>NZ_CM187543.1:375000-5312500 GCF_059817965.1 Allobosea sp. TBD101
AAGTTGACGCGGGGTGGAGCAGCCCGGTAGCTCGTCAGGCTCATAACCTGAAGGTCGTCAGTTCAAATCTGGCCCCCGCAACCACCGATCCAGACACTCCCGTAGCCTCGGCTGCGGGAGTTTTGTTTTTTGGCGTCTTTCCAGTGGCTTGGCGCTCCGTCCATTCCAGGATGGTCGCCATCTCTCCGTGCAGCGTCGCATGGATCTCGCCGCGCGCCGGGCCCGGCGTCAGCACGATCTTCTCGATCAACAGGCGCAGGGCCTCGGTGGCCTCGGCTCGCTCATCGGGCTGGTTCAGGGCCTCAGCGAGGGCTGCGATCTTTTGCGCATAAATGTTTGCGGCGCTCGGCAGCAGGTCCGGCTTGTCGACGGGAGCGTCCGCGAGCAGGGCGGTCAGTTCTGTTTTGCGGGCTTCGAGCCCTGTGAGCTTCTGCTTCATCGAGGGATGGTACATGCCGTCGGCGATGGCCTCGACGATGCCCGCGATCTGCTTCTCGACCTTTGGCAGTTCGGTGCGCCAGGCGTCACCATTGGAGCGCCGCTCGCGGTTCAATCGATTGGTCTCCCGCGCATAGGCGCGCATCGCCTCCTCGACCATCTCTGGCGCCATCAACCGGTCCTTCAGGCCAGCCAGCACGCGGCTTTCCAGGGCGTCCTGACGGATACTGCGGCTGTTGTCGCAGGTCGCCTTGCTCATGTGGTTCGAGCAGGCATAGCGCCGCGGACCGCGAAGCGAGTAAGGGCCGCCGCAGCAGCCGCAGAAGATCAGGCCAGAGAGCAGGGTGCGTGGGCGGCGCGCGACGTTCAGGCGGTTGCGCCGGTGATGCTCGCGGACCCCTTCCGTCACCTTCGCGAATTTGGCCGCGATATCGTCCTGGCGGGCGCGAGCGGCGTCCCAAAGCACGTCATCGACAATCCTCCATTCTGGTACGTCCTTGACGATCCAGGAGTCCTGTGGGTTGAGCCGGGAGACGCGTTTGCCGGATGAAGGGTCCTTGATGTAGCGCAGCCTGTTCCAGATGAGGCGGCCGATATAGAGCTCGTTGTTGACGATTCCCGTGCCGCGCTTCACATGGCCGCGAATGGTGGTGTCGCCCCAGGGCTTGCCGCCGGGGCCGAGAATGCCCTCGCTGTTCAAGGTCCGCGCGATGCTGCGCGGCGCGACGCCCGCGGCAAACATCGCGAATATGCGGCGCACGACCTCGGCTTCGCGAGCGTCTATGATGCGGTCGCCCCGGATCGGCTCGCCATGTGCATCAAATTGCTTCACGACCTTGTAGCCATAGCAGAGCCCGCCGCCGGACTTGCCAGCCTCGACACGGCCACTCATGCCGCGATGGGTCTTCTCGGCGATCTGCTTCAGAGCCAGTGCGTTCATCGTGGCCGTCAGGCCAACATGGAGTTCGCTGATCGCGCCCTCAGACAGGGTGAAGATCTGCACGCCGGCAAACTGAAGCTTCTTGAAGAGCGTCGCGGTGTCGGCCTGGTCCCGGCTCACCCGGTCGAGGCCCTCCGCCAGGACGAGGTCAAAACCTCCGTCCAGGGCCGCCTGCAGCAAGGCCTGGACGCCGGACCGTAGGATCATGCTCGCCCCTGAAATCGCCGCATCCTTGTACATTCCAACAACCTCCCAGCCCTCGCGCTCCGCGCGCTCCCGGCAAATCCGAAACTGGTCCTCGATCGAGGCAGCGCGCTGGTTATCGGAGGAGTAACGGGCGTAAAGCGCGACGCGGGTCATCGGGGCGCCTTTTGAAAGAGGGCTTTCATCACAGGCTCATGGGGTAGGATTCACTTAGTATCAAGATCGTCTGCAACTCCTTCAAGCCTTGCTTCCCTTCTGCCGCGATCCAGGTTGCCCCTGCTGCCGTAACGGTCACGTCGAAGGCACACCTCCGACGTGACCAGTGAGCGGATCGGGACCACGTCTAGCGATACTGTCGCTGGACTGCGTCAGATGTGCTCGTGCTCGACGACATCAACGGCCACGACCTCGGCGAGCGCGCCATGTTCAATCGTGATCCCGCGCTCGGCGAGGAAGGCAATCGCCTTCGAACCGTCGCCATCCCACAGGATCCCGCCGTAGTTTTCCGTGTAAGCGAGCAGTGCATGGTAGCTGTCCGCACCCAGTCCCCGGGCCAGCGCTTCGATCGTGTGACCATGGCCAGCAGGCCTGAAAGCCTCCCGCGCCCTCCACTTCATGTCGTGGAGCCTTCCCTCATCCAAGCGTACGAGCATTGTCTCCTCCTTTCCGTCAAACGTTCTGATCGTCTTCCCGCTCCGAGTACTTGCTCCCAACATCAGCTAGAGGTTCGCTTCAGCTCGCGCGCGATCTGCCTGCCCATCAGTCGGGCCAAGCGACGGATGGCCTCGTTGGCGGCACCCGAAGACGTGTGCAGTCGGTCGGAGGCAACCGTGACCACTTCAGCCTCGACACCGACCGGTTGGTCGGAGCGAAAAATCTCCGGATGCTGTCTTGGCCTCTTGGCCATGGCCACCTCCAATTGGGAGATCGACCAAATCCAGTTGCGAGCCAGATAAACAGGGGGGAAGTTTCGGAAAAAGGGAGATACGGCTAGGTCAGCCAGATCGCTGCCTCGGCGAGAACGCTGGTCTCTTCTGATAACGTCTCAGGCTTTAAACATTTCCCGCCATCGGCATTGAGCATAACTCGGGTTGCTCGCCCATTGACCATGGCCGTGGCGCACAGGTTGACCAATTCACACACGGCATTGCCCCGCGCAGGGTGCTGTACAACAGCCAGGCTCAGCGCCTCATCGAAATAGCACCAATCCCGGTTGAAGTCCTGGTTGTCGCCTGACGAGCGGAAGCCGTGAACCAGGAAGAATTCCTGCGCCATGTGGCAGGTCACGATCATGCTGCCACAGCGGTTCAGATCACCCAGCGCGATGAACCACTGGTACATCAGGGTCAGGTGAATGTCGTCAAGCCAGAGTTTAGCAGGATTAACTCGAGCATGCAGTGCCAGCAATGCCCGAAAGATCCGGTCAACAGCCCAAGGTTTCGGATTCGCTTCCGAAGGCTCGCTGTTGACGGCTCGGTCGAGCGTCGCACGCAGATCGCTCTTCGCCGCTTTGCCGTTGTTCTGCTGTCGGACGTCACGCAGATGCCCAGTCTGAATATGAGCTCGCTGAAGGGTCTTTAGCGTGGCCTGAAGAAGCCTGTAAGCGTGATCGATCCGGATCTCGGCACCGTGGTCACCGGAACCATGACAGTGCTGCAGTCCGAGGTGAAATAGGCCTTCGTTCAGACCGTGAGCGTAAACGCCAGAAGTCAATTCAGCGATCTCCGACCAATCCTTTATAGTTTCTTGCAAGTCGACAAAGCTGCCCATTGCGTGTCTGTACCGGTGGTCGCGATTGACAATCGTGTGACCAACGCGCGGATTGTAAATGCCTTTGTGCGATGAGCTTTTCTCTATTTCGATCAGGCCGGCTGCTATCAATTCACGGTGCAGAATCTCGATGGCTTTGAAAAGCGTCATCAAGAAGCGGATCAGGATGATCTCATGTGATGACTTTGTAGCGTTTCCGTGCTTGAAAATATTTCGATCGACCCTGATATCCCGATCCAATACCAGATGAATTTTCCCATTAGGGTCGAGTGCAACCTTACGCGCATCCTTCGCTGCGATCTCCATGATCATTTGGAGACGGCGGTTTCTGACGCTTGCAAGATGCGGTGCGAGCGCAGCAAGATGGGTTTCCTCGATAAGAAGCTTATCTCGGTCGATAATCTTCCCTTTGCGGCCAACCTTACCTATCTCACCGACCCTTGGCACGGCAGACCGCCTATGGCCTGATAAAGCGGGTCGAATATACTCGTCATAGTCCTCGAAGTAGTCAGATCCTGCATACGGATCGAAGGCATCTATGGAAGGTGGGAGGCTGCCCTTTAGCGTCCGCTGTTTGATATCCAGTTCAACCAACAGCCCATTGGCATCGAAGACTTCGATGCCTCTGCGCCCGAAATAAAACGCTTTCTTCTCGCTGAGCAGAACGCAGCGGACGAGCTCGGATCCCTTTTCTTGAAGTAATTCGAGCCGCTTCAATCCGTCCAGCACAATCGTGAAGGTCTCAAGCTTGATCAGCAATATCGGCTGTACGGTTAGATACGCCTCCTGATCGGACAGCGAGGGCTCCCACCGATCGGCGGGAATGAACCGGCGGCCCTCGGGGACCATGTCGATCACGTCGGCCAACTTGAGGTCCGCGAACGTGATGCCCTCTTCGAGCTTGCAACTGACGACCGCCTCGTTGATGCCGCAGGCGATCTGAAAGATGCTGAGCACCTTGCCGTTGACGCGACGGCATTCGCCATAGCGAGCCGAAACCAGATAGGCCTCGGAGAAGTCGGGCTTACTGCCATCGACACGCCCGCTGGGCCGTTCCCTTAACGCGCTTCCCATTTCCGCGAATCACCGCCCTTTCTCCGAAAAGGATGACAAAGATCGCGGAAAGGGATAGGGCGTCGGCGAGCCGTGGTTAATTTCGGAAGCGCTGGCCTACGGAGTGCTGACGCCGCCCGTCTTCACGGGAAACCTAGCCTGGAACTGCTCCTTCTCGGCGGCAACGACGCCATCGGCATCGCCAACGATGTAATGCGACGAGGTGATGAGGCCCGCCTCGCAGTCGACGACGCCAGCATAAGCGATGCCTTCGTCCTTGCGCAGGAGCCGAGGCGTGTTGCCGTAGGCCAGGATCGGGATGCGCGCCTTCCTCATGGCATCGACCTGCCCCACCTGTCCGAGGATGACGACAGCCCGGCAGCCCCCTTGGATCGCGCTGACGAGCTCATCCTTGCCGAAGAAGGCGCTGTTGCCGAAGTGGCTGGCGCCGATGATCACGACCTGATCCCTGCCGCGCGTCCGGAGCACCTCATTGAGCTTGAGGCGCCCGACATGGGGTACAATGGGCAGCGCATCGCCCTCGAATTCGGCGATCTGCGTGTAGTTCGTCGTGCTGGGGAGAACCCTGGCTAAGGGTCCGAGGCTCTCGCAAATCTTCATGCACTTGTAGGCGGCCATCACTATCTCCTAAAGCATGTTGCAGTCGGGAGAATTTCCGAGACGCGCCGCTCCGAAACCAGAGGGCAAGTTTCGGAAGAGGCTGGCGAATTAGATGCGGGGGCTGGAGATCAGATCGCGGCAGGTTTGAAAGCCTGCCCGAAGCCCTGTGCCCGCGATTTCCAGCTCGCGGCCTTGCGCCAGTGCGGGCGCATGACATGGTCATGGACGATCAGCTCGACGATGCGTAGGAGCCGGTCGGCATCGTCGCCTTTCGGGCGGAAGAAGTAGAACTCCTGCGCCGCGCTAACCCGCTTCATCTCACCGAAGCCATAGGCGGTCTGGCGCATGAGTTCGGCTGGCGCGATGTCGATAAGGCTGCAATGCGCGCGGCCGGCTTCGCTATCGAGCCAAGGATTGAGCGCTGCGTGGCGCATGTGATGGTGAAGCTGCTTGTCGAACTCCCTTACCGACAAGCCATCCGGCAGGCGCACCGCCAGACAGCGCTCCGCCAAGGCGACTGGCGATCCGCGCAAGGGCGCCGTCGGCGGCAGGATGTGTTGCAGCATCCAGTTGTCGTAGCCGAGGTCGGAGCAGAGGAACCCGTCGGCGCTCGTGGTCAGCGAGCCGTACCGGTCCGCGTTGAGCTCGCGCAGCCGATCGCGAATGTTGACCTGGGCGGTCACCGAGACCTTATGAACCGCGATCCTGAGGCGGCGCGCCAGACCCAGTAGCCCCGTCGCCGTCGGCAAGCGATAATCCTCGCCGCAGCCGGCCGCGTAGATCCACACCAGCCTGCCGGGCTTGTAGTTGCGCCGGAAGAGCTCGTTGATGAAGGCGTTCTCCTTGAGGCGGAATACGCTCTTGCCGCCAATCTGCGGCCAGCGCGTCGGGTACCATTCGGTGACCGCGCCGGCGGATCCGGGCGGCAGCAGCCTACTGCCAACCGCGCGCTTCGTCGAAGCCGCCTCGAGCTCGGCTTGTTCATTCGTCGTCATGATCTTGTCCTCGAAGAGCTTCCCGGGGGCATTCCCGATCTCACTCTCCATTGCCGCTTCTCACTCTGCGCTCAGCGCGAACGCTTACTGTCGCGCTCTCAGGAACCCGATCGGCTCGGGCTTCGATGAGCCAGTAGCTAATCGATCGGCCGCCTCGACGTCGGCGACGGTGAGATGCCTGCGACCGGCCGACGCAGCGTAACCCAACGCAAGCCGTGCGACGCGCGTGATCCGCCTCGGATTGGCGCACGCCAGCCGGGCGATCACCTCGTCATCGGGCGGGGTAATCAGCCCTCGGGCCTCTTCCAGAGCCGCTCTGACGATCAGGCGCGTGATCGCTAGAAGATCATCACGGCTGGGCGCGGCGATCTCGAACATGACCAGCCGGTCCTGGATGAACGATGGCAGGCGACCGGCATCATTCGCGGTCGCGACGACGATCGCGCCCGACAGGTCGAAGGGGATACGCAGATAATCGTCCTGCAGGGCGCGGCTATTCTCTGGTTCCAACACGTTGAGCAGCACGTTGTAGGGCTGTTCGTCACGGTGGCTGTCGAACTTGTCGATCTCATCAAGGAGTATCACGGGCTGGGCGGTGTTTCCGCCGACCAACGCCTCGTTAACGACCGACATGCGTGCGCCGCGCCAGGACGTCGGGTGCCCGACGATGAGCTGCTGCGCATCGCTGTTCGTCGAACATGCGAAAGCATGGATGGCCGTTCCAAGGGCGCTCGCGATTGCTTTCGAGGCGTGGGTCTTGCCGACGCCTGGCGGTCCGAGCAGCAGCAGCGGCGGCACGCTGAGAGCCGCCTCCGACATCATCGACAGCGCCACGGCGCGGTCAATCAGGTCGATGACAGGCGCGAAGGTCGGGCAGGCCAGCCTGGTCTCGGCCAGCCGATCGCGCATCGCCTGCGAGCCGAACAGCAGGGGCCGGGCAGCACCACGCTCGTCGTCGGCAAGCCAGCGGAGCTTTTCCAGACGCACCTGCTCCTCGGTCGCGAGATTGGGCTGAGGCAAGCCGAGTTCGACCTCGTCGTCGAACATGTATGGCCGGCCGTAAACGCGCTCGAGCTGGTCCAGCAGCGCGGCGCGGTCATAGATCGCGACCTCGCGAGGTGGATAAGGACTGTTATCGAGGAGAGGGTTGGCGGCGGCGTCGCCTACCACATCCGCATCTCGATCAACGGGACGCGCGCGGCTCCGGCGCTTTATGCGAGGAGTGGATTCATAGGCGGGAAGGGCGTCGGTCATGATGGGATCTCGGTGGGTGGGCTCGCTCGAGCTGCACCCAGCACCATCGATCGCGACTAAAGGCGCGACAGGGCACGTCGCGCCTTTAGCGGCTCAGGCCTGGCTGTGTGTTTGGACTGGCGTCATAAGACGATATCGGTGACCGTCCTGCCGAGTTCGACGGCCCATTCGATCGTGGCCCGCATGTGATCGGGATCATGGCCGCGGGGTGCGATCAAGTCGAGGGCAGCCTGCTTGATGGCAAGGTCGTCGGCATCGAGAGCGCGATACACGCCGATTCTGGCGAGCCGGCCATAGGCCAGAAGCTCAGCGCCCCGGATGCAGTCAGTCCAGATTGCAGGGTCAGCCACCTTGCCCTGGACCCGCCGCCAGATATCGACCTGCGCCAGCAGCGTGCGGGCGCCGTCGAACAGGTCGGCGAGATCGATCGGCGTCTCGAGCCAGAGCTGCAGCGACCGGGCCATCCCGGCCGGATAGGCCGCGGGCTTGCCTGCCGCCGCACTGAGGCAACGCTCGGTCAAGACCTTCGGCAGCTTGGCCGGCTTCATACCGTCCTCGCTGAGTGCGACAAAGTCTCCGCCGCACATCCGGCTGACGCGATAGACGACATCCGGCTCGCCCGAACGTCGAGCCTGACGGCGCATGGCGCGGCGCAGGTCGGCCCGTGCGCGATCATCCGCTGCGCTGCGCGGCGCGATCAGCATCGTCGCGACATTGCCTGCGCTGATCAGGAGTGCCCATGCCGTGACGCAGTCGGCTTTGATGTCGTCGACCTCCACGGTGCCGTCGCCCAGGGCTGTCAGCAGATTTCCGACCTGCGCGGTATGGAAGTGTGCCCGCGATCGGATCGGCAACAGCGACGGACGCTCGCGCCAGACCGAAGCGCATCGCCGCAGAATGGATTGATCCTCGTCACCGAGGAACTCAAGGGCTTCGAGCTCGTCGACGATACCGACGAGCTTGAGGTCGGTTGCGGCCGAATGCCAGGCCGTCGCGATCTCGGCGTCATTGCTGAAATTCACGGAATTGCTCTTTTCATAGGGGTGATCTGCTCTCTGCAGTGCCCGTCCTCCTCTTCTCCAACCGCGCCGCCTGAACGCGAAAGGGCGGCACCTCGCGGCGCCGCCCTTCGAAGACCTATGGTCAGATGGTCAGCAGCCGCCCTACACGATCGGGATCCAGCTCGGCTCGTCCACGACGGTGGCGGTGGGTCGCCAGCCATGGGCCGGCCATGCCGCCTCGGTGTAGAGATGCCGGATCGCCGCCTGCATGTGTGCGGGATCGCCACGGCTGGCGCGCTCGTTGATGATGGTGACGAGCCGTTCCTTCGTCGCAGCCTCGGCCGAGTGTTTCAGCGCTGGCCAAATCGCGATCTGCGCCGCGGCCAGGTAGGCCAGGATGAGCGCGCCCTCGCAGGCCCAGCGCAGATCACGCGCGCCATCTTCCGCCTGCCGCGCCAAAACCCGCAGTCGATCGGCGATCGCGAACATCTGCTCGACCCGTGCCAGACGCGCCTCGAAGGACGGTTCAGCCTTCAGGAAGAGACCCCAGCGGGCGATCTCACGAGGCGCGAGAAGGATTTCTCCGGCCGAGGGTGGGGTCAGATCGGTGAGATCGAAGTTGCGGATCGGCCAGTGTGCCAGGCCCCGATCCTCTTTGCAGGGGGCCACAGGCCCCGGGGGCACGATCAACGGGTCCACCGCATAGGCGGCGCGCTGAAGCCGGATCCGGGTTGCAGTCGCAACGTCGAGCATAGCAGCCTCGCCACGCTCGGCATCGTCACCATGGAGCGCGCCGGCCTCCGCCAGCGCCATCTTGGCATGGGCATCGTGAACGGTGTCGCATGGCCAGATCGTGACGATCCCGGCGCAGGAGAGACCCGCGATGGCGAGCGCAACCCAGGCCCGGTTTTGCAGATCGGGGTGATTGCTGCCGATCAGCAGCCGGCGGGCCTCATCGCCGCAGCGCTTGGCGTCGATGGCCATGGCCTGAAGGTCAGGCGCGATACGTCTGAATGCGACCAACTCCGCGACCGAGGGATCGTCACCGACGTTCTCGGTGATCGCCATCAGCGGGTCGCGGATCGGCTCTGCCGGCCCATCGTGGCCGCCGGAATTTGCATTGTCGTGCGGCGCGAGGGGGCCGCGTGAATCGCTCTTGGTCATGTCTGCTTTCTCGTTTGGGTCGAAGCCCTATCGGCTACGCCTCCCGCCGGTCCCTGGAATCGCGAGAGGGCACCGCGGTCCGCGGCGCCCTCCCTACATGTTCGGAGTCTGCTCCGGTCCTGATCAGAGCCGCTTGAAGCGGCCGGCCGTGTCCTGCTGCATGCGACGCAGCTCCCTTAGGCGATCAGCCATCGCGCCAGCGAACATCACGATGTCCTTCAGGCGCTCTTCGATCAGGCGCTGCGCCAGTTCCTCGCCCCGAGCTCGGAGGCCTTGGTCGCCGGCCGTGACCGCGTCGATCAGGCAGGCCCGCGCGAGATCGGCCGCCGCCAGCAGGTTTGCACCTTGGATAGCGCGCTGAAGTCGATCGAGACGCTCGGGATCGAGATCGGCATCCTGTTCGATCAACCTGGCGAAGCGATCGGCATCGTCGAACTGCAGTGCCGCGCGCTCGACCAGGAGCGCAGGCGGGGCCAGTTCTCGCGCGAAGGCCATGAGGCTCAGCCCCTGCTCGAGGCCGAGCACGGCCGGGCGACCGTCTCGCGCGTCATCGAGGGCGGGCACTGTGGCCGCATTGAACATGGTCTCGACGACTTCGACGTCGCCGACATCGCCATGTGCGAAGGCTTTCCGAGCGGCCTCGACGAAGTCGGCATCTCTACCGACCGCAGCGATGATATCGCCGAGGACGCGTCGGCGCGCAGCGAAGTCTACGGCCAAGCGCGGCGGCGCCAGCGCGACCGCGATCGTCGAAGCCGCGTTTAGGACGGACAGTCCGATCAGCATGTCGAGGTAGAAGGCGACCTGCGCCCGATCCGAGGTGCCAGCGAGCGACAGGAAGCGGCTGATCTCGACAGCGTGCCCGATGGCGCGCGCGGCGATCTCGCCGACCTCATGGGTCTCGGCGGCGAAGCTGGCGTAGCCTTTCTCCGCGCCAGTGGAAAGCGACAGGCGGTCGCTGAAGGACGCCAGGTCGTCGGTGACCGCTCTGATCGGCAGTTCGAGCTCGATATCGGCGAGTGAGGCAGAGGAGATGGTCTTCATTTTCAGTCGTCCCAGATCATAGGGGTGACAGCCACATAGCTGCGCTTTCCCTCGGCCCCGAGAATCGAAAGAGGCGCCCGATCCCGGGCGCCTCCCTGATGTCTTGCTATTTGGCCGACCGTCAGACCAGCTCGTTCCAGTCGAACGTCAGCCTGTCTCGCGCGTCGTAAGGCAGGGTTTTTATCCAGGCCGCCTCGGCCGTGACGTGCCGCACCGCCGACTGCATGGCGGGCGGATCGCCGGCCTCGCCCCGCCGGTTGATGAGCGCGACCACCTGCTTTTTGGTCGCCAGTGCGTCCCGGTTGTGGACGGGCCAGATCATGACCTGGCAGGCAGCGAGGTATCCCATCAGGCGGGCGCCCTCGGCAGCCGTCAGCAGCTCGCTCGCATTGCCGGGTCCGCGGCCGGCAAGCTCGAGAAGCCGGTCGCAGGTCTCGAACATTTTGGCGGCGCGCTGGAGAAGCGGGTCGAGATCGGGAGCGGATCGGGCAAACCGGCTCCATTCGACGACCTGGCGGTCGGCAAACGACGGAAGGCCCCCGCGTTTCGGCAGATGCTCGACGAGGTCGAAGCGCTCGAGCGGCCAGGATGAGAGGCCTCGGTCCTCGCTTTTCGGGGCAACCGGCGCCGGAGGCAACATCAGCGACGGTACGGCGAAGGCGCCGCGTCGCCAGCGGATCCGCCGGGCGGTCTGCGTCTCCATGCTGCCCTCGAAGTCCTTCTCGCGCTTGTGCAGCTGCACCCCGGTCCTCTGGTCGAGCGCGAGCTTTGCTTCCGCAGCGTCGAGGTCATCCGCCGGCCAGAGCGCGACCAGCGCGATTAGGCTGATGCTCATGATCTCGAGCCCGCCGCAGACGGCCTCGGCGATCTCATCGCCGCTCTCGCGTGCCAGCCAGACCCGGAACTCCTCTGAATGCAGATTCTTGGCGTTTCGCGCGGCATTCTTGAGATCGAGCGGCTGGCGCCTGAACGCGACCAGCTCGGCCACGGAGGGATCATCGCCGGCGGCCATTTCCATCGCCACCGCGATCGGATCCCGCAGAGAGGTATCCGCCGGCTTATCGATCGCTTTGCTGTTACGCAGGGCAACCGAGCGGCCGCCCTCATTCATCTTCGTCATCTTCCGAACTTTCATTGGGGTTACAGCCATCCCGGCTGCGCTTCCCCTCGCTCCCGGAATCAAAAAGGCGCCCAGTTTGGGCGCCTTCGTCGTCAGGGCAGATGGTTCTGCTTTACGCTGCCAACTGGAAGTACTGGCTGCGCTGACGCAGCCAGCGCTCGATTTCGTCGAGATGGGCGTGAAGGCCGATTTCGTCCTCGGCGAAACCGGAACGCAGCTCCGCAACGCGCCGCAATGCCCCGGGCAAGGTCAGCCACGGCACCTCATCAGTCGTGGTCAGCCGATGCGCTAGCCAGGCGCGCCCGCGCTGTAATGCTGAGGGCGACAGCAGATGTGGGGTTTCCAGAAAGGCGAGACGATTTGCAAAGGCGCGCAGGCGCTCATCCGCGATCGCCTCGGCCGCGAACGCAAAACGCTGCTCCCAGGGAAGGTGGTGCCAGGTCTGGCAAGCGCGGGCATCGGCATCGGTGACGAAGCGCTCATAGAGCCGGGCCTCCGGCCAGGGACTGGGCTCGCGGTCCGCATATCGCGCGGCCAGGGCCGGAGGCAGCGTCTTCCAGATCCCATCGTGTGCATTGATCTGCTGCAGCCGGTCGCGATGCAGCGCGGAGGCCGCTTCGTCGCAGCCCGCGGCGTTATGAACGTCTGCCCATGGCAGCAGCATCGGCTGGGCATTGAGCTTGACGGTTCGCACCAGCTTCTCTCCCCTGGACGCCAAGGCAGCGCTCAACTCGGCCTGCGACTGATCCAGCCAGCTTGCCGGGTCTATCCGGAGATCGGCCAGCGCCAGGCTGGACGGGTTGGTTGGTGAGGTCATGAGCGGCGCCACAGGCACGACTTTGCCGAAGGCGACCAGGCCGAACACGCCGCCGGCATCCAGCCTGCGCTGCACCGAACGCTTGTCGGCATTTTCCATCAACGAGGCGACGAGATCCGGAGCCTGCTCGCGCAGTAAGCGGAACAGAGCGATGGTGGCACGAACATCGTTCAGTGCGTCATGGGCCGCGTCCTCATCGAGATCGATGGCATTGGCCCGGCAGACCTCACCGAGGCGGAATACCTGCCGGCCATCCCGCTCGGGGATCCGGATTGCGCCCGGCCTGATGGTCGCGATCGCTCGGGCCATGGTGAGGACATCGGCACGACGATTGCCGTCGAGCGAGGTCAGATAGGGCGGCAGCAAGTTCTGAAACAGCGCCGCGCGAAGAATCTCTTCGTCATATGCCAGGGCGTTGTAGCCCATGATGACGGTTGGAGCAGCCTTCGCGATGAAGATGGCGATTTCGCGCAGCATCTGCGTCTGGCTCAGAGGGGCGTCGGTGAGGTCGCCCGGACGCTGACCTGTGACCATCAAGGCATCGGGCGCCGGCACGACGTGATCGGGCACGCGCGCGCGAAGCACCAGCTCCTTTTCGACGACGAGGTGTTCGTCGGTGCGGATGAACGCGGCCTGCACCGGAACGTCGAAGGCTGGGGAAAGACCGGTGCATTCCAGATCGTAGAAGATGTAGCCGGCCATCAGTGCAAACCCCTTTCGGGCTCGCTGCCGAACGGCACCTTGGTCAAGACGACGCCCAGGTCGGTCGCATCCGCCAGCATCGCCGCCTCTATCATCGGTGCTGCACGCGATCGACGATGTTCGTTATCATCACGAGCCATTTCCTCATAGACCGCGATCTTCAGGCTGAGCATCGCATGGTCAAAAGCCGGCGGCTCGGCCAGGATCAGGGCGAAGCGTCGGGCGGCGGCACGGGCCCCTTCCCCAAGCTGGCGGCCATTCAGGCCGCCATACTCACGGTAGGCCTTCGCGGGATCGGCTTCGAGAAGCCGCGCATGTGCCATGCAGGCCTCCCATCGGCGATACAGCGTCGCCGCATCGGGCTGGGAAAGATAGGCGCGCTGATACAGGCGCAGTTCGTCATCGGCAGGCAGGGCGGTGTCGCCGCCCATGGGGTTCTCGCTCATCAGGCTTGTTCGGTCGGAGTTCAGACCTGCAGCCGCCCTCGTCCGGACCAAAGCTCGCAGGGGTTCCCGTTATCGAGTTCCGACTTCCGAGCACTTATCGATCTTTCCACGACGCCGTTACGGTAGCCAAGCAACCGCTCGCGGCGGCTCTCAACCGTCGAGTTCATGATCAGCCAACACGCGCAAGTGGCCCCTTGCTGACGTTGGGAATGCCTGGTTTCAGGCTGTCCAATTCGCCGCCGAGACGCGCAGCTGCAACTGGCCCTCTGCGGGCATTGCGAAAGTCTGCTCTGATTGAATTCGTTGTTGTCATCAGGGAGCGCACTAATAGATTCGGCGCGGATCCAGTGCATCTCGCAGGCCATCTCCGAGGAGATTGACAGCAAGCACTGTGGCCGAAAGGAACGCCGCCGGGATCAGCACGATGTAAAACTTGAGCTGCCAGAGCGTCCTGCCCTCTGCCATGATGTTTCCCCAGGACGGTGTGATCGGCGGCGTCCCTGCACCGATGAAGGACAGCACGGCCTCGGTGACCATCGCAGCCGCACAGATATACGTCGCCTGGACGATCAGGGGAGACAGCGAGTTCGGCAGGATATGGCGGAAGATGATCCTCGCGGTGCCTGCGCCGGCAGCGGTCGCAGCCTCGACATAGGGCTGCTCGCGCAGGGAGAGCACCGTCGAGCGGACCAGGCGTGTCACGCGCGGGATCTCGACGATCGTCAGGGCGACGATCACGTTGATGACCGAGCCCTTCGTAAGAGCCATCAGCGCGATCGCCAGCAGCATCGACGGGATCGACATCAACCCGTCCATGATCCGCATGACGACGACATCGACGCGCTTGATGAAGCCCGCGACCAGCCCGAGCAGAAGGCCGCCGATCGACGAGAGGATCGCGACCGAGAAGCCGACCAGCAACGAAATGCGGGCGCCGTAAAGGACGCGGGAATAGAGATCGCGCCCGAGCATGTCGGTGCCGAAGAAGAACTGGGCGGAAGGCTCGCGCAGCCGGCGCGCCAGCGACGTCGCCGTCGGATCGATCGTTCCCAGCAAAGGGGCTAGCAGCGCGATCGCAACCATCGCGATCAGGACGATCGACCCGAACGGGATCGTCGGGTGGCGCCGCATCAGCTTGAGCGCCTCGGCAAGACGGGAGCCGCCGGAAGACGGTCCAGTGGCGCCAGCGTGGAGCAGGGAGGAACTCAATAGCGGATCCTCGGATCGACGAGCGTGTAGATGAGGTCCACGGCCAGGTTGACGAGCACGTAGACGAAGGAAAACACCAGCACGAGCCCTTGGATGACGGGATAGTCGCGGCGCAGGATCGCATCGACCGTCAGCCGCCCCATGCCGGGTATCGTGAAGACGGTTTCAGTGACGACGGTGCCTCCGATCAGCGCAGCGAAGCCAATGCCGATGACCGTGATGACGGGCACCGCACCGTTCTTGAGCGCGTGCAGGAACAGCACGGAGCGCGGCCCCAGGCCCTTGGCGCGCGCGGTCCGGACATAGTCCTGCTGCAGGACCTCCAGCATCGAGGCGCGGGTGATCCGGGCGATGAGGACGATATAGACGAAACCGAGCGTGATCGCGGGCAGGATGAGCCGTTGCAGCCACGGCCAGAGCCCCTCCGCGATAGGCGTATAACCCTGCGGCGGGAGCCATTGCAGCTTCAAGGCGAAGGTCCAGGCGAGGATGTAGCCGACGACGAAGAGCGGCACTGAGAAACCGACCACCGAGACGCTCATGATCGTCCGGTCGATCCAGCTGCCACTCTTCCAGGCCGCGACCACGCCGAGCGGAACGGCGATGCAGATGGAGAGCAGAAGCGTCAGCAGCATGACCGAGACCGTCGGTCCTACCCGCTCCGCCATCAGCGCCGTCACCGGCTGGCCGGTGAAAACGGAATTGCCAAGGTCGAAATTGACGAGCCGCCACAGCCAGCTGCCGAATTGCACGAGGAAATGCTGGTCCAGGCCGAGGCTCTGCCTGATCCGCTCGATATCCGCCGTGGAAGCCTGGTCCCCGGCAATCATCGTTGCGGGATCGCCAGGCGCCAGGAACAGCAGCGAGAATACCGTCAATGCGACGACCAGCATCACCGGTATCGTCGCGAGGATGCGTTTCAGGATGTAGGCGAGCATGGAACCAGCTTCCTCATGCCGCGGGGATGACCGGATCAGCCACGACGGATGTTCCAGAACACCGTGGCGGTTGGCACACGATCTACGAGGTCTTTCTTGAGCGCGGTCTGGCGGTAGATGGCGCCGAGCGGAATGGCAGGGAGTTCGTCCATGCCGACGACCTGCATCTCCTGCGCGATACGCTTGCGGTCGTCGACTGATGGCGAGTTGAGCCAGGCGTCGCGGAGTTCTTCCAGCTTGGGGATGGTCGGCCAACCGAACCACGCATTGCGCCCATTGCCCCGCAGCATGATGTTGGTGCCGGGATCGACGAACCAGGTGCCGGGGAAGAGCCAGCAGCTTAACGACCAGCCGCCCTTGTCGATCGGCTCCTCGGAGCGACGGCGCTGGGCCACGGAAGCATTGTCGAGAAGCGCGATGTCCAGGTTCAGCCCGAGCTTGCCCAACATGTCCGCCGCGACCTGGGCCAGTGGGGTGGTCGAGGCAGGGCTGTCGGCCGCGCCGAGCAGACGTACCCGCTCGTTCGCATAGCCGGCCTCCTTCAGAAGTTGCCTGGCCTTCTCGATGCTGCGGGGACCTTTCAGCGGGTCGAGGCCGGCATCGCTGGCGAGCGCCGTGCCGGGCGGGAAGAAGCCGCTGCCGGTGGCGAAGTTCTGCGGGTTTGTCCCGGCAACGGACATGCAGAACTCTGCTTGGTCAATGGCAGGGAGCAGCGCCTGGCGGATCTTCTTGTTGTTGAACGGCGCATGGAGCGCGTTGATCCGCATCATCGCCATCGAAGGGATATCCTCGAGGCGGGGGAGATCGATATCCTTGAAGCCGGCGAGCAGCTCGACCGTTTCCGAGGTCGGGCCGCCGATCCAGTCGACATCGCCGGTCTGGAGGGCCGCAGCCGCTGTCGCCGCGTCGGGAATGCGGCGCCATTCGACACGGTCGAAATGGACCATCTTCGGCCCGGCGGTGAGGCCGCGCGCCGTACTGGGGGTTGGCCGGTAGCCCTGGAACTTCTCGAACACCGCGAGATTGCCGAGCTGGAACTCATCCGCCTTGAACTTGAACGGGCCCGAGCCCGTCCGGTCGGTGATCTGCGTCTTCACGTCGGTCTGCGCGACCCGTTCAGGCATGATGAGGGGCACGGGAGCGCTGAGCTGCCCCAGCACGGCGGGCAGGATCGGAAAGGGGCGCTTGAGGCGGAAACGCAGCGTCCGGTCGTCGACCGCGACGAGTTCGTCCGTCAACGCGAACAAGGTCGCGCCCATGGGGGCTGCCTGCGACCAGCGCTTCAGGCTGGCGACGCAATCGCGGGCGCGGATCGGTTCGCCATCATGGAAGGTGATGTTGCTTCGCAGAGTGATGGTGCAGCTGCGTCCGTCATCACCCCAGAGGAAGCCTTCGGCGAGCTGTGGCTGAGGCTGGAAATTCGCATCCATCCCGAACAGCGTGTCGTAGATCATGTAGCCGTAGTCGCGGGTGATATCGACCGTCGACCACATCGGGTCGAAGATCGTCAGGTCCGTATAGGGCACGAACCGAAGCACCTTCTGCCGGGCCGATTGCGAAAGGACCGGAGCGCTGATGCCGGCGAGTGCAGCGGCGGCGCCGGCCTTCATGAAACTGCGTCGGTCCATGATGGTCTCCTGTTGATTTGCGCCGCCCGAGGGGGCCGCGCGGATTGATCGAAACCCAGATCCGTCAGAGCGCGTCGCTGCGTGCGGCCTCGACCAACTCGATGGCCTGCGAGAGGCCGTGCGCGATGCGATTGGCGCGCTGACGCAGTTGCACCCGCGCCATCCGGGCGGCATCAGCGTCGAGGCGATCGAGCGTCAACGCCAGTGCCAACCCCGGCAGGATGCGACTGGCCCGGCCGAGGTCGAACTCGAAGGCGCTGCGCGCGTGATAGAGAACCGGGTTGAGGTGGCGTCCGAGCCGAAGGAGGAGCCGGTCTTCGGCCGCGGTCGGCGTCCAGCCGGTGAGCGTATCGGCCAGTCTCTCGGCAAGGCCGGTCAGTTGCGTGATATCGTCGAGCCCCGGGGCGGCTTCGCGATAGGCCCGCAGGCCTGCCAGCACATCGCCAGCCATGGCCTCGGGCTTGAAGGGCAGGGCGGGTGCGTCGATCAATCCCGCGACGAGGTTTCGATAGATCAGCGTGTCGACGGCCAGGACGTCGGCATCCATGTGCTGGATCGTGTCCTGATCGGTGTGCCACCACCAGGCCAGACCGCTGCCGTGAAGATGTTCGGGACTGGCCGCAGGAAGGAAGGCGCTGACCTGGGCCGTGGCGAGCCCGATTCCGCTGAAGCTCTGGTCGGAGTTCCGGGCAGAGCGCCGCGGATCGATATAGGGGTCCAGCCGCTTGACGGAGCGGTCGATGAACTCTTCTTCCTCTCGCGTCTGCTTGCCGACCGTTCCGTCCAGCACCCTCCGCACGTAATCGGCCAGTTCGGCCGTGGTGTTTCGCAGGGCCTTCGTGGTGCCGCCGCGGCTGCCGACGATATCGACATTGAGATAGGCGATGGCGTCGCGGTAGAGCGAGTCGCGAAATGCGTCCGCGTACCAGGACGAGCCGGCGTAACCGCCCTGCTCATGCCCGGTCCAGAAGGCGAACTTGATGCCGTAGCGTGGCTTGGGTTGCTGCTTCAGCAGCCGCGCCAATTCGATGAGCAGCGCGACGCCGGCGGTGTTGTCGGTCGCTCCGTCGCCCCATGTGCAATAATGGGCTCCGAGCAGGATGTAGCCCGGCTCGCGCCCCTTGATCTCACCGAGAGGTTGTTGAGCGGCACGCCACTCCGTGCGGATTTCACTGGCCATGGTGACCTGGGAACCGCTCGCGATGGCTTGCTCCAGGATGTCGGCGGCATCGCGCGAGACCTGGATGGCGGGCACGCTGGGCAGCAGGGCAAGATCGGCAGGGCCTGTCGGTGCGCCCCAAAGCGGCGAGGCCTGGACGTAATGGCGCTGGGGACCATGCGAGACCGCGACGACGCCGAGCGCACCGGCCTTTTGCGCGCTGATGCAGGCGTCGTAGCGCGGCAGGCCGTCGATCACCAGAAAGGCGCCCTTCAGGTCACTGGGCTCCAGCGAACGCGTGGCGCGGCCGGTCAGGTTGTCGGCGGAGGCGGTGAAGGCGGAGCCATTGGCCGGAAGCACGGTGTCGTCGACCGTGAGAGACGCCGTGACGGGCCAACTGATGAAGGCGTCGAGTTCGAGAACCTGATTGGCGACACCGACGGATGTCAGTTGTTCGCAAATCAAGCGGCAGGCGGTCGCGGCGCTCTCCGATCCCGGCAGTTTTCGACCGAGTGCGGACAGGGTGGCCACCGTCTCCCGCAACCTCTCCGTGGAGATGCCGGCACCTTTCGGGTCGGTGAGTATCGCGAGCGTCATCTGGCCCTCGGCCGTCTGATGATGGGATTTGCGGAGCGATGGCCGGGCAATCGCTCCGGCCCTCAAAGGGGTCACTGAGCGACCGAGACATTCCAGTAGCGCGGCTTCTGGCCGGGCCAGGATTGGAAGCCGGTGACGCTTTTCCGGTAGGCGACCGTCGTGGCGCGCGTGCCCCAGACGACGAGCGGCGCTTCCTCCATCTGCAGGCGGTGCAGCTCATCGTAGAGCGCCTGCTTGTCCTGGCTGTCATCGGCAAGGACGAGCTTCTTCAGGAGTTCCTTCGAGGCAGGGCTGTCCCAGACCTTGTCGGCCTGGCGCGCCTTGTCGCCGGTGAAGCGCTCGACGATGAAGAGCGGGTCGAGGTAAGGCGTGAGGTTCCAGACCATCATCTGGTAGCGCCCGCTGTAGAAGCGCTCGAACTGCGTCGCGAATTCCAGGATCTCGACGTCGACATTGAGGCCGACGGCCTTCAGCATCGACTGGAGGTAGATCGCGGTATCGCCCATGATGGGCGACGCCTTGCTGGTGATGAGAGCGATGCGTTCGCCCTTGTAGCCGGAGGCCTTGATCAGGGCGCGCGCCTTGTCGGGATTGTATTCCGCGCCGCTGCGCTGGACCTTGCCGTAGAACTTGCTCGTCAGCGGGATCAGCGACGCAGAGGCGATGCTGTCATCGTCCAGAACTGCCTTGGCGAGGCTCGGGCGATCGATTGCGTGGCTGATCGCCTGCCGGATTCGTGGATCGGCCAGCACCGGATCACGGGATTGCAGCGGGATCGTGTAGATGCCGGCGACCGGCGTGGTCACGACCGTAACGTTCTTGTCGCTGGCGAAATCCTTGATCGAAGCGGCATCGACATCGGTCCAGAGGTCGAGCTGGCCCTGCAGGATGCCGAGCTTCGCGACCTGGGCGTCCGGAACGAGATTGATCCGGACCTTCTCGATTCTCGCTTCCTTGGCGCCGGAAAGGCCGTCCGAAGGCTCCGTCCGCGACTTGTAGTCGGCGAATTTCGCAAGCTCGATGAACTGCCCCTTGCGCCACTCTGTCATCTTGAACGGGCCGGTGCCGATCGCCGTCGTCCAGTTGCCGTTGGCATCGACGGCATCGGGGTGGGCAATGCCGGCGGAATCGCAATCGCCGCGGGCCATGGCGCTGAGGAAGGAACCGCTCCGTTCGGCCAGCTGGAATTCCACCCGCCGGTCGTCGAGCGCCTTGACCGTTTCGATCTTCGTCGCGTTCGTGCTGTTGAAGGCGCCACGGCAGGGCCAGGCGGATTTGGGATCGAGGAATCGCTCCCAGGTCCAGACGACTTCCTTCGCGGTCAGGGGGGCGCCGTTGTGAAACTTGACGCCGTCGCGGAGGGTGAAGACATAGGTCTTGCCGTCGGCCGACGTGTCGATCTTTTCGGCCAGCATCGGCGCGACGCTGCCATCCGTCCGCCAGGCGACCAGCCCCTCATAGATGTTCTGGAGGACGCTTCCCGTTGCCGTGTCGGGGCTGCGCCCGGGCATCACCCCCCGGATGTCGGATGTGAGCATTGTCCGCAGCGTCTGGGCCGAGGCTGGACCTCCGATGGCCGCGAATGCGGTGAATCCGAGGGCGAGGGCTGCAAGAGCACGCATCTCAATCTCCGATAATGTCAGGGTGTCGGCGTGATGCCGGTTGAGCGGAAATGCTGCGCGAGCTGGCCGCAGAGAACGGGCTTGGCTCCCTGTTCCCGGGCCAGCCCGAAAAGGCGCCGGATCAGCGGCAGGCGCGCGGCGCGGCCGACGCCGATATCGGCGCGCGGGTGAAAGGTAAGGCAGGCATAGCTGTCGACGGCGAGCAAAGCCGTGAGCTCCTCGCGCATCAATTCCTCGGCCCGGTCCTGCGTGACGCGCCGCCGAAAATGCGTGGCGTCGGTCAGGCCTTCCGAAATGGGCAACTCGACCATCCGCTCGCCGCCATGCCCGGCCAATCCATAGGGGCAGTCGTCATCGAGGAAGCTCGAATCGTAGAGATAGCCGAGGCCCTGGAGGATCGGGATCGTGTCGGGGGACAGCGTGCCGGTCGGCGAGCGGAAGCCACGCGGCGGCAACCCGCTCAGGCGAAGCAGCGTCTCATGGGCTTCGCCGATGGCGGCAGCTTCCGCCTCGCGGTCGAGCGTGGCGTGGTCCTCGAACGCGCGTCCGTGGCTGGCGATCTCGTGGCCGTCCCGCAGGCAGCGCTCGACAAGGTGAGGCAGCCTTTCG
Organism: Allobosea sp. TBD101; assembly: GCF_059817965.1. NCBI lineage: Bacteria > Pseudomonadati > Pseudomonadota > Alphaproteobacteria > Hyphomicrobiales > Alloboseaceae > Allobosea > Allobosea sp. TBD101. The sequence goes on from NZ_CM187543.1 coordinate 396,332, forward strand.
GCTTCCATCGCCGGCCAGAAGAACGTTGCCGGCAGCCCGTCTTCGCGCAAGGCATCGAGCAGGCGCGCGAGGCCAATGCGATAAGTGTAGCGGCCATGGGCATCGCGGCCGAACAGCTCGGCTTCGGGAGTACCTGCGGCTTCCGGGCCGATGCCGTGCACATTCACGGTGATGAGCAGGGAGCCGGTCATGCCCGTGCTCCCTTCCAGCGGGAGGGTTCGTTCAGGCAATATTCCGCCAGTTCGCGGCAGGTCATGAAGCGGACGCCCGTCGTCGCCCTGGCATGCGCCAGGAAGCGGTCGACCGACGCCGCCCGTGCCGGGGTGCCAGAGCCGCCACCCGCCCGGGGATGAACGGTCAGGTGAACGTAGCCGTCGCGATCGAGCGCCGCGTCGAATTCTTGCACGAAATTGCGCTCGACCTCCGCTGCCGAGGCACCGCCCGTGAAATACATCGGGAAATCGTCGAGCGAGACGGTGTTGTTCGGCAGGATCATGAAGCCATCCTCCAGCAGGTAGGGGATGTCCTCGTCCTTCTCGCTCGCGTCGTAGATGTAGCCGAGGCGTCGGAGCGTCGGCAGCGTCAGCCGGCTTTTGCGTCCTGACGGCGAGCACCAGCCGACCGGCGCCTGGCCGAATCCGGCGAGGATCCGATGGGTCTTTTCGAGCAGTTCCGGCTCCCTGTCGCCTAGATCGAAGCCTTCGTGCTGGTAGCCATGGGCTGCGATCTCGTGCCCCGCTCGCTGGATGTCGAAGAACGGCTCCGGCCAATGCTCGGCGTCGTAACCGCAGCAGAAGAAGGTCGCCTTCACGTCGTGCCGGTCGAGCATTTCCAGATAGCGGTGGATGCCGCGCCGTAGCGCGTAATTGCCGCGGCTGTGAATTCCGAGCGCGTTTTGCCCGCGGCCAGCTTCGACGGCGGGGCCATCGACATGGATCGTGACGCAGACGACAGCTCGAGCCCGATCCGGCCAGGTAATTCCGCTCGCGGGCATTTCCGACATCGAAGCCATCGGTCTTCGTTCCCCTTCGATCTCGATGGCGTCGCCGAATGTCGGCCGTCGCCAAAGGTCGATTGCGAGGGGAGCTTGCGTCGGCCGGTAGCCAATGTCAAATTATTGAACCAATGGTTCATCTAGTGAACCGTTCGTGATAGACCTTCCCGAGTCGATCGATCACGGTCGACAAACGGGCAGGGAGGATGTCGCTGATGAAGACAACGGCGCAGAAGGACATCGAGGACTACCGGGTCGATGCCGTCGACGCGGCGCTCGGCGTGCTGATGCTCATCGCGGAAACGCCGGATCTCGGCTTGTCGGAGATCACGCGGCGTTCGGGGCAGAGCAAGGCCCGGGTCTACCGGCTGCTGTGCAGCCTGGAGGCCAGTGGCTTCATCAATTGCACCACCGAAAAGCGCACCTATCGCCTGGGGCTTGCCGCGCTCGCGATCGGCAACGCGGCGGATCGGCAGGTCGATCTCGCGAGGTTGGCGGAGCCTATCGTCGCGAAGCTGGGGCGCGATACCGGCGAAACGGTCCAGTTGCGCGTGCGGGACGGGCGCAACAGCCTCTGCGTCGCAGGCTGGGAGCCCGAGCGGGCCGTCAAGGTCCTGGCCAATATCGGCGGCCGCCGACCGATGCACGCGGGCTCAGGCGTCGTGCTGCTCGCGTTTCAGGACGAGGAGTTTCGCGAAACCCTGCTTCGCGAGCCGCTCGCGGCATTCACCGAACGCACTTGCACCGATCCAGCGCGCCTGCGGCAAGTCCTAAAGATCGTGCGGGAGCAGGGATATTACGTCAGCCATGGCGAGGTAAGCCCGGACCTGATCTCCATTTCCGCGCCGGTGATGGGGCCGGACGGCAAGATCCTCGCGACCATCCATATCGGCGCGCCGACCGGGCGCGTTACCGAGGCGCTCCTGCCGGAACATATCGAGACGGTGCGCAGCGCGGCCCGCGAGCTGTCTGCGCTGCTCGGCGCGCCACGCGCATCTGTTCAACCCACGCCTGCACAGACCAGGTAATGACGAGGAAGCCATCGACATGGCCTTAGCGATGCAATCCGGCATCAATGTCGACCATGGGGTCGTCGACCAGGTTTCCGCAGACCGCATGATGGCGGGGCTCGAAACCCTCGCCCAGTGGTCGAAACTCGCCGGGACGGCCGGCGAGGCCGCCAGCTTCTCCTGGATCAGGGAGCAACTCGACGAACTCGGCCTGCGAACCGAACTCATCGAGCACGACGCCTATATCAGCATCCCCGGGCCTGCCCGGCTCGTCATCGGCGAGGCAACGGTTCCTGCGATCACCCATGCGATGTCGCTGTCCTCGCCAGCCGGTGGTTTGACCGGCCCGCTCGTCGATCTGGGAGACGGATCTCGCCAGGCTTTCGCGGGGCAGGATGTTCGGGGCCGGATCGTCCTTGTGAACGGCATCGCCAGTCCCGGCGTCGCACTGCTCGCCTCGGAGGTCGGTGCAGCGGGTGTGGTGCAGATCAGCCCTCACCACCTGCTGCACGAGATGTGCATCTCCCCGATCTGGGGCAATCCGTCGGCCGATACACGCTGCGCCTTGCCGAAGGTCGTCGTTCTGACGATCAGCAATGCGGATGGCGAAGCCCTGCGGACCGCCCTGGGGGCTGGTGCGGCCGAGGTCACGCTTCATGCCGAAGTGGATACCGGTTGGCGCAAGACCCCTCTTCTCGTTGGCGATCTGCCGCTTGCTGGCGATCCGCAAGGGCCGTTCATCCTGCTCTCATGCCATGTCGACACCTGGTTCAAGGGCGTGATGGACAACGGCTCCGCGAACATCGCGATGCTTGAGGTCTTGCGGCTGTGCCTGGATCATCGGACGGCTTGGCGCCGGGGCATTCGCATCTGCTTCTGGTCCGGGCATTCCCAGGGGCGCTATTCCGGATCGGCCTGGTATGCGGACAATCATTGGGCGGAGCTCGACGCGCGCTGCGCAGCCCATGTGAATCTCGACAGCCCCGGAGGTATCGGAGCGAACGATCTGACCCGGACCGGCGCGGCCGGTGGCCTTTTTCGCATCGCAGAGGCCGCGATCGCGGACGAGACCGGGCAGAAGCTGGCCGGGCGCCGCAAGGCGCGCTCGGCCGACGATTCCTTCCCGGGGATCGGCATTCCCTCGGTTTTTGGGAGCCTCAGCCTGCAGGAACCGAGCGCGCTGAAGATGCGCAACGATCTAGGCTGGTGGTGGCATACCGAACACGACCTGCTCGACAAGATCGACCCTGATTTGCTGGTGCGGGACGCGCGGATCGTGCTGCGCGTCGTGCTGGACCTTCTGAAGCGGGAACGGTTGCCGATCGACTTCGCCAATCAGCTAGGCGATCTCGCCGGCGAGCTGGGCTGCCTCGGGGATCGGCCTGACATCGCGCCGCATCTCCGCACGGCGGTCGACAATGCGAGAGCTCTGGCCCTGGATCTCGCGGCTGTCGATGTCATGGCGCTCGACGCTTCGGCGCATGATCGCGCGGTCATGCGGCTGAGCCGCATCCTCGTGCCCCTCGACTACACCCGCGGGGATCGCTTCGTTCACGATCCCGCACTGTCGTTGCCGTCCTGGCCGATTCTCGATCCGCTCCGGCGACTGGCTTCCAGCGCGGCCGGCGACGAGGCTCGGTTTGCGGAAGTGGATGCGGTCCGTGCGCTGAACCGGCTGACCCAAAGTCTCACCGAAGCATCGAACCTGCTGGCGGCGGCCTCGACCCCGTCAACTGACCTAGCCGGAGCCTGACATCATGAATGCGGCGGTTTCGATCGGCGAGCCCCGGCTGCTTCGGGACGTCATGGTCACGATGCGGGACGGCACACAGCTCGCCACCGACATCTATCTGCCTGCGGGGCAGGACGGCCCGTTTCACGCCATCCTGGAGCGTACGCCGTATGGAAAACATCTGGCATCGCGTTCCGAGCTGACGGTCGGCAGGGAACGCCCCATGAGCCGGAGCGAGGTTGCGAAGGCTTTCTGCGGGGCTGGCTATGCCGTCGTTTTCCAGGATTGCCGCGGCCGTTACGGCTCCCAGGGCGAGTTCACCAAATACCTTTCGGAAGCGCCGGACGGCTACGACACCATCCAGTGGATCGCCGAACAGGAATGGTGTTCCGGCAAGGTCGGCACGATGGGCCTGTCCTACGCCGCGCACACGCAATTGGCGGCGGCGTGCCTCGCACCACCGGCTTTGGCCGGCATGATCCTCGATTCCGGTGGCTTCTCAAATGCCTATCGCTGTGGCATCCGGCAGGGTGGGGCCTTCGAGCTGAAGCAGGCGACCTGGGCGTATAACCGTGCGAGCGAAGGGCGCGCCTGCGCGGAGGATCCCAAGCTGCGCGCGGCTCTGGAAGCGGAAAACATCATCGACTGGTTCGGGCGTATGCCGTGGAGCCGCGGCAATTCCCCGATCCGATGGGAGCCGGAATACGAGAGCTACCTGCTGGAGCAGTGGCAGAACGGCGCGTTCGGCGATTACTGGAAGGCGCTCGGCATCTATGCCGCCGGCTATTACGACGTGATCCCCGACATCCCCGTCCTGATCATGTCGAGCTGGTACGATGTCTACGTCCCCACGACCTTCGAGAATTTCGCAGGCTTGAGTGGGGGGCGTTATCGCCCCGAGCTGGTGATGGGCCCCTGGACACATGGCAACCGTACGCAGCGTGTCTTTGGCGATGTCGATTTCGGCCCGTCCGCTCCTTTCGACGGCAATGTCGGGGAGAACTGGCTGCGCTTCCGGATCGACTGGTTCGACCGCCAGTTCAAGGGGCCGGGGCAGCGCGCGGAGGCGGCTCCCTTGCGGCTCTTCGTCATGGGTGGAGGTTCCGGCCGTCGGACGACTGGCGGGAAGCTCGACCATGGCGGGCGTTGGCTGGAGACTGGGAGCTGGCCACCGCCTGAAGCTTGCGAGACAGCCTTCCATTTTCGTCCGGACGGCATCCTGTCTACTGAGGGGCCGGCGCCTGCCGAACAGGCGATCACCTATGATTTCGATCCGCGCGATCCCGTTCCGACGATCGGAGGGGCCCTGACGAGCGGTCAGCCGGTTTTCGAAGGTGGCGCCTTCGATCAGCGCGAGGATAGTCGCTTCTTCGGATGCCGGACGCCGGGCCTGCCGCTCTCGTCGCGGCCGGATGTACTGATGTTCGAGACCGAACCGTTGCCGGAGGACGTCACTGTCGCTGGGCCGGTCACGGTCCATCTGTGGGTCTCATCCGATGCGCCGGATACCGATTTCACGGCCAAGCTCATCGACGTCCATCCGCCCAGCATGGATTATCCGACAGGTTTCGCGATGAACCTCAGCGACGGCATTTTTCGCTGCCGCTATCGTGATTCATGGGAGCAGCCGGAGCCGATCCTGAGGGGCGAAGTGTTCGATGTCGTCATCGAGCTGTTCGCGACGGCAAACCTGTTCAAGGCCGGGCATCGCATCCGTCTCGACATCTCCTCGTCGAATTTTCCCAAGTTCGACGTGAATCCTAATACCTGCGCACCGGAAGGCATGAGTCGTGCAAGGGTGATCGCTCGCAACACGGTTCATCTCGGGCCCGCAACGCCATCGCGGTTGATCCTGTATGCCTGGTAACAGGCTGGGTTTTGCGCAGCCTTCATGGCTAGCGGCGCGGGGCCTAGATTTTCCGGTATCAACCCTTAGCGGACTTTGGCATCGTCCGGTTTCAGGTGATGTGATCCGTCGTCTAGGCCTCGTGGACAAAGCTTGACCTGAGACACGCGGATTGATTCAAGGCTTCTTTTTGGAGGAAGCCTTGGGCGAGCGGATCGGTCTGACGGACGAGGAATGGGCGTTGATTGGGCCTTTGCTGCCGGCCGAGCACGGGCGCGGTTGCCGACCGGCGCAGGACAACCGCCGCTACTTTGAGGGCATGATGTGGTTGGCGCGGACGGGCGCGCAGTGGCGGCATCTCCCCGACGATTACGGCAAATGGAACAGCGTCTTCCGCCGCTACCGGCGCTGGCTGGAGGTCGGCGTTTTCGACGCCATGCTGGAAAGCCTGGCGGAGATGGTCGAGCGAGACCCCTCCGCCGACATGATCGACTCAACCATCGTCCGGGCGCATCACTGCGCAGTCGGCATAAAAAGGGGACTCAGCAAACAGAGGCGCTTGGTCGATCGCGTGGCGGCTTTACCACCAAACTCCATGCCCGCTGCGATGCCAAAGGCCGCCCGCTCGGCTTCGTCCTGACGGGCGGAGAGGCACACGACGTCAAGGGCTTCGCGCCGCTGCTGCGGATGGTCGCCGACAAGATCGAAGCGCTGCTGGCGGACAAGGGCTATGATGCCGACGCCATTCGCGAGGAGTTGGCGAAAGCCGAGATCGAGGCCGTCATACCGGCCAAGCGCAACCGCAAGAACCCTGCGCCGCACGATGCCGAGAAATACAAGTGGCGCAATCTGATCGAGCGTCTGTTCAGCAAGCTCAAGAACTGGCGGCGCGTCGCCACACGCTACGACAAGAGCAAGGAATCTTACCTCGGATTCGTCGCCATTGCCGCAGTCAAACTCTGGCTACCCTTTGTCCACGAAGCCTAGCACTCGACATCGCCGGGTAAATTTACTGACGCCAAGTGGCTGCTTGGCGAGGTCCGCTGCTTCCCGCATGTTAAGGCGATGGCCTATACCTGCCCCGCCTACTTTCTTCGGAGATGCAAGATGCGTCGCTTTCGAGCCGTTGCAGCAATCCTTCTCGCTGCGCTCGTTTTGCCGGCGCCTGGTGTGCAGGCGCAGTCCCGCATCAAGGCATTGATCGAGAGATTGCGAGGCGACACGATGCCGGACGGGATCGTCAAGACCAACGGTCGGATCGAGGCGACGCAGGTCGACGTTTCCTCGAAATATGCCGGTCGTCTGGCGGAAGTCACTGTGAAGGAAGGTGACGAGGTCACTGCCGGGCAGGTCATCGCCCGCATCGCGTCGCCCGAATACGAAGCGCAATTGCGGTCCGCACAGGCGCAGGTGCTGCGCGCTCGGCAGGCCCTCGCGGAGGCCGAGGCGCTCATCGCCCAGCGCAAGAGCGACCAGATCCTCGCCCGCACCGATGCCGAGCGGGGCAAGGAACTTGTCGCAAAGGGATATCTCAGCAAGCAGGTCGACGACCAGCGCTCGGCCAAGGCCGACGCGGCCGACGCGGCGCTGCGAGCCGCCCAGGCGCAGCGCGATCAGGCCCAGTTCGCGATCCACGCCTCCGAGGCCGATGCCGAGCAGATCAAGGCGATCTTGGTCGATCTCGTGCTGCTCGCGCCGCGCAGCGGGCGCGTCCAGTACCAGCTTGCCCGGAGCGGAGAGGTCGTCGCGGCGGGCACCCGCGTCGTCACCATCCTAGACCTCTCGGATGTCTACATGACGATCTATCTGCCGGCCGCGCAGGCGGGGCAGCTCGCGCTGGGCGACGAAGCGCGCATCATCCTCGACCCCGTGCCGCAATATGTCATCCCGGCGACGGTGAGCTTCGTCGCAGCCGATGCACAGTTCACGCCCAAGGCCGTCGAGACCGCCGAGGAGCGCGAGAAGCTGGTCTTCCGCGCCAAGCTACAGGTCGATCGCAACCTGCTCGCGAAATACCATCGGCAGGTGAAGACGGGCGTGCGCGGCCTCGGTTTCGTCCGCACGTCCCCCAGCGCGAAATGGCCTGACTCTCTCGCCGTGAAGCTGCCATGACGGAGGCCGGCCCCGCCGCCAGCCTCGCGGGGGTCACGCACCGCTACGGCAAGGTGATCGCCCTCGACGCGCTGACCCTCGATATTCCCGCCGGCCGGATGATCGGCGTGATCGGGCCGGACGGCGTCGGCAAATCGACCTTGCTTGCACTGGTCGCCGGGGTGCGGGCCATCCAGCAGGGCAACGTCCGTGCGCTTGGCGGTGATCTCGGTATCAAGGCTGAGCGCGAGGCCCGGCGCGGGCGCATCGCCTATATGCCGCAGGGACTCGGCCGCAATCTCTATCCGACGCTCTCGGTCTTCGAGAATATCGACTTCCATGCCCGGCTCTTCGGGCAGGACGCGGCCGAGCGCCGCAGCCGCATCGACGAATTGCTCAAGGCGACGGGGCTCGATCCCTTCGAGGCCAGGCCTGCCGCGAAGCTGTCCGGCGGCATGAAGCAGAAGCTCTCGCTCTGCTGTGCGCTGATCCATGATCCCGATCTGCTCGTCCTCGACGAGCCGACGACGGGCGTCGATCCGCTGTCGCGCGGCCAGTTCTGGGACCTGATCGACACGATCCGCACCCGCCGCCCGGGCATGAGCGTCATCGTCGCCACCGCCTATATGGAGGAGGCCGAGCGCTTCGACTGGCTCGTGGCGATGGATGACGGCAAGGCGATCGCCACCGGCACGCCTGCCGAACTCCGCGAAAAGGCCGGGCAAACGACGCTGGAAGGCGCCTTCGTCGCGCTATTGCCGGAAGTCAAGCGCGCGCAGCATCGGGAGGTCGCGCTGCGGCCGCGGGTCGTGAGCAACGATGCGACACCTGCGATCGAGGCGGAGGGCCTGACCCGCCGCTTCGGCGATTTCGTTGCGGTCGACCATGTCAGCTTCCGCATCGGCCGCGGCGAGATCTTCGGCTTCCTCGGCTCGAATGGCTGCGGCAAGTCGACGACGATGAAGATGCTGACCGGCCTGCTGCCCGCGACCGAAGGCACGGCCAGGCTTTTCGGCCAGCCGCTCGCGGCCGACGACATGGAAACGCGCCGCAATGTCGGCTACATGTCGCAGGCGTTTTCGCTCTACAGCGAGCTGACGGTCCGCCAGAATCTCGTGCTCCATGCCGAGCTCTATCATTTGCCACCGGCCGAGGTTCCCGGCCGGATCTCGGAGCTGCTGACCCGTTTCGATCTGGCTGATGTCGCCGACGAGCGGCCAGAGAGTCTGCCACTCGGCATCCGCCAGCGCCTGCAGCTCGCCGTCGCCGTCCTGCACAAGCCGGCCATGCTGATCCTCGACGAGCCGACATCGGGCGTCGACCCGATCGCGCGCGACGCCTTCTGGCGCACGCTGATCGACCTCTCGCGCGACGACGGCGTGACGATCTTCCTGTCGACGCATTTCATGAACGAGGCGGAGCGCTGCGATCGCATCTCCTTCATGCATGCAGGCAAGGTGCTAGCGGTCGGCACCCCGCCGGAGCTGGTGCAGAAACGCGGGGTCGATACGCTCGAAGAGGCCTTCATCGCCTATCTCAAGGAAGCCGCCGGCATTGAGGATACGCCAGCGGAGGCGGCTACGGCGCCTGCCGGCGAAACCCGGCCGGCGCCCCCGGCCCGCCGCTTCGATCCGCGCCGGCTCTGGGCCTGCACCCGCCGCGAAACCATGGAGCTGCTGCGTGACCCGATCCGCTTGAGCTTCTCCTTCCTCGGGCCGCTCCTGCTGATGCTGGCCTTCGGCTTCGGCATTTCCTTCGATGTCGAGAACCTGAAATTCGCGGCCTTCGACCAGGATAACTCGATGGAGAGCCGGCAATTGGTCGAGGCCTTCTCCAGCTCGCGCTATTTCGACGAGCAGGCGCCGATCCGCTCCGCTGCCGAACTCGACCAGCGCCTGCGAAGCGGCGAGATTCAGCTTGCGATCGAGATCCCGCCCTCCTTCGGCCGCGACCTTATGGCGGCGCGAGCGCCAGAGCTCTCGGTCTGGCTCGATGGCGCCATGCCGTTCCGGGCCGAGACCACCCGCGGCTATGTCACGGGCCTGGCGACGCAATATGCGCAAGGTTTCGCGGCAGCGCAGGCCGCGTCGAGCCATGCGCCGTCGCCCGTCACGATCGAGACCCGCTTCCGCTACAATCAAGACTTCAAGAGCGCCAATGCGATGGTGCCGAGCGTGATCATGCTGATGCTGATCCTCATCCCGGCCATCATGTCGGCGATCGGCGTCGTCCGTGAGAAGGAGACCGGCTCGATCGCCAATTTCCGCTCGACGCCGATCAGCCGCTTTGAGTTCCTGTTCGGCAAGCAATTGCCCTATATCGCTGTGGCGATGGCGAGCTTCTTCATGCTGGCACTGATCTCGCTCACCGTCTTTGCGGTGCCGATCAAGGGGCCGACCTGGGTGCTGGTGCTGGCGACCCTGCTCTATGTCTCCGCCACGACCGGCTTCGGCCAGCTTATCTCTAGCTTCACCCGCACGCAGGTCTCGGCCGTCTTCGCGACCGCGATCCTGTCGATCATTCCCGCAGTCAATTTCTCCGGCCTGATGGTGCCGGTTGCCTCGCTCTCTGGCGGCGGCCGGATCATCGGCATGAGCTTGCCGCCGGCCTGGTACCAGCCGGTCAGTGTTGGCGTCTTCACCAAGGGGCTGGGGGCGGCCGAGCTCTGGCCCAATCTGGTGATGCTGGGCTTCTTCTTCCTGCTCTTCCTCGTCGTCGCGCAGCTGGCGCTACGCAAGCAGGAGGTGTGAGATGGCCGCGCTCGTCATCCATCTCCAGAATATCCTGCGCCTCGTCGTGAAGGAGCTGCGCAGCCTGCGTGCCGATCCGATCATGCTGGTGCTGGTGGCCTATACCTTCAGCATCGCCGTCTCCACGGTTGCGACCGGCGTGAAGCTGGAGGCGCGCGACCTCACCATCGGGATCGTCGACGAGGACCAGTCGGAGTTCTCGCGCTCGCTGCTCGGTGCTTTCAACCCGCCGCTGTTCAAGGTCTCAAAGCGCATCGCCGCCTCGGAGATCGACGCCGAGATGAACTCCGGCCGGCTCGTCTTTGTGCTCGAGATCCCGCCCAAGTTCCAGGCGGACCTGTTGGCCAGGCGGCAGACGGCGCTGCAGCTCAATATCGACGCCACCGCGATGACCCAGGCCGGCAATGGCGCGGTCTATATCCAGCAGATCATCGCGCAGGAGATCGCGAACAGGCAGGCCGGGCGCGAGACAGCGACGGCGCTGCCGATCAATCTTGTGGTGCGGGCGCGCTTCAACCCCAATCTCGATTCCGGCTGGTTCAGCTCGGTCATGCAGGTGCTCAACAATGTCACCCTGCTGACAATCATCCTGACCGGTGCTGCCCTGATCCGGGAGCGCGAGCAGGGTACGGTCGAGCACCTGCTCGTGATGCCGGTCACGCCGGTCGAGATCATGCTCGCCAAGATGGTGGCGAACGCGCTGGTCATCCTGGTCGCTGCGGTGGCCTCGCTCGTGCTCGTTGTCGAGTGGGCTCTCGGTGTGCCGATCACCGGCTCGCTCCTGCTCTTCGTGCTCGGGACGGCGATCTATGCTTTTGCCGTCGCCGCGCTCGGCATCCTGCTCGGCACGCTGGCGACCACGATGGGGCAATTCGGCCTGCTCGCGATCCCGGTCTTCGTGGTGACGCAGCTCCTGTCCGGTGCAACGACCCCGATGGAAAGTATGCCGATCTGGCTGCAATGGATCATGCGGATCTTCTCGCCGACGCCGCATTTCGTCGCCTTCTCGCAAGGCGTGCTCTATCGCGGCGCAGGCCTTGACGTCGTCTGGCCCGAGATCGCCAAGATCATCGCGATCGGCGCAGCCTATTTCGCCTTCGCGCTCGCCCGCTTCCGGAAAGTGATCTTCGCTTGAAGGGGATTGGAGAGAGGCAAGGCCGGAGCGGTACCGATGCGTGAGATGGTCATCCATCTGAACCTGTTCGCCATCGCGCTAGCCGGCGCCATCGCCGGATTTTTCGCTAGCCGCTTCGGAGGACTCTGGACGCCGGATCAGATCTGGACGGCAGCCACCATCCCGGTTGCGGTGGCGCTCGCCGTCTCGATGCTGCGGGACATGCTGGCGGGCCGATTTGGCGTCGATGCGATCGCGCTCGTAGCGATGCTCGCGTCGATCGCCATGGGAGAACCGCTCGCCGGCGTGGTCGTCGCGATGATGTATTCCGGCGGCAACCTGCTGGAGGACTATGCGCGCGGCAAGGCTGAACGCGAGCTCCGCTCGCTGCGGGACCGGACGCCGCGCATCGCTCACCGTCAGGAGGCCGGCGGCCTCGTCGACATCGCCGCCGGGGACGTGGCGGCCGGCGACGAACTGCTGGTCCGCGCCGGCGAATTGCTGCCGGTCGATGGCGAACTGCTCGATGTCCGGGCCCAGCTCGACGAATCCGCCGTCACCGGCGAGCCTCTGCCGGAGACGAAGACGCGGGGCGCCGCGCTGCGCAGCGGTACGGTCAATGCCGGTGAAGCGTTCCGTTACCGTGCATCGGCCGCGGCGCATGAGAGCACCTATGCCGGCATCATCCGGATGGTGGAAGCGGCGCAGACCGCCAAGGCTCCCTTCATCCGCATGGCTGACCGCTTCGCGCTGCTACTGCTACCGGCGACGCTGATCGTCGCCGGCCTCGCATGGTGGCTGTCGGGCGATCCGATCCGCGCGCTCGCGGTGCTCGTCGTCGCCACGCCATGCCCATTGATCCTCGCCGCGCCAGTTGCCTTCATCGGCGGTGTCTCGCGTGCTGCGCGCTCCGGCATCCTGATGAAGGGCAGCTCGGCCATCGAGGCGCTGGGCCAGGTCCGCACGGCGATCTTCGACAAGACCGGCACCCTGACCGAGGGCGGCGCCCGGCTGATCGCGCTCGACACGGCACCGGGCGTCGAGGCGGGCGATATCCTGCGCCTCGTCGCCTCGCTCGAGCAAGCCTCGCACCATGTTCTCGCCGAGACCCTGGTCGCGCTGGCGCGCCAGAAGGCCTTGCCCCTGTCGGCACCCACTGCCGTTCGGGAGTACCGCGGCTCCGGCCTGGAAGGCGTCGTGGAGGGGCGGCATGTCCGCGCGGGATCGCGCCGCCTTGTGCTGGGCTATGGGCCGCTTCCTCCCTGGGCGACATCGGCCGGGACGAGCGGAGACATGGCGGCGGCGCTCGCTGTCTTCATCGCGGTCGAGGGCCAACCGGTCGCCTTCCTGGCCATGGCGGACGCAGTGCGCCCTGACGCCGCCGCAACCTTGCAGCGCCTACACGCGGCAGGGGTGAGCCGCATCCTGATGGTGACAGGGGACGATGCCGGCACGGCGAAGGCGGTCGCCGCCCAGCTCGCCATAAACGAAGTCCGGGCTGATTGCAGCCCGGCGGACAAGGTCGCCGCCGTCGCGGCCGAACAGGCGCGGCAGCCGACCGTTATGATCGGGGACGGCCTCAACGACGCTCCGGCGCTGGCGGCTGCCAATGTCGGCGTGGCGATGGGCGCGAGAGGAGCGACCGCCTCCTCCGAAGCCGCCGATGTGGTGATCCTCGTCGACCGGATCGACCGCGTTGCGGAAGCGGTCTCGATCGCGCAGCGGACGCGGGCGATCGCGCTGCAGAGCATCGTCGTCGGCCTCGGCCTGTCCGGGATCGCGATGGTCTTCGCCGCCTTCGGCTACATCCCGCCTGTCGCCGGCGCCTTCCTGCAACAGGGCATCGACATCGCCGTCATCATCAACGCCTTGCGTACATTGGTCGGGCCGTTGCAGCCGGGCCGCCCCGGTGTGGCCGCCCGGACGCCGCGCATCGCTGGCGAGGTTTGACCTGTCGCAAGGCTGTCGCGTTTGCCTCTATCAGGTTGCCTGTCTACCCTTCGGGGCCAATCGATGAGCGAGTGTTTCGACCATGGCGACCAGCCGCAACGCGACGAAGGCAGCGAGCCAGCCGAAGAGCCGCTCCGCCGCGCTCAGCCTACCCTGGTTCTGGCCGGTCGATGCCGCGCTGCGCCTGACCGAGCGCAATCTCGATTTCCTATCCGAGGCCGTGAAGATCACCCGCCCGCCGCCGCCGGACTGGGCCACGCCCAACACGGTGCGGCTCGACCTGCCGACCATGCGCCTGCGCGAATTCGGCAAGGTAGTGGCCGGCAGCATTCCCGTCCTGGTCGACGCACCCTATGCCGGCCACGGGGCCACCATTGCCGATTACGACAAGGGACAGAGCCTCGTCGAGGTGCTGCTGGCGAACGGCGTCGACCGTGTCCTCGTTACGGACTGGAAGCCGGCGACGCAGGAGATGCGGTATTTCAGCATCGACACCTATCTGGCTGAACTGAACGCTGCGATCGACGATCTCGGCGGCGAGGTGCACCTGGTCGGGCTCTGTCAGGGCGGCTGGCTGAGTGCGATGCTGGCCGCGCGCTTCCCGCACAAGGTGAAGTCGCTGGTGCTGGCGGGCTCGCCGATCGATGCCGACGCGGGCAACGGCCCGATCAAGCAGATGGCGCAGACCATGCCGCTGAAGAGCTATCGCGACATGGTCAAGCTTGGACGCGGCCTGATGCCGGGGCGCTTCATGCTCGCCGGCTGGAAGAACATGCATCCCGAGGAGCACTACGTCGATAAGTTCGTCCGGCTCTACCAGAACCTCGCCGACAGGAACTATCTCGACCGGACCGAGACCTTCGCCGCCTGGTACGAGAACCCGCTCGACCTGCCCGGCGTCTACTATCTTCAGGCCATCGAGCAGATCTTCAAGGAGAACCGCTTCGCCAAGGGCGCGTTCGTCGGCCTCGGTCGGCGCCTCAGCCTGAAGGACGTGACCTGCCCGGTCTATCTGCTGGCCGGCGCTGAGGACGACATCACCACCAGCGAGCAGGTCTTCGCAGCGGAGGACCTCGTCGGCACGCCGAAGAGAAAGATCGAGAAGAAGCTGGTGCCCGGCGGCCATATCGGCCTGTTCATGGGTCGCAAGACGCTGGGCGAGACATGGCCCGGCATCGCCCGCTGGCTTGTTGCGCAAAGCTAGAGAGGCGCCATGACGACGCTGACCTCCTCCGAGTACTTCCGGCTCGCGCTCGGCCGTTGCGAGGCTCTTCCGGCCGTGCGGACCGGGGTGGTACATCCCGTCAAGGCCAATGTGATCGAGGCGGTGGCCGATGCCGTCAGCGAGCAGCTGATTGCGCCTGTCCTGATCGGCCCGGCCGGCCGCATTCACGCTGCCGCACGGGAGGCCGGCATCGACATCTCGCCCTGGGAGATCGTCGATGCCGAGCACAGCCACGAAGCCGCGGCGAAGGCGGTCTCGCTGGCCGCCGCCGGCGAGCTTGATGCGTTGATGAAGGGCTCGCTCCATTCCGACGAGCTTCTGGGCGCGGTCGTCCGGGCCGATTCCGGATTGCGGACCGAGCGGCGCATCTCGCACGCCTTCGTGATGCATATCGAGAGCTATCCCAAGCCCTTCATCATCACCGACGCCGCGGTCAACATCGCGCCTAACCTGATGACGAAGGCCGATATCGTCCAGAATGCCGTCAATCTCTGGCATGTCGCGCTGAACGGCATCGACGAGTTGCCGAACGTCGCGGTGCTCGCCGCCGTCGAGACCGTTAATCCTCATATGGCGGCAACGCTCGACGCCGCTGCTCTCTCGAAGATGGCCGATCGCGGCCAGATCACCGGAGCCATCGTCGATGGGCCGCTTGCCTTCGACAATGCGATCAGCGCCGCAGCAGCGAAGGAGAAGGGCATCGCCTCAGCCGTAGCCGGCCATGCCGATATCCTCCTTGTGCCCGAGATCGAGGCCGGCAACATGCTGGCGAAGCAACTCACCTTCCTGAGCGGTGCCGACGCTGCGGGCATCGTGCTCGGTGCGCGCGTGCCGATCATCCTGACGAGCCGCGCCGATAATCTGCGCGCGCGCCTGCTCTCTTGTGGGCTGGCCGTTCTCCTGGCGGAAGCGCGCCGCACGGGGCGGATCAAGTGATCGACACCGTCCTCGTCCTCAATGCCGGCTCGTCCAGCCTCAAGTTCCAGGTCTTTCGCGTCGGTGATCTCGACGTTCTGGCGCGCGGCAAGGCCGTGCGCCTTGGCGAGCCCGAGCCTGCCATGGACGCGAGCCTCGCGGACGGCACCCGGGAGCGCATCGCGCTGCCGCCGGCCTGCGATCACGATACCGCTCTCGCGGCCGTCCTCGCCTTCGTCGACCGCCACGACGATGCTTGGCGGATGAAGGCGGTGGTTCATCGCATCGTCCATGGCGGCGAACGCTTTGTCGACGCTGTCGTGGTCACACCCGAGGTTTTTGCGGCGCTAGAGGCGCTTTCGCCGCTCGCGCCGCTGCACCAGCCCCATAACCTGGCCGCGGTGACCGCTGCCCGGCGCCTGATGGGCGACGTCCCGAACATCGCCTGTTTCGACACAGCCTTTCACGCCCGGCACGATGCGCTGACCCATAACTTCGCACTCGGGCAGGATCTGCGCGACAGGGGCATCCGCCGCTATGGCTTCCACGGCCTGTCCTATCAATGGCTGGAGATGGTGCTGGCGGAGCAGCATCCGCATCTCCATGCGGGCCGTGTCGTGGCGGCCCATCTCGGTAATGGCGCGAGCCTGTGCGCCATCCAGGGCGGGCGCAGCATCGACACGACCATGGGAATGACGACCCTCGATGGCCTGCCAATGGGGACGCGCTGCGGCGCGCTTGATGCCGGGGCGGTGCTCTACATGTTCCAGAGCCTGGGGATGAACGCGCAGGAGGTCTCGGACGCGCTCTATGAACGCTCGGGTCTGCTCGGGTTGTCGGGCCTTTCCAACGACGTCGAGACGCTGCTGAAAAGCGACGACCCGCGCGCCCGCTTCGCTCTCGACTATTTCGCGCTCAAGGTCGCGCAGTTCGCTGCATTCATGGCCGCCGCCATCGGTGGGATCGACGCGCTCGTCTTCACTGGCGGCATCGGCGAGCACGCAGCTCCGGTGCGCGATGCGATCGTCGAACGCCTCCGCTTTCTCGGCGCATTCGAAGTCATCGTGATCAAGGCGAACGAAGAGCGTGTGATGGCGCTGCAAGCGCGCGCATGTCTCGCCGGAGAGGGATAGAGACAATAGCTCTTACAGCCGCGTGACGCACTCCGCATGGGGCAGCGAGCGAATTCACCCGCTCAGTCGACATGCAGATCGCAATACGTCGCTTCTTGAGCAATGGCGACTACACAGGCTGATCGACAGCGGGGCGTGTCATCGAAAACGTCCATTGCCGGCTGTGGTCATTGCAAAACTGAAGTTGGCTCATATCGAGAGAGGACAGGTGACCTTCCGGGCGCGCCAATGTCTGTTTCTCGAAGGCCGCCCAACGTCCGCAACTGGCGCAGGGCGCGCTCCTCGCCGCGGTTTTGGCCAAGAGGCGTGAGAGGGCCATCCGTCTTTGATAGAATTTTGGTGGATGCGGCATCCCAAGAAGGGGATCTGCCATGGATATCCAAGCGCAGAACCAACTACCCCATCAGGCCTGGAACCTCGGGCGCATCATCGGGCCGAAACCACCTCTGAAGCCAAAGCACATCTGGGCGTTGCGGACGCGGCTTCAGCATGAAGGGCGAACTCGCGATCTCGCCATGTTCAATCTAGCAATCGACAGCAAGCTGCGGGGTTGCGATCTCGTTCGCCTTCGGGTCGGAGATGTCGTCCTCGGAGGCACTGTTCGCCTCCGAACCGCGATCGTTCAACAGAAGACCGGGCGGCCGGTACCATTCGAACTGACGGACTCAGCCCGGGAAGCGCTTGCCGCCTGGCTTAGAAAGCGAGGTTCGCGTGAGGACGACTGGCTCTTCCCGAGCCGCAGCCGGCCTGGCGATCACATCACAACGCGCCAATACGGCCGCCTTCTGGACTACTGGGTCGCCCTGATCGGATTGAACCCAGCGCTCTACGGAACGCACAGTCTCCGGCGCACGAAGGTCGCGCTGATCTATAAGCGCACCGGCAATCTGCGCGCCTGCCAGCTTCTTCTCGGTCACACGAAGCTGGAAAGCACCGTGCGCTACCTCGGCATCGAGGTTGACGATGCGCTTCTCCTTTCGGAGCAAACAGACCTATGAGCTGTGGCACGGCGGGCTCCCGCCGTGCCAGTCCCGCCGTTCGGCCCACAGAAAACTTGGGTCGGAAGCGTTCGTTCCCCATACTATCGGGAAATGTCCGGTTCCGGCGCGGTCCAATCTTCCGTCACAGCGCAGAACCGAGATGCACGGGTCAATGGCCGCCCTAATGCGCGCCAGCGCTGCGCGGCTACAGATTTGACGTGTCTAATCGGGTCGATGGCGCATGTCTGCGATTGCGCGCATAGTGCTCACTGGCATGAGGGGGAACTCATCATCACCGACGCGGCTCGCCGCGCAGAAGGCATCGCGTGAAACTCCGGATCGGCTACGAGCTCGACTACGACTTTCCACAACCTACCCCGTTGATCTTGATGCTGAACGTGCATTTCAGCCGGTTCTCGGATCTAGAGACGCCCGACTACATGCGAATTGAGCCATCGGTACCGATCAGCGCTTACCGCGACGGTTTCGGCAACTGGTGTAGCCGGTTGCTCGCACCGGCAGGCGCAATGCGCATCACCGCCGACGCCCTGATTTCCGACAGCGGTCTGCCCGAGACCACGAACTTGAGCGCCGGGCAGGTTTCAGTCGACCTCCTGCCGGAGGAGACCATCGTCTTCCTCTTGGCAAGCCGCTTCTGCGATAGCGACCGCCTGCTCGATCTGGCCTGGCAGCTTTTTGGGCATACGCCACCCGGCGCACCACGCGTGCAGGCGATCTGCGATTTCGTGCACCAGCGCATCGCCTTCGACTATAATGATGCCAGCGTGACGCGCACAGCCACAGAGGCGTATCGCGAAGGTCGCGGCGTGTGCCGCGACTATGCCCACCTGGCGATCGCCTTCTGCCGGGCACTGAACATCCCGGCGCGCTATTGCACCTGCTATCTGGGCGATGTCGGCACGCCACCACCTTGGCCACCGGGCGATTTCGCCGCATCCTTCGAGGCTTACCTCGAGGGCGGCTGGCAGATGTTCGACCCTCGCAACAACGTGCCGCGCATCGGCCGCGTGTTGATCGCGCGTGGCCGCGACGCAGCCGACGTCGCCATCGCCACGACCTTCGGCCCCAACACGTTGAAGGGCTTCAGGGTCTGGACAGACGAGGTCGCCGCGGCTGGGTGATAACGGCTCGCGCTCGATAATCCTTGAGGGGAATTATTTCTTCTTCGGCGCTGTTGCCTTGATAGCCGCCGCCGCTAGGGTCGACGGCGCGGCGGCGATCACCTTCGGCTTTTCCTTTTTGGGCTTCTTCGCTTCGCGATTACCGCGCTGTTCGCCTTTGGCCATTTTAGTCTCCTGTCATGACGAAGAGCGGGCTGCTTGGCCTGCTGCCGGTTTCGTGGACACCGAGATTGGGTGTTTCATGAAACCGGAGGTGGCGTATGCGGCGACGACAGTTTGGGCGTGAGTTCAAGATCGAGGCGGTCCGCCTGATCAAGGATCGCGGAGTGAGTGTGGCGCAGGCGTCTCGGGACCTGGATGTCCATGAGAACCAGTTGCGCAAATGGGTGAAGCTCTTTTCTGCCGATCCAGCGCAAGCCTTTCCCGGCCACGGCCAGATGAAGCCGGAGCAGCTTGAGATCGAGAAGCTGCGGCGCGAGGTGGCCAAGCTCAAGGCGGAGCGCGATATCCTAAAAAAGGCCGCAGCCTACTTCGCGAAGGACGTGACATGAGGTTCACGTTCATTGCGAAGCACCGGGGGATCTGGCCGGTGGCATGGCTTTGCGAAGCGCTGGATGTGTCGCGCTCAGGCTTCCAGGCCTGGCTCAACCGATCACCGAGCCGTCGAGCACGCGACGACGAGGAGATCGGCAACAGGGTCCGGGCAAGCTTCCTTG
The DNA here is from genome assembly GCF_059817965.1 of Allobosea sp. TBD101. NCBI lineage: Bacteria > Pseudomonadati > Pseudomonadota > Alphaproteobacteria > Hyphomicrobiales > Alloboseaceae > Allobosea > Allobosea sp. TBD101. The sequence continues at coordinate 415,930 of NZ_CM187543.1, forward strand.
GTTCGGATCGAACCTATGGTGCCAGGCGTGTCTGGCGGGACGTGCTGGCGGTAGGTATCGATTGCGGCCTGCATCGCATCGAGAGGCTGATGCGTGCCCAAGCTTTGCGTGCCAGGCCGCGTCGGCGCAGCCTGCCCAAGGACGGTGGCCAGCGATCGGCCATCGCGCCGAATTGGCTCGGCCGGGAGTTCCATGCCGAGCGTCCGAACCAGCGCTGGATCGCCGACTTCACCTATATCTGGACCGCGGAGGGTTGGCTTTACGTTGCCGCCGTCATCGACCTCTTCTCCCGCCGTGTGGTGGGCTGGTCGATGAAGCCCGATATGACCGCCGAGCTCGTGACCGATGCGCTGATGATGGCGATCTGGCGCAGAGGAAAGCCAGATGCCCTACTGCACCATTCGGACCAGGGCAGCCAGGGCGGATTCAACCGGTCGTCGCAACACCGGCATCATAAATGCTGAGCGAGGAACTGATCGAGCACTTCGATCGGTGTTTTCCATCCGAGCGTTTTTCGGGGCCGGGTGTTCATAGCGTAAGCGACGGCAGCCAGCTCCCCGGTTGAGTGCCGGCTGAGATCGGTCCCTTTCGGGAAGTACTGCCTCAGAAGGCCGTTGGTGTTTTCGTTCGAGCCGCGCTGCCACGGACTTTGCGGATCGCAAAAGTAGACTTCCAGCCCGGTCTCGATGCGGAGCCGTGCATGCTGAGCCATCTCGGCTCCCTGGTCCCAGGTTAGCGATTGACGGAGCGTCGCGGGCAGTTCGCTCATGGATTGCACGATCGCCGTCCGGACGGCTTCAGCACCATGTCCGGCAAGCGGTGGGCCATTTTTGACCCGCTGTCCCCGCTGATACCCTTCTTGGCGCGGCAGGTGCAGCAGCATCGTGAAGCGCGAGCTGCGTTCGACGAGAGTTCCGATCGCTGAGCTGTGCAGGCCGAGGATGAGATCGCCTTCCCAATGGCCGGGGATCGCCCGGTCTTCGACCGCCGGTGGCCGTTCACTGATCATGATGGCATCGCCCACAAAGGCCTTTCCACGGCCGCGGGTCCGCTCACGCGGAACACGCAGAGCTCGACCCGAGCGCAAGCAAGCCGTCAGCTCCCGACGCAATGCACCGCGACCCTGGATATACAGGGACTGGTAGATCGCCTCGTGGCTGATGCGCATGCTGGCGTCTTCCGGGTAATCGATCTGAAGTCGGTGGGCGATCTGCTCGGGGCTCCAAGCGGTCGACCAGCGCCGGCTCTGCCGGAGTACGGCGCGACGCTTCTTCCATACCACCTTGGGGCCAGCGAAGCCGGCGCCATCGACGTTCGTCACCTGTCCCGAGAGATGCCGCTCGACATAGGCGCGTAGAGCCGGGCTGCTGGCCAGCTTGCTCGGGCGCGGCCGCAGTGCCGCGCGGTCGGCATGCCACTGTGCAGCGATGGCGCGATAATCAAGCTTGCCACCGCGCGTGGCAGCGTTACGGCGCACCTCCCGTGAGATCGTGCTGGGCGAGCGCCCCAGCTTCCGTGCGACCGCGCGGATCGCTGTTCCCCTGGCCAGCTCGATCGCTATCTCCTCACGTTCGCCGAACGACAGGTATCTTCCCGTCGGCGCTGGCGCCGAAGGGGCAAGGTGGGTTGGTGGCATCCCTCCCGAACTCCGAAACCAGCGCGGCCCCAACGGCACCGAAATGCCGGCGTCGGCGGCCGCCTGCTCGCTTGTACGTCCGCGCGCAACAGCCTGCCAGAAGCGGCAATAATGCTCACGCTGCCAAGCAGGTGGCCTCCCAGGCGTACTCAACTTCCGTCGTGTGCATCGATCCGATGCTCGTCGACCAGCCATCGTCACAACCTCCAATTTCTGGGTGTTGCGACGACCGGTTGAATCCGCCCAGTATGCCAGCGAGCAGTTCCAGAAGCTCATGGCTGACAACGGCGTCACCTGCTCGATGAGCCGCTCTGGCAATGTCTGGGACAACGCCGCGATGGAGAGCTTCTTCTCGTCGCTGAAGACCGAGCGGATCAGAGGCAGGGTGTACCGGACACTTAACGAGGCTCGTGCCGATGTGTTCGATTACATCGAGCGCTTCTACAATGCCGTTCGCAGGCACTCGACCATCGGCTACATCAGCCCGGTCGAGTTCGAGAAGAAGGTCGGGTTAGCTTAACTGAGCGTCCACGAAACCGGCAGCAGGCCACGACGGAGACCTTTCCGAAGTGGGAGGTGGGATGGTAGCTCTGGGCGTCAGGCACTCTTAGATTTGGAAGCAGGACAGCCCACGCGTTCGATTTTTATCGACACCAACCGTCGCGGTTCTGCAATTTTCTCTCCCTCCCGACTGTGTTTCGCTCCCCGCCGGATCATAGGGAGCCAGACATGAACACAGCACTGTCCGATCATGCCCGGGAGCTGCAGAAGCGCGCTTTCGTTTGCGATCTCACCGTGCCCTGGCATGAAGAATTCCTGGCGCAGGATGCCGATCTGCATGCGGTTCTCGCGCGCTTTCGAGCGGCTGGCGTCGACATGCTGTCGATGACCGTCGCAGCGGTCGACAATGCACAGGAAAGCTTTCGGCTCATCGCCAAGCGCCGCCGCGAACTGCTGTCGCGCCCCGATCGCTACCGCCTCTGCTATTCCGTCGAGGACATCGAGGCCGCGCGCGCCGGCGACCTGATGGCCATCGTCTTCCATTTTCAGGGCACCCATCCGTTCGAGCGCAACCTCGATCTGATCGAGCCATTCTATCGGCTCGGCATCCGTCAGGCGCTCCTCGCCTATAACGAGCGAACCTTCGTCGGCGACGGTTGCCATGAGCCCGAGAACGCCGGCTTGAGCAAGTTCGGGCGACTCGTGATCGGCGAGATGAACCGGGTCGGCATGCTGATCGACTGCACGCACACCGGAATCCGGACCTCGCTCGAAGCGATCGAACTGTCATCGGCTCCGGTCGTCTTCTCGCATGCGAATCCACGCGCCCTGTTCGACCATGAGCGCAACATCACGGACGAGCAAATCAAGGCCTGCGCGGCGAGCGGCGGTGTCGTTGGGATCAATGGTGTCGGCCTCTTCAACGGCGCGGATGCGGAGACGATGGTCGAGCGGATGACGGACGCGATGATCCATGTCGCACAGCTCGTTGGCGTCGAGCATGTCGCGCTCGGCTCCGACTTCATGTTCGTCGAGGGAAGTGCCTATCGCTGGTACTATGACCGCGCCTACATGTACCCGAAGGGCTATTCCGCGCCGCCCTGGCTGTTCGTGCAGCCGGAACAGCTTCCGCACATCACGGATCGCCTGATCGCGAGAGGCCTGTCCGATCCGGAAATCGAGGGCATATTGGGGCTCAACTATCTGCGAGTCGCGCGCTCCGTCTGGCGGTGAGCGCCCATGTGTCGGAGCGGCGGGTGAGCGAAGACAAGTTTCTCCGGCTCGACGAGCGATCCCTGCAGTATTTTCTGGCGGTCTATGCCGAAGGCTCGCTGCGGGCCGCCTCGGAAAAGCTCCGGCTCACGCCCTCGGCCATCGGGCGGAAGGTGCTCGACCTCGAATACCGCGTCGGCACGCCCCTGTTCGAACGCACGGCCAAGGGGTCTCAGCCGACCGCTGCCGCGCATCTGCTGGCGGGGCATCTGCGCGACCGCAACCGCCGTGACCATCTTCTCCTCGAGCGCATCGCGGAATTGCAGGGGCTTGAACGCGGCGAGGTCGCGATCTCCACCGGTGAAGGCTTTGCCTACGACATGATGCACAGCGTGCTCGCCGATTTCGCGCGCGAGCATCCCGGCATCGCGATTCGCCTTACCGTCGGTGCGACCAACGAGATCCTTGACGACTTGGCGCGCGACCGGGCCGACATCGCCATGGCATTCAACGCGCCGCGGCATCTGGCGCTGGAGGTCGCCGTGGAGGCCGAGGACCGGCTGCTTGCGGTCGTTCATCCGCGGCACCCTTTGGCGGAGGCCGGCGAGGCCTGGCTACGCGACATCGCGCAATATCCTGTCGCCCTGCATTCGCGACATTCCGGCATCCGCAATCTCGTCGAACGCATCGAGCGCGAGGATGGCATCTCCTTACAGGTCCGGTTCGAGACCAACTCCCTGCAATTGCTGACGATGCATGTCGAGGGTACCACCGGCATGACGCTGCTGCCGCGCTCGGCCGTGTCGCGCCTTGCGGAAAGCGGGACGGTGCGGCTCGTCGCCCTACTGGACCCTGCAATCACGGCGGCGCGCAACCAGCTCTTGCTGAGGAAAGGGCGGATCCATTCCCCTGCGACGATGCTGCTCGTCGAACGCGCCCGAGAGCGGATGACGTCTTTCTCGGATTCTGCGAGTGTTCGCAAAAAGTAGACGCACAGTAGCGCCCTTTAGACTTTTTGCGGCAAACCCGCCGAGAGACAAAGGCCGATCCGCAGAGATCGGCGCCCCGGTGCTGGTTGCGGCAACAGCCGCTGTGACGGCGCGCAAAAGGGGGGGAAGCGTGGTGAGTGGGCAAGCTCTTCCGGATCATTCGCAACGGTCTTCGGGCGTCTTAGGCGCTGGGCAGCTTTTCAGCGTCCTTGCCATCGTTTTCGGTGCAGTTGCGCTGTCGGAGCTGATCGGGAACGTCTCGATCCCGCTCGGCTTCACCAAGGTCGTGCTTTTTCCCTTTCTCTGGGCGCTGCTGTTCTGCGCCGCCATCAGCGTGCTGCAGCGCCGGCTCGACACCTTGCGCGCTCGCTCGGTGGCGATGCAGACCCTGTCGGGCCATTTCGTGCAGGTCGCCATCCTGCTCTTCGTGGCGAAGCTCGGCTTCATCGTCGGCGAAAACCTGCGGCTCATCATCGATGCCGGCTGGATCCTTGTCCTGCAGGAGATCGGGAACTTCGTCGGAACGATGTTGCTGGCCATGCCGGTCGCGCTCCTGCTCGGAATCAAGCGAGAGGCCGTCGGCGCGACCTTCTCGATCGGGCGGGAGAACGGCATCGCGATCATCTCCGAGCGCTATGGCATGGGCTCGCCCGAAGGGCGCGGCGTCCTGGCCGAGTACATCACCGGCTCGGTTCTCGGCGCGGTCTTCATGGCCCTGCTGGCGGCAGCGATCGCCCAACTCGGCTGGTTCAGCCCGCAGGCTCTCGGCATGGCGGCGGGTATCGGCTCGGGCAGCATGACGGCTGCTGCGGTCGGCGCACTCGGCAGTCAGTTTCCCCAAGCCGCATCCGAGATCGCCGCGCTGGCCGCGGCCAGCAATCTGATCACGACGGTCGTCGGGACCTATATCATCCTGTTCGTCTCACTGCCCTTCGCCAACTGGCTTTATCGCAAGCTGGAGCCGGCGATCGGGGGCGCGGCGCGAGCAATCGCGCCGGAGGATCTCGACCGGCCGGCCGAGGTGGAGACCGGCCTTCCCGCGACGCTGGCCGCTCTCGGTGCCAGCGCCGCGATGGCGCTGGTCGGCAATCGCATCGCGACCGGCACCGCCATCGCCGACGCGCTTCCCGGCATGCTGATCCTGCTTGGCGCGACTGTGGTCGGCATGGCGATCGGGCACCTGACACGACGCTTCGGATTGCCGAACCTGCTCTGGATCTCGCTGATCGGCATGATCCTGGGCGCGACGTTCTCGCCCTTCGCGGCAAGCCTGAACCCGCTGGTCGCGAAACTGGGACTGCTGCCGCTCGTGACGCCGGTCCTGGCCTTTGCCGGCCTCGCGCTGGCGAAGGACCTGCCGCTCCTGCGCGCGCTAGGTTGGCGCATCATCGTCGTCTCGCTGCTGGCCAATGCCGGCGCCTTCCTCGCGGGAGCGACGATCGCCGAGCTTGCGCGCTAGCGGGCTTGGCGCGCGAAAACGGCAGCCCGGCAGCCGGCAGCGCAGTCGGGTTGCGCGGAAGGTCCCGTTCAACTCCAATGCCTCGGGCATGGACTGCGACATGGCCGCTGACTGACGATGATCGAGGGTGCAGATGAAGCTTGCCGCACGAGATTTTCCCGAGTCTCCGCCGAAGGAGGCCATCGAGCTGGTCATCGCGGCCCTGGCCGATCGCTTCGGCGATCAGGTCACGCGAAACGCCGTCATCCGCCGGCAGCATGCGAATGCAACCTCGTGGCACCCTCTCGAAGTGCCGGATGCCGTCTTCTTCGCGCGTTCGACTGAGGATGTGGTCGCTGTCGTGAAGCTCTGCGCGGACCACAGGGTGCCGATCATCCCTTACGGAACCGGCACCTCGCTGGAAGCCGGTGTCAACGCGCCCTTCGGCGGCATTTCGCTGGACCTGGGCCAGATGAACGCCGTCCTCGCCGTCCATGAGGAGGACATGGACTGCGTCGTTCAGGCGGGCGTGACACGCAAGGCGCTCAATGCGCATCTGCGCGCCACCGGGCTGCATTTTCCGATCGACCCCGGTGCCGACGCCTCGCTCGGCGGCATGGCCTCGACCCGCGCCTCCGGCACGACCGCCGTCCGCTACGGCACCATGAAGGACAACATCCTCGGCATGACGGTCGTGATGCCCGACGGCACCATCTGCAGGACCGGCACACGCGCCCGCAAATCCTCGGCCGGCTACGACATGACGCGCCTGTTCATCGGGGCGGAGGGCACGCTCGGCGTCATCACGGAACTGACGGTCAGGCTGCATGGCATTCCGCCAGCGGTGATCGCAGCGGTCTGTGCCTTCCCCGACCTCGGCGCAGCCTGCAATACGGTCATCGCCAGCATTCGCTACGGCCTGCAACCCGGTCGCATCGAACTGGCGGATGCCTTGCAGATCCGCGCCTGCAACGCCTATTCGAAGCTCACCATGGCGGAGATGCCGACCCTGTTCGTGGAGTTTTCCGGCCTCGAGGCCGCTGTGAGCGAGCAGGTCGAGCTCTTCGGCAAGATCGCGGAGGAGTTCGGCTGCCTATCCTACGAACAGGCCGCGACGGCGGAGGAGCGGAACGCACTCTGGACCGCACGGCACGACGTCTATTGGGCCTGCCTCCAGCTTCGGCCTGGTTCGAAATTCATCGCGACCGATGTCTGCGTGCCGATCTCGCGGCTCGCCGACTGCATGACCGAGACCCATGCGGATATCGAGTGCAGTGGCCTGGTCGCTCCGATCGTGGGCCATGTCGGCGACGGCAATTTCCATGTCTCGATCATGGCGATGACCGAGGATGCCGAGGAAATGGCGCGGACGAAGGCCTTTATCGATCGGCTCAACCATCGCGCGATCGCGATGGACGGGACCTGCACCGGGGAGCACGGCATCGGCGAGGGCAAGCGCAGCTTCCTCCGGGACGAGCTGGGCGTGACCGTCGACTACATGCGGCGTCTGAAGGCGACGTTGGACCCTCACGACATCATGAATCCGGGCAAGGTCTTCGAGGCTTGAGAGCGGTTCGAGGGATCCCGATGCAAACAGGCGCCTAGAGGGAATGTCGATGTCCGATAGAATTGATCATCGTTCGATCATGTCCTGTCGCCGGGGTGATAGTGCGGCGATCGTCGTGACAGGCGCTGCCGGCGGCATCGGCGGCGGCATCGTGCGGCACCTGCTCGCCGATGGCTGGCATGTGGTGGCGACCGACCTCAGCGCCGATGCTCTGGAGACATTGCGAGACGGCGGGCAAGACGCCGCACTCTCGCTCGCGCCGCTGGATGTCTCAGATTCGGCTGCGGTCAGTGCACTTGCCGCGGACCTGAATGCCCGCGGCGTCGGGATCGCCGGCCTGGTCAATGCCGCCGGCCTGCTCCAGGATATCACGCCATTCATGGCCATGGACGAGGCGGCGCATCGCAGAATCTGGGACGTGAACTATTTCGGTGCGCTGGCCTGCATGCGCACGTTCGGCGCCAGCATCATGACGGGCGGCGGCGGTTCGATCGTGAACATCACCTCGATCAACGAGAGCCGGCCCTTGCCGCTGCATGCCTATGCGCCGACGAAGGTCGCACTCGGCTCTCTGACGACTCTGACGGCGGGCGAATTCGGCCGGACCGGGCTGCGCGTCAATGCGGTAGCCCCTGGCTTCACCCTGACGCCGATCATGCGCGCCAAGATCGAAGGCGGACTACGCGACGATTCTGCGATCAAGCAGGCGACTGCCATGGGCCGGCTCGTCGAGATCGAGGAGATTGCTGCGGTCGTCGGCTTCCTGATGTCGGATGCCGCCAGCGCGGTCTCGGGCGCCTCGATCCCGGTCGATGCAGGATGGCTGGCGACGTCCCATTGGATGAATTTCGGCTCCGCCCTCGCATAGGCCAATCATGACATTGCCCGCCATCGTTCAGCGCTATCTCGCATCCTACAATGCCATGGACGTCGCTTCCCTCGTCGAATGCGTCAGCGATTCCGTGGTTTTCGAGCATGTTTCGAATGCCGGCAGTTCCATCAAGATCGAAGGCCGGGCGGCCTTCGCAGGGCTTGCCGACCAGGCGGCGGCCCTGTTCGTCAGGCGTAGGCAGATTGTCAGGACCGCGCTCGTCGACGGCGACAAGGTTGCGCTGGAGATTGTCTGGACCGGTATGCCAACCGTGGATTTCGGCCAGATGAAAGCCGGAGTGGAAACAACTCTGCGCGGAGCTTCCTTCTTCACGATTAAGGAGGGCAAGCTCGCCGAAATCGTCGACATCAGCTGAAGCACGCTTCGTGCGCGCGAATTGATCTGATGTTGGCTGCACCACCCGGATGGCCTTTCGTACAACGACGATAAGGCTGCTAGAGTCCGCTTTCCGGCTATCGGCCAATGTCGGCTTGTGTGAAGGGTTTCGGATGCCGGCCCGTGCGAGCGGGTTCGGACCGGGCTGAGGGCCGGCGTCCGAAAGCCTCCAGGGGAGGAAGCCGCGGCCCGAGGCCGTGGGCTATGGGGATTTCGCGGCGCCGCCTGGTCTGCGGGTTAGTGCGAGGCGCGGGTCGGCGGCGCAATGCTCCAACCGGGATGCCCGGAAGCCTGAAGTTTGGTGCGTCTGGGCGGGATCCGCGATCGCAGCAAGGTCCATTTCCGCGATCGGGCCGAACGGGATCGGCCGCTCTCTGGCCGAGATCGGCGCGGGTCTGTCCGGGTATCGCAAGGGCTTCATCGTCATGAGGTATCGATCCTGACGGCGAGGATGGTGCGCGGGGCCGAGCCCGGCGCGAAGCGCTCGACGAGGATCATGCGACCGCCGCAGCAGGGGCAAGGTGGCCTCCGCTCATCGACCGGATCGGATCGTTCGGCCGAGATCTCTGCTTCACGATCTGCCGTCGTCGTGGCCGGCGTTGCCGCTGCGATGATCTGCCTGATGCGGGCGATGGTCTCGGCGCGGCGGCTGGAGGCGAGCAGGCCGTAGTGGCGGATGCGGTGGAAGCCGTCGGGCAGGACGTGGAGCAGGAAGCGGCGGATGAACTCGGGGGCCGTCAGCGTCATGGTCTTGCGCCAGATCTTCCCGGACGAGCGGGCGCGATAGTCCTTCCAGCGGAACGTGACTCCGTGCCGGTCCATGGCGACGAGGCGGCTGTTGGCGATGGCGACGCGGTGGGTGTAGCGGGCGAGATAGGCCAGCACGGCCTCGGGGCCACCAAAGGGTCGCTTGGCGTAGACGACCCAGTCGGCCCGGCGCAGCGGCGCCAGCAAGGCGGCGAAGGCATCGGCCTCAGTCAGATCGGCGAGATCGCCATGGAAGGCGAGCCGCCCGGCCGCGTGCAGGGCGGCGAGCCCTTCGAGGAAGAGCCTGCGGAACAGGCGCGAGAGCACGCGCACGGGCAGGAAGAAGCCTGGCCGGCATGAGATCCAGCGCGCGCCATCCGGCGAGAGGCCGCCGCCGGGCGCAATGATATGGAGATGGGGATGATGCGTCATCGCCGATCCCCAGGTGTGCAACACGCTAGTGAAGCCGATACGGGCGCCGAGATGCTTCGGGTCGCCGGCGATCGTGGCGAGCGTCTCGGCTGCGGCCCTGAACAGCAGGCCGTAGAGCTCGGCCTTGTTCTGGAAGGCGATCGCTGCGAGTGGCGCCGGCAGGGTGAAGACGAGATGATAGTAGGGCACGGGTAGCAGATCGGCTTGCCGGCGAGGATCAATCGGCCAAATCCGAAATGCCCTCGCGTCCCTCTTGAGACCGACTTTTTCAACGACATCGGCGCGTCGTTATCGCGTAGCTGACCGCTACTAACTGCTGCCGAGTTGCGACGCGTGGCCAACGTCCAGTTGGCGATCTCGCCGGACACCATGGCTGAGCAGCTCCGCCGCGCGGCCGAGTCCAAGACAACTATCTACCGTTGCTAGCGCTCTTTCGACCCTCGACCAGCGGGCGCTGATAGGCGGCGAGTTCCTCCCGGACCACCGATAAGAAGCCCCCAACCAATGGATCCTCGCGATTGCGGCTCGGGAACATCGCGTGCCCGTGGAACATCACCTGCGGTCGGAAGGGCCTGAAGACGATCTCGGCGTGGCGGTAGTCGTCGGCTGCGATGGGGTTGACGAGCCCCAGGCCGAGGCCTTGCTCCACGAGAGCGCAAATCGCCGCACTGAAAGGCGTCTCCAAGGTCATCTGGCGGCGCACCCCGGCATCATCAAAAACCCGGTCGACACGCGTTCGCGCACCATCCTCCAGGGAGAGCGAAATGAATGCCTCACCATCGAGATCGCTCGCTTCGATGGTATCGTGCGAAGCCAGTCGATGGGACGGAGGCAAGGCGCAGACACCAGGCACAGCGTAGAGCGGTTGATGCTCGACCTGCGGAATGTCGATGACGTTGGCGACGAAGCCGATGTCGCAATAGGACGAGGACATCCAGCGCGTCACCGTGCCGTCATTGCCCATCTGCAGCGAGATGATGGCGCGCGGAAAGCGCTCCTTGAACTTGCGGATGCAGCGCGGGATGAACCCAAGCGCCATCACGGGCATGGCGGCGATGCGCAGCCGCCCCGTCCCGAAGGCGCGGATGTCGCGCGCCGCAGAGGTCAGGTTTTCAAGGCCGGTGAAGCTGCGCTCGACCTCCCGGTAGAAGGCGAGACCCTCCGGCGTCGGTCGCAACCGGCCGGCCCGACGCTCGAACAATCTGAGGTCGATCTCCATCTCCAGCTCGCCAATCAGACGGCTGATGCTGGGCTGCGACGTCCGCAACTCCTGCGCCGCCGCCGTCATCGAGCCCCGCAAGATGATGGTTCGGAAGGCATCGACATGCCGAAGGTTCACGCTGACCTCATATCACGGGTGAATAGAAGGCTCAAAAACTGAGATTTGACCAGATAGCTGGCGGTCGCAATACTTTTGTCCATGTCCAGCGCGCCCCCCATCGCAGCGACGACTGTTCCGAGCGGGATGATCTGCCTGCGCTGCGACGCTGCTTGGCCTGTCGAGACCTACGCCGCTGGGTGCCCCCGCTGTGCCAGCGAGGGCCACGCCTCGAACCTGAAGCTCACTTATGACGGCCAGAGCGGGGAGATGCGCCTGCCCGAGGCGCTGGCGCTCGGCGAAGGGGGGACCCCCTGCATCGAACTGCCGACCTTGGCACAGGCGATGAAGGTTGGCCGACTGACGGCGAAGCTGGAATGGTGCAACCCGACCGGCTCACACAAGGACCGGATGAGCGCCCGGCTCATCGCTCGCGCCCTATCCTGCGACGTTCCGCTCGTCGTGGCCGCGTCGAGTGGCAATGGCGGCGTGTCGATCGCGGCGTATGCCGCCCATGCCGGGCTGCCCACAGAGATCGCCATTACGGCAGCACTCGCGCCGTCCTATCGCCGCGCCATGGCGGCCCATGGTGCGCGACTGGTCGAGGCGCCTGACAGCCTGGCGCGCTGGGACCATCTGGCGCGCCGCGTCGCCGAAGGGGCCTTCGCCGCCACCAATTACCGACTGCCGGCAATCGGTACCGACCCATTCGGGATTGAGGGCTACAAGACACTCGCGGCCGAACTCGCCGGCTCCGAGCCTCCCGATGTCGTCATCGTGCCGAGTTCGCGCGGCGATCTTCTCTCCGGTCTTCGGCTAGGTTTCGAGGAGATCGGCGGTGGCATGCCCCGGTTGATCGCCGTCGAGCCCTTTCCCCGGCTCGCCCGCGTGATGGCCGGCGAGGACTATCGCTCGCGGTTCGAGGGGCATACCGCCCAGGTTTCGACCGCGGGCGAGACAGTGACCTTTCAGGCGCTCGCCGCCCTGCGAGCGACCAGCGGGCTCTCGGTTCCCGTCGACGACACGGCGGCCCGCCAGGCACAGGCGGCTCTGGCGGGCTGTGGTCTCCACGCCGAACTCTCCGCTGCCGCGGGGCTGGCCGCCGTCCAGGCCATGGCCTGCGACGGATGTCTCGCCGGGCGCCACGTCACCCTGGTGTTGACAGGCTCCGGCCTCCGCGACCCCGGCGCTCACGATCTGGCTCCACGGCCTCACGCGAACGAGCGGCCTCACGCCGCCGCACCGCCGGCAATGCCCGGCTTTCTGCCACCGAGAACCGAAACATCGGTCCAACAGAGGGACAACGGATGACCAAGACCATCTCCGCCGGCCGCATGGCCCTGTCGGCGCTCGCCAGCCTCGGCTTTGCTTTTCATGCCGAGGCTCAGAGCCTGCCTCCACTCCCCGAAGCGATCAAATCCGCCGGCCTGCTGAAGGCCGGCGTTCGCTGCGACCAGCCGCCTTATGGGTACAAGGACGAAACCGGCAAGTTCGCCGGAGTCGAGACCGACATGGCGATTCAGATCGCGACCTGGGCCTTCGGCTCGGCCGACAAGATCGAACTGACCTGCGTCACCGCGGAAAACCGGATTCCGCAGCTCAACGGCAAGAAGGTCGATCTGCTTATCGCCACGCTGGGCGTGACCCCCGAGCGCGCCCGCGTCGTGGACTTCTCCAAGCCCTATCGCTGGGGCGGTTCGGACATGCTCGTCGCCAAGGACAGCCCGATCAAGAAGCTCGACGACGTCACCGGCAAGACCGTGATCATGCTCAAGGGCTCGACCCAGGCGAAATGGTTCGAGGACACCATGCCGAAGGTCGAGAGCCTGCGGCTCAACACAGCCTCTGACGCTCTCCAGTCGCTCAAGCAGGGTCGCGGCGACGCCTACACCCATGACGCGGCAACGCTGATTGTCATCGCCGCCAAGGACCCATCGCTGCGCCTCGTCGGTGAACCCTTCGCCGTCTCGGATGCTGCGGTGGGCGTCCGCAAGAACGAGGCGGCCTGGCTGGCCTATGTCGATGCTGCGCTCGACCGCATGAAAGCCGAGGGCCTGTATACGAAATGGGTTGAGAAATGGGTTCCGGCGGATATCCGACCCTTCTACACCGACGCCTTCACCAAGCCGAAGCCGACGGCGCGCTGATCAGCGCTCTTCTTGTGTCCGGAGGTGAAAGACCGCCTCCGGCTCCTCTCTCGACCTAGGGGCCGGCGCGACCATGGAATTCGACCTCGGTTATTTGGCAGCCCAGTGGCCGGCGCTGATGCGCGGCTTGTGGTTGACCATTCAGGTCAGTGCGCTGTCGATCGTGCTGTCGATCGCGGTGGGGCTCTGTGGCGCGGCTGTTCGCGTCCTGCAAGTGCCGGTGCTCGACAAGGTCGTCGTCGGCTATGTCGAGTTCATCCGCAACACCCCGCTGCTCGCACAGCTCTTCTTCATCTTCTACGGGCTGCCGGGGCTGGGATTGAAGCTCTCGCTGTTCTGGTCGGGCGTGCTGAGCCTGACGCTCTGGGCCGGTGCGTATCAGATCGAGAACATTCGTGGCGGGCTGGAGACGGTCGGCAAGGGGTTGCGCGAGGCGGCCTTCTCACTCGGTCTATCGCCCTGGCGTTTCTTCCGGCTGGTCGCCGCGCCGATGGCGGTCCGCGTCGGGCTGCCGTCGATGCTCAACACCTCGATCTCCCTCCTCAAGAACTCCTCCTATCTCCAGGCGATCGGGCTTGCGGAACTGACCTTTGTCGCGATCGACCGGATCTCGATGGATTTCCGAACGATCGAGATGTTCGCCGCGATCTGCGTGATCTATCTCACGCTCGTCCTCACGCTCTCCTTCTTCGCCAGCCGGCTCGAATACCGGCTGAACACGCCGTTCCGGACCTGAGGGCGGGGCGATGGAACTCCTGATCAAGAACCTGCCCTTCATCCTTCAGGGCATCGGGATGACGCTGTCGCTGGCGCTAGCGACGCTGTTCTTCTCGACCCTCATCGCCTTCGTTCTGGGCACGCTGGCAACCCTGCGCTTCGCCTGGCTGCGGGTTGCGGTGAAGGTCTATGTCGAGCTGTTTCGCGACATCCCTCTGATCGTGAACATCTTCTTCGTGTTCTTCGTCGCGCCGCTCTTCGGGCTCGAACTGTCGCCCTTCGCGGCGGTCACGGTCGGTCTCTCGCTCTGGGGCAGCGCCAACGGCACCGAGATCGTCAGGGCCGGGTTCAATGCCGTGCCCCGGCACCAGTGGCAGAGCGCGGCTGCGCTCGGTTTGAAGCCTTACGAGGTCTATCTATTCGTCGCCGGCCCGCAGGCGCTGCGCTCGATCCTGCCGCCCTTCGTCGGCCTACTGACGCTGCTCGTGCAGGCGACCTCGCTGGGCGCGCTCGTGGGGGTGACCGAGTTCTTCAAGGTCGGCCAGATCATCGTCGAGCGGACCACGATGATGGAAGGCTGGAACCCGGCCTTCACCGTCTATGGCGCGGTGCTGCTGATCTACTTCGTCATCTGCTCGACGCTGAGCTGGTTCGGCCGCTGGCTCGAACGGCGCCTCAAGGCCGACCGGAGCCGCGTCGCGCCGGGCGCGCGGGTCGTCGAGCAGCCCATCGCACAGCTTCCCTGATCCCCGATCGCTTTCCTCGCCTCGCCAAAGGACTTCACCATGGAATCCAAAGTCAGCCGTCGCCTGACCGAAAAGGTCGCTCAGGAGGTCTGCGATCACATCTACGCGCCACGCCTCGCCCGCGATTTCAAGGCGGTCTTCGGCCATATGAGCGACCTCAACCAGGCCCATGTGCTCATGCTCGCGCGGTGCGGATTGATCTCGCCGCAGGCGGCGAAGGCGCTGGCGGGCGGGCTCCTACAGATGGAAGCCGAGGGCCCCGACGTCGTCGAACTCGACCCGCAGCGGGAAGATTCCTACTTCAACTACGAGGCCCATCTCATCAAGCTGATCGGCACCGATGCCGGCGGCCGGATGCACATCGCCCGCAGCCGCAACGATCTCAGCGCCGGGCTCGACCGCATGAGGGCGCGGGACCTGCTGCTCGATGCCAGCCAGGCGCTGCTCTCCGTCGAGGAGCATGCGCTGGACGGCGCCTTCCGCTTCCGCGATGCGGTGATGCCGGGCTACACCCATCTGCAGCCGGCGCAGCCCGTGACCTACGGCTTCTTCCTGGCCGGCGTCGCGCAATCGCTGGAGCGCGACTTCGGCCGCCTCTCCGATGCCTGGGCTCGCACGAATATCAGCCCGCTCGGCGCCGGCGCGCTCGCCGGCACGACCTTCGCCATCGATCGCCACGCGATCGCGGCCTCTCTCGGCTTCGAGGGCCTCGTCGAGAACACGCTCGACGCAGTGGCGACGCGCGATTTCGGCCTGGAAATCCTGAACGGTCTCTCGCAGATCGCAATCGGCTGGAGCCGCGTCGCGCAGGACTATCACGTGCTGGTCAGCCACGAGTTCCAGACGGTCGAATTCCCCGACCGCGTCACCGGCACCTCCAGCATCATGCCGCAGAAGAAGAACCCGGTGGTCCTCGAACATCTCAAGGGCAAGACCGGGCATCTGCTCGGCCTTTACGTCGCCTCGGCGACGGCGGTGAAGGGCACGCATTTCACCAACACAATCGACGCCAACCGCGAGGGCATGCGCGGCGTCTGGGAGGCGGGCGAGGAGGTGCTGCGCTGCCTCTCGCTGTTCGACCTGATCATCGCGACGGGCCGGCCCAACGCCGCCCTGATGAAGCGCCGCGTGACAGAGGATTTCGCCTCGGCCACCGATCTCGCCGACATCCTGGTACGCGATGCCGATTTGTCCTTCCGCGAGGCGCATCACATCGTCGGCGCCGTGGTGCGTGCAGCGATAGATTCAGGGCTCGCCGCCGACGGCATCACTACGCAGATGGTCGACGACGCGGCTCGCGACCAG
Organism: Allobosea sp. TBD101; assembly: GCF_059817965.1. Classification (NCBI taxonomy): domain Bacteria; kingdom Pseudomonadati; phylum Pseudomonadota; class Alphaproteobacteria; order Hyphomicrobiales; family Alloboseaceae; genus Allobosea; species Allobosea sp. TBD101. The sequence goes on from NZ_CM187543.1 coordinate 431,952, forward strand.
CTCGGCCGGGCGATCGGGCTCGATGCCGATCTCGTCCGGCGCAGCCTCGACCCCACGGCCAGTGTCGCCGGCCGCACCTTGCCCGGCGGACCGGCGCCCGAAGCTGTGGCCCGCTCGGTCGAATCCGCGCAGGCGCGCCTCGAAGCGCGGCACGCGGCCTTGGCCGACAAGCGCAGCCGTTTGCAGAAGGCGCGCGAGACGCTGAAGCGCGATCTGGCCGAGCTGGCCGCATGAGCGCTGAGCCTTTGATCAGCCTGCGCGGGATCGGCAAGCGCTTCGGCAGCCATCAGGCGCTGCGCGGCATCGATCTCGACGTCGCGCCGGGCAGCGTGCTCGTGCTGATCGGCCCCAGCGGTTCGGGCAAGAGCACGCTGATCCGCTGCATCAACGGACTCGTCCGGCCTGACGAAGGCAGCCTGACCGTGGCCGGCAAGACGGTCGACATCCACAAGGAGAGCGCCTGGCAGGTGCTCCGGACCGAGATCGGCATGGTCTTCCAGGATTATGCGCTGTTTCCGCATCTCACGGTCCTGCGCAACATGACCCTGACGCCGCAGCGTCGGCGCAAGCTGCCCCGGGCCGAGGCCGAAGAACGGGCGCGGGCGCTTCTGGCCCAGGTCGGCCTCGCTCATAAGGCGGACGACTACCCCTCCGCGCTGTCGGGCGGGCAGCAGCAGCGCGTCGCCATTGTGCGCGCCCTGGCCATGCAGCCCAAGGCGATCCTCTTCGACGAGCCGACTTCGGCGCTCGACCCGGAGACCATCACCGGCGTGCTCGATGTGATGCGCGATCTCGCCCGGGAGGGCACGACCATGGTGGTGGTCACCCACGAGATGGGCTTCGCCCGCGAGGTCGCCGACCGCGTCGTCTTCATGGCGGACGGGCAGATCGTCGAGCAGGGCCCGCCGGGGCCGTTCTTCGCCAAACCTCGGCACGAGCGCACGCGCGCCTTCCTGTCCAATATCAGATCCTTCGGAGCGGCCGATCATGCCTGACGAAACCGCCGTTCTGGCGCCGAACTTCACCACCGATCCATACTGGTGGGACGCCGCGCCCCCGGCGACGGCCCGTGAGGCGCTGCCGGAAACGACCGATGTTCTGGTCGTGGGCTCGGGCTATTGCGGGCTGTCTGCGGCCGCGGAGCTGGCGCGCAATGGTGTCGACGTCACCGTCGTCGATGCCGAGGAACTCGGCGCCGGCGCGTCGACCCGTTCCGGCGGCATGGTCTCCAGCGGCCAGAAGCTCGTCATCGGTGGCGCGGTCAAAGGCGTCGATGCGGCTCGGATGGAGCGGCTGCTGGCGGATTCGATCTCGTCCTATGAGCATCTGAGAACGCTGATCGCCGAGAAGCAGCTCGATGCCGATCTCGGCGTCTTCGGGCGCTATTTCGGGGCACATGTCCCGCGCCATTACGACCGCCTGCGGCGGCATGGCGAACTCCTCGCCAAGCACACGGGCGTGACGGTTCACGAGATCCCGAAATCGCGCCAGCACGAGGTCACGCAGAGCGATTTCTACCATGGCGGCATCGTCATCGACGAGTATGGCGGGCTGCATCCGGCGAAGTATCACCGCGCGCTGCGGCGCCTCGCCACCGAGAGCGGGGCGCGGTTGCGCTCGCACGCGCCGGTGCTGAAGGTCGGGCCGCTCGCGAACGGTTTCCACAGCGTCGAGACCGGCCGCGGCACGATCCGGGCGCGGAACGTCTTCTTCGGCACCAATGGCTACACCGGCCGAGGCAATTCTGATCTTGGCAGGCGCATCGTCGGGGTGCGCAGCTACCAGATCGCGACCGAGCCGCTGCCGCCCGAACTGATGGCGCGGATCAATCCCGGCCGCCGCATGATCACCGACTCCAAGCGCGAACTGGTCTATTCGCGTCCGTCGCCGGACGGGACGCGCGTGCTGTTCGGTTGCCGGCCGGGCATGTTCGATCTGCCGGAGCGAGAGGCTGCGCCGCGTCTTCACGCGATGATGCTGAAGGTCTGGCCGCAGCTCGCCGGCTACCGGGTGACGCATTGCTGGAGCGGCAAGGTCGGCATGACCGCCGACAAGATCGCCCATATGGGCCGCCGCGACGGCATCGACTTCGCGATCGGCTGCAATGGCAACGGTGTCGCGCTGATGACCTATATCGGGCACCAGTCGGCTTTGAAGCTGCTCGGCCACCAGAACCAGCCGAGCGCCTTCGACAGCCCGGCCTTCCCTGGAATCCCCGTGCCCTTCTATGATGGGCGGCCCTGGTTCCTGCCGATCGTCAGCGGCTGGTATCACCTCCAGGACGCGATCGACCGCCGCATGGCCCGGCTTTGAAAGGCTGAAACGATGACGAAGGTCGCGATGATCTCCGGAGCCAGCCGCGGAATCGGCCGTGCGATCGCCGAGGAACTAGGGCGTCATGGCATCGCCTTGAGCCTCGCCATCCGCGATCCGGCGCTGAAGCCCGGAGAGGGGTTCGCGCCCGCGGGGATGATGAGCTTCGCCTACCAGGCGACCGATCCCGGCTCCGAGAACGCCTGGGTCGAGGCGACGATGGCGCGCTTCGGCCGGGTCGACATCCTCGTCAACGCGGCCGGCATCCTGCGCAACGTCTCGCTGGCCGATGGCACCGAAGAGGACCTCGATGCGATGCTCGCGGTCAATCTCAAGGCGCCGTTCAGGCTGATCCAGGCCGCGTTGCCGCATCTGCGGGCGAGCGGGCAGGGCCGAGTGGTCAATGTCGCCTCCCTCTCGGGCAAGCGCGTGCGCAACGGCAATGCCGGCTACCAGATGAGCAAGTTCGCGATGGTCGCCCTGTCGCATGCCGTGCGGCAGGCGGCCTTCGCTGATGGCGTGCGCTCGCTCGCGCTGTGTCCGGGCTACGTCGCGACTGATATGACGGCGCAGGCGCCGTTGCCGCAGGAGGAAATGACACGGCCTGAGGACTTGGCGCGGCTCGTCGCACTGATCGTCCAATTGCCGAACACGGCCTCGATCTCAGAACTGGCCGTCAACTGCGCCTATGAGGCGATGTTTTAGGTGCCGCTGATCCGCGGCGGCGCCAGCGACATCGCGCTAGGGCGCGGGAGCGTCTGCTCTTAGGCAAGGTAGCAATGTCGGCTATTGGCGCGCTCCACACTGATCAACGTGCCCGATTTTCGGTGCATACTACCAGATTGCTCGCGCAAATACTGTAACGCGAGCATGATTCTGATCTTGATGGTCTAGGTTGAAGGCCCGCCCTTTCGTTCGAACGAGCGGACCTCAATCAATGTCAGGCTGCTTCCTTGAAATCGAAGCAGCGGAAGGGGGCGATCGCGTCTTCCTCGATATGGGCGCCGAGCCCCGGATCGGTCGGAACCGCCAGGCGACCTTTCACGACGGATTTTTCGGGTGGGTTGGCGAGGACCTGAACATAGTCGTTCGCGTCGGGGAAATACGGATAGGTCTCCAGCGGCATTCCGATCGCCGAGGCTGCCCAGATCTGAACCGTAGCTGCAGTGCAGAGCGAGCTTGCGCAATTGTGCGGCGAGACGCGCGCGTTGTAGCTCTCGGCCATCGCCGCGATCTGAACGGCCTCGAAAATGCCCCCGCAATTGCCGACATCGGGCATAACGATATCGACGCCGCCAGTCTCCAGCAGATTGCGGAATCCCTGCCGCGTATACACGCGCTCGCCGGCGGCGATCGGGATCGGCCAGCGGCCGGCGAGATTGCGCAGCCCTTGTAGGTTGAAGGGGTCAACCGGCTCCTCGACCCAGGTCACGTCGAGCTCGGTGCAGACATCCATAAACCGGATCAGTTGGTCGTTATTGAGCCCGCCGCTGAGATCGAACATCAGGCCGATGTCGGGGCCCACAACCTTTCTGAGGTTGCGGATGCGATCGAGCGCGCGCTTGAACTCGTCGGTGCCCAGCGCGCGGCGCTGGACATGTCTGAGTGTACCGCCCTCCTGCCGTGTCGCCAGCGGATAGCATTTCAGGATGGTGTAGCCGTCCTTGAGCGGACGCTCGGCCGCCTTGGCCCATTCCATGGCGTCGTCATGCGCGCTGTTCCAGCCATTGGCATAGACCTCCAACGATGGCTCGAACTTCGCACCGAAGAGTTCGTAGACCGGCACGCCCAGAGATTTGGCCTTGATGTCCCATAGCGCCTGGTCGATCGCGCTCAGCGCGGCGAAGACGATCGCGCCGCCGCCCTTCGTCCAGAACGAATTGTCGTAGATATCGTGCCAGATGTTGCGCGGGTAGGTGGCATCGGCACCGACGACCTTGGGAGCGAGGTCGCTCAGCATCCCAGCCGCCGCATTGGCGCCGATGCCATAGGCCACCGCCGCTTCGCCATAGCCGCGGATGCCGTCCGTGGTCGACAGTTCCACGAGGACGGGATGTAAGCCCCCGCCGCGGATGTTGTAGACGCGCATATTGTCGATCTTGAGCAAGGGAATGTCCTTTCCGCTTAGGGCAAAGGGATTTCGACGACGCCTTGCCATGTGGCGCCGCGAACCTCTCGCCGAGCTGTGAAATCGTCAGTGGGTGAGGATGCGTTTCAGAAAGAGGGCGAGCCTTTCCGAGGACGGCGATTGGAAGAGCTGCTTCGGCGGACCGACCTCCGCGATGGCGCCCTGGTCCATGAACACCACCCGATCGGCGACCTTCTGCGCGAATCCCATCTCGTGGGTGACGCAGACCATGGTCATGCCGGAAGCGGCGAGCTCGATCATGGTGTCGAGCACTTCCGAGATCATCTCGGGGTCGAGCGCTGAGGTCGGCTCGTCGAAGAGCATGATGCGCGGCTGCATGCACAGAGCACGAGCGATGGCCGCTCGTTGCTGCTGCCCGCCTGAGAGCTGCGATGGATATTTCTGGGCGTGCTCGCCGATATGGACCCGGCGCAGATAGTCCATGCTGCGCTCCTCGGCATCCTTTCGCGAAAGCCCACGCGCTTCCATCGGCGCGAGCATGCAGTTCTCTTTAATGGTGAGGTGCGGGAACAGGTTGAAGGACTGGAAGACCATGCCGACTTCTCGGCGTACCTTAGACAAGGTCTTGGGAGCGAGTTCGACGCCCTCGACGGTGACGGAACCGCCCTGATGCTGCTCCAGCCCGTTGATGCAGCGGATCAGGGTCGATTTTCCGGAGCCCGAGGGCCCGCAGATGACGACCTTCTCTCCCTTGCCTACCGTCAGGGAGACGTCTTTCAGGACATGCATCGCCCCAAACCACTTGTTGAGGCCGTGAAGCGCGATGACCGGCTCCGGACTGACCGCCTGCCTTACGACTTCAGCCTGCATCGTTGGCCACCATCGCGAGCACGCGCTCGCCCTCGCTCAGGACATGATGCTCGCTGTGCTGCGCCGCCGCGGCCCCGTCGCCGGCGAGAACGGCGTCGACGATCGGAGCATGATGCGCGATCGCGACCGCCAGATTCGGTGCGGAGGCGTAGGTCGAGTTGATGAACAGGCGAACCTGCTGCTCGACCATTAGATACTGGTCGAGCAGCCGCCGGTTTGCCGACAGCTCGACGATCGTCCGGTGCAGCGAAAAATCGCGGTCCACGGCCTCCTCGACATTGCCTCGCTCGCAGGATGCGAAGAATGCATCGCGAACCCCGGCCAGTCGCGGCATTGCTTCATCCGTCATGCGCTCCGCGGCCAGCCTTGCCGCTAGGCGTTCGAGGCTGCTGCGCAGCGTGAAGATCTCCCACAGGTCCTGCCGGTCGATCGTCGCGACCGCCCAGCCCGTATAGGGGGTGAGGACCACCAGCCGGTCGCGGCTCAGCTGGTGTAGCGCCGTCCGAACCGTGCCGCGCGAAACGGCGAACTGGTCCGCCAGCGCCGCCTCAGTCAATCTTTCACCCGGCTTAAGATCGCCTGCGAGGATCGAGGCCTTGAGCGCCTCCGTCGCCAGCTGTTCGGCGGGTTGCCGCTTGAGTGCCGTCAGCGCCATCGTTGTTCCGCTTTCTTGAATCCGACCGGGAGAGTCATGCCGCGGCCAGATCATAGAGGCCGCGCCGGCCCTTAGCGAAACGGCGTTCGAGTGCGCGCTGGACGAAGCCATAGGCGATCGCCAGGAGCAGATACCAGATCGCAACCACCGCGATGACCTCGAAATACTTAAAGTTCGCGCTGAAGATATTCGTGCCGGTGGCGAAAATCTCCGGAATGGCGATTGTGAACAGGAGCGAGGTGTTCTTGATCAGATTTACTGCCTGATTGCCCGTCGGCGGGATCGCGATGCGGATCGCCTGCGGTAGGATGACCTTCATCATCATCGAGCGGTAGCTCAGGCTCAGCGCCTGCGCCGCCTCCCGCTGTCCGCGCTCCACTGACTGGATGCCGGAGCGCACGATCTCCGTCATATAGGCGCCCTCGTTGACGCCGAGCGCGATGATGCCGGCGGCATAGGCCGAAAGGTTGATCGCCCCGCCGGTGAGGGCCGGCAGGCCGTTGTACCAGAACACGATCTGGACCAGCAGCGGAATGCCGCGGACCGTCGTCACATAGCCCCGGACGATCCGCTGTAGCCACGGCACAGGAGAATTCAGGATGATGCCGCCCAGCGCTCCGATCAGGACACCGATCACCATGGCCGCCGCGGCCACGATGACGACGATCCCGATCGGCTCGAAGAACTTCGTCGAGAACAGCAAGCCCAGGAAGTAGTCCAGATCGAAGCGCATCAGCGTTCCTCAGCAGGTGCCGCGTCAATTGACCTTGCGGATGTCGCCGTCGGCGAGATTCCAGCGCTTGAGAACCTCGTCATAGGCACCACCTGCCATTGCGGCCTTGACTGCTGCGGCCACCGCATCTTGCGTGGCGCGGTCCCCCTTGCGGATGACGATGCCGTTGCGGTTGCGCTCCGTATTCGGCCCCTTGCCGCTGAGCACCGGGCTCGCCTCGACGAAATCCTGCGGGCGCTGCTGGATGAGGTAGGCCGCCACCGGCCAGTCGACATAGGCGACATTGACCGAGCGCTTCGCGACCTCGTTGAGCGCCTCGCTCTGGTTGGTGAACACCTTCAGCGTCATCGGCTTGCCGGTTGGGCAGTCTCCCTTGACCCGCTCCAGCGCCGCCATTTGCGTCGAGCCGGCGACGATACTGGCTGCTTGGCCGCAGACGTCGCTCTCCGTCTGGAACTTCAGGCCGCTGTCCTTCTGGGTGACGAGGCGCAGCCCGCCGACGAAAACGGGCACGAAGTCGAACATCTCCTTGCGCGGCTCGGTAATGCCGATCTGGGAAGCGATGACGTCGAATTTCTTGGCGATGAGCCCAGGAAACAGCCCCTGGAACGTAACATTCACGATCTTGGTCTTGAGGCACATCTTTTCGGCAACCGCCGTGATGAACTCCGGATCGAAGCCGGATGGCTTGTCGTCCTTCATGAAGCCCATCGGAGGCGCCGTCAGCGAAGTACCGACGGTGAGATAGCCCGGCTCGACGAGGTCGGCAGGGGCGGGCAGGCACTGCGCTTGGGCGGGCAGTAACGCAAGGCCAAGCACAGCGCCCGAGGCGGCTGCGATCAGCTTGGTCAGATCGGCGCGAACCATGGAACTTCCCCTCATCTAGTTTGGTCGATTGCTGACAATCGACCAAACTAGAATGCACGGCCCTCCGCTTCTGTCAATCAATAGAGGTTAGGTGGGTGATGGCGCCTACATCGGAGAGCACAGCACCAATCCAACCGGACTACGATGATCGTCACCATCGAGCCCGACAGAATTGTCAACTTCCGCCTTTCGGCGAGGCGCCAAGGTCCGGTAGTGGCGCTTGCTCCCCTTTTCGTAACCTACTTCACCGGAATGACCATGCTCATCAGCGGGACATGCTGCTGACAGCCGTACATGTCCCCATCTCCCGGCGCGCCTTGCGCGCGCGGGCGCTTGATGGTGACCTTGATCGCATTCGCCAGATCGATCTCGAAAAAGGAGGAAATCGCTGAAACCGGAAGTCCGTAGGCGCGCGCAACGGCTTCAGGCGTGATCGCCCCAGAATTCCGGATCAGCTCGTAGTTCGCCTTCTCCCGGCACAGAATGTCGAAGGTAATGCGGTAGGGGCCCGCGTTCTTGCTGCGGACAATATCGGCAATCTCGCGGAGCGGACGGGCATTCATCTCAGAGGTCCTCCAGCGTGACGGGGAATAGCTCGGTCGGCGACGCCGCCTTCATCAGATGGTAGGCGCTGAACTCGTAGACAGGGCCGATATCGAGATCGGATGGCGAATAGGGAAAGGCGAGATTGCCGGAGGGGTTGATAATCCCCTCATAGTGGTGATGCAGCATTGCGCCGCTGATCTGGTGGCAGGCGGCATGCGCGAGTTCTTGTGTCGCGGCGGTGGCCTCGATCACGAGCCCAATCTCGCGCGCTGGAGAGGACTCTCGCTCCAGCTCCTTCATCACCCCATCGCGACCATAGACATGGAACTGGACGGAGATCGGGTCCGGCGCAAAATAATCGAGGGCCTTGGCCTTCAGCTGATCCAGGATCCTGTCTAGCACCGCGATCGTCGTCGGGCATCGGATACCCGCGATCGCGATGGAGCGGTAGCCGGCCAGGCGAGCCCCTTCCAGCTTGACGTAGTAGTCCGTGGTTTCGGTGAGACTGGCACCGGTGACGCGCACCTGCCTGTCGTTGATCTGCGTGAAGGCACAGCCGGACAAATCGATCTCGTGCCCCGGGCCACCCTGCCGGAACGGGTTCTCGCGTTCATACAGCGAATGCGCCGAGACGGATTTGACCGAAGCGCGGCGCTTGATACTGCCCGGTTCCAGGACGAAGCCATCGTCATCGATCGTGCCGAGCATCACGTCCATGGCGAAAGGCTCGGCCGAGAAGGCACCGCATTCGAGGATCTTGCCCATGTGGATGGCAAGCGCCGGGTCGGCCCCCTTCCAGATAGCATAGGCGGCGATCACCGAGTCGTCGCAGGCGCGGCCGGCAATGACGACGTCGGCACCTGCGTCGAGCGCCTCGCAGATCGGCTCGTGCCCCATCTGCGCCACGAGCGTGACGGTCTCGTCGAGGGCCTGCTCCGTCAGCGGAAAGCCGGCCTCGAAATCCAGAACCTCGTTTGCGACGACCGCCCGCTTCGCACGCTCAATCGGGATGTCCGAACGGATCGTCGCCAGCTTGAATGTCAGGCCATTCTCGCGTGCGATCTCGCGAACCAGTGCTGCCGTTCGCTCCACCTGAACGCCGGAGCCGGCGCCGCCGACGCTACCAACGATGACCGGGATGCCAGCCGCCCGTCCGGCCCGGATCAGGGCCGTGAGCTCGCGCTTGATGCTGACATTCGAGACCAGCGGTTTCCCGGAGCCCAGATAATGTGGGCCCGGATCCGTCGAGCCCGCATCGACCGCGATGACGGAGGGCTTCAACGACATGCCTCGTTCAAGCGCTTCATCGCCAAAGCCATAACCGAGCGTTCCAGTCGGAGTCAGGACGGTGATCGGCGGCATTCAGGCTTCTCCTATGCGGAATACGTGTCTCCCGCATAGAGGCGTCGCTTGCTGGCGAGGGTCAAATCGCTTCTGTATCGCCAGCCATAACCAAAAGATATCTCTGGACGCGCCGGCTCATGCCGGCGGATCCCCAATCGCAGCCGCCATGGCCGCAAGCTTATGCGTCAAGCCGGCTCTGACATGCTCGACCAGAGCTTGGGTGCTCCGTCCCGGTTCTCGGAAACTCGGCAAGACGACCCAGATCTCGTAGTCCACGATCGGACGAAACGGGCGAATGACGAGCTCTGCCGGTAAAAACCCTTCCGTGCTCAGCGGATCCACCACCGAGACACCCAAGCCGTTGGACACGAAAGAACAGCAGCTTTCGGTCAACTGCGCCTTGAGGACGATGCTGCGCTCGACACCGGCCGCAGCGAAAGCCTTGTCGACCTGCAATTGTGCCCGATCTTCCTCCACCATTCCGACGAAACGCTCGCCGGCGAGATCGGCCGCGCTGATCACATCCTGTCCGGCTAGTTGGTGCCCCGGCGGAAGAACGCAAACCGCGCGCATCGTGCATAACTTCTCGAAGCGCACGCCCGGCCGGTCCGAGGCGAACATACCGAAGCCGACATCGACGCCCTGAGTGGCAACCCGTTCCACGAGCAGCCAGGAATTGCGACTCGCCATCTCGATACGTAGCCGCGGGCGCGCCGTGAGGAATCCTGCCAGAATCGGTGGTAGGATGCGCGTGGCGAGCGAGGGAAAAGTGACCAGTCTGATCTCTCCGTAGTCGAGCTGACGGATCGCGTTTGCGCGAGACTGGATCGCGTCGATGCCGTCGAAGACGCGCTCGACCTCCTGATAGAGCATCTGCGCCTCGGCTGTTGGAGCGACGCCGTTCCGCTGCCGGACGAAAAGGCCGAAACCGCATCTGCGTTCGAGCAGGAGCACAAGCTTGCTCACAGCGGGCTGAGACAATCCGAGTTTGTCAGCGGCGCGGGTGAAGCTGCCGAGCTCCATGATCGCCTTGAAGGCTTCGATCTGGCGGATGTTCATGTTTGCGGTGCTTCATCTCGCCCGGGGCCCCCGCCCTCCAGGGACCCGCCCGAGATATGGTCAGCGAAGACTTTCAGTTCGGCGAGGGCATGCGCCACGAAGCTCTCGACAAGATTGAAGGACCCTGCCGCCTTGGGCCTGATCAGCCAAATATCGAATTCCACGGTAGGCGAAAACGGCCTGATGATCACGTCGGGATTGGTGTTGTTGTAGGCGCTGATTGGATCGACTACCGCCACTCCCGCGCCGGCTCCTACGAACGAGAACGCAGTTTCGGACTGGCCTGCCTCGATCCGCATGCGCCGCGGGATGCGACGCTCGTCGAAGATGCGGTCGATGATAAAACGCGAATGATCCTGCGGCCCGAGCGAGATGAAATCCTCATTGGCCAGGTCGTGCGCATCGATGGCCGTACGCTCGGCCAGGCGGTGCCAGGCCGGTAGAATGCAGAGCCCGCGAAGGCGGTGCAGATGGGTGCTCTCGACCTCCGGCCGATCACTCGGCAGAAAGCTGAAGCCGATATCGACATGCTGCGCGGCAACCGCGTCGATCAGGCTTCGCGAGCGCATGCTTTCGATTCGGAAGCGCGTATCAGGCCGGTCCTTGCAGAAGCTCCAGAGGATACCTGGCATTACGCGGCGCGCTATGGCTGGAAATGCTGCGACGCTCAGCGCGCCCCAGGACTGATCACGCAGCGCCGTCACGACGCGCGCGATCTGGCCGACGCCGACGAACATGCGCTCGACTTCGGCGAAGAGGGCTTCGGCCTCACGGGTCGGCGCCATCTTACTGCCGCGCCGCTCAAACAGGCGGAAGCCGCAATGGCGTTCGAACTGGGCGAGGAGCTGGCTCACCGCAGGCTGTGAGATGCTGAGCCTCTCGCCGGCCCGGGTCACACTCCCCGCGGCCATAACGGCTCGAAAGGCTTCGATCTGACGGACGTTCATTTGATATAAGATCTGGTTATTTTGTAGAGAGAATTTTCTATTGGAAAATTATCACATGCAAGGGGATCATGCTTTCAAGGACGCATGAGGATGTCCGCGGGACATTCCGGGACAGTCCGGACAAGGGGATCGCAATGTTCATCGAAACCGCCCAGCGGCGCATCTGCGCCCTTTCCTCCGCCGTGTCGATCCTCGCCCGGAGCTCGCGCAATCTGGCAGGCGCCTCGATGATCGGCCTGGGCCTCGCCGCCTCGCTGACCGCCGCGCACGCCGACCAGCTCGATCGTGTCAAGCAGCGCGGCAAGCTCATCGTCGGTATCCGTAACGACTACGTGCCCTTCGGCTATCTGGACCCCAAGGGCCAGAATACCGGCTTCGAGGTGGATCTCGCGCGGGCCGTCGCCAAGGACATGCTGGGTTCGGAGACTGCTATCGAGTTCGTGCCGGTCGTCGCGTCCAACCGCATCGAGTTCCTGAACGCAGGCCGTATCGACGTGATCTTCGCCACGCTGGGCGTCAATGCCGATCGAGGCAAGGTCATCGACTTCACGCAGCACTATTATTCCATGGCGGGCATCGTACTGATGACGCCGAAGGACGCGACCTACAAGAGCTGGGACGATATCCGCGGCAAGAAGATCTGCGGCAGCCAGGGGAACCTCTACAATCGCACGCTGAGCGAAAAGATGGGCGCCGAACTGGTGCTCTTCACCGGCACCGCGGAGATCTTCAGTGCCTTCCAGGGCGGGCGTTGCGATGCCATCGCCTATGACGGCCCGAACCTCAACATGAAGGTCACCGAGGACGGCTGGAAGGACAAGTACAAGATCGCCCTGCAGACCTTCGAATACGTGCCGATCGCCGGCGGTGTGCGCAAGAACGAGCCGGCATTCCTGAAGGCCGTCGATGCCGCCATCGTCAAGGCGGAAGCCAGCGGCCTGATGGTCGAAGGCGAGAAGAAGTACAGCCTCGGTGAGAGCGAATACGTCCAGAAGCGCGCCGCCGACGCGAAGAAAGCCCAGTAAGGCCGGGCCGGATCGAAGCAGAGTCTGGCGGGACGGGCTAAACCATGTATGCGACGAAGGTCGGCCCGGTGCGTGCGCGTCCCGCCATCGACGGCGATGCCGGGCTTGCTGGTCTCGACGCCGGCGTGCGGCGCGTGCTGCCATCGGTGCTCTATCACTATCTCGCCGGCGCCTCGGAAGACGAGGCGACGCATGCCCGCAACCTCCGTGCCTATGGCGAGCTCGCCTTCCTGCCCAAGGTGCTCGTCGATGTCTCCCGGCGGTCGTCGGCGAGAGTGCTTTTCGGCACCGAACATCCTCTGCCATTCGGCATCGCACCGATGGGCTTCAGCCGCCTGATCGCGGCGGATGGCGACCGCGCCCTGGCGCGAGCAGCCGCGCAGGCCGGTATTCCGTTCATCCTCAGCGGCGCCTCACTGACACGGATGGAGGAGGTCCGGGCGGCCGGAGCAACGAGCTGGTTCCAAGCCTATGTGCCGGGCGAGCGAGACAGGATCGCAGCGCTGATCGACCGCGTCGAGGCGGCTGGTTTCGAGACGCTGGTCATCACCGCCGATACCGCCGTGCACCCCAAGCACGAGAGAGCCGCTCGGCACGGGTTCCGTTCGCCAGTGAAGCCGAGTCTCGGCCTCGCTTGGCAGGGATTGTCGCGGCCAGCCTGGCTCCGCACGGTGCTGCTGCGGGACGGAATGGCAGCGACGCGGTTCCGTTTCGAGAACATGGATGCCAGGCAGGGGCCGCCCGTCTTCTCGTCCACGCTGGTCCGCGACATCGGGCGCCGCGATGCGTTGTCCTGGAGCGATGTCGAGGTCGTGCGTCGGCGCTGGAAGGGCCGGCTCGTCGTCAAGGGCATCATGGCCGCGGGCGATGCCGAGATCGCTGCCAAGGCGGGCGTGGACGGCATCATCGTCTCCAACCATGGTGGCCGGCAGATCGACTGCGCCGCGAGCTCGCTCTCGGCTCTGGAGCGCATCGCTCAGCGCGGCCTGTCCCTGACGCTGATGTGCGACGGGGGCATCCGGCGTGGCGGGGACGTCCTGAAAGCCCTCAAGCTCGGCGCCGACTTCGTCTTCGTCGGGCGCCCGATGCTGATGGCGGCCGCGATCGGCGGAGAGCGTGGCGCAAGCGAGGCCATCGCGCTTCTGGCGCAGGAGATCGACATCGCCATGGCTCTGCTCGGCATCGACAACCTGGCCGGTCTCGCCGAGATCGAATTGCTGCGGGACAAGGGAGGTTCGGCATGAGCCTCGACTACAGCTGGCTCAGCGACGGGCTGTATCAGACTTGGCTGCTGCGCGGCCTGGGCACCACGGTGCTGATGAGCCTGATCGGCATCGCGCTGATGCTCGTCATCGGCGTAGCGGGCGCGCTTTGCCTGCATTTCCGCCTACCGGTTCTAGAAACGCTGACGACGGTGCTGGTAGAGCTCTTCCGCAACACCCCGCCACTCGTGCAGCTGTTCTTCCTTTACTTCATGCTGTCCGAGGTGGGGTTGAAACTAACCGATCCGGTGACGGGCCGCAGCGTGCCGCTGTTTTCCGGGTTCACCTGCGTGGTCTTGTCGCTCGGCCTTTATAATGGCGCCATCGCGGTCGAGATCATTCGCTCGGGCCTGCTCGCTGTTCCCTCTCAGACGGTCGAGGGCGCGCGGTCGCTGGGCTACACGCGGTTTCAAGCCTTCCGTTATGTCGAGCTACCGATCGGCTTCCGCCTCTCGATGCCGGCCATGACGAACAATGTCGTCAGCCTGATCAAGACCTCGTCGCAGGCCGCGCTCGTAGCCGTGCCCGACATCATGTACGGCGCCACGCAGATCTCGCTTGAGACCTTCCGGAATCTCGAGGTCATGCTGCTGATCTGGATTCTGTACGTCGCGCTGGCGAGCCTCGCGGTCGTGATCCTGCGCAAGCTCGGCGACGCCTTCCGCATTCCCGGATACGGAGTGCAGGCATCATGAGCAGCGAATGGCGCGCCTTCCTGCTTGGCATTATTGGCGTTCCCGCCGTACTGGTGGCCTTGCTCTTCGGGGTCTATGGCGGCGAGACGCCGGCCATCCTTACGAAGATCTGGCTGCGCATGCCGATGCTGCTGTTCGGTTCGGCCGATTTCAGCAGCTTTACCGGCGGTTTCGCCGCCAACATCATCATCAGCCTTTGGTCAATGTTGATCGGCGTCATCGGTGGGGCCGTACTCGGCCTCGGCCTAATCGCGCGCGGCGCCCATGTGCGCATTCCCTCCGAATTGGTGATGAACGTGCTGCGCAACTCGCCCTGGCTGGTCGTGCTCTACGCGATGCTCTACCTGCTGCCCTTCGAAATGACGGTCTTCGGCGCCAATGTCTTTCTGTCGCCGACGGTGAAGTCGATCGTCGGCCTTGCCTTGCCCGTCACCGCCAATATCGCCGAGGTCTTTCGCGGTGGCGTCGAGGCCGTCGCCAGCGGGCAATGGGAATCGGCGCGCTCCCTCGGCTATCGCCGCCTGCAGATTTTGCGACATATCGTGATGCCGCAGGCGTTACCGCTGATGACGCCTAACCTGATGACGATCTACGCGATGCTGTTCATCGGCACGAGTCTCGTCGTCGTGACCGGCACCGCCGACGTGCTGTCGGTCGCGCGCACCATCATCGGCAGCGACGGCGACCATATCGCAAGTGCGCTCTACATCTTCGTGCTGCTGCTGTTTTTCCTGTTCAGCTTTCCCATTGCCATCCTGACGCGGTCGCTCGAACGGCGCGTGCGAGCGAGGTGACCATGTCGACCGTCCCCTCCCGGCCCTTCATCGAGCTGCACGACGTGCACAAGTCGTTCGGAGCTTTCCCGGTGCTCAAAGGTGTCTCGCTATCCGTGCAGGATGGCGGCGTGGTGTGCATTATCGGCCCGTCGGGCTCCGGAAAGTCCACCATCCTGCGCTGCATCAACGGCCTCACGCCGATCAATGCCGGCAGGATCCGCGTCGGCGACTTCCAGGTGGAGACGCTGAAGAGCGACCGCGACTTCATCCCGCTGCGCCACCAAGTCGCGATGGTGTTCCAGCAGTACAACCTGTTCCCGCATCGCACGGTGCTGCAGAACCTGACGATGGCGCCCATCCAGGTCCTCGGCGAGAAGCCCGCGGAGGTCGCCGAGCGCGCTCGCGCCCTGCTCGCCAAGGTCAGGCTGACCGGCAAGGAAAACGCCTATCCGGGCGAGCTTTCGGGTGGCCAGCAGCAGCGTGTCGCCATTGCGCGGGCGCTTGCCATGCAGCCGCGCGTCATCCTCTTCGACGAGGTTACGGCCGCTCTCGATCCCGAGATGGTCAGCGAGGTCCTGAGCGTCATCCGCGACCTTGCCCGCGAAGGCATGACCTGCGTGCTCGTGACCCACGAGATGCGATTCGCCCAGGAAGTCGCCGACGAGGTCTTCTTCACCGATCGCGGTGTCATCGTCGAACACGCGGCGCCCTCGACCCTCTTCAAGGCCCCTTCCGACCCCCGTCTCAAAGACTTCCTCGACAAGGTTCTTTGATTCCATCGACCAGGACCGACAGCCATGAGTGCCCTCAAGATTTTGGTTCCCGACGCCCATCTGCGCGATCTCGATGTCGAGCGCGGCGTGTCCGGCGACCGGCTCGACTACATCGTCTACGATGAGACCGATCCAGCCGCGATCCCCGATGAGATCTGGCGCAGCTGCGATGCCGTGCTGGTCTGGCATCGCATGAAGATCACCGCCGATGTCGTCGCGAAACTCGATCGCTGCCGGCTGATCGTCCGCGTCGGCGTCGGCTTCGACAATGTCGACGGCGCCGCCTGTCGGGCGCGCGGCATTCCGCTGTCGAACGTCCCCAATTACGGCACGACGGAGGTCGCCGACCATGCGCTCGCCCTGCTTCTCCATCTCGTGCGTGGACTCGGCAGCTACGAGGCGCGCCTGAAGGCTGATCCCGTCGCCGGCTTCGTCGCCGAGGATGTCCCGGTCGTGCGCCGCATCCGCGGCGCGACCTTCGGCGCGATTGGCATGGGGCGGATTGGTACGGCCGTCGCCCGTCGCGCCGCCGCCTTCGACATGAAGGTGATTTATATCGACCCCTACCAACCTGAAGGCCATGATCTCGGGCTCGGGTTGGAGCGTGTCCGCACGCAGGAGGAGCTGCTGCGCCGCTCCGATATAGTCAGCCTCCATGTTCCGCTCTCGGACTCGACCCGCAACCTCATGGGGCCGGCACAGTTCGCGGCCATGAAGCCCGGCAGCATTTTCATCAACATCGCCCGCGGCGGACTGGTCGATGTCGATGCGCTGCACGATGCGCTGAAGAGCGGGCATCTCGCGGCCGCCGGCCTCGACGTCCTGCCCAAGGAACCGCCGATGCCGGCGCCGGCGCTGATCGAGGCCTGGCGAAGCAATGCGCCCTGGCTCGCCGGCCGTTTCATCGTCACGCCGCACGCGGCCTTCTATTCGGAGGCCGGCTACCGCGACATGCGCACGTTTTCGGCCGAGATCTTGCTGGAATTCCTGTTCGAGGGCCGGCTCCGCAACAACGTCAATCCCGGCTGGGACGGCAAAGCCGCCTGATCGGTGACACCGTTCCCTCGCATCAGAAAGAGACGACCATGGCATTCCAGCAAAGCGAAACCGCCTTTCAGCCGCTTAGCGCCGAAGAACTCGCGGCATGGCGGGCGATCCCGCCTGCCGTCGCTTCCGACTGCATGAACCGCACCCAGGTGATGAAGGCGGCGATAAAGCCCATCGCCCCGGACACCGTGCTCTGCGGGCAGGCGCGCACGGTCACCACCATGGTCGGCGATTGCGGCCCGATTTGCTCGTTGATAGCGGCGGCCAAGCCCGGCGAGGTCATCGTCGTCGATGCCGGCGGCGTAGAGGACACCGCGGTCTGGGGCGGTGTCATGACCGAGGAAGCGATTCAAAGGCAGATCGGCGGGGCTGTCATCGATGGCGCCGTGCGCGACGTTGCCGACCTCCGCAAGGCCGGCTTCGCCATGTTCTGTCGGTCTATCGTGCCGCGGGGACCGCACCATGGCTTCGGCGGAACGATCGACGCGACGGTCTCGGTCGCAGGGGTTCCGATCCGATCCGGTGACATCGTTCTCGGCAATGATGACGGCGTCGTCGTCGTACCCCTCGAACGGGCTGCCGAAGTTCTGGCCGCTGCCCAGGCCCATCTCCTGAAGGAGGAAGGCTGGATCAAAACGATCCGTTCCGGCGGCACAATCCCAGAGATGTTCTCGATTCCTGCCGCAAAATAGCTGGATCGAAATCGAACATCCCTTCCCTGAGCAGACGGTCAAAGTCCGCTTTCGGGCGACGTTCCAATGTCTGTAGCTGTGAAGGGTTTCGGATGCCGGCCCGTGCGAGCTGGGATGGTCCGGGTTGAGGGCCGGCGTTCGAAAGCCTCCAGTGGAGGAAGCCGCGGCCCGGGGCCGTGCGCTATGGGGATTTCGCGGCGCGGCCTAGTTGGCGGGCTCGTGCGAGGCGTGGATCGAGGGCGCTATGTTCTGTCCGGGATGCCCGGCAGCCTGAGGTTTGCTGCGCCTGGGACGGATGCGGGCCCGCCGCAATCTCCATTTCCGTCGTCGGGCCGAAGAAGATCGCCCGCTCTCTGGCTGAGACCGGTTGTGGTCCGTCTGGGTGTCGCCCCGGCGCCATCGTCATGATGTGTCGATCCTGACGGCGAAGATGGTGCGCGGCGCTGTGCCCGGCGCGAAGCGCTCGACGAGGATCATGCGGCCACCGCAGCAGGGGCAAGGTGGCCTCCGCTCATCGACTGGATCGGATTGTTCGGCCGAGATCTCTGCTTCACGATCTGCCGTCATGGCGTCCGGTGTTGGCGCCGCGATGATCTGCCTGATGCGGGCGATGGTGCCGGCGCGCCGGCTCGAGGCGAGCAATCCATAATGCCGGATGCGGTGGAATCCGTCGGGCAGGACGTGGAGCAGGAAGCGGCGGATGAACTCGAAGGCCGTCAGCGTCATGGTCTTGCGCCAGGTCTCGCCGGCGGAGCGGGCGCGATAATCCTTCCAGCGGAACGTGACCCCGTGCCGATCCATGGCAATGATGCGGCTGTTGGCGATGGTGACGCGGTGGGTGTAGCGGGCGAGATAGGCCAGCACGGCCTCAGGTCCGCCGAAGGGGCGCTTGGCATAGACGACCCAGTCGGCTCGTCGCAGCGGCGCCAGCACGGTGGCGAAGGCCTCGGCTTCGGCCAGATGGGCGAGATCGCCATGGAAGGCGAGCCGCCCGGAAGCATTGAGAGCGGCGAGCCCTTCGAGGAAGAGCCTGCGGAACAGCCGCGAGAGCACGCGCACGGGCAGGAAGAAGCCAGGCCGGCACGGGATCCAGCGAGCGCTGTCAGGCGACAATCCGCCTCCGGGTGCGATGATGTGGAGATGGGGATGATGGGTCATCGCCGATCCCCAGGTGTGCAGCACCGAGGTGAAGCCGATGCGGGTACCGAGATGCCGGGGATCGCTCGCGATGGTGGCGAGCGTCTCGGCTGCTGCCTTGAACAGAAGGCCGTAGACGGCGGCCTTGTTTTGGAAGGCGATGGCCGCGACCGGTGCCGGCAGGGTGAAGACGAGATGATAGTAGGGCACGGGCAGCAGGTCGGCCTGCCGGTCCGCGAGCCAGTCCTTCGCCGCCGCGCCCTGGCATCGTGGGCAGTGCCGGTTGCGGCAGGAGTTATAGGCGATCGTCGCGTGATCGCAGTCGCCGCAGGCCATGACATGGCCGCCGAGCGCAGCCGTCCGGCAGGCCCGGATTGCACCGATCACCTTGAGCTGGCCACGGCTGAGCCGATGGCGCGCGAGGAAGGCGTCGCCATGTCGGTTCAGGATGTCCGCGACCTCCAGCGAAGGCCGCGCCATGATCGGCGCGGAGCGTTACGGCGGCGGCGGCGGCGCCAGCAGCGCGAGCGGGCTGGTCACCTCGCGCAGCGTCTTCAGCGCGACGCGGGTGTAGACGGCGGTGGTGTCGAGCTTCCTGTGGCCGAGCAGGACCTGGATCACCCGGATATCGGTCTTCCGCTCCAGCAGATGCGTGGCGAAGCTGTGCCGCAGCGTGTGCATGGACACCCGCTTGTCGAGCTTGGCCGCAACGGCTGCGGCATGACAGGCCCGGTTGAGCTGGCGCGTCGTGATCGGCTGGCCCGGCTGCTGGCCGGGGAAGAGCCAGCCACGCGGGCGCTTCACCCGCCACCATTGCCGCAGGAGGTCGAGCAGGTCGGGCGCGAGCATGACATAGCGGTCCTTGCGGCCCTTGCCCTGCTCGACCCGGATCAGCATGCGCGCGCTGTCGACGTCGGCGACCTTGAGGTTGGCGATCTCCGACACGCGCAGGCCGCAGCCATAGGCGATACTCAGCGCGGCCCGGTCCTTCAGGCTCCGCGCATGGGCCAGCAGCAACGCCACCTCTTGCGTGTCCAGCACGACTGGCAACCGCTCCGGCGTCGGGATCCGCGCCATGCGGTCACCGAAGCCGGTCCGGCCCAGCGTGACGTGGAAGAAGAACCGCAGCGCCGTGCATGCCAGGTTCATCCGGGCGTAGCTGGCGCCGAGCGAGGCCAGGTGAAGCTGATAGCGCCGCAGGTCCTCCGGCTCGGCCCGGTCCGGCGGCAAGCCAAGGAAGGCCGTGAACTCACGCACCTGCCGGACATAGTCGCGCTGCGTGTGCTCGCTAAACCGGCGGATGGTCATGTCCTCGATCATCCGCTGGCGTAGCGGACTGACGGTGACGGGATCGATCATGGAAGCCTCCGAGGATCAGGGAAAACGACCCTGAAATCCTCGAATGCAGCGCCTCACAGGCAAAATCTCAGCAATTACCGAGCCGCAGCGCACTGCCGCGAGAGCGGCTTAGTCCAATGGCCCATAGCCGTCATTCGGAGCTTCCGCTTCCCGGCAGTTCAATTCAGCGACTGGCTGTCAACCCGACGATTCCTTCGAACATCGATCTGAGGCGGTTGCGCCAAGGCCAAGAACGCTCGACTAGCGAACGCCGGAGCCTTTATCGTGCCATTGGAAATCAGAGAGAATTATTAGAAAGAGTTCAATGCAATGACGATTCTGACGCTAGAAGCAGACAGGGCCGTGGGGATATTCGAGGCGGTTTGGGCATCGTGAATATCACCACACCCAACGCAGTTTATGGCGGCCTTGACGGGACGCAGCTATCCTTCGTGCAAGCGCCCGAGCGCGACATCCGCCTGCTGGCGCCAGCGGGCAGCGGCAAGACGCTGTCGCTGCTGCATCGCTGCGCTGAACTGTATCGCCGCGCACCGGATTCCAGATTTCTCATTGTATCTTTCACGCGCGCAGCGCGCGATGAGTTGAAGGCGAGGCTGAGCGGACCGGATTTTGTCGACTTTGCCTCGCGGGCCGACGTGGTGACACTGAATGGCTGGGGCCACAGGCGGCTGAAAGCAATGTCGGCGTCGCCGCGCCTGCACGTCTCCGAGTTCGAACGCGCCACCATGATTAAGACCGTACTTGCACCAGCCTGGTCGGCCGTGCCGGCGCTCGAGCGGGGTATGAAGCACCAGCCCTTCAAGTTGCCCAAGCTGCTTGCCGGGCTGCTCGATATGATGAAGACGCTCGGTTTCGACCATGAAGATGGCTCACTGCGTATGGCCGACGATCGGTTGGATGCGTTGACCGAACTCGGCCTGATGCCCCTGATGCATGAGTACATCGAGCGGCTGGAAGAGCTAGGTGTGTTGCCGAACAGGCGCCAAGAGCCCTTCCTGGAAGTGGCGCTGCCATTTTTCAAAAATGCATGCGCGCAGCAGTATGCAACCGGCTCATTTACGCTCGAGGACCAGAAATACGGTGCTTGGCTCGACCAGCGGCGCCAACTCAACGCCGGAATGGCGGTGGCGAAGGGTACATCCATCACTCAGATCCTGGTTGACGAATTCCAGGACATTAATCCGCTCGACCTCGCGCTGATCATGAGCGTTGCCGAGTTAAATCAGTCGGCGCTAACGATCGTCGGCGACGACGATCAGGCGATCTTCGAATGGCGGGGTGCGGCGCCTGATTTCATCCTTGAGCCAGACCGGCACCTAGGCCGGCACTTTGCCACCTATATCCTCGAGAAGAATTACCGCAGCCCGCGCAACATTGTAGGGAAATCGGCGCGGCTGATCGCCCATAACAAGCGGCGTGTCGCTAAGACGATGCACCCGGTGTCGACCACGGATGCCGTTGTGGACATGCACAGAGGTGCGACGTTCCTGGATTCCACCGAGAATGTGCTATCCGAGATCCACGTCTTCGTCCGCAGCAAGGCGCCCGGCGCACGTATGGCGCTGCTGTCTCGCAAGCGGGCGCAGTTGATTCCCTATCAGATCCTGCTGGCGCGCGATGACATTCCGTTTTGCGCCGCCGAAGACCTGCACCTTTTCCTCTCCGAGACCTTCGATAGGCTGCTTGGAGCGCTGAGGACGCGGACCATGGCGGGGCTGGGCGTGGCGGTGCCAACTATCGTAGACGATGTGATGGCGCTCTGTAATTCGGTCCAACGCTATCCGCTGCGCAAGGCGGAAGCAGATGCGATGGCGCGCCACGTCCGGCTGGCGCGACCGAAATCCTACGACGCAGCGATCGACCAGTTGGAGACCTATAGCGGCCCGATCCGTGGGCAGAGCGACGAAGGCGCGACGGCGGCCAACTTCGCCATCAAGCTGCGCCAGCTGATCCATGCGCCGACAGTGCGCGCTGCGATAGAGGCACTTCAGAACCTTTATTCCGGTTTCCGGCAGGACTATGGGCGCGGCGCTGAGGACATTTTCCTAGCCGATCCGCCCTTTCTCTATCTCGTCGAATTCTCGGAACGCTATGGCACCGACTTCCAGGCCTTCGTTGACGATCTGGAAAAGGCCAAGGATACGCTGGTCAAGCTACCCGGAATGGACAGCGACATCGATAGCGACGTCTGGAAGAAGCCTGTGCACCTGATGACGGCGCTGCGCGCCAAGGGCCGCGAGTTCGACACCGTGGTCATGCTCGACGTCGTCGACGGCATCTGGCCGCTCCGCTATGCCAATGACGAGCGCAAGCTCGAGAGCGAACGGCGGCTGTTCTACGTGGCCATGACGCGGGCGCGCAAAAGGCTGATCCTAACCGCGTCGGGGCGCATCGGCGACAAGGTGACGATCCTTTCGCCCTTCCTTGCGGAGGCAGCGCTTCCCTAGGCGCTTCGCACCGTCTGACCGAACAGCTGCTGGACGTCGCCATCAGCGACCGGCGGCATCAGCATGTCGCGCGACAGCTGGCGCTTATTTTCCAGGAGTTGATCCAACTTCACGTCGAAGGACGCCTCGCCATAGTGCGGATGCACCGCGATAGGCACGTGCACCGTCACCGGCTTTTGTTGACCGATGCGATAGCAGCGATCGTTGCACTGGTCCTCGACCGCGGGGTTCCACCAGCGCGACAGATGGATGACATGATTGGCCGCCGTGATGGTCAGGCCGACGCCAGCTGCCTTGGGCGACAGCACGAGAAGATCGAACGGCGCCGGCGAAGCTTGGAAGCGGTCGACGATCTCCAGCCTCTTTTCGCCCGGAACCCCACCATTAATGATGGCGGGCTGTCGCTCGAGGTCGAGATGCGTTGCGATCGCAGCGGCGAACAGCGCCTGGATTTCCAGGTCTTCAATGAAGACAAGCGCTTTTTCTTTTGTTCTGTTTAGCTCTCCCAGCACGGCGATGGCGTGGCGCATGCGCGCTGACTGCGAGAACCAACGCCGAACAGAGTCCTTGTCGAGTGGGTCACAGTCGCGCGCGCCGCTAGGATGAAGCGACACACCGCGAAAGGCATGGATCGCCCGCAGCATGTCGCAGTGCGTCGCGCCGCCAATCTGTGCTTTGCGCACCGCGTTGCTGTAGGCCTGAGCCTGCTCGGCCGGCATCTCGACCCGCTTGTTCTTGAACTGGCGGGTGGGCAGGCCTTCGAGAATCTCGGCCTTCATGCGCCGCAACAGCACCGCGGGTGCGCGGCTTCCCTCCGGAGCTTTGTCGAGACTGTCTTTCAGCCGCTTCAGCTCTTCATCGCCGCCCTGCTCGTAGGTCGAGACAAAGCCCTTCAGGTCACCAAGATAACCAGGCACGACCCGGTCCATGATGCACCACAAATCGGCGAGCCGGTTCTCGATCGGCGTGCCGGTGAGGCCGAGCACGAACTCGGCGTTCATTGCCTTGGCGGACTGCGTGTTAATGGCACCGGGCGACTTGATCTTCTGCGCCTCATCGAAGACGGCGACGCTGAAGGCAACACGTGCAAAGGCGCGGTGATTGTCGGCCAGCGTTTCGTACGTGGTCAGCACCCAGTTGGCCTTGCGCAGTTCGTCGACATGGATCGCTGTCTCCGGCGTCCAGTGCTCGTCCTTTGGCCCCTTGAGGTGGCGCAGCTTCGAGCCGAACGCGTCGACGCGCTCGCCAAGCGCACCGGGCCCGAGATGCCGTTCGGCCTCATCAATCCAGTTGCGCAGCAGGGCCGTCGGCGCGACGATCAGGATAGGCTTGTTCTGGGCGCCGCGATCAAGACCTGCCTTGCGGCGGTTCTCTCGCACCCAAGCCAAGAACGCCAGTGCCTGGAAAGTCTTGCCGAGACCCATGTCGTCGGCGAGCAGAACACCGGGCCAGCCGGCCCTGTAGGCATCCACGAGCCACGCGAAACCGGTGGTCTGGTGGGGTTTCGGACGTGTGGCGACGAGCGGTGCGGGAGGAAACGCCACGTCAGCGGCGACCACGCGCGGCGAATAGGAGACCCAGAACTCCTTGCTGTCGATGTTCTGCCGGATGACGAGGCGGTTATCGACATTGATGCCCGGCGGGGTGCCTAGATCGGGTTCAGCCTGCTCCGGCATGTCCGGACGCGCTGGCGGCTCCTCCATCTGGCCATTGCCTGATGGGTCCAGGCCGAGCTGCACAAACGCGGCCTGAACGTCGACAACACGGAAATGCTGGCCATCTACGGTGATTTCCTTCTCATCGCTGGCCGTGGCGCGGGCGACTTCGCTCTTGAGCGTCTGGAACGACTCGCGGTCGAGTTCGATGACTTCGTTGCCGATGCGACAGGGAAAGCGCTCGGGTAACCACTGGCCGGACTTAGTCATGAGCCACGGTATCGCTGGCGGCTCCCACACGCCCAGCCCCAGCACGCGCTCGGAATATTGCCAGGTCTCGACCAGCAGCGACAAAGCCGTCTCGCCGCTCTCGTCACCAATCGCGGCGGCGATCTCAGCTCGCGGGTTCTTCAGGAAGGCAATACGCTCCGCTTTCGGCGCGGCGCGCTTGCGGCGGATGACATCGAGCGCAGTCTTCAGCGACGGATCAAGCACTAGGAAGACATTTCGGTCCAGCACATAGGCGTCGCGGCTTCTGGACTCGCCGGCAAACATCTCGCGCGAGAAACGCTGCTGCATGGCTCGCGGCAGCAGCGCGTCCGAAATGAGGTCACGCTGCGCCGGCGGCGCTTCACCATCCTCATCGGGCGCCGCTGTATTATCTGCGAGGGTAGCGGCCTTCTCGCGGCCCATGACCACCGGGAAGAAGTCGGGTCCGCTCGCGGTTTCGATCACGTCCAGCGCCACCGCGCCGGCTTGGTAGACGGTCAGGCTGGTAAGATAGTTGTCGTCGCTGCGCAGCTCATCCTCGGTGGTGCGCTTCAGCGCAGCCTGGACCACCCCCCATGCGGCAATACGGGTCTCAGCGTTCTTTCCTTCAGTCTTGTTGTAGCCGTCGATCGCTTCGGCAAGCTCGTAGAGAGGCCGCGACAGACGGCCTTCGATGGCGCCCCAAGTGGCGAGTGCGCCGACCCGCGTGATGCGGATCCGATTCTCCTCTTGATCGTACCAGCTGGCGCGGATACGCGCCTTGGGATCGGTCATGATGCGCTCGAAGGCGAGCGTGATCGACAGCGTACCGAGCGGCGGGAGACCGGCAGCTTCGGCGACGGTCGCCGGCAGTGATGCGACCAGCGGGTGAGGCACAAAGATGCCACCTTCGCGCTCGACGCTGTCGCCTGCCTCCACACCTGGAAGCAGGAAGCGAGCGGCGGCACCCTGCTTGCCGTCAGCCAAGTGCCAGTCCTTCACCGGCAACGGCTGCCAGCTGAGCAAGCGCCGCCGCTGGAGCTTCAGCAACACGCCGTCGGGCTGCACCAAATGGGTGAAGGTGGCTTTCACATGTAGTCCCTGGAATTGAAGCGTTCGCCGGTCATCGATGAAATCCGGCGAGCAGCCTTGTGCTGCCAGGCGTTTTGACCCTGATGGGGGATGTGGACGATTTCCTCGACCGGAGCGTAGCGGTTGCCAGTTCTGAGTTCGTCGGCGTCATACTGCGGCTTGTAGAGCTCCGGTGCCCCTTTGCGCTGAGCATCGGCCCAGAAGCGGCATTTGCCATCGAAACTCCACTCGGCGCACATGCCCGATCCAATCCGGAGCAGCAGCACGGCGTGGCCAGCCTGCACGCCGCTGCTGCCATAGCCAAATCGCCCGAATGGCACGTTGCGACCGAAGCGCCGATGAGCCTCCTTTGTTCCCTCACTGTCCAGCACCACCCACGCGCCGCTTATAGCGCCGGACTTGTGCATCGCCTCCCAGAACCTGCGGCGGTACGGCCAGTTCACATTCGGGTTGACCGCTGCGACAACATCGAGGAATTGCCGCAGCGCAAGCTCGGTGAGCCAGTTGATCGCGACATCACGCGCCTGCGGGATGCCAACCCAGTTGCCGCTCCTCGTACGGGGATCGCCGAGGCCCTCGAGCGACACTAAGAAGTCGAGCGTGCGATCCTTGATATTCTTTTCTACTTCGCGGTCACGGTGCGGGAGCAGCAGCGCGTTGGCCACCAAATCCTTATGAGTTGGAAAATTCAGCTTGCCGCCTTTCACCGCAACGAGCTGGATGAAATCCAGGCGCTCCAGCGCCGGTAGGCGCAGATCCTCGGCGGCGCGCTGCAGGACGCGCCGGGCGCAGGGCTCCACATAGCCGCCGGCAAGAACCTGCTGCAGCCGCAGGCCGCTCTCTTCGAGAATTGTTGCAGGCGATTTGCGTTTGGCGAATGCCGCATCGCCTATCAGGCGAGGCCCCTGTTCCTCGTCGAAGATCTGCAACCTGTGATGCAACACCTCAAACGGTTCTCCCATCACGGATGCCAGGTCTCGCAACACCGAAGCGACGGCGGCGAAACCCGGTCCGCCAGCCTGGAAGCTGATCAAGTAGGAGAATGCAAGCACACGCGAGGATGCCTTGTGCCTGAGCGCCCGAACCTGGGCTAGGAACGCCTTGAGGAGATCAGGCTCTTCCGCGATCGCGACCTCGGTTTCCCAAAGACACCACGCACCATCGCGCGCCTGCGCTTTGCTAAGGCGCTCGCCACGCCCGAGCGCAGTCTTGAGCCGGACCGCGATCTCCTCGTAGTTCTTAGCGCCACGCAGATCGCCCCTGCCCTCCGGAAGCCTGCGCGCCAATCTCAGCACGGACGGCTCGATGGCCGGGGCTCTCGACGGACCGTGCCGTATCAACAGCTCGCTGATAGCGTCCTTCAGAAGCGTGCTCACGGAGCGACATTCGGTGCTGGTTGTTTTGAAACTGGCAATCCTGCGCGCGCCGATTCCTGCAGCGTTTCGACCTGCTGCTTCATCTGCTCAAGTAGGTTTGTTACTTCTGTCAGACGTCTCTCGCGATCGGCTTCCATGACGAAACGAAGGTCGATTCGGCGGTTTATCTTGCGACCGTCAGGGTCTTCTCTGTTGGTCGCCGGTCGCGTGTAGGCGTACCCCGAGACAGAAAGCACCTCCCGGTTTGCCGAATTCTTCAGGTTGCGAAGACCGGGGAAGTTGTCGACGATCCGCCGATATGTATTGACCGCTCGTTCGGTCGACAGTTGCCAGTTGCGGCTATCTTGTCCCGTTCGGTCGGTATGCCCTTCGATAAACACGGTCTCGACCGTGTATCCGCTGTGCCGAGGGCAAATTGCGTCTGATGCACAGGCGGAATAGGCCGGCAAGACGTCGAGAAGTACCTTCGACAGCGCGTCGACATTGGCCGAAGCGGTCCTGTCTAGCGTGGAGTTATCAGACGCGAATTCGATCGCATCCTCCGCCAAACGTAAGACGCCAGTAGAGCTGTCGATTGTCACTTTTAGCCCCACTGCCTCGAGCCGAGCCCGGACCGTTTCGAGCAGGGTAGCCCGCGCCTTGTCCGCCTTGTTGATCTCGCCTACTTCGGTATCGATGCGGGTCTGGAGATTGGCAATTTGCCTTGCCAATTGCTGTGCTCTCTCAATTTGCTGACGCTGCTGCTTGGTGAGCATCTCTGTCTGATCAGTCTGCTTCTGAAAATTTAGCGCAAAAACCATTAGCATGATGATGAAGATAAACAGGATTCCGACCATCATGTCCGTCATTGAGACGAAATAGTTTTCGTCATCCTCGGCATGACTTCCGGCGCTTTCGTCGGTTTCTGCTGCGATCATGTTTCCGCCCCGGTCGCTTTGACCTTATACCGCTGCTTCCAGTGACGTAGTCTTTTCCAAGCTGTCGGCGATTGATTCTGCGCTGTCTGAAATGCTCGTCAGCATTGGTGCCATTTTTTGGATGGCCTCGGTTAGCCCCTGGTCAACTTGGCGCACATGCTCCTGAAGGCGCTGCTGGTGGTCGAGTGACGTTTCCGACAGCGTCTTGACTGCCTTGCCCAGCGCAGTGTCGACCTCCTCGAATTTCGACGAAAAGCCGTTCCAGAATTCGTTTGTCGTCGTGTTGGTCGCATCGAGGTTTGCCGCGAGCGCCGCGATCTCGAGCTTGGCGCCGTTGAGCGTCTCCAGCGTGGTTGAGACGCTAGTTGCCAGCTGTTCTGTAGCGTTAGTGAATTGCTCACCGGCCTTCGCAAGGGGGACAGCTGCGGTGCGGACGCTGCCGGCCGTTTCAGTGAACGCCTTCGCGGCGTTGTGCGCCTCCGCCGACGCTCCCTCCAGCGCGGCGCGCTGGCTGGACAACGCTCCCTCGATCGCCTGCATCGAACGCGCCAGCGCGGCGAAATTTTCGCCAACGCCGACAATCTGCTCGTCGAGCTTTCCCATGACCGTCCCCATTGCCGTCTCGAGCTTCGCCGAGGCGCCGTTGGCCGCTTTGCCCAGCGCAGCATCCATGTCGGCATTCGCCTTTTCCATGGTCTGGCGCAGTGTCTCGACGACCGAGGCCAGCGCGTCGCGGCTCTGTCCCGAGCTCGTCTCGAAGCTCTGGCCGGCGCGTTCGATCATGAGGTTGAGATTGTCGGCCGCCTTCGAGAGCTTGTCGGAGAAGGCGTCGCCGCTGCCACGGACGTTTGACTGCATCTCGGTCATCGCCATCTGCAGCTGTTTCAGGGTGGTGGCCAGCTCGCGCATCTCGGTGCCGGCACCGCTCTGCAGCGAGCTGACAAAGGACTCCATCATCCTTGCAACGCCAGTCTGGCTGTTCGCCGTTAGGCTGCCGACCGCGCTGCCAATCTGTTCAGTGACCGGGCCCATAGCATCGCTGATCGCCGTGTTGAGCCGCGGTGCTATCTCCTCGCCCATGCGTGTGAAAAAGTCGCCCTGCGTGATGTCCTTCAGCTGAACCAGCTGATCGTGCATGGTGCGGTTCATCTCCATCGCGATCGACTGTGGCGCGTGGTAGAGCAGGCCGCGCTCGAGCGCGGCGTTGAAGCGATCGAAGGCGCTTTCGATCAGCACGAAGAACCAACGAAAGACGATCGAAAGGATGATCGACGCGCCGAGTCCCGCGATCGACGTCGAAAACTTGAACGTTGCTATCTGCAGCAGCTTGCCCATCTCTGCAGCCATAACGTTGGCGTCGCCGGCCGCGGCGGCGGTGCCTGCCTTGTAAAGGGCGAGGACCAGGCCGACAAAAGTTAGCAGCAGGCCAATGCCCACGAAGTAGCCAGGCACGGCGTTCATCATCTTCAGCCCTGCCAGTCTTTCGCGCGCCAAGCTGGCGTTGAAAAAGACTTGCGGGCGCACCGTGTTGCCAATTGCGTCCGGACTGTCGATATCGAAAAGGGTCTCCTCGAACTCAACCCAAGCGTGGCCGATCAGCCAACGGCGCGCGAGGTGCTGTCGCAGCCGTTCAAACCCGGACGCGAAGCTCTTTCGGACTTCCCCGCGGTTCCTGCTCCTACCCCCAGCAGCCTGGATCATCTGCTTGGCTCGTGAAAGTGCGAGGATGACCGGGAGAACGTGGAGCAGCATGAAGGCCGCTGCCAAGCCGATGGCGAAGATGAATAGTATTGCGGCCAGCGCGTAGGCAAATTCCGGCTGGCTGATACCTTCAATGTTTCCGCCTGCGGCGCTCAC
Source organism: Allobosea sp. TBD101 (assembly GCF_059817965.1). Taxonomy (NCBI): domain Bacteria; kingdom Pseudomonadati; phylum Pseudomonadota; class Alphaproteobacteria; order Hyphomicrobiales; family Alloboseaceae; genus Allobosea; species Allobosea sp. TBD101. The sequence goes on from NZ_CM187543.1 coordinate 461,734, forward strand.
AACGGTGTCGTAGGCAAGCCGGTAGTTCACCTGCGAAAGGAGAAGCTGGGCAGCGAAAACAAAAGCGACGGGTATCGCCCAGAACAACATGAATCGCGTCGTCGCGATAAAGAGCCCGCGCATGCTTCGCCTCCTCACACCCAGGCACCTTTTAGGCCCCTCGATTTTGCTCACGCAAGTTTTTCAAGAACTTCACCTGACCGGAGACCGTGACATTCGCCCATACTTAAGTAGAATTAGCCGATCATGGTAGAACGGGGACTGCGAATAGCCGGTTCCGGAGGCGAGTCGTCAGATCTTCGCCGTTGGCTACGTCGATGCTGGCGGTTTCCAAGGCAGTCCCCTAGCCGGTGATCCGAAATCGAGCCTGAATGCCCTCGTCGCCTCGCAGGCCATCATCTGGTTGACATCGCTCTGCGCAACACCCTGTTTTGAATCATCGACCCGAGCCTCAACGCCTTCCCATATCTAACCCACTTTCCCTGCGGCAGCCCGCAAGGCGTGTTCACGAGTCGCTTATGTTCGATCGTCTCGCATTTCGTATCACGCAGGCGTGGTGCGCCGAAGACGAGCGCCAACGCCTTTGAGCGCGACACTGCGACGTTCAAAGTCTGCTCCTTGCGCGATGTTCACCGTGTTATTTCTTTGGTTTCATCTGCGGACGCGCTGCCTCGGCGACCTCGCTATCCGCCTTTAGACTGGCAATTAGAAGTTCAAGCTCAGCGACATCACTCGCAAACTCTTCGGGGGACGGTACCAGAACGGTATCCGCCGCAGGGTTGTCATGGCTGTGAGTATTCGCGCGCGTCATGCCCTCGTGGAAACGGATGGCAAGGGCGTCGGAAAGGGAAACATATCGCAGCAGCTGTGTCTGGATGACATCGGTGCCGCGCCGCACGATATCCCTGAAAATGATCTCCTCGACAACGCGCTCATAGGTGTCGCGGAGTCGGCCATAGAGATTCTTGACCGCGACTTCGTAATCAGCCGGGCTTGTCGAATAAACTTTCGGCAGTTGCGCAGAATCGTTCTTGATCCGGCCGATGCGCTTGGCAACGTTCAGCCCTTTCCAGGGCATGCCGGCCGCGTCGATCTTGCCCGCAGCACTTTTGTCGCTGAACAGCGCGACCGTGACCGGCTCGATCCCCTGCTCGTCCGCTGTCCGGCAAAGCTCGTTGAAGAAGACGATGTCATGGGTAAACACTATCACCTGCCGTCTTAGCGCCTCCTCGGCGATGCGCTGCGCCACCATCACGCTTCGATCGCGGTCGAGGGACGACACAGGATCGTCGATCACGATCGCACCCGACCCATCGGTAAGGGCGACCTCGGTCAGGAAGCCGGCCAGGGCTAAAGCGCGCTGCTCGCCTTCACTAAGGATCTCCGATGTCACCTTGGTCAGCTTGGTGTTCGGATTGACCTCGAACTCTGCCTTGGTCTGACCGCTCTTACGTGCGAGCCCGACATTAAGGTGCAAAATGTCGAAGCGCGTGCGCTCCGTATCGAACTGCGTCACCACGGCCGTCGTCAGATGGGTGTCGAGTAGCTCGTTCGCGCGCTGTGTAATGCCTCTCGTTTGGACGTCCGCAAGAGCCTTCCCGTACGCATCGTCGACGACGAACAAATCACGTCGCGTGACGAGCTTCGACTTGTTGGCTGACAGCGTCTTCCGATCTTCGAGCTCGGCTTTCTCCGTCGTGAGCTTGGCCCGCTCCTCGGCGTTGCCCGCCTGCGCCAGCCCGTCTTTTTCGGCTTTCAGCTTGAGAGAAAATGCCCGCACCTCATCAACCGGCACGATAATAGCAGGGGCGGCCTCGTAAGGCTGGCCACGAAGTCGTGCAACGGCCTGGTCCCGACGGTTGACCGCTGCCGACTGAAAGCTCGTGAGCAGATCGGCCAATCCGGTATCGCGCTTTCGCACCTGCTCGAGCCGATCAGCGAAGTCGGTCGCCCTAAGGCAGACGAGTTCGTGCAGGTTTCCGAGCGCATCGGTTACCGCCTGCTCAGCCTTTGTTGCCGCCGCATCCAGCGTGTCGTCCATGTACTTTTGAAAGCGCTGCATACGGCTCGCACCATCGGCCAGGAGAGGCTGTTGACACAGCACGCAGGCAGCGGTTTCGTCATCCGTGACCAGCACAGGAAATGGCTTGCCTACATAGGCATCTTTGAGGGAGTAGTCGCGGGCGGCCGCCCAGAGAGATCGCCAGGTCTCGCTCCCAACTCCTGGCAGCGGGTCGTCAGTGAACAAGGCGCCCGCAGCAACTGTGGCGGCTTCCCGCGCCGCTGTCGCGGCCTTGCGCAGAGCGGTGAGCTTCTCTAACGGCTCGTCCGTGAACGCCGCTACCGCTGCGGCGCATTCGATCGCTAAGGTTTCAGACCATCGGGCGAACGCTGTAACGTCGGCGGCCGCAGCGGAACCGGCCGATAGCGCGGCGGTGATCTCATCGAGACGCTTCTGATCAGTTTCGCCAAACGCGGTCGCCGCGTCGATCTGAGCGTTGGTGGTGCTCTTGTTCAGCGCCTTGTCGAACCGTTGGGATCCGGTATCTCGTGGGGGTGCGAAAGCGATCGTCGTCAGACTAACCTTGTTACCGACCTCTGTTGCGCGCTCTGCCTCCAACGCCTCCTTCAAGCCAAGACAGACGGCATTCAGTCGATGGGGAAGGGCGAGGCCGAAGGGCAGAAAACGAATCTGATTTCCGCCATCGACGTAGAGCTGCGCGGAGGCGGTATCGAACACCGCCACCTGCATGAGCTGCGGCAACGCGGCCTTGCCCGGAGACCAGGAAACTGGGATGTCCCCAGCGCCCGCGTCGATCACGATCTCGGCTGTCTGCGGACCTGCGGTTGCCCCGTACACGTCGGCCAAAACCTTCAGTTTGGCGGGGTTCTCGACGCGTGTGCGGCAGGCGGTTCGAAGTATCCGCACGAAGCCGCTCTTGCCGCTACCGTTTCGTCCATAGACGATCGTCAGGGCCTTCGGGCAGAAAGTGAGGCCCGCCTTTGGAACCAAACGGTTGATGTTTTCAACGTTGGCGATGCCTTTTAGGATGATGGGCTGGTGCTTCCCACCTCCGAAGTGGGCCTTCGCAAACGGGACGGCGTCTGGGGGGGCGCTTGCAAGGCTGAAGCCCGCGGCGGTCTTGATCATGGCAAGCAACTCACCGAGGTCCGTGTCCGTGAGGTCATTGCTTATCGCGAGCCGGCGCAGAGCGTCCCGCTTCCAGGACGAGAGCTTCTTGGCCCAGTCCAAGACATCGTCAATCGGCTCGGCTGTCATTGCGATCCCCCCGGAACGACTATGATTCTGTTGTAATTCTTGCGGGTAACCCGGCCCATCTCGGCAATTTCAATACCATAGCGATCAAGCAATGCGTAATGTCCGGCGCGCGCATGGGACGTGAACAGGGGGAGACTGTGACGTATCGCTTTGTCCATGCTGCGGATGTTCATCTCGACTCGCCGCTGCGCTCACTGGCGATGCGCCACCCTGACCTGGCGGAGCTGATCGGCAACGCCACGCGGCAGGCTTTCGTGCGGATCATCGACCTCTGCCTCGCGGAGCAGGTCGACGCCCTGTTGATCGCCGGTGATCTCTATGACGGCGATCAGAGCTCGATGAAGACGGCGCGCTTTCTGGCCGAGCAGCTTCGACGGCTGGATCAGGCCGGTATCCGCACCTTTGTCATCCGCGGCAACCATGACGCGATGTCGAAGATCACGAAGGAGTTGGTGCTTCCGGACTCGGTCAAGGTCTTCGGCGGTCGCGCCGAGGCGTTGGAGCTTCCGGGCCCGGCCGGGCGGGTCCCGATCGTGATCCATGGGCTGAGCTTCGCGCAGCCCCACGCTCCGGAGAGCCTGCTCGGCAAGTACCGGCCGCCGGTCGAGGGCGCGGTCAATATCGGCATGCTGCACACCAGCCTGGCCGGCACCCCGGGCCACGACCTCTATGCGCCCTGCAGCCTGGCCGACCTTCGGGCGACGGGGTTTCGCTACTGGGCGCTCGGCCACATCCACAAGCGCGCCGTCGTCGACGATGCCTGCCTGATCGCGATGCCGGGCATGCCGCAGGGCCGCGACATCAACGAGGCCGGTCCGAAATCGGTGTCGCTGGTCACGGTCGGCGACGACCGCTCGATCACGATCGAGGAGCGCCTGACCAGCGTCGCGCAGTTCGAGCGGGTCACGGTCGACGCGACCGGGGTGGAGGATTGGCGGCAGCTGGTTTCGGGCGTCGCGCGGGCCCTGGAGGCGACACGCAGCACGGTCGATTCCGCGCATCTGGTCGCGCGGCTGCAGGTCGTGGGAGCGACATCGCTGGCCTGGCGCATCCGCCGCGACATGGATCTGCTGAAGGCCGAGGCCGACGACCGGGCCGCCGTCATCGGCTCATGCTGGGTGGAGAAGCTGGAGATCGCCTGCCAGCCGCCGGCGCTGCCGTGGGAGACGGGCGGCGACCCGCTCACCGATCTCCACCGCCTGATCGAGGAGCAGATCCTTGGCTCCGACGCCTTCGCCGCGACGCTGACCGGCATGGCGGAGGAGATTCGGGCCCAGCTTCCGCAGGAATGCCGCGACGTGCTGGGCGCCGACGAAGACGCCTTCCGGGAGCATGTCGCGCGCCTCGCCCGCGATGGTGCGGAAACGGTGGTCGCGCGCCTTCAGGCGGCGGGCGAGGAGGGCTGAGCATGCGCCTTCGCCGCCTCGACCTGACGCGCTACGGCAAGTTCACCGATCACAGCATCGATTTCGGCGCGCGGCGCGAAGGCGAGCCGGATCTGCATGTGATCTACGGGCCGAACGAGGCCGGCAAGTCGACGACCTTCTCGGCCTTGCTCGATCTCCTGTTCGGAATCGGATCGCAGAGCGCGTTCGGTTTCCTGCATCCCTATGCCACGATGCGGATCGGCGCGGCGCTGGAGTTCGACGGCGAGACGCGCGAATTCGCCCGCATCAAGCGGCCGCAGAACAGCCTGCTCGATGCCGAGGATCGTCCGCTGCCCGAAGCCGCCATCCGCGCGGAAATCGGCGGGATCGAGCGCGACGCCTATCGCACCATGTTCTCGCTTGATGACGAGACGCTGGAGAAGGGCGGCGAGAGCATTCTGGCGAGCAAGGGGGATCTCGGGCAATTGCTGTTCTCGGCCAGCGCCGGCCTCGCTCATCTCAGCCACAAGCTCGTCGACCTCCGGGCCGAGGCGGAGGGGTTCTACAAGTTCCGGGCCCGCAGCGGCTTGCTCGCCGAGCTCAAGGCGCGGCTCGCGGGGTTGAAGACCGAGCGCGAGCAGTTCGACACGCTGGCGTCGGACTATGCGCGCCTGATCGAGAGGCGGGACAGCGCCACCGGCCAATATGACGAAGCGGTCGGGGAGCGCGCGCGCCTCCAGGCGCGCCTGGACGAGATCCAGCGCCACCTCGCGGCGCTGCCTCGGCTCGCCGCGCTGCGGGCCGACCGCGAGCGCCTGGCGCCCCTGATCGGCCTGCCGGAAGCCCCGGCCGGCTGGGCGGCCGAATTGCCGGCGCTGCGGAAGGACGAGATCGCGCTCGGTGTCCAGAGCCAGGCCAGCCGCGAGGAGATCGCGCGGTTGCGCACCGAGATCGACGCGACCGTCATCGACGAGGCCGCTCTTCGACAGGCGCAGGGGCTGGAGCGGCTGACCGAGCTGCGGGCGCGCTACATCACCGCGGACAAGGACATCCCCGAACGCCGGCTGCAATTGCGCCAGCTCGACCTGCAGGTCTCCGGCATCCTGCAGCGGATCGAGCGCGACGGGGAGGGCGAGCCGCAGCGCCTCGTCCTGACCGCCGCGACGATGGGCCGGCTGCGCGCTCTGATCGAGGCCAGATCGGGCATCGACGCCGCCCTGCGCAATGCCGGCGACGAACGGGACGAGGCGCAGCGCCGGCTCGCGGAGATCGCGGGCAGGCTGCCGCGGGCGGAGGGCGCCGAGCCGGAGTCCCCGGAGCGGGCCCGCGCCGTCGCGGCGTTGGCGGCGACGGTCGAGGCCCTGCGATCGGCCGATCATCAGCCGCGCGCGCGGCTCGCCGGACGGGCGCGGGCATCGGCGCAGGACGATCTCGACGCGCGCCTGTCGGCGCTGCGGCCCTGGCAGGGCACGCTGGAGCAACTCGTCGACATGGCCGTTCCCAGGCCGGAGCTGTTGCAGCGGTGGAAAGCATCGCGGCGCGAGAGCGAAGCCGCACTGACCCAGCATCGGCATGAGATCGAGCGGCTCACGACCCAGATGCGTCATGTCGAGGCGGAGCGGGCTGGCCTGGCCGCGACGACCGGCATCGTGACGGATCGGGAGGCGGCCGAGATCCGCGCGCGCCGCGAGCAGGCCTGGGCCGCGCATCGGCGCGACCTCGGTGCCGCGTCGGCGGATGTCTTCGAGGCCGCCCTGCGCCAGGACGATCTCGTCGGCGCCGGGCGCCTCTCGCATATGTCCGAGCTGGCGCGGCTGCATCAGAGCGGGCAGGCGCTGGCCGTCGCGCAGGCCGATCTCGCCCGCGCGCAGGAACTGGCCGCGCAGGCAGCGGCCGCGCTTGACGGCATCGACGCCGAGGTGGCGCAGGCCGTGCGCGTTATGGCGCCATCCTGGTCGCCGGTGCCGTCCTTGCCGGAGCTGGAGGATTGGCTGCCGCGTCGGGGCCGGGCGCTGGAGGCGCGTGAGGCCGTGCGGGCCGCCGGACAGGAACTGGACGCGGCGCAGGCGGACATCCGCGAGGCGCGGGCTCGCCTTTCGGCGGCGCTGGCGCGGACCGGATTCGCCGCGGCAGAGGAGGCCGATGTCGGCGCCCTGCTCACGGAAGCCCAGGCCGGCCTGGAGAGCGAGGCGCAGATGAGGCGGCTCCACGCCGAGCTGGCGGAGCGGCAGCGCGACTTGGCGATGCGCGAGCGCACGGCGGAACAGGCGGCGGCGAAGGAGCGGGACTGGGTCGAGGCCTGGTCCGAGACCTGCCGCGGTTGCTGGCTGGCGGAAGCGGGTTCCGTCCCCGCGCTCGGCGTCGTGCGCGAGACGCTCATCGCGATGGCCGATCTCGCACCGACGCTCGAGAAGCGCGCCGGGCTCGTCGATCGTATCGACAAGATGGAAAAGGATCAGGCGGCGTTTCGCGACGAGGTCGCTGTGCTCGCGCAGGCTTTGGGTCTTCCGCGCGAGATGCCGGTGCTGGACAGCGTCCGCGAGATCGTCGACAGGGTCCGGCAGGCGGGTGCCGGCGAGGATCGCCGCGCGCAATTATCCGCCCAGCTGGAGACCGCGGAGGAGCGGCAGCGCGGGCTGGCCGAAAGGCAGAGGATCCATGCCGGCCAAACGGAGCGGATGATCGCCTTCTTCGAGGCGAGTTCGCTGGCCGATGTCGCCGAGGCGCTGGAGCTGATCGCGCAGCGCCGCGCATTGCGGGAGCGGGCGGGACAAGCCGAGCGCGACATCTGCGAGGCGATGCGCAGCGACGACCTCGCGGGTGCCGAGGCGGCGCTCGACAATGCGGCCCGCCCGGCGCTGGAGGCCGAATGGAACGAGCTGAAGGTGCGCTTCGACGATCAGGACCGGCGCTGCCACGAACTCTTCGCCGCCCGCGCCACGGCGATCGACCAGGTCGAGGCCATCGGCGGCGATGCCAGGGTCGCCGAGGTCGAGGAACGCCGTCGCACGACCTTGCTGGAGATCGAGGACGGCGCACTGCGCTATCTGCAATTACGCGCCGGCATCGCCGCGGCGGAGCAGGCGCTCACGATCTATCGCGAGCGTCATCGCAGCTCGATGATGGAGCGGGCCTCGGCCGCGTTCCGGACGATCAGCCGAGGTGCCTATTCCGGCCTCGCGGCGCAGCCCGGCAAGGATGGCGAGACGCTGATCGCCCTTGCCGCCGGCGGCGGCTCGAAGGCCGCGGACGAGCTCTCGAAGGGCACGCGCTTCCAGCTCTATCTCGCGCTGCGCGTGGCCGGATACCATGAATTCGCCAAGGCTCGCCGCGCCGTGCCCTTCGTGGCCGATGACATCATGGAGACCTTCGACGATTTTCGCGCCGAAGAAGCGTTTCGCCTGTTCGCGGACATGGCGCGCAGCGGCCAAGTCATCTACCTGACCCACCATCAGCATCTCTGCGAGATCGTCCGGCGCGTCTGCCCGAAGGCGCAACTGCACAGATTGGACGCGCCAGATTTATCGCGTCGAATACCCGAGCAGTACACCTCAGAGCTCAGCAGGAAATAGCTCAATGGTCTCGGCTTGCGCCAAGAGCGCCGCGTTTCTGCGCGCGAGGGTCTCTCGATACTCCTGAGCCTCGATGTCCCTGAAAAATGGCGCCAGAGGTGCCAGCTTCTTCACTGTCGCCTCAACATCCTCGATGCTCGCTCTGAAGAACTCCTTCCGGAAATTCTCTGTATTGATCCTGACGCCCGCGAATTCAGAGTGCAGCGCACGTTCCAACGCCGGTGCGTCATCGCTGTAAATGATGGCGTGGGTGTCGAATGCAAAGGGCACGCTCGCATCGCCAAGCTCATTCACACGATCAACAGGGTCCAAGCGGCGTGTCAGACCGATTTTCACGACGCTCTCGCCGAAAGATCCAATATTCGAGATGATATAGACATAGCCAGATCGTGTGCGCTCGGCCATCGCCTGGGCTCGTTCAACTTTGGCGTGAGCTTCGGCCAAATCCTTCTCCAACATTTTGATTTGCTGATTGAACGCATCCAGCTGCGGACCGGCAACGGCAGCTGCCTCCGCTTTCGCCTTATCAAGAAGTCGCTGGTAGCGTGCTTCTTCTTCCTCCGCCCGCTCCATATCACGCAGCAGTCGTTGTTCCTCGCGGGCAGCCCGGGCCTGCTCGGCTCTCTCTTCCTTCTCCGCCTTAAGCTTTTCCCGATACTCGTGAGCGAGGTAGAGTTCGCGAAGCTTCTGGTTCAGATACTCGTCAGCGATAACCACCGAATTCGACTCATTCAGTTTGTCGATCTGGGTTCGCGCGTTAATGATGCGCTTTTCCATCGCGTTGACGTTATTCCAGCGCGCGTTAGCAATAGCCGCCTCACATTCGTTGTTGAAAGCGCGCAGCGTCAGCCGGATATTTCTGTTGGTCATGGTTTGGCCTTTGGCCGCGCTGCCGTCGACAGTCCATGTCGTCATGGCCAGAACAGCGACCTTGTCGGAGATCATCTGCTTCTGCACGCTGCGCACGCACTCGATCTCGCTGCGATATCGTTGACTATCCGTGTAGTCAAAATGGGGTTCATACACCCCCAGTTCAGCGAAGGCCAAGCGCTCGTCGAACACGGCGACCTCGCGCGCGAGACGATCGTAAGTGCTCTTTTTCTGCGCATACGATCCTTTCAGATTGTCGATATCAGCGGTCAGACGTGAGATTTCCGAATTAAGCCGTGCAATCTCCTCATCCTGATCGACGATAGGCTGAAATCGCAAGAGCATCTGCTTGTGCTTGTCCAGCAGAGCCTCGAACTGCTCCGCCAAGGCGTTCACCTCGGCGCGGCGTTTGCGTCGCTCCCGGATCCACAGATACCCTAATAGCGATGCGATAAGCGGCATCGCCAAAAGGACGGCCGCAATGACGGTCGTGGTGCGATCCATAGTCCCCCTGCGCGGTTGGCGCTTATCACGCTTGTAGTGACTTCCTTCTACTTTAAGGCGACGCCCAGCGCTCCCGCAACGGTTGCGCGCTGGAAGACCAGTTAGAACGCCGGCTGTTGCTCAGTCAGATCGGCAGGAGGTCAAGTCCCCTGAGACCCCATTTTGCGGAATGTCTGCTTGTAGGCAGTGTGCCAACTTCCGCTTCGGCGCGATCCAACCGGAAGTAGGAGAATCGACGTCACTCGTACCGATGTGGAGATGGTTTCGCTGCCGATCGGCACCTTATTGGCCGACGAGATCGCACCAGACTGCTTCTCATTTCCATCTAAATGACTGATATTAAAGATAATATTGGTTTCTGGGCGAAGTTTCGGAAACCGCCCCGGAAGCCTGACGGATAGGGAAAGATGGTCGCCGTATAACAAACGGAAGCCATCCGGATGTCACGGCCGATCGACCTCAAAGCTACTTCCGACCGCGGCCGCCCTCAGGCGGCCGATACGGCACGTTCCCATGTCCTAGCGCTCGACGCCGCCCCCGCGTGGTCGCTGGCGGATGGCGACAGGCATGCGGGCAATCTGAGCAGGATTGACGGGACCTTGGCCGCCCGGCTGGGGCATGAGGCGAGCGGCCTGCTGGGTGCGGCGGCGGGCGAGGGCCTCCATCTCAGCGCGCTGGCGCTGCCGCTGGATCTGTTGCTGCTGGCGCCGGAGCATCTCGGCCTGGGCCATGTGCTGCTGGTTGGCGTGGGCGGCGCGCATCCTCTGTTCGCGGGCGCGCTGCTCCTGCTCGGCGACACGGCGCGAGATAGCGCGCTCCCGGAAGAAGCGCTGAGTCTCCTCGCGAACGGCGCGACCCATCTCGGCACGCTCGAGGGTTGCGGCTTGATCGGAAGCGGCACGCAGGCGCTTGGCGGAGGTGAAGCTTGGAATCGCGGCAACGGCGACACCGGCCGCGGCGAGGGCGGCGATGAGGCCCGCACCGGTGGCCAGAACGCCAACGGCAACCATGTAGAAGGCAGCCTTCCGGATATCGCGCCCTGCGAACAGCTTTGCGGCCAGGAAGGCGCGATTGACGCGTGCCCGCCTCACCCGATCGCGCTCACGGTACCGGGCCCGCACGAGCTTTTGCCGCTCGCGCAGATCCTTCTGCTCCTCGGCGGTGAGGCGCGCGGCGAGGCGATCACGTCCTCGCCGGGCCTTGTCGGCTTCATCCCGCTCGCCATCGACATCTGTTTCTGTAACCAAGCGGTCGAACTCGCCGAGCAGGTCGGAGGCACTGCGCTGCGGCGCGTCCTTCCGGAGCTCGGCCTTCACGATGGCTTCGGAGGGCAGGGGGCCGAGGATGGCTGCAACCTGCGGCTCCTGGAGCGGCCCCTTGTCGCCCGCCGCCTTCCGAACGCGATTGAGATTCCGGGTCAGGGAACCGGCGAACAGCGTCTCCCCGTCGAGAAGCCGAACCATGGGCGCTCCTGCGATACGCTTGTCGCCCCCGGCAAGCCGGAACCCAAGCTTCTCAAGTTCGACCCGCAGCTTATGGATGTCTCCGCCGGATCGACGCCAGGCTTCCAAAAGCCTTGCGTCGACCAGATCGAGATCGGCCTCGAGCCGACCGGCCTGCTGACGCTCGGCCTTGGATCGGCCAGCTCTCCTCTCGGCGACAGGCCCGATTGCGGCGATGTCCGCGAACTCCGGCAGACCGCGTTCGCGCAGCAGCTGGGCGACCCGGTCGACCCGCAGGCTCGGCGTCAGACCTTCGCCCAGTTCGATCTCGAGGCGGCGGGCGATCATCTCGTCGCGCTCTGTGGACCGAACGAAGCGCAGAGCCCTTCCCGACCCCGGCGCAACCATCGCATAGTTGACGTGGAAGTGCGGCGCACGCTCGCCCTTCCGGTGCTCCACGACGTGACGGGGGCAGTCAAAAGGGATCCCGTACTCTTCCTCGAAGACTGCCAGAACACGCTCCAGCCCTTCCGGGCTGAGCGGAACCTTCGGTGCGATCTTGAGGTGGACGATATCCCGGGTGACGCGGCGGTTCCGGCGTGCGATCGCGGCCATGATCCGCAGTGCCAGTGCCGTGTCCGCAGGAACATCGCGGATCATGTCGGCGCGGATGACGACCTCCTTGTTGGAGCCCCGCCCCGTCTTCCCGAGATGCCGGCTGAGCTCGCCGATCCGACGGGGCGTCGTGATGATGATCATCAGGCATCCTCCTCGATCTTGAGCAGGTCGAGCACCCGGGCCATCAGCGCCTCCGTCGCCGACCGCATCTTCTCAATGTCCGCGGCGACCGAGACGAGCGAGCCGGAACCGTTCGCCAGCCTGGCCAACTGGTTCAGGTTCCGGCCGTGCGCCCGAAGCTCGCCCAGCACCTCGCCGAGGAGCTCGGCGTTCGCGACGGAGCGCCGGACCGTCGGCGTCCACATCTTCGAGCCGAGCAGCTTCATCAGCTGCGCCCGGGCCCAGGCATTGCTCTTGAGGCCAGCGGCCTCCGAGACGACTGCCAGCTGCTTGGCAGTGGCTTCGTCGATCCGGAACGAGACGAAGTTCGCAACATGTTCGCCCGCCATCAGGGCTTCTCCTTCTGTTTGCGGCGGAGCCGGCGCCGTCAGGCGCACCGGTTTGCCGGTTGGGGTGCAGGGACCTCCCTGCCGAGCCTCGATGCGCGCAATCGAAGATCTGTGCACATCGAATCCACTCGCCCCCTCAGGAAAACAGAAGTTGATATCCTTTCAATACTTATTATCGCATCCGCGGCCTATGCGTAGATCGCTGTATGCCTCCGTATATGTGCGTACAGATAAAATATAATTTCAATCAATACTAAACATCGCTTCGCAATCCAGACATGGTCACGACAGGAGGCAACAGATGACCGACGACGATCTCTCAAAGCGTAAACGCAAGGCCGACGAAGACCTGAAGGTCATTCTCGCCGGGCGTCCGACCACGATCGGTAGCCGTGCGGACGTGGTGCGGATCTTTCACAGCCACATCGTGGCGATGCGTCGGGTCCAAACCTCCTGGGAAGCGATCGCCGTGAAGCTCGAGGACTGGAGCGGCCTTGGCGTCGCCCCCACCACGGTCAAGCAGTACATGACCGACATCAGCCAGGGCCGGATGACGATCGAACCTCGGTCGACGGTCCACCCGCACGCCGAGACGTCCTCCGCGCCGACTGCCAAGACCTCCCATTCGATTCAGGATTCTCGCAAGGAGCGCAGCGGAGACTCCAGCCCGTTGACCGACGAGGCGGGTTTCAGGCTCTCCGAGACGAATTCGCAGATCAGCGTGGGCGCCCCCGCGCCGCGCCACCGGAATGCCGACGGCTCTTCGTCGGCATCGAGCACCGCTACCCGCGGTCGCTACGCCCTCAAGTCACAGCCAGAATGAGGCCAAGCCCATGTCCGATACTTCCCGCACGACCACGACCAGGAGTGCCGCTCTCGGCAGCACGGCGATAAGCCGAACGCCCCAGGAAGCCCAGCCCGTCTTCCTGTTCTATAGCGGGAAGGGCGGCGTGGCGAAGAGCACCGAGGCGCTCAAGTTCAACTATCACTGCATCAAGGCCGGCAAGGTGCCGACCCTGGCCGATGCCGACTTCATCGTTCAGGATTTGATCCTGGCTCATCACCAGGAGCAGGACTGCCACCCGATCAAGCTGTCGGAAGAGGACGGGTTCACCGCCCTTGCGGACGTGATCGCGAGCACGCAGGCCGGTTCGCCGATCATCGTGTCCTGCCCGGGCGGTCAGGCCGAGATCTTCAACGACAACGCGCCGGTCATCCTGATCGCCGCGCGCAACGCGGGCCGCAGGGTGATCGTGATGTCGCCCATGGACTTGCATGTGAACTCCTACAGCCATGTTCCCGAGGTCGAGCAGGAGATGCCCGAGGCCGAGATCTATCTCATGCGCCCGCGCTGGTTCGGGCGTCCCGAACAGTTCGTTGCGTTCAACGCGTCCCAGCTCGGGAAGCGCTATCTGGCGGCGGAACGGGTCATCGACGTCCCCCTCATGCCGGCCGCCCTGGCGCGGGCTTTCAAGGATGGCGAGCACTCGCTGCACTGGATCGAGCTCAACGGTTCGGGCGGCGAGAAGGCCTCGCTCGAGGCCTGGCGCGAGAAGTCGCGGCGCGCCTATGCGCGGTTCCTGGGCTGATCCCATGGACCGGCAGGCGTTCGATATGGTCGCGCGGGAGATTCTCGGGCGGCCTCTGACGGATGACGAAGCGGCCTTTGTCGCGAATGCGTGCGTGGCGATGGGGCTGGGCGAGGGCGACATCCTCGTGCGTCTGCTGATCGTTTACGCCTCTCTCATGACCTTCCTCGGCCGCACGTTGGCGGCCGTGGAAGCGTCGCGCTCGCCTTCCGCCCTGCTGCGCCGTCATCCCGGCATGTCGATCGGCTTCATCCTGTCGATAGCAGCCCTCGTTGGAGGCGCCTTCGCGTTCGGCAGGGCGAGTGTCGCCGACCGATCTCATCAAGATATCACGCAGACCCTGCGGTGGACGCTGTCGCCGGAGGGCGAGCGAGCCCGCCGCCTCTCCGATAGCGGGCTCCTCCGGGAGCTCGACGCCTGCAGCATCCCCGGCTGGTACGTCGTTGGCGCCGACTGCTTTCCCGGCCCCGACCCCAAGAGCGGAACCATTCGCGGTTTCCGCATGAGCCCCTGAACCTCCATTCCTCATCGTCGAAAGGCAATTCCAACATGTTCGAAAATCTGTATCCGGCGACCGCGCGGGCCGCCAAGGCCTATATGGCTGAGCACGTGGGCCTTGAGGCGAGCCCGCTGGCGGCAGCGGTGGATAGCCGTGAGCCCTCCGCGAGCACCGCAGCCGGGGAGGTCAGGACGGTGCGCCTGACGATCGACATCCCGGAGGAGGGCGCCTCCGAAGTCGTTATCCATATTAGGCACTGTGGCCCTGCGCTGACCCTCACGTTTGATCTCGATGGTGGCGCGGCGCGTCCTAGTAGGCCGGAGGGTGCGCCGTGAGCGAGGAGGAGGAAGCTCTGCCGAAGCCGACCGATACCGATCTCCTCGTCGCGATCGGCGAGAGGGAGGCCGCGCTGTCTCAGCACCGATCCAAGGCCTACGCCACGGTGAACACCCCGAAGGGGCGGCGCACGCTGCCGGTGCTCGGGCCTGGGTGCGCGACGTGGCTGCGTCTGCGCTTCCGTGATCAGCATCGTCGGGTCCCTTCCGCGGGTGCGGTCAAAGCTGCGATGACGGCGCTCGCCGACCTCGCCAGCCTCGCAGACGAGACGCCGGTCTGGCTGCGGTCGGCCTGGCACGAAGGTGCGGTTTATATCGACCTTGCCGACGAGAGTGGCTGCGCCGTCAAGGTCAGCGCAGAGGGCTGGCACCTGGTCTCTCGCTCGCCAGCTCTTTTCGTCCGCAGCAATCTCAGTCTGCCTATGCCCCGGCCAGCACGTCAGGACGATCTCGATAGGTTGCGGGTCCTCCTGAACATCCCCGATGAAGCCACGTTCCAGCTCATAGTGACCTGGTGTGTCGCAGCGTTGATGCCGACTGGCCCATATCCGCTCCTCGCGATTGGAGGCGAACACGGTTCGGGCAAGACATTGCTCGCCGGTATCCTCCACGATCTGGTCGACCCCAGCACGCTTCCGCTGCGCGCCTTGCCGCGTACGGAACGTGACCTCTACATCGCATGCGCGAACACGCATGTTTTGGCATTCGACAATCTTTCGAAGGTTTCCAAATGGCTGAGCGATGCCTTCTGCAAGATCTCCACGGGCGGCGGAATCGCGCTCCGGCAGGTCTTCACAGACGACGGCGAGGTCTATTTTCGTGCCATGAAACCAATTATCTTGAATGGCATCGAAGACGTGGTCACGCAGTCTGACCTCGCCGACCGCGCTATCGTCCTGAACCTTCCTTCGATCCCCGAGGAAAAGCGCATCGATCCGGCTGAACTCGCGGCCCGTTTCGAGGAATGCCGGCCCGAGGTTTTTAAGATGCTGCTCGACCTGATGTCGTTCGCGCTCGCCATGATGCCTTTGCTGAAGATCGGACGGTTGCCGCGCATGGCAACCTTTGCCCGGATCGGCATCGCCATTGAGGGATGCTTTGGAGCCCCGGGGTGCTTCATGGCGGCCTATGATGCCAATCGCGCAATGGCCTCTTCCGTTGTCGCCGATAGCGATCCCCTCGTCGCAGCGGTGCAGGGCCACGTTGCCGATCACCCAGGTTGGCGCGGCAGCGCGACCGAGCTCGCGCGTCAGCTCGAGCCCAGGCTCGACCCGCCCAGGAAGCTCGAGCCCGCCGCCCTCGCAGGTCATCTGCGCCGCATTGCGCCTGTCCTGAGAACGAACTGGATCGAGGTTGAGTTTACCCGCGCCGGCAAGAACCGGGACCGCATCATCACCCTGACGCCGAAGGTCCCGCGCTAAGAATCGTTCAGGCCTGTCCGCCCTGTCCCGCCGTCCGCCATTAACTGTGGGCGGACGGTGGGACAGGGCGGACGGCGTTTCGCCGTCAACACCGTTCCCCCTTCCGCTTGGCTCACTGCTTTCGGGGGGGGCGGCGTACGGCGATCGATAAGCTGAACCGACGCAAGGCCCACGCCGTCATACCGTCGAGATAGGTCAGCACGACAGGCACGAAGACCAGCGAGCAGCGTCTGTCAACGGCGGTCGGATTCCAGGCCATCGTGGCGGAGTAAAAGCAGGCCACTGGCGTTGGGGAGCGGCGGATATGGCGAGGGCCCCGATCGGGGCCCTCGCCATATCCGCTGTCGGGATTGATCAGGGGATGATCTCGCCGGTTTCTGGATCGGCGTTGTCTGGGGTGGCCTGGTTTTGCTCCGCCGCGGCGGTGGCGCGCCGGCGGCCAGCGGATTGCCTGAGGCGGTAGCTGTCGCCGTTCATGGCGAGGATGCTGACGTGGTGGGTCAGCCGGTCAAGAAGCGCGCCGGTCAGCCGCTCCGATCCCAGGACCGAGGTCCAGTCCTCGAAGGGCAGGTTCGAGGTGACGATGGTCGAGCCACGTTCGTAGCGCTGCGAGAAGACCTCGAACAGAAGCTCGGCGCCGGTCGGCGACAGCGGCACATAGCCGAGCTCGTCGACGATCAGCAGCTTGACCGCCTGCAACTCGCGCTGGAGCCTGAGCAGGCGCTTCTCGTCGCGGGCCTCGAGGAGCTGGCTGACCAGCGAAGCCGCCGTCGCGAAGGCGACAGAGAAGCCCTTCTGGCAAGCGGCCAGCCCGAGCGCGAGAGCGACATGGGTCTTGCCCGTGCCGCTGTTGCCGAGCGCGATAATGTTCTCCCGGCGCAGGATGTAGCCGCAGCGCGCCAGTTCCAGCACGAGCATCTTGTTGAGGCTCGGGATCGCCGTGAAGTCGAAGGTGTCGAAGCTCTTCACCGCCGGGAACCGCGCGGCCCGGATCCGCCGCTCGACCGTGCGACGCTCCCGGTCGATCAGTTCGAGCTCAATCAGCCGCAGCAGGTAGCGGGGATGATCGACGCCGTCGCGGGCGCACTCCCGCGCGACCTTGTCGTATTCGCGCAGGACCGTCGGCAGCTTCAACTGCTTGAGATGATGAGCCAGCAGAACCTGCGGGGTCGCCGCCATCGTGCCGGCCGGCATTATCTCCTTCACGCCGGTCATGCCGCCGTTCCCGGCAGAAGCACCGCATAGTCGGCGGCCGAGGTCGTCTTCACCATGGTCTTCGGCAGATGCGGATAGGCCGCCAGGTCGAGGCGAGCCGGGCGCCGCTCCAGGCGCGCCAGCGCGATCAGCTTCACCGCATCGAAGCCGACCGCACCAAGCCGGATCGCCTCGCCGACGGCGAAGCTCACGACCTCGCGCGGCAGAGCCTCCATCAGCCGCAATACCTGGATGAACTCGCGCTTGCCGCGATTGCCCATCCGGGCCTCCAGCAGATGGCGCAGATGCTGGAAGCTCTCGGGCAGATCCCAGCCCTGCAACGCCGCCGCCTGGTCGAGCGCGTTCGGCTTCACCTCGATCAGCGCCAGATAATGCAGCGGATCGGCGACGAACACGCCGGTCCCGTAGCTGCGCGGGTGCCGGGCGATCTCCTCGCCCCGGCACAGCATCACGACCTCTTCGACGAAGCCCTTCACCACCACATCCTGGAAGCCATAGGTGTGTTTCGGCGTGCAAGTTTGGGTCTGACTCAAATCTGCTGCAGGTCGGGGCTGTTTTGATGCTGGTTTCCAGAAGGAATCAGCGCGATGAAGCAGCGATTTCGACCAGCCAGCTTGGTTCCCGCAGGTTTGATTGTCGACGGTATCACGATCGAAGGCGATCGCGTTGTTGTCCGAACCCGGTCCGCCGTCAGCGCCTGTCCATGTCCTGACTGCGGGGCGTTCTCGCAACGGATCCAAAGCCGGTATTTCCGGCGTGCAAAGGACCTGCCGCTCAGCGGCCGACGCGTCGAGCTCCAGGTCCTCGTTCGGCGCTTTCGCTGCGATGCCGTCCTGTGCGGCCGCCAGATCTTCGCGGAGCGCTTTGGTGACCGCGTCCTCGCGCCGCGAGCGCGTCGGACCGATCGTCTCGATCATATCGTCCAGCATCTCGGCCTCGCCTTGGGTGGCAGGCCCGGAGCAAGTTTTGCCGCGAGGATGATGCTACCGGTCAGCAACGACACGTTGCTGCGCGTGGTCCGGCAGCGTGCCAGGGTGCCGAGCGAGCCGCTGCGCGTGATCGGCATCGATGACTTCGCCTGGCGGCGCAATCACCGCTACGGCACGATCGTCTGCGACTTGGAGAGGCGTCGGCCGGTCGCGCTTCTTTCCGACCGGGAGCCAGCAACATCGGAAGCTTGGCTCCGCCATCAGCGGCTGGTCCATACAGTCGCTCGTGACCGTGGCGGTGGCTATGGAGAGGCGGTGGCACGGGCCCTGCCGCAGGCCGTCCAGGTTGCCGACCGCTGGCACCTGATGGAGAATGCCAGCCGCGCTTTCCTCGATGCCGTGCGCAAGTCGATGCGCCAGATCCGTAGCGCCATTGGTGCCACCATCGTCAATCCTGCGCTCCTGACGGCGGCGGAGAAGCTGCAATACGATGGATATCTGCGGCGGGAAGAGATCAACGCGGCGGTCCTCGCCCTCTGGCGGGAGGGCGTGCCGATCAAGCAGATCGTCAAGCGCACCGGCCATCACCGCCAGACTGTCAGGCGGATCGTCCGCGGCGAGCGCAGCGACGTCTTCCGACCTCGCCAGAGTTCGTTGGATGCGCATCTGCCCTGGCTCGATGCGCAATGGGACGCGGGAACTCGGAACGCAGCTGCTCTCTGGCGCTCGATGAGGACGAAAGGCTTCCGGGGAAGCCTCAGGGTGATCTCGGAATGGGCGACACGCCGCCGCCGCGCGGAGAAAGCGGACGCAAGCAGCCTCGCGCGTGTCCCGTCGGCCCGGACCATCGCGCGGTTGATGACCACCGGTCGCGACAATCTCACAAAGGCTGAAACCGTCACGATCGCGGCGATCGAGGACGGCGTGCCGGCATTGGTCGAGGCTCGCGAGATCATCGCCGACTTCCATGCCATGATTAGGATGAAGCGGGCCGAGCCCTTGTCATCTTGGATCGATCGAGCCTCCCAAAGCCTGGTCGCCTCCTTGGCCAATGGCGTCCGACGAGACGAGGCCGCTGTGCGAGCAGCAATCCTCTCGACTTGGTCGAACGGTCAGACAGAAGGCCAGATCACCCGCCTCAAGCTCGTCAAACGCCAGATGTACGGCCGCGGAAAGATCGATCTTCTCCAGGCGCGTCTGATCGGCGCGCAATGATCTCAAATGTCAGCGGGATTGCGTCAGACCCAACATTGGACGCCGATCGGGGGGCAACTTTGCGGGCCGTTTGACAGCCTGCGCCCTATGCGCACTGGCTTGGGCGCCGGCAATCAGTTCAAATAGTGATCACCAGGGTGTGTCGGTATCGGTGGTTGCGAGCCCCCGCAACCAAATACACAAAAGCTCCGTCGCAACTGCGGCGGGGCTTTCGCGTTCCAAGGCAAACCGCCAAAGCCGAGCAAGGCCAACGTGAAGTTCAAACGCAACGACGCTGGCGCCCTCCCGGCACGCGGCTGCGAGGTGACCGTCAGCTCCAGATCGTTTCGAGTCCGGCTCTGAACGAGCTCTTGCAATCGCCGCCCCGGATCGACCCTAACGTATCCAGTTCCGCGCGAAATCGGCGTCTTCGTAACCGTGCGGCTTCTGTCGCTTGGGCAGCTTGATCTTCTCCCGCGCGGGCGCCTCGTAAGGAACCGAGGAGAGGATGTGGGCGATGACGGCAAGCCGCGCCTTGCGTTTATCGTCAGAATGAACCGCGTACCACGGCGCCCATGTCGTATCGCTGGCGCGGAACATCTCGTCGCGGGCACGTGAGTAGTCGTACCAGCGCGAATACGATTTCAGATCCATCGCAGAGAGCTTCCAGATCTTCCTGGGATCGCTGATGCGCTCCTCCATCCGGCGCGTCTGTTCCTCCTGGCCAACTTCGAGCCAGTACTTCAGCAGGATCGTGCCTGAATCGACGATCGCTTTCTCCACGCTGGGAACAACCTGGAGAAAGCTCTTGGCCTGTTCCTCGGTGCAGTAGCCCATGACCCGCTCGATGCCGGCACGGTTGTACCAACTACGGTCGAAAATCACGATCTCCCCTGCTGCGGGCAAGTGCGGAAGGTAGCGTTGGACATACATCTGCGAGCGCTCGCGCTCAGTTGGTGGCGGCAGAGCGACGACCCGGAAGACCCGGGGGCTGACACGCTCCGTGATCGCCTTGATGACGCCTCCCTTTCCCGCGCCGTCCCGCCCTTCGAAGACGATGCAGACCTTTCCGCCGGCCTGCTTCGCCCATTCCTGGAGCTTGACCAGCTCTGCATGGAGATCCCGCAGCTTCCGTTCGTAGGTCTTCTTGTTCAGGGGCACGCTCGCTTCGGCCTTCATCACCGACCTCCTTTTGCCTCAGGACCAGCTCAGGAAGAAAGCGATGTCGCCCGGCAGGCCGCCCGGCCACTCGATGATGATGGCGCGCAGTTTATACTTGGCGGGTTGGAGGTGTTCCTTCCAGAACTCGTAGGCCTGCCGCGGCCGCCCGGTGAGCGTCGTCGGCCAGTCCGCTTCCGCATTGTTGATCGCGCGCCCCTTATCCGTGCAGAGCGCGCTCGGAAAACGCATGACGAGGACTTCCGTCTCGCCGCGGCCGGCCGCTGCGCGGGTCTTGTTCGCCAGGCTCTGCTTGATCTCCGCGACCTTCTCAGGCGAGACATCGATCTCCTTGGACAAGGTGGTGACCAGCTTCTTCCGGGCCTCCTCGATCTTATCCATGGCACCCATCAGCTTGGACGCCCTGGCCAGTTCAAGAGATGTCATGTAGGCACGGAGATCGTCGGCGGACATAAAGCTCTCGTCAGCCAGCGTGCTCGGTGCCGGACTATGGGGTGCGGTCGACATCACTCGCGTCTCCTCCGCTGTTGGCTGTCCCCGCATGTCGACCGTGCCAGCGGCTGACATGCGGGGACAGTCTGCTGGACTCAGTATTTTTGGAAATGGAAGGCTTCGGCCAAGGTCAGTTCGACCATATCACCACGCCTGAGGCGCCGAAGATCTTGCTTGATGTCGGGATCGACGACCGTCAGGGAGCGCGGTCCCAGCGGGCCGACATAGCTGACGATTCCAGTTGTCGGATCAAAGGCCTGGAATTGCCCGGTCACCGTCAGCGACCGAACGACGAACTTGTCCGGCAGGTTTTGGAACGGCCCGCTGACAGCTTCGGTATAGACGATGCCGGGTCTCGCGCCCTTCCTCGCGCGCCTGGCACCTATGATCGCGCCCTCGACGCGCCGGACCTCGAGCCTGTCGCCGGCCTGGATGTTCCTGAGATTGCCGAACAGCTCAGGGACTGCAACATGCCAGGAGCGAGCACCCTGCCTGACGCGCACGATACGTTCTTCGGGCTGCACATCCACAACCTCGACATCGAGTTGCTCGACCTCGACCGGTCCGATGCCGGCGACAAGCACGGTCTGGGTGGTTACCGTCGGGTAGGCAGCGCAGCCCGCGACCCCCACCGCCAGTGCGATCGTGAGGATCCAGCTCATAGGCTTCGACATCAGAACTCTCCTCTTCGCAAAAAAAACCGGTTTCAAATGGAGTTGCGGTCTTTCGACTGGGCCTGCCACGCGAGAATAGCTTGGCGAAGCTCTGCTTCGAGACTCTCGACGAGGTGCCGGTACTCAGCGCGTTGCGCCGCATCTCCAGGGGCGTCCGATTTGATCCGGTGTTGGAGAGCTCGCCCTGCATCGGCAAGATCCCCGCACAAGCTACGGAAGCTCTCACTTTGCAGTGCGAGTTCCTTGATCGCTGTTTCGTATTTTGGCAGAGTCTGAATGGCGGCCAGAATTCCCGGGTCCATGGCGTTGAGCCCCTGCGAGTAAACACAAGTATCTGGCTCATCGGCGGTCGCGGGAGTATGTTACGAGAGGTTACCCCGCCAATTTCACCTGTTGCGCACGGCTATTTGTGAGTTCGCGCCCGTGGGGGGGCCGATGTCCGAGGAGCAGGAACGGCCGGAAAATACCGAGAACAACGACACGCCCGAAAACGCGGCAGCGGGCGAAGGCGATGTGCGCGCCCAGTTGAAGCGGATTCTGTCCAGCGCCGAGTTCAACGTTCCGGAGCGGCTTCGCCGGTTTCTGCTGTATATCGTTAATGAAACCCTCTCCGGCCGGTCGGATCGTATCAAGGCTTATTCGGTTGCGGTCGAGGTGTTCGGACGGGATGCACGTCTCGACATCCAGAACGACCCGGTCGTGCGCATCGAGGCTGGGCGTCTCAGGCGGGCCCTTGAGCGGTACTATTATCTGAGGGGAAGCGCCGACCCGATCCTGATCGAAATTCCGAAAGGCGGCTATGTTCCCAGCTTCAAGCGGCGGGAAGACCGCGCGAAGAGCAAGGAATTTCCTCGGAATCGAGAGCCGTTGCCATGGCCGAGCCTTGGCCTGTTCTTCCGTCGATGGGAGCAGCATTCCTGGCTCCTCGTCTCGGTCGTCTGCGCCGCACTGATAGCGGGCGTCTTGCTCCTCAGGGTGGAGCCGCCGTTGCCGCCGGTGGCCTCCAAAGTCGGATCGACACAGCCTGAGGGGCCATCCCTCATCGTCAAGCCCTTCGTGAATCTGTCGAAAACTCCCGAGGGGGATTACTACGCGAATGGGCTTGGCGAGGAGCTCCTGATGCAGCTCGCACGATTCAAGGAGCTGACAGTATTCGGGCGAGAAACCTCGGGCACACACTCTTCCGATGCCTCGGCTGCGGAAGTCGGGCAGCGGTTCAGCAGCCGCTACGTCCTGGAGGGCGGGGTCCGCTTGTCCGGGGGGAAGCTCAGGGTGACCAGTCGCCTTCTCGACGGCGAAACATCGGCCATCGTCTGGTCTGGATCCTATGATGTCGATCCGCAGAACAACAGCATCGATGATATGCAAATGACCATCGCCTCGAAGGTCGCCACGGCTGTCGCCCAGCCTTACGGCGTCATCTTCAGCGTTCCACCTCGGGCGACGCGAGCACTGGGCCAAAATGGCTCCGAGGCCTATCAATGTACCTATCGCTTCTATCGCTATCGTGCCGAGTTGGATCAGGCCGCGCACGCCCGGACGCGCGAATGTCTGGAGCAGATCACACTCCGCCATGCGGAGTATGCGACAGGCTGGGCGATGCTCTCCTATCTCTATCTGGACGAAGATCGTTTCCAGTTGAATCGGCGGCTTGGCTCGCCGACGCCGCTCGAACGCGCGCGGGCCGCGGCCGAGCGCGCGGTTCGCATCGAACCGGAAAATGTCCGCGCGCTGCAGGCCCTGATGACTGTGCTCTATTTCAGCGGGGAGCCGGCCGAAGCGCTCCGGATCGGTTCATTAGCGCTCACTCTCAACCCCAATGACACCGAGCTGCTCGGGGAGTTCGGCAGCCGTATCGCCCAGGCCGGCGACTGGTCCCGCGGTGCAGCGCTGCTTGAGGAGGCATTGGCCAGAAATCCGGGCCATTCTGACTACTATCGCGGACTTCTGGCCCTGGCTGCCTACATGCAGGGTGACGGCGTGCGAGCCGCTGATCTCATCCGCCGCACGAAGTTGCACCGGTTCCCGATCTATCACTTCGTTGCCGCGTTGATCTTCGCACGCCTTGGGCTGGAGGCGGAGACAGCGCAAAGTCGGGCGACATTTCTGAAGCTGCGACCCGGATTCTTCGACGATCTCGACGGCGAGCTCAACAAGCGCAACTTCAACCGCAGAGATCGCGCGATCATCATCCGCGGTGCCATCCTGGCAGGTTTCCCCGTGAAATCGCGCTTTGCGGCCGAGGCGCAGTAGCTGTCGGCCCCGGATCGGATCGTCCCCCGCCGCCGGCGTGTAGCAAACCGTAACATACTACCTGCGATGCGGATTGCGGCTCTTATTGCCGCCCGGAGTGACGTGTCCAAGCAGGCTGGGTTCTGCATGCGATCGCATCACCCGTGAGCAATTACTCTCGCGACATCAAGCAGGATACGGACCTGGGCGGGGTGCTCGGCAAGCAATAGGGGGTCGATGATGGCTGCAAACCGTCGCCTTTTACTATTCGTGTTGGCCGTGGCAGTCGCACCTCTGCAGGAGGCCAAGGCGCAAGCAGGTCATCTCCAGGGGGCTTGGCTCGAAGAGGGATGGTCCTGTGCCAGCGTTTTCGTGGCGACGCTGAATGGGGTCGCCTTCAAACGGCCCGCCAACGCTTTCGCGCCGGCATTCATCGTCTCCGGCAAACGGCTTTCGACGCCGCTGGCAACTTGCCGGCTCGTCGGGGTCGTACCCAAGGGCGAAAGGCAGATCCTCCGCCTGAGCTGTGTGACAGCCGTTACGGCGGACACGGCTCGGGCCATTTTTTCAGTGGCCAGCGACGCGAACGTCTACCGATACCACTCCGTGGAAGGCGGTATCGCGACCAAATATCTCCGCTGTACCCGGGAGGCCTTGAAAGCTCCCTGAGTCCGGCCGGCCAAAGGTCGCCAACATGGAAACAGCTCTCATACATGTCGTTGAAGCCGATCCGGCCTTGCGGGCCGAGATCGAGCACCTGATCCAAGCCTGCGGCTATCAGACAAAGGCCTATGGCAGTGCCGACGAAATCATCCGGAAGATGCCGGACCGCGAACGCGCGGGTTGCATGGTCATCGATATGCAGGCCCGGGACGCAGCAGCGCCCGATCTCTTTGATCGGCTGAGTAAGGCCGGTGCCAACCTTCCCGTCATATTGCTTGGAGAGCACAGCGACGTGCGCGCTGGCGTTCGAGCGATCAAGGCGGGGGCCGAGGATTTCTTTACGAAGCCGGTGGAGCGCGAGGAATTCATCGCGGCGATCGACCGCGCCATCGCACGGCATCGTCTCGCCAGCGAGCGAGAAAGCTGGGTGCTCGGAGTGACGGCACGGTTGCAGCGATTGACCAGACGCGAGCGAGAGGTTTTCGAACTCGTGATCCGGGGCAGGATGAACAAGCAGGTCGCGTTCGAACTCGGCACGACCGAGCGCACCGTGAAGGCACACCGCCACAAGGTCATGGAGAAAATGCAGGCTCGCTCGGTCGTTGAACTCGTGTCCTGCGCAGAGCGGCTGGGCCTCAGTTCAGGCACTCTCTAGCAAGGTCCGCACCGTGCCGTTACCTCGCCACACGCCCAACGGTTTGAAGACACCACGGGCTGCGGCGGTCGCCGGCATCCCGCTTTCGGTCTTGCTGCTCTGGCGATGCGAATACGGGCACACCCAGCGTCGTCCTGAGGGCCGCCTCCGCCCTTCACGGTCTCCGGTCCGAGAGCGCGCGCACTGCATCCTCGAGATCGTCAAAGGCGATCGTCGCGTCGGGACCGTCGAAGAAGCCGGCACGCTGCAGGATCCCCTGGGGTTCCCTGTGGAGTTCCGCGACCGCCAGCGTGAGGCCCATCCCGGCCAGTTCAGTCCGCAATTGCCGCAGCATCGCCGCTGCGGTTGAATCGATCTGCGCAACGGCGCTGGCGTCGAGCACGAACCAGGCCGTCCCTTCGGGCGCCCTGCGGGCGACGCTCTCGAAACGCTCGCGGACATAATCGGCGTTGAAAAACAGAATGCTGCCCTGGACCATGAACAGCACCATCCCCGGCAGCGGCTCGGCATTGGCAGTCCGGTGCAGCTTGTAGAATCCCGGCCGGCCCGGGATGCGCCCGAGCGCGGCATCGCGTGGGCGCATCTCCTTGAGCAGGACGTGAAGCAATGTGCCGGCAATCGCGATGACCACACCGCTGAGCACGCCGAGACTGATAGCGCCCCACATGCTGATCAAGGTGAAGGCGAACTCCAAGCGGCTGACACGCCAGATTTCTCGAAGGCCACTCACGTCGATCAATGTCAGGGAGGCGAAAGCCAGGATCGCGCCCAGCGCCGGGATGGGCAGGAGACGCAGCGCGTCGTTGAGATAAAGCAGCAGCGTCGTGAGGCCGAAAGCTGCCACCAGGCCAGAGACCTGCGAGCGGCCGCCGGTGGAGATGTTCATGGCCGTTCGCGAATCCGACACAGTCACCGGAAAGCCGCTGAACAGCCCGGAGAGGATGTTGGCGGCTCCGAGCCCGGTAAGTTCCCGGTCCGCGTCCACCTTGAAGTGATCCTTGGCACCGAAACTGCGGGCCGCAACGAGCCCCGAACTGACGCCTACGAGCCAGATGGCACCGGCTCCGAGCAGGAGGTCCCGCAGCGGTAGCCTTGAAATGTCGGGAAGCGCCAGCTCCGGCATGGCGCTCGGCAAGCTGCCGATCACTTTCATGCCGCCGCCCCCGAGATCGAACAGGGCCGAGGCGAGGCCTGCGAGAACGACAACGACGAGCGGGCCCGGAACCGGCGAACGCAGGCGCGCCAGCAAGACGAGAAGCCCGAACATCACACTGCCGAACATGACGGACGGCCAATGGATGAGAGCAGATTTCCGAACGATCTCGACGAGCGGCTGCACCAGCCCGTCCGACTCGATGCGCACGCCGGTCAGGCGCCCGATCTGGCCGACGAGGATCGAGACCGAGATCCCGCAGATGAAGCCGATCAGGATCGGCCGGGACAGGAAGGAGGCGACGACCCCGAGCCCCAGCCTGCCCGCGAGGATGCACATGACGCCGACTATCAGCGCCAGCGCGGCTGCGACGCCGACGCGCTCCGCCGCGCCGTCGAGCGGCAGGCTCGCGAGCACGGCCGCCAACACTGTCATGGTCGCCGCGTCCGGGCCTGCCATCAGCTTGCGCGAGGGTCCGAACAGGGCATAGCCGACCAGCGGCAGGATGCTCGCATAGAGACCGGTCTCCACCGGCAGGCCCGCGATGGCGGGGTAGGCGATGGCACTGGGAAGGGCGACGGCGGCCACGGCGAGACCCGCCGTCATATCGAAGCGGAGCCATTCCAGCTTGTAGCCCCGTATGCCGCTCGGGATCGGAACTCGCTCGATCATGGGCATCTCCCCCGGGAAGCGCGCGAAGTGATACGAGTATTATCGCGCTAGAGCGGCCAGACCATCTCGCGCCGCAGCTGCCTTGGCGAGCGCTGAGGTCGGATCGGGGAGGCAGGCTGCTGCGGCGAGGCCCGCCGCGAAAAGCGTCAGCTCGCTGTTGCCGCCCCTCGTTCTCTCCGTGGCATAGGCCAGTGCAATGGCATGGCCGGTCCGGGCGTCGTTGAGTTCACCTAGCTGATCCTGCATCTGCGTCAGCCGGGACACGAGCTTCCCGCTCCACTTGAGGCCGATGACCGGACGGAATGCCTCGATGGCATAGCGCAGCTTCTTGGCGTCGACCCGTATGTCGTGCTGCCGGTCGGAGGCGCAGCTCTCCAGATGGCCGCTCGCCTCCAAAAACGCCTGGAGACGGCGGTCCAGGCGTGCATGTACGTACTCTGCGACAGAGCGGTCGAGGAGCTCCGGACGCTTGATCGACGCTGGGCGGGGGCAGGACAACGCAACAAGGCCCTCGATAAGGCCGACGCCGAATTCCAGCATCGCGGGCGATCGTCCATAGGCCCGAACCTCATCGTGCGCCTCGCGGCGACGCTGGTCGAACGTTTCCACAAGCGTATCCACTCCCGGCGCAGCCGGGTGGGCCATCCGCAGCGGCGCCAGGACGCGATCGCAGAAGACGTCGAGTTCGCGAGTGCGGCCAAGAAATTGCGCGAGGGAGCGCAGGTGACGCGACAGAGCGACCGTGTCCTGGCTGAGGACTGGTCTGAGGAACCAAAGAATCGCGCGTAACCGTCTCAGGCCAATCCTGGAGCGGTGCAATATATCCCCGCCGCCGGCTGACCGCAGCAGCGCGAGATCATCGAGGAGGGAAGCTGCATAGCTCCAACAGACGCTGTTCGCCGCCTCCCGGGTCGTCATCTCGTCGCGAAGCTCGCTAAAGGAGGTATTGCCCGGATGGTCGGCCTGCATATGCAACAGCCGGAAGCCCTTCTCGCAATGCGAGCGCAGGGTGGGCGTCGCGGCAATGGCGGCGCAGAACTCGCGCGCGATGTCGCAGAGCGCAACGGGCGACCCAGAGACGAACTCCAGCCGCAGCTCACAGATGCGCTCGACGGCGCCGCCGGCTGCGATCGTTCCAGTGTCCAGACTCGCCACGATGCCCGCGCCGTTGCGGTTGAGGATGGTGGAGCGACGACGGATGTCGATGTCGACGATCGGTTGCAGCTTTCGGAGAGCCCTTTCGCCAAGGATGTCGCCAAGGGGCTCTGGAACATCTCGGGTCTCGGTCGGGGTGCCATCTTCGATGTCCCTCGTCCAGCAAGGGATAACAGGCGATAGCGAGGCGGAGCTGGCCACATCGGTAAATTGGACCTGTGCGCGTCCCTTCTTGCGAGCAGACAGGCGATATCCTGCGCGAAGCAACTTCCCGCGCGGGGTGTCGAAACAGGCCAAGCTTATCGTCTTTGCGCGCCCTGTCTCTCGTCCCGAGGCCACCCTCAGAAGCTTGAGGATCCGACGCCGGTCGCCTTCGTCAATGCTCAGCCTCAGCACCTTCACCCCTGGGCGAACGGATCGGACCTGCACTGGAAGAGGTGACGCCGGACTGTCCATCGCTGCCAAAGTCTGCCCCTTTGCCGCATTATGGCTTCTCTGGCGTCACCTGCTTCCAACCCTTGTCCGGGTTGAAGCTTTGCATGCTGGCTGCCGTAGAGGACGTGCCGGGCCCCAGATCCTTCTCGTAAACGAGCCCATCATGATTGAGCATGAAGCTCATGACCCCCGAGCGGCCATATTCGGCGGGATAAGCGAGAAGGCCGAAGCCTCCGATCATCTTGCCGTTGGCGATATAGTCGAAAGCTCCGCCAGTCGCCGAAGGCCCTTGCCGCTTGAGAATCTTGTAGAAGTAGCCGTGAAACGGCCTTCGCGGTTCACCGGGGCTGTGCCCCTCGGCCGCAGCGTCCGCGGCGAGCTGCCCCAGGGGGCTGGGTTCGTCGCCGGCCGCGCTGTCCCAATAGAGGCCGTCCTTGGCGCCGGCGCGGCTGACGATCCTCTGCGCATAGACCCCTGCTCCCGCGCCTGAGCGGTCCTTGGCGGCGTATTCCTGCTGCGCATCGAAGATGGCGAGACTCACCTGAATGGCGTCGAGTTCGTTGCGGCCAATCCGCCGGGCGACGATCTCCTTGCGACCTGCCTCCACATCGAATTTCCACCGACCGCCGGCGCGAACGATCGGAATCGGAAACGAAAATTCATCCTGCCCGATCAGGAGGGTGGCCGCGTCACCCTTTTCGCTGATCGAATGTCGATTGTCATAGGCTGTGACGAAGCGCAGGCGATCGCCGGCGTCGGCGATCGGGTCACCGGACGACAGAATGTCCCGACCGCCCGTTCCGAGAACCGCGTATAGTCGTTTCAGGTCGCTGCTGCGCGCTGCCTCCGCGAGGGCCGTGGCGGCCTCTGCCGGCGACTTGAAGGCTTCCTGGGCGTTCGCAACCGTCAGGTTGGCGAGAATTGCGACTGCGCTCCCGCAGAGAAGCTGCACGAGAAGACACGCCGTTGGCCATGTTCTGATCATGGAATTACATCCCCGACATGTCGGAACTGGGCTGCAGCCGGCGATTGATCTCCGTGACCTCGGCCTCGCCGAGGCAACAGCGATCCGGAGGCCTTCCACTGCTCGAGGGTCTGGAACGGCACGCCAAGCTGACGGTAGTCGACGCGCAGATAGCCGTCCGGGCCGTGGCGCACGGTCCAGGGCGCGACTTCCTGAACCTCCTGCGCGATCACGCCCACATAAATCCGTTGTGAGCCGTTATAGGCGAACCGATAGAAGCCGAGCCCATTATCCAGGCGTCCCAGCAGCACGACGTCGTGCTTGAGCTGGATATCGGAGCGACGCCCACCACCGCCGCGCCCGCCACCTCCGCCTCCGCGCCCGCCGCCTCCGCCGAAGCCACCGCGGCTCATCGCGGCGCCGCCGCCCCCGCGCATTGCAGGCCCGCCAGCATGCATTGCCCGTGCGCCACCGCCAGGCATGCCGCCCATGCTCGCCCGCCCGCGCTGGGATTGCAGGTTAGCGGCACGACCCGGCTGCATGTTGCCGAACGCGCTGTCGCGCGCCGGACCGGGGCGCGAGGCGCCTGCATTGGGACGCTTCGGTTGTGTCGCAGCCCGTGACGCGCCGCCGCGCCCGGCATTGCCGCCGGGCCGCACGCGATCGCCACCGGGGCGATCCGGCCGGTTTCCGGCGCCAGCCCGATCACCCTGCCCGCGATCAGGCCGATTGGCCGCATTTGCGCGGTCCCCCGCTCGTTGTTCGGGGCGCGCACCTGCACCTGCATTGCCCAGGTCACCGCGAGGCTTAAGCACCTGCTCGCCGTTGCGCCCCCGGAAGTCCATCCTGCCTTCGCTTCCGGCGCGCAGATTGTTGTTTGAGAATTTCTGCTGGACGGCCGTGTTGCGGTACTGGACGCCTTGGCGATGCTGGGGATTGTGCTCCCAATGCGTCACGCGATTGCGGTCGATATTGATGTTGTTGTTGTTCCAGTTGACGTTGCCGCCCCAGTAATTGCCCGTATTCCAGCGGCCCAGGGCATAGCCTGCCCCAAAGGCGAGGCCCGTCGCGATGACGCCGGCGGCAATGTAGCCGGGCGCCGGGAAGTAATAGGGCGGATCGGCGGGATAAGGCCAGGATCCGTAGACCACTCCCGGATCGTAATAGGGCACATAGACGGTATCGGCGGTTGTCGGCTCGATCAGGATCGTCTGCTTGCCGCCCTCCGGCCGCACGGTGACCTTCTGCTGGGAACCGGAGGAGAGCTTCTTGGCATCATAGGCCCGCGTCCTCATCCGCTGGACGCCGTCCATCAGATCGGGCTGCTGAGCCAGAACCGCATCGCCAAGCTTCTGCGTCCAGTCGAGGTTCTTGCTCATCATCTCGAGCACGGAGGGCGTGGCGACGAGTGATTTCACACTGACGTCCCAGGGTTGCTGCTCGGCTGCGGCCTTGAGTGCGTCGCCCTTCAGCGTCTTGTTGGCGCTGACCCAGCGATCCGCCTGGACCACTTCGAGCGGATAGGTCGAGGCCATCAGGACTTGCGCCAGCAGCGTGTCGGGATAGAGCGCGATCGGAGCGACGAGAGCGTCAAGCTGTGCGCTGCTCAGCACCTGCTCGCCCTGTGCCGCCGTTGATCCGGCTGGGGGCTGGGGTTGAGGTGGTGGCGCCTGTGCGAGCGGCTGGGAGGTCAATCCACCGGCGACGACGCAGGCCAGCACGATCCGCAGATGCATGGCTTTCTCCGAAGTGATGGGCCCTGGCGAGCGGGCAGTCCTGACGGCAACGAGCCAGTCTTGCGCCCAAGCTGGCACAAAACGTCGAATTCCGGTGGAAAGGCGGCTCACCTCTTGGCTGAGCCCTGGCGCGTCGTGCCCTTCTGCTGCGCAGCTTGAAGCGCGCGAAAGGCCTCAACGTTCTCGCGGCCGGCCTCCATTGCCTTCTCCGCGCGGCCGTCACGCCTCATGTCGTTATCTTCACGAATGACATCAAAGATGCAGCCGTCCGTTTTATTGCATGCGAAGGCGTTGTACTGGTGGCCGGAGCCCAAAAGAACGGCGGTTACTAATATTCCCCCCAAGACAATTTTCCTGATCATGGCTTGATCTCCGACCTGCCGCGGCGGACCTTGGATCGGCACGGGTAGCCTCGGAGCGCTGTCGGTCCGTCTCGACACGCGCTTGCCACCTGATTTTAGACGAAAGCGCTGCGCGGGAACCTGTCCTCAAGGACAATACGTTGCCGGCCCGGCCTGTGCTGAACTCCCCTGCAATTAAGCCGTGTCGCCGAACCGGGGCGCAGTGGGGTCAAGCCCACAGCTCACAGCCTGCAGGGAAGGATACAAGATGGCCACGACGGTTCAGGAATCGCGCTCCATCGACCATTTCTTCTCAGCACCTTCCGGCCGGACAGATCGCTGGCGGGAACTTCACGCGGTTGCTCGCTCCTGGGCCAAGGGCGGTGAGGCCCGCGGCAAAGTCGAGACGGCGCTCGACGAACTCGGCGCGAGCGAGGAGTTTCACGCATTCCCCGGCCAGGAGCTGATCGGCGCGCTGCGCGAGCGGCTGCAGAATGACGATGCCAACGGCTTCCTTGCGCTCGCCAAGCGGATTTCGGTCGCCATCATCACAGGCAACTACAAGCACGACGCGAAGGAATGGCAGTCGGCCGATCTGTCGCTGGCCGAGCCGGTGGACGTGCTGCCATCCGGGCTGGGGGACACGTCGGCCTATCGCCCCTATTTCGAGATGTTGGCCGTGACGCCGGCACCGGCGGGACGCTGGCCCCACATGGTCGCCGAGTTCCGCCGGCTAAGGCGGCCCGAGGACGCCTTCGTCTACGAGACGGTCATGGTCGGCAGTCTGGAGGATGCGGTCTGTGCGGCCGTGCTCAACCCGGATATTGCCGCTGTCATCATTTACGAAGGCTTTGTGCTGAAGTCGCGACACGATGCGCCGATCCTGCGCAGCGTTCTGGCCGCACAGCAGCCGCTTCTCGATACGGATGACGAGGCCGATCTGGCATTGCGCCTTGCGGCCGGGCTGAAGGCGATCCGGCCCGAACTCGACATCTATCTGTTGTCGGACCGGCGCGTCGAGAAGCTCGCGGGCGACCCTCGGGCGGCGATGATCCGGCGCGTGATGTACCAAATCGAGGAGCCGCTCGAGCTGCACCTCTCGGTGCTGGAAGGCATCAAGGCGCGCTTCGAGACACCGTTCTTCGACAATCTCAAGCGTTACGCGCAGCGACCCGTGGGTACCTTTCACGCGCTCCCGATCGCGCGCGGCAAGTCCGTTTTCCGCTCGCCCTGGATCCGCGACATGGGGCAGTTCTACGGAATCAACCTCTTCCTGGCGGAAAGCAGCGCCACGACCGGCGGCCTCGACAGTCTCCTGGAGCCCACCGGCAACATCAAGCGAGCACAGGAGATGGCCGCGCGCGCCTTCGGCGCCGACCACGTCTTCTTCGTGACCAATGGCACAAGCACCTCGAACAAGATGGTGCTGCAGGCGCTGATCGCGCCGGGCGATATCGTGATCCTCGACCGCAACTGCCACAAATCACACCATTACGGGCTGGTTCTGAGCGGTGCGCAGCCCTTCTATGTCGAAGCCTTTCCGATGGTCGAATTCTCGATGTACGGCGCGGTGCCGCTGCGGACCATCAAGAAGGCTTTGCTCGACCTCAAGGCCGAAGGCCGCCTCGACCGCGTCAAGATGGTCGACCTGACCAACTGCACCTTCGACGGCCACATCTACAATACCCGGCGCGTGATGGAGGAATGTCTCGCGATCAAGCCGGACCTGATCTTCCTCTGGGACGAGGCTTGGTTCGGGTTCGCGCGCTGGTCGCCCTTCCTGCGGCCTCGCACAGGCATGGGCGCAGCCGCCGATATCGAGGCTTGGATCGCAAGCGCGGACGCGCTTGTGCAATACGAAAAGCAGCAGAAGGAACTCGGCGCCGCACCATCCGCAGAGAAGCTGCTGAGCACGCGCCTCCTGCCCGATCCGCGCGCCGTCCGGCTACGCGTCTACCAGACGAACTCGACGCATAAGTCGATGTCGGCGATCCGGCAGGGCTCGATGGTGCTCGTCAGGGATGTCGACTTCCACAAGGTCGAGGCGCAATTCCACGAGGCGGTGTTCACCCATGCCTCGACCAGCCCGAACCAGCAGCTCATCGCCAGCCTCGACGTCGCTCGCCGGCAGATGGAACTCGAGGGCTATGGGCTGGTGATGAACGCCGTCGAGGTCGCGCTCGACATCAGGCGCGAGGTTGCGACGCATCCTGTCATCTCGAAATACTTCAAGATCGTCGGCGCTGACGGGATGGTGCCGCAGAAATACCGAAGCAGCGGCTTCGTCGACTTTCTCGCACCCGAGACCCGCTGGGACGATCAGCTCCGCAGCATGCGCGAGGACGAGTTCTGCCTCGATCCCACCCGGATGACGCTGGTCTGTGGCACGGCAGGGTTCGACGGCACATCATTCAAAGGTCTGCTCGCCGCGGAATATAACATTCAGGTCAACAAGACCTCGCGTAACTCGGTGCTGTTGCAGTCCAACATCAACAATACCCGCAGCGATGTCGCCCTGCTGATCAGTGTCCTGCTCAAGATCAGCAACGAGATCGAGACGCGTCTGCGCCAGGGCGGCGAGAGCGAACGCAAGGCCTTCGATGCACGCGTGCACAGTCTGATGAACGACGTGCCTGATCTTCCGGATTTCAGCCGGTTCGACGACGCATTCCGCGCCGACGCCGGCAAGACAACGCCGGAGGGCGACATGCGCACGGCCTTCTTCACAGCCTATGCCGCGGAGAAATGCGAGTACCTGCCGATCAACGGCCCTGAATGCGACCGCCGTCTCGACAAGGGCCCGGCACTGATCTCAGCCAACTTCGTGATCCCTTACCCGCCCGGCTTCCCCATCCTGGTCCCCGGACAGGTCGTCACGCATGAGACGATCACCTTCATGCGCAAGCTCGATGTGAAGGAAATCCACGGTTACGAGAAGGCGAGGGGCCTCAAATTACTGAAGCCTGACGCCATTGCTCGGAAGAAGAGATGAAAACTCCAGGTAACCACAAATTCTAATGGTCTGTCCGGATATCCGGCAGGCCTCGAACTCCAGAAATAGGGGGTCGGAATGTTTGACTGGTTCGCTAGTACGCTTCGCAGTTACCCCGAGATTGCGCTCTTTCTTTCGTTGGCGATCGGCTATTATGTGGGCGGCTTCGCCTATAAGGGCTTCAGCCTCGGCGCGGTGACCTCGACGCTCATCGCTGCGGTCGTGATCGGGCAGCTCGGCATCACGGTCTCGCCCAATGTGAAGTCGACGTTTTTTCTGATGTTCCTGTTCGCGGTCGGCTACGGAGTCGGGCCCCAGTTCGTCCGCGGCATCGCCAAGGACGGCGCGCCTCAGGCAATCTTTGCGGTCCTCGTGACGGTGTTCTGCCTCGCTGTCCCCGTCATCATCGCGAAATTTGCCGGATACCATCCCGGCTATGCCGCCGGCCTCTATGCCGGCACGCAGACGATCTCGGCCTCGATGGGGCTGGCGACCGACGCGATCAACCGCCTGGGGCTCCCTCCCGACCAGACCAAGGAATATCTCGACGCGATGCCGGTCGCCTATGCGGTGACCTATATCTTCGGCACCGTCGGCTCCGCCATTGTCCTGGCGCTGTTGGGACCGAAGCTCCTTGGCATCGATCTCGTCCAGGCCTGCAAGGACTACGAAGCAAGGCTTGGCGGCGGCAAGGAGATCGGCGGCCCCGGCTCCGTGTGGCGGCGCTTCGAGTTGCGTGCCTTTCGGGTGCGAAGCGGCGCCAAGGTCGTTGGTATGCGCGCAGCGGAGGCCGAAGCGCTCGTTCCGGATGCGCGCGTCTTCGTCGAGCGCGTGCGGCGCAATGGCATCATCGAGGACGCTACCACCGACACGATCCTGCAGGAAGGCGACATTGTCGCCATCGCGGGGCCGCGCGAGGTGCTCGTCAACCTGATCGGCCAGAACGCCGACGAGGTCGAGGACCCGGAACTTCTCGACGTGAAGGCCGAAGGCGTCGATGTCTACGTCACCAGCAAGAACGCCGACGGCAAAACGCTCGCCGAGCTCTCCCAGATGCCCGCGGCACGCGGCGTTTTCCTTCGGAAGATCGTTCGCGGTGCCACCGCCGTCAGCGTTCCCATCCTGCGCGACACGGTGATCCATCGCGGCGACATCCTGACCATCGTCGGCCGGACACAGGACATTGCCGCGGTCGCCAAGGTCGTCGGCCACGCCGACCGCCCGAGCGACGTCGCCGATGTCGCCTTCATTGGTGCGGCCATCACGCTCGGAGCGTTGATCGGCGCGCTGGTCTTCAAGGTCGGGGGCGTTCCACTGACGCTCTCCACTGCAGGCGGCGCCCTGATTTCCGGCCTGGTTTTCGGCTGGCTTCGTTCCGTGCGCCCCGTTTTCGGGCGCATTCCGAGCTCGACCGTCTGGTTCATGAACTCGGTCGGCCTGAATATCTTCATCGCCGTGGTCGGAATCTCGGCAGGCCCGGGCTTCGTCAAGGGACTGCAGACCCAGGGCGTCGGACTGTTCCTTTGGGGCGCTCTGGCGACAACGCTTCCGCTGATCCTGGCCATGTTCGCCGGCAAGTACATTTTCCGCTTCGACCCGGCCATCCTGCTCGGCGCCTGCGCGGGCGCCCGTACCACGACGGCTGCGCTGGGCATGATCTGCGAAACCGCAGGTAGCCAGGTTCCGGCGCTTGGCTACACCGTGACCTACGCGGTCGGGAACACGCTCCTCACCATCTGGGGCATGGTGATCATCATCCTGCTGACCTAGCGCGCGACAGCGAGTTCCTTCGTTTTCACTCTGGTTGGGAGAGCGTCATGGATCCTGTTACTCTGCGAACCTTCGAAAAGCTCAGCCCCTTCGAGATCAAGGACGAACTCATCCGCCTCGCCAAGCTGACGGCGCAGACGTCCTCGATATCGATGCTCAACGCGGGGCGCGGCAATCCGAACTGGGTGGCGATGACGCCGCGCGAAGGCTTCTTCCTGCTCGGCCAGTTCGCGATCACGGAAAGCCGGCGCGTGATGAACAAGCCGGCGGGGATCGGCGGCATGCCCAAGGCCGACGGCATCGCAGCGCGGCTGGAGGATTGGCTGGCCGCGCATAAGGACGCCCCCGGCGCCGGCTTCCTCAAGGACATGGTCGCCTTCGCGGTCAAGAGGTTCGACTTCAAGCCCGATGCCTTCGTCCATGAACTCGTCGACTCGATCATCGGCGACAACTATCCGGTGCCGGACCGCATGCTCGTCCATAACGAGCGCATCGTGCACGAGTACCTGATGTGGGCGATGTGCGGCGAGCCGCGCCCGTCCGGCCAGTTCGACCTCTACGCCGTCGAGGGCGGGACGGCGGCGATGTGCTACATCTTCAAGTCGCTGAAGGCCAACCGCCTGCTGAACCCCGGCGACACGATCGCGCTCGCGACGCCGATCTTCACGCCCTATCTCGAAATGCCCCATCTCGAGGATTACGGCCTCAACGTGGTCTCGATTGCGGCTCCACAGGAGAACCGCTTCCAGTTCACCGACGACGAACTGAAGAAGCTCGAGGATCCGAAGATCAAAGCCTTCTTCGTTGTGAATCCGGGCAATCCCTATGCGGTCGCCCTGAGCGAGGAGACCATCGCCAAGATCGTCAAGCTGGTCGAAACGAAGCGCCCCGATCTCATGCTCCTGACCGACGACGTCTATGGAACCTTCGTCAAAGGGTTCCGCGGCCTTCTTGGCGCCCTACCTCGCAATACTATCGGCGTCTATTCCTATTCGAAGTATTTCGGCTGTACCGGCTGGCGGCTCGGCGTCATCGCCATTCATCGCGAGAACATCTTCGACAAGGCGATCGCCAACCACCCGGAGAAGACTCTTGCGCTGCTCGACAAGCGCTACGGTCCGCTGACCCTGAAGCCGCGCGAGATGAAGCTGATCGACCGCATCGTCGCCGACAGCCGCGACATCGCGCTCAATCACACCGCCGGACTGTCGTTACCGCAGCAGGTGATGATGTCGATGTTCTCGCTGTCCGAGTTGATGGACGAGGCCAAGCTCTACCAGAAAACCTGCATGGGGATCGTCAGGGCACGAGCCGAGCGGATGATCGAGGGGCTCGGCATCGAGGTGCCCGAGAACGTGCTGCACGATCGCTATTACGGTCTCGTCGACTTCGAGTTCTGGGCCAACAAATATGTCGGCCCGGAGGTCGTGGCCTACATGAAGGAACACGTTCATCCGCTCGACATCGTGTTCCGTCTCGCCGAAGACCACGGCATCGTGCTGCTGAACGGTGGCGGCTTCCATGCACCCGACTGGTCGGTCCGGGTATCGTTCGCCAATCTCGACGACGAGGTCTACAGCCAGATCGGGCGTGCCACGCGAGCGGTCGCCCGCGGCTACCGCCAAGCCTTCGACGCCTACAAGCTCGCCCTCTCCAAATCGAAATAGCGGGCGGCATGGTGGTGGCCAAAGAAACGTGAGCTGAAGCTGTGTCTTCAGCGGCAACGTAGCCAGACATTCGATCGGCCATTCGCGCGGTCGAATGTCGGGTCCTTCCAGAGAGGTCCGGCATGCGTTTCGTGGTCGAAGCCCTGCAGAACAACCCCGAGCTCGCCATCTTCCTGACGATTGCGCTCGGGTTTCTGATCGGCAGGCTGACATTCGGCGGCTTCAGCCTCGGCGTCGTCGTCGGCTGCCTGCTGGCGGGAGTGCTGGTCGGCCAGCTCGACATCAAGGTTCCCGCGATCGTCAAATCGGTCTTCTTCGACCTTTTCCTGTTCACCACCGGCTACAAGGTCGGGCCGCAATTCTTCCGTGCCTTGAAACGCGACGCGCTTCCGCAAATGGCGCTCACGGTCGTCCTGTGCGTGACATGCCTGTTGGTGGCGCTGGTCTTCGCGAAGCTGCTTGGCTACGACATGGGCACCGCGGCCGGCCTGCTTGCCGGCGCATTTTCTGAATCCACAGTCATCGGAACGGCAGGAGAAGCCATTCAGCGGCTTGACTTGCCGGAGGCCGAACGTCGGGCGCTCGTGAACAATATTCCGGTGGCCTACGCCGTCACCTATTTGGTGGGAACGACCGCGCTCGTCTGGTTCTTGCCAAAAGTCGGCCCCAAGCTGATGGGAATTGACCTGCGCGAGGCCGCTCGCGAAGCGACGGCAGCTCTGCATTCAGACAGGGGCGGATCGGCCAGCGAAGCCGATGGCGTTATATCGGCCGCTCGCTTGTTCGATGTCCGCGCCTATCGGGTCAAGAACGAACAACTCTTCGGCAAGACGATTGCGGAGCTGGAGGCTTTGCCGAAGAGGACGCGTGTCTTCGTCCTGCGTGGCCGCAGCGCCGATGGCCTGTTCGACCAGGCCTCGGATCATCGCATCCAGGCCGGCGACATCATCGCCGTGATGGCGCGCTTCGAAGTTCACGCCGCACGCGGCGACGTCATTGGCCCCGAAGTGAGCGACCCGGAACTGTTGGACATCCCGCTCGAAGCGCTCGACGTGGTTGTGGTGAGCCGCGAGATCGACGGCAAATCCCTGGCGGAGCTCGCCGAAGACCAATTCGCGCGCGGGGTCTTTCTCGCCAAGCTGACCCGTTCGGGCATCGCCATGCCGGTGATCCCCACGACACGCCTCAACCGGGGAGATGTCATGTCCCTGATGGGGCCCATGGCGGAGGTGGAACGCGTCTCGACGGCAATCGGCTATCCCGACAGGCGCACATCGGCGACTGATATGGTCTTCGTCGGATTGGGCATCTTCCTCGGCGGGCTCTTCGGCCTGCTCTCGCTGACCGTCTGGGGGATACCGCTGACGCTGACCGCCAGCGGCGGCGCCCTGTTCATGGGGCTTCTCTTCGGATGGCTTCGCTCGGCATATCCCTTCTTCGGCCGAATCCCCGAGCCCGCGATCTGGATCTTCGACACGGTCGGACTGTGCATGTTCATCGGCATTGTGGGTCTCAGCGCTGGACCAAGTTTCGTCGCGGGCTTGAAAGCGACAGGAATCAGCCTCGCCGCCGTGGGCCTGGTGTCGGCGCTGCTGCCGCACATGGTCGGCATTCTCTTCGGCCGTTACGTCCTGAAGATGGACCCTCTGATCGTACTGGGAGCCTGCGCCGGAGCCGGCACGATCACGGCGGCTTTGAGAGCGGTTCAGGATGAAGCGCAGAGCAGCATTCCGGCTCTCGGATACACGGTCCCCTATGCGATCGGGAACATTCTGCTGACCGCCTGGGGGCCCGTCCTGATCGCGCTGATGACCATTTGATCGGGTATGCGGCTCACGCCGTGCAGTCAACGGTTGGCCTCGACACCCTGATGCACCCCAGGTCGCGCCGTTTTCATAGGCCCCAAGGAATGGCTGATGGAGGACAACATGAAGCTCCCGATCGCATTCGCGGCTCTCGTCGCCGCATTCGTCGCGACGGACAGCGGAGACGCCCGTGCGGCAGTCTACTGCCAGTACGTCAATTACCCCGTCGGCTGCATCGTAAGACCCGGGGTCGTGCTGCGGCCCCGGCCGGTCGCGCGGGCCGCTGTCACCCCTGGTGTCGGAGCACCGGGCGTAGGGGTCCGGCCTGGCACACCGATGAACCGCGGAGGTCCGGTCAATCGGGCGGGCAGGCGCTAAGTACCTTGCCGCGCCTCCGTCCGGCAGCACCCGCGAAACAGGCACCTTGACCTGTGAGCAGCCGGGCGCTTTGCGCAGGGTACTTCTCGTCGTTCGGCAGGTGTGGACCTACGAATACCTTCCTTGCCTCGGCAAAGCCGGCCCGAGGTGAGTCAAGCCGATGATGGCCGAAGGCTTGCGCAACGCGTTGAGCATGGACCTGACCGATGGACAGGAATGCGCCGAAGCCCCGCGACGCGGATTCGTCGTCAACGATGATCGACGCCGCGATTCGAGTCGGGCTGGTCGGTGTGCTGGTATTCGCCTGCGCCCGGATCATACTTCCCTTCGCTTTCCTTCTGACCTGGTCGGCGATCCTGGCAGTGATGCTCAATCCGCTGCATCTGCGGCTGGTGCCGAGGCTAGGGCATCGCGGATCGGCGCTTCTGATCGGGCTGATCGGTGTCGCGCTGATGCTGGGGCCGATGGTGATCCTGGTGACCTCGCTGGCGACGTCCCTGTATTCGCTCATCTCAAACGTTCAGAGCCAGGGCATCACGATGCCACAGCCCCCGCTTTGGCTCGATGGCACCCCTTTGATTGGCAAGAAGCTGACCGAGATCTGGTCTCTCGTCGCTTCCAACATACCTGCTGCACTGGCGAAATATGGCCACTTGGTCAGCGGGCCGCTGGCGTGGATCGCTGCGTTCGCCGGTGGCCTCGCGATTGGGGAGCTGTCATTCGTCGTCTCGTTCGCGATTGCAGCGGTGCTCGTCGTTTATGGCCAGAATGCCACCGTATTCGCCCATCGTGCGCTCGAACGGGTCACGGGAAGCGAAGCGCGTGCAACGCAGTTGGTCGCGCTGACGGCAGCTACGATCCGCGGCGTGGGGCTAGGCGTGGTTGGCGTCGCGGTCGTCCAGTCATTGCTCCTGAGTTTCGGCTTCTTTGCCATCGGACTTCAAACAGCGGGTCCCTTGACACTCGTTGCCCTGTTGCTGGGTATCATGCAGGTACCGTTGATTTTGCTGACGCTGCCTGTCGTCGCTTATGTCTTCTATTCCGAAGCGACGCAGCCGGCCGTTATCTTCCTCATCTGGAACATCGTCGTCGGGCTGAGCGACAATATTCTCAGGCCGCTGATGCTTGGCAGAGGGCTCGAAGTCCCGATGCCGATCATTCTGATCGGCGTTCTCGGCGGCATGATCGTAGACGGGCTGCTGGGCATATTCGTGGGGCCGGTGCTGTTGGCCGTCAGCTATGTTCTGCTGCTCGATTGGCTGCGCCAACAACCGGTTTGACCTGCGCCTCATCGTATCGGGCGGCAATACCATCGGGCATTGGAGCATCATCGGCTTGGGCGCGCGCCGCGCGAGCTATACTTGGCACGATGTCTCGACGCGGCGTACCGTCGCCTTCGCCGGCTTCGGCGATAGATTGACCGGCGACCACAACGCCGGCACCGCGCAGGCCTGCGGTGAGGCCGGCTACTGCTTCGCCCGGACGCGGATCGCGCTCGAACTCCTCGCGGGCGAGGCCTATGTCAATCTACAGACGGACGGGTTCGGCGAGGGCGACCTGCGCGGCTGCCGGGCACAGAATGGGTTGGCGGGCGATACTGGCGTAGCAAACCTTGTCGTGAGCGAACACTGCTGACAGGGTTCGTCGGTACCAACTGGCTTGGTTTGGCGCTGGCTCACCTACGGTTTGGTTCCGCGCATAGCCCAACCGGACGAGTAGAAGATCGAGGAACTCAACGATGGCCGCGGCTGGAAAGATCCATATCGGTATCGGCGGCTGGGTATTCGAGCCCTGGCGCGGGGTGTTCTATCCGGACGGGCTGCCGCAGAAGCGGGAGCTCGAATATGCTGCGAGCAAGCTCACCTCGATCGAAGTCAACGGCACTTATTACGGCTCGCAGAAGCCGGAGAGCTTCGCCAAATGGCGTGAGGAGACACCGGACGATTTCGTCTTCGCGCTGAAGGGCTCGCGGTTCTGCACGAACCGACGCGTGCTGGCGGAGGCCGGGCCTTCGGTCGAGAAGTTCCTGACCAGCGGGCTCACCGAGCTCAGGCACAAGCTGGGGCCGATCAATTGGCAGTTCATGCCGACGAAGCAGTTCGATCCCGTCGATTTCGAGGCCTTCCTCAAGTTGCTGCCGAAAGAGCTGGACGGGATCACGCTGCGCCATGCGGTCGAAGTCCGGCATGACAGCTTCCGCTCGCCGG
Organism: Allobosea sp. TBD101; assembly: GCF_059817965.1. NCBI lineage: Bacteria > Pseudomonadati > Pseudomonadota > Alphaproteobacteria > Hyphomicrobiales > Alloboseaceae > Allobosea > Allobosea sp. TBD101. Next base: position 504,248 of record NZ_CM187543.1, read on the forward strand.
ATTTCATCACGCTGCTGCGTCAGTATGGCGTTGCCGCGATCACCTCGGCGGACGCGGATTACACGCAGATCGCCGATGTGACCGCGCCCTTCGTCTATGCGCGGATCATGGGGACCAAGGAGGCCGAGCCGAAGGGCTATTCCGAGGCAGGTCTCGATCGCTGGACCAGGGCTGCGCAGGTCTGGGCCGAGGGCGGCGTGCCTGATGGCCTGGAGACGGTCGGGCCCGCGGCAAAGACCGAGAAGCGCGACGTCTTCCTCTATGTCATCAGCGGCGACAAGGTGCGCAATCCTGCTGCCGCGATGGAATTGATCGCGCGGACGAAGGGCTGAGATCTACTCGGCCGCGGCTGCGTCCTGTGTGGCTTCCTGGCAGGTATCGACCCATTCGGCCCGGGTCAGCTCGGCCATGCGCTCAGGCGCGATGCGCAGCGCGCTATGCGTCGAGCCTGCGGCCGGCACGACGATGTCGAAGGCCTTCAGCGAGATGTCGCAATAGACCTTGAGCGGGGTGGCCAGACCGAACGGGCAGACGCCACCGACGGGATGGCCGGTCAGGGCTTCGACCTCTTCCTGGCCCAGCATGCGCGGCTTGCCGCCGAGCGCCGCCTTGGCCTTCCTGTTGTCGAGCCGGGCATCGCCGCGGGTGACGACGAGCACGACCTCGTCGCCGATGCGCAAGGAGAGCGTCTTGGCGATCTGCCCGGGCTCGACGCCATGGGCTGCCGCTGCGAGCGGCACGGTTGCGCTACTCTCAGGCGTCACGATGACCGCGATGTCGGGGGCGTGCTCGGCGAAGAAGGCGCGGACGGATTCGAGGCTCATCGGGCAATTCGGGAGGTCAGCCACAGGATCAGCAGGCTGGCGATGGCCGGCACGCCGAAGACGACGAGGAAGATCGGTGCTTCCTCCATCACGGTATAGCCTGCCCGGGCGACGCCGATCCAGAGATTGATCAGGGCCCCAGTGAACCAGAGCGGCAGGAACAGCTTCACGGCGAAGGGAATCGGCCGTCCCGCCGAGACGGAGAGGCGCGGGGCCAGGACGAGCAGGATGCCGAGCAGGGCGAAGCCGATGCCGATGACCTTAATGGTGTGCATGGATTGGCCTTATCTTGAGTAAAAGATGTTAAGTTTCAATTATTTAATTCAAGTCGCGGTGTTAATCATTGCGCTCAATCTACAGAGGAGCTACAGCGACCTCGGCAACGTTGATGAGCGGCGGCTACTCGTCGCCGTCTGCTCCTGTTCGTGGTTCCCTATCTGCCGGATCCGTTGGTGCAGTGATTTCCGGATGGTCGGCGATCAAATCAGACACCCGAACTCCGATGGCATTGGCCAGCTCGTAGAGCGAGATGATTGTCGGATTTCGGCGACCGCGTTCAAGGCTGCTGATGTACCATTGGCTGAAGCCCGAGCGCTCCTCGACCTGCTCCTGAGTCAGGCCGCGCTCTTTCCGTAACCGCGCAAAATTCTCTCCGACCAGCTTGCGCATATCCATGCGCTCAGAGCTGGCAATTTCCGATGACTTCGATTACCAATTATAGTTGGTATTACGGCTGGCCTGGGGATGACCGAGATGAGATTGCGATTGGCTGTGGCTGCAGCAGCTGTCGGCGCCGCGTGCTCGTCAGCCATCCGGCGCAACCGATATCTTTGGTTTACGGTTCGATAAGCCGGAGGACACCGAGAACCAGTATGCCTTCGTCGCCTACGACAATCGCAAGAACATCCTCTTCACTGCGACGTTCGAGGTTGCCCCTCGCCGAGCAGCCACAACTCCCTCAGTAAAGTCGGGGAACTCTGAAGGAAAGGCGTCGGACGCGGACGAGAACGCGTCTGCCCTGAGAGTAGCCTATAGCACCCTCCTGCTGCTGGAACGCTATTCGGACCAGTACGTGGGCGGTGCGCCACTTTCGGTCAGCAGAGATCGCGTCGCTCGCATTGAAAAATCAGCGGCGGCGTTAGGAAACGACGTTCGAGCGGCCAAGGCCAAGGCTCAACGGACTGCGCTCCGGCAAGTTCGACGGGCTCGCCGTCCCAAATCCAGACGTCGGCTCCACTTGCCACGAAGCTGGCCGCGATGGCTTCGCCGATCCCACGGGCGCCGCCCGTCACAATGACGGTCTGTTGTGAGAAGTCGTATGTGACTTGCACCGCAGCCCCCTAATTCCCGGGAGGCGTAACGAGCCGAAAGCTATTACATTCCGCAGGATGTTCTTACCAGAAGCGTGAATGGGTCGATCTGGAAATCTTCCTCAAGCGACCTTCCGAATAATCTCAGCCACTTTTCCTGCAACTCGAAAGCCTTGGCCTCGTGCGCCGCGTCACATTCAAATTTGGATTGATGCGCCTCCTGGAAATGGTGCACCAGTTCGTGCACAAGAACCGACAAGTCGGCTGCCGTTGCGCCGTTCCATGTGTCCGCCAGATAAATGATCTTCTCGCGGGAATCGTAGATTGACAGGATATCTGGCCGACCGTGTTGCTGTATGATTTCGGATGCGTATTGCTTGAGCCGTAAAGCAGCAACTTGGCCAACCGGCTTGAATACGAGTTTGGGCAAAAGCGTGGGTATCGGCTGTCCCAGCTCTGCACCGACCCACGTCGCTAGGGCCTCCAGTAACCGCCCTCCCGGATCAAGATGCCTTTCCCCGATGACGATTTCGAAGCCGGAACCGAGACGCAGGCGCTCCGTTGTCTCGTCACGCGCCTGCGCTTCAACATTCATGGATGCTGCGAGTAATGCTGCGCCAAAGAATAGATTCCGTCTCGCCGTTCCCATGGCACTCACCTGCAGAAGATGCAGATAGCGGCAAAATTGGATCAAACTTCTAAATTGTATCAAATTTAGATAAATTAATCTACGTATAATTGATCTTTACTGAAAGATTCGACCTCATCAGCTTCATCATCGTAGAGAAACTTCGTGAGCATGACATAGCGATTGAGGGAAGCCATACTGATGTCGCGGAGGCATCGTTCTCGCAGCTTGAATGCTTCAACGCGAATGCCTTCACGTAGCTCTGCGGTGTTGAGGCCGAATAACTCGCTCCGCTCAAGCATCCGCGCGAGTTCCCTGTCCCAGGCAACACAGGCCCGAGCCTGACGCGTCGTCGATTGCGCCCCCTCCGCGAGGCCGCCCCATAGGATGCAGGCGCATATAGCGAACACTGAAGATCGTCCCATTTGCGCCTCTTTGAGTGCAAGCGTTTGGATTGAGCTGGGGCTGGGTTTGTCTCTTCCGTTGCCGTTAGCCTTCGTAGCAACGAAACTTTCGTCAGGTCATGATGGAGAAGCGAAAGGATGCCGATATTTCGCCGAAAGTCGTGTCATGCTGGACGACAGGGGAGAAGTTCTTTTGGTAGTGAACGAAGGTTCGTCGCCGAATTTGTCGGCCCACTGCCGAATTTGTCCATGCCGCGCGAAATCTTGCAGCCGGAACCGAAGCGGAGATGTTCCCCGCTAAGGATATTAGGATATCGTTCGCGCGAGGGACGTGGGAGATGTGGACAGAGATTCTGAGGAATCAGCCGAACAGCAAGCTGGATCCTCAAGGAGACGCTTCTCTCAATTACTTCTCTGAGAGCTTGTCGGCCGGTGAATGCTGGCCCAGCCCTTACGCGCTGCCAAGATCGATCAAGCCACAACAGGTCATTCGTCTTTTGCAAGATCGGCGGAGGCCGGCGCCGTCTGAATAGACGCATATCGGGCGATTTCAATTGGAGTTTCACCGAACCGGCGACGAAAGGCGGCCCTAAAGCGTGTCGTGTTAGTGAAACCGTATCGGCGGGCGACGGCAGCGACTGAGGCGTCACGCATACCCCGGGCAAGATCGGCATGCGCTAGATCAAGCCGGACAGCATGCAATGCAGCCAAAGGGGTGCTGCCGCGAAAATGCCTGAACACAGTCGTCAAGGTTCGCAAGCTGCAGCCTGCGGCCGCAGCGATATGTGACATACGGATAGGCTCCGCGCCGTGGGCGCGCATGAAGTCTTCCGCGCGTCGAACGTAGGCTGGAATTGGATTTCCGGCTGAATTTGCGAGTCGATCAGAGTAGTTATGAGTGGTGCCACGCAAAATCAGCGAGACAAGTAGGTCCGTTAGCGACGCAAGTGCGACTGGGTTATTGGCAACACCGTCCCGTCGTTGAAATTCCTGTGTGACGAAATCGAGTTGGCTTTTCAGGCTGGCTGTAAGCCCGGTGCCCCAATCGAGGCTGGGCTCGAAAATGAGCGGCCGACGCAGCCGCTCATCCAGCATGTGTTCAAGCATGCTCTCGATATCCGTCGCTTTCAAGAAAACATTGGTGCGCGCGTTATCGTCGCTGATTAAAAGGCGGCCGCCGGGACCGGGCCTCCAGGCGAGACCAGATTGTTGCGTGGCTGTCGTGGATCTTCCCTTTTGCTCCAAGGTAATGTGGCCTGCGAGCATCGTCGTGAAACAATACAGGCTCCCTTCATCGCCGTCGACGGTGACCTCGGTGCTGAAGCTGCTCTCGACAAAACTCGCAAGAAGCGAGCCGGCGCCACGTATCGCAAGGGTCAAGATCGGCTGTTCGAAGCGCGGGCGCCAAAGAGCGCGATCCTGCAATTGGTAGGTGTAGGTGCGGTTTGACTGTGCGGCCCGTTCAATCACGCGAATCTTGCCGCTCGAATCCTCCAGAGCTTCGGACCGGACGACGTCGAACATTGTCAGCACAGGGGTGCTCGTGGTCGCAACCATAGGAGTCCCCGTCCAGCTTCCTTGCCGTGACGCAAGCAATTTTAGACAAATTCAGCAGCGGACCGACAAATTCGGCGGCACATTTGGAGCGCAGTTGAAAGCGTCGTTCCCCACCGCAGCAAACCTAGCACATATTGGCGACGCTGCGTCAGCGCCTCCTGCGCTACAGATCCGCCTCAGGATTATCAAAATCAAACCTAGAGAATGAAAAAGGATAATGTAACTGGAGTAGCTGTAATGCTAGAGTTTATCGTGATCGTCGGCGGCTTCTTTCCCGCTCTCGGAGAGATTTCCCGCCCCGTCTTGACGCATACTACTTCTGCGAAATGCGTCGATCTGTCTTCTCGCACTGCTCCGCAGAACTCCCGCCGCGGTGAGTTCGTTAACCAGATCGGTCCTGCGCGCTGCGACAAGGGCATCGTCATGCCGATCACGGCAAGTTCATCATGGCGAGCCGCAGGGAACTCCTCGTCCAAGGCCCGGCCTTGAACAAAGTGCCGAACAGACCTCAGATCGCACAGGAAACGGTCGGCGTTCCATCCCGATGCCTGGCAATGCGCAAAATCCGCGGTGGGCAGGCGAAGGCAGCTTCCGAAGCCGTTCATAGCGAAGAGCGCTCCGTTTGGTCACGGTCAATGGGTGACGGAATGCCGGTATTTCGCCTATAGTCGGCGGACGCAGTTCATAGAGCGGGCTAGGGTGGGAGCTAAGCACCATGGACCCGGCGCTTCCGAAACTTCTACAGTTCGACCGATTTGCGCTCGATTTGACGCGCGAACGCCTAAGAGCGGGCGATCAGGAGATTGCACTGCGGCCCAAGGCGTTCGAGGTTCTCCGTCACCTTGCCGAGAATGCTGGACGGCTGGTGTCGAAGCGGGAACTGTTTGAGGTCGTATGGCCAAATGTCGCTGTCACGGATGACTCACTCGTTCAGTGCATTCGCGAGCTACGAGACAAGCTGGGTGACACCGATCATCTCCTGATCGAAACCGTACCCCGTCGCGGATACCTGTTGAACGCCGGCCACCCCCACGCGGTCAAAGAGCACGACTCGCTGCCGCCACCCAAGCGATCTCAGATCCCGTTTGCCGGGTCAGTTGGCCGTCGCCTCGTTTTATGGTCGCCTGTACAGCGCAAACGGGCGATTCTGGCGACGGCCGCCATCATCATCTGCTGCCTGGCCGCAGCTGGATATCTTACAGCCCACCTGTGGTTGCCATCGTCAGCCAACGCTCTCTTCACAGAAGACGACGCGCGGCGGATTGCGGCAATTGCTGCAGAGAAGGAGCTTCCGCTTCCGCCATTCCAGATCAGCCGGATCGGGCGTGGTGTTCTCCCTGAACATCGCCGCTTCGTCGGCATCTGGGTCAGCAGCACCGGGTTCGTTAATTCGAACCGCCAATTCATGCTGGTCATTACCGGAGCCGAACCCTCCGGCATCGTGACGGGCTTTACAGTTCGGGGGCCTCCTCGGGCCCTGAGCCTTGTCGTCAAGCCGGCTGGCGCGACCCATTTTAAGGCCCGCGTCCTCGGCGATTCCTTTCGCTACAGTGGTCCAAACAGCGAGCGCGAGGTCGTGATGACAGGCGACCGGCGGCTTGAATTCAACGAGGTCTTCGACACGGGAGTGATCGTGCGTGTCGCCCTCGACCCGTTGTGGGCACTGGTTGAGGCCGAGCAAAGAGCTGCTCTGTGGTAGCCGGCGCGGCACAGCGAGCACCATTGCGCTATGATCCGTCCGGTTGTCACCAGCGCTTGATCGGGCCGCACAGAGCTATCGTTCTTCCAGGCTCTCACATTGCTGAGGGATACTGATCGATGCGTGCAGTATTCTATGAAGCCAACGGGCCAGCGCGCGATGTGCTGCGCATCGGAGACGTTGAAACTCCAAGCCCGGGAGTCGGGGAGGTTCGCGTGCGCTTGTACGCGTCAGGGGTCAATCCATCCGACGTCAAAAGCCGCGGACACCGAAAGTCGCCGTTCCCTCTGGTCATCCCACATAGCGACGGTGCTGGAGAAATCGAGGCTGTTGGTCCTGGCGTTGCGAAGTCACGCCTTGGCGAGCGGGTCTGGATCTGGAACGGGCAGTGGCAGCGTCCATTTGGAACAGCCGCAGAGTTCATTGCACTGCCGGCCGCGCAGGCCGTTCCCTTGCCAGATGCACTCAGCTTCGAGGAGGGAGCCGCTCTCGGCATCCCTGCGCTGACCGCCTACCATGCTATCGAGCTGGCCGGGGTCGGTCAGGGCACAACCTTGCTCGTATCCGGCGGCGCGGGGTCGGTGAGCCAGTTCGCCATTCAATTCGCCAAGGCTCGGGGCGCGACCGTGATCAGCACGATCTCATCGCCGGACAAGGCGATGGCAGCACGCGAAGCCGGCGCCGACCATTGCATCGACTACAAGCGTGAAAATGTGGGTGACCGTATTGCTGATATCACGGGGAGACGCGGCGTCGACGCCATCACCGAGATGGACCTAACGGCCAATGCCGGCCTGATCCCGGCGGTGCTCCGGCCGAACGGAAAGGTCATCGTTTACGGCACGGGGGCCGAGGCGACGATTCCCGCCTTCGCCTTCCTCGCCAATTCGATCCAGCTGAACTTCTTTCTGATCTATCAACTGGACGCGCAGCAGCGAGAACGCGCAGTGGCGGGCGTCACGCGCGCTCTTGCTCAGGGTGAAGCGGTTGCCCGTATCGGACCGACATTTCCGCTCAGTGAAACCGCCGCCGCGCATGAAGCGGTTGAGGGCGGAACGATTGGGAATGTCATCGTCAAAATCGAGTAATCGCAGCGTGGCTAGGCGATCTCTTGCGCCTTCGATCCTGCGGCCCCTTCCTGATTGTCGAAGAGTTCCTATCGGTGTCGCCTACATCGATTAGATCACCCAGCGCAGTCTCCCATGCCGCCTGTCGATTGCGATCCCACGTCGTGCGGCGTTAGAGGAGCCGCGATATCGTGCTCGGACTCACATTGTAGCTCCGGGCGATCTCTCGAACAGGTTCGCCGGCAGCTTTCCTGGCCAGGGCCTCCTGCCGCTGATGGTGGGTCATTCCGAATGGTCGGCCGAGCTTTACGCCGCGTGCCTTGGCTCTGCTGATCCCTTCGCTCGTTCTGGCCAGAATTAATGAACGTTCAAATTCGGCGAACCCAGCCATGATCGTCGTGACGAGACGGCCGTGCGGCGTTGTCGTGTCAGCCCACGCTTCCGTTAGAGAGCGGAAGCCAGCGCCGGCTTTCGCGGTTCGATCCAGGATGTCGAGAAGATCGCGGGTCGAGCGTGCTAGGCGATCCAGCCTCGTGACCATCAGCATATCGCCGTTGCCAAGCTTGGCGAGTGCTCGCTTGAGTTCCTGACGGTCCGTTTTGGCGCCGCTCACCTTCTCCTGAAAGATGCGGTCGGCGCCTGCTGCCTTCAAAGCCTCGATCTGGGATTCTAGGGTCTGATTGTCGGTCGAGACGCGTGCGTAGCCGTAAATCATGCGATCATTATGCAACAGATTTATGCAACGGAAAGGCGCTCAGTTATCAAAGGCCCCGCCTGCGTTGCGAAATTATTTGATTGTGACGGTCTCTTGCTCGGCCGTCTTTGTAGGGTCTTCTCCTTTAACAGTTCGACCCAGGAGTTCTAAAGCTCTGGCTCGGGCTGTCGCGGGCGTCCAAGGGGAGCCGTGAGGCCCAATCGTAATCCATTTCTGCCGGCGGTTGATCGTCGTCTTCAGGACATACGACCTGCCCTTGGTTTGGCATCGAATACCGAAGCCTTTGATCTCGGAGTCCCAGACCTCTTCGCCTGGACCAAGGGAGTCCAGCACGCTCTTCGTGATTCGTATCGAGCTCCGCTTCGCCATGACAATCTCCAGCAGCTACAGAAGAGCTGCAAGGCTGTGGCGAAATCGCAAGGGCCATTGCGGGCTAACGCAGAGATATCATGCAGGCTCGGCGCGTTTAGATGCTCCAGAGGGCTCCTTCCGATTATCCAATGAAATTGATGGTGTGCATGGTTCAGGTCTCCTTCGGCCGCAGCGAGATCGCTTCCCAGGCCGCGACCAGGATCAGGATCGCGGTTGCCGCGAGGCTGAAGCCGAGGGGCGGCAGTACCGTCCAGGCCGGTGTCAGTACGGCGAGCAGGCCGAGCCCGACGAGATGGGAGAGGGGATACCAGCCGGCCGTGACCCGTTTGAACAGGAGATTGCCGAGCAGGTAGAAGGCCGGGCCGGCAAGCACGGCGATCGCCGTCTTCGCATCGGTGTGGCCGCCGGGATGGGCGATCACCAGCTCGTCACCGACGGCGACAAGGATGATGCCGGCCACCAGCAGGACATGCAGGTAGGTGTAAGCGATCCGCGCGATCCGGCCGGGATCGTCGGATCGGGCGATATGGTGGCTCGCCCGCTCGGCGCCGATGTGGAAATAGATCCACCACATCGCGATTGAGCTCAGGAAGGAATTCAGGAAGGCGGTCAGATTGGCGGCCGTGACCGGCAGCTTCGCCGCGGTGGCGCCGGTGATCAGGATCGACTCGCCGAGCGCGATGATGATGAAGAGCGCACAGCGCTCGGAGAGATGGCCGCCCTCGACACTCCAGTCGCTGGTGAGCGAGCGGCCCAGGCGCGGGACACGGAAGCCAACGGTAGGGCCGACATATTCGATGCCGAGTGCGATCAGCCAGAGCCCGAAGCGCATGGGGCCTTCGTTCAGCCCGCCGGCGATCCAGAAGACGCCCGAGCAGCACAGCCAGATCGTGATGCGCTGGAAGTTGCGGTGGTTCGCAGGCGAGGCGTCCTTCAGGCTCACCATCGTGAAGAGCGAGCGGACGAGCTGGGCCGTGACATAGGCGCCGGCGAAGATGAGGCCGTTCGCACCGAAGGCCTCCGGCAACGCGCAGGACATCACCAGACCAAGCAACATCAGGACGAAGAGCAGGATCCGGACCGGGGGGCGCTCGGGATCGAGCCAGTTCGTCACCCAGCTCGTGTAGATCCAGATCCACCAGACGGCGCCGAGCAGGAAGGCGGCCTGCGCGACGCCGAGCGGGCTGAAATGCTCGAGCAGCGTGTGGGAGATCTGGGTGATCGCGAAGACGAAGACCAGATCGAAGAACAGCTCCACATAGCTGACTCTCGCATGCTGGTGTTCGACGCGCTCCCTGAGCAGCGCGCCGGGTTTGTGAGCTTTGGCCATGCAGACCCCTGTCCCCTGCCGCGCGCTTTCGCGCGCGGCCCGTCAGCGAGGGTGTCCCGCAGCCTGCGCCGCCGTCAATGGCGGAAGTGGCGGTGCCCGGTGAAGACCATGGCGAGGCCGGCCTCGTCGGCGGCCTTGATGACCTCGTCGTCGCGCATCGAACCGCCGGGCTGGATCACCGCGGTAGCGCCGGCCTCGGCCGCGGCGAGCAGGCCGTCTGCGAAGGGGAAGAAGGCGTCGGAGGCGACGACCGAGCCCTTGGCCAGGCTCTCCGCGACGCCTGCCGCCTTCGCGGCTTCGGCGGCCTTCCAGGCAGCGATGCGCGAGGAATCGACGCGGCTCATCTGGCCGGCGCCGATGCCGACCGTGGCGAGGTTCTTGGCGTAGACGATGGCGTTCGACTTGACGTGCTTGGCGACGCGGAAGGCGAAGCGCAGGTCGGCCAGCTCGCGCTCGCTCGGCTGGCGCTTGGTCACGACCTTGAGCGCCATGTCGTCGACGACGGCATTGTCGCGCGATTGGGCGAGGAAGCCGCCGGAGACGGTGCGCAGCGACAGGCCGGGCGCGCGGACATCCGGCAGGCCGCCGGTCAGCAGCAGGCGCAGGTTTTTCTTGGCGGCGATCATCGCGATCGCCTCCTCGTCGGCGTCGGGTGCGATGATGACCTCGGTGAAGACCTCGACGATCTTCTTCGCGGCAGCCGCATCGAGCTTGCGGTTCAGCGCCACGATGCCGCCGAAAGCCGAGACGGGGTCGCAGGCGAGCGCGCGCTCATAGGCCTCGAGCAGCGAGCCGCCCGCGGCGACGCCACAAGGATTGGCGTGCTTGACGATGACGCAGGCGGCCGAGGCTTCCGGCGCGAACTCGGCGACGCATTCGAAGGCGGCGTCGGTGTCGTTGATGTTGTTGTAGGAGAGCTGCTTGCCCTGGACCTGGCGTGCGGTCGAGACGCCCGGGCGGTTTTCCGGGGTGCGGTAGAAGGCTGCCCATTGATGCGGGTTCTCGCCATAGCGCATCGTTTCGGCGAGTGCGCCACCAAGAGCGCGGAAGGCCGGGGCGGTATCGCCCAGTTCATTGGCGAACCAGTTCGAGATCGCCGCGTCATAGGCCGCCGTGCGGGCATAGGCCTTCTGGGCGAGCTTGCGGCGCAGCGTCAGCGTGGTCGCGCCCTTCTGGGCCTCGAGATCGGCGAGGACGGAGGGGTAGTCGGCCGGCTCGACCACGACGGCGACGTCGTGATGGTTCTTGGCAGCGGCGCGGATCATCGCGGGGCCGCCGATATCGATGTTCTCGATGCAGTCGTCATAGGCCTTGCCGGCCGCGACCGTCGCCTCGAACGGGTAGAGGTTCACGACCAGCAGGTCGATCGGCTGGATGCCGTGGCCGAGCATCGAGGCCTGGTGCTCGGGATGCGAGCGGATGGCGAGCAGGCCGCCATGGACCTTCGGGTGCAAGGTCTTGACCCGGCCGTCCATCATCTCGGGGAAGCCGGTGAGGTCGGAGACATCGCTGACCGGCAGGCCGGCCTCGGCGATCGCCTTGGCGGTGCCGCCGGTCGAGACCAGCGCGATGCCAAGCTTGTGGAGGGCACGCGCGAAGTCGATCAGACCCGTCTTGTCGGAAACGGAAAGGAGCGCGCGTTCGACGCGGCGAAGCTCATTCGGCATCGGGATCAGGTCCGGCTTTGATTGCAGGAAGGCAGTTTCGGCAGACGCGCGCGGGCTATCATGCTGCGCTGCAAAAGGCAAAAGCCGCCGTCGCAGAACCGTCACGCGTCGGGTGCGTGTTCCCCGGCCTCACGCTCGGCGATCGCGGCGGCGACCGTCTTGCCGGCGCGGGGATTGGCGGCGCTGATCCGGCTGAGACGCCAGTTGACGCGCGGGGTCGCGACCGCATCGAAGGCGATGACGAGCTGCTCGGTGCGCCGGCGCCCGTCGGACGAGGCCAGGAAAAGGCTCTCTTCTATGGCGATGGTCAGTCCGCCCGCCTCGAAGCTCCAGACCTCACCCGAGGCGAGCGCGAGCAGCGCGCCGCTGCCGTCGCGCACGAGGCTGGCGCGGACATTCGGGTGCAGGTGGAAGCGCAGGGCGGCTGCGAGCTCCGTGCGCGTGCCAGTCAGGGCGACCTCGTCCTCGCCGGCCAGGGACGCGCCGTCCCGCGCCAGCAGGAGACGGCGGGTGTGGGTCGCGCCGAGGCTGCGGCGATAGCCGTCATGGCTCGCGACCCATTCGGCGCCGTCCGCGCCATCCTGGCGGGCGACGCGGACATCGCGGGGGCCGGAGACGACGCGCATCTCGCCGAGCACCATGCCGAAATTCGCGCTGGAGCGATCGTTGAGGACGAGCGTCGAATGGGCGGCGGTGCTGCGGGCGGCGAGCTTCAGCTCCGGCGGGCCGAAGCGGCTGGCGCCGCAATTGACGATGATGCGCTGGGCGCCGCTGGAGAACTCGAAGGCGAGGCAGCCGGCATGAGCCTCGACCGAATAGGCGCCACGCGGCGGCGGCCCGGCATCGGTCACCACGATGCTGCGCTCGGCCGAGAGGCGGCTATAGCCGGAATAAGCGGCGTGTTCGGTCGGGCGGCCGCGCGCATCGTCATAGGCCGCAAGCGTCGCCATCAGGTCGGGCGGGGTCGTGCCCATGCCGTTGAACAGGGCGAGCGCTCCGTCGCCATGCCGGAACAGGCGCAAATGCGGCATCATTCGCTCGATCGCCGTCAGCACGCCGCGCGGCGGCTCGACGCCGCGCGCGGCGAAGGTCTCGCGCAGCGGCAGCAGGTCGAGCAGGAATTCGATCAGCAGGCGCGGATTGCGCGAGAGATGACCGCCATCGGGCAGGATCTGCTCCTCGAGCTCTTCCGAGAGGAGCGTTTCGATCCGGCGCCGACGGCTATCCTGTCCGTCGAGGCAGATTGCGGCGAAGGCGACGGCGATCAGCCCGTTCAGGCGGTCGGCGCCCTCGACGGCTCCGGCCAGGGCCAGGCTCAGACGGTCGGTGAGGCGCGAGATGTGGCGCAGATAGCGTTCGTAGAAGACGTGATCGGCGCCTTCCAGCAGCAACGGCGAATGCGACAGGAAGGAAATCAGCCGGCGCGCCGCCACAGCCGGGCGGCGGGCGATGTCGTGGCGGTCGCGGCGCCGGGCGATGAAGTCCTCGACGAGGCTGCGGGCATTGGCACGGGCGATGGCCGTGTCGGCGGCCCGCATGTGGCGCAACCAGCCGAAGCCATAGAGCGCCTCGGCCCAGGCCTCGCTCGGCGGTGTGGCGTCGAAGGGCGATTCACCATGGCTGCGCAGCATCCGTCCGGCGAAGGCATAGTAGCCCGCATAGAAATCGCTGGCCGTGGTCGGATCGGCGGTGCGCAGGTCATGCGGGGCGAAGAGCAGGCGCGTCGCGCTATTGCGGCCGAAGGGCCAGAGCTTCCGGGTCGCGCCGACGAACTGGCCACGGGTCCGCCGCGCCGCCCGTCCGATCGCGGCTTGGGCCAACCCCCGTCGTTCAGCCCACCCGCTCAAATCCCCCGTCGACTCCGTGCCCGGGCGCGGCGGCGCGCCGCGCGAATCCCGGCTTCGTCATAGCCTGATCAGGCGGGTTGCGTAAAATCCTGCCCATCCCGAAAGACGCGGGGTTTCGCCCTGCAATTGATGCGGCAAGGTGCGGATATCGCCGTTACCGTCGATAGCCTCCGCCAAACCGCCGATTTCCTCGGGTCGGACGGGTTCGCGACGAAACTGGGGATTGCGCGCGAGGAAGGCCGCGGTCTGCTCCTCACCTTCCTGCGGCTCCAACGAGCAGGTGCAGTAGACGAGACGCCCGCCCGGCTTGGTCAGCGCTGCGGCAGCGTCGAACAGGCGGGCCTGCAGGGTGGCAAGACGGTCGCGATCCTCAGGCGATTTGGTCCAGGCGACGTCCGGGTGGCGCCGGATGGTGCCGGTCGCACTGCAGGGCGCATCGAGCAGCACGGCATCGAAAGGTTCCGCCTTCCAGTTCGCGGCATCGGCGGTGACGACCTCGGCGGAGAGCCCGAGCCGGGCAAGGTTGGCCTTGAGGCGACGCAGGCGCGGACCGGAGCGGTCGAGCGCGGTGACGTTGGCGCCCGTAGCCGCGATCTGAGCGGTCTTGCCGCCGGGCGCGGCGCAGAGATCGGCGATGCGTTCGCCGGGCTGCGGAGCCAGCAGCTTCACCGGCAGGGTGGCGGCGGCATCCTGGACCCACCAATCGCCTTCGTCGAAGCCGGGCAGGCTGGCGATGGCCTGGCGCTCGCGCAAGCGGACCGAGTCGATCGGCAAGGCGATGCCGTCGAGCTTTTCGGCCCAGCCGGCAGGATCGGCCTTGACGCTGAGGTCGAGCGGCGGCTCCTCGCGATGGCTCTGCGCGATGGCGGCGGCGGTGTCCTCGCCATAGGCCGTGCACCAGCTTTCGACCAGCCAGTCGGGGGTATCGCCGAAGACTTCCGCCCGGGCTTCCGCAAGCACCGCGTCGCGCTCGCGGGCGAGGCGGCGCAGCACGGCATTGCCGAGCGCGGCATAGCGGGCCGAGCGCGGATCCTCATGCAGCTGGCGGATGGCGATATCGACCGCCGCGTGGTCGGGCACGTCGAGGAAGAGGATCTGGGCGGCAGCGGCTGTCAGGATTGGCTCGAACGGGCCGGATTTGCGCGGGCTGCCGCGGTCGAGCCGCGCGTCGATGGCCTGCTGGATCGTGCCGAGGCGGCGGAAGGCCGTGACCGCGATGGCGCGGGCAAGGCTCGCATCGGCGGCATCGAGCCCGGATTCCGGCAGCATCCGCTCCAGGGTTTCGTCGAGCGCGACGCCGGCGCGCAGGACTTCGTCGATGACGGCGGCGGCAAGCCGGCGAGCCGGCAGGCCCGGGGCATCGTCGAGCTTGGGAGGCGTTTCCGGCTGGGCTGGGCCGCGCGAGGAGGATTGGGCGGCCATCTCAGCCCCACGGACCGGGCTGGCGCGGGGCGCTGCCCCACGGATTGTTGTCGGCCTGGGCAGTGAAGCCCGCGCCCGCGTTGCTGCTGATGATGCCGAGCGCGCGCGCCTGCTCCATCAGGGCGGCGATGCGATTGCCGGTGTCGGGATGTGTCGAGAACAGGTTATCCATGCCGCCGCCGGTCAGAGGATTGATGATGAACATGTGCGCCGTAGCAGGCTTGGCCTCGGCTGTCTCGCTGGGGATGTGCTGGACGCCGGCCGCGATCTTGGCGAGCGCATCGGCGAGCCAGACAGGATTGCCGCAAATCTGGCCGCCGAGCTTGTCGGCTTCGTATTCGCGCGAGCGCGAGATCGCCATCTGGATCAGGGCTGCCGCCATCGGCGCGAGGATCGAGAGCAGGATCTGGACGATGAAATTGGGACGGTTGTCGCGCGAGCCGAAGAACATGCCGAAGGTGACGAGCGAGGAGATCGCACCGGCGAAGGTCGCGGTGATCGTCATGGTCAGCGTGTCGTGATTCTTGATGTGGGCGAGCTCGTGGGCCATCACGCCGGCCAGTTCCTCATAGGTCAGCGTGCGCAGGATGCCGGTGGTCGCGGCGACGGCCGCGTTCTGCGGGTTGCGGCCGGTCGCGAAGGCGTTGGGCTGGTCCTCCTGGATCAGGTAGACGCGCGGCATCGGCATGTTCGCGCGGGCGGCGAGATCGCGCACCATCCCGTAGAGCTCGGGCGCCGTGCGCTCGTCGACCTCCTGGGCGTTATGGGCGGCGAGCGCCATCCGGTCGGAATTCCAGTAGCTGAAGAGATTGGTGACGGCGGCAAAGCCGAGCGCCATCAGCATGCCGCCCCCGCCGCCGAGCAGATAGCCGACCGCGCCGAAGAGCGCCGTCAGGCCCGCCATCAACATGCCGGTGCGAACGTAGTTCATCGAATTCCCTTCTCGAGCGCGTGTTTGCGCAGGCCCTCGCATCTGCGAGCATCGTGCCCTATGTGGTGAGGGCCATCCCGATCCTGCAAGAGAATCCTGCAAGGAAGCGCGCAGACATGCCCGAGAACACCGATCAGGACAGGCCGGCGGAGGCCGCCGAGCCCAAGGTGCTGTCCCCCGCCGCGCAGCGCGCCCTGGCGGAAGCCGCCGCGCGCCGCGCCGCGATCGACGCCCATGCCGCCGAGGTCGCGAAGCAGCGCGAGGTGAATGGCCGTGGCGGGCTGGAGCCGGTGCGCTACGACGACTGGGAAGTGAAGGGCATCGCCAGCGACTTCTGATGCTGGGGCCTCGCAACATTGCCAATTGGCGGCCCAGCGTCCAAACAGCAGCCGGATAGCAGCGGATTGGCCTCCATGGACAGCAACGACAAGCGCCTCGCGGCCCTGCGCCGCCTTCTCGCTGAGGCGCATGAGAAGCTCGGCCTGAAGCTCGGCTTCCGGCTCTGGGACGGCAGCATGGTTCCGGCCTCCTGGCCACAGGACGGGCTCGCCATCGGCATTGCCGATACCGGCGTGATGGCGGCCCTGATCCGCAAGCCCAAGCTCGACACGCTGCTCAACCTGCATGTCGCCGACCGCATTGCGATCCTGAACGGCTCGCTCTTCGATCTCGCCGCGGCGCGCCCGGAGGGCAAGGTCGGCAAGCTCGCGCGCAACATCCCGAAGAGCGCCGTCTTCGATGTCATCAGACGCTTCCTGTTCGCGCCGGGCACGGCCGGCGCCGCCGTCAGCCACCGCAAGGGCGACGAGATCGCGCGGGACGGCGCACCGGCCACCAACAAGGCCAATATCGCCTATCACTACGACGTCTCGAATGATTTCTACCGGCTCTTCCTCGACGAGGAGATGGTCTACACCTGCGCCTATTTCACCGAGGATCATGGCGATCTGGGCCGCGCCCAGCGCGACAAGCTCGACATGATCTGCCGGAAGCTGCGCCTGCAGCCGGGGGATCGCTTCCTCGATATCGGCTGCGGCTGGGGCGCGCTGGCCTGCCATGCCGCCCGCTATTACGGCGTCGAGGCGCATGGCGTGACGCTGGCCGAGGAGCAGCTCGCCCTGGCGCGCGAGAAGGTCGAGAGGCTCGGGCTTCAGGACAAGGTCACCCTCCATCTCAAGGACTTCACCCAGATGGAGGGGGAGTTCGACAAGATCTCCTCGATCGGCATGTTCGAGCATGTCGGTATCCGCAACCATCCCTCCTATTTCCAGGCGGTGAACCGGCTGCTCAGGCCGCGCGGGCTCTATCTGCATCACTGCATCTCGCGCCGCGCCAAGAAGACCGAGAAGGCCTTCAACAAGATGCCGGCGGAGTATCGCGCGCTGGTGCGCTACATCTTTCCGGGCGGAGAGCTCGACCATTTGGGCATGTCGATCGCCAATCTCGAGCGCCATGGTTTCGAGATCCATGATGTCGAGGGCTGGCGGGAGCACTACCAGCGCACCACGCGGCTGTGGTGGGAGCGGCTGGAGGCCAACAAGGCCAAGGCAGAGGCCGAGATCGGCGCCGAGCGGACGCGGATGTGGTCGCTTTATCTGGCGGGCTGCTCGCTCGCCTTCGAGCGCGGCGGCGCGCTGGTCAACCAGACGCTGGTCTCGAAGCGGCGCAAGGGTCCGTCCGGCCTGCCGCTGACGCGCGCAGACCTCTATCAGGCCTGAACGGGATATCGGCCGGCTTTAGCGCCGGCCTTCCATTTCATGCTGTCTTGGGGAAGTCGCCCGGTCGTTTGCCGGGCCGAGGCCTTACTTCTTGACGAAGAGGTCGAGCTTTCCGTGATGCTCGGCCAGCAGGTAGTAGAAGGTCAGGCGGGACTTGGTCTTGTCGGCCTTCATATGCTCGCAGATCGCCTTGACGGAGCCGTCGAGATCGCCGGATTTCAGGCCGAGCTTCTTCTTCAGGAAATTCTCGCGGACGCGATCGAGTTCGGCCGGATCCGAGCAGGCGACGTAGCGGGTGTCGGGCTTGCTCATCACCAGAGCGTAGGATTTCGACATGCCGGCGAAGGCCGCTTCGTTGAGCGGCTTCTTGGCAAATTTCTTCACGTCGGCGAGATGATCCATCTGGTAGCCCCTTCCTGACCCGCACCGGAGTACGGGTGGTTACGTGTCGCGGGGCGGAGGTTAACGCGGTTCTTCACGGGGGGCGAGGGGGCAACGCAGGCGATTTCCAGATTTTGGAACCACTTGGACCAATCTTTGGTCGAAGGTTGGAATGCGCGGCGGGGATGACGGGGCCAACACCAGCATGGGTTGAGCAAAATGCCGCGCGGTGCTGCGATGCAGCATCTCCCCGGAGCCTTGTGATGAAGCCGACGATCCTGATGATGCCGCGCCTTGCCGATGACGCGATTGCAAGCCTGAAGCAGAGTTACACGGTGATCGGACCGGTCCATGGCGACGATGCGGCCGGGATTCCGGTCGAGGCGAAAGAGGCGCGTGCGCTGGTGACCTATGGCGGGCGCCGGACCGGTGCGGATCTGATGGACGCCTTGCCGAAGCTCGAACTGATCGCCTGCTATGGCACGGGAATCGAGGGGGTCGATGCCGCGGCGGCCAAGGCGCGCGGCATTCAGCTTTGCAATGCCGCCGATGCCAATGCGCGCAGCGTCGCGGAATTCGCTGTTGGTCTCATGCTCAATGCGATGCGTGGCATCGGGCGCGGCGACCGCTTCGTGCGCGACGGCCTGTGGAGTGGCCGGGGGATCGAACCGGTGTCGAATACGCCGGATCTCGCCGGCCGCAAGATCGGCATCTACGGGCTCGGCGCCATCGGCAGCAAAATCGCGAGCCGCGCGGCAGCCTTCGAGATGGAGGTCGGCTATCACAGCCGCTCGCCCAAGCCGGATCTGCCCTATCAATTCCATGACAGCCTGCTCGGCCTCGCCACCTGGGCGGACGTGCTCATGATTGCTGTCCGGGCCAGCGCCGAGACGCGCAATGCCGTCGACGATACCGTCCTGAACGCGCTCGGGCCGGAGGGCTATGTCGTGAACATTGCGCGCGGCCTCGTCATCGACGAGGAAGCACTCTGCGCGGCGCTCGAACAGAAGCGGGTCGGCGGCGCGGCCCTGGATGTCTTCGCCGAGGAGCCGCATGTGCCGGAGCGGCTGCGCAAGCTCGACAACGTCGTGCTGACGCCGCATGTCGCCGCGAGTTCGCAGGACGCCAAGAAGGCCCAGCTGCGCACGCTGCTCGGCAATCTCGAGGCGTTCTTCGCCGGCCGGCCGATGCCTGCCGGCGTGCCGCTCTGACGCCTCAGGGCAGGACGACGACCGGCGTGCCCATCCGGACGCGGGCATAGAGATCGATCACGTCCTGGTTGTGCATGCGGAAGCAGCCATAGGACGCGGCGGTGCCGATCGTGTTCGGCATGTTGGTGCCGTGGATGGCGTATTGTCCTGTCGGCCCGAGCCCGATGACGCGCGCACCCATCGGGTTGCGCGGCGAGCCGCCGGGGATGACGTCGGGCAGGCGGGGGTTGTCCCGCCTGACCTCGGCCGGCGGACTCCAGGCTGGGTCGACCTGCAGTTCCTCGACATATTTGACGCCGCGCCACTGCTTGCCGGCCTTGCCGACGGCGACGGTATAGCGGATCGCCTCGCCCGGCGCGGTGACGTAATAGAGCTTCCGCTCGCCGGTGCGGATCACGATCGTGCCGGGGTCGAAGCGCCCGTCGCGCATCCCGACGACCTCGCGCGCTTGCACGGGCGGCGCGGCCGCGCTGGCTGCCGACAGGGCGATGGTGGCAAGGGCGACATGTCTGAGCATGGTCGGAACTCCCGCTGGAAACTTGCGGGAGTTGTGGCGCCGCAGCCGTGAAGCGCGGGTTGAGCGATATGGTGAAGCGGCGATTCAGGATGAATCGCCGGTGAATCCCGCTCTGGGGACTGTTTGGCGCCTGGATCGCAGCAGCTTTGGGCAACGCCTTGTCATTCCGGGGCGCGCCATAGGCGCGAACCCGGAACCCACGACGGGGTCGATCATCCGATGCCCGGTTGCTGGCCGCTCACCCGGTCGTGGGTTCCGGGTTCTTCGCTATCGCGAAGCCCCGGAATGACAAGGGGGCAGCCGAGCCCTACGCCGCAGGCCGGGCGCGATGTTGCTGCGGCAGCAGGAAGGGCAGGCCGGGCGCCGGGGCGCGGCTCAGCGTCAGGTCGACCTTGAAGACCTGGCGCAGCAGGGCGTCATCCAGCGTCTGCGCCGGCGGACCCTGCGCGATGATGCGGCCCTGATCCATCGCGACGAGATGGTCGGCATAGGTCACGGCGAGGTTCAGGTCGTGCAGCACGATCAGCACGGCGACGCCGCGCGCGGCGATGGCGCGGGCCATGTCGAGCAAAGCGAGCTGGTGGCAGAGATCGAGGCTGGCGATCGGCTCATCGAGGAACAGCACCTGGCGCTCGGCGATGCTGCGGCCGGCCTCGAGCTGGCAGAGCACGCGGGCGAACTGCACGCGCTGCTGCTCGCCGCCGGAGAGCGTCTGGTAGCGCCGCCCGGCGAGATCGATCACTCCGGCCGCGGCCAAGCTTTCGGCGACGATTGCCTCGCGCCGCTGGCGCGTCAGGGCCCGGCCGATGCCGTCGACGCCGAGGCTTGCGACCTCGTAGACGCTGAAGGGGAAGACGAGGCGGGCGTGCTGGGCCATGACCGCGCGCAGGCAGGCGAGACGCCAGGCCGGCACCGTCGGGAGCGGGTCGCCGGCGATGCGGATCTCGCCGCCGGCCGGCTTGATCTCGCCGGTCAGGAGTTTGAGCAGGGTCGATTTGCCGGCGCCGTTCGGGCCGATCAGGATCGTGGTCTTGCCGCCCACCAATTGCAGGCTGGCATCGGTCACGAGCTTGCGTCCGCCTGCGAGGAAGCTGACGCCATGACCGGAGAGGATCGGGTTCGCTTCAGACATCGATCAGGCTCGTGCGGCGCAGGAGCAGCCAGAGGAAGAAGGGCGCGCCGATCGTGGCGGTGACGATGCCGATCGGCAGTTCGGCCGGGACGACGATCAGCCGGGCAACGATATCGGCGCCGACCAGCAGCATCGCGCCGCCGAGCGCCGAGAGCGGCAGCAGCAGCCGATGATCCGGGCCGACCGAGAGCCGGATCAGATGCGGCACGACGATCCCCACGAAGCCGACCATTCCGGCCGAGGCGACGCTGGCGCCGACGGCAAGCGCGACCAGCAGGATCGCCAGCGCCTTGATGCGCTGGACGGGGATGCCGAGATGATAGGCCTCGGCCTCTCCGAGCATCAGGCCGTTCAGGCCGCGGGCCAGCAGCGGCATCAGCAGGAGCAGCGGCAGGACGATCGGCGCGACCACGGAAAGCTTCGTCCAGCTTGCTCCGCCGAGGCTGCCCAGTGACCAGAAGGTCAGGTCGCGCAACTGCCGGTCGTCCGAGATGAAGGAGAGCAGGCCGGTGAGGGCGCCCGCCATGGCGCCAAGCGCGACACCGGCAAGCAGCATGGTCGCGACCGAGGTCCGGCCGCCGCGTGTCGCGATGAGATAGAGCGCGAGCGTCGTAATCAGGCCGCCGCAGAAGGCGCCGGCCGGAAGGGCGGCGAAGGGCAGCTTCATCATGGTGCCGGCGAGGAAGCGGTCGCCGAGGACGATGGTGGCCGCCGCCGCAAGGCCGGCGCCGCTGGAGACGCCGACAAGGCCGGGATCGGCGAGCGGATTACGGAACAGGCCCTGCATCAACGCGCCGGACACGGCGAGGGCGGCGCCGACGAGCAGGCCGAGGAGCACGCGCGGCAGGCGGATATTGAGCACGACGAGGACGTCGCGGCCTTCGAGCAGGCTGGTCTCGCCCGTCAGGCGCGCCATCAGGATCTCCGCAACGCGGCCCGATGCGATCGGGATTGCGCCCTGGCCGATGGCGACGATGGTCAGGAGCAGGCAGGCCAGCGTGAGCCCGGCGACGGCGAGCAGGCCGGTGCGGCGTCGGCCCGCGATCAGCGTCGTCAGGTTTGTCGTGGCCATAGTCGGGGACGGTGCCGCGAGGGTCACGGGGTGGCAGCGGTCTTGAGCGGCGGGATCGCGGCTTCCGGGTAGATCGCGGCCATCAGGTCGCGCGCCGCCATCGGCGTGCGCGGGCCGAAGCCGAGCAGGTAGAGCCCGTCCATATGAACCAGCCGCTTGTCCTTCGCAGCGGGGGTCTGGGAGAAGGCGGGCATCGCGAAGAGCTCGTCCGGCGTGGTGTTATGGGCGCTGCTGTTGCGCATCATCAGCACCATGTCCGGCGCGGCAGCGGCGATCGCCTCGTCGGTCATCGGCTTGTAGCCTTCGATCGCGTCGGCGACGTTGATGCCGCCAGCCAGCTTGATGATGCCATCGGCCGAGCTGTTACGACCGCCTACCATGGCGCGGCCGTTCTGCAGCGAGAGCAGGAAGAGGATGCGCTTCTTCTTCGCAATGCCGGAACGCAGCGTGTCGAGTTCGTCGAAGCGGGCCTTGGTCTGTGCTGCCAGGCGCTCGGCCGGAGCGGCCGCGCCAATCGCGGTGCCGATCGCAGCGATCTTGGCGGTCACGCCCTCCGGAGTCAGCCCATCGCTGATGCGCGCGATCTTCACACCGGATTCGTTCAGCAACGACACCGCGTCCGGCGGGCCGGCTCCGTCGATCAGCATGATCAAGGATGGTCTCAGCGAGAGCACGCCTTCGGCCGAGAGCGCACGGACATAGCCGACATTGGCCTTTTGCTTCAGCGCCTCGGGCGGGAACTGGCTGGTGGAGTCGATGCCGACGATGCGATCCTGCAGGCCGAGCGCATAGATCACCTCGGTGATGACGCCGCCGGCGACGACGATGCGATCCGGCGTCTGCGCCAGCGCGGCGCCCGGCAGGGCGGCGGGGAGCCCGAGGCCGCCGAGGCCGAGCGCGCTCAGGGCGAGGGCCGCCGTCATCTCGCGGCGGTTCGGCTGCCGGAGGCCGCGATGCGCCTGGGTGATGCGCGAGCGAGACATGTCGCAACTCCATTCGGGCGAGTGCGGATTTCACCGCCGCAGATGCCCAAGCAAGAAGGTTGTGTGCAGTTTAAAATTATTCCATTCAAAGTAGATCTTGTTTGTATTTATTCAAAACAAGAACAACTTTGCGGTATTATTGACGTTGATATTAGCCTTTACTACAAGGGGTCAAGGGCAGCGCCACGGCGCAGCCGGCCTCGTCAGGCGATAGCGCCGGGCGGTCGGTCGCTGCTCACGCGCATTTCCGGGTCGAAACCTTCTTCGGGAGGTGGTCGGGCAGGGTGCGGCGATTGCCCGGTATGTTCGTTTCCGCCGTTTTCCGGCGCGCCAGATGCAGGGTTTACCGATGTTCATCGCCATGAATCGCTTCAAGGTCGTCAAGGGCGAGGAAGCCGCCTTCGAGACGGTCTGGTCCTCGCGCAAGACCCGCCTCGACGAGATGCCGGGCTTCCTCTCCTTCCACCTGCTGAAGGGGCCGGAGAAGGAGGACCACACGCTTTATTCCTCCCATACGAGCTGGGTCTCGAAGGAGGATTTCACGGTCTGGACCAAGTCCGAGCAGTTCCGCGAATCGCATCGCAATGCCGGCCAGCCGCGCCCGAAGCCGATCTATCTCGGCCATCCCGAGTTCGAGGGCTTCGAGACCGTGCTGAGCGAGAGCAACCCGCATCTGCCGCGCCAGGCGGCCGAGTGAGGCCTTAAGCTGATGACGACCGCCGACATCACCGCGCAGGACCCGATGGAGCATGCGCGTGCCCTGTTTACCGCCAAGCCGGACGGCCTGATCGAGGCGATCGCACGCGAGGCCAAGGTCTCGACGCGCGCCGTGCTCGAGCTTCTGCCCGAGGCGCAGCGTCAGCTCGTGGCGCCCGAGCGCTTCGAGGACGTCTGGAAGGAGCTCGCGACCTGGGGCACGGTGCTCTTCCTGATGCATACGCCCGACATCGTGCTGGAATGCGAGGGCTCGCTGCCGGTCGGCAGCTTCGGCCATGGCTATTACAACATCCATGGCGATAGCCCGATCGGCGGGCATATCAAGGCCGAGAACTGCCGGGCGATCTATCTGGTCGACCGGTCGACGGCGCAGGGCCGGCGCGCCTGCTCGGTGCAGTTCTTCAACGGCTCGGGCGAGGTGATGTTCAAGGTCTTCGTGCGGCGCGATGCCGCTCGCGCCTTGCTGCCGGACCAGCTGGCACGGTTCGAGGCGCTCAAGACAAAATTCGCCTGAGCCCAAAAAACGACACGGTGTCCAGTTCTTGCATCGCGTGGCATAAGCCGCGCGATGCGGCCACCGATGAAGGCGATGAGCGGAATTCACCATTCATTAACCATGTTGACGCAGCCTTCGCGGCAGAAGGCCCGTCGAGCATGACTGCCTCCCGCGGCCGAGACCCCTCGGACGATGCGGCGGACATGGCAGGCGAGAGCCTGTCCGACGCTTCGACGACGGGGGTCGATATGGCCGCACATGTCACCATGGATCGGGCCCATCTGCCGCATGGACGCCCGGGGCTGACGCTCGCGGCCGGGCGCCGGTTCGTGGCGAGGCGGGTGCCTGTCCTGCGCTCGAATCTGGGCTCCGCGATCCTGCTCGGCCTGCGCTTCGTCCAGGCGCGGCTGATCTCGGTCTGGGGCCTGATCATCGCGGCGGCCCTGTGCCCGCCCTTCGTCTTCGCCGCCTTCGCAGTCTTTTCCTCGGCGGCGAACTTCATCTCGATCGCCTCGCTGCTGCGCCTGGAGGCGGTGTTCTTCCAGAACAGCGACCGCGCCCGGCTCGGCCTGGCCTTCCGGCTCGCGACCGCCGTCGGCGTGGCCTTCCTCGCTGTCGCCGCCGTCGTCCTGATCGGGCTCGCCGTGACCGGCTGGGTCGCGCCGGCGGTCGCCTTCTTCTTTCTGGTTTCGCTGGCGGCGCGCTCGGTGCTGCGGCTGCTCTGGTCGGAGGCGACGGCCGAGGGCGATTTCCGCGCCATCGGCAACAGCAATGTCGTGCAGGCCGTGGTGCAGCCGGCGATCATGCTGCTTCTGATCTGGGTTTTCGGGCCGAAGGCGCTGACCTTGTTCATGGCCGATGCGCTTGGCCACGTCCTGGCGGCGGCCTATCTGCTGCGGCGCCGGCAGGATTCCGTCGCCGCGCTGGTCCGGCCGGTGCTCTGGTCCTGGCGCAGCCTCGCCGAGGCCGCGATTCGCTGGCGGGATGCGCCGCGGGCCCTGCTGCCGTCGGCATTGCTGGCCTACGGGTTCGCGATCGCGCCGCTCCTGGCGCTGCCCTATGCCAGCAATACCGTGCTTGCGGCGCAGGTAGCGCTGTCGATGCGCCTGCTGGACATGCCGAGCCAGATGTTCGGAACGGTGTCGATCCCGCTGGTGCTGAACCGCCTGCGGACGCAGGCCGGTCCGCGCCGGCGCTTCTGGGCGCGGATCATGGCGCTTGGCCTGACCGTCGGCGCGACCGTGCTGTTCAGCGTCATCGCCGTCGTCTCGCTCGTGGCCGACCATTGGCTGATCGGGACGCAGTGGCAGGATCTCGGCGAGGTCATCGCGCTGCTGGCGGCGTTCTATATCGGCATTGCCGTCCTCGGGCCGCTCCAGGAAGTGGCGACGCTGTCGCGCCAGCCCTTCTGGCAGGTCGCGATCAATGCCGTCGCGCTGGTTGCGATTGTGGCCACGATGGCGTGGTTCCGTGCCCTGTCGCCGGAATTGCTGCTGACGATTGGCGCCATCTCGATCCTGCGAACGCTGGCGCATACCGTCTTCATCTGGCTGCATCTCGACGATGCCGCCGAGGCGCCCTCCGACGGCCTCGCCGCTTCGGGGGCGGTGCGGTAGGGCTATTCCCGCCGGATCAGCTTGTCGGCGACCAGCGACGAGAACAGCCCCGGCTTGAACTCGCGCTCCAGCCGTTCGGGGTCGTAGATCGTGGCGACCCAGTCCAGGAAGGCGATGCCCTTCGTCTCGCCCTCAAGGCGATAGGCCTCGAAGAAGGCGTCGAGGATGCCGGTCTTGGCGAAGCGGAAATGGCCATAGCGCAGCGAGAGCTGGCGCATGGCTTCGTCGAGCGGGCGCCCTTCATGGACGAGCAGGTAGAGCGCCGAGAAGAAGCCGGCCCGGTCGGCGCCGGACTTGCAATGCACCAGGGCCGGTTCGTCGAGGCTCTCGAAGAAAGCCTTTGAGCCGAGGATCGTCTCGCGATCCGGCGCGCCGCGCGAGCGCAGCACGTAATCGACGAGCTTGATGCCGTGGCGCTCGCAGGCTTCCTTCTGGAGTGGCCAGGAGCCGTGCTCGCGCCCGCCGCGCAGGTTGACGATGGTCTTGACGCCCTTGCGGGCGAAGGCCGCGATCTGGCCGGGCGCCGGCTGGGCCGAGCGCCAGAGTCGCGGCGTGACGCGGTGCGCGTTGAGATAGGCGAGCCGGAAGATGCCGTGGTCGACCAGCAGCATGTTGGTCCAGGCGCGCAGGCGCTGGCTGCGGCCTTCGATCGGCCGATCCCAGCGGGCAATGCGGGCCATGCGGCGGGCATAGCGCTCTTCGTCGGGGCGCAGGCGGCTCAACACGGCCTGGTCTCGGGGCTGTTCATGGGGCGCCCGATAGCAGCGCGGGCGCGCCTACGCAAATCGTCGGGTGGCAAGGCGCGACGGAAGGGGTTGGACTTTTCGCCGCGAACTTGCATAAGGCCCGGCAAAATTCCCAAGCGACAGGTTCCAGCATGCGCATCGACGCCATCTCCATCGGCAAGAACCCGCCCGAAGAAGTCAATGTCCTGATCGAAGTGGCGATCGGGGGCGAGCCGATCAAGTACGAGATGGACAAGGAGGCCGGCACGCTCTTCGTCGACCGCTTCCTCTATACGCCGATGCGCTATCCCGGGAACTACGGTTTCATCCCGCATACGCTCTCGGAAGACGGCGATCCCTGCGATGTGCTGGTCGCCAATACGCGCCCGCTGGTTCCGGGCTCCTATATCGCGGTGCGTCCAATCGGCGTGATGCTGATGGAGGACGAGGGCGGCGGCGACGAGAAGATCATTGCCGTGCCCGTGCCGAAGCTGACCAAGCGCTACGAGAACGTCCATAACTACACCGATCTGCCCCAGATCACGCTCGACCAGATCCAGCACTTCTTCGAGCACTACAAGGATCTCGAGCCCGGCAAGTGGGTGAAGCTCAAGGGCTGGGGCGATGCCGCCATGGCCAAGAAACTGATCGTCGAGGCGATCGAACGGGCGAAGGCCGCGAAGAAGGGCTGAGCGCCTGCGGCAGCCGTCATCTGCGTTGACGGAAAGTGTCATCCCGTGCGCGTTGCGGCGCGAAGTGCCGCAGCGCAGACACGGGATCGTCTTCAGAATAAGGCGCCTTCTCGTCATACGGTCCCGTGTCTGCGCAGCAGCGTTGCACGCTGCAGCGCGCACGGGATGACAGGTGCCCTTACGCTGCGATCGCTTCCGCCAGCGCGACCGTCCGGCGCGCCATATCGGCATGCAGCAGTTCGACCATGCGGCCGTCGAGCTGGATCGCGCCCTTGCCGGCATTCTCCGGCAGGTCGAAGGCGGCGATGACGGCGCGGGCCCGCGTCAGCTCGGCATCGTCGGGCGCGAAGACCGCATTTGCGACCGCGACCTGCGAGGGGTGGATCAGGGTGCGGCCGTCGAAGCCGAGATCGCGGCCCTGCTCGCATTCGGCCAGGAAGCCGGCCTCGTCCTTGATGTCGTTATAGACGCCGTCGAGGATGTCGATGCCATGGGCGCGGGCAGCGAGGAGCGCGCTCGTCAGCCAGGGCAGCATCGGGCCGCGGCCCGGCACGAAGCGGGCGCGCGTTTCCTTGGCGAGATCGTTGGTGCCCATGACGAAGCAGGCAAGGCGCGTCACGGGATCGCGCGCTGCACGGGCGATGCGCTCGACATCGAGGATGGCGAGCGGTGTTTCGATCATCGCCCAGACCGCGATGGCGGGATCGGCCCAGAGGCCGTTCAGCTGGTTGCCGACCTCGTGCAGCGTTTCCGGCGCGGAAACCTTCGGGATCAGGATCGCCTGCGGCTTCGCCTCGGCGGCGGCGGCGAGATCCTCGGCAAACCAGGGCGTGCCGACGCCGTTGACGCGGATCACCAGCTCGCGCCGGCCATAGCCGCCGGCCTTCACGGCAGCGCAGACCTGTTCACGCGCCGTCGCCTTGGCGTCGGGCGCGACGGCGTCCTCGATGTCGAGGATCAGAACGTCGGCCGCGATCTCGCGGGCCTTCTCGAGCGCGCGGGCGTTCGAGCCCGGCATATAGAGGGCGCTGCGGCGGGGGCGTATCGTGCTCATGGTCTCTCCTGACACGGGCCAGCTTGTATTGCAGTGCACAGTAGACCAACGCAGATGCAATGCCAGCGCTGCGAAAGGCGGAGGAAACGGGATGGCGTGGCTGGCCGGCGTCGACGGTTGCAAGGGCGGCTGGATCGTTGCCATTGCGTCCGATGAGGGGTCGGAAGCGCCGCTGATCCGTGTGGTGCCCCGCTTTGCCGATCTGTTCGCAGGCGAGATCGTGCCGGATCTTGTCGCGGTGGACATGCCGATCGGCCTGCCGGACCGGGTGCAGGGTTCCGGGCGTGGGCCGGAGCAGGCCGTGCGGGTGCTCCTCGGCGACAGGCAGTCCTCGGTTTTTTCCATTCCGGCGCGCCGAGCGGTCGAGGCGACCGACTATTGGGAGGCCTGCGCGCTGGCGCTTGCGGCCTCCGATCCGCCGCGAAAGGTCTCGAAGCAGGGTTTTCACCTGTTCCCGAAGATCCGTGAGATCGATAGCCTGCTGCGATCAGAGCCCGGTTTGCGCGAGCGCATCTTCGAGATTCATCCGGAGCTTGCCTTCCGCACCATGCGGGGCGCGCCGCTGCTGCACCCCAAGAAGATCAAGGGTGTCGTCAATCCCGAGGGCTTGGCCGAGCGTCGCAGCCTGCTGATCGCGGCTGGTATTCCGGCAGAGACGGCGGGCCTGCGTCCGCCGCGCGGGGCCGCGGCCGATGATCTGCTCGATGCCCTGGCGGCGCTGGTCGTCGCCCGGCACATTGCCACCGGGCGTGGACGCCCCTTTCCCGATCCGCCGGGACGCGATAGCCACGGACTTCCGATTGCGATCTGGACCTATCGTCCAGTGTCCGAGCCTGAGCAGGATATCGTCATGAGCGCACGTCCCGTCACCCGTACGATGATCGAGGAAGCGGCGGCGCGCATCGCCGGCCATGCCCGCGTCACGCCCGTGATGCGCCTGGGCACCGGCGCTTTCGGCTCCGCTGCGGATGTCTCGCTCAAGCTCGAATGCCTGCAGCATGCCGGTTCGTTCAAGACGCGCGGTGCCTTCAACAATCTGCTCTCGCTGCCGGTCCCGGCGGCCGGCGTTTCGGCCGCGTCCGGCGGCAACCATGGCGCGGCGGTGGCCTATGCCGCGATGAAGCGCGGCGTGAAGGCGACGATCTTCGTGCCGGAGATCTCGCCCGCCGCCAAGATCGAGGCGATCAAGCGCTTCGGCGCCGATGTCGTGGTCGGCGGCGCGCAATATGACGACGCGCAGGCGGCCTGCGACCGTTTCGTCGCGGAGACCGGCGCGCTCAAGATCCATCCCTTCGCGGCGGCGGAGACCATCACCGGCCAGGGCACGCTCGGCCGCGAATGGGACAGCCAAGAGCCCGATCTCGATACGGTACTCGTCGCGGTTGGCGGTGGCGGGCTGATCTCAGGCATCGCGAGCTGGTTCACTGGGAGCAAGGTCAAGGTCGTCGGTGTGGAGCCGGAAGGTTCGCGGGCGTTGCAGGCGGCGTTCGATGCAAAGGGGCCGGTGGAGGTCAAGGTCGCGTCGGTGGCGGCGGATTCGCTCGGTGCCCGCAATGTCGGCCAGCTCGTCTACGATGTGACGAAGGACAGCGTCGATCATGTCGCGCTGGTGCCGGATGCGGCGATCACCGAGGCGCAGGGCGTGCTCTGGCGCGATTTCCGCCTCGCGGTCGAGCCAGGTGGAGCGGCGGCGCTCGGCGCATTGCTGTGCGGCGCCTACAAGCCGGCGAAGGGCGAGCGGCTCGGCGTGCTCGTCTGCGGCGCAAATGTCGATCTGACGAAGCTCGCTGCGATCATCGGCTGAACGCTTGTCATTCCGGGATGCCGCGTCGCGGCAGGCCCGGAACCCACGACTGGGCGAGCGCTCTGATCGTTTTGTTCGTGCAACAGGTCGCGCCCAGCCGTGGGTTCCGGGTTCGTCCCTGTGGGACGCCCCGGAATGACAAAGCGCTCGATCGTTCGTCGGGGCTGGACGTGGCCCTTGGTTGCAACGCACACTTGCCTGCGATCAGGAGGGGATGCATGCCCGGCTCTAGCCCGAAGACCAGTTCCGGCCGCTTCTTCGAGGATTTCCACCTCGGCGACACCATCGTCCATGCGACGCCGCGCACGGTGCGGGCCGGGGATGCGGCGCTCTATTCGGCGCTCTACGGCTCACGCTTCGCCGTGCAGTCCTCGGACGCTTTCGCTGGTGCGATCGGCTATCCCACGGCGCCGATCGACGACCTGCTGGTCTTCCACATCGTCTTCGGCAAGACGGTGCCGGATGTCTCGCTGAATGCCGTCGCCAATCTCGGCTATGCCGATGGGCGCTTCCTCAAGCCGATCTATCCGGGCGACACGCTTTCGACGACCTCGGACGTGATCGGGCTGAAGCAGACCTCTGCCGGCGATGCCGGCATCGTCTATGTCCGCTCGATCGGCCGCAACCAGCGCAACGAGATCGTGCTGAGCTATGCGCGCTGGGTTCTGGTGCGCAAGCGCGAGCCCGGCACGCCGGCCCATGCCGAGCAGGTGCCGGAGCTGGCCAAGGCCGTGCTGCCGGAGCAACTCGGCGAGGGCTGCCCGCGGATCGAGCTTGCGGCTTACGACGATGCACTCGCCGGCTCGGCCTTCCGCTGGAGCGACTATGCCGTCGGCGAGCGGATCGACCATGTCGACGGCATGACCGTCGAGGAGGCCGAGCACCAGCTCGCCACCCGGCTCTACCAGAATACGGCGCGGGTGCATTTCGATGCGCATGCGGCGCAAGGGACCCGCTTCGGCAAGCGGCTGATCTATGGCGGCCATGTCATCAGCCTGGCGCGGGCGCTCTCCTTCAACGGACTCGGCAACGCCTTTCACATCGCCGCGATCAATGGCGGGCGCCATGTCGCGCCGCTCTTCGCCGGCGACACCGTCTATGCCTGGAGCGAGGTGCTGGGCAGCGCTGAGATTCCGGGGCGCAGCGATGTCGGCGCATTGCGACTCAGGCTGGTCGCGACGAAGAACCGGCCTTGCGCGGATTTCCCGCTGAAGGCTGGAGACCAGTATGATTCCAGTGTGATTCTCGATTTCGACTACTGGGCGCTGCTGCCGCGGTAAGCTTTTCGTAAGAAAATGACGATTTTCAGAATCTGTAACTTCGTTATGCGCATGCCGCATTGCAGCGCCGGAACGGTTTCGTTAGACAACCAGTCACTCTAGAATGATCCCAAATGGGTCCGCCCTTGTCGACGGACCGCTTGATCGGAGAACGATATTGGCCGAGGTCAAGCCCCAAGCCCGCCCGCTTTCGCCCCACCTCCAGATCTACCGCTGGTCCTGGACGATGGCGATGTCCGTCGCCCACCGCGTCACCGGCACGGGGCTTTATCTCGGCACGGTGCTGGTGGCCGCCTGGCTTGTCGCCGCTGCATCCGGTCCGGCTGCCTTCGATACGGCGCAGGCCATCGCCGGCTCCTTCCTCGGCCGGCTCGTGCTCTTCCTCTACAGCTTCTCGCTGATTCACCACATGTGCGGCGGTCTCCGGCATTTCGTCTGGGACATGGGCAAGGGCTACGAGCCCGAAACCCGGATGAACATGGCGAAGTTCACGCTCGTCGCCTCGGTGAGCCTGACGGTCCTGATCTGGATCGCCGCCCTGGTCCTGCGCTGAGGAGCCCCGCCATGCTGTCCAATTCCTCGATGCGCACCCCGCTCGGCCGCGTTCGCGGCCTCGGCTCGGCCAAGTCCGGCACCGGTCATTTCTGGCTGCAGCGCGTCACCGCCGTCTCGAACCTGATCCTGACGATCATCTTCGTCGGTATCGTCATCGCGCTGGTCGGCCGGCCCTATCCGGCCGCGGTCGCGCTTCTGTCGAACCCCTGCGTCGCGATCCTGATGCTGCTCTTCATCCTGTCGGCCTGCATCCATATGCGGCTCGGCATGCAGGTCATCATCGAAGACTACGTCCAGTCGGAGGGGGCCAAGGTCCTCGCCGTGATGGGCAACACCTTCTTCGCCATCGCGATCGGCGCCGCCAGCGTCTACGCGGTGCTGAAGCTGTCTTTTGGAGGCTGATCCGATGGCGATCACCAAGTCCCGCCCGGTCCCGGCCTATACCGGCACCGCCTATCCGATCACCGATCATACCTTCGACGTCGTCGTCGTCGGCGCCGGCGGCGCGGGCCTTCGTGCTACCGTCGGCTGCTCGCAGGCCGGCCTGCGCACCGCCTGCATCTCGAAGGTGTTCCCGACCCGCTCGCACACCGTCGCGGCCCAGGGCGGCGTTGCCGCCTCGCTCGGCAACATGGGCAAGGATACCTGGCAGTGGCACATGTACGACACCGTGAAGGGATCGGACTGGCTCGGCGACCAGGACGCCATCGAATATCTCGTGCGCAATGCGCCGGCCGCCGTCTACGAGCTCGAGCATTGGGGCGTGCCCTTCTCGCGCACCGAGGACGGCAAGATCTACCAGCGCCCCTTCGGCGGCATGACCACCGAATTCGGCGAGGGCCCGCCGGCCCAGCGCACCTGCGCCGCGGCCGATCGCACCGGCCACGCCATGCTGCACACGCTCTACGGCCAGGCGCTGCGCTATAATACCGAGTTCTTCATCGAGTATTTCGCCATCGACCTGATCATGGACGAGGACGGTCATTGCCGTGGCGTGATCGCGCTCAAGCTCGATGACGGCACGCTGCACCGCTTCCGTTCGCAGCAGACCATCCTGGCGACCGGCGGCTATGGCCGCGCCTATTTCTCGGCGACCTCGGCCCATACCTGCACCGGCGACGGCGGCGGCATGGTGCTGCGCGCCGGCCTGCCGCTGCAGGACATGGAGTTCGTGCAGTTCCACCCGACGGGCATCTACGGTTCGGGCTGCCTGATCACAGAGGGCGCGCGCGGCGAGGGCGGCTATCTCACCAATTCCGAGGGCGAGCGCTTCATGGAGCGCTATGCCCCGTCAGCGAAGGACCTCGCCTCGCGCGACGTCGTCTCGCGCTCGATGACGATGGAGATCCGGGCCGGCCGCGGTGTCGGCAAGGACAAGGACCACATCTACCTGCATCTGGACCATCTCGACCCGAAGATCCTGCACGAGCGCCTGCCCGGCATCTCGGAGAGCGCCAAGATCTTCGCCGGCGTCGACGTGACCCGCGAGCCGATCCCGGTCCTGCCGACCGTGCACTACAACATGGGTGGCATCCCCACGAACTATCACGGGGAAGTGCTGACCAAGGTCGGCGGCGATCCGGACACGGTGGTGCCTGGCCTGATGGCGATCGGCGAGGCCGCCTGCGTTTCCGTGCATGGCGCCAACCGCCTCGGCTCGAACTCGTTGATCGACCTCGTGGTGTTCGGCCGCGCGGCCGGCCTGCGCTGCGCCGACACGGTGACGGCGGGCGAGAAGCAGCCCGAGCTGCCGAAGGGTTCGTCCGATCTCGCGCTGACCCGCCTCGACAAGTACCGCAACGCCTCGGGCGGTACGCCGACCGCGGTGCTGCGCGACCGGATGCAGCGGACGATGCAGAACAACTGCGCCGTCTATCGTGAGGGCGACACGCTGGAAGAGGGCCACAAGCTCATCCACGAGGTCTGGAACGGCATCACCGATGTCGGCACGAAGGATCGCTCGCTGATCTGGAACTCCGACCTGATCGAGACCCTGGAATTCGACAACCTGATCACCCAGGCGGTCGTGACCATGGACTCGGCGCTGAACCGTCCGGAAAGCCGCGGGGCGCATGCCCGCGAGGATTATCCGAACCGCGACGACAAGGACTGGATGAAGCACACGCTCGCCTGGATCGACGACGAGAAGCGCACGATCACGCTCGATGACCGGCCGGTGCACACTTACACGATGTCCAACGACATCGAGTACATCAAGCCCAAGGCACGGGTGTACTGAGGGACTCCGATGGCTGAATTCAATCTCCCGAAGAACTCCCGCCTCGTCGAGGGCAAGGCCTGGCCGAAGCCGGCCGGCGCCAAGAAGCTGACCGAGTTCAAGGTTTATCGCTGGAGCCCGGACGATACCGAGAATCCGCGCACCGACACCTATTATGTCGATCGCGACGATTGCGGGCCGATGGTTCTCGACGCGCTGATCTGGATCAAGAACAAGGTCGACCCGACGCTGACCTTCCGCCGCTCCTGCCGCGAGGGCATCTGCGGCTCCTGCGCCATGAATATGGACGGCAAGAACGGTCTGGCCTGCACCACCGGCATCGACGAGTGTGGGGCCAAGGGCAAGGTCGCGATCTACCCGCTGCCGCATATGCCCGTGGTCAAGGACCTCGTGCCGGACCTGACGCGCTTCTACGCGCAGCACGCCTCGATCGAGCCCTGGCTGAAGACGACGACGCCCGCTCCCGAAAAGGAGTGGCGCCAGGCCAAGGACGATCGCGAGAAGCTCGATGGGCTCTACGAGTGCATCCTCTGCGCCTGCTGCTCGACCTCCTGCCCGAGTTACTGGTGGAACGGCGACCGCTATCTCGGTCCGGCCGCGCTGCTGCAGGCCTATCGTTGGCTGATCGATAGCCGCGACGA
The DNA here is from genome assembly GCF_059817965.1 of Allobosea sp. TBD101. Taxonomy (NCBI): domain Bacteria; kingdom Pseudomonadati; phylum Pseudomonadota; class Alphaproteobacteria; order Hyphomicrobiales; family Alloboseaceae; genus Allobosea; species Allobosea sp. TBD101. The sequence goes on from NZ_CM187543.1 coordinate 538,854, forward strand.
GGCGACCGGCGACCGGCTCGACAATCTGGAAGATCCCTTCCGGCTCTATCGCTGCCACACCATCATGAACTGCGCGAATGCCTGCCCGAAGGGCCTGAACCCGGCCAAGGCGATCGCGGAAGTGAAGAAGATGATGGTCGCCCGTCAGGTCTGACGAAGGGCGTCATCCCGTGCGCGCTGCGGCATGCAATGCCGCGGTGCAGACACGGGACCGGTTTCCGATAAGGGCGCGTTCTCGTCAGAGGGCGCGCCTTTTCGTTGAAGAGGCGCGTTGTCCTGAGGGCGGTCCCGCATCTGCGCAGCAGCACTGCGTGCCGCAGCGCGTGCGGGATGACACGCTTCATCCGCGGATATAGCGCCCTGGCCGGAACGGCGTCGGATCGATCGGCGGCTTTTCCCCGCAGACCATCGCGGCGATCATTTCGCCGGTGATAGGGCCGGTCGAGAAGCCGATATGCTGGTTGCCGAAGGCGAGCCAGAGGCCGGGATTGCGGGGGGCTTCGCCGATCATCGGCAATGAATCCGGCAGGGTCGGCCGGGCGCCGCGCCAGGTTTCGCCGACGACCTCGCCGAGCGGAAAGGCTTCGCGCGCCGCCGCCGTCGCGCCGTCGATCTGGCGGTGCTCGTCGGGGGCATCGCGGAAGGAGAGGTCGACGCCGCTGGTGACGCGAAAGCCCTGCTCCATCGGCGCCATGTAATAGGCGCCGTCGACATCGTAGATCGGCCGCGACAGGCCGGTGCCGGCTTCCGGCTTGAGATGGCGGTGATAGCCGCGCTCGACATCGAGCTTCGGATCGATCCCGAGCGGCTTCAGCAGATCGCCGCTCCAGGGGCCGAGCGCGACGACCACGATATCGGCGTCGAAGCTGCCCGAAGTGCTGCTGGCTCGCCAGCCATTGCCGTTGCGGGCGAGGCCGGTGATCGCGGCCTGCTCGATCCTGCCGCCACGCTGGGCAAAGAGCGCTGCATAGGCTTCGGTGACGGCGCCGGGGGAATCGACCGAGCCGACGCAGGGGATCAGGAGCCCGGCCGGGAAGATCGGGTTGAGGCCGGGCTCGATGCCGGAAATGCCCTGCCGGTCGAGAACCTGCGACTCGATGCCATGGCTCTTCAGGAAATCATGTTCAGCCTGGGCGGCGTCATGGCCGGCCTCGCTGCGCCAGAGCTTGAGCGTGCCATTCTCCCGCAGACGGTGCGAGACGCCGGCCTCGGCCATCAGGGCGCGGTGACGTTCGACCGTGCTCGCCGTCAGCGCCTGCAAGGCGGCGATGCGGGCTTTCGCCTGCGAGGGCCGTGCCTCCCAGAGGAAGCGCAGCAGCCAAGCCGGCCGGCTGAAAGCGCGAGCCCAGCTCAGGTTCAGCGCCGGGTGGCGGTTGCCGAGATAGCTCGTGATCTTGACGTAAAGCGAGGGGTTGTTGAGCGGCAGGATCGAGGAGGCGGCGAGCACGCCGGCATTGCCATAAGAGGTTTCGCGGCCGGGCGCCTTGCGGTCGATCAGCGTGACCGCGATGCCGCGCTTCTGGAGCGCGAGCGCGCAGGAGACGCCGACCATGCCGGCGCCGAGGACGAGAGCTGTACGGGTCAAGGCGATGCTGTTCCGGCTTCCGCCGGCTCCTTCAGCCAATGGTCGAGAAAGGCGTCGAGCCAGAGCCGGATCGCCGGGTCATGCTGGAACCAGCCGGGCAAATGGGTATGGCCGAGCTGGGCGCCCGGCATCAGCGTGCGCTCATAGCCGCGCACCGACCAGCGATACATCATCGCTGGCGTCACCTCCGGGTGGAACTGGACGCCATAGGCCTTGCTGCCGGTGCGGATGGCCTGGACCGGGAAATCCCCGCCGGTCGCGAGGCATTCCGCTCCGTTGGGGCAGTCGAAGCCGTCGCGATGCCATTGATAGACCGTGCTCGGCCAAGTGAAGCCTGCCGTCGTTGCATGGGAATGGCCGGCATCGGTGACGGCGAGCGGATAATAGCCGACCTCGGCCCGGCCCTCGCCATGGGTATAGACGCGCGCGCCCATATGCTTCGCCAGCATCTGTGCGCCCAGGCAGATGCCGAGGAAGGCGGCATCCTCCTTCAGGCAGGTGCCGATCCAGTCGATCTCGGCCTTGATGAAGTCTTCGGGATCGTTCGCGCCCATCGGGCCGCCGAAGATCACCGCGCCGGCGTGCTCGCGCATGGTCTGTGGCAGGGAATCGCCGAAGCGCGGCCTGCGGATGTCGAGCGCATGGCCGCGCGCCTGGAGCAGACGGCCGACGCGGCCGGGCGTCGAATGCTCCTGATGCAGCACGACCAGCACCGGCTTTGGCGCGGGGTCTGGCTTGCGGGCGGTAAAGGTAGGGCGGGTGCGGCGGGCCGGGCGCATGGGGAAGGCGTGGTCGTTCATCACGGACTTCAAGGTCGCTTGCGCGTGACGTCTAGGAACGACAGCGCGCGAAGCCATGCCAGATCGCTCCCAAGCATGCGGTTCCGGACGGAACGAAGCAAGCAATTTTTGCGCCGGCATGCGGCAACCATCCGGCAATCTTCGATCTGCTTATCGCCGCGGCAAGGGCGCGAGGGGCGTTCAGCTTGACGTTCGCCGCCTTATCTGAGATGAGAATGAACATTCATTCTCATTGTTTCGAGTTCCAATGTCACCCGTGGTTCCCGCCTCGTCGCCCGAGTCCGTCCTGTCGGAACGGCATATCCGCATCCTCGACGCGGCCGAGCGTGTGTTTGCGCGCGCCGGTTTCCATGCGGCGACGATGCAGGATGTCGCGGCCGAGGCCGGCATGAGCCCAGGCAATCTCTATCGCTATTTCTCCTCGAAGGACGCGATCATCGAGGGCATGACCGAACGCGATCGCAGCCTGATCGCCGAGGATTTCGGCAGGCTCTGTCCGAATAACGGCTCGCTGCTCGACCAGCTCGAGGCGCTTGGCCGCAAGCATCTGGTGGATCAGCCGCGCGAGAAGGCGGTGATCGCCGTGCAGATCTGGGCCGAGGCCGCGCGCAATCCGGGCATGGCGCGGATGTGCGCGGATATCGAGGGCACCGTGATCCAAGGTCTCGCCGCCGCGATCAGCGAGGCCAAGTCCAATGGCGAATTGCCGCCGCGGCTCGACGAGGGGCGCTTCCTGATGGCGATCTCGATGATGGCGGACGGCTTCTTCTGCCGGCGGGCGATGGACCCGAATTTCGATGTCGTCGCGGCGGCCGACACGCTCTTCGACGGCATGCGCCAGCTCGCCCAGACCATGCTCCTGCCCGAAACGGAGACGCAGTCGTGATCTCTGCTTCCGCCGGGCTTTCTCCGCTTCCGTCCGACCGTATGGCCGCAACAGGATTCTCTTCGATGTCCCTTCGTTCGATCGTTCCGCTGAATGCGATGATCGCTCTCGCCCTGCTGACGATGCCGTTGCCGTTGCAGGCGCAGACCGCCGGGCAGGCCGCACCAGCCGCGGCCGGACCGTCCGTCTCGGTGACGCAGGCGCAGACCACCGAGATCGTCCAGAGCGTTGTCGTCTCCGGCTCGGTCGTCGCGCGCGATGAGATCCTGGTCGCGCCGGAAGTCGATGGTCTCGCGATCATCGAGCTGCTGGCGCAGGAGGGTGACAAGGTGGCGGAGGGGCAGGTTCTGGCCCGTTTGAGCCGTGTGACGCTCGATGTCCAGAAGGCGCAGAACGACGCGCAGATTGCGCGCGCCGAGGCGCTGATGGCGCAGGCCAGAGCCCAGATCGCAGAGGCCGACGCCAATCTCGTCCAGGCCAACAATGCCTTCGACCGGACCAAGGCCCTGCGCGAGAGCGGCAACACCAGTGTCGAGACGTTTGACCAGCGGGCCGCCGCTGCCCGTTCCGGACAAGCACGCGCCAACTCGGCCCGGCAAGCGCTGGCGATCGCCAGTGCGGACCTCGCCTTGGCCCAGGCACAGGGCAAGGATATCGCGGTGAAACTGGCGCGCACCGAGATCAAGGCGTCGCGTGCCGGCGTCGTCAGCCGACGCACGGCGCGGCTTGGCGCGATGGCGAGCGTGCTGCCGCAGACCGATCCGCTGTTTCGGATCATCGCCGACGGCGCGGTCGAGCTCGAAGCGCAGGTTGCCGAGGTCGAGCTTCCCAAGCTCAAGCTCGGGCAGGGCGTCGAGGTGACCCCGGCCGGTGCCAACGACGCGCTGGCGGGTACGATCCGCCTGATCATGCCGGAGGTCGACAAGGCGTCGCGGCTCGGCCGTGTCCTTGTCGCGCTCGACGGCAATCCGCCGGTGGCCATCGGCTCCTTCGCGCGCGGGATCATCGAGACCGGCCGCAAGCGCGCTGTTACCCTGCCGCTTTCGGCCATCACCTATAACCGGGCCGGCGCGACCGTTCAGTCCGTCAAGGACGGCAAGGTCACCACCAAGCCGGTGACGCTCGGGCTCGTCGGCCATGGCCGCGCCGAAATCGTGAGCGGCATTGCCGAGGGCGAGACGGTCGTGGCGCGTGCCGGAACCTTCGTGCGTGACGGCGACATCGTCACGCCGGTCGCGACGAACTGACGGGCAAAAGCATGAACGTCAATTTCTCCGCCTGGTCGATCCGGAAGCCGGTTCCGGCCATCCTGCTCTTCGTCGTGCTCTGCGTGCTCGGGCTGCTTGCCTTCTCGAAGCTGCCGGTCACGCGCTTCCCGAATATCGACGTGCCGCTCGTCTCGGTCACCGTGACGCAGTCTGGCGCGGCGCCGGCCGAGCTGGAGAGCCAGGTCAGCAAGCGCGTCGAGGATACGGTCGCCAACATCACCGGGGTGAAGCATGTCACCTCGACCCTGACCGACGGCCAGTCGCTGACGCTGATCGAGTTCCGACTCGAAACCAACACCGACCGCGCCGTCAACGACGTCAAGGACGCCATCGCCAAGATCAGGGCGGAGCTGCCGCGCACCATCGACGAGCCGATCATCCAGCGCATCGATGTCGAGGGCCAGTCGATTCTGACCTATGGCGCGGCCTCGGCCGGCATGACGCTGGAACAGCTCTCCTGGCATGTCGACGATGTCGTCGCGCGCGAATTGCAGGGGCTGAAGGGTGTCGGCCGCGTCGAGCGCTATGGCGGCGTCGATCGCGAGATCCGCATCTCGCTCGACCCCGATCGCCTGCTCGCGCTCGGCATCACCGCGGGTGAGGTCAATCGCCAGATCCGCGCGACCAATGTCGATCTGGCCGGCGGGCGCGGCGAGGTCGGCGGGCAGGAGCAGGCGATCCGCACGCTCGCCGGTGCGCGGACCGTTGCGGACTTGGCCGAGACCAAGATCACGCTCTCCGGCGGGCGCGAGGTCCGCCTGAAGGAGCTCGGTCGCGTCGAGGACTCGAATTCCGAGCCGCGCGCCTTCGGTCGCCTGAACAAGAGCCCGGTTGTGACCTTCGCGGTGTTCCGCTCGAAGGGCTCGAGCGAATTGTCGGTCAAGGATGTCGTGGCGCAGCGCGTGGCGGAGCTGAACAAGCGCTTCCCCGACATCAAGATCACGCCGATCGACGACGCCGTCGCCTATACCTACGGCAACTACAAGGCCGCGATGGAAACGCTGCTGGAAGGCGCCGGCCTCGCGGTCCTCGTCGTCTTCCTGTTCCTGCGCAACTGGCGGGCGACGCTGATCACGGCGGTGGCGCTGCCGCTCTCGGCCATCCCCACCTTCTGGGCGATGGAGCTGATGGGTTTCTCGCTCAACCTCGTCAGCCTGCTCGGCATCACGCTGGTGACGGGCATCCTCGTCGACGACGCCATCGTCGAGATCGAGAACATCGTTCGGCACATGAAGATGGGCAAATCGCCCTATCGCGCCGCGATGGAAGCGGCCGACGAGATCGGTCTCGCGGTCATCGCGATCACGCTGACCATCGTCGCGATCTTCGCGCCGGTCTCCTTCATGGGCGGCGTCGCCGGCCAGTATTTCCGGCAGTTCGGCCTGACCGTTGCGGTTGCTGTGCTGTTCTCGCTCCTGGTCGCGCGCCTGATCACGCCGATGATGGCGGCCTATTTGATGAAGCCGGTCGACCATGCCGATCCCAAGGACGGCTGGGTCATGCGCGGCTATGTCGGCCTGCTGAAGGGCACGCTGAAGAAGCGGCGCATCCCGTTCTTCCCGCGCTTCGACGGCACCGGGCGCTGGCGCAGCATGCCGTTCAACACGGCCTATGCGACGCTGGTGATCGGCTTCCTATTCCTGATCGGCTCGATCCAGGCGACGCAGATGCTGCCGACTGGTTTCATCCCGGACGAGGATACCTCGCGCGTCGTCGCCTCGGTGGAGTTGCCGCCCGGCTCGACGCTGGAAGACACCCGCGTCACCACCGACAAGCTCGTCGATGTCCTGAAGACGATTCCCGAGGTGCGCGACGTCTTCGTGCTCGGCGGGGCGTCGCCGACCGGCCAGCGCGAGGTGCGCCGCGCCGCGGTCTTCATCCTGCTCAAGCCCAAGGCCGAGCGCGATATCGCCCAGAAGGAACTCAAGGTTACGATCGCCGCGAAGCTCGCCAGCGTGCCGGATGTGCGCGCCTGGTATGTCAACGAGCGCGGCGAACGCGAGATGGCCTTCTCGATCCTGTCGAAGGATGGCGAGGCGCTCGATGCGGCCGTCGCCAAGATCGAGGCGCGGATGCGCCAGGTCGACGGCTATCTCAATGTCGCGACGGCGGGCTCGCTGAGCCGGCCGGAGTTGCGTGTCACGCCGAAGCTGGAGGAGGCGGCCAATCTCGGCGTCACGCCCGAGGCGATCTCTGAAGCCGTGCGCGTCGCCACGATCGGCGATGTCGGGCCGAACCTCGCCAAGTTCAACGCGGGCGACCGGCTGGTGCCGATCCGCGTCCAGCTCGACGAGGCCGCCCGCACCGACATGCGCAATATCGCGGCTTTGCGCGTGACCAATACGAACGGCGTCTCGATCCCGCTGACGGCCGTCGCCGAGATCGGCTTCGGCGAAGGGCCGAGCTCGATCGACCGCTATGACCGTGTCCGCCGCGCGCAGATCGGCGCCGACCTCAAGCGCGGCTTCGAGCTCGGCACGGCCCAGGACAAGTTCCAGGAGATCGTCAGGGAGGTCGGCCTGCCGGATGGCGTCTGGATCGCCGCGACCGGTGATGCCGAGATCCAGGGCGAGGTCGTGCAGGGCTTCATCACCGCGATGACGACCGGCCTGATGCTGGTGCTGGCGGTGTTGATCCTGCTGTTCGGCTCGGTCTTCCAGCCGATCACGATCCTGCTTTCGCTGCCGCTCTCCTTCGGCGGCGTGGTGATCGCGCTCCTGGCCACCAACAACGCCGTCTCGATGCCGGTCTATATCGGCCTGCTCATGCTGATGGGCATCGTCACCAAGAACGCGATCATGCTGGTCGATTTTGCGGTGGAGGAGGTCGGGCGCGGCAAGGACCGCTTCACGGCGCTGATCGAGGCCGGCCGCAAGCGGGCAAGGCCGATCCTGATGACCACGATCGCGATGGCGGCGGGCATGCTGCCTTCGGCCTATGGCGTCGGCGACGGCGGCGAGTTCCGCGCGCCGATGGCGATCGCGGTGATCGGCGGCCTGATCGTCTCGACCGTGCTCTCGCTCGTCTTCGTGCCGTCCTTCTACATGGTGATGGACGATCTCTCGCGGGGGACGGGCTGGCTCTTCGGCCGCTTCTTCGGCAAGGCCGAAGACGAGAGCCAGTGGGAGCCGATCGACGAGCACGCGGCGCCCGCGATCGCGACGGCGGAAGCGATGTCGAAGCCGGCGCCGCCGCGCATGGCGGCGGAGTGAGGCGTCAGGGCTGGAGTTCGAGCGGGAAGGGTGTGCGTTCGTAGATGTCTTCGAGGCCGTTGCGGGCAACGAAGTCGCCTTCCCATCCGTGGAGGAGGGAGGCGACTCCGGCACGGTCTCCATCGGCGATCAACGCGCCAAGTTCCGAAGCTTTCTCGTAGTCGGCGCGCGGCCATGAAGTCATGCGCAGGTGCCAGTCCTTGATCCGCTCGTAGATAGCCGTGGCCTCCTCGAAGCGGCCCAAAGCTGCAAGTATCTGAATCTGATACGGCTCATGGTGATTTAACCAGCCGTCATATTCATGAGACCGTGGCACCCCCTCGATTCGAAACATGTCTTCGATGGTCTGCACACGGCGCAGCATGGGCAGAATATTCGTCTCGATCTCCTCGACTACCGTTTCGATGAAACCAGCTTCCGACCACCGGCTCGGCTTGCCGCGGGGCAGAAAGAACCATTCGGCAGCGAGACCTCCCAGCGAGCCGAAAGGTCTGAAGCAATGCCCGACATGCCAAAAAAAATTCGGATCATCGGCCCGTGACGTGCGATCGATCGAGATAGAACAAGAGACATGCCGCACCGGCCTCAGCATGAGGTAGGGTACCTTGAAGACGTAATGATTTTTTACGATCAGATCGTCATTGCGAGCTACTAGTCGGTCGAACAGCGTCTTGATCTGCTTTTTGGTCGTCATTGTCTCGGCCTTACCTCCATGACAATGATCCGTCGAACCGGACCGAATCCCAACTTTACGGCATTCGCCAGAATATCAGCGCGCCGGTCGGACAAACCGGCCTTGCCGGTTTTGAGATCGTAGACGCAAAGTGTGCCATCATCCCGGTATTCATAGGCGTCGACACGGATCGACCGCGGATACCCATAGGGCACCTGCTGGCTATTGACGCTCTCCATGCGTTCTTTGAGAAATGAGCGTTCAGCTTGGAATTTAAGGTCGTTCAGGTCTTTGACGTATCGCGCGAAGCGCGTGTGGACATCCGTGCCATAAACGGTTGGCGACGGGTAGAGGTCAGGAGAGCCTGCAGCGTTGGCGGCGCGATCGGCCAGTTCCCTGACATCGGGCAAGCGCCGGCAAGCCAGTTCAGCCTGCTCCTCGGTTATACGCCCGGAAAAGCTGAGATCGAGCTTGCCGCTTGTACCGTCTCCGAGCTGATAGTCGCGAGCATTGAAGCCCATGACGGCCTGCTGACCGTCGCTGCCGTTGAGTGGTGATTGCCAGTTGAAGAGGATCGCGCCGCCGAGGAGGATCGTTGGCGCAGCCAAGAGTGGCGCAAAGGCCGGCTGAATCGTCGCGTCGGGCTCGGGGCCGGACTGAGTCCAAGTTGTGCGAGCGACGAGATCACCGTCGGGGCCGCCGTCATAGATCGACTGGACGTTGCCGGCCGTCTCGAAGCTGGTCTTGTTGCCATCGCGGTCGATGACGGTCTGGCGTTCGTCGAAGCCGGCTTCGCGCGAGGCGGCGTATTCCGACCGGATCGTCGTGCCCTCGCCGTCCGTGACGGTCTGCTCGAAGATGGAGCCATCCTCGTTCCAGCCCTCGCCGAGCGAGGACCAGCCGGTATCGGCATCCAGCGAGCTGCCATCGGGAGAAAGGGGATCTCCTCCACCTGCGCCGCCACCGAAGCCTCCGCCCCCGCTGCCCCCGGCACCACTGGTCCATTGCCCGCCACCGGCATTGCCGGAGGGGACGCGAGGCTGGTCCGGGTTATACTTGCGGCGACAATGATCGCGCCGGATCAGGCAAAGCTCGTCGCGCAGCCGCAACAGACGGAGCCGTGCGGCGCGCAGCTCGTGATCGGCATTGGGGCGATGGAGGATCGGCATCACACTGGGACTCCTGGACGGAGTCCCAGTGTGATGCCGCTACGGCAGACGGGGATAAGTTCGGTTAGGCCTCAGCCGGCCATGGCCTGACGCCGCGCCAGCGCGTCGCGATAGGCCTGCGTCAGCTCGCCGAGCACGGATTGCTCGGGCTTGGGCGCATCCAGATGGAGATGCCGCAGCTCCTGCATGAAGCGCTCCCAGAGCGCCGGGCCGCCTTCGCCGAGGAGTTCGGCGCGGATCGAGAGTTCCTCGGTCACCGGCAGGAAGTGGCGGCCCCATTCGCCCATCGCGGCGAAGACGGGGACGAGCGCGATGCCCATCTCGGTCAGGCTGTAGATCGCCTTCTGCTTGTGCGTGGCGTCGTCGCGGCGCGAGAGCAGGCCCTTCTCGACGAGGCGCTTCAGACGGTCGGCGAGGATGTTCGAGGCGATGCCCTCGTCCGATTTCGCCAGCATCTCGCGGAAATGGCGGCGATTGCCGAACATGATGTCGCGGAGCACGATCAGGCTCCAGCGATCCCCCAGGATTTCAAGCGTCAGATTGATCGGACAGCCCGAACGGCCGGTCTCGCGCATGCTCGTCTCCAAAACCGCTTGCAATATAGGATCGGCTTCGCTACCCAGCAACTGATTGCAAATCGAAACTGGTTTTGGTCAAACCTATCAGGAGGATGCGATGGCCAAGGTGATCGTCTGGAATCTGATGACGCTGGACGGGTTCTTCGAGGGCCAGGAGAAGTGGGATCTCGGCTTCCACGGAGATGCCTGGGGCGACGAGCTGTCCGAGCTGAGCAGCGATTTCGGCCGCAAGGCCGGGCTGCTCGTCTTCGGCCGCGTCACCTATGAGGGGATGAAGGCCTATTGGACCTCGGCGGAGGAGGAGGGTGAGACCAAGGTCTTCATGAACGCCCTGCCGAAGCTCGTAGCCTCACGCAGCCTCACCGGCTCCGACTGGAACAACACGACGGTGACCGCCGATATCGCCGGGGAGATCACGCGCCGGAAAGCCGAAGCCGGCAAGGACATCTATGTCTTCGGCAGCGCCGAGCTGACAGAATCGCTGCTGGCGGCCGGCCTCGTCGACGAGGTCATGATCGCGGTCGCGCCGGTCACGATCGGGCAGGGCACGCCGCTGTTCAAGCAGAACGCCGAGAAGCGGAAATATGCGCTGATCGCGGCCCGTCCCCTGAAGAACGGGACCATAATCCTGCATTACGGCGTCAAGATTGCAGCCTGACGGGGTGCTCAGCCGCGCCGGACCAGCAGCACGGCGGCGAGAATGGCGACGCCGCCGAAGGCCTGGACCGGGGTCGGCTGCTCGCCGAAGAGCGCCCAGGCGGCGAGCACGCTGACCAGAGCCGGCCAGACCATGACGAGCGAGGCGGCGCCGGCGCCATAGCTGCCGAGCGAGAGCGTGATCAGGCCCTGGCCGAGCGCATGCGAGACGAGGCCGAGCGCCGCGACCGCAAACCAGCCCTGAAGGCTCGCTGGAATGACCTGCTCACCCAGCGCTAGCGCGGCCACGAGGCAGAACACCGCGCAGATAACGCTGGAGACGAGGCTGACATAGCCGGCGCCGGCGCCGTCACGGGCGCGGCGTACTGCCAGGATATAGGCGGCGTAGGAGAGGGCGGCACCGAAGGCGAGGCCGTCGCCGAAGAGATTGCCGGTGACCTGCCCGGCGCCGATGAATTTCGGCAGCACCAACAGGATCGCGCCCGCGACCGCGAGCATCAGCGCGCCGAGGATGCGGCGCGAGGGCTTGTCGCCGAGCAGGAGCCAGCCGCCGAGCACGACGCCGACCGGCGAGAGATTGCCGAGCAGCGAGGCGTTGGCGATGGTCGTATGGCCAAGTGCGGCGTTATAGAGTGTGACGTCGATGCCGAAGGTCAGGCCGGCCAGCGCCACCGCGATGAAGGCGCCGCGGCCGATCTTTTCGCCCGTCGGCCTGCGCTGTTCCAGCGCCGTCCAGGCGACCAGCACCGGCAGCGCGAAGAGCATGCGCCAGAAGCCGGCGGCGGCCGGGCCGACATCGGCGAGGCGCACGAAAATGCCGGAAAAGCCGATGCAGGTCGCGCCGGTGAGCAGCGCGAGGAACATCGCCAGCGCGGGCGATGCGGGCCGGACGGGAATGGCAGGGGCGGACATGGCGTCTTCTGACAAAAGGTGAAGCCAGCTTCGGCCGCGACGGCGCGGTCTGCCCGGTTTCGTTCGGTCGACGATATAGGCCGCTTCCTTCAATCGGAAAAACGGATTATTCTGATTTAACCATTCTTAAAACCGATCGATCTCGCGCGTCCCAAGGAGGCACGTCATGACCGCTCATTTCGACCTCGCCGCGCTCGGCATGCTGGTGGCCGTTGCGGAGACCGGCGGCTTCACCGCTGCGAGCGCCCGGCTGGGCCGGACGCAGTCGGCAATCTCGGTCCGCATCCAGGATCTGGAGAACCAGCTCGGCCACAAGCTGCTGGAGCGCTCGCGCCGCGGCGTCACGCCGACCGATGCCGGCGAGCGTCTGATCGCCCATGCGCGGCGCCTGCTCGCGGTCGAGCGCGAGGCCCTGGCTGACCTCGCCGGCGAGACGCCGACGGGGCGCCTGCGCATCGGCGTTCCCGACGACTACATGGACGCCTATCTCAGGCCATTGATCGCGCGTTTCGCCGTGGAGCATCCCAAGGTCGAGCTCGAAGTCGTCTGCGATCTCTCGAAGAAGATCGAGCCGGCGCTGAAGGCCGGCGATCTCGATCTCGCGGTGGTCTCGCAGGACCCGAGCCGTCCGATGGGCGAGGTGCTCCGGCGCGAGCCGATGATCTGGGTCGCGGCGCGTGGCCACCGGCCGGAATTGCAGGAAACGCTGCCGCTCGCCCTGTTCTCGGAGGGTTGCCGGGCGCGCTCGCGGGTCCTCGGAGCGCTGAGCAGCGCGGGGCGGGCTTATCGGCTGGTCTTTTCCTGCTCGCATACATCGGGCGTACTCTCGGCGGTGGAGGGCGGCTTCTGCGTCACCGCGATCACGGAGAGCGCCGTTCCACCGTCGCTGCGCCGGCTCGGCGCGGCCGAGGGACTGCCCCCGCTGTTCGAACTCACGGTCGGGCTGATCATGGCCCCGCGCCCGGGGCTGGCGGCCCAGCGCTTCGCCGATTCCCTGCGCGAGGAGATGAGCGCTTTCCGGCTCGCGGCGTGATCCGGTCCATTGCCCTTTCCTCCGCTCATCACTAGTGAAACAGCATGAAATTCCTCGACCAGGCCAAGATCTATGTGAAGGCGGGTGACGGCGGCGCCGGCTGCGTCTCCTTCCGCCGCGAAAAATTCATCGAGTTCGGCGGACCGAATGGCGGCGACGGCGGGCGCGGCGGCGACATCGTCATCGAATGCGTGCAGGGGCTGAACACGCTGATCGATTTCCGCTTCCAGCAGCATTTCAAGGCCAGGACCGGCGAGCACGGCATGGGCAAGGATCGCCATGGCGCGAACTCGCCGGCGATCGTGCTCAAGGTGCCGCCGGGCACCGAGATCCTCGAAGAGGACGGCGAGACCAAGGTCGCCGACCTGACCGAGCCCGGTCAGCGCTTCGTTTTGTGCAAGGGCGGCAATGGCGGCTTCGGCAACGCCTATTTCAAGACCGCGACCAACCAGGCGCCGCGCCATGCCAATCCCGGCCTGCCGGGCGAGGAGCGCTGGGTCTGGTTGCGGTTGAAGCTGATCGCCGATGCCGGTCTTGTGGGTTTGCCCAATGCCGGCAAGTCGACCTTTCTCGCCACCGTCACGGCGGCGAAGCCGAAGATCGCCGATTATCCGTTCACCACGCTGCATCCCGGCCTTGGCGTCGTGCGCGTCGACGGGCGCGAGATGGTGCTGGCCGATATTCCCGGCCTGATCGAGGGTGCGCATGAGGGCCATGGCCTGGGCGATCGCTTCCTCGGCCATATCGAGCGCTGCCGCGTGCTGCTGCATCTGGTCGAAGGCACCAGCGAGCACGCCGGCAAGGCCTACAAGACCGTGCGCGAGGAGCTGGAGGCCTATGGCGAGGGACTGGCCGAGAAGCCGGAGATCGTCGCGCTCTCCAAGGTCGATGCGCTGACGCCGGAAGTGCTCAAGGAGCAGGTCGCGCGCCTGAAGCGGGCAGCGAAGCGCATGCCGATCATCCTCTCGGCGGCGTCGGGCGAGGGCGTCGATGCGGCGCTGCGCGCGCTCTTCGCCATCGTCGAGGAGGCCCGCCGCGATGAGGAGCGCGAGAACGCTCCGGTCGAGGAGACCGGCTGGCGGCCGTAAGGCCAAGCCGGCGCCTCAGCGGAAATCCCGCCAGGCGCCGACCCGATGGATGCTTTCGCGGTCGCGCTCGGCCTCGCCGAAGGGCGCGACCGGCCAATCCCAGCTCTCATCCGGCGCGGGTAGCGCGACGCCGCGCGTCAGGTCGAAGCGGTCGGTGACCGCGCCCGCCCGGTCACGCTCGATCATCTCGACATCGCTGAGCAAGACGACACGGCCGGGGAAGCGGCGGAGGTCCGCGAGATGCCAGGCTACGCATTGCGCAGGCAGGTCGGCCGGGAGCTGCCCCGCACGAGCGGGATGATCGTCCAGCCAGTCCTCGACCGGCCAGGCGAGCTGCGACATCAGATTGGCGGAGATGACGAGATCGACGGCCGGGTCGGCGATCAGGTCGGCCAGCGGATCGATACGTTCGCCCTCTTCTTCGGCAAGCCAGCCCATGAGGCCGGTGAGGTCGCGGGTCAGGAGCGTGACCTTGGGCCGGAAGCGCATGCGCAACCGGATCTGCGGCAGGTGGACGGCATCGACCAGCAGAATCTGCTCGAATCGCCGGCAGAGCAGGTCGAGCGGGATGTCGCGCAACAAGCCCGAGCCAAGGACCACGACCTTCCGGTGCCGCGGCAGCTCTGCCACGACCCCTGTCACCACGGCGCGACAGCGCTCGTGATGTGGATTCCAGGCCCGGTGCTGCCGGTTGCCGCGTGCCCAGAGCGCGATGCTCTCCCCGACGAGGCCAAGCCGGCGGGTCATCCGCGTGGCCGGTGTGGCCAGGCTCAGGACAAGCTCGGCGAGCATCGTCCGTTCAGGTCAGGGCACCGCGTGCAGCGACCGGCCAGAGGGCCTCGACATGGGCGTCGGGCCCGTGCAGGCCGCGGACGCAGACATACCAGTCGTGCAGGTTGACCGTCGGGTCGCAATGGCCGGGGATCAGCAGCAGGCGGTCGCCGCGATGCGGCACCGCGACCGGATCGCCGGTCAGGACGCCGTGCTCGTCCGAGGGTTTCGTGTAGATCAACCCCTCGCGGCGGAAGGGCACGGGCATGCCGGAATCGACCGCCGCAGCCTTGTGGCCGGCGTCGACCACGGCACGATCCGGCACCGGCTTGCTCATCACGCCGGCGAGGACGAAGAGCGCGTGCTCGAAGCTGCGGAACGGCGTGCCGTCGGCCTGCCGGTTGCGGGCGTAATCGGCATCCATGAAGATGTAGGAACCCGGCTGGATCTCGTTCCAGATGCCGGACTGGGTCTCCAGTTCGTGGGTGCCGGTGCCGGCGCCGGTGACGACCTCGCAGGGCAGGCCGTGGTGCTTGAGCCGTTCGACCGTGTTGCGGGCGGCGAGCCCGGCGCGCTCGATCGCCTCGCGCCGTTCGTCGATCGAGCGCATGTGCTGCGCGGAGCCGTGATAGGCGTGGATGCCGGCGAAACGCAGCGTGTTGGAGCGCGCGATCGCCTCCGCCAGCCGCACGGCGGCCTCGCCTGGGGCGGCGCCGCAGCGCCGGCCGCCGACATCGATCTCGACATAGACATCGAGCGTCACGTCGTTGCGCGCCGCCGCTTCCGCCGCCTCGCGCACACCGTCGGGATGGTCGACGCAGAGGCCGATCTTCGCGGTACGGGCAAGGCGGGCGAGACGATCCAGCTTGGCCGCTCCAACGATCTCGTTGGTGACCAGAACGTCGCCGACGCCGCCCGCGACCAGCACCTCGGCTTCACCGACCTTCTGGCAGCACTGCCCGACCGCGCCATGGGCGATCTGGCGGAGCGCGATCTCCGGGCTTTTATGCGACTTGGCGTGGGGCCGGAGCCGGATGCCATGGGCCTGGGTGAAGGCCGCCATGGCGACGAGATTGCGCTCGAACGCGTCGAGATCGAGCACGAGGGCGGGGGTTTCGATCTCGGCGAAGCTCTGGCCGGGCTGGGCCGGCGGGGAAAGCGGCATGAGGTCTCCTGAGTCGGTTGTGGCCATGGGAAGACAGCTTCGTGTCCGTAGCAAGGCCCCTCTTTCGCGCCCGGGCATGCGCCAGTGGCGCTTGCGGGGCGGCCATGATAGGCCCCCGGCATGAAGATCGGCCGCGTCACCGACGATACCCTCGCGCTCTTTGCCCGTGTCTGGCGCGAGCAGATCAGCTCCTATCTCCCGCAAATGCTGATGATTCTCGGCCTCGTCGTGGTCATCGCGGTGACCACGAGCTTCTATCCGCTGCTGATCAAGGCGGCGTTCGACGCCTTCGCCGATCCGCTGATGGCCGAATCGACCGGCTTCGTCCGGCGCATGGAGCGGCTGGTCTCGAAGTCGATCGGCTATGAGATCGGCGTCATCAACGCGGTCGCGACCGTCGTCGTGATCGTCACCGCGATCAAGGGCTTCTCGCTGCTCGCCCAGACGGTGATGACCAACAAGGTCGTCAGCCGCATCGAGGCGAACATGCAGACGGCGCTCTATGGCCATCTGATCGATGCGGACCTCGCCCAGCTTCAGCGTGAGAACCCAGCCTCGCTCACACAGCGCTTCACCACGGACTTCACCTTCGTCAAGGAAGCGCTGACCCGCATCGTCAACATCGCGATCCGCGACGTGGTCACCGCCATCGCGCTGGTGGGCGCGCTGATCTGGATCGACTGGCAGATGACGCTGGTCGTGCTCCTGATCGCGCCGGTGATCGCCCATCCGATCGGCCGGATCGGCCGCAAGCTCAGGCGCATGGCCAGTTCCCAGCAGGAACAGACCGGCCTGATGGCCAATCTCGTCACCGAGAGCCTGCAGGGCGCCCGCGTCGCCAAGACCGATCGGCTCGAACCCTATCTGAAGGACCGCGCCGCCAATGCCTTCGAGGCGATCCGGGCGCTGAAGATGAAGGCGGCCAATGCGCGCGGGCGGCTCGACCCGCTGCTCGAGGTCGGCGGCGGCATCGCGGTCGCGGGCGTTCTCGCCGCGATCGGCGTCCGCATCACATCCGGCAATTCGACGGTCGGCGATTTCACCGGCTATGTCTCGGCGCTGTTGCTTGCGGCGCAGCCGATGCGCTCGCTCGGCAATCTCAACGCCATCGTCCAGGAGGCCGGGGCCTCGCTGAAGCGCTACTACGCGCTGATGGACGAGAAGCCGCAGGTGCTGGACCGGCCGGATGCGAAGCCGCTTGCGGTCGGGGCCGGCGAGGTCGCCTTCCGCCATCTGCGCTTCCGCTATCGCGAGGATCAGCGCGCGCTGGAGGGCATCGATCTCGTTGCGCAAGGCGGCAAGACGATGGCTCTGGTCGGCCGCTCGGGCTCGGGCAAGTCGACGCTGCTCGCGCTGGTGCCGCGCCTCTACGACCCGACCGAGGGCCGCATCGAGATCGACGGTCAGGACCTGCGCAACGTCACGCTGAGGAGCCTGCGCCGGCAGGTCGGCGTGGTCAGCCAGGATGTCGTGCTGTTCGACGACAGTGTGCGCGCCAATATCGCCTTCGGGCGGCCGGAAGCCTCGGAGGAGGAGATCGTCGCCGCGGCGAAGGCTGCCGCCGCGCATGACTTCATCATGGCGATGCCGGGCGGCTACGACGCCCCCGTCGGCGAGCGCGGCCACAAGCTCTCGGGCGGCGAGCGCCAGCGGGTCGCGATCGCCCGCGCGATCCTGAAGAACGCGCCGATCCTGCTGCTCGACGAGGCGACGAGCGCGCTCGACACCGAATCCGAGCGGCTGGTCCAGCAAGCTTTGGCGTCGCTGATGAAGGGGCGCACGACCATCGTCATCGCGCACCGGCTTTCCACCATCCGCGAGGCCGACATGATCGTCGTCATGGACGAGGGCAAGGTCGTCGAGACCGGCAGCCATGACGAGTTGCTGGCGCGCGACGGCGCCTATGCCCGGCTGCACCGGATGCAGTTTCTCGAAGGCTGAGCCGAGTTGCCCTGACTCGGAACCACGCCGTCATCCCGGGCTTGACCCGGGATCCATGCCGGAGCGCTGCCGACTGAAGGTTCAGGCATGGATCCCGGATCTCCGCTCCGCTGCGTCCGGGATGACCCGCGTTTCTGTGAACCAGGGTGAGTTTAACCCGCAGGTTGCTTCAGTACCGCGTTGAGCTCGACGGCAAACTCCGCATCGAGCGGAGCACCATCGCTCCAGCAATGACGGACAATGGCGATCCGGCCTGAATCGATCAGGCTGTTCTCGTCGCCGGGACGACTCGTATGCGGCCGGCCGCGTCGGATGCGCCAGACGATCTTGTCGCCTTCTTCCGAGACGATATCCGCCGCGCCCGCGATCTTGTCGCGACCGATGCCGGCGAGGCCGACCTCGGTCGGCAGCTCCTTCGGCAGATTGACGCTCAGGAACGTGCCCTCGCGGGTCCATTGCGCGCGCGTCCGCCAGAGATTCTCGATCAGGGCAGCGAGCGCCGCGACGTCGCGCTCTTCGGAGGTGCCGCCCTTGGTCCGGGAGAAGCCGATGGCTGGCAGCTTCCAGAAGCTCGCCTCGCGGGCGATCGAGAGCGTGCCGGAATAGGCCGCGTCCTCGGCGGCGTTGCGCCCGTCATTGACGCCGGAGAGTACGAGGTCGGGCTGCCCGCCGCCGCGGAACAGCACGGTCATGGCCGCGACGACGCAATCGGCCGGCGTGCCGTTCAATGCGTAGACCTGCTGCTCGCGGCGCGCGAGCGTCAGCTCCTTGTCGAAGGAGAGATGGTGGCTGGCGGCTGTCCATTTCCGCTCGGGCGCGACGACCCAGATATCGGAGGCGACGCGCGCGGCAGCCTGGCGCAGAAGGGCGATGCCGGGAGCGTCGATGCCGTCGTCATTGGCGATGAGGATGCGCATGGTCAGACTTCTGTTTTGCCGCATTTTCTTCACGCGAACCGGTACCCACTTCGCTTGAAAATGCTTCAGATCTCGATGGCGTCGCCGGGCTTGAGACCCGTGACGAGCTTGGGGATGTCGGCAGCCAGCGTGGCGGCGGTCGCGGCATCGCAGGAATGGGCGAGGATGCGGCCGGCACCGCTTGCCGCCGCGATCGCGATATTCTCGGGCAGAGTCGGGTGGGTCGGGAAGCGTAGCCATTCGGCTTCGCCTGCGGCCAGCATATGATCGGCCGGGCTGCCTTTGGGAATGCCGCCGGTGAGCAGGACGGGATGACGTTCGCGGCGGGCCTGCTCGAGTGCGACCTTGGAGGGACCGGCAAGCCCCATGCCGTCATCGACGAGCAGGGCGGCGGCGGGGAGCGATTGTCCCTCCTCCCAGAGCAGCGCCTCGGCGAAGCGGGCCGAGAGGATATCGGCGACGCCGGGCCTCAGCCAGGCGGTGGCCGCGATCTGCTGGGCCAGCGCCTCGCGCATCGCGGGGTGGATCGCGATCGGCGTCTCGATCAACCCGATCAGCTCGATGGAGCGGCCGGAGAGCGGCGTCGGCAGCACGGCGCCCTGCGGATGGGCCGCGAGCCAGCGCGTGATGGCTGCGCCGCGCTCGGCTGCGGGGATGCGGTCGGCGCCATAGGAGGCATCGACCAGCAACAGGTCGCAAGGCGGCAGGGCGTCCATGGCGAAGACCGGGCTATCCGGCACGACATCGCCGCAATAGCCGAGCCTGCGGCCGCCTGCGCTCAGGTGGCACCAGATGCCGCCGACGACATGGCCGCTGCGACCGGTGCGGATCGCGATCGGGCCAATGGCGAAATCCGCGCCGTGCGTGATGATCTCGACGGGGGCCTGTCCGGCGAGTTCCCGTTCCTCCGGCGTCGCGTAGGCGGCCAACGTGGCGTCGGTTTCGCCCGCGGATTCCGCGGTCATCAGGATGCGGCCGGAAAAGCCGTTGGCGAGGCACCAGCCCAGCGCCGCGACATGGTCCTCATGCGCATGCGTGACGATGATCGCGTCGATGCGTTCGAGCTCGGTTCGCGTGATCGCCGGATGGTAGGTGGCGCCCCGCGCGCTGGTGTCGACGCCGATATCGAGCAGGAGCCGGGTCCCGGCGTGCTCGACGCCGATGCAGGTCCGGCCCTTCTCGCCGACCCCGCCATGAATCCTCAGTTTCATGCCGCCGGTCTCACGCAGCCTTGTCCAGGGAGACGCTCTCCGGGATGATCCAGCCGTCGCTGATGGCGATGCGGATGGCTTCGCCGGCCTGAGCCGGGGCGGGCTCGGCCGCGTCGAGATGCAGGACGATGTCCTGGTTGCTGGCGGGGCGCGCCTCCATGCGGAAGAAACCACCCTGATAGGACAGGCGCTCCACCGTGGCCGGGAGGCCGTCCTGCCCGGTTGCGGTGATGCCGATATCGCGGGCGCGCAGGCAGAGTTTTGCCTGCCCGGTGACAGCTTGATCGGGCCGGCAGCGCACGACGGCCTCGATGCCGAGCACGCTGACCTTGCAATGGCCTGCCTGCGGCCCGGACAGGATGGTCGCCGGCAGCACCATGCCTTCGCCGATGAAGCCGGCGACGGTCACGTTGGCCGGCTCGCGATAGAGCAGCGAGGGCGTCGCCAGCTGAAGCAGGCGGCCGCGATCCATCACGGCGATGCGGTCGGCCAGCGCCATGGCCTCGGCCTGATCATGGGTGATGTAGACCATGGTCGTGCCGGTGCGCTCGTGGAAGCGGGAGAACTCCTCCTCCATCGAGGCGCGCAAGTGGACGTCGAGATTGGCGAGCGGCTCGTCGAGCAGCACCAGCGAGGGCTCGGTGACGAGGCAGCGGGCGAGCGCGACGCGCTGGCGCTGGCCGCCGGAGAGCAGGCCGGGCCTGCGTTCCGCAAAACCGTTCAGCCCGACGAGATCGAGCGCGGCCGCAACGCGCTTCGCCCGCTCGGGATCGCGCACGCCGGCGACGGTCAGGCCATAGGCGACGTTTTCGGCCACCGTCATATGCGGCCAGAGCGCATAGGACTGGAAGACGATGCCGAGCTTGCGATGCTCCGGCGGGATATGGGTCTGCGCCGAAGAGACCAGACGGTCGCCGATGCGGATCTGGCCGCCGTCGAGCTTGTCGAAGCCGGCGATCTGGCGCAGCAGCGTGGTCTTGCCGCAGCCGGAGGGGCCTAGCACGGCGAGGAACTCGCCGTCCTCGACCGCGATCGAGACGTCGTCGAGCGCGAGATAGGAGCCGAAGCGCTTCTGCGCGCGGTCGATGGTCAGTCGCGCCACGGCAGGACTCCCTGGGGCAGTTTCTGGGCGAAGAGGCTGGTGGAGGCCATCAGACCGATCGTGACGAGCACGGTCACGGCGGCCAGGGCCGAAGCATAGGTGGAATCGCCGCCCTGCTCGAAGGAGAAGACGACGACGCCGAGCGTCTCTGCGCCTGAAGACCAGAGCAGGGCCGACACGGTGAGCTCGTTGAAGGCGGTGAGGAAGACCAGCAGAGCGCCTGCGACCGCAGCCGGCGCGACCAGCGGGAAGATGATGGTGACGAGGCGGCGCGGCAGGCCGGCGCCGGCGATCTGGGCGGCCTCCTCCAGCGTGCGGTCGATCTGGAGGTAGCCGCTGATGACGGGGCGCAGGCCCAGCACGAGGAAGCGCGCGAGATAGGCGAAGACGATGATCCAGATCGTGTTGTAGAGCGAGACGTTCAGCACCGGCAGCGGCTTGAGGAAGAGAAGGATCGCGGCGATGGCGAGCACGACGCCGGGCATCGCGTAGGGCAGTTCGGCCGCGAGATTGAGCAGGCGCAGGGCGCGGGACTTCTTCCAGACGATGAAATAGCCGAGCGGCACGCAGATCAGCACGATCAGGGTCGCGGCTCCCGCCGACATCAGGAAGGAATTGACGAAGGCGCGCTTCGAGGCGGCGTGCTCGAACAGCACATAGGCGTAGTTGGCGAGCGTCGCGGTCTTGGCATTGAGCGGCACGCCGAAGGCGGGGATCAGCGAGGTCGAGAGCAGGCCGAGGAAGGGCATCGCGAGCACGAGGATCGCGAAGGCCCACAGCCCGATTTCGACCGGGCGGCGCCAGCGGCCGAGCTCGAAGGGGCGCGCCGCACTCGAGGTCGTGGTGATCCGGAAATCGCGCCGGCGCAGCATCAGGTCCTGCAGGAGAATGCCGGCCATCGCGATGACGCCGATCAGCAGGGAGAGGATCGCGACCTCGGAGAGCACGCCGGGGCCGAGGCCTGAGAGGCGCTGGTAGATCAGCGTCGGCAGGACGAGGAAATTGCCGGGAATGCCGAGAAAGGCGGGAATGCCGAAATTGCCGAGGCTGGAGACGAAGCAGAGCGCGATGCCGGCGACGAGCGGCGGTGTCATCAGGGGCAGGACGACGGTGCGCAGAACGGTCAGCGGGCTTGCGCCGGCGGCGAGGCCGGCCTCGATCAGCTCCTTGGGCAGGGCGCGCAGGCCCGCGCGCAGGGTCAGGAAGACCAGCGGCGCATATTGCAGGCCAAGCAGCAGGATGATGCCTTCACGCGAATAGAGCGGGTTGCGGCTGCCGAGCGGCGGCGCCATTCCGATCAGCTTGAGCAATGTGCTCGACGGGCCGAAGAGCTGGAGCCAGGCCAAGGCCGTGACCTGCGGCGCGATCATCAGCGGCAGGACGAAGCAGAAGGTGAAGGCGTTGCGGGCGCGGATATCGGTCAGCGTCGCCAGCAGCGCCACCGTACCGCCGATCAGCGTCGCGAGAATCGTGCCGGCGATGGCGGTGGTGAGGCTGTTCCAGGTCGCCGTCCAGGTCGCGGGGCTTGCCATGACCTTGCCGAGCGCCGTCGCCGAGAGCTGGCCGCCGGGGGCGAGGCCCTCGACGATCAGGCGCCCGATCGGCAGCAGCGACAGGAGCGCGACGAGGCCGACGAGCCCCCAGAGGAGGCCCGTCTCCTCGACGCGCGTGCGCAGCGTCGCGGGATCGGCGAGAGACATGCGCACCGCGTCCGGGCTCAGTTGCCGAACATGGTGGCGAAGCGGGCCTTGTCGGCCTCGGTCGCCTTGACCACGGCCGCGATGTCGGAGGCCATGACGTTGATCTTGGTGCCTTCCGGCAGCCAGGACGGGGAGCCGATGCTGGGCTTGGCCGGGATATAGCCCATCCAGAGCGCCAGTTTCTGCCCGTTATCGGAGAGGATGAAGTCGACGAAGGCCTTGGCGGCAGCCTCGTTCTTGGTCGACTTGAGGATGGCGACGGGCTCGGTCACGGCCGGCGCGCCTTCCTTCGGGAAGACGAAATCGATCGGCGAGCCCTGCTTCTTGGCGTTGTAGGCCATGAAGTCGACGAGGACGCCGTAGGACTTCTCGCCGCTGGCGACGGATTTCAGGACGGCGCCATTGCCGCGCACGGCGACGGCCTCGTTGGCCTTAAGCCCCTCGAACAGCTTCCAGCCGAGATCGGGGCGGGCGGTCATGGTCGAGAGCATGATCGCGGCAGCGCCGGAATAGAGCGGGCTCGGCATCGCGATCTGGCCCTTGTAGGCGGGCTTGTCGAGATCGGTCCAGGAGGTCGGCTTCTCCTTGGCGGCGGTGTTGTAGGCGATGCCGGTGGTGATCAGCTTCGAGCCGAAATAGGTCTTGTCGGCGTCGAAGGAGCCGGGCTGGAAGCCGTCGGTCCTGGCACCGGGATAGGCGAGGAGCTGCTTCTGGGCCTTCAGGATCTCCATGCTCGCGGCATCGGCGATCAGCAACACGTCGGCGCCGGGCTGGCCGGCCGAGATCTCGGCGGCGAGCTTGCCCATCACCTCGGTCGTGCCGGAGCGGAAGATGTCGACCTCGATATTGGGATAGGCCTTCTTGAAGGCCGCGACGGTCTGGGTCGCGTCCTTCTCCGGCTGCGAGGTGTAGAGCACGAGCTTGCCCGTGGGGGCCTGCGCGAAGGCGGGCGCGGCGGCAAGCAGGGCGGCGGCAGCGGTCATTATCAGGCCGTGCCGGGCGAAGCGGCGTCGTGTCAGGGTCATGGTCTTGTCTCCTCCGTTGTCGCGATGCCGACCTTTACGCCAAATGCGCCGGTCGATCTTCGTGTCAGATCGTCATCTCGTGCCGGTCATCCGCGACGCGGCGACCGACGATATCTTCCTTCACAGAAGCAGCTCGGGGTTTTCAAGGGCCTCGCGCAGATCGGCCATGAAACGGGCCGCCGCGACGCCATCGACGATGCGGTGATCCGAGGACAGCGTGAAGTTCGCCATCGGCCTGAGCACGATCTGACCTTCGCGCCCGACGGGCTTGTCGACGGTGCGGCCGACCGCGAGGATTGCGCCCTGCGGCGGGTTGATGATCGCGGTGAACGAGTCGACGCCGTACATGCCGAGATTGGAGATGGTGAAGGTGCCGCCGCCGAGCTCGGCCGGGGTCAGCGTGCGCTTCGCCATGCCTTCGCGGAGCCGCGCGAATTCGCGGGTCATGGCCGGCATATCCATGCTGCCGGCATCGCGCAGCACGGGCACGACGAGGTCGCCGTCGCGCTCCATGGCGATGCCGATATCGATGTGCTCGTGGAAGCGGGTCGCCTCGCCCTCCGTGGAGGCGTTGATCACCGGGTGATCGCGCAGGATGCGGGCGGCGACGCGGGCAATCAGCACGGTCAGGCTGGGCTTGGGTGCGCCGATGCGCTCGTGCCGCTTGGCGAGGCGGCCGAGCAGGTCGCGGGCGGCGCTCATCTCGATCTCGGACGTCAGATAGAAATGCGGGGCGGTGCGCATGCTCTCGGAGAGCCGGTTCGCGACGATGCGGCGGATCGCCGAGAAGGGTTGCAGGCGACCTTCGGAAGCATTCGCCGATGGAGCCGGTGCGGGGCGCACTTCCTGTGCGGGAGCGCAGCGCGGCCGCTGCTCCAGATGGCGCTTCACGTCGGCCTCACTGACGCGTCCGCGCGGACCGGTGCCGGCCACGGTCTTGAGGTCGAGGCCGTTCTGACGGGCGATGCGGCGGGCGAGCGGGGTCGCGCGCAGGCCGGATGAGGTCGGTGCGACCGCAATTACCGGAGCGGCCGGCGCCTCGGTCTTCGAAAGGGATGTGGCAGCCGCCACGGTAGCCGCAGCGGCTGCCGGCTCGGACGGTGTGGTGGCGGCCTCACCGTCGAGGTAGATCCACGCAACGGGTGTTCCGACCGAGATCGGCACGCCGGTCTCGGCCTTGATGTTTCGGATCGCGCCTGTGGCGGGGGCCTCGACCTCCATCACGGCCTTGTTGGTGCCGATCTCGAAGATGGTGTCGCCCTGACGGACCTGGTCGCCTTCCTTGACATGCCAGGCCTCGATCGTGCCCGTCTCCATGTCCATGTCGACCTTGGGAAGGATGACCTCGATGGGCATCAGGCTTCCCCGCGGCGGACGAGATTGGTAGCGGCGGTGACGATGTCGTCCTCC
Organism: Allobosea sp. TBD101; assembly: GCF_059817965.1. Classification (NCBI taxonomy): domain Bacteria; kingdom Pseudomonadati; phylum Pseudomonadota; class Alphaproteobacteria; order Hyphomicrobiales; family Alloboseaceae; genus Allobosea; species Allobosea sp. TBD101. Next base: position 563,957 of record NZ_CM187543.1, read on the forward strand.
TGCGGGACGGCCGCCTTCTCCAGAACCGGGTTGTAGGGGATCGGCGCGTCGGCGCCGCCCAACCGGATGATCGGCGAATCTAGGAAGTCGAAGACCTCGCTCTCGGCGATCATCGCCGAGATCTCGGCGCCGATGCCCATGGTCTTCACGCCCTCGTAGACGACCAGCAGGCGATGCGTCTTGCGCACGCTCTCGGCGATGGTGGTGAAGTCGATCGGGCGGATCGAGCGCAGGTCGATGACCTCGGCCGAGATGCCATCCGCGGCGAGCCGCTCGGCGGCGGCTTCCGCTTTGCGCGCCATGATCGAGGAACCAACGATGGTGACGTCCGTGCCCTCGCGGCGGATCGCGGCCTGGCCGATCGGGACGCGATAGGCCTCGGCCGGGACGTGGCCCTTGGTCTTGTAGAGCAGCTTGTGCTCGAAGATCAGGACGGGGTTGGGGTCGTCGATGGCGGCGAGCAGCATGCCCTTGGCGTCGTGCGGCGTGCTCGGCTGGAGAACTTTCAGCCCCGGCACATGGGCGAACCAGGCTTCCAGACTCTGGCTGTGCTGGGCGGCTGCGCCGGTGCCCGAGCCGCCGGGCAGGCGCACGACCATCGGCACGCTCGCCTTGCCGCCGAACATGAAGCGGATCTTGGCCGCCTGGTTGACGAGCTGCTCCATCGCGAGCGTGACGAAATCCGAGAACTGGATCTCCAGCACCGGGCGCATGCCGGTGATCGCGGCGCCGACCGCGGCCCCGGCAATGCCGAGCTCGCTGATCGGCGTGTCGATCACGCGCTCCGTGCCGAAGCGATGGACGAGATCGCCGGAAACGCCGAAGGCGCCGCCATAGACGCCGACATCCTCGCCGAACAGGAAGACGCGCTCGTCGGCCTCCATCGCCTGACCGAGCGCCTCGCGCACGGCCTCGGCGTAGGAGAGTTCGCGGATCTCGCTCACGGCTTCGAGCGTGTCAGAGAGCATAGACGTCACGGGTCAGGTCTTTCGGATCGGGGTCCGGGCAGGCGCGGGCGAACTCGACGGCGGCGTCGATGTCGCGCTGGGCATCCTCTTCGAGCTTCATCAGCGCGGCCGCGTCGAAGCGGTCATGTGCCTTGAGTTCGTCCTCGAGCCGCCGGATCGGGTCCTGGTTGCGCCATTCCTCGATCTCTTCCTTGGAGCGGTAGAGATTGCGGTCGCTCTTGGAATGGCCGCGCCAGCGATAGGTCTTGCACTCGATCAGCGAAGGCCCCTCGCCGGAGCGGGCCCGCGCGATCGCGACCTTGGCCACGGCCGCGACGCCGGCGAGGTCATTGCCGTCGAGGCAATGGCCGGGCATGCCGTAGGCTGCTGCGCGGTCGGCGACGTTTGCCACCGCCATGGCGCGGCCGATATCCATCGACATGCCGTATTTGTTATTCTCGCAGACGAAGATGACCGGCAGCTTCCAGATCGAGGCCATGTTGAGCGCCTCGTGGAAGGCGCCCTCGTTGGAGGCGCCGTCGCCGAAGAAGACCATGCAGACGCGGCCGTTCTTCTGCGCCTTGATGCTCATGCCGACGCCGACCGCGATCGGCAGGCCGCCACCGACGATGCCGTTGGCGCCGAGATTGCCGCCCTCGACATCGGCGATATGCATCGAGCCGCCGCGACCCTTGCAGTAGCCGGTCTCCTTGCCGAAGAACTCGGCGAACATCAGCTTGGGCTCGGCGCCGCGGGCGATGCAGTGGCCGTGGCCGCGATGGGTCGAGAGGATGTAGTCGTGGGCTTCGAGCGGCAGCGTCGTGCCGACCGCGCTTGCCTCCTGGCCAATCGAGAGATGCATCGTGCCGTGGATCAGGCCGCGCATGTAGCTCGCCTCGGCCGCCTCCTCGAACTTGCGGATCAGGTGCATCCGGGTCAGCGCCTGCGCCACCGTCGTATCGTCGAGGGCGGCGAGCTCGGGCCGCTGGTTCGGCTTCTGGTCAGCGCTCATGCCTGGGCTCCGGAGGTCAGCGCGGCGATCATCGCGTCCTGGGCGCGGCGCACCTCGACGATCTTCAGCCGTTCGTCGGGGGTGGCGTCGGCCAGCGTGATCAGCTCGCCCTTGCGGACGGGGCGGGTCATGGTCGCGCCCTGGGCGAGGCCGATCGGCAGGGCCTTGCGCGCCTGTGCATCGGCACGAGAGAGAGCGAAGCCGCGATAGCCGTATTCGCCGATGGCATCGAGCGTCTCGCCGGCGGCGAGATCGCGCTTGGCGACGCAGCCGACCTCGGAGGTCGGCACCGGCAGCGGGCGCATATGGCTCTGGTTGAAGATCGTCGCGGCGGCGGCCGAGAGCGGCACTTCCAGGCTCGTCAGGTGATAGGGCCGGAAGAAGGAGTAGTACGGGCCGGGGCCGAGATGCAGGTCGCTCATCCGCTCGCGGACGCGGGGATGGCGCATCTCGGCGACGGCGAAGACGCCGGGTGCGACGCCCTTGGCCACCGAGAAATCGACGACGCCCTTGCGCGAAAGCAGGCCACCCTCTTCCTTCGGGCAGAAATAATTCTGCAACTCGTCCTTCGGCGCGGCCGGGCCGTGCATGCCGGGGATATCCGGCACGAAGCCGCAGGCATTGGCGATGGCGACCATCTCGACCATGGTCTTCGAGCCGTCGACGAACTCGACAAGCATGCGCGGGTTCATGTTCCGGCGTGTGGCTTCCTCGACATAATCGGCCGGGACCGCGTCGATGCGGAACGGATTGTTCTTGCCCTTGCCGGCGGCGACGACCGGATAGCCCATCGCCCGGATGAAGTTGATCAGCTCCATCGCGGCGGCGGGCTCGTCACCGGCGCCGAGCGTGTAGACGACGCCGGCCTTGGCGGCCTCGACCGCGAGATAGGAGCCGATGGTGATGTCGGCTTCGACATTCATCATCACGATGTGCTTGCGCGCGGCTATTGCCGTCAGCGCCACGCGCGATCCGGCCTCGGGATTGCCGGTGGCGTCGATGATGACGTCGACCTCGGGCGAACGGCAGATGAGGTCGAGCGAGGTGGTCGCGGCGATGCGGCCCTTGCGGCGGGCGGCCTCGAGCCCGACCTCGTCGGTAACGTTGTCGACCTCGCCCTTACGCCCGGCGAGCGCGGCAGCCTCGGCGACGCGATCCGGTGCGATGTCGGCGACGGCGGCGATCTCGATGCCGGTCATCTGCGAAATCTGGACGACGATGTCGGTGCCCATCTGGCCGGCGCCGATCAGACCGACGCGGACCGACTTGCCGGCCTTGGCACGCATTTCGAGAGCTTCGGCCAGGGACAGGCCGGCGACGGGCGCGCCCAAAGGCGGCTGCGGCTGGATCGCGGCCATCGTTACGTCACTCCCTAGGACATATGTTCTTATATAGGAACAAAAGAACATGTCATTCGTCCTGTCAAGCGCACAGATGTTCAAACGGGTTGCCTTGGACCTCGCGATGCGGTGATGCTGGTGCAAGTGCCCGAGGCGGTGCGGCAGGGAGCGCTCGTGGAAGACGCATTCGGAGCAGGACAGATCCAGGGCGAGGTGCCGGTCGCGGAGGCGAAAGTCCGGGCTGCATGGCTCTACTATGTCGAGGGCCTGACCCAGGAGCAGATCGCCGAGGCGCTGGGGCTGAGCCGGATCAAGGTGATCCGCATGCTCGCGGCGGCGCGCTCCGAAGGGCTGGTCAAGATCAGGATCGATGCGCGCTCGGCCCGGCAGGCGGGTCTTGAGCGCGGCCTCGTCACCGCCTTCGGCCTGAAGGAGGCGGTGGTGGTGCCGGCGGCGCGCGATGCGGTCAGCGTATCGGCGCTCGTCGGCTATGCCGCCGGCCTCTGGCTCTCGGACAAGCTGACCGACAACATGTCACTGGCCGTCGGCTGGGGGCAGACCCTGCATCTGGCGCTGCGCGGCATGCAGCCGCGCCAGGTCGAGGCGATGTCGGTGGTCTCGCTATTGGGCGGCCTCACCCATTCGCGCAGTATCAATCCTTCGGCGGTGGCGCGCCGCGTCGCCGACATGTTCGGGGCCGACTGCTTCCAGTTGACGGCGCCGGTCTTCGTCTCGAATGCCGAAATCCGCGATGCCCTCTGGCGCGAGCCGACCTTGCGGGACCTGCTCGACCGGGCGCGGGCGGCGGATGTCGCGCTGGTCAGCGTCGGCGACCTCGTCCCTGATTCGACGCTGTTCCGTGAGGGGCTCCTGCCGCAATCGGATCTGGCCGGCCTGAAGAAAGCCGGGGCGGTCGGCGATCTCGTCTGCCATTTCATCGATGCCGAGGGCGAGCTGGTGGACCATCCGGTCAACCGGCGTATCATGGCGGTGAGCCCGGCCGATCTCAGGGGCATCGGCCTCGTCGCGATCGCGGCCGGCGGTGCCCATAAGGAACATGCGATCCGCGCGGCCTTGCGGGCGAGCGCGGCAAAGGTGCTGATCACAGACGAAGGCGCTGCGGAGGCCCTGCTGGCCGGCAGCGCGAAACCGGCGACAGAGGGAGCCGAACGGGAGACACGCCATGGCCAATAATTTCGAGCAGTTCGCGCGCAACTCCCTGCAGTTCCGGCCCTCCGATATCCGCCTGATGCTGGAGCGGGTGCATTCCCATGTCGTGAAGCCGCGCATGTCGGCAGAGGAACTGCTCGAGGTTGTGCAGGGCCTCGGCTTCAAGACGGTCGAGGCCTTCGGCGACCAGATCGGGCTGGAGCGGCGGACATCCGAGAGCTGGGCGCGCTACGGATTGTCGCGCGACGCGGCGCAATTGCTGCTGGCGTTGCTCAACTATCGGCAGCGCCTGCTCGACGCGATGGACGATTTCGAAAAGACGACCCAGATCCCGCTGGACGGCTTCTTCGAGAACCAGCAGCTGCCGTAACGCTCTTCGAACTGCATGGGATTATCGCGGGTCATCCCGGGCGGAGCATAGCGGAGACCCGGGATCCATTCCTGAACCTCCAACGGAAGCGCTCCGACATGGATCCCGGATCGGCGCTGCTTCGCGGCTTGTCCGGGATGACGACGCGTTTCCGTCGCAAACTGCTCAGCGGCAGAAATCGGCGCAGCCGGCTTCCCAGAATGCTTTGCCGGATTCAGGCGCCGGCACGGAGGGGCGCGGCTTGCGGCCGGGCAGCTCGGTGGGGACGGGTTTTACCCATTCCCACCAGCCATGGGCGCATTGCGAGCGGAAGGCCATCTGGTCGGAGATCGAGGTTCCCTCCTGCTCCAGCACCGCACCGAGCGCCGCGCAGGTTTCGCGCAGGCGCGTGTCATGGGCATCGCTCGGATCATTGGCGTAGTCGTGGAAGGCCTCGGTGAAGGTCTCCATTTCGCGGGCGATATGCGGCCAGTCGCTACGCCCGAGATTCCAGGCGTCCATCCATTCGCGCACGACGGTCTCGACGGCTTCGGCCTTGGGCTTGTCCTTGACCTTGCGGGCCGTGGTCAGCATGTGGCGCATCAATTCGGCGCGGGCATGGGCATGGCGGGCGCGCAGGGCCGCTTCCTGCATCTGCGCGATGGCTTCCGCTGCTTCCTGCTGCAGCGCTTCGACGAAATGCGGCATGTCCTAGTCTTTCAAGGCAGCGTGGCGAGGCGTTCGATCATCTGCTCGAACAGGTCATGGGCCTTCACGGCTGAGACGACATGGGCGTTGGGCTCACGCCTAAGGCGACCGTTCCAGTCGATGGTCGTGCGCCCGCGCAAGGGGCCGTCGCCGGTCTCGATTGCGACGAAGCAGTCGCGGCCCTCGAACAAGTCCGGCCAGAGCAGGAAGGCGATGACGCAGGGGTCGTGCATCGGGTGGCCGTTCGAGCCGAGCCCGCCGGGACGCGGGCGCGTCAGCATGCCGTGAACGGCCTTGCCCGCCGCGTTGCCGAGCGCGCCGATGCGGGCGATCTGGTCATGGCTGGCGATAGCTTGGAACGTGACGCCGAGGCCGAACATCACGATAGGTCGACCGCAATCGAACACGACCGCTGCGGCATGCGGGTCGACATAGGTGTTGAACTCGGCGGCCGGCGTGATGTTGCCGAGGCCGATGGCGCCGCCCATCAGTACGATGCGTTTGACCTTCGGCAGGATGTCCGGCGCCAGCCGGAAGGCGAGGGCGAGATTGGTCAGCGGCCCGAGCGGGCAGAGCGTGATGCCCTCCGCAGGCGCTGCACGGCAGATATCGATGATCGCCTGCACGGCATGGCCGGGTGCCGCCTCGCTTTTCGGTGGGGGCAGATCGGCTCCAGCGAGCCCATCCGGGCCGCAGACGAATTCCGCGGTTTCGAGAGCGAAGACCAGCGGAGCTTCGGCACCGCGATGGACGGGGATGTCGTCGCGGCTGGCGAGGTCGCGGATGCGCAGGGCATTCGCGGTGGTCTGCATGACCGGGACATTGCCGGCGACCGTGGTGATCGCCCTGAGATCGATCCGCTCGGCGCTGGCGAAGGCGAGCAGCAGGGCGACGGCGTCGTCCTGGCCGGGATCGGTATCGATGATGATGGCTTCGCGCATCGCTTCAGGCTGCCTTGGCGTTGCCGGCCATGATCATATGGGCGATGTCGTCGGCAGTGAGATCGCCGAGCGGCCGGTCCACGTATTTGCGGCCCGCGCCCATGATCACGACGCGATCTGCCAACGCCACGACGTCGCGCATGTTGTGGCTGATCAGGATGACGGTGCGCCCATCCGCCTTGAGCTTGCGGATGAGGTCGAGGACGAGCGCGCTTTCCTTGACGCCGAGCGCGGCGGTGGGCTCGTCCATGATGATGATCTCGGCGTTCCAGCGCAGTGCGCGCGAGATCGCGACCGCCTGACGCTGGCCGCCGGAGAGGCGCTCGACCGGCCGCGTCATGTCGGTGACCGCGGCGGAGAGCTGCGAGAGATAGCGCTGCGATTCCGCGATCATCTTCTTCTTGTCGAGGATGCGCAGGAAGGGCAGCAGGACAGGCTTGGTCAATTCCGAGCCCATGAAGACGTTCTGGGCGATGGAGAGGCGCGGCGCCAGCGCGAGGTCCTGGTAGATCGTCGCGACGCCGTTCTCCAGCGCGTCATGCGGCGAGGCGAAGGTGACCGGCTTGCCGCGCAGGCTGATCGTGCCGCTGGTCGCTTCCTCGGCGCCGGAGATCACCTTGATCAGGCTCGACTTCCCGGCGCCGTTGTCGCCGCAGAGCGCCACGACCTCGCCCTTGAAGATGTCGAGATCGACATCGCGGACGGCGACGACCGGGCCATAGGCCTTGCCTATGCCGCGCAGCGAGAGGAGGGGGGTGGGAGAGGTCGTTAAGGTCATGGCCTCAATGCTCGTCATGGGCCCGAATGGCTGGCGCTGCCGTCATGCTCGCCCTTGTGGCGGGCATCCACGTCTTGAACACCGCCCTCGAACGACGAAGGCGTGGATGGTCGGGACAGGCCCGACCATGACGCGGGAAGCACGCCTCACTTCTTCAGGAATTGCTGGACGTTGTTCTTGTCGACCAGCACGGCTTCCGTGAAGAGATAGGGGCCGGGCGTGATGCTCTCCTTCGGCTTCTTGTCGACGACAATCGCCTGGATAGCATCGACCGCCTGCTTGCCCATCTCGTCGAAGGGCACGGCGACGGTCGCCATGAAGGTCGAGTTCGGATCGGCGATGCGCTCGTAGCTTTCCTTGCCGCCATCGACCGAGACCAGCGGGATCTGGCCCTTCTTCACGCCCTGGGCCTGCAGCAGGTCGTCGATGATATAGGCCTGGCCGTCGAAGGAAGCCCAGATGCCGTTGATCTTGCCCTGGTTCTGCAACAGCAGCGCCTGCATGCCGGCGCGGACATCGTCGCGCCAGCTCTGGGTGCGGGCCATCGAGAACTTGCCGAGTTCTTTCACAGCCTGGTTCTCGGCGAGGACGGCGTCGAGCAGGCGGCCGCGGATGCGCGAGGCGACGTTGAGGTCGAAGCGGGCCGAGACGATGTTGCCCTGGTAGCCGAGCTGGCCGAGCAGGTAGAGCGCGGCATCGGCGCCGACCTTGTACTCGTTGGTCTGGATGTCGAAGAGCGCATGCGGGCTCGAGCCCGACTGCACGGTGATGACCGGGATCTTGGCATCCTTCGCCGCTTTGAACTGGGCATCGGCCTCGACCGGCTTGCCCATGGCGATGATGATCGCGTCGACCTTCTTGGCGATCAGCGCGTCGAACTGCTCGGCATGCTTGGGCAGCGCGCCTTCCGAGTTCAGCAGCGTGACGTTCCAGCCCTTGGCCTTGGCGGCGGCCGCCGCGGCGTTGGCGACGCGCGCATGCGTCTCCGAGGTGAACTGGAAGCCGATGACGCCGAGCTCGAAGGCGCTCGCGGACTGGCCGAGCGCGACGAGCGCTGCGGCGGCCACCAGCATTTTCCTGAAACCGAACATGAAACCCACTCCCCTCATTCCGATCGTTGTCGTTGAACCTAAACCTTGAACGCCGCCTTCTTCATCGCGCTGGCCGAGAAGGCGACCGAGCCGATGATGATCGCGCCGAGCACGATGTCCTGGATGTAATAGGGCGCGCCCATCAGCACCAAGCCGTTGCCGAGCACCTTGAGTACCAGCGCCGCAAAGACCGTGCCGGGAATGTTGGGCTTGCCGGGCTCGAACATGGTCATGCCGAGCAGCACGGCGGCGATGGCGTAGAGCAGGTAGTCGCCCGCCATGTTCGGCGCGGCCGAGGACAGGTTGGCGGCGAGCAGCATGGCCATCAGGCCGGCGAAGACGCCGGAGAGCAAGAGTCCGATGCGCTTCATCCGGGCCGTGGCGATGCCGGCGAGCCGCGCCGCCTCGTCCGCCTCGCCGGTCGCGACCATATGTGCGCCGGTCCGCGTCCATTTGACGAGGCCATAGGCGAAGAGCGTCGCGCCCGCCATCCAGAGCACGAGATTGGGAATGCCGAAGGAGTAGCCGCGGGCGAGCCCGGTGAAGCTGACCGGCCAGCGCCCGACGAAGGCGACGCCCTGCGTGATCATGAAGGCGAAGCCCTTGGCGATGGCTGCGGTGCCCAGCGTCATGATCAGCGAGGGGATGCGCAGCACGGTGACGCCGTAGCCATTCAGCGTGCCCAGCACGATGCCGACGCCAAGGGCAGCCGATACCGCGACGGCCGGCGGATATTGCGCATGGACCAGCCAGCCGCAGACGACCGCCGCGAGGCTTGCCATCTCCGCGACGGAGAGGTCGAGTTCGGCCACGGTGAAGGCCAGCGCGAAGCCGAGAGCGAGGATGGCGAGGAAGCTCGTATCCTTCAGCACGTTGATGATGTTCATCGTGCTGGCGAAGTTCGGCGCGAAGATGAAGAAGAACAGGATCAGCGCGAAGCCGGCGAGCGCCGTGCCGTAGCGTCCGATCAGTTCGCGCGGGTCGATGCGGCCCAAGCTCAGCGTTCCTTCTTCGCGATCATATGCGCGCCGGCGTCCGGCTTCGAATCGTCGGCATGATCAGTCCTTTACGTCGCGCTTTCCCGGTTGGCGAGGCCGGGCAACGCGGCCGTGTCCTGCGCCAGCGCGACGAGATCGGCCGAGATCGGGGCCAGCGCCGCTTCGCTCTGCCGGTAGAGGGCGTAGAGTGCGTTATAGGCCGGGCGGCGCGCCGGGTCGGGCTCGTAGCGGCGGGCGATCGAAACAAGCGTGCCCTGCGCGGCTTCCAGCGAGGCGAAGCGGCCAAGCCCTGTCCAGGCGATGATCGCGGCGCCGAGCAGGCCGGGTTCCCTGGCCGTGCCGACTGCAATCGGGCGGCCGCAGATATCGGCCTTGACCTGCGCCCAGACCGGATTGGCGGCGGCGCCACCGCCGAAGCGGATCTCGTTGACGCGGTTGCCGAGCGCGCCTTCCGCCCGCTCCAGCACGAGGCGGTTTTGGCAGGCGACGCCTTCGAGCACGGCATAGGCGAGATCGGTCGGGCCATGCTGGCGGCCGAGCCCGATGAAGGCGCCGCGCAGGTTCGGGTCCCAATAGGGCACGCGCTCGCCCTGCAGATAGGGCAGGAAAAGCAGCGGCTGCGGATGACGTGGACCGGCAAGGAGTCGCTCGATGGTCTCGCCGACGGGGCCGGTGTTGCCGAGCAGGCCGGCGAGCCAGGCGGCTGTGTCGGCGCCGTTCTGGCTGGGGCCGCCGAGATGCCAGAGGCCGCGCCAATCGACGGAGATCAGCCCCTCGGCCTCCGCCTGATCGGGCCCGAGCACGCCGAGCACTTCGGTGGTGCCGGAGATGTTGTAGGCATAGCCTGATCGAAGGGCACCGAGCCCCGCCACCGCCGCCCAGGTATCGTTGCAACCGCAGAAGACGGGCACGCCGGCGAGCCTGTCGAAGGGTGCGGGCAGACCGGCGCGGACGGAGGAGACGATCTCAGTGGGTTCGAGGATCGTGGGGATCACGCCCGGCGGCAGCCCAATGGCACCAAATCCCGAGCGGCCATCGGCGTTCTCGGTGCAGGCAATCAATCGCGCGAGCGAGACCGGGTCGCTCGCGCGCCGGCTGGTCAGGCAAAAGTTCAGGTAGTCCTTGGGCTCAAGCACGCAAGCGAGCGCGCGGGCGTTCTCAGGCTCGTTCTCGGCCAACCAGGCGAGGCGCGCGAGCGGGTGGAAGGCGTTGATGCGGGGGGCTTCCGGATGATCGGCCAGCGCCTCGCGCAAGCGGGAGGCGATTCCGTCGGAACGTGCATCCTTCCAGGTCATGGCGGGGCGTAGTTCCTGCCCGTCATGCCCGAGAAAGACCTGTGTCCGGGTGACGCCGCAGATCGCGATGCCCTGGACGCTTGCGAACGGCTCCGGCGCTTGTTCGGCGAGCTTGCCGGCTGCTTCCAGCAGTTGCGCCCACCACGCCGTGGCCGCGACTTCCGAGCGGTCGAGATGGTCGTGCAGGGCCGGGCCGGGCACCGTATGCTCGGCCAATGTCGTTCCGCGATCGTCGATCAGCGCGGCGCGGAAGCTGCTGCCGCCGAGATCACAGGCGAGGACGACGTTTATCGGAGACATTTGGATAGCAACATACGCGTCATTCCGGACAAGCCGCGAAGCGGCGCCGATCCGGAATCCATCATAGGGCTCCGCGCTCTACGATGGATTCCGGGGCCAGCCCGGAATGACGGCGTTTCATTATCGGCAACACATCCAAATCATCTCGAAGTCAAGAAACCGATCGCGTCACCCCTGCCGTGCAGCTTTCAGGATGTCGTCGACGAGCCTCTGCGAGGCCAGCGCCTCCTCACCGGTGACGATGGGGTCGCGGCCCTGCTCGATCGCATCGAGGAAATCAGCGATGACGGCGCGGTGGGCGTCATGCGGGAAATCCATGATGTTGGCGCCGCTGCCGGTCGAGCCCTCGGCCTCGACGATCTCCTCGCGCCCGTCGAGATAGGCGAGGCGCAGGCGCCCGCCGATCAGGGCGGCGAAGCCCTTGGTGCCGGTGATCTCGATGCGTTCGGGGTAGCCGGGATAGGCGGCGGTGGTCGTCACCAGCGTGGCGGGGGCGCCGTTGCCGGTTTCGAGGAGGGCGGAGACGTAGTCCTCGGTTTCCATGCGGTGAAGGGCGGTGGTGCGGGCTTGCGCTGCCACAACGCGGGAGACGCCGACGAGCGAACGGAACAGGTCGAGCGAGTGGATCGCCTGGGTCAGCAGCACACCGCCGCCGTCGCGGGCGAGCGTGCCGCGTCCGGGCTCGTCGTAATAGCTCTGCGGGCGCCACCAGGGCACGGAGAGGAAGGCGGCTTCGATCGTGCCGAGTTCGCCGGATTGCAGCGCAGCCTTCAAGCGCAGGCTCGCCGGACGAAAGCGATGCTGCAGAGTGACACCGAAGGTCTTGCCGGTCCGGCGGGCGGTATCGACGAGGCGCTGGCCGCGCTCGCTGGTCAGCTCGAGAGGCTTCTCGGCCAGAACATGTTTGCCGGCTTCAAGGCACAGCGCGGAGACATCGAGATGGCTCGACGGCGGCGTCAGCACGATGCAGGCGTCGACCGCCGGGTCGGCCAGAACGGCGTCGAGATCGGTCGTGGTCGGGAAGGGGAACCGCGCGGCATAGGCCCTGGCGCGATCCGGCGTGCGGCTGACCGCCCAGCGCGTCTCGGCGCGACCAGCGAGGTCGAGCAGGCTTTTCGAATGCGGCAGGGAAGCGGGGCCGAGCCCGATCACGGCGATGCCGAGCTTGCGTGTCATGTCAGACGTTCCCCATCTTCATTCAATCATTCCACCGTGGTCATCCCGGACAAGCGACGAAGCCGCGCCGATCCGGGATCCATGCCGGAGCGTTTCCGGCAGAGGTTCAGGCATGGATCCCGGGTCTCCCTGCGGTCGCCCGGGATGACAGCGTTCAGGTTGCTTGTGGGCGCGCCGGCAGCCAGGCTGCCTTGGCCTGCGCTTCCAGCGCGAGCCGGCAGACAGTGAAGGCGTGGCGCTGGCTCATCGCGGTTTCGCTGCGGGCGGCGATATCGGCGACCAGATTGCGGAAATAGGTCAGGGGCTCGCCGGCGGCATTGCCCGCCCGCATCGCGTGAACAGCCAATGCCGCTAGACGACGGCGACGCCTTCGTTCCGGCCGAAATTGCGTTGCATCATCAGCGCCTGCTCGTGATAGACCTCCTCCGGCTTCGGCAGGTGCTTGGCGTGGGACTTCCAGACATCGACCCAGAGCCCCTGCTGGATGCCGTCCGACATGGCGCCGGGGCCGGTCAGCACGAGGTCGATACCGACGCGGTTGGCCGCCTGCTGGGCCTTGAGCTTGGCCGGCAGTTCCGGCGAGGGCGCGCGCGAGAAATTCAGGCGCGAGATCAGCTTCGGATCGTCCCTGGCGAATTTCTCGATTGCCGTCTGGGTCAGCTGAAGATTGCCGGCGACATCGATGATGTTGAGGGCGACGGGGGCGCTTTGCGCCAGTGCTCCGCCGGCTTTCAACGCAGCGAGGCCGGCCGCTCCGGCCATGACGGTGCGACGTGTCGGGTGGATCATGATCTCTCCCTGGGTTCGGCTCTCTTTTGCGATGCCGTGAGCGGCATCCGGAGCATCTGACTGGGATACTAGTGTACCACATTTCGAGGCGCCAGTGGATTCGACGGCATGGCGGGCACCTTGCTGCGGCATCGGGAGCCGCTTGATTCAGGTCTGTTCGAGCAGGAGCGCTTCGGTCGCGCGGCTGAGTAAAGGCGCGGCGGCGCCGTGAATTTCATAGAGATGGCTGGCGGGCACGCCGGCGAGATCGGGCACGGCGAAGCCCTCCATGGTGCCTTCCGCCCGGAACAGGGTGTTGAACCGGGCCCAGAGCTGCGGGTTGGCGGAGAAGGGGCCGCTGATGGCGATGCGGGCCGGGAAGAGCATGCGGCAGGCGTTGGCGAGCGTGCGGGCGAGCAGTTCGGTCGCCATTTCGACCTCCGGCAAGGCGAGCAGGTCGAGGCCGGCGAGCTGCCGGGCCAGGCGGACCTCGTCCTGGTCGAGATCGGGCCAATGCCGGCGCAGAGCCGGGAGCAGGGACCAGAGCGCGGCGCCGGTTTCGAGGCAGGCGGTGTTGCCGCAGCCGCAGCGGCGCCCGCGCAGCGCCGCGAGCCGCCAATGGCCGATCTCACCGAAGGAGCCGGTCGGCGCGAAGGGTTCGCCGTCGACGGCATAGGCGAGGCCGACGCCCCAGCCCCAGTGCAGCAGGATCGTCCCGCCTGCGAAACCCTCGGGCTCGCGGGCGGCACGGGCGCGCAGTTCGGCGTCGAGATTACGGCAGATCGTGACGGGGCCGGCCACGGGTTCGAGCACGGAGGCGATGTCGAGCCCGCGCATGCGCGGCCAGCGCGAGGCTAACAGCCACTGGCCCTGCTTCAGGTCGATCAGTCCGGAAAGCGAGACGGCCGTGCCGGCATGGCTCATGCCCGGCGGCATCGCGTCGAGGAGATCGCGGGCCAGTTCGGCCATGACCGCCGCGATCGCTGCATTGTCGGCATCGCCGGCAATCGGGCGTCGGCGCTCGGCGACGAGATGGCCGTTGAGGTCGACCAGCGCGCCGGAGAGCGACTGGCTGGAGACATAGATCACGGAAGCGCCGATACGGCGGGTATGGGCGACGAGGATCGCCGGCGGCCTGCCGCGACCGCTTGCCTCACTGAGCGCCTCGATGACGAGGCGGCGCGCGATGAGGTCGCCGACAACCCGCGAGACGCTGGTCGAGCGCAACTGCAGGATGCGGCCGATATCGGCGCGCGAATGCGCTTCGCCATTCAGGATCAGCCGATAGATCCGGGCGCAGTCCCGGTCATGGGCAAGCGCGAGGCGGGTTTCGTCGAGCGTCAGCAGGGACAAGGCGGACTCTATTCAGAACGGTTGCGTTCAAAATTAATCGTTGCGTTTCGGACGAAGCTTCATAAGCTCGTTTCCAGAATATCGGAAATTTTCTGGCGCAAAAGGTTCAAAATTCGATGATCGAGATGCATCTCGCCTCCGACAAGGACGAGCTCGGCCGGCAGGCGGCGGCGCTTGGCGCGCAGGCGATCCGGGACGAGCTCGCCCGCCATGGCGCGGCGACGATCATCGTGGCGACCGGCGCCAGCCAGTTCGAGATGTTGAACCATCTCGTCGTGGCCGAGGGCATCGACTGGTCGAAGGTCACGGCCTTCCATCTCGACGAATATGTCGGCCTGCCCGAGAGCCATCCGGCGAGCTTCCGGCGTTATCTGCGCGAGCGCTTCATGGCCCCGCTGAAGAATGCGCCGAGCTTCATTCCGGTCGATGGCGAGGGCGATCCCGCGGCGGCCGTGAAACAGCTTAACCAGCAGATCGCCGGCAAGCGCATCGCGGTCTGCTTTGCGGGCTTCGGCGAGAACTGCCATCTCGCCTTCAACGATCCGCCGGCCGACTTCGACACGGAAGAGCCCTATCTGGTCGTGAATCTCGACGATGCCTGCCGGCAACAGCAATTCGGCGAGGGCTGGTTCCCGAGCTTCGACGCGGTGCCGCAGCAGGCGATCTCGATGAGCATCCGCCAGATTCTGAAGAGCGAGCTGATCGTCCTCTCGGTCTCCGACACCCGCAAGGCCGCGGCAACGAAGGCGGCGCTGGAAGGGCCGGTGAGCAATCTCAGCCCCGCCTCGATCCTGCAGACGCACAAGCGGACCGTGCTGTTCATCGATCCGCCGGCGGCCTCCCTGCTCAACCGGAAGAGCTGACCATGCATACGCCCGGTCTTGTCGACCTCCAGGTAAACGGCTTTGCCGGGTTGGATTTCAACTCCGGTACGGTCACAGTGGCCGAGCTCGACCGGGCGCTGGAGGCGATGCTGGCGACGGGCGTCACCACTTGCCTGCCGACCATCATCACCGCGCATCCGCATGAGCTGGAAGAGCGCTTTCGCGCGCTCGATGCGGCGGTGAAGGGCAGCCGGCTCGGGCCATTGATGTGCCCGGGCTACCATCTCGAAGGCCCGTTCCTGAACCCGTCGGCCGGTTATTGCGGCTGCCATCCGCCGGAGGCGATGACGGCGGCTACTCCCGAGCTCATCGCGCATCTCGAAGGGCTTTTGTCGCGGCCGATCCTGATGGTGACGCTGGCGCCGGAGATCGAGGGCGGCATAGCGCTCGCCGGCGAACTCGCCCGCATGGGCAAGGTCGTCGCCATCGGCCATTCCGCCGCCGATTTCGACGTTGTCGCCGCTGCCGCCGATGTCGGGGTGACACTCTCGACCCATCTCGGCAATGGCCTGCCGCAGGATCTGCCCAAGCTGTCGAACGCGCTTTTCGCGCAGCTTGGGGAAGACCGCATGATGGCCGGCTTCATCGCCGACGGCATCCATCTGCCGCCGAAGGCGCTGAAGAGTCTGATCCGGGCCAAGGGTTTCGAACGCTCGATCCTCGTTACCGATGCGGTGGTGGCAGCCGGCGCCGTGCCCGGCCGCTACAGCTTCGCCGGGATGCCGGTCGAACTCCGGGTCGACGGATCGGTCTATCAGGTCAACGGAAGCTCGCTGGCGGGCTCGGCCCTCAAGCTCGACGACGCCGTGCGCAATGTCGTCGCCTGGGGGATTGCGACGCCCCAGGAGGCGGTCGCGATGGCCTCGACCCATGCGCTGGCCTGCATCGCTGACGCACTGGCCGGTGCCGGCATCACCTTGCCGGAGAGCGCGATCGAATGGTCGCCGGATCTCCGGGTTCGCAGCGTGCGCGTCGGCAACGAGCGCCGCGACTTCGCCGCCGAGGCGGCAGCCTGAAGACGTCATCAACCAAAGAAAAGGGGAGAAGCATGAGTGAATTTTCGAAAGGCGTGGATCGCCGCACCGTCCTGGGCGGGCTCGGCGCGCTGACGCTCGGTGGCACCGGAGCGCGTGCGGCCGTGCCGGCGCTGCCCTCGGCGCCGGTCGGCATCAACATCATCGATGTCGGCGGTGCACTGGCCCTGATGCAGCAGGCCTTCGACGACTACCGCGCCAACAACCCCAAGCTGGTCTCGCGCATCACCTATGTGAAGGCGCCGGCGCCGGAGCTGGCGAGCAAGATCAAGGCGCAGCAGGATGCCGGCCGTTCCGATCTCGACCTCGTCCTGACCGGCTCGGACGGGCTCGCGGCCGGTCTCGAGCAGAATCTCTGGCTCAAGATCTTCCCGGATTTCGCCGAGAAATTCCCGAACATCGAGCAGAACTACGAGCCGGCGGCGCTCAACCTGCACAAGGTTCAGGGTGCGGGCTTCGGCACGGTGGTGAACTACTACCCGTCCGGGCCTCTGCTCGAATACATGCCCGCACGCGTCAAGCAGGTGCCGACCACGGCCGAGGAATTGCTCGCCTGGGCCAAGGCCAACCCGAACAAGTTCATGTATGCGCGCCCGACCAATTCGGGACCGGGCCGCACCTTCATGATGGGCCTGCCCTATATCCTCGGCGACAAGGATCCGCAGGACCCGGTCAATGGCTGGGACAAGACCTGGGCCTATCTGCAGGAGATCGGCGAGTACATCGAGTACTACCCGGCCGGCACCGGCGCGACGATGAAGGAGTTCGGCGACGGCTCGCGCGACATCATCATCTCGACCACGGGTTGGGACATCAACCCGCGCGCGCTCGGCATCGTGCCGAAGGAAGCGAAGATCCAGACGCTGAAGGGCTTCCACTGGGTCTCGGACGCCTTCTTCATGTGCGTGCCGAAGGGCATCCCGAACGACCGCCTCGCCGTCGTGCTCGACATCATGGCGCATGTGCTGACGCCGAAGATGCAGGCCTATTCCTATGACGAGGGCTATCTCTATCCGGGCCCGGCAGTGAAGGACGTGCCGCTCTCGCTGGCGCCGAAGCGCAGCCAGGAGGTGATCGCGGAGTTCGGCCGGCCCGAATATGCCGACCTCATCGCGAAGAACCCGATCGAGCTGCCGCTGAAGCCCGACAAGATGGTCGTCGCCTTCCGCAAATGGGACGAGCTGGTCGGCGCCAAGCGCAAGCGCTGATCGACAAAGCCACCTCTTCGCTCCGCCCTGCGGCGGAGCGAAAGAAAGGCCCGGAAGCCATCACGCGGTGCCGCCGCCGAGGATGGGTTCCGGGCCTCTTTGTTTCGGCCTCTCAGCCGACGATCGCCTTGTCGTTTTCGGTTCGTCTCCAGAAGAGCCTCACCCCACCCTCGCTCGTGCTTTCCAGTCCTGGGACTGCTGCGAGGAGCTTCTGTGTGTAGGGGTGTTTTGGGTTGTCGAAGATGTCGTCGCGTGGTCCTTCCTCGACGATCTTGCCGTCCTGCATGACGATGACGCGGTCGGCGACCTGCTCGACCACGCCGAGATCATGGCTGATGAACAGGCAGGAGAAGCCGTGCTTCTTCTGGAGCTCGTCGAAGAGCTCGAGCACCTGCGCGCGCACGGTGACGTCGAGCGCCGAGACCGGCTCGTCGGCGATGACGAAGCTCGGCCGGCGCACGATGGCGCGGGCGATCGCGATGCGCTGGCGCTGCCCGCCCGAGAGCTCGTGCGGATAACGCTCGGCGAAGCCGTCGCCCAGGCCCACCTCGGAGAGCACCTCGGCGACGCGCGCCTTGCGCTCGGCCGGGCTCATGTCGGGGACGAGACGCAGCGGCTCGGCCACGAGCTGGCCGATGGTCATGCGCGGATCGAGCGAGGAGTAGGGATCCTGGAAGACCATCTGGCAGTTCAGCCGGTAGTCCCAGTAGGCCGTCTCGCTCTTGGCGATCGGCTTGCCGTTGAAGCGGATCTCGCCGCCGGCCGGCTTGACCAGCCCCGCGATCGACTGGCCGAGCGTGGTCTTGCCCGAGCCCGAGCCGCCGACCACCGCGACGACCTCGCCGGGCTGCACGTCGAGGCTGATGCCGTGCAGCGCCCGCTTGGCCTGCTCCTTGCGGAAGAAGCCCTGCCGGCCGGGATATTCGACGACGAGGTCGCGGACCGCGACGATCGGCGTCTTCGCCTCCGGGACCAGCCGCGCCGGCAGTCGGTGCGGCATCGCCGAGAGCAGCTTGCGGGTATAGGGGTGCCGCGGCCGGGCCAGGATGTCGTCGCTCAGGCCCTGCTCGACCACGTCGCCCTGGCACATCACGACGATGCGGCTGCAATAGCGCGCGACCATGCCGAGATCATGCGAGATCAGCAGCACCGCGGTGTCGTTGGCCTGGGTCAGCTCGACCATCAGCTCCATGACGTCGCGCTGGACGACGGCGTCGAGCGCCGTGGTCGGCTCGTCCGCCAGCAGCAAAGCCGGCTTCAGCAACATCACCGAGGCCAGCATGATGCGCTGGCGCATGCCGCCGGAGAACTGGTGCGGATAGGCGGTGAGCGCGCCTTCCGGATCGCGCAGGCCCACGCTCCTGAGCATGTCGAGGATCAGCGCCCGGCGCTGGCTCGCATCGAGCTTGCGGTGCAGCGCCAGCCCCTCGTCGAGCTGGCGCCCGATCAGCATCGAGGGGTTGAGCGAGGTCATCGGCTCCTGGAAGACCATGCCGACCTTGGAGCCGCGCATGGCGCGCAGGTCCTTCGGGCTCATCGCCATGACGTCCTGCCCGTCGAAGCGGATCGTGCCGCCGTCGAGCCGGACCGCCGGTGGGATGAAGCCCATCACGGCGCGCGCCGCGAGCGTTTTCCCTGAGCCGGATTCGCCGACGATGCCGACGATCTCGCCGGGATAGACCTGGAAGGAGACGTCGTTGACCACGGTCCGGCCGGAGCCGCCGATCTTCAGCGTGAGACCGGAGACATCGAGGAGAGGCGCTATCTTGGTCATCGCGAGCCCCTCATCCGCGGGTCGAGCCGGTCGCGCACGGCGTCGCCGAGCAGGTTGATGCCGAGCAGGGTCAGCGAGATGCACAGGCCCGGGAAGATGCCGAGCCAGACGGCCTGGCCGATATAGGGCCGGGAGCCTGCGAGCATGTTGCCCCAGGTCGGGGCCGGCGGCGGCACGCCGAGACCGAGGAAGGAGAGCGCGCTCTCGGCCAGGAGCACATAGCCGAACATCGAGGTCGCCAGCACGGTCAAGGGCGCGATGCAGTTCGGCAGGATGTGGCGGGCCATGGTGAAGCCCTCGGAGTTGCCCATCACGCGCGAGGCGGCGATGAACTCGCGCTCGCGCAGCGAGAGCACCGTGCCGCGCACGACGCGGGCGACCGACGGCGTATAGGCGATGCCGAGCGCGACGATGATGCCGTATTTGTTGGCGCCGACCACCGCGAGCAGGCCGAGCGCCAGCAGGATGCCGGGGAAGGCCAGCAGCGCATCGTTGAACGCCATGATGATGCGGTCGGTCCAGCCGCGCATATAGCCGGAGAACAGGCCGATCGTGGTGCCCGCGATGACGGCGAGCGTCACCGTCAGGATCGAGATCCAGACCGAGGTTGCGGCGCCCGCCATCAGGCGCGAGAGCACGTCGCGGCCGAACTCGTCGGTGCCGAGCCAGTGCAGCGCGCTGGGCGCCGCCAGCTTCTCGCGGAAGGAGAGCTTGAGCGGATCATAGGGCGTCCAGAGCGCGCCGATGCAGGCTGTCACGAGCAGGATGCCGATCAGCGTGCCGCCGACGATCGCATTGGGGGCGGGGAGCTTCATGCGGCGGGCCTTCTTCACGGAGGCGCCGGTGCTCGGGGTGCTGTTGCTGGTCATGGTGCCGTCGCTGCTCATTGGGCGGTCACCCTTGGATCGAAGACCGGGTAGCAGAGGTCGATGACGAGGTTCACCAGCACATAGGTGAAGGCGACGAAGAGCATGCAGCCCTGGATGACCGGATAGTCGCGGGCGAAGATCGCATCGACCAGCAGGCGCCCGAGGCCGGGGATGGTGAAGACCGTTTCCACGACCGCGATGCCGCCGAGCAGGTTGCCGAGCACGAGGCCGATCAGCGTCCAGGTCGGGCCGAAGGCGTTCTTGAAGGCGTGGCGCCAGAGCACGGCGCCCTCCGACAGGCCCTTGGCGCGGGCATGGGTGATGTAGTCGAGCCGGAGCACCTCGAGCGTCGAGGCCCGCGCCATGCGCAGGATCACGCCGATCTCGTGCAGGAACAGCGTCAGGATCGGCATGACCAGATAGAGGATGCCGGCCCAGGGGTTCTCCGCGATCGAGACATAGCCGACCACCGGCAGCCATTCGAGCTTGAGCCCGAAGAACAGCAGCAGCAGGAGACCCAGCCAGAAGGTCGGGATCGAGAGCAGGAGCGTCGCAGTCGCGACGAGGCTGAGGTCGAGCGCGGAATCCTGCTTCCAGGCGGCGATGACGCCGGCCGGCACCGCGACGCAGCTCGCCAGCAGCACCGCGACCAGCACGATCTGGGCCGAGACCCAGAAGCGCTGCAGGATCAGCGGCAGCACCGCCTGCTGCGACGAGATCGACTGGCCGAAATCGCCGCTCACGACATTGCCGATCCAGATGCCGAACTGCACCGGCAGCGACTGGTCGAGACCCAGACGCGCGCGCAGGTCGGCCAGGCTCGCGGGCGTCGCCAGGTCACCCAGCATCAACTGGGCCGGATCGCCCGGAATCAACCGGATCAGGACAAACACCGACACCGCAACGATCAGCAGCGTCGGCAAGGCCATCGCGATCCGCGTCAGCGCAAACCGAAACATCAAAGGCCCTCCCAAGCCTCAGGAACAAAAACAGGCCCAGCCGTGAGGCGAAGCCGGAACACGCCTCACTTCGAGACGCTGACCTCCCAAAGGCGCAGCTGCGACGCCCAGGGCGTCACGCCGCTGACCTTCTTGGAATGGGCGACGATATCGAGGTCGTTATGGGTGAAGATGGTCGGGACCTCGTTGATGAAGCGCTTGTGCAGGTCGTCGAAGATCTTCTGGCGCTCAGCGGTGTCGGTGACCACCATCGACTTCTGGATCAGGGCGAGCGCCTCCGGCTCCTCCCAGATCTTGCGCGGCTGCTTGTCCTTCGGGCCGGAGATCTGCTCGAACCCGAGCGCGGGGTCGAAGCGGCTCGAATAGGAGAAGGACTGCATCTGGTAATTGCCCTTGTTGTAGCGATCCAGCTGCGTCGCCCATTCAAGGACCTCGATCTCGGCATTGATGCCGGCCGCCTGCATCATCGCCTGGGCGATGACGGCGGTGTTGAAGCTCGGCACCGAGGAGCGCTTGTTGGCGAGGATCACGATCTTCTCGCCCTTGTAGCCGGCCTTCTGCAGCAGCGCCTTGGCGGCGGCGGGGTCGTATTTGAAGCCCTGCTTCTCGGCGTCGCCGTAATACTTGGAGGTCGTGTAGACCGGCGAGTTGTTGGGCTTGCCGAGGCCGTTGGTGACGTTGGCGACGAGCTCGGGGAAATCGATCGCGGCGGCGATCGCCTGGCGCAGCGCCTGGTTCTTCATGACGGGATCGCGCGTCTGGATGATCAGGCTGTGCCGGACCGGGTTCGGCGCGATGGCGAGCGTCAGGTTCGCGGCCTTCTTGAGGTCGGGCACGTCCGATTCCGGCATCAGCGCCATGTCGAGCGAGCCGGCGAGGAGGCCGGCCTTCACCGTCGCCGCGTCGGGGATGACCATGAAGCGGGCTTCCTTCACCAGCGGGCGCTTCGAGCCGATATAGCCGTCGCGCTTGTCGCCCTTGGGCGAGACATACTGGTCGAAGGCAAGGAGCTGGACCGACTGGGCGCGCTTCCACTCGCCGAGCATGAAGGGGCCGGTGCCGATCGGTTTGTCCCAGCTGCCATCGGCCTTGACCGAGTCCTTGTGGATCACGGCCGTGCCGCCGCAATCGGCGCGGGCGAGCGAGTCGAGGAAGAGGCCGTTCGGCTCGTTGATCTCCATCACGACGGTGTTGGCATTGGGAGCCGAGGTCTTCTCGACCTTGAGGCCGTTGCGGCCGTCGAAATCTGACAAGCAACGCCAGTCGGTCTTCGGGTCCATGTAGCGGGTCCAGCTCCACAGCACGTCGGCCGAGGTCATGGTCGCGCCGTTATGGAACTTCACGCCCTTGCGCAGGCGAAAGGTGTAGGTCTTGCCATCCGGCGAGATCTCGACCTTTTCGGCCAGCAGCGGGCCGACCGAGCCGTCCTCGGCATAACCGACAAGGCCCTCGACCATGTGCAGCACGACGGAATCGGTGTTGCCGTCGCGGTTCACGCCCGGATTGGTCGAGCGGATGTCGGCGTTGAGCACGGCGGTCAGCGTCTGGGCCTGCAGGGCGCCGGCCGAAAGGGCCAGCACAGCGGCGGAGACAAGGAAGCGCTTCATGATGTTTCCCCTGTTGTTCTTGTGATCGCTTAGCCGGCCTTGCGGGCGGCGCGGATGCGGCGAAGCTCGCCGGCGAAGAAATCCTCGACGACCGGCACGACCTTGACGCCGTCATGGGGCGTGTTCGGCACGAGGTCGAAGCGGGCGGTGATGCCGTGTTCGGCGAAATTGTCGCGCAGGCTCGCCAGCCGCTCCGGCCGGTTGGTGCCGGCATGGTTGGCGTCGGGCATCCAGTTGCGGCCGCCCGGCTTGTGGGTGATCTCCCAGGTCTCCAGATCGGCGGCGCCGACGACCATCTGCACCGCGACCTGCTTCATCGCGGGAATGTCGAGCTCCTGGCCGAAGAGTTCGGCGAAGTTGCGCGTGCCGACCCACCAGTCGCGGCTCGGGTCGAGCAGGGTGACCGAGCCCGGCGCGCCGATCGAGACGCCCCAGAGTTTGCTCGGCTGCAGCATCAGGAAGCGGTGGGCGAAATGGCCGCCGCCGGAATAACCGAACAGGCCGAAGCGATCGAAGCTGATGCCGTAACGCTCGGAGACCTCCTCGACGATGGCGAGCAGGACATGGTCGTAACGGAGGTTGCCCTCGCGCATGTACTTGAAACCGTCGCGATAGCCGTCGCCCATCACGCCGATCGGGAAGAGCGGCGCCAGGATGATGCAGTTGTTCCAGCGGGCGAAGGCCGAGAAGGCGTCGCGATAGCCGGTGAAGCCGCGGCCGGTGCCGTGCATGGCGACGATCAGCTCCG
Organism: Allobosea sp. TBD101; assembly: GCF_059817965.1. Classification (NCBI taxonomy): domain Bacteria; kingdom Pseudomonadati; phylum Pseudomonadota; class Alphaproteobacteria; order Hyphomicrobiales; family Alloboseaceae; genus Allobosea; species Allobosea sp. TBD101. The sequence continues at coordinate 587,266 of NZ_CM187543.1, forward strand.
GCTTCTCGCCGCCCTGGCCCAGGCTCGGCGGGACATAGAGGCAATAGGGGAAGCGCGGATCGTGCTTCGAGGAATAGATCGAGGTCGGGCCGTACTCGTAGAGCGCCTTGGCGCGGGCGGCCGCCTCGGCATCGGGCTTGGCGGTTTGTTCTGCCACGGCGTTCACGGGCTCTCTCCTATGGCGAAATTATTGGCGCCAATTATGTTGCATGATATGGTTGTCTTCGCAACCAACTTCTTCCGTGTCGCGCGAATCCTGCTAGAGCGTTGGTTCGCCGAATGTTCGCTGACGCGGACCTTCGGTTCTTCATGCGAACCGGTGTCCAACCCGCTCGAAAATGCTTTAGAGAGCCTGCCATGACGTCCGAGCGGAAACGCAAGAACACCAGCACGCGGCGCGCCATGCTCGCCAACGAGATCGCGCAGGCGATCCGTCTGCGCGCGTTCAGGCCGGGCGAGTGGCTGCGCCAGATCGATCTCGAGGAGCGCTTCCAGGCGACGCGCTTCGACGTGCGCAGCGCGCTCGACGAGCTCGCCGTGCGCAAGACGATCGAGCATGTCCCGAACCGGGGCTATCGCGTCGCCGAGGTCGACCTGAAGACCTATGAGGAGATTCTCGCGACGCGCATCATCCTGGAGCGGGCGACGGCCGAAGGCATCGTCGCGCAGATCGACGACGCTGCGATCGCACGGCTGGACGCGCTCGCGGCGCAGTTCTCCACTGCGGTCACGACCGGCAGCCGGACTGAGCAGAGCGAGATCAACCGCGCCTTCCATCAATTCATGTACTCCTTCTGCGGCAATGCCGTGCTGGAGGAGATGATCTGGGGCCTGCGCGACCGCGGGCGCGGTTCGCAGATCACTGTGTGGAGCTCGCATGAACTGCTCCAGAAGAGCGACCGCGAGCATTTCGAGATGATGGCGGCCCTGAAGGCGCGCGATGCGGGGCGGCTGGCGGCCCTGATCGCGACCCATATCATCAAGGGCGCGCCCGTCGGCCCGGCGCCGATCGAGCCGGGCTGAACGGCCGCCACCCTCATTTGGCGACGGCGACCTCCCAGAGGCGCGGCTTGGAGGCGACCCACGGGGCAAAGCCCTGCAGGCGCTTCGAGACGACGGCCGTGTCGACCTGATTGTAGAGGAAGATCAGCGGCGCATCGGCCAGCATCATCACATGGAGCTGGTCGAAGATCTTGCGGCGCTCGGCCTCGTCACTGACCAGCGTCGCCTTCTCGATGAGAGCGTCGGCCTCGCGATTGTCCCAGACCTTGGAGGGCAATTTGTCCTTCGGGCCGGAGAACTGGTTGTAGCTCTGGGCGGGGTCGATGCGGGCGGAGTAGCTGAAGGACATTATCTGGTAGTTGCCCTTCGAGAAGCGGTCGAGCTGCGTCGCCCATTCCAGGATCTCGATATCGGCCTTGATGCCGGCGGCTTGCAGCATGGCCTGCGCCATGATCGCGATCGGATAGCTCGGTACGGTCGAGCGCTTGTTGGCGATCAGCTTGATCGTCTCGCCCTTGTAGCCGGCCTCGGCGAGCAGCTTCTTCACGCGAGCGGGATCGTGCGTGTAGCGCTTCTTCTGGACCTCGTCGTAATAGGGCGAGGTAACATAGACAGCCGAGTTGTTGACCTTGCCGAGCCCGTTCGAGACGGCGCCGACGATCTCGTCCTGATCGAACGCCGCCATGATCGCCTGGCGCATACGGACGTCGCTGAGCAGCGGGTCGCGGCTCTGGAGCAGGATACCGTGCTTGGTGGCGCTTGGCGCCGTCAGCACCTGCAGGCCGCTCTTCTTCATTTCAGGCACGTCTTCGTCTGGCACGTCGGCGACGTCGAGCGCACCTGACATCAGGCCGGCCTTGACGGTCGCGCCATCGGCAATGGCGAGGAACTTGACCTCGGCCGTGAGCGGGCGCTTCGAGCCGACATAGCCGTCGCGCTTGTCGCCGGTCGGGGAGGCATAGGCGTCGAAGCGCTTGAGCAGGACGAATTCGCCGCGGCGCCAGTCGGCGAGCTGGAAGGGACCGGTGCCGACCGGCTTGTCCCAGCTCCCGTCGGCCTTGACGGAGTCCTTGTGCAAGATCGCGACCATGGCGCAGTCGGTGCGGGCCATGGTGTCCAGGAAGAGCGCGCTCGGCTTTTCCAGCTTCATCACGAAGGTCGCGGCGTCGGGAGCGGTGGCTTCCGTGACCTTGAGGCCGATGCGCCCGTCGAATTCCGGTTTGCAGCGCCAGTCGGTCTTCGCGTCCATGTAGCGGTTCCAGCTCCACAGCACGTCGGCCGAGCTCATCTCGGCGCCGTTATGGAACTTCACGCCCTTGCGCAGGTGGAAGGTGTAGGTCAGTCCGTCCGGCGAAACGTCGATCTTCTCGGCGAGGAGGGGCGCGACGGCGCCGTTCTCGCGGTAGCCGACAAGGCCCTCGACCATGTGCAGCACCACGGCATCGGTATTGTCGTCGCGGTTGACGCCCGGATTGGTTGAACGGATGTCGGCATTGAGCGCGACATTGATGGTCTGAGCCTGCGCCGCGCCGGCAAGAAGCGCGAGCGTCAGCACAGAGGCCGAAAAGCGGATCATTCCCGTTCCCTCGTTGTCTTGTCGTCCGGGCATGCCCCATGGGGCATGCCGCGCTGTCGGAGGTCGCGAAAGGCGAGGTGGTGGCCTTACGGGCCGGTGCTGACTTCCCAGGCGCGGGGCAGCGAGCTCAGCGTCGAGACATAGCCCTTGGTCTTGGCGCCCATGGCACCGCCGACGATGCCGTTATAGAGCATCACCATCGGCACCTCGGCGATGAAGCGCTTGTGCAGTTCGTCGAAGATCTTCTGGCGCTCGGCCTTGTCGTTCACGACCATGGACTTATCGAGCAGGGCCTGCACCTCCGGATTGTCCCAGAGCTTGCGCGGCTGCTTGTCCTTCGGGCCGGTCATCGACTCGTAGCTGAGAGCAGGGTCCATGCGGCCGGAATAGGGGAAGGCCTGGATCGTGTAATTGCCCTTGCTGTAGCGGTCGAGCTGCGTCGCCCATTCCAGCACCTCGATCTCGATGTTGAAGCCGACGGCCTGCAGCATCTGCTGGGCGACGACGGCGGCGTCGAAGCTTTCGGGGTAGCGCTTGTTGGCGAGCATCACGATCTTCTCGCCTTTGTAGCCGGCCTCCGCGAGGAGCTTCTTGGCTGTGGCGGGGTCGTGTTTCCAGCCCTGCTTCTGGACCGGGCCGTAATAGGCGGAGAGCGCCGGAACGATCGAATTGTTGGGCGAGCCGATGCCGTCGGTGACGGCGCCGACCAGCTCCTTGGAGTCGATCGCCGCGGCCATCGCCTGGCGCAGCTTGACGTTCTGCAGCAGCGGGTCGCGGGTCTGGATGATCAGGCCGACGAGACCCATGCTGGTGACGACCGAGGTCTTGACCTTATCGTTCTTCTTGAGCTCGGCGATGTCGGTATTGGCGATATCCGGGACGATATCGATATCGCCCTTGAGCAGGGCGGCCTTGGCGGTCGCGTTGTCGGGAATGACGAGGAAGCGGACCTCGTCAACCAGCGGCCTCTTGGCGCCGGTCAGGCCGTCGACCTTGCCGGGCAGCGAGGCGTAGTCGGCGAAGCGATCCAGCTTGATGTACTCGCCGCGCTTCCATTCCGCGAACTTGAACGGGCCGGTGCCGATCGGCTTGTCGAAGGAGCCGTCGGCCTTGACCGAGTCCTTGTGGAGGATGCCGGTCATGGCGCAATCGGTGCGAGCGAGCGCCGAGAGGAAGAGCGCGCTCGGCTTGTCCAGGTCGAAGACGACGGTCTTGTCGTTCGGTGCCGAGATCTTCTCGACCTTGACCTGGCCGCGGCCGTCGAATTCCGAGAGGCAGCGCCAGTCGGTCTTCGGGTCCATGTAGCGGGTCCAGCTCCACATGACGTCGGCCGCGGTCAGCGGGGCGCCGTTATGGAACTTCACGCCCTGGCGGAGCGTAAAGGTGTAGCTCTTGCCGTCCGGGGAGATGTCGATCTTCTCGGCCAGCAGCGGCTTCGGCAGGGCGTCTTCGCCATAGGCGACGAGGCCCTCGACGATCTGAACGACGACGCCGTCGGTATTGGCGTCGCGGTTGACGCCCGGATTGATCGAGCGGATGTCGGCGCGCAGCTGGATCTTGAGCGTGCTCGCCCCGGCGGCCGGGACGAGGCCGCCGCACAGCAGCGCGGCGGCGAGGGCGGTCTTGGTGGTTCGGCGCATCATGTTCCCCTGTTGTTTTTTCGGTTGTGACGCGGTGTGACTGGATTATTCGGCCGCTTCGGCGAGCAGCACGGGCTCCTCGGTCAGGCTGTAGCGGGTGAAAACGCGGTTCTGGGCCGGCAGCGGCGCAACCTCCATGATCCCCTTGGCCGGCTGCATGATCACCATGGCGACCGTGGCCGAGAGGTTGCCCTGCTCGTTCGGGCGGGCCGGGCGGCAGACCGAATAGGGCGAGAGGAAATCGTCGAAGAAAGCCTGCTTGAGATCGTCGACGGTCAGCTTGCGGCCGGCCTCGTCGAGCAGCTTGCGGACGCGCCAGTCGCGATAGAAGCTCTCCGGCACGCGCGGGATGCCGGTGTCCTTGATCTTGGTCAGCGCAATCTGCCCGACCCAGTGGTTGGCATGCACGATCATGCCGTCCTGCGGATAGAGCGGGAAGGCCTCGTCCGGGGCGCATTCGAAGTCGATGCCAAAACCCTTCACGGTCGAGAGCATCATGTTGTTCGAGCAGGCCTTCGGCGTCGTCGCCACGGCCTTGATCGCGAAGGCGAGATGCTCCTGCTCCAGCACCTTGCGGCGGATCAGGGCGAGCGGCACGCCGGCCTGCGTGAAGTCACGCTCGGACTCGAGATAATTGGCGGTGATCGAGATGCCGGCCGCGTTCATGCCGCAGCGGGCGAGGCCGCCGGCCTCGACGAAGGTCAGGAAATCAGGGCCGTCGGTGCGGCGCACGCGCAGCACGATCGCGGTCTCCGCGCATTCGGCCTTCCAGTCCCAGTTCTGGCCGTGGATCAGTTCGCCCGAGGCGCTGCGCTCCGGCAGGATGATCGCGCCGGTGCAGCCGTCGTCGAGCTCCTCCTGGGCCTCGATCGGCTTGTTCTTGACGAGGCGTGCCTTGGCGATGACCTCGGTGCGGGCATTGACCATGACGATGTCTTCGAGTGCGACGCCGGCGCCGTCGGCGATGCCGCGCATCTCCTCGATGTAATGCGCGCCGAAAGCCTCGATCTCCTTCGCGAATTCGGCGATCAGTGCCGACTTGGCCTTGGCGTCGTAGCCGAGCTCGCCGAGCTGGCCGCCATAGAGCTCGATCGAGCGCTTGACGCGCTGCGGCACGGCCGCGCCGTGCTGGCGGCCACGCTCATAAGGGGTGCCGGATACATCGACGAAGGGGCAGGGCTGGACCATGGCGCATATCTTTCCGGTATGCTGACAGGAGATCGTGCTGTAGTGTATTTCATCATCAACTAAAACAATCAAGGGCCTTTCCCGATGGCGGCGCCGACCCGGCTGCAACAGGAGATCGCCGAACGCATCCTGCAGCTCGTGCGCGACGACGCACTGGCGGCCGGTGCCTGGCTCAACGAGAATGCGACGGCGAAGCGGCTCGGGGTGTCACGCACGCCCGTGCGTGCCGCGTTGGATCATCTGGCCGAGCAAGGGGTGGTGCGCCGGCATCTCAACAAGGGCATCGAGATCATCCAGCTTCCGGCGGCGAGCGACAGCGCCCGCCCGCCGGAGACGCTGGACCTCGCCATGGTGAGGCTGGCGCGCGAGCGCGAGAACGGCCTGCTGCCGGACGAGGTCTCGGAGCTGGAGGTGATGCGGCGCTACGAGCTCGGCCGGCCCGAGGCGCAGAAGCTGCTGGCGCGCCTCGCCGATCTCGACATGGTCGAGCGCAAGCCGGGCTATGGCTGGCGCTTCCTGCACGAGCCGCGCGACCAGCGCTTGCGCGACGAGAGCTACCGCTTCCGCCTGCTGATCGAGCCGATGGCGATGCTCGAACCAGGCTTCCAGCTCGATCCCGGCTGGATCGCCGAGATGCGGACGCGGCATATCGAGTCGCTGGAGCGGCCCTGGCGGGAATCGTCGAGCATCGCCTTCTACGAGATGAATGCCGATTTCCACGAGGGGCTGGCCGCTGCCACCGGCAACCGCTTCTTCCATTCGGCGATGCGGCGCCAGAACCAGCTCCGGCGCCTGTCGAACTATGACTGGGACCAGGGCATGGAGCGCGTGCGGGTGAACTGCGCCGAGCATATGGCCATGCTCGACCATCTGGAGGCGGGCGAGAACGAGGTCGCCTCGGCGCTGATGCGCAGCCATCTGCAGCGGGCGAGCAAGCTCAGGCGGATGAGCAAGGTGGATGGCACCGAGGGCTAACGCGTCGCCGCCCGGTCAGCGGGTGGCAGACTTGCCGTCGCGGTGGTTGACCCAGCGGCGATTTGGGCCAGCAATGGCCGCTATCCCGAATCCGACAGGTCGAGTGCCATGACTGTTCACCAGCGCCCGCAAGCCATCGATCCCGCCAAGCTCGACAAGCTGGCCGAGGTTGCCATCCGCGTCGGCCTCAATCTCCAGCCGGGACAGGACCTGTTCCTGACCGCGCCGGTCGCGGCACTGCCGCTGGTCCGGCTGATCGCCGCGCATGCCTACAAGGCCGGCGCCGGCATCGTGACGCCGATGCTGGCCGACGAGGAGGTGACACTGGCGCGCTATCGCTTTGCGCCGGATGCGAGCTTCGACAAGGCGCCGGCCTGGCTCTACAAGGGCGTCGCCGAGGCCTTTTCCGCCAATACCGCGCGGCTCGCCATCGTCGGCGACAACCCGATGCTGCTGGCGAACGAGGACCCGGCCAAGGTCGGCCGCGCCAGCAAGGCCAATTCGCTGGCCTACCAACCGGCGCTGGAGAAGATCGCCGGCTTCGACATCAACTGGAACATCCTGGCCTATCCGAGCGCGGCCTGGGCGAAGCAGGTCTTTCCGGACGATGCCGAGGAGGTCGCGGTCGGCAAGCTGGCGGAGGCGATCTTCTCGGCCTCGCGGATCGACCAAGCCGATCCGGTCGCGGCCTGGTCTGCGCATAATGCGGCGCTGCGGGCACGGCGCGACTGGCTGAACGGCCAGCGCTTCGCCTCGCTGCATTTTACCGGGCCGGGAACCGATCTGACGGTCGGACTTGCCGATGGCCATGATTGGCAGGGCGGCGCCTCGCCGGCCAAGAACGGTATCGTCTGCAACCCGAACATTCCGACCGAAGAGGTCTTCACCACGCCGCATGCGCGCCAGGTCGAAGGCCATGTCTCCAGCACCAAGCCGCTTTCCTATCAGGGCTCGCTGATCGACGAGATCCGCGTGCGCTTCGAGGGCGGGCGGATCGTCGAGGCCAAGGCCTCGCGCGGTGAAGCCGTGCTGAACAAGGTGCTGGATACCGACGAGGGCGCCCGCCGGCTCGGCGAAGTCGCGCTGGTGCCGAACTCATCGCCGATCTCGAAGAGCGGCATCCTGTTCTACAACACGCTCTTCGACGAGAACGCGTCCTGCCATATCGCGCTCGGACAGTGCTATTCGAAATGCTTCGTCGACGGCGCGAACCTGACGCCGGAGCAGATCGCGACGCAGGGCGGCAACAAGAGCCTGATCCATATCGACTGGATGATCGGCTCCGGCGAGGTCGATATCGACGGCGTTCACGCGGATGGCCGGCGTGTGCCGGTGTTCCGCAAGGGCGAATGGGCCTGAACGACAGAGGCTGCCGGCAACTCCGTCAGGGTCGGGCTTGTCCCGACCATCCACGTCTTCACCGATGCCGTGCGATCTTCAAGACGTGGATGCTCGCCACAAGGGCGAGCATGACGATGCGTTTCCTTTTCAGCCCGCGTTCGCCCGGAGCCAATCCCCCAGCGATGGGCGGTGATGTCCGTCGCGCCCGGTCGTGGCGGGCGCGGCGACCATCGCGTTGAGCACGGCCTCCTGCGTCGCCTCGGCAGCGGCGCGGAAGAGCGTGTCGATGCGGTTCTCGTTGAGGGCGCGCAGTAGCACGAGATCATCAGGCTGATCGTGGTCGATCGGATCCGCCGTGGTGAAGGCGACGGCGATGTCGCCGCTGCCATTGCCCCAGAAGGCACCGAGCCGGGCGAGACCGGCGCCGCCACGCCTCGCGATCCGGTGCAGCTGCCGCGATTCCAGCGGGACGTCGGTGGCGATGATGAGGATGACCGAGCCGCGCTCGCTTTGGGGCTTCGCCTTGGGCGGAGCGGGGCGGCGGCCATCGGGCAGGACGAGATCGCCGGCATTGCCGAAATTGGCGAGCGCGAGCACACCTAGCATGTGCTCGGCGCCGTCGAGCGTGAAGCGGCGCGAGGCCGTGCCGATGCCGCCCTTGAAGCCGAAGGCGCTCATGCCGGTGCCGGCGCCGACCGCGCCTTCGGCAACGGGGCCGGAAGCGGCGGCATCGAGCGCAGCGAAGGCGTGGGCTTCGGTCAGCGCGCGGGCGCGGATATCGGAGAGATAGCCGTCATTGCATTCGAGCACGACTGGATTGACCGTGCCGGTCTCGCGACCGATGTCGGGATTGGCCGCGAGTGCACGGGTTACCAGCGCGTCGAAGCCGGTGCCGACGGAGAGCGTATTGCCCAGCAGAAGCGGCGTCTCGATCTGGCCGAGCTCGGCGAGCTGCATCAGCCCGGCGCTCTTGCCGAAACCGTTGATGACATCGACCGCGGCGCGGAGCTTGCGGCGGAACAGGTTGCCGTCATGCGGCAGCAGCGCCGTGAAGCCGGTGCGGAGATCGCCCTCGTTCAGGGTGAAGTGACCAAGCTTGATGCCGGGCACGTCGGTGATCGCGTTGAGCGGGCCGGTCTGCAGGATGCCGCAGGTGAGGCCGAAATCGCGAAGGCGCTGGGTCATGGCTTCGTCCGGTGAAGTTAGGCGGGATCAGCGTGGCAGGGTGGTGCCGAGCCCCTGTGCGCGGGCTTTTTCGACGGCGAGATGGGCGAGCGCGAGATCGGCCAGCGCCACGCCGCGGAAGCAGAAGAAGGAGCGGCCGGCCGGTGCTGTCGGGTGCGGGGCTCCCGCGAGCTCCGACATGTCATGGCCGAAGGCGACGGTCGTGACCGGATTGCCGGCGGCGTCATAAGGCGCGCGCGACTGTTCGAGGCTGTCGGTGGCGAGCACGTCGAAGGCAGGCAGGGTCTCCGGCAACCAGCTCCGGCCGGTATCGACCGCCGCGGCGAAGGCGACGGGCTTCAGGCGCCGCGCGTCGAGGAAGGGCGCCATGCCAGGGCCTCCCGGTACCATCGAGATGACGATATCGCTCTGCGCCAGCAGGGCGTCGGCATCATCAAGCACCTGTGCGGCAAGGCCGGTCGAGCGCGCGGCTTCCGCGAGCCGCTCGGCCGAGGCGCGGCTGCGGCTCATGGCCAGTGCCGTCGTCAGGCCCGGATAGAGCGCGCGGAAGGCGGCGAGATGGGCATGGGCCTGCAATCCGCAGCCGACGAAGCCGATGGTGCGCGGCGCGGGCGGCGCCAGACGGGAGGCCGCGGCGGCTGTGATCGCCGCGGTGCGGATCAGGGTGATCTCGTCGCCGTCGAGGATCGCGCGCGGCATGCCCGTCGCGTAGTCGTTCACGCAGATCAGCGCGCTGACGGCGGGCAGGGCTGAGCCCGCCGCGACCGGCGCCATCGCCACCCATTTCACCGTGGCGATCTGCTGGGCGGAGGAGGCGGCCGTCATCGCCTGGAAGCCATGGCCCGGCCCGAGCGTCAGCGCCGTCTTCGGAATGCTCCGGTTTAAGCCCGCGGCATGGTCGCGAAAGCCCTGCAGCACGGCCTCGCGCGCCTCGTCGGGCGAGATCGCCAGCGCCCGGACATCGTCGCGCGAAAGATACAGCAGGCTGTCGCTCATCCGGTGATCTCCATGACCGCAGGCAGGCGAGGCCCGAGGCGGCAAGGAGGCCGGGATACAGCCAAGCCGGACCGGCGTCGAGGCGCCTGCCGGGTTCCCGAGCGGAAGCGAAAACGCGGTCACAGGATTGACATCTTCCTTAACTCGCGTATTTTTCCTCCTATTGGAACTCAAGTTCCATTTAATGGAACTTTGAAGGTGAAGCCGCGATGTCCATCCTGTCATCGGCCGTGGATGTGCTTCGCTGTTTTTCCAGCACACGCCATGACGTGACGGTGACAGACCTCGTCACTTTGTTGGGCATGCCGAAGAGCAATGCCTCGCGTCTGCTGCGGGCGATGCGCGACGAAGGGCTGCTGGAGACGGTCGGCGAGAGCAAGCGCTACCGGCCCTCGCTGCTGCTCAATCAGGTCGGCCATCTCTATCGCTTCGCCGCTTCGCTGATCGACCGTGCCGACGCGGTGGTCGGCAACATCTCCGACCGGATCGGCCATACCGGCTATGTCAGTGTCCGTCGTGGCACCGATATCGTCGCGGTCACCGCCCATCCCGGCCGCCATGCGCTCAGGGTCGTCACCTCGATCGGCGACCGCATTCCGGCGTTTGCCTCTAGCACCGGCCGCGCCCTGCTCGCGCGTCTGCCGGATGACGAGGTTCGTGCGCTTTATCCGGCGGGTTTCAGCGCGCCGTCCGAGACGGCGCCGCGCGACATGGACGACCTGCTAGCTCGCCTGGCGCGCGTTCGCGACGAGGGTTTCGCCGAATCCCGCGACGAAGCTGTGCGCGGCGTGCGCGCGCTCTCGGTCGCTGTCGGCGATCCCGCAACCGGCGACGAGGTCGCGCTCTGCCTGTCCTTCCCGGCCGCCACGGTCGAGCCGGCCGAGCGCATCGCCATCATCCGTTCGCTCGGGGAGGGCGCCGCCGGGATCGCGGCCCTGACCCATGACAAGCGTTTCCACCCCTTGAACCTCTCAATCGCGGAGACCGCTCCATGAGCAATCGTTGGCGTATCGGCTTCGACATCGGCGGCACCTTCACCGATTTCATCCTCTACGACTCGCAGGAGCGTTCGGTCCGGCTGCACAAGCGCCTGACCACGCCGCATGACCCGTCCGAAGCCGCGCTGATCGGTCTTGGTGAACTGACCGAGATGGCCGGGATTACGCTGGCCGATGTCGGCGATATCGTCCACGGCACGACGCTCGTCACCAATGCGGTGATCGAGCGCAAGGGCTCGAAGCTCGGCCTCATCACCACCAGGGGTTTCCGCGACATCCTCGAAATGGGGACCGAGCAGCGCTACGACATCTACGACCTGTTCCTGACCTTCCCCGACCCGCTGGTCTCGCGCGAGCATCGCCTCGAAGTCGCAGAGCGCATCGACCGCGACGGCAATGTGGTCACCGCGCTCGACGTGGAAGCCGTGCGCAAGGCCGCCCGCGAGCTGGAAGCCGCCGGCTGCGAGGCGATCGCGGTCTGCTTCCTCAACAGCTACCGCAACCCCGCGTATGAGCAGGAAGCCGGCCGCATCATCCGCGAGACCTGTCCGGAGCTGACCGTTTCGCTGTCGAGCGAGGTCGTTGCCGAGATCTGGGAATACCAGCGCTTCGTCACCACGGCGGCGAATGCCTATGTCCAGCCGTTGATGCGCCGCTATCTCCAGCGCCTGGAGCGTGAGCTTGCGGCCCGCTCCTTCACGGGATCGCTGACGCTGATGCATTCGGCCGGTGGCCTCGTTTCGCCTGAGACGGCGCGCACCTTCCCGATCCGCCTGCTCGAGAGCGGCCCGGCCGGCGGCGGCCTCGCCACGGCGCTGTTCGGCGAGCTCGCCGGCCACAAGGACGTGATCTCATTCGACATGGGCGGCACCACCGCCAAGGCCTGCATGATCGAGGACGGCCGCGCCGAGATCGCGCCGATGCTCGAAGCCGGCCGCGTCAACCGCTTCGCCAAGGGCTCCGGATTGCCGATCAAGGCGCCCGTCATCGACATGATCGAGATCGGCGCCGGCGGCGGCTCGATCGCCGCGATCGACGAGGTCGGCCTGCTCAAGGTTGGCCCGCATTCGGCCGGCTCCGATCCCGGCCCGGCCTGCTACGGCATGGGCGGCGTGAAGCCGACCGTGACCGACGCCAATCTCGTACTCGGCTATTACGATCCCGGCTTCTTCCTGGGCGGGCGCATGGCGCTCGACCTGGAGGCGGCCCGCAAGGCCGTCTCAACCGTTGCTGCGCCGCTCGGCCTCTCGATCGAGGAAGCGGCCTGGGGCATCCACAAGGTCGTGGTCGAAAGCATGGGCGCCGCCGCCCGCGTCCATCTCGTCGAGAAGGGCAAGGACCCGCGCCATTACGCCATGGTCGGCTTCGGCGGCGCCGGTCCGGCGCATGCCGTCGATGTCGCCCGCGTGCTCGGCGTCAAGCAGGTCATCATCCCGCCGGCCTCGGGCGCGGCTTCCGCGCTCGGCTTCCTCGCTGCGCCGCTTTCCTTCGACATGGTGCGTTCGCTGCCGGTCGAATTCTCCGAGGGCTTCGATGCGGCTGCCGTCAACGCCATGCTCGGCCAGCTCGAGGCGGAAGGGCGCAAGCACCTGATCGAGGCCGGGGTGAAGCCCGCCGACGTCACGGTCGAGCGTACGGCCGATATGCGCCTCGTCGGCCAGATGCACGACATCTCCGTGCCGCTGCCGGCCGGGACCATCGATGCGGCGAGCCTCGAAGCGATCCGCGCCGCCTTCAGCAAGGCCTATTCCGCCCGCTACACCTCGGTCTATGAGGGCGCGCGGCTGGAGGCGATCAATTTCCGTGTTCGCTGCGCGGGGCCGGTTCCGACCCTCTCGCTCTCCGGCGCGGCCGGCGGTGGCGATGCAGCGGCCAAGATCAAGGGCACGCGCAAGGCCTGGTTCGAGGGCGGCTGGAGCGAGGCCACGGTTTATGACCGCTATGCCCTGCGCTCCGGCGACACCGTCAAGGGCCCGGCGATCATCGAGGAGCGCGAGGCGACCACGATCGTGCCGCCCGGAGACAGCGTCGCCATCGACGATGTTCTGAACCTGATCATCCATGTCGGCCAGGCCAGTGCGGCCGAGACCACCATCACCGCCGACATGCCTCTGGCCGAGGCCGCGCGCCGGATCGAGGCTGATCCGATCTCGCTGGAGATCATGTGGAGCCGGATGATCAACGTCGTCGAGGAGATGTGGCTGACGGTCTGCCGCACCGCCTTCTCGCTGGTGATCTCGGAAGCGCAGGACTTCGCCTGCGAACTGCTCGACCCCGAAGGCGAAACGCTGGCGCATTCGCCTCGCGCGATGCCGGTGTTCAACCTGACGCTGCCGCGTGCGGTCAAGGCGCTGCTGGAGCGCTATCCGGCCGAGACGCTGAAGCCCGGCGACGTGCTGATCACCAACGATCCCTGGCTCTGCGCCGGCCATCTCTTCGACATCGCGATCGTCACGCCGGTCTACCTCGGCGACCGCGTCGTCGGGCTGATGGGTACGGTCGGCCATGTCTCGGATATTGGCGGCACCAAGGATTCGCTCCGGGCTCGCGAGATCTACGAGGAGGGCTTCCAGATCCCGCCGATGAAGCTCTACGAGGCCGGCCGGATCAACGAGACGCTGGTGCGCCTGCTCGGTGAGAACGTGCGCAATTCCGAGCAGGTGCTCGGCGATCTCCACTCCTTCGTCGCGGCCAATGCGATCGGTGCCGAGCGGTTGCAGTCCTTCCTCACCGACTACGGCATGCAGGACCTCCGGGCGCTCGCCCATGTCGTGCAGAGCCGCTCGGAGAAGGCGATGCGCGAGGCGATCCGCGCGCTGCCTGATGGCACCTATCACGGCACGGTCTCGAACAACCCGCTGGGCACGCCGATGACCTATCCGCTGGCGCTGACGGTCAAGGACGACACGATCCATCTCGACTTCGCCGGAGCCCCGCCGCAGCTCCCGCAGGGCGGGTTGAACTGCACGCTCAACTACACGATGGCGCATGCGACCTACCCGCTGAAATGCATGTTGACGCCGTCAGTGCGCGGCAATGCGGGCTGTTACCGCGCCTTCTCGGTCGAGGCCCCGAAGGGCTCGATTCTGAACTGCGACAAGCCGCTGGCGGTGAATCTGCGGACGCGGACGGGCTGGTATCTCGCGCCGAACATCTTCCGCGCGTTGTCGGAAGCAGCGCCGAAGCAGGTTCAGGCCTTCACCGGCCTGCCGGTGGCGGCGAGCGTCTATGGCCGCGACGCAATCGGCGACACCTATTCGGACATGCTCTTCTGTGGCGGCGGTCAGGGCGGCTCGGCCCAAGGCGACGGCAAGTCGGGTCTGCTCTATCCGACCTCGGCGGCGAACACCTCGATCGAGACCTTCGAATCGCGGGTGCCGGTGCTGGTGGTCGAGAAGACCTACCTCACCGATTCCGGCGGCGCCGGCCAGCATCGCGGCGGCCTCGGCCAGCGCGTGCGGCTGCGCAAGCTCTCGGATGACGGGCTGCCGACGCTGGTCTCGCTCTATCCGGAAGGGGTCAACAACCCGATCCCGGGCCTGTTCGGCGGCAAGGCCGGCGGTGGTGCCTCCGGCCGGGTCATCGACGAGCAGGGCCATGTCCTCAGGGACGTCGGCACCGGCGAGCTCGTCCAGGTCACGCAGCCGCACGAGATCGTCGAGCTCGTGCTCGCCGGTGGCGCCGGCTACGGCCCGGCCTCCGAGCGCTCGCGCGAGGCGATCGCCCGCGACATCGCGCTCGGGCTGGTTTCTCCGGATGCCGCCAAGCGCGATTACGGCGTGCAGGGCACGCATGCCACGCAGGATGTCGGCGAGGCCAAGGCCGGCATCCTGGTTGCCTGAGCGACAGGGATCACAACGCACACGCCCGACAGGGGCCAATAAGGGGACTGAGGCATGACCAATCCAACGAAGGGGGTGCCTCGGCGGCACCCCAGCCTGTTCGAGCCGGCGACGCTGCTGCTCATCGCCGTGCTCTGCGTCTTCGGCGCGATCATCGGCATGCAGCTTCTGGTGTCGCTCGGCATCACCGCCAACACCTCGCTGATCGGCGCGCTCGCCGCCATGGCGCTGGCGCGCGTGCCGCTCGCGATCTTCGCCCGCTACCGTTCGATCCATGTCCAGAACCTGGCCCAGAGTGCGATCTCCTCGGCCACGTTCGGCGCGGCGAACAGCCTGCTCCTGCCGGTCGGAATTCCCTGGCTGCTCGGCCGGCCGGACCTGGTGCTGCCGATGCTGGCCGGCGCCTTCTTCGCGATGCTGCTCGATGCCTATCTGCTCTACCGGATGTTCGATTCCCGCGTCTTCCCGGCGACGGGCGCCTGGCCTCCGGGCGTCGCCGCCGCCGAGGCGATCAAGGCCGGCGACGAAGGCGGCCGCAAGGCGGTGCTGATGGGCATCGGCTTCGGCACCGGCATCGCCGCCTCCTTCGTCAAGATTCCGCTGGCCTGGATCGGCTTCGCCGGCTCGACCGCCGTCTCCGGCATTCCGATGTCGGCCTTCGGCGTCGCCTTCATCGGCAATATCTGGGCGCTCGCGATGTTTGGTATCGGCCTCCTGCTGCGCGGCTATTCCGGCCAGCTCTTCAGCGGACCGACCTTCGAGACCCTTATCCCCAAGGGCGACCTGATGGCTGCCTATATCCCGCACGGCTTCATGATCGGCGCCGGCCTCGTCGCGCTGCTCCAGGTGGCGATGCTGCTGTTCCGCCGCAGCGAGGCCAAGGCGGGCGAAGCAACCGCGGGCGTCTCGGATGCCGAGGTGAAGCGGGCGCTCGGGCTCGGCACGGTCGGCTATCTCGCGATCGCGGTGTTCATCGCCGTGGTCGGCGGGTTGATGAGCGACATGTCCATGGGCATGCTGATCCTGTTCGTGCTCTACGCCGCCTTCGCGGCCTATGTGCATGAATTGATCGTTGGCCTCGCCGCGATGCATTCCGGCTGGTTCCCGGCCTTCGCGGTGGCGTTGATCACGCTGATCATCGGCATGCTCATCGGCTTCCCGATGCCGGCCCTGGCGCTGCTTGTTGGCTTCTCGGCCGCGACCGGCCCGGCCTTTGCCGATATGGGTTACGACCTGAAGGCCGGCTACCTGCTGCGCGGCAACGGGGCCGACCCGGCCTTCGAACTCGAGGGCCGCCGCCAGCAGCTTTTCGCCGCGATGTTCGCTTTCGTCGTCGCGGGCGCGGTGGTGCTGGTCTCCTACCAGTCCTTCTTCGACCAGAACCTCGTCGCCCCCGTGAACAAGGTCTATGCCGCGACAATCAAGGCCGGCGTCGCGCCGGGCGTGGCGTGGCAGCTCTTCCTCTGGGCGATCCCCGGCGCGATCCTGCAGTTTATCGGCGGGCCGAAGCGGCAGATCGGCGTGCTCTTCGCCACCGGCCTGCTGATCAACTTCCCGATGGCGGGCTGGGCCGTTCTGGCCGGTATCCTCTGCCGGATCGTCTGGGAGAAGCTGCGCGGTGCGAGCGGCGAGGGCGACATGGAGGTCTTCGCTGCGGGCGTCATCGCCGGCGATGCGATCTTCTCCTTCTTCGACTCCGTCTCGAAGAATTTCTGGAAGCGCTGAACGAGACAGGCCCCGGGCGCGTGTCCCGGGGCCTTTTCATTTCGGAAGAGGGACCGCCATGAGCAAGCTGGGCACGCTGACCATCGGCCAGGCGCCGCGCGCCGACATCACGCCGATCCTCGACGACGTGCTGGACACGCGTCTGCCGCGCCGCCATGCCGGGGTGCTGGATGGCCTGAGCCGCGCCGAGATCGAGCGCGGTTTCGCGGCTGAGGCCGGCAAGCCCGTGCTGATCACAAAACTGCTCGACGGCAGCGCGGTCGTGATCGACCGCGCCCGTACCGAGGCGGCGGCGCAAGCCAAGCTCACGATACTGGAGGCCGAGGGCTGCACGACGATCCTGATGCTCTGCACCGGGCATTTCGCGAACTTGCGGACGGAGACGGCGCGATTGGTCGAGCCCGATCGCATCCTGCCGCCGACCGTGGCGGCGCTGGTGCAGGGCGCACAGCTCGGCATCATCGTGCCGCTGGTCGAGCAGATCGCGTCCGAGGCCGGGAAATGGGCGCCGCTTGGCCGAGCGCCGCTCTATGCGGCTGCCTCGCCCTATGGCGGTGGTGGGGCTTCGGTCGCGGACGCGGCCCGCGATCTTGCCGGGCGCGGAGCCGAGATCCTGCTGATGGACTGCATGGGCTTCGTCGAGCGGCATCGCCGCGAGGCGGCGGAAGCCGGCCTGCCGGTCATCCTCTCCAACAGCCTGATCGCCAAGCTGGTCTCCGAGATCGTCTGACCGCTGGCATCGTCCCAAAAGAAAAGGCCGTCCTTGGGCGGCCTTTTCCGTCTGCGAAGGGCAGGAGCCTCACTTCGGCGCGAAGATGCCGACGCTGCTCGCGGTGATGTCGAAGGAAAGCGTGGCGACCACGGCCGCGCCGCACCACTTGGACCGCCCGCTGGCCGTGGAGATGCCGCGTGGATCGGCGGTCAGCAGGAAGCACTCCGTCTTCGACAGGGTGGTGTCGTGATAGCGGAGATCGGCGGTGAGGTTCTTCCAGTTATAGGACACGCCGGCATTCCAGTAGGTGTAGTCCGGCAGGTTGGTTGCCGGCACCGTCGACCAGATCGCGAGATTGGTGGTGCCGAGCCAGTAATGTCCGAGCTCGCCGGAGACCGAGAGGCCTTCGAGGAAAGGCAGGTTGTACTTGGCGGTCACCGAGGCATAGGTGCCGCTCGCGCCGGTGCCAAGCCAGTCCCAGGCGTAATAGGCATTGGCGCCAAGCGTCAGGCTCTCCGCGAAGGTATAGGAGACCTTGCCGTAGACTTCGGTGAAGTCGGTGTTCTTCGGGGTCCAGAACACGCCGGTGGCGTCGATGAGCTGCTTCTCGCTGGGGTAATAGTACTGCATCACGCCGAAATCGAAGGCGAGATCGCCGAATTTCGGCCGGATGCCGCCGTAGAAATCGATCTCGGCATCGGGCCGCGTGGCGAGGTCGACGCTGGCGCCGTAGACGCCGACATAGAACAGGTTGTTGTAGACCTGCAGCTCGGCGCCGCCGCCGATGCCGGGCTTGCGGTCAGTTTGCGAGATTCCACGGAAATTGTAGTCGGTCTGGGCCTTCACGTTGACGGCGATGTCGAACCAGGTGATCGCCGGGACGACCGGGACCGGCGGCGCGCCCTTCTTGCTCGGCAGGTCGGAGGCCTGGGCGCCGCTGACGCCCGCCGCCAGGGCCAAGCCCAGAATCGAGGAACGGAAGAGATCAGGCATCTGCAAAAACCCCTCGCCGCGCAGTGATCGCGCTGTCACGCCATCAAGCGGACGAGGCGCGTTTTCCGGCAAGGCGAGCTTTTGGGCCGATCGCCCACGCAAAAAGCAAAGGCCCCCGAAACGAGGGCCTTCGCGCCTGCGAAAAAGGCAGTCGGGATTATCCGGTGATGTGTGACAATTTTGTCACGACCAGAAAGCCATCAGCCGGTCCGTTCAGCGCTGGACCGGCTGGCTCGCATAGGCCGCCGTCGACTGGTCGAGGCTGGAGGTTCTGAGGCCGGTGGCACGACGCGGTGGCAGCGGAGCGCTGGTGCTGGTCGGTTGAGCCGGAACGACCGAGACCACAGGGGCCGAAGCGGTGGTCATGCCCTGATCGGCCGTGCCGCCGAAGGTCGGCATGAAGCTGAGCGCGCGCTGCAGGAACGGCTTGTCCTCGACCGGGGCAGCCGGGACGACCGGGGTCGAGGAGGCGTTCGCCAGCACCGGCGCCTGCTGGGCGTTGCCCGGGGTGACCTTGGCGAGCTGCGTGGCGGCAGGCGCCGCAGCCGGGCGCGGCGCCACCAGGGCGGGCTTGGCTTCCACCGGCTTGGCGGGCTCCTCGACCGGCGCTGCGGCGACGGCGGCGAGAACGGCGTCATTGTCGGCGGAGGCGGCGCGCACGGTCGCCTTGGCCTTGCCGGCATTGTCGAGCACGACGACGCGCGGGCCAATGGCGAGCGCGTCCTGGCGGCTAATGCCGACATCCCGCGACGCCCAGGAGGCGGAGCGGTTCAAGGCGTCGGCTCCATTGGAGGCGAGCGCGCGCTTGAAGGAGGTGTGCTGGTCGCCGTCGTCATAGATCAGCTTGATCGCGGGCGTGCCCTTGGCGACGAGCGATGCGACCTGGACCTCGTCCTCGCGGCGCTTCTCGGCGACGGCGGCGGGAGCTTGGCCGCCGTTGAAGACATAGCGGCCGCCGGCGACGGAGACGGCCGGTTCGTCCTTGGTGACTTCGAAATAGTCGGAGCCTTCCTTCAGGTTCTTCCAGAAGGCGATGTTCGGGTCGAGGCGGTGCTTGGCGAGGTTCTGCGCGGTCATCCGGAAGGGATAGGCCTGCATCTGCACGGCGCGCTGGCCGGCATTCTGGGCCTCGCGCACCAGGGCGTAGATCTCGCCGATCTGGTCGTCCGTCATCGAATAGCAGCCGGCCGAGGAGCAGGCGCCATGCACCATCAGATGCGCGCCGGTGCGGCCATAGGAGCGGTCATAGGCGTTGGGATAGCCCATGTTGAAAGAGACGTAATAGGACGAGTTCGGGTTCATCTGCTGCGGCGCGATGGCATAGAAGCCTTCCGGCGCCATGCGATCGCCCTCGCGGACCTTCGGGCCGAGCTGGCCGGACCAGCGGCACATCGGATAGGTCTTCAGCAGCGCGTATTGTCCGTCGGCCTTGCGCTTCCAGACCTCGAGCTCCGATTCCTTCTTGAAGGAACGGATGATGATCGGCTGGTCTTTGCTCATGCCCTTCTCGGACATGAGCGCGTAGGTCGCGTTCGGAATCGGGATGTTGTGGCGGGCAGAGCCGCGATAACGGTCTTCCTCGCAGGCAGCCAGCGTCAATGCAACAAAAGCCACGAGCGCGAGTTGCTTGATTGCCACGTCGTCAATCCCATCGAACGGCAGGCCGGGGCGCGACCTGTGACTTCGCAAGACGGCCAAATTGTGCCCGTCGACTCGTATTAGATGCGTTAGGCTTGACGGTTCCTTACCATAGGCTTCCCGAGTCTGGCCACATGGTCAACGCCGGGTAAAGAAACCTTGCCTTCGCGGGTGCGAGATATTTCGCGCCCGGAGATTGCTCAGAGATTGCGGCCGATCGCGAGGAACTTGTCGGCGCGCCTGGCGACGATATCGTCGGCGCTGAGACCGGCGAGATCGGCGAGCGCTGCGGCAATCGCATCGCCCGCGCGGTTGATCGCCGCCTGGCCGTCGCGATGGGCGCCGCCCGTCGGCTCCTGCACAATCCGGTCGATGATGCCGAATTTCAGCAGGTCCTGCGCCGTGATCTTCATGCCGGTCGCGGCGTCCTGGGCGCGGGCGGTGTCGCGCCAGAGAATCGAGGCCGCGCCTTCCGGCGAGATGACCGAATAGATCGCGTGTTCCAGCATCATGACGCGGCTGGCGGCGGCGATCGCGATCGCCCCGCCCGAACCGCCCTCGCCGATGACGAGCGCGACGCTTGGCGTGCGCAGGCCGAGCCAAGCCTCGGTCGAGCGGGCGATGGCCTCGGCCTGGCCGCGCTCCTCAGCCTCGATGCCGGGATAGGCGCCGGCGGTATCGACGAAGCTCAGCACGGGCAGGCCGAAGCGGTCGGCGAGCTCGGCCAGGCGCACGGCCTTGCGATAGCCCTCGGGCTTGGGCATGCCGAAATTGTGCCGGATGCGGGTCTCGGTCGAATCGCCCTTCTCCTGGCCGATGACGCAGACCGGCTCGCCGCGGAAGCGGCCGAAACCGCCGACGATGGCCTCGTCCTCGCCGAAGGCGCGGTCGCCGGCGAGCGGGGTGAACTCGGTGATCAGCCCGGCGCAGTAATCCTTGAAATGCGGGCGCTGCGGATGGCGCGCCACCAGCGTCTTCTGCCAGGGCGTCAACGCGGCATAGAGCTCCTTCAGCGCCTGGCTGGCGCGGGCGTCGAGCTTGCCGATCTCCTCCGACAGGGAGATACCGTCGCCGCGTGCCTCGAGGGCCCGCAGTTCATCCGCCTTCGCCTCCAGCTCGGCGACCGGTTTCTCGAAATCCAGATAGCTACGCATCGTGATCCAGTTCAGATTCCGCGCCATGAGCGGGCGGAGCGGCGGTTTACAGCGAAACCGGGCTTGAAAAGCGGCGGACCTTGGTCGCGCCCAGGCGAAATTGTCAACCCGTTCGTGGCTTCACAGGCGGGTTTGCCGCACGCGGCGTCGGTGAAGCCTGTGGCAACAGGACGGGTCTGAGCGCGAAACTGCGCCGCGTCGCGCGCAAGGGCGCGCGCCGGTAGAACTGCTTGGTGGCGTCGATGATATGGACGCCAGCGAAGGGGAGCGAGAGGCCGGCACCGATCTGCTCCCAGGCCAGCGCCGAGCGCATCAGCAGCCGTTTTTGCAGGGGCGGGACATAGAGAGCTTCGGTCCAGTGCTCGGGCGAGAATTCGGCGCCACGCATCAGGGCGGAGAGCTGCCGGCGGCTGAAGGGGCGGCCCTGGCCGAAGGGCGTGCCGTCCATCCGGGCCCAGAGCCCGCGCCGGTTCGGCACGACGAGGATCATGCGGCCGCCGGGATTGAGCACGCGCGAAACCTCCTCCAGGAGATCGTCGGGGCTTTCGGTCTCCTCAAGCGCATGGACGAGCACGACCCGGTCGATCGAGGCTGTCGGGAGCGGCAGGAGCGTCGGCTCGACCAGGGCGGAGGCGGAGAGACCGGGCGAGGGCCAGTTCACCACGCCCTGCGCTGCCGGCATGAAGGCGATGGTCCGCTCGGCCTGCATGCCGAGCACGGAAAGATACGGCGTCGAATAGCCGAGGCCGAGCAGGCGCTGGCGCGCGCAATCCGGCCAGAACCGCAGCATCGCGCGGCCGATGACGCGCCGGGCGACATGGCCGAGCGGGCTCGCATAGAAGGCGCGCAGGTCGACGACGTCGAGAGGCATGGCGCCTGACATGGAACGCGCAGGGCCCGAGCGCAAGGGCCGTCCTGCGGTGAAGCCGGGTTGATCGGCGGCCGGGCATGGCCCATGCAGGGCGCATGACCGCTCGCCGTTCCGGTGGGCCGACCCTGCCGGAGGAAGCCATGCCGCTCGACCTTCACGTCTTCCGCACGCTCAACGACAATGCGGGCGCGCTGCTTCATGATCCCACCAGCGGCGCCTGCGCCGCCATCGACGTGCCCGATGCCGGCGAGACGCTTGCCGCCGCCAGGGCCAAGGGCTGGACGATCAGCGACATCTTCATCACCCACGCCCATCACGACCACACGCAGGGCGTCGCCGAGGTGAAGCAGGCAACGGGCGCGAACGTCGTCGGCCCGGCCGACGCACGGACGAGCGCGCCGCTTGACCGCGTCCTTGGCGAAGGTGATGCCGTTACGCTCGGCGGCGAAAGCTTCGAGATCTGGCATACGCCCGGCCATTCCGACGGGCATCTGAGTTTCATCGGTCGCGGCGCCAAGCTCGCGCTGGTCGGTGATGTCGTCTTCGTGATGGGCTGCGGGCGGGTCCAGCCCGGCCAGATGGAGCGGATGTGGACCTCGCTGTCGCGCCTGATGGCGCTGCCGGGCAATGTCCGCCTGCTCGGCGGCCATGACTATACGCTCTCGAATGCCCGCTTCGCCCGCTCGGTCGATCCGGCGAACGAGGTGCTCAAGGCGCGCTTCGCGGAAGCCGAGGCCGCCAAGGCCGGCGGCCGGTTCTGGGCGCTGACGACGGTCGCCGAGGAAAAGGCGACCAATCCGTTCTTCCGGGCGGCCGAGCCGGCGCTGGCGAAGGCGGCAGGCCTGGCGGGCGCTGCACCGGGCGAGGTCTTCGCGGCCCTACGCGAAGCCAAGAACCGGTTCTGACCATGGCGATGCGGCTGGACGGGCTGACGGCGGCGGAGGTGATCCGCCTGCTCGACCTCAAACCCCACCCCGAGGGTGGCCATTATCGCGAGACTTTTCGCGATGGAGCCGGGCCGGAAGGCAGGGGGTTCTCGACCGCGATCTACTACCTGCTCGATACCGGAGAGACTTCGGAATGGCATCGCGTCGATGCCGCCGAGATCTGGCATCATTATGCCGGGGCGCCGCTGGTCATCACGGTCTCGCCGAACGGGCATGACGCTTCGGCCCATCATCTGGGCATAGAGCTTGCAGCCGGCCAGCGGCCGCAATTCGTGGTTCCGGCCGGCTGGTGGCAGAGCGCGACCTCGCTCGGTGCCTGGACGCTGGTCGGTTGCACGGTCGCGCCGGGTTTCGAGTTCAAGGGCTTCGAGATGGCGCTGCCGGGCTGGCGGCCGACACCGCGCAAGCCGTCCGGGGGATAGGATGCTGACGAAAGCGGACAACAGCGAACTCGTGCTCGGCTGCGAGCGGCGCATCATCAATGCCTGGCCGGCTCTGTCGACACTGATCGTCGGCGACTGGGTGCTGCGCTTCGCCAATGGTTATTCCGGCCGGGCCAACTCGGCGACGCCGTTGAGCTATGGCGCCGAACTCGACACCACGATGCTCGATTTGATCGAGGAGCTCTATCGCGCCGACGGGCTTACTCCCGCGATCCGGCTGACGCCACTGGTGGCGGAGGCGACGCGTGCGGCGGTGCTGGAGCGCGGCTACCGGGTCAAGGACAGGTCCTTCGGTCAGATCGCGCCGCTCGCCGGTTTTGCGGCTTCCGAAGAGGCGGAACTGCAGATCGAGGCGCGGCCGAGCCTGGAATGGATGGCCGGCGCCGCCGCGCTCCAGAGCGGCAACAAGACCCATGTCACCAATCTCGCGGCCATCATCGAGAAGGTTCGGTTGCCGGCCGCTTTCGCGACCTGGGTGGTCGAGGGCGAGGCGGTGGCGTTCGGCATGAGCGTCGCCGAGCGCGGCATGGCTGAGATCGGCCTGATTTGCGTCCATCCCGATCATCGCGGCCACGGTTATGGCCGCAAGATCGTGCGGGGACTGATGGGCTGGGCTGCGGCGATGGAGTGCCATAGCGCCTATCTGCAGGTCGAGCAGAGCAACGCGGTCGCGATCAACCTCTATGGTAGCCTCGGTTTCGGCCAGCTCTACGCCTACGAGACGCGCATCCTCGATTGACGGCGAAAGCGCTCAGCGCGTCAGCAGCGCCGTCCCATAGAGGCCGATGGCGAAGAGGGTGTGGCTGATGAAATTGAGCAGGCGGATCTGGTTCGCGTTGGGCTTCTTCGAGGCCGCGATGCCCATGCCCATGCCGGGCTGCAGGATGAACCAGCCGCAGCCGATCGTTGCCCAGCCGACGATGAGTGCCGGCAGGAAGGTCGGGTTACGGGCCCAACCGGCGCCGGCGATCGCCAGTACGATGCCGGCGAAAGCGATGCCGATGAGATAATGGCAGATCCAGCCGATCGCGAGCTCGCCGGCCACGGGTTCGGACTTGGCGATGTCCTCATGCCAGACGCGGCCGCGCGGCAGGTGGGCGAACCAGCGGCCGGGCATCGCCCAGTTCGGCTTGGGGAAGCCGAAAAGGCGCAGGAACTGGGCCCAGATATCGGTGAGTGCGGTCGCGCCGACGCCGATGACGACCATCCGCAAGATCAGATCCGACACGTTCCATCCCCCAAGGCCGCATCGATGCAGCTTCCCCCTGTTGGAGCGGCGATCGCGATGGCGGTCAACCGCTGCGGCGAGCGGATGAGGCGTGGGCGGGCTGCATGCGGCGCACGCCCCGTCCGGGAACCGCTGCCTCTGCCGGCGGGTTGCCTCCGCTGATCCGCATCGAGCGAGGGGGAAGATCATGGCCACGGCGACCGCCGAGACGTCACGCAATGCGGCCAAGGCCGCGACAGGGCCGCATGGCGCTGCCGAGCTGCCCTCCGTCGTGGTCACCAGCTACAATCTGGAGGTCCGGGACGATGACGGTTTCGTCGGCGACAAGGCGAGTCGCGGCGCCTTCATCGAGCATCTCGACGCGCTGCGCCGCCATCTCAAGCGCAATGGCGACGACCCGCTGGAGGGCAAGACCGACGAGATCGGTAAGAAGGAACTCGACGCGCTGTTGCAGGATGGGGACGCGAGAGAAGCGGCGTTGGTGCTCAGCGCCATCGAGGGCTTCGCGCAATCGCTCGCCTTCGTCATCCGCCGCTTTACCCGCTTGAAGAGCTGGGCCGAGATCGAGCGGATCGTGGTCGGCGGCGGCTTTCGCGAGAGCCGGGTCGGCGAACTCGCCATCGCGCGCGCCGCCATCATCCTGCGGACAGAGGGGCGCGATCTCGACCTCGTGCCGATCAGCCACCATCCCGACGAGGCGGGGCTCGTCGGCAGTGCGCATCTCGCGCCGAAATGGATCTTCGAGGCCTATGACAGCCTCGTGGCCGTCGATATCGGCGGCTCGAACATCCGCGCCGGCATCGTCGAGCTCCGCCAGAAGAAGGCGCCGGACCTGAGCAAGGCGCGGGTCTGGCAATCCGAGCTCTGGCGCCATGCCGACGAGAAACCGGGCCGGGACGAGGCGATCGAGCGGCTGGGCAAGATGCTGCGCGAGCAGATCGGTAACGCCGAGAAGGAGGGCTTGCGGGTGGCGCCCTTTATCGGTGTCGGTTGCCCCGGATTGATCCAGCCCGACGCCGCGATCGATCGTGGCGCCCAGAACCTGCCCGGCAACTGGGAAAGCAGCCGTTTCAACCTCGTCGACAGCATCCGTGCGCTCGTACCGGAGATCGGAGAGCACGAGACCGAGATCGTGATGCACAACGATGCCGTGATCCAAGGGTTGAGCGAGATGCCGGCGATGCAGGATGTCGAGAACTGGGCGGTGCTGACGATCGGCACCGGCCTCGGCAATGCGAGCTATCGCAACCGCGCCAAGCCCGGGAGCACGGGGCGCGATTGAGCGGCATGCCGTCGAAAGCGGCGCCTCTGCCATCTTCAGGTCGCGTTTTACAGGGATGAGGCGGCGGGGCCTGTCTCCCCGCCCTTTCCGAATCCGCGAGCCCTGGAGCCCTTCGTGCCGGTCGAATTCCGCTCTTCATCTTGCCTTGCGCGCATGGCTGTGCCGAGGGTCGAGCCGGAGCCGAATCAACTGGACGGACAGGGCCGCATCGCCATGGCAGCGCGCAGGACGCAAGCGTCGTTTTCGAGCCTGCGAGGCTTTCTGGCGGCCTGCCTGCTCCTCGTTGCCATGGCCTGCGCGGTGTCCGGCTCGGCCCTGGCCCAGACGGCGCCCGATCCGGGCAGCCTGCGCGCCCGGCTGGACAATGTCCGCGCCGACCTCGCCCAGATCGAGACGACGCTGGCCTCGCCCAATCCGAGCGATGCCGAATTGCAGCGCCTGCGCCTGCGCCTGCAGCCCTCGCTCGATCAATTGCGCCTGATCATCGACGAGCAGACGCCGCGCGTCGAGCAGGCCAAACTCCGGCTCGACCAGCTTGGCCCGAAGCCCGAAGCGAGCGCACCTGCGGAAAGCGCCGAGATCGTCCGCGACCGTGAAGCGCGGGCCAAGGCCTTCGCCGATGCCGACGAGACGCTGAAACTCGCCAAGGCCTCGTTGCTCCAGGCCGAGCAATTGCAGAGCAATATCGGTGACAAGCGCCGCGAAATTTTCGCCAAGCAACTGTTCGCCCCCGGTCCCTCCGTGGTGAATCCGGAGGTCTGGAGCAACGCGATCGCTACCGCGCCAGAAGACCTTCGCGCCTCCGGCTATATCTTCGGCGGCTGGCTGGAGGGCGTCAGCGAAGCCTTCTCCGGCATGCGCGGCGCGGTGGTCGCGCTGGCCCTGATCGGGGCGCTCCTGCTCTACCTGGCGCGGGCTCGCTACCTGCCGCGCTTCAAGGCCCGCTTCAGCAACACGCAGGACACCGACAACCTGCATTGCCTCTATATCGCGCTCGCCCATATCGTCGCGGGTGCGGCACCGCCGGTGCTGGCGAGTTGGCTGATCTACAAGGCCCTGAACACCACGGGGCTCCTGCCGCCGCGCATCCAGCCGGTGATCTGGGCCGTCGTTGTCGGTCTCGCCTTCTTCGCTTTCGTGCAGGCGCTCGCCGACGCGCTGTTCGCGCCGTCGAGCCCGCAAAGGCGGCTCGTCAAGGTGATGGATTCGACGGCGCGCAGCGTCGTCTGGATCGCGAGCTCGCTCGCGGCGGTGATGTCGGTCGGCAAGGTCTTCGAGGCCTGGCTGCAAGCCATCGCTGCCGGCCTTGCCGTCTCGATCATCGTGAAGGCGTTCTTTGCCATCCTGTTCGCGCTCGCCCTGATCGCCGGGCTCTACCAAATCCGCGACGACGAAGAGGTCGAGCAGGAGGCCTGTCTCGGCCCCTATGTCCCGGTGGATGGCGCAAGCCTCGGGCCGGTCCGCATCATCGGCTGGATCATCGGCTTCGGCATCATCGCCGCCACATTCACCGGCTATGTCATCTTCGCTGCCTTCCTGGCCGAGCAGACACTCTGGGTCGGCATCGTCGCCTGCCTGTTCCTGCTGGTCTTCCTGTTCATCGATCTCGGCATTCCCCGGCTCTTCGGCGGCAAGGGGCGCTTCGCCCTGACGCTGAAGGCGGGCATGGGCCTGCGCGCGGCCACGCTCGACAAGATCTCGGTCATCGGCGTCGGCGTGCTGAAGCTCCTGCTGATCGCGGTGACGCTGCTGCTCATCCTGGCGCCCTGGGGGCTTGAATCCAGCGATTTCCTGGTTTCGTTGCGCGCGGCCTTCTTCGGCTTCCAGGTCGGTGGGGTCACGGTCTCGCTCTCGACCATCGTCGTCGGCGCGATCGTCTTTGCGATGGGCATCGGCGCGACGCGGGCGATGCAGCGCTGGCTCGAGAACCAGTTCCTGCCGACGACGACGCTCGATCCCGGCCTGCGCAACTCGATCACGACGGCGGCCGGCTATATCGGCTACATCGCGGCGGCGGCGATCACGGTCTCGGCGGTGGGCCTGAGCCTGGAGCGCCTGACGCTCGTCGCCTCGGCCCTGTCCGTCGGTATCGGTTTCGGCCTGCAATCGGTGGTGTCGAATTTCGTCTCGGGCCTGATCCTGCTCTGGGAGCGGCCGATCCGGGTCGGCGACCAGGTGCTGGTCGGCGACGTCGAGGGTATCGTCAAGCGCATCAATGTGCGTTCGACGGAGATCGCGACCTTCGACCGGGCGACCGTGATCGTCCCGAACTCGAACCTGATCTCCGGTATTGTCCGCAACCGCGTCCGCAACGACCGCACGGGCCGCGTGCTGATCGCGCTCACCGTGCCGCGATCGCTGGATGCCGGCCAGGTGCGGGCGATGCTGTCCGAAGTCGCCTCGAACCATGGCGATGTCATGCAGAAGCCGCCGCCGGCGGTGATGTTCAAGAAGCTCGGCACCACGACGATGGATTTCGAGCTCGTCTGTGTGGTCGGCGACGTCGAGATCACCGGACGCGTCAACAGCGACCTGAATTTCGCGATCCACAAGCGCCTCGCCGAGATGGAGCCGGCCGCCGCAGTGCCCGAGCTGATGGTGCGTGGGCTGGAAGGCGTCGAGCACTCGCTCGGCAGCATCGCCGAGGCGGTTGGACAGCGAGAGGGCGCGCGCAGCCGCGTGAAGCGCGAAGCGCCGAAGCCTGCGGCAGCCGCTCCGGCGCGCCGTTCGCGCAAGCCGGTTGCGGTGGAGGAGCCCGAGGAGGAGGAGGCAGAGGCCAGCAAGCCCGCTCCCGCCCCGGCGCCCGAGCCGGCCAAGGATGACAGCAAGGAATGATCGGATGCCCAGCCTTTTCCGCCGCGCCGCAGCTTCGCGCACGATGACCTGCCCGGCCGCGCTTGCCGGCGCCCTTGCGATCCTCGGCATTGCCGGCTGCGTTGAGCCGCAGCGGCAGGGCCAGCCGGCCTTCTATCGCGATCTCGGCTCGGCCTCGGCTCAGGTCGATACGGAGCAGGCGCGGGCGATGATCTCAGCGTACCGGCTCAATGCGGGGCTCGGGCCCCTCGTGCTGGATCCCGCGCTGGTCGCTGCGGCGCAGCGCGAAGCCACCGCCATGGCCGGCTCGGACAAACCGGCCCAGGCGGACGCGGTCAAGGCGCGCCTCG
The DNA here is from genome assembly GCF_059817965.1 of Allobosea sp. TBD101. Taxonomy (NCBI): domain Bacteria; kingdom Pseudomonadati; phylum Pseudomonadota; class Alphaproteobacteria; order Hyphomicrobiales; family Alloboseaceae; genus Allobosea; species Allobosea sp. TBD101. The sequence continues at coordinate 616,166 of NZ_CM187543.1, forward strand.
CCCGCGAGGGTCAGCCGGGGGGAGAGGCCAATCTCTCGGCCGGCTATCGCCGCCTCGCCGAAGCCTTTTCGGGCTGGCGGGATTCGCCCCAGCATGATCGCGTCATGAAGGATGCGAAGGCCAAGCGCATGGGCATCGCCACGGCCTATGCGCCCGGCTCGAAATATCAGGTCTACTGGGCACTGATCGTCGCGCCGTAACCGACAACGTCTGGCAAGAGCCATCCAGCCGGCGAAGGGCTGATGGTTGTCACCGTCACTATCGCAGCCGTTGGTTGTGAGTTTCCGGTTGTGCAACCATATGCAACCTATTCTTGCGCTCTGTCCGATCGTTCCTGCTTCGGGATCATTCCGGAGGAGCGCGGATGTCACGCCGTCCGCTTGCGCTTGCCCTATTCGCGGCCTTCGCTCTGCCGGGAGCGGCCAGCGCCCAGTCGGGCGGCGGGCTTCGCCGTGGCGCATCGGCTCGACGTGGCCATTCCCGTTGCGATCAATGCCGGCGTCAGCCTGACCGGCAACAGTTTCGGCGGCGCGCGGATGGGCTTGAGTGGCGAGTTCTGAGGGGCTGCGCGACACTCCCGCCAGATCCTGTCAGCGGCGGCGCCTTCAGCCTCTTACCGGATGCGACCGGTGCGGCTAGCTTGCGCCCATGCCCCCGCGCAAGCCGATCTCCCTTCCTGCCGAGCAGGCCCGCCGCATCTGGCTTCGCGCCCAGCAGCTCGACCGACGTGATCCCTTTGGCGCCGGGCCGGAGGCGGCACGGGCCGCGATCGAGCATCTCGGCTATGTCCAGATCGACACGATCAACGTGATCGAGCGCTGCCACCACCATATTCTCTATGCCCGCATTCCCGCCTATCGCCGGGCCGACCTCGCCCATCTGCAATCGGCCTCGAAGAGCGTCTTCGAATACTGGACGCATGCGCTGGCCTATGTGCCCACCCGCGACATCCGTTATTTCCTGCCGGGGATGAAGGCGCATCGCGAGGAGCCGAAGCGCTGGTCGGCGGTCGGCGCCCGCGAGGAGACGCGCAAGCTTCTACGCCGCATCCGCAGGGACGGGGCGCTGTCGATCCGCGACATCGAGGAGGAGCTGATCGAGAAGGCGCATCTCTGGGCCAGCAAGAAGCCATCCAAGGGCCTGCTGGAACGGGCCTTCTACGATGGCGAGCTCGCGATCTCGGCGCGCGCCGGCATGGTCAAGACCTATGAATTGTTCGACCGGCACTTCCAGTGGGAGAAGAAGCCGACGCCTGCGAGCGAGCGGCAGATCACCGCCTATCTTCTCGACCGGGCGTTGACGGCGCAGGGGCTGGTCAGCCTGGATTCGATCTGCCATCTCGACGCGCCCTCGAAGAAGGCGGTGGCCGAGCTGATTGCCGCCCGCGTCAAGCGCCGGGTCCTCGTGCCCGTCGCCGTGGAGAGGGCCGGCAAGACGCAGCACTGGGCCAATCCAGCCGCGCTGGAACCGCTGTCCGCGCCGGACGAAACGCTCATCCATATCCTCTCGCCCTTCGACCCGCTGATGATCCAGCGCAAGCGGGCGAAGCTCTTCCTCGACTATGCCCATGTCTTCGAGGCCTATCTGCCGAAGGAGAAGCGGATCTACGGCTATTTCGGCCTGCCGGTGCTGGCCGGCGAGCGCGTCGTGGCGGTGCTCGACCTCAAGACCGACCGGGCGGCCGGCAAGCTCCTGATGCAGCAATGGACCTGGCTGGAGGGCTGTGAGACGCTGGCGCTGAAGATGGCGATCGAGGAGGAGCTGCAGCGCTTCGAGCGTTTCCAGCTAGATGGTTGATGCCAATCGTATCTTCGTTCATTAAGTTCTGCGCTCTATAGGCCGGCTTTCTTTAAGAGATCGATATGTCAAGAATTGATGACCGCTATCTGGATTGTGTTGTTTATCTTTACGCATCGGAATCTGATGCTGAGAAGGGTATTAAGTCAGGCGGTAGTGGTTTTTTGATTGGACATTATATTAATATTTTTGGAAATGATGTCCCTTTTTTATTTGTAGTTACAAACAAGCATGTTGCTAATAATGGGAATAATACACTTAGATTGGTCTCATCTAGTGGTGGTATTGAGGTAATTGATCTAGACGAGAGGGATTGGGTGTTCCATCCTGATGGCGATGACGTTGCTGTGTGTTTTTTATTGCATGATTACAGGAAGTTTAAATTTAAGCACTTTGGATTAAATAATTTTATTACGAAAGAGATATTAGATAATTATAATATTGGCCCTGGTGATAAAACTTTTGCTGTTGGTCGCTTCGTGAATCATGAGGGTAGTATTAAAAACCTCCCGACTGTAAGGTTTGGGAATATTGCTCAGATGCCGTGGGAGCCAATCCGTCAAGATAATGGCTTCCTACAAGAAAGTTTCCTTGTGGAGTCGCGTTCGGTGGGTGGATATAGTGGATCTCCAGTATTTTGCTTTATTCCGCCTGGATCAATACGGTCAGGTGTTTCTGGCTGGGCTGATAAGATTTTGTTAAATCACGGTCCATGGTTACTTGGTATTAATTGGGGGCATATCAATGATTGGCAACCTGTTTGCGACAGTCTTGGGAGGCCTATCAATCCAACGGACCCTAATAGAATGCAAGTTTTGGTTAATACTGGTATGATGGCCATTGTGCCCGCATGGAAGCTTAGAGAAATATTTGATGGAGGTCTTCTTAATGAGGGCGCTGAAGAAAAATTGAGAATATTGGCCTCGCGTTGGGATGGTTTTCCTGCGGGAATATCCCAATGAAACGGGAGTTTAGCTTCACGCTCCCAGAAGGTCGATCAGCGGCGGAATGAGCGGCTCGTCGGCCGGAGGCATGGCGAGGTCGCGCAATTTGCCGGGGCGAACCCATTTCAGCGCCTGGCCCTCACGCGACATGGCCGTGCCCTGCCAGCGCCGGCAGATATAGAGCGGCATCAGCAGGTGGAATTCGGGATAGGCGTAGCTCGCGAAGGTCAGCGGCGCGAGGCAGTTCTCCTTCACGGTGATGCCGAGCTCCTCGGAGAGTTCGCGGATCAGCGCGGGCTCCGGCCGCTCGCCCGCTTCGAGCTTGCCGCCGGGGAACTCCCAGAGGCCTGCCAAGGCCTTGCCTTCCGGGCGTTGCGTGACGAGGACGCGGTTGTCGGCATCGATCAGGGCGCAGGCGACGACGAGAAGCAGCTTCACAGGGGAACTCAGTTGCCGGAGAGGATGACCTGGACGGGCTCGGTCTCCTTACCCGTCAGCGTGACGCTGTCATAGACCGAGCCGCCCTCGCGGGTGAAGGCCGTCTCCTCGCCCCAGATCACCTGCGTGGTCAGGAAATAGCTGCCCGGCGCGACCTTGTCGAAGGCGAAGCGGCCATTGGCCTCGGCCTTGGTCGTGCGGATGTATTCGGAATAGGCGGGATCGACCTCGTCCTCGCGCGGATAGCCGCTATGGGGCACGTATTTGCCCTTGCCGTAGAGATTGGCGAAGCGTTCGCGGGCGAAGGCGGTATCGGGAATGAGGCGCACGACCTGCCCGGCGGCATTGACCACCACGCCGCTCGGCTTGGTGCGGAAGGCATGGCCGACGATCACGCCCGTGCCGGTCTTCTTGATGAAGGCGGCCTCCTCGGTGGAGAAGGCCACGGTTGCCGGCTTGCGGTCGACGCAGCCCGCCACGATGGCGCCGACCAGAGCGGTCGCCGCGACAATTCCGATCTTCATGCAGCCCCCACCCGACGCGGCGCCATCGTCACCAGGAAGACGCCGATCAGGATGATGCAGCCGGCGGCGATCTGCCGCAACTCCAGCGTTTCGCCGAGAACGAGAACGCCCATGACCGCGGCGACCGTGGGTACGAGATAGCCGGTCATCGCCGCGCGCGTCGGACCGGCCGCCCGGATCAGGCGCATGAACACCGTCATCGGGATTGCCGTGCAGACGACCCCGAGGGCGAGCATGGCAGCCCAATGGTCGCGCAGGGGCAGAAAGGCCGCCGGCCCGGCGAAGAGCAGAGCCAGAAGCGAGGCGCTGAGCCCGGAGACGACCTGCTGGCCGAGTGCGAGGCGCATCGGATCGCCGGCCGGGGCCGGCACGGCCCGGACATAGATATTGCCGGCCGCATAGCTCAGCATGGTCGCGACCATCGCGAGGACGCTGAGGCTGGTGGCGCCGCCTTCGAACAGCCGGGGACCGATCAGCAGAGCGACGCCGGCAAGCCCGATCAGGATGCCGCCGAGGCGTCGTCCGCTCAAGCGCTCCTCGGCGAAGATCAGATGCGCGACGATCGCCGTGACGAGCGGCCCGGCCGCCTGGATCATCGCTGCCGGGCCGCTGGCAAGCTGGATCAGGGCGTAGGCCGTCAGGATATTCGGGATCCAGCCATTGGTCGCGCCGAGGACCAGCCAGTGGCGGATCTCGTGGCGGCGGGGCAGCGGGCTCTGGCCGAGCCAGCGCAGCCAGAGCGCGAGCGAAACCGCGCCGAGCAGGCCGCGCCCCGCCGCGATGGCGAAGGGCGAGACCTGTCCGCTCATCAGCTTGATGAACAGGAAGCTCGACCCCCAGAAAATCGCGGTGACGAGCAGGTGGGCGGCAATGAAGCTGCGGCTCGGCTCCCGCGAGGCCGGAGCCTCAGGAGCGGTAGTCGCCATTGATCTCGACATAGGCCTTGGTCAGGTCGCAGGTCCAGACCGTGGCCTTGCCGCGTCCCAGCCCGAGATCGGCGGTGATGACGATATTGTCACCCTTCATGTAGTCGGAGACCGCGACCTCGTCGTAGGATGGCGCGCGCGCGCCCTGCTTGGCCACGACGATATCGCCGAAGCCGATATCGAGCCTGTCGCGATCGGCCGGTTCGCCGGCCTTGCCGACGGCCATGACGACGCGGCCCCAATTGGCGTCCTCGCCGGCGATGGCGGTCTTGACCAGCGGCGAATTGGCGATCGAGAGTGCGACGCGCTTGGCCGAACGGGCGGAGGCCGCGCCGGAGACGCGCACCTCGACGAACTTGCGGGCGCCTTCGCCGTCCTTGCAGACGAGATGGGCGAGCTCCAGCAGGATCGAGTTCAGCGCGCGCTTGAAGCCGGACAGGCGGGCATCGTTGATCTCGGTGATGGCGGGGACGCCGCGCGCCGCCGCCTTGCCCGTCGCGAACAGCATCAGCGTGTCCGAGGTCGAGGTGTCGCTGTCGACGGTGACCGCGTTGAACGAGCCCTTCACGCCCTTGGAGAGCAGGGCCTGGAGCACGGGAGCGGCGATCGGCGCATCGGTGAAGACGAAGGACAGCATCGTCGCCATGTCCGGGGCGATCATACCGGCGCCCTTGGCGATGCCGGCGATCACGACTTCCTTGCCGTCGATCTTGGCCCTGCGGGTCAGCGCCTTCGGGAAGGTGTCGGTGGTCATGATCGCGCGGGCGGCGTCGATCCAGGGACCGTCGGCAGCGCGTTTGGCGCACTCGTCGAGCACGCCCTTGAACTTGGTGGCGTCGAGCGGCTCGCCGATCACGCCGGTCGAGGCGATGAAGACCTCCTGAGGCTTGCAGCCGGCGGCCTTGGCGGCGATCTCGGCGGTAAGCTTGACCGCGTCACGCCCCTTGAGGCCGGTGAAGGCGTTGGCATTGCCGGAATTCACGACGACGGCGCGTGCGGAGCCTTGGCCCAGGTTCTCGCGGCACCAGTCGACCGGGGCGGAGGGGCATTTCGAGCGGGTGAAGACGCCTGCGACCTGCGTGCCCTCGTCGAGCAGCGCGAACCAGACGTCCTGGCGGCCCTTGTAGCGGATGCCGGCCTCGGCGGTGGCGAAGCGTACGCCCGGAATCGGCGGCACCTTGGGCTGGCGCTTCGGCGCGAGCGGGGAAACGGGGACATCCTTGCCGGCCATCGCGACTTCCTCCTGCGGAGCGCTGCTGGAACACCGGCGAATCGTGCGTTCGCCGGGTAGCGCGTCTCGTTCGAAAGCCCCTCTGCCGCAGGCCGATGACGAAAACAAGAAGGGCGGCCACAAGGGCCGCCCTTCAAAATTGCGTGGTATCGAGCGAAGCGCTCAGTTCTTCTTCGGCTCGGCCGGTTTGGCGGCGTCCGCAGCCGGCTTGTCGAGGCGCTCGACCTTGGCCTTCTCGCGCATGGCGAGGACGAGGTCCTGCTGGGCCTTGCGCTCGAGATACTGGTCGATCTGCGGCTTCACCGCGGCGAAATCCGGCAGCGGCTTGGAGCGCTTGTCCTCGAGCTTGATGACGTGCCAGCCGAACTGGCTCTTCACCGGCTCGGAAACTTCACCCTTCTTCAGCTTGAAGGCGGCTTCAGCGAATTCCGGCACCATGCGGTCCTTGGTGAACCATCCGAGATCGCCGCCCTCCTTGCCCGAGCCCGGGTCCTTGGAGAGTTCGGCCGCGACCTTGGCGAAGTCCTCGCCCTTCTTCAGCCGCGCGACGGCGGCCTTGGCCTGCGCCTCGTCTTCGACGAGGATGTGGCGGGCATGGGCCTCTTCCTCAGGCGTCATGGCCTTGGTGGTGTCGTCGAAGAGCTTCTTGGCGGCTTCAGCCGTGACGGCCTTCTTGCCCTCGCGGGTCAGGAATTCGTCGAGCAGCACCTTCTCGCGGTAATAGGCGAGGCGGGCGGCGAAATCGGGCGTATCGCCGATCTTGGCCTCGGCCGCGGCCTTGGCGCCGAGCTTGAGATCGACGAGATAGTTGATGACTTCGTCGCGCTTGCGCTCCTCGGGGAGCTGGGCGAGGCGCTCGCCGAGATCCTCGGAGGCGAGCTGGATGTCCTTCTCGGTGATGGCGATGCCGTCGACCTTGGCGACGACCTTGTCGGCCTGGGCGAAGGCCGGGCCCGCCAGCAGCGCGAAGCCGAGGACGGCGATGAAACGGGCTGAGCTCATGAATGACGGCCTTTCGTCGGAACCGAGGCGGTTTGGCGGCTGCACTGCCCGATGAACGCGGCAAAGGCAAGGCGGTTCAGGCGATCACGACGGCCGATCACGCAGCTTTGCACCGGCCTGGATGCCGCAGCGTCCGACGATCTTGCGCGCCGCTCTTGGAAGCGGGGCGGAAAAACCCCACATCGGGAGCCGAATTCACTTGCCGTTTCACTGCCGATTGGTCGAAACGCACGCTGGACCCTGCCCGCGCTCGCGTCTAAACACGCGGTCGCATTTCGAGAATACCGAACCTCCGGTTCGCGCGCGACAAGCGATACGCGCCGGCCGGGGGCTCAACGCATCACCTGAAAGGCCCAACATGCTTGGCGCGCTCGCAAAGAAACTCTTCGGCTCGTCGAATGACCGCCGCGTCAAGGGCTACCAGCCCCGCGTCGCCGCGATCAACGCGCTGGAGAAAGAGATCGCCGCGCTGAGCGACGAGGCCCTGAAGGCGCGCACCGAAGAGTTCAAGAAGCAGATCGCCGAGGGCAAGAAGCTCGACGACCTCTTGGTGCCGGCCTTCGCCACGGTGCGCGAGGCGGCCAAGCGCGTGCTCGGCCAGCGGCCCTACGACGTCCAGCTCGTCGGCGGCATGGTGCTGCATGAGGGCGCCATCGCCGAGATGAAGACCGGCGAAGGCAAGACGCTGGTCGCGACCCTGCCGACCTATCTGAATGCGCTCGAAGGCAAGGGCGTCCATGTCGTCACCGTCAACGACTACCTCGCTCGGCGCGACGCCGAGTGGATGGCAAAGCTCTATAATTTCCTCGGCCTGACCGTCGGCATCATCGTGCACGGGCTCGACGACGAGGAGCGCCAGCGCGCCTATGCCTGCGACATCACCTACGGCACGAACAACGAGTTCGGCTTCGACTACCTGCGCGACAACATGAAGTACGACACCGCGCAGATGAGCCAGCGCGGCCACCATTTCGCGATCGTCGACGAGGTCGACTCGATCCTGGTCGACGAAGCCCGCACGCCGCTGATCATCTCCGGCCCGCTCGACGACAAGTCCGAGCTCTATGTCTCGATCGACAAGGTGCTGCCCGGCCTCGTCCCGGCCGATTACGAGGTTGACGAGAAGCAGCGCACGGTCGCGCTGACCGAGGCCGGCAACGACCATATCGAGGAACTGCTGCGCGAGGCCGGGATCCTGAAAGAGGGCGACCTCTATGACGCCCACAACGTCACGCTGGTCCACCACGTCAATCAGGCGCTGCGGGCGCATTCGCTGTTCACCCGCGACAAGGACTACATCGTCCGCGGCGACGAGGTCGTGATCATCGACGAGTTCACCGGCCGCATGATGCCGGGCCGGCGCTATTCGGAAGGCCTGCACCAGGCACTGGAAGCCAAGGAGAGCGTCACCGTCCAGCCCGAGAACGCGACGCTGGCCTCGATCACCTTCCAGAACTATTTCCGCCTCTACGCCAAGCTCGCCGGCATGACCGGCACGGCGGCGACCGAGGCCGACGAGTTCTTCCAGATCTACAAGCTCGAGGTCGTCGAGATCCCGACCAACGTCCCGATCGCCCGCAAGGACGAGGACGACGAGGTCTACCGCACCTTCGAGGAGAAGGTGCGCGGCGTGATCCGCGAGATTCAGGCCGCACAGGCCAATGGCCAGCCGTTGCTGGTCGGCACCACCTCGATCGAGCGTTCGGAGCTCATCGCCGAAATGCTGGAGAAGGCGGGCTACAAGCTTCTCGACTTCACCGATCCCAAGGCGCTGGAGCCGGTCTATCAGGCCGCGCGCGAGGGCAGGACCACCAAGGCCTTCGCCGTGCTGAACGCCCGCTTCCACGAGCAGGAAGCCTATATCGTCGCACAGGCCGGCGTGCCCGGCGCGATCACCATCGCCACCAACATGGCTGGCCGCGGCACCGACATCCAGCTCGGCGGCAATGCCGAGATGCGGATAAACCATGAGCTTGCCGGCGTGGAGCCGGGTCCGGAGCGCGACGCCAAGGCCGCCGCCATCCGCGCCGAGGTGGCCGAGTTCAAGCAGCGCGTGCTCAAGTCCGGCGGCCTCTACATCGTCGGCACCGAGCGCCATGAGAGCCGGCGCATCGACAACCAGCTGCGTGGCCGTGCCGGCCGCCAGGGCGATCCCGGCCGCTCGAAGTTCTTCCTGTCGCTACAGGACGACCTGATGCGCATCTTCGGTTCCGACCGGATGGACGGGATGCTGACCAAACTCGGCCTGAAAGAGGACGAGGCGATCGTCCATCCCTGGATCAACAAGGCCGTCGAGAAGGCTCAAGGCAAGGTCGAGGCGCGCAACTTCGACATCCGCAAGAACATCCTGAAATACGACGACGTCATGAACGACCAGCGCAAGGTCGTGTTCGAGCAGCGCCGCGATTTCATGAAGCAGGCGAGCGTGCGCGAGACCATCGACGACATGCGCCATGGCGTGGTCGAGGATGTCGTCGCCCGCCACATCCCTGAAGAGGCCTATCCCGAGCAGTGGGACAGCGCCGGCCTCAAGCAGGAGGTGATCCAGCATCTCAACCTCGATCTGCCGATCGAGGACTGGGCCAAGGAAGAGGGCATCGCCGACAGCGAGATTCGCGAACGCATCCGCAAGCTCGCCGACGAGGATTATGCCGGCCGCATCGAGCGCAACACCGACGAGGTCATGACCTATGTCGAGAAGCAGGTGCTGCTGCAGTCGCTCGACCATCTCTGGCGCGAGCATCTGGTCACGCTCGACCATCTCCGCCAGGTCATCGGCTGGCGCGGCCTCGCCCAGCGCGACCCGCTGCAGGAATATAAGCAGGAGGCCTTCGAGCTGTTCGATGGGCTGATCGGCCATCTGCGCCAGCAGGTCACGGGCCATCTCTCGCGCATCGAGGTGCGCTTCGACCAGCCCGAGGACCAGGCGCCGATGCAGGCGCAGGACGGGGCGGGCTCAGGCTTCGGCGATTATGGCGCGACCGGCGTGCAGTTCGCCGCCACGGATGCCGAAACGACGGTGCTGGACCGCAACCCTGAAGACCCGGAGAGCTGGGGCAAGGTCGGTCGCAACGAGCCGTGCCCTTGCGGCTCCGGCAAGAAGTTCAAGCACTGCCACGGCCAGTTCGCCTGAGGCATTGCCTTCCCGACCGCTTCCGATGCCCGGCCCTGTGCCGGGCATCGTCGTTTTGGGGCGGACCACCTTTGTCATTCCGGGGCGCGCCGGAGGCGTGAACCCGGAATCCACGACTGGGTGGGAGGCTTGCCGCGCGGCATTGAGTGTTTCACCCGGTCGTGGTTTCCGGGTTCTTCGCTACGCGAAGCCCCGGAATGACAAGGGTGGTTCTGATCGCGAGTGTCTCGCCCTCGCGACCGCCCAGCCCGTCCTGCGCCGGATCGACGCATGAATTGTTCGGACCTTATTTACGCCTCGGTAAGACTCTCCTTTCCAAGTTGGCCGCGATGAAAGGAGATGAGACCATGTTCAAGACAGCGCTTTCGGCCGCCTGCCTCACCATTCTGGCGGGTACGGGCGTACAGGCGGCGGGCCCGCAATCATTGGGGCAGTTCGGCGACTGGAATGCTGCCACTTACGCAAAGGGTGACCTGTCGCGTTGCTTCATCATGAGCAAACCTTCGTCGGAGGAACCGTCGAATTTGCGTCATGGCGAAGTCTTCTTCTTCGTTCAAACGGGTAATAAAGCCTCCGACACGGAATCGAGCTTCCAGACAGGCTATGATTTTGCCCAGGACTCCGTCGTCACCGTCACGATCGGCGATGACAGTTTCCGCATGCTGACCGAAGGCAGCAATGCCTGGCTCGAACGGTTGGAGCGGGAGCCAGCGCTGCTCAAGGCGATGCGCGGCGGACGCACCATGACGCTCGAGGCGCGCTCGCTGCGCGGCAACGTCACCACCTATCAGTTCTCGCTTGCTGGCGTGACCGCGGCGTCGCGCATGCTGGCGCGCTGCAATACCAGCGCAACGCAGAGCTGATGCGGATTTCGGGGCGAGCCGTTATTGAGGATGGCTCGCCCTGCATGACCCGCGCTTGCATACGGCTCTCGCAAACGCCAGTTTGAGGGCCGGATGAGCATGACGGCGCGCCGGCGCCGCTGGGGGGACGAGATGGATCTGTCGGGCTTCAACATCGCCGTGATCGTCATCGTGGCGCTGGTCATCCTGACGATCGCGCGGGGCGTCCGCACCGTTCCCCAAGGCTTCAACTACACCGTCGAGCGCTTCGGCCGCTATTCGCGCACGCTGAGCGCCGGCCTCGGCCTGATCGTGCCCTATATCGATCGCATCGGCCACAAGGTGAATGTCATGGAGCAGGTGCTCGACATTCCCTCGCAGGAGGCGATCACCAAGGACAATGCCGGCGTGCGCATCGATGCCGCCGCCTTCTTCCAGGTCCTCGACGCCGCCAAGGCCTGCTACGAGGTCGCCTCGCTGCACGATGCGCTGATGGTTCTGACCATGACCAATATCCGCACCGTCGTCGGCTCGATGGACCTCGATCAGCTCCTGTCGCATCGCGACGAGATCAACGAGCGGCTGCTGCGGGTGATGGATGCCGCCGCCTCGCCCTGGGGCGTCAAGGTCACCCGCATCGAGATCCGGGACATCCTGCCGCCGGCCGATATCGCCGGCGCGATGAACCGGCAGATGAAGGCCGAGCGCGAGAAGCGCGCCGCCGTGCTCGAAGCGGAAGGCCTGCGGCAGGCGGAAATCCTGAAGGCTGAAGGCGCCAAGCAGTCGCAGATTCTCGCCGCCGAGGGCCGCAAGGAAGCAGCGCTGCGTGACGCGGAAGCGCGCGAGAGGCTGGCGCAGGCCGAAGCGGCGGCGACGGCCATGGTTTCGGAGGCGATCGGCAAGGGCGATATCCAGGCCGCCAACTTCCTGATCGCCGAACGCTATACCGATGCGCTGAAGGCAATCGCCTCGAGCCAGAACAGCAAGGTCGTGATCGTGCCGATCGAGGCCGCCTCGCTCGCCGGTACGGTTGGCGGCATCGCCCAGCTCACCAAAGCCGTGTTCGGCGACGATGCGGCGGCGCAGCGCCGGGGCGGGGCCGGCTCGGTGCCGACCTCCGGCCGTCCGGGCGCCTGAGCGGAGGCTGCCGTGTTCGACTGGTTCGCGAATCTGGGCGGCTGGAGCTGGGCCATTCTCGGGCTCGTGCTGATCGGCGGCGAGATGCTGGCGCCCGGCGTCTTCCTGATCTGGCTCGGGCTGGCGGCGCTCATTACCGGCGCCATGGTCGGCATCTTCGGGCTCGGCTGGCAGGCCGCCTGTATCGTCTTTGCGGTTCTCGCCATCGCATGCGTCGCTGCCGGGCGCCTGCTCACGCGCCGCAAGGGCGAGGAGCCGGATGCCGCGACCGGCCTCAATGATCGCGGCCGCCAACTCATCGGCCGGGTCTTCCGGCTGGAGACGACGATGGCGGGCGGCGAGGGTCGTGTGCGCGTCGGCGATTCCTCCTGGCGGATCGTCGGGCCGGAGCTGCTGGCCGGAACCGAGGTCAAGGTCGTCAGGGTCGAAGGCTCGACACTGGTCGTCGAGAAGGCCTGAAGCTTGCCATGAGCTTTTTGCATCCGCTGCGCGGTTTTTCGTAGCAGCATTGCGTTCAGGGCGTTGGCCTCCCGCGTTGCGGGGACTATAGCAACCGCTCCTTCACGAGCGCACCGTCATGACCAGCCCCAGCGAACGCCTTTCCCTTCCGAAGGACCGCATCAAGGTCCTGCTGCTGGAAGGTATCAACGATTCCGCCGTCGAGCTGCTGGAGCAGGCCGGCTACAGCAATCTCGAAAGGCTGCCGAAGGCGCTCGATCGCGAGGCCCTGCTCAAGGCGATCCAGGGCGTGCATGTGCTCGGCATCCGCTCGCGCACCCAGCTCACGCCGGAAATCTTCGCCGGGGCCGACCGGCTCTTCGCCGTCGGCTGCTTCTCGGTCGGCACCAATCAGGTCGACCTGGAGGCGGCGCGGCTGCGCGGCGTCCCGGTCTTCAACGCGCCGTTCTCCAACACCCGCAGCGTCGCCGAGCTCACCATCGGCGAGATCGTGATGCTGCTCCGGCGCATTCCGGACCGCTCGCGCGATGCGCATCAGGGCGGCTGGGACAAGTCGGCCAACGGCTCCTTCGAGGTGCGCGGCAAGACGCTCGGCATCGTCGGCTACGGCAATATCGGCAGCCAGCTCTCGACACTGGCCGAGGCGATGGGCATGCGCGTGATCTATTTCGATCACACCGACCGGCTGCGGCACGGCAACACCGAGCCGACGAAGAGCCTGAACGCCCTGCTCGGCGCCGCCGACATCGTCTCGCTGCATGTGCCGGAGACCCCGCAGACCGCCGGCATGATCGGCGCGGCGCAGGTCGCCAAGATGAAGAAGGGCGCTTACCTCATCAACAATTCGCGCGGCACGGTCGTCGATCTCGATGCGGTGGCGGCGGCGCTGAGAAGCGGCCATCTGGCGGGCGCGGCGGTCGATGTCTTCCCGGTCGAGCCGGCCTCCAATGCCGAGCGCTTCGTCACGCCGCTGCAGGGGCTCTCCAACGTCATCCTGACGCCGCATATCGGCGGCTCGACCGAGGAGGCGCAGGAGCGCATCGGCGCCGAGGTCGCGCGCAAGCTCGTCGATTATTCCGATGTCGGCTCGACGGTGGGCGCGGTGAATTTCCCGCAGGTGCAATTGCCGGCACGCCCGATCGGCACCCGCTTCATCCATGTCCAGCGCAACGTGCCGGGCATGCTGCGGCGTTTGAACGACGTCTTCGCCAACCGGCAGGTCAATATCGCCGCTCAGAACTACCAGACCGACGGCGAGGTCGGCTATGTCGTGATGGAGGCGGACGGCGTCTCCAGCGCCGAGGCGCGCGACATCCTCAAGGAAATCCGCGCGCTCGACGGCACGATCCGCGCCCGGCTGCTCTATCAGCGCGACTAGAGGCGACCCTCATCGGGTCCGTTCAGCCCCTGTCCTTGGAGCCGGGCTTGGTCGGCTCCTGCCTCGCGACGGGGTCGCTGGCGGGGAAGGTGTCCTTCAGGGCCCGGTCGAGCTCGGCATCCTTGCCGTGCTCGCGCGCGGCCTTGCGCTGCTCCTTCTGCTCCTTGCGCAGGCTTTCCCTGGCGGGGTTGGCGGTGGCGGTCATGGTTGCGCTCCCTTCGGCATGGGTGTCTCCGGTTGGAAACGCGGCAAGGCCCGGCCCGTTCCGCCAGAACGCCAGCGCAGGCGAGCCATGACGAAGCACGCCGGCCTCTGGATCGGAGCGCGCAGCCTTCCCATCTGGTGAAGCCTAGCCTTCCCGCCGGATCTCCTCCGGTACCAGCTTGCAGGGGCTGTCATGGTCGCGATCTCCGTCCTCGATCTCGTTCCCGTCGTCGAAGGGGAGGGGCCACGCGAAGCGCTGCTGAAATCCACCGACCTGGTCCGCCATGCCGAGGCGCTCGGCTACACCCGCTACTGGGTGGCGGAACATCACAACATGGTCGGCATCGCCAGCGCCGCGACCTCGGTGGTGATCGGCCAGCTCGCTGCGACGACGAGCAGGATTCGCGTCGGAGCCGGCGGCATCATGCTGCCGAACCATGCGCCGCTCGTCATCGCCGAGCAGTTCGGCACGCTCGAGGCGCTGTTTCCGGGCCGGATCGATCTCGGTCTCGGCCGCGCGCCCGGCACCGACCAGCTCACGCTCCGGGCGCTGCGCCGCAGCCCGATGTCATCGGACAGCTTCCCGCAGGATGTGCTCGAATTGCAGGCGCTGTTCGCGCCGGCCGGGCCGAACCAGGCGATCCGGGCCGTGCCGGGCGAGGGGCTGAACGTCCCGCTCTGGATTCTCGGATCGGGCCTGTTCGGCGCGCAACTCGCGGCTGAGCTTGGGCTGCCCTACAGCTTCGCCTCGCATTTCGCGCCGGATGCGCTGATGCAGGCGCTCGCGGTCTATCGCGAACGCTTCAAGCCATCCGAGCAGCTCGCAACCCCGCATGCGATGCCGGGCATCAATGTCGTGGCGGCGGATACGGATGAGGAGGCGCGCCATCTCGCGACCTCTCTGCAGCAGCGCTTCGTCGGCATGGTCCGTGGTGCGCGCGGCAAGCTGCAGCCGCCGATCGACGATATCGAGCAGTACTGGTCGCCGGCCGAGAAGGCGCATGTTTCGGGCATGCTGCGCTATGCCTTCATTGGTTCGCCGGACACGCTGAAGCGCACGCTCGGCGCCTTCGTGCGCGAGACCGGCGCGGACGAGATCATGATCACCGCGCCGATCTTCGACCATGACAAGCGCAAGCGCTCGTTCGAACTTGTGGCCGGCATCGCGAGCGAACTCGGGCGATAAGGCTTCGCTCTGACGAGGGCGGGTAGCCGCCAGCGGCCGAGTAGCGTCATCGCGGCTTTAATAAGATTGAAAATCATTTGCATTAATATTGCAAATGATAATGATTTTCTTTTAGGCCTTTTTTGCAATTGGCAGCCGGCATTGCTATGGCAAGGCATGACCGAGACCGACCGGCGGATTGCCGTTTTCGAGAGCCAGTTGAAGGGGGCCGGGCTGCGCATGACGCAGCAGCGGCGATTGATCCTGCGCGTTCTGGCGGAAGCCGACGACCATCCCGACGCAAAGGGCATCTTCACGCGCGCCTTCGCGCATGATCCGACACTGTCGCTCTCGACCGTCTACCGCACGATGAAGGTGCTGGAATCGCAGGGTGCGATCGAGCGACATGCCTTCGAAGACGGCATCTCGCGCTACGAGCATGCCGACCAGGAGCACCACGACCACCTGATCGACGTCGATTCGGGCGAGGTGATCGAATTCTCCTCGGATGCGATCGAGGAATTGCAGCGGCGGATCGCGGCGGAACTCGGCTATGAGCTCGTCCGCCATCGCCTCGAACTCTACGGCCGCAAGAAGCAGCCGGCGCGCCGGGGTGGCCGCAAGGCCTCCTGACCGGCAGGCTCAGCCGTCGACGACGTCGTCGTATTCGGGGTGCTTGGCGACCCAGCCCTTGAGGAACTCGCAGCGCACCACGGCCTTGCGCCCGCTCGCCCGGAGCAGCTCGAAGACGCCCTTCGCCAGTTTCGATCCGATGCCCTGCCCCGCAAACTGGGAGGGCACTTCGGTATGGACCAGCACCAGCCGCTCGCCGTCGTGGCGATGGGCGACGAGTGCGGTGCCGCCGTCGAGCGTGAGTTCGAAGCGGTTCTGTTCGACGTTCTCGACGACGCCCATGGCGTGGGCTCCTTCAGGCCGATCTTGTTCAGATTATCCCTGCGCTTCGGCGCGCCAGGGGTAGCTCCAGGTTTCGGTCAGCGTCTTGCCGCCGCTGCGGAGGAAGGCGCGCATCTCCGCGATCTGGCCGGGCTCGACCACGACATCGACGAAGGCGCGGAAGCCCTCGGTCTTGCGGTTGGGCACGATGAAGGCGCGGTCGATCCGGCCGTGGGTGATCGAAGGCACGATCTCGACCTTCTCGGGCTGCTTCAGGTGGTAGTCGAGATCGCCGCCGGCGAAGTCGATGATGAAGCGGCGCGAGCCCTCGGTGACCGGCTCGCCCGAGCCCAGCGCCTTGGGCTTGGCCTGGTAGGTGTTGACCACGCGCCCGCCCGGATGCAGGTCGCCCGAATCGAGCATCGAGATCAGCTTGTAGCTGAAGGAGAATTCCTTGCCCGGCTCCAGCGGCGTCTTCGGCGCCCAGAGAGCGACGATGTTGTCATTGGTCTCGTCGGTCGTCGGCATCTCGATCAGCTCGACGACGCCCTCGCCCCAGTCGCCCTGCGGCTCGACCCAGTAGGAGGGCCGCAGCTCGTAGTTGAGATCGAGATCCTGATAGTGCTCGAAGGTCCGGTCGCGCTGCATCAGCCCGAAACCACGGATGCTGCGTTCGACGAATGAGGAGACGGCTTGCTGCTTCGGGTTGCGCAGCGGGCGCCAGATCCATTCGCCGCTGCCGGAATGGATCATCAGCCCATCCGAATCGTGCAGCTCGCTGCGGAAATCGTCGAAGAAGCGGCGGTCGTTCTCGCCGGTGAAGAACATCGAGGTCAGCGGCGCCAGGCCGAGCTTCTCGATGGGCGCGCGCGGATAAAGCGTCGCTGCGACCTCCATGACGGTGTCGAGATCGGGATAGATGGTGAAGCGATAGGCGCCGGTCACGGCGGGCGAATCGAGCAGGGTATGGATGACGATCCGCTCGGTGTTGGCCGTGGGCGCCTCGATCCAGAATTCGCGGAAGACCGGGAACTCCTCGGCCGTCGTGCCGGCGCCGATGGACAGGCCGCGGGCCGAAAGGCCGTAGCGCTGGCCGCGGCCGAGCACCCGGAAATAGCTGGCGCCGATGAAGGAGATCAGCTCGTCGTAAACGCGGGGATCGTTCAGCGGATAGTGCAGGCGGAAGCCGGCGAAGCCGAGATTGACCGGGAGCGGTTTGTCGAACTTGACCCGGCCGTAGTCGAACAGGTTCGCGGCATAGGGCACCGGCATGGGCACGCCGTCACGCACGACGTTCACCGTGACCGGCCGGGTGAAGAGGAAGCCCGGATGGAACATCTGCATGCGGAAGGGCGAGCCGTTCTGCTGCAGCAAGGCCCGATCGGGGCGGAAGCGGATGTCGCGCCAGGAATCGTAGTCGAGCTTGGCCAGCGCCTCCGGCAGGGGCGCGATCGGCTCGTAGGGCACGGCGGAGATCTCGCGGGCGCGGCGCTGCACGTCCTCGAAGCCGAAGCGCGGCTGCGGGGCGGCATTCTGGGGGGGCGGCGTCTGCGGCTGGCCCTGCGGCTGTGGCTGGGGGCGCGGCTGTTGCGCGAGCAGGACGGAGGGCGCAGCCGAGAGGCAAAGCGCGGCTGAAAGTCCGCCCAGGACGCGGCGGCGGTCTGTCGTGATCATGCGTGTTCCGTCTTCCCCGTCGCCCCGGCTTTCAAGATGGGCGGCACCGAGAGTTAAGGCCATCGAATGGGGCCGGTCTAGGGCATCTGGCATTGACGGCAGATGAACATATCGCAACCTTTCCCCGCCTCTGCGGGAGGCTCGGCTAAGTCATAGCCGGCAAATCGCTTTCCGGCATTTGTGCGGCTCCGAAAGGACGCGGATCGGCGTTGCAAAAAAATGCGGCTTCGGGTGCACAAAACACTTGTGGTCCGGGGCGAGCATCCGTATATCGCGTTCACCCAATTCGCACGTGCCTGTGGCCGCGTGCTGGTCGGTGGGCATCCGGACAAGAGGCCGGACAGCCGCCAGGGGTTGGAGGACGGATGGAGGGGATGGACATCCCTCAAATCACGCCTCCCGGTTTCCGCAAGGACGCCGTTCCCCGACACAGACCGGCAGCCGGAGGCAAAACCGGCGAACCCCGAATCTCCACGGGGGACGCAGCTTAAAGCAACGACGGAGCGGGCTTTTTTGGTCTCGCCGGCTTTCCACAGGCCGGCACCGAAGAGGCTTGTCCTTCATTGCCGGCCGTGCGGGGTCTTCCCCAATCGAACGGTGTTTCGGGTCCGGACGGATCGTCCGTTGTAGCAGGCGTCTCCACAGCGCCGCGCGACAGCGTCGATTCACTCCGGCGATACATCGCATCGACGCCGCTTGCGTCGTAGGGGAGCCGCGTCTCATGACCGAGCGCATCCGTGAGTTTCTTCGTACCCGACGTGAAGACGGGCCCTGCGTCGTCATCGACACCGAAGTCGTGCGCGCGAACTATCATGCCTTCGCCCGTGCGTTGCCCGACACCCGCGTCTTCTACGCGGTGAAGGCCAACCCGGCGACGGAAGTGCTTGCGCTGCTGGCCAAGCTCGGCTCCTGCTTCGACTGCGCCTCGGTCGTCGAGATCGAGCTCGCGCTCGCGGCCGGCGCCACGGCCGATCGCATCTCCTTCGGCAACACCATCAAGAAGGAGCGCGACGTCGTCCGCGCCATGGAGCTCGGCGTGCGCCTGTTCGCCGTCGACTGCACGGCCGAGGTCGAGAAGGTCGCCCGTTCCGCCGAGAAGACCGGCACGACCGATGCGCGCATCTTCTGCCGCATCCTCTGCGACGGTGCCGGCGCCGACTGGCCGCTCTCGCGCAAGTTCGGCTGCGTGCCCGAAATGGCCGCGGACGTGCTCGAGCACGGCCATCGCATGGGCCTGCTGGCCTATGGCATCTCGTTCCATGTCGGCTCGCAGCAGGCCAACGTGAACGCCTGGGATTCGGCCCTGGCCTCGGCCTCGGCGATCTTCAAGGAATGCGCCACCCGCGGCATCTCGCTGTCGATGGTCAACCTCGGCGGCGGCTTCCCGGCGCGCTACCTGAAGCCGATTCCGGGCGTGCCGTCCTATGGCGACGCGATCTTCCGGGCGCTGTCGAAGCATTTCGGCAACCAGCTGCCCGAGACGATCATCGAGCCGGGCCGCGGCATGGTCGGTGAGGCCGGCCTGATCGAGGCCGAGGTCGTGCTGATCTCGAAGAAGGCCGAAACGGACGAGGTTCGCTGGGTCTATCTCGATATCGGCAAGTTCAACGGTCTCGCCGAGACCATGGACGAGGCGATCCGCTATCCCATCCGCACCGTGCGCGATGGCGATGAGACCGTCCCGTGCGTGCTCGCCGGCCCGACCTGCGACTCGGTCGACGTCATGTACGAGAAGACCCCGTACATGCTGCCCTTCTCGCTGGAGATCGGCGACAAGGTGCTGATCGAGGGCACGGGTGCCTATACGACGACCTATTCGGCCGTCGCCTTCAACGGCTTCCCGCCGCTGAAGCAGTACGTCATCTGACGTCGGAAGGAGCGCAAGCTCCTTCCTGATCCCATCGGGTCCGGCGAAGCGCCCTGCCGCAAGGCAGGCTGTCCGACGCTAAGTCGGGTGGAGCGCTCGCATCTCCAGAACGGAGGTGCGGAGCGTGGCTCCCGCCGGACCCCTCTTCCCCACATCGTTTCATTGTGGCCGCGCGCGAGCGTGGCGCCGGGTAGGTCCATGAGGATGGGCGCTCCGGCCGGAGGTGCGTCATGATCACGATCCGCGACGAGATCGCCAACGACATTCCCGCCCGCGAGGCGCTGCTCGACCGTTGCCTGGGCGAGCGCCGCACCGCCAAGTCGAGCGAGCGCCTGCGCGAGGGTCGCCTGCCGGCTGATGGCCTCGCGCTCACCGCCGAGCGTGACGGCGAAGTGCTCGCGACCGTCCGCCTCTGGCATGTCGAAGCCAATGGCGTGCCGGTGCTGCTGCTCGGCCCGCTCGCGGTGAAGCCCGAGCTGCAGGGCGAGGGGCTCGGCAAGGCGATGATGCGCGAAGCGCTCTGGCGCGCGGCCTGCCGTGGGCATGGTGCCGTCATCCTCGTCGGCGACGCGCCCTACTATGCCCGCTTCGGCTTCGATCCAGCGCTGACGCGCGAGCTTGCCATGCCCGGCCCGGTCGAGCGCGAGCGCTTCCTTGCGATCGAACTGCGCGACGGCGCGCTCGACGGCGCCAGCGGCGTGCTCGTTGCCAGCGGCGCCGCCTCGACAGCGACTTTCGAGGCGGAGGCGGTGGCCCAGGCCGCCTGACGCTTCAGACCCATCGTCATAGCGCCGTCATTGCCCGGCGCTTTCCATGCGCAGGCCGTATGGAAAGCGTCGTGGCGATTGACGGCGCGATTTTGCGCTCATACGACCCTTTCGACCTTTTTTGTCCCAGAAACCCAGGAGTTTGAGAGAATGACGAATTGGCCCGTCTACGGCGAGATCACCGGCCCGATCGTGATGATCGGCTTCGGTTCGATCGGCCGCGGTACGCTGCCGCTGCTCGAACGGCACTTCAAGTTCGACAAGAGCCGCTTCGTTGTCATTGCTCCCGACGATTCCAACCGCCACCTACTTGACGAGCGCGGCATCCGCTTCATCCAGGAAGCCGTCACCATCGAGAACTACAAGACGATGCTGGAGCCGCTGCTGACCGCCGGCGGCGGGCAGGGTTTTTGCGTCAATCTCTCCTGCGACACCGGCTCGCGCGATATCATGGAGTTCTGCTCCAGCCTCGGCGCGCTCTATATCGACACGGTCAACGAGCCTTGGCTCGGCTTCTATTTCGACGAGAGCAAGGGCCCGGCCGAGCGCTCGAACTACGCGCTGCGCGAGATGACGCTGGCGGCCAAGCGGGCGCGCCCGGCCGGCACGCCGACGGCCGTTTCCTGCTGCGGCGCCAATCCCGGCATGGTCTCCTCGCTGGTGAAGCGGGCGCTGACCAACCTCGCCGCCGATATGCGTCTCAATGCGACGCAGCCGAACACCCGCGAGGAATGGGCGGCGTTGATGCAGCGCGTCGGCGTCAAGGGCATCCACATCGCCGAGCGAGACACGCAGCGCTCGAAGAATCCCAAGCCGCCGGGCGTCTTCGTCAACACCTGGTCGGTCGAAGGCTTCATCGCCGAAGCCGTGCAGCCGGCCGAGCTCGGTTGGGGCACGCATGAGAAATGGATGCCGGCGAACGCTCATGGCCACGAGACCGGTTCGCAGGCGGCGATCTATCTGATGCAGGCTGGTGCCGAGACCAAGGTCCGGAGCTGGTGCCCGACGCCGGGCGCGCAATACGGCTTCCTGGTCACGCATAACGAGTCGATCTCGATCGCGGACTATTTCACCGTGCGCGACGAGGCCGGCAAGGCCATCTTCCGGCCGACCTGTCACTATGCCTACCATCCCGCGAATGATGCCGTGCTCTCGCTGCACGAGATGTTCGGCAATGCCGGCCGCCCGCAGGAGGAGCACCATATCCTCGAGGAGAAGGAGGTCGTCGACGGCATCGACGAGCTCGGCGTGCTGCTCTACGGCCACGAGAAGGGCGCCTACTGGTTCGGCTCGCAGCTCTCGACCGAGGAGGCGCGTTCGCTTGCGCCCTACCAGACCGCGACCGGTCTGCAGGTGACCTCGTCCGTGCTGGCGGGCATGGTCTGGGCGCTGGAGAATCCGCGTGCGGGGATCGTCGAGGTCGAGGAGCTCGACTTCAACCGCTGCCTCGAGATCCAGCGGCCCTATCTCGGGCCGGTGAAGGGTTATTACACCGACTGGACGCCGCTCGATGGCCGGCCGGGGCTGTTCCCGGAGGATATCGACACCAGCGATCCCTGGCAGTTCAAGAACATCCTGGTTCGGTGACGGCCGCTATTTGAAGGGTGTCATCCCGTGCGCGCTGCGGCACGATAGTGCTGCTGCGCAGACACGGGACCGTTTTCCGGTAAGGGCGCCTTCTCGTCGTGCGGTCCCGCATCTGCGCAGCAGCACTGCGTGCCGCAGCGCGCACGGGATGACACCCTATGACTTGCGGGTGACGTTCACGCCGGCCAGCAGCGCTGCGCCCGCCAGGAAGAACACGATCAGCACAGCCAGGCCCGCCCGCTGGCTGGCGAAGATGGTCGTCGCCAGCGCGACCAGCGTCGGTCCCAGGAAGGACGTGACCTTCCCCGACAGCGCAAACAGCCCGAAGAACTCGCCGATGCGTCCCTCGGGTGCCAATCGCGCCATCAGGCTGCGCGAGGCCGCCTGCATCGGCCCGGCAACGAGGCCGATCAGCAGGCCCAGGCCGAGATAGACACGCTCCGGCAACGACGCGAACAGGCCGTCGCCGGCGACGGGCGGGGCGGCCGGGATCACGAACAGGATGTGGTCGGCACTGAGCGAGAGGATACCGAGGCAGGCGAAGAGCAGGCAGGCGATGGAGCCCAGCACCACAGGCTTGCCGCCGATGGCATCGTCCAGCTTGCCGCCGAGCCAGGCACCGAGCGTGCCGGTAACGGTGAGCAGGATGCCGAAGATGCCGAGCTCGATCGTCTGCCAGCCGAAGACGCCGGCTGCATAGATGCCGCCGAAGGCGAAGAGCGCGACCAGTGCATCCTGATAGATCATGTTGGCGATGAGGAAGCGGCCGAGCGACGGCAGCTTCGGCAATTCAGCCAACGTATCCTTCAAGCGCCCGACACCGCCCTTGGCCGCTTCGGCAAGGCTGAGGCCCGTCTTGCCGGAATCCGGTGTCAGCAGGAACATCGGCGTGACGAAGATGATGAACCAGAGCGCGGTCAGTGGTCCCGAGAAGCGGTCGCCCTCGCGCGCGGCGGCATCGAGCCCGAGGATCGGCGCGATACCGATGAGCGTCTTGCCGGTCTGCGGATCGGCGGCGAGCAACCCAAGCGTGATCGCGAGCGAGAGCAACCCGCCGAGATAGCCGATGGCCCAGCCGGTGCCGGAAAGCCAGCCGAGGCGCTCCGGTGGCACGAGGCGGGTCATCATCGCGTTGTTGAAGGTCGTGGCGAATTCGGCGCCGATCGTCGCGATGACGAAACCGGCGAGTGCGATCGGCACCGCAGCGGCCGAGCCGGGCACCGCGAACCAGAGCATCGCGGAGCCGATGACAAGGAGCGCGCCGAAGGCGGCGATCCAGGGCTTGCGCGGTCCTGTCCTGTCAGCGATGCCGCCGAGCAGGGGTGAGAGCAGGGCGATGCAGAGACCGGCGAAGCCTGTCGCATAGCCCCAGAGCGCCTGGCCGTCGGCGGCGTCCTTGGCCAGCGCCGAGGCGAAGAAGGGCGCGAAGACGAAGGTCGTGACCAGCGTGAAGAAGGGCTGGGCCGACCAGTCGAAGAACAGCCAGGCGGTGACCGCGCGGCGTGGTGGCCAGACGGTGGGCGGCGCTTCGACAGGCAGCGTCGCTGGCGTCACTGCAGGGTCGTGTCCGGATCGCCGCCGCCGCGCGCCAGCTCGATCTCGGTGATCGCGACCAGCACCTCGGCCCTGTCCTTCAGCGTCGGCGCTTCCAGCAGCGCCTGCTTCTCGCGCGGCCCGAACGGGCACATCATCGAGAGCGCGTTGACCAGTGCCTCGTTCGGCGCCTCGTTGACGCCCTTCCAGTCGATCTTGAGGTCGTTGGCCTTGGCGAAGTCGCGGAGCGCCTTGAGCAGGCCCTTGCGGTCGACCTCGTCCTCCCCGGTGCGGGCAGCGAAATCGGCGGCGAAGCTGTCATAGCCGACACGGCCCTGGCGATAGGGCGTGGTCACCGCCAATTCGTCGAGCAGGCGGAAGCGGCTGATCCCGGTCAGCGTGATGATGTAGCGGCCGTCGCCGGTCTCGGAGAACTGGGTGATGCGGCCGAGGCAGCCAACCTTGAGCAGCGGCGGGATCTCCGGCTGCCGTCCGGTTTCCGGCTCGGGCTGGATGATGCCGATCACGCGTTCACCCTTGAGCGCGTCGTCGATCATGGCGAGATAGCGCGGCTCGAAGATATTGAGCGGCATCTGGCCGCGCGGCAGGAGCAGCGCGCCGCCGAGCGGAAAGAGCGGAATCGCCTCCGGGCAATCCTTGGCTCCCTCGTAGACGGCGTTCATGCCCATGCGCGCCTAATCCTTGTGCCGGTCAGGAGAACAGCAGGGTCGAGAGCTTGCGGCGCCCGCTGACGCTCGCCTCGTCCATCGGGCCCCAGGCCTCGAAGAACTGCAGCAGCTGCTTGCGTGCGCCGTCGTCGTTCCACTTCCTATCGGCCTTGATGATGGCGACGAGATGGTCGACCGCTTCCTCGCGCCTGTCGCGGGCGTTGAGCGCCAGCGCCAGATCGAAGCGGGCCTGGTGGTCCTTCGGATCGGCCGCGACCCTGGCTTCCAGCTCGGCGGTGTCACCGAGCGAGGCGGCCTGCTCGGCCAGCTCGATCGCGGCGCGCACGGCCGTGATCGCCGGATCGCCGGCCTTGTCCTGCGGCGCCATGCCGAGAATGCCCTTGGCACCCTCGATATCGCCATTGTCGAGATGCAGCCGTGCCAAGCCCGCGATCGCCGCGAGGTTGTCGGGCTCGATCTCGAGCACGCCGGCATAGAGCTCGCTCGCCCCGGCGGGGTCGCCGGCTGCGATTGCGGCCGCGGCGGCCTCGATCAGCTCTGCGGTTTCGCCCGGGCCCATCGGCCCGACCAGGCGCTCGATGAAGACCTTGATCTGGCTCTCGGGCTGGGCACCCATGAAGCCGTCGATCGGCTGGCCCTGCTTGAAGGCGATGACGGCGGGAATCGACTGGATGCCGAGCTGGCCGGGGATCTGCGGGTGCTCGTCGATATTCATCTTGACGAGCTTGACCTTGCCGCCGGCCGCCTTGACCACCTTCTCGATGACGGGCGTGAGCTGCTTGCAGGGGCCGCACCAGGGCGCCCAGAAATCGATCAGCACCGGCTGCTTCATCGATTCCGCGATGACGTCCTCGCGGAAGCCCTGGGTCGTGGTGTCCTTGATCAGGCCGGGTTGTCCGGCCGCCTCGCCATTGACCAACATGGGTCGTCCTTCGTGATAGGCTCTGGAGGCGAAGGCGTGCCCTTATGGCCGCCCGCGCAGTTGCGCCATAGATGGGGTGCTTCAGCCGTTCTGTCCATCGGGCGGGACCGGCAAATCGACGATCAGCGGCTCATGCCCGGTGTTCCGGAAGAAGGCCAGCAGATCGTCGCGGCTGACCCGCAGCGTCGCCGTGTTGATCAGCGGGTGAAAATTGACGTCCTCGCCGCTCGCCAGCGTGGCATCCAGCACCATGGTGACGTCGCCCGCGCGATCGTTGATCACGGCGAAGGCGGTGACGGAGCCCGGCGTGACGCCGAGCTTCTCCATCAAGAGCTCGGCCGAGCCGAAGGAGAGCCGGCCGCTGGCGCCGATGCGCTCGTGCAGGCGCTTCAGGTCGATTCGCGCGTGAGCTTCGGCCGAGACCAGGAAAATCCGCCCCTTCTTGTCCTTCAGGAACAGGTTCTTGGTGTGGTGGCCGACCATCTCGTCGCGATGCGGCGCCGTCTCGGCGACGGTGAACACGGCCGGATGGTCGGTGCGATGGAAGGTGATGCCCTTCTCGGTGAGATAGGCACAGAGCTGGTCGGACGTGACGGGCGCGGTCATGGTGGAGCGATCGGCAGGGGCGAACAGGTTTCGGGACGTCGATGAAACCGCCTGTCGGGACGGCAGGAGCGGGCCCGAGGATGCCTAGCCTCGCGTGGCGTCGGCAGCAAGATGGGTAGAGCGATTCCGGGCTTTTGTGGAAGGCGGCAAAAAACTTTCGCTGGGGTGCTTGCGCTTCGCGGTGCTTTGGGGCAATAACCCGACCGCGCCGCCAACACGGCGCGACTGTCTCGGATGCGGGTGTAGCTCAGGGGTAGAGCACAACCTTGCCAAGGTTGGGGTCGAGGGTTCGAATCCCTTCGCCCGCTCCAGACAATCTCAAGGCTTGAGAAGCATGCAAGCGTCGGATCTTCCGGCGCTTTTTGCTTTTTGGGCTTGGAAGATGCGGGGCCAATTCCACAAGGTCCCGAATCGCCGTGGTTACCTCGCGGTTACACGTTCATCCGGCCACGAACCCAGCTCATTATTTTGAAGCAGTTCTACGGATGCAGACAGCAGTGGGTTCGCAGCGATGCCACATCCGATTAGCCGGCCGACGGGAGGATCAATATCTCTGCAAGCTCGGCCATATCGAAGCCGCGAGAATAGCCAAGCGATCGCCTCGCTGCCTTATCTCATGTTCAGTCCATCGCTCATGCTCAGCGAACCACTTGTTGAGGAACAGGCCAGTGTGCTTGGCGAACTTTCGCTGCTTGTCGGCGAAGCCCTTGTTGCCCGCTGAGATGTTCAAGCCGCTGGTAACCAGAGTGAGGTTTCCGAGCGTGTCGATGGCGGCGTGTCTGGCCGTCGCCTGGGGCAGGTCGCTGTAGGGATCAGCATACTCCTCTTCCGAGTACGGCCAGGCCTCTGTCCACTTTTGCGGCATCACGTGTTCGACCCACAGACCGGAGGGCCGATCGTGGCGCTCGGCCAGCGCGGACTTTGAAGCTTCCTCTAACTCCCACAGGATGTCGACAAGGCGCGACTGCGGGGAAATGTCGTAGGCATCGTTGCTCAACACCCCAAAATGCAGCTCGCGATCGTCTGGGAAGCGCACGCTGTCCCCACCCTTGCCTTCAAAGAAGGCCTTCAAATTTGCCACTGAGACGCCGTGCTCGTGAAATCGCGCCGCGATGGTCTGGAAGATGTTATTGAGATTTTTGGTGGTTAGGCCGCAGAGCGCGCGACGTACTACATACGAATAGAGAAGGCGCGTGATAGTGGCGCGGGTGCCCTGGTCGACGATGTCGGCTCCCAGCTGCATCGCGACGGGGTAGACGGTGGTCGTTTGCCAAGCCGCCATCTTCCGGCCGAACCAGGCGAGGTCTGGGTCGTGGGAGAGCCGGCCCTCAAGCGTCTCATAGAGGGGCGCGTAGTGGGCCAGCAGCTTCAGTTCGTCCTCGACGTTGTCGAAGCGAGGCTTACCCTTGGGGACTGCGAATGCACGGTACTCGGCGTACAGCTCTCTCATAGAGATCTTTCCACCTGTCTCAGCCGCGAGCGTGTGAGCCAAGAAGTGATCGATTCGGGGGCGGGTCGGCCGTGCATTGGGTGCGGCTTCTCGCCACCACGCGTGATCGAGTGGGTCCCATAATTTTCGATAGAGTTCTTCGACCCGGGCTCCCTGCTTTTCTGCTCGATGGAAAATGTTGTTTCGGACGAGGTCCATCGCGAGCAGTGGTTCGCCCTTGGAGTTCAGCGTCTCGAAAATGACTTGAGCGTCGTCGTGCTCGCCTAAGCTGATGACAACGAGCTTGAGCCGCTCGAGCACTGCATTGAGCAGCGCTTCAAGCCGCTCGACGGTGACGGAAGCCTCGCCATCTTCTTCCTTGGTGCCGTCCTCGGCACCTTCGTCATCCAAAGATGGCGACTCGTCGCTTGGGCCATAGAGGACAAACTCCTCTATCCACTTGTTGAAAAGTAAGTAGGCTCGAAATGCAGGAAATGGCGTGTTTTTTGGTACATTCGCGCCCCAGAATAGGTTCGCGTATTTGCGAATTATTGAGGGGTAATCCATCTCGATCAGATTATGAAATAAATCTCGATCTGACGGGGTTGGCGTTAGCTTAAATCGAGTGAGAAGATCGGTATCTTTACTCTTGAGATTGTTAAACAGATAGCCGTTGATGTGGCTGATGAATTCGTCCAAACTATGACGTCGCGCGACCTCCCGAAGCGCAACTAGGAAGAGCTGGAAAGTAGTCAGTCGTTGCTGACCATCAACGACCTGGACTACGGGTGTGCGGCTGATCTGGGAGCCAATGTCGACAGGCGCGACAATCAGAGCTCCCATGTAGTGCTCGAAGCGGCTCTCGCCCGCCAGAACTTCGGCGGCCTTGGCCTGAACGTCCTCCCAGAAAGGAAGTAGTCGGTGCTCCGACCAGCGATATTTTCGCTGATAGAGCGGGACTATAAAGCGGCGGTCCTCCTTTAAGACAGCTTCTACTTTGTGGTCGTCAGCGTCCATACGTGCTCCCCCGAAGCAACGGCGCGCCGCCCGGATCGGAGAGCGCGTCGTAACAGCGACTCATGGTGCGGGCTATGCGAGTACCACACCATACCCGGCCTCCAGAGGCACGCACGAATCGGAGTGTGGATGGACTTCTACGCAGCGTCGCCTAGCCACCTCTCAGCAGGCAAGGGTAGCTCATTTAGTTCGGAACGAACGACTGACCAGTTCGGGTATAGGCGATCCAAATGTTTGAAGAAAGCTTGGGAGTGTTTGGGTTCGATAAGATGGACCATTTCATGCACAATCACGTACTCGAGCATGTCGCGCGGCTTCTTGACCAGCTCCGTATTCAGCCGGATTGTTCCGCGTTGCGGGGTGCAGCTCCCCCATTTGGTCTTCATTCGTTGTAAAAAGTAGCCGCGAACCGTGACGCCGATTCGCCCTTCCCACTTGCGGATCAGCTTGGGGATCGCATCGTGGAGAAGCCGCAGATGCCACGCGTGCATGATGCGCGCGCGCTGGTCCCGGGTGGTTCACCGCTCTCCGCGAACCTGTCAAACAAAGTGCCGACATAATCCTCAAAGGGCTTCAGATCGATGAGCTTGCGGAGCTTGATGACGACTGCGTCGTCGTTCACTCGCTCGATGAATACCTCTTCTTGCGCTTCTTTGACCGCGGCGACGAGCGAGCCCGGCTCGAACCCGAAGGCCGGCTCAGCCGCTGCTATCCAAAGTGCAGCGTCGGCCATGCGAAGCCCCTTCGGCGCATCCATAGTGTCGCGGTTCTTCAGTGCGGCTGCGACGCCATCGTAGAGCGCGCCAAGAAGCCGGGGTTGAGCGTCTTTGAAGCGCTCCATGAGAATCTCCTCTCGCTCGCGCCCGGCCTCCGGCATAACCGGCAGCCGGAGCGGGATCGCGCGCTCGAGAAGATCCGGGCGGTTCGCATAACCCGTGATGCCATTCATGATGATCGGGCGCGAATAGCTCAAGACGTTTAGGTCGCCGTCGGTATAGAGCGCCCGCACGCCGATTCCGCCGCCCGTCGATAGCGTGCACAAGGCGTCGGACATTTCATTGGTGATGTGTGAGGCGTTGTCGAAATTCAGGAGGCGAAACTCTTTCGCCTGCACCATCAGATCGCGCACTGTGTCCGGCATGCGCATACGCATGGCTTCGTTCGGATCGATCAGCGTCTTGGCAATGTGAGCGACTACGCTCTTACCAGAACCCTGCTGCCCTTCGATGAGGCAGGGCTGATAGGGGCCGCTGGGCTGAAGCGCATTGATCAGGAAGGCGGCGAGGAGCCGGAAGTTCTTCTGATCAAGCGACAGCAGCTTCTGCAGTTCGCGAAGATCACCACCATGCACCGGTTCGGGGAGGGCGAGAAAGCCGCTGCTGCGGAGGAAGTGAAAGTTCGGACGAGCGGCGACCGCCCAGCCTTCACCGTTGACCTTAACGCAGCGGCCATCGGCATGGCCAAGATCGATCTCAACGTTGGTAGCATCCCCCGCCACGCGCAGGTTGATGACGTGCTCCTCACTCCAACATGCGCTTCGTTTCCGGATCGTCGATTGGCGCGGCCCAATCGATCCAAGCACTGAGGTCGCGGACCTTCGCCTGAAGCTGGGCAATTTCCGCGATGAGAGCGTCTCGCTCATCCTCGCGCTTGCGGCGCTGCTCGGCCAACCTCCGATTTTCATCAGCTCGACGCCAAAGCCGCGATTCACGTTCTCGCTCCAAGCGCCACTTCCGCTCGTCGCCGATCCATTCTGACAGAATGAGAGCAATGTCAGCTACCTGAGTTTCAAAGGTTGCGCGCGAACTATCCTGCCAATTTCGTCGCCGCCCCTCGCGCCCGTACGTCTCGATCGATAATCGAAGAACGCCGGTCGGAACGAAGTCGAATTCCGGATAGGCCTTGTTCCAATAATATTCGTGTGTGCTGCCGCCTCTGCGAATCCGGAGAGCTTCGGCCTGCAATTCCTGCAGGCTAGGTTCGTGCGGCTGCCGCGCTATCTTCTCGGTGAACTTGAATTCGACCTTGTCCTGCTCCCGCGCGATTGTGAAATGGCGGCGGGAAACCGTGCATGCGATATGCTGGGCGATGAGGCGCCGGACGAGGTCGTCGAGCACAAAAATCGCGCGCTCCACGGAGCCCTCGGCGATCGACATAGACGGGATCGCTTCGCCAGAAACCTCGATAACGCCGTTTCGGTTCGGTTTGGTCGAGCGCAACGCCTTAGCGAGGGGCAGTAATAGCGAATGGGGATTCGTCACCATTTGCCATTCCACCGGATCGACCTTGACCTTGATCACTGGCTCTCGCCGAGGCGGTGCCGGTTTGGCAATGGCGACGGGCGGCGGCTCGACAGCGGCAAGTGGCACGGGTGCTTTTGTCGGAGTGAGTGAGATTAGCTCCAGCTGCGCGTCGGCGGTGGATGTAAAGATGGCCTGTTTGGCCTTCCTCCCCGCAGCTCTGTCACGCCAATATGCGGCCGTTGGCACCGGAACGCGGTGATTCTCGCAGATCTGCCGAATCTGCCATTCAGAGATACCGAGATGCGCGGCAACCTGCGGCATCTCGTGCGACCAGATCAAGTCATAGAGCTGGCGGCGGGTCAGATGGGAAGACATGTCGACACCGAATGACAGCAGGCGATCGCTATGAGGGTGCCGCTTCAATCGGGTTTTCGCGAGACCGGAAAAACCCGCGGTTACCTCGCGGTTGCAGTTTCTCAGCTCCACGTTATTCCATGGCCGTGCGGTGGCTCCACGCCAGTCCGCTCAATGTAATTTCCAACTAAGCGACGCGCGCGTAATCCAATTGACAGGCGTGAACGGCAGCGGAATATAAGAACAGCGTAGTAAATCGCTTGCCAAGGTTGGGGTCGAGGGTTCGAATCCCTTCGCCCGCTCCAGACAATCTCAGGACTTGGGAAGCATGCAAGCGTCGGATCTTCCGGCGCTTTTTGCTTTTTGGGGCCTTATGCCGGAATTCTCGGGCTGCCATCAGCTTTCAAACGCAAGAGGGCGCCGATCGGCGCCCTCAGCATCTGTCTGGAGCTTTCGCCCGCCTCAGGTCAGCTCTGCGCCGCGCTTCTCGGGGATGAGGAGCCACATGGCGATGAGGTCGAGGAGATAGAGGGTGGCCAGCAGCGCTATGGCGGTCTGGAACCCGTAGGCGGCGGCGATAGCACCGACGACGACCGGACCAAAGCCGCCGACACCGCGCCCGATGTTGAACAGCACGTTCTGGGCGGTGGCGCGCGCCGCCGTCGGGAAGAGTTCGCTGATCAGTGCGCCATAGCCGCCGAGCATGCCGTTGACGAAGAAGCCCATCACCGCGCCGCCGACGAGCAACTGCATCGGGTCGGTCAGCCGCGAATAGACGAGCACCATCACTGCGGCGCCGATCATGTAGCCGAAGAAGGCCGGGCGGCGGCCGATCCGGTCGGCGATATGGCCGAAGGCGAAGATGCCGAGCGCCATGCCGCCGATGGTCACCGCGGTCCATACCGCCGACTGGGTCAGCGCGAAGCCGAACCGCGTGGCGAGGTAGTTCGGCAGCCAGATCATCACGCCGTAATAGCCGAAGTTCTGGACCGAGCAGAGGATGACCATGCCGAGGCTGAGCTTCGTGGTCTCGCGATCCTTGACCAGCAGGCGCAGCGCCGATTCCTTCGGCCGGTCCTTGGAGCGGGCCACGAAGACCTCGGGCTCATGCAGGGAGTGGCGGATGAAATAGGCCGCGACCGCTGGCAGGATGCCGATGGCGAACATGCCGCGCCAGCCGATCGAGGGCAGCAGCAGCGGTGTGGCGAGCGCGGCAGCGAGCACGCCGACCTGCCAGCCAAGCCCGACATAGGAGGAGGCGCGCGCGCGTTTCGAGGCCGGCCAGGCCTCGGCGACCAGCGCCATGCCGATGCCGAACTCGCCGCCGAGGCCGAGGCCCGCGATGGTGCGGTAGAGCAGCAGGTCCCAGTAGCCCTGCGCCAGGGCGCACATGCCGGTGAAGACGGCGAAGAGGACGATGGTCCAGGTCAGGACCCGGACGCGGCCGATCCGATCCGAGAGCATGCCGAAGCCGATGCCGCCGAGCACGGCGCCGACCAGCGTCGCGGTGACCAGCGAGGCGGCCTGCGCCTGGCTGAGCTGCAGATCGGCCGAGATCGCGCGCAGCATGAAGCCGAGGATCAGCAGGTCGAACCCGTCCATCGCATAGCCGATCGCCGCGCCCCAGAGGGCCTTGCGGGCCTTGCTGTCGACTTCCGTCGGCGCCGATGGCGTTGCCGCCATTCGCAGTTCACTCATGATACAAGCCCTTAATGCTGCTCCGGCCAAGCCCCACGGAGCGACGATGCCGACATGGCATCGTCCAAATTCGGATCGTTTCGCATCTCATGGGGCCTGAGCCGGCGCAACGATCGCCCGTGAGTCAGCCTGTGGATGCCGAGGGAAACACTGCAACGGTCGTTTTTCGGCAACGCCGCGGCCAACTTGCCGCCTGAGCAGCGGTTGGAGGCGCGGGTGCTGCCGAACACGGCTGCTGGCCGTGGTGAAAATCGCCCTGCGGAGGGATTGACCTGTCCGGCGAGGGCGATCAGAAGAGGCCGTTTGCCAATTCGACCAGCCCCTGAGCCCTTGCCGTATCCCGGCGAGCGGCCCTGCTCAGCCCGGAGACACCGCGCCATGTCCAACCTGTTCACCCCCACCGACAGGGCCGTGATCGCGCGCGAAGCGGCCAAGATGCTGCTCGAAATCAAGGCCGTGCACTTCTACAGCGACAAGCCGTTCGTTTTCACCTCCGGCTGGGCGAGCCCGGTCTATATCGACTGCCGCAAGATCATCTCCTACCCGCGCCTGCGCTCGACGCTGATCGATTTCGCGGCCACCACGATCGTGCGCGACATCGGCTACGAGTCGCTCGACATCATCGCCGGCGGCGAGACGGCAGGTATCCCCTTCGCCGCCTGGATCTCCGACCGCCTGTCGCTGCCGATGCAGTATGTCCGCAAGAAGCCGAAGGGCTTTGGCCGGAATGCCCAGATCGAGGGTTCGGTCGTCGAGGGCGCGCGTACGCTGCTGGTCGAGGATCTCGCCACCGACGGGCGCAGCAAGGTCAATTTCGCCGAGGCGCTGCGTACGGCTGGCGCCGATGTGCAGCACTGCTTCGTGCTGTTCTACTACGACATCTTCCCGAATAGCCGCGAGCTGATGGCCGAGATCGGCATCAATCTGCATTATCTCACGACCTGGTGGGACGTGCTCGCCGTGGCCAAGGATAGCGGCCATTTCGAGCCGAGGATCCTGGGCGAAGTCGAGAGCTTCCTGAACGATCCGGCCAGCTGGTCGGCCAAGCATGGCGGCATCTCGGCCTTCGGCGAGGAAAAGAAGCCGGCCTGAGGCCTAGCTTCGAGCCTGCAAGTCATACGTTTCCATAAGTCGTAGACTGTCTTCCCGTGCGCGCTGCGGCACGTGAGTGCTGCTGCGCAGACACGGGACCGCACGACGAGAAGGCACCCTTCAAGCGAAAGGGCGCCTCCCTGCATGAGAAGGCGCCCCTTCCTGAAAACGGTCCCGTGTCTGCGCAGCGGCATTCCATGCCGCAGCGCGCACGGGATGACGCCCTTCAAGTGGCGCCCTTCAAGTCGTGCCCTTCGCCGCAGCGCTGCTGCGCGCCTCGAGCGCCTTGCCGACGCGGCGCATCGCCTCGCCCGCGGCGTTGCATTCCTCGTCGCTGAGGACCTGCATCATCGCCTCGATCTCGGCGACATGGATCGCCATCGCCTTGCGGGTGATCGCCTCGCCGGCAGGCGTGAGCCAGAGGCGGCGCACGCGCCGGTCGGCCTCGTCGTTGCGTCGTTCGATCAGGCCGCGCTTTTCCAGCACCGGCAGCAGCATGCTCATCGCGCTGCGCCCGACCAGCAGCTTCTCGGCCAGCGCCTGCTGCGAGAGGCCGGGAACGTGGAAGATGTTGGCGAGCACGTCGTAATGCGCGAGCTGGATGCCGAGCGGACCCAGCGACTCGGTGAGCACCTTCTCCCACATGTTATGGGCGCGGGCGATGGAGACCCAGTTGCGGAAGCGCGGCAGGTCCCAGGGCAGGGTCTGCGTCTCGCAAGGCTCTTGCTTTTTGTTCATGGCTGAACATAATGGTTCAGCGTTGAACAAAATCGGATCTTCGCCATGAGCGCCGCCGCCCTCCGTTGCATCCGCCCGTTCGTCCGGGCCGCGAGCTTTGTGGCTCCACGCGCGGCCGGCCGACTGGCCTTCCGCCTCTTCTGTACCCCGCCGAGGCCGCCAAAGCGAAACGGAAACGGTGAGACGGGAGAACAGGGGCTTCCGGCCAGGCTAAGGCAGGCGAGCCCGCGTGCGATTCCCTTCCCGTGTGGGAGCGTCCAGGCCTATGTCTTCGAACCGGAGGGGCGGGCGCCGACACGGACCGTGCTGCTGGTCCATGGCTGGACCGGCGATGCGGCCTCGATGGCGGGTTTCGTCGAGCCGCTGCTGGCGGCGGGCTTGCGGGTCGTCGCATTCGACCTGCCGGGCCATGGCGCCTCGACCGGCCGGGAGCTCAACATTCCGCTCGGCGTGGCGAGCCTTGCGGCGTTGGCGCGGGTGTTCGGCCCGTTCCAGGCGGTCGTCACCCATTCCTTCGGTGGTGCGATCACGCTCGCGGCGCTGGCGGGTTCGGTCAGGGGGCAGCCTGTGGTCAGTGCGGACAGGCTCGTGCTGATCTCGGCGCCATCCTCGATCACCCGGATCACCCGGCAGTTCGGCGATGCCATTGGCCTCGGGCGGCGCGGGCAGGCCGCGCTGGAACGGCGCATCCATGTCGTGGCCGGAAACCCGGTCGAGGCTTTCGAAGGTCCGCTCCAGCTCAAGGCGATCGGATTGCCGACGCTGGTGATCCATGACCGGCAGGATCGCGAGCTCGGCTTCCAGCATGCCGAGGCATTGGCCCAAGCCGGCACGTTCGTCAGGCTGGAGGCGACGGAAGGTCTCGGGCACCGCCGCATCCTGAAGGCACGGCCCGTAGCGGAGAGTGTCGCCCGCTTCGTGGCTGGCGAGGTCTAGCTCAGAGCCAGCCCATCAATTCGCGCTGGACGACCTCGGCGATGACGTCGATGCCTTCGGGGGAATCGTTGAGACAGGGCAGATAGGCGAATTTCTCGCCGCCATTATGCAGGAAGATCTCGCGGTTCTCGCCGTCGAGTTCCTCCAGCGTCTCCAGGCAGTCGGCCGCGAAGCCCGGCGCGACGATCGCCATCGACTTCTTTCCGGCCTGGGCGAGCGCCTTCACCGTCTCGTCGGTATAGGGCTGGAGCCATTCGTCCGGCCCGAAGCGCGACTGGAAGGTCAGCGGGAACTGCTCCTCGGTGAGGCCGAGCTCGGCGCGCAGCAGGCGCCAGGTCTTCACGCACTGGCAGTAATAGGGGTCGCCCTTCAGCAGGTATTCCTTCGGCATGCCGTGGAAGGAGCAGAGGATGACCTCGGGCGCGAAATCGAGCTTCGCCAGCGAGGCGCGCATCGAGCGGGCGAGCGCGCTGATATAGACGGGGTCGTCGTGATAGGGCGGGGCGACGCGCACCGAAGGCTGCCAGCGCATCTGCATCAGCGCGCGAAAAGCCTGGTCGCAGGCGGTGGCCGAGGTCGGCGCGGCATATTGCGGGTAGAGCGGCACCAGGAGGATGCGGTCGCAGCCCTGGTCGAGCAGGGCCTTCAGCCGGCTCTTCACATCGGGAAAGCCGTAGCGCATCGCCCAGTCGAAGACGACGCGTTCGCCGGCCAGCGGCTTCAGGCGCGCCGCGAGCTGCTCGGTCTGCGAGCGGGTGATGGTCTTGAGCGGACCCTCGTTGCGCTGGTTATTCCAGATCGAGGCGTAGTCCTTGCCTTTCCGGCCGGGCCGGGTCGACAGGATGATCAGGTTGAGGACAGGCCACCATTTCCAACGGGGCTCCTCGATGACACGGCGGTCGGAGAGGAATTCCTTGAGATAGGCACGCATCGGCCAATAGCCGGTGCCTTCCGGCGTGCCGAGATTCATCAGCAGCACGCCGATGCGGCCGTATTGCACCTTGGGATGGTCGGATGGCAGGGAAGCGGCCTTACGGGCCGGCACTGCGGCGATGTCAGCGGTCATGAACGCGTGCACTCCTCAGCGTCGTGATTTAGACGAGTTCGCGCTTTCGTCCAGCCTTGAAGCTTCTCGAATGGCAGGGGTGCGACACTGCTGACTGCAAGCGATGGCGTCGCGAGACCCCTCTGGTCAGCACATCGCTGCTCTTGCTAGTCTGGAGCCGTTCTCAGGACGTAGGGGCGCCCGCATGACGAAGCTCACCCGCCGCAAGGCTCTCGGCGTCCTGGCGGCGCCTGCCACGCTTGCCGCGACCGCGCCCGTGGCGATGGCCCAGCAGCCGGCGCCGAGCTTCACGCTGCTGCTCGTCAACGACATCTACAAGATGAGCGACGACAAGGGGCGCGGCGGTTTCGCGCGCGCCGCCGGCATCGCCAAGGCCGAGCGGGCCAAGGGCGTGCCGGTGCTGTTCTGCCATGCCGGCGATTGCTATTCGCCTTCGCTGATGTCGGGCTTCGACCAGGGCGCGCATATCGTCGCGATGCAGAACAAGATGGGCATCGACGTCTTCGTGCCCGGCAATCACGAATTCGATTTCGGCAAGGAGAACTATCTCAAGCTGACGGCGGCGCAGAATTACCCGACCTTCGCCGCCAACCTGCGCGACGCGGCCGGCAACATCCTGCCGCATCACAAGGATTCGCAGATCTTCGAGCTTGGCGGCGTCAAGGTCGGCGTCATCGGCACGGCCTTCGATCCGACGCCGCAGGTCTCGTTTCCGGGCGACCTCAAATTCTCCTCGACGATGGAAGCGCTGCGCCGCGAGGCCAAGGTGCTGAAGGGGCAGGGCGCCGACATCCTCGTCGCGGTCGTCCATGCCGACCGTGCCATGGACTACGAGATCGTCCGTTCGCGCGTGGTCGATATCGTGCTCACCGGCCACGACCATGATCTCGCCATCGCCTATGACGGCAAGGTGGTGATGGTCGAGTCGAACGAGGAGGGCAATTACGTCACCGCGATCGACATCGCCGTCAGCATTCGCGGCGAGGGCGCGGCCCGCCAGGTCTCGTGGACGCCGACCTTCCGGGTCAACGATTCCCGTTCGGCGACGCCCGATCCGGAGGTCGCGGCCATCGTGAAGGGCTATGAGGGCGAGCTGTCGAAGGAACTCGACGTCGATATCGCGACGCTGGCCGCGCCGCTCGATTCCCGCACCGGCGTCATCCGCACGCAGGAGACCGCGATCGGCAACCTGATCGCCGATGCGATCCGCGCCGCGACCGGCGCCCAGCTCGCCATCACCAATGCCGGCGGCATCCGCGCCAACAAGCAATATGCCGCCGGGCAGAAGCTGACGCGCCGCGACGTGCTGAGCGAGTTGCCCTTCGGCAATGCCACCGTGATGGTCGAGATCACCGGCAAGGACGTGAAGGATGCGATCGAGAACGGCTTGCGCGACGCACCGCAGGGCGCCGGGCGCTTCCCGGTGGTGTCGGGGCTGAAGTTCGAGGCCGATCTCAAGCAACCGCAGGGTTCGCGCGTCACCGCGATCACAGTCGACGGCAAGCCGATCGACCCTGCGGCCAAGTATACCGTGGCCTCCAACAACTTCATGCTGGAGGGCGGTGACGGCTATGCGGCGCTCGGCCGTGGCCGGACGCTGGTCGGCCTCACCGACGGCAAGCTCATGGCCAATGAAGTGATGGTCTATGTCCGCAGGCTCGGCACGGTCGATGCCAAGGTCGAGGGCCGGGCGGTCCTGAAGTGAGTTGCAGCGAGGCGCTCGCAGCCTTCCTGGCAAGCGGGAACTCGAAGGGTTGGCGCGAGCTACCGGTTTTTGTGTCGGGCGGGGCTACCGCGCGCGCCTGCGCCGCCGTCGATGCCGAGCGGATGGCCGGGCATGTCGTGGCGCCGGTTCCCGAGCGGGTCTTCGCTGCACTGGCACTCACGCCGCTCGAGACGGTCAGGGCGGTCATCCTCGGACAGGACCCCTATCCGACGCCGGGCCATGCCAACGGGCTCGCCTTCTCCTATGTCGGCCCGCCGCCGTTGCCGCGCTCCCTCGTCAACATCTACAAGGAGCGGGCGGAGGACCTGGCGGAGTTCGCGCCAGCCGATGGCGATCTGACCCGCTGGGCGAAGCAGGGCGTGCTGCTGCTCAACACCGCGCTGACGGTGCGAGAAGGGGCGAGCAAGGCCGGCTCGCATCTCTCGCTCGGCTGGGGGGCGGTGACCGATGCGGTGATCGCGGCGGTCTCGCGCCAGCGGCCGCATGTCGTTTTCCTGCTCTGGGGCAATCCGGCGCAGACGAAGCGGCCTCTGATCGACGAGAGCCGGCATCTGGTCATCGCCAGCGCCCACCCCTCGCCGCTGTCGGCGCGGCGGGGCTTCTTCGGCTCGAAGCCGTTCAGCCGCGCGAATGTCTGGTTGGAAGAGCGGGGCGAGAAGCCGATCGCGTGGTGATGCGCGACGTCACCCCACCGGCCGTTCGTCGGCAATGACCTTGCCGTCGTTCGGCAACGCGCCGAGCGGCAGGATCTCGACTGCGCCCTTCAGCTTGGTCACCTGCTGCAAGGTCGAGGACACCGCATCGACGAAGCCGGCAGGCTCGGCGTAGATCTCGGCCTTCAGCGTCATCGTATCGGTCTCGTTGGCGCGGCCGACGACGAGGCGGAGCTTTGCGATCTCGACATGGCGCTTGGCGATCTCGGCGACCTGCTCGGGCCGCACGAACATGCCCTTGACCTTGGCGGTCTGGTCGGCGCGGCCCATCCAGCCCTTGATTCGGGTGTTGCTGCGTCCGCAGGCGCTTTGGCCTGACAGGACGGCGGTGAGATCGCCGACGGCGAGCCTGATCTGCGGGTGATGCGGGTCGAGATTGGTGATCACGACCTCGCCGACCTCGCCTTCGGGAACCGGATCGCCGGTGCCCGGCCGGACGATCTCGACGATCAGGTTCTCGTTCAGCACCATGCCTTCGCGTGCCGAGGTCTCGTAGGCGATGACGCCGACATCGGCGGTGGCGTAGAGCTGGTAGGCGTCGATGCCGCGCTCCCTGACCCAGGCCTGCAGCGAGGGCGGAAAGGCGGCGCCGGAGACCACCGCGCGCTTGATCGAGGAGATGTCGACGCCGCGCGTCTCGGCTGCCTCGATCAGGATCTTCAGGAAATCGGGCGTGCCGACATAGGCGCTCGGCCGATAGGCGGAGATCACCTCCATCTGCTGCTCGGTATTGCCGGGGCCAGCCGGGATCACGGCGCAATGGAGCGCACGGGCGGCGGAATCCAGGATGAACCCGCCGGGCGTCAGGTGATAGCTCAGCGTGTTCAGCACGATGTCGCCCGGCCGGAAGCCGGCGGCATAGAGGCCGCGCGCAGCGCCCCAGGCGTCGGTCGCGGTGCCTTCAGGCTCGAAGATCGGGCCGGGAGAGGTGAAGAGCCGGCCGAAGGAGCCAGGCGCCACCGCGACGAAGCCGCCGAAGGGCAGGGCAGCCTTCTGAAGCGCGGGCAGTTCCGCCTTGCGCAGGATCGGCAGGCGGGCCAGCGTCTTGCGATCAGTGATCGCGGCGGGGTCGATGCCGGCAAGCCTGGTGGCATAGGCCGGCGCCTTCAAGGCCGCCGCGAGCACGGCCGGCAGGCGAGCGAAGAGATCGGCCTCGCGCGCGGCAGGCGAACGGGTTTCGAGCGCGTCGTGGTGCTCTGTCATGGCGGGGTCTCGTCTGTCGGGGTGCGGTGCCGGATCGCTTGTGGTCACGACAGCCAGCGCTTGCGGCGCTTGTAGCTCTTCACCTCGCGGAAGGATTTCTTGTTGCCCTCGGCGACGCCGAGATAGAATTCCTTCACGTCCTCGTTCTCGCGCAGCATCTTCGCCTCGCCGTCCATGACGACGCGGCCGGTCTCCATGATGTAGCCGTAGGTCGCGTAGCGCAGCGCCATGTTGGTGTTCTGCTCGGCAACGAGGAAGGAGACGCCCTCGTCGGCATTGAGCTGGCGCACGATCTCGAAGATCTCCTCGACGATCTGCGGGGCGAGGCCCATCGAGGGCTCGTCGAGCAGGATCATCTTGGGGTTCGACATCATCGCCCTGCCGATGGCGCACATCTGCTGCTCGCCGCCGGAGGTGTAGCCCGCCTGCGACGAGCGACGCTGCTTCAGGCGCGGGAACAGGGTGTAGATCTTCTCGAGGTCGCGCTTGATCGCGGCATTGCCGTCGCGGCGGGTGAAGGCGCCGGTTAGAAGGTTCTCTTCGATCGAGAGATGGCCGAAACAGTGCCGGCCTTCCATGACCTGGATGCAGCCGCGCCGGACCAGCTCGTTCGGGGACATCTTGTCGACGCGCTCGCCGTCGAAGACGATCGAGCCCTTGGTGACCTCGCCGCGCTCGGCCTTGAGCAGGTTGGAAATCGCCTTCAGCGTCGTGGTCTTGCCGGCGCCGTTGGCGCCGAGGATCGCGACGATGCCGGCGCGCGGCACGGTGAGCGAGACGCCCTTCAGCACCAGCACGACATGGTCGTAGATGACCTCGATATTGTTGAGCGACAGGATGGTGTCGCTCGCGGTCGCAGCTGCGGGCTTTTCGAGGGTGGCGGTCGACATCTCACGCTCCTTCCTTCTCCCCTCGGGGGAGAAGGTGGCCCGGCGTCAGCCGGGTCGGATGAGGGAAATGACGGATGAGAGCTGAGCAGGTCTGCCCTCATCCGTCTGCTTCGCAGACACCTTCTCCCCTGGAGGGGAGAAGGAAGAGCAGCGGCGGGGAGCCGCCGCCGGCTGCCGTCAGATCAGGACGACTTCTCGCAGGACTCGGTGCGCTTCGGCCAGTTGCCGGCCTTCTCGACATAGTCCTTGGCGTTGGCCTCGATCAGCGGCCGGACTTCGTCCTTGAGCGGTTCGATCCAGTCGCCCTTCTGGGTCCACTTGGTGCCGTCCCACTCGGCGACATAGGCCTTGTGGTGGCCGGAATGGTCGGTGCAGCCGATCTTCACCGGCGAGGCGAAGCCCGCCATACCGATCTCCTTGAGGCGCGCCTCGTCGACGTTCAGGCTCTCGAAGCCGCGGCGCATGTCCTCGGCGTTGACGACCTTCTTACCGGTCAGCTTCTGGGCGGTGCGCATCGCCTCGACGATCAGCATCGAGTTGTAGACGCCGCGATTATAGAGATTCTCGCCGACCTTCTCCTTCGGCGCCAGGCTCTTACCCTTTTCCACGACATGCTTGATGATGTCCTGGATCACGGGGAAGTTCGGGCCCGCGGCGTTGAAGTTCAGCGACTTGTAACCCTTGGCCTCGGGGCCGCCCGCACGAGCATCGTCGTCGCCGCCGGCCCACCAGACGCCGACCAGTTTGCTGACCGGGAAGTTGTTCTTGATCGCCTCCTTGACCGCAGTCGGGTTCATCGCACCCCAGCCCTGGTTGTAGAGGAAGTCCGGCCGGTCGCGACGGATCGAGAGCCAGAGCGAGCCCTGGTTCTGCATGTCGGCGGCGGCGACGGGATAGAGCTTCACCTCGAAGCCGTATTTCTTCGCGAGGTTCTCGAGCACCGGGATCGGCTCCTTGCCGAAGGGCGCGTCGAGATGGATCAGGCCGAGCTTCTTGCCCTTGAGCTTGTCCAT
Organism: Allobosea sp. TBD101; assembly: GCF_059817965.1. Lineage (NCBI taxonomy): Bacteria > Pseudomonadati > Pseudomonadota > Alphaproteobacteria > Hyphomicrobiales > Alloboseaceae > Allobosea > Allobosea sp. TBD101. The sequence continues at coordinate 658,003 of NZ_CM187543.1, forward strand.
GCCGCCGAGTTCGGCCGCCATGTGCTTCACCATCAGCGAGGCGCCGTCCCAATAGGTCAGCGGCGGGATGAAGACCCAGGGGAAGCTGGTGCCGTCGGCCGAGGCCGAGAGGCCATAGGCCATCGACAGGATCGGAATCTTGTCGACATGGGCGCGCGGGATCGCGGCCAGCGTCGCGCCGGTCGACCAGGGCGAGTAGACGATCGTGTTCTTCGACTTGGCCTGCTCGTAGCACTCGATCGACTTCTTGGTGTCGTAGCCGGTCTCGCACTCCTCGAAGTTGATCTTGACGCCGTTCACGCCGCCGTCGCGCTCGTTGATCATTGTCATGTAGTCGCGCATGCCGTCGCCGATCGGGATGCCGGAGCCCGAGAAGGGCCCGGTGCGATAGGCGTTGTTGGCGATGTAGACGCTGTCCTGCGCCGTGGCCGGCGCGATGGCCGCCGTTGACGCCAACAAGGCTCCGAGCGCGGCACCCTTCAACAGATTGCTGGTCTTCATGGACTTCCTCCGTTCGTTTCCTCCCGACCAGACTGCTGTCGGATCGGTCTTTATCCGCCGGCGCTTCAGTGTCGCCGGTCGTTTCTTGGGCTCGTCCCGCAGCCTCAGTACGGGAAAGGCCACGTCCGCAATTTCTGCTTCCCGATCTGCCAGAGCCGGGCGAGGCCGTGCGGCTCGACGATCAGGAAGATGATGATCAGCGCGCCGACCAGCATGAAGGTGACGTGCTCGGCGGCCGCGCCGGCAATCGGCACGCCGAGCGCCGGAAGCCCGAATTTCAGCGCCGTCGGCAGGATCGAAAGGAAGGCCGCGCCGAAGAAGGAGCCGATCAGGGAGCCAAGGCCGCCGATGATGACCATGAACAGGATGTTGAAGGACAGGCGGATCGAGAACACGTCCGCCGCCTCGCCGCCGCCGTACCAGAGGAAGATCATCATCGCGCCGGCGACGCCGCAGAAATAGGAGGAGACGGCGAAGGCGGCGAGCTTGGCGTTGAGCAGCTTGATGCCCATCAGCTCGGCGGCGATGTCCATGTCGCGCACCGCCATCCAGGAGCGGCCGAGCTTGCCGTGGACGATGTTGGAGGCGAACCAGGTCAACATCACGACGAGGCCGAGGCAGACGAAATAGCGGGTCTCCGGGGTCGCGGACGCGCCGGTCAGGGGAATGTCGAAGAGTGTGCGCTGCGGCACCTCGATCGCGCCCGAGGCGTTGTAGTTGAACAGCCAGGGCACGCGCACGAAGGCCCATTGCAGGAAGAATTGCGCGGCGAGCGTCGCGACTGCGAGATAGAAGCCCTTGATGCGCAGCGAGGGCAGGCCGAAGAGCACGCCGATGCCGGCCGAGAACAGCCCCGAGACGAGAATCAGGACGATGATGTTCACACCCGGGAAGAAGGTGGTGAGCTTGTAGCAGCTATAGGCGCCGACACCCATGAAGGCGGCGGTGCCGAGCGAGATCAGCCCGGTATAGCCGGTGAGGATGTTGAGCCCGATCGCCGCCAGCGAGAAGATCAGGAATGGGATCATCACCGAGGCGATGAAGAAGTCGCTGCCGAGGAAGGGGATCGCGACCAGCGCGATCGCCAGGATGACGGCAATGCCGATCCGGTCCTCCTTGAGCGGGAAGACCGCCATGTCGGCAGAGTAGCTGGATTTGTATTGGCCGGCCTCGCGGTAGAGCATGTCGTCCGGCTCCTCAGATACGTTCGATGATCTTGTCGCCGAACAGGCCCTGCGGCCGGAACAGCAGGAAGCCCAGGGCGATGAAATAAGCGAGCCAGCTCTCGATGCCGCCGCCGATCAGCGGGCCCCAGTAGAACTCGCCGAGCTTCTCGCCGATGCCGATGATCAGGCCGCCGACGATAGCGCCGGGGATCGAGGTGAAGCCGCCGAGGATCAGCACCGGGAGCGCTTTCAGCGCCACGATCTCCAGCGCGAAGGAGACGTCCGAGCGGGCGCCCCACATGATGCCGGTAATCAGCGCGACGATGCCGGCGGTGAACCAGACGATCACCCAGATCTGGTTGAGCGAGATGCCGACCGAGAGCGCGGCTTTGTGGCTGTCGGCGACGGCGCGCAGGGCCCTTCCGATGCGGGTGTACTGGAAGAAGGCGGCGAGCGCGGCGATCATCAGCGAGGCGATGACGGCGGCGGCGATGTCGATCTTCTGCAAGGACACCAGTCCGCCGAGGATCTGCAGGTCGACCGCACCCTTGGGCAGATAGAGCTGCTCCGCGATCATCTGCTTGGGATTGCCGCCGAAGAGCGATTCACCGAAGCCGATCAGGAAATAGGTGATGCCGAAGGTCGCCATGAACAGGATGATGTCGGGCTGGTTGACCAGCGGGCGCAGCACCACGCGCTCGATGGTGACGGCGAGCGCGAACATCACGCCGAGCGTCAGGATGACCGCGAGGAAGGCCGGAACGCCCTTCTCGTAGAGGCCGACCAGCGTCAGCGCCGCGAACACCACCATGATGCCCTGGGCGAAGTTGAACACGCCGGAGGCCTTGAAGATCAGTACGAAGCCGAGCGCGATCAGCGCATAGAGCACGCCGGAGACGAGCCCTTCCCAGACTGTCTGCACCAGCAGGTCGGGCGCTTGGACCATCTGCTGGAACGGATCGACGAAGATGGCGTAGAGCGTGTTGGTGGGGTCGAGCCGGACGCCGATCGCGAGCGCCGCAATGACGGCTGCGACGATCAGACCGGCCTTGACCAGCGGGTTGGCCAGGAGGTTCGGGGCGGGGCGGGTGGCGATGTCGCTCATGTCTCCACGCTCCTCAATGTGCCACGCCGAGATAGGCATCGATGACGCGCTGGTCGGCCTTGACCTCTTCTGGCGTGCCGTCGGCGATCTTGCGGCCGTATTCGAGCACGACGACGCGATCGGACAGGTCCATCACCACCCCCATGTCGTGCTCGATCAGCGCAATCGTGGTGCCGAACTGGTTGTTCACGTCGAGGATGAAGCGGCACATGTCCTCCTTCTCCTCGAGGTTCATGCCGGCCATCGGCTCGTCGAGCAGCAGGAGCTCCGGCTCCATGGCGAGCGCGCGTCCAAGCTCCACGCGCTTCTGCAGGCCGTAGGGCAGCTTGCCGACCGGCAATTTGCGGATGTGCTCGATCTGCAGGAAGTCGATGATGTCCTCGACGACGCGGCGATGCGCGATCTCCTCCTGCATCGCCGGGCCATGGCGCAGAACCTGCCAGAAGAAGCCCTTCTTCATCTTGAGCGTGCGGCCGGTCATGATGTTGTCGAGCGTCGACATGCCCTTGAACAGCGCGACGTTCTGGAAGGTGCGGGCGATGCCGCCGGCGGCGGCGCGATGCGGGCGCATCTTGGCGCGGCGCTCGCCCTTGAAGACGATCTGGCCTTCCTGCGGCTGGTAGAAGCCGTTGATGCAGTTGAGCATCGAGGTCTTGCCGGCGCCGTTCGGCCCGATGATGGCGCGGATCTCGCCCTTGCGGATGTCGAAGGAGACATCGGCGATCGCCTTCACGCCGCCGAAGCGCAGCGAGATGTTCTCGACAGAGAGCAGGACCTCGCCCTTGCCGCGGATGGGGGTGCCCGTCACGTTCATCGGCTCCGCGTTCATGCCGCCTTCGCCGGGGACGGCGCCTCCTGCCGGGCGACGGGATAGACCTTGGCGTCGCGCACCTTGACGCGTGCCGAGATCGCGCCCTTGCGGCCGTCCTCGAAGGTGACTTCTGTCGAGATATCGGCGGCTTCCGAGCCGTCATAGAGCGCCGTGACCAGCGGGGCGTAGCGCTCGGCGATGAAGCCGCGCCGGACCTTCTGGGTACGGGTCAATTCGCCATCGTCGGCGTCGAGTTCCTTGTGCAGGATCAGGAAGCGCTTGATTTGCGCGCCGCCCATCATCGGCTCGGAGGCGAGCGAGCGATTCACCTCGTCGACATGCTTGGCGATCATGTCATAGACGAGATCGTGGCCGGCGAGCTCCTGATAGGAGGCATAGACCACGTTGTTGCGCTCGGCCCAGTTGCCGACGGCGATCAGGTCGATGTTGAGCGCCACGGTCGCGTAATCGCGGCCCTGGCCGAAGGCGACGGCCTCCTTGATGTTCGGATAGAATTTCAGCTTGTTCTCGATGTATTTCGGCGGGAACAGCTCGCCATTCGCGAGCTTGCCGACATCCTTGGCGCGGTCGATGATCTTGAGATGGCCGCCTTCGTCGAAGAAGCCGGCATCGCCGGAGCGGACATAGCCGTCGGCGGTCATCGTCTCGGCGGTCTTGTCGGGGTCCTTGTAATAGCCGCCGAAGATCGAGGGCGAGCGGTAGAGCACCTCGCCATTGTCGTCGATGCGGATATCGACCATCGGCGCGGGCTTGCCGACGGTGTCGGCCTTGATCTCGCCGTTCGGCTGCATGGTGATGTAGACCCCGGCCTCGGTCTGGCCGTAGAGCTGCTTCAGGTTGATGCCGATCGAACGGTAGAAGCGGAAAAGCTCGGGGCCGATCGCCTCGCCGGCGGTGTAGCCGACCTTGATATTGGTCAGGCCGAAGCGGTTGCGTAGGGGCCCGTAGACCAGCCAGTCGCCGAGCTTGTAGAGCAGCCGGCCTTTCAGCGGCACGCTCTCGCCGTTCAGGATCTGCTCGCCATAGCGTTTCGCAACGTCAAGGAAATAGTGGAACATCTTGCGCTTGAGCGCGCCGGCATCCTCCATGCGCACCATGGTCACGGTCAGCATGTTCTCGAAGACGCGCGGCGGGGCGAAGGCGTAGGTCGTGCCGACCTCGCGGCGGTCGTCGATCACCGTGTCCGGGCTTTCCGGGCAGTTGACGCAGAAGCCGGCGAGCATCGCCTGCGCGTATGAAAAGACGTGGTCGCCGACCCAGGCGATCGGCAGGTAGGCAATGACCTCGTCGGTCTCGTTGAGCCCATCGAAGCCGCAGCCGATCTCGGCCGCGATCAGCACGTTGTAATGGCTGAGCATCACGCCCTTGGGCCGCCCGGTGGTGCCGGAGGTGTAGAGGATGATGCCGAGATCGGAGCCCTGGCCCTGATCCATCTCGTTGGCGAGCGCCGCCTGCGCCTGCGGGTCCTTCAGCGCCTTCGCGCCATCAGCGATCACCGTCTCGATGGCGTGGAGCTTGCTGTGGTCGTAGTCGCGCAAGCCGCGCGGCTCGTCATAGAGCATGTGCCGGAGATGCGGCAGGCGCTCAGTGATCGAGAGCAGCTTGTCGACCTGCTCCTGGTCTTGCACCACGGCGAAGACGGCTTCGGCATGATCGAGGACATAGGCCATCTCCTCGGCGACGCCATCGGCATAGACCGGCACGGGGATCGCGCCGATCCATTGCGCCGCGCACATCGACCAGTAGAGCCGCGGCCGGTTTTGGCCGATGATCGCGACCTTCTCGCCACGCTTCAGGCCGAGATCCTGCAGTCCCTTGGCGAAGTTGCGGACGTGTTCCGCGACTTCAGCCCAGTTCCAGGACTGCCAAATCCCGAGATCCTTATGGCGGAAGGCGACGCGCGAGGCGCGCTCCCGTGCATTGCGCAACAGCAATTTCGGAAAGGTATCCGCCTGGCCGGCGGCGCCGCTTGCCACGATTGCGTTCTCCCTGTCGAGCCGCCATGCGTCGTGGCGACTTCCGCGGGCCGGTTTCCGGCCTCGTTCTCATGCAAGACTTGCAGGCGGCCATTATCTTCGCAAGGACCCGCTTGACAGACAATTCGCCTTTTGGTGACTATCGTCCCGCCGAAGTCTGCTTTTCACGCAGATATGTTGCGTGATTTTTTCGCTTCGGCTCTGATTTTCCTCACGAATTTGGCAGATCGAATCGGTGGGCGGAACCGCGCCCGCGACGATGGCGGACCGACTCATGCTTCATCATCTGTCTTTCGGCGTTGCCGATATCGAGCGCGCCTGCGCCTTCTACGACGCGGTGCTGGCGCCGCTCGGCTATGTCAGGGTCTGGCAGGATCTGCGGCCGGGCGAAGCGGGGCAGGCGGTCGGCTACGGCCTGCCGGGCGGGGGAGACAAGCTCGCGCTTAAGCTGAGGCCGGAGGGACAGCGGCCGCCGGGTCCGGGCTTCCATCTCGCCTTTGCGGCGCCGGATCGTGCCGGTGTCGACCGGTTCCACGAGGCTGCGCTTCGGCATGGCGGGCGTGACAATGGCGCGCCGGGCCTGCGCGCGCATTACGGGCCGCATTACTACGCAGCTTTCGTGGTCGATCCCGACGGTTATGCCATCGAGGCGGTGTTCAACGAACCAGTGTAGCGTTTTCGCTTCCGGGACCTGCCGCGCGAAAGCATGAAAATGCCCGCCATCCTGGGGATGGCGGGCGATTGAACCGGAGCGGCGGTCGTTCAGAAGCGCTCGTAGTGGTTACGCCGATAGCCATGAGCCGGTGCCCAGGGCGGCGGGCCACCGTGGCGGCGGCCATAGCCGTAACCGCGATCATAGTCGCGGCCGTAGCGATCACGGCCATATCGCTCCTGCCGCTCCATGTTGCGCTCGATTTCCCACATGCGGTGCTCGCGGTTGTGGCGGGTGTATTCGGCGGGCAGGCGATCGAGAGCCTCGGCCTGCGGGAGTGTCACGGGCGCGGCTGCGGCAGGGGCTGCGGCGAACGCAGCGAGAACGAGGCCAGCGGCCATCAGAATTCCACGCATGGTCGTCTCCTTCTTTCGACGCGCGTCATCAGAGCATGGCCCGGTGCAATGCCATCTGAACGCAGGTGTTGGCTGCCGTTCATATTTGACGGCGCCCCTGTGTGGGCGACCGCTCCGACGCCGTGCCGGGATTCCGGGGCGCGACGCGGACTTTCGCCGGTTGGCATGGGTGGAGGGAACCGTACCAGCTTCCCGACAGGCGCCGGGCGGTATCCGACTGCGCGGCAGCGTATTCGGCGATCTGGTCGTTGACCCGTTTCACGAACAGGTCGAGGAGGCCAAACATGGCGGCGGTTCCTTTCTCAGCCAGGGCTGTTCGGGAGAAGGAACGCGCGAGAGGCGATTTGGTGCCGAGGCCCGCTCTTCACCCTTCGTAGCGGGCGAGCCGGTCGAGGTCGCGGATGGTGACGCTGCCATGGCCGAGCTCGATCAGGCCGAGATCGGCGAGCTTCGCCAGCCCCTGATTGGCCATCTGGCGCGAGATGCCCGCGAGCATGCCGAGTTCCTCCTGCGAGATCGCCAGGGTACGGCCGAGATCGGGATAGAGGATCGGGTTGAACAGCCAGGCGAGATTGCGGGCGAGGCGGCCGGTGGAATCAAGCGTGCGCTCGGTCTCGGCCAGAGAGATGAACTGGGCGAGGCGCTCGTTGAACTGGTGGACGAGGAAGCGGTTGAAGGCGGCCGAATGCTCGAACAGCCAGAGGAAGGTCGAGCGCCGCATCAAGGCAATTCGCGACTCGCGCAGCGCCACCAGCTCGTAGCGCCGCGCCTCGGCCTTGATCACGGTGCCCTCGCCGAACCAGGCGCCGGCACGCAGGCCGGCGAGGGTCGCCGATTTGCCGGTCTTCGAGGTCGTCGCCATCTTGACCAGCCCCTCGGCCACCCCGGTCCATGCCTCGAGCCGGTCGCCGACATGGCAGATCGAGGCCCCCTTGCCGTAGCTCTTGAACGAGATGCCGCGCCGCGCCTCCTCGAACTCGGCCTCGGACAGATCATGGGACCAGGAGGCGATGGCGCGCAGTTCCTCGGGGGTGATCAAGATGGCGGTTATCCGGGCAATGGAACGGTTCGCAGCAGTATGGGCTGCGACGGGGGCTGGGCTCAAGTTGAACCAAAGAGGCGCGCGTGAACGAGAGGGGCGCGGGAAACCCTCTCCCATAGGGAGAGGGCAGGGTGAGGGGTAGGTCCTCATGCGGTTTGCTGTGAGGTGGTCGCTGCGCAGCCGGGAGGTTGGCGCTTTGCTGGTCCAGGGGCCGACACCTCACCCCTGCCCCTCTCACTGATCTCGGCTGTTGCCGAGATCAGCATTCAAAATGTCGAAGTCGGCAACAGCCGACTTCGATGCAGGAGAGGGGTTCCCCGCGCCTTATTCTGCCGCCTGCGGCAACGCGGTTGAAGGCGATCCATCGCGCAGCTGCGCCAGCAGCGTCGCCTCCTCGGCCTTCGCCGCCTTGAGATGCCGCTCCTTGACATGGCCGAAGCCGCGGATCTTTTCAGGCGTCGCGGCCAGCGCCACGCAGAGCGGGTGGTTCTCCGCCGTGAGACGGGTCAGCAGCTCGTTCAACAGGGCCTCGTAATCCGCGATCAGCCGGCGCTCGGTGCGGCGCTCCTCGGTGTGGCCGAAGAGATCGAAGGCGGTGCCGCGCAGTCCCTTGAGCTTCGCCAACATCGAAAACGCGCCCATCATCCACGGACCGAAGCTCATTTTGCGCGGCAGGCCGGTGTTGGGATCGCGTCGTGCCAGCAGCGGCGGGGCGAGGTGGAACTCGTAGCGCAGCGGCTTGCCGTCGCTGGCCTCAGCCTCGAAGGTCGCCGTGACCTGCTTGCGGAAGGCGCCGTCGCTGTAGAGCCGGGCGACCTCGTATTCGTCCTTGTAGGCCATCAGTTTGAAGAGGTTGCGGGCGACGGCCTCGCTCAGCGCGCTCTGGCCGGGCATCACCGCTGCTTCTCGCGTCTGGGCGCGGGCGACGAGATGGCGATAGCGCGCCGCATAGGCCGCATTCTGATAGGCGGTCAGGAAGGCGACGCGGCGCTCGATGATCTCTTCCAGCGTCTGCGAGAGCCGGCGGGCCGGCGTCGCCGCCTTGCTCTGCGAGAGGAGGCCGGCAAGCGCTTCGGGATCATGCGCGGCGCGGCGGCCGAGCTCGAAGGCCTGCTTGTTCATGGCGACAGCCTCGCCGTTCAGCTCGATCGCCCTGATCAAGGCGTCGCGGGACAACGGGACCGCGCCGAGCTGCCAGGCATGGCCGAGCATGAACATGTTGGCGGCAATGGCATTGCCGAGGAAGGCGACGGCGGCGGCCGTCGCATCGATGAAATGCGTCTGATCGCGGCCGGCGGCCGAGAGGATCGCGCGCTTCAGGCGCTCGGTCGGCAGCGAGAAATCGGCATTGCGGGTGAAATCGCCCGGCAGACTCTCGGCCGTGTTGACGATCACGGTGCCACGCTCGGGCCGGATCGCGCCGAGCACCTTCTTCGAGCCGGTGACGGTGAGGTCGCAGCCCAGCACGAGATCGGCCTGTCCGGCGGTGACGCGGATGGCGTGGATGTCGTCCGGGTGCGGCGCGAGTTTCACATGGCTGAAGACCGCGCCGCCCTTCTGGGCGAGGCCGGCCATGTCGATCATGCCGCAGCCTTTGCCTTCGAGATGCGCGGCCATGCCGAGGATCGCGCCGATGGTGACGACGCCGGTGCCGCCGACGCCGGTGACGATCACCGCGAAGCTGCGATCGAGCGCCGGCACGATCGGCTCGGGCAATTTGACTTCACCGAGCGCCGAGGCGTCGAGCCGGAGCGGATCGGCCTTCTTCGGCTTCGCACCATGAACCGTGACGAAGGACGGGCAGAAGCCCTTCACGCAGGAAAAGTCCTTGTTGCAGTTCGACTGGTCGATCTGGCGCTTGCGGCCGAACTCGGTCTCCAGCGGTTGCACCGAAACGCAGTTCGACTGCACGCCGCAATCGCCGCAGCCCTCGCAGACCAGCTCATTGACGATCACGCGCTTGTCGGGATCGGGATAGGCCCCGCGCTTGCGGCGCCGGCGCTTCTCGGTGGCGCAGGTCTGGTCATAGAGCAGCAGCGAGACGCCGGAGACCCCGGCGAGCTCGCGCTGGACGGCGTCGAGGTCGTCGCGATGGTGGAGCGTGGTGCCGGCCGGCCATTGTGTGCCCGGCGGGTATTTGCCGGGATCGTCGCTGACGACGGCGATGCGGGCGACACCTTCGGCCGCAACTTGCCGCGCCATCTGGTCGGGCGAGAGATGGCCTTCGGCCTGCTGGCCGCCGGTCATGGCGACAGCGTCGTTATAGAGCAGCTTGTAGGTGATGGTGACGCCGGAGGCGACAGCCCAGCGGATCGCGAGCGAGCCGGAATGGGTATAGGTGCCGTCGCCGAGATTCTGGAAGACATGGCCGCGCTTCGAGAACGGCGCCTCGCCGACCCAGTTCGCGCCCTCGCCGCCCATCTGGGTGAAACCGGCGGTGTCGCGGTCCATCCACTGCACCATGTAATGGCAGCCGATGCCGGCATAGGCGCGCGAGCCCTCGGGCACTACGGTCGAGGAATTATGCGGGCAGCCCGAACAGAAATAGGGCGTGCGCCTGGCGATTTCCTGCGCCTCGGCGAGGCGGCCCTGCGCCGCAGCGATCTCCTCCAGCCGGGCGCGCAAGGCGGGATCGTCGTGATATTGCAGCAGGCGGCCGGCGAGCGCGATCGCGATGTCGTTGGGGTCGAGCGCGCCATGGACCGGGAAGAGCCAATCGCCCTTCTCGTCCTTCTTGCCGATCACCATCGGCTGGTGCTTGGCGCCGTAAAGCTCCTCGCGGACCTGGACCTCGATCAGCGAGCGCTTCTCCTCGACCACCATGATCAGGTCGAGCCCTTTGGCGAAGGCCTTGAGTTCGGCCGGATCGATCGGCCAGGGGCAGGCGAGTTTGAACAGGCGGATGCCCAGATTATTGGCGCGGACCTCGTCGATACCGAGATCGGCGAGCGCCTGCTGCACGTCGAGATAGGATTTGCCGACGGTGGCGATGCCGATGCGCGGCTTCTTCCCGCCCTGGGTGACGATGCGGTTCAGCTTGTTGGCGCGCAGATAGGCGAGCATCGCATCGCGCTTGTAGAGATGCATCCGGCGTTCCTGCTCGACGAAATCGAGCTCGCGGCGGATGGCGAGGCCGCCGGGCGGCGGGGTGTAATCCGTCGGCGTGACGATGGTGACGCGGTCGAGCGAACCATCGATGGAGGCGGTCGATTCGATGTTGTCCTTCACGCATTTGATGCCGACCCAGACCGAGGCGAAGCGCGAGAGCGCGAGGCCGTGCAGGCCGTAATCGATGATCTCCTGCACGCCGGCCGGGTTGAGGATCGGCATCATCCGGTCGACCAGTACGAATTCGGTCTGGTGGGCGTTGGTCGAGGATTCCGCCGTGTGATCGTCGCCCATCAGGCAGATCACGCCGCCCTTCGGATCGGTGCCGGCCATGTTGCCATGGCGGAGGACGTCGCCGGAGCGATCGACGCCCGGCCCCTTGCCGTACCAGAGCGCGAAGACGCCGTCGTGCTTGCCCTCGCCGCTCAAGCCAGCCTGCTGCGTGCCCCAGATCGCGGTGGCGGCAAGGTCCTCGTTGAGGCCGGGCTGGAAGACGATGTTCGCGGCCTTGAGGGGCTTGGACGCCCGCATCAGCTGCTGGTCGAGCCCGCCGAGCGGAGAGCCGCGATAACCGGAGACGAAGCCGGCGGTGTCGAGCCCGGCCTGCCGATCGCGCTCCTGCTGCATCAGCAGCATGCGGGCGACGGCCTGCGTGCCGGTGAGAAAGACCTCGCTCTTGCCGAGATCGTATTTGTCGTCGAGAGCGACGCTGCGCAGCGCCCCCGCCTCGGTGCCGGATTTCCGTGGTGTCTCGGCCATGCTCGGCCTCCCGGATCATCGTTCCCGCCGACGGGCCGGTGGTCCCGGCCTCATGCTTCACCGCCTCCGGTCGATATGTCAGCAAGGCTGACATATCGACCGGAGGCGGTCAATCATTCTGGTATCATTCCAGTTTTCGGGGCCGGGTCCAGAGATTTGCGAGCGTGGCCGGTACGCGCCACGCGAGAGGCGCCGCGATTTGGCCCTGTTTGGCGGGAATGGCTGTCGCGGTGATCGAACGCGGCGAAGCGCCCGTTGACGATCGCTTCACCATGATCCACGCAAGCGGGATCACGGAGGGCTCGCCTTTGACGCGACACGCGCATCTCATGGCCTTGTCGGGGCTCCTGCTGGCGGCCATCGCGGCCGGGCCGGCGGCTGCGCATCCGCATGTCTTCGTCACGGCCAAGGCGGAGATCGTCTTCGCGGCCGACGGTTCGGTGCAGGCGATCCGGAACCGCTGGAGCTTCGACGAGGCCTATTCGGCCTATATCACGCAAGGCCTCGACAAGAACGGCGACGGCAAGCTGACCTCGGACGAGCTCGCCGAACTGGCCAAGATCAATGTCGAATCGCTGCCCGATGTCGAATTCTTTACGGCCGCCAAGCTCAACGGCCGCAAGCAGGAGTTCGGCACGCCGGGCGAGCAGGTCATGAGCTATGACAACAAGGTGCTGACGCTGGTCTTCACGCTGCCATTGAAGACCCCAGCGAAGGTTCGCTCCTTCGGCATCGAGATCGGCGACCCCACCTATTTCGTCGCCTTCAACATCGTCGATGAGCCCGATGCGGTCGTGACCAAGGGGGCGCCGCAGGGCTGCGTCGTGCGGGTCAATCGCCCGCCCAAGCTCGACGACGCCACGCAGAAGCGCCTTGCCGAAGCCGATATCACCGCGACGCCCGATGTCAGCGGGCTCGAGATCGTGACGCGGGCGCTGGTGGCATGTCCGTGACATCCGTCGAGACAGCACGCCCCGCCGGAGCCACGCTGTCGCGACGCCTGATCGTTTGCGCGCTGGCGCTGCTGCTGGTCGGGGGCGTGGTTGCCCTGATCGCGTTCCTGATTGCGAGCGTCAGCCCGCCGCCTCCGCCTCCGCCGCGCAATCCCTTCGGCACGGCCCTGCCGCGCGAGGCGATGCCGTCGACGACCGGGTTCGGCGCGGTGCTGATCGCCTGGCAGTCGAGCTTCTATCGTGAGCTGACGGCGACGCTGAAGGCGATCGCGACCGCGCCTGGTGCGCTTTGGGGGCTGCTTGGGCTCTCCTTCGGCTATGGCGTCTTCCATGCGGCGGGGCCGGGCCATGGCAAGGCGGTGATCTCCGGCTATATCGTCGCCGACAATCGCAGCCTGAAGCGGGGCCTGGGCCTCAGCTTCGCCGCGGCGTTCCTGCAGGCGCTGGTTGCGATCGCGATCGTCACGGTGGCGACCCTGCTGTTGCGGGTGACCGCGATGCAGATGAACGCCGCGACGACCGTGATCGAGCAGGGCAGTTTCCTCTTAGTCGCGCTCGTCGGGCTGCTGATGCTCTGGCGCAAGGCGGGCGCGCTGGTCCGGTTGGAAGCCGGCGGGGCGCATGATCCAGCGGCTTGCGACCATGTCCATATGCCCGATGCCGAACAGGTCTCGCGGCTCGCCGGCTGGCGCGACATGGCCGGGGTCGTCGTCGCGGCCGGCGCGCGGCCCTGCGCGGGGGCGCTGATCATCCTCGTCTTCGCCAATGCGCAGGGCCTGTTCTGGGCCGGCATCGCCGCGACCTTCGCCATGGCCTTGGGGACGGCGATCACGACCGGGGCGCTCGCGGCCTTCGCCGTGTTCTTCAAGTTCGCGGCGCTGAAATTGGCCGGCGGCGGCAGCCTGCGCTCGGCGCGATGGATCGCCGGGCTTGAATTGCTGGCGGCCGCCTTCGTCGCCGTGCTCGGTGCGGCGCTGTTCACCGGCCTCTGGATCGGCGGGGCGGGGAGCTAGCGCACGCCAACCTGGCACGGAAGCACGCCGTCATCCCGGACAAGCGGTGAAGCCGCGCAGATCCGGGATTCATCGTAGCATGCGAAGCCCTCCGATGGATCCCGGGGCAAGCCCGGGATGACGGCAGAGGTTCTCGCGCACTTGGCGGTTACCGCAGCGGATCGTTCTCCAGCAGGATCGGCTTGCCATGCGGCGTCGCTTCGGCGGCGCGGGCCCATGAGGCGGCGAGCGCGTCGACGCCGTCATGGGAGGTCAGCCCCTTCGCGATCAGGATATGCTCCAGCGCCTCGCACCAGCGCTCGTAATAGTCCGAGCCGTCCTTGCAGCCGCCGGCCGCGAGCGCCTCGCGGATTTCGGCGCCGAGCGCCTGCGCCCATTCATCGGCGGTGAAGACGCCCTTGTTCTGGAGTTCGACAACCAGCGCGAAGGCCTGCGCCTGCCAGGGCTCGGCGAAGATCGGGCCTTCGGTGTCGCGCGGGATCGGCGTATCGGCGGCGAGCGCTGCCGCGAGATCGGTCTCAGGCCGGCTCAAGATAGCTCTCCCAGGCCTCGATGCTGACGGTGGAGGTCGGGTCGGCATCGCGGCCCCAGAGCTCGTGGCCGTCGAAGACCACCGTGTAGAGCCATTGCGCCGTCTCGGGCTGCCCTTGCGCACCCGTATCCGGGAAGACGTGGCAGCCGACGATGCGCTCGACCGTGCCGGTCTTGCCGCGGGCATAGCGCGGCAGGCGGGTGTGGTGCTGCGGGTGCATCACGATGGTGCGGACCTTGTCGCCGATGGCGAAGCGGGCCGGGACTTTGGCCTCGCGCTCATAGGGGAAGCCGCGCCGCAGCACGCCCGCGACCTCCTCGCCCTTGAGCACGCGCTTGGGCTCGCGGCGTTCGGGCGCCGGCTTGCCGCTGGCGAGTTCGTCCGCGCTCAGGAAGCCGTGCTTGACCAGCACCTTGTCGAGCGCGGCGAGCCAGATCTCGTAATAGGTCGATGAGAGGTACTGGGCCGGCGGCAGGCTCTCGCGGGCATGGCGGATCTCGTCGATGGTCCAGGCGCCCATCGCGCCGGCCGCGACATTGATCGCGAGCACGCGCTTCTCCCAGTCGCCATGGAAGACCGGCTCGTTCGGCTCGGGAACGACCGGGCCGAAGGCCATCTGGCCGCCGAGGTCGTGGGCGCTGTTCATGCCGCGTCCTCCACCTTCGGCAAACCGGTGCCGATCATCGAATCGCGCGAGACGATGCTGGCCAGTTTTTCCTCGCTCCAGCCCTCGGTGCCGGCAGGCCGCATCGGGATGACGATGAAGCGGGTCTCGGCGGTCGAGTCCCAGACGCGGACGCGCTGGCTCTCCGGCAGCGTCACGCCGAAATCGGCAATGGTACCGCGCGGGTCGATCACCGCCTTGGCGCGATAGGGCGGGGATTTGTACCAGACCGGGGGCAGCCCCAGCACCGGCCACGGATAGCAGGAGCAGAGCGTGCAGACGATGAGATTGTGCTGCTCCGGCGTGTTGAAGCAGGCGACGATATGCTCGCCGCCGCGCCCGCCATAGCCGATTTCGGCGACCGCCGCGGTGCCGTCCGCCTTCAGCCGCTCGGCGAAGGCCGGGTCGGTCCAGGCCTTGGCGACGATGCGGGCGCCGTCGCGCGGACCGATCTTCGTCTCATAGGTGTCGATGATCGCGTCGAGCGCGGCGGGATCGACATAACCCTTCTGGACCATCAGCGTTTCCAGCGCCTTCACCCGCGCTTCGATCGCGGTGAAGTGGTTGTCGTGATGGTGGTCGTGATCGTGGTGGTGATGTCCGCTCATGGCGGTCTCCTCTCAGGCGATCCGGATGCGGGCGGCGCGCTCATAGCGCACCGCGAAGGCGACGAGCGAGCGGTCGGAACCCTTCGGCCCGATCAGCGACAGGCCGAGCGGAGCGCCCTCGCGCTGCGCGACGGGAATCGTGACCTGCGGGAAGCCGGAGAGCCCTGCGAGGCAGAGCAGGCGCAGTGCCCGGTTGCGGAAATCCTCCAGCTCGGACTCCTTCGCCGCGATCAGCGGAGCGACGTCGGGCATGGTCGGCAGGATCAGCACGCCGTCCTGTCCGAGCAGGCGCGAGAGCTTGGTGCGCAAGGATTTTCGCGTGGACTCGCCCCTGGCGTATTCGGCGTCGGTCACCGCCTTCGAGAAGGCGAAGCGCTCCTTCACGCCCGGCCCGAGCGGCGGGTTGAAGCGCTCGATCATCGGCCCGTCGGACAGCCAGGCTTCGCGGCCCTGGATCCAGCGGAAGGCCCAATACAGAGCGTCGAGATCGCGAACGAGCTTGACGCCCTCGGGCTGGCCGAGCGTGGTGGCCGTGCGTTGCACGACATTACGCAGGATCGTCTCCGCCTCGGGTACGGCCTGGGCAAACATGTCGTCGGCCATCAGGAGGCGCGGGGTTTCCGGGAGTTCGGTCTTGTCCGGGCCGAACAGGACATTGGCGACGCGGGCGAAGATGTCGCCGTCGCGGGCAAACCAGCCGGGCGTGTCCAGGCTTTCCGCCAGCGGCCAGGTCCGCTTCAGCGAGAGCCGGCCATGGCTCGGCCGGATGCCGAAAAGGCCGCCATAGCTTGCCGGCGCGCGCACCGAGCCGCCGGTGTCGGAGCCCAATGCGATATCGGCAAGGCGCCCTGCCACCGCCGCCATCGAGCCGCAGGAGGAGCCGCCGGTGATGCGATCCGGCGCGGCCGGGTTAATCGGCGAGCCGAAATGCGCGTTCTGGCCGTTGAGCGAGAAGGCGAGCTCGTCGGTATGGGTCTTGCCGACGAAGCGGGCGCCGGCCTGGAGCAGGTCCTTCACGATCGGCGCTGTCTTGGTCTTGATGCCGGACTGCGCCAGCACCAGCGGCGAGCCCGCCCCGGTCGGATAGCCCTTGATGTCGAAGAGGTCCTTCACCGCCAGCGTCAAACCGGCGAGCGGGCCGGCGACGGCGTGCTTCACGGGCGCGTCGGGATAGGGGAGGAAGCAGCGGAACGGATCGTCGAAAGTCATCTGGCGTCAGATCCCCCTGGAATCGCCGTCGGAACGCGGATCATGCACGGCCTCGACCTGACCCTTGGCGTGCTTCACCAGCATGCCGGCATGGCCGAAGCCCTCGCAATAGGCACGGCCGCTCTCCTCGACCGGGTGCCCGGCGGCATCGAGCCGCTCCAGCAGCGAGGGGTCGAAGCGGTTCTCGCATGTGAGGCTGGTCGAGCCGGTGCCCCAGGTCTTGCCGAAGAGCCAGCGCGGCGCGTCGACCGCCGTTGCGAGATTCTGGCCGGCGCGATAGCGCGACAGGATCTGCGCCTGGAATTGCGGCTGGCCATCGCCGCCCGCTGCTCCATAGGGCACGATGCGGTCGTCATCGAAGCGGGCGAGGGCCGGGTTCAGCCTGTGGAAGGGCTTGCGGCCGGGCGCCAGCGGATTGACCGCATCCCGGTCCAGCGAGAAGGAGGCGCCGCGGCTTTGCCAGTGGATGCCGGTTGCGGGCAGGACGCAGCCCGAGCCATAGGCCCGGCCGTTCGACTGGACATAGGAGACGGCGAGGCCCTTGCCGTCGATCGCACCCATCCAGACGGCGGCGCCATCGTCATCGGCCTCGCGCAGCGGGAGTTTTGCCGCCCGTTTCCCGTCGATCGCGGTTGCCTCGCGCATCAGCGCGGCGCCGCTCAGGAATTCGGCGGGCGGGCGGGAAAGATGGGTGGGGTCGGCGATATAGCGGTCGCGGATGGCGAAGGCGCGTTTTGTCGCCTCGATCAGCCCGTGATGATGCTCGAAACTGTCGAGCCGCGCCTCGTCTCGCCGTTCGACGATGCCGAGGATCAACAGCGAGGCCAGTCCCTGCGTCGGTGGCGGTAGGTTGGCAACGGTGAGGCCGGGGAGCTTCAGCGTGAGCGGCGCGACCGAACGCGCATTATAGCGTTCGAGATCGGTGCGGGTGACAGGCGCGCCGATGCGCTCGAGATCGGCGGCGATCTCGCGGGCGATATCGCCGCGGTAGAAGTCGTCGAGCCCGGCATGGGCGAGTTGCTCCAGCGCAGCGCCGAGAGGCTCAGGCCTGCGGCGAGCGCCGGGCTTGGGCGGATCGCCATCGATCCAGAAACTGGAGGCGAAACCGGGTGCGGCTTTCAAGGCCTCCAGCTCGTCGGGCCGTTTGCGACGCTCGGAATCCGAAACCGCATAGCCTTCCCGGCAATGGCCGATCGCATCGGTCAGCAGCTCGCGCCGCGGCATGCGACCGCCAAGGGCGCGTGACAGTTCAAGGGCGAGCTGCCAGCCCGCGACGACCCCCGCGACGGTGAGCGCCGCTTCCGGTCCGTGTGCGGGCAGGATGTCATAGCCCTTGCCGCGATAGCGCTCGATCGTCGCGAGAGCGCCTGCCGGGCCGCAGGCTTCGATGCCGTGCAGGCGGCCGCCGGGTTCGTGCACCAGCCAGAAGCCGTCGCCGCCGATGCCATTCGTATGCGGGTAGACCACGGCGATCGTCGCTGCCATCGCGACCATGGCCTCGATCGCATTGCCGCCTTCGGCCAGAATGGCCCGGCCCGCCTCGGAGGCGAGGCGATGGGGGGCCGCCACGGCGGCGGAAGCGAAGACAGGCGTATCCAGCATCGGGACTTTTCAAGCGCGGAGATCGTGCCCATCTGCACGAAGGGCGCGAATTTGTTGCATGGGGCGGCAAGCTCCGCTAGGTGCGTGGGGCGCATGGCCGCGCAACGTGGCCCACGCGCGAAGGAAGGACAGCATGGCCGGACGGCACACCAACTGGCGCAACCTGATCATGGTCACCTCGTTCGGGATCCTGATTGCCGTCGAGCTCTTCGGCGTGGCGCTGGCGGCCGGCTGGGCCCTGGCCGGCCTGTTCGAGCTCGGCACCATCTTCGAATACATCATGATGGCGATCTTCTCGGTCTTCGCCGGCTACGGCCTCATCAACCTGATGCGCCGCATGCTCAAGATCGAGCATCTCACCGAGGTCGATTGAGGCCGTCGGCCTTCTCCATCAATTGCAGATCTTCAACGTGACCGGGTCGGCATCTGCCGGGAGATAGTCGCCCATCGGGCGGCAGCCTGATGCCGTGCAGATGCGCCAGTCGGCGGTCGCGCCCGAGCGCCGCATCACCACTTCCTTGAGCGGCGGCAAGGCCGGATGCCAGCGCCAGAAGCCGCCGATCAGCCTCGCGCCGTCGGGCGGGTCCATGCCGGCGCCCGAACCCTCGATACGCGCTTCGACGATTTCCAGCCCGGCGGGTGTCTCCCGCCAGACCTCTTCCCAGAGCGTCTTCTGCACCGAATGGCGCCAGCCCAGCGTGGTCTCGCCTTGGCCGAGCGCCACCACGAGCGCGCCGGCCGCGAGGCAGAGACTCATGCGGCGATCTTCGCGGCGCGAATACGCCAGAAATGCTGGCCGATCATCACCGCTGCGATGGCGAAGCCGATCTCGTCGGTCAGCGGCACCGCCGCGACGAGGAAGCCGGCGCCGACCGCCGCCAGAATCCGCTCCCACATCGACAAGGGACGCAGGAACTGGCCGACGAAGGCCATGCCCCAGAGCAGCATGGCGAGCGTTGCCTTGACGACGATATAGACGACGGCGAGCCAGTAGCTGGAGCCCGTCAGGCCCGCGACCGGTTGCAGCATCAGCGTGGGATCGTAGACCGCCATATAGGGCACGACGAAGCCGGGCAGCGCGATCTTCACCGCCTGGACGCCGATCTTCATGCCTGAGACCTTGGCCATCGGCGCCGCCGCGAAGGCCGCCAGCGCCACCGGCGGCGTCAGGTCCGCCATGATGCCGAAATAGAAGACGAACATGTGGCTGACGATCAGCGGCACGTCGAGCTGCAGCAGGATGGGCGCCGCGAGCGAGGAGGTGATGATGTAGTTAGGGATCGTCGGGATGCCCATGCCGAGGATCAGGCTGAAGATCATCGTCAGGACGAGCGCCAGGAACATGCTCTCCTTGCCGATGCCGATCAGCCAGGAGCCGAAGATCGTGCCGATGCCGGTCAGCGTCATCGTGCCGATGACGATACCGACCAGCGCGCAGGCGAGACCGACCGGCAGCGCCTGGCGGGCGCCGTCGGCCAAGGCCTCGATGCAGGCGTTCAGCACCTCGCGCCCGGAGCGGCCGCGCAGCACGTTCCAGATGACGAGGAGAAGGACGACGCCAAGTACGGTCGCGACGCTGATCGACATCGACGCCGCCGAGATCAGCGCGAAGCCGACCCAGAAGACGATCCGCAGAGCTGGTGTCGCGAGCCCGGCGGAGATCGCCAGCGCCAGGATGAGCGCGACGGTGAGAGCAAGGCCGATCGCGCCGGCGAAGAGCGGCGTGAAGCCCGCGAACAGGAGATAGACCAGCACCAGGAGCGGCGCGATCAGGTACCAGTTCTTGCGCAACTCGGCGCGCGCGCTCGGCAGTTCCGATTTCGGCAGGCCGGTGAGGCCGAGCTTGCCGGCTTCCAGATGCACGGCCCAATAGCAGGCGGCGAAATAGAGGAGAGCCGGGATGATCGCGGCCTCGACGATCTTGGAATAGGGGACGTCGATGGTCTCGGCCATGATGAAGGCGACGGCGCCCATGACCGGGGGCATGATCTGGCCACCCATGGAGGAGGTCGCCTCAACGCCGCCGGCGAAGGCGCCGTTGAAGCCCGAGCGCTTCATCAGGGGAATGGTGAACTGGCCGGAGGCCACGACATTGGCGACGCCGGAGCCCGAGACGGTGCCCATCAGTGCCGACGAAGCGACGCAGACCTTGCCGGGCCCGCCCTGCTTGCCGCCGAACACCGCCATCGAGATGTCGTTGAAGAAGTCGATGACGCCGGCGCGCTCCATGAAGGCGCCGAACAGGATGAACAGGAAGATGAAGGTAGCCGAGACCGCCGTCGGCGTGGCGTAGAGGCCTTCGGTGCCGAAGGACATCTGCTCGATCACCTGCTCCAGGCTGTAGCCACGATGGTCGAACGGCGCCGGCAGATAGCGGCCGAACAGGCAATAGGCCAGGAACGTGCCGGCGACGAGCGGCAGGGCGATGCCCATCGCCCGCCAGACCAGCAGGAACAGGACGGCGAGCGCGGCGATGCCGACGACCATGTCGGCATCGGTGAGCTCGCCGGCGCGGTTCACCAGCTCCATGTAGTTCCACCAGTGATAGAGCCCGACGCCGAAGCCGACGATGCCGACAGCCCACCAGAAGGCGCGGGCCGGCGGTGCGGTCTCGTCGGCATTGGCCAGGAGCCCGCAGGCGATCAGCGCCAGGAAGCCGACATGGACGGTGCGCAGCACCTGGTTCGGCAGCGTGCCGGTATAGAGCGAGACGAGCTCGAAGGCGCCGAGAAGCGCGAGGAATGCGATGGCGGCTTCGAGCATCGTGCGTCCGCGCACCAGGCCGAGCACGATCCAGACGAACCAGAGCACGAACGCGACGCGGATCAGCGTGATCGGCGTCAGCCAGGCGACGGAGCCGATCAGCCGGAAATCGAGCGGGATGCCGAAGGCGGTGACGACCTGGAAGGCCGAGAAGGCGACGGCCAGCCAGAACAGCAGCCGGCCCTTCCAGCCGGTTCCGAAGGTGGCCGGCAGGCCGTGCTCGGGATCGTAGGGCGCAGCCGCCGGTGCGGGGGCTCCCGCGAGATCCTGCTCTGCGAGCGGTCTGGTTTCGTCACGGCTCATGCTGCTGTGCCCCTGGCATCACGCCGGTGTTGCCGGCATGGAAAGGGCGAGACCGGTCAGGCCGGCCTCGCCCGTCATTACGGACGGAAGTTTCGGCTCAGGAACCGACCTTCAGGCCCTTTTCCTTGAAGTAGCGCGCTGCGCCCGGATGCAGCGGCAGGGGCATGCCTTCCAGCGCGTTCTCCAGCTTGATCGAGCGGGCGGCGGCATGGGCGGCGCCGAGCTCGCCCAGGTTGTCATAGACCGCCTTGGTCATCTGGTAGACGGTCTCCTCCTTCATGCCCTCATGGGTCGCGAGGTAGTTGACCACCGCGGCGGCCGGCACGGCGGCGGTCTGTCCGGTATAGGTGTTGGCGGGGATCGAGACCTTGACGAAGGGCGGGCCGGCCTTGTCGACGACGGCGGCGGGCACCTCGACGACGGTGATCTCGACGGAGGTCGCGAGGTCGCGCAGAGAGGCGACGCCCAGCCCGGCCGATTGCAGGGTGGCGTCGAGCTGGCGGTTCTTCATCAGCTCGACCGACTCGGCGAAGGGCAGGTACTCGATCTTGCCGAGGTCCTTGTAGGACAGTCCGGCGGCGGTGAGGATGGCGCGGGCATTGAGCTCGGTGCCGGATTTCGGGGCGCCGACTGAGAGGCGCTTGCCCTTGAGATCGGCCAGCGTCTTGATGCCGCTATCCTTCGAGGCGACGATCTGGATGTAGTTCGGATAGATCGCGGTGATGCCGCGCAGCTTCTTCAGCGGCGCCTTGAAGCCGGCTTCCTCATCGCCCTTCCAGGCGGCATCGAGCGAATCGCCGAGCGTGAAGGCGATCTCGCCCTTGCCCTGCTGCAGCAGCTGGAGGTTCTCGACCGAAGCCTTGGTGG
Organism: Allobosea sp. TBD101; assembly: GCF_059817965.1. Classification (NCBI taxonomy): domain Bacteria; kingdom Pseudomonadati; phylum Pseudomonadota; class Alphaproteobacteria; order Hyphomicrobiales; family Alloboseaceae; genus Allobosea; species Allobosea sp. TBD101. Next base: position 680,074 of record NZ_CM187543.1, read on the forward strand.
CCTGCACGGTCGGGCGGACATTCTGGATCTTCTCGCCATAGATCTTCGAGAGCGCGACGCCGAGCGGATAGTAGACGCCCGAAGTGCCGCCGGTGAGGACGTTGATGAATTCCTGCGCCCGGGCGGTGGCGGGGGCGGCGGCGATCAGGGCTGCGGCGGCAAGACCGGCAAGGCGGCGGTTGCGGAACAGTACTTTCATGACGTCTCCCTTAGGGTCGCTCCGGCTCATACGGCCGGTTGATCGGGTTTTTAGAGCACGCTGAACCCGAAAGGGAAAGCATTCGACGAAAGGCGGTCCTTCGCCTTTAGCCGAAGGAGCGGACTGGTTTCGCCATGATTGGCTGCCTATCTCCGGTTTCGCGCGGCGGTCCCTGTCGATGAGCAGGGCCGGCCGCGCCTCCGAGCAACGAGCGATCAGGAACGACATGCACGACCGTGCCGAGCAGGGTAGCAGCCAGGGGCCTCGCCTCGACCGACGAACTCTTCTCGCAGGTGCGGGCGCGACGGCGACGCTCGTTGCGCTCGGCTTCGCGCCGGACGCTCTGGCGCAGCAGGGGCTGAAGCTCGGCGATGCCAGTGATTTCACCTTCGAGGCGCTGAAGGCGCGGGCGAAGGAGATGGCGGCCAAGCCTTATCAGGCACCGCCGAGTCCGCGGCCTGAAGCGATGCAGCGGATCGACTACGACGCCCATGGCAATATCCGGTTCAAGCCGGAAGCGGCGCTCTGGGCGGACGGACCCTCGTCTTGGCCGGTGACCTTCTTCCATCTCGGCCGCTTCTTCCAGAAGCCGGTCAGGATGCATGTCGTCGAGGCCGGCAAGGCGCGCGAGATCGTCTACGATCCCAGCTATTTCGAGATGCCGGCCAACTCCCCGGCCCGCGACCTGCCGGCCGGGGCGGGCTTCGCCGGCTTCCGCCTGCAGGAAAGCCGCAGCGGCCATCCCGGCCGCAACGGCGAGGCACTCGACTGGAAGACGAACGACTGGGTCGCCTTCCTCGGTGCCTCCTATTTCCGGGCCATCGGCGAGCTGTATCAGTACGGCTTGTCGGCGCGCGGCGTCGCGATCGACCCGGCGGTTTCCGGCAAGCTCGAGGAATTCCCGGACTTCACCCATATCTGGCTGGAGACGCCGCAGGCGGGCGCCGAGCATGTCGTCATTTATGCGCTGCTCTCCGGGCCGAGCCTGGCTGGCGCCTATCGCTTCCGCATGCATCGCGGCAAGGGCGTGACCATGGAGATCGAGACCGCGCTGCATCTGCGCAAGGACGTGACACGGCTCGGCATCGCGCCGCTGACCTCGATGTTCTGGTATTCCGAGACGGCGAAGCAGACCGCGATCGACTGGCGCCCCGAAGTCCATGATTCCGATGGGCTCGCGCTCTGGACGGGGCCGGGCGAGCGCGCCTGGCGTCCCCTCAACAATCCCTCGCACACGATGGCCTCGGCCTTCGTCGACAGCGATCCGCGCGGCTTCGGCCTGATGCAGCGTGACCGCGAGACCGGGCACTATCTCGACGGCGTGCATTACGAGCGGCGCCCCAGTCTCTGGGTCGAAACCGACGGGCAATGGGGCAGGGGCTCGGTGCAGCTCATCGAGATTCCGACCGATGACGAGATCCACGACAACATCGTCGCGATGTGGGTTCCGGAGGCGCCGGCCAAGGCCGGCAACGCCTATAATTTCCGCTACACGCTGCATTGGCTCGCCGACGAGCCTTTCCCGACGCAGCTCGGCCGGGTCGTCGCCACGCGGCTGGGCAATGGCGGCCAGCCCGGGACCGCGCGGCCGCGCGGCGTGCGCAAGTTCATGGTCGAGTTTCTGGGACCGGCGCTGGAGGCTGTCCCCTTCGGCGTGAAGCCCGAGGTGGTGCTTTCGACCTCGCGCGGCAGCTTCTCCTATATCTTCGCGGAGGCCATGCCGGACGATGTGCCCGGTCATTGGCGCGCCCAGTTCGACCTCACCGTCGGCGGCAGCGAGCCGGTCGAGATGCGCTGCTATCTCAAGATCGGCGACACCGTGCTGACCGAAACCTGGCTCTATCAGTATCTGCCGTTCTGAGCGGGTTCGTCGCCGGCGGCTCTTGGATGAACCACTTTTGTCATTCCGGGGCTTCGCGCAGCGAAGAACCCGGAACCCACGACCGGGTAAGACATTCGATGCCCCGTTGTCAGCCGCTCGCCCAGTCGTGGGTTCCGGGCTCGCGCCTACGGCGCGCCCCGGAATGACAACGGTACGGAGCATGCCTTCCGTCCCGAACGTTGGGACACAGACGGAATCGCGCTTGCTCCGGCACGAGCGTAACATTATATCGTTTCTCATGGCTCACGCGCACGCCCACCATTCGCATCGCGCCGCCTCGGAAGCTCCGGGGTGGTCGCTCTTGCGTCTGTCGGCGGGAACGCGCGTGGGATTGGCCGCTGCCGTCGTCGCCCTGCTCTGGCTGGCGACGCTGGCCGTGATCCTGTGAGTTTGCGTTGATGTCCGCCATTCGCCTGACCGACCTGACGTTGGGTTATGATCGCCACCCGGCGGTGCATCACCTCTCCGGCGAGATCGAGGCCGGGAGCCTGACCGCCATCGTCGGGCCGAATGGCGCCGGCAAGTCGACCCTGCTCAAGGGCATCGCCGGGGCGCTGGCGCCTCTGTCGGGAGGTGTTGCGCTCGCCAAGGGCAAGCAGCTCGCCTATCTCCCGCAATCGGCTGATCTCGACCGCTCCTTCCCGATCCATGTCTACGATCTCGTTGCCATGGGCCTGTGGAATCGCGCCGGCATCTTCGGTCGGATCGGTGCGAGTGCGGCCCACAAGATCGAGCATGCCATTGCAGCCGTCGGCCTGACCGGTTTCGAGCGCCGGCCGATCGGCACGTTGTCCGGCGGGCAGATGCAGCGGGCCCTGTTCGCGCGGCTCCTGCTGCAGGATGCCGACGTGATCCTGCTCGACGAGCCCTTCACCGCGATCGATGCGCGCACCACCGCCGATCTGCTCGAACTGGTCCGGCGTTGGCATGGCGAGAGCCGTACCGTCGTCGCCGTGCTGCACGATATCGAGACGGTCAGGCAGGCTTTTCCGCAGACGCTCCTGCTGGCGCGCGAGGCTGTGGCCTGGGGCGAAACCGCGACCGTGCTGACGCCGGAGAACCTGCTGAAGGCGCGGCGCATGGTCGAAGCCTTCGACAGCCACGCCGTTCCCTGCCAGCGCGACGCCGCCTGATCCGTCCAGCCAAGCCAAGCCGATGCTCTACGACCTCTTCATCGGCCCCTTCGCCGAATTCGACTTCATGCGCCGCGCCCTCGTCGGCGTGGTGGCGTTGTCTGTCTCAGGTGCGCCGATCGGCGTGTTCCTGATGCTCAGGCGGATGAGCCTGACCGGCGACGCCATGGCGCATGCGATCCTGCCCGGTGCGGCGCTGGGCTATCTCGTCGCGGGCTTCTCCCTGCCGGCGATGACGATCGGCGGGCTTGCCGCCGGCTTCGCGGTGGCGCTCGCGGCCGGCGCCGTGGCGCGCGCGACGGTGCTCAAGGAGGACGCTTCGCTTGCGGCCTTCTACCTGATCTCGCTGGCGCTCGGCGTCACCATCGTCTCGCTCAGGGGCTCGGCGATCGACCTGCTGCATGTGCTGTTCGGCAATGTGCTGGCGCTCGACGATCAGGTGCTGATCCTGCTCGCGGGCGTTGCGACCGTGTCGCTGCTGTCGCTGGCGGCGCTCTATCGGCCGCTGGTGCTGGAATGCGTCGATCCCGGCTTCCTGCGCTCGGTCAGCCGCTCCGGCGGCTTCGTTCACCTGACATTCCTCGCGCTCGTCGTGCTCAATCTCGTCGCTGGCTTCCATGCGCTCGGAACTTTGCTCGCCGTCGGCATGATGATGCTGCCGGCAGCGGCCGCGCGCTTCTGGACGGCCGACATCACGCGCCTGCTGCTGCTCGCAGCCGGTTTCGGCATGGTTTCCGGCTATGCCGGGCTCGTGACATCCTATGCGGCCGGGTCGAGCCTGCCGGCGGGGCCGTCGATCATCCTCGCCGCGGGAGCGATCTATATCGGCTCGCTCCTGTTCGGCTCGCAGGATGGGCTTGCGCGACGCCTCTTGCCTCGCGCCCACCTCCAGAGATAGAAACGTTATATCGTTGCATTTTTGGAGTCGCCCATGCCCACTCGTCGCGCCCTCGTTGCCGGCCTTGCTTTCGGGTTTGCCGCAGTCACCGCGCCGCTTGGCGCCTTCGCGCAGGAGAAGCTGCCGGTGGTGGCGAGCTTCTCGATCCTCGGCGATTTCGCCCGACAGGTCGGCGGCGACCGCGTCAGCGTGACCACGCTGGTCGGCCCTGACGGCGACGCGCATGTCTATTCTCCGACGCCGGCCGATGCGAAGGCGATGGCCGCCGCCAGGCTCGTCCTCGTCAACGGCCTGCATTTCGAGGGCTGGCTGCCGCGCCTCGTGAAGTCGTCCGGCACCAAGGCGACCATGGCGACGGCGACAAAGGGCATCACCCCACTCGAAGCCGGTGACGATCATGACGAGAAGGGCAAGGGCGGCCATGCGCATGCTCATGGCCATGACGACCCCCACGCTTGGCAGAGCGTCGCCAATGCGAAGATCTATGTCGCGAATATCAGGGATGCGCTGAGCGCGGCCGATCCGGCGGGCAAGGCGAGCTACGATGCCAATGCCACGGCCTATCTCGCCGAGCTCGACAAGCTCGAAGGCGAGGTGAAGGCGGCGGTCGCCCGCATTCCGGCGCAGCGACGCAAGGCGATCGCCACCCATGACGCCTTCAGCTATTTCGTGAAGGCCTACGGCATCGCATTCGTGGCGCCGCAGGGCGTCTCGACCGAAGCCGAGGCTTCCGCCAGGGACGTCGCTCGCATCATTCGGCAGGTGAAGGCGCAGAAGATCCCGGCCGTCTTCCTCGAAAACGTCACCAATCCGCGCCTCGTCGAGCAGATCGCGCGTGAAAGCGGGGCCAAGGTTGGCGGCCGGCTCTATTCGGATGCGCTCTCGGCCGAGAGCGAGCCGGCGGGGACTTACATCCGGATGATGAAGCACAATATAAGCGAGATCGAAAAGGCGCTCGCCGCCGGCCCGGCCTGAGAGACAAATCCGCAGGAACCACGCCGTCATTCCGGACGAGCCGCGCAAGCGGCGCCGATCCGGGATCCATCTAAGGGCGTCGCTCTATGATGGATCCCGGCGCTTCGGCCGGGATGACGGTTGCGGATTTGTTTCCGGTCCGGGTGAGAACCCGTTGCTGAATACCGAACAGGTCAAGCCATGTCCGAGAAAATCCCCGTCACGGTGCTCACCGGCTATCTGGGCGCCGGCAAGACCACGCTCCTCAACCGCATCCTGACCGAAGACCACGGCAAGAAATTCGCCGTGATCGTCAACGAATTCGGCGAGGCCGGCATCGATGGCGACCTCATCGTCGGGGCCGACGAGGAAATCTTCGAGATGAACAACGGCTGCATCTGCTGCACCGTGCGCGGCGACCTGATCCGCATCCTCGACGGCCTGATGAAGCGCAAGGGCAAGTTCGACGCGATCATCGTCGAGACCACCGGCCTCGCCGATCCCGCGCCGGTCGCCCAGACCTTCTTCGTCGATCAGGATGTCGGCGACGCCACCCGCCTCGACGCAGTCGTGACGGTCACCGACGCCAAGTGGCTGAAGGACCGCCTCAAGGACGCGCCGGAGGCGAAGAACCAGATCGCCTTCGCCGACGTCATCGTCCTCAACAAGACCGACCTGGTCAACGCCGAGGAACTGGCCGATGTCGAGGCCGCGATCCGCGCCATCAACCCCTATGCCAAGCTGCACAAGGCCGAGCGCGCCAATGTCGACATTGCCGCGCTGCTCGACCGCAACGCCTTCGATCTCGATCGCATCCTCGATATCGAGCCGGATTTCCTCGAGGCCGGGCATCATCATCACCATGCCGAGGATGTGCGCTCGATCTCGCTGACCGTGCCGGGCGATGTCGATCCCGAGAAGTTCATGCCGTGGATCAACGACCTCACCCAGATTCAGGGTCCGAACATCCTGCGTTCCAAGGGCATCCTGGCCTTCAAGGGCGAGCCGCGCCGCTTCGTCTTCCAGGGCGTGCATATGATCCTCGACGGCGATCTGCAGCGCGACTGGAAGGATGGCGAGACGCGCGAGAGCCGCCTCGTCTTCATCGGGCGCGATCTCAACGAGAACGAATTGCGCAAGGGGTTTGAAGCCTGCGCGGCCTGAGTTAAAGCCGCGTCATGACCACGATGACCCCACCCGTCTCGCTGCGCGAGCATGTCACCCCGATCGCCGCCGAGACGCATGTCGTCGCGGTCCACTGGCTGAAGCAGGGGCTTGTGCTCGCGCTCGCCGATGGGCGTGTGCTGCGCTGGCGCGACGGTGCCCTCGTCGACAGTGTCGAGGCCCATGCCGGCGGCATCCTCTGCGCGACCGGCGATGGCGAACGCCTGATCACCGGCGGCGATGACGGACGCGTCGTCGCGACCCGCTTCGAAGGTGAGCCAGAGGAGCTGGCCAAGGACCAGAAGCGTCGCTGGATCGATGCGATCACGCTGTCGCCCTCTGGTAACCTCGCCTGGAATACCGGCAAAACCGTGCAGGCCCGCGACGAGAAGGGCCGCATCCGCACGCTGGAGGCGGCGAGCACGCCGCAGGGGCTCGTCTTCGCGCCGAAGGGCTATCGCCTCGCCATCGCCCAGATGAACGGCGTCTCGCTCTGGTATCCCAATACTGAGGCGAAGCCGGAATTCCTCGAATGGAAGGGCTCGCATCTCGACGTGGCGTGGTCGCCGGACGGGCGCTTCGTCGTCTCCTCGATGCAGGAGAACGCGTTGCATGGCTGGAAGCTCGGCGACAAGCCCGGCCATATGCGGATGACCGGCTATCCCGCCAAGCCGCGCTCGCTGTCCTGGTCGCATGACGGGTTCTGGCTTGCGTCCAGCGGGGCCGATGGCGCGATCGTCTGGCCGTTCCAGGGGGACGGGCCGCAGGGCAAGGCGCCGCGCGAATGCGGCGTGCGCCATGCCCGCGTCACCCGGGTCGCCTTCCATCCGGGCGCGCTGGTGCTGGCGATCGGCTATGACGATGGCTGCATCCTGATGGTCCGGCTGACCGATGGTTCCGAATTGCTGGTGCGGCCGGCTCTGCGGGGCAGCGGCATCAGCGCCTTCGCCTGGGACAAGGCCGGCAAGCGACTCGCCTTTGGCGCCGAGGATGGCGCGGCCGGCGTGCTCGTCCTGCCGGGTTGAGCACCATGCGCTTCGGCCTCTTCGGCAAACCCGATACCCGCAAGGGCGGCGATGCGAAGGCCGAAGCCAAGGCTCTTGCCGAACGACTGAAGGGGCAAGTGCGGGAGCTGCTCGGTCTGCCCGAGACGGCGGCGATCGCCGTCAACGAGATCATCTGTGCCGATCCCGCCTGTCCGGGCAACGAGACGGTCATCCTGGTGATGAAGCCGGGCGAAAAGACCCGTGCCTACAAATTGCAGATGGCGATGGCCGAGGTGACGCCGGAGGCTTTGGCGGAGGCGCTCCGCTCCTAGGCTGCGTGGACGAACGATGGATCGTTCGTGGCCGGCACCACCATTGTCATTCCGGGGCTTCGCGTAGCGAAGAACCCGGAACCTACGACCGGGCGAACCCTCCGTAACCCAAGCATTGCATGTCTCACCCAGCCGTGGGTTCCGGGTTCGCGCCTTTGGCGCGCCCCGGAATGACAAGCGATCCGCTCCTTGCCCGGCCATCGGATTTGTTCGAAAAGTGGTGCCCACCTTCCGGCCCGATGGTCTAAAGCTCCACGCGATGTCTCTGCTCTCGCTCTATGCCCGCGTCCTCGGTGAACTCGGCCCGGAAAGGCGGTTGGGCGTCATTCTGGCGCTGGCCAATATCGTTCTGGCGGCCGTCGCCTTCGCCGAGCCGATGCTGTTCGGCGCGCTGATCGATCGGTTGACCACGATCCAGGCCTCGGGCGGCGCGCTGACCTGGGCCAGCATCAACCTGCTGATCGTCGCCTGGGTCGGCTTCGGCCTCGCCAACATCGCGCTGGGTGTGTTCGTCGCGCTGCATGCCGATAGGCTCGCCCATCGTGCGCGCCTGATGGTGATGGCCCGCTATTTCGAACACGCGCTGTCGCTGCCGCTCGCCTATCACAGCCAGACCCATTCCGGCCGCGTGCTCAAGATCATGCTCGACGGCACCAATGCGATGTGGGGGCTGTGGCTGTCCTTCTTCCGCGAGCATTGCGCCTCGGCCGTGGCGCTGTTCGTGCTCCTGCCCTTCACGATCTGGAAGAACTGGCAGCTCGGGCTGCTCTTGGTCGCGCTCGTCGTGCTGTTCGGCTCGCTGACCGCCTATGTGCTGCGCAAGACCGACCGCTTGCAGAGCAATGTCGAGACCTATCACTCGAATCTCGCCGAGCGGGCCTCGGACGCGCTCGGCAACGTGCCGGTGATCCAGAGCTTCACCCGCATCGAGGCGGAGGTGCGCGGCCTGCGCACGACCATCGCCAATGTCCTGGCGGCGCAGCTACCGGTGCTGTCGTGGTGGGCTGTCGCCAATGTCGCGACGCGGGCGTCGGCGACGCTGACCGTGCTGCTGATCTTTATCGTCGGCACCTGGCTCCTGATGCATGGCCAGACGACGGTCGGCGAGATCGTCACCTTCATGGGTTTCGCCACCATGCTGGTCGGGCGGCTCGAGCAGATCGTCGGCTTCGTGAACTTCATCTTCATGCAGGCGCCGAAGATGCGGGAGTTCTTCGAGGTCCTCGACACCCTGCCGAGCGTGCGCGACCTGCCGAACGCCAAGGACCCGGGCCGGCTCGAAGGCGCGGTCGCTTTCGAGGACGTCTCCTTCTCCTATGACGGCAAGCGCGCCGCCGTGCGCGACGTCTCCTTCACCGTGAAGCCCGGCGAGACCATCGCCGTCGTCGGCTCGACCGGATCGGGCAAGTCGACGACGCTCGGTCTGCTGCACCGTGCCTTCGATCCGCAATCGGGCCGGATCACCGTCGATGGCACCGATATCCGCGAGATCTCGCTGCTCTCGCTCCGGCGCAATATCGGCGTCGTCTTCCAGGAGCCGATGCTGTTCGCCCGCTCGATCCGCGAGAACCTGCTCGTCGGCAAGCCGGATGCGACCGACGCCGAGATGATGCAGGCGCTGGAACGCGCTCAGGCGGCCGAGGTGATGGCGCGCCAGACGGACGGGCTCGACACGCTGGTCGGCGAGCGCGGCCGCACGCTCTCCGGCGGCGAGCGCCAGCGCTTCTCGATCGCCCGCGCGCTGCTCAAGAACCCGCCGGTGCTGATCCTCGACGAGGCGACCTCCGCGCTCGACGCCGCGACCGAGGTCAAGCTGCAGAAGGCGCTGGAAGAAGTGATGAAGGGCCGCACCACCTTCGTCATCGCGCACCGGCTCGCGACCATCCGCAACGCCGACCGCATCCTCGTCTTCGAGCAGGGGCAGGTCGAGGAGATGGGCACCTTCGACGAGCTCGTCGCCAAGGGCGGCCGCTTCGCCGCGCTGGCGCGGGCGCAGTATCTCGTCAGCGACAAGCCGGCGGCCGAGGACACGCCGAGCCCGCTCGCGCAGAAGATCCTTCCGGGCTGAGGAGCGACGTTTCGGGCCGTTTCGGGGATCGGAGGCACGATCGGGCGTTGCGCCGCTGTCGCCTTTCCCGCTTATTGGGCGGTAACTTTCCCCGCCCCCGATCTCCGAGTGATCCTGCCGATGATGTTTCTTCGCCTTGCCTGTGCCTGGGGTTCGGTTGCCGCCTTCCTTCTGTTCGGCGACACCTTGCTCGGCCAGCTCGGCGCGCCCCTGCCGTCGCTGTTCGTCTTCCTCTGGCTGCTCGGCGTCATCATCTGGTCGTCCTTCGGCGTGGTGCATGAGGCGGAGGACCTGGCCGAGAGGCTGGGCGAGCCCTATGGCACGCTGATCCTGACGCTCTCGATCGTCATCATCGAGGTGGCGCTGGTCGGCGCCGTCATGCTCGGCGCCAAGGGCGCGCCGACGCTCGGCCGCGACACGATGTTCGCCGTGCTGATGATCGTGCTGAACGGCGTCGTCGGCATCGGCCTGCTGATCGGCGGCTTGAGGCATTTCCAGCAGCGCTACAACCTCAAGGGCGCGTCGTCATACCTGGCCGTGATCATTCCGCTCACGGTGATCCCGCTCTTCCTGCCGAATTTCACGACCTCGACGCCGGACGGCACGCTGACCCCTTTCCAGGCGGTCGCCTTCTCGATCTTCACGGTGGCGCTCTACGGCGCCTTCCTCGCGCTGCAGACCGGCCGGCACAGCATGTTCTTCCGCGAGCCGGACGAGGACGGCAAGCCGGTTGTCGCCGTGGACGCGGATGGCGAGCCGGTTTCGCCATCGTCGGTGCGGGAGGTGCTGCCGCATGTCTGGCTGCTGCTCGCCAATATCCTGCCAATCGTCATCCTGTCGAAGGGCCTCGCGACCGTTCTGGATTTCGGCATCGCCAAGCTCGGTGCGCCGGCCGCGCTCGGCGGCATCCTGATCGCGATGGTGGTCTTCACGCCGGAATGCATCGCGGCGCTCAGGGCGATCACCTCGAACCAGCTCCAGCGCGCGGTCAATCTCTGCCTGGGCGCGGCGGCCTCGACGCTGGGCATGACCGTGCCGGCCGTGCTGCTGATCGGTGTCTTCACCGGGCAGCCGGTCGTGCTCGGCCTGTCGGCGACCAATATGGTGATCGCGGCGATGACGCTGCTGCTTTCGACCCTGACCTTCACCGGCACGCGCACCACCATGCTGGAGGGTGCGGTGCATCTGGCGGTGTTCTTCGTCTTCCTCGTGCTGGTCTTCAGCCCGTGATCATCGTCTGATTACCCCGGTGGTAATCGACCTCATTCGCCGCACACGTCATGGTCCTTCGCAACGGATGGCCTTCCGGCCGCCCTTCGCAGGAGAAAACCATGACCGCCTATGCCATCGCCCATCTGCAGGACGTCCGTCTCGGCGCCGAGATCATCGACTACATCGCGCGCATCGACGCAACGCTCGAGCCCTTTGATGGCCGCTTCCTGATCCATGGCATGACGCCGGAGATCGTCGAGGGGCCGTGGCCGGGCGATCTCGTCGTCATCGCCTTTCCCGATATCGAGCGGGCGCGCGCCTGGTACGACTCGCCGGCCTATCGCGCGATCCTGCCGCTGCGGACGGAGAACTCGCGCGGCGTCACGATGCTCGTGAAAGGCGTGGACCCCGGCTACCGCGCGACGGATTTCCTGGCAAAGATCGGCCTCGCCTGATCCCGCTCAGGCTACGAGCTCGGCCTCGATGAAAGCCCGAACTTCCTCGGCCGCGACGCCCGGCGCGATGAAGCTCTTGCCGATGCCGCGGGCGAGAATGAAGGTGAGCACGCCGCGCTTGACCTTCTTGTCCTGCGCCATCGCGTTGACGATCTCCTCGGCGCTGCCGGCCCCGCCCGGCACCTGCTGCAGGCGGCTGGGCAGGCCGACATGGTCGAGATGGCGGGACACGCGGCCCGCATCCTGTCCCGAGCAGAGATCGAGACGCTGCGAGAAGCGGAAAGCCAGCGCCAGGCCGATCGCGACGGCCTCGCCATGAACGAGGCGGGCGGAGTCGTAGTTCGTCAGGCGCTCCAGCGCATGGGCGAAGGTGTGGCCGAGATTGAGCAGGGCACGGTCGCCCTCCTCCCGCTCGTCACGGGCGACGATGGCGGCCTTGGCCCGGCAGGAGACGGCGACGGCGTGATCGCGCTCGGGGCCGCCGGCGATGACGCGGTTCCAGTTCGCCTCGCACCAGTCGAAGAAGGCGGGATCGTCGATCAGCCCGTATTTCACGACCTCGGCATAGCCGGCCTTGAATTCGCGCTCGCTCAGCGTGTCGAGCAGCGCGGTGTCGGCAATGACCAGCGCCGGCTGGTGGAAGGCGCCGATCAGGTTCTTGCCATGCGGCGAGTTGATGCCGGTCTTGCCGCCGACCGAGGAATCGACCTGGGCGAGCAGGGTGGTCGGCACCTGCACGAAGCGCACGCCGCGCCGGAGCACGGCCGCTGCGAAGCCGGTGAGGTCGCCGACGACGCCGCCGCCGAAGGCGATGACGAGGTCGTTGCGTTCGATCTTCGCCGCGAGCAGCGCGTCGCAGAGCGCGGCGAACTGGGCATAGGACTTGGAGGCCTCGCCCGGCGGGATGGTGATGCGGGTCGCCGTGATGCCTTCCTGCTGCAGGCAGGTCTCGAAGGCTGCGCCATGCAGGGCGGCCACGCTGTCGTCGGTGACGAGCGCGGCCTTGGCGCCGGGCGCGAAGGCGGCGATCAGGGCGGCGGCCTCGCAGAGCTGGTGGCGGCCGATATGGATGTCGTAGCCGCGGCCTTCGAGCGCCACGGGGACGACGATGCGGGCGCCGGTCTTGTCGGAGATGGTGGCGTTCATGATGCTGTCGCTCCGGCTGCCAGCCTCAGATAGTCGTCCAATGCGGCGATGGTTTCGCCGACCACGACTTCGTGAGGCTCGTCGCTCGACAGGATGGTGATATCGGCCAGCGCATAGACCGGCTCGCGCTCGGAGAGCATCCGGCGCAGCGTCGCCTCGGGATCGGCGGTCTGGAGCAGCGGGCGGTTGGAGCGCTTGCGGACGCGGCGCATCAGAACGTCGGGCTCGGCCTTGAGCCAGACCGAGATGCCGAGTTCCTTCACGCGCTCGCGCGTCTCGGCATTCATGAAGGCGCCGCCGCCGGTTGCCAGCACGAGCGGGGCACGGGTCGTCAGGACGCGGCTGATGACGCGGCGCTCGCCCTCGCGGAACTCCGCCTCGCCGCGCTGCGCGAAGATCTCGGGGATCGTCATATGCGCGGCCGTCTCGATCTCGGTATCGGCATCGACGAAGGGCAGGCCGAGGCGCCCGGCCAGCCGGCGACCGACCGAGCTCTTGCCGGAACCCATCATGCCGACGAGCACGATCGCGCGCTGGCCGAGAGCGGCGCGGAGATCGGTCATATCGGGCATGGCGACGGAAGCGGCGGCGTTCATGGTAATGTGTCCTCGGCACGGCTGTAGCACCGGCCGGCAGCCGCGTCATGCCCTTGTCATGGTCCGTAGCCGCTTTGCACGGGGCTGTGGCCCGCCCGCCCTTGCGCGGGCGGGTTGCGATCGGGGATAGTCAAGCTCGGTGCCCGGATCGCGCGCACCGCAAGCGATTGCGAGAGTCCGCCCGACGTGCCGACGCTGTTCCGTTTCCTGGCTTTCATAGGGATCATCGCCGGGCTGATCTTCGGGGGCATGATCGCGCTCGTCACTTTCGTCCAGCCGGTCCAGCGCGAGATGATCGAGATCGTTCCCCCTTCCAAGCTACAACCGAAATGAGTCGGCTGGCGCGCCAGCGTCTGAATGCCTTCCTCGACATGCTGGCGGCCGAGCGCGGCGCGGCGCGCAATACGCTCGACGCCTATGAGCGCGATATCGCGGATTACCTCGAATTCCTCGGCGGCAAGGCGCCGGGTGATGCCGCGGCGGACGATATCCGCGGCTGGCTTTCCGACCTCGCGGCGCGGGGCCTCAAGGCCTCCTCGGCGGCGCGCCGGCTCTCGGCCGTGCGCCAGTTCCATCGCTTCCTCTACACGGAGGGGCTCGCGGGTACCGATCCGTCGGCTGCGATCGCCGGGCCGCGGCTGGGCAGGCCGCTGCCGAAGGTGGCGACGGTCGCGGATGTCGACCGCCTGCTGGAGGCGGCGCGGGGTGCCTGCGAACAAGAGGGGATATCCAAGGCCGCGCGGCTGAAGTCCCTGCGCATGCGCTGCCTCGTCGAGATGCTCTATGCCACGGGCCTGCGCGTCTCCGAGCTGATCGCTTTGCCCTTGTCGGCCGCGACGACACGCGAGCGCTTCCTGATCGTGCGCGGCAAGGGCGACAAGGAGCGGCTGGTGCCGCTGAACGAGGCCGCGCGGCAGGCGGCGCGGGACTGGCTGGAGGCGCTGAAAGAGGCGGGAGCGCCGGACGGGCGCTGGCTCTTCCCGTCGGAGGGCGAGAGCGGGCACCTGACCCGGCAGGTCTTCGCCAGGGACCTCAAGTCGCTGGCCGGGGCGGCGGGGCTTTCGTCGGCGGCGTTGAGCCCGCATGTGCTGCGCCACGCCTTCGCCAGCCATCTGCTCCAGAACGGCGCCGATCTCCGGGTCGTGCAGGAGCTTCTGGGCCATGCCGACATCGCGACGACGCAGATCTACACCCATGTCCTCGACGAGCGTCTGAAGAGCATGGTTCGTGATCTCCACCCCCTGGCGGATGGAGAGTGAGGCGGGATGTCATCCCGCACGCGCCGCAGCGCGCACGGGATGACGCCCGAAAATCACGCCTCGGAGCAGCGGATCTGCTGGACGCGCTTGGGCATCTCGCCGACGGCCGGGATGAACTGGCCGGTCGCGTTGTCGAGGATCATCAGCACGCCGGTCGCGACGGCGAAATAGGCGCCATGCAGATGCAGGCGGCCCTTGCTCTCCAGAATCTGCACGCAGGGGAAGGTGCGCAGATTGGCGAGCGACTGCTGGATCGAGGCCAGCTCGAGCCGCTGAAGGTAGTCCTCGAAGTTCTCGTTGCGGCCGCGCCCGCCGGTACGCTCCGCCGCCGGGCCGATCAAGGTGATCCACTTGCCGATGAAGTCGCCGGGCGAAAGCGCCTGCTGGCTGTCATCGGCGAAGGCGCGGATACCGCCGCAGCGGCCATGGCCGAGCACGACGATATGCCGCACCTTGAGCGCCTGGATGGCGTATTCGAGCGCCGCCGAGGTGCCGTGGAGCTGGTCGTCCGGCTGGAAGGGCGGCACGAGATTGGCGATGTTGCGCGCGACGAACATCTCGCCGGGCTTCGCGTCGAAGATGACTTCGGGCGAAACACGCGAGTCGCAGCAGCCGATCAGCATGATCTGCGGCGTCTGGCCGTGCTCGCCGAGCTCTTCGTAACGGCTCTGCTCTCGGATGAAACGATCGTCGAGGAAGGTACGGTAGCCTTCCGTCAGGCGCTGCGGGAATGGCTCGGGAGGCTTTTCCATGGCCCTTCTGGAACAGGAAACGGCGCCCTTCGTCAAGCTTTTGCTGCAATGCGGGGTTGCGATTTCCGTCTAGGTGATTCTCCCGAGGCAGGCGGCGAGAATCATCGGCAGGCTGCGGGGATCGCCAGCGATCGCCACGGTTTTCAGCCTTGCGCTGGCACCGCCCACGATTGAAAGCCGGGAGCGCGGCAATTCGAGCTCGCTGGCGAGCAGGCGGATGAGCGCGGCATTCGCCTCACCTTCGGTAGGGGCGGCGCGAACGCGTGCCTTCAGGACGGTGCGCCCGTCCGCGAGCGTCTCGACGCCATCGAGGCTGTCGCGCCCACCGCGCGGCGTCAGGCGGATATCGATCGCGATCCCGCCCTTTGTTTCCCGCCAGGGCCGGGCGGCCGGATCGCTCATGAGCCCTCGCGCGGAAAGGGGCGGCCATGCGCCGCCGGGACATGGACATGCGGCCGTCCTCGCCTAGTCTGCGGGGATTGCCCCTGCGCGGCATAGCGCTTGCGTGGGGCTGAGCGCAACGGAGACACCTGCCTTGACCGAACCCTGCGACCTCAGCGCTGTTGCCGCGCGTGCCCTCATCGGCGCCAAGAAGCTCTCCGCCCGCGAATTGCTCGACAGCTGCATCCGCCGCATGGATGCGATCGATCCGGCGGTGAACGCGATGGTTGCGCGCGACGACGACAAGGCGCGCAAGGATGCGGGCGCGGCCGACGAGGCGACGGCGCGGGGTGAGGCGCTGGGTGCCCTGCACGGCCTGCCGATCGGCATCAAGGACCTCGAGAACACGGCCGGCCTGCGCACCACCTATGGCAGCGCGCTCTATCGCGATTTCGTGCCGAAGGAGGACCAGCTCATCGTCGCCTCGGTCCGCAAGGCCGGCGCGATCATCGCGGGCAAGACCAACACGCCGGAATGGGGCGCCGGCGCCAATACCCGCAACGCCGTCTATGGCGCGACCGGCAACCCGTTCGACCCCTCGAAGAGCGCGGCTGGCTCCTCCGGCGGTTCCGGCGTCGTGCTGGCGACGAACATGGTGCCACTGGCGACCGGCTCCGATACCGGCGGTTCGCTGCGCAATCCGGCCGCCTTCAACGGCATCGTCGGCTTCCGGCCGACCCCCGGCCTCGTGCCGAGCGAAAAGCGCCAGCTCGGCTGGTCTGCGCTGCCGGTGCTCGGGCCGATGGCGCGCAACGTGCCGGATCTCTGCCTGCTGCTCTCGACCATGGTCTCCGATGCCGGTTCCGACCCGCTCGCGACGACGATCCACGGCAAGACCGTGCGGCGGCCGGAGGATTTCGCCCGTCCCGATGCGATCGATCTCGCTTCGCTCAAGGTGGCTCTGACTCCGGATTTCGGCTTCGCGCCGACTGAACGCCTGATCCGCGACACGTTCTTCGACAAGACCAGGGCCTTCAGCCATCTCTTCCACGCGGCCGAGGAGGCGACGCCGGATTGCGAGGGGACGGACGAGGTCTTCGAGATCCTGCGGGCGAGCAATTTCCTTGCCGCACATCTCGACAAGGTTCGCGACACGCCGGAGATGGTCGGGCCGAACGTGCGCGCCAATGTCGAGGAGGGGCTCGGCTATTCCGCGCTCGACGTTACCCGCGCGATGAAGCAGCAGACGGTGATCTACCAGCGCTGGCAGCGCTTCTTCGACAATTACGACGTCATTCTGTCGCCGGCGGTGACGCTGAGCCCGCGGCCCTGGACCGAACTCTTCCCGTCCGAGATCGACGGCAAGCCGACGCGGACCTATTTCCATTGGCTGGCGGCGGCCTATGCCGTCACCATCGTCGGCCATCCCGCGATTTCGCTCCCGGTCGGGCTCGACCGCAACGGCATGCCCTTCGGTCTGCAGATCGTCGGGCCGCGCGGCGGCGACGCCAAGGTTCTGGCGGTGGCGGCTGCGCTGGAAGCGGCGCTTGCCGGTGATCCGCTGACGGCGCGCCCGGTGCCGGATCTGGCGAAGCTCGCCAAGGCGCGGCCGCTCAGCGAGAGCCCGAATTTCATGGGCTTCGCCTGAGCCCGGACCTGCCTTCCAAGCCAATCATAAAAGGGGAGACTACGGATGAAGCGTCGTGATTTTCTGATGGGGACGGCCGCGCTCGGCCTGGCCGGCCCAGCCCTGCCGCGGTTGGCGGTGGCACAAGCCAGCACAACGCTGATGAAGTTCGTGCCGCAGGCCAACCTGTCCTCGCTGGACCCGGTCTGGACCACCGCGACCGTCACCAACAACCACGGCTACTATGTCTTCGATATGCTCTACGGGGCTGACGAGAACCTGAAGCCGCAGCCGCAGATGGCGGAGGGGCACGAGGTCTCCGCCGACGGCAAGACCTGGCGCATCAGGTTGCGCGAGGGCCTGAGCTTCCATGACGGCACGCCGGTCAAGGCCGTCGACTGCGCGGCTAGCCTCAAGCGCTGGACGCAGCGCGATCCCTACGGCCAGCTGCTCGGCCGGGCGGTCGAAGAATGGGGTGCACCCGACGATCGCACCGTGGAGATCAAGCTCAAGCGCGCCTTCCCGATGATGCTCGACTGCCTGGCGAAATCCGACCAGCCGCCGGTCATCATGCCGGAGCGCCTGGCCAAGACCGACGCCAACACGCAGGTCACCGAGATGATCGGCTCGGGGCCCTATAAGTTCGTCGCTTCGGGGTATGTTTCCGGCAGCAAGGTCGTTTACGAGAAATTCGAGGGCTACAAGCCGCGCGCCGAGCCGCCGAGCCGCAATGCCGGCGGCAAGGTCGCGCATTTCAAGCGGATCGAGTGGAACATCTTGCCGGATCCCGCGACCTCCGCCGCGGCGCTGACCCGTGGCGAGGTGGACTGGTGGGAACGCCCGCTCACTGACCTGCAGCCGATGCTGGCCGGCAACAAGGACATCAAGCAGGAGATCATCGACAAGGCTGGGCGGGGCGCGATCATCCGCCTCAACCACCTGCAGGTGCCCTTCAACAACCCGAAGGTGCGTGCGGCCGTGCGCATGGCGGTGAAGCAGGAAGACTACATGCGCGCGGCCCAGGGCGACGACACCACGCTCTGGCAGACCTGCCGCAGCCTGTGGTGGCGCGGCACGCCGTATTTCGACGGCGAGCAGGAAGACCTGATGCCGCAGAGCCTGGAGAAGGCGAAGGCAGCCCTCAAGGAATCCGGCTACAACGGCGAGAAGGTCGTCATCATCAACCCGACCGACTTCCCTGATATCGGCCCGCTCGGCGAGGTGACCTTCGAACTGCTCAAGCAGCTCGGCATGAATGTCGAGATGGCGGCGAGCGACTGGGGTACGGTCGTGCAGCGTCGCGGCAGCCGCGAGGCGACCGAGAAGGGCGGCTGGAGCATCTTCCACACGACGGGTTCGGCCACGAGCTGGGGCAATCCGGCGATGTCGTCGCTGGTGCGCGGGCAGGGCGACAAGGGCTGGTTCGGCTGGTGGAAGAGCGATGCGGCCGAGGCCCTGGCCGAGGAATGGCTCTACGCCCCCGACGAGGCCGCCCAGCGCAAGAGCGCCAAGGCGCTGGCCAGACTGGCGCTGGAGGAGGTCGCGACCATCCCGCTCGGCCAGTTCGTCAGCCGCACCGCCTATCGCAAGGACATGACCGGGATGCTCGCCGGTTCGGCGCCCTATCCGTGGGGGCTTAAGCGCGGCTGATCGCATGGGATCATGAAGAAGGGCGGCCGCACTGGCCGCCCTTTTTTGTTTCAGCGCGTCGCGGCCACGGCTGCCGACCAAGGCGAGGCGGCGTCGCTCGATCCTTCCGCGCCGTTCCTGTCGACGCGGACGAAGTTCGGGCAGGCGAAGTTGATCGGCAGCACGCTGTGCTCGACGATTGCGGTCGGTCCCGCCGCTTCCAGAGCCGCAAGCGTCTCGACCGGCAGGCGCAGATCGGCGCTGGCCGAATCCGGGCCGGAGACGTCGATGCGCGGCTGATGGGCGGTCGCCTCCGTGCCCATGCCGAAATCGAGCTGCCAGGCCAGTGTCTGGTAGATGCTGGCGAGGATGCGGCGTCCACCGGAGGAGCCCATCGCCTGGCGCGGCCAGCTGCCATCCTTCGGCGTGACCACGACCGGGCACATGTTGCAGAGCGGGCGGGCGCCGGGCGCGATCGCATTGGCGCTGCCGGGGCGCGGATCGAACCACATCATGCCGTTGTTCATCAGCACGCCGGTCGAGGGCAGCACGACGCGGCTGCCCATCGAGGAGAGCAGCGTCGTGGTGACTGTCACGAGATTGCCTTCGCCGTCGACCACGGTGAGATGGGTGGTGCAGGTGTCGCCCGGCTCCTTCGCCGTGACGGCAGCGCCGAGGCCGTCCAGCCTCTCCTTGTAGGCCTCACGCATCACCTGCGAGAGCTGCGCGAACCAGGCGGCCGAGGGGCCGTTGCTATCGAGCGGGGCATCCGCCATGCCGGCGACTACGCGCTCGAGCGTCGGCGCTGCCGTAAGTCCGCCGGCTGTGTGGACGAGATGGCTGCCGCGCCAGTCGATCGTCGGGGCATCGCGGAGCTCAGCCTTGCAGTTTGCGAGGTCCTGCGCATCGACGACGCCGCCGGCCGCGGCGATATCCGCCACGAGCCGGTTCGCGACATCGCCGCGATAGAAATCGTCGAGCCCGGCCTTTGCCAGCCGTTCGATCGTGTCGCCGAGCTGGCCGAGCTTCATGAAGCCGGGAATGCCCTGATAGGGCGGCACCGGCGGCAGGCCGCCCGGCAGGTAGATGCGCGCACTCTCAGCATAGAGGCGAAGGACCGAGGCCGAGGAGGCGACCTTCAGCGTCGTGTACCAGTCGGCCGGCAGGCCGCGCCGGGCGAGCGCAATGGCCGGCGCGAGGATGTCGGCGAGCGGCAGCTTCGAGCCGAAGGCTTCCTTGAGCTTCTTGTAGCCGGCGACGGAGGAGGGCGTGACGAAGGAGAGGGGGCCGTGGATGTTGCGGTCGTCGACCACCTCCGGCCAGGTGAAGAGGTCCTTCTTCATCTCGCCGGTGAGGGGATAATCGGCGGGATCGGCGCGGCGCGGCGCGACCGGCCCGAAATCGACGACCTGCGCGCGGCTCTCGCCGGCCTTCAGCACGACGGCGAAGCCGATGCCGCCGAGTCCGCTGTTCCAGGGCTCGACCGCGGCCAGAGCGAAGCATGCGGCGACGGCGGCGTCGGCGGCATTGCCGCCCTGTTCGAGGACCGCCGTTCCGGCTTCGGCCGCCTCGCGGCTCTGCGAGACGACGATGCCGTGCTTTCCACGCGCGGCAGGTTTGGTCAGAGCCCAGTTCTGGCTGCGATAGGGAAGGACGGCAGCGGCCATGCGGAAACCTCGAAGCGGTGGCGAGGCGGCCATACTGCATGCCGTCCGCCACGGCGTCGAATGCGTCGTGGCGGTGCGCGGGTCGCGCCCCGTGCAGGGCGCGGGCGGATCGTCATGCGCCCTCTCGGGCACAAAGTGACGATCCGTCCTTTGGTTCTGGCATCAGATGTCTCCGAAAAGTGCATTCCACTTTTCGGTCCGATGCCTGGTCAGAACACGTTCGGGTAGATGTAGCGGACGATCACGCTCTGGATGAAAAAAATGATCAGCAGCAGGATGATCGGGGAGATGTCGAGGCCGCCGAGATTGGGCAGGCGCTCGCGAATCGGCCGCAGCGCGGGCTCGGTGACGCGATAGAGCGAGTCCCAGACGGTGGAGACGAACTGGTTGCGCGTGTTGATGACATTGAAGGCGATCAGCCAGCTCAGCACTGCCGAGGCGATCAGAAGCCATACATAGATCTGCAGGGCGAGCAGAACCACGTCGAGAACGGCACGCATCGATCTTCCTTTTGCGTCTGTCCGGAAAGGTGACGCGGAATATCCCTCGCACTTGCCAAAAACAGATGGCGGAAGTGATTGACATCCACGCGACGCACAGCCTAGAAGGCCAGCGCCTTGGGGCTGTAGCTCAGATGGGAGAGCGCTGCAATCGCACTGCAGAGGTCAGGGGTTCGAATCCCCTCAGCTCCACCAAGGCTTTCCAGCAAATGACAGATGTCGGGCATCCTGGGGGACGCTGAGGCGGTCCGGGCCGGGCTGGAATGCGCCTGACGTGTCAGATTTCGCCGGCCTGTTCCGGCAGGCGCGAGATCACCCCGACGATCGGCCGCAGATGCTGTTCGAGGATCGCGAGCGCCTTCTCTTCGTCCCATTCGGAGAGGGCGGCGATCAGGGCGTGATGCTCCTTGCTGATGCGCGCGACGCGGGTCGGGTCGGTGCTGATCGCCGTCATCGCGACGCGTTGCTGGCGGGCGCCCAGTGACTGGTAGAGGTCCGACAGCACGACATTGCCGAGCGCGGCGATCATCACGAAATGGAACTCGCGGTTGAGCTCGACGCGGTTGAAATAGTCGCCCTGTGGCAGGCGCTCCAACTCGGCGAGGATCGCGTGCATGTCGGCGGGAAGCGGCAATTCCTCGCGGCAGATGCGGCGGATCGCATGGCTCTCGATCATGCGCCGGGCTTCATAGAGATCGAGCAGTTCCTGCGCCGTCACCTGCCGGACGAGCGCGCCGCGACGCGGCAGGAGATCGATGAAGCGTTCGGCCTCCAGGCGATGGAAGGCCTCGCGGACCGGCGTTCGCGACACGCCGAGCGCCGAAGATATCTCCTCTTCCTCGATGAAGCAGCCGCCGAGGAAGCGGCCGCGCAGGATCTGCTCGCGCACGTAGAGATAGACCCGTTCCCGGGTCGGCTTCCCGCGCAAGGCAGCCATCTCGTCCTGTTCGGTCATGGCCATCGACATCGCGCCCCTTTCGATCTTCCTTAGGGCTTTCGAGAGTAGACAACAAAAAATCCGCCACGTATACATGACGCATCAAGAGTGTGGCTCATCTGTTCGTCTACAGTGAAGCCGCGCCGGGGAACCGCATGACCGTGCACGCAGCCATCGCGATAGAGAGCCGGAATCCGGGCCATTCGGCCGGATACGCCCGGCCTTGCCGGATCGCTGGCGCGGTTATTGCTCGCATCCGCCCGGCTCCGCCCTTCCCGCCATCGGGACGCGACAGGGCATAACGCCCCGCGGACAGCCGGACCCAGCAGCAGAGGATCAGCCGATGACCATCTCTCGCCGTTCCGTCCTTGGTGCCGGTCTTGCCGGTCCGCTGTTGGCCTCGCCTTTCCTGATCAGCCCCGCGCGAGCGCAGCGCGCCGCCGGCATCATCCGCTACGGCCTCTCGGCCTTCCCGCCGAACCTGCAGCCCTGGGTCTCGACCGGTGCCTCGGCCGGCACCGTCAAGATGCTGATCAACCGCAGCCTCGTCTCCTACGATTCCAAGGGGGAGCTGCGCGGCGAGCTTGCGGAATCCTGGTCGCGCGATGCCGATGGCGCCTGGGTTTTCAAGCTGCGCAAGGGCTGCGTCTTCCATAACGGCGAGCCGGTCACGGCCGACGACGTGAAATGGTCGATCGAGCAGATCGCCGGCGAGAAATCGACCGCCTATATGCGCACGCAGTTCCAGCTGATCGAGCGGGTCGAGATCCCCGATCCGCAGACGGTGCGTCTCGTCACCAAGGAGCCGCAGGTCACGCTGCCGAGCTGGTTCGCCAACTACAACACCTTCATCATCTGGCGGAAATCCAGCGCGAACGAGCCGATCGGCGCGGGTCCCTTCCGCCTCATCGGGCAGGAGCGCGGCACCTCGCTGGAGCTCGCCGCCTTCGACAAGTTCTACAAGCCGGGCATCCCCAAGGCGAAGGGCATCAAGTTCATCGTCTATGCCGACGAGAACCTGCGCAACGCGGCGCTGATCTCCGGCGATGTCGACATGATCGAATACGTGCCGTGGCAGTCGATGGCGACGGTGCAGGCCGATCCGCGCCTCAAGCTCGACACGCAGGAAGGGCCGTTCATGGACGTGCTCTTCAACGGCACCAAGCCGCCGTTCAACGATCCGCGCGTGCGCCGGGCCGTGGCCCACGCCGTGAAGCGCGAGGATATCGTCAAGGTCGCCTTCTTCGGGCGTGGCAAGCCGCTCGAAGGCGTGCCGATCGTCGAGGGCACGCCCTGGTACGACAAGGAGCTGGCGCATGGCTGGAACTACGACCCGGCCCGGTCCAAGGCGCTCCTGACGGAAGCCGGTTACGGCAACGGCTTCCAGACCACGCTGCTCGCCACCGCCCAGTTCGGCATGCACAAGGACACGGCCGAGATCGTCCAGCAATATCTCGCGGCGATCGGCATCCAGGCCGAGTTGCAATTGCCGGACTGGTCGACGCGGGTCAGCCGCGGCACGCGCGGCCAGTACGACATGGCGATCCACGGCGTGTCCTCGGACAACAACGATCCGGACGGGCTGACCGTGGTGCTCGACACCTCGCTCTCGCCGACGCATGGGCGTTCCTTCAAGGTCGATGCGCCGCGCACCATCGCCGCGCTCGCCAGGGGGCGGACGGAATTCGACCAGGCCAAGCGCGTCGAGATCTACAAGGAGATGCAGCGCGCTGCCCTCGAGGAAGTGCCGCTGGTCGGCCTCGCCTGGCGTCAGCAGGGCTATGGCATGGACAAGAGCATCCAGGGCTTCGTCAACCTGCCCGGCGCGCTCTCGAACTCCTCCGGCAACATGCTCGAGGAGACCTATTTCGGATGAGCGCGGCCTGGCTCGGACGGCGGTTTTTCCTGACCCTGGCGATGGCCTGGGTTGTTGCGACGATCGTGTTCCTGGCGCTGCACATAGTGCCCGGGGACCCGGCCGAGCTGCTGCTCTCGACCTCCGGCGCGATGCCCGACCCGGCCACGGTGCAGGAACTGCGCGAGAAGCTTGGGCTCGACCGGCCGATCCTGGTCCAGTACGGCCAGTTCCTGGCGGGACTGGCGCGTGGCGATCTCGGCGTCTCGCTGGTCGACGACTATCCCGTCATCAAGGAGATCGGGCTCCGGCTGCCGCGCACGCTGGAGCTGATCCTGGCGGGGACGCTGATCGCGCTCGTGGTCGGCGTGCCCTCCGGCGTCTATGCCGCGGTCCATCGCGGCGGCACCTTCGACCGCGTCGCCTCCTGGATCACCGCGCTCTTGCTCGCCGTGCCGGTCTTCGTCGTCGGGACGCTGCTGATCCTCCTGCTGGCGCAGACGCTTCGTTTGATGCCGGCGGGCGGTTTCGTGCCCTTCACGCAGGACCCCGGCCAGCATCTCAAGCTCCTGGCGTTGCCTGCTGTGGCCATCGCCAAGGGACTGGCGGCGGTGCTGTTCCGGATGACGCGCGCCGCGACGCTCGATGCGCTCGCCCATGACTATGTCCGCACGGCGCGGGCCAAGGGGCTGTCGCCGCGGCGGGTTCTCGTCGTTCACGTGCTGCGCAATGCGCTGAACCCGGTCGTCACCGTGCTGGGTCTCCAGATGGGGACCTTGCTCGGCGGCACCGTGCTGGTCGAATACGTCTTCAACTGGCCGGGCCTGTCGACGCCGCTGCTGCGCGCCGTCGAAGGGCGCGACTATCCGATGGTGGTCGGCATCATCCTGACGATCTCGGTGCTGTTCCTGCTCATCAATCTTCTCGTCGAACTGCTGCATGCGGCGATCGACCCCCGGGTGCAGCACGGATGAAGCGGCGCGGCGTCAAACGGCTCCTCCTGCCCGGCAGCATCGTCGCGGCGATCCTGCTCGTCGCGATCGCGGCACCCTTGCTGCCGCTGCCTGATCCGATCCGTCAGGACGTGGCGCGGCGCCTGGCCGGGCCGATGGCCGGCTCCTGGCTCGGGCGCGACGAGTTCGGCCGCGACGTGCTCTCGCGATTGGTCTGGGGCGCACGCACCAGCCTGTCCGTCGCCTTCGTCTCGGCGCTGTTCGCCGGGCTCGTCGGCATCACGCTCGGACTGATCGGCGGCTGGGCCCGCAGCTGGGGCGCTTTTCTCACGGTGCGCAGCGTCGAGATCATCATGTGCTTCCCGCCGGTGCTGCTGGCGCTCTTGGTGGTGACGCTGCTCGGGCCGGGCGCCGGGACGCTGATCCTCGTTCTCTCGGTGCTCTACCTGCCCGGCTTCGCACGCGTGACCTATGCCGAGGTGCTGGCGGTCAAGGGGCGCGACTATGTCGAGGCGACGCGGGCGCTCGGCGCCAGCCAGTCGCATCTGCTCTTCCGCACCGTGCTGCCAAATATCGCCGGGCCGCTGCTGGTGCAGTTCTCGCTCGCCGTCGCCGCTGCCGTGGTGATCGAGAGCGGCCTGTCCTTCCTGGGACTGGGTGTCGTGCCGCCGGCGCCGTCCTTGGGGCTGATGATCCGTGGCGCGCGCTCGACCATGGAGCAGGCACCGCTGCTGCTGCTCTGGCCCTGCGCCGTGCTGACCCTGACCATCCTCGCCATGAACCTGCTCTGCGACGCGCTGCGCGACATTCTCGACCCGCGCACCAGCGAGCGCTGAAGACCTAAGCCTATACCAAGGAAGGACTACGCCATGGCTACCAAGACCGATCCTCTCGTCCATATGGGCACCATCTCGGGCGGGGAGGCGCGCGAGCTGCTCAAGTCAAACCCCGTCATCCTGCTGCCGATGGGCAGCCATGAGGACCAGGGCCCGCATGCGCCAATGGGCGACTACCTGCTGGCCGAGAAGATCGCCGAACTCGCCGCCTTGCAGGCGACCAAGGCCGGCACGCGCACGCTGGTCGCGCCGGTCCTGCCCTATGGCGGAGCGGACTGGTTCGGTCCGATGATCGGCGGCATCGCCATCTCGCAGGGCACGCTGACCGCGGTCATCGCAGAGATGGTCGACTCGCTGCATCGCAACGGCCTGACCCGGATCATCGTCATCAACGGCCATGGCGGCAATGTCGGGCCGATCTCCGAGGTCGCGCGCGAGCTCTATCAGCGCGAGCGCATCGTGCTGCCGAGCCTTTATCTCTGGCGTATCGCCTACGGTATGCTGCCGGGCATCGTCGGCGCCGAGACGTCGGCCAAGGTCTCCGGCCATGGCGCCGATCCGCTGACCAGCCTCGGCCTGCACCTCTTCCCCGAGCTGATCCGCAAGGATTTCATCCCGGCTGGCAAGCCGATGAAGCGCGATCCGATCCTCGACCTGCCCTTCACGGGGCTCGGCACCGCGAGCTTCGACGGCGCCGAAGTGGGCATGCCCAACGAATATGACGAGGTCTACCATGACGGCGTCGGCAAGGGCGATCCGACGCTCTGCTCGGCCGAGACCGGTGTGCAGCTGGCCGAGAAGCTGACCGATGTCTGCGCCCGCTTCATCGCCCATTTCGCGTCCAAGATCCCGGCCTGAGCCGAGAATTCGCCAATCAGCCGCCCGAGGCGGCGCCACAGCAGGAGATTTTTCATGCTCACCCGCCGCCTCGTCATCCAGTCCGGCCTCGCGACCATCGCGATGCCGGCCGTCCTCCGGGCGCAGACGCTCTCGGGGCAGATCACGCTGATGTCCTATGCCGGCATCTTCCAGGACAACTACACCAAGGCGGTGATCGAGCCGTTCCTGCAGGCGCATCCCGGCGTGAAGGTGAACTATGTGCCCGGCGGCACCTCGGCCCAGATGGTCGGCAGCGTCCGGGCGCAGAAGGCCGATCCGCAGACCGATGTCGCGATCATGGACGTCACCACCTCCAGCATCGGTAATCTCGAAGGGCTGTTCGAGAAGCTCAGCCTTTCCGAGTTCCCGGTGCTGAACGAGCTCCTGCCGGCAGCGCGCGCGGCCGGCGGCGATTTCGGCCCGGCCGTGACCTTCGACCATCTCGTCATCGTGCAGGATGCGGCGCTGAAGCCGCAGATCGCCAAGCTCGCCGATCTCTGGCGGCCTGACCTCAAGGGTCAGATCGCGCTCTCGGCGCCGCCGAACATCCAGGGCCTGGCGCTGACGGCGATGACCGAGAAGATGGAAGGCGGCGACTACCGCAAGTCGATCGACGCCGCGATGAAGAAGCTGAAGGAGCTGGCGCCGAGCGTCACCACCTTCGATCCTAATCCGGACGGCTACTCGCTGATCCTGAACGGCGTGGCCAAGGTCGCGACCGGCTGGAACGCCCGCGCCCAGCTCTATTCCGACCAGACCGGCGGCAAGATCAACGCGCTGCTGCCGCCCGAGGGCTCGGTCTTCCAGATCAACACGATCAATCTCACCGCTGGCTCGAAGAACCGCGCCGCTGCCGCTGCCTTCGTCGCGCATGCGCTGTCGGCGGGCGCGCAGAAGGCCTTCACCGAGCGGATGTTCTACGCCCCGACCAATGCCAAGGCGCAGATCGAAGCCAAGGCGCTGGCGCGCACCGCGGCCTCGCCGGAGAACCTTGCGCGCATGATCCCGGTCGACTGGAACGAGGTCCTGAAGGTGCGCGACCAGTGGAACAACCGCTGGCGGCGCGAAGTGATTACGGCGGCGCGCTGAGCGGAAGACGATGAGCTATCTCGAACTCGCCGGGCTGCAGAAGCGCTACGGCAACTCGGTTGCGGTCGACGAGGTCTCACTGGCGGTGGAGCAGGGCGAATCCGTCGCGCTGCTCGGCCCCTCCGGCTGCGGCAAGACCACGACCCTGCGCATGCTCGCCGGGTTGATCGAGCCGAACCGCGGCACCATGACGCTCGACGGCAACGAGATCACCAAGCTGCCGGCCCATAAGCGCAACATGGGCTATGTCTTCCAGTCCTATGCGCTGTTCCCGCATCTCTCGGTCGGGCGCAACATCGCCTTCGGCCTGGAGGAGCGCGGCGTTTCCCGCGCCGAGATCGCCAAGCGCGTCGAGGAGGGGCTGGCGCTGGTCCGGCTCGGCGGGCTCGGCGAGCGCCGCCCGAAGGAGCTCTCGGGCGGCCAGCAGCAGCGCGTCGCATTGGCCCGTGCGCTGGTGATCCAGCCCTCGGTGCTGCTGCTCGACGAATCCCTGTCCAATCTCGACGCCAAGCTGCGCGATGCGATGCGCCACGAGATCCGCTCGATCCAGCGCTCGCTCGGCATCACCACGCTCTTCGTCACCCACGATCAGGTCGAGGCGCTGACGATGTGCGACCGGATCGCGGTGATGCATCGCGGCCGCATCGCCCAGATCGGCAGCGCCGAGGATATCTACGACCGGCCGGCGACGCGCTTCGTGGCCGAGTTCGTCGGCCGCGCCAACGTGCTGCCGCTGGCGCGCGACGGGCAGGGCCGGGCCACCGTCTGGGGGCAGGCCGTGCCGGTCGAGGCTGCTGATAATGCCGACCTGTTCGTCCGGCCGCAGCGGATGCGGATCGTACCGGTTTCCGAGCCGGCCGGTGGCGACACGGCGCGCCTGACCGGCCGCGTCCTGCGCAGCGTCTTCGTCGGCGACCATGTCGAGGTGCTGGTGGAAGGCACGGATGGGCAGCTCACGGTCGAGATGCCTTCGGGCTCGGCCGCGCAGGCCGAGGGGACCGAGGTCGCGGTCGTCTGGCCGCGCCACGAGAGCCGCGTCTTCGCGCGCGAGGCGTCATGACCGTCTCGCGCCGCCTGCCATTGCTTTTGATCCCGGCGACGCTTTTCCTGCTCGCCATCTATGTCTTGCCGTCGCTCGGGCTGTTCCGCAACGCCTTCAACGAGGTTGGGCCGACCGGGGCGATGGTCGAGGCCTGGTCGCTGGAGACCGCGCGCGCCACCTTCCATGACAGCTTCACCTTCGAACTGACGCTGAACTCGCTCTGGCTTTCGGCAGTGTCGACGCTGATCGCGCTCTGCATGGCCTATCCCGTCTCGCTCTTCCTGTTCCGCACCGATTCCCGCTTTCGCGGGCTGCTCGCGGTCGTCGCGATCATGCCGATGCTGGTCTCCGGCGTGGTGCGCGTCTTCGGCTGGCTCGCCATTCTCGGGGATCGCGGGCTGGTCAATACGACGCTGCAATCGCTTGGCCTGATCTCGACGCCGCTGAAGCTCGTCTTCAACTGGACGGGCGTCACCATCGGCCTCGCCGAGAGCATCATGCCTTATATGATCCTGGCGCTGCTCGCCGGCTTCGGCCGGCTCGACCGCACGCTGGAGGAAGCCGCGCGCTCGCTCGGCGCCTCGCCGTTCCGGACCTTCCGGCGGGTCACGCTGCCGCTCAGCCTGCCGGCGATCGCGCTGGCGGCGGGCTTGGGCTTCGTGCTCTCGATGTCGGCCTATATCACGCCCAAGCTCCTGGGTGGCGGGCGCGTCTTCGTGCTGGCGACCGAGATCTTCGAGCAGGCGACAACCAACACAAACTGGCCGGTCGCGGCGGTGCTGGCGATCTATACGCTGGTCCTGCTGCTCGCCCTGCTCGTGATCTCCAATCTGGTGGCGCGGAGGCTGCAGCGATGACCGGGGCGGGACGCGTTCTCTCCAGCTTCGCGGCGCTGGTCTATGTGCTGATCCTGGCGCCGATCGTCGTCGTCGTCATGTTGGCCTTCTCGGCTGATAATTTCATCCTGTTCCCGCCATCCGGCTATTCGCTGCGCTGGTTCAACCAGCTCGCGAGCAACGGGCCGCTGCTGACGGCGCTCTGGCTCAGCGTGCGGATCGCGGCGATGGTGACGCTGCTGTCGCTCGCGGTCGGCGTGCCGGCTGCTCTTGCGCTGGCGAAGGGCCGCTTTGCCGGCAAGGATGCGCTGACGGGCTTCTTCCTGGCGCCGCTGCTGCTGCCGACGCTGATCACCGGCCTGGCCCTGCTGCTGTTCTTCTCGCCGTTGAAGCTGACCGCGACGCTGCCCGGCCTCGTGCTCGGCCATATGACGGTGACCGTGCCCTTCGTGATCAGGATGATGACGACGGCGCTTGCCAATCTGCCGGATGATATCGAGGCGGCGGCCGCCACGCTCGGCGCCACGCCCTGGCGCGTGGTGCGGCGGGTGACGCTGCCTTTGGCGACGCCGGGCCTGATCGCCTGCGCCTGCCTGTCCTTCCTGCTCTCCTTCGACGAGACGGTGATCTCGCTCTTCATCGCCGGCCCGCGTGCCTCGACCCTGCCGGTCGAGATGGTGCGCTATGTCGAAGGGCGCACCGATCCGCTTATCGCGGCCCTGTCCGTGGTGCTTATTGTCGCGACGCTCGCCGTCGTTCTCGTGGTCGAACGCCTGGTCGGCGTCGCCCGTGCCGTAGGGAAATAGGAGACGCCCATGCCCGATTACCGCATCGAAGCCATGCCCGAGCAGCTGCCGGCTGCGCTGGTCGAGAAACTGCAGAAGGTCGAGACCGCGACCATCGGCCATTCCCAGCACTGGGGCTTCATGGATCGCGGCATCCAGCCGCTGCTGCGCGGCAAGCGTATCGCCGCGGCGGCGGTGACGCTGGCGATCCCCGGCCAGGATTCGACCCTGCTGCACCACACGCTCGGCCTGCTGCGCCCCGGCGACATCCTCGTCGTCGACCGGCTCGGCGACGACAAGCATGCCTGCTGGGGGGGCGGCGTCACGGTCGCGGCGAAGGCAGCCGGCGCGGTCGGCGGCATCGTCGACGGACCCTGCACCGACCTCACCGAGATCGAGGATTCCGATTTCCCGATGTGGTGCCGCGGCATGTCGCCGATCACCACGCGCCTCTACAATCTCGGCGGCACGCTCAACCTGCCGATCTCCTGCGGCAATGTCCCGGTCAAGGCCGGCGACGTCATCCTCGCCGATGAATCCGGCGTGCTGGTATTGCCGCGCGCCGAGGCCGAGGCGATCGCGGACGCCGCCATCGCCCGGCAGGAGCGCGGCGAGAAGACGCAAGGCCGGGTGAAGGCGGGCGAGAAGCTCGGCGACATCTCCGGCGCGACCAAGATGGTGCTCGACGCCATCGCCGCGGCGAAGGGCTGACGAGGCCGGCCATGAACGCTCCCGTCTCCGTCCCACGCGTCGCTGATTTCACCTGCGAGAAGAAGCCGGCGAGCGGCTCGCGCGGCATGGTCGTCACCAACCACCCGCTCGCCTCGGCAGCGGGCGCGCAGATCCTGCTCGCCGGCGGCAATGCCATCGACGCGGCCGTCGCCTCGCTCTTCGCACTGACGGTGGCCGAGCCGATGATGGTCGGCATCCTCGGCGGGGGTCTGAGCCATATCCGGCTCGCCGACGGGCGCCATGTCGTGATCGATAATCTCTCGACCGCGCCGGGCAAGGCGACGGCCGGCATGTACGAGTGTCTGTCCGACGAGATCGGCAAGCAGCGCGACACGCGTGACCGCGAGAACGTGGTCGGGGCCAAGGCGGTCGCGGTTCCCGGCGCTCTGAAAGGCTGGTGCGAGGCGCTCGCCCGCTTCGGTACGCTGACGCTGGCCGATGTCCTCCAGCCCGCGATCGGGCTGGCCGAGCGCGGCTTCGTGGTCACGCCCTATCTCTCGAACTGCATCACCGACAATGCCGCCGATCTCGCGCGTGATCCCGGCCTTGCGGCGATGTTGTTGCCGGACGGAAAGCCGCTCCAGCCGGGCATGCGGCTTGTCCAGTCCGACTATGCCGCGAGCCTGAAACTGATCGCGGCGGAAGGGCCGGAGGCGCTCTATGGCGGGAAGCTCGGGCGCGCGCTGACCGATTACATGGCGAAAAATGGCGGGCTGATCGATCATGCCGACCTCGCCAACTACCGCATCGAATTGCGCGAGCCGATCCGGGGTTCCTATCGCGGCTACGAGATCATCGGCCCGCCGCCGCCCTCGTCCTCCGGCGTGCATATCGCGCAGATGCTCAACATCCTCGAAGGCTACGATATCGGCTCGCTCGGCTTCGGCTCGACCGATGCGGTGCATCTGCTCGCCGAGGCCTTGAAGATCGCCTTCGCCGACCGTGCCGTGGCGACGGCCGACCCGGCCTTCGTCAAGGTTCCCGTCGCGAGGCTGATCGACAAGGCCTATGCCGACGAGCGCCGCGCCCTGATCGCGATGGAGCAGGCGAAGAGCTGGACGGCCGGGCTCTCCGGCGGAGAATCCGCCGACACTACCCATGTCACCGTTGCGGATGCCATGGGCAATGTCGTCAGCGCGACGCAGACGATCAACGGCTTGTTCGGCGCCTGCGTGCAGATCCCCGGCACCGGCATGATCGCCAACAACTATATGTACAACTTCGATCCGCATCCCGGCCGGGCGCTCTCGATCGCGCCGGGCAAGCGGGTCTTCACCTCCATGGCGCCGATGATGGCGGTGAAGGAGGGCCGGCTCGCCTTCGCGCTCGGCCTGCCCGGTGCCTTGCGCATCTTCCCCTCGGCCCTGCAGGCGATCGTCAACCTGATCGATCACCGCATGAGCCTGCAGGAAGCCGTCGAGGCGCCGCGCGTCTGGACCGAGGGTGGCGTGCTCGAGCTCGAGGAGGCCATCCCCGAGGCGGTGGCTCAGGCGCTGATCGCGCGCGGCCACAAGGTGGTGCGCTCGCCGCGCGTCGCTGGCGGCATGAACGCCATCGCCTTCAATCCGGACGGTACCCTGACCGGCGCCGCCTGCTGGCGCGCCGACGGAACGCCTGTCGCCATCTCCGGCGGGCTTGCCCGCGCCGGTGCCCGCTTCACCATCTGACCCGATCTTCTGACTGGACCATCCCATGCCCGAGACCATCTGCCTCCTCGACATGACCACGCCCGAGCGGGCCGACCGCCTGCGCGAATTCCTGCCTGAGGGCTTCGTGCTGACCCATGGCACGGCGCGCGGCGACGAGCACATGAAGCAGATCATCGCCGAGGCCGATTATGCGATCTCCGGCCAGGTCGGCGTCTCCGGCGACGTGCTGCGCGCGGCCAAGAAGCTGAAGCTCCTGCATAAATGGGGTGTCGGCTACGACAATATCGATATCGAGACGGCGAAGGAGCTCGGCATCAAGGTGGCGCGCACGACCGGCTCCAATGCGGTCGCCGTCTCCGAATTCGCACTCGGCCTGACGATCTCGACGCTCCGCCTGATCGCCTATGGCAATGCCGAGCTGAAGAAGGGCAATTGGCGCACCGGTCAATTGCCGTCCGACACCTACACGCTCTCCGGCAAGACGGTCGGCATCGTCGGCCTCGGCGCGATCGGCAAGAATGTCGCCAAGCTGCTGAAGGGCTTTGGCTGCACCATCCTCTACAGCAAGCGGACCCCGCTCGATGCCGCCGAGGAGGCGGCGCTCGGCGTGAAGCATGCCTCGATCGACGAGATCCTGACCCAGGCCGACGTCGTCTCGCTGCATTGCCCGCTGACGCCCGAAACCAAGGATCTGATCGATCTCGCCGCGCTCAAGAAAATGAAGAAGACGGCGGTGCTGATCAATTGCGCGCGTGGCGGCGTCGTCAACGAGGCGGACCTCGTCACGGCTCTGCGGGCGAAGGAGATCGCGGGCGCGGCGATGGATGTCTACGAGATCGAGCCGCTGCCGGCCGACAGCCAGCTCCTCACCCTCGACAATCTCGTGACCACGCCGCATCTCGCCGCCATGGCCTCCGACAATTTCGCGCCGGTGGTGAAGCGCATGTTCGCGAACATGCAGCACGTTTCGCGCGGCGAGCCGGTGCCGCCGCTCGATCTGGTGGTGTGAGGTTCACGCGTCGTCATTTTACAACAAAAACGCCGTCATCCCGGGCTGGACCCGGGATCCATGCCGGAGCGCTGCCGCTCAAGGTTCAGGCATGGATCCCGGCTCTACGCTTCGCTCCTGCCGGGATGACCCGCGTTTCCAAGTGCGGCAGATTCAGTGCAGCCCGCCGACGCCGATATAGCGTTCGAGCACGTCGGCATCGGCGCGCAGCGCATCCGGCTTGCCTGACCAGACGATCCGGCCGCGTTCGAGGATGATGACGTCATCTGCGAAGGCGAGGGCGCTTTCCAATCGCTGCTCGACGAAGAGGATGGTCATCGCGCCGCTCGCGGCAAGGCGGCCGAACGCCTCCATCAGCATGTCGCAGATGACCGGCGCGAGGCCTTCAAGCGGTTCGTCGAGCAGCAGGACCGAGGGCTGGCCGAGGATGGTGCGCGCCGTCGCCAGCATCTGCTGCTCGCCGCCGGAGAGCTGGGAGCCGAGATTGCGGCGGCGTTCCCCTAGGCGCGGGAAGAGGGTGTAGGCCTCCTCGATCGCCGCGCGCGGGCGGCCCTTCAATCCGGCGAAGAGGTTTTCCTCGACGGTGAGGCCCTTGAAGATCTCGCGGGTCTGCGGGACGAGGCCGATGCCGCCAT
Organism: Allobosea sp. TBD101; assembly: GCF_059817965.1. Classification (NCBI taxonomy): domain Bacteria; kingdom Pseudomonadati; phylum Pseudomonadota; class Alphaproteobacteria; order Hyphomicrobiales; family Alloboseaceae; genus Allobosea; species Allobosea sp. TBD101. Next base: position 714,151 of record NZ_CM187543.1, read on the forward strand.
GGGCGCGGGCCGCCGTGCCGAGCGCGGTGACGTCCTGCCCGCCAAGGCTGATGCTGCCGGCATAGCGGCGCGTCAGCCCCATCAGGCTCGCCATCAGCGTGGTCTTGCCCATGCCGTTGCGGCCGAGGATGGAGAGGCGCCCGCCAGCCGCCACCGAGAACGAGACATCCTCCAGCACATGGGTCTGGCCATAGCCGGCGCTGAGGTTGCGGACGTCGAGATCAGCCGCCGGCATGGGCATAGCTCCCGAGATAGGCTTCGCGGACCTTGGGGTCTTTGGCGACTTCGGCCGGCAGGCCCTGGAAGATGACCTCGCCCGCCGCGAGCACGACGACCCTCTTGGCGAAGCGGAAGACGAGGTCCATGTCGTGCTCGATCATCAGCACGGCGAGCGAGGCCGGCAGGCGGGCCAAGGCCTCCTCGATGCGCGGCGTGTCGCTGGAGGGCACGCCGGCCGCGGGTTCGTCGAGCAGCAGCACCTTGGGGCGTTGCGCCAGGGCGATGGCGATCTCCAGCAGGCGCTGCTGGCCATAGGCGATCGTCGCGACCTTGCAGCGGGCGACCTCGGTCAGGCCGAGCGTGGCAAGGATTTCGGCGGCTTCGTCGGTGGCTTCGGAATCGCCGTGGAAGCGGGCGAGGATGCGCGTCGCCCGGCCGAGACGCTGCAGGATGGTCATCACGACATGCTCTTCCGGCGTCATGTCCGGGAAAAGGCGCGTGACCTGGAAGGTGCGGACGAGGCCGCGCCGGACGCGCTTCACGGCACCCAGGCTCGTGATGTCCTCGCCCGCGAGATGGACGCTGCCGGCGCTCGGCGGAATACGGCCGGTGACGAGGTTGACGAAGGTGGTTTTGCCGGCGCCGTTCGGGCCGATCAGGGCGAGCCGCTCGCCCTCGTTCATCGCCAGCGAGATGTCGCTGTTGACCTTGAGCCCGCCGAACGCCTTGGAGAGATGCGAGACCTCGAAGACCGCGCTCATCGGCCGGCCCTCCAGCGGTCGCGGGTCAACATCCGGGCGAGTTCGTCCAACGTGCCGGAAAGTCCGCGCGGGGCGAAGAGCACGATGGCGATCAGCACGGCGCCGACCAGCGTCATCCAGTGGAACGGGTTGATCGCGGCGACGACATGTTCGAGCGCCATGAAGATCACGGTGCCGATCAGCGCGCCGTAGAGATGGCCGATGCCGCCGAGCACCAGCATGACGAGAGCGTTCGCCGAAACCTCGAAGCTCACGCTGTCGAGCCCGACGACCTGGGTCGCGATGGCGGCGAGCGCGCCGCCCATGCCGGCGACGGTGCCTGAGATGACGAACATCTTGAGCAGGACAGGGAAGGCATAGATGCCGAGCGCGCTGATCCTGAGCGGATCCTCCTTCAGGCCGCGGCAGACCATGCCGAAGGGCGAGCGCGTGACGAAGCGCAGCACGGCGAACACGATGAGGAGCAGGCCGAGCCCGAAGAGATAGGCGCTGCGACCCCAGAGATCGAATTCGAAGAGGCCGAAGAGCGGGGCGGGGCTCATGCCGGAGAGGCCGTCGCTGCCGCCGGTGATCGAGGAGGCCTTGTTGGCGGCTTCGTGCAGGAGCTGGACGATGGCGATCGAGAGCACGAGCTGCGGCAGACCATGGGCGCGCAGCATGATCGCACCCATCAGGAGCCCCATGATTGCTCCGGCCCCCGCGCCGATCAGGATCAGCAGGACGGGGTCGGTGATGCCATGGACGCAGGCGATGCCGGCGGCATAGGCGCCGGCGCCATAGAGCGCGCCCTGGCCGAGCGAGGCGACGCCGCAATAGCCCACGATCAGGTCGAGCGAGAGCACGAGCAGCGCGACCGAGATCACACGGGTCAGGAAGGCGAGGTTGTCGGGAAAGAGCCAGTAGCCGGCAAGGCCGACGAGCGCGATCAGGGCGAGGCCGAGAAGGTCGCGACCGACGGTGCGGCTGGCGGATGCGGTCATTGGCATGGACGTTGCGGGTGCCATGCTACTGCGCCCGTCCCATCAGACCGCGCGGGAAGGCGCAGACCACCAGGATCACCGCGAGATAGAAGAAGAAATTGCCGAAATCCGGCACGAGATAGCGCGCGGTGACGTCGATGGCGCCGAGCAGCAGGCAGGCGGCGAGCGCGCCGGGGATCGAGCCCGCGCCGCCGACCGAGACGACGACGAGGAAGGTCACCATGTAGCGCAGCGCATAATAGGGCTCGATCGGCAGGAACTCGGCGCCGACCACGCCGCCGAAGGCCGCAAGCCCGATCGCCAGCGCGAAGCTCGCAGCATAGATGATCTCGGTGCGGATGCCGAGCGTGCGGGCCATAGGCGCGTTCTCGACGGCGGCGCGCAGATGAATACCGAAGCCGGTCCGCTCGATCAGGAACCACAGGCCGCCGGCGACGACGAGGCCGCTCGCAATGACGAAGAGCCGGTGGCCGGCGATGCTGCGGAAGCCGAGATCGACGGAGCGGGCCAATTCCGCCGGCAGGGGAATGGTCTTGAGCGTCGGGCCGAAGAAATAATTGGTGATGCCGATGACGCAGAAGGTGATGCCGATCGTCATCAGCACCTGCGAGAGCTCGCTGCGGTCATAGATGCGGCGATAGAGCAGCCGCTCCAGCGGCACGGCGAGGATGACCGTGCCGACCACGGCGAGGATGATGCCGAAGCCGTAGCCGAGGCCGAGATCGCGCGCGGCATAGGAGGCGATGTAGCCGCCGATCATGGCGAAGGCGCCATGGGCGAGGTTGACCACCCGCATCAGGCCCATGGTCAGCGACAGGCCGATGCAGATGATGAACAGCGCCATGCCATAGGCCAGCGCATCCACGGCAATGCTCAGCGCGGTCTGCATTCAGCGGGCTTTCCGATGCTCAGGCGTGCCGAGTTTGGATGGAATCACCACCGTCATTCCGGACAAGCCGCGAAGCGGCGCCGATCCGGAATCCATCGTAAGGCCCGGCGCTCTACGATGGATTCCGAGGCAAGCCCGGAATGACGGTGTGTTTCCAGCGGGAAACGACGTCGTTACTTCGTCAGGCCGGAATCCTTCTGCTCCGGCACGCTGGCGATCTCCTTGTTGATCCAGCGGCCCTGCGCATCCTTCGCGACTTCGCGCAGGTAGATCGTCTGGGTGATGTGACGGGTCTCAGGATCGATCTTGACCGGGCCGCGCGGGCTCTCCCAGCCGAGCCCCTTCACCGCCTCGACCGCCTTCTCGGCGTCCTGCTTGCCGGCGGTGGCGGCGATCATCTTGGAGATCACGAACATGCCGTCATAGGCGCCAACGGCCGGGAAGGAGACGAGGTCGGGTGCACCGATTGCCTTCTCGGCAGCAGCGACGAAGCGCTTGTTGATCTCGGAATCATGCGAGACCGCGTAGTGGAACGAGGTGATCAGGCCGGCGGCCGCCTCGCCCAGAGCCGGCAGATCCGATTCCTGGGTCAGGTCGCCCGGCGCGAAGAGCTTGACGCCCGCCTTCTTCAGGCCGGTATCGCTGAAGGCCTTGACGAAGCCGAGCGTCGGCGGGCCCGACGGCAGGAAGGCGAAGACGCCCTCGGCCCCGGCATCGCGAATGCGCTGCATGATCGGGCTGAACTCGGTGGTGTTCAGGGGGATGCGGATCGCTTCCTTGACCTCGCCGCCGGCTGCCTCGATCGCCTTCTTGAAGGCAGTTTCGGCATCGACGCCCGGGCCGTAATCGCTGACGATCGAGACGAATTTCTTGACCCCGCGCTCCACCGCCGCCTTGCCGAGCGGCGTCGTGGTCTGGGACAGGGTGAAGGAGGTGCGCACCACCAGCGGCGAGGAGGTCATGATCGCCGAGGTCGCGGCGTTGAAGATCACCAGCGGGACATTGCCCTGCTTCAAGAGCGGGGTGATCGCCATCGCGTCCGGCGTGAAATAGACGCCGCCGAGATATTGCACCTTGTCGCGGACGATCAGCTCCTGCGCCAGCGCGCGGGCCTGCTGCGGATTGGCGGTCGGCAGGTCGCGATAGACCAGCTCGATATCGTGGCCGGCGACGGTCTTGCCGTTCTGCGCGAGCCAGGCTTCGGCTCCGGCCTGGAAGTTCTTGCCCTGCAGGGCGAAGGGGCCGGAGAACGGCCCGATGATGCCGACCTTGATCGTGTCCGCCATGGCGGAGGCACCGAGCGCGAGCGCTCCGGCGAGGGCCAGCGCGCCGGCCGGCAGCAACCTGTTCAGGAAACCCTTGGTCATTCCATCTCCTCCCGATCCTGCCTGCGATCCCGCAAATGCCTTGCGTGGGTCGAAGCTCTAGCTGCTCGGGCCGGTCGCCGCCATGGCGCCGTGCCTCTTGTTGTCACCAACGCAATTTTCTGCCGCGAGGGCAATGCCCTCAATAGGGCAGGCCGACATAGTTCTCGGCGACGGCGGTGGCCGCCGCGCGGGAATGGACGAGGTAGTCGAACTCCGCCTGCTGGATGCGCTGGTCGAAGCCGTCCCGCTCCGGGAAGCGATGCAGCAGGTTGGTCATCCACCAGGAGAAGCGCTCGGCCTTCCAGACGCGGGCGAGCGCGCGCGCCGAATAGCCGTCGAGCCCGGCATTCGAACTCTCGCGATAGTGCTCGCGGAAGGCGTCGAAGAGATAGCGGATGTCGCTTGCGGCGAGGTTGAGCCCCTTGGCGCCGGTCGGCGGCACGATATGGGCGGCGTCGCCGGCAAGGAAGAGCCGGCCGAAGCGCATCGGCTCGGCAACGAAAGAGCGCAGCGGCGCGATGCTCTTCTCCAGCGAGGGGCCGGTCTGCACGGCATCGGCGATCTCGGCCGGCAGGCGGCGGCGCAACTCGTCGAAGAAGGCGTCGTCGGACCAGTTTCCGACCTTCTCCTCCAGCGGGACCTGGACATAGTAGCGGCTGCGCCCGGCCGAGCGCATCGAGCACAAGGCGAAGCCGCGCTCGTGATTGGCGTAGACCAGTTCATGCGCAGCCGGCGGCCGGTCGACCAGCAGGCCGAGCCAGCCGAACGGGTAGACGCGCTCGAAGGTCTGCAAGGCGCTGGCCGGGACCGAGGCCCGCGAGATGCCGTGATAGCCGTCGCAGCCGGCAATGAAGTCGCAGTGCAGCTCCTGCTCCTGCCCGTTCGCCCGGAAGGTCACGCGCGGCGCGGCGCTGTCGAAATCATGCAGCGCGACATCCTCGGCCTCGTAGATCGTGGGGCGGTCGAGCGCATGGCGGGCCGCGATCAGGTCGCGCGTCACTTCGGTCTGGCCGTAGACGGTGACCGTCTTGCCGCCGCTGAGCTCTTTCAAATCGAGGCGATGAAGCGCGCCGCCGAAGGCAAGCGAGAAGCCGTCATGAACCAGGCCCTCCTGATCCAGCCGCTCGCCGACGCCGGCCTCGTGCAGGAGATCGACCATGCCCTGTTCGAGCACGCCGGCACGGATGCGCGACAGCACATAGTCGGCGCTGCGCCGTTCGAGGATGACGTTGTCGATGCCGGCGCGCGACAGGAGCTGCCCGAGCAGCAATCCCGCGGGCCCCGCACCGATGATGGCGACCTGCGTCCGCATTGTTCTTCTTTGCCTCCCGCGAAGCAACGGTTTGCACCGTTCGATCCGCAGGCCGATGCTAACGCTTTCACTGGCGTTGACGGAATGGAGGATTCGCGCATTGTCTTGGATAAATCGATCGTGAGCGCGACATGCCCGGCAGAAGCGTCCCCGCCTATTGGCTCTATGGCGAGCGCCTGACGGAGCGCTTCCCGGACGCGCTGCATATCGAGCCGATCGTAGCGCGCAGCTCCCTGCACGGCTGGACGATCCAGCCGCATATGCATCACGATCTCTTCCAGTTCTTCCTGGTGACTGCCGGGGGAGGGCGCACGCGCGTGGATGGGCGCGAGCATGCCCTGTCGCCCGGTTCGGTGCTGCTGCTGCCGCCCTCGACCATCCATGAATTCGCCTTCCTCGATGATACCGACGGCTTCGTCGCCAGCGCGGCAGCGACCTCGCTGAAGCGTCTATTCGGCACCGAACCGGAGGCGCGGGCGCTGCTCGGCAGCGCGGCGGTACTGCATGTGCCGGTTGGCGGGGCGCAGTATGCCGGGCTCGATGCCACGCTCAGGCTGGCGATGAGCGAGTTCGCCGCCAATCGGCCGGTGCGGGAATTCTCGCTCGGCGCCTATGCCGACCTGATCGCGGGCTGGTTCGTCCGAGCCATGCGGGGAGCGCGGGCGGTCGCGGAGCCGGTGCGGGATGCACGGGCCGACCTCGTCCGCCGCTTCGTCGAGCAGGTCGAGACGCGCTTCCAGCATCATGATGCGCTGACGGATTATGCGCACATGCTCGGCACCTCTGTGCCGCATCTCTCACGTTCCTGCCGGGAACTGCTGGGCCGCTCCGCCGCGCGGGTGATCCAGGACCGATTGATGATCGAGGCGCGGCGCGATCTCGTCTACACGTCGATGTCAATCTCGCGGATATCGTTCCGGCTGGGCTTTGCCGATCCCGCTTATTTCTCGCGGTTCTTCGCCAAGCGGGCGGGCGTGTCGCCCTCGGATTACCGGGCGAAGGCCTGAGGCCGCTTATCCGGCCGCCTCGATGTCCTTCATCACGGCGGCGGCTTCAGCGAAGGCGGTGTTGCCGGCGGGGACGCCGGCATAGATCGCCGTCTGCATCAGCACTTCCTTGAGGTCGTCGCGGGTGAAGCCGCCGCGGGTCAGACCGGCGCGGACATGCAGGCGGAACTCCTCCCAGCGGCCGAGGCTCGCGGTGATCGCCAGCACGAGCAGGCGGCGCGTGCGGTCGTCGAGGCCGGGCCGGCTCCAGATCTCCTGCCAGGCGATGCGGGTGATCATCGCCTGGAATTCGGCATTGAAGGGTGTGCGGTTGGCGAGCGAGCGGTCGACCCAGGCATCGCCGAGCACGCGGCGGCGGTTCTTGAGGCCTGCCTCGAACAGGGCGTCCGCCGCATCCTGAGTATCCGGGCCGGGGGAGAGGAAGGCGCGCAGGGCGCCGGCCAGGGCCGCGGGGGCTTCAAGCGGAGCGAGATGGCCGCAATCGAGCCGTTCCAGCGCGGCGCCGGGGATGGCCGCGACAAGGTTCTCGCCATGGCCGGCGAAGGGGGTGGAGACGTCGCGTTCACCGACGACAACCAGCGTCGGGCATGTGAGGGCGGGGATGCGGCCGATCAGATCCATGTCCCGGATTGCGGCGCCCGCTCCTGCATAGCCTTCGCGGGCCATGGCAATGAGGTTGCGCCGGACACTCTCGGCCACTGCCGGCTGCCCAGCCGTGAAGGCCGGCGACAGGAAACGCTGCATGGCGAGATCGGCGATTGCGGCGGTGCCGCCAGCGCGAACCTTGCCGATCCGGTCCTGCCAGGCTGCCTTGTCCATGGTGGCGGAGGTGCAGATCAGCGCCAGCGCCGAGACACGCGCTGGCCGGGCCAGAGCCAGCTCCATCGCGATCATGCCGCCGAGCGAGACGCCGGCTACCGCAGCTTGCGCGATCCCGGCTGCGTCCATGACGGCGGCGACATCATCCGCGAGCATGGCGAGCGTGTAATCGCCGTCTGGTGCGTCGGAGGCGCCGTGGCCGCGCGTGTCGAGACGCAGCACGCGGAAGGCTCCGAGCAGGGCAGGCATGGCCGCGTCCCACAAGCCGCGATCGGTGCCGATCGAGTTCAGCAGGACGAGCGCGGGCTTGTCGTCGGTGCCTTCCAGCTTCCAGTAGATGCGGGCGCCGTTGCTCGTCGCGAAGGGCATCGTGCGTTCCTCAGTCGTGCTGGGCGAGCAGCGCGGTGACCAGGCCTGCGCTTTCGCCGATATCGTCGCCGAGCCCGGCCGCGGTGAGATTGCGGGCGATGGCGGCCTCGTCGATCTCCAGCCCCTCGGCGACCGTCGCCATGGCATCGGCCGCGCCGGCCACAATCAGGAAGAGATCGGCCAGCGCCGGGCCTTCCGCCTGCCAGCCGCCGAGGCCTCGTTCCTGCTCGGCGGGAAGGCCGGCGAGAATGCCGGCGACGAGGCCGGGCGCGCGCAGTGCCGCCGAGAGGGCGACCTGGCAGCCGGTCGGATTGCGCTTATGGGCCATGGCGGAAGAGCCGCCGCGGCCGGGGATGGCGGGCTCGCGGGCCTCGGCGATGCCGCTCTGTGCGAGAAGCGAGACGTCGCGCGCCATCTTGCCGAGCGCGCCGATTGCGATCGCGATCGCCGTCGCGATGCCGGCGATGCCGCCGCGGCGCGCATGCCAGGGCGGTGCGTCGGGAAGACCTAGCGCGGCGGCAAGACGGGCGGAGACGGCTGCCGCCTTGTCGTCGAGACTGGCGCGAGAACCGGCTGCGCCGCCGAATTGCAGGGCGGCACCCGCCTCGACCTCGCGGCGCAGGCGGGTTGCGGCTTCCGCGATGCCGGCCTGCCAATGCGCGATGCGCAGGCCGAAGCCGATCGGCAGCGCATCCTGCAACAGCGTGCGGCCGATGGCCGGAGTTGCGGCATGGCGCCGGGCGAGGACGGCAAGCGCCGTCGTGATGCGGGTCAGGTCTGCGTCGAGCAGGCCGCTCGCGGCGCGGATCTGGCAAGCCAGGACGGTGTCGGCGACATCCTGGCTGGTGGCGCCCTTGTGCAGGGCTTTTGCGGCGTCACCGCTCAGGGCGGCACGCAGACGCGCCACCAGCGGGATCGCCAGTGTGCCGGCGAGCGCCGCTTCCTCCGCCAGTTCGGCGGGGTCGATCGTGATCGAAGCGCAGAGTGCGGCGATCGCTTCGGCCGCCTCGGCGCCGATCAGGCCCTCGGCTGCCTCGGCGCGCGCGAGTTCGGCCTCGAAGGCGAGGGCATGACGCAACGTGGCCGCGTCCGAGAACGCGGCCAGCATCGCGTGAGTCGTCGCGGGCCGCGTGCGTAGAAGCCCGCTCACGCGGCCTTTGCGAGGCTTGGCGCGACGGCGAAGGCGGCCTGCGTCTTGGCCTTGACCTCGTCGAGGCTGACGCCGGGTGCGAGCTCGATCAGGGTCAGGCCGCCGCCATTGGCCTTGTCGCAGGTCATCACGCAGAGATCGGTGATGATCATGTCGACCACGCCCGCGCCCGTCAGCGGCAGCGAGCAGCGCTCCAGCACCTTGGATTCGCCGGCCTTGTTGGCGTGGTCCATCACGACGATGACCCGCTTGACGCCGGCGACGAGGTCCATCGCGCCGCCCATGCCCTTCACCATCTTGCCGGGGATGGTCCAGTTGGCGATGTCGCCATTTTCAGCCACTTCCATGGCGCCGAGAATGGTCAGGTCGATATGGCCGCCGCGGATCATCGCAAAGCTATCGGCCGAGGAGAAGAAGCTCGAGCTCGGTAGGATCGTGATCGTCTGCTTGCCGGCATTGATCAGGTCGGGATCGGCCTCGCCCTCGTAGGGGAAGGGACCGATGCCGAGCAGGCCGTTTTCGGATTGCAGCGTCACGTCCACGCCTTCGGGGATGTAGTTCGCCACCAGCGTCGGAATACCGATGCCGAGATTGACGTAGAAGCCGTCCCTGAGCTCCTTGGCCGCGCGCGCGGCGACCTCTTCGCGGGTCCAGGCCATCAGGCTGCCTCCCTCTTGCGCTCGGTCAGCTTCTCGATGCGCTTCTCGTTGATCGTGCTCTTGATGACGCGGTCGACATAGATGCCGGGGGTGTGGATCGCCTCGGGGTCGAGCGAGCCGACCGGGACGATCTCCTCAACCTCGGCCACGGTCACCTTGCCGGCGGTCGCCATGTTCGGATTGAAGTTCCGCGCGGTCTTCCGATAGACGAGATTGCCGGCGGTATCGGCCTTCCAGGCCTTGACGATGGCGACATCGGCGCGCAGCCAGGTCTCGCGGACATAGAGCTGGCCCTCGAATTCCTCGACCGGCTTGCCCTCGGCGACGACGGTGCCGACGCCGGTCTTGGTGTAGAAGGCCGGAATGCCGGCGCCGCCGGCGCGGATGCGCTCGGCCAGCGTGCCCTGCGGGTTCAGCTCAAGTTCCAGCTCGCCAGCCAGGTATTGCTGCTCGAACAATTTGTTCTCGCCGACATAGGACGCGATCATCTTCTTGATCTGGCGGCTCTGCAGCAGCATCCAAAGGCCGAAGCCGTCGGCGCCGGCATTGTTCGAGATCACGGTGATGTTCTTCACGCCGGAATCGCGAATCTGCGGGATCAGGCTCTCCGGGTTGCCCGACAGGCCGAAGCCGCCCGACATGATCGTCATTCCGTCGAAGAGCAGCCCTTCCAGCGCAGCCGCCGGGCCGTCATAGATCTTACCTGTCATCGTTCCTCCCAAGGCGCGGCCTGCTGCCGCGACATGCATTCGCGCCGAGACGGGCGGGCCGCCCCGGGGGTTCCGGCGCGATCAGAATACGAACGCGGGAGAATGTCCATCGTCACGACGCAAGCGCGGCATGGCCTTTTCGCAATCGCGATGTATCCCGCTCAGCGAGCGTTTCAGGCGATCGCCATTTGCTCATTGCCCGAGACCGGAAAGACCCGGTCATAGGCCAGATTAAAGAGGAAGGCGTAGACCACGTAGAAAACCACGATCGCGAGGTCCATTACGAAAGTCTGCCACAGACCCATGCCGAGATACCAGGCCATCGGCGGCAGCAGCAGGACCAGCAACCCGCCTTCGAACAGCAGCGCGTGCAGCACGCGCAGCCCCAGGCTCTTGCGGGTGTGGCCGGCGAAGCGGAGCATCGCGTGGTCGAAGCCGAGATTGAAGACGAAGTTCCACAGCGTTGCGACGGTGGCCGAGCCGACGCCGATCACCCCCATATGGGTCGCCGGCAGGTTGAAGAGCATGGCGCCGCCGGGGATCACCAGCGCCAGCCCGATCACCTCGAACATCACCGTATGGCGAATCCGGTCGGGGAAGGAGCGCATGGACATTCGAAACACCTGTCGTCTGATCTTGTTGACGTGCTGCCTTCTATCGCCAAAACTGGATGATTCAAGTTAGGTCGCATCTGGATATCAGATAGATGAATCTCTCCTTCGAGCAGCTCGAAGCCTTCGTCGCAGCGGCCGAACAGGGCTCCTTCTCGGCGGCGGGGCGGGCATTGCGCAAGGCGCAGTCGGCGATCAGCACACAGGTCGCCAACCTTGAGGAGGACCTCGGCGTCGCGCTGTTCAGCCGGGCCGGGCGCAATCCGGTGCTGACCGTGGCGGGCGAGCGCCTGCTTCGCGAGGCGAAGGTGATCCTGGACCGTCGCGCGCATCTGATCGGCGTCGCCAGCAGCTTCGAGAGTCATGTCGAGACGCGGCTCGTCGTCGCCATCGACGAACTCTATCCCGAGCATCTGCTCGGCACGCTCTTCGCCGATTTCGCGCGGCATTTTCCGCATGTCGAGCTGGAGCTGCTGTTCCCGCTGATGGAGGATGTCAGCCAGCTCGTGCTCGCTGGGCAGGCCGATATCGGGGTGATGTGGCGCCAGGAGGCGCTGCCGCCGGAACTCGGCTTCCAGACGGTCGGCTGGGTGCCGATCAAGCTCGTCTGCGGCAAGGGCCATCCGCTGGCCGGCACCCGCGTCGACTGGGAGGAGCTGAAGCGCCATCGCCAGATCCTCGTCGCGGCGCGCGGCGATGGGCCGGAGAAGCAGCGCCTGCGCGTTGCCGCCGAGGTGTGGTGGGTCGAGAGCCACTGGGTGATCCTGCAACTGGTCAAACAGGGCATCGGCTGGGCCTTCGTCTCCAGCTACGTCATCGCGAATTCGCCGGTGACGGCCGATCTGGTGACGCCCGATCTCCAGTTCGACGATTTCGACCTGCCGGTGGCGCTGGAAATGGTCTGGCACAAGCAGCGCCCCTGTGGGCCGGCGGCGCGCTGGCTGCGCGAGCGCTTCGCATCGGCACGCATCGGGGCGGCGTGAGCCTCCGGCGACCTATTGGTGGAAGGTCCAGAGCAGGCTTTCGCTGAGCTCCTTGAGCGCCTCGACCGCATCCGGCCGCTCGCGCGCGACGGCGGCGATGAGCGCATCCGCGAGGGCGAAGACCGCGGTCGGCGAGTTTGGCAGCAGGCGGCTGCGGGCCGGAGCAAAGAGGGTGACGTCGGCGGCGGGGGCGAGCGGCGAGGTCGGGCTGTCGGTCAGGGCGAGCAGCGAAGCGCCGCGTTTCTTGGCGAAGGTCGCGAGGTCCAGCGTGGCGCGGGAATAGCGCGGTACCGAGATCGCGACGACGAGATCGTCGGGCCTCGCCGACATCATGTGCCGGATGGCACGTTCCGGGCCGGTGCGCGATGACGCGAAGATCACATCGGCATCGAGATAGAGCGCGAGCCCGTCCTCCAGGAAGGAGGCGACGTGGTGGCTGGCGCCGGAGGCGGCGATGAAGACGCGCGGCGCCTTCAGCAGCAATTCGACGGCTTTCGTCACGGAAGCCTCGTCGAGCCCGTCGCGAGCCTCCTGGAGATTGGCGTTCTGGTCGGCGAGGGCGGCGGTGAAGGTCGCGAAGGTCGAGCCGGCGGCGGAGCGGGCGCCGGCGAAGCTGTCGACCGGGTCATGGGCAAATTTCAGGGCGGCGGAAAGCCCGCTGCGGAACTCGCTGTAGTTGGCGTAGCCGAGCGCCCTGACAAAGCGCGTGACCGTCGCGTTGGAGGTGCCGCTGCCCTCGGCCAGCCCCTCGATCGTCATGGTCGCGACGTCGAGCGGGTGCTGCAGCACGAAGTCGGCGGCGCGGCGATGGCCGTTGCTGAGCGAGGGGTAGATCTGGGCGATCCGGTTCGAAAGATCCGTCGTCGGCTTCAGGCCCTGTGACATGCGCGGCTACCCGATTGACGTTCGAAAATTTTCATGTTTGCTACTAGACGAAAATAAAGCTGTCAAAAGCGGTTCTCAACCGGGAGCGGACCTGATCATGCGTAAACCCATTTTCCTCGCGGCTTTTGCGGCCGCCTGCCTTGCCGGCACGGCCGTCTCGGCGCAGACGCTGCGCATTGCGCTGTCCTCGGAGCCGACGGCGGTCGATCCGCATTACCATGAGCTGACGCCGAACAATGCGCTGGCGCAGCACATCTTCGATTCGCTGGTCAAGCAAGACGAGAAGCAGCAGCTGCATCCCAATCTTGCTTCCTCCTGGGAGAACGACGGCAAGAACCGCTGGACCTTCAAGCTGCGCCAGGACGTCAAGTTTACCAACGGCAAGCCCTTCGTCGCCGAGGACGTGGTCTTCACCTTCTGCCGCACGCTGAAGAACGAGACCAAGGTCTCGGATTCCTTCGCCGACGTGACCGGCAATTTCGCGTCGGTCGAGATGCCGGATGCCCATACACTGGTGATCAATACGAAGGAGCCCGAGCCGCTGCTGCCGAACCTGCTTTCGGGTCTCAGCATCCTCTCGGCCTCGATCGTCGAACATGGCCCGATCACCTATGACATCGCCAAGAACTGCGGCGTCACCGGCCCCTGGCCGACGGTGACCGGCTTCAATGACGGCACGCTCGCCGTCGGCACCGGTCCCTACAAGCTCAAGTCCTATGTGCGTGGTTCGGCGATCGAGCTCGAGCGCAGCCCGAGCTATTGGGGCAAGGCCGAGCCCTGGGCGACCGTCCGCCTGCTGCCCGTCACCAATGCCGGTCCGCGCCTCGCCGGGCTGCTCGCCGGCGATTATGACGTGATCGAGAACCCGGCGGCGCGCGATCTCGGCCGGATCAAGGACGACAAGCGCTTCGGCCATGTCGTCACGCCCTCGACCCGTGTCGTCTATTTCCAGCTCGACGTCGCCCGCGATCAGAGCCCCTTCGTCAAGTCCGAAGACGGCAAGAACCCGCTGAAAGACCCGCGCGTGCGCCAGGCGATGTCGCTCGCCATCGATCGCGACGCCATCGTCAAGCGCATCATGGACGGTGCGGCCGAGCCGGCCTACCAGTACCTGCCGACCGGCATGTTCGGCACGCTGCCGAACCCGCCGAAGCAGGCCTATGACCCTGCGCAGGCGAAGAAGCTCCTGGCCGAGGCCGGCTATGCCAAGGGCTTCCAGGTCACGCTTTCGACCACCAATGACCGCTATATCAACGACAGCCAGATCACCCAGGCCGTCGCGCAGTATCTGACCCAGGTCGGCATCAAGGCCGAGGTCGACGCCATGACTCGCGCAATCTACTTCCCGCGCCGCGCCAAGAAGGAATTCTCCGTCGCGATCGGCGGCTGGGGCTCCACCACCGGCGAGGCGGCCTCCTTCCTGCGCCAGTGGCCGCCGACTCCGAACGAGGCCAAGACGATCGGCGGATCGAACTATGGCGGCTACAAGAACGAGCAGTTCGACAAGCTGATTCGCGAGGCGATCACCACGCTCAACGATGCCAAGCGCTCTGACCTGCTGCAGCAGGCCGGCAAGCTCGTCCTGGCCGACAATGCCTTCATCCCGCTGCACTTCGAAAGCGGCATCTGGGCCTTCAAGTCCGATCTCGACCTCGTGGGTCGTGCCGACCAGTACACGCTGGCGATGTCGGTCAAGCCGAAAGCCAAGTAAGCCACCGACCGCCAGGTCATCGACAAGCCGGGCCGCCCGTCGAGGGCGGCCCGCGAACCATTGAGTGGAGCCGGTCGAACGCCATGACCGCCTATATCCTGCAGCGACTGATCCAGAGCGTGCTCGTGCTGCTCGCGGTTTCGGTCGTGGTGTTCTTCGCCGTCTACGGCATCGGCGACCCGATCGAATTGCTCGTCTCGCCCTCGTCCAGCGCGGCCGAGCGCGAGGCGCTGGTCCGGAGGCTGGGTCTCGACCTGCCGGTCTGGCAGCAATATTTCGTCTTCATGGGCAACGCCTTGAAGGGCGATCTCGGCCGTTCCTTCGTGCATGGCGTGCCGGCGATCGAGCTGATCCTCGGCCGCCTGCCGGCGACCTTCGAGCTCGTTCTGCTCTCGATGACGCTCGCCATCGTTACCGGCGTGCCGCTCGGGCTCTATGCCGGGCTCGATCCGGACAGCCGTCCCTCGCGCATCATCATGGGCAGCACCATCCTCGGCTTCTCGCTGCCGAGCTTCTGGAAGGGCATGATGCTGATCCTGCTCTTCGCGGTCGTGCTCGGCTGGCTGCCGACGGCCGGGCGCGGCGAGACGGTTTCGGTCCTGGGCATCCAGACCAGCCTCCTGACCCGGGACGGGCTTAGCCATCTCGCCCTGCCGGCGATCAACCTCGCCATCCCCCAGATGGCGCTCATGATCCGCCTCGTCGCCGCCGGCACGACCGAGGCGATGACGCAGGATTATGTGAAATACGCGCGCGCCAAGGGCGTGAAACCGCGCCGCGTCGTCGGGCGGCATGTGCTGCGCAACATCCTGATCCCGGTCGTCACCGTTGTCGGCATCGAGTTCGGCAGCCTCGTCGCCTTCTCGACGATCACCGAGACGGTCTTCGCTTGGCCGGGCATGGGCAAGCTCCTGATCGACTCGGTCTACCAGCTCGATCGGCCGGTGGTCGTCGCCTATGTGCTGCTGGCGACGCTGCTCTTCGTCACCGTGAACTTTCTCGTCGACATCCTCTATGCCGCGCTCGACCCGCGCGTGAAGCTGACGGGAGAGATGGCATGACCGCCCCGGCGAAAGCCCCGGCCATCCCGGCCTATGCCGACACGCCGCTCCGCGAGAAGGTGCTGCGCCGCATCCGCAACCGGCCGACGACGCGTGGCGCGGCGATCCTGCTCGGCATCATGGTCGCACTGGCCCTGCTCGCGCCCGTCATCGCGCCGCAGAACCCGCATGATCTCGCCGCGCTCAGCGTGATGGATAACCGCCTGCCGCCGGGCGAGACCGCGATGAGCGGCATGACGTACTGGCTCGGCACGGATTCGCAGGGCCGCGACATGCTGAGCGCGATCCTCTACGGGTTGCGCACCAGCCTGATGGTCGGGCTCACCGCGACACTGGGCGCGCTGTTCATCGGCATCTCGGCCGGGCTCGTCGCCGCGCAGTTCGGTGGCGTGGTCGATGCGGTGATCATGCGCGTCGTCGACTTCATGCTCGGCTTCCCGTCGATCCTGATCGCGCTCGTGCTGCTGGCCTCGATCGGGCGCGGTGTCGACAAGGTCATCCTCGCCATCGTGCTGGTGCAATGGGCGCAATATGCGCGCCTGATGCGCGCCTCCGCGCTGGTCGAGCGGCGCAAGGAATATATCGAGGCCGCGCTCAATTTCGGCCTGCCGACCCGGCACATCATGATCGCGCATCTCTTGCCGAACTCGGTCGGCTCGGTGCTCGTCGTCGCCTCGATCAGCATCGCCGGCGCGATCACGCTGGAGGCGACACTCTCCTTCCTCGGCGTCGGCGTGCCGGTGACGCAGCCCTCGCTCGGCCTGCTCATCGCCAACGGCTTCGAGTTCCTGCTCTCCGGCGAATACTGGATCGCGGTCTTCCCCGGCATCGCGCTGGTGCTGCTGATCGGCTCGCTCAACCTCGTCGGCGACCGGCTGCGCCGCAGCTTCAACGTGCGCTCATGAGTGATTTCAGAACCGACCCCTTGCTCGAGGTCCGCGGCCTCAGGACCGTCTTCCATGCGCTCGACGGCGCCTGGCCTGCCGCCGACGGCGTCGATCTCAGCGTCTCGCGTGGCGAGGTGCTGGGGCTGGTCGGCGAATCCGGCTCCGGCAAGTCGGTGACCGGCTTCTCGCTGATCCGGCTGATCGATCCGCCCGGCGAGATCGTCGCCGGGACGATCAGTTTCGGCGGCGAGGATTTGCGCGCGGCGAGCGAGGAGCGCCTGCGCGACCTGCGCGGCGACCGCATCGCCATGATCTTCCAAGACCCGCTGATGACGCTGAACCCGGTGCTCAGCATCGGCGAGCAGATGAGCGAGGCGATCCTGGAGCATCGCGACTGCAGCCGCGAGGAAGCGCTCAGCGGGGCCGCGAAGGCGCTGGCTCGCGTCGGTATCTCCTCGCCCGAGGCGCGGCTCAAGCAGTTCCCGCACGAGTTCTCCGGGGGCATGCGCCAGCGCGTCGCGATCGCGACGGCGCTGCTCAATGCGCCCGACCTGATCATCGCCGACGAGCCGACGACCGCGCTCGACGTCACCATCCAGAGCCAAATCCTGTTCGAGGTTCAGAAGCTCGCCCGCGAGACCGGCACGGCCGTGCTCTGGATCACGCATGATCTCGCGGTCGTGGCCGAGCTCGCGGACCGCGTGGCGGTGATGTATGCCGGCCGCGTCGTCGAGATCGGGCCGGTCGACGAGGTGCTCGATGCGCCGCGCCATCCCTATACGCTCGGCCTGCTCAACTCCTCGGCCGCCAATGTCGCGCCGGGCGAGCGGCTGAACCAGATCGACGGCGTCGCGCCACGCATCGACGCTCGCCCGAGCGGCTGCCCGTTCCGCCCACGCTGCCCGCGCGTCCAGCCGGTCTGCGCCGAGCGCGATCCTGAAGCCGCGGGCGAGGGCGCCCGCAGCTTCCGCTGCCACAATCCGGTGCCGGTGGGAGAAGCCGCATGAGTGCTTCGACAACCACCCAGACCAGCGCCCCGATTATCGAGCTCAAGGGCATCACCAAGCATTTCCGCCGCAAGCCGACGCTGGCGGAACGCATCCTGATGGCGACCGGGCGCGGCAAGGCGCCGCCAGTGCTGCGCGCCGTCGACGGCATCGATCTCAGCGTGAAGCGCGGCGAGGTGCTCGGCCTCGTCGGCGAATCCGGCTGCGGCAAGTCCACGCTGGCGCGCGTCGTCACCGGCATCCTCAAGCCGACGGCCGGCGAGGTGGTCTATGAGCAGCGTCCTGTCGTTGGGCTGAAGGGCAAGGAACGCCTCGATTTCCTGCTCAAGGTCCAGATGATCTTCCAGGACCCCTACGCTTCGCTCGATCCGCGCATGAAGGTCAGCCGCATCGTCGGCGAGGCCTTGAGCGTCCACAAGCTGTTGCCGAAGGCGGAGATCGATGGGGCCGTCGACCAGGCGCTGAGCGAGGTCGGGCTCGATCTCGCCTATCGCGAGCGCTATCCGCACCAGTTCTCGGGCGGGCAGCGCCAGCGCATCGGCATCGCCCGGGCGCTTGCCGTGAAGCCGGATTTCCTCGTCTGCGACGAGCCGGTCTCGGCGCTCGACGTCTCGATCCAGGCGCAGGTGATCAATCTGTTCATGGACGTGCGCGAGCGCCATGGCCTGACCTATCTCTTCGTCAGCCATGATCTCGGTCTCGTCCGCCATATCAGCGACCGTGTCGCGATCATGTATCTCGGCCGCATCGTCGAGGTCGGCACGGCGGCGGAGATATTCACGGAGCCGGCGCATCCCTACAGCGCGGCGCTGATCGCGGCGATCCCCTCGGCGGCACGGCGCAAGCGCGCCTTCCAGCCGCTCAAGGGCGAATTGCCTTCGCCTTTGGCGCCGCCGCCGGGCTGCCCGTTTCATCCGCGCTGCGAGCAGGCGATGCCCGTCTGCCGCGAGGTCCGGCCTGTCCTCACCGAGGTCGCGCCCGGCCGCAGCGCCGCCTGCCATCTGCACACCAGCATCGGACCGAAAAGTGGAATCCACCTTTCGGAAAAATCCGATGCGGTTCCAATAGAATAGATCATCGTTATCGCGTCCGATCGGACGCGCGATGATCTAGGCTCCGGAGGCCGCATGATCACCAAGACCCTGAACCCGCCGATCGGGCGCAGCACGCTGCCCTTCATCGACGTCAGCAATCCGGACAAGCCGCTCGAGGTCAATTGCTACCGACCGGCGCGGCATCAGCCGAACGATCCGGTCATCGTCGTGCAGCACGGCATGCTGCGCAACGGCGACGAATATCGCGATTTCTGGATCGATGCGGCCGAGAAGCACAACCTCCTGATCGTCGCGCCGACTTTCCCGAACGAGCCTTTCCCGAAGGCCGAAGGCTACAATAACGGCCTGGTCGTCTCTGAAGAGGGCAAGATCGCGCCGCGCGCCGCGTGGCTCTACGCGGTGCCCGGCCGCGTGCTCGATGCGCTGCGCGCTGCGGGCGTGATCGATAAGCCGGTCATCCGCATCTTCGGGCATTCGGCCGGTGGCCAGTTCGTGCATCGCATGCTGGCGACGGAAGGCGGCGCGCCGTTCGAGGCGGCGATGGCCTCCAATCCCGGTTGGTACACCTTGCCGACGCCGGAACGGAACTTCCCGGAAGGCCTCGGCGGACTCGGCCTCGACAAGGCGGCGCTGACGCGCTGGCTCGGCTATCCGATGATCCTCTTCGCGGGGGATCGCGACATTGCCACCGACGATCCGAACCTGCCGTCGCAGCCCGAGGCGCTGGCGCAGGGACCGCATCGCTATGGCCGTGCCCATAACATGCTGGCGTTCGGCAAGACCGAAGCCGCTCGCCTCGGCGTGCCCTGCAACTGGCAATTGCTCACGGTCGCCGGCATCGGCCATGATGGGGCGGCGATGTCCCGCGCCGCTGCCTCCTACTGGTTCGAGGGCGGCCGGATTCCGCCGGCCGAGGAACTCGGCAAGCACGCCGCGCCGGTTCTCTGACGCACTCCGATCCGGCCTCGCCCCCTGGGGGCGGGGCCTTTTTCGACATCGTTCCGCTCCGGCCGCCATTGCCGCCTGAATGGGCAACCTTGCCGTAATCTTCGCCCGCAATCTGCGCATGCCGGCCCGCTCCGACCCACGGAGCCGAATCGGCTGGCAGATGTGTCGGCGGCGAGGAGCCCCGCAAGGAGTAGTCGATGTCTCGTATCCTTCCGATGGCCGCTCTCGGCCTGATGGCCCTGTTCGCGTTGCCCGCCGAGGCGGCCGATCGGGCACGGCAGCGGCCCCAGGAATGGCCGGCCTATACGGCGCCGCGCGCCTATAACTGGAACGGCTTCTATGTCGGCGCCCATACCGGCGGCGGCTTCGATCGCTTCAACGGCGTCAGCAAGAAGAGCCGCAACGAAGTGCTGTTCGGCGGCCAGGTCGGCTACAACGTCCATATGGGCACGATGCTCTTCGGCGTTGAAAGCGACCTGTCGATGAACGGCTTCGGCAAGGGCTCGAAGCGTGGCGGCGGCACCAGCGCCGACATGCGCTATGTCGGGACGCTGAAGGCGCGCGCCGGCGTCACCTTCGACCGCCTGCTGGTCTACGGAACCGGTGGTCTCGCCTATGGCAGCATCAAGGCCAGCGACGGCCTTGTCTCCAAGACGCGTGGCAAGACCGGCTACGTCGTCGGCGCCGGCGCCGAATACGGCATCACCGACAATCTCTCCGCCAAGATCGAGTACAACTACGTCTCGCTCGGCAAGGACAACTTCCAGCTCGGCAACACCCGCACGCGGGTCGGCGTCACCGAGCATCTGGTCAAGGCCGGCCTGAACTACAGGTTCTGATCGCGAAGGTTCCGGGCCGGCCCGTCAGCCGGTCCGGTTCGGGTTGCGGTATCGCGCGTGCGTCGCTGTCGCGCCGGCCGCAACCGGGCATGGATGGAGCGCGGTGTCTGGATTTGTTGTCCCTTGTCCGACATGACGTTCCATCCATGCATCACCACGGACGTGACATGCGCGCTTTGATTGTCGAGGACGAGCCGGAGCTCATGTCCTATCTCTCGCTGCTGCTCGGCAATGCCGGGCTGGTCGTGGATCGCACGGATAGCGTGGAGGCCGCACTCGCGGCCCTGCGGACGGCGCCCTTCGACATCGCGGTGGTCGACCGGCGGCTGCCCGATGGCGATGGGCTGTCGATCGTCAAGGCGATGGCCAAGACCGAGAACCGCCCGGCCTTCCTGATGCTGACGGCGCGCGACGCCAAGCCCGATGTGATCGAGGGCCTGAACGGCGGCGCCGACGACTATCTGGTCAAGCCGTTCGAACCGGGCGAATTGATCGCGCGGGTTCGCGTTCTCGCACGGCGGCGCCATCCGAAGCGGTCGCTCGTCCTCAATGCGGGCAATCTCTCGCTCGACCTCGAAGGCCGCAATGCCTCGGTCGGGATGGAAACACTCGACCTGCGCCGGCGCGAGGCCTTGATCCTGGAGGCGCTGGTGCAGCGCACCGGCCGCGTCGTCACCCGCGACGTGCTGATCGAGGCGGTCTACGGCTTCGACGACCTGATCGAGTCGAACACGCTGGAAGCGCAGATATCGCGGCTCCGGCGCAAGCTCCGCGATGCCGGGGCGGATGTCGAGATCACCTCCCTGCGTGGCATTGGCTATATCCTGAAGAAGGTCGAGCCGGCGTTCTAGCGCATGGTTCGCACCACCCTTGTCATTCCGGGGCTTCGCGCAGCGAAGAGCCCGGAACCCACGACTGGGTTGGTGGTTCGTAACCGAACTCTTGGCCTCTCACCCGGTCGTGGGTTCCGGGTTCGCGCCTGCGGCGCGCCCCGGAATGACAAAGGCGCCGCGAAGCTGTTGTGATCGGGCTTCTACACAGCGGGTTGCAGCATGCGATCCCACTACACCGTGCGGAAGAGCAGGCGGATCGTGGTGCCGCCGCCTTCCGTGTCGCTGAGATCGAGCGTGCCGCCATGGGCGGCCATGATGTCGCGCACGATCGTCAGGCCAAGCCCCGCCCCGGTCGAATGCGGCGACATCCGGTTGAACGGCTCGGTCACCTGCGCGCGCTTGGCGGCCGCAATTCCGATCCCGTCGTCGCTGACCTCCAGCACATTGCCGTCGATGACCCGGACCAGGATCGATGAGCGCGCCTGCGCATGGCGCAACGCGTTGTCGACGAGGTTGGCGATCGCCGCGCGGGCGGTGGCCTCGTTGGCCGCGACCAGGACATCGCGCGCGCCTTCCTCCTCGAGTGCGATGCCGATGCCGTTGCTGAGTACGAGCGGCGCGAGATCGGCGAGCACGTCGCGCGCCAACGCGTTCAGGCGCAGCGGCTCGAAGGGCAGCTCGGTGTTGTGCAGGCGGGCGAGCTGTAGCATCGAGGAGACGATGGTGGTGAGGCGGCTGACATCGGTCGTGAGCGCAAGGCGCGCGGCCTCGTCGGTCAACGAATCTACCTTGGTGCGCATCACCGCGAGCGGCGTGCGCAGCTCATGCGCGACATTGTTCATGAAGCGCCGCTGCACCTCCATGTTGCCCGCGATCTGGTCAAGCGCCGAGTTAAGCGCGGTCGTCAGGGGCATCAGTTCGACCGGCGTCTCTTCCGTCGGCAGCAGGCCGCGCGGCGCGCGCGGGTCGATCCGGGCGGCAGCTTCGGCCGCGCTGCGCAGGCGGCTGGTGATGTAGGAGACTGACATGGCGATGGCCGCCGCGATCATGATCCCGAACACGACCGAGATCGCCGCCGCGGAGCCTGCGATGGCGCGCAGAAAATAGCCGATGATGACATCCCAGCCCGGCTGGCCGCCGCCGGTGGCGACGAGGATGCGGCTGCCGTCCTGCTCGGCGACGTCGACGGAGAGCGCATTATCGCCGCCGACCCGCATCTGCGCGGCGATGGTCGGGCCGTCCAGCCGGATGTCGATCGGCAGGCCCGGCCGCAATTCTGGCGCATACTCGACGACGGAACGTCCGTCGGAGACCAGATACCAAAGCAGCGGGCTGGCCTGCTCGATCTTCAGGAGGCCCGGCGCCTTCTCGACCTGCAGCGCGGCGCTGCCGGACGGACGCACGCTTTGCCGAATGATCTGGGAGGTGACATCGTTGCGCAGGACGCCCGGGTCCTCGGTGATGAAGGTGAAGGCGAGCACGGCCGCGATGAAGGCGACGAACAGAACGGTGCCGAGCAGCGTCAGCCGGATGGTGAGGGCGCGCGAGAGCGAGGTCATCGCCGGCCACCCGTCAACAGCCGCGAGCGTTTCGACGCAGGGGATATCGAAACGGTTTCAACGTTGCGGGTCGTCACGGAGCCTCTGTGCGGGTATGGCTTCTCGGGTCGGGGGCGTCGCCCTGCCGGGCTCTGCATGGACCGTATCACCCTTGTCGTTCAACCCCCTCACGGATCGCCGGGCCTGATGCAAGCGCTGCGCGCCATGGCGGGAGGGTTCCGGCTGCGCCATCTGGTGCTGGCGGTCCTGCTCGCCATCGCGCAGGTGCAGGCGTCGGTTTTCGCGCAGAGCGTGCCGCAGCGGGAGGACATCCGGCCCGGCCAGCTGCCGACCGCGTCGCGCCATGACATCGCCCGGCTGGTCGAGGGTGTGTTCGACACGGCCTCCAAGACGGTCAGCGTGCCGATCGAGCGCTCGCTCGCACTGTTCGGGGAGCCGAACGCCTATATCGTCGGCGGCGAGCTCAGCGGCTCCTTCGTGATCGGCGGGCGGCATGGCAGCGGCGAATTGCGGTTCTCGGACGGGATTCCGATGCCGGTGGTCTGGTCGGCACTCTCGGTCGGCATCGGGCTCGGCGCCGATTACGGGCGGGTGATCATGCTGGTCTACGGGCTCGACCGCCAGGAGGACGTGTTCGGCACCTATGCCAGCCTCGGCGGCAGCGCCCATTTCCTCGCCGGCGCGAATGCGACGATCCTGGCCTCCAGCCGGGCGCGGATCGTGCTGATCTCGTCCGGCCTGGGCCTCAGGCTTTCCGGCGACCTCAGCCGCATCCGCATCGAGCCCGGCGGCGAGCCGGAGACGTTGCGCCCACCGGCTGATATCTGCGGGGCGCCCGGAGGCTGCGCGCCGCCCGGCCGACGCTAAGGCGAGGAGCGGGGTCAGCGCTCGCGGCCGATGTTGCGCTGGGCGGTCGCATGGAGCTCGTCGAGGCGCTCGGAGATATCCATGGCGATCAGGCCGATTTCGCGGTCGTCGGCGGCCTTGCGCACATAGAGAGGCTCGGACCAGAGGACGCAGCCGCGCCCGAAAGGCAGGGCGATGCTGGCATGGTCCCAATTGTCGAGATCGACCCGTGCGCTGGTGACGGCCGCGAAGAGATAGATCGGCCGGCCGGTCGCACGGGCAAGCTGTACCGCGCCCTTGCCGGCGACGCGCGATACCTTCGGGACATCGGCCGTGAGCATCAGGCTCGTGCCCTGGCGCAGGGCGTCGCGCATCTCGAAGAAGGCGGGGACAGCGCGCTTTGCTGCGATCTTGGCAGGGGTTTGCGTGCCGGAACCACGGATGCTGCGGAAGCCGGCACGCTCGACCGCAGAGCTTACGACCGCTCCGTCGAAATGCAGGGATGTCAGGACCGCGACGCGCGAAGCTCCTTGCAGTGCGGCGAAGGTCAGCATCTGCTGGCCGTGCCAGGTCAAGGCGATGAAGGGCTCGCGGTTGCGCTCCCAGGGGCGGGCGCCAGGGATGATCGGCTTGAAGCGTGTCGTTCGCCTGACGAGGTCGAGATAGGCATGCAGGGCGCGGCCGGCGAGGGCTGCCGACCGATCGGGGCTGAAGAGCATCGTCCGATCTCCACGATGAGAATCATCGGGAGTGGTCGGCGCGGCGGTTTGCTGGAACATTGCGCGGACGCAGAAGCGCCCGCGAAGTGACTCCAAAAGCGCTTCTCAGTGCCGGCCGTGGCTGTGGTCGGTCTTCAGGCGCCTTTCGATGAAGCGGCTATAGGAGCCCATGCCGTAGCTGAACACGGCATAGACCAGGGCCGCGAAGATATAGCCCTCCAGCACCGCGATGCCCTGCCAGACCGGATCGCGCATCGCCGAGCGGACCGTGTCGAGGAAGTCGAGCAGGCCGATGATGGTGACCAGCGTCGTGTCCTGGAAGAAGCCGATGAAGATGTTGACCAGCGGCGGGATCACGATCTTCAGCGCCTGCGGCAGCACGATCTTGCGCATCGACAGCCAGTAGCCGAGGCCGAGCGAGGCGGCCGCCTCGTGCTGGCCCTTGGGGACGGCCTGCAGGCCACCGCGCACCGTCTCGGCGATGTAGGCGCCGGCGAAGATGATGATCGCGACCTGGGCCCGCAGCAATTTGTCGATGGTCACGCCATCCGGCATGAACAGCGGCAGCATCACCGAGGCCATGAACAGGATCGAGACCAGCGGCACGCCGCGCACCATCTCGATGAAGACGATGGCGATGACCTGGATCGCCGGCAGCTTGGACGAGCGCGCCAGCGCCAAGAGCACGCCGAGCACGAAGCCGAAGGCGAGCCCGACCGAGGAGAGCATGAAGGAGAGCGGCAGGCCGCCCCAGTTCGTGGTGTTGACCACCTGGAGGCCGCAAACGCCGCCATACATCAGCACGCCGCAGATGACGACGACGGCCAGCCAGAGCCAGAGCAGGCGGCGCGACCAGAAGCGCGGGATCATCGAATAGATCATCGCGCCGAGGAAAAGCAGCACCGCGAGAGCCGGGCGCCAGTGCTCGTCATAGGGGAAGAAGCCGAAGATCATGAAGCGCAGCTTCGCCGCCAGGAACGGCCAGCAGGCGCCGGCGCCGGCCGCTGCCTTGCAAGTCTGAGGCCCGCCCTCGACGATGGCGCGGGTGACGAGCCAGCCCCAGGCGCCGGTGACGAGCCGGTAGATCAGCCAGAGGCAGGCGAAGGTGACGACGGCGTTGAAAGGCGAGCCGATATAAGGCTTGAGCAGCCCGAACCAGTTCTGCGCCGGCCGCACCGGCCGTTCGTCGGAGACGGAGGCGAGGGTGTTGAGCTGAGCGGTATCGGTCATCTCAACGCTCCACCAGCGCGACGCGGGCGTTGTACCAGTTCATCAGCATGGAGATCGTGATCGACATGCCGAGATAGACCAGCATGAAGATGGCGATGCCCTCGATCGCCTGCCCGGTCTGGTTCATCGTGGTGTTCGAGACCATGACAAGGTCGGGATAGCCGATGGCGATGGCGAGCGACGAGTTCTTGAAGGTCGAGAGATAAGAGCTGGTCAGCGGCGGGATGATCACGCGCAAGGCCTGCGGCAGCACGACGAGCCGCATGGTCTGGCGGTCATGCAGCCCGACGGAGCGCGCCGCCTCCCATTGGCCGCGCCCGACCGAGAGGATACCGGCGCGGACGGTCTCGGCGATGCCGGCCGAGGCGGAGAGCCCGAGCCCGACCAGCAGCGCGGTGAATTCCGGCGTGACCTGCAGGCCGCCGGTGATGCGAAAGCGCCCCTTCTCCGGCCAGTTCACCACCATGTCCGGCTGGAAGACCAGCATGGCCAGGAGGATCGGGACGGCGAGCGCGGCAAGGATATAGGGCCAGGCCATGCGGCTCTGGCCGGTGGCGACGCGCTTGCGGCGGAAGGCCGAGGCGACGACGCAGGCCAGCACGATGCCGAGCACGACGGCGGCCAGCACGCCGGTATGGGCCGGCGACCAGCGCAGCGATGGTACGATCAGGCCGCCATTGCTGAGGAACACCTCGGGCAGGATCTGCCAGGCCTCGCGCACCGGCGGGAAGACCGCGACGATGAGCGCGTACCAGAGGAAGAGATAGAGCAGCAGCGGCACATTGCGCAGCGCCTCGACATAGATCAGCGCCAGCGTCGAGAGCAGCGGGTTGCGCGATAGCCGGGCGATGCCGACGACGAGGCCGAGCACGGTCGAGATGATGACGGCGAAGACCGAGACCCAGATCGTGTTGAGCAGGCCGACCAGGATGGCGCGGCCATAGCTGTTGCCGGAATCGTAGGAGATGAAGGACTGGCTGATGACGAAGCCGGCGGGCCGGGACAGATAGTCGAAGCCGGTCGCGATGTTCTGCGCCGCCAGCTTCCGCGAGACGGTGTCGAAGAGATACAGGCCGATGCCGACGACGAGTGCAACCGCGACGACCTGATAGAGCACGGCGCGAACGCGCACGTCATAGAGCAGCCGCACCGGGCTGGAATCGGAGGTGGCCATCGGGCTGTTCCGGGCTGGGGACGCATCGGCCGCCAGGTGGCGGCCGATGGTCTCAGGTCAAAGGTGGGAACGCATGGCAGATCGCGTCGCGTCCCGCCGGAC
The DNA here is from genome assembly GCF_059817965.1 of Allobosea sp. TBD101. Lineage (NCBI taxonomy): Bacteria > Pseudomonadati > Pseudomonadota > Alphaproteobacteria > Hyphomicrobiales > Alloboseaceae > Allobosea > Allobosea sp. TBD101. The sequence goes on from NZ_CM187543.1 coordinate 740,843, forward strand.
GCGGCAATGGCGATCGATGTGCTTGTTGTCGCGCCGGACCGTCCGGAAAGTGGAATCCACTTTCCGGTCCGATGCGATGGCGAGGGTCACCGGAACGGCGGGGAGTAGATCAGACCACCCTTGTTCCAGAGCTGGTTGGGGCCGCGCGTGAGGCCGAGCGGGGTCTTCTCGCCGAGATGGCGCTCGAAGAGCTCGCCGTAATTGCCGAGCTGCTTGATCGCGTTATAGGCCCATTTGTTGTCGAGGTTCAGCATCTTGCCGAGGTCGCCGTTGACGCCGAGCAGGCGCTGGGTCTCGGGGTCCTTGCTCTTGAGCTGCTCGTCGATATTGCCCTTGGTGATGCCGTATTCCTCGGCAGCGATCAGGGCATTGACGGTCCAGGAGACGATGTCGCGCCAGTTGCTGTCGTTCTGACGGACGACCGGGGCGAGCGGCTCCTTGGAGATCGTCTCGGGCAGGATGACGTATTGCTTCGGATCGTTGGCGATGGCGCGCACCGAGGCGAGGTCCGAGCGGTCGGTGGTGATGACGTCGCAGCGGCCGGAGAAGAAGGCGTTGCGCCACTCGTCGGGGTTCTCGAAGACGACGGCCTCGTACTTGATGTTGCGCGGCTTGAAGTAGTCCTCGAGGTTCTGCAGCGTCGTCGTGCCCGGCAGGATGCAGACGGCCGATTGCGAGAGTTCCGACGCGCTCTTCACGCCGAGCTTGCTCGACACCATCAGACCCTGGCCGTCATAGAAGACCACCGGCGCGAAATCGAGGCCGAGCGAAGTGTCGCGCGAGAAGGTCGCCGTGGTCTGGCGCGAGAGCAGGTCGACCTCGCCGGACTGCAGACCCTGGAAGCGGACATTGGTGTTCAGCGGGACGAAATCGACCTTGTCCGGCGCACCGAAGACGGCGGAGGAGACGGCGCGGCAGACATCGGCGTCGAAGCCCTGGCGGACGCCCTTGTCGTCGGCATAGGAGAAGCCCGGGGCCGTCGGGGAGACGCCGCAGAGCACCTTGCCGCGCTTCCTCACGGCTTCGAGCGTTGCCTGTGCCGAGGCCGGCGCCGCAAATACGGAAAAGGCCGCAGCGGCAAGGCCGAATGCGACCATTTTGGTGATCATCTTTGACATAGGCGTTTCCCCTTATGCGCGCCTGTCTCCGGCACGTCGAAGAGGAGCCTATTGGGGCTCGATGGCGTCCGCAAGAGCATTGCAGGCGTCTGCGGCGAGGGATTTTCTCCCTTCGCGTTACAGCACTTGCTCTTCGCCCCGACAGTGACGGCTGGCGCGCGGCGCTGTAAGCTCGGCTTGAAACCGGATGAAATCCTTGACACCGCGCCTCGCCCCTTTCCTGCTGTTGTGGGTTCCGCTGGCACTGGCTGGGCTGGGGCTCGGCGCCGCCGTTGAATTCATGCGTGCGAGCGAGGCGCTCCAGCGCGAGGGAACAACGCTGCATCGCATCGTCTCGCAGCGTGTCGAGCAGCATGACGCGCATCTCACCAGCCTGGCTGCGGTGCTCGCCAGTTCGAATGCGGAATCGGCGAGCTTCCGGGCCGTGATCGAGGCGATGCAGCGCTTCTATCCACGCATCGCCGCGGTCGAGCTGATCGAGACGGCTTCTGCCGGCAGCGTGCCGCCCAGTCTTGCGGATTTCGATCCGGCGACACTGTCTGCGCGCGTGAGCGCGCTGGCGCCGGGCCAGGCCGTTACGCTCGCCAGCCGCTCGGGCAGTCCGTTCTACGCTCTGGTCAAGCGCGTGCCGGATGTCGGCCACGGGCCGCGGGCGCTGGTTCTCGTCATCGATGCCCGGCTGCTGACCGAGCCGGAAGGCGGTCTGCCTGATGATGCGGCGCTGAAGCTGAGCGATGCGGCCGGGACCGCGATCGTCCAGCATGGCTGGCCGCTGCAAGCCGGGGCATCTATCCCGGAGATCGCCTTCGCGAAGGCGCTGGGCAGCCGGTCGCAACCGCTCGTGCTGGAGCTGGCGCGGCGGCCGGCCTTCGTCGAATTGCTGCCGCCGGGCCTGTTGTTCGGCTGGCCGATCGCCGCGGGGCTCGGCCTTTTCCTGCTGCTGGCGGTGCTGCGCGAGCGGAGCGCCAGCCGGCGGGCGCGCGAGGCGGTGCGCCTGCACGAGCACGATGCACGACTTGCCCATGCGATGCGGGTCAACACCGTCGGCGAGATGGCGTCCGGCATCGCGCATGAGATCACCCAGCCATTGACGGCGATCCTGAGCCAGAGTCAGGCGGGCCTGCGGCTCGCCCGGTCGGCCGAGGTCGTGCCCGGCGATCTCGTCGGGGTGTTGGAGGCGAATGTCCGGCACGCGCGCCGGGCCGGCGAGATCCTGGAGCGGTTGCGGGCCTATGTGACGCGGCGGGAGCCGCAGCGGCAGCCGAACGATCTCAACCGGATCGTCAGCAACGTCGTCGAGCTCAGCCAGCGCGACCTTCAGGAGCGAGGCGTCACGCTTCGGCTGGAGCTGAGTGAGCCGGGACCCCAGGCCCTTCTGGACCGGGTCTCGATCGAGCAGGTCGTGCATAATCTCGTCCGCAACGCGGCGGAGGCGGTCGAGGCCATGCCGGCCGGGCGGCGCGAGATCGTGCTGGCCACGCGCCTCGTCGACGGGGAGGCCGAGATCACCGTGGCGGATGATGGGCCGGGCATCGCCGAGGCCGACATGGCCCGCCTGTTCGAGCCGTTCTTCACCACCAAGAGCAGCGGCATGGGGCTCGGATTGCCGCTCTGCGAGCGATTGGTCGAAGCGGCCGGAGGGCGGATCGCCGCGCGTAACGGGGCGGAGCGTGGCGCGATCTTCAGCGTGCGCTTCCCTGCGCTTGCAGTCGAGCTCGGGATGGCCGCCGAATGAAGCCCGCAGCGCGGACCGTCTACCTGATCGACGACGATGCCGATGTGCGCGACGCGCTCGTCCTGCTGCTGCGCACGATGGGCTTCGCGCCGCGCGCTTTCCCTGGCGTGCAGCCCTTCCTCGACCGGCCCGACCCGCGTCAGGACGGCTGCCTCGTCGTCGATATCCGCATGCCCGGCACCTCCGGCCTGCAACTGCTGGAACGCATGGCCAAGGAGGCCGGCGGCATGCCGACGGTGATGATCACCGGCCATGGCGACGTCGCCGCCTGCCGGCGCGCCTTCAAGGCCGGCGCGGTCGATTTCCTGACCAAGCCGATCGACGAGCAGGTTCTGCTCGAAGCAATCGAGGCGGCTTTCGCGGCGCTCGATCAGCGCAACCAGGATAAAGCTGCCCGCGCCGGCCGCGATGCTCTCATGGCAAGGCTCACCCAGCGCGAGCGCGAGATCCTCGCTCTCGTTGCCGAGGGGCTGTCGACCAAGGAGATCGCGCGGGCGCTCGACGTCTCGCCGCGGACCGTCGAGACCCACCGCGCCCATATCGCAGAGAAGCTCGGGGCGGGCTCCGTCGCCGAGATGGTACGCTTCGCGCTGGAGGGGTGAGGGCGGTCTCTCCGTAGGATTACGGAGGCGGCTCCGGCACCGCACCGATCAAAACGCCTGACGGGACCGGCTAGCTTGCGGTCATCGAGCTTACGACTCGCCCCCGCTCAAGTCCCGGAGAGATCATGACCCAGATCCGTTTCGCCGCTGCTGCCGTTGTGCTCGCGCTCGTTCCGGCCGCTGCCGGCGCCCAGGTCCTGCAGGAGCGCAACATGCCGCTCGCCATCGCCCAGGAAATCGCCCAGGCGACCGTCGAGGCCTGCGCTGCCAAGAACTTCAATGTGGCGGCCACGGTCGTCGACCGCGCGGGCGTCGTTCGTGCCGTGCTCCGCGCCGACCGGGCCGGCCCGCACACCGTCGCCGCCAGCCGCGACAAGGCCTTCACGGCTGCTTCGGCCCGCAATGTCACCAGCGCGATCGCCGAAGGCGCCGAGAAGAACCCGGCCGCGCGCCATCTCGCCTCGATCGAAGGCTTCCTGCTGCTCGGCGGCGGCGTGCCGGTCAAGGTCGGCGACGAGGTGATCGGTGCGGTCGGCGTCGGTGGCGCGCCGGGCGGCCATCTCGACGAGGAATGCGCCAATGCCGGCATCGAGAAGGTGAAGGCCAAGCTGCGCTGAGCCTGGACTAGACTTGAAACAAGCAGGCGGTTGCGGGAGCGGCCGCCTGCTTCGTCGCATGTTCGCACAAGGGAGCGCCGTGATGGCGAGGATGCTGCTGATCGCTGTCGCTTTGGTAGCGGCCACCCTGACCGGCCCGGCCGTCGCGCAGACGCCGCCCGATGCGGCCGAGCTCGCCGCGTATCGTGGTCTGCACGCGGCGGCAGCCTCCGGCGATGTCGCTGCTATCCGTCGCCTCGCAGGAGCCCGCGAGGGGCTTGATGCACGCGACGGCAATGGCCGCACGCCGCTGCATGTCGCGGCCTTCCGGGGGCAGGCGGAGGCGATTCGCGCCCTGATCGCCGTAGGGGCCGATCCAGGCCTGTTCGACAACCAGCGCTATGACGCCGTCACTATCGTCTCCGTCAGTGACGACATTCCGGCGCTGAAGGCCCTGCTCGCCTTGGGCGCCTCGGCCAAGCTCACCACCAGCCGCTATGACGGGACGGCCCTGATCGCGGCCGCCCATCTCGGCCATGACGGCATCGTCCGCGAACTGATCAAGGCCGGGGCGCCGCTCGACCATGTCAATAATCTTGGCTGGACCGCCCTGATCGAAGCCGTGATCCTCGGCGATGGCGGCAAGCGCCATGTCGAGACCGTACGGGCTCTGCTCGCGGCCGGCGCCAACCGCAATCTCGCCGATCGGCAGGGCGCGACGCCGCTGCAGCACGCTCGGGCGCGGGGCTACGCTGCCATGGTCACGCTGCTGGAGGCCGGCACCCCTCGCTGATGCATACCCTCATGGCTCGCGCCTGAGCTGTCGCCGGAGCGCTTGGACTTCACGCAAATCCGCCAAGCAGTTTTGCCGGAACTGCTCTAGGCAGGCGACCGGGCCGCGCCCATACGGCGTCGGCCAGTTCGAGAGGGCTTCATGACGATCGCCGGCTTGCTGCAGCCTTTCAGCACGGGGCAGGTTTCAGCCTGTATCCTCGTCGTCTTCCTGACGGCGATCATGCGCGGCTATACCGGCTTCGGCTTCGCGCTGGTGGCCGTGCCGCTGCTCGCCCTGATCGCCGATCCCGTCACCGCCGTGCCGATGGTGCTGCTTCTGGAAGTGGTCGGCAGCCTGCAACTGCTGCCCGGCCTGTGGCGTGCGGCGCATCTGCGCTCGGTCCTGCTGCTCGTCGGCGGTGCGCTGCTAGCGACGCCGATCGGGCTCTATGGTCTCGCCGCCCTGCCGGCCGACGTGATGCGCCTCGTCATCGCGCTCGTGGTGCTCGCGACGACCTGGGCGCTCGCCGCCGGGCTGAAGGCGAGCCGCGAGCCGGGGGCGCCCGCGACCTTCGGCGTCGGCATCCTCTCCGGCCTGCTCAACGGCGCCGCGGCGATGAGCGGCCCGCCCGTCGTGCTGTTCTACCTGAACGCCCAGACAGCGATGCATGTCGGGCGCGCCTCGATCGTGCTGTATTTCCTGCTCTCCGATACCGTCGCGATCGGTTTCGCAGGTGCATCCGGGCTCCTTGGAGCCTCGACGGTGCTGCTGGCGGCCGTGACCATCCCCGCGCTGTTCGTCGGGCAGGTGATCGGGACGCGCCTTTTCCGGTCCGCCTTGCAGCGCCACTACCGCATCGTCGCGATCGTGATCCTGCTCGCCGTCAGTGGCTTCGCCATCGTGCAATCCGTCCACGCACTTTGGGGCAGCGGCAGCTAGGCCGCATCTGGTCCCGCTTGCATTTCGGGCCGGGCGGATATCATACGCGCGTGGCCGGGGCGGCCTTCCTATGCCCGGCACGTCTGGCACGGATACGCGATGAGCCCTACCGCTCCCGATACCGAGACCCTGACGCCGCGCCAGCGGCAGATCCTCGACCTCGTGCAGGAGCTCGGCTTTACCACGATCGAGACGTTGGCCGAGCGTTTCGGCGTATCGGCGCAGACGGTCCGGCGCGAGATCATCAGGTTGCAGGCCGGCAATTTCCTGCAGCGCTTCCACGGCGGGGCAGGGCTCGCCTCCGGCGGCATCCGCTCGGCCTATGCCCAGAAGCTCACGGTGTCGCCGCGCGGCAAGGAGCGGATCGGCGCCGCGGTGGCGCGGATCGTGCCGCCCGGAGCCTCGGTCTTCCTCGATGTCGGCACCACGGTCGAGGCGGCGGCGCGCGCGCTCATCAACAAGCCCGGCCTCAGGGTGGTGACGGCGAGCGTCTCCGTCGCGCAGATCTTCTGCAGCCATGGCGTCTTCGACGTGGTCGTGACCGGCGGCACGACGCGTGGCGCCAACGGCTCGCTCGTCGGGCAGGCCGCGATCGCCAGCATCATGGGTTTCCGCTTCGACTATGCCTTGATCGGGCTCGGCGGCTTCGACGATGACGGCGCGCCGATGGATTTCGACCTCGAGAAGATCGCGGTGCGCCAGGCCGCGATGGGCCGTGCCCGACAAAGCATCGCGCTGGCCGACCGCACCAAGTTCGAGCAGACAGGCACGGCCCGCGTCGCGCCGCCCGAGGCGCTGAGCCTCGTCGTCGTCGATGCCGAGCCAAGCCCGCGCCTGCGCGCGAGCTGGGAGCGCAGCGGCACGCGCTGGCTCGTGGCCTGAAGCGGCCTGTCCTCCCGCCAAATCTTTAGCCGGCACCCTTGCGTCCATGATCGCTTTTGATCAGGATGGAAGAAATCTTACACGAGCGCCGTCAGGGCGCCGCCGCTTCCAGGGAGGTTACCATGCTGCGCGCCAAGATCGCGTCCCTATGCCTGATCGCGCTCGGCTTCGGCCTGGCCAGCCCGGCGCAGGCGCAGAATTGCCCGAGTCGCGGGACGCTCGACGCCCGCTATTGCGACGCCGATGGCGACCTGCTTGCCGACATCCCGAGCGACAAGGCGCGGCAGAAGGACCCGGACACGTTGATCTTCTCCTATACGCCGGTCGAGGATCCGTCGGTCTACGAGAACGTCTTCGCCGATTTCCTGGTGCATCTCACCAAGGTCACCGGCAAGAAGATCAAATGGTTCGGCGCCGAATCCTATGCGGCGCAGGTCGAGGCGTTGCGTTCGGGCCGCCTGCACATTGCCGGCGTCGCCAGCGGGCCGACGCCCTTCGCCGTCAACCTCGCCGGCTTCCGGCCGATCGTGGCAATGGAGAAACACGACAATTCGATCGGCTACACGCTGCAGCTGATCGTGCCCAAGGGCAGCCCGATCCAGTCGATCGCCGATCTCAAGGGCAAGCGCGTCGCCCATGTCGCGCCCTCCTCGAACTCCGGCGACACCGCGCCGCGTATCCTGTTCAAGGAGAAGGGCGTCGTGCCCGGCAAGGACTACGAGGTCCTCTATTCCGGCAAGCACGACAATTCGATCATGGGCGTGGTCAACAAGGACTATGACGCGGCGCCCGTCGCCTCCAGCGTGGTCGAGCGCATGGCCGATCGCGGCATGTTCAAGCGCGACGATATCCGCATCGTCTACGAATCCTCGCCCTTCCCGCGCACCGCCTTCGGCCTCGCCCATGACTTGAACCCTGAGCTCCAGGCCAAGATCAAGCAGGCCTTCCTCTCCTTCGACTTCCTCAAATCCGGGCTCGCCAAGGAGTTCAAGGACACCAAGGGCTTCAAGGAACTGACTTACAAAGCGGCCTGGTCGGACATCATCGTCATCCAGCGCGACAGCGGCATCACCTATACCCAGGACGGCCTGGCCAAGCTGAAGGGCGATTGATGTCGGCTGTTTCGGGGATCTCGGCCGGCGGCGCTCCGCTGCTGGCCGTCACGGGGCTGGCCAAGGTCTATCCGACCGGCAAGAAGGCGCTGGGCGGCGTCGATGTCGTGATCGACCGGCCGCAGCTCGTGGCGGTGATCGGCTCGTCCGGCGCCGGCAAAAGCACCTTCATCCGCTGCATCAACCGGCTGGTCGAGCCGACCGCCGGCAGCGTGCGGCTCAACGGCGAGGATATCGTCGCGCTTGACCGCAAGGGCCTGCGCGCGGCCAGGCGCCGGATCGGCATGATCTTCCAGGAGTACAACCTGGTCGAGCGGCTCAGCGTCATGCAGAACGTGCTCTCGGGGCGGCTCGGCTATACCGGGCTCTTCGCCTCGCTGCGCTACCGCTTCCCGCCCGAGGACATCCAGGCGGCTTTCGCGCTGCTCGACCGGGTCGGACTCGACGGCTACCACAACCAGCGGGCGGACGCTCTCTCCGGCGGCCAGCGCCAGCGTGTCGGTATCGCGCGCGCCCTGATGCAGCGGCCGGACCTGCTGCTGCTGGACGAGCCGACCGCGAGCCTCGACCCCAAGACCTCGCGCCAGATCATGCGTCTCGTGCGCGAGCTCGTGGCCGAGCGCCAGACCCCGGCGATCATCAATATTCACGACGTCGCGCTCGCCCGCGCCCATGCCGACCGCATCATCGGCATGAAGGACGGGCTGATCGTCTTCGACGCGGAGGCCTCGGCCCTGACCGATGCGGCGCTGACCCGGATCTACGGCGAGGAAGATTGGTCGACCCCGCGGGACGAGGACGACGAGGCTCCCGCCTCGGCCGCGACGATGGCGCCGGTCGGCGCGCTGTCATGACCACGGCCGCCTCTACCTATCCCAGCCGCTGGCGCGCGCCGAGCATCTTCGGCAGCCCCGGCCGGCGGCTCGCCTTCTGGGCGCTGGTCTGCGCCTATCTGGTCTGGTCGCTCTCGACGCTCAATGTCGACACCGCTCGCATTCTCGCCGGCCTGCCGCGCGCCTGGACCATTCTCGAACGGATGGTGCCGCCGGATTTCGGCCGCTGGCACCTGCTGTTCACGGGCATGGTCGAGAGTGTGCAGATCGCCATCGCTGCGACGATCATCGGCGCTGTGCTGTCGATCCCGATCGGCATCGCTGCGGCCGCCAATCTCTCGCCGCGCCCGCTCTACCTGTTGGCGCGCGCCTTCATCGTCACGGGCCGGACCTTCCACGAGGTCATCATCGCGATTTTCTTCGTGAAGCTGTTCGGCTTCGGCCCGGTCGCGGGGCTGCTGACGCTCGCCTTCTCCTCGGCGATCTTCCTCGGCAAGATGCTGGCCGAGGATATCGAGAACATGAAGCCCGGTCCGGTCGAGGCCATCCGCGCGACCGGCGCGAGCTTCGGCCAGACCTTCTTCTACGCCGTCGTGCCGCAGGTGCTGGTCAAGACGCTGGGCGTGCTGATCTACCGGCTCGATTCCAATCTACGGCATTCGACCGTGATCGGCATCGTCGGGGCCGGCGGCATCGGGCAGACGCTCTCGGCCTCGTTCTCGCGCTATGATTTCGACTTCGCCAGCGCGATCCTGCTGACGATCGCGGCGATGGTCGCCTTCGGCGAATGGTTCAGCGACTGGGCCCGGCGGAGGCTGAGATGACCGCGCATCAGCTCCCGCAGGATCGCGCACCGATGCGCCGCTATCCCGACCAATGGGAACGCTATTCGCTGCGCGAGCGCATCGTACAGTGGCTCTGGCTCGGCGGTATTGCCATCGCCGCCGCCTGGTCGGTCTCGGCGCTCGATATCGAGTGGGCCTTCTTCGCCGATGCGCATGAGCAGGCCGCCGACCTGATCTCGCGGATGTGGCCGCCGCGCTGGACCTATCTGCCGCGCATCGTCCAGCCACTGATCGAGACGCTGCATATCGCGACGCTCGGCACGATGATCGCCATCGTCTTCGCGCTGCCGGTCGCCTTCCTCGCGGCGCGCAACACCACCTACAACCAGGCGACCTGGCTGATCGGCCGGGCCATGCTGGTCATGTCGCGCTCGATCAACACGGTGATCTGGGGCCTCGTCTTCGTCGCGATCTTCGGGCCGGGACCGGTCGCCGGCATCTGCGCGGTCGCGGCCCGCTCGATCGGCTTCATCGCCAAGCTCGTCGCCGAGGCGATCGAGGAGGTCGATGCGGGCCAGATCGAGGCGGTGGAATCGACCGGGGCCAGCACCTTGCAGGTCTATGGCGTCGCGATCCTGCCGCAGATCCTGCCGGTGCTGATCGGCACCTCGATCTACCGCTGGGACATCAACGTGCGCGAATCGAGCGTGCTGGGTTTTGTCGGCGCGGGCGGCATCGGTCTCCTGCTCTACGCCTCGATCAACCAGTTCGCCTGGTCGCAGGCGATCGTGATCCTGATCGCCATCCTCGGCATCGTCATCATCAGCGAGGCGCTTTCGGCTTATGTCCGCTCCCGCATTGTCTGAACCGCGGATCGAGACCGCCTTTCCAGGCGGCCTTTCGGCCCTCGTCGACCGCTATGACGGTTTCCTGCTCGACCAATGGGGGGTGCTGCATGACGGCACGCGGCCCTATCCCCAGGCGATCGCCTGCCTCGAACGCTTGCGGGCTGCCGGCAAGGCTGTGATCATCCTGTCCAATTCGGGCCGGAGCGGGCGCGACAACGAGGCTGTGCTCGCCAGCATGGGCTTCCCCCGCCATCTCTACGACCGTGTGGCCTCGGCAGGCGATGATGCGCGCGAGGCGCTGCTGGAACGCTCCGAGCCGGCCTATCGCAATCTCGGCACGCGCTGCCTGCTGCTCGCGCGGCCGGGCGAGGATCGTCTGGCCGCCGGGCTCGGGCTGACGCTGGTCGGGTCGGCCGAGGCGGCCGACTTCCTGTTCGTGATGAGCATGGATCCCGACAGCCAGTCGGTCGCGGGCTGGAAGCCGGTGCTGGAGCAGGCCTTGCGGCGCGATCTGCCGATGATCTGCGGCAATCCCGACCGCTACCGCGTCCATGCCGACGGCACCCTCCACGAGGCGCCGGGGCTGGCTGCGCTGATCTACGAGGAGATGGGCGGGACGGTGCATTATCACGGCAAGCCGCATCCGCGAATCTACCGGAGCTGCCTGCGCTATCTCGATCGTCCGGCCGAGCGCCTGCTCGCGATCGGGGATTCGCTGGAGCACGACGTCGCCGGCGCGGCGCAGGCGGGGATCGATGTCGCCTTCATCGCGGGCGGGATCCATCGCGGTGATCTCGACTGGAGCGGGGACGGCAAGGTCGATCCCGAGAGCTGCCGCCGGCTGTTCGCACGCGAAGGCCTGCTGCCACGCTACGGCCTGTCGTCGTTCGCCTGGGACTGATCCGGCAAGGGCTCTTTGCAGGCTCTCGCTTCGAAGTCGGCCAGCCTCGATGTCGCTCTGCGGCTGCCGTCATTGCGAGCGTAGCGAAGCAATCCCGGGGACCGGCTGAGAAGCTGCCTCCAGTCCCCTGGATTGCTTCGTCGCTTAGCTTCTCGCAATGACGACGAATCCGTCAGGTTCGACCGAAGTCGAGCCTTCCGGACAAGCCTTCCCGTCAGGGCAAGCACCTAATAGGCGGCGTCGGTCGCGCAAGCCTCAGCCGTGCAGGCCGGCGCACGCCTTCGCGGAGGTGAAACATCCTCTTGTGAAATTTCACAACATGTCTACGCTTCCTCCCAACAGGCGCCGATCAAGAGCGCTCTCATGGAGGAAACCGGGAATGGCGCATGCTGCGGTCCAGCCCCGACAGGCCGAGGCAGAAGAGGCGAGTGCGCCCAAGCGGCGCAATCGCGTCAACCTGTTCGAGCTCGCCTATGAGCGGATCGAGGCGATGCTGGTCACCTGCGAGCTGCCGCCGGGCCGCTTCCTGTCGCTTCAGGATCTGCAGGACATGACCGGCTATGGCCGCACGCCGGTTCATCACGCCGTGAACCGGTTGGCTGCGGATACGTTGATCGTCGTCCGCCCGCGCCATGGCCTCCAGATCGCGCCGATCGACTTGGCGCGGGAACGTGTGCTGCTGCGGCTGCGTCGCGACCTCGAGCGTTTCGTCATCGGGCTTGCGGCCGAGAGAGCCGGCCCCTCCCATCGCAACCAGTTCTTGCATATCGAGCGCCTGCTGCGCGAGCGCCGCGACAACTTGAGCCTGGCGGAGTTCAACACGCTGGATCGACGGATCGACGAGACGGTGCTGGCAGCCGCCGCGGAGCCTTTCCTCCAGCACACGCTGCGCCCGCTGCATACGATCTTTCGGCGCATTGGCTTCATCTATCACAGCGCGATGCCGCAGCGGGTCAGCCTCACCGTCTCGATCGACCACCACATCGCGGTGCTGAACGCCATCGCGGCGCGCCGGGCGGATGAGGCTGTCGCGGCCTCGGATGCGCTGATCGGTTTCGTGGACGGCATGTTCGACGAGATGGAAGCGGCGATCGATCCATCCCTGCTGGATTGCGCGGTCGAGCCGCTGCTGAAGACCTGACGGAAGGAATTATCGGACCATGCGCATTGTCTTCCACGGCGAGAACGCCGCTTCCTTCAGCCACGGCTTTGACGAGCTGGTTGGCGACAAGGCCGATATCCGGCTGCTGCCTGACCATCTCGAAGCGGGGGGCGACCAGAGGGCCTATGCCGAGGCCGAGGTCATCGTCGGCGTGAAGTTCGATGTCAATCTGCCGCAGCCCGCCGGGCTCAAGCTGTTCCATGTGCCGGGCGCCGGCTACGACATGGTCGATCTCGGCGCGCTGCCGGCCTCGGCCGCAGTCTGCAACTGCTTCGGCCATGAACAGGCGATCGCGGAATATGTGATGGCGGCCCTGCTGGCGCGCAGCATCCCGCTGGCGGATGCCGACCGGCGCTTGCGGCAGGGCGATTGGGCCTATTGGGCCGGGGCGCCGGAGCGCGTCCATGGCGAGATCGCGGGCCAGACCATCGGCCTGCTCGGCTTCGGGCATATCGGCAAGGCGATCGCGGCGCGGGCCAAGGCCTTTGAGATGAAGATCCATGTCGCCAATCGCAGCATCGTGCCGGCTTCGCCGCTGGTCGACCGCGCCTTCACGCTCGATGCGCTGGAAGAGTTCTGCGGTTCTGTCGATGTCGTCGTCGTCTCCGTGCCGTTCACCGACCAGACCAGGGGGATCGTCGGCGCCGCCGCCTTCGCCGCGATGAGACCGGGTGCCGTCGTGATCAATGTCGGGCGCGGCCCGACCATCGACGAGCAGGCGCTGTTCGATGCCCTGAGGGCCGGCCGGATCGGCGGGGCGATCATCGATACTTGGTATCGCTACCCCACGGCTGGGGACAGCACGCCGCTGCCTGCAAATCTGCCTTTCCACGAGCTTTCAAACGTTTTAATGACGCCGCATATGTCCGGGTGGACGAGCGGCACCATCAGCCGCCGGCAGGGGGTCATCGCCGACAACATCAGGCGTCGCTTCGCAGGCGAGCCGCTCGCCAACGTCGTGCGCGCCAGCGCCTGACCCGGATTTCTTCCGCAACCGGCCAACAGAAGCCGGGCCAAGACAAGCGGCGTCGCCGCAGCAGAGGAGACATCACGTGAACTTGCTCAAGCATCTCAAGATTGCCGGCCTGGCCCTCGCGCTCGGCGCCGGCGTGCTCGCCGCCAGCCAGGCCTCGGCCCAGACGATGGCCGACATCACCAAGCGCGGGAAGGTCCGCATCGGCGTGCTGATCGGCGCTCCGCCTTATGGCTCGGTCGACTCGACCGGCAACGCCATCGGCTACGATGCCGACGTCGCCGCGCTCGTCGGCAAGTATATCGGCCTGCCGGTCGAGGTCGTGCAGCTGACGCCGCCGTCGCGCATTCCGGCGCTCGAAGCCAACAAGGTCGACTTCCTGGTCGCGACGCTGGCGCCGACCCCGGAACGCGCCAAGGCAGTGATGTTCACGATCCCCTACAGCGCCTTCCAGATGGGCATCTATGCCAAGAAGGGCACGGCAATCAAGGATTGGGCCGATCTCAAGGGCAAGAAGGTCGGCGTCAATCGCGGCTCCAGCGTCGAGCGCGAATTCGTCAACCGCGAGAAGGAGCTGAACCTCACCATCCTGCGCTTCGAGGACGATTCGACCACGATGCAGGCGCTCTTCTCCGGCCAGGTCGAGGCCATCGCCGGCCCCGACGCCCAGGCCAACGCCGCCATCAAGGCACGCGGCGAGACCGAGACCGAGGTCAAGTTCTTCTTCGGCATGCAGCCGAACTCGATGACCGTCCGCAAGGACGCCTACGAGCTGAAGCAGTGGCTGAACAACGTGATCTACTACATCAAGCAGAACGGCGAATTGAACGCCGTCTCCGAGAAGTGGGTCGGTGGGCCGCTGCCGCAGCTCCCCACGTTCTGATCCGACGCGTCCGGCCGGCACGGGCGTCCTCGCTCCGTGCCGGCGGTCTCAATCCGGCCGCCGGCTCTGTCCGGCGGCTGCCCAGGGCCCTGCGCGTGCCTGACCTGAGGAGGAAGTCTCCTTGCAGTTCGATCCCGTCCTCGCCGAATCCGACCTGATCCTGAAGGGGATCTGGCTGACGATCGTGCTTTCGGCCAGCGCCATCGTGCTCGGCTGCACGCTCGCGGTCCTGCTCGTGGCGCTGCGGACCCTGGCCGGGCGCTGGGCCGGCATCGTCGTCGACGCCTATGTCGAGCTGATGCGCAACACGCCCTTCCTGATCCAGCTCTTCATGATCTTCTTCGGCCTGCCGCTGCTCGGCATCCGGATGTCCGGCGTCGAGGCGGCGCTGCTGACCATGACGCTGAATCTCGGGGCCTACTCGACCGAGATCATCCGCGCCGGCGTGGAATCGATCCACAAGTCGCAGTTCGAGGCCGGCGTGTCGCTGGCGATGACGCGGCGCCAGGTCTTCCAGTATGTCGTGCTGCAGCCCGCCTTCGCCCGCGTCTGGCCAGCCTTGTCGAGCCAGTTCGTGCTGATGATGCTGGCCTCCAGCATCTGTTCCTTCATCTCGGTGCAGGAACTGTCCGGCGCGGCGGCGATCGTCGAGCAGCGCACCTTCCGCTCGTTCGAGACCTATATCATCGTCACCGTGGTCTATCTGGTGATGGCGCTGTCGCTGAAGGTCTTCCTGCTCTGGCTGGGCCGCAAGCTCTTCCCGCAGGTCTCGGGCCTGTCCCGCCTCGACGCCAAGGCGGAGGCCGCCTGATGCAGACCTTCGGTTGGCCAGAGGCCATGTTCATCTTCCGTGCGGCCGGCTGGACGCTGCTGCTGACCGCGATCTCCTTCGCCATCGGCAGCCTGATCGGCGGCGCCTTCGCGATCATGCGCCTCTCGCGGATCAAACTGGTCCGCAACTTTGCCGCTGGCTACATCCTGGTGATCCAGTCGATCCCGGTGCTCATGGTGCTGTTCATGAGCTATTACGGGCTGTCGATCATCGGCATCGAATTGCCGCCTTTCTTCGCTGCCTCGGCCTCGCTCGCGGTCTATGTCTCGGCCTATCTCGCCGAGATCTGGCGCGGCTCGATCGAATCCGTGCCCTACCAGCAATGGGAGGCCTCGGCCTCGCTCGCGCATTCGCCGGCGCAGACCTACCGCTATGTCATTCTGCCGCAGGCGATCCGCATCTCGCTGCCGCCGACGGTCGGCTTCCTCGTCCAGCTCGTGAAGAACACCTCGATCGTCTCGGTCGTCGGCTTCGTCGAGCTCTCGCGCGCCGGGCAGCTCGTCAACAACGCGACCTTCCAGGCCTTCCAGGTCTTCTCGCTGGTGGCGGTGATCTATTTCGCGATCTGTTTCCCGCTGTCCCGGCTCAGCCGCCATCTCGAAAAGGTGATGAATGCCAGCCGTTCTCATTGAAGACATCCACAAGAGCTACGGCCGGCTCGAGGTGCTGAAAGGCGTCTCGCTCAGCGTCGATGCGGGCCAGGTTGTCGCGATCATCGGCCGCTCCGGCTCGGGCAAGTCGACGCTCCTGCGCTGTATCAACGGGCTCGAGACCTTCCAGTCCGGCAAGATCGTGGTTGCCGGCCACGACATGACCCAGGACCCGAGGAAGCTGCGCGAATTGCGCAAGGATGTCGGCATCGTCTTCCAGAGCTACAACCTGTTCCCGCATCTGACGGTGGGGCAGAACATCATGCTCTCGCCGCGCATCACCAAGAACGTGCCGCAGGCGCAGGCCATGGCGCTGGCCAAGGAGGTGCTGGCGCAGGTCGGCCTCTCCGACAAGTTCGACAGCTATCCCGACAACCTTTCCGGCGGCCAGCAGCAGCGCGTCGCCATCGCCCGCTCGCTCGCCATGCAGCCCAAGGTGATGCTGTTCGACGAGGTCACATCGGCGCTCGACCCGGAGCTGACCGGCGAGGTGCTGCTGGTGATGGAGAAGCTCGCCAAGGGCGGCATGACCATGCTGCTGGTGACGCACGAGATGAATTTCGCGCGCACCGTGGCGGACACCACCGTCTTCATGCACCAGGGGCTGATCTGGGAGAGCGGGCCGTCGAAGGAGCTCTTCGCCAATCCGCAGACGCCGGAACTCGCCAATTTCGTCAAGGCGGGCGCTCACTGAGCATACGGAGACCCGGAAACGTGGTGGTTTATCTCGGAACCACGCGGTCGTCCCGGGCTTGACCCGGGACCCATTCCGGAACCTTGTCAATCAGCGTTCAGGCATGGATCCCGGATCTCCGCTTCGCTGCGTCCGGGATGACCCGCGCTTTTGTCGAAGGCTTCTGAAAGCGCGGCCGGCTCAGTAGACGGCCGTCGCCTCGACCTCGACCACGAATTCCGGCCGGCTGAACCCGGAGACGATCACCAGCGTCGAGGCCGGCTTGACCGGGTAATCGGCCAGCGCCTCGTCGCGCGCCTTCATATAGGCCGGCATATGCTTACGGTCGGTGACGAAGGCGTTGAGGCGCACGACATTCGCCAGCGACAGGCCGCCCTCGCGCAGGATCGCGGCGATGCTCTCGAAGCAGATGCGGGCCTGCTCGCCGGCATCGTCGGGAACGCTGCCATCAGCGGCCACGCCGAGCTGGCCGGAGGTGACGAGAACGCCCTGCGCGGCCGCCTTCATGCCATGGGAATACTGCCCGAAGGGCGGGGCGAGCGAAGCGGGCGTGAGCGGCTGTTTCATGAGCTGGTGATCCGGAGGCATATCGGGCGGCTTGTTACCATGCAGGCCGGGTATTGAGCGAGGCGAGCGGAAAGCGCTCGATCTCGGCGAAGAGCTCGACCAGCCGGTCGACGGCGAAGTCCAGTGTCGCCTCGCCCTTCGCGGCGGTCGCGAGGGTGGCATCGCCGCAGGCGCCGGCGGCGTTGAGATCCTGCGCCTGCCAGCCGGGCTTGGCGCCGCCGCCGAGTGCGATATGGCGGAACCGGTCTTGCCAATCCGCGTTGGCCGGGTGGAAATCCCGCGCCTTGTCCATGACGACGTTGGGTGCGTCCAGCGCCAGCATGACGGAAGTTTCCATGTCGCCGGCATGGATGCCGTGGCGCAGTTCATGGTCGGAGTAGAGCCCCTCGGGCATGCCGAGGCCGAACCAGCTCACGCTGAAGACCAGCATGTCGTGCCGAACGCGCAATTCGCGCGCGACGATGTCCATCGTGCTGATATTGCCGCCATGGCTGTTGAGCAGCACCATCTTGCGCACGCCCGATGCGGCGACGCAGGCGCCGATCTCGCACCACATCGCGATCAGCGTCGCGGCCGAATGGGTCAGCGTGCCCGGATAGCGCGCATGCTCGTTGCTCTTGCCGATCGACTGGCGCGGCAGGAACAGCACGGGGCTTTCCTCCGGCAGCTTGCGGGCGAGGCGCTCGACGACGCCGCCGACAACGGCCGCATCGACCGAGAGCGGCAGATGCGGGCCGTGCTGCTCGGTGGCGCCGACCGGCAGGACGGCGATCAGCTTGCCGTGGTCGAGTCGCGAGAAGGCCTCGCTGGTATAGTCGGACCAGTAGCGTTTCACGGTTTTCTCCTCAGCGGGCATAGAGTTTGTCGAGCCGCACCACGCGCCCGACCAGCCAGAGCGTCGCGACGGTCGCGGCGATCAGCAGGGCCGAGATGGCATGGGCGGTCGGTTCGAGCGTGGTCGCTTCCGAGTAGATCCGGACCGGCAGCGTGGTCATGCGCGCCGTGGTCAGGAAGCTCGTCACGGTGACCTCGCCGAAGCTCATCAGGAAGCCGATGACGCCGGCCGCGAACAGGCCGGGCGCCAGCGCCGGCAGCGTGACCAGCAGGAAGCGCCGGACCGGGCCGGCGCCGAGGCTGTCCGCCGCCTCCTCCTGCGCCCGGTCGAGCGCCTGCACAGAGGTGGTCAGCAGCGCGATGACGAAGGGCAGGACGATGACGACATGGATACCGACGAGGCCGAGGAAGGCCGGGATCGCGACATAGACCTGCAGCAGCTTGAGCATGCCGACGCCGATGACGATCTGCGGCAGGGACAGCGGCAGGAGCCAGAAGGCGAGCAGTGCCCCGCGTCCCGCGAAGGGATAACGGGCGAGCGCGAAGGCGGCCGGTGTCGCCAATACCAGCGCGACCAGCACCGAGACTACGGCGAGCTGGAGCGAGACCAGGAAGGAGGCGGTATAGGAGCCGCCGAACAGGACCTGCTCGTACCATTTCCAGGTGAAGCCGCGGAAGCCGGCCGCGGTCGCCAGAGGCACGTCGTTGACGCTCTGGACGACGACGAGGCCGAGCGGCAGTAGCAAAAGGCCGATGCTCGCGGCCAGCAGCAGGCGCGACAGGGTGGGACCGAGCGCCTCGGCGAGTGCAACACACCAGCCGGGCAGGGAGAGTGGCTCGCCCGGCTTGCCGGCGCGCCAGGGCATCGCCCGGTTCAGTCCCCAGGTGCTGAGCCCGGCGAAGATCAGGCCGGCGAGGGTCACGACAATGGCGAGCGCCGAGGCGAGCGGGGCGTTGAGATTGGCGACCGCTTCCTGCATCACCAGCATGCCGATGGTCATGACCTTCTTGCCGCCGAGCAGCGTCGCCGAGACATAAGCCGTGGCCGACATCAGGAAGACGATGACGGTGCCCGAGCGCAGGCCGGGCAGGGAGAGCGGCAGGTCGACGGTGAGGAAGCGCACGGCCGGGCCGGCGCCCAGGCTCTCGGCGGCTTCGTGGACGCGCGGCGAGGTGCTCTGCATGGTGTCGTAGAGCGCGATCACCATGAAGGGCATGAAGACCTGCGCCAGCCCGACGACGACCGCGCCATGGGTGAAGAGCATGCGGTTGGCGGTGGGCAGGCCGACGAGCCGGAGCACGCTGTTGATCAGACCGTCCGGCGAGAGCAGCAGCATGACGCCGAGCGAGCGCACCACGACATTGGTCAGGAGCGGGATCAGGATCACCGCGAAGGCGAGCGCGCGCCACTGCACGGGCATCCGCGCCAGCCAATAGGCGAGGGGATAGCCGAGCACGGCCGAGATCGCCGTGGTGGCGAGGCCGATCAGGATGGTTTCGTTGAGGACCTGGAAATAGAAGCTGTCCCCGGCGATCTCGGCGAATTGCGCCAGCGACAGCGGCTGGATCAGCGATGCGAACGGGTCGCCGCCCGCCTGGAGCGAGAGCAGGATCACCACCGCCAGCGGGGCGGCGAAGGCGAGCAGCAACCAGAGCGTGACCGGCGCGGAGAGCGCCGGTCCTTTCCAGTCGGTCATCCGGCGATCTCGCGGTCGATCTTGCGCTGCCAGGCCGCACGATTGGCGTTGATATAGGCCCAGTCGAAATCGACCATCTTGGCGATGTCGTCGCCGGCCAGCACCTTGCCCTTGAGATCGGCGGGAATGGTGATGTTGCGCACGGTCGGCGAGTAGTAGATCTCGCGGGCGAAGGCGAGCATGCAGGGTTCGGACAGGTGGAGGTTGATCCACTCTTCGGCCAGGACCTGATTGCGGGTGCCTTCGGTGATGCAGCCGACATTCATCGAGATGGCCTGGCCCTCGACGGGGTCGGCGATGACGATGTTCGGGTTCTTGGTCTCGGCGTATTTGCGGGTGAAGGAGGCGAACTCCACGCCGATGTCGCAGATGCCCTGGTCGAACATGTCGTAGAGCTGGACCTGGCTCGAATGGATCGCGGCGAAGGGCTTCAGCTGCTTCACCTTCTGGATCACCATGTCGAAATCCTTCTCGGTGCCGCCGAAGGTGCGCGCCGTCATCATCAGCGCGGCGATGCCTTCGGTGCCGAGACCTTCGGGCCAGCTCACGCGGCCTTTCCACTCGTCGTTCCAGATGTCCTTCCAGGAGGTCACCGGCTTCTTCGCCTTGCGGCCGTCATAGACGATCGTGCAGGGGTTGAAGGCGATGCCGTAGCCGCCGATCTTGGCGGGTTCGTAGAGGTGTTCGTATTGCGGCACGGCCTTGGTCGGCGCCTGCGTGACCTTGGCCTGCAGGGCCTCGCGGCTCTCGTAGATGTTGAGATAGATGACGTCGAAGCTCGGCCGGCCGCGCTCGGCATAGGCGCGGGCGCGGCGCTCCAGCGTGTTGCCGAGGACATAGCTGACCTTGCAGCCATATTTTTCGACGAGCGGCTTCTCGACATGCTCGCGCACGATGCGCTCCTGCGCGCCGCCCCAGATGCCGACGACGAGTTCGTCGCCCTTCTTGGGCTGGGCGCGGACGGGCGTGATGAAATGCACGGGCGCGGTGAGGCCGGCGCCGAGCACCAGCTTGTTGAAGGTCCTGCGGGAAGGCGTCACGGCTGGCACTCCTGTCAGATGAAGGTGGCGCCGCCGGGCAGCGCGATGACGCTGCCGGGAGCACCCACGGGCGGGGGCGGGATATCGGAAGGCAGGATCAGGCGGATGATGCCGGCCTCGCTGGCGAGATCGACCTCGAAGCTCTCGCCGAGATAGGCGACCGAGGCGATCGTGCCGGAGACGCGCAAGGGTCCCTGCGGCTTGTCCGAGAGGCGCAGGCGCGAAGCGCGCAGGACGAGGCGCCCGACGCCGTTCGGCGCAAGCTCGCAGGTCAGCCCCGGCGCATGGAACAGGCCGTTCTTCGTGCTGCCCGCGATCACCGTCCGGGCGCCGAGGAAGCTGGCGGAGAATTCCGAGGTCGGCGCGTCGCAGAGCTGGCGCGGCGTGCCGAGCTCGCGGATGACGCCCTTTTCCATCACCGCGACGCGGTCCGACATGGCCAGCGCCTCCTGCTGGTCATGGGTGACGAAGATGGTGGTGATGCCCAGGCGCTGCTGCAGCGAGCGGATCTCGTTGCGCATGTCGGCACGCAGATTGGCGTCGAGATTGGAAAGAGGCTCGTCGAGCAGCAGCACCTCAGGCTCGACCACGAGGGCACGGGCGAGCGTGACACGCTGCTGCTGGCCGCCTGAGAGCTGGGACGGATAGCGCTCGGCGTAGCCACCGAGCCCCACCGTCTCCATCGCGGCCCGCGCCCGTTCGCGCCAGACCTGCTTCGGCAGGCGCCGCATGCGCAGGCCGAAGCCGATATTGTCGAGCACTGTCAGGTGCGGGAACAACGCATAGGACTGGAAGACCACGCCGATATTGCGCTGGTAGGGCTTGCGATGGGTAATGTCGCGCCCGGCGAGCAGCACGCGGCCGCCTGTCGTCGGCACGAAACCGGCGATCATGCGCAGCGTCGTCGATTTGCCGCAGCCGGAGGGGCCGAGGAGGGAGAGCAATTCGCCTTTGCCGATCTCCAGCGAGAGCCGGTCGACTGCGAGCGCGCCGCCATAGCTGGCGCTGAGGGAGTCGAGGGTGAGATAGCCGGGATCGGCCGTCATCGCCCTGCCTCGCCGCGGCCGGTTTCGATCAGCAGTTGGCTCGGCATGGTCCCGCCCCGTCCGTGGCCGCCTGGATATCCAGATCGGCGGCACTATGGAGCGTAGCCGGCACAACAGGAAGCTTATGGCGGATTATGATCGGTATATCGCCAGGCTTATCCTGCGGGCATCGCTTCGCGGCGCGGCGGCTCGTGAGCGAGGTCGTTCAGGGCGTGGTCGAAGCGCTTCGCCTCCTGGCGGATCAGGTTGCGCAGCCACTGGTTCGGCCGGCTGGCATGGGCGCGCTCGTGCCACTGCATGTAGAGCTGCATCTCACCGAACTCGCGCGGCGCGGGCACGACCGTCAGTTCGCCGAAGCCGGCCGTCTCGGCGATATAGTCGGCATAGGGCTTGGCGGTGCTGAAGACGAGATCGGTCCGGCGCAGCAACTGCGGGATCTGGGCGTATTCGGGCACGGTGACGCCGACGCGCCGGCGCAGGCCCAGTCGCGCCAGCGGCGCGTCGATCGGGCTATACGCCGCATTGGCGATCGGTGTCGGCGAGACGTGGTCGTGTTTCATGTATTCGTCGAGATCGATCCGGGACAGGCCGGCGAGCGGATGGTCCTTCCGCATCACGCAGGCGATGCCGCAATGGAGCAGCGTGCTGGAACGCAGATTGCCGGGCGGGGCGAGCCAGCTGCCGATGACGAGGTCGGTCCGCTCGCCGAGCTCGCCGGCGAGATCGGTACGTTCGGTCGGGGCGTAGAAGTCGACGCAGATGCCGGGCGCCTCGCGGCGCATGCTCGCCACCACCGCCGGGATCAGGAAGGCGCCGAAGCTGTTCATGGTGGCGACGCGCAGCCGCAATTCCGCGGTCGTGGGATCGAAATCCCGACCGGATTCCGTGGCCTCGGTGAGCTGCCCGAGGACGGCTTCGAGCAGAACCTGGATCTCACGTCCGCGCTCGGTCGTGACCCAGCGCTGGCCGGAGCGGACGAGGAGCGGGTCGCTGAACACGGCGCGCGACCGCTTGAGGCTGAGGCTGACCGCAGGCTGGCTGTGGCCGAGCAGGGCCGCCACCCGCGAGACATTCTTCTCCTTCAGCAGGAGATAGGTCGCCCGCAGCAGGCGGACATCGATATTCGGATCAAGGCCCTGGTACATCGGGGGCATTCCTTCCGGGCGGCGGATCCGGACGAAACCTAGCGCCGGCGGATGCCCAGCGGAAGTCATGCAGACGCCGGGCGCGCTCTGCTTCGGACGGGAGAGCGGTGCGGCGTTTTAGAGTGTCTGCGTGACCTTGCGTAGATGCGGCGGGCGGTCGGGATCGAGTCCACGCGCGGCCGCGAGCGCGGCGATGCCGCCGTAGAAGGCGCGCGCCTGCAGCAGCGGCATCAGCGCGGCCGGGCTCTCTGCCGGTACGGGCAGGGCGATGCCCGGCACGACATCGGAGCCGGCATAGGCGATATCGGCGCCCAGCCCGGCGAAGGTGCGGGCGATCGAAAGCGTGCTCTCGCTGCCTTCGTCTGCGGGGTCGAGGACCAGTGCCGGGAACCCCGGCCCGACCAGCGCCAGCGGGCCGTGCAGCACCTCGGCGGCACTGAAGGCCTCGGCATGGATGCGACAGGTTTCCTTGAACTTCAGCGCCATCTCCTGGGCGATGCCGAGCCCGAGCCCGCGGCCGATGACATAGAGGCTCGTCGCGTTCTCGAGGCGCCGGAAGAAGGGTGACCAGTCGCAGAGCCCGGCCTGCCGGAGCAACTCGGGGGATCTCACCAGCGTGTCCGCAAGGCCTCGGTCGCAACTCCAGGCGGCGGCGAGATGGAGCAGCGCGATGCCGGTGGCGAGGAAGCTCTTGGTCGCGGCGACGCTGGTCTCGGGGCCGGCGGCAAGTGGCAGGGCGACATCGACCAATGCGGCAAGCGGCGAGTCCATGTCGTTGATCAGGCCGACCGTCAGCGCGCCGCCGCGCCTGGCGGTCTCGGTCAGTTGCAGCGCGTCCGGGCTGCGGCCGGACTGCGAGGCTGCGATGAAGACGGCGCCCGAGAGATCGAGCTCCTCGCCATAGACCGAGGCGAGGCTGGGGCCGAGCGAGGCGACGGGCAAGCCGAGCGTGCGCTCCAGCAGGTATTTGCCATAGGTCATGGCGTGGTCGGAGGAGCCGCGCGCGCAGGTCGCGATGAAGGCAGGCTTGCGCCGCCGGAGCTGCTCGCCCAGCTGCGCCATGGCGTCGGCATTGGTCGAAATCTGGCGCGCAGCGACCTCGGCCGCCTCGGCCGCCTCGCGGGTGAGAAGGGCTTCAGGCATCGATCCGGTCATCGCTGTGCAGCAGGTTCTGGCTCATGGCATCGACATCGGCACGGTCGAGCCGCATCCCGGCTCCGCCAACCGAACGCACTGACAGCGTGCCGCAGGCGATGCCCTCCGCCAAGGCCTGTTCGCGGGAGGCCTCGGCGAGCCAGGCAACGAGGAAACCGGCATTGAAGGCGTCGCCTGCTCCCGTCGTGTCGAGAACCGGTCCGCCCTCGGGCGCGGGCAGGGTGATGGCGTCGTGGCGCTGGAACAGTCGCGCGCCGTTGCCGCCGTCCTTGATGACGACGATCGGGAAATGCTCGGCAAGGCGGCGGCCGGCCTTGTCGAGGTCATCGCAAGCGGTGATGACGCGCGCCTCGGCCGCGTTGGGCAGGAAGATATCGGCGCCGGCGGCGCGCGCGATCAGGTCGGGCCGGCGGATCCAGTCATCATCCCAGCTCGGATCGAGCGAGACGGTGAGGCCGGCATGCTTCGCCCGGTCGATCAGGTCGGGGATCTCGGCGAGCGTGGCGAATTCGGCGATGTGGAGATGGCGCGCGGCCGGGTCTGCGAGGGCTACGTCCAGCGTCGCCGGGCGGGCGCTGCCGGCACGTCGCGACAGGAAGGCGCGCTCGCCGTCCTGAACCATCACGACGGTCGGCTGCGGGCCGGCCTCGGGCGTGCGTTCGAGCCAGCGCAGATCGACGCCGCTTTCCGCCAGCGCGGGCGCCAGCGTGCCGGAGAGCGGGTCCGTGCCGAGGCGGGCGAGCAGGCCCGCGCGTGTTCCGAGCGCGGCGAGATGGGCGGCCGTGATGAAGCCGCCACCGCCGGGCACGATCGCCACGCTATCGGCGAAGCGCTCCTCGCCGAGACGCGGCATTGCGTCGAGCCCGCGGAAGACGATGTCGCAGTAGAGCCGGCCGATGCTGAGGACGAGGTCGCGGCCGACGCTCATAGGGCGCGCTCGGTTGCCGCGTCGAACAGGCGCAAGGAATCGATGCCGGCGCCGAGCCGGACTTCGTGGCCAACGACCGGCGGCGCCTTGGCCGAGGCAGAGGCGAGGATAAGGCCGTCGCCATGCTCGACATGGACGAAGGTCTCGGACCCCAGCGGCTCGACCACGGCGACCTTGCCGGTGAGCACGAGATCGGCGCTTTCGTCGGAGGCGAGCACGCGCAGTTCCTGCGGGCGGACGCCGACCAGCACCTCGGCGGGGAGCGGCGTGGGGCGGGACGGCAGAGCGATGGCGTTGCCGGCCAACTCCAGCTTCGGCTTGCCATCGGCGGTGGTCGTCCTGGCCGGCAGGATGTTCATCGTCGGCGAGCCGATGAAGCGGGCGGTGAAGACATCGGCCGGTTTCTCGTAGAGCTCCATCGGCGCACCGACCTGGAGGATTCGGCCGTCGCGCATCACCACGATCCGGTCGGCCAGCGTCATCGCCTCGACCTGATCATGGGTGACGAAGACGATGGTGCGGCCGAGCCGCTGGTGCAGGCGCTTGATCTCCAGGCGCATCTGCGCACGCAACTGGGCGTCGAGATTGGAGAGCGGCTCGTCGAAGAGGAAGGCCGAGGGGTCGCGCACCATGGCGCGGCCGATGGCGACGCGCTGGCGCTGGCCGCCCGACAATGCCGAGGGCTTGCGCTCCAGCAGCGGTTCGAGGCCAAGGATGCGCGCGGTCTCCTCGATGCGGCGGCGCTTCTCGGCCTTGTCGAGCTTGGCCGTATAGAGGCCGAAGCCGATATTCTCGGCGACGCTCATATGCGGGTAGATCGCGTAGTTCTGGAACACCATGGCGATGTTCCGCTCCTTCGGCTCCAGCCGGTTCACGGGCCGCTCGCCGATGGTGATGGTGCCGCCGTCGATCTCCTCAAGACCGGCGATCATGCGCAGGGTGGTCGACTTGCCGCAGCCGGACGGGCCGACGAAGACGACGAATTCGCCGTCCTCAATGGCAAGGTCGATGCCGTGAACGACCTGCGTCTTGCCGTAGCGCTTGACCAGCCCCTGAAGCTCGATACCCGCCATCAGGCTGCTCCCATCAGATCCGCGAAGGCGGCGTCGAGTTCATGGCGCGCGGAAGCCTCGCGTGCGGCGGTTGCAGTCGCAGCGAGGCCGGCAGCCACCAGCACGCCGCGATAACCCGCAAAGGCGGCGGCCAGCGCCTGCGGCCCCGGCCCGCCGAAGCGCTCGCGCACCGCGACGAAATGTTCGGGCGAGACGGCCTCGGCGAAGGCGGCTTCGGTCAACGCCGGCTCGCGGCCGGCATGCTCGCGGAAGGCCTTGCGGAAGGGGGCATAGCCGTCGCGCGGCAGGTCGCCATCGGCCGCGACCACGGCGCGCGCGACATCGGCGGCGATCTCATGGGCGGTGCGGAAGGACAGGCCTTCCGACCGCACCAGCGTATCGGCAAGCTCGGTGATGGTGATGCAGGAGCGGCGGATGTTCTCGGCGACGCGCCGCCCGTCGACCTGTAGCGCCGGCAGCAGCACGGCGAGGAGGCCGAGCACGCGCTCGCCGGTGGCGAAGGCCTGGTAGCCGGCCTCGTTGGTTTCGCCCTCGGCATCGTTCATGTCGGTGAAGGGCGTGTTGTGGACGATGTCTCGGACCATCCGGGCGCGCGCCACGGTCTGCGATGCCAGGTGGCGCAGATGCTCGATCGGCACGGGATTGCGCTTCTGCGGCATGATCGAGGAGATCTGCACGAAAGCATTGGGCACGTAGAGCTGGCCGACCTCGAAGGCGGTCCAGACCTGCAAATCCTGGATCAGGCGGCCGAGATGCAGGAAGACGAGCTCGACCGCGCTATAGGTCGCGGTCAGGTAGTCGATTGCGGCGATGCAGCCATAGGAGTTCTGCAGCGGGGCCGAAAAGCCGAGCAGATGCGCGACGCGGGCGCGATCGAGCGGGAAGCCCGAGGTGGTGATCGCGGCCGCGCCCATCGGCGAGAGATCGAGCAAGGCGCGCGCCTGCACCAGTCGCTCATGGTCACGCAGCATCACTTCGATCGCGGCGGAGAGGTAATGGCCGAGGGTGGTCGGCTGGGCCGGCTGGCCATGGGTATAGGCGACGATCAGCGTCGCCTTCTCGCGCTCGGCGAGATCGAGCGTCGCGGTGATCAGGGCGCGCAGCAGGCCGGCCATATGGTCGAGCCGCGGCTTGAGGGCGAGCTTGAACAGGGTGTGGTCGATATCGTTGCGCGAGCGACCGGTATGGAGGCGCCCGGCATCGTCGGCCGGGAGACGCTTCTTCAGCTCGGCCTCGATCAGGAAGAAATAATCCTCGACCGTGCCGTCATAGCTCAGCTTGGCCGGGTCGATCTCGGCATCGATCGCGTCGAGCGCGCGGGCGATGCGGCCGGCCGTGGCGCGTGGCAGGATGCCGGTCTCAGCCAGCATGACGAGATGCGCACGGTCGATGGCGCGGAAGCTCTGGACGTGATGCGTCTTCGCGCCGTCGAAGAGCGGGCGCAGCACCATTTCCTTGTAGACGGGATCGGGGAAGACGGACGTGTCGCTCGCCCGTGGATCGGTTTTCGTCATGGCAATCAGCCCTTGAGACCGGCGAGGACCACGCCGCGCACGATATAGCGCTGGAGCAGCAGGAAGACGGTCAGCGTCGGCAGGGTGGCAAGCGCCGCGCCCGTCATGATCAGCTCCCACTGGACCTGCGATTCCACCGCGAAGCTCGTGAGGCCGACCGGCAAGGTGTAGAGTTCCTTGGAGGTCGTCACGATCAGCGGCCAGATGAAGGCGGTCCAATTGCTGAGGAAGGTGAAGATCGCCAGCGCCGACAGCGCCGGCGTCACCAGCGGCATGGCGATGCGCCAGAAGATCGCAAATTCGTTGAGGCCGTCGATGCGGGCGGCTTCGAGGAAGTCGTTCGGCACGGTCTCGAAGAACTGCTTCATCAGGAAGGTGCCGAAGGCCGTCATCATGCCCGGGAACATGATGCCCCAGTAGCTGTCGAGCCAGCCGAAGTTCTTGGCCATGACGTACCAGGGGATGACCAGCATCTCGGTCGGGATCATCAAGGTCGAGAGGATGGCGATGAAGACGAGATAGCGGCCCCGGAACTGGAACTTCGCGAGGGTGTAGCCGACGAGGCTGTCGAAGAAGACGTTCGAGAGCGTCACCGCGACCGCGATGCCGAAGGAATTGGCGAACCAGCGCAGGAAGCGGCCGTCCGAGAGCACGGTGACATAGTTTTGGAGCGTCGGATGGGCCGGGAAGAAGGCGAGATCGTAGATCTCGGAGGAATCCTTCAGCGAGGTCGCGAACATGAAGGCGAGCGGCGTCACCATCAGCAGGCCGCCGCCGAAAAGCAGGAGCCAGGTGAGGAGGCGGCCGGGCTCGATGCGCAGGGCCAAGGGGGAGGCGGCGGCGCTCATCAGCGGTCTTTCAGCAGCCGAAGCTGCAGCAGCGAGACCACGAGCAGCACGAGGAAGAGCACGACGGTCTGGGCCGCGGCATAGCCCATGTCGAAGGAGGAGAAGGCCGTCTGATAGATCATCAGCACGAGCGGCTTGGTGGCGTTGAGGGGCCCGCCGGGGTCGCTGCTCGTTTGGCTGGTCATGTTGTAGACCTGATCGAAGATGCGCAGGAACCCGATCGAGGAGAAGACGACGAGGAAGACGATTGTCGGCTTGAGCAGCGGCAGGGTGATGCGCCGCAGGATCGTTCCGTTCGAGACGCCGTCGATGCGGGCGGCCTCGTAATAGGTCGTCGGGATCGCGCGCAGGCCGGCCATGAAGATCACGACCTGGAAGCCGAGCCCCGCCCAGATCGCGGGTGCCAGCACGGCCGGCAGCGATTGCGTGGTCGAGCGCAAGAAGGGCTGCTGGGCGATGCCGAGCCCGGCGAGCAGGTTGTTGAACAGGCCGATCGGCACCGGCTGGTAGAACCAGCGCCAGACCCAGGCCATCGCCGCCGCGGTCGTCAGGAAGGGCAGGAAGTACAGCGCCCGGATGAAGCCGTGCAGGAAGCGCACGCGGTCGAGGTGATAGGCGATGGTGAAGGCGAGCAGCAGGCTGATCGGCGTGCCCAGCAGCAGGTAGAGCGCGGTGTTGCGGAAGACCTGCCAGAAGACGGGATCGGCCATCAGCCGCTTGAAATTGGCGAGCCCGATGAAGGAGGGCTTGGTCAGCAGGTTCCAGTTGGTGGTCGCGATCCAGAACGCTTCAAGCGTCGGATAGAAGCGCACCACCGCATAGAACAGC
Organism: Allobosea sp. TBD101; assembly: GCF_059817965.1. Taxonomy (NCBI): domain Bacteria; kingdom Pseudomonadati; phylum Pseudomonadota; class Alphaproteobacteria; order Hyphomicrobiales; family Alloboseaceae; genus Allobosea; species Allobosea sp. TBD101. Next base: position 769,838 of record NZ_CM187543.1, read on the forward strand.
ACCGGCACGGCCAGGAAGGACCAGGCCCAGAGGACCTGCTTCTGGCGCATGCCGAGGCCCGAAGAGGGGCGGGCGCCGGAATCGGCGGCTTTCTGAGACAAGCTCATCGTGACCATTCCGAAGCGTGCGCGGGAACCGTCGCGTCATCCCGGACAAGCGGCGAAGCCGCGCCGATCCGGGATCCATCGTCGAGCGTCGGAGCACTATGATGGATCCCGGCGCTCCGCTGCGCTGCGGCCGGGATGACGGCGTGGTTCACGCGCGGGCTCTCACTTCTTGTAGAAGCGGTCGAGGATGCCCTGCTCGGCCTTGGCGGCCTCGGCGAGCGCGGCCTTGGCATCCTGGTTCTGCAGCAGCACGCGGTTGATCATGTCGAGCGAGACTTGGCGCTGGGCCAGCTCGTCGACGAAGACCGTGGCGTGCGCGTAGTTGAGCGCCTTGAGGAACGGCCCGTAGACCGGGTGGTTCAGGTTCTTCTCGGTCTCGGCCGCTTCCTTGCGGGCTGGCAACTCGCCGACGGTTTCGAGCCAGAGCTGCATCGCCTCGGGCGTCGTGACGAAGGCGAGGAACTTCTTGGCCGCTTCCAGCTTCGGGCCGGTCGGCTTGGTGGTGATGGCGTTGACCCAGTAGCTGGCGAAATTCGCCTTCTTGCCGTCGGCCGAGGCCGGGAGTTCGGCGACGCCCCATTCGAAGGCCTTGATGCCGCCGAAGGCGCCGAGACGGAAGGAGCCGTCGATCGTCATCGCGGCGCGGCCGGCGCGGAAGGCGGCCTGGCCCTCGTCCATGAAGCCGACCTGGCCGACCTTGTGGGTGCGCTGGAGATCGGCATACCAGTTCAGCGACTTGGCGCCGGCCTCGCTATTGTAGGTCACGGTCTTGTTGTCGTCGCTATAGGGCGCGCCGCCATTCTGGCGCAGCAGCGTCTCGCGCCACCAATGGTAGTCCTGGCCGGGGAAGTCGAGCGTGATGCCGGCCGAGAGCATGTTGCCGGCGCCGTCGCGCTTGGTCGTCTTCTTGGCGAAGTCGAGCAGCTCTTCGACGGTCTTCGGCGGCGTGTTCGGGTCGAGCCCCGCCTCCTGGAAGAGCTTCTTGTTGTAGAACAGCGCGAGCGAGCGCACCGCCGTCGGCAGCGCGTAATACTCGCCGTCGCGCTTCATCGCCGAGACGATCGGGTAGAATTCCTTCTCGATCGCGGCGGGCGGGAAGGCGTCGCGCGGCAGCGGCTGGATGAACTTGGCGCCGACGAAATTGTCGAGCCAGCCATAGAAGAGCTGCACGACATCCGGGCCCTGGCCAGCCGGCATCGCTGCGGCGATCTTGGTCTGGTAGTCGGCATAGGGGAAGGTCGTCTGCTTGACCTTGATATTCGGATTGGCGGCCTCGAAGCGCTTGATCAGCTCGGTCATCGCCTTGACGCGCGCGTCGAAGACATACTGCCAGTACTCGATCTCGACGGTCTGCGCCTTCGCGCCGGCGACCGCGCCGACCGAGACCATCAGACCCAACAGCATCCCGCGTAAGCCGCGCATGACCCTCTCCCCTGATTTCAGCGTCCTCCGTCCCTGCCGGCGGACGGCATTCGGGAGGCTCGCCGATATCGTCGTCTTGGCGGCCGGCGACTGTCAATCAATTAATTCACTTGAGTTGGATTAATTGCCGGAGCAGGCTGTCGACCCGATCCAACGCGACAGCCTATGCCGAACCGTTCCGTCCCTCCCTCCCGCAGCGTCGCCGTCGGCACCAACCCCGAGCGGACGCGCAGCCATAACCGACGGGTGGTGCTGGAAACCGTACGCCAGCACGGGCAGCTCGGCCGGTCCGATATCGCGGTCCTGACGAAGCTAACCGCGCAGGCGGTCTCAAACATCGTCGCCGAATTGGTCGAAGAGGGCTTCCTGACCGAGCTCGGCCGGCGCCGGACGGCGCGGGGCCAGCCGCCGGTCGAATTCGCGGTCAATCCCGAGGGCGGGATGACGGCGGGCATGGAAATCGCGGCCGATCACGTCACCACCGTCCTCGTCGACCTCGCCGGGCGGATCAGGGCGCAGCGCATCGCGCCTCTCGCGGACACGACCGTCGCGGGCGTGCAGAAGACGGCTGCGGCAGAGCTGGCAGCGGTCAGGCGCGAGGCCGGCCTGCCCGAGCGCCTGCTCGGCTGCGGGGTGGTGATGCCCGGCCCCTTCGAGATCGAGGGCATGAACTCGGTCGGGACCTCGCCGCTGCCCGGTTGGGCCGGGCAGGATGCGGCGCAGCTTCTGCAGGACGTTCTCAACACGCCGGTGGTGATCGAGAACGACGCCAATGCGGCGGCGGTCGGCGAGCATCTCCATGGGCTCGGCCGCAACCTGCGTCATTTCTGTCAGATCTACTTTGGTGCGGGCCTCGGCCTCGGTGTCATCGTCGCCGGCCAGCCCTATCGCGGGGCCTTCGGCAATGCCGGCGAGATCGGCCATATTCCCGTGGTGCGCGACGGGCGCGCCTGCGCCTGCGGCGGGCATGGCTGCCTCGAACGTTACGCCTCCTTCCATGCGCTGGCGGAGACCTTGCGCGAGGCCGGGCTCGCCGAGGTTGGGCCGGAGGAGGTCGCGCGCCTGCATGGGCAGAGCCATCCCGCCTTGTCCGGCTGGATCGCGGAAGCAGCCGGGCTGCTGGCGCCGGTCGTGGCGATGCTGGAGAACCTGTTCGACCCGGAGACCGTCATCCTCGGCGGCGAGATGCCGGACACGGTGATCGATGCGCTGATCGCGGCGATGTCACCTCTGCCGATCTCGGTGGCGAATCGGCCGGGGCGGACGATCCCGCGCGTCCAGCGCGGCGCGACCGGGCGCTTGACGGCGGCGCTCGGTGCGGCGGCGCTGCCCTTGCTCGACACGATGACGCCAAAGCTCGACCGCGTCAGTCTTGCGCCGGAAGCGGTTGCCTCACCCGCGGGCTGACGAGGCTCCTGCGTTCACGGACCGGGGATGCTGTTTGCCCTCGATCAAGGAAGCAACCGGCCAAACCAGCTAGTCAGCGGGCTCCAGGACAACAGCCCGGAGCTGACCGATGCAGGCCGCGCCATACCGAGATGAACGGCTTCCGCGCTATACGAGCTATCCGACCGCCCCGCATTTCAGCGCTGCCGTCGATGCGAAGAGCTATGCCGGCTGGCTGAAGGAGCTGACGGCGGGGACCACCGCCTCCCTCTACCTGCATGTGCCGTTCTGCCGTTCGATGTGCTGGTATTGCGGCTGCCACACCACGGTCGCGCTGCGCAACGGGCCGATCGTCGATTACCTCGCGGCCTTGCGCGGGGAGATCGCCCTGGTCGCCGAAAGGCTTTCCGCTCCGCTCGATGTGCGCCATGTCCATTTCGGCGGGGGCACGCCGACCATCCTCGACCCCCAGGATTTCGTCGCGCTGGTCGCGTTGCTACGGCAGCATTTCCTGCTGCATCCGACCGCCGAGATCGCGGTCGAGATCGATCCGCGCCGGCTTGAACCCGGCATGATCGCCGCGCTTGCCGAGGCCGGGGTCAACCGCGCGAGCCTCGGCGTGCAGAGCTTCGACCCCGCCGTGCAGAAGGCGATCAACCGCATCCAGAGCGTCGAGCAGACCGCGGCGGTCGTCACCGGCCTGCGCGGCGCCGGCATCGCAGCGGTCAGCTTCGACCTGATCTACGGGCTGCCGCGGCAGACGCTCCAGTCCTGTCTCGACACCGTCGAGCAATGCCTGGCGATGCGGCCCGACCGGTTCTCGATCTTCGGCTACGCGCATGTGCCCGAATTCAAGAAGCACCAGCGCCGCATCGCCACCGCCGAACTGCCGGATGGCGAAGCGCGGCACGAGCAGGCCGAGGCGATGGCGCAGCGGCTCGTGGCGGCCGGCTATGTTCGCATCGGGCTCGACCACTTCGCTCTACCGGATGATCCGATGGCGCGCGCCCTGGCTCATGGCGGGCTTCATCGCAATTTCCAGGGCTACACCACCGACCGCTGCGAGGCCTTGATCGGCTTCGGCGCCTCGGCGATCGGGCGGTTGCCGCAAGGCTATGTCCAGAACGAGGTGGTGATCGGCCGCTATGCCGAGCAGATCGCCGACAGCGCCCTGCCGACGGCGCGCGGCTATCGCCTCACCGCCGAGGATCGCCTGCGCGCCGAGCTGATCGAGCGGGTGATGTGTGATCTGACTGTCGATATCGATGCGGTCTGCGCGCGGCATCGGGCCGATCCGAGCATCCTCGAAAGCTCCTTCCAGCGGCTCGGTCAGCTCTCGCAGGAGGGCGTGGTGCGCCTCGATGGCCACCGGGTCTCGCTGCCGGACGAAGCGCGCCTGCTGGTGCGCAAGGTCGCCTCGGCCTTCGACGCCCATCTCGATCAGCTGCCGCGGCAGTACAGCCGGGCGGTTTAGGGTAGGGATTTTCTGAAGCGCTCCTGATCGGAACCACCCTTGTCATTCCGGGTTCGCGCCTATGGCGCGCCCCGGAATGACAAGACGCAGCGCCGAGCAGCGATCAGCATCACCCGGCGATTGCGATCCTCAATCCTGCCAGCGCGCTCAACGCCGCCGCATAGCCGATCAGCGCGATCGTAAGCCCGGGGCTCGCCCGATGCAGGCGCATGAAGCCAAGCACGACGAGTCCGGCCTTGATCAGGCTAAGCGCCGCGATGGCGAACCCGCGCGGCCCGGCCGGCAGCTGCGTTGCCGCGAGCAGGCTCGCGCCGGTGGCGAGAAGCAAGGCGAACAGGATGGCAGGGAAGGGGAGGTCGCGCGCCGGCATCGTCTCAGCCCAGATAGATGACCGGCAGGATCAGCAGCCAGACGAGATCGACGAGATGCCAGATCGTGGCGACCGTCTCGACCGGTCGCGGCGCCGGGCGCCAGGCGACGACGAGGAGCAGGATCGCGACGAACAGGACATGCGCGAGATGGAAGCCGGTGATCAGCAGATAAAGCTCGAACAATCGGTTCTCGCTTGTGGCCAGTACCGGCAATTCATGGCTGAAGGCGGCGAGCTTCAGCGCGCAGAAGGCAAAGCCACCTAGCGCCGCGAAGATGAGGTTCCGGCGCGGGGCTCGTCCTGATGCGGCCAGAGCCGCGAAGAAACCGCTAGTCAGCAAAGTCGCCGTCGCGACGCTGGCCAGCGGCAAGTCGAGTTCGCGGTGGAACGCGACGTGTGCCGGTGGGTCTAGCCAGGCGATCAGCAGGAGGGCGCCGAGCAGGGCGCCGAAGACGACGAACTCGCTCCAGACGAGGATCCAGAGCAGGAGTTCCATGCCGGTTTCGGGAACCGGCTTCGCACCGTCGAGGCTGCCGCTGGCAACCGCGACGGTCATGCCGGCAGCAGCCGGTTCAGACCGGCCGGCAGGCGGTCGCGCCAACTCCGCTCGCGGACGAGGCGGAAGCCGAGATTGTCGGGCGGGGTGCCGACCGAGCAGCCGCCGCTCTTCGGGTTGCGGATGAAGAAGGTCATCGGCGCGCGGTGCTGGCCCTCGACGACATAGATGCCGCAATTGCTGGTCTCGCCAGTCGTGCGGCCGGCAGCGTCCTGCGAGACGCGGCGCAGACAGGTCTGCGTCCACTCCCAGACATTGCCGGCGATGTCGTGGACGCCATGTTCATTGGCGCCGAAACTGCCGACAGGCCGTGGGGCGGGGTCGCTCGCGGCTTTGCGGTTGGCTTCGCGCTCGTAATCGGCAAGCCAGCGCTGGGCCGGATTGTTCGCATCGGCATCGAAGCCGCGGGCATCGTCGACGAGGCGCGAGCCGGCGGCATGGGCCCATTCCCGGTCCGTCGGCAGGCGCCAGACCGTGCCGGTTTCCCGCGTCAGCCAGGCGGCATAGTCGCTGGCATCGGCATGGCTGACGCCGGTCACGGGCAGGTCGCCGCGTGGTGCCGGGCTGTCGAGGCGCTTGCAGGCGCCGGCCGCGATGCAGCGCGCGTAATCGGCGGCGCTCACCTGATAGCGCATGATTTCGAGGGGCTGTGTGATCCTGACCGTAACACGCGGCGCATCGACCGGGCGGCCGGCGCGGCTGTATTCTCCGTCGAGCCGGTGCAGCAGTGTCGCGGGCGGCACGATCGCCGTTTGCGGCAGCGGAAAGGCGGGGGCAGGCCGGCGAACTGGCGCGGCCAGCAGAAGGGCAGCAGCTCCGGCAAGGAGCATGAGGCCGAGCGAGGTCGTCAGCCCCGGCAGCGTCGGGCGCAGCGTGGTGGCCATGATCGGAATCCCTATCGGGAAGAAGGGCCTCCCCGCCGAATGGCGGGGAGGCGGGGACACGTCAGATGCCGGCCGGGGCCAGGATCTGCTTCATCAGGTCGTCATTCCACTCGCCCTCGACCTTGAAGTGTCCGGCGGCGCCGAGCTCGAAGGCCTCGATCAGGTTGTGGTTGACATAGGCGTAGATGCCCGGCTGCAGGAAGGTATAGAGCGCCGCGCCCGCGCAGCCGCCGGGGATGAACCAGGTCTCCAGGTCGCGCTCCGGCGGGTTGCGGAACTTGCCGGTGGCCCAGACATAGTCGCCATGGCCGCCGATCAGGTGGGGGCGCGTGTCGCGGTTGGCCTGCGAGTGGACGATCAGCACGGTCTCGCCGACCTTGGCGGTGAGCGCATTCTTGCCGGTCAGCGCGCCGACCTTGCCGTTGAACACGACGTGGGTCGGGGTCAGCGTCCGCATCGCCTTGACGACATCCTCATGCGACTCGCCGACGCTGGCATAGCGCTTGAACTTGCCGTTCGCGTCGCGCGGCACATAGAAGTCCTGCTCGCCGACATAATAGACCTTGTCGTATTTCAGGGCCTTGCCCTGGCCGTCCTTCAGTCCGTCGCGCGGCAGCACCATGATGGCGCCGTTCATGCCCGCCGTGACGTGCCAGGGCACCATGCCGGGAGGGGCGCAGTGGTAGACGAACACGCCCTGCCGGGTGGCCTTCCAGCGCAGCACGACCTTCTCGCCGGGGTTGACCTCGGTCAGGCCGCCACCGCCGAGCGCACCTGTCGACGAATGGAAGTCGATATTGTGCATCAGCTCGTTGGTTTCGGCATTGATCAGCGTCAGCTCGACATAGTCGCCCTCGTGCACGACCATCAGCGGGCCGGGCACCGTGCCGTTGAAGGTGAAGGCGTAGGTCTCGGTGCCGGCATCGTCGAGGACGATCTTCTTCTCGTGGATCGTCATCGTGAACTCGACGACCTTCGGCCCGCCGGTCGCGACCTGCTCATGCGCATGCACGAAGGGGGGATCGACCAGCTTCGGCTTGACGCGCGGCAGCTTGGCGATGTCGGTGGCACTGGCCTTGGTCATCACGGCCTGCGCCTGAGCCGGCGCGGAAGCCGCCTGGACGATCGCCCCCGTGGCTGCCGCTCCCGCCAGAATGCTGCGGCGGGTCAGTTTGAGTTCTTCGCCCATTTTGAGCCCTTGGCCCATGGCCTGTCTCCTTGCCAGAAGACCGGAGTTCGCCCGGTCGTGAGCACTCTAGGAGCCTGGCGAAATCGGTCTTTGTTGCAGCACAACATTTCCGACGATCCTGGCCGGGATCGTCATTCGGCAGCGATCATCGCCGGCTCCCAGGCCGGCTCGTAGGTCAGCGTCACCGTGACCCCGGCGACACCCTCGACGGCGCCGGCCGCCATGGCAACGGCCTCCTTCAGGAAGCCGGCCAGCGGGCAGCCGCGCGTGGTCGTCGTCATGGTGACCGCGACGCTGCCATCCGGCGCTGCCGTGATCGCGTAGATCAGGCCGAGATCGACGACGCTGCGGCCGATCTCGGGATCGAGCACGTCGCGCAGCGCGATCTCGACGAGGCGTTCCAGCTTGACGCTCATCCGTGCGCCCTCTCGCCGCCATGGCGCACGAGCAAGCGATAGGCCGTGCCGGAGGCATCGAAATTGCCGGCCCATTCGTGCTGGCGCTTGGCCAGTTCGGGGAAGAGGAAGACCGGTTCGCGGGCGAGCAGCGCGAACAGCACGTCGCCGGGCTTCAGGTCCTCGAGCGCTTCCAGGATGCGTACCATCGGCTCGGGCGGCTCGAGATCGACGAGGTCGAGTTCTTCGATCGGATTGCCCCAGGACAGGGCGGAGGGGCTGCTGCCCGTGGCGAGTCCGGCCTCGGCCTGCATTCCGGCGACCGGTGAGAACAGGACCTCCCAGTCGCCGCCGTCGAGCGGGCGATCGCTGGCGGAAAAGCCGCGATTGGCCATGACCGAGAACAGCGGCACCGGCCGAAAGGGTGCAATGAGGCGCAAGGATTCGCCCGGCGCGAGGGCGCTGACCGCCTCCATGATCGCCTGGAACGGCTCCGCGCCGGCCCGCAGCATCGGGCGGACGTCAAGCTCGCGGATGGGCGATGCTTCCGGCTTCGACATGGTTGGGTCTCCTTTCCTCGGCCCGCGCGGCCAGCAGCCGGGGGCATTCATGCGCCGGCGGCCTGTCGGCGGCCTTGATCTGCGACAAGCGGCGGATGCGGACGAGTTCGGCGACGAGGCCGGCAGTCCCGGCCAGGCAGAGCGTCATGGCTAGGCGGAAGCTGGTCGGCGCGGCGATGGCCAGCGCGGCAGCCCCCAGCACGACCCCGCCATAATAGAGCAGGAACCACCAGCCGGTTCGCGGCATGGCGACGAGATCGCCGACGCGCGGCGCCGGGCCGCGCCCGAGGCGGGGCGCATAGGTTTCGAGCCAGGTCACGAAGGAGACGATCTTCACGAGCTGCGCCAGCGTCAAGCCGCCCAGCCATCCGAAAGCGATCAGAAAGACGAGTGCCGCGATCGAGCCGTCGCCCGCATGAGCGACGATGGCGACCGGCAGCCCTGCCAACCCGAGGCCGAGCGCGACGAAGGCCGGGATGCTGGCGCGCATGTTGATCTCCAGCGCCTTGCGCCGGCGGGCACGATAGAGCGCGTGGATGTCGCGGCCGTAGCACAGGCCGGCCATGATCAGCACAACGAGTGTTGCAGCGATCCACCCGGCGCCCGTTTCGATGCCGGCGAAGGGCGCCATGAGACCGGCGAAGGCGAGGGCGAGCCCCAGGCTCGCGAACAGCAGCACCGGGCGTACCCGGCGGGCCGGCGGCTCCGGCGCCATCATGAACATGATGAAGAGGCGATAGCTGACGCCGATGGCGATCAGCCCGAGCCAGCCGCCGAGGCCGAGCAGGGCGTGGAAGGGCAGGCCATCGGGCAATAGAGTGACGGTGCCGAGCCAGTCGCCGCGTCCCGACAGGAGCGTCGTGAAGGCGGTGCCGCTCAGCGCCGTGGCGGCCAGGCAAATGAGGCCGGTGAGGACGAAGCGGGCGAACAGGACGATCGGGCGCGCGCTCAGGAGCGTTGCGCCCAGCATCAGGCCGAGCAGCGAGAAGCCTGAGAGCAGGAAGGCGGCACCGAGCGGCAGCAGGTCGAGCGAGGCCTCGATCCAGCCGGCCAACGTGGCGAAGCCAGCGCAGAGCAGGATGAGGCCGATGATAAGCGCGAGCAGCGCCGGCAGGGCGATACGGGGGAAGGCGAGGGGGCGGGAGACCAGAACCGGCACGAATTGCAGCAACGCACCGGCCATGGCGAGGCTGAGCCAGCCGATCGCCACGAGATGGACGAGGACGAGCGTCGCGGGTTCGGCGAGGCCGGCAGCGGGATAGCCGATGCCGGCGACGGCGAGAGCCTCGGCCGCGAGCAGAAAAGCCAGCGCGGTCGCGAAATAGCTCATCGTCCAGCGGGACAGCGATGCCATCGGCATGGCTGCGATCTCCCGAGAGGCGGCTCAGTGGCCGCAGGTGCAGGAATGGCCTTCGTCGTGGCCGCCGCAATCGGCGGCGTGGCCATCCTCGCCGGCTTCGTTACGGCCGATCTCGACCTGCCAGATCTCCGGGCCCTGCACGATGTAATCCCAGGAATAGGAGCCGGGATAACGTGCCTCGATCTGCCGGCGCAGCGGCGCGGGGTCATGATCGTTGACGATCCTGAAGGCGTCGCCGGGCGAGAGCCGCTCCATGATGCCGAAGATCGTGGCATGGCGCACGACCGGCGGAATGGTGCGCACGTCGAGCGGCTCGAGGGGCTGGGTGGTCATGGTTCGGCTCCGGTTGCGGCCCCGATGCGGGCGGCTATTCAGCCTAGCGAAGGTGCCCCGGCGGCAATTTGCCGAAACGCAAACAGCGTCGCTTTGCCCGGGTCACTGTTCGAGGAAGAGCAGGACGGCGATGGCGAGCGACATCATGATGGCGGCTGCCACGCCGCCCTTCTGCAGCACGCCCATCCGGTAGAGCAGCAGGGCCATCACGATGATCGCGGGTGTGGCGACGACAAGACCCATCTGGGCGTCGGTCATGGCGTTCTCCTCGGAGCGGGATTGTCCATCGAACCACGGCGTCATCCCGGGCTTGACCCGGGATCCATGCCAGAGCGCTTCCGATCCAGGTTCAGGCATGGATCCCGGCTCTGCGTTTCGCTCCGGCCGGGATGGCCCACGTGGTTCCGTTTAAAATGAGTACCTTCAAGCCGCCAGCGCGCGGTAGATCGCCGGCAGGGCCGCCGGCAGGCGTTCGAGCCGTGAGACCACGGCATGGCCGTTGCGGCCGAAGAGATGCGGGATATAGGCGCGCGACTCCCGGTCGACGGTGACGGCGAAAACGCAGATGCCGGCGCGGCGCGCCTCGATCACCGCCATGCGCGTATCCTCCATGGCGAAGCGGCCCTCGTAATGGTCGATGTCGTTGGGCTTGCCGTCGGTCAGGACGAGCAGCAGCTTGCGCCGGTCGGGCCTGGCCTTGAGCCCCACTGCTGCATGGCGGATCGCGGTGCCGATGCGGGTGTAGTAGCCGGGCTTGAGCGCGGCGATGCGCGCCTCGACCGCCGACCCCATCGCCTCGTCGAAGCGCTTCACCGTCTCGATCCTGACCCAGTCGCGCCGGCGCGAGGTGAAGGTCAGGATCTCGTGGCGGTCGCCGCAGGCGGCGAGCCCATGGGCGAAGACGGTCAATGCCTGTTTCTCCACATCGAGCACACGCAGGTCGTCGAACCAGGAATCGGTCGAGAGCGAGACATCCATCAGCGTGGTCACGGCGAGGTCATGCGCCTGCGGCCGGCTCGCCAGATGGATGCGGTCGCTGCCAGAGCCGCCGGCGGCGAGATCGGCCTGGCGGCGCACCACCGCGTCGAGATCGAGATCGGGACCGTCGATCTGGCCGCGCTGCGGCTCGCGCAGCGGGCGCAGGGCCTCGAACCGGCGGCGGACCTGCCGCACCAGCGCGCGCGTCGCGGCATCCTGCACCGGGGGGGCCTGCTCCTGCTGCGCCATTCCGGCGAGCACGCGGCAATGGTCGTCGCGGTAGCTTGCGCTGCGGAAATCCCATTCCGGATAGGTCAGGGCGCCGGCCAGCGCGGTTTCGTCCATCGCCTCAGGCGGCAGATCGAGATCGAAGCGGAAGCGCGAGGCCGGGCGGCCCTTGCGCTCGCTCAGCACCATGTCGTCGAGCTCGTCGGCGGCCTCGGGCTCGTGCTCCTCGCTGTCGTCGGAGGGGCGGTCGACCGCGACCATCTCCGACATCGCCAGGATCGTCTCGAAGCGGTTGAGAGCGAAGGGGCTGCGCTCGCGCCAGTCCTCGGCCGTCTCGTCGCGGCTGGCGGTATAGGCCTTCATCTGCTCCTCGGCCTTCGCCGAGGCCGGCGGCGGCTGGTCCTCGTCGCGGCGACGGGTGCGGGCGGGGGCAGATGCGCTCGCCAGGGGCCAGAGCGGCACGCCGAGCGCCGGCAGATAGCCGGCCGGGGCCTTGGCGAGCCAGTCCTCGGCGGCGATCTCGATGGCCTCGCCACCGAGCAAGGCACGGATCAAGGCCTCGACCTTGGCCTCGGTCGCGGGCAGGCCCTCGCGGCGCCGACTCGCAAGCAGGGCGTCGGCCAATCGGCGATAGGTAGGGCTGAGACCGGGAAAAGCCGCGAGGACCCGCGCGACGAGGCGCTGCGCGGCGGCGATCAAGGCGAGGTCGCGCCGGAGCGGATCGGTTTCGGTGGACGGCCGCGGCGGCATCGCGGCCATGCAGGCGGCGAGCCAGACATAGAGATCGCGGTTGAGCCTTGGCTGCGGGAAGAGCGCGATCTCTGCCGGCAATTGCAGGCTGTCCGGCGTACGCAGCGCCTGGGCCAGTCTTTCCTCGCCGAGGCCGACGCGCTGGCGCAGATTGAGCCGGTGGCCGGCTGTGCGCTCGCGGGCCGGGACGATCCTGACGCCGGGCTCGCCGCCGAAGCCGCGGAAGCAGACGGCGAGCGTCGGCGCCATGCTCGCCAGCGTCACCGCAGCCTGCGGGTGATACGGCAGGCTCGCAGTATCGCCGACCAGTCGGTGCCAGAAGCGCCCGACCGTCTCTTCCAGCTCGAGGAAGTCCAGCATCGTCGGGCTCCCTAGACGAGAACCGCGCGGGCGATTTCGACCAGCCCGGCGCGGATTTCCGGCTCGTCGGTCAGCGGCTCGATGATGGCGGCCATCACGGCCTCCTGCCGCGGCAGGCCGGCGGCGATCAGGCTCGCGGCATAGACGACGAGGCGGGTCGAGACGCCCTCCTCGATATCCTGTCCCTTGAGCGTGCGCAGGCGCCGGGCGAGGTCGACAAGCGGTGCGACAGCGGCCTCGTCGAGCCCGCTTTCCTGCGCGACCACGGCGATCTCCTGCTCGCGCGGCAGGAAGTCGAAGCTGATCGAGACGAAGCGCTGGCGCGTCGAGGGCTTCAGGTTCTTCAGCAGGTTCTGGTAGCCGGGGTTGTAGGAGACCGCGATCATGAAGGAGGCCGGGGCGGCGAGCAGCTCGCCGGTGCGTTCCAGCGGCAGGATGCGGCGGTCGTCGGTCAGCGGATGCAGCACCACCGCCACGTCCTTGCGGGCCTCGACGATCTCGTCGAGATAGCAGAGCCCGCCCTCTCGCACCGCCCGCGTCAGCGGCCCGTCGACCCAGACGGTCTCGCCGCCCTTGAGAAGGTGGCGGCCGGTGAGATCGGCGGCGGAGAGGTCATCATGGCAGGCGATCGTGTAGAGCGGCAGTCCGAGCGTCGCGGCCATATGCGTGACGAAGCGGGTCTTGCCCGAGCCGGTCGGGCCCTTCAGCAGCAGCGGCAGGCGCCTCTCCCAAGCCTTCTCGAACAGGAAGCGCTCGTTGCCGGAGGCGGTGTAGGCGGGGATGTCGACGCAGGCGGGAGCCAGGATCGGCGGGCGCGGAATCATGTTCATCGCGAAAATCCGTAGGGCAAGGAAACGGAAGCCCGCCGGCCGGGTGGCCGGCGGGCTGAAGCGTCATTCCGCCGGCTGGGCGAGGGCGACCGGATCGGCGCTGCGCTCGCGGCCGGGCACCAGCACGGCCCAGACGAACATCAGCGCCGAGATCACCACCACCACGCCGGAGCCGAGCCGAACCCAGTAGAAGAGGGCGATCTGGTCCTGCACGTCCATGAAGCTCTGGCCGAGGACGCGCTGGAGATGGACCTGGACGACGCCGGCGAAGGTCAGCGCGAAGGTCATCACCGACATTGCCGTGCACATCATCCAGAAGCTCGCGATCGAGAGCCACTGGTTGTAGGGCGCGCGGCCCTTCAGCTCGGGGATGGCATAGGCCATCATCGCGAGGTTCAGCATCACATAGGCGCCGAAGAAGGCGAGGTGGCCGTGGGCGGCGGTGACCTGCGTGCCGTGGGTGTAGTAGTTCACCGAGGAGAGCGTGTGCAGGAAGCCCCAGACGCCGGCGCCGAAGAAGGCCATCACCGAGCAGCCGATCGACCAGAGCAGGGCGGCCTTGTTGGGATGGTTGCGGCCGGCCTTCCAGGTCATCTGCACGGTGAAGATCACCATGGTGAAGAAGGGCGCGACCTCCAGCGTCGAGAACAGCGAGCCGATCCACTGCCAGTATCCGGGCGCGCCGATCCAGTAATAATGGTGGCCAGTGCCGAGGATGCCGGAGAACAGGGCGAGCCCGACGATGACATAGAGCCATTTCTCGACGACCTCGCGGTCGACGCCGTTGAGCTTGATCATCAGGAAGGCCAGCACGGAAGCCATGATCAGCTCCCAGACGCCCTCAACCCAGAGATGGATGACGTACCACCAGTACATCTTGTCGAGCGCGAGATTGGCCGGGTTGTAGAAGGCGAAGAGGAAGAAGAGCGCCAGACCCCAGAGGCCGAAGAGCAGGATGTTGGTGACCGTGGTCTTGCGGCCCTTCAGCGAGGTCATGGTGATGTTGAACAGGAACATCAGCACGACGACGACGATGCCGACCTTGATCGCGAAGGGTTGCTCGAGGAACTCCCGCCCCTCATGGATGCGGAAGAGATAGCCGACCACGGCGATCGCCGCCGCGACGAAGAACAGCCAGAACTGCACCACCGCGATCTTGCGGCTGTAGAGCTCGGTCTGCGCCTCTTCCGGCAGCAGGTAATAGGTCGCGCCCATGAAGCCGAGCAGCAGCCAGACCACCAGGGCGTTGGTGTGGATCATCCGCACGATGTTGAAGGGCAGCAGCTCGGATAGCGTATTGGGCAGGACATAGATCAGTCCCGCGACGACCCCGAAGGCGACCTGCGCGACGAAGAGCACAAGCGCGCCGTAGAAATAGAGCATCGCGACGCTCTGGGTCTGGTATCTCATCGTATTGTAGCCTGGCATGGCTCTCTCCTGTCGCGATGTCTCAGCCGGCATCGTTGGGCGGCCAGTTCTGGGTCTTGATCCGGCTCGTCCATTCCAGGAAGTCGGCGAGATCGTTGAGTTCCTGCTCGGTCAGGTTGAACTGCGGCATCTGGCGCCGACCCTCGATCCCGGTCGGCTGGGCCGCCATCCAGGCCTTCAGGCTCTCGCGGGCACCGGCTGCGTCCTTGTCGCCGCCATAGCGCTTCCAGACATTGCCGAGCTCAGGGGCGAAATAGGCGCCCTCGCCGAGCAGCGTGTGGCAGTTGATGCAGGAGTTGCGCTCCCAGACATGCTTGCCCCGGGCGACGGCCGGGGTCAGCGTCGATTCGTCGGTCGACTGCGTCCGCATGAACCAGTGGCTATGGGCGGTTAGCCCGACGAAGATGGCGAAGAAGAAGATCGATCCGCCATAGAAGACATTTCGGGCTCCCGCCTTTGTCAGACGTTCGGCCATGCGTTCACCCTTCCGTTGCGCGTGCGCGCCGGCGACGCCGGCTCAAGAGCCCCCGCAGATCGGCGGCAGGGGACAAGGCGGTGATAGCGAGGGGCCGGAGGTCCTTCTTTGCGCTTTGGCAAACAGTACGCAGGCGTAAGGCGCGCAGTCAGGCTTCCGCCGTCGCGAGGCGCATCAGGGCCGGAATATCGCGCACCAGCAGCGTGCGCCGGCCGCCGATGATCAGGCCGTGGCGCTCCCAGCGCGTCAGGATGCGCGAGACATTGTGCAGGGTGGTGCCAGTCATGGCCGCGAGATCCTGCCGGGAGAGCGGGACATCGATGCGCATGCCGTCCTCCTCGTGCCGGCCGGCCCGGTCGATCAGGCGCAGCACCGCATGGGCGAGGCGCCGGGGCACGTCGAGCGAGGCGATCTCAAGGAAGCGCCCCTGCGTCTCCGCCAGTTCGAGGCCGAGCGCCCGCACCAGCCCGAAGGGCAGGGCCGGCAGCTCATGCAGCAGTCTTTGCCAGGACGCGAGCGGCCAGACGGCGAGCGTGCTGTCGCGCAGGGCACTTGCCGTCGCATCGTGCCGGAGCCGATGCGGGCCATGCCCGAGATCGAAGACTTCGCCGGGATGGACGAGGCGCAGGATCACCGGCTCCCGGTCCCAGCCGGCCCGCGCCAGCTTCAGGCCTCCCGCAAGCAGGAGGAACAGTTCGCCGGCCGGTTCGCCCTGCGTGAAGGCGTTGTCGCCGGCGGCGAGATGGCGCAGGGAAGCGGCCGCGGCGATGGTCTTCCGCGCGCTCGTTGCGAGGGATGCGAAAAGGGGCGCCCCGCGCAGCAGGTCGGCATCAATGCTCATGGTCGTCCGGGTCGGCCTGCTCGCAAGTCCAGCGGGTGGGCGTTCGAGGTGCGGGCGCCGGCCTGCGGTCATGCAGGGACGATGCCATGAGCGGACATTAGGCAGGATCGGTCGAGCCTTCTTTGCACTATGGCAAAGAAGACTCGAAAGGGTTGTGGCGAGTGCCTGCGCTGTCAGTAGGAGCGCGGCATGCCCAGCACGTGCTCGGCGAGATAGGACAGGATCAGGTTCGTCGAGATCGGCGCGACCTGATAGAGCCGCGTCTCCCTGAACTTGCGCTCGATATCGTATTCCTCGGCGAAGCCGAAGCCGCCATGGGTCTGCACGCAGGCATTGGCCGCCTCGAAGGAGGCATCGGCCGCCAGCATCTTCGCCATGTTCGCTTCGGCGCCCGGATTGGCGCCGGCCTCGTAGAGCCGGATCGCCTCGCGCACCATCAGTTCGGCGGCGCGCATATTGGCGTAGGCCTTGGCAATCGGGAACTGGATGCCCTGGTTCTGGCCGATCGGCCGGCCGAAGACATGGCGCTCCTTGGCGTAGGTCGAGGCCTTGTCGATGAACCATTTGGCATCACCGACGCATTCGGCGGCGATCAGGATGCGCTCGGCATTCATGCCGGAGAGGATGTAGCGGAAGCCCTTGCCCTCCTCGCCGACGAGGTTCTCGGCCGGGACCTTCACATTGTCGAAGAAGACCTCGGTGGTGGCGTGGTTCATCATCGTGCGGATCGGCCGGATGGTCAGGCCGTCCTTCAGCGCCTCGCGCATGTCGAGGATGAAGACCGAGAGCCCGTCGGTGCGCTTGGCGACCTGGTCGCGCGGCGTGGTGCGGGCGAGCAGCAGCATCAGGTCGGATTGCGCGGCGCGGCTGGTCCAGATCTTCTGGCCGTTGACGACATAGTGGTCGCCATCGCGGCGGGCGGTCGTCCGGAGCGCGGTCGTGTCGGTGCCGCTGGTCGGTTCGGTGACGCCGAAAGCCTGCAGCCTGAGGTCGCCCGAGGCGATCTTCGGGAGGTAGCGCTGCTTCTGGTCCTCGCTGCCATGGCGCAGCACCGTGCCCATTACATACATCTGGGCGTGGCAGGCGGCGCCGTTGCAGCCCTGACGCTGAATCTCCTCCATGATCACGGCGGCAGCCGAGAGCGTGAGGCCGGCGCCGCCGTATTCCTCGGGGATCAGCGCCGAGAGGAAGCCGCTGTCCGTGAGTGCCGTCACGAACTCCGTCGGATAGGCCATCTCGCGGTCGAGCTTGCGCCAGTATTCGCCGGGAAATCCGGCGCAGAGCCGGGCGATCGCGTCGCGGATCTCGGCATGGTCGGAAGGGTGCTGCATGCGGACCTCGAGGCAGTCGTCAGGTGGCGACCCTATGCCAGCACCGGAAGGTTGGGCACCCCCGTTTCCGCTTTCCAAGGATGGGCTACAGGCGCGACGCTGCGCCTATAGCGTTGTACTATGCCGACGCCCTCAGCGCGCGGCGGTGACCACGATCTCGATGATCGCGCCGCCGCCGAGATCGGCGACGCCGACGGTCGCGCGGGTCGGCATGTCCTCACCGAAGAAGCCGGTCCAGGCGGCATCCATCTCCTTCTTCTGGGAGAGGTCGGTGACGAAGATCTGGGCGGCGACGATCGCCTTGCGGTCGAGCCCGACCTCGCCGAGATAGCCCTCGATCTTGCCGAGGATGTTCTGCGTCTGCGGACCCATCGACTGCGTGGTGTCGTCGGCGATGACGCCGCCGACGAAGACGAGATTGCCGGTCTCGACGATGCGGTTCTGGATGGGCGTGCGGATGGAACGCTTGATGGCCATGGGTCTTCTCCTGCGTTGAAACTCAGTGGGTGGTGGTGAAACGGGCGATGCCGAGGCCGTCGATCGGCACGTTCGAGCGGCCGGTCGCGATGATCTCCGCCATCACGGCCCCAGCTCCGGGACCGAGCTGGAAGCCATGGGCCGAGAAGCCGAACTGGTGGTAGACGCCGTCATGCTTGGCGCTCCTGCCGAAGACCGGCAGGTCGTCCGGCATGCGAGCCTCGATGCCCGCCCAGGCGCGCACGACCGGCGCGCCCCGCATGATCGGGAAAAGGTCCCAGACCGTGCCGGCGCTGATCGCGAGCTTCTTCCAGTCGAGCAGGGTGACGTTCTCGTCGCGCAAGGGTGTCCCGAGATGGCCGCCGCCGATCAGCACCGTGCCGTTGTCGAACTGCTTGAAGGAGAGTTTTCGCCCACGCAGGATCACGACCGGCTTGATGAAGGCCGGCAGCGGCGCGGTGATCATCAGCATCGGCGCAATCACATCAAACAGCACGGGCTCGCCGAGATCGCTGGCGATCCGGTCGGCCCAGGCACCGGCGGCGTTGACGATGCGGGGGGCGAGGAAGTCACCGGCGTCGGTGACGACGCGCCAGTTCGGCCCGTCCTGCTCGACCTTGGTGACGCGGACGCCTTCGCGGATGATGGCGCCGAGGCTTTCGGCCTTGCGCTTGAAGGCCTGCGTTGCGCGCAAGGGAATGGCGGCGCCGTCGCGGCGCGAGATCACGCCGCCGGGGCAGGTCTCGGATACAGCCGGGACGATCGAGCGCAGCTCCTTCGCGTCGATCATCTCCTCATGGTGGAAGCCGCGCAGCGTCAGGTCGGCGACGCGGGCGCGACAGCCCTCCAGATCGGCCTCGTCCTCGGCGACCAGTACCTGCCCGTCGCTGGTGAAGCCGCAATCGTCGTCGACGAGATCGGCGATGTTGTGCCAGAGCGCCATCGAGGTGTTGGAGAGCGGGATTTCCGCGACATGGCGGGCGAGCTGGCGCACGCCGCCGGCATTGACGCCGGAAGCGTGGCGCCCGGCATGGTCCTTCTCGATCAGGATGACCGAGAGCCCGCGCATGGCGCAATGCAGGGCGGTCGAGCAGCCATGGATGCCGCCGCCGATGACGATCACATCGGCGCTGCGCCTGCCCTCACTCACCGGACGACCGCCTTCACCGAGGCCTCGGTCTGCGGCAGGGCCGCCAACTCGGCCAGCGTTACCGGCTTGATTGGTGGGCGCAGGCGGTAATAGCCGGTTTCGGCCGGGGTCGTGCCGCGTGTCTCGGCGATCAGCTCGACCACCGTCGGGCCGCAGAGGCGGCCCTGGCAGGGCCCCATGCCACAGCGCAGGAAGGCCTTCATCTGGTTGGGGCCGGTGACGCCGAGGCGCTTGGCGGCATCGCGGACCTGACCGGCGGTGACCTCCTCGCAGCGGCAGACGATGGTCTCGTCCCTGGGCGGGGCCAGGAATTGCGGCGCCGGCTTGTAAAGCAGGTCGAGGAAACGCCGGCCGCGCAGCTTCTTGTCCAGTTCGGCGCGGATCGGGGCAGCTTGCCGGTCGCGTTCGGCCTCGGTGAGCTTGCCCAGCCGCAATGCTGCGCCGAAGGCCGCGATCTCGCCGCGCAGGGCCGCGCTTTCCGCGCCGCCGATGCCGGCGCCGTCGCCCGCGATGGCGATGCCGGGAACGGTCGAGGCGAACCAGGCATCGACGCGCGGCACCCAGGCGTGCTGCTCGGTGTCGAAATCATGGGCGCAGCCGGCGGCATTGGAGAAGTTGACGCTGGGTATCACGCCCTGATGCAGTAGCAACGTGTCGCAGGCGATGGTGCCGGTGCGGCCGCTTTGCTCGAACTGCACCGTCGCCAGTTTTCCATCGCCGGTTGCCGTGAGACTGGCCACGCCGGAGACGAAGCGGAGCTTGCGCCTGGTCGACAGCATCAGCTTCAGGCCCTTGGCGAGATAGGGTGAGCGCAGGAAGTCGGGGATGGCGGCGAGGGCTTTTGACCAGTTGCCGTTCGGCGTCGTGTCGAGCACGGCGGCGATCTGGCAACCGGCTGCGGCGAGCTGGCCGGCCAGCAGGTAGAGCAGCGGGCCGCAGCCGGCGATGACGGTGCGGCCGGAGGGAATCGCGCCGGCAGATTTGAGCGCGATCTGGGCGGCGCCGGCCGTCATCACGCCGGGCAAGGTCCAGCCCGGAATCGGGAAGGGGCGTTCCTGCGCGCCGGTTGCGAGGATGACCTGCCGCGCGCCGATGATGCGGGCCTTGCCGTCGAGCGAGAGGCCGAGTTCGAAAGTGCCGGGCGCGGTCTCGTCCGGGCCGATCGACCAGACGGTGCAACGCGGGACATAGGCCGCCTGCGAGCGCTCGAAACGGGCGACGATGCCGGTGCCACGCCAGTAGTCATCGCCTAGGATGGCGCGGTTCTTCACCGGCGTCGTGGTCACCGCGCGGTAGATCTGGCCGCCCGGCGCCGGGTTCTCGTCGGCGAGCAGGACGGAGAGGCCGAGCTCGGCGGCGCGGGCGGCGGCGGAGAGGCCGGCCGGGCCTGCGCCGACAACGAGGAGGTCATAGCTCTCGGCGAGCTGTTCGATGCTGGCGATCGGAGTCATTCCGAGGCCTCCGTGAGATGGCGGCGGCCATGCTGGGTCTCGATGCGCATGCCCTCCGCGAGCGGGATGAGGCAGCCCTGCCGGTTGCCGATGCCGTCGATAACGACGAGGCAGTCGAAGCAGACGCCCATCAGGCAATAGGGCGCGCGCGGCGTGTCGGAGACCGGTGTCTCCCGGCAGGCAGTAATACCGTTGACGAGCAGGGCGGCGGCGACCGTGTCGCCTACACGCGCCGTCATCGGTCGGCCGTCGAAGGTGAAGCTCAGCTCCCCGCTCGCGGCAAGGTCAGCTATAGGCCGGAACATGGAACCTCCGTGCGGTGAAGCTTGCGACGCTCTCGGGCAAGGTGCCGGCGAGGATCGCGGGAGCGAGCGTCAGGGCGTGATTGGCGGCGAGCGTCACGCCAGAATGGCAGGTGACGACGAAGGCGCCGGGATGGGTTTCGGACTGGTCGTAGATCGGGAAGCCGTCGGGGCTCATCACGCGCAAGGCCGACCAGGTGCGGACCACGTTGAGGCCGGCAAGGCGCGGGAACATCTTCACCGCCCGCTCCGCCATGGTCGAGAGGATCGGCTGGCCGACCACGGTGTCGAAGCCGCGATCCTCCTGGCTGTCGCCGATCATCACGCCGCCCTCGTCGGTCTGGCGCACCGTCACCATCGGATTGTGCAGGAAGGGTTCGGTCTTCTCGGTGACGATGATCTGGCCCTTGCTCGGCTTCACCGGAGCGTCGAGCCCGACCATGGGTGCCAGCCGCGCATTGCCGAGGCCAGCGCAGAGCACGACCTTGCCGGCCCGCATCTCGCCCCAGGGGCCGGTGATGGCGAAGCCGCTATCCTTCGGCACGATGTTCTCGACCGGGCTGTTCGGGCGGTAGTCGACGCCGTGCCGGACCGTCGCCTCGCGCAGAGCCCGGAACAGCTTCAGCGAATTCACATGGCCGTCGAGCGGGGAATAGAGCGATCCGACCACATCCTTGCCGATGGCGGGCAGGCGCCGCTTCGTCTCGTCATGGTCGAGCACCTCATAGGGGAAATCGGTCAGCGGCCGGCTGTTATGGAGGCGGCGCATCGCGTCGACGCGCTTATCCAGCTCCTCCTCCGAGAGGCAGAGCATGAAGCCGCCCGGCTGGCTATGGGCGACGTCGATGCCGGTCTCGCCGGCGAGCGAAGCGGCCAATTCGTGCCAGCTATCGGCGGAGCGGCGCGACCAGAGTGCGTAATCGGGCATGCCAAAACCCTTGGACTGCACCCAGACCAGCGCGAAATTGCCGCGCGAGGCACGGAAGGCGGTATCGCCTTCGTCGAGGATCGCGACCTTGGCGCCGTTGCGGGCAAGGCCGAGCGCGATGGCGCCGCCGACCACGCCGCCGCCGATCACGGCGACATCCGGTTCTCTGATGGTGGTGGACACTGGCGTCAGCCTTTTCCGGTTCCGACGAACAGCCGGTCGAGCCCGAACAGCCTGTCCAGCGCCATCAGCAGGATGGCGGTCAGGGCGATCAGGCAGGCGGAGACGGCTGCGATGAGCGGGTCGATATTGTCCTGGATGTAGAGGAACATCCGGACGGGGAGCGTGGTGGTGGCGGGCGAGGCGATGAAGACGGTCATCGTCACCTCGTCGAAGGAATTGATCGCGGCGAGCAGCCAACCCGAGACGACGCCGGGCAGGATCAACGGCAGCGTCACCCGCCGGAAGACGACGGCGGGGCTCGCGCCGAGCGAGATCGCGGCGTGCTCGATGCGCCGGTCGATGCCGTAGGAGGCGGCGAGCACGAGCCTGAGCGCAAAGGGAATGATCACGATGATATGGCTCAGCACCAGCCCGAGAAAGGTCCCGGACAAGCCGATCTGCGTGAAGAAGCGCAGGAAGGCGATGCCCAAGACGACATGGGGGACCATCAATGGCGACATGAACAGCGCCGTCATCGCTTCGCGGCCGGGAAAACGATAGCGCGCGATGGCGAGCGCGGCGGGGACTGCGAGCCCGATCGCGACGGTCGAGGAGAGCGCCGCCAGCCAGAGCGAATCCCGGAAGGCGCGCAGGAACTCGGGATAGTCGAGGATCGCCTTGAACCAGCGCAGACTCCAGACCCGGCCGGGCAGCGAGAGATAGCCCTCCGGCGTGAAGGCGACGAGGCAAACGACCACCAGCGGCGCCAGCATGAAGACGACGAAAAGCGTGTGGAACAGGATGGCGAAGGGACCGTTGCGGCTCATTCGAACACCTGTGAATAGCGCCGCTCGACCAGCCGGTTGGCGCCGACGGTGAGGATGACCAGCGCGGCGAGCAGCAACACGGCGACGGCGGCGCCGAGCGGCCAGTTCAGCGTGTTCAGGAACTCGTCATAGGCCAGCGTCGCCGCGACCTTGAGCCGCCTGCCGCCGATGATCGCCGGCGAGGCGAACGCGCTCGCCGCCAGCGCGAACACGATGATCGAGCCCGAGAGGATGCCCGGCACGATCTGCGGCAGGATCACGCGGCGCCAGATGGTGAGGCGCGAGGCGCCGAGCGAGAGCGCGGCGTTCTCGATCTGCGGGTCGAGCCGCTGCAGCGAGGCCCAGACCGCGAGGATCATGAAGGGGATCAGCACATGGACGAGCGCGATCACCACGCCGGTCTCGGTGAACATGAATTCGAGCGGCTGGCCAATCAGGCCGAGCGCCATCAGCCCGCGATTGACGAGGCCGTTCGAGCCAAGCAGCAGCGCCCAGCCGAGCGTGCGCGCCACGACCGAGACCAGCAGCGGCCCGAGGATCGCGAGCAGGCAGAGGCCGCGCCAGGCGGGCGACATGCGGTTGAGGATATAGGCCTCGGGCACGCCGATCAGGATGGCGAAGAGCGTCACCAGCACGGAGATGCGCAAGGTACGCAGGAAGACTTCGAGGAAATAGCTGTCGCTGAAGATCTCGCGGAAATTCTTCAGGGTGAACTCGGCGACGATGCCCTTGTACTGGCCCCAGTCGTAGAAGGCGAGCAGCACGGTCATGCCGAGCGGGATGATGACGAGGCCGAGGAAGACGGCGAGCGCAGGTCCCGTCAGCCAATAGGGCGTCGCACGGGCTGAGGCGTCCGGGCTCATGTACCTGACCCTTCCGCAAGCAGCGCGGCGTCGCCGGGGCCGAAGCTCAGCTTCACGCTCTCGCCTTCGCCGGGGACGGGTGTGCCGTCATTGTGCCGGATCAGGGTGACCGGGCCGGCGGCACTCTCGGCGGTCAGCAGCCAATGCGCGCCCTGGAAGACGCGCGAGGTGATGCGGGCGGTGAAGCCGGGCGCGCCCTCCGCGGCGAAGCCGAGGCGCTCGGGACGGACCGCGATGCGTAGTGGGCTCGATGCGGCGCCAGCGAGCGGCACGGAGAGGGCTTCGATTGTCACATGGCCGCTTCCGTTGCCGGTCGCATTGAGGACATTGGTCTTGCCAAGGAAATTCGCGACGAAGGCGGTAGCGGGCGCGCCATAGACCGCATCGGGCGCGCCGATCTGCTCGACACGGCCGCGATTCATCACGACGATCCGATCCGAGAGCGCCATCGCCTCATGCTGGTCATGGGTGACGAGGATCGTGGTCGTGCCGATCGAGCGCTGGATCTGGCGCAGTTCGCCTTGCATCTCCTCGCGCAACTTGGCGTCGAGATTGGAGAGGGGTTCGTCGAGCAGGAGCAGAGACGGCCGGATGACCAGCGCACGAGCCAGTGCGACGCGCTGCTGCTGCCCGCCCGACATCCGGCGGGGATAGCGGTCCTCGAAGCCCTTCAGCCCGACCAGCGCCATCGCCTCCAGCGTGCGCTTCTCGCGCTCCGCCTTCTCGACGCCGCGCATTTCCAGCCCGAAGGCGATGTTCTGCGCCACCGTCATATGGGGAAAGAGCGCATAGCTCTGGAAGACGATGCCGAGGCCGCGCTTGTTGGGGGCGACGCCGCCGAGATCGCCGCCGTCGAGCAGGATGCGGCCGCGATCGACCGGGACGAAGCCGGCGATCATCTGCAGCGTCGTGGTCTTGCCGCAGCCGGAGGGGCCAAGCAGCGAGATGAACTCGCCGCGCGCGACCGAAAGGTCGAGCCCCTCGACGGCGACCGCCGTACCGTAGGACTTGCCGAGGCCTTCGAGAACGAGATGGGACATGGATCCTGCGCGCTTCGTGAAGGAGGTAGCCGAAACACCGCCGTCATCCCGGGCTAGACGCGGGATCCATTCCGGAGCGCTTCCGAAGAAGGGTCAGGCATGGATCCCGGATCTTCGCTTCGCTACGTCCGGGATGACGGTGAGGTTCGAGGGCGGACTCTGTTACCGCTCGACCTCGCGGTTCCAGCGCCTCGTCCATTCCTCGCGCTTGGCGTTGACGATGTCCCAGTCGACCGCCTTGAGCTTCTTCACGTCCTCGCCATAGGGCAGGCCCTTCTGCTCGTCGGGCGTCAGCGTCACCGTCATGTTGGCGGGGCCGAAGCCGGCGCCGGTCGCCATCACCTTCTGGATCGCGGGCGAGAGCATGAACTGGATGAAGGCATTGGCCTCGGCCGCGTTCTTCGAACCCTCGACCGGGCAGGCGGCCACGCCGAGCGCAAAGCCGCCTTCCTTCGGATAGACGAACTCGACCGGGAAGCCGGTATCGGCGAAGGCCTTGACGCGGCCCGAGCCCCAGACGCCGAGCACCGCTTGCCCGTTCTGGAAGAGTTCGGTCATCTTCGCCGGCGAGGGCTCATAGGCGACGATGTTCGGGTTGATGTCCTTCTTGAAGGCCTCGAAGCCCGGCTCGATATTGCCCTCGCCGCCGCCACCGATCTGCGCGAAGGCGATCAGCGCATGCAGGCCATAGGTGTTGTTGATCGGCGGGCTGACGATCTTCTTGCCGTAGGTCTTCGATTTCAGGTCGGTCCACGAGGTCGGGGCCGGCCATTTGTTCTCGTCGAAGACCTTCTTGTTGTAGAACAGGCCGGTGCCGACGAGGCCGAGCCCCACGCCCTTGTTCGACTTGAACTTCATCACCGGCGCGACGTCCTTGTAGACCGCGCCGTCGGTCAGCGGGCCGCAGAAGCCGAGCGCCACCGCCTGATAGGCCGGGCCGTCATCGACGATCGCGACGTCGATCTGCTGGTTGCCCTTCTGCGCCTGCAGTTTGGCGAGCGTGTCGGTCGAGTTGCCGGCGACGTATTCGATCTTGACGTTGGCCTGCTTCTCGAAGGTCGGGATGACCTCCTTGCGCATGGTCTGTTCGTAGGAGCCGCCATAGCCGGCGACATAAAGCGTCTTCTGCTGGGCTAAAGCGGCGGAGCCGGCGAGCGCGGTTCCGGCAACCAGAGCGAATGTGATGGCGAGTTTCACGGGATCCCCTCCTCGTTTTCGAGTGATGCCGTTAGGTTCGGTGCTGATCTGGAACTGGTCAAATCGAATGTTTCGCGCAATCCATGCCGAAATGTTATGTTTGTCTCGGGAGGGATGAGCATGCTGAATCCGCGCCAGATCGAGGCTTTCCGGACCGTGATCGTGACCGGCGGCATCACCGCCGCCGCGCAGGCGCTCAACGTCACGCAGCCGGCGGTGACGCGCCTCATCCAGGATCTGCAATATGCGCTCGGCCTGCCGCTGTTCGTGAAGCGTGGCGCGCGGCTCGTGCCCACCAATGAGGCGCTGTCGCTCTATCGCGAGGTCGAGCGCCAGTTCGTCGGGCTGGAGCGCATCGAGAACGCGGCCCGCAACCTGCGCGAGGGGCGCGCCGGCTCGCTGCGCGTCGCGGCGCTGCCGGCCTTCAATGTCGGCTTTCTGCCGCGAGTCGTCGGCAGCTATCTTAAGCAGAAGCCGGATCTGGAGATCGCGCTCTACGGCAGCATCTCCTCGCAGGTCGTGGATTGGGTGACGTCGGGTTTCTGCGAACTCGGTTTCGCCCAGATGCCGCTCGATTTCCCAGGGATCGATATCGAGATGCTGCCGCCGATCGCGCAGGTCGCGGTGCTTCCAACGGGGCACAGGCTGGCCGTCAAGGCCGAGCTGGTGCCGGAGGATTTCGCCGGGGAGCCGTTCATCTCGCTCGAACAGTCGACGCAGCTGCGCTACCGCATCGACGCGCTGTTCTCGGCCCATGGCGTGACGCGCCTGACGCGCGTCGAGACGCCCTTGTCGATGATCGCCTGCGGGCTGGTCGCCGCGGGTGCCGGAGTCGCGGTCGTCGATCCATTCACGGCGGCGGAGTATCGCGGCAGGGGTATCGAGATACGCCCGCTCAAGCCGCAGGCGGTGTTCGACATCGCGATCATCTGGGGTGCCGGCCGTTTTCGGTCCGCTGTCGCGTTGGATTTCGTTGAGCGGGTCCGGGCTGCGGTCGGAAACTTCTCTGGCGAGGGGCCCGGTTGAAAGGCGTCATCCGCCTCCGCCACGAGGTCCAAGGTGATTGTTGTTGGACGGTTGGCCTGGTCCTGCCCCGTTTTGTGGTCCAGGCGCTATGCAAGCGTTCGGGCATTGAAAGCCTGGTTTGCAGGGGTGTTCGGGGTCAGGCGGCCGAGCGCGGTGCATGGCCTGCCGTCGTTGCACTCCTTTCTCCAGAGTTCGATCCTGTGACGGGCATCGGCCATTGACAGGGACCGGGAGGCATTCCGTACGCAAGCGGGAAGGGAAGCGCCCTATTCGTAGCGTGCTTCCAGCCGTCGATCGATCCACAGCGCCGCCAGCGTGCAGAGCGCACCGGACAGCAGGTAAAGGCCGACCCAGGCGAGGCCGAAGCTGCTTGATAGCGTCAGCGCCACCAGTGGGGCGAAGCCGGCGCCGATCAGCCAGGCGAAGTCGGATGTCAGGGCGGCGCCGGTGTAGCGGTATTGCGGCTTGAAGCTGGACGCTACTGCGCCGGCAGCCTGGCCATAGGCGAGGCCGAGCAGGCCGAAGCCGATGATGACGTAGATCGTCTGCCCGGCCAGGCTGTCGCCGAAGAGCAGCGGCGCGACGATGCTGGACAGGCTGAACAGCGCGATCATCCCACCCGAGAGCAGCAGGGTGTTGCGGCGGCCGATCTGGTCGGCGATCAGGCCGGAGGTAACGATCGCGCCGGCGCCGACCACGGCGCCGGCCCCCTGCACCAGCAGGAACTCGGAGACCGAGCGATCGGTGAAGAGGTTGATCCAGCTCACCGGGAAGATGGTGACGAGGTGGAAGAGCGCGAAGCTCGCCAGCGGCACGAAGGCGCCGAGGACGAGGGTCCGGCCATGGACGCGGATGAGCTCGACGACCGGGACCGGCGCCAGCTCGCGCGTTTCCATCAATTCGGCGAATTCATGGGTCGCGACCATGCGCAGCCGTGCGAAGAGCGCGACGACATTGATCGTCAGTGCGACGAAGAACGGATAGCGCCAGCCCCAGCTCAGGAAATCCTGCTTCGAGAGCGCGCCCTCGAAATAGGCGAAGAGACCGGCGGCGAGGACGAAGCCGAAGGGCGCGCCGAGCTGTGGCAGCATCGCATACCAGCCGCGGCGGTTCGGCGGGGCATTGAGCGCCAGCAGCGATGACAAGCCATCCCAGGCGCCGCCGAGCGCGATGCCTTGCAGCAGGCGGAATCCCGCGAGGATGCCGATCGACCAGATGCCGAGCGTCGCATAGCCCGGCAGGAAGGCGACGCCCGCCGTCGAGCCGCCGAGCAGGAAGAGGGCGGCGGTGAGCTTGGTCGCGCGGCCATATTGGCTGTCGATCGCAAAGAACAGCACCGAGCCGATCGGGCGGGTGACGAAGGCCAGCGCGAAGATGCCGAAGGCGTAGATCGTGCCCGTCAGGCGGTCGACGAAGGGGAAGACCAGCTCGGGGAAGACCAGCACGCAGCCGAGGCCGAAGACGAAGAAATCGAAATATTCCGAGGTCCGGCCGATGATGACGCCGAGCGCGATATCGGCCGGCGACACGTGGTCGCGGCCATGCTCGTCCGTCGGATGTCTCGATGAATGGCTCGCCGCGTCAGTGCTCATGACCGCGAATTCCTCGTTAGGAGGCGGAGCCGGCAGGACCGGGCTTGCCCGCACCTCATACAAATGGATACGGTGGATAGAAGCTACCCGTCAAACCATCGCAATGGGACAGATTGTCTTATGTGCGGTGCGAAAGAATAGGAATAGAGAACGGCTGTTCCCGGATCAGGGAGGTCTCGAGTCTCTTGAGAATCTTTCGAATTCTATCGATTCTGCCGTTGTTGGCGCTGCTCGGCGGCTGCCAGATGGTCCTCCTGGGCCCGTCCGGTGATGTTGCGTTGCAACAACGAAACCTCCTGCTCGCCTCGACCGGGCTGATGCTGCTGGTGATCGTGCCGGTGATGGCGCTGACGATCTTCTTCGCCTGGCGCTATCGCGCCTCGGCCAAGGCCAGCTACGACCCGGACTGGAACCATTCGCTGCCGCTGGAGGTGGTGATCTGGTCGGTGCCGCTCCTGATCATCGTCATCCTGGGCGCCATGACCTGGATGGGCACGCATCTGCTCGACCCCTATCGCCCGCTCGACCGCATCAGCGCCGGCAAGCCGGCGGTCGAGGCGAAGGCGGGCGGCAACGGCGTCCGCAAGGAGCCTCTCGTCATCCAGGTCGTCGCGCTCGACTGGAAATGGCTGTTCCTCTACCCGGCGCAGGGCATCGCCTCGCTCAACGAGGTCGTCGCGCCGGTCGACCAGCCGATCGAGTTCCGCATCACCTCCTCCTCGGTGATGAACTCGCTCTTCATTCCCGCGCTCGCCGGCCAGATCTATGCGATGCCGGGCATGCAGACCAAGCTCAACGCCGTGATCAACCATGCCGGCGAATTCGAGGGCTTCTCGGCCAACTATAGCGGCGCCGGCTTCTCCGACATGCGCTTCCGCTTCCGCGGCGTCGAAGACAAGGCCTTCGGCGACTGGGTGCAGGGTGCGATCCGCAACGGCAGCACGCTCGGGCGCGAGGAATATCTCGTGCTGGAGCGGCCGAGCGAGCGCGAGGCGGTCCGCTATTTCCGCGACATCCCGTCCGATCTCTTCAGCGCCATCCTCAACATGTGCGTCGACCGGGCCAAGATGTGCACGCGCGACATGATGGCGCTGGACGCCAAGGGCGGCGGCGGCAAGGAGGGCATCCATATCGTCGCGCAGCTCGAATACGACAAGAGCGTGCGCCGCGGCGGGCAGCCGATGCCGCCACGCCCCTTCGTGACGGCGATCTGCACGCCGACCGACGTCTACGGCACCGCGGGCGTCACCGCTCGCGCCGCCAACTGAGGCGAGTGAGCGATGACCTATCCCGACTGGTGGAAGCCGATCTTCGGGCGCTTCACCCTCGAGGCGATCCCCTATCACGAGCCGATCCTGATCGGGACCTTCGCCGCGGTCGTGCTCGGCGGGCTTGCACTCGTCGCACTGGTCACCCGCTACAGGCTCTGGGGCTATCTCTGGCATGAGTGGTTCACCAGCGTGGACCACAAGAAGATCGGGATCATGTACATGATCCTCGGCGTGATCATGCTGCTGCGCGGCTTCGCCGACGCGCTGATGATGCGCGGGCAGCAGGCGATCGCGTTTGCCGGCAACGAAGGCTACCTGCCGCCGCACCATTACGACCAGATCTTCACGGCCCATGGCGTCATCATGATCTTCTTCGTGGCGATGCCCTTCGTCACCGGGCTGATGAACTATGTCGTGCCGCTGCAGATCGGCGCGCGCGATGTCGCCTTCCCCTTCCTCAACAATTTCTCGTTCTGGATGACGGTCGGCGGCGCCGTTCTGGTGATGGCCTCGCTGTTCATCGGCGAATTCGCCAAGGTCGGCTGGCTCGCCTATCCGCCGCTCTCGGGGGCTGCCTACTCGCCCGGGGTGGGCATGGACTACTATCTGTGGGCCCTGCAGATCGCAGGCGTGGGCACGACCTTGTCCGGCGTGAACCTGATCGCGACCATCGTGAAGATGCGCGCGCCCGGCATGGACATGATGAAGATGCCGGTCTTCACCTGGACGTCGCTCTGCACCAACGTGCTGATCGTCGCGACCTTTCCGATCCTGGCGGCGACGCTCGCGCTGCTCACGCTCGACCGCTATGTCGGCACGAATTTCTTCACGAACGATCTCGGCGGCAACCCGATGATGTACGTGAACCTGATCTGGATCTGGGGTCACCCGGAGGTCTACATCCTGATCCTGCCGCTCTTCGGCGTCTATTCGGAGGTGGCCTCGACCTTCTGCGGCAAGCGCCTCTTCGGCTATGCCTCGATGGTCTACGCGACGGTGGTCATCACCATCCTGTCCTACCTCGTCTGGCTGCACCATTTCTTCACGATGGGCTCAGGCGCCAGCGTGAACTCCTTCTTCGGCATCACGACGATGATCATCTCGATCCCGACGGGCGCGAAGATATTCAATTGGCTGTTTACGATGTATCGCGGCCGCATCCGCTTCGAATTGCCGATGCTGTGGCTGCTCGCCTTCATGATCACCTTCGTGATCGGCGGCATGACCGGTGTGATGCTGGCGGTGCCTCCGGCTGATTTCATCCTGCATAACAGCCTGTTCCTGATCGCCCATTTCCACAACGTCATCATCGGCGGCGTGGTCTTCGGCGTCTTCGCCGGCATCGCCTACTGGTTCCCCAAGGCCTTCGGCTTCAAGCTCGACAAGTTCTGGGGGCTGCTGTCCTTCTGGTTCTGGGTGATCGGCTTCTACGTCGCCTTCATGCCGCTCTACATTCTCGGGCTGATGGGCGTGACGCGGCGCCTCAGCCGCTTCGAGGACCCGTCGCTGCAGATCTGGTTCGTGATCGCCGCGGTGGGCGCCGTGCTGATCGCGCTCGGCATCCTCTGCTTCATCATCCAGATCGCCGTCAGCATCATCAGGCGCGAGCCATTGCGTGATACGACCGGTGACCCGTGGGACGGGCGCACGCTGGAATGGTCGACCTCCTCGCCGCCGCCGGCCTACAATTTCGCGTTCACGCCGATCGTGCATGACCTCGATGCCTGGGCCGACATGAAGAAGCGCGGCTTCAGGCGCCCGCTCGGCGGCTTCCGGCCGATCCATATGCCCAGGAACACGGGCGCAGGCGTGATCATCGCCGGGCTCGCGACGATCTGCGGCTTCGCGCTGATCTGGTACATCTGGTGGCTGGCGGCGTTGAGCTTCGTCGCCGTGATCGCGACCGTGATCATCCACAGCTTCAACTACGACCGCGACTTCCACATCTCCGCCGACGATGTCGTGCGGGCAGAGGAAGCACGCAGCCGACAGCTCGGACGGGCCTGAGGGGCGATGATGGCCAAGGCGAAAGCACAGGCACGGGCCGCGAGTGTTCCGGCTTTCTACGTCACCGGGGACGAGCACGCCCATTCCGGCGGCTCGACCATGCTCGGTTTCTGGCTCTATCTGATGAGCGACTGTCTGATCTTCGCAGTCCTCTTCGCGACCTATGGCGTGCTCGGGCGCAATTACGCGGCCGGGCCGTCGGGCGCCGACCTGTTCGACCTCAGGCTGGTCGCGGTCAACACGGCGATGCTGCTGTTCTCCTCGATCACCTATGGCTTTGCCATGCTGGCCATGGATAAGGGCAAGCAGGCGCTGATGCAGCGCTGGCTTCTCATCACCGGGCTCTTCGCCCTCGCCTTCCTCGGGATCGAGCTCTACGAGTTCGCGCATCTCATTCGTGAGGGCGCGACGCCGATGCGCAGCGCCTTCCTGTCCTCCTTCTTCACGCTTGTGGGTACGCATGGTCTGCACGTCACCTTCGGCCTGATCTGGCTCGTCGTGCTGATGGTGCAGGTCTCGAAGCGCGGGCTGATCGAGGCCAACCGCCGACGCCTGTTGTGCCTCTCGATGTTCTGGCACTTCCTCGACGTCATCTGGATCGGCGTCTTCACCTTCGTCTATCTGATGGGCGTGCTGAAATGAGCGGTTCCCCAGGCCACGTCGACCCGCACGCCGAACCGCATGGTGCCCATGGCGACGACCATGCCCCGCATGGCAGCCTGCGCGGCTATGTCACCGGCTTCCTGCTCTCGGTCGTCCTGACGGCGATCCCGTTCTGGCTCGTGATGAACGATGTGCTGGGGAATGCGACGCTGACGGCGATCGTGATCATGGCCTTCGCGGCCGTGCAGATCGTCGTCCACATGGTCTATTTCCTGCACATGAACGGCCACTCGGAGGGCGGCTGGAACATGATGGGGCTGATCTTCACCATCGTCATCGTGGCGATCGTGCTCGCCGGTTCGCTCTGGGTGATGTTCCACCTCAACAGCAACATGATGCCCGACATTCACAGGATGTGAGGCCGGGGCGATGCCGGTCGACGCAGGAGGGCGCAAACGCGGTGGCTTTGCCCGGTTTGCCTTTGCCGCCGCGCTCGGCCTGTTCACGCTGGTCTTCGCCGGACTCGGTATCTGGCAGCTCGAACGTCGCAGCTGGAAACTCGATCTGATCGCCCGGGTCGAGGCTCGGATTCATGCTGCTCCGGTCGCGGCACCCGGGCCGGATGCATGGACCAGCATCGGTGCGGCGACCGACGAATATCGCCGCGTTGTGCTGCAGGGCCGCTATCTCGATGCCCCGGAAACGCTGACCATGGCGGTGACCGAGCGCGGGCCGGGCTTTTGGGTGGTGGCCCCGTTCCGCAGCGATGCCGGCTTCACCGTGCTCGTCAATCGCGGCTTCGTGCCGGAGGACCGGCGCAACGCGAGCGAGCGGCGAGCGGCGGGGACCGGGGACATGAGGGTGGTCGGCCTGTTGCGTCTGAGCGAGCCCGGCGGTGGCTTCCTGCGCAGCAACGATCCCGCTGCGGGGCGCTGGTATTCCCGCGATGTCGCCGCGATCGCCTCTGCGCGCGGGCTGGGCAAGGTAGCGTCCTATTTCGTCGATGTAGATGCGGCCGCCGAACCCGGCCCGCTGCCGCAAGGCGGGATGACCCAGGTCAGCTTCCGCAACACGCATCTGATCTATGCGTTGACATGGTTCTGCCTCGCGCTGATGAGCGCGGGGGCTGCGATCTTCCTGATCCGCCGGGGCGGTGAGGAGGCGCCCTGAAGCGGCTTCGACCGGGCCGTTTCCTCAAACGAAATCAGGCGCCCGGAGGCGCCTGATGACTGCTTGGGTACCGTCGCGCTTACTTCGTCGAGGTGCCGTAGGACTGCCAGCGCTTGAGGAACTCGTCGCGCTTGGCGGCGGCTTCCTCCTCGTCGATGGCGAAGACCTTGACGCTGTCGATGGCCGGCAGTTCGACATGCTTGGAGACATCGATATCGCTGCGGCTCGGCCGGCGGAAGGCGTTCTCCAGCAGGGCGATCTGGGCTTCCTTCGACAGCATCAGGTCATAGGCCGCCTTGGCGGTGGCGCCGGCCGGGGCGCCCTTGACCAGAACCTGGAATTCCGGCGTCGAGAAGGTGCCCTCGGCCGGATAAAGCAGCGAGATCTCGCGCTGGCCGCCGGCGACATAGGCATAGGCGTTCGACTCGAAGGTCAGGCCCATGGCGAACTCGCCCTGGCCGACGGCGCGCAGCACGGTCGAGGCGGCGCTGGAGACGGTCAGGTTCGCGGCGAGGGCCTTCAGGCCCTCCGGCCCCATCAGCTTGTCGACGCCCCAGAGGATGGTGAAGGCGGTCGAGCTGTTGGCGGGATCGGCGATGATGATCTTGCCCTTGAAGGCGGGGTCGATCAGGTCCTTCCAGGTCTTCGGCGCCGGCTTTCCGCCAAGCTGGTTCTTGTTGATCATCGCCACGACGAGGTGGACGTTCGAGGCGGTCCAGAGGTTTTCGGGGTGGCGCAGGGCTGCCGGAATGGCCGATGCGGCCGGGGAGGCATAGGGCTCGAAGAGCTGCTTGAAGGCGCCGAGCGTGTTGGCGCTGGAGCTCCAGAAGAGGTCGGCCTGGGGCTTGGCAGCCTCGGCCTCGATGCGGCGCAGCAGCTGGCCCGAGCCGCCGGTGATCGTGCTGATCTTGAGGTTGGGCTGCTTCTCCTTGGCGACGCCGAGAACGGCGTCGACGGACTGCGCATTGTTGGAGGTGTAGAGCACCACGGTGCCCGAGGCGGTCTGGGCCAGCGCGGGCGCGGCGGCCATGCCGGCAAGGCCGGCGAGCACGGTGCGGCGGTCGATCAGGTGGGTCATGGTCGTTCCTTTCATTCCGCCTTCCCCTCTGAGCGCGGGCGGCAGGCGGCGCCGGCCCGGCCTTGTCGTCTGGTTCGGGTGGTTCAGCTCTTCGACGAGAACAGGTCGATCTTGAAGACGCGGGTCGCGACGATGATCGGGATCAGGATCACCGCGACCAGCACGAGGCCATAGGCCGAGGCCTGTGCCATCAGGTTGGAGTCGATCAGCTTGTAGATCTGGATCGGCATGGTCTCGCGCCCGCCGGAATAGACGATGATCGAGGCCGAGAGCTCGGCGACGGTGGTCGTCCAGGTCAGCACGGCGGCGGCGGCGACGGCCGGCAGCATCAATGGCAGCACGACCTTGAAGAAGGTCGAGACCGGCGGCACGCCGAGGCTGATCGAGGCCTCCTCGATCGAGTTCGGGATGTTGTAGAGCGTCGAGGAGGAGTTGCGGATGCCGAAGGGCAGGCGGCGCACGACATAGGCGAGCACGATGATGCTGGCCGTGCCGGTCAGCGGCAAGAAGCCGGTGTTGAAGGACATGATCAGGCCGATGCCGATGATCGTGCCCGACAGAGCCAGCGGCAACGCCGTTAGATAGTCGAGCGCGGGCGTCAGGATGTTGCGCTTCTTGACGATGAGATAGCTGACGATTGCCGAGAAGGTGATGCCGATCACGGTCGCCGCCGCCGAGTAGAGCAGGGTGTTGATCACCGGATCGGGCGCGATCTTCACGAGCCGCTCGACATGGGCCGTGGTCCACTCGCCCCAGCGCATGACCGGGCCGCGCGACACGGTAAAGGCACCGATCACGATCGAGCCCAGCGGCAAGAGCGAGACGATGACCAGGAGCCCGGCGGCAAGCCCGATGAAGAGGCCGGGCAGGCCGCGCAGCTTCTCGGCGCGGGCGCCGCGGCCTTGCGTGACCTCGTGGCGGCCGCGCGAGACGATCCAGCGCTGGACGAAGAGCACGATCATGACCAGCGCGATCGAGACGGTGGCGAGCGTCGACTGCATCACCGGGTCGGAGCCCCCCTCGGCGACGGCGGCCTGATAGGTCAGGACCGAGAGCAGCGGCACGCGGCTGCCGAGAATGGTGGCGGTGGCGAAATTGCCCACGACCAGCGTGAAGACCAGGAGCGCGCTCGCCAGCACGGAGGGCAGCACCACCGGCAGCATGACGTTGAGGCGCGAGCGGGCCGGCGAGGTGCCGAGGCTTTGCGCGGCCTCCTCGAGCTGGACGTCGAAGCCGCGGATGGCAGCGAGCGTGCCGATATAGATGTAGGTGTAGTAGGTGAAGGTCATCACCGTGATCAGGCCGGGCCAGCCGTAGAAGCTCGGCATGTCGATGCCGTGGCCGCCGAGCCAGCGGGTGATGAAGCCGTTATTGCCGAGCATCATCAGCCAGGTCTGGGCGGCGATGACCTCGGGAATGACCAGCGTGATCAGCGGCAGAACCGCGACGATGCCCTTGCCGGGAAAGTCGAAGCGCGCCGTGAAATAGGCGAGCGGCACGCCGATCAGCGTCGTGGTCAGCGTCACGGCGATGCCGAGCACGATGGTGTTGAGGATGGCGGCGAAATATTTGGGGTCGCCGGCCAAGGTCACCCAGCCATTGCGGCCGCCGCTGCCGATGGAGCCGGTCAGCACGTTGAGCAGGGGATAGAGCAGGAAGACGGCCAGGATCGCCAGCGCCAGCACGGAGAACCAGAACCAGATCGAGCTGAACTGGCGAGTCATGACGCCAGCACCAGCGTGCGGGCGGGATCGAAGCCGAGGCCGACGCTGGCGCCGGGCTCGAAACGGTCATGCGCGCCGTTCTGCAGGTCGACCGCGAGCACGCGGCCGCTGTCGAGCGCGACCTTGTAGCTGGTCTTGCCGCCGAGATACTGACGATGCGCGATCCTGCCCGGCAGGGTGCCGGCCGTGCCAGGCTCGGCCAGCAGGATGTCCTCGGGTCGCGCGACCAGCGTCGCCTTGCCGGCTGTGAGGGCGGCCGGCGCGCGGGCCGTGATGGTGGCGCCGTCGAGCGCGATGGTCGCGGCCTCGCCGGCCTGGCGCGCCGCGGTCTCGACCGCGATGATGTTGGCGCCGCCGACGAAGTCCGCGACATAGCCGGTGCGCGGCTCGCGATAGATCTGGGCGGGCGTGCCGACCTGCTCGAGCCGGCCCTGGTTCATCACGCCGATCCGGTCGGACATGGCGAGCGCTTCCTCCCGATCATGGGTGACGAAGACCGTGGTGATCTTCGCCTCGCGCTGGAGCTCGACGATGGTTTCGCGCACCTGGAGGCGCAGCTTGGCGTCGAGATTGGAGAGCGGCTCATCCATCAGCAGCACCTTCGGCTGGATGACGAGGGCGCGTGCCAACGCCACGCGCTGGCGCTGGCCGCCGGAGAGCGCGGCCGGATGGCGGGCGCCCAGATGGCCGAGGCCGACACGCTCCAGCGCCGCCTGAACCTTGAGCTTGATCGCGCTTTCCGCCTGTTTGCGGGCGCGCAGGCCATAGGCGACGTTGTCGAAGACGGTCTTGTCGGGGAAGAGCGCGTAGTCCTGGAAGCACATGCCGATATCGCGCTTGTGCGGCGGCAGATGCGTCACCTCGGTGCCGCCGAAGCGCATATGGCCGCGCTCGGCCGGCACGAAGCCGGCGATGGTGCGCAGAAGCGTGGTCTTGCCGCAGCCGGACGGGCCGAGCAACGTGAAGAACGTGCCCGGCTCGATCGTCAGCGCCAGCCCGTCGATGACGCGCTGCCCGCCATAGGCGACGGCCAGATCCTCGATCGCAATGCCCATCTCGTCGTCCCCTCAAAACTGGAAGCTCCGGCGGATCGACGCCGTCTCGGAGCGAATATTCCGTAGTCGGCTTAGCGCTTCATCGCGGCTTCGACCAGCCGGAGCATCTCGCGGTGGCGGGCGGGATCGCCGGCCGCCATGATGCGCTTGCCCGTCTGGTGGTCGATCGGCCGCCCTTCCCAGTCGGTGATGGCGCCGCCGGCGCCCTCGATGATCGGGCGGAAGGGGGCGAAATCCCAGAGCTTCAGGCGCGTGTCGAAGGCGGCGTCGGTGCGCCCGCTCGCGAGCAGGCCGAAGCTCATGCAGGCGCCGCCCCAGATGCGCCAGGCGGTGGCGGCACGCATGGCGTCGAGGGCGGGGATCTCTTCCGCGTCGAAGAAGTCGGGATTGCTGGCGGAGAGGATGGCCTCACCAAGCGCGCCGCAGGTACGGGTGCGGCAAGGGCGGCCGTTATGCGTGGTGGGGCTGCCCTTGACGCCGATCCAGCGGTCGCCGGTGATCGGATGGTCGATGATCCCCAGGATCGGCTCGCCTTCCCGCATCAGGGCGATCAGCGAGCCGTAGACCGGCAGGCCGGCGATGAAGGCGGCAGTGCCGTCGATCGGATCGAGCACCCAGACGAGGTCGGCATCGCCATCGGAGGGGGCTTCCTCCTCGCCGATGATGCCGTGGCTCGGGAAGCGGTCGGCCAGCATCTCGCGCATGCGCCTCTCGATGCGGGCGTCGAGCGCGGTGACGAAGCTTTTGTCGGGCTTGACCTCGACATCGGGGCGCACGGTCGCTGCCTCGCGCAGGATCCTGCCACTCTCCGTCGCTAGCTGGAGGGCGAAAGCCAGCCACTCGCTCTGATCGTTCCCGGCGTGCATTCGCCATCCCCGTCTACTCTGGAGGCGGCTTAGCATTTGTGGATATCTGTGGCAATGTGTATTTATGTGTAATTCGCGCGAGCTTCGGTTGTGTGCCGCCCTGAGCGGTGCCATGAACGCTTCGGAGGAGGCGATTGCACATGTGGCAAGGCGATCGAAAGCAGCGCATCGGCACGCTTCTCGAGACGTTCGGTAGCGTTTCGGTCGAGCGGCTCGCCCAGGAATTCGATGTCTCCAACGAGTCGATCCGCCGCGATCTCGTTGCCATGGAACGGGACGGCCGGTTGCGGCGCGTCCATGGTGGTGCGGTCAGCCTTCCCGCGGAGCAGGACGCATCCTACGGGGCCCGTTCCGCGG
Source organism: Allobosea sp. TBD101 (assembly GCF_059817965.1). NCBI lineage: Bacteria > Pseudomonadati > Pseudomonadota > Alphaproteobacteria > Hyphomicrobiales > Alloboseaceae > Allobosea > Allobosea sp. TBD101. The sequence goes on from NZ_CM187543.1 coordinate 808,241, forward strand.
TCCGGCTGCAGGAAAAGCGCGCCATCGCGCTGGCTGCGCTGGCCCTGATCAAAAGCGGCCAAACGCTGTTCCTCGACGGGGGAACCACGACGGCGGCACTGGCGGAGGAGCTGAAGAGCGTTCCCGAACTCAACATCCTCACGAACTCGCTGCAGGTCGCAACGAGCATGGCCTCGACCCAGCAGAGGATGGGCAGCCGCGTCTTTCTGCTCGGCGGTGCCATCGTGCATGAGCCGCCGGAGACCGGCGGTGCATCGACGATCAACGATATCTATCGCTTCAAGGCCGATGTGGCGCTGCTGTCGCCCTTCGGCGTCGACGTGGACGGCGCGGCGACCAATTTCTTCGAGCACACCGCCGAGATCGCCCGGGCGATGGTCGCCAATTCGGCCAGCGTCGTCCTGATCGCCGACCACTCCAAGATCGGCGTCACAAGCCGCGTCCGCTTCTGCGAGCTCGATCGGGTTTCCGCGATTGTGACCGATCGGAAGGCGAGGCGGCTGCCGGCTCTGGCCGCGCTTTCGAACGTCGTCGGACGCGTCATCGTCGCCGATGCCTAAGGCATCGAACGGAAGCGCTCTTTGAAGGGAAGCGAGCCGCCGAGGCCCCTTACGTCACGACGAAGCCGTGGGCGAAGGGGTCGCGGTCGTCGATGAAGATGGTGTTGTAGCCGGTCATCCGGGCCCAGCCGGCGATGGAAGGGATGATTGCCGGACGGTTGGCCACAGTCGTCGCGGCCTCGACGCGGCCCTTGAACAGCGAGCCGATGATCGATTCATGCACGAACTCGTCACCCACAGCGAGCTTGCCCTTGGCGGCGAGCTGGGCCATGCGGGCCGAGGTGCCGGTGCCGCAGGGCGAGCGGTCGATCGCCTTGTCGCCATAGAACACGGCGTTGCGGGCATGGGCTTCCGGCTTCGTCGCCTTGCCGGTCCACTGGATATGGCTGAGGCCCGTGATCTGCGGATGCTCGGGGTGGACGAATTCGTATTTCTTGTTCAGCGCGGCGCGCAGCTTCGGCGACCAGCCGATCAGCTCGCCGGCGGTATGGTCGGCCATGTCCCGGAAATTCTTCTGCGGCTCGACGATGGCGTAGAAATTGCCGCCATAGGCGACATCGACCGCGATCTCGCCGAGGCCATCGACCTCGGCCGTCAGGCCCTCCGCATAGAGGAAGCCCGGCACGTTGGTCAGACGGACCTCCTCGACGAAGCGGCCCTCCTGACGATAGCTGATATCCACCTTGCCGGCGGGCGCCTCGATCGAGAGCTTGCCCGGCTCGCGCGGGGTGATCAGCCCGTTCTCGATGGCCATGGTGATGGTGCCGATGGTGCCGTGGCCGCACATCGGCAGGCAGCCGGACGTCTCGATGAAGAGCACGGCGACGTCGCAATCGGGACGGGTCGGCGGATAGAGGATCGAGCCCGACATCATGTCGTGGCCGCGCGGCTCGAACATCAGGCCGGTGCGGATCCAGTCGAACTCGCGCAGGAAATGAGCGCGCTTCTCCAGCATGTTCGCACCTTCGAGGCGCGGGCCGCCGCCGGAGACGAGTCGCACGGGATTGCCGCAGGTGTGGCCGTCGATGCAGGAGAAGGTGTGGCTGGCCATGGTCCGACTCTCAGAAGCGCTGCGGTGAGAAGGAAGCGATGTCGATGACTGGGGGGCGATCGGTCAAGAGATCGGCGACGAGCCGGGCGGTGCCGGCCGATTGCGTCAGGCCGAGATGGCCATGCCCGAAGGCATAGACCACGCGCGGCGTCGCACGCGCCCGGCCGATCGCCGGCAGGCTGTCGGGCAGCGAGGGTCGAAAACCCATCCATTGCACGCCGTCATCGGGCTTGAGGCCGGGCAGGAAGGCGCGGGCCTTGGCCAGCATCGCTTCCGAGCGGCGGAAATTCGGGGGCAGGTCGAGCCCGCCGAGCTCGACGGCGCCGCCGACGCGGATGCCGGTCGAGAGCCGGCTGACGACGAAGCCGTGACCGCCGAAGGTGACCTGCGTGCGCAGGTCGAAGGCATCGGGCGGAAGGGTGGTGTTGTAGCCGCGCTCGGTTTCGAGCGGAATGCGCTCGCCGAGGCTCTTGGCGATGCGATGGGAGAAGGCGCCGGCCGCGAGCACGACCTGCTTCGCCTGCCGCGTCTGGCCGCCGCGGGCCTGGATCGTGACGCCGCCGTCGGATGGCGCGAGGCTCTCGACCTCCAGCCGCTCGATCGTTCCGCCGCGGGCGCGGAAATGCTCGGCCAGCGCGATCGTATAGCCCTGCGGGTCTGCGATCGAATACCAGCCGGGCGTGAAGGTGCCATGGGTGAAGCGCGGCGCGAGGCCGGGCTGGATCTCGGCCATGCCGGCAGCGTCGAGATGGCGGAATTCGATGCCGTGTTCCGCGCGGGCCTGCCAGCCGGGCAGGGACGCCTCAAGCTCGGCCTTGCCTTCATAGACCTGGAGATTGCCGTCCTTGCGCAACATGGCGAAGGTGCCGGTCTCCTGCAGGAAGGGTTCCAGCTCCGCCTTGGACAGGTCCATCAGGGCGGTTTGCGCCGTAGTCGAATGCGCGACGCGGGCGGGCGAGCAGGCGCGCCAGAAGCGGAACATCCAGGGCGTGATCCTGAGCGCATAGGCCGGCGGCACCGAGAGCGGCCCGAGCGGGTCGAGCAGCCATTTCGGCGCCTTGCGCAGGATGCCGGGCGAGGCCAGCGGCAGGATGTCGGTGAAGGCGAAGGCGCCGGCATTGCCAGCGGAAGCACCTGCCGCCGGCCCGGTTTTGTCCAGCACCACGATCGACAGGCCGCGCCCCTGCGCCGCGATCGCGGCGGAGAGGCCGACCATGCCGGCGCCTATGACGATGACATCGGGACTGGCCATCAGCGGGTATGTTTCGCGAATGCGTGCTGCGATTTTGGTCCGGGCCGATAATCGGCCGGGACAACCAGCATGGAGCTTGCTCCCGCGCGACGGAAGGGCTTCCGCCGCGCGGGGCGCATGATCAGGCCGCCTGCTTGCGGGCGACGTTCGCCTTCGACCAATCGGCATACCAGGCGTCGAACAGCTTGAGCTGGGCCTCGGCATAGCCGCGCTGGCTGTCGCTGAGCGCATCGGTCTCGTTGAAGTGCAGCGCGTATTCCGCGTCGCCCTTCAGGACCATCATGTGCTTGAAGAACAGGACGAGGTCCGGGCCGGCATCGAAGGAGGAGAGCACGGCCAGCGCCTGCTCCAGCTCCTGCGCCTGGCGGCGCGCCGTGGCATCGCCGGCGGCAGCAGCCACCGAGAGCTGGCAGAGATGCAGCACTTCCTTTGGCAGGACATTGCCGATGCCGGTGATCGCGCCGGTCGCGCCACAATTGACGTAGCCATGGACGACGGTGGTGTCGATGCCGATCATCAGCGAGACGTCGTCATCACGGCTGGTGATGTTCTCGGCCGCATAGCGCATGTCGTCGGCGCCGCCGAATTCCTTGAAGCCGATGAGGTTCGGGTGTTCGGAGCGCAACGCGAAGAACAGGTCGGCGCGGGTGGCGAAGCCGTAATAGGGGCTGTTGTAGATCACGGCCGGCAGGTCCGGCGCGGCGGTCAGGATCGCCTTGAAATGGGCCTTCTGGGCGGCGATGACCGAGCCGCGGGAGAGGACGCGCGGGATCACCATCAGGCCCTTCGCGCCGACCTTCTGGGCATGGGCGGCATGAGCGACGGCAGACGCCGTATTGACCGCGCCGGTGCCGACGATGACCGGGATGCCGGCCTTCACCAGGCGCTCGACGCCTTCCATGCGCTGGGCATCGGTGAGGAGCGGCCAGTCACCCATCGAGCCGCAATAGACCACGGCGGACATGCCGGTGGCGATCAGCTCCTTGGCTTTGCGCACCAGCCCGTCGAAATCGGGCGTGCGGTCCGGCTTGCAAGGGGTCATCAGCGCGGGGATCACGCCGGAGAAAATCTTGGCCTTCATCTCGCTCTCCTTCTGGCTGTCGTTCTTGCGGAGACGCCGCCCTGGCGGTGCGCCCCTCCCGAGCCCTGTATAGAGCTTTGCATATTATTTGTCGACAAGAATTCGACAGTGGCGCTCAGAGGGAGATGTCCAGCCTCTCCTCTCCGATCATAAGTTTTTGAATCTGCAGGACGATCTGTTCGGCATGCGCCTTTCCGAGGCGCTCGGCCAAAGCGGTGTCGCGCGCCACGATCGCGGCGATCATCGCTTCGTGCTCGTCGACGAATTGCTGCGGCAACCGGTCGTCATAGGACTGGTAGTAGAGCCGCAGGAAACGCCGGCCCTCGTCGAGAAGACGACTGAACAGGTTGTTGAAATAGGGGTTGCGCCCGGCATCCGCGATCGCGGCATGGAAGGCGGCGTTGGTCGCGATCATCGCCAGCGCATCCTGCGCCTTCACGGCGGCGGCGAATTCCGCCTGCCGGGCGCGGATCGCCACGAGGTCTTCCGACCGGCGGTTCTGGGCGGCGAGCTGGGTCGTCACCCGGTACATCAGGGTCAACGCATCGAAGAACGGCGACATGTTGAGGAAGTCGAGATTAGCCACCATGGTCGAGCGGTTCGGCAGCGTATCGATCAACCCTTCGCCAGCCAGCCGCACCAGTGCCTCGCGGATCGGCGTGCGCGACATGCTGAAGCGCTCGGCGAGCTGCACCTCGTCGATCGGGCTGCCGGGCGGCAGGACGAGATCGAGGATTTCGTCGCGCAGCAGGTCGTAGACGAACTTCACGCCCGAGCCGCGCTTGCGTTCCGGGGCAGGCGCTGCCTTGGTCTTGGTGGCTTTCATGGGGAATCCTCTTGTCGACAAGAGGAGTACGGGCGGCGCAGCGCTTGATCAATCGATTACCGGACGACGGCGACGATGGTCTTATGCCCGTTCCCACCCGTGCCGGTGTCCAGGCCCACGCTCGACCGGATCAGCGGCCGGAATCCACCCCGGCGACGGAGAGGCCGGTGACGCCATGCCTGGCGATCAATTGCGTGACGATGCCGCTGCCGATGGCGGCCGCGACGAAGCTCGTGAGATATGCGAGAGCGATACCGGACGCCTTGGGCGTGCCCAGCGCCTGCTGGACCGCCATGAAGCGGCCGGGAAGCATGCGCGAGCCCGGCAGCGTCCTCTCATCTTCGATCAATTTGGGCCGCAGGCCGGCAAGCGCATCCAGTTTCCCGTCGACGAACTGCCGATAGGCTCCGTCGAAGCCCTCTCCGGCGACAAGTTCGGCCGCCTGGATGTTGCGTTCGAGCCAGAGGCCATAGGCGGTGCGGGCGGCAACCGCGATGCGCCGGCCCTTCCGGTCGACCTCCGCCACGGATTGCAGGTCCGAGCCCGCAGGCACCAGATAGGTCGCCTCGATCTCGGTATAGGCGGGCGTGAAGGCGATCACGGCGGCGCGCTGCGGCTCCGCGCCGACCAAGGCGACATCCCATTCGTCGCGCTCGGCCGCATCCGAGAGCGGGCCGGGCGAATCATAGGGGACGTATCGGAGCGGCAGGTCGAGACATTGAGCCAGGATCGCCGCCATGTCGGGCGAGACGCCGGCCGGGCCGCCATCGGCCGTGCGGCTGGAGACCAGCAGGAAGTTCGACAGGTTGATGCCGGCCCGCAGCACGCCATGGCGTGAGAGCGCCTGGCGAACCGCCTGCGGCGGCTCCCCGATGATCGCGCGGATCCGTCGTGCGTCCTCGCCCATCGTCATGCCGTCCGCGGAGTCTTGGCGACCAGCTCGGGGCCGATACCGTTGCAGGGGAGGGCGAGGATTTCCATATCGGCTCTGCTCCGGCGCCAGCAATTTCGGTATTGGCTATTGCATGGTGTAAGACCAATGATCGGTCAAGGTGCCCTGTTGATCCGCTATCATGGCCCTGCTTGCGACCACTCGCGCGATTGAACGGCGTCAGACATGCCCCACAGCCCTCTCGCTCTGCGCATCGCCAATGACATCATCACGCGCATCGGCATGGGAGAATTCGGCGCGGGCTCGCATCTGGCGACGGAAGCTTTGGCCAAACGCTTCGAGGTTTCGCGCTCGCCGGTCCGTGAGGCGCTGGCCATTCTCTTGGGCCAAGGCGTCATCGAGAACCGCCGGAATCGCGGCTTCTTCGTATTGCCGAGCGCGGGACGAAAAGCGGGAGAGGCCGGGCTGGAGCCTGTGGGCCAGCGCGAGAGCGACCCCTATTACGAACTGGCGGAGGATTGGCTCGAGGACCGGATCGGCGCCGACCAGACCGAGCAGGCGATCCGGGATCGCTACAACCTGACGCGTTCGCAGGCTCAGGACCTCCTGTCCCGCGCATCTCGCGAGGGCTGGGCAGAGCCGAAGCCGGGCTATGGCTGGAAATTGCGTCAGGTCGCCAAGACGGCCGAGGCTTTCGAGGACATCTACCGTTTCCGCGCGGTCATCGAGCCGGCGGCGCTGCTCGAGCCTGGCTTCCGGTTGGACCGGGCGGTCGCTGCGTCGCTGCGCCGGACACAGGAGCGACTGGCCTCGGGCGAACTCGACGGGCTGGCGCCGGCAGCGATGGCGGCAGCCGGTGTGGAATTCCATGAGGGCATCATCAAGATGTCCGGCAATCCGATGTTCCTTCATGCGCTGGAGCGCGCCAATCAGCTGCGGCGGCTGGCGGAGTACCGGCTCAAGCTGAACCCGCAGCGCATTGCGGTGCAGAGCCGCGAGCATCTGGAGATTCTCGACCTCCTCGCCAAGGGCGACAATCTGGAGGCGGCGCATCTGATGCGCCGGCATCTCAGCGGGGCGCTCGCCTCGAAATCGCCGGTCGTGCACCCGCGAACCGACGGCACCGGTCACGCCATCTGACTGCGTCGGCAAGCCTTGCGGCAGCGCCGCTCTTCGGCGAGGCGATCCATATCCGGGCTTTTGTGGTTTTGCAGATTGATAAAACCAATCTTGGCCTCTAGGTTTTGGGCGGCAGCGACAAGCTCGATGCCGCGGTCGGAAAGCCACGGCGCCCGCTTTGGCTGACCGAAAGCGATGGTCGGGCCGGCATTCCGAACAGAACGGGCTTCAGGCCCGGATGAGACCGCGATGTTGAACGACAAGGCCGAATGGACATCCTTCACAGCGGCGGGCGAGAGCTTTCTCCGCCTCGATGTCGCGTCGCTTCTGGGGCAGGACTTCCGGCGCCTGCCGCATGTGCTGCGGATCCTGTTCGAGAATGCGATGCGCTCGGCGCACGCGGAGGAGACGGGATATCTGCCGCAGGCGTTTCGCGAGTGGCTGCGCGAGGGGGCGAGCCTCGTCGAGATCCCGTTCCTGCCGAACCGGATCATGATGCATGACACGACCTGCGGCCCGGCGCTGGTCGATATCGCGGCGATGCGCGACGTGCTGGCCGAGAACGGCCGCGACCCCGGCCTGCTGATGCCACGCATTCCCGTCGACGTCTCGACGGACCATTCCTCCGGCGTCGATGTCTTCGGCCGACCGGATGCCTTCCAGCGCAATCTGGAGAAGGAATTCGCGCGCAATGCCGAGCGCTACCGCCTGATGAAATGGGCGGCCGCGGCGATGCCGGGCATGCGGGTGCATCCGCCGGGATCGGGCATCATGCACACGATCAACCTGGAGAGGCTGTCGCGGGTGGTCATCAGCGAGATGCATCAGGGCGAGCGCCGAGCCTTCCCGGATGCCCTGCTGGGAACCGACAGCCATACGCCGATGGTCAACGGACTCGGCGTGCTCGGCTGGGGCGTCGGCGGGCTGGAGGCGGAAGGAGCGCTGTTCGGCGTCCCCGTCGTCCTGCGCATTCCCGATGTGATCGGGGTGAAGCTCACGGGCCGGTTGCGCGATGGCGTATTGGCGACCGATCTCGCCCTGGAAGTGACCCGCGCGTTGCGCGCCATTGGCGTCAGCGGCGATTTCGTCGAATTCTTCGGGCCGGGCGTGCAGGCGCTGTCTGTCGGCGAGCGCGCCGCGATCGCCAACATGGCGCCGGAATACGGGGCGTCGACCGGGTATTTCCCGATCGACGACAAGGCGCTGGCCTATCTCGCGCGGATCGGCCGGTCATCGGCGGACTGCGCTCTGGTCGAGGCCTATGCCAGGGCGAGCGGGCTCTGGTTCGATCCCGAGGCGCAGCCGCGCTTTACGCGCGTGATCACCGTCGATCTCGACGCCATTGAGCCCGGTGTCGCCGGGCCTCGTCGCCCGCAGGATCGGCTTGCCGCCGGCACGACCCGCTCGGCCTTCACACCGCCGCTTGCGGCTGGGAGCGACGGCGTTATCCCGGATGGCGCGGTCGTGATCGCGGCAATCACGAGCTGCACGAACACATCCGATGCCAGCATGCTCGCTGCTGCCGGGGTGCTCGCCCGCAAGGCCCGCGCCCGCGGCCTGCGGCCGCCGGACTACGTCAAGACCTCGCTGGCGCCGGGATCGCCGACGGCCGAGCGCTTTCTGCGCCGAGCCGGCCTGCTCGATGACCTCGAAGGGCTTGGTTTCGGCATCGTCGGCTATGGCTGCACGACTTGCATCGGCAATTCCGGGGCCCTGCTCGACAGCGTCAGGGCCGAGCTTGGCCGGGACGGTTTTCGCCCGGTCGCGGTCCTCTCCGGCAATCGCAACTTTCCGGGCCGCGTCCATCCCGATCTCGAGAACGGTTTCCTGGCCTCGCCGCCGCTGGTCATCGCCTTCGCGCTTGCCGGTACGGTCAATATCGACATCACGCGGGAACCGATCGGATTCGATGAGGTGGGACAGCCCGTGATGCTCGAAGAGATCTGGCCGACGGGCGCCGAGATCGACGCGGCCGTGGCGAGCGGCTGGGACGTCACCGATTTCGACGCCGCCTATCAGGAGGCCGCGACCCGCCCGCTCTGGGTCGATCTCGACGCACCGGATGGCGCGCGCTTTCCGTGGGATCAGGTCTCGACCTATCTGCGCAGGCCGCCCTTCGTCCAACCGCAGGGACAGTCATCGATGGCGGGGCATGCCCGGCCGCTGATCGTCTTGGGCGATGACGTGACCACGGACCATATCTCGCCGGCGAACCAGATCCGCCCGGACAGCGCGGCCGGCCGGCATATCATCGCCCAGGGTGGCGATCCCGCCGATCTCAACGTCTTCGCCTCGCGGCGCGGTAATTTCGAGGTGATGATCCGGGGCGCCTTCACCAACCGGATGGCGGTCAACCGCCTGCTGCCAGCGGGTGTGCCGGCCGGATTCACACGGCACGAGCCTTCAGGGGAAATCGTATCCCTGGCCGAGGCGGCCGAACGCTATGCCAGCGAGAAGACGCCGCTCGTGCTCGTGGCGGGTGAGCGGTACGGTACGGGCTCGTCGCGCGACTGGGCGGCCAAGGCCGTGGCGCTGCTCGGCGTCCGCGCCGTGATCGCCGCGAGCATCGAGCGCATCCATCGCACCAACCTGATCGGGATGGGCATCCTGCCGCTCCTGCTGCCGGAGGGCGTCCATCCCGATACGCTCGACATCGGCTCAGGCGACCTGTTCGCGATCGACCTCGAACCCGATCGCCTGACGCCGCGCTGCGCGGTTCCGCTGACGATCATCCGCCCCTCCGGCGAAGACGTCGCCATCACCCTGCGCGCTGCGATCGAGACCTCGCTGGAGATCACCCTGCTGAAATCGGGTGGGCTGATCCCGCATGTTCTCGGCGGGCTTCTCAGCAGCCGATCACCTTGAATTCGACGCGGCGGTCGAGCGCGTCGCTGGCATCGTCCTTGCCGGTCCCGACGAGGTTCTCCCTGAAACCGCGGCCGGTTGCGATCAGGCGGCCGCGATTGTCGGGCGCGCCGGTCAGCAGCAGGTCCATGACGAACTGTGCCCGCAGGGCGGAGAGCCGGTCGTTCACCTGCGGCAGTCCGGTATGCGAGGTATGGCCGACGACCTCGAGGCAGGCGCCCTTCTGGCGCGAGCGTGTCGCGATCTGGCTCAGCCACATCGGGTAGGGATCGGTGATCTGGCGATCGTCGATGAATTGCGTGGTGCCGGGCTTGAACAGCAGCTTCACCATCAGCCGGTCGGTGGCAAGGCCGTAATCGATCAGGTCGCCGAAAGCGTCGACCATATCCTCGCGCCGTGCGAGCTTGCTGGCGGCGAGATAGGTCCCGATCCTGACACGATGCTGCTCGCCGCCGGGCAGCTTGCGCGCTGTCCGGTAGAAGGCGAGCGCCTCGCGGAAATGCTGGGTTTCATAGGCAAGGATGCCGTCATTGATCAGCGCATTGGCGGTCAGTTTCTCGACATAGCCGGGATCGATGGGGTCCCCCAGCTTCGTGCCCTGGCAAACCTTGATGTAGGACTCCGTCGCCTGGTCCTTCGCCCAGAGCGGCGAGTCCCGGTAATAGGGCGTAGGCGTCGTGTCGACGCCTTCCGTGCGGGCGCGCGAGACACCTTTGGAAACGACGCTGTTGGATTTGAGATCGGCCAGCGTCAGGCAGATCCGGTAGGCATCGCGCGGCCCGTCCGCCACGCCCTGGTTGTTCACGGCGGTGAAGGTGCCGACCAGCACGACCGGCTTGCTCGCCAAAGCCTCGCTGGCGAAGGGCAGGACGGTGAAGCGCGGGTAGCTCGTCCGGACGAGCTCCATCAGGGTCGCCTGCATCGAGCGCGTCGCGGTCGATTGCGCGCCCGAGGCGGCATCGATCAGCGGGTCGATGACGAGGTTGATCTTGTCCCCGGAAACAGCCGCCTTGCTGAACAGGTCGTCGGCCGCCTTGCGCAGCGCCTCGGCGAAGGGCGTGGGCGTCGGAGGGGGCGGCGCGGTCTGGGCGCCGGCGGATATGGCGCCCGCCAGCAAGGCCAGGCCGATGATGGCGATCTTGAAACGGGTCAGGTCCGTCATGCCTCACCTTTCCAGCTTCGGCCGGGCTTGCCGCCACGACCACCCTGCATCAGCGGCACTGCCGCAATTGCTCGCGTCCCGCGGGCGTCAGCTCGCCGAGCTGCGCCCGCATCAGGAGTTCGGCACATTCGCCGGAGGTCCGCCCTCTCGACGCTGCTCCGGGAGCCACTTCCACCGGACGGGGGGCTGCGCCTGGCAGTGCGATGGGCTGCGTCGATCGATTGGGCGATAGAGCCCCCGGGGCGCCGAGCCGGGCCGCCAGCGCCTGCTCGACCGTCCGGCGCTCGTCGGCGAGGCGCTGCTTTTCCGTTTCGATCGCTGCGAGTTCGGATTCCCGGCGGGCGAGCTCGTCGGCGAGGCGCGCCCGTTCCGCCTTGTCCTGGGCGCGCGGCGCGGGCGGGGCGGGAGCAGCCGCGACAGGGGCCGAGCCCGGAGCCGGCACAGGTGGAGGGACGCCGACCGCACCGCCGATATCCGTGCGTGCGAGCTCGTCGGCCGCCTGCCGCCGGCCTTGCTCCGCCCGTTCGAGGCGCTGGAGCAGGGCGCGCTCGCGTTCGGCGAATTCGCGTACGAGCCTGTCGCGCTCGCTCGAGACGGAGGAGCGGCGTTCGAGCAGGTCGAGCCGCGTGCGGGCGTCGATGACGAAGAAGCTCTGGGGATAGCGCCGGATGAAGGCCTGCAGCGCCGTGGCGTCGTCGCTGGCGCGGATACGGCGCCAGACATCGGCATCCGTCTCCTCGCGGTTGAGGTAGAAATCGCCGAGCAGGGACAGCGAGAGTTCCGGCGTCTGCCTGCCGGCGGTCGTGTCGTAGACGCTCTTCTGCACGCGGCGGAACAGCGTCGCGACTTCCAACCCGGGCTGGTCGATCTCGCGCACCAGAGCGGCGGTGAAGGGGCTGTTGCGGCCCGCGCCGTCGGCGGCGACGTCATTCGCCTGCGTGGCATAGGCGATGACCATGCCCTGTGCGCGCTGGACAGGGGCAAGGCCGGAGCCGACCGAGAAGCCGCGCGTCGCCTGCCGCTTGGCAAGCAAGCCGACGAAGGGGTTGTTGCGGCAGGCGTCGAGCACCATGATCTTGACGCCCTTCGCGTAGTTCAGGGCGGTGACGACGTCGTTGAGCCGGGTCGTCTCGTACTGGACGCCGACCTCGTCCTCGATCTTCGCCTCGACCGGAACGAGATAGTTCTCGCCGTTGAACTGGAAGCCGTGGCCGGCGAAATAGAACATCGCAGCGTCCGCATCCTGCGCGATCCGGGCGAAGCGTGTCAGCGCCGCATCCATGCCGCGCTTGTCGAGATCGATGCCATCGACCACCTCGAAGCCGACCTTGCGCAGGGCGACGACCATGTCGCGGGCGTCGTTCACCGTGTTCGGCAGGACCGGGGCGTTGCGGTAGCTGGAATTGCCGATGACCAGCGCGACGCGGCGCTCGGGCGGCGTCTCGGCCAGGGCAAGGCCGGACAGCAGCACGAGGAACAGGCCGCAGAGGCGCGCGACGAGGGTCATGGCTCACGTTCCTAAAGGCTGCCGGCAGCCTCTGCGTCATGCTAATGCATGATCCCGGCCACCTCCAGAACAATGCATGATCCTCACCGAAACGGGATGGCGTTCTGCTTGAAGGCGCCAGTCGGCGCTGGTAGCCTTCGCCTCATCTTCTCGCGGAAGGAAGATGCTGATGCTTCGCCTTACGCAGGCGTTTCTGCTGGCGGTTCTTGCCGTGGCGATCCCATTCGCCGAGGCCTCGGCACAGGAGCGCGCCCGGCAGCGCAGCCCGGCCCCGGCAACCGCCCGTCTTTCCTTCGTCGGGCTCGCCGACAAGGCGCAGGTCCCCGCCAAGCTCACGGTGCGTTTCGCGATCTCCGGCATGGAGGTCCTTCCCGCCGGCCAAGCGGCACGCAATGCCGGGCATCACCACCTGCTGATCGATACCGAATTGCCGCCGCTCGACCAGCCGATCCCCAGCGACTTCAACCATATCCATTTCGGCGGCGGCCAGACCGAGGCCGAGATCGCGCTGACGCCAGGCAGGCACACGCTGCAACTGCTCTTCGCCGACCACAACCATGTGCCGCATGATCCGCCGATCGTGTCGGAGCGGATCACGGTGGAGGTTCCGGCGACGGCCGCCGAGAAGCCGCGTTCCGCCGCGGCGCCCGGCGCGCGCGTCTTCTTCATCGACCTGCAGGATGGCGCCACCATCCCAAGCCGCGCCAAGATCCGCTTCGGCACGGAGGGCATCACCGTGACGCCGGCCGGGACGACCAGCGCGAATGGCGGCCACCACCATCTCCTCGTCGATACCGAGCTGCCGGCGCTCGACCGCGAGATTCCCAGCGACTTCAACCACCTGCATTTCGGGCGCGGGCAGACCGAGGTCGAGCTCTCGCTGCCGCCCGGCGAGCACACGCTGCAATTGCTGCTGGGCGATCACGAACATGTGCCGCACGACCCGCCCGTGGTCTCGCCGCGTATCCGGGTCCGCGTCGTCGCCGATGGTCAAACCGCCGTTGCCGCATCGCCGTCGCCGCACGCTCACGGCGCGGGCAGGGCCCGCACGGCGTCGCCCAACGATGCCGCCGTCTATTTCGTCTATCCTCGGGACGGCGACCGGATCTATCCGACCTCGACGATCCGTTTCGGCCTGCGCAACATGGGCGTGGCGCCGGCTGGCGTCGCCAAGCCGAATACCGGGCATCACCATCTGCTGGTCGATACCGAGCCGCCCTCTTTCGGCGAGCCGATCCCGGCCGATCTCAACCATATCCATCTCGGCGGCGGCCAGACCGAATACAAGCTGACGCTTCCGAATGGGCGACACACGCTGCAACTCCTGCTCGCCGACGAGAACCATGTGCCACATGATCCGCCGGTGATTTCGGAGCGCATCACGGTGATCGTGGCGCCGGGCGGTCCGCATGCGAGGAGGCGCCGGTGATGTCGCAAGCCCGCATCGCAGCAGCCGGTCTTTTCGCTCTGATGGCCTGGCAGGGCACCGCCCCGGAGGCTGCGGCGCAGGCGCCGACGCGCCAGCCGGCGCCAGCTGGAGCGCAGGTCTATTTCCACTATCCGATCGATGGCCTGAGCGTGCCTGAGCGCTTCACCGTGCGCATCGGCCTGCGCGGCATGGGCGTCGCGCCGGCCGGCATCAACCATGCGCGGACCGGGCATCACCACCTGCTGATCGATACCGATCCCGGCCCGCCGGACCAGCCGGTTCCATCCGACTACAACAACATTCATCTCGGCAACGGTCAGACCGAGGTGGTGGTGACGCTGCCCAAGGGCCGGCATACGCTGCAATTGCTGCTCGGCGACCACATGCATATCCCGCACAATCCGCCTGTGATGTCGCCGAAGATCACGGTCAATGTCCGCTAGTCGCGAGGGGTGTGTCTGTCGATGATCTGGTTGCGCGTCCTGTTTGCCGCTCTCCTGCTGCCGATGCTGGCTGCTTCCGGCTTCGCCCAGCAGCCGGGGGACGCTGCGCGTGTCGCCCTCGTCATCGCCAACGAGGCCTACCCGGAGGCGCCGATCGGTGGCGCCGCCCAGCAGGGGCGCGCTGTCGCCGAAGCCCTGAGCGCCGGGGGCTTCGATGTCGTCGCCGTTGAGAATGCCGACCGCAACGCGATGCGACAGGCGATCGCCGGCTTCGCGAGCAAGCTCAGGCGCGGCGCGCAGGTCGTGGTGTTCTTTAGCGGCCACGCCATCCAGCAGCGAAACCGCAATTTCCTGCTGTCGACGCAGAACGGCACAGAGGGGGCTGTCGATCTCGACGAGATTATCGATCCGCTGATCGTCGCTCGGCCGGCTGGCGCCTTGCTGTTCCTCAATGCCGGGCGCGACAATCCCTGGCAGGGCAAGGCGAGGGGGCTGCTCCCGCTCGAACCGATGGAAGGCATCGCCGTGCTGTTCCCGTCGGCGCCGGGCAAGGCTCTGCCAAATGGCCCCGACCGCGCCGTCGATGCCTGGCTGAAGGCGATCCGGACGCCGGGGCTGGAAATGGAGCAGGCGCTGAAGCAGGTGCGGGACACGGTCGCGCGCGAGAGCCGGCGCAGCCAGCAGGTCTGGCTCTCGGCGGAGCCATTGAAAGGGCTCGTCGTCACACCCGTCGTCCGGCCGGTCGCCGTGGCGCAGGGCAGCCGCGCCGTCATTCCGCCACCCCAGACGCCGGGCGTGACTCAGGACGCCGCCTATGATCTCGCCTTCTGGGAATCGATCCGCAACAGCCGCAATGCCGCGGAGTACCGGGCCTATCTCGACGCTTATCCGAATGGGCGTTTCGCCTCGCTCGCCCGCACGCGCGAGCAGGAGTACCGCGCCAGCCCGGCCGCGCCTGCCCCCACTGCTGTCGCGGTCGCGACGCCGCCGGCAGCGTCCCAGCCGGCCGCCGGTGTGCCGCAGCGGGATTGCGCGGGCTGCCCCGAGCTGGTCGCGATCCCCGCCGGCAGCTTCCAGATGGGCTCGAACGATTTCTACGAGTTCGAGAAGCCGGTACATCCGGTGACGATCCGCGGCTTCTATCTCGGCGCGCGGGAGGTGACTTTCGAGGAATGGGATCTCTGCATCGACCAGGGCGGCTGCAATTACCGGCCGGACGATCGTGGCCTCGGCCGCGGCAAACGGCCGGTCACCGACATCCACTGGAACGATGCCAATGCCTATCTCGCCTGGCTCTCGGCGCGCACCGGCAAGCCCTATCGCCTGCCGACCGAGAGCGAGTGGGAATACGCGGCGCGCGCCGGCACGGTGACGACCTATCCCTGGGGCCAGACCCTGGTGAAGGAGCGCGCCAACTGCCTCGGCTGCAACGACCAGAAACGCGGCAGCGCTGTCGCGGCCGGCCAGTTCCCGGCCAATGCTTTCGGGCTCTACGACATGGCCGGCAATGCGGCCGAATGGGTCGCCGATTGCTGGAGCGAGAATTATCGCAGCGCGCCTCGCGATGGCAGCGCCTATACCGTCGGCGGCTGCCGCGAGCGAGTGCTGCGCGGCGGCTCCTTCAATAACGATCCGCGCTATCTGCGTTCGGCCGCGCGCTTCAAATACGAGGCCGACGTGCGCTTCTATACCAACGGATTCCGTGTCGCACGCGACCGGTAGCGTTGCCGGTCTGCCTGAAATCGCAGGGGCGGCATGCGTGCCGCCCGCCTTGAAGCTCGGCCCTTCCCACCGGCAATAAGGACCGGGAATCAATCAGGAAGGGGAGGCCCGCATGGCCAAGGAATTCACCGGCAAGCGCGTGATTGTGATGGGCGGCAGCCGTGGCATCGGCCGCTCGATCGCGCTCGGCTTCGCCGCGGGCGGGGCGGCGGTCTCGATCTGCGCACGAGGCGCCGGGCCGCTTGAGGCGACGCGCAAGGAGATCGAGGCAATCGGCGTCACGGCGCATGCGGCCAGTGTCGATCTTGCCGATGCCGACCAGATCGCAACCTATGTGCCGGAGGCCGTGAAGGCGCTGGGCGGGCTCGATATCCTCGTCAACAACGCTTCCGGCTTTGGCCAGACCGATGACGAGGATGGCTGGGCCGCCTCGCTCAGCGTCGACATGATGGCCGTGGTGCGCGGCAGCCATGCGGCCATTCCGCATCTCCAGCCGGGGTCGTCGATCGTCAACATCTCGTCGATCTCGGCGTTGCGGGCGTCCTCGCGCTCGGCGCCCTACGGCGCGATCAAGGCGGCGGTGATGCACTATACCGGCAGCCAGGCGAAGATGCTGGCGCGCAAGGGCATCCGGGTGAACTGCGTCGCGCCGGGCTCGATCGAGTTCCCCGGCGGCTCCTGGGAGAACCGCAAGACCTCCAATCCCGAGCTCTACAACGCGACGCTGGCGTCCATCGCTTTCGGGCGGATGGGGAGGCCTGAGGAGGTCGCCAAGGTCGTGCTCTTCCTCGCCTCGGCCAAGGCGAGCTGGGTCACCGGCCAGAGCATCGTCGTCGATGGCGGGCAGCTCGTCGGGCCGTAAGCCTGATCGGAGCCGCCGGGCCTCGGCTGGAACAGCTCAGGCGCCGGCGGCGGCCGCCTTCTCGTTGGCGTGATCCTGCCCTTCGAAGCTCGCCATCGCGGCGGCGACGCCGCCGCTGCGATGCGGCACGCCGGCCGCCGACAGGCCGAGCTCGACCCCGGAGAGCGCGCCGAGCAGGCTGAGCTCGTTGCATTCGCCGAGATGGCCGATGCGGAAGACCTTGCCGGCGACCTTGCCGAGGCCCGAGCCGAGCGAGATGTTGTATCTCTCCAGCGCGATCTTGCGGAAGCGGTCGGCATCATGGCTCGGCGGCATCAGAACGGCGGTGAGGACCGGTGATTGCTCGGCCGGGTTCTGGCAGAGCACCTCGAGCCCCCACGCCTTGACCGCGGCGCGGCAGGCCGTGGCAAGACGGTTGTGCCGGGCGAAGACGTGGTCGAGCCCTTCCTCTTGCAGCATCGCGAGCGCTTCCTTGAGCCCGTAGAGCAGGTTCGTCGCGGGCGTATAGGGGAAGAAGCCGGTGGCGTTGATCTTCACCATCTCCTGCCAGTCCCAATAGGAGCGCGGTAGTGCGTTGGTCTTCGACGCCGCGAGCGCTTTCTCCGAGATGGCGTTGAAGCCGAGGCCGGGCGGCAGCATCAGGCCCTTCTGCGAGCCGGAGACGGTGACGTCGACCTGCCATTCGTCGTGGCGGTAATCGACCGAGGCGAGCGAGGAGATGGTGTCGACCATGAACAGGGCCGGATGGCCGGCGGCATCGATCGCCTTGCGGATCTCGGGGATGCGGCTGGTCGCGCCGGTCGAGGTCTCGTTATGGACGACCATGACGGCCTTGATCTTGCGCCCCTTGTCCTCGGCGAGCTTCGCTTCGATCGCGGCCGGGTCGGCGCCATGGCGCCAGTCGCCGGGGATGAACTCGACTTCGATGCCGAAGCGCGTGGCAATCTGCTTCCAGAGCGTGGCGAAATGGCCAGTCTCGGCCATCAGCACGGTATCGCCGGGGGAGAGCGTGTTGACGATCGCCGCCTCCCAGGCGCCGGTGCCCGAGGAGGGATAGATCACGACCGGCTGCTTCGTCTTGAAGATCGCCTTGCTGCCTTCCAGGACGTGCCTGCCCAGCGCGGCGAATTCGGCGCTGCGGTGGTCGATGATCGGCATCGCGATCGCGCGCAGGATACGGTCCGGGATCGGGCTCGGGCCGGGAATGTGCAGAAAGTGACGACCCTGCATGATGCTGTTGTCCTTGTTCGGCATTCGGCCTGCGGCAAGCGATGCGCCGTCGCCGGCTTCATCTTGCCTTCGCTTTTTTGAAGATCAAACACCGGAATCCTCCCCGACCGTGCCGGGCTGCCATGCGTGAACGGTCACGTCGAGACCCTTGTCGAGCTGGCCCTAGTCCTGCTCTTCTGGGGGCGGTGTGCGCCCTGATCGCGGCTCTGCTTGGGCGTGACACCCTGAAACGGCCGAGGCTGCGGAATGAACCAGACGGCACTTTCCCGATCGCATAGCCGCAATCTCGGCTTCGAGCGCCGGCTCGCTCAGGCTTTGGAGGGTGACGTCCGCTTCGATGCCTTTACCCGCGGCCGCTATGCGACTGATGCCTCGATCTACCAGATACTGCCGCAGGGCGTGGCCTTTCCGAAGAGCGAGGCTGATATCGCTGCGGCGCTGACGATCGCGGCCGAGCATGGCGTGCCGGTGATCGCGCGCGGCGGCGGAACCTCGCAGAACGGCCAGCCGATCGGCGACGGGCTGGTGCTCGACCTGAGCCGGCATTTCAACGCGATCCGCGACTACGACCCGCAGGCGCGCACCGTCTCGGTTGCGCCCGGCCTCGTGCTGGAGGCGCTGAACACCCGGCTGCGCAAGGACGGGCTGTTCTTCCCGGTCGAGCCTTCGACGGCGAGCCGTTGCACGATCGGCGGCATGGCCGGCAACAACTCGTCGGGCGCGCGCTCGCTGCGCTACGGCAAGATGGTCGACAATGTCCTCGCGCTGAAGGCGATGTTCCATGATGGCGAGCCCTTCGCGCTGGGCGAGGGCGCCATCAGCGACAATGCCTCGCCGCGCGCCCGTGACCTGATGACGGGGATGCTGGCGCTGGCCGGGGAGCATCGTGAGGCGATCGAGGCGACTTTTCCCAAGGTGCAGCGGCGCGTCGGCGGCTACAATCTCGACGAACTGATCATGCCGCGGCCGAACCTGTCGCATCTTCTCGTCGGCTCGGAAGGCACGCTCGCGATCACGACGGAAGCGACGCTGAAGCTCTCGCCGCTGCCGCAGCACCGCGTCATGGGCGTCTGCCATTTCCCGAACTTCCGCGCGGCGATGGAGACGACCCGGCATATCGTCGCGCTCGGCCCGGTCGCGGTCGAGCTCGTCGACAACAATGTCTTGGTGCTTGGCGCCGATATCCCGCTCTTCGTGCGCACGCTCGCCGACATCACCAGGGGCCAGCCGAACTGCCTGCTGCTGGTCGAGTTCGCCGGCGACGATCTCGCCGATCTCAAGCGCGATCTGAAGCGGCTCGACCAGTGTATGGCCGATTTCGGCTTCCCCGATGCGGTGGTGGAGGTGATCGAGCCCACCCGGCAGAAGCCGGTTTGGGATGTCCGCGAGGCCTGCCTCAACATCATGATGTCGATGAAGGGCGACGGGAAACCGGTCTCCTTCATCGAGGACTGCGCGGTGCCGCTGGAGCATCTCGCGGATTACACCGATGCGGTGACGGCGCTGTTCGAGAGGCGCGGCACGCGCGGTACCTGGTATGCGCATGCCTCAGTCGGCTGCCTGCATGTGCGCCCGATCCTGAACATGAAGACCGACGCCGGCGTCAAGGCGATGCGCGGCATCGCCGAGGAGGCCTGCGAACTCGTCCGCCGCTTCAAGGGCTCGTTCTCGGGCGAGCATGGCGACGGCATCTCGCGCTCGGATTTCGTCGAGCCGATGTTCGGCGCGCCGCTGACCCGCGCCTTCGAGGCGGTCAAGGACGGGTTCGATCCCGACAACCGCCTGAACCCCGGCAAGATCGTCCGCCCCTATCACATGGACGATCGCGACCTGATGCGCTTCGCGCCGGGCTATGCCACGCCGGTACCCGCGCGAACGGCGCTCGACTGGTCCGACTGGGGCGGCTTCGGTGGCGCGGTCGAGATGTGCAACAACAACGGTACCTGCCGGAAGATGACTGGGGGCACGATGTGCCCGTCCTGGCGCGCGACGCAGGACGAACAGCATGTGACGCGGGGCCGGGCCAACACGCTCAGGCTCGCGATTTCCGGGCAGCTCGGCCCCGACGCCTTCACCTCGCCGGAGATGAAGGAGACGCTCGATCTCTGCGTCTCCTGCAAGGGTTGCAAGCGCGACTGCCCGACCGGCGTCGACATGGCCCGGATGAAGGTCGAGTTCCTGCATCATTACCACGCCAAGCACGGCCTGCCGCTGAAGGAGCGCCTGATTGCCTTCCTGCCGCGCTATGCGCCTTTTGCTGCCAAGCTCGCGCCGCTGATGAATCTGCGCGACCGCATTCCGGCGCTGGCAAAGCTGAGCGAACGCTGGCTTGGCTTCTCGGTGCGGCGCTCGCTCCCGGTCTGGCGCAAGCCCTGGCGGGAGGCGGCTGCGCCATCGGATGTCTCGGCCGTGCGGGGCGACGGCCGCGACATCGTGCTCTTCGGCGATACCTTCAATCGCTATTTCGAGCGCGAGAACCTTGAGGCTGCGCAGCGCGTGCTGGAGGCGGGCGGCTACCGCCTGCACCGTGTCGTCGCGAAGGACGGAGGCCGGCCGCTATGCTGTGGGCGCACTTTCCTCTCGGCCGGGCTGGTCGAGGAGGCACGGGCGGAGGCAAGGCGGACGGTCGATGCGCTTGCGCCTTTCGTCGCGAAGGGCGTGCGCATCGTCGGGCTCGAACCGTCCTGCCTGATGAGTTTTCGCGACGAGTTTGCGGCGCTGTTGCCCAAGGCCGAGGTCGAGCCTTTGGCCAAGGCCGCGCTGCTGATCGAGGAGTTGCTGGCGGTCGACATGGCGGCGGGCAGGACCAGCTTGCCGCTGCACGATCAGGGCGGGCGCGTCGCGCATTTGCACGGGCACTGCCATCAGAAGGCGTTCGACGCGATGGGGGCTGTCGAGAAGACGCTGCGGGCGGTGCCGGGCCTGGAGGTCAAGCCGATCGAGTCGAGCTGCTGCGGCATGTCCGGCGCCTTCGGCTACGGCGCGGCGACGATCGACGTCTCGCTGGCGATGGGCGAACTCTCGCTGCTGCCGGCCGTGCGCAAGGCCGGTCCGAGCGATCTCGTCGTTGCCGACGGCACGAGCTGCCGCCACCAGATCCATGATGGCGCGCAGCGCGAGGCGCTGCATGTCGTGCGGGTGCTGGATTCGGCGCTCAGGCCATGAAGAAGGCGGCTGCCATCCCGAGCCCGGTGAGCGTGATGAAGATGCGCAGCGCCAGCATATTGGAGATACGCCGCGCCAGATGGGCTCCGACGAAGCCGCCAAGTGCGCAGGACACGCCAAGCACAAGCGCCGAGCGCCAGTCGATCAGCCCTGCGACGGAATAGGTCGCGACGGAGACCGCCGAGAGGATCGCCGACATCAGGCTCTTCAGCCCGTTCATCTCATGCAGGTTGGTGAGGCCGACGAAACCGAAGGCCGCGAGCAGCATGATGCCGAGGCCGCCGTTGAAATAGCCGCCATAGATCGAGACGGCCAATAGCAGCAGCAGGGCCGGCAGCTTCGGCAGGCCACCGCCATTGCGCAGCACGCGGCGCACCAGGGCAGGGCCGGCGGCGAAGATCGAGGTCGCGGCAAGCAGCAGCCAGGGCACCAGCGTCGAGAAGGTTTCCTTCGGCGTGACCAGAAGCAGCAGCGCGCCCAGCAATCCGCCCAGCGCTGCCATCGCGATCGTCCAGGCAAGGCTGATCGGGCCGCTCGCTCGGATATCCTTCCGGAAGCCCCAGGCGCCGCCAACATAGCCGGGGAGTGCGGCCAGGGTCGCCGTGGCGTTCGCCATGATCGGCGGCACGCCGATCCAGACCAGGGCGGGGAAGGACAGGAACGTGCCGCCGCCGGCGACGGCGTTCAGCGCTCCGGCAGCCAGGCCGGCGACGACCAGAACGATGTTCGATTCCATGAGATCTCCTTCGGACCGCGGCTGGATTGCCGAAATCGGAAAGGTCTGCAAATTGGTCTGTTCGACAGCGGCGGACCGATCACCCCATGCCAAGACAGAACAAGGCCGCGATCCTCGCGCGTCTCCGGGCGATGCTCGAAGCGCGGGACATGACACCCGGCCGGCAGTTGCCCGACGAGCGCGCACTGTCGGCTGCGCTGGGATGTTCGCGCCAGACGCTGCGGCAGGCGCTGTTCACGCTCGAAAGCGAAGGGGCGATCTGGCGCCATGTCGGGCAGGGGACTTTCGTTGGCCCCCGACCGGACGGCCACCCGATCCGGGAGGCCGTGCTGCTGCAGGCGACATCGCCTTTGCAGCTCATGCAGGCGCGCCTGATCATCGAGCCGCCGATCGCGGCCGAGGCGGCACGGGTGGCGACGCCGGCCGATCTCGATCGTCTGAGGCATATCGTGGCGGAGGGCAGGCGCGCCCGCTCGCGCGCCGAATGCGAACGGCATGATGCGGCCTTCCATCGTGCCGTCGCGGAGATCGCACGCAACCCGATCCTGCTCGGCCTGCTCGACTATCTCGCGGGCGCGCGCCGCCGCGCGGCCTGGCAGCAGCAATGGGACCGGACCTATCGCCGGATCGGGGCGTCGGAATTCACCGGCCTTCACTGCGACCAGCACGCGGTCGTCGTCGAAGCGATGGCCGGTCAAAACCATGCCCGGAGCGAAGACGCCATGCGCCGCCATCTTCAGGTCATCGCGCAAGCGATCGCGGCGAGCGTCTAGCTCCGTAATTTGAGCTGCCGCAACGACAACCTCTGGCGATCGGCCGATCGTCACGCGAAAATGCGGAGGTGGCCATGCATATCGCCGAAGCCGTTCGCCAATGGTGGCGAGGTCAATCTCTCCTGAGGGCGTTCGAGGACCTCGACCAAACGACGGTCGCCGAACTGGCGCGGGATAATGCCCTCCCGGAGGCCGATCTCCGTCGGATCGCCTCCCGCACCGACACCGATTCCGCTCTGGTCCGCCGGCTGCTCCAGCGGGTCGGCGTCGATCCGGACGGCCTGGCCCGCAATCAGGCGGGCGTCATGCGGGACATGGCGGTCGTCTGCGCGGGATGCGCGATGACGCGCCGCTGCCGGCGCGATCTGGATCGGCATGAGGGGCCGCTGCCGCATGGGCGCTATTGCCCCAACGCGGAAACCATCGAGGCCCTGCATCAGGGCTCGCGGCCGGCGTCGTGATGCCGGCCGCCTTGCAACGGCCCGACGGCGTCAGGCCGCGCCGACGCCGCCGAAGACCATGCGGCCGCGATGGAAGGTCGCGCTGCGCTCCGGCAGACGGGCCACCGCCTCGGCCGAGCAGCTCACTGGCACCAGCGTGAAATCGGCGGCATCGCCCGCCTTGGGCCAGGCCCGCTCACCCTTGTCGGTGAGCGGCAGCACGCCGCCGGTCGCGATCGCCAGCGCGCGGGACAGGCGGAACTCGTCGCTGCCACGATAGAGCTGCGCGTAGAGATTGGCCTTTTCGAGCATGTCGGCACGGCCGAAGGGCGACCAGTGGTCGGTGACGCTGTCGGTGCCGGTCATCACGAACACGCCCTTGGCGCTCAGTTGCGGCAGCGGCATCGTCGAGGCGCCGAGCGGCACCGTCGAGGCGACGCTCATGCCCTGCGCGGCCATGCGCGTGGCGGCTTCGTCGAGGGCGCCCGGCGACATCGTGGCGAGCGCGAAGCCGTGGCTGATCGTGACCTTGTTGCGCAGCGCCGGGTTCTTCTCCACGGTCGCGATCATGTACTGGATCGCCGCGACGCCGGCCGGGCTCGACTCGTGCAGGTGGATGTCGACGCCGGTGCCGGTGTCGAGCGCGATCTGGAACATCGCGTCGAGCGACTTCTCCATGGCGCCGTCGACATTGGTCGGGTCGAGCCCGCCGACATAGGCGACGCCCATGCTCATCGCCTCGCGCATCAGCTTGTCGACCTTCGAGAGCAGCAGGCCGTGCTGCGGGAAGGCGACGATCTCGCAGGTGAAATCGGCGCGATGCTTCTCCAGCGCGCGCTTCAGGTTTTCGAGGCTCTTCAACCCGCTGACCGGGTCGATATTGCAGTGACTGCGGGCAACCGTGGTGCCCTTGGAATGCAGCAGGGCGATGAGCTGCTCGGCATGCGCCTGCGAATCCGGCAGCAATTGCGGGATCAGCTTCTCCTCGCGGGCGATCATGTCGAGGATGGTCTTGCCCTGCCGCGGCAGCGGCGCCTGCCAGGGGCGGCCATAGAAGGTCTTGTCGAGATGGATGTGCATGTCGCGCATCGCGGGCAGGGCGAGCTGGCCGTGGGCCTGATAGCTCGGCACGCCCGCCGGCAGCGCGGCGCCGGCGGCATGGATCGCGGCGATCCTGCCGGCCTTGATCTCCAGGGTGTGGAGCCCCGAGCGCGTGCCCGTGACGACATCGCCGTCATAGACGAAGCCCTCTTCGAGCCGGACATCCGTCAGGAGATAGTGCGGCTCGGTCGGGATGCGCTTGCTCGCCTCGGCCGCAGGCTTGGCGGAAGCGGACTTGGCTGCGGCCGGCTGTGCCCTCGCGGCCCCGCCCGGCAATCCCGCCATCACGGCGCAGGCGGTGGCGAGGCCACCCGTCCGGCCGATGAACGAACGCCTGCTCTGATGATGTGCCAGTTCCATGGTCGCCGCCTCCTTGTGATTGTTGCGGACGCCATAAGCGTGATGCCGGCGATTTGGCAGCGATATTTGGCAATGCCGGCGATTGCGGCCGGCAATGCTGCCGCCACGGCCTAGGTTTCCAGCCGGCAGAAAGCGGCGAGCCGCTCGGCCAGGATCGCGGTCGAGACCGGTGCATCGTCGCGGTGATAGAGCGCGAGCTCGAAATCGGTGATCTCGGCAAGTCCTTCGGCGGCGCCGAGGACCCTGTGACCGGGCAGGCGGCACCCGGCGGGCAGGAGGGTCATGCCGAGCCCGGCCGCGGAGGCTGCGGCCAACGCCGCCAGGCTGCCGCTGCAATAGCCGATGCGCCAGCGCATGCCGAGCCCGTCGACGGCCTGGCACAGCTCGTCGCGATAGAGCCCGCCGAGCGGGAACATCGCCAGCGAGACCGGGGCGCGCTCGATCGCCGGATGCGCCAGGCTGTCGAGCCAGAGCAGGGGTTCGCGCCGGGCGGCGCGCGGCGGCTGGCCGCGCCGCTGCTTGACCAGCACGAGGTCGAGCTCCTCGCGCTCATAGGCCGCGCGCAGATCGGCGCTCAACCCGCTGCTGACGTCGAGCCTGAGATGCGGGTGCTCCCGGCTGAATTCGGCGAGCAGATCGATGGTCGGCACCGCGAAATCCTCGGGCATGCCCAGCCGCAGCACGCCGTCCCGCCAGGCGCCGGTCAGGGCATCATGGGCCTCTTCGTTGAGGGCGATGATGCGCCGCGCATAGCTCAGCAGCCGCTCGCCCTCCTCGGTGAGCTGGACCTGATGCGAGGAGCGCTCCAGCAGCGGGCAGCCCAGCAGGTCCTCAAGGCGCTTGACCTGCAGGCTGACGGTGGATTGGGAGAGCGAGACCCGATCGGCCCCGCGCGTGAAGCTCAGGGTCTCGCAGACCGCGACGAAGCTGATCAGCACCTGCGGATTGAACATCGGATAGCGATTCATGCGCTCGTCGCTCCGGGATGCACGTGTCGCGATCCCCGTGATTATCGCGACATGCGTCGCCGCCGCAATGAACGCGTGTGGCGACACATCTGAAGCGGACCTCGCGGCTAGGTGTTCCAATCGATCGTGGCGCGCCCGCTGGTGAGATCGGTCACCAGCCGTGCGACGTCATCGGCTTCGGCCTTCGAAACGGAGACCGACAGCACCGCGCCTGCATCGGTGAAGGCCTGATCGCTGATCGTTACGCCGGGCAGGGCGCCAAGCCGCGCGCCGACAAGAGCCAGATCGCTGAAGCCGCAGGTGATGGCTGCCGGAACCGTCTCGATGAGCTGCGTCTTCGCCGCTTCGCGCAGGCACTGGGCGGCGCTGCCGCCATAGGCCCGGACCAAGCCGCCGCTGCCCAGCAGGACGCCGCCGAACCAGCGCGTGACGACGACGACGACGCGATCGAGCCCTTGCCCGTCTATGGCCGCGAGGATCGGCTTGCCGGCGGTGCCGCTCGGCTCGCCGTCATCGTTGAAACGATAGCTCTGGCCGAAGCGCCAGGCCCAGCAATTGTGATTGGCCGCAGCATCCGACTGCGCGGCGACGAAGTCCCTGGCCGCCGCCTCGTCGGCAACGGGCCCGGCAACCGCGATGAAGCGGCTCTTCTTGATTTCCTGCCGGATTGACGAGACCCCGACGAGGGTAAGGCGCGCGACCATGCGTCCCTGTAACATGCTCTGCTCGAAGAGGAACCGGGTTAAAAGCTCAAGGAAACGTCCGGGATGACTGGCAGCGCAGGCCGGGCGCCCATAGAACATGTCTGGCCTGACCGCGGAGAATCGCGTCTGCTGGTCTGACGCCAGACGGAAACGGCCGACCCATGACGCTCGCCCTGCTCAGACGCGCGCTTGAACCGATGACGGTGACGGCCATCGCCGGCTCGCCTGAAACGGATGTGCTGGTGGCACAGATCCGTTCGGAGCCGTATCGTGGCGCGCTCACGGTGCTTTCGGATGGGGATGTTCCCGCAGCGCTGCCGCCCTCCGATCTCCTCATCGCTCCGGCAGCGGCCGCGGAGCAGGTACTGGCGGCTGCGGCAGGGCACGATTGTGCCGGGCTGCTCGTGCCGGACGGGACGGCCGCCGATGCCGGGTGCCTGCGGCGCGCGGCGCGAGCCGCCGGCGTGCGCCTGCTCGGACCGTCCTCGCTCGGCCTCGCCGCGCCGCGCCTCGGCCTCAATGCGACCGCCGTCCCCGTGCATCTCGCTGCCGGTTCGCTCGCTCTCGTCGCACAGTCCAATTCCGTGGCGGCCGGCATCCTGGCCTGGGCTGGCAGGCGCGGGATCGGCTTCGCCGGTGCCGTGGTCCTCGGCGAAGGGGCCGATGTCGATATCGCCGATTGCCTGGATCATTTCGGCGCCGATCCCTCGACCCGGACGATTCTGCTGGCGATCGACGACGTCACCGATGCCGCGCGCTTTCTCTCCTCGGCGCGCGCTGCGGCGCGGCTGAAGCCGGTGCTGGTCCTGAAGCCGCCGCATTACGAGCCGCCCTGGCCGGCCCTGACGCATTCGGCCCTGATCGTCACCGGCGACGCCGCGCATGATGCCGCCTTCCACCGGGCCGGGCTGCTGCGGGTCAGCGATCTCGACGAGCTCTTCGCGGCGGCCGAGACGCTGGGGCGTGCACGCGCGGCCGATGCCGGCCGGCTGGCGATCGTCAGCAATGGCGAAGGGCTTGCGGCATTGGCCGCGGCGCGGCTGCGGCAGGCGGGCGGTATGGATCGGCAGCTCCGGGAGCCGGCGATCGTCCGGACGGCGCGGGATTATCGCGAAGCGGTCGCTCGCCTGCTGGGCGAGAGCGATGTCGATGCCGTCCTAGCGCTCAATGCCCCGCTCGCGCCGGACGATGCCGCCGATTGCGCGCGCGCCCTGGCCGAGGCCCGCGCGGCCTCGCCGGGACCCAAGCCGGTGCTCGCGGTCTGGGTCGGCGGCGGCGAGGAGATGGCGGGGATTTTCGCGGCGGCCGGCATTCCGTCTTTCGTGACGGAGCAGGATGCGATTGTCGGTTTCCAGCACCTGACGCGGCATGCCCGCCTGCTCAAGGAGCTGATGGCGACGCCGTCCGTGCTCGACGAAGGCGATCAGCCGGACATCGCGGCTGCCGCCGTTCTGGTCGAGCGGGCGATCGCGCAAGGCCGAGCCTGGCTCGAGCCCGACGAGGTTGCACAGCTGCTCGCCCTGTTCCGGATTCCGGCGCTCGGCCTCGTCATCGCGGGAAACGCCGCCGAAGCCGCCACTGCCGCCAGGGCACAGTTCGCGGCCGGCCGCACCGTCGCCCTCAAGATCGTCTCGCCCGATGTCGCGCATAAATCGGATGTCGGCGGCGTCGAGCTCGATCTCGCCAATGAGGAGGCCGTGCGGGAAGCCGCCGGCCGGATGACCGAGCGCCTGCGGCAGCAGCGTCCCGAGGCGCGGTTGACGGGTTTCATGGTGCAGCCGATGGCGCATCGCGCCAAGGCTCGCGAACTGATCGCCGGCTTTTCCGTCGACCCGCGCTTCGGCCCGGTCATCGTCTTCGGCCGCGGGGGGACGGCGGCCGAACTCATCGCCGACACGCATGTGGCGCTGCCGCCGCTCGATCTCGCCTCGGCCGAGAGCCTGATCGCCCGGACGCGGGTTTCCCGCATCCTTGCCGCCTATCGTGACGTCCCAGCCGCCGACCGGCGCGCCATCGCCGCCGTCCTGGTGGCGCTCGGCAACATCGCCTCGGCGCTGCCGCAGATCCGCGCGATGGATCTCAATCCGATCCTCGCCGATGCGAACGGCGTCGTCACGGTCGATGCGCGCGTCGTGCTGGAACCGGACCCGGCACGGCGGCGCCGGCCGGCGATCCGGCCCTATCCCGGCAGCTGGAGCTCGCAGCTCGTGCTCGGTGAGCGGCGCTTCTTCATCCGCCCGATGAAGCCGGAGGATGAGCTGCTGATCGGCGCGATGCTGGCCCGGGTCACGGCGGAAGACCTGCGCTTGCGCTTCTTCGCGCCGCTGAAATCGTTCAGCCACGCCTTTCTCGCTCGCCTGACCCAGCTCGACTATGCGCGGGAGATGGCCTTCATCGCCATCGAGGAGGGCAGCGGGGACGCGGCGGGCGCCGTTCGCCTGCATGCCGATCCCGGCCATGTCGAGGCCGAATATGCGATCCTGCTGCGCTCCGACCTGAAAGGCATCGGGCTTGGCCGTGCGCTCATGGAGCTGATCATCGACTGGGCCAAGGCCGAGGAGCTGCAGCGCGTCCATAGCCAGGTCCTGGCCGAGAACGGGCCGATGCTCGCGCTCTGCCGCGATCTCGGCTTCGAGATCACGCTCGATCCCGACGATGTTTCCGTCAAGCGCGTCGCGCTCGACTTGAGCGCGACTGGCAGCAAACGGCCCGCAAAGCGCCGGCCGCGGCGCGGATAGCGTGACGACCTTTGCGATGCGGGCCAGCCGGAATGCCGGCCGGCCCGCGCCGGTAGCCCGTTTCTATGACAGGCTGTTGGGACGCTGCGTGACCAGCGCGCCGACGGCGTCGGCGGTGGCCGCCGACAAGGTCCAGCCGAGATGGCCGTGGCCGGTGTTGTAGAACACCCGCGGATTTCGGCCGTGCATGACGCGTGGAACCATATCCGGCATCATCGGCCTCAAGCCGGCCCAGGGGATGACCTGGCGCGTGCTCATCTTCGGGAAATGCTGGCGACACCAGGCGATCAAGGGTTCGACGCGCGCGGCCCGGATATCCTTGTTGTAGCCGTTGAACTCCGCCGTTCCGGCGACGCGGAAGCGCGACGCTCCCAGGCGGCTGGTGACGATCTTGGCCTGATCGTCGAGCAGGCTCGTCCAGGGAGCGGCGTCCTGGTCGGCCTTTTCCGGCAGTTCCACCGTGATGGAATAGCCCTTCACCGGATAGACGTTCATCCGATCGCCGGCCTTCGCGGCGAGCTGGCGCGAGCCGACACCGCCGCAGATCACGATCGAATCGAAGGTCGCGACCTGCGCCTCCCGCGCGCGCGGTTCCGCTGCGGACAGGCTGAAGCCGATCTCGACCGAGCGCGTCCCGGGCGTGATCGAGAGGACATCGACGCCGAACCGCATCTCGGCGCCCAGCCGCTCGCAGGCACGCGACAGGCCGGCCGTGAATTTGTGGATGTCGCCGGTGAAGTCCGAAGGGGTATAGAACCCGCCATGGAAGTCGCCATGCAGGGCGGGCTCGATCGACCGGATTTCCTGCGGAGTCACCGCCTTCCGCTCCAGCCCGGCCTTGGCCAGGAGCGAGGTCACCCGCGCGGCGGCCTCGAAATCCTTCCTGCCGCGATAGACGTGCAGGATTCCGCGCTCCTCGCAGTCGAAGTCGATGCCTTCCGCCGCCGCGATCGTTCGCAGGTGGTGCCGTGCCTCCATCGCCAGGCGGGCGGTCGTGATGGTGTTTTCCTCGTAGCGCGGGATGGCGGCAACGAATTCGGCCATCCAGGAGAGCTTGTGCCATCCCGGCCGCGGGCTGACGAGCAGCGGCGCGCCCGGCGTGAACATCCATTTGATGCCCTTCAGCATCGTCGCCCAGCTGTTCCAGACCTCGGCATTCGAGGCGGAGAGCTGGCCGCCATTGGCGAAGGAGGTCTCCATCGCGGCATAGGGATGCCGCTCGAACACGGTGACATGGCAGCCGCGTTTGAGAAGGTTGTAGGCGGTGGTGATGCCGGTGATCCCGGCGCCGATCACGGCGATGTTGAGGTTTTCTATCGACAAGAAGGCGCTCCTTCCGCAGTCCCTGCGGAGATGGCGCCCCCTCTGTCATTGGCCTGAGAGCTTCGCCGGCGCTCATCATCGAGCGGCAGACTTACACCGTCGGCGGGAGCGACTGCTCCGCTTTTCAGAGTTTCAATTCGGGTGCGGTTCTTTTGCCTGAGAGTTTCCGGGGCGGTTGCTCCGTCGGCGCCTTCTCGGATGACCCGAG
Organism: Allobosea sp. TBD101; assembly: GCF_059817965.1. Classification (NCBI taxonomy): domain Bacteria; kingdom Pseudomonadati; phylum Pseudomonadota; class Alphaproteobacteria; order Hyphomicrobiales; family Alloboseaceae; genus Allobosea; species Allobosea sp. TBD101. Next base: position 838,758 of record NZ_CM187543.1, read on the forward strand.
ACGATCTCTCCCGCGAATTCCTATGGTCGTCACACGGTGCTGGGTTCGTCAGCTTCAGGAGCGTGTCCTTCCTGACGCCGGCCGTTCCCTGGTTCTCCTCGATCGGGTCGGAAGGCCGGGCAGGGCCGGCCTCCGCACTTCAGCATCAAGGCTTCGCGCCCGCTCCCGCAATCCGATCGAGGAACCGATCGGCATGAGGTTGCCAGAACGCGCGGCCTTCCGCCGTCGGGAACAATCTGTGCCCGTCTTCGCCGAAGGAGTCCAGAAGGTGATATTCCGCATCCCCGCCGGCCGAGCGATAGGCCTGCGCCATGCGGGCGGTCAGGACGCTGTCGAAGAAGCGATCGTTGCGGGTATAGATCCACAAGGTCGGGATATTCGACGAGCGGCCGAAGGTCGCTGCGGCATCGACCAGGCTGTCCGGCGAACAATTCTGATTCGGCTTGCCGCCGGCATAGCCGCCGCGGCCGCCGGCGAAATTAATGATCGCCCGCACGCCGGCCGGAGCCCGGCTCGCCGCGGCCAGCGAACCCCAGCCGCCGGCCGACTGGCCGACCAGCAAGATGTCGTTTGACTGGACCGTATCGAGGGTCGCGAAATAGCGGGCGACGTTCTGGATGTCGTCCGCGGTCGCCAGCCCGCCGCCGACGTAATCGGGCTTGCTGCAGGGGCCATAGGCCTCGACCCAGACGCCGCCGCGCGCACCGTAGCCACGGCGCAGCGGCAGCACGACCATGTAGCCGCGGGACAGCAGCCAGTCCGTGCCTGCCCGGTATTCGGGAGGTGCCATCGTCTTGCGCGCGGCGGCGTTTGCTGGCGAACCGTGGCTGACGACCGCGAGCGGGAAGGGGCCGGGACCGGGCGGAACGAAGACGCGGGCCGGCAGCAGGATGTCGATGCCTTCGGCGTCCTTGCCCACGGGGACGAACCAGGCCTGCTCACCGGAACGCTCGGTGTCGGTGGAGAGACGCCCCGGCCGCGGGTATTCGACAGCCTCCCAGGGATTGGTGGGCGCTGCCTGCGCCGATGGAGCCAGGCCCAGCGCCAGCACCGAGGCGGCAGCGGCATATTTCAGCGGAATGATCCAATCGCTGGCGGAGACGATGCCCGATGCGAAGAGAGACATATTCGTATTCCACCTCTGTTGATTTTATTAAAAGAAGTAGTTTTACGAATTCGAGTCAAGTGATATTGCGTTTCATCAAGGTAATTTTGACCGTATCTGTGATGTATTCAAAAAAGTATTTTGATTATGCATTTAAAGCATAATCTTATGCTTGATGATTTCGGCGATTAACAACATTCTTCTTCCAACAATATCGCGATCGAAGCGACCTCGATGTCGATTTCGATCCGCTTGGGAGGGATATCCGACATGTTGATCCGATTTGCCCGCGCCGCTCTGGCGGGCTCGCTCCTGCTCGGCTGTGCCGTGACATCGGGGCAGGCCGCGACGCCCAAGGACGTGTTCGTCATGGCGAGCGACCTTACGACCTTCATCACCTTCGACCCGGCCGCGGCCAACGAGTCGTTTCCCAATGAATTGCTGCGGCAGATGTGCACGCCGCTGCTGTCGCTCGACCATCAGGATCCGTCGAAGGTGGTCGCGGGCATCGCCGAGACATGGTCGAGCTCCCCGGACGGGAAGACATGGACCTTCTCCATCCGGCGCGGCATGGTCTTCGCCTCGGGCAAGCCGGTAACGTCGTCGAGCGTCGCCTGGTCGATGCGCCGGTCGATGAAGCTGAACCTCGTCACCGCCAGCCTGATGCGCGACTGGGGGTTGAATTCGCCGGACCAGATCGCGACGCCGGACGACCATACGCTCGTCATTACCCTGACGAAGGATCTCGCCCCGTCGATCACGCCTTTCGCCTTCACCAATCACCGCCTCGGAGCGGCGCTCGACCGCGACACGGTGATGGCGAATGAGAAGGACGGCGATCTCGGTGCCGGCTGGCTGAACACCAATGTCGCTTGCTACGGCCCCTACCGCCTGAACACGCTGCGCGCCCAGGAAGTCGTGATCCTGGAGGCCTATCCGAAATTCTGGAGTGGGGCGCCGACGATGAAGCGGATCATCGTGCGGCATGTGCCGGAACCGGGCGCGCAGCGGCTGCTGCTCGAGAAGAACGACATCGACTACGCCAAGTCGGTGGAAGCCTCGTCGCTGGCGGCCATGGTCGCCAATCCTGACTTGCGCTTCCAGTTCAAGCCGCGGCTCGACAGCGTCTATCTCGCGCTCAACCAGAAGGACCCGGTCCTCACCAATCCGAAGGTCATCGAGGCCTTCCGCTACCTGATCGACTATCAGGGCCTGAGCGAGACGGTGCAGAAGGGGCGCGCCGAAATCCGGCAGAGCTTCGTGCCCGCCGGCGTGTTCGGGGCGCTGCCGAAAGGCGAGAACCCCTATCGGCTCGACATCGCCAAGGCGAAGTCCCTGCTCGCCGAAGCCGGTTATGGCGACGGGTTCAAGAAGACCATCCTGACGATGACGAACTACCCGTTCCCGGATCTGGCGCAGAACCTGCAGCAGAATGCCGCGAAGGCCGGCGTCACGCTGGAGGTCCGGACCATGGCGACGGCGCAGCTCTACACGCTGATGCGCAGCCGCGACTTCCAGATGCTGATGGCGGTCTACGATTACGATTATCCTGACGCCAACGATATGGCCCTGCGGATGGCGTACAACCCCGACAACAGCGACGCTGCGAAGGCGACCAACTTCCTCGCCTGGCGTGCGGCCTGGGCGCCCAGCACCTGGTTCAAGGAACAGGTCGAGACCGCCCAGCGCGAGCGCGATCCGGCCAAGCGCCTGGCGCTCTATGCCGAGCTGCAGCGCCGCCACATGCAGGAATCGCCGATCATCGGCATCTTCCAGCGGCTGGGCGCGATGGCCCTGCACAAGCGGGTCAAGCGCTTCGACTACAACGGCGCCGAGATCTTCTACGACACGATCCAGAAGGACTGAGCCGTGAGCTCCCTGACCGATCTCGCGCCGCCGCGGCCTGTCCGCTCGCGCCGGCCGCGCTGGGTGCTCCCCGCCCTGCGCGGCAGCTTCTCCATCGCGCTGACCCTGCTCGGCCTGCTGGCCCTGACCTTCTTCATCGGCCGCGTACTGCCCTTCGACCCGATCGCCGCGGTGGTCGGCGAGAAGGCCGACGCCAGCGTCTACGAGACCGTCCGCGCCAAACTGGGGCTCGACCAGCCGCTCTATGTCCAGTTCGGCCTGTTCCTGCGCGACATGCTGAGCGGGAATTTCGGGCGGGCGATTTTCACCGGCAATGCCGTCGCCGACGATCTCAGGCACGTCATCCCGGCAACGGTCGAGCTCGCCACCGTCGCCATCATCATCGGCTGCGGTTTCGGCATCCCGCTCGGCGTCGCGGCGGCGGTCTATCGAGGACGGCCGATCGACCATGCCGTGCGGCTGCTATCGCTCGTCGGCCACTCGGTTCCGATCTTCTGGCTCGGCCTGATGGGGCTGATCATCTTCTACGCCTGGCTCGGCTGGGTCGGCGGCTCCGGGCGGGTCGACATCTTCTATCTCGACGCCGTGCCGCGGCGGACGGGCATGCTGCTGGTCGATTCCCTGCTGGCCGGCGACTGGGACGTCTTCGTCAGTGCGTTCAGGCACATCATCCTGCCGGCGCTCCTGCTCGGCTATTCCTCGATGGCCTATATCAGCCGCATGACCCGCAGCTTCATGCTCGACCAGCTCGGGCAGGAATATGTCACCACGGCGCGGGTCAAGGGGCTGTCGCGGCGGCGCGTGGTCTGGGGCCATGCCTTCCGCAACGTGCTGGTCCAGCTCGCGACCATCGTCGCGATTTCCTATGGCGGGCTGCTCGAAGGGGCGGTGCTCACCGAGACGGTCTTCGCCTGGCCCGGCTTTGGCCAGTACCTGACCACCGCGCTGATGATCGGCGACATGAACGCCGTGCTCGCCTGCACGCTCATCGTCGGGCTGGTCTTCATCTGCCTGAACCTGATCACCGATCTCCTCTATCGCTTCCTGGACCCGCGCACCCGATGACGGTTCAATCTTTCGAGCGCAGCGCCCCGTTGCGATCCTGGCTTCTCGCCGAAGCGCCGGAATCCGGCTTCCAGGCCTGGTCGCAGAGCTTCTATCTCGCCTGGCTGCGCCTGGCCGCGAACCCCCTGGCGGTTCTCGGCGTGATCGTCCTGCTGGCGGTCGGGCTAGTCGCGCTGATGGCGCCGTGGATCGCCACCCACTCGCCCTTCGAGCAGGTCCTGGCCGAGCGGCTCCAGCGCCCGAGCGCGGCGCATTGGCTGGGAACCGACGAGCTTGGCCGGGATGTCTTCAGCCGCATCGTCTACGGCGCCCGGACCACGCTTTACATCGTCGGCCTCGTCGCCGTGATCGTCGGGCCGATCGGCCTGTGCATCGGCGCGACCGCCGGTTATCTCGGCGGCTGGGTCGAAGCCCTGCTGATGCGGATCACGGATATCTTCCTGTCCTTCCCGAGCCTGATCCTGGCTCTGGCCTTCGTCTCGGCGCTCGGCCCCAGTCTCGACAATGCGATCATCGCGATCGCGCTCTCGTCCTGGCCGGGCATCGCCCGCCTCGCCCGGGCGGAAACGCTGACGATCCGCTCCAGCGACTATGTCGACGCGGTGCGCGTCATGGGCGCCTCGACGCCGCGGATCATCTTCAAGCACGTCATGCCGATGTGCCTGCCCTCGGTCGTCGTGCGGGTGACGCTCAGCATGGCCAGCGTCGCGCTGACGGCGGCGGGGCTCGGCTTCCTCGGCCTGGGCGCGCAACCGCCGACGCCGGAATGGGGCGCGATGCTTTCGACCGCCCGGCAATACCTGCTCGAGCACTGGTATCTCGCCGCCATGCCGGGCCTCGCCATCCTGACCGTCAGCCTCGCCTTCAACCTGTTCGGCGACGGGTTGCGCGACATGCTGAACCCGCGCAGCTGAGGGAGACGGTGATGACCCCGAACAGTCCCATCCTCACGGTCGAGGATCTGCGCGTCGGCTTCCCGACGCCGCGCGGCACGGTGGAAGCCGTGCGCGGCATCAGCTTCGCGATCGGCCGCAACAAGGTCGGCATTGTCGGCGAATCCGGCTCCGGCAAGTCGATGACCGGCCGCGCCATCCTCAAGCTGCTGCCGGGCGGTGCGACCTCCACCGTCAAATCGATGAAGCTCGGAGACACCGATCTCGCGGGCTTGAGCGAAAGCGAGATGCTGGGCATCCGCGGCAAGCGGATCTCGATGATCCTGCAAGATCCCAAATACTCGCTCAATCCGGTCATGCGGGTCGGGCACCAGATCGCCGAGGCCTTCCGCGTCCATCATCGCGCTTCCAGGGCCGAGGCCGAGGAGCGGGCGCTGGAAATGCTCGCTGCGGTCCGCATCCGCGAGCCTAGGCGCGTCTTCTCGCTCTATCCGCACGAGGTCTCCGGCGGCATGGGGCAGCGCATCATGATCGCGATGATGCTGATCCCGGAGCCCGAGCTGATCATTGCGGACGAGCCGACCTCGGCGCTCGACGTCACCGTCCGGCTTCAGGTCCTGGCCATTCTGGACGATCTCGTGACCACGCGCGGCATCGGCCTGATGTTCATCAGCCATGACCTCAACCTGGTTTCGAGCTTCTGCGACGAGGTGCTGATCATGTATGCGGGGCGCATTGTCGAGCGCTGCCCCGCCGCGGAGCTTCACCGGGCGAAGCATCCCTATACGCGCGGCCTGCTGGCCTCGCTGCCCCGGCTCGAAGACGGACACAAGCGCCTGCGGGTGCTGGAGCGCGACCCTTCCTGGCGCGACGAACCCATTCCGGCGGAAGCATGATCGAAGTCAGCCAGCTGCGCGTCACTTTCGGCGCGGATGAAAACGAGACCATCGCCGTCGACGACGTTTCCTTCACGATCCCGGAAGCGACCGTCTATGGGCTGGTCGGAGAATCCGGCTGCGGCAAGACGACGATCCTGCGCTGCCTCTGCGGCCTCAACCGGCAGTGGTCGGGCGCGATCAGGGTCAACGGGAAGGCTGTCGGGCCGGTGCGCGATCTCGCCTTCTACCGGATGGCCCAGATCGTGTTCCAGGACCCTTACGGCTCGCTGCATCCCCGGCACACGGTCAACACCATCCTGTCTGAGCCGTTGCTGGTGCACGGCATCGCCGATATCGGCATGCGCGTCTCTCGTGTCCTTTCCCAGGTCGGACTCGGCGAGAGCTTCCGCTTCCGCTACCCGCACCAGCTCTCGGGCGGCCAGCGTCAGCGTGTGGCGATCGCACGGGCGCTGATCCTCGAGCCGCGTATCCTCTTCTTGGACGAGCCGACTTCGGCGCTCGATGTCTCCGTCCAGGCGGAGGTCCTCAACCTGCTGCGCGACATCCAGGTCGAGCAGGGCCTCACCTGCGTCCTCGTCAGCCACGACCTTGCCGTGGTCGCGAATCTCTGCAACCGGCTCGCCGTGATGAACCAGGGCAAGCTGGTCGAGGAACTGAGCGTCGCGGACCTGATGTCGGGCCGGGCCCATAGCGGCTACACGCAGAGGCTGATCGCAGCCAGCACGGGCTATGATCGCGCGCTGGTCAGCCTCGATTCGGATTAACCCGCCTTGCGTTGGCGGAAGAGGGCGATGCCGGCGGGGCACTGTCACCGGACGTTGCCGCGTGCTGCCATCCTGACGAGCTAGAGCAAATCCGCAATTCTTCGGATTGCAGAATTGCTCTAGGCCTTTGTTTTATCGCATTTTCTTCACGCGAACCGGTGCCCACTTCGCTCGAAAATGCTCTGGGGGGAAGCGATGGAGGTCAAATGGTTGGAGGATTTCCTCAGCCTGGCGAGCACGGCCAGCTTCTCGCGCTCCGCAGCCGAGCGTCATGTGACCCAGTCGGCCTTCAGCCGCCGTATCCGGCAGCTTGAGGATTGGGTCGGCCTGCCCCTGATCGACCGGGCTACCTATCCGGTCCGCTTGACCACGGCGGGAGAGAGTTTTCGCGGGACGGCGCAGGATTTGCTGCAGGATCTGCTGCGCGCCAGGGACAGCCTGCGCGAGAAACAGGGCCTGCGCGCCAATACCTTGACCTTCGCCGCGCTCCACACCTTGTCGCTGACCTTCTTCCCGCAATGGCTGCGACGGATCGAGCCGCGCTGCGGCGGGCTCAGGACGCGGGTGAGCGCCGACAATAACGGGATCGACTCCCTCGTGACGTTGCTGCGGGAGGGCGGCAGCGATTTCCTGCTGATGTATTCGCACAGCGCCGTGCCCGTCTTCATCGGCGACAGCGACATCACGCATGCGCGCCTGGGCGACGAGCGGGTCATTCCGGTCTCGGCTCCCGATGCGAACGGCCGCCCCATCCACCGGATCGAGCCGGGAGCGGCGCCGGCACGCCATCTTGCCTATGGAACCGGGTCGTTCTTCAGCCACGCGCTGGCGGATCTGTTCGCGAGCAGATCACTCGAGCGCGTCACGATCCACGAGAACACGATGTCCGAGGGCCTGAAGGCGATGGCGCTGGCCGGCTGGGGACTGGCCTGGATACCGGAGAGCATCGTGCGGCTCGACCTTGCCGGCGGGCAACTCGTGCGCGCAGCCGACCCCAGCTGGGATCTGACGGTCGACATCAGGCTTTATCGCTCTCTGTCGAATGCTCGCCCCGTGGTGGAGCAATTCTGGAACATCGTCAGCACAGAGGAACACGGGTCGGCAGGCGTCAAACCGCAACTGGCCCGCTGCTGACGGTCTGTCGGGATCCGGGAAGGGCGCTGCGAAAGGGCCGCATTGGCGCTGCAACGCGAAGGCTAGAAGGTCCGCTCCACGAAGAGCTGCGCCGAGCTCTGCCGGCCGGAGAGGCTTGTCGCGCGTGCGTTGCCGGCGAGTTCGAGCTTCTGCCACGCCAGTGAACCCTCGAGACCGAGGCGCAACCCGTCGATCGGTGTCCAGATCAGGTTGGCCGCCACGCGGTCGATCTGGATCCGGCCCGCCAACCCGGACGGATTCGGAACCGAAAGCCGGTATCGGCTGACATAGGCGTTGGTCGACCATTCATCGGTCCATTCGCGCCCGAGCGCGACCACGCCGGACCAGCCGCGTGTCGTCGGATCACCGGCCAGGACCGAAAAGGCCGTGCGCTGGTCGAGCTTCGAGCCGAGATAGGGAGCTGCGTTCACGGCACCTGCGATCTGGGCCGTCAGGGTCAGCGGCCGGTCGAGGACCTTCCTCTCCCAGGTCGCGCCGAGAATCGCAGCGCGGCCGACGCGATACGAACCGCTGGCGCCCTGCACATCCCGCACCGCGACGCCCCCGTGCAGCGTCAGCCCGTCCTGCTCATAGAGAAGGCGTATGACGCCGTCGGGGAGGCGCTTTCCCGTCGGCGGCACCACCGTGCGCCGGTCAGCGTCGACGTCTTCGAGCGACAGCGACAGGCCGAGCTCATCGGTCAATTGCCGCTCGTAGCCGATCAGCGCGACGGTCCGGTTCGGAATCCGCCCGAGGAAGGTGAAATCGTCGCCGGTCCAGAAGTCGAAGCGCGAGCTCGCAAGTCCGAAGGCGAATGCCCCGAACGTGACGCTGGCCTCGCTCATCGTGAGTTCGCTGCTTTCGCTGGTTGCGTCCACCGAAAACTCGAAGGCGCTCGCGAGATACCGGCCCTCCGCCAGCATTTGCCCGGTCTCGATCCGGAAGGTCGTGCTCAGAGGGGAGCTTAGGGCATTTTGCGGCACCAGCCCGGTCATCCGCGCGAGATCACTCGCCCTGTAGCCGTCGTGCTGGACGCCGACATTGACCGTGCCGGATACCGCGATGCAGGTGCCGGTGCCCGGCGAGATGAAGCCGCGGGGGCTTTCATCATCCTCATCGTCGTCCTCATCCTCGTCGTCGTCCTCGTCGTCGCTTGCCGCTGCGGGTTTCGGGGCGGCTGGCCGGGAAAAAAATGGTGCTGGATCGGGTGGGGTGATCGTGCAGCTGCGCAGGAACTGTGGAGGCTTGCTCGCGGCTTGCGCGGAAGGGCATGCGAGCGCGGCGATGCAGAGGGCGGTCAGCGCGACGGAACCACGCGCACCGATGACGGGGGCCGGAACGGACATCCAGGCCAGCATCGAGGCCGGCGATATGCCATGGTCGTCGAGCGCTGTGCGTTTCCCGATGGCCATGGCGTCCGCGGTCTAGCGCAGGGGCGGTGCGTAGAGGACGCCGCCCATGTTCCAGAGCTGGTTCAGGCCGCGAGGGATGCCGAGCTTCGAGCCGGTGCCGAGGTTGCGCTCGTAGATCTCGGCATAGTTGCCGCCGGCCTTGACGGCGCGGACCGCCCAGTCGGCATCGAGGCCGAGCGCCTTGCCGAAGCCGCCCTCCGCCCCCGTGAAGCGGCGCACGTCCGGCTTTGCCGATTTCATGGCCTCGTCGAGATTGGCCCTGGCTATGCCGAGCTCCTCGGCATTCACCAGCGCGAAGTTCACCCATTTCATCACGGTAAACCAGGCGAAGTCGTCGCTGCGCACGACCGGGCCGAGCGGCTCCTTCGAGATCACGTCCGGCAGCACGGTCGCCTCGGCCGGCTTCGCCAGCTTGAGACGTTCGCCGTGCAGCGCCGACTGATCGCGGGTCAGCACGTCGCATTGCCCGGACTGGAAGGCGGACAGACTCTCCGCTGCGCTCGGAAAAGCCTTCTCCTCATAGGTCATGGAATTGGCCCGGAAGAAATCGGCGAGATTGAGCTGGGTCGTGGTGCCGGCCTCGACGCAGATCTTCGCCTTGTCGAGTGCGAGCGCGTTGTCGACGCCGAGCGAGCGCTTCACCAGGAACCCTTGCCCGTCGTGATAGGTGATGCCGGCGAAGGCGAGCCCGAGCTCCGCTTCGCGCCCGAGCGTCCAGGTCGAGTTGCGCGCGAGCAGATCGACCTTGCCGCCCTTCAGCGCTTCGAAGCGCTGGCTGGCCGAGAGTGGGGTGAAGGCGACCTTGTCCGCGTCGCCGAGGATCGCTGCGGCGGCGGCACGGCAGAAATCGACATCGAAGCCGCTCCACCTGCCCTGAGCGTCCTTGTCCGAGAAGCCCACCACGCCCTCGCTGACGCCGCATTGGAGGGCGCCGCGCTGCTTCACGGCGTCAAGTGTTCCGGCGCCGGCCGGAATAGCGAAGCCGAAGACGGCGGCGAGGCCGAGACCACCAAGGCGAATCCAGGAGGCTTTAGACATGTCTGTCAGTCCCTTTTGCAGATCGTCGGAGGCGGTTGGGCGAGCTACAGCGTGGCCTTGTGGCGGATGATCACCTTGGTCCCGAGCGGAACGCGCTCGTAGAGATCGGCGATGTCGCCGTTTGCGAGCCGGAAGCAACCCGACGAGATCGCCTCGCCGATCGTTTCGGGCTGGTTGGTCCCGTGGATGCGGAAGACGGTGGAGCCGAGATAGAGCGCGCGCGCGCCCATCGGATTTCCGGGGCCGCCCGCCATGAAGCGGGGCAGATAAGGCTGGCGCTGCAGCATCTCCGGCGGCGGGCGCCAATCCGGCCATTCCGCCTTGCGGCTGACCGTGACCTGCCCGGACCAGGTGAAGCCTTCGCGCCCGACGCCGATGCCATAGCGCAGCGCGCGACCATTGCCCTGGACCACATAGAGGAAGCGCTCGGCCGAATGGATCACCACAGTGCCCGGCGCCTCGCTCGAGCGGAACAGCACCATCTGGCGGGCATAGGGGCCTTCGGTAATGCTGACCTCTTCCGTTGAGACGCGGCCGGGTTCGTCGCCGACCTCCATCGTCTCCTGGGTCGCCGCCGGCGGGCGCGGTTGGGCCATGGTCGCTCCCGGCGCGGCGAGCAGCGGCAGCAGGCCGAGACCAGAGAGCAGGAGGCCGCGCAGGGTGTGATCGATGGTGCTCATGTCCCGTTCACTCCGGTCAGCCGCAGCGGATGTAGATGAAGGTGCCGTAGCGCCGATGCGCATCGGCATCGACGAACCGCATCACGAGTTCCCTCGGCTTCACCGAAAGCAGTTCGCGATCCTGCGGGTCGCCGGCCGGTGCTTCGAAGCCGACATAGGTCTTGCCGCCGGCTCCCGCCTTCAACCGGAGCTCGTAGGCCTTGGGGTCGTCAGCGACATGCATCATGACGCCGTCGCCGGGACCCTTGGCGATCGTATAGGGCTGGCCGCATTGCGCCTTCGCTTCCGTTTCGGTGCGCTTGCGGTCCTTCTCCGTGTGGAAGGAGGCTATGCCCCAGCGCCCGATCAGGGCATCGCGCGAGAGACCTGCCGGGGCGGGCGCGCTCGGCGCGACGGCTGCCGATGACGGCAAGCTCTCGCCACCGCCGCAAGCGGTTAAAATCAGGGGCAGCACAAGGCCGCAAGCCAGGACGCCGGACGAAAAGTCTTTCCCATGCCGGGGGCTGCCGGGTCTCTGTCTCATCTTCCATCCTCGCAAGTTCCGGCATCGTTGCCGGCCGTGAAGCCTCGGGAGCGCCAGACCGTGTCCGTCTGGCCTCGAAGGCGCGATCGGAACCCCCGTAGGACATCCGCAAATGAGATCGTGATCAAGCCCCTTCGTTCAGATGGTTCGGCGGCGTCTCAGTCGCGCCGGAAGCGGGAAGGTGCAGCGAAAGACACGGGGCCCCTCCGAAGCCGGACGGTGTCCGCGCACAGCAGCGCGCTTCGAAGGTACTGAAATGTGTGCCGCAAGCCAGCCGGACCTCGCTGGATCCTATCGCCGCGGCAAAGGACAGGGGCGGCTAGCCGGCTATGGAACGCCGGGGCTGGCGCGCCTTTCTCGGAGAGGATGGACAGCGCCTGCACGAGGCCCGCGCAGGCGCATCGTCGGCGGACCGGGCGCACAGCACGGCGCGAGCTGCTCGATTGCGACCGGCGGCGGAATCCGGATAACGGTCTTCGACGGTATCGGGAAGATCTCATAATCTATCTTGCCGTAATTTGATGCCGAAATTTATTGTATGTCGATCCAATATCAAATACTTCGCCGCAGCATACTTTCGATTTTTATGACATTGGGTTTGGTGAAATATAACTATTTTATGTCACATGTTGTTGAGCGGTAATGCGATGTGTATATCTGAATAATCTCGGTAGATACATTTTATTATGTCAGATTTTTAGCTGACGTTGTTAGGGCATCTTTGGTAGATCTATTCGAATTACTATGGCTTTTGGGGCCGGTTGATGAGATTCGTCACTTCCGGCTGGCCGGAGGCATGTACAGTTTTGGGTCGGGGCGTTCGCGGCCGCGGCTTCTTCAATCGTAAGCATTTCGCCTCGGCCTTCATCGTGCTCCTGCCGATGACCCCGCCGTCATTGGTTGTTGCGCAGATTGCCCCGAGTCAGGTCACGCCGGAGACTTTGCGCCCTTCGACGCGGGGTGCAGGAGGCGGCATTGCTTTGTCGGCAATGCCGGAGCTGCGGGCGCCGACAGGTGCGGAGCGGCTTCATGTCAGGGTCGGACGCGTCGCTGTCGAGGGGGAGCTTCCCCGGCCTCGCGGAGGCGACGCGGGCCTTGCTGCCGCGTGTCGAGGGGCGGCGGGTCAGCGTCGCGGACATCTATGCTTTCGCCAATGCGGTCGAGCAGGTCTATGCGGCTGCGGGCTATGTCCTGGCCCGCGTCGTCCTGCCGCCGCAGCATCTGCGCGACGGCGGCCCGATCCGCCTGCTGGTGATCGACGGCCAGATCGAAGCCGTGGACGTTTCGGGTGTTCCCGAGCGGGTTCGTGCTGTCGTCGCGGGCCGAACGGCGAGCCTCGTCGGGGTGCCGCGCCTGACGCTCGCCGAGATCGAGCGGCGCCTGCTGATCGCCGGCGGAGCGCCGGGCGTCCGCCTGAAGAGCACGCTGATACGCGGCCAGCGCGACGGCGGAACGCGGCTCGTGCTGGAAGGCACGCATCGCCTGCTGAGCGGCAGCATCGGCGCGGACAACCGACTCGACGCGACGCTCGGCCGGTGGCAGCTCAACGGCAATCTCGCGCTGAACAGCCCCTTCGGCTTCGGCGAGCAGTTTTACGGTGCGGTCGGTTCCGGCACCGATCTCGGGCAGGCTTTCGGCGCCGAGGCCAGGCTCCGGCTGTTCGGTGGCGGTGCCGTCATTCCGCTGGGCTCCGATGGCTGGACCATCAACCCGGAATACACCCATAGCCAGACGCAGCCGACCCCGCTGCCGGGAGCTCCCGCGACCCGGGGGACATTCGAGCGCCTGGCCCTGCGCAGTTCCTATCCGCTGATCCGCACGCGCACGCAGGCCTTGAATGTCGACGTTTCGCTGGAAGCCATCCGGCAGCGCACCGAGGCTCTGGGTTTCGGGGTCGACCTGAGCCGCGATCGCTACGCCGTGCTGAGAGCCGGGGCGACCTATGGGACGGCATTCCCCTGGGGCATGACGACCCAGGCGAATGCGACCTATTCGCAAGGTCTCGGCGGACGCGACCGGGCCGATGTGGCGGCATCCCTGGTTCCGCTGTCGCGTTTCGGTGGCGACCCTGATTTCTCCAAGCTCGCGGCAAGTGTGCGCGTCGTCCAGTCGCTGCCCTGGGCGATGCAGTTCGATCTGACCGCCAGGGCGCAGTGGGCGTTCAACCAGCCGATGCTGAGCTCGGAGCAGTTCTCTCTCGACGGCCTCGATCAGGTTTCCGCTTTCGCGGCCGGGACGTTCAACGTTGATCAAGGCGCGACATTGCGGGGCGAATTGGGGCGCTCGTTCGGCGTCTCCCAGGACGGTTGGGGCGCGACGCTGACGCCTTACCTCTTCGCCAGCGGCGGGCGTGGCGAGATCCTGATGCCGACCGCTGTCGAGCGTGCCTGGATCAGCGCGGCGGCGTTGGGTGTCGGCCTGCGCATCGCCGGGGACGTCGCCGATGGCGCAGTGAAGCCGATCATCAGCGCGGAGGTTGGGCGCAGCTTCTCCACCGTCGCAGGCGAGCGCGAAGGCTGGCGCGGCAATCTGGCGGTGTCGGTGCGGTTCTGAGCGCGGCGCCCGATCGGGCGCCGCGACAAGGTTTTCGGGAATAGGCGTCCGGCGGGCGTGGGGGAGATCGCGGTGGGTGTCTCGGGCATTCGTCGCGTGGGGGCGGGACAGATGACGATCAAGACTGCGAATCGGTGCAACAGGCTGAGGCTGGCTCCGGCGACGACGGCTGCCCTGCTGGCCTCGACGGCTCTGGTCTCCGCGCAAACCGCCCTGCCGACGGGTGGCCAGGTCGCCGCCGGTTCGGTCACGATCAGCGCATCCGGCCCCGCGATGACGGTGACCCAGGGGTCCCAGCGGGCGATCGTCAACTGGCAGGGCTTCTCCGTCGGCCAGCCGAACAGCGTGCATTTCGCCCAGCCCTCGGCGTCCTCGGCGATCCTGAACCGCGTGACCGGATCGGCGTCCTCCACGATCGCCGGGCAGATCACAGGCAATGGTCAGGTTTTCCTCGTCAATCCGAACGGCATCGCCATCACCGCAACCGGGACGGTCAAGGTCGGCGGCGGCTTCGTCGCCTCGACGCTGGGTATCGAGGACCGGGATTTCATGGCCGGGCGCCTGCAATTCAATGGCGGATCGGCCCCGGCAGCCGTGTCGAATGACGGTGCGATCACCGCTGGTTCGGGCGGCTTCGTCGGGTTGCTCGGCAGCGTGGTCTCCAACGGTGGCACGATCAGCGTCCCGCTTGGCCGCGTCGGCCTCGGTGCGGCGGCACAGGCGACGCTCGATCCGACCGGCGACGGTTTTCTGCAGGTCGCCGTGCCATCAGGCACGACCACTGCCGACGGCAAGGCGTTGATCGATGTGTCCGGCAAGGTCTCCGCTTATGGCGGCCGGGTCGAGATCAAGGCGGCGACCGCGCAGGCCGCGGTGCGCGACGCGATCAACGTGTCCGGCAAGGTTTCGGCCAGCTCGATTTCCGGCCGCAACGGCTCCGTCGTGTTGGGCGGCGGCGATGGCGGCACCGTGCGCGTCGCGGGTCGCGTTTCCGCCTCGGGACGTGACGGCGCCGGCCGGGTCGCAATCTCCGGCCGCGTCGTCGAGGTCGCCAAGGGAGCCTCCGTCAAGGCGCGCAGTGAGCAGGGCCAGGGCGGATCGCTCGCGCTCAAGGGCGATATCGTCAACAACAGCGGCACGGTCGACGCCTCCGGCGCGAGCGGCGGCGCGATCGACGTCGCCGGGATCAGCATCGGCAGCTACGGCGTCTGGAACCTCCAGGGCGTTGCTGGCGCCGGCGGCGCTTTCACGGCCCGCGGGTCGCAGAGCTATGTCGAGACGACGTCCGGCATGGTCCTGGCGTCGGGCGCGACCGGCGGCGGCGCCGTGCGCATCGGCGGCGACTATCAGGGCGGCGGCACGCTGGCGCATGCCGTGACGACGACGATCAGCCCCGCGACGACGATCCGGGCTGACGCGACCCAGGCCGGCAACGGCGGCAGCGTCGTGGTCTGGTCCAGCGCGAAAACGGATTTCTACGGCGCGATCAGCGCGCGCGGCGGACAGGCCGGCGGTAATGGCGGGCTGGTCGAGGTCTCCTCGAAGGGCGATCTGGTGTTCGGCGGCTCGGCCGCGGTCAATGCGCCGCTGGGCACGAGCGGCACCGTCCTGCTCGACCCCAAGAACATCGTCATCGACGACGCGACGGGGAAATATCCGCAGTATCAGCTCATTGATCCCTTACAGGGTGCCGGCAACAACCAGTTCGGTTCGAACGTCGCCCAGCTTCAGGGCGTCGGCAAGACCGTCGTCACGGCCCACGGCACCGCGATCGGCGGGCAGAACGGGGCCGGAGCGGTCTATCTCTACGACACCGTCACGGGCGCGCTGATCTCGACGCTGACCGGAACGTCTGCGAACAATTTCGTCGGCAATGGCGGCATCACGACTCTGAGCAACGGCAATTACGTCATCCGCTCGGCCAATTGGACCGGCAACACGGGCGCGGTGACCTGGGGGAGCGGGGCGACGGGCGTATCGGGGGCGGTCTCGTCGTCGAACAGCCTCGTCGGCTCGGCCGCGAACGACAGTGTCGGCGGCAACGGCATCACCGTGCTCAGCAACGGCAACTATCTCGTCGCCAGCGGTGGCTGGGGCGGCAACCTGGGTGCGGTGACCTGGGCCTCCGGCGCTACGGGGATCGTCGGTGCAGTCTCGTCATCGAACAGTCTCGTCGGCTCCACGATCGGTGACGCGGTCGGGAGCTACGTCATCACGACGCTGGGCAACGGCAATTATGTCGTCCGGACCGACAACTGGAACGGCGGCAAGGGCGCGGTGACCTGGGGAAGCGGGACGGCAGGTATCTCGGGCGCTATCTCGTCGTCGAACAGCCTCGTCGGCTCGACGGCAGGCGACAATGTCGGCATTCAACCCGTTATCGCGCTGAGCAATGGCAACTATGTCGTCCGCACCCCAACATGGGGCGGCAACAAGGGCGCGGTGACCTGGGGCAATGGCGCGATGGGCGCCACTGTCGGAGTGGTCTCGTCATCGAACAGCCTCATCGCTTCGACCAACGGCAGCTCCCTCGGCTTCAGGACGGCCGGCGACACGAACGACGTCTTCATCGCAAGCTCCGCGAACGATTCGACATCCGGCCGTGTCTATGTCGGCCTCGGTGATCTCAACGCGCTGACCTTCGACCGCGTCATGGCGCAGGACGTGACGATCCGCAGCGATGCGATCACGCGCCAGCTCAATGCGGGCTCGGCCCTGACCCTGCAAGCCTCCAACGACATCACCGTCAACAGCGCGATCACCGCGAATAATCCGGCGGGCAATGGCGGCCATCTCACTTTGCAGGCCGGACGCAGCATTCTCGTCAACGCGGCGATCACCACAGACAACGGCAACCTGACGCTGATCGGCAACGACCGCCTCGCCAATGGCGTCGTCGATGCCCAGCGCGATGCCGGGGCAGCCGTGATCACGCTGGGAGCGGCAGTCGATGCGGGCACCGGAACGGTCGATGTCCAGCTGCGGGACGGCGCCGGCAAGACCAACACGGCTGCGGGCGCCATCACGCTCGGCACGGTCACGGCCGGCAAGGTCAGCGCCGTGAACAGCTCGGCCAGCGGCGGCCTGACGCTCGACGGAACCGTGACCGCCAGCGGCACCGGCGATGCCGTCGTCCTCGCCTCCAACGGCGCCTTCACCAACAATGCCGGCGCCGGGGCCTTGTCGCTCACCGGCGGCGGGCGCTGGCTGGTCTATTCCGACGCTCCGGCTACGGCGAGCTTCGGCAATCTCGACAGCGGCCAACGGGCGATCTGGAACGCCTCCTATGCCACCCTGGCGCCCGGCAGCGTGGCGCAGACCGGCAACCGCTATCTCTTCGCCTACCGGCCGACGCTGACCTATACCTCGACGGATCTCGCCAAGACCTATGGCGACGCCGCCGCCGCTTCCCTAGCTTCGGCCTATACCGTGTCGGGCCTCAATGCCGGTGTCGCTAATGCGTATCTCGGCGATACGCTCGGCAGCGTCGTTTCCGGTTCGGCGAGCGTGACCTCGACCGGCGCATCCGCCGCGGCGGGCGTGGCCGGATCATCCTATGCGATCACGGTCGCGCAAGGGTCGCTGAGTGCGAGCACGGGTTATGCTCTCGCCTTCAACAGCGCGGGCCTGCTGACGGTGACGCCGCGCGCGGTCACGGTGACGGCCTCTTCCGGGCAGGGCAAAGTCTACGGCAATGTCGATCCGACCCTGACCTATGCGGTCACGGCCGGCAGCCTGGTCGGAGCCGATACGCTCTCCGGTTCGCTCGGCCGCGCGGCCGGTGAGAATGTCGGCAACTACGCGATCAACCTGGGTACGCTGGCGAACCCCAACTATGCGGTGAGCTTTGTCGGCTCGAATTTCGGGATCACGCCGCGCGCGGTGACGGTCTCCGCGACGGCCGGACAGGGCAAGGTCTATGGCAATGCCGACGCAGCGCTGGCCTATACGGTAACGGTCGGTAACCTCGTTGGAATGGATGCCTTCTCCGGTGCATTGAGCCGCGCGGCCGGCGAAAACGTCGGTAACTACGCGATCAACCAGGGCTCGCTGGCGCTGAACGCGAACTATACGCTGAGCTATGCCGGTTCGAATTTCGGGATCACGCCACGATCGGTGACGGTCTCGGCGACGGCTGGGCACGGCAAGACCTATGGTGATGTTGATACGGCGCTGACCTATTCGATGACGGCCGGCAGCCTTGTCGGAGCGGATACCTTCTCCGGCGCGCTGAGCCGTGCGGCCGGCGAGAACGTCGGCCATTATGCGATCGGTCAGGGCTCGCTCACGCTTGGCGCGAACTGTGTTTCGGCGTGCAAGTTTGACCCCATGAGGCGGGGGATCGGCGTCCAACTTTGACCCCCTTGAGCCGGTTTCGGTGAGACTGTCCGTCCTGGTTTCGGATGGGCGGGCGGGGGATGAAGGGCGTGGATACGATTGCGCGGATCCGGCGCGAGTTTTCGATCCGCGGGAAGACGATCAAGGAGATCGCCCGCGAGCTGCACGTCTCTCGGAACACGGTGCGCAAGGTGCTGCGCTCTGGCGCGACGTCGTTCGAGTATGAGCGGAAGGTTCAGCCGCAGCCGAAGATAGGGCCCTGGCGCCCTGAGCTGGATCGGCTTCTGATGGCGAACGACGGCAAGCCGGCCCGCGAGCGCCTGACGCTGATCCGTCTTTTCGAAGAGCTGCGGGATCTCGGCTACGAGGGCGGATACGATGCCGTTCGTCGCTATGCGCGAGGCTGGCGCCGCGAGCAATCCGCCGTCACAGCCGACGCCTATGTGCCTTTGAGCTTCGCGCCCGGCGAGGCCTACCAGTTCGACTGGAGCCACGAGATCGTCGTCATCAATGGCGCCACGACCCAGGTGAAGGTGGCGCATGTCCGGCTTTGTCACTCGCGCATGCTGTTCGTACGGGCCTATCCGCGCGAGAGCCAGGAGATGGTCTTCGACGCCCATGACCGCGCCTTCGCCTTCTTCAAGGGCGCCTGCACGCGCGGCATCTACGACAACATGAAGACCGCTGTGGAGACGATCTTCGTCGGCAAGGAGCGGGCCTATAACCGCCGCTTCCAGCAGATGTGCAGCCACTATCTGGTCGACCCTGTCGCCTGCACGCCAGCCTCGGGCTGGGAGAAGGGGCAGGTCGAGAACCAGGTCGGGCTCGTGCGCGAGCGCTTCTTCGCCCCGCGCCTGCGGGTCAAGAACTACGACGAGTTGAACGCCTGGCTGCTGGATCAGGTGCTTCGCTACGCCAAGGCCCACCGCCATCCGGAGCAACGTGACCGCACAATCTGGGAGATGTTCGAAGCCGAGCGCCCGAGCCTGGTGCCTTACGCGGGGCGGTTCGACGGCTTCCACTCACTGCCAGCCTCGGTGTCGAAGACCTGTCTCGTGCGCTTCGACAACAACAAGTACTCGGTCATCGCGAGTGCGGTCGGGCGCCCCGTCGAGATCCGCGCCTATGCCGATCGGATCGAGCTGCGCCAGGACGGGCGTATCGTCGGCGAGCATCCCCGCTGCTATGGCCGCGACCAGACCATCTACGATCCCTGGCACTATGTCCCGGTACTGGCTCGCAAGCCGGGCGCCCTGCGGAACGGAGCGCCCTTCAAGGACTGGGTCTTGCCCGGTGCGATCGACCGGGTCCGGCGCAAGCTCGCGGCCGTTCAAGACGGCGACCGGCAGATGGTTGAGATCCTCACCGCGGTGCTGAGCGACGGATTGTCCGCCGTCGAAGCCGCCTGCGCGGATGCTCTGCGGCAAGGCGTCCACTCCGCCGACGTGATCATCAACATCCTGGCCCGGCGCCGCGAGCCGGCGGCAGCGATCACGATCATGACGCCCGATGCCTTGCGCCTGCACCATGAGCCTGCCGCCGATTGTGCCCGCTACGACAGCCTCAGGAGAGCCGTGTGATGGAACGCTCGGAGATTCTTGCCACCATGGGCGAGCTCAAGCTCTATGGCATGAAGGCCGCCTACGACGAGATCATCGCCTCGGCGGTGAAGCGCCAGCACGAGCCGCAGCGCGTCGTCGGCGACCTCCTCGCCGCCGAAATCGCCGAGAAGCAGGCTCGTTCGATCAAGTATCAGATCACCATCGCCAAGCTACCGCTCGCCAAGGATGTCGCCGACTTCGCCTTCGACGGAACCCCGATCAACGAGACCCTCGTTCATGATCTCGCCGGCGGCAACTTCCTGGCGCACCAGCGCAATGTTGTCCTCGTCGGCGGGACTGGGACCGGCAAGACCCATCTCGCCATCGCGATCGCCCGGGCATGCATCCGTGCCGGTGCTCGAGGCCGCTTCTTCAACGTCGTCGATCTCGTCAACAAGCTCGAGGCCGAAGCCCGCACCGGCCGCCAGGGCCGCATGGCCGATTATCTCGCACGCATGGACTTCATCGTCCTCGACGAACTCGGCTATCTGCCCTTTGCCCAGTCCGGCGGACAACTGCTCTTCCACCTGGTCAGCAAGCTCTACGAGCAGAGCTCCGTCATCGTCACCACGAACCTCGCCTTCGGCGAATGGCCGTCCGTCTTCGGCGACGCCAAGATGACCACCGCGCTCCTCGACCGGCTCACCCATCACTGCGACATCGTCGAGACCGGCAACGAGAGCTGGCGCTTCAAGAACAGGCTCTGAGTTCCCCGCACACCACCGATCCGGAGTCGGCGCGGCTGCGCAATCCAGACCAGCTCCGCCGCGCCGCCTCCTCGCCGCGAAGCATACTCAAGGGGTCAACATTGGACGCCGATCGGGGGGCAACTTTGCGGGCCGTTTGACATTCTGGCTTTCGAAGGGGGACGCTGGCTCGGCCGGAAGCGCCCGGTGGGAGACGATTCTGCTGAGGGCAGCAGCATGGTCATCGGCAGCATGCTTGGATTGATTGGCTTCGTGCTTGCCCTGACACTGGCCCATGCCAGCGCCCGCTTCGAGGAACGCCGCCAGGGCACGATCGGCGAGGCCAACGCGATCGGCACCGCCTGGTTGCGGTCGAGCGCCATCGGCCACGACAAGGGTAACGAGATCTCCTTGCAGTTGAGGGACTACGCGAAAACGCGTCTCGCCTTCGTGCGGGCAAACGCGGAATCCGCCGATTTGCGCGAACTCAACCGGCGCACCGGGCAGCTTCAATCCGCAATCTGGCAGAATTTCACGGTAATCGCCCAAGAGCGAAAGGACCCCCTCGTCGCAGAATTGATGAAAGCACTCAATGATATGTTCGACCGATCAACTGGAGAACGCTTCGCATTCGCTTTGCCCATACCTCCGCAAATCTTTTGGCTCGTGCTCGTGTTACCTTTGACTGCGCTGGCTGCGCTCGGCTTTCATCTCGGGCAGCGAAGGGACAGGCAGCTCATACTCCCGATCATATTGATGGCCATGCTGACATCGGTCGTCACCCTCGTGCTCGACTTGGCCTCGCCACGACTGGGTTCAATCCGACCGAGCAATCTCGCCTATGAATGGACGATATCCGGTCAGATCGAACCACCTTCGGTGAACCAACGCGTTCCGGCACCCTGAGCCATAGCTTTTGGCTTCGAATAGCGTGCCTGCAACATTGGTGTCAGGGTTGAAGAAGCGGGCGGCGAGGCCAGAGCGAATTCCCAGATGAAGCCGGATTGCCGTCCCTGGAGGCGCTGAGCGACAGGGCGAAGATCGAGACCGACCCGTGCCATCAAGGACTCGGCCGTCTTGCTGGCAAGGAGGCGCATTTCTGCTTCCGCGACGCGCTGCGACCAAGTCGAAAACGCCGTCAAGGCAACGCCGATAATACCCGCACCGATGGCAAGGGCAATCGTAGCTTCGAGACTGGTGAAGCCGCCTTGTCCAGCAAAAGTTCTACGGAGCATGCTGGAACCGGCCATTTTGCCAGGCGACAGAGGCGCTCGCCGATGCGTTTCCGGATATCAGCTGGAATTCTGCTCCGCTCGAAGATCCGTCTGGAAAGAACGCGATTATCGCTTTGCCATCGATGGCGGCTTCCTTGGCGGTTGTGACCTTGAGCGAGATACCGGCAGGCAATGCTGCATGGCGAGTGCGCGCACCGATCTGCAATGCCCCCCGGGAGGGATCGATCGTCAGCGTGGCGACGTCACCGGAACTCAGCGCTTCCGCGCGAGCAAGTGCCGTCATGCTGCGCAAGATCGAAAGGCCTTGATCCAGCGTCGATCGCCGCGAGGCCGCTTGCAGTGCGATTCCGAGACCTGTCGTCACCGTTGCGGCCAGGGCGAGGGTTACGAGAACTTCGAGGATAGTGAAGCCTTCGTCGCTCCATACCGACGGCTTGCCGATCCGGCTCTTGATGCGATCGGCGTAGGCTTTACGGTAGATCGGCATTTTCGCCGGTTCCCCCGGGAACGCCATCGGCTCCAAGTGTCCGAATGCGAAACTCGCCGCCTTCGGCTGTCCGGGCATACTGGTAATGACGTCCCCACGGATCGATCAGGGCCCTATCGGTTTTCAGGTAAGGACCGCGCCAACCCTCCATGTTGGCGGGGCGCTCCAGCAACGCCTTCAAGCCTTCTGCCTCATTAGGATACACGACCCAGGAGGTCGAGAGGCGCGGTGTCCGCGTCAAGAAGAAGCTCGTCGTCGATCCGGTCGATTCGGAAACCATCCGGCTTATCTACCGCCTCTACCGGATCGGCACCGGCAAGTCCGGCCCGATGGGCGTCAAGGCCATCGCCTGCTGGCTGAATGAGCATGGCTATCGGACGCGCTCGGCCGGGCGGTTCGGCGTCAGCGCTGTCCACACCATCCTGACCAACAGCGTGTATGTCGGCGAATGGGTGTTCAACCGACGCTGCTCCAAAACCCTGCGCGACAAGCCGGAGGACGAGCGGATTGTCGTCAGCGTGCTGCCCATCATCGAGCGCGGGGAATTCGAAGCCGTTGCCGCCTCGCTGAAAAGCCGCGATCCCCGTGTTGCCGCGCCGCGCGCCGTCACCGGTCCGATCCTGCTGACGGGACTTGCCGTCTGTGCCTCCTGCGATGGCGCGATGACGCTGCGAACCGGAACCTCGAAATCGGGGACGACGCATCGCTACTACACCTGCTCGACCTGCGCCCGGCAGGGCAAGACGGCCTGCAAGGGACGCTCGATCCCGATGGCCAAACTCGACGACCTCGTGACCAACAGCCTCGTCGATCATCTTTTCGGGCCCAGGCACCTGACCGCGCTGCCGACCTCGGTCTCGGAGCGCCGGGCCGCCCAGACGCTTGAAATCGACAAGCGTGTCGCCGCGCTCCAGTCCGAACTCACGGAAACCGAGGCGAAGCTGAAACGTCTCTACAAGATGGTCGAAGACGGCATCGCGGAGCTCGACGACATCCTCAAGGACCGGATCGCCAGCCTCAAGCTGGATCGCGAGAGGACCAGCACAACGCTCGACCGCATCAGGGCGCAGGCAGCTCCGCCCACGGCGTTCGACCCTGCCGTGATCGAAAGCTTTGGGCGCGTCATGCGCGAGAACATCACCACGGGCGAGATGCCGTTTCGCAAGGCGTACATCCGGGCCGTGGTTGACCGTGTCGAGGTCGACGACGGCGTCGTCCGCATTGTCGGGGATAAGGCTACCCTGGAACAGGCCGTCGCCGGGCTAACGCTCGCGGCTGACGGTGGTGTTCGCAGATGTGTACCGAAGTGGCGCGCCCGACACGATTCGAACGTGTGACCTTTGCCTTCGGAGGATTGCCGTGAGCCTTTTTACGTAGCTTCCTGCGCTTAGCTTGAGTTTGCTATTTCATTGAAAATAGAGCATTATATTCCCGCTCTTGAAGGCAGCGGTTAGGATGGATTTGGCCTGAATTTGCTTCCTGCCGCTTCCTATATGCTTCCTGTAGCAGCACGGAGGGGTCCCCTTTGGCGAGGCTTACAAAGCGCTTGGTCGACGGTCTCGGCGGGGAGGTCAGCGACTATTTCGTATGGGATGACGATCTCTCCGGCTTCGGCGTTCGTGTGTGGCCGACCGGAAAGAAGGTCTACATGGCACAGTATAGAGCCGGGCGCCGTACTCGAAGGATAAAGATCGGTCCTCATGGCGCCTTGACCGTAGAAGAGGCCCGGAAGGAAGCAAAGGCCATCCTCGGCGATGTGGCGCGAGGCGAAGATCCGGCGGAGGAGCGGCTCACGAAACGCAATTCTCTTACCGTGAAGGAATTGTGCGACAGTTATCTCGCAGCGGCCGAGCGCGGCTTGATTATGGGGAAAGGAAATAAGCCCAAAAAAGCGAGCACGCTCTACGTCGACCGCGGGCGAATCCATCGCCACATCATTCCACTCCTCGGCATGAGGTTGGTCCGCGATCTTACGAAGGCCGACATCAGCCGATTTATGCGAGATGTGATGACGGGAAGGACGGCTGCCATCGAAAAGACAGAGAAGAAGCGCGGCAAGGCGGTCGTCGAAGGCGGCCCCGGCACGGCCGCCAGAACGACAGGGCTGCTCGGCGGAATCCTCTCCTATGCGGTGTCGGAAGGCACCATCTCCGTGAATCCAGCCCAGGGTGTGAAGCGGCCAGCCGATGGTCGCCGTGCTCGTAGGCTGGACCAGAAGGAATACCGTCGGCTCGGCAACGCGCTGCTGATTGCCGTGGAGGAACTGGAAACCGAACAGGTCGTCCAGGGAGTGTGGCTGCTTGCTCTGACGGGCTGCCGTCTGGGCGAGATCGAAGCTCTGAAATGGAGCGAGGTTGATTCCGAGCACGGCTGCTTCCGCCTTGTGGACAGCAAGGAAGGGGCATCGGTTCGGCCGATCGGCCGCGCTGCCTTCGACACGCTTGATCGGCTCGCGAAACGCAAGGACTGTCCGTTTGTGCTGCCGGCCGCCAGAAGCGATGGAGCTTTCGGTGGTATGCCGTCCGGTTTCGAGCGCATTATCAAGAAGGCCAAGCTGGAAGGAGTGACGCCGCATACGTTGCGGCATTCCTATGCATCAGTCGCGGGCGATCTCGGCTACAGCGAGTCGACCATCGGCGCTATGCTCGGCCATGCCGCCGGCACGGTCACTAGTAAGTACGTCCATCATCTCGACAGCGTCCTGTTGGCCGCCGCTGATCGGGTGGCTAGAACGATTTGCGACTTTATGCTGAAAGATCAAGTATATGAGAGGCGCAGAGACACCTCTCACTGGGAGGAGTTCTTAATAGGTGGATCACAGGCCCCTAGCCAGAGCTGAGCATAGCCTAGCGGGTGCTCCGAAGGCAAAGGTCACACGTTCGAATCGTAACGGGGCGCAAAATTCTACAATGATTTCGATAAGATATGGTGCGAGACCTCCTTGGCCTCCTCTCGTCGGAACGGCGTTGCAACCATATTGCAACCACGACATCGAAAGGGGAGGACATGGTGCTCCACTTCCGCTGAATTTGATCCACCTGCAATATGCCAAAAGGAAATAAGCCCAAGAAAGCGAGCACGCTCGACGTCGACCGTGGCCGGATCAATCGCCACATCGTTCCGCTTCTCGGCATGAGGCTAGTCCGCGATCTTACAAAAGCCGACATCAGCCGATTCATACGGGGTGTGATGGCGCGGAAGACGGTTGCCATCGAAAGAGCCTCGATCAGGTGTTCGTGTAGGAGCTGAAGCATGGCGAATCGTCGTTATGGATAACCTCGGTTCCCACATAATATAAGGACGCCGGTGTCCGCGCGGCCGTTGAGGCCGCAGGGGCGAGCCTGCCTCCGTAACCGTCCGGTGTCGGCCCTTTCAGCGTTCTGATGGGCGGCTTTTGGCGAAGGCGGCCTTTCCGATGGCGCGGCGTCGGGCCAGCTTTGCGATGTTGGCCTGGACAGTGGGAAGGTCGATGTCCTCTCGCTTGAAGACCCGTCCGTACCATTCGATCAGGCGCTTGCGTTCGGGATGTCTGGGCTTGGCCATGGCCTCGACGAACTCCTCGAAGCCGGGGATTCCGCCGACGTCTTCCGGCGGAGCGCGGTGGGCGCCGTCGACAAAGCGCGGATAGTCGACGCCGGGATCGGCATCACCGATGGCCTCGATCGTGAGCGTGTGCTCCCAGTTGTCGCCGAAGTCGTAGGTGTAGGCGAAGCGCTTCAGACCGCGATCGGTCAGCGGGCCGAGCTTGGTGTTCTTGGCGTCGCTGAGCTTGATCCACCCATCCGGGTCGGGGATGCCGTAGCGCCTGCTTTGGCCGTCGATCTCGATCGTGAAGTCGAAGAGGTGATAGTTCTCGAACAGCATGACGGCCTGGATAACCTCGTGAAGGCCTCTCAGGCTCGTCGTCAGGGGAACCTCGACGCGCCGCCAGATGGCCGGCTCGACATGGTCGAGCACGATTTTGATGCAGGCGATGCGATCGACATGGGAAGCGGCCGAGGTCATGCCGCCAGCGTAACGGCCTCTCGTGGCGTCTGCCAGTTCCAGGGCGCGAGATCGCCGATCCGGTTGATGGGATGGTCGCCGATGCGAGCCAGGACGTCCCGGAGATAGGCCTGCGGATCGAGGCCGTTGAGCTTGGCCGTCTCGATCAGGGTGTAGATGACGGCGGCGCGTTCGCCGCCGCTGTCGGAGCCGGCGAAGAGCCAGTTCTTGCGGCCGATGGCGAGCGGCCGGATCGCGCGTTCGGCGGCGTTGTTGTCGATCTCCAGACCGCCGTGATCGGCATAGCGGGTCAGAGCCGGCCAGCGCGACAGGCCGTAGCGGATCGCCTTGGCGAGTTCGCTCTTGCCCGACAGCTTGGACAGCGTCGCGTCGAGCCAGCTTTGCAGATCGGCGAGCTGTGGAAGGGCGTGCTCCTGACGTGATCGTCGCCGTTCGTCAGGCGGGCGACCGCGGACGGCATCCTCGACCTGGTAGAGCTCTCCGATCCGGCGCAAGGCCTCGGCAGCGACCGGCGAGGCGTTCGTTTTGTGGATATCGAAAAACTTGCGCCGGACATGGGCCCAGCATGCGACCTCGGTGATCGCGGTGCGCTTACCGGGGCTGTCGGCATAAAGCTTGTCGAAGCCCGCATATCCGTCGGCGTGGAGATATCCCGCAAAGCCCTGGAGATGGCCTTGCGGGCGGATGCCCTTGCGATCCGGGGTGTAGCGATAGAGGACGGCGGGCGCTGCATCACCGGCATGGGGGCGCTCGTCGCGGACATACACCCAAAGCCGGCCCGTCGCGGTCTTGCCGAACCCGGGAGCGAGCACCGGCACGGGGGTATCGTCGGCGTGGAGCGCGGGCCCGGCCATGGCATGCTTGCCGATCGCTTCGGCCAGAGGGGTCAGCAGCGCCGCCGCCGATCCGACCCAATCGGCCAAGGTAGAACGGTCGAGCTCGACGCCCTCACGGGCATAGATCTCGGACTGTCGGTAAAGCGGCAGGTGGTCGGCATACTTGGCCACCAGCACATGGGCGAGCAATTCCGGACCTGGCCGCCCGCGTTCGATCGGCAGGGAGGGCATCGGCGCCTGCACGATCGCCTCGCACTGGCGGCAGACGATCTTGGGGCGGATATGCCGAACGACCTTGAACAGGGTGACGCGCTCCAGCACCTCGGTCTCGTCCTGACCGAGCCGGCGCAACTGTCCGCCGCAAGCCTGGCAACCACAGCCGAGATCGCCACTGGCGATGCCCGCTGGCCAATGCACGATCTCCTCGCGCGGCAGGTGGTCGGGCAAGGGACGACGAACCGGATGCTGACGGGCGTCGGGAGCTGCCGGCATGACCGCGCGCTCCAGAACCGTCCGCGCCGCCGTGCCCTCTTCGACATCCTCGAGCGCCAGCTCCAACTGGTGGATGGCGGCATCGAGCTTCTCCGACGACTGCCCGAACTGCATCCGGCGCAGCTTCGCCAGTTGGGCCTTCAGCTTCTCGATCATGAGCAGATGGGCGGCGCTCTGCGCCCGCGCCGCGATCAGCAGCGCCTGGAGCGTCGCGACGTCATCGGGAAGGTCTGCGGAGGCGCTCGCCATGATGGTCTTAAGATTATCGCGAGACCGGCGGCCAAGCCATTGAATCATGGTCGATCTTGACCGCGGGCCACAGTCCTGAATCGGCTCGAAGCCCTTCGCTTCACAGCGCCAGGCTGGGGCGATCGGTTCGGATCGGCGCGCGCCAGTCGATCCCCTCCAGCAGCATGGAGAGCTGCGCCGGCGTCAGCCGCACCGCGCCGTCCGTCGTCACAGGCCAGATGAAGCGGCCCTTCTCCAGCCGCTTGGCGAACAGGCAGAAGCCCTGTCCATCCCAGTACAGCACCTTCAGAAGATCGCCTCGGCGACCGCGAAAGACGAACAGGTGACCGGAGAACGGATCCTGCTTCAGCGCGCCCTGTGCCAGCGCCGCCAGGCCGTCAAAGCCCTTGCGCATGTCGGTCGGGCCCATGGAGAGATAAACCCGCATCCCGGCGGGGATCGCGATCATCGCCGGTCCAGCACGTCGAGCACCCGCCGCAGCGCGTCCGCGTCGACATCGCGATCGACCCGCAGCCTGCGGCCCGAGCCGAGCGCAATCTCGATCATGCCGGACGAACGACGGCTCCGACGCGTGGGCTCCGCAACGGCGACCTCGGCAACCGGCGTGGGCGTGATGTCGGTTACGACAGGAGCCAGTTCGACAGGCAGCAGAAGCGGCGCCGGGCTGCCCCCTCCCAACTGCCCCAGCTTCGCCTGTCGACGCCATGTGAAAACTAGGCTCGCCGCGACGCCGTTGCGCCGCGCGACATCCGTCACCGTCACGCCAGCAGCGAAACTCTCCTCGACGATCCGGACCTTGTCGCCGTAGTGCCAGCGCCGCCGCCGCTCGATCGCGCCCAGAACCTCCGCCCGAACCATCGCCATGACCTTAAAGCTAGACTTAAGGTCACACCGTTCAGGAAATGCCGCCCACCGCGCAAGGCGGCCGAGACCGGACGGTTACCTGCCTCCGGCCATACAGCCTCGACTTCACCCGATTGAAAACGCCCTTCGAAGCTCAAAGCCCTGTTGCGTAAGGTGCCAGAGCGAACGCGCGACAGTCTCTGGAGCAGGATTGCAGACATAATTCCGCTCTTCTCGCCTGCCGAATTTGCAAACCTCTTCAAAGCTGCAGGCTACGACCCAGACTGAGCGGAAAACGATCTAGTTTAACCGGATCGACTCGAATAAATTTCCAATGATCGATACCAAAATAGTAATTTAATAATATCATGCTGAAATTATATTTTACTCAACTATCGGATTGAATCCAAGCTCAAATCAATATGACCTTCAACAAGATCAGATCTCCTTAAGAGTAGAATCTTAATCGATTCGACAATACTATCAATCTGAATATGGAAAACCTTGACAGCTCCGTCTTGGTTTCTTGATTTTATATTATCGACCATTTCCCTGTGTTCATCCATAACTGTATCGAAGCTATCTTCCAAGACGAACGAAAAACGCCTGATCCGGTCGAGCTGCGCTGTTCCCCTACGGATAAGAGACCAGATATTTTTATGACCTGCGCAGGCACAAATAAGCTCGTGAAATTCATTATCAAACTTGAAAAATAAATCAACGTCCTTGTTCTTTGCTGCAACAGCCTGCAGCTGCATATTCATGTCAAACAAAGGTTCAAATTTGTTATCGTAATTTCGCGCAGCGAGCTTGACTACCCGAGATTCCAAAGTGTCTCGCAGGAGCTGTCCTTCCATAACTTCTTCTAAGCGAATTTTACTCACAAATGTTTTATCTCCGGGGACGACAACGACCAGATTTTCCTGAACAAGCTGAATCAACGCTTCGCGCAGCGGCGTTCTAGAGGCGCCGGTGCGAGCGGTTATTTCCTTTTCGTTGATTACAGTTCCAGGCTGAAGCTTGAGAGAAATAATCTCATCACGGATCAGTTGGTAAATCTGGACAGCCTTCGGAAGGTTGGTCCGCCCTTGCAGCATAATATGTGTTTTCCTCTAGCCTAACTAATCCTCAGGCCAAACCACGATCGCTCATACCGGGCAGGCATCGCCGCCATAGCACGACTTCCGACGCCAGCCACAACGGTATCGGTGTCTCGCTCGCTTGAACTTGCCTGCGCTCTGTTGCGTTCCGCGCTACAACTTGAGCCGATAGGTGGCAGAAGATGCAACTGCAAGACGAACCACTTGCAATATGGTGCTCGACCGGTAACTGCACCGAGGCCGCGCAAATTGAGTAGCCGCAACGGTGAGGCCTCGCAGAAGATTGATGAAACTGTCGGTCCGCCAGCGTGCGCGGTCGCCAGCAAGGATTTCCATCCTCGTGCAGACCGACCGACGCTCGAACGAGACGCTTTCGGTCGTTACGTCCGGACGGCACACATTGCTTTTCGAAAGCTCGGTCGAGCTTATCGTGCCATGGCCCGGCATATCTCGACGAATCGCTGTAGCCGCGCCTCAGTGCAAATTCATTGGCCGCCCACTCTATCATCATCCGGCACTCAACAGGCACGCCGACAACGCCTGGGATGCTGCTCGCTCAATGCCCGCAAGGATTCCGAAGATGGCGTTGAGAAGGAGCAATTGCTCAGCCTTTCGTATCCCTGCGGGTAACTGTATCCACTAATGAAATATTATTTCAATAAATCGATAGCCAAATAATCCGTCGGCAGAAGATTAACTTGAAATTAAAATTATTATAGAATATTTCGACTAATGCCTTGTAATATTAAGTGATTCAGCAACTCTTCGTAAGACACTCCGCTGAATTCCATTAATTTTGGATACATGCTGATGTCGGTAAATCCTGGTATCGTATTGAGTTCGTTTATCTGAAATAGACCGTTCGGCATCAAGAAAAAATCAACGCGCGCCATACCATCGCAGCCAACAGCGCGGAAAGCCTTGGCCGCTATGTCGCGCATGGCTCCTTCCAAATCTTCGGGAAGGTCGGCAGGGATTTTCAGGGCGGCGCCATTCTCATCGATATATTTTGCCTCGTAGCTGTAGAAGTCGTGCTTTTCTGCCGGAATGATCTCTCCGGGTCGTGACACGAGAAGGTTCCCTGCAGAATCCTCGAGTACGGCGAACTCAATTTCACGACCGTCGGCGAACGCCTCCGCGAGCAGCTTTCGATCGTGCTTGAACCCCTCCGCCAAGGCACTAGCGAATTCCTGACTCGCATGTACCTTTCGGACCCCAACCGACGAGCCCTGACGGGCCGGCTTGATAAACATCGGCAAGCCGAGCTCGGTCTCTAGAGCAGCAAACGACGGCGCCGATCCTTGTTGAATCGTAACAGAGCGCGTCACGGGCAATCCGGCGGACCGGAGCAGGCACTTCGTGACCACCTTATCGAGAGCGACTGCAGAGCCAAGAATCCCGCAGCCGACAAGCGGCACCCGAGCGACCTCGGCAAGCCCTTGCACGGAGCCATCCTCGCCATGCAACCCATGGAGCACCGGAAAGAGCGCATCGATTCTTCCCCCTTCTGCCAGCCTGCCACTTTCCGAAATAGCAAGGAGGCGGCCGCCGCCGCCCGGGACCAGACAGATTTCCGTGCCCCGCTCTGGAGTTGCGAGATTCCCGTCCTCAAGCCGCCCGAGAACCCATCTCCCGTCACGTGTCACGTAGATGGGCATCGGGGCGTATTTTTCGGGCGAGAGCGAGAAAATAACGTTTTTAGCCGACATCACCGAAACGTCACGTTCCGCCGAGCGCCCCCCATAGAGGATCGCAATGCACGGTTTCGCCGACCGGTTCGTCACGTTCATTCTCCTAAAGAGTTGGCGCCAGCGCCGGTTAACCAGCCAGGCCGCCAAAACAAATGGGGCCGCGGCCACGCCTTACCTGAAGCCAGGTATGGAAGCTCAGGGGTGCGCGGGCGCGTACAGAGCAAGCCTTGTAGCCGACACGGCAGCTTGGGCGACCTTCCTCCAAGCCAGGCTGCATCTCCGCCCTGTCGGCTTCCAGAGGTTCGTAAGGTAGCGCGCTGCATCACCGCTCCGTAGATGCCACAATCAATAGCCACGGTCTCGCTTCACCTCGCCGATCATCTCGTCGCCCCTGCCGTGCCGCCGAATGTTCTCGACGATTGCAAGGGCAGCCGTATCCGTCTGAGCTGTGGACGCAATGTGGGGAGTCAGCAGAATCCGCGGGTGATTCCAGATCGCATGCCCTTTCGGGAGAGGCTCCGGATCCGTTACATCGAGCACGGCACCACGCAATTGTCCGGATCCGAGCGCTTCGAGCAGGGCGTCCTGATCGAGATGCTGCCCGCGTCCCACATGAACGAGTCCCGCCCCCCTCGGAAGTTGCGCCAGCAGCCTCTTCGACAGGATGCCGTGCGTCGCTTCAGTCAGGGGCAGCAGGCAGATCAAGATATCAGTTCGGGCCAGGAACGGCGCCAGTTCCTCGTCACCCGCGAAACTAGACACGCCTTCGATAGCGCGCGGCGTACGACTCCACCCTGCGAGCTCGAAGCCGAACGGAGCGAGTGCACGCAGTACGGCTTGGCCGAGTTGGCCCAGACCCATAACTCCGACGCGAACTCCGAACGCCGGACGAATAGGATGCTTGACCCATTCGGCCTCAGCGCGTTGTCCGAGGTAGATTGCTAGATCGCGATGCAAGGCAAGGGTGGCCATGACCACATATTCCTGCATCAGCGCGACAATGCCGGGCTCGATCAGCCGTACTAGTTTCGCCTGCTGCGGCAGCTCTTCGAAACGAAACTGGTCAACGCCGGCGCCGAGAGAGAATACGACCTCAAGCTTGCGATAGCGTTCGCGAAGCTCCGGAACGACTTTCCAGGTCAGAATGTACTGAATCTCTTCGGGTTCGAACGGTTGGCCGGCCGTGACAAAGCGCAAATCCGGAAGCTCTTTGGAAAAACAGTCCCGAATTGCGCGGGCACGCACTTCGTCTGCGTTGCAATAAAAGGCCATCACACACCGCGTCGTAGCTTAGAGAGTTGAGATCCGACAGGCGGCCAAGAGGATAGGTCTTGGGGGAACCACCAGATAACCGCCTGTCGTGATGTGATGCCGTGCTCGGGACCCTAGACCTTTGCCGTTTGGGGAGAGTCGGCCAGCGTTCTTCCGAGCGCCAACAGCTCCGCGGTCGCCGCATCGAACCTCCGACGCATCGCGCTGGTTTCCGCGACGGCCCTGTCCAGGCGCACGCGGCCGTTGGCGATCGCCTTCCGCAGAGCCTCGGGACCCGGCCCCCCCGGAATATTGCGCGCCGCGACGCCGGCAGCCGGGTCGATTGCCTGTCGCAGATCATTCTCAGCCAGAACCACGACCTTGCCCGCGACTTCCCGCGACGAGGCCGTGATCTGCTCGGGCGTGACCTCTCCCAACAGCGAGCCTGCCTTAAGGAGATCCCCAACGAGGCGGCCGACGACATGGTGCGCCTCCCGGAATGAGAGGCCCCCCTTCTTGACGAGAAGGTCGGCAAGGTCCGTCGCCATATAGAAGCTTTCATTCACGGCGCGGTTCATGACGTCGGAGTTGGGGGCCGCTGTCTCCACGACGAGCTTCAGCAAGGGGAGGCAGTTGTTCATCTCTTCGAATCCGTCCCAGAGACCCTTCATCGTTTCTCTGTTGCCGTCGACGGTATTTGTGAAATTCGTCCCTTTCGACGCGGCCATCGACGCGGACAGGAGCCCGATGAACTGGGCCGCCTTGCCCTTCAGGTGCTCCAGAACGAAGAGGTTCTTTTTCTGGGGCATGATGCTCGACGTTCCGGCGACGCTGTCGGGAAACCGGATGAGATCGAATTCGTTGGATGCGAAAACGTAGAAGTCCTGCGCCAGTCGGCTCCAGGTGACCGCGAGCTGCGACATCGCCGACAAGGTCTCGATGCCGAAATCGCGCGACGCCACGGCGTCCAGCGAGTTCTCCATGGGCTTGTCAAAGGACAGGATGTCCGACAGCCACGGTCGATCGATGTCGAACGAGGTGGTCGCCAGGGCGCCGGCTCCTAACGGGGAGAGATTGATCCGCAGCATCGCCGACTGGAGTCGGATGAAATCGCGCTCGAGCGCGCAGAATATTCCGAACAGATAGTGCCCGAACGTGATCGGCTGCGCGGGCTGAAGATGCGTGTAACCCGGCATGATGACGTCGGCATACGTCGATGCATTCTCAAGAAGGGGGGTCAGCACGTCGAGGACCAGCCCGGAAAGCTCCAGCAGTCGATCCCTTGCGCGCAGTCGCTCCATGGTCGCGCCAAGGTCGTTCCGGCTGCGCCCGATATGCATCCGCCCGCCGGCCTCAATGCCGACCTTGCTGATCAGATAGGCTTCGTAGTTGAAGTAGGCGTCTTCTTTCCTCGGGTCGATCGGAACGGCCTCCCATCCTCCGGCATGAATATCCAGTATTCCTGCCATGATGACGGACGCGACCGAAGGTTCGATCAGCCCTTTCTTCGCCAGCATCAAAGTGTGAGCGATGTTGACCAGACCCATATACGTGAAAGTGGCTAGCACGTCCCCAGATATTCTGCCTTCGTAAATGTGCCGAGACAGGATGGGATGCATCGCGGCATCCAGCCGGGCGCTCACTTCGGATTTCATTCCCCGCTCCTTCATAAGGCGGTCGGTGCGCCGGATGCCCCCATGCGAGGTGACCGGCAAACATGGATGGCACTGACGATTTGTGTAGCTGGTTGATCCGCGCCTGATGTCGCGCGGCTTTTACGCCAGGGAGGCGGTGATACCACCGCCTCCCTGGGTATCGTATCGACGATCAGTTCGCCATGCTGAGGTATTTCTGTCGAATGGAAGGAATGCTCCCATCAGACACATAATACCCGAAGGCGATATTGAGCCACTTGATCAGGGCATCCTGATCCTTTCGGGCGGCGAAGACGACCGGCTGGTAGACGACCGGCGCAGGGTAGAAGAGCTTGACCTTGTCGGCGCCCCTGGATGCCTGGTATCGTGAGAGGCTGCTGGAATTGGTTAGGAAATAATCGGCCCTCTTGCTTTCGATCTCCATGATCGCAGCCGCCTCGTTCTTGAGAGCGACGATCTTGGCCTTGGGAGCCATGCGCTCGGCGGTCCTCATCGAGCCGCTTCCATCCGCGACGGCGATCGACACGTTCGGGTTGTTGATCTCCGCCCAGCTCTGAACCAAGGACTTGGCGGGATCGACGGAGGCCACGCCGATATCCGTGCGCGCCAACTCATCGGTGAAGGACACGACGAGAGCCCTGGCGGGCGTAGCCGAGAAGCCACCGATGATGTCGAAACGGCCCGACTGCAACCCCGCTGCGGCGCTGCTCCATTCCGCGTCGACGTACTCGACCTTCACCCCGATGCTGCCGAAGACGAGCTCGGCGATCTCCGGCATGATGCCATCCCATTT
This sequence comes from Allobosea sp. TBD101, assembly GCF_059817965.1. Taxonomy (NCBI): domain Bacteria; kingdom Pseudomonadati; phylum Pseudomonadota; class Alphaproteobacteria; order Hyphomicrobiales; family Alloboseaceae; genus Allobosea; species Allobosea sp. TBD101. Next base: position 873,952 of record NZ_CM187543.1, read on the forward strand.
TCCAGTCGAGAGATTCTTCCTGTAGGATGGAAACGAGTCGACGGCGCCGATGCGGACCACCTTTTCCTTCAGGATCCGCTCGAAATCATTCTGCTGGGCATGAGCCGCCGCAGCGCCCATCATCACGAGTGCACAAGCGATTTCTGCGATTTTTTTCAAGATATTCATCATTATTCCCCTTCTTTCCCATGTTTGAGTTAATATTCACGGCGGAACTATCTTGAATCTTGTTTGAAAGAATCACAATAATTCGCTGCCGGATATTTGAACAACCTCAATTGTGGATTCCGACTTCCTCTCATTTCTGTGGGTGAATTCACTGGTCTTCAGCGAGAACTTCGCCAAGCCGCTCCAGAAATAGATCCGCATTCTCGCGATTGAACGGCAGAGGGGGGCGGATCTTGAGCACGTTACCGGTCTTGCCGGACGCGCTGATCAGGACCTGCTTACGACGCAGAGCATTGACGATGCGCAGTGCCTTGGCCCCATCCGGTGCCTTGCTGTCAGGATCGGTGACGAAATCCGCGCCGATGAAGAGGCCGGCGTTGCGGACGTCCCCGATCGCGGGAAAGCGGCGCGACAGGTCGCGGATGCCGTCGGCCATATAGTCGCCGATCACCCGCGCGTTCTCGATCAGGCCTTCGTCGCGAATGACATTGAGCACAGCTTGGGCTGCGGCGATGCTGACCGTATTTCCGCCGAAGGTGTTGAAGTAGCGGATATCCCTGCCGAATTTCTCCAGTACCTCCGCGCGGGCGGCCATGGCCGCGATCGGCAGTCCGTTGCCCATCGGCTTTCCCATCACTACGAGGTCGGGGGTGACGCCGTGACGCGAGAAGCTCCACATGCCGAGGCCGGCCCGGCCGAAGCCGCCTTGTACCTCGTCGGCGATATACAATCCGCCGGCGGCGTGGACGACATCGACGGCCTTGGCCAGAAATCCGGGCGGGTCCGTTAGGACGCCGTCGGTCGACAGGACACCGTCGAGGACGAGGGCCGCGGGCCGAATGTCTCGCCGCTTCATATGGGCGATGACGGCTGCGACATTGGCGGCGAACGTGTCACCGATATCCTCGCCCACGCGGGCACGATAAGAGTCCGGCGCCGGGACCGTGAAGACCTCCTTGCCGAGCGGAACATTCGGTCCCAACGAGGGGGAAATCGCCGCGACGGCCGTCGTAAGGCCATGATAGGCGTTCTCGGTGATGATGAGGCCGGTGCCGCCGGTCTCGTAGCGCGCGACCCTCAGAGCTAGGTCGACGGCCTCGCTGCCAGAGCAGGTGAACATAACGCGGTTAATACCGGTATCGAAGGTCGCGAGCAGGTCCTCCGCATAGCGAAGGATGCCGTCGTGCAGATAGCGCGTATGCGTGTTGAGCGTCGAAATCTGCCTGGTGACGGCTTCGATGACCTTCGGATGGCAGTGACCGACTTGAGGTACGTTATTGTAAACATCGAGATATGGTTTGCCGTCAGCATCATAGAGCCACACCCCCTCGCCGCGCGCGAATTGGATAGGACGGTCGTAGAAGAGCTTGTAGGCTTCCCCGAGCAGGTTCGCGCGCCTGGAGACCATGTCGCGCTCGACCGCCGGCAGCGTGTCGAGGCTGGCAGGATCGAAGCCGTTGATCATTTGCGTACCGGTGGTCATGAGATGCGGCTTTCCTTGCAAGTGTTGAAGATGCGTTCGCGCACGGCGCCTGGCGGAAGCGTGAGCAAGCGGTGCAGTTGCGCGATGGCTTGCGATGTATTCCTGAGGATATAGGCCCGGTTTTCGGGAGACCGTTGCGCCCGAAAGAAGGCGATGAAGACGCGGACCGCCAGCCGTACGAGGAAAAGGTCGTACAGGGTCGACATCTCGACTTCGGTGAGCTGCTTGACGGAAACGAAGCCCGACAAAACGTCGAAGGCAGGCCGCAACAGGTCATCATCGTCGTGTAGCTGATAGACACACGCCACAGCGAGGTCGATGGCCGCCGCCGTATTTACGGCGTCTCCGAAATCGATGATCCCGCAAACCTCATCCGTGTTCGACGGCGAGATTAGGATATTGTCGGAGTTGAAGTCGTTGTGCACCATCTGGCGTCTCAGCGACGGCAGGGTAGGAGCCACGCGATCGTCGAAGATATCCAGCGCCTGCTCCAGAATAGTCCTGGTCGAAACATCGTCGAAAATCGCCAGCACCGGTCGCAAGCTCCCCGCGTGCTGGATATCCCATATGGTTCGATGCCGTTCCGCGTGATGCCTGAAATCCGCCAGAGCAAGTTGGAGCTTGCCAAGAATCTCGCCGATGGCGCGTCGCTGGGACGCGCTACGGGACATGGTTCGCTGCGGCGGGCCGGGTAGGAAGCTCACTAGGCGCAATTGTCGAGCTTGCCCGGCCGGATCGGACCATACGGAATGGCTGGCGCCCTCTAGGTCTCGGAACACGCGCTGCACGGGTAACTCCGGCGCGCGCTGTGCCAGATGTAACAGGACATCGCTGTGTAAGGAGAAGGTGGACGGATCTTCGTCCGGGTGCGCGACACGTAGAAGCATCGAAGCACCGGAAGGCGCCGTCACTCGAAAATTGGCATCCTTCTCCGCCGCGAGCTGCTGGATGTCCGCAACATCGATTCCATAGCGTTCACGGACGATTGCGCGAGCCAGATCCGCAGCGACTGGCGCTGCGCTGGCCGAGAGATTGCGTCCGAATATCTCGGTGAATGGGATCACGGGAGCAGACATGAGAGAAGAGGTCGCAGGGGCAGCGCAAACTGGACTGGCATCAGGCGGAGCCATCAAACCTGAGCCCGCGCTTGAATGATGAGTTCGACCTTGAGGTCGGGGTGGGTCAGCTCAGCAAAGAAGCAGGCGCGAGACGGCGGGGAGACCTCGCTCACCCATGCATCCCAGAGCTCGTTGAAAGCGCTCAGATAGCGCTTGTCCGACAGGATGACAGTGACGAAAAGCAGGTCATGCTTGGTGGAGCCGCAATCCTTCAGGCGTTCCTCTACGCGCTCGAAGATCTGCTTTGCCTGAGGAATAATGCTGTCCGTGGCATCGTACGGGGACAGCGGGGTCATGGCGAAATAAGCAGTGCCGTTATAGATCGTGAGACGGCTGTAGCGCTTCGCCACGTGCTTGCGTTGAACTTCCATGAAACAGACTCCAGGTCTAGAAGCGGGCGGCGGAAAACGCGGCCTGCCCGGCTTCGCGCTTGTGATGAAGAAGGTCACTGATGATGCGAGCGGTCCCCGGAGCTCCCGTCATGCCGAAATGGCTATGGCCGAACGCCAGCAGGAGGTCGCCTGCGTCATTTGCCGGCCCGATGACGGGAAGACTGTCCGGGGTCGAGGGGCGATAGCCGGACCAGAGTTCCGGCTCGCCATGCTTGATGCCGGGGAAGAGAGCGGCCGCGTGCTGGACCAGGCGCCGGGCCCTCTCCATGTCGGGAGGCGCATTCAATCCCGAGAACTCGACGGTGCCCGCCACACGCAACCCGGAGGTCATCGGGGTCACGCTGAAACCACGGTCTTTGAAGCCGATTGGAAGCTCAAGGCTCAGGTTATGATCGGGCAGGATCGCATGGTATCCACGCTCCGCTTCGAGTGGCAGGCGGATGCCCAGCGGCGACAGAAGATGCCCGGACCAGGCTCCCGCCGCGACGACGACGCGAGCACCGCGAACGGCTTTCGTATTGGTGACCAGAATATATCGGCCCGGCCCTTCGGACACGATGCTATCGACCGAGTGCTGAAGGATCTTCCCGCCACGACGCTCGAATTCCGATGCCAAGCGGGTGCATAGCGCCGCCGGATCGAGCGTGAAACCGCCGGACTTGATATACAGCCCGTGCGCGATCTCTTGTGTCACGTCGGGAGCGAGCTCCCGCAATTCGTCCCGGGACACATGCTCTCCCGCCACGCCATATCGGGTCCGAAGTTCGCTGGCGAGTTGCTGCCCCTTGCCATTTGCGCTGCCCGACCAGAGTTGAAGCTGGCCGTGAAAACGCATGTTCGCCGCGACAAAATCCTCTCCGAGAAGTTCGTTCCAGCCTTCCAAGCAGCCTCGATGCAGATAGTGCATCGCCTCGGAAATCTGGCGGACTCGCTCCGGGCGCCCCGCACGCAGGTAGCGCAACAGCCAGGGCAAGATGCGGGGGAAGTAGGAGGGAGGAATAAAGAGCGGCCCCAGCGGATCGGTGAGCCAGCGGGGAACCTTCCTCAACATTCCCGGCATCGACATGGGCACCACAGCGCCCGGATTGACGATGCCCGCATTCCCGTATGACGCCCGGCCACCGGGGGGAAGCGGATCGACGACAGCGACCCCGAGGCCGTCCGATGCGAGCCGGGTTGCGACCGAAAGCCCCACCACGCCGGCGCCCACGATTACGATGTCATATCGCTCCGTCATGATCAGCGATAGTACCGGTTGTGATACTTCTTCTCGAAATACTCGGCAGCGAAGGTGAGCGGAACGATCGTGACGATGAAGAGTACCGCGACGATGGTCAGCAATTCGAGCGGCCGGAACGTTCTGACGCTGATTTGCTGTCCGAGGTAGAGCAGCTCCGGAACGGCCACGTATCCTGCCAGCGTGGTGTTCTTGAGGACGAGGATGCATTGGTTGACAAGGGGCGGAAAGATCCTCTGGAAGGCCAAAGGCCCTACGATCCGCTTGAACACCTGCGCGCGGGTCATGCCGACCGCATAGGCCGCTTCCACGTGCCCCCGATCAATCGACTGGATGCCGCCTCGGAAGATCTCGGCGAAGAAGGCTGAGCTATATATCGAAAGGGCCGTGATGACGGTCGTGTACGGGTCGAGCTTGAGGCCCGTCACGATCGGCAGGCAATAATACATCCAGACCAGCAGAACGAGCACTGGAACGGCGCGAACAAGCTGGATTAAGGTCGAAACAACCGTATATATCGCCGTTATCTTTGCCCCCCGCAGCAAAGCGAGGCCGAGCCCAAAAATGATGCTGACAGCGATCGTGATGATGGCAAGGAAAACCGTATGAATCAGACCACTCATCAATACGTCGCGATATTCCCATATGACTTGGAAATTCCACTCGTAATCCATAACGTCCCCTCAGTTTCAGAATTCGCTCGATCAGCCGAAGTAGCTTCGTACGAATTCCTTTGTTCTGACGTTTTCTGTCGTTCCGAAAATGTGATCCGGCGTGCCGGCATCGACAATGCGCCCGTTCTCAAGAAAGACGACATGTCCGCACACATCGCGCGCGAAACGCATTTCGTGGGTGACGATGACCATCGTCATCCCGTCCTCCGCCAGACCCCGGATCACTGAAAGAACCTCATTGACGAGTTCGGGATCGAGCGCGGATGTCGGCTCATCGAAAAGAATGACCTGCGGCTCAAGAGCCAATGCCCTTGCAATACCGACGCGCTGTTGCTGTCCTCCCGAAAGACGGCTTGGATAACTGTCCGCCTTGTCCTTCAGGCCGACACGGCTCAGAGCCTTGATGGCATTCTCCCGGGCAAGTTGCGGCGGCACCCGCTGCACGACCACGGGGCCTTCCATGACGTTTTCCAGCGCGGTCTTGTGGGGCCACAGATTGAACTGCTGGAACACCATCGCCATTTTCCGACGCTGGCGGCTGAGATCGGCGGGCCTGCACGCCACGCGCTTGCCCTTGACGTCGGCAAATCCGATCAATTCGCCATCCAGTCTGATATCCCCGCCAGTGGGGATTTCCAGATGGTTCAGGCAACGTAGAAGAGTCGATTTTCCCGATCCGCTGGCCCCTATCAGGCCGACCACGCTCCCGGCTTCGATGCTGAGGTCGACGCCCTTCAGAACCTCCAGGCTGCCATAGGATTTCTGCAGCCCGGTAATCTCTAGCAATGCCATTGCACCCTCAGTTCCTATCGCACCCAACAAGGGCTCGGGGCCTCCGCAATGAAGCCTCCACCCGCCGCTTGACGGTCTAATGGCATTCGGCGGCGCGTTGCTGGCTGTCCGGTTCGGAACAGGACTATCGGCAACAGCTAAGCGTCAGCCATTCAGATTGATTTCCCCATTCCCGCACAAAGAGGCGTGCGAGACCTTTGCGTCTGGCTTGAAAAGCATCGATATACCGATATATCGATGTGTCAAGCGTGTTATGCCGCGCTGGTGACACAGGAGCCGCATGGGACGCATACGCTTGCGACTAACAGATGGAAGAGCCGCATATCCCGGTCCGCCGCCGACCGCCAAGCTCACATCTCGTAGCCGGCCAATCTGTTTGGTGACACGATCAAAGAACCGCCTTTGCCGCCTTCTTATGGCTCGGCTCATCCACACTGCAGTTCTACGCCGGTAACAGCTCGATTTGCCGACTGTCCGGATCACAGCTCGTTCAGAGGAGAGAAACGTCATGGATATTCCGGTCAACGCCTTCAAAGCCGCACTGAGCCGCGGTGAGTTGCAGATCGGTTTGTGGAGTTCGCTTTGCAGCAACATCGTTGCCGAGGCCGTATCGCACAGCGGCTTCGACTGGATTCTGGTGGATACCGAGCACTCCCCTAATGAAACGCCGTCCGTACTGGCACAGCTCCAGGCGATGCAGGCCGGCACCGCGACGCCGATCGTACGCCCTGCCTGGAATGATCCGGTTCTGATCAAACGCCTGCTCGACATCGGCACGACGGGCATTCTGGTGCCATTCGTCCAGAACGCCGAGGAGGCGGCCCAAGCCGTCGCGGCCTGCCGATATCCGCCTGCCGGTCGTCGGGGCATCACGACCTCCGGGCGAGGGAGCCGCTTTGGTCGCGTTACAAACTATCTTGAGAAAGCCGACTCGCAGATCTGCGTCCTCGTCCAGATCGAAACCGCCGAGGCCCTTGAACAGCTCGAGGCCATCGCCGCCGTCGACGGCATCGATGGAGTGTTCATCGGCCCAGCCGATCTCTCGGCGTCGCTCGGCCACATAGGCGAGCCGAATCACCCGGACGTGCGGGAAGCCATTCGCTCGGCGGGGCGGCGCCTTGTCGCCGTGGGAAAGCCGGCCGGGATATTGACGGCATCGGAGGCTGATGCCCGCAGCTACATCGAGTGGGGCTACAGCTTTGTCGCGGTCGGGACCGACCTCGGGCTGCTCGTCAGGGGCGCGGATGCCCTGGTGAAGTCCTTCCAGAAAGCCCCCAACGGGAAACGGTGACGTCGCACTCTTTCGGCCGGCAGGCTGAACAGCGTGATCTTACGATAGTCGCTCGGCGGTTTCCGCCCACCTCCTGCGCCAGGATCAGGTTTGTGCCTGGGGCGCCCGCCGACGACACAGCCGAGCGATAGCCGGGCGATTTGAACCTGGCCATCACGCAGAGAGAGGGCCGGCCACGACGCCGTTTGCGTGCCCGAATTTCTGAACCGCTGCAAGATGAAATCCTTGTGCGAGAAGGCGCCGAGGGTTTTTCTACCGGCGATCCGACAGCTCGAAGCCTCCGAACAACGCACGGCATTGGTTCGACCACTTGGCCCGGGCATGGGAATGCGGGCACGTGTGCGTATTCCCAGCCCTCGCGATCAGAGAGACGCAGGCGATCCATCGCCCCCTCGGTCCGCGGCCGAGTATCGGCAAATTGCGGATTGACATATCGATATATCGGTATATTGCTAGAGAAAGAGATGTAGGGATGAGGTTTAAATCGACATAAACGTCGATAAACGCCATTGTCTCTCAGATAATTTTAATATTATTGAATTCTTTCTTAGTATATATGCCTAGCTTAAATATTATATCCGAGAATAAGCACACCAATCAAACTAAACGAAGGCGGGATATGGAAGCGTTTTCAGGAGTGCGAATTGACCGGCCCAGGCTGGAATCCTACTGCACGGGATTGCTTACGCGCTTTGGCATTCGAGATGCGGCCGCCGCCGACTGCGCCCGCGCCCTTTCCGAAGCTTCGCTTCGCGGTGTCGACACCCATGGCGTGAGACTGCTCCCGCTATATGTGAAGTGGATCAAGGGTGGGCGGCTGAACGCTGGTGCAGAGATCAAATTCGAGCGAGTTGCGGCTTCAGTTGGAATCGTCAACGCCGATGGCGGCCTTGGTCATCCCGCCAGCTACCGTGCCGTTGACGAAGCCGTTGCGCTGGCTTCTGAAACGGGCATTGGCGTTGTCGCCGTGCACGCCACATCGCACCATGGCGCGACCGGGACCTACGCCCTTCACGGTGCCCGCAAGGGCTGTGTGGTATTCGGTTTCACCCAATCCGGGCCCGGGGTTGTCGCACATGGTGGACGATCCCCCATCCATGGCACCAATCCGATTGCCTTTGCGGTTCCGCTGTCCGGAGAGGAGCCGATGCTCCTCGATATGGCGACCAGTTCCATTCCCTTGAATCGTGTCTACTTGCGCCGCGACACAGGTGCCCCCCTCCCGCCGGACGTCGCGGTCGATGCGGAGGGCCGCATGACGACCGATGCCCAGCAGGCGCACGCGCTCCTGCCTCTCGGCGGTACGGCATACGGATACAAAGGGGCCGGCCTGGCGGCGATGGTGGAGCTGCTTTGCACGATGTTCACCGGTACGGCTGCGGCAACAACCCTGCCGCCGTTCGACGATGTGAGCCGTGGCGCACCAAGCCCCCTAGGCCATTTCTTTATGGCTATCGACAGCTCCCGTTTCGGGGCGCTTGTGCAGACATCGACGAATCTCGTTGCCACCCTGAGGGGCTCCGATGGCGTCGACGGGCAGAAGGTCCTCGCACCGGGCGACCCGGAGAAGATCGAAATGGCAGCTCGGCTCAAGGACGGTGTCCCCGTGGACAGCGCAACTTGGAAAAGGCTCGCCGAACTTACCGCCGAGGTCGGTGGGGACGTTCCTCCGACCTTTGGCGGTTGATGCATCAGAGGGAAATAAAACAAGTAGTTCCTTCCTTCTTTTTCCGACCCCCCTCGTCTCGATTACAAAATAGAACAAAAATCAACGTATCCGGCTTTTAGAATAAATCTCTCCTGGAGAATAAATGATGAAAATTCATCCAAACCTTATCGGTGGGGAATGGATCGAAAGTTCGAATTCTGTCCCGAACATCAACCCATCCGATACCAACGACATCATCGGCCTTTATTCGCAGGCGCAAGCCTCCGAGGCCCAAGAGGCCGTGGCGGCCGCCAAGGCCGCCTTTCCCATCTGGTCCCGAACCAGCCCGCTCGAGCGGCACGCGGTCCTGAAAAAGGTATCCGAGGAGCTGCTGGCGCGGAAAGAGGAACTCGGGCACCTGCTTTCCCGTGAGGAAGGCAAAACCCTTGCGGAGGGAATCGGAGAGGCGGCGCGAGCAGCAAGCATCTTCGATTTTTTCGCCGGTGAGACCCTTCGCCTCTCCGGGGAAACGCTCGCCTCGCTGCGCCCGGGCGTCGAAGTGGCTATCGCGCGTGAGCCTCTCGGTGTGGTGGCGCTGATAACGCCATGGAACTTTCCAATCGGGATCCCTGCTTGGAAGATGGCCCCGGCACTCTGCTATGGAAACACCGTAGTTTTCAAGCCGGCCGAACTTGTTCCTGGCTGCGCATGGGCCCTTGTCGAGATTCTCAGCCGGGCCGGCTTGCCCAAAGGCGCTGTCAATCTGGTGATGGGCGAAGGCTCCGTCGTGGGCCAAGCCCTTCTGGACAACCCCGACGTGGATGCCGTCAGCTTCACCGGCTCGGTTGCCACCGGCCGGCGCGTGGCCACAGCTAGCGCCGCGCAGCTTCGGCGCTTTCAGCTCGAAATGGGCGGGAAGAATCCTCTCGTGGTCCTCGACGACGCCGATCTAGAGAATGCGGTGGAGTGCGCGGTCACCGGCGCGTTCTACTCCACGGGGCAGCGTTGCACCGCGTCCTCCCGCCTGATCGTAACGGAAGGTATTCACGACAGGTTCATCGACGCAGTGGTGAACCGCATGCAGGCACTCGTCGTCGACAACGCCCTCAAGCCCGGCGTTCAGGTCGGTCCGGTCGTCGACGCCAAGCAGATTGCCCAGGATGAGCGCTACATCGAAATCGGCAAGCGCGAGGGGGCGAAGCTTGTCTGTGGCGGTCAGAGGTTGGATCGCGAAACGCCTGGATTCTATTTCCAGCCGGCTCTGTTCACCGAAGCGACGAACGACATGCGTATCTGTCGGGAGGAGATTTTCGGACCGGTATCTGCCGTCATTCGCGCCAAGAACTACGATGAAGCGCTGGTGATAGCCAATGATACCGGTTACGGCCTTTCTGCTGGAATCTGCACGACCAGCCTCAAACATGCGACTCATTTTCGACGCAACGCCGAGGCGGGCATGGTCATGGTGAACCTGATAACGGCCGCGACAGAATTTCACGCGCCTTTCGGGGGCCGCAAGGGTTCCAGCTATGGTCCTAGGGAACAGGGCCGATATGCAGCGGAATTCTATACGACCATCAAGACCGCTTATATGACCGCCTGAAGGTTGGCGCGCAGCGCCAATCTTCCAACCTTGCATAAAGCCTCCTTCCGGGAAACCCCGCAGAAATTGTCGGGCTTCGGCACCGTTGAGAGTTTTGCCATGTCTTCCGATATTCTTTCACGAATGGTCGAAATAGTAGGCAACAACAACGTCTTGACCGATGCCAGCGCGATGGAGACCTATCTGCGTGAGTGGCGCGACTTGTTCGTCGGCAAAGCCCGCGCCGTCGTCCGGCCAGGGTCTGCAGACGAGGTCGCTGCAGTCGTGAAACTCGCCAGCGAGGTGGGAGCTACAATCGTTCCCCAAGGGGGCAACACAGGGCTTGTCGGCGGCCAGATACCGACCGGGGATGGGCAGGAGATTGTTCTGTCCTTACAGCGCCTGAACACGATCCGCGAGACCAACACCAACAGCAACACGATGGTCGTAGAGGCCGGCGTAACCTTGCTTGCGGCCCAACAGGCTGCGAATAGGGTCGGCCGCCTTTTCCCACTCTCCCTCGCCTCTGAGGGAAGCTGCACGATTGGCGGCAATCTCTCGACCAATGCCGGCGGTACAGCCGTCATTGCTTACGGCAATGCCCGGGATCTCTGCCTCGGTTTGGAGGTCGTGCTCGCAGATGGCCGAATCTGGAACGGCCTGCGTCACCTGCGAAAAGACAATACTGGCTACGCTTTCAAAGACCTTTTCATTGGTGCTGAAGGCACGCTGGGAATTATCACCGCGGCGGTGCTGAAGCTTTTTCCGATCCCGACCGCGCGATCAACCGCCTTTGTGGCGGTATCGAATCCCGAAGCGGCGCTCGATTTGCTTAACGCCGCGAGCGCTGGTGCTGGCGGAACACTGACAACCTTCGAATTGCTCCCACGCATTGGCCTCGACTTCGTGCTGCGCCACGCGGCTGGCTCGCGGGATCCGCTGTCCGCTCCTTCGCCATGGTATGTGCTGATGGAGGTCTCAGGGCAATCGGAAGCCGGGCTGAGTGAGGCGGTCGCGGCTTTTCTTGCTGATGCGCTGGAGAAAGAGCTGATCGTCGATGCCGCGTTGGCTAGCTCGCTGGATCAGCGCGCCGCCTTTTGGCGATTGCGAGAGGCACTCGCTGATGTTCAGCGCTACGAAGGAGCTTCGATAAAGCACGACATTTCAATTCCGTTGCACGAAATCCCCAACTTCATTTCTCGCGCCAACGACATAATCGAATCCATGGTTCCAGGCGGACGTACCCTTGCCTTCGGTCATCTCGGCGATGGCAATGTCCACTACAATATCAGTCAACCTGTCGGGATGGACAAGGACGCCTTCCTGTCGCGTTCGCATGCAGTGAACGATGCAGTCCATGACATCGTTGTTGAACTCAACGGTTCAATTGCCGCCGAACACGGCGTTGGTCGGTTAAAAAAATGTAAAATTATGACAATCAAGGATGATGTTGAAATTGAACTCATGAATAAATTGAAGAATGCTTTTGATCCAAAGTATATTATGAATATAGGATCAAAAATCTAGTTTTGATTTAATTTCAGAAGGTTCTAACTAATAAATTAAGGAGGATAAAAATTAAGTCCGCTTGATAAATTCAGAAGGAGGAACCGTTGGACTTGCGCCATCTTCGTCATTTCGTGGCCGTTGCCGAGGAACTGCATTTCACCAGGGCGGCCGAGCGGGCAGGCATCGAGCAATCGCCTTTGTCACGCTCCATCCGAAATCTCGAAGCGCGGCTGAATGTGCGGCTTCTCGAACGAACCAAACGATCCACGAGACTGACACCGGCCGGCGAACGCCTTCTCGTTCATGCACGAGCGCTGCTGGCGGCGGCCGACGAAGCGCGGGTTGACGTCGGCTTGGCCGGCGAGAACGGGGCAAGCCACCTGCATCTCGGGATTTGCGATGGCGTGCCGTTGCCGCGTGTCGCTCGGTTACTCGCGGCCTTGCGGCAGTCGAGCCCCCATATCAGCGTGCATGTCCATGAAGTGCCGATGGTCCGGAAGGTCCATGAGCTGCGGAGCGGCTTCCTCGATGCGGCACTCGCGCCGGAGAGCGGATACGGCAAGAGCATTACCGCTGAAGCGCTATGGAGCGATGCGCCGGTGGCGGTCGTTCCAAGCGATCATCCCCTGACCAGACGGGAACGGCTCGGGCTCTGCGATGTCGTTCAGGAACCCCTCGTGTTGTGTCGATCCGATACGGGCCTTGGCCAGCAATGCCAGATCGAGCAGATCATGAGGACGGCGACGCCGACACCGAACATCGTCGAGCGCGCCACCACGCTGTTCATGCTCGTCATGTTCGTGATCGCCGGCTACGGCATCGGGATCGCGACGGCGGCGCAACTCGAGGCGATCGGCACGGGAGAGCTCGCGCTTCTTCCGCTGCAGGATGCGCCGGATGGGGTGAAAACCTGGCTGATGATACGCGATGAAGCGCCTTCGGAGCCGCTGTCACGCCTCATCGAGGTTGCGCGTCGGATTCTGTGATGTGCGGCTGCGGCCGGCGCGCGCCGCGCGGAAGCCCTTATCACGCGCAACGAAGGTTTCGAGCATGAGCGGCGCCAGCGTCGAGATGTCGACCGGCGTTCCGTGAAGCTCGGAATGGAGCGCGGCATAACGGTCGAGATCATCGCGTAGCCGGGCACTGATGGTGATGGTCAGCTTGACCGACTCGGATTTCGGCACCGGGCCGAGGCTGAGCTTACGGGTCAATCGTCCCTCCTGATGTTGGCCGTGAGCGGCGTCGCCTGATAGGGGCGCAGGACCAGATCCTTGTTGACGATGACGCGGACCGGGAAGCCGGGGCGCACCTTCAAGGTCGGCTGGATGTTGAGGTTGCGGCGCATGATTTGCTGGCCGACCTCGTTGATCGTGTCCTGGGCGCCGTCGCGGGTAGCGATGATAACGCGATCGCCATTGCCGCCGCTGTTCTGCGGCGCGGCCAGCTCGGCGCCGATGCCGAGCAGGGAGGAGAGCACCGCGCCGCCGATCAGGCGGAACCAATGGTTGTCGACCTCATCCTCCAGCCCGGCATAGCCGGCGGTGTCGACGCCCGGCAGCCGGTCGAGCACGATGGAGGAGCCGTCAGGCATGATGATGCGGGACCACACCAACAAGACACGCGATTGCCCGAAGGCGACGCCGGAATCGTATTGGCCGATCAGCCGGGCGCCCTGCGGAAGGAGCAGGTGCCGGCCGGTCGCGGTGTCGTAGACATTCTCGGTGACGGTGCCGATGATCTGGCCCGGCAGGTCGGAATTTATGCCGGTCACGAGAGCGGCCGGAATGATGGTCCCTGCCATGACCTGATAGGGTGAGCGCGGCGTCTGGAGCGTGCCGGAGCCATAGATATTCTGGTCGGCGGCACGATCGACGAAGGATTGCTTGCGCTCCTGCATGTTCTGGGTCGTGACCGGGTCGACGGGTGGCGCAGCGGCCGCCCCTGCTGTCTGAGCGGAAAGCGCCGTCAGGTCGAGGCGGTTCGGCTCGGGCGATGCCGCCGCGGTGGTGGGCCTGTCCTGCCGTGGCCGGATCGACTGGAAGAAGACGGCGGCCTTGGCGGCCGCCTCGGCTTCCTGCTGCTCTCGCAGCCGTGCGGCGCGGCGCGCATCTTCCTCCGGATCGGGCCGAAAGCTCGGCCGCTCCGGTTGGGGCGGAATGCCGGTCTCGCGCTCTGTGCGAAGAACCGGGCCGCCCAGCTCTCCCGGCAAGGGCGCGCCGAGCTGCGGCGGCTTTATCTGGCTGTAGTCGCGCGGCAGCGTCTGGAGACCTTCGGCCGGATTGACGCGGTCGGTATTGTAGAGCTCCTCGCCAAACTGGCCGCCTCGATTCCTGCCTTGCAACGCCCAGACCATCGCGCCGAGCACGGCGGCCGATGAGACGCCGGCGAGCGCGATCAGGGTCCAGCGGTTGAGCCGCGTGACCGATTGGGGCGCGGCACGGATCGCCAGGTTCGGCGGCGGGGATTTGGGTGACGTGGTCATATCCCGAACAGCCCCTTGCTTCTGCCGTCGGTCCGCGCGATGCGAACGACCTGTTGCCTTTCGCCGCCAAGCCGCAGTTCGGCAGCGCCGAACAGACGATCCACGATGTAATAGGGCGGCTTCGCCCGGTAGTTGACGAGCTGGTTTTCGCCGGTGGGGCCGACGACGAAGAGGGGCGGAAGCTCCCCCTGCGCGATTCCCGCCGGGAACTGGATGTAGACCTTCTCACCGTCGTCGAAAGCCCGGACCGGGCGCCAGGACGGATTGTCGCCGGTGATCTCGTAGCGGAATTTCACGCGATCGAGCGCGACAGCGTTGGCGACGGGGGTAGCGGTTGCCGCGCGCTGGTTCTGCCGCTCGAGCGCCATGAGCCGATCATGCGGATAATCCCATGAAACGGACGCCATCCAGGTCTGCGGCGTCGAGGTCAGCTCGACGAGATAGGTACGCCGGTTGGTGTTGATGACGAGATTGGTCCTGAGGTCGGGCCGCGTCGGCTTGACGAGAATATGCGTGCGCTGCGCGTTGCCGGAGCCGCTGGTGGTATCACCTATCACCCAGCGCACGGTGTCGCCGGCCGAGACCGAGACCAGCTCCTCGCCGGTTTGCAATGCGACGTCCGTCACCTTCTCCGGGCTTGAATAAACCTGATAGAGTGCGCCGGCGGCATAGGGCCAGACCTGCGTGGCGTTGACATAGCCGGAGCGCGTCGGCTGGACACGCGCGGCCGCATTGGCGGTCGTCACGCGCTGTTTCGGATCGGCTATCTCTCCCGTAGACGCCCTGCCGGGCAGCGGCTTCAACTGGCCGGGCAGAGGCAAGGGCTGCGGCAGCGCGATCACTTCGACAGGGCCGGTCGGCTCGACGACGGGGTTCGCCTCCTGCGGTTCGTCGAGCGAGATTTCCGGCGGGGGCGTCTTGCCGGCACAGCCGGCGAGCAGGGCAGCCGACGACAGGAGGAGCACGCGAAGGGAGAATGCCAGGGTCATGATGCCTCTCTTTCACGACCCGCTGGAGGCGAGTTCGCGGCTCCAGTTGATGCCGTTGACGTAGATTCCGAGCGGATTCTTGCGCAGCCGATCTTCGGTGCGCGGCGGTTGCAGGATGATGGTGAGGATGCCGGTCCAGCGATCGGTGCCGGCGAGCTGGCCGTTCTCGTAGCGGCGCTCGATCCAGCGGATCTGGAAGGACGAGTCCGATGCGCGCACGACGCTCGTGACCTCGACAGCCGCCGAGATCTTGCCGACCTTGGCGAAGGGGTCGGCCGCGCGAGCATAGTCATTCAGGGCCGCACCGCCGCGATCGGTGGTGTAGTCATAGGCGTCGAGCCAGCTCTGGCGCACGACGACGGGATCGGTCGAAAGCGCCCGGACGTTCTGGACGAAGCGGGCAAGCGCATAGGCGATCTGCGCATCGGTCGGCCGATAGGCTTCGGCAGCCGGCCCGATGGCTTTGACCTGTCCGTGTTGGTCGACCTCGACGACATAGGGCGTCACGGTCGATTGTCCCGCCTGCCAGAGCAACCCGCCGGCCATGCCGATGGCGAGCACGAGGCAACCGAAGGACATCAGCCGCCAGTTGCGGGCCTGCGTGCGAGCCGAACCGATGCGGTCGTCCCAGAGCTGGCCCGCCACCTGATAGGGAGTGCTCGGCTCCGGTGTCTGTGAATAGCGCACGCCGGCGCGTAGGAAGCGCATCGGTCAATCCTCCTGTCGTAGTGAAGGGTTGGCGCCCGAGCCGCCATGGTCGCCTGAGCGCAGCGTGTGGGCGGCCATCGTCGCACCGTGCGCAGCCTGTTGAGCTCGCGATCCATGCTGGATGCGGTTGGCCCATGCCGGCGCAGCGCCAGCTTGGGCGAAGGAAGCGTCGTTCGCTGCTTCGCGCATTGACTCTGTCGGCTTGCCGCCTGTCGCGGCCCAGGCTCCGCGCCCGCCGCGGGCCGCGGCCTCCCGGATCGGTCTGGCAGCGCGTGAGGCGATGGCGCGTCCTGCAACGACCACGGAGCCGGGGGCGGCTCGCGCCACGCCGGCGAGGCCGACGCCCAGAGCCGCCCGGCCGGATACGCCCGATGTCGCCGCGGCAAAGTCGTAGGCGGCGCGGGCTCCGCCTGCCATGGTGGATGCGGCGCGGACGCTCGATCCCATCGTTGCGCCGCCGAGACGTGCCGCGCCCAAAGTGGCAGCGCCACCTGCGACCGCCATGCCGCCGGCGGCGAGTGTGGTTCCCGCGACTGCGCCGGCGCCAAGCTGCGGGGCGCCAGAAACGAGCCCGGTGGCGATCGCGGGGCCGAAGATGCCGAGGCCGAGCATGGCCAGCGAAGCCAGCATGATCGACAGGGCATGGTTGATGGAAGGCTCGGTGCCGGCGCCTGTGCGGAACTCGGCGAAGAGGCCGTTGCCGATGCCGACGATGACCGCGAGCACGAGAATCTTGACGCCGGAGGAGATGACGTTGCCGAGCACCTTTTCGGCGAGGAAGGCGGTCTTGTTCCAGAGCGCGAAGGGGACCAAGATAAAGCCGGCCAATGTCGTCAGCTTGAACTCCAGCAGGGTGACGAAGAGCTGCACGGCCAGCACGAAAAAGCTGACGATGACGACGAGCCAGGCGAGGAACAGAACGGCGATCGTGTCGATGTTGGAGAAGACGGAGGTGAAGCCGGAGAGGTTGCCGATCTGCTCGAGAATGGGCCGGCCGGCGTCCATGCCGACGGAAGCGAGCTTGCCGGGACGCAGGAAATCGTCCTGCGAGAGTCCGGAGCCGGCGGCCTTCAGGCCGAGCCCGGCGAAGGATTTGAAGATGATGCCGGCGAGCGAGTTGAAATTGTTGATGATGTAGGCGAAGGCGCCGACATAGAGCACCTTCTTGACGAGCTTGGCGAGGATCTCGTCATGGCCGGCGCCAAAGGCCCAGAACAGGCCGGCAAGCGTGATGTCGATAGCGATCAGCGTGGCCGAGAGATAGGCGACCTCGCTGCCGAGCAGACCGAAGCCGCTGTCGATATATTGCGAGAACGTGTCGGTGAAGCGGTCGATGACCGAGAGGTTGTTCACGCCGGCTCACTCCGCGCCTGCGGTCGGAGCCGCTGATGACGCGGGAGCATTGCCGCTCTGCTTCGGAGTCCCGTCCTCGTTCAAGGAGGGGAACAGCTCGACCGGCTGCGGGGTGTAGCGCGTCGCGCCCGAGCCCATGAATCTCTGACGGCGGGCCCGACTCGCAGCGGTGCATAGCTCCTCGCCGGTGCCAGCCCAGTCCTGCGAGCAGAGCCGCTGCACCTCGCGCAGCCGCTCCGGATCGGCGGCAAGGCTGTCGACCGTATCGCCGGCATGGGCGGAGCGAATGAGGAGAATGGCGCCAGCGCCGATGGCGGCGACGGCGCAAAGGCGCAGGAACGGCCCGAGCATGGCGGCCTCCTTCAGTCGCGGAAGACGCGGACGGTCGCGGGCGTGTAGCCGGTGCCATCGCCCATGAAGCGGCGGCGCACCTCGCGGGCGCGCTCCTCCTCGGCGACGGTGCGCGCCTGCTCCGTGGCGGTGGCGCGATCCTGGGTGAGCTTCAGGCGCGCGGCGTCGATCGCCTGCTTGGCCTGAAGCGCGAGGAGCTGGTTGGTCGCCTGGGTCGCCTGGAGAATGCCGCCGGCCGATTGGCTGCGGCTGACGAGATCGCTGAGGGTGCTTTCGTCGGAGGACAGGTTTTCCGAAACCTGCGACTGCACCTTCATCGCCGTCTCGAGCGCGCTGCGGGATTGCTCCCAGCGCTTGCGGACGTCGGCGAGGATCTGATCTCCGGATACGCCGGCGGCGTATTCCTTGGGGAAGAGCTGCTGGAACTGCTTCTCCATGGAGGAGAGGTCGAAATTCAGGCCCTTGGCCTGGTCGATCAGGCTCTTGGTCTTGGCGATGGTCTGCTTCAGCTCGTTGAGCGCGGAGAAGTCGAACTTGGTCAGGTTCTTCGCCTGATTGATGAGCATCTGCGCCTGGTTCTGGAGCGAGGTGATCTGGTTGTTGATCTGCTCCAGCGCGCGGACCGCCGACAGCAGGTTCTGGCTGTAGTTGGTCGGATCGAAGACGATATAGGCGGATGCCGGCGTGGCGATGGCGAAGCCGAGGGCGCAGGCACCGGCAAGCAGAAGGGACTTCCTCATGGCGTGGTCTCCTGTTCGTGGGGAAGCGGGAACTGGCGGATGAGGTCGGCGGCCCAGCCGAGGCCACGGGCAGAAAGCCATGCCGATGCGAAGTCGGCGGCGCCGTGCCCGCGCAGGATTTCATCCATGAGCCGCTGATGGTCGGGGTTGCTGGCGCCGGCAAAGGCGAGCGCGACGGGGCCGAGATCGAGATCGAACAGCCGGTTTCCGAGACGGGATTGGTAGTAGTAATCGCGCCGTGGCTGAGCGCGGGAGATGATGCCGATCTGGCGGTCATTGAGGCCGAACCCTTCATAGATAGGGCGGAGCTGCGGCTCGGTGGCCTGCGGCGATGGCAGGAAGATGCGGACCGGGCAGCTCTCGACGATGGCCGGCGCGATGGCCGAGCGCTGAATGTCGGCGAGCGACTGGGTGGCGAAGACGACGGAGACGTTTCGTTTCCTGAGCGTCTTCAGCCATTCGCGGATGCGTGCGGCGAAGACCGGATCGTCGAGGAACACCCATGCCTCGTCGAGGATGATAAGGGTGGGCGATCCGTCGAAGCGCTGCTCCAGCCGATGAAAGAGATAGGTGAGCACCGGGGTCACGGCGCTCGCCGTGTGCATCAGCTCTTCCATCTCGAAGCCCTGCACATCGGCGGCGCCGAGGCGGTCGCTGTCGGCGTCGAGAAGGCGACCATGCGGACCCGCCAGCGTGTAGGGCTGGATTGCCTGACGCAGCCGGTTCGATTGCAGCAGAGTCGAGAGGCCGGTGAGCGTGCGTTCCTCTCGCGGTGCCGATGAGAGGCTGGTCAGCGCCGACCAGACGGCATCCTTCACCTCGGGAGCGATCTCAACATGCTCATGGCCGAGGAGCCCGGCGACCCATTCCGCCGCCCAGGCACGGGATTCTTCCGCGTCGATGGCGGCGAGCGGCTGGAAGGCGATCGAGTCCGCGGCGCCGAGGTCGTAGTGCTCGCCGCCGAGACCGAGCACGGTGGCGCGGGCGGAGCCGCCCTTGTCGAAGATGAAGACTCGCGAGCCGGCATAGCGCCGGAACTGGAGCGCGAGGATCGACAGTAGCACGGATTTACCGGCTCCGGTCGGGCCAACGATCAGGGTGTGACCCACATCGTCGATATGGGTGACGAGGCGGAACGGCGTGCCGCCGGCGGTGCGGGTGACGATCAGCGGCGGCGCGTCGAGATGGGCGTTCTTCTCTGGGCCGGCCCAGACCGCCGAAACCGGCATCATATGCGACAAGTTGAGGGTGGAAACGAGCGGCTGGCGAACATTGGCGTAGGCATGGCCGGGAAGCGAGGACAGCCACGCCTCGGTCGCGTTGATCGTCTCGGGGATGGTGACGAAGCCGCGCCCCTGAATGATCCGTTCGACCGCTTTCAGCTTCTCGTCGGCAAGGTCCGGGCTTTCGTCCAGGACGGTGACGGTCGCGGTGACATAGCCATAGGCGACGGCATCGGCGCCAAGCTCCTGCAAGGCTTCGTCGGCATCGGCCGCCTTGTTGGCTGCGTCGGAGTCGACCAGCGGGATTTCCTGCTGGAAGATCGTTTCCCGCAACAGGGTGACGATGCCCTTGCGCTTGGAGAACCATTGGCGGCGCAGCTTGGTCAGCTCGCGTTCGGCCTCCGTCTTGTCGAGCGAGAGAAAGCGTGTCGACCAGCGATAGCCGAATCCGAGGCGGTTGAGGTCGTCGAGCACGCCCGGCCAGGTCGAGGGCGGGAAACCGCGGATGGTGAGCACCCGCAGATGCCGCTCGCCGAGCATCGGCGCGAGGCCGCCGGTGAAGTCGCTATCCGGCAGGAGCGCGTCGAGATGGAACGGCACCTCGGGAACGGCGACCGGATGCCGGCGCGGCGAGATGCAGGCATGCAGATAGGTCAGCGTCTCGTCGTCGGTGAGCCAGCCGATCTCGGGCATGACGCCATCGAGCAAGGCGAGGAAGCGGTCGGTCTCGGCGATGAAGGCGGCGAGATGATCGCGCCAGTTCACCGTGCGACGCTCGGTGCTCTCATAGAGGAGCTGGCCGGCGCGGGCCTTGCCTTCGGACGGCGGCAGGAAGGCCAGGGTGATGTGATAGGCGCTCTCGAAATGCGTGCCGCCTTCCTCGAAGGCCGCGCGCCGTTCTTCCTCGACCAGCCAGGAGGCGGTCTCGGGGAACTGGGAAATGGGATAGCCGTCGGCAATACGCCGCTCGGCATCGACGAACAGCGCCCAGCCGGAGCCGAGACGTTTCAGCGCGTTGTTGAGCCGCGCCGTCGTCGCGACCAGCTCGCTTTCCGTCGCGCTGTCGAGATCGGGACCCCGGAATCGCGCGCTGCGTTGGAAGGCGCCGTCCTTGTTGAGCACGACGCCTGGAGCCACCAGTCCGGCCCAGGGCAGATAGTCCGCAAGAGAGGCGGGACGCCTGCGATATTCGGCAAGGCTCATCATCGCATCATGCCTCCATGAAGGCGCGGTGCTTCAGGTGGCGGGAGAAGACCTCCACGAATTGCGGATCGGCCTTCGCGCCCCAGACGGCGAACGCATGGCCCGCCATCCAGAGCAGCACGCCGCCGATCCACAATTGCAGGCCGATGCCGATGGCGGCCGCGAGCGTGCCGTTGAGGATCGCCACCGATCGCGGGGCGCCACCCATCAGGACCGGCTCGGTCAGGGAGCGGTGCAATGGCACCTCGAAGCCGTCGACATGCGCGGCCATCAGATCAAGGCTCCGCCGCCGAAGCTGAAGAAACTCAAAAAGAAGGAGCTGGCCGCGAACGCGATGCTGAGCCCGAATACGATCTGGATCAGCTTGCGAAAGCCGCCGCCGGCGTCGCCGAAGGCGAGCGTCAGGCCGGTCACGATAATGATGATGACCGCGACTATTTTCGCGACGGGGCCTTCGATAGATTCCAGTACCTTTTGGAGCGGCGCTTCCCACGGCATCGAGGAGCCGGAGGCGTAAACCGGGGAAACCAGAAAGGCGGTGAACAGGAAAGCCGCCGATCCGGAAATCCGGTTCCGGAGGTTTCCGCAAAGACGCCGAAGCGGATCTACGGAAAAGCGGGAATCCGGATTTGTGGATTTGTGTTTCTGCTTTGTTCCGGAATTGAGGAAAGGCACAATTGCGGATTTGAGGAAGGGCATCACTATTCTCCGGTGACGTGCTCGATCGCGTAAGCATCGCCGTCGAGGCCCGTGACGCGAATGATGTCCTCGACGCGGCGTTTCCGGCCGCGCCCGGCGATAAAGACGACGATGTCGACGGCCTCGGCGATCAGCGCGCGCGGCACGGTGACGACGACTTCCTGAATGAGCTGCTCAAGGCGGATGAGCGCACCGAGCGCCGAGCCGGCATGAAGGGTGGCTAGCCCGCCCGGATGCCCGGTTCCCCACGCTTTTAGGAGATCCAGCGCCTCGGCGCCGCGCACCTCGCCGACGATGATCCGATCCGGCCGCAGGCGCAGCGTTGAGCGCACGAGGTCGGCGGTTGAAACAGTGTTGGCCTTGGTGCGTAGCGCCACATGGTCGTCGGCCGCGCATTGCAGCTCGATCGTGTCTTCGAGTACGAGCACCCGATCGCCAGTCGCGGCGATCTCCTGCAAGAGCGCATTGGCCATCGTCGTCTTTCCCGTCGACGTGCCGCCGGCGATGATGATGTTGCGGCGGTCGAGGACGGAGGCTTTCAGGAATGCGGCCTGCGCTGCCGTCAGGATGCCGTCGCCGACATAGCGGGCGAGCGGGATCACGCCGGCCGCGCGCTTGCGGATGGCGAAGGTGGGCGCGAAGGTAATCGGCGGCAAGACGCCCTCGAAGCGCTCGCCGGTTTCCGGCAGCTCGGCCGACAGGATCGGATGGTCGCGGTCGACCTCAAGGCCGACATGGTTGGCGACGACCTTGATGATGCGGGCCGCATCTTCGGCGGAGAGGGAGGCGCCGGTCGGCTCGCGGCCGGAGCCGAGGCGGTCGATCCAGAGGCGCCCATCGGGATTGAGGAGGACTTCCACCACATCGGGATCGTCCAGCGCGCGGATGATCACCGGCCCCATCGCGCTGCGTAGCATGCGAATCTGGCGGTCGCTGACGATCCGGGCAGGCGAGCGCGAGAGGGCGACGCTCATGATGACGCCACTTCCGTCGCCGGTCGGTCGGCATCGGCTTCATCGTCCTCGTCGGCAAGGCCGAGGAAGCTGTTCTCGTCGGGTGTGATCTCCTGATGCACCTGGCGCACGAGGCTGTTGCCACGCTGGAGATGGCGGCCAAGCTGCTCGATGAACTGGTTGAAGCGGAGGCGGCCTTGCGCGCGTGCGGCCTTCTGGTGCGCTTCCGGAAGCGGCGCGGAAACCGAAAGCGTGTAGCGAACGAACAGCGCGAGCGTCTCGATCAGGATGGTCTGGTCGCGCTCCAGCCGGTTGAACTGGCCAGAGAGGCGGTCGAGCCGGGCGATGATGGCGGCCTCGCGCCTGTCGGCGCCATCCGCCGACAGGAAGGAAGACAGCGCGGCCGCGACGATTGCCGATTGCGTTTCGCCCTTCATCGCCGCGAGCCGGCGCAGCCGCCTTGCATGGTCGGGCTCGATGAAGACGTTGAGACGCGCCTTGCTCATAGCGCCATCCCGTCATCCGGATCGAGAGAGGCGAGCCGGGCCATGCGGCGGAACTGCTGCGCCGGTTGCGGAAAGCGGCCGTCGCGGGTGCCGGGATCGTCGCTCTCGTCGTCCAGCACGGCAAGATCGTCACGCGGCCCCTCATGCAACCGGACGATCTCGGCGCCGTCGAGCTGCGGCACGATCTGATGCCCGCCCTCGTCCTCGCCGGATGCGCGAGCCGCTGCCGGCGCCGCCGGCCTCCCCAATGGTGGGAGTGGCGACCAATCGTCGGCACGGGCGGTTGGCCGATCAGCATAGGCACCGTCGCCGAGGACCGGAGCCGGCAGGACGCGGGTCGTGAAATTCCTGTCCGCGTAGTAGCGGATCTTGGTCGCCCTGACCGGCGGGTGGCCGGAGACCATGACGATCTCCAGATGGTCGGGGAGCTGCATCACTTCGCCAGGCGTAAGCAGCGGCCGCGCTGTCTCCTGCCGCGAGACCATGAGATGACCGAGCCAGGGCGAGAGGCGGTGTCCGGCATAGTTGCGCTGGGCGCGCAATTCGGTCGCCGTGCCGAGTGCATCGGAAATGCGTTTGGCCGTGCGCTCGTCGTTGGAGGCGAAGGCGATGCGCAGGTGGCAGTTGTCGAGGATGGAATTGTTCGGCCCGTATGCCTTTTCGATCTGGTTGAGCGACTGAGCGATCAAGAAGGAGCGCAGCCCGTAACCGGCCATGAACGCCAAAGCGCTCTCGAAGAAATCCAGCCGGCCGAGCGCCGGGAACTCGTCGAGCATGAGCAGCAGCTTGTGGTTCCGCGCGATGCCGTCCGAGCCGTCGAGGCTTTCGGTGAGGCGTCGGCCGATCTGGTTGAGGATGAGCCGGATCAGTGGCTTGGTCCGCGAGATGTCGGAGGGCGGCACGACCAGATAGAGCGAGACCGGATGCCCGGCGGCGATCAGGTCGGCGATGCGCCAGTCGCAGCGCGATGTGACCTCGGCGACGGTGGGATCGCGGTAGAGGCCGAGGAAAGACATGGCGGTGGAGAGGACGCCGCTGCGCTCGTTCTCGGACTTGTTCAACACCTCGCGCGCGGCGCTCGCCACGACGGGATGCGGTCCGGCCTCACCGAGATGCGACGTGGTCATCATCGACCACAATGCTTTCTCGAAGGGGTAGGCCGGGTCGGAGAGGAAGTTGGCGACGCCGCGAAGCGTCTTGTCTTCTTCCGCGTAGAGGACATGGAGGATGGCGCCGACCAGCAGAGAATGAGACGTCTTTTCCCAGTGATTGCGCCGCTCCAGCGCGCCTTCGGGATCGACGAGGATGTCGGCGATGTTCTGGACGTCGCGGACCTCATGGACGCCGCGGCGGACCTCCAGCAAAGGGTTGTAGGCGGCGCTTTTCGGATCGGTCGGATTGAACAGCAGGCAATGGGAGAACTGCGCGCGCCAGCCGGCGGTCAGCGACCAGTTCTCGCCCTTGATGTCGTGGATGACCGCGGAGTGCGGCCAGGACAGCAGCGTGGGGATCACCAGGCCGACGCCCTTGCCCGAACGGGTCGGGGCGAAGGCCATGATGTGCTCCGGACCGTCATGGCGCAGATAGGCGCCTGCCATCAGGCCGAGAAAAACGCCCGATGGCTTGCTCAGCCCGGCCTCGGCGATGTCCTTGCGATCGGCCCAGCGGGCGGAGCCGTAGGTGGTGACATATTTGGATTGCCGCGCGCGCCAGACGGAGCCGACAATGGCTGAGAGTGCGGCAACGACACCGCTACCGCCGGCGATGGTGCCGCCGGTGCGGAAGATGTCCGGCGCATAGGCTTCATAGACATACCACCACTCGAACAGCCGCCACGGGTAATAGAAGGGCAGGCCGTCAACGACGAACCAGGGCGCACCGAGACGCTGCTGAAAGCCAAGCTGGAAGGCGACCCATTGCGTTGCGGCCCATGTTCCGGCAAGCGCGATGCCGAACACGACCAGCATTTGCCCGAAGAGCACCTTCGTCGGCGTCATGCGCGCTCCGCAACAGCTCCGAAAACCGGTCCGCGCAAGATGCCGGACGTAGGCGAGGCTTGTTGCGAGAAGACGCTAAGTCAAAGACCTTTTCCGTTGCGGCTGGCAGCGCAAATGATCTCAATACGATTCAATATAAATTCTTATTTATGCGTATACGTGATGACAAGTCAGTATTGCGACGATGTGACACGCGACAGGCGGTCAAAAGCGGGATAGGCGAATATCCTTGCAAATCGGGATATAAACTCCATAATTGCAAGGATGATTCCACGTCGAAAAGCTGCGGAGCTCGCAAGGCTCCTTGATGAAAGCCCCGCCGTCGCCCTGCTCGGCCCGCGCCAAGTTGGCAAGACCACGCTCGCCCATGAGATCGGCGAGCAGCGCCCGTCGCTCTATCTCGATCTCGAATCGGACGCAGACCGGGCGAAGCTCTCCGAGCCCGAGTTGTACCTTGCAGATCACGAAGACAAGCTCGTCATTCTCGACGAGGTACAGCGTCTACCGGACCTGTTCCAGAACCTTCGCGGCCTGATCGACCGCGGCCGCCGCAAGGGGCTGCGCACCGGCCGTTTCCTGCTACTCGGCTCGGCGTCGATCGAGTTGCTGAAGCAGTCCGGCGAGACGCTAGCGGGCCGCATCGCCTATACCGAGCTCGGTCCCATCGATGCGCTGGAAGTTCCAGCAGCCGATCTCGATCGCCTGTGGGTCCGCGGCGGGTTTCCCGACAGTTTCCTCGCTGCGAGTGATCGGGCCAGCCTGCGCTGGCGACAGGACTTCATCCGCACCTATCTGGAGCGGGATATTCCGATGCTGGGGCCGCGCATCGCCGCGGAAACCCTGCGGCGCTTCTGGACGATGCTCGCGCACCGCCAATCAGGTTTGCTGAACGCGGCAGAGCTTGCCCGCGCCCTCGGCATCGACGGCAAGACGGTGGCATCCTATCTTGACCTGCTGGTGGACCTGCTGCTCGTCCGTCGCCTCGAGCCGTGGCATTCCAATGCCGGAAAGCGGCTGGTGAAGTCGCCGCGTGTCTACGTTCGCGACAGCGGCATCGTCCATGCGCTGCTTGGTCTCGTAACCCTCGACGACCTATTGGCTCATCCCGTCGCCGGGGCGAGTTGGGAAGGCATGGTGATCGAAACCGCCCATGCAGCCATGCCAGCCGGGACGCAGGCGAACTTCTATCGCAGTGGCGGCGGGGCCGAGGTCGATCTGGTTCTGACGCTGCCGGGTGGAGAGCGCTGGGCCGTGGAGGTCAAACGCAGCCTCTCGCCCAAGGTGGAACGCGGCTTCCATCACGCCTGCGAGGACCTAAGGCCGAAGCGGCGTATCGTCGTCTATCCCGGAGCCGAGCGGTTCCCCTTGGCCGATGGCATTGAGGTCTTGCCTTTGCATGAGTTAGGTCGCGACCTTCTCGCGCCTGGCTCCTAGCAATGCGTCGGCCAAGTGACGCACCTGCGAGAACGTTGCCCTTACGAGCCACACACGACGGTGTGATAGATCGGCCAAATGGCCCCTAGCTGACGTCTGGAGCGTCCGCTTTCTGGCATTCTAGCTGTCGCAGCCTCGCCACGGCCCAAGCTGGCCCATCGCGGATACTGAAGCTTTGGTTGCCCCGAGCCAAGCGACCGAAAGGGTGCGGTTTGCGGACCGGCAGGTGCTAGCCACAGACTGGCGATAGCTGCCCTTCGATAACCCGCCGGCTTCGGCATTTCAGATGTAACTGTGTTGCTTGCTCAGAAATCGGCTTAATGTCGAGCGTCGACCGACGCTGGACCGAGCTCTTCGGCCTGTTGCAAGCCGCCGGCAGTTGGGCTGAGACGCCCACGTCGAAGAGCAGTTCCGTCGGAAACATTCTTGACTTCGGAGGGGATGCTCCGCCAGGAATCTTCGCCCGAGACAAAACTTCCGATGGATTAAATATGACGCTCGACATTCGCGGAAGTTTGAAAAACACCAAGATCAGCTCGGACGGTTACGTCGTCATTGAAGAATTGATTTCCAATTCGATCGACGCCTTCCTGATAAGGCAGCATCTCGATCCCACGAAGCGTAGCCTCGAAGTTTCGATAGAGGTCGAAGTTACTGTATCCGGACTTTTTGGCGACGGGGCAGACATCTCGATCGCTTGCACCGACAATGGCTGCGGCTTCGGAGATGATCAAACCGACGCCTTCCTCACAAAGGACACGTCCTACAAGGACGACCTCTCGATTGCTGGCATAGGGAAGTGCAAGGGGGCGGGCCGCATCCAGTATTTCCACCATTTTGAGCGCGTCGGAATCCGCAGCACCTACCGTAGTGGCGAGGTCGTCCACACCCGCACACTGCCGTTCGCGGCGGGAAGGAAGAAGATCGACCTGGCCGACTTCGACGTGACCGACGGCAGGGCGGACGACATCGGCACCACGATCCGGCTCGAGGGCCTCAAGCAGGCGCCCCGCACGCGCCTCTACAAGTCGGAGCCGCTGGGCGAGGTCTTCTCGGCGACGAATATGCGGCGCAATATGCTGATCGCTTTCCTGCAGCGGCTCGTCGGCCTCAAGACTCAGCTTGGCGAGTTCGTGATCAAGTTCGAAACGCGATATCCCAACGGCCGCATCGGACGGAGCAGTCTGAGCGCCGCCGACCTTCCGCAGGTCACGGCCGTCAAGTCGGCGGAGGTAGATGAGCGGGATCCCCAGTCGGGCAGCCCGCTGGGGAAGACGAAGAAATTCACCCTCTCGCATTACCGGCTCGATGCAAAAATCTACGACCTGCCGCGCAACGCCATCTCATTCTGCGCCCGATCGTCGCCCGTGCTCGATATTACCAGACGCTACCTGCGCACAGTTGCGGAGCAGAACCGCCCGGTCGAGGGGTTCCACCACATCGTGCTGGTCGAGGGGGAACTCCTCGACAGGCGCGTAAACGAGCAGCGCGACGGCTTCGACGACATCCCCGAGGAGATTCCGGTCACGGATCTCTTCACGGACGGGACCGTGTCCTTCGCTAGCATCTTCGAACAGATCGACCCAATCATCGAGGAGATGGTCACGCCGTCTGGATGGAGCAAGGACGACGTCATCAAGGACGTGACCAACAAGTTCGGCGTCATCCCGGCGATGCTGACCGACACCGACACGAGAGTCGTCTATGGAGACAGCGCGAAGACCGTCGCGGAGCGCGTCCTGAAGAAGTATCAGGAGCGCATAATCGCCGACACCGCGGAGATTTTCGACCTCAGGGCGGAAATTGAGAGTGCCGAACCGCACACCGCCGACTTCAGACACAAGATCCACGAACTATCTTGGAAATACACCTCGTCGCTCAAGACGTTCGACATGGCCAACCTGTCGCAGCTCGTGGTGCGGCGAGCCGCCATCGTCGAGATCCTCGGCTTGGCATGCAAGCGTGGGCTCGCGATGCAGACCATTCCGGATGGCCAACGCCGCAAGGACGAGCAGATCATCCACAGCATCTTCTTCCCGATGAAGAGGGACAGTCACGAGACGTCAGACCATGACATCTGGCTGTTGAGCGAGGAATACCAATACTACGACTACATCGCGTCGGATAAGCCGCTAGCCCAGATCGAGTGGAAGGAGGGTGAGAAGCTCTTCGATGCGGGCATCGACGCCGAGATGGCCGCGACCCTGCGCCGCCGCACACAGGAGTACGGCGCCAAGCGACCGGACATTGCGATCTTCGGGAAGGAGGGCTCGGCGATCATCATCGAGTTCAAAGCTCCGGGCGTCAGCATGGACGAGCACGTCGGCGACCTATCCCGCTACGCCCACCTGCTCGCCGCCAAGTCGAACGGCCGCCTGAAGAAGTTCTATGGATACCTCATCGGTGACACGCTGGATCCGCTTGGAATGCTCGGCTGGAAAAAGTTCGCCTCAGGACGCAGCTATTTCCAAACGAGCGACCTGCAGGATCCCGAAAGCGGACGGATTCTCGGCGAACTTTACGCCGAGACCCTCTTCTACGACGATGTCGTCGACCGTGCCAGCAAGCGCATCGGGGTCTATCGAGACAAGTTGCGGATCGACTTTTCCAAAAAGTAGAGGGCACGGCGACCGCCCGACTCCATGTGGTCCGACGACCGCATCCCGTGGGGGTTCAAGGTTAATGGCGCTTCTGAGTAATATCCACATGACGCTCAACTCGTGAAGGCAGGCAGATCCCATTCCGGCGGATCGTAGATTTTCGAACGTTTGATCTTGCCGGCGAACCCCGTTGCCTTCTGCAGATAGGCCTTATCTGCCAGCCACTTGGCGCGATCGCGGTTTGGATCAGCCATGATCTGCGTGATCATCGCATGCGGATCAATTGCATACCTATAAAGCCCGTCCGCCGCATAATCTTTCGCGTCGCCGAAATAGAGCAGGCGCACTTCGCTCTCATGCGCGAACGCGTGCCGCTTCAACAGCAAACTCTCGGCGAAGCGTTGCGTCTGCAACTCGAATTGACCGCCGTTCCGCGCATAGGCCTCAAGCTCTGCTTCCCGCTTATATTCAACCTTGCCAATGAAGCAGGTGTCCTGTGGCATCTTCGGATGTGCCGCGACGAGCCCCCGCAGCAACTTCCGCGGCGTCGACCGAATCCGGACGAAGCGGACCTGCGGATCGTTTGCGTAAATGCCCCACATCGCCTCCGAGAGGCTCTCGCGGGTCCAGCACTGCCCAACGAAATCGTCCCGAAATCCATATTCGAAACGCTCTCCGTCGAGCATCCCGCCAAGCTTGAGCTGGAAATTCTCGAACTTGTCCTTCCAGTTTTGGACCTGGCTCAGCACATTCTGCCGATCAGCGAACAGCGCGACCACATAATCCTCTCGCATGATCCGATAGATATGCTGGTCCAGTTCGCTATTGGACAAACCTAGATAATGGCCTTCCACGTAGGCTCCCCCTATCATGATCGGTGCAGTCGCGCCTTTCGCGGCGGTTACGCCCCTGATAGCTTCTTAGCGATGTGTATGCTGCCCTCTATGGAAGAGCTTGACGCCGATGCCACAGCGCATACCGGCATCGGACATCCGATGGCGAACGCGCTTACATGACGTTCGCCATGACTCGGCCGTTGGAGCCCCCCGCCGCACTGGCCCATGCCTGTGCGGAGCAGGCAAGAAATTCGGCGAATGCTGTTGCGATCATCTGCCGGGCCACACGATGGGCGAGGCGTGGCGCGATCCCGCGCGCAAACAACATCAGCTCGTTCCCTCGCTGGATCATGGTCCAGCCGAACGTTGCCAGCATCGGGATCAACGTCAACAATATGGTCGATGATGCGGTCGCCGCCGGTCGCCGCAAGCGGCCAACCGCTGATCGGCCGGACGAATGACCCTGGCACTCTTCCCAACAGCGACCGCGCCGCAATGCCTCGGCGCAGATTGGACGGTCGCGGACATCGATGCGCTGGCCGAGGTCTGCGCGCAAATCATGATCGGGCGGGCGCTTCATGCCGCGAGAATCCTCGACGGCACGCGGCCAACCGGAACGCCGCCGATCATCAGTCAAGCACTCAAGGACAAGTTGTGGAACGAGCTCCACCCAACCAGCGACCCCAAGACCTGGCATCGCGACGGCCTTCTTTTCGAGATCATAAGCTGGGTCGCAGCACGCCTTTCGGCGACCCCCAACGAAGCCATCTCCGATCCGCACCTCAAGGCGACCAATCAGGGGACCGATTGCGTCAAGGTGACTATCGATCCGGCCACCCGCACCCTCACCCGGGCGACCGTCTACGAATATAAATGCACGACCAACTGGCGCCAGCTCTTCTCCCAAGACGTGATTGCCGCCTTCCGCGAATATGTCTCGGGCGAGCGCGACCATCAGCTCGCGCAGGCCGCCATCACTCTATTGATCGGGCTCGGTTTGACCGACGACGAGCGCGATGCCGCTTATGACGAGCTGGTCCGAGCTCGGCCGCTCGCTTTTCAGGCGTCGCTGACCGTCGCGCCGAGTACATTCGGTGCCGCCGAGCGGCTCGCGCTCTTCACCGGTTACGACGCAATCGCGGGCAATATCGCGAGCCGTGGCGGCAATACGATGCCGCTCGACGATGTCCGGGCCTGGTTTTCGACTTTCGCAGCGCTCGTCTGGACGAAGATCGAGGCGTTCGATGTTCGACGTTGAAACCGCGGCCCTGATCCGCGCGGCGCCGCCGCTCCGCGGCGTCGATCCCCGGCTTCTCCCGCAGGAGCTGACCGCCATCTATGCGGAACTTGCCGGCCTTCGCCTGCGCGCAACCCAGCTCGCAGACGCGCCCGACTATCTTGCTCAGATCGAACGCCTCTCGCGGATCGCGGCGGTTTATGAGGCCCAGGTCGACGACACAATCGAGGGCGAAGCTCGCCGTGCCGCCGCCTTCGTCGCCGGGACCGCCTATCAGATCCTCGGCCGCGTGATGCCGCTGTCACCCAATCGCGCCGGCTATTTGAGCGCCGGCGCGATCCATCCCCGCATCGCAGCACCGCTCCTGTTCTTGATCGCCGAACAGAGCCCCGATGCCCGAGAAGCGGCGCGCGGTCTCGGAGTCGGGCGGCTCGAGGATATTCACCGCGGCGCCCTGCTTGAAAGCATCCAGGATCTCGCTCAGGAGCGCTTCACCGCGATCCTCGAGCGCGCCGAGCGTCTCGCGCGCCTGCAGCCCTCGGCCGACGACGACCTGACCGAACAGGCGACCCAGGGCCTCTACGGCCTCTGCTGGGCGGGTCTCGTCCATCTCGTCGCGCGCTTGCTCGATCGGCCGCCGCCCGCGCTCGCTTATCCCCTGGGCGAGTCGCCCCAGTTGCTGTTCGACCGCGTCACCCAGCTGGCCACCGCCGAGCTCGCGCCGACCGCGGAGGGCGCGAGGTTCGTGTCCGCTTATGCGGGACCACGCCACCTTGCGCGCTTGCTGCGGCACGTCGCCGACGGGCTGGAAGGGGCGGGTATCTCGAACCTGCGAGCGCCGGTGGGCACCGCCGAACCCGCTTGGCGCCGATGGCTGCACCACCGCGCGCTCACCAAGCCCACCCTCTGGCCCAACCACCGGAAAGCGGTCGCGACCGGCTTCCTCGACGTCGGGACCTCGGCGGTGCTGGTGCTACCGACGGGCGCCGGCAAGACCACGTTGTCCGAGCTCAAGATCGCCGCGACGCTGAGCGCTGGCCGCAAGGTGATATTCCTGGTGCCGACGCTGGCGCTAGTCGACCAGCTTCGCGACGACCTCGCCGAAAGCTTCCCGAAGAGCCTCGCCAACTACGAAATCGGTGCCGATGGCGATCTCGTTGCCTTCATCTCCGGGCCCGAACTCGGTGCGATAGAGGTGATGACACCCGAGCGCCTGCTCGCGGTTCTGAGCTTCGCCGATGCCGATGTCGCCGACCTAGGCTTGATCGTCTTCGACGAGTGTCACTTGCTGAGTCCAGCCGGTGGCGGCTCGCGCAGCGTCGACGCGATGCTTTGCCTGCTCCATGCGCTGCGCCGCGCACCGCGAGCCGATTATCTGCTGCTGTCCGCCATGCTGCAGAATGCCCCTGACGTAGCCGCGTGGCTTGCCGAGCTTTCGGGCCGCTCCTGCGTTAGTTTTCTCGATCCGTGGAAGCCCAGCCGTCAGGCGCGCGGCGTCGTCACTTACGCCCACAACCAGCTTGATTGGGCGCGTCGGGCTGTCCGCGCCGCGAATTTCGCCAAGCGCAATGGCCAGCCGGCGAGCTACCCGCCGCTCGATCTGGTGCCATTCGCTCTATTCGGTCTGACCAACGCGTGGGCGCGCAACGCGCCTACCGATCGACGGATCGTCCGTCTCTCCGACGGAAACGTCCGCCTCAACTACGGGGCAGCAGGCCCAGCGCCGAATTCCAACGAAGTCGGCGCCTCCTTCGCGACCAGTGCCGCGCGCGCTGGCCTCAAGACGATCATGTTCGTCAACCAGGCCGACCATGCCCCAACGACCGCCCGCAAGATCCGCGCCGGGCTTGCCCCCGTCGGCGATCTTACCGAATTCGAGAACGATCTCTGGACCGATATTGTAGCCGAACTGGGCGGAGCGCAGCATTCGCTTCTCGATCCTAAGGCGCCGGCGTTGCCGCACAACGGCGACATGATCGCCATTGAGCGCCGCATGGCCGAATCTCTCTTTCGCCGGCGCGACGGCGCAAGCGTCATCGTCGCCACGCCGACCCTCGCCCAAGGCATGAACCTTCCCGCCGAGGTCGCCATCCTCGCTGGCACCATGCGGCATGACGAGGGCGGCCGCGAGGAACTTAAAGGCCACGAGATTTTGAACGCGGCGGGCCGCGCTGGACGAGCGGGGCACCTTGCCAACGGGACCGTGCTCCTAATTCCAGAGCCGCCGGTTAGTTTCGATGCCAACTGGGCTCCAACTCCAGCAGCATTCGATATGCTCGCGAAGGTCCTGCCTACCAACGACCAGTGCGTTCAGATCGACGATCCGCTTACGACCTTGCTTGACCGGATCCAACTCGGCGACGTGAATGGCCCCGAGGTCCGCTATTTCCTCAGTCGCCTCCGGGCCGGCGAGGGCGAGGAGGCGGATCCCGACGGGCCAATCCAGATGATGAACCGGTCGTTTGCAGCCTTCCAGGCCCGCAAGGCGGGCGAAGAGGCCGCGTTCGAGACCAAGCTCGCATCCCTGAAGGGCTCCCTAGCTACCGATGCTGCTGCGGGCGAAGTCGTGACCGTCAAGATCGCCGCGTTCAGCGGCATGCAGCTCGAGCCACTTGCCGCGCTTGCAACAAAGATCGCCGCAGAGATCGACAGGCTGCCGACGACGGTCCTCGAATGGTGCGATTGGTTGATCGATTTCCTGATTTCCGATCGCGCCAACTATGCGCTTCTCTTCGGCAATGACGTCGAGACGGTCAAAGCTGTGACCCGCGGTAAGAAGACCGGGGGCGACAGCACCGATGCTGAGATGGCCCTCCTCAAGCCGGCGCTCCGCGCTTGGCTAGGCGGCGCGCCGTTTGCCGCGATCGAGACGGCGCTCGGGGTCCCGCAAGCGAAGATCAAGACCTGCAAGCGCACACGGGATTTCGTGCTTAGGTTGATGAACCGCCGCCTCTACATGATCGCAGGCGCGCTCACCGCATTGGTCCAGAACGCACTTCAGGAGGCAGGCAAGGTCGCGGCGAACCCGGCGGCTCTCGAAATCCTCGCGGTGGCGATCCGAAAGGGGCTCGATTCGCCCGAGAAGGTCGCCTTCGCGCACCGCTCGACCACGATCCGCTCGCGCGTCGTCCTACATCAAGCCTATGCCGAGCGTATTCTGAACCGGCAGGATCTACTGGGCGCCGATTTTCAGACGATCTTGCGATCGATCGATGCCCACCTTGCATTCGGAGATCTCCGGACGATCTTCCCTCCGAACACCGGGGATGGGAAATGACGCTGCCGCACTTCGAGCTGCCGCCTCGGTCCGAGCCATTGGTCCTTATATGGCCCGACGAAGGCAATCCCGTTGCCTTTTGGAGCTTCGCTGCGCCGGACGAGTGGCGGGCCTTTGTTTCCCGCCTTTCGCTCGATCCTCGCATACCCGACATCCCCCGCCTGAAATTTGGGCGCGCCCAGAAGTTGTTCCTCCTTGGATGGCTCGACGTCGACCTCATGAAAGGCGCCGAGCTTGTCGCACTGACCGCCCTGGAACTCGCGCTCAAGGACCGCTTCGGCCATGTCGTGCCGCGTATTCCGGGTAAGAAGATCGCTCCATCATCCCCTAAGGCGATGATGGCGCAGCCGATCCGCTACTCGTTCAAGGCGTTGCTCAAGCACCTAGTCGATGGGGAAGCGCTTACCGATGCCCAGATCCCGATGATTGACCGGTGCGGCGGCACGGCGATCGGCCAGCTGACCGGTGAAACCTCACCTAGCCTGGACGAGCGCCGTAACGCGCTCGCCCACGGCGACCCATTCGACGGACTGCCCACAAGCGGTCTCATTGAACTTGTTCGAGACCTAATCATGTTCGCTTATCGGGACTACCTTTCCGAGTTTCCTGCCGAGGCGCCGCTCCAATGATTGTCAATCTGTCCGATGCCGCCGCGCTCGCAGAGACGGCGCTCCGCCTTTATTTCGACCCTTGGGAAGAGGTGGCGACGAACGGGATGTCGCCTGGGGCTCGCTACAAGAGCGCACCCTGCTGGATATTAATCCAGCAGGCGACAGATCAGCCGACGTGAACCGTCACGTCATAGCCAAGGGAGCGCAAGGCCTTGCTCGTACGCCCATTCCTAGGTGGAAAGCGCTCCGGCAACGCCCAGCCGACGATTTCCCCCAGTGCGCTCACTCCGAGCATCTCGATCTTACGCTTGGGATCGGCAAGCGCCTCCCACAATCGTTGCGGCACCTCGTCCGGCCGGCCGCCATAAAGGATGAAGGCCAAGGTCTCGAGCGCCGAAACTCCGCCACGCTGAGGTGCACGGTAGATGTGTCTCGCGAGGGCATCCACCTTCTCCGGGATCTCGTAGGAGCGTCCATCCTTTAGGCCGACGAACCGGTTGGGCGCGCGTCGCGCGTATTCCCTCGCTGCGTGGACGCGGCCAAGCACCTTGACGAACTGGTCCTCAGTCAGAACTGGCAGAATCTCCTCCGAGAACGCTTTTCGCAGTGCGGGCGCCGTCTTGTTGAGCATTCTGTTTTCGGCAGAGTTGGAAGGGAGTTTCTGCCACCAGCGGATAGCCGCATCAACGGCGGCGTCGGGATCCTTGCGATTACGTCCGAAATGTCTCTCGAAGTCCGCCCGCCGACCATCAAAGGTGCGCTGATAATAGTGAGCGTGTAAAAATTGGTCTGCCTGCGCGCCGAGCGGTGCGGACGGCCCGACCCATGACGGCCTGTTCTCCTCTTTCGAAATCTTCGCGGCGATGTCGCGAATGATCTGGAGCGTGCTGTTCCATTCGTCGAGAAAGGCTTGGCGCCGCTGATCCGTTGCCGATCTGGCACTCGATCGGGCAAGGCCATCCCAGTGTGGAACAAGCTCACTCCCAAGCATTGCTTCGTCGGCATCCTTCTGAGCGATCCTGCGTCGTGTCAGCTCCTTGTTCCTGGCCGAGAGGAGGTCGAACAGCTCCTGCGTCAACGGTGCGGCATGTTTATCGATCTCGACGAACAGATGCTCCAGTTCAAGATCGTGGCCTCCTTGGGTCAGTTCTACTTCGCTGAGGAAGACGCCGGCCTCGACATTGTTCCACCAAGCGCTCTGGGTGAGGTTGGCCGAACCGATGTAAGCGCCATAGCCGCGCCACCAGATAACCTTGGGATGAAACCGTCTGACGAGCTTGCAGACGTAGCGGCCCGACCTGTGGCTCAAGAATCTGTCCAGCACCGGAATGCTGACTGGAACTTCTTCGTCGAACCGCCCCCAGAAGCGAAGCGGCAGCTTGTTGTCCCAACACCAGTCGAACAACAGATCATTGTCGCTCGCATAGGCGACTGCTGCGTCAACACGCTCAGTGTGCTCGGCAGCGTTGAGAAGGATATTGCGCAGATAATTCCCGTTTATTCCGTTCAAAAGCAATTGCAAGACACGCTTCCCCCAGCGCCTGTTGTTTTCTGTCCGGGCTCCGCTTGAAGCTAGCAGCGCGAGCGGTGAAGCGCGGGGGACCCGAACCTCGCCATGAGCTTGCTATTCCCGCAAGGGTTCCACCTATGGAAACTCGACTCCGCCGCCTTTGCTAGATCATCGGTTTATGTCCGCTTGCGGACAAGCGCCCAACGTCAGCAAGTGGCGCACAAAAGTCATCTCCAAATTCAACCGTCTGACGTCAATGCGTCGGTCGCGTTCATATGCCCAGCTCTCTCTTCCGTCCGAACTGCCATGACACGCTGTTGCCGCGTGCGATGCCCTCGACCGTCTGGCCGAGGTGCTTTTCCAGCACCGGCCGCCAGGGCACGAGGCTGAATCCTATGCCGTCGTCGAGCATGGCGAAGCGGCCGCTGGCGAGCATGATGGAGCGGCGATAGACGCCGCCGACCTGCTCGCCATCCTGAAAGGCGCGATGCTGCAAGCCGGTCTCGTCGGCGATCTTCTTCGCTGCCACCGCGACATCGCGGCCGCGCAGCGTGGCGAGTAGGTTACGGGCGAAGAAGACGCCGCGGCTATCGCGTTTGGCGAGGCCCTGATCGACCAGAAAATCCTCCCGGTCGCGCATGGCGTCGCGGACTTCGGCGCCGAAGCCGGTCTGGGCGAGTCCGGACAGATCGCCGAAGCGTTGGCGGTCGAGCCATGTCGCGCCGATGGCGCGGGCCTGCCGGTCGATCGGCAGATGAGAGCGCAGCTCCGCATCGACGCCACCGAGGCGCTGCACGTCATAGGCCCTGCCGCGTTCGGCGAGATCATCCGGCACGCGCCACACGCCATCCTCGATCCGCTCGACGATACCGGCGCGACGCAAGGCTTCGAGCCGGCGGACATGAGCCGCGACGAAGCCGTCGGGATCGTGGTCCGGTTTCGCTTCGGCGCGCTCGGCCGCAAGGTGATGCTCGGTGCGATAGATACCGTCGGCGGCAAGGCCGGTGATGGTCTTGTCGGCCATCCGCTCGGCGACATTGCGGGTCTCGACGATGCCGCCGATCGGCAGAGCCTCCAGCTCGGTGCCCGTGGCAAGCGGAACGTAGTGGGTCCGGCCGTCGATTCCGTCGACGATCAGATAGCCGCGATCATGAAGCTCGTCGGCGAGCCCCTTGCCGATGATGCGGCCGACGATGGGGGTGGGCGACGATGCGCTGTCGAGGATGACCATCTCCCGCTTCAGGCCGGACATGGCGCGCTGCATGGTGCGGATGATGTCGCTGCGCTCGCCCATCTGCCGCAAGGTGGCCTCGGCATCGGCATGAAGTGTCCAGGCGCAATGGCCGGTCTGCTCGGCGAGGCCCATTTCGGTCAGCCGCTGGAGCCGGCCGATCATCGCCGTGCGGCGGAACCGGGCCGGGGCGTCCGGCGACTCGGACAGCAGGTCGACGACGTCGTCGCGCACCTCGCGCTGGATCATCCTGTCGAGGCCGGTCCAGCGTTCCTGTCCGACCTCGCGCAACATGCTATTGCGGATTTCGATCTCGGTGCGGGGGCCGAGCCATTCGGTTGCCACCTCGCAGGCGCGGCTTCGCATCCCATTGGCGATGTAGTCGCGGGCGATGACGAGATCCGACCCGCCCGGCTGGCGGCCGCGCAGGACGATATGGACATGCGGGTTGTCGGTATTCCAGTGATCAACCGCCGCCCAATCGAGCCCGGTCCCGAGATCGGCCGCCATGCGGGCCATGAGCGCGCGGGTGAAACTCTTCAGATCGTCCAGCTCGGCGGCATCTTCCGGCGAGACGATGAACCTAAACTGATGCCGGTCCCCTCGGCCGCGCCGCTCGAATTCGTCGAGATCGGCCTTGTCCGTGTTGGCGCCGTAGGCGCGGGCCTCGCTGCCGTCCTTCGTCACGCCGTCGCGCTCGATATAGCGCAGATGCTGGACCACCGCGCGCGCCCCGACCTTCTCCAGATTCATTAGGCGGGTCTTGATGACGACGCGGCGGGCCGTGCCGCGCAGGGATTGGCCGGCGAGTTTCGCCGCGACATGGCCTCGGCCGAAGCGGGCGCCGGATCGCGACGGCGGTTTGCCGAGTGCGCGGACGCCAGCCGGCCCCGCCTTGGACGCAGCCTTGAGCGCGCGGCTGGTGAACTTCGCAGCCCGCGCGCTGCCGCGCGATTTGGGCGGCGCGACCCGCGGCCGGAAGCGGTCGCCGTCACGCCCCGCCATGGCTGTGCTCCCGGCAAGCCCGGACAAGCCGATGCGACGAAGCACGCGAATGATGTCGTGCTATCAAGGGTTTGACCAGCGCACCGGCACGCGGGCCAACCCGGCGCGTGCCGCCCCAACCGACGTGCAGACAAGACATTCCGGACGGCCGCGTGCCGTCCGCTTTTATCTTGCCCTGCGCCCATGGCGCTCCGTGCGGATGCTTCACCATGGCCATCGGATCACTCCGTCTGCACGTCAGGGCTCTCGCCATCCGCTGCTTCTGCCTGCCTGTCGCGCCGCTTGTCGGTGGCGAACAGGCTCTTCGTCGCTGAGGCCGACGCACGCGATCGTGCTGTGGCGTCGATCGCGAACAGCGATGTTCCCGGCGCTCCGGCAGCCTGCGTGCCGGAGCCCGCAAAGAGGCCCGGAGCGACGTTGCCGAAGATCGGCGCGAGCTTGCCGAGATAGGCGATCGTCTCGCCTGGAAGCGGCACGCCGAGGAGCTTGTGTTCCTCGTAGCGCGCCGACCCGGCATTGTAGGCGGCGAGCGCGCCGGGCATGCCGTAGCGGTCGCGCATCTCGCGCAGATAGGCGGTGCCGGCGATGATGTTGTCATGCGGATCGAACGGATCATCGCCGA
The DNA here is from genome assembly GCF_059817965.1 of Allobosea sp. TBD101. Taxonomy (NCBI): domain Bacteria; kingdom Pseudomonadati; phylum Pseudomonadota; class Alphaproteobacteria; order Hyphomicrobiales; family Alloboseaceae; genus Allobosea; species Allobosea sp. TBD101. The sequence continues at coordinate 913,413 of NZ_CM187543.1, forward strand.
GCCGATGACGCGCGCGCAGCTCGCCCCAGGTCGCGGGCATGATCTGCATCAGGCCGAGCGCACCCTTGGGCGAGACGATGCGTGTGTCGCCATTGCTTTCAACGCGCATGACGGCGCGTATCCAGTGCTCTGGGATATCGAAGCGGCGTGACGCTTCGGTGATCGAAGCCGCCCACGGATCGGCGACGTCATGACGCTCGGAGGGCGCACTGTCGGGCGGCCGTATGGACGCGGGCTCGGCCCGGCCCGCGACGCCGGACAGCACGATCATGATGCCGGCCACACATGCCGGCATGATGCGCGGAAAGGCGAAACGCCGAGACGGCGGAGCGCCCCGCCCGAACGCCGTCAGCCTGCCATCGTGCTCACCCCGGCCAAGGGCAAGGCTGCGCCGGCCGCAACGCGGCCGCCCTTGACCTGCGCTGCGCGCGACGGCCGCCTGAAAGGCGATCGGGTCGGAGGGATGATCCGCGATCCGACCGATCAGAGGGATGATGATTGATCGGAATCGAGGCATCGCGGACATCGCCTTACCCTCTCTCGTCACGCTTTGTGTGCCGGCCCCAGAAGAGATTCCAGACCTCGTCGTCGGCTTCCGACTGGAACAGCGCGGCACGGATCGGCAGTGTGAAGCTCGGATCATCGATGGCTACCGAGAGATAGTCGCCAGCCCTCTTGCCGGTGCGGTTCCATGCGGCTCCGACTTCAAGATCGTCGGTGGTATAGATGCGGTGATCCGGCGTGTTCTCATCGTCGGATTTCTCGGCCGGTCGGATGGTGAGCTCCATATCCAGGAGGAGCGTCCTGACGTGGCCGGCATAGCCGGCCGCGGTCTTCGTGAAGGTTCCGATTTGGGGCATGTCGTCCTCCTGTGATGGGCGATGAACCGGGCCGTCATGGCCCGGCGGATGCCGGTCCCGCGGGGGCCGCGGAGGCCGGATCGGCGCCGTCATGGGTCCAGACAGGAACCGCGCGGCCGACGATGGTGGTGACAGGGAGCGGGCCGACATAGCGGCCGTCGAAGGAATCCGCCGCGTCCCAGTTCATGAAGAACGCTTCGCCGTCGCGGAGCGTGCGGCAGCCCTGCCAGACCGGCAGCGGCCGACCGCTACGGTCGCGCTCGCGGGCAACGCCATAGCGAGTGCCGTAGGCAAAGATGTCGCGGCCATGGCGGCACACGGTCTCGCCGCCGAGGGCGAGCACGCGCTTCAGGAGTGGCAGCCCGCGCGGCAGGTATCGGCGCTCGTCGAGGAAAGCCGCCAGCTCGTCCGGCGGCATGACGATGGCGATGTCGGTGACGGCGATGCCGGCCGCCGACTCGACGCGATAAAGGCCGAGTGGCAGGCTGGCGGATGCGTTCCAGATGAAGCACGGTGCGTGCCGCGACCAGATCGGCGCGGCGATCAGCAGGAGGCCACCGGCCATGACGGCAAGGGTGAGGCCGCGCACCGTCATGACAGCAGCTCGCGGCGGCGCAGCCAGGCGCGATGCTGCTCGGCCGAATAGGGATGAGGCGGCTGGCGAACCCAGAGACGGTTGTGGACGTGCCGCCAGTAATCCGGCGCGGTGTCAACCGGATCGAGGCCGAGCGCTTCCACGGCGTCGATCGCCTGCAAGGCGCGCTCGACCTTGTGCCAGCCGGAGACGAACAGGAGCGTTTCCGCGCCGGGATGCACATAGGGCCACATGCAGCACGTCTCGCCCGGCGCGACGGCGCGCATGATATAGATGTGCGAGATGGCGGTGCCGTAAGGCCCGCGCTCCCACCGCAGAAGCGCAAAGACGCTCTCGGGCGCAAACAGCGCAAGGCCACGGCGGCGGTCGAGCCGTCGCTTGCGCACCGGCCTTGCGAAGCGCAGCCAGACATTGACGCGGCCGGGCTCGAAGGTGGTGATGGCGCTGGTGTAGCGGCGCGTGCTCATGCGTCGGCTCCGTCGTCGGCAAAGCGGGCCTCGAGCAGATCGCGGATCATCTCGGCGACGGTGATGCCGCGCCGGAAGGCCGCGACCTTGACGCGGGCGCGCAGGTCCGGCGTCACGTCGATGGTGAGGCGGGCGGTGTAGATGTCGGCCTTCGCCGCAGTGGCTTGCGGCTCCGGCCGCGCAGCCTTCCCGGCGCCGTCACCCTGCTGCACCCAGGCATCGGCGGTCGGCGCCGCGGGTTTGGCTCCGAAGCTGATGCGCTTGCCGCTCATGGGGCGCCTCCCATGATCTCGGCGGCGAGCGCGGCGATCTCCCGCGCCGCCGGCCCTCCGGGCTCCAGCTCGGACGCCAGCCGGCCGGTAGCGACGCTCTCGGCGAAGACGATGCGCTGGCCGATGTCGGCCGCGAGCGCCGGCAGGTCCTCGGGCAGTGCGGCGCGCACGTCGCGTCCGATGATGGTGCCGGCGATGCGGCGGTTGACGACGAAGGCCGCGCGGAGCTGCGGCTTGAATAGCCGCGCCTCGCCGATCAGTGCCACGATCTCGGCGCTGGCCCAGACGTCATAGGGTGAGGGCTGGACCGGGATCAGCACGAGATCGGCGGCGAGGATCGCGGAGCGGGCGAGCGCGGTGACGCGCGGCGGCCCGTCGATGACGACGTGATCGACACTGCGCGCCAGGTCGGGGATTTCGAGATGCAGGGTCTCGCGCGGCAGGCCGATCACGCCGAACAGGCGTGACAGGCCGCTTTCGGCGCGGCGCTGCGACCAGTCGAGAGCCGAGCCCTGCGGATCGGCGTCAATGACGGCGACACGCACCCCCTGAGATGCCAGCTCGCCGGCGAGGTGGGTGGCGAGCGTGGTCTTGCCGGCTCCGCCCTTCTGGTTGAGGAGCGCGACGATCATGCCGCGCCCCTCGGCAGCCCGAAGGCGATGTTTTCCACATCGCCGCCGATCCCAAAAGAAGAGTTAGATTCTTTGTTAGATAAGTTAGGGGAGCCGATTTGCGAAGCGTCGCAAATGGTTAGACCCTGTTCGTGCCTTTGATAGCACGAGTGCGATGCCTCCGATAGCACGAGGCCGGATGCCTTTGATAGCACGAGATGATTCACAACCTTTCCCCAGCCTCCCTTGAAAGAGCGGACAGGCGTGGCGCGCTCGGCGCGAAGAAGAGCAACTCGCGCCCATCGTCGAGCCGGTCGATGCGCAGCCGGTAGCCGGGCAAGGGCTGGTGGCGCACGATGTCGCGGAGATCGCAGGCGAAGTTTGAGAAGCGCGAGAGGCTTCCGGACTTGGCGTAGAGGTGGCGGAAATCGAAGCTCCAGCCGCCGGGCTGGCTACCGCCATGCTTGCGCACCAGCCGATAGAGCCAGCGTTCGATCCCGCCGGTGAGGTCGAAATAGTCCCGGTCGATGGTCAGGATCAGGGCGTTGTCGAGGACGCCCTGATAGAACCAGTCAGGCACGATCAGTTCGACGCCGAGCGGCCGGCTCTTTTCGTCGGCCCGTTCCTTCCACTCGTTTATCCATGAGAAGCGGTGCCGGCGTCGCTCGGTGGACTGGCGGATCGAGGTGGCGATCGTGGTGGCCTGCAAGCGGTCGAGCGCGGCCTTGAGGCGCTGATAGTCGCGCACGGATGTGCCGCGACCGATGAATGTCAGAATCTCATAGGGCGTCGTGGCCATCAGCCGCGAGGTGCGCAGGCCGAGATCGCGCGCATCTACGATCTGGGACGCGGCCCAGATCAGGATGTCGGCATCCCAGATCGTGGCGAGGCCGAACTCGGCAGGGGCCTCGACATGGATTACGACGTCGCCCGCCTCGAACCGTATCGGCTGGATGCGCTTCGACTTGGCAAGGGAGAAGAATGGCCAGGCCATGATATCCTGCGCATCGCGAGGGGCCATGTCGCCGGGGCGCGATCGGAACAGTTCGAGTTGGTTGCGCTCGGAAGCGTGCCTGTGCGCCATGTGTCGCATCGGCGATCAGCGAGCTTGGGCGTAACGGGGATCGGAGGTGGTGTCGCAGGCACGCGCCTCCATCCAGCTTTCGAGGTCGTCGATCGCGTAGACGACGCGGGAGCCGAGCTTGCGGAATTTCGGACCGCCGCCGACGACGCGCTTCTTGTTGAGGGTGTGCGGCGAAAGCTTGAGATAGGCGGCCGCCTCCTCATTGGTGAGGTAGCGGCTGGCGGGTCTGGATTCGAGATGATCCACGAAGCGGCCTCCGTCTCACACTGGCCGAGCGGGGCTCGGTCCAGCGGTTCGGAGGCAGCTTGGGCAAAGCCTATCCTGCTGCGGATGGAGAATCCTGGTGGGCCGACTTTCTCCCTGCTGACAGGGTGGCAGGGATCGGAAACTCACTGGCTCGGCGCGCGGCCTTGCCCCAGAGCATCCGACGATAGCCGCCGTTCATGATGGTGCGGCCGCGCCGAATGAGATAGCGGACTCTGGCGCGCAGCTCGCTATCGCTGTGCCATTTCTCTATCACGACGTGCTCGCCGAAAAGCGTGATGGCGATTTCGCGCTCGCTGGCCCCGGCGAGATGACCATCGAGTGCCTGCAAGGATTGCATGGCGATGATTGGCTCGGCCGAGCGGCGTGCGCCGACAAAGCCGGGCTGGTGGCCTGAGATCGCTGCGAGCATCTGCGTCGCCTCATGCAGGCGAGCTTCGGCCCGCTCGTCCGGCGCGATCGCGAAGGTGAAGGGATCGCCTGCTACCAGCGTCCCGGCGATCTGGACTCGATACGATCGCCCGTGCCGTGTGAGCTTCAATGCGAGGCGGCTGCCGTCGTGGCAAATCGCCTTGTGGCCAGCAAAGGCCCAGAGATCGAAGATCGGTGCCCCGGCCTCGGGGTCTTCGTCGGGCAGGACGGATAGAGCGATGTCGGGGCTGGGTCGCCAGCTCGGCAGAGCGTCGCGGGCGTCGTATTCAGGGTTCTCGAAGAAATCGCAGCCCCCATGCTTGCGCCTGCGTCGCCGTTGATTTTCGCTGGCGGAAACCGAAGCGAAGCCAGTCGTCGCGATAGCCGGGATTGCGCCGCAGGTGCTCCCAGGCGATGGCGGGACGATCGAGAAGAAGGGTGTAGAGGTAGGCGGCGTTCGCCAGCCAGGCTTGAGCTCCGGGCATGTTTCCTCCGCTCGATGTGATCCACTTGCTTGCGCAAAGAACCAGTCTGCCCCCGCGGGGCGAGAGGCTGAAATCACAAAATTTGGCGGATTACCCAAGAATTTGTTGGGTTTAGCCATGACTGGGCCGTGGAATCGCGAGCCGGGCGCAGCCCGGCGAGCGGCGGCCGTGTTTCGGTGATGGCCGCGCCGCCGGATCGGCAGAAAACTCGGGGAACCGGAAAACCTGAAAAGCGGAGAGCCGCGCAACCGGATTTCCGGCTGCGCGGCTTTGGCGATTATGCGGCCTTCTCCAGCAAGGTCTTAGCCTTCGCCTCCAATTCGAGGCGGTTGTCCTGGTGCGCCTTGGTGCGGGCATGAGCGGTCATGCCAGCGACGAAATCGAAGATGCTTTCCGGCGGGCGGCCTTCCTCCTGCAAGACAGTCTCGATGATCTTGCTGGTCTCGGCCTTGCTGAATCCGCGCTTTCGCAGGAAGGTTTCGCGGTCCTCATCGGTGCGGGCGACGATGCGCTCGCGAGCGGCCCGGATGCCGGCAACGAAGGGCGCAGGCGAGGAATGGGCGAAGCTGGTCAGCGCCGGGGCCGCCTCATGAGCGAAACGCTGCGCCGCAAACTTGCTGTGCCGGATGTTGATTTCCTCGAAGCCTTCCACGCCCCAAAGGTGGCGATTCATGCAAACCGCCCGGAGATAGAAAGAGGCGATGCCGAGGGTCTTTGATCCGACTTCGCTATTCCAGCAATAGAAACCTCGGAAATAAAGGTCGGGGTCGCCATTCGGCAGGCGCCCGGCCTCAATGGGGTGCGTATCGTCCACGAGGAAGAGGAAAACGTCGCGGTCGCTGGCGTAAAGCGTGGTGGTGTCCTTGGTCACGTCCACGAAGGGATTGTGCGTCATGGTCGCCCAGTCCAGCACGCCGGGCACCTTCCACATGGTATCGCCGATGCCGTTGCCGGCGATCCGCATGACGGCGGCGACAAGCTCATGGTCCCAGATGCGGCCATAATCCGGGCCGGTCACGGCGCGAAGCTCGATGCGGCCGTCATCCGTTTCCAGCGTCTTCACAAGCTCGGCGCGGTGCGACAGCAAGCCGTGCTGTAGGTTGATGCCGGCCAGCGGCGCGGGAAGCTGACGCAGATAGGTCGCGGGTGCGCCGACAAGGCTGCACAACTGTCCGAAGCTCCAATGCGTGGGGGCGATGGGGGCATCCTGTCCGGGGACGATAAGCGAAAGCCGCTCCGCGTTCTCCCGGCTCGCCTCGACGCGCACGGCGGCGCTTTCCACGGTGCGGGCCTTCGCCCGATCCGCGCGCACCTTCACGGCGTCATATAGCTCGGTGAGCGACAAATAGCGCTCATCGTCCGGGCGCGAGAACCATTCCGACGAAACCCGCCCGATATTCTCGCCGCGCGAGATGTCGACGCGAAAACCCTTGTTGACCGGCTGGCTGTGCTGGCTGCTGCTGATGACGTTCATGGTCCTGATCCTTTCCCTGAACTGCCGAAGGCATGTCCCCCGACATGCCTTCCGGGGGCGCGTGAGCGCGCAGGGATGGGAGGGGACAAATGCCGACGAGCATGGCCGGGCTGCCGGGCCGAGCGGGACGGTGTGACGATGGTCGGCAGGATGACGATCTTCGGCCGTCCTGCGAGCCGACGGCCCTGCCATCGCGCAGGCGGCATTTGAGGGGAGAAAGGGGCAAGGCCCCTGGCTTCCCCTCGCGATCGGCAAGGCTTCAGCCGCAGCCGATCAGAACAACCAGAGCGTAGCTCGCCGCATCATCTTCGGGCAGTAGGGGCGAAGCCCTGCTTCGGGAGGCCAAGCGGCTTCAATGCAACAGGTCGCGCAGTGCCACTCGTCGCTCCCGCATGGCTATGGTGGCGTTGAAATCGGCATCAGAGGCTGCCCTTCTGACGCAACATAAGGAACAAGCCTATGCGTTCCACCATCAACATCGACGACAGGCTGATGGAGAAGGCCCGGTCGTTGACCGGCATCAGGGAAATCAACGCCATCGTCCGGCAAGCGCTCGAAACCCTTCTGCACGTCGAGACTGGCAAGCGCTTGATCGCCCTTGGCGGGACGATGCCCGGCGCCGGGACTGGACCGCGCCGGCGCGGTGAGACTGGGACGTAATCTCGCAGGCAGGTTGGTCTTGATTGATCATTTTCGCCGTGCCGAGACGACGTCGCTGCGGATGAATGCGGCCAGCCCGCGCCTCTCGACACCTCTGGCGCGGCTTACGGAGGCGAATTATATAGATCGTAACTTGGCTCTGAAATTTGACCTGATTTTCGAGCCTTTTTTTCGAGGGGAAAACCATGCAGCGTGTCGAAGCCGAGATCGCCGTGAGCGTCTCCGACCTGAAGAAGAACCCGACCGCCATCGTAGATGGCGCGCGGGGAAGCGCGGTCGCGATCCTGAACCATAATCGGGTTATGGCCTATATGGTCCCGGCCGATACCTATGAAGCGATGATGGACGCGCTCGACGATCAGGCGCTTGTCGAGATCGCGAAGGCGCGGGCCGGCGAGAAGGGCGTGCCGGTCAGCCTCGATGACCTTTAGGCTGGAGTTCCTGCCGTCGGCGCGGAAGGAATGGGACAAGCTCGTTGCGACCCTGCGCGAGCAGTTTAAGAGGAAGCTGGCTGAGCGACTGGAACACCCTCGCGTACCGCCCGATGCCCTGCGCGGACTGTCCGATCATTACAAGATCAAGCTGCGTGCCGCCGGCTATCGGCTGGTCTACCGGGTCGAGGACGAACGGGTCACGGTGGTCGTGATTGCCGTCGGGAAGCGCGAGCGCTCCGAGGTCTACGAGACGGCGAAGAAGCGTTGATGATCCTGCTCCGTGATCGGCAAGGCTCTGGCCGCAGCCGATCAGAACAGCCGGAGCACAGCTCACCGCATCATCTTCGGGCGGCGGCGGGCACGAGCATGGTGAAGCCCCGCCTTGCGGCGGGGCTCCCCGTGGGACCGGGGTCAGTCGGCGGCGCGGCGCGACCAAATCAGGGCGAACTCGGCGTCGGCATCGGTCTCGACCAGGCTCGCATAGATCGGATGGGCGAAAGACGGGTCGTCGAGTTTGACGGAGAGATAGGCGCGGCCCTCGCGGGAGGTCTTCTTCCACGCCGCTCCGAACTCGGTGGCTCCGGCGAAGACGCGGAAGTCAGGCCCCTTTTCATTGTCGCCTTCGGCGGGGATGAACTCGACCGCCTTGACGTTGAGGGTGAGGGTCTTGACCGCGCCCTTGAAGCCCTTCGCGGTGGTGGAGAAAGTACCGATGGTGGCCATTGCGGTGGTTCCTTATGCTGATCGGGTCGCGCCCATCGCGCCCTCGATGGGGGTCGCCCGACCGGGGACGATCGGCCTGCAATGCCCGGCGAGGACTTTTTTGTGTGGCGATGCAAAGCCGGCCCTGGCCGGCGGCGGAAAAAAGCCGCAGGCGGGCGTTGTGGGTTCAAGATCGATGCGATGCTTCAGCGTCGCTGGTCTTCGGTCAGACCCACACCGATCGAGGACGTGATGGGCGTGGCCTGACTCGGGCAAACGGAAGGAGCCGCTGCAATGGCCGCCATCGGGACCACGCTTTTACCACCACCGTGAAGGGATTCTCCGAGGGGTGTGGTCAAGACCCTCACCCTCAACGTCAAGGCGGGCCGCTCGCCATTCCCCGCTGAAGGCGACAACGAAAAGGGGCTTGCAGCCGGCCCGTCTTCGTTGGCTCCATCGGGTTCGGGGCGGCGTCGGACGAATGGCACCGCTCCCGTGAGGGCCGCGCCTATCTCTCCGTCAGGCTCGACGGCCCATCATTTTCCACCACATTCCGATCTGTGCGAGCCTGGTCGAGGGCGATGCCGACGCCGAGTTCGCCCTGATCTGGTCGCCGCGTGGCCGGCTGGCTCCGGCCCCAGGGAGAGGTCCGCCGCAAGGTGGGGATTTCCATGGGAATGCCCGCCACCGCCCCTAGCGTCAGGGATCGTGACCGAAGGCCGAGACGGCTTCGCCGGTTCGGGGAGCGGCTGGCCGCGAGTAGAGCCCGGCCCGAAGGGCGACGCCCGAAACACTATGTCGATGCCGGCAATCCCAGACCGCCATGGAGTTTGACTATTACGGCTTGGATGTTGCTTTGTGGGACTGAGAAATTTCCGCCACGCTGCGGAGGACTTCGTGGGGATCGAAGCCGATCACCTCGGCAAGCTCAAGGAATTCGACGACATCGAGGCGTCGCCCGCCGGATTCGATGGCAGCCACAACGGACTGGTATCGGTCGAGCGCTTCGGCAAGGCCGGCTTGGCTCATGCCGGCTTCCCGTCGCTTGTCGACGATGAGCTGGACGAGACGCATATGCCGAGGCGACCGAAGGGTTTTCTGCATAGGCGCTGCCGGCCATTGACGAAACCGGCAGACCAATTAAACCGAAATACAGATAACCAGAAAATCTGGTTGACCGTGACACGGTGAGAGCCTGCATGGATTCTCGACTGATAGCCGACCGTCATCCGGCGCTCGGCCGGCTCTATCGTATCTGGCTGGCGAGCAGGGATGGCGCGGCCATGCCGCCTGCCGAGAACATCGCAGGGCGGCTGGCCGATCTGGATGATGTGATCGTGGAGATCCGATGCCCGACCGAATCCGGTGAGGTGCCGAGAATCGGGCGCAGCGGCGAGCTTGTCGACCGGCTATATGGATGCGCGCTGGCTGGCGAGCCGGTCGGACGGCTGACGCCGATGAGCGAGGATGCGGAGAATGAAGTGGCGGTCGTCTTTGCGACGGGGCGCACGCTGATGCTGGAAGATCAGGTCGAGCTTGCGGGCGGCGCGACGCGCATCGCCCGGCTCTATCTGCCGCTTGCCGATGCGGCCGGTCAGGTTGTGGCAATCATGGCAGGCATCGTCACAGTTTCCTGAAAGCCGGGAAATCGGGTTTCCAGAAACCGGGCGGGTATTATTTGCGGTCCGGCGCGGCGATCATCGCGCCGTGCCGGACAAGGTCTCAGGTGATGATCATGCCGGCGCAGCGGGCGATCGTGGCATACGTGCTGAAAGCCGCCCCCGATCTAACGCTTGATTTAGCTTGAGCGCCTCCCAAAGCATTTGCAAGAGCGTTTGAACGATTGTGGACGACTTCCAGAGAAACCAATCCGGCAGTCACGTTCCGACACGAGGTCCGCGCGCGTTTGCCTTTTGTTGATCGAACATGATCATGGCTACTGCCTTTCAGGCCGCCATAGTGCCGCCCAGGCTAGCCAACCTCGACATCCGTCGTCCCCTCGGCCACGCGTTTCGCGTACCGGAAATAGCAGCAGGATCCCCCGCCCATCAGGGTCATCGTGCGGGTCAGCGTCGCGTGGGGATCGTACCTCTCGATGAAGCCGTAGTCCCGGTTGCAGGACAGGTGGTGACCGATCTTACCGAGGCCCATCTCTTGGTACATGTCCGCGTAGCGACACCGATGAGGTCCGAAGCCGCAGAAATCCTAACAGGAGCCGTCAGATTATTTCGCTGGTTGGCGATTTGTGCGCGGCACTATCATCCTTTCGAGCGGGAGAGAGCAGCGATGGCGTCGATCACTATCGATCGAGTTAAAAAGCATTTCGGAGGCCATGTCGTTCTTGAGAGTCTGTCACTGACGATACCCGACGGCTCCTTCTTCACGCTTCTCGGCCCCAGCGGCTGCGGCAAGACCACGTTGCTGCGCTGTATCGCCGGTTTCAACGTCCCCGATGGCGGACGCATCTTGTTCGACGCCGACGACGTTACCCATGCCCCGCCGCACAAGCGCGACATCGGCATGGTCTTTCAGGACTACGCGCTCTTCCCCGACAAGACCGCGCATCAGAACATCGCCTATGGGCTCGAGGCCCGCGGCGTCGCCCGAGCCGAGATCAGGGATCGTGTCGCGGATGCCCTGTACAAGGTCGGGCTCGCCGATCTCGGCGGTCGCTTTCCGGCTCAGATGAGCGGCGGCCAGCGCCAGCGCGTCGCTCTGGCGCGTGCGTTGGTCATCCGCCCGCGCGTGCTGCTGATGGATGAACCGCTGTCCAATCTCGACGCCAAGATGCGCATCTACATGCGCAACGTGATCCTCGATCTCGTGCGCGAGGCGAAGATCACCACGGTCTTCGTCACCCATGACCAGGAGGAAGCTTTGGCGATGTCGGACCATATCGCCGTGCTGCATCACGGCAAGGTGGCCCAGATCGGCACCCCGGAAGGGCTCTACGGCAAGCCGGCAAACAGCTATGTCGCGGACTTCATCGGCTCGGCCAACGTCGTGCCGGTCGCGGTCGAGGCAAAGGCGGAGGGCGGGGGCGTCTTCTACCGGGTGGGCGAGCGGCGCTTCGAGGGTGTCAGCGGCGACGGCACCCTGAACGGGGCAGGTCACCTGATCGCGCGGCCGGAGGAACTCTCGCTGATGCTGCCTTCGCCGCTGGTGCCCAATGCGCTGCCGGGAACCGTGCTTCGTCGGCAATATCTCGGTTTCAAGACAGCCTACAACATCAGGCTGGAAGACGAGCGCGAGCTGCGAGTGGAACTGCATGCCGGCAACATGGTCGCCGAGTTCCAGCCGGGCGACCGGGTGCAGGTGCTGGTTCCCGCCAGCAGCCGCGTCGTCTCGGCCTGACGGCGGGTGCCATGAAGCTCGGTTTCAAGCTCTGGCCCTGGGGCGCGCTGACGCTGTCCTGCCTCGCGCTTTTCGCCTTCTTCCTCGTCTATCCGCTGGCCTCGATCTTCATCAGCAGCGTCCGGGACAATGCCGGCAATTTCTCGCTGATCAATTTCGTGAACCTGGCGGCGGACGGTTCTTATCGCCGCGCCTTCGTGAACAGCCTCCTGCTCGGCGGCAGCGTCACCGTCTTCGCGACGCTCATCGGCGTGCCCTTCGCCTACATGGTCGCGCGCTACGACTTCCCGTTCAAGAGCACCGTTTCGCTCCTGCCAATCCTGGTCATCGTCATCCCGGAGATCATCGTCGGCCAGTCCTGGCTGCTGATCTTCGGTAACAACGGGCTCCTGACCAACGCGCTTTACGAACTCGATATCGAGATGCCTTCCTTCTACGGCTGGACCGGCATGATCTTCTCGATGACGCTGGTCTATTACATCTACATCTATCTCGGCACGCTGGGGGCGCTGCGCGGCTTCGACGGCCAGCTTGAGGAGGCGGGACTGAGCCTCGGGACTGCTCCGCTGAAGACCAAACTCAGGGTGCTGCTGCCGGTGATCATGCCGGCGATCATCGTCAATGCGCTGCTCGTGTTCACGCTGGTCATCGGCAATTTCTCGCTGGCGATCCTGCTCGGTAGTCGCGTGCCGCTGCTGTCGGTGATGACCTACAATGCCTTCCTGAGCGAAATGGGCGGCAACCCCGCGGCGCAGAGCGCCATGTCGGTGGTCTCGATAGCCGTCGTCGCCTTCGCGCTCTTCGTCCAGCGACAGGTGATCGCGCGCAAGAGCTACACCATGACACAGGGGCGTGCGCCTGCGGCCGAGCCGGTTCGCTCCTGGGCGGCGCTTCTCTTCACCGGCTTCATGGGTCTGATCGTCGCACTCTCGATGCTGCCCCTGATCGTGGTCGTCGTCGGCGCCTTCACGGAGACCAGCGGTCCGGTGATGAAATGGGGCCAGTGGTCGCTCGACAATCTCTTCCACGTGCTGCGGCGCGCGCCCGAGCCGGTCTGGAACTCGCTGAAATTCGCTTCGATGGCGACGCTGGTCAGCGTCGTGATCGCAGTCGTCGTCAGCTATCTTATCATCCGGCAGAAGAGCGTCCTGACGAAGATGCTCGACTATATCACGGTTATCCCGCTGACCATCTCCGGCACGGTGCTGGGCATCGCGCTGATGCAGACCTTCAATTCCGGCGCCATCGTGCTCAGCGGTACCGCTGCGATCATGGTGCTCTGCTACACCGTTCGAAAGCTGCCCTTTGGTATCCGCAACGCGTCGTCGACGCTGTTCAACATTCCCGTTTCGATCGAGGAAGCCTCGATCAGCCTCGGCGTCTCGCCGCTCAAGACCTTCGTCAAGATCATATTGCCGGCAATGAGCGGCTCGATCGCTTCAGCCGCGATCCTCATCTGGGTCACGACGATCTCGGAGCTGTCCGCGTCGATCGTCGTCTACACCGGCGGGCTCGAGACCATGCCGATCGAGATATTCCGACAGGTCGACGGCGGCCGGCTCGGCACGGCCTCCGCGTATGGCGCCGTGCTGATGGCGCTGATTCTCTTGCCGATCGTTGTCGCCGTGAAGGTGTTCCGACTGAACCTGTTTTCCAGAAGTTGAAACAGCAAACAAAAGAGGTGGATATGAACTTCAAACTACTCCGGGGCGCCCTCGCGGCTGCCCTCGTCACGATTGCCTCGGCGGCTGGCGCACAGTCGCAGAAGGTCGTGCTGTACTCGTCCAACAATGTCGGCGCGATCGAAACGGCGACCGATGCCGCCAAGGCCGGAGACCCCGATCTCGGTATCCAGACCGTCACGGGGCCGACCGGCACGCTGATGCGCCGCATCCAGGCTGAAGCGCAGAACCCGAACGGCGATGTCTTCTGGACCGGCGGCTTCGGAACGCTTGGCGCCTACAAGGACTATTTCGAGCCTTACAAGCCTAAGGAAGGCGACAAGGTCGCCGCGCAGTTCCACGGCCCGGGCGATCTCTGGATCGGCACCCATGTCAACGTCATGGTCATCATGGTGAACGAGCGGCGGCTGCGGGGCCTGCCGGCTCCGAAGACCTGGTCCGACCTGATGGGCCCGCAGTGGAAGGGCAAGTTCGCCCTCACGGATCCGGCGAAGAGCTCGGTCGCCTATGCCATCGTCTACGGCCTCTACAAGAAACTCGGCAGGGAAGGCCTCGCCAAGCTCGCCAACAACGCCGTGATCACCGGCACCTCAGCGACGACCTACAAGGGCGTGGCGGCAGGCGAGTACGTCGCCGGCTTCACGCTGGAATACGCCGCGCAGGAATATGTCAATGGCGGTCAGAAGGAGATCAAGCTGTTCTACCCGACCGAAGGCGCTATCCTCTCGCCCGAGGGCATGGCGATCATCAAGGGCGCCAAAAATCCCGCTGCGGCTAGGGCGCTCTACGACCAGCTCTTCAGCAAGGCGGCGCAGGAAGAACTGCTGAAGAAGCGCCTCTACCGGCCTCTGCGCTCCGACATCGAGGTCTCGAAGCTGGCAGGCCTGCCCGAGCTCAAGGACATGAAGACCATCGAATTCGACCAGGAGGAGGCCGCGAAGGACTACGAGTCGGTCATCCGCCTGTGGAACGAGATCGTGAAACAGTAAGGCCATTTCTCCCCCTGATTTCACGCGCTCGAGGAACGTCGCCATGCCGAGGCCCGGCTGCGCATGACCGGCAAACGCCTCCCGCCCCTGAAGGCGCTGCGCGTCTTCGAGGTGGCCGCGCGCAGCGGCAGCTTCACGGCGGCGGCCGAGGAGCTGCACCTCACGCCCGGCGCGGTCAGCCAGCAGATCCGCATACTCGAGGATTTCATCGGCAAGCCGCTATTCTGGCGCGAGGCGCGCGGCGTCACCCTGACGCCGGCAGCACGCCGCTATCACGAGGCGGTCCATGAAAGCCTCGAAGCGATCGCGATCGCGACGGCGCAGCTGCGCGCGGTGGAGGTTGGGGAGAGCCTCGTCATCGCCACCAGTCCGTCGCTGGCTATGCACTGGCTGATCCCGCGCATGGCGCAGCTGTCCGCTGCGCTGGCCGATACCGATATCCGCGTCTCGACGGCAAGCCGCAATGGCGGCGATCCTGAAATGCGGCTGCAGAACGTTATCATCGGGACCCGACCCGCCGAGCTGGCGGGCTTCTCCGCGGTTCGTTTCAAGGACGATTTCTGTCTGCCCGTCGCAGCGCCCGACTTTCCTGCCTCCCGGCCGATCCAGCAGCCGATGGACTGCCTCGGCTATACGCTGCTACATACGACCGATGGCCGTTCCGACTGGGCCGACTGGCTGCGGCTCACTGGGCAGGAGACTCCCGAGCGCCTGCCGGGTCCGATCTTCGATCACCTATTCCTGTGCATGCAGGCTGCGATCAATCGCATGGGGATCGCCATCCTGCCCTGGTCGGTCGTCGAGCGAGAGGTGCTGGCGGGACGGCTTGTCACCCTGTTCGACAAGCCGCGGCTGGCGCGGCCGGGGCTCTATGCCTTCATCAGGGACGATCAGGTCCCGCCCGAGCTGGCGCGCAGGCTTCTCGAATGCCTGGCTTCCTGAAGCTTTTGCCTTGTCCCCACTCGTTTTGACATGCCTTCCGGAGCTCTCGCGATGACCGACCTCGCTGCCACAACCGTCCTGATGGACCGGCGCCGCGCGGTGCTCGGTCCGGCCTACCGGCATTTCTACGAGGAGCCACTGCTGCCGGTGCGGGGCGAGGGCGTCTGGCTCTATGATGCCGAGGGGCAGGCCTATCTCGACTGCTATAACAACGTGCCGTCGGTCGGGCATTGTCACCCCGCCGTCGTCGCCGCGCTGGCCGGGCAGGCGGCGATCCTCAACACACATACCCGCTACGTCCAGGACGACATCGTCGCCTATGCCGAGCGGCTGGTGGGGACGTTTCCAGACGCGCTCGACACGGCGATGTTTACCTGCACCGGCAGCGAGGCCAACGATCTCGCGCTCAGGATCGCTTTCGAGGTAACGGGTAGCTGCGGCCTGATCGTCACGGAAAACGCGTATCACGGCGTCACGGTGGCGCTGGCCGACATCTCGCCTTCGCTGCAGCCGATCGGCCCGCATGTCCGCACGATCCGTGCGCCGGACAGTTACCGCGCCGCGAAGGGTACCGATCTCGCCGCACGCTTCGCCGCCGATGTCAGCGAGGCGGCCGGGAGCCTGCGCGCGGCGGGCCACGCTCCGGCTGCGCTGATCGTCGACACGACCTTCGCCAGCGACGGGATATTCGCGGCCCCGGGTGTGCTGACAGCTGGCGCCGACGCCATCCGGGCGGCGGATGGCCTGTTCATTGCCGACGAGGTCCAGGGAGGTTTCGGGCGGATGGGCTCATGGTGGAGCTTCGAGCGCGAGGCCGGTCTCGTTCCCGACATCGTCACGCTCGGCAAGCCGATGGGCGCCGGTCATCCGATCGGCGGAATGATCGTCAAATCCGACCTTGTCGCCGCTTTCGGGCAGAAGCGCCGCTACTTTAACACTTTCGGCGGCAACACTGTCTCCGCCGCCGTAGGGATGGCCGTTCTCGACGTGATCGAAGACGAGGGTTTGCTGGCGTCGGCTGCGCGCGTCGGTGCTCATCTGCAGGCCGAGCTGTGCAAGCTGGCTACTGTCCACGACTGCATCGGCAACGTGCGTGGTAGCGGTCTCTATCTCGGCGTCGAACTCGTGGCCGATCGGGAGACCAAGGCGCCATGGACGGATGGGGCTGGCCGTCTGGTCAACGAGCTGCGCCGGAACGGCGTGCTGGTCGGAACCTGCGGCAAGGCCGCGAACATTCTCAAGATCCGGCCACCGCTCGCTTTCAAGGCCGAGCATGTCGGGCGTTTCGTCGAGGTCCTCGACCGAGCTTTGGCAGCTGGCTGATTCCAGATCCGGTGGCCGCCGGAGCGCATTCGATCACGATCGGCAAGATCCGGGCTCCGGCGGCCGGGCACCATCCGACGTTCACCAGTCTATAGGACCCTAGGCGTTGAATGTTCGCGATCTCTGTCGAACATGCGGCACGGGTTTGATCCACTCAGCCACAAAAACGGGTCGACTCCAGCCTTGAACTCAGCACCTGCGCGGGTGAGGGAAAACCCTCATTGCAGGTCTCCCCAGCAGGCGTAACCTCTCGGCTTTGCCGCTTGTGAACGGAGACAGCCATGGCCGAAGCACGATGCTAGGAGACGCATCACGCGACGGCTGGCAAGGTATGGATATCGCTGACTTCTTTTCGAGTCGGGGTCTGAGGCAGTGCTCGGCCTTGAAATAGAGGTCGCGCTCGATCGGCAGGCCGAGCTTGCCGCCGGCCGCCTCGATCTCGGAGAGCACGGCGTAGCCGAGTTCGGGACTGCCAAGGCCGAGGTCGCAGAGGCCGAACAGTCGCAGATCACCCTCTTCGGGAAAGGCTTCGGTGAAGAGCCACGTTGCTCCAGCGTCGGGCGTAAACAGCTTAACGATGGGGAACGGATCGAAGTCGCAGTGTTCCTCCCCTATGCGGCCGTTCTCGATCAGGCGGTCGCGCGGAGCATCGGGGATCAGAGGCTCGTTGCGGGGAAATTGTCGCGTCATGACGCCAGTTCCTCCGCTACCGGGTCAAGCCCGTGGCGAAGGCGGAGGGCTGCGATAGCGCGGACCTGCCGCGCCAGCTTGCGGGCGAGCGCGTCGATCTCGCCGCGTCGCTCGAAGCGCAGGGCGGCGAGCGATTCCTGATAGCGTCGCTCGTCGGCGCGGCTCCATCGCGAGGAAGAGCGCCCGACATGGCAGGTCCTGGCATGCAGGCTGGTCGTGACGCGCTCGGCGCGGCCGGCGATCTGCCGTTCAATGATGGCAAGGTGGCGCTCGGTCTCGACGCGCGCCGCCTCCATGCGAGCCAGAGCGGCCCGCTGCTCGATATGGCTTTTCATGATGGGGTTCCTGGTGTTGTGCGGTCGAGGTCTCCGGCCGCGCCGGTTCGGCGCGGCCGCAAAACTCTCACTGCTGTCGGGAGGTTGGCCGGAACCGCGTGGGGCGGCTCCGGCCATGGCGCTTCACTCGGCGGCGTGCTGGAAGGCCGCTCCGTCCTCGCTTGTGCCGGCATTCTTTGGAGCGTACGGCGCATCCGTGATCGCGTCGGCGTCAGGCTCTGGTGGCGCGTCCAGCCATGCCGGCCGCTCGGTGCGTAGCAGCGGCGGGAGCCAGCCGGTTCCAGCGAGAAGTTGCTCGGCGGCTTCCGCCATGGCCTGCTTCTTCATGCCAGCGATCCGATCCGCTGCCTCGTCCCCAAGCGCCTCGCGCACGGCGGCGACGATATGAGCCTTGGTCACGCGGCCGAGATAGGTCCTCGCCGTGGGCGTCCAATGCGCTGTCATGTCGAGCGCAACCGCCGTCGCCAGCCTGTCCGCCGTCTCGTGGGCACGAGGCTTGCGTTCCCAAGGCTGCTTCACCGTATTGACGGTGAGCGAAGCGCAATGTGCGAACAGCGCCATGACGCTGGCCTGATCCAGCCCGGCGATGAAGCCCCAAAGATGGGCCACATCGCGCGGCATGTCGGACGCCCATCCGGAATGGCGATCCGCCAGCGCCTTCGCCGGGGCAGTGTCCTCGATGCCGTCCGCGTGTCCGCCAAGGTGCGGACTGCTCGGCCGGATTTCGAGGCAGTGGGCATCAACGCCGCGATAGAAGGTTTGCGCGGCGAGCGCATGGGTGACGGCGATCAAGGCCATGTCCGGCTGCTCGCCAAGCGCAAGGCGAAGGCCGAGCGTGTGGTGAGCCGTCAGGTCGCGAATGAGCAGATCGGACAGCGGCTTGCCCTCTTCCTCTGCCTCCTCGCTATCCGGCTCGAGTTCGGAAACATGGTTCCCGTCCTCGTCATGCTCGTCATCTGCGATCACCTCGCCGTCGCCGTTGACGCGCACACCGTCGATGACGGTGCTGCCGTCCCCGCCCGCTGCGGGTTCCTCCGGTTCCGGGGCCTCGTCCTTGGGGCGGATGAAACCGCTCTCGATCCGGGCTTTGCCTTCATGGGAGAGCACGACGAAAACGCCGCCGCGTGCGATGGCGTCCGGGGCGTAGGCGTGGCGCAGCGCGTCGATGCGCTCCATCTCCGCCTCAAGCTCCCCGAACCGCGCATCCACATGGTCGGGAAGTTCTTCAACGCCGTCCCATTCATCCGACAGGCGGTTATATTCCTCCTGCGCGGTGGCATAGGCAGCTTCGTCTTCCTCGGACAGGTCGACCGGCTGCGGATAGGCGCGGCGCAGGCCGTGAGCATGGGGGAAGTCGATATGGGCGGAAACCCACTTCCAGCCTTCCGCCTGAACCTCGGCGGCGATGCCTTCCAGCTTCGCGATGGCGAGCCTGTCCAGAAGCGCGGTATCCTCATAGAAACCGCCGCGATCCTCGGCGAACAGATCGCGGATGATGCTGCCGCCCGCCTCGGCATAGGCTTCCGCGCCGACGAAGATCGCGCGCCGATCCGTCGCCGGGACATTGGTTTTCGTCAGGTCACGGCGGATGATCCACGGCTCACGGTTATAGGAGAGCTTCGCGAAAACATGCTCCTGCCGGGCGTGATCTTCGGTGATCGCGAATGCCTGCAACTGGTCCAGCGTCAGGCCGCCGTCGCGGTAAACCTGCATCAGCTTGGGGCTGACAGCGCCAAGGCGCAGGCGCTGGCGCACGACATGCGCGGTGACGCCGAAGCGAGCGGCGATGTCCTCGGCTCCCCATCCGCGATGTTCAGCAAGCTCGCGGAACGCCTCGAACTGGTCGGCCGGGTGCATCGCCTCGCGAGTGACGTTCTCGTCGAGGCTGATTTCGTGGGGATCGTTCGCCGTGTCGATGACGCAGCGCAGCGGCTCGGTCTTCCCGATCTCCTTGAGCTTGGCGCGCAGAAGCTGCGCCAACCTGCGGCCTTCCCCGACCGTGACGAAATAACTGCCGGTTGGCTCGCCGGTCGCGTCAATCTCGGGCTCCACGATGAGGTTTTGCAGCAGCCCCTTGGCGGCGATGCTGGCCGCCAGCGCCTCGATGGTCGCTTCGCTGTGCGGGGTCTTCCTCGCATTGCGCGGCGACTTCTTGAGCTTGTTGAGCGGAATGAAAACCGTCTCGCCGCTCGCCGCCGCAAGGGTGGGATCCACCGCCTCCGGCGCGGGCAGCGCGCTAACCGCACCGGCCGTTTCCGCTACGTTGCGGATTTCCACATCCGCTATCACATCCACGGCCTCGACCGTGGCAGGATTCACTTTCCTCGATGTCCTAGCCATTGTTCCGATCCTTTCTCCGTAAATGCCGAAGGCATGCCCCTCGGCATGCCTTCCGGGGGCGCGCGAGCGCGCAAGGATGGGAGGGGACAAATGCCGGCGAGCGTGGCCGGGCCGCGCAGCGAGCGGGGCGGATGGGAAAGGTCGAGACGGTGAGGACTATGGGCCGTCCTGAGAGTGCGCGGCCCTGCCATGCGCAGGCGGCACTTGAGGGGAGAAAGGGGCAAGGCCCCTTGGCTTCCCCTCGCGATCGGCAAGGCGACAGCCGCAGCCGATCAAAACAGACCGGAGCGCAGCTCGCCGTCGATGTGGAAATGATGGGCAAAGGGGTTGGAGAAGTGCCACGGCGTAGAGAGTCGTTCCGTGGTGCGTGCCCATCATTCGCAGACCGGCTCTTAGCGAGCGGGGCTTCCCCGACCGAGCCACATCAGAGAGGGCAGCTAAAAATTCGTAATTTTTTGCGGAGGGAATTTGCCGCCGCTTGCTTCCTATATGCTTCCTGCGGCGTTTCGCTGGAGAGGCGGGAAGCTCCTAGGTTGTTGATTTTATTGGCGCGCCCGACACGATTCGAACGTGTGACCTTTGCCTTCGGAGGGCAACGCTCTATCCAGCTGAGCTACGGGCGCTAACCGTGCAGGCTGGATAGCCGATCCCAACTGCTTCGGCAATGCGGGATTTTGGATCGCGCGCAGTTCTCCGAAGGCAAAGGTCACACGTTCGAAACGTGTCGGACGCGCCGCGGCTGTGGCGCTCTAACGTTGCCCCTCATCTCTAATCCGATTTGAAGTTCGTTCTGGTCCTTTGAGAGGACCGGTTCATCAAGCGCAGCCGCTTCTTGGAAGAGCAGATCATCGCGGCCGCCTCGACCACAGCTCGTGCTGCGCGGGGCGCGGCTGACCGCGTGATCGCGGACACCAACGACTATGCTGCAGGCACCAAATCGTTGTTTGAGGCCGGACTTCGTCGGGTATCACCTCGCATCCCATCGGCGCTGTAGTGCGATAAGGCGGTCATCTGTCAGCAGCTTCTTATCCGCATTTCCGATGCGTTCGATCGTTCCCTCAATTCCGTAAGGCCACGCAGCGGCACTGTCTGGAAGCACAGCGTGCAGCAGCGCCAACACCCTTTCCGGATAGCGATCAACGAGGTTGGGACCAGATCTGCGAAGTTCCGGCAACATCAAATGATCTCGCTCGATCGTGGTGACAATGGGTAGAACGAGATCAACAATCTCGGGAAAGCGGTCGTCGCTTGAGAACGCTAGTTCGCACAGTCGGGCAGAGGTGTTGGGTGAGCGCGCCGAGAGTTGCCGAGGCCAGACTTTCAGTAGCTGGGGCACGCGCTCAGCCCACTTGTCACCCGCACCTGGCTTATCATTTCTCGCCCAACGCTCTATCTGCCAAAGGATCCTAGATCGAAATGAGTCACCCGCCGTGATCAGGAGATCATGCATCTCGTCATCAGAAACGAAGTTTTTGCCTGTCGCCTTATCTCTGCTTCCCCACCCCGCCAGAATCATGCCGGCGATGACCTCGCTGTAAGATCGGCGCGAGGGAAACGGATCGACTGCCAGTTTAAGAAGATGGTCCTTCAAGCGGAAATAGAGTGCCGCGTCGGGAGTTCGAGCGTTCCAGAAGAAGCCGGACCATGCCGCATCCTTATCATTACGGCTTCGGCCTCTAAATATTCGGAGTAGATTATCTTCAGACCATTTGGGGTCAATGGCGTAGAACCAGTTTAACTGATGAAATAAGATGACGAGAACATATCTGCGCAGATCGCCCGTTAAGCTAAGAAGGCGCTCTACATTACGCCTAAATTCATCAGGAAGTCCCTCATTCCGATTCAGATTGTCCTTGCGAGGATCATTGAACATGGCTTCTGCGACGCTCCCCGCCGCAGAGTTAATCGCTTCCGTGGTCCAATCTGGCGAGCGACTGCCTCGAACGATGCCGGATCGACCGAGTCTAGGCCGGGCATGCAGGGCATCAGTTAGGACCTTTGCAGCCCTATCGTAAGTATCGATACAATCTACAGGGACTTGCTTCGTCGCCTTGGCAAACCACCTTGAGGCCGCCCCGACAATGGTTGCAACGTCGAGCACAGGCAAGCTGGCAATGCGCTCGGCGATCAGGCGGGCAAATCGCGGCTTATCGGACTGCCGAGCCTCGTTAGAGAGGAAGCTATCCCAAGCCCATTCATGTAAATCGCCGTTCTTGAAGCCGAGCTTGAGTGCGGCCAGCGCTCTGACCGGGTATCTCTTTAGAAAGCCAGCAAACGGATCGCTCTCGACCAAGAAATCGGGTGATCGTCCCGTTCCTCCCTTGGCGATGGCCAGCAGCGATGGCAAGGGTGCGCCGGTCAACGCGTCGTGACTGTCATCGGTTCTAACCGAACCGCTCCGACTCTCCAGCGACTCGGATGCTTTCGTCGCGTATTCCGGCTTCCAATCAGGAGCTAGAATGCAGAGGCCCTGGGAAGGCTCCTCGACGTCGAAAGAAAGCTCGCATCCTCTCCTCGACAGCCAATGAACGCGATTGAGGATCGACCATGCGCTTCTCGTTCTAAAGTCAGCAGGCCTTTCTTGCTTCCAGCGCTTCGGGCCCCTCAGTAATCGCCTCTCAATTTGTTTGCGGGAACGAATTGATAGACGGCCCCAACGATCGGCGAGAACGAGCAGCAGGTCCCGTTGATGGCGCTCTCCCCAAAAGACACGATCGTTGAGCTCACGGATAAGCCCTGGGAACTTTTGCTCGCTGACTATGCTCTCGAAACCGCCTACCCAAATCCTCAACCGGGCAAATACGGAATCGTCGCGCGGCGACCAAGCCGCAAATTCTCTTCGAGCAGCTTCGACATCCTCGTCCATTAGGAGGGAGAACTGCTCAGCGAATTGAAGCATTGCCGCAGAGAGACCGTGCGCTCTGTCGAGCCTATCTATTCCGGGCGTATCATCCGGTCGTATTGGGCTGAGGTTATCGAGGCCGTATCCGCCAATCTCCCTCTCAAGAGAAACGGCCAGTTCGAGGTTCTGACGCAAAAACCTCATCACCTCGATTCGCCACTCTTTCGGAATTTCAATCTCTTCGTGCGCTTCGGGGTATTTGACATCGCGCCGCAAAATTTGCTCGGCGAAAGACAGATCAGAAGCTGAAGGAGGCTTTGGCCCACCCCAATATGCGACATCCGCAACGAAATGCGGGCGGAATACATTGCCAAGCCGCCGGACGACGGAACTATTCCATCCATCTCTCATGATTTCTGAACGAAGTTCATGCCAATCGCGCGAAAGGTCGTCTTTCGGCCTGGACCAAACCTCAAACAAAAACCGCCAGCAACTCCTCATCTCAATGGGTATTTTTGAATCTTTTCGGTTTAGATCCCAAGATATGGACTGCTGCAATGATGGATGAATTGAAATTTTCTGCGCGGCCCACCAAGCTGCCGCGGGTTGGCCGCTGACTTTTGCAATCCACGACCCCAAGACGAACAGGCGCGGCACCAATTGCGATGCATTGGATGACGAGTAGCCGCGAAGAGAACCGAGATGCTCATCGCGTATCGGGGTTCGATCTAGACGATTGATTCTAAATGCGTCCCAAGATCCATTGGGAACATCCCTATTCGCCGAGAAATCGCTCGCCTCAATCCTATTTGGAACGACGTCCGAATCTATTGAATAGAAATCAAACGGGTCAAAATAAGGTCCCTTCTTCCAAAGGTGTCCGATGTGACCCGGTTTAGCAAAACGCCGCTGAGGATCGAAACAGCAGAGCCATTCAGCGGGCGGGGGATTGTCGCCTTCGGCGAAAACTTTCGCGCCCTCGTAGGTCGACACTATGTGCGCGACCTGCCCCCGCTCGTGAGGTTGCAAATCTTCCGGGCCACCTTTTGCGCGACCTATAACTCGATTTCGCCAACCTTGCGGATCTCGAGCGCGCTCTGCCCACTTCTCTAGCGATTGCCACAGAGCGGAATGCTCGCGGTCGGCTTCGTAAGGAATTGCGTCGACGCCCTTATGTCTCCATCGCGCCGCAGCGTCTTCGCGTTCCCCGGATTGAAATGCATAAGCACCTTCTATCTTACCAGAAGTTTTACGCAGCGCTTCTAGCAAGTATTGAACTGGAGGGTCGTCCGCTGTATAGCCAATAAATACAACAATATATCTCTGCAATACTTCACGGAAAAAATCTACGCCCCAGCCGTCAGGCAGATATGCGCGCCCGAATTCTGAACTGGATAGAGTGAATCCATCACCCTCTGCGCCATCATAATTTTCCGTGGCTCTGCCGTGGAGATAAACGATCCCGTTCATCTCTCGCGGCCTCTGTGGGTCCGGTAACCGTGGCGATTGCCAGATGCTGAGGCCTCGCCCGCAGTCATCGAACAACCTGTCGAAGTTCGTCGTGACCAATCTAATTGCGCCGTCCGGGGTCGTGGCTAGATCGAGCAGCATATTATGGGCGCTCAGGTCGCAGGCCGGTGGTGGCCTCAATGCGCTCGCCACCGCCTCTTCAATATCTTTAGAGTCAAAGTCTCGCTCTAGTAGGCCGAATACGCGATCCGCTGATATGACGCCAGACACGCCGACGCGCTTATCGATCTCGCGAGCTTCCTGAATCAGCTTATTGACGGGGCTATCTTTGGCTACGCGAAGCCGCTCGACCACTTTTTCCGCGAGGCCGAAGAAGTCGGGAAGTTTGGCTCGGGCTCTTGATACCCCAGCCCCACAGAAAAAGACTACGCGCCCTTGGTCGCGGGCTTCCAGCAATTCATCTGGAATCGAAGGGCCATTGGCCAAAAACCGCATTGCTCGCCACTTACCCCTGCCCGGCCATTCCACGACGACGCACCTGCGCCTGCCATCTGCCTCGAAGTTTTCTGATGGTCGCCATTGCGGATCGCGCCTCTCTGTCCAAAAGACTAGAGGACGCCAGCCGTTCGGGGCCAAGGAGGATTCCGGACGCGGCGCGGATAAATCCAAGCTGGATGTGGCGCTGGTGTGCCGATCGCCGGCCCAGCGGTTCGACCAGGCGAAAGGATGCCTGGCCGGCCAAGGAGTTTCGGAACAGCGGCGCTGTGGTTAGGGCCACCTTCGGTAGGCAATGCTCTGTCTGTTGGCAAAGCAGGCAGCTTGCAGGCTCCGCATGGGGGTCTTCTGGAGCGTATCGTGGCTGTGACCGATCATGGCTCAGATAAACGGCGCGACTAGCGCTTGCTCTGCGCCGACGCTCACCCCTAGAAGCGTCGCGCCATAGGCGGGTAGGTGTGGGCAGCGCCCTGCTATGGGCCAGGCCGGCACGATCCATTCCTGTCGCAGACCATTCTCCCGTAAACATCGGCGCAGTGAACAGGGCAAAAGCCGCCGACGCTGCGCCCCAAGCTGTGGGCCTCCTTCAGGCACGCGATGCACTTCCTCTCGAACTCTCCCGGCTTAAACCCCGAGGACCCGTTTGCGATTGAAGGCTCCTTGTTCCTCATCTGGGGCGGCTCCGCGCCCGCAAAACCACAATTCTTTTGCATGGTTGCAGCGGCGGTCGCGGCGCCCTCAAGTGTGAAAGCAAACGCGGCGGTTCCCTGCCCGTTGCGAACCGTAAGCCTGTCGCCACGACCCAGAGCGCCTATGATAGCCGGCGGCAGCAGGCCTGTGATAACCCAGGTCTTCTCTCTGGCGACATAATGCATGCTGCCAGCGAAACGTTCTGTGCCCGCATCGCCGCTTATCTCAAAGCTGACGGGCTCACTCCGATCGTCGACCTTTTGCAGCGCATTTCCTGAGTAGGATTCGAACGAGCCCGTCAATCCCGGCCCCAAAAGCTTATTGCAGCCGCCGCGAAATACGGTTCGCCCGTCGGTCGCTGTCTTACTGACGGTGACAGCTGGTGCTCCCTTGCGCGGAACAGCTGTCCAAGAATCTGCTTTTGCCGGCGTCCATAGTCCGGAGCCCACAAGTATCGAAATGGCCATAGTCATCTTGAGAAATAACCAGAGCATGGCCTGCCTCTTCGTAAATATTTACTGAGTTATGACTTTCGTTGCTTTGCGCGAGTGCTCTATTGGTAGTGGAGCGGGCATGCGAGCCTCAGCGGATCAAATCATCGATCGGAATGGTTTTCCACGGCGGAGGCAATTGGCTTTGCGGGCAATAGCGCGCGGCGTAGGCTAGTCCCGTCGGGCTGGTTCTTCGATAGCGGTCTTGCCCAAGAATTTCGTAGAGAACGATCTGCTCACCGTTTTCCTGGCAGTTCTCTCGGACTCGGTAGCGCGACCCACTCAGTCGTTCGATCGACTGGAACTGACACAATTCGCGACCGGCTCCCATTGCATCGCGCCGAAGAAGGCTGAGTGTGCCATTGGAGGCAAGGCGGCAGGGGGTATCGTCCGCAACATAGTAACCTCGCGGAAGCGGCAGTTGGATTCCCGATGAACCTTGTGATGGCGAGATTGCGGCCGTTGGCCAACGTGTATTCGGGACTGGAGCAGCGCATTTCTGAAAGTGCTTTGGGTCAAAGTCGAACCCTCGCATGGCAACGAATGTCAAAACTGAGCCTGAGATCTCGATGTAGAACGTAACCCGGCGCTGCCTGCCCTCGCCACTACAATCGGCCTCGATCTCAAACCTAGGCCCATTCTGGCGCACGCTCCTGACCCGACAGGCTGTCTCGAAGGTCGTCAGGTCGAGCGCCGACGGACTTAGGACAATCTCCGTTTGCCCCGGGCCGCAGTGCGGCGCTCCCCAGCGGCCGACCCACGGTTCCGCTCGGGCCTGGGTGTCTAGGGGCGCAGACAGCGCGAAAACCGCCGCTAGTGCGATGCTGGAGATCATTCGCCCGCTGCTTTGCATGATGATCCTCCCGCAGGGTCAAACGGCCTGGCAGACGATCCGACGATCTAGAATTTGATCCCCGGCACACGACCGGATGAGTCGGTCACTGCGCTTTTCCCCTCGTCCTGAGCCGCCTTCCGGCTTTTTGCGAATGCCTCGGCATAGGGTTCGACGTCGCTGAGGATAGATTCCACCCAGTCCAGGCTCTTGGTCGGAAATCCCGCGCGCAAGCCGCGCGAAGCGCTGAACTCGACGTTGATGCTGAGCGCCTCGCCGCATGTGCCCTGCACCTTCCGACGGTCCAGCGGGTCCAGCATGCCGATCGGAAGCCGGACATCGGGAACGACCTGGCCGTCCGGAAGGTTGACAGGCGGGCTCGCCTGATCATTCAGCCAGTTCGTCGATAGGGCAATCTGCTGGCCGCCGTAGGAATATGAGGACCATCCGCAGCGAGCGCCGTTTTCCGTCCAGAGGTTGAAGTTCTCGTGGACCTGCCCGGAATTGGCCGGCCCATATTTCTGGCGCAATGCCTGCAAGACTTCTTGAACGGGAACCTGGCCGGCCTCGGAATAGATTCGACGCCAGACGGCAAGCACCCGGTCCGGCGCGGCGGGCGGCTCGTCGATCAAGGCAATGATCTCGCGGCCATCCGCCGAGATGAAGAGCTTGCCTGATGTTGCCGGCGTGATGAGCTGACTGTCAGAGCGTGCTCTTGTGCCCTTGAGCACCCGGCCCACCTCCATATGGCTTCGGATCAGCTTCTCGGCCTCCACGAAACTCTGGCCCAGCCTGATCCCGATGATATCATAGCGTCCAGCGGACACTTTGGGCGGCGCGGGCTTCACGGGCTGCGGCTGAATGGGCTCCAGCGACAAGGGAAGCCGCACCTGCTTCGTGGTCGGATCGACCATGTCGGCCTTTGTGAGCGTGAGGCTGAGCACCGTAACGGGGAGCTTAACCAGCGGCTTGCGAAGATTGAAACCCGCTGCTGCACGTTCCGATTCCGGTAGCCGATCCGCGATGCGCGCGCCGGTAACCTCGACGATGAAGACGAGATCCGCGGGGCGTCCGTCCGGCACGGGCAGCCGCGTCACTACCTGCTGGGACAGCTCAAACAGGGTGTTCAACGTCAAGCCATCGGGCTGGCTGGGCCAGAGCGCCACCGATTTTGCGCAGTAGGCATCGTTCCAGGTGCACTGGACCCTGAGGCCGAAGCTCTGCCACCCTTGCGAGCTCAGTATTGGCGTCAGCCGGTCCTGCATAATGACGGCGGCTTCCAAGCGGTCGCACTGGGCTGGCTCCCTATTCACGTCCTGCCGGCAACCCGCGAGCACCGATCGAAGCCCTTGTTCCGACATGGGTTCGGACAGAGCGCTGCTGAAGCGAACGAGTGCCTCCTGCGGTCGCGCGAACTGAGTCTGGAATTTTGCCGGGAGCATGTCTGCGCGCGCGCGCGACCACGCCTTAAAGCCTTCGAGCAGCCGGGGGAGATCCTTCGCCTCCGGTTCCAGGCTGACATTCCTGAAATGACGCCCCCAACGGACCGTCTGCCCTGGCATCGGCCGCTTCTCGAGCGCGAACCGCGCATACAGCATCCGGGTCCAGTCGGCGTCGTTCAGGGAGGCGGGGAGATGCTTGACCAGCAGCAGATCGAGCGTTTCCGCATCGAGTGGTAGGACCGTTTCGGTGGGCCGTTCGATTGTGCGGTCCCCAGCGCCATAGGCGGGCAAAGCCTGGTGCTCGAAGGAAGCGTTGCCGACCTCCCGGCCGCCGAGCAGCAGCGAGGCCGTAAGGCCTTTCACCGGGAGCACTACGAGCTTCAGCCGGTCCGCCGTGAGCCGTCTCGGAGGGTCATAGCTCAGGCTAAGCCGAACCTCGGGGCGAGCGTCGCCATGGGCCGCCCGGATGCGGTTGGCTTGCGCCTGCAGCGCCTGGACGTCAACCTTGATGCGGTAATCGGTGACCGGCTGCTCGAACAGCAGCGCCCTGAGTTCATCGGGGCGCTCTCGTCCAATAAGAACCAGCCGATTCGCGGTTCCGCCGACGCTGCGGCCGATGAGCTCGTCCAAACCCTTGATCTGCGCGCCGGCATAGGCCACGGCACTGCTGTTCTCATCCAGCCCGGAGAAGCTGGAGAGCAAGATCTCCGGCAGCACGGCCGGGATGCCAGCTGTGCCGTGCAGGCCTGTGTTCTCTATCCCTCCATCGGCCGTGAGATGACCGCGCGATCGCAACACCAGTCGGTTAGGCAGGGCCTTCGCCCGTTCGCGGGTCCAGGCCACAAAGGCCTCCTGGCGCCCGACCGGCAGCGTGGCCGAGCGCGAGAAGAACGGCCCCCAGGGATCGTGCGCCTTCCAGTTCGCCCCGGTGTTGCTGGCGTAGATCCTCTGCTCCAGCTGCTGTCTCGCCCTCGCCTCGCCAGCCCAGTCCAGAGGCGATTCCGGCTCAAGGCCGGCCTTGAGTTGGGCCAGAAGGATCGTCTCGGCCGTTACATCTGCGCTCTCCAGCCGATGAGTGACGGACTGACCCTCTGCGGCAGAGATGGGCGCTTGTTCGGTCGGGAACTGATGAAGCACGGAGCGAAGAGCATCATCGGAATAGGCAATCAACCGCACAAGCCGATAGGATAGATCACGCCCCGCCGAGCCGACACGCGTCAGGGTGATCGTCGCCGCTATCTGGAAACGGCGGCTGTCCCCCAATTGCCGCAGGGCCTGCTCTGCGGCGGCTTCGTCCATGGGCAGGAAGTCTGGAATGGGAAATTGGGCAGGAACGCCATCGAGTTCCAGCCGCAACCCCGCCATGGGAAAGCCCTTGCGGGCCTGGTCATAGCGGCCGACCTGGAAATCATCGATGATGACCATCTGCATGGGCAGCCTGGGGGCAGCCTGGAGCAGCGCCGGCGCATCGCGTTCGATAAACGCTTTGTAGGCGCGGTCCTGCTCGAATTCGTTCTTGCCGGCCCAGTTGCTGTAGCGGAGGAGCTCGGTTCGGCGTGGGGCGGTCAGAAAGGCTTGGGCGAAGGTCAGGGCCGTGCGCGGCTCATCGAGCAGGCTCCGATTCTCGTTGAAGCGCACCAACTTCAGCAGATGGCTGATGCCGCGCCGTGTGTTCGGAGCATACTTGTCGGTGGCGGGATGGCCCTGATGCAGACGAAGCTCCGGCAGCATCTCCCTGAGTGAGGCCGGCACTGCGAGATCGGGCGATGACGCGGCAGGAGGTAAGCTTGATGCGCGCCGAAGTTCCGCCAGACGAAGCCCGTAGATCTGCCGCAGGCAATCGATGTTGCTGCGGCATTCGCCCCGCTCGGCGAGAAAGCGTTGTTGCAGGTCTCGATTGGCGCGCTCGCGGGAGGCCGGCAGGTAGAGTTGCGCGAGTTCGCGGTCAAGACGACGCAGCTCGGGCGAGGAGCATACGGCGCGTTCATCCGGCCGTCTCGCCCTGGAGCAGTCGAAGCTGGCGCGGTCGCTGGACGCATCGCTTGGCTGCGCCGCCGCCCCTCCAGCGCCATTGCTCCGATCCGGCGCTCTATAATTCGCAGCAATTGCGGCCTGCAACTGCGTGATCAGCTGGGCATCAATGCGGCCATTGGCGGGCATTCCTTGAGCGCGCTGGAAGGCGACGATTGCTTCAAGCGTTCGGGGGCCCATTTCCCCATCCGCTTCACCAACGGCGTAGCCAAGGCGCGCCAGCATCGACTGGGCCGCAAAGACCGCACTCGCGTTGCTTTCAGCAAGCCCCTCATCGCGGTATTGTGCCAGCAAGAGCGAAACGCCGTCCTGTCCGACACGCGGGTGCGACAGGAGCCAGTCCTCTGCTCGTGCGCCATGACGCACAGAATGGACGAAAGGGGGGATGATTATCAGTAAGAAGGCAAGAAAAGCAGGCGCGAACTGAGGCATCGTAGACCTCCAGCGCTGGAATACAATGCGGACCGTCGATAGTTTCTAATTTAGTGAAAATGTCGCAATTTCGCCTTGAGATCAAGTTCAGTCAGTCCGGTAGGGTCAGTGTGAATTAAGATATAAGTAAATGTAAATATTGCAGTTTTTTATGAAATATAACCTGATCAGATTGAGAGATTTATACATATTATCTCGCACTAAATTGGGTAAAATGTAAAATATTGTATCCGTATTATTGGAATTTAATCCGAGAGTAAGTTCGTTTACGCCTCGAATATGATCCAGATAGCGTGGCATTTTTATCTGAATCACCCTTCGGGCGACAAATTGCACACATGCGCTGTGAGGATTGACGGTCGACTTGGCTCCTGTAGCATCGTCCGATTATGTCCAGAGCGGGCTTCTCACGGTTCCTCGTCGTGCTAGCCTTGGCAACCTGCCAATCAGGCCATGCCAGAGCATCGGACACGGCGCGCGCCTGCCTGATCCACCTAGACGCCGCGTCTGCCATCGCCTGCTATCGCCTCCTCATCGAAGGCATGAAGGACAATACGGCGTGGTGCCAGAGCTTCGGAGTCGGAGAGCTCCAAGAGCTGCAGTCAAACATCAGCAAGAGTTTGAATCAGGTCCTAGAGCACCGACGTAAAATCGAGGACGCTGAGGTTGCTCAGTTTGGTAATCAGGCCAACCAACACGTCAAGGATATCCAGTCAACCGCGGACCCAGCTCGAAAATCGCAGATTGCTGCCCGTTGGTATCAATTCTTAGAGGATCGCAAGCGTAAGAAAGATTTCCAGAAATCAGCTGATGAACTTAAGACAATACACAAAGAATTTGGGGAATTGCAGAGCGCGGCAGGCCGGCTGGATTGCCAATAAATTCGGGATCAACTGAGAAGCCGGCAGAATTTCATTAAACGAGGATCTGATTGACAGAGGGCATCAGAGAGTCTTGCAACCGACGAGCACCATATCGCCGACGCTGCCATGAAAGCGCTGGATCGGCTTCTTGAAGATCTCCTCCTCTCGAGCCCTGCGCAAGCCATAGCCCCGTCGGCCAGGCCCGCTGCCGTGGAAGCGCCTGCGACGGGTTTAGGCGGCGCGCGCCTGGCGATGCCGGTCGCCGGTCCAGCAGCGCGATAAGGCGACAGGAAGCCTGGCCGGCCAAGGAGTTCCGCAACAGCAGCGCTATGGTCAGGGCCCTTCTCAGAGCAATGCTCTTAGCCCCGCGAACATCAAGTGTGAGAAAGTTCGGTAGCGACCAGCGAGCCGATCGCCGGTAAGAAGCTATCATCCTCGGCGATGGTCTCGCCCTGGGTAAAAGCGGTAAGCAGAAATTCCTGCCCCTGCGGCAAGATGGCCCTGAGCGTGTCATGCCGACGAAACGAGGCGCGATCGTCGCCTAGCCAGCGCGTCCGGCCCGCCTTCGACCAGATTTGCGTGTTCGCGGGCAGTGAATCGCCGAGATAGCCGAGCAGCTGATAGGCGCCACGCCCGCGGTCCGGAGAATTTGCGTCGCGGGCGAGATGGTCGCGGATGACGACGCGGCGAGCCGGCGGCAACAGGGCGGAGTCGCTGAAGATCTCGTGCATCAGCCGCGCCATGGCGATCGGCGTCAGGCAATTGTGCCCGGCTGCCGAGCGGTCGAGCGCGATCTTCTCCCGGCCGTAGCGCAGATCGTCCATCAGCTTCTGGTTGAGGTTGATGCCGGCGAGTTCCGGCCAGCCCAATCCAGCGAAGATTCGGTTGATCTCCCCGCGGCGTTCGCACCAGACGTTCATCTCCGTGTCGCTCAGCAGCGTGTCGCCGGTCGTGCCGGTGAGCAGGTCGATGATGTAGTTCGTCGCAGAGTTGGACGACCACAGGATCATGTCGCGCATCGCGCGGTCGAGTTCGGCATGGGCGGTAAGCCGCCCGTCCTCGAGCCGCAGCTGCGCGGCGACGAGGTGGAACACCTTCACCAGCGAGCAGGGATAGGCCCGCCAGTCGGCACGCCGCGCGGCGCCTTCTGGCTTGGCGCCTTCCGCTCCGGGCTGTAGCAGCACATAGGCGAATTGCTCGAAAGGAACGCCGCGCGCGGCGTAGATCGGGGCGGCATGGGCCTCGAGCAGCGCGCCGATCCGCTGCAGTTCGGCATTGTCGGTGAAGAAGCTCATGGCCGTCTCGCGATGCAGTGCGGAAGAGAAAGCGCGTCAGCCCTTGGGCCGGAGCGCGGTGTCGAGGCCCTCACCGATCAGGGCGAAGGCGACGCCGGTGTAGATGATGGCGAGTCCGGGGGCGGTCGCGATCCACCAAGCGTCGAACAGGAACTGGCGTCCGTCGGCGATCATCAGCCCCCATTCCGGTGTCGGCGGCTGGATGCCAAGGCCGAGGAAGGAGAGCGAGGTCACGGCCAGGATCGTCAGCACGACGTCGGCCATGGCGAAGACGATCGCGGGCGTCACCGCATTGGGCAGGATATGCGCCAGGACGATGCGGCGGTCGGTAGAGCCGAAGCTGCGCGCCGCCTGCACATATTCGAGCTCACGTAGCACCAGGACTTCGCCGCGGGTGATGCGAGCAAAGGAGATCCAGTTCACCAGCAGGAAGGCGAGGTAGAGATTGGCCTCGCCGGGCCCGAGAACGCCGACGATGGCGATCACCAGCACATGGAAGGGGAAGGCCCAGAAGATGTCGGTGATACGCATGATCACGGTGTCGACCCGCCCGCCGACGACGCCGGAAAGCGCGCCGATCGCGATGCCGAGGATGGCCGGGGCCACGACGCACACCAACGCGACACGCAGGTCGACCAGCCCACCGGCCATGACGCGTGAGGCGACATCGCGGCCGAGATCGTCGGTGCCGAACCAATGCTGCACCGAGGGCGGTTGCAGCGTGTTGCCATAGTCGACCAGGAACGGGTCGTGCGGCGTCCAGAACTGCCCGAGCCCAACGAACAGGCAAAGCAGCAGCAGCATGGCGAGGCCGACAAGAAGCGTCGGATCGAGGCGGCGCTTGCTCATGGCGTCAGTCCAACCGGATGCGCGGGTCGGCCAGCGCATAGGCGATGTCGGTCGCGAGATTGATCAGGACCACCAGGACGGCGAAGACGACCGTCAGCCCCTGGATCATCGGGTAGTCGCGGGCGAAGATCGACTCGACGAAGAGTGAGCCGAGCCCGGGCAGGGCGAAGACGGTCTCGATCACCACCGTGCCGCCGATCACCCAGCTCGTATGGGCGCCGAGCACCGAGATCGAGCTGATCAGTGCATTTGGCAGGACATGGACGCGCATGGTGCGGGCCGTGGCGTTGCCCTTGGCGCGGGCGGTGGTGACGTAGTCCGAGCCGAGCACGTTGAGGATGCCGCTGCGCAGGCTGCGGATCGTCAGCGACGCGGTCGCCAGCGCGATGACGAAGGCCGGCAGCGTCAGGTGATGCAGTCGCTCGAGCGCGCCGTTGCCATAGCCCGAGGTCGGAAACAGCGGCACCCAGATGGCGAGGACCAGGACGAGCACCAGCCCGAGCCAGAAGGAAGGGATCGCGAGCAGCACCGTGAAAAGGAGCTTGATCAGGAGGTCGGGCGTCCGGTCGCGGCGGACCGCGGACCACAGCGCCAGTGGAATCGTCATCACGACTGCGATCATCGTCGAGTAGGCGACGAGCCAGAGTGTCGCCGGCAGGCGCTCCAGCACCAGTTTCGTCACCGACTGGCCGTAGACCACGGAGCGCCCCAGACTTCCGGAAAGGATGTCGCCAAGGAAGAGCAGGTATTGCCGCCACAGCGGGAGGTCGAGCCCGAGCCGCTGCTTCATCGCCGCTATCTCCTCCGGCCCGCCCCGCGCGCCGAGAAGCAGTGTCGCCGGGTCGCCCGGCAACGCGCGTAGCAGGAAGAAGCAGGCCAGCGTGATGCCGAACAGCACGGGGACGAGCTGGGCGAGACGCTTGAGAATGTAGGTCAGCATGGAGGCACGCCGGGGAACAGGCGGCCTCAAGGCCGCCCGTCCCTCACTTCAGTTTGACGTCTTCGAGGCGGAAGTTGCCGGTCGGCAGCACTTCGAAGTCGCTGACATTGCTGCGGTGGGCATAGGAGGTCCCGGGATAGAACAGGAAGATCGAGGGCGCGCCTTCATGGGCGAGCTTGACCATCTCCTGGAACATCGCGCCGCGCTCCGGCCCGTCCTTGGTGGCGCGCTCCTTGGCGTAGAGCTCGTTGACGCGCTCGCTCTTCCACTCGGTGTGATAGGCGTTGGCGCGCTCGGGATTGACGATAAGGAAGCCCGCCATCTGGTCGGGATCGATCGTATCGCTGGACGCATAGGACACGGCCATCTCGTAGTCGCCGGCCTTGGTCGTCGACCAGTGGGTTCCGCCTTCGACCAGCCTGATTTCGGCGGTGACGCCGATCTGAGCCAATGCGCTCTGCAGCGCCTGGGCCACCTGACGGTGAAGCGGCCGGCCGGAATGCACGAGCAGCGACGTCTTGAAGCCGTCGACATATCCCGCTTCCTTGAGCAAGGCCTTGGCCTTGGCGATGTCATGCGCATAGGGCTTAAGCGTGGGATCGGCATAAGCCATCGGCGGCATTGGCGAGTTGGAGACCTTGCCGGCGCCGAAGAGCAGAGCCTTGATCAGCCCCTCCTTGTCGACCGCGTAGTTCAGGGCCTGACGGACGCGCACGTCGTCGAAGGGCTTCTTTTTGGTGTTCAGCAGCACGAAATCCGTGCGCAGCACGTTGGCGACCTCGGTCTTTATCGCGCCGGAGCGCCCGAGGCTCTGCATCTGGTTCAACGGGATTTCCAGCGCGGCGTCGATCTCACCGGCCTGCAGCTTCAGAACGCGGCTGTTGCCCTCGGGCAGGACCAGGATCTCGGCGCCGTCGAGGCTGGGTTTCCCAGCCTGCCAGTAATGCGCGTTCTTCTTGAGCGAGAGGCCCTGGCCCTTGTTCCAGGCCGCGACAGTGAAGGGGCCGGAGCCAATCGGCTTCTCGAAGAACTTGTCGGGCGCGGCCTCGAAGGCCTTCTGCGGCAGGATCGCAGAGGAGAACAGCGCGAGGTTGTTCAGCAGAGGGGTGAAGACGGTCTTCAGTTTGAGCACGACCGTGCGCTCGTCGGGCGTCTCGATCGCGTCGATGCCGGCGAAGAAGCGCTTCCAGTTCGAGGCGTCGCTGCCCGCACGCTTCAGAGAGAAGGCGACGTCGGCGGCGGTGACGGGCGTGCCGTCGGAGAACTTCGCCTGGCGCAGCTTGAGTGTGTAGGTCAGCCCGTCATCGCTGACGACCCAGCTCTCAGCAAGGCCGGGCTCCAGCTTGGTCGCGTCCGTGCTCGGGCGCAGCAGGGTGTCGTAGATCAGGAGCTGCGCATGGATCGAGGGATTGTCGCTGGTCGCGATCGGATCGAGCGAGACGAGGTCTGACGTCTGCGCCAGCTTCAGGACGCCCTGCGCCAAGGCGGCCGACGGCGTGATGGTCAGCGCCGGGCCGAGCACCGAGAGCGCGAGTGCGGCGGCCGACACCATGGAACGGAATGTGGTCATGGAAATCCCCTGATCTTGGCCGCTTTGCCTGCGCCGCGGCGGTTGCAACCTCCCATGTGCCGGCCTAGTCTCGCAAATGAAACATTCGGCATGATCTTCGACTAAATGGAATAGCCTGGATGAAGCTCGGCGCCTTGAACGTGATCGACGCCTTCGTCCGGCTGGGCGGCACCGGCGAGGCGGCGCAGGGGTTGGGCGTTAGCCAGTCCGCCGTCATCAAGTCGCTGCGCCTGGCGGAGCAGGAGTTCGACCTCAGCCTCGTCGCCACCGTCCAGGGGCGCCTGACGCCGACGCCTGAGGCGCTCGAGTTAAACCGGCTGGCGCGGCCTGCCTTCGACGTCCTACGCCGAGCACATCACGAGGCAGACATGATCCGCGTCGGCATGGCCGACCGTTTGCGGATTGCCACCGTTCCGGGGCTGGCACACAGCATCCTGCCGCCCGCCATCGCCGGCGCGCGCCTCGCCCTGGACGACCGCGCGGCCGTGGAGGTGATGTTCGACCATGTCCGCGACCATCTCAGCGCCAATGAGGTCGATCTCGCGATCTCCTATGGCCCAATGGCGACGAACGGCCTCAAGGACCTCGTCCTGCGCTGCAGCCCGCTGGTCTGCGTGCTCGACAAAGCGCACCCGCTCGCCGGTCGCGATGCACTGACACGCGCCGACCTCGCGGGCCAGCGCCTGATCAGCTACGGGCCCGACGGGTTCAGCCTGGCAGACAGCTTTCAGGATGCGCTCGGTCGCAGCGGGCTGTCCGACCATATCGCCATCACCGTCCGCCACACCGACACGGCCTGCCACCTGGCGCGGGAGGGCGTCGGCATCGCGGTCGTCGACGGCTTCGTCATCAGCAGCGGCCTAACGGAGGGGCTCGCGGTCCGCCCGCTCGACGGCAGCCCGCTGGTCACTGCCTATGCGCATCACCGCGACGGCGCGCCACTCGATAGCGCCGCGCTCATCCTCCTGGAAATGCTCGCTGGAGAGGGCGCATGAAGCCGCTGATGCCATCTCACGCCAGCGTGCTGCGCGCGGTCGATCGCTGCGGCACCACCGTCGAGGCCGCCCGGCAGCTGCATCTCACGCAATCGGCCGTCAGCAAGATAGTCGCCCGCAGCGAGACGAGCCTGGGCATCGCGGTCTTCGACCGCCGCGACGGCCGCCTCGTCCTGCGGCCGCAGGCGCGTTCCCTGATGCAGGCACTCGGCGCGGTCGAGGACGAATGGCGCTCCTTGCGCGAGGCCGTTGGAGACCTTCGTTCGGGACGCGCGCTCCCGCTGCGCATCGCCTCGACGCCGAGTATTGGACAGGGCTTAATCGCGCAGGCCATCCGCCGGCTCGTCACCGAGTATCCAAAGGCGCGCATCGAGTTGATCATGGGCGACGCGCCGACCGAGCTGTCGAATGGCACGGCCGATCTCGGTGTGATGTTCTCTCCGCGCGTCACAGACGACATTGCCCTGACGCCATTCGCTGAAGCGTCAATCATCGCTCTCGTTCGCGAAGACGACCCGCTCGCCGTTCGCGGAACGATTGGTTTGGCTGAGCTTCGGGAGCGGCGCCTGATCTGTTTCGATCGAGCAAAGTCGCCACTGGGCTGGCTCATCGCTCGCGCCTACGAGCAGGCTGGGCTCGACTATGCGCCCTTCATGACAGTGCCATACAGCATTTCGGCCGCGCATCTGCTCGCTCGGCAGGGAGACGTCATCCTTATCGATAGCCTGCTGACGCAGGTCCAACGCTTTGAGGGCCTCGTCAGACTGGACGTCACGCCGGAGCTGCCAATCACCATATGCCTTATGACCGTGCGGAGCCGCCCTTTAACCCGTTTGGCGGCGCGCTTTGTTGAGATCATAACGGACCTCGACAGCCATCGAGAGGCGATAGCTGTGGCGCGCTAGTGCCGCCCGAAGCGGCAATGCACGTTCAGGCCGGCGTCTTGTCGACGAACCATTTGAAAATATTACGTTATTTGCGGGCCCGACCGTCGCGATTCCCAGCTTCGGAGGGCAATGCTCTATCCAGCTGAGCTACGGGCGCTAACCGTGCAGGCTGGATAGCCGATCCCAACTGCTTCGGCAATGCAGGATTTCGGATGAGGCGCAGTTCTCCGAAATGGACTGATCCCGCGCCAGGGTGCCCCATATGACCCGCCGATTTGGAGAACGGAGTGGATGGTTTCGAGATCAAGGAGGTCTTCACCGGAGACGCGACCTCCTCGTGCTCTCACTCGCTTCGCGGCGGCGGGGATCCGCTTGATATCCTGCATGTCGCGTGTGGCGGGCAACCCGGCCGCCACCAGCCGTCGGGGTCGAAGGCCTGCTCTACCTCGAACGCACCGACCAAGGTCTGGCCTGCGACGGCCGCAAGGTGATCCGGCTGGCGGCGTGTCTCGACCATGTCGAACTCGTGCTGAGCGAGGAAGGCGCTTGGCTGCTGCAGCTGCCGCGTCTCGTCCGGTTCCGCTTCGGCGCTCGTCCCGAGCTGCTTCGGATCGCGCTGGCTCAGCTGCAGGCGCTGGCCGCCGCGGGGCAGGACTGCACCCTCATCGACGGACCGATGTGACGGTCCGTCGATGAGGGGACTCGTCTCAGACCTGCTCCTCCTTGGGGCGGGTCGATGGCCGCAGGCGCTCGCGCAAGGACTGGAAGATCACATAGAGCGCCGGAATCACGAAGATGCCGATCAAGGATGCTGCGAGCATGCCACCGAAGACGGGGGTGCCGACATCGCGCCGCGCGAGTTTCGACGGTCCTTCCGCGATCACCAGCGGCAGCAGGCCGAGGATGAAGGCGAAGGAGGTCATCATCACCGGACGGAAGCGCAGGCGCGCGCCTTCGGTCGCCGCGTGCAGCAGCGGGTGGCCCTTCTCGCGCAGCTCCTTGGCGAACTCGACGATCAGGATGCCGTTCTTGGCGGCGAGGCCGATCAGCACGACGATGCCGATCTGGGCGTAGAGGTCGAGCGTCAGCTTCGCCAGGACGATCGCGATGAAGGCGCCGAGGACGCCGACCGCTACCGAGAGCAGCACCGGCACGGGGATCGTCCAGCTCTCGTAGAGCGCGACCAGGAAGAGATAGGCGAAGAGCAGCGCGAAGGCGAGGATGATCCCCGTCTGCCCTTCGGCCCGCTTCTCCTGGAAGGAAACATCGGTCCATTCGCCGCGATAGCCGGGTGACAGCGTCTTGGCCGCGACCGCCTCCATCGCCTTCAGTGCCTGACCCGAGGAGACGCCAGGGGCAGGCGAGCCCTGCAGCGTCACCGCCAGGCGGTTATTGTAGCGGATCAGCGCCTGCGGGCCGACCACGACCTTGGCCTCGACGAAGGAGCGCAGCGGCACCATGTCGCCGGATTTGCTGCGGACGTTGATGCGGTAGATGTCGTTGACCGAGGCGCGGTCGGTGCCTTCGGCCTGGACCTGGACCTGCCAGGTGCGGCCGAACAGGTTCATGTCGTTGACGTAATAGCCGCCGAGCGAGGCCTGGAGGGCCTGGAAGACGTCGCTTAGGGCGACGCCGAGAATCTGGACCTTTTCGCGATCGATGTCGAGATAGATCGATGGCGCCGAATCCGAGAAGGTCGAGAACACCCGCCGCAATTGCGGGTCCTGATTGGCGGCAACCGTCAGACCGCGCAGCGCCTGGCCGAGCGCCTTGGCGTCGGAAGAGCCCATATCCATCAGCACGTAGCTGAAGCCGCCGCCACTGCCGAGGCCGATGATCGGCGGAGGCGCGACCGGGACGACATTGCCGTCGCGCACGCTGCGGAACTTCTGGGCGAGCCGAGCGATGACGGCAGAGGCCGAATCCTCCGGGCTGGTGCGCTGGTCGAACGGCTTCAGGGTTACGACGAAGAAGCCGGCATTGGGCTGGGAATAATTGTCGATGAAGTTGAGGCCGATGACCGTGGAATAATCGGCGATCGCCTTCTCGGTTTTGAGGATGCCCTCGACCTCGGCGGCGAGCGCCGATGTGCGGCCGATGGAGGCGCCGTCGGGCAACTGCGCAACGACGAAGAAGGCGCCCTGATCGTCCTCCGGCAGGAAGCCGGTCGGCGTGACCCGGCTCATGGCGTAGATGCCGGCGCCGAAGGCCGCGGTCAGAACAAGGCTGATGGCCGAGATGCGCACGAGGCGCGCCACGCCGTTGCCGTAACGGTCGCGCGTCCAGTCGATGCCGCGCATGATAAGGCCGATCGGGCCGCGCCGGGGTCCGTGATGCGGCTTCAGCAGGATGGCACAGAGCGCGGGCGACAGCGTCAGTGCGTTGATCGCCGAGAGCACCATCGCGACCGCCACGGTGACGGCGAACTGGCGGAAGAGCTCGCCGGAGATGCCCGGGATGAAGGCGACCGGCACGAAGACCGAGAGCAGCACCAGTGTGATCGCGATGATCGGTGCGACGATCTCGCCCATGGCGCGCTTGGTCGCCTCGGCCGGCGAGAGCTCCGGATGTTCCTCCATCACGCGCTCGACGTTCTCGATGACGACGATCGCGTCGTCGACGACGATGCCGATGGCGAGGACCACCGCGAGCAGCGAGACGGTGTTGGCGGAATAACCGATGGCGTTGAGCACGATAAAGGCGCCGACCAGGCTTACCGGCACGGCGACGGTCGGGATCAGCGTCGCCCTGAGATTGCCGAGAAAGATGTAGACGACAAGCACGACGAGGGCGAAGGCCTCGATCAGCGTCTTCTGAACCTCGTGGATCGTGGCGGTGACGAAGGCGGTCGGGTCGTAGGTGACCTTCCAGGCAAGGCCGTCGGGGAAGGACTTCTCGAGATCGCCGATCGTTTTCTTGACGGATTCGAGGGCTGTGAGGGCGTTGGCGCCGGGCGCCTGGTAGACGCCGATCAGCACGGCCGGGCCGCCGTTCAGGCGCGTGTCGCGGTCGAGATTGGCGGCGCCGAGCTCGAGGCGCGCAACGTCCGAGAGCCGCAGGACCGAGCCGTCGGCATTGGTGCGCAGCACGATCTTGCCGAACTCCTCCGGCGAGGTCAGGCGGCCCTTGGTCTGGATGTTGAGCTGGAGCTGCTGGTCGTCGGAGATCGGGCGGGCGCCGATGCGGCCGACCGCGGCCTGCGCGTTCTGGCCCTGGATCGCGGCGATGATGTCGCCGGTGGTGATGTTGAGGCCGGTCAGGCTGTCGGTGCGGACCCAGGCCCTGATGGCGTAGTCCTGGGCGCCGAAGAGCGCGGCGTCGCCGACGCCGGCCGTGGACTTGATCGCGTCGAGGAGGTTGATGGTGACGTAGTTCGAGACGAAGAGCTGGTTGTAGTTGCCCTTCGGCGCATAGACGGCGATGACGCCGAGAAGGGCCGAGGACTGCTTCTTGACGACGACACCGCTGCGCTGGACCTCCTGCGGCAGCTTCGACAAGGCGAGCTGGACGCGGTTGTTGACGTTGACGTTGTTGATGTCGGGATTGGTGCCGAGCTCGAAGGAGACCTGCAGCGAGTAGCTGCCGTCGTTGCCGCTGACGCTCTTCATGTAGAGCATCTTGTCGGTGCCGACGATCTGGGCCTCGATCGGCTGGGCTACGGTCTGCTCCACCACGGCGGCCGAGGCGCCGGGATAGGACGCCCGGACCGAGATCTGCGGCGGCACGATGTCGGGATATTGCGCGACGGGAATCGCGAACAGCGAGATCAGGCCCGCGATCGTGGTGATGAGCGCTATGACGATCGCCAGCCGGGGCCGGTCAACGAAGACGGAGCTCAGCATGACGTCAGCTCCGGCCGGTCGTAAGGGTCACCGGCGAAGCCAGCACCGGCACGCCGGGCCGGAGATTCTGCAGACCCTGGATAACGATCTGCTCGTTGCCGGAAAGGCCCTGGTCGATCGCGACATAGGAGCCGGCCTCGGCGCCGACCTTGACCCGCTTCACCACCGCCTTGCCGTCCTCGACGGCGAAGACATAGGAGCCTTGTTGGTCGGCGATCAGCGCCGATTGCGGGACCAGCACCTTTTCCTCGCTCTTGTCGGCCTGGACGGCGACGCGCACCAGCGTGCCGTCGAGGAGCTTGCCGGCGGGATTGGGCAATGTGGCGCGCACCAGCACGGTATCAGTGGTGCGCTCGACCGAGACGTCGACGAAGTCGACACGGCCCTTCTGGTCGTAGGTCGAGCCGTCGGAGAATTTGAGGCTGACCAGCGGGGCCTGTCCGTCCGCCGGCAACCGGTTCGTCTTCAGCGCCAGGAATTCGCGCTGGCTGACCGGGAAGGTGACATACATGGGGTTGTCGCTGACGATCTGGGCCAGCACGCCGGTATCGGGGCCGACGACATTACCCATAGTCACCTTGGTGCGGCCGATCCGGCCGGCGATCGGCGCCCTGATCTCGGTGTAGCCGAGATTGATCTGGGCGGTCTTCAGGTTGGCGGCGGCCGTGGTTTCGTCGCCCTGCGCGCCCTTCTCGTCGGCGACACGCTGGTCGCGGATGGCGACCGAGCCGGCATTCGTCTTCAGCAGGTCCTCGGCACGCTGGCGCTGCACCGTGGCGTTCTGGAGGGCGCCCTGGGCCTTCTCGAGCGCGCCTTGCGCTTGCTCGACCGCGGCCTCGAACGGGCTGCGCTCGATGCGGAAGAGCGGAGCCCCCTCGGCGACGGTCGCCCCGTCCTTGAACAGGACCTCTTCGAGATAGCCGGTGACGCGGGCGCGGATGTCGACACGGTTCACCGCCTCGATCCGCCCGACGAAATCGGCGGTCTGGGTGATGGCGCGCTTCTCGGCGATCA
Source organism: Allobosea sp. TBD101 (assembly GCF_059817965.1). Classification (NCBI taxonomy): domain Bacteria; kingdom Pseudomonadati; phylum Pseudomonadota; class Alphaproteobacteria; order Hyphomicrobiales; family Alloboseaceae; genus Allobosea; species Allobosea sp. TBD101. The sequence continues at coordinate 956,367 of NZ_CM187543.1, forward strand.
CGGTGCCGACGGGAACGGCGGTGGGCGCCGGCTGCTGGGCGAGGGCGCCCGCGCCGAGGCCGAAGATGAGGAGCGCCGCGAGCGTTGTGGAGGAAAGGCGCAAGGCCGAGGAGAACCGCTGCGCATGCGCCATCCGAGACTGCTCAGACATTTGTTCACCCCTTAGCCATTGTTCGCCCCGTTCAATCGGAAGGTACAGGGCGAGCTATTCATAGCTGGATCGATACTGGGCACATTCCTCCGAAAACGCTACGGTCTTATTGCGCGCCTGCGTTGCGTGTCCGGCTTCCATCATTGTCCCGGCGGGAATGCACTCACGACAATCTGTCGAAGCTGTCGGTGCGGGCGACGTCCCCGTTGCGGCGATGGAAGGTGTGCTCGCAGAGCCCGGTCCGCAATTCGCACGGCTGCAGGAAGACGTGCAGATCGGAGAACAGGCGAATCTCGGTGGCGCTGACGCGGCGCACGAGACGGCGTGGGCCGAGCTCTTCGGGATGGATGAGGCCGGCCGCCGTCAGCATGTTCGGCCAGCGCGTGCAGCGTATTGGCGTGGAATCGGTGGACGCGCTGCGCCTTGTCTGGCACGATCAGCGCCCGCTTGGCCCTCGGCCACGTGTGCGGCTAGGGCAGCGTTGAAGGCTTCCTTGTTTGGATGATTCCGCAGATCGCCTAGATTCGGCCACCCAATCGCAACGTAAGCCTGCTCGATTGTCGATGGGTCGATTATCGACGTGCCAACCCATGTGCACGCCCCATACCGTCGGTTTGCTGAGGAAGCGACGCAGGGCGTTCGCGAGATCGCGGCTTGAATGCGTCCCGTCACGCGGGACCGCGCCCGGTCCGTTAGACACCGCCGACCTATCTGGACGGTTCCCGGTTTCGTGGTCAAAGCCGAGCATCACGCCGAAGCGCGCTCGAACGCTTCTGGACTGATGTCGTTCGCGCTCGGGACATGCGTCACTTTCGCGGGCGTTGAGAATACCGACAGCCGCGACCGATCGCTCTGCCACGCTCCACTTTTGGGGTCGCTTCAGTCGAAGAGCCGGCGCACGACGGCGGTGGTCACGCCCAATGTCGCGACCTGCGCAAAGGCTTTGACATAGTTGCCGGCGTAGAAGCCGCGGATCATCTCGATGCGCGTCTTCAGCTCCTCGTCGAACTTGATCGCGAAACCGTCCGCCAGCTTGCGCACGATCGTGCCGCGGACCGCGCGCCCGCCGATCGTGCAGATGACGGCCGTGCCCAGCGGCGCAGGAGGTTCGCCGCGCAGCCCAGCCCCAGTGATGGAAATGTCCGTCAGCCGCAGGATCAGGCTTTGCCCGGCACATTCGAGCATGATCGCCTCGTCGGTCGCGAAGCGCTCCGCCTTGCGGCGGCGTGGCTGTTCGATGCAGACGAAGCAGACGATGATGAGGACAATCAGGTTATACCAGCTCCAGGCGAAGGCCAGGCCGCCCGAAGTCAGGCTGTCGCCGCGCACATGGATCGCGAAGGCATAGACCAGCCCGGCCAGGGTGAGGAGAATGATGCTGCCGTAGATCTTCACGAGCGGCCATTCGATGAAGCGCTGGCCCCGGTCGCCACCTTTGGCGGTGACCTTGAACTTCTGGTTCCGCGGCCGCAGAAGCCCGGTGAAGACCGCTTTCAGAATCGCTGGAGCTGCGATGAACTGGGACACGTCGGTCATGAAGACCAGCGAGCGGCCGCGCGAGATCCAGCTCATCGTGACCGAGTGCCACAGGAAGAACGGCAGGAAATAACCGAGCAGGTCGTAGAGATTGGCATCGACGGTATGGATGCCGAACAGCAGGTAGCCGATCGGGACGAGCAGCCCGAGCAGCTTCGCGATGTAGACGGCGGTCCAGTTGAGGAAGGTGTCCACCAGAGACAGGCGATCGATGAAGGTGAGGCTCGATGTGCGCGAGAACGGGCCGCTGCGCCCACGCGTGATCTGCATGAAGCCCAGGCACCAGCGGCCGCGCTGCGTGATGTATTCCTTGAGGCCTTCGGGGGCGAGCCCGAGCGTGAGCGGCTCGTTCAGATAGGCGGTGGTGAAGCCCGTTTCCTTCAGCCGCAGCGTCAGCAGATAGTCTTCCGTGACGGAATCGGTCGGAAAGCCGCCGATCCGCATCAGCGGCTCGAAGCGGATGACGGAAGAGGTGCCGCAGCAGAACGCCGCGCCCCAGGCATCCTTCGAGGCCAGCACGACATCGAAGAAGAAGCGCTGCTCGTCCGGCCAGACATGGGCGGCGGCGAGATTGGTCTGGATCGGGTCGGGATTGATGAAATGCTGCGGCGTCTGCACCAGGCCGACGCCCGGATCCCGGAACAGGCACAGCGCTCGCGGGAGGAAATCCGGGAGCGGGACGAAATCCGCGTCCAGGATCGAGATGAACGCAGGAGGATCCGGCAGGGTCGCCAGATGCGCCAGAGCATGATTGATGTTGCCGGCCTTGGCATGGCTGTTGTCCGGCCGGGTCAGATAGCGGCAGCCCAAGCGCTGCGACAGTTCCTCGAGCCAGGGGCGGCGGCCGTCGTCGAGCACCCAGACGCGATAATTGCCGTGGTTCATCCCGGTCGCGCCGATGATGGTGCGCTCGAGGATGGCCTCTTCCTCGTTGTAGGTGCAGATCAGGACATCGACCAGCGGCGGCTCCAGGCTTGCGAGCCAGGCCTTGTTCGCCTCGACCTCGGGCGAACGGTTCCGCGTCCGGCACAGGAAGATCGAGGCCAGGATCGCCGCCGAAAGCGACGCCGCTTCCGCGACCAGGAAAATGCTGCCAGCCGCGAAATCGGCCGTCCAGCCGACCGGCGGCAGGGTCGACGTCACGCGCCAGTGGAAATAACGCAGCAGCAGCAGCAGCCCGACGCCAACCATCAGCATGCGCGCGGGTGTCCGGTCATGCCTCAGCAACGGGGTGAGCATGACGGCAAGCCCGGCCGCAGCGAGGCCCGGCGCCAGTGCGGTCAGGAGATCGTGCGTCACGGCGCCGAGGCCTGTTCGCCGAACACGACGCGGCCGGTGCGTCCCACGGCGCAGACCTGTCCGGTGCCGAGATCAGGCACGGAAACCGTGACCCGGTAGGGTTCCTTGCTCAGGGCGGCAGGTTCGATCGCGAGATTCGCCGCCGCAGTGGCACGGCCGGTCAGGTTGACGACCTTCCCTTGCAGGTCACTGCCGCCATCGGCCGGCACGAAGCGGGCGGAGCTGCCGACCGAAAGGCGGTTATAGACGGACTCCGTGACATTCGCCGTCACGACCGCCGTCGAGCAATCGATCAACCGGGCGAGATCCTGGCCGACACGAACCTGCTCGCCGGGAGAGACCATCGCCTCCCAGATGCGTCCGGTCACCGGAAGCGTCATGGCGACGTCCGACTGGGCCTGATAGCGCGCACGCGTCGTGGCGAGCGCGGCTTCCAGCTGTTTCGTTTCCGCGTCGAGGCCAGCCAGTTCCGAGCTGAGATCGGCGATGCGCTGGCGCATCTCGTCGCCGCGCTGCACCGAGCTCGGCCGGTCGTTGTAGCTGTCGCCGAGGAATATCCGGTTGCGCGCCGCTGCAAGCTCGACGGTCGCGGCCGTGAGCCGATGGCGCGTCGAGGTTTCGGTCCCCTTCGCGATCGTGACTTCGCGCGACAGGCGGTCGAATTCCGCAGCCGTGACGTTCCCGGTCCGCGCCAATGTCTCGGCCCGGGCATAGGCAGCCGTCGCCTCCTCGCGCCTGGCGACGGCGACGGTGATTTGGCTTTCGAGCTCGGCCGCGCGAGCGGTCAACTGCTCGATCCTGCCCAGCCTGAACGCCTCGGCCTGCCGGTCGAGATCGGCCTCGGCGGTCTGCGCGCTGGCGAGCTTGCTGCTCAACGTCGCCCGCTGGCTCGCCAGCCTGCCAAGGGTCTGCTCCAACTCGTCGAGCCGGCCGCGATCCGCTCGCGGATTGACGATGCGGAGCAAGGTCGAGCCTTGCGCAAGAGCATCGGACGCAGCCAGGTCCGTCGTCGATGCGACGACCTCACCCGCGATGGGCGAGCGCAGCGTCATGAGCCGTGCATTGACGACGGCCTCGACGCTGGAGGTCTGAAGCAGCGTGCGCAACGGCACCAGCCCAAAAACGGCGACAACGGCCGCCCCCAGCAGAACCTTGCCCGCCCGCCGGACGCCAGGCGTCAGCAAAGACCGCCTGGCCGGTTGCGGTGCCATGCTTCCGGCCTCCGGCTTGGGCTCGCCGCTGTCGACATATCGTTTCAGCCTGCTCTGCAGGGCGCGCGCGTCCTGAGGTTCCGGGCCGTTGGCAGAGGTGGCTGGAGAAACAGCCTCGCGAACCGCAGCCGAAACCGAAACCTGATCCGGCTTCGCGTCGCTCGTTTCAAAGCCGACTGATTTCTCGGATTCCAGAGCTTTAGGCGGCATTTGCTTCGTCCCGGTTATCGAAAGGACGATTGGGCAGAGCACTTTCCTAAAGCTTAAGTCCGGGTCGTTCGCCAAGCGAACGCAAGAACAGCGGAAATAAAGGATGAAACGGGCGCATCGGAGTCGCTGAACTTGTCATTCATTTTGCACGGGCCGCCGAGCGCGCTCAGGCTCCTCAGCCACTCGTCGGTATCCAAGAAGCCGGACATCTCATCGTGAAGTCGCAGGATAAAGGGGTGACATGCCCCCCCCGATCTTGAGGGGAGCATGATTTCCAATCGTGCCGGCCCTGTCGACCGTGGCGCGACTGGGCCGACAGCTGATCGCTCGCGGCTACGAAGCGTTGCCTATGAACGGCAGCGTTCTCAACTCCTCAGTCGTTGTGCGGCCGCGTGAGCGGGACGACCGACAGGGCCTCTATTTGCCAATCAATCGCACTTGCAAAGCATGCAGGCTTCGGGTTAGCAATGAGGCGCTTTTGCAATTCATTATCAATAAGGAAGCCTCATGGCCCTTGGTTCGCGCAGGTCGGCTCTCATCGGTTTGCTGGGCGCCGCTTTCGTCGTCGCATGCGGCTCGGCGCCCGCTGCGGCGCAGGAGAAATTCAAGGCCGTTACGACCTTCACGGTGATCGCCGATATCGCGCGCAACGTCGCCGGCGACGTCGCCGTGGTCGAGTCGATCACCAAGCCGGGCGCCGAGATCCACAACTACCAGCCGACGCCGGGCGACATTCAGCGTGCGCAGGGCGCGCAGCTCATCCTCTGGAACGGCCTCAATCTCGAATTGTGGTTCGAGAAATTCTTCCGGAACCTCAGGAATGTCCCGAGCGTGGTCGTCTCGCAGGGCGTCGAGCCGATGGGGATCAGCGAGGGTCCTTACAAGGGCAAGCCCAACCCGCATGCCTGGATGTCGCCGGCAGTGGCGCTGATCTATGTCGACAACATCCGCGACGCCTTCGCCAAGCACGACCCGAAGAACGCCGAGGCCTACAAGGCCAATGCCGAGGCTTACAAGGCCCGCATCAAGGCGGTCATCGAGCCGATCAAGGCGGAGCTCGCCTCCGTCCCGGCGGAGAAGCGCTGGCTCGTCTCCAGCGAGGGCGCCTTCTCCTATCTGGCGCGCGATTTCGGATTGAAGGAGCTCTATCTCTGGCCCATCAATGCTGATCAGCAAGGCACGCCGCAGCAGGTCCGGAAGGTCATCGATGCTGTCAGGAAGAACAAGATCACCGTGGTCTTCTCCGAGAGCACGATCTCCGAGAAGCCGGCCCAGCAGGTCGCGCGCGAAACCGGCGCCAACTATGGCGGCGTGCTCTACGTGGATTCGCTGAGCGAGACGGACGGCCCGGTCCCGACTTATATCGATCTGCTCAAGGTCACGGCGGACACGATCGCGAAGGGCCTGACGCGGTGAACGCTCCCGTCGACGATCGCTCGCTTCCGCCCGTTGTTGAGCAGGGTGCGGGCATCGCGGTGACCGATGCGACGGTGACCTATCGCAACGGCCATACCGCTCTCAGGGATGCGAGTTTCCGCATCCCGACAGGCACGATCGCTGCGCTCGTCGGCGTCAACGGCTCCGGCAAGTCGACGCTGTTCAAGGCGATCATGGGTTTCGTGCGCCTTGCGAAGGGCGACATCCGCATCCTCGGCATGACGGTGCACGAGGCGCTGCGCCGCAACCTCATCGCCTATGTGCCGCAGGCCGAAGAGGTCGACTGGACCTTCCCCGTCCTGGTCGAGGATGTCGTGATGATGGGCCGCTACGGCCATATGGGCATGATGCGCATCGCGAAGGCTGCCGATCACGAGGCTGTCGCCACGGCGCTCGAGCGCGTCGACATGGGCGCCTTTCGCAAGCGCCAGATCGGGGAGCTCTCGGGCGGACAGAAGAAGCGCGTCTTCCTCGCGCGTGCGCTCGCCCAGGACAGCCGGGTCATTCTGCTCGACGAGCCCTTCACCGGGGTCGACGTCAAGACCGAGGATCAGATCATCGCCTTGCTGCGCGAGCTCAGGGCCGAGGGCCGGGTCATGCTGGTCTCCACGCATAATCTCGGCTCGGTGCCGGAGTTCTGCGACCGCACCATCCTGATCAAGGGAACGGTGCTGACCCATGGCCCGACGGCGGAGACCTTCACGCAGGAAAACCTGCAGCGCGCCTTCGGCGGCGTTCTGCGTCATTTCGTGCTGAACGAGCCCGGCCGCGGCGGGCAGGCGCCGGTCGGCGTGTTCACCGACGACGAGCGACCACTGATCCTGCGCGAAGGCAAGGCATCCCGCCGGGAGGCCGAGGCAGCCGACGGAGAGCGGGAATGACCGCCATCCTGCTGGAGCCCTTCGCCTATGGCTACATGCGCAATGCGATGTGGGTCTCGGCCCTCGTCGGCGGCGTCTGCGCTTTCCTGTCCTGCTATCTGATGCTGAAGGGCTGGTCGCTGATCGGCGACGCGCTCTCGCATGCGATCGTGCCGGGCGTGGCCGGCGCCTATATGCTGGGGTTGCCCTTCTCGGTCGGCGCCTTCTTCTCCGGCGGGCTCGCGGCCGGCGCGATGCTCTTCCTGAACCAGCGAACCCGGCTGAAGGAAGACGCGATCATCGGCCTGATCTTCTCCAGCTTCTTCGGGCTCGGCCTGTTCATGGTGTCGCTGTCGCCGACCTCGGTGAACATCCAGACGATCGTGCTCGGCAACGTGCTCGCCATCACCCCGGCCGATACGATCCAGCTTGCGGCCATCGGCTTCGTCTCGCTTGCCATCCTGCTCGTCAAATGGAAGGACCTGATGGTCACCTTCTTCGACGAGAGCCATGCGCGCTCGATCGGCCTCAACCCGACGGCGCTGAAGCTGATGTTCTTCACCCTGCTCTCGGCCTCGACGGTCGCGGCGCTGCAAACGGTCGGCGCCTTCCTCGTCATCTGCATGGTGGTGACGCCCGGCGCCACCGCCTATCTGCTGACCGACCGCTTCCCGCGGCTCCTGATGATCGCGGTCGCGATCGGCGCGCTGACGAGCTTCACCGGCGCCTATGTCAGCTATTTTCTCGACGGCGCCACCGGCGGCATCATTGTCGTGCTGCAGACGGCGATCTTCCTCACCGCCTTCTTCCTCGCGCCCAAGCACGGCCTGTTGGCCGCCCGCCGCCGCGCCGCCTGCGAGCTGGAGGCTGGCTGATGATCCTGATCGAGACGCTGCTGTCGCCCTTCCGCTTCGACTTCATGATCAACGCGCTGGTGATCTCGGCGATCGTCGCCGTGCCGATGGCGCTCCTGTCCTGCTTCCTGGTGCTCAAGGGCTGGTCGCTGATGGGCGATGCGATCAGCCATGCCGTGTTTCCCGGCGTGGTGCTCGCCTATATCCTCGGCTTTCCCTATGCCATCGGCGCTTTCGTGGCGGGCATGATCTGCGCCACCGCCACCGGCTTCCTAAAGGACAACAGCCGGATCAAGCAGGACACCGTGATGGGCGTGGTCTTCTCGGGCATGTTCGGGCTCGGCCTCGTGCTCTATGTGAAGATCCAGTCCGACGTGCATCTCGACCATATCCTCTTCGGCGACATGCTCGGCGTGTCCGGGGCGGATATTGCCGGAGCGGCAGCGATCGCCGCGTTCACGGCGGCAGTGATCGCCGTCAAGTGGAAGGATTTCCTGCTGCACGCCTTCGACCCGGCGCAGGCACAGGCGGTCGGCCTGCGGGTCAAGCTGCTGCATTACGGCCTGCTCGGGCTGATCTCGCTGACGATCGTCGGCGCGCTGCAGGCCGTCGGCATCATCCTCGCCATCGCCATGCTGATCGCGCCCGGCGCCATCGCCTTCCTGCTGACCCGCCGCTTCGCCACGATGCTCTTGGCATCGGTCGCCATCGCCGTGAGCGGCTCGTTGCTGGGCGTCTATCTCTCGTTCTTCCTCGACAGCGCGCCGGCGCCGACGATCGTGCTTTTACTGTCGCTCGTCTTCGTCATGGCGCTTCTGCATGCAAGCCGGAGAGAACCGGCAATGTCAGCGTAGCCGCCGCTTCCGCGCTTTTGCGTATCAGGCCCGGGCCTTCGCGGCTGGCGCCTGCTGCCCGTCGAAGAAGCGCTCGCAGGCTTCGGCGACGCGCGCGACGGAGGCGTCGTCAACATCGAGATGGGTCACCCAGCGCAACGTGCCGTAGCGCCCGCTGACGGCGATGCCACGCTCGCGCAGGAATGCGGCGAAGGCTGCGGTATCGAGCGCCTTCGGCGCCATGAACACCATGTTCGTGCGCGCCGGTCCCGCGCCGAGCTCGGGGAAACGTCCCAATACCTCGGCGAGCGCCGCTGCCCGCCGGTGGTCCTCGCCGAGCCTGGCGACGTTATGCTCCAGCGCGTAGATCGCCGCTGCCGCGATCACGCCGGTCTGGCGCATGCCACCGCCCAGCATCTTCCGGATGCGGCGGGCTTTTTCGATGAACGCCTTCGGCCCGACGAGGATCGAGCCGACCGGCGCTCCCAGGCCCTTGGACAGGCAGAGGGACACCGTGTCGAACTGTCCGGCGATCCAGGCGGCGTCCCGGTTGCTGGCCGCGGCCGCGTTCATCAGGCGGGCGCCGTCGAGATGGGTCGCAAGGCCGCGTGAGCGGGCGAGCCCGGTGGCGGCTTCCAGATAGGAATCGGGCAGGACGAGGCCGTTGAAGGTGTTCTCCAGCGCCAAGAGCCGCGTCATCGCGAAATGGAAATCGTTCGGCTTGATCGCGTTGGCGATGGCGTCGAGTGCGATCGTGCCATCCGGCTCGTTGGGGAGGGGTTGCGGCTGGATCGACCCGAGCACGGCCGCGCCGCCGCCCTCCAATCGATAAGTATGGGCCATCTGGCCAACGATGTATTCCTCGCCGCGCTCGCAATGGGCCATCAGACCCGCGAGATTGGCCTGCGTGCCGGTGGGGAAGAAGAGCGCCGCTTCCTTGCCGAGCCGCTCGGCGGTCATCGCTTCCAGCCGCTTGGTCGTCGGGCAATCGTCATAGACGGCATCGCCGACCTCGGCCGCGGCCATGGCGGCGCGCATCCCTTCGCCGGGGCGCGTCACCGTATCCGAGCGGAAGTCATCCACGATCATCGATCCGATCCTTGCAGGCTATGCGTTCAACCTACCCAACGCGCGCCCAGCTCATCATGCAAAAATCGAAGGGGAGGGCTCAGCATTCCGGCAGGTTGACGGCGAGCCCCCCGAGGCTGGTTTCCTTGAAGCGCTCGTTCATGGCTTCGCCGGTCTGGCGCATCGCCTCGATGCAATTGTCCAGCGGCATGAAATGCGAGCCGTCGCCGCGCAGCGCCAGCGACGCGGCCGCCACCGCCTTGATCGCACCGATGCCGTTGCGCTCGATGCAGGGTACCTGAACCAGCCCCGCCGCGGGGTCGCAGGTCATGCCGAGATGGTGCTCCAGCGCGATCTCGGCGGCGTTCTCGATCTGGGCGGGCGAGCCGCCGAGAACGGCGCAGAGCCCGGCCGCAGCCATCGCGGCGGCGGAACCGACCTCGCCCTGGCACCCGGCCTCGGCCCCGGAGATCGAGGCGTTGTGCTTGATCAGCCCACCGATCGCGGCGGCCGTCAGCAGGAAATCGGCGACCTTCCCGGGCTCGGCGCCAACGCAATGGTCGAGATAATAGCGCAGCACCGCCGGAACGACCCCGGCCGCTCCGTTGGTCGGCGAGGTCACGACCCGGCCGCCGGCCGCGTTCTCCTCGTTCACCGCCATCGCATAGACGCTGAGCCAGTCCGTCGAGGCGTGCGGCTGCGCGCGATTGGCCAGCTTCTCGGCGGTCAGTTGCTGGTAAATCCGCGCCGCTCGGCGGCGCACGCGCAGGCCGCCGGGCAATTCACCCTCATAGCTCATGCCGCGTTCGATGCAGTCGTTCATCACCGACCAGAGCCGGGCGAGGCCGCGCTCGACCTCGTCAGGCGACAGCCGATGAACTTCGTTGGCGCGCTTCATCTCCGCGATGGAGAGCCCGCTTTCCCTGGCCATGCGCAGCATCGTCGCCGCATTGGCGAACGGGTAGGGCCAGGAGGCTGCCTCGGTCGCCGCGGCCGGCGCCTCGCGCTCCTGCGCCGTCACCACGAAGCCGCCGCCGATCGAATAATAAGTCTCGGACAGGAGTTCCGTCCCGGCTGAATCACAGGCGCTGAAGACGAGCCCGTTGGCATGGCCGGGCAGGGGAGGCCCGTAGTCGAAGACGATGTCGCTCGCGGGATCGAAGGCCAGCGGCGGCAGGCCGTCATGGCGCAGCAGGTGGCTGCGGCCGAGCTCTTCCAGCTGGCGTTCGGCTGCGTCGAAATCGAAGGCGGCCGGCGTCCAGCCGAGCAGGCCGAGCGCCACGGCCCGATCGGTGGCATGGCCCTTTCCGGTGAAGGCGAGCGAGCCATAGAGCGTCGCCTTCACGGCCGCGGCCCGGTCGCGCGACGGGGCTTGGCGCAGCAGCTCGAGGAAATGCCCTGCCGCGGTCATCGGCCCCATCGTATGCGAGGATGACGGGCCGATGCCGATTTTGAAGACGTCAAATACGCTCAGGAACATGTCCACCCCCCCGCCGAACCCGGCGTGGAGCGCTTCCGCGGCTTGCCAAATGCCGGAGCGCTCCTTGTTGCCGTTTTATCGCTTTTTCTTCAGGCGAACCGCTATCCGCCGCGTTTGAACATGTTCTTGTCCGTTTCGGAGGGAATCTCAAACGGCGATCGCCCTGCCATGCGATGCCATCGCATAGCGGGTGGGCGCGCCGATGGCGATGCGCGGCGCTTGCCGGGCGCGATCGGCGGTACGCCCGGATGCGGGTTGAAGCGGCTCGTCATGCCGTTGCAGATAAAGCGGAGGCCGCCGAGGTTGCGCGTACGGGGCAGCGCGACGGCGCTGCTCCCGCGGTCCGGCCTTTCAGTCCGCAAGCCGAGCAAGCAACCCGGCGATCAGCCGGGTGCGCCGAACCAGGCTGTCCACTTCGATATGCTCTTCCAGCGTGTGATAGCCGGCGCCGAGCAAACCGAGGCCGTCGAGCGAGGGAATACCAGCCGCACCGGTGAAATTGGCGTCGGAGCCGCCACCGGCCGAGGCATGGCCAAGGTCCCAACCGAGTTCCGCGGCGATGCCGCGCGCCTGCCGGTAGAGCGCCATCGTGCCCTCGTCGGGCTCCCAGACCGGGCGGGTTACTCCGCGCTCGACTGTGAAACCGGTGCCGTCGGCTTCTCGCTGTGACAAAGCCAGCATGCGCTCGACGCCACGATCGAGGTCCTGCTGGCGCTTGGCCATGCTGAGCGCCTCGCCCCGACACGATGTCGGCACGCAGTTCACCCACTGGCCGCCCTGGATCACGCCGACCGAGAAGGTGCAGTCGTCATCGGTCATAGCCTCGATGGCGAGCAACTGCCGCGCCATCATGCTGATGGCGGAGCGTCCGTCCTTCAATCGCGAGCCGGCATGGCTCGGCCGGCCCTCGGCCGAGAGGTTGAAGCGGGCGATGGCATAGCGCCCGGTGACGACGCCGTCGCCCGGCTGGCCGGGTTCCGGCACCAGCACATAGCGGTGACGGCGCGCCTCCTCCATGATCAGCTCGCGCGTGCCGGGGCTGCCGATCTCCTCGTCGGAGGTGTAGAGAACCGTGACCGGCAGCGGCGTCGCGACGCCGGCCTTCGCCAGGGCCACGATGGCCTGCAAGCCGGCATAGGCGCCGCCCTTCATGTCGAGAATGCCCGGGCCGTAGCAGCGCGAGCCGTCGCGGCGGAAGGGCAGTTTCGCCAGCGTCCCGACGGGATGCACCGTGTCGAGATGCGACATCACGAGGATGCCGGGCTCACCCTGGCGCGGATGCGGAAAGGCGGCACGCACGCAGTCGCCGAGCCCCTTCGGCCCGGGGATGCGGGTGATCGCAGCGCCGGCAGCCGCCGTATCGGCCGCAGCGAGGTCCATCATCCGGTTGACGGCAGCGGTGTCGAAGGTCGGGCTCTCGCACTCGATCCAGGGGCGCAGGCCTGCGAGCAGGGCCTCTGTGTCGAGCGGCAGGCTGGCGAGGTCCATCGTATCGGCCTCAGGCGGCGGCGCGGGTTTCGACGAGCCGGGCCAGCAGGCTGGCGCCGACTGGCAGGATGCCGTCGTCGAGGACATAGGCCGGGTTGTGCACCGGCACGGTGCCGGCATGGCCCACCCAGGCATAGGCGCCGGGCACGACGCGCAGCATATCGGCGAAATCCTCGCTGCCCATCAATGGCTTGCCGTCGGTCAGCACGCCCTCGGCGCCGACGATCTCGGCGGCGACGGCGAGAACGGCGTCGGTCTGCGCCTCATGATTGACCAGCACGTTGAAGATGTTGCGGATGTCGACCTCGATGGTGACGCCGAAGCTCGCCGCCGTGCCGGCCGCGATCTCGCGCATGCGCTCGCGGACCAGCGCGCCGATCTCGGGCGAGAAGGTCCGGATCGTGCCGGCGAGCACGGCCTCCTCGGGGATCACGTTATAGGCCGAGCCGGCATGGATCTGCGTAATCGAGAGTACGGCGGCCTCGCGCGGGTCGGCGTTACGGCTGACGATGGTCTGCAGCGCATTGGCGAGGCTCATCGCGACCACGATCGGATCGCGCCCCATATGCGGCATCGCGCCGTGGCTGCCGCGGCCGGTGATCTTGATGTCGAAGAAATCGGCGCCGGCCATGGCCGGGCCGGGGAAGATCGAGATCTGGCCGGGATCGAGATCGGGCGAGTTGTGCAAGCCGTAGATCTCGTCGCAGGGAAAACGCTCGAACAGCTTCTCGGCGATCATGCTGCGCGCGCCGCCAAGCCCTTCCTCGGCCGGCTGGAAGACGAAGACCGCCGTGCCCTTGAAGCCGCGATTCTCCGAGAGATAGCGGGCCGCGCCGAGCAGCATGGTCGTGTGCCCGTCATGACCGCAGGCGTGCATCTTGCCCGCGACGGTCGAGCGCCAGGGCAGATTGGTGATTTCCTGGATCGGCAGCGCATCCATGTCGGCACGCAGGCCGATGCGCCGGCCGGGCCCGCCGGTGCCGTGGAGGATGCCGACCAGGCCGGTCTTGCCGATGCCGCGATGAACCTCGATGCCCCACGCGGCGAGCTTCTCCGCAACGATGTTCGAGGTCCTGACCTCCTCGAAGCCGATCTCGGGATGGGCATGGAGATCGCGACGGATGGCGACGAGTTCGTCCGTGAAGGACAGGATCTCAGGCAGGGCGGGCATGACGACTCCAGGGATCGGATGGTTCAGGCGAAGGGCTGGCCGAGGGGCGAGGTGCGCAGGCCCGGACGCAGCCGGCGCCAGGGCAGGGCGGCGGGGTCGACCGGCATCGGCCCCGGCGCGGCGCAGACGAGGATCGTCTCCGCGATCGGTTCAAAATCGGCGCGGAAATGCACCGAGCTCTTGTTGACGAGGATGGCCTGCTCGGTCGGCTCGATGCCGACCTGACGATACATGGCCTGATCGGCCATCTGCGCCTTGCGCGAGCCGACGACGATGCGGACATCGCCGATGCGCAGGCAGGCGCTCGGGCCCAGATTCATGCGCGAGCCCCCGTAGAACGGACCCGGCGCGACAAAACACCCGTCCGACAGCGTCTCGACCAGAAACGCGCCGGTCAGCGGCCGGTCGCCGGGGATGCCCGACTTTGCGCCGAGCGACAGCGAGATCGTCGCGCCTTCGCCAGCGGCATGGGCGGCAGCGGCAGCCGCGGGGTCTACGATGACGCCGATGGCCGCACGCGCGGCGCCTCCCTGCACCAGTGCATGCGCCATGCCCATCGTATCGGAATCGCCGCCGGCGCCGGGGTTGTCCTGAGTGTCGGAGATGACGACCGGCTTCGTCGCGGTCCCGGCGAGCCGCATCGCCTCCGCCACGCCGTCCTCGGGCGAGAAGACCCGGCCCTTGAACGCGGCCTCGCTGGCCATGACCCGGGCAAGGACGGCATCGGCGGCGCGGTCGGCATCGGCCTGCGTCGCGCCATAGGCGAGGACGGTCGCGCCGCAATCGGGGAAATCCGCGGCCGGAAAGCCGGGCAGGAAGGACAGGGTCGGGACCGCCTCGCCTTCGAGCGCGGCCAACTCGGCATAGATGGTGCGGCAGGGCTCCATCGCTGTCGCCTGCCAGGCGATGGGAATGAGGTAGGGAACCTGGCGGAAGGCCTTGGCCGGGCGAGCCCCCGTCTCGAAGAGATGCGCCAAAACCTCGGCGGAGCGGCGGCCGGTCAGCGCCATGTCGACATGGGGGTAGGTGCGGAAGGCGACGAGCGCGTCGGCCATCGCCATCATCAGCGGCGTGACATTGCCGTGCAGGTCGAGGCTCACGACCAGCGGAACATCCGGCCCGACCGCGACGCGGACCCGCCGCAGCAATTCGCCTTCGCCGTCATCGTGATTCTCGGTGACCATGGCGCCGTGCAGGTCGAGATAGACGCCGTCGAGCGGCAGCGCCGCGGCGATGCGCTCCACCAGTTCGCCCGCGAGGGCCTCGAAGGCCTCGGCCGTGACATGGGCGGAGGGGCTGGCCGCGCACCAGAGCGTCGGCACGAGCTCCCAATCCCGGCCGCGGGCACTGTCGACGAAGCCGGCGGCGCTGACATTGACATCCTTCACGGCTGCAAAGATCGCCTCGCCCCGCGCCAGGGGCGGCCAGCCACCGCCTTGCAGGAAGGCTTCCATCCCCGCTTTGCTGGGCGCGAAGGTATTGGTTTCGTGCAGAAAACCACCAAATGCGATGCGGCGTGGCATCCGTTCCCTCCCCGGTTGCTGCCGAGGTAATCACAGGCGGCAGCGCTCTCCAACACGCAAAAGCGCCGGGCCGGCCATGGTGAAATGGCGGGACTGCGCTTGGCTTTGGCTGGTGCTCGGGAAAGGTCCGCGAAACATACAGCGGGCGTGGCCGCGCCTCGGGCGTGAGGTGCGAGGCATGCCAAGGCGACGGGGGTGTCGATGCGCGCCGTCGTTGCTGAGGGCAAAGCGTCTTTTGCCGTTCCCCGAAACGAAAAAACCCCGAGCCTGTCTCAGGGTTCAATCTGATCAATTGAATTGATTGATGATAATGGCGCGCCCGAAAATCTCCGACGCCTGCCTGCCTCCTCGCTGAGCGAGCAAGTTCAGAGGGTTATGCCGGGCGCGAGAGCGCGGCGCAATGGGCTGCGGTCAACCGGGCGAGGCGTTGGCTTCGTGATGGCGGAGACCGCGCTTGAGCGTTGAGCGAAGTTTATTGCCAGGGCGAAGCCGCTTCATGGATAAGTACGGACAGAGCGGATTTGCCGCTCAGGCCCCTGGCGGGGTCGAGTGTTGTGGCGACGCTAAATATACCTGTCGGGCAATTGCCGCCCGACCTTAGTTCGTGCGTGTCGCCAACGATCCTTGACCACTGAACCCGCGAGGTGCCGCCACCCCTCGCGGGTTTTATTTTAGGATCGTTGTTTTTATGTCCATCCATTACCTGAACGCCCTGGCGGGGGCGGGCAAGACGCGTGCCTTGGTGCGCTATGCCGACCGCCTTGCCCGGAAGGGCCTGAAGACCCTCATCGTCCAGCCGACGAAGGACCTCATCGACAACACCGTCGCAGACGAGCTTGAGCAGATCGGACCGAGCTATCCGGTGACACGCTTCCACGGCGGCAGGGGCTCCGGCTTTGTAGTCGGCGCGGTTGTGCAGCACCTGAGGCAAGCCAAGCCCGACCAGGGCGAGATCGTGTTCATCACGCACGAGGCGTTCATCAGGCTGCCTTACGTGCATCGGCCCGACGATTGGGTGCTGCTGTTCGACGAGGTCCCGGCGGTCGATGTGTTCGACCCGTACGAACTCCCCGTCACCCATTCGCTGATCACCAGCCATCTGGTCCTGGACCCGCGTGGTCCGGCCCATGCCCGGTTGAGGTGCCGCGACGACAACGCGGCGAAGGTCATCGGCAAGATTGCCGACAACGAGGATGGCGACGTGCTGCTGGAGAAGCTCCAGCCCCTGGCGCGCCGCCTCGTCTCGGAGCACTGGCAGGTCCATGTCGATCAGAAGCAGTACCGCCGCTTGATCCGGGGCGAGAAGACCGACAGCACCCTCAACACCTACGCGGTGCTGAAGCCGAGCATCTTTGCGGGCTTCAAGCGGGTGATCCTGGCCTCGGCCTGTATCGAGGAGACCATGGCCTATAAGCTGTTCGCGGCCCAGGGCTGCAAGATGCAGCCGGTGGCGGGGCGTCTGCTTCGCGATCTTCGCTATACCCGGCATGAGCACGGGAGCCGGATCACGATCTTCCATGCCTGCGACGAGGCGTGGTCGAAGCGCTTCCGCGACAAGCAGGTCGAGGACGGCGTAGGCGGCGCGATCAAGCTCGGCGACAAGGTCGGGATCGCGGTCCTCGACCAGTTCGGGGACGAGCCCTTCCTCTGGATGGGCAACAAGGACGTGAAGGACAGCTTCTTCGGGGTCGCCGGGGCTCAGCGTTTGCCGAACACGCCGCATGGCCTGAACCAGTATCAGCACTTCCACAACATCGTGGTGATCTCGGCGCTGAACCCGCCGCCGCAGCACTTCCGCTTCCTGGCCGAGTTTGGAATCGATGGCGACGAGGTCCGCACCGCCCACTACCGGACGGCGGTCTATCAGGCGGTGATGCGCTCCTCGATCCGCAACCCGGCGGATCAGACCGCGAAGCGGGTCGTGGTGATGGATCGCGACACCGCCGAATGGCTCGCCGATCTCTTCCCCGGCGCGACCGTCGCGCCGCTGCCCGGTCTCGATGTGGTGCCGCGCAAGGGCAAGGCCGGACGGCCTCGCCAGCACAAGAGCGGCAGCGAGAGGACCAAGTCCTGCCGGGACGAGAAGCACAAAGCCCTTCTCGCCGAACTCGACCGGCTCAACGGGACCGACTTCGCCATGAACGGCTATCCCGATCTCAATCCAGGTGCGTTCGGCTGTAACGATATTGCTTCTATAGAAAGGGATTACGTTACACCGATATCGCCTCTCAGCGGCACGGCCTTCGCGACGATCTACG
Organism: Allobosea sp. TBD101; assembly: GCF_059817965.1. Lineage (NCBI taxonomy): Bacteria > Pseudomonadati > Pseudomonadota > Alphaproteobacteria > Hyphomicrobiales > Alloboseaceae > Allobosea > Allobosea sp. TBD101. The sequence goes on from NZ_CM187543.1 coordinate 973,746, forward strand.
ACAAAACGCCACTCGGCCACATCGACTACCAGGACGACGACGCCTTCGTCGCCGAACTGCGTCGGCTCCACCAGGATGTGGTGGCGAAGGAAGACGCGGGCCTGTTCGCGCCTGCCTGCTTCGATGCAATCCGGTCGGACGAGACCGCGCGCGGGCTCGCCAATGTCACCTATCTGCGCGGCATCTGGCTCGACAATGACGGCGGCGACCTGACCCCGGACGCCTTTGCCGACCTCTTCCCGTACCTGCGCATCGTGGTCTGGAACACGGCGTCTTCGACGCCCGAGAAGCCGCGCTGGCGCGTGTTCATCCCGACCACCTGCGCGATGTCGGTCGAGGTGCACAAGCTGATCATCGCGGAGATCGTCCGGGTCCTGAACAACGCCGGATATTGGGGCAAGCGGAAGCTGGAGACGGACAAGCGCATCAAGGTGCGCCGCTGCCATGGCTTCGACGAGAGCAAGTTCGTCGCGAACTCGCTGTTCTACCTGCCCTGCCGGGCCAAGCATCCGAAGGGGTCGTTTTTTACTGACTTCAGTGTCGATGATCCGGGGCGCGGGCCGCTCTCCGTCCATGACTGGCTCGACCACGTCATCGGCAAGTGGAAGCCGGAGCCCGAGATCAGCCCGATCCTGCCGCTGACCAACTCCTCGATCGTGCTGCCAGACCCTGCGCCGACATCGTCACCACCCACGAAGCTCCAGGTCATGCGCGAGCAGTTGGAGCAGGATCATCGTCAGAGCATGGCCGGACGCCAGGAGGAGAAGGTCATGCGGGCGATGGAGGCGTGGCGTTCGACACCGCCCGGAATGGGCCACCACAACTTCTTCGTCCTGGGCGCGGCGCTCTGGCGGGCCGGGCTCGAACCGCATGAGGTCAGGCTGAAGCTCCAGGAGGCGGTGCTGTTGGCGAACTCGCCACCGAAGAGGCTTCGCGAGATCAGCGGCATCATCAAGAAGCTGGAGAGGTCAGGGACCTTCGGTCGGAGGGGCGCGTGATGCCGACGCTCTATCGGACCTTCAAGGTCAAAGAGGTTTATGCGGAGTGGGAACGCATCGAGGAAGCCCTAAGGCCGATCGGCGTGCCGGTGGATCAGATATGCTTCCTGGAGGAGGCCATCGACTCGCTCGCCTATGGCATGGTCGAGCGCGCGCGTACGCTTGGGATAGAAGCCCATCTTGCCGCGATGCAGCCGGTCGAGATCGCAGACTGGATATGCGAACCGTTCGAGGTCGATGTGTCGTTCCTCTGTCCCGATGAGACCCAGGCCGTCTTGTTCAGGACCATGGTTCTGTGAAGTTCAGCCCGGCCTGGATCGTCCAGGTCGGGCAAGATCGCCGTCTCACATGGTCAGGGTCTTCTGCGTCGTCGCAGGTCATTCCGAAGACCGTCTCGCACAAATCGTTTGCCAGTTTGAGAATGCATGAGACGCTCAGGTCTTAGGGTTGTGTGAGACGGAGCGGCAATGGCGGGGATACTGGTCGGGTATTGCAGGACAAGTTCAGCCGAACAGCAGGCTGGACTTGAGGCACAGGAACGGGACCTGAAGGCGGCTGGCGTCGAGAAGCTGTTCTCCGAACAGGTCTCGTCGGTTGCGAAGCGCGATAGGCTGGAAGCCGCGATCGACTTCTGTCGAGAGGGAGACACCCTGACCGTCACCCGCCCCGACCGGCTCAGTCGCGGCGTCGCCGATCTCCTCGGCATCATCGAGCGTCTGGAGAAGAAGGATGTTGCCCTCCGCATCTTGTCGTTCGGGGGCGGCGTGCTCGACACGTCCAACGCAACATCGAAACTGATCCTGACCGTGCTGGCCGCCACAGCGGCCTGGGAACGCGCGGTCATGCTTGAACGGCAGCTTGAAGGGATCGCCAAGGCCAAGGCCGAGGGCAAGTACAAGGGGCGCGCCCCGACCGCGCGCAGGCAGGCAGAAACAGTCCGGGCTCTCCACGCCGAAGGAGTGAAGGTTGCCGAGATCGTCAGGCAAATCGGGATCAGCCGCGCCAGCGTCTATCGATGCCTGGGCCAGAACTCCGCTGTCACGTAGACGAGTTCTGACCGCGAGTTCTGCGACATCGTCCGCTGCGAAAATCCCCGACGATCCCGCCCACATCAGCAGCGTCGCGGAAACGACCGTTATTGCGAGGGTGGGGCGAGAGTTCAGGGCGTGGTCCTAAACACGAACTCGGCATGTTAGCGACGCGGCATTGTTCGAGAGCAATTGCGCGGCAAATCGCGCCGCCCGATCGAAAACGCCATCCTCGTCGTCGCCTACAACACCCCTAAGGCTGCTCGACGGCCGAGCAGCAGTAACTGTCTGACAACATATCGTTTTCTGCCTTTCAGGCTCCAAGCGGCTCTCTCCCTACCTGCCAGTTTCTGCCCCGGATTGGTCGGTAGCGATAGAGCGGGTGGCCGCATCCGGTACCTTCTCGCCACTCAATTGCGGGCGAAATAGGTGTTCTGATGGGCCTAAGTCATGAAATGCGCGACTTCATCGAGCGCGAGCATTCGCTCGGTCGGCTTACCGGGTCCGATGCACGGGAGGATTGGGCGCGCGACATTCGGGCCGACTTCGTCTGGCATCTGGCTTGCGCACAAGACGAACTTCGATCCGGTGTCGAGGCTCGCCAAAAATGGCCGGGCACGGCCGAAGGTATCGCCGAACATTGTCGGCCACTGCGGGATAAGATTGTTGAGATCGAATCTTGGATAGCGGAAAGTCAAAATCGCATCAGCGCAAAATGGTGGATCGAGAAGCGCGCCGAATTTCAGGACATCATGCGCCAATATCCGCGCCGCAAGCCTATGCCTCGTATCGGCGCGCTGAGGATGCAGCCGCTCTCGAAAACTGATGCGGTGTCATCATGACCGAACTGCTTGCCCTGAACGAGGCCATTGCGGTCGTAAAGAGCCACCATACCGCCCATATTAACGGCCTGATTTCCTCGGAGGCGTGCGGGAGAGAGACCGGGCGCACTTGGGCTCTGTTAGAGTATCGCTTCAACGATGCCCCCGCATTCGTGCCTGCGGTCGATCAGGTTTTCTCTTTACTCGAAACCATACATGACTGTGTTGAGCACGGCTTGTTTGAGAAAAAGGCGGACGACTTCGCGATGATTTTGGCTGACAAGCTGGAAATCGGATTCGAACCGGGCCTCGAACTCCTCAAGCAGATCAGGACTCTCGGGGTTAGTAACCAACTCAAAGCGACGTTCAAGGCGCGCCTCCTTCAGCGCCTGATGCCTTATCACGTCGCGTCTCGGCGAAGCCCGATCAACGAAGAAGACAAGCAGTGGATGAAGGTCAACCGGCTCGTGAAAGGCCGGGATTGGCATTGGTTCTCTACGGGGGTCAATCGATACAAAACCGTCGCCTTCCGCGATCCGGAAAAGGCTGAAGAGTTCAGCAAGCAGTTCGGAGTGGCGATGTTCGCCACCATCGACGAATGGCGGTCTTTTGCCCGGCATTGGGGCTACTCGCATCTCGTCGAGATGACGGACGAGCATGAAAGACGGCACCGCGAAGACCTAGACGCATTCTTCACCGAAAACGGTGGCCTTTACGACGTGATCGTGGACGGGAACCGAGACGCGACGGCGTGGAGGTCGTTCGAAATCCTAAAAGTATGGGGATGGCACCGCCATCTCCATCCGGCTCAGCAACTCTACGCGTTCAGGGACGCTGATAAGGCATTCTGGTTCAAGATGAGGTTCCGCTGATGTCCAAGGTGCCCTTCTGCTATTACCTCCCTGAGCAAGCGAGGCGCGCCGACGATAAGAAGGCGATGCGGGTCCTTCGCAACGAAGGCTAATCGAACCGATGCATCGCCAAGGTGCGACCGTCAGACCAGAACAGGAGAATAGGGAGAGGGGCGATGACGAGGGGAGCTACCGTTGGAATGGAACGCCTCCTCGTCGTCATCGGCGCGATCGCAATCTTGAGCGACTGATACCGGCCCGATCTGTGATACGCTCGGGTCGCCGAATTGACTGCACCGCCCGATACACTTCGATGCGGACATCGTCATCGCGGATCAGCCGCAGGTGAATCTCTCCATGTCGCCGGAACGCGAGGGTGAACTCCATCGCTATAATGGTGTCGAGCGTGATCTCGCCGTGGTCCAATCAGAGGCCCCAGGCGAGCAGGCCGCTGCGGTCGTTGAGGACACCAAAGTCTTTGTGGACGCCTTGCTGAGCAACCTCATCCGCAGCGCTGGTGCTCGTTCGCCGCAGCATAGCCGCATCCAGCGCTGTCAGTGACCTTCGTCGGTCCTGTCGGCCCACCCAATGAGTTGCGGAGTAACTTTGATGGGACGGTTCTCGTAGACCTTCGAAATAACCTCCAGCCGGTCCAGCACTGCGCTGTCTATGGTGAGGTGCACGTCGAAGTCGCGCTGGAAAGCATCTTTCGCTTCGATAACAACATTCATTATGTGCTCTGCGAGATTTTCTCGCTGCGATATCGTGAATGGATCGTCGATCTCGACTTCGATTGCCCGAAGCTTCTGAAACTCTGCGCTGTAGCCGATGTTATCAACCACTGGGCTCCCGAATTTCTTATTGATCGCCTCTCGCGCTCTTCCGGCAGCGGCCTGCAATGAATGCCTGCATTTCTGATACTGTGGCATCGTCATATCGAAAATGAAATAGGTATCCACATCTCGCTTGAGTTCAGAGAAATCGATGGTTTGGCCAAGGTCTTGATGGCGCTGCACAAGTTCATCATATAGCTTCCAGCGCTGCTCCCACTCAGGGCCACCGCCGAGGCGACCGGATTTAACCTTCGCCATGACGACTTTCTGGGTGTAGATCGAAACGACCGCCTTCAGTCGCTCGATCAAATTCTCGGCTTCCTTCTTTTTGTCTTCCCAAAGCTCTGCTTCAAAACCAAAGCCTTTGAATTTCTTGAAGCGGGCAACGTTGGCGTAGATAAAGCTAAGGAAGCCCAATCCGAACGAGGCTGAAGCTGACGTGATGTCGCGCTGCCAAAGCGTCAGGATTGAAAAACTGATGAAGATCAGTCCGAGCAGGCTGAACAGCAACCGCTCACCATGCTCAGACATCCAATGGAAGAAACGCTTCATCACAGAATCGTATCCTGATAATTCACGTCCGATATCGTGGAGAAATTGCCGATCGTCAAAGGCTACGGGTCTTCCATTCCGAGCGCGTCGCGCAGGGCTGTCGTCAGCATTCGACACGGGGGGGCGGGGCAGGCTCGAAGTCAAGATCGCCCTCGGACATGTAGCCCATGATGAACGCCTTATTCTTGAAGTAGGTAATCTCCCAGAAATAGCCGTCGCCATCGCGTAACGAAGGCACAGACGATGACACATCGACTTCCGTCGCATCGTCGGGAAGTAGGGTGAATGTCTCGCATTGGCTATCGGCCTTCTTGTAAACCTTCGCGTTCTTTGTCTTCACACCGAGGTAAAACCTTGGCGCGTCCTTAGCGAAGCGCGATGACTTGTTCCGTTCCTGTCTCCTAAGAATGATTTCCACAAGGTTTTCAAGGACGTACGTGGCGTTCTGCTCCAGCGCGCCGTGAAACTTGTCCAGGTCGTTCTTGACCAGCCAATCGCCGCCTTCCGGTCGATACACCGATGGCGTGAGCCGCCAAATATTCCAGAATATGACCGGGTCAATGCGGTCCTTGAGGAGGTCGTTGTCAATCTTCGAAATGTCCAGGACAATGTAGTCAAAGGGGTTCCTCACGCTCTCGTCGATGTATTGCTTCGACCGAGCGTAGTAAGGCGCGTCCGAGCCGAGGTTGAGCCACATGTCGTCACCCGTCTCGAATTTCCTGATATCGTACCGCTTCTCAAACATCACGTAAAACGCCTTGCGACAGGCAATCAGAGTGTCCTTGAATTCCTTATTTTGATACGCGACATCAGCTTCTTCGAGCAGCGCTTTGGTCTCAGTATCCTCGATCAGGCTTATTAGATTGATTGAGGTGTAATCGACGCCGAACACCAGATCGGTGGCCTCGCGGAGGAACTCGTGCGCCACGGTCGTCAGCCCCTCAATCTCCTTCGGGTCTGGTGCGATGGCGTCGTGCTTCGAATTCACTCTGATCTTGTTTAGCTGGATCAGGCGGAGCCGAAACGGCAGGGCCTTCGGCGCGATTTTTTCGTCGATCCTGTCTAGGTAGGTCGAGAAGTCGTTCGATTTCGCGACCTTTGCGTTCACGTGCTCAGCAGCCGCCAGGAGGAAAATTTCTAAAGCGTCCTGAAGCAAGTTGGCGGTCATGAATGGAGCGAACTGGTTGTGAGCGCGGGCGTGCTCCATCGCATTGTTGAACAGAAATCGGCTCAACATCAGGCGATTGACGATCGAGGGCGACAGCATCAGCCACTTCTCCGGTTGTTCACGCAGTATACCGAAGTGTGGAATGCAGAGCATCCTGAGTAGAGGACCGCCTCGGCCATCAAGCCATTGAGAAGGGAGAAGCGTTCGTGGCGGTGCTGATCTATCGCTGACGAGAAAGCCGCCTCGGAAATTGCGGCTCCGAGACGGCTTCCAGATGTGGCCTTGACCGCCGCACCGCCCCGGATGAGGCAGCTTTCCATCGCAGGGGTTTGGGGCGGAAATTGGCCGCACGAAGGTTCTTGAATGCGCGCGAATTCGACCAGGGAAGCGAAAACCGCAAGCCCGACCAATGGATGTTCAAGGCTGCCTAGCAGCGGACCTCAAAGATGCGGCCGCCCGCTTGACCCACCGGAATATCCGTCTCAGGTTGCATCGGTTCGAGACTCACGAACTCCTCTAACACCTTGCCCCGCTCCAACAAAGGTGGGGTTCTTGTTGCTCGGCATCTTGCCAACATCCGGCTCAATGCCGCACGTCCGCGTCGTCGATCATCTCCACGTTGAAGCTCAGCATCTGGTCGAAGAGCGGCGTCTTTCGGAAATCCTCGTCGTAAACCCAGCCCGAGACACGCTTCTGGGTCCGGCTTTCCATGAGGCCGAGCCACGTCAGAGGCCGAAGGACACGGGTGACCATGGCGAAACCGGGAAGGTCGCGAGCGACCGGCTCGTCGATGGTCTCCATCATTGTGCAAATCGGGGTGAGATGCTCGGCGCTTGACCATTTATGGGCCGTCACCGACAGGCACCAGAGAACCAGACCAACATGGTGCTGCGGCCAGAAAATCAGCGGGTTCCGGTCGAAATCCTGGAGGTTCATCTCCCAAAAGACGGCCTGGAATAATTCGCCCAACAGCGCGGGAGCGGCCTCTTCGGCAAGCATGGACTTCGCCACTCTGGTCGCCTTGAGGACCCCGGCGCGTTTCCGCAGCAGCCCAGCCACCTGCAAGGCGATGCGGGTGAAGAAGACGCCAAGGGCGTCCTGCTCGTTGATGACCTTGTTCATCGAGAGCGTGAGCGTCTTGTTGGAGCCCGGCCATTCCGTCTGGTCGAAGACGTGCCAGACATCGGCACGCTTCAGGAAACCAGCGGCGGTGAGAACCAGCCCGCCCTGCTTCACCGCCAGTTCCAGCAGCAGCCGCGCCGCGATCACCATCGGCACCGCGAGCGCGATCTCTACCGGCACGTCGTCGGGCGTGATCCGCAACGCCTTTGGCAGCCTGCCTGGGGGCTCCAGCAGGGCCTTGACCGATGCGGGCTGAAGGTGAGCCCAGGAGGGAGGGATCGAGGTCACGCCAGGAGGATAGGCGACGCCCTGACGCAGTCTCAACATCCATGTCACATGCAATGCGTGGAAATTATCTCTTGCTCCGCTGGCAAGCGCGCAAGGTGGTCTTCGACCTTGGTCGAAAGGTGGAGGGCTTGCTTGACCTACGCCGCCGTCATAGGCGGACTGCATGCCGTTTCGAACCCTTGTCGCCGATGAAGAGGATATGACCAATCTGGTCGAGGTGTTCGACGCCGCGTGGATCGAAATCAACCATTCCACGCCGATCGCACCGCCATATCGCTTGGCTGCTCAAAACCGGCTGGGCGAGATTATCGTCGCCATGTGGAGGGCTGATCCTGGCGCGCCAATCGTCGAGCGAGCGGTCGCCGCGTTCAATTCTCAAAGCTCGGTACCACGGCCCGGCCCACAGATGCTCTGAACTTTGGCTGTGATGGTGGGTGAGCGACTGGCGGAACTCGTCGCCCTCATACGAGTACAGGCATGGCCTCGACCATCACATCATAGATGACCGGCACAGCAGCCTTCCTGGTCGTCGCCACGGGCTCGATGGCGACCTTCAGAGGCTGATATCGGCCTTTGTCACCGGCAGTCGAAGTCGAGACCGACAGGGCCGCCGCATAAACTTCAGTACGGATGTTCTCGATCTCGATTGGCCGTAGCCGCACCTCTCCGCGTCGCCGGAACGTGTGCACGAACTCGGTGGTCGAAATCGAACCAAGCTCAACGATGCCGTGGAAATCGGCATCCCCGTACCAGCCCCATACCCCAACGCCGCGCCACCCTCGGTAGCGACGCCTCTGATAGGCCACGGCGTTATGCGCCGACCTCCTCAATCGGTCGATATCGTGCGGCCCAAGGACTGCTCGCTCGACCGTCAGTGCGTGGAGCCGCTGCGGCTCGCAGGCAAGGATGCGGCGAGAGACATGAAGCGCGTAACGCCACGCGCAACCAGGGCACGAGACCTTTTGGCACCGATGGGCCGAACAGCATGAGTTGGGCATGATCTATTTATTGGCGATGAGCCCCCTAAACTAAATATGGGATGACAAACGCGTTCAGACAGTCGTTGCGCCAGCTTGCCGCAACTCTCAAAGCCGAGAAAGACCTTCGCCATCCCTACGTCGTGGAGCAGAGGGGCATGACCCGTCTGAACCTGGGAGAGGACCATTTCCACGCCATGAATACGGAGCGCCGTCTCTGGATCAAAGCGAAATGCTCGGGGTCCGTGGCCTTCGATCAACTCTCGCAAGGAGAAGGGCAGGAATACCGGTTCGGGAGCTACTACGACGCCTTCGAATTCATCATGCGGTTCGGGACGCGAGTATTTCCTCGGCCTGAAGTTCATTGATCGCAGAGCCGCTCTTCGTCGTGATCTGCCTCTGCGCGATCTCGACACGCTCGGCGATCGTCAACGGTCGAGGTCCGCCTTCGGACTGCCCTCGTCGTCGGGCTCTCGTAGCGGATAGATCACCTTTCCCTCGGCGGCTCTTCGGGCTCCCGGCGTCGGCGTGGCATGTTCGACCTGACCCGGTCCCATCAGGTGATCAGCAGGTTGGCCGTTCAGCAGCAGGTAGTCGGTGATGATCCGACGATGGCAGCGCCACCAGACGGCCTCCGAGCACATCAACGACAAACGGCGATCGACGCCGAGGTGAAGCAATTCCTCGAAGGCATCGCCGAATTCGTCGCCCAGCGCGTAGTCGGCGTAGTTGTGGAAGCTCTGCACGCGCCACAACCCGTTGATGTCGTCCTCCACGGCGTTCTGTTTCGGCCTTCGCCCGCCGAGTTCCGGCATATGGCGATAGCCAATCTGGAAACGCCCCAGGTCGTCCGGCAGCCGATCGATGTTGAAGGCCGGGTTGGTTCGCGATCGCGGAAATGCGCGTACATCGACCAGCAGATTGACATCGGCCTCCCGCAACATCGTCGAGAACTCGGCAAAGGTGCGATTGGAATGGCCGATGGTGGTGAACTGAGCAACCATCAGCCGATCTTCGTCAGAGCGGTACCTTTATGGGCGGCGACATGGTCAGTCTTGTCGCTCTTGATCTCGTATTGCGGCTTATCCTCGGAGGCGTGATGCCGATGGCCTTTGTAGTCGAAATCGGAGTGATGCACCTTGGTGATCCTGCCGCTCACCAACCCGGCTTCGGAATTCCACCGGACGTGATCGCCCACCTTGAACTTCATCATGACACCCTGCCTTCGTTGAGAAAATGCGGCGTCGGAGCAGTTGTTCCGGGAGCTTCGGCGCGCAACAGCGGTGTGGGATTGGGAGGAACAGTTCGGCGAAGTCGCTCGTTGGCTACCATGCTCGGGAGTGATGCGAGCGGGAGAAAGTTTGCTCCTGCGTTCAGTTGCAGAATTCTCAATGGAGACGAAAAATGGCCGATGAGACCGAAAACGTCAGCGGAACAGGTATGGAGCAGATCAAGATCGTCTTGAACTCGATCTATTTGTGCCTTGCGTTCGCAATGAAGCACATAGCCGAGCAGGAAGGCGAAGCATCTGCGGCGACATTCAAAGCCAAGATGCTGGAAGCCTTGAGGAACGGCGATATCGACATGGCGCTTCTGGAGGAATCGAAGACCTATGAATTTGTCGTGTCCAAAATCGAGGCACTAGGAAACGCCAGCAACAGCTAAAAACTCAGTTGCGACACGGCTCGCCCCAAGCGATGTGCCTCGCAACCTCTCGCTCTTTACAGACCGATTTCGGTTATCTCGTCGAAGACGCGCTCGGCCAATTGGAAGCGATGCTGGGCCTCCTTTTTCCAATGCACGGGATGACGATCAGGGTGGAGCGCTACCCGATAGGCTCGGCGTGCCGCCGCGACAAGCCATTCCGGTGCGGAAGGGCTGAGTCCTACCCGTCCGTAAAGGGCAGTCTTCGGATCAGGCTCCGAAGCAGCAGCAGCCAAACGAAGCCGCTCGATCTCGCCTCGCATTGTTTCCACTTCCGCCTCGGTTTCGGCGACCATGCTCTCAAGCGCCGCGACGTAGTGGTGGTCGATGATGTTGCGATCGCGCCTCGGCGAGACGACGTGGCGTTCTATCGAAATCGAGAGAAACCACAGGACCACGATCGCAGCGACGATCAGGGCGAGGTAGCCGAACAGGGCGCTCCAGGGCAGCGACATCGCCCAGCCCAGGGCAGCGAGGACCAGAAGGGTCCGCATCGATCAGCGTCCCTGGAAAAGCAACACCGGGAGCAGGTTGGCCTGCCCGACCAGCCGACCATGCGCGTCGCGCGTCGTCCGCGAGCGCTCGTCATAAGCTCCGACGACGCTGCCGTGGCGATCGCGGGCGATCAGCCTGCCAACGAGATGCTGGCGCTCGATCACGCCGATGATCACTCCACCGCGATCTCGAACGACCTCGCGCGCAGGAGCCTGCTGGACCTGAACAATGGCCGCGTCCATCAGGCGGCCTCCCGGCTGTTCACCTCGTCGTCGAGTTCATCGAGCATCCGGTCGAGATCGTCGTCGCCAGCTTCCTGCGCCGCGCCGAAATGCTCGTCCCATGCCGGTCGAACGTAGTAATCGATCAGATCGTGGAGGGGCTTCTGCGGGCTCGGGCGCAGCATCAGGGGCTGATACAGGATGCCGTATTGATCGAGCTTCTCCTGGATGGCAATCGCCACGGCCGGGCTGATACGGCGATTGCGAGCCCGCAGGGCGTCAGTGCAGTACCATCTGACCTCTGCGCCCGACGACAGGCGCACCAACTCGATGAGGGCCTGCTCGCCATCGCGGCTCCATTCGAAAATCAGGTGGTCACCAACGAGCGTGAAGCCCAGACGTTGACCGGCGCAATTGCGGAAACGACGCCCCAGGGAACTCAGATCGCTACCGATCCGCAGCCGGAAATCGGGATCGTCCGCCGGGATCGGCGGATCGACGGGAAGGCGAACCTGACGGGCAAGCCAGTTCTGGACCCACTCAGTCATCTTGACGCCCTGGGTTCCGACCGCCAGCGCATCGAGGCTCTGTTTGATCGCGGGCGGCGTCGCATCGCACAGGTCCGCGATCATCGTGGCGAAGCTGTTCAGAGCCTGAACTTCGCTGCGCCGAACTCTTTCGGCCGTCGCACGATGGACCAGAACGTCGGCAAGCCCGGCCACCACGAAGAGATGCTCGGGACGCACTTGCCCAGGAAGCTGTCCGAGGACTTTTGCACGACGTTTGTGCTCGGGCCGGGAGAACAACTCGAAGGCCAGCCTGTAGCTTTCCGGGCCGTACAGGGGCTGACTTCCGAGCCTGCCGAAAAGCCCCAACAGGCCATCCGGGCATGCCCCGAAGACGCATTCGAGCGTCCTTCGGGGCGTCATCAAAGCCAACGCCCGCGCAATCCGCGCATCTGGCGCGAGGCCGTGGAAGTCAGCCAGTACATCGGCTGCGCGCACCTCGATCTGAGCCAGGAAGGCTTCGGGACGGTCGAGGTCAATCTCGGCGGCGGCGGCGAAAAACACCTGTCGGCTCAGGTGACTCCTCGCCTGGAGGAGCCTCAGGATGGTGGTTGGAACGCTGGCTTCAAGGCGCGCCGCAAAATTCAGCGCGTAGCCACGGAATTCCTGAACCCGAAAGGGCCGCTGCTCGATCTGTTGTCCCATGCATTCTCCACGTTGCCTGCGTGGAGAAAATCCTGAAGGAGTTTCCAGTTTTGTCGAACGAATGTTGGCGAACCGGGCCGACATCATCACTCGGTCGTTAATGCAATCCCAGAATCATGGCGGCGGAGAATAGCAAAGGTCAGCCAAATGTCCGGCGCGCATTCCTGGGCAAATGGACAGATGGGAAGCCTGTCATGAGCCGGTCGAGGATTTCGCCTGTGCCGCCTAGCATCGCGATATAGTGGCCGAACGGGATTTTCCCGAGCCGCTGGCCGGTCTCATCGAGAAATTGAAGCCGTGACCGCAACAGCAGAATATCCGCGTTCCCGACGAGCCTGTCGTGAAAAACGGCCAGTTGCGTGTTCGCGGGTAGCAGCAAGATCGCGTTCTTGAGGCGATCTGCCTGCCATTCCGCGACGGCCTTGGTGATGAAGGCGGCGGTGAATGCGTAGGGCGGGTTCACGTAGGCCCAATCGGCAACCCATTGCTGCTTGAGCCCATCGTCTTCGACCGAGTATCGGCGTTTTGCACGGACAGGCGAGAGCGCGTGGCCGCAGGGGTCGAGGTCGATCGGGGACACACCGATGGCTTGTTCGATCCGCTGCCAGACGCTGTGATCGGTCAAACGCTCATTCCTGACGCCACCGCCATATCGGGAAATCTCCGGCGCTCGGGGCCGCAATTTCGGCGCGAGTCGTTTCGCGACACGCTCCATCGTCGCTATGCGGGCTTCGCCGCGCTCTAGACGTGCGAGCGCGTCAGGTGAGACGCCTGCCTGGGCAGCGACTTCCGACTTGGTCAGCCCAAGGGATTCCCGGCGCAGGCGAAGGCGTTCGAACACCGGACCGTGACCCGGCAAGCCGACGAACTTCAGATCGAGGACCTTCACGACGCGTTCCATCAGCGCGACCGTGCCCAGCCCGTTCGTCTCCAACTCAAACAGGCTAGAGACGCTGCACGACGAACGCTGGGCCAATTCGGACAGCGTCATGCCTTGCGACTTCCGGGCGTCGCGCACCACATCACCGATCCTCATTTTCCGGTATTTTTCTTCCGATGATCGCGCCGACTTTCGGTCGCTAGAGCAGGTGCTCTCGCCCCGGTCAATCCGATCCGAGTCATTCCCGCAGTTTCGTCCATCGGCGCTTTCCGCCAGCCCTGACCGACATCGCCAGGGCGCGCTTCTGGCCGACGATGACGACCAGCCGCTTTCCGCGTGTCACGCCCGTATAGAGGACGTTGCGGGCCAGCATCATGTAGTGCTGGGTCGTGGCCGGGATCACGACGGCGGGGTATTCCGAGCCCTGGGATTTGTGGATCGTCGTGGCGTAGGCCAGCACGAGCGTGTCCAGTTCGCCGAATGGGTAGGATACGACGCGTCCGTCGAACTCGGCGGTCAGTGCGCCCTCTTCGTCGTCGATGCCGATGACCCTGCCAAGGTCGCCATTGAACACTTCGCGGTCGTAGTCGTTGATCGTCTGCATGACGCGGTCGCCGACCGCAAAGGTCCAGCCGAAGCGCTCGACCGAGGCCGTGGGGTTCGGGTTGAGCAGCCGCTGGAGTTCGACATTGAGGTTCCGCGCGCCGAGCAGGCCCCGGTTCATCGGGCACAACACCTGCACATCGGCAATCGGATCGAGCCCGAACCGTCGCGGAATCCGGTCGCGCACGATCTCCTGAATCTTCGCAACGCCGACTTCGGGCGTGTCGATCTGAACGAAGAAGTAGTCACTATCCTGGCCGGGCGCGGCGCTCTCCGGCATCTGCCCCTGGTTGATCCGGTGGGCGTTGACGATGATGCGGCTGGTCGCGGCCTGCCGGAACACCTCGGTCAGGCGGGCGGTCGGAAGCGCCTGGGATGCGATGATGTCGCTCAAGACCTGCCCCGGCCCAACCGATGGCAACTGATCCACGTCTCCGACCAGGAGCAGGCCCGCGCCGGGTGGCACCGCTTTCAGCAACGCGTTCATGAGCGGCACGTCCACCATGCTGGTCTCATCGACCACCAGGAGGTCGCAGATGAGCGGGCTCTCCAGCCCCTTCTTGAAGCCACCATTGGTCGGGTCAACCTCCAGCAGGCGATGCAGGGTCTTGGCCTCGATCCCGGTCTGCTCGGTCATCCGCTTGGCGGCGCGGCCAGTAGGAGCGGCCAGCAGAACCCGCACGCCCTTGGCGATCAGGATGCGCAGGATGGCGTCCAGAAGGGTGGTCTTGCCGGTGCCGGGGCCGCCTGTGATCACCGCGACCTTGCTGGCGAGAACCAGACGGACGGCGTCGATCTGGGAGGGAGCCAGGGCCTTCCCGGTCCGCTTCTCGATCCAGGGCATGGCTTTGTCGAGGTCGATCGCGGGCCACCGGGCTGCGCCAGCCGCGAGATCGCGAAGACGCCGCGCAATCGCTTGCTCGGCGGCGTGCAGGCCCTTCAGGAAGATGCAGCGCGCGTCTTCGATCGTGTCCGGGACGATGTCGCCACGCTCCAACTCGACCCGGATCGCGGTCTCGATCAGGGAAGCATCGACCTCCAGGAGTTTTTCGGCCAGTTTGACGAGGTCAGCTTGCGGTAGGCCGCAATGACCTTCATCCATCGCCTCCTGGAGCGCGAAGGAGATGCCAGCCCGCAAGCGTTGCGGCGCGGTCTTTTCCATGCCGAGCTTCGCCGCGATCGAGTCCGCCGTGCGAAAGCCGATGCCGCGAATGTCACGGGCGAGCCGATAGGGATCATCGGTCATCACCGCGATCGCGTCATGCCCGTAGGTTTTGAAGATGCGGACAGCCCGCGCCGTGCCGACGCCGTGAGCATGCAGGAAGATCATGATCTCCCGGACGGCCTTCTGCTCGGCCCAGCCCGCCACGATCCGTTCGGCCCGCTTCGGGCCGATCCCGACGACCTCCTTCAGCCGATCCGGCTGGGCCTCGATGATGTCGAAGGTGGCGTCGCCGAACAGGGCGACGATCCGCTTGGCCATCGCCGGGCCGATTCCCCGCATCTGCCCGGATGCGAGGTATTTCTTCGGTTGGCGGCTTGGCCTTCATGACCTGCGCCTTGAACTGCAAGCCATGGGTGCGATCGGTGATCCAGGTGCCCGAGGCCGTCACGAACTCGCCCGCACCGATCGTCGCGGCGTGACCGTCGAACGTTGCCACATCCCTCTGCCGGGACTAGGCAGGAGGTCTGGGTGGACCGGCAGCGGGGCCAGCGCAGGTTACTTATGTGCGTCCGGCTGCGCTGTGCCGCTCTATTCAGGTAGCCCAACAAGCCGCAGGTGAAGAATTAAGCTCCTCTTCGCGTCGTCGTCACACCTTGGGAACGGGTGTTTCGATAAGCGAAAGGTCGGATCAAGCTCCCTGAGTTTCAGCGCCGATGCTTGCGCTTCAGGCCCCCGCCCAAGCATTGAAAGGGCGGCACACCGGACCCGATAAGCGGTAGTATAGGCCGGGCTCAGCGCGATCGCCTGTTCCGCGCAGCCGAGTGCTGATTCCAACTGTCCTCGCGCTAGATGCGCCCATCCGAGCATGGCGTGAATGTAGTGAACTTCGGGATCGCGAGGGCTCAGGCGCAATGAACGGCTGAGATGTTCAATCGCGATGTCATCATGTCCTGAGTAATAGTGAACCGAACCGCTGCTGTAGCATACCTGTGCAGAATACGGGCTCAAAGCGTATGCACGTCGCACTGCCTCCAGACCGAGGCTTCTGTTGCCGGACAGGTAAGCAACGGCATGACCCGCACTTCGAAGCGCGCCTGCGTCGTCGTTCCCTTCTCGTATTGCCTCTACGGCGAGCGAGGTCCCAAGTTGCACTTCAGCACCGTCCGCCAATCCTTGGTTGAAGCGCATCATGACAACACGAGCCGCACCAGCTTTCGCGAGTGCAAAGCCCCGGTCCTCGTGAATGGCGGAGAGCATATGATCCAATGCGGCGCGGAGATCATCCTTACCTCCTGCGTACAGTCGATGAAGGCCGAGCAGGTACTTGTCATAAGCGTTGAGGTTGGCGGTTGGCTGGTAGGCTACCGCGTTCATTGCATGCTGCTGCAAACGCGGTTCAATTGCGGCGACAACAGCATGGGCCACGTTCTCCTGGAGCGAGAACACGTCATCGGTCGTCTCGTTGAACCGGTCGGCCCAGACATGCGCGCCTGTTTCAGATTCGACGAGTTGAACCGTCGTCCGCAGCCGCTCTTTGTCTCGCCTCATGGAGCCGGTCAGAACGTAACGAACACCTAGTTCGCGACCAATCCGTGCCGGATCGCCTGTATTGTCCTTATATCGAAAAGCCGAGTTTCGGGAGGCTACTAGCAGCCATTTGGACCGACTGAGCGCTATCGTGATCTCCTCGACCATCCCATCGACGAAGTAATCCTGGCCATGATCTCCGCCGATATTCATGAATGGAAGTACGACGATCGACGGCTTAGGCGACCCGCATAGATGAACGCCTTCGCGCGCCGCGCCGCGAATAGCCTCGTCGTGTTCCGTGCGGTTGACGGCTGCTTCGATCTGTCGAGCAAGGGAGACGGTTTCTGGCGATGGGGAAACGCCCAATTCATGTTGCAGCAGGCGCACGCAATCCCGATAGTGCTGGAGGGCGCTCGCATGCCGACCGGCTCGCATCAGCACCTGCATCAGCACGCGATATGCTTCGTCAGAGAGGCGATCGAGATTAAGAAGCCGGAGCGCTAATTCCGTCGCCTTTCCATGTTCACCAGCTTCGCTCTTCAATCGACAGAGGCGCGTCAACAGCCCTGTGACGCCCTCGGCGTATGAAGCGCGCTGACACTGCGCCCATTCATCGAACGCGGGCGAGATGGCAGGAAACTGAGCGAGAAAATCGCTCCGGTAGAGTTCTGCGCCAGCTTCAAGCTCGTCTGGTTTCGACGACTTAACGCTTCGAGCGAACTGGTCGAGATCGACACTCACGAATCCTCGCGCAAGTCCAAGACCATCAGCATCAGACGCGATGAATTGCGAAGATGCTGGACCGAGCGCAGTTCTGAGCGCCAGCAGACCTGTTCTCAGGCGGTGCCGTCCCGTATCGGCCAGACAGTCTGGCCAAAGTAGGTAGGCAAGCCATTCGCGAGGGACAACTCGGCTAGGCTTGGCTGCCAAATAAGCGACCAGGGCCTGCATCTTCCTCGGGATTGGCGGCAATGTCTGTCCACCCATCGCCAAAACGAGAGGGCCAAGCAGGGACACCTCCAATTTGGACCCGCACTCCGTTTTCGTGGTGCTCATCGGAGAATTCTGACGTTGTTTTGACGCTCGACAGACGGCAGCAGCTTACCCCTGTCTATGCGTATTGACGACGCAAAACGGAGAGAGGGAGGTCACCATGAGGTGGTACGCTGTCGCGCTTGCTTTGATTGTTGCGCTTCCGGGATACGCGAGAGCGCAATTCGTCTCGCGGGTAGAGCTTCATCCTGTGATCTCTGAGACGCCGACTGACCGGCAGTTTCTGACTGGTGCTTCAGGCGCTCCCACGGTCACTCTGTCGGGGGAACTCCGGTTGCCGCGCCCCGGAAACGACCGCTTGCCAGCCGTCGTCCTTCTGCACGGTTCTGGAGGGATCGGGGGCAACATTCAGGCGTGGGTCGCCGAACTCAACAAGATGGGCATCGCGACCTTCATGGTCGATAGCTTTACGGGACGCGGCATCGCGAGCACGCAAGCCGATCAGGACGTGTTGAGCCGTTTAGCGATGGTGGTGGACGCCTACCGGTCACTCGATCTCCTTGCTGCCCACCCGAGAATTGACCCTGCCCACATCGCCGTTCTCGGCATCTCGCGGGGAGGCGGCGCCGCTCATTGGGCCGCAATGGAGCGCTTTCAGCGCATCCACGCCAAGGGAGCAAAGGCTCGCTATGCGCTGTACATCGCTTTTTACCCGACGTGTAATCGCGAGTTCAGAGAGAATATGAAGCTGACGGGTCCGGTGCGGGTGATCCATGGCACAGCCGACGACTACATCCCGATCAAGGAATGCCGTGAACTCGTAGCTAGGCTGCGCGACGCAGGCCAGGATGCCACGATGCTGGAGATCGAGGGCGCGCACCACGTCTTTGACGCTCCTTCGGGAACACCGACCAAGGTGCCTCAGGCTCAGACCACCCGGAATTGTCCTCTTATCCGGGAGGACGAGGGAGGCATCCTCGTCAATAGCGCAACCAACAAGCCCTTCACGTACGCGACTGATCCGTGCGTCGAGCGTGGAACGACTGTCGGGCACGATCCTGCCGGTCTCGAACAGTCGCGGCGCGCAGTTCGTGAGATGTTAATTCAGGGAGGTTTCGTCCGGTAGCCCCGAGATGGGCGGAGATTGGACCATATGCCTTCAGTTCGCAACATCGGGCCGAATACGGCATCTGCACGCTCTATTCTCGTCGAATTCCGCACGCATCGATCGAAAGCGGACGAAGAACGCGGCTCTTCATGGCGTAGCCTGGGGGATGCTGAGCTTCAAGGTGGAAATGATCGACGAGGAGGGCGTGCGGCATTGAGACGGATCATCGCCGAAGCTCCCGTCACCCCCCGGCGCGGTGATGGCGGAGGATTCAGGCCGGGCTCAATGCTGGCGCACGCTTCTTTTGTGAGGGCATTCGTCGCTTCCCTAGCGTAAAACAGCTTTAAGCAGGTCGATACAGAGGGCCGGGCCGTCGCAGTCTCCCCGATGGGGTCAATAGCACTGGATCGATTCGACGCGGCGTCAGGTGCCGATGCGAAAACGTCTTGTTGTCACGCGATCCGGTGACACGCAGACAGGTTCGCGGGCTCAGTCATCGGAGTTTGAATTTTGCTTTGACTTTGTTCCTTCAACCCATGGCAGGCTTTTGTATTCAGCGGGTTTCGCGATGACCAATGCATCCAGCTATGTTCTCGGGCACAGCGATTTCGAACTCAACCGCCTTCAGCTTCAGGCTGAATTGATCGGAAGCATCACCAGAAGACTTTTAAGCGAAAGCGGCGTCTGCTCAGGAATGCGAGTGCTTGATATCGGCTGTGGTATTGGCGATGTCTCGATGCTGCTCGCTCAAGTGGTCGGCCCGAATGGATCGGTTCTCGCCATAGATCGTGAGCCGCGCGCGATAGAGATTGCCAAATCTAGGGCAGCCGCAGCAGGTCATGTTCAGATCGAATTCGTAGCGACATCAGACGACCGCTTGCCCAACGGACGACTCTTCGACGCTGCGATCGGTCGATATGTTCTCGTTCACCAACCTGATCCGTTGGCCATGGTGCGCAATGCCGCAGCAGCGGTACGGTCGGGCGGGATCGTCGCGTTTCATGAGCCCGCGCTTTATGTCATGGCGCATACGGTGCCAGAGATTGATCTCTACAAACAAATCATGGACTGCCTGATTGCAGCATTTCGAGACCAACTGAAGAGCTATGACGTTGGCGGTCGTCTGATCGAAGTTTTCGAAAAAGCCGGGCTCTCACCCCCTCAAATGATTTGGGAATCAATCGTAGGAGGTCCAGGCTCATCGTTGATCCGCTGGGGCGCGATGACGTTTCTATCAATGCTGCCGCGTATCGCTAATTCGAAGTTAGCCTACCCGACCATCGATCCAGAGAAACTAGAGGAGCAGTTGTTTGCTGCTGTCGAGGCCGCGCGCGCTCAGGTCATTTCTGCGCCGCAATGCTGCGTCTGGGCGCTGCGCCCGTAGGTGTCGGCCTGAAGCCGCGAATGATCGGAAATTGATTGCGAGTAATATGATGAAGCGAGGCGGGTTTCCCCGGCTCACGCGTCCGGCTCACCGCTTAGCCTCCAGCAGTTAAGCTTCGTCCGGGTCGAAATCGATCCCCATCTCAAAGCACGCCGCAGCGTGGCTGAGTGAAAGCGGCTCAGCGAACATGTTTTGGTCGGGTCGTAGCGTCGGCTCGTCTTTGGCCTTGCGGAGGTCCGAAAACTCGCGCCGCAGCCATTCCGAGAAACGCATATCCCAATCTGGGCTTCGGCGTGGCCACGTTCGAGCCCAGCCCGCGAACTGCGACGCCTGCTGATCGCAGAATCTCCAGGCGAAGCGCCAGAGGAAGTCATCGAACATCGGTACGGTCCTACCGATTTCCGGCCCGAGGGCTCGACGGCACATCAGGATCGCCAAGCTGTGGTGTTGGAGCTTGGGCTTCCAATCGGCGGGCAACGGCTCGCCACCGGCAGCAGGAGCCGACGAAGGAGGCTCCTGCTGGGTGAGATTAGAGGGGGTGTATTTCTTAGGGGGGTCTGGGGGGACCTCTTTAGGGGGAGAAAGAGAGGGGGCACCGGGTGTAATTGGATCAAGTTGTAAGACGAGACCCGATCAGAAACCCTGGCCCTCCACGGCCGGGGCTTCTTCGTTGGATGGTTGAGGTGAATCAGCGTCGAGTCTACCCTCGTCTTGAACACGCCTTGCAAGTTCAACGAGCTAAACTGCCAGAACATTCAAATCAAACCGCTCGAAGCGGGCAAAAGCGCTGGCGCGCGGATGCCATAGCCGTGTTGAAGGCGACATTGACATTAGAGTTTGCCTGCCAGTTGGCTCAATGCCGTCCGCCCGGCCAACCTGATAGCCACCATTTGTGGCAACCGCTTACCCCTCCCTCGCAATAACGATCGTTTCCGCGACGCTGCTGACGGCGGTTTGACAATCCGGGATTTCCCTGCGGACGGAGCCAACCACGTCGGATGCCCCATTAGGCTGGACGATATCAGGCGATCAGCGGCGCGGTCGAACGGGTGACGACGAGGAGGCTGCCTACGGCAATCATCGACGACTTGCGCCGTATCGCTTCTGACCGTCGCAAAAAAGCCGCGTGGCGGTTCGGCTGTGGCGCGAGGCAGAGGCAAATCTCGCGTGTCTGCCAGTCACATTTGACTATGCCCACCAAGACCTGCAACGACTGCATGGCCTCGCAGAGTGCGCTCTTGATGCGCCCGTCAGGTGCCTTCGAGAGCACTCATGCACTGCGCAAACGGCTCGGACCAGACACCCTTTGACCAGTGATAGATGTCCACCGATTGCCTCAGACCCAACTTGAAGAACGGATCGCCTTCGATGATGGCCTGAGCGGCTTCCTTGTTCTCGGCGTTCACGAGCCAAAGCGCGCCTTGAGGTGCGTCCTCGGGCTTGGGACGTAGAGCGCCACCCGCGAGAACCTTGGTGCCCTGAGCAGCCACATAGTCGAGATGCTCGTCAACATGGGCTTGCCGGAGATGCAGGCGCTCGGGGTTGTCGCGAAGGAAAACAGCGAAAAGCATGGCGTTGGCCCTCCATGTTGGCGGTCGCTTAAACTACCATGGGAAACGCAATCTCCGACAGGATCGTGTCAGCGGTTCGCTACAGGTATAGCCTGGAGCGTCGGACTGAGCGGACGCTCGTGGGTCGTCCTCCATATCTCCGGCATAGCTGCTGGTTGGCCAGGGTTTCGATCCAACTCCCAGGCGCAGCGCAGTTCAGCAGTTGAACGAGGGCCTTTCAAAGCGCGAAGTCGAACGTCCGAACACCTCCGACAACCGCGCTCACAGCTTCATGCCGCGCTTCGCGATTTCCGCGCGCAAGGCCAACTCGACGAACTGCTCGATCGTGCTGTCGTCGAGGAGAGCGCCGATCTTCGCGAGCTTTACGACCTCCGGCGTCATCCAGACGGTCAGAGACTGCTTTCCCTCGCGGTTCTTGTGTTCCTTCTTCTTTGTCTCGGCCATCTTGCCCTCATGATTTGACTGAACCGATCTTACCTCACAGACCCATTAAGGCAATCAATATCCGCATTAACCAGTAATCGCCTATCAGACCAAGCAGACCAAATATCGTCTTGCCGACTCCATAATTTTGGGTATCTTTGGTCTCAAAGGACCACGAGGCGAAGTGGTCTGTCACGGTATGGAGTTGAAATATGGCGATGAAGTTGAAAACGCAGACGGTATGCAAGGTCATGCAGGTCAGGGCGAACTGCATCCAGGGGACCTACATGTCCAAGGCGGACCTGGAGCGGTACAACCCCGACAACGTCACAATGGAGGATGGCCGGGTCGCGTACTTCCAACCGTCTAGCGGCTGGAGTGTGAACCGTCAGGGGTCGGAAGTTATCGGCTACGAAATCACCGGGCACCTGAACATCGTCGAGGCTGAAGAAGAGTGGCTGGTTGTGGAGCCCATGCCGGGGTTCGACAACATCGGCCTCGAACGTGACGGGTTCGGTGAAGCCACGATGAGCCAGCCACGCGGCAAGGGGCTCGGCCGCTCCCGCCGCCTGCTGTGCCGGACGCAGCACGACTACGACCGGGTCATCGCCTACATGGCTCAGGCACATGGGGAGGCCGCCTGATGCAGCCCCTTCACCTTCGCCCCAAGATGCGCCAGGAGCCCCTTCAGTGGGGCTTCGAGCCCGGCCCGGCGTTGATCAACGGCATCAAGGCCGTTCTCGTCGGCACCGTCGAAGGTCGGTTCCAAAGAGCCGATGTGGACACGTTTTTCCCGCACGTCGATTGGGCTTGGCTCGAAATGAACCTGCCGGACGCCGAGACGGTCATGGACGAACTGGTGCTACGAGGCTTCGTCTTCGAGATGGTGTGGCCTGAGTTCAACGACGGCTCGACGTTCGGCCTCACGGTCGAGTGCGAGACCTGGATCGCCGAGAACCTTGGCGCGCCGGAGGATTTCGATACCGACGATGATGAAACGCTGGAATTCCTGACCGGTCTGGATTGGATCAGGAAAAGCGATCCTCGCGCCTCCACGCTTCTGCCGGTCGGGCGAGGAACCATCTTGGCGTCGCACATCCACAATAAAAACGGCAAGCAAATCAAGCTGACCCATTGGGTGGCGCAGGCGAGCTACACCCACGCAGAATCACATGCGGCACTCGCGCGGATCGATTCAGCCGTCGAAGCGCGCAGCATCACCCTCAAGGGGGCGGGCCAATACAAGCGCCGGATCAGGGAGAGGACGGTTCAATGAAGATCATCAGCCAAGCTGTATCCGGCGAACTCGATTTCAAGCTGTCGCGGCTCACCCAGGAGGAGTGCGAGCACATGGCAGTCGAGCCGTCTCAGCCGTTCCTGGTCGAGGTCTACGACGATCAGTTCTGCCACCAGACCGAATCGTATCGTGAAATCGATGAGGCTCAGAGAGCTTTTGCCCGAGCCGTTGAGGTCTACAAGGGCTACCGTTCATAAGAACGAGCTATCCGCTGGTTTCAGCCACGGACAAGCTTCACGAGCGCGACATTTATGCCTACGGCCTTTTGTCACTTTCTGCTGCCACTCCAAGACTTCTTGAAAGGGCAGCAGATATTCACTGCATTCCCTGCAAACACGGGGCTGGCGACGATCGCCGAACGTGGCCGGGACCGTTTCAGCAACCATCCCCTTCCGACCCTCATCGCCCTCGTCTCACAAACGGTCGTTTCCGCGACGCTGCTGATGTGGGCGGGATCGTCGGGGATTTTCGCAGCGGACGATGTCGCAGAACTCGCGGTCAGAACTCGTCTACGTGACAGCGGAGTTCTGGCCCAGGCATCGATAGACGCTGGCGCGGCTGATCCCGATTTGCCTGACGATCTCGGCAACCTTCACTCCTTCGGCGTGGAGAGCCCGGACTGTTTCTGCCTGCCTGCGCGCGGTCGGGGCGCGCCCCTTGTACTTGCCCTCGGCCTTGGCCTTGGCGATCCCTTCAAGCTGCCGTTCAAGCATGACCGCGCGTTCCCAGGCCGCTGTGGCGGCCAGCACGGTCAGGATCAGTTTCGATGTTGCGTTGGACGTGTCGAGCACGCCGCCCCCGAACGACAAGATGCGGAGGGCAACATCCTTCTTCTCCAGACGCTCGATGATGCCGAGGAGATCGGCGACGCCGCGACTGAGCCGGTCGGGGCGGGTGACGGTCAGGGTGTCTCCCTCTCGACAGAAGTCGATCGCGGCTTCCAGCCTATCGCGCTTCGCAACCGACGAGACCTGTTCGGAGAACAGCTTCTCGACGCCAGCCGCCTTCAGGTCCCGTTCCTGTGCCTCAAGTCCAGCCTGCTGTTCGGCTGAACTTGTCCTGCAATACCCGACCAGTATCCCCGCCATTGCCGCTCCGTCTCACACAACCCTAAGACCTGAGCGTCTCATGCATTCTCAAACTGGCAAACGATTTGTGCGAGACGGTCTTCGGAATGACCTGCGACGACGCAGAAGACCCTGACCATGTGAGACGGCGATCTTGCCCGACCTGGACGATCCAGGCCGGGCTGAACTTCACAGAACCATGGTCCTGAACAAGACGGCCTGGGTCTCATCGGGACAGAGGAACGACACATCGACCTCGAACGGTTCGCATATCCAGTCTGCGATCTCGACCGGCTGCATCGCGGCAAGATGGGCTTCTATCCCAAGCGTACGCGCGCGCTCGACCATGCCATAGGCGAGCGAGTCGATGGCCTCCTCCAGGAAGCATATCTGATCCACCGGCACGCCGATCGGCCTTAGGGCTTCCTCGATGCGTTCCCACTCCGCATAAACCTCTTTGACCTTGAAGGTCCGATAGAGCGTCGGCATCACGCGCCCCTCCGACCGAAGGTCCCTGACCTCTCCAGCTTCTTGATGATGCCGCTGATCTCGCGAAGCCTCTTCGGTGGCGAGTTCGCCAACAGCACCGCCTCCTGGAGCTTCAGCCTGACCTCATGCGGTTCGAGCCCGGCCCGCCAGAGCGCCGCGCCCAGGACGAAGAAGTTGTGGTGGCCCATT
Source organism: Allobosea sp. TBD101 (assembly GCF_059817965.1). NCBI lineage: Bacteria > Pseudomonadati > Pseudomonadota > Alphaproteobacteria > Hyphomicrobiales > Alloboseaceae > Allobosea > Allobosea sp. TBD101. The sequence goes on from NZ_CM187543.1 coordinate 998,714, forward strand.
CCGGGCGGTGTCGAACGCCACGCCTCCATCGCCCGCATGACCTTCTCCTCCTGGCGTCCGGCCATGCTCTGACGATGATCCTGCTCCAACTGCTCGCGCATGACCTGGAGCTTCGTGGGTGGTGACGATGTCGGCGCAGGGTCTGGCAGCACGATCGAGGAGTTGGTCAGCGGCAGGATCGGGCTGATCTCGGGCTCCGGCTTCCACTTGCCGATGACGTGGTCGAGCCAGTCATGGACGGAGAGCGGCCCGCGCCCCGGATCATCGACACTGAAGTCAGTAAAAAACGACCCCTTCGGATGCTTGGCCCGGCAGGGCAGGTAGAACAGCGAGTTCGCGACGAACTTGCTCTCGTCGAAGCCATGGCAGCGGCGCACCTTGATGCGCTTGTCCGTCTCCAGCTTCCGCTTGCCCCAATATCCGGCGTTGTTCAGGACCCGGACGATCTCCGCGATGATCAGCTTGTGCACCTCGACCGACATCGCGCAGGTGGTCGGGATGAACACGCGCCAGCGCGGCTTCTCGGGCGTCGAAGACGCCGTGTTCCAGACCACGATGCGCAGGTACGGGAAGAGGTCGGCAAAGGCGTCCGGGGTCAGGTCGCCGCCGTCATTGTCGAGCCAGATGCCGCGCAGATAGGTGACATTGGCGAGCCCGCGCGCGGTCTCGTCCGACCGGATTGCATCGAAGCAGGCAGGCGCGAACAGGCCCGCGTCTTCCTTCGCCACCACATCCTGGTGGAGCCGACGCAGTTCGGCGACGAAGGCGTCGTCGTCCTGGTAGTCGATGTGGCCGAGTGGCGTTTTGTCGTAGATCGTCGCGAAGGCCGTGCCGCTGAGAGGCGATATCGGTGTAACGTAATCCCTTTCTATAGAAGCAATATCGTTACAGCCGAACGCACCTGGATTGAGATCGGGATAGCCGTTCATGGCGAAGTCGGTCCCGTTGAGCCGGTCGAGTTCGGCGAGAAGGGCTTTGTGCTTCTCGTCCCGGCAGGACTTGGTCCTCTCGCTGCCGCTCTTGTGCTGGCGAGGCCGTCCGGCCTTGCCCTTGCGCGGCACCACATCGAGACCGGGCAGCGGCGCGACGGTCGCGCCGGGGAAGAGATCGGCGAGCCATTCGGCGGTGTCGCGATCCATCACCACGACCCGCTTCGCGGTCTGATCCGCCGGGTTGCGGATCGAGGAGCGCATCACCGCCTGATAGACCGCCGTCCGGTAGTGGGCGGTGCGGACCTCGTCGCCATCGATTCCAAACTCGGCCAGGAAGCGGAAGTGCTGCGGCGGCGGGTTCAGCGCCGAGATCACCACGATGTTGTGGAAGTGCTGATACTGGTTCAGGCCATGCGGCGTGTTCGGCAAACGCTGAGCCCCGGCGACCCCGAAGAAGCTGTCCTTCACGTCCTTGTTGCCCATCCAGAGGAAGGGCTCGTCCCCGAACTGGTCGAGGACCGCGATCCCGACCTTGTCGCCGAGCTTGATCGCGCCGCCTACGCCGTCCTCGACCTGCTTGTCGCGGAAGCGCTTCGACCACGCCTCGTCGCAGGCATGGAAGATCGTGATCCGGCTCCCGTGCTCATGCCGGGTATAGCGAAGATCGCGAAGCAGACGCCCCGCCACCGGCTGCATCTTGCAGCCCTGGGCCGCGAACAGCTTATAGGCCATGGTCTCCTCGATACAGGCCGAGGCCAGGATCACCCGCTTGAAGCCCGCAAAGATGCTCGGCTTCAGCACCGCGTAGGTGTTGAGGGTGCTGTCGGTCTTCTCGCCCCGGATCAAGCGGCGGTACTGCTTCTGATCGACATGGACCTGCCAGTGCTCCGAGACGAGGCGGCGCGCCAGGGGCTGGAGCTTCTCCAGCAGCACGTCGCCATCCTCGTTGTCGGCAATCTTGCCGATGACCTTCGCCGCGTTGTCGTCGCGGCACCTCAACCGGGCATGGGCCGGACCACGCGGGTCCAGGACCAGATGGCTGGTGATCAGCGAATGGGTGACGGGGAGTTCGTACGGGTCGAACACATCGACCGCCGGGACCTCGTCGAACAGCAGCACCCAATCGTCGGGCCGATGCACGTAAGGCAGCCTGATGAACGCCTCGTGCGTGATGAACACGATCTCGCCCTGGTCGGGCTTGGCTTGCCTCAGGTGCTGCACAACCGCGCCGACTACAAAGCCGGAGCCCCTGCCGCCGTGGAAGCGTGTCACCGGATAGCTCGGTCCGATCTGCTCAAGCTCGTCTGCGACGGTGTTGTCGATGAGGTCCTTCGTCGGCTGGACGATGAGGGTCTTCAGGCCCTTCCGGGCAAGGCGGTCGGCATAGCGCACCAAGGCACGCGTCTTGCCCGCCCCCGCCAGGGCGTTCAGGTAATGGATGGACATAAAAACAACGATCCTAAAATAAAACCCGCGAGGGGTGGCGGCACCTCGCGGGTTCAGTGGTCAAGGATCGTTGGCGACACGCACGAACTAAGGTCGGGCGGCAATTGCCCGACAGGTATATTTAGCGTCGCCACAACACTCGACCCCGCCAGGGGCCTGAGCGGCAAATCCGCTCTGTCCGTACTTATCCATGAAGCGGCTTCGCCCTGGCAATAAACTTCGCTCAACGCTCAAGCGCGGTCTCCGCCATCACGAAGCCAACGCCTCGCCCGGTTGACCGCAGCCCATTGCGCCGCGCTCTCGCGCCCGGCATAACCCTCTGAACTTGCTCGCTCAGCGAGGAGGCAGGCAGGCGTCGGAGATTTTCGGGCGCGCCATTTTCTTCCTGCCAAATGTCCTCCAAGTGTTTGAGCGGCAAGCGGTTTTCACCGTTTGACCGTACTTGGAGTTTGAAGCTCGATGAGTTTCATCCAGCGATGCTTCACTTCCAGGGTGTAACCAGCGCCGTATCGATGGCCGACGCCCTGGGTTGTCCAGCCGCCGATCGCATCAACCACATCGGCCGGGCACTCGGCAGCACGCAGCCGATCCCGGAGGCTATGTCGGAATGAGTGGATCACGCAGCCGTCTGGCAGTCGAGAGCGAAGCCATTTGTTGAGAGAGGCACTGGCGGAGTTGGCATTCACATCGGTCAGCGTCGCGTATCGCGGAAACAGCAGGCTACCTCTCGCGCTCCCGGAAAGCCGCCGGGCCGCCGCCAAGGACGCGCCGACAAGTGGCACGGTCCTCGTGCTGGAGGCCGTTTTCAGCGAGCGCCATGGATGCGCTTTGAGCACGATATGCGGAATGGTTGCGTGAAGCTTCAAATCTGCCTTCACCAGCCCCAGAGCTTCAGCAAGCCTTAGGCCGGTATCGCTGATCAGCGCGATGAGAAGACGCTTGTCATCGCCCATATCCAAGCAGATGTCCTGCACGGAACGAATCAAGTTGCTCGGGATCGGGGGCCGAACTGTCTTTATCCCAACCTCCGGGATGAAGGTGCCGGAGAAGGGGTTCGTGCAGTCGAGCCCGTGCTCGGAGATCGCCAGATTGACCGCTGCACGCACCGTCGCGAAAACCCGTTTGATCGAGCTTGTCGTCAGCTTCTTAGCGATTAGGAAATCACGGAAACGGCCTGCGTCGGAGCGGTTGAGTTCAACGATCGAGGCATTGCCCAGGCTCTCGACGACGTAGCCGAGATGACGGTCAGCATAGGCTTTGAAGCCCTTGCCTTTCCCGGCTCCCTTCAGGCGACGATAGAGATCGCCTGCTTCGGACAGTGTCATAGACGGTCCGGCTTCCACGGTCGGCGTCGATGTGGGTCGAAAAGTCGAAGCGGCGACGGGCCGCAGGACCCCTTCGAGCAACATCTGAGCCCAGACCGTCTCCAACTGTGAAGACAGCACCTGCGCGGATTTCCTCGCCTGCGGGAGCGAGCGCGTGTGCAGGCAGGTGACTATGCGGGGTTTATCGAAGCGAGCCTGAAGCGACTTTGGAACCCTCCGCGTGAAGTAAAAAACTCCGCGCTTCGTGAAGGTATAAATCGCATTTTGGTCTACCACTTGGTACACTCCAAGTACGGTCAAACGGTGAAAACCGCTTGCCGCTCAAACACTTGGAGGACATTTGGCAGGAAGAAAATGGCGCGCCCGAAAGGATTCGAACCTCTGACCCTCAGATTCGTAGTCTGATGCTCTATCCAGCTGAGCTACGGGCGCGTCTCAGAGCGTCATGACGCGTTGCGTCCGGCCTGATGACGGGGGAGATAGCCGGTCCGTTTTGTCTTGGCAACCCTCAAAATCGCGAAGTCATCGAATTGTTGTGATTGGCCCCTGGCGCGCCTTGACCGGCGCGGATCGCGATGCCGTGGAGGCGGAGAGCCCGGCCAGAGGTCATGCAGGATGCGGGTGCCGCCGCAAGCGGGCGCCCAGCCCGCCTGCGATGACGGCTGCGCCGGATCAGCGCGTAGCGCGGCGTGTGGCGCGCGCGACCGACGGGCCGGATACCGCGCCGACAGCGCCGCCCACAACGGCGCCGACCGGTCCTGCGACCACGGCGCCCGTGCCGGCGCCGACGGCCGCGCCGCCGATGCGCTGCTCGACGGTGTTGCCGCAGGCGCCGAGCATGAGGGCGGTAGCGACGAGGGCAAGGGAGGAGAGGCGCATGGTCGGTTCCTTCGATTGTCCAGCCATGGTGGCCGGGTGAGTCTTGTCAAAGCGGCCCCAGTCGGGCTTTTGCAAGGCAATGATGGCGATCGCTCTTGCGGTCCGCGCAAAAATCCGTATACAGCCGGCATCGCATCAGTCGCACCATTGCATGGGCGGTGAGGACCTTCGTGGTTCGCGTCGCAGGCTGAAGGTTTTTGACCGGCCCATCTCACGCGGGCGGGCCGATGGAGTTGAGACGATGAAGATCCGTAATTCGCTGAAGTCGCTGCGTGCGCGCCATCGCGACAACCAGCTCGTGCGCCGCAAGGGCCGTGTCTATATCATCAACAAGGTCCAGAAGCGCTTCAAGGCGCGTCAGGGCTGAGACGTCGCGCGGCTTCTGCCGCGCGGTTGCCTCGGTTGGGATTTTGAAGAGCGGGGCGCCGGTGGCGTGCCCGCTCTTTGCGTTGCGCGCTCCCCCGGCTGTGATTTGACGATGCGGCTGCTCCGGCTAGAGTTGCGGGCATGATCCGCCCTCGCATCACGCCCGTTGCTGTCGCGCTGCTGTTGGCTCTGGCCAGTCCGTTCGCGGCGAGCACGGCCTTTGCCCAGCCCGTGCCGCCGTCGCGGCCCGGCACCGTGGCGCCTGACGACAAGGTAGACAACCCGGTCACGCCCAATACGCCGCAGCGCAGTCCGGCGGCGACGCTGGAGCGGCTGTTTCAGCGCCTGCACGATGCCGCCACGCAGGAGGAGGCTGAGGGCGTCGCGCGGTTGATCCAGCGGCGCTGGGCCCGTTCGGGTTCCGACACGGCCGATCTGCTGATGACCCGTGCCCAGCAGGCGCTCAAGGACAAGCAGAACGAGCTCGCGATCGAACTGCTCGATCGCGTCATCAGCCTGCAGCCGGACTGGGCCGAGGCCTGGAACCAGCGCGCCAATGCGCTCTACCTGATGGGCGATGCGATTCGCTCCATGCTCGATATCGGCGAGACGCTGAAGCGCGAGCCGCGCCATTACGGCGCCATGATGGGATTGGGTATGATCCTGCGCCAGCAGGGCGACGACAAGGCCGCGATGAAGGCCTTCCGCAAGGCGCTGGAAATCTATCCGCAGTTCGACGCCGTGAAGAAGGCGGTCGATTCGCTGAAGACGGATGTCGACGGCCGCGACGCGTAAGGCGTAGTCGGCGTTGCCTCGCCTTGTGCGGAAACACGCCGTCATTCCGGGTCTGACCCGGAATCCATCATGAGGCGAAGCGCCCTACGATGGATTCCGGATCAGCGCTGCTTCGCAGCTTGTCCGGAATGACGGTGTAAGCAGATCTTCTGGGCCTCGCCCTTCAAGCCTTCTCGACATGCTCCTGCGCGACGAAGGCGATGCGGACCATGTTGGTCGCGCCCGGCGTTCCGAAAGGCACGCCCGCGACCACGATGATCCTGTCGCCCATCTTGGCATAATGTTCGCGCACCGCGAATTTGCAGGCGCGGAAGGCCATGTCGTCGGCGTCGCTGGCATCCTTGGTGACGATCGCGTGCACGCCCCAGACCAGCGTCAGGCGCCGCGCCGTGGCGCGGTTCGGGGTCAGCGCGATCACCGTCGAGTTCGGACGCTCGCGGGCGATGCGGAAGGCGGTCGAGCCCGAGGAGGTCCAGGCGCAGATCGCCTTGAGGTTCAGCGTCTCGGCGATCTCGTGGGAGGCCTTGGCGATGGCGTCGGCGCCGGTGGCTTCCGGTTCGTTGCGCTGCGATTCGAGGATCGAGCGGTAAACCGCGTCGTTCTCGACCTCCTCGGCGATGCTGTTCATCATCGTCACCGCCTCGACCGGATACTGGCCGGCGGCGCTCTCGGCCGAGAGCATCACGGCGTCGGCGCCCTCGAAGACGGCGGTGGCGACGTCGGAGACCTCGGCGCGGGTCGGCACCGGGCTCGTGATCATGCTCTCCAGCATCTGGGTGGCGACCACGACGGGCTTGCCCTTGAGGCGGGCCATGCGGGTCAGGCGCTTCTGCGTGCCCGGCACCTTCTCCAGCGGCATCTCGACGCCGAGATCGCCGCGCGCGACCATGATCGCGTCGGATGCGTCGATGATCTCCTCCATGCGGACCACGGCTTGCGGCTTCTCGATCTTGGCGAGCGCCAGCGCACGGCCGCGCACGATCTTGCGCAGTTCCGCCATGTCCTCGGGTCGCTGCACGAAGGAAAGCGCGATCCAGTCGACGCCGACCTCGGCTGCGACCTCGGCATCGGCGCGGTCCTTCTCGGTCATGGCGGAGACGGCGATCGTGGTGTCGGGCAGGCTCACGCCCTTGCGCGAAGACAGGCGCCCGCCGATCAGAACCTTGGTCACGGCTTCCGTCGGCGAAGCCTTCTCGACGACGAGGCGCAGCTTGCCGTCGTCGAGGATGAGGTGGTGGCCGGGCTCGAGCGCATTCAGGATTTCGGGGTGGGGCAGGTGGACGCGCTTGGTATCGCCAGAGGCGGGATTTGAATCGAGTATAAATCGCGCGTCCTTTTCCAGCATCACGCCGCCGTCGCCGCCGAACTGGCCGACGCGGAGCTTCGGACCCTGCAGGTCGGCGAGGATGCCGACGGGGCGGCGGAACTTGCTCTCCAGTCCGCGCAGCATCGCGACCTTCTCGGCCAGCGTCTCACGCTGGGTATGGCTCATGTTGATGCGGAAGACGTCGACGCCAGCGGAAAACAGTTTTGCGCACATCTCCTCGGTCGAGGAGGCGGGGCCCAGGGTGGCGATGATCTTGATCCGGCGTTCGCGCTTCATTGTTCTTCCCCTGCGACCGGCGAGCCCACATGGCTCCGGCCGCGCCCTTTCGCTCGTTGTGGAGCGAGGTATGCCCGTCGCCGGGGCCTCGCCTCCGTTTCTTGTCCGCAGGGCCGGCTGACCCTGCGTCGGTTATCTACCTTATGCCGAGATTTTCGTCCGGCGTAAGCTGGTTAAGGCCGAGGAGCCGCGCCGCCGCTCGTATCGGTGAGCTGGATCGTCCAGCTCTTCTGTTCGCCGGTATCGACCTCGAAGAAGCCGGCGCGGTCGTAGCCGCGGGCCAGGCAGTCCTCGATGCCCCGGATCGTGAATTCCTTGTTGCGCACGCACATGACCGATTTGCCGGTCCATTCGCCGCCCTTGTCGTAATCGACGGCATGAACGTAGTAGAAGCGCGCTGCCAGCGTGCCGCGCAGCAGCGTCTCGCAGCCGCGCGGGCTGATGTTCCACCAGCCTTCGGTGATCCAGCCTTGCGCATCGCGATAGCCGATCGCAACGCCGATGCGGCTCGAGGTGGTGTTGCACATGCGCAGATCGGCCTTCGCCGGCGCCACGCTTCCAAGGAAGGCGGCCGCGCAGAAGGCGAGGGGGAGGACCGTTCGAGGAGAGCCCGGCATTCTCACGGTTCGATCAGGATCACGCGGCAGTCGTTGACATTGGTCAGGGTCGGTCCCGGTTGCAGCAAATCGCCGAGCGCTTCGAAGAAGCCGGTCGAATCGTTGTCGGCGAGGGATCGGGCGGGATCAAGGCCGATCTCGGCGGCACGGGTCAAAGTCTGGGGATCGACCAGGGCGCCGGCCGGGTCGGTGGCCTCGCCGCCGCCGCCATCGGTGCCGTCGGTATCGCCGGCGAGCGCGACGATGCCGGGCTCGCCAGCCAGGGCGATCGCGAGCGCCAGCGCATATTCCTGATTGGGGCCGCCCCGGCCCGAGCCGCGGAGTGTCACGGTGAGCTCGCCTCCGGAGAGGAGGGCGGCACGCCGGCCCTCGCGCTTGAGGCGCCGGGCGAGATCGGCATGGGCGGCTGCGACCTCGCGCGCCTCGCCCTCGAGATCGGCGCCAAGATCGTGCACGGCATAGCCGGCAGCCTCCGCCGCTGCGCGTGCCGCAGCCAGCGCATCGGCCGGATGGGCGATGATCCGGTATTCTGTGTTGGCGAAGGCCGGGTGGCCGGGCTTCGGCGTCTCGTTTCCGGGCTCGTCGAGCAGGGCGCGTGCGGCCGGTGGTAGGCTGAGCCCATAGCGGGCGACGATGGCGCGGGCCTCGGCCGTCGTGCTGGGATCGGCCACGGTCGGGCCGGAGGCGATCGCGGTCGGCTCGTCGCCGGGCACGTCGGAGATCGCGAGCGTCAGCAGCCGCGCCGGGGCGGCAGCGAGCGCGAGCCGGCCGCCCTTGATCCGCGAGAGCCGCTTGCGGACGATGTTCATCTCGCCGATCGGCGCGCCCGAGCGCAAAAGCGCCTTGTTGACCGCCTGCTTCTCGGCGAGCGCGAGCCCGCCGGCCGGTGCGACCCAGTTGGCCGAGCCGCCGCCGGAGAGCAGGACGAGCACGAGGTCGTCCGCCGTCGCGGAAGCGGCAAGCGCGAGCGCCCGCTCGGCGCTGTCGATGCTGCCCTGGTCGGGTACCGGGTGGCCGGCCGCGACCATCGGGACATGCCGGGTGGGCGCCGTGTAGCCGTGCCGGGCGACGGCATGGCCGAGAAGCCGTTCGGGCGGAAAGCCCTGATCGAGATAATGCGCTTCGGCCAGCGCGGTCATGCTGCCAGCGGCCTTGCCGGCGGCGAGCAGGATCAGGCGTCCTGTGGCAGGTGGCGGGGGGAGATGCTGTGGCAGGCAGCCGGCGGGATGGGCGCGGGCGACGGCAGTGTCGAAGATCGCGCGGGCGGTCGCGCGCATCGCTGCTATTGAGGTATTGGATTGCGGCACGCCACGCGGCTCCCTTGCGTTTCCGCCACGCCGCAGCGGGCTTGCTCCTGAACCGTTGTAGGTCGCTGTGGCGGCGCCGTCATCCGCTCTCCACGGATCCGGCCGCAGTTTCTGGAGGACCATCGCCATGCGGACCGAGCGGATTCCCGCGCAGCGGCATCAGGACTGTTGAGGGCGGCGAGGCGAGGGTGAGTTCGGTCTTGACGGGCAGGCCTGATCCGGGCGAACGCTTCCGGCCAATTTCGTATCCGAGAAGGTTATCAGATGGACGATCCGGTTCAGGGCGACCAGCTCAAGAGCATCGTCGAGCGCATCGAGCGGCTCGAGGAAGAGAAGAAGACGATCGCCGACGACATCAAGGAGGTCTATGCCGAGGCCAAGGGCAACGGCTACGACGTCAAGGTGCTGCGCAAGGTCGTGGCGCTGCGCAAGCGCGATCTCGAAGAGCGCAAGGAAGAGGAAGCGATTCTCGACCTCTATCTGCAGGCGGTCGGCGAGTCGGTGTAGGCCGTTTTCCACGCAGGCATGAAAAAGCCCCGCATCGGTTTCCCGATGCGGGGCTTTTCGTTGAAGGGAGACTCAGGCGACGAGGGCGAGTTCGGCATTGGCGTTGCGGATCGCCTCCTCGCGCGCCTCCGGGCCATAGCCCAGTTTCTCGGCGCGGATGAAGGTGACGTTGGTGATGCCCGCGAAACCGAGCATCGTGCGCAGATGCGGCTCCTGCGAATCCATGACCTGGGCCGGGCCGCTGCTATAGAGGCCGCCGCGGCTCTCGACGACGATGGCGCGCTTACCCTTGAGCAGGCCCTCGGGGCCGGCCTCGCTGTAGCGGAAGGTGACGCCGGCGCGCAGCACGTAGTCGAACCAGCTCTTCAGCGTCGAGGGGATGCCGAAATTATACATGGGCGCGCCGATGACGATGGTGTCGGCCGCCTTCAGCTCCTCGACCAGCGCGTTGGACAGGGCGAGCGCCTCGCGCTGGGCCGGGGTCTCGGTGATGCCGGCACGCACCGCCGCGGTGGTCTCGGCGTTGAGGTGCGGAACGGGAGCGGCGTCGAGATCGCGCTCGACGACCTTCAGGCCGGGCTTCTGGCTGCCGAGCCGCTCGACCGTGCTCTGGACGAGAAGCTTCGAGACCGAATTCGGGCCGGAGGCGCTGCTGTTGAGGACGAGGATGGAGGCCATGACGAGGGTTCCTGTGGCGGAATGATTTCGATGACCGGCAAGGTAGTGGTTCACGAACGGCGCTAGAACCGCCATAATCGGAACCAAACTGTTGCTGTGGGAGGAACGCCGATGGCGGAACTCGACGATATCAGAAGCTTCATCGCGGTGGTCGAAGCCGGTGGCTTCGGCCGGGCGGCGCAGACGCTCGGCCTGGCGAAATCGATCGTCAGCCGGCGGGTGAGCCGGCTGGAGGAGGAACTTGGCACGCGCCTGCTCAGCCGGACGACGCGGGGCGTCACGGCAACCGAGGCCGGGCTCGAGTTCAAGGCACGCAGCGAGCGCATCCTGGCCGAGCTGGAGGAAGCGCGCGAGGCCGTGGCGCAACGCGCGGGCGGCGTCGCCGGGCGGCTGCGGCTGGCGATGCCGATGACCTTCGGCAACCGGCACGTCGCGCCGCTGCTCGGCGAGCTCGCGCAATTATATCCCCGCCTCGAAATCGACGTGCAGGCGAGCGACCGCTATGTTGACCTGATCGGCGAGCGCTTCGACGCCGCGATCCGGATCGGCTCGCTGAAGGATTCCAGCCTGATCGCACGGAAGATCGCGCCGGTCCATGCGACCGTCGTCGGCAGCCCGGCCTATCTCGAACGGCGCGGGCGCCCGGCGATCCCGGCCGATCTCAATGACCATGACTGCCTGCTCTATAGCGGCACGAACGATCAGGACTGGGTGTTTCGGACCGGCAAGCGCTGGATCACCGTGCGGCCACCGGGCCGGATGCACTCGGACAGCGGCGACACGCTGCTGTCATGGGCGGTGGCGGGGCTGGGATTGACCGTACTGCCGACCTTCATCGCCTCGGATGCGATCCGCTCCGGCGCGGTCGTGCCGGTCCTGCTGGATTATCCGATGCCGACGCGGGCGCTTTATGTCGTGCGCCCGCCCGGCGCCTATGTCCCCGGCAAGGTCCGGGTGCTGATCGACCTCCTGGTCGAGCGCTTCGGTGGCACGCCCTATTGGGACCCCTGCCAGATGGAGGCGCATCAGCGCGGCTTGAGGCTCGACGAACCGCTGAGCGAACAGCTCACGCCCGCCACTGGCCCTGCGCATCAAGCGGCGTGATCCCGCGCATCACGCGAATTCGCGTGGCTTTGCGGTCCGGTTTCGGCAGTCTCCCGCCACATTGAAACGGAGGTCGCGATGCTGCTCGTCGGAATGCTGGATAGTCCCTATGTCCGCCGCGCGGCGATCACGGGGACGTTGCTGGAAGTGCCGTTCGAGCATCGCTCGGTCTCGGTCTTTCGGCACATGGCGGAGTTCCGGGCGATCAACCCGCTGATCAAGGCGCCGACGCTCGTCACCGATGACGGCATCGCGATCAGCGAATCTCTGCTGATCATCCAGCATTTCGAGGATGTCGCGGGACGCTCGCTGCGCCCGCTCGAAGGTGTGGCGAGGTGCCGTGATCTGGCGCTGACCGGCATCGGCATCGTCGCGGCCGACAAGGCGGTCTCGATCGAATACGAACGCAAGCGCCCGGAGGCACAGCGCTACGCGCCCTGGCAGCAGCGCATCGTCGCTCAGCTCCACGTCGCGCTCGATCTGCTCGACGCGGCGGCGAAGGAGGGCGAGCTGACGGCCGGACCGGAACTGTTGCCGAGCGATATCGCGGCCGCCATCGCCTGGGGCTTCTGCCGCTTCGTGATCCCGGAATTCGTACCGGAAGAGCGCTGGCCGGCACTTGCGGCGCAGGCGCGCGCCTGCGAGGCGCTCGACGTATTCAAGGCCTGGCCGATCGACCGGGAATAAGCGCTATGGCAGTTCCGCAATTCTCCGAAACGCGGAACTGCCATAAGTTCTTATTTCAACGCATGTTCGCTGACGCGGACCATTGGTTCTTCACGCGAACCGGAGTCCACTTCGCTCGAAAATGCTCTAGTTCTGGACGAAATTCGTCGGAAGCGGACGGACGGCCGGGCCGGAGAAGGTGCCGGGCTTGGCATCGACCGGATCGGCATGGCTGAAGCCCAGCGCCGCCGCCGGGCTCGGGCCGGCGATCGGCGCGCCGGAGGGGCCGGCGGCCCGGGCGCGGGCGGTCGCGACATTCACCGGCTTGCCGGGCGTGCTGCCAGTGCGCGAGACGGCGGCGAACAGCGAGTTCAGGCCGCCGCGATCCATCTCGGCGGTGTCCTCGGGCTCTTCCGGGACCGGAGTGGAGCGCTGTGTCGCCGTCGCGTAGCTGACGCCACCCTCGCGCGGCCGCACCGGCGGCAGCGAGGCGGTGACGAGGCGTCCTTCGGCAGCCTGGGCGAGGGGGGCTTCCGGGGAACCGGTCCCACGCAGCGAGGCGATGGCAGCATCGGCAAGCGCGGTCGGCCGCATCGGCGGGAGCGGGGCGTTGGTGGGCCGTCCGGCGACGATGATCTCGCTCGGGCCGGCCACTTCGCCGGGGCGGCGCGGCGGCAGGGAGGCGAGCACGAGCTTTTGCTCGGGCTGGGGCGCGAAGGCGAGCGCGCCACCGGCTGCGGGCAGGGCGGCGATCTGGATGGGCGCGCCGTCCTCCGCCGGGAGCGACAGGCCGCGCGGTCGTGCCAGCGGCAGCGGCGCGTCGATCAACTGCGGCCTGATTTCCTGCGGGCCGCGCTGCGGTGGAACGGCAGCAACGGCAATCGCCTGAGCCGGTGCTTGCGGGACGGGGGCGGGCTGCGGCGGAGCGGCGTTGACCTGCGGCGCCAGACGTTCCGACCGCTCGCGCGTCAGCGAACGCGTCACGGGTTCGGCTGGTTGCTGTTGCTGTCCCAGGACGACGGCGAGGCGGCCGCCATCCGGCGAGTTGGCGTCGCCGTAGCTGTTGGTGTTGGCATAGGCCATGACCGTCGGCTGCTGCCGCGGCGCGGCGCGGCGGCCGCGCGCGGCCGGGCGGGCATCGGCCTCTTCCTCGTCGCCGCCGAACAGCGAGGCCCAGAGACTCTTGCGGCCGGAGGCGATGACGGCGCCCTCGTCGAGCTCTGCGGTGGCATAGCCGGCGACGGCGCCGCCGCCCGACAGGATCTCAGCCTTGGCGAGCTCGTAACCAGAGAGTGGCTGCCCGTCTGCTGGCAGATGCACGGTCTTCTCGTCCGGGAAGAGGCGCACGAGCTGGTCGCGCGTCATGCGCGGCCAGGAGCGCACCGAGCCGACATCGAGATGGACGAAGGGCGTATGGGCGTTCGGATAGAAGCCGACGCCGCCGCGCTGGAGCCGCATGCCGATTTCGCGGATACGGGCCGTCGGCGTATCCGGCAGGTAGAAATCCATCGCCTTGCCGAGCATGTGCTGGCTGTGCTTGGCGACGGCGCGGGAGCGGCGGCGCAGCATCGCGTTGGTGCCCGGCGCGCGATAGGACGAGACGACGTGGAAGGGCTGGTCGGAGCCGAGCTGGCGCTGAACCTCCCAGACGACGTCGAAGAGGCGGGGGTCCATGCGGGTGGGCTCGTCGGTGCGCCAGTCGCGCAGGGCCCAGTTCAGTTTTTCCAGCGCAGCCCCATCGTAGCGGCCGTCACGCTTGAAGGTAACGGTCGTCTCTTCCTTCGTGTGCATGTGCCGGATGGTGATGGTGCGGGTGTCGCCGTTGGCGACGGCGTTCTGCGTGCCGCGGATACCGACCAGCGATGCGACCAGGGCCAAGCCGAGCGCAAGCGCCTGTCGCGCGGTCGGCTTGATGCCGGACGACGCGCATCCTGCAAGCGTGGCGGTTGTCCTGCCCAATCTGTCTGACCCGTCTCGGTGTCCCCGCCGAAGCGGTGCGATAAACGTGAACGAACAGTTGCGGAGAAGCGTTAACGTCTCGTTAGCGAGCCGGCAATCGCCACGCCAAGAATTTCCTGCCGAAGGTGGCTAAAGTCGGATCGTGGCGAAAAGGTGCCCGCGATGCGAGCGCCTTCGTTCAGCCGCCCTGCTGCTCCAGTGCCTGCCTGACGAGCCTGTGAAAACCGTAGACGTCGTCGAAGCGGGTGATCTGCCCATCATCGCCGACGACGATAGTGTTGTAGACGAGGTGGATCGGCAGGGGCTGCGACAGGTTGATGCGGCGCTCACCCTTTCCGATCAGCTTCTTCAGCCGATCGCTTGTCCATTCCGGCCCCAGCACCTGGTCTGCCAGCGCGAAAGGGTTGTCGACACGGACGCAGCCATGGCTGAGCGCGCGTCGCTCGCCTGCGAAGAGGCGGCGATTCGGCGTGTCGTGCAGATAGACCGCATGCTCGTTCGGGAACATGAACTTGATCCAGCCGAGCGCGTTGCGCTCGCCCGGCGGCTGGCGCACCGAGATGCCGCCGCCCTTGGCGCGGGTCACGACATAGCCGCGCTTGGCGGCGTATTCCGGATCGGCCGCAAGACCCGGCAGGAATTCCTTCCTCAGGATCGAGGGCGGCACATACCAGGACGGGTTGACGATGACGTGGTCCATCTTGTGCGAGAAGATGGGCGTCGCCGATTCCGGCTTTCCGATGATGGCGCGGGTCTCGTGCACGACCTTGCCCGAGCGGATGACGCGCACGCGCATCTCCGGAACATTGGCCATGATGTGGTCGGTGCCGAGATCGGGCGGCAGCCAGCGCCAGCGCTCCATCTGGGCGATGATGTCCTCTTCGCCGCGCGCACTGGCCGGCTTGCCGAGCGCTGCGAGCGTGCGCTCGCTCAGGGTGCCATTGGCGGGCAGGCCAGCCTTCTTCTGGAAATCGGTCAGGGCCAGCGCGGTCGAGCGGTCGAAGACTGGCTCCTCGCTCGGTCCAAGGCCGAGACGGGCGCGCACCAGCGGCACGCGCTCGTCGCGCATGCCGAGCTTGAGCGGCGGGCCGGCGGGAATGCGCACCAGCGGCGTGTCGTCGAGATGCTCGCGCATCTCCGCGAGCTTGGCCTTGAGGCGGCGATAGCCCTCATGGGGCGGATTGTAGGCGGCGAGCACGGCGCCGGCGTCCGTCGCGCCGGCGAGCTCCGAGAGCACCTCGGTGGCGGAAGGCAGGTAGAGCGTCGGCGTGATCAGCTTCGAGAGCTGGCGCGGATTGAGACGGCCGCCGCGGGCGTCGCGGGCATAGAGCACGGCGATGGCCGAGAGGCGGATATCGGCCTCCGCGAGGCCGGCCTTGTTGCTCGCCTCGAAGACCGGGAGGGGGTAGTCGTTCGGGCGTAAGGCATCCTCGGCGGCGCGGCCGAGCTGCGTCGCGATGCGCTTACCGGCCTCGTTCCAGCCCTTGCCGCCGACCCAGAAGGGGCGGTTCTCGTTGGCCTGATAGGCGGCGACGATCTCGTTGCGCTCGCGCTCGCCAAGGCGCCGCAGCGTCAGCGCCTCCGGCAGGGCGGCAGCGATCGCGGCGGAGAATTCCGCGCCGGGCGGAAGCTCGACGACGACCTTCGGCACCTCCGGCATCGGCACCAGCGGCTCGACGGTGCGCAGCGGGCCGGTCTGCGGGGCGATCTCGGCCGGAGCCGGCGGTTTGACGACGGGCGTCAGGGCCGGGTCGGCGGCCGGCATCTCGATTTCGGGAATGTCGAGCGTCACCGCTTCCTGGGTGATGTCGAGTGGGGCGGCGGCATCCTGCTTTGCCGGGTCCAGCGGGCGGTTGCCGGGGATCACCGTGCCGGTGACGATCTCGGTATCGGCGGAATGAACTGGGGCGGTCGCAGCCTGCGCGGCGGAGGCCGGCGGCGCGATATCGGACAGGCTGAGCGCGGGCTGTTCCGGCAGCGGAATGCCGAGCGTCGTATCGGTGTTGAGAGGGGTCTCGGCGCGGAGCGGGAGGCATCCCAGAATAATGGCCAGGGCGGATGCCGAGGTCAGGTTCGCCCAATGGCGAGGACGCATGGTCGCTATCCCGATTGCTGCCGAATCCCGCCATTCCTGCGTGACTCGGTTGGTTGAGACAAGATGCGGCGGTGCAACAGACCGCCCCATTTCGATTGGTCGCGGCTCAGGCCGCGTCGGTTTCGTCGCCGTTCGATTCGCTTTCGATCAGCCCGTAATCCTTGAGCTTGCGATAGAGCGTCGAGCGGCCGATGCCGAGCTTGCGCGAGACCTCGGACATGTGGCCGCGGTAATGCGCGAGCGCGAAGGTGATGATCTCGCGTTCGAGGTCGTCGAGCTTGCGCATGTCGGAGCCGGCGACGAGGTCGAGGGCGTTGGGATCGCGTACCGGCATCTGGATGATGCGCGGCGGCGGTTCGCCTTGCGCCTCGGAGCGGGCGAGCGGGGCAGGCGCCGGCGGAATGCGGACCTCGTAGCCGTCCATCTGCGCGGCGATCTGCGGGAATTCGGTGGTGTCGAGCTCCGGCCCGTCGGCCAGGACCACGGCGCGGAACACGGCGTTCTCGAGCTGGCGGACATTGCCCGGCCAGTCATAGCCGGTGATCAGGGCGGCGGCCTCGGCTGTGAGCCCGGTGAGCTTGCGGCCCTCCTCGGCGGCGAAGCGGGCGAGGAAGCCGCGCGCCAGGTCGGCGATGTCCTCGCGGCGCTGGCGCAAGGGTGGCAGCGTGATCGGGAAGACGTTGAGGCGGTAATACAGATCCTCGCGGAACTCGCCGCGCTTCACCTGGTCGAGCAGGCTCTTGTTGGTGGCCGAGATCAGGCGGATATCGACGCGCACCGACTTCTTGCCGCCGACAGGGTCGACCTCGCCTTCCTGGATGGCGCGCAGCAATTTGACCTGTGCATCGAGCGGCAATTCGCCGACCTCGTCGAGGAAGAGCGTGCCGCCATTGGCCTCGACGAACTTGCCGAGATGGCGCTCGGTCGCGCCGGTGAAGGCGCCCTTCTCGTGGCCGAAGAGGATTGACTCGACAAGGTTATGCGGGATCGCGCCGCAGTTCACGGTGACGAAGGGCTTGCCCTTGCGGTCGCTGGAGCCCTGGATGGCGCGCGCCAGCACCTCCTTGCCGACGCCCGATTCGCCCTCGATCAGGATCGGGATGTTCGATTTCGCGGCGCGCTCGGCCAACCGGACGACGCGTGCCATGTCCGGGCTCTTGGTCGCGAGGTCGCGGAAGCCCAGCGTGTTCGAGGCGCGGCGCTTGATATGGCGCAGTTCGTGCTCGAGCGCGCCGAGTTTCAGCGCATTGCGCAGCGAAACCTGCAGGCGCTCGGCGCCGACGGGCTTCACCACGAAATCGACGGCGCCGGCCCGCATGGCGGAGACGACGGTCTCGATCGAGCCATTGGCGGTCTGGACGATGACGGGGATCTCGATGCCGCGCTCGCGCAGCGCCGCCAGCACGCCCATGCCGTCGAGGCCGGGCATGTTGAGGTCGAGGACGATGGCGCTGAAGCGCTCGCCCTCCGGCACACCGAGCAAGGTCAACGCCGCCTCGCCGTTGTCGGCGCTCGCGACATCGTAGCCGAAGCGCTTCAGCATCGCGTCGAGCAGGCGACGCTGGACGGGATCATCGTCGACGATGAGGACGGTGTCGGTCATGGCACCTCGAAAGCCCGTGCAGCATGAAAGAAATCTTGGCGACAGGCGGAATCACCTGTTCCGTTCTGGGGCATGGTCGGCCAGAAGGGTTAAGCGGGGTTTAAGCTCGGGGCCGATGGCGGATGTGATGCGTCCGGTTCCGCACTGGGCGTCATTGCGAGGAGCGGAGCGACGAAGCAATCCAGGGGGACCGGGCTGCACCGTTCAACCCAGTCCCCCCTGGATTGCTTCGCTGCGCTCGCAATGACGGCCGTGGCTCGCAATCCATGGCCAAGCCGCAGCGCAGCCTTTATGGAAGGGCACGTTTCAGTGCGCGAAGGTATCGAGCGAATGGGTTTTCATCAGACCGTCCTGCGTTCCGCCACGAAGGCGGGGGCGGCAAAACCGGCGCAGGCGACCGGCGATCTGCCGGAATGGGACCTGAGCCACCTTTATCCGGGCATCGAATCACCTGAGTTCAAGCGCGATCTCGACCGCGGCCTCGTCGAGGCGCAGGCGTTGGCCGGCCGCTATCGCGGCAAGCTCTCCGAACTCGCCGCCGCGCCCGATGGCAGCGCGACGCTGGCCGCCGCGGTGAAGAGCTATGAGGGCCTGAGCGACCTACTCGGCCGGATCGGCGCCTATGCCGGCCTGGTCTATTCCGGCGACACCACCGACCCGCAGCGCGCCAAGTTCTACGGCGACACGCAGGACAAGCTGAACGCCGCCATCACCGAATTGCTGTTCTTCGAGCTGGAATTGAACCGGATCGAGCCGGAGGTGCTGGCGAAGGTCGCGAGCCAAGCGCCGCTCTCGCACTGGAAGCCCTGGCTGGAGGATCTCGCCAAGGACAAGCCGCATCAGCTCGACGACCGGATCGAGGCGCTGTTCCACGAGAAGTCGATGACGGGCGCGGCCGCCTGGAACCGGCTCTTCGACGAGACCATCGCCTCGCTGCGCTTCATCGTCGACGGCGAAGAGCTGACGCTGGAGCTCACGCTCAACAAGCTGCAGGACAGCGATGGCGAGGTGCGCCGCAAGGCGGCGGAAGCGCTGAGCACGGTGTTCCGTAAGGAGCTGCGCATCTTCGCGCTGATCACCAACACGCTCGCCAAGGACAAGGAAATCTCCGACCGCTGGCGGAAGTTCGAGGACGTCGCGGATTCCCGGCATCTCGCCAATCGGGTCGAGCGTGAGGTCGTGGATGCTCTCGTTGCCGCCGTGCGCGAGGCCTATCCGCGCCTGTCGCATCGCTACTACCGCCTGAAGGCGAAGTGGTTCGGCCGCGAGGAGCTGGATTTCTGGGATCGCAACGCGCCGCTGCCGCAGGTCGAGCAGCGCACGATTCCCTGGACCGAGGCGCGCGAGACCGTACTCTCCGCCTATGGCGCCTTCTCGCCGGAGATGGCGGATATCGCCCGGCGCTTCTTCGACGAGCGCTGGATCGACGCCCCGCCGCGCCCCGGCAAGGCGCCGGGTGCCTTCGCGCATCCGACCGTGCCGTCGGCGCATCCCTATGTGCTGCTGAACTACCAGGGCAAGCCGCGCGACGTGATGACGCTGGCGCATGAGCTCGGCCATGGCGTGCATCAGGTGCTGGCGGCGCCGAACGGGGCCCTGATGGCGCCGACGCCGCTGACGCTGGCCGAGACGGCGAGCGTGTTCGGGGAGATGCTGACCTTCCGCAGGCTGCTCGACTCGACCAACGACAAGAAGCAGCGCAAGGCGATGCTGGCGGCCAAGGTCGAGGACATGATCAACACGGTCGTGCGCCAGATCGCCTTCTACACCTTCGAGCGCAAGGTCCATGAAGCCCGCCGCGAAGGCGAGCTGACGCCGGAAGCGCTCTGCCAGATCTGGATGAGCGTGCAGGAAGAGAGTCTAGGCCCGGCGATCCAGCTGTCGAGCGGTTACGAGCCCTATTGGTGCTACATTCCGCACTTCATCCATTCGCCGTTCTACGTCTATGCTTATGCCTTCGGGGATTGCCTGGTGAACTCGCTCTACGGCGTCTACCAGAACGCCGCCGAGGGCTTCCAGGAGCGCTATTTCGCGCTGCTCTCGGCCGGCGGCAGCAAGCCTTATGGCGAGCTGCTGGCGCCCTTCGGGCTCGATGCGAAGGACCCCGGCTTCTGGCAGATCGGGCTTCGGATGATCGAGGGCATGATCATCGAGCTCGAAGGGATGGAGTGAGGGCCAAGGCCTCCGCTGCCGTCTCCATTTTATGCGAGTCATCCCGGACAAGCCGCGATAGCGGCGCCGATCCGGGATCCATGCCTGAACCGTTCCGGCATGGATCCCGGGTCTTCGCTGCGCTACGCCCGGGATGACCTCGAGGTTGCGGTGAAAATCAGAACTGCACCCTGAGACCCACCAGCGAGACATTCGCGGTGTAGTCCGAGCCCTGCGCGGTCGAGTTCAGGCGCTCGTGGGTGAAGCTCGCGCGCACGGCGAAGGTGCGGGTCAGCTTGTATTCGAGCCGCGCGCCGACATTGGTGTAGTCCTCGCGCAGGCCCTGGCCGTCATATTCGGTCCGGCTGAAATTGGTGAAGCCGGTGACGGCGAGGTTGCGGCGCAGCGCATGCGCCACTTCCAGCGTGGCGCGCCGTACGGTCGTGCCGGAGGAGCCGGCGATCGTGGTGTCACCGAGCTCGGCGCCTCCGCGCAACGTCACCGTGGTCAGCGGCGTCGGCGACCACAACACCGCGGCATCGCCGACGAAACCGCGCAGGTTCTTCAGGCGGTTATCGTCGTATTTGCGATCCTGATAGCCACCCGAGACCTCGCCGGTGAGCTGCCGGCTGATCTCGAAGGTCGAGCCGATGCGGCCGGTCAGACCGTTCGAGGAACGCATATAGCCGCTGGAATCGGCCTTCTCGTCGAACTCGCGCTGGTCGATTTCGGCCTGGACGAAGGGCTTGAAGCCGGGCGTGACCTCGTAGGCGGCGCGCAGGCGCAGTCCGTACTGCGTCTGATTGCGATCCTTCTGCGAGAGCATCGCACCATTCGACAGGCGGGCATCCTCGTAGTCGCTGCGATCGGCCGAGCCGCGCAATGTCAGTTGCAGCCGGTTGAAGTCGTGCGTGACGCCGGCCGAGCCGCCATATTGGTAGATCTGCGGACGGCCGGTGACTGCGGCTGTCAAGTCCGGCGAGCCCGGCCGCTGCGTGTCGAGCCTGAGCCGCGTTTCCAGGAGGATGCGGGTATCGCGCGTCGCATCGAGCCGCAGGTCGAGATTGCCCTCGGCATCGGGGCGCGAGGCATCCTTGGCACGGAAGAATTCCATGTAGCCGCCGCGCAGCTTGCCCTTGAGCTCGTGGACGTTCCAGTCGGACTGGATCTCCAGCTCGCCCTCGTGGCGGCTGTAGCCCGAGCCCTTGGTACCCGGCGCCGATGTGCGCTGCGGATTGGTGTCGTAGCCGACCGAATTGGTGACGGAAGGTCGTAGCGTGATCGAGCCCAGGCGGATGCCGAGCGCGGCGTAGGGATCTTCTTCGCTCGCGGCGCGACGCCGGGGCGGCGGAGCCGGAGGCGGAGGTGGGGGCAACACCGTGACAGCGGGTTGCGGCGGCCGGAACTGGCGCTGGGTGACACCACGCAGTGCCGGCGCCTGAATGGGCTGGCTGGCGCGCGGCGGCTGCCGCCCCGAGACGGCGGAGCCTTGCCGTTGGACCAGTCCGGCGGGATCGCGGATGGCTTCCGGCTCGGCCGTTGCCGGCGAGAGGGCGGGCTGGGGCGTTGCCGGCTGCTGCGCGACATAAGTGGGCGTGCCGGTTCTGAGATTGGCGCGCGGCATCTGCTGCGCCTGCGCGGTTGCACAGGCGAGTGCCAGCGCGGCCAAGGCCGTGCCGGACAGAAGCAGGGTCGTCGCGCGGCCGGACACGGGCGTCGCAGGGCTCCAGATGACGGGCGCGCGGATGGCGCGCATGGTTAACGGAGTTAGAACGAACAGGGTTAAGGAGCCGTCAACGCGCGCCGGGGCTGTCGGCAGATGGTGGAAATGACTGGCTCCGCCGTGCTACAGCGCCGGCCATGACAGCCGATATCCGCGACTCCGCCCTTCGCACCATCGCCACCGAGCGCGCCGGTCTCGACGCGCTCCATGCCGCACTGGCAGACGGTCTGGGCGGGCCGTTCGCTGACGCCATCGCCATGATCCGCGCCTCGAGCGGGCGCGTGATCGTCTCCGGCATGGGCAAGTCCGGCCATGTCGGGCGCAAGCTCACGGCGACGCTGGCCTCGACCGGCACGCCCGCGCATTTCGTCCATCCGGCCGAGGCGAGCCATGGCGATCTCGGCATGGTGCAGCCTGAGGATGTGGTGATCGCGCTGTCCTGGTCGGGCGAGGCGGTCGAGCTTGCCGCTCTCGTCGGTTATACTCGCCGCTTCCGCGTCGGGCTGATCGCTATCACCGCCAATGCCGAGAGCACGCTCGGCAAGGAGGCGGATATCGCGCTCGTCCTGCCCAAGGCGACGGAGGCCTGTCCGAACGGGCTCGCGCCGACGACCTCGACGACGATGCAGATGGCGCTCGGCGATGCGCTGGCGGTGGCCTTGCTGGAGGCGCGCGGCTTCTCGCGGCAGGATTTCTTCGTCTACCACCCCGGCGGCAAGCTCGGGGCGCAGCTCAAGACGGTCGAGAGCATCATGCATCGCGGCACCGACCTGCCGTTGATCGGTCTGGACACGCTGCTGCCGGACGTTATCGCGATGATCTCCGACAAGGGTTTTGGCTGCGCCGTGGTGATGGATCTGGACGGCAAGCTTGCCGGCGTGGTCACCGATGGCGACCTGCGCCGCAAGACGGCGATGGGCGGGGGCGCCTCGCTCAGGGCACGCGATATCATGACGGCGAATCCGCGCCGAATCGGACTCGATACGTTGGCGGTCGAAGCGCTGGAGCTGGTCAATCGCAGCCGGATCACCGCGCTGATCGTGGTCGATGGCGAGGGGCGCCCGGCCGGGCTCGTCCATGTCCACGACCTGTTGGCGATGGGCGTCGCCTGATCGGGCTTGCAACCCGGCAGCAGCGCGCTATCTAAAGCTGTAGAGACTATAGCTTTAGAGGTGCTGCCATGACCGTTGCCGGCAAGCTCGAACGCGTGATGCCGATCGGTGCGCTGGCGGATCGCACCGGGGTCAAGGTCGAGACCATCCGCTATTACGAGCAGGTCGGCTTGCTGCCGCCGCCGGAACGCTCCGAGGGCAACCAGCGCCGTTATGGCCGGCGCCATGCCGAACGGCTCGCCTTCATCAAGCACGCGCGCGATCTCGGCTTCGCGGTCGAGAATATCCGCACGTTGCTGAAGCTATCCGACACGCCGGGCATGGCTTGCGACGAGGCGCATGCGATCTCGGTCGCCCATCTCGACGAGGTCCGCGACAAGATTGCGAAACTACGCTCGCTGGAGAAGGAGTTGGAGCGGATCGCGACCACCTGCTCGGGCGGCGTCGCGGCCTGCGATTGCGCGATCATCGAGGCGCTCGCCGATCACGGGCAGTGCGACCACGCCCATCATTGAAGCAGCGGCGCAGCCCCGAAACCTGTCTTGCCTCTCGTCTCCGGGGTAAAAAGGCTTAAATAGGTTCCTGCCGGGCGGCGTTGAACGCTGCCTCGCCACGCCAATCCGGGAGGGCGCGATGACGACAGGGCCCACGCTGCCAGGGGCTAGACTCCGAAAAGGGAACAAAACCCGATTCTGTCGGAGTCAGCGATTCGGCCCCGCTTCGTTCCAGACTCGTTCTTATCGAGTCTCTGTTTGAGACTTGCATAAGCTCCGTCCACGCTCCCGCCCGCATGGGCGGGCGAGAAGATCGGCTCCTTCGCCTTGCTTCCTTTTCGTTCGCTGCCGCCCGCCGCCCGCGCCAATAGCGTCACGGCCGTGCTGGGCCCGACCAATACCGGCAAGACCCATCTCGCCATTGAGCGCATGATCGCCCATCCCACCGGGATGATCGGCCTGCCGCTCCGCCTGCTCGCGCGCGAGGTCTACCAGCGCGTCGTCGACAAGGTCGGTGCGCAGTCCGTCGCGCTCGTCACCGGCGAGGAGAAGATCAAGCCCGAGCGGCCGCGCTTCTGGATCTGCACGGTCGAGGCGATGCCGCGCGATCTCGCGGTCGATTTCGTCGCCATCGACGAGATCCAGCTTGCCGCCGATCTCGACCGCGGCCATGTCTTCACCGACCGCCTGCTCAACCGGCGCGGCCGGGCCGAGACCATGCTGATCGGCGCCGCGACGATGCGCCCGCTGATCGAGCAGCTCATGCCGGGCGTGAATGTCGTGACGCGCCCGCGCCTGTCGCAGCTCACCTTCGCCGGCGACCGCAAGATCACGCGCCTGGCGCCACGCTCGGCCATCGTCGCCTTCTCGGTCGAGGAGGTCTATGCGATCGCCGAGCTGATCCGCCGGCAGAAGGGCGGGGCGGCCGTGGTGCTAGGGGCGCTTTCACCCCGGACCCGCAATGCTCAGGTCGAACTCTACCAGTCCGGCGATGTCGATTATCTCGTCGCGACCGACGCAATCGGCATGGGGCTCAACCTCGACGTCAATCACATCGCCTTCGCGGCGGACAGGAAATTCGACGGACACCATTATCGCAGGCTCAACCCGGCCGAGTTCGGCCAGATCGCCGGGCGCGCCGGCCGCCATCTGCGCGACGGCACCTTCGGCACCAGCGGGCGCTGCCCGCCTTTCGATGCCGAACTCGTCGAGGCGATCGAGAATCACCGCTTCGAGCCGATCCGCCAGATGCAGTGGCGCAATTCCGATCTCGATTTGCGCTCGGTCGGCGGCCTTCTCGACACTTTGAACATCCAGCCGTCCGAGCAGGGGCTGACGCGGGCGCTGATCGCCGAGGATATGACGACGCTGGAAGTGCTGGCGCGGGACCCGGATATCGCGAAGCTGGCGCAGGGCCGCGCGGCGGTCGAGCGGCTCTGGGAGGTCTGCGGCCTGCCGGATTATCGCAAGATATCGCCGATGCAGCACGCCGATCTCGCGACGACGCTGTATCTCAGGCTGATGCGCCACGGCCGGCTCGATGCCGACTGGTATGCCGCGCAACTCGCCGCGCTCGACCGCACCGATGGCGAGATCGACACGCTCTCGGCACGGATCGCGCAGGTCCGGACTTGGACCTATGTCGCCAATCGTCCTGACTGGTTACCTGATCCAGAGCATTGGCAGGGCATGGCGCGTCTTGTAGAGGACAAGCTGTCGGACGCTCTGCACGAGCGGCTGGCTCACAGATTTGTCGATCGGCGCACCAGCGTGTTGATGCGCCGCTTGCGGGAGAATGCGATGTTGGAGGCTGAGGTCACCGCGACGGGCGACGTGCTCGTCGAGGGCCAGCATGTGGGGATGCTGCAGGGCTTCCGCTTCACGGCGGATCCAAAGGCCGGCGGTTCCGAGGTCAAGGCCCTGAACCTGGCGGCGATGAAGGCGCTGGGCTCCGAGATCGAGGCTAGGGCGGCGCGCGTCGTGCTGGCGGGCGACGATGCCTTCGTGCTGTCGCATGATGGGCTGATCCGCTGGACCGGCGAGCCGGTGGCGCGTCTTACCGCCGGCGAGAAGGTTCTGGAGCCGCGGCTGCGCCTGCTGGTGGAAGAGCATCTCGGCGGTCCCGCGCGCGAACAGGTCGAGGCCCGCCTCAATCTCTGGCTGAAGAACCACATCACCCGCCTGCTCGGCGCCGTGCAGATCCTGGAAGCGGCCGAGAACGTCACCGGCATCGCGCGCGGCATCGCCTATCAGGCGGCCGAGGCGCTCGGCGTGCTCGAGCGTTCCAAGGTCGGCGAGGAGATGAAGACGCTCGATCAGGAAGGCCGCGCGGCGCTGCGCCAGCTCGGCATCCGTTTCGGCGCTTTCCACATCTATATGCCGGCGCTGCTGAAGCCTGCGCCGCGCGCGCTCGCCGCCCAGCTCTGGGCGCTGAAGCATGGCGGGCCGGAGACGGCCGGGCTCGACGACATCGCCCATCTCGCGGCCTCGGGCCGGACCTCGTTCCCGGTCGACAAGGCCGTGCCGAAGGGCCTGTACCGCGCTGCCGGCTACCGCGTCTGTGGCGAGCGGGCCGTGCGCGTCGACATCCTCGAACGCCTTGCGGACCTCATCCGCCCGGCGATCGCGTATCGCCCCGGCGTCACACAGGGCACGCCGCCGGCTGGCGCCGCCGATCAGGACGGCTTCGTCGCGACCGGTGCGATGACCTCGCTCGTCGGCTGCGCGGGCGAGGACTTCGCCTCGATCCTGCGTTCGCTCGGCTATGTTTCGGTCAAGCGCCCGGGACCGGCGATCACCGTGCCGCTGGCGCCGCCTCCGGCGGCGACCGAGCCGGCGAAGCCTGTCGTGGCCGGTGAAGCGGAAGAGACTGCGGCTTCGGGCGAAGTCGCCGAGGCGACCGCAGAGACCGAGGGCGCGAGCGAGCCGGCGACCGCGCTGAACGCGGATGGTTCGACTGAGGGCCAGACGCCTGCCGTCGAGGCCGCTGATCTTCCGATCCTGACCGAAACGGAACTGGACGCGGCGCGCGAGCCGGTGCCGGCCGACGCGATGGCCGCGCTTCCGGCTGCAGCGGCCGAGGAGACGGCTTCTGTCGAAGCCGTTGCTGACGAAGCTCCCGCCGCTGAAGCCACGCCGGCCGAACCTGAGCTGATCGAGATCTGGCGACCGCATCGCCATCAGGGCGGACGCCGGCCGGAGCAGGGCAATCCGCGTGGCCGTCGTGAGGGCGGTGAGCGCCGCGAAGGTGGCGAGCGCCGTGGCGGCGATCGGCCGCAGCGCGAGGGCCGCCCCGGTGGCCCGCGCCGTGACGGGCGGCCCGACAACCGTCCGGCCGCGGGCGAGGGAGCTCCGGCGCAGCGCCAGGATACGCGTCCGCGCCAGGACGACCGTCCGCGTCGCGACGACCGCCCGCAGCGGCAGGACCGTCCCGAGGGCAATCGCGGTCCGCGTCCCGATTTCAAGCGCGACGGCCGCCCCGGTGGTCCGCGTCGCGAGGAGCGGGGCGGGGCCGAGCGCTTCCAGCAGACGCCGCGTCCGCGCCCGGCCAATCGCGAGCCGGACCCGGATTCGCCCTTCGCCAAGCTCGCGGCCCTCAAGGCCCAGCTCGAAGGCAGCAAGAACTGAGGCAAGCTTCGGTGACCGCGCGTCGTCATTCCGGACAAGCCGCGATGGCGGCGACGATCCGGAAACCATCGGAGGGCTCGGCGCTCTCCAATGGATCCCGGGGCAAGCCCGGGATGACGAGGCGGTTCCGCATCAAGTCGGCTGCCTCGGCCCACTCTGACTAGGGAGGCGCGGGCGGCTTGCAGGAGGATCGTCAGCGCCTCGACAAATGGCTCTGGTTCGCGCGCTTCGCCCGCAACCGCCCGGCGGCCGTGCGTCTGGTGGAGGATGGCCATGTCCGCATCGCAGGGCGTCGATGCGACAACCCGGCGCAGGGAATTCGGATCGGGGCCGTGCTGACGCTTGCTCTGCCGCACGCGACCGTCGTGGTTCAGGTCCTCGGCTTCGCCGAACGGCGTGGCTCCTTCGCGGTGGCCCAGCAGCTTTACGAGCGGCTCGACGGCGGCAGCGGCGATGCGTCGCTTGCGGAGCCGGGGGACGAGGATTAAATCCGCGCCCTGTCAGCCGGCAGATGCTGAAAGTGGGCCGGGGAATGAAATCTTCTCCGCGGCGCCTCCCGAATGACAAATCGTTCTGCAAGAGATCACGAAAACGACCTTGAAACCTGCGCCGGGCAAGGGTTTATGGGGCTGTTTAGAAGCGTTGGAAGGGCCGACCCATGACCTATGTGGTCACCGAGAATTGCATCAAGTGCAAGTACATGGATTGCGTCGAAGTTTGCCCGGTCGACTGCTTCTATGAAGGCGAGAACATGCTCGTCATCCATCCCGACGAGTGCATCGATTGCGGCGTCTGCGAGCCGGAATGCCCGGCCGAGGCGATCAAGCCGGACACGGAGCCGGGCCTTGAAAGCTGGCTGCAGCTCAACGGCAAGTTTGCGGCGAGCTGGCCCAACATCACCCAGAAGAAGGACCCGCCGGCGGACGCCAAGGCGTTTGACGGCGTCCCCGGCAAGCTCGAAATGCTCTCGCCCGAACCGGGCGAAGGCGACTGAACCAGGCGCTTTTCGCCGCCCGCGCTGCACTCATCACGACCTCGCCATGCTGCCGCAGGGGAGCGCCGTCCGGCGTTTACCTTTGATTCGGCGTGATTTTTGTGCTACAAGCTAGCCCAGTCGAAGTCGTTCCGCATGCCCCTGCGAGATTCCAGCAATCGGGGCGCCCCCAAAGATCACGAACGCTGAGAGAGCCGGCTTCGGCGCCGGGCCTAGGTGGTCGTTCTCGGCAGGGCCCAATGAAACAATCGACTAGGGAGCGTGAAGCGGTGCGTTTTCAAAGCGTCGCATCAGGCGGAAGTCTCCTGCCAGCCGGCCGGAGGCCAGATCATCACGTGCTCGCGTCGAGCGGGCCGGTCAGGAGTCGTAACGGCATGTCCACTGCGAAGAAAGCTGTTGTGCGCCAGGGTTTCAAGACGGGCGAATACGTCGTCTATCCCTCCCATGGCGTGGGTCAGATCACGGCGATCGAAGAGCAGGAAGTCGCAGGGTTCAAGCTGGAACTGTTCGTCGTCAGCTTCGCCAAGGACAAGATGACGCTGCGTGTTCCGACCGCCAAGGCCGCCAGCGTCGGCCTGCGTAAGCTCGCCGATGCGGAATCCGTCTCCAAGGCACTGACCACGCTCACCGGCCGCGCCCGCGTCAAGCGCACCATGTGGTCGCGTCGCGCGCAGGAATACGAAGCGAAGATCAATTCCGGCGATCTCGTCGCCATCGCCGAAGTGGTGCGCGACCTCTACCGTTCCGAGGCCCAGCCCGAGCAGTCCTATTCCGAGCGCCAGCTCTATGAGGCTGCCCTCGACCGCATGACCCGCGAGATCGCCGTGGTCGACGACGTCACCGAGACCGAGGCGCTCAAGAAGATCGAGGGCCAGCTCGCCAAGTCTCCGCGCCGCGCCAGCAAGGCCGAGGCGGAAGCCGAAGCCGAGATGGAAGGCGACAACGACGATCTGGCGGAAGAAGCCGCCTGAGCGGCGTTCTATTCATTATCGACGAAAAACCCGGCGGGCGACCGCCGGGTTTTTTGTTGGGTTGAGGCTGAGCCAAAGGGCGCTACGCCGTCCCCGTTTCAGCCTTGAGGAACGCAACCGTCCGCGCCCAGGCCTGCTTAGCCGTCGCGGCATTGTAGCGCTCGGCGCTGGTGTCGTTCATGAAAGCATGGTCGACATCGGGATAGACGATGGCCTCGTACTGGATATTGGCTGTCTTCAGCGCCTTCTCGTAATCCGGCAGCATCTGAACGAGGCGGGTGTCGCGCGAGGCCTGCTGGATCAGGAGACGGGCCTTGATCTGTGGCACCTTGGCGAGATCGGGCGAGCGACCGTAGAAGACGACGCCGGCCGATAGCTCGGGCACCGAGACGGCGAGGTCGTTGACCGCGCCGCCGCCCCAGCAGAAGCCGACTGCACCGGTTCGTCCGGTCGCATCCGGGCGTGAGGCCAGGTATTTGAGCGCGGTGCGGCCCTGGGCGATGACCGCTTCGGCGGGAAGCTGCGGGAAGAGCGCGCGGGCGGCGTCGGGGTCGGTCGGCGTGCCGCCGAGAGGGGTCAGGAAATCGAGGCCGAGCGCGGTGAAGCCCTCCAGCGCCATGCGGCGGGTGATGTCTTCGATATGGGGGTTGAGGCCGCGGTTCTCGTGGATGACGAGGACACCGCCGCGCTTCGCCTCAGCCTTGGGCGTGACGAGATAGCCCTTCAAGGCCACGCCATCGACGGTCTGGCCGAACCGGCTGGCGGTAATGCGGGCATCGTCCGGTGCCACCTGCTGCGCATGCGCGTAATTGGGTTCCAGCAGGGCAAGTGCGGCTTCGGCCGCCGCCGCGGTGCCGGCGATGGCGAGCAGCCGGTTCATGAAGACGCGGCGGTCGAGCGGCTTATGCGTATATTCGTCGTAGAGTTCGACGATCCGGCGATCGAGCGCCATTCTTGCCTCCCTGATCATGGCCTTGCGCCGAGCATAGCGTCCGCCGCGCGATGCAGGAGGGGGGTGGGAAACGACTCGCGGCCTTGTGAAGGCGAAGGCTACTCGGCGACGACCTTGTAGCGCTGGCCGGGCGTCAGAGCGGCATTGCGGTCGAGCCCGTTGAGAAGTTGAAACAGCTCGCCAGGCCGATCCTGCTCGGGCATCCGCTCGGCCATGCTTGCGATCGTGTCGCCGGCTTCCGCTGCGACCAGCCGGATCTGCATCGGGCGGATGGATTGCGCTTCCGCAGGCGTCATCACCCGGAAGCTGTCGATGATGCCGCGCATCTGCCGTTCCGGGTCGCTGCCGCCACGTGCGGCCAGAATGAAGCGATAGACCCGGTCGCCGATCTGCACGGCGGCGAGCCGGAAGGTCCAGTCGGTGCCGCGGCCATGGGCGCGGACGGCGGGCTGGCCGGCGACCTCGATTTTCTCGATGCCAGTGGTCTCGACGCCCTCGATCCAGCCGGCGGCGACATAGGATTCCAGCGTCTGGCCGCTCTTCAGCGTGACGGAATCGAAGCGCAGCGCCTGCGTGCCATTGGCGCTGACGCCGATGACCATGTCCTGGGCGGCCTCCAGGCTGAAGCCGTCCGGCGCGCTGAAGCCGATGCGCAGCGCACTGTTGAGATAGCGCCGGCCCCGGACCACGCCGTCGCGTGGATCGTCGCCATAGGCCAGGCCCTCGATCGCAGCGAGCCAGCGATTGGCGTCGCGCTCGCCGATGCCGGGCGCGCCGATCTGGCGGGCTGCCGCGGTGACGGCGGCGATGCGCTCGGGCGTCTGCGGATGGCTGGAGAGGATGTCGAGCCGCTTGTCGTCGGCGCTCTGGTTCTGGCCGCTGCTGCGGAAGGCGGTGTTGCGGCCGAGCGTGGCGAGGAAGCGGCCGGCGCC
The DNA here is from genome assembly GCF_059817965.1 of Allobosea sp. TBD101. Taxonomy (NCBI): domain Bacteria; kingdom Pseudomonadati; phylum Pseudomonadota; class Alphaproteobacteria; order Hyphomicrobiales; family Alloboseaceae; genus Allobosea; species Allobosea sp. TBD101. Next base: position 1,029,552 of record NZ_CM187543.1, read on the forward strand.
ATAGGGGTCGTAGCTGGCGCGGGAAATGTTGCGGACGCTGATCTGGTCGGCGGTCAGTTCCTGCTGGCGCGAGAACTTGGCGAGCGAGAGCTTCGAGCCGGCGCTGATAGCCGCGCCACGCGTGGGGTCCTTCAGGACCTGCGAGACGACCTGATTCACCAACGCCGATTCCGCTTCCTTCTCGGCGCGCTCGACGGCGTGTTGCGCGGTGACATGGGCGATCTCATGCGCCAGCACGGAGGCGATCTCGGAGGTGTCGTTGGCTAATGCCAGCAGGCCGCGCGTGACATAGAGTCGGCCATTGGGCAGGGCGAAGGCGTTGACCACCGGCGAATTCAGGATGGTGATCTCGTAATGGCCGATCTGGCCCTCGCCGGCTTTGGCGAGGCGCTGGACGACCTCGTCGAGGGCCGCGCGGGCGCGCGGCGCGCGATACTCGCCGCCGAAGGCTGCGAGCAGGCGCTGATGCTCCTGGTCGGAGGCGCGCTGGACCGTGCTGATGCGCGGCGCGATCTCGTTTTCGGAGGTGGAACTCGCCGGCAGTAGCGGGCTCTGGTCGCCAAGGCAGCCAACGAGCAGCAGACCGGGCAGCACGATGGCTGCCAGCTGCTTCGAAAGTCGCGAAAGCGATGCTCGCGGGGGCTGCTGCATGTCCTCAGTCGATCAGTTCCAGCGCGGCCCGGGATGCGACCTCCAGCAGGAGGCCGTCGCGCCCGGACAGGACACCATAGGCGCGCAGCCGTTTACCGCCGAGATCGCTCGCGGTCCAGCCGGCGCTCTTGAGTTCGCGCCAGAGGCTGCGCGACAGGACGATCGAGGCAGCCTCCTTCGGGCGGCGGGAGAAGTTCAGATAGGTCCGCTGGGAGCGCTCGCCGACCGAGGCGATCCGGCCTTCCAGCATGACGTAACGACCCTCCTGCGCCTTTACCGCGGCGAGATCATGGCCATCGACCGCCGTCAGCGGCGAAACTTGCGTCCCAGATGTTACCGTTTTCTGAACGGGGGCCGTCTGCGGCGTTTCGCACGGGGACAAGCCAGGTTCCGGCATGGGCAGGGCCGCTCCCTGCCGCAGCAGCAGTTGCGCGAGGTCCTGTGCCGGCGCCGACGCCGACGGCACGGACAGCCGTGCGGGCAGGCGGCCCCAGCGATCGGGCTCGCCGAGGACGGACAGGCCGAGCGGTCGGCCGAGGAAGCCGCGCAGGCCCGCATCGAAGCGCGCCGTCTCCTCGGCATTCTGGCGTGGCGCGAGGCCGATGAGGCGCAATCTCCGGCCATCGTCCAGAAGCGGGTCTCCGGCTGGGTCGAGCCCGGTCAGTTGCGCCGTCGTGGCCGCATCGGCGTCGGGCGCGCAGCCGGGCGCTGCCCGCACCGGAGTTGTCGCGAAGGCGGCGAACATGACGATGGCAAGAAGGGACTTCACCCGCATCGTGATTATGCTACACGGAGTTCTGTGCCTCCCGGTAGCTCAGCAGGATAGAGCAACGGTTTCCTAAACCGTAGGTCAGGGGTTCGAATCCCTTCCGGGAGGCCAGCTCTCCGCGCAAATCCTTGATTTGCTGCAACTTCCTCAGATATCAGCACTATCGACGCGTCAACCTGCAACACACATGCGCGGGAAACGCACGTCCGTGAAGCTATGGCGTCGTAACAAGCGGGGGGCTTGGTATCTGAACTTCCGCGTGCCGGAGGACCTAGCCGAGCCTTATGTCTGAATAGCCCCGAGTTTCGTAGACGCCGTCGGGTTACATCTCGTGCTGCCGTTCGAACTCGACGGGTGACAGCATCCCGTTCCTGACGTGCTTGCGCTTTGGGTTGTAGAACATCTCGATGTAGTCGAACACGTCCTGCCTTGCCTCTTCGCACCGGGGGTCGATCTGGCGGCTGGGGAAGCGAAGCGCGGGCCGACGTTGTCGAAGGCGCTGGCGGCATGGAAGGAAGGCAGCGGCATGGCTGGCGGCCGAAAGCCACGCCCGCAGACGGTCATCGAGGCCGAAATGGCCGTTCGCCACTTCGCTCAGCTTAACGGCGACTTCAGGCGCTGGACCGGCGTCACGCCCATCGAGTTTCGGCGAACCCTCAAACGAGACTAAATCGGGGACCCGTCGCCCCGGCGCGGCGAGCCGCTTCGTGGCCCTCGCCGCTGGGGTTTCGCTCAGTGCGCCGCTGCCGCCAGGTCGGATCGGCCTGCGGCCGACCTCGAATGGTCCGCCGGGCGCCTTCCCAGGAGGGCCGTCCGAAAGTAGGCGTTCGCCGCCAGTGCGACGCCGAGGGACTCGGAGAACCGCTCGGCCGCCGTCGGGGACAAGTGGTAGCCGTCCGGGAAGTCGCGCGGATCGGCGGGCTCCGTTCCCTGCAGGTCGAGCAGTTCGGCACCGCCGTCGCGGATCGTTCTTCGAAGGTCGTCGGGCAACGGGAAGCGCCTGGGCAGGGGGGTCGCGACGAAGACGACGCCGACGCCGTCCTTCCCGGCCCTCTCGATGAAGCGCGCCAGCCGGGTGTAGGTGTCAGGCCGGCCGTTCCCGGAGGCACGCTGGCGCACGCTCGCGGCCTCGTTCAACGTCTGCGCCAGCGCCTCGTAGCCGGGAATGAGCGCGAGCACGCGCGTCTGCACCCGCTCCCTGTTGGCCCACACCCTCGAAGTCGCACCGAGCAGGTAGCTGATCCGGTCGCTCGCGGAGAGGACGTCGTCGGAGAAGGCCTCCGAGAGGAGGGGGAACCCGGCGAACTGACTGCCGAGGCGCTCGGGCTGCAGGGGCTGGCCGTCCGCGAGCTGGCTCTGGGCGAAGCAGATGACGATGACGCGCGGCAGGGATCGAGCCGGCTCGACGAAGCGCCGATATACGTAGAACCAGTCCAGCAGTCTCGTGTCGTCAGGGTAGACGAGGGCGAACTTCGCCTGGGGCAGGCGGTGGGGCGGCCACGCGCCCTCGACCACGTCGGGCCGGATTCCGGCCCGGGTCAGCGAGTTTCCAAGGAAGAGAACGCCGGGTCCCGGCGCCGCCTCGAAGTTCCGCACGATGGTGGGAATGCTCCTGATGTGCTGGACGTCGAGCGACAGGCGGGGCTCGGCCAGGTACAGGCCGAGTTCGCCGGCGAGAAGGATCGCCAGCACGGAGGAGAGGACCTTCCAGTCGGATCCGCCGCCGAAAGCGCTTCGAAGCACGGGCGTCCCCCCTCGATCGTCAGAACTGGAAATAGACGAACTCGTGACTGTTCGGCGATTGGAAGAAGATCAGCATCAACACGGCGTACGAGTAGACGGCCGCGCGGGCAGGCCACGCGCTGCGTAGCAGGGCGAGGGAATTCTTCGCTCGGACGCCGGTCCAGTACTCGAACAGGTAGAGCGGAAGGGCGTAGAAGGCGATCAGGAGCAGCATGGACACGGCGTCCGGCGTCACGCGCCAGTCCGTGGCCATCAGGTGCAGGAAGGTTCCGACTTGCCGCATGCTCTCGGCCCGGAACAGCAGCCAACCGAAGCAGACCAGGTGGAACATCAGCACGATGCGCCAGCCGCGCGCGAAGGCGCTCAGAGGCCGCTCCTTCTCCCACCCCGCGATCCGGTACAGGCACAGCAGCACGCCATGATAGAGGCCCCAGAACACGAAGGTCCAGTTGGCCCCGTGCCAGATGCCGCCCAGGAGCATCGTGATCATGAGGTTGCGGATGACCATGTATCCGGTCCCGCGATTGCCGCCGAGGGCGACGTACAGGTAGTCGCGCAGCCACGTCGACAGGCTGATGTGCCAGCGCCGCCAGAAGTCGCTCGGCGAAATGGCGAAATAGGGCGACTTGAAGTTGTCCATCAGGTCGATGCCCAGCCACCGGGCGATGCCCTGTGCGATGGAGCTGTACCCCGAGAAGTCCGCGTAGATTTGCCAGGCGAACGCGTACACGCCGATCAGGCATTCGACCCCGGTGAGCTGGGACGGATCGCGACCGAAGATGGAGTTCACCACCAGCGCGAGGTTGTCGCCGATCACGACCTTCTTAAAGAGACCGATCAGAATGTAGTACAAGCCGACCACGAAATCGTCGGAGCGCCGGACCCGGGGGGTCTCGAGCTGCTTTAGGAGGCCTCGGCCGAGCGGGTCCTGGCCTTTGGCGCCGGAGCGCATGATGGGGCCGGCGACCAGGTGGGGGAAAAAGGACACATAGAGCGCGAAGTTCCAAAAGCTCGTCGCCGGCTTGGTGACGCCGCGGGCGATGTCGAAGACGTAGCTCATGCTCTGGAAGGTGTAGAACGAGAGCCCGACCGGCAGGATCACCTGGATGAGCGGCGGCGAGACGTCGAGGCCCACTGCGTTGAGCGCCGCCACGACCTCGGCGGTGAAGAAGTTGTAGTACTTGAAGAAGCCCAGCAGCGCGAGGTTCGTGGCGACCGAGAGCCAGACGTATCGCCGCTTGGCCTTGTCCGACGGTGCCGAAGCCACGAGCAAGCCAAGGTAGAAATCCATCACTGTCGAGAAGGCGATCAGGGGCAGGAAGCGCCAGTCCCACCATCCGTAGAAGAAGTAGCTGGCCCCGAGGATGAAAAACGTCTGGGCACGAAACGGCAGAAGCCAGTAGACGGGGAGCACGACGGCGAAGAATAACCAGAACGTCCAGCTGTTGAACAACATTCGCGCTCACCCGGAAGTCGGCGTTGGATGTCAGCGGATGTTCACCGGTAGCGTCTTTCGTGCCGGCGTTTGTTGATGCCGGTCAGTTCGCCCTCGGCGGCAACGGCTCGGCGATCCAGCAGGGCCCTCGCCCGGGCCGTGGGCTTCCGTGGGTGTTCGTCGCGCTACCCGGCCGTCGGTGCCTCAACGCTGGTGCGCCATCCCCTCCCACGTCCGGACATCGGGCGCGATGCTAGGCAAGAGCGGCTCTGTTCAGTGCGCCTGTCGCACGGGTCGAGCGGAAAATATCGATGAACTGCCCGTGGAATTGCCGGGGCGCGACGACGAGGCTGCGGCATTGGAGGGGGTCGCCCTCGCCATCGATCTCGGTCGCCAGGCAGCCGGCCTCCCGCGCGATGATCACGCCGGCGGCGAGGTCCCAGAGGTCGAGCTTGGCGCCGGAGGTCCAGAAGCCGTCGAAGCGACCTTCCGCGACATAGGCGATCTCCAGCGCCGCCGAGCCCGGGCTGCGGATGCCGGAGACGCGCGGCATGATCGCCGCCATCTCGCGGGCGGCCTTCTCGGTGTCGCCCTTGCCGTTATAGGGAAAGCAGGTTCCGACGACCGCGTGGGCGAGGGATTTGCGACTGGAGCCGTTCAGTCTTCGATTGCCCAGATAGGCGCCCTCTCCGGCCACGGCCCAGAACATCTCGCCGCTCAGGGGATTGAAGGTCACGCCCGCCGTCACCTGGTCGCCTTCCATCAGGGCGAGCGAGGCCGAGAATTGCGGGATGCCGTGCAGGAAGTTGTTGGTCCCGTCGAGCGGGTCGATGATGATCCTGAGCCCGTTTCCGGCATCGGGAGAGGCCGCGCCTTCCTCGCCGAGTACCGCGACCTCGGGCAGCTCCCGGTTGAGATGGGCGACGATCAGGCGCTCGGATTCGATATCGGCGGCGGAGACGAAGTCGGATGGGCCCTTTTCCAGGATGGGCAGGGCCGAGAGACGCGCGAAATTCTCGGCGAGCGAGGCGCCGCCGATCCGAGCGGCCTCCTTCATGGCCTCGACGATCTCGCTGCGGGTCCGGGATTTGGTGGTCATGACGGCTAACCTGGCTGGGTTGAGTGCACTGGTCGGGCGGCTCACGCCGCCGGCATGATCCCGGCTCGCGGGGCAGCGATCGCGCGCAGCGCCGCCTGGTGCAGGTCGGGATTGGCTGCGGCGAGGCAATGCCCGCTCGAATGCAACGTCAGCGCCGCGCCCCTCCAGTCGGTGATGACACCGCCGGCATTGGCGATGACCGGGACATGGGCGAGGACGTCATGCGGGGTGGTGAAGCGGTCGATCGCGATGTCGATCCCGCCCGAGGCGAGCCGTCCGTAGGAATAGCAACTCCCGCCATAGACGCACCAATGCACCGACGCGCGCAGCGCCTGGAAGACCGGCAGGGTCTGCGGATCGTAGAGCTCGATATTGCTGGTCGACAGGACGGCTTCCGGGAGGAGTCTGCGGCCGGAGGTGGCGACGCGGATGTCGTTGAGGGTGGTCGGGTAGCCGTCGGCGCCGATCCAGCGTTCTCGCGTCATCGGCTGGTCGATGACGCCGAGGACGGGCACGCCCTTGCGGGTGAGCGCGATCAGCGTGCCGAAGACCGGGATGCCGGCGACGAAAGCCTTGGTGCCGTCGATCGGGTCGAGCACCCAGACATATTCGGCATCCGTCGCCTGCGCGCCGAATTCCTCGCCGTGGATGCCGTGTTCCGGGAAGGCCTCGCCGATGCGGCGGCGCAGTTCCGTCTCGACGCCGCGGTCGATCTCGGTGACCGGGCTGTCGTCGCCCTTGGAGACGAAGGCGTTGTTCTGACGGGCAGCGTCGCGGATGATCGTGCCGCTCGCTTCCGCCAACCCCTGGGCGAAGGCGATGAAGTTCCTGATGTCGCTAGTCGGCATGACGGACCTGTACGGATATCGCGGCTGTGCTCTTGAGCGGGCGCTGGTGCTTGCTGAGCGCGTATTCGAGGTATTTGAAGCAGCGCGTGATCACGAGGGTGATCGCGAGGTAGATCAGTGCCGCCATGATGAAGAGTTCGTAGGGCTGGAAGGTGCTGGCGACGATGGTGTTGGCGACGCCGGTCAGCTCCATCAGCGTGATCGTGCTGGCGAGCGAGGTGCCCTTCAGCATGCCGATCGCCTGGTTGCTGTAGGCGGGCAGCATGAGCCGGAGCGCGATCGGCAGCACGATGAAGCGCTGGACCTGGAAGGCGGACATGCCGCAGGCACGTGCGGCCTCGACCTCGCCGGCGGGCACGGCCTGGATCGCGCCGCGCAGGATGTTGGTCGTATAGGCGGTCGAATGCAGCGCGCAGGCGAGCAAGGCGCAGACGAAGGGCTGACGCAGCCAGGGCCAGAGAAAGCTCTGGCGCACGAACTCGAACTGGGCGAGGCCGTAATAGACAATGAAGATCTGCACCAGCAGCGGCGTGCCGCGGAAGAAATAGACGAAGCCGTAGATCGGCGCGCGGGCGGCGCGGCTGCCATTGGCGTAGAGGATGCCGAGCGGCAGCGCGCAGACGAAGCCGATGACCTCCGTCAGCAGCAGGAGCTTGAGGGTGAGGACCGCGCCTTGCAGCAGACGCGGGAGGCTCTCGATCATGAGCGAGAGGTCCATGATCAGACCCTCCGGACGCCGCGGTTCGCGCGGGTTTCCAGCCATTCGATGATGAGGGAATTGGCGATCGTCAGCAGGAGATAGATGAGCGCCGCGAGCATGTAGAAGTGGAACGGGCTGCGCGTCACCGAGGTCGCGATGTAGCTGACGCGCATCAGCTCCTCGAGGCCGACCACCGAGATCAGGGAGGTGTTCTTGATCAGCGAGATCCAGATGTTGCCGAGCGCCGGCAGGGCGTAGCGCCACATCAGCGGCAGGCGGATATGGACGAACAGGGTCAGCGGCGACATGCCGAAGGCCCTGGCCGCCTCGATCTGGCCGGGCGGGATGGCGAGAAAGGCGCCGCGGAAGATCTCGGCCGCGTAACCGCCGAAGACCAGGCTCAGCGCCAGCACGCCTGCGCCGAGCGCCGGCATCTCGAAAGAGGTGTTCGGCCCGCCGATCCAGCGCAGCGCGGCCGACAAGGCGACGGTGCTGCCGAAATAGACGAGCAGGATGATCAGCAGCTCCGGCGTGCCGCGGATGCAGGTGGTGTAGAGATCGCCCGCCGCGCGCAGAAACCGCGACGAAGAGAGCTTGGCGAGCGCGACGAGGAGCCCGATCACGAGCCCCGCCGCCAAGGTCAGGAACGCGACCTTGAGCGTGACCATCGTTCCCCAGAAGAGCTGGGTGCCCCAACCCTGAAAGAGGTCTGCCGTCATATTGCGTTCCCGTCAGGGGGAGGGTGGTGCCGGACATGGCCGGCACCTGCGGCATCGGATCATGCTCTTGCCGCCGGGGTGGCTCAGTCGGTCCAGACGCTCGGCATGACCGTGAACTTCCAGTATTTTCGATTGATCGCCTTGAAGGTGCCGTCGGCGAACATGCCCTTCAGCGCTTCGTCGACCTTGGCCAGCAGCTCCGGCTCGTTCTTGCGCAGCCCGACGCCGACACCCGGCCCGAAATACTTGATGCTTTCCAGCTCGGGGCCGACAAAGGCGAAGTCCTTGCCCTGCTTGTCCTCGAAGAAGCCTTCCATCTTGATCGGCCCGGCCATGATCAGGTCGACCCGGCCCGAGATGAGGTCGAGCAGCAAGGTCTCGTAATTCTCGTAACGCGAGATCTGCACGCCGGGGAACTGCTCGGTGAAGTAGCGGTCATAGGTGCTGGCGCGGATCATGCCGACGACCTTGCCGTCGAGCGCCTTGGGATTGGGCTTCCCATCCGCGGTCACGGGCTCCAGCTTGGAACCCTTCGGGCCGACGAAGCGGCCGGTCGAGGCGCGATAGGGAACACTGAAATCGATGCTCTTCTGGCGCGCTTCCGTGATCGAAAGGCTGGCGAGGATGAGATCGAACTTGCGGGCCGAGAGGGCCGGTATCAGCCCCTCGAATGCCTGGCAGACGAATTGCAGCTCGAAGCCCGCGCGCTTGCCGATCTCGCGGGCGAGGTCGACGTCGAAACCGGTCAGCTCTCCGCCCGCCGTACGAAAGTTGAAGGGCGGGTTGGTGCATTCCGTGCCGACCTTGACCTCGCGGGCGAAGGCGGAGCCGGCCAGCAGCAGCGCTGCGCCAGTCAGCAGGGTGAGTGCTGTCTTCTTCATGGTTCTTCTCCTCACAGAACCCGCTGCAGGAAGCGCCTGCACCGCTCGGACGTTGGATTGCCGAAGATGTTTTCCGGCGTGTCACGCTCTTCGATCTTCCCTTCGTGAAGGAAGAGCACCTCGTTGGATACCTCGCGGGCGAAGGCCATTTCATGGGTCACGACGATCATCGTCCGCCCTTCCTCCGCGAGTTGGCGCATGACGCCCAGCACCTCGCCGACCAGTTCCGGGTCGAGGGCGGAGGTCGGCTCGTCGAAGAGCAGGAGCTTGGGCTCCATGGCGAGCGCACGCGCAATGGCGCAGCGCTGCTGCTGGCCGCCGGAGATATGGGCGGGGTAGTGGAAGCGCTTGTCGAACAGGCCGACCTTGGCGAGCAGGGCCTCGGCCCGCTCCTTTGCCTCCGCCTTGGGCACGCCCAGCACCTTGATCGGCGCGATCGTGACATTGTCGAGGACGGTCAGGTGGCTCCAGAGGTTGAAGCTCTGGAACACCATGCCCATCCGGCTGCGGATGCGGTTGATCTGGCGGGCGTCCAGAGCCGCAGTGCCATTGCCACGGCGCCCGAGGTTCAGCTGTTCGCCTTCGAAGTGGATCGAGCCGGCTTCGGGCGTTTCAAGCAGGTTGATGCAGCGCAGGAAGGTGCTCTTGCCCGAGCCGCTTGCCCCGATCATGCAGATGACGTCGCGTTCGCGGGCTGCCAGGCTGACGCCCTTGAGCACCGGGAAGTCGCCATAGCTCTTGTGGATGTCGTCCGCCGTGAGGACGGTCTTCGCCTCGGGTCGAGACACGTTTTCCCCTCCGCTTGCGCTGGATGACCGGCTTTGTCCGATCGCGATTGGCAGGGACGGTACCGACGGCTAAAAACAGCCTCAAGTACCAATTCTTTCGAGTCGAGCATACCAATCCGGCGACATGCTTGACCGCTCGTGCGACGCGCCGCTCAATCGCCGAGAGCTACCGACCGGACCCGCCCCGACCGCGACAGGCTATGAACGCGCGCTTCAATTATCCCTTCTGGAACACGATCGCGCTGGCGCCGGGCGGGCCGGAGCCGCTCTATGACCAGATCGCCGGGCAAATTCGGGCGCTGGTCGTCGACGGCGCGATCCCCCGCGGCATGCATCTGCCGCCGTCGCGCAAGCTTGCAGACGAGCTCGGCGTCTCCCGCTCGACCATCGTGCTCGCCTATAACCGCCTGAAGAACGAAGGCTACGCACATGGGCGCACGGGTGCGGGGACCTATATCGAGAAGGACCTGCCCGAAGACATGCATCGCCGGATCGGCGAGCCGTCGCCCGCTCCGCAGCCGCCCCGGCAATCGCGCGTGCTGGCCGCGCGTGGCAATGCCCTGATGGGGCTGGCGCTGCCGAGCGAGCGCGAGCTCGGCTATGATCTCAGCCCCCTGCTGCCGGCGCTCGACGAATTGCCCTTCGGGGAGATCAGCCGCAGCACCGCCGAATATTGGGGCTCGGAGCCTTGGCCGCAGTTCAATTTCAGCGAGCGGCTGGGCCTGCCCGCCTTGCGCCAGCAGATCGCGAAATACCTCGGCGAATACGAAGGCGTGCCTTGCCGGCCGGAGCAGATCGCCGTCGTCGCCAGCACGACGCAGGCCTTCATCCTGCTGGCGCAATTGCTGCTCGATCCCGGCGACGGCGTCGTCATCGAGGACCCCGGCTATCCGACGCGAACAGCCGCCATGGTGGCCAACGGCGCCCGCATCCTGCCGCAGCGCGTCGATCTGGAAGGCCTCAGCACCGATCGCTTCGGGCCGGAGACGGACGACGCCCGGATCGTGATCGCTTCGCCGACCAACCAGTTCCCCTATGGCTCGACCATGTCGATGGAGCGCCGGCTCTCCCTGTTGGCCTGGGCACGGGCCCGCAATGCCTGGGTGATCGAATACGACTACAGCAGCCCGATCGGCATCAACCGCCAGCCGCTCCCCTCGTTGCTCTCGCTCGATGCTGACCAGCGCGTCATCTTCATCGGCAATATCAACCGGATCTTCTCGCCGTCCTTCGGCCTGACCTATCTGGTGCTGCCGCCCGATCTGGTCGAGCTGTTCTATCGCGCGAAGCTGGTGTTTTCCTGCTACCTGCCGCCGCCGCTGCAGCAGATGGTGGCCGACATCATGGGGCGCGGCGTGCTCGCCAAGCATGTCAGGCGCATGCGGCTCATCTATCGCGAGCGGGCGACGATCCTGGTCGATGCCCTCAGGCAGGCACTCGGTGACCGCCTGCTCATTCCCGACGTGACCGCGGGATTGCATCTGACGGCCCATGCGCTGGGTCCGCTGGACGACGCTGCCGTTACCGATGCAGCGCGCCAGCGCGGCATCGATGCGCCCGCGCTGTCGCGCTACCGCTTGCAAGACAAGACGGCCACGGGCTTCGTCTTCGGCTTCGGCAATACCGTGCCCGAACGGATAACCCCGGCGGTGCGGCGTTTCGCCGAGATCATGGCTGCGGCCTAGGGCTTTTGGGAATCGATCGTTTCACCCCGGCATCAGCAGGGCCGGGACAGGAGGACGGGATGACGGACAGGGACGGGTTGGCGCGGCGACTGATCGATGAGCATGACCGCAACGAAAAGTTCCGGCCTTTCGCCGCGGCGAACGGCATCGCCTCGCTCGACGATTCCTATGCCGTGCAAGAGCGCTATGTCTCGCTGCTGAAGCCGCGCTGCGGCGCAGCTATCGGTTACAAGATCGGCCTGACCTCGCAGCGCATGCAGGCGATGTGCGGCATTCCCCATCCGATAGCGGGCGTTGTGCTGGCCGACCGGCTGCACCATTCCGGCGCGCGCCTCGCGACCGCCGACTATGGCCGCATGGGCCTCGAGTTCGAGATCGCGGTGCGCATGGCCAGCGATCTACCCGTCGGAGGGCCGGCCTGGACGCAGGAAAGCATCGCGGAGCATGTCGCCGGCGTCTGCGCCGCGATCGAGATCGTCGACGACCGAGCTGCCGACTATGCCGAGCTCGACGTGCTCTCGCTGGTTGCCGACAATTCCTGGAATGGCGGCGTGGTGCTGTCGGCGTTCCGCAGCAACTGGCCGACGCTGGATGCCGTCCCGGGAACGGTCAGCCGCAATGGAACGGAGATCGACCGTGGCCATGGCCGCGACGTGCTCGGCCACCCCTTCGCGCCGCTTGCCTGGCTCGCCAATGCATTGGCGGCGAAGAGGCAGAGCCTGCGTGCCGGCGAGATCGTGATGACCGGCAGCCTCGTTACCACGCGCTTCCCGACCGAGACCGAAACCTATCGCTTCGAGCTCGAAGGCATCGGCGCCGTCGAGCTTAACGTCACCGCCTGAGTGCCGGAGAACAAGATCATGGCGCATCGCCTCGCTGCCCGGATGAGCCGGGTCAAGCCCTCCGCTATCCGCGAGCTTCTGCGGCTGGGCGCCGATCCCAGCGTGATCTCATTCGGCGGCGGCTATCCCGACGCCTCGCTGTTCCCGATCGCGGGGCTGGACGAGGTCTTCCGCAAGACGCTGGCCGAGAACGGACAGGAGGCGCTGCAATACACCGTCTCGAACGGCATGCCGCTGCTTCGTCGGCAGATCGCCGAGCGGATGGCGCGCGACGGTGTTCGCTGCACAGAGGACGAGGTTCTGATCCTCCAGGGCGGCCAGCAGGGGCTCGATCTCGTCGCCAAGCTGCTGATCGACAAGGACGACATCATCATCGTCGAGGACCCGACCTTCCTGGGGGCGCTGATCGCCTTCAACCCCTGCGAGCCGCGCTATGTCACGGTCGGCATGGATGAGGACGGCATGGATGTCGAGGCGCTCGACGCGGCGCTGAAGGCCAATCCGGGAGCCAAGTTCATCTATACGGTCCCCGATTTCCAGAACCCGACCGGCGTCACCATGAGCCTGGCGCGGCGCAAGCGGTTGGTCGAGATCGCCAACGAGCATGATGTGATCATCCTCGAGGATTCGCCCTATCGCGATATCCGCTTCGAGGGCGAGCGCATCCCGCCGATCAAGAGCTTCGACACCGAGGGCCGGGTGATCTATCTCGGCAGCTTCTCGAAGATCCTGGCCCCGGGCCTCCGGCTCGGCTGGGCCGTTGCTTCGACCGAGTTGATCGAGCAGCTCGGCCTGCTCAAGCTTGCGGCCGATACGCAGACGAGCACGCTCAACATGGCGGTCGCCTCGCGCTTCCTCGCGGATTACGACATCGACGCGCATATCGCCACGATCCGCAGCGCCTATCGCCACAAGAAGAACCTGATGCTGGAGACGATCCGGCGGAGCTTCCCGCAGGAGATCGCCTGTACCGATGCGAGCGGCGGGCTCTTCACCTGGCTGACCTTCCCCGAAGGCTTCGATGCCGCCGCCTTCATGCTCGACCATGCGCTTCCGGAGGCCCGCGTCGCCTATGTGCCCGGCGCGACCTTCTTCGCGCTCGAGCAGCGGCCGAACCATGCCCGGCTGAGCTATTCGACGCAGACGGACGAGCGGCTCGTGGCCGGCATCACGGCGCTCGGCCGTGTCCTGAAGGCCCATCTCGGGTCGCGCGCAGGCGGCTGAGCGAAGCCTACCCCCCCGATATCGGCAGATGAGGACCGCACCATGCCCGTGATCATCCATCCCGTCCCGAAGAACGACCTGACGGAGGCCGAGATCGCGCGCTGGCAGGCGATCCCCGTTGCGGTCGCGGTCGATCTCGGCCGCAACCTCAACCAGATCGATCCGGCGATCCGCCCGCTGAGGCCGCCCGGACAGCAGCCGCGCCTGTTCGGGCGCGCGGTGACCGCCTTCTGCGAGGCGCCGGATTTCGGCTCCGTCGTGCGTGCCATGGATGTGATCGGCCCCGGCGACGTCCTGGTTATCGCGGCGGCGGGCCATGCGGAGAGCGCGATGATCGGCGAGATCCTCGGCGGCCACATCCGCCGCAAGGGTGCCGTCGGCCTCGTTTGCGACGGGGCGATCCGTGATGTCGGGACGCTCGCCGGCTGGACGGATTTCTCGGTCTTCACGCGCTCGGTAACGCCGCGCGGCCCGTCCTCGGCGGAGCGAGGCGAGATCAACCGCCCGGTGGTGATCGGGGGCGCGATCGTCTCGCCCGGCGACCTCCTGATCGGCGACGACGACGGGCTGGTCGCGCTGACGCCGGCGACGATCCGCAGCCGCATCGCCGATGCCGAGGCCCGGCTGGTGCTGGAAGCGAAATGGGAAGCAGCCCTGAAGGCCGGTCAGACGGCACAGGCGGTCTTCGGGTTGACGCCGGCTTAACCTGCCATGCCCCTATGGCCGCGTCTCGGATGGAGCGGTCGATATCAGCGTCGATGGCGGTCTCGACCCGTCCGACGACTGCGCGATGGCGCCGATCGTGCGCAATGCCGGCGGCGCGATCACCGATTGGGACGGCCGGGAGCTGACGATCCATTCCGGTCATCGCTGCGTCGTGGCAAGCGGCAGCTCGGCCCTGCATGGCGAGGTCCTCGACCGACTGCGCCGACATTGATCAACCGGACGGTCCGGAATGACGGTGCTTCCGCGAAAAAGCGGCATGCTCTAAGCACGAAGCATGGAGACTGTCTCGCCGCATGAAATCTTTACCCATGTCCGCATCGTCATGGGCATGGTCATCGGCCTCGGCATCACGCGGATGCTGGCGGGGATCGCCGGCTTCATACAGCATCCCGGGCGGTATCGGGTCTCGCTGCTCCACATGCTCTGGGTCGGCTCGATCCTGCTCGAACTCGTGCTGTTCTGGTGGTGGGAGTTCGGCCTGTCGCGCATCCCGGTCTGGAGCTTCGGCGCCTATCTCTTCCTGATCGGCTATGCCGTCGTGCTCTATCTGATCTCGGCGTTGCTGTTCCCGGACAATATCGCCGAATATGCCGGCTACGAGGATTTCTTCATCCGGCGGCGGCACTGGTTCTTCGGCTTGCTGGCGGCAACCTTCGTGCTCGATGTCGTCGATACCCTGATCAAGGGCAACGAGCACTGGAGCCAGCTCAGCGGCGACTATCTCGTGCAGGTCCCGATCGGACTGGCACTCTGTCTCGTCGCATATGTTTCCGCACGGCGCTGGGTCCATATCGCGCTCGCCAGCGTGCATATCCTCTACCAGAGCTACTGGGTCGTGCGGGTCGTCTACACGATGGGCTGACGCGCGTTCAGCGCCTTTTGCCGGAGGCGTCCGCGAAGGGCGCGAAATGCTGCGCGACCTGCCGGTAGACCTCCCGCTTGAAGGGGATGATGAGCCCCGGGGTCTCGTCGAGACGCGCCCAGCGCCAGGCGTCGAACTCGGCCTTGTGCCCGCCGGCCGGGGTCAGGATGTCGACCTCGTCCTCGGAACCGATGAGGCGGAAGGCGAACCATTTCTGCGCCTGGCCGCGCCAGCGCCCCTTCCAGGCTTCCTTGCCGATATCGACCGGCAGATCATAGGCGAGCCAGCCCGGCGCCTCGGCGAGAAGCTCGACCGAGGTGACGTTGGTTTCCTCGGCGAGTTCGCGGCGCGCGGCCTCCAGCGGCGTCTCGCCCTCGTCGATGCCACCCTGCGGCATCTGCCAGGCATGGCCGGGCGCGACATGCTCGCGCTTGGTCTTGTCGGCACGCCGGCCGACGAAGACGAGACCCTCGGCGTTGAAGAGGGCGAGCCCGACGCAGGGACGGTAGCCTTCGGGGGCCTTGTCGGTCATTGCAGCGATCCGGTGGTCTTGATCGATCCGGTCGAGATCGACCCGGTGCTCTTGGGCGAACGGAAGTCGCGGGCGGCGCTGACGGGAACGATCACGATCTTCTTGGCTTCCAGAGACTGCGCCCAGCGGTTGATCCGCTCGATCGAGACCGGCAGGGCGCTCGCGGCTGCGACCGCAATGCCCTGCTCGCGCGACAGGTTTTCGAGCGCGGCCAGTTCCTTGTCGATCGCGTCGGCACGGGTGACGCCGTCGATGACGCGGTCGATCTTCAGGGAGGGGATGCGGGCGCGGTCGGCCGAGCCGGCGAGCAGGCTGCGCGCGGAGGAGCCGTCGTCGACGACCATCAGGCCGCGGCCGGCAAGCTCGCGCAGGACAGGGGAGAGCGCGCTTTCGTCTGCGGTAAAGCGGCCGCCGAGAAAATTGACGATGCCGACATAGCCGGTAAAGCGGCCGAGCGCCCAATGCAGCTTGTCGAGGTTGTCGGGCGCCTTCGGGCCGGTCAGCAGCGTATGCGGGCCGGGATCGTTGTCGGGATAGTCGAAGGGCTCCATCGGCAATTGCAGGAAGACCTCATGGCCTTCGCTGCGGGCGCGCTGGACGGTGCGTTCGAGTTCGGCGCCATAGGGCGCGAAGGCGAGCGAGACCGGCGCCGGCAGTTTCGCGATCGCGTCGGCCGTGCCGCTCTGGCTGATGCCGAGCCCGCCGACGAGGATGGCGATACGGCCGACCGGCTTGGTCGCGGGTTCCGGGCCGAGCGGGCGGGCATAGATCTTGGCCGGCGTCGCACCTTCGGGCCCGGATTTCGGCAGCAGGCCGTAACGCGAGCGCTCGACCAGGCGATTGTCGGGGGCCGTCGCGAGCTTGATCGTGCGCGCCGTGTCGGGAATGGTGATGACGATGGCTTCCGGAGCGTCCTCGCCGACGCGTACCACGGTCACCCCTGCACTGTTCTCGAGCTGGGCGGCGGTGGCAGGCCCGCGGGGCGTGGCAGCCGCGGGATCGGCGGTGGCGGGGGCGGAGGAGACGGGGGCAGAACGCTTCTCGATCGAGGCCACTGCGATCGGCTCGCCGCCATCGGGATCGCGGAGCAGCGCCACTGTCAGCACGAGCCCCAGAATGGCCACGCCAACGCTGCCGGCCGCCGCCGTCGCGAGCCAACGTCCCCAGGGCCTGCCAGAGGCCGCCGGGCGATCCTGGCCGAGCGGTCGATTGAGCTCCGTCAGCGGCGTATCGGCCGAGAGAGGCCGTCCTCGAAATTGCGACGCGGACCCGAATCAGCAGCCCGCGCGTCAGAGTACGCGCCGATCAGATTGCATCGCAATCCGATCGGTCACGCGTTATCGATCTGGAAACGAGAGCCGGACCGGCTCTCGGCCTGTCGCCTCGGAAGCCCGCAGGCTCAGTTCGGCTGCTTGGGCGCTTCGGGCGTCGCGGGCTTGTCGGCGGGGGCCGCGACATCCTTCTTGACGCCGCGGAGCTGGTTCAGCGCGGCGACGAGCTGGGTGTCCTTGGTCGCGTCGGAGGGGACATAGGAGCTCGAACCGGACTGCTCCTCGCCCTCGCCGGCCTTGAGATGGCCCTTGAGTGCGGCTTCACCCTTGTTCTCGACGAGCTTGTCCTTGATCTCCTGCGGGATCTCCTGCTGGATCTCGATATCCGGCGTGATACCCTTGGCCTGGATCGAGTTGCCCGACGGCGTGTAGTAGCGCGCCGTGGTCAGGCGCAGGCCGCCGTTCGAGCCGAGCGGGATCACGGTCTGGACCGAGCCCTTGCCGAAGGAGCGCGTGCCCATCACGGTCGCGCGCTTGTGGTCCTGCAGGGCGCCGGCGACGATCTCGGCCGCCGAGGCGGACGAGCCGTTGATCAGCACCACGACCGGCTTGCCCTTGGTCAGGTCGCCCGACTTGGCGTTGAAGACCTGGGTCTCCTCGGCGTTGCGGCCGCGGGTCGAGACGATCTTGCCGCGGTCGAGGAAGGCGTCGGAGACCAGCACAGACTGGTCGAGGCGCCCGCCGCGGTTGTTGCGGAGGTCGATGATGTAGCCCTTGAGCTTGTCGGCGCCGATCTCGCTCGTGGTCTTCTCGATCGCCTTGCGCAGGCCGTCATAGGTCTGCTCGGAGAAGGTGCCGATGCGGATATAGCCGATATCGCCCTCGACACGCTCCTCGACGGCCGGGACGACGATGGTCGAGCGGGTCAGGGTGAATTCGAGCGGCTCGGTCTTGCCGGGGCGGTCGATCTTCAGCGTGACCTGGGTGTTGATCAGTCCGCGCATCTTCTCGACCGCCTGGGTCAGGGACAGGCCCTTCACCTCGGCGCCGTCGATCTGGCGGATGATGTCGTTGGCGAGGATGCCGGCCTTGGAAGCGGGCGTGTCCCTGATCGGCTTGGCGACCTTGAGGACGCCGTCCTCCATCGTCACCTCGATGCCGAGGCCGCCGAACTGGCCGCGCATGTCGGTGTCCATGTCGCGGAAGGACTTGGCGTCGAGATAGGAGGAGTGCGGGTCAAGCGAGGAGACCATGCCGTTGATGGCGGCCTCGATCAGCTTCTGCTCGTCGGGCTTGTCGACATAGTCGGTGCGGATCTTCTCGAAGATGTCACCGAACAGGTTGAGGCTGCGATAGACCTCGGCCGAGGCCGCGACCGCGCTGGTCGAGGACAGCAGCCTCGTCTGGGTAGCCAGTCCTGTCAGGCCCGCGCCCATGATGGCGCCGGCGAGAACGAGGGAAACCTTGCGCATCATCCGCGAACCTTTTCGCCTTGCGATTTCGTCCACCACGGCGTCGGGTCGATCGAGACGCCGTCTTTCCTGAATTCGATATACAGAACCGGCTGCCCGGTTCCCACCCCTACAGTCGTCGCGGCAGCTTCCGACGTTTCGCCCATCGTCGCAACCGGCTCCCCGGCCAGCACGAACTGATTGAGCGCGACATCGATCCGCTGCATGCCGGCTAGCAAGATGTAGTACCCCCCGCCGGCGTTCAGGATCAAGAGTTGCCCGAACGAACGGAACGGTCCCGCATACACCACCCAAGCGTCGGAAGGCGCCGAAACTAGGGCGTTGGCGCGGGTTTCCAGAGAAATCCCCCGAATGGTGCCGCCGGCACCGTCAGGATCGCCGAAACCACGCAATCGTGATCCCGATACGGGCAGGGAGAGCAGGCCCTTCGCCTCGGCGAAGGCGATCTTGGGGGCAAGCCGCGCCGGATCCTTGAAGGCTAGCGCCGTCATGCGCTCGCGCTGCTCGCGGGTCTCCTGCTCGATCGCCTGACGGGCGGCGTCGGCCGCCTTGTTGGCGACGGAGATCTCCTTCTCGATCTTCTCGACGAAATCCCGCATCGAGCGGGCCTGGCCGGCGAGCTCCTTGCCGAGGGCGGCTTGCTGCTCGACATCCCTGGCGGCGCTGGCCTCGCGCTCGCGCCGCGCCTCGATCAGGGAGGCCAGGCGCTGGCGCTCGGCCGCGATCTGCTCCATCTCGGTGCCGATCCGGCCTTTTTCGGTGGCGATGCCCTGGCGCAGCCGCACGAGTTCGGCGAGGTCGGTGCCGAGGATCTCGACCTCCTGCCGGAGGTCCGGCACGACGGCGCCGAGCAGCATCGAGGCGCGCACGGCTTCCAGGATATCCTCGGGGCGGACCAGCACGGCGGGTGGCGGGCGCCGGCCGATGCGCTGCAACGCGGCCAGCACTTCGGCGATCAGGTTGCGCCGGCCCTCGAGCGAGCGCCGGATCGCGGCTTCGCTGGATTGCAGCAGGCCGAGCCGGTTTTCCAGCGCGCCCAAGCGTTCTTCGGCGGTCTGGGTTTTCGCGGTGGTGTCGAGCAACGCCTTGTTGAGGGCGGCGCGATCGGCGCGGATCGCAGCCACTTCCTTTTCGAGATTCGCGCGAGCCTCGGTGTTTCCGGCGAGACGCTGCTCGATCGCCTTGAGCTCGCTTTCGCGGGCCTGCTTCTCGACGAGCTTCTGCATCGCCTCGCGCTGCAGGGCTTCCGGGTCGGGCTGGGGCGCCTGGGCGAGGGCGGCGGCCGAACTCGCCAGCAGGGCGGCAAGGCACAGGCCGCGCAGTCCGGGGCGAATCAGCAAGGTCATACGCGATGATAGGGGTGGCCGGAGATAATCGTCATCGCGCGATAGAGCTGCTCAAGCACGAGCGCCCGCACGATCTGGTGCGGAATGGTCAGCGCGCCGAAGGCCAGCGTGATGTCAGCCTTGTCGCGGATCTCCTCGCTCAGGCCGTCGGCACCGCCGATGATCAGGCTGGCATGGCTGGTGCCGGAATCGCGGGCGGTGGCGAGGCGGGTGGCGAAGGCATCGCTGCCGAGCTGGCGGCCGCGCTCGTCGAGCGCGATGATCAGGCCGGGTTGGACTTTCGCAAGGATGGCTTGGGCTTCCTCGCGCTTGCGCTCCTCGGGGCGGCGGCCACGGCCCTCGGTGATCTCGACGATGTCGGGACCGCTGAGGCCGATGCCGCGGCCAAGCGCGAGGCCGCGCTCACGATAGCGCTCGCAGAGTTCGCGTTCCGGCCCATCCTTGAGCCGGCCGACGGCGATGACCGCGAGCCGCATGCGAAGCGAACGTCAGCTGTCGAGGCGTTCGTTCGGCCGGTCGGTGCCCCACATCTTCTCGAGATTGTAGAACTGGCGCACTTCGGGCCGGAAGACGTGGATGATGATGTCGCCGGTATCGATCAGCACCCAGTCGCAGGCAGGGACGCCTTCGACGTTGGGCGTGGGCAGTCCCGAAGCCTTGAGGGCTTCGACCAGGGCATCCGAGATGGCGGCGACATGGCGGTTGACGTTGCCCGAGGCGATGATCATCGCGTCGGCCAGCGAGGTCTTGCCAACGAGGTCGATCACCGTGATGTCCTCGGCCTTCATGTCCTCGAGAACACGCAGGGCGAGGGTGATGCTGTCGGCAGAGGGATTGTCCGCGACGGCAGCCTGGGGAAGCGGCTTCGGCTCGGCTTCACCAAGGGTTTGACGGGTCAGTGACGTATCCTCTCGATCCTGATGCGCGTGTGGCGCGATGGGTCCAAAATAAGCCGGAAGGCGCCGGAGTTCAATCGCGGCCGGCCTGCCGGCGTAGCATCGTCGAGGATAACGTCGAGCGCTTGCCATGCAGGAAGACCCAGGCGGGAGGCTGCATGCGCGGCAGGCTCGCGGCCCGGCTTTCGGGCAGGCGCCAGCGCGAGAGCCAGTTGGCGGCAGGCGAAGCCATGGCACTGTGGGTCGAGCCCGGCCGGTCGATGATCGCGATCGGCATCATCCGGGCGATCTCGCGCCACTCGTTCCAGCGGTGGAAACCGGCGAGATTGTCGGAGCCCATGATCCAGACGAAGTTCACGCCCGGGCAACGCCGCTTCAAGGCGCGCAGCGTGTCGGCGGTGTAGCGCGTGCGCAGCATCGCCTCGACGCCGGTGACGTCGATGCGGGCATGGCCCACGACGTTCTCAGCCTGGTGGATGCGCTCGGCGAGCGAGGGTAGCCTGGCGTTGTCCTTGAGCGGATTGCCGGGCGTGACCAGCCACCAGACACGATCAAGCTGGAGACGGCGCAGCGCGGTGAGGCTCGCCAGCCGGTGACCGTCATGGGCCGGGTTGAAGCTGCCGCCGAACAGTCCGATCCGCAAGCCCGGCGCGAAGGAGGGCAGCCGGGACGGCAGGCGCGGAAGCTCGCTCGTCATGCGCCGGGCTTCGCCTCAGGGCCGGGTCTGGCCCGCGCCATGGACGCGGTACTTGAAGGAGCAGAGCTGCTCGACGCCGACCGGACCACGCGCATGCATGCGGCCGGTGGCGATGCCGATCTCGGCGCCGAAACCGAATTCGCCGCCATCGGCGAACTGGGTCGAGGCGTTGTGGATGACGATGGCGGAATCGACCTCGGCGAGGAAGCGGGCGGCGGCGGCCTCGTCGGCGGTGACGATCGCGTCGGTGTGATGCGAGCCGTAGCGCTCGATATGGTCGATCGCTGCGTCCAGGCCGGGCACGGTTTTCACCGCAATGATCCGATCGAGATATTCGGTCGCCCAGTCCTCTTCGGTCGCGGCGGTCACGCGCGCATCTACGGCGCGGGTGGTCTCGTCGCCGCGCACGGCGCAACCGGCTTCGAGCAGGGCGGTGACGAGCGGAGCGAGATGCGTTGCCGCGCAGGCCTCGTCGACCAGCAGCGTCTCGGCCGCGCCGCAGACACCGGTGCGGCGGAGCTTGGCGTTGAGCAGGATCTCGCGGGCCATGGCGAGATCGGCCTTCGCGTCGACATAGACATGGCAGTTGCCGTCGAGATGGGCGAAGACCGGCACGCGCGCCTCGCTCTGGACGCGGGCAACCAAGCTCTTGCCGCCGCGCGGGACGACGACGTCGATATTGCCGTTCAGCCCTGAGAGGATCTCGCCGACAGCGGCGCGGTCGCGCGTCGGCACGAGCTGGATCGCGTCGGCGGGCAGGCCGGCGGCTTCCAGGCCTTCGCGCATCGCGGCGGCGATTTCGGTCGAGGAGCGGAAGGAATCGGAGCCGGCCCGCAGGATCGCGGCATTGCCGCTCTTCAGGCAGAGCGCGCCGGCATCGGCCGTCACATTGGGGCGGCTCTCGAAGATCACGGCGATGACGCCGAGCGGCGTCGCGACACGCTCGAAGCGCAGGCCGTTCGGCCGGGTCCATTCCGCCAGCACGCGGCCGAGCGGATCGGGCAGGTCGGCGACCGCGGCGACGGCGTCCGCAATGGCCGCGAGGCGTTTCTCGTCGAGGGCGAGGCGGTCCATGAAGGAAGCGCTCAAGCCTGCGGCCTTGCCGTCCGCGAGGTCCTGCGCATTGGCGGCGAGGATTTTGGCTGTGCGGGCGCGCAGCGCCTCGGCCATGGCGAGGAGCGCCGCATTGCGCTGTTCGGCCGGGCTGAGCGCGACCTTGCGCGCGGCAGTGCGGGCACGGCGGCCTAGCTCCTGCATGACGCGGCCGACATCGGCCGTCTCGTTCGTCGCGATGATGCGCAATGCGCTGTCGCCGGTCATCTCGTTCAAGCCCAAGGTTTGCCGGCGAAAGCCGGCCCGTGAGGAAGCTTAGCCCAGCCCGAGCGCCATGTCGTCCCGGTGGATCATCTCGGCGCGGCCGGGATAGCCCAGCACGGCTTCGATATCGCGCGAGGCCTTGCCGAGCACCAGCGCCGCGTCGGAGGCGTCATAGGCGACGAGGCCGCGGCCGAGGAGCTGGCCTTCGGGATCGCGGATCAGCACGGCGTCGCCGCGCGCGAACTCGCCCTCGATCCGGGTGACGCCGACCGGCAGCAGGCTTGCGCCGCCGCGCAGCGCGCGGGCCGCGCCGGCATCGAGATGCAGCGTGCCGCGTGGCTCCAGCGAGCCGGCGATCCAGGTCTTGCGCGCGGTGGCGGGGGTCGATCCGGTGAGGAACCAAGTGCAGCGGCCGCCCTCGGCGACGCTGGCGAGCGGGTTCTTCGCGCGTCCGTCGGCGATCAGCATATGGGTGCCTCCGGCCGCCGCGATCTTGCCGGCCTCGATCTTGGTGCGCATGCCGCCGCGCGACAATTCTGAGGCTGCCCCGCCGGCCATGGCGTCGATCTCCGGGGTGATCCGCTCGACGACGGGGATATGCCGCGCGCCCGGGTCCTTCGCGGGCGGAGCGGTATAGAGCCCGTCGATATCGGAGAACAGCACCAGAAGATCAGCGCCGGCCATGGTCGCGACCCGGGCGGCGAGCCGGTCGTTGTCGCCATAGCGAATCTCGGTGGTGGCGACGGTGTCGTTCTCGTTGATGACCGGGATGGCGCGCAGGTCGAGCAGGCGGCCTAGCGTCGCGCGCGCATTGAGATAGCGGCGGCGCTGCTCGGTGTCGGCCAGGGTCAGCAGCACCTGTCCGGCGGTCAGGCCATGGGCGCCGAGCGCTTCGGCCCAGTTGCGGGCGAGCGCGATCTGGCCGACGGCGGCAGCGGCCTGACTCTCCTCCAGCCGCAGCGGGCCGGAGGGCAGGCCGAGCACGGTGCGCCCGAGCGCGATCGCACCGGAGGAGACGACGAGCACGTCGGCACCGCGCTGGTGCAGGTCGGCGAGGTCCTCGGCCAGGGCCGCGAGCCAGGCATGACGTAGGCGGCCGCGGCTGCGGTCGACCAGCAGGCTGGAGCCGACCTTGACGACGATGCGACGGAAATCGGAGAGCTGAGGCGTCTTCACGGGAGCACGACGTTGTTGCGGCAGTCGCCCTGCCTGTTGGGGAAAATGCGGCGCTTGTAAAGCATAGAGCTGCTTTTCGAGCCCCAATACCGTCCGCCACCGGCCGTTTGCATTGACAGGGCGGGGCGGGCTGCCCATATGCAGGATCCGGCCCGCCCGCCTGAAGGGTGCCGATCCTGCCGTTCTCATGCGTTTCAAGCGTGCAGTATGCAGGACCTGCCGCCCGATAAGCGCTGGAAGCGGGGCTGCCGCGCGTCGATTTCGATACCAATCCGGCCGGATCTGGATTATCTCGCCCGCGCAGGCCGAGTAAACGCCCGTAACAACCCGAGAGAAGATCACCCTTGAAGAACCCGAACGACCGCAGCTTTACCGACCGCCAGTCCAATTCCGCCAATGCCAAGAAGGCGCTGCTCGAGCGTTTCAAGGCCCGGCCGAAGGCCGACGACCCGGTGATGGTGCAGCGACGCGAGGAGCGGGAAGCCATCGCCCAGGCTCGCGCCGAGCGCGAAGCCGAGAAGGCGAAGATCCGGGCCGAGAAGGAGCGCCTGGAAGCGATCGAGCGTGCGCGCATCGAGGAAGAGAAGCGCCAGGAAGAGATCGCCCGCGAAGTCGCCCGCAAGGCCGAACAGGCCAAGCGCGATGCCGAGCGTCCGCGCAAGGTGCTGCTGGAAGCCGTGCAGTACATGCAGATGCGCACGGCCGGCAAGCGCCGCTGAGGCCAGGAATTTCCGCATACACCTGAATGCGATCTGGGGCGCCGTGAGCGCCCCTTTTCATATCCGCTTAACTGTGTTGGCAGCGTCCGCGCCGCGCAATGGCTGCTTTTCGGGCAAAAAACTCCTCTCCGATCCCCGCCGACCTATCGG
Organism: Allobosea sp. TBD101; assembly: GCF_059817965.1. NCBI lineage: Bacteria > Pseudomonadati > Pseudomonadota > Alphaproteobacteria > Hyphomicrobiales > Alloboseaceae > Allobosea > Allobosea sp. TBD101. The sequence goes on from NZ_CM187543.1 coordinate 1,054,100, forward strand.
CAAATCCGCGCATGCAGATTAATGTGCGCGCCGGGTTGAACCTTTTCCCCGCTCGCCGCGACAACCGGATGCGAGCCGGGATGCCTGGCCTTCGAGGGGCAATGCATACGGAATCGGACGAGGATCTCGTCAAACGGATCGCCTCTGGTGACCGGCTCGCGATGAAGGTGCTGTTTTCGCGGCATCAGGTGCGGGTCTACCGTTTCGTGCTGCGGCTCGTCCGCGACGAGACGCTTGCCGAGGATGTGATCAGTGACGTGTTCATGGATCTGTGGCGACAGGCGGACCGGTTCGAGGCTCGCGCCTCGGTCTCGACCTGGCTGCTCGCCATTGCCCGGAACAAGGCCTGGTCGCTGCTGCGCAAGCGCCGCGACGCCGAGCTGGACGAGGACTATGCCGAAAGCCTCGAAGACGACGCCGACGGCCCCGAGATCGTGCTGCAGAAGCAGGACAAGGGTCTCGCCATCCGCGCCTGCCTCGAGCGGCTCTCGGTCGAGCATCGCGAGGTCATCGACCTCGTCTATTACCACGAGACTTCCGTCGAGGAGGTCGCGCGGATCGTCGGCATCCCCGAGAACACCGTCAAGACCCGGCTTTTCCACGCCCGCAAGAAGCTGGGCGAGATGCTCAAGGCAGCCGGCATCGACCGCGGCTGGCCGTAAGATTTCCGTTTTCATGAGGCGCGGCCCCGCCGCCCAGGGAGTGGCGTGATGAACGACAGCATCGCCAGCGATCCGAAGCGCCGCGAGCTCGAGGAGCTGCTGCCCTTCTATGCCAACGGCCGGATCTCCGACGCCGACAAGCGCCGCGTCGAGACCGCGCTCGCCGCCGATGCCGAGCTCGCCGCCCGGCTCGACCTCATCCGCGACGACATGGCCGAGACGGTGCTGCTCAACGAGAGCCTCGGGGCTCCCTCTCATAACGCTCTCGACAAGCTGATGGCCGGTATCGAGGCCGAAGCCCGTCCGGTGCCTCTTCTAGCCCGCGCCCAGGAGAACAGCCGTGGCCTTCTCGGCTGGCTCGGCGGGCTTCTGGCCGCACAGTCGCCGCGCCGCCTCGCCTATGCCAGCGCTGCGGCCATCGCCCTGATCGCGCTGCAGGGCGTGGCGATCACCGGGCTTGCGCTGCGTGACGGCGGCCCGGGCTTCCAGACCGCCTCGGCGCCGGGCGCGCGGCCTTCGGAAAGCTATGTGCTCCTGAGTTTCTCGCCCGAAGCGCGGGCCGGCGAGATCGCCTCCTTCTTCAAGCGTTTCGATGCCTCGGTGGTCGATGGCCCGCGCGCAAACGGCTTCTTCAAGGTGCGCGTCGGCGATGCCTCGCTCTCCTCCGCCCAGCTCGATGCGATCGCGACGCGAATGAAGGGCGAGAGCGCGATCGTCAGCTTCGTCGCACCGGCGCCGTGATCCGGCTGGTGCGGTTGCAAGGCGCCATGGCATGATGTCGTCGTCGCAGGAGGGTCAGGTCATGCTGCCGTCCCCGTTTGCTCTCCGCAAATCCACGGTTCGGTGCCTCGCCGGTGCCGGCCTGCTCGCATGCGTGCTGGCGCTCGTGCCGGGGCTGGCTTCCGCCCAAACGGCTGTCGGGAGCGGCGACGGCAAGCGTGTCGCGCCGACGACGAGCCCGCAGCAGCCCTCGGCCGGCGGAACCAATCGCTCGATGCGCGTGCCGCCGGGCTCCTGGCTCCAGCCGCGGACCCAGCGCAGCATCGTTCCGGCGCTCGACGAGAACCGGTTCGTGCCCGACGAGGTGCTGTTCGAGCTCGCGCCCAATGTCGAGGCGGAAACCGTGCTGCGCCGCTATGGCGCGACATTGATTGCGCGCCAGCGCTTCGATCTCGCCGGCGTCACCATCATCCGGGCCAAGCTCGAGGCGGGACGCGACCTGCGCGCCGTGCTCACCGAGATGGGCGACGACACCAATATCGCCGGGGCGCAGCCGAACTTCCTCTTCGAACTGCAGCAGGATTCGCTGTCCGGCACCGGCGCGCCGGCGGGCGCGTCCACCGCGTCCTCGGAGGCGAGCACGCCTGCTCCGACACAGGGCCTGCGGCTGGCGGACCCCACAACGGCGGCGCGGGGTAGCGCGGCGGTTCGGCGCATCCTGCCGCCGCAATATGTGGTCGACAAGCTGAGGCTAAGCGAGGCGCGCAAGTTTGCGCAGGGGCGCAATATCCGAGTCGGCCTGATCGATTCCGGCGTCGACATGGAGCATCCCGAGATCCGGGGTTCGGTCCTAGGTTATCTCGACGCGGTCGACGGGCTGGCGACGCCGCATGCCCATGGCACCTCGATGGCGACGGCGATCGTCGCCCATGGCGAGCTGCAGGGCATTGCGCCTGCGGCCCGCCTCATCGTCGCCCGCGCCTTCGGCGGCCCGCAGGCGGCTTCCGCCAACGGTAAGTCGTTCCAGATCGTCACCGCGCTCGAATGGGTCGTCCAGCAGCGCGCCAAGGTGGTCAATCTCAGCTTCGCTGGCCCGCAGGATCGCCTGCTCTCCAAGGCTCTCGCCGGCGCGAAGGAGCGCGGCGTCATCACCGTCGCCGCCGCCGGCAATGGCGGTGCGCGGTCGGCTCCGCTCTATCCCGGCGCCGATCCGAGCGTGATCGCGGTGACAGCGACCGATGCCGAGGACAAGGTCTTCAGCGACGCCAATCGCGGTGCTTACGTTGCTATCGCGGCGCCCGGCGTCGACGTGCTGACGGCCGAGCCCGGCGGGCGCTACGCCTTCACCTCGGGCACCTCGATCGCTGCCGCCCATGTCACGGCGTTGGTCGCGCTCCTGCTCGAAAAGCAGCCGGAGCTCGATTCGGATGGCGCCCGCCGGGTGCTCGCCGAAAGCGCGACCGATCTCGGCTCGCGCGGGCGCGACCCGGTCTATGGCGCCGGCCGGATCGATCCGCCGACGGCGCTCGCTCGCGTGCTGCCGGTCGCGACCGCGCGACCCTGATCTGCCAGCGGGCTTGACCTTCGCCGCCGCATCGGCCTGATGGCGCGATGCCGCGCCCCAAGCTTCTCTTCGTCGTTACCGAGGACTGGTTCTTCGCCTCGCATTTCCTGCCGATGGCGCGCGCGGCGCGCGAACTCGGCTTCGATGTCGCGGTGATCGCGCGCGAGCGCAACCACCGGCGCGTGATCGAGGCGACCGGGGCGCGGCTGATCGGGCTGGAGGCGGAACGGCGCAGCCTCGATCCGCGCGCGCTGTTCAAGCAGATCGGGGCGCTGAAACGCCTGATCGCGGCGGAGAAGCCCGACATCCTGCATTGTATCGCGCTGAAGCCGATCGCGCTCGCGGGTCTTGCCGGCAAGCTGGCGGGCGTCGAGCGCCGGGTCTATGCGCTGACCGGGCTCGGCTTCCTCGGCGCGAAGCAGGGCGCGCTCGCGGCGATGGCCCGCTTCGCGGCGATCACCTGGCTGCGCGGCGCCATCGACGGGCCGCAGGTGCGCTTCTTGTTCGAGAATCCAGACGACCCCGTCACCCTCGGGCTCGATCCGCAGGACACCACGAAGGTCGTGATCGTCGGCGGGGCCGGCGTCGATCCGCTGATCCTGATGCCCTCGCCGATGCCGCCGTCGCCGCCGCTCAAGGTCGCGCTGGTGGCGCGTATGCTCTGGTCCAAGGGCGTCGACCTTGCCGTCGAGGCGGTCCGGCTCGCGCGGGCCGAGGGTGCCAAGGTCACGCTCACCATCCATGGCGCGCCTGACCCGTCCAATCCCAAGGCTATCCCCGAGGCGACGCTGAAGGAATGGGCGGCGCGGCCAGGCGTCAACTGGGCCGGGCCGACGCGCGATATCGAGGGTGTCTGGAAGGCGCATCATCTCTGCATCCTGCCATCGCGGGGCGGGGAGGGCCTGCCCCGCACCATCCTGGAGGCGGCGTCCTGCGGCCGGGCGATCCTGACCACGGATGTGCCGGGCTGCCGCAGTTTCGTGCGCGACGGGCAGGACGGCATGGTCGTGCCGGCCGACGATGCCGTGGCGCTGGCCCGGGCGCTCGTCGCCCTCGCCGGTGCTCCGCGCCTCGTTGAGCGCATGGGCGAGAGCGCCCGCGCCCGCCTGCTCGACGGGCATACCGAGCGCGACGTGATGAACGGGGTGAAGGCGCTTTATCTCAGCCTGCTCGGCCGCGCCCCGCCGGACGCCGCGGCATGAGCGAGGCCGCCGCCCTCGATCGCGAAGCCTTCATCCGCGCCCACACCCGGCTGCTGCCGGTGCCCTATGCGCCGGAGCTCGCATTGCATGTCGCCGAGGAGGCGACCGAGCTCTGGCAGAAGACGGAGGACGAGCTTGCCGTGATCGGCCTGCCGCCGCCGTTCTGGGCCTTCGCCTGGGCCGGCGGGCAGGCGCTGGCGCGCTATCTGCTGGATCATCCGGAGATCGTCGCCGGGCGGCGGATGCTCGACTTCGCCTCGGGCTCCGGGCTCGTCGCGATCGCGGCGGCGAAGGTCGGAGCGGCGCCGGTCGAGGCCTGCGATATCGATGCCTTCGCGGCAGCGGCGATCGGCATCAATGCCGAGGCGAACGGTGTCGCGGTGACGCCGCGCTGTGAGGACCTGATCGGTCGTGACGAGGGCTGGGACGTCGTCTGCGCCGGCGACGTCTGCTACGAGCGCGAGATGGCCGAGCGCGTCATCGGCTGGTTGTCCGGGCTGTCGGCGCGAGGCGCAACGGTGCTGATCGGCGATCCCGGCCGCAGCTATCTGCCACGCGAAAGGCTGGAAGCGCTCGCGACCTATGAGGTGCCGGTGACGCGCGCGCTGGAGGATGCCGAGATCAAGCGCAGTTCGGTCTGGCGGCTCGCCGGGTAGGTTTGCCGCCAGACCGGGAAGGCTAGGCTGCGCGCCGCCGGATCGTGGCGCTGCCGACAGCCCCGTTCTGTTCGGTCCGGAAGGCCGCGACCAGTCGGTTGAGCTGCTCGATCTGGTCGAGCAGCACGCGGGCCGAGGCGGCGCTTTCCTCGGCCAGCGCCGCGTTCTGCTGGGTGATCTCGTCCATATGGCTGACGGTCTGGCTCATCTCGTCGATGCCGTTGGCCTGCTCGCTGGAGGCGGAGGCGATCTCCTCGACCGTGCTGGAGACCTTTGCGGAGGCCGCGACGATGCGGTCGAGTGTCTCGCCCGCCTGGCGGACGAGCTTGACGCCTTCGGCGACCTCTACGTCCGAGGATGAGATCAGGCCTGTGATGTCCTTGGCGGCGCCGGCCGAACGCTGGGCCAGCGCCCGGACCTCGGCGGCGACGACCGCGAAGCCGCGGCCGGCATCGCCGGCACGGGCCGCCTCGACGGCGGCATTGAGCGCCAGCAGGTTGGTCTGGAAGGCGATGCCGTCGATCACGTCGGTGATCTCCGAGATGCGCTTCGAAGCACCCTCGATCCGGGCCATCGCCTCGACGGCCTCGCGGACGATGTCACCGCCGGTGCGCGCCACATTGCGGGCTTCGTCGGCGAGCGAAACGGATTCACGCGAGGCCTGCGTCGAAGTCTTGACCGAAGCCGCGAGCTGCTCGGTCGTCGCAGCGCTCTCTTCCAGCGCCGAGGCCTGCTGCTCGGTGCGCATCGAGAGGTCCTGGGCGCCGGTGCTGATCTCCTGCGAGGAGGAGGCGATCGCCGCCGAGGTCGCCTTGATCGTGCCGACCATCTCCTGGAGACGCGCCATGGCGCCGTTGAAATGGTCGCGGATCTCGGAATATTCGGCCGGGATTTCGGCGCTCATGCGATAGGTCAGGTCGCCCTCGGCGAGCGCGGCCATGCTCTGGCTGACGCAGGCGATGGCTTGCTCACGCTCGGCCGCCTTGGCCTGTTCGAGGGCGCGGGCCTCGGCCTCGGCCTTCAGCCGGGCCTCCTCGGAGGCTTCGAGATAGACGGTGATGGCATAGTCCATGTCGAGCAATGCCGCCTTGACGATGGCGCCGATCTCGGCCGATCGCTCCTCGGCGCCGGGCATGCGCCTGCCCAATGCATTCCGGGGCCAGCGCGCTTCGAGCACACCGGCGAGCAGCTTTTCGAGGATCAGTGCGTAGCCGCCGATATACCAGCGCGGCTCCAGCCCGATGCGGGCATGGATCCTTCCGACCTGGGTGACGGCGCCGACATATTGATCGTCGAAGGTGCCGGTGGCGATGCCACTCCAGTGCTTGCCCTGGCGCTGCTTGGCGCTTTCGATGTGCTGTTCGTTGCTGAAGAACGCCTTCGTTTCGGGAAAGGCGCGCAGCTGCTTGTAGAAGGCGTCGAGTGCGCCCGGAACGGACGAGCCCAGAGCATCACCGACGTCGCGTATGCGCGCCTGCGCCTCCGGGCCGAGCTGCATGAAGGCGAGCCGCTTGGCGAGATGATCCAGTGCCGACATCAGGAGGTCCTCAGCCTCGGGCGGAAACTGTTCCCGCCGGAGACCGACCATGGCCCTTCGAGGTTAAAAACCTATGAGTGCATTTTTTGATGTGGATCAATTTATACGAGTTATTCCGCATTATTGTGCATTGCGAAGCAGAAGCCAACCTGCGTGGGGGGCACGTGCGACAAAATGCGCAACGACAGGGGGGCCGCTCAGCCTGCTTCGTAGCGATCGAGAAAGTCCTCGACCGAAAGGTGCCGGAAATCGAGGAGAGTGGCGCGCAGCCGTGCATGCTCCCAATCCCACCAGGCGAGGCTCTGCAGTCTTTCCGCAATTTCTTCCGTGAACCGTCGCCGTATCGGTCTTGCCGGATTGCCGGCCACGATCGTGTAGGGTGCCACGTCCTTGGTGACGATGGCGCCGCCCGCAACCACCGCCCCCGTGCCGATGCTCCGGCCGGCGAGAACGATCGCGCCATGCCCTATCCAGACATCATGGCCGATCGTCACGGCATGGGCCCGGCGCCAGTCGAAGAAGGCTTCGTCGTCCTCCGCATCGTCGAAATAGGCGGCGGCGCGATAGGTGAAATGCGATTGGCTGGCGCGATGCATCGGATGATTGCCGGGATTGATCCGTGTCATTGCCGCGATCGAGCAGAATTTGCCGATTGTCGTGTAAATGACATTCGCGTCGTTCACGACATAGGAGTAGTCACCCATCGTCGACTCGGCGAAGACGGTGCGCGCGCCGATCGCGGTGTAGCGGCCGAGCGTCGCCTGCCTCACCTGGGCAGTCGGGTCGATCAGCGGTTCGAGTCCCAGTTTCTTCGTAGCCATGTCCTCATCCTCTCCAGATATCGCGATTCCCGCCGTGCAGACGGGCGTGCTCGTTCTCATGGTCGGCCCTTCCGGAGCGGGGAAGGACACGTTGATGGAGGCGGCGCGGGCGGGCCTCGCCGGCGATCTGCGCTATCGCTTCGCCCGCCGCCTGATCACCCGGCCGGCCATGGCCGGGGCCGAGGATCACGATTCCTGCGACGAGGCGGGTTTTCGCGAGATCGAAGCGCAGGGCGGGTTGGCGTTGAGCTGGCAGGCGCATGGGCTGAGCTACGGCATTCCGGCGGCGGAGCTTTCCGGCATCGGCTCGGGCGCCGTGGTCATCGTCAATGTCTCGCGCGCGGCCATTGCGGCGGCGGAGCGGCTGGCGGAGCGGGTGGTGGTGCTCAACATCACCGCGCCGGTCGCGGTGCTGGCGCAGCGGCTGGCGGCGCGCGGGCGAGAGGCCGAGGCCGATATCGCGGCTCGCCTGAAGCGCGAGGCGCCCCTGACGGCGGAGCGTGCGGAGATCGTCACGGTCCTGAACGACCGCAGCGTCGCCGAGGCCGCTGATGAGCTTCTGGCCGTCCTGCGTGCGCTCGGACAGCATGGCTCCTAGCCGAAAGCGTAGGAATCGAGCAGGCGGAAGCGGCCGGCGCGATCATCCTGCCTGAACAGCGCGAAGCGATCGATCCTGACGGGCCCGGCCGGCAGCGCCGCGGCACCGGCGGTTTCAAGAGCCTGCTTCACCGGCCCCGTCTGGTCGCCCGGCAGGGGGCCGGTCAACGTCATGTGGAAGCGGAAGGCGTCGCCGACATTAGGATAGCCGTAAGCTTCGAGATAGGCGTGCTGTGCCGGGGTGAGCGGGCTCTTGAGGCGCCGCGCCTTGTCCGCTTCGGAGAGTGGCGCGCGGAAGAGTTCGAAGGCTTGCACGGTCGAGAAGGCGAAGCGCTGCAGAGCCTCGCTCGGGGCGGAGGGCGTCAGTGCGACGAAGGAGCCGAGCGCGGTCACGCTCAACCCCTCCAGCTCCACGGCGTCGAGCCCGGCCGCATGATTGCGGGCGAACGCGCGCAACTGCTCCTCGCTGCGGCCATAGGCGAGTTCGAAAGGTGCCTTCAGCGTGGCGTGGAAACCATAGCGTCGCGGCTCTTCGGTGAAGGCAGGCCACTGGGCCGGATCGCATCCGGGCGGAACTGCGAAAGGCAGATCCTCGCCGGTTAATGCGTCATAGCCCAGCACCGCCGAACCGAAGCGCCAGAGGGCGCTGTCGGAGGCGGGGGCGTAATAGACGGCGTAGCGCGGCTTGCTCAAAATGCGCGCTCGCCCTGCGACCAGACCGCGGCCAGCACCGGGGTCGCGCCGAGCACCTTGAAGCGCACGAGATCGGCGCGCAGGCCGGTCTTGAGATGCCCGCGGTCGCGCAGGCCGAGGATATCGGCAATCTTCCAGGTCACCATGCCCATGGCTTCCGGCAGCGCGATGCCGTGGTCGGCATTGAGCTTGACCACGGCCTGCAGCAGGCTCGCGGGCACGTAATCCGAGGACAGGCCATCGAGCAGACCTTTCTCGGCGAGCTCGGAAACCGAGACGCCGCCGGAATGCGAGCCGCCGCGCACGACGTTTGGCGCGCCCGCGACCGTCGCGAGGCCGGCCTGCTTGGCGGCGGCCGCCGCCTCGACCGTGGTCGGGAATTCCGAGATCACCGCGCCGGAGGCGACGCCTTCCTCGACATGTTCGGGGATCGTGTCGTCATGGGTCGCAAGCGGGATGCCGCGCGCGCGGAAGATGTCGACCACGGCCTGCCAGTTCTTCGCGACATTGGCGGCGCCTTCGCGCTGGCGAACCTCGACGTCCTCCTCGAACTCCGCGACCGTCTTGCCGTTGCCGACCGCATAGGTCTTGAGGTGCTGGAGATCGCGCCACTGGCGCTGGCCGGGGGTGTGGTCCATCAGCGAGACGAGCTGAACCAGCGCGTCGTCCTGATAGGGCGCGATATCGGCGAGCAGATGTGGGCTCGTCAGCTCGCAGCGCATGTGGATGCGGTGGTCGATGCGGAAGACGTTCTCGCTCTTGCCATAGGCGAGCGACTTCATCACGTCGGCGAAGATGTCCTTGCGATAGTCCTTGGCCGAGAAGGGCGTGCCGGCGCAGACCGCGTCATAGACCGTGGTGACGCCGGCCGCGGCCATCTGCGCGTCATGGACGAGCGCCGCCGCCAGCCCGTTCGGCCAGAAGACCTTCGGGCGCGGCATGAAATGCTTTTCCATGTTGTCGGTGTGCATTTCGACGAGGCCGGGCGCGACATAGTCGCCGCCGGCATCGATCGCGCCGGGCAGGGACGAGTTGCCCTGGTCGACAGCCGTGATACCGGTCCGGTCGAAGGCGATCGTGCCGGTGACGACCTCGTTCTCGAGGATCAACCTGGCATTGGTGAGAACGGTCTGCATCGTCAGGCCTTCCGGAAAGCGGTGATGTCGAGATAGCGCGTCGCGACGCGTTCGCGAACCGCCTCGTCATGGAAAATCCCGACGATGGCGGAGCCGGCGGCGCGCGCCTCGGCAATGAGTTCGACGACGACGTCGCGATTGGCGGCGTCGAGCGAAGCGGTCGGCTCGTCGATCAGCATGATCGCCGAGGGGTCGACGAAGGAGCGGGCGATATTGACGCGCTGCTGCTCGCCGCCGGAGAAGGTCGCGGGCGCGATATTCCAGAGCCGCTCCGGCAGGTTGAGCCGGGCCAGCATGGCCTTGGCGCGTTCGGTCGCGGTCTCCGGCGTGGCGCCGCGCGCCAGCAGCGGATCGCGAACGATGTCGAGCGTCGAGACGCGCGGGATCACGCGCAGGAACTGCGAGACGAAGCCCAGCGTGCGGCGGCGGATGTCGAGCACGGTGCGCGGCACGGCGGCGACGATGTCGACGGGCCGGCCGGCATGGGTGATGCGGATCGCGCCTGAAGTCGGCCTGTAGTTGCCATAGAGGATGCGCAGCAGGCTCGACTTGCCGGCGCCGGACGCACCGGCCAGCACCAGCGCTTCGCCGGCCTCGACATGGAAATTGACGTTGTCGAAGACGGGCAGATGCGCTCCGCCCTGGTTGTGCAGGGTGAAGGTCTTGGCGACGTTTTCGACCTGAATCATCGTGGTCATGGTGTCAGTGCCTTGTGCCGGCGAGGTGACGAGGGTGTGACGGGCCGTTTTTGTCATTCCGGGGCGGGCCGTCAGGCCCGAACCCGGAAACCACGACTGGGCGAGCGATCATGATTACCATTGGCGCAGGCCTCACCCGGTCGTGGGTTCCGGGTTCTTCGCTGCGCGACTCCCCGGAATGACAAGGGAACAGCTCACACACTCAGCACCGCCGAGGTCAGGAGTTGCGTATAGGCGTGGTGCGGATCGTCGAGGACCTGATCGGTCAGGCCCTGCTCGACCACGCGGCCATCCTTCATCACCATCAGGCGGTCGGTCAGGAGGCGGGCGACGGCGAGGTCGTGGGTGACGATGATGGCGGCGAGCCCGAGGTCGCGCACGAGCACGCGCAACAGATCGAGCAGGCGGGCCTGCACGGAGACGTCGAGGCCGCCGGTCGGCTCGTCCATGAAGACGAGGCGCGGTTCGGAAACCAGCACGCGAGCGATCTGCAGGCGCTGCTGCATGCCGCCGGAGAATTGGCGTGGTCGATCGTCGATGCGGGTGCCGGCGATCTCGACACGCTGGAGCCAGTCGAGAGCGCGCTCGCGGATCTGGCCGTAATGGCGGTCGCCGCGGTCCATCAGACGCTCGCCGACATTGCCGCCGGCGGTGACATCCATGCGCAGGCCGTCGCGCGGGTTCTGGTGGACGATGCCCCAGGCGGTGCGCATCAGGCGGCGGCGCTCCTGCTCGGAGACCGAGTAGATGTCGAGCGGCTCGGCGCCGCCACGGAACAGCACCTCGCCCTCGTCGGGCTTGTCGATGCCGGCGAGGCAGCGCAGCAGGGTCGACTTGCCCGAGCCGGATTCGCCGACGATACCGAGCACCTCGCCCGGCCAGAGATCGAAGGAGACATCGGCGCAGCCGATGCGCTCGCCATAGAAGCGGCTGACGCCGTCGACGGAGAGCAGGGGGGCGGGTTCGAGCGCGAGCTCGGCCGCAGCGACATGCAGGGTCATGGGGTGGTCTCCTCGACCAGGCCGCTCGCGGCCGCGTCGCCCAGCATCGTGCCGCGATGGCCTTCCGCCCGGCGGGTCTCGCAATAGTGGCTGTCGGAGCAGACGAACATGCGCCCGCCCTGGTCGTCGATCACGACCTCGTCGAGATAGCTGTCGTCCGCGCCGCAGAGCCCGCAGGGCTGCGTCCAGCTCTGGATGCGGAAGGGGTGGTCCTCGAAATCGAGGCTGCGCACGCTGGTATAGGGCGGCAGCGCGTAGATGCGCTTTTCGCGGCCGGCCCCGAAGAGCTGGAGCGCGGGCGACATGTGCATCTTCGGATTGTCGAATTTCGGGATGGGCGAGGGCGCCATCACGTAGCGGCCATTGACCATGACCGGGTAGTCATAGGTCTTGGTGATCTCGCCGTAGCGGGCGATGTCCTCGTAGAGCTTGACCTGCATCAGCCCATACTCGGCCCAGGCGTGCATCTTGCGAGTCTCGGCCTCGCGCGGTTCCAGACGGCGTAAGGGTTCGGGCGTCGGCACCTGATAGACCATGACCTGTCCGGGCTTCAGCGGCGCTTCCGGGATGCGGTGGCGGGTCTGGATGATCGTCGCCTTATCCGTCGCCTCGCAGGTGCGGGCATCGGCCGTGCGCTCGAAGAACCTGCGGATCGAGACGGCGTTCGTGGTGTCGTCGGCGCCCTGGTCGATCACTTTCAGCGTATCGGCCGGACCGATGATCGCGGCGGTGATCTGAATACCGCCCGTGCCCCAGCCACGAGCCAGGGGCATCTCGCGCGAGCCGAACGGCACCTGATAGCCGGGCACCGCGACCGCCTTGAGCAGGGCGCGGCGGATCATCCGCTTGGTCTGCTCGTCGAGATAGGCGTAGTTATAAGCCGGCTTTGTATCGTCCGCCGGCATCTGATGGATGGTCATTCCGCAGCCTCCGGCATTGTATCGGGTCCTTTGGCATTCTGCTCTTGAGCAAGCCGCTCCTCGCGCTCCCTGCGGATGCGGCGGATCAGTTCGAGCTCGCCCTGGAAATCGACATAGTGCGGCAGCTTGAGATGCTCGACGAAGCCGGCCGCCTCGACATTGTCGGCGTGGTAGAGGACGAATTCGTCCTGCTGTGCCGGATAGTTGGTCGCCTCGCCGAAATCGCGCGCCTTCAAGGCGCGGTCGACCAGCGACATCGACATTGCCTTGCGCTCGCTATGGCCGAAGACGAGGCCGTAGCCGCGGGTGAATTGCGGGGGTACGTCCTTCGAACCCTGGAACTGGTTGACCATCTGGCATTCGGTCAGGGTGACCTCGCCGAGATCGATGGCGAAGCCGAGCTCCTCCGGCACGAATTCGACCGCAACCTCGCCGACGCGGACCTCGCCGACGAAGGGATGCGTGCCGCCAAAACCGCGCTGCACGGAATAGCCGAGGCCGAGCAGGAAACCCTCGTCGCCGCGCGCCATTGATTGCAGGCGCACATCGCGATCGGCCGGGAAGGAGACGGGATCACGCGTCAGGTCGAAGGGACGCGGATCGCCTTCCGGCGGCTCCTCGGCTTCCATCAGGCCTTCGGCGCCGAGGATGTCGGGTACGCGCGGCATGGTGGCGTCGAGCGGAGCTCTTTCCTTCTCCCCTCGGGGGAGAAGGTGGCCCGGCGAAGCCGGGTCGGATGAGGGAAGACTTGGCGCTACCGTACCTTGCGCATCGCTCGGCATGCCCTCACCCCATCCCTCTCCCCCGAGGGGAGAGGGGGCCTGTTGCGGTTCCATCAGGGCGAAATCGAAGAGCCGATGCGTGTAGTCATAGGTCGGGCCGAGCACCTGCCCGCCGGGCAGATCCTTGTAGGTCGCCGAGACACGGCGGCGGATCGCCATCGCGGCCGTGTCGAGCGGCTCGGAGGAACCGAAGCGCGGCAGCGTGGTGCGATAGGCGCGCATCAGGAAAGCGGCCTCGATCACGTCGCCCTGCGACTGCTTCAGCGCGAGTGCGGCGAGGTCCTGATCGTAGAGCGAGCCCTCGTTCATCACGCGGGCGCAGGCCAGGGCCTGCTGTTCGCGGATCTGTGCGACGGAGATTTCCGGCACGGCCGGATCGCCTCGGCGCGCCTCGGCGACGAGATCATGCGTGGCGAGGATGGCGGCTTCGCCGCCTTTGACTGCGACATACATCAGCGAGCCTCCTCAACCTGTGTCGAGCGCGGCAGGCCGATCAGGCGCTCGCCATGCGCCAGCAGGACATCGACGCCGAGCGGGTAGATGGCGCCGTTCTCACGCAATTCATCGATGAAGCCGGGGCGCAGGCCCTGCGGGGCGGTCGTTCGGGTGCCGGGAATGCCGGGGCCGGCGAGGGCGAGGGCGAGGGCGAGGGCAGGGCCGCCCTCCAAGCCAGTGACCTGCACGATTACGGTGGTCGAGCGATCCGGGAACTGGTCGGTACCGAGGTTGAAGGCCGAGAGCTTCGGCTCGGAGGCAGTGCCGTCAATGACCGCGAAGGCGGCCTCGGCGGGACTATCGACGAGCGCGGCGGCGCAATGGAAGCGCAACCAGGCGCCGGCCGGGCCGTTGCGCAGGGCTTCCGGTAGCCAGACCGGGGTCTCGTAATCGGCGAGCGTCAGCAGCGCGGTTGCGGTTGCTGTCGCCAGACCTTCCGGCGGCGTGATCTCGCTCGCGACTTGCTGCAGCGTGCCGGGCTCGGAGAGAGCGGCGAGCAGGGCGCGGAAAGCAGCCTGCGACTGGAAGACCGGGTCGGAGAAGCCGGGAGTGATCATGGCTTGAGTCGACATCACGAGCCCCTGACCAGCGTGAAGAAATCGACCTTGGTCGCCGCCGCCTTGCGCGAGGCGAGGTCGCGGGCCGAGGCCTGCCGCGCGGCGAGCATGGCGATGCCTTGATGCAATCCGCTGCCATCGGCCTCATCCTGGAGGCGGGCGTCGAGCAGGGCGGCGAGCCGCGCCTTCCGGCCGTCGCGGCCGAGCGCATAGGAGAAGCCCATCCGTCCGTTGGAGAGACGCACGACGCAGCGCGTCACGGTGGCCTCGCCGAGATTGAAGCGGCGGCCGGCGCCGCCGGCCCGGCCCTCGACCATCACGGTGCCGGTCTCCGGCGCCTTGAGCAGGTCGTGGTCCGGCGGATCGCCGAGCAGGGTTTCGATCTCGCTGCGGGAGGCGCGCGCCAGCGTCGCCATCCAGCTTTGCCTCGGGGTTCTTGGGATCATCGGCGAGGGCTCGCTGGTCAGTTCCGAATGTCTAGACTATGCTAGGGGAGTTGATGGTAAAGGTCTATACTTTTCGGATGAAGCTTTGATGACGGATGCGGCACTGGCGGAGCGCGACGGCGGAACGGCCTGGCGGCGTATCGCCGACGAACTGGCGGATGCGATCGGGCGCGGTGAATACAAGCTCGGCGACACGCTGCCGGCCTCGGTCGCGCTGGCGGAACGTTATGGCGTGCATCGCCATACGGTGCGGCAGGCTTTTCGCCATCTGGCGGATCAGGGGCTGGTGACGGTCTCGCGCGGACGCGGCACGCAAGTGACGGCGCCGCGTTTGCCTTACCCCATCGGCCGGCGCGTCAGCATGCGCACCAATATGGGCAAGCTCGGCATCACCGGCACAAGCCGCATGCTCTCGGCGGAAGTGGTCGTGGGCGAGGCGGCCGCCTGTGCGGCACTCAAGCTGAAGACCGGGACGCCGCTCTGGCAGGTGCGGGGCGTCAGCCTCGCCGATGGCGTGCCGATGGGAGCCGGCACGCATTGGATCTCGGTCGAGCGCTTCCCGGATTTCGACAAGGCCTATCGTGAGGCGGCCGGCTCGATCACGGCCGCCTTCAAGATTTATGGCATCGCGGATTATGTGCGCCTGTCGACGCGACTGACGGCCCGGCTTGCCGACGAGGGCGAGGCGGAGTTGCTGGAGATCGCGCCTGAGGCTGCCGTGATGATCTCGACGGCCGTCGATGCGCTGCCGGACCTGACGCCTGTCCATCTCGTCACCAGCGTCTTCGCCGCCGAGCGCATGGAAATGGTGATCGAGCCGTTCCAAGATTTTCCTTCTCCCCTCGGAGGAGAAGGTGGCAGCGCGTAGCGCTGACGGATGAGGGAGGGCTTGGCGAATCGATAATCGGTGTGGCCGGTCGCGCAGCCCTCATCCGTCTGCTTCGCAGACACCTTCTCCCCTGAGGGGAGAAGGAAAAGGTCAGCTCGCCCGCCGGCCGATGATCGCGAAGCGTAGCTTGCCCGACAGGAAGTCGATGGCCGAGACCGCGGCGAGGACGAGCAGGATCAGGAAGGAGACCTGCTGCCATTCCAGTGTGCGGATCGTCTCGGCGAGATAGAGGCCGATGCCGCCGGCGCCAACGATGCCGATGATGGTCGAGGAGCGGGTGTTCGACTCGATGTAGTAGAGCACCTGGCTCGCGATCACCGGCAGCACCTGCGGCAACAGGCCGAAGCGGATCTCGTGCGCCTTGCCGCCGCCGACGGAGGATACGCCCTCGACCGGCTTGCGGTCGGCCGCCTCGATCGCTTCCGAATAGAGCTTGCCGAAGGCGCCGAGATCGCTGGTCATGATCGCGAGCATGCCGGCGAAGGGGCCGAGGCCCACGACATTCACCCAGATCAATGCCCAGATCAGCGCATCGACGCCGCGCACCGTGTCGAGCGAGCGGCGGGCGAGGAAATGCACGATGCGGTTGGCGACGACGTTGCGTGCGGCGATGAAGCCGAGCGGCAGGGCGAGGATGGCGGCGAGGATCGTGCCGAGGAAGGCGATGGCGATGGTCTCGAACAGGGCTTTCACGAAGATGACGGCACGCGCCCAGGAGCCGGGATCGGGCGGCAGCATCAGCACGACGAAGGTGCCGAGATTGCCGAAACCGGCAATGATCTTCCAGAGCGAGGTCTCGAGCGTCGTCAGCCCGTAGACGAAGAAGCCGGCGATGGCGGCGATGGTGCCGATCGTCGCGAGCTTCGTCTTGAGCGAGCCGCGGATCGCGGCGTCGTGGCGGCGCAGGATGTCGGCGCGCTCGGCCGTCGAGAGGGCGAGGCTCATCGGCCGTGCTCCAGGCTGAGGAGGGCGTGGCGTAGCCGCTCGGTCGCGTAGTCGATCAGCATGACCGTCACGATGATCAGCAGCAGGATGGCGCTGACATCGGTGAAGTAGAACTTGCGGATGGCTTCGATCAGGTCCTGGCCGATGCCGCCGGCGCCGACGAACCCCATGATCGAAGCGCCGCGGACATTGATCTCGAAGCGCAGCAGCGCGTAGCTCGCGAAATTGGAGAGCACCTGCGGGACGACGGCGAAGCGCACGATCTGCCACCAGCTGCCGCCGGCCGCGGTGACGCCATCGACCGGCTTCAGGTCGATGTTCTCGACCACCTCGGAGAAGAGCTTGCCGAGCGCGCCCATGGTGTGGATCGCGATGGCGAGTACGCCGGGCAGCGGGCCGAGGCCGAAGGCGATGACGAAGATCAGCGCGAAGACGATCTCGGGAACGGTGCGGCAGAATTCGAGATAGCGGCGCACGGTGAAGCGCAACCAGGTGGCGCGGCCGAGATTGGCGGCAGCGGCGAAACAGAACAGGAAGGCGCCGGCAACGCCGAGGATGGTGCCGACATAGGCGATGAGCACGGTCTGCCAGAGCAGCTTCAGCCAGCCCTTGAGGCCCCAGTACCATTCGGAGAGGTCGGCGCCGAGGCTGCTCAGCCGGAGCGTCGGCAGGGTCTCGTAGATGTATTTCGGGAATCGGTGGATGTTCTCGAAGAACTTGGCGAGATCGACCTCCGCGCCGCGCGCGGACAGGAGCACGCAGGCGATGAAGACGGCGATGCCGATCAGGGCCTGCCGGCGCTTGGCGGATGAAGCCTGCCGATAGGCCTCGGCATGGGCCCGGATGGCCGGGTCGTTGCGGTCGATCGCGAGGGTCATGAAATCTGGGTCCGTTGCCGGAGAGGGCGCCGGGTGGCGCCGCAGCCGTCATGCTCGCCCCTGTGGCCAGCATCCGCGTCCTGAGCGCCGCATGCGATCGGCGCAGCGAAGACGTGGATGGTCGGGGCAAGCCCGACCATGACGGCGAGTGCAGCCGTACGGCTTACGAGGACTTCTTCTTGCGGAGGTCGTCGACGAACTTGTTCAGCTCGATGATCGGGTCGTAGGCCTTGTTGTCGACGGCGACGAGCGGGCCCTGCTTGCCTTCATAGATCTTGTCGAAGGCGGCCTTGTCCTTGGTGGCGAGGTTCAGGACGGCGTCGCGGATCTTGGCCTTCAGCTCTTCCGGCATGTCGGTGAGATAGGCCATCGGCGAGTTCACGATCTGCTCGGACTTGAAGATGATCCGGAAGTCCTCGGCCTTGGCCATGTTCTTGCGGGCCATGCGCTGCAGGTTGGATTCCTGCTCGTCGTTCCACCAGTTGGCGGCGATGTCGACGGTGCCCTGCTGGAGCGCGATGATCGCGTTCTCGTGGCTGCCGGTATAGACGACCTTCGAGAAGAAGGTTTCCGGCTCGATCTTCATGCCGTTCAGCGCGAAGCGCGGGACGTTGTTGCCCGAGGTCGAGTTCGGGTCGACGAGGCCGAGATTCTTGCCCTTGAGGTCCTCGACCTTCTGATAGGGCGAGTCCTTCTTCACGTAGAAGACCGAGTGATAGCCCTTGGTGCCGTCGAGATTGGTCTCGATGGCGAAGGCATCGACCTTGGCGCCGGTCATGCGGGCGCGGGCGAAGGAGGACGGGCCGTAGGAGGCGATGTGGATGTTGCCGGTGCGCTGGCCCTCGATGATCGCGGCGTAGTCGTTGGCGATGCGCAGGGTGACCTTGGTGCCGAGCTCCTTGGCGAGATACTGCACGAAGGGGGTGTAGCGCTCGGTGACGCCGGAAGCGTTTTCGGAGGGGATGATCGCGAAGACGAGCTCGGGATACTTGGCCTTCCAGTCCTGGGCGAAAGCCGGGGCGGCGGCGAGGGCGAGGCCGGCGACGGCGAGCGAGAGGGTATGACGACGGGTCAGCATCGATGTGCTCCTGGTTGTAGTCGGGGATGGTCTTCTCGCGGCGACGGCCTTCGGGCCGGTCCGGCGATCTCTGGAAATCAGGCGATCTTCTGGCGGGCGCGCTTCGCCTCGGAGGCGGCGATCGCATCGAGCGCATCCAGCGCCTCGGCGCCGGCATCCTTGGCCTCGATGCCGTAGAGTTCGGCTGCGATCTCGCGGGTCAGCGCCTGCGGCACATCGTCGAACACGACCTTGCCGGCGGACATGCCGATCAGGCGGTCACAGTATTTCGCGGCGATGTCGAGATCGTGCAGGTTGCACATCACGGTGATGCCGTCCTCGCGATTGATGCGGAACAGCGCGTCCATGACGACCTGGGTGTTGCGCGGGTCGAGCGAGGCGATCGGCTCGTCGGCGAGGATGATGCGGGGCTCCTGCACGAGGGCGCGGGCGATGGCGACGCGCTGTTGCTGGCCCCCCGAAAGCGTCTCGGCGCGCTGCGCCAGGAGATGGCCCATATCGAGACGCTCGAGTGCCGCGATGGCTCGGACCTTGTCGTCCTCGGAGAAGCTTTTCACGAGCGTCAAAGCCGCGGAACGGTGGTTCAACCGGCCGAGCAGGACATTGGTCAGCACGTCCAGGCGGCCGACGAGGTTGAACTGCTGGAAGATCATCGCCGTGTCGCGGCGCCAGCGCCGGAGCGAGGCGCCCTTCAGGCCGGTGACGTCCTGCTCCTCGCAGACGATCTGGCCGGAGGTCGGCTCGGTCAGGCGGTTCAGCATGCGCAAGAGCGTCGACTTGCCGGCGCCGGACGGGCCGATGACGCCGACCATCTCTCCCTTCGGGACGGTCAAGGTGACGGTGTCGACCGCGTTCCTGTCGCCAAAGCGCTTGGTCAGGCCTTCGATGCGGAGCATGGACTGGTTCTCGGGCACGATGCGGGCATGAGAGCGTTCCCGTCCGGCGGTGCGGGAGGGGGCGTCTCGATCGCGGCGAGCCCTAAATGCCGTGGATGACAGCGGCGTGACGGCCCTGAAAAAGCACGATGCGCGACCTGTGGACCGGTCAACGTTTCGTGAGGTCTCGAGAATGCGCTTGGACGATCAGCGGCTTCCCGGCAGGATGACGGTGGATGTCTGTGTGCGGCGGAGATGCCCGTGACGGTGGGCTTCTTATCGGCAAGCATCTTGCATTGATGCCTGCGAAGCCGGATCGATGCGGCATCGGCGCAAAAGCCTCTGTTTTTGTGCCGCTGTGGCGCGCCGGTATCTTAGCAACGCCTTTCGTTCCATTTAAGACTAATGGGCGGCAACGGAGCCTCCAGCCTGATGAAGCGGTTCGTTCTTCTTGTTCTTGTCGGCGCGATCGCGGGTGGTGGTTACTATGCCTACCGCAACCAGCGCGCCGGCACCCAGCAGGCTCAGGCGAGCGCGGTCTCGGGGCCGCGAGCCGTTCCGGTGGAGGTCGCGTCCGTCGAACTGGCGACCGTGAGCGAGGAGGTCGAGGCGCTCGGCACGCTCGCCGCCGATGAATCCGTGGTGATCGCGCCGGAAATCGCTGGCCGCGTCATCTTCCTCGGCTTCCGCGAGGGCGAGCGCGTCAAGGCCGGGCAGGAGCTGGTCAAACTCGACACGGCGATCCTCGATGCCGAGCTGAAGCAGGCAATGGCCGATCTCGGCCTCGCCCGCGACACCAATGATCGGCTGCGGTCGCTGGTCTCGCGCGGATCGGGAACGCAGGTCGCGCTCGACGAGTCCGCGGCGAAGCTCGCCTCCAGCGAGGCGCGCGTCCAGCTCGCCAAGGCCAAGCTGGCGCAGTCGACCATCGTGGCGCCGTTCAACGGCGTCGTCGGCCTGCGCTCGGTCGGCGTCGGCGATTACGTTTCGGTCGGCAAGCCGCTGATCGTGCTGACCAGCATCGACCCGATCAAGATCGATTTCCGCGTGCCCGAGATTTATCTCAGTCGCCTCAAGGTCGGCCAGCCCGTGCAGATGCGGGTCGATGCGGTTCCGGACCGGAAGTTCCAGGGGCAGATCTACGCGATCGACCCGGTGGTGGATGTCAACGGCCGGGCGATCCGCCTGCGCGCCAACATTCCGAACGCCGATCTCGCGCTGAAGCCCGGCCTCTTCGCCCGGCTCGCGATTACGGTCGACTATCGCGAGAAGGCGATCGTGGTGCCGGAGATGGCCGTGGTGCCGGATGCGGTCGGCAAAATCATCTACGTCGTCGACAAGGGCAAGGCGAAGAAGGTCAAGGTCGAGCTGGGCAAGCGCCTGCCGGGCAAGGTCGAGATCGTGCGCGGGCTGACGCCCGACATGCAGATCATCACCGCCGGCCAGATGCGGCTGCGCGACGGCGCGATCATTGCGATCAAGGACAAGGTCGTCCAGACGAGCCAGCTCTAGGATCGCGCCATGAGCCTCTTCGAACTCTTCGTCCGCCGGCCCGTTCTCTCGACGGTGCTGAGCCTTCTGGTGATGCTGATCGGCATCGTCTCCTATGGCCGCCTGACGATCCGCGAATATCCGAATATCGACGAGCCGATCGTTTCGGTCCGCACCGACTATCGCGGCGCCTCGGCCGAGATCATCGAGACGCAGGTCACCCAGATCCTGGAGAACTCGATCGCCGGCATCGAGGGCATCGAGATCATCTCCTCGGCCAGCCGCCAGGAGCGCAGCTTCATCCAGGTGCGCTTCCGCCCGGATGTCGACCCCGACGTCGCGGCGTCCGACGTGCGCGACCGCGTCAGCCGCGTACGCAGCCGCCTGCCGGACGAGATCGACGAACCGGTCATCGCCAAAGTCGAGGCCGACGCGCAGCCGATCCTCTATCTCTCGCTGACCAGCTCGCGGCACGGGCCGCTCGAGCTCACCGATTTCGCCGATCGTTTCATCTCCGACCGGGTCCAGAACGTGACCGGCGTGGCCGAGGTCCGCATTCTCGGCCAGCGGCAATATGCGATGCGCATCTGGCTCGATCGCGCCCGCCTCTCGGCCTACGACATCTCGGTCCAGCAGGTCGAGGCGGCCGTCCGGGCGCAGAATGTCGAGATCCCGTCAGGCCGGATCGAGAGCAACGACCGCGAATTCACGGTGCTCTCGCAGACCAGCATGACGACGCCGGAGGAGTTCCGCGAGATCGTCGTCAAGGACGCCAACGGTTTCGCCGTCAAGGTCAAGGATATCGCCAAGGTCGAACTCGCCGCGCGCGAGGAGCGCAATGCCGCCTGGTTCAAGGGCACGCCTTCGGTGACGATCGGTATCGTCAAGCAGGCGACGGCGAACCCGCTCGACGTCTCCGCCGGCATCGAGGAAGCCCTGCCGGGCATCATCGAGGACCTGCCCGAGGGCATGTCGATCGCCAAGTCCTACGACAGCTCGGTCTTCATCGACCGCTCGATCAAGGCGGTCTACCAGACGATCATCGAAGCGATCGTGCTGGTCGTGCTGATCATCTTCATCTTCCTGCGCTCGGTCCGTGCGACCCTGATCCCGCTGGTGACGATCCCGGTCTCGCTGATCGGCTCGTTCGCGCTGATGTATGCGTTCGGCTTTACCGTGAACACGCTGACGCTGCTCTCGATGGTGCTCGCCATCGGCCTCGTCGTCGACGATGCCATCGTGGTGCTGGAAAACGTGCACCGCCATATCGAGGACGGCATGCAGCCGACCCCGGCGGCGATCCGCGGCATCAACGAGATCGCCTTCGCCGTGGTGGCGATGACGCTGACCTTGGTCGCCGTCTATGCGCCGATGGCGTTCTCGACCGGACGCACCGGCAAGCTCTTCATCGAGTTCGCGCTGACGCTGGCCGGCGCCGTGCTGGTCTCCGGCTTCGTCGCGCTGACGCTGACGCCGATGATGTGCGCCAAGCTGCTGCGCCACCACGAAAAGCATAACTGGCTCTACAACGTGCTCGAGCGCGGTTTCGACGGGCTGTCGCGCGGCTATAAGGCCTCGCTGCGCGGGGCGCTCGCGATCCGCCCGCTTGTGGTCCTGCTGGCGCTCGGTGTGGCCGGCAGCGGCTACTACTTCTTCACCCATCTGCGCGCGGAGCTGGCGCCCGTCGAAGATCGCGGCACGATCAATGCCATCGGCGTCGCTCCGGAGGGTGCGACGATTTCCTTCACGGCGGCGTATGCCCGCCAGGTCGAGGAGTATTTCAAGAAGGTTCCCGAGGTCGACACCTACCTGGTCATCGTCGGCTTCCCCGACGTGACGCGCGCCGTCGCCTTCGCGCGGCTCAAGCCCTGGGAGGAGCGCCAGCGCAAGCAGCAGGACATCGTCGCCGAGATCAACCGGGGCCTGTCGCAGATTCCGGGCATCCGCCTGTTCGCGACCAACCCGGCCTCGCTCGGGCAAGGCCAGGCGAATAGCAAGCCGGTCGAATTCGTGCTGCGCTCGTCGGAGCCCTATACGCAGATCAAGTCCTATGTCGACCAGCTGATGACCGAGGTCTCGAACTCGCCGGTGCTGACCAATGTCGAGACCAACCTCATCCTCGACAAGCCGCAGATCAAGGTTTCGATCGACCGGCAGCGGGCGGCCGATCTCGGCGTCGGCGTCGACATCATCGGGCGCTCGATGGAGACGCTGCTCGGCGGCCGGCAGGTGACGCGCTTCAACATGAACAGCAAGCAGTACGACGTCATGCTGCAGGTCGAGGGTTCAGAGCGCAATACGCCGCAGGCATTGCAGTCGATCTATATGATGGGTCGTGGCGGCGCCGTGGTGCAGCTCTCCAGCCTGGTCAGGATCGACGAGAACGTGGCGCCCAAGGAGCTGACCCGCTTCAACCAGCTGCGCTCGGCAACGATCACCGCGATCCCCGCGCCCGGCTATTCGCTCGGCGATGCGCTCAAGGTGCTGGAGGAGAGCGCGGCGCGCGTGCTGCCCTCCTCGGTGCAGATCGACTATTCCGGCCAGAGCCGCGAGTTCAAGCAGTCGGGCGCGAGCATCTTCATCGTCTTCCTGCTGGCGCTGGGCTTCATCTATCTCGTTCTGGCGGCGCAGTTCGAGAGCTTCGTCGATCCGGTCGTGATCATGGTCTCGGTGCCGCTCTCGCTGACCGGCGCGCTCGCGGCGCTGTACTACACGGGCGGGACAATGAACGTGTACAGCCAGATCGGCCTGATCACGCTCGTCGGCCTGATCACCAAGCACGGCATCCTGATCCTGGAGTTCACCAACCAGCTGCGCGAGGAGGGCAAGGAGACGATCGACGCCCTCGTCGAGGCGGCGGAGCTACGCCTGCGGCCGATCCTGATGACGACCGGCGCCATGGTGCTCGGCGCCGTGCCCCTCGCCATCGCGACCGGTGCCGGCGCGGAGAGCCGCTCGCAGATCGGTTGGGTCATCGTCGGTGGCATGACCTTCGGCACGCTGCTGACGCTCTATGTGGTGCCGGTCGCCTATAGTTACCTCGCCCGCAAGGTTCATGGCTCGCGTCATGCCCCGCATGACGAGGCGCATGGCGCTCTCGGCGCGCATCCGGCCCCGGCGGAGTAATCGACACCCGCTGTCATCCCGTGCGCGCTGCGGCACGAAGTGCTGCTGCGCAGACACGGGACCGCGTGACGAGAGGGCGCCCTTCAAACGAAAGGGCGCTCCCTGCACAGGAGCGGCGCTTTCTCCTGAG
Organism: Allobosea sp. TBD101; assembly: GCF_059817965.1. Taxonomy (NCBI): domain Bacteria; kingdom Pseudomonadati; phylum Pseudomonadota; class Alphaproteobacteria; order Hyphomicrobiales; family Alloboseaceae; genus Allobosea; species Allobosea sp. TBD101. Next base: position 1,077,999 of record NZ_CM187543.1, read on the forward strand.
AACGGTCCCGCATCTGCGCCGCAGCACTTCGTGCCGCAGCGCGTGCGGGATGACGCGCGGGGCGCTACTGTAGCCGCACCGACACGCTTTCGCTCGCCCCGGTCGCGTCGATCACCGAAATCCGCATGAAGCCCTTGCCCGGCGGCTGCCACTGCGTCTCGCGGCGGCGCTGCGGCTCGGTCACCGGCGTGCCGTCGACCAGCCAGGTATAGGGCGGCGAGCCACCCGCCGCCTTGAGGTTGAGCCGGCCATAGCCGTCGAGCGCGGCGGCGGAGAGGTCGATGCGGGCGCCGTCCGGTGGGAAGGCGAGCTTGAGCGCAGGCGTCGTCATCGCCGTCACGGTCTTGGGCACGTCCTGCCGGAGATGCCTGAGCGGCGGCGGTAGGTGGCCGGTGCTGGCGACGATCGCGTCAGCAGGTTGCGGGAAGGGGCGCGGATCGGTGCCGAGCCGGGCGAAGGCGTCGAACAGGATCGGCGCGGCGACCGTGCGCCCGACGAGGCCAGGCACGGCGCCGTTATCGGCCCGGCCAACCCAGACGCCGATCGTGTGCTTGCGGTCGAAGCCCACGGCCCAGGCATCGCGATAGCCGTATGAGGTGCCGGTCTTGTAGGCGATGCGGCCGGGCACGGCGTTCAGCGGCGGCGGCGCGCCGAGCAAGGTATCGGCGACATACCAGGCGGCAACGGGATCGACGAGGCGCGGGGCTGGACCGGTTTGCGTCGCCTGCTGGCGGAAGCGCAGCGGCAGCATCTCGCCGCCGCGCGCCAGCCCGACATAGGCGCGGGTCAGGTCCTGCAAGGTGATGCCGAGGCCACCGAGACCCACTGCGAGGCCGGGCGCGCCACTATCCCTGGGCATGGCGATGGCGACGCCGGCATCACGCAGGCGCGACAGGAAGCGCTGCGGGCCGAGCGCCGAGAGCAATTCGACGGCAGGCACATTGAGCGAGAGCTGGAGCGCTTTTCGCGCGCTGACCATGCCCTGGAAGGTCATGTCGAAATTTTCGGGGATATAGATGCCGTAGCGCGCCGGCCGGTCCTCCAGCATCGTCTCGGGATGGGCGATGCCGTTGTCGAAGGCGAGCGCGTAGATGAAGGGTTTCAGCGCCGAGCCGGGCGAGCGCAGCGCGCGCGTCAGGTCGAGCGCGCCGGCGCGTTCCGTCGCGAAGTAATCGACGCCGCCGACCGAGGCGCGGATCTCGCCGGTCTCGTTGTCGATGGCGAGGATCGCAATCGAGACCTGTGGTGCAAGGCCTGAGCTGCGCTCGCGGGCGAGCCCTTCGAGAGCCGTTTGCAGGCGTGCATCGAGCGAGAGCTTCTGGACGCGCTCGGCTGGCGCCTCTGCCACCGCCTGCTCGGCGATATGGGGGCTGAGATTCGGGAAAGGGCGGCGCGCGGTCGGGGTCGGCTCGTTGCGGGCTGCGGCGACCTCGTCTGATGTGGCGAGACCGGCCTGCTCGACCCGTTCCAGCACGCGCTCGCGCGCCTTGCGGGCGGCCTCGACGAAGCGGTCCGGCCGGCGTGTCTCGGGCGATTGCGGGAGCGCGACGAGCAGCGCGGCCTCGGCGGTCGAGAGCCGCTTCGGCTCCTTGCCGAAATAGGCAAAGCTCGCGGCGCGCACGCCTTCGAGATTGCCGCCGAAGGGGGCGAGGGTGAGGTAGAGGTCGAGAATGCGGGCCTTGTCGAAGCGCTGCTCCAGCTCGACTGCGCGCACGCCCTGCCGGAGCTTGGCGGCAAGCGTGCGCTCCTCGCGCGGTTCGAGCAGGCGCGCGACCTGCATGGTCAAGGTCGAGCCGCCGGAGACGACGCGGCCATTCAGCAGCATCTGGCCGGCGGCGCGCAGCATGCCGAGCGGGTCGATGCCGTGATGTTGGTCGAAGCGCTTGTCCTCGAAGGCCTTGAGCATGGCGAGATAGCGCGGATCGACATCCTCTGATGTGACGGGGAGCTTCCAGCGTCCGTCGGCGGTGAGGAAGGGGCGCAGGAGCTTGCCCTCGCGGTCGAGCACGACGGTCGAGCGGTCGGCTGCGGCCGAGAGGTCGAGCGGGGGCAGGGAGCGGGCGTAGAGGGCGAGTGCTGTTGTTGCGGCGATAGCCGAGACGGCGAGAGCGCCGGTCACGATCTTCAGTTTGCAGAAGTGGCGCGGGGCCTTCCCTTCTCCCCTCGGGGGAGAAGGTGGCAGCGCGAAGCGCTGACGGATGAGGGTGGCTAGACGGACGGGCAAACGATCAAGCGCCGCGCCGGCCCTCACCCCATCCCTCTCCCCCGAGGGGAGAGGGGGCTCCGATGCGCTCGTCTTTTCGCGCTGCGCATCCATCACCGCGCCGAGGTGATCTCCACCGCGCCGAAGCCGGTGCGGCCGAAGCGATCCGGCCGGTACATGTCTTCGATCACGGCGGCGGGAGAGACGTAGCGGCCGGGCGAGACGGCCCGCGCGATATAGGCGACGGTGTAGGAGAGCTTGTCGCTCTTCGAACCCGAGCGCTCGAAGGCCGCGACATAGCGGTCGTCGCGCGACTCGGTATGGACCGGGTAGATCTCCTGCTTGAGCCAGTCGAGACCCGCGACCGAGGCACCTTCCGTCAGGTTGGCGTTTTCGATCTCAAGTCCGGCCGGGACCGGATCGACCAGCAGCAGACGGCCATAGCGCGGCGCGGCCTCCGTCACGGTCAGCGCCACGACATAGCGCTCGTTCTGGCGCAGGCGGGCCGGATCGGCCTTCTCGCCCTTCATCGTGTAGATGACGCGCTCCAGACCGAAACCCCGGTTCAGCGCCGGCTCCGGCGCGGTCGGGATGCCGGCGACGGTAATGACGGCTTGCGCATTGCCGGCGCCGGGATTGGCGATGGTCAGGGACTTCATCTCCAGCGCCTCGGCCGAGAGCGTGCGGTAGAGCGCGCCCTTGCGGGCGGCGCCGTCGACCGTCAGCGTCATGCCCTCTGCATCCTTCGCCATGGCCTGCGCCGCCAGCACCATCCACATCTGCTCCTGCGTCGAGGTGTAGTTGTAGCGGTCGCTGTTGCGGGTGGCGTCGACGATCGAGACGGCGCGGCTGATATCGGCGCGCTCGCCATTGGCTTCGGCGATCAAGGCGAGCACGCCGGCGCCGTCACGCAGGCGGGAGCCGTAATCCGGCCGCGAGAGGCCGTCATCGCTCGCCTGCTGGAGGAGGCCCAGCGCGCTGCCGAAGGCGGCGCGGCCGCGACCGCGATCGCCGAGCGCCGAGAGCGCGGCGCCGATCTGGGCGCGGGCGAGCGGCGTCGCGAAATCGCCGAGCTTGTTGTCGGCGAGATAGCGCAGGTCGCCCATCACCGGCCGGCCGTTGCGGGCGAGCACATAGAGCGCATAGGCGAGGCCGGCCGCCTCTTCCTTGTTGATCTCGCTGGTGTTGACGACCTGATTGCGCAGGCGGTCGAGCGCGAGATTGAAGGCGATCTGCGGCACGGCGAACTGCTTCTCGCGGGCCCGGGTCAGGAAGTCGGTGACGAAGGCGTCGAGCCAGAGATCGTCGCCGCCGACGCTCCAGAGGCCGAAGGAGCCGTTGCCGCCCTGGCGCGCCAGCACGCGCTCGATTGCGTTGACGACGCGCTCATCTGCCTTGTCGTCGAGCGCGAGCTGCTCCAGCGAGGCGAGCTGGTTGACCGCGAGCAGCGGCAGGGCGCGCGAGACGGTCTGCTCGGTACAGCCATAGGGATAGCGGTCGAGCGCCTTGAGCAGGCCGGGCACGTCGAGCGAGCCGAAGGGCGAGACCGTCACAGAGACCTGCCCGGAATTCGGCACGAGATCAGCCAGAAGGTCCGACGACACGGTGATCGCCCCGCCATTGCCGGGGATGGCGCGGACGATGCGGCGCGCGATCGTCGCGGCCGAAGGCTGCACGCGCACGGCGAGGTTTTGCATTGTACTGAGCCCGTTCGGGCCGGAGACACGCACGTCGAACTCGGCGCGGCCGAGGCCGGCGGCGGTGACGGGGATCGTCATCTGCGTCTTGGCGCCGGCACCCATCTGCATGGTGCGGCGGGTGGCGTCGGCTGCGACCAGCACCGGACCCTTCACGTCGAGATCGACGGTGTAGGAGCCGGCGGGGCCCTCGACATTGTCGACCTGGAGATGGAACCGCGACTGGTCACCGATGGCGAGGAAGCGCGGCAGCGTCGCCTGGGCGACGATCTGGTCGCGGATGATCACGTCGGCGCTGGCCTGGCCGGTGCGTCCGGCCGACCAGGCAACGCCCATGACGCGGACGGAGCCGTTGAAGGCCGGCATGTCGAAATCGATCTTCGCGGTGCCGTCGGCCCCGACCTTGACCACGCCGGAATAGCGGGCGAGCGGCTCCTGCGTCGGCTTCTCGCCGTCCATCTTGGGCGCGGCGTCGCCGCCGGTGCGGATCGCGCCGCGCGTGCCCTGCATGCCGTCGATCAGGTAGCCATAGAGATCGCGCAGGTCATGGCCGAGCTGGCGCTGGCCGAAGAAGAACTTGCTTGCGTCGGGGCTCTCGTAGCGGGTGAGGTTGAGGATGCCGATATCGACGGCGGCGAGCGTGACATAGGCCTCTTCGCCGGCCTTCATGCCGGTGACCTTGACCGGGAGCGACAGCGTCGTGAGCGGGCGCACCAGCTTGGGCGCGCCGAGATCGAGCGCGAGCGTGCGCGTCTCCTTGCCGATCTGGAACCAGGAGAGGCCGATGGCGCGGCCGGGCAGGCGCTTGGCGGCGGCGTCCATCGGGCGATGGGCGAGCACGACGAGATAGGCGCTGGCGCCCCATTCGGCCTTCACGGGAATGCTGGCCGAGGTGCCGCCTTCGGTGATGTCGATGGTGCGGATATCCGCGACCTTGTCGGTGACGACGGCGAGCGTCGCCTTGCCGGCGAAGCGTGGCGAGAGGCGGACCTGCAGGCTCTCGCCATCGGCGTAGGAAGCCTTGTCGAGCGCTACATCGAGCACGTCAGGCGTATCGGCGGTCTTGTCGCTCTCATAGCCGACGCTGAAGGAGACCGAGGTCTCGGCCACCTCGTTGCCGTCCGAGGTCACGTCGAGCCGGTAATTGCCCCATTCGACGGGCGCGGCGATCTTGGCGCCGGCAGCTTCCGCCACCGCGACCTCGCCATCGGCGACGCGGCGGGTGGTCTTGACGCCCTCATAGTTCCAGCGGCCGTCCTGGAAGAACCACTGGTAGTTGCGGCGCACCTTCGACAGCACCCATTTGACACCCGGCCGAGCGAGGCGCTTGCCGTCGCCGGTCGCCATGATGACTTCGAAATTGGCGGTCTGGCCGTTGCCGAGATCGCCGTCCCTGAAAAGCTTCTTCACGCCGATGGCGGCGCCCTTCGGCACGATCGGCAGGGTGACGGAGCGCGCGATGGCGCGCCCGCCGGGCTCGCCGACGCGCACGGTCATCTCGACTTCGAGCGGACGGTTGGTGTCGGGCTGCTGGACCGGGTTGGTGATTGTCGCCTTGCCGGCGGCGTCGGTCGTGGTGCTTTCCTCGAATTCGTTCTGGACGGGCTCGAAAGCCTCGTCGGTGAGCCCGACCTGATAGTCCTTGAAGCCGGGGATGGCGCTGGCATCGGCGGCGCGGATGGTCATCGAGCCGGTCACGTCGAGCTCGGAGCCCGGCGCGCCATAGAGATAGCGGGCGGCGACGTCGAGTTCGGCCGGCTGGCCGGCCTGGAGCAGCGAGGCCTTCGGCGTCAGCGTCAGCTCCAGCCGCTCGGGCACATAATCCTCGACGAGGAAGGAGGTTTCGCCGATCGCCTGGCCCTTCGGGTCGGAATAGGCGAGGACGCGCCAGGTGCCGGTCGCGGAGCCGGAGACGAGCTGGATCGAGTGGGCGCGGCCGCCCGCACCCTGATCCTCGACCTGCCGGCGGCGATATTCGACACCGTCCGGGCGCTTGACGACGATGGTCAGCGGCAGGCCGGTGACGGCAGAACCCTTAGCGTCGCGCAGCAGCGAGGTGAGGTAGACCGTCTCGCCCGAGCGATAGACGCCGCGCTCGGTATAGAGATAGGCATCGAGCCCGGTGGGGGCGACGCGACCCTTCACGCCGCGATCGGAGAGATCGAAGGCGGTCTGCTTGAGATCGAGGAAGCCGTAATCTTCGGCGAGTGAGGCGGTGACGAGGCCGGGCGCATTGCCACCCTGGCCCTTGCCCAAGCCGGCATCGAAGCGAGCATAGCCGTTGGCGTCGGTCCTGGCCGTGCCGAGTACCTCATTGTTGCGGGCGATCAGGCGCAGTTCGGCATTGGCGATCGGCCTGGCGTCGGCGAGCGAGCGGGCGAGCACATGCACGCCGTCGGGGCCGGTGAAGGAGGTTAGGCCGAGATCGGAGACGACGAACCACTGCGTCGCCCGCGTCGAGCCGTCATCGTAGGAATCGCTATCGTCGCTGACGGGAGCGGTGGCCGGCCCGCCCGAAGGCTTGGCGAACATCACGTAGACGCCGGGCTTGAGGCTGCCAACCGCTTCGGTGACGGGGAAGGCGGTGATCACGTCCTGGTTCAGCTCCGACTTCACGTCCATCGTGCCGGTCCAGACGGTCTGACCCTTGTCGCTGGAGATCTGCCGGGCGGAATAGGAGCCGATCTGGCTGAGGAAGTCCTCGGAATGGACGGAGTTGATCAGGTTGCGGTCGCCGATCCGCATCACCTCGAGGTCGAGCTTGCCGGAATTGACCGAGACGACGGGAATGCCCTGCTGGCCGGTCCGCGGCAGCACGTAGTTCTTGCCGGTGAAGCGCACCGAGGGCGTGCGGTCGCGGACATAGATCTCGTAATCGGCCGATTTCAGCAGCGTCTCGTCGGGGATGGCCGAGGGCACGCCCTGCCGGATGACGATGGCATAGCGCTCGCCATGCTTGAGGCCGTCGACGCAGATCTGGCGATCCTCGGCGCTGACGGCGAAATCGCCCTTGCCGCCGGAAATCGCCACATAAGGCGCGAAATCGACGCGGCCGCGGGCCAGGGCTTCCGAGAACTCGAAGCAGGCGCGCGGGGAGGCGGCGTCGGAATCCGTCTTGTTGGAGATCAGGCGAAAACCGCGCTTTTCGCGCAGGCTCTCATAGGAGCTCTGTAGGGTGGGATTGGCGGCGAGGTCGAGGCTGAGCCGATAGGTGGTCAGCGCCGGGCGCCAGAGCTCGTTCTTCTCGAAGGTGCGGGCGAGCACGCCGAGCGAGGCCGCCTCGTCATTGCGGTTGGTCGAGCGCTGATAGGCGAGATAGGCGGCGGCGACGGCGCGCTCACGCAATTCCCAGCGCTCGCGATAGTCGCGCGGCTCGATCGCGTTGGCGGCGCGGGCCATCAGGCGCCAGCCGGCGGCATTGCCGGAATCGGCGACGACCGCGGCATTGGCCTGGGGCAGGGCGGAGCGGGCATCGCCGCGCCCGAGCGCGATCTCGCCGGCCCGGATCGCGTCCGCCGCTGAGCGGTTCCCGGTCGCGACCTCGCGCTTCAGGCGCTCTTCCAAGCGCTGCCCGTCGGCCAGCAGGTCGTTGCGGACATAAGCCTTCTGGGCGAGGGCAGGGGCCGCCGCCAGCGTGAGCGAGAGGGCGAGCGCGAGACGGGAAAGCAGGGTCATCGTCGGTCCTCTTCGTCGATCGGCCAGCCAAGGATCAGCGGGCATGGCTTCAGGCCGATGACGGCGTGAGACGGGGCCGGCAGGCTATCACCGTGCCGCGCGTGTTCAAGTCATGCGAATGCAGGGCGCACGGTGTTGAGCGGTTGAGATACCCATTCCGATCCTCACGCGCGGGTCATCCCGGACGCAGCGAAGCGAAGATCCGGGATCCATGCCGGAGCCTTGCCGATAGAGGGTCCGGCATGGATCCCGGGTCTCCCTCCGGTCGCCCGGGATGACCCGCGCGTAAATGCCATCTCCCGGTTGCGGCGCGGCGCGTTCTGACGCTCAATGCAGCCGCTTCGCCCGTTCTCAAGGACGAGACCCATGCCGCGCGCCATTCTCCGATCCCAGCGAATCACACTGCTCCGCAGCGTGGTGCTCGTGCTTGCGCTTCTGTCGGCGCCGCTTGCCGGCGCGCAGGCTCCGGCTGCCGGGCCCTCGCCGCAGATGGCCGCGGCGCAGGCAGGGTTCGAGGCCTTGCCCGAGGCCGAGCGCAAGGCGATCCAGAACGACCTGATCTGGGCCGGGCAGTTCAACGGCGCGGTTTCCGGCTCCTATGGGCCGCTGACCTTCCGCGCGATCAATGCCTTCAAGGGCGCGCGAGGTCCGGCCGACGGCCTGCTGCCAGCGGCCGAGCGGGCGGCGTTGGCGAAGGCCGCACAGGCGGCGCGCGATGCGGCTGGGTTCAAGCTGCTGGCCGACGACAAGACCGGGGTGCAGATCGGTATCCCCCAGAAGCTGCTGCCGAAGCGCGACGTGACGCCATCCGGCGGCAGCCGCTGGCAAAGCGCCGACCAGAAGGTGACGCTCGACACCTCGACCACCCCGCCGGGCGGCGAGGACCTCGCGGCGATCTTCGAGAAGGCGATCACCGTCAGCCCGAACAGCCCGCGCAAGATCACCTACAAGCTGCTGCGGCCGGATTTCTTCGTCGTCACCGGCGAGACGCCGACCGGCCGATTCTATCGCCGGCTTTCGGCCGGGCCGCAGGGCCTGCGCGGTTTCTCGATCGGCTATGACAAGGCGCTGGCGCCGAGCGTCGACAAGCTGGTCATCGCGATCGCGGCGAGCTTCGAGCCCTTCCCGACCGGGGCGGTTCCGGCCCAGCCTGCGGCGGTCGCCGGTGCCACCGCCAGCCCGTCCTCGGGATTGTCGTCGTTGCTGGCGCCGGCTGCCCGTACGAATGAGCGCTACGGCGTCGCGCTGGCGCTCAACGAGCGAGTGGCGCTCAGCGCGTCGTCGGCGGTCGATAACTGCCGGACCTTGCGTGTCGGCAATCGCAACGCCAAGCTGCGCCTGAAGGATGATGCGAGTGGCCTCGTGCTGCTCGATCTGGAGGGCACGGGCGCGGCGAAGCCGCCGGGCCTGCGCAGCGAAGCCGCGGGCGCTTCCGAGGCGCTGGTGCTGGTGGCTTATGGCAACGATGCCGGCAAGCGGGCCGCCGTCGCCCTGCCCGGGCAGGGTGTGCAGGCCGCCGGCAAACCGGCGCTCAAGGCGCCGCTCCAGCCGGGGCAGGCGGGCGCACCGGCCTTCGACCGGCAGGGGCGGCTCGTCGGCATCGTCACCGACAACCCTTCCGACAAGATCCTGATCGCGGGCGTCGCGCCGCAGCGCAGTTATGGCTTCGCCGATGCGACTGCCATCCAGGCGATGCTGGGCAAGGCTGGCGTCGCGCTGCCGACGGCCGCGGCCGCGGCGGGGGCGGAGCTCAGCACTGGCGCGGTGGTCGAGCGGGTTTCGAGCGCCGTCCAGCCCATCATCTGCGGGCTGTAGCCTCGGCCAAAATGAGGGTTGTCACTGGCCGCGCGATCGGCTCAGATGACGCCCGTCATATCAAGGGAGCCCCGTCGTGGACGAGGAGCGCCCGGACACTAAATCGATTTAACGGGAGGAACTGGGGAATGACCGATTTCATCGACAGACGAACTGTGCTCAAGGGCGCGGCCGCAGCCGGCGCGAGCCTGATCGCGGCACCTGCCATCGCGCAGGCGAACTACCCCTCGCGACCGATCACCATGGTCTGCCCATGGGGCGCGGGCGGTGGTACCGATGCGACCGCGCGCATCGTGGCGCAGCTCCTGGAAAAGGACCTCGGCCAGCCGGTCAATGTCGTCAACCGCACCGGCGGTTCCGGCGTGGTCGGCCATTCGGCCATCGCGACGGCCGCGCCGGACGGCTACAATATCGGCATGCTGACGGTCGAGATCGCCATGATGCATCATCAGGGCCTGACCGACCTGAAGTCGACGAGCTATACCTCGCTCGCGCTGATGAACGAGGACCCTCCGGGCGTGCAGGTTTCGACCGCCGGCCCCTACAAGGACATCAAGGCGCTGGCCGATGCGATCAAGGCCGCACCTCCCGGCAAGCTCAAGGCGTCCGGCACCGGCCAGGGCGGCATCTGGCATCTCGCCCTCATCGGCTGGCTCGTGGCGATGGGCCTGAAGCCCGATCATGTCGCCTGGGTGCCGTCGAACGGCGCGGCGCCCGGCATGCAGGATCTGGCGGCCGGTGGCATCGATATCGTGACCTGCTCGGTGCCCGAGGCGCGGGCGATGATCGACGCGGGCAAGGCCAAGTCGCTGGCGATCATGGCGAGCGCGCGCAACCCGCAGTTCAAGGACGTGCCGACGCTCAACGAGACGCTCGGCATCAACTACTCGATCGGTGCCTGGCGCGGCATCGGCGCGCCGAAGGGCCTGCCGCCCGAGATCGCGGCCAAGCTGACGGCGGCGCTGAAGAAGGCTTTCGATTCGAAGGACTACCAGGACTTCATGAATTCCCGCGGCTTCGGCATGAAGTTCGCAGACGGCAAGGGCTTCGCCGACTTCATGGCGGCGAGCGACACCTCCATGGCCTCCGCCATGAAGGCGGCAGGCCTCGCCAAGGGCTGAACGGCCGGAAACGCCGAGCGCCGGGAGCAGAAAGCTCCCGGCGTTTTCGTCTCGTCATGATCTGATCGTTCAGGGAGGTTGCGCCCTTGCAACTATCCGACCGCATTACCGGCTCAGCGATTGCCGCGCTTGGAGCCGTCGCTTTCTTCTACGGCTCGAAACTGCCGCCGGTGCCCGGTCAGCAGGTCGGCCCTTCCGCCTTTCCGATGGTCGTCGGCGCCGGGCTTGCGCTCTGCGGCGGCCTGATCGTCTTCGGGATCGGCCGCCATTTCGAGGAGGTCGCCGAGGCCGATGTCGCGAGCCATGCGACGCCGGAGGAACTCGCGCCGGTACCGGCCTGGCGCAACTGGCTGGCCCTGCTGCCGCCAGCTCTGCTCGCCTTCTACGCGATGGTTTCGGAGACGCTGGGCTTCCTGCCGACGACGGCGATCATGGTGCTGCTCTGCAGCCTCGCCTTCGGCGCGAAGCCGAAGCTTGCGGTGCCGCTGGCGATCATCGCGCCCTTCATGATCAACCTGATCTTCCTGAAGCTGCTGCGCGTGCCTTTGCCCGGCGGCATGCTGCCCTTCCCCTGGTGAGCGAGGCCTGACGATGGATACCGTCATCAAGGCCTTCGGGCTGGTTTTCCAATTCGACGTGATGATCGCCATTGTGGCGTCCGCGTTTTACGGGCTGACGGTCGGCGCGCTGCCCGGCCTTTCCGCCACCATGGCGACGGCGCTGCTCGTGCCGGTCACCTTCTACCTCTCGCCGATCGCAGCGATCGCGACGATCATCACGGCTTCCGCCATGGCGATCTTCTCCGGCGACATTCCGGGCTGCCTCCTGCGCATCCCCGGCACGCCGGCCTCGGCCGCCTATACCGACGAAGCCTATGCGATGACGCGCAAGGGCCAGGCGGAGACGGCGCTCGGCATCTGCCTGTGGTTCTCGGCGCTGGGCGGCATCGCCGGCACGCTGTCGCTGATGCTGATCGCGCCGCTGCTCGCAGAGATGGCCTTGTCCTTCTCGACCTACGAGAATTTCTGGCTCGCGATGCTCGGCCTGATGTGCTCGACACTGGTGGCGCGCTCCTCGCCGATCAAGGCGATCGCGGCGATGCTGCTCGGCCTGCTGATCACCTGCATCGGCATCGACAATCCCGGCGGCGTGCCGCGCTTCACCTTCGGCTCGACCAACCTGCTGGGCGGCATCGAGGTCATCCCGGCGCTGGTCGGCGTCTTCGCGCTGGCCGAGGTGATGCGCTCCCTGACCGAACGCGACCCGCCGAAGATCGAGAACCGCAAGCTCGGCTCGATCCTCAAGGGGCAGTGGAAGCTCACCAAGGAGTATCCCAAGCAGCAGACGCGCGGGAACATCGTCGGCATCATCATCGGCGTATTGCCCGGCGCCGGTGCCGACATGGCGGCCTGGGTCAGCTATGCCATGGCCAAGCGCTTCTCGAAGACGCCGGAGAAGTTCGGCACAGGCCATCCGGAAGGCTTGATCGAGGCCGGCGCCTCCAACAACGCCTCGCTCGCCTCGGGCTGGGTGCCGGCGCTGCTCTTCGGCATTCCCGGCGACACGATCACCGCGATCGCCATCGGCGTGCTCTACATGAAGGGGCTGAACCCCGGGCCGACGCTGTTCACCAGCCAGGCCGAGAGCATGTACGCGCTCTACATTATCTTCATCCTCGGCAACATCATCATGATCCCCTTCGGCATCATCATGATCCGGCTGGCGAGCAAGGTCGTCGGGGCGCCGCGCTCGGCGGTGATGCCGGTGATCATGATCTTCTGCGCGGTCGGTGCCTTCGCCACGGCAGGCAACAACCTGTTCGCGGTCTGGTGCGTCGCCTTCTTCGGCGTGTTCGGCTTCGTGATGGAGAAAAACGGCTATCCGGTCGCGGCAATGGTACTCGGCATCGTCATGGGCACGATGGTGGAGCAGAATTTCGTGACCTCGCTGATCAAGTCCGACGGATCGGTGCTGCCCTTCTTCGACCGGCCGGTCTCGTCCGTGCTGGCGGCGATGACCTTCGCGGCGCTGCTCTGGCCGGTCTTCGCCTGGACGCGCGACTGGCTGAAGAGCCGGCGCCGGGTGGTGGCGGCCTGAGGGCCGCCACACCTCATTTCTTCAGGAAGGCCATGAAGGCGGCCATCGCCTCCGGCGACTTCAGGCGCTCGCCGAAATGGCGGGCTTCGGTCGCGATGGTCTCGGCCACGGCCTGGGCCGAGCCAAGCTTCAGCAGCATCTTGGTCAGGGCGAGCGATTCCGGCGGCAGCGCGGCAAGCGCCTTCGCCTTGGCGAGGCCGGCTTCCAGCGCCGTGCCGTCCTCGGCGACGGCGTTGACGAGGCCGGCTGCGGCAGCGGTCTCGGCATTGAAGGCCTCGCCCAGCATCAGCAGTTCCGCCGCCTTTTTCGAGCCGGCGACGAGCGGCAGCAGATAGCTCGATCCGCCTTCGGGGCAGAGACCGAGCGTGACGAAGGGCAGGCGGAAGGTCGCCGAGCGGGCGGCGAAGGCGAGGTCGCAATGCAGCAGCATCGTCGTGCCGATGCCGACCGCGAAGCCCTCGACCGCCGCGACGATCGGCTTCCTCGCGGTCGAGATCGCCTCGAGAAAATCGATGGCGACGCGCGGGCCTTCGCCCGCCGCGGCGGCCATGGCGAAATCCTTGATGTCGTTGCCGCTGGTGAAGGTGCCGCCGGCGCCCGTCAGCAGGATCGCGCGGATCGAGGCGTCGGCCTCGGCGGCGGCGATCGCGGCGATCAAGCCGGCATAGCTCGCGCGGTCGAGTGCGTTCTTGCGCTCCGGCCGGTTCATGGTGATCTGCACCACGCCGGCCGCGACGGTTTCGCTCAGCACTTCGCTCATCGGTCCGCTCCCTGATTGCCGTGCCGGGATCGCATGCGCCTTCGCCGGGGGTCAAGCGAGGCCGGATGCGCCTTTCGTTGCCGCCTGGCGCTTGACATCGCGCGGGCCGGATTCTCCCTTGCCTGCCGAGATCATCGCGCGTCCTGCTGGACGCGATAACGATGATCTATCAATTTGGCATCGCACCGGATTTTTCCGAAAAGTGGAATCCACTTTTCGGTCCGATGCTATAGCGCCTTCACTGCCTTGGCTTGCGAGTCGGGCGCAGGACAGGGATTGCGGAGACGTCGATGACGAAGGTTCAGCTCGAGGTGCGCGGCAAGGTCGCGATCGCCACCATCGACAATCCGCCAGTGAATGCGCTGGGCGCCGCCGTCCGCGAAGGGCTGGCGAGCGCTATCAAGCAGGCCAATGCCGATGCTGCCGTGGTCGCGATCGTGATCGCCTCCGCCGGCAAGGCCTTCATCGCGGGCGCCGATATCAGCGAGTTCGGCAAGCCGCCGGCCCCGCCCAACCTGCCGGATGTGCTCGACGCGATCGAGGGCTCGAACAAGCCGGTCGTCGCGGCGATCCAGGGCGTGGCGCTGGGCGGCGGGCTGGAGGTCGCGCTCGCCTGCCACGGGCGCGTCGCGCTGCCGGCGGCGAAGCTCGGCCTGCCCGAGATCAAGCTCGGGCTCATACCCGGCGCTGGCGGCACCCAGCGCCTGCCGCGTCTGATCGGGGCGGCCAAGGCCTTCCCGATGATGCTCTCGGGCGAGCCGATTTCGGCCGGCAAAGCACTCGAATACGGGCTCCTCGACGAGGTCGTCTCCAGCGATCTCGTGGCCGCCGCGATCCGGCTGGCCGAAGGGATGGCCGCGGAAGGGCGCCGCCCGGTCACGAGCGAGGCCACCGGCGAATTGACCGATACCGATCGCGACGCTTTCGAGGCCTTGGCCAAGGAGGCCGTGAAGAAGGCCGAGGGCATGCCGAACGTGCCGGCGCTGGTCGAGGCCGTGCGCGCAAGCTTTACGCTGCCTTTCGCGGAGGGCGCGGCGGTCGAGCGCAAGCTCTTCCTGTCGCTGCTCGTCGATGAGCGCTCGAAGGCGCTGCGCCATGTCTTCTTCGCCGAGCGCGAGATTGCGAAGGTGCCGGGTATCGGGCCCGAGGTGAAGCCGCACGAGATCGCCAGCGCCGCCGTGATCGGCGCCGGCACGATGGGCGGCGGCATCGCGATGTGCTTTGCCAATGCCGGCATCCCGGTGACCCTGATCGAGACGGCCAAGGCTGCGCTCGACAACGGCATCAACCGCATCGGCGCGATCTACGATATCTCGGTTTCCAGGGGGTCCCTGACGCCGGAGGCCAAGGCCGGCCGCATGGCGCTGATCAAGCCGGCGGTCGGCCTCGCGGCTGCAACGGGAGCCGATATCGTCGTCGAGGCGGCGTTCGAGGAAATGGGCGTCAAGCAGCAGATCTTCGGCGAGCTCGACAAGGTGGCGAAGCCCGGCGCGATCCTTGCCAGCAACACCTCCTATCTCGACGTGCCCACGATCGCGGCGGCGACGAAGCGCCCGCAGGACGTGATCGGCATGCATTTCTTCAGCCCGGCCAATGTCATGAAGCTCTTGGAGATCGTTCGCCCGAAGGGGGCGGCCGACGATGCGATTGCGACCGCCGTCGCGCTCGGTCGGAAGCTCGGCAAGGTTCCGGTCGTGGTCGGCAACGGCTTCGGGTTCGTCGGCAACCGCATGCTGGAGCAGCGCACCCGCGCTGCCGAGCGCTTGCTGGTCGCTGGCGCGTTGCCGCATGAGGTCGATGCTGCGCTGGTCGGCTTCGGCTTCAAGATGGGTCCCTTCGCCATGGCCGATCTCGCCGGCAACGATATCGGCTGGCGCTCGCGCAAGGCACGCGGCCTCAAGGCCGCCGTGGCCGATGCGGTCTGCGAGGCCGGCTGGTTCGGCCAGAAGACCGGGCGCGGCTACTATCTCTATCCGCAGGGCGCGCGCGCCGGACAGCGCTGCCCCGAGGTCGAGGCGCTGATCGCCCGTATCTCGGCCGAGCAGGGCGTGGCACGGCGCAGCTTCACGCAGGAGGACATCCTCGCCCGACTGCTCGACCCGATGGTCAATGAGGGCGCGCGCATCCTGGAAGAGGGTATCGCGGCGCGGCCGGGCGACATCGATATCGTCTGGATCAACGGCTATAACTGGCCGGCCTGGCGCGGCGGGCCGATGTTCTGGGCCGACAGTGTCGGGCTCGACGTCATCGTGAAGCGGCTGGAGGCGCAGGCTGCCGAGAGCGGCGACAAGGCGCTGGAGCCGGCGCCGCTACTCAGGCGTCTCGCGACTGAGGGCAAGGGTTTCGCCAGCCTGAAAGGGTAGAGGAAGCCCCATCCCCACGCGTCATTCCGGGCGGAGCGAAGCGGAGACCCGGAATCCATCATTGGGGCGCGGCTCCCTTCGATGGATTCCGGATCGGCGCCGCTGTTGCGGCTTGTCCGGAATGACGGCGCCTTTCCCTTTTCACGCAGCGCAAGCTAGTTTGGTTGCAGCGAAGTCATAGGGAGGGAGCCGCTTGGCTTCGGGTTTGTTCGCGCTGCTGGACGACGTTGCCGGCATCGCCAAGATCGCGGCGTCCTCCGTCGACGATGTCGTGGCGCAGGCCGGCAAGGCCGGGACGAAAGCTGCGGGCGTCGTCATCGACGACGCGGCGGTGACGCCGCGCTATGCCGTCGGTTTCACGGCGGCCCGCGAACTGCCGATTATCTGGCGGATCGCGCTGGGGTCGCTGCGCAACAAGCTCCTCATCCTGCTGCCGGGCGCGCTGATCCTTGCGCTGATCGCGCCCTGGGCGATCACGCCGCTCCTGATGGCGGGCGGCGTCTTCCTCTGCTTCGAAGGCGCCGAGAAGCTTCTCGAACTGGTCTTGCCGCATGGCGCCCATGGCGAAGGCAAGGCCGGTGAGGCGGTTGGCGATCCGACCGCGCTCGAGCAGCAGAAGATCGCTGGTGCGGTGAAGACGGATTTCATCCTGTCGGCCGAGATCATGGCGATCACGCTGGCAGGCGTTGCCGACCAGTCCTTCCGGATGAAGGCGGCGGTGCTCGCGATCGTCGGCATCGGCATCACCGTCGCGGTCTATGGCGTCGTCGCGCTGATCGTGAAGGCCGACGATGCCGGCATGGCGCTCGCCGCGAACCGGCGGCCAGCGGCGAGCCTGTTCGGCCTGCGGCGGTTGGAGCCGGGCGAGGCGGGGGCGCTCGACCGTGCGCTTTCGTGGCTGACGCAGCCTTTCGGACGTGGCCTCGTCGTCGCCATGCCGCATTTCCTCAATCTGCTCGGCGTGGTCGGCACGGCCGCGATGCTCTGGGTCGGCGGCGGCATCATCATCCACGGGCTGGAAGAATATGGCCTCAGCGGTCTCGGGCATGGCGTCCATGACCTCGCGGTCGCGGCAGGGCGCGCTTTGCCGGCAGCACTGGTCGGTGCCGGCGAATGGCTGGCCGGGGCGGCGCTCGCAGCCGTGTTCGGGGTGATCGTCGGCGGCCTCACCATCGTCGCGATGCACTGGCTGGTCGGGCCGGCGGTGAAGCTGTTCCGGAAGTATACAGCGGCGCAGACGGGCGCCTAGGCGCTGTTACCGCCTGATCGCAGCGACTTGGCACGACCACTGTCATTCCGGGGCACGCCGCAGGCGTGAACCCGGAACCCACGACTGGGTGAGCGGTTGGCTGTCAGGCGTCGACGGTTTAACCCCGTCGTGGGTTCCGGGTTCTTCGCTGTGCGAAGCCCCGGAATGACAAGCGTGGTTCCGACAAGGGAAAGCCCGGTCATGGCTGGCGCTTCCTGCCTTCCCTCAATCCAGCCAGGTCGTGAAGCCCTCGACCGGCTCGCGCTCGGGCACGAGGCGGTTGGCCGGGGCATCGGGATCGGCCTTGCCGATGGCGATGCCACAGACCACGACCTCGTCCTCGGGGATTGCGAGCTCGCGCCGCACGATCGGGTGGAACTGCGCGAAGATCGCCTGCGGGCAGGAATCGAGGCCATGGCCCTGGGCGGCGATCAGCAGGGTCTGGATGAACATGCCGAGATCGAGCCAGGAACCGATCTCCAGATCGCGGTCGATGGTCAGCATCAGCGCGACCGGCGCATCGAAGAATCGCAGGTTCGCGGCCGTCTGGCGCTTCATGCCCTCGGTATCGCCCTTGACCACGCCGAGCAGGCTGTAGAGGTCCCAGCCGACCTTGCGGCGGCGCGCCAGATAGGGCTCGCGGAACTGCGCGGGATAGTAGCGGTATTCCTCGACGCCGGGGCGCCCGCCGGCATCGAGCGCTGCGAGCAGCGCCGTCTCCAGCCGCGCCCGCGACTGAGGGCCGATCACCCGGAGTTTCCAGGGCTGCATGTTGGTGCCCGAGGGCGCCTGCGCGGCGAGATCGATCAGGCGGCGGACGAGAGCGGGCTCGACCGGATCGGGCCGGAAGGCGCGGATGGCGCGGCGCGCGCGGATCGCACGTTCGATGGCTTGGTCAGGCGTCATCTCGTCGATCATGCTCCGCGCCCCGATCCTTCACGGCGCGTGAGTCTGGCAGAGCCAACGGCTCGGCGCCATAGCTCAAGCCGGCAGGATGCGCCCGCGATTGAGGATGTTGCCGGGGTCGAGCGTCCGCTTCAGCGTCGTCATCAGCGCGAGCTCTGCATCCGAGCGACTCATGCCGAGATAGGGCCGCTTCAGCACGCCGACGCCGTGTTCGGCGGAGATGCTGCCCTGCTTCTCGCGGACCAGCTCGTAGACGATGTCTGCAAAGCCGGAGAGATCCCCCGTCTGGTCGTGGATCGAGAGATGCAGGTTGCTGTCGGCGAGATGGCCGAAGACGATGGGAATGGCCGTGTTGCTGCGGGCCTTGACCCGTTGGCGCAGCAAGGCGATCGCATCCGCCATCGCGCCCAGGGGGATGCTGACGTCGAAATGCACGCCGGTCGGCAGCTCGCGGTAGAACTCGTAATTCGCCTCGCGATAGGCCCAGAAGCGCTGCCGGTCGCGGCCTGATTGCGCGATCAGGGCATCGTCCAGCAGGCCTTCCTCCGCCAGCTCGGCAAGCGCTTCCGCGAAGGTTTCCTCGCCCGCGCTACCCGGACCCATCGCGGCCTCGATGACGAGCACGACTTCCGGCTGCTCGGCAAAAGGAGCGGGCAGGCCAACTTTTTCAATGGCGGCCGTCATGTATTCCGACCACATCGCCTCGAAGGCGAGCAGGCCGCCGCCGAGCCGGGCTTCGAGGCGGTTGAGCGCCGCGAGCGCATTGGCGACGCTGCCGGCGGCGCAGAGCGCGGTCTGCGTGCCGGTCACCGCCGGCTGCAGGGCGAGCAGCACGCGGGTGACGACGCCGAGCGTACCCTCGCTGCCGATGAAGAGCTGCGTCCAGTCATAGCCGGCATTGTTCTTCACCACCTTCTTGAGATGGCTGACGATGCGGCCGTCGGCCATCACCGCTTCGAGGCCGAGCACATTGCGCCGCGTCATGCCGTAGCGCAGCACCTGCACGCCGCCGGCATTGGTCGCGACATTGCCGCCGATGGTGCAGGTCCCGCGCGCACCGAGATCGACGCCATAGAGGAAGCCGGCGGCGGCGGCGTTCTCCTGCACGACCGCGAGCGGCGTGCCGGCGAGCACGGTCATCGTCCGCGTCACCGGGTCGATCTCCTCGACGCCGGTCATCTTCTCGAGCGAGAGCGCGATCTCGCCGGCTTGCGGCGCGGCGCCGCCGGCCAGGCCCGTCATGCCGCCCTGGACGACGACGGGCAGCGAGAACCGCGAGCAGACCGCCAGCACCGCGGCGACCTCCTCGGTTGTCCTGGGCATGACGAGGAGGGCCGGCAGGCGCTCTTTCGTCCTGGAGGCATCCTTGCGGTTGCGGGCGGGGATCGCCTCGCCGCTGCGCAGGCCGCCGGAGCCGACCACCTCCGCCAGCGCCGCGAGCGCGTCGTCGGGAATGGTCATGGCAGGCTCCGTCAGCTCGTCAGTCGGCTTTGCGTGCCGCCAGGAAGGCGGCGTGGTCCTTGACCAGATCACCGGCCAGCGCCTTGGCGATCAGGGCGCGGGTATTGGGCAGGCCGTAGATCGCGGCGAAGGAGCCGAAGCGCGGGCCTTGATCCTCACCGAACATCACCTGGTAGATCGCCTTCCACCAGTCGCCGGAGACGCCCGGACGCTCCGGCGTCGCGTTCTTGGCGGTGAGGTTCTGGTAGCGCGGGATGGCGCGGGCGACGTCCAGCGCCGTGTCCTGCACCATCTCCGGCGTCGGATCGGCCGGCAGCGCGGCCAAGGCGGCGTCGAGCTTGGTGAAGGCGTCACGCTCGACCTCGTCGGCCGGGCGATAGTTTTTCGCCGGCTTCACGAAATCGCGGAAATAGGCGATCGCGTAGCCGACCAGCGCGTCGAGGCGCGGATGGGTTTCCGGCGACATGCCCGGCGCATAGCGCTGGAGGAAGCCCCAGAGCACGGCCTTGTCCTCGGAATTCGCGACGGCCACGAGGTTCATCAGCAGGCCGAAGGTGACCTGCGTACGGACCGTGTTGTCGCCCTCGCCCGAGGCGATGACCTCCGGCGCCGGAGGATTGCCGGCATGGATGTGCCAGACCGGGTTGCCGAGGCGGTTCTTCCAGTCCTGCTTCTCGTAGCCGCCGAGGAACTGGAGGTATTCGTCGACCGCGCGCGGGATCACGTCGAAGTGGAGCTTTTTAGCCTCGCGCGGGCGCTGGAACATGTAGAGCGCCAGGCTCTCCGGCGGGCCATAGGTCAGCCAGTCCTCGATGGTCAGGCCGTTGCCCTTCGACTTCGAGATCTTCTGGCCCTGCTCGTCCAGGAAGAGCTCGTAGTTGAAGCCCTCCGGCGGCGTGCCGTCGAGCGCGCGCGCGATTTGCGAGGAGACCTTGACGGAGTCGATCAGGTCCTTGCCGGCCATCTCGTAGTCGATGCCGAGCGCGACCCAGCGCATCGCCCAGTCCGGCTTCCACTGTAGCTTCACATGGCCGCCGGTGACTGGCGAGACGAAGCGCTCCTTCGTGTCTGGATCGGTCCAGGCGATGGTGCCGGCCTCGACATCGACCTCGTCGATCGGCACCTGCATGACGATGCGCGTCTTCGGGTGGATCGGCAGGAAGGGCGAATAGGTCGCGGCCCGCTCCTCGCGCAGCGTCGGCAGCATGATCTTCATCATGGCGTCGTAGCGGGCGAGCATCTTGAGCAGCGTCGCGTCGAACTCGCCGGCACGGTACGAGTCGGTCGAGGACTTGAACTCGTAGTCGAAGCCGAAGCTGTCGAGGAAGGCGCAGAGCCGCGCGTTGTTGTGACGGCCGAACGAGTCATGCGTGCCGAACGGGTCCGGCACCTCGGTCAGCGGCTTGCCGATGTTGGCAGCGAGCAGTTCCTTGTTCGGCACGTTGTCCGGCACCTTGCGCAGGCCGTCCATGTCGTCGGAGAAGGCGACGAGCCGGGTCGGGATAGTGTTGCCGGTCAGCACCTGGAAGGCGTGGCGGACCATCGAGGTGCGCGCGACCTCGCCGAAGGTGCCGATATGCGGCAGGCCCGAGGGGCCATAGCCGGTTTCGAAGATCACCGATTTCTTGCCGGATTTCTCGATGCGGGCCACGAGCTTGCGCGCCTCCTCGAACGGCCAGGAGGCCGAACGCTGGGCGGCGTCAACGAGGGCTGCGTCGAAGGCGGGCATTTGGGCGGGTATCCTCTCCGCGTCTACGGCGTTGCGGACATCGCAACGGGCGTTGGGCTTTCGCAGATTGCGAAGGGCACAGTCAATGAAACTCTGTCGTCATTCCGGGCGGAGCGAAGCGAAGATCCGGAATCCATCGGAGGGGGCAGTGCTCTACGATGGATTCCGGATCGGCGCCGCTGACGCGGCTTGTCCGGAATGACGGCCTTCTGTTTTCGACGGTTGTCGTGCCCGCCGTGCGGGGTAGTCTGGGCGCTTTCGTATCTGACCACGCCTTTCGAAAGGATGCCCGTCTTGGACCGCGACCTGCTCGACAAGCTGACCGCCTGGCGACGACATCTCCACGCCCATCCCGAACTCGGGCGCCACGAGAAGATGACCAGTGCCTTCGTGCAGGAGAAGCTGACCGAGCTCGGCGTGCCCTTCGTCGCCAATGTCGGCGGCTACGGTGTGGTCGCTACGCTGACGAAGGGCGCCTCCGAGCGGACCGTTGGCCTGCGTGCCGACATGGACGCGCTGCCGATCCAGGAGGTCAACGATCTCCCCTACAAGTCCAAGACGCCGAATGTCATGCATGCCTGCGGTCATGACGGCCACACCACCTCGCTGCTCGGCGCGGCGGCGCTGCTCAAGGCCGATGACGGCTGGAGCGGCACGGTGCAGTTCGTCTTCCAGCCGGCGGAGGAAGGCACGGGCGGCGCGCTCGCCATGCTCGAGGACGGCGTGCTGGAGCGCTTCCCGATGGAGCGCGTCTTCGCGCTGCATAACTGGCCGGGGCTCGCGGCCGGCACCGTCGCGGTGCATCGCGGCCCGGTGATGTCCGAGCCCGGGCGCTTCAAGATCACGCTGACCGGCAAGGCCGGCCATGCGGCCCTGCCGGAGCAGACCCATGACCCGATCGTGGCGATGGGGCATCTGATCGTGGCGCTGCAGACGATCGTCTCACGCAATGTCGACCCGATGGAATCGGCGGTGGTCTCGATCGGCCAGGTCCATGGCGGGCTCGCCTCCAACCAGATTCCGACCAATGTCTTCATCGAGGGCACGTTCCGCACCTTCGTGCCGGCTGTGCGTGACCGCCTGCTCTCGCGTCTCAAGGGTATCGGCGAGAACATCGCCGCGACCTTCGAGATGACGGCAGCGGTCGAGTTCACCTATGGCGTCGCCACGATCAACACGCCGGCGGAAGAGGACATGGCCGCCGCCGCTGGCGAGGCCGCCGGACTGCCGGTTCGGCGCGACATGAAGGCCAGCACGACCGGCGAGGATTTCGCCTATTTCCTGGAGAAGCGTCCCGGCTGCTATATCTGGATGGGCAATGGCCCGTCGGTGAATGGCGGTGACCTGCACAATGATCGCTACAACTTCAACGACGAAATCCTGCCGGCGGCGTCCGGCTGGCTCGCGGCGGTGGCGAAGCAGGCGCTGGCCAGCAACGCGCCCTGATATCAGCCCGCTTTGTCATTCCGGGGCTTCGCGTAGCGAAGAGCCCGGAACCCACGACTGGGTGAGCGATCGGCAACCGGGCATCAGATGTTGCACCCAGTCATGGGTTCCGGGCTCACGCCTGCGGCGCGCCCCGGAATGACAAAGGTGTGGTTCGGTCAATACGGGCTGACCGGGAAGAAGCGCAGATAGAGGCGGGCATAGGTCCCGTCGTCCCAGAGGCCCTGCAGCGCGTAATCGATCGCGCGCTTCAGGGCGGGATCGTCCTTGCGCAGCAGGAAGGCAACGCCTTCGCCGAAATAGCGGCTTTCGAGATAGGGGCCTCCCGAGAAGGCGAACTCGCCGCCGCTGCCGGCGAGCGCCAGCGACAAGGCCCCCCCGTCGCCGAAGACATATTCCGCCTCACCGCTGCGGAGCGCGGCGATCGCGGCATTCAGATTGGCGCTCTCGCGGCGCTGCACGAAGGGCATGAGCCGTTCGAGGAAGGCCTGATGTGCCGTGCCGGAGACCACCGCGACGCGCCGTCCCTGAAGAGCCGTGCCGTCAAGCGCGGCGCGGGCATTGCCGCGCGTGGTGATGAAGCGGGCCGGAGCTCGGAAATAGAGATGGCTCGCGGCGAAGCGCTCGCGCAGGGCCGGCGTCAGGTTCATCGCCGCGGCGAGCACGTCGCCGCGGCCCTCGGCCAGCGAGTCGGCGAGCGTATCGAAGCGACGCGGCTGGATGGTGCAGGTCCAGGCCAGCTTCTCGCAAACGGCGCGGGCGAGCTCGACCGAGAAGCCGGTCAACGCCCCGTCCGGCCCGGCGAAATGGAAGGGCGGATAATCGTCATCGGCGAGGAAGCGCACGACGCGCGGCGGGCCGGGCTCCGGTCGGTCGAGCCGAATGCGCGGGTCCCAGAGATTGGGGATGGCGATGCGCGGCAGCTCCTGCGCCAGGCCCGTGGCGGCGATGAGGAGCGAGACTGCAAGAGTGAGCGCGCGAAGCATCGCGCCTATGTGGCGTGGGATGCGAACGCGGATCAAGGGGGCTTTGCGCCCGCATGCGGCCATGCTCGACGTCTTGGTCGGGCCTGTCCCGACCATCCACGTCTTCGCTGGTCGAAGGTCGTGTCCAAGACGTGGATGCTCGCCACAAGGGCGAGCATGACGCTAGACGTTCAGCCGAGGCTCGCTGCCGTCGCCTTCGCGCCCCGGTCGAGGAGCGAGGCAAGGTGAGCGGTCACCGGTTTTGTAAACCGAAGGTCGCCAGGCAGGTCGGTCCCGAAGATCGCCTCGATGCCGGTGAGGGCTTCGACCAAGACCTTGGCGTCGCGTCCGGCGGCCTCGGCGCGGCGCTTCAGCTCCGCGACAAGCGGGTCGCGGACGTCGATGGCAACGCCCTTCTCGTCGATGCCGGTGACGTAGCGCATCCAGGCGGCGACGCCGAGCGCGAGATGGTCGATTCCGGCGCCGGCCTTCAGGCGCTCGCGGATCGTGCCGAGCAGGCGCTGCGGCAGCTTCTGCGAACCGTCCATGGCGATCTGCCAGGTGCGGTGGCGGATCGCCGGATTCTGGAAGCGGATGAGCAGGGCCTTGGCATAATCCGAGAGCACGACGCCTTGCGGGGCCGGCACGGTCGGGATGATCTCGGCCCAAAGGCCCTCAAGGAAGCGGGCGAGGACGGGATCGCCGCTGGCCTCGGCGACCGTTTCGTGCCCGGCGAGATAGCCGAGATAGGCGAGCGAGGAATGGGCGCCGTTGAGCATGCGCAGCTTCATGAACTCGAAGGGCGCGACCTCGGAGACCATCTGGGCGCCGACGTCGTGCCAATCCGGGCGGCCGTTGGCGAAGACATCCTCGATCGCCCATTGCCGGAAGGGCTCGCCGATGACGGGGGCGGCATCCTCCACACCGATCAGCCGGGCGACTTCGGCGATATCGGCGTCGGTCGTGGCCGGCACGATGCGGTCGACCATCGTCGCCGGGAAGGCGCCATTGGCCTCGATCCAGGCGGCGAGCTTGTCATCGGTGAGCGCCGCGAAATCGCGGACGAGACCGCGCAGGACATGGCCGTTGGAGGGGAGGTTGTCGCAGCAGAGCGCGGTGAAGGGGCCCAAGCCCGCATCGCGGCGCGCCTTCAGCCCGGCGACGAGGATACCTACCGCCGAGCGCGGTGCCTCCGGATTGGCGAGGTCGTGGATGATATCGGGATGATCGGCCTTGAGCCTGCCGGTCGCGGGATCGTGGCAATAGCCCTTCTCGGTGACGGTGAGCGAGACGATGCGGGTCTCGGGTGCTGCCAGCCGGGCGATGAGCGCCGAGGGGCTCTCGGGCGCGACGAGCACGTCGAGCACCGAGCCGATCACGCGCAATTCCGGCCCGGTCGGGGCGAGCTTGAGCAGGGTATAGAGTCCGTCCTGCGGCTTCAGCCGGTCGCGTTGGTCCGGGCGCTGGAGGCTGGCACCGACGATGCCCCAGGCGCCGAAGGATTTCTCCAGGGCATCCTCGGTGTACTCGGCGAGGTGGCCGCGGGCGAAGGCGCCGAGGCCGAGATGGACGATGCCGGGCTTGAGGGCCGAGCGATCATAGGCCGGACGGCGGACCGAGGACGGCAGGCCGGCGAGCGTGGCAGCGGAGAGGCGGGTCACAGCTTGTAGGCCTCCTTGGCGAGGCGATAGGCGAGGTCATAGGCGACCTCGGCCGCCTCATCCTCCTCCAGCCGGTGCTCGGCAACGAGCTTGGCGAGATAGGCGCAGTCGACCCGGCGGGCGACGTCGTGACGGGCGGGAATCGAGAGATAGGCGCGGGTGTCGTCGTTGAAGCCGACGGTGTTGTAGAAGCCCGCCGTCTCGGTCGTCAGCTCGCGGAAGCGCAGCATCGCTTCGGGAGCATCGAGGAACCACCAGCCCGGCCCGAGCCGCAGCGCCGGGTAGTGTCCTGCGAGCGGAGCGAGCTCGCGCGAATAGGCGGTTTCGTCGAGGGTGAAGGCGATGACGGTGAGGCCCGGCTCGTTGCCCACAGCGTCGAGCAGCGGCTTCAGCGCTTCCACGTAATTGGTCTGCGTCGGGATATCGCAGCCCATGTCGCGGCCGAAATGCTCGAACAGCGCTGCGTTGTGGTTGCGGTGGGAGCCCGGATGGATCTGGAGAACCAGCTCGTCGTCGAGGCTCATCTTCGCCATCTCGGTCAGCATCTGGCCGCGGAACAGGTCGGCGTCCTTGGCCGAGACCTTGCCCTTGAGGATCTTGGCGTAGAGCTTTTCGGCGTCCGCATGCGAGAGATTGGCGGTGCGGGCCGTGGCGTGGCCATGATCGGAGGAGGTGGCGCCACGTTCCTTGAAATAGGCGCGCCGCTTGCGATGGGCCGCGAGATAGCCGGTCCAGGAACCGATGTCCTCGCCCGTCAGCTCGCCGAACTTTTCGAGATTGTCGGCGAAGCCCTCGAACTCCGGATCGACGACGCTGTCGGGGCGGTAGGCGGTGACGACCTTGCCGTCCCAGCCGGACTCACGGACCATGTCGTGCCAGCGGAGATCGTCGAGCGCGCCTTCGGTCGTGCTGATCGCCTCGATGTTGAAGCGCTTGAACAGGGCGCGGGGCCGAAGCTCCGGCTCTTCCAGCTTGGCGGCGATCTTATCGTAGATCTTGTCGGCATTCTCCGGCGTCAGGCGCTCGTTGATGCCGAAGACGCTTGAGGTGGCGTGCTCGAACCAGAGCCGCGTCGGCGTGCCCCGGAACAGGTGCCAATGGTCGGCGAAGAGCTTCCAGATCTTGCGTGGATCGGTCTCGACCGGCCCGCCATCCTTTCTGTTGATGCCGAGCTCTTCCAGCCGGACGCCCTGAGAATAGAGCATGCGGAAGATATAGTGGTCCGGCTTGACGAAGAGGGTCGCCGGATCGGGAAAGGCGTTGTCCTCGGCATACCAGCGCGGATCGGTGTGGCCGTGCGGCGAGATGATCGGCAGGTCGCGGACCGTGGCGAAGAGCCGGCGCGCGATGCCGCGCGTCACCGGATCGGCGGGAAAGAGGCGATCGTCGTGCAGCAGCATGGGCATCTCCATCGGTCGCACCGATCTCTAGAGCCGGCTGAGGCAGGGGTCAATCGTCTGGTATACTAGTGCGCCAGAAGCTCTTTCCTACCCAACGGGGATTGCGTTGGAAGCGGGCTTGCGTTTCCCGGGTTTCCCGCGTCATCCTCGCGCCGCAACGGCATCGGAGCGATGGATATGACGACGCGGCGTGAACTCCTGGCGGGGGCGGGATTGGCAGCGCTGGCGGCGCAGCTTCCCGTCGTCGCGCTGGCCCAGGCAAAGGACAGCGTGACCATCGCCCAGACGTTGGAACCGCCGACGCTGGACCCGACCTCCGGCGCCGCGCAGGCGATCCGCGAAGTCACGCTGCAGAACATCTTCGAGGGCCTGGTCAAGATCGACCGGACCGGCAAGCTGCAGCCCTGCCTTGCCGAGAGCTGGCAGATCGCCGACGACAATATCACCTATCGCTTCAAGCTGCGGCAGGGCGCGAAGTTCCACGACGACACACCCTTCACCGCCGAGCAGGTGAAGTTCTCGTTCGAGCGCGCGGTCGCACCCGATTCCACCAACGCCCAGCGCCAGCTCTTTACGCCGATCGCAGAGATCACGACGCCGGATCCGGCGACCGTGGTGATCAAGCTCAAGCAGCCGACGGCGAATTTCCTGTTCGGCCTCGCCTGGGGCGATGCGGTGATCGTGGCGCCGGCGACGGCCGCCAACAACAAGACCAATCCGGTCGGCACCGGCCCGTTCAAATTCGTGCGCTGGAACCGCGGCGACCGGCTCGAACTCGCCCGCAACGACAGCTATTGGGGTGAGAAGCCGGCGCTGGCCAAGGCGACTTTCCGCTTCATGTCCGATCCGCAGGCGCAGGTCGCGGCGCTCAGGGCGGGCGACGTCGACGCCCATACCAATCTCTCGGCGCCGGAGGCCGTGCCGCAGCTCAAGGCCGATGCCAAGCTCAAGGTCACGATCGGCGGCACCGAAGGCGAGACGGTGCTCGGCATCAACAATGCCAAGCCACCATTCGACAATCTGAAGGTGAGGCAGGCGATCGCCCATGCGCTCGACCGCAAGACCATCGCACTCGGCGTCTACGGTTTCGACGTCAATCTGATCGGCAGCCATTTCTCGCCGCTGCATCCGGCCTATGTCGACCTGACGGGCACCTACCCTTACGACCCCGCCAAGGCCAAGGCGCTGCTCAAGGAGGCCGGCTTCCCGAACGGCTTCAACTGCACGCTGAAGTTGCCGCCGCCATCCTATGCCCGCCGCTCCGGCGAGATCGTCGCGGCGCTGCTCTCGCAGGTCGGCATCAACGCGGCGATCGAGCCGCTGGAATTCCCGCAGTGGCTGGAGCGCGTCTTCCGCAACAAGGATTACGACCTCAGCATCATCGCGCATACCGAGCCGCTCGACATCGATATCTACGCGCGGGACGGCTATTACTTCCAGTACAAGGACCCGGACTTCAAGGCGCTGATCGCCAAGATCGCGGTGACGCTGCCGGAAGCCGAGCGCAACGAACTCTACAAGCAGGCGCAGCGCAAGCTGGCTCAGGATGCGGTCAACGGCTTCCTCTTCATCCTGCCCAAGATCACGGTGGCGAATGCCGCGCTTGAGGGCATGTGGACCGACTGGCCGCTGCCGGTGACGCCGCTGGCGGAACTGCGTTGGCGGTGAACCCAGCCTCATGGATTCAACCGGGTCATCCCGGGCGACCGCAGGGAGACCCGGGATCCATGCCTGAACCTTTCTCGGAATCGCTCCGGCATGGATCCCGGATCGGCGCGGCTTCGCCGCTTGTCCGGGATGACAAGGTGGGTAGGGGCAGGGTGTGATCGGCTACATCCTGCGCCGGCTCGTCGCGCTGGGCCTGACCCTGCTCGCGGCGGCGCTGGTGATCTTCGTCGTGCTCGAAATCCTGCCGGGCGATCCGGCAGCGGTGACGCTCGGGCTCAATGCCGCGCCCGAGGCGCTCGCCGCGCTCCGGGCCGAGATGGGGCTCGACAAGCCGGCGGTGCTGCGCTTCTTCATCTGGCTCGGCGGACTCGTCACCGGCGATCTCGGCCAGAGCTATACCTATCGCGTGCCGGTGCTGCAGCTCATCACCGAGCGCATGGCGGTGACCTTGCCGCTCGCGCTGATGGCGATCGCCTTGGCAACGGCGATTGGCATTCCGCTCGGCATGCTCGCGGCCTCGCGCCATGGCCGGCTGGCCGATACCGGCGTGATGGCCTTCGCGCAGGCCGGGCTGGCGATCCCGAATTTCTGGTTCGGCCTCTTGCTCGTGCTCGTCTTCGCGGTCGGGCTCGGCTGGCTGCCGGCCGGCGGTTTTCCGGGCTGGCAGGCGGGGATAGGCGTGTCGCTGAAAGCCCTCCTGATGCCGGCATTGGCGCTCGCCCTGCCGCAGGCCGCGATCATCGCGCGGGTGACGCGCTCCTCGATGCTCGACACGCTGCAGGAGGATTTCGTCCGCACCGCCCGCGCCAAGGGACTGAGCGAGGGCACGACGATGCGCCGGCACGCCCTGCGCAACGCGCTGATCCCGGTCGTCACCATCCTCGGCCTTCAATTCTCGGTGCTGATCGCCGGCGCGATCATCATCGAGAACGTCTTCGCGCTGCCGGGGCTGGGGCGGCTCGTCTTCCAGGCCATCGCCCAGCACGACCTGATCGTGGTCAAGGACCTCGTCATGCTCTTCGCGGGGCTGGCGATCCTGATCAATTTCGCGGTCGAACTGCTCTATGGGCTGATCGACCCGCGCCTGAGGCAATCATGAGCGCGGTTCAGGACAAGGCTTCGGGCGGCAAGAGGCACTGGTGGCTTGCGCCTTCCTTTGTGATCGGCGTGGTGCTGGCTGCGCTCGTCATCGCGGCAGCGCTGGTTTCCTATGTCTGGACGCCCTACCAGCCGACGCAGATGATGATCCTGAACCGGCTGAAGGGGCCGTCCGCCGTGAACTGGTTCGGCACCGACCAGTTCGGCCGCGACGTCTTCTCGATGATCATGGTCGGCGCGCGCAATTCGCTCGCGGTTGGGCTCGGCGCGGTCGGCATCGGCATGGTCGTCGGGACGGCGTTGGGACTCGCGGCTTCCGTCCGGCGCGACGGCCTTCTCGACCATGCGATCATGCGCACGGCCGATTTCACGCACGCCTTCCCGGCCGTGCTGACCGCGATCATGATGACCGCGATCGTCGGCCCCGGCATGCTCAACGCGATCGTCGCCATCGCCGTTCTGAACCTGCCCTATTTCGCGCGTCTGGCGCGCGGCGCGGCCCTGCAGGTCTGGGCGCAGGACTTCATTCAGGCGGCGCGGGCGGCGGGGCTCAACAACCGGCAGATCACGCTGCGCCATGTCCTGCCCAACATCGCCGGCATCCTGGTGGTGCAGGCGACGATCCAGTTCGCGCTCGCGGTGCTGGCCGAGGCGGGGCTGTCCTATCTCGGGCTCGGCACGCAGCCGCCGAACCCGTCCTGGGGGCGGATGCTCAACGAGGCACAGACCTTCATGGCGGTGCAGCCCTGGCTCGCGATCTTTCCGGGCGCCGCTATCGCGCTGACCGTGCTGGGCTTCAATCTGCTCGGTGACGGCTTGCGCGATGCCGTCGATCCGCGCCTGCGCCGCAGCCGGTAAGGCCGTCAGAACAGGGCTGTCGGCGCGAACTGGGCGAGCGCCATCAGCGCGATGCCGGCGATGCCGAGCAGGCCACCGGTCGCGGCGAGGAGGCCGACGCCGGTGATGATCGCGGCGGATGAAATCACGATCGCGATCTGGATCAGGCCTGAGGCGATGTCGAACTTGTCGTCGCGGGCGGCGGCGATGTCGCGCTGCGCCTCGGCCGCCTTGGCGCGGGCGGCGAGCTCCTTGCGCCCTTCATTGGTCTCCGGCTCGGAATCATAGCGCGCGACGGTCTGCTTCCAGCTCTCGATGCGCTTGGTCAGGCGCTGCCGGGCGGCCTCGTCGGTGACGCCGGCAAGCTCGACTTCCAGCGCCTCGGCGGCGGTGCGCACGGTCGTGCCGCGGATCGTCTTGGCCTGGAAGAAGGCCCAGAGATTGGAGGCCTCGATATTCTTGGCGACGGCCTCCTGCTCGGCATTCTTGCCGCCGATCTCGGAGAAGGCGAGCGTGAGCGCAAGCAGCGCGATCAGCAGCGCGACGCGCTTGTTGCCGCCCTGGGGCGTTTCAACGGAATCGGACACGAATCACCTCGCAAGGCCATGGTGGCGGCGCTGTTTAAGGCTTTCCGTTTGGGCAGCAAGAGGGCGATGCGGGTCTAGCGCCCGGCGCGCGGATGGGCGGCGTCATAGGCCGCCATCAGCCGGGCCGAGTCGATGCGGGTATAGATTTGCGTCGTCGAGAGCGAGGCGTGGCCGAGCAGCTCCTGGATGGCGCGGAGATCGCCGCCGCGCCCGAGCAGATGCGTCGCGAAGGAGTGGCGCAGGGAATGCGGCGTGGCCGAGGACGGCAGGCCGAGCGCGCCGCGCAAGCCCTCGACCGTAAGCTGGATGATGCGCGGCGAGAGCGGCCCGCCCTTGGCTCCAACGAAAAGCGGCCCTTCCGGCGGCAGACGCCAGGGGCAGAGCTTGAGGTATTCGGCGATCGCCGTGATCACGACGGGGAGCACCGGCACCATCCGGGTCTTGCTGCCCTTGCCGATGACGGTCAGCGTGTCGCCGGCCTGAAGCGGCGCCTGCGTGCGGGCAAGCGAAAGTGCCTCCGAGATGCGCAGGCCGCTGCCATAGAGCAGGCCGAGCACGGCGGCGTCGCGGGCGAGGATCCATTGCTCGCGCTCTTCGCCGGCACGGGTATCGGCCTGAGTAACGGCGCGGGCGGCCGAGGGTTCGAGCGGGCGCGGCAGGGATTTGCCGAGGCGCGGGCCGCGCGTTGCGGCGAAGGCGGCGGCGGTGAGCCTGCCCTGGCGCTCGCCGAAGCGGGCGAAGGAGCGGAGCGCCGCGAGCTGACGCATCAGCGTGCGGTTGCCGACATTGTCACGGCGGCGTTGGCCAAGGAAGGCGCGCAGGTCGACGGGCTTGAGTGCGGCGATATCGGAAAGCGAGGGGGCGCCGCCGAGATGTTCGGTCAGGAACGCGTGGAACTGGCCGAGATCGCGGGAATAAGCCTCGAGCGTCTTCGGCGAGAGGCGCCGCTCGGCCGAGAGGTGCGAAAGCCAGTCGCGCCGGAAGGGTTCGAAATCGGTCATGCAGGGAGCATGGCGCTCCTGCCTTAACAGCAGCCGAATCGATGCTAGACACTGGCGAGCGAAACACGCGGTCATCCCGGACAAGCCGCGTCAGCGGCGCCGATCCGGGATCCATGCCTGAACCGTTCCGGCATGGATCCCGGGTCTCCCTCCGGTCGCCCGGGATGACACAGCAATATTTGTGACGATGGCGCAGTTCGATCTGATCGACGATTCGGAAGAGATGGAGCAGGCCGGCACGGTCGACGTGCTGATCCCGCTCGGGCTCGACCAGGCCTATAGTTATGCCGTGCCGGCCGGGCTCGTGCTGAAGCCGGGCGATATCGTGCAGGTGCCGCTGGGGCCGCGCGAGACCGTCGGCGTGGTCTGGGATGTCGGCAGCGGACGCGGCGGCAATCTCAAGAAGGTCACCGAGAAATACGACATGCCGCCGCTCGATCCGGCGCTGCGCAAGCTCGTCGACTGGGTGGCCTGGTACACGCTGGCGCCGAAGGGCTCGGTGCTGGCGCTGGCGCTGCGCCGGCAACCGGACGATACGCCGGAGCGACTGAGGCTCGGCGTCCGGCTTGCCGGAGCGCCGCCCGGCCGCATGACCCCGGCACGGGCGCGTGCCATCGCAGCGGCCGAGGGCGGGTTGCTGATCGCGAAATCGGCGCTCGCGGAAGCCGCATCGGTCAGCGCGGCCGTGATCGATTCCCTCGTCGATGCCGGCACCTTCATCGTCGAGCCACTGCCGCGCGAGGCGATCGCGGCTTTGCCCGATCCCGACCATGCTGTGCCGGAACTTTCGGAAGGGCAGGGCGAGGTCGCTCAGGCGCTGGTCAAGTCGGTGCAGGCGAAGGTCTTCGGCGTCTCGCTGCTCGAAGGCGTTACCGGCTCCGGCAAGACCGAAGTCTATTTCGAGGCGGTCGCCGAGGCGATCCGGCTCGGCCGCCAGAGCCTGATCCTGATGCCGGAAATCGCGCTGACCGCGCAGTTCATCGACCGTTTCGAGGCCCGTTTCGGCGTCAGGCCGGGCTTGTGGCATTCGGCCGTGACCGGCCGCAAGCGCGAGCGCCTGCAGGCGGCGATCGCATCGGGCGAGGCGAAGGTCGTGGCCGGTGCCCGCTCCGCGCTGTTCCTGCCCTATAGCGACCTCGGCCTCATCGTCGTCGATGAGGAGCACGAGAGCGCCTACAAGCAGGAGGACGGCGTCTCCTATCATGCGCGCGACATGGCGGTGGTGCGGGGGCGCATCGAGAACGCCCCGGTGGTTCTCGCTTCCGCGACGCCGTCCTTGGAGACGCGGGTCAATGCCGAGCGCGGGCGCTATGCCCATCTCAAGCTGCCGGAGCGTTTTGGCGGGCGCGAGTTGCCGCAGCTTGGTCTCGTCGATCTGCGCCGCGACAAGCCGGAGCGCGGGCGCTGGCTCTCGGGCGCGCTGATCAAGGCGGTCGAGGCCAATCTGGAGGCGAAGGAGCAGTCGCTGCTCTTTCTCAACCGGCGCGGCTACGCGCCGCTGACGCTCTGCCGGGATTGCGGCCATCGCTTCCAATGCCCGAACTGCTCGGCCTGGCTGGTCGATCATCGCTTCCGGCGGGCGCTGGTCTGCCATCATTGCGGGCATGTCGAGCGCCGGCCGCATGAATGCCCAGCCTGCCACAAGCCTGAGAGCCTCGTCGCCTGCGGACCGGGCGTGGAGCGGCTGGCCGAGGAGGTCGCGACGCTTTTTCCACAGGCGCGTTCGATCGTGCTCTCCAGCGATTTTCCAGGCGGCACGGAAAGGCTGAAGACGGAGCTCATGGCCGTGGCCGACGGCGAATTCGACATCGTCATTGGCACCCAGCTCGTCGCCAAGGGCCATAATTTCCCGGGAATGACGCTGGTCGGCGTGATCGACGCCGATCTCGGCCTGACCTCCGGCGATCCGCGCGCGGCGGAGCGGACGTTTCAGGCGCTCAGGCAGGTTACCGGCCGCGCAGGGCGGGGCGAGAAACCCGGCCGCGCCCTGCTTCAGACGCATGACCCCGAGCATCCCGTCCTCAAGGCGTTGATCTCGGGTGATCCGGAGCGGTTTTATGCCGCAGAGGAGGCCTCGCGGGAGGCTGCGGGCCTGCCGCCCTTCGGGCGCCTGGCGGCGCTGATCGTCTCCGCCAACAGTCAGGCCGAGGCCGAGAGCCATGCCAGGGCGCTGGCGCGCTGTGCCGAGGCAAGCGACGGAATCATGGTGCTGGGGCCAGCGGAAGCGCCTCTGGCGGTGCTGCGCGGGCGCCATCGCATGCGCCTGATCGTCAAGACGGCGCGCGAGACCAATCTGCAGGATTACCTGCGCGGCTGGCTGAAGCGGGCGCCCCGGCCCAAGGGCTCGGTCCGGGTCGCGGTCGATGTCGATCCGCAAAGCTTCCTTTGAAGAGCTGAAAGGCGCGGCAAAATCGCCGCTTATGAAGGGCAATCAGCGATTGCGCGGCCCGGAACCGCATGCTAGTGCACCGCCACATTTCGGTCGCGAAGTCGTCTTGCCGGCTTTGCGCCTATGATACTCGCAGTGTCGGGAGCATACACTCCACCTTCGTCAGGAAGGTCGCTGGTGTGGTCCCTTGAAACGAGAGACGGGAAGCGTGGCTGAAGGCGGATCGCAGGGGACATTGGTGTCGGGCGTAGCTCAGCGCTATGCCACCGCTTTGTTCGAGCTGGCTGAGGAGGCGGGTGCGATCGACACCGTCGCGGCCGCTCTGGATAGCTTCAACGGCCTGCTCGCCGAGAGCGAGGATCTGAACCGCCTGATCCAGAGCCCGGCCTTCACGGCCGAGGAGCAGGTGGCGGCGATCAAGGCCGTGCTCGAGAAGGCCGGCATCACCGGCATCGCTGCCAATTTCATCGGCTTCGTCGCCAGCAAGCGCCGCCTCTTCGCGCTGCCGGGCATGATCACCGGTTACAAGCGTCTGGTCGCCGAGGCCAAGGGCATCGTCTCCGCCGAGGTGACGGTCGCCGAAGAGCCCACGGCCAAGCGCGTCGACGAAATCCGTGCGGCGCTGAAGGGCGTCGCCGGCAAGGATGTCGACGTATCCATCAAGATCGATCCGGCCCTGATCGGCGGGCTCATCGTCAAGATGGGCTCCCGCATGGTCGATGCGTCGCTGAAAACCAAACTCAATTCAATTCGTCTTGCCATGAAAGAGGTCGGCTGATGGACATCCGCCCCGCTGAAATCTCCGCCATCCTGAAGGCCCAGATTTCGAACTTCGGCTCGGAAGCTTCGGTGACCGAAGTCGGCCAGGTTCTCTCCGTCGGCGACGGCATCGCCCGCGTCTACGGCCTCGACAAGGTCCAGGCCGGTGAGATGGTCGAGTTCGAGTCCGGCGTGCGCGGCATGGCGCTCAACCTCGAGAGCGACAATGTCGGCGTCGTGATCTTCGGTTCCGACCGCGACATCAAGGAAGGCCAGACGGTCAAGCGCACCGGCGCCATCGTCGACGTTCCCGTCGGCAAGGAGCTGCTCGGCCGCGTCGTCGACGCTCTCGGCAACCCGATCGACGGCAAGGGCCCGATCAAGGCCAAGGCCCGCGCCCGCGTCGACGTCAAGGCGCCCGGCATCATTCCGCGCAAGTCGGTGCACGAGCCGATGGCGACCGGCCTCAAGGCGGTCGACGCCCTGATCCCGATCGGCCGCGGCCAGCGCGAGCTGATCATCGGCGACCGCCAGACCGGCAAGACCGCCGTGGCGCTCGACACGATCCTGAACCAGAAGCCGCTGAACGTCGAAGGCGCTCCCGAGAGCCAGAAGCTCTACTGCGTCTACGTCGCCGTCGGCCAGAAGCGTTCGACCGTCGCCCAGCTCGTGAAGGTGCTCGAGGAGCGCGGCGCGCTGGAGTACTCGATCGTCGTGGCGGCCACCGCCTCCGACCCGGCCCCGATGCAGTTCCTGGCGCCGTTCGCCGGCTGCTCGATGGGCGAGTTCTTCCGCGATAACGGCATGCACGCCGTCATCATCTATGACGACCTTTCCAAGCAGGCCGTTGCCTACCGCCAGATGTCGCTGCTGCTGCGCCGCCCGCCGGGCCGCGAGGCCTATCCGGGCGACGTGTTCTATCTCCACTCCCGCCTGCTCGAGCGCGCGGCGAAGATGGGCGAGGACGCCGGCCTCGGCTCGCTGACGGCGCTGCCGGTCATCGAGACGCAGGCGAACGACGTGTCCGCCTACATCCCGACCAACGTGATCTCGATCACCGACGGTCAGATCTTCCTGGAGACGGACCTGTTCTACCAGGGCATCCGCCCGGCGGTGAACGTCGGCCTCTCGGTGTCGCGCGTCGGCTCTTCGGCGCAGACCAAGGCCACCAAGAAGGTCGCCGGCAAGATCAAGGGTGAGCTCGCCCAGTATCGCGAGATGGCCGCCTTCGCCCAGTTCGGTTCGGACCTCGACGCGGTCACGCAGCGCCTGCTCAACCGCGGCGCCCGCCTGACCGAGCTCCTGAAGCAGCCGCAGTTCTCGCCGCTGAAGATGGAAGAGCAGGTCGTCGTGATCTATGCCGGCGTGAACGGCTATCTCGACGCGCTGCCGGTCAGCAAGGTTCGCGCCTTCGAGGACGGTCTGCTCGCGCTGGTCCGCGGCAAGCATGCCGACATGCTGAACGAGATCGGCTCGTCGAAGGATCTGTCGGACGCCAACGCCGCCAAGCTCAAGGACATCGTCGCGGGCTACGCGAAGTCCTTCGCCTGATCATCATTATCGGCGCGGCCGAGCCCTGAGCTCCGCCGCGCTGCTTCTCTGGATTGCTTCGTTGCCGCGCCTGCCGCGGCTGACGAGTAGGGGATCAAGATCGGATGCCGTCCCTTAAGGACCTACGCAATCGCATCGCTTCGGTGAAGTCGACGCAGAAGATCACCAAGGCCATGCAGATGGTCGCGGCTGCGAAGCTGCGCCGGGCGCAGACGGCCGCCGAGGCCGCGCGTCCCTATGCCGAGCGCATGGAGACGGTGCTGTCGAACCTCGCTTCCGGCGTGTCCGGTTCGAGCGCCCCGCGCCTGATCGCCGGCACGGGTTCCGACAAGGTGCATCTGCTGCTGGTGCTGACCGCCGAGCGCGGCCTGTGCGGCGCCTTCAACTCCTCGATCGCGCGCCTCGCCCGCGACAAGGCGAACGCGCTGAAGGCCGAGGGCAAGACGGTCAAGATCATCTGCGTCGGCAAGAAGGGCT
The DNA here is from genome assembly GCF_059817965.1 of Allobosea sp. TBD101. Classification (NCBI taxonomy): domain Bacteria; kingdom Pseudomonadati; phylum Pseudomonadota; class Alphaproteobacteria; order Hyphomicrobiales; family Alloboseaceae; genus Allobosea; species Allobosea sp. TBD101. The sequence continues at coordinate 1,114,914 of NZ_CM187543.1, forward strand.
ACGATATCCTGCGTCGCCAGTTCGCGGCGGATATCATCGAGTTCATCGACCTGCGCGAGTTCAAGCAGGTCGGCTTCGTCAATGCCGAGGCGATCGCCCAGAACGTGCTGGCCCGCTTCGGCAATGGCGAGTTCGACGTCGCGACGCTGTTCTTCTCGCGCTTCCGCTCGGTGATCGCCCAGATCCCGACCGCGCAGCGCATCATCCCGGCCGAGATTCCGGAAGGGACGAAGCAGACCGACGCGGTCTACGATTACGAGCCCGACGAGAGCGAGATCCTGGAAGCGCTGCTGCCGCGCAACCTGACCGTCCAGGTTCTGCGCGGGCTGCTCGAGAATGCCGCTTCCGAACAGGGCGCGCGCATGTCTGCGATGGACTCCGCCACGCGCAACGCCGGCGAGATGATCAAGAAGCAGACGCAGATCTACAACCGCTCGCGCCAGGCGATGATCACGAAGGAACTGATCGAGATCATCTCCGGCGCGGAAGCGCTCTAACCGCCTAATCTTCGCCGGTGGCGCAAGCCGCCGGCTGCCGTCACATCCGAATGCGCTAGTCCCGAGGTTCCGCCATGGCCAAAGCCGCTACCAAGACCACCAAGAAGACCGCCGAGAAGCCCGCCAACACCGGCACCGGCCGCGTTGCCCAGGTCATCGGCGCCGTCGTCGACGTGCAGTTCGACGGCGCCCTGCCGGAGATCCTGAACGCGCTCGAGACCGACAATCTCGGCAACCGCCTCGTCCTCGAGGTCGCCCAGCATCTCGGCGAGAACACCGTCCGCACCATCGCGATGGACTCGACCGAAGGTCTGGTCCGTGGCCAGTCGGTCACCGATACCGGCGCCCCGATCGCGGTTCCGGTCGGCGACGAGACGCTCGGCCGCATCATGAACGTCATCGGCGAGCCGGTCGACGAGGCCGGCCCGATCAAGACCTCCGCCACCCGCGGCATCCACCAGCCGGCTCCGGCCTATTCCGAGCAGTCGACCGAGGCCCAGATCCTCGTCACCGGCATCAAGGTCGTCGACCTGCTGGCGCCTTACGCCAAGGGCGGCAAGGTCGGCCTGTTCGGCGGCGCCGGCGTCGGCAAGACCGTGCTGATCATGGAGCTGATCAACAACGTCGCGAAGGCCCACGGCGGTTACTCCGTGTTCGCCGGCGTCGGCGAGCGCACCCGTGAGGGCAACGATCTCTATCACGAGATGATCGAGTCCAACGTCAACAAGAACCCCAAGGAGAACAACGGTTCGACCGCTGGCTCCAAGTGCGCCCTGGTCTATGGCCAGATGAACGAGCCCCCGGGCGCCCGCATGCGCGTCGCTCTCGCCGGCCTGACCATCGCCGAGGACTTCCGCGACAAGGGCCAGGACGTTCTGTTCTTCGTCGACAACATCTTCCGCTTCACGCAGGCCGGCTCGGAAGTGTCCGCGCTGCTCGGCCGCATTCCGTCGGCGGTGGGCTATCAGCCGACGCTCGCCACCGACATGGGCAACCTGCAGGAGCGCATCACCACCACGAACAAGGGCTCGATCACCTCGGTGCAGGCGATCTACGTCCCCGCGGACGACCTGACCGACCCGGCGCCCGCGACCTCGTTCGCTCACTTGGACGCCCGTACCGTGCTGTCGCGTTCGATCGCGGAAAAGGGCATCTACCCGGCGGTCGACCCGCTCGACTCCACCTCGCGCATGCTCTCGGCCGACATCGTCGGCGAGGAGCACTACGCTGTCGCCACCGCGGTGCAGCAGACCCTCCAGCGCTACAAGTCGCTGCAGGACATCATCGCGATCCTGGGCATGGACGAGCTCTCGGAAGACGACAAGCTGACCGTGGCGCGCGCCCGCAAGATCGAGCGCTTCATGTCGCAGCCGTTCTTCGTCGCGGAAGTCTTCACCGGCTCGCCCGGCAAGCTCGTCCCGCTCGAGGACACGATCAAGGGCTTCAAGGGCCTGGTGGAAGGCAAGTACGACCACCTGCCGGAAGCGGCCTTCTACATGGTCGGCTCGATCGACGAAGCCGTCGAGAAGGCGCAGCGCCTGGCCGCCGAGGCCGCGTAAGCTTCGCGCATCCTTCCTTTCGGGCGGCTCCGGCCGCCCGGAACCATGCCCGGCATGGATTGTTGACACATCTGGCATGGCCCCCGGCGTCGTCCGGCGATCGGGGTGACGTCGGAGGAAAAGACAGGCGATGGCCACCTTCAAGTTCGAACTCGTCTCGCCGGAGCGTATCCTGTTCTCGGGCGATGTCGTCAGTGTCATCATTCCCTCGGTCGAGGGCGAGATGACCGTGCTCGCAGGCCATGCGCCGCTCGTCGCGACGCTCAAGGCCGGTATCGTCTTCGTCCAGACGACCGAGAGCAACGGCAAGGAATTCTTCATCAATGGCGGCCTCGTCGAGGTCAACCAGACGTCGACGACGATCCTGGCCGAGCAGGGCCGCTTCATCGAGGACGTCGACACCGCCGTGCTCGATGCCGAAATCCTGACCGCCGAGACCCGTCTCGCCGGTTCGCATAACGATGACGAGAAGAAGCGCCTGCAGGACACGCTGGTGCAGCTGCAGGAGTTCAAGCACGTTTTCGAGCAGCGTAAGGCGGCGTAATTCGCGCCTGAGCTTCGGAATGCAAAAAGGGCCGCGTGAGCGGCCCTTTTTCGTTTCTCAACCGGTGCGATCAAGGCGCCGCGAAAGCGGCGAAGGCCTGTGCCACCTTCTGGTAGACCGGGCGCTTGAACGGCACGACCAGGCCCGGCATCTCGGCGAGCAGGCACCAGCGCCATTCGCTGAATTCCGGCGGTTCGTCGCCATTGGGCTTGCCGATATCCATCGCGCTCTCGCTGCCGGTGAAGCGGAAAGCGACCCAGCGCTGGCGCTGGCCGCGGAAGGCGGCGAGCTTGTGCCAGGGCCCGTCATAGGGCGGGAAGTCGTAGCTCCACCACGCGTCGGTCACGGCAAGCAACTCTGCCTGCGTCACGCCGGTCTCCTCCTCCAGCTCGCGGCGGGCGGCGGCGACGATGTCCTCGTCCGGGTCTATGCCGCCCTGCGGCATCTGCCAGTCGAAGCCGGGCAGGACGATCTCGGGGCCGGCGCTGTGCGAGCGGCCAGCGAAGACGTGGCCCTGCGCATTGAACAGGGCGATGCCGACATTGGGGCGGTAGGGGAGGCTCATGGCGCGAGCATAGGCTGGCGGCTCGCTGAGCGGAACCGGGCGCGGATCATTCGCTCGATTTGGGAACGACGCAGGCGAGCAGGCCGGGGAAGCGCTGCTCGATATCGTCACGACGCAGGGCGTTCATGCGGGTCACGCCTTCGTTGCGGGTGCGGATCAGCCCGGCCTCGCGCAGCACGCGGAAATGGTGGGAGACGCTGGATTTCGGCCGGTCGCCCTCGAGAGCCTGACAGCTTTGCTCGCCCTCGACCGCCAGCCGGCGCACGACTTCGAGCCGGAACGGGTCGCTCAGCGCGTGGAAGACGTCTTCGAGCGCGATTTCTTCGGAGGCGGGCAGGCGGGCATGGCGCATGAACGCAGTCTATCACAGGGTTTTTAGCTTGCCAAAATTCGAAAAATATCGAACTATCGAAATATAGAAATCCACTGCGCGGAGCCGCATCATGCCTGGCCTGTTCGAGCCTTTCAGCCTTAAGGGCGTCACCCTTCGCAACCGCATCGTCGCCTCGCCGATGTGTCAGTACATGGCGCAGGATGGCGTCGCCAACGAGTGGCACCGGGCGCATCTCGCCGGGCTCGCGCGCGGCGGCACCGGCCTTGTCGTGATCGAGGCGACCGGTGTCTCGCCAGAAGGCCGGATCACCCCCGGCTGCCTCGGGCTGTGGAATGACGGGCAGGCGGAAGCGCTGGCACCGATCGTCGCCGAGATGCGCAAGGCCGGCGCCGTCACCGGCATCCAGATCGGCCATGCCGGGCGCAAGGCCAGCGCCAACCTGCCCTGGGAAGGCGACGACCATATCCCGGCCAATGACGAGCGCGGCTGGGAAACGATCGCGCCGTCGGCGGTGGCGCATGGCGGCGGGCTCGGGCGTGTGCCGCGTGCTATGACCGCGACGGATATCGAGCGCGTGCGCGGCGATTTCGTCGCCGCGGCCGAGCGCGCCCGCGCTATCGGCATCCAGTGGCTGAAGCTGCATTTCGCCCATGGCTATCTCGCGCAGAGCTTCCTGTCGCCGCATGCCAACAAGCGCGACGATGCCTATGGCGGCAGCTTCGAGAACCGGAGCCGCTTCCTGATCGAGACGCTGGCGGCCGTCCGCAAGGTCTGGCCCGAGAACCGGCCGCTCTCCGCCCGGCTCGGCGTGATCGAGTATGACGGGCGCGACGAGGAGACGCTCGCCGAGTCGATCGAACTGGTGAAGCGCCTCAAGGCCGAGGGGCTCGACTTCATCGATGTCAGCGTCGGCTTCTCGACCACCGAGGCGAAGATCCCGTGGGGGCCGGCGTTCCTGGGCCCAGTCGCCGAGCGGGTGCGTCGCGAGACCGGCCTACCGGCTTCGACGAGCTGGTATATCAGCAAGCCCGAGCAGGCTGATGCGTTGATCCGCGAAGGCAAGGTCGATCTGGTGACGCTCGGCCGGCCGCTGCTGGCCGATCCGCACTGGCCCTATGCGGCGGCGCAGGCCCTCGGCGTCGAGAACCCGGCCTGGGCGACTTTGCCTGCGCCCTACGCGCATTGGCTGGCGCGCTATCGCGCCGCCTGACGGCGTTTTCACGCGGCGACGTCGATGAAGGAGGGGCTTCCCGGCTCCTCCTTCATTCGTGGGAGGTGCAGGGGCGTCGCGGCTGCGAAGCTGGCGCAATGCATCGGGACAGGGCAGGGCAAGATCGAAAGAAGCCCGAATTTGTAATGGAACTTCCGTCATGTTGACGGCATTTCAACATCTTATGATGTCAGGAAGACGGAACGCACGGATGTGCCGTGTTCCAGCCAGCAAGGCGCCCGGAGGCTAGATATGCCGATCGCTTCGCCCTCTCGTTCCCTAATGCCGTGTCGGCGCGGGTTCGGACAACTGGCGATGGGGGGCTTGGCCGCCTGTTTCGCCGGGGGCAGGGTGGCTCGCGCCGAGGGAAACACCGCCGTTCGCTTTGCGCTGGACCGCCGTTTCGATGCGCTGGCGGCGCCGTTCCTGACGGCGCAGGACAAAGGCTATTTCGGTGCCGAAGGGCTCGATGTCGTGATCGAGCCGGGCAATGGCGCGCGTGCCATGCTCCAGAGGCTGGCGTCGGGAACGCAGGATGCCGGCTTCGGCGATATCAATGCGCTGATCCGTTTCCGCGACGAGAATCCGAGTTCCGATCTCACGGCGGTGATGATCGTGCATGACCGGCCGGGATACGCCCTGATCGGCCGCAAGAGCCGGGGGATCACCACCGCGCCGACGAGCCTCGAAGGCCGCAAGCTCGGCACGGCCAGCATCGATGCCAGTTTTGCGCAATGGCCGCTCTTCAAGAGCCTCAACAAGATCGACGACAGCAAGATCCGGATCGAGACCATCGGCGTGCCGGTGCGCGAGCCGATGCTGGCCTCGGGCGAGATCGACGCGCTCTTCGCCTTCGGCTCCTCCACCGCCGTCTCGCTCCGGGCGCGCGGCGTGCCCGGCGACGACATCGTGCTGATGGAAATGGCCGAGCACGGATTGCTGCTCTATGGCAGCGCGGTGATCGTGTCCGGCAAGCTGATCGCGAGCAAGCCCGATGCCGTGCGCGGGCTGGTGCGCGCCGTCATGCGCGGCATCCGCGACGCCGCCGTCAATCCGGGTGCCGGCGCGCAGCTGGTCCTGCGCCGTAACGAAAGCGCTCAGCTCGAGGTCGAACGCGACAAGCTCGCCGCGGTGATCGAGCGGAATGTGCTGACGCCCTATGTGCGCGCACACGGGCTTGGCGGGATCGACAGCGAGCGCTGGGGGCAGGCGCTGGGCCAGCTCGCTTCGGCGGGCGCGTTCCGTGACAAGGTGCGGGCCGGCGATGCCTTTACCGACGCCTATCTTCCACCGGCCAGCGAACGCATGTTCTGAGCGCATCGTTACGCTGGGAGATGATACGCAAGATGCGGGTGACAGAGGGGGGCGGCCTGCCTATCGTGCCGCGCCTCCCACCGGACGTCGATTTTGATCCTGCCAGACCTGCCCGATTATGCCGCGCTACGCGAGAGTTTCCGCTGGCGCATCCCGGATCGCTACAACATCGCCGTCGACGTCTGCGACCGTTGGGCCGCTATCGCACCTGACCGTCCGGCCATCATCGAGGTCTCCACGGACTGGCAGGTGAGCCCGGTCAGCTTCGGCTGGCTGCGCGAGCATTCGAACCGGCTGGCGAGTGCCTTGCGCGCGCGTGGCGTCGGCCGGGGCGACCGCATCGCCATCCTCCTGCCGCAGGGGCGGGCGGTGCTGACCGCGCATCTCGCCGCCTACAAGCTCGGCGCGATCGCCGTGCCGCTGGCGGCCTTGTTCGGGGTCGATGCCTTGGCCTATCGCCTGACCGACTCGGCCGCCAAGGTCGTCGTGACCAATGCCGGCGGGCTGGCGAAGCTCGGCCAGATCACTCAGCCGCTGCCGGAGCTGGCTCTGCGTATCTCGACCGACGGTGCCGATGGCGTGGTGGAAGGGTGGGACGCGCTGCTGGCGGAAGGCAGCCCGGATTTCACCCCGGTTGAGACCACGCCGGACGATCCGGCACTGATGATCTACACCTCGGGGACAACAGGCAATCCGAAGGGTGCGCTGCATGGCCACCGCGTTCTGCCCGGCCATTTGCCGGGCGTGCAGATGCCGCATGAATTCATGCCGCGGCCGGGCGATCTCGCCTGGACGCCGGCCGACTGGGCCTGGGCGGGCGGGCTGCTCAACATGCTGCTGCCGGCACTGCATTTCGGCGTCGCGGTGGTGGCGCGGCCAGTGACGCGCTTCGAGCCGGAAGAAGCCTACCGGCTGATCCAGGATCTCGGCATCCGCAATGCCTTCGTGCCGCCGACGGCGCTCAGGATGATGCGCGGCGCCGGCAGCCCGCAGGGGCGCTGGCGCCTGAACCTGCGCACGGTCGCGGCGGCGGGCGAGGCGCTCGGCGCGGAGACGCTGGAATGGGGGCGCGAGGCGCTCGGACTCACGATCAACGAGGCCTATGGCCAGACCGAGTGCAATCTCGTGCTCGCCTCCAGCGCGGCGATCGGTGTCAGCCGCCCGGGCACGATCGGCAGGGCGGTGCCCGGCCATGAGGTCGCGATCATCCGGCCGGACGGCACGATCTGCGCCGCCGGCGAGGAGGGGCAGATCGCCGTGCGTCGGCCCGATCCGGTGATGTTCCTGGAATACTGGCGCAACCCGGAGGCGACGGCGGCCAAGTTTGTCGGCGACTGGATGACGACCGGCGACGAAGGCGTGCAGGACGAGGAGGGCTATGTCCGCTTCATCGGCCGCGACGACGACGTGATCACCTCATCGGGCTATCGCATCGGGCCCGGCGAGATCGAGGATTGCCTGCTGCGCCATCCGGCCGTGGCGTTGGCGGCGGCCGTCGGCAAGCCCGATCCGCTGCGCACCGAGATCGTCAAGGCCTTCGTCGTGCTGAAGCCCGGCCATGGCGGCTCGCAGGCTCTGGTCTCCGAGCTTCAGGGCTTCGTGCGGGCGCGGCTTTCGGCCCATGAATATCCGCGCGAGATCGCCTTCCGCGACGAGCTGCCGCTGACGACGACCGGCAAGATCATCCGTCGACTGCTGCGGGCCGAGGCCTGAACAGCGAGCGCACGATCCTCTCGCGCATCCGGGCCGCAAGATCGACCGGCCGACGCGAGCCTTGCGCCCGGCGTCGCGTGAGGCGGATCGTGCCGAAGGCCTCCTCACGGGCGCCGAAGAGCGGCAGGCCGCCGGGCAGCAGGATCTGCCGCGAGGGCTGCGCCTTGCGCATCATGGCGAGCAGCATCGGCAGCGGCTCCAGCGCGGCATGGGCCTCGTCGCCGACGCCGTGATAGAGCCAGCAGGAGGCGCCCTTTCCGAGCGTGAGCGCGGCGGCGATCGGCCGGTCGTCCAGCACCAGAACGGCGACGCGGCAGAGCTTCTGCCGGCCGAGATCGCGGCTCATGCTGCGCAGGAAGCCGACCTCGCGGGTGTCCTGCAGCGTCGCCTTGCCGGCCCTGCCGCGCGATCCGGAGGCTTCGAGCGCCAGCAGGATCTCGACGGCGTCGCGCCGGTCGGCCTGGTTCGTGGCTTCGGCGAGGATCAGGCGGCCCTTGTCCCGCAAGGTTTCGTCGGAGGTGGCGATGCGGGCGGTGGGCGGAAGCTCGAGCCGGCGTCCAAGGACGGGCTGCCAACCGACCGCCACGCCCTGGCCGTCGGCGACGCGCGCGAGCGTGGTGGCAAAGGCGCCGGCAGGATCGATGCCCGACAGGGAAAAGGCGTCGCTGGCATGGCCGCACCGGCGCCAGTCGCGCAGGAAGGCGGCGAGCGCGGGGGCGGCGAAGGTGCTGTCGAGCAGCGGCGTGCCGTTCAGCAGGCGCGGATCGGCGAAACCTTCCAGCGTGTCGGCCGCGAAGATATGGCGGCGCGTCCGGCAAGGAACGAGCCCGACGAGCCGGCGCCGTTCCGAGCTCGGCTCGCCCTGCCAGAGCAGCATCAATTCGGCATCGCGGAAGGAGATGAGGTGCTGCGCGGCGGCAAGCGCGAAGCCCGGCTCGAGGCAGGGATTGGCCTCGAGCGCGCGGCTTGCGAGGTCGGCCCATTCGTGGCGGATGGCATCGCAGGCACTGAGCGCGCGCAATTCGCTATAGATCGCTGCATCCGGGCGAGGCAGTGGCAGGTTCGGCATGGCTGCCGTCGCGCTGCCTTCGGTCGCCGCCAGAGCTCTGATCGTGCTCATCTGCCCGCACCCTTCCTGGATCGTTCTGGCGCATTGCTGTGCCGGAACGGCAAGGCAGGTTGGCGTGCCTTGCCTCTCGCCGGGTCAGGTTCAAGAAACGGGCCGGTACTCAGGCGGTCTGGGGCTGCGTGGCGGCCTGCCCGAGGAAGGCCGACCAGAGCTTGCGGACGGTGTCCTCCTCGATATCCCTGACGATCAGGACGAGGCGGGAGCGGTGATCGGCATCCGGCCAGGCGTCGAGCTGGATCGGCGGATGCAGGATCTGCTGGACGGCATGGACAAGCAGGGGGCGACCGGGTTCGCCGGCGATATCGACCAACCCCTTCAGCCGCAGCAGGCGCGGGCCGTGGATCGAGCGCAGAAGGGTCCAGAACAGCTCGAAGGTGGTGCGGGCGACCGGCTGCTCGGCAGCCAGGACGAAGGCGCGGATCGAGGCGTCGTGACGGTTGACGTCATGCGGGTCCTGGCCATGGGCGTGATCGTGCCCGTGATGGTGGTGATGATCGCCGTGGTGGTGATCGTGCCCATGGTGATGGTGGCCAGGCAACGCGTCTTCGGCCAGCCAGAGGCGCAACGCCTGCGGCTGCTTGGCGAGATCGTAGAGGCCGGCGCCGATCAGCTCGGCGGCGGGTGCGTCCGGCGGCAGGATGGCGATGCCTGGATTGAGGCCGTCGAGGCGCTGCCGCAGGGCGGCGACATCATCCGGCGCGGCGAGTTCGGCCTTGGTCAGGACCAGCCGGTCGGCGGCGACGACCTGTCGGCGGGCCTCTTCATGGGCGTCAAGCGTCGCCATGCCGTTGACGGCATCGACCAGCGTGACGACGCCGTCGAGCCGGAAGCGCATGGCGAGATAAGGATGGTTGATCAGGACGTTGAGGATCGGCGCGGGGTCGGCGAGGCCGGTCGTCTCGATGACGAGGCGCGAGAAGGGGGCGATGCGGCCGTTGTCGCGGCCGCGCAGCAAATCCTCCAGCGTGACGATGAGGTCGTCGCGGATGGTGCAGCACAGACAGCCGGATTCGAGGAGGATCATATTCTCCTCGACGCCCTCGATCATCAGATGGTCGAGGCCGATCTCGCCGAACTCGTTGACGAGCACGAGCGTCCCGGCCAGCGCCGGGTCCTTCAGCAGGCGGTTCAGCAAGGTGGTCTTGCCGGCGCCGAGGAAGCCGGTGAGCAGGGTGAGCGGGACGGGGAGGGGGCGGGCGGGATCGCCGGTCATGGGTCGCAAAGCCTCGAGGACATCGGGTCAATCCGATGTCCCATCAGTGGGAAAGATCGTCTTCTGCGCGCCCGGCAGGGCGCGTGACGATCTAGGCAGGCACGACGCTCCGCCTCGTTTGTTCTAGTATTACATTAGTGGCGATGGCCGCGATGACAAGGGCGCAGCCGGCATATTGCAGCGGGCCCAGCCGCTCGGCGAGCACGAAGGCGGCGATGATGACGGCGAAGACCGGCTCGGCGCAGAAGGCGAGGCCGGCGGGGCCGGGCGCGATGCGGGCGAGCGCGAGGATCTGGAAGAGGAAGCCGACGATATAGCCGCCATAGGTGATGGCGACTGCGATCGGCGCGAGCAGGAAGGTCTGGGGCGGCAGGAAGCCGCCTGTGGCGAGCAGCACCAGCGCGGTCACCGGCAGGATGACGACATGCGACCAGAACAGCTTGGGCAGGGTCGGCGTCTCAGCGCAGCGCGCCGCGGCGAAGAATTGCGCGGCGGCACTGACGCTTGCGAGCATGGCGAGCGCGAGGCCGCGCGGATCGAGCCCGTGCAGGTCGGGGCCGACGACGAGGGCGATGCCGAGGAAGGCTGCGAGTGCGCCCGCCAGCCTGTCGGCCCGCAACGGGGCCGGGGTCAGGATGGGCTCGGCCAGCACGATCAGGACCGGGAAGGTGTAGAACACCACCGCGGCGACCGAGACGGGAATGAAGGCGACCGAGGAGAGATAGGCGATGCCGACCAGCGCCGTCGCCAGGCCGAAGAGCAGGACGGGCTGCCGCTCGCCGCGCTTCAGGGCGAGGGAGCCGCGCCAGGCGAGCGCGACGCCGCCGACGAGCGCAAGCATCAGCAGCACGCGGTAGAAGACGAGGAGCGGGCCGCTGAGACCCGCCTGCCCGGCGATCTGTGCGCTGACGATATTGGTGCCGAAAGCAGCGGCCGAGGCGAGCGCCAGGACGAGGCCCTGTCGTTCGCCGGTTCGGTCCCGGTCAGGGCTCCTCAGGTCCAATCAGGCCTCAGGCGTCGTTGGCGGGCTTGGCCTTGGCTCCGGCAGCGGGCTTCGCCGCCGGCGGCTTCACGGCAGCCTGGGATGGCTTGGGCTTCGCCGGCAGGGTACGAGCCGGCGGGGTCTTGAGCGGCTGCGCCTTCGCCGGCTGGGTCTTTGCCGGTTGGACCTTGGCGGCCTGGGCCTTCTCGGGCTTCGCAGTGCGCGTGGCTGGTTTGATACCTGCGGCTGCGCCCGGGCGCAGGCTCGCGGCATTGGCCGCACCGGACTGCACCGAGCCCTGGAGGCGCAGCGGGCCACCCTCGAAGGCCTCGGTCGAGGGCTGGACCGGCGCGCTCGCCGGCGCGAAGGCGGTGGCGCCGCGCGGGATCGCGCCATTGTTCGAGGCGGTGCGGCGGGTCGAGGGCACGACGAGGCCGGCGGCGACCGGGGCTTCCGGCTCGATGGTCGGGGTGCCGCGCGCGACGCGCGAACTCGGCTGCGCCGTGGCGTTGGCCGCGAGCGGGGCCGAGGCCGAGCCGGAGCTACGGCCGAAGGAGACCTGCATCGGAACGGCCTCGGCGCGAGGGCCGAGCACGACACGCCCGCGCGGCGAGCGGGTTGCGACGGAGCCGGACGATTGCGGGGCGGACTGGGCGTTGAAGATCGCGAAGCGCCCGCCATCGGGGGAATTGGCGTCGCCGGTGGACATGCCGGCTGCGATCGGGCCGGAAATGTCGGCATCATCCGCGAGAGCGACGCCGCCGCCGCGACGGCGGACATCGTCGCAGATATTGGGCGCGCGGGTGCCGCTCGGCGGCATCGAGGCGACGCTGTAGCCGGTGCCGCCCCAGGCGGCAAAGCCCTCGTCGAGGAGCTGGGCTGCTCTCACCGTCCGGTCGGTGCCCGAGGTCGAACCGAGCACGACGGCGATCAGCGTGCGCCCGCCGCGGCTTGCGGTAGCGACGACGTTGAAGCCGGAGGCGCAGGTGAAGCCCGTCTTCATGCCACTGACGCCGGAATAGCGCCCGACCAGTCCGTTGGTGTTTTGCATCACCTGCTTGCCGAGCTGCACGGCCGAGGTGCCCCAGTAATCGGAGTACTGCGAGAAATCATGCATCAGCGCCATGGCGAGTACGGCGAGATCGCGGGCGCTGGTCTGCTGGTCGGGATGGTCCCAGCCATTGGGATTGGCGAAGCGGGTGTCGCGCATGCCGAGGCGCTGCGCCTCCGCATTCATCATGGCGACGAAGGTCGGGACATCGCCGCCGACGCCCTCGGCCACGACATAGGCGATGTCGTTGGCCGATTTCACCATCATGATGCGCAGGGCGTTGTCGAGCGTGATCTCCTGGCCCGGCCTTGCATAAACTTTCACGCGCGGCTGGCTCGCGGCGAGCTTAGAGACCGGAATCGCCGTCTCAAGGCTGAGCCGTCCTTCCCGCACCGCCTTCAGCGCGAGATAGATCGTCATCATCTTGGTCGTGGAGGCCGGGCGCCAGGCCTGGTTCGCATTCTCGCTCGAGAGCACGGCGCCGCTGGAGGCGTCGACGACGAGGCTCGTTCCGGCATGGGCCGGCCCCGTCAGGACGGCGCCGAGGGCGAGGGCGGCTGCGAGGCGGGAAGCGATCATCGGGCGGGTCTGAACCTGTCTTGCTCGAAGCGGGCGGGTAGCGTCTTGCGGGTAGCGACGGCGCAGGGTTCAACGCGACGCATGCGGCAATTTCGAGACGGCCGCAACAATCGCCCGCCCGTGAATGCATACCTACCCCTTGCGGAGCGATTTGCCTAGCTGCGGCAGCCGGTCCACAAGCGGAACGTTCTTCAGCTTTTCCGAGGCTTTGTCGCGTGGCTTTCGGCCTTCTCTGGATACCGGCGACCATCGCCGCCTCGCTCCTGCAGACCGCGCGCAATCTGGCGCAGCGCTCGCTGACCGACATCATCGGCGTGGTCGGCGCGACGCAGGTGCGCTTCCTCTTCGGCCTGCCCTTCGCCATGTTGTTCCTGGCGCTGGCCTGCCTCGGGCTGCAACGCCTGCCGCCAGAGATCGGCATGGCTTCGCTCGGCTACACGCTCTGGGGCGCGCTGACGCAGATCGCGGCCACCGCGCTGATGTTGGCGGCGATGCGCGAGCGCTCCTTCGCAGTGACCACAGCCTATACCAAGACCGAGCCGGTGCAGGTCGCGCTGTTCGGAGCCTTGCTGCTCGGCGACGCGCTGACGCCGATGAAGTTCCTGGCGATCGCCATCGCGACGGCAGGCGTGATCGTCGTGTCGTGGAAGCCCGGCGAGAAGCTGACCCGGGCCGGCCTGCGGCCGGCGGTGTTCGGCATCGTCTCCGGCGCCTTCTTCGCGTTGTCGGCAATCGGCTTCCGTGGCGGCATCCAGGCCCTGCCGGAGGGCTCATTCCTGATCCGTGCCTCGACCATTCTCGTGCTCGGCCTCGGGCTCCAGACGCTTCTGCTGGTCATCTATATGCTCGCCGCCGACCGGCAGGCGCTCGTCCTCAGTCTTAAGAGCTGGCGCCGCTCGCTCTCGGCCGGCTTTCTCGGCGCGGCTGCCTCGCAGTTCTGGTTCATCGGCTTCTCGCTGACGACGGCGGCCAATGTCCGCACGCTGGCGCTGATCGAGGTGCCGCTGGCGCAGATCGCCTCGCGCAAGCTGTTCGCCGAGGGTACCAGTCGGCGCGAGATGCTGGGCATGGCGATGATCGTCGGCGGGGTCGGGCTGCTGCTCTCGCTGGCGTTGCGATGAGCGGGCGGGCCGGCTAGTTCTGGAGGCAGAAGCCCGCCAGCCGATCCGTGCACGGCCACCATGCGCGGATACCGGCTTGCCCGATGGCTCCGGGCTGACAAAATAACGTGTAACTGCACAGTAAGGGAGATTTCGCCATGAGCGCTGCGATCGTTGGCTGGGCCCATACACCGTTCGGCAAGCAGGATGCCGAGACCGTCGAAAGCCTGATCGTGCGGGTGGCGGTCGAGGCCCTTGTCGATGCCGGCATCACCGCCGACGATGTCGACGAGATCGTGCTCGGCCATTACAACGCCGGCTTCTCCGCCCAGGACTTCACGGCATCGCTGGTGCTGCAGGCCGATCCGGCGCTGCGCTTCAAGCCGACCACCCGCGTCGAAAACGCCTGCGCCACCGGCTCGGCCGCGGTGCATCAGGGCGTGCGCGCGATCAAGGCGGGTGACGCCAAGGTCGTGCTCGTCGTCGGCGTCGAGCAGATGACCAAGACGCCTGGCCCCGAGATCGGCAAGAACCTGCTCAAGGCTTCCTACCTTCCGGAGGACAGCGAGGTTCAGGGCGGCTTCGCCGGCGTCTTCGGCAAGATCGCGGCCGCTTATTTCCAGCGTCATGGCGACCAGTCCGATGCGCTCGCGATGATCGCAGCGAAGAACCACAAGAACGGCGTCGCCAACCCCTATGCGCAGATGCGCAAGGATCTCGGCTATGCCTTCTGCCGCGAGGAGAGCGAGAAGAACCCCTATGTCGCCGGCCCGCTGAAGCGGACCGACTGCTCGCTGGTCTCGGACGGCGCCGCCGCGCTGGTGCTGGCCGACGAGGAGACGGCGCTGCGCATGCGCCGCGCCGTCGGCTTCCGCGGCATGGCCCATGTCCAGGATTTCCTGCCGATGTCGAAGCGCGACATCCTGAAATTCGAGGGCGGCGCGCTGGCCTGGAAGAAGGCGCTGGCCAATGCCGGCGTCACGCTCGACGATCTCTCCTTCGTCGAGACGCATGACTGCTTCACCGTTGCCGAGCTGATCGAATACGAGGCGATGGGCCTGACCAAGGAAGGCGACGGGGCGCGGGCCATCAAGGAAGGCTGGACGCAGAAGGACGGCAAGCTGCCGGTCAACGTCTCCGGCGGCCTCAAGGCCAAGGGTCATCCGATCGGCGCGACCGGCGTCTCCATGCATGTGCTCTCGGCCATGCAGCTCACCGGCGAGGCACCGGAGGGCATGCAGCTCGACAGCCCGCGCCTTGGCGGCATCTTCAACATGGGCGGAGCGGCGGTCGCCAACTACGTCTCCGTGCTCGAGCGCATCAAGTAAGCCGCCTACCGGCCGGCAGAAGCGGAACTCCCGACGTGATCGTCTTCATTGCGCTGCTGCCGGCCTATGTCCTTTCGATCTTCTACCGCTCCTTCCTGAGCGTGATCGCCGGGCCTGTCATGGCCGATCTCGGCATCGGACCGGCCGCCTTCGGCCTGCTGGGTGCGGCCTGGTTCATCGCCTTCGCGCTGGCGCAGTTTCCGGTCGGCTGGGCGCTGGACCGGCTCGGGCCGCGCCGGACCGTAGCCTTCGCGATGGCGATTGGCACCGTCGGCGCCTTCCTGCTGACACAGGCCGGCAGTGCCGCGACCGCCGGTTTCGCGATGGCGCTGATCGGCATCGGCTGCTCGCCGGTGTTCATGTCCTCGCTGTTCCTGTTCGCGCGCAATGCCGCGCCGGAGCGCTTCGGTCTGCTCACCTCGCTCTTCATCGCGCTGGGCTCGCTCGGCAATATCGCGGGCGCCGCGCCACTCGCCATCGCCGCCGGACATTTCGGCTGGCGCGGCGCGATGATGGCGATGGCGGTGGGCTTCCTCGTCGCGACCGTGCTGGCAGTGGCGCTGGTGCGCGACCCGCCGCCGCGACCGGCTTCCGCCACGCCCGACGAGGGGCTGCTGCAGGGGCTCGCCAGCATTCTCGCCCTGAAGCCGCTCTGGCTGATCGCACCCCTGACCATCACGGGCTATGCCATCGTCGCCACGGCGCGCGGGCTCTGGATCGGGCCGTTCATGACGCAGGTCCATGGCTTCGATCCGGTCGCGGCCGGCCATGCGGCCTCGATCATGGCGGCTGCGATGATCGCCGGCGCCTTCGTCTATGGCTGGCTCGAAAGCCGGACCGGCCGGGCCAAGGCGATCGTCACCTGGGGGACGCTGCTGACGGTGCTCGGCTTCGTCGCGCTGGCGCTGAGCGGGCAGCAATCGCATGTGACGGCGGTCGCACTGTTCTCGCTCGTCGGTGCGGCGGGCTTCACCTACGCCATCCTGATGGCGCATGCGCGGCAGTTCTTCCCCGAGCATCTGATCGGGCGCGGCATGACCTTCGTGAACTTCCTCTTCATCGCCGGGGCGGCGGCGGTTCAGTCGGCCTCCGGCTGGTTCATCGCCGAGCAGCGTGCCGCCGGGCTCGATGCGGCCAAGACCTTCGCCAACCTGCACTGGGCCTTCGCCGCGCTGCTGCTGGCCTCGGTCGCGATCTACGCGCTGTCGCCGGCCCGGCCGAAGCGCTAGAGGGATTTACGCCTCACCCGGAGCCTTTGCCGCGATCGCCAGGGCGTGGACGCGGTCGGCCAGTTCCTGTGCCAGAGCCGCGTTGACGAGGCGGTGGCGTTCCAGCCGGCTCTTGCCGACGAAGGCTTCCGACACGATATCGACCCTGAAATGAGTCTCGCCGCCCTCGCGCCAGCCGCCATGGCCCTGATGCTGGTGCGATTCATCGATGACCCTGAGCGCCTGTGGCGCAAAGGCCGCGGTCAGCTTGTGCGTGATTCTTTCACTGATTGCGGTCATGATCGCGCCACCGTTGCCATGATTGTTCTGTCGGTTCGGCGATGCGCTGCATCGCACTTGCCGCCCTGAGCCCTGCGTTTCATAACCCGTCGACGATGAACATCAACTCGCGCCTTTTCGACAGCATCAGGATCGGAGCTTCCGAGGCGGAAGCGCCCGTGGAAAGCGATGCGCCGCGTTGCAGCCATCCGGGCTGCGCGCGCACGGGAGAGTTCCGTGCGCCGAAGGGGCGCGGCCGCGAGGGCCAGTTCTTCCTGTTCTGCATGGAGCATGTGAAGGCCTATAACGCGACCTACAATTATTTCGCCGGCATGGACGACGATGCGCTGGCCGCCTACGCGAAGCAGGAAGAGATCGGCCATCGGCCGACCTGGAAGCTCGGCGTCAATTCCAAGGCGGCGCGGATGTCGCAGCGCGGCCGCAGGGCGAACGGCGAGGCCAGCGCCGACATGCACGACGCCTTCAACCTGTTCGGCGCCCGCAACAAGCAGCAGGCGGCCCAGCCCGAATCGCGCGTCGGCATCGTGGCGCGCAAGGCGCTGGAAACACTCGGCCTCGACGACACCGCCGATTCCGTCGCGATCAAGGCGCGTTACAAGGAACTGGTGAAGCGCTTCCATCCAGACGCCAATGGCGGCGACCGCTCGCGCGAGGGTACGCTTCAGGAGATCCTGAAGGCGTATCAGCAGCTGAAGAGCGTGGGGATGGTCTGAGGGCGTCTCGGAAGGTGTCTTCCCGTGCGCGTTGCGGCACGTAGTGCTGCGACGCAGACACGGGACCGCGTGACGAGAGGGCGCCTTACCTGATGACGGTCCCGCATCTGCGCAGCGGCACTCCGCGCCGCAGCGCGTGCGGGATGACAGCTGCCCCTTTTGGAGCGCTACCCCTTCGCCGCCAACCCAGCGACATCGGCGATGATGCCGTCCAGTGCGAAATCCTTGGGCGTATAGACCCGCGCGACGCCCATGTTGCGGAGCGCGTTTTCGTCATCGGGTGGGATGATGCCGCCGACCACCACGGGAACATCCATGCCGGCGACCCGCAGCCGCGCCGTGACGTCGCGCACCAGCGGCAGATGCGAGCCGGAGAGGATCGAGAGCCCGATGATGTCGGCCTGCTGCTCGCGAGCCTCGCTGACGATCTCCTCCGGCGTCTGGCGGATGCCGCCATAGCTGACGCTCATCCCGGCATCGCGGGCGCGAACGGCGATCTGCTCGGCGCCGTTGGAATGGCCGTCGAGGCCGGGCTTGCCGACGAGGAAGCGCGGCGCGCGGCCCAAGCGCTCGGTCGCCCTCTCGACGGCCGCCTTCGCCGTGGCGAGACCAGTGGCATCACCGAGCTTCGTCGTATCGACGCCGGTGGGGGCACGGTATTCGCCAAAAATCTCGCGCAGGGTCTGCGCCCACTCGCCGGTGGTGACGCCCGCCTTGGCGCAGGCGATCGAGGCCGGCATGACGTTGCGGTTCTCGCGGGCGCTGGCCGCGAGCTCGGTGAGCGCCGCCTCGGCCGCCTTGGCATCGCGGGCGGAGCGCCAGGCCTTGAGCCGGGCGATCGCTTCGGTCTCGACCGAATCCGGCACGGTCACGACGGCGCCGTCGCCGGCCGAGAGCGGGGAGGGCTCGCTATTGGTGAACTTGTTGACGCCGACGACGACCTGCTCGCCGCGCTCGATCGCCTCGATGCGTCGCGCGCCGTTCTCGACCAGCGCCATCTTCATGTAGCCGCTCTCGACGGCGGCGAGCGCGCCGCCCATGTCGTCGATCCTGGCGAGCTCCTCCAGCGCGGCGGCCTTGAGCTCGTGCACCTTGGCATCGATCACTGTCGAGCCGTCGAAGATGTCGCCGAATTCGAGCAGATCGGTCTCATAGGCCAGCACCTGCTGCATGCGCAGCGACCATTGCTGGTCGAAGGGGCGAGGGAGACCCAGCGCCTCGTTCCAGGCGGGCAGCTGCACGGCGCGCGCGCGGGCCTTCTTGGAGAGCGTGACCGCCAGCATCTCGATCAGGATGCGGTAGACATTGTTCTCCGGCTGCGGCTCGGTCAGTCCCAGCGAATTGACCTGCACGCCATAGCGGAAACGCCGCATCGCCTCATCGGCGATGCCATACCTACCGAGCGTGATCTCGTCCCAGAGCTCGACGAAAGCCCGCATCTTGCAGAGCTCGGTCACGAAGCGCATCCCGGCATTCACGAAGAACGAGATGCGGCCGACCGTGCCGGGGAATTCCTCCGCCGAGACCTCCGGCCGGGCGCGGATCGAATCAAGCAGGGCGATCGCGGTTGCCAGCGCGAAGGAGAGCTCCTGCACCGGCGAGGCCCCGGCCTCCTGCAGGTGGTAGGAACAGACGTTGGTCGGATTCCATTTCGGCAATTCATTTGCCGTGAACACGACGATATCGGTGGTGAGCTGCATCGAGGGGCGCGGCGGGAAGACATAGGTGCCGCGCGACAGGTATTCCTTGACGAGGTCGTTCTGGGTCGTGCCCTGCAGGAGCTTGCGATCGGCGCCCTGCTCGTCGGCGACGGCGATATAGAGCGAGAGCAGCCAGGCCGCCGTCGCGTTGATCGTCATCGAGGTGTTCATCTGCGCCAGCGGGATCTGGTCGAACAGCGCCCGCATGTCGCCGAGATGGGAAATCGGCACGCCGACCTTGCCGACCTCGCCGCGCGCCAGGACGTGGTCGGGGTCGTAGCCGGTCTGGGTCGGCAGGTCGAAGGCGACGGACAGGCCCGTCTGGCCCTTGGCAAGATTGGTCCGGTAGAGCCGGTTGGATTCGGCCGCGTCGGAATGGCCCGCATAGGTGCGGAAGATCCACGGCTTGTCGCGCTGGGCCGTTTCCCGGCCGCCCTTGTCCGTCGCGGTCATGGCGTCTCCCCATATTGCAGAGCAATCTGAATGTTGCACTGCGGCGAAGATAACGCCAGAGCTTCGGCGATGTCCCGTGCGACGTTAGGCTGACGATGCGGGTAAGGCCCCGAAGGGCCGACGCTTACCGCGAGGGCAGGCTGCCACGGATATCGGAGGCCTGCAGCAGCGCCACGCGGCGGTCGTCCTTCGGCGGGGCGACGAAGGCGCGCAAGGGAGCCTTGGGCAGGTCGAGATCAAGCGGCCGACCAGGCGGCAGCGGTGCGTTCTTGATCAGCGTGGCGATCGGGCTCTCGAGCGCCGGCCGCTGCGGCGCGGGCATCTCGGGCGCGAAGGCGAGCGGTGCCGAGGCGAAGGAGGTCGCCGTCGTTGCCGACGAAGACACGGTCGTGAGCGGGATGGCGGCGGTGGAGGCCGAGGCGAGTTGGATCGTCGGCTCCTCGATGCGGCGGCGCTCGGGACGCTCGCCCCTCACATAGAAGGCGTTGCCGCCCGCCACCGTCACGTAATGCATGTTGTTGTAGCCGAAGCGCAGGCCGGCCATGTGGAAATGCTTGGCGGCGCCGACAGATTCGTTGCGGCGGCCGTTGAGGATATCCTCGGCGATGGCCTCGACCTTCGGCAGGACCTTGTCGGTCATCGGGCGGGTCAGGACGCCGGCGGCGAACTGGCGGGGTGCGCCGACCACGCCGCAGATCGTCTCGGGATATTTCGCCGATTCGACGCGGTTCATCACGACGGTGCCGACGCCGAGCAGGCCGGACTCGCTCGACCGGTTCGATTCGAAATACATCGCGCGGACGAGGCATTCCTTCTCGCGCGGATCGGCCTTGGCCAGCGCCACGGCGTGTTTGCGGGCTCTGGCAGGTTCCTTCGCGGCCGGAGCGGCGACAGCGGAGGTGGCGGCGGTCTCGACCGGGGACAGGCTGCAGGCGCCGAGAACAGGCGCCGCGAGCACAATCAGAAGCGGGATCGCCTTGCTGCCATGCCGGATTTTCTCACCGGAACGAAGACCATGCGCAGCGATCGCGGTCCGCTTCATGCGGCAACCTCCAGAGTTCCGGACCCGTGATCGCCGAGGGCGGCAAACCGGGATTGCCGGCAAGGAACCGCGAATTCCTTAACAGAAAGTTCATCCGGGGCGGAAGGGGGGAGGGGGCGCAGACGGCCTCACCGCGCCTACCCGAGGAAGACGCCCGGCTGATAGCGCCTTGTTCCAAAATGGAAAAGGCCAAGGTGCCGCGCCGAAAATTTTCGTCCGGGCGGCCTCGCGCGAGCTAACAAAACCGTCATGTCGGCACCGGCGAAAGTCGATGCGAGCGCGGTTTTGTGATCAGAACCGATGAAGGTGGGCGTCAGTTCCCCGAGCCCGGCAGGCGCGGCAGAGGCAGGAAATCGACGCCTTCCTCATGGAGCATCCGGGCATCGTCGGGCGTCGCCTCGCCATAGATCGCGCGCTCTTCCGCCTCGCCGTGATGGATCTTCAGGGCCTCATCGGCGAAGCGCTTGCCGACATGCTCGGCATTCTCGCTGACATGACGGTGCAGCGCGGTCACCATCTCGCGGAAGGCCTTTTCCTTCTCGCTCATCAATGCGACCGGAGCAGGCGCCGCGGCCGCCGGAGCGGAAGCCTCCGCCGCGGGCTCCGGCGCCTTCGATCCGAGATCGGTGCGCGCGACATTGGGCGCCATGACGGCGCGCTCGACCTTCGCGCTGTTGCAAATGGGGCAGGTGACGAAGCCGCGCCTCACCTGATCTTCGAAGCCGGCCGAGGAGGCGAACCAGCTCTCGAATTCGTGGGCGTTGTCGCAGATGAGGGCGTAACGGATCATGTCGTCATAGATGGTGGCGCGGGGTCACCAAGGCAAATGGGTCAGAGGGAAGAGGCTGCGGCAGGGCGGAGTGCTCCGCCTCAGGCTGCCAGGAGCTTGTCGAGCTCGCCACGGGCGTCGAGGGCGTGAATGTCGTCGGAGCCGCCGACATGCCGCTCGCCGATGAAGATCTGCGGAACCGAAGTGCGCCCGCCGGCGCGGGCAGTCATGGCCTGGCGCAGCTCCGGCTTGCCGTCGACATCGATCTCGGTGAAGGCCACGCTCTTGCGCGTCAGCAGCGCCTTTGCGGCCTTGCAATAGGGGCACCAGGAGGTGGTGTAGATCGTGACCGGCGGCATGAGGATGTGTCTCTGTTTGCGATGTCACTCATGTAGTGACTTCCCGGCCATCCGTCACGACCCGTGCGAAAGTCAGGACGTCGACGGCGCTCGCGCCGGCCCGCAACAGGGCGCGCGAGGCGGCATTGACCGTCGCGCCCGTGGTCAGCACGTCGTCGACGAGCAGGACGCGCCGGCCTTCGACCAGCCCGCGCGCGGCCGCGGAGACCTGGAACGCGCCTTGAAGATTGTCGGCGCGCTGCGCACGCGTGAGCCCGACCTGCTGTCGCGTCCGCCTGATCCGGGTCAGGGCCGTCGTCACGAGCGGCAATCCGGTCTCCCGGGAGACCGTTCGGGCTAGCGCCGCAGCCTGGTTGAAGCGCCGACGCCAGAGCCGGGTCCGGTGCAGCGGAACCGGCACGATGAGGTCGGCCTCGGCGGCAAGCTCGCGCCCGGCCTGCGCCATCATCCGGCCCAGCGTCAGCGAAAGCTCGACGCGGTCGCCATATTTCAGGCGATGGACGAGTTCGCGCGCCGTGCCGTCGAAGCGGCAGACGGCGCGTGCCCGGGCGAAGACCGGTGGATCGGCGATCGCGGCCGGCGAGAGCAGGCCGGCGCCGAGATCGACGGGAAACGGTGTGCCGAGGCGCTCGCAATAGGGGCGTTCGATGAAGCCGATGCCGCGCCAGCAAGCCGGGCACAGGGCTTGCGCCTCACCGGTTGCAGCCTGGCAGGCGATGCATGTCGGCGGATAGACGATGCCGATCAATCCACGCAGGCCGGCCCGGAGCGTCAGGCGGGCGCGTGTCGCGGTTTCACGCAGGAAGGCCACGGCGGATCGCGAGGCTCCGGCTGCCCCGGCCGCGGGCAAGGCGCGCCCGGGGCCGGGCTCGGCCTCGTCGTCCGGCATGTCGATCCGCCACTCCGCCATGGTGCGCCGCTATCCGATCGCCGCCATCGGCCAAGCTTGCTCCGGCCAGGGGCGAGCCAGCATCAGGCTTCATGCGGCGAAGGGCAACCTGGGGCATGTTGCCATCGGATATCGTTTTCCGATGGCGATCGTTCATCTTTGGACGAAATCCGCGCACTGCGTGTGGGGGGCAGAGCCGGCCGGCGTTCGTCGATATCCTCGGGGACCAGGCAGTCTTTGGGGGGCGAGGTTATGCACGGCCTTTCGGAGGCTTTTAGGCCGGTCTGGCATCTTTATGCGCGGACGATGCAAAAAGCTGTTGCGGCGGCGCGGTTGTCCGACTACATAGGCGCCCTCGGCCAGCGCTGCTCCCTTCGTCTAGCGGTCTAGGACGTCGCCCTCTCACGGCGAAAACAGGGGTTCGAGTCCCCTAGGGAGCGCCATGCCGTCGAGGCTCTTTCCATAAGTCATTGTTTTTTATCCCTGATTTTCGGCGTCTTTGCCGGTTTGGGGAAATCCGTACGTTTGGGTTTGGGGCGATTGTTCCCCGTCTGCCCTTCGAGGCGGCTGATCTCCGAGGCAATTTGGCGCGCTCCGACGAAGAAGCCGCGGACGGCGTCGGCGACGATTTCGTCGAGATCGTCGGGCGTGGGCGTCTGATAGACGTAGCGGCGAATTGCAACGTAGAAAATGCGCCCGTGCAGGCCCCAAAACATTTCCGTCTCGCGCTCGGCCAGAGGCAGCTGGGCCACGTCCGGCAGGCCGAGTTCGTGGCGCAGTTCGGCGCATGCGGGCTCGATCACCTCGCGCCTGACGATAGCAAGATACCGGCCTGTGATGTCGAAGGCGCGCAACCCGGAGAAGACGAAGATCCTGACCCAGTCATGATCGAAAACGCGCTCGACATACTCGAGATAGAACTGGGTCAACCGGTCCTCCAGAGCGCGTGAGCGGTCCGAGATCAGCGGCGCCCACGAGGGCTGCCAGCGGCTGAGATAGATATGCTCGTAGACGCGCTCGATCAGTGCTTCCTTGCTTGGGAAATGCCGGTAGATCGCCGAGTGGGTGATGCCCATGCGTTTGGCGAGCTCGCGCGTCTGGCCCTCGAAACCATGCTCGGCGAAGAAGCGGATCGCCTCGCTCAGGATCGCCTGCTCCCTGTCCGTCGCACGCATGTTGCGCCGCCGCGGCCGGGTCTCGCCAGCTCCGGATGTGGTCATGCGTGCTATCGCGCTCCAGTTTCGGACCGTGCCGCGCCGAATCGGTCGCCCGAATTTGCGACCGTCTGGTCATTTTGACCAGCCCGATTGCAGCCATCCCTACGACGGGTGTCCGGCAAAACCACTCCCGGCCGCGTTTCCTGCTTTGCCAGTCCTGCCCGAGGTTTAGCTCTGCCCGGTCGGCGTCCGCTTCCCCGCCAAGAATCCCATTCGTTATATTTCATTGGATATAACGCTTTGGTTGCGCAAGGGAATTTTGTAACCATGTGGTCATTTTTGCTTGACGCCCTCCGGGGTGCGTGCATTCATTTTGAGACCAGATGGTTACAAATCTGGCCTGGAAACGCACAACGGAGTTCGGAGCCTTGAAAGCCCGAGCCTTCAGCTATTCTCGCCCCGCCACGATCGCGGAGGCGCTCACCGCCTTCGCCGAGACCGGTGGCGATGCCAGCTACATCGCGGGCGGCCAGAGCCTCGTGCCGGCGCTGGCCCTGCGCCTGCAGGCTCCCGAACGCCTGATCGACATCGCCCATATCCCCGAGCTGCGCGGCATCTCACTGGAGGATGGCAGTTTGCGGCTGGGCGCGTTGACCCGGCATGTCGAGGCGCATGACGATCCGCTGATCGCCAGATGCGCGCCGCTTCTGGCGCTCGCCGCCCCTCATGTCGCGCACCCGGCGATCCGCAACCGCGGCACGCTGGGCGGCAGCGTCGCCCTGGCGGATCCCGCCTCCGAATTCCCCGCGATGATGCTGGCCATGGATGCCGAAATGGAGATCGCCGGTCCGGAAGGCACGCGCCGCGTTCCGGCGTCGGCGTTCTTCCAGGATCTCTATCAGACGGCGATCGAGCCCGGCGAATTGCTGGTCGCGTTCCATATTCCCGCCGCGCATCCGAAGCATCGCTGCGCCTTCGACGAGTTGGCGCGTCGGCGCGGCGACTATGCCATCGTCGGTTGCGGCGCGATGCTCGCCCTGGAGGGGTCCCTCGTCGGGGAAGCCCGCATCGCCTTCCTCTCGGTCGGCCCGGTTCCCGTGCGGGCCAGGGCGGCGGAAGCCGTGCTCGCCGGAAGCGCGCTCGACGGCGAGGCCATCCGCCGGGCACAGGCGGCGCTCGCCGACGACCTCGATCCGCAGGACGACGAGCAGGTGCCGGCGGCGATGCGCCTGCATCTGGCGCGCGTCCTGCTCGGGCGCCTGCTCGGCCGGATCGCGGAGGCATCATGACAGCGGCCGTTCCCGTCACCCTCACGATCAATGGCGAGACGCTGACGCGGCTGGCCGAGCCGCGCGAGACGCTGGCCGATTTCCTGCGTCGCGATCTCGGCCTGACCGGCACCCATGCCGGCTGCGAGATGGGCGTCTGCGGCGCCTGCCTCGTCATGCTGGACGGCGCGCCGGTTCATGCCTGCCTGACCTTTGCGGTGCAGGCCGGCGGCGCCGCCGTCGAGACGGTGGAAGGATTGAGCGAAAGCGCCGCGATCGCCGACCTCCAGCGCGCCTTCCATGAGCGCAACGCCCTGCAATGCGGCTTCTGCACGCCCGGCATGCTGGTCACTGCGCATGGGCTGTTGACGCGCAAGGCGATGCCGAGCCGGGAGGAGATCCGCGACGCCCTCTCCGGCAACTACTGCCGCTGCACCGGCTACGAGGCGATCGTCGATGCGATCGAGGCCGTCGCGCGCCGCCGCGCCGCAGGCGAGACCGCCGCCACCTTCCTGGAGGAGCCGGCATGAACGCGCCGCTCGGCACCCTCGACCGTCCGAACTCCTATATCGGCCGCTCGGTCTCGCGCCCCAACGCCAAGCGCCTGCTGGCGGGACGGGGCCGCTACGTCACCGACCTCGTGCTGCCGCGCATGCTGCACGCCGCCTTCCTGCGCAGCCCCTATGCCCATGCCCGCATCGTCTCGATCGATGTCGCGCAGGCGCGCGCCATGCCCGGCGTGCGGCTCATCGCGACGGGGGCCGATCTGGCGAAGCTGTGCAAGCCCTGGAGCGGCACGCTCGATCACTTCAAGGGCATGAAATCGGCTCCGCAACTGCCCCTGCCGCTCGAGGAGGTGCTCTGGGCCGGCCAGGCGGTCGTGGCCGTGGTCGCCGATACGCGCGCCCAGGCGGAGGATGCGGCCGAAGCGATCGCGGTGGAGTTCGAGGAACTGGCACCGGTCGTCGACGTGGACGCCGCGCGGGAGCCGGATGCCGACCGGGCCGCCGTCGCCGTCCCCGACAATCTGTGCTTCGGCAGCCGGCTCGATACCGGCGGCATCGACGAGATCTTCGCGGGCGCCGCCCATGTCGTCGAGGAAGAGTTCCATTTCGGCCGGCATACGGCGGTGACGCTGGAGCCGCGCGCGATCCTCGCCGACTGGGATGCGAGCGAGGGCAAGCTCACGGTCCATCACGCGACGCAGACGCCCTACCAGTTCCAGGACCTCTATTCGCGCCATTACGGTATCCCGGAAGCGAGCGTGCGCGTCGTGGCTCCCGATATCGGCGGCTCCTTCGGCATGAAGCTGCATGTCTATCACGAGGACGTGGCGGTCGTGGGCCTGAGCATGCTCTGCGGGCGGCCGGTCAAGTTCGTGGCGGACCGGATCGAGTCCTTCGTTTCCGACATTCATGCCCGTGATCACCGCGTGCGCGCCCGCATGGCGCTGGATGCCGAAGGCACGATCCTGGCGATGGACGTCGACGACGTCACCGCGATCGGGCCATTCTCGACCTATCCGCGTACCAGCGCGGTTGAGGGCAACCAGGTCATCCGGCTGATGGGCGCACCCTATCGGTTCGACAGCTACCGCGCCGAGCTTTCGGTCGTGTTCCAGAACAAGGTCCAGACCAGCCAGTATCGCGCCGTCGGCCACCCGATCGCCTGCGCCGTCACCGAGCGGCTTGTCGACATGGCTGCCGCCAGGGCCGGCTTCGACCCCGTCAGCCTGCGCGAAAGGAACCTGATCCCGGACGATGCCTATCCCTGCACCTCGCCGACCGGATACCAGTTCGAGGCGCTCTCGCACCGGAAGAGCCTCGCCAGGCTCAAGACGCTGATGGGCTACGACGCGCTGCGGGCCGAGCAGGCGGCCCTGCGTCAGCACGGTATCCATCGCGGCATCGGCATCGCGAGCTTCGTCGAGATCTCCAATCCGAGCCCCGCCTTCTACGGCATCGGCGGCGCACGCATCTCGGCGCAGGATGGCGCCGTTCTGGCGGTGACGCCCTCGGGCGAGGTCCGCTGCCAGATCTCGGTGACCGAGCAGGGGCAGGGCACCGAGACCATCATCGGCCAGATCGTGGCCGACCAGCTCGGCATCGCGCGCGAACAGGTCCGCGTCATCACCGGCGATACCGAGAACACGCCCCATGGCGGGGCGACCTGGGCCTGCCGCGGTGCCGGGATCGGCGGCGAGACCGCGCTGCAGGCCGCCCGCAAGCTGCGCGACAACGTTCTGTCCTTGGCCGCGACGATCCTGCAGGCCCGGCCCGGCGATCTCGACATGCGCGATGGCGTCGTCGTTGACCGGTTGAGCGGCATGGAGCGCATCAGCCTCGCCGAGATCGCGCGCATCGCTTACTTCCGCTCCGACACGCTGCCCAAGGATGCGAGCGCCCAGCTCACCGTCGCGCATCATCACGCGCCACAGGGCTATCCCTTTGCCTTCACCAACGGAGTGCAGGGCTGCCATGTCGAACTCGATGTCGAGACGGGCTTCGTGAAGATCCTCAAGCATTGGGTCGTCGAGGATTGCGGACGCATCATCAACCCGCTGCTGGTCGACGAGCAGGTCCGTGGCGGCGTGGTGCAGGGGCTGGGCGCGGCCTTCTTCGAGGAATGCCGCTACGACGAGAACGGCCAGCTGACCAACGGCTCGCTGGCCGACTACCTCGTGCCGATGGCCTGCGAGATGCCCGACATCGTCATCGCCCATATCGAGACGCCGACGGCCGATACCGCGCTGGGCGCCAAGGGCTGCGGCGAAGCCGGCACCGCCGCGGCATCCGCCGCCGCGCTCAATGCCGTCAACGACGCAATGGCGCCCTTCGGCGCCAGCATCGCGCAGATTCCGATGACGCCGACACGCCTGCTGAGGGCGCTCGGAACGATCTGAACAACGACAAGAACAAGGACCGCGGAGGAGACGATCATGACAGACAAGAGCAAGGGCCTGCCTTCACTCACGCGCCGCGCCACGCTCGCGGGCCTCGCCGCCGGCGGCGCGA
Organism: Allobosea sp. TBD101; assembly: GCF_059817965.1. NCBI lineage: Bacteria > Pseudomonadati > Pseudomonadota > Alphaproteobacteria > Hyphomicrobiales > Alloboseaceae > Allobosea > Allobosea sp. TBD101. Next base: position 1,142,904 of record NZ_CM187543.1, read on the forward strand.
CGCTCGCCATGCCGGACATCCTGCGCGCGCAGGGGGAAACCATCCGCATCGGCTTCCCGACGCCGCTGACCGGCCCCTTCGCCGCCGAGGCCAAGGATCAGGTCAAGAGCGCAGAGCTCGCGGTCAAGCTGATCAACGACAGGGGCGGCATCGCCGGCCGCAAGGTCGAGCTGCTCGTGCGCGACGACAAGCTCAATGCGGGCGAGGCGGCGACGCGCACGCTGGAACTGATCGAGAAGGACAAGGTCCACGCCATCGTCGGCGCGCTTTCCAGCGCCGTCCAGCTGGCGGTCAACGAGGTCACGCGGGCGCGGGGCATCATCTACGTTTCGATCAGCCAGTCGGACACCATCAACGAGATCAAGGATTTCAGCCGCTTCACCTTCCATGAGGCGCTGAACCCGCACATGACGACTGCGGCGGTGGCCAAGCACACCTTCAAAAAGGACTCCAAGGTCGCTTATCTCGTCGCCGATTATGCCTATGGCCACGAGATGCTGAGGGGCTTCAAGCGGGCGCAGCAGGCCATCGGCGCGACCAGCGTCGGCGAGATCCTGCACCCCTTCGGCGCGGCCGACTATTCGACCTTCATGCCGCGGCTGCGCTCGATGCGCCCCGACATCCTCTGTATCTGCAATTTCGGCCGCGACCAGGCGAATTCGGTTAAGCAGGCAGTCGATTTCGGCATGAACCGCCAGTCGAAGATCGTGGTGCCCGTGCTGCTGCACAATCAGCGGCTCGCCATCGGCCCCGAGGCCTTCGAGGGCGTGATCGGCGGCGCCAATTACTATTGGGGTCTCGAGGATACGATTCCGACGGCGAAGAGCTTCAACGACGCCTTCAAGGCCGCCAATGGCGGCGCCTATCCGACCGATTACGGCGCCTATGGCTTCAGCGGCGTCTATTCGCTGCTGCTCGCCATGGAGAAGGCGGGCGGGACCGACACCGACAAGGTGATCGCGGCGCTCGAGGCGCTGAAATACGACATCGCCAAGGGCCCGCAGCACTATCGCAAATGCGACCATCAGTCGGTGCAGTCGGTGCTGGTGCTCGAGTCGAAGAAGAAGGCCGAGATGAAGAACGAGGCCGACCTCTTCAAGGTGCTCGCCACGGAGCCCGCCTCGGAAACCATTCTGCGCAGCTGCTCGGAACTGGGCTTCCCGGCCTGAGCATCGCCGACACACGCGTCATGGAGGGTCCGTGATGGACGCCGAACTCATCGCGATGCAGCTCTTCTCGGGCGTTGCGCTCGGGGCGATCCTGATCATGGTCGCGCTCGGCCTGTCGATCATCTTCGGCATGCTGGGCGTGGTGAATTTCGCACATGGCGCGTTGTTCATGATCGGGGCCTATGCCGGGCTCTGGGTCGCGTCGCTGACCGGCAGCTTCTGGTGGGGGCTGCTGATCGCCCCCATCGCCATCGGCGCCTTCGGGATGCTGATCGAGCGTTTCCTGATCCGCCCGCTCTACAAGCGATCGATCGACGACCCGCTGCTGCTGACCTTCGGGCTCGGCTATGTGCTGGTCGAGGCCGTCCGGATCGTGTTCGGCAGTGACGGAATCCCATTCCAGACGCCGCCGGAACTGGCCGGGGTCGCCGATCTCGGCATCGGCTTCTTCCCGATCTACCGGCTCTTCGTCGTCGCGGTCGTCGCCGTCATCCTCGTGCTGCTCTGGCTCGGGCTGGAGAAGACGAAGTTCGGGCTGATCGTGCGCGCGGGCGCCAAGGACCCGCAGATCATGCGCGTGCTCGGCGTCGACATCTCGAAGGTATGGCTTCTGGTCTTCGGACTCGGCATCGGATTGACCGCGCTGGGCGGCGTGCTCGCCGCGCCGATGCGCAACGTCAATCCGGAGATGGGCTCGCTCGTTTTGGCGGAGGCGTTCGTCGTCACGGTTATCGGCGGCATGGGCTCGCTCGTCGGGGCCGTGGTCGCGGGGCTGCTCGTCGGCGTCGCGATCAGCATGACGGCCCTGTTCGCCCCGGAGATGGCGACGATCGTGATGTTCGCGCTGATGGCGATCGTGCTGCTGGTGAGGCCGCATGGCCTATTCGGCAAGCCTGTGCGCGGCTGAGGAGATGACGATGACCGCTTCCGACTCCTCTGTCGCCGCCGTTATGGCCGGCCCGGCTGGTCACAGGGGCTGGCGCGCAAGGCTGGCGGCCTGGCGCGTTCCTCTCTCGGTCCTGATCTTGTGCCTGCTGCCCTGGGTGCTTCCTTCCCAGGCGCTCGCCGTGAACGTGCTGATCTACGGGCTCGTCGCGGTCGGCTACAATCTGCTGTTCGGCTATACTGGGCTGCTCTCCTTCGGCCATGCCGCCTTCTTCGGGACCGGCGCCTATGTCACGGGGATTGTGATCGGCAAGTTCGGCCTGCCCTGGTACGCGGCCGTCGCGCTGGGTGTCATCGCCGGCAGTGCGCTCGCCTTCGTCATCGGCCTGCTCTCGATCCGGACCCGCGGCATCTATTTCTCGATGGTGACGCTGGCCCTGTCGCAGCTCGTCTACTACGTCGCGCTGCAGGCCTCCTCATTGACCGGTGGCGAGAACGGCCTGCGCGGCTTCACCGTCGCCAAGATCGACCTCTTCGGCTGGACGGTCGACTTCCTCGATCCGCTGAAGAAGTACTACGTGCTCATGGTCTTCGCGGCGGCGGCCCTGTGGCTGGTCTCCCGCATTCTGAACTCGCCCTTCGGGGCGGTGATCGAGGCGATCCGTGAGAACGAGACCCGGGCGCGCGCCTGCGGCTACGATGTCGAGCGCAGCAAGCTGATCGCCTTCACCCTGTCCGGGTTGATCTGTGCGCTGGCCGGGACGCTCTCGGCCTTGCATCTGGCGATCGTGCCGCTGGACATCCTGCACTACCAGACCTCCGGAATGATCGTGATGATGACCCTGCTCGGCGGCGCTGGCAGCTTCTTCGGCCCCTTCGTCGGCGCGCTCGCCTTCCTGCTGATGGAGGACGTGGTCTCGCTCTGGACCTCGCACTGGCAGATCGTCGTCGGCAGCGTCTTCATCCTGTTCGTGCTGTTCCTGCCGAAGGGCATCTGGGGCACGGCGCTCGCCTGGAGGGCAGGTCGATGAGCGTTCCCCTGCTCGCGGTCGAGAATATCGGCCGGCGCTTCGGCGGCTTCGTCGCGTTGGAGGGCGTCACCGCGTCCTTCGAGCCGAACAAGGTCACGGCGATCATCGGGCCGAACGGGGCTGGCAAGAGCACCTTCTTCAACGTGCTCTCCGGCGTGCTGGCACCCTCGAGCGGCTCGATCCATTTCAAAGGCAGCGACATCACTGGAACGCCGCAGCACCGCTTCGCGCATCTGGGGATCGCGCGCTCCTACCAGATCACCAACATTTTCCCGGAGCTCTCCGTCCACGAGAACGTGCGCGTGGCCGCTCAGGCCTTCCGCTCGCGCTACGACATCTGGCGGAACCGGGCCGCGATGACCGAACTCGACGACAAGGCCGATGCCGCGCTGGCCGCCGTCGGGCTGACCTCGCGGCGTGGCACGACGGCGAAGTTCCTCGCCCATGGCCAGCAGCGGGCGCTGGAGATCGCGATCGCGCTGGTCGCCGATCCCGAGCTGCTGCTGCTGGACGAGCCGACCGCCGGCATGGGGCCGGAGGAGACCAAGGACATGGTGGCCCTGCTGGAGCGGCTCGCTGCCGGGCGCACGATCCTGCTGGTCGAGCACAAGATGAAGATGATCCTCGGCCTTTCCGACCGCATCCTCGTGCTGCATCACGGCCGCCTGATCGCCGATGGCAGCCCGCAGCACATCCAGACGGACCCCGAGGTCCGCCGCGTCTATCTGGGGCAGAACCATGGCTATGCTTGAGGTCGACGGCCTGAACGCGTGGTACGGCGCGAGTCATGTCCTGCACGGCATTTCGCTGACGGTCGAGGCGGGCGAGATCGTCGCCCTCGTCGGCCGCAACGGCGCCGGCAAGACTTCGACGATCCGGTCGGTGATGGGGTTGATGCCGCGCACTGCCGGCTCGGTGCGCTTCGCCGGTGCCGAATTGCTGCCGCTGCCGGCCCATGCGCGCTTCCGGCTTGGCCTTGCCTATGTGCCCGAGGAGCGGCGGATCGTGCCCGGCCTCACCGTTCGGGAGAACCTGCAGCTCGGCCTCGTCGCGACGGACGGTTCCATCGACGAGCGTCGGGCGATCGACGAGATCGCCGAGAGCTTTCCGCGCCTCAAGGAGCGCCTCGATCAACAGGGCGTCACCATGTCCGGCGGCGAGCAGCAGATGCTTGCCATCGCGCGGGCCATGATCGCGAAGCCGAGGATGATCCTGCTCGACGAGCCCTCCGAGGGCATCATGCCCGTGCTGGTCGAGGAGATGGGCGTGCTGTTCCGGCGCCTGCGCGATCAGGGCGTCACGCTGCTCCTGGTCGAGCAGAACGTCGAATGGGCGCTGAAGCTCGCCGACCGCGCCGTGATCATCGATCAGGGTGAGGTCGTCCACCGCAGCACGGCTGCCGCGCTGCTGGCCGACAAGGCCATTCAAGAACGCTACTGCGCCGTCTGACGGGCGCGCTCCGGAGGTAATCATGGACATCACCGGCGAGCATCGCATCGCGGCCTCGCGCGAGAAGGTATGGGCGGCCTTGTTCGACGTCGAGACGCTGAAGGCCTGCATTCCCGGCTGCAAGGAGCTGGAGCAGACCTCGCCGACCAGCTTCGCCGCAAAGGTGCAGCTCAAGGTCGGCCCCGTCTCGGCGACCTTTGCCGGCACGGTCGAGCTACAGGACATCGACGCGCCGAATGGCTGCCGCATCGCCGGCCAGGGCAATGGCGGCATTGCCGGCTTCGCCAAGGGCGGATCGCAGGTCACGCTGGTCGAGGAGGGCGGAGAGACGGTGCTCAGCTACGATGCCAAGGCCGAGATCGGCGGCAAGCTCGCCGCGCTCGGCGGCCGCCTCGTGCAGGCCACCTCGCGCAAACTTGCCGATCAGTTCTTCTCCGCCTTCACAGCTCGGCTGAAGGTGTAGCGGGCAATCTGGCACCCGCCTCGCGAGGAGAAGTTTCGAGGCGGCACTAGGCGAGGCAGGTTCGGAGGAGCCGCTCCGTAAATTATATCGCTATCTCAAATGCATAAGTGTTCGCAGTTTTATCCTGAATGGCGCGCCATTCGCCGCCTGAGCCCTTGAAGGGCTTTAGCTTGCAAAAATCAACGGTTCACTTGACGCGGGCTGTCATACATTTTGGCAGGCATGAACAGAGAAATCGTGCCCTGAGCGTCGTACCTGAAAGCTGGCGGCGACACTTCAATACCGTGCGCCTGCATGGCCCGCTCGGATGCCAGCCTCCCGCCCCGGAAGTCCTCATCCCCGCCATGGCCGCGCAGAGGCCGACAAGCCACTAACAATCAAACCGGACCCCTCCACGGGGGCGGATCAGCCCCCCCGGGGAAATCCGCGGCCTGCGCCCGATTGCATCGGCCCGCCGCGCAGGACCGCACCGAACAGCGAGGCTATGGCTAATCCCGCAAGTCCTGCCTCCGGCCGCAGAAGGGATGTGATCAGTTCATCGAGCTCCTTGCGCATCCGTTGCGTGCTGAGCGCCGTCACCTACTGATTGGCATCGAGCTGCGGTGCGGCTCTCCAGAGCATCGCCGCTCCCAGCAGGGCGGCGCCGATCGAGGCGGCAAAGACCGCGATCTTGGCGGCGGCGAAGTCGCCGGGGTCGGCAAAGGCTTGTCCGGCGATGAAGAGCGACATGGTGAAGCCGATGCCGGCGAGCGCGCTCGCGCCGGCGAGTTGCAGCCAGGAATACTCTGCCGGCTTGACCGCAATGCCGAGGCGGACCGCCAGAGCCGTGGCGCCGAGCATGCCGAGCGGCTTGCCGAGCACCAGCCCGGCCACGATCGCGAGCAGCAGCATGCCTCGTCCTTCGAGGACACCGGGTGCGATGACGACGCCGGCATTGGCGAGGGCGAAGAGTGGCAGCACCAGATAGCTTGAGCGGGCGCCGGCATGACGCAGCAGGCGGTCAGCCGGTGATTCCAGGCGATCGTGGATCGCGTCGAGCGCGTGCAGTGCCGAGGTCGAGGGCCCATTCCGCAGGACCTCGGCGCCATGGGCCGCTTCCGCCAGCATGATCGAGTTGGCCTGGGCGGTAAGTGCGCCGAGATTGGCCGGTGGACGTGTCGGGATGAACAGCGCCAGCACGACGCCAGCCAGCGTCGCATGCAAGCCCCCGGCATAGACGCAGACCCATAGTGCGATGCCGATCAGCGCATAGGGACCGACGCGATAGATATGGGAGCGGTTGAGGGCTGCAAGCCCGCCGGTCAGGATCAGCGCGGCCAGCAGGTAGCCGAGCTGGAGCTTGCCTGAATAGAACAGTGCGACGACGATGATCGCGCCGATATCGTCGACGATGGCGGCGGCGGTGAGGAAGATGCGCAGCTCGATCGGCACCCGCGAGCCCATCATCACGATGATGGCGATGGCGAAAGCGGTGTCGGTCGCCATCGGCACGCCCCAGCCATGGGACCAGGGGCCGCCGGGGAGGACGAATATGTAGAGCGCCGCCGGCACCACCATGCCGCCGATCGCGCCTGCAATTGGCAGCGCCGCCGAGCGCCGGCCGGCCAGGTGGCCGACGGTGAACTCGCGCTTGATCTCCAGCCCGACCACCAGGAAGAAGATCGTCAACAGGCCGTCATTGACCCAGTGCTGTAGCGACATCCCGAAGCGGGCATCGCCGAAGGACAGCGCCAGCTCGCGATGCCAGAACGCGTCGAAGCCAGGCCCCAGCGGGGAATTCGTCAGTGCGATGGCGAGGATCGTTGCAAGCAGGAGCAGGATACCGGCTGAAGGGCCCCAACTGGCGAAATCGAGGGCGGCGGCCCGGAAGCGGTGGCCCAGCGTTCCCAGCATCGCATCGAGGAAGGAACTCTCGTCCCAGGGGCCGTCATAGCGCCGCTCATTGATGAAGAAGGTCGGCGTGAAGCGCACGCCGCTGGCATGGGAGCTGGCGATGTCGGCCTCGACACGCGCGGAGGCCCGCTCCGCCGCTTCGGCGCTGTGTGCGGGGTCGAGATCGGCGAGGCCGAGATCGCGGGCGACCGCCTCGAGATCCTCCTCGGTCAGCACCTGCGAGCGCGTCATCAGCTTGACATGGGCATCCCAGAATTGCTCCGCGGTCACTGCGCGCTCGACGAGGGCCGCGGCGCGCAACGCGATGTCGCTGCCGGTCAAGGGCCGATGGCGGAAGACGTAGCGCAGGCGCTCACCGAGCTGGTCGCGGACTTCGACGATGCGTTCATTGGCTGCGCGGCAATAGGGGCAGGCATAGCTGCCATATTCGACCAGCGTGATCTGCGCGCGTTCGGGGCCAAGGGTGTGATCGATCGTGTCATCGACCGAGCGGTCGAGGCGGTTGGCAATCGCAGCCTCGGACATCCCTGGGATCCTTTTCTTCGATGGCAGCCGCGTACCGTTCTCGTGCGGCCTTCCGGGCAAATCGATCCTGCCCATGGTAGCCACAGCCGGGGAGATGCGTCAGCATCGGTTTTGGCGCGCCACCTATCGGTCGGGCTGTCGGGCGCGAAGGAGCGGTTATGACACGTCTTCTTGGAATTTCGGGCAGCCTGCGGAAGGCGTCGTTCAACTCCGGCCTGCTGCGGGCTGCGACTGAGCTGGCTCCGGATGGCGTGGCGTTACTGGCGGGCAGCATTACGAGAATCCCGCTCTACAATGGCGATGACGAACGAGAACAGGGAATACCGTCGGCAGTGCAGGCATTGAAGCAGCAGCTTGCCGAGGCGGATGGCCTGCTGCTGTTCACGCCGGAGTACAACAACTCCTTGCCGGGCGTGTTCAAGAACGCGATCGATTGGCTGACGCGGCCGGCTTCCGACATCGGGCCGCTGTTTGGCGGCAAGCCGGTCGCAGTGCTCGGCGCTTCCCCCGGTGGCTTCGGGACGATCCTGGCGCAGGATGCGTGGTTGCCGGTGCTACGTACCCTCGGAACCCGGCCATGGTTCGAGGGGCGCTTAATGGTGTCGCGGGCGCAGAGCGTCTTCGATGCCGAGGGCAATCTGACGGATGAGACCACCCGCCAGCGCCTCGCCCAGTTCATCGCCGGTTTCGCTGCCTTTACTGCCGGGGGCTGAGAAGCCGCCCGTCAGGGCGAGTGGCGCGAGAGCCAGTTCGCTGCCAGATCGCGGTCCTGCTCGGTGAGCGCGTGCCCGGCCGGGATGACCTGCGCCTCGACATCCGCGCCGGCTTGGCGCAACGCGGTTTCGAGGGGCACGGCCAGATCGCGATAGGGGTCTTCGGCGCCAACCAGCAGTAGCAGTGAGACGCTGGTGAGCGCCGCCGCCGGTGGCGCTTCCAGCACCGCTGCCGGACGCAGGAGCATAGCGCGCTGCACAAGCTCGGGATGAAGTTGCAGGGCTGCCGCGAGCAGGTTGGCGCCATTCGAATAGCCGAGGAAGACGGTGCGCTCCGGTGCGAGGCCATAGGCTGTCCGCGCCTCCTCCATGAAGGCTGCGAGAGCCCCGGCCTCGAAGCGGATATCGTCCTGGTCGAAGGCACGTTCGGAGCGGCGCCGGAACCAGCGCGCCGTGCCTTCCTCCATGCTGCGACCGCGCAGGCCGAGCAGCGTGGCCCGAGGGGCGACGCGGTGAGCGAGCGGCATCAGATCGGTTTCGTTGCCGCCGCTGCCGTGAAGCAGCACGATCACGCTGCCGTCGGCGTCGGCTGGCTGGTGGAAGCGATGCACGAAGGGCAGGTCGCGATAGATCACCCGCTCATCGCCGGGAAGGGCGAATTGCGGCAGGACGACCCGGATGTCGTCGGCTTCGCCCTGTGCATCGGGCGGGACGAAGAGCTGCGTGCCCAACGTTTCGACAGGCTCGTCGACGGTGAAGCCGGGGCCGTCCGTGGCGAATTCGATCAAGGTGCCGCCCGGTTCTCGCACATAGAGCGAGATGAAGTACTGCCGGTCGTGCAAGGCCGTCGCGCTGGAATTGAGCTTCGAGAGCTCGCGCTCGATGCCTGACAGCCGGGCGGCGTCGGGAGCCCGGACCGCGACATGGTCGGCGGTGCCTGTGCCGGGAATACCGGGCCAGAAGCCGCCGGCATCACGGATGTCGAGGCAGTCGCCGGCTTCCGAACGCAAGCGTTCAATGCCGCCTTCGCGGGCTTGACGGGCAAAGCCCGCATGGGTGGTCAGGAAGTGTACGGTTTCTTCCAGCGTCGCCGAAAGCAGCGTCGCGCCGCGCAGCCGATGAATGCGGTGCTCCGGCGGGATACCGTCGGAGGTCCAGCCTTCGCCGGACAAGGGACTAGCGACCAGTTTCACGATGAAGCCGTCGGGGTCGCGCAGGCGCAGGACGGTTTCGCCGAACTCCTGTTGCGGTCCCTCCGCGGCCATGCCGAAGCGCAAGGCGCGCTCCAGCCAGAAGCCGATCGCCGTGGGAGCGACGGCGAAGGCGATCTCGCTGACCTGGCCGTGGCCGGCGCGCCCGGGCGAACCGTCTTCCCAGATCAGGAAGGTGACGAGCGAACCGGGCGAGCCTTGCGCGTCGCCGTAGAAGAGATGGAGCTGGCGGGCGTCCTCGTAGCCGCCCGTGCGCTTGACCAGGCGCAGGCCGAGGAAGCCGACATAGAAGTCGACATTCGTCTGCACCTTGCGGGTGATCAGGGTGACGTGATGCAGGCCGCTGGTCACGACAGGCCTTCCTCCGCCAGCGCCTTGCGGACATCTGCATCCGCCGCGAGCCGGTCATGCAGGCCCGCGACGCGCGGAGCATCGCGCAGGCCTTCCGGCAATTTGGCGATGGCCCAGCGCAACATGGGGAAGGCATAGGCGTCGATGATGCTGCGCCGCTCGCCGAGAATGAAGGCGCGATCCGCCAGATGTGCGTCGAGCAGGGCGAGACGCTTGCGCACCAGATTGCGGCCGGCTTCCCGGGTTGCTTCCAGCGCGGCGGGATCGGTCGCGGTGGTGTACCGATCAGGCATGAAGAGCGGGTAGAAGGAGGGATGCAGGTCGCCGGTAAAGAAGGACGACCAGCGGTCGAGCTCGGCCTGGCCTTCGAGCGTGTCCTCGCCGCCGAGCCGGGCCTGAGGATAGCGACGCGCCAGGAAGTGCAGGATCGCGCCGGCCTGGGTCAGCGTCCAGCCATCCGCGCGCTGCAGGACAGGGACCGAGCCCGCGGGATTGACGGCGAGCAGCTCGGCCGACTGATACCTGACCCGCTTGGCTTCATAGGGCTCGCCGATCCATTCAAGGACGACATGCGGAGCCAGCGAGCAGGCGCCGGGAGCGTAGAAGAGCGTGAACATCGGGTCTCCAGGCGGGAGGCGACGAGGTGCCGGCGTAAGGTGTCGAGCCGGCAGAATAGCCAATCTAGCGATACACTGCAGACGTTGGCCACAGCCTGACCTTGAGGCAAGGCCTGAAGGTCGATGCGAAGTTCTTCGACGATCACCGTATGGACCATGGCGAGCAGGACATCCGGGTTCGCCAGGCTGCTCCCGGTCTCGAATTCGCGATCCATCTCGATGACCGGATCCTGGATCTCGTTTCCGGCGATTATGATCTCGCCGTGCGGATCGGACGCTGGCCGTTGAAATTCGCGGGGGCCGTCATGGCAGGTTTCCTGGTGTTTGATTGAAGGGGAGGGTGGAGCGCAGAGATGTTCGCGCTGCGCTCCACCCAAGGCTCAGGCCTTCTTCGCCGAGACGGTGGCGTAGCTGGTGATCAGATTGCGGTAGTCGGGGATGTGGTTCGAGAAGAGTGCACCCAATCCCTCGACATCGTTGCGCCAGTCGCGGTGCAGTTCGCAGGCGACGCCGAACCAGGTCATCAACTGCGCTCCGGCATCCGACATCCGCTGCCAGGCGGAGTGACGGGTGATTTCGTTGAAGGTGCCGGAGGCATCGGTAACGACGAAGACCTCGAAGCCTGCCTCGATCGCGGCCAACGCCGGGAAGGCGACGCAGACCTCGGTGACGACGCCGGCGATGATGAGCTGCTTGCGCCCGGTCGCCGTCACGGCCTTGACGAAGTCCTCGTTGTCCCAGGCGTTGATCTGGCCGGGGCGCGGGATGAAGGGCGCGTCCGGGAAGGTCTGCTTGAGTTCGGGCACGAGCGGGCCGTTCGGGCCATCCTCGAAGCTGGTCGTCAGGATCGTCGGCAGCTTGAAGTATTTGGCAAGGTCGGCCAGCGCCAGGACGTTGTTCTTGAACTTGTCGGGGTCGATGTCGCGCACCAGCGACAGCAGGCCGGTCTGGTGGTCGACGAGCAGGACGGCGGCCTTGTCCTTGTCGAGGCGGGTATAGGGCTTGGTCATATGTCTTCCTCCATGGGATGAGATGTCCGGCATCGCGGCGGCGGACGGCGCCGGTGCCGGCTCTCAGGCCGGAATCGTGCTCGTGGGAATCGTGCCGAAGCGGCCGCTCTGGAAATCGGCCATGGCCTGGCGGATCTCCTCGCGGGTGTTCATGACGAAGGGGCCGTGCATCGCGACCGGTTCGTCGATCGGCTCGCCGCTGAGGACCAGCAGCGTCGCGTCGGTCTCGGCCTCGATCGTCACGCCGCCGCCTTCGCGATCAAGCAGGGCGAACTGGGCCTCGCGAACCTTGTCGGCGCCGTTGATCAGGACATGGCCGCGCAGCACGACGATGCCGAGCATGCTGCCCTCGGGCAGCGTAAGGGCGGTCGTGCCGCCGCGGTTCAGGCGGATGTCCCAGATGTCGATCGGGGTGAAGGTCCGGGCCGGGCCGGCATGGCCTTCGTAATCGCCGGCGATGACCCGCAGCGTGCCGGCGTCATCGGGGAGTGCGACGGTCGGGATGTCCTTGTCGAGCAGAGTCTGGTAGCCGGCCGGCGCGTCCTTGTCCTTCGCCGGCAGGTTGACCCAGAGCTGCACCATCTCGAGCGTGCCGCCCGTGCGGGTGAAGGTTTCCGAGTGAAACTCCTCGTGCAGGATACCCGAGGCGGCCGTCATCCACTGCACGTCGCCCGGGCCGATGACGCCGCCGCCGCCTGAAGAGTCGTGATGGGCGACCTCGCCCTGGTAGACGATGGTGACGGTCTCGAAGCCGCGATGGGGGTGCGTTCCGACGCCGCGGGGACGTTCCGCTGGCGAAAATTCAGCCGGCCCGGCGTAGTCGAGCAGCAGGAACGGGCTGATCGACGCGGCCCCCAATGCTGCGGGCGAAACGATCGAGCGCACCGGGAAGCCGTCGCCGACCCAATCGGTGCCGGCGCTTCCGAAGATTCCGCGAACCTTCCTCATGGCCTGTCTCCTCATGAGCGCCCCAGTGGCGCCGTGTTGGTGAGGAGATTATGGTCGGGACGAAATAGGCAGTAGGCGTCAGTTTCGCGACGCACTGTCCTGAGAATGAGACAATGGCGGCCATGCAGGACCTCAACGATCTCTATTTCTTTGCCCAGATCGTCGAGCATCAGGGCTTCGCGGCCGCCGCCCGCGTCCTCGGCACGCCGCGTTCGCGGCTGAGCCGGCGGCTGGCGCTGCTCGAGGAGAGGCTTGGCGTGCGGCTGGTGCAGCGCTCGACCCGGCGCTTCGCCGTGACCGAGATCGGCCATGAATACTACCGCCACTGCGTGGCGATGCTGGTCGAGGCCGATGCGGCGCAGGAGGCGATCGATCGTACTCGCGCCGCGCCCCAGGGTGTCGTGCGTGTGGCCTGTCCTTCGGCGGTGCTCTATTTCCAGGTCGGTGCGATGATCGCCCGCTTCCTCGCTGCTTGCCCGAAGGTCGAGGTGCAACTGGAGAGCACGAACCGACGCGTCGACGTGATCCGCGAAGGCTTCGACATTGCGATCAGGGTGCGCTTTCCGCCGCTGGATGAGAGCGAACTCGTGATGAAGGTGCTGGCTGAAAGCGCGCAGCGGCTCGTCGCAGCGCCACGCGTATTGGAAGGGTGCACCCGTCCGCTGGCTCCGGCCGATGTCGGCGCGTTGCCGAGCCTGTCATGGGGAGGCCCGCACCAGAGCCACGAGTGGCGGCTCAAGGGGCCGGGCGATGCCGAAGCCGCCATTCGCCATCAGCCCCGTTTCGTCACGGAGGACATGGTCGCGCTGCGCCATGCCGCGCTGGAGGGAATCGGCGTCGTCCAGATGCCGACCATGGTGGTCAGCGACGACATCAGGGCCGGGCGGCTCGTGGAGGTCCTGCCGGACTGGGCACCGCGGGCCGGCATCATCCACGCCGTCTTCCCGTCGCGCCGGGGATTGCTGCCCTCGGTGCGCGCGTTGCTCGACTTTCTGGCTGCCGATTATGCGCGTCTCGATCAGGAGATGAGATAGCGGCGACAACCGGCAAGGCCGGCGAGCGTGATCGCTGGTGCTCACGCGCACGCGGGCTGGACAAAGCTCGCTGGCGCGCTGGGCAAGCGGCTTGAGATTGGCTTCGATCTACGCATGCCGTCCCGCGAGGAAGGGGGCAGCGCCAGTCGCTCGCTGGGCGTCTCCAGCGGCTCATCGGCCGCGAAGCCCGGACCATCGGTGGTGATCTCGAGCAGATTGCCGCAGGGCTCGCGAAAGTGGAGCGCGCGGAAATGGCCTGCCCCCTGAAAAGTAGTCCTCCGTGAAGTCGGCTTGTGGCGCTTCTTCGGCATCTCGGTCAGCACCAGATTCCGACTTGTGTCGGTGAAACTGGTTCTATATTGGTCTATATAGTGATCGCGGCTCATGTCAGCCACGGCAATGGGAGCGTCCGGAACGGTGCAAGGCGACGGGTTCGTTTCAGTGTCGATCGACCGCTCCGCGCCGGGTGCCGGTGAAGCCGGGCAGGGTTGGCGCGTGATCTCGCAGGCCAGCGAGAAGGGCAGCGCCGCCCATAACGAAGACATCTCCGGCGCCGCCGGCTCCTGCGCCTGGATCGTCGACGGCTCGGCGTTCTTCTCCGGCGCTGCCCGGACCACCGAAGAATCGGAAGGGGCCTGGCTCGTCCGGCGGATCGATGCGGTTCTGCGGGCGAATCCACCTGAAGACCTACCCTTCGCGGCCTGGGCTGCAGGACTCGAGCGGCAGCTTCAGCAGGATTATGCGGCATTGGGTGAAGGGCATCCGGAGCGCGGGGCGGGCGAGGGGCCTTCAGCCGTGCTCGGCCTCATCCGCCTGCGGCGCGACGGGGATGCCTGCCGCATCGAGGGTGCGGTGATCGGCGACGTTTCGATCCTGATCCAGGATGGCGGCCGGATCGAACACTGGACCGACCCGTCGAGCAACCCGTTCGAGGCCCGGACCATCGCGGCGGCGACCGCGGACGGACACCGCCCCGGCGAGGTGATTTCCTCGGCGGCTTTGGCGCAGATCCTGCGCAACCGGCGCTCGCTCAACCGGCAGGGCGGCTACTGGGCGATCAACCCAGGACTGGGCTGGCAGGCGGGCTTGCGCCTGTTCTCGGCCGAGATCTCGCCGGGGGCGATCGTGCTGCTCGCGTCCGACGGCTTCATGCGTCTCGTCGATGTCATCGCGCATCACGACGAGGCCGGGCTGATGGATGCCGTCGCGCGCGTCGGCACGGCAGGCGCCATTGCCGAGCTGCGCCGGCTCGAAAGCGCGGACCCGAAGGCGGAGCGTTACAGGCGCGTCAAGATCCATGACGATGCCACCGCGCTGCTGGTGACGCCGGGACTACGCGACAACCATATCGAAAAACCGTCATAAGACGACGAGAACAACCAGGGAGAGTGACAATGTTGGCCGGAATCCAGAGCAAATCCATCGTCAGGCGGACATTTGGAAAGTTGGCGCTGACGCTGTTCGCCGCCGCGACCGCCTTCGCAGCGCCGGTGCAGGCGCAGGCGGAAGACATCACGGTGTGGAGCTGGCGCCAGGAGGACAAGGCGGCCTATGCCAAGCTGATCGCCGCCTTCCGCAAGCACCACCCCGACATCAACGTGAAGTTCGAAGCCTTCGAGGCGGCGAACTACAATACCGTCCTTTCCACCGCCCTGGCTGGCGGCACCGGCCCGGATGTCGTGCAGGTGCGCGCCTATGGCACGCTCGGCGTCGGCAAGCCCGACTACCTTGTGCCGCTCGACAAGACGATGGTGCCGGAATTCGCGAACTTCCCGGCTTCGGCGATCGCGGCCGAGACGATGCGGGCCGACGGCAAGCTCTATGCCGTGCCGCTGGCATCGCAGACCATGCTGATCATCTACAACAAGGAATTGTTCGAGAAGGCCGGTGTGAAGCCGCCGAACACCTGGGACGAGCTCGTCGGCGTCTCCAAGACGCTGAAGGAGAAGGGCATCAATCCCTTCGGCAACGGCACGGCGACGGCCTGGCAGAACGAGACCATCGTCGGTGCGCTGCTGTCCTCGCAGATCGGCGCGCAGTTCGAGCAGGACGTGCTGGCCGGCAAGGCCGATTTCACCGATGCCCGCTTCGTCGGCGCGCTGACCAAGCTCAACGAGATCAAGGATTACTTCGCGCCGAACTTCTCGGGCGTCGATTATGCGGCCTCGCAGCAGCTCTTCGCCGCCGGCCGGGCCGCGATGTTTGCCGGCGGTTCCTTCGAGATCGCCAATTTCCTGCGCCAGAACCCCAAGCTGCAGCTCGGCCTCTTCCCCTCGCCCGTGGCCAAGGCCGGCGATCCGCGGCTGGTCGCGCTCTATTATGACGGCGGCTATGCCATCAACGCGGCGTCCAAGAAGCGCGAAGCGGCCCTGAAGTTCCTGCGCTTTGTCGGCACGCCGGAATTCGGCACGATGTTCTCCAACGAGCTGCAAAACATCTCGCCGATCAAGGGCGTCGCCTTCGAGAACCCGCTGCTCAAGGAGGTCGCGACGCTGAACCAGAGCGCGATGTCCTACATCATGCTGGTCAATTTCCGCTATCAGGAGCCGACCGGCTCGGTGCTGCTGCAATCGGGCGTGCAGAAGATGCTCGCCGGCAAGGCGACGCCGGCCGAGATTGGCGCCGAAATCACCAAGGGCATCGCGACCTACTACGCGCCCTTCAAGAAGTAGGCGCGACAGCGGCGGCGCTCGCCTGACACTCACGGCCGCCCGCGGCCGTGAGTGCTGGCTCCGTGCAGCCGCCGCTCGCCTCCCCGGCGCATCCCGAGGACCGAAGTCGATGCAGACGGATTACCGAAACCGCGAGAAGCGCCGGCGCGCGGCCTGGATCGCCTTCCTGATCCTGCCGCCGCTCGCGATCATGCTCACCTTCGTGGTCTGGCCGTTGCTATCGGCCCTGAGCGCCGCCTTCTATCGCTGGGACGGCATGGCGCAGGGCGAGTTCGTCGGCCTGAAGAACTTCGCCGACGTGCTGTTCGGCGATCATTTCGCGGCGCTGACCTGGCGCGCCTTCCGCCACAACCTCTTCGTCTTCTTCGCGCTGTTCGTGGTGCAGAACAGCGTGGGCTTCCTGCTCGCCTGGTTCATCTATCGCGAGCCTTTCGGCTTCCGCTTCCACCGCATCGCGATCTTCATGCCGGTGATCCTGTCGACCGTGCTGGTCGGCTTCCTGTGGAAGCTGTTCCTCGATCCGAATTTCGGGCTGGTGAACCAGCTGCTCGACATGGTCGGGCTGGGCCAACTGCGCCAGCCCTGGCTCGGGCAGGAGACGACGGCGCTGCCGGCGCTGGTGCTGGCCAATGCCTGGCACTGGATCGGCTTTCCCGCCCTGGTCTATCTCGCCGGCATGCAGCGCATCCCGCGCGAAATCCTCGAGGCCGCCAAGCTCGACGGCTGCAATGGCTGGCAGATGCTGACTCGCGTGGTCTGGCCGCTGGTCACGCCCTCGACCACGATCACGCTGACGCTGCTCTTCATCGGCGCCTTCAACTGGTTCGAGCTGCCCTACATCATGGCGGGGCTCGACGGCTCGCCCTATGGCTCGACCGACGTTCTCGGCCTGTATTTCTACCGCACCGCCTTCGGCAACCAGACCGCCGGTCTCCAGGATTTCGGGCATGGCAATGCGCTGGCCGTGCTGATGTTCATGTTCATCGCGGTGGTCGCCACGGTCATCACCCAGTATCTGCGCCGGCGGGAGGTCGCGCTGTGATGTTCCGTGCCGCCAGCAACGACCCGCTCTTTCCGCGCAGCAGCGCCGGCAGCCTGATCGCCGCCGCGCTCCTGATCGGCAATTCCGTGCTGATGCTCTATCCGATCGTCATCATGGTCTTCTCGGCCTTCAAGACGACGCCGGAGATATTCGACGCGCCCTTCGCCGTGCCGGATTTCGCCTATGTCGAAAACTTCAAGCGCATCTGGGGCGAGACCAGCCTGCCCAGCTATTTCGTCAATTCGGTCATCATCACCGGGACATCGATCCTGCTGACGCTGCTCTTCGGCACCATGGGGGCCTACGGCCTGGCGCGCTACAGCTTCCCCGGCAATTCGGCGATCTTCATGTTCTTCCTCGCCGGGCTGATGCTGCCGCTGAAGCTCGCGGTGATCCCGCTCTTCCTGCAGATGCGCGATTTCGGATTGCTCGACACCCGGCTCGGCCTGATCCTGATCTACACGGCGATGGGCCTGCCCTCGACGATCTTCATCATGACGGGCTTCCTGCGCACGTTGCCGGTCGAGCTGGAGGAGGCCGCGCGCATCGACGGCGCCTCGGAGCCGCGCATCATGCTCTCGATCATGCTGCCCTTGTCTATCCCGCCGATGGTGATCGCCGCGATCCAGAACGCGGTCCCGACCTGGAACGACTTCTTCTTCCCACT
This sequence comes from Allobosea sp. TBD101, assembly GCF_059817965.1. Lineage (NCBI taxonomy): Bacteria > Pseudomonadati > Pseudomonadota > Alphaproteobacteria > Hyphomicrobiales > Alloboseaceae > Allobosea > Allobosea sp. TBD101. The sequence continues at coordinate 1,160,584 of NZ_CM187543.1, forward strand.
GGTCTTCATCCAGACCGACGCCCGCAAGACCCTGCCGCAGGGCCTCTCGGTTTTCATGGGCGAATACACCACCGACTGGGGTATGCTCTTCGCCGGCCTCACAATCGCGGCACTGCCGCTGACGATCGTCTACATCCTGATGTCCCGCCAGTTCATCCGCGGCATGACCGCCGGAGCGGTGAAGTGACGACCCAGCCCCTGATCCCACCTCGCAGCCTCGCCGTCTCCTGCCAGGCGCGGGCCGACAATCCCTTGCACGGCCCCGCCTTTATGGCGGCGATGGCGCTGGCGGCGGAGCAAGGTGGGGCGCTGGCCCTGCGCGCCAACGGCCCGGCCGACATCGCCGCCATCCGTGCTGTCAGCCGCCTGCCGATCATCGGTATCCTCAAGCGTTGGGACGACCGTTTCCCGGTCTACATCACGCCGGATTTCGCCAGTGCGGTCGCTATCGCTGAGGCCGGCGCCGACATCATCGCGCTCGACGCCACCGCGAGGCCGCGCGACGGCGAGCCGCTGGAGCGGCTGATCGGGCGTATCCGCAACGAGCTGGGCAAGCCGATCTTCGCGGATTGCGCGACGCTGGAGGATGGTGTGCGCGCTGCCGCGCTGGGCGCGAGGTATATCGCGACGACGCTCTCCGGTTATACGCCCGAGACGGAAGCGCGGAAGGCGCTCGGCCCCGACATCGACCTCATCAAGGCGCTGGCCAAGGCGGTTTCCGTGCCGATCATCGCGGAAGGGCGCTTCGAACAGCCGGAGCAGTTGGAGGTCGCCTTCGCGGCCGGCGCCCATGCCGTCGTCGTCGGCACGGCGATCACCAATCCCCGCGAGATCACCCGCCGCTTCGCCCGCCATGCCAGCGTCTGACGCCGGTCTCGGCCTCGGCATAGAGACCGGCGGCACCGGCTCGCGCTGGTGCCTGTCCGCTCCCTCGGGCGCGATTGTGGCGCGCGGCGAGATGGAGCCGATGACCGGCCATGTCTTCTCGCAGGCCGAGCGCGACAGGGTTGCGGGCATATTCACAAAACTAGCGGGTGAACTAGAGAATATCGGGCGAACGGCAGCCATCGTCGCTGGCGTCACCGGACTCGGGCCGGAGAGCGCCGTCCGGGCCGTCTTCTCCGAGATCCTGACCTCGGCCTTCGGCTGTCCCGAGACGAAAATCCTTGTCGTCGACGACATGTGGCTGGGCTATCGAGCCCGCTTCCAGCCCGGCGAGGGCATCATCGTCTATTCCGGCACGGGCTCGATCGGCTACCACCTTGCCGCCGACGGAGAAATCATCCGTGCCGGCGGACGCGGCGTGCTGATCGACGACGGTGGCTCCGCTGCCTGGATCGCGGCAGAGGCCTTGTGCCGGTTGCTGCGCCGTGAGGATGAGGTCCCCGGTTCCGGTTGGGGCAGTGCGCTCGGCCACGCCCTCGCGCAGGCGCTGGGCGGCGCCTCCTGGGATGCCGTGCGCACCCATGTCTATGGCGGCGATCGTGGTAGCCTCGGGCTATTGGCGCGAGCCGTAGCGGCGGGAGCGGAAGCGGGCGATGCGATGGCTGCCGACATCTTCGCGCAGGCCGGCGCGGAACTGGCACGGCTCGGGTTGGCATTGAGGGCGCGTGTTGGGGCCAAACCGGTAGCTATCTGTGGCCGCGCTGCGACGCTCTCACCGCTGATCGCTCAGCGCTTCCGGGCGCTCGTGGCGCCGCCGATCATACTGGACCAGATGCAGGTCGATGTGCCCTGCTGCGCCGCAGGTCTGGCTTGCGAGCTTTCTCGACCGGGTGAGAAGGGGCTGTAGGCAGCATGGCGACAGTCTTTTTCGTTACCCACCCCGAAGTCGTGGTCGACCCGCAGGTTCCCGTTCCGGATTGGGGGCTGTCAACCGTTGGCTGGACGCGCATCGAGGCCTTCTGTCAGCGGCCCGAGCTGGCTGGTGTGACCGACGTGTTTACCAGCGACGAGCGCAAGGCGATGGATTGCGCCGAGGCGCTGCAGCGCGTCCGGGGCCTGCCCTTCGCGACGCGCGAGGACCTGCGCGAGAACGACCGCTCGGCCACCGGCTATGTCGCGCCGCCGCGCTTCTGGGAGATCGTCGACCAGTTCTTCGGCGAGCCGGATACGAGCGTCCTCGGCTGGGAGACGGCGCGGGCTGCGCAGGCGCGGATCAAGGCGGGTGTGGCCGCCTGCATCGCGACGCGATGCGGGGCCGGCGACCTCGTGATCTTCGCCCATGGCGGTGTCGGCACATTGCTGCTCAGCGATCTCAAGGGCGAGCCGATTTCGCGCCGGCACGGCCAGCCCATCGCCGGTGGCGGCTGCTATTTCGCCTTCGACATGGAGAGCCGCGGCCTGCGCCATGGCTGGCGCGACATCGTCCCCGACGGGGCCAGCGCTGCGTCCTAAGCCCTCGGTCGAACGAGCGAGAGCGCCCCGGCGATCGCATCACTCTTCACATGGGACAGCCGCCGCCGGACATCCGGGGCGAGCCAGGCTTCCATCGCCGAGGACAGGCCGCCGATCAGGGCCACGCGCGGCACGCCGCGCTCGAACAATGTGCGCACCATCGCGTCGATCATCGCGGCGGCGTTCTGCATGATCATGCGGGCATGGGAATCGCCGAGATCGGCATGGCGCAGCACCAGCGGCGCCAGCGTCGCGTAGTCGGTGGCATGGGCCTTGTCCATCCAGGCGATCACCTCGAACGGATCGGCCCCGAAGCGCGCTAGCACGTCCCCAGTGAAGCGCGTCGCCGGCTCGCGCCCGTCATGGGCGCGCAGCGAGACGCGAATTGCCGCAAGGCCGAGATCGGCGCCACTGCCCTCGTCGCCGATTGGAAAGCCGTAGCCGCCGATCCGGACTTCCTCGCCGTTCACCCGGGCGAGCCCGATCGAGCCGGTGCCGATGATGACGATGCCGCCATCCTCGCCGGCATGCGCGCCGAGGCAGGCGGCCAGGCCGTCGCTCTCGAAGACCGTTTCCGCGAAGGGTGTCTGCCAGGCGGCGAGCGCCTCCTGCATGCCCTTGCGCCCGATGCCGGCGAGGCAGATGCCTGCATGGACCCGCGCGAAATCGGCCTCGCTCAAACCAGCCTCTGCGATGGCGCCACGCGCTGCCTGCATCACGGCGGCGAGCGAGGCTTCGAGACCGAGCCGGAGCGAGGCCGGGCCGGCGATGCCGGAGCCCAGCACTTCGCCAGCTGCGGTTTCGAGGCGGCAGCGGCAGCCGGTGCCGCCGCCATCGACGCCGAGATAGAGATCGGCTGGAACGCTCATGCCGGGACCCGCTCGATATCGGCGCCGCAGCGCTTGAGCTTGCGGTCGAGCGCCTCATAGCCACGGTCGAGGTGGTAGATGCGGCTGACCACGGTCTCGCCCTCGGCGACGAGCCCGGCCAACACGAGGCTGACGGAAGCGCGCAGGTCGGTCGCCATCACGGGGGCGGCCTTCAGCTTGGTGACGCCGCGCACGGTCGCGCTGGTGCCCTTCAGCGTGATGTCGGCGCCGAGCCGGACCAGTTCCGGCACATGCATGAAGCGGTTCTCGAACACCGTCTCGCGGATCAGCGAGGTGCCGTCCGCCACGCTCATCAGCGCCATGAACTGTGCCTGGAGATCGGTCGAGAAGCCGGGATAGGCCTGGGTCATGATGTCGATGCCGGTGAGCCGGCCGGGGCGCGTCACCATCAGACCGCGGTCGCTCGGCCAGAGTCGGACGCCGGCCGCCTCCAAGGCCTCGCCGACCGCCGCGAGATGCTCGAGCCGCGCGCCGACCAGTTCCAGCTCGCCGCCGGTGATCGCGGCGGCGACCGCATAGGTGCCGGCCTCGATCCGGTCGGCGACGATCTCATGGGTCGCGGGCGAGAGATTCTGCGCGCCCTGCACCAGCAGGCGGTGGCTGCCGATGCCCTCGATCCTGACGCCCATCGCGGAGAGACAGCGCGCGAGGTCGAGCACCTCCGGCTCCTTGGCGGCGTTGACGATCTCGGTCTCGCCCCGGCTAAGGCTCGCCGCCAGCAGCGCGGTCTCGGTCGCGCCGACCGAGGAGAACGGGAAGACGATCCGCGCGCCGGTCAGGCCTCGCGGCGCCTTCGCCTCGATATAGCCGCCGGCCACATTGATCTCGGCGCCGAGTGCTTCCAGAGCCTTGATATGCAGGTCGACCGGACGCGCACCGATGGCGCAACCGCCCGGCAGCGAGACACGCGCCTCGCCGAAACGCGCGATCAGCGGCCCGAGCACCAGAACGGTGGCGCGCATCTTGCGGACGGTGTCGTAGCTTGTCTCGCGCGGCCCGGCCCTGGCGGCATCGAGCGTCAGGGCATCGGCGGCTCGTCCCGAAAAGGCGACGCCATAGCCTTCGAGCAAAGTCTGCATCGTCTTGACGTCGACGACATCCGGCAGGTTGCGCAGGGTCAGCGGCTTGTCCGAGAGCAGGGCTGCCGCGAAGGCCGGCAGCGCCGCATTCTTTGCGCCGCGAATCTCGACTGTGCCGGACAGCCTCTGGCCGCCGCGGATCAGGAGTTTGTCCATCAGCCCTGTCTCCGTGCCGGAATCATCGGCTTCTCATAGCGCAGGAAGCGATGCCGCGCTCCGGCGAACTCACGTTCGTAGTCACCAACGACCTGCCAGCCGGCCCGCTCATAGAAACGCCGCGCGCCTTCATTCGCTGCGAACACTTCGAGCGATCGGGCGCCGTGCGCCTCGGCATGGGTGAGCAATGCGGCGCCGTGGCCTTGACCGGTCTCAGCGGCGAAGAGCATGGCGATATGCCCGTCCTTGACCAGCAGCACGCCGCGTATGCCGTCCGCATCGAGGACGGTCAGTTCGGCCAGCTCACGGGCAAAGCGTTCAGCAAAATGCGCCTGGTCGAAGCCGAGCGCGGCATCGCCCATGATCAGCCGGAAATGTGTGGCATAGGCTTGCGCCATCAGGGCGGCGGCCGGCGCGATATCGGTCGCGACCGCCCTGCGGATGATCACGACTGGCCCCGGAGCCGCGGATCGAGCTCGTCGCGCAGGGCGTCGCCGAGCAGGTTGAAGCCGAGCGAGAGCAGGAGGATGCCGAGCCCGGCGAAGATCGCGTTCCAGGGCGAGAGCAGCACGAAATTGCGGCCCTCCGCCAGCATCAGGCCGAGCGAGGGCGTCGGCGGCTGGGTGCCGAGCCCGAGGAAGGAGAGCGAGGCCTCGACCAGGATCGCGGCCGAGAGCAGCAGCGAGCTCTGCACCAGGATGACGGAGGCGAGATTGGGCAGGATATGGCGCAGCATGATCCGCAGGTCGGTCGCGCCGATCGAGCGGATGCCGGCGACGAAATCGCTCTCGACCAGCACCATGGCCGGCCCCCGGATCAAGCGCGCGAAGATCGGCACATAGACCACGGCGATGGCGATCGCGGCGCTCTCCGTGCGCGGGCCGAGCATGGCGATGATGCCGATCGCCAGCAGCATCACCGGGAAGGCGAAGAGGATATCCATCGCCCGCATGATGATGCGATCCCACCAGCCGCGATAGAAGGCGGCGAGCAGGCCGAGGCTGCCGCCGATCGCCAGCGCGAGCCCGACCGCGATGCCGCAGGCGATCAGCGCCGTGCGGTAGCCGTAGAGGATGCGCGAGAGGATATCGCGGCCGAGATGGTCGGTGCCGAGCCAATGCGCCACGCTCGGCCCCTTCATCCGGGCGACGATGTCCTGCGCCAACGGGTCATAGGGCGCGATCAGCGGCGCACCGAGCGCGAGCACGATCTGCAGGACGACGAAGATGCCGGCGACGACGGCGATGCGGCGGCTCTGGCTCATGACGCGGTCCTGAGCCGAGGGTCGACCAGCGCATAGGTGAAATCGACGAGGGCGTTGACCAGCACGAAGCCGACGGTGACGACGAGGATCGTGGCCTGGACCAGCGGATAGTTGCGCTCCGCGATGGCGCCGAGGATCAGCCGGCCGAGGCCGGGAATCGAGAAGACCTGCTCGACCACGATCGCACCGCCGAGCAGATACCCGGTCATGATGCCGACGCTGGTGATGAAGGGGATCAGCGCGTTGCGCAGGGCATGCCGGTAGAGCACGGCCCGCTCTCCCAGTCCCTTGGCGCGGGCGGTGCGGATATAGTCCTGGCCGAGCGCATCGAGCATCGCCGTGCGCACCAGCCGCGACAGATTGGCCAGGATCGGCAGCGCCAGCGCGATCGCTGGCAGCAGCAGGCGCTGCAGATTGCCGAGCGGGTCCTGGCTGAACGGCACGTAGCCGAGCGAGGCGAAGCTCGGCGCCAGCGTCGCAACCGTCATCAGCATGACGATGCCGAGCCAGAAGGACGGGATGGTGAGCCCGGCGATGGCGCCGACGCGCAGCACGAGATCGGCCCGCCCGCCGCGCCAATGCGCCATCAGGCAGCCAACGGGGATCGCAAGCCCGGCGCCGAGCACGAGCGAGAACAGGGTGAGCTGGAGCGTCGGCCAGATCTGGGCGGCGATCTCCTGCATCACCGGGCGGCCGGTCCAGATCGAGGTGCCGAAATCGCCGCGCACGGCATGGCTCAGCCAGACCCAGTATTGCTCCAGCAAGGGCCGGTCGAGCCCGAGTTCGCCGCGCATCGCTGCGATGCGCTCGGGCGTCACCTCGGTATTGGCGCCGAGCATGATCGCCACCGCGTCGCCTGGGATCAGCCGGATCATCAGGAAGACGATCACGGAGATCCCGAACAGCACGATCAGGAGGTCGAGGCTGCGCTGCAGCAGGTGACGGAGCATGCCTCGGCCTTTGTCAGGTCAGCGCAGGCTGGCGCGGCCGAGCGAGACCAGCGAGCGGTTGGCGTAGATATCATAGCCCTGCAGGTTGCTGCGCACCGCGCTGAACAGCGTGGGGTAGGCGATATGCGCTGCCGGCCCGGTGCAGCCCAGGATCTTCTGCGCGTCGCGATAGGCGGCTTGGCGCGCCGGCTTGTCCAGCGTCGCGCGACCCTTGTCGAGCAGCGTGTCGAGCTCCGGGTTGCTGTACTTGAAGATGTTGGTCGAGCCGCCGGTGCGGAAGGCGCGGTAGAAATAATCGTCAGGCTCGATGCTGCCGGCATTGGTCGAGGCGAAGAGGTCGAAATTCGAGTTGCGCCAGTCCTGCACGAACTGGCCGAGCTCGGGGTTCTTCAGCTCTACCTTGAAGCCGGCCTTGCCGAGCTGCTGCTGCACCACCTGAGCGATGTCGCGGATGTCCTGGCGCGGCAGCACCGTCATGCTGACCGTAACCGGCGTCGCGACGCCGGCCTCCTTGAGCAGTGCCTGGGCCTTGGCCGGGTCATAGGCGTAGCAGGGCAGGTCCTTCACATCGACCGCCCAGTCCTTCAGCACGGCCGGGAGCGGGGCCGCCGGCGTGCCGCTGCCGAACAGCGCGGCATCGATGATCTCCTTGCGGTTCAGCGCGTAGTTCAGCGCCTCGCGCACCTTCACGTTGTCGAAGGGCGGCTTCGACGTGTTCATGCCGATCAGCGTGTAGGCGAGCTCCGTCGTCTCCTGCATCGCGATGTTCGGCTTGCCCTTGAGCTGGAGCGCGGTCGCCGCATCGATATGCGGCAGCAGCGCGAACTGTCCGTTGCCGATGCCGACCTGACGGGTCGCCGCTTCCGGCACGAAGTTGAACTTCACCCCGGCGAGCTTGACCTCGGCGGCATTCCAGTAGCCGGCATGCTTGGCGAGGCGGATGAAGCCGTTCGGCTGCCATTCCTCGAACTTGAACGGACCGGTGCCCATGGGTGCGCGCTGCAGCGCATCCTTGTTGCCCTCGAGGCCGCGCGGCACGATGGCGATGCCGGTGAGCGAGGCGAGCAGCGGCGCCGACGGCTCCTTGAGCTTCAGCTCCAGCGTCGTCGCGTCGACGGCGGTCGCGCTCTCCATGGCGGAGAGGCGGCTGGCGAGCGGCGAGCCGACATCCTTCGACAGCACGCGGCGCAGCGACGAGGCGACGTCCTCCGCCTCCATCGGCTTGCCGTCATGGAAGGTGACGCCGGGGCGGAGCTTGAAGGTCACCGTCTTGCCGTCGGCCGAAGCGGTCCAGGACTGGGCCAGCCCCGGGATGATGTTGAGGTTCTTGTCGAGCGCGGTGAGGCCCTCATAGATCGGGCCGAGCACGATCTGGGACGAGGCGAAAGCCGTGACGATATGCGGGTCGAGGCCGGCGGGCGACGCCTCGACGGCAACCTCCAGCGTCTGGGCGGAAGCGGCGCCCGTGAGCAGCGCGAAGGCGACCGCGGCGACACTGCAGCGCAAGGTGCGGCGCAGCCCGGAACCCTGTTTCACGACACGAAGCATGACAACCCCTCCTGATGTGACGACGGCGCCTGTTCCGACGCTCGTGCGAAGCTTATCGCATATGGACCACTTGCGGACCAATCTGGACAACGCTTAACCGATCGCCTAGAGCCGGTGCAAGCCTCGAAGCAGCGACTCCGAGGGTTTACAGGGGCGAAATGACGATGCGTGACCTCGACAAGCCCATGTTGACCGCGATCGGCGTGATCAGCGGCACCTCGATGGATGCGATCGACGTCTCGATCGTCGAGAGCGACGGCCGCGAGAAGCTCAGCTTCGGCGCCGGTGCCGGCTATCCCTATCCCCCCGAAACCCGCCGCCAGTTGCAGGCACTGGTCGCCGAGGCCGAGCGTGCGGTCACCGAGCCGCTCGTCGAGCTCGAAGCCGCCGTGACCGCAGCCCATCTCGACGCGGTCAAGCGCTTCATGGCCGAGCAGGGCATCAAGCCCGAGAACGTCGATCTCGTCGGCCTGCACGGCCAGACCGTCTATCACCGCCCCGAAATCCGCTTCACCCGGCAGCTCATCGACGGGCCGGCGGTGGCGCAGGCGCTCGGCATCCCGACCGTCGACCGCTTCCGCCATGCCGATGTCGAAGCCGGCGGCGAAGGCGCGCCCTTCGCGCCGCTCTATCATCGCGCGCTGGCTCAGGGGCTGGAGCAGCCGGTCATGGTGCTCAACCTCGGCGGCGTCGGCAATGTCACCTATATCGACGGCGATGAGGTGATCGCCTTCGATACCGGCCCGGCCAGCGCGATCCTCGACGATTTCGTCCTGCGCCGCCTCGGCAAGACCTATGATGCGGATGGCGCATTGGCCGCGAGCGGCACGGTCCGCGAGGACCTCGTCGCCGACTTCATGGTCAATCCCTATTTCGACCGGCCGGCGCCCAAGTCGCTGGACCGCAACGATTTCCACCGCCGCGCCCAGGTGGTCGAAGCGCTCTCCGATGCCGATGGTGCGGCGACGCTGGCCGCCTTCACCGTGGAGAGCGTGGTCGATGCGCTCCGGCATGTGCCGAAGGTGCCGCGGCGCTGGCTCGTCACCGGCGGCGGGCGTCTCAACGGCCATTTCATGCGTCGGCTGCACGAGCGCCTTGGCGTGCCCGTCGAACCGGTCGAGGCCGCCGGTTGGGCCGGCGACGTCATCGAGGCGCAGACCTTCGGCTATCTCGCGATCCGCTCGGTGAAGGGTTTGGCCCTCAGCCTGCCGGGCACGACCGGCGTGCCGAAGCCGCTGACCGGTGGGCGATTGAACCTGCCGGGCTAGACAGGGCGGCGGTTCTAAAGCGTCTCGGAACCACCTTTGTCATTCCGGGGCTTCGCGCAACGAAGAACCCAGAACCCACGACCGGGTGAGCCCTTCACAACCAAGTCTGAAAGTTTCACCCGGTCGTGGGTTCCGGGTTCGCGCCTGTGGCGCGCCCCGGAATGACAAGGGCGGCTTGTAACGGCTTCGATCGAGGTCGGTACCTAACGCCGGAGCAGCCAGCAGGCGCCGATGATCAGCGCCGCGCCGAGCATGGCCTGCGGCGTCGGCATCTCCGCGAAGAAGACGAGGCCGATCAGGATCGCCCAGATCAGCCCGGTATATTCGACCGCGACCAGGCGGCTCGCCTCGCCGCGGGCGAAGGCCAGCGCCAGCGCGACATGGCCGGCAAGGCCCAGCGCGCCGATCAGGATGAAGGCAGGCCAATCGGCTGACGCGATCGGCGCCCAGAACAGCGCCGCCGGAAGGGCAAGGATGGCCGCGGGGATCGCCGACTGGAACAGCGCGATCGTCAGGGGAGGATCACCGCGCTTGGCTCGCTGGCGCAGCAGCACGATGGAGAGCGCATAGGCCACGGCACAGCCGAGCACGGCGGCGATTCCGAGCGCCCGCTCCGGCGCAATCGTCGCGAAGCTGACACCGCCGGCCGTGACGATGACGCCGGCGAAGCCGAGCGCCAGCGCCAGATAGACCAGCGGTTTCGGCCGCTCGCCGAGCAGCGGGATCGCGATCAGCGCGACCAGCAGCGGCGCGATGAAGGAGATAATGAAGACCTCCGCCAACGGCAGCGCGGCGAGCCCGTAGAAGAAACCGAGCGTCGACAGCGCGACCAGGACGCCGCGCAACAGGTTGCCGGTGATGACGCCGCGGTCCGGCAATGGTGCGCGCAGGGCGAGGAAGAGCAGGGCGCCCATCACGGCGGTCACCGCGAAGCGCAGGAAGGTGAGGTGCAGGGCGCTGTAGCGCGGCGAAAGCTCCTTCACGACGCCGTCCATCACTGTGAGCAGGGCGATGCCGATGAGGCCGAGCAGGAAGGGCGGGACGGCGGTGGTCAGGCGGGCGGCGCGCGCGGGAAGCGAAATCTGCGGTTCTGGCGGCGTCATGGCTTCCCTGTCCGCTTCCGGCTTGCTACTGGGCTAAAGTGGACTTAATTTGGTCTGGTCACAAGAGGCAGTTCATGGCGACGGAAGATGTCAGCGCACGCTTTCAGGATCTCGATGCCTGGGGCGATCTCGATATCCTGAAGGCGCTCTACGAGGGCCAGCTCGCGGCGGTTGCGGCGATCGCAACCTCGCTGCCTGCGATCGCGGAGGCGGTTGCCGCCGCCGTGCCACGGCTCGAGGCTGGCGGGCGTCTGATCTATGCCGGCGCCGGCACCTCCGGGCGCATCGGCGTCCAGGACGGCGCTGAGCTGACCCCGACCTTCGACTGGCCGGAGGAGCGCCTCGGCTTCGCCATCGCAGGCGGCGACGAGGCGATCCTGCACGCGGTGGAGAATGCCGAGGATTCTGTCGATGACGGCACCGAGGCGATGCGTCGGGCTAATATCGGCGCGAACGACGTCGTCATCGGCCTCGCCGCCAGCGGACGCACGCCCTATACGCTTGCGGCGATCGGCGAGGCCAAGGCGCGGGGCGCGCTGACGCTCGGTGTCGCCAACAACCGCGGCTCGGCCCTGCTGCGCACCGCCGATCTCGGCATCCTCATCGAGACCGGCGAGGAGGTCGTCGCCGGCTCGACGCGGATGAAGGCGGGCACTGCGCAGAAGATCGTGCTCAACCTGTTCTCGACCCTGCTGATGATCCGGTTGGGCCGCGTCTATCGCGGCTTGATGGTCCATATGCGGGCGACCAATGCCAAGCTCAGGCACCGCGCGGCCGAGATGGTCGACATGATCACCGGCTGCGGCCTGGAAGCGGCCGCCCGTCACCTCGACCGCGCCCGTGGCGACGTCAAGCGCGCGGTGCTGCTGGCCAGCGGTGCCGATGCCGTTCTCGCCGAAACCCTGCTCGGCCGTCATCACGGCAATCTGCGGCACGCTCTCGTCGAGCTTGGTTCCGGGGCGGCGGATAAGGCCCCGACCGCATCCAAGGCGGCGCCGTGAGCGAGGCCTCTCCCGGACGTGGCTCGCGGCGTCCGCGCGAGGCCGCGACGGATGCTGCGACCGAGGCGATGCCGGCCAAGCAGCAGGCGATCCTGCAGGCGCTGGCCGGCGATGACCCGACGCCGCGCTATCTGAGGCTTGCCGGCGCGTTGGCGCGGCTGATCGAGAGCGATGTCTTCCAGCCGGGCGATGCCGTGCCCTCGGAGCGCGACCTGGCTCAGCTCACCGGTTATGCGCGGGTCACCGTACGCAATGCCATCGACGAGCTCATCCGCAGCGGCACGCTGTCGCGCCGCCACGGCTCGGGCACCTTCGTCGCCTCGCGCATCGAGCAACCACTCTCGGTTCTGGCGAGCTTTTCGACCGATATCGAGAATCGCGGCGGCCGGCCCGGGTCGGTCTGGCTCTCACGCGAGCTGACGCGGCCGAAGCCGCAGGAATCGATGGCACTCGGGCTCGGCCCGGGCGACGGCGTGGTGCGGCTGACGCGCGTCAGGACCGCGGATGGCGAGCCGCTGGCGATCGAATGCGCGGTCGTGCCCGCGAGCATCCTGCCCTCGCCCGATCTGGTCGAGATGTCGCTCTATGCCGCGCTCGCGCAGCGCGGCGCCGTTCCGGCCCATGGCGTGCAGCGCATCCATGCCGGCCTCGCCACGGCCGAGGAAGCCCGGCATCTCGGCGTGCCGGCCGGCAGCGCCCTGCTCAGGATCGAGCGCCGTGCGTTCCTCGCCAACGGCAAACCGATCGAGTTCACGGTCTCCGCCTATCGCGGAGACCGCTATGATTTTGTCGCGACCCTCAAGGGTGAAGCCATGGGGCCGCAATCATGAGCCATTCCGACCGAACGATGTCGCTGATGTCGGCCGAGGTGGCGGAGATCCCGCAGGCCGCCGCTCGCCTGCTGCAGGACGGGCGGGACGCGATCGCGCAGGTCGCGGCGGCGCTCGACATGCGGCGCATCAGCCATGCGGTGGTCAGCGGCCGCGGCAGCTCCGGCCATGCCGGCACCTATCTGCGCTACCTGATCGAAACCCGCCTCGGCCTGAGCGCGGCCCCGGCCGCTCCCTCGGTCGTGACGCGCTACGGTGCTAACCCCCGCCTCGGCGAGGCACTCTACATCCTGATCTCGCAATCCGGCCGCAGCCCGGACCTGGTCACTGCTGCCGAGCAGGCGACCGCGGCCGGGGCGCAGACCATCGCCATCGTCAACGACGCGTCCTCGCCCGCAGCGCGCGCCTGCCGCCATGTCATCCCGATCGCCGCCGGGCCCGAACTTGCTGTTGCCGCGACCAAGACGGTGGTGAACACCATGCTGGCCGGCCTGCTGCTGGTCGGCGCCCTTGCCGAGGACAAGGCTCTCACCGCTGCTGCAGAAGCTGCGCCCGAGCGGCTGGCGCAGGCGCTCGCCCTCGACTGGGCGCCCTGGGCGCAGCGCCTGTCATCCGCGCCTGCCGGCTTCGTGATCGGGCGCGGGCTCAGCCTGGGTCCGGCCCGCGAGGCGGCCCTCAAGGCGGCGGAAGTATTGGGCGTGCCGGTGCTCGCCTATAGCGCGGCCGAGGTGCTGCATGGGCCGAAGGCTGCGATCCGTGGAGAGCATCCGATCCTTGGGCTCAATGCCGGCGGCGAGGTTTCCGACAGTATCGAGGATGCCTTGGCGACGCTCGGCCGGCAGGGCAGCCCGGTCTTCTCGGGCTCCGGAGTGCAGCCGAGCCTGCCGGGACTTGGACCGGGCGAACCGGCGCTCGATGCCATCGCGCTGCTGGTACCGGTCTATCGTGCGCTCGAAGCGGAAGCCGCCCGCCTGGGCCGGAACGTCGACAGCCCGCCCGGACTGCTCAAGGTCACGGAGACGCTCTGATGGCCGCCGCCCGGCAAGCCTGGCGCGCGAAACGCCTGTTCGATGGTGCTGAGATCCTGAGCGATCGGATCGTCGTCGCTGAGGACGGCATCGTCAGTGTGATCCTTCCGGCCGATGCCGCACCCGATTGTGCGGTCGAGGACCTGCCCGAGGATGCCGTCCTGTCGCCGGGCTTCATCGATATTCAGGTCAATGGCGGCGGCGGCGTGATGCTGAACGACAGCCTGACAGTCGAGGGCGTCGCCGCGATCTGCGCAGCCCATGCCCGCTTCGGCACCCGCTTCCTGCTGCCGACGCTGATCAGCGCCAGCCGCGCCGATATCGCCCGGGCGATCGCTGCGGCGCGGGAGGCGATTGCGCAGGGCGTGCCGGGCGTGCTGGGCGTGCATCTCGAAGGCCCCTTCATCAATCCTGAGCGCAACGGCGCTCATCCGCTCGCCAATCTGCTGCGACCGGAACCCTCCGATATCGATCTGCTCGCATCGCTCGGGCCTGCCGGCGTGACGCTGGTGACGCTCGCGCCGGAACGTGTGCCGGAAGGCTTCATTCGCGCGCTGGTCGATCGTGGCGTCAGGGTCTGCGCCGGCCATAGCAACGCCACTGCCGCGGAGATGGCGCGGGCTCGCGCCGAAGGGCTCTCCGGCGTCACGCATCTGTTCAACGCCATGTCGCAGCTCGGCTCGCGCGAGCCCGGCGTGGTGGGCGCGGCGATGTCCGATCTCGGACTCGCCGCCGGCATCATCGCCGATGGCCACCATGTCGCCTGGCCCTCTTTCCAGGCAGCCTTCCGCGCTATCGGCCCACAGCGGATGATGCTGGTCACCGACGCCATGGCGACGATCGGCTCAGCACGCGATGCCTTCGAGCTCTTCGGCGAGACGATCCGCGTCAGCGAAGGGCGCCTGGTCAATGCCGAGGGCCGGTTGGCCGGAGCCCATCTCGACATGAACGCCGCGATCCTCAACGCGCATCGCCATGGCGGCGCGACCTTGGCCGAGGCGCTCGCGATGGCGAGCACTGCGCCGGCGGCCTATCTCGGCCTCTCCGGCAGCCATGGCCGGATCGCGCCGGGCCGGAAGGCGATCTTTTCCGTGCTGCGGACAGCGGCCCTCTCATCCGCTTAGTCCCACCGCGCCCCCTGGCTGAATCTGCCGCGTATCTGTGGGCTGCGTTCGTGGCGCTACCGGTCGGGGTCGCTTGGCTGCTGCATTGCAGGATATTTTGCAGAGCATGAATTACCTGCAATCGATATTGACGGCAGAGGAAATTGTGATCTAGCTTGATCCTGCAAACAGTTTTGCGGGACGATCATGAGCATCCTCGAGCGGATCAAGTCGCACTCTGACAAGCTGACCGACGCCGATCGCCGGCTCGTCACGACCTTGCTCGAGAACCGGGCCGAAGCCGCCTATCTCAACGGAATCCAGCTCGCCGAACGGGCGCAGGTCCATGAGGCGACGGCGACGCGGCTGGCGCAGAAGCTCGGCTACAAGGGCTATCCGGAGCTGCGCAACCAGCTCCAGCGCGAGGTTCTCGAAGGGCAGGATGCGGCCAACCGCATGCGCCGCTCGGTTGCCAAGGTCGAGGACGGGCATTTCCTCACCGATCTGATCGGCGCCGAGATCGCCGCGCTCAACGAGCTCAGCCATTGCATCTCGCAGGCCGATATCGACCGGGCGGCGGACATGATCTTCGCGGCCGGGCGCGTCTTCATCTTCGCGCAGGGCCATGCGCGCTCCGTCGCGAGCTTCCTGCAACGGCGCCTCGACCGGTTCGGCATGACGGCGATCGCCCTGTCCGGGCGCGGACGCGATATCGCGGAACGCGTGGTCAGCCTCAAGGCCGACGATGTCGTCCTGACGCTGGCCTTCCGCAAGCAGCCCGCCAGCTACGAGCCGCTGATGCGGCATGCCGCGCAGGTCGGGGCCGCGACGCTGCTGATCTCGGACCTTGCCGGGCCGATGATGAAGCCGGAGGCGCAGCTTCTGCTGGCGGCGCCGCGCGGGCGCTCCGGCAGCGAGTTCCAGACGCCGACCATCCCCTTCGCGATCGTCAACGCCATCCTGATGACGATCGCGGGACGACACCAGGATCCGATCATGGGCCGGCTCGAGAAGCTCGCGGACCTGTTCTCCGAATTCGAATGACATAACGATAAACGGGAGGGACGGATGCAGATCCTATCGAAACTGGCGCGGTCTCTGCTGTTGCCGGCGATGCTGCTGGCGGCAGGCGGTGCGGCTGCCCAGAACCTCGATACGATGACGCGCGAACAGCTCGTCGCCCAGGCGGTGAAGGAAGGCAGCGTGACGATCTTCTCGCTGTCGAGCCGGATCGCCCGCATCGAGAAAGCCTTCGAAACCGCCTATCCGGGCATCGACCTGATCGGCCTCGACATGAGCTCGGTCAAGCAGATCGCGCGACTGGAGGCCGAGCAGCAGGCGGGCGTGAATGCCGTGGACGTGCTGTATCTGGCGGACACGCCGGTGGTCTACGACAAGCTGCTCAAGGCGGGCCGGGTCCAGAACTACGTGCCGCCACGGGTCGCGGGCGAGATCGACGCCGCGCACAAGGATCCGCTGCTCGTGCATAGGCTCTCGACCAAGGTCCTGATGTATAACGAGGCCGCGCATCCCAACGGCTCGCCGGTCACCAATCTCTGGCAGCTCACCACCTCGCAATGGCGCGGCAAGGTGCTGATGGTCGACCCGGCGCAGCGCGGCGAACTGCTCGACCTGATGACCGAGATCGCCCTGCATCCGGACGAGATGGCGGTGGCCTACAAGGCCCAGTTCGGCAAGGACATCGCGGTCGACAAGGATTTGAAGGGCGCCGGCGAGCAGTTCATTCGCGCCCTGTTCAAGAACGACCTGATCCTGGTCGCCAACAGCGACCTCGTGAACAAGGCCGTGGGCGACAAGACCAGCAAGAATCCGCCCGTCGGCTTCAGCACCTATTCCGACCGGCGCGACAATAAGAAGGAAGGCTGGGCGCTGCAGGTGGCGAACAATGTCGAGCCGGCCAACGGCATCCTGTTCCCGGCCGTGCTGACGATCGCGGGCAAGGCGCCGCATCCGGCGGCCGCCCGCCTGCTGATCGACTTCATGTTCGGGGACAATTCGCCGACCGGCGGCCCCGCCTTCGAGCCGTTCAACGTTCCCGGCGACTATGCCACGCGCAAGACGATCGCGGACGATCCGGATTCCGTCCCGCTCGACAAGCTGAAAGCCTGGCGCATCGATCCGGCGCGGACGGCCGCGGCGCGGAAGCGCATCAACGACCTCATCATCTCGCTCCAGTAACGCCGACGCCGCGAGCCGGCCCTCTCGCAGGGGAGGCCGGCCTCGCTCCGGGAAACGCTGCCATGACCTCACTCGCGCTTGTGTCCGGGCGCGCGCCGCTGCTGCGCGCCAACCGTGTCCTGCCGCTCGTCCTCTCCGTGGTGATCGCGCTCCTCGTCGCGGCGCCGCTGGTCAAGATCCTGCTGGCGACGCTCACGCCGGACGGGCTTCAGGCCTGGACGACCGTCCTCGCCAGTCCGCTCTCCGCCAATCTCTGGTGGCGCCCGCTACTCACCACGATGCTGCTCGGCCTCGGCGTGGCGGCCGGCTGCCTGCTTGTCGGCGGCTTCCTCGCCTGGCTGGTGACGCTGACGGACCTGCCGGGATGCGGCCTCGTCGCGACGCTCTCGACCCTGCCGTTCATGATCCCGAGCTTCGCCGGTGCGCTGGCCTGGGGCACGCTGTTCCGCAACGAGCGGCTCGGCGGCTCGCCCGGCTTCTTCCAGGCGAACGGCTTCGACGTGCCGGACTGGCTGGCCTGGGGGCTGGCGCCGACCATGATCGTCCTGATCGCGCATTACTTCTCGCTCGCCTACACGATCATCGCCGCCGCGCTCAGCTCGGTCGGCGCCGACCTGATCGAGGCCGGGCAGGTGGCCGGGGCGCGGCGGGGGCGCATCTTCTTCGGCATCGTCCTGCCGGTGGTGACGCCGGCCCTGATCGCCGCGGCCTCGCTGACCTTCGCCGGGGCGGTGGCGAATTTCGCCGCGCCGGCCCTGCTCGGCCTGCCGGTCAGGATGCAGACGCTTTCCACCCGGCTCTTCGGCATGATCGAGACTGGAGAGACCGAGCGCGGCTTCGTGCTGGCGCTGCTCCTGATCGCGGTCTCGGCCGCGCTGCTGTTCTTCAGTGACCGACTTGTCGCCGGCCGCAAGGCCTTCACCACCGTCACCGGCAAGGGCGGGCGCATCAAGCGCTTTCCCCTCGGGGCCTGGCGCTGGCCGCTTTTCGCCGTCGCGCTCGTGATCGGGCTCGCGACCTCGGTGCTGCCGGTGCTGGTGCTGGCGGCGTCGAGTCTGGCGCCGCAGGGCGGGGCGCTGTTCTCGAACTGGACGCTGCATTTCTGGATCGGCGAGGGCGGCGGCGCGCTCGCCCAGGGGCAGGCTGGCCTGTTCCGCAACCCGATGATCCTCGAGGCCTTGTGGAACACGCTCAAGCTCGGCCTGACGGTCGCGCTCACGACGATGCTGCTCGGGCTGGCGCTGGCCTATACGATCGTCCGCAACAAGGGGACCTGGCTCGCGGCCGTGCTCAGTCAGCTCGCCTTCCTGCCGCTGCTCGTCCCCAGCATCGCCTTCGCTGCGGCCTATATCGCGCTGTTCGGCGCGCCGATCGGGCCGCTGCCGTCGCTGTACGGCACCTTCGCACTGCTGGTGCTGGCGGCGACGGCGCATAACCTGCCCTATGCCGTGCAGTCGGGCCGCTCGGTCCTCGGCCAGATCTCCAACGATATCGAGGAGAGCGCCCGCCTGACCGGCGCCGGGCTGCTCACCCGCCTTGTCTTCATCATCTTCCCGCTGACGATCCGTGGCCTGCTTGCCGGCGCGATCCTGGTCTTCGTCAAGATGGTGCGGGACCTGTCGCTTGTCGTGTTGCTGTTCACCGCGACCTCGCCGGTGCTCAGCATGGTCGCCTATCGCTATGCGTCCGAGGGCTTCATGCAGTTCGCCAACGCGATCACGCTGGTGATCCTGGTGATCTGCCTGGCGGCTTCGCTGGCGGCGCATCTCATCCAGACCCGTGTGCAGAAGTGGAAGCAGTGATGGCGCCCGCATCGACCGCCCCGGCGCAGGACGCCATTCGCATCAGCCAATTGGTGAAGCGCTTCGGCGATGTCGCCGCCGTCAAGGACGTGAACATCTCGGTGCCGCGCGGAGCCTTCCTGGTGCTGGTCGGCCCATCCGGCTGCGGCAAGTCCACGCTGCTGCGCATGCTCGCCGGGCTGGAGGAACCGAGCGCGGGCGAGATCGCTTTCGTCGGCCGCACGGTGTCGAGCGGGGCGGGCGGCGTCATCGCCGATGCCGGAGAGCGCGATGCCGGACTGGTCTTCCAGAGCTATGCGCTGTGGCCGCATATGACGGTCGCCGGCAACATCGCCTGGCCCCTCAAGGTCGCGCGCTGGTCCAAGGCCGACCGGAACGCCCGTGTCGACGAGGTCCTCGCCCTGCTCGGGATCTCGGCGCTGCGCGACCGCTATCCCGCCGAGATCTCCGGCGGCCAGCAGCAACGCGTCGCGATCGCGCGGACGATCGCGCCGAAGCCGAGCATCCTGCTGTTCGACGAGCCCCTATCGAATCTCGACGCCAAGCTGCGCATCGAGATGCGCAGCGAATTGATGCGCATCCACCGGGCGACAGGCGCGACATCGGTCTATGTCACGCATGACCAGGTCGAGGCCATGACGATGGCGAGCCATGTCGCCGTCCTCAATCATGGCCGCGTCGAGCAGTTCGGCGCGCCGATCGACCTGTTGCGCCGGCCGACGACGACCTTCGTCGCCTCCTTCCTCGGCACGCCGCCGGCCAATCTCCTGCCCGTCACCCGTGTGCAGGACCGGTTCGTCTTCGCGGATGTGGCGCTGGCGCCGGCAGCCTTTGCCGCGGGGCATGAGCGGGTGCAACTGCTCTACCGGGCGCAGGACATCGCCGTCGGGCGGGTCGGTGACGGGCACCAGCTCGTCGGGCGTTTCGCCGAGGCGGCGCCGATCGCCGGCCAGTCGATGGTCACCGTCATGGTCGGCGACCTGCGCCTCACCGGCATGGCCGAGGGATTCTTCACCGCGACACCGGGCGACGAGGTCGGCCTGTCGTTCTCCAGCACACCCGATGCCGCCTTCACGATGGAAGGCGAAAGGATCGATCCATGAGACTTATCCTGATGCGCCATGGCGAGACGCTGTGGAATGTCGAGCAGCGGCTGCAGGGGCACGACAATTCCGAGCTCTCCGAGCGCGGCATCCGGCAGGCGCGCGAATTCGTGCCCTATGTCAGGGCGCTGCTGCCGGCGCATGTCGTCTCCTCCGATCTCGGCCGCACCCGCCAGACGGTCGGCCTCATCGGCTATCCGGATGCGCCATCCGATGCCCGCCTGCGCGAGCTCGACATGGGCGAATGGACGGGCCGCCGGAAACGCGACCTGATCGCCGAGCAGCCGGAGCGCTACCACGCCTGGCGGGCCGGCACGTTCACGCCGGACAAGGGCGAAAGCTGGGGCGATTTTCGTGCCCGGGTCGCGGCCGGAATCCGGGACTGGCTGCACAAGGCGCAGGGCGACCTGCTGGCGGTCGTGCATGGCGGCGTCATCCGTGCCGCCTGCCATGAATTCGTCGGCCTGCCGCCGTCCCGGGTGATCCCGGTGACGCCGGGGACCGCGACGATCCTGAACTTCGCCTCCGCCGACGCGCCGGCCGCGCAGCTGGAAGGCTACAATATCGGATCGGTCGCGCCGGACGTCTCCGTCGCGGATTGAGCGATTGCCTGCACGGCTCCGCCAGCTTCGGGTTGGAGCGGTGCGGTTCGTCCGGTAGCCTCGCGGAACGCGCTCGCATGAGGGCGAACGGCAAAGGTCGACCCTGATGATCCTGGTCTGCGGCGAAGCGTTGGTCGATCTGTTCGCCGAGGCCGGTACAGGCGCAGAGGTGCCTGCGCGGATCGTGGCCGGCGGCTCGCCCTTCAACGTCGCGATCGGGCTGGCCCGGCTCGGCATCGAGGTGGGCTTCCTCGGCGGCATCTCGCGCGACGGCTTCGGCACCCTGCTCGCGGATCTCCTGGCGCGCGAAGGGGTCGACGATCGCTATCTCGTCCGGACGGACCGGCTGACGACCATCTCGGTCGTGACGACCGGTAGGGACGGCCACCCCAGCTATGCCTTCCACGGCGAAGGTGCAGCGGACCGCTCGCTCACCGCTGCCGATCTGCCGGCAGCCCTGCCGGATACGGTCCGGGCGCTGACCTTCGGCTCCTACACCATGGCGGTTGAACCCGTCGGCTCCGCCTTCGCGGCGCTGGCCGAGCGGGAATGCGGCCGGCGTGTCATCAGCGTCGATCCCAATCTGCGCCCGACCGCGATCGGCGACATGTCGGGCTGGCATCGGGCAGCCGAACGCTTCTATCGCGCGGCGACCATCATCAAGGCCAGCGACGAGGATATCCGGATCGCCTGGGATGGGCAGCTCACCCTTGCGGAAGCCGCTTCCCATTGGCTCGACCTGGGAGCGCGCCTCGTCGTCGTCACGCAGGGCGAGCAGGGCGCGACCGCCTTTTCCGCCGCCGGCCCGGTGTCAGTGCCGGGCCACAGCGTCGCGGTGCAGGATACAGTCAGCGCCGGCGATACCTTCCACGCAGCGCTGCTGGCGCGGCTCGCCCATACCGGCCGGCTCAGCCCGGAGGCGATCGCGGCGCTCGATCGCGAGGCTATCGCCGACCTGCTGGCTTATGCTGCTGCGGCCGCGGCGATCACGGTGACGCGTCGAGGCGCCGATCTCCCGACCGCGGCCGAGGTCGAGGCGTTCGGGTGGCGTTCCGGCATGGCCTGAAGACGTCGGCGCGTCAGCGTGACAGCGTGGTGGCGCGATCGAGAGCGCTCGCGAAGCCCTGGAGCGAGATGGAGAAGGGTACGGCGGCCCCGCTATCGGCGGTCGCGTTGATCTTCAGCGCGGAGCCCGTTCGCAGGGCCGCGACCATCTGTGCGTCGAAGCTGACGGCGACGATGCATCCGCTCGGCAGGCAGGTGCGGAAGCGCATCGGCTGCACCGTCAGCTTCTCGTCGATCTGAAAGGCGACGCCGGCATCGAGCGACAGCCCGAAAGGCAGAACCAGGACCCCGGCAACGGCGCTGCCGGTCAGGGCATTGAGCTCGATGGCGAGCACGCGCTGCCCGCTCTGCTGTGTCTGAACCTGATTGAGCACGCAGCGCTTCGCGCCACCCTGCTGTACGCAGACGACACGCCAGTCCTTGTAGGTCTCGTTGAGCGAGGATGCACCGCCGGGGAGTGTCGCCGTAGCGGCGGCTGCCTGTCCCACCGCAGAAGCCTGTGCGACCTCGAGCCGTTGCGGCGCTGGAACGTTATCCCGATCCGCGAAAATTGCGACGTCTCTCGACCCTGCATTTGCCCGTTCCGATCCGAGCCAGGCCGCCATGCCGCCAGCGCTGGCGAGCGCTGCGAGGCCGATGGTGCGGAGGAGGCGAATCCGGCGGGCGATCATGCGATCGCCTTTCGGCCGTCGGCTTGCGACGACATGCGAACCGACTCCGGAGGGCCGTCGAGCACGCGCTGCCAGGCCCGCTCCGCCTCGATCGTGAAACCGGGACCGAGACTGCGCCGGAGCGTCCAGAGCAGCGTCTCGGCCAGGGCCCGATAGTGAGGCTCGATCAGGCGGTAGATCCTGTGGGAGCGAGCGAGTTCCTGGACGATCGGCAGCAGCTCGCCGAAGTGCCGGGAATTCCCGAACATCAGCCGCAGCGTCAGGACGAGGCTTCGTTCCTGCGGCTCGATCTCCATGGCGAAGAGCCGATAGACCTCCGGATAGGATTCCAGCAGCCGATTGGCGAACATCGCATCCGCCTGCTCGGCTATCGGAAACAGCGCCACGATGTTCGTCAGGATGAGGGAGCGGGACCGATCGTTCATGCTGCCCTCAGAACCGGACATTGAAGTTGGCCTTGGCGGCATGGTCGGCGAGGCCCGAGCCGAACTGGCCGCCATAGCTGACGCCGAGCGTGGCGTTCGGCGAGAGCGCATAGTCGAGCCCGGTCTCGATCAGCGCCGCATTGCGCGCGATCGGCACGCCGCCGATGCCGAAGCCATTGCCGCCGCCGGCGAAACGCAGGCTCGCAAGAGGTGTCACGTCACCGAAGGCATGGCGCCAGCCCAGCGTTCCCTTCGCGGTCAGGCTTGCGCCGCCAAGGGTCAAACGTGTGGAAGCGCGCAGGCCGAGCGTCGTGAAGGTGGCGTCGGTGGTCGCCGCTGCCCCGGTCAGGGCGGCGGCACCCCTCGTCTCGCGGAAGCCGTCGGTGTGCAGGCTGACATAAGCTAGGTTGGCGAAGGGCTCGATCCGGGTCGCGCCCAGCGCGAAGCCATAGGCGAGTTCGCCAAAGAGCTGCGTCGTGCCGGCACCGTAATCGCCCTTCAGCCTGTCACTGAGGCCGGGAAAGCTGACCGTCCGGTTGGTCGAGATGTCATGCCACGTATAGGCCGCACCAGTCCGCAGCGCGAGCGCTCCCCAGTTCGCTCCGCCATAGAGGCCGAGATGGTAGTTGTCGCTCTCCCCCGAGGATTGGCGGCCCTTCACGTCGAAATCGCTGCGGCTGTAGCCGGCGACCGCGCCGAGGCGCCAGTTGCCGAACACCGGTGCGTCGGCGCCGATGAAGAAGCCGCCGGTCTTGCGCTCAAGCTTCGCCGCGTTGCCGTCGCCATCCGTGCGGCCCCATGAGCCGAAGCCCTGGCCCCAGAACGCGAAACGGTCGGTGGTGACAGGGGCTGCGACCGGCTTGCCGTTCTCATAGGTGACGACGGAATCGGAGGCTGCGCGCAGGCGGTCGTTGACGGCGTTGCGCAGGAAGCGGCTGTCCTCGATCAGCGCGGTGCGGGCCGAGGCGTGAATCTCGCCCGAGAGCTGGTCGAAGGCGCCGCGTGCCTGGTCGGCTGACAGACTCAGCACGGCGTTGTGAACCGGGTTGCCCAGCCCGAGGTTCTCGACGCCGCCGCCGGCGGCGACCTGGTTCCAGGTCAGGCCGACATTGCGGAAGCTCGTGCCGTTGCGCGTCATGGTCAGGTAGACATTGCCGGCGTCGTAGCTGAGCGCGGGATCGAGGAAGGCGAGGTTCGAGGTCACGCCGGTAAAGGTGCCGGTGCGCCCGCCTGTCGCAGTCAGGATGGTGTATTGCGTCTGCTGGGCGTAGTTGCCGGCTCCCGCCAGCACATTGACTGCGCCGCCATTGATCGTGGCGGTGCCCGCCGCGACGATCCGGTCCGAGGCGCCCGCCGCGTCGATCTCGACCTCGTAGGTCGAGCCCGGATTGAAGGCGATGTTGCCGGCAACGTTCAACGTGCCGATCGAGTTGCCCGGCGCGACCGTGCCGGCCACTGCAACGTCGCCGACCGTGCCCGCGCCGCCGAGGCGTCCGCCTGCGTTGACGACGAGCCTGCCGCCGAGCTGCCCGTTCACAGCCAGAGCGTCGGTCTCAATCGTGGTGATGCCGGTGAAGCCGCTGGATTCGCCGGTGAAGGCGATGCTGTTGCCGGTGCCGGTGGCGATCTCGATCCGGCCTTCGCCATTGCCGCTGCTGCGGGCATTGCCGTCATAGCTGCCCGACGCGTTCTGCTCGAAGCGCATCGTCGCGCCGCCGCGGATATCGAGATTGCCGCGGAAGGCCTCGGTGGTTGAGGACAGGGCCCCGCCCCAGATCGACCAGTCGAGCGTGCTGCGCCCGGTCAATCGCAGCGTGCCTGCGCCGTCCTTGATCATGACGCCGCCTTCGCCGCCGACATTGCCGGAGAAGCTGCCGTCCTGCGTCTGGTTGAAGACGACGATGCCGTTGTTGACGATGTTGTTGCGGATGCTGTTCGTGTTGCCTTCCAGCGTGCCGTTCTGGACGAAGGTGTCGCCCTGGTAGCTGTTGTAGCCGGTGAGGACGAGCCGGCCGAGGTCGGTCTTCAGCAATCCGCCGGTGCCGGTGAGGTCTGCGCCGATCCGGGCGACGAAGTTCGCGCCCTGGTTCGTGCCATCGCCGACGCGGATGACGGTCTGTGGCGCTGCCAGCGTGATCGGGCCGCCGTCCAGGCTGTAGCCGTTCACGGCGAACTGGAGGCCGTTCACCGAGACCCCGCTAGGCGCGACGGTGACCGCGCCGGGCGCACCCTGGAACGCGGCATAACCGCCGCCCCAGGTGGCGTTGCTCTGGCCGTTGGCATCGGTCCAGTTGGTGCTGCTGCCCCAATTGCCGGTGCCGCCGTCGACCTGGCCGTTGGCCGCGGTCTGGCCGCCGTCCCAGAACTGCCAGGCCGGGCCGCCGCCCGCCGCCACCACGATGTTGACCTGGCGGGCGACACCGGTCTGGACGGTGGCGGTCATGCCGACTGGCTCGGCGGTGACGTCGAGCCCGTTATCCGTGAGCGTTCCGTCATAGTCGAACAGGCGATAGACGCCGGCGCCGTAATTGCCGGTGCCGGTGATGTTCAGGCCGCCGTCCAGCGTCAGGTTTCCGCCCACGTCGAACAAGGCGCGGGTGCTGGGCGCGTCGAGCTCGACCTCGACCGTGGAGCCGTTGTTCAGGACCAGGTTGCCGTTGATGGTCAGGGTCTGGTCCGAGCGCCCGTACAAGGTGCCGCCATCGGCGATCGTGACATTGGCGTTGACGGTGCCGATGCCGGAAAGCCCGGCGGCATTCGCCACCTGCAGCGTCTGGGCGGTGATCGCGCCATCGACCTGCAGGAGGCCGCTGTTCACATGGGCATGCGCGACGTTCGAACCGTTGCTGGCCAGGATGAGCTTGCCGGGGCCGTTTTTGTGGAAGTCCCGCGCTTCCGCCGGGTTCGCCCGGGTGATCCGCCCGCCGAGGGTTGCCGTGCCGCTCTCCACCTCGACATTGAGATCGCCCTGATCAAGCGTGATCGCATTGTTGAGCCGGACATTGTCGATGAGTGCGAGCGTCGTGCCCTGGCCGGCGATCGTCAGCCCGCCCGTGCCGAGAGCGCCAGTGATGCCCGCTCGAAGCGTCCCGGCCGCCAGCGTCGTGCCGCCGGAATAGGTGTTGGTGCCGCGCAGCGTGAGGCGGTTGTTGCCTTCCTTGCGCAGCGAGCCTGCGCCGCTGATCGGATTGCTGGAGGTGGTCGAATAGTCCGATCCTCCGTTTCCGTCGCGGCCGAGCGTCAGCTGCGCGCCATTCGCGAGCGTAACCCGGCCGGTGCCGATGATCTCGTAGATCTTCTCGGTGCCCTGGACGTTGAAGGTCGCGTTCTGGGCGACGATCAGCGACGCCGTATCGGAGATGTCGGCGCCGGCCGCGGAGGTCAGGCTGCCGCGGTTGAGGAAGATGCGGCCGGCATCCACGGTGCCGCCGAGCACGAGCTCGCCGGTCCCTTCCTTGAACAGGTCGCCGCCGTTGCCGGCGATGCCGCCCATGAGCCGGCCGGTGCCGCTGCCGACGCTGAATACGGCGGTGGCGCCTGACGCGAGGCTGATATCGTTCGCAAGCGAGATGGTGTCGTTGAGGGCCAGCGTGCTGCCGAGACCTTCGAAGCGCAGGGCGCCGGTGCCGAGCGCATTGGAATGTGCCGCGGTCAGAAGCGTGCCCGCAGTCAGCGTCGTGCCGCCGGAATAGCTGTTGTTGGCGCCCAGCGTCTGGGTGCCGCTGCCTGCCAGGCGCAGCGCGAGGGCGTTGCTGCCGTCGGTAATCGCTCCGTTGAAATCGATGCCGTTCGCAATCGTCAGAACCGCTGTGCCGGGGCCGTTATTGGTAATCGTGCCGGCACTCACGCCGATCTGGCCCAGTCGATAGATGGTCTGGCTGGCGCCGCCGAGATCGAAGACGCCGCCGGTGACGAACACATGAGTTCCGGATCGGCTGTAGAAATTCCGCGCCGTGTCGCTGCCGAAACGGACGACACCGCCCGAGATGCCGAGATAGCTGAAGCCAGGGCTGGTGGTCATGTTGGTCGGTGCGAAAACGATCGTACCGTTGCCGGGCAAGGTATCCCCGAGGAAGAGAAACCCGCTCGCAGGATCGCCATAGGTGACGGTTCCCGCGAAGACCGCGTTGACACCGGAAGCGGCCCAGATCGTGTCGGTCGATCTCACGGTCACAGCATCCGCATAAGTGCCGCTCTGGGTGTAGGTCACGGAATTGGCGCGCGCCGATGGAAGCGCCAGCGTGCTGACGGCGACGAGCGCGGTTGCCGAGAGAAGGCTCGTCTTGCGGAGAGCATGGCTGCGCACGGAGCGCTTCGAAGTGACGGTTTTCATCATGGGCCTTTGGGAAACGCGATATGAGCGACGACCGGCCGTCGTGGCCGGGCTCAGTCGGAGCTGTTGTCGAGGATCGCCTTCAGGCGCGGCGCGAGCGGGCGCACGATGTCGGCGAAGCGCGCGCCCTCAGTGCGGAACGCCAGCATGCGTGCGAATTCCGCGCGGAGCGCCTGCAGGGCTTCTGCCTTCTGAGCCGCGTTCAACGCGACGAGGCCGCTCGCGCCGGCATCCAGCTTGGCCCGTATCGCGTCGATTTCGCTCTGGGGTTCTAGGGCGGCGAGGCCCCGGAAGGTCTCGCCGACCGCGGTCTTCCAGCTCTCCGCCGTGAAGCCCGCGGCCCGGATCAGGCCGCGCCCTGCGGCATCGCGCTCGAACCAGTCGCCGACGATCTCCTCGTCATAGGCGAAGGAGCTGAAGGCGGGCTGCAGCGCGGCGATCAGTTCGGCGACCTTGGCGGCTTCCTCGCGCGTCAGGGCGGCGGCCGGATCAGCGGCGAACAGGAAGCAGGCGCAGAGCGCGGCAGACAGGAGACGGCGTTTTCCGCGGCGCGCGGAGGCGGCACCGTGCTTGCGGGCGCAGATGATCGACAGCACTCGAATTCCCTTCCAAGGCCGAGACTGAAGGCTGTCGGTACGGCCCATTCGGCAAAGCGGAGCGGCGCTTGCGCGCCATTCGATCCGGACCTTAGGAAGAGGTCGGATGGCTCGTCTGCGCGGAGAGCGAAGCGGTTTTGCAGGGAGCGAACACGGCTCCGGGTATTTTCGGGGAGCGGCAGCGCGATCCGCCGCGGCGCCGTATCGGCCGCCTTCATCCGCGCCATTCCTCGCCTTTCGGCAGCGCGGCGCGGCGACTCAGGATGTCCGCCCGGAACTCCGAAGGGGTGGCGTCGAAGCGCTTGCGGAACGCGCGGTTGAATGACGATACGTCCGAGAACCCGACGTCATAGGCGATCGCCGTGATCGTGCTGGAGGCGAGATCGCGCTCTCCAAACAAGCGGACGGCGTGTTCGAGCCTTTGCCCGCGGACGAAATCGGAGAATGTCGTTCCGGCGTTCCCGAACAGACGCTGGACATAACGCACCGTGACGCCCTGGCGCCTGGCCAGAGCGTCGATGTCCAGATCGCGATCGCACAGGCGTGCGAGCACGTCCGCCTGGATGAGCCGGTAGCGGGCGGCCGCGATGCTGGTCTCGCTGCGCTCGGCGCCGCCGCGCACCGCCCCGCCAAGGACCAGGGCCGTGAGGTCATAGACGTGGCGAGCCGCCGCCTCGGCGAGCTTGAGCGAACCCGGCGGATTGCGGCGCAGCAATTCGACATAGTTCCGCAGAAGCGACAGGCCTTCCGCCGCTGCCGGGACCACGTAGCTTGCTGCGAGGTCGATGCGCGGGGCGCGGTCGGCGAGCAAGCGACGATCCAGCGAGACGAAATCGAACGCGGTGGGCTGGCCGTGCCAGCACTCGTGGCAGGTGCCCTCGTTGACGAGCACGAGATCGCCCGCGCCGATCCTGATCGGTGCCTTGCCGGCGACCGAGATTTCACGCTCGTGGTCCTGGATCGTCCAGACGTAGTTCTGGCGGCCGTCCTGCAGCAGGTCGCGGGCCCGGATGCCGCGCATCGGCGTGAACCGGCCATGCGAGACGAGAAGATCGCTGGGCAGCGCCATCGCTTCGAGATCGACGCGGATATTGTCGCGGTCGGGCGGGAGCAATCGACGCCCGCTCCAGACATGCCGGGCCATGAAATCGTGCAGGAAGGCCATCCGCTCGCCGCGCGGAATCTCTTCTGTCGACAGCCGCTGCATCGCAAACGGTGCGATCGTCATGCGAGGGCTCCGGCTTCGACGAAGTAGGAGCCAGTCCCCCACCGTTCAGAGGGGGCGGACGCTATGGCGGGGCGGGATGGGCCGTCTCGGATCGCCGCGAACAGATTTTGCAGCCGGCGAACAAAGTAGAGGTTTTTCCGCGGCCGGATTGCAAAAGGCTGGCTTGAATCAGCCTTTCAGGGCGTTTGCCCGGATTTCGGAGGGCGTCGCCTCGAAGCGCCGGCGGAAGGCGCGGTTGAAGGAGGTGACGTCGGAGAAGCCGGCATCATAGGCGATGGTCGTGATCGTGCAGGAGGCGGAATCGCGCTCCCGTAGCATGCGAAAGGCGAGGTCCAACCTCTGGTCGCGCACGAAGCTCGAGAAGGTCGTTTCCTGCGTCTCGAACAGGCGCTGGACATAGCGCGGCGTGATGCCCTGGCGCCGGGCGACCGCTTCGATCCCGAGACCGGGATCGGGCAGCTGTTCGAGGATATCCTTGCATACGAGTTTCAATCGTGCCGCCGCAATGCTGCGGGCATTGCGCTCGGCGCCACCGCGCACGAAGCCATCGAGCATCAGGGCGGCGAGATCATAGACATGGCGCGAGGCGATCTCGCTCGCCCTGACCGATGCGGGCGGATTGCGGCGCAGCATCTCGGCATAGCCGGAGAGCAGCGACAGCGACGCCGATGCCGCCGGTATGACGTAACTCGCTTCCAGCGCCACGCGCGGTGCGAGGCTCGCGAGCAGCCGCTGATCGAGCGAGAGCACGTCGACGGACATCGGCTTGCGCTGCCAGAACTCGAAGCAGACCGCTTCGTTCAGCAGCAGGACATCGCCGGCCGAGACCTTGATCATCCTGCCGCCATCGACGGCGACCTCGTGGTCCTCGTTATGGATCGTCATCAGGTAGTGCTCGCGGCCGTCCTGGAGCAGGCCACGCGTCCGCGCGCCACGCATCGGCGCATAGAGGCCGCGGCCGACGGTCAGCCCGCCCGGCAGCATCATGGCTTCCATATCGATCCGGATATTGTCCTGGTCGGCCGGGCGGAATTCCAGCCCGCCGACTTGGCGCGCGACGAAATCATGGACGAAGGCCATCTGCTCCCGGCGCGGGACGTCCTCCGTCCGCAACCGCATCATCGGGAACGGGGCTGCTGTCACGGAGCTCTCCCTCGCGATGGACATGAGGTCCGCGCGGCGCGGCGGGGCCTTTGACGGTGATGGCTGGTCCTTTTACCTTTATTACAAGCCTGCAGCCGGCGCGAGCCCCCGACTCCGTTCCGGAATGAGTCGTGCCCGAGATGATGGGCACCGGCGCGATAGCGACGGAGTTCGTGCCCGGTTCACTTGAAAATGCTCTAGCCGGTGCGTGTCCAGCGCAGGAAGGCCGATAGCCGCAGCAGGCCGTTGACGATCAGAGTATAGACCACAGCCGTGTCTCCATCTCGGGAGCCCACGGTAAAGCGTGGTGCTTTTAGCGTTGTTGACGCGGCGCAAGCTGCTCCGACAAATCCCGCGACCGGATCGCTCCGATGGCTTCGAGCATTCCGGGAATATCGGCTCGGGTCAATCGCAGGGATTGCCAAGTTTTCGGGCGCTAAGAGAAGAAATCGCTGCTTCAGGCAGCCTCCGTCGCATCCTCCATTTTCAGGATCTTGAGGCCGATCTGGACCATCAGCATCTCCTCGGCGTCGTCGAGATCGATGCCGGCTTCCGTCCTGATCTTGTCGAGCCGATAGAGTACCGTCTTCGGGTGGACATCGAGGCGCCGCGAGGTTTCGAGCGCGTTGCCGCTGCTGGCGATATAGGCCTCCAGCGTCTCGACGAGGTCGGCCCGGGCCCGTGTCTTGACCGAGACCAGCCGTTTCAGTGAGGGCGGGATCATCTCCCTGAGCTCGTGCTGCGGTGCGAGCCGGCAGAGCATGCGGTAGATGCCGAGCTCGTGGAAGGCGACGATCTGCTTCTTGAAGCGCGCCCGGGTGCCGATATTGAGGGCGTCGAGCGCCTGGCGGTAGCTCCGGGGCAGGCTTTCGATGTCGGCGGCGATCTCGCCGATGCCGGCATGCAGGACGGCGCGCTCCTCGCCGCGCGACCAGAGCGCGTTCAGTTCGGCGAAGCGGCGTTCGAGCTGCGCGCGCCAGTCGCGGCCCTCGCCGGCCGGCCAGAACAGCACGACATGGCCGCCGCGGACCTGGGCATGGGCATTGTCGATGAGGTCTGCAAGAAGCTGTGCCAGCCGTTCCAGCTTCTTGCCGTCGCCCGGACCGGGAGTGAGTTGCTTCTGGGTGGCCTTGAGGCCGAGCACCACCACGGCGTGCCTGCGCTTGAGGTCCCACTGGATCAGCCCGGCGCGGCGATGCAACTCGCTGGAGGGGAGGGCGCTGCCGCCGAGCAGATCGCCGATCAGGTCGAAGCGGAACTGCTTCTCAACCTCGATCACAGCCTGCTGGCGCAGGAAATCGAGCGCGAGCGCGTTGATCGCGCTCTCGATGGCGATCGACTGGACGTCCTCAAGCTCGCCATTCAGTTCGAGCACGGTGAGGTAGAGCCTGACCTCGTCCCCGACGCGGACGGAGAAGACGTAGCGGTTGCAGATGCGATCGTCGGCTTCTGGGGCGGCGATCGTCTGGATGTAATAGGGCGCGCCTTCCTGATGCCCTTCGGGCGGGGCGAGGCTCACCGAGCTGCCGGTGGTGCCGGCGAGGCATTGCAGCTTCTCGTCATAGAGCCCGACCGGATTGCCGATGAAGGTCTCCAGCGATTTCAGGATGCGGAAGGCGCCCTGGTTCGCCAGCGAGGCGCTGAGGAAGTGGTCGCTGATCTCCTTGAAGCGTTCGAGCACGCCGAGCCGCTCGCTGAGGAGATGCTCGGAGATGCACAGGACGATGGTCCGGTAGAGCACGCTGCGGGGAATCTCGATGACGGGCAGGCGGTGCCTGCGCGCGGCTTCGACGATCTCCTCCGGCACCTCCTGCACGAAGAGCCCGGTCTTGACGATCAGCGCGCTGAGCTTGCGGGCCGCGACCTTCTCGATGAAGGCGTCGAGCGGACGCAAGCGGTCGAGCGAATAGAAGTTGGTGAGGAGCACGTCGCCCGGCTGCACCCAGTCGGTGACATCGGGCGCCTCGATGACGTTGACGCCCCGGACGGGATTGGCGAGGCCTTCTTCCCCGCAAATCAGGCGAGCCTGCTTGAACGGCGCAAATTGCAGCAGTTCGGAAATCTTGAGCTGATGGGCCATGGTCCGGGCTCCCAGGGTGGCCCGCGCCAGCGGCCACTCCGCCATGCCGATCTATGCGCTAATCGCGGGTATTCGCAAGCCAAACCCGGTTGGGACGGTTCGATATTTATCCGATCTGGATAAAACAAGACCGGTCAATTTAGGCGGCTTGGCAATGGTTCGCCTGCCGCCGGCTCACTAGGCTCCCTTCAAAAGAAGATCGTTCGACGGCGGGATCGCGCGACTGGAGCGCGCCCGAGAGGATGGGGACAATCGATGGATAGATCGTTTATCTGGCGAAAGGGCGACTGGGGCGGCTATTTCGGCCTGCTGGCCAACAACCTGACCAATCTGCTCACGATGATCGGCCTGCTGCTCTTCGTCGTCGGCTTCCCGAAGGAGATGGTCTATGGCCGGATCGCGCCGGCCTTCGGCCTCGCCGTCTTCGCCGCGAGCCTTTGGTACACCTATTTCGCCTACAAACTCGTCAAGGAAACCGGCCGGGCCGATGTGACCGCGCTGCCCTCCGGCCCGAGCGCGCCATCGATCTTCACGGTGACCTTCCTCGTCATCCTGCCGGTCTATCTCCAGACAAAGGATGCCGAGTTCGCGCTGCAGATCGCACTGGTCTGGTGTTTCGTCGAGGCGATGATCCTGGTCGGCGGCTCCTTCCTGGGCGAGACCATCCGCAAGACGATCCCGCGCACGGTGCTCTTGTCCTGCCTCGCCGGTCTCGGCCTGCTGCTGCTGGCCATGAATCCGATGCTGCAATCCTTCGAAACGCCGACCGTCGCCTTCGTGGTACTGGCCCTGATCTTCCTGAACTGGTTCGGCAAGAAGCCGATCTTCCCGAAGGTGCCGACCGGCTTCCTGCTGCTCGCTGCCGGCACGGTGCTGGCCTGGATCTTCGGCCTGCAGAGCCCGGCCGAGATCAAGAACTCGCTGAGCACTTTCGGCTTCAACCCGCCGACGCTGCACATCTCGAGCTTCATGCAGGGCCTGCCGCATGCGCTGCCCTATCTCGCCTCGGCCGTGCCGCTCGGCCTCGCCAACTACGTGTTCGACCTCGAGAACATCGAGAGCGCGCATGCCGCCGGCGATCCCTACCCGACGCGCCAGGTGATGATGGCCAACGGCCTGTCCTCGACGCTCGGCGCCATGTTCGGCAACCCGTTCCCGGTCACCGTCTATATTGGCCATGCCGGCTGGAAATCGATCGGCGCCGGCACCGGCTACACCTTCTTCACCGGCCTGACCATGTTCCTGGTCTCGCTGTTCGGGCTCGGCGCCTTCCTGCTGGCGCTGATCCCGATGGTCGCGGTGGTTCCGATCCTCGTCTATATCGGCATCGTCACAGCCAATCAGGTGGTGCGCGAGTCGCCTCGCGACGAAGTGCCGGTGATCTTCGTCACGATGTTCCCGTGGATCGCCAACTGGGCGCTGACGCTGGCCAACAACACGCTGGCAGCTGCCGGCACCGCCGCCAAGACCGTCGGCGTCGAGGCGCTCGCCAAGAAGGGCGTCTACTACCAGGGCCTCTCCAATCTCGGGAACGGCGCGCCGCTGAGCAGCATGACCTGGGGCTGCATCACGATCTTCGCGATCACCGACAAGCCGATGCGCGGTGCGGTTGCGGCACTGGTCGGCGGCTTCCTGACGCTGTTCGGCGTGATTCACGCGCCGACGGTCGGCTTCGCCCAGCCGCACGCGATGCCGCTGGTCTATGCATACTGCATGATTGCCGGCGTCTTCGTGCTCAAGCACTACCTCAACCTGCGCGAGGCGGACCGGACGATCTCCGCCGGCGAAATGAAGCCGGCCGCCCAGGCCAGCAAGGCATGAACCGGCGAGGCGAGCCTGCCCGCTGCGGATGGGCTCGCCTTGCTTTCGCTTCTTATGCCTTTCGCGGTGCCTGTCCGGGCGCCGCATCACCGATCGACAGGAAGACCCGATGAACGCCCCGTCCGCCAACCCGCCCCTGATTGCCGCCGCCGACAAGGGCGATATGGCTGCTGTCGAGCGCCTTCTCGCCGAGGGCGCCAAGGTGGACGCCAAGGACGAGACCGGCCGCACGGCGCTGATGGCGGCGACGCAGAGGAACAACCTGCCGCTGGCGCGGCGCCTGATCGCGGCCGGCAGCGACGTCAATGCCCGCGACATCACCATGCTCTCGCCCTATCTCTGCGCCGGGGCGAACGGCTTCAACGAAATCCTGAAGCTTGCCATCGCCTCGGGTGCCGACCCGAACAGCGTCAACCGCTTCGGCGGCACGCCGCTGCTGCCGTCGAGCGAGAAGGGTTTTTTGCGCACGGTGCGCGTCTGCCTCGCGGCCGGCATCCCGGTGGACCGCGCCAACGACCTCGGCTGGTCGGCCCTGCTCGAAGCCGTGATCCTCGGCGATGGCGGCAGGCTCTATGGCGACGTGATCGAGGCGCTTGTCGAAGCGGGTGCCAACCAGCATCTCAGGGATCGCGACGGCAAGCCTTCGCTGGAGCATGCGCAAGCACTCGGCCAAGAGCGCGTCCTGAAGATCTTCCGCGGCGAAGGTGCTGCGGCCGGGCCGGGCGTAGCGTCGATCCGGCAGGCGAAGCAGGCCGAGAAGGCGGAGCGCTACGAGGAGGCGCTCGCCATCATCGAGGCCGCGCTGGCGTTGCATCCGGGCGACGCCGATCTCGGCTATTACAAAGGCTATTACCTCTACGAGCTCGGGCGCAACGAGGAGGCGATCCGCACCTTCGAGGCGGTGCTCGCTGCGACGCCCGACGCGATCGAGTTCCATTTCTACATCGCCTATGCCTGGCGGGCGATGAAGCAGCCGGAAGCGGCGCTCGCGGCCTTCGATGCGGGCATCGCGAAGAAGCCGGAGGCGCAGTTCCTGCGCTATCACAAGTCGAACTATCTGCGTGAACTCGGACGGCACGAGGCTGCCGTCGCCGCGATGGACGAGTTGCTCGTGCTCGATCCCGGCCGCTACGATTTCGCCTTCCACAAGGGCAACAGCCTGCGCTCGCTTGGCCGGCACGAAGAGGCGATCAGCGCGATCGAAGTCGCGATCGCGTCCGATCCCGGCAATCCGCTCTACCGCAACCATAAGGCGCAGTCGCTCAAGCTACTCGGCCGCGAGGCCGAGGCGCAGGTCGAGCTTGCTGCGATCGGTCAGCCTCCGGCTGCCCGCGCCAGCTAAGCCCGACAGAGGTCCTGCCCCGATGCGCGCGCATACCACGATGCAGGCAAGGTCCGGTGACGGCGCCTTCCTCGCCCGTGTGAACGGGGCAGCCTTCGCTGGCGTGGTCCACAGCGCCTTCCACCGGGCGGTCAACATCGCCTGCCTGTGTTGCGGCAAATTGCACACGCTGGTCACGGACGATCTGGATGACGGGCCGAACTCGCTGGTTGTCACCGCCGATGATTTTCTCGCCATGGGTATCTGCCAGGGCGACAGCGTCAGGGCCGGAGGTGGCAGCCTCGCCATTGCCGGCAAGGCGATGGTCACCGTTGACGGAGCGGCGGTCTGGCACACGCCCATCCCTGAAACGCATTGCGCGGCCGGCCTGTTGCGTCGTCGGCTGGCGGAAGCCGAGGCGGCGATCTGGCGCAACGGCACGCCCGGCGGCTTCATCGAGGGGATGGCCGATACCGAGGTCGCACGATTGACGACCCGGATGCTGCATGAAGGCGTGGACGGGCTCGCGCTCGCCCTGGGGCGGGGCGACACGGATGGGGCGCTGGCCCATGCTGGCCGGTTGCTCGGGCTCGGGCCGGGCCTCACGCCATCCGGTGACGATTTCCTCGTCGGGCTGCTCGCTTCCCGTGCGCTCTGCCAGCGACCGGACGATCTCGGCAGCGATGCCTTCGCGCACGGCGTCGTGCGGCTCGCCAAGAGCGCGACCAACCCGATCGCCTATGCGGCCATCGCCAAGGCGGCGCGCGGCGAGGTCCGGGAGCGGGTCGCACGCCTCATCATCGCGCTCGGCAGCGCGGCCGCCGAGCCCTTCTCGCCGGCACTCACACAGGTTCTCGCGATCGGCTCCTCATCCGGGACCGAGATCGCTTTCGGCGTCATCCGCGGGCTGGCGTCGCTCATCGACAACGGAGAATGGGATCATGGCCATCAAGACCGCCATTAAGCGGAACACCTATTTCGACTCGGTCTCGCTGATGTCGGTGACCGGGCGGGCCAATGCGGTTGCCGGCGTCGACCAGGCGATGATCGGCATGGGCACCGCCATGAACAAGGAGGTGCTGCAGAATGTCGGCATGCTGACGCCGGAGGCGGCGGAGGCCCAGAGCGGCGACCTGATGATCGTGGTGCGCTCGGCATCGGACGAGATCGCCGAGAAGGCACTGGTCGAGATCGACGAATTGTTCAAGCAGAAGGGCGGCAACGAGAGCGGCCGCAAGATGAACTACGCGACGATCGAGTCAGCCGTCGCCCATGTGCCCGGCGCCAATCTCGCGATCATCGCGGTGGCCGGCGAGTTCGCCAGCCGCGAGGCGCGCCGCGCGCTCGAGAGCGGCCTGCATGTCATGATGTTCAGCGACAACGTCTCGATCGAGGACGAGGTCGCCCTCAAGACGCTCGCCCATGACAAGGGCCTGCTGATGATGGGGCCGGATTGCGGCACAGCCTATATCGGCGGCGTCGGCCTGTGCTTCGCCAATGCGGTGCGCGCCGGCAATATCGGCATCGTCGGCGCCTCCGGCACCGGCAGCCAGGAGGTCGCGGCCCGCATCCATGATTTCGGCGGCGGTATCACTCAGATCATCGGCACGGGCGGACGCGACCTCAACGAGAAGGTCGGCGGCATCATGATGATCGACGGCATCAACGCGCTCGCTCGCGATCCGGCGACCGAGGTGATCGTGCTGGTCTCCAAGCCCCCGGCGAAGTCGGTGCAGGACAAGGTTCTGGCGGCGGCCGCGGCCTGCGGCAAGCCGGTCATCGCCTGCCTGCTCGGCGGCTCGGAGGAGGCCGTCACCAAGGCCGGCCTGCAATTCGGCAAGACCACCAAGGAAGCCGCGCTCAAGGCCGTCATCCTCGGCGGCAAGAAGGAGGCGGAGATCAACAAGCGGGCGCTCAACCTGCCCTTGATCGCCGAGACCCGCGCCAAGCTGAAGCCCGAGCAGCGCTATATCCGCGCGCTGCTCTGCGGCGGCACGCTCTGCGAGGAGATGATGCTGATCGCCAAGGAGAGCTACGACAACGTCTACAGCAACATCGCCAAGGACCCGGCGCGCAAGCTGAAGGACGTCTCCACCAGCATCGAGCATACCTTCATCGATTTCGGCGACGACGATTTCACCCGCGGCCGGCCGCACCCGATGATCGACCCCTCCCAGCGCCTCGCGCGATTGGTGCAGGAGGCGCGCGACCCCTCGGTCGGCGTCATCGTGCTCGATTTCATCCTCGGCTACGGCGCCCATGAGGACCCGGCCGGCGTGATGATCCCCGCCCTCGTCGAGGCCAAGCAGATCGCGGCGGCCGAGGGCCGTCATCTCGAGATACTCGGCTACGTCCTCGGCACGGATCTCGACAGCCAGTCGCTCGCCGAGCAGACGGCCAAGCTTTCGGAAGTGGGCGTCACCATCGCCAGCAGCTGCACCAATGCCGGCCTGCTGGCGCGCGGTTTCGTCTCCAAGGAGAACTGATCATGTCCAGCATCAACGACCTGTTCAGTAAGGTCAGCGTCATCAATGTCGGCCTCGAAATGTTCAAGGACGACATCGAGAAGCAGGGCGGCAGCGCCGTCCATCTCGACTGGCGCCCGCCGGCCGGCGGCAAGCCCGAGCTGATCGACGCGCTCGAAGCCCTCGCGCGCCCCGAGATCGCGGCGCGTATCGAGAAGGCGAACCAGGAAGCGGTCGAGCGCATCCTGAAGTCGCAGCCCGTGCTGGTCGGCTTCGGTCCGGCGCTCGAAGTCGTGCCCGGCATGACCAAGACCACCATCCTGCATGCCGGCCCGCCAATCACCTGGGAGCGGATGTCCGGCCCGATGAAGGGCGCCGTCACCGGCGCGCTGGTCTTCGAGGGGTTGGCCAAGAACCTGGAGGCGGCGGCGGCGCTCGCGGCCTCCGGCGAGATCACCTTCTCGCCCTGCCACGAGCATAACTGCGTGGGCTCGATGGCGGGCGTGACCTCGGCCTCGATGTTCATGCACGTCGTCAAGAACAAGACCTACGGCAACGTCGCCTACACCAATCTCAGCGAGCAGCTCTCCAAGATCCTGCGCATGGGCGCCAATGACGAGACCGTCATCGCCCGGCTGAACTGGATGCGCGACGTACTCGGCCCGATCCTGCGCGAAGCCATGCAGATCGCCGGCGAGATCGACCTGCGCCTGCTGCTCTCGCAGGCGCTGCACATGGGCGACGAGTGCCATAACCGCAACGTGGCCGGCACGACGATCCTGATCCAGAAGCTCGCGCCCTTCATCCTGGAGACGTCGTTCACGACGGCCCAGAAGCGCGAGGTCTTCGATTTCGTCGCCAGCAGCGACTATTTCTCCGGGCCGACCTGGATGGCGATGTGCAAATGCGCGCTCGACGCCGCCCATGACGTGCCGCATTCGACCATCCTGACGACGATGTGCCGCAACGGCGTCGAGTTCGGCATCCGCATCAGCGGCGTGCCGGGCTTCACCTGGTTCACCGGTCCGGCCCAGAAGGTCATCGGCCCGATGTTCGCCGGCTACAAGCCGGAGGATTCCGGCCTCGATATCGGCGACAGCGCGATCACCGAGACCTATGGCATCGGCGGCTTCGCCATGGCGGCGGCACCGGCCATCGTGCCACTCGTCGGCGGCACGGTCGACGAAGCCATCGGCTTCTCGGTCCGCATGGCCGAGATCACCACGGCCGAGAACCCGAACGTCACGGTGCCCCTGCTCAACTTCAAGGGCGTGCCAACCGGCATCGACATGCGCAAGGTGCTGCAGACCGGCATCATGCCCGTCATCAACACTGCCATCGCCCATAAGGAAGCCGGCATCGGCATGATCGGCGCCGGCATCACCTATCCGCCGATGGAGGCTTTCGAGAAGGCGCTGCTCGCCTTCGCGCGCCAGGACGGCGTCATCGACCAAAGCGCTGCGGCCTGAAGACTGCCGCGGGCCGCCCCTGAGCGGCCCGCGTTCCACGCCAACGAACAATTTCAACATGCGTCGCGACCTGCCGGCCGGCGCGTGGGAGGAGGATTCATGACTTCGATCGACGCCGTTCCGGATCGCCTGATCATCGCCATCGGCGGCAACGCCATCCATCCCGAGGGCATCCGCGGCACGGCCGAGGAGCAGGAGAAGCTCGCCGCCGAGACGGGCGCCGCCCTGCTGCCGCTGATGGAGCTCGGCTCGCAGCTCATCATCACCCATGGCAACGGCCCGGTCGTCGGCAAGATGCTGCTGCGCCATGCCATCGCCCGCCATCGCGTCGCGCCGATGCCGCTCGACATCTGCGTCGCCCATAGCCAGGGCGGCATCGCCTATCTCCTGACGCAGGCGCTGGAGAACGCGCTGCGCGCCAAGGGCAATCCGCGCGAGGTGACCTGCGTGCTGACCCAGGTCGAGGTCGACCCGAACGATCCGGCCTTCCAGAACCCGTCGAAGCCGATCGGCTATTTCTACACCGAGGAGGAGGCCAAGGCCCTCAGCGCCGAGATGGGCTGGCTGATGAAGGAGGATTCCGGCCGCGGCTACCGGCACGTCGTGCCCTCGCCGCTGCCGCAGCACATCGTCGATTTCGACCTCGTGCAAGCGCTGGCCGAGAAGGGCGCAGTCGTGATCGCGGGCGGCGGCGGTGGCGTGCCGGTGGTACGCCAGCCCAACGGCCAGAGCCGCGGCGTCGAGGCCGTGATCGACAAGGACCGCACCACCGCCAAGATGGCGAACCTGCTCGACATCCCGGACATGATCATCCTGACCGCCGTGCCGCGCGTCGCCGTGCATTTCGGCAAGCCGGAGCAGCGCTTCCTCGATCGCGTCAGCCTGTCCGAGATCAAGCGCCTGCATGAAGAGGGGCATTTCCCGCCGGGCAGCATGGGGCCGAAGATCGACGCGGCTGTCCAGTTCATCGAAGGCGGCGGCCGGCGCTGCATCATCGCGCGCATCGAGGATGCGGTCGCGGCGCTCCGCGGCGAGGCCGGCACGCAGATCGTTTCCGACGAAGCCTTCGCGGCGGCGGCCTGAAGCTTTTCCGGGCCTCTCGCGTCTTCAAAGAACGCGGTCATCCCGGGCGAAGCGAAGCGCAGACCCGGGATCCATGCCAGAACCTTTATCGGAAATGGTCCGGCATGGATCCCGGATCAAGTCCGGGATGACGGCGTGTTTCCGAGCGGGATGAATTGGCTTCTGTTAAATGCACTGAAAAGGGCCGCCGGGGTGACCGGCGGCCCTTTTCATGTGCGGAGGTAGGATCGGCCCGTCAGGCGATGGGCTGGGTCAGCTCGCCATGGCGGGCGACGATCCTGCCGCGCTTGACGACGGTGCGGTCGGCCGGGCGCTCGACGATGGCCTCGCAGATCGTCTCACCCGGCAGGATCACGAGATCGGCGATGCAGCCGACATCGAGGCCGTAATCCGCGATGCCCATCGTCTTGGCGCCCTGATAGGTGCAGACGTCGAGCGCCAGCTCCATCTCCTCGTCGCGGCGGAAATTATTGCGCAGGCCGACCAGCGTTGCCCGCTCCAGCATGTCGCCCATGCCATAGGGGTTCCAGCTGTCACGCACGCCGTCCGAGCCGCCGGCGATGACGACGCCGGCCTTGAGGCAGGCCATGACGGACGGTGCAGGCGAGGAAGCCGGCGCGGTCGTGACCAGCGCGATGCGCTCTTTTGCCAGATCCTCCAGCAGGCGGCGGACATGGTCGGCATCAGGCATGCCCAGGCAGAAGGCATGGCTGATCGCGACCTTGCCCTGCATGCCAAGCGCGCGGGTGCGCTCGATGATGAGCTCCATCGAGAAGGCGCCGACCTCGCCACGCTCATGCAGATGAATGTCGAGCGGGCGGCCGTATGTCTCGGCGAGGCCGAAGATCGCGTCGAGATGACCCTTGGGGTCGCGGTCGAGCGTGCAGGGATCGAGGCCGCCGACGACATCGGCACCCATCGCCATCGCCTGGTCGAGCAGTTCGAGCGTGCCGGGGCGGATCAGCATGCCGGATTGCGCGAAGGCGACGATCTCGACATCGATCACGTCCTTGAGGCGCTCGCGCATGGCCATGACGCCCTCGATGCCGGCGAGGCCGATCTCCGTGTCGACGTCGACATGGCTGCGGATATGGGTGGTCCCCAGCTTGACCATCTGGGCGACGAGCCGGCCGGATTGGCGGTCGGGTTCGATGCCGAATTCGCGGCGGTTGCGGCGCTCGGTCTCGATCTTGTCGATCAGCGCGGGGCCGGCGGTGTGCTTGTGCCAGCCCATGCCCCAGAAGCTCTTGTCGAGATGGGTGTGGGCCTCAATGAGACCGGGGATCATCAACCGTCCGCCGGCATCGAAGGTCGCGTCGCCTCCGGTCGCGCCGGCGCCGATCGCCGCGATACGCCCGCCACGGACCAGAACGTCCGTCGCCGTGTCGCCGGCCGGGCGGACATTCCGGATCAAGAGGGTATCAGTCACGAGGCGTCTCCTTCTTCCAGACCGGCCTATGCCGGCTTCTCAACGTCGATGACGGCTTTGCTCTGCCGGGATCATAGGACCAGCTTGCCGCAGCCGTCGGCATAAAAGGCGCCCCGCCGGCGTCGCGCGGCGGGGCGAGGTATCCACGAGAGTGGGGCGTACCGAGCTTGGCTCCCGTGGAGGCATTCCGGACTCACACCCGCTTGCGCAGGCGCGGATCGAGGGCATCGCGCAGGCCGTCGCCGAGCATGTTGATGGCAAGCACGGTGATCGAGAGGAACAGCGCGGGGAAGAAGATGATGTATGGCTTGATCTGCCAGAGCGCCCGGCCCTCGGCCATGATGTTGCCCCAGGACGGGGTCGACGGCGGCACGCCCGCACCGATGAACGAGAGAGCGGCTTCGGCGAGGATCGCGACCGCGCAGATATAGGTCGCCTGGACCGCGATCGGTGCGAAGGTGTTAGGCAGGATGTGGCGGAAGACGATCCAGGGCACGCTGGCGCCGCAGGAGCGGGCGGCCTCGACATAGGGCTCCTCGCGCAGGAAGAGCACGACGCCGCGGATCAGCCGCACGACGCGGGGCGTCTCGGCGATGGTGACGGCGAGGATGACGTTCCAGATCGAGGCGCGATTGAGCGCGATCAGCGCGATCGCGAGCAGGATCGAGGGGATCGCCATCAGCCCGTCCATCACCCGCATGACGAAGGCGTCGAAGCGGGGCAGGAAACCGGCGAAGACGCCGATCAGCACGCCCAGAATGGTCGCGCCGATCGCCACCGAGAAGCCGACGATGAGCGAGACGCGGGTGCCGTAGAGCACGCGGGAATAGAGATCGCGGCCGAGCATGTCGGTGCCGAACCAGAACGTGGCCGAGGGCACCTTGGCGCGGTCGAAGGCCGAGATCGCCGTCGGATCACGCGTGCCGAGCCAGGGCGCGAGCAGCGCGATCAGGATGAGGAGCACGAGCACGGCGGCGCCGCAGGCGATGCTTGGATTGCGGGCGAGCTGCCCGAGCCGGCTCTGCCGGCCGCCGCGCGGCGCGACGTCGGAGGTGATGGCGGTCAATAGCGGATCCTCGGATCGAAGACGGTGTAGAGCATGTCGACCAGCAGGTTCACGAGCACGTACATGAAGCTGAACAGCAGGATGACGCCCTGGATGACGGGATAGTCGCGGCGCAGGATTGCATCGACGGTCAGCCGCCCGAGGCCGGGAATGGCGAAGACGGTCTCGGTGACGATGGCGCCGCCGATCAGCAGCGCGACGCCGCTGCCGATGGTGGTGATGATCGGCACAGAGCAGTTCTTCAGCGCGTGCTTGAACAGGATCTTGCGCTCCTCGGCGCCCTTGGCGCGGGCGGTGCGGACATAATCCTGGGCCAGCACCTCCAGCATGGTGGCGCGGGTGATGCGGGCGAGCAGGCCGATATAGACGCTGCCGAGCGCGATCGCCGGCAGGATCAGGCTGCGCACCGCCGGCCAGAGGCCGTTGGACATCGGCACATAGCCTTGCACCGGCAGCCAGCGCAGCTGCAGGCCGAAGACGAAGGCCAGGAGATAGCCGACGACGAAGGAGGGCAGCGAAAAGCTGAGCACGGCGAAGACCATAACCGCGCGGTCGCTTGTCGTATTGTGCTTCCAGGCGGCGATCACGCCGATCGGCAGCGCCAGAGACACAGCGACGACGAGCGTCATCAGCATCAGCAGATAGGTCGGCTCCAGGCGCTGGACGATCATCGCTGCGACCGGCTGGTTGGTGAAGAGCGAGAGGCCGAGATCGCCATGGAGCAGGCTCCAGACCCAGTTCCCGAAGCGGATCGGGAACGGGTCGTCGAGCTTGAGCGCGATGCGGATGCGGGCGATATCGGCCGCCGTCGCCTGGTCCCCGGCCATGATCGCGGCGGGATCACCCGGCGCGAGATAGAGCAGGCCGAAGACGAACAGGGCGACGAAGGCCATGACCGGCAGCGCTGCAAGCAGCCGGCGCGCGATATGGGAGAGCATGGGGCTTGTCTCAGCCCTTGGCGGTCATCGTGAAGAAGAGCGGCCGCTGGAGCTGGATATCCGTCACGTTGCTCCTGTAGCCGCTGACGGTCGCGAAGCCGCCGAGCGGGATATAGGGCACATCGATCAGCGCCTGCTTCTGGATCTCCTCGCAGAGCTTCTTCTGTGTGGCGACGTCGGGCGCATCGAGCCATTGCTGGCGCAGTTCTTCCAGGCGGGGCGCCGTCGGCCAGCCGACCCAGGCATCGTTGCCGTTGCCGCGCAGGCCGACATGCCCGACCGGGTTGAAGTTGCTCATGCCTGAGAGAGCGGTGAGG
This sequence comes from Allobosea sp. TBD101, assembly GCF_059817965.1. NCBI lineage: Bacteria > Pseudomonadati > Pseudomonadota > Alphaproteobacteria > Hyphomicrobiales > Alloboseaceae > Allobosea > Allobosea sp. TBD101. Next base: position 1,204,357 of record NZ_CM187543.1, read on the forward strand.
AAAACGTTCCAGCCGCCCTTGTCCGCGGGCTCCTTGCTGAGGCGGCGCTGCATCAGCGTGCCCCAGTCCATCGCCTGGATGTCAACGTTGAGGCCGACCTTCTTCAGCGTGTCGGCGGCGAGCAAGGTGCAGGGATGCGTCCAGGGATAGTCGACGGGATCGAGCACCACGACGCGCTCGCCGTTGTAGCCGGCAGCCTTGATCTCCTCGGCCGCCTTCTTGACGTCGCGCGGGCTGGTGAAGGCCTCCAGGCCGACCGTCGTCGTCATCGGCGAATCCGGGCTGAAGAAGCCGACGCCGGACTGCCAGAACGCCGCGTTCTCCTCGCCGAAGGTGCCGGACATGATCGCACGCTGGTCGAAGGCCTTGAGCAGCGCGCGCCGGATCGCTGGGTTGTTGAAGGGCGGCTGCAGGTGGTTGAAGCGCATCACCGCGAAATTCGGCGTCGAGCGCGGCATCAGTTTGATGCTGGGATCGGCCTTGAGCACGGGCAGGAAATCGGCGCCGACCATTTCGATCATGTCGATCTCGCCGGCCTGGAGAGCGGCGGCGGCGGTCGAGGCGTCGGGGATGATGTTCCAGACGATCTTCTCGAAATGAGCGATCTTCGGGCCGGCGGTATAGCTCGGCGCGAAGGCGTCACTGCGCGGCTTGTAGCCGGCGAATTTCTCAAAGACCGCCTTCGAGCCCGAGACCCACTGCTCCTTCGCGAAGCGATAGGGACCGGAGCCAATGCTCTCGCGGATCTGTTCGGTCGGCGAGGTCATGGCGATGCGCTCCGGCATGATCGCCGGCATGTTCGAGCCGCTGGTGGCGAGCGTCATCGGTAGCAGCGGGAAGGGCTTCTTGAGCTTGAACTGGAGCGTGCGGTCGTCGAGTGCGGTCATCGTGTCGACCACGCCGAGCAGGGCCGCGCCCATGAAGTCGCGCTTGCCCCAGCGGTTGATGCTGGCGACGCAATCCTTGGCCAGGACCGGCTGGCCGTCATGGAACTGCAGGCCATCGCGCAGCTTGATCGTCCATTGCAGCTTGTCGTCAGAGACGACATGGCTCTCGGCCATCTGTGGATGGACGTTGTAGTCCTTATCGAAGCCGTAGAGCGTGTCGAACACCAGATGGCCGTAGACTTGGACGATGGTCGAGGTGCTCCAGACCGGATCGAGGATGTTGAGGTCCGCCTCGGGAATGTAGCGGAGTTCCTTCTTACCGGCGGCATGGGCCGGCGCAGTAAAGAATGGAGCCAGTTGCGTAAAGACAGCCGACTGCGCGGCGAATTTTAGGAAATCGCGCCTATTCATGTTTCGTCCCTGGTGTTGCCGGGGAGGTTGGTTTGACTTCGATTGGGATCGAGAAGCTGCACGCCAGCAGGTTCGACTGCCGACGTCATAGGCATCGTCGAAAGGCGTCGAAGTATTGTGCCCCGGAGTTGTTATATTGTTTGGCGGTATGATGGGGCCGCGGTGCGGATTTTCAAATTAAATCGTCCAATTATTATCATGCAGGAATCGAATGAAGCCGTGCGCGGTAACCGCCGTTGTCATTCCGGGTTCACGCCTTCGGCGCGCCCCGGAATGACAAGGGTGTGGCTTGAACCGGCTGTAGCCAAATATCGATAGCGCCTAGAACGTCGGTGGCGTGCAGGCGCTGACGATCTCGCAGGGAACCGGGCCGACGCAGCGGAAACGGTGCGGGCGGTTGCTCTCGAAATAATAGGCGTCGCCGGGGCCGAGGATGCGTCGCTCCTCGCCGACGGTGAGTTCCATACGGCCACTGATGACGACGCCGCCTTCCTCGCCCTCATGGGTCAGCATCACGCGGCCGGTATCGGCGCCGGGCTCGTAGCGCTCCTTGATGATCTGGAGCGCGCGGCCGAACAGGTTCTCGCCGACCTGGCGGAAGGAGATGCCGCCCTTGCCGATCTCGACCAGTTCCTGCGCCTGATAGAACACCTGCCGTGGCTTTTCCGGCTCGAAGGCGAAGAACTCGGACAGACTGATCGGAATGCCGTCGAGAATGCGCTTGAGCACGCCGACCGAGGGATTCACCTCGTTCGCCTCGATCAGCGAGATCGAGGAATTGGTCACGCCGGCCTGCTTGGCGAGCGCCCTTTGCGACAGGCCGCGCTGCATCCGGACATATCTGAGCCGGGCTCCGACATCGATATTCATCGCGGCCTGTTCCTGCTGTTCTCGATCTTGAACGATTTTCAGATCAGACCAATTTTTTCAACGGATTATGGCGATGCTGAAACAGACTTGTTGCGTTGATAAAAACATGAGCACTGACGAGCCACACAGGGAGGCCGTCATGACCGTCAACACCAAGCCGTCCGCGCTGCAGAATGCCCGTTCGCTCGACGCCTTCTGGATGCCTTTCACCGCGAACCGCCAGTTCAAGCAGGCGCCGCGCCTGCTCGCCAGCGCCAGCGGCATGCATTACGCCACCGAGGACGGCCGCAAGGTGATGGATGGCACGGCCGGGCTTTGGTGTTGCAATGCCGGGCATGGTCGGCGGCAGATCAGCGAGGCCGTCTCGCACCAGATCGCCGAGCTCGATTTCGCACCGGCCTTCCAGATGGGCCACCCCATCGTGTTCGATTTCGCAGAGCGGCTTGCCGCCATCGCGCCGGGGGAGGGCGCGAACAAGCTCGACCGCGTCTTCTTCACCGGCTCGGGTTCGGAATCGGTCGATACAGCGCTCAAGATCGCGGTGGCCTATCAGCGCGCCATCGGCCAGGGCACGCGGACCCGCCTGATCGGGCGGGAGCGTGGCTATCACGGTGTCGGCTTCGGCGGCATCTCGGTCGGCGGCCTCGTCAACAATCGCCGCGTCTTCCCGCAGCTGCCGGGCACCGACCATCTGCGCCACACCCATGATCCCGCGCGCAACGCCTTCACCCGCGGCCTGCCGGAGCATGGCGCCGAGCTTGCCGACGATCTCGAGCGGCTGGTCGCGCTGCATGGCGCGGAGACGATCGCGGCCGTGATCGTCGAGCCGATGGCAGGCTCCACCGGCGTGCTGCTGCCGCCGAAGGGCTATCTGCAGCGCCTGCGCGAGATCGCGACCAAGCACGGCATCCTCTTGATCTTCGACGAGGTCATCACCGGCTTCGGCCGTCTCGGCACGCCTTTCGCCGCCGATTATTTCGGGGTGATGCCGGACCTGATGACCACCGCCAAGGGCCTGACCAACGGCGCGGTGCCGATGGGCGCGGTCTTCGCCAGCCGCAAGGTGCATGACGGCCTGATGACCGGGCCGGAGGGGATGATCGAGCTGTTCCACGGCTATACCTATTCCGGCCATCCGGTCGCCTGCGCAGCGGGTATCGCCACGCTCGACATCTATGCGGCCGAAGGGCTGCTGACGCGGGCGGCGACGCTGGCGCCGGCTTGGGAAAGCGCGATGCATTCGCTGCGCGATGCCCCGCATGTGATCGACATCCGCAATCTCGGCCTCGTCGCCGGCGTCGAGCTCGCATCGCGCGACGGCGCTGCTGGTGCCCGTGCCTATGAGGTCTTTGTCGACTGCTTCGAGAAGGGCCTGCTGATCCGCGTCACCGGGGATATCATCGCGCTGTCGCCGCCGCTGATCGTCGAGGAGGGTCAGATCGGCGAGATGGTCGAGACGCTGCGTGGCGCGCTGAAGCGGGTGGCCTGACGGCGCTCCGCTCTGTGCTAGAGGTCTCGTGTCCTGACCTCCGCGAGACCTCCGATGACGACCTCTCCCTGCCCGCCGATCAGCGATGCTGACTGGCCCGAATCGATCGCCGAGATGAAGACCGGCTTTGCCGGCGCGCTCAATGTCTACCGGACGATGGCGCATCACCCGGCCTTGCTGAAGGCCTGGGCGCCGCTTCGCCAGCATGTCGTCAAGGACAGCGCGCTCGGGCCGGTGCGCTCGGAGGTGGTGATCCTGCGCGCGGCCCATCGCATGGGCTCGCCCTATGAATGGGCGCATCATGTCAGCCGGGCGCGGGTGCTTGGGATGAGCGACGCCCGTATCGCCGCCCTGCGTGGCGAGCCGGAGGGTGAGGACGGGCTGATCGTGCGGGCGGTCGATGCGCTCTTCGACGACAAGCGGCTGTCGCTTGCGCAGGAAGCCGAACTCGCCACCGTGATCGGGCGCGAGGCGGTGTTCGACCTGATCGGCACGGTCGGCTTCTACTCGGTGCTCGGCTACATGCTGATGACCTATGAGACGCCGATCGACGCTGGCGTTGCGACCGAGATGGCCGAGAAGCCGCTGGGCACCGTTTAGCCTTCGATTTGGCGAAGTCGCCGGGCATCGTGTAACCCCGCCGGATCGGGCCGATGGCGAGTGCCCGGCCGCAACATGGGAAAGACATGTCCGACGACGATTACATTTATGACGAGGCGACCGGGGAATGGCGCCCGGCCTCGGAAGTGAAGCAGGCCGCCGCAGCTGCCGCGGCGCCAGTCGTGCGCGATGCCGCTGGCAATGTGCTTGCCGACGGCGATTCCGTGGTCCTGGTCAAGGACCTCAAGGTGAAGGGCGCGAACCAGACCCTGAAGCAGGGCACGGTCATTCGTTCGATCCGCCTGACCGAGAATGTCGAGGAGATCGACTGCCGCCACGACACGATCAAGGGCCTCGTGTTGCGGACGGAGTTCGTCCGCAAGCGTTGAGGTTTCGGGCCGTGCCTACCAGAGGCGCGGCCCCTCCATCGTCGAGACATGGGCGGAGACCACCTTCCAGCCCAGATCCGGAAAGCGCATCCAGCTCTGGCTCTGCCGGCCGATCACGTCGCGCCCGCGCACCTTGAACTCCAGGTTCACCGTGGCGATGTCGCGTCCCAGCGTCAGGATCTCCAGCCGAATCCGCTTCTCCTTGATGCCCGGCCCCGGCGGGCGGGCGACGCGGTGATCGTGGATTTCCTTGAAGCCGTAGCCGTTCTCGTGCAGCGCGTAGCGGATCGTGTGCGGGCTGTTCCAGAAGGCGGCGTCCAGCACATCGACATTCTTGTCGATCAGCGCCTGCTCGTAAGCCTCGAACAGGGCGCTGATCTCGGCCACCACGTCAGGAATGTTCGGGGTCAGGTCGGTCATGATGCGGCCTCCATGGCCTGTGCGACGGCGATGAGGCTGGCATCCGTGCCGCGCCCGCCGATGATGGACAGGCCGACCGGTGCGCCGTCGACGCGGGCGCCGGGCAGGTTGACCTGCGGGTGGCCTGCCAAGCCGCCCTGCGCGCAGAGGCAGGTGATGCGGTCCCGCATCGGCCGGAGCACCGGCATGGGCAGGCCGCGTAAGGGGGCTGGGAAGGGCGTCGTCGGCAGGCACAGGATCGTGCCGGATGGCAGCAGGTAGCGCAGCCTTGCGCGGACTTCCTCGCGCATCAGCGCGGCCCAGTTCTGCTCGGCGACGGGCACCTGCGAGCCGGCGATCAGCCCGGCCGCGACGCTGAAGGCCATGCGCGGATTGTCCCGCTCGATCCAGGGGCGGAAGGTTTGCCAGGCCTCGACCGGCTGGAGGCTGCGCTGTGCCCGGGCCCAGACGGAAAGGCCCTGCGGCGCCATGATCTCGTCGCGCGGCGTCGCATCCAGCACGCCAGCGAGCCGCTGGACCATCGGCTGGAGGGCGTTCGCGACCTCCGGGTCGGCAAAGCCGAAGGCATCGACGGCGACGAGCAGCTTCGTCGGCAAGGGGCCGGGCGCCTCGCCGAGCAGCGCCGTGCCGACACGGGCGAAGGTCGCGGCGTCGCGGGTGAACCAGCCGGCGGTGTCCGAACTCGGCGCCTGCGGCATCAGCCCGGTGAGGTCGAGCCGGCCATGGGTCGGCCGGATGCTGTAGAGTCCGCAGAAGCTGCCGGGCACGCGCATCGAGCCGCCGGTATCGGTGCCCAAGGCGGTGTTGCAGAGCCCGGCGGCGACGGCCGCGGCCGAGCCGGAGGAGGAGCCGCCCGGCACGCGCTCGGGCGCGGCCGTGTTCAAGGGCGTGCCGTCGAAGGCGTTCTCGCCGAGGATGCCCAGCGAGACCTCGTCGGTGATGGTCTTGCCGACGAGCTCGGCGCCGGCATCGAGCAAGGCCTGCACCGCCCAGGCATGGCGCTCCGGGACGGGGTTGGCCCGCGCCCAGTCATGGTTGCCACCACCGGTCGGCGTGCCCGCGACGTCGAACAGGTCCTTGACCGCGAAGGTCAGGCCCGAGAGCGGCCCGCCGGATCGACCGGGGATGCGGATGCGCGGGCCGGGCACGAAGGCGTTGATGCGATCCTCCATCACGGCCTCGGCGATCGTGTTTCGCTCGGGCAAGTCGGTCGGGTCGGCATCGGCACGGCTTTTCGTCCTTCGTGGTGTTCGGCCTATCGTTCGGCCGGCAGCCTAACAGGTTCGTCGCCGCTGCAAACGGCCGCTTGCCAGCTTGTCCTGCGGCCGATCATCGGGAACCTTTTGCGGCCTCGGCCATCCGATGCGGACAGGAGGACAGATCATGCCATCCATTCCGACCCTCGTCCGCGATGCGGCTTCCGCCTCGGCCGGTGACCTTGACCTCGCCCGCCGCGCGAGCGCGGGCGATCCGCAGGCCTTCCGCACGATCATGACGACGCATAACCAGGCGCTCTATCGCATCGCGCGGGCGGTGATCCGCAACGACAGCGAGGCAGAGGACGTGGTCCAGGAGGCCTATGTCAGGGCTTTCAGCCATCTCGGCAGCTTTCGCGGCGAGGCGACACTGGCGACCTGGCTGTCGCGCATCACGCTGAACGAGGCGCTGGGCCGCCTGCGCCGGAAGAAGCGGGCGGCTCAGGCGCTGCGCGCGGAGGATCCGGGCATCCCGGCGCAGATCATCCCGTTTCCCGGTAGCACCAGCAACGACGATCCGGAGCGAACGATGGCGCAGCGGCAGATCCTGCAACTGGTCGAGCGCGCGACCGACAATCTCCCGGACGTCTATCGCGGCGTGTTCATGGCGCGGGTGATCGAGGGACGCAGCGTCGAGGAAACGGCCGCGCTGCTCGACATCCGACCGGAGACGGTCAAGACCCGGCTGCACCGGGCGAGGCTGCTGCTGCACAAGGAGCTGGAGCAGCAAATCGGCCCGGTCCTGCTCGACGCCTTTCCCTTCGCCGGGCGTCGCTGCGAACGCCTGACCGCCGCCGTGATGCAAAGACTTGGGTTTTCCGGCTGAGATTCCGGGAACGTTTCGGCCGCTCCGGCATCCAATAAGCGTCGATGAAACAAAGCGTTCCGGTCCGCTCCCGCGGCCGGAAGAAGGAGGAGTCATGTCCGTTCGCAAGTATAGTCTCGCCCTTGTCCTGGCATTGCTGGGCGCGACGACCGCAGCGCAGGCTGCCGACAAGCCGACCGACCCGCAGATCGCCCATATCGCCTATACGGCGGGCGCGATCGACGTCGCGGCGGCGAAGCAGGCCATCGCGAAATCACGGAACAAGGTGGTCGTGTCCTTCGCCAAGGACATGCTGCGCGACCACGAGGCCGTCAACAAGCAGGCGCTCGCCCTCGTCGGCAAGCTCAATGTCAAGCCGGAGGACAATGCGACGAGTCGGGCCCTCTCCGATGCCGCCGGCAAGACCAAGGCAGCGCTCGCCAAGCTGCGCGGCGCGGCTTTCGACAAGGCCTATGTCGCCAACGAGGTCGCCTTCCACCAGCAGGTGAACGGGGCCTTGCAGACCCTGCTGATCCCGTCGGCGAGCAATTCCGAGCTCAAGGGGCTGCTCGAGACGGGGCTGAAGATTTTCCAGGGTCATGAGCAGCATGCGGTGCATGTCGCCGCCGAGCTGCGGTGAGGGCGGCGCCATGCGCGCGAAATATGCCCTTGCAGCGGCCGCAGCGGCGATGCTGGTCGCGACTTCCGTCCCGGCGTGGGCCGAGACCATCCAGGTGATGGTCGACAAGCTGGTCTTCACGCCGGCGGAGGTCAACGCGAAGGTCGGCGACACCATCGAATGGGTCAGCCGGGACATCCTCGCCCACACCGCCACGGTGAAGGGCGGGATGGAGGTGATGATCCCCGCCAGGAAGACCGGCCGGGTGACGCTCCAGAAGGCGGAGGCGATCGACTACTACTGCCGCTTCCATCCCAACATGAAGGGCCGCATCACCGTCTCGGCCCCGTGATGGCGATGCGGGTTCAGGGCGCGCTTCGGGCGATGGGAGGCCGGAGCGCGCCCTGTTCCTGTGCGACCAGAAAATCGGCCTGGGCCTCGGTCTCGACCGCGGCCGTATCATGCTCGCGGCGGATGTGAGCGATAGCGTCCGCTGCGCTTGCCCCGTTCTCGACCAGCAGCAGCGCGGCGACAGTGCCGGTGCGCCCGAGGCCGGCCCGGCAATGGATTGCCCAGTTCTCGCCTTCGCGGAGGCGGCGCGAGAGATCGAGTTCGCGCCAGCCGGCGATGAAGCCCGTATCCGGCACGCCGTAGTCGGGGATGGGGAGATGGGTCCATTTCAGTCCTGCCGCCCGGACGGCGGCGGCGAAGCCGTCGAGGCCGCGGGGCAGTTCCTTGGTTTCCACAAGGCTGAGCAGGCCTGTCGCGCCCAAGCCTGCGAGCCGCGTCAGATCTTCCGTCAGCGCCGCCTGCGAGGCGGCATTATCGAGCGTCTCCTTGCGCCGGCCGGGGCAGGGGCCGAGCAGCAGCGCGCCGGCGAAGCCGGGCAGGTCGAGACGGGACACGGACGGCGGCGGGCTGTGCAAGCAAGTCTCCAGAATGGCGGAAGGGCGGAGCATTCTACCTGTCGCCTCGTCTTCGCGCGAAGCGGTGTTCACTTCACGCGGCAAGGCTTCAGGGTCGTTGATTGACATGATGATATAGCTGTGTACAGCTATATCATCATGCTGTCCACACGCGACCCTACCAGCGAGATCGGATCCACGCCTCCGCTTGTAGCGAGCAGTCAGGCTTTCGCGGCGGGCGCGCTCAAGCCGCCGAGCCCGCCGCCTCCGGGTGCGCCTTTGCGCGAGCGCCTGGAAGGGCTGGTCTGGCCGCTCGTCGTCCTGCTCGGGCTCGTCGGTGTGGGCGTGCTGGGCGCGCGGAACGTCTCGGCCAATCTCGCGGCGGCCGGAATGGAAATCGATTTCTCCTTCCTCTGGCAGCAGGCCGGCTTCGATGTCAGCGAGAGCCTGATCGCCTATTCTCCGCGCGATACCTATGCCTATGTGCTGCTCGTCGGCATCCTCAATACGCTGGCTGCTGCGGCGGTGACACTGGTGCTGGCGAGCGCCATCGGCCTCGTCGTCGGCATCGCCATGACCAGCTCGAACTGGCTCGTGCGCAATCTGGCGCGGCTCTATGTCGAGTTGCTGCGCAACCTGCCGAAGCTCCTGATCGTGATCGCGCTCTATGTCGCGCTGGTCCGCGGCCTGCCGCATATCAAGGCGGCCTGGACCGGCCCGTTCGGCGCGATGCTGAGCAATCGCGGGCTCGCCCTGCCTTCACCGGTGATCGGGCATGGCGGGCTTTGGCTCGCGTTCGCGGCCTGTCTCTGGCTCGCCGGCTGGGTGTTCTGGGCGCGGGCTGTCAAGCGGCATCAGGATGTGACCGGACAGCGTCGGCCGGTCGCCTTGCCGGTGCTGGCGGCGGGGCTCGCGCTCTATGCCGGGCTCTCCCTGTCGGGGCTTGTGGAGATCGGCTGGTCGGTGCCGAAGCTCACCGGCTTCAATGTCAGCGGCGGCATCGGGCTCTCCCTGCAATTCGCGGCGCTGGTCCTGGCGCTCTCGGTCTATCATGGCGGGCAGATCGGCGCGATCGTCGAGGGCGGCATCCTTGCGACCTCGCGCGGCCAGCACGAGGCGGCGTTGGCGCTGGGTCTCAGCCGGCTCAGGACGATGCGCCTGATCGTGCTGCCGCAGGCCCTGCGCGTGATTACGCCGCCGCTCGGCAACCAGTACTCCAACCTGCTGAAGAACACCTCGATCGCGCTCGCGATCGGCTATTCCGACCTGCTCAGCGTGGTCAGCACCTCGGTGAACCAGACGTTTCGGCCGATCGAACTGATGACGCTGGTCGCGCTGTTCTTCCTGATCGCGAACCTGCTGATCTCGGCCGGGGTCAACTGGTGCAACCATGTCTTCCGCATCAGGGGGCGCTGAGATGATCACGCTCGCCGAGACAACCCCCGTTGCCGGTCCGCCGCAGAGCCGCCGCCTCGTTGCGGCCGGTCGCTGGCTGCGGTCGAACCTGTTTTCGAGCTGGTGGAACACGTTGCTCACCGGCCTCGTCCTGTACGGGGTCGTGGCTTTCGTCGCGAAGGCGCTGAGCTGGGGCGTGGTCGATGCCGTGCCCTTCTCCGGCAGCCGGGTCGAGTGCGCGGCGGCGAGCGGCGCCTGCTGGGCCTTCCTGCGCGAGAAGGTCCATCTCGTCCTGACCGGGACCTATCCCGAGCCCGAGCGCTGGCGCGCCTATCTCGCCAGCGCCGTGATGATCGCGGCCATCCTTGCCTTCGCAAAGGCGCCGATCGGCGTCGCTGGCCGGGCCGTACTCGTGATGGTCTCCGGCGCTTGCGCCTATCTGCTGCTGCGCGGCGGCGTCGCCGGTCTTCCGGTGGTGGAATCGCATCGCTGGAATGGCCTGCCGCTGATCCTGTTCCTCTCGGCCTTCAGCATGGCCGCGGCCTTTCCGCTGGGTGTCGTGCTGGCGCTGGCGCGCTGGTCGGGCCAGCGCGGGCTGTCCCTGTTCGCCGTCGGCTATATCGAGGCCGTCCGGGCGATCCCGATGGTCGCGGTGCTGTTCGCCGGCATCTTCATCCTGCCGCTGCTTCTGTCGCGCGGCGCGGCGATCGAGCCGGTCGCGGCGATCCTGATCGTGCTCACCCTGTTCTATGCGGCGTATTTCGCCGAGGACGTGCGGGGTGGCTTGCAGGCCTTGCCGAAGGGCCAGACCGAAGCGGCGGCGAGCCTCGGCCTCTCGTCGGCGCAGCGCATCCGGCTGATCGTGCTGCCGCAGGCGCTGCGTACCGCTATCCCCGGCATCACCAATTCGATCATCGGCAGCTTCAAGGATACCTCGCTCGTCGCGATCGTCGGCATGCATGACCTGCTCTCGACGGCGCGCATGGCCTATGCCGACCCGCAATGGCAGGCCTATTCGCTGGAGGCGAACCTGGCGATCGGCCTGTTTTACTTCATTAGCTGCTGGCTGATTTCCGAGCGCGCCCGGCGGTTGGGCCATGGCGCCGTCAAGGCGCATTAGAGCCGGCTTTCGACAAAAGAAGTGACCAGCCGCTTGAGCGATGCTCTAAGCATCAAGGCGGGCAGGAAGAGAGACGATGACGGTCGATATCGCCGGTTCGGATACGCGCCAGCTGCGCCAGCTGGTTCGTTCGCGCAATGACGTGATCTTCGAGATCGTGCGCGATCGCATCTGCCTGCGCGAGTACGACGAAGGCCATGTCATCCACGAGACGGCGCTGGCGACCGAATTCCGTGTCAGCCGCACGCCGATCCGGCAGGTGCTGCAGCGGCTGGTTTACGAGCAACTCGCCGAGACCCGCAACGGCGTCGGCACGATCGTCTCCTATGTCGGCCCGCAATCGGCGGACATGCTGCGCTTCCGCATCGGTCTGACGCGCCTGATCGCCGACCTGATCCCGCTCCAGTTACCCTCGACGCTCGGCTCCGACTATGCGCGGTTGCAGGCTCTGGCCGGTTTGCTGAAGCCGGATTCCTCGCTGAAGGAAGCCTGGGATGTCTGGCGGACGCATCACGAGGTCCGCAACGCCCTGATCGGCGACGAGGCGCTTCGGCAGATGGACGATACCATCTTCTTCCGCACTGCGCGCAGCTGGATCGACTGGCTGAAGCGCGAGCCCGCGGCGATGCATGCGTTGCTGGTCGAGGAGATCGCGGCAGTGGTCGGGCAATCCGCTGGCCTGTCGGCGCCGGAGCTGTTCCGGCTGCATGCGGCGCATCTCGAGCGGATGCTGGCGCGCTACGGGGCGCAGGATAGCAGGTAGGCGACCTGCTCCTCGCTCTCTATGGCTCCGGGACGTGCGCTCCGCACCGCGGTGATGGCGTCCTCTGCGGTTGAGGCGGTCGCGATCAGCAGCCGTGCCGCCATCATGCCGGAGCGGCCATAGCCGGCGAGGCAGCAGAAGGCGATGCGGTGCCCATGCCGTAGCTCACCGGCGAGGCGTTCGATCAGAGCCGGCCAGTCGAGCCGCTGGTCGGGCGCCGAGAAATCCACGATCGGCGCGCGGAGCAGGACGATCGATCGCGCTTCGGCGGCGTGGCGCAGGTCCTCGATCTCGTCGGGATCGCATTCGCCGTCATCGAGCAGGACCACCAGAAAGGCCGTCTGCCGGGCAGCGAGCGCGTCCAGCACCTCCTCCTGCAAGGCGCCGTCGACGAAGCGTTCGCCGCGCCGGGCGATGACGAGACCGGGCAGCGGCAGCATACCGATCGCGCCGACCTGGCCCGGCGGCTCGATCCAGGCAATCCCCTCAGCCATGCGTCCCTCCGCCCGGCAATCCCGCCATCGGGAGATGCGGTGCTCATCGCGATCATGAAGCGGATTGGGATGGGGATTGTCCACTCTTGCACCGAGAGAAGTTGGTCCTCGGGGAAACACGCCGTCATCCCGGACAAGCCGCGAAGCGGCGCTGATCCGGGATCCATCGAAGGGCCTTTGCGCTCTACAATGGATCCCGGGGCAAGCCCGGGATGACGGCGTGGTTCCGTGGAAAATCGGCAAGCGTTGATCAGAAGCCGCAATTGGCTAGCGAAAAGCCCTTCCGGATCGCTCCGGAAGGGCTTGTTCAGGCATCCCGGTCGTGTGCTTTACCGAACCGGATAGGAGAAGATCAGGCCGCCGTCGCGGGCGAGGCGGTTCGGCGACTGGGCGCGGTCCATCGCCAGCGGCGAGGCCTTGCCGATATGCTTCTCGAAGACCTCGCCGTAATTGCCGACCTGCTTGATGATCTGGAAGGCCCAGTCCGGGCGCAGGCCGAGCTTCTTGGCCATGTCGGCGGTCGGGCCGTTCGGCGCGATCAGACGCTGGGCGTCGACGGGCATGTCCTTGAGCGCGCCGAGCTTGGCTTCGACATTCTTGGAGGTCAGGCCGAATTCCTCGGCCGCGACCATGACCTGGACGCCCCAGAACAGGGTCTTTTCCAGCTCGGTATCGGGGCGGGAGACGAGTGCCAGCGGCTCGGTCGCGGAGCGCTGGGGAACCAGCACGTAATCGTCCGGCTTCGGCGCCAGCAGGCGGTCGGCGGCCAGCGCCGAGACCGAGCTCGCGACGGCGTCGCATTTGCCGGAGAAGAAGGCCTGGAGGCGGGCGGTCTTGTCGGCGATGTTCTCGACCTTGTAGGGCAGCTTCGCCTCGCCGAACCAATCGGCGAGATAGAGCAGGGTGGTCGAGCCTTCCTCGGCGCAGACCGTTGCCCCCGACAAGTCGGCGAGCTTGGTCATGCCGAGGCTCTTGGGGATCATGAAGCCCTGGCCGTCATAGAAGGTGGTGGTGACGAAGGAGACGCCGGGATCGGCGTCGCGCGTGCCGGTCGCGGTGATGCCGCGCGAGGCGATATGGGCGCTGCCGCTGATGATCGCCTTCAGGCTGTCGGAGAAGCCGATGCCCCGCAGCTCGGCCTTGGCGGCGTCGCCGAAGATCGCGACGGCGGCCATGCGGCAGAACTCGACATTGAAGCCCTGGAAGCGGCCGGCGCTGTCGGGAACCGAGAAGCCCGGCGAATTCGGGTTCACCAGGCAGATGATCTTGCCGTCTTCCTTGACCTTGTCGAGCACAGGGCCGGCCTGCGCCGCCGGCGCGACCAGGGTGAGCGTTGCCGCGGCGAGCGCCGCACGAATGATGCTGAATGCCATCCCGATCTTCTCCCGTTATCGAGCTATAGAGCTGTATACAGCAACTCAGACATACGTCAAACGATGGGGGTTGCGGCTCACGCGTCTTTCTCGGAGAATCGACAAGGTTCCACGGATCGGCCAATCTATTCCGTGTTGTCATAACAATGCGCTCCGAATGCATTAGCCAGCAGCCGTTCGGGCATGCCATCCTGCCGACATCGAGGGAGCGCTCCGACGCTCCGGTTCGGCGGAGCCCGGTGTGCCAGACGACCAGAACGCCCTCTACAAGGCGGTTGAACCCTACGAGTCCCTGCGCCTGCCGGTCGGCGACGGACATGAGCTTCATGTCGATCTCAGCGGCAATCCCGACGGTATCCCCGTGGTGTTCCTGCATGGCGGGCCCGGCGGCGGCACCAAGCCGGCGCAGCGCAAGACCTTCGATCCATCCGCCTTCCGGATCGTGACCTTCGATCAGCGCGGCGCGGGGCGCTCCAGCCCCCTGGCGGAACTCGCCGGCAATACCACGCAGGCGCTGATCGCCGATCTCGAACGCATTCGACAGCATCTTGGCATCGAACGGTGGCTCGTCACGGGCGGCTCCTGGGGGAGCTGCCTCGGCCTTGCCTATGGACAGGCCCATCCCGAGCGCTGCCTCGGCTTCCGCCTGCACGGCATCTTCATGGCCGAGCGTGCCGAGATCGACTGGTGGTTCCACGGCTCGCGCACGATCTTCCCGGACCATTGGGAGACCTTCGCCAATTTCGTGCCGGAGGCGGAGCGCGGCGATCTGCTTGCCGCCTATTATCGGCGGCTTACCGGCCCCGATCGCGAGCAGCAACTGGCGGCTGCGGTCGCCTTGCGCACCTTCTCGGGGAACACGCAGACCTTCCTGCCCGATGCCGAGCATGTCGCGGCGCTGACCGAGCCGGATGCCGCGCTCGCGTTGGCCCGCATCTTCACGCATTACTGCGTCAACGGCGCCTTTCTCCAGCCCGGCCAGTTGCTGCGCGACGTCTCGCGCATCCGGCATTTGCCGGCCGAGATCGTGCAGGGGCGCTACGACATCGTGACGCCGATGTGCACGGCCTGGCGCCTGAAGACGGCCTGGCCCGAGGCGCGCTTCACCATCGTGACCGAGGCCAACCACGCTGCGACGCCGAACGCGCCGGCCCTGTCGTTCGCCCTGCGCGACGCGACCGATCGCCTGCGTGATTCCATGCCGGCCCTCGCGGCCTGAAGGAACCATCATGTACGAAGCCGCCAGCCAGATTCGTCTGGGCATCGAGCCTTATCTCGAAATCCGCAGCGCCAAGAGCCCGGCGGTCGCGCCGGATGGCGAACTGCTCGCCTATCTCAGCGACGAGAGCGGCACGCACCAGATCTGGCTCCGGCCGCTCGCCGGCGGTGCGCCCTGGCGCCTGACCGATATGCCGGAGCCGGTCGGCGCGATCGCCTTCAACCCGAAGAATCGCGACCTGCTCTTCACGATGGATTGCGGCGGCGACGAGCGGCATCAGCTCTGGCTCGTGCCGGGCGCGTCCGGCGTGCCGCAGCCGCTGACCGATGATCCTTCCGTGGTCCATGTCTGGGGCTGCTGGGCGCCGGACGGACAGCGCATCGCCTTCGCATCGAACGCACGCGACCGCGAGCATATGGACATCTATGTGATGGACATGGCGACGCGGGCGGCGCGGCGCGTGTTCGAGGGCAATGGCTATCGTGAGGCGGTGGCCTTCTTCCCGGACGGGCGCTCGCTGCTGGTCGCCGATGCGACCCATGCGATGAACGATCAGGACCTCTACCGGCTAGATCTCGAAAGCGGGGCGCGCGAAGCTCTGCTGCCGCATGAGGGCCGCGCCCGCTATGCCGCGAACCGGATGAAGAAGGATGGCAGCGGCTTCTTCTCGATCACCGACCAGGGCCGCGAGTTTCTGAGCGTCGCCTTCCGCTCGGCGACTGACGGCACGCTGAGCTGGATCGTCGCGCGCGACGGGCAGGATATCGAGGCGGTGGCGCTGGCGCCGGACCAGAACCGCCTCGCCTATGTTGCCAACGACCGCGGCTGGAACCGGATCTTTGTGCGCGATGTCGCCGGCGGGGCGGAATTCGAGGTCGAGGGGTTTCCGGCCGGCTCGATCGGCTCCGTCGCCTGGCTGCCGGATGGTTCGGGGCTCGTCTTCCCGCTCGACGGCTCGACCTCGTCGCCCGATATCTGGCGTTTCGACTTAGCGACGAAGCAGGTCAAACGCCTGACGGATGCCTCGAAGGCGGGGATCGATCAGGCCACCTTCGTCGAGCCGACGGTCGCGAGCACGAAGAGCTTCGACGGGCTCGAAGTGCCGTTCTTCGTCTACCGGCCGCGCGGCAAGGCGCCGGAGGGTGGCTATCCGGCGGTGGTCGTCGTCCATGGCGGACCGGAGGCGCAGTGGACCCCGATCTTCCGGGCCGACCTGCAGTTCTTCCTGAGCCAGGGCATCATGGTGATTGCGCCGAATGTCCGCGGCTCGACCGGCTATGGCCGCAGCTATCACCATCTCGACGACAAGCATCTGCGCATGGACAGCGTCGCCGATCTCAAGGCGGTCAGGCTCTGGTTGCGCGAGCAATCCGACGTGAATGACGATCGCGTCGCGGTCTATGGCCGCTCCTATGGCGGCTTCATGGTGCTGGCGGCACTCACCGAGCAGCCGGAGCTGTGGAAGGTCGGGATCGAGTTCTACGGCATTGCCAATTTCCTGACGCTGCTGGAGACGACCGGGCCGTGGCGGCGCTATCTGCGCGCAGTGGAATATGGCGATCCGGTCGCCGACCGCGAGAATCTGATCCGCTTCTCGCCGATCCACAAGCTCGACCAGATCCGCGTGCCGCTCTTCATCGCGCAGGGCTTCGACGATCCCCGCGTGCCACCGGGCGAAAGCGAGATGGTCTATTCGGTGCTGCGCGGCCTCGGTCGCCCGGTCGAATATGTCCGCATCCCGCATGAGGGCCATGGCTTCGCCCGGATCGAGAACCGGCGCACCGTCTTCGGCGGCGTGGCCCGTTTCCTGCGAGAGCATCTCTGAGCGCCCGCGGCATCTGAAAGGACGCAAACCATGCAGAATTCCGAGATCATCTGGGAGCTGGTCGACGCGAAGCGGCAGCCTTTCGAGGCGCTGAGCGACCGCGTCTGGGGCATGCCCGAGATCGCCTATACCGAATATGGCTCGGTCGCCGAGCATATCGCCATGCTGAAGGAGCAGGGCTTCCGCATCACCGAGAACGTCGCGGGCATTCCGACCGCGGTGATGGGGGAGGCGGGCGAGGGCGGCCCGGTCATCGCCATCCTCGGCGAGTACGACGCGCTGCCGGGCCTGAGCCAGGAAGCCAATATCGCCGAGCCGAAACCGGTCGAGGCCGGCGGCCACGGCCATGGCTGCGGCCACAACATGCTGGGCTCGGCCGCGCTGCTGGCGGCGACCGCGGTGAAGGACTGGCTTGCCAGGACCGGCCGGCCGGGGCGCGTGCGCTATTTCGGCTGCCCGGCGGAAGAGGGTGGCGCGGCCAAGGCCTTCATGGTGCGGGCCGGCGCCTTCGACGATGTCGATGTCGCCATCAGCTGGCACCCGGCCTCGATGACCAAGGTCGACGATGCGCTGTCGCTCGCGAACACGCGGATGGATTTCCAGTTCACCGGCCGCGCCTCGCATGCCGCGGCCGCGCCGCATCTCGGCCGCTCGGCGCTCGATGCGGTCGAGCTGATGAATGTCGGCGTCAACTACATGCGCGAGCATGCGCCGTCCGACGCGCGCATCCACTATGCCTATCTCGATGCCGGCGGCATCGCGCCGAACGTCGTGCAGGCCTCGGCCAAGGTGCGCTACGCCATCCGGGCGCGCGACCTCGCCGGCATGCTGGAACTCAACGAGCGCGTGAAGAAGATCGCCGAGGGCGCGGCGCTGATGACCGAGACCAGGGTCTCGATCTCGATCATGAGCGCGGTCTCCAACATGCTCGGCAACACGCCGCTGGAAGACGCGATGTTCAAGAACATCGATCGCCTCGGTCCCGTGCCGTTCGACGCGGCCGACAAGGCCTATGCGGCGAAGATCCAGGCTACGCTCGGCCCGGCCGACATCCTCAACGACTATCGCCGCACCGGCATCGCGCCGCGCGAGGATACGCCGCTCTGCGATTTCGTCGTGCCGCAGGGCACGCGCGGCGTGCCGATGATCGGCTCGACCGATGTCGCCGATGTCAGCTGGAAGGTGCCGACCATCCAGGCCAGGGTCGCGACCCATGCCATCGGTACGCCCGGCCATTCCTGGCAGATCACGGCGCAGGGCAAGGCCCCGGCCGCGCATAAGGGCATGGTCCATGCCGCCAAGATCATGGCAGCCACCGCGGTCGACGTGATCAGCGACGAGACGCTGCTGGCGCGGGCCAAGAAGGACCACCAGGAACGGGTGACACAGACGCCTTATGTCTGCCCGATCCCGGCCGATGTGAAGCCGCCGATCAAGCCGCGACCTCAGGCCGCCTGAACAACCTCGCCAGGAGCAGCATTTGCGGTTGCTCCCGGCTACCGACGCGTTTTCAATCAAACAACAAACCAAAGAGCGGGACAGAAATCATGGCCAACCAGAACCACGATACCGGAACCAAGCGACGCCTCGTCGGGAGCAAGCTTCTCTCGGCCGCTGCGGCCGCCGCCCTTTGCGCGGGTGCGGGAGCCGCCATTGCCGCCACGCCGAAGAACGCGCTGGTGATGGCCTGGAACATCGACGCGATCAGCACCTTCGACCCCGCCCAGGTCGGCGAGGTCGTCACCAACGAGATCCTGCAGAACACCTGCGACACGCTGGTCGATTTCGACCAGGCCGACGAGCGCAAGGTCGTGCCGAGCTTCGCCTCGCGCTGGGACGTCTCGCCGGATCGCAAGGAGATCACCTTCCATCTGCAGAAGGGCGCCAAATTCCCGTCCGGCAATCCCGTCACCGCCGAGGACGTCGCCTGGTCGATGCACCGCGTCGTCAAGCTGAACTTCGGCAATGCGGCGACGCTGACCGAGTACGGCTTCACCAAGGACAATGTCGAACAGACCATCGTCGCGGGCAATGACACGCTCACGCTCAAGCTGGACAAGCCCTATCCGACGACGCTGGTGCTGCAGGCGATCGGCGCCAACCGGGTCTCCATGATCATGGACAAGAAGACCCTGATGGCGAACGAGCAGGGTAGCGATCTCGGCAACAAGTACCTCGCGACCCGCACGGCCTGCGTCGGTCCCTACAAGCTGACGCGCTGGAATGCCGGCGAGTCGATCGTGCTGGAGGCCAATGACGGCTATTGGGGCAAGGCACCGGCGCTGAAGCGCGTGCTGATCCGCCACGTTGCCGAGCCCGGCACGCAGCGTCTGCTGCTCAGCCAGGGCGATGTCGACGTGGCGCGCGACCTGACGCCGGAGGACCTGCGGGACCTCGAAGGCTCGAAGGACATCGCGATCGAGAAGGTCCTGCGGCCGCAATTGTTCTACTGGGGCTTCAACGTCGCGGACGGTCCGTTCTCCAAGGAGAAGGTGCGCCTCGCGATGCGCTACCTGATCGACTATGACACCCTCGGCAAGACGGTGATGACCCATCTCGGCGTGCCGCGCGCCAGCTTCGCCCAGCTTGGCGCCGTCGGTGCGCTCGACGCGAAGGAGGGGCAGCCCTTCAAGCTCGATCTCGACAAGGCCAAGCAGCTCCTGACCGAAGCCGGTTATCCCAACGGCTTCGAGGCGAGCGTGCTGTTCGGCACGCTGCCGCATGCCAACCCGATCGCCCAGAGCGTCCAGCAGAACGCGGCCAAGATCGGCGTCAAGCTCTCGCTCGAGCGCATGGCCAATGCCCAGCTCTTCAGCAAGGTGCGCGGGCGTGAGTACCAGTCGGCGATGCTCGCCTGGCAGACCGGCGTGCCGGATGCCCATGGCAATGCCTCGCGCCTCGTCTTCAACCCCGACAACCGGCTGGAAGCCAAGCAGACCCAGTATCCGAGCTGGCGCGCGGCCTATCAGGACCTCGAACTGAACAAGCAGATCGACGCGGCCCTGCTGGAGCCCGATACGGCCAAGCGCGACGCGCTCTACGCCACGATCCAGAAGGAAGTGATGGCCAAGGGACCGATGGCCTTCATGTTCCAGATGAACAGCGTCGCCGGCGTGCGCAAGGACCTGAAGTCGTGGACCTGGAACGGCTTCCGGACCTATTACGAGCGCGCCGCCAAGTAAGGCCATCTGCAAGCAAGGCCATCTGAATGTCCCGGACCGCCACCGCGGCGCCCGGCCTGAGCTCCGATCCAGGACGGACAATCCTTCCGTCCTGGCTCAAGGCCTCCGGTCGAACGCTCGTCTCCTTCGCCGTCACCCTGCTCGGGCTGGCGGCGTTGACCTTCTTCATCGGCCGCCTGCTGCCGCTCGATCCGGTCGTCGCCGTGCTCGGCGACAACGTGACCCAGGAAGCCTATCAGGCGATGTACAAGCAGCTCGGCCTCGACCAGCCGCTCTACGTCCAGTTCGGCCGCTATCTCTGGGGCGTGCTGCATCTCGATTTCGGGATGGCGCTGACCACCGGCAAGCCGGTGATGACGGATATCGCCCGCGTCTTCCCGGCGACGATCGAGCTTGCCAGCGTGGCGATCGTGATCGGCACCAGCTTCGGCATTCCGCTCGGCGTGCTCTCGGCGATGTATCGTGGCTCCTGGCTCGACCAGATCGTTCGGGTCGTCGGGCTGATCGGCTATTCCGCGCCGAATTTCTGGCTCGGCCTGATGGGGCTGGTGCTGTTCTACGCGACGTTGGGTTGGGTCGGCGGACCGGGCCGCATCGACTTCACCTATGAGTTCGACCTCGAACCCGTCACCGGCTTCCTGCTGATCGACAGCCTGCTCGCCGGCAACTGGGAGATGTTCGGCAACGCCGTGTCGCACATCATCCTGCCGGCCTCGATCCTGGCTTTCAGCTCGCTCGCCTATATCAGCCGCATGACCCGCAGCTTCATGATGGAGCAGCTCAGTCAGGAATACGTGGTGACGGCGCGCGTGAAGGGCCTGTCCTGGGCGCGCACCGTCTGGGGCCATGCCTTCCGCAACATCGCCGTGCAGGTGGTGACAGTGGTGGCGCTGTCCTACGCCTTCCTGCTCGAAGGCGCGGTGCTGACCGAAACTGTCTTCGCCTGGCCCGGCTTCGGCCGCTATCTGACCAATGCGCTGCTCGCAGGCGACATGAACGCCGTTGTCGGCTGCACGCTTCTGGTCGGCGTCATCTTCGTCACGCTCAACCTGTTGTGCGACCTGCTCTACCGGGTCTTCGACCCGCGGACCCGCTGAGGCATGGCCATGACACCACACTCCATCGACCAGGCCGGCGGGCGTGGCCTCAAGGCCTGGCTCGCCGCGCCCGTCCCGTCCTCGCCCTTCCAGGCGCGGATGCAGCAATTGTCGCTCAAATGGTGGCGCCTGCGGGCCAATCCCGCCGCCATGTTCGGCCTCGCCATCATCGTGGTGATCGCGCTGACGGCGCTGTTCGCGCCGCTGGTCGCGACGCATGACATCTACGCGCAGGACTTGACGAACCGTTTGCAACGGCCCTCGGCCGCGCATTGGTTCGGGACCGACGAACTTGGCCGCGATATCTTCAGCCGGCTGGTCTTCGGCGCCCGGATCACGCTCTACATCGCCATGCTGACGGCGGTGATCGCGGCGCCGCTCGGGCTGATCGTCGGCACCACCTCCGGCTATCTCGGCGGCTGGGTCGACACCGTGCTGATGCGCATCGTCGACATCTTCCTGGCCTTCCCCAGCCTGGTGCTGGCGCTCGCCTTCGTCGCGGCCTTGGGACCCAGCATCGACCATGCGATCATCGCGATCGCGCTCGCCGCCTGGCCGCCGATCGCGCGTCTGGCGCGGGCCGAGACGCTGTCGATCCGCAAGTCCGACTATATCGCTGCGGTTCGCCTGCAGGGCGCGTCGCCGCTCAGGATCATCCTCGGCCATGTCGTGCCGATGTGCATTCCCTCCGTCGTGGTGCGCATCACGCTCAGCATGGCGTCGATCATCCTGACGGCGGCCGGCCTCGGCTTCCTGGGCTTAGGCGCCCAGCCGCCGAGCCCGGAATGGGGCGCGATGCTGGCTTCGGGTCGCGAGTTCATCCTGACCAATGGCTGGATCGCCGGCATTCCCGGCCTCGCCATCCTGATCACCAGCCTGGCCTTCAACCTGTTCGGCGACGGCCTGCGCGATATCCTGGATCCGCGTCATGGATAAGCCGCTGCTCGAGGTCGAGGACCTCTCCGTCACCTTCAAGGGCGCGCATCGCTCGGTGCAGGCGGTGCGCGGCATCTCCTTCAGCGTCGGCCGCGAGAAGGTCGGCATCGTCGGAGAATCCGGTTCGGGCAAGTCTCTGACCGGTCGCACGATCCTGAAGCTGACGCCGAAGGCCGCGACAATCTCCGCCAAGAAGCTGTCCTTCGACGGGATCGATCTGCTTGCCGCCAGCGAGCGCCAGATGCGGACGATCCGCGGCAACCGCATCTCGATGATCCTGCAGGACCCGAAATTCTCGCTGAACCCACTGATGCGGGTCGGCGAGCAGATCACCGAGGCCTACCGCCTGCACCACAAGGTCGGCGGCAAGGAGGCCGAGGCGCGTGCGCTCGCCATGCTGGAGGCCGTGAAGATCCGCGACCCCGCGCGCGTCTTCAAGCTCTTTCCGCACGAGGTCTCGGGCGGCATGGGCCAGCGCATCATGATCGCGATGATGCTGATCCCGGAGCCGGACCTGATCATCGCGGACGAGCCGACCTCGGCGCTGGACGTCACCATCCGGCGGCAGGTGCTGAGCATCCTCGACGAGCTGGTGACGCGGCGCGGCGCCGGGCTGATTTTCATCAGCCACGACCTCAATCTCGTGGCGGATTTCTGCGACCGGGTGCTGGTGATGTATGCCGGCCGGATCATGGAAGACATCCCGGCGCGCGAATTGCGCAATGCGCGCCATCCCTATACCCGCGCGCTGCTCGACAGCCTGCCGCGGCTCGACCGGCAGGCCGACATGCTGCAGGTGCCGAGCCGCGATCCGGCCTGGCTGGACGGGCCGACCTTGCAGAGCGGGAGCCGGACATGAACGCTGCTGATCCGACCATGGCAGCGAACCGTCCGGCTGCCCTTACGGTCAGTCATCTCTCCGTCGCCTTCGGCCGCGGCGCGTCCGCGCTCAAGGCGGTGGACGACGTCTCCTTCACGCTCGGCCATGGCGAAGCCTTCGGCCTGATCGGCGAGTCCGGCTGCGGCAAGTCGACGGTGCTGCGCGCGCTTGCGGGTCTCAACAGCGAGTATGGCGGCACGATCGCCTTCCATGACCGCGAGGTGCCGCACAAGCGCGACAAGGCCTTCTTCCGCCGCGTCCAGATGGTGTTCCAGGACCCCTATGCCTCGCTGCATCCGCGCAAGATGGTGCAGAACGTGCTGGCCGAGCCGCTGAAGATCCACGGCTTCGACCGGCCGCAGGAGCGCATCGACGAGATCCTGACCGCCGTCGGCCTCGGACCGTCCTTCCGCTATCGCTTCCCGCACGAGCTTTCGGGCGGGCAGCGGCAGCGCGTCGCGATTGCGCGCGCGCTGATCATCGAGCCCGAGCTTCTGCTGCTGGACGAGCCGACCTCGGCGCTCGACGTCTCCGTGCAGGCCGAGATCCTCAACCTGCTGAAGCAGCTCCGTCGCGATCGCGACCTGACCTATCTCATGGTGAGCCATGATCTCGCGGTGGTGACGCATCTGTGCGAGCGCGTCGCGATGATGAGCGAGGGCCGCATCCTCGAGCAGATGAGCGCCGAGGACGTTCGGGCCGGCCGGGCGCATGAGCCCTATACGCGCGAGTTCCTCGAGGCGAGCGTCGGCTACCGCCCGATCGCGTGAGCGGCCGGGCTTCGGCGGATCAAGACATGGACGGGATAGGTATGACGAGCGAAGCCTTGAATGCGGAGCATTGGCCGGCGAATGGCTGGGAGAGCGTGGCGCCCGAGGCGGCCGGCTGGTCGCGCGAGGGGCTCGACCGGGCCTGGCGCTATGCCGACACCGTCTCGACGGCGACAGTGATGATTGTGCAAGGCGGGCGCGTGGTGGCGAGCCGGGGCGATCTCGCCCATCGCTACCAGTGTCATTCCGTCCGCAAGAGCTTCCTCAGCGCGCTGATCGGTATCCATGAGGAGGAGGGCCGGATCGACCTGTCGCGCACGCTCGCCGATCTCGGCATCGACGACAAGGAGGGGCTGAGCGACCGCGAGAAGGCGGCGACGATCTACGATCTGCTGACGGCGCGCTCCGGTATCTTCCATCCGGCAGGCTATGAATCGCCCTGGATGAAGTCGATCAAGCCGCCGCGCCATTCGCAGCCGCCGGGCGCCCTCTGGTTGTACAACAACTGGGATTTCAATGCGCTGGGCACGATCTTCACGGCGCTGACCGGCGCCGGCATCCATGACGATTTCCTGGCGCGGATCGGCCGTCCGCTCGGCCTGGAGGATTTCCGCCTCGACGGCGAGCGGCGCGACGGCTGGCTGGAGCCGGACGATTGCTCCGTTCACCCCGCCTATCCGTTCCGCATGTCGACGCGGGACCTTGCCCGCTTCGGCCTGATGTTCCTGCGTCAGGGCCGCTGGCAAGATGCGCAGGTCGTGCCAGCCAACTGGGTCGCGACCAGCGTGCTGCCGCTCTCCGATGCCGGCCCGCGCGGCGGCTATGGCTATATGTGGTGGACCGAGCGCTCCGGTGCGGGCTTCCCCGGCGTCGTGCTGCCGGCGGGCAGCTACAGCGCCCAGGGCGTCGGCGGGCAGTATTGCCTCGTCATTCCCTCGCTCGACCTGGTGATCGTCCACCGCGTCAACACCGACATCAAGGGCACGGAGGTGAACCGCTTCGCCTTCGGCCGCCTGCTGCGCCTGATCCTCGAAGCCCGCCAGCCGGGTTGAGGTCCATCAGGCCGGTGTCGAGGCGACGGACTTCCGGTCGTCGGAGGCGGGGCGGCTAGGTCCGTGCCGAGCGAGAGCCGGGCGGGCCATGTCATCCGGGCGCGCCGGCGGGCTGGCCTCCGCTACGGCGGCCCAGAACTGCTCGACGGGAAGGCGGCTCTGCTGCCTTGCCCGATAGAGCCGGATTTCGGCCGAGACGTACCATGAGGTATCGGCAGCGGGCACGAGCTGGCCGCTGCGCAGTTCCTCGACCACCAGGCTCTCCGGCACCCAGGCGACGCCGCGCCCGGCCAGGACCATGGCCTTGAGCCCGACCGACATCGGGTTCTCGTAGACGGTGACCAGCGGCGTCGGCCGCTCGGCGAAGAGCAGGGCGAGCCGGCGCGCGAAGAAGGTCGAGCTGCCATAGCTCAGCAGGCGCACCGGCGTTTCGCCGGAGCGGAAGGCGTGAAGCGGCTCGCCGCGCCTGTCCGGAATCGAGACGGGGATCGCCCGCTCGGTGCCGAGCCGACGATAGGTGAAAAGCTCGGGATCGAGCTCCGGCAGCACGGCCTCGTGCGCATAGGTCAGCAGGAAATCGCATTCGCCCCGGTCGAGCAGCGCGACATTGCCGTCGAAGGACGAGCGCTGCTCGCAGAACCGGGTCTTCATCGGGCCGAGCGTCTCTTCCATGCGGCGGATCAGGCCGGGGAAAAAGGTCAGCGACAAGGTGTTGAGCGTGGAGAAGATCAGCGTCTCCGTTGCGATCTCGTGCAACTGGCGCAGTTCCTGCCGTGCGCCCTGCACCTGCCAGATGATCTCCTGCGCTCGCGGCAGGAAGGTCCGGCCCGCTTCCGTGAGGCGGATCGGATAGCTGCTGCGGTCGAACAGCGGAGAGCCGAGCCAATCCTCGAGTTGCTTGACCCGGCGGCTCAGGGCCGATTGCGTGATGTTGCGCTCACGGGCGGCGCGCGAGAAGCTGAGCGTGGTCGACAGGCTCAGCACGTCTTCCAGCCATTTCAACTCCATCGCCGCTCCTCCGCGCATGGGCAGGATGGCATGGCGGCTCCGGCCACGCCAGAAGCGGCCGGAGCCCCGAAGATCGCGCTATCGCGCGGCCTCGACCTCGCGCAGGCAGATCTTCAGCCGGTCGAGGATCATCTCGACATCGTCGGCGCCGACCGTCAGAGGCGGGCGGATTTTCAGGATGTTGTCGGCCGGCCCCTCGCGCCCGACGAGGATGCGCATGTCGCGCAGGCGGTTCATGACATGGGCTGCCGCATCGGTCGCGGGCTCCAGCGTCTCGCGATCCGTGACCAGCTCCAGCCCGAGGAAGAGGCCGATGCCGCGCACGTCGCCGACGCAAGGGTAGTCCTTCGCGAGGTCGCGCATGCCGGCGAGCAGCTTGTCGCCCATCACCTTGGCGTTGGCCGAGAGCCCTTCCTCCTCGACGATGTCGAGCACTTCCGAGGCGATGCGGCAGGAGAGGTTCGAGCCGCCGAAGGTGGAGAAATACTCCGGTCCCTCAGCGAAGCGCTCGGCGATGGCGCGGGTGGTGATGAGCGCGCCGATCGGGTGGCCGTTGCCGAGCGGCTTGCCGAGCACGACGATATCCGGGCGCACATTCTGCTGCTCGAAGCCGAAGTAATAGTCGCCGAGGCGCCCGAGACCGGTCTGCACCTCGTCGGCGATGCAGATGCCGCCGGCGGCGCGGATGCGTTCATAGACCGCGGCGAGATAGCCGGGCGGCGGGATGATCTGGCCGCCGACGCTCGGGAAGGTCTCGGCGATGAAGCCCGCGACCTTGCCGCCACGTTCCGCGATGGCCGCAAGCGCGCCGTCGACCTGCTGTGCGTAGTGGAGAGCGCGATCGGCATCGTCGCGGCGGAAGCGGCCGCGATAATCGTCGGCGACGTCGACGAGCTGCACCCAGGGCTTGCGGCCGCCCATGTTCGGCTTGTTGAACTTGTAGGCGGAGATGTCGATCGCGCCGGTGGTGTTGCCGTGATAGCCGTGATCGGGCGTGACGATGTCGTAGCCGCCGCTCGCCGCACGGGCGAGGCGCAGGGCCAGCTCGTTCGCCTCCGAGCCGGAATTCACGAAGAAGCAGACTTCCAGCTCTTTCGGCAGTTTTGCCGTCAGGCGCTCGGCCAGCGCCATTGGCGCCGGATGCAGATAGCGCGTGTTGGAGTTCATCCGCGCGAGCTGGTCCATCGCCACCTTGCGGATGCGCGGATGGGCGTGGCCGACATGCGGCACGTTGTTATAGGCGTCGAGATAGGGCCGGCCCATCGCGTCGAAGAGATGGTGGCGCCAGCCGCGCAGGAAGGTGATCGGCCGCTTGTAACTCAGCTTCAGATTGGCGCCGAAGCGGGCCTTGCGCTCGGCCAGCAGCGCGACCTCGTCGATCGCCTGATAGGCGACGGTATCGTCGGGCAGGTTGAGCAGGGCGGCGGGGTTCGGGCAGATCGCCTGCCAGAGCGCCCAGTCGTCGGGATCGGCGACACCCGGCCAGTCATGGCCCATGCCATCCAGCGTCAGCGCGAGCTGGAAATGCAGATGCGGCTCCCAGCCGCCATTCTCCTCGGCCGGGCCGAGCTTGGCGAAGGCCTCGCCGGCGGCGACCTCCTGGCCCTGCTTCAGCTTGGCAGCGCCATCGGCGGCGAGGTGGCCGTAGAGCGTATGGAAGACGTCGCCCGCAGGCGTGCGATGTTCGAGAATGACGACGCCGCCGTAGTCGAGATGACCTTCACGGTTCTCCGCCAGCGCGACCTTGCCGGCGAGAGGTGCGCGGACCGGTTCGCCGGCCGGCGCGAAGACATCGACGGCCATATGGATGGTGCGGCGGTTCGAGGCGAGCCAACGGCCCTTGCGGAAGGCCTTGTCGGTATAGACCAGACGCGGCTCGCCGTATTGGCCGAGCCACCACTCGGAGGTGATGCCGAGCGCGGTACCGAGATTGCGGGCCTCGTCGGCGCGTAGCTCGAACGGGTTCTGCGGGATCGTCGCCTCGGCGATGCCGAGCGAGCCGACCGGCAGCCCGTCGAGCGCGCGGCCGAGCACGGGTGCGAAGCTGCCGCGCTGTCCGGCGATCCAGCTCGCGATGCGGCCGGCGGCGTCCGTGACCGGCAGGCCGCAGGCATTGCGCAGGCGCGCGCCCATCAACTCGCCGTCGATGCCGGGGTTTTCGAGGAGCCGCCAGGCCGGGGCCTGCGAGATTGTGACGTAAGGATCGTTCGGGCGGCCCTTGGCCTCGATCGTCGAGTTCACGACGCTGACCGCGAGGCGCATGCGGACGAGCGGCCAGATCAGGCCGATCTCCTCGGCGCTCAGCGGTGAGACGCCGTGATAGCCGGCGACGAAGGCGGCGAGCGCCGTTTCCGGCGTCTCGTGGTCGAGGATGGCATAGGCGGCGGCGATGGCGATCTCGCAGACGCGCGGGCCATTCGTCATGTCGCCGAAATCGATCAGGCCGCTGATGCGGGTGGGCTCGCCGAGGCGCGGCTCGACGAGGATGTTGAAGTCGTTGAGGTCGTTATGGATGGTCTGGCGCGGCAGCTTGTCGAGCGCGGGCTTCAGCGCTTCGAAGCCGGCGACGATCTCCGCCACGAGCTTGCGGCGCGAGCCTTCGAGCACGTCGAGATGCGGCTTGATCCAGCCGGCCTCGGTCAGGTCCCATTTTGCCGCGTCCGGCGCGGCGGTGACCTTGAAGTCGCGCAGGGCGAGGTCGAGACGCGCGGTCAGCGCGCCGAGTTCGGCGAGCACGGCGGGCGGCTGCGGCCCGGCTTCGCCCATCGGAATCCCTGAGAAGGCGCGCTGGACCCAGACCATGCGCTGATGGCCCTTGGAATCGGCGACGTTCTGCCAGAAGCGCTTGCCGTCGGCGGGGAGGAGGCGCGGCAGCGGCAGCGCCGGATCGGCGGCAAGGGCGTGACTGATCGCGGCGCATTGCTGGTCGACGAGGGCGGGCTCGCCCTGGGGGCGCATCGCTTTGACGATGACGTCGCCCTCCGAGGTCCGGCCGCGGAAGTTGAGGTCGTATTCGCCGCCGAGCTGCCGCAGCCCGCCAGCAATGCCGAATTGCTCGGCGATCCCACGCAACCAGACATGTTCCATCATCTCTCTCCCGTCGCCGGATCGAATCGACCGGCGCCGTCTTCCATAGCCAGAAAGGCGGCCGGTTGGACCCCGCAAAGTTTGCGGGACGGCGGCTGCCGGGTTGCGTGGGGCGAAGGCGACCTGGATGCTTTTGATAGGCCGCCCCCGCTTGTCATTCCGGGGCGCGCCGAAGGCGCGAGCCTGGAACCCACGACCGGGTGAGACATCCTGTGTTCGGTTGCCGGCCGCTCGCCCAATCGTGGGTTCCGGGTTCTTCGCTGCGCGAAGCCCCGGAATGACAATCAAGCTTGGATCGGCTGGTCGGACAGCCAGCGCCCTTTCGCCCGCTCGATCGCCTCGCGCACCGTGTCGGGCGCGGTGCCGCCATAGCTGCGCCGGCTGCGGACGGAATGCTCCGGCGCCAGCACCGCGAAGACCGCTTCGCCGATGCGCGGATCGACCGAGCGCATGGCGTCGAGGTCGAGCGCCTGCAAGGTGCAGCCCTTGGCCTCGGCCAGCGCGACGATGCGGGCGGTGATGTGGTGGGCGTCGCGGAAGGGAATGCCGGCCTCGCGCACCAGCCAGTCGGCAAGGTCGGTCGCGGTCGGGAAGCCGCGGTCGAGGAAGGCGCGCATGCCCTCGGGCCGCACGGTGAGGTCCCTGACCATGCCGGTGGTGGCGGCGACGCAGAGTTCGACGGTTTCCAGTGCGTCGAACATCGGCTCCTTATCCTCCTGCATGTCCTTCATGAAGGTCATGGGCAGGCCCTTGACCATCACCAGCATGGCGGTGAGCGAGCCGACGACGCGGCCGGTCTTGCCGCGCACCAGCTCGGCCGCGTCGGGGTTGCGCTTCTGCGGCATGATCGAGGAGCCGGTGGTGAAGGCGTCCGACAGCGCGATGAAGCGGAAGCCGTCGCTGCACCAGAGCGTGATCTCCTCGTTGAGGCGCGAGAGATGCACGGCCAGCATCGAGCAGCAGAACAGCAATTCGCAGATATGGTCGCGCGCGCCGACCGAATCCATCGAGTTCTCGGTCGGCCGGGCGAAGCCCAGTTCCGCCGCCGTGAACTGCCGGTCGATCGGAAAGGCGGTGCCAGCGAGCGCGGCTGCGCCGAGCGGCGAGACATTGGTGCGCTGGCGCGCGCCGGCCAGGCGCTCGCGGTCGCGGCCGAACATCTCGACATAGGCCATCAGGTGATGGCCGAAGGTCGCGGGCTGGGCGACCTGCATATGGGTGAAGCCGGGCATAATCGTCTCGGCATGCTCGCTGGCACGCTCGATCAGCGCCTGTTGCAGGTCGCGGATGGTGCCATCGAGAGCATCGATCGCGTCGCGCATCCAGAGGCGGACATCGGTGACGGCCTGGTCGTTGCGGCTGCGGGCGGTGTGTAGGCGTCCGGCCGGCTCACCGATGATCTCCTTGAGGCGCGCTTCCACATTCATGTGGATGTCCTCGAGATCGATGCTGAACTGGAGTTCGCCGCGGTCGATCTCGCCCCGGATCTGGTCGAGGCCAGCCTGGATTCGCTCGTTGTCGGCGCTGGCGATGATGCCCTGGCGGGCCAGCATCGCGGCATGGGTCTTGGACGCCGCGATATCCTGCCGGTAGAGCCGGTAGTCGAAGCCGATCGAGGGATTGATCCTGCGCATCACATCGGCCGGCGCGGTGGTGAAGCGGCCGCCCCACATCTTGTTGGCACCGGGGTTCTGGTCGGACATGATGGGCTCTCCGGGAGCGACTGCGACGGGGTCGCCAAGGGATAGCAATCGTGATTTGGACTGTAAATTCCAAAGTCGACCTTGACGTCCAAATGATGCCCATCATACTCGCGGGAGATGCGGTGGATCGGCCGCCGCGGGATGGGCAGCATGAAGATCGAAGAATTCAGCCTGGAGCGCATCCAGTCGCTCTACGAGAACACCGTCGAGTTCAATCTCTCCGATAGCGGCGTCCATCCCTATTCGCTGAACGAGCTGCTCAGCGCGGATGAGCGCGCGAAGCTGATGGAGGTCGAGCTCGGCTATGGCTGGACCAATGGCGCGGTCGAACTGCGCGAGGACATCGCCAAGCTCTACCGCAACCGGACCTCGGACGAGGTGATCGTCACCAACGGCTCGGCCGAAGCCAATTTCCTGATGGTGATGTCGCTGATCGAGCCGGGCGACGAGATCGTCGTCTTCGTGCCGAACTACCTGCAGATCTGGGGCTGGGCGCGGGCGATCGGCGCCACCGTCAAGGAAGTGAAGCTGCGCGAGGAACTGGGCTGGACGCCCGATCTCGACGAGGTTCGCCGGGCGATCACGCCGCGCACCAAGTTGATGACGATCTGCAACCCCAACAACCCGACGGGCAGCCTGCTCTCGCGCGAGACGATGGATGCGCTGGTCGAGATCGCCCGTGCGCAGGGCTGCTATCTCCATGCCGACGAGGTCTACAAGGGCGCCGAGCTCGAAACCGACGAGCCGCCCAGTTTCGCCGATCTCTACGAGAAGGCGATCATCACCAGCGGGCTCTCCAAGGCGATGGCGCTGCCCGGCCTGCGCATCGGCTGGCTGGTCGGGCCGGCCAAGGACATCTACACGGCCTGGCAGAACAAGGATTACACCTCGATCACGACGAGTGCGCTGAGCGAGCATATCGCCCGCATCGTCATCCAGCCGGCGAAGCGCGCCGAAATCCTGCAGCGGAGCAAGACCATCCTGCGGGAGAACCTCGCGCTGCTTGCCGACTGGGTGAAGGCGAATGAGGAGTTTTTCTCCTTCGTGCCACCCAAGGCCGGCGGAATGGCCTTCATCAAGTACAGTCACTCGATGAACTCGACTGCGCTCGTGCACCGCTTGCGTGAGGAGCGCGGGATCATGCTGCTGCCGGGTGATGTCTACGGGATGGACGGCTATATCCGCATCGGCATCGGCGCGCCGGGCCACCATCTTTCGGCAGGTCTGGAACGCTTGAGCGACTATCTCAAGTCGCAGCCGCGCTAGAGGCTCGCCCATGACGCCGGAACTCGCTCCCTACCTGCCGGTCTGCGATGCGGTGGCTTTGCTGTTCCGGCCGCATGCCGAGGTCGTGCTGCACGATCTCGGCACACAGAGCGTCGTGCATATCGCTGGCAATTTCTCGCAGCGGGTGCTCGGCGAGCCCTCCCTGCTCGACGAGATCGGCTTCGACCCGAACGAGACGATCATCGGCCCCTATGAGAAGGTGAACTGGGACGGGCGGCGGCTGAAATCGATCAGCATCGTGCTCTCAGTCGGGGCCAAGGCCATCGGCGTGCTCTGCATCAATGTCGACGTTTCGCAGTTCCACGCGCTGATGCAGACGCTGTCCGCACTGGCAACGGTGCCGGCCGGGGTGGAGAAGCCGCAGGCCCTGTTCAAGGAAGACTGGCACGAGCGGATCAACGAATTCGTGCAGCAATGGACGCAGAGCCGTGGGCTTGCCGTGACCAGCCTCAGCCGGGCCGAGAAGCGCGAGCTGGTGGCGGACCTTGCCGCCAACGGCGCCTTCGGCGGGCGCAATGCCGCCGCCTATATCTCGCGCATCCTCGGGCTCGCCCGCGCGACCGTCTACAACTACCTCAACCAGGCCAACGAGACCCCGGATGCTTGACCTGTCGCGCGCGGAAATCGAGGCCGCCGTCGATCTCGACCGGGCCTTTATCGCGCTGGAGGAGGGGTTCAAGGCCGCTGCGGCTGGCCGGGTGCAGATGCCGCCGGTCGGCTATCTCGGCTTCCCCACGCATAACGGCGACTGCCATATCAAGTTCGGCCATATCGCCGGCGATCCGATCTTCGTCGTGAAGATCGCGACCGGGTTCTACGACAACCCGGCCAAGGGCCTGCCGACGACGAGCGGCATGATGATCGCGCTTTCGGCCGAGACTGGCGCGGTCGTCGCGATCCTGCGCGACGAGGGCTGGTTGACCGATCTCAGGACCGCTCTGGCCGGCGCCATCGCGACGCGGGCCGGAATGCGGGCCGATGCACGCCGGATCGGGATCGTCGGCGCCGGCACGCAGGCGCGGTTCCAGATCCGCGCTGCCGCGCATCTGCTGCGCGAACAGGAGCCGCTTTTTGCGGTGTGGGGTCGCTCGCCGGAGAAGCTGGAGGCCTTGCGGCACGATCTCGCGGGTGAGGGCATTGCCGCCGAGCCGGTGGCTGATTTGGAAGCGCTCTGCGCGCAATCCGATGCGCTGATCACCGTGACGCCGGCTGCTGCGCCGATCATCCGCGACGACTGGATCAGGCCCGGCACGCATATCACCGCGCTCGGCGCCGATGCGCCGGGGAAGCAGGAACTGGATTCCGCGCTGGTTGCGCTTGCCGATACGCGGATCGCGGATTCGCTGGAGCAGAGCCTCGACCATGGCGAATTCGCCGCCGCGGCGGCGGTCGGGCTGATCGATGCGGGGGATTGCGTCGAGCTGGGGGCCGTGCTGGCCGGCGACGTGCCGGCGCGCCGCTCGGATGACGACATCACCATCGCTGACCTCACGGGGATCGCGGTGCAGGACATCGCGATCGCGCGGGTGGTGCTGGACGGGATCGGGCGTAGATAACGCCGCCGTCTTGGGATTTCCTGCGGGAACCTCGTCGTCATC
Organism: Allobosea sp. TBD101; assembly: GCF_059817965.1. Lineage (NCBI taxonomy): Bacteria > Pseudomonadati > Pseudomonadota > Alphaproteobacteria > Hyphomicrobiales > Alloboseaceae > Allobosea > Allobosea sp. TBD101. The sequence goes on from NZ_CM187543.1 coordinate 1,237,797, forward strand.
CCGGGGCAAGCCTGGGATGACGCAGTGGTTCCCGAGCATCATTGCCGTAAGGCTCGTTAGTCAGCCCTTATGCCGCGCCAGAAAGCGATCCATCCGCGCCAGCCCGTCGCGCAGCACTTCGGTCGGCACGCCGATGCCGATGCGGATGTGGTTCTCGATGCCGAACCAGCTTCCGGCGACGACGAAGACGCTCTCCTCCTCGCGCAGCTTCTGCGAGAAGACCTCCGACGGCATGTCGAGCGGATAGCGCAGAAAGGCCATGCCGCCGGCCTGCGGGCGCCGCCACGACCAGTCATTATGCTGCGCCATCCATTGCGCCACGAGATCGGCATTGCTGCGCAGCAAATCCCGCCCACGCGCAAGCAGGCGGCCGCGCGTTTCCGGCCGCATTACCTCTTCCGCGAGGATCTGGCTGAGGATGCCGCTGCCGATCGTGGTGTAGTCCTGCCGCTCCGCCGCTGACGCCACGACCTCGGCGGGAGCGACGATCCAGCCGAGGCGCAGGCCCGGGCAGGCGAAGGATTTCGACAGGCTCGATGTGACGACGACCTTGGGATAGCTGCCCCAGAGCGTCTCTGTCTCGGCGCCGTCGATCTCGCCGCCGCGATAGATCTCGTCGACCATCAGCCAGGCATCGTTGCGTCGGGCGGCTTCGATGAGGACGGCCCGGCTCGCGGCCGAGAGCACGCTGCCGGTGGGGTTGGCAGGGTTGGTCACGGCGATCGCCTTGGCGCCGGCGGAGACCTTCGCGAGCTGAGCGGGATCGATCTGCCAGTCGCTGTCGCCCGACAATTCGAGCCGGCGGATGTCGAAGCCGAGCGCGCGGCCGAGTCCGTCGATCTGCATGAAGTTCGGCAGAGCGAAGACCAAGGAGTCGCTGGGTTCAAACAGAGCCATCAGGGCGATCATCGTCGCCTCCGAGGAGCCGTTGGTGACGAGCACGTTCGCAGCGGTCGCGCCGGGATACCAGGAGGCGATGTTGGCCCGCAGGTCCGGCCGGCCATCGGTCCAGCCATAGCCGAGCGGCTGCTTCAGCAGGTCGCGCGCGGCCTGTTCGCCCAGGATATCTTCGATCGACCAGGGATGGACGCCGCTCTCGGTCAGGTTGATCTCGACGTCGTTCTCGAAGAGCGTCTGGTTCCGCTCCATCTGGAAAATGTCGAACTTCACGCGAGCCTCCCGCCTTGCGGTCCATCGCTTGCCGCCGGGGCGGCAAGGCTGTGCCGGCCATCTGTGCAGGCGGGGAAGGAGCGGGTCAAGGCAAACTTGGACAATAAATCCAATTTAGACTGATTGTTTATACTACATGCGCAGCCGCGCTGGCGCCGCGCTCCGATTTTGCCTCCGCCTTGCCGGGAACCGCGGCAGCCCTATATCCGTTGGCCCGCCATGTTTGAATTGCCGATGCCTAGCTCGAATTTCCGCTTTCCCGGTGTCCTGAACTCCCAGGAGCTGCTCGTCGCAGAAGCCGTCCAGGCCAGGGCCTGGGCCGCGATCGGGCATGACGACAGGCTCGATACCGAGCTGGAGACGGAAGCCCGCGACCGGCTGGGCCGGATCATCCTGCGCTTGATGTCAAGTGCCTCCGACTCGGTTTCGGACCTCACTTCCGCTGCCGTCGCCGAGTTCAAGGCGACCCGGCCGGTGATCCGTGTTGAGCTATCCGGACTGCAGGACGGGTAGCGCTTTGCCGTTTTCAAGAGAAACACACAGGTCATCCCGGGCGACCGAAGGGAGACCCGGGATCCATTCCGGAGCGCTTCCGTTGAAGGCTCAGGCATGGATCCCGGATCTCCGCTTCGGTCCGTCCGGGATGACGCGCGTTGTGTTACCTCAACTCCGCCCGCTCAATGCGCGGCCATGTCGAGCGGCGGCTCGACATCATCCGTGATCGGATTGGCGAAGGGGTTTTTGGCGCGGAAGGCGGCGAACTCGTCCTTGGCGGCTTTGAGCAGCGCGGGATCGTTCAGCACGTCCGAGGCGACGCCGGCCATCGCCTTGGCGGCGAGCGCTAGGCCCTTGTGCGCGGCCGGGGCGAGACCCTGCGCGACGAGCTGCCAGGAATGGCCGGGCGTGCCGATCGCGTAGCAGGCGGTGCGGCACTGCACGGTCGGGACAACCCAGCTCACCGTGCCGACATCGGTCGAGCCGACGGAGGTGTCGTTGCCGGCGCCGAGCGGATAGATCTCGTCGCTCAGTGCCTCGCCCTCCTTCGGCTTCAGGTCGAAGCGGCCATAGGCGGCGGCGATATCCTGCGGGCTCAACGTCTGCTGGAATTTGGCCGCGAAGGCATGGTCGGCGGCGTCGAAGCCGGGGCCGCCCAGCGCCAGCAGGTTGGCCTGCATTGTCTCCTCCAGCGGGCGGTTGCCGACGAGATTGGCATCGCCCGAGAGCTGCTTGATCGCGACCGTGGTCTCGCTCATCAGGGCTGCGCCTTCGGCGATCTTCTTCACGCGGGCGACGAGTTCCCACATCTCGGCGAGCGTGGCGGCGCGGATGAGCTGGCGCGTCGTCGCGGTCGCCTGCACGACGTTGGGAGCGATGCCGCCGGCATTGATGACCGCGTAGTGGACGCGCGCGGTCGAGGGCATGTGCTCGCGCATGTAGTTCACGCCGATATGCATCAGTTCGACCGCATCGAGCGCGGAACGGCCGAGATGCGGCGCGGCGGCAGCGTGGGAGGCGCGGCCGGAGAAGGTGAACTCGATCTCGACGCAGGCCAGCGAGAAGGCGCGGTTGACGCCGTTGAACGAGGCGGGGTGCCAGCACAGGGCAATGTCGACATCGTCGAAGGCGCCGGCGCGGACCATGAAGCCCTTGGCCGAGCCGCCCTCTTCCGCCGGGCAGCCATAATAGCGCACGCGGCCCTTCAGTCCGTTGGCAGCGAGATAGTCCTTCACCGCGGCGGCGGCGAGGAGCGAGGCGGAGCCCAGCATGTTATGGCCGCAGCCATGGCCGTTGCCGCCCTTCTCGACCGGGGTCTCGGCCGCGTTGCCGGCCTCCTGGCTGAGGCCCGGCAAGGCATCGAATTCGCCCATGATCGCGATGACCGGGCCGCCTTCGCCGGCTTCGCCGACGACCGCCGTCGGGAGGCCTGCGACGCCGGTCGTGACGCGAAAACCTTCGCTTTCCAGCATGGCGCCGTGCTCGGCGGCCGAGCGGACCTCCTGATAGTTCAGCTCGGGCATGTGCCAGATGCGGTCGGAGAGCCCGAAATAGGCCGGGGCCTTGTCGTCGACCCGACGCCAGACATCCTTGCTGTTGCTCATGGGTAGGTTCCTCCTGCGCGGGTCGCTCGGCCCGATTCCGTGCCGGTTTCTGGCATGCGGCGCGGGCGGCTCACAAGCGAGCTGGCGGCAGGGTTCGCCTGCGCTGGCGACAGAGGCGGGGGCATCATCCTGTGAGTCGAAGCCCCAGCTTCGTTCGCGAAATTGGGTCAGGAGCAAGAGCAGGCAAGGGGGAATACTTTCGGATTGAAATGATTCAATTATAGAGGGGCGCCGGCAAGTAGCGATCGGCCTCATTTGCTGCGGGTCATTTACGTTTTGCCGCTTTCTCTCGGAGGCTGTTTCTGCGATAGGGCAAGGATAACTTCACATGACAGCGCTGGCATGAAACATCATTCGCTCCGGATCGCCGCCCTCGCCGCAGTTCTCGCGGCCAGTTCCGTCACCGCGCCAGCGCTTTGGGCTCAGGAGGCACCTGCGGCCTCTGCCACGCCGCAGCGCCCGGCTCCCCGCGCGCCTGCCAAGCCGGCCCAGCCTGCGCCGAGCGTCGGCCAGCCCGCCGCCCAGGCCGCGACGCTGCCGAATGGCGCCAGCGCGATCAACGAGACCTATGGCGACTGGACCGTCGATTGCCGCATCGCGAACGGACAGCGGCTTTGCGTGCTGCTGCAGTCGCAGGGCAACAGCCAGACCGGCCAGCGCGTCTTCGCCATCGAGTTGCGCGCGCCGAGGGATGGGCGCGCCGAGGGCACGATCCTGTTCCCGTTCGGTATGAAGCTGGAGAACGGCGCGGTGCTCAGGCTCGACGACAAGGATCTCGGCCAGGGCCTGCGCTTCTCGACCTGCCTGGCGCAGGGTTGCCTGCTGCCGATCTCGTTTACGACGGTGGCGACCGACGCGATGAAGGCGGGCAAGGCGCTGACGGTCGCGGCGCTGAACCTGTCGAACAACGAGCCGATCTCGTTCAACGTCTCGCTGGGCGGTTTCGGCGCGGCGCTCGATCGCATCGCGCAGATCGACAAGTAGCCGGCAATCGGACCCGACCCGTGATTGGTGGTTTTCGTCGCCGGGCCGCCGCGCCGTAGCGGAAATCACCAAAGCCGGCTGGTGCCACATAGAAATTTGGCTCGTTCTGCCAGTGCTTCCGTGCATGATCGGCTGCATTGGGAGTTCGGGCCACATTCATGACAACAGATCCGCGCCTGCCGTTTCTCGCCGAGCTCGAGAAGAAGATCCTCTGGCTGGCCTCGTGGACGATCCACAACGCCAACCATATCCGCCAGAACGAGGACGGGATGAAGGTCGGCGGGCACCAGGCCTCCTCGGCCTCGCTCGCCACGATCATGACGGCGCTCTACATGGCCGCGCTGAAGCCGCAGGACCGGGTCGCGGTAAAGCCGCATGCCTCGCCGATCTTCCACGCCATCAACTATCTGATGGGGCTCCAGACCCGCGAAAAGCTCGAGAATTTCCGCGGCTACAAGGGCGCGCAGAGCTATCCCTCGCGCACCAAGGATATCGACGACGTCGATTTCTCGACCGGATCGGTCGGCCTGGGCGTCGCGCAGACGCTGTTCTCGTCGCTGACGCAGGACTACGTGAAGGCGCATGGCTGGGCGAAGGACCGGCCCGAAGGCCGCATGGTCTCGCTGATCGGCGATGCCGAGCTCGACGAGGGCAATATCTTCGAAGCCCTGATGGAGGGCTGGAAGCACGGCCTGCGCAATACCTGGTGGATCATCGACTATAACCGCCAGTCGCTCGACGCGGTGATCCGCGAGGGGCTCTACGATCGTTTCGAGACGATGTTCCGCAATTTCGGCTGGGACGTCGTCACGCTGAAATACGGCTCGCTGCAGCAGGCGGCGTTCAAGGAGAAGGGCGGCGAGCGGCTGAAGGCCTGGATCGATTCCTGCCCGAACCAGCTCTATTCGGCCCTGACTTTCCAGGGTGGCGCTGCCTGGCGGAAGCGGCTGATGGACGATCTCGGCGACCAGGGGCCGGTGACCACGCTGATTGAGAAGCGCTCGGACGCCGAACTCTCGAAGCTGATGTGCAATCTCGGCGGCCATGACCTGCCGTCGATCCTGGAGGCCTTCGAGGCGATCGATCATGACCGACCGGTCTGCTTCCTCGCCTATACGGTGAAGGGCTTCGGGCTGCCGATCGCCGGGCATAAGGACAACCATGCCGGGCTGATGACCAAGGAGCAGCTCGACGGCTTCCGCAAGGCGAACGACGTCCGCCCCGGCCATGAATGGGATTTGTTCGAGGGGCTCGACCTGCCCGAGAGCGAGATGCGGGCGTTCCTCGACAAGGTGCCGTTCTTCTCGCAGGGGCGGCGACGCTTCTCGGCCCCGAAGCTGCCGGTTCCGGACAAGCTGGAGGCGGGCATCCAGCCGTCGATGTCCACCCAGATGGGCTTCGGCAAGGTTTTGGACGATCTCGCCAAGACGGGCGGGCCGCTCGCCGATCGCATCGTGACGACGGCGCCGGATGTCACCGTCTCGACCAATCTCGGGCCCTGGGTGAACCGGCGCGGGCTCTTCGCCAAGGCGTCGATGGCCGACACCTTCAAGGACGAGCGCATTCCCTCGATGCAGAAATGGGAGTTCTCGCCGAAGGGCCAGCATGTCGAGCTCGGCATTGCCGAGATGAACCTGTTCATCAACCTCTCGGCGCTCGGCCTGTCGCATTCGATCTTCGGCGAGCGGCTGATCCCGATCGGCACGCTCTACGACCCGTTCATCTCGCGCGGGCTCGATGCGCTGAACTATGCCTGCTACCAGGATGCGCGTTTCATGGTGGTGGCGACGCCGTCCGGCGTGACGCTGGCGCCGGAGGGCGGGGCGCACCAGTCGATCGCGACGCCGCTGATCGGCATGAGCCAGGACGGGCTTTGCTCCTTCGAGCCAGCCTTCGTCGACGAGCTTGCGGTGATGATGCGCTGGTCGTTCGACTACATGCAGCGCGACGGTGAGGGCGATCCGGACGAGCGGACATGGCTGCGCGACGAGACCGGCGGCTCGGTCTATCTGCGCCTCTCGACCCGGCAGGTCGAGCAGCCTAGCCGGGCGATGACGCCCGAGCTGGAGCGCGCCATCATCGACGGGGCCTATTGGCTCAGGAAGCCGGGGCCGAACGCGTCTGTCGTGATCGCCTATACCGGTGCGGCCGCGCCCGAGGCGATCGAGGCGGTCGGGCTGCTCTCCGAGGACCGGCGCGATGTCGGCCTGCTCGCGATCACATCAGCCGACCGGCTCAATGCCGGCTGGCAGGCGGCGGAGCGGGCGCGACAGCGTGGCAACCATGCGGCGACGAGCCATGTCGAGCGGCTGCTCGGCGAACTCTCGCGCGATTGCGGCATCGTCTCGGTGCTGGACGGGCATCCGGCGACGCTGGCCTGGCTCGGCAGCGTGCATGGCCACCGGCAGAAGGCGCTCGGCGTCGAACATTTCGGGCAGACCGGCACCGTCGCCGATCTCTACCGGCATTTCGGCATCGACGCGAACGCGATCGTGCATGCGGCGAACGCGGCGGCGCCGGGGCGGCCGGTGCGTTATTTGAGGGCGTTGCCGGAGTAAGGAGCGCTCATGAAGGGTGTCATCCCGCACGCGCTGCGGCACGTAGTGCTGCTGCGCAGATGCGGGACCGCATGACGAGAATGCGCTTTTTCCGGGAGACGGTCCCGTGTCTGCGCAGCAGCGTTTCACGCTGCGGCGCGCACGGGATGACAGGCGCCCTTTAGCAAGGCGCCCTTCAAATCTCTCAGAAACGCGGCGTCGCGAAGGTGTTGGCGAAGGGGTTCGCGCCCGCGCCGATGCGGCCGGGCAGGGTGCCCTCGCCATAGAGGTCGCCGGTGTTCACATAGACAGGCGAAGCCGACATGTGCTGGCTGGCATAGCGGTTCAGCGAGCCGACGGGCACGACATTGCCGGCATCGAAATAGCTGCGCTTCTGCACGGTGACGCGCAGCGGCCCACGGCGGCTCTGTGCTTCGGCAATGCTGACCATCACGGTCGAGGCCGTCGCTGCTACGGCGAGGATGGCGGCAATGCGCTTGAACGACATCATGACGGCAATCTCCGGGAGCGGATCGATCCGCTCGATGTAAGCATCGAAAAACCGGTGCAAAGGCTAGCACCGCGTCGTTAACAACTTTGTTAGCGCTCGCGGCGGGGCTTTTTCGCGCGCCGCGGGCGCGGCTCGGGTGTTGGTTCGGCGGTGGCTGTCTTCATGCGCAGGGCCGGCATCGTGCCGTCCGCGTCGAGCCAGGAGACCTTGCGGCCGGTCGCCGCGAGGCGCGGCGTGGAGCAGCCCGGGTGACGCTGGAGCTCGCTGCGGGCAAACGCGGCGCGCAGTTCGGGGTCGGCGCCGGCATTGGCGAGGTCGAGCCGGTCGATCAGGCAGGTCAGTTGCTTGCGGTCGCTGGGCTTGGCGCCAGCGCACCACCAGCCGTTCATCGTGAAGGGAGCGTCGGAACCCATGGTGCGGAAGGCGAGACAGACGCGGCTCTCGGTGCCGTCGCCGAGGACGATATCGGCGGTTTCAAGCGGACCGAAGCGGGTTTCGATGAGCGCGGGCGTGCTGCCTCGCTCGACAGCGAGGCTGCGAAGCGCCGCCGCATGCACCAGCGCGACCATGAAGGAGCCGGAATGGGCAGCGACGCCGTCGCCCGTCTTCAAGCGTAGCGAGAGATGAGCAGCGGAGCCTGCGAAAGTGCCGAAACTCAGGAGGTCCTCGCGCTGGCCGCCATCGCGGCTGCGACGGGCCTCGATCGCGGGAGTTTCACGGCCGAGTTCCGGTGCTTCGAGATTGAAGATGGCGATCGGGCGGGTGATCGCGATCCAATCTGCTTCGGTCGTCGCGAGGAGCGGCTTGCGGTTGACGGTGGTCTGGGTGGTCGCGGCGGCAACCGGAGATGCGAGGCTGGCCAGTTGGGACTGGCCTTCGCCACTCCCGGACAGCGCCGTGACGAGCGCGGCTGTCAGGCTGATGCCGCCGAGCGCGGCCGCAATGCGCCAGGCGAGGGCGCCCGGCAAGCCGAGGCCGCTGCGCGGCACGAGGCGTCGAAGGGCACGGGAGGCGATGCGGAAGCCGCTCTCGATCCGGTCGACGCAGGTGATGAGAGCCGGGACGAGATCGATCCGCCTGAGCCTAGCCCACGCACCGCGGAATCTGATGCCGGCAACGGACAAGACATGCCGCAAGTGCTGCGACAGGGGCCGCAACCGGTCCATCAACTCGTCCGAACGCACACGCAACCCGTCACTCCCGCGCGCCGAAACACCGGCCGCGCAATCCTCGATCGAGAGGGCAGGCTGGACCGTGAGAGTCGCTGCCGGGTTACCGACGCCGGCCAATCGACCGGCAGCGTGAACAAGGGGTCAACGGGCAGGGTTAATGCGCTGGCCGGGCGCCACTATGAGGAGGAGATTGACTTTTCGTCGTTCCCGGTGTTCTGACAAGGCGTGGTGCAAGGTTGCGCCGCCTTGCGAAGTTTTCAGCCCTTCGGGATTGGCTCTGTGACTGTCCGTCTGACGACGACGAAACTCACGACCAAAACGACGACCGGGAAAACCGGCCTGTCGCGCTGACGCTTCGCCTCGGTTCCGGGTCCATCTCCCCCCGGCGGGGAGAGATCGCCGAACCCGCCCGAAACCGGTGCGGGGCGGCCCCCAAAGGGAGACCCGAACCGCCTTATCCGCAAAGGATCACATCATGAGCTTCAAGGTCGCAATCGTCGGTGCAACCGGCAATGTAGGCCGCGAGATGCTGGACATTCTCGCCGAGCGCGCCTTCCCCGTCGGCGAGGTCGTGGCGCTCGCCTCCTCGCGCTCGGTCGGCACCGAGGTCTCGTTCGGCGACAAGACGCTGAAGTGCAAGGCCCTCGAGCATTACGATTTCTCCGACACCGATATCTGCCTGATGTCGGCGGGCGGCGACGTCTCGAAGGCCTGGTCGCCGAAGATCGGCGCGCAGGGCTGCGTCGTCATCGACAATTCCTCGGCCTTCCGCATGCACCCCGACGTGCCGCTGATCGTGCCGGAGGTGAACGCCGCCGCCGCCGCCGGCTTCACCAAGATGAACATCATCGCCAACCCGAACTGCTCGACCGCGCAGCTCGTCGTCGCGCTGAAGCCGCTGCACGACAAGTTCGGCATCAAGCGCGTCGTCGTCTCGACCTATCAATCGGTCTCCGGCGCCGGCAAGGAAGGCATGGACGAATTGTTCAACCAGACCCGCGCCGTGTTCTCGGCCGGCGAGGTCACCACCAAGAAGTTCCCGAAGCGCATCTCCTTCAACCTCATTCCGCATATCGACGTCTTCATGGAGGACGGCTTCACCAAGGAAGAGTGGAAGATGGTGGTCGAGACCAAGAAGATCCTCGACAAGAAGATCAAGCTGACCGCGACCTGCGTGCGCGTGCCGGTCTTCATCGGCCATTCCGAGAGCGTGAACATCGAGTGCGAGAAGCCGATCACCGCCGACGAGGCGCGCGAGGTGCTGCGCACCGCGCCGGGCATCCTCGTGATCGACAAGCACGAGCCCGGTGGCTACATCACCCCGCATGAAGCGGCCGGCGAGGACGCGACCTATATCTCGCGTATCCGCGAGGACTCGACCGTCGAGAACGGCCTCGCCTTCTGGTGCGTCTCCGACAACCTGCGCAAGGGCGCGGCGCTGAACGCGGTGCAGATCGCCGAGGTTCTGGTCAACCGCAAGCTGATCCAGCCGCGCAAGCAGGCTGCGTAAGACAAGCTGCGTTGCCCGGCCCTGGCCGATACCGGGCAGGGTCACAGGCCATGTCCACGCGCATGGGCGGGCGACCGTCTTTGCGTGTGGCTATGCCGGGCAAAAGGGCTAAGGCTTGCGCATTCCCAGAGTGCGAACCGAGCCCTTGTCCAAAGCTCCCCTTGATCAATCGCCGGTCGTCCCTCCGCAGGAAGGCAGGCCGCTGCGCGTCGACAATTCCGCGCGCGGCATCGCACTTGTGCTGCTCTCAGCCATCTTCATGTGCAGCGGCGACATCGCCTCCAAATATCTGGCGACCACCTTGCCCGCGCTCCAGATCACCTGGATGCGCTACGGCACCTTCGCCGCGATCATGCTCGTCACCATCAGCTTCACCGGCGGCTTCCGCAGGATGAGCACGCGCCGGCCGGGCCTGCAGGTGCTGCGGGCCCTGGGCGTGACGGTTTCCTCGATCCTGTTTGTGGCCGGGCTGCACGACCTGCCGATGGCGGACGCGACCGCAACCTCCTTCGTCTCGCCGCTCTTCGTGACGGCGCTGTCCATTCCTATCCTCGGCGAGATCGTCGGCTGGCGGCGCTGGCTTGCCACGAGCGTCGGGCTGATAGGCGTGCTGGTCGTGGTGCGCCCCGGCGGCGACGGCTTTCACAGCGCGTCGTTCTTCGTTCTCGGGTCGTCGTTCTTCTGGGCGTTTTCGCTGATCGTCACCCGAATGATGAGCCGCACCGAGATCCCTGTGGTGACGCTGGCCTATTCCGCCACGATCGGCTTCATCCTGCTGTCGCTGGCCGTGCCGTTCAGCTGGCAGGCGCTCGATCTCAACACGATCCTGATTGGGCTCTTCATCGGTGGCATCTCGACGATCGGGCATATCTTCCTGATCCAGGCCTTCCGCTACGCGGATGCCTCGCTGCTGGCGCCCTTCGCCTATTCCCAGCTGCTCTGGTCCTCGATCTTCGGCTATCTGGTCTTTGCAGCGATCCCGGATATCTGGACCTATGTCGGCGCGGCGATCATCGCGGCTTCGGGACTCTATATCGCCCATCGCGAGCGCATCCGCGCCAGGCGGATCGCCGGCTGACGGCGTCGATGTTCAGTCGCGCGGTTGGGCGCCGTAGCGCGCCATGAACATCGCGACCGCTTCGCCGACGACGTGGCTGATTTCCTCGTCGCTCGGGGGCGTACGGACGGCGTTGAACAGGCGCGGGCGGGTCAGGGTCGACTGGCAGAGGTCGAGAAACTGGACGGCGGCGAGATAGGTGTCGTCGATCGCGAGCTTGCCTTCGGCCACCATGCGGTCGAGATAGCCCGCGATCAGCTTGGAGCCGAGCATCGGGCCGTTCTCGTAGAAACCACGGCCGAGCTCAGGCATGCGCTCGGCGACGCCGATGACGACACGATGGGCGCTGACGGCGAGGTCGCCGTTGATCATCCTGACGATGCAGAGTCCGAACCTGGTCAAAGCCCGCACGGGATCGGAATCCTCGTTCAGGGCTTCGAGCGCGCCGCGCTTCTGGGCTTCGCGCTCGCGCTGGATCAGCGCGACGAAGAGATGCTCCTTGTCCTCGAAATAGACGTAGAGCGTGCCCTTCGACACGTTCGCGGCGGCTGCGATATCGCTCATGCTGGCGGCGTCGAAGCCGCGCGAGGTGAAGATGTGCAAGGCGCCGTCCAGGATCTGGCGGCGCTTGTCGGGATCGGTGCCGGCGATCCGGCGATTGCGTGGTCCCGTCTTTACCGGGCTTTCAGAGCTTTCCGACATCTCATCCCGGCCCGGTCTGCGGGCCCTGCATGGCAGCTGCGAAAAAGAATCGAACCAATCGGTTCGATTTGGCTTGATATGCATCATGCGCCGCGCTATTTCAAGTGCAATCGAACCGGTTGGTTCGAATTGACATGCAGGACGCCCAATGTCTGCTGAAACCGCTGCCGAACACCGTCGCGACCGGCTGAAGCTGGTCGATGCCAAGGCCGAGACCGCCCAGCCGGCGGCCGAGCCCGCCACCGCCCGTGACGCACAGGCGAAGACCTCCCCGCCCGAAACCGCCGAGGCCAAGGCCAAATCCGGCAAGAGCCCGCTGAAGCGCGGCGCGCTGCTTGTCGTGGGCGCTGCCGTCGTGGGGGCCGGGCTCTGGTACGGTGTCGACTGGTGGCGCAACGGCCGCTTCATCGTCTCGACCGATGACGCCTATGTCGGCGCCGAGATGGCGACCGTCTCGGCCAAGCTCTCCGCCAATATCGCGTCCGTTTCCGCGCGGCAGAACCAGGAGGTCAAGGCCGGGCAGCCGCTCGTCGCGCTCGATGACGGTGACTGGCGGATCGCGCTCGACAGCGCCCGCGCCAAGTCCGCGACGGCGCAGGCGACGCTCGCCCGCATCGACAGTCAGGTCGAGGCCGCGCGCGCCGCCCAGTTGCAGGCGCAGGCGCAGCAGAATTCGGCCGAGGCGGCCGTGACGCGCACGACAGCCGATTTCGACCGCGCCAATAGCCTAGCCGCCAAGTCCTACGGTTCGCAGGCGACACTCGATGCCGCGACCGCGGCCCGCGATCAGGCTGTCGCTGCAGTGGCGAGCGCCAAGGCCGGCGTCGTGCAGGCGCAGGCCAATATCAAGGTGCTGGAGGCGCAGCGCATCGAGGCCGCCCGACAGATCGACGAGCTGAAGGTGGCCGAGCAGAAGGCCGAGCGCGATCTCTCCTTCATGAAGATCGCCGCGCCGATCGACGGCGTCATCGCCAATACCAATGTCCAGATCGGCGACCTCGTCGGCGCCGGCAAGCGCCTGATGTCGATCGTTCCGCTCGACCAAGTCTATGTCGACGCCAATTTCAAGGAAACGCAGGTCGGGCCGCTGAAGAGGGGCGACAAGGCGAGCATCACCGTCGACGCCCTGCCGGGACAGGTCTTCCATGGCACGGTCAGCGGCATCGCCGGTGGCACGGGCTCCGTCTTCACGCTGCTGCCGCCTGACAACGCGACCGGCAACTTCACCAAGATCGTGCAGCGCGTGCCGGTGCGCATCGCGCTCGATCCGGCCTCGACGGCGAAGCATGCGCTGCGGCCGGGCATGTCGGTGGTCGTCTCGATCGATCCGCGGCCGGCCAGCCAGCGCTGATCAAGCGCCATTGATGAAGCGGGTCATCCCGCACGCGCTGCGGCACGAAGTGCTGCTGCGCAGATGCGGGACCGCAGGACGAGATGTGATCGGCTCCCGGCGCTGTGAGGGCGCCTCATTCTGATGACGGTCCCGCGTCTGCGCAGCAGCGTTTCACGCTGCAGCGCGCACGGGAAGACACCCCGATGAAAGGCAGGCCGTCATGGCCACTGCGACCCTGAATCCGGGCGCCGGCGCCAAACCCGCCGAGGACGCCATCCCGCTCCGCCGGATCTTCGCCTTCATGGCGATGGTCTTCGGCATGTTCATGGCGATCCTCGATATCCAGATCGTCTCGGCATCGCTGGCGGAGATCCAGGCCGGCCTGTCCGCCTCGTCCGACGAAGTCGCCTGGGTCCAGACCGCCTATCTGATCGCCGAAGTCATCATGATCCCGCTGTCGGGCTATCTCAGCCGGGCGCTGTCGACGCGCGTGTTCTTCTCGATCGCCGCGGCGGGCTTCACCATTGCCAGCGTGCTCTGCGCGCAGGCCACCTCGATCAACGAGATGATCCTGTGGCGGGCGGTGCAGGGCTTCATCGGCGGTGGCATGATTCCCGGCGTCTTCGCGGCAGCCTTCACCATCTTCCCGCCGTCGAAGCGGCCGGTGATTTCGCCGCTGATCGGGCTCGTCGCGACGCTGGCGCCGACGATCGGCCCCACCGTCGGCGGTTATCTCAGCCATGCCTTCTCCTGGCACTGGCTGTTCCTGGTCAATGTCGTGCCTGGCATCGCGGTGACGATCGCGGCCTGGACGCTGATCGATTTCGACAAGCCCGACCACAGCCTGATCAAGCGCTTCGACTGGCTCGGACTCGCCGCCATGGCGGCGTTCCTCGGCAGCCTCGAATACGTGCTGGAGGAGGGGACGCGGCTCGACTGGTTCCAGAGCCACGAGATCGTGTTGTTCTCGGTCGTGATGGTCGCCGGTGCTGTCCTGTTCTTCTGGCGGGCGCTGACGCGCGACGATCCGCTGGTCGATCTCTATGCGTTCAAGAATCGCAATTTCGCCTTCGGCTCGCTGTTCTCCTTCACGATGGGCATCGGCCTCTACGGGCTGACCTATCTCTACCCGGTCTATCTCGGGCGTATCCGCGGCTATGACGCACTGATGATCGGCGAGACGATGTTCGTCACCGGCCTGTGCATGTTCCTGACGGCGCCGATCGCCGGGCGTCTCTCGACCAAGCTCGACCCGCGCGTGATGATGATGATCGGCTTCGGCGGCTTCGCGGTCGGCACCTGGTGGGCTTCCTTCATCACCTCCGACTGGGATTTCTACGAGCTGATGGTTCCCCAGATCCTGCGTGGCTGCTCGCTGATGCTGTGCATGGTGCCGATCAACAACATTGCGCTGGGCTCGCTGCCGCCGCAGCAGCTCAAGAACGCGTCCGGGCTCTACAACCTGACCCGCAATCTCGGCGGTGCCGTCGGGCTCGCGGTGATCAACACGATGCTGAACACCCGTACCGATCTGCATATCACCCGGCTCCACGAGATGGTCGTTGCCGGGCGCCAAGTGGCGGAAGAGGCGATCGCCAACACGGCGCAGCGCTTCATCGACCATGGTGATGCGGCGCAGACGATGGCGCTCGCCCTGATCAACCAGCGCGTCCACAAGCAGGCGCTGGTCATGGCCTTCGGCGATGTCTTCCTCGGGCTGACCATGATCTTCGCGAGCCTGGTCGTGATGGCGCTGTTCCTACGCAAGCCGCCGAAGCCCGTCGCAGGCGCTGGCGGCGGCGGTCACTAGGCGATTCCGCGCGTGGCTGCCGGCTGCGCGAAGCTGAGAAGTGATCTCCGTGGATGCCGCAGCCATGCGTTCAGAGCAGGGCGTTGGCACGGCGGTCACGCGGTTGTGCTGTGGGCGCTGCCCGATGTCGCAGCTGCGAAGATTGACATTTGAGCGGTGCTTTGTCAAAAATGACAATAATATCAGTAGTTTAGATGTTTTCTAAACTACGCTGCCGAGGTTCGGCGTGTGGAAGGCGTTACAATGAGCGTTCTGGCGAGCAAGGATCACGATCACAGGCCGGTGGCGGCCGATCATATCCCGTGGCCGCAGAAAAATCCGTCGAGCTGCCCGATCAGCGCCGTGAAGGCGCGGTTGCGGACGGCGGGCCTGCGTCCGACGCGCCAGCGCATGGCTCTGGGCTGGCTGCTCTTCGCCAAGGGCGACCGCCATGTCAGCGCCGAGATGCTCTATGAGGAGGCGCTGCGGGCGCGCGAGCCGCTCTCGCTTGCGACCGTCTACAATACGCTGCGCCAGTTCTCGGAAGCCGGCCTGCTGCGCCAGGTCTCGGTCTCCGGTCCGAAGACCTTCTTCGACACCAATGTGTCGGAGCATCACCATTTCTACAACGAGGACGACGAGACCGTCACCGACATCCCCGGCTCGATGATCCAGGTTGCCGGACTGCCGGACGCGCCTGAGGGCATGATGATCTCCT
This sequence comes from Allobosea sp. TBD101, assembly GCF_059817965.1. NCBI lineage: Bacteria > Pseudomonadati > Pseudomonadota > Alphaproteobacteria > Hyphomicrobiales > Alloboseaceae > Allobosea > Allobosea sp. TBD101. The sequence continues at coordinate 1,253,379 of NZ_CM187543.1, forward strand.
CGGTCGAGGTCATTGTCCGCCTGCGCAGCGCCGATGGCGAGGAAATCGAGACCAAGCGGGTGGTGGGCCACCACGCGTGATCGTCTGCTCCTGCAACGTTCTGTCCTGCGGCCAGATCAAGGGGACTGTCGCTGCTGACGGCAGCGGCCCCCGGACAGCCGGCGAGGTCTACGATTGCCTGGGCTGCAGCCCGGATTGTGGACGTTGCGCGCGTGAGGTCCGGGCGCTTCTGGCCGAGGCCCGCGCCGTCTGCGCGACGCAATGCGGCGGTTGCGCCAGCCGCGAGATCGAGTGCGCGGTGCATGTCTCGGTGGGTATCATGCTCGACGGGATCGAGCTGAACGACGAGAGCATCGCGGCCTGAGCGCCGCTGCGGCCTCCTGCTCGATCAAAAGCGCCGAGACCGCTTTTTAGCTCTTCACTTCCGGCCAGTCCGTGCCTACATTAGTATAATTCTAATGTGGATTGCGGAGTGGACCCCATGAAGGGCGACAAGAAGGTCATCGAATACCTCAACAAGGGGCTGCGCTCGGAGCTCACGGCGATCAACCAGTACTGGCTGCATTACCGCATGCTGGACAACTGGGGCCTCAAGGACATGGCCAAGACCTGGAAGAAGGAATCGATCGAGGAGATGGTCCATGCCGACCGCTTCGTCGACCGCATCCTTTTCCTCGAGGGTTTCCCCAACCTACAGACGCTCGACCAGCTGCGCATCGGCGAGACTGTCAAGGAAGTGATCGAGTGCGACCTCAAGGCTGAGCTCGAAGCGCGTACCCTCTACCAGGAAGCGGCGAAGTACTGCCGCGAGGTCGGCGATTTCCCGTCCGAGGACCTGTTCAAGGCCCTGATGAAGGATGAGGAAGGTCATATCGACTTCCTCGAAACCCAGCTCGACCTGATCGGGCGCGTCGGTATCGAGCTCTACACCCAGAAGCATATCGGCGGCCTCGAAGGCGACGATCACGGCCACTGAGTCGGTTGACGCGCGCCGCTTCGGCGGCGCGCAGTCTACAAGGCCCGCCGCGCCAAAAGAAAAGGCCCGCCATTGGCGGGCCTTTGTGATTCCAGCGAAGCTTGCGTCGTGTCAGATGAAGCTGACGTCGGCGGCTTCCGGGCCTTTGCGGCCGGTGCGGATCGAGAAGCGCACGCGCTGCCCGTCCATCGGCGGCTGCAGGCCGCTGCGGCCCAGCGAAGAGACGTGCAGGAACACGTCCGGGCCGCCCTTGTCCGGAGCGATGAAGCCGAAGCCCCGATCCGAGTTGAAGAACTTCACGGCGCCGTCATAGGGGCCTTCGACCGGACCGCTGTTGCGATCCTGGAAGCCGCCGCCACGCGGGCCGCGATCGCCGCCGCCGAAGCCGCCGCGATCACCACCGCCGTAGCCACCGCGATCGCCGCGGTCGTTATAACCACCGCGATCGCCGCCGAAGCCGCCGCGATCCCGGTCGCCATAGCCGCCACCGCCGAAATCATCGCGCGGGGGACGGGGCGAGAAGGCGCGGGGAGCCGGCGCGGTCTGCGAGGCGGTCGACGCATCGATCTCATGGATCGCCACGACCTGGAGGCCGCGGCGGCCTTCGCCGAGATCGGCGACGATCGTCGCGCCGGGCAGCAGGTCCTGCTGGTCGAGCGGGCCGATGGCCGAGACGTGCAGGAAGACATCGCCCGAACCATCGGAGGGCGATGCGAAACCGAACCCCTTCTCGGGGTCGAACCACTTGACCTTGGCTTCGATGTTTTCGTGGGTGACGAAAGGCTGGGCAGCCGGAGGCTTGCGACGATCGAACATGGAGCTTCAAATATGAGTGACCGGGAGCACGCAACTTAGCTCATGCCGGACGCGCCGTCATCGGGGTCAATGCGAAATTATTGCATGGCATTTTACGGCGTTACAGTGGTTTTTTCGCCCCCGTCCCCAACGTCATGCCGTGCCTTTTCCATGCGCTCAGTGCATGAGAATGCGGGGTGTTCACTTGATTTTTGCGTGGACCCGGCAAAAATGCCGCAGGTCGTGCCCTTGCCATCGTGCGGACGTAATACGATGTGATGAGCAAGTCAGGGAAGACAACGCCTCCTGGTCGGTTCGCGCAAGACTTGCGCTGTTCAGGAGATGAGAATTGGTTCGTTCGCGACAATCCGGCAAGAAGGCCGGCGATGGCGTGATCCGCAGGCTGTGGCCGACGGAGCGCGATCTCTTCAAGGAGCATCTGCTCAGGCTCGATGCCGTCACGCGCCACCAGCGTTTCGGCACGGCGGTCAATGACGCGTTTCTTGAGAACTATGCCAGGACGACGTTTGGCGTCGGTGGCCTGGTCTATGCTTATGTGGTCGATGGCGTGGTGCGCGGGGCGGCCGAGCTGCGCGGCCTCGACGACATCATCGCGCTCACCGGCGAAGCCGCCTTCAGCGTCGAGACGCCGTGGCGGCGGCGTGGCGTCGGCTCGCAATTGTTCGGGCGCCTGATCACGGCAGCACGCAATCGCAGCGTCCGCACGCTCTATCTGACCTGCCTGCCGGAGAATGCGGCGATGCGCCGGCTCGCGGCGAAGTTCGAGGCCGATCTGGTCGGCGGCTATGCCGATGTCGAGGGCGTGATCGCGACCGGTGCCCCGACGCCCTTCACGATCCTCGACGAGGCGCTCGACAATGCCCGGGGCTTCGCGACGATGGCGCTGTCGATCCAGAAGAGCTTCTGGCCGAGCACCTTGCTGACCCGGACCTTCGGGGTCTGACCGCCGAGAAACCATGCAACGGCATTGATCCAGCTGTCGTCATGCTCGCCCTTGCGGCGAGCATCCATGTCTTGAACACCGCGTTCGACCAGCGAAGACGTGGGTGGTCGGGACAGGCCCGACCATGACTGGCAGGCTGTTATCTAGCGGTTCATCGACAGCGAGGCGCCGGACTTGGTCACCGCGCCGTCGAGCGCGCCCGAGCCGGAGCTGCGCAGCCGGGCTGCGACGGTGCCACCCTGCTGATAGAGATAGACCTCGCCGTCGCGGAAATCCCAGGCCGAGATCTTCTGCAGATCCTTGTTGGCGCAGCCGGACGAGGAGGCGCGATAGAGATCGAGCGTCGGCGAGCTCGACAATTGCACCCGACAGGTACCGCCGGTCGCTTCGCGGGCCGTCCAGCCGCCGACGACGCTGTCGCGGCTGGCCGAGGGGCGCGGCGCCGCTGCCGGGGCCGCGCCGAGGCCGGCAACCTGATTGTTGCTGCCGCGCAGGCCGGGGTCTTGTGCCAGCTGTCCGGTCGGGGGAAGGGGCTGGCCCTGCGGCGCGCCGCCGGCATTGGGGTCGAAGAACGGATCCTGGGGCGGGGGCAGGGCGCCGCCCTGCGGGCCTCCCGCGGCGGGATAACCGCCGGCTTGCGGGGGCGCAGCCGGATAGCCGCCGGGCGGCGGCAAGGGCTCCGAGGTGATCGGGGCGGAACTCACCGGCGGTGCGGAGGGCAGGGGTTGGCTGTAAGAGGGCTGGTTCATCACCGGCCCGCTGAAGCGCTGCGATCCGGCGCAGGCGGTCAGGGCCAGCAGAGGCAGCAAGGCGGCCGCGCGGACGAAGGCGGCGGTCGATGCGGTCTTGATCGTCGTCGTCATCAGGCGCGGGTTCCGATCTCGGTCAGCCGAACGTTGCGTCATTATCAGGAAACGCGATGAACGCGGCATGAGCATGGTCTAACCCAGGCCAGCGGCATTGCGAACCCTCGATATCGGCTGCGGTTCCCGCCGGTGGGCTCAATCCCATGAAAAAGGCCTGCGCGCCGATGCGAACAGGCCATTTTCGGTCTCATCCCGAAGGAGAGCGTCTTACCCCGCCTTGCGCTTGTTCTGGCGGTTGGCGACGAGGTCGTCGACGACGGCGGGATCGGCGAGCGTCGAGGTGTCGCCGAGCGCGCCGTACTCATCCTCGGCGATCTTGCGCAGGATGCGGCGCATGATCTTGCCGGAGCGCGTCTTGGGCAAGCCCGGCGCGAACTGGATCAGGTCCGGCGAGGCGATCGGGCCGATCTCCTTGCGGACATAGGCGACGAGGTCCTTGCGTAGCGTCTCGCTCGGCTCCTCGCCTGACATCAGCGTGACATAGGCATAGATGCCCTGGCCCTTGATGTCGTGGGGGTAGCCGACGACCGCGGCCTCCGAGACAGACGGATGCGCGACCAGCGCCGATTCGACCTCGGCGGTACCCATGCGGTGGCCGGAGACGTTGATGACGTCGTCGACGCGGCCGGTGATCCAGTAGTAGCCGTCGGCGTCGCGCCGGCAGCCGTCGCCGGTGAAGTACTTGTTCGGATAGGTCGCGAAATAGGTTTCCTCGAAGCGCTTGTGGTCGCCATAGACCGTGCGCATCTGGCCGGGCCAGCTCTCGGCGATGACGAGATTGCCCTCGCAGGCGCCTTCCAGGACCTTGCCCTCGGCATCGACGATCTCGGGCTTCACGCCGAAGAAGGGTCGCGTCGCCGAGCCCGGCTTGAGCTGGGTGGCGCCGGGCAGCGGCGTGATCAGGATGCCGCCGGTCTCGGTCTGCCACCAGGTGTCGACGATCGGGCAGCGGCGCTCGCCGACGACGCGGTGATACCACTCCCAGGCTTCCGGATTGATCGGCTCGCCGACCGAGCCGAGCAGGCGCAGCGACTTGCGCTTGGTCTTCTTCACCGGCTCCTCGCCGGCGCCCATCAGCGAGCGGATCGCGGTCGGTGCCGTGTAGAAGGTGTTGACCTTGTGCTTGTCGATGACCTCCCAGAAGCGCGAGATCGTCGGATAGGTCGGGATGCCCTCGAACATCAGCGTGGTCGCGCCGTTGGCGAGCGGCCCGTAGAGGATGTAGCTGTGGCCGGTGACCCAACCCACGTCCGCCGTGCACCAGTAGATGTCGCCGTCATGGTAGTCGAAGACATATTGGTGGGTGATCGCGGCGTAGACGAGATAGCCGGCCGAGGTGTGCAGCACGCCCTTCGGCTTGCCGGTCGAGCCTGAGGTGTAGAGCAGGAAGAGCGGGTCTTCCGCCTTCATCTCGGCCGGCGGGCAATGGCCGGAGACCTTGGCGGCCTCGTCATGATACCAGAGGTCGCGGCCTTCCTTCATGGTGACGTTGCCGCCGGTGCGCTTGACGACGATGACGGTGCCGATGCCACCCTTCACCTTGTCGTCGGCGGTATCGACATTCTTCTTGAGCGGCACGGCGCGGCCGCCGCGCAGGCCCTCGTCGGCGGTGATGACGATCTTCGAATCGGAATCCTCGATGCGGCTCGCCAGCGAATCCGGCGAGAAGCCGCCGAAGACCACCGAATGGATCGCGCCGATGCGGGCGCAGGCGAGCATCGCATAGGCCGCCTCCGGGATCATCGGCAGGTAGATGGTGACGCGGTCGCCCTTCTTGACGCCATTGGCCTTGAGGACGTTGGCGAACTTGCAGACCTCGGTATAGAGCTGGCCATAGCTGATCTTCTTCGACTCGCTGGGATCGTCGCCTTCCCAGATGATCGCCGTCTGCTTGGCGCGGGTCGCGAGATGCCGGTCGATGCAGTTATGGGCGACGTTGGTGGTGCCGTCCTCGTACCATTTGATCGAGACCTTGCCCGGCTTGTAGCTGGCGTTCCTGACCTTGGTGTACGGCTTGAACCAGTCGATGCGCTGGCCCTGCTCGCCCCAGAATTTGTCGGGATCCTTGATCGAGGCCGCGTACATCTTCTTGTACTTGGCGTCGGTCGCCCAGGCCTTCTTCGACCAGGAGGTCGGGACGTCGTAGATGATCTCGGACATTCGGGCGTCTCCCCAGACTTGGACCGTCTGTGTTGCGCTGGTCCGCCTCATGGAGGGTGCGGCGGGCATCGCTTCTTCGATTTCGACGCATCATAGGTTGCGTGCGCGGCGCGGCAACCCATTGTGCATCGCACTTTCGTGGCAGGGACCGGCGTTTTGGGCATGGCGCAAGGCCAAAACATCCCCGGCTCGCCTCATCCAATGGTAGGATAGGCCTCTGGGAGGCGTCATGGCGCGCAATATCGGCATCTTCTCGGATGGGACGGGACAGGCCGGCGGCGCCAACCCGATCAACTGGACGAATGTCTATCGCCTGTTCATGGCGACCCGCGAGGCTGATGGAGCCGGGCAAATCTGCTTCTACGACCCCGGCCTCGGCGCGAATCCCGACGAGGGCGAGATTCGCGGGCCGTTCCGGCGCTTCAAGGACCTGCTCGCGGAGGCGACCGGCTACGGCATCACCGACAACATCATCGATTGCTATGCAGCACTGCTCTGCGCGCACAGGCCGGGAGATCGGATCTTCCTGTTCGGCTTCAGCCGCGGCGCCTACACCGTCCGCAGCCTCGGAGGCGTGCTGGCGTTATGCGGCGTACCGGGCGGCTTCGCGCAGGTGACGCGCTGGGATGGGTTCAGCGACGCGATCAAGGCGGAGGAGGTCAGGGCGCTGGCCGCTAGCGCGGTCAAGGATGTCTACATGATCAGGGATGCCGCCGCGCGGGCCGAAGCCGCGGCGGCGTTCCGCGAACGCCATGGCACACAGCCGGCGCCGCCCTTCTTCGTCGGCGTCTGGGATACGGTCAGGGCGCTCGGCCTGCCGGGGATCGGCAGCCTGCCGGGGCGCCACAAGTTCCACGATGCAATCCTCAACCGGCAGGTCGCCCATGGCCGCCACGTCCTGGCCATCGACGAGAACCGGCAGGTCTTCGCGCCCGAGCTCTGGGACGAGCGGGAGGCGCCGCCGGGGCAGATCCGGCAGGCCTGGTTCGCCGGCGTGCATACCGATATCGGCGGCGGCTACGGCCTGAAGATGGGGCTGTCCGACCTCTCGCTCGGCTGGATGATCGTGGAGGCGCAGGCCATCCCGCATCCTCTTATCGTCGAGCCCGGGCTGATCGCGGAGCTGCGGCCGGATGCGCTCGGCCGCCAGCATGACGAGCGCAAGACCTCCTGGCTGCCCTGGAGCGAGGGCACGCGGGAGGGCTTCGTGCCGCACGGGTTCCAGCCACAGCCGGCGCGGATGGCCGATGCCGTCGAGCCACGCCTGCGGGCTACGGCCGTGCCGATCCTTCAGGAGATGCTGCCCTATCGGCCGCGCGCGCTGGCGGGCTATCCGACCTTCGCCGATTACTATCGCGCGTGAGCGCTCTAAAGCCCGCCCATCCTGCAGACGATGTCCCATTCCTCGTCCGTGACCGGCTGGACCGAGAGGCGGAAGGAGGTGACCAGCGCCATCTTGGCGAGCGTCGGCTCGGCCTTGACGGCGGCGAGCGTGACCGGCTTTGGCAGCGGCTTCACCGCCTTGAAGTCGACGAGGACCCAGGGCTCGCCGGGGATCCAGTTATAGGCTTCCTTGATGACCTCGACGATGCCGACGACCTCGAGCCCCTCGTTGGAATGGTAGAAGAAGACCTGGTCTCCCTGCTTCATCGCCATCAGGTTGAGCTTGGCGGTGTGGTTCTTCACCCCGTCCCAATGCGTCCCCTTGGCGCCGGCCTTGACCTGGTCGTCCCAGGACCAGACGGATGGTTCGGATTTGATCAGCCAGTGAGCCATCAGGCCTCGTCCTCCTTGAGCGGCACCGGCGGCTGCGAGGCCGCCTCGCCCTGTTCGTTCCAGAACCGCACCATTTCGCGGGTCAGCGCGGCGTAATCCTTGGGGTCGAGCTCGACGCGGACCTCGCCCTCGCCGAAGGGCAGGATCAGCACGAAACGATGCGTGCCCTCGGCCCGGCGCTTGCGATGCTGGATCACGGGGCCTGCGATCCGGCCGGCCAATGGCACGGGCTCGCTCTCGGCGACGAGCTCGGAGCCCGTCGTCTTCTTGACCTCGGCGATGCCGCGCGCGACGCGCTTCGTCAGGTCGGACCAGTCTCCCGCCATGCTTTACTCCCTCACTCCGCCCGGATCGGCCGCGCCAGCAGCGCGGCGACCGCATCGCGCACGCCGACATGGCCGGCGATGATCGCGGCCACGGCCTCGGCGATCGGGGTTTCGACCTGTTTTGCCCGCGCCATCTCGACGAGGACCGGGGCGGTGAAAGCGCCCTCCGCCAGCTTGCCGCCGGCCGCTTCGGCCGGGCTCCTGCCCTGGCCCAGCGCCAGCCCATAGGAAAAATTGCGCGATTGCGGCGAGGCGCAGCTCAGCACGACGTCGCCGAGGCCGGACAATCCCATCAGCGTCTCGGCATCGCCGCCATAGGCTTCGCCGAAGCGGCGCAGCTCGGCGAAGCCGCGGGCCACCAGCGCGGCGCGGGCACTCTCGCCATAGCCTAGCCCGATCGCGATTCCCGCCGCGATGGCCAGCACGTTCTTGGCCGCGCCGCCGATCTCGACGCCGCGGGTGTCGGCGGAGTGATAGATGCGGAAGGCCGGTGAGCTCAGCGCCTCGGCGAGTGCCTGCGCCAGCTCGGGATCGCCGGCCGCGAGCGTCACCGCCGTCGGCAGTCCGCGCCCGATATCGTCGGCGAAGCTCGGCCCGGAGAGGATCGCCGCGGTCGTACCCGGCCAGGCTTCCCCGATGATCTCGGTCGCGAATCGGCCGCTCGCCTGCTCGATGCCCTTGGCGGCGGAGATCACCGGCACGCGCGGCGGCAGGGCCGCGGCCAGGATTTCGCAGGCTGAACGCAAGGCTTGCGTCGGTACGGCGACGATCAGGGCGTCGCAACCGGCGAGGGTAGCGAGGGAGCCGGTCGCGCGGATGCTTTCGGGCAGGTCGACGCCGGGGAGGCGCGGCGCCTGCCTCGTCTGCGCGATGGCCTCGATCGTCGCGGCATCGCGCGCCCAGAGTTGCACATCGCGTCCGGCGCGAGCGGCGGCGAGCGCCAGGGCGGTTCCATAAGAGCCTGCACCGATGACGCCGACGCTCTGATAGGCAGCACGAGAACTCATGCGGCGGTCGATGGGGCTGGCGAGAGCTCGTCCAGCGGCCAGCGCGGCCGGGCGACCGCGCTCATGTCGTCGACGAGGCCGAGCCTGAGGCGTTCGAGACCGGCCCAGGCGATCATCGCGCCATTGTCGCCGCAGAGCGCCAGCGGCGGGGCGACCATCGGCAGGCCGGCTTCTGTGGCGAGACGATTGAGCCCGCTGCGGATCGCCTGGTTGGCGGCGACGCCGCCGGCAACGACGAGCGTGGAAGGGGTGATGCCGGCTTCGCGGCAGGCGCGCAGGCCGGCGCGGGTGCGATCCACCATCACGTCGACGACAGCCGCCTGGAAGGAGGCGCAGAGATCGGCGACATCGTTGTCGGAGAGCGGTGCGATCCGCTCGGCGACGAGGCGCACGGCGGTCTTGAGGCCGGAGAGCGAGAAATCCGGGCTCGGCCTGCCCTGCAGAGGGCGGGGGAAGTCGAAGCGCTCGGGATCGCCCTTGGCCGCCTCGCGTTCGACCGAGGGACCGCCGGGATAGGGCAACGCCAGCATCTTGGCGATCTTGTCGAAGGCCTCGCCGACCGCGTCGTCGATGGTGCCACCGAGCTTGAGATAGTCGCCGACGCCGCGCACGGCGAGCAATTGGGTATGGCCGCCGGAGACGAGCAGCAGCAGATAGGGGAAGGCCAGATCGTCGGTGAGGCGGGCGGTCAGCGCGTGCGCCTCGAGATGGTTGATTGCGATGAAGGGTTTGCCGGTCGCCAGCGCGATCGCCTTCCCGGCGGTGAGGCCGACCATGACGCCGCCGACGAGGCCGGGACCGGCCGCCGCGGCGACGGCATCGATCTCGTCCGGCTTCAGTTCGGCATTGGCGAAGGCGCGGGCGATGATGCGGTCGATCGCCTCGACATGGGCGCGCGCCGCGATTTCCGGCACCACGCCGCCATAGGCTGCATGTGCGGCAATCTGGCTCAGCACCTCGTTCGACAGGATCTTGCTTTCGCCGGAACGCTCGACGGAGACGATCGCCGCTGCCGTTTCGTCGCAGGTCGTCTCTATCCCCAGTACACGCATGATCGGTCGACTTGTCTCGCGGAATGAGGGATCAGGATCGAGGAACGGCGCCCGACGGTTCCGTGCCGGCAATTCCTTCGTATAGTGCGCGAGGGGGCGCAAGGCCAAGAGGCGCGTCACAAGAGGCGCCTTGGCGATATGACGGCGAGGCAGGAAAGGGAGACGGCATGGGCAGGATCATTGTTCCGCCTCAATGCGGCATGATCGCGGAATGCTGCACGGTTCGCGGATCGTCCTGCGGTCGCCGCCGGTTTTGTCAGGAGTTGTGAATGCGCGTCTTCGTCTTTCGTCCCCGCCACGATGCCGAGCGGACGGCGCGCGCCATCGCCGAGCACGGCTTCGAGCCGGTGATCGCGCCGCTCTTCGAGGTGGTCCGCCTGCCCGGTGACGCGCCTGAGGGTGATTTCGATGCGATCGTGGTGACCAGCGGCAATGCCGTGCCGATGCTGGCCGACGGGCCGGCGGCGTGGCGCGACCTGCCGATCTTCGCGGTCGGCGCGCGCACGGCGACCAAGATCCGCGAGGCCGGGCTGGAGGATGCGCGCAGCGCCGATGGTGACCGCAACGACCTGGTCGAGCTGATCCGGCGGACGCTGCCGGCCCCTGCGAAACTGCTGATGATCGCCGGGCGCGATCGCAAGGAGGATGTGCCGGATCGTCTTCGCGAGGCCGGCTACGATGTTGCGCTCTGGACGGCCTATGCGGCCGAGGCGCTCCCGGCCTTGCCGGCGGAGACCCAGGCCGCGCTGCGGCAGGGCAAGGGCGATGCCGCCGCCATGCATTATTCGGCGCGCGGGGCGCAGACCTTCATCGCGCTGGCGCAGGCTGCCGGCGTGGCGGACGAGGCGCTGGAACTCACCCATGTCGTGATCTCGGCCGCCGCGGCGGAGCCGCTGATCGCGACGGGGGCGAGCACCGTCCTGGTCGCGGAGCACCCCGAGGAGGCCGGCATGCTCGCCGCGCTTGAGCAGGTTTCGGCGCGCGAGCGCCTGGCCGATCCGGCACGGCCGGGTCCGCAAGGCAGCCAGCGCCGCACACGGCCGACCGTCGAGCTGAAGGCGGTGACGGCTACGGCCGAGCCTGCCGGGTTGGCTGATCCTTCGCAGCTCGCGCCGACCGAGGCTCTGCCGCAAGAGTTCGCCCCGCCTCCCGTCGAGCCGGCGCGCGGGCCCGTCGTGCCCGCAGAGCCGGCCCGCACGCCGTGGCTTGCCGTTGCGGCGGCCGGTCTCGTCGGCGGCCTGATCGGCGGCGGGCTCGTCTCCTATGCCCTCTCCAAGCAGGCGCCTTCGGGCGGCGGCGAGGCGATCGCCGAATTGCGCAGCCGGCTGGAGGCCATGCAGGCGAGTGCCGCGGCGGCCGATCGCAAGGCGGTTGCGGCATCGGAAGCGGCTGCGAAGGCCGGCGCCGAACTGCAGGCGGTGACGACGAGGCTCGCGTCGCTCGGCAATGCGCAGGCGCCGGATACGAGCGCCCTCAGCGCCCAGGCGCAGCGAGCTGAAGCTGCGGCAACGGCCCTCAGTCAACGCCTCGACCAGATTGCCGGGCGGCTCGGCAACGTCGAGACGCAGGCGAAGGCGGCATCGGGTGCGAGTCCGGAAGCGATGGCGGCGGCGCGCATTGTGCTGGCGGAGCGGGTGCAGCGTGCGCTCGCCGGCGGGCGGCCCTTCGCCGGCGATATTGCTGCACTGACGAAAAGCGGCGTGGCGCAGGCGGATGTCGCCGCGCTGACGGCGGTCGCTGCGGCCGGCGCACCGGCCCGCGAGGCTCTTCAGGCGGGCTTCCGCAAGCATGGCGCGATGTTCCAGCGTGAGGTGATGCCGGTTTCCGACAGTTGGACGGACAAATTGCTGGCTCTGACCAGCCGCGTCGTCACGGTCCGCCCGGTCGGCGACAGCGGCTCGACCGATCCGGCGACGCTGCCGATCCGGCTGGAAAGCGCGATCGCTGCCGGTGATATCGTCAAGGCTGCGGGCCTGTGGGGCCAGTTGCCGGAGCCGGCACGCCGTGCCAGTGCGGAATTCGGCGCCGATTTGCAGAAACGTGCCGCGGCGGATGCGGCGATCGCCAAAATCGCGCAGGATGCGGTTGCGGCGCTCGGCGTGGCCGGTTGACGGAGGGTTGAGAGGTCCATGGTTCGCGTTCTCGTCTACCTCGCCGTCTTCGCCTGCCTTGCCTTCGGCGCTGTCTGGCTTGCCGACCGGCCGGGCGAGGTCTCCGTGCTCTGGCAGGGCTACCGGATCGAGACCAGCGTCGCGCTGGCCGCGATCGGCGTCGTCGCGCTCGCCTTCCTCGTGCTGCTGGCCTGGGCGGTGCTGCGCTTCGTCTTCGGCTTGCCCTCGGCGTTCAGCCTGTCCTCGCGGGCGCGGCGTCGGGCACGCGGCTTCGAGGCCGTGTCGCGCGGCATGGTCGCGATTGGTGCAGGCGATCCCATTGCCGCCGGGCGCTACACCGGCGAGGCGCGCCGCTTCGTGCCGGGCGAGCCGCTGACCCTGCTGCTGGAGGCACAGACCGCGCAGCTGAGCGGCGATCGGGCGCAGGCCGAGGCCGCCTTCAAGGCGATGCTGGAGAAATCGGAGACGCGGGTGCTGGGCCTGCGCGGGCTCTTCGTCGAGGCCAAGCGTCGCGGCGACGTCACCGCCGCGCGCGCCTTTGCCGATGATGCCGTGCGCCGCTCGCCCTCGCTGGCCTGGGCCAATGATGCGCTGCTCGATTTCCACACGCAGGCCGGCGACTGGCAGGCAGCTCGCACGGCGGTCGAGCGTCGCGCCGCGCTCAGGCTCGCCGACAAGGCCGAGGCACGCCGCCAGCGCGCGGTGTTGCTGGCGGCCGAGGCGCTGCAGGCACGCGAGCATGAGCCGGAGAAGGCACTTGCCGCCGCGCTCGAGGCGGTCAAGCTCGCGCCGGCCCTGACGCCGGCCGCTGCGCTCTCCGGCCGGATGCTCGCCGAGCGCGGCGATGTCCGCAAGGCCTCGAAGCTGCTGGAGGCCGCCTGGAAGGATGCGCCCCATCCCGATATCGCTGCCGCCTATCTCGACGCGCGGCCGGGCGACAGCGCGCTGGACCGGCTCAACCGGGCGGTCACCCTGACGAAGCTGCGCCCCTCTGATCCGGAAAGCGTGCTGGTGCTGGCGGGCGCCGCGATCCAGGCCCGCGAATTCCAGAAGGCGCGCGAGACGCTGAAGCCCTTGCTGGCGGGCGGCGCCTCAGTGCGCGCCTGCCTGCTGATGGCCGAGCTCGAGGATGCCGAGCATGGCGCCGCCGGCCGCGTGCGCGAATGGCTGGCGCGGGCGACCCGGGCGCCGCGCGATGCTGCCTGGGTGGCGGACGGGCTGGTCTCCGACCATTGGATGCCGGTCTCGCCGATCACCGGCCGGCTTGACGCCTTCGTCTGGACCGTGCCGCCGGCGACGCTCGGCAGCCGGGCCCAGGCCGCCGACGACGTGCTGGCCGATCTCGACGATTCGACCAAGCTGATCGAGGCGAAGGCGGAGAGCGTCACGACGATCGAGCCTGCGGCCGTTGCACCGCCGCCTCCGCCGCCGCCGTCCGCGCCGAAGGAGGAGCCGAGGCCGGAGCCGGTCGCCCCTGCTGCGCCACCGGTTCAGAAGGAGGAGCCGAAGCCGGTGGAAGCGGTTGCCGAACCCGCGAAACCGGCTGAATCGAAGCCTGCCGAGGCCAAGCTGGTTGAGAGCAAGCCCGCTCCGCGCGAGGCTGGGTCGCCCAAGCCGGTGATCTTCCCGGTCTCGCACGCGCCCGATGATCCGGGGCCGGAGGAGGAACCACCGCCGGAGCCGAAGAAGAGCGGCTTCAGGCTGTTCGGCTGAGCGGAAAAGGCGTGCGGCCGGCGGCCATGCGCCTTATAGCGACGCGATGACATCCATTCTCGATCCGAATGCCACTGTGACCCTGACGGTCGGCCCCGAGCAGGCGGGCCAGCGCCTGGACAAGGCGCTGGTCCTGCTGGCCGGCGAGATTTCGCGCGCACGCCTGCAGCAGGTCATCAAGGAGGGCGGGGTCAGCCTCAACGGCGCCGTCTTCAGCGATGGCAGCCGCAAGGTGGTCGAGGGCGACACCATCGCGCTGGTCATGCCGGCGGCGAAGCCGGCTGATCCCGTCGGACAGGATATCCCGCTCGATGTCGTCTACGAGGACGAGCACCTGATCGTCATCGACAAGCCGGCGGGGCTCGTCGTCCATCCGGCCGGCGGCCATGAGGACGGAACGCTGGTCAATGCGCTGATCGCGCATTGTGGCGAGAGCCTGTCCGGCATCGGCGGCGTCCGGCGCCCGGGCATCGTGCACCGGCTCGACAAGGATACCAGTGGCCTCCTGGTCGTCGCCAAGAACGACCGGGCGCATCAGAAGCTCGCCAAGCAGTTCGCCGACCATGGCCGCACCGGGCCATTGCAGCGTGCCTATCTCGCCATTGCCTGGGGCGTGCCGCGCCTGCGCGAGGGCACGATCGACGCACCGATCGAGCGCTCGACCCGCAACCGCGAGAAGATGACCGTGGTGAAGGAAGGGCGCGGGCGCGAGGCGATCACCCATATCGAGTTGCTCGAACGCTATCCGCCCTTGCTGAAGGGGTTGGACGAGACCGAGCCGCTGGCGAGCCTGATCGAATGCCGGCTGGAGACGGGGCGCACGCACCAGATCCGCGTGCATATGAGCCATATCGGCCACCCCCTGCTGGGCGATCAGCTCTATGGCTCGGGTTTCGCCACCAAGGCGGTCCGCCTGCCCGCCGATGCGCAAGCCGCGCTGGCCGCGCTCGGCCGGCAGGCCCTGCATGCGGCGATCCTCGGATTCGAGCATCCAGCCAGTGGTGAGGAGATGCTGTTCGAGTCCGAGCCGCCGGAGGATTTTGCGAATCTGCAAGCCGCACTCGCACGGCTGTGAGCGAACCGGGCGATTTTGCCACCTTTCCGCCAGAGTGAGTTCGCATATACTGGAGTTGTTCGGATGCGGATGGCCAAGGGGGCGCCGCAAGCGAGCGTTCCGACCGAACCGATGACAGGTTCCTGCGTTGGACCGCTTTGCCGGATCCGAAGCCTGCGCGAAGGTTGATCGCGCGGAGGGCCTGCCGCCAAGCGGGGGCCTCGATAAGGAGAACGAGCATGGCGAGTGCTTCGCTGCCCGTCCTGTCCGCCGAAGGCGGGCTGTCACGTTATCTCGATGAAATCCGCAAGTTCCCGATGCTGGAACCGAGCCAGGAATACATGCTGGCCAAGCGCTGGCGCGAGCATGGCGACCGCGATGCGGCGCACAAGCTCGTGACCTCGCATCTGCGCCTCGTCGCCAAGATCGCCATGGGCTATCGCGGCTACGGCCTGCCGATCGGCGAAGTCGTGTCGGAGGGCAATGTCGGCCTGATGCAGGCGGTGAAGCGCTTCGAGCCCGAGAAGGGCTTCCGCCTCGCCACCTATGCGATGTGGTGGATCAAGGCCTCGATCCAGGAATACATCCTGCGCTCGTGGTCGCTGGTGAAGATGGGCACCACCGCGAACCAGAAGAAGCTGTTCTTCAACCTGCGCAAGGCCAAGAGCAAGATCTCGGCGCTGGGCGAGGGGGACCTGCGTCCCGACCAGGTTCAGCAGATCGCGACCAAGCTCGGCGTCAACGAGCAGGACGTGGTCGACATGAACCGCCGCCTCGGCGGCGATGCTTCGCTCAACACGCCGCTGCGCGAGGATGGCGAGGGCGAGTGGCAGGACTGGCTGGTCGACGATTCGGAAAGCCAGGAGCGCCGGCTCGCCGATTCCGAGGAGGCCGACAACCGCCACTCGGCGCTGCGCGAGGCGCTGGAGGTGCTCAATCCGCGCGAGCGGCGCATTTTCGAGGCGCGCCGCCTGGCCGAGGATCCGATCACCCTGGAGCAGCTCTCCGAGGAGTTCGGCGTGTCGCGTGAGCGCGTACGCCAGATCGAGGTCCGTGCCTTCGAGAAGGTGCAGGAAGCCGTGAAGAAGGCGATCACCCGCATCGAGGCGCCGCGTGCGGCGCTGCCGGCGGCCTGACGGATTTCGGGTTCCAACACAGTTCAAGGGGCGCCGTGAGGCGCCCCTTTTTTGTCTGTCAGTACAGCGGCGGCAGCGGCTGGAGCGGCAGGCGGAACGGGCCGATGAAGACCCGGCCCTCGCGCAGCGAGACCGGCGGCAGGGTGGTGAGGCCGGGCGCCGCGGCGGTGTTGCTGCCGCGTCCGCCGAGGAAGCCGCCGAGGCCGCCCAGGAGGTTGCCGATGCGCAGGCCGCCGATCTGCTCGATGCCGGCTGCGGCGAGCTGGAGATCGCCGGCGACGCGGTGCAGCGAGTCGAGCAGCAACTGCCCGCTGCCATCGACGCGGGCCTTGCCCTTGGTCGAGACGAGGCGGGTCAATTCGAAGGTGCCGTTGGCGCCGCGCCAGCTTTCCAGGGCATCGGGATTGAAGCCCTTGCGGAAGTTCTCGGCCTGGGTCAGCGTCGCCTGCATGTCGATCTCGCCGGCATCGGTGTTGCCGAGCAGGGCGTCGACCGGCGGCAGGATCGTTCCCTTGGCTGCAATCGCGATGTCGACGGCCTGTTCGGTGGCGGGGCGTGTCGGGTTGCGGCGCAAATGCGCCTCGAGCGTCGCGGCGCCCCAGTTCTCGGTGGTGATGCCGGGCGTGGTCAGCACGCCGCGCGGCTCGCTGGCGACAAGCGCGAAGCGCTCGGGGCTGCGCCAGGCGAAGCTGGCGTCGAGATTCTTCCAGGTCAGGTCGAGCACGCGGCCTTCCGGCAGGGTGACTTTCGCCGGGCTCAATGCCTCAAGGATGACGAGGCCGGGCGAATAGACCTGGCCGACCACGACGGCGGGGCCCGTCTGGACGCGCACCGTATCGCCCCAGCGCGTCGAAGTCAGGCTCAGCGCGTTGCAGCGCAGTTCGATGCGGAAGGGGAAGCCACCGATGCTGCGGTCGGTGCAGGTCCAGGTGCGGCCGCGCTCGACTTCGCGGGCCAGCGCGACGTCGATTTCGGTGGCGATGCGGCCGCGCGCATAGAACCAGAAGGCGGACCAGGCGGCGGCGAGGACGACGAGCAGCATGAAGGGCCCGTAGAGCCAGAAGCGGCTGCGGCGGCGCGTCGGAAGGGGATCGGTCATGCGGCAGGCATTCCTTGCGCAGGGGCGGGCGGATCGCTAGATCGCCCGGGTCGCTCTCGCGGGCGGTCTATCGCATTGTCGTGGCACTGGATTTGCTCGAAAGGCGGGTACCGCTTTTCGGTCTGATGCTCAAGCAAGCAGGCCGGCGCGGCTAAATTATGGGACGAGGATGACGACCGCATTCGGCGCGACCGATCTCTGGGTCTTCGGCTATGGCTCGCTGATCTGGCGGCCGGGCTTCGCCTTCGAGGAGAGCGTGCAGGCGCGCCTCCACGGCTACCACCGCTCGCTCTGCGTGTTCTCGCATGTCCATCGCGGCACGCCGGAGCGGCCGGGATTGGTGCTGGGGCTGGATCGCGGCGGGGTCTGCCGCGGCCTCGCCTTCCGCGTCGCGGCCGGGCAGGCGCAGGAGACGGTCGACTATCTTCGGGCGCGCGAGCAGGCGACGGCGGTCTATCTGGAACGCCATGTCGCGCTGAAGCTGGAGGATGGCCGGCAGGTGCGCGGCATCGTCTATGTCGCCGACCGCAAACACCTGCAATATGCTGGCAAGCTGCCCTCGGCGCAGCTGCTCAAGCTCGTGCGGGAGGGCAGGGGCCAATCCGGTGAGAACCCGGACTATGTGCTGCAGACGCATGAGCATCTGCGCAAGATGGGGATATTCGATCCCGTGCTGGCGGAACTCGCACAGCAATTGGCGCCGGGACTTGGTGCGCCCCATCCGCCATTGGCAGGATAGCTCAACCCTCCGGGCTGGCCTCCGGCATCAGGTCGAGCAGGGCGGCGCGGCGGCTCATCCCGTCCTCGGCGAGCAGATGGACATGGATCTCGCAGGCGCCAGCGGCGATGATCGAACGCTGCCAGCGACCGAGCGCGGCCTCGATGCCGAAGGGGCCGGAATCGCGGGCGGCGATCACGCGCCGATCGGCGGAGACCGCGAGCAGGACCGCATCGGTGAAGCTCAACGCATGCGTGTCGTCGACGGCGAAGACCGAGGCGACATAGCGCCGGCCGGAGCGGCCGCGCCAGGCGGTGAAGCGACGTTCGTTGAGCGCGGCGGTGCTGCGCAACGGCATTTCGCGGGCGACTGGGGCCTCATCGAAGAGATCGGGGGTGTAGCGATAGGCGAGAGCGGCCATATCCGTTCCTCCTGTGATAGGAACAAAATGGGAACGATCTGAGGATAAGTCAAGCGCCGTCAGCGACGAGGCCGGCGCTTTCCCGCTCTGCTGCTGTCAGGGTTTGTCAGGAGTTCGCGAGCGGGTCCATCCCGCGCGCGGCGAGTTCGGCGCGGCCTTGCGCCAGGAGCCGGTCGCTCGCCGTCTCGACGCGTTCCTGCAGAAGTCGCTGGAACGACGCCTTGTCGAGGCCGGGCTCGATCGGGGGCAGGATCTCGATGCGGACGGTGCCGGGGCGACGCAGGAACTTGCGGCGCGGCCAGTAAAGCCCGGTGTTCAGGGCGACCGGAACGCAGGGCACGCCGAGCTCGGCATAGAGATGGGCGGCGCCGAACTTGTAGGCGGGCTCGGCGCCGGGCGCGCGGCGGGTGCCTTCCGGGAAGATCAGGAGCTGGCGGCCGTTCTGGCCGAGCTCGACCTTGGCGCGGCGCGTGACGTCGGACAGGGCGCGGGCCCGGGCGCCGCGATTGACCGGAATCATCCGCATCTTCGTCAGGGCCCAGCCGAAGACCGGGATCCAGGTCAATTCGCGCTTCAGGATGAAGACCGGGTTCCGGAAGACGGTGACCAGCGCGAAGGTCTCCAGGAAGGACTGGTGCTTGGCGCCGACCATCAGGCCGCCCTGGGGAATGTTCTCGATGCCGGTGATCTCGCAGCGCGTGCCGGCGACGACGCGCATCAGCCAGAGCGAGGAGTGCGACCAGCCAATCGCGACCGCCAGCAGCATCCGCTTCGGTAGAACGAGCGTGGGCAGAACACCGAAGATCAGCCAGAGGATGAGATTGGCATAGAACAGGACATTGAAGGCGAGGGAGCGCAGGACGAGCATGCAGCGCAATGAGCCCGAGATGCCGTCCCGGTCAAGCGTGCCTTTTCGTCATCAACCCTCGTGGCGATGCTGGCCCAGGAGGCGCGTGGGCTTTTCGGCCGCGGGGCCGAGCACATCGGCGGGCTTCGGCGAAACCGGCTTGCGGCCGCCGATGATGACCGAAAGGCGCGAGGTCTCCGGATCGCTCTCGACGAGGCCGCGCAGGCGCGCGACGAGATATTTCGCATATTCCGGCGCGAGCACCTTGATGACCGACCAGCGGTTCCACCAGCCGGACGTGTCGATGTGTTCGGTCACCACCGGGTGGGCGACAAGCCGGACGTCTGGCATCGCATGCGCGAATTCGGCGAGCGTGCGCGGCATATGATAGTTCGAGGTCACCACGAGCAGCGAGCGGAAGCCGTGGCGGCGGACCCAGCGGCGGGTCTCGATCGCGTTGCCGATGGTGTTGCGGGCGCGATAGTCGAGATCGACGCAGCAGGCGAGCAGGTCACGCGAGGCCGGATTCAGCTTGGCGAGTTCCTCGCGGCCGGTCTTCTCGTTGACGCCGCTGATCAGGAGCCGTCGCCCGCGCTCCGCCCCGAGCAGGCCCATGGCGTCGCCGACGCGCTGGGCGCCGCCGGTGGCGACGACGATCGCATCGGTGCGTGGCGTGTCCGCCGGTTCGCGCGCGTCGATCATGCCGGCGAAACGGGCATAGCCGATCCCGAGGAGCAGAATTCCGGTGCCGGCGATGGCGACGGCCGCAAACCCGAAGATGCGGCGCAGCGAGGCCGGCCGGGCCGGCTTGCCGCTCCGGGGTGCGGAATTGGGCTGGGCCATCGTGAGATGGTCGTCTGTGCTGCCGATCATGGCCATAGCGCCGCCGTCCTAGCGCGCCAATCGGGCATAACGGCGGCAGGCTCGCGTCCGACACTGCCGCACGCGTTAAGGCCTGGTTGACGCCGTCCGGTCAGGGGGAGGCTCATGACAGCATCCTCAGATGCCGCCGCACGGTGAAGCGCGAGACCAGGCCGGCGATGACGGCGACGACCAGAGCGACGAGGATGACGGCGCCATAGCCGGTCCAGCCGATCTCGAAGGCGCCGAACAGGGCCTGCAATTGCTCGGCTTCCGGCGTGGCGCTCCAGCGCGAGGCGAGGAAGCCGAGCATGCCGATCGTCGCGATCGCGGCAAGGCCGCCGAACAGGCCGCCACGGAGGCCGAGCCGGATGAAGCGGCTCTGGAACTCGCGCGCGATGAAATCGTCGTTCGCTCCGACGAAATGCAGCACCTCGACGCTGTCGCGGCTGCCGGCCATGGCCCCGCGGGTGGCGAAGGCGACGGCCAGCGCCGCCGCCGTGAGGACCAGCAGCACGATCGCGAAGCCGGAGGCGATGATGGTGCCCGCCATGGCGGAGAGGCGCCGGACCCAGAGCCGATGGTCGTCGAGGGTCGCGGTCGGTATCTCGCGGCGCAGCGTCGCGCCGAAGCCCGCGAGGTCGGAGGGGGCGTCCGTCCTCAGCTTCAGCACGATGAGGCGCGGGACCGGCAATTCGACGAGGTCCAGCCCCGTGCCGAGCCAGGGTTCGAGCAGCTTGTCCGATTCGGCCTTCGGCACGGCGCGGACGCTCTCGACCTCCTTCAACCCGCTCGCCAGCATGACGGCGCGCGCCACGTCGTCATCGATCTTGCGATGCGAATCGGGCCGGACCTGGATCGTCATCTCGTTCGAGATGGCGCCGCGCCATTGATCGGAAGCGCGCGCGGCGAGGACCGCTGCGCCGGCGCTGAGCGCGGCGAGGAAGGTCAGGATCGCGATCACGGCCATCAGCGCACGACCGGCGACAGTGTCTACGGGTACGAGCGGCTGGTCCCGCCGGAGATTGGCAGGCAGACCGCGCGGCCGCCGTTCGGGCTCCCTGTCGCTGGCCTCAGGCGTCGACATGAAGGTGTCCGTCGGCCAGCACGAGACGCGGTGCGTCGTAGATATCCATCAGGTTGAGGTCGTGGGTCGCGATGACGACGGCGGTGCCGAGCGCCTGCAGCTCCATGAACAGGCGCAGCAGGCGCCGGCCAAGGCCGGGATCGACATTGCCCGTCGGCTCGTCGGCGAGCAGGAGCTCGGGCCGGCTGATCAGGGCGCGGGCAATGGCCGCGCGCTGCTTCTCGCCGCCGGAGAGCACCGGCGGCACGGCATGCATGCGCTCGCCGAGCCCGACCCAGCGCAGCAATTCCACGACCTCGGCGCGGTAGCTCGCTTCCTCCTTGCCGAGGACACGCAGCGGCAGCGCGACGTTCTCGTAGACGGTGAGATGGTCGAGCAGGCGGAAATCCTGGAAGACGACGCCCATGCGGCGGCGGAAGGCGGTCAGCGTATCCGGCTCGAGGCGCGAGACGTCCTGGCCGAACAGGTTGACCAGTCCGCGCGTCGGCTTCAGCGCCATCAGGATGAGGCGCATCAGCGTCGTCTTGCCGGCGCCGGAGGGGCCCGTCAGATACTGGAACGAGCGCGGCTGGATGCTGAAGTTGATGTCTTTCAGCACCTCCGGACCCATGCCGTAACGCAGGCCGACATTCTCGAACCGAACCAAACGGTCTTCCTCGCTCACCCGATCTTGCGAATCCGCCTTCGATCCTACACTGCAAGCCGATGCCTGCGGAAAGATCGTGATGCGACCAATCTGCGCCAGAGATTCTTCACGGGGCGTTAACCATAAATCGCGCCAATGGAGGCGCGCGCAACGGCTGCCGTCATGCGGCTCCCTGCCGATGCGCCGAAGCGCTTGCGGCAATCGCACCGAAGGAGTTGGCTCGCAGCCATGCTGATCGTCTGCCCATCCTGCGCGAGCCAGTATGAACTCGACGCGGCCAAACTGGGGCCGGAAGGGCGCAAGGTGCGATGCGCCGGCTGCAAGACGTCCTGGCATGTCGCGCCGAGCGCCTTCCCCGAGCCGCCGAGCGAAGCGGAAACCCAGGCGCTGCTCGCCGAAGAGCTGGAGCGCGCCGCTGCCATCGATGCCGAGATCACCGCGCTGACCGCCGAGGCTGGCGCGCAGGATATTTCTGAGGAGCCTCCGATCGTCGAGGCGCCGGTGGCTGCCGTGTCGAGGCGCCGGGCCAAGCGTTCAGCCAAGCCGGGCAGGGTGTCGAGCGCCTTCCTGCGTCAGGGCGGAGCGGGACGGCCGATCGCGGCAGCGCTTGCGGGCCTTGCCCTGCTCGGCATCGTCGTCTGGCAGCGCCAAGCGGCCGTCCGCGCTGCGCCGCAGCTTGCCGGTGTGTTCGAGAAGATCGGCATGCCCGTGAATGTCCGCGGCCTCAGCCTCGGTTCGATCGAGAGTGGCCTGGTCGAGGACGGCCAGCACCGCTTCCTCGTGGTCGAGGGCGATGTCACCAATATCAGCAAGAGCAAGGCGGCCGTGCCGTTGATCGAGGTTGCGGTCAAGGATGCCGGCGGCGCGACACTCTACACCTGGACCACCGAGCCACCGCGCGCGAATCTGGAACCGGCGGAGCTCGTCCGCTTTCGGGCGCGACTGGCCTCTCCGCCGGAGCAAGGGCAGTCGGTGCGGGTGCGCTTCACCTCCGCCGAACCGGCGGCCAATCTCGCCAGCAAGCATTGAGGCTGCTAGGACAGAGGCCTGCCGACCGACCGGAACCAGCAGCCGGTCGGTGGTCACGCATCATTGCCTCATCGGGTCCCCGGCGCAGCGGCGCCACGCGGGGCCGGTTGCGGCCGGACATCGAAACGGAGTCATCATGCCGGAACGGCGCATCAGGGTTCTCTACGACGAAGCGGCGATCGCGCGGCGCAACGAGGAGATGGCGCAGGCCATCGCGGCCAGCAACCCGAAGGACCTGCTCGTCGTCGCCGTCCTGAAGGGCAGTTTCATGTTCGCCGCCGACCTGATCCGGGCGATGCACCGCGTCGGGCTCGCGCCCCAGGTCGAGTTCATCCACCTGTCGAGCTATCTCCAGGGCACGGTTTCCTCCGGCCAGGTCGAAATCCTGCGCGACGTGCAGAGCGAAGTGCGCGGCCGCGACGTGCTGCTGGTCGATGACATCCTCGAATCCGGCCGGACGCTGGCCTTCGCCAAGGACCTTCTGGCAGCGCGCGGGGCCGGCAAGGTGTCGACCGCCGTGCTGCTGGAGAAGCCGCACAAGCGGGCGGTCAATATCCAGGCGGATTATGTCGGCTTCGAATGCCCGGATTATTTCGTGGTCGGCTACGGCATGGACGTCGCGCATTCCTATCGGCAACTGCCTTTCGTCGGCGTGATCGAGACCGATGATCAGGCTGGGTTGCCGGGGATCTGAGGAGCCGCCATGTCGCGTATTCTGGTCGTCGATGACGAGGAGCCGCTGCGCCTGCTGGTCGCGCGCGGCCTCGGCCTCGACGGACATAGCTGCCTCATGGCGTCGGACGGCGCCGAGGCGCTCGATATCCTGGTCGCGGAGCAAGGCCGCTTCGATCTGCTCCTGACCGATATCCGCATGCCGCTGATGGATGGGATCGCGTTGGCGCTCGCCGCCAAGCAGCAGTTCCCGGAGCTGACGATCATGCTGATGACCGGCTATGCCGAGCAGCGCGAGCGGGCGAAGAGCCTGGAATCGATCGTCGCCGAGGTGATGGCGAAACCCTTCACCATCGCCGAGTTGCGCGCGACCGTGCTGAAGGTGATCGAGGGTTCGATCGGGTGAGCGCAAACCCTAGCGGTTCAGCCACCAGATCGAGGCGTTGAGCAGCGTCGCGAAGCCGACCCAGGCGAGATAGGGCCAGAACAGGTTGGAGGCCAGCCGGTCCAGCGGCCGGAAGGCCACGATCGTTGCCACGATCAGGGCCAACAGCGGCAGGATGACCGCGAGGCCCGCCAGCGGGCTGTTGGCGCCGAAGAAGGCGAAGGACCAGCCGATATTGAACAGAAGCTGCAGGTGATAGACCAGCAGCGCGCGCCGGCGGCCGGGCGTGCCGACGGGCCGGCGCAGAATGCGGAAGGCGCCAAGCGCCATGAGCGCGAAGAGCGTGGTCCAGACCGGTGCGAAGATCCAGTTCGGTGGATTGAAGGGTGGCTTGGCGAGGCCGGCATACCAGGTCGGAATCTGCGGGACGGTAACAGCGCTGCCGGCGATCGAGGCGGCGACCACCGGCAGGATCGCGATGGCGAGCGCCGCCCAGAGCGGCGGGCGGAGATCAGTGCTGATGTCGGCAGGCGTCGTCATCATGCGATGATGAGGCGCTGCTGTGCGTCTCGCAAGGCGATGCGTCTGCTTGCGGCATGCAGCGAACATTCCCGCATCTCATGGAACTTTTCGGGAAGAGCCGCGCAGAACCTTCGGTGCGCATGCCCATGCGGGTGCGCAGGCCTTGTCAGAACCAGATCGCTTTCGCCTTCGCGAGATAGCGCACCCGTTCCGAGAGGCCGTTGCGGCCGCCATTGATCAGCTTGGTCACGCGCTCGCTGTCGTCGGCATCGGCCGCGGTATTGATGGCGCGCTCGCCCCAGTAGGCGAAGGCGACGCGCAGCGAGATTTCGGGCTCCTTCGCCTGCTCGGGCTCGGTTTCCAGGTCGATGCCGAGCAGCTGGCCGAAGCGGCGGTAGTTCGCGCGCCCGGTCAGCTGGAAGATGCCGCGCCCGTGATAGCGGATGCCGTCGCCGGCCTGGGTGTTGCCGAGATCGCGCCGGCCCTCGTAGCGGATGAAATAGGCGGGACCGCCATACTCCTCCAGCGTGCGGAAGCCGTCGGTCTCATGAGCCGCCTGCGCCAGGAAATGGCAGATGCGCCGCGGCGTCGTGATGTCGTGGTCACCAGCCAGTTCATCGAAGCGCTCGGCGAGGCCGGCGATGATCGTCGCATTGGCCGAGGGCGCGAGGCGCAGCAGGCGCTCGCGGTTGACAGCCAGGCCCGGCTCGGGGGCATGGTCGAGGCCGATCCAGTTTCCGACGGCGCACATCGACATGAAAATGCCCTCCCGAGAAGGAGGGCATCATCGCCGCTGCCGCGTGGCCGGGGATAAAGTTTCCGGCGGGGGAGATCAGCCGCTGACGGCGGTGTACTCGGTCTCGATCGAGGAAGCGTGGACCTCGTGGTCGAAGCCGTAGATGTGGATCGAGATCGCTTCGCCCGGCCCGAAATTGCGCATGCGATGGATATTCGGGCCCGAGGGCAGCATGCAGGCGACGTAGCCCGGCTTGCGCTCCTGCTCCTCGGTCTGGACGGCGCGGTCGGCGTCGATGGCGCGATACCAGGTCTCGGTGACGGTGCCGGAGACCACGCCGAAACAGCAGGAACAATGGTGGTCGTGGATCGAGGTGGCCGAGCCTTCACTCCAGACGATCGCCCAGACGCTGACGGCCTCGTTGCCGGCGAGCAGGTTGCGGCGGTAGCTGCCGGCCTTGCGCTCCAGCGGCAGGCGCTGGATCAGGTCGGGCATGGCGACAAGCTCCTGCAGCACCTCGCGGGCGGCGGTCAGGTAGTCGCGCGTCAGCGTGCCCGCATCGGTCCGCAGGTTGCGCAACACGGCCCCACGCCGTTCCTCGCTGAGAAAACCCTGCATGCCATTCCCCTCTCGATCACTGCGGCGATGATAGGGCGCGCTTGAGGGCAGCAGTTTGCGGAGTTGGAGAATTTTCATCCCCGGTTGGAATCTGATGCCCTTCATGTGATTATAGGTGGAATTATTTCTCACCTTCCTTCTTTGGGAAGCAATCCGATTCTGGATTCGGTGTAGTGTGATGGCGAAGCTCGACGCATTCGACCTGCGCATCCTGGCGCGATTGCAGGAGGATGCGAGCCTGCCGCTGGCGGAACTCGCCGAGGCGGTGGGGCTGTCGTCTTCGCCTTGCTGGCGGCGGGTGCAGAAGCTGGAGGAGGGCGGCTATATCAAGCGCCGCGTCGCCCTGCTCGACCGCGAGAAACTCAAGGCCGGCGTCACCGTCTTCATCGCGGTCAGAACGGCGCGGCACTCGATGGAATGGCTGGAGCGCTTCCATGCCGCCGTGCAGGACCTGCCGGAGATCGTCGATTTCTACCGGATGAGTGGTGAGATCGACTACCTGCTCAAGGCCTGCGTCTCCGACATCGCGGCCTATGACGCGCTCTACAAGAAGCTGATCTCGCGCATCGACCTCAGCGACGTGACCTCGATGTTCGCGATGGAGGAGCTGAAATCGACCTCGGCGATCCCGCTGGGATTTGCCGAACACTGAGGCCGCGCTCTCATGCAAAAGGGAGCGGCGAGCCGCTCCCTTCGTCATTTCGAGAGGGTTGAGAATCAGAAGCGATAGGTCACGCCTGCGGCGATCAGCCAGGGGTCGATCTTGACCTTGCCGGCGACGAGGCCGTTGTTCACTTTCACCTTCGGCTCCAGGAAGAGCTTCTTGACGTCGAAGTTGAAGCCCCAGTGCCGGTCGATCATGTAGTCGAAGCCGGCTTGCAGGGCGAAGCCGAACGAGTCCTTCAGGTCGAAATCGGTGAAGCCGCCCTTGGCCTTCTCGTTGAAGAACACAGTGTAGTTCACGCCCGCGCCGACATAGGGCTTGAACGCGCCGAGATCGGTGAAGTGGTACTGCAGCATCAGGGTCGGCGGCAGCAGCCAGGCCGAGCCGATGCGGGCGCCGGCAAGGCTGCCCGCGCCCTTCACGTTATGCGGGGTGACGCCGAGGATCAGCTCGGCTGCGATGTTCTTCGTGAAGAAATAGGTGATGTCGAGCTCGGGCACGACCGAGTTGGAGATGTCGACCTTGCCGCCGACGATCGGCGCGCCGCCGATGTTCAGGCTGGCCTTTTCCTGCGGGATGACGAACAGCGCGCGGCCGCGGATCATCCACGGGCTCCACTGCGTCATGACAGGCGCAATCGGGGCCACCTTGGTCGAAGGCAGGTCGGCGGCCTGCGCGCCGGTCAAGGCGGTGGCGCCGAGCAGCGCGGCGGCGAGGGAAAGTATGGTCGAACGAAACGTCATGGAGGCAGCCCCTGGAGTGGTAAGCCGGGCTACCTGTCGGCAGCTCCAGCCCATGGCTCCATCAGCGCCTGTTTCGAGCGATGCGAATTGATCCGGATCAACCGCGGGGGCGGCTGCCGCTGGCTGTGGCTTTCAGGTCACGGCTGCCGATCAGCCCTTCGTGACCTTCTGGTAGTCCTTCACGTCCGAGAAGGTGATGTCGGGCGCGCGCTCGGCATCGTATTTCAGCGTGAACTGGCTGGACGCCATGAAGACTGGGTCGCCGTCGAGATCGTCCGCCATGGCCGATGGCTTGAGGCCGACGAATTTCTCCAGCGCCGCCTTGTCGTCCGACGAGACCCAGCGGGCGATTGCGAACTGGCAGGGCTCGAAATCGACGGGGAGCGAGTATTCGACGTCCATGCGCTCCTTGAGCACGTCGAGCTGGAGGGCGCCGACGACGCCGACGATGGCGGGCGCGCCGTCATGCGGCAGGAAGAGCTGGACGACGCCTTCCTCGGCCATCTGCTGCAGGGCCTCGCGCAGCTTCTTGGCCTTCATCGCATCCTTGAGCTTGACGCGGCGCAGGATTTCCGGGGCGAAGCTCGGCACGCCCTTGAAGACGATGTCTTCGCCCTCGGTCAGCGTGTCGCCGATGCGCAAAGTGCCATGGTTCGGCAGGCCGACGATGTCGCCGGCGAAGGCTTCCTCGGCGATCGAGCGGTCGCGGGCGAAGAAGAATTGCGGCGCGTTGAGCGGCATCGGCTTGCCGGTGCGAACGAGCTTGGCCTTCATGCCGCGGGAGAGCTTGCCCGAGCAGATGCGCATGAAGGCGATGCGGTCGCGGTGGTTCGGGTCCATGTTCGCCTGAATCTTGAAGACGAAGCCGGTCATCTTCGGCTCGTCCGCCTCGATCAGGCGCTTGTCGGAAGGTTGCGCGCGCGGGCTCGGGGCATAGCGACCCAGCGCATCGATCAGGTCGCGCACGCCATAGTCGCGCAAGGCCGCGCCGAAATAGAGCGGGGTCAGATGGCCCTCGCGGAAGGCCTGGAGATCGAAGGGCTTCAGGCCTTCGGCCGCGAGGAAGACCTCCTCGCGCCAGGTCTCGGCGGCGCCGTGCGGCAGCAATTCGTCGAAGAGCGGATCGTCCCAGCCGGAGACCTGGCGGTCCTCGGCGCGCTCGTCACCCTTCTGGTTGCGGCGGAAGGTGTTGGCCTTGAGATCGTAGGTGCCGACGAATTCGCGGCCCCGGCCGACCGGCCAGGTCATCGGCGCCACGTCGAGCGCCAGCGTCGTCTCGATCTCGTTGATCAGGTCGAAGGGATCGCGCGTCTCGCGGTCGACCTTGTTGATGAAGGTGACGATCGGGATGTCCCGGAGACGGCAGACCTCGAACAGCTTCTTGGTGCGGTCCTCGATACCCTTGGCGGCGTCGATCACCATGACGGCGGCGTCGACCGCGGTCAGCGTCCGGTAGGTGTCTTCCGAGAAGTCCTCGTGGCCGGGCGTGTCCAGCAGGTTGAAGACGTGGCCGCCATATTCGAAGGTCATCACCGAGGTGACGACCGAGATGCCGCGCTGGCGCTCGATCTTCATCCAGTCCGAGGAGGTCTGGCGACGGCCCTGCTTGGCGCGGACTTCGCCGGCGAGCTGAATGGCGCCGCCGAAATAGAGCAGCTTCTCGGTCAGCGTCGTCTTGCCCGCGTCCGGGTGCGAGATGATGGCGAAGGTGCGCCGGCGCGCATGCGGCGCGGCGGAGGCCGCGGACGCTTCGAGGGTCGAAAGATCGGTCATGGCGCGCATCAAGACGGAAGGGGGGCGGAAGTCAATTGGTTGACGCTGTCCCGCTTGTCATTCCGGGGCTTCGCGCCAGCGAAGAACCCGGAACCCACGACCGGGTGAGCATTTGCTGTTTTCGATCGGTCGGTTCAACGGAGAACCAAGAGGTATCACCCGGTCGTGGGTTCCGGGTTCGGCCCTGCGGGCCGCCCCGGAATGACAGGGGGGCTCAGTTCTTTAGCCGATACCCCGTCTTGAAGATCCAGCCGACGGTGGCGATGCAGGCGGCAAGGAAGAACAGCGTCATGCCGAGGCTGACGCCCAGGCTGACATCGGCGAGCCCGTAGAAGCTCCAGCGGAAGCCGCTGATGAGGTAGACGACGGGGTTGAACAGCGTCACGGTCTGCCAGAAGGGCGGCAGCATCGAGATCGAGTAGAAGGAGCCGCCGAGAAAGGCGAGCGGGGTGACGATCAGCAGCGGGATGACCTGCAATTTCTCGAAGCCGTCGGCCCAGATGCCAATGATGAAGCCGAACAGGCTGAAGGTCGTCGCCGTCAGCACGAGGAAGAACAGCATCATCACGGGGTGCTCGATCCGCAGTGGCACGAAGAAGGCGGCCGTCGCCAGGATGATCAGGCCGAGCAGGATCGACTTGGTCGCGGCGGCGCCGACATAGGCGATCACCGCCTCCCACCAGGCGACGGGGGCGGAGAGCAATTCGTAGATCGTGCCGGTGAATTTCGGGAAATAGATCGCGAAGGAGGCGTTGGCGATGCTCTGCGTCAGGAGCGAGAGCATGATCAGGCCGGGCACGATAAAGGCGCCATAAGGTACGCCTTCGACCGATTGCATGCGCGAGCCGATCGCGCCGCCGAAGACGATGAAATAGAGCGAGGTCGAAAGCACGGGCGAGACGATGCTCTGGAGCGGGGTGCGCCAGGTCCGAGCCATCTCGAAGCGGTAGATCGCGGCGATGGCGTGCAGGTTCAGGCCGGTCATCAGCGGCGCTCCTTGACCAGGCTGACGAAGATGTCCTCCAGCGAGCTCTGGCTGGTGCTGAGGTCGCGGAAGCGGATGCCGGCCTCGGCCAGGCCTTGCAGCAAGGTGGTGATGCCGGTGCGCTCGGCCTGGGTGTCGTAGGTGTAGACGATCTCGTCGCCGGCCGCCGACAGCTTGAGGTCGAAGCTCGCCAGCGCCTCCGGCACGGCCGCGATCGGCTGCTGAAGCTGGAGCGAAAGCTGCTTCTTGCCGAGCTTGCGCATCAGCTCGGCCTTTTCCTCGACCAGGATGATCTCGCCCTTGGAGATGACGCCGACGCGGTCGGCCATCTCCTCGGCCTCCTCGATATAGTGGGTGGTCAGGATGATGGTGACGCCCTCGTCGCGCAGCCGCCGCACCATCCGCCACATGTCCTGCCGCAGCTCGACATCGACGCCGGCGGTCGGCTCGTCGAGGAAGAGGATGCGTGGCTCGTGCGAGAGTGCCTTGGCGATCATGACGCGTCGCTTCATGCCGCCGGAGAGCATGCGGATCTGGCTGTCCTTTTTCTCCCAGAGCGAGAGGTCTTTCAGGATGCGCTCGATCAGGGTGGGATCGCGCGGCTTGCCGAAGAGGCCGCGGCTGAAATTCACGGTCGACCACACCGTCTCGAAGGCATCGGTCGTCAGCTCCTGCGGCACGAGGCCGATGGCCGCGCGAGCGGCGCGATAGTCCCTGAGGATGTCGTGACCATCGGCGGTAACTGTTCCGGTACTCGGCCGGACGAGCCCGCAGATGATGCTGATCAGCGTCGTCTTGCCGGCGCCGTTGGGGCCGAGCAGGGCGAAGATCTCGCCGCGCCTGATGGCGAGGTCGACGGATTTCAGTGCGCTGAAGCCGGAGGCGTAGGTCTTCGAGAGGCTGGAGACCGAGATGATCGGCGAGGTCGTGTCTGACATGGGCGGCATATAGGGGAGCCGTTGCGTGGTTACGATGGCGGGGTCATGTCGGGAAAGCATGATCGCCTGTCAGTTCATGGCGGGAAGCGTACCCAAACGAAAAGGCCGGGCGCGGCCCGGCCTTCGGTTACGCAACGCAATCGCACGCTACTTCATGAAAAACCACAGCAGGATGATGATCGGAATCGGAACGCCTACAAGCCACAGAATGATGGAACGCATATGCAGCCCCTCGTTGGATCGAT
Source organism: Allobosea sp. TBD101 (assembly GCF_059817965.1). Lineage (NCBI taxonomy): Bacteria > Pseudomonadati > Pseudomonadota > Alphaproteobacteria > Hyphomicrobiales > Alloboseaceae > Allobosea > Allobosea sp. TBD101. The sequence continues at coordinate 1,284,304 of NZ_CM187543.1, forward strand.
GCTGCTGCGGCAACGCTGTTCGAAGGGGTAATGTTCCTGTCCGCGGGCTGTCAGACCTATCTGAAAGCCTCCGCGGTTGGATGCCATTGCGGGCGATAGCCGTGTTCCAGCGCCGCGAGCGTGGCGGGAGGCGTGAGCACGGTCACGGTGCCCGTCGGGCGTCTCCGTTGCTCGACATAGCCACCGGGCGACCAGAGCAAGGCGGAGGTGCCACGCAGCGCCAGGAATGCTGTTCCGCCGTCTGCGAGCAGCATCGCGCCATCCGGCAGCTGTTCAGCGGCCAGCCGGTGCGTGCGTTTCAGCCGGCCGTCACGGCGATCAGTATCGAGGATGCGGTCGATCTCGGGAAAGAGCGGTGTCTCGGGAAGCCCAAGGCCCCGCACCAGCGCATCGCGATAGGCGAGCGCGTCCTGGCGCCGGCATTCCATGCAAGGGCGGTGACCGGCGGCGAGCGCGGTCACCTCGTCGCAGAAGAACAGCTCGGTATAGCCGCGGTCCCAGACCTTGCGTTTGCGGCCCTTGAACGAGAGGACGCAGCAGAGCCACTGGCGCGTCGCCTGCATTCGGGTGGGGACCTCTTGCGCCGAAGGGTCATGAAAGCGGCCGCCGCGATTGCCGTAGAAGGTGCCACGCGCCGGATCGGCGAAGAGCGTGCCATCGGGTCTGACGCGATTGGGAAGGGGCATGGGATGGCTCGCCGAGCTTGATCGTGGTCAGCATCCGGGTCCCGCGCGACAGGCGATGGCAGCAGCGCCCGGCCCTGCGACGTCGCAGCGTGTTGGCGCATGGGAGGACCTGAGGCAAGCTGGCTTCGTCCAGGCGGGGGCGGCGATGGAAGACGCGCGTCATGCGAATGCGATTCAGGTGCCGCAGCCGGCGCCGTCGCGGCTGATCGCCCATCCCGATCGCGGCCTGATCCTCGGCGAGGTCCATGCCCGCCCCTTCGCGCCGATGGCGACGCCGAGCCGCGTCCTGCATTTCGCCTTCCTGACCGATGCCGCGCAGGCCGCGGCGGATCGCGCGGCGCTGGCGCGCTTTTGTGCCGAGCGCGGCGTCGCCGGCCCATCGGAGGACGCGAAGCATCATCGCGCCCGGCTCAACGACACTGGCCTGCGCTGGGAACAGCATAGCGAGTTCACCACCTATAGCTGGGAGCTGCCGGCGAATGGCGGCCAACCCTTCGAGCCGCCGCCCACGATGCTGCCGCAGCCGATGCTCGAATTGCCGCAACCGGGGCCGCATCTCGTCTCGGTCGATCTGCACTTGGTCGTCGAGCGGCCGACCGAGGCTTTCGACAGATTGTTCGATGCCTCCAGCCTCGCCGTGGTCTCGGTCGATGGCGGCGCGGCCATGGCGGCGACGGATTTTCGGGCCTGCGCAGACGGTTTCGTGCGCATCCTGGTGCGGGATCGCTCGCTGACGCCGGCGCAGGCGGGGGCGCTCGCGCAACGCCTGCTGGAGATCGAGACCTATCGGACGCTGGCCCTGCTCGGCCTGCCGGAAGCCCATCGCATCGCGCCTTTCGTCAAGTCGACCGAGGAAGCGCTGGTGCGCATCGCCAACACGATGACGCAGACCGACGGGCTCGCCGCCGACAACGCCCTGCTCGACGAAATGACGGCGCTTGCGGCCCGGCTCCAGGCGGAGGCGACCGTCGCCGGCTACCGTTTCGGCGCCAGCCGCGCCTATAGCGATATCGTGCAGCAGAGGCTTGCGGCGATCGGTGAGGAACCGCATGAGGGCTGGCCGACGAGCTCCGCCTTCCTGTCGCGGCGGATGGCGCCGGCGATGCGGACCTGCCAGATGCTGGTCGGGCGCCTGGCCGATCTCTCGCGCAATCTGGGGCGCGCTTCCAACCTGTTGCGCACCCGCGTCGATGTCGCGCTGGAGCAGCAAAACCGCGACCTCCTCGCTGCGATGAACGAGCGGACGCGGCTGCAATTGCGATTGCAGCATACGGTCGAGGGGCTCTCGGTCGCGGCCATCGCCTATTACGTCGTCAGCCTGTTCGGCTATCTCGCCAAGGGCGCGAAGGAGGCCGGCTGGCCGATGCCGGATACGGGCGTCGCGATGGCGCTGTTCGTGCCGGTGGCGCTGCTGGGAGTCTGGTTGGCTGTCAGGCGCATCCGGCGCGGACACCATGAGAGCTGAGCGATACCTGAAGAAGCGCCGGCGATTTTCTGCGATCCCGTCAGCAGAGCCTTAACGCTAGAAGCAAGTCGGCGCCGGCCCCTAAGGCATTTGAAGTATTTTCGGCTGCATCCCGGTGGCGACGAAGCCAAGCGGAGCCGGCAAGCGCCACCATGAACACCTATCTGCCCCTGATCCTGTTCACGGTGCTGACCAACGCCGCCGCGCAATTGATGCTGAAGCGCGGCATGACCGGTGTCGGTTCGCTTGATGTCGCCGGCGACGGGCTGATCGCCACGGTCTTCCGCGTCGTCTTCAACCCCTTCGTCTTCGCGGGCCTGTGCACCTTCGTGATCAGCATGGCCTCGCACCTGATCGTGCTCTCCAAGGTGCAGATCAGCTACGCCTACCCGTTCCTGAGCCTCGCCTATGTCGTGGTCGCGGCTTACGCCTATTTCGTCTTCCACGAGGATCTGAGCGCGATGCGTATCGCTGGCATCGGCTTCATCGTGCTGGGCACCATCTTCATTGCACAAAGCTGAGGGAGATCATGGACCTGATCGTACGCCTGTTCCTGCGCCTCGGCGCCCTGTTCGAGCCGCCGGTGGCGCCGCAGCCGGTGCCCGTGCCGGTGCGCAACCGCCATCCCCGCCTGCCTGTCGACCGGAGGTGATACGATGAAGCACATCATCATCGGCGGCGACGGCTTCGTCGGCTCGCATCTGGCGGCGGATCTCTCCGCCATGGGCGAGGAGGTGCTGGTTGCCGACATCCACCAGAGCAGCCACGCGCATTACGCCAAGGTGCCGTTCCTGACGGTCGACGTGACCAAGGCCGAGAGCGTGGACGCAATCCCGCTGACGCCGGAAGACCTCGTCTACAATCTCTCCGCCAAGATGCTCTCGCCGATCGTGACGCGGGCCGAGCGGCACGAATTCTTCTGGCCGGTGAACTATCACGGCACGCAGAACATCCTGTCGTGGATGGAGAAGAACGGCGCCAACCGGCTCGTCCATTTCACCACCGACATGATCTACGGCCATTCGGTGACGGTGCCGCAGGACGAGACGCACCCGGCCCATCCGCTCGGCGAGTACGGGGAGAGCAAGCTCGCGACCGAGCGCCTCGCCGACGAGTACCGCGCCAAGGGCTTCCGCATCCCGATCTTCCGGCCGCGCCTGATCATCGGGCCCGGCCGGCTCGGCATCCTCGTCAAGCTGTTCAAGCTGATCGACATGAACCTGCCGGTGCCGATGATCGGCTCGGGCAAGAACCCCTACCAGTTCATCTCGGTCTTCGACTGCGCCAGCGCCTGCGTCGCTGCCTGGAAGGCGGGCTTCCCGAACGAGGCCTATAATCTCGGCTCCGACGATCCGCCGCCGGTGCGCAAGCTGCTCGGCGACCTGATCAAGCATGCAGGTTCCAAGTCGATCCTGCTGCCGACGCCGGCCTCGCTGGTGAAGCTGACGCTCGATACGCTGGACGCGATCAACCTGCCGATCATGGATCCCGAGCAGTACAAGATCGCCGACGAGATCTGCATCCTCGACACCTCCAAGGCCAAGCGCGAGCTCGGCTGGGCGCCGCAATACCGCGACGAGGACATGCTGCTCGCCGCCTATACCGAGTATCGCAAGGCCAAGGATGGCCCGAAACAGGCTGAGAGGAGCCTCGCCGCATGAGCATGCCCGCCTTCAAGAACGAGGACGTCGCCTTGACCAATGCCCGGCCGCAGCTCATCAGCGTGGAAGCTGCCAAGCAGCTCGATGCCGCGCAGGTAAAGGAGCTCTTCGCAGCCCATATCAATCCCGGCCAGCTTCACTTCCTGAAGCTGCTCGGCTTCGACAAGATCCTCGTCGACCGTGCCGAGGGGATGCACTACATCACCAAGGATGGCCGCAAGATCCTCGATTTCTTCGGCGGTTTCTGCTCGGTCGCCTTCGGCCACAACCATCCGCGCATCGTCGCGGCCCGGCAGAAGTTCCAGGACGAGAACCGCCATGAAATCTGCATGGCCTTCATGTCGCAATATGCCTCCGCGCTGGCCAAGAACCTCGCCACCATCGCGCCAGGCGATCTCGACATGGTCTTCCTCGGCTCGACCGGCTCGGAGGCGATGGAGGCGGCGCTGAAGGTCGCCGAGCAGGCGCAGGGCCCGGACAAGTCCAAAATCCTGCACGCCGCGAACTCGTTCCACGGCAAGACCAAGGGCGTGCTCTCGGTCACGGATTCGACGCTCTACCAGTCGCAGTTCAAGCTGGTCGAGAACCGGGTCAAGGTGCCGTTCGGCGACATCAACGCGGTCCGACAGGCGCTGGAGAGCGATCCCTCGATCGGCATCGTCGTGATGGAGACGATCCAGGGCGGTGGTGGCATCGTCGAGGCGCCCGAGGGCTTCTGGCGCGAACTGCGTGCGCTCTGCGACAAGCATGGCGTGCTCTGGGTTGCCGACGAGGTGCAGTGCGGGCTCGGCCGCACCGGCCAGTTCTTCGCCTTCGAGCGCGACGGCGTGGTGCCTGACGTCACCGCGCTGGCCAAGGCGCTCGGCGGTTCGAAGGCGGCGATGGGGGCGATGATCGCCCGTCGCGAGATCTACATGAAAGCCTATGGCAAGCCGAAGAGCGCGCTGATCCATGCGCAGGCGACCTTCGGCGGCATGGGCGAGGCCTGCGTCTCGTCGATCGAGGCCCTCAACGTCCTCTATGACGAGGACCTGATGGGCAATGCCCAGCGTCAGGGTGACTACCTGATCGAGAAGCTGAACGGCCTGCGCGCCAAGTATCCGAGCCTGCTCAAGGAAATCCGCGGGCGCGGCCTGATGATCGGCGTCGAGTTCCAGGACATCAGCGAGACCATGCCCTTCGGACTGAAGCACATGGTCGCGCTGCTCGACGACAAGCTGAAGGGCTCGCTCTGCGGCTTCGTCGGCGCGCTCCTGCTGAAGGAGCACGACGTACTCGTCGCCTTCACCGAGTACAACCGCAACGTCATCCGGCTGGAGCCGCCGCTGATCGTCACGCGCGAGCAGTGCGACCAGTTCCTTGCGGCCTTCGAGGCTGTGCTGTCGGGCGGCGTCACCGGCATCGTCACCGGCTATCTGCGCAAGGTCGCGGTCGGCAAGGGCTAGGTGATGCGGGCGCTGGTTGCAGCGGCCTCAAGCTCCACGCTTGTCATTCCGGGGCGCGCCGCAGGCGCGAACCCGGAAACCACGATCGAGTGAGACATTCAAGACGCGTTGCGAGCGGCTCACCCAGTCGTGGGTTCCGGGTTCTTCGCTAGGCGAAGCCCCGGAATGACAAAGGTGGTTCTGGCCGGGAACGATCCGCAGTTGGCGATCCGAGTGACCGCCAACAAAAAAGAGGCCGGCGCAAGCCGGCCTTTTGAGTCAGGGGTCTCGAAACAGGAGTCTTCCAGAAAAGCTCAGTAGTAGCCGCACACCCGGCGGTAGCCGATGACGTTGCCCCAGCGGTCGAAGCGTTCGACCATATCGCAGGAGCGGACGGGGGCGGCGTAGTAGCCGTAGCCATAGGCGGGGCGGGTGGCGCCGGCGATGATGGCGCCCGCGGCGAGTGCGCCGACCACGCCCGCTCCGACACCCCAGCCCCGGTGGCCGTAGCCATAACCCCAGCGCGGGCGCGCCTCGGCGCCGGAAGCCGCGAAGGTGGTGGCCAGGGTGAGGGCCGCGAGGGTCGCGGTCACGGTCTTGCGGAACGTCGTCATGCTCGTCTCCCAATCTCTGTGAGAGCGAAGGTTTCGCTCTTCATGCTCATTGGTCGCAGGCCGCGGCAAACGGGTTCAAAGGTGATGTGAGAATTTTTCGGGGTGGTTGGAGCCGCTCCAGAACACGGTGCGATCAGCCCGCGGCCCGCCCATAGAAGCGCAGCAATTCCAGCCCCTCCGGGCTCGTCCAATCCGCTTCGCCGACGAGATAGCCGACGCTGCGCGCCTCGCGGTCGAGCAGATAGGTCATCGGCATGCCATAGAGCGGGAAGGGCGTAGGCTTCGCCGATTTCGGGCCCGAGGCCACTATCCCCTCGGCATCGATGAAAGTCTTGAGGTCGGCAAGGCCGAGCCTGTCGAGATAGGCCTTCACGGTCGCCACGGATTTGTCGAGCGAGACCGGGACTACGACGAAGGGCTCGCGGGCCGTCTTTGTCTGGAGCCGCCGCAGGATCGGCAATTCGCGCCGGCAGGGCGGGCACCAGCTTGCCCAGAAATTCAGGAGGACCGCCTTGCCGCGATAGGCGGAAAGCGGCCGGGTCTTGCCGGCGAGATCGGTGAGGACGAGGGAGCCGGCCTCTTCCGGGGGATCGATCTGGACGAATTGCGAACTTGGCCCGGAGAAGCGTGGCGGCTGCCGGGCCACGGCCGGGATGGCGCCCAGCGATGAGAACAAGGTGATGGCGAGGGCCTGGCGACGTGTCGGCGAAAGGAATGCGTGCCGGTCCGGTGCCGGCTGATCGTTCAGAGGGGTGGTCATGAGGCGCTGCTAGCAGCCGGCCATCTGCCGGGAAACCGTTGTCGCGCGTACCTCACCGGGCTGTGATGTCGCAGGCCGATCCTACCGCGTCGTGACCCGCCGCCAGAAATCGGAGGAAAAGCCCGGGTCGATATGAGCTGCGAAGTCGCGCCAGCGCGGAAAGGAGGCCGCGAAGGTGGCTGATGACATGCGGGCATCCTTGTAGGGATTGACCCGTCCGCCAGCGGCAATGGCGAGGCTGTCGAGCCGGGCGAGCAATCGTTCGGTTCGCTCGCCGCGATTGGGGAAGTCCAGCGTCAGCGTCGCGCCCGGCATGGGGAAGGACATCAGGCCGGGCGAGGGCTTGTCGCCGAAGAGCTTCAGCACCGTCAGGAAGGAGGCTTCGCCTGCGGCGAGCGTCTGCCTGAGCATCTCGGCCACGGTCTCGGGCGCACCGTCGCGCGGGACGGCACACTGGAACTGCCGCAGGCCCTTCGGGCCATAGGCGCGGTTCCAGTCGTAGATGCGGTCGAGCGGATAGAAGAACGGCCTATAGGGGACGCGGCGCTCGCTGCCGCCCTGCGGCTGGCTGTTGCGGTAGAGCCAGTTGAAGGCTCCGAGTGTCACGCGGTTGATCAGCGGGAAGGGTGGCTTCAGCGGGAACGGCAGCGAGCGTGCCATCCGCGGCGGCGGCTCGTCGGATGCGGGGGCATGATTGGCCCGGAAGAAGACGCCACGGCCGAAATGACGGCCGCTGGCGAGCGAGTCGATCCAGGCGACGGTGTAGTCATGCGTGGCGTCGGAGGCGGCGGCGATCTCGAAGAAGCGTGCCAGATTGTCGAAGGGCAGGACCTCCTGCGCCATTTCGGCCGATGCGATCGGCATGAGCTGCAGCGTCACCTGCGTCACGAGCCCGGTCAGGCCGAAGCCGCCGATTGTCGCGGCGAAGAGCTCGGCATTGAGATCGGGGGCGCAGATCAGGTGCTGACCGTCCGAGCGCGCCAGTTCGAAGGCGCGAACATGACAGCCGAAGGTGCCGGCGCCGTGGTGGTTCTTGCCGTGAACGTCGTTGGCGAGCGCGCCGCCGACGGTGACGAAGGCGGTGCCGGGCGTGACCGGCGGAAACCAGCCGGCCGGCACGGCGATCTCGAGCAGGCGATCGAGCATGAGGCCGGCGCCGCAGGTGATGAGGCCTGTCTCGCGATCGAAGGCGAGGATGTCGTCGAGACTGCGTGCATCGATCAGCGTGCCGCCGTCGTTCAGGCAGGAATCGCCATAGGAGCGGCCGTTGCCATAGGCGAGGAGCGGGCGGCGCGGGCGGTGAGGCGCGTCGAGCCAGTCGCGGGCGTCGAGGATCGTGCTGCCGCGGGCCGCAAGTCCGCCCCAGGATCGGTAATCGGTCAAGGGCGCGGTCACGGCAGGAAGGTCGCAGCGACCATGATCAGGACCACGAGCAGCCCCATGAACTGGCTGCGCCAGTCACGGATCATGAAGACCAGCGGATCATCCGGCATATCGCCGCGGCGGGCCAGGAACCAGATCCGTGCCATCTGGTAGAGGATGATCGGGCAGATCAGCCAGATCAGCTTGGGCTGGCTGTAGAGCTGCTTCACGTTGGCGCTGTCGACATAGAGCGCCATGATGAGCGCGCAGGTGCAGCCCGAGGCCATGCCGAGCTGCGACAACGCCTCGATATCCTCGGCCTGATAGCCGCGCCCCGCCTTTTTTAGCCCGGACTGATCCTGAGTCAGGCGCAGTTCGGCATAGCGCTTCACCAGAGCCAGACTGAGGAAGAGGAACATCGCGAAGGCCAGCAGCCATGACGATATCGCGATGGCGGCAGCGGCATTGCCGGCGAGGATGCGCAGCGTGTGCATGGCGGCGAGGCCGAGCACGTCGACCAGAAGCTTGCGCTTGAGGAAGAGCAGATAGGCCAGCGCCAGGAAGAGATACGCCAGCAGCGCGAGGAGGAAGTTCTTCGGCTGCGGGACGAGCATGACCATGGAAAAGGCGGCAATGAGCAGGATGGGGACGGCGGCATAGGCCTGTGCCGCCGTGATCTCGCCGGCCGCGAGCGGGCGCTTGCGCTTGGTCGGGTGGCGCCGATCCGCCTCGACATCCTTGATGTCGTTCAGGAGATAGACCGCGGAGGCGATCAGGCTGAAGGCGACGAAGGCGATCAGGCCGAGCCAAAGCGCGTGCGGATCGAAGGCGTCATGGTTGAGCAGGATGGGGACGAAGACGAGGCCGTTCTTGAGCCAATGGTGCGGCCGCATCGCTCTGATCATCGCGGTCACAGACATGGTTCGACCCGTCTCCCTAAGACATGGGTCGGCTTCCGCGATGCGGAACCCGGCCACCGGCTCGACCGGCGCGGGCGTTATCGGCTGGAAAATCCTAAGCGAGGGTGCATGTGGCGTCGAAACGAGCAGTGATTTCAACGCCATGCTTAACATCGGGCTTCCGCATTCCGCGAAAGCCCGAGGTGGCCGGCGCCGCGATCAGGCGCCGGCCGAAGCTGTCAGACCTTGGCGGCGCTGGCGGCGGCGTCGATATTGGCGACCAGTTCGGCATCGAGGCCGAGCGAGCCGGCGAGGCCAGCGAGAAAGTCCTTCTCGGCGGCGTTGTCCGGATTGATGGCGATGCGCGCCGCCGTATAGATCTGCGCGGCTAGCTCGGGGCTTTCGGCCGCCTCGACCAATGTGTCGATCGAGGCCGGCTTCGCCATCTCCTGTGCCAGCCAGGCATGCGCCTCCTGTTCGAGGCCGGCTTCCTTCAGGCCACCGAGGATCGCGCTGCGCTCTTCCGCATCGATATGACCGTCGGCGGCGGCCGCCGCGATCATGGCGCGGATGAAGACGAGGGCCGTGGCCTCGGTCGCGGCCTGCGGCTCGAAGCCGGTGCCGGCCGGCGCCGGCAGTACTTCCTGCTGGGCTGCGTTGAGCAGCGGCTTGCCGGCCTGATAGTTCTGGTAGGCCTTGTAGGCGAGGCCGCCGATCAGGGCGAGGCCGCCGAGCTTGGCTGCGGAGCCGGCGACCGAGCGGCCCGTGCTGGTGCCGAAGACGAGCGCGCCGAGACCGCCGAGCACGGCGGTGGCCAGCGCCGGGTTGCTGGTGAACATGCCTTTGGCCTGCTCGATGAGCTGGTCCGGCGTCCGGCCGCCGGTGACCCGGCCGAGTGCTTCGCCGGCGCCCTGTTGCACGCCGGTCTGGCGCGCCGCGTCGCCAAGGCCCTGCGTCGCCTGGGTCAGGATCTGTCCGGCCAGGCCGCCGATCCCGCCCGAGCGCTGGACCTGATCGGCCAGTCCGCCGAGCATGCCGCCGAGGCCGCCCTGCTGCCCTGCCTGCGTGCCGGCCTGGCTGCCGGCATTGATCAGGGCATCGAGCAGGGATTTGGCATTGAACATCTAGGTTTCTCCTGTTGGCGGTCGTGATGCCGCGCAGTCGGGATCGATCAGCGGCATGAAAACGGTGCGACCAAGGCGTCAGTTTGCACAGCTTGGCGCTCAAGTCATCGGCAGCGGCAGCAGTCCCGGTTCCTTCAGCGTTTCCAGCGCGATCTCGGAGCGCACGCGGGCCACGCTTTCATGTGGCATCAGGATTTCGTTGACCAGTCGGGCGAGCGCCTTGAGGTCGCCTACGGCGACCTTCAGCAGGTAATCAGCCTCGCCGGTCAGGGCGTGGGCCTCGAGGATCGCGGGCGTCAATCGCACGAGATCACGGAAGCGACGGGCATTGTCGCGCGAATGCGTGTCGAGCGCGACATGAATGAAGACGATGACGCCGAGGCCGACGGCGGAAGGCTCCAACGCTGCGCGGTAGCCACGGATGACGCCCTCCTGCTCCAGCCGCTGGCGCCGGCGCGAGACCTGGCTCGCCGAAAGCCCGACCGTCTCGGCCAGGGATGCGTTGGTCAGGGAGGCGTCGTTCTGGAGCGCGTCGAGGAGACGCCAGTCGAGTGCGTCGAGCGTGGCCATATAATGCGCCTGCAACATCCATGATGCACGGATCATGCATCGAGTTTTCGAAAGGAGGCAAGTTTGCACGAAATTCGCCTGCCATTTGCGCGATGATCGATCGTCCCGACAAGAGCAGACAGGAGGAATGCCCATGGGTCCGTTTCCGCACGATGCCGCCCCGCCTGCGATCTCGGCCGCCAACCCGATGGGCACGGATGGTTTCGAGTTCGTCGAATACGCCCATCCCGAACCGGAGAAGCTCGGCGCTCTCTTCGAGACGATGGGCTTCACCAAGGTTGCCCGCCACCGCTCGAAGCAGGTGACGCTCTACCGGCAGGGCGACGTCAATTTCGTCGTCAACGCGGAACCCGATTCCTTCGCCCAGGCGTTCGCCGCCGCACATGGCCCCTGCGCCTGCGCGATGGCCTTCCGCGTCGTCGATGCGAAGCATGCCTTCGAGCGGGCCGTGTCGCTCGGCGCGGAGCCCTATGAAAGCGCGATCGGGCCGGGCGAGCTCGCGATCCCCGCGGTGCGCGGCATCGGCGGTTCGCTGCTCTATTTTGTCGACCGCTACGGCGAGAAGGGCTCGATCTGGGATGTCGATTTCGAGTGGATCGGCGAGCGCGACCCGCATCCGGAGCAGGCCGGCCTGTATTATCTCGACCACCTCACCCATAATGTCATGCGCGGGCGCATGGACCATTGGGCCGACTGGTACGGCAACCTGTTCAATTTCCGCGAGATCCGCTTCTTCAACATCGAGGGCAAGCTGACCGGCCTGATCTCGCGCGCGCTGACCTCGCCCTGCGGCAAGATCCGCATACCCATCAACGAGTCGCTCGACGACAAGAGCCAGATCGAGGAGTACCTGCGCCGGTACAAGGGCGAGGGCATCCAGCACGTCGCGATGGGCTCGCGCGACATCTATGCCAGCGTCGAGGCCCTGCGCGGCAACGGTCTGCCGTTCATGCCCTCGCCGCCCGCGACCTATTACGAGAAGGTCGATGCCCGCGTGCCGAACCATGGCGAGCCGGTCGAGCGGCTCAAGGCCAACGGCATCCTGATCGACGGCGAGGGCGCGGTCGCGCTCGGCGAGAAGCAGGGCCGGATGAGCAAGGTGCTGCTGCAGATCTTCTCGGCCACGGTGGTCGGACCGATCTTCTTCGAGTTCATCCAGCGCAAGGGCGATGATGGCTTCGGCGAGGGCAATTTCCGCGCGCTCTTCGAATCGATCGAGGAAGACCAGATTCGCAGGGGCGTCCTGAGCCCGGCGGCTGCTGCCGAATAGAGCTCCACGCTGCACGGCCGGCCAGCCCGGCCATGCACGCTACGGCGCGAGCTTGCGCATCAGAAGCGGGGCGCCAACCGCGGGGTCCTTGCGCCACTGGCCGTTCTCGAAGACGAGGTCGGTGCCGTGGCCTCGGCGCGCGACGAGCGTCAGGCGGCCGTCGGCATAACGCCAGCCGACGGGGTCGAAGATGGTCAGGCCGGTATCCGGGCAGAGCCCTTCGAAAGCGGCTGGCTGGCGGCCATCGGCAGAGGCAGGCGACAGGACGAGGCGGCAGGCCTCGCGGTTCTGCTGGCGCATTACGACATAACGGCCGGGCAACGAAGAAGCTGCTGGCGCGGTCGCGGGGTCGACTTGCGTGATGCGTTGGGCCGCCGTCCCGGCGGAGCTCTGCGCAACCTGCGGTGAGACGCGCGGATGGGCTCCCGACGACAGCTTGTAGGGCTTGCCGTCACTGCCCTTGCCGTTGAGGCCGGCCTCGGGCGATCCGCCCTGGAAGGCGATGACCTCCTTGCCGCCTGCATCCATGAACTGCGGCTGCCCTGCGCCGTTCAGCGTCCAGGATGCGGCGGTATCGAGGATCGGCAAGGCGCGGCGGCAGGTGGCCGGGAAGCGCAACTGACGCCGGTTGCCTGCGGCTTCCGCGCCGAGCGTGACGGTGCAGCTTCGCGAGGCATCGGCCGTTGCAAGCTCCCAGGCGCCGAGCCAGCGGCGGATTGCTTCGGGTGCCTTGTCGGCACCGCGCGGCAGCGGCGCCGTCTGGGCGGCCGCCGGCAGGGCGCCGGCGGCGAGGATCAACAGCGGCAGAAGCCGGTGGATCAGGCCTTTTTCCATGGAGTCTCCGACACCGGCGTCAGCGGGCCCTTGCCATCGAACCATGAAACCAGGTTGTCGACCAGAAGCTGGCCCATCGCCTCGCGGGTATGAACCGAGGCAGAGCCGACATGGGGCAGCAGCACGGCATGCTCGATCGCGATCAGCTCTGCCGGCACGCGCGGCTCGTCCTCGAAGACGTCGAGGCCGGCGGAGAGGATGGTCCTGTCCTTGAGTGCCTTGATCAGCGCCTGCTCGTCGACGACGGTGCCGCGGCCGACATTGACCAGGATGCCGTTGGGACCCAGCGCCTTCAGCACCTCGGCATTGATGATGTGATGGGTCGAGGCGCCGCCCGGCGCGACCGAGATCAGCGTGTCGACATCGGCGGCCATGTCGACCAGCGAGGGATAGTAGGGATAGGACACGTCGGGCTGGCGCGAGCGGCCGTGATAGACGACCGGCAGGCCGAAGGCCTCGACGCGTTGCGCCACCGCCTTGCCGATGCGGCCGAGGCCGACGATGCCGACCTTGCGGCCGCGCAGCGAGGTGGTGAGCGGGTAATTGCCCTTGAGCCATTGACCCTCCCGTAGATAGCGGTCGACCTGCGGCAGCTGGCGGACGGTGGCGATCAGCAGGCCGAGCGCGAGGTCGGCGACCTCGTCGGTCAGGACGTCGGGCGTGTTGGTGACGACGAGGCCGCGTTTGCCGGCTTCGGCCGCGTCGACATGGTCGTAGCCGACGCCGAAGCTGGAGATGACCTCGAGCTTCGGCAGAGCGTCGAACAGCGCGCCATCGACGCGGTTGTGCCCGCCGCCGGCGGCGACGCCGCGCACGCGGCCGGAGACCTCGCGCAGCAGGGCGACGCGATCGGCCGCCTTCCACAATTCATGGACGGTGAAGCGGGCCTTGAGCTGGTCGGCCGCATAGGCCATCAGCGGGCCGGTCTGGACGATTTCGGGCTTGGTCGAGGCTGTCATTGTCGGGCTGTCCGTCTGTGGTGGCGAAGGTCGTTGATTCGGGTGGTCTGAATCGATTAAAATGGAATGGCGAGGCCTGCCGGAACGGCATAGCCCGGTCGTCGCATGAGCGCTATCCGATCACGTCCCGCCGATGAGCGAGGCGCTCATTTAGTATGCTTTATTCTGGCGATTTTCCCCGTCTCCGTGGCGACATGCGTGCCGAGCGAAGCCAGCGTCGTGTTCAGGCTGTCGATGACCAGGCCGGCCATGCGCGCCGAGGCGAGGTCGCCGTCGCGGTCGATGATGGCGAGCAACACGTGCTCGTGATCGGGCAGGGATTCGACATAGGCGGCCTCGTCGCCGGTCTTGAGCAATAAGGACCATTGCAGCGTCGCGATGACGGCGCTGGAGAGGCATTGCAGCGCGGCGTTCTGGCAGGCGGAGAAGATCGCTTCGTGGAAGGCGAGGTCGGCCCGGATCGTGTTCTCGGCGTAAGGCGCGCCGTCGGCCATGCCGCGATAGGCCGCCTCGATACGGGCGATATCGGTCGAGGTCCGGCGCTGCGCCGCAAGGCGCGCCGCGCTGGGCTCGACGAAGCGGCGCAACTCGAAGAGATCGCGGATGAATTTCTCGTTGGGATCGGCCTCGAAATGCCAGGACAGGACGTCGGGGTCGAGCAGGTTCCAGCGCTCGCGCGGCGCGGCCCGCGTGCCGCTCTTCGGGCGCGCCTCGACCAGTCCTTTCGCCGTCAGGATCTTGACGGCCTCGCGATAGGCCGTGCGCGAGACCGAGATTTCCGAGCGCAGGTCATCCTCGTTCGGCAGGACCTCGCCTGCCCGGACGCGGCCGGTGATGACCGCGACGGCGAGCTTCTGGGCGACCTGGCCGAAAAGCCGGTCCGGATTGAGCGTCGTCGGTCGCGAGAAATCGCGTACCCGCATCGCTGATGCCCCTCCCTCAGGCACTTCCGGCCAGCCTGAAATTACGGCATCCCGGAGGTTGTGGCGGTGCTTGACAGGCCCGCTTCTATCGTATGACTTTATCGCAGATTGGAACGGAGACAATCGCCGGGATCGGGCGATATCCGCTTTCATCATTCGGTCACAAGAAACCGATTGTGGTCGTGAGCCGCCTGCATGACGGGCGGAGCGACCAGGGAACGGAAAGCAGGGAAGGACGGCATGGCCTCAGTCCAGATCGCCGATGTGCGCAAGGCCTACGGGTCGACGCAGGTCATCCACGGCGTCGATATCGACATCAACGACGGCGAGTTCGTCATCCTGGTCGGTCCGTCCGGCTGCGGGAAATCGACATTGCTGCGCATGATCGCGGGGCTCGAGAACATCTCGGGCGGCGAGATCAAGATCGGCCCGCGCGTGGTGAACGACGTTCCGCCCAAGGAACGCGACATCGCCATGGTGTTCCAGAACTATGCGCTCTATCCGCATATGACGGTCGCCGACAACATGGCCTTCTCGATGAAGCTCAGGAAGGCGCCGAAGAGCGAGATCGACGAGCGCGTCAACAAGGCGGCCCAGATCCTGGGCCTGACCAAGCTGCTCGACCGCTATCCGCGCCAGCTCTCGGGTGGCCAGCGTCAGCGCGTCGCCATGGGCCGCGCCATCGTGCGCGATCCGCAGGTCTTCCTGTTCGACGAGCCGCTCTCCAATCTCGACGCCAAGCTGCGCGTGCAGATGCGCACCGAGATCAAGGAGCTGCACCAGCGCCTGAAGACCACGACGGTCTATGTCACGCACGACCAGATCGAGGCCATGACCATGGCCGACAAGATCGTCGTGATGCATGACGGCATCGTCGAGCAGATGGGCGCGCCGCTCGATCTCTACGACAACCCGGCCAATCTCTTCGTCGCCGCCTTCATCGGCTCGCCCTCGATGAACCTGCTCAAGGGCAAGATCGTCGGCAACGGCTTCGAGACCGAAGGTGGCACGGTCTGGCCCATCGGCAAGCACCCGATCGGCTCCGACGGGCAAGCTGCGGTGCTGGGTATCCGCCCTGAGCACTTCCGGCTCGATCCCAATGGCCTGAAGGCCGAGGTCGCGGTCGTCGAGCCGATGGGTTCGGAGACGCAGGTCGTCGTCCGCTGCGGCGGGCAGGATCTGACCTGCATCTTCCGCGAGCGCATCTTGGCCAAGCCCGGCGAAACGATCGGCATTACGCCGGATACCAGCGTCACGCATCTGTTCGACGCGGCGACAGGCAAGCGTATCTAGAACGAGCATCGGCCGGGTTGCGATGCGACCCGGCCGAGCGAGGCGCGTTCTCGATGCTGAATTCAGAGCCGGCCTTCCCGATCGGCCTTCTTCGCGCCTGATCGGACCCGGTTCCAAGGAATTCGCCGCTCCCGCCAGGCGGAGCGACGGATGATCGCTGTCAACGCCCATAAATCATGCAGGACGGTGGTCCCATGCAGGCCGCCGCCGCACCAACGGAGGAGACGGTTTCCATGAGCATTTCCAGAAGAGACGTTCTGATCGGCGGCGCCGGGCTCGCGGCGGGCGCCACGCTGCCGTTCGCGCCGTCCATCGCGCAGGCCAAGATCGAGCCGGGCGCGACGCTGCGCGTGCTGCGCCCGACCAAGTTCGTCGATCCCGACCAGGCGATCTTCAACGAGAACACCGAGGCCTTCACCAAGGCGACCGGCGTGCCGGTGCGCGTCGACTATGCCGGCTGGGAAGACCTGCGCCCGCAGACGGCGGTCACCGCCAATACCGGCGCCGGGCCGGATATCGTCGTCGGCTGGGCCGATGATCCGCATATCTTCTCGGACAAACTGATCGACCTCACCGAGATCGCCGAGGAACTCGGCAAGAAGAATGGTGGCTGGTACCCGATCGCCGAGAAATACGGCAAGAAGGACAAGACCAACCAGTGGGTCTCGATCCCGATGGGCGCCTCCGGCGCGCCGGCGGTCTATCGTGAATCCTGGGTCAAGGAAGCGGGTTTCGACACCTTCCCGAAGGATCTCGACGGCTTCCTCAACCTCTGCCGCAAGCTCAAGGCGAACGGCCACCCCGCCGGCTTCGCGCTCGGCAACGCGGTCGGCGACGGCAACGCCTTCTGCAACTGGCTCGTCTGGACCCATGGCGGCTACATGGTCGACGAGAACAACAAGGTCGCGATCAACTCGAAGGAGACGATCGCGGCGCTGAAATACGCGAAGGCGCTCTACGAGACCTTCATTCCCGGCACGCTCTCATGGCTCGACATCAGCAACAACAAGGCGCTGTCCGCCGGTGAAATCGGCCTGACCCAGAACGGCGTCTCGCTCTACTTCTCGATCAAGAACTCGAAGGACGAGAAGACCGCGGCGATCGGCAAGGACCTGAACCATGCCACGATGCCGGTCGGCCCGCTCGGGCGTCCGTCGGAGCCGGCGCTGATCATCAACGCCATGGCGTTCAAGCACACCAAGTTCCCGAACGCGGCGAAGGAATATCTCCGCTTCATGATGGAGAAGGAGCAGTACGACAAGTGGCTGACCGGCTGCTTCGGCTACTGGACCCAGCCGCTGAAGGGCTATGCCGAGAGCAAGGTCTGGTCGGGCGATCCCAAGATCCTCGTCTACCGCGACACCTGGGAGCGCGCGCTCTGGAGTGGCTACAAGGGCTCGATCAACGAGGCCGCTGGCACGGTCAATGCCGAATATGTCGTCGTCCAGATGGTCGCTTCGGTCTGCGCCGGTCAGGCGACGCCGGAAGAGGCGGCCGCCGAGGCCGAACGCCGCGCCAAGCGCTATTACCGGACCTGATGCGCGGATTGCGCTGATCCGGACACATGCGGCCGCCGGTTCGTCCGGCGGCCGACGATAGCCTGCTCGAACGCGAGGGCGCCATGGCCATTGCTGCCGCCGAATCGCGAACCGTCCACAGCCTGCAACACAACTGGCTGGTGCGTCTGTTCGACTACAAGCCGTTCCTGATCTTCCTGTGCCTGCTGCCGGCGGCAGGCTTCCTGCTGGTCTTCCTCAGCTATCCCCTGGGGTTGGGCATCTGGCTCGCCTTCACCGATACGCGCATCGGCCGCGTCGGGCATTTCATCGGCTTCGAGAATTTCGTGTCGCTATGGCACGACCGGGTGTTCATCACCTCGGTCTGGAACACGCTGCTCTATACGGGCGTGGCGACCTTCGGGAAATTCGCGCTCGGCCTCTGGCTGGCGCTGCTGCTCAACAACCATCTGCCGTTCAAGTCGCTGCTCAGGGCGATCATCCTGATCCCCTGGATCGTGCCGACCGTGCTCTCGGCGATCGCCTTCTGGTGGATCTACGATCCGCAGTTCTCGATCATCTCCTATGTGCTCGTCGACATACTCGGCTGGCGCGACACCTATATAGACTTCCTCGGCCAGCCCTGGCCGGCGCGGTTCTCGCTGATGGCGGCCAATATCTGGCGCGGCATCCCCTTCGTGGCGATCAGCCTGCTGGCCGGCCTGCAGACGATCTCGCCCTCGCTCTACGAGGCGGCGATGCTGGACGGCGCCAATTCCTGGCAGCGCTTCCGGCATGTCACGCTGCCGATGCTGATGCCGATCCTGGCGGTGGTGCTGACCTTCTCGGTGCTGTTCACCTTCACCGATTTCCAGCTGGTCTACGCGATCACCCGCGGCGGGCCGGTCAACGCCACGCATCTGATGGCGACGCTCGCCTTCCAGCGCGGCATTCCCGGCGGCCAGCTCGGCGAGGGTGCGGCGATCGCGGTGGCGATGATCCCGTTCCTCGTGATGGCGACGCTGTTCAGCTATTACGGCCTGTCCCGGCGCAAGTGGCAGCAGGGGGAAGACAATGACTGACCAGACCCTCGGAGCGCGCCCGCATCTGACGGACAAGGAGCGCGAAGGCGTCATCGACTGGTCGTCCGGCCCGCGGCGCTTCATCACGCTCTACCTGCCGCTGTCGGTCTTCGTGCTCGTGCTGCTGTTCCCATTCTACTGGATGGCGATCACGGCGATCAAACCGAACGGCGAACTGCTCGACTACAAGAACAACAACCCGTTCTGGGTGAAGTCGCCGACGCTGGAGAACATCCACAAGCTGCTGTTCCAGACCGACTATCCGCAATGGCTGTGGACCACGATGATGGTCGCGGCCGTGGCGACGGCGCTCTCGCTGTTCTCCAGCGTGCTCGCGGCTTACGCGATCCAGCGGTTGCGGTTCAAGGGTTCGCAATATGTCGGTCTGGCGATCTATCTCGCCTATCTCGTGCCGCCCTCGATCCTGTTCATCCCGCTGGCGACGCTGATCTTCCAGTTCGGGCTGTTCGACTCGCCGCTGGCGTTGATCCTGACCTATCCGACCTTCCTGATCCCGTTCTGCACCTGGCTCCTGATCGGCTACTTCAAGTCGATCCCCTACGAGCTCGAGGAATGCGCGATGATCGACGGCGCGACACGGCTGCAGACGCTGTGGCGGATCACGCTGCCGCTCGCCATGCCCGGCCTGATCTCGGCCGGCATCTTCGCCTTCACCCTGTCCTGGAACGAGTTCATCTATGCGCTCGCCTTCATCCAGTCGGCGGAAAAGAAGACGGTTCCGGTCGCGGTCTTGACCCAGCTCGTCGAGGGCGACGTCTATCACTGGGGCTCACTGATGGCCGGCGCGCTGCTCGGCTCGATCCCGGTCGCGATCCTCTATTCCTTCTTCGTCGACTACTATGTCGCGTCCATGACGGGTGCGGTGAAGGAGTAACCGGCCTAGCGTCGGGTTTCCTGCGGGCATGGCGCGAGCTGTGCCCGCTTTCGTTCCGAGAGTATCTGCCTCATGTCCGTTCAACCGATCTCCAGCATCGCCTTCGTCGGGCTCGGCGCCATGGGCGCGCCGATGGCCGAGAACCTCGTCAGGAAGCAGTTCCGCGTGACGGGCTTCGACATGCGGGAGGCGGCGCGTGAGGCGCTCGTCGCGGCCGGCGGCCATGCGGCCGCGAGCGCGAAGGAAGCGGCTGATGGTGCCGAGGCGCTGGTGCTGATGGTCGTCAATGCCGCGCAGGCGCGCGCAGTGCTGTTCGAGGCCGGAGCGCTGGAGGCGCTGGCGCCGGGGGCCACCGTGATCCTGATGGCGACCTGCCCGCCGGGCGAGGCGGAGGCGATCGCGGCCGAGGTCACGAAGACCGGCCGGCACTTTATCGACGCTCCCGTTTCAGGTGGGGTGAATGGTGCGCGCAACGCGACGCTGACCATCATGGTCGGCGCGCCCCAGGACAGCTTCACGTGGGCGAAGCCGGTGCTCGATGCGCTCGGCGACAAGGTCTTCCATGTCGGCGAGAAGGCCGGGCAGGGCGCGACGGTGAAGACCGTCAACCAGTTGCTCTGCGGCGTCCATATCGCCGTGGCGGCCGAGGCCCTGTCGCTGGCCGAGAAGGCGGGCATCGACGGGCGCCTGCTCTTCGAGATCATGGGTGGTTCGGCCGCCTCGTCCTGGATGCTCAGGGATCGCGGGCCGCGCATGCATGAGCCCGATCCGGTGGTGGCAAGCGCCGTCGATATCTTCGTCAAGGATCTCGGCATCGTGCTCGATGCCGGGCGAGCCGCGAAGACGGCCCTGCCGCTGGCGGCGGCGGCGCACCAGATGTTCCTGTCGGCTTCCGGCCTTGGCCATGGCGGGCGCGACGATTCGCAGGTGGTGCGGGCCTATCGGGCGCTCAACGCCAAGCCCGCCAACGATGCCTGAAGGGCGTTGGTTCCATGGCGGATGCCCTCAGCCCTCATCCTGAGGAGCGCTTCGGAGAAGCGCGTCTCGAAGGATGTTCCAGGAGGTTCCTGAGCATGCTGGAACATCCTTCGAGACGGCCCTGCGGGCCTCCTCAGGATGAGGGCTTGAGAGATGCGCCCCTAGCGCGGCGGCGGGCAGGTCGTTCCGCGGACGTGGAGGGCCGGCGTCAGCAGCAGGCGCTGCGTCGGGGCGGTGGGATCGGCGATGCGGTTGAGCAGGAACTCGGCCGATTTGGCGCCCATCTCGTTCTGGAAATTATAGACCGTGGTGAGCGCGGGGAACCACTGCGCCGCCTCCTTCACGTCGTCGCAGCCGACGATCGAGAAGTCGCTGCCGGCTTCCAGCCCGCGATGGCGCAGGCCGAGCATCGCGCCGAAAGCGGCGAGGTCGTTCATGCAGACGGCAGCGGTCGGCGGGGTCTCGGCGTCGAGGACCTGCTGAATGCCTTTCAGTCCGTTCTCGCGGGTGCCGTAGTCGAAATGGACCAGCTGCGGATCGAAGGGCAGGCCGTGGCGGGTGAGCGCTTCGCGATAGCCGGCATAGCGGTTGCGGCCGGTCGAGATGTTCTCGTTGGCGCAGAGAAAGGCGATGCGGCGGTGGCCGAGCCCGATCAGGTGCTCCATCGCCTGATTGGTGCCGTGGCGATCGTCGGAGCCGACGAAATCGAGATCGAGCTCCGGGATTTCACGCGAGAGCTGGACGATCGGGATGCCGGCCTCGACGAGCGGCAGGAGGTTCTCGGCTGTGCTGGCGCCGGCGGGGCAGAGGACCATGCCGTCCGGCCGGTATTCGGCGAGCGTGCTGAGCACGCGCTGCTGCCGGTCCAGATTCTCGGAATAGGTGCCGAGCAGGATCGAGCGGTCATGGCGGGCCGCGGTTTCCTCTATCGCCGCCAGCAACTCGGCGAAATACGGATTGATGATGTCGTGGAAGCCGACGCCGATGATGTTGGTGCGGTCGGTGCGCAGCGAGGCGGCGCTGCGGTTGTAGCTGTAGCCCATCTCGCGGGCGATCTCGCGTACGCGGTTGCGCGTGGCTTCCGCCACGAGCGGCGAGCCGCGCAGCGCCAGCGACACCGTCGCGGTCGAGACCGAAAGCCGCTCGGCGATAACCTGCAGCGTGACGCGGCTGCGGCCGGCAGGGGGCGGGGTCTTGGGCTGTCGGTGCCCGGGCGGGTCGCTGGCGGTCATGACTCGTCCACAGTGAGCGCGGGCCTCGCGGCCGGCTTCCGGTCGGGCCATTTCGCCGACTTCCGGCTCCATCTCAACCATATCAGCGGGAGAATTTGAAGATGAGCGCACAGAAAGAGTCGATCGGCTTCATCGGCGTCGGCCTGATGGGGCAGGGCATGGCCCGCAATCTCGTCGACAAGGGCTTTCCCCTCACCGTGATGGGGCACCGCAACCGCAAGCCGGTGGAGGAGTTGGTCGCGGCCGGCGCGGTGGAGGCGAAGACGGCGAAGGAGCTCGCTTCGCGCTCCCAAATCATCTTCCTGTGCGTGACCGGTTCGCCCCAGGTCGAGGCCGTGCTGAGAGGCGATAACGGCATCATCGCCGGGGCCAGGCCGGGCACGGTGATCGTCGATTGCTCGACCTCGGACCCGACGGTGACGGTGAGGCTTGCGGCCGAGCTCGAGGCGAAGGGTCTGCAGCTGGCGGACGCACCGCTCGGCGGCACGCCGGCACAGGCGGCGCTCGGCCAGCTTTCGGCGATGGTCGGGGCCTCGCCGGAGGTCTTCGCCCGGATCAAGCCGGCCTGCGAAGCCTGGGCGCAGAAGATCGTGCATCTCGGACCGGTCGGCGACGGCCACAAGATGAAGCTGATCAACAATTTCCTGTCGCTCGGCTACGCCGCGATCTATGCGGAGGCGCTGACGCTCGGCCAGAAGATCGGCATCACGCCCCAGACCTTCGACAGCGTGCTGCGGGGCAGCCGGATGGATTGCGGCTTCTACCAGACCTTCATGAAATACGTGCTGGAGCGCGACAGGGACGCCCACAAGTTCACGCTGACCAATGCGCTGAAGGACGTGCGCTATCTGGAGAGCGTGGCCAATGAGGCCGGCGTCGCCAATCCGATCGGCAACGCCGTGAAGAACAGCTACGCCGCCGCCGTCGCCAGCGGCAAGGGCGAGGATTACGTGCCGATGCTGTCGGACTGGATCGCGGGCTTGAACGGCACCTCGCTCGCCGGCAAGGGCTGACGAGATCGGTTCAGGGTTGAGCCAGCAACTGGGAAAGACCTGCCGAAAGCCCGGTGCTGGCCACCGGCGCCGGCAGGGCGAGGTCGCCTTCCTGCGGCTTGGGTCGAGGCTGCTCCAGCTCGGCCAGCAGCATCCGGATGCCGGCCTCGGCCGAGCAGATCACGGGCACGTCGACATGCGGCTGGACGCGGGGCGCGAGTCCTGCGAGGCCGGCACCGCCGAGGATGACCGCGCCTGCACCGTCGCGCTTGGCGACGCGGCGGCAGGCCTCGGCGAGCATGGCGATCGAGCCATCGGGATCGCGGGCGATGTCGGCGCCGGTCGGCGCGACGGTCTCGACGGCGGCGAGGCGATTGCCCAGCCCGATCGAGCCGACGAATTCATGCAGCATCGGCCCCCAGCGTTCGCCGCCCGTGACGATGGCGAAGCGCTCAGCCTTCTCCGCGGCATAACGGCTGCTGGCCTCCGCCATGCCGATCACCGGGATGCGAGCCATCTCCTTGAGGGCCAGCAGCCCGGGATCGCCGAAGCAGGCGAGATAGACGCCGTCGCAGTCCCTGCCATGCTCGGCGAAGGCTTCGAGCGCCGCATGGGCGGCAATGACCCCGGCGCTGCGACTGGCGATGTACTGCGCACCGAAACGGCCGGTGATCGGCACGAGTTCGGCCTGTGCCGGCAGATAGGGCTGGACCACGCGCGCGACCAGCGCCGTCATCTCCGGCATGGTGTTGGGATTGAGCAGGAGAATGCGCAAGCGAGGCCTCACAATCCGTGACCCAGCCGCGCGGCATTGCCGATCGCCCGATCGGGCAATGGCCATGCAGCGGCTGTCAGGAGCGAACGGTGTCTCATCGGTTTGAAATCAACAGCAGATTTGCCGTTCGGCCTGCAAGCGGAGGAATGGAGAAACAGTGCTTCCATTCCGGCATGGCCGGTCGTCGTTGGCACTGCCGGCGTTCTCGCATTCCGCAGCGCCTACAGCAAGGGCGTGATCGCGCTGCCGCTCAGCGCGGCCGGCTCGGCGCCTGCTTCGTGATCGCGCAGGGCGTCTGGCTGAAGCGAATCGGTGGCTTCGTCGTGACGAGCCGCCCTTCCTCGGGATGCTCGACCGTCTCGAAGAAGCCTGTCGCCTTCAGGTGCGGGTCGTCCAGCAGGTCGTCGAGCGTATTGATCGCGGAGCAGGGGACATCGATCCGGTCGAGGATCGCCAGCCATTCGGCGGACGGGCGATGCAGCAGGCACTCCGCCAGCCGCTCATAGAGTGTGTCGATCATCGCGGCGCGGGCTGCGCCGTCACTGAGCGCCGGTTCCGTGGCCCAGTCCTCGCGACCGGCCGCCTCGAACAGGGCGTGCCAATGCGCAGCGGTATAGGGCATCGCTGCGATGAAGCCGTCCGCCGTGCGATAGGGCCGGCGATGCTGCGACAGGACGCGCGAATAACCGCTTGGACCGAGTGCAGGCTCGAAGCTGCGGCCGCCGAGATGCTCGACGGCGAGGAAGGAGACCATGGCCTCGAACATGGGAACCTCGATCGCCTGGCCTTCCCCCGAGACCGCCCGGTGATAGAGCGCGGCATTGATCGCGCCGACGGCGAAGAGGGCGGTCGTCTTGTCGGCGACGATGGTGGGCGCATAGGCCGGAGCATCGCCGCTGCGCTCAGCCAGCGCGGCCCAGCCCGAAGCGGCCTGGATGACGTCGTCATAGGCCGGGCGGTCGCGATAGGGCCCGTCCTGGCCGAAGCCGACAATGGCGCAGTAGATCAGCCGCGGATGCCGGGCGAGCAGCGTCTCCGGATCGAGCCCGTTCCGGCGCGCCGCCTCCATCCGCATGTTGTGGATGAAGATATCGGCATCGGCGACGAGTTCGCGCAGGTGGGCGAGGTCCTCGGCCGATTTCATGTCGATGGTGATGCTGCGCTTGTTGCGGTTGCAGTTGAGGAAGGCCGCGCCCATGCCCGGCGAGCGCGCAGGACCGGGCGCGCGCATGATGTCGCCGCCCGGCGGCTCGACCTTGAGGACATCGGCGCCCATGTCGCCGAGCGTCTGCGTCGCATAGGGGCCGGCGATGACCGTGGTCAGGTCGACGATCTTGATCCCGTCCAGTGGTCCCGGCATGGCGCGTGCGAATCTCCGTTCGGAGCGCAGTGAAGCTGCCAACCGCGAGGGGCGCAACGCCGCTCACCGTTGGACGCCCCCGCCCTGCGCGCGACGGGCGGTACGGGGCCGCCAAATGCGCTTTTTGCGCTGTCGACAAGTTGGATGTTGCGTGCATATCATGCTGACGTCTGGGGCCGGGTGCTTCCCGGCAGGCATGTTCGGAGGCGGTGATGACGATGCTGCATTTCAAGAACTTCGCTTTGCTCGAACCCGGTTTCGGTGAGCTCCGGCAGGGCTACGAGCTCGTCGTCGAAGGCGACAAAATCCGCGAACTCTCCGACAAGCCGCTGAAGCTCGCCAAGGCCGATGTGGTCGATTGCGGCGGCCGCACGCTGATGCCGGGCCTGATCGACAGCCATGTCCATGTCTTCCTGTCCGAGGTCTATATCCGGACGATGGAGAGCATGCCGCTGACGCTGATGACGGCGCGCGCCGTCCGCTTGATGAAGGGCATGCTCGACCGCGGCTTCACCAGCGTGCGCGATACCGGCGGCGCCGACTGGGGCATCAAGGAAGCGGTCGAGAAGGGCGATGTCGCGGGTCCCCGCCTGTTCATCGCCGGCGCCGCCATCGGCCCGACCGGTGGCCATAGCGACCCGCGCCGGCGCACCGATTTCGGCGCGCGCTGCCATTGCTGCAACGCCATGGCCTATACGATGAACGTCTCCGACGGCGTCTCCTCGGTGCGCAAATCGGTGCGCGAGCAGATGCGGCTCGGTGCCGACCATATCAAGATCATGATGTCCGGCGGCGTCGCCAGCCCCTACGATCCCCTGGATTCGATGCAGTTCAGCGTCGACGAGGTGAAGGCCGCCGTCGAGGAGGCGAAGGCCTTCGGCCGCTATGTCTGCGCCCACGCCTATACGCCGGAGGCGATCACGCGGGCGGCTCAATGCGGCGTGCGCGCGATCGAGCACGGCAACCTGATCGACGAGGCCTCGGCCAAGCTGATGGCGGAGAACAACATGTTCCTCACCGCCAATCTCGTCGCCTATTACGCGATGAAGGAGCGGGCGGCCGAGTTCGGCATGACCGGCGACATGCTAGCCAAGAACGATCTCGTCATCGATGGCGGCCTGCGCTCCCTCGAAATCTGCAAGCGCGCCGGCGTGCCGGTCGCCTATGGCTCGGACCTGCTCGGCCAGTTGCAGAGCGAGCAGTCGCGTGAGTTCCTGCTGCGCCGCGAGGTGCTCTCGCCCTTGGAGATCATTCGCTCGGCGACCACGGTCGGTGCCCAGATCCTGCGCATGGAAGGCAAGCTCGGCACGGTTCAGACCGGCGCCTTCGCCGATCTGATCCTCGTCGATGGCGACCCGCTGAAGGACCTCGCGCTGTTCCAGGAGCAGGGCAAGCACCTGGCGGCGATCATGAAGGGCGGCGCCTTCCACAAGAACACGCTGCACTGAGTCCTGCCGAAGCGCCAGCCGGCGCATGATGGAAATGCAGGCTTCACTGTTTGTAAGTGGCGTCGCAAACTGTCTGACAAAAGAGGGGACGGTTTTGGTTTTCGTAGTGAACAGCAAGCGGCAGGCAGCGGGAGCGGCCTGCCATCGGGAAAACGCCGGGTGAGCGCCGGTTCGCAGCGATTCGGGCGCTACGCCCTGAACGGTGCAGCCGCGCTTTCGCTCGGCTTCATCCTGCTCCCGTTGATCTTCGTGACTTGGCTCGCCTTCTTCCGGCAGGAGATCCCGTCCTTTCCGCCCGAAGGCTACTCGCTGAAATGGTTCGCCGGGGCGGCGAACAACAAGTCCTTCATCGACGGCTTCACGCTGAGCCTTCAGGTCGCCATTGCATCGACGCTGATCGGCCTTCTGCTGGGGGTGCCGGCGAGCCTGGCGCTGGTGCGCCACCGCATCCCGCTGGGCGGTGGCATCAGCACGCTCCTGCTCTTGCCGCTGGTGATGCCCGGCATCGTGCTGGGCACTGCGACCTATGTCTTCCAGATCGAGGTCGAGATCGCCACGCAATGGCCGGTGATGGGCTCGCTCGCGGGTCTCGTCGCCGCGCATACGCTCGTCGTGATCCCCTGGGTGGTCCGGCTTGTGACGGCGAGCCTCGCGGGCTTCGACCGCTCGATCGAGGAGGCCGCGCAGAATCTGGGCGCCGGCCCGGTCACCACCTTCTGGAGGGTGACGCTGCCGAGCATCCGGCCCGGCATCGTCGCGGCCTCTCTGTTCGGCTTCGTGACCTCGTTCGGCAATCTCGAGATGAGCCTGTTCCTGGTCGGGCCGGGGCGGACGACGCTGCCGATCGCGATCCTCCAGTATCTCGAATGGAAGATCGATCCGACGGTGGCGGCGGCATCCCTGATCCAGATCGTCCTGATCTGCGTCGCGATGGTCGTGACCGATCGCTATGTCAAACTGAGCCGGGTGGTGTGAACGGATGGCGAGATACTAACGTGGCACGTCTCTCGATCTCGCATCTGAAGAAGACCTACGGCGCGCTGACGGTTGTCGACGATGTCGACATCGCGGTCGCCGAAGGCGAATTCCTCGTGCTACTCGGCCCCTCCGGCTGCGGCAAGACCACGACCCTGCGCATGGTCGCCGGCTTCATCGCGCCGACCTCCGGGGCGATCACGATCGGCGAGCAGGACGTCACCAACCTGCCGCCGTGGAAGCGCCATTGCGGGCTGGTCTTCCAGAGCTATGCGCTGTTCCCGCATATGACCGTCGCGCAGAACGTCGCCTTCGGACTGGAGATGCACAAGGTGCCGCAGGCCGAGCGCGGCCCGCGCGTCGCCGAGGCGCTCAGGCTTGTCCGGCTCGGCGGCTTCGACGAGCGCTATCCGCGCCAGCTCTCCGGCGGCCAGCAGCAGCGCGTCGCGCTCGCCCGCGCGCTGGCGATGGAGCCGAAGGTGCTGCTGCTCGACGAGCCGCTGTCCAATCTCGACGCCAAGCTCAGGCTCGAAGTCCGGATCGAGATCCGCGAATTGCAGCAGAAGCTCGGCCTCACCACGATCATGGTGACCCATGACCAGGAGGAGGCGCTGACGATGGCGGACCGCCTCGTCGTCATGGAAAAGGGGCAGGTGCGCCAGATTGGTACCCAGCGCGAGCTCTACGAGAAACCGGCCGACCGGTTCGTCGCCGGCTTCATCGGGCGCAGCGCCTTCATCGAAGGGCAGGTGACGGGGCAGGGGCGCTTCCGCACGGGCGGTGGGCTCGACATCGCCTGCATCGCCGCTGCCGCGCCCGGACCGGCGACGCTGGCGCTCAGGCCCGAGCGGATCGCGGTCGGGGCTGAGGCGGATGGGTTACCCAACCGCTTTCCGGCGCGGGTCGAGCATGCCTCCTATCTCGGCGCGCTGCTCGACGTGCAGGTCGCGCTCAACGAGCAGGACCGCATGCTCCTGCAGATCCCGAACAAGGTCGGGTTCGCCGAGCCGCATGTCGGCGAGAGCATCACGATAGGCTGGGCCGAAAGCGCCGGGCTCGTCTATCCGCAAGGAGCCTGAAGGCTCATCCGGCGTCCAGAAACGAGGGGAATACCATGGCTTCATTCGACAGGCGGGATCTTCTGAAGGGCGTAGGCGCAGCCGCGCTCGCCACCGCGACCGGCATGCCGGCTTTCGCCCAATCCGGCGGCCGCGTCGTCGTCGGCACCTGGGGTGGCGACTATGCCAGGCTGCTGACCAAGAACATCGAGGACCCGATCCTCAAGCCCAAGGGGCTTGAAGTGGTGCAGGATCAGGCCGGCGACGCGCCGCGCCGCGCCAAGATGGTCGCCGAACGCCGCCTGCCGCGCGGAACCGTCGATATCCAGGGCCTCTCCGCCGCCAACATGTTCGAGATGAACGAGGCCGGCGTCTTGGAACAGATCGATTATTCCAAGCTGCCCAACGCCAAGAACCTGCTGCCGACGATGAAGTACCCCTATGGCATGGGGCACATCTATTCGGGCAACGTCGTCATTTACAATCCCAAGATCATCTCGCCGGCGCCGAAGGGCTTCAAGGACTGGCTCGACCCGAAATGGGGCTCGAAGATCGGCTTCATCGACATCCAGTACCAGTCGATCTTCATCGCGGCCTCGATGGCCGCGACCGGCGGCAAGGACATGAACGACATCGAGAAGGCCAAGGAAGTCCTGCTCGCGGTCAAGAAGGCCGGCGCGCGCGTCTATCCGACCAACGAGGCCTTCGCCCAAGCGATGAAGAACGAGGAAGTCGGCATCAGCGCGATCTGGAAGGCGCGCGTCGTGCAGTGGCAGAATGCCGGCATCCCCTGCGAGGCGGTCTCGCCGATCGAGGGCATCCCGACCTATGTCTCGGGCTTCGTGATCCAGAAGAACGCGCCGAACAAGGACAATGCCTACGCCTATATGGACGCGATGCTGGCCAAGGCGCCGCAGGAGGCCTTCGCCGTCGACATGGGCTATAACGGCACCGTCACCGGCCTCAATGTCGATCCGGCGCTGCACAAGCGCATCGGCTTCACGCCCGAGGAGGAGAAGACCCTCAAGGATCTCGACTACGCCTTCCTCGCCAAGAACGACGCGGCGATGAAGGAATGGTGGGACAAGGTCTTCAAGGGCTGATGCCCCCTTTGTCATTCCGGGGCGCTCCGCAGGAGCGAACCCGGAACCCACGACTGGGCGAGGCCTGTATTTTCGACAACCGCGATCGCTCGCCCGGTCGTGGGTTCCGGGTTCATGCCTTCGGCATGTCCCGGAATGACAGGAGTTGGTTATGAGTGTTTCCGCTCCCGAAGCCGTCGCCGGCGCCCGCACCAGACTCGCCGGCCTGCTCGTCGTGCCGGCGACGCTCTTCGTCGCGCTCATGCTGATCGGGCCGCTCGCGATCCTGTTCCGCTACTCGCTCAACAAGTTCGTGCCCGGCCAGTTCATGGTCGATGCGCTGGTGATCGAGAATTACGTCAAGTTCTTCACCGACGCCTATTATCTCAACGTGCTCGCCCGCACGGTCCGCGTTGCGGTGATCTGTACGCTGGCCTGCCTGATCATGGGCTTCCCGCTCGCCTATGTGCTGGCGCGCACGCAAAGCCGCTTCAAGAACCTGATGGTCATCGCGGTGGTGCTGCCGCTCTTCGTCGGCAACGCGGTGCGCGCTGCCGGCTGGATGACGCTCTTCGGCAGCAAGGGGGCGTTCAATGCCTCGCTGATGGGGCTTGGCCTGATCGATCAGCCGCTGGAGATCATGTATACCGAGAATGCCGTGCTGATCGGCATCATCGCGGTCAATCTGCCCTTCATGGTGCTGACGCTACAGAGCGTGATCGAGGGCATTCCGCGCAATGTCGAGGAGGCTGCCTTCAGCCTCGGCGCCGGCCCTGCGGCGATGTTCCGCCGCGTGCTCTGGCCGCTGGCGCTGCCGGGTATCCTCGCCGGCACGATCCTGACCTTCATCCTGGCGATGAACGCCTATGCCACGCCGGTGCTGCTGGGCGGACCGAAATTCCAGATGATGGGGCCGCTGGTCTATGGTCAGTTCGCGCAGCAGAACAACTGGCCCTTCGGCGGCGCGATCTCGTTTATCCTGATGACCGCGACGATCCTGCTGACCATGATCGCCCATCTCACCGTGCAGCGGCGCTATCGATAGGGCGGCGGAAATGAAACCGCCCCCGGCGTTGTGGCCGGAGGCGGTTTCCTCTCTTGCTTACTCGGCAGCCTGCAAGACCGGCTGCTCGATATCGTGCCGGGCGAGCGGGCGGTTGCCCGCGAGCTTCCGCATCAGCACGTAGAAGACCGGCGTCAGGAAGATGCCGAAGGCGGTGACACCGATCATGCCGGCGAAGACCGCGATGCCCATCGCCTGCCGCATCTCGGCGCCGGCCCCGGTCGAGATCACCAGCGGGACCACACCCATCACGAAGGCGAGCGAGGTCATCAGGATCGGACGCAGGCGCAGGCGGCTGGCTTCGATTGCGGCCTCGACCGGCGTCCTGCCCTCGAATTCGAGTTCCCTAGCGAATTCGACGATCAGGATGGCGTTCTTGGCGGATAACCCGACCAACACCACGAGGCCGATCTGGGTGAAGACGTTGTTGTCTCCACCCGAGAGCCAGACGCCGGTCAGCGCCGCCAGCAGGCCCATCGGGATGATCAGCAGGATCGCGATCGGCAGGGTCATGCTCTCGTACTGGGCCGCCAGCACCAGGAAGACCAGAAGGATCGCCACCGGGAACACGATCACTGCCGAGTTGCCGGCGAGGATCTCCTGATAGGTCAGCTCGGTCCATTCGAAGGCAAAACCCTTGGGCAGCGTCTCCTTCGCGATGCGCTCCACCGCCTCCTGCGCCTGTCCCGAGGAGAAGTCCGGAGCTGCGCCGGCATTGATGTCGGCCGAGAGGAAGCCGTTATAGCGCATGGCGCGTTCGGGGCCGGAATCTGTGCGGACGTTGAGCACGGCGCTGAGCGGGATCATCTCGCCGGACGTCGAGCGCACCTTGAGCTGGCCGATATGCTCGGGCTGGGCGCGGAAGGGTGCATCGGCCTGGACGCGCACGGTGTAGGTGCGGCCGAAGCGGTTGAAGTCGTTGACATAGGTCGAGCCGAGATAGGTCTGCAGCGTGTCGAACACCTCCGTCACGGGCACGCCGAGCTGGCGCGCCTTGGTGCGGTCGATATCGGCATAGAGCTGCGGGACGTTGACCTGGAAGCTCGAGAACATGCCGGCGATCTCCGGCGCCTGCGCGGCCTTGGCCATGAAGGCCTTGGTCGCCTCGTCCAGCGCGGCATAGCCCAGGCCGGCGCGATCCTCGATCTGCAGCTTGAAGCCGCCGATCGTGCCGAGACCCTGCACGGGCGGCGGCGGGAACATCGCGATGAAGGCTTCCTTGATGCCGCCGAACTGCTTGTTGAGATCGGCAGCGATGGCGTTGCCGCTCAAGGAAGGATCCTCGCGCTGGTCGAAGGGCTTCAGGCCGACGAAGACGATGCCGGAATTCGACGAGTTGGTGAAACCGTTGATCGAGAGGCCGGGGAAGGAGATGGCGTTCTCGACGCCCGGATGCTTCAGCGCGATCTCGTCCATGCGGCGGATGACATCCTCCGTGCGGTCGAGGGTCGCGGCATCCGGCAACTGCGCGAAGCCGACGAGATATTGCTTGTCCTGTCCGGGGACGAAGCCCGAGGGCACCGCCTTGAACAGCACGCCGGTCGCGCCGAGTAGCACGACATAGACCGCCAGCATCACGGCGCGATGCGAGATCACCCGGCGCACGCCGCCGCCATAGGCCTCGGACGAGCGATGGAAGAAGCGGTTGAAGGCGCGGAAGAACCAGCCGAACAGCTTGTCCATGAAGCGGGTCAGCGCGTCCTTGGGAGCGTGATGGCCCTTGAGCAGGAGCGCGGCGAGCGCCGGCGACAGCGTCAGCGAGTTGATCGCCGAGATCACCGTCGAGATCGCGATGGTCAGCGCGAACTGGCGGTAGAACTGGCCGGTCAGGCCGGAGATGAAGGCCAGCGGCACGAAGACCGCGACCAGCACCAGCGCGATCGCGATGATCGGGCCGGAAACCTCGCGCATCGCCTTGTAGGTCGCCTCGCGCGGCGAAAGGCCGTTCTCGATATTGCGCTCGACATTCTCGACGACGACGATCGCATCGTCGACGACGATGCCGATGGCGAGCACCAGCCCGAACAGGCTGAGCGCATTGATCGAGAAGCCCAGGAGATACATCACTGCGAAGGTGCCGACGACCGAGACCGGCACGGCGACGAGCGGGATGATCGAGGCGCGCCAAGTCT
The DNA here is from genome assembly GCF_059817965.1 of Allobosea sp. TBD101. Classification (NCBI taxonomy): domain Bacteria; kingdom Pseudomonadati; phylum Pseudomonadota; class Alphaproteobacteria; order Hyphomicrobiales; family Alloboseaceae; genus Allobosea; species Allobosea sp. TBD101. The sequence continues at coordinate 1,316,716 of NZ_CM187543.1, forward strand.
GCAGGAAGACGATGACGACGAGCACGACGAGCGCCACCGCCTCCAGCAGGGTCGAGATCACCGCCTTGATCGAAGCGCGCACGAACTGGGTGGTGTCGTAGACGATCGAATAGTCCACGCCTTCCGGCATGTTCTGCTTGATCTCGCGCATCGTCTCCTGGACGCGGTCGGCGATCGCGATGGCGTTCGAGCCCGGCGCCTGGAAGACCGGCACGGCGACGGCCGACTTGCCGTTGAGCAGCGAGCGCAGCGCATAGTCGGCCGCACCGAGCTCAATGCGGGAGACGTCCTTCAGCCGGACGACCGCGCCGTCGGCAGCGGTCTTGACGATGATCTCGCCGAACTGCTCCTCGTTCTGGAGGCGTCCTTGCGCGTTCACCGAAAGCTGCAGGTCGAGGCCGGGCGCGTTCGGCGAGGCGCCGATGACACCGGCCGCTGCCTGGACGTTCTGGGCGCGGATCTCGCGCACGACGTCGCCGGGCGACAGCCCGTGCTCCGCGACCTTCTGCGGGTCGAGCCAGACACGCATCGAGTAGTCGCCGGAACCGAAGAGCTGGACCTGGCCGACGCCGTCGATGCGGGCGAGCCGGTCCTTGACGTTGAGCACCGCGTAATTGCGCAGATAGGTCATGTCGTAGCGGCCGTTCGGCGAGGTGATATGCACCACCATCGTCAGATCGGGCGAGCTCTTGACCGTGGTGACGCCGAGCCGGCGCACCTCTTCCGGCAGCCTCGGCTCGGCCTGGCTGACGCGGTTCTGCACGAGCTGCTGGGCCTTGTCCGGGTCGGTGCCCAAGCGGAAGGTGACGTTGAGCGTCATGACGCCGTCCGTCGTCGCCTGGCTCGACATGTAGAGCATGCCTTCGACGCCGTTGATCTGCTCCTCGATCGGCGTCGCCACCGTCTCGGCGATCACGCGCGGGCTGGCACCCGGATATTGCGCCCGCACGACGACCGTCGGCGGGACAACTTCCGGATATTCCGAGATCGGCAGGGCCCTGATCGAGAGCAGCCCTGCCAGGAAGATGAGAACAGAGAGGACCGCCGCGAAGATCGGCCGGTCGATGAAGAATTTCGAGAGGTTCATGGGGCGCCCCCTTTCGAGCGGCTTATTGGACCTGCGGCCACGGACCCGCCCTTGCGGCATCCGTGGCGGGTCATGTCGGTCAGCGTTGCGCGAGCTCGGTCGCGGGCTTCTTCAGTTCGCTCTTCTGCGCCATCGGCACCGGCTCGGGCGCGACGGTCGCGCCGGGGCGGACGCGCTGGAGGCCGTTGACGACGATGCGCTCGCCGGGCTTCAGGCCGGCATTGACGACGCGCAGGCCGTCATGGGCCGCGCCGAGCGAGACCTCGCGCCAGGCCGCCTTGGCGTCGTCGCCGACGACGAAGACGAACTTCTTGTTCTGGTCGGTGCCGACCGCGCGCTCGTTGATGACGAGCTGCTGCTCGGCCTTGGCCTGCCCGAGCTGGACCCGGACGAACTGGCCGGGCATCAGCTTGCCGTCCGGATTGTCGAGCTTGGCGCGGACCCTGACCGTGCCGCTGGCGCCGTCAATGCCGTTATCGACGAAGTGCAGCTTGCCCGTGAACTGCGCGGCCTGCGCCGTCGCGGTGGTGAGCCTGACCGGGATCTGCTCCAGCGCCCGCGAACCGTCCGGCAGCGAGGCGAGCGCATCGAGCACGCTGCGCTCGTCGGCATTGAAGGCGGCGTAGATCGGATCGACCGAGAGCAGCGAGGTCAGGACCTGCCCGCCGGCCGCGATCAGGTTACCGATCGTGACGTCGAGCCGGCCGATGCGGCCGCTGATCGGCGCGCGGATCTGGGTGTAGTCGAGGTTGAGCTGCGCCGTGCGGCGGGCGGCCTCGGCGGCCTGAAGGTTCGCCTGCGCCTCCCGCAGATTGTTGACGCGGGTATCGACGTCGCGCTGGGAGAGGTTGCGGGTCGCCAGCAATTGCTGGCCGCGCTCGTTCTCGCTCTCGGCGAGCGCCACCCGCGCCTTCGCGCCCTGTACCTGTGCCTCGGCCCGCTGGAGATCGGCGAGATAAGGCGCCTGGTCGATGCTGACGAGCAGCTCGCCCTGCTTCACGAGGTTGCCCTCGCGGAAATGCACGGCCTCGACCACGCCAGCGACGCGTGAGCGCAATTCGACGCGCTCGATCGCCTCCAGCCGGCCGGAGAACTCGGCCCAGGGCACGACCTCGCGCGCCTCGACGGTCGCGACGGAGACGGGGACGGCCGGCGGGGCGGCAGGGGCGGTGTCGCCCTGCGCGCGGGTGCCGGAGAGGGAGAAGACCGTGATGGCGGTCAGCGCGACGGAGGCAGTGAGGCCGGCCAAAAGGCCGCGACGGTTCGTTCCCGGAATCATGGGGTCGGTCCTTCCTTGGAAATGCTTGGGGTGTTCGAAAGAGGGAGAGCGCTAGGAGGGCGCGGTCCGTTCATAGAAGGCGGCGATCTCGCCGCAGCTCTTGCAGAGACAGGAACCTTCCTCCGCCGCGTCCGCATAGGCCTGCGGCCAGCGCGTCGGCGCGCTGAACTCGACATGGCGGACGGCGATGCCGGCCTGGCCGAGGCGATCAGCGTATTGCGCGGCTTCGTCACGCATCGGGTCATCCTGGCCGCTGATCAGCAGGGCCGGGGGCAGGCCGGCGAGGCGCGTCGCCTGAAGCGGGGCGGCGTAGGGGTGGGCGGCGCGCTCGGGCGTGCCGAGATAATCGGCCCAGCCATCGGCCCAGCGGCAGCCGACCGGGCCGGCCTGCACGTCGCGTAGCGAGGCCGTGCCGAGGCAGGCGTCGAGCATCGGCGAGAACAGGATCTGTCCGGCCAGCGCCGGGCCACCGCGATCACGCGCCATCATGGCGAGTGCAGCGGCGAGATTGCCGCCGGCTTCCTCACCGGCGATGTAGAGCGGCGCGCCGCGCGTTGCCCAGCGATTGCGCCCCCTGGCAAGAGCCTCGAGCGCTGCATAGATGCGCTCCAGCGTCTCGGGGAAGCGCTGTACCGGCGCGAGCGGATAGGAGAGCGAGAACACGACCGCGCCGGCCTCTGTCAGGGCCGTGGCGACGGCCTGCCCCTGCGCCGGCGAGCCGCTGTTGAAGTGGCCGCCATGCAGATGCAGCACGAGCCCGGCATTGTCCGGGACCTCGGCGGGAACGTAGAGCCGGCCGGTGAAGGTCTCTCCACGGGCGCTCAGGGTTTCCTCCCGCCAGAATACGGAGAGGACCGGTTGCAGTTTCTGCGCGGCGATCGCGGGCATGGACTCGACCCTCGCTGTTGCGTTGCACCACGAGATAGTGAATCGGCTTTCCGGAATAAATGCGCTATTGGCTTATTCATTATTCACATACAGAAACAATTTGAGGACTTATGGACCAGCTCGCCGCGATGCGGGCCTTCGTGCGGGTCGTCGAGACCGGGACCTTCACGCGTGCCGCCGATCTCCTGGACATGCCGAAGCCGACTGTCACCAAGCTGATCCAGCAGCTTGAGGCGCATCTGCGCGCCAAGCTGCTGAACCGGACGACGCGGCGCGTGACCGTGACCATGGACGGTGCGGCCTATTACGAGCGGGCGCTGCGTCTGCTCGACGAGCTTTCGGAGCTCGATGCCAGTCTCACGCTCGCACAGGCGCGGCCGAGCGGGCGTCTCAGGGTCGATTGCAGCTCGTCTCTCGCGGTCTCGGTGATTATCCCGGCGCTTCACGAATTCCAGGCGCGCTATCCCGATATCCAGCTCGATCTCGGCCTGAGCGACCGGCCGGCCGACCTGATCGGCGAGAATCTCGATTGCGCGGTGCGGGCCGGCGAGATCGTCGACCAGAGTCTGATCGCAAGGCGGATCGGCGAGATGCAGCTCATCACCTGCGCGACGCCGGACTATCTCGCGCGCTTCGGCACGCCAGTCCATCCGCGCGATATCGAGGACGGGCACCAGATCGTCGCCTACCGGCCGGCGCTCGGCGGCCGGGTGCTGCCGCTGGTCTACCAGAGCCTCAGTGAGACGATCGAGGTCAGCGGGCGCCACACGATCGCGCTCAATGACGGCATGGGCTATCTCGCCGCCGGGCTCGCCAGCCACGGCATCATGCAATTGCCGACCTTCATGGCCCGGGTGCCGATCGCTGACGGTCGCCTCGTGCCGCTGCTCATGGACTGGTGCACGGCGCCGAAGCCGCTGCACATCGTCTATCCGCCGAACCGTCATCTCAGCAACAAGGTGCGCGTCTTCGTCGACTGGCTGGCGGAGCTGTTCGCCCGCGACGAGTTCATCCTGTCGCGCGGCGGCAATTGCAAACCGACGATCCTGCCGGCCGTGCCGCTGCCGATCCCGGCCAAGGCCGATCAGCTCTCGTCGAGCAGCAGCGCGTAGATATCCTCGCCGCCCGCGGCGTTGCGGATGCGGTTGCGGATCTCGGCCGGGCGCAAGCGCTTGGCGATGCAGGCCAGCGCGTCGATGCGGCCCTTGCCGCCGTTCACCGGCGTCAGCACCAGGCAGACGAGATCGACCGGCGCGCCGTCGATCGCTTCATAGGCGACGGGTTTCTCTAGCCGCGCCAGCAGGCCGAAGGGCTCGGCGAGACCTTCGACAGGCGCATGCGGCATCGCCAGCCCGTCGCCGACGCCGGTGGAGCCGAGCGCTTCGCGGCGGTTCAGTGCGTCGAGGATCGCGGCCTCGGGCAAGGCTAGTTGCTCGGCCGCCTTTTTCGCGAGGGTGCGGAAGAGGGCGGGCTTGGTTGCCGCTGCCAGCCGGACGATGGAGCGCGGGCGGATGATGTCTGCTGGAATCATGGGTCGGACTTCTGCCTTGGGGCAGGACTCATTCGGCTTCGCGCAGGCGGTAGCCGACGCCGGTCTCGGTGGTGATGTATTGCGGCTGGTCGGGGATGCGCTCGATCTTCTGGCGGAGCTGCCGGACATAGACGCGCAGGTACTGCACATCGGCCGAGGCGCCCCAGACCTGCTTCATCAGGAACTGATGCGTCAGCACCTTGCCGGCATGCTGCACGAGGATGCGCAGGATGTCGTATTCCTTGGGCGAGAGCTTCACCTCCTGCTCTCCCAGCCTGACGATGCGCTTGACGAGGTCGACCGAGAGTTCGCCGGTCTGGAAGATCGGCTTCTCGCCCTGCTGCTGGAGCTTGTGGCGCAGGGCGACGCGCAGGCGCGCCGCCAGTTCCTTCATGCCGAAGGGTTTGGTGACATAGTCGTCGGCGCCGTTTTCGAGAGCCGCGACGATGCCGGCCTCGTCGGTGCGACTCGATAGGATGACGATCGGTAGGGTGAGCGCCTCGGCGCGCCATTTCTGCAGAAGCTCCTGCCCGGACACATCCGGCAGGCCGAGATCGAGGATGACGAGATCGGGCAAGTCCTCGGCTATGCGTTCGATCGCCTCGCGCGCCGTCGCGGCCTCGCGGATGGCGTAGCCCTCGGTCGAGAGTCCGACGCGGAGCAGGCGGCGGATCGCCGGCTCGTCGTCCACGACCAGCACCTTGATATCCGTTGCCGTCATGTCTGCGGTTCCACTTGGTTGGGCTGGGCGTCGGCCGGCATGCGGATGGTGAAGATTGCGCCGCTGTGATCGGCCCGGTTGGCCGCCGTGATCGTGCCACCCATCGCCTCGACGAAGCCGCGGCAGATGGCGAGGCCGAGGCCGGTTCCGGCGCGAACTTGGTCGCCCTTCCTGACGCGGTAGAAGCTGTCGAAGACGCGTTCGAGATCGGCGGGCGGCAGGCCCGGGCCCTCATCGGTCACCGTCACCAGCACCTCGCGGCCGTCCTGCCGGGCGCGGATGGCAATGGCGCTGCCGGTGGGCGCATATTTCGCGGCATTGTCGAGCAGGTTGAACAGCACCTGCTCGAACAGGACGGGGTCGAGCCTGAGCATCGGCAGGTCGCCGGGCAGTGCGGTTTCGACGTGGTGGCCGGCGGTGATCTTGCTGGCGCGGCGCAAAGCGCTGCCGACCACGTCGGCGACATCGACCAAAGCCGCATTCGGCTCCATCGCGCCGGATTCGATCCGGGTCATGTCGAGGAGATTGGCGATGAAGCGGTTGAGGCGCTCGGATTCGTCGATCACGGTCGCGAGCAGGGCCGTGCGGTCGTCCTCAGGCAGGGCGTTGCGATAGTCGCGCAAGGTGCCGGCCGCGCCCATGATCGAGGCCAGCGGCGTCTTCAGGTCATGCGAGATCGAGGTCAGCAGCGCCGAGCGCAGGCGGTCGGCCTCGGCCGCGAGCTTGGCACGGTCGACATCGGCGACGAGCTGGATGCGCTCGATGGCCACCGCAGCCTGGTCGGCCAGCGCATCGAGCAGGCGCTGCTGTTCCGGCGTCAGCAGAGGGCCTTCCTTGTCGTCGTCGAGGCCGATCACGCCGATGGCGGTGCGCCCGGTGCGCAGGGGCAAGTAGAGCCGCTTGGCCCCAGGGAGGGTATCGGCGCCACGCCCGGCCGGGCGATCATGCTCCCAGGCCCAGCGCGCGGCGGCGATATCGGCATCGACCAGCGTATCGTCGGGCGGATAGCCGGCGCGCACCGCGATCGTTCCGTCCTCGGGCATCAGGATGACGACGCGCAGGCGCAGCATCGAGGCGATCTGGAAGGCGCTGGCCCAGAGAACGTCGTCGAGCGTGCCGGTGCCGGCGAGCTTCTTCGAGAAGAGATAGAGGTCCTCGGTGGTGCGGACGCGCTGACGGGCGGCATTGGCCTGACGTTGGACGCGGGCCGTCAGGTTCGAGGCGATCAGCGCGACGAGCAGGAAGAAGCCGAGCGCGACGACATTTTCGGGATCGGCGATCGTCAGCGTGTAGAGCGGTGGGATGAAGAAGAAGTTCAGTGCGAGCGCACTCAGCAGCGAAGCGAAGAGGGCTGGACCCAGCCCGGCGGTCACGGCTGAAGCAAGCACGGCGGTGAGGAAGACCAGCGCGATATTGCGCAGATCCATGATCTGGCTGAGCAGTTCGGCTGCGCCGAGCGCGGCCGCGACATAGGCCGCTGCCGCGAGATAGGGCTTAGGCGCAAAGCCGGGCTTGCCGATGGCCGAGACGCCGGCATCCGCCTCCGGCGGCTGCTCGCGCAAGGCGACGACATGCACGCCGATATCGCCGGTCCGGCTGATCAATTCATGCGAGACGGAAGGCCTCAGCCATTCGCGCCAGCGCGGCTTGGCCGGTTTGCCGACGATGATCTGGGTGACGTTGCCGGCGGCGGCATGGCGCAGGATCTCGCCAGCGACGTCCTGTCCGGGCAGGGTGATCGCCTCGGCGCCAAGCTGTGCCGCAAGCCGGAGCGCATTGGCGATGCGAGTCTTCGCGGCCTCGGGCAAGGCCGCGGCCTGAGGCGTCTCGACATAAAGCGCGCTCCAGGGCGCGCGCAGCCGGTCGGCCTGCCGCTTGGCATGGCGGATGAGGGCAGGCCCCCCGACGCTGTCGTCGATGCAGACCAGGATGCGCTCGCCCGCCGCCCAGGGGCCGGAGATCGCGTGTTCCTGCATATGGCTGAGCAGCTGGTCGTCGACCCGCTGCGCGGTACGGCGCAGCGCCAGCTCGCGCAGGGCCGTCAGGTTGCCCGACGAGAAATAGTTCGCGACGGCGCGCTTGGCGGTCTTGCCGAGATAGACCTTGCCCTCTTCGAGCCGCTTGATCAGGTCGGCTGGTGTCAGGTCGATGATCTCGATATCGTCGGCGCGGTCGACGATCGAATCCGGCACGGTCTCGCGGACGCGGATGCGGGTGATCTGGGCGACGACGTCGTTCAGGCTCTCAACATGCTGGATGTTGAGCGTGGTGTAGACGTCGATGCCGCGCGACAGCAATTCCTCGACATCGAGATAGCGCTTGGGATGGCGGCTGCCGGGCGCATTGGTATGGGCGAGTTCGTCGACGAGGACGAGGGCCGGGCGCCGCGCCAGGATCGCGTCCAGGTCCATCTCGTCGAGCGCGCGGCCCTTGTAGTCGACGAGCCGGCGCGGGACGATCTCGAAACCGTCGACCAAGCTTTTCGTCTCGCTGCGGCCATGGGTCTCGACGACGCCGATCACGACATCGATCCCTTCCGCCCGGCGGGCGCGGCCGGAGGTCAGCATCTCATAGGTCTTGCCGACGCCCGGCGCCGCGCCGAGGAAGATATTCAGGCGCCCGCGCCCTTCGCGCTGGGCGCTGGCGAGGAGCGCCTCTGGTGAGGGCCTGCCTCTCGTCTCGCGATGGCTGTCGGCGATGGTCATGTGGGTCCGCAAGGGGAAAACGGCGGCGCCTCGCGCGCCGCCGGGGCCTTTGTGTCAGCGCTGGGCGGCGCCGTCGAGAGCAAGGTTCAGCGCGAGCACGTTGACGACGGGCTCGCCGATGAAGCCGAGCTTGCGCCGCTCGACATGGGTATCGACCAGCGCTTTCAGCGTCGCCGGGTCGGCATTGCGGGCCTTGGCGACACGCGCGATCTGGAAATAGGCGGCCTCGGGCGAGATATGCGGGTCGAGCCCGCTGCCAGAGGCGGTCACCAGTTCCATCGGCACCGGCGCATCCGGGTTCTCGGCCTTGAGCTTCTCGGTCTCGGCCTTGATCCGATCGACCAGCTTCTGGTTGGTCGGGCCGAGATTGGAGCCGCTGGAATTGGCCGCGTTATAGGGCGCGTCCACGGTCTTCGTGCTGTCGTTCGGGTCGGTTCCCACCGTCGCCGAGGGGCGGCCGTGGAAATAGCGTTCGCTGGTGAAGTTCTGGCCGATCAGGCTGGAGCCGATGATCTTGCCATCCTTCTCGATCAGGCTGCCATTGGCCTGGCGCGGAAACACGGCTTGGGCGATGCCGGTCATGGCGAGCGGGTAGGCGAGGCCGGTGATGGCGGTCAGCGCGACGATCATCACGAGGGCGGGGCGGATCTGCTTGAGCATGTCTGCGGCTCCTTAGACGAGGCCGAGGGCAGTGATGGCCATGTCGATGGCCTTGATGCCGATGAAGGGGACGACGAGGCCGCCGAGCCCGTAGACGGTGAGGTTGCGGCTGAGGAGAGCGCCGGCGCCGACCGCGCGGTACTTCACGCCCTTCAGCGCGAGCGGAATCAGCGCGACGATGATCAGCGCGTTGAAGATGATTGCCGAGAGGATGGCGCTCTGCGGCGTCTGAAGCCCCATGATGTTGAGCGCGCCGAGCTGCGGGTAGAAGGCCAGGAACATCGCGGGGATGATCGCGAAATACTTGGCGACGTCGTTGGCGATCGAGAAGGTCGTCAGCGCGCCGCGCGTCATCAGCAGCTGCTTGCCGATCTCGACGATCTCGATGAGCTTGGTCGGGTCGCTATCGAGATCGACCATGTTGCCGGCTTCGCGGGCTGCGACCGTGCCGGTGTTCATGGCGACGCCAACGTCCGCTTGAGCTAGCGCCGGGGCGTCGTTGGTGCCGTCGCCGCACATGGCGACGAGCTTGCCCTTGGCCTGTTCCTCGCGGATCAGGGCGAGCTTGTTCTCGGGCGTGGCCTGGGCGAGGAAATCGTCGACCCCGGCCTCGGCCGCGATCGCTGCGGCGGTCATCGGGTTGTCGCCGGTGATCATCACCGTGCGGATGCCCATGCGGCGGAGTTCCGTGAAGCGCTCGCGGATGCCGCCCTTCACGATGTCCTTGAGATGGACGATGCCGAGCAGGCGGCCGTCGCGGGCGACCGCAAGCGGCGTGCCGCCGGCCTTCGACACCTCGGCAGCGATGGCCTGGATCTCGCGCACCGTCTCGGGCGTGGATTTGGCGCTGGCGCCCTCGACATATTTCAGCACGGCATCGACCGCGCCCTTGCGGATCTGCGAGCCCTCGAGATCGACGCCGCTCATCCGACTCTGCGCGGTGAAGGGCACGAAGGTCGCGTGCAGGGAGCCCATGTCGCGGGCGCGGATGGCGTATTTCTCCTTGGCGAGCACGACGATCGAGCGGCCTTCCGGCGTCTCGTCGGCGAGCGAGGCGATCTGGGCGGCATCGGCCAGCTCCTGCTCGCCGACGCCGCGCACGGGGCGGAACTCGGTCGCCTGGCGGTTGCCGAGCGTGATCGTGCCGGTCTTGTCGAGGAGGAGCGTATCGACGTCGCCGGCGGCCTCGACGGCGCGGCCGGACATGGCGAGCACGTTGAAGCGCACCAGACGGTCCATGCCGGCGATGCCGATGGCCGAGAGCAGCGCGCCGATCGTCGTCGGGATCAGCGTGACGAACAGCGCGACCAGCACGACGACCGGGATATAGCCGCCGGCATAGGTGGCGAAGCTCGGGATCGTCACGGTGGCGAGCACGAAGATCAGCGTCATGCCGGCGAGCAGGATGTTGAGCGCGATCTCGTTCGGGGTCTTCTGGCGCTCGGCGCCTTCGACCAGCGCGATCATGCGGTCGATGAAGGTCGAGCCGGCCGCGGCGGTGATGCGGACGCGGATCCAGTCCGAGAGCACCTGCGTGCCGCCGGTGACGGCCGAGCGGTCGCCGCCGGATTCGCGGATCACGGGGGCGGATTCGCCGGTGATCGCGGCCTCGTTGACCGAGGCGACGCCCTCGATGACCTCGCCATCGGAGGGGATGATGTCGCCGGCCTCGACCAGAACGACATCGCCGACCTTGAGCGAGGTGCCGGGCACGAGCCGGAACTGGCTGCGGTCATCGCCCGAAAGCAGCTTGGCTTCGGTCTCGGAGCGGGTCTTGCGCAGCGAGTCCGCCTGGGCCTTGCCGCGCCCCTCGGCCACCGCTTCGGCGAAATTGGCGAAGAGCACGGTGAACCAGAGCCAGAGCACGATCTGGAAGGAGAAGCCGAGATTGGCGCCCCCCGTGGCGAGGTCCTTCAGGAAGAGGACGGTGGTCAGCGCGGAGACCACGGCGACGACGAACATCACCGGGTTGCGGGCGAGGCTGCGCGGGTCGAGCTTGCGGAAGGCGTCGGCAAGCGCCGGCAGCAGGATCCGAGCGTCGATCAGGCTCGCGGATTTGGATGGGCTCATAAGAGGCTCCAGCGGAAGGGTGTAAGGTCCGGCTCAGGCAGCGGCGACGAGGCCGGCGAGCGCCCGGACGAGCAGCAGGACGAGGAACAAAGCGACCGTCAGGCCGAGGATGAGGGTGGCAGGGCGCGGGGGCGCCCTGTCCGTTTCCCGCGATGCGGCGTCACGATGGACGGCGTCGCGGCGCAATTGGCGCAGGCAGCTTGCCATGGCGGCCTCCTCAGAAGCTCTGGCCCGCGAGCATCGCGAGATGCTCGACGATCGGGCCAACGGCCAGCGCCGGGAAGAAGGTCAGGCCGCCGACGATCAGGATGACGCCGACGAGCAGGCCGACGAAGAGCGGGCCGTCCGTCGGGAAGGTGCCGGCCGAGGCAGGCACGGATTTCTTCGCGGCGAGCGATCCGGCGATGGCGAGCGCCGGGATGATGACCAAGAAGCGGCCGACCAGCATCGTGATGCCGAGCGTCACGTTGTACCAGAGCGTGTTCGCCGAGAGGCTGGCGAAGGCCGAGCCATTGTTGGCCGCCGCCGAGGTATAGGCGTAGAGGATCTCGGAGAAGCCGTGCGGGCCGCTGTTGCCGGCCGAGGCGACGGCGCCGGGCAGCACCACGGCTATCGCCGTGAAGACCAGCATGCCGGCCGGCAGGCAGAGGATGGCCAGCATCGCCATCTTGACCTCGCGCGCCTCGACCTTCTTGCCGAGATATTCCGGCGTGCGGCCGACCATCAGCCCGGCGACGAAGATCGCCAGCACGACGAAGAGGACGATGCCGTAGAAGCCGGCACCGACGCCGCCGACGATGACTTCGCCGAGTTCCATGTTGATCAGCGGGATCATGCCGCCGAGAGCGGTGAAGCTGCCATGCATGGCGTTGACCGCGCCGCAGGAGGCGGCGGTGGTCACGACCGCGAAGAGGGCCGAGAGCGGGATGCCGAAGCGCATCTCCTTGCCTTCGAGGTTGCCGCCTTGGAGACCGAGGCTCTGGACCAGCGGATTGCCGGCAGCCTCGGCCCAGTAGCAGACGGCGATGCCCGTGATGAACAGGGTACCCATGGCCGTGAGGATCGCCCAACCCTGGCGCTGATTGCCGACCATCCGGCCGAAGACATTGGTCAGCGCGGCGCCGATCGCGAAGATCGAGACCATCTGGAGGAGATTGGTGATGGCGTCGGGGTTCTCGAACGGATGGGCCGAGTTGGCGTTGAAGAAGCCGCCGCCATTGGTGCCGAGCATCTTGATTGCGAGCTGGGAGGCGACCGGGCCGCGCGCGATGGTCTGCTGCGCGCCTTCGAGCGTCGTCGCGGTCACGGAGGGATCGAGCGTCTGCGGGACGCCGAGCGCGACATAGGCCAGCGTCAGCAGGATGCAGAGCGGCAGCAGCAGATAGAGCGTCGCGCGGGTCAGATCTACCCAGAAGCTGCCGACCGATTGGGCGGAGGCGCGGGCGAAGCCGCGGATCAGGGCGATGGCGACGGCGATGCCGGTCGCGCCGGAGACGAAGTTCTGCACGGTCAGGCCGAGCATCTGCGTCAGGTAGGACATGGTGCTCTCGCCGCCATAGCCCTGCCAGTTGGTATTGGTGACGAAGCTGACCGCCGTGTTGAAGGCGAGGTCGGCAGGCACTGCCGACATGCCGTCCGGGTTCAGCGGCAGCAGGCCCTGAAAGCGCTGCAGCCCGTAGAGCAGCAGCAGCCCGGCGAGGTTGAACAGCAGCAGGGCGACCGCATAGGCGCTCCAGTGCTGTTCCTCGCGCTCATGCGTGCCGGCGAGCGCATAGAGCCCGCGCTCGACCGGCGCGAGCACGGGGGAAAGGAAGGTGCGCTCGCCCTTGAAGACGCGCGTGATGTAGCCGCCGAGCGGCTTCACCAAGGCGAGCACGATCGCGCAGAAGAGCAGGATCTGGATCCAGCCAAAGAGTGTCATGGGGGTGCTTTCTCAGCTCGGCCCGCGCTCAGAAGCGCTCGGGGCGCAGCAGCGCATAGGTGAGATAGACGAGCAGGACCGCAGTCACCGCGCCGCCGAGGAGATAGTCGACGAACATGGATGGGCTCCTTCAGAGCGCGTCGCAGGCCGAGACATAGGCGAGGGCTGCCGCGAAGAAGCCGAGGGCGAGCGCGAGCATGGCGATATCCATTGCCGTGGTCCTTTCGACCGGGCGTTACCGATGGGCCGACGCGCGCGGACCCGCCTTCCTGTTGAAGGCGAGGACACGAGCGGATCGACCATGGGCGGGATTATCGTGCTGGCGGCATAGCCGTTCGAGACGGCCGGCAGCGCCGCAGAATAGGAATTTTATAGGAATTCGGCCGGGCCCTGCGGGGCGCGCGGCCTTCAGCCGTGAGGGGTGTCGGACCGGAAGATGCCAGGCTTTCGAGGCACTGCGGTGGGGCGTTCGATCGAGAGAGTTACTTCCGGCGCGCCGTCGCCCATATGCAAGTTGGCGAGGCTATCGTTCAGCACTCTGTCAGCCGCGGTGCGGCGGTAGTTGAAACGCAGATAGTCGTGCCAGGTCGGCGTGCGGAAACTCTCGGTCCACACAGCGATGTCGTGCAGGTTCCGGGTCAGGATCCAGCGACGCGCGCCGTTGCGCCCCTGTGCGCGCCGTCGCTGCAGCATCAGGGCGAGAAAGGCTTCGACCTGATCCGGGGCGATCCGATACTCGATCTTGACGGCGATCGGCCCGCTGCGCGGCTTCAGATCGAGGCCCAGCGCCGGCGTTTCGAAATTGTCGGGCGTCGAGACATCGGAATCCTTGCGCTGGTGGATGGGCAGAAGAAAGCCGAGAAGGGCGACGCCAAGGGACGCCGCGGTCGACGCCTGCAGGGCGAAGCTCAGGGAATAGCTCTCGGTGACCATGCCCCAGAGCCAGCTTCCGGCAGCCAGCCCGAGCGAGGTGAGGGCGTAATAGAGCGAGATCGTCCGGCCGACGACCCAGCGCGGGCTTGCCCATTGCACGCTGATGCTGAGGCCCGACCAGCCCAGGACCCATCCGGCGCCGCCGAGCATCAACGCGAGGGCCGCGACGGCCGGCATCTGCGTCAGCGAAAGACAGAGCGTGCAGGTTGCGCAAGCCGTGCAGGCCAGCTTCAGCATCTGCTCGTCCGACAGCTTGCGCCGCAGCGTCGTCGAGGCGAGGCCGGCCAGCAGCGCCCCTGCGCCGAAGCCCGCCATCAAGGTGCCATAGGCAATCGCGCCCTGCTTGAGCTGGTCGCGAACCACCAGCGGCAGCAAGGCGAGGATCGCGATACCCGCGAAGCCGAACAGGAAACCGCGCCCGAGCGCCGTCTTGATCTCGGAGGACAGTGAGGTGAAGCGGATACCGTCGGAGATCGCCGTCAGCATTGCCTCCGGCGGCAATCTCGAGGTCGGCACCTTCCATCGGGAGCGCCAGACGACGGCCAGCGGCGCGAGATGGCCGAGCGTGTACAGGCAGAAGGCGGTCAGGGGGCCGAAGGTCGCCAGGATGATGCCGCCGAGCGCCGGCCCGACGCTGCGCACCGTGTTGAACCCGACGGATGTCAGCGTTACGGCCGCTGCGAGGTCCTTGCGATCGACGATGTCGCCCACCGAGGCCTGCCAGGCCGGGTCGTTGAAGGCAATGCCGCAGCCGGCCAGGAAGCTGAAGAACAGGATCACCCACGGATTGATCATGCCGAGCGCGACGAGGATCGTCAGCGCTACGGCGGTCAGGGTCATCAGCGACCGGGCTGCCAGCATCACCTTGCGGCGATTGAAATTATCGACGATCGCCCCGGCGAAGATCGACAGGATGAAGGCTGGCAGGTTGGTCGCGGCCTGAACCAGCGCCACCATGACACTGGACGGCGTGATGGTGGCCATGAGCCAGCTCATGGCGATGGTCTGGATCAGCCATCCCAGTCCCGAGATCAGCCCGGCGAGCCAGATCGCCCGGAAGGTGACGTTGCGGAGAGGCGCAAATGGCCCGGTGCTCGCCGCGGGCTTCCGCACATCCATGACTCCGCTCATTTCCGACGTCTGCTCCTCGGCCGCCGGCATGGGTTCCGAGCGTGATTCTGGAATCTTATGTCACGATTTTCGCCTGGAAGGCCTGATTTTCCGGCATGGATGACCTGCAGGGAGATGAATCTTCGCCGCCGGCGGCTGAGCCGCACAGCCCAACAACGCTGAAAATATCGTGAGGACGGCGAATGGTGCGCCATTCAGGATAAAACTGCGAACACTTATGTATTTGAAATAGCGTTATAATTTTCGCCGGCCCGGAGCGACACGGTATTGCCTTTTGGTCATCCGGCTTCCGCTCTTGCAGGCGACCCAGTCTGTCCGGCGCAGTGGGGCCAGCATGGCGGCAAAGGCTTCGGCTTCGGCCAGATGGGCGAGATCGCCATGGAATGCGAGCCGTCCGGCTGCATGCAGGGCCGCAAGACCCTAGAGGAGGGCTGGCGGAGCAGCCGCGAGAGCACGCCATAGGCAGGAACAGTCCCGGCCGACACGAGAACCGCTGTGACTAAACGCATCTCGGTCGTACTCATCTACTGTCTCGGAAAGTCTGGAATACCCGGCGCTCGGACAGGTTCCCAGGTCTTCGCGTGTTGCGATCAAGCTGAGGCTTGTAGCTCGAAAGGGCAGGCGTCCGAGCAGGACGAACGGCGTCAAATCTCGCTGACGTGCAGCGGTGCTGCCTGCCGCGCTTCACGATCCTTGTCGATGCCTCGCGCACGACTGGATCATGGTGCCGGAAGTCGTTTATCCATACATTTGCATACATTTGCTCTTGACGAACGGCATCTCTTCGCTATGCCAGAGCTCGACGAGTTGAAACTCTCCTCACACCCGTCGAGCCGCTGGAGGCACATGATGAGTGACCAAAACTTCGAGCGGAACCGTTCAGAAAAGCTGGCAAGCTACATCGCAGGCGCGCGCTCCCGTCCGCTGCCGGACTCGGTGCGGGATGCCGGCAGGCAGGCGCTCGCCGACTTCATCGCCGTCTCGATCGCCGGGCACGAGGACGGGGCCGTCAAAGCCTTACGATCGGTCGCCGCCCAATGGAACGCGCCCGGCGCAGCGCGCATCTTCCTGGGCTCGAAGACCCAGCCGGCGATCGCCGCTTTGCTCAACGGAACCATGACGCACGCCATGGATCTCGACGACGTGCATTATGCCGGCGGGGGACACCCCAGCGGCCCATGCTGGTCTGCCGCGATGAGCCTGGCGGAGCATCACGAGGCCGATGACGAGACTGCGCTTCGTGCTTTCGTCGCCGGCTATGAGGTGATGGCGCGTCTCGGCGGCGGGGGGCAGCAAGGGGTCGGTCGCACGCTCCAACACCATGGCTTTCACCCGACCTCGATCTTCGGTCGTGCTGGGGCTGCCGCGAGTGCGAGTGTTGTGCTCAATCTCGATCAGGTCCAGGTCGCGAACGCGCTCGGCGTCGCCGCCACCACGGCCGGCGGGCTCGTCGGTTCTTTCGGCACGCATTCCAAGCCCTTCCATGCCGGCAAGGCGGCGATGGACGGCGTGATGGCGGCCGAAATGGCCCGTTCGGGCTTCGTTGCCGGACAGCACCTGTTCGAGCGCGACAAGGGGCTGTTGCCCAGTTTTCTCAAGGACGCCAATGTTGTCGTGCCGGAACTGGATTTCGACAAGCAGTGGTATCTGATGCGCAACGGCTATAAGCGCTTCGCAAGCTGCCGCGCCACGCATGCGGCGGCCGAGGCGGCGCAGAGCGTGAAAGACCAGATCGGTAACCGGACCGTCATGCGGATCCAGGCCTTCGTCAATCCGATCGCCTTGGTGGCGGCCGGCAATCCTGCGCCCAAGACGGGGCTCGAAGCCCGTTTCAGCACCTATTGCTGCATTGCCATGGGCCTCGCGGGCTATCAGCTCTCTGCTTTCGACTTCACCGACGACATTATCGAGAATCCTATGGTCGCGGACGTCCTGCCGAAGATCGAATGCATTCCGGTCAAGGGGCAGTCGGAAGTGGCGGCAAAGCTGCTGATCGATCTCTCCGACGGGCAGACGATCGAGGCGTCCGTCGAGATCGTCCTCGGCCATCCGGATCGTCCGCTCAGCTGGGCGCAGATCCAGGGAAAGTTCGAAGGGCTCGTCGTGCCGGTCCTGGGTGACGAGAAGGCAAGCGATCTGTTCGCGGCCGTCACTGGCTTCGCCACGACGGGTGAAGCGTCCATTCCGCGGATTTCTGCCCTGCTCTCGGCACGCCCGTTGAAAAAGTCGCCCTAGCCGCCCGTGCCGTGACTTCGACCGAGGCCGTCTTGGCCAGTCTGAGGTATCTGTGTTAACCGCAGACGGGGAACTCGGCACGTCGGCCGAGCACTGACTAGCTGCGACTGGTGCTTCGGCAGGTCCGTCCGCGGCGTCAGGCGATGGAAGGTTTTTTAGGATTGGCCAAGCCAGCCAGAACCCGCTCTACCGAGACGAGCAAGCCGGCTTCGGCCGACGGCGCCGATGGGCCAGTGGGCGGCAGCGGCGACCTTGCTTCCGATATCCAGAGACAAGTGCGTGATGCCATCCGCAGGGGGGCGCTTCCCAGCGGCGAGCGCGTCACCGAGGTCGACCTCGCGGCCCGCTTCGGCGTGTCGCGAACCCCGGTGCGCGATGCGATCATCAGGCTCGAAGCCGATGGCTTGCTGACGAACGAGCCGCGGCGCGGCCTGATCGTCTCCAGCCTCGACCATCAACAGGTCGTCGAGCTTTATTTTATGAGGGAAGTGCTCGAGGGCGCTGCCGCTCGTCTGGCGTCTCAGAGCGCCAGCGATATCGAACTGGAGACCATCGTGGCTCTTACCCAGCTCGAATCCAAGCAGGGCGTGACCGTCGAGGCCCTCAGCGACATCAACGTCAAAATCCACAACATGATCGCGCTCGCGGCGCATAACCGTTATCTGCTGCGCAGCCTGACGCAGCTCGGCGTTACGATGTCGCTCCTGCCGAGCTACCTTGCCATGGGTGATCGGGCCAGATCGGCAGCCGTGGAGCATCGCGCGATCAGCAAGGCGCTGATGGACAGGGACAGCGAGCAGGCGGAAAACGCAGCTCGCGCCCATGTGCGTTCATCCCTGCAGCACCGTCTGCTGCAGGCGATCGGCGGACTATAGACAAGAAGGAGCTTCAGGCCGCGAGCGGCGCCGGACGATCCGGAACCTGCGCGAAGGCGACGCCCTCGAGAATGGGTTTGGTCGTTCTGACCACCGCCGCGGTGGCCGCTCCGTCGCGCCGATCGATCATGACCTCGATCCGTCCCGATGGATGCTCGATCGTCACGCGACGAGGTAAGGGGGCTTCTCCCACCAGGCGATTTGCCAGCGTGCCCGGCGTGCCGCAGGCCGTGCCGAGCCCGACAGCGCCGGTGACGGCGAAAGCCTTGTGGCAGGAGTGCGGCATGAAATAGCGCGCCGTAACCGTCCCGCCCTTCTGCGGGGGTCCGATCAGCACCGGCTTGGGAATGACGAGGCCGGCTACGTCCCCGAGCCCCATTCGCCTGCCGGCTTCACGCCGGATCGCCTCCAGACGCTCCATGAACGGCCCGTCGGCGTCGAGTTCTGCCGGTGCTTCGCTGCCGCTTTTTCCAAGCGAGGTGGCCTCGATCACGACCAGCGGCATCGCCGCGTCGATACACGAAACCTCGATCCCATCGATGCTGTCGATGGCCGATCCGGTCGGAAGCAGCTTTCCGGTCTTGGCGCCGGCAACGCCGAGAAATTCGAGTTCGACGGGCGCCCCGCTCCCCGGAACACCGTCGATTACGGTGTCGCCGTCATAGGTCGGTCGCCCGTCGGGGGTGAGGACGGTAGCGGCAATGAGCTGGCCGGTATTGACGTTGTGAATGACGAGGCGTGTCCGGCCGGGCTGGCCGGGAACGAGCCCCTTCTCGATGGCGAACGGCCCGACCGTCGACAGCATATTTCCGCAATTCGGGGAGGTGTCGACGATCCTCTCGAGGACCTTCACCTGGGCGAAGAGATAGTCGACATCCGCATTCGGATGCGTCGACGGCCCGACGATGGCGACCTTACTCGTCAGCGGGTTGCCACCTCCGAGCCCGTTAATCTGAAGCTCGTTGCCCGACCCCAGCACCGACAGCAAAACCTCATCGCGCATGGCTGGATCGGCCGGCAGATCCGTCGCCAGGAAAACGGGGCCGCGCGAGGTGCCGCCGCGCATGAGGGTACATGGAATGCGAAGTTGGGTCGTCATGGCGGCCAATGTCCAGCAGCTTCCGCCGGGATCGACGGGTCTCAAAGCGATATCCGCCGCCTTAATCATGTTGTAAAATGCAAAAATTATTGCAATTAATCCTATATGCGTATCAATTTCGAGCTCCTCGATATCCGTGCCTTTCTCGCGGTCCTCGAATTGGGGGGCTTCCACAAGGCGGCCGAGATGCTGAACATCTCGCAGCCGGCCTTGTCCCGCCGCGTCCAGTCACTGGAAGCCGCGGTAGGGGCGCCGCTGCTGGAAAGAACGACGCGACGGGTCGGGCCAACAAGCGTCGGGCGTTCCTTCGCCCCATTGGCTCGCCGCCTCCTCGACGAATTCGAGGAATCGCTTCTCGGCATCACCGGCGTCGCCGGACGGCAATATGGTCAGGTCACCATCGCCTGCGTCCCAACAGCCGCCTTCTACTTCCTGCCACGCGCGATCGAATCGTTCAGCGCCATCTATCCGCTGATCCGTTTTCGCATTCTCGATCTGTCCGCTAATGACGGCCTGGAGAGCGTGGCGCGCGGCGAAGCCGAATTCGGCATCAATCTTCTCGGCAGTTCCGATCCTGACTTGGCTTTCACCCCACTTGTCGAGGATCCCTTCGTTCTCGCATGCAGGCGTGACCATCCGCTCGCAGCCCGTCAGGAATTGGCCTGGAAGGACCTCGCCGACCAGACTCTCATTGGGGTCAGTCGCGCCAGCGGCAACCGCATGATCCTCGAAAGCGCTCTTGCCAAGGAGGGGATCGGCCTGACGTTTAAGTTCGAAGTGAACCACCTGACGACGTCGCTCGGACTCGTCGAGCGCGGTCTCGGCGTCTCCGTCCTGCCGCGGCTTGCTACGCCACCGCGCGATCACCCCGTCATTGCGACGAAGGCGATCGGGGCGCCTCCCATTTCCAGGACCATCGGTCTGGTCGAACGACGCAAAGCCCGCCTTGCACCTGCTGCCCAGCGTTTCCGGGACATGCTGATCCACACCTGGAGTGCGGATCAGCCCGCCGCCTCAACTATTGATAATAGAAGCGCATCAATTAGGTAAATTATCGCATTTCTCAAATCCTTCCATTGGATGGCAAGAGGCTCTCACAACAGGGTCGTCAGCCACCCTGACATTGGGAGGAAACAATGATGCATCCGACTCGCCGCAGCCTGGTTCTAGGCGCCGCCTCTCTAGCCGCCGGGAGCGCTCTGAGCACCGTCGCACGGTCACAGGCGGCTTTTCCGACCCGCCCGATGAAATTGCTGGTTCCCTATGCGGCCGGTGGCGGGACGGATGCCGTCGCCCGGCTCGTGGCTCAGGGCATCGGCGAAAAGCTCGGACAGTCTCTTGTCGTCGAAAACAACGGCTCTGCCGGCGGCAACCTGATCACGGCGCAGGCAGCATCCTCGCCGCCGGACGGCTACACGGTCCTGCTGGCGAACCAGGGGCCGATGGTCGTCAATCCGCACCTGTTCAAGAACGTGAAAGTCGACCCGCTGACGGCTTTCAATCCGGTGACGCTGATTTCCGATACGCCGCTCGCCCTCGTGGTTGCGCCGAAATCCCCGTTCCAGACCGCCGGGGACCTCGTCGACTACGCGAAGAAGAACAGCGGAAAGCTGACCTACGGCTCCGCCGGCAATGGATCCGCGAGTCACCTCGCCACTGTCCTGCTTGCCAGGACCGCGGGCTTCGAGGCCGTGCATGTTCCCTACCGCGGGGCGGGCCCTGCTCTGACCGACCTCATCGCCGGGCAGTCCGACTTCATGATCACGACCGTTCCGTCTGTTCTCGGTCTGATCGAGGGTAAATCCGTGCGGCTGCTCGCCGTCACGAGCCCGCAGCGTACCAAGCTCTTTCCGGAGACGCCGACGGTGGCGGAACTCGGCTGGTCGGACTACCGCGCGACCGCGTGGTACGGGCTTGTAGTGCCCAAAGGTACGCCCGAGCCGATCATTAAGATCCTTCGCGACGCCACAATCAGCACAATCAACAACGATACGATCAAAGAGCGCCTGCGCAACGAAGGCGCCGAGCCGATCGGCAACGAGCCGGCAGCATTCGCCGAAATGATGCGTACGGAATCCAAGCGCTGGGCTGAGTTGGTCAAGAGCGCCAACATGTCGATCTGAACTTCGGAAGCATGTGACACAATCGGCAGCAGGATCGCGGTCTCGCGATCCTTTGTCTCAGCCTGTGTCCTCCGGCCGGGCCAAAGGGGCGGCCGGGGACACAGCCGATGCTCGCCATCGGCTTGCGGTGACAAGCAATGTCGGTTCGAGCGGCATTTTGCGCACGGACCATCTTTCTCCGACAAACCACACGGCCGACGAGCCTCGCCAGAGGGCGCTCCCAGCGCCCGGGCTTCGCGGGACAATCCCGACAATACATTAAATTCATCTGAACTCAATTGCATGCAGTGGTAGACATTGCGATGCCGTTGCGCCTATCAGTGTTGCACAAACGGTCGTCGTCACCATCGCGCCCTCGGAGCATTGCGGATGCTGGTCAAGCACATTGCGGAGCGTTCAGCCGCCCTCGAACCACGCAGCTTTGATCCGATGGCCCGCAAATGGGCCAAGGACGCCATTGCTGACATGATCGGCTGCGCTTTGCTCGGTGCCAGAACGGCGACGACGGAAGCGGCACTGGCCAGTTCACCAAATCCCGGCCAATGCCTGATACTCGGGCGCAAGGCGCGGATCGGCCGGCTCGAAGCGGCCTATGTCAACGCGACCTCCGGCCATGCACTCGATTACGATGACACGAGCAAATCGCTCTCCGGTCACCCGACGGTCATCATCATTCCGGCTTTGCTGGCGCTCGCCGAGCAGCGCGGTACGACCGGAGCCGAGCTGCTGGATGCCTATATCGTCGGTGTCGAGACCGCCACGCGCATCGCGCGTGGCGTAAACTTCCATCATTATGAAAAGGGCTGGCATCCCACCGCCACGCTCGGGATATTCGGTGCGGTGGCGGCCTGTGGGAGGCTGCTTGCCCTTCGCGCCGACGCGCTTGCCCATGCGCTGGCGACGGCCGCATCCTTCGCCAGTGGCGTCAAGGCCAATTTCGGCACCCAGACCAAGCCCTTGCATGCCGGTTTCGCGGCACGCAACGGGCTTTTCGCGGCCCTACTCGCGGCGGAAGGCGTACAGGCTTCGCTCGAGGCTTTCGAGCACGTCCATGGCTTTCTTCGGGTTCTTAACGGAGAGGGCAACTTCGACACGGGGCGCATGCTGGATTCCTGGGGCCAGCCGCTCGATCTCCTCGCACCGGGAATTTCCATCAAGAAATACCCGTGCGTCTACAGCGTTCACGGAGCGATCGACGCCGCGATCGAGCTTCGGCGCCGCGAAAGCCTGCAGGCCGACAGCATCGCGGCCGTGACGGTGAGGATGCACCGCAGGCGCCTGCTTCCGCATGTACGCAACCCCGCGACCAGCGCGCTCAACGCCAAGTTCTCGATGCCTTATGCGGTTGCGCGCGGGTTGGTGAACGGCGCGGTCACGCTCGGGCATTTCGAGGATGACGCTCTCTACGATCCGCAGGTCACGCGTGTGATGCAGCTCATCGGCATCGACGAGCATAACGACGATTCCAACGATTACGGGGCCGAGGTCGTCGTGGTGCTGAAAGATGGCACGAAACTGACCGCGTCGGTGTCGTCCCCGCTGGGGCGCGGGCCGGAGGCGCCGCTGCCTGACGGCATGCTGCATGCGAAATATACCGATTGCGCTGGTCACGCGCTGACGGCGGCGGGAATCGAGGCCAGCTTCGACATGCTCATGAGGCTCGAAGAGCTCCATGACATTCGTGAATTGACCGCGCTGATCGAACAATCCAGCGCTGCCTGAGCGGCCAGCCACTATAATCCGAGCGATGAGGACGCCATGAGCTTCGCATTCGAGCTTGCTGAACGCGCCAGCGCGATAACGCTTGGGACCATGCCGGCGGATGCCGGCCGCGTAGCGGCGCGCGCCTTTGCCGATACCATCGGAACTGCGCTGGCCGGCTGCAAGGCAGAGTTTCTCGACGGTGTCGAGCGCGTGCTCGAGATTGCAGCCGATACGGGGCCGGCGACCAAGATCGGCCGCCCGGGCCGGTGCTCTCCGTTGCAGGCAGCCCTGATCAACGGCACGGCGGCGCATGCGCTCGACTTCGACGATTGCAGCACCACGATGGGCGGCCACCCGTCCGCGCCGGTCGTGCCGGCCCTGCTTGCCCTGGCGCAGGAGCGTGGCGCCTCCGGACGGGCGGTGCTGGCGGCCTATCTCGCGGGCGTCGAGCTGGAACTGCGCCTCGCCCGCGCAGTGATGCCCCATCACTATGAGAAGGGCTGGCACCCGACCGCCACGCTCGGCGTCTTCGGTGCCGCTGCCGCTAGCGCTCACCTGATGGGCCTCGACCGGGAGCGGATGGCGACGGCGCTGGCGATCGCGGTCTCGATGGCGAGCGGCCTCAAGGCGAATTTCGGAACGCCGATCAAGCCGCTTCATGTCGGCCAGGCCGCCTATAACGGACTGCTGGCCGCAACGCTGTCCGAAAAGTGCATCACGGCCAGTGCCAATGCCTTCGAGCACGAATACGGCTTCTTCAGCCTGTTCAACGGCACGGGCACCTTCGATCCGCAACTAGCGCTGGGCGATTGGCTGGATCAGCCGGAATTGCTCTCCCCGGGGCTTGCGATCAAACAGCACCCGTGCTGCGGCAGCGCGCATTCCGCCATCGATGCCGCGTTGGCTCTTCGCCGCCAGCACGGTCCCTTCGGGCCCGACGACGTTGCGGAGATCGAGACCTGGACACATCGACGGCGGCTCGCACACACGGATCGTTCCCAGCCCGGCACCGGGCTCGAGGCGAAGTTCAGCGTGCAGTTCCTGACGGCCAAGGCACTGAGTGCCGGGATCATTCGCCTCGACGATTTCGACGGCGAGACTTTTCTGCAGCCCGAAATCGCGTCGCTGCTCGCGCGGACGCGGTCGCGTGCCCACGAAGAGGGCGACGAGTATCTCGGCCGGGTGAAGGTCAAGCTTCGTGACGGAAGCGTCTTCGAGGCCTCGGCCTCAACCGCGTTCGGCCGCGGACCTCTCAACCCGATGACGGATGATGAACTCGAGGCCAAGTTCGTCGACTGCGCTGGTTCGCACCTCGACGAGGACCACGCCCGAAGCCTGTTCCGCGCCATTCTCGCGCTCGGCCAGGCGCCCGGCGTCGACGACATCATGACTGCAACCGTACAAGGATGATGACGATGCTCAAGATCTACGGACGTCGCGATTCTTCGAACTGCGCGAAGGCCTTCTGGGCTCTCGACGAACTCGGGGTGAGCTATGAGCTGATCGCCTGCGGTGGCCGGTTCGGTGGCACGGACACGGCCGAGTATCGCGCGCTCAATCCGCACGGCAAGGTGCCTACTGTCGTCGACGGAGATGCGACCGTGTGGGAATCGAACGCCGTGCTGCGCTGCCTCGGCAATCGCTACGCCAAAACGGCCATCTGGCCTGCCGATGCGGCCGGCCGCGCCGCCGCCGATCAATGGATGGATTGGGGCGCGACCGCTTTCGTTCCGGCGATGGGCAAGCTGCGGACTGCCGCAAAGGCCGGCGACAACGCTGCTGCGGAGGCGGCCTTCAAGACGCTCACAAGCCATGCCGGTCTGCTCGACCGCCATTTGCAGCAGAGCGACTATCTCGCGGGCTCTTCGTTGACGATGGCCGATCTCGCATTGGCGCCGGCGGTCCATCGCTGGTTTCTCGTCACGCTGCCGCTGCCGGCGCTGCCTGCGCTCGAGGCCTATCGCGACCGGCTCGCCGGCCATGACGGGTATCGGCGCCACATTGCCGGCGCGCTGAGCTGACGCTGCGCCAGGCGCCTCGCGACGACGGCATGCTCTGACGCGAGGCGCGCTCGTTTCAAGAGCCGTTGCCGGCTGTCGCCTGAGCGCGCAGCATGATGCTCATGCGGTGCTGCTGTGAGGAACGAACCTGAGTCTTGACCAGGTTCTCCGCGGCCGAGCCGTCCCGGCGCAGGAGTGCTTCGGCGATCTCGCGGTGCTGCCGGTGCAGCACCGCCGCGCGGCCGTTCTCGCCGATCAGCGTCGGCAGAAGCGACATCGTGACGGAGAGCTGATTCAGGCTGCGCAGCAGATAGCGGTTATGGGCGGAGAGGGCGAGGAGATGGCGGAAGTTCCGATTGATCTCCGACATGCGCGGGACGTCATCGAGTGCCCCGGCCTCGGCCTCGACAAGGCCCGCGAAGGTGGCGAGCTCGATCTCGCTCGCGCCCTGGGCCGTCAGCCGCGCGGCGGCGCCTTCCAGCACCTCTCGCATGAAATAGAGTTCGATGATCTGCTGATGGTCGAGATCGGTCACGATCAGGCCACGGCGAGGCTCGTTGGTGAGGAGCCCATCCGTCTCGAGCTTGGCGATGGCCTCGTGCACCGGCGTGCGAGACATGCCGAGCATCGTCGCCAGGCCGGCTTCGGTCACACGCCCGCCGATGGCGAGCTCGCCTTTCTGGATCAGGGCGCGGATGCGCTCGTAAGCGTCGAAGACGAGGTCACGGCCACCGGTCGAAGCGCGTTTAGGCTGGGCGGTCATAGTCGGTCTGAGGCTCCTGTTGTCGGCTTCGGCTCGGCTCCCGCCTTCCTATGCCAAAGCAGCGGCTCCTGCACAGTGGAACACACCATTGCGAAGGGGAAAAGAGAAAGCAGCATCCTATTGCGCTCTAATAAATGCAGTTGTATGCATTCACATGCTGATTTTCCAGCGGCGCTTGTTTTTCGTCTCGCGCCCGCACTGGCCCGTTCAGGAAAGAGCGACCCATGAGCTTGTCTTCGCCGTCCGATCTCGCCCCCAGCAAGGGCATGGCCGCCAAGGAGCCGGCGCGTAACCACAAGCTGGGTCCCGACACCATCATCTGCCATGCGGGGCGCGACCCGGCTGCGCATTTCGGTGTCGTGAACCCGCCGGTGTTCCATGCCTCGACGGTCCTGTTCCCGACGCTGGCGGCGCTCGACGCCAAGGCTGATACGAAAATCCGTTACGGCCGGCGCGGGACGCCGACGACCTTCGCGCTCGAGGATGCGGTCTCTGCCCTGGAAGAGGCGGCCGGTACGGTTCTGGCTCCCTCCGGCGCGAATGCGATCTCCACGACGTTGCTCGCCAATCTGGATCCGGGCGACCACGCCCTGATCGCGGACAACGTCTATGGGCCGTGCCGGCATTGCGGCAACGAGGTGCTGCGGCGCTTCGGTGTCGAGGTCGATTTCTACGATCCGCTGATCGGGGCCGGCATCGAGGCGCTGATCAAGCCGAACACGCGTCTGATCTGGATGGAGGCGCCCGGCTCGCTGACCTTCGAGATGACCGATATCGCGGCGATTGTCGCAGCCGCGAAGCCGCGCGGCATCGTCACCGTCGTCGACAACACCTGGGCCGGCGGTGTGTTCTTCAAGCCGCTGACCATGGGCGTCGATATCTCAGTGCAGGCCGGCACCAAATACATTTCCGGCCATTCCGATCTGATGCTCGGCACGATCTCCTGTGCGGAGGGCAGCTATGAGCGCGTCAAGACCTTCGCGCAGCGTCTCGGCCTTTGCGTCGGCCCGGACGACGCGTATTTGGCTCAGCGCGGCCTGCGGACGATCGCGGTCAGGATGCGCCAGCATCATGCCAACGCCCTGGAGCTGGCCAACTGGCTGGCCAGGAGGCCGGAGGTGACGCGCGTCATGTATCCGGCCTTGGAGAACGATCCGGGCCATGAGCTCTGGAAGACGCATTTCACCGGTGCTTCTGGGCTGTTCGGTTTCGTCATCCGGGAGACGGACCGCAAGCGGCTGGCCGCGATGGTCGACGGCCTGCGTCTGTTCGGCATGGGATCGAGCTGGGGCGGCTATGAAAGCCTGCTGCTTCCGACCGATCCACGGGTCCTGCGATCGGCCACGACATGGAACGAGCCCGGCCAGTGCATGCGCGTGCATGTCGGCCTCGAGGATGTTTCCGACCTGATCGACGATCTCGACCAAGGTTTCGAGCGGCTGGCTCGTTGAGCGAGGGAGTTCGCGCGCCCGTCCGCTCGAAGATGCAATTGGCCGCATAGCCGGCCGCCGCAATTCGCAAGATCGCTTCAATAAAAAGGGGAGTCAGAATATGCGTTTCGCACTTGGTTTCGTCGGCGCCATCGCCACGCTTCTAGGCGCCGCCCCGCTGCCGGCCGAGGCTGGCCAAGGCGACACTCTGAAGGCCATTCGTGAGCGCGGGGAGGTGCTCTGCGGTGCTCATCCGGGCCGTTACGGCTTTGCGGCACCTGACGACAAGGGGCGCTGGTCGGGCTTCGAGGTCGATCTGTGCCGCGCGCTTGGTGCCGCGATCTTCGGCAGTGGCGAGAAGGTCCGTTTCGTCGCGCTGTCGAGCCAACAGCGGTTCCCGGCGATTCAGGCTGGCGAAGTCGACGTGCTGGCCCGCAACACCACGGCGACGCTGACCCGCGACACCGCGCTCGGCCTCAACTTCTCGCCCCCGGTCTTCTATACCGGCCTCGGGTTCATGGTCCGCAAGGATGCCGGCGTGAAGACTGTGGAGGAACTGAACGGCGCCACCATCTGCATGGCGCCGGGCAGCACCACCGAGCAGGCCGTCGCCCGCCTCTTCACGCAGCGCGGACTCAAGTACACCCCGATCGTGATCGAGAACAACAAGGAGCTCGCCAGCGCCTATGTCGCCGGCCGCTGCGATGCGCTCGCCAAGGATCGTGACGCGCTGCCGGGCGTGCGGATGTACGATGCGCCGAATCCCGACGACCATGTCATCCTCGACGGCACCTTCTCCAAAGAGCCGCTGGCACTTGCTGTCCGCCATGGCGACGACCAGTGGTACGACATCATGAAATGGGTGATGTACGGCCTGATGGAGGCCGAGGAGAACAAGGTCGGCCAGGCCAATGTCGACGAGATGACCAAGTCCAAGGACCCCTATGTCCAGGATCTGCTCGGCGTCACCGGCGATTACGGCCCCAAGCTCGGGCTCGACAAGAAATGGCTCTACTGGGTCATCAAGTCCGTCGGTAATTACGGGGACATCTACGAGCGTCACTTCGGCGAGAAGACGAAGCTGCCGCTGCCCCGCGGACACAACAAGCTGTGGATCGAGGGCGGGCTGCTCTACGGGCTGCCGATCAAGTAATGCGTCCGCATCGCAGGGTGACGTGATATGACCAGCATCGACCGAGGCCTCGCCGCCGCCGTTCCGGCGAAGGCTCATGGGAGGGCCCGGCATGCCGCCGGGCCGCCGCGCCGCCGCCTGAGCTGGGACGATCCGTTCACGCGGGGCCTAATCTATCAGGCCGGGCTCGCCGCTCTGATCGCGCTTGGCATCTACGCGCTCTACAGCAACGTCTCCGAGAATCTCCAGCGGCAGAACATCGCCACCGGGTTCGGCTTTCTGGAGCAGCTCGCGCGTTTCAACATCGGCGAGTCGCCGATCCCCTACAGCGCCAGCGATACCTATGGGCGGGCGCTGCTCGTCGGTCTGTTGAACACGATCCGGGTCGCTGCGGTCGGCATCGTGTTCGCCACCCTGCTCGGCGTGGTCGCCGGTGTGGCCCGAGCGTCGCGCAACGTCGTGATCTCGACGCTCGCCGGTACTTATGTCGAGCTCGCCCGCAACGTGCCGATCATCCTGCATGTGCTGCTGTGGTCCTCGATCATCCGCAATCTGCCGCCACCGCGGCAGGCGCACGACCTGCTCGGCATCGGCTTCATCAGCAATCGCGGTTTGACCCTGCCGCTGCCCGGCTTCGGCACCGCGAGCGGAACGCTCGCGATCGCGCTCGGCGTCGCCGTTCTCGCAGCCTTCGCCGTTACCCGTCTGGCGCGCCGTTACGGCGAACGCACGGGGCGATATGTCGAGCCGGTCCTGCCCGCTCTTGCGGTTCTCGTCGCACTGCCCGTGCTGACCTGGCTCGTGACGGGTGCGCAATTCACTCCCGACATCCCGCAGCGGCGCGGTTTCGGCTTCTTCGGCGGATTGACGCTCTCGCCCGAATTCTTCGCTCTGGCCATCGGCCTGACGATCTACACCGGTGCATTCATCGCAGAGATCGTGCGCGGGGGAATTCAAGCCGTCCCGAAAGGCCAGGTGGAGGCGGCGCGCGCGCTCGGCCTGCATCCGTTCTCCATCATGACCCGGATCGTCCTGCCGCAGGCATTGCGCGTCATCGTCCCCCCGCTGTCGAGCCAATTTCTCAGCCTGACCAAGAACAGCTCTCTGGGCGTCATTATCGGCTATCCGGAACTCGTCAACATCGGCAATACCGTGATGAACCAAACCGGACAGGCCATGGAAATGGTCACGATTATGATGTTGATCTACTTCACGCTCAGTCTCATCACCTCGCTGCTGATGAATTTCTACAATAGTCGCGTCGCGTTGAAGGGGCGCTGACATGTCGAATGTACTTCAGACGCCGGTGAGCGGCCGTCGCAACGCCCTGAACTGGTGGCTGCGCGAGCGCGTATGGCCTTCGCCTTTCCACATCGTCTTGAGCTTTGCGGTCCTAGCACTGATAGTCCCGGTCTGCGTCAAGATCGCCAACTGGGCGTTCTTCAATGCCATCTTCGTCTCGACGGGCCCGGACAGCTGCCGTGACGCCCTCGGTGCCTGCTGGGCGGTGATTGCCGAGAAGCACCGCGTCATCCTCTTCGGACTTTATCCGTTCGACGAACAATGGCGGCCGACCCTGGCCGTCGCGATCTATCTCGTCACGGTGGTGGTGACGCTCACGCCGCGCTTCTGGTCGTTGCGCCTGCTGATTCCGCTATGGGGGATCACGGTCGTTCTCATCGGGGCGCTGATGTACGGCGGCATCGGGCCGCTGCGCGTCGTGCCGACAACCGAATGGGGCGGCCTTGCCCTGACGATGATCATGTTCTCCGGAACAGTGATCATCGGCTTTCCGATCGCCGTGCTGCTCGCGCTCGGCCGCCGCTCCCATCTGGCGCTCCTGCGTTCGGTCAGCGTCGTCTTGATCGAGACCCTGCGTGGCGTGCCGCTGATCACGATCCTCTTCGTCGCGGTCAATGTCTTCCCGCTGTTCCTGCCGGCCGGCACCAATGTCGACAAGCTGTTGCGCGTAACCATCGGGATCGCAATCTTCTTCGCCTGCTACCAGGCCGAGACGATCCGCGGTGGCCTGCAGGCCGTGCCCGAAGGGCAATATGAAGCGGCGAAGGCGCTGGGCCTGCGCTACTGGCAGATGACCGGTCGCGTCATTCTCCCCCAGGCTCTGCGCATCGCCTTTCCGGCCATCATGAACCACGTCATCGCGGCGATGAAGAATACATCCTTCGTGATGATCATCGGCCTGTTCGACATCCTGACCGCGACGACCGCTGTCATGCAGGATCCCGTTTGGCGGAAATACTATGTCGAAGCCTACACTTTCGTGGGTTTCGTCTATTTCGCTTTCGGCTTCGCACTTTCGATCTACGCGCGCTTGATGGAGCGCAGGATGAACAAGGGATATGTCTCGTGAACACGTCTGCACAACGAGTGGATGTCACGGAATCCGGTGCTGCCCCTGCCGTCAGCATCCAAGGACTCTGCAAATGGTACGGCAACGTGCAGGTCCTGCATGACGTCGACCTGGAGGTGGCGGCCGGCGAAAAGATCGTGATCTGCGGGCCTTCAGGGTCCGGAAAATCCACGCTGATCCGCTGCATCAACGGTCTCGAAAGCCATCATGCGGGCCGCATCGTGGCCAACGGCGTCGAACTCGATGGGCGCACCCGCGGCCTGGAGGCGATCCGGCGCGAAGTCGGCATGGTCTTCCAGAGCTTCAACCTGTTCCCGCATCTCACGATCCTGGAGAACCTGACAATCGCTCCGATGCTCGTGCGCGGCACGCCCCGCCGGGAAGCGGAGGCGCTGGCTATGAACTATTTGGAACGTGTCCATATCCCGGAGCAGGCGCGCAAATTTCCGCTCCAGCTCTCAGGTGGGCAACAGCAGCGCGTCGCCATCGCGCGGGCGCTGTGCATGCAGCCCAAGATCATGCTGTTCGACGAGCCGACTTCGGCGCTTGATCCCGAGATGATCAAGGAGGTTCTCGACGTCATGCTCGAGCTCGCCCACACAGGGATGACGATGCTGGTCGTGACCCACGAAATGGGCTTTGCGCGCACGGTGGCGGACCGCGTGGTGTTCATGGCGGACGGAAGGATAGTCGAGGAAGGCGCGCCGGACCGCATCTTCGACCATCCGGAAACAGAGCGTGCCCACTCCTTCTTCCGGCAGGTACTGAAGCATTAAAGCCTCGGCCCGAAAAGTGGCATGCGGCTTTCGGACATAGCCGATGCAAAATCAACGAGCTGGAGTATCGGGCCAAATACGGTATTCGGTCCGATACTCCAGGACCTGCTTGCGGTCCCAGCACGCCGCCGCGACCCGGTTCTTCGCCACGCGGGCGCAGTTAGTCGAGGTGTGCCTGCCGTGGCAGGCGCATCTTTCCTTTTCCAGCCCTGCTTGGTCAACGCCTTCTTCGTGAGCCAGCCGTCGATGAACTGGGCGACCTGAAGTTTGTTCTCGTCCATCATCATGAGCGAGTGGAAGGCGACCACGCAGCGGCAGACCTTGTCGACCTCGGCGTCGGTGATCATCTTGTCGGTCATGGTCCAGCGCGGCACGATCTGCTTGACGAAGTTGTTGTATCCCTCGGCGGGCAACTGGCTGCCGGGGAGGCATTTTCGCTTGGCCGGAGCTCCCAAGCTGCACGACGAATTCCTGAGCGGCGCACTGTTCGACAGTCGCTTCGCGGTCTCTTGCCAAAGATCGATGCACGCCTGCGTTTGGGAATGACAGGGTGCGCCGCGCCCATCCTGCACGTCCCTTGCCGTCGAGCCAGATTGCGAGGTTGGCCGAGATGCAGGAGCAGCTGTCGTCGCTCAGCAGCCTCGGCCGTCGCGCGGCACCACAGCAATCCTGCTACGCAGCATCAGACTTATTAATCGAAGCGCGCTCCTGAGCGTAGCGTAAC
Source organism: Allobosea sp. TBD101 (assembly GCF_059817965.1). NCBI lineage: Bacteria > Pseudomonadati > Pseudomonadota > Alphaproteobacteria > Hyphomicrobiales > Alloboseaceae > Allobosea > Allobosea sp. TBD101. Next base: position 1,348,874 of record NZ_CM187543.1, read on the forward strand.
AGAGCCAGGAATCGGTAGATTCCATGCACGAACTTTCCATAGGGCATTGTAATAAAGAGAGCGAAGACGACACCCAGGTGAAGGGCCAGAAGCAAGGCCATGGCGGGAGTACTTCGAAATGCCAGCAAAGCGAGCCCCGTGAGACTGGTCAGGAACAGCATTGCAAGAAAAGCGACGTCCATGCCAAATCGCGCGCGAACCTGCAGATCCGGAACGCGGCGGAGTTTCTCGTACAGGAGGCCGACAGGACCGATGAGCAGACCTATGCCCCCGGCGGTTCCAAGCAAGACCGGCAAATCATACCAGGGAAAAGGCGCTTCGAGGCCGAGAAGATAATGATAGAGGGTCGCGGTCGACGTCGATGCGAAGCAAAGCATGAAGCCGTAGAAGGTGAGATGGTGGAAGAGGCGACGATTGTCGGAGGGCTTTTCGGATTCGGTCATGCACCCGGCTCCGCCGCCGTCCAGGTAACGCAGCCGGCCTGCATCTTTCAGTGCCTGCCACAACGACGGCGCATCGACGTGGTTGCCGCCTGTATCGCGCCAGAACTGGCGCATCCCCATCCAAGATGCGAGTAAAGCATAGCCGAAAGCGAACCCGAAGATTGCCACCATCGTATTGTGGGGCATCAGGCGGTAGAATGCGCCAGGGCCTTCGTGAGTACCCAACAACACCGAAGGCCGGTGCCAGGCAACAAACCCCGCGATGAATATTGTAACGCATGCGGCGGCGATCAGGCTGATCGCTAGGCCATTTCGCTCGAACAAGCCCAAGAAGCCGCGGGGCCAAGCGTAGGCAGCGTAGGAGTCGGCCCGGACAAGCGCCAGGGTTTTGGGCACGTTTACGTTGAATTCGTGAGGGGGGGAGAACTGGCAGTCGAAATAGCAGGCACTGCAGCCATGGCACAGATTCGCCAGGTAGTTCAGGTCGCCGGAAGCGAAGGAGCGCCGCATCTCCATCGCGGGGAAAACGGCGCATATACCCTCACAATATCGGCAGGAATTGCAGATCGTCATCAGCCGCTCTGCTTCTTTAAGATTCTCAGCCGGTGACATAAGAAGCTGCTCCCTGTCCTGCGAGGCGGCCGAAGACACTGCCGATGGTCATGCCGATGCCCGCCGCGTAGCCTCGACCGAGAATGTTCCCCGCCATGATCTCGCCGGCGGCAAACATGTTGGGGCTGGGCCATCCATCGTTCATTATAATGCGCGCCTCGCCGTTCACCTGCACGCCCAGATAGGTGAATGTGATGCCCGGACGCACGGGATAGGCGTAGAACGGCCCGGTTTCGATCCGCCGCGCCCAGTGCGATTTGGGCGGATGGAGGCCTTCGGTACGGCAGTCGTCCAAGACCGTCGTATCGAACGTGCCTGGGCTGACCGCCGTGTTGAAGGCCGATACCGTCGCCTCAAGCCGAGTTGGATCGAGCCCGAGCGCTGCGGCCAGGCTGGGAATGCTATCGGCCTTGATGGGTGGAAAGAGCGACGGCATGAACAGTTCGAGAGATCGTGCATCGAAGATGATGTAGGCGATCTGATCCGGCTGGGCGGCAACGAGCCTGCCCCAGATCGCGTAGCGCTTGGGCCAGATATCCTCGCCCTCGTCATAGAAGCGCTCGGCGTCCCGGTTCACCACAATCCCGAATACGACACAGTCCAGCCGGGTGATGATCCCGCCGTCGAATTTCGGCGCCCGCGCGTCGATGGCCACGGCATGGCACTGCGTGGGATCCCCGATCTGGCGAGCGCCGTGCGCAATCAGGCGCTTGAGGAGGGAACCGCGATTATAGGGGGTTCCGCGAATCAGGAAATTATCCGCGATATCGCCCCAACCCTCCTTCAACCATTCGATATTGGCTTCGAAACCGCCGGATGCCGCTACGAACGCCTTCGCCGCCATCGCCGTGCGGCCGCCGCTCTCCGCGATCCAAGCTCGCTCGAAACGGCCGTCTGCGATGTCGATGTCCAAGACCTCTGTTTCATAGCGAATCTTGACGCCAAGCCGCTCGGCCGTGGCGTAAAGCGCGTTGAGCATGGCCCTGCCGCCACCCAGGAAGAACGAATTGGTCCGTCCGAGGCTCAGAGTGCCGCCGAGAGAGGGCTGGAAGAGGACGCCCTGTTCCGCGATCCAGGTGAGCATGCTCTTGGATTCGGCGATCATCAGTTGCGAAAGCCGGGCGTCGGTATGCCCTTCGGTCACCCGCTGCAGATCTTCCCAGAACTCCTCTTCGGGATAAGGGCCGGTCAGGATGTCAGTCGCGCTGTCGTGCGCACATCGCATGTTGCGCGTATGCCTGGTATTCCCGCCGCGATAAAAGCGCGGTGCCGCCTCGAGAACGAGAACGCTGGCACCTGCCCTTCTTGCTGCGATCGCCGCGCAAAGCGCCGCGTTGCCCCCACCGGCGATTATCACATCGACGGATTTCTCACTCATCACGGCTCCAATCTGAAGAAGGTTCTTCGGCGGGCGAGGACGCAACGCAACGTTCCGGATCAGACACTGAGAGCGAAAACGAGGGCCAGGCTCAGTCCAAGCAACAGGGTCATCGAGATCAGCACTACGACAAGGGCGCGCCAGCCGACGCGCCTGAGCGTCATGACATCGACGCCCAGCCCGAGTGCTGCCATAGACAGAAGCGTGAAGATGCGCGTGGCGGTGACCATGACGTTCAGGGCGGTGTTCGGGATCAGGTCGGCCGACCTGGCGGCCGCCAGCACGAAGAAGACGACGATGAACCAGGGGACGAGTTTGGCCCAGGCGATGGCGCGGCCGGACCCGGCCTGACGCTGCGAAATCAGCGAAGCGACGAGGATCAAAGGTCCGAGGAGCAGAACCCTCACGAGCTTGACCAGGGTACCGACCTGCAGCGCAAGCGGCCCGGCGGGAGCGGTCGCGGCCACCACCTGGGGCACGGCGTAGATGGTGGTGCCCGCGAGAACGCCGTAAGCTTTCTCGCTCAAGCCGAAGGCAGGGATAGCGAAAGGCAGAAGGAGGACGAGTACGACACTCAGCACGGCGGTGAAGGCGATCGAGGAGACGACGTCGCGCGGATCGGCGCGAATGGCCGTTGCCATGGCGGCAATCGCGGAGTTTCCGCAAATCGCGTTGCCGCAGGCGACCAGGATCGCAAGTTTGGCCGGAAGACCAAACGCACGGCCGACCGCATAGCTGGATGCGAGCGCAATTGCCACCACCAGCACGATACCTGTAAACAGCGCCCCCCCCGCCGCGGTGAGCGCCGATGCGGTGAGCGAGGCACCGAGGAGCGCGACAGCGGCTTCCAGGAGAGGCTTGGCGCAGAAAGCGATGCCGGGCAGCAGCCGTGGCCCAATTCCTATAGCCGTCCTCACAGCGACGCCCAGAAGGATCGCTATGACGAGCGCCTCCAGATGGGCCTGTTCGAAAAGTTGAAGCTCCAAGAACTGAACGGCGACAGCGATGGCCGCGATCCCGCCGCAGGCGAGTATGCCCGGCAGCAGACGGGCGATCGGCTCGAGCGTCGACCGGAGCTTGTCTTCGCCCGCACGGTCGGTGCGAGGCTGAATGGAGGCGGGCGTCTGCTTCATGCGACTGGCAACTCAAACTGTTTCGCGCCGCCGCTCAGCTCGGAACCGCCAAGCTGGAATGACGCCCGGGAGGCGCCCTCCATCAGAATTTCGGCGAGCGCGCCGATGCGCTCTTCCGTAAAATGGGCGATCGGGCCAGATACCGAGATCGCACCGGCAAGCTTTCGCCCGCTGCGAAAAACCGGCACTGCGACCGATGCGATTTCCGAGTGCCGTTCTCCCAGATTGATCGCATAGCCGCGTTCCCGCGCTTCCCGGTGCTCCGCGTCGTCCAGTGCCGGCGTATCGAAAGCTTCGAGCACCTTGCCTGTGCCGCTAGGCCTTAGCGGCAGGACATCCCCTTCGCGGAGATGCGACCGAAGCGTGCTCTGCGACTCCACCATCAGGAGACAGACGCGCTGCTCCTTGTTCCGGATGAAGAAACTTGCGGTCTCGCCGGTATTTTGCATGATCTGCATCAATATCGGCAGAATTACATCGCTCATCTTCAGCGATCTCTGGTATATGCTTCCCAAAAAAAGGTGACTTGGCCCGAGAGAATAGCGGCCCTCTCCCAGCCTCGAGATGTAATTATACTTTTCAAGCGACGTTATAATTCTCAATATCGTGGCTTTGTTGAGCGATGTCCTGGCCGAGATCTCGCGCAATGACAAAATCGGGTCAGCGGAAGTGAAGGATCCCATGATCCGCAACGCTCGGTCGACGGCTTCTACTCCCTGACTCATTTCGAAGGTCCTCCTGCAGCGTTTTTCACATCCGTCACCATGCGACGGACGGGACAATCGCGACACATAAAAAAGCACTTGCGCTTCGTATGATCGATATGCATTTTGATAGGCGAAACGATAGCCAATGACAAGGGAGGTTTCAATGCGTGCTCTGAACTTCATCGATATGCCCGAACGCAGCGCGAAGCCGCGCAAGAGAGGGCTGACGCTCGCTCGCGATCTGGGTTTCGGCTATGCGGAGGCGGAAAGCTGGATGGAGGTGGTCGGCGAGTTCATCGACTACATGAAGATCCGGCATTTGTTCGTGCTGCTGATGGAGGACAAGCCCTCCGATCTGGTCCGCAGAAAGATCGATCTCTATCGATCCCACGATATCGATGTGAATCCGGGCGGTATCGTTTTCGAGATGGCCTATCTGAGCAATTCGGTCCAGGAAACCTTCACGAAACTGGTGAAGATGGGTTTCACCGCCGTGGAGTGCTCGGAAAACATCATCCCGCTGACGCTCGAGCAGAAAATCAAATACATCAAGATGGCCAAGGATGCCGGCTTGAAGGTCATGTTCGAGGTCGGAGATAAGTATCCGGACACCGCATTCGACGTGAACATGGCGTCCGACGAGATGTTGACCATGTTCGATAACGGCTGCGACCTCTGCATTCTCGAGCGTTCGCAGATCGAGCTTTGCCTCGGGCCAAGCGCGACCAATCCCCAGGCATCCCTGCTCGTGGAGCTCGCCGGTCGCGTCGGCCTCGAGAAACTGGTATTCGAGGCCGAGGCCCAAGCGCATCAGGTCTGGCTTTTCCGGACCTTCGGGCCGGACGTCAATCTCGGGCCGAATCTCGATAAGGACGCCATCCCGAAGCTCGAACCCACGCGCCGGACACTGAGCCGCGAGGGTGGCTACGACTATCTCCTCGATCGCGTTGCACAGATGGAAGGGCGCGCCGTCGCCTGACCCGGCAAGGCGCCTCAGGCGGGGCTGCCGCTCGCGTGGCGGCGCTCCGCCTCCGACTGTGATCGAGGGGAGGATCGATGTCTGTTTATGCTTTGTCGCCGCGCGCACGTAGTGCGCCGACTGCGTCACACGATTCGGCAGAGGCGATGCGCCTCGTCATCAGTGGAGTATCGAAGTCATTCGGGTCCATGCGGGCGGTCAAGGACGTCAGCCTCTCTGCGGCCCAGGGCGAAACCATCGTGCTTCTGGGCTCCAGCGGCTGCGGCAAGACCACCTTGCTGCGGATGATCGCGGGATTTTCAGAGCCCGACAGCGGTTCGATTACCATCGACGGAGCCATGGTGGCGGGGCCGGGTGTCTTCATCCCGCCGGAGCGTCGCGGGTTGTCGATGGTGTTTCAGAACTACGCGGTCTGGCCCCACAAGACGGTCGGGGAAAACCTGTCATACGGCCTGCGCCTCAAGGGCCAGTCCAAGACGGAGGTTCAGGAACGGGTCGTTGCCGGGCTGGAAATCGTGCGGATGGCCGCCTATGTCAACCGGTTTCCGGGCGAACTCTCAGGCGGCCAGCAGCAACGCGTCGCGCTCGCGCGCGCCTTGGTTCTGGAGCCTCGCCTTCTGCTCTTCGACGAGCCCCTGAGCAATCTCGACGCCACGCTGCGCGAGCATATGCGCTTCGAAATCCGGGCCATTCTCGACAAGCTCGGGATCACCAGCCTCTACGTCACCCATGACCAGGAAGAGGCGATGGTCGTCGGCAATCGCATCGCCGTCATGAATGCGGGATGCATCGAGCAGCTCGGGACGGCCGAAGAAATCTACGGCACCCCACAAACGCCGTTCGTCGCAAGCTTCGTTGGTGTCAGCAACAAGCTGAAGGGGTCTGTCGTCGCATCGGGCGAAGGCGAACGCCTCGTCGAAGTGGAAGGGCTGGGGCGCGTCGCGGTCAGTTCCTCCGAGGCGATCCAGGCCCGCGATATCTGCCTCTATGTGAGACCGCACGACATCGACATCCTTCCGGCCGGGGCGCAAAGCCTTGACGGGAAGCGTAACACCTATCCCGGAATCGTGGAGCAAAGCACCTTTCTCGGGAGCTCGACCGATCTGGTGGTGCGAATCAACAACGTGACGTTGCGGGTCACGTTGCCCGCGCGTGCCATGCGGCCCAAGGCCCAGCAGGCCGTTTCCGTTCATCTGGATAGTGGAGCGTTTCGAGTCCTGCCGGCCTGATACACAAGCCGGATCAGCCGGCAGATCAAAAAACAAAAGAGGGAGGCAACATTGAAGAAGCTTGGTGCGATCGCAGCTCTGGCTGTGCTGTGCTTCATTGGCTCGGCCGCGGCGGCGCTGTCGCAGGACACGTCAGTGGCGACCGAACTCTATGCCGCGGCGAAGGCCGAAGGAAATGTCCGCTTCGGCGGCACCCTTTCGGAAAGCGAGATCGGCAACGTCATCGATATCTTCGAGAAGAAATATCCCGGCGTTCGGGTAAGCTACACCCGCCGCTCGACCGGCCCGATGGTCCAGCTCATGGAGGCCGAGCGACGGGCCAACCGCTCGAGCTTCGACCTGGTCAACCTGAGCGAGCCGGACGCGTTTCTCCGCTGGAAGGAGCAGAAGTACCTCGCCCCGGTCGACCTTGCCGCGGAAGCCGCACAGATGCTCCCGGGGACGGCGGACAAGGACGGGTATTTTTTCGCCATCGGCGTCACACCGATGATCGGGATCTACAATTCCGCCAAGCTGAAACCCGACGAGGCCCCGAAGTCACTGCGGGATCTCAAGGACCCGCGATGGCGGGGCACCCTGGCGATGTCGCGGCCGACGCGAGGCGGCACCAACGCCTCCGCGCTGATGAACGTCGCCGAAGAGAACGGCATGGACTTCATCAGAAATGCCGGCGAGCTGAAGATCCTGATCACCAACGGCAACGAGGCGGCGATCAGCGCGATCATGTCCGGCGAGAGGCTTCTCGGATGGGGCGTCACCGGCTACCGGATCGTCCAACCCCTGCGTGAAGGTGCGCCGATCCGTCCGATCTGGTGGCCGGAGGGCAACGCGCTCGCCCATTACCCGACGGGAATCCTGGCGAAGGCCAAGAATCCCAACGCCGCGAAGCTGCTTCTGCGCTTCATGCTTTCGCAGGAAGGCCAGACCGCGATCGTCAAGAATATCGGCGTCCACTCCTCCCGCACGGATGTCGACACTGCCCCGACGGGATTGCCCAAGCTCAGCGAAATCAAGCTGAAGTACTATGGCGCGGACCGGATCTCCGCTGAAGGCGACAACGTCGTGGCCGAGTTCGACAAGGCTCTCGGCCTACGTTGAGCTTACCTTCTTTCAGGAGACGCGGATTATGAGCTTAACCCGATCTGAATGGCCAAAAATAATCATCACCGCGACGTCGGTTCTTCTTGTCGGGTGGCTGATCCTCTACCCGCTCTACATTATCTTTGACATGGGGCTGAGGACCGATGCCGGGCAATTCACCTTCGCCAATTACGTCCGCGTCTTCAGCGAGCCGGGCCTGGTCTCGGCACTGACGAATTCATTGATCGCCTGCTCGGCCGTGACGGTGATCTCTCTTCTGCTCGGCGTCCCCGTCGCGTGGGGGGTGGCCCGCACCGGTATGCCGCTGAAGAATTTCGTCCGGGTGATGGTGATGATCGCATTCGTCATCCCGAACTTCATCGGCGCGGTCGCCTGGATCCTGATGCTGGGCCCCAATGCGGGGTGGCTCAACGTGATCTTCTCCGAGTGGCTGGGGCCAGGCTTTCGCATCGACATCTACAGTCTCCACGGGCTCATCATCATCCTGTCGGTCAGCTTCTATCCGATCGTCTTCTTCGCCGTCAGCGCCGCGCTCGAGAACATGGACCGCAGCTACGAGGAGGCGACGCGCATGTCGGGCGCCTCGGCGTGGCACGGTGCCACGCGCATCACGCTCCCGCTCGTCGCTCCGGCGATCCTGTCCTCGGCCATCCTGGTTTTCCTTGACGCCATGGGGGCGTTCGGCGCCGCCGCCGCCATCGCCAATGGCGGCGGCTTTCACGTCATGACGACCAAGATCTACGAGCTTTTCTCCTATCCGCCCCAGTTCGAGCTCGCCGCGGCCGCTGCGACGCCGATCATCGTGCTGACGATGCTGGGCCTCGTCCTACAGCGCTATGCGCTCGGGCGTCGCCGTTATGCTGTCATCTCCGGCAAGGCGGCGCGCGATGCCGACAGGTCCTCGCCGGTGACCAAGGCGATTTTCCTCGCCTATTCGCTGCTGGTCATCGCCGTCACCGTCATGATCCCGTTGGTCGTGTTGCTGCGCACGTCGTTCCTGCGCCGGTGGTCGGGCGCGCTCACCGCGGACAACCTTACCTGGGAAAACTACGCGATCCTGACCGATTTCTCGACCTACATACCCAAGGCCGTGATGAACAGCATCGTCATCGGCATCACGGTGGCGTCGATCTCGGTTCTGCTCGGGATCGTCATCGTGTGGTTGGTCGAACGCACCAATGCGAGAGGGCGCTCGCTCCTGGTATTCGTCAGCACCGTCACCTTCGCCTTTCCCGGGCTGGCGCTCGCGGTCGGCTTCGTGATCGGATACAGCACCGCCTCGGTCTCGCTCTACGGGACGATCTGGCTGTTCTTCATCGCGTTCACAGCCCAGCGTTTCCCCTTTGCCTTCGTGTTCCTCCGCAACGCGATCAAGCAGATGGCTCCCGAGCTCGAGGAGGCTGGGCGCATGTCGGGGGCCGGTTGGCTTCGGACGATTAAGGACATCTCGATTCCGGTGCTGCGCTCCGGCGTGATCGCTGCCTGGGTCCTGGTTTTCGCGGTCTCACTTCGCGAACTGTCCATGGCGATCCTGCTCTATGTCCCGGGCCTGGAAACCCTGCCGATCGCAATCTTCAACTATGTCGACGACGGTCGCTTTCCGGTCGCGGCGTCGCTGTCGGTGCTGCTGATTTTCGTCAGTGTCATCTCCGTCGCGCTGGTCCAGTCGCTGACCCGCAAACGCAGCAGCGCCGAGGCCTAACCGGATGCCGACCGACCTGGCCGTCGAGACCTATCTCGCCATCGCAGCGATCTGCTTCTTTTCAGCGGCGATCAGTGGGATGGCGGGGTTTGGCGGCGGAATCATCATCTCGATCTTCATCGCGCCCATCGTGGGGGTGAAGGCGATCATCCCGATCATGTCGATCCTGATGCTGATCGTTAACGGGTCCCGCGTGCTCGTCTATCGCGAGGGCCTGGACTGGCGTTTTGTCAGGATCGTCAGCCTGACGGCGCTGCCGTTCGTGGCGCTTGGGTCCTATTTTTACGTGTATGTCGACGCAGCGGTGGTCAGTTGCATCCTCGGGGTCACATTGATCCTGTCCGTGCCGGTCCGTCGCGCATTTGCCAAGCGCAAGATGATATTGGGCGACAAAGCGCTTCTGACGGTCGGGATCCCGTTCGGGTTCCTGTCCGGGACGACGATCGGTGCCGGGATGCTGCTTGTTCCGGTTCTTCTCGGGGCGGGACTCGCCGGGCCGGCGCTGCTTGCGACGGACGCCTTCATCGCCGTGCTCCTGAATGTCGTCAAGATGGTGATTTTCCGCTCGTCGGATGTACTGAGCCTCGACATCCTCGCGGCGGGCATCGTCATGGGGCTTTGCGCCATCCCGGGCACCTATGTCGCCGGCTGGATCGTCAAGCGCACGAGCATCCGGATTCATACGATCATCATGGAGGTCATCGTGATCGCCGGTGGGATCTCGTTCATCGTCAATTTCATACGGCGCGCCGCTCAGGAGAATCTGTTGTGAGCAAGACGTCGGAATTGTCGGCATTCATCCAGGATATAGCGGCGATGCCGCTCGAGCCGGCGCTCGCCACGGTCGTCAAGGATCACCTGATCGACACGCTGGGGGTTGCGATCGCAGCTGCATCCACGAGCCATGTCCGCTCGCTGCTGCGGACCATGCGAGCCTTTGCGCCGGGGGGCGGGTCGACGGTCATCGGCGAGGCGCAGCCGGCGCCGCTTCTGGAAGCCATTCAAGTCAATGCGGTCATGGCCCATGGCATAGATTTCGACGATTCCCACCGCTTCGTTCACCCGGGCTGTGCGATCGTGCCGACAGCCTGCGGTCTTGCAGAGGTACTCCATCGCTCAGGCAGCGATCTGCTGAAAGCCATTCTTGCGGGTTATGAAGCCTCGATCCGGGTCAGCCTCGCAGCCGGAGTTGCGCATCGGGAGCGGGGCTACCATCCGACCGGGACCTGCAACGTCTTCGGGGCAGCCGGCGCCGGCGCCGTCCTGGGACAGCTGGACACGAAGCTGACGGAATCGGCGCTGGGCATCGCGGCCAGCCATGCCGCCGGGCTGACGCAATACCGGTTCGAAGGTGCCCACACCAAGCATCTGCACGCCGGGATCGCTGCCCGGGCGGGGGCCTTCGCCGGTTTGCTCGCCGCAGAGGGCTTCACGGGCCCGCCGGCATCGATCGAGGGCGATCTCGGCTTTCTGAACGTTCTGGTCGGCGAACGCGCCGATCCCGAAGCGCTCACGCGTGGCATGGGCGAACCCTTTCTGATCACCCGAACCGATTTCAAGCCTTACCCGTCATGCCGCCAGACGCACGCGCCGGTCGATCTTGCACTTCGCTTCGCCGGCGGCGAGCTGCGAGCGGAAGAGATCGAGAAGGTCACCCTCCATACTTACGCCTATAACGACAAGCCTTGGCACGTCTCATCCACCCCGCCGAACAGCCCGCTGGAAGCCATGCTGTCGATCACGTTCAGCGTTGCGGCCGCGCTCAGCAACGGCCGACTGACCCTCGTCCAGTTCGAGCAGGACCGTCTGGCCGATCCGGCGGTGCTCGCGATCATGGAGAAGATGGACTGCGTGGTGGACCCCGATATCACCGCTGCCTGGCCGGCCAAGCGCGGCGCGCGCCTAGTGGTGCGCATGCGCGATGGCCGCATTCTCGAGGATTTCGTCCGCGACCCCTCCGGCGGCGACGAAGCGCCGATGAGCTCCGACGCCATCGACCTCAAGTTCCTGGGGTTGGTCTCCCCCCTGCGCGGCGAGGCCGAAGCGCGCGGCCTTCTGGCGCGCCTGCGCAACATCGATGAAACGACCGACTGCAGCGTCGACATCGCGATGCTGCGCGGTATTGCCGCCTAGGTTTCCATTCCGAACGCGTGCCGGCCAAGACCTCGCCGCGGAAACGCCTCCCGCTCATATAACCGAACGAGACGCAGCATGAGTGAAACGTCCGACCTCGCAGCGGGGCCTCTCGAGGCCGCTTCGCCCCGTCATATCACGCCGCAGCAGCTCGCATCCAGACTAGCATCCGGAGAGGAAGCCGCGGTGCTTGATGTGGGTGAACGCGGGCAATACGGGCTGGGGCACCTGCTCCATGCTTCGAATGCGCCCTTCAGTGATCTCGAATGCGTCGTCTCCGATCTCGTGCCGGTGCCGGGAACCGCTGTCGTGCTGACGGGAGGAGCGCCGGGCGTGGCGACCGCGGCCGCGGATCGGCTCGCCGATATGGGGTACACCGATGTGAGCGTGCTGGCCGGAGGGAACTCCGAATGGGAGCGCTCCGGCTTCGAGCTCTACAAAGGCGAGGACGTGCTCTCCAAGGCATTTGGCGAAGTCATCGAAGCGAACTGCGCGACACCGCATATTTCGCCTGCTCAACTGAAGGCCTGGCTCGACGACAGCCATCCCGTCAGAGTCCTCGATGTCCGCAGCCCCCCGGAACATGCGAATGTGTGCGTGCCTGGCGCGATCGGCGTGCCCAACGGCGAATTGATCCATCGTTTCGGCGATGTCGTGCCCGATCCGACGATGCCTGTCGTTACCTGCTGCGCCGGTCGCACGCGTTCGATCATCGGCGCCCAGACATTGATCGATGCCGGCGTCCCCAACCCCGTCTTCGCGCTTTCCGGCGGAACGATGGGCTGGCGCATGGCGGGCTATACGCTGGAGCGCGGGAGCCCGCGTTCGCAGACCGGGGATGTGCGTCAGCCATATGAACTGGTGCCCGCCCTGCAGATCCCTTTCGCGGATATCCCTGAAACTGTCCGACTTGTCCGTGAAGGCACCCGCACGGTCTATCTGCTGGACGTGAGGTCGGAAGACGAATTCGCGGCGGGCCATCTGCCGGGCTCCCGCTCCGCGCCCGGAGGCCAGCTCGTGCAGCGAACCGGACGATGGTGCGCTGTTCGAGGGGCGCTGCTCCTTCTGATCGACGACGGCCTGTGTGCGCGTGCCGCGGTCGCCGGCCATTGGTTGCGGCAGATGGGGTGGGATGTTCAGAGGCTCCGGCTCTCGGACGCCATCGCGTCCTGGCCCGCCGCCACGGACCGTCATGGTCCACGACGGGCTCCGATCCCCGCGGTGCAGCGCATCAGCGCGGATCAACTCGAAGAGCAGCTGGCGACCGGCTCCGCCATGGTGATCGACGCATCGGCCGGCTTGACCTACCGCGCCCGTCATATACCCGGAGCATTCTGGGCAATTCGCCCTGAAATCCCCGCCCTTCTGGATCTACCCTCGGACAAGCTCGTCGTCGTCCATGCCGAAACTGACGAGCGAGCCAATCTTGTCGCTTCCGACGTCGTTCGTCATTTTCCAGGCAAGACCGTGGCGATCCTCGAAGGTGGAGTCGCGGCATGGGAAGCAAACGGACGTTCCACGGAAGCCACGCCCGACCAACCATCCGATGAACGCTGCATCGATTTTCTTTTCTGGGTGCACGACCGGCAGACTGGAAATGACCGGGCGGCCCAGGAGTATTTCGACTGGGAGCACAGCCTCCCTGCCCAGATCATGCGCGACGCCACTGCTGGGCTGCAGATTGGTGGCATAGGGTGATCCGAGACCATTTGCTGGAGCGCCGGAAGGTAGAGTTTCCGACCTTTTTTGATCTGAGACCAGTTGCTGGACCGCCGGATGGTAGAGTTTCCGGCCTTTGATCACGGCGGCGGGCTGGGCGTACCGCCGGGATTTTGCAGCAGGATCGGAGGCTTGTTGCCGATGGCCCCGTGCGGCCGATCCTCGTTGTAGTATCTGAGCCAAGCCTCCATCTTTTCGGCCGCATCTGCAAGCGTCAGGAACCAATGCGTGTTCAGGCACTCGCTACGGAAGCGCCCGTTGAACGCCTCGATGAAAGCATTGTCGGTCGGCTTGCCTGGCCGTGAGAAGTCCAGCGTGACGCCCTTGGCATAGGCCCACAGGTCGAGGTCGCGGCTGACGAACTCAGAGCCCTGATCAACCCGGATCGTCTTCGGATAGCCAAGCTTTGCGCAGACCCTTTCGAGCGTGGCGACGACATTCTCGCTCCGATAGCTGAAGCGCGGATCGATGGCCGGTGAGAAGCGCGAGAAGGTGTCGACTACGGTCAGAACCCGGATCTTGCGTCCCGTGGCGAGCTGGTCATGGACGAAATCCATTGCCCAGACATCGTTCGGCCGCGTCGCCGGCGCGCGATCCTCGCGTAGCTTCGCCTTGACCCGGCGCTTGGGCGTCTTGTTCCTGAGCTGCAAGCCTAACTCATTGTAGATCCTTCGAATCCGCTTCTGATTGACATGCCAGCCCTCGCGCCGCAGCAGCACGTCGACACGGCGATAGCCATAGCGAACGCGGGTCTCGCAGATCGCCTTGATCCGGGCTGCCAAGGGGGCCTGGTCGGGCCGGCACGATTTATAGTGGTAGCTCGACGTGTCGAACTCCAGGACCGCACAGGCCCGTCGGATCGACACCTGCCACTCGCCACACATCAGGCCGACGAGCTCGCGCTTGCGACCAGGCCTCAGAGCTTTCGGCGGATGACGTCCTGCAGCATCTCCCGGTCCAGCGCGAGATCGGCAACGAGTTTGCGCAGCTTCGCGTTCTCATCCTCGAGCTGCTTCAATCGGCGCATCTCAGCCGGCAACAGCCCCTCGTACTTCTTCTTCCAATTGAAATAGGTCGCCTGGCTGATCCCAGCCCGCCGGCAGATTTCCGCAACCGGGATACCGTCGGCACCCTGCTTCAGAATGAACGCCTTCTGGGCGTCCGAGAACTTCGAATCCTTCATCGTCTTCCGCTCCTCCCAGCCCATGGGAAACGACCGGAAAACTCTAGCTCAAAGCGGTCCAGTTTTAAGGGCTCAGATCAAATACCTAATGGGCGGCGATTCCTGGATCGAAGGTGCACAGGTGTGAGGGAAACAAATTAATACGAAGTGCAACAAATCGCAGCATTGAAAGATGTTGCGATTTGTTGCACGTGCTGCAGCGATCGGATATCGTTGCAGCATGGACAGAAGCGATGTGATGGCCGGGGCGAGGGCGATTGCCGCGGCATTGGAGGGGCCGTTCGGACGGCGCAAGTTGCAGCCGGTGATTGCCGAGCACCTTGACTATTTTGAGAAGGCGCGGGCCTCGGGTGCGCTGTGGCCGCAAATCGCCGACGCTTTGGCTCGCGCTGGCGTGAGCTCGCCGGAAGGCAAGCCATATCGCGCAAATATGTTGAGAGCCCTGGTTTCGCGAGCGGAGCGCGCTCCTCGCGCCGGGCTACCAATTTCCAAGCCGCTAGTTGCGCCGACCGTGCCCATGGTCGAGCCGAGCCAGGATTCTACGAAAACCAAGATACCGCGACGAAGACCGTCTTCTGCGCCGTCCTCTTCCGCACCTGCCGATGCGCTCAGCCTCGATACCGTGCGCGACCGAATGGCGCGCACGGCGCGTTTGCGCGGGCTGGACAGGAAAGATGGATGACTGATCTGACGCCGACCGGCAAGCTGACCGACTTACATGCGGCTCTCGATCAGGGCTTGGGCAAGCTCAAATTGCATCCTCCTCATTATTATGAGGCGTTCGGCGGGGTCGCACGCCGGTTCTTGAAAAATCGTGAGCTCGACATTTCTCCGACGGACGCGTCGATACTTGGTGCTCTGCAAATCGCCCTCAGGCGTCCGGTCTCGAAACTCGGCGCGCGCATGCTGGATTTGAGCGATGCGACGTTGGACGCGCTTTTCGGCGAATTCCCTGGTCACACCTATATATTAGAGACATGGGACGCCGAGCCGACGAAAATCCACCTGCCGGATGATGACGTGCTGATCGGCGAAGCTGCGAAGAGCCTCTGGCGGCGGAACCTCGCGCCTGAGGCGCGCGGCGTGCTCAACTTGGGGCGGGCGCCGCATATCGCGGAATGTATTCCGCGCGATCTATCGGCGGGACGGTTGACCGCGACATTGAACGCCCTCGTGGATCTCATCGTTGCTTTTCCGGCGGACGAGGCGAAGTGTCGGGATCGGTTGTTCGGATTTGGCTTGGTGCTCATCGAATGTGCGGGACAGGTTGACGCGCCGTTCACGAAGGAGTGCCTCACCGCGCTGAGGCGGGCGCTTGAGGATGGAATTCTCGCCGCTCATCTCAAGGCGATCATACCGGGCATCGCGACGAATTACCACGCGCTGTCAGATCTTCCGGAGGAACGAGGCGCGCGCTCATTTTGTATGGCGATCATTGCTGCGCTGATTGCCGAGTCCGATAGGGAAGCCAAGCGCTGTATCGTCAAGGCGCTAGCAGAACTATTCCCGGAAGAGATGCGTTCTCATCTCGCCGCTTTGGAAAAACGTGTTCGGGCTCAATATCAGGCGGAAACCAGCAGCCGAGGCAATCAGCGCAGCGCACATCGCTGGATGTTCGCACATGCGTCATGGTTTCTGGTGAACGAGGTGATGGATATCGTCTGGCCGCCGGATAGGGGGCCGCCGGGCCCTGAAAACAAAGACGCTATTCTTGGGATCGCCGAAGCCGTGCTGGAATATGCTGGTCGGTCGCCCCACCCGGAAACAAAACCTCGTTCGGTACGGCCTAGTGGACGGCAAGCAGCCGCGGGGGACGTTCGTGCGCTGCGGCGGGCGAATTTCAGCATTTCGGAGGATCATGCCTCGAGGATCGCCTCGCTTCGGTTCAATATTTTCAAGTTGGACGAGATGCTTTTCAGAATGGATCGCTGCCTTGCAAAGATGGAGAAAGCGAAGTTGCGCAGCGGATTCTTCGCCTCCGAAAAGGAAAACGATCTGCGCCGGCGCGTCGAGGCCCTGCAAAGCTGGCGACGGGAGGCGCAGCGACGGCTGAGGCAAGGCGATTGGGAGAAAGGTCGGAAAGCCGCGGCCAAGAAGCGCATCACTGGCGAGCGCGTCGACATCCCCGAATTCAAGCCCGAGCTGAAAAAACTCCGGATGGCCCGGCGCATTTTCGTCACGTCCAATCTTGCTTTGGGATTAGGGCTCGGTCCTGCGGTGCAATCGTAGGTGACGGCTCTTCCCCTGACTCGGAAAACCGATGTCCGCTCCGCGTTTGCGGCGACGCTTAGAGGAGGATGACGTTCGATCGACGACAATTGCGTTCGGTCGGCGTGTTTGGTTCCCCCACCGCATGCGCTGAACTGTGTGGCATTGCCCTGCGCCGAGACAAGGAGCATGGCAATGACCGATCAGAAACGGAAGTACGCCGCCGTCGAAACGGACGGCGACCAGGGGCCGCAGACGTGTGCGCTGCGCCCGCCGAATTATCTTCGCGATGCGGAGATGGCTCGCCTGCGGAGGGGCGGTTGGACCTATAAAGAGCTGGGAGTCCGTTACAGACTGACCAAGTCCGGCGTCCAAGCGGCGTTGTGGCGTTTCGCGCGGCCGAGGGATGAGGAGTTCGGCCTCAGCGCGCGGGCGTTCAATGCTCTCAGGACGTGGATTGCCGTGGAAACCGGCGATTATGGCCCTCTTACGCTGGCGGCCATCGCGTCGTACTCGTTTTGCGAATTGCTCGAAATCCCATGCCTGGGCCTGACCAGCGCATCCGAGATCGCGACCATGCTGTGGCGGCGCGGGATCGCTATGGACGACATGCCTGCGAACTTGAAAGACAGGCTTGTCGCCCGCGAGGACTGATGCGGCTGCCAATATGGTCTTGGGAGCGACGCTCCCGGCCAAGATGATCGGAGAAGGCCCCGAGCCTCCTCCGGTTTCTTACGGCCGGCGGCGCGGCTGCTGACCCATTGGGAGGCGTCCGCACAAAATCGGGATTTGGTTCCCCCCAGGTCGAAGCCACGGACCTGCTCTCCTGCGCGTGCCCTGCAACGGGCTCGCATAGGAGTGCACATGAAGAAGCCCAAGATCATCACCCCCGCCAATCCCACGGCCACCGACGACCTGCGGTCGTCGGTCACGCATCTGACGTTCATCGGCTGCAACAAGGGCGGAGTCGGAAAGTCGCTGCTGGCAGCGCTCAGCGTGGATCTGCTCGAAATCACCGGCCACAAGGCACGCATCGTGCAGATCGACGAGCAGGATCGGCTCCCAGCTATGTATCCCGACCGGGTGCAGACTGTGAGCCTCGCCACGTTGGAGGAGGCCCGCAACGACCCCGCTGCCGTCGTCGCCAGCTTCGATGGACTCTACAGCGAGATCGAGAAGACCATGGCCGACAGGATACCGCTGGTCGCCGACATCGGCGGACCCTACCAGGTTGGGGCGGAAGAGTATTTCGGCATGGTCGACATCGACGAGGATTTCGTCGAAGCGGGCATCGCCGTCCGTTGGCTGATCCCGACCACTGCGGAGCAGGAGGCGATGCGCGCCGCGGTGCGCACGGCCAGAGAGGTGGGCAGTGTCCTGCCGTCCGCCAGCCGCACGATCGTCTTGAACGGGCGTGACGGGCCGTTCCGCTTCTACCCCGGCTCGCCGGCGGACGCGCTGTGGCGCGACGAGCTTGAGCCGCTATGCAGAGAGCTCGGTGTGGTCAAGCTCCCAGCGATCTCGGCAGGATCGTGGGCGCCGTTCGAGCTTGCCGGCAAGCGCTTCGTCGACGTGATCGCCGCCGAGGTCCCGGACATCCAGGCTTGGACCGGCCGCAGCCGCCCGGCGTCGAAGGTCATCCGCGGCGACGTGGCCGCTTTCATGGCGGCGGCTGATACCGCGTTGGGGCCGCTGCTTCGCGGCGACCACAAGGACCTCTCCAATGCCGATTGAGTGGACAGCGAAAGCAGCGATCGATCAGCGGATCGCGGATGTGATCAACTGCGGTGAAAGAACCCGCGCGGCGCTGATCGATCACGCGGCGCGCATGCCGGTGGCAAGGCTCGCCAGCCTGCCGCCATCGGCCATTGCCCTTCTGGGGGGCGGCGGCCTTGCCAAAGTCATGGCGCGCAAAGCCGAGATCGAAAGCAGCCCGCCGCTTGTTTCGCCTGTCGTTCCGAACAATCCGGTGAAAGTGGCGCGCCGCGTGCATCCGTTGCGGGCCGCACTGCTCGGAGCGGCGGCGATGTGGATCGCTGGGCTGGCGGTCGAGCGCGTGGCGCCGCGCCTGAGCAAACTGACCGACCCCGGCGTCCGCCCGGTATCGGCAGCGAATTGGCCGTCCTGCCCGCGCCTCGACGGGCACGCCGACGGTTGCGTCTACCGTGTCGGGGGCGATGGCCGGCTGACGCTGGCGAGCGCCGCGAAAATGCTCGCCATGCCGATCGACACGCTCGCCATCTCCAACCCGCATCTCCCCCTCGCCACGACCACGGTCCTGCCGCCCGGCAGCCTCCTGGTGGTCTGGCGCGGTATCCTCAAACTCAAGAATTGAGCCCTATGAGCGAGCATCCCCTGACCCCGAAGAAGGCCATCCTGCCGACGGCGTTGGCTGGAGCGGTGACCGCGGCCGTGACCGCTGTTGTCGCCCTCGTCGTCGGTATCCTTTTCCCGCCCCTTGCCTGGATGCCGGGCACCGATCACGCGGCGCTCGCCGACGCGGCATTCTGGTGGGCACTGGCAGAAAGCTTGACGCACAATGCTTTCGCTCCCGCGAATGCGTTCGACAGGATCGGCCGTGTGATCGATTTGCCGTTCGCTTTCCATCGGGCTTTGCAGAGCCATGACCTCATGCTGGCCGTTTCGGCGCGCGCAGCTTCTTGCGTCTTCGCGGGCGCGTGGCTCGGCAATTACGTGTTCGACGCGATCTATTCCACGGCAGTGCCGACGATCCGCGTGCGGCATATTTCTGGGCCCAGACTCGTGGCGAACCACGTGGCACGTGGGATGCTCAGCACAGCCTGGCGCAAGCAGGTCACGGCTTTCGAGACCGGCATCGAGCTCGCCTCCGGTCTGAACATGCCGCGCGAGATCGAAACGAGGCATTTTTTGCTGCTTGGCGGCACTGGTGCCGGCAAAACGACCATTCTCCAGCAAATGATCGGTAGCGCGCTCTCGCATGACGATAAGATGCTGGTGCTCGATGTGAAAGGCGACATCACGGCGCGCTTTCCGACGGACGATTTCGTCTTGCTGTCGATTGAGGATTCCCGCAGCGACAAATGGATCCCAGGCTGGGATTTCATCACGGCAGCTGACGCCGCCGAGCTTGCAATCGAGCTGATCGCCGCAACCAGCGATCCGTCCTGGAGCGGTGGCGCGAGGCGCGTGCTCGCTGCCATCATCCGCTTCTTGCAGCAGGAAGCATCGGCGCGCGACACGGCGTGGACATGGGCTGGCCTCAACCGGATGCTGCAAATGCCGGTCGAGGATCTTCACCGCATGCTCGTGACCTTCGATCCGCAAGCGGCCTCGTTCATCGACGTGGCGCAGGAGGAAACCCGCAAGCAGGCGATGAGCTTCTATCTCGTGCTCATCGCAGGCGCGGCTCAGACGGTGGCGGCGTTTGCGGAACTGGGCGATGGCGGAAAAGCTTTTTCCGTTCGCCGCTGGTTCGCTGACAAGGACCGTCGTCGAGCGGTCATCGTCCGACAGTCGCAGCGCTTGCCGAAACTGTCCGGGATGATGGCGCGGCTCATACTCAAAGCAGCGGCCGATACAGCCGCGGAATATGCTGCCGCCGCAACGCCCCGGCCAACCTGGTTTTTCTTGGACGAGCTGGCCCAAATCGGTAAGGCTGAGGCGGTGGCGCGCTTGGCCACCATCGGACGCTCTGCGTCTGTTCGGCTCGTCGCCTGTGTTCAGGCGCCTTCCCAGCTGCGCGAAATCTATGGCCAGGATGGGAGCCAGACGCTTCTCGATAATCTGACCACCAAAATCGTTGGTCGGGTGGCCGCGGGCGCCACGGCGGACGAGGTCTGCAAGAAATGGATCGGTGAGCGCAAGGTCGAGTGGTGGGAAATCGTCGGCCGCGACGACGCCGGGCGGCCAAAATCTGAGAAGCGGGCGAAGGACATTCCCGTCGTCAATGCGTTGTTCCTGACCGAGGAATTGGGAGCTTCCCAGGATTTCTTTGGCCGGCCCATCGTCAAAGCGCTCGTGCTCGGCTTGGGCGACATCGCCTTGCTGGTGTGGCCGGTCGGAACCTGGCCCGTTCAGCGTAAAAGCCTCGTCAGACGCTCCGCCGCAAGGCCGATAGCCAAGTCCGGGAAGCGAATGTCCTGACTCCGCAATTCTCTGCCATTCTTCAAAGACTGCCGCGCCTCAACCGCGCGGCAGTTTTTTACGTCCGGGTGCCGGCAATTCTCGCTTCGGCGATCCTCTGTCGCCCACCACCCGATGTCATTCAGCTGATTTGGTTCCCCCAGCCGATTTCCGGCGCTCGCCGAGACTGTTCCCGAAAGAAGGAACAGCAATGGTCGCTTCGCTGCAATTCGGGACGGCCGCGGGCTATTATGTCCGCGAATATTATCATGGTGGCGAGATTCAGCTCGCGGCCCGCTGGTTCGCGCCGGGCCATAAATTCGGGCTCACGGACGGCGAGGGCGTCGACCCCGAATTATTCCAGCGCCTGCATGCCGGTATCGGCGATGATGGCCGCAGCCTTCTGACGACCAGCCGGCGCGATGTCGACGCGCTCGATCTGACCTGCTCGGCCATGAAGAGCGTCAGCATCGCCTATGGCTGCACGACGGATGAACATCACCGGCAAGAGATTCTCGATGCCCATCTGAAGGCCGTGCATGCGGCGCTGGAAGTGCTCAACCGGGAGGCGATCTATGCTCGCCGCGGTCGCGACGGGCTGCTCCGCGAAAAGGTCGATCTGACAGCAGCCGTCTTCACCCACGATTCCGCGCGGCCCGAGATTCACGCGGATGGTGCATTGTTTGCTGATCCGCAGCTCCATAGTCACGCCGTGCTCTTGTCGCTGGCCGAACGAAAAGACGGTTCCGTCGGTGCGATCGATACGCGTCTCGGCCAGCATAAGCTGCTTTGCGGCAGCATATATCACGCCCATCTGGCGCATAATCTGTCGAGGCTTGGCTACTCGATTTGCGACATCGGCAGGAACGGCACGTTTGAGGTCGGTTTCGACGCCCAGGTGCGCGGGTATTTTTCGGCGCGGCGCGCCAAGATCGAAGATGCGCTTGCAGAGGTTGGCATCGGCAGCGCCGAAGCCCCGGAAGCCGCGTCCGCAGCCGCGCTGACAACGAGGCGCACGAAAACCGAGGTCGATGGGCGTGACCGGTTCGCACTCTGGCAGGACAAGGCTAAAGGGCTTGGTCTCGATCCTGAGCGCGTCGCCGAGGAGCTGCGGCAGCCCGGCCAGACGATCCTGGCAGGCGAAGCGGAGCTTCGGACCCGGTTGCAGGCGATTCCGCGCGCGCTTACCGAAAACGAGGCCACCTTCACGCGGCGTGATCTGCTGCGGGCGGTTGCCGTCGCCCACGTCGGCACCTCGGTCGATCCGGCCGGCGTTGTCGGCGAAGCAGAAAGGCTGATCGCTAGCGGCGCAGTCGTCGAAATCCGACGCGAGGGCCATGAGCCGATCCTGTCGACGCCGGACATGATCCGGATCGAGCGCGAGACCCTCGAAACAGCCCAGTCGTTGGCGCAGGCATACTGGCCCGGCGTGGACAGGCAGAAGCTCGACAGGGCGTGTCGCGCGGCCAAACTGTCTGAGGAACAGCGCGCCGCCGCCGCGAGCCTCGCCGAGAGCCGCCCGCTAGCATTTCTTGAAGGCAGGGCCGGGGTCGGTAAGACCCATTTGCTCAAGCCCTACGTCGCGCGGCTACACGCCGACGGCTACCGCGTGATCGCCACGGCAACGGCTTGGCGCACCGCGCAGATGCTCAGCGAGGAACTGGGTGTCGAGGCACGAGCGCTCGATTCCTGGCTCAAGATCGCCGAGACAAGCGGTAGATTCATCGACGAGCGCACGATCGTACTGATCGATGAAGCCGGCCAGCTCGGGGTTCGTGCGGCCCACGCCTTGCTCCGCGAACTGGCCAGGGCACGCGTCGCGGGCGACGGCGCCAAGCTCCTATTCCTGGGCGACAGGGCGCAGCTCGCGCCGATCGCGGCGTCTTGCGGCCTCGACATCCTGGAACGCGCGCAGGCGCCGATCGGTCTCGAAACGATCGTGCGGCAGCGCGATCCGGCTGATCGCCGCATTGTCGCGCACCTCGCTCGCGGCGAAATCCAAGCGGCTTTCGATGGCCTTCAGGCGCGGGGATGCTTCGTCGAGCGTGATAACCGCCGTCAGAGCGTCATCGAAGCGGTCGACCGTTGGGAAGAAGCACGCAAGGCCGATCCGAAGCAGGGCCACCTGCTGCTCGCGCGCACCCATGCTGTCCTCCGCAGCCTCAATGAGGAGGTCCGGTGCCGAATGCGGCGGGACGGCCTTCTCGCCGGCGAGGAGGTCATCGTTGCGGCCGCGACCCCGTCGGGCGCGCCATACGATCTCCGGCTCGCGGCTGGCGACAGAATTCGTTTTGGTCGGCGCGCGGCCGATGTTGGCAAGGGCGTCATCAACGGCACGACGGCGGTAATCGAACGGATCGCGCGGACGACGCCCGGACAGGCGGAAATCGTCGCCCGGGTCGGTCGCGAGCGCGTGACGTTTCGCACGGATGCGTTTCGGGATGCGAAGAGGCGCGTACGCATCGCGCACGATTACTCGCAAAGCCTCTACTCGGCGCAGGGATTGACCTGCGAGACCTGCGTCGTCGTCGCCGAACCGACGCTGGACTGGCATGAATTGTACGTCGGCGCCAGCCGGGCCCGCGGAACGACGACGCTGGTCATCGACCGTGCCGCTCTCGATGCGCATGTTCGCGCAAATCGCGCCGTCTCTCAGATGCGCGGTGAGGTCTCCGCGGACGAGCGTCGCGCGGCGCTGGTCTCGGCGTGGTCTCGTCGGCGGGCCAAATCGACCACGATCGAAGCCTTCAAGGTGCCTGAGCCCAGGGAAAGCCCGCTTGAGGCATCGCCGTCGCATGCGCTTTCGCGGGACCAAGGCCGCAAACGCGGCCGAGGGCTCGATCATGTCCTGTGATCGGGCGCCGCGGCAGCGGACACTCTCAAAACCGGTGGAATGGGTCGTTTCGGTCGAAATCCAGGTTCCCTTGCCCGTCACGGCACGCGAACTCGATGCGCTCGAACGCTATTTCGCAGACATCATCGCCCAGGCCATGGCGGCTTCGCGTCAGACTACGCCCAAGCTTGTCGGCGTTCGCGAACGATCATTGTCGCGGAAATCCCTGGAAACCCGCGGCGCAACCTCGATCGCGGCGGCGGGAGCCGGTAAGCTTCGCCGGTCGAGCCGCATGAAGGGGAAAACGCCATGAGCCGTAAACACCTGGTTCGCCAGATGGCGCCTGCGGATCAGGCGCGGCAGAAGACTGCCGTGATCTACATCCGCGTCTCGACGCTGGAACAAGCCGCGAACGATTTGAGCCTTGTGACGCAGGAAGAGCAGCTTCTCGGCCGCTGCACCCGCGAGGGATGGAAAATCCTCGCGACCTATCGGGACGAAGGCGAATCCGCCACGACGACCCGCAGGCCGGGGTTCGAGGCGATGATGGAGCGCGTCACCGACGGCGGTCGGTCGGTCGACTATGTTTTGGTTTATTCCTTGTCTCGAGCCTTCCGGAACGCGCTCGACCAGGAAATGACGATCCAGAAGCTGCGCCGTCACAAGGTCGAAATCGTATCGCAGGTCGAGGCTTTCGGCGCCGACGCAACGGGCAAGATCTTGCGCCAGTTCGTCGGCATCGTGAACGAATACCAGTCGCATGAGATATCCAGAAACACGACACGGACGATGAAGGAAAACGCCAAGCGCGGCTATTCCAACGGCGGAATCATTCCTTTCGGCTATAAGTCAGTCGATGCGGAAATCCTCGGTACGAAGCAGAAGAAGCGCTTGGCGATCGAACCGGTCGAGGCGGAAGTGGTCCGCACCTGCTTTCATCTTGCGGTCGACGGCGATGGAGCCAGCGGCCCGCTTGGAACCAAAAAAATCGCGATGTGGCTCAACGAACGTGGCTTCCGCTCGCGCGGTGGCAAGCTGTTCGGCACCGGCACCATCCACGAAATCCTGACCCGCGTCGCCTATACCGGCGTGAGGGAGTTCAACGCTTTCGACAGCGAGACCGGCGAGCGCAAGAGCGCCGAGGAAATCGTGAGCTACGAGGTTCCGAAAATCATCCACGAGAGGGTATTTTCGACCGTCCAGTCGCTACTAGTATCGCGCCAGCCTGGCAAAAGAAGCCCGCGGCTCGACGCCGCGCCCTCCCTTTTGGGGGGCCTTATTCGTTGCGATTGCACGTCGTCGCACGCACTGACCGCCGCGTCGGGCACGTCTCGCACAGGCGTGATCTACACGTATTACAAGTGCATTCAATCGACCAAACAGGGACGCCACTGCAATGGCAACGGCGCGGCATGTTGCAATCGGCGCATTCCGCGTCCCACGGCCGACAGATTGGTCACAGAGGCACTGGTCGAGCAGTTGTTGACGCCTGAGCGTGTGATGGGAATCCTCGCCGGCGTGGCGCAGAGGCAGAATGAACGCCAGGCCAGCGCCAATCAGCGCATGGCTGATCTCGCTCGCGAGGCCGCCGACACCGATATGAAGCTCGGCCGTCTCTACAAGGCGATCGAGGAGGGAGTGATCGACGTTACCGATCCGACTCTGAAGGAGCGCACCACGGCATTGCGCGAATCGCGAGATCGGGCGGTGGAAGCGTTGGATTATGCCCGGCGTTCCTTGGCCGACGCTGTGACGATCGATCCGGCCGCAGTCGAGACGTTCACGCGACTTGCCCGCGAACGTCTCCTCGGTGGCGAGGTTGCAGCTCGGAAAGCCTACATCGTCGCTGTCGTCGATGCCGTCATCGTCGGTAACGGCATAATCCGAATCATTGGGTCAAACGATAATCTCACCGCTGCAATCGGCGGGAAAACCAAACCAAAAAAGGTTCGCAGTTCTGTTCAGGAATGGTGCCCCTGGCCGGGATCGAACCAGCACTCCTTGCGGAACTCGATTTTGAGTCGAGCGCGTCTACCAATTCCGCCACAGGGGCCCTTTGCAGGCGGGCGGACTATAGCGATCGGCCAATGCCGGTCAATCGCTGGTGCGGCTGTTCCGGCAGGTTTTCGCGGTTGATCTGGAAGGCGTACCGTCGCCCGAAACGAATGGCGGGCGAGATGGCTCGAAAACGTGCCTTTCCGAGGCACGCAAGCGGTTGTGTCCTCTGCCTACCCATGCTCTAGAGCGCGCCATGCTTAAGCGCCTCTACGAATGGACGATGTCACTCGCCGCCCGGCCGCGGGCGACGATCTGGCTGGCGGTCGTCGCCTTCGTCGAAAGCTCGTTCTTCCTGATCCCGGCTGACGTCCTCTTCGTGCCGATGGCGCTCGCCCGGCCTCAACGAGCATACCGGCTGGCCTTCGTGGCGACGCTGCTTTCGGTGCTCGGCGGCATTGCCGGTTATGCGCTCGGCTATTACGCCTTCGAGGCGTTGGCTAAGCCGGTTCTGGCCTTCTACGGCAAGCTCGGCGCCTTCGAGGCGCTCAAGGCCTGCGCCGGACCGGATACGACGCTGATCCTGCTGACGACCTCCGGCCTTGCCCACCTGCCGCCGATCAAGGTGGTGACGATCCTGGCCGGTGCCGTCCATATCGGGCTCGCCTTCTTCGTCATCTCCTGCGTGCTGGCGCGCGGGGCGCGCTTCTTCGCGCTCGCCTTCCTGCTCCGGCGCTATGGCGACACGATCCGCCATTTCATCGAACGTCGCCTGAAAGTGATCGCCGTGGTCGGTGCAGCCCTGCTGATCCTGCTTTATTTCGGCCTCAAGCTCGTCGCAGGGTCGGGCCAGCTTTTCTCCTGCTGAGCCCGTCATGACCGCCTCCCTTGCCGCTCCCCCCGCTTCGCGTCGCCTGCCGAATTCGCGGCAACTGATCGCTCTCATCGGTGTGGTCAGCCTGGCGTTGATCGCCGGGGCGTGGTTCTTCGAACTCGTCCTGCATCTGCGCCCCTGCAAGCTCTGCCTCGAGCAGCGTGCGCCGCATTATGCCGCGATCGGGCTCGCACTCGTCGGATTGGTGCTGGCGCGCTCAGCCCGGCTGCAATGGTTCGTCCTGCTGGGGCTCGCCGGCCTGATGGCCTGGAGCACAGGCCTCGGCGTCTATCATGCCGGCGTCGAATGGGGCTGGTTCATCGGGCCGAATGATTGCGGCGGGGCGGCTCCGGCCGCCACCGGCATGCAGGATTTCATGAAGCAGCTGCAGACGACGCGCATCGTCGCCTGCTCGGAAGCGGCCTGGCGCTTTCTGGGACTGTCGCTCGCCGGCTGGAATGCGCTGGCCTCGGCCGGGCTCTTCCTGCTCGCCGTGTTCGGGCTGCTGCGCGGACGATCGTCGGCGTAAGCCTTACGGCTCCAGCTCCGAATCCCAGTAGAGATAGTCCAGCCAGCTCTCGTGCAGATAGTTGGGCGGGAAGAGCTTGCCGTTGCGGTGGAGGTCGTTGACCGTCGGCGCATAGGGCTTCTGGGCCGGGAACATCTCGACTGTGGCCGGCATCTTGTCGCCCTTGCGCAGGTTGCAGGGCGAGCAGGCTGCGACGACGTTCTCCCAGGTCGTCTGGCCGCCCTTGGAGCGCGGGATAACGTGGTCGAAGGTCAACTCGTCGCGCGTATTGCAGTATTGGCAGGCGAAGCGGTCGCGTAGGAAGACGTTGAACCGGGTGAAGGCCGGTGTCCGCGAGGGCTTGATATAGCTCTTGAGCGAGACCACCGAGGGCAGCCGCATGTCGAAGCTCGGGCTGCGGACGACAGTGTCGTATTCGGAGACGATGTTGACGCGGTCCATGAAGACCGCCTTGATCGCGTCCTGCCAACTCCACAGCGACAGGGGATAGTAGCTGAGCGGCCGGAAATCGGCGTTCAGCACCAAAGCCGGACAGCCGTCCGGCGATGCCATCGGATGCATCACATGCGCCGTCAAACCCGTCGCACCTCCGCTTCATCGAGCGGGACGAATCCCGCTCAAGGATCAATGTAAGCGCGAGACGACAGGAATGTGAAGGAACTTATTGCGACTGCGGCAAGCATCTGCGCACGGGCGAGGATCAGCCTCGCCCGCGGCAGTGAAACGGTGGATTGTGATGAAATCCGGCCGGGTTTTCGTAGCTTGCGAGTGACCGGCCCGCTTCGTCAGCGGGTCGGGACAGGCTTCTCGCCGCGATAGTCGTAGAAACCGCGCTTGGTCTTGCGGCCGAGCCAGCCGGCCTCGACATATTTCACCAGCAGCGGGCAGGGGCGGTATTTCGAATCGGCAAGCCCGTCATGGAGCACCTGCATCACCGAGAGGCAGGTATCGAGGCCGATGAAGTCGGCAAGCTGGAGCGGACCCATCGGATGGTTGGCGCCGAGCCGCATGGCGGTGTCGATCGCCTCGACCGAGCCGACGCCCTCATAGAGCGTGTAGACGGCTTCGTTGATCATCGGCAGCAGGATGCGGTTGACGATGAAGGCCGGGAAATCCTCGGAAACCGAGACGGTCTTGTGCAGGCTGCCGACGAGGTTCTTGGCGCGTTCGAAGGTGCCGTCATCGGTGGCGATGCCGCGGATCAGCTCGACGAGCTGCATCAGCGGGACCGGGTTCATGAAATGGATGCCGATGAAATGCTCGGGGCGATCGGTCGCCGCGGCAAGGCGCGTGATCGAGATCGAGGAGGTGTTCGAGGCGAGGATCGCGTCCGGGCGCAGATGCGGGCAGACAGCGGTGAAGATCTTGCGCTTGACCTCTTCGTTCTCGGTCGCGGCCTCGATGACGAGGTCGCAACCGCCGAGATCGGCGAGGCCGATGGCGGGCTGAATACGGGCGATTGCCGCGCGGCGCTCGTCCTCGGCAAGGGCGCCTTTCGAGACCTGACGGGCCATGTTGCCGTCGATCGTGGCGAGCGCGGCCTTGATCCGCTCTTCGGCGATGTCGTGCAGCCGGATGTCGAAGCCGGCGGCGGCCGCGACATGGGCGATGCCGTTGCCCATCTGGCCTGCCCCGATGATGCCGATCGTCTTGATCGCGTGGTCCGACATGGTTTGATCCCGGATGAACTTTTCAGGCTCCCGCAGGAGCGGAACGGGCCGCCCTGAGGCGGCCCGGAAGCGATGTGCCGGCTTACTTGCCGGCTTTGGCGAGCTCGGCGTCGAGCTCCGGCAGGACGGTGAAGAGGTCGCCGACGAGGCCGTAATCGGCGATCTGGAAGATCGGGGCTTCTTCGTCCTTGTTGATGGCGACGATGACCTTCGAGTCCTTCATGCCGGCGAGATGCTGGATCGCGCCGGAGATGCCGACGGCGATATAGAGCTCGGGGGCGACGACCTTGCCGGTCTGGCCGACCTGCCAGTCGTTCGGGGCGTAGCCGGCATCGACCGCAGCGCGCGAGGCGCCCATGGCGGCGCCGAGCTTGTCGGCGACGGGCTCGATCACCTTGCCGAAATTCTCGGCCGAGGCCAGCGCGCGGCCGCCCGAGATGATGATCTTGGCCGAGGCCAGCTCCGGACGGTCGGACTTGGCGACCTCTTCGCCCTTGAAGGACGAGGTGCCGGGATTCTCGGCCGCCGAGACGCTCTCGACCGTGGCCGAGCCGCCTTCGCCCGCCGCCGCGAAGGAAGCGGTGCGGATGGTGAGCAGCTTCTTGGCGTCGGTCGATTGCACGGTCTGGATGGCGTTGCCGGCATAGACCGGACGCTCGAAGGTGTCGGGGGAGACGATGCCGCTCACATCCGAGACCTGCATCACGTCGAGCAGGGCTGCGACCCGCGGCAGCACGTTCTTGCCGGTGGTGGTCGAGGGCGCGACGATGGCGTCGTAGTTGCTCGCGAGCTTGACGATCAGCGCGGCGAGCGGCTCGGCCAGCGCATGGCTGTAAGCGGCGTCATCGGCGAGCAGCACCTTCTCGACGCCGGCGAGCTTGGCAGCGGCATCGGCCGCGCCCTTGGCGCCCTGGCCGGCGACGAGGATATGGACGGGCGCGCCGAGCTTGGCGGCAGCGGTCAGCGCCTTGGCGGTGGCGTCCTTGACGGAGGCGTTGTCGTGTTCGGCGATCAGCAGCGTGGTCATCAGATCACCCCGGCAGTCTTGAGCTTGGAGACGAGTTCGGCGGCATTGGCCACCTTGACGCCGGCGGAGCGGCCGGCAGGCTCGACCGTCTTCAGAACCTTGAGGCGCGGCGCGACATCGACGCCGAGCGTCTCGGCCGAGGTCTCGTCGAGCGGCTTCTTCTTCGCCTTCATGATGTTGGGCAGTGAGGCATAGCGCGGCTCGTTCAGACGCAGGTCGGTGGTGACGATCGCCGGGAGCTTCAGCGACACGGTCTGCAGGCCGCCATCGACCTCGCGGGTGACGTCGACGCTGTCGGCTGACAGTTCGACCTTCGAGGCGAAGGTGCCCTGGCCCCAGCCAAGGAGCGCCGCGAGCATCTGGCCGGTCTGGTTGCAGTCGTCGTCGATCGCCTGCTTGCCGAGGATGACGAGGCCGGGGGCCTCCTGCTCGACGACCTTCTTGAGGAGCTTGGCGACGGCGAGCGGCTCGACGATGCCGTCGACCTTCACGAGGATGCCGCGATCGGCGCCCATGGCGAGGCCGGTGCGGATCGTCTCGGCGGCTTGCGCCGGGCCGATCGAGACCACGACCACCTCGGTCGCCTTGCCGGCTTCCTTGAGGCGCAGCGCCTCTTCGACCGCGATCTCGTCGAAGGGATTCATCGACATCTTGACGTTGGCGAGTTCGACGCCGGAGCCGTCCGCCTTCACGCGGATCTTCACGTTGTAATCAACCACCCGCTTGACGGGCACCAAGATCTTCATCGCCAGATCACCGTTTAGAAGAGATGAGCCTCGCGCCGCACCATACCTGACGGCAGGACAGCGGCATCGCGGCCCTCGGCTGGAATGCGCTGGGACCGTAACGACGCCCGTTTGCGCTTGTCAACGTCCGTCCTGGCCCGACTCGGAGGCAAAACAGCGCGGCTTCAGCCATGGGTGGCCTTGCGCCCGAACAGGGCGATGCTGCGGTGCACGAAGAGCGGGGTCAGGGCGGCGCCCGTCGCCAGTCCGCCGAGATGCGCCCACCAGCCGACATTGCCGTCGGCGCCGAAGATGGCGGAGGCGGCCTGCAGCAAGATCCAGCCGCCGAGCGCATAGAGCGCCGGGATATGGATCGGAATCCAGTTGAAGGCGAGGCCCCAGATCCGGACCTGCGGATAGATCATCAGATAGGAGGCGATGACACCGGAGATGGCGCCGGAGGCGCCGATCAGCGGCTGCTGTGAATCCGGGTATAGGCCGGCATGGAAGAGTGAGCCGCCGAGCCCGCAGAGGAAGAAGAAAACGAGGAAGCGGGCATGGCCCATCGCATCCTCGACATTGTCGCCGAAGACCCAGAGGAACAGCATGTTCCCGACGAGATGCGCGAGATTGGCGTGCAACAGGATGTTGCTGAACAGGGTCGCCCAGGCCGGGAGATGGGCGAGCCCGTCCGGCAGTTGCGCCGTGCCGAACAGCACCGAGGGAATCATGCCGAAGCCGGCCATGAGCGCGAGCTCCGCCTCCTCGCCGGGCCAGAGCAGCAGCATGAGTTGAAGGGCGAGGCAGGCGCCGATCAACCCATAGGTAATGTAGGGCGTTCGCATGAAGCGCAGTGGCACGCCGTCATGCAGGGGAACGAACATGGCCGATCTCAGCGATTCCCGCCGGGCACCCAGAGCACATCGCCGGCTGCCTTGGCATTGAGGTAGCGGGAGGCGACGAACAGGAAGTCCGAGAGGCGGTTGATGTATTTTAGCGCGGCAGGAGCGACTGTCTCGCCTTCGGTCGCGGCGAGCTCGGCCATCAGGCGCTCGGCCCGGCGGCTGACGGTGCGGGCAAGATGCAGATGGGTCGCAGCCGGCGTGCCGCCCGGCAGGACGAAGGAGCGCAGGGGGCTGAGATCGGCATTCAGCTGGTCGATCTCGCTCTCGATCCGGTCGACCTGAGCCTGGACGATGCGCAGCGGCTCGAAGGCGAGGGGCTTATCGGTCTCGGGCGTCGAGAGGTCGGCGCCGAGATCGAAGAGATCGTTGCTGATGCGGCCGAGCATGGCATCGACCAGGGCGTCTTCCGTCGCCGCATGTAAGCGGGCGAGGCCCACGCAGGCATTGGTCTCGTCGACCGTGCCGTAGGCGTCGACACGCAGGTCGAACTTGGGCCGGCGCGGGCCGCTCGTCAGGCCGGTCGTGCCGTTGTCGCCGGTGCGCGTGTAGATGCGATTGAGCTTGACCATGCCACGCTTATAGCGCGGTCCCGGCTGGACGGAAGCGCGTTTCCGCCGTGGCGGTACGTCAGAAAGTGTAGCCGAGCCTGGCGCCGATATTGGCCGGGCCGCGGCTGTTCGTGCCCGGTTTGTCGGAGCAGCCGACCGTGCTGAAATGCTCGAGCGTGGTGACCAGGCTCCAGCGGTCCGAGAGCCGGAAGCCGAGGGCGGCGGCCTCGCGCGTGCCGGTGTTGCAGCCGAGCGCGAGGCGATTCTCCGGGATGACCAGGCCGGTCTTGCCGTCGTTCAGGGTGGCGCCGAGGCTTGCCTCGACGAAGATGTCGCGGGTTACGTCGAAGGTCCAGGTCGCCCCCGCATAGGCATAGCGCGTGCCGTTGAGATTGAGGCTCGCGCCGATGTTGAAGCGCGGGATGAAGGCTGCGGCGAGGCGGTCGCTCAGGGGAACGAGGCGCGGCGACAGGAGGTCGGCGCTCAGGTTCGGCAGGCCGCTCTCGCGGCCGCCGGGATTGGCCAGGCCGGCACCGACCCTTGCCTCCCAGGCGGGTGCGGGTGGTTCGGTGGCGGGAGCGTAGCTGGAGACGCTGCCGGAGAGGGATCGGGTCTGCGCGGAAGCGGCAGAAACGGCCAGGCAAACGGCAAGAGGCAGCAACGCGACGCGGACCATGGGCCTTCGGCAATGAACGTGTGAGCAGACGTTAGTGAAGCGCACATACTCGTGTTCGGAATGTGGCAAGGCCCGGAAATCCAAGCTCTCATCCACAGTGCACTAAGAATACAAGTTCAATTATTTCAAAGTCTTGTGTGCAGTGTCGCAGGCGTTCAGCCGTTGCGCCACCACAGGACGATAACGATCAGCACGATGGCGACGAATTGCAGGATGACCCGCAGCCGCATCAATCGCTGCGAGGCGTTGGCGCTGCCGCCGCGCAGCATGTTGATGAGGCCGAGCAGGAGCACGATGGCGACGGCGCCGACCGCGACGGATACGAGGGTGTTCGAAAGCGTCATGGCGACAGGCTTAGGATGGTGGGAAGGACTTGGCCAGCGCCCTGATGGGGCTCGTGCCGGTTGGGCCGTGGGTCAGCTCGTCGCAGCCATCTGCGCCAGGGCGCGGCCGCGGACAGGCATGGAGAGGTCGCCGGCGAGCGCCCGGCTGATGGCGGGCAGGCCGTCGAGCAGGTCGGGCACGAAGGCTTGCGACGGCGGTTGGCGGCGCGGCAGCGCATGGAGCGCAGCGGCCATCACGCGCGGATCGCGCTCGCCCTCGCCGGTCTGCGAGGGATCGTAGAGGACATCGACCAGCTTGAGTTCGTCGGCCCGGCCGGCGCGGATCGCCTGCTCGAGGCGCGGTCGGACGCGCGGCACGATCAGCGCCGGCTTGTCGAAGGACAGGATCTCGCAGAATGTGTTGTAGCCGCCCATGGCGACGACGCAGTGGGCGCGGTTCATCAGCAATTCGAGGCGCGGCTCGAAGCCGAGGCCTTCGAGCTTGGGATGGCGGGCGATGCGCTCGGCGAATTCCTTGCGCTTCTCGCGCGACATGAAGGGACCGAAGACGATGAGCGCGGGCAATGCGATCGTCGGATCGCTCTCGTAGGCCGAGATCACCCAGTCGATGACGCCGGCACCGTCGCCGCCGCCGCCCGGCGTGACCAGTATGAAGGGCTGCTTGGTGATGCGGGGGTAGCGGTTCGGCGGCATCGGACTCGGTACCGCGCGCTTGAGATAGCCCATGTAGCGGAGCTTGTCGGCGAAGCGGTGCTGGTTCGGCAGGCCGGTCAGGGGTTCATAGACGTTGTCGAGCCCGTAGACGAAGATGTCGTCATAGACCGTGTCGAGCGCTTCCAGCGCGCCGTTGCGGCTCCATTCCTCGAGCACCGCGGCGGGTTCGTCGAGCACGTCGCGCAGGCCGAGCACGATGCGGGCACCGCGCCGGCGCAGGATGTCGAGCGAGGGCTTCAATTCGCCGCGCAGGCCGACCGGCTCCTTGTCGACGATGACCACGTCGGGATCGAAGGAGAGCACGGTCTGCTTGATGATGTCGGCCCGCAGACGGATGGTGTCGTCGAGGCCGAGATTGAGGTGATGCGGCTCGTAGCCGCCGTCGCTCTGCTTCTCGACGCCGGGAATGCGGACATAGTCGACGCCGTCGCCGAACTGGAAGCTCGAGATCACCGACGAGCCCGAGACGATGATCACCGAGATATGCGGGAAGCTCGCGATCAGCGCATTGGCGATGGCGCGGCAGCGGCGGATATGGCCGAGGCCGAAGGTGTCGTGGCTGTAGATCAGGACACGCGGAGCGTGGGGGCTACGCGGCGCGCGCTCGGCGCCGGCGAGATCGACGACGTTTGAAGGCATCGGAACGTCGCCCCCCGGGAAAGGCCAGACGACCTCTTGGCGAGGACGAACGCAGTTGAAACTCTGGAGCGGTTATAACTGGTCGCCGGGAACGATCCAAGCCCGTCGGCCTGTCGTCAGGCGAGAAAAACCGTGTCGGATCGCAGTTATCACCGCGGGCCGGGATCGCATTGCCGGTCGCTGCCCGGCAGCCGGACGAAGCTTGCCGGATCGACCAGGCGGATGGCCGGATGAGCGGCCGCCTGCAGGAGATCGGACAGGAAGGACCACGCTGTTTCGTCGTGGTCGCGATGGTGCAGCAGCAGGCCGATCTCGATGTTGCCGGTCTCCGCCATTCGCCGATCCGCCAACAGGGTTACAAGCTCGCCGACGACGTCGGCGGCCAGACGTCCGACGCGGCCGCCATGCCAGTTCATGACGTCGATATGGGTGTTGAGCAGGCGCGGTCCGCCATCCGACCCCAGGCGAAAGCCGCGGAAGCAGGAGAGCCCGGAAAAGCCGAGCGCCCCGAGACGTGCGGCGTGGCTCGGGGCGATGCGGTTCCAGGGCGGGACGAAGATCGGCAGGACATCGCCGCCGAGCAGATCGTACAGGCGCCGGCGGCCCTGCGCGATGTCGGCGTCGACATGATCGGCGTCGCGTTCAGCGCCGAATTCCGATTTCTTGCCGCCGGCGGGCGTGTGGTTCCGATGGATGGCGCCATGCTGGCAGGGGCGCAGCTGCGGCATGCCGCGCAACGCGGGTGCCAGTTCGGGTTCGGCCAGCAGGGGAATGACGGCGAGCAGGATGGGGGCCGCGAAGCGCTCGGCCAGCTCCGAGAGCCGGTCGAGCGCCGGGCTCGGTGCCACGGCGTCGTCATCGCGCAGCCAGAGGTCGATCTGCCGGCCGGATGCACTCCAGTGGTCGAGCTCGAGGGCGAGCGCGTGCCAGGGCGAGGCAGTCATGGCGTGGCTTCCCGGGCGGGCGACCGCAATTTGGCGCTGCGATTTCGCACGGCGAGGGTGAGACCTTCCGCCAACCTTTCGGCAGCGCGCGCGGGTGTGCGCTCGGCGAGGATGAAACGGTGCGCGGCTGCGCCCATGCCCTCGCGCAAGGCCCTGTCGCGCAGCAGGCGGGTCAGCGCCGCAGCCAGGGCTTCGTCGTCATGCTCCGGGACGAGCAGGGCGGTTTCGCCGGCTCGCACCGTCTCGGCGACGCCGCCGCTGTCGAAGGCGACGACCGGCAGCCCGGCCGCCTGGGCTTCGAGATAGACCAGCCCATAGGCCTCGCCGATGCCGGGCCAGAGGAAGATGTCGTGCCGGGCAAGCTCGGCCTGGGTGGCGTCGCGGTCAAGCTGCCCATGCCAGGTGATGCGGCCTTCGGGCTGGCCGGCGAAGGCGGCGCCGATCTCGGAGCGGCAAGGGCCGTCGCCGATGATGCTCAGCGTCCAGTTCTCGTTCCGGCTGCGGTCGAGGATGCGCGCGAGGGTAAGGTAGCTCTCCAGTTTAACGCCCGGGCGCATCATGGCGACGGTGATTAGGCGGGGCTTGCCCGATGGGTCGGTAGCCGGGGACAACTCGAAGCCGGGCGCGACGAAGGGGGGCAGGGGGAGCAGGGCCGTGCCTTCGTTCTCCCAGCGTGCAAGCCCCTGCCGGTCGCGGTCGGTGAAGTAGAAATGGACATCGGCAGCTGTGTGCCCTTGCCGGGCTGCGGCCACATGCATGGCCCATTCGCCGCTGGCACGCCGGGCGGAATCGCTCGATTCGGCGGTGACATAGGGGATGCCGAGCGCCGCCGCGATCGCGGGACCGAGGAAGTCCGGCGAGCGATAGTAGTTGTGATAGGTGAACCAGAGCTCGGGCCGCGGCTTGCCCTCCCGGTAGCCGGCGAGCAGGGCATCGCGCAGCCGGTCCGCATCGTCGGCGCAGCGGGCCAAGCGGGCGGGATCGGCTTCCCGGAAATAGGTCTTCCGCGCTGCGACGGGCTCGACGACATGGCCGAGGCTTTCGAGCGCTGCGGCGAGCTGGCGGGCCATGCGGCGATCGCCGGAGACGCCGCCGTCACCGACCGGATTGAGCGGGGTGTGGAAAGCGATACGCAAGACGGTCTTCGGGGTCGGTGATGCTGTCAGCGATAGGGATCGGCCGCGTCGCGAAGGCCGTCGCCAAGGAAGTTGAAGGCGAGGATGATCACGATCACGGGGACGACCGGATAGAGTAGCCAGGGATAGAGCGCCACAACATTGATGTTCTGGGCTTCGTTGAGCATCACACCCCAACTGGTGATCGGCGGCCGCAAGCCCAGGCCCAGGAAGGAGAGTGCGGTCTCGCCCAAAATGGTCTTGGGGATGGTGATCGTGGCCGAGGCGATGAGATGGCTCATGAAGCCGGGCACGAGATGCAGCGCGATGATCCGGCGCGGCTTGGCCCCCATGAGCTGGGCCGCGACGACATAATCCTCCTCGCGCAGCGAGAGCAGTTTCGAGCGCACCGAGCGCGCGAGCCCGGTCCAATCCATCAGGCCGAGGATCACCGTGATGCCGAAATAGACCAAGAGCGGGCTCCAGGTCGGCGGCAGGATCGAGGCCAGCGCCAGCCAGAGCGGGATATGCGGCAACGATTGCACGATCTCGATGATGCGCTGGATGAAGAGATCGACGCGGCCGCCATAATAGCCGGCGATGCCGCCGATGATCACGCCGAGCACAAAGGAGACGGAAACGCCGAGCAGGCCGATCGAGAGCGAGATGCGCCCGCCATAGAGGATGCGCGAAAGCATGTCGCGGCCGAGCCGGTCCGAGCCGAGCAGGAAGAAGGTGCCGCCTTCGGGTGCGCAGACGAGGTGCGTGTTGCCGGGGACCATGCCCCAGAACGTGTAGTTGTCGCCCTTGCAGAAGAAGCGCAGCTTCTGCGGGCGGGTCGTGTCGACCTCGTATTCGCGCTTCAGGTTCTCCATGTTGAGGCGCATCGTGTACGGGTAGACGAAGGGGCCGATGAAGCTGCCTTCGTGGAAGAGATGGATGCCCTGGCTCGGCGCCCGGATGAAATCGGTGTTGCGCGTCGTGTAGTGATAGGGCGCGAGGAACTCGGCGAAGGCCGCCATCGCGTAGATCGCGACAATCACGAAGGCGGAGATGACCGCGAGCCTGTGCTTGCGGAACTTCCACCACATCAACTGCCATTGCGAGGCGAGATAGACCCGCTCCTGCTCGGGCGTCATCGCCTCGGTGGCATAGGGCTCGAACGGTGCCGTCGAGACTTCGTGCGGCAGCGGCGCGCCGTCCGGCGGGAGATGGTTGAGCGTCGTCGCCTTCACTTGGTCGCGGCTCCCTGGAGGCGGATGCGCGGATCCAGAATGGCGAGCGCGATGTCCGAGATCAGCACGCCGATCACGGTCAGGAAGGAGAGGAACATCAGGAAGGAGCCGGCGAGATACATGTCCTGGCTCTGCAGGGCGCGGATCAGCAGCGGGCCGGTCGTCTGCAGCGAGAGCACGATGGCGACGACCTCGGCGCCCGAGACGATCGAGGGCAGGATGTCGCCGATATCCGAGATGAAGAAGTTGAGCGACATGCGCAGCGGATATTTCCGCAGCGCCTTGCCGGGCGGCAGCCCCTTGGCGCGGGCGGTGACATAGTACTGCTTCTGCAACTCGTCGAGGAGGTTCGCGCGCAGCGCCCGGATCATGCCGGCGGTCCCGCCCGCACCGATGATGATGACGGGAATCCAGAGGTGCTCCAGCACCGATTTGAGCTTGGCCCAGCTCATCGGCTGGTTGAGATAGGCGGGATCGACGAGTCCGCCGATCGAGGTGCCGAACCAGACATTGGCGAAATACATGAAGACCAGCGCCAGCAGGAAATGCGGCACGGCGAGCCCGACGAGGCCGAGGAAGGTGAGCCCGTAATCGCCCCAGCTGTACTGGTGCGTGGCCGAATAGATGCCGATCGGGAAGGCGACGATCCAGGTGAAGATGATGGTGGCGAAGGAGACCATCATCGTCAGTAGCAGCCGGTCGCCGACGATCTCGCGCACGGGGCGCTGGTACTCGAAGGAGTAGCCCATGTCGCCCTGGAGCAGGCCCGCGACCCAGCGGACGTAACGCTCCACCGGCGGCTTGTCGAAGCCGTATTCCTGCTTCAGGAACTCGATGCGGCTCATGTCCGCCTTCTCGCCCTGGGCCTGCATCTCGGCGGCGAGCGTCTCGAAGTAATCGCCTTCGGGCAGGTTGATCACGGTGAAGATCAGCGCGCTGGTGACGATCAGCGTCGGGATCATGATCAGGATGCGCTTGAGGATGTAGCGGAGCAGCACGGGTCAGGCCTTGGTCTCTGGCCTGTCGAACCAGAAGGTGTCGGGCATGTAGCGGCCGATGAAGGCGCCGGGCTCGAAGCTGTAGAGGCCCTTTTCGGGCACATTGTGCAGGTCGTTCGAGACGACGATCGGCTGCAGCGTGCTGTTGATCACGCCGATAGTGTAGAGCTGCTCGGCATTGATCGCCAGCATCTTGTGCCAGATGGCGCGGCGCTGCTCGCGGGTCGAGCTCATGCGCCATTCCTCGTAGAGCCGCACCAGCGCGTTGACTTCGGCGAGGGCCGGTCGCTCGCCCTCGCGGCCGCTGCTCTCGATGAACTGGCCCCAGCGCGGCCACTGGAACTGGGCCGAGGAGGTCGGCGCCAGCGCGTCCGGCTCCATATCCGACGTGACCAGCGCATTGTCCATGCCGGCCCAGGCCGACATCACGGTCTGGCCGGCGAGGATGCGGCGGCGGAAGACGTCGCGCTGGGTCGAACGCGGGTAGATCTTGATGCCGACATCGATGAAGTCCGGCTTGAGCAGGTCGAGGATGTCGGTTTCCTCGGTGTTCTCGCCGGCGGTTTCGATGGTGAATTCCAGCCGGCGTCCGTCCGGGAACAGGCGGATACCGTCATCGTCGCGCTTCGTCAGGCCGATCTCGTCGAGCAGGCGATTCGCCAGCGCCGGATCGTGCTGGGTCCAGAGTTCGGCGAGCTTCGCGTCGTAGAGCGGGCTTTCAGGCAGGGCGGTGTTGCCGCTCTCTCGCGCCAGCCCGAAGAAGATGACCTTGTTGACGTCCTTGCGGTTGATCGCGACCGAGATCGCCTGGCGGTAACGGACGTCGCGATTGAGGTCGCGCCAGGCCGGATCGATAGCGTTCAGGTTGGGGAGCAGGGCGAAATAGGCGCCTTCCGCCCGCTTCCACAGCCGGACGTCGAAATTCATCCGCTTCGAGGCCTCCTTGAGGAAGGTATAGTTGTCGAAGCGGATGTAGCGGGCCTGGAGATCGGCTTCGCCGGCCGCGGTCTTGGCTGGGACGAGGGCACTGGTGCCGATCGTCAGCGTGACCTGATCGGCATAGGGAAGCTGGCGGCCGTTTTTGTCGACGCGGTGGAAATAGGGATTACGCTCGAAGACGAACTGTTCGGCCGGGAGCGGCGTCGTGTTGCGCCAGGGCTCCAGCGTCGGCAGCTTCGGGTTCTCCGGCCGGTACATGCGCGACAGCCGTTCATGCAGCGCCCCCCAGTCGCGCACCCGGTGCTCCTTCACCCGCTGGGCGAGCTCGTGCTTGGGAGCGTGCTTCTCGTGGAACTGCTTGAGATAGCCTGAAGGCATGAAGAGATAGGTCGGCTGCGCACCGGCCAGCGCCGGCAGGAAGACCGGGTTGGGCGCCTCCCAGCTATAGCGCACCTCGCGTTCGTTCAGCACTTCGAAGAACGGTGCATTGCCGCCTGCAAGCAGCGCCTGAGGCGGCCCGCCCGGCGAAAGCCGCTTGTTGTTGGCGATATCTTCCCACCAATAGCGGAAATCCTCGGTGGTGAAGGGCGATCCGTCCGACCAGCGATGGCCCTCGCGCAGCTTGAGCGTGAAGATGCGGCCGTCCTCGACCTCGCAGCTCTCGAGCACGTCCGGCACCAGCTCCAGACTGTCGTCATAGACCATCAACCGGGTGTAGCCGTAGAGCGTCATCATGCGGATATCGCGCTGGTCGCCCATCAGCATGCGGATATTGCCGCCATGGCGGCCCTGCTGCCGGCCGAGCGCCTCCAGATCGATGACGCGCGGATTGGCGGGCAGGCGCGCGGCGACCGGCGGCAGGGAGCCGGCTGCGACCCTGTCCTTGAAGAACGGGCTGTCGATCGCGGTGCCCGAGAAGGGCGCGGGCGCTGCCTGCGCGAGGCGGGGCAGGTTCGCTCCAGCCAGCGCGGCGGAGCCGAGCAGCAGCGCGGTGCGGCGGGTCGGGTTGTGGCGGCGTGGCGTCATGGCGCCAGCTCCCGGATATCGGCATTCGGCCGTGCCAGCACATAGTGACCGTCGCCGAGCGGCAGGGGCGCCAGCGCGGCCTCGTCCGGCCCGGCCTTGAAGGCCATGTCCCAGTGGCTGTCGTCGGAGGCGCCGCCGGGCGCCGCCAGCTTGAAGTCGAGCTTGCGGTCGAGATCGGCGAAGGGCACGGAGCGCAGCAGCGCCCGCGTATAGGGATGGGCCGGGCGGGTGAAGAGCGCGTGGCGCGGCGCCAGCTCGACGATCCGGCCATTGGCCATCACCGCGATCCGGTCCGCCATGTAGTTCACCACGGCGAGATTGTGCGAGATGAACAGGAAGGTCAGCCCGCGCTCGGCCTGGAGGTCCTTGAGCAGGTTGAGGATCTGCGCCTGCACGGAGACGTCGAGCGCCGAAACCGGCTCGTCGCAGATGATCAGCTCGGGGTCGAGCGCGAGCGCGCGGGCAATGCCGATGCGCTGGCGCTGGCCGCCCGAGAAGGAATGCGGGTAGCGATTGAGGAAGCGGGTATCGAGCCCGACATCCTGCATCAGGTTGCGGACCCGCTCGTCCTGCTCGGCCGGGCCGCCCCGACCATGGACGACCAGCGGCTCCCGCAGGATGTTCATCACGGTCATGCGCGGCGAGAGCGACGAGACCGGGTCCTGGAAGATCATCTGCACGCGCGGGCGGAACTTGCGGAGATCCTCGCCGTCGAGGCCGAGCACGTCGACCCGCTCGCGCCCGTCGTCGAAGATGATCTCGCCTGAATCGGGCGTGACGGCGCGCATGATGATCTTGCTGACTGTCGTCTTGCCGCAGCCGCTCTCGCCGACGAGGCCGAGGCATTCGCCGCGCCTGATGTCGAAGCTGACATTGTCGACGGCCTTGACGCTGGTCTGGCTGCCCTTGCCGAAGAAGCTGCGCGAGCCCGTGACATAGGTCTTGTGCAGGCCGCGGACGCTGAGCAGCGGCGCGGCATCCACTGAGGGCTTCGGCGGGGGCGCGGTCAAGATCGGGCGCGGGCGCGCCTCCCTGAGCGCGACCAGCCGCTCGCCGTCCTGCATGTCGAAATGCGGGGAGGCGTCGAGCAGGGCCTTGAGATAGGGGTGGCGCGGCCGGCGAAAGATGTCCTCGACCGGGCCGCGCTCCATGATCTCGCCGTGGAAGATCACGACGACCTCGTCGGCCATGTTGGCGACGACGCCGAGGTCGTGGGTGATCAGCAGGATCGCCATGCCCATCTCGGCCTGGAGATCGCGCATCAGGTCGAGCACCTGGGCCTGGATGGTGACGTCGAGCGCCGTCGTCGGCTCGTCGGCGATCAGCAGGGCCGGCTGGCAGATCAGGGCCATGGCAAGCATGGCGCGCTGGCGCAAACCGCCGGAGAGTTCGAAGGAATAGAGCCCGAAAGCGCGCTTGGGATTCTTGAAGCCGACGCGCTTCAGCATGGCCTCGATGAGCTCGCGCGCCTCGGCCTTCGGCATCGGCCGGTGCAGGAGCAGCGCCTCCTCGATCTGGTTGCCGATCGTATGGACCGGCGAGAGCGAGGACATCGGCTCCTGGAAGATCATGCCGATGCGCCCGCCGCGCAGAGCCCGGATGCCCTCGCCCTCGGCCGGCAGCGTCGCGATGTCGACGACGGTTTCGGGCGCGAGCGGGTCGCGGAACAGGATCTCGCCGCCGGTGACGCCGCCGGCGCGCGGCAGCAGCCCCATGATCGCCTGCGAGATCACCGATTTGCCGGAGCCGGATTCGCCGACGAGCGCGACGGTCTTGCCGGCGGGGACGCGCAGGCTCACGCCCTTCACGACGTCACGGGACAGGCCGTGGATTGTGAAGCCGATACGCAGGTCGTTGATGCGCAGGATGTCCATGCTTACGTCGATACGTTCCCGGGAGCCTTACCGCTCTGCAGTTTTCCTCACGTCACTAGACGTCGAAAGCGACGGCTTGCCAATCGCTTTCAACGCTTCCGGTGGGCATTGCCCGATGCGGATGACATCGCTGCAACGGGGTCCGCGCCGGAAATCGTCGTAGCTGATGCTCCAGGGCAGGGGGCGGCGGCGCGCGATAGGGCCCCATCTTGAAATACTGGTTGTCGTCGAGCCCGGGGCTGCCATGGCCGATATGCCCCTGTAGGGTCACGGTATGGACGCCGCCGGCGATGACCTCGATATGGCCCTCGCCATCGGGGCCGGGCTGGGAGCGGATGACGAAATCAATCCAGCCCTGTTGCGCCGAGGGCAGGTCGGCATGGGATGCGACCCGGATTCCCGGCGCACAGGCGTTGAAATAGCTCGGAAAATTTTTCGTGGTCGTGCCGCTCTCGATCGCGATCAGCGCGCGGGTTTGCTGTGCCTCGGTGGAGTTGATCACGAGCGCCTCGCCGGGAAGGCAGCCCTCGGGGCGCTCGCTGCCGCCGATCGGATAGGAGGGAAACAGGTCGGT
The DNA here is from genome assembly GCF_059817965.1 of Allobosea sp. TBD101. NCBI lineage: Bacteria > Pseudomonadati > Pseudomonadota > Alphaproteobacteria > Hyphomicrobiales > Alloboseaceae > Allobosea > Allobosea sp. TBD101. The sequence continues at coordinate 1,391,689 of NZ_CM187543.1, forward strand.
CTCGACGGTGATGCCGAGGCGCAAGGCGAGGAATGGCGAGTAGTCGCCGACGGCTTCGGGCAGGATTTCGCGCTTCCACTGCGCAATCACATATCTGCGATCATCCTGCGCGAGCGCATCGTTGAGGTGCAGGGCAAAGCCGTACCAGACCGTGCTGTGGAAGGGGACGAGCACCTCCGGGCGCTCCCAGATCTCGGTCCGCTCGCTGCATCCCACCGCATGCGAAAGGCAGGACGGCGCCACGACCACAGTCACGGCGCCGGCGCCGCTGTCGGGCGCGACACCATCGAAAACCACGCGGCCGGAGCGCTGCTCGGGATTGTCCGTATAGAAAAGCCCGCCTTCGGGGGCGAAATAGCCTCGCTCGAAACCGTCGTGCAGGATGCGCTGCGTGGGATCAGCCCCGGCCTCGGCGCGCGCAGAGGCGGTCAAAGCGCCGGCGAGACCGATCATGGCCGCACAGCACAGCATTCCCGACACGGCGACCCTGTTCACGCTTCCCCCGATGACGGACGCAGCCTCCACTCTGCAATGCCGGTACGGCCGCAGCGTGGCGCGCATTGCACTCGGCCGCAACCTCCCCACATATGGACGCCTCGGGCCCGCCGGACCCGTCGAGGTTGCGCCGCGAGCGCTTCGGTACGGGGTTGCCCCTTGGAGTCCAATCTCTTCCGTTACATCTGGCAGAAGAGCCGGGCGGAGCAGGTCGTCGTCCTGCTGATCATCCTTGTCTCGATCCCATTCAACTGGGCGTCCTTCGACGTGCCCAAGCGCATCGTCAACGACGCGATCCAGGGCGGCGCCTTCAAGGACGGCAAGACCACCGCGACGCTGATGGACTTCACCCTGCACCTGCCGTCATGGCTGGGCGGGGCGAGCTACAAGATCTCGGACGGCATCCAGGTCGGCCAGTACGGCCTGCTCCTGGGCTTGAGCACCTATTTCCTGCTGCTGGTGCTGATCAACGGCGCTTTCAAGTACGTCATCAACGTCCGCAAGGGCATTCTCGGCGAGCGGATGCTCCGGCGCATGCGCTACGATCTGTTCAGCCAGCTCATGCGCTTCCGGCCGGAGGAGATCCGCGCGGTCAAGCCGGCCGAGATCGCCAGCATGATCAAGGACGAGGTCGAGCCGATCGGCGGCTTCGTCGGCGATGCCTTCATCCAGCCGGTCTTCCTGCTCAGCCAGGCGCTGACGGCGCTGGTCTTCATCATGGCGCAGAGCTTCTGGCTGGGCTCGGTCGCGCTTTTGATCGTGCTGGCGCAGGCGATCATCATCCCGATCCTGCGGCGTGAGCAGCTCCGGCTCGGCCGCGAGCGCCAGATCGCCTCGCGCCAGCTCGCCGGCCGCATCGGCGAGATCGTCGATGCCGGGCCGATGATCCAGGGCCATGGCGCCACGGCCTATGTCCAGTCCGACATCGCCGGGCGGCTCGGGCGGCTCTTCGATATCCGCTACGCGCTCTACAAGCGGAAATTCGCGGTCAAGTTCCTGAACAACCTGCTGGCCCAGATCACGCCGTTCTTCTTCTACGCGATCGGCGGCTTCTTCGCGCTGCAGGGGCGGCTCGATATCGGCCAGCTCGTCGCGGTGATCGCCGCCTATCGCGACCTGCCGCCACCGATCAAGGAGCTGATCGACTGGGACCAGCAGCGCAACGACGTGACGATCAAGTACGATCAGGTCATCTCCCAGTTCAACACCGACGAAACCCTGGTCCTCGAGGAGGAGAGCGGCGTCAAAGCCCTGCCGGAAAAGGGCGAGATCCGGCTCGAATCCGTGCAGATGCTGGACAATCGCGGCCAGCCGCTGCTGACGCCGCTCTCGTTCAGCCTGCAACGGCCGGGCGTGGCCGCGGTGGTCGGCCCGCAGGGTGGCGGCAAGGACGTGCTCGGCCGGATCCTCGGCCGGCAGGCGACGAGCTATACCGGCCGCGTGCTGATCGACGGCGAGCCGCTGGCGGGCATGTCGGTCGAGCGGGCGAGCCATCTCATCGGTTATTCCGGCGACGAGCCCGAGATCATCGCCGGCTCGATGCGCGACAACATCCTGCTGCCGCTCCGGCGCCGGCGACCCGATCTCAAGACCGGCGGCGCGGTTTCGTCGCCGGAGCATCGCCGCTTCGTCGAGGCGATCCGCTCCGGCAATTCGCCCTTCCCGTTCGAAGCAGACTGGACCGACTATGAAGGGGTCGGCGTGACCGATGCGGCTGAGCTCGCGGCGCGGGTCCACGAATTGCTCGACGTCTTCGGCTGCACGCAGGAGGTCTACGAGCTCGGGCTCGGCGGGAAAGTGATGCGCCCCGTCAGCGAGCAGGCGACCGAACGTATCATCGAGGCGCGCCGCGTGGTCGCGGCCGAGCTCGCGCGAATCAAGCAGGGCGACCTGATCGAGCCCTTCGTGCTCGACCGCTACAACCGCAATGCCCCGATCATCGAGAACCTGATCTTCGGCACGCGGACGACGATGCGTTTCGACAGCGCGACCCTGCTGTTCGAGCCCTATGCCCAGTCGATCCTGAACGCGGAGGCGCTGGTCGAGCCATTGGCCGAGATGGGCCGGCGGATCGTCGCGACCGTCGTCGAGATCTTCGCCGGCCTGCCGCAGGGCCACGCGCTGTTCGAACGCTATTCCTTCGGCGCCAATTTCGAGTTCGAGCGCCTGAACGAGCTGGCGGAACTGCTGGCCAAGCACGACATGCGCAATCCGCTCGACCAGGAGACGGAACGCGACCTCGTCGCGCTGGCGCTCGGCTATATCGAGCCCAAGCACCGGCTGAACCTGATCGATGCCCGCCTGGAGCGGCGCATCCTCCGGGCGCGGGAGAGCTTCCGCAAGCATCTGCCGGCCGATGCGGTCGAGGATGTCGATTTCTACGATCCCGACACCGTGATGGTCGGCGCCAGCGTGCGCGACAACCTGATGTTCGGGCGTATCGGCTATGGCGTACCCGATGCCGCGCGCAAGGTGGGCGAGATCGCGCTGCAGGCGCTTGCTCGCTCCGGGCTGGGCGAGGCGCTCTACCGGCTGGGCCTCGATACCGAGAGCGGCATTCGCGGGCGCTTCCTGCCGGCGCGGCTGCGCCAGGCCGTGCCGCTTGTGCAGGCGCTGATCAAAGCGCCGCAGATCGCGGTGCTCGACATCTCGGCCCTGCTCGCGATTTCGGACGACCCCGAGGAGATCGTCGCCCGCCTGCACAGCTATTGCGCGGGCATGACGCTGTTTCTTCTGGTCGGAGATGCTAATCTTGCGAGAGAGGTCCCGCTGCGGGTGGTGTTCCACGGAGCGACGGGGACGGTCGAAGCGCAGGACGCGCCCGACGCGGCCAATGATCGGGCGTCGCGCTTCGAGAATGCCGGGCGAATGGAGGCACGGTCATGAGTCTGGAAACCGATCTCGGCTGCCTGCGCGGCATGCCGCTGTTTCAGGGCATGCCGGCGTCGCGGCTCAAGCTCGTCGCGCTGATGGGGGAGCGACTGCAATTCGAGCCGGGCGACATCCTGATCAGCCCGCAGGAGAAGCTCGCGGGCGTCTACGTCATCATGGAAGGCGAGGTCGAAATCCTGCAACCACGCGAGAACGGCGAGGAACGGGCCTTCGTCAAGGACACCGGCAGCATCACCGGCGACGTTGCGCTGCTCAGCGGCAAGCCGTTCAGCGTGACCATCCGGGCCAAGTCGCAGGTGTTGGCGTTGCGGATACCGAAGGACCTGTTCTTCGAACTGCTGCATACCGTGCCGGAGTTCAGCCTCGCGGTCTGCCGTGACCTGGCCGACCGGGTCCATCGGCTGGCCTCCGTGCTGCTGCACGAGCACGAAACCGTCTGACGAGGTCGATCAGCGCATGAACCGGCCGCAAGCTGCAGGCACGAATCGTACCGGAATGCCCCGCGGCGGCATGAGCGCGGGCATGGACCAGGTCTCGTCCTGGAGCCGGGATATCCGGCTCGTCTCCGGGCTGATCCTGCTCGCCTTCGCGACGACGCATTTCCTGAACCATGCCGTCGGCATCCTCGGCGTCGATGCCATGGAGAAGGTGCAGGACTGGCGCTACGGCCTCTGGCATTCCCGGGTCGGAACGGTCGCGCTCTACGGCGCACTGATCGTCCACCCGGTCTTCGCGCTGCTGCGCGTGGTGCAGCGACGCACCTTCAAGATGCCGCTGCGCGAAATGCTGCAGATCGCGCTCGGCCTCGCGATCCCGCTGCTGCTGATCGACCACATCATCAGCACGCGGATCATGGGCATCTATTTCGGCGTCGACGAGAGCTATCGCTCGGTGCTGCGGCGGCTCTGGCCGGGACTGGCGCTGACGCAGTCGCTGCTGCTGCTGCTGGTCTGGACGCATGGCATCATCGGCATCCACTTCATGCTGCGCGCCCGCGACAGCTATCGCCATTGGCGCGATCCCTTCCTGCTGGCGGCGATCCTGATCCCGCTTCTGGCGATTATCGGCTTCGCCGTGGGGGCGCGGGAGGCCGAGCGGCTGGCGATGCCGGCCGAACTGGTCAGCGATGCTCAGGCCGCGATGTTCGCCCGCGACGTGATGTGGGGGAAGGGCGGGTTCTACGGGCTCGTCGCCTGCTTCCTGCTCTTCATCGGCATCCGCGAGATCAGGGTTCGCACGACGCGCCAGATCACGGTGCGCTTCGTCGGCCATGGCACGCGCCGGCTGGCCCCGGGGCCGACCGTGCTGGAGATGTTCCGGCGCTTCGGCATTCCCCATGCGGCGCTCTGCGGCGGGAGGGCGCGCTGCGCCACCTGCCGCGTGCTGGTGATGGACGGCAACGACAAGCTGCCGAGGCCCGGCATGAACGAAGCCAAGCTGCTGCGCCGGATCTCGGCGCCCGAGGGCGTCCGGCTCGCCTGCCAGATCCGGCCGCGCGACGATCTGCAGGTGCAGCTCCTTCTGGCCTCGCGGCTGAATGCCGGTGCGGGCCGCGCCCTCGAACTCGACGATGCCGCCGGCAAGCGCGGCCTGACCGTGGTGGTGGCCGATCTCAGGGCGTTCTCCGCTCTTTCCGAACGGCAATTGCCGCGCGAATTGATCGGTCTGCTCAATCGGTTCTTCGACGAGATGGGGCAGGCGATCACCGCGCATGAAGGGCGGATCGACGCCTTCTATGGCGACGGCTTCATGGCTGTATTCGGCTTGGAAGGCCCGCCCGCGCGTGGGGCGCAGGCCGCGATCGCGGCTGCCGGCGACATCGTTCGGGCGGTCGATGCGATCAACCGCGAATATGGCGCGGCGCTGCCTTTGCCGTTGCGGATCGGCATCGGTATCCATACGGGCGATGCCGTCACCGGCGCGGTCGAGAACGACAATCTCGGCCGGCGCGAGATCACGGTTGGCGAGAGCGTCATGGTCGCGAGCCAGCTCGAATCGGCGACCCGGCGCGTGCTGGCCGATGTCGTCGTCTCCGAGGACACGATCAGGGCGAGCGGGCGCAGCTATGCCGGCACGACGGCGCTGAAGATCGCGATCAAGGGGCGGGAGAAGCCGCTGACCGCCTATGGCTTCGCCAGCGCGCCGGAAATCGCCCGCCGCAAGCGCGAGGATGTGGCCGTGCCGGTGCCCGTGGTGGCCGGGAGCGAGGCGACGACACCGGCGGAGGTGGTGCGGGATCAGGACGAGACAGGCGAAAAAGGCTGATCCTTGCGCGGGCCGCTGGTTTTTTCCGGGCGCGCATGCCTATGGTCCGCCGGCTTTTCCTCGTGACGACTGAGACATGACGCCCGAACCGCCCCAAGAGGCCTTTCACGACCTGCTGCGCGGCATGGCGGCGCTCTCGGGCCATCGCATCGTCGCCGATATCGCGCGGCTCTACGGCAAGGGCGCGCCGCCTGACCTCTCGATCGCCTGCAACCACAAGCAGATCGCCTCGAAGCAATGGCTGGTCGAGGCGCTGGTGGAGACCTATCCGAAGCCCGAGGGGCCTGTCTGGGTGCTCGGTGCCTGGTATGGCGTGCTCGGCGCCCTGCTGCTCGACGATGAAAGGCTCGCGATTCCCGAAATCATCAGCCTCGATATCGACCCGACCTGCGCGCCGGTCGCGGACATCCTGAACCATCGCCATGTCGCGGCGGGGCGGTTCCGGGCGGTGACGGCGGACATGATGGCGGTGGATTTCGCGGCGCAGTCGCCGGCGCCGGGGCTCGTCATCAACACGAGCTGCGAGCATCTCGACGATGTGCAGGGCTGGATCGCGACCCTGCCGAAGGGGGGGGCGCTGGTGCTGCAGTCCAACGACTATTTTCGCGAGCCGGACCACCGGAGCTGCGTGCCCTCGCTCGATGCCTTCCGCGAGCAGGCGGGGCTGTCGGAGGTCTGGTTTGCAGGCGCCCGGCCGGCGAAGAACTACACGCGCTTCATGCTGATCGGGCGGCGATGACGGAGCCTACGCGGCCGCGCATCGCGGTGGCGATGAAAGGTTATCCGCGCCTGTCGGAGACCTTCATCGCGCAGGAATTGCTGGGCCTGCAGCAGCACGGCCTGCCCTTCGAGATCTGGTCGCTGCGCCATCCGACCGATGCGGCTAAGCATCTGATGCACCAGCAGATCACGGCACCTGTGCGCTATCTGCCGGAATATCTGCATGACGAGCCGGCACGCGTGGCGCGTGGATTGCTGGCGGCCTTGTTGCGGCCGGGCCTGCTGCAGCTCCTGCCGGTCTTCCTGCGCGATCTCGCCCGCGACCGGACGCGCAATCGCTGGCGCCGCTTCGGGCAAGCCTGCGTGATGGCGCATGAATTGCCCCGGGATATCACGCACTTGCATGTGCATTACCTGCACACGCCGGCTTCGGTGATCCGCTATGCCGCCCTGCTTGGTGGCCTGACATGGTCGTTCTCGGCCCATGCCAAGGACATCTGGACCACCGAGGACTGGGAGAAGCGCGAGAAGATCGCTTCGGCCGCGTGGGGCGTCACCTGCACGCGCGACGGGCATCGCGAACTCGAACGCCTCTCCGACCGGCCCGACAAGGTCGCGCTGCTCTATCACGGGCTCGATCTCGCGCGTTTTCCGGCGCCGGGACCGCGATCAGCGCGGGACGGCTCCAACGCGAACGATCCCGTGCGCTTCGTCACCATCGGGCGGGCCGTGGCGAAGAAGGGCTTCGACGACCTGCTGGAAGCCTTGGCCAAGCTGCGTTGCACGCTCAACTGGCGCCTCACGCATATCGGCGGCGGCGAGAAGCTGAAGGCTCTGCAGGCGCAGGCGCAGGCGCTCGGCCTCGATGACCGGGTCATCTGGGCCGGACCGAAGGCGCAGGACGAGGTCATCGCCGCGCTGCGGGCGGCCGATCTCTTCGTGCTGCCCTCGAAGGAGGCCGGGGACGGCGACCGCGACGGCCTGCCCAATGTGGTGATGGAGGCAGCGAGCCAAGGCTTGCCGATCGTCGCGACCGATTTCGCGGGGATACCGGAATTCGTACGTGACGGCGTCGAGGGCCAGTTGGTGCCGCCGGGCGATGTCGCCGCTCTGGCCGTCGCGCTGGGTGAACTTGCCGGGGCGCCCGGAAAGCGTGCGATGTTGGGTGAGGCGGCTTATGCGCGCCTGACGGAAGCTTTCTCGGCGCAGGCCGGGCTCGACCGGGTCGCGGCGATGCTGAAGCGCTCGGCCGGAGGGGGGGCATGAGCGCCTCCGTCCTGATTGCGGTGACGCATCTGCTCGGCAGCGGCCATCTGGTGCGGGCGGCCAATCTGGCACGAGCATTGGCACAGGGCGGTTTCTCCGTGACGCTGGCCAGCGGCGGCATGCCGTTGCGCGCGATGGAGGGGGAGCCCTTCGCCTTCGTGCAATTGCCTGTGATCAGGACCGAGGGCACCGATTTCCGCACGCTGCTGGACGAGGCTGGCCAGCCGATCGAACCGGAGCGCAAGACCGCCCGCATCGCCATGCTCGAAGAGCTGGCCGCGCGATTGCGGCCCGATGTCGTGATCGTCGAGCATTTCCCCTTCGGCCGGCGGCAATTGGCGGAGGAGTTCCTGGCCCTGATTGCAGCTGTGAAGGCGGCGCGGCCCGTGGCGCTGGTGCTCTCCTCGGTGCGCGACGTGCTGGTGACGCCGCGGCCTGACCGGATCGCGGAGGCCGAGGAGCGGATCGCCGGGATGTTCGATGCGGTCCTGGTCCATGGCGATGCCGGCTTCCTGCCGCTCGACCGGTCATGGCCGGTGGGCGAAGGGCTGGCGGGGAAGCTGCGCTATACCGGTTACATCGCCGACGACCGGTCCGTTGGAGACGCGCAGGAGAATGGCGAGATCATCGTCTCCGGCGGCGGCTCGGGCGCTGCCCTGCCGCTCTTCGCCTGCGCGGTCGCGGCGGCGCGGCTCGACCGGTCCGGGCGACGCTGGCGGCTTCTCGCGGGGCGCGGCATGGCGGAGGTCGATCTGGCGCTGCTGGCGGCCGAAGCTGTCGACAGGGTCGTGATCGAGCGGGCGCGGCCGGATTTTCCCGCATTGCTTGCCGGTTGCGCCGTTTCGATCAGCCAGGCCGGCTACAATACGGTGCTCGACCTCGTCGCGGCTGGCCGGCCGGCGATCGTCGTGCCCTTCGATGCCGGCAACGAGACCGAGCAGACGGTCCGGGCCGAGGCGATGGAGCGGGCGGGGCTGGCGCGCTGCTTCCGCCTGTCTGGAGATTTCGTCGCGGACGCGGTGGCACTCGCGGATGCCGTTGGGGGAGCCATCGGCTCCCGGCCGCCGGCCTTGCCCATCGACCGAGACGGCGCCGTCCGCTCGGTTGCTATCGTGACCGAGCTTCTCGCCGTGGCCGCTGCCCGCGCAGGACACTGAGCCGGCATGCCCTTTGCGTGGGCCGGGGTGCAGCTTTGCGAATTGCCGCTTCCGGTCTTTCGCTCTAATGAGGGACGATCCGCCTCCCTCCTCGGTCGGCTCTGGGTTAACCGGCGAATTCCGGTCATGGCCCCTTGCCTGGAGACAAGATGATGACGACGACGACTGCGCCCGGCCTGCCCGACATCAAGCTGTCGGTGCGCCAGACTTTCGGGATCGATTCCGATCTCGAGGTGCCGGCCTATTCCGCAGCCGATCCGCATGTGCCGGACCTCGACCCGGATTACCGATTCGACCGCGACACCACGATCGCGATCCTCGCCGGCTTCGCTCATAACCGCCGCGTCATGATCTCGGGCTATCACGGCACCGGCAAGTCGACCCATATCGAGCAGGTCGCGGCCCGCCTCAACTGGCCCTGCGTCCGCGTCAACCTCGACAGCCATGTCTCGCGCCTCGACCTCGTCGGCAAGGACGCGATCGTGCTGAAGGAAGGCAAGCAGATCACCGAGTTCCAGGACGGCATCCTGCCCTGGGCGCTGCAGAACAACATCGCGCTCGTCTTCGACGAATACGATGCCGGCCGCCCGGACGTGATGTTCGTGATCCAGCGCGTGCTGGAGCAGTCCGGCAAGCTGACGCTGCTCGACCAGAAGCGCGTCATCCGCCCGCATGCGGCCTTCCGCCTGTTCGCCACGGCCAACACGGTCGGCCTCGGCGACACCTCCGGCCTCTATCACGGCACCCAGCAGATCAACCAGGGCCAGATGGACCGCTGGTCGATCGTCACCACGCTGAACTACCTGCCGCATGATAACGAGGTCGCGATCGTTCTCGCGAAGTCGAAGCATTTCCAGAGCACGCCGGAAGGCCGGGACGTCATCAACAAGATGGTCCGTGTCGCCGATCTCACCCGCAACGCCTTCATGAACGGCGATCTCTCGACCGTGATGAGCCCGCGTACGGTCATCACCTGGGCCGAGAACGCGGCGATCTTCGGCGATATCGGCTTCGCCTTCCGCGTCACCTTCCTGAACAAGTGCGACGAGATGGAGCGCACGCTGGTGGCGGAGTTCTTCCAGCGCTCCTTCGGCAAGGAACTGCCGGAAAGCGCCGCGAACGTGGTGCTCAGCTAACAGGAGGGCACGAGCCATGGCGCAGTATCAGGGAAGCTGCCACTGCGGGCGGGTCGCCTACGAGGTCGAAGCCGATCTCGCGCAGACGATCACCTGCAACTGCTCCTACTGCCAGCGCCGCGGCTCGATCCTCACGTTTTCGCCCGCCAGCGCCTTCACCCTGACCAAGGGCGAGGACGCGCTGACCGAGTACCGTTTCCACACGCAGAAGATCCAGCATCTCTTCTGCGAGACCTGCGGCATCGAGTCCTTCGCGCGCGGCGCGATGCCGGACGGAACGCCGACGGTCGCGATCAATGTGCGCTGCCTTGCCGGTGTGGAGCCGACCGAGCTCCAGTCGATCCAGTACGACGGCCGGTCGCGGTAACAGTCACGGAACCCAGAGGACGGCCTCAGTCTTGTCCATCTCGAACCGCAAGCCAGGAACGCCGAAAGAGGCTCCGGCCGAGCCGCTGAAGCGGGCGATCTCCGGCGCCATGAAGGCGATCGCGCGCAAGCCGGAGATGGAAGTCGTCTTCGCTGCCGACAAGCCCTCGCTGGTCGGCGAGCGGGCGCGCCTGCCTGAGCCGCCGCGCAAGCTCAGCCCCGGCGACGTGGCGATCCTGCGCGGCCATGCCGATTCGATGGCGCTGCGCCTCGCCTGCCATGATGCCGCGATCCACCGCCGCGCTGCGCCGGAAGGCGATGCCGCCCGGGCCGTGTTCGACGCCGTCGAGCAGGCGCGCGTCGAATCGATCGGCGCGCGGCGGATGTCCGGCATGGCCGGCAACATCACCGCGATGCTGGAAGATCGCTATCATCGCGGCGGCCGCTACGAGGAAATCACCGACCGGGCTGACGCGCCGCTGGAAGATGCGCTGGCGCTGATGGTGCGCGAGCGCCTGACCGGCCTGAAGCCGCCGAAGGCGGCCGAGAAGGTCGTCGAGCTCTGGCGCGAGCAGATCGAGGCCAAGGCCGGCGGCGATCTCGACCGGCTGACCAAGACGATCGAGGACCAGCGTGGCTTCGCCCGCACGGTGCGCGACATGCTGGCCGCGCTCGACATGGCCGAGCAGACGGCGCAGGGCGACGAGCAGGACGAGGACGAGGACAACCAGGACCAGTCCTCCGAGGATCAGCAGCAGCAGGACGGCGAATCCGAACAGGAGAGCGGCGCCGACCGTTCCGAGGTCGAGGTCAGCGAGGACGCGACCGAGGAACTGCAGGAGGGCGCCTCCGAGGCGACCGACGCGCCGGCCGGCGATTGGGAGGAGGAGGACGAGAACTCCGAATCCGAGGAGGCCGGCGAGGCCCCGCGTCCGCGCGAGAGCCGCGGCAACGAGCGGCCGCAGACTGACTACAAGGCCTATACCCAGAAGTTCGACGAGGTCGTCACGGCCGAGGAGCTCTGCGACGCCGAGGAGCTGACGCGTCTGCGCGCCTATCTCGACAAGCAGCTCGCCCATCTCCAGGGTGTGGTTGCGCGCCTCGCCAACCGCTTGCAGCGGCGCCTGATGGCGCAGCAGAACCGGACCTGGGAATTCGACCTGGAGGAGGGCGCGCTCGACCCGGCCCGCCTGCCGCGCATCATCCTCGACCCGTTCCAGCCGCTCTCCTTCCGGCAGGAATCGGACACGAATTTCCGCGACACGGTCGTCACCCTGCTGATCGACAATTCCGGCTCGATGCGCGGCCGGCCGATCACGGTCGCGGCGACCTGCGCCGACATCCTGGCCCGGACGCTGGAGCGCTGCGGCGTGAAGGTCGAGTTGCTCGGCTTCACCACGCGCGCCTGGAAGGGCGGGTTGTCGCGCGAGGCCTGGCTGCAATCGGGCAAGTCGGCCAATCCCGGCCGCCTGAACGATCTCCGCCACATCATCTACAAGGCGGCGGACGCGCCCTGGCGGCGCGCGCGCAAGAATCTCGGGCTGATGATGCGCGAGGGGCTGCTCAAGGAGAATATCGACGGCGAGGCGCTGGACTGGGCGCATAAGCGCATTCTCGGCCGACCCGAGCAGCGCAAAATCCTGATGGTGATCTCGGACGGCGCGCCGGTCGACGATTCCACCCTCTCGGTCAATGCCGGCAATTATCTCGAGCGGCATCTGCGCCATGTCATCGCCGAGATCGAGACGCGCTCGCCGGTCGAGCTCATCGCTATCGGCATCGGCCATGATGTGACGCGCTATTATCGTCGCGCGGTCACCATCGTCGATGCCGAGGAGCTCGGCGGGGTGATGACCGAGAAGCTCGCCGAGCTGTTCGAAGAGGACGGTCCGGGCGGTTCCGGCGCCAAGCGCCGCGGCCACTGATGCGTCTCACGCGCCGCGCCGCGCTGGCAGGGCTCGGCGCGCTGGCGCTGCCCAGCGCCGCGCTGGCGGTCGAGCAGACCCGGTTCCCCATCGGGGTCTCTGCCCGGCCGATCACGGCTTTCGAGCCGCGGCGGCCGGAGCAGCGCCGTTTCGGTGCACTGCAATTCCGCAGCGGGCTCGTGCTTTCCTCCGGCCATCCGCGCTTCGGCGGGTTGTCAGGTCTCGCGCGCCTCAATGGCGGACGCGATCTCGTCGCGGTGACGGATCGTGGCTACTGGCTGACCGCGAAGGTCGGCTCCAGCAACGGCAAGCTGACCGGGCTTGAAGATGTCGAGATGGCGGCGATTCTCGGCGGCTCCGGCCGGCCGCTCTCGCGCTCGGGGCTCTACGACACCGAAAGCCTCTGCGTCCATGACGGCACGGCTTATGTCGGCATCGAGCGCAAGCACGAGATCGCGCGTTTCGACTGGGCGCGCGATGGCGTCGAGGCGCGGGCCCGGCCCGTGCCTGTGCCGCCCGAGCTGAAGCGCCTGCCGCGCAATCGCGGGCTGGAGGCGCTCGGCGTCATGCCCGTGGGGCCTCTGAAGGGGGCGCTGGTCGCGATCGCGGAACGTTCGGGCAAGGAGGACGAGCCGACGCTCGGCGCGCTTGTCGGCGGCCCGCAGCCCGGCCTGTTCAGGCTCGCCCGGCATGACGGCTACGACATCACCGATCTCGCCTTCCTGCCATCCGGCGACATGCTGGTGCTGGAGCGCTGGTACCAGCCGCTGCGCGGCGTCGGCATGCGGATCAGGCGAATCGCCGGGCGCGACATCCGGCCGGGTGCGTTGGTGGACGGTCAGCGCCTGATCGAGGCCGATCTCGGCTTCGAGATCGATAACATGGAGGGGTTGTCGGTCCATCTGGAGGAGGGGCGCACGGTGCTGACCCTGATCTCGGACGACAATTTCTCGTTCCTGCAGCGCACGCTGCTGCTGGAGTTCGAGCTGCTGTGAGGCCTTCCCTTCTCCCCCTGCGGGAGAAGGTGGCCCGGAGGGCCGGATGAGGGGGCGCACAGGTCTTGAAAGCTTCGGAGAACGCCATGAAACGCTTGCGAGCAGTGTCGCGAGACCCCTCACCCTAACCCTCTCCCGCAAGGGGCGAGGGGATGGCGCGCGTGGCGGCCAGTCATCTTCGTCTGATGCGCCCAAACGAAAAAAGCGGCCTTGCGGCCGCTTCCTTCAAACCCGAGGGTTAAAGCCCACTCAGTTGGCGGCGAGCTTCTTCTCGAGGTCGCGCTTCAGCGTGGCAGCGCCCGTCGAGAGGTCGCCGGCCGCAGCCTTGAGCAGGAAGGCGTCGAGGCCGCCGCGATGCTCGACCGAACGCAGGGCGTTGGCCGAAACGCGCAGGCGCACCGAACGGCCGAGGGCGTCCGACTGCAGCGTGACGTTCACGAGGTTCGGACGGAAGACCGTCTTCGTCTTGCGGTTCGAGTGGCTGACGAGGTGGCCGGTCTGGGTGGCTTTCCCGGTCAGTTCGCAACGGCGGGCCATGATATCGTTCCTTACATCCCCGGGGGCGCTCAAACAAAAAAACCGACACGTGACGTGCCGGCGAGCACCGGAAGTCAAATTGAAGTCGCGGTTCCATAGCCAAGGGCGGAGCTTGCGTCAAGGAAAACTCCGGCAAGCCGTTCACATGGCCTTCAGCGTTAACGGGGTGTAAAGATCGGGGTCCGATGCTTCAACCGGCCGTCGCTTCGCCGCGCGGGGAAGTCGGTCACGATTCGGGCCGATTCACAGTGCATTCAGCGCAGGATCGCGCCGTTCCGGAGACAATGGATGAAGTCCGCCGCCGCATCGTCCCTCGCAGGCTTCGTCCTCGCCGCCTGTCTGGGCACGGGAGCCGGCGCGGCCTCGCTCGACGCGCGCTATGACGTGTCTCTGCTGGGAATCACCCTGGGCACGGCGAGCCTCAGCGGCGGAATCGACAATTCCGGCTACAAGCTCGACATGTCAGCGAAGCTGACGGGAATCGCCGGTGGCGTCACCGGCGGGCGCGGCTCGGGCGCGGCCACGGGCACGCTCGTCGGCGGCCGGCTCGCGCCGAAGACCTTCGCGGTGAGCTCCGCCAATTCGAGCGAGAGCCGGACCGTCAGGATGGCGTTGGCCGAGGGCGGCGTCGCCGGCATCGATATCGAGCCACCGATCGACGAGAAACCCGATCGCGTGCCGCTCAACGACAGCCACAAACGCAATATCGTCGATCCGCTCAGCGCCTTCCTGATGCCGGTCAACGGCAAGGGCAAGGACGGCGCCTGCAACCGCACGCTGCCGATCTTCGACGGTGCGGCGCGCTACGACATCAAGCTGTCGAGCGCCGGCACGCGCAACGTCACGCTCGAAGGCTATAGCGGCCCGGTCTCGATCTGCCAGGCGCGCTTCGTGCCGATCGCCGGCCACAGGGCGCTCAGGCCCAGCACCAAGTTCATGGCGGAGAATCGCGACATCACGACCTGGCTCGCGCCGATCGCCGGTACGGACGTGATGGTGCCGGTGCGGATCTCCGTGAAGACGATGATCGGTACCGCCGTGATCGAGGCCTCGAGCTTCAAGGTCGATCCCGGCGTGACCGCCAGCGCGCGGAACTGAGCCGCGTAACCGTCATTGCGAGCGTAGCGAAGCAATCCAGGGAGACGTAGCGCTCTGCCGCCCCTGGATTGCTTCGTCGCTTTGCGCCTCGCAAAGACGATGGGGTTGTGCGGTCGCTTCAGGGCGCGCGCTTGACGCCCTGGTCGTCCTCGAAGACCGGCCTGAAGAACGAGCGCTCATAGCTGATGATGAAGCGCTCCTTCTCGTTCATCGCGAAGGCTGCCTGGCATTCGGGATCATTGAAGGACCGCTTGCGGTAATCCTCATAAGCGGCCAGCGATGGAAAGCTGAACATCGCGAGCGCGACGTTCGACACGCCCTCTGAGGGCATGAAATAGCCGTGATGCTTGCCGCCGAACTTCTCGACCAACCGGATCCAGAGCTTGCCATAGGCCTCGAAGGCTTCGAGCTTATGGGGATCGATGACGTAGCGCAGGTAGCAGGTGACCATGGTCAGGCGGCCTTTGCGGTGCTGAGGAAGGTCTTCATCCGCTCCAGCGCCTTCTCGATATTATCGAGGGAGTTCGCATAGGAGAGGCGGATATAGCCCTCGCCATGGACGCCGAAATCGGGGCCGCCGATGGTGGCGACGCCGGTTTCCTCCAGCAGGGCCGAGGCCAGCTTCTTCGCCTTCCAGCCGGTCTGCGAGACGTTCGGGAAGGCGTAGAAGGCGCCCCTGGGCTCGATGCAGGAGACGCCGGGCAGGCCGTTCAGGCCCTTGACCACCGCCTTCCGGCGCCGGTCGAACTCGGCGAGCATCATATGGACCGCGTCCTGCGGGCCGGTCAGTGCTGCGAGGCCCGCCCATTGCGCGGGGGCGTTGACGCAGGAATGCGAGTTCACCGCGAGCTTGCGGGCATTGTCGAGCAGTGGCTTGGGCCAGATCGAGTAGCCCAGGCGCCAGCCGGTCATGGCATAGGTCTTGGACCAGCCGTTGAGCAGGATCAGCCGGTCGCGGATCTCGGGATAGCTGAGCAGGCAGACATGTTTCTCGCCGTCATAGACCATCTGGTCGTAGATCTCGTCCGACATCACCGCGACATCGGGGAATTTGGCGAGACCAGCGACGAGCTTGTCGATCTCGGCCTTGGGCGTGACGCCGCCGGTCGGGTTCGCTGGCGAGTTGATGATGAGCAGCCTCGTCTTCGGCGTGATCAGGGCCAGCGTCTCCTCGGCGGAGAAGGCGAAGCCGTTCTCCTCGCGGATCGGCACCGGGATCGGCGTCGCGCCGGTATATTCGATCATCGAGCGATAGATCGGGAAGCCGGGGTCCGGATAGAGGATCTCGGCGCCGGGCTCGCCGAACATCAAGATCGCCATGAACATGGTGACCTTGCCGCCCGGCACGATCATCACGCTCTCGGGCGAAACCTCGACCGCGAAGCGCTTGTGCAGGTCGGCGGCAACCGCCTCGCGCAGCGGCAGGATGCCATTGGCCGGGGTGTAGCCGTGGTGGCCGTCGCGCAGCGCCTTCACCGCGGCCTCGACGATATGGTCCGGCGTCGAGAAATCCGGCTGGCCGATGCCGAGATTGATGATGTCCTTGCCCTGGCGCTGCAATTCGGTGGCACGCGCCAGCACGGCGAAGGCGTTCTCCTCGCCGATCCGGGAGAAGGAGGGGACGACGTGAAGGGGCATGGCGCGTTTCCTCGAGCTTCGCTGGCGTGGCGGCCGGCTCGCTTGTCTTGGCGCCAAAGCGGCACGGCTGGCAAGCGCGGGCGGCGCATTGCGGGATTGTTGCATGCTGCATACAGCATGATTAAATAGTATGACTATCAGCCAGATTGGGCCTTGCCGAGCCGCGGGCGATCGGCATGATGGCTAGTCTCAAATCGTTTGAATGTGAGATCGGCAAGCGGCCGCCAGCGCCGCGCCGAACGAGAGGAAACGAGGATGGCCAAGGCACCCGGCAAGAAGCCCGTTCGGCGCATCAAGCCCGAGCAGCTGCGCTCGAAGGCGTGGTTCGACAATCCCGACAATGCCGACATGACCGCGCTCTATATCGAGCGCACCATGAATTTCGGCCTGTCGCGGGAAGAGCTGCAATCGGGCCGGCCGATCATCGGCATCGCCCAGACCGGCTCCGACATCGCGCCCTGCAACCGCCACCATATCGAGCTGGCCTCGCGTGTCCGCGACGGCATCCGCGAGATGGGTGGCGTGCCCTTCGAGTTCCCGATCCATCCGATCCAGGAAACCTGCAAGCGCCCGACCGCGGCGCTCGACCGCAACCTGCAATATCTCAGCCTCGTCGAGATTCTCTATGGCTATCCGCTCGACGGCGTCGTGCTGACGACCGGCTGCGACAAGACCACGCCGGCCCAGATCATGGCGGCCGCGACGGTCGACATCCCGGCGATCGCGCTGCCGGGCGGGCCGATGCTGAACGGCTCGTTCCGCGGCGAGCGCACGGGCTCCGGCACGATCGTCTGGAAGGCGCGCCAGATGATGGCGGCCGGCGAGATCGACTATAAGGGCTTCGTCGATCTGGTCGCTTCGTCGGCGCCGTCGGCCGGCCATTGCAATACGATGGGCACGGCCTCGACGATGAACTCGCTGGCCGAAGCCATGGGCATGACGCTGCCCGGCGCCGCCGCGATCCCCGCGCCGTACCGCGACCGCTACGAGATGGCCTATCTCACCGGCAAGCGCATCGTCGAGATGGTCTGGGAGAACCTGATCCCCTCGAAGATCCTGACGCGCGAGGCGTTCGAGAACACCATCGTCATCAACTCGGCGATCGGCGGCTCGACCAATGCGCCGGTCCATGTCAACGCCATCGCCAAGCATATCGGCGTGAAGCTCGACAACGAGGACTGGACCAAGGTCGGCTACGATATCCCGCTGCTGGTGAACCTGCAGCCGGCCGGTGAGTATCTTGGCGAGGACTACTATCGCGCCGGCGGCCTGCCTGCCGTGATCGCGGAGCTGATCGAGAAGGGCAAGCTCAAGCCCGCGATCACCGCCAATGGCAAGACTCTGGAAGAGAACTGCAAGGGCGCCTTCTCGATCGCCCGCGAGGTGATCAAGAGCTACGACCAGCCGATGAAGGCCCAGTCGGGCTTCCTCAACCTCTCCGGCAACCTGTTCGATTCCGCGATCATGAAGACCAGCGTGATCACGCCGGAATTCCGCAAGCGCTATCTGGAGAACCCGAAGGACCCGATGGCCTTTGAAGGTCGCGCCATCGTCTTCGACGGGCCGGAGGATTACCACCACCGCATCGACGATCCGGCGCTGGCCATCGACGAGCACTGCATCCTGTTCATCCGCGGCGTCGGCCCGATCGGGTATCCGGGCGCAGCCGAGGTCGTGAACATGCGGCCGCCGGATTACCTGATCAAGAAGGGCATCACGGCGCTCGCCTGCGTCGGCGATGGCCGCCAGTCCGGCACGTCCGGTTCGCCCTCGATCCTCAATGCCTCGCCGGAAGCGGCGACCGGCGGCGGGCTCGCCATGCTCAAGATGGGTGACAAGGTCCGCATCGACCTGAAGAAGCGCACCGCCAATATCCTGATCTCGGATGAGGAGCTGGCAGAGCGCAAGGCGGCGTTCAAGGCGGCCGGCGGCTACAAGTATCCGAAGAGCCAGACGCCCTGGCAGGAGATCCAGCGCAAGATCGTCGACGAGCTCTCCGAGGGCATGGTCCTCAAGCCGGCGGTCAAGTACCAGAAGATCCACAAGAAGTTCGGCATTCCGCGCGACAACCACTGACGTGAAGCGCGTTTGAAGGGTGTCTTCCCGTGCGCGCTGCGGCATGTGAATGCCGCGGCGCAGACATGGGACCGTCACCCGGAAAAGGTGCCTTATCGAGCGCGGCGATGGGCGCCTTCTCGTCGGACGATCCCGCATCTGCGCAGCGGCACTTCGCGCCGCGGCGCGTGCGGGATGACACATTTCATCGGCGTGCTTTCGCCCGCGCCGCTCCCCACGCCATTCCGCCCGCGCATCGGCGTTCGCTGCGCGACGCGCGCCCAACGGGGCTGACAAACGATACGACCCTCGACACTATGGCAGTCGTTCGTTCCGCCTCCATTTGAAACGATTTAAATCATGGCACAGAGCCCCCAGGTCGAAGCCTTCCGCAAGCTCCACGAGGCCGGCTGCTTCGTGATGCCCAATCCCTGGGATTTTGGCTCGGCCCGCTGGCTGCGCGGGCAGGGCTTCAAGGCGCTGGCGACAACGAGCGCGGGCTATGCCTTCACGCAGGGGCGCGCCGACCAGGACGTGCCGCGCGACATGATGCTGAGCCACCTCGCAGAGATCGTGAAAGCGGTGCCGGACCTGCCGGTCAATGCCGATTTCGAGAACGGCTATGCCGATACGCCCGATGGCGTCGCCGCCAACGTCAAGCTCTGCGTCGCGACCGGCGTCGCCGGCCTCTCGATCGAGGATGCGACCGGGCGCCAGGACGAGCCGCTCTATCCGTTCGAACTCGCGGTCGAGCGGATCAAGGCGGCGCGCAAGGCGATCGACGAGACCGGCTCCGGCGTGGTGCTGACGGCGCGCGCCGAATGCTACCTGACCGGCCATGCCGAGCCGCTGAAGGAATCGGTGCGGCGGATCGAGGCCTATGCGGCCGCTGGTGCCGACGTGCTCTATGCGCCCGGCCCGAAGACCCCGGCCGATATCGCGGCGATCGTCGCCGCGGCCGGCGGCAAGCCGGTCAACACGCTGATCTACGGCGATTTCGGACTGTCGGTTGCGGATATCGCGGCGACCGGCACACGGCGCATCTCGATCGGCGGCGCGCTGGCGCGGGCGGCCTGGGCCGCCTTCATCGAGGCGACGCGCCTGATCGCGGAGGAGGGCAGCTTCAAGGGCTTTGCCGGCAACGGCCCCTCGGCGCCGCTGAACCCGTTCTTCACCGCGGACCTGAAGGCGCGCTCGTGAGCCAGACCCTGCTCATCGCCCCGGCCTGGCTTGGGCATAGCGGCCTCTGGGCGATCGACGCAAAGGGCCGGCGCAAGGCCATCGATGCCGATGATGCGGGCTTGTCCGACGATCTCGCGGACCGGCTGGAAGCCTGGATGGATGCGTTCGACGCGATCTATGAAGAGGATGACGAGGCGCGCTCGCGCTTTCCCGACGCCGTCGAGCAATTGGCCTGGGAAGCGGAGGGTGCGGCCATCGTCGAGGCGATCCGCGAAGAATTGGGCGCCAGCTGGACGGTTACTGCTGATCTCACTGGCTGGCAGGAGATGACGAAGCCATGATGCCGATGATCGCACCGCCCGCTCAGTCCACGGTTCCCGCAGGCTGGAAGGCGCCGCCGTTCCCGCCGGCCAAGGTTCTGGAAGGCCAGTATTGCCGGCTGGAGCCGCTCGATGTCGCCAGGCATATCGACGACATCTGGGCCTGCGATGTCGCGCGCGACGATGTCTGGGCCTGGCTCCCGGCCGCGCCGCCGAAGAGCAAGGACGAATACCGCGCCCTGCTCGACTCGATGGTGGCCAAGGCCGGGATCGTGCCGCTCGCGGTGATCGACAAGGCCGACGGCAAGGCCAAGGGTCATCTCTGGATCATGGAGATCCGGCCTGAGCACGGCGTGTTCGAGGTCGGCTGGATCACTTATTCGCCGGCCCTGCAGCGGACACGCGCGGCGACCGAGGCGATCTATCTCGTCGGCGATTACGGCTTCTCGCTCGGCTATCGTCGCTACGAGTGGAAGTGCAACAACCGGAACGAGCCTTCCAAGCGCGCCGCCCTGCGCTTCGGCTTCCTGTACGAGGGCCTGTTCCGCCAGCACATGGTGGTGAAGGGCGCCAATCGCGACACCGCCTGGTTCTCGATCCTCGATGGCGAATGGCCGGTGCGGGCGCAGGCTTTCCGGCGCTGGCTGGCGCCGTCCAATTTCGATGCTCAAGGCCAGCAGAAGCTCTCGCTCGGCGCCTTCAATCAGACCGGCGGCCATGTCGGCGCGGTCGCGCTGCGCCGGGCCGGGCTTGCCGATATCCCGGCGATCCTCGCGCTCAAGAACGCCGCCTATACGCCGAACGAAAGCATCATCGGCGTGCCCTCGCTGCCCCGCATCGCCGACTACACACAGGTCGTCGCCGAGCATGAGGTCTGGCTCGCGGAAGGCGAGGGCGGTGAACTGGAAGCCGCGCTGGTGCTCGATATCGAGCCTGAGGATTTCACCGTCTGGAGCGTCGCTGTCGCGCCCGAGGCCGGCGGACGCAAGCTCGGGGCCGCGCTGATGGGTTTCGCCGACGAACGGGCGCAGGCGCTCGGCTATGCTTCGGTCCATCTCTACACCCATGCCAAGCTGACCCAGCGCATCGGCTGGTACGAGCGGCTGGGCTTCGCCATCACGCATCATGAGGACATGGCCGACCGGCGGCTGACCCATATGCGCAAAACCCTAGCAAAAGCCGGGCAATAAAAGGAAACGAGCATGGCAGGACGTTTGAAGGGCAAGGTCGCGGTCGTCACCGCCGCGGGGCAGGGGATCGGCCGGGCCATCGCCGAGGCTTTCGTCGCCGAGGGCGCCACCGTCTGGGCGACCGACAAGGACGTCGCCCTGCTGGAGGGCATTCCGAAGGCGAAGAAGCGCAAGCTCGACGTGCTCTCCAGCAAGGCGGTCAACGCCTTTGCCGAGAAGGTCGGGCCTGTCGACATCCTCGTCAACGCCGCCGGCTTCGTCCATCATGGCACCGTGCTCGACACCGACGACAAGGCCTGGGACTTCTCCTTCGACCTCAACGTCAAGTCGATGCACCGCACGATCCAGGCCTTCCTGCCGGGCATGCTGGCCAAGGGCTCGGGCTCGATCGTCAACATCGCCTCGGGCGCCGGCTCGGTGCGCGGCATCCCGAATCGCTACGCCTATGGCGCGACCAAGGCGGCAGTGATCGGCCTGACCAAGGCGGTTGCGGCCGACTACATCAAGAAGGGTGTGCGCGCGAACGCGATCTGCCCCGGCACGATCCAGTCGCCCTCGCTCGACCAGCGCATCAAGGACCTCGCTCAGGCGACGAAGACGACCGAGGCTGCCGCCCGGCAGGCCTTCATCGACCGCCAGCCGATGGGCCGGCTCGGCACGGCCGAGGAGATCGCCGCGCTCGCCGTCTACCTTGCAGCGGACGAGTCAAGCTACACCACCGGCCAGATCCATCTGGCGGATGGCGGCTTCGCCCTCTGAAGCCTGCTTCCTGATGGAGGGCGCCTGCCGCCCTCCATTTTCCTGACGCGGTTGCCATCAAGAGCGACCCGAGACGCGAACCGGACAGGGAGAGGTCATGCATGTTCTGATCACGGGTGCGGCCGGCATGGTCGGCCGCAGGCTGGCGGAGCGTCTGGCGCGCGAAGGCCAATGCGCCGGCCAGGCGATCGACAGGCTGACGCTGACCGATGTGGTTCCAGCCTCGCTGCCGTCCGAGCTTGCCGGCCGGGCGACGATCCGCGTCGAGGATGCCGGCGACGTGGCGGTCGCGAAGCAGCTCGCTGCGCTGCGGCCGGACCTGATCTTCCATCTCGCCGCGATCATCTCCGGCGAGGCCGAGCGCGATTTCGACAAGGGCTACCGCGTCAATCTGGACGGCATGCTGAACCTTCTGGAGGCGGTCCGGCACGAGGGCGGTGCTGCCTATGTTCCGAAGCTCGTCTTCACCAGTTCGAGCGGCATCTTCGGCGCGCCGTTCCCGCCGTCGATCTCCGACGAATTCCACGTCACGCCGCTGACGAGCTACGGCACGCAGAAGGCGATCGGCGAATTGCTGCTCGCCGATTATTCCCGGCGCGGCTTCGTCGAGGGCGTCGGCATCCGCTTCCCCTCGATCGTGGTTCGGCCGGGCAAGCCCAATGCCTCGGCCGGCGGCTTCTTCTCCGGCATCATCCGCGAGCCGCTGCAGGGCGTGGAGGCGCTCTTGCCGGTCGGCGACGAGGTGATCTTCACCCATGCGAGCCCGCGCTCGGCCGTTGGCTTCCTGGTCCATGCCGCCGGGCTCTCGCGCCAGCAGCTCGGCCCGCGCGTCAACCTGACCATGCCCGGCGTCTGCGTCACCGTCGGCGAGCAGATCGAAGCGCTTCGGCGCATTGCCGGCGAAAGGGCGGTGAAGCTGATCCGGCGTGCGCCCGATCCGGCCTCCGCTGCGATCGTCGCGGGCTGGCCGACGCGCTTCGATGCCAAACGTGCGCTGGCGCTGGGCTTCACGGCCGAACGCGATTTCGACGAGATCATCCGCGTCCATATCGCAGACGACCTCGGCGGCCATTTCCCGAACTGACGAAACTCAAAGCAAACCTTCAGGATAGAACCGATGCATATTCTCGTTCTCGGCGGCGCCGGCATGGTCGGCCGCAAGTTCATCGAGCGGCTGGCGCGCGACGGCCAGCTCGGCGGGAAGCCAGTGACGCGCGTGACGGCGCAGGACGTTGTCGTGGCTTCGCCGCCGCCGGCCGCGCCCTTCGATTTCGAGGCGGTGGTCTCCGATCTCTCGATCCACGGCGAATCCGAGAAGCTGATCGCGACGCGGCCGGAAGTGATCATCCATCTTGCGGCGGTGGTCTCGGGCGAGGCCGAAGCTGATTTCGACAAGGGCTACCGGATCAATCTCGACGGCACGCGCTATCTCTTCGAGGCGATCCGCCATGCCGAGGGCTACACGCCGCGCGTGGTCTTCACCTCTTCGGTCGCGGTGTTCGGCGCGCCCTTTCACGACAAGATCGAGGACGAGTTCTTCACCACGCCGCTAACCAGCTACGGCACGCAGAAGGCGATCGGCGAGCTCCTGCTCTGCGACTATTCGCGGCGCGGCTTCTTCAATGGCGTCGGCATCCGCCTGCCGACGATCTGCGTGCGGCCGGGCAAGCCGAACAAGGCGGCCTCCGGCTTCTTCTCCAACATCATCCGCGAGCCGCTGAACGGCGAGGAGGCGGTGCTGCCGGTGTCCGACCAGGTCCGCCACTGGCATGCCTCGCCGCGCTCGGCGGTGGGCTTCCTCGTCCATGCCGCGACGATGGACACGGCCGCGATCGGCCCGCGCCGGGCGCTGACCATGCCGGGCTATTCCTGCACCGTCGCCGAGCAGATCGAGACCTTGCGCAAGGTCGCCGGCGAGAACGTGGTGAAGCGCATCCGTCGCGAGACCGATCCGGTGATCGACGGGATCGTCGCCGGCTGGCCGCGCAACTTCGATCCGCAGCGGGCGCTGGCACTCGGCTTCAAGGCGGAGGCGAATTTCGAGGAGATTATCCGCGTGCATATCGAGGACGAGCTGCACGGGACGTTCGTGAAGTAAGACGAAACTGCGGTTCCGTCATGGTCGGGCTTGTCCCGACCATCCACGCCTTCGTCGGTCATAGTCCGTGTTCAAGACGTGGATGCTCGCCACAAGGGCGAGCATGACGGCTGCAGGCTCTTACGCCGGGCAGGGCTCGGCCTGCTCCTGCTGGCGGCGCGATGGCATGCCCAGCGCCGGCTGGCCGCGCACGGGCTGCTCCTCCGGCTCCAGCTCGGGCGCATGGGCCCAGCCGCTGGCGCTCCAGCTCTTGAGCGCCGCCCAGGTCGAGCGGTCGAGCCGGAACTGCTCGCAGGGGAACAGCCCGCCGCGCGCCGGCAGCGACTTGAGGAAGGAGCCTTCGGCCCGGAAGCCGGACTTCTCCAGCACCCGCCGCGAAGCCGGGTTGATGACGCGGGTATCCGCCTCGATCGCGGGCAGGTCGATCAGCGAGAACAGGCTGTCGATCAGGCCCTGCACCGCCTCGGTCGCGTAGCCCTTGCCCCAGTGCGGAGTGCCGAGCCAGTAGCCGATGAAGGGCACGCCCGAAGCCTGCTTGTGCGCGCCGATCATGCCGATCAGCTCGTTCGGCTTCGAACGCGGCGTGATCGCCAGCATGAGGTGCTCACCCAGCGCATTGCCCTTGCGGGCCCCGAAGATGAAGGGCTCGACCGCCTGGGACGGGTAGGGATGGGGAATCGATGCCGTCATCTCCGCCACCGCCTTTTCGCCGGCAAGGCGCAGGATCGCATTGGCATCGGCCATGCGGGGCCAACGCAGCCAGAGACGCCGGGTCTCGAGCCGGAAGACATCGTCGCGGGTCAGTTCGGGGAACATATCGTCTCTCCGTCGGCGCAAACGAAAAAAGGGAGCTGGGACTTTGGTCCCATCTCCCCTTCGCTGACCTTCGGGAGACCCTATTCGGGCCTTTTAACCCTTGATCCGTTCGGTTCGATGGAACCGGCGGATCGAGAGATTTCCCTATCCGCCTATTACTCTGCGGCCTCTTGGGCCGGGACTACGTTCACGAAAGCTCGGCCGAGTTTCGTCGTGAATCGGACTCGGCCATTCGCCGTCGCAAAGAGGGTATGGTCTTTGCCCATGCCGACATTGGCGCCGGCATGCCACTTGGTGCCGCGCTGACGGATAATGATGTTGCCGGGAATGACGGCCTGATCGCCGAACTTCTTGACGCCGAGGCGCCGGCCTTCGGAATCGCGACCGTTGCGGGATGAACCGCCTGCCTTTTTGTGAGCCATAACGCCCTACCTCAAAACTTGTCGTGTCTCTCTAACCCGAATCGGCGGCGAAAGCCACCCGCATCGGATACGAAATGCCGGAACACCATTCTGTCAGGAGCGACAGACCGGGACGTGAGCCTCGGCAATGGTGATCCGGCGTGGATATCGACGCCGGGAAACCCGGTCTCAGGCCTCGGACGCCTCGTCCTTGGCCTTCTTGGCAGGGGCCTTCTTGGCCGCGGCCTTCTTCGGTGCCTCGGCCTCGCCAGCCTCGGCCTTGGCGGCCTTCGGCGCAGCCTTCGCCTTGGCGGCGACCGGAGCAGCGGCGGCATCTGCCTTCTTCATCTCCGGCTTCTTGCCGCCGGTGAGGATGTCGGTGATGCGGATGACGGTCAGCTCGGCGCGGAAGCCGCGCTTGCGCTTGGAGTTCTGGCGGCGGCGCTTCTTGAAGGCGATGACCTTCTCGCCACGGGCCTGCTCGACGATCTCACCGACGACGGTGATCTCGGAAAGGGCCTTGGCATCGAGCGTGGTCTTCTCGCCCTCGGTGAGCATCAGCACCGAATCGAAAGCGACGGTGTCGCCGGCGTTGCCTTCGATCTTGGCAGCGGTGATCTTGTCGTTGGCGGTAACGCGGAACTGCTTCCCGCCGGTCTTGATGACTGCGAACATTTTGTCCTCCATGTTCGGCCCCGTCCTGTCGCGGCTTCCGGATGGAGGCCCGTGGGACGGCTTTTTGGCAGTCGATTGCGTGGTCTGGCTTGCTCATCCGGCATGCGACGCAGCGCACATGCCAAAAGAGATCGGGCGCGGGTTTCCCCACGCCGGACGGTGCTCGATAGTCGCACGGCCGGATGAGGTCAAGCGAAAGCGGCTGTGAAGAGTGGATTTCTCATATCGGAGAGGCTTGCCCCCCGGGCGCTGCTTGTGTAGTAACCGCCTCGCTTCGACCGAAGGCGACCGCGGACAGGTGGCAGAGTGGTTGAATGCACCGCACTCGAAATGCGGCATACCTGCAAGGGTATCGGGGGTTCAAATCCCTCCCTGTCCGCCACTCTCTATCGCCCTGCGATCATCGTACCATTCACAATTCGGCGCGAAGCCCCGGCCCTGCCGGTGACGTGCTGTCGCTTGCCGCGACGATTTTCCTCGCCAGTGATCGCAGCCGAGGCCACCGGCCTCTGGTGGACAGGAGCGAACGAGGTTGAAGCGCAGGTGAGGTTAGGCCTTAATCGCCGCCTCCACAGCAAGGAGAAACCCAATGCGATTGGCGCTCGCCATCATCACCTTGGCTCTCACCGGCTGCAATGGCACGCCAGAGTCCAATCATCCCACCCGCGACTATACCGTCGGAACGGCGCAATGTTCGAAATTCGGCTGGGGCACGTCCCAGATGGCCGAATGCCTCGACCGCGCCGCTGAGCGGCAGTCGGCGGCGGTTTCGCAGGACCGCACAGGTGAGGCCGGATAATTCCCGGCGGCAGGCGGCCAGAATCGCGCTGCAGCATGCGTATGCGACGGGGTTGCACCTTGCCGTCAGGCGCGGCAAAGATAAACGCATGATCAGGACATTGATTGCCGCCAGCCTGGTTGCCGTTCTGGCCGCCGGCTGTGTCTCACCCCGGCCTCAGCCTGTGCAGCAGACTGCGGCTCCTTCTGCCAAGCGAATCGTCCGCGACGGCGCACAACTCGCGTTGCCGGACGGAACACGTGTCACGCCGGATTATACCGGCGGCTTCACCCTGCCGAACGGCGACTATGTGAAGCGCGAACGCGGGGCGTTGGTGTTGCCTACGGGCGCGCGCTGCCAGCCCGACGCGATGGGGTATGTCTGCCCCTGAGGCTGAGGCGCCGCATGGCGGCGCTTGCCTGACGAGCTATTTTGCTTGTCGTCGGCCCATGGCGGCCGGCTTGGCGATCAGGCCGCGTCGGAGGCCTGCTGACGCTTCTTTGCCGAACCCGTTCCGGAATCGCTGGATTCGTCGAGGACGTGGTTGTGGCTGCGGAAGGCCCAGATTTCCTTGGCGGCTTCCCAGTGCTCGCGGTCGCGGCCCTCGGGCTGCCCGTCCTTGATCCAGAGATCATAGGCGATCTTCCGGATTTCGTGCTGGGTCTTGTCGTTCTGCTGCATGTCTCGCCTCCATGATCGCTCCCCGATGAGCATCGGGGAATCCTGGTTTGAGAGGGTGCCGGCTTCGCCGTGCAGGGGAACAACCTGCGGACCGGCCGGGTTGTTCCCGCGCGCGATGAATGATGCTGCCAGTAGCGGGTGGCAGGCTCACGCCTTTGCGGTGACCAACGCCGCTTCGTCGGACGTTTCCGGCTGCGGATGGACCGGGCGGCGCGCATAGCGCTGAGCGAGGACCGCGCAGGCGAAGAGCTGCGCCTGATGGAACAGCATCAACGGCAGCACGATCAGGCCGAGCGCCTGGCCGGGAAACAGGATGTTCGCCATCGGAATACCGCTCGCCATGCTTTTCTTCGAGCCGCAGAAGACGATCGCGATCTCGTCCTCCTTCGAAAAGCCGAGGCGCCGACTGGCGAAGGTCGTGATCGCCAGCACGGCGGCGAGCAGGACGACGTCGAGCACGATGACGAGGCCGAGATCGGCGAGCGTCACCTGCGACCAGATGCCGGCGACCATGCCTTCGCTGAAGGCGGCATAGACGACGAGCAGGATCGAGCCGCGGTCGACCAACGAGATCGGCGCCTTGTGGCGTTGCAGGAAGGGCCCGATCCAGCGGCGCAGCAATTGACCCGCGACGAAGGGCAGCAGGAGCTGGAGCGCGATGCTTTCGACGGCGCGGGTGCTGAAGCCGCCGCCTTTCGAATCGAGGAGCAGCACGACCAGCAGCGGTGTCAGAACCATGCCGAAGAGGTTGGAGACCGAGGCGCTGCACAGGGCTGCGGCGACATTGCCGCGCGCGATCGAGGTGAAGGCGATCGAGGATTGCACGGTCGAGGGCAGGATAGAGACGAAGATCAGCCCGGCGATCAGCTCGGACGGCAGGACGCCGGCGAAGACGCGGGTGAGCACGAGGCCGAGGAGGGGGAACAGCACATAGGTGCTGGCGAAGACCAGCGATTGCAGGCGCCAGTGCAGCAGGCCTTCCCAGACCGCCAACGGCGACAGCCTTGCGCCATAAAGGAAGAACAGCAGCGCGACCGCGACCGAAACGGCATCGCTTGCGATCTCAGCTCCGGCGCCATGGGCGGGGAATACGGCCGCCGCTGCGACCGTGGCCATGAGGGCGATCAGATAGGGATCGATGCCGAAGCGGGCGAGGGTGCGGCGGAGCATGGTGGTCCTTCCGGTGCGGTGCCGCGTTGTAATCCCTTGCCGCCTCATTGTGATCCATGTTGGTTTCGATATCGGCTATCATGGATCATGATGATACTTGATCCCGATCCGAAGCCACTCGATCCCGTCCTGCTGCAGAGCTTCCTCAAGGTCTGCGAGACGCTGAGCTTCACCGAGGCGGCGCGCCAGCTCGGCCTGCGCCAGTCCTCGGTCAGCCAGCATGTCGCGCGGCTGGAGAAGCGGCTGGGCCGGCGCCTGCTGGAGCGCGACACCCATGGCGTGCGTCCGACGCCGGATGCTGACGCGATCCTGCCCTTTGCGCGGCAGGCGCTGGAGGCGGGGCAGCGGATCGAGCGCTATCTCGCCGGCTCGACTCTGCGCGGGCGGCTCCGGCTCGGGGTTTCCGAGGATTTCGCCTATACGGCTCTGCCGGAGATCCTGGCGGCCTTCGCCATGCAGCACCATGCGGTCGATCTGGAGCTGACTGTGGGGCTGAGCGGCCTGCTCTACGAGCAATATGACGCAGGTGAGCTCGACCTGATCTTCGCCAAGCGGCGCAAGGGCGACGCGCGCGGCGAGGTCGCCTGGCAGGAGCGGCTGGTCTGGGCGGGCAGGCCGGGCGCGCGGCTTGCCGAGCAGCCGGTCGTCCCGCTCGTGCTTTATCCGCCGCCGAGCATCACGCGGGTCCATGCGATCGAGACGCTGGAGCGGGCGGGCCGCGCCTGGCGCGTCGCCTGCACCAGCGGCAGCCTCGCGGGTCTGCGCGCGGCGACGGTGGCCGGGCTCGGCCTCACTGCGCATTCGGCCCGCCTGATCCCGCAGGGTCTCGCCGAGGTTGAGCCGCGCGAGGCGCTGCCGCCGCTGGGTACGATCGAGTTCGTCGTGATCGGTGGCCAGTCGCACCAGGCGGCGGCGCGGGCGCTGGCCGACGCTATCCTCGCGAGTGCGGGGCGGCTCATGCCGGAAGCGCCGCGACGCGGAGCGCGCAGCTAGTCCCGCGCCAGAGCCGCGACCGGATCGAGCTTCGCGGCGTTGCGCGCCGGCAGGAAGCCGAAGGTCAGGCCGATCAGCGTCGAGCAGGCGATGGCGACGGCGAAAGCCTCGCCCGAATAGATGAACCGCATCTGCGAGCCCGAGGCCTCGAAGCCATAGCCGATGGCCAGCGCCAGCCCGATGCCGAGCGCGCCGCCGATGAAGCAGACCAGCGAGGCCTCGATCAGGAATTGCTGCATGATGTCGCTGCGGCGCGCACCGACCGCCATGCGCAGGCCGATCTCGCTGGTGCGCTCGATCACCGAGACCAGCATGATGTTCATCACGCCGATGCCGCCGACCAGCAGCGAGATGACGGCGATCGAGGAGATCATCAGCGTCAGCGTCTGGGTCGTGGCGGTGATGGTGTTGCGGATCTCGTCCTGGTTGAAGATGAAGAAGTCCTTGGCGCGGTGGCGATGGGTCAGGAGCTCCGTCACCGCCTCCTGAGCCGCCGCCATCGGGGTGTCGTCGTCGACGCGCAGCGTGATCGAGCGCAGTGAGAGATCGCCGAGGAATCGGCCCTGCACCGAGGTGTAGGGCATGAAGACCTGCGGGTTCTGGCTGCCGCCGAAGCCGCCCTGCTGCTGGCGCATCACGCCGACGATGCGGCTGGGCACGGTGCCGATCAGGAAGACCGTGCCGATCGGGTTGGCCGTGCCGTTCGGGAAGAGCACGCCGAGCGTATTCTCGTCGATGACGACGTCCTGCGCCAGCGTGCGGACATCCTCGGCGGTGAAGAAGGAGCCGCGCGTCAGCACGCTGCCGCGCACGTCGAAATAGCGCTCGCTGACGCCGTTGACGAGCGCCGACGCCTCGACATTGCCGAGCCGGATCGTCGCGCTGGTCGAAACCGTCGGCGTCACGCTCGCGGCATAGGGCTGGGCCGCGAGGACCTGCGCGTCGAGCACGGTCAGGGTCCTGACCCGGCCGGAGCGCGTGTCGCCGAAGCCGGCGCCGGGGAATATCTCCAGCGTGTTGGTGCCGAGGCCGGAGATGTTCTGGAGCACGTTCTGCTTGGCGCCTTCGCCGAGCGCGACGACGCTGACCACGGCGGCGATGCCGATGACGATGCCGAGCATGGTCAGCGTCGTACGCAGCTTGTGGGCGGTCATGGCCCGCACCGCCATGCCGAAGGCTTCCTTGAGGCGGCCGAAGGCGGCGCGCATCCGCCCGGCCGGCGCCGGGACGGGGGAGGGCGGTGGTACGGCTTCAGCGCGCGGCGCGGTGCGCCGGTCGTCGATGATGCGGCCATCGCTGAGCTCGATGATGCGATGCGCACGCGCTGCGACATTCATGTCGTGGGTGACGAGGATGACCGTGTGGCCCTCGCGGTTGAGCTCATCGATCAGAGCCAGCATCTCCTCACCGCTCTTACGGTCGAGCGCGCCGGTCGGCTCGTCGGCGAGGAGGACGCGGGCGCCGTTCATCAGGGCGCGCGCCACCGAGACGCGCTGCTGCTGGCCGCCGGAAAGCTCGGATGGCCGATGCGTCCCGCGGGAGGCTAAGCCCAGCCGCTCCAGCAGCATCGCGGCGCGACTCTGGCGCGGGCCGGGCGGCACGCCGGCATAGATCGCGGGCACTTCGACATTGGCGAGCGCGGTCAGTTCCGAGAGCAGGTGGTAGCGCTGGAAGACGAAGCCGAAATACTCGCGCCGGAGCCGCGCCAGCTCGTCCGGGTCGAGGTCGCGTGTCGGGCGGCCGTCGATCTCGTAGCTGCCGCCGGTCGGGCGATCGAGGCAGCCGATGATGTTCATCAGTGTCGACTTGCCCGAACCGGACTGGCCGACGATCGCGACCATTTCGCCGGCCTCGATCACGAGATCGGCGCCGTCGAGCGCCGCGACCGCGGCCTCGCCCTCGCCGAAATCGCGCCGGACGCTGGCGAGGCGGATGAGCGGCTTGCCCATCGCGGGCGTCTCAGAAGCCAAAGGGCGAGCGCCGGGCACGCGTCGGGCGCGTCGCATCCGGGCCGCCGCTGCTGCGGGTGGTGACGACGCGCTCGCCCGCCTTCAGGCCGGAGGTGATCTCGACCACGATCTTGTTGTCCAGCCCGGTCGTGACCTTGCGCTGCTCCGGCTTGCCATCCGTGCCGAGCACATCGAGGAAGTTGTTCGGGCCACGGCGCCGGACGGCGGTCGAGGGCACGGTGAGGACGTTCTGCGCCCGGCCGACGATGACGGTGACCTGCGCCGTCATCGAGGTCAAAAGCCGCCCTTCCGGGTTCGGCACCTCGAACAGGGCGTTGTAGTAGACCGCGCTGGTGCTGGCCGCAGAGGACGAGCTGCTCGCGCTGGAGGAGGAGGTCGTGTTCTGCGTCTTCAGGGTGTCGGGCGCCGGCTCGACATAGGAAATCTTGCCGGGGAAGCGCCGCTCGGGCGCGCCGAGCACGCTGAAATAGACCTCCTGCCCGGCCTTCACCCTGAGCACGTCGGCTTCCGAGATCCTGGCCTTGACCGTCATGGTCGAAACGTCGCCGAGCACGACTACGGTCGGCGCCGACTGGACCGCATTCACCGTCTGGCCCTCCTGCGCGACGATGGCGAGCACGGTGCCGGGGCTCGGCGCGGTGATGCGGGTATAGCCGAGCTTGGCGCGGGCATCCTCGACCTTGACCTGGCTCGACTGGATCTGCGCATCGAGCGACTCGATCTGGGCGCGGGTCACGCTCACCGTCATCTCGGCATTCTCGAAGGCGTCGCGCGAGACGGCGTTCTGCCCGACCATCTGCTTCTGTCGGGTAAGCACGGCCTGGGCATAGGCGAGGCTGGCGCCGCGTTCG
This sequence comes from Allobosea sp. TBD101, assembly GCF_059817965.1. Taxonomy (NCBI): domain Bacteria; kingdom Pseudomonadati; phylum Pseudomonadota; class Alphaproteobacteria; order Hyphomicrobiales; family Alloboseaceae; genus Allobosea; species Allobosea sp. TBD101. The sequence continues at coordinate 1,424,118 of NZ_CM187543.1, forward strand.
GCGCGCTGGGCCTTGAGTGCGGCGAGATCGGCCTCGGCGGAGCGCAGCGCGTTCTGCTGAGTGATGCCGTCGATCTCGGCGATCAGGTCGCCGGTCGCGACATTGTCGCCGAGCCTGACCTTGAGCGAGACGATGCGGCCGGTCGCCTGCGCGCCGACGCTGACCTGCCGGACCGGCTCCAGTGCGCCGGAGGCGAGCACGGCTTCCTCGACATTGCCCATCACCGCCTCGGCACTGGGCAGGCTGACGGTCTCGGCCGGCGAGGGCTGGCGGGCCTGCCAGACATAGTAGCCGCCAGCGGCCGCGAGGATCAGGGCGGGGAAAAGAAGGCGGCGCAGCCTCATGGTTGCGGCTCCTCGACGGGAAGAATGCGCAGGCGCGGGCCGGTCTCGGCGTCGACGACCGCCGGCGCCGAGACCTCGACGGGTCTCAGCCAGCCGCCGCCCAGTGCCTTGTTGAGCGCGATGAAGCTGGTGGCAAGCACGACCCGGCTCTGGATCAGCGATTCCTCGGATGCGTAGAGCGTGCGCTGGGCTTCGAGGACATCGAGGAAGCTCGCCGTGCCCGCCGTATAAAGCGCGCGGGAAAGCCGCGCGGCCTCGCCGGATGCGCGGGCGGCTTCGGTCAGGCTGCCGAGCCTGAGCCGCTGCTGCCGCAGGCCGACGAGATTGTCCTCGACATCCTGCAGCGCGGTGAGCACCGTGAGCCGGAGTGCTGCGTCCTGCTGGTCGCGCCGGGCGCGGGCCGCGTCGACGGCCGCCGCCAGTTCGCCGCCGTTGAAGATGGGGACGCTGAGGCTCGGGCCGATCGACCAGCCGATGGCGCTGTTCTTGGCGAGATCGCCGAGCTTCAGCGCCGAGGTCGAGATATTGCCGGTCAGCGAGACCGAGGGATAGCGATTGGCCTCGGCCTGGCCGATCCGGGCCGTCGCCTGGGCAAGCTGGCGTTCGGCCGAGCGGACATCGGGGCGGCGGCGCAGCACATCGGCAGGGATGCCGGCGCGCGGCGGGGCGGGTGTGCCGGGCACTGCCGCCGTGCGGCCGAAATAGCCGGCCATGGCGGCCGGCGGTCGGCCGGTCAACACGGCAAGGCGATGCTGGCTCTGGGCAAGCGAGGCTTCGAGCGAGGGGATCTGCGCTTCGGTGCTGGCGGCTTGCGCAGTGGCGCGGGCGGTGTCGATGGCGGAGATGTCGCCGGCCTGGAAGCGGGTGCGGGTCAGCGCCTCGGTCTCGCGCTGGGTCTTCGCGGTGCTGCGGGCGAGGACGATCCGCGCCTGCAGGCCGCGCGCCTCGACATAGGTCGAGGCGACATCGCCGATCAGCGTCAGCATGACCGTGTCGAGATCGTCGAAGGCGGCATCGGTGCCATAGGTCGCAGCCTCGACGGCGCGGTCACGCGCGCCGAACAGGTCGAGTTCCCAGGAGGCGTCGAAACCGGCGCGGAAGCTGTTGCGGGTAACCGTCGAGGAGCGCGAGCGCGTGGCCGAGGCGCTGCCATCGACCTGCGGGAAGAGCGCACCGACCGCCTGCTCGCGCGAGGCACGGGCTTCGCGGATGCGGGCCTTGGCCTGCGCGACGTCGAGATTGCCGGCGATGGCCTGCTCGATCAGCGCGTTCAGCGTGGGATCGCGGAAGCCGCGCCACCATTCGCTCGGCCTGGGCGATGTCTTGCCGCCGGCCGCCGCGCTCCAGCGCTGCGGCATGTCGAGCGCGGGCGGCACATAGTCCGGCCCCACGGCGCAGGCGCCGAGGCTCACCGCCAGCAGAGACAGCAGGGGAATGCGAATCATCGCGGCCAGAATGCCGGGAAAACCCGGAGCCGCCAGCTTTCCACCTCGTTGATGCGCAATATTTCGTCCCTATGGCATTCCTGCCAGCAGGATAACCGGTCAGCCGGTCCGGCGCATTGCGGCCTCGGTCGTTTCGCGCTTCACAAAATCGCGGGACGACTCGGGCTCTTTGTTTCCCGCATTTTCTTCACGCGAACCGGTGCCCACTTCGCTTGAAAAGGCTTCAGATGACCATCCTGTGAGACAGGGTCTTGACGGTCATGTAGTGCGCCAGCCCCTCGGCGCCACCCTCGCGCCCGTAGCCGCTGTCCTTAACGCCGCCGAAGGGCACCTCGGCGACGGAGGCCTCCAGCGTGTTGATCGAGACATTGCCGGCTTCGATGCCTTCGGCGAGTTGGTCGGCCCGTGCCGCAGAGTGGGTGAAGCCATAGGCCGCGAGGCCGAAAGGCAAGGAATTGGCCTTCTCGATCGCCTCCTCGACCGTGCGGACGGGGTTGATGATCGCCATCGGGCCGAAAGGTTCCTCGCGCAGCGCGCGGGCATCGTCCGGCAGTTCGGTGAGGACGGTGGGCGGGAAGAAATAGCCGCGATTGCCCAAACGCTCGCCGCCGGTCAGCACGCGCCCGCCACGGGCCCGCGCATCGGCGGTCAGCGCTTCCAGCGCCTCGATGCGACGGTGATTGGCGACCGGGCCCATCTCGGTTGCGGCATCGAGGCCGTTGCCGACCGTCACGGCTTGCGCCTGCGCGACGAAGGCTCTGGTGAAGCGCTCGTAGATATCTTGCTGGACGAAGAAGCGCGTCGGCGAGGTGCAGACCTGGCCGGCGTTGCGGATCTTGCGGGTGGCGGAGAGATGGGCTGCGGCGATGGGATCGACATCGTCGCAGACGATGACCGGGGCATGGCCGCCGAGTTCCATCAGCACCGGCGTCATATGGCGCGCCGCCAGTTCCGAGAGATGCTTGCCGACCGCGGTCGAGCCGGTGAAGGCGACGAGCCGGGTCTGCGCCTGCGGGATGAGATAGCCCGAAATCTTCGCGGGCACGCCGAAGACGAGGTTGAAAACGCCGGGCGGCACGCCGGCATCATGCAGGGCCCGCGCGATATGAAGCGCGCCGGCCGGGGTCTCCTCCGCCGCCTTGATGATGATCGAGCAGCCGGCCGCGAGCGCGCCCGCGATCTTGCGGCAGGGCTGGCTCATCGGGAAATTCCAGGGCGAGAAGGCCGCGACCGTGCCGACCGGCTGGTGCATCACGACATAGCGGATGCCGGGCTCGCTGGGGATGACGCGGCCATAGGCGCGCTGGCCCTCGGCCGCGTCCCATTCGAAGAACTCGCAGCCCCTGACCACTTCGAGCCGGGCCTGAGCCAGCGGCTTGCCATGCTCCAGCGTGATCGCATGGGCGATCTCCTCGACGCGCTCGCGCATCAGCGCGGCGGCCTTCAGCATGATCTCGCCGCGGACGCGCGGCGCCATCCGGCTCCAGACCTTGAAGCCCTCGGCTGCCGCCGTCAGCGCATCGTCGAGATCGGCTTGCGAGGCGAGCGGCACCGCGCCGATGACGCTCTCATCGGCTGGATTGATGACCGGCTGCTCCTCCGCCGTCTTCCGCCAGGCGCCGCCGATATAGAGCTTGAGATCGGGATAGGTCGTCATGGAAGCCTCGGCTGGCGATGCGTTCAGCAGTCTCTGCGCGGCGTGTCCGCCGGTCTTGAGGGGGACCATAGGTGGCCGGCCATTCTGCGATCCAGCCGGCTAAATCAGATAAATTCAGATTGTTATGGTTATGAATGACGCGGACTACCCTCTTGTCTTTCCGGACAAGCCGCAAAGCGGCGCAGATCCGGAATCCACCCAAGAGCGCGGCGCCCAGTCGTGGATTCCGGGTCTCCGCTTCGCTGCGCCCGGAATGACAAGAAAAGGTCAGCGCACCAGCGTCCGCACGCGGTTCTCGATCAGCCTGACCAGCCCCAGCGCCGTCATTTCCGAGGATTTCGGGTTCGTGGCGAGCGGGCGGTTCTCGATGGCGATGTCGAGCTTGCCGAAGGCGCCGCGCACGCTGAGCTGGTGGCCGTTGCCACCGGCGACGGGGTCGGCGACGAGCTCGACGCGGGTGCGGTCGAGCCCGATGCCGGCAAGTGCCGAGATCACCGCGACATTGGCATTCTGCGGAAAGCGCGAGGCGGCCTCGCGGGCGGTGCCGGAGAAGAAGGCCGTCGCCTCGGTGAGTTCATCGAGCGCGATCAGGCTTTCGGCCGAGGTGCCGCGCCAGGCGGCGGACGGCTTGACGATGCGATGGATGACCTCGTCGAGCGGCAGCAGGGAAGCGGCTGCGATGCCGTCGATCCCGGCGAGGGCGCCGGGCGGGATCAGGAGCTGGCTGCCACTGCTCTCGGCGGCAGCGATCAAGCGAGCGAGCAGGGCGTCGTCGCAGAAGGCGCTGGTCGAGGCGACAGCGAAGGCCGGCGCATGGTCGAGCGCGGCTTCGCCCCAGATGCCGACGGCCTCGCGCCCGGCGGCCTCGACGATAAGATCGAGGTTCAGGCGGGCCAGCTCATCGGATGTCGTGATCAGCTTCGCGCCGGCCGGGAGGTCGGTGGCTGCGGATGCGTTGCGGACGGCGACAGCGGCGATGTCGATATCGCCCTTGCTTCGCTCCGCCAGCAGCTCCGCGACGCGGCGGTTGATGGCGCCCCAGCCGATCAGAGCGAGGCGCAGCGGATTGCGAGATTGCGTCATGGGCCTTCCGCCGTTCGCAAGGCGAGATCGAGCAGGGCACCGCCGTTCAGGCCTTCCAGCATGCTGAAATGGTGGCCCGGACAGATGAGGGGGGCTGGGGCCTGCCATGTCGCGGCCAGCGCGACCGATTGCGCCTTGAAGGCATCGCTCTCGCCCTTGCCGACCGCGAAGGCGATCCGCGTGGATTGCGGGCGTGGCTGGGCGATGGGGCTGAGCCTTTTGGCGCGGGTGGCATCGTCGAGCCCGAGCAAGCGGCCGAGTGGGAGGTGGCCGAGGGGGGCGAGGTCATAGAGGCCGGAGAGCAGCAAGGCCGAGGCGACTGGCGGAGCGTTCTCTGCGCAGAGCACCATGGCGGCGAGATGTCCTCCGGCGGAATGACCGGAGACATGCAAACGCGCCGGGTCGAGCCCGAGCGCGTCGGATTCGCGGACGAGGAAATTCAGGGCGGCCACGCTCTGAGCGAGGCTTGTTTCCAGCGGCGTATCCGGCGCCAGCCCGTAATTCGGCATGGCGACGGCATAGCCGGCATCGAGCAGCCCCTGCGCGAACTGGGCATGTTGGACCTTGTCCGAGGCCTGCCAGTAACCGCCATGGATGAAGACGAAGATCGGCGCGCGGGTCGCGCCTGCCGGGCGGTAGAGGTCGAGCCTCTCGAAGCGGTCCGGGCCATAGGCGAGATCGGCGGCGCCGTGACGGGCGCGGAAGGCCTCGCCGTCGCGGCTCCATTGCCGGAACAGCGCCTTCATGTCGGCCTGCAGGCGCGGGCTGTATTGCCGGCCGAGTTCGCGCAAGCTGTAACCGTCAACGAGCGTGTCGGGCAGCGGCTGGGCGGCGGCATGGCGAGCGCGGATGGTCAGGCCGGGCTCGGAACGAGGCTGAAGGCGGATCGACGGGCGGAAACCGGCGAAGGTCTCGCGATAGGCGAGTTCGACGGAATGACGGGACAAGTGGAAGGCTTCGGGCCGATCCGTCTCCCAGATCATCTCGCGAAGATGATGTGGGCCGCAGCCGGCGGTGATGAGCCCGGCGAGGATATCGCCCAGCGCATCGCGCAGAGCCTCGACCGGGTCGCTCTCGGCGCTCTGCGCGACGATCTCACGGAGGTCCTCAGACGCCGACATAGCGATGCACCAGTTCCGCATTGTTCGCGAGGTCGTTGCTGGAGCCCGACCAGACCGTGCGGCCCTTCTCGATGATGTAGTGCCGGTCGGCGATACGCTTCAGCACATTGATGTTCTTGTCGATCAGGAGGATCGACTGACCTTGCGCCTTGAGCGCCTCGATGCAGCCCCAGATCTCGGCCCGGATTACCGGCGCGAGGCCTTCGGTCGCCTCGTCGAGGATCAGGAGCTTGGGGTTGGTCATCAGGGCACGGCCGACCGCGAGCATCTGCTGCTCGCCGCCCGAGAGGGTGCGGGCCGATTGTCCGGCGCGTTCCTCCAGGCGAGGGAACAGCGTGTAGACCCGTTCCAGCGTCCAGGGCGAGGAGCGCTTGAGACGGTTCGAGGCGGTGGCGACGAGGTTTTCGCGGACGGAGAGTGTCGGAAAGACCTGCCGGCCTTCCGGCACGAGACCGATGCCGCAGCGGGCGATCTTCTCGGGCGCGATGCCGCGGACGTCCTGGCTCTCGAAGCGGATATCGCCGCCTTTCGGCGCGAGCAGGCCCATGATCGAGCGCACGGTCGTGGTCTTGCCCATGCCGTTGCGGCCGAGCAGGGTCACGACCTCGCCCTCGGCGATGTCGAGCGCGACATCGAACAGGACCTGGCTCCGGCCATAGGCGGATTGCAGGTTGCGCACGCTCAGCATCAGGCGTCTCCTTCGCCGAGATAGGCGGTGCGGACCTCCGGATTGTCGCGGATTTCCTCGGCCGTGCCGGTGGCGATGACGCGGCCATAGACCAGCACCGAGATGCGGTCTGCCAAGGCGAAGACGGCCTCCATATCGTGCTCGACCAGGAGCATGGTGACGCGGCCCTTGAGCGCCGAGAGCATCGCGACCATCTGCTCGCTCTCGGCATGGCCGAGGCCGGCCATCGGCTCGTCGAGCAGCAGGAGGCGCGGCTCGCAGGCGAGCGCGATCGCGAATTCGAGCTGCTTCTGCTCGCCATGAGAGAGGTCAGCGACCTTGATTTCGGCGCGGTGGCTGAGGCCCGCCGTGGCGAGATGCTGGCGGGCGCGAGCCCGCAGGCTCTCGTCGCGGCGGGCATTGCCGAGGAAGCGGAAGCTGTGGCCGTCATGGGCCTGCACGGCGAGCGCGACATTGTCGAGCATGGTGAAATCGGGCAGGAGCTGGGTGATCTGGAAGGTCCGTGCGAGGCCGCGCCGGACGCGCTGGGCGGTCGGCAGGGCGCCGATATCCTCGCCGGACAGCGTGATTGCGCCTTCGTCATGCGAGAGTTCGCCGAAGAGTTGGGTCAGCAGCGTGGTCTTGCCGGCGCCGTTGGGGCCGATCAGCGCGTGGATTTCGCCGTCGCGGACATCGAGATCGACGCCGTCGGTGGCAATCAGCCCGCCGAAGCGTTTGCGCAGGCCGCGCACGGAGAGGAGCGTCGCGGTCATGGCGCGCTCCTGCCGAGGCCGAGGCGATTGAGCAGGCCGTTGAGCCCGCCCTGCGTGAAGAGCACGACGAGGAGCAGGATCGGGCCGAGCACGAGCTGCCAATGCTCGGTCCAGCTCGTCAGCACGGTTTCGAGGATGACAAGGGCTGCCGCGCCGAGCAGCGGGCCGAGCAAGGTGCCGACGCCGCCGAGGATGACCATGATCATCAGCTCGCCCGACTTGGTCCAGTGCAGCATGTCGGGGCTGACGAAGCGCAGGTAGTTCGCCATCAGTGCTCCGGCGAGGCCGGCGCCCATGCCGGAAATGACGAAGGCGGCGAGCTTGTAGCGATAGGGCGCGATGCCGATTGCAGCCATCCGCCGCTCGTTCTGGCGGATGCCGGCGAGCACCATGCCGAAGCGCGAGCCGACGATGCGCCAGAGCGCCAGGAAGACCAGCGCCGCGATGGCGAGGCAGATGAAATAGAAGGTCACGTCGTCGCGCGTGTTGAGGTCGAACAGCGCATTGCGGCGGCGGATCGTCATGCCGTCATCGCCGCCATAGGCCTTGAGCGAGACGAAGAGGAAGAACAGCATCTGCGCGAAGGCGAGCGTGATCATGATGAACTGCACGCCGCTGGTGCGCAGGCTGAGCGCGCCGATCACGCAGGCGAAGAGGCCGGCGACGAGGATCGCGGCCGGCAGCGTGATCAGAAGCTGGTCCGTGCCGGGGATGAAGCCGAGGAAGAGCGCATCGTCGGCGAAGGTCCGGTAGAGGATGCCGACGGCATAGCCGCCGATGCCGAAGAAGGCGGCGTGGCCGAACGAGACCATGCCCCCGAAGCCGAGCGCGAGGTTCAGGCTGGCGGCGGCGATAGCGTAGATCAGGACGCGCGTCGCCAGGGGCACCAGGGCCGGCTGGCCGATCGCCTTGACGATGAAGGGCAGGGCGATCAGCGCGGCGGCCAGTGCCAGCAGCGCGACGATGCGGCCCGGCGCGGGCGCAGCCGAATCCGTGCGGGTGATGGCGTTCTCAGACATGGGCGGGGAACAGTCCCTTGGGCCGCACCAGCAGCACGATCGCCATCAGCAGATAGATGCCCATCGAGGCGAGACCGGCGCCGAGCGCATCGGCCTCCGAACCGGTCATCACCTGCCGCAGCAGGCCGGGCATGAAGGCGCGCAGGGAGGTATCGACGAGACCGACGAGCAGCGCGCCGAAGAAGGCGCCGCGGATCGAGCCGACGCCGCCGATCACCACCACGACGAAGGTCATGATCAGGATCTGCTCGCCCATGCCGACCTGCACGGCGAGTATTGGCCCGGCCATCAGGCCGGCAAGGCCGGCGAGCAGGGCGCCAAGCGCGAAGACGGCCGTGTAGAGCAGGCGGATATCGATGCCGAGCGCGCGGACCATCTCGCGATGTGTGGCGCCGGCCCGTACGAGCATACCGACGCGGGTGCGGTTGATCAGCAGGTAGAGCCCGAGCGCGACGAGGAGGCCGACCGCGATGATCGCGAGGCGATAGATCGGATAGGTCAGGCCGGGCAGGAGCTGGACCGAGCCGTTCAGCGCGGAGGGAATAGCGACGAAGAGCGGCTGGCGGCCGAAGAGCAGCGTCACGCTCTGGTTGAAAATCAGGATCAGCGCGAAGGTCGCCAGCACCTGGTCGAGATGGTCGCGCGCATAGAGCCTTCGCAGCACGACGAGTTCCATCACCATGCCGATGAAGGCAGCCGCTGCGAGGCCGGCCAGAACGGCGAGGAGGAAGGAGCCGGTCTGCGCCGCGGCGAAGGCGGCGGCATAGGCGCCGATCATGTAGAGCGAGCCATGGGCGAGATTGATCACGCCCATGATGCCGAAGATCAGCGTCAGCCCGGCCGCAAGCAGGAACAGCATCACGCCGAACTGCAGGCCGTTGAGCAATTGTTCGAGAACGAGCGTCATTGATGCCAAATCCGGACAGGCGGCAGAGGCGCATAGTCCTCCGCCGCCGTTCCGATACGAGAGTTGCGTGAACGGCTAGGCCGGCCGGTTCAGAGCTTGCAGTCCTTGGCGTAGACGTCGCCGTGGTTGCTCAGCACCTTGGTACCGGTGGTCTTGAGAACCGGCGCGCCGTCGGCGCCCTTCTCGACCTTGAGCGCGTACCAATCCTGCACCGGGTGCTGGTTCGGGCCGAACTTGAAGGCGCCGCGGACCGACTGGAAATCGGCCTTTGCCATCGCCGTGCGCAGCGCCGGCACATCGGTCTTGCCGCCGGTCGCCTTCAGGGCAGACGCGATGGCGAGCGCGGCGTCGTAGCCCTGGCTGGCATAATAGGTCGGGGCGCGATTATAGGCCTTGGTCCAGGCCTCCATGAACTTCTTGTTGGCGGCGTTGTCGAAGTCGGAATTCCAGTGCGCGGTGACGCTGAGGCCCAGCGCGGCTTCGCCGACCGCCTTCAGCGTGGTGGCGTCGAGCGAGGGCTCGGCCAGCACCATCGGCGTCTTGCCGAGCAGGCCGGCCTGCTGGTACTGGCGCAGGAAGGCGATGCCCAAGCCGCCGGGGTGGAACTGGAAGACGACGTCGGGATTGGCCGCGCGGATCTGCGCCATCTCGGGGGCGAAGTCGGTCTGGTCGAGGCGGGTATAGACCTCGCCGGCGATCTCGCCCTTGAACATCCGCTTGAAGCCGGTCAGCGCGTCCTTGCCCGCCTGATAGTTCGGGGCGAGGATGAAGGCCTTCTTGTAGCCGAGATTGGTGGCGTATTGCCCGGCGCTCTCGTGCAGGCTGTCGTTCTGCCAGGAGACGACGAAATAGTTGGCGTTGCACTCCTTGCCGGCGAAGTTCGAGGGCGCGGCATTGGGGCTGACATAGAGCGCGCCGGAATCGACGATATCGGGCACGGTTGCGCCGGCGACGTTCGAGAAGACGATGCCGGTCAGGATCTTGATGCCGTCGGTCTTCAGCATCTTCTCGGCGATCTGCTTGCCCTGGCCGGGCTTGAGCGCATCGTCCTCGACGACGAGCTCGACCGGCACGCCGCCAAGCTTGCCGCCCTCCAGGTCGATGGCGAGCTTGAACGCGTCGCGGATATCCTGGCCGAGATAGCCGCCCGGCCCCGAGAGCGTGGTGATCATGCCGATCTTGACCGGCTGCTGGGCCAGCGCCGTGGAGGCCGCCAGCGTCGTCGCGATGCCGAAAAGCAATCCGCGCAGTTTCATCATGGACTCCAGTCGTTCCGTTTTGCCTCTGAGATGGTTCGACGCGGCGTTTCTGCGCCGCCGCGCTTAGGCCTGTTCCCGTGCAACATCACCGCGCCCCGGCCGGGGCGCAAGGCGCTGCTGCCCGTTATCCAAGCACGGACTTCCCCTCTGCGGGGAGCCCGTCTTTCGGTGCTGCACGCTTAGAGAGCAACCCAGCCGGCCGGCGGCTTGCGGCCGGGATGGAGCGCGCCGCAATGCTTGCAGGTGCGCGCCTTCTCGTCCGCGAAGAAGGCTTCGTAGAGCGGCGGCAAGTCCTTCACGAGGTCCCCGACCGTGACCTCGATACGGTGCACGAGGCCCTGGCATTCGAAGCAGTACCATTCGAAGCCGTCGACCTGGCCGGCATGGCGCGCCGGTTCGACCACGAGCCCGATCGAGCCCTCCTGCGGGCGCTGCGGGGAATGGCGCACATGCGGCGGCAGCAGGAAGACGTCGCCCTCGCGGATCGTCACGTCGTAGTGCTTCCCGTTGTCGACCAGCTTCAGCATCATGTCGCCCTTGAGCTGGTAGAAGAACTCCTCCACCGGGTCGTCATGATAGTCGGCGCGCTGGTTCGGCCCGCCGACGACCATCACGGTCATCTGGCCGTCGTCGAACACCTTCCTGTTGCCGACCGGCGGCTTGAGAAGGTGTTCGTTCTCCGCGATCCACTTCTTGAAGTTGAAGGCCTTGAGCCGTCCTTCGGTCGCCATGGTTCCCACTCCCGTCCTTATTCGTGAAATCGATCAGCCGGCCTTTGCGAGCGGCGCCTTACCGAGGCCGCAAGCCTCGAAAGCGGCGCGCGTCGCGGCCTTTTCGGCCTCGGTCAGCTCCAGCATCGGCGGACGAACGCGTCCGCCGACCTGCCCGAGCAGCTCCTGCCAGTATTTCTGGTGTGCATGCGGCTTCTCGGCCGGGCGCGTGCCGCGCAGGGCCTCGCGCACCGGGTTCAGGCTGTCGCGGATGGCGCGGGCTTTATCGGCTTCACCGCGGAAGGCGAGGTCGGTGTATTCGCGCATGCGCCGGTCGTTCGCCGTCTGGATGAGGTAGGGCGGCGAGGAGCAGAGATAGAGCTGCCAGCCGAGCTCGAGGATGTTGTCGAGCCATTCCTCTTCGGAGGCCGTGCTGACCAGGATGCGGTCGCCGGCCAGCCGCGTGAGTTCCGCATACATCGGCCGGGGCACGCTGTACTTGATCGCGACGACGTTCTCGATATCGGCGAGCCGGTTGCAGAGCTGCGGGCTCATCAGGTAGCCCGAATCCGGGTGGCTCCAGAGCGCGATGCCGATATCGACCTTCTCGGCGATGGTCCGGTAGTACTCGTAGAGCGTCTCGTCCTGCGCCTTGAAGAAATGCAGGATCGGTGCGTGCACGACGATGTAGTCGGCGCCGACCTTCTGGGCGTGCTTCGCCAGATCGATGACGACGTCCATGTTCTGGTCGGAGCAGGACATGATGGTCTGGCCGCGGCCGGCCGAGGCCTTGACCGCCAGCTCGAAATTGCGCTTGCGCTCCTCTAGCGACATCGAGAAGAACTCGCCCTGCTTGCCGGCGATGAACAGCCCGTCGATCTTGAGGTCGTCGAGCCAGTGGCGGATGTTCTGCCTGAAGCCGTCCTCGTCGATCGCGAGGGTATCGGTGAAGGGCGTGAGCGCGGCCGCCCAGATGCCCTTCATATGGGCGCGGGCATAGGCCTTGGCGTCCTTCTTGGCGTATTTCATCAGGCCGGCTCCCGCATTCCGGAGCGGCTCGGACAAAGCGGGCATCGTGAAGCGAGGCAGGTCCGCGCTCTCATCCGAAATGCCCTTGCCCGACACCCTCTCCCAGGCAGCCCGGCATGCATGCCGGGCGATGAGGGATGATGGCATGAGAGCCGGGGTATACGGCAACTCGTAACATTCGTATGAATTCGGAACCTATCCTTATAAATCGGGGCATCGATGGCGATTACGCTGCGCCAGATTCAGGCCTTCCTGGCCGTGACCGAACAGGGCACCTTCACCAAGGCGGCCGAGCGCCTGAACATGGCGCAGCCGGCGCTCTCCCAGCTCGTGCGCGATCTGGAGCGGGAACTCGGCATCCGCGTGCTCGACCGCACGACGCGCCGGGTCGAACTGACCGAGGGCGGGCGCGAATTTCATGGGGCCGCGCTGAAGATCGTGCAGGACCTCGATACGGCTGTGTTGAACGCCAACGGGCTCGCTGAACGCCGCCGAGGTCGCATCGTGGTGGCGGTGCCGCCCTTGCTCGCGGCGGTGATCATGCCGCCGACGATCGTGGCGCTGCAGCAGAAATATCCCGGCCTGCAGGTCGCGATCATCGATGCGCGCAACGACCTCGTCGTCGAGGCCGTGCGTTTCGGCAAGGCCGATTGCGGCGTCGGCACCTTCCCGGCGCTCGACGACACGATCGAGCGCACGACGCTCGCCCGCGACAGCCTGATGCTGTTCTGCGGCCGGGGCAGTCGCTTCGCCGCATGCGATTCGGTGGCGTGGCGCGATCTCGCCGACGAGCCGCTGGTGACGCTGACCCGCGACAGCGGCATCCGCCTGCTCGCCGAGGTCGGCTACGAGACCGCCGAGATCACGCTGAAGCCGGCCTATGAGGTGACGCAGATCACGACCGCGCTGGCGCTGGTCGAGGCCGGGCTCGGCATCGCCGTGCTGCCGACCTATGCGCGGGCGGTGGCGCCGAAATCGGTGCTGGTGCGGCCGTTGGCGGAACCGTCGATCGCGCGGGATATCGTGATGATTCGCCCCGGCGGCCGCTCGGCCTCGCCGGCGCTCTCCGCCTTCGAGGCGCTGCTGCGCCGCTTCGTGCGCCAGCTCGCGCCGAGCGAAGCGGATTGAGGAAGCGTGCGCATCACACGTCATTGCGAGGAGCGTCAGCGACGAAGCAATCCAGGGGGACCGGACTGAACCGTTCGACCCAGTCCTCCTGGATTACTTCGCTGCGCTCGCAATGACGGCGAGGGGAGAGGCCCGAAAAGCAAAAAAGGCCGCCCGGTAAGGCGGCCTTTCGTCCCTGTATTGCAAGGGCATCAAATGGTGGGCGCGACAGGGATCGAACCTGTGACCCCTACGATGTCAACGTAGTGCTCTCCCGCTGAGCTACGCGCCCATCGCCGCCGTGAGGAGGCTTCCGGAAGCGTGTCCGGGCCGTGTGGGCCGCGTTCACGCTGCGAGTGAGGGGGCTATAGCGGCTCGCTTCGCGGGTGGCAAGGCGTTTGCCGCATAAATTCTCACGAGACTGTTGGCAGCTGCATTTGCGCGATGCCAAACGGCCGCTCAGGCGGCCAGCAGCTTCTCGACCTCGTTGACGAGCTCGCGCAGGTGGAAGGGCTTGGAGAGCACCTTCGCATCCTTCGGCGTCTGCGAATCGGGGTTCAGCGCCACGGCGGCAAAGCCCGTGATGAACATCACCTTGATGTCGGGATCGAGCTCGGTGGCGCGGCGCGCCAGCTCGATTCCGTCCATCTCCGGCATGACGATATCCGTCAGCAGGAGCTCGAACGGCTCCTCGCGCAGGCGATTATAGGCCGACAGGCCGTTATCGAAGGAAGCGACGTCGTAGCCTGCGTTCTGCAGGGCCTTGACCAGGAAGCGACGCATATCGTTGTCGTCTTCGGCGAGCAGTATCTTCGTCATGGGCCTGATCTGTCGTCCCTGAGGCCTGTGTTTCTATAACGTCTGGCGCCCCGACTCGAGGCCGGGTCTGGAACGGTTGGGTACTCACCCGGCCGCACAGTTGGAACCATGTCCTGTGATAAGGCAACATCATGGTAAACAACGCGTGAATCCAGCAGAGAATTTCCCGCGTTTCGCGACATCGCTTCAACCGTTCAGGTTTGTGTGCTTCAGTCGCTCGCGATGAGCCTGTCCTCAGCCCCTTTCCCGCCCGCGCCGGACGACGTCGTCGCCGAGATCGAGCGGCCGTTCAGCCTGTACCAACCGGCTCTCCAGATCGTGCCGGTGGTGGTCGATGTGCCGCATGCCGGTCGTTGTTACCCGCGCGGCTTCGTCGAGGCGGCGCGCCTGCCCTTACGCAGCCTCAGGCGCTCCGAGGATGCCTATGTCGACCGGCTCTTCGCGCAGAGCGTCTCGCTCGGCGCGCCGCTGCTCGTGGCCGAGTTCCCGCGCGCCTATCTCGACGTCAATCGCGAGCCCTACGAGCTTGACCCGCGCATGTTCGAGGGCCGCGTGCCGCCCTTCGCCAATACCCGCTCGATGCGGGTCGCCGGCGGGCTCGGCACCATCCCCCGCATCGTCGGCGACGGGCAGGAAATCTATTTCGGCCGGATTCCGGTCCAGGATGGGCTCGCCCGCATCGAGGATCTCTACCGGCCCTATCACGCAGGTCTGCGCAGCCTCGTCCAGCGCACGCAAGGGGTGTTCGGCACATGCATTCTCGTCGATGCGCATTCGATGCCCTCGGCCGGGCTCGACCGCGACGGGCTGGCGAAATCCGACATCATTCTCGGCGACCGCTTCGGCACCAGCGCCTCCGGCTACATCATCGACATCGCCGAGCAGGCTTTCACGCGGCTGGGCTTCAGCGTGACCCGCAACCGGCCCTATGCCGGCGGCTTCATCACCGAGCATTACGGTGCGCCGGCTGCCGGCGTGCATGCGCTGCAGATCGAGGTGAACCGCGCGCTCTATATGAACGAGGCGACGCTGGAGCCGCATGCCGGGTTCGGCGAAGTGGAGCAGGCGATGGCGGCGGTGATGGCGGATTGCTTCGCGCGCTGGAGCGGCTGGCTCGACGAATGGCGCGAGGCTGCCGAATAGCGGCAGGCGGCGAAGCCGGGGGCACTGATCCAAAGAAAAAAGGGCCGCACACTTGCGTGGCGGCCCAAGTCTAGGGAGGAAACGCCCAAGGAGGGCAATGAAGGTTTGAGGTCATCTCCCCTTCGCAGTGCACAATATTGGGGTGCGCTGCAAAACGCAAGCAGAATCAGCGGAATCGCAGCTGTCATGCGATGCATGCATGATACTGGAACGAAAAGGCGGTGTTCTTCGGATATTTCCGCATCCGGCCCCGTCTAAGATGGTCAATCCGCGGAGTTGATGCTGCAAAGCAGCAAATTGGAGTGCCTATTCATGAGCGCAGTCGATTTCGGCGCTTTCGTCGCGGAGCTGGCGACGCAGTCCGGCCGGGCGATCCTGCCCTTCTTCCGGGCGCTGCATGCGACGGAGGACAAGTCGCGGGGCGGGGTGTTCGATCCCGTGACCGAAGGCGACCGCGCCGGCGAATCGGTGATGCGCCACATGATCAAGCGGCAGTTCCCGGCCCATGGCGTGCTCGGCGAGGAATTCGGCAGCGAGAACACCGACGCGGAATATGTCTGGGTGCTCGATCCGATCGACGGCACGCGCGCCTTCATCTCGGGCATCCCGGTTTGGGGCACGCTGATCGGGCTGACGCGCGATCGCGTGCCGGTCTACGGCATGATGCACCAGCCCTTCTCGGGCGAGCGCTATTCCGGCGACGGGCGCGAGGCGCGCTATGAGGGACCGGGCGGGCCGAAGAAGCTGCGCACGCGCCCGACCACCGACCTCGCCACCGCGACGCTGATGACGACGACGCCCGCCCTGTTCAAGGGCGAGGAGGCCGAGGCCTTCGCCCGCGTCGAGAAGGAGGTCCGGCTCTCGCGCTATGGCTGCGACTGCTACGCCTATTGCATGCTCGCGGCCGGCCATGTCGATCTCGTGATCGAGAGCGGCCTCAAGCCTTACGACATCGTCGCGCTGATTCCGATCATCGAGGGCGCGGGCGGCATCGTCACCTCATGGGACGGCGGCAGCGCTGCCGGGGGCGGGCGCATCCTCGCGGCCGGCAGCAAGGCGCTGCATGAGGCCGCCATGGCCAGGCTCGCCGGCTGAGCCGGGCACGGCCTGGTCCTCGCCGGGGATGAAGGCGTCGAAGGCTGCCCAGAACTGGGCGCGGATGTCGTCGCTTTCCATCAGGATCTCGTGGCGCGACGTCGGCAGGACGAGCGCCGCGCCGGTCTTGAGCCGCGCCGCGAAGCGCTCGATCGCAGGCGTCGAGACGACCGGGTCGCGGCCGGCGGCGATGATCAGCGTCGGCACCTTCACCTCCAGCGCTGCTGACGGCGTGCCGAGGCGTGCCATCAGGCGGAAGGCGGTCCTGATCCAGGCGATGGTCGGGTCGCCGATGCTGAGTTCGCGCGCCGCGGCCGAGAGAGCGCTGTTGCGGGCATAGCGGGCGGGGTCGCTGGTCAGGCGGTTGCCCTCGAAAGGTTTTGTCGCGATCGCGGTGTCGCCGCCGCCCGGCACGAAGGCGCTGCCGAGGCCGAGCCAATAGAGCAGGCTCGCCAGGATTTTCGCCCGGCCGGGATGCGCGATCATCGCGATGCCGAGCATCGGCGCGAGCGCGACCATGCGCGCAACCGGCAAGGCGTTCGAGCGGGCGGCGTCGAGGCAGAGCGCGGCGCCCATCGAATGGGCGAGGACGAAATAGGGCGGCGGGAACTTGGCCCGCATCTCGGCCATGGCCAGCGCCAGATCGGCTTCGTACTGCCTGAGCCGCCCGACATGGCCCTTGCGGATGCGCCGGACGAAGCGCTGCGAGCCGCCCTGGCCGCGCCAGTCGAAGCTCAGCACATGGAAGCCGCGGCGGCGCAGGTCAGCGACGGTCTCGCTGTAGCGCTCGATGAATTCGGCCCGGCCCTGCACGACGACGACGGTGCCGCGCACCGGCTTCACAGTCGGGCGCCAGCTCGCGAAGCGCAGGGAGGCGCCGTCCCGCGTCGTAGCGAGCCAGGTCTTGCCGTGCCCCGGGACGGGGTAGTCCGGATCGGCAAAGAAAGCGGCCTCGGCCATCAAGTGCTCCGCATCGCGGCTGCGCCTTTTGAGCACGGCCGCCATCAGCCCGATATCCTGCACAAGATATCCTGCGAAAACATGTCGGCGCGCTGAAAAAGAAATGCGAGGGGTGATTTCGCGGCCCGAAAGAGCGGCTCTTGAAAAGCCCAAACGCCTCCCCAGATCAGGTCTGCGCAGGCCAGAACCGGATGCGCGAAAGCAACCAAGGTCCGCGCTCAGGCGAGGCGGACCGACATCATTGTCGCTTCTTCGGAGGACATATCATGCGTCATTTCGACCTTTCCCCGCTCTATCGCTCGACCGTCGGCTTCGACCGTCTGTTCAATCTCCTCGACCAGGCGACGAGCAACGAAACCGCCCCGAGCTATCCGCCCTACAATATCGAGCGGACTGCGGAGAACGCCTACCGCATCACCATCGCGGTCGCGGGTTTCGGTGAGGGCGACCTCTCCATCGAGTCCAAGGAAAACGCGCTGACCGTCAAGGGCGAGAAGCAGCTCGTCGAGGGTGCCGAGAAGCGTGAGGTCCTGCATCAGGGCATCGCCGCGCGCGCCTTCGAGCGTCGCTTCCAGCTTGCCGATTATGTGCAGGTGACCGGCGCCAGCCTGGAGAACGGCCTGCTCCATATCGATCTCGTGCGCGAGATTCCTGAGGCCAAGAAGCCGCGCCAGATCGCGATCGGCACCGGCGGTTCGGCCAAGGTCCTCGAGGCCAAGGTCGCCAAGGCCGCGTAATCCACGCCAAGCTTTCGATGAAAGCGAAAGGCTCCCGGAAACGGGAGCCTTTTTTGTTCGTGCTCAGAACGGAGCGGCAGCTACGACGTGTCATTCCGGGCGGAGCGAAGCGGAGACCCGGAATGACGGCCCGGTTGTCCGAGGGGGTATCATCAGTTCATCGGGGCGACGGGGGCGATCGGCGTCTCGGGCTTCGGCGTCGATGGGCTCGGATCGATGTTCTGCACCGGCGGGATCGACGAGGCTTCGGCTGCCGGCGCGGCGGTCGAGAGCGGCGGCTTGCGCTCGGTGCCTTCGGTGTTGCGCACGTCGCTCGGGTTGACGAGCTTCGGCTTGTCGGCGCCGGTCTCCGGATCGGTCGCGCCGGGTGACGGCTCCGCCGGCCGGGCGGGCTGCGGCGGAGCCACGGTCGCCGGAGCGCTGGCCTGAGCCGGTGCCGTTTCCGCTGGCTTCACCGGTTCGGGCGCAGGCGGCGCGGCGGGTGATGGCGGCGCGGTCGTCGCGGGGGCGCTTGCCTCGGCCGGCGGCTTCTCGACTGGCGCGGCCGGTTCAGGCGCAGGCGGTGCGGCCGGGGATGGCGGCGCGGTCGTTGCCGGGGCGCTGGCCTCGGCCGGACCCTTGAATTCAGCCGGTCGTTCCGGCGGCTGGGGCACGAGACGCTGGCGTGGCGGGGCGTGCTCCTCGCGCGGGTCGGCGCGGGCGACGCTGGGGGCGGGTTGGCCGCGCAAGGGGATGCGGCGGATCAGCTCGCCGGCATAGGCGTCGAGGATCAGGCGCTGGCGCTGGCCGCCGGCCGTGACGCCGTCGACAATATAGGTGTCGTCGCGCCGGATCGAACGCTCGATCCGGACGAGGCCGTAACGGCGGGCGGCTATGCCGTTGACCGAGTAGGGCGAGACGGCGGCCGGCGCGCGCGGCACGGCGGCGGGCGGGCGTGGCGCATAGCCATAGTCGTAACGATAGCCATAGCCGTAGCCATAGGCCGGATAGGGATCGTACCCGTCGTCGTAATAATAATACTGGGCGCTGGCGGCGCCCGCCATGCCGGCCATTGCGCCGGCCACGACCAGGCCCATCAGCGCGATGCGCCCCGGTGCGGTCGAACGATCTGCCATGCCAAATTCCCTTAACGACTGACTGCTCGCCATTCAGTCTTGTTAGGGATTGCGGCAGGTATGCGGCTGGAAACGGGGCGCAAATGCGCCCGCTCAACCGGCGATCGCGGCAACCAGACGCTCGACATCCTCAGGCTTTGTCGCGAAGGACATGACGAAGCGGCCAACAACCTCGCCCTCCTTGAGCGGGGCTTCCGGCGGCAGCGAGCGCGCCGACCAGTCGTAATAGCCGATGCCGGCGGCCTTCAGGCGCTGCTGTACGGCGGGCGGCAGGACGAGGAAGACCTCGTTCGCGTGGCAGGGCCACGCCAAACGGGCCTCGCTGCCTTGCGCCACCGAATCCGCGAGACGCTTGGCGCGGGCATTGGCGTGGCGGGCGAGGTCGAGCCAGTGATCGTCCGCGAGCAGGCCTTCGAACTGGGCGCCAAGGACGCGGCCCTTGGACAGCGTCTGCCCGGCGCGCTTGCGGCGCCATTTCATCTCCTCGGCCTGCGCCGGGTCGAAGAAGATCACGGCTTCCGCCGCGAGCGCACCGTTCTTGGTGCCGCCGAAGGAGAGCACGTCGACGCCGGCCTTCCAGGTGATCTCGGCCGGGGTGCAGCCGAGCGTGACCAGCGCATTGGCGAAGCGGGCGCCGTCCATGTGGAGCTTCAGGCCGCGCGGCGTGACGGCCTCCTTCAGGGCGCGCACCTCGGCCGGCGTATAGACCGTGCCGCACTCGGTCGCCTGGGTGATCGTCAGCGCCTGCGCCTGGACCTGATGGAAATCACCGGCGCGCAGATGCGAGAGCGCTTTCGTCACCGTCTCCGGCTTCAGCTTGGCGCCGGTGCCGGGCAGGTCGACCAGCTTGGCACCGTTGGTGAAGAATTCGGGCGCGCCGCACTCGTCCTCGACGACATGCGCCTCCTCATGGGTGAGGATTGCGCCCCAGGGTTTGACGATGCTGGCGAGTGCCAGCGCGTTCGCCGCGGTGCCTGTGAGCACGAGGAAGACCGCGACCTCGCGCTCGAAGATCGCGGCGAAGCGCTCCTCGACGCGCCGCGTCCAGTCGTCCTTGCCATAAGGGGAGGCGGCGCCGGCATTGGCGGCGGCGAGAGCGGCCATGACGCGGGGGCTGGCGGCGGCGGTGTTGTCGCTGAAGAAATCCATGACTTGAGGGTTAGGCGGAGGGCGGTTTTCTGCCAAGCGACAAGGACGAAGAGGGGGCTTGCGCGCTGCGCTAGGTCAAGACCTTTGGTCATGCCAGAAAACAAGAACCGGACTGCCTGAGTCAGGCTTTCGTTCCGGAAATGTCTGGCGCGGATTCGATTTTGCAATAAAATTTCGCTGCAGCGCGAAATAGGCGCTTGTGCCTAGATTGGAATTCTGGCAAGTTCATCGCAATAGGACAGTGTTGCTGTCCCATTTTTCACCGCGCCGACCAAAAGCTGTTTTAGCTCAAGGTCGCGCCGTCGCAACGGAGCGGAGCATGACGAAGGGCCGGGCTACCAACGCCAAAGCCAATCGCACGCGCGCCGTCCGTAAAACGACGGCCTGAAGACAGGCGCGAACGGGCGAGGCACGCCCGAGGCGCCTGCGGAGGACGCGGGCGCGGTGGAAACAAAGCGCAAGCAAAGCCTCCAAAGAGACGACGGCCGAACCGCTCTGGCCCCATCCTTGCTGCCGACTTCGGGTCGGCACTGAGGGCCGCCGCGGTCGGGATTGTGGACTGACGGGTCTCCCTGCCGGCGCAAGCTCGCGGGGTTCTGGGAAGCGGGGTTTGACGATGAGCGTGACCAGCAAGTCGAGCGGCGCAGAGGCTTTCGAGCGTTTTCCGGCCGTGCGCGATCCGGCGATGCCGGTGCATCAGGGCCTGTACGATCCCAATAACGAGAAAGACTCCTGCGGCGTCGGCTTCATCGCCGACATGAAGAACCGCAAGAGCCATGCGATCGTGCAGCAGGGCCTGCAGATCCTGCACAATATCGACCATCGCGGCGCGGTCGGGGCCGATCCGAAGCTCGGCGACGGCTGCGGCATCCTCGTCCAGATTCCCGACCAGTTCTTCCGCGAGGAGACCGCGCGGCTCGGCATCACCCTGCCGGAACAGGGCTACTACGCCATCGGCCAGTTCTTCATGCCGCGCGATCCCGCGGCGCGGGCGATGTGCGAGGAGATCATCTCGCAGACCGTGGCTGAGGAAGGGCTGGTCTTCCTCGGCTGGCGCGACGTGCCGGTCGATAACAGCGATCTCGGCCATGCGGTGCTCGCGACCGAGCCGGTGCATCGCCAGCTCTTTGTCGGTCGTCCCGACGACATCACCGACGAGGACGAGTTCGAGCGGCAGGTCTATGTCCTCCGCAAGTCGGTCTCGAACAAGGTCTACAAGCATCAGGAGCGCAAGACGGCGGAGTATTACCCCGTCTCGATGTCCTGCCGCACCATCGTCTACAAGGGCATGGTGCTGGTGAACCAGCTCGGCTCCTACTTCAAGGACCTGCAGGACGAGCGCTTCATCAGCGCGCTCGCGCTGGTCCACCAGCGTTTCGCCACCAACACCTTCCCGTCCTGGCGCCTCGCCCATCCCTACCGGATGGTCGCCCATAACGGCGAGATCAACACGCTGCGCGGCAACGTCAACTGGATGGCGGCGCGGCAGGCGAGCGTCGATTCCGACCTGTTCGGTTCGGATATCTCCAAGCTCTGGCCGATCTCC
Organism: Allobosea sp. TBD101; assembly: GCF_059817965.1. Classification (NCBI taxonomy): domain Bacteria; kingdom Pseudomonadati; phylum Pseudomonadota; class Alphaproteobacteria; order Hyphomicrobiales; family Alloboseaceae; genus Allobosea; species Allobosea sp. TBD101. The sequence continues at coordinate 1,445,803 of NZ_CM187543.1, forward strand.
TATGAGGGCCAGTCGGACACCGCCTGCTTCGACAACGCGCTCGAATTCCTGGTGCAGGGCGGCTACTCGCTGGCCCATGCCATGATGATGCTGGTGCCGGAAGCCTGGAACGGCAACCCGCTGATGAACGAGGAGCGGCGCGCCTTCTACGAGTATCACGCCGCGTTGATGGAGCCCTGGGATGGGCCGGCCGCGATCGCCTTCACCGACGGCCGCCAGATCGGCGCGACGCTCGACCGCAACGGCCTGCGCCCCGCGCGCTATCTCGTCACGGATGACGGGCTCGTCGTGCTTGCTTCGGAATTCGGCGTGCTGCCGATCCCGGAGGAGAAGATCGTCGAGAAGTGGCGTCTCCAGCCCGGCAAGATGCTGCTGATCGATCTCGAACAGGGCCGCATCATCGGCGATGACGAGATCAAGACCTCGCTCTGCCTCGCCAACCCCTACAAGGACTGGCTGAAGCGCACCCAGATCGTGCTGGAGGACCTGCCACCGGTCGAGGCGCGGGCCTCGCGCACCGACGTGCCGCTGCTCGATCGCCAGCAATCCTTCGGCTACACCACCGAGGATGTCCGCCTGCTGATGGCGCCGATGGCGGTGACCGGGCAGGAAGCCGTGGGCTCGATGGGCACGGATACGCCGATTTCGGCGCTCTCGCTCAAGTCGAAGCTGCTCTACACCTATTTCAAGCAGAACTTCGCGCAGGTCACGAACCCGCCGATCGACCCGATCCGCGAGGAGCTGGTGATGAGCCTGCTCTCCTTCATCGGGCCGCGTCCGAACATCCTCGATCTGGAAGGCACCTCGCGCCGCAAGCGCCTGGAGGTTCGCACGCCGATCCTGACCAATGACGATCTCGAGAAGATCCGCTGCATCGGCCATTACGAGGATCGCTTCGACACCAAGACGATCGACTTCACCTATCCGGCGCGCGAGGGCGCGGCCGGCATGGACGGCGCGGTGGCGCGGCTCTGCGAGCGCGCCGAGGCTGCCGTCCATGGCGGTTACAACATCATCATCCTGTCCGACCGGCAGGTCGGGCCGGACCGCATCCCGATCCCGGCGCTGCTGGCGACGGCGGCCGTCCACCATCACCTGATCCGCAAGGGCCTGCGCACTTCGGTCGGCCTCGTCGTCGAATCCGGCGAGCCGCGCGAGATCCATCATTTCTGCTGCCTCGCCGGCTACGGCGCCGAGGCGATCAACCCCTATCTCGCCTTCGATACCCTGCTCGACCAGCATGAGCAGGGCGCCTTCCCCGAGGAGGTCGATGCCGACGAGGTGGTGAAGCGCTACATCAAGTCGGTCGGCAAGGGCGTGCTGAAGGTGATGTCCAAGATGGGCATCTCGACCTACCAATCCTATTGCGGCGCGCAGATCTTCGACGCCGTCGGCCTGAAGAGCGCCTTCGTCGACAAGTTCTTCTTCGGCACGGGCACGGCGATCGAAGGCGTCGGCCTCGACGAGATCGCCGAGGAGAGCCTGCGCCGCCATCGCGACGCCTTCGGCGACTCGCCGCTTTACCGCAACAGCCTCGATATCGGCGGCGAGTACATGTACCGCGTCCGCGGCGAGGACCATGTCTGGAAGCCGGATGTCGTCGCTTCGTTGCAGCATGCTGTGCGCCTCAACGCGCAGGACCGCTACGAGGAATTCGCCGCCCAGGTGAATGACGACGCGCAGCGGCTCAGCACCATCCGCGGCCTGTTCAAGGTCAAGATGGCCACCGATAACGGCCGCGCGCCCGTGCCGCTGGAGAGCGTCGAGCCTGCCGCGAATATCGTGAAGCGCTTCGCCACCGGCGCGATGTCCTTCGGCTCGATCTCGCGCGAGGCGCATGAGACGATCGCGCTCGCGATGAACCAGATCGGCGGCAAGTCGAACACCGGCGAGGGCGGCGAGGAGCCGATCCGTTTCCGGCCGATGCCGGATGGCCGCTCCAAGCGCTCGGCGATCAAGCAGATCGCGTCCGGCCGCTTCGGTGTTACCACCGAGTATCTCGTCAATGCCGACGTGATGCAGATCAAGGTCGCGCAGGGCGCCAAGCCCGGCGAGGGCGGCCAGCTCCCCGGCCACAAGGTCGATGCCAAGATCGCCCGCACCCGGCATTCGACCCCGGGCGTCGGCCTGATCTCGCCGCCGCCGCATCATGACATCTATTCGATCGAGGATCTGGCGCAGCTCATCTTCGACCTGAAGAACGTCAATCCGGCGGCCGATGTCTCGGTGAAGCTCGTCTCCGAGATCGGCGTCGGCACGGTTGCGGCCGGCGTCGCCAAGTCGCGCGCCGACCACATCACCATCTCCGGCTTCGAGGGCGGCACGGGCGCGAGCCCGCTGACCTCGCTGAAGCATGCGGGTTCGCCCTGGGAAATCGGCCTCGCCGAGACGCAGCAGACGCTGGTGCTGAACCAGCTCCGTGGGCGCGTCGCGCTGCAGGTCGACGGTGGCCTGCGGACGGGTCGCGACGTCGTCATCGGCGCGCTGCTGGGGGCCGACGAGTTCGGCTTCTCGACCGCGCCGCTGATCGCGGCCGGCTGCATCATGATGCGCAAGTGCCATCTCAACACCTGCCCGGTCGGCGTCGCGACGCAGGACCCGGTGCTGCGCAAGCGCTTCAAGGGCCTGCCCGAGCATGTCGTGAACTACTTCTTCTTCGTGGCCGAGGATGTCCGCCGGATCATGGCGGAGATGGGCTTCACGAAGATCGAGGAGATCGTCGGCCGCTCGGACCTGCTCGACAAGCGCGACGCGATCGAACACTGGAAGGCGAACGGGCTCGACTTCACCAAGCTGTTCCACAAGGTCGACCTGCCGGGCGTGGCGATCCGCCATGTCGAGCTGCAGAAGCACCCGATCGACACCGTGCTCGACCGCCAGCTCCTGGCTGAGGCCACGGACGCGATCGAGACCGGCACGCCGGTCGTGATCGAGAAGCCGGTCGGCAATGTCGACCGCAGCACGGGCGCGATGCTGTCTGGCGCCGTCGCCAAGAAATACGGCCATGCCGGCCTGCCGGAAGACACGATCACGGTGAAGCTCACCGGCACCTCCGGCCAGAGCTTCGCGGCCTTCCTGGCGGCGGGCGTCACGGTCGAGCTCACCGGCCAGGCCAACGACTACGTCGCCAAGGGCCTGTCCGGCGGCAAGGTCATCGTGAAGCCCGATCCGGCGACCAAAGCCGTGGCCGAGCGCTCGATCATCGTCGGCAACACCGTGCTCTACGGCGCGATTGCGGGCGAAGCTTACTTCCGCGGCGTCGCGGGCGAGCGTTTCGCGGTCCGCAATTCCGGCGCCATCGCGGTGGTGGAAGGAACCGGCGACCATGGCTGCGAGTACATGACCGGCGGCGTCGTCGCGGTCATCGGCCAGACCGGGCGCAATTTCGCGGCCGGCATGTCGGGCGGCATCGCCTATGTGCTGGACGAGGACGGCACCTTCAAGTCGCGCTGCAACCTCTCGATGGTCGATCTCGAACCGGTCGAGGAGGAAGAGGACCTGATGGAGCGCCTGCACCATCACGGCGGCGATCTCGAACACAAGGGCCGGATCGACATGACCAACATGTCGGGCCATGACGAGGAGCGCCTGATGCAGATGCTGACGAACCATGTCGACTACACCGGCTCGGAGCGCGCCCGCACCATCCTCGACAACTGGGCGGATTACCGCACCAAATTCGTCAAGGTGATGCCGGTCGAGTACCGCCGCGCGCTGCGCGAGATGGAACAGGCCCGCACCTTGCAGGCTGCTGAATAAGCGAACGCCACCCCGCCGGGGCCAGCTTGCGCCCCGGCATCTCGATCAGGTTAAGGCACGCGCACGGGGACGCCCCGCGCACACGGCGAGAGAAACGGCATGGGCAAGGTCACGGGCTTTCTCGAATTCGACCGGCAGGAGCAGAAGTATCAGCTCGCCGGCGACCGCATCCGGCATTTCCGCGAGTTCACGCTTCCCTTGGAGGAGCGCGACATCAAGAAGCAGGCGGCGCGCTGCATGGATTGCGGCATTCCGTTCTGCCATGGGCCGACCGGCTGCCCGGTCCATAACCAGATCCCGGACTGGAACGAGCTGGTCTATTCCGGCGGCTGGGAGGATGCTTTGCGCAACCTCCACTCCACCAACAACTTCCCGGAATTCACCGGCCGCATCTGCCCCGCTCCTTGCGAGGAGGCCTGCACGCTCAACCTCGAGAACATGCCGGTGACGATCAAGACGATCGAGCAGGCGATCGCCGACAAGGGCTGGGAAGAGGGCTGGATCGCGCCGGAAATCCCGGCCAAGCGCACGGGCAAGCGCATCGCCATCGTTGGCTCCGGCCCTGCCGGGATGGCTGCGGCGCAGCAGCTCGCCCGCGTCGGGCATGATGTCCATCTCTATGAGCGGGAGGCTAAGGCCGGCGGCCTGCTGCGCTACGGCATCCCCGACTTCAAGATGGAGAAGAAGCATATCGACCGCCGGGTGAAGCAGATGGAGGCGGAGGGCGTGACCTTCCACTACAACGCCAATATCGGCGTCAATCTGCCCTTCGCCACGCTGATGGCCGAGCATGATGCGGTGCTGATGACCGGCGGGGCGGAAGCGCCGCGCGATCCCGGCTTGCCGGACACCAATCTCGCCGGCGTCCACTACGCGATGCCGTACCTGACCCAGCAGAACAAGCGCGTCGGCGGCGAGGACATATCCAGCCTTGAGCCGATCAGCGCGGCCGGCAAGCATGTCGTCGTGGTCGGCGGCGGCGACACGGCCTCGGACTGCGTCGGCACCGCCTTCCGGCAAGGCGCGCTCTCGGTGACGCAGCTCGACATCCGGCCGATGGCGCCGGAGCTGGAGGACAAGCTCACCGTCTGGCCGTATTGGCCGACGAAGTTCCGTACCTCGTCCTCGCAGGCGGAAGGCGCCGAGCGCGAGTTCCAGGCGGCGACGCTCGGGCTCGAAGGCCGCAACGGCCGGCTCACCGGCGTGAAATGCGCCCGCGTCGACGAGAAGCGCAAGCCGATCCCCGGCACCGAATTCGTGCTCCAGGCCGATCTCTGCTTCCTCGCCATCGGCTTTGCCGGCTCGGTGATCGAGGGCATGATCGCGCAATCTGGCGCGGCCGTGGACAAGCGCGCCAACGTCGTCGCCAATGACCGCGACTACAAGACCAGCGTCGGCAAGGTCTTCGTCGCCGGCGACATGCGCCGCGGCCAGTCGCTGGTGGTCTGGGCGATCCGCGAGGGCCGCCAGGCCGCGCATGCCATCGACAAGGAACTGATGGGCGCGACGATCCTGCCGATGTGAATGGAAGAAGTGTGCCTCGGTTTTGAGCCCTCATCCTGAGGAGCGGGCCGAAGGCTCGCGTCTCGAAGGATGTTCCAGGAGACTCCCGAACCATCTGGACCATCCTTCGAGACGGCCCTTCCAGGCCTCCTCAGGATGAGGGCTGGCGTTTCCTGTCGGATGCCCAAGACGCGGGTTTCGCTTTGGAAGTGATCAGCCGGCCACTGTTCATTGCCGCCGCCATCGCTATGATCACCGCCATGGAATCGAACCAGAAGGGGAAGCAAGCGCCGCGCCGCCGCTTCCATTGCCGCACCCGCGGACCTGTCTGCGCCCCGCGCTTCACCTCGCGGGGCTGACCGGGAACGCATCGTCGTCTCATCGTCAGCCTTTCTCGGCGCGCTCCTGCGCGCATGCCTGACTTCATGAGATTCCGATGTCCCTGATCACCCTGAAAGACCTCTCGCTCGCGCGCAGCGCGCCGCTCTTTGCCGGCCTCGACCTCGCCATCGCCAAGGGCGACCGCCTCGGCCTCGTCGCCGCCAATGGACGCGGCAAATCCTCGCTCCTGCGTATCCTGGCCGGCACGGAGGAGGCGAGCGGCGGGACGCTGACCCGCTCGCGCGGCCTCGTCACCGCCTTCGCACCGCAGGACCCGCCCGAGCGGCTGCTGCCGATGAGCCTCTACGATGCCGTGCTGGACGCGCTCGATGCCGAGGCGGCCGAGACGGAGAGCTGGCGCGTCGACGTGCTGCTCGACGATCTCATGGTCGAGGAAAGCCTGCGCAGCCGCGTGGTCGGCAGCCTTTCCGGCGGCTGGCAGCGCACGATGCTGCTGGCGCGGGCCGTCGTGATCGAACCCGACTTGCTCTTGCTGGACGAACCGACCAACCATCTCGATCTCGAACGGATCGGCCTGCTGGAGCGCTTCCTCGCCAACCTGCCGCGCGATTGCGCCGTGGTCGCGGCGAGCCATGACCGCGCCTTCCTCGACGATGTCAGCACGCGCACCCTGTTCCTGCGTCCGGCAGAGAGCGCCGATTTCGCCTTGCCCTATTCGCGCGCCCTGCAGGCGCTGGAGGAGCGTGACGCGGCGCGCGACCGGCAGTTCGAAAACGAGATGCGCAAGGTCAAAGCTCTCCGGCAGCAGGCGGCCAAGCTGAAGAATATCGGCATCAATTCCGGCTCGGACCTGTTGGTGGTCAAGACCAAGCAGCTCTCCGAGCGCGCCGACAAGCTGGAGGAACAGGCGAAGCCCGGCCATAAGGAGCGCTCAGCCGGGACGATTCGGCTCGCCAGCAGCGGCACCCATGCCAAGGCATTGGTCGCGATCAAGGAAACCGCGGTCGCCACGCCGGACGGGCGCCTGCTGTTTCGCACCGGGCCGCTCTGGATCGAGAAGGGAGACCGGATCGCGTTGCTCGGCGCCAATGGCAGTGGCAAGACGCGTTTCGTTGCGCGATTGCAGGCGGCGCTTGATGGTTCCGACACGGATATCCGGGGCGCTGCGACCCTGAAGGCCGGCTATTCCGACCAGTCCCTGTCGCAGCTCGATGCCTGGCGCACGCCCTGGGATGCGGTGAAGCGCTCCAGCGACCTCGGCGACCAGACGGCGCGCACCGTGCTCGCCGGCGCGGGGATCGCGGGCGAGGCGCAGACCGCGCCGACGGCGCGTCTGTCCGGTGGGCAGCGGGCGCGACTCGCAATGCTGCTGCTGCGTCTGGCCGAGCCGAACTTTTATCTGCTCGACGAGCCGACCAACCATCTCGATATCGAGGGGCAGGACATGCTGGAGAGCGAACTGATCAAGCAGGAAACGGCCTGCCTGCTGGTCAGCCATGACCGCGCCTTCGTCAGGGCCGTGGCGACGCGGGTCTGGGTGATCACCGGTAAGAAACTGGTCGAGGTCGACGATCCCGATCCGGTCTTCGACCGACTGATGGCGGGGTGAGGCGCGCTCAGCGCGGCCAGCGATAATCGTCGAGCCGGCCCGGGACCGGGTCCGGCGCGATGCCTTGGCCGAAAACGCGTTCGAGCTGGAGGGCGGCATCGCCACGCCCGCGCGCCTCGGTGATCGAGGCGAGGAGCGGCTGCTCGGAGAGTGCGGCCTGACCGGTGAGCGGCTGGATCGGCCCGGCGAGCGGGCGCGCCTGCAAGGCGGCGGGCAGGCCGATGGTCGGAATGCCCGCGACCATCTGGTCGATCAGGCGCTCGACGCCGCCGGGTTGGAGCTCAAGGGCGCTCGGCGCGCCGGTCTCGGGCGAGACGGGCAGGGCGATGACGCTGTTCTGCGGGGCAGCCTCGATCATGCGGCGGATGACCAGATCGACGAAATGCGCGGCCTTGCGCGCGCCGGCAGCGGTGAAATGAATGCCGTCGCCGAGCCGCAGTCGCACCGGCTGGCCGGAGACGTCGGGGCCGGTCGCGACATAGCGGTTTTCGGCATCGACGAAGCCGCCCCAGAGATCGATATATTGCCCGCCCGCTTTCTCGACGCGCTGGCGGTAGAGGTCGTTGAAGGTGATCATGTCGGCCGAGAGCCGCCCATTCTGCATCGGCGGCGCGCCGACCCAGATCAAGGGTACGCGCTTGGCGGAAAAGGCGTTGGCGATGGCGTCGACCCGGTCGCGGTAGAGTTCGAGCCAGCGCGGGCTCAAGGGCTCGTGGACGGTCTCGCCCTCGCGGAGCGGCTGCCGGTCGTTGAGACCGAGCAGGACCACGCCGATGCTGATCTTCTGGTCGCTGGCGAGCAACTCGGAAACGACCTTCGGCCAGTCGTAGAAATCGCTCCGCACCAGGCCGGAATCGGGCTTGGCCCGGTGGATCACCTCGACATCGGGGCGGTTGTTGAGGGCGTCGTCCAGCCCGTTCGCAAGGAGGTTCGCGAGGGAATCGCCCATCACGACAATATGGGTGCTGACATCGACCTTGGGGATGACGGGGTCGTCGCGGACGACGACGGGCGCATCGCGGCGGCGGGCGACAGGCGCGACGCGCTGGCGCGGCTGCGGCGCGGTCCGCGGTTGCGCCGGTATTTGCCAGAACATCTGGAACAGGCTGCGCTGCTGTTGCTGCTGGGCGAGGGACACCGGCCCGCCCGTCACGAGGAGCAGGCAGGCGGCAGCCAAGACCATGGCAAGCGAACGCAGGCGCATCGGCCGATCCGGTGATTACCCCTCGTCGGCCATTATAGGCGGTGATGGATCCGGAGTCAGCGTTTGCCGCGCAGCTTGGTCAAAAGGGCTGGGGTCGGGTAGCCGTCGGCGATCTCACCGGCGCTGATCTGATAGCGCCGGACCGCCTCGCGCGTGCCGGTGCCGATGCGCCCGTCGGCATCGTGATTGTAGAGACCGAGCGCCTTCAGACGGTGCTGGAGATCGCGGGTTGCGGCCATGTCGAGGCGCGGTGCCTTGGTCGGCCAGTTCCCCTGGATGGCGGCGCGCCCGGCGATGCGGTCGCCGAGATGGCCGACGGCCATCGCATAGGCGTCGGACGAGTTGTATTTCTTGATGACGTCGAAATTGGCCGTGAGCAGCATCACCGGGCCGGTATGCCCGGCCGGGTAGAACAGACGGCCTTCGCCGGAGGAGGGCAGGCGTCCGCCATCGGCGCGGCGGATGCCGGCAGACGCGAAGGCGGAGAAGCTCGCCTTGTCCAGGCGGTGATCGAAGCCGGCGGGCAGCGTCACCTCCATGCCCCAGGGCAGGCCGGGCACCCAGCCATAGCCCTTGAGGTAATTGGCGGTGGAGGCGATGGCGTCGCTCGACGAGGTCCAGATGTCGGCATGGCCGTCGCCGGTCCAGTCGACCGCGTATTTCATGTAGCTCGACGGCATGAACTGGGTATGGCCCATGGCGCCGGCCCAGGAGCCCTTCAGCTCGCTGCGCTCGACATGGCCCTTCTCGATCAACTCCAGCGCGGTCAGCAATTCGTCGCGGAAGAAGTCGCCGCGATAGCGGATCGAGGCGAGCGTCGCCAGCGAGCGGATGACGTCCTTGCTGCCCTTGAACGAGCCGTAATTGGTCTCCATGCCCCAGACGCCGAGGACGATCTCCTTGGGCACGCCATAGCGCGCCTCGACCTGGGAGAGGACGGAGGCATTCTCCGCCGCGGCCTCGCGCCCGCGCTGGATGCGGGAGCCGCCGACGGCGTTCTCCAGATAGTTCCAGATCGGGGCGCTGAATTCCGACTGCTTCTTGGTGAGCGCGACGATGGATGAATCCGGCGTCACGCCGCGGAAGGCGAGGTCGAATGTCGGGCGCGAGATGCCGCGTGCCTGCGCCTGCGGCCAGAGCCGTTGCACGAAGACGTCGAAGGAGGCGCTCGCCGGGGTCGCCTGGGCATTGCTGCGGGCATGGGCGCCGGACACGTTGATCGAGCCGGTGGTCTGGGCCAGCGCCGGTGCCAGGCTGATCAGGACTGAGGCTGCGATGACGGACAGGCGCATGGACACTCCCGGCGAATGCTGGATGGAAACATCTTCACAGCGCCCGAACAAGATTAACCAGCGGTTAATTCAGGGTACGATCGTTGCGGCATTCGTGATTTGACAAGCTCCGGCGATTGTCAGATTCTGTGGTGATGAATAGCGCGTCCCCCTTCCGCCGCGGTCTGCACCGCTCGGGCAACCTTATCGCGGGCTTCTAGCCCCGGGCCTGTCGCGCTTGGCGCCTCCGGTTCGGGGGTGCGCCTGCTCTGCCGCTTTTTCCTGCGAGTTCGACCTTTTTGATGCCGCGCGGATTTCAACCGCCGGCGGGCGCTCGCCTTTTCGATGAAAGACCTGTCCTGATGTCCACCAAGCGTCCCGCCATCACCGTCACGGCCGCGGACCATGCCATGCTGAGCCGCATCGCGGCCGGCGCGGCCAACACCATGCCCGATCTCGCCGCCGAGCTGACCCATGAGCTCGACCGCGCCCGCATCCTGCCGGAGGGGCGCGTCTCGCATGACCATGCCCGGATCGGCAGCCGGATCGTCTATCGCGACGAAACCACCAAGCGGGAGAGCACGATCACGCTGGTCTGGCCTGAGCATGCCGATATCGAGAAGAACCGCATCTCGGTGATGACGCCGATCGGCGTCGCGCTGATCGGCATGGCGGCCGAGCGCTCGATCGACTGGACGACGCGCTCCGGCGACGTCAAGCGCCTGACCGTGCTCGAAGTCTGCGAGCCGATGGAGGAAGAGGCGGCGTCCTGAGGCGGCGCTTTCACGAGCGGCCTCTGAACTTCATGGTCATCCCGGGCTTGACCCGGGATCCATGCCGGAGTGCTTCCGAGTGAGGCTCTGGCATGAATCCCGGATCTCCGCTTCGCTGCGTCCGGGATGACGAAGGTTTCTTCTCAAGTACGGCCTGCTCAGGCCGTGGCGTTCTTCGTCCTGAGCTTCTCTTCCCAGGCGAGTGCCTGGCCGACGATCTGTTCGAGGTCGTCATGCTCGGGCTGCCAGCCCAGTTCCGCGCGGATGCGGTCGGCGCGGGCGATCAGCGAGGCCGGGTCGCCGGCCCGGCGCTCCGCCAGCGTCACCGGGAAATCGACGCCGGAGACCTTCTTCACGACCGCGACGACCTCCTTCACCGAATAGCCGCGACCATAGCCGCAGTTCAGCGTCAGGCTCTCGCCACCGCTGCGCAGATGGTCGAGCGCGGCGAGGTGGGCGCGGGCGAGGTCGGTGACGTGGATGTAGTCGCGCACACAAGTGCCGTCGGGCGTCGCATAATCGGTGCCGAAGACGGTGAGGCCGTCGCGCTGGCCGAGCGCCGCCTGGCTCGCGACCTTGATGAGATGGGTGGCGTGCGGTGAGGACTGGCCGGAGCGCCCCTTCGGATCGGCGCCGGACACGTTAAAATAGCGCAGGGCGATATAAGTGAAGCCATGCGCATTTGCCGCATCCTGCAACATCCACTCGCTCATCAGCTTGGAGCGGCCGTAAGGGTTGATCGGGTTCAGCGCGATCTCCTCCGGCACCGGCGAGACCGGCGGCTCGCCATAGACGGCGGCGGTGGAGGAAAAGATGACGTGCTTCACGCCCTTGCGCGCTGCGCTCTCGATCAGGGCGCGGGTCTTCACGGTATTGTTGAAATAATAGCCCAGAGGGTCAGAAACAGATTCCGGAACCACGATCCTGGCGGCGAAGTGCGCGATCTCGCTGATCCCATATTCGCCGATCAGGCCCTCGACGAGTTCCTGGTTGCCGATATCGCCCTGGACGAAGATCGCCTCGGGCGGCACCGCCCACCAGAAGCCGGTGGAGAGATTGTCGAGAACCACGACCTTCTCGCCGCGGTCGAGCAATTCCAGGACCATATGGCTGCCGATGTAGCCGGCGCCGCCGGAAACCAATACCGCCATCGTCTCTCTCTCGCCTCATCTTCGTCAGGAACCGAACCTATCGAAAAACCGTTGACGGCTTCTCAAGGCCTGTCGGCTAATACCGCCTGATGGCCGGCAACCATGACAGTTGTGCGGCCGTCCCCACCATCGCCTTGCTTCGGCAAGGCTATCGCGCCCAATGGATTTTGCATGACGAAACGCATCCGCAAGGCCGTTCTTCCTGTCGCTGGTCTCGGCACCCGCTTCCTGCCCGCCACCAAGGCGATCCCGAAGGAGATGCTGACCATCGTCGACCGTCCGGTCGTGCAGCATGTCGTTGACGAGGCGCGCGCCGCCGGCATCGAGCATTTCATCTTCGTCACCGGCCGCAACAAGGCGGTGATCGAAGACCATTTCGACATGGCCTACGAACTCGACGACACGCTGGCCAAACGCAACAAGGTGAAGGAGCTGGAGGCGCTGAAGCACGACCTGCCGGCTGCGGGGGCGACCAGTTTCACCCGCCAGCAGGCGCCGCTCGGCCTCGGCCATGCCGTCTGGTGCGCGCGCGAGATCGTCGGCGACGAGCCCTTCGCGCTGCTGCTGCCGGATATGCTGCATTACAGCCAGGGCAAGGGCTGCCTCGCCGAGATGATCGATGCCTATGAGCAGCATGGCGGCAATCATGTCGCCGTTGCGCCCGTGCCGGACGACCAGACGCATCAATACGGCATCGTCGGGGTTCAGGACGCCAAGGCCAAGGTCTCGAAGATCACCGGCATGGTCGAGAAGCCGCCGAAAGGCACGGCCCCGTCGAACCTCCACATTTCCGGCCGCTACATTCTGCAGCCGACGATCTTCAACCTGCTCGCCAACCAGGAGAAGGGCGCGGGCGGCGAGATCCAGCTCACCGATTCGATGATCGCCCTGTCGCGTCAGGAGCCGTTCTACGCTGTGCGCTTCGACGGCGAGATCTACGATGCCGGTTCGAAGATCGGCTTCCTTGCGGCGAACGTCGCCTATGCGCTCGACCGTGGCGATCTCGGCCCGCAACTGCGCGCGGAAATCGAGAAGCTGCTCGACCGCTGAGTCGTGCAGGATCCGTTCAACTCAGCCCTCGTCCTGAGGAGCCATTCCGAATAGGAATGACGTCTCCAGGGACGAGGGCTTGTGTCTTGCCGACGGTGCAAAGTTGAGTGACCAGAGTCTCGTCTTCGATCGGGCGCTCGGCCGTTCGCGGCTGAGGCGCGCGCTTGCCGGCGACTATCCGGATTTCCTGCTGCAACGGGCGGCTAGTGATCTGGAGGATCGGCTCGGTGCGGTGCTGCGCGAGTTCGCGGTCGCGGCCGATCTCGGCACGGCCTTGCCCGTCGTCGCGCCCGTGCTTGCCGGCCGGGCCGGGCGGCTGCTGCGCATGGCGGAAACCGCAGGGGCGCCGGCCGATCTCGTCGGCGATCTCGAAAGCCTGCCTTTCGCAGCCGGCTCGCTCGATCTCGCCGTCTCGCTGCTCGCGCTGCACGGGGTCAACGACCTGCCCGGCGCGCTCATCCAGATCAAGCGGGCGCTCAAGCCCGACGGCCTGTTCATGGGCTGTCTGCTCGGCGGCCGGACGCTGCAGGAGCTCAGGCAGGCGCTGCTCGAAGCCGAGAGCGAGACGATGGGCGGCGTCAGCCCGCGCGTCGCCCCCTTCGCCGACCTGCGCGATCTCGGTGGGCTGTTGCAGCGCGCCGGCTTCGCTTTGCCCGTCATCGACAGCGAGATCGTGACCGTGCGCTATCGCGATGCCTTCGGGCTGCTGCGCGACCTGCGCGCCATGGGCTGGGCCAACGCGCTCGTCGCCCGGCGCAAGACGCCGCTTCGGCGAGAGACGCTGCTGCGCGCGGCTTCGCTCTATGCCGAACGCTTTGCCGACCCGGACGGACGCCTGCCCGCGACCTTCGAATTCGTCTGGGTTTCCGGCTGGGCGCCGCATGAAAGCCAGCAGAAGCCGCTGAAGCCCGGCTCAGCCAAGGCGCGGCTGGCCGATGCGCTCGGCGTGCTGGAGATCAAGGCGGGCGAGAAACCGGGAGGAGGCTAGGCGTGAATCTGCCCGTATCGTCATGGTCGGGCTTGTCCCGACCATCCACGTCTTCTTTTGTGCAATCCTGTGTTCAAGACGTGGGTGCTCGCCACAAGGGCGAGCATGACGGGGAAGAGGCTCCCGGGACATGAGCGAGCGCCAGCCGCGCCTGACCCGCGCCGATTTCCGCGTCTTCCGCGCCATCCCGACACGCTGGCACGACAACGACGCCTACGGGCACGTCAACAATGTCGTCTATTACGGCTGGTTCGACACCGCGGTGAATGCCTGGCTGATCGAGAACGGCTTCCTTGATCTTGCCGGCAGCGAGATCGTCGGGCTCGTGGTCGAGACGGCTTGCACCTATTTCGAGAGCGTCGCCTTCCCCGAGACGGTGGAGGCCGGGATCGCGGTCGAGCGCCTCGGCAACAGCTCGGTCACCTATCGCATCGGCATCTTCCGGCAGGGCGGCGCGCAGGCGGCGGCGCAAGGGCGCTTCACCCATGTCTATGTCGAACGCGCGGGCCAGAAGCCGGTGCCGATCCCGGCGCCGCTCAGGGGCGCGTTGGTACAGCTGGCGGTCTGAGCTAAAGCGCGCGAAGGCCGCAATGCTCGATCATCGGATCGAAATCGCGATCCTGATGAAGCAGCAAATGGCCATGCTCGATGCAATAGGTGGCGATGATCACATCGGCCGTCTTGCGTATGGTGATCCCGCGTTGGCGAAGCAGGCGATAGTTTGCGGCGGCGCGGGGGGCGAGCGCAGCCCCGAGCAGAGGAACGATAGGAAAAGCGGACATCGACGCTTCGATCGTCGCAGCATGCTTGTCGTCGCGCGCTCCCTGCAACACCTCCGTCAGAATGAGGTCTCCGATCAGGATATCGGAGACGTGCTCGGCAGCGGTCAGTTGCGCGACTTGGGGCGATGCCTCGCCACGCAGCAACGCAATCCAGACAGACGAGTCGACGAGGATCACTGCCGGTCCGGCGACACTTCAACCCGCCTCATGGCGTCGAGGTCGCCTTCCCAACCCAAGCCGGCCAACTCTTGCAAGGCGCGGCGCTGGCGATGTTGCTGAACGACGAGCCGCAACGCTTCCTCGACGGTCGCGCGCTTGGTCGGCAAGCCGGTCGCCTCCATCGCTTCGGCGAGCAACTCGTCATCGAGCTCGATATTGGTGCGCATCGGAGCACTTCAATGTGTAAAAAGTGTGTATGTTATACACATCGGACCAACCTGCTTCAAGGGCGAGCCGGGAATCCGTTGTCTCGCACGTTAAGGCAGGCTATGCCCCTGCCAACCCCTATCGCCGGACCGCCAGGAACCCTGAGCCCGTGATTCCGAACGACATCAAGATCACCCCGCAGCTCGTCGCCGAGCACGGCCTGAAGCCGGACGAGTACCAGCGCTTCCTGCATCTGATCGGCCGCGAGCCGACGATCACCGAACTCGGCATCGTCTCGGCGATGTGGAACGAGCACTGCTCCTACAAGTCGTCGAAAATCCATCTGAAGACGCTGCCGACCAAGGCGCCCTGGGTGATCCAGGGGCCGGGCGAGAATGCCGGCGTCATCGATATCGGCGAGGGCACCGCCATCGTCTTCAAGATGGAAAGCCACAATCACCCGTCCTTCATCGAGCCCTATCAGGGCGCGACGACGGGCGTCGGCGGCATCCTGCGCGACGTCTTCACCATGGGCGCGCGCCCGATCGCGGTGCTCGACGCCTTGCGCTTCGGCTCGCCGGATCATCCGAAGACCCGCCATCTCGTCTCCGGCGTCGTCGCCGGCATCGGCGGCTACGGCAATTCCTTCGGCGTGCCGAATGTCGGCGGCGCCACCGGCTTCCACACGCGCTATGACGGCAACATCCTCGTCAACGCGATGGCGGTGGGCATCGCCCAGGCCGACGAGATCTTCTACGCCAAGGCCTCCGGCGTCGGTAAGGCGATCGTCTATCTGGGCTCCAAGACCGGCCGCGACGGCATCCACGGCGCGACCATGGCCTCGGCCGAATTCGACGACAAGTCGGAGGAGAAGCGTCCGACCGTGCAGGTCGGCGACCCCTTCGCCGAGAAGCTGCTGCTCGAAGCCTGCCTCGAGATCATGGCTGCCGGCCATGTCGATGCGATTCAGGACATGGGCGCCGCCGGCCTGACCTGCTCGGCCGTCGAGATGGGCGCCAAGGGCGATCTCGGCGTCGAGCTCGATCTCGACAAGGTACCCTGCCGCGAGGAGGGCATGAGCGCCTATGAGATGATGCTGTCGGAGAGCCAGGAGCGCATGCTCATGGTGATCAAGCCCGGCCATGAGGACGCCGCCGAGGCGATCTTCAAGAAGTGGGGTCTGGACTTCGCCGTCATCGGCCACACCACCGACACGCTGCGCTTCGTCGTGAAGCACCAGGGCGAGGTCATGGCCGACCTGCCGATCAAGGAGCTGGGCGACGAGGCTCCGGAATACGACCGGCCCTGGATCGAGACCGCGCCGCAGCAGCGCATCGCGGCCGAGACCGTGACGCCGCCTTGCGGCAATGCCGAGGCGCTGAAGACGCTGATCGGCTCGCCGGACCTGTCGTCCAAGCGCTGGATCTGGGAGCAATACGATACGCTGATCCTCGGCAATTCGGCGGTGACGCCGGGTGGCGATGCCGGCGTGATCCGCATCGAGGACGGGCCGCGGGGCCTCGCCATGACCGCCGACGTGACGCCGCGCTATTGCGAGGCCGATCCGTTCGAGGGCGGCAAGC
Organism: Allobosea sp. TBD101; assembly: GCF_059817965.1. NCBI lineage: Bacteria > Pseudomonadati > Pseudomonadota > Alphaproteobacteria > Hyphomicrobiales > Alloboseaceae > Allobosea > Allobosea sp. TBD101. The sequence goes on from NZ_CM187543.1 coordinate 1,462,184, forward strand.
AGGCGGTGGCCGAAGCCTGGCGCAACCTGACGGCGACCGGCGCGACGCCGCTCGCCGTCACCGACAACCTCAATTTCGGCAATCCCGAGAAGCCGGAAGTCATGGGCCAGCTCGTCGGCTGCGTTCGTGGCATCGGCGAGGCCTGCAAGGCGCTCGACTTCCCGGTCGTGTCGGGCAACGTCTCGCTCTACAACGAGACCAACGGCATCTCGATCCTGCCGACCCCGACCATCGGCGGCGTCGGCGTCATGGCCGATGTCACCAAGCACGCGACCGTCGCCTTCAAGGCTGAGAACGAGGCGATCATCCTGATCGGCGAGACCACGGGCTGGCTCGGCCAGAGCGCCTATCTCGCGACCGTCTGCGGCCGCGAGGAGGGCGCTCCGCCGCCGGTCGATCTCAAGATCGAACGCCGCAACGGCGATTTCGTGCGCGGGCTGATCACGTCGGGCAAGGTCTCGACCTGTCATGACCTGTCGGATGGCGGCCTTGCCGTGGCGTTGGCCGAGATGGCGATGGCCAAGGGCATTGGCGCGACCATCGAGACGCTGCCGGCGGGCCCCGTCCATGCCGCGCTCTTCGGCGAGGATCAGGCGCGTTATGTCCTGACCGTCCCGGCTGCTGAGGCCGATGCCGTGATCGCTGCCGCCAAGGCTGCCGGCGTGCCGGCGCTCGCCATCGGCAAGACGGGCGGCGCTTCGCTTGCCCTGCCGGGCGAGCCGGCGCTGGCGATCACCGATCTCCGCAAGATCCATGAAGACTGGCTGCCGACCTACATGGCCGGCAAGGCGGCCTGAGGAGTTCGACCCATGGCGATGGACGCGCACGAGATCGAGCGCATGATCAAGGCGGCGCTGCCGGATGCGGCGATCGAGATCAAGGATCTGGCCGGCGACGGCGACCACTATGCCGCGACCGTCGTCTCGGCCGCCTTCAAGGGCAAGACCCGGGTGCAGCAGCACCAGATGGTCTATGCCGCGCTCCAGGGGAATATGGGCGGCGTCCTGCACGCCCTTGCGCTGACGACCAGCGTTCCCCAAGATTAGAACGAGACCATCCGGCGGGCCTTGAACCCGCTTCAGGAGACGAGACGATGTCCGACGTCAATGCCCGCATCGAAGCGGAAGTGAAGAACAACGACGTGGTGCTGTTCATGAAGGGCACGCCGCAATTCCCGATGTGCGGCTTCTCCGGCCAGGTCGCCCAGATTCTCGGCTATATCGGCGTGCCCTATAAGGGCGTGAACGTGCTCGAGGATCAGGAGATCCGCGAGGGCATCAAGGCCTATTCGAACTGGCCGACGATCCCGCAGCTCTACGTCAAGGGCGAGTTCATCGGCGGCTGCGACATCACCCGCGAGATGTTCCAGGCCGGCGAACTGCAGCAGCTCTTCGAAGAGAAGGGCATTGCGGTCAAGCAGGCGAGCTGAGGCTCGCCGCCACGGCGCATCCGCCCGCGTCGAAAGCGGGCACGGGCTGCCCTATGCCGATCTTTCCCGCGAAACCGCTTAGGCGGGATAGGCGGTGGCCTGCATGGCAGGCCGCCGCATCATGTCCGCCCACCAGGCCTCGATGAGGGGCTGCGCGGCGAGGAGCGCCTCAGCCTCCGGCGCCAGTGCGAAATAGGCGAACATGGGAGCGGCGTGCAGATCGGCCAGCGTCAGCTCGGCGCCGGCGAGGAAGGGCCCGCCATCCATCAGGTCGTTGATCGCACGCAGGCATAGCTGCGCCTTGGGCAGGGCGGCCTGGATTCGCGCCCCGTCCGGCGCGCGTCCCTGCTTGGGGGCGGAGACCCGCTCCACAAAGATGTCCCAGACCAGCGTGCGATAGGCGTAGGAATCGAGGATGCTCGTGAGCTGATTGACGCGGGCTCGTTCGCGCGGCGCGGAAGGTTGGAGCGCGGGGCCGGGGAATGCCTCATCGACATAGCGTTCGATGGCGCCGGCTTCGTAAAGCTGGAAGCCATCATGTTCGAAGGCGGGGATGCGGCCGAATGGCTGTCGCTCCAGCAGCGAAGCAGGCGGCCCGTTCTCAGCGAAGACATCGACCGGGTCCAGCCGATAGGCCACGCCCTTTTCTTCAAGCGCTAGCCGGACCGCACGGACATAGACGCTGTAGGGCGCACCATAGACGACAGGCATGGACGTCATTGCGCACTCCCTGGCCGATCGATCGGCCGTCTTTTGATGCGCTCAAGCGGCCGCGCATTGCGGGTGCGGCTTGCGGACGCGCTCGGTCGAGGCCGGGTATTTCTCCAGCAGCCGCTCCGGTCTGATCGGCCGGCGCACGAGGTCGCCGCCGCAGTTCGGGCAGGCGCCGGCAAAGCGCGTCTCGACGCAGTCGCTGCAGAAGGTGCATTCGAAGGTGCAGATCAAGGCGTCGCGCGATTGCGGCGGCAGGTCGCGGTCGCAGCATTCGCAGTTCGGGCGCAGTTTCAGCATGACGTCGTCTCCTTCGGGCAGGCCGGAAGAATGACCACAAACCAGCCTGAGACCAGCGATTTCGCGTGATCTGACCGATCAACGCGACGGATCGATCGCCCGTCGGCTATTTCACCAGCAGCCAGTCTTCGATCACCAGCGCGTCGAGCCCGCTCGTATAGAACATCAGGATCGCGTCCTCCGCCGTGTGCAGGATCGGCTTGCCCATGATGTTGAACGAGGTGTTGAGGATCACCGGCACGCCCGTCAGGTCATGGAAGGCCGAGATCAGCGCGTGGTAGCGCGGATTGCGCTCGGCCGTGACGCTCTGGAGCCGGCCGGTCGCGTCCTCATGGACCACGGCCGGGACACGGTCGCGGACAGCTTCCTTCCAGACCAGCGTGCGCTCCATATAGGGCGCGTCCTGATAGGTCTCGAACCAGTCGGCGGCGTGCTCGGCCAGGATCGAGGGCGCGAAGGGCCGGAACGCCTCGCGGTATTTCACCTTGGCGTTGAGGATGTCCTTAGCGTCGGCAGGGCGCGGATCGGCGATGATCGAGCGGTTGCCGAGCGCGCGCGGGCCGAACTCGGCGCGGCCCTGCACCCAGCCGATCAGCTTGCCCTCGGTCAGGAGCTTGGCCGTCACCGGCGCGATCTCGCCGGGAGAGAGCTTGCGCAGGCGCTTTTCCCAGAGCTGCATGCGTTCGAGGGGCTCGGTCGAGACTGTCGAGCCGAGATAGGGCGTCAACGGCCCCTTCGGCGCGTGCCAGCCGGGATTGGCCTCGGCATGGGCGAGCCAGGCAGCCCCGATCGCGTTGCCGTCGTCGGCGGGGGCGGAGGGCACGAAGACCGTCTTGAAGCTGTGGCGGCCGGCGATCTTGCCGTTGAAGGACGAGTTCAGCGCGCAGCCGCCGGCCAGGACGAGGTTTTCAACTGGCACGAGCGCTGCGGCTTCGCCGAGCAGTGCTTCCATCATTTCGGCGAAGACGTCCTGCCCGCAGCGGGCGAGATCGGCCCAGCCCTGGTCGAGCGCATCCGCCGGGCGCTTCGCCAGGATCTCGGCGGCGACGCCCTGCACGATATCCGCCTTGGCGAAGGAGAGCTTGTGGCCCTCGATGCTGTAGAGCTTGCGCAGCAGCGCCATCAGCTCCGGGTCGGTCTTGCCATAGGGCGCGAGCCCCATGATCTTCCATTCCTCGCCCTTGGCCTGGTCGAAACCGGCGAGATCGGTGACGAGCCCGAAATAGAAGCCGATCGATTCCCGCCCACGGTGGCGCTTCACCTCGCGCAGCTTGCCGTTCTCCAGCGCGAAGATCGCGGAGGCGCCGGTCTCGCCCATGCCGTCGACGACGAGGCAGGCGGCGTTGTCGAAGGGCGAGGACCAGCAGGCATAGGCCGCATGGCTGAGATGGTGGCCATAGCGCTTCAGGCCGGTGACATTGGCCTTGCCATAGGCGCGGTCGAGCCCGAGCAGCACGCCCATGCCGGCGCGTTGCTGGCCGAGATGGAGCGAGGCGATCAGGGCGCGCTCGGCGCGCTCCGGCACCAGCGAGCGGTTGAGCTCGGGCGAGAGCTTGAGCAGGGCATCGAGCGTGAAGGAGCCGGCGCGGGCCATCTGGTCGAGGAAGCCGGTGAAATCCTCGCCCCAGCTGGTGGCGATGCGGACCTCGGCATCCTTGGGGATGTAGCGCTTGAGCAGCCCTTCCATGCGCGGCGCCGAATCCGGCTCGCAGTTCGGCGCGCGCTTGTATTGCAGGTAGCGCTCGGTCGCCTCGGCGAAGAGAACCGCGCCATCGGGCCCGATGATCGCGATGGCGGGATCGTGGAAGGTGGTGGCAAGGCCGATCGTATAGGTCATGGCCGAGAGTCAATAACCTCTTCGGCTCCCAGCGCCAATGGCGGTGGCGCCCCCTCCGCCGCGGGTCTATCCGAAGCTGCGTCTGAGTATTCGTGGGATGATTCTGATTGCGGGGCGGTCGAAATTTGAGAGAGCAGGTTTGACCTGCGTGCCTCCGTGCCTAGTATGAAGGAGAATCTTCCCTTCAACGGCGGTGAATTTGTTCGATGAGATTATGGGTATTGGTCGCGGTTGCCCTGATGGCATTTGGCAGTATTGTTTCGGCTCAGGACAGAACTCCGCCTCCAGTGACCACGACTGCCGTTCCCGCGCAGGCGTCCCCCTCGTCGCTCGATGATCTCGTCCGCATTCTCGAGGATGACGGGCTGCGCACCGAGCTGCTGCAACGGTTGAAGCAGCGGCAGGTCGGCCAGGAAAGCGGTGAGGTTGCCGCGGCACCGGCCGAGGCGGAATCCGGCTTCGCCCGCGGCATTGCGGAGTATACCAAGGCGTTCGCCGAGCAGAGCGCGGCCGCCCTGTCCGCGGCGGTTCAGACGTTTCGCCAGCTGGGTAGCGTCGTCTCCGGCCAGTCGCGGTTCGAGATGGTGCGGCTGCGCGATGTCGGGCTGGCGCTCGGCTTCGTCATCGCCGCCATTTTGGGCAGCTTCCTGATGGCACGCCTGCTCGCCGAACGGCTCCAGACGGCCCTGTCCCGCCGGGTCGCCGGCCTTTCCTGGCCGGCGCGGTCTCTCGGCCTGCTCGTCGCGGTCGCCGTCGATCTCGCCGGCGTCGCGCTCGCCTGGGGGGCGGGCTATCTGCTCGTCCTCAACCTGGTCGGCACCACCGGGCGCATCACGCTGGAGCAAACGCTGCTGCTCAACGCCTTCCTGGCGGTCGAACTCGTCAAGGTGGCGATGCGGGCGGTTCTGGAACCGCGCCATCCGGCGATGCGGCTGATGCCGCTCGACGACACCACCGCTGCCTACTGGTACTTCTGGCTGGCGCGGCTGGTCTCGTTGCTGGGCTACACCTTCCTGTTCGTCGCGCCGGTCCTCGGGCTCTATTTGCCGCCTGCTCCGGTTCAGGCGCTCAAGGTCCTCGTCGTGATGAGCGCCCTGGTCATCGCGATCCTGATCATCCTGCAGAATCGCGTTCAGGTCAGGCGCCGGCTGTTCGCGGCCCGTGAGGCCGGCCGGCACGACCTGCTGGCGCAGGCCAGCCACTTCGCCGGGCAGTTCTGGCATGTCGTCGCCATCCTCTATCTCGTCGGCGTGTTCTTCGTCTGGCTGGTCAACCCGCTGCGCGCACTGCCCTTCGTGCTCGGCGCCACCGTCGAGTCGGTCGCCATCGGCATCATCGGCGGGCTGGTGATCGCCTTCGTCTCGCGCCTGGTGAATATCAGCGTGCGCCTGCCGGAGGACGTGCGGCTGCGCCTGCCGTTGCTGGAGCCGCGCCTGCGGGCCTTCGCGCCGCGCGTGATGCAGTTCGTGCGCCTGCTGATCCTGTTCGGCGTGCTGCTGATGATCGCGCAGGCCTGGCAGCTGCTCGACATCCTGGCCTGGCTGTCGAGCGCATCGGGCCAGCGGCTCGCGGGCGCGCTGGTCTCGGCCGGACTGATCGCGCTCATCGGACTGGCGATCTATGTCGCCATGCTGTCCTGGGTCGAGTACCGGCTCAATCCGGATTTCGGCACCGTGCCGACGGCGCGCGAGAAGACGCTGCTCGCGCTCTTCCGCAACGCCTTCACCGTGGCGCTCGCCGTGCTGGTGGTGATGCTCGTGCTGGCGCAGCTCGGGCTCAACATCGCGCCGCTGCTCGCCGGCGCCGGCGTCCTCGGCCTGGCGATCGGCTTCGGCGCGCAGAAGCTGGTGCAGGACATCATCACCGGCGTCTTCATCCAGTTCGAGAATGTGATGAACGAGGGCGACGTGGTGCAGGTCGGCGGCAAGTCCGGCGTGGTCGAGCGGCTGACCATCCGCTCGGTCTCGATCCGCTCGCTTGACGGCACGGTCCATCTCATCCCGTTCTCCTCGGTCGATCACGTCTCCAACATGATGCGCGGCTTCTCCTTCCATGTCGCCGAGATTGGCGTGGCCTATCGCGAGAGCATCCCGGAGGTGAAGGAGGCGATGGAGGAGGCCTTCGAGCGGCTCAGGGAGACCGAGCATGGCGAGAAGATCATCGGGCCGCTGGACATGCAGGGCATCACGGCCTTCGGCGATTCCGCGATCACGGTGAGGGCGCGCATCAAGACGTTGCCGGGCGCGCAATGGGGCGCCGGCCGCGCCTATAACGAGCTGATCAAGGAGATATTCGATCGGCGCGGCATCGAGATCCCGTTCCCGCACGTCACGCTCTACATGGGCGAGGACAAGCAGGGCAAGGCGCCGCCATTGCGTGTGGAAGGACGCGCCGACCGCCCCGCGGCCGCGTTCACCGCCGCAGCGGCGGGCGCGCGGGGCTGAGCGGGCGGGCGCAGGCCGGGTCAGCGGCCGATGGCGGCCTTCATCAGCGCCTTTGCCTCAGTACTCGCCCAGTCGGCCGGCCCCTGGATGATGCCGAGCTCGCAGCCGGCCTTGTCGACGATCAGGCTGACCGGCATGCCCTCGACCTTGTGGGCCGCGCGCAGGACCTGGAAGGTCGCGGCCTGCGGATCGGCGTAGAAGGGCAGGGCGGCGATCTTGTTATCGGCAAGCCAGGTCTTCGGCTTGTCGAGATTGCGGGTGTCGATATTGATCGCGACGACCGCGAAATCCGGCCCGCCCATCTCCTTCTGGAGCGCGTCGAGCGAGGGCATTTCCTTCAGACAGGGCGCGCACCAGGTCGCCCAGAGATTGACCAGCAGCGTCTTGCCCTTCAGCGCTGCCAGCGTCGTCGGCTGGCCGTCGGGCCCTATGAAGGCGAGCGCCGGGGCCGGCTGCGGTCGCGTGCGCAGTTCGACCGCCGCGACCTCGCCCTTGACCAGCGGCTTCATGCGCGCGACCGCCGCGCTTGCCGCGCTGCATGATCCGTTGCCGGCATCGCCCTTGACGGAGTAGAAGGCCGCTACGCCAGCGAGGCCGAGCGCCGCCACGACCCCGAGGGCCAGTCCGATCTTTTTTCCAGACGTCATTATGCGTCCTCAAAAGCAGGAAAGACCGTCGTGAGCAATCGCATGTGGGGTGGGCGTTTCGCCACAGGTCCCGACGCCATCATGGAGGAAATCAACGCCTCCATCGATTTCGACCAGAAGCTCTGGCGCCAGGACATCCGCGGCTCGCTGGCGCATGCGGCCATGCTGGCCGAGACCGGCATCCTGACCAAGGAGGATGTTGCGACGATCATCGCCGGCCTGAAAAAGGTCGAGGGCGAGATCGAGAGCGGCGCGTTCACGTTCTCTCGAGCGCTCGAAGACGTCCATATGAACGTCGAGTCGAACCTCAAGGACAAGATCGGCCTCGCCGCCGGCCGCCTGCACACCGCCCGCTCGCGCAACGACCAGGTCGCGACCGATATGCGGCTGTGGGTGCGCGACACGCTCGACGAGATCGACGGCCAGATGGCCGACCTCCAGCTCGCCATGGCCGAGAAGGCGGACACCTATGCCGGCGCGGTGATGCCGGGCTTCACCCATCTCCAGTCGGCGCAGCCGGTCACCTTCGGCCATCACCTGCTCGCCTATGTCGAGATGCTCGGCCGCGACCGCAGCCGCATCCGCGATGCCCGCGCCCGCCTCAACGAATGCCCGCTTGGCGCTGCCGCGCTTGCTGGCACCTCCTTCCCGATCGACCGGCACATGACGGCGAAGGCGCTCGGCTTCGACCGGCCGACGGCCAACTCGCTCGATTCGGTCTCGGATCGCGATTTCGTGCTGGAGACGCTTTCGGCCGCCTCGATCTGTGCGATGCATCTGTCGCGCTTTGCCGAGGAGATCGTGCTGTGGTCGACGCCGCAGTTCGGCTTCGTCCGGCTCTCGGATGCCTTCTCGACGGGGTCGTCGATCATGCCGCAGAAGCGCAACCCCGATGCGGCCGAGCTGGTGCGCGGCAAGGCGGGCCGTGTCTTCGGTGCGCTGCAGGCCCTGCTGACCATGATGAAGGGCCTGCCGCTGACCTATTCGAAGGACATGCAGGAGGACAAGGAAGGCACGTTCGACGCGTTGCAGACGCTGTCGCTCTGCCTTGCCGCTACCGCCGGCATGGTCCGCGACATGCAGCCCGACCTCAAGGTGATGAAGAAGGCCGCCGGCCTCGGCTACGCCACGGCGACCGATCTCGCCGACTGGCTGGTGCGCGTCCTGAAGATGCCGTTCCGTGACGCGCATCATGTGACCGGGCGCCTCGTCGGCATCGCCTCGGAGAAGAAGGTCGGCCTGGAGAAGCTCTCGCTTGCCGAGATGCAGGCCGTCGAACCTCAGATCACCGAGGCCGTCTTCGCCGTGCTCGGCGTCGACCAGTCGGTGAAGAGCCGCGTCAGCTATGGCGGCACGGCCCCGGCCAATGTCCGCAAGCAGGCAAGGCGCTGGCTGAAGCAGCTCGCGAAGGGCTAGAGCCTGTCGACATCTGACCGTCGCGACTCACGGTTGTCATTCCGGGGCGCGCCGTAGGCGCGAACCCGGAACCCACGACTGGGCGAGCCGCCTGCAACGGACAATAGATGTCTCACTCAGTCGTGGGTTCCGGGCTCTTCGCTACGCGAAGCCCCGGAATGACAGAGGGGCAGTCACAAGCGCTCGCGCTCCGCCGCATCCTCCGCTAAGGTCCCGCCACGTTTCGCCCGAGGGTTCGTTTTCGTGCTTGATTCCCGCCTGAAACTCGGCCGCACCTTGCTGGTCGTCGGCCTGCTGGCTGTTGCGCTCGCCGCCTGCGGGCGCAAGGGGCCGCTGGAGGCGCCGCCCAATGCGACCGGCGCCATCGACCTGCCTGACGACCAGATCGGCGCGAAAGAGAACGATCCGGCCTCGCTGGGCTCGGCCTCCGTGCTGGCGAAGCCGCCCAAGGCCAACAAGGCGATCACCGTACCGGACAAGCCCTTCGTCCTCGATTCGCTGATGTGACGGCCGGCGCCGTCGCGACATTCATACCCTGCGTCGGGCTCAGGTGCGCGCTTCGCTCCGCCCGAGACTGACGCCTGCCTAGCCTGACTGCGAGCTCATCCCATGCATCATTTCGCCTATCGCGACGGCTCGCTCCATGCCGAGGGCGTCGATCTCCAGCGCATCGCAGCCGAGGTCGGCACGCCGGTCTATGTCTATTCGAGCGCGACGATCGAGCGGCATTACAAGCTGTTCGAGGCGGCGATGAAGACGACCGCGCCCGCCGGCAAGGCCCATGTCTTCTACGCCATGAAGGCGAACGGCAATCTCGGCGTGCTGAAGACGCTGGGCGCGCTCGGCGCCGGCATCGATACCGTCTCCGAAGGCGAGGTACGCAAGGCGCTCGCCGCCGGCATCCCGCCCGAGAAGATCGTGTTCTCCGGCGTCGGCAAGAGCGAGCAGGAACTGCGCTTCGCGGTCGAGGCCGGACTCTACCAGGTCAATATCGAGAGCGAGAGCGAGCTCGACCTGCTCTCCAAGGTCGCAAGCCAGCTCGGCAAGCGGCAGGAAGCGGTGTTCCGAGTCAATCCGGATATCGGCGCCGGCGGCCATGCCAAGATCACGACCGGCTCCTCCGAGAACAAGTTCGGTGTCTCCTTCGAGGAGGTCGGCCGGCTGTACTCGCGCGCGGCCAACATGCCGGGCGTGCGGATCATGGGCCTCGCGGTCCATATCGGCAGCCAGATCCGCGAGATCGACGCTTTCGAGGCGGCCTACACCAAGATGGTCGCGCTGCTCGGCGACCTCAGGGCTGAGGGCCACCGCGTCGACCGGCTCGATCTCGGCGGCGGACTCGGCATCCCCTACGATATCCCGAAGACGTTCGACTACGGGCCGGGGCTGATCGAGGCCTATGCCGAGATGGTCGCCAAGGTGACCAAGGGGCTCGATGTCGAGCTCGGTTTCGAGCCCGGCCGCCTGATTGTCGGCAATGCCGGCATCCTGCTGACGCGGGTGCTGCATCTCAATCCACGCCCGACCAAGCAGTTCCTCGTGGTCGATGCCGCGATGAACGACCTCGTCCGCCCGGCGATGTACGAGGCCTATCACGAGATCTGGCCGGTGGCGGAGCCGGCGATCGGCGGGCCGGAGCTGGCCTACGACGTCGTCGGCCCGATCTGCGAATCGGGCGACACCTTCACCACCGGGCGCCAACTGCCGCAGCTCCGCCAGAACGACCTCGTCGCCTTCATGACGGCCGGTGCCTATGGCGCCTCGATGTCCTCGACCTATAACCAGCGCCTGCTGGTGGCCGAGGTCATGGTCAAGGGCGACCAGTATGCCGTGACGCGGCCGCGCCAGAGCTATGAGGAGCTCATCGGTACGGACAAGCTGCCCGGCTGGTTCGCCTGATCGGTCCCACCCAGCACCGCTCCGTTCACGAAAGGCGGAGCGCTGTGCGTTGGCGCCTCTTCGCGCTGGCAATGCCACATTCGCGTGCTAGCCTGACTGGGTCAGGCGAGTTCAGACAGGAATGGGGGCTGCCCGGAGCGATGGCATGAGCGAGGCAGAGCGCCGCAAGGCGCCCGACACGATCGACGGCATCCGGCTGCGGCTCAGCCGTCTCGCGCTGGCCTCGCGCCTCTCGCTCGGCTGGGAGCGGCTCTGGCCGCGGCTCTGGCTGCCGCTTAGCGTCGTCCTCGCCTTCCTTGCTGTATCCTGGTTCGGGCTGTGGACGCATCTGCCCTGGTATGGGCGGATCGTCGGCGTGCTCGCCTTTGCTGCCGCCTTCGCCGCGAGCCTCTGGCATGTCGCTCGCCTCGTCCTGCCGACGCATCGCGATGCGCTGACGCGGCTCGACCGCTCCTTCGCCGACGGCCATCGCCCGGCGTCCTCGCTGGAGGACAATCTCGCGATCGGCTCGGCCGATCCGGTTTCGCAGGCCCTCTGGAAGCTGCATGTCGAGCGCCAGAGCCGGCAGGTCGCCGCCTTGCGGGTGCAGCCGCCGCAGCCGCGCATGGCAGGCCATGACCGGCGGGCGTTGCGCGCGGTGCCGCTGCTCGCCGCCATCACAGGCTTCTTCGTCGCGGGCCCTGAGGTCACGCAGCGCCTCTCCGCCGCCTTCGACTGGAAGGGGCCTTCCGCCATCGCCGCCTCGACCCGGATCGACGCCTGGATCGATCCGCCGGCCTATACGCGCCTGCCGCCGATCCTGATCGACTTCGCCAAGCTGGCGAGCCCGAATCTGAGCGCGCCCGAGAAATCGGTCATCGTCGTGCGCATCGCCGGCAAGACGAGCATGGACGTCGCCACGACCGGCCGGCTCGACCTGATCAAGCCCGAGGCCAAGGAGGGCGAGGGCAAGGATGCCCGGGCGAAGGCCGCGCCCGCAAAGCCGGCCCAGCCGGCCGGGCCGCAGCAGGCGGTTCTGGAGAAGCGCTTCACGCTCGCCGGCAACGGCACGTTGAAGCTCACCGGCAGCGGCGCACCCGGCACCACGCTCAACATCACCTCGGTCGCCGACCAGCCGCCGACCATCGCCTTCACCGATCCGCCGAAGCCGGTGACCGGCGCGCAATCGGGCGGCTTGGGCATCACCTACAAGGCCAAGGATGATTACGGCATCGCCTCGATCGAGGTGAATGTCTCGCGCCCGGACGCGGCCAAGGGCGGTCGTTCGCTGGTCGAGCCACCGAAGCAGAGCCTTGCCGTGCCGTCCTCCGCCTCGGGTGAGGACGAGAACAAGAGCACGGTCGATTTCTCCGCCCATCCCTGGGCCGGCGCCAAGGTCAGGATGGTGCTGATCGCCCGGGACGATGCCGGGCAGGAAGGCCGCAGCGAGCCGCTCGAGGTCGTGCTGCCGCAGCGTACCTTCACCAAGCCGCTGGCTAAGGCCTTGGTCGAACAGCGCCGCAAGCTCGTGATGGATGTCGAGGACCGCTCCAGGGTGCAGCTCGCTATGGATGCGCTGATGATCGAGCCCGGTCTCTTCATGAAGGAGCCCGGTGTCTATCTGGGCATGCGGATGCTGACCGAGCGCCTGCGCCGCGCCGCCGGCGACGACGCCTTGCGCGAGGTCTCCGAGCTGATGTGGGCGATGGCGCTCCAGCTTGAGGACGGCGACATGTCCGATGCCGAGCGGGCGCTGCGGCAGGCGCAGGAGAACCTGCAGCAGGCGCTCGAACGCGGCGCTTCCGAAGAGGAGATCAAGAAGCTCACTGACGAGATGCGCCGGGCCATGGACAATTTCATGCGCCAGCTCGCCGAGCAGATGATGCGCCAGCAACAGCAGAACGGCGATCGCGACCAGGCCCGCCTGCCCGAGAATTTCAGGACGGTGACGCCGCGCGACCTGCAGAACATGCTCGACCGCATCGAGGAACTCTCGAAGCGCGGCGACATGGCCGAGGCGCAGCGTCTGATGGAAGAGCTCAACCGGATGCTCAACAATCTCCAGATGGCGCGCCCCGGCCAGCAGGACCCGCGCCAGCGCGAGATGAACCAGGCGCTCGGCGATCTCGACCGGATGACGCGCGACCAGCAGAACCTGCGCGACGAGACCTATCAGAACGAGCAGCGCCGCCAGCAGGGGCAGGGCCAGACCCAGCGCGGCCAGCGCCCCGGCCAGCAGCAGGCGCGTCCCGGCCAGCGCCAGCAAGGTCAGCAAGGGCAACGCGGCCAACAGGGCCAGCAGCCGGGGCAACAGCCCGGCGAACAGGGTGAGGACGGCGAAGGCGGCGAGGGCATGCAGGGCCAGAACGGCCAGGGGCAGGGCCTCTCGCAGCGCCAGCAGGCCTTGCGCGAGCGCTTGCAGGATCTGCAGCGCCGGATGCGCGGCATGGGCGCGCCGCAGAACGGCGAGCTCGACGAGGCCGAGGATGCGATGCGCGAGGCCGAAGGCCAGCTCGGTCAGGGCCAGGGCGAGGGCGCCCTAGACGCTCAGGGCCGCGCGCTCGAAGCCTTGCGCAAGGGCGGGCAGAACCTCGCTCAGCAGATGCAGGGCCAGCCCGGCGAGGGCGAAGGCGAGGGACAGGCCTATGGCGAGCCGGATGGCCGCCAGCAGGGCCGGCCCTCGGCGCAGCAGCGCGGCAGCGAGGACCCGCTCGGCCGGCCGCAGCGCCAGCGCGACTGGGCTGATGGCCGGGTCAAGGTGCCCGGCGCCGACGAGAGCGCGACCCAGCGGGCGCGGCGCATCCTGGAGGAGCTGCGCAAGCGGCTCGGCGATCCCCTGAGGCCGACGGAAGAGCTGGATTATCTGGAGCGGCTGCTACGGCGGAATTGAGCGAGCCGCACGGCCGTCATGCTCGCCCTTGTGGCGAGCATCCACGTCCTGAACACCGCCCTCGACAAAGGAAGACGTGGATGGTCGGGACAAGCCCGACCATGACGAAGCGTGTCATCGCTTGAGATTCTAGCCCTTCCGCCCACCCCCACTCGCCACCAGCGCCCCGACCACGATGAGCGCGCAGGACGCTGCGAGAAGCCAGCTCGCCGGGGCATAGCCGAACAGCACGAGGATCAGCGTCGAGAGCACCGGCGCGGCATAGGAGGCGACGCCGAGCAGCGCGACGTCGCCCTGCTTCATGCCGATATCCCAGACGACGAAAGCGAGCCCGATCGAGCCGAGGCCGAGACCGAGAACGCCGCCCCATTCGGTCGCGGTCAGCGAGCAGAGCGTGGTCTCGAAGGCGAGATGGCAGGCCAGCGCCGGCACGGCGCAGCCCAGCATCGTCACGCAGAGGCTCTCGGACGGCACATTGGCGAAGCGGCGCGAGGCCACCGAATAGCTCGCCCAGACGAAAGCGCCGAGCGCGGCCAGCACATGGCCGAGCGCCAGCCCGCCGCCGTTGCCGAGACCGCCGGACACCAGAAGGCCGGTCGCCACCAGCCCGATCAGCGCGCCGACGAGATGGCGAGGCTTGAGGCCGGCGCCCGGCAGCAAGGCGGCGAAAAGGACGATCAGGAGCGGCCAGAGGTAATGGATCAGGTTCGCCTCGGCCGCCGGAGCGGTCTTCACCGCGGCATAGTAGAGCGCGGTGTCGCCGAACGGGCCGTAGAGCCCGAGCGCGAAGGAGGCCGGCGTCGGGCGGATGCGCGAGAGCTGCCCGCGCAAAACCGTGATCGCGAGGATCAGCAGGCCGCCGATGATGAAGGTCATGGCGACGAGCTGGAAGGGCGGGACGCGGCCCGACATCGCCGTGAACAGCGCGAGCGTCGACCAGAGCAGGATGGCGCAGAAGCCGATGAGGGTCGCGGTGCGTGCGGTCATGAGGATGCCAGGGTGAAATCCGTGCGGCGATAGCAGGTTTCATGGGGCTTGCCGATGAGGTTAGCTGCGCCTGAGCCCGATGCTGCATTGCAACTCAGCCTTGCAGCCATAGGCGTCATGCTCTCGCCCCCGTTGACCGCAAACAAAAGCAAGGTCATTGCCTGAATTATGACCACGATCCCGCTGCAATCCGCCACTCGCCGTCCGCTGATGCCGGTTCTGGCAGCGCTCAGCGTCGCGCATCTGCTGAACGACCTCGTCCAGTCGATGATCCCGGCGCTCTATCCGCTGTTCAAGGAGAACTATCAGCTCGATTTCGTGCAGATCGGCTTGATCACGCTCGCCTTCCAGGTGACCTCGTCGCTGCTGCAGCCGATCCTCGGCTTCGTCACCGACCGCAAGCCCTGGCCCTATGCGATGGTCGCCGGCATGTGCTCGACGCTGGCGGGCCTCTTGATGCTCTCCTTCGCCCATAGCTACGCCATGGTGCTGCTCGCGGCGGGGCTGATCGGGCTGGGTTCGGCGGTGTTCCATCCGGAGGCGACGCGCATGGCGCGCCATGCCGCGGCCGGACGGCAGGGGCTGGCGCAGGGCGTGTTCCAGGTCGGTGGCCATATCGGCTATTCCGTCGGCCCGCTGCTGGCTGCCGCCGTGGTGATGCCGCGCGGGCAGGCGAGCCTGTCCTGGTTCTCCGGCGTGGTGCTGGTGGCGATGCTGGTGATGGGCTGGCTCGGCGCGCGCTATTCGGCGATGCGGCGCGAGCAGAAGTCGTCGTCGGTGCATGTCGAGGAAAGCGCGAGCCACGGCCTGCCGCGCGGGCGCGTGCTGCTGGCGATGGCGGTGCTGGTCATGCTGCTGATCTCGAAGAACGGCTACACGGCTGCCTTCACCTCCTACTACACCTTCTACCTGATCGAGCGCTTCGGCATCGAGATCCAGCTCTCGCAGATCATGCTGTTCCTCTATCTCGTGGTCGGTGCCATCGGCGTGATCGTCGGCGGCATGATCGGTGACCGGATCGGCCGCGACCGGGTGATCTGGCTGTCGATCCTGGGCTCGCTGCCCTTCGCGCTGATGCTGCCCCATGCCGATCTGTTCTGGACCGGCGTGCTCAGCATCGTCGTCTCCTTCATCATGTCGAGCGCCTTCTCGGCGATCCTGATCTACGCGATCGACCTCGTGCCGCACCGGGTCGGCCTCGTCGGCGGGTTGTTCTACGGCCTGTCCTTCGGGCTCGGCGGCGTCGCGGCGGCCGGCATCGGCCTGCTCGCCGACAAGATCGGCATCATCGAGGTGTTCAAGATCTGCGCCTGGCTGCCGGCCTTCGGCCTGCTGACCTTCCTGCTGCCGAAGGGTACGCGGCAGGGCTGAGCCCTCCCGGGCAGGCTCGACGCATTGAGCCCACATTCGCCGTCTAGCCCTGTGCCGATCGGGCCGACCATAGTCGGCCGCCGCGCAGGGATTGGCCGATGCTGCTTCAGATCGGAACGCTGATCGCCGCGACCAGCCTGGTGCAGCTCGCGAACGGCTTCTTCAACACCTTCCTGTCCTTGCGGCTGACGCTCGAGGATTTCGGCCCGGCCGCGACCGGCATCGTGCTCAGCGCCTATTTCGTCGGCTTCACCATCGGCGCCGTGTCGAGCGGCGGGGTGATCCAGCGTGTCGGCCATATACGCGCCTATACGGCCTTCGCCGGGCTGGTGGTGGTCGCGACCGCGCTGATGCCGCTCTGGACCTCGGCGCTGATCTGGGCGGCCTGCCGGGTGGTGATCGGCATCGGTTGCGTCGGGCTCTTCGTCACGACGGAGAGCTGGCTCAACGCCAAGGCGATGCCGGACCAGCGCGGTCGCATCTTCTCGACCTATATGGTCGGGACCTTCGTCGCGCTGGCGATCGGCCAGCTCGCCGTCGCCGGGCTCACGATCCAGGCGGCAGGAGCGTTTCAGGTCGTCATCGCGCTCTTCGCGCTGGCGCTGGTCATGGTCAGCACGACGCGGGCGGAAGCGCCCGGCCTCAAGCCCGAGGCGAAGCTGCGCTACGGCGAGCTGTCCCGGCAGGCCCCGATCTCCGTCGTCGGCTGCGTGGTCAGCGGCATCGTGACCAGCGCCTTCTACGCACTGGTGCCGGCCTGGATGCTCAGCAATGGCGCGCCGCAGCAGACGATCGCGCTGTTCATGCTGGTCGCAGTGTTGGGCGGGCTCGCCTTCCAGGTGCCGGTCGGGCGCCTGTCGGATCGTAACGACCGCCGCCTCGTGCTGGCGGGACTGGCGGTCGGCTATGCGGCCGCCGTGATCCTGCTGGTGGCGATGCCGCGCTCGCTCCTCGCGGTGCTGCCGGTGGCGGCGCTGCTCGGCGGCTTCATGTCGACGCTCTATCCGGTCTGCGTCGCCCATGCGCTCGATCGGATGCCGGCCGACCGGGTGGTCGCGGTCAGCGGGCGACTGATCCTGGTCAGCGGCTTCGGCTCGGCGCTCGGGCCTCTGGTCGGGGCCGGCATCATGGCGCGTTTCGACATCGACGGGCTGCTCTACTTCATGGCGGCGATCGCGCTAGTGCTCGCGAGTTTCGCCGGCTTGCGCATGCGGATGCGCGAGGCGCCGGACAAGGTCGAGCGGCCCTTCGAGGTGATCGATCCGCTCAATCCGGCGATCACGCAGACACCGGAGGCGACGGAAAGTGACGGCACGCCTCGGCCCGTCATGGCCTGACCGAAAAGCAGAACCGCCGCCCGTTGCCAGGCGGCGGTCCCGAAACGCTCGATCAGGCGCAGCTGGCCCGCTCAGGCCATGTACTGGCCGCCATTGGCGGAGAGAGTGGAGCCGGTGATGAAGCCGGCATCGTCGCTGGCCAGGAACACCACGGCGCGCGCGATCTCCTCGGGCTCGCCGAGGCGGCCAACCGGGATATGCGGCAGGATCGACTTCTCGATCACGGCCGGATCGATCGCCTTGACCATCTCGGTCGCGATATAGCCGGGGCAGATCGCGTTCACCGTGATGCCGGCGCGCGCGCCTTCCTGGGCCAGCGCCTTGACGAAGCCGATATCGCCGGCCTTGGCGGCGGAATAGTTGACCTGCCCCATCTGGCCCTTCTGGCCGTTGATCGAGGAGATGCAGATGACGCGGCCGAACTTGCGGGCGCGCATCCCCTCCCAGACCGGGCGGGTCATGTTGAACAGCGAGTTCAGATTGGTGTTGATCACCGCGTCCCACTGTTCCTTGGTCATCTTGTGGAACATGCCGTCCTTGGTGATGCCGGCATTGTTGACGAGCACGTCGACCGGCCCGAGATCGGCCTCGACCTTGGCGATGCCGGCGACGCAGGAATCATAGTCCGAGACGTCCCATTTATAGGTCTTGATCCCGGTCTCAGCGGTGAATTTGGCGGCAGCTTCGTCATTGCCGGCATAGCTCGCGGCGACGCTGTAGCCGGCCGCCTTCAGACCCTTCGAGATCGCCGCGCCGATACCGCGCGAACCGCCCGTAACCAATGCCACCTTCGCCATAGGCCAGTCTCCCTTTCAGTGATCGGTCCAGATCGTTGTGCGTTCTTGCAGACGCGAATTGGCGATCCAGTTCTTTGTTTCAGCATCGGATTGACCCGAAAAATGCATTCCACTTTTCGGTCCGATGCTCCGGCTTGCCGCCGTTATTGTTCAGATAGTTTCAGGGTGGGCGCGTAATCCGCGTCCACGTCCTTGATGATGGCCTGGCCACAGATGACACGGCCCTGGACCGCGTCGAAGGTCAGGGTGGGCTGGCCGTAGAGCGACCAGCCGAGGCTCAGCGCTTCGGAAACCCGATGACAGAAGGAGGCGTCATCGGGGCCGGTGAGATAGCGGTAGAGCGTGGTACGCTTCGCCATGGGTTGTGAGGCGCTTGTCTCAGCGCTCCACGGCCATGGCGACGCCCATGCCGCCGCCGATGCAGAGCGTGGCGAGGCCCTTCTTGGCGTCGCGCTTGGCCATCTCGTGCAACAGCGTCACCAGCACGCGGGCGCCGGACGCGCCGATCGGGTGGCCGATCGCGATCGCACCGCCATTGACGTTGACGATGTCCGGGTTCCAGCCGAGGTCCTTGTTGACCGCGAGCGCCTGCGCCGCGAAGGCCTCGTTGGCCTCGACGAGATCGAGATCGCCGACCTTCCAGCCAGCCTTCTCGAGCGCCTTGCGGGTCGAGGGGATCGGGCCGGTGCCCATGATCTGCGGGTCGACGCCGGCCGTCGCCCAGGAGGCGATGCGGGCGAGCGGGGTCAGGCCGCGGCGGGCGGCTTCCTTGGCGGTCATGATGACGAGCGCGGCGGCGCCGTCATTGATGCCGGACGCATTGCCGGCGGTCACCGTGCCGTCCTTCGAGAAGGCGGGGCGCAGCTTGGCCATGGCTTCCAGCGTCGCGCCATGGCGCGGATACTCGTCGCTGTCGACGACGATGTCGCCCTTGCGGGTCGAGATCGTGACCGGGGCGATCTCGTCCTTGAACCGGCCGGCCTTCTGTGCGGCCTCGGCCTTGTTCTGCGAGGCGACGGCGAAGCGGTCCTGCTCCTCGCGGCTGATCTGGTACTTGGTCGCGACGTTCTCGGCGGTCGTGCCCATGTGGTAGCCGTGGAAGGCATCCCAGAGGCCGTCCTTGATCATGGTGTCGACGAACTTGACGTCGCCCATCTTGGTGCCGGCACGCATATAGGAGGCGTGCGGAGCGAGCGACATCGATTCCATGCCGCCGGCGACGATGACGTTGGCATCGCCATTGGCGATCTGCTGCAGGCCGATGGCGACGGTGCGCAGGCCCGAGCCACAGAGCTGGTTGAGGCCCCAGGCAGTCTTCTCCTGCGGGATGCCGGCGGCCATCGCAGCCTGGCGGGCCGGGTTCTGGCCCTGACCGGCGGCGAGCACCTGGCCCAGCACGACCTCGTCGACCTCGGCGGCCTCGACCTTGGCGCGGCGCAGCGCTTCCTTGATCGCGACGGCGCCGAGATCATGGGCGGGAGTATTGGCAAAAGCGCCGCTGAAGGCGCCGACCGCCGTGCGCGCAGCGCCAACGATCACGATATCCGAATCTGCCATGAGAGGTATCCTCGCTTTGTTGTTACGGTTGCGCCGCTCCCGCCGGCTCAACCGCTCCCCGTCACCTTCGAAGCCTGCTGCGGCGCCGTCAAGACGGGCGAGAGGCGAAATTGACCGGGCTGCCGTCGACGGAGTGACGCAAGGGAGGGCGTATCCCTGCCGGTGCAGGGGCTTCGACGGTTTTTTGCAGCGCCCGCTCAAAGAGCTTGCGGTGCAGCACCGACAGGCTATCGTCTGACCATGGGAGACCGTTTCGCCGAGCACGTCGGAACCACCGACGGCCGCGGATCAACGTCAAGCAGGACCGATGGCTAGCGACAAAGAACCGACCGTCATCAAGAAATACGCCAATCGGCGTCTCTATCATACGGGCACGAGCTCCTACGTAACCCTGGAGGATCTCGCCGGGCTCGTGCGCTCGGGCGAGGATTTCGTGGTCTACGACGCCAAGTCCGGGGAAGACATCACCCGCTCGGTGCTGGCGCAGATCATCTTCGACGAGGAGGCCAAGGACGGGCAGAACCTGCTCCCGATCGCCTTCCTGCGTCAGCTCATCCGCTTCTACGGCGACAGCATGCAGGCCCTGGTGCCGCGCTATCTGGAGTTCTCGATGGAGAACCTCACGCAGGAGCAGAGCAAGTTCCGCGAGCAGATGACCAAGGCCTTCGGTGGCTCGGCCTTCGGCGGCAACCCGCTCGACGCCATCCAGGCCCAGACGCGGGCGAACATGCAGATGTTCCAGGAAGCCTTCCGGCTGTTCAACCCGTTCACCGCGGCGGCGCAGGCGAAGCAGGAGGCTGCGGCCGGCGCGAAGCCTGCGGCGGAAGCGGCCAGCGGCGATCTCGGCGATCTCAAGCGCGAGCTCAGCGAGATGCGCGAGCGGCTGGACAAGCTGTCACGCTCGCGCTGAGACGACCCTGACCAAATTGAGCCGCGCTCTCGGGGAACGAGGGCGCGGTTTTTTGTTGGGTGGGTAGCCGGCGCGCCGGGTGGAGCAGGTCCGAAGGGCCAATTCCCGCCGGGCTTGCGGGAATGCGCGGCAACATGTGATCAATTGACTTCGTACAGGATCAATCGAGGACGTGCGGGGGGCGCGTCGTAGCAGCTTCTGCGGGGTCGAGGGAGTTGATGGTCGACGGTGCCAATCTCGCCCATGCCGTTGCCGACCAGGCCGGCATAGCGGCTCTGGTCACGCTCCTCTATTCGGAGGTGGTTCGTCTCTACAAGGGCAATGGCTGGACCAGGAACGTCGTTCTCGCTGCCATTTTCGGAGTTGGCGTCGTGCTCACGATGCTTGACCCGTTGCAGATCAGCCCAGGTATTCAGATCGACGGCAGGAACATACTCATCGGTCTCGCGAGCTTTCTGCTGGGGCCGGCTGGCGCAGCCGTGACGCTGGCCTTCGGTTTCGCGATACGCATACCGACGGGTGGAAGCGGCCTCGTCGCTGGCCTTCTTGGAATGACCCTGACCTCCGCGGCGGCCCTCGCGTGGCGCTGGCGCGTAGGCCGGCGCTTGGGCGCATTGCGCTTCACCGATACGATCTTGCTCGGCCTGCTCATCAACGTGTCCATCTTGAGCCTGTTCGTCCTGCCATGGCACCTCGCCTTGGACGTTCTCAGGACAGGCGGCCTTGTCGTCATCGTGTCCAATCTTTCCGGCAGTCTCCTCGTCGGCTCCTTGCTGGCCCGCGAAGACAAGCGAATCCTCGCAGAATCGAGAGAGCGCCTGACCTCCCGGACCGACCCGCTCACGGGGCTCGCGAACCGTCGCGGTTTCGAGGAAAGCCTGTCCGCCGTCGGTTACACGCAAGGCGGTGGAACGCGGCTCACCTTGCTTCTCCTCGATGTCGACAAGTTCAAGGCGATCAACGACACCTACGGGCATGTGCGGGGCGATCATGCGCTGCAGGAGATCGCGGGCATCATCAGGAGGCACATTCGTGCGCATGACCTGGCGGCCCGACTCGGCGGCGACGAATTCGTCATTGTGCTCGATGGCGCGACGGTCAAGGTCGCGCGAGACGTGGCAGAGCGAATCTGCAGCAGCGTCCGCCATCGTTTCGGCGGGCCCGACGAGATGCCTGTCACAGTCAGCATCGGGATCGCCGGCGTGCAGTCCCGGTCCGTCGACGCAAGCGCTCTGATCAGTGCAGCGGATGCTGCTATGTACCAGGCCAAGGAGAGTGGCGGCGGTCGCGTTTTCTCCCGCGAGCTCAGGCACTCCGCATAGGTCTTCGCGGGCGAGGCCTGAAGTCGTCGGAACCCGCCTCCCTTTCTCGCTAGGGTGAGCTCGTTTGGCTACGGGTCGGGAGCGGCCCATAAACCAGCCGCTTCCTCTATGAGAACGACGCCTGCCTCAGCCGAGCGCCAACCGGCGCGGCGCGACCTGCGACGGCTCGACAACTTCCGCCCGGCCGACAAGATGGCCCTGCAGATAGGTGACGCCCCAGTCGCGCAGCATGCTCGCCTGCATCTCGTCATCGACCCATTCGGCGACCGTCTCGACGCCGAGATGGCTGGCGAGCTCGACCAGCGTGCGAACATAGAAGCGGTCGTCGGTCGAGCGGCGCAGATTCTGCGTGAAGGCGCCGTCGATCTTGAGGATGTCGATCGGGAAGGCACGCAGGTGCCGCAGCGAGGTATGGCCGGCGCCGAAATCGTCGATAGCGACGCGCGCGCCCTGCTCCTTGATGCGCCCGAGCAATTTGGCGATGCGGTCGGGATTCTCGATCGTCGCGGTTTCCGTGATCTCGACGATGAGGCGCGAGGCCTTGTCGCGCGCGGCGGCCGTGCAGGCGACGAAGGCGTCGAACCATTCGGGGTCGTTGAGGGAGCGCGGCGAGACGTTCACCGAGAGGGAGAGGTTCGGATCGGCACCGAGCATCTCGATCGCGAGATCCAGCACGCGCTGGTCGAACAGCCTGACAAGGCCGCGCCGTTCCAGCATCGGGATGAGCTCGGCTGAGGCGAAGTAGAGGCCGGTCTCGCCCTGGCCGACGCGCAACAGCGCCTCGTGGAAAGCGATCTCGCGCGAAGCCGTCCGGACGATGGGCTGCAGGGCCAGGCGCACGCGGCGGTCGTTCAGGGCGGCGATGGCCTGGACGTCGAAGCCGGTCTGCTCGTTGCCGGGGCTGCGCCGCGACTGCGGCTTAGCCATGACGGCGGTGTCGACGGCGCCGGCCCGCGCGCTCGCCAGCGCGCCTTCCGCGGCGGCCAGCAGCGTCCCGCCATGGGAGCTGAGCTCGGGCGCGCTGGCGGCGCCGACGCGCAGACGCACCAGCGTGATGCCGCGGCTGGTTTCGATTGCCGATTGGGCGACGACCTTGATGAAGCGGCGGGCGGCGGGCTCGACCTGCTCGGGCGGGCAGCCGACGAGGAGAATCGCGAAGCTGTTGCCGGCATAGCGGACGAGATGGTCGCGCCGGCGCGTCACCGAGCGCAGGCGTTCATGGACGGTGCCGATGATCTCGTCGGTGGCCTCATGGCCGAAATCGTCGTTGAGACGGGCGAGTTCGTCGATCGCCGCGACGAGCACGACGACCGGCCGCTCCGCCGGAAGATGCTCGTTCAGGGCCAGGCCGATTCGTTCGACCAGGGCGGGACGGTCGCAGAGCTCGCTGCCGAACTGCTCGAGTTCGTCGGGGCGGGCGGCGCGTTCGAGCCTGAGCACGCCGCGCGCGCTCGCAGGATAGCCGTCGCTGCCGGCGAACCAGCGGCCGGTATCCTCGGCCCACATCTTGCGGCCGGCGAGATCGATCGCGTAGCGGGTGCGGTAGATGACGCCTTCGCCGCTGTCATGCTCGCTGGAGCAGAAGATCGCGTCGTAGCGACTCGGGCCGCTGCCGGGCTCGACCAGGCCGGCAAAAGCGAGGCCGCGCTGCATCGCCTGTTCGGGAATCGCGCCGAGAACCTCGCGGGCATTCGGCCCCCAGCTCAGCGTGTCGGCCTGGATGTCCCAGCCATAGACCACTTCGCCGATCGAAGAGAGGATGCTGCGGGGATCAACCGGGCCGCCATTCTGGAAGCTGAAGATCGACGGGGAGGGCATCGGTCGGCCTCTAGAGGACGGCTGCGGAGCCCCGTTCTGGTGCTTCGTCACCCTGTCCATGAGATGGGAAGTGCTTCGAAACGATGCGGTATTTCTGATTAACGCTGCGTTAAGGCTGGCCGCCGCCTTGCAACAAGAACTCCGTCACAATTGACCTGTGCCGGAGTGAGACATGGCCGAAGCCGGAAGCTCGACCCAACGGAATGCCGCCGATGCCAACGCATCCGCGCTGGTGCTCCTGCAGGCGGCTGCGGCGCGGGCGGAGATCGGCCCCTTCGCCCGGAGAGGTCGGGCGAGCCCGCAAGCGGCGGCCAGCTTCTACCGGGCGGCGGCACGGCTTGTCGCGCCGGCCGGAAAGCCCCGCCTGCAATCGGCGCGGGGCTGAGGCAAAGAAAAACCGGCCTTGCGGCCGGTTCCAATCTCGCATCGGCAAGCCGGCATCGCTGCCGGCGCCAAAAACCAGGACGCCTCAGGCGTCGGTCTTGACCTTCAGCACCTGACGGCCGCGATACATGCCGCTCTTCAGGTCGACATGGTGCGGACGGCGCAGTTCACCCGAGTTCTTGTCCTCGATATAGGTGGGCTGCTTCAGGGCATCGGCCGAGCGGCGCATGCCACGCTTCGACGGCGACGTCTTTCTCTTCGGAACGGCCATTCTACTTCTCCATCATGCCACCGCCCGGACGCTGGCCCAAGGCCACGCATCCGCCACGGCGACGGATCAATCTCGTGAGGCGTTGGCCTTACACCGTCAGGGCGCGGATGGCTAGTGCCGAATCCGGAATTCTTCGCCGGCATGGCGGATGGCGCCCGAGATCCTGCCGATCAGCCGGGCAGGGCGCAATCGCCGAGCGATCCGAGCTGGCCGAGTTGGCGCAGGCTGCGGCCGGCGGCGGATTGCAGCGCCCGATTCGGCTTGGCGGGATTGCGCAGCAGCGGGTTGGGCAGTGCGCCGGCGAGTCGCGCCGCCTCGGCGGGGGTCAGCCGGGAGGCGGATTTGCGGAAATAGCGCTGCGCCGCGGCCTCGGCTCCGAACAGGCCTTCGCCCCATTCGGCGACGTTGAGATAGACCTCCATCACGCGCGGCTTGCCCCAGACGAGGTCGATCGCCATGGCGAGGGGAAGCTCCAGCCCCTTGCGGATGTAGGAGCGGCCCGGCCAGAGAAAGACGTTCTTGGCGGTCTGCATGGTGAGGGTCGAGGCGCCGCGGCTCGGCCCGTCGTCGTTCTCCAGCACCTTGTTGAGCTCGACCCAGTCGACGCCGCCATGGCTGCAGAAGCGCTGATCCTCGGAGGCGATGACGGCCCTGACGAGATGCGGGGAGATCTGGTCCAGCGGTACCCAGTCGCGCTCGACGGGCCTGAGCACCAACCAGCGACCGAGCATCAGGGTCGAGGGTACGGGGACGAAGCGATAGAGCACGATGGCTGCGGCGAGGATCAGGAGCAGCCAGATGGCGAGCCGGAAGCACAGGCCGAGAATCCTACCCAGCACCTTGCTTCACCCTCGCTACGGTTCGATCGGCCCGGCCATCATGGCCCCGGCCCGAGGCGGCGCAGCTTGACGATGCGACGAACGTCCGGCAAGGCCCCCCTTCCGGCAGCGAACGCGAGACCTGCGCATGAGTTCCGTCCCTCTTTCTGCCAACCCCGGCGATCTCGATGCCCGGCTGGCGCAGAATGCAGCCGCCATCGAGGCGCTGCTGGAGGCCCTGCTGTCCGATGCCGCAGTTCCGGGCGAACTCGCTCGACCGGCGCGTCTGGTCGCGGCGATGCGGCATGGCGCCCTCGGCGGCGGCAAGCGGCTGCGGCCCTTCCTGACGGTCGAGACGGCAAGGTTTCTCGGTGTTCCAGCCGAGCGGGCACGACGCGCAGGCGCGGCCGTCGAGCTGCTGCACTGCTATTCGCTGGTGCATGACGACCTGCCGGCGATGGACGATGACGACCTGCGCCGCGGCCGGCCGACCGTGCACAAGGCTTTCGACGAGGCGACCGCGATTCTGGCCGGCGATGCGCTGCTGACGCTCGCCTTCGAGGTTCTGGCGGACGAGGCGACGCATGAATCCGGCGCGGTGCGCGCGGCGCTGGTGACAAGCCTCGCGCGGGCCTCCGGTCTCGGCGGCATGGTCGGCGGGCAGATGCTCGACCTCGCCGCCGAAGGGCGCTTCGAGGCGGTTCGTGGCGCGCTTCCGGAAGCGGAAATCCGCAGGCTCCAGGCGATGAAGACCGGGGCGCTGCTGGCGGCGAGCGTCGAGATCGGCGGCAGGCTGGGCGGCGCGGATGCGGCGGCGCTGGCCGCGCTCGGCCGCTATGGCCGGGCCCTGGGCGCGACCTTCCAGATCGCCGACGACATCCTCGACGTCGAATCGGATGCCGCGCAGATGGGCAAGGCGACGGCCAAGGACGCCGACAAGGGCAAGGGCACGCTGGTCGGCGCGCTCGGCCTCGACGGTGCCAAGCGCGAGCGCGATCGGCTGTGCGCGGAGGCCGTGGAGGCCCTGGCGGGCTTCGGCCCGGAGGCGGATACGCTCCGGGCCGCGGCGCGTTTCGCGGCCGAACGGAAGAGCTGACGAAGGGCGCGGGATCCCCTCTCCTTACAGTAGAGGGTTCCCCGCGCAATCTGCGCGTCTCTGGAAAAGACTGTGTCCGGCGCGCAGCCTCTTACCGCCAGCGGCCGAAGGCGTCGGCGAGCGTCTGGCTGCCGGAGACGCCCTTCTCGAAGGTGATGATGCCGCGCCGGCCCGAGGCGAAGCGCACGGGCACGTCGATCCAGGCGCGGCTGAGGATGAGGTCGACATTGCGCTCGACCTCGACCGGCACGTTCGACAAGGCTGCCACGAAGAGATTGTCGCCCAGCGCCGAGTTGATCGCCGAGAGCGGCGCGCCGCGCTCACCCTCCGCGGTCTTGAACTGGGGAACACCGACTTCCTTGACGGCCTGGGAGGCCGGGTCGCCCGTGCTGGTGAAGCGCAAGCCGATGATGTGCGAGGCCGGGAAAGCCGAATCGGTGTTGCGGCGGATGGTGAAGTCCAGGCTCAGGCCGACATCGGGAATTTCGACCGTCGCGCGCACGATGGTCTCGATCGGCCGGCCCTGGCCGGCGCTCTCGCTGTCGAGGCGCCAGAACACGCGGCCGCTCGAGGTCTGCGGCTGCTGCGGGGTCTCGGGGACCTCGACGAAGAGCACGGCGCGCTGGGCGACCGCGATCTCGCCGCCGGGCTGCGGCACGGGGATGCCGGGGGCGCTGCCCTGCTGGTTCCCCGCAGGGCGGTTCTGCTGGGGCGTGCCGGGTTCGCCGGCACGCTCGGCGATCTTGCCGCCGTTCTCGGGCTGGGGGCCTTGTGCCCGCTGCGCGGTCTCGCCGTTCGGGCGCGACGTGTCCTGGGGCCGGAGCTTGTGGACATAGATAGCGGTGGCAGCGATGGCTGCGACGGCAACCGCGACGACACCACCGACGACGGCGGAACGGATATGGCCGGGCTTGACCCGTCGTTCGCGCGGCGGCTGCACGCGCGGCCGGGCGGCCTGCGGCTCGGCCGGCTCGGGCAGGGGGGCGCCGTCATCCTGTCCGGCGGCGGCGGGCAGCGGCGCGAATTCCGGCGCCTTCTTCGGCATCGGCGGGCGGATCGGCAGGGTCGGGTTCTCGACGGTGCGGATCACCGGGCCGTCCGATGCCGGCGGCGGGGCGGGCGCCTCGTCGTAATCCGCCTCGATCCGGGCGACGGCCTCGTCGAGCGCGAGGCGCTCGCGCATGATCTCGGCCTCGCTCAAGGGCGGGTCGAGGCTGCGCAACTGCGCGACGAGCGCCGTCCGCGCCCGATCGTAGATGGCGCGCCGGGCCTCCGGGGAGGTTTCAGGCAGCCCGGCGACCGCACGCGCCAGGATCGGATAGAAGTCGGCCATTGGCCTCACTTGTCGCTGATGAAGCCTGCCGTCAACCCTCGAAAGGATTATGGACGAGGATCGTATCGTCGCGCTCGGGGCTGGTCGAGAGCACGGCGACGGTGGCGCCGATCAGCTCCTCGATGCGGCGGACATACTTGATCGCCTGCGCCGGAAGATCGGCCCAGGAGCGGGCATTGGCGGTGGAGCCCTCCCAGCCTTCGATCGTCTCGTAGATCGGCTCGACGCGGGCCTGGTCGTTCTGGCCGGCCGGCAGGTGTTCGAGGATCTGGCCGTCGAGCTTGTAGCCGACGCAGACCTTGATCTCCTTGAAGCCGTCGAGGATGTCGAGCTTGGTCAGCGCGATGCCGTCGATGCCGGAGGTCTTGACCGTCTGGCGCACGAGGCAGGCATCGAACCAGCCGCAGCGGCGCTTGCGGCCGGTGACCACGCCGAATTCCTTGCCCTTGGTGCCGATCAGCTCGCCGATTTCGTCGAAGAGCTCGGTCGGGAAGGGACCCTCGCCGACGCGGGTGGTGTAGGCCTTGGCGATGCCCAGCACATAGCCGACCGCGGAGGGGCCCATGCCGGAGCCGGTCGCGGCCTGGCCGGCGACGATGTTCGAGGAGGTGACGAAGGGATAGGTGCCGTGGTCGACATCGAGCAGCGCACCCTGTGCGCCCTCGAACAGGATGCGCTTGCCGGCGCGGCGCTCGGCATCGAGCAGCGCCCAGACCGAGGTGGCGTAAGGCAGCACCTCGGCTGCGATCGCCTTGAGCTGGCCGAGCAGCTCCTTGCCGTCGACCTCGCCGATGCCGAGGCCGCGGCGCAGCGCGTTGTGATGGGCGAGCAGGCGCTCGATCTTGGCCTCGAGCAGGGCCTCGTCCTTGAGATCGATGACGCGGATGGCGCGGCGGCCGACCTTGTCCTCATAGGCCGGGCCGATGCCGCGCTTGGTGGTGCCGATCTTCATGCCGGCATTCGAGGTCTCGCGGAAATGGTCGAGCTCGCGATGCAGCGGCAGGATCAGCGTCGCGTTGTCGGCGATGCGCAGGTTGTCGGGGGTGATCGCTACCCCTTGCGCGCGCAGCTTGGCGATTTCCTCGACGAGGTGCCAGGGATCGACGACGACGCCGTTGCCGATGACCGAGAGCTTGCCGGGGCGGACGATGCCGGAAGGCAGCAGCGAGAGCTTGTAGACGACGCCATCGATGACCAGCGTATGGCCGGCATTATGACCGCCCTGGAACCTGACGACCACATCGGCCTGGCTGGAAAGCCAGTCGACGATCTTGCCCTTGCCCTCGTCGCCCCACTGGGCGCCGACCACCACAACATTCGCCATGAGCGAGGTGTCCCTGCTGTTACCGCGTTGCCTTGTGCAAGCGGCCCGCGCAAATGCAAAACCCCGGCGCAAGGCCGGGGTTTCGGGGCAGGTCCTTGCAAGCCCTCATGGGCCAACACGGCCCGCAGGTCAAGTTTTCCGGCAGTCCGGGCCGCGATTTGGCTGGATAAACTGCCGGAGCATGGCGGCCCTGCAGCATCTGCGCAGTGATGCTGCCACAATCGGGCGTAAGGGCTATGGGCCAGCAGGCGGCACTGGAGGGGCCATGCCGCGCGCCGGCCACAGGAGAGGGGATTTCACCGACCATGACGAAGCTCGACGCCTGGCTCGACCAGCATCACGCCGCCTTCACCGCGATCCGCCGCGACATCCATGAGCATCCCGAACTCGGCCTCGAAGAGGTCCGTACGGCCAAGCTCGTCGCCGACAAGCTGCGCGAGTGGGGTGTCGAGGTCACCGAGAACGTCGGCAAGACCGGCGTCGTCGGCGTGATCCGCGGCAACAGGCCGGGCCGGGCCGTGGGCCTGCGCGCCGACATGGATTGTCTGGCGCTCGATGAGACGACGAACCTGCCTTATTCCTCGAAGAATCCGGGCCGGATGCATGCCTGCGGCCATGACGGGCACACCACGATGCTGCTCGCGGCGGCGCGCTATCTCGCCGAGAACCGCGACTTCGCCGGTACCGTCAACCTGATCTTCCAGCCGGCCGAGGAAGGCCGCGGCGGCGCCAACGCCATGCTCGCGGACAAGCTGTTCGAGCGTTTCCCCTGCGACGCGATCTACGGCCTGCACAACACGCCCGGCATGGCGCCCGGCACCTTCGGCACCACGGTCGGCCCGTTCCTGGCGGCGGCTGATTTCTGGAAGGTCACCTTCCACGGCGTCGGCGGCCATGGCGGCTCGCAGCCGCATCGCTCGACCGACATCACCTATGCCCAGGCGCATTTCGTGCTCGGCCTGCAAGGCATCGTCGGCCGCAACGTTCCCCCGCTCGACACGGCGGTGATCAGCGTCGGCTTCATCCATGGCGGCGACGTCAACGCCTCGAACGTCATTCCGTCCGAGCTCGTCATCGGCGGCACGGCGCGGACCTATTCCATGGAAGTGCGCGATACCGTCGAGCGGCGCATCGCCGAGCTGGCGGCAGCCACCGCGCAAGCCTGGGGCTGCAAGGCCGAGGCCTATTACCATCGCGGCACCAGCCCGTTGATCAACGAGGCCGAGCAGGTAGCGGTCGCGGTCGCGGCGGCGACGGCGGCCGTCGGTGCCGAGAACGTCAACGGCCAGCTTCGTCCGGGCACGGGCGGCGAGGACTTCGCCGAGATGATGCTGGTCCGTCCGGGCGCCTTCATGCGCATCGGCAACGGCGTCAATCCGGACGGCTCCTTCGTCGGCCTGCACACGCCGCTCTACGACTTCAATGACGCGATCATCCCGGACGGCGTGCGCTACTGGGTCGGCGTCGTCGATCAGGAACTCGGGCAAGGCCTGCGCGCCGTCGCGGCAGAGTAGCGCTAGGTATCTCTACGTCTCCGGTCGCTCCGAGCGACCGGAGACCAGCACCATTCCCAGCCGTTCCACATGGGGGCCGATCCGGGCTTCGCTCCGGCTGGCGCGCTGTTTCGGGCGGGGGCAACTGACCGAGACGTTCGACGTATTTCGAAGAATTCTACGCCATGGAGCGGATCGGGACACCGTCTGAGCTCACGTTCCCGATGCCGCAGGAGAGGGGAAGACACCGATCATGACCAAGCTCGACGCCTGGCTCGACCAGCATCACGCCGCCTTCACCGCGATCCGCCGCGACATCCATGAGCATCCCGAACTCGGCCTCGAAGAGGTCCGCACCGCCAAGCTCGTCGCCGACAAGCTGCGTGAGTGGGGCGTCGAGGTCACCGAGAATGTCGGCAAGACCGGGGTCGTCGGCGTAATCCGCGGCAACAAGCCCGGCCGGGCCGTGGGCCTGCGCGCCGATATGGATTGTCTGGCGCTCGATGAGACGACGAACCTGCCCTATTCCTCGAAGAATCCGGGCCGGATGCATGCCTGCGGTCATGACGGGCATACCACGATGCTGCTCGCGGCCGGGCGCTATCTCGCCGAGAACCGCGACTTCGCCGGCACCGTCAACCTGATCTTCCAGCCGGCCGAGGAAGGCCGCGGCGGCGCCAATGCGATGCTCGCCGACAAACTGTTCGAGCGCTTCCCCTGCGATGCGATCTACGGCCTGCACAACGTGCCCGGCATGCCGGCCTCGAGTTTTGGCATCAATGTCGGCCCGTTCCTGGCGGCGGCCGATAGCTGGAAGGTCACCTTCCGCGGTGTGGGCGGCCATGGCGGCTCGCAACCGCATCTCTCCACCGACATCACCTATGCCCAGGCGCATTTCGTGCTTGGCCTGCAGGGCATCATCGGCCGCAACGTCGCCCCGCTCGACACGGCGGTGATCAGCGTCGGCTTCATCCATGGCGGCGACGTCAACGCCTCGAACGTCATTCCGTCCGAGCTCGTCATTGGCGGCACGGCTCGCACCTACTCGCTTGAGGTGCGCGACATCGTCGAGCGCCGCATCGTCGAGCTCGCGGCGGCGACCGCCCAGGCCTGGGGCTGCAAAGCTGAAGCCTTCTACCGTCGTGGCACCAGCCCGCTGATCAACGCGGCCGAGCAGGTCACTGTCGGCGTCGCTGCGGCGAGCGCGGCGGTCGGTGCCGAGCGCGTCGAGGACAAGCTTGCGCCAAGCACGGGCGGCGAGGATTTCGCCGAGATGATGCTGGCGCGACCCGGCGCCTTCATGTTCATCGGCAACGGCGTCAATCCGGACGGCAGCTCTGCCGGCCTGCATACGCCGATCTACGATTTCAACGACGCGATCATCCCGGACGGCGTGCGCTACTGGGTCGGCGTCGTCGATCAGGAGCTCGGACAGGCCAAGGCCGCCTGATGACGAGCATCGCGGCCGGCCCTCCGGGGCCGGCTGCAATCATGCAGGGCAGCCCGTCATTCCCGGCGGTTGTGTAGCCGGCGCAGCAGCGGTAAGCGGCTGGCTCCGCAGCGGAGGCGCGCCATGAAGACCCTGTCTATCTCGACCCTGACGATCTGCGGCATCGATGAACTGCCCGGCAACAGCGCCCGCGAGGTGACGCATGTGCTCTCCGTGCTCGATCCTGACCGGGCCGAGATCGAGGCCTTCGGGACCTATGGCGAGCATCATCGCGTCACGCTGCGCTTCCACGACATCATCGATCCGCGCCCCGGCCAGATCATGCCGACGCCTGAGCATGTCGGCGAGATCATCGGCTTCGGCGAGGGCCTGCGCGAGACGGCGACGGGCCGCGTGAAGGGTCATCTGCTGGTGCATTGCCATATGGGCATCTCGCGCTCGACGGCGGCGATGATGACGCTGATGGCGCAAGCCGATGCGGCCGAGGACGAGGATGCGCTGTTTGCGCGCCTGCGCGAGATTCGGCCGCAGGCCTGGCCGAATTCGGTGATGATCGGCTTCGCCGACGAGCAGCTCGGCCGTGGCGGCCGGCTCACCCAGGCGCTGCGGCGGCACTACGCCCACCAGATCGAGGCGCAGCCGCAATTCCGGACCTGGATGAACGATCTCGGCCGCAAGCGCGAGATCGAGATGGGTCTGACGCTCTGAGGCGAAAGCCTCCGGCTCACTTCCCCGGCAGCGGCTGCTCCTCGTACGAGAGTTCGCGGTCGCCCGGCCATTTGATGCGGTAGGCGAGCTTGATCTCCTTCTCGGCGCCTGCGGCGAGATCGAAGGTCCATGAGGCGACGCCGCGCCGGTCGCCGACCTGCTTCTCGGTCGGCGGCGTGGTCTGGGCGGCGATGGTCTCGACCGTGATCCCGCTGCTCTCCGAGAAGGGGATGCGCTCCAGTACGGTGACCTTGACCGGCTTGGCGTGCAGGCTCTTCACCACCGTGCGGAATTCGCGCAGATCGGTGCGGGTCTGGCCGAGCCAGCTCGGCTCGTTCTCGCGGCGCTTCACCGGCGCGAACGAGACCTTGATCCGGTCGTCGGCGCCGAAGCCTAGCTCGACCTTGTCGCCGGGCGCGACGAGATTGAACTGGCCCATGCCGACATAGGTGCCGTCGCGATGCAGCGCGATGCGGCCGGCGAGCAGCGGCGCCTCCTCGTCATGCGTGAAGCCGGCCTCCAGATAGGCCTTCTGCTCCAGCTCCGGCACGGTGCGCGCGGCGAGCGTCGCCTCGGCCTTGCGCTGGGTCAGCGTCACCGTTTTGGAATTGCCGTCCTGCGGGATCGTGGCGCGGCCGGGCACCTGGAAATTGGCCTGATAGGCGCCGGCTTCGATCGCGGCCTCAGTGACATCCGCCGCAATGACCGGCTTGGCGAGGCTGTCTTCGGGTGCAGGCGCTGCCGGGACGGCCATGCCTGCCGCCCGGCGCTGCAGCGCCGAGGCCGGAGCCGCCTTCTCCGCTTCCGCTTTACGCGCCAAGGCCTGGGCCCGCGCACGGGCCTCGGCCATGATCTGCGGCTCGAAGAAGGCGACCTGCATCGGGGTGAGGTCGGGTGCGCGGGTGCCCCCCGTCGAGCGCGTGGTCGAGAGCGTGAGCGCAACATCGTCCCAGGCTTCGCCGCTGCGCTGGCGGATTTCGGCGCGGCGCGTCAGGGCGATTTCCGGCTTCTCGCCGGTCGTCGTCAGGCGGGCCTCGTAGGTCGGCGTCCAGTTCGCGCCGGTGACGCGATAGGTCACGGTGAACTCGGCCGCGACCGGCTGCGGCGCCTCGACGGCGATGGCAATGTCGCGCTTCGGCGCGCCGGGGCGGCCGGCTTGCGGGCGCGCGCGCTCCAGCGCCGCGATCTCGGCCTCGACATCGGAGAGGCGGTTGCGGGTGCCGCGCAATTCGTCCTGGACCTTGACCAGCGCGGTGCCGATCGCCTCGAACACTGCCGGCCAATCGGCGACGGGCAGGGCCTTGCCGTCAGGGCCGAGCTTGTCGGGGCCGACCTGTGCGAAGCGCTCGATCGTGGCGCGCTTCGATTCGATCGCGCCGATCTGGCCGGAGAGCTTCTCCTTCTCGTCGCGCAGCGTCCTGAGCTTTTCTTCCAGCACCGTGTCCAGCACGGGCCTGGCGTCGCCGGGGGTGATACGGACATCGACCGCGCCGACCGAGAAGGTGCCGTCGCCCTTGCCTTCGACGCGGATCGAAGCGGGGTCGATCGTCGCCGGCAGGCCACGGAGCACGATCTGCGAGGCGCCTTGCAGCAGATTGGTCTTGCCGAGGCGTGTCACCACCGCTCCGTCCGGAAAGACCGTGACGCGGTCGATCCGGCTCGACAATTCAGTCTCGGCCGCGGCGGCGAGGCCGGGTGCCAGAATCAGGGCGGCGGCAATATGGCTTCGCATCGAAATCATCCCCTCCAGATCGCAATCACGTCACCGTGATAGACACTGCCGAATTCGGCGTGTCCAAGGCGGAATTGGGCCGGAATGCGGATAGGCGGGGCGGGTTTGCGAAACATCCTGCATTCGCAGGAGCGGCAGGGCCTGCCTAGGCTGCCGCCGTCAGCTCGCCGAGAGCTTCATCATGACGAGGCCGGAGACGATCAGCGTCGCTGCCGCGATCCGCATCGGCGTCAGTGCCTCGCCGAGCACGGTGACGCCGACGATGAAGGCGCCGACCGCGCCGATGCCGGTCCAGATCGTATAGGCCGTGCCGAGCGGCAGCGAGCGCATCGCCAGCGAGAGCAGGGCGAAGCTGCCGATCATCGTGACGATGGTGATCGCGGTCGGCACCGGGCGCGTGAAGCCGTCCGACTGCTTCATGGTGAAAGCCCAGACGATCTCGAGAATGCCGGCGGAAAACAGATAGAGCCACGCCATAGCGGGTCCCCCATGGTTTGCCGGGTCGTCCCGGCACATGTCCCAGGTTGGGGGAGGTCGTGGCCTCGCGGTGCCTAGCTAGCCACTAGAGAACCGGATGGCAAGGCTACGGATACGTCGCTTGCCGACAAGAGGCGGGTCATCCCGGACAGAGCGAAGCGGAGATCCGGGATCCATGCCGGAACCTTCGCCGGAAGCGCTCTGGCATGGATCCCGGGTCAAGCCCGGGATGACCCGCGTGGTGCCAAAGCTTTCGTGTCGGCGTCGGCGTGGATCGTGATGGCGCGAGACGGACGGCTCAGGCGCGGCTGCGGGCGCTGGCATGCGGCTTGACGCGATGCTCCATGAAGTTGCGAAGCTCGGTGACGCGGCGCTCGGCGTCGAGCACCTCGCGGTCGAGGCCATGCGCCCAGGCGAGATCCTGCCGGTTCGGCTCGGCATCGAGCGTCAGCATGTCGTCGAGCCAGGCTTTCGCGGAAGCCTCGTCCTTGCGGAAGCCTTCCTTGATCATCAGCGGCACGCGGCGATCGAGGATCGCGACGATCTGCTTCAGCGAGAATTCGGGGTGGTACTGCACGCCCCAGAAGGTGCCGCCATTATGCTTGATCTCCGCGGCCTGGACCTGGCTGTAGGCATTGGAAGCGAGGATCGTCGTGCCATGCGCCGGCAGGGCGATGGTGTCGAGATGGATCGCGGGGGCATCGAAGGCGGCCGGGCGGCTGGCGAGCAGCGCGTGGTTCCTGCCGACCTCGGTCGGCGCGATCCTGCGGGCGAAGCCGGTCTCGCGGCCCTTCGGGTTGGCGGTGACCGTGCCGCCGGCCGCGACGGAGCCGACCTGGATGCCCCAGCAGGAGCCGAAGCAGGGCGTGCCGCTGGCATAGATCGCACGCATCAGGTCGATCTGGCGGGTCACCGGCGGGGCGGTGTCGTAGATGTGCAGAGCCGAGCCGGTCAGGAAGATGCCGTCATAGGATTCGAGCCCTTCGCCGTCGGGGAGGTTCGCGCCCTCGTCGGCCGGCAGGCAGATATCGGAGACGATGCCGGGTTCGAACGCCGCGATCTCGGCCGCATAGGCCTCGCCATAGGCCATGCCATAGGACTGGCGCAGGCCTTCGCGAGTGTCGCGCATGTTACCGTCGACGAAGAGCAGGCGGAGCGGGCGGGCGCTGGTTTCGATCATCGGGATGTTCCGCAAGGGATGCGCAGGGCGACGGGCAGGTGTGCGCCCGATCTCATATGAGCCGGGTACACGCAAGGGTATTGCATGAGCCCTTTCTCGCAACAGGGCGGAAACGTGCACCCTACCCAGACCTGGCTGCAACGCGCCTGGGGCAATGCCTATCTGCTGATGGTGTTGACCACTTTGATGTGGGGCGGCAACGCCGTGGCGAGCCGGCTCGCCGTCGACAACATCTCGCCGATGATGCTGACCTCGCTGCGCTGGGTGGCGGTCTGCGCGATCATGCCCTGGCTGCTGCGAGACCAGTTGCGCACGCATTGGCCGGTTCTGCGCGCGCATTGGCGGCTCATCGCCGTGCTCGGCACGCTCGGCTTCACCACCTTCAACACGTTGATGTATCTCGCGGCCTATTCGACCAGCGCGATCAATATCGGCATCTTGCAGGGCTCGATCCCGGTCTTCGTGCTGATGGGCGCCTTCCTGGTGTTCCGCACGAAGATCACATTGATGCAGGGGATCGGCGTCGCGGTGACGCTGCTCGGCGTCGCGGTCACGGCGAGCCGGGGCGACATCCATAGCCTCATGGCCTTCCGCTTCGTGCCGGGCGACCTGCTGATGATCATCGCCTGCGTGCTCTATGCCGGCTTCACGGTCGGCGTGCGCAAGCGGCCGCCGGTGCCGGGCCTCGTCTTCTTCACGGCGATGGCGAGCTTCGCCTGCGTGGCCTCGCTGCCGCTGCTCGCGACCGAGATCGCGCTCGGCCGCTCCTATATCCCGACGCCGCAGGGCTGGCTGATCCTCGCCTTCACGGTGATCTTCCCGTCGATCGTCTCGCAGTTGTCCTTCATGCGGGCGATCGAGCTGATCGGGCCCGGCCGGGCCGGCGTCTTCGTCAATCTCGTGCCGGTCTTCGCGCCGATCCTGGCCGTGCTGATCATCGGCGAGCCCTTCGGGCTCTATCATGCATTGGCGCTGGCGCTGGTGCTCGGCGGCATCTTCATCGCCGAGCGGCTGGGACGCTAGGGCCTCAGCGCAGCGCGGAGACCGCAAGCCGCGCCACCTCCGCCAATGCCGCCGTACGCTCGTCGGCATCGGCGCGCGAGCCGGCGAGATAGGTCACGATGACGAAGCGGCGGCCATCCGGCAGCGTTGCGACGCCGATATCGTTGGTGGCGTGGTTGATTCCGTCCGTGGTGAGGCCGAGCCCGGTGCGATGGGCGAAGCGCGTGCCTGCCGGCAGGCCGGCCTTGAGCCGGTCGGTGCCGACCTTCGATTCCGCGACGATCTTCTCGATGAAGGCGGTGTGGGCGGGGTCGCGCAGCCAGTTGCCCTTGGCCAAGGCCTCGAGGAACTGCGCGCTCGCCTCCGGGGTCGAGGCATCGCGCTTGTCCTTCAACGCATTCGACAGGTTGGCGATGCGCAGGCGCGGCCGCATCGCCTTGAGCTCGGCGCGGAAGGCCTTCTCGTCGACGACCTCATCCCAGCCGAAGCCTTTGAGCCCGTAGATCTCCGGCTGGAACAGGCGTTCGTAGCGATCGATGGACATGCCCTGGACGCCGCCGTCGCGCAGCATCTTGGTCACCACCTGGGGCCCGCCGATCTCACGCATGAGCAGGTCAGCTGCGGTATTGTCGCTCTCGCCGGCCGCGAGGCGGATCAGTTCGCGCAGCGGGTAGTCGTTGCGCTCGCCCTTGAAGGCTTTGGCCAGCGGGCTGTGGAACAGCGAGAAATCCTTGCGGGTGACGGTGATCGGCTGGTCGAGCCTGAACTTGCCGGCCTCGACCTGCTGCAGCACGGCGACCGCCAGCGGCAGCTTGAACACGCTCTGCATCGGGAAGGTCTCGGAGCCGCGATGCGACCAGAGCTGGCGGTCACGCAGGTCCATGAGCGCGACGCCGAGCCGGCCCTTGGAGGCCTGCTCGATGCCTTCGATCGCCTTGTCGAGCTTGTCGCGGTCCCAGTCGGCGAGGGCCGGAACGGCCGTCAGGCAGGCGAGGGCAACAGCGGCGAGGCGAAGGCGGGCAGACATGGAAATCCCCTGTGGCGTGCACCACAGGGGACGAGAATTGCGGCGGCGCTGGGGCGCCGGACTGGCGGATCAGAAGCGCAGGCGCCGGGCGCGTTTGACCATCGGGATCGCGTGGATCTTGTCGAGCAGTTCGTCCGAGATCGGCTCGTCGACCGAGACATAGCAGATCGCGTCGCCGCCGGGCTTGTCGCGGCCGAGCGCGAAGGTCGCGACATTGACGCCGGCGCCGCCGAGCAGCGAGCCGAACTGGCCGATGAAGCCCGGCTTGTCGGCGTTGCGGACATAGAGCATGTGCGGCGCGAACTCGGCATCGACCTGGATGTCGCGGATCTCGACGATGCGCGGCTTGCCGTCATGGAAGACGGTACCGGAGGCATGGCGCGGCATGTCCTCGGCATCGACGACGATGCGGATGACGCTTTCGAGATTGCCGGCGACCTCGCGGGTCAGCTCCTCGACGACGATGCCCTTCTCCTTCGCGATCAGCGCGGCATTGACCATGTTGATCTCGGGCAGGAACGGCCTGAGCACGCCGGTGATGGCGGCAGCCGAGATCGCCTTGAGGTTGAGGCTCGCGACCGCACCCTCATACTCGATGCGGATGCCCTTGACGGCGGCTTCGGTGAGCTGGCCGAGGAAGGAGCCGAGCTTCTCGGCGAGATCGACGAAAGGTTTTACGCGCGGCGCTTCTTCCGCGGTGATCGAGGGGAAGTTGACCGCGTTGGTGATGGCGCCCTTCAACAGGTAGTCGCTCATCTGCTCGGCGACCTGCAGCGCGACATTCTCCTGCGCCTCGTTGGTGGAGGCGCCGAGATGCGGCGTGCAGACGACGTTCTCCAGACCGAAGAGCGGGTTCGTCTCGGCCGGCTCCTGCGAGAACACGTCGAAGGCAGCGCCGGCGACATGGCCGGACTTGATCAGATCGGCCAGCGCCTGCTCGTCGACGAGGCCGCCGCGGGCGCAGTTGATGATGCGCACGCCCTTCTTGGTCTTGGAGAGGTTCTCGGCCGAGAGGATGTTCTTGGTCTTCTCGGTCATGGGTACGTGCAGCGTGATGAAGTCGGCGCGCTTCAGCAGGTCTTCCAGCTCGACCTTCTCGACGCCGAGCGCGACGGCGCGTTCCGGCGAGAGATAGGGGTCATAGGCGATAACGCGCATCTTCAGGCCGATGGCGCGCTCGGCGACGATCGAGCCGATATTGCCGGCGCCGATCAGGCCGAGCGTCTTGGCCGTGATCTCGACGCCCATGAAGCGGTTCTTTTCCCACTTCCCGGCCTGGGTCGAGGTATCGGCCGCGGGGATCTGGCGGGCGAGCGCGAACATCATGGCGATGGCGTGCTCGGCGGTGGTGATCGAGTTGCCGAAGGGCGTGTTCATCACGATCACGCCGCGCGCGGTCGCGGCGGGGATCTCGACATTGTCCACGCCGATGCCGGCGCGGCCGATGACCTTCAGGTTCGTCGCCTGCTCCAGCAGCTTGGCGGTCGCCTTGGTGGCCGAGCGGATGGCGAGGCCGTCATACGCGCCGATGATCGCTGCGAGCTTGTCCTTGTCCTTGCCGAGGTTCGGATCGAAGGTCACGTCGATGCCGCGGTCCTTGAAGATCTGGACGGCGGCGGGGGAGAGGGCGTCGGAAATCAGGACCTTTGGTGCGGGCATGGGAGGCTCCGGCTGGCGCCGCGCTGCACAGGGAGCGGTCTGGCGCTGAGAAGGGGGAGGGGCGCAGCTCTCCTTCTCCCCTCGGGGGAGAAGGTGGCTCGGCGAAGCCGAGACGGATGAGGGCAGCGCAGGTCGAAAACGTTGGCGGTGGCGAGGGCCAGCGGCGACTGTCGCGTTGCCCTCACCCCAACCCTCTCCCCCGAGGGGAGAGGGGGCTTAGGTCGCGCTTACGCCGCCTTCTTGCCCAGTGCCGCCTTGGCCTCGGCGAAGGCATAGGCGATCCAGGGCAGCAGCGCCTTCACGTCGCGCGACTGGACGGTGGCGCCGCACCAGATGCGGAGGCCGGGAGGGGCGTCGCGGTAATGGCCGAGATCGTAGCCGGCGCCGGCCTTCTCGATGATCGAGACGACCTGCTTGGCGAAGGCCGCCTGCGCGTCCGCCGGCAGGGCGGTGACCGCCGGGTCGGTGAACTTCAGGCACACGCTCGTGTTGGAGCGCGTCTTCGGCTTCACGGCCAGGAAGTCGATCCAGTCGTTCTCGCGCACGAACTTGGCGATGACGCGGGCATTGCCGTCGGCGCGCTTCACCAGGCCGTCGAGCCCGCCGACCTTCCGGGCCCATTCCAGCGCGTCGATATAGTCCTCGACCGCGAGCATGGAGGGGGTGTTGATGGTCTCGCCGGTGAAGATGCCCTCGATCAGCTTGCCGCC
Organism: Allobosea sp. TBD101; assembly: GCF_059817965.1. Taxonomy (NCBI): domain Bacteria; kingdom Pseudomonadati; phylum Pseudomonadota; class Alphaproteobacteria; order Hyphomicrobiales; family Alloboseaceae; genus Allobosea; species Allobosea sp. TBD101. Next base: position 1,502,499 of record NZ_CM187543.1, read on the forward strand.
CGAGGTCATGCGGAAGATCTTCGGCAGCGGCCAGGCCGGCTTGTAGCTTTCGAGCCGGGCGACGGCGCGGGGCGAGAGCACGATCATGCCATGCGCGGCCTCGCCGCCGAGCACCTTCTGCCAGGAGAAGGTGACGACATCGAGCTTCTGCCAGTCGAGGCGCTGGGCGAAGGCGGCGGAGGTGGCGTCGCAGATGGTCAGCCCCTCGCGATCGTCAGCGATCCAGCTCGCGTCGACGACGCGCACGCCCGAGGTGGTGCCGTTCCAGGTGAAGACGACGTCGCGGTTCTTCGTGTCGACCTTCTTGAGGTTCGGCAATTCGCCATAGGGGGCGTCGAAGGTGCGGACGTCAGTGAGCTTGAGCTGCTTGACGACATCGGTGACCCAGCCGGCGCCGAAGCTTTCCCAGCTGACCATGTCGACGCCGCGGGCGCCGAGCAGGGACCAGAGCGCCATCTCGACGGCGCCGGTATCGGAGGCCGGCACGATGCCGATGCGGTAATCGGCGGGAACCTGCAGCACTTCGCGCGTCAGGTCGATCGCAGCTTTCAGCTTGTCCTTGCCGATCTTGGCGCGGTGAGAGCGGCCGAGCGGGGCGTCGGAGAGGTTCTTGAGGGCCCAGCCGGGGCGCTTGGCGCAAGGGCCGGACGAGAAGTTAGGCACGCGCGGACGCGTGGCCGGAACGGTATTCGCCATCGATGTCTCCATCCTTACAGATGGGCGCGCCCCGTTGGGGGGGCGTGTCCCGTCGATGGGGGTAGAGCCGCTGGGGGTGGGGAGTCAAGGTTTTAAGAAACTGGGCGTAAGCCTTTCGCATCCCGAAGGTCGTTGAGCGCTTTTAAGCCTTCGCGGACCACTTGTTTCTCCAATTCTACGTAGAACGGGGCTATTAGATTCACGTTCGGTCGTTTATTGTCGGATATATATTCGACGAATTTCCCGTTCTTCTTTCTGCTGTTTCGTTCAAATAATTCTCGATATCTTCTGGGCGTCACGCCGTAAAAATGGTCGAATTTTACAGAGTTGTATTCTTCGAACTCGCCTCTATTTTCACCTTCGACTTGGATTGAATCAAGGTGAAGGTCTGATGCAAGACTTTTTGGGTACGGTTCAAGGAATATCACTTTCTCTATGCCAGCGGCGATAATGTGCTTTGCGCACATGTGACAAGGGAATGTTGTGCAGTATAGGGTTGAATTTTTTAAAGCTAAACCGAGTCGTGCTGCGTCGCTTATTGCAGACATTTCCGCATGAACTATTCGACCATATTCGAGCGCGTCCATGAATTGAGATTCGCTAATTTTTGGAAGATTGATGTATTCCTCAAAGGGAGTGCTAATGTCGGACGCATCATATATCTCCCGCAGAATTTCCTTTTTCCGTGCGTCGTTCGAATCTTGGAGACGCGTGTACTCGCGTGAATCAAAGGGAGGCTCGTCGCACCAATAGGTTCCGCCCAGCGCCTTTGGTACCTCATTTGATCCCATTGATATTATTTCGCCGGTCGAGCGAAAGATTGCTGCCCCGACTTGTCGTGACAAATCCAAGGTCCGCAGCGCGGCGGCCTTTGCGACAAACATAGCGTATTCTTGTTTTGTCGGAGATGTTGAGTTTGAAGAAAAAAGAAGCTCTGAGAACCTATTAATCTGTTTTGAGACGGAGTCCCTGCCGGCAAGGTCGTTATTAACGATAAAATCGGCGTCGTGGAATATCTTTGTTACACGTTGCCCGTGCTCATGATATTTTTCGTTCTCGTCTCGTGCTACAAGTGAAAGTGCCAAAGGCCGCGTTTCGGCTTGATCGGCGGTATTCCGCTCGTGCGCCAGTTTTTTTGATAAATAACTTACTCTTGATTCTTTTTTTGAATAAACTGATATCTGATAGAATAATCTACCATACACTTGTCTAAGTAAATCTATTTCTTCTTTTCGTTTAAATTGATGAATAATATAAACCCTTTTTTGGTATGATATCTCTGAATTGTTTTGAATCTCGGTGTCTCTGAGTTTCAATATGCGAAATATAGTATAAGCGGCTAAGATGGAATTGTCTTTAAATTCCTCCCTAACTGCGTTTCCAAAATTTATATAGCTATCAATTCTGTTGTATGAGTCTTTAGATTTCAGGTCGAGAGATAGTTTCGTGTCCCTTTTAATGTTCTTAAAATAATCAGTGACTTTAAGTTTGAAGACTTTGTATCCGTTAGATACGAATTCTTTCGACAAACAGTCGATCGTCTGCTGAATATCTACGCCGACTGGCGAAACTAATCCGATGAACAATTCTGGGAACTCAAGCTTCTGAAGTGCGTTTTGCACGTTAACGAGCCCTTTACGTTCTGCTACGATGATTCGCTCACGGGGAGAGAGCCATGCAACCGAAATCTATAGTTCGTCCTGCTGGCCTAAGGAATACTAAGTCCGTAGAATCGTTGGTGAAAAGAAGCTCTGACTACTACGCCATTTGGCTTAGGGCTATGGATTGTGCTGAGGCCGTTCAGTTTCCCACGACCGAAGTCCGGAACGTAGGGCAAGGGCAGCACCCAGAATGGCGCCCAAAGGGCTGAGATTTTCGACAACTCACGTAATTGGCGTCCGTCTTAGTCGTCGGGCGCCTTTTTTTGTACCCGGTGCTAATTGGGATTGCTCCTACCTTCTCACAACGACATCAAAGCTCATTAAGCGCGCGTTAGCGGCCCTGCGCTGGTCAGGGGCGCGCGAAGGCGGTGTGTTTACTGATATTTATCCCCGCCCTCCCACACCGCGCCTATCCTCGCCCCACCTCGTCCCCGAGGGGCAGCCATCCGGAGGTATGCCGTTGGCGGGGCGGGGGCGGCGCCTGCGGGTGGGGTTACGACCCACTCCCGGGAGGCTTCGGGGCACCGCCCTGGGGGTACTACGGCCCCTGTGCGAGGAGCTCGCTGGAAGGCATGGCGGCACCGCATCTGCGGGGCCGAAGACGCGACAAGGCCGGCAGCGGACCGAAAAGCGGCTCAGCCCGTTTCGGGATCATCCGCTGCACGAGACAAAGGAGATCGCGCAAGCGTCTCTGCCGAACTGGTGTCGAGGCTCGCAGGTCAGCGAACCGCCCTGCCGTATAAGCGCGGCCCGGAGACTTAAGAACGCCGGCAAGCGGAGCGCCACGGGGCGTGCGGATGGTGGCTCAATCCATCCGCGCCGCATCCTGGCTCAATGGAAGCGGCCCGATACCCCCGCGCCTCGCGGCGCTCCGCTGCCCCTCATCGATCAACGCACGCGGCAACGCGGGCGGCATTTGGCGTGCGTTCCTTCTCCCCTCGGGGGAGAAGGTGTCTGCGAAGCAGACGGATGAGAGAAGGACACGCGCCGGTGCAAGGCGACCCTCATCCGTCAGCGCTGCGCGCTGCCACCTTCTCCCCCGAGGGGAGAAGGAAAGAGAGTGCGCCGCGCCCCTCAATCCCCCGTCATCGTCATTTCGGCGTCGATCGCCTTCATTTTCGGATTGGCGGCGCAGAAGGCCCTGATCTTTGCCGTGACAGTGGCCGAGTATTCGCTCTTTCGGTGGCCGCCGGATTTCAGCCAGTCGGCGCAGCTCAGCTCCCGGTCGGTGATCTGGGCGGCGGCCGGGGCGGCGAGGAGGAGGCCGGCGAGCGCGGCAAGCAAGGCGAGGCGGGGCATGGTCTGGTCCTGAACGGGCGGCCGCATCACAGGCCTGCCTCGGGCGCCGCTCCTGCTAGTGCATCGGACCGAAAAGCGGAATCCGCTTTTTGGAAGTATCCGGTGCCACAGCAAAGGCCGGCATTTCGTGATAGGCAGCGGCTTAATCCGAAACAGGTGACGACATCATGGCCCGCAAGACCCCCGAACAGCTCGCCCAGGAATTCGAAGGCCGCAAGGCCAAGGGGCTGGCCAAGGGCGGGGCGGCGTTCTGGCCGAATATCATCGCCAATGCCGTGCTGAAGCTCACCCAGCAGCGGGCCGAGATCACGCCCGAGACGCTGATCGAAATGATCGAGCGCGAGGCGCCGACGCTGGAGGTCACGGTCCGGTCCGGCGCGGTGGAGGCCGTCGCGCGCCTGAAGCAGGCCATCGCCAAGGGTTCGTGAGGTTCAGCCCGGCTCGCCGGCGATGACGCCCTTGCGCAGCAGGAAGCAGCCATAGGGCCGGGGATCGCCGACCTGCACCACCGCGAAAGCCCGCCGCGCCTGATCGTAGAAGGCGAAGCGCTCGATGCCCGCGAGCGGTGCCGGGCGGCCGATCGCCTTGTCGATCTCGGCCTGCACCGCGTGCTGCACATCGGGAATCGCGGCGGCATCGCCGACCACTTCCATGCGCCTGACAGGCTCGGGCTCGAAATCGTCGATCGGCAGCACCGAGAGGATGGCGCGGGCGGCGCGCTGCATCGTCAGGCCGGGCAGGCGGATCAGGCGGCCGCTGGTGGTCGAGCTGGCGATGGTTTCGGCGGGGTGGTTGGCGTCGACCAGCGCGAGGTCGTCGCCATGGCCCATCGCGGCGAGCACCCAGAGCAGGTCGGCGGAGAGGACGGGGTCGAGATGTCTCAGCATGACGGGCGGCGGCCCCTCTTCGTCAGGTAGATGCGGGCGGCGTTGCCGCCGAAGATCGCGGCGCGCTCGGAGGCGTTGAGCGTCGCGGTCAGGCGCTCGGCGGCGGCGAGCCACTGATCGTAAGCAGCGGCAAGCGTCGCGACCGGCCAGTCGCTGCCCCAGAGCAGGCGCTCCGGCCCGAAACAGGCCAGCAATTGGGCGACGGCGGGCGCCAGCGTCGCCTCGCGCCAGCCGGGGCCGGCTTCGGTGACGAGGCCGGAGAGCTTGCAGGTCGTGTTCGGCCGCGCCGCCAAGGCCGCGATGCCGCCGCGCCAGGCGGAGAGATCGGCGCCGGTCAGGTCCGGCTTGGCGCCGTGGTCGATGACGACAGGCAGTTCCGTCTCGCGCTCCAGCAACTTGAGGAGGGCGGGGATCTGCGGCGGCTTCACCAGCGCGTCGAAGACGAGGCCGTGCTCTCTGAGTGCCGCGAAGGCGGGGGCGAGCGTGGGGCGCGCGAGCCAGCCGGGATCAGGAATGTCCTGCACCATGGGGCGCAGGCCCACGAGTAGCGGATCGGCCGCGAGCGCGGCGATGCGGGCGGGTGCGTCGGGCGCCTCGAAATCGGTCCAGCCGACGACCCCGGCAACGAAGGGCGTGGCGGCGGCGAGCGCGAGAAGATGATGCGTCTCGGCTTCGGTCGCGGCAGCCTGGACGAGGATGGTCGAGGCGATGTCGTGCTGCGCCAGCAGGGGTGCGAGGTCGGCGGGCTCGAAATCGCGATGGATCGGCTTCAGCGCCGGCGTCAGCCAGCCATAGTCGCCGCGGGCAAGCCGCCAGAAATGCTGGTGGGAATCGATGCGGGGCGGGCTCGTCACGGGCGGCTCTCGCAGGGGATCCGGCGGCGGGGAGGCATGGTGCGGCGACACTATGTGCACGCCAACATGTTAGCTTGCAACCGGCCCGAAAGGAGATTAGCGTCCAGCCCGATCACGGATGCGGGAGGCGCATGTCGCCTCGTGTTCCGCGCGCCATCAAGGGCCCGAAACGGGCCGTGTTCAAGTCCTGGGGAGGACGTCGATGACCGATAGCATTCTCAAGCCGACCCGTCGTGTGCTGCTGGCCGGTGGCGCCGCCGCGATCGCCTCGCCCTTCGTGCTGCGCAAGGCGCAGGCGCAAGGGGCGTTCGACTGGAAGAAATTCTCCGGCCAGTCGATCGACGTGCTGCTGGTCAAGAACCCGCGCTCCGACCTGATGCAGGCCGCGGAGAAGGAGTTCACCGAGCTCACCGGCATCAAGGTCTCGGCCGAGCAGGTGCCCGAGCAGCAGCAGCGCCAGAAGGCGGTGATCGAGTTCGCCTCGGGCAAGCCGAGCTTCGATGTCAGCGGCATCTCGCTGCATGTGCAGAAGCGGATGGCGGCCAAGGGCAAGTGGTTCGAGAATCTCGAGCCCTTCATCAAGAACCCGTCGCTGACCGCGCCCGATTTCGACTTCGCCGATTTCGGCGCCGGCCCGGTCGCCTATGCGCGGCAGGCCGATGGGGCGCTCGATACGATCCCGTTCTTCGTCGATTACTGGATGGTCTACTACAACAAGGAGCTCTTCGACGCGAAGGGCGTGGCCTATCCGAAGACGATGGACGAGATGTTCACCGTCGCGCAGAAGCTGCACGATCCCGCGAAGGGCGTCGCCGGCTTCGTCTCGCGCGGCCTGAAGAACGCCAACGTCCCGGTCTGGACCTCGCTGATGCTCGGGCAGGGCATGGAGACGACCTCGCCGGACGGCAAGCTGCAGACCGACACGCCGGAGGCGATCTGGGCGGCCGATCTCTATCGCAAGCTCAACAAGGAGACCGGGCCGGTCGGCCAGGTCGGCTTCAACTGGAACGAGTGCCAGACCACCTTCATGCAGGGCCGCGCCGCGATGTGGCTCGACGGCATCGGCTTCGCCACGCCGCTGGAGGACCCGACCAAGTCGCGCATTGTCGGCAAGGTCGGCTATGGCGTGACGCCGCCGGGGCCGAAGGCGCATCACGCCGGCATGTTCGCCGACGGCATGGGCATCTCGCGCGGCTCCTCTAAGAAGGAGGCGGCCTGGCTCTATCTGCAGTTCATGACCAACAAGAAGAACCAGATCGCCATGCTCAAGGCGGGTGCCGGTGCGCCGGGCCGCTCCTCGGCCTATCTCGACACCGAGACGATCGCGCAGTCGAAGTTCGGCAAGCAGTATTTCGATTGCCTGCTGGCCTCGGCCAAGGTCGCGCGCGCCGGCCTGCCGCAGATCGTGCCGGTGACCGAGTTCCGCGACGTGTTCGGCGTGGCGCTGACCAATGCGATCGGCGGGGCGGATGTCGCGGCCGAGCTGAAGAAGGCGACGGAAACCTTCGCACCGGTGCTTGCCAAGAGCGAGCAGGGCTGAGGCAACTCAAGGCAGGAAGCGTCATGGTCGGGCTTGTCCCGACCATCCACGTCTTCGCTGACCGAGGTCCGTGTTCAAGACGTGGATGCTCGCCACAAGGGCGAGCATGACGATGGGTTTTAAGTGAAGCAGACCACATGACCAGCACGTCCCTGCCAGCCGATCTCGCCAGCCCGGCGCCTGCGGGCGCCGCTTCGGCCTCGGCGGATTTCACGCCGCGCTATTGGCTGTTCTCGCTGCCGGCGGTGCTGGTTATCGGGGCCGTGATCGTCTTCCCCTGGCTGTTCACGCTCTACATGTCGGGGCAGGACTGGAAGATCGGCGGTGGGGTGGAGTTCGTCGGCCTCGGCAATTTCGTCGAGCTGATGAAGGATCAGCGCTTCATCGAGTCGATGGGGCATACGGCCTATTTCACCGTGCTGGCGGTGGTGCTGCCGATCGTGTTCGGCACCGCGGCGGCACTGGTCTTCCATCGCGAGTTTCCGTTCAGGGGCCTGCTGCGCACGATCTTCGTCATGCCGATGATGGCGACGCCGGTCGCTGTCGCGCTGGTCTGGACGATGATGTTCCACCCGCAGCTCGGCGTTCTGAACTATCTGCTCTCGCTCGTCGGCATCGGGCCGTCCGGCTGGGTCTACGAACCTTCGACGGTGATCCCGACGCTGGTCCTGGTCGAGGTCTGGCACTGGACGCCGCTGGTCATGCTGATCGTGCTCGGCGGATTGGCCGGGCTGCCGCGAGAGCCTTACGAGTCTGCGCTGATCGACGGTGCCAATGACTGGCACATGTTCCGCCACATCACGCTGCCGCTGGTCTGGCCCTTCATCATGGTGGCGATCGTGATCCGCACCATCGACGCGCTGAAGGCCTTCGACACGATCTTCGTGATCACGCAGGGCGGGCCGGGCACGGCGTCGGAGACGCTGAATATCTTCCTCTATCTGCAGGCCTTCCAGTTCTACAAGATCGGCTACGCCTCGGCGGTCGTGGTCATCTTTTTCGTCATCATCATCATGCTCTCGCTGCTGCTGCTCTACGCGCGGCAGAAGTCGAAGTGGAACGCGTGATGAGTGAGTCTATCAGCTTCATCGCCTTGGCTCTTCGTGTGGATGTCCACGCACCGTCATCCCGGGCTTGCCCCGGGATCCATCGGAGGGCTCGGCGCTCTACGATGGATCCCGGAGCTCCGCTTCGCTCCATCCGGGATGACGGCGTCCTTTCTTGCCGCAGCGTGGCGAGGGGAGAGCGTCCATGAACCGCACGCTCAAAAAGTTCGGCTTCTGGGCTTCGGTTTTCGTGCTGGTCTCGCCGGCGGTGCTGGTCTTCCTCTGGATGATCTCGCTCTCGCTCAAGAACGAGCTCGACAATACCGCCTTCCCGCCGGTCTTCATCCCGAACCCGCCGACGCTGAAGAACTATGTCGATGTCTTCGCGCAGAACAATTTCGGGCTCTATCTCTGGAACTCGATCCTGGTCACGGGCGGGGCGGTGCTGCTCGGCCTGCTGGTCGGCGTGCCCGCCGGCTACGGCATCGCGCGCGGCAAGGCGCATAAGTTCGCGGTGCTGATCCTGGTCGCGCGGATGACGCCGGCCCTGTCCTACCTGATCCCGCTCTTCCTGCTCTTCCAGATCACGGGTTTGGTGGGCTCGATCACGGCGCTGGTCATCACCCATCTCGTCATCACCATCCCGATTATCGTCTGGATCATGATCGGGTATTTCGAGAACGTGCCGATGGAACTGGAGGATGCCTCGCGCATCGACGGCGCCACGACCTGGCAGGCCTTCCGCCATGTCGCGCTGCCGCTGGCCAAGCCCGGCATCGTCGTCGGTGGCATCCTCGCCTTCATCTTCTCCTGGAACAACTTCATCTTCTCGGTGGTGCTCGGCGGCAAGGCGAGTCGGACGTTGCCTTCGGCCGTCTACAACTCACTGACCTTCGAGCAGATCTCCTGGGGGCCGCTGGCGGCGGCAGCACTGCTGGTGACGCTGCCGGTGCTGCTGGTCACCGTCATCGCCCAGCGCCAGATCGTCGCCGGCCTCTCCTCCGGAGGTCTCAAGGACGGCTAGCAAAGGCCTCGGGAGCCGCTTGCGGGCAGTTCTGCCTTCATACTAACATGTCAGTCAACGTTCAGCTCTGAAAGCTCACTCCATGGCCTCCGACCAGACCCGCTTCGGCCTTTCCTGCGCGATCACCACCCCGATGCGGGAGGGCGGCGGCATCGACCTGCCGCGTCTCGTCCACCATGCCCGGCACGTGCTGGCGCGCGGCTGCGATTCCGTCACACTGTTCGGCACGACGGGCGAGGGCGCCGCACTGGGTCTTCCGGCGCGCACCGCGATGATGGGCGCGCTGATCGGGGCGGGGATCGATCCGGCCAGGCAGATCTATGCCGGTATCGCCGCGGCCTCGATGCATGAGGCGGTGGAGCAGGCGCAGCTCGCGCTCGATGCCGGGGCAAAGGGGTTGCTCGTCGCGCCGCCCTTCTACTTCAAGGGCGTCAGCGATGACGGGCTCTATGCCTGGTTCTCGCAGTTCTTCGAGAAGCTGGGGCCGGCGGCGCGTAATGTCGTACTCTACCACATCCCCTCGGTGACGGCGGTCGACATCAGCATCGGGCTGGTCGAGCGGTTGAAGACGGCGTTTCCGGGGCTGGTCATCGGGGTGAAGGATTCCTCCGGCAGCTATGCCAATACCGAGGCGCTGCTGAAGGCGCATGGCGAGCTTGCCATCCTGGTCGGCGACGAACGCCAGCTCGCCAAGGCGGTGCGCAATGGCGCGCAGGGCACGATCTGCGGCGTCTCCAACCTGGTGCCGGAGCTGGTGCGCCCGATGGTCTATGAGGGCAAGGACAGCCCTGTGGTGAACGCGCTGGTCGACGAGATCTGCTCGCATCCGGTGCTGGCGGCGGTGAAGGCGCTGGTCGGCCATATCCATGGCGATCCCGGCTACGGCGCGATGCGCCCGCCGCTGGAGGCTTTGGATGCGGCGACCCGCAAGCGGCTCTTCGCCGCCTTCGATTCGATCAGGCAGGCGAAAGCGGCCTGAGAAGGAAACCGGAAGGAGAGACCGTGAACGAGCCGGAGCAGGAGCCGCGCGAGGGCGAGCCGCTGAAGCTGAGGGAGCGCGCCTATGCCTCCTTCACCGAGCGATTGCTGGCGCGCGAGATCAAGCCCGGCCAGTTCGTGACCCAGCGCGAACTCGTCGCGATGACCGGCTTTCCGCTCGGCGCCATCCGCGAGCTGGTACCGCGGCTGGAGGCGGAGGGGCTGATCAAGACGGTGCCGCAGCGCGGCATGCAGGTCGCCCATGTCGACCTCAACCTGATCCGCAATGCCTTCCAGTTCCGGCTCTTCCTCGAGAAGGAGGCGACGGCGCTCTACACCCAGAACGCCACCGACGATGAGATTGCCGAGCAGCGCGCGCGTCACGAGGCGATCATCGCGCGGGCCGAGGCCGGCGGAGACGAGCGCCTGATCGAGGATGCCGAGGATGTCGATCGCCTGATGCACGAGGCGATCATCGACCATCTCGACAACGACATCGTCAGCCAGGCTTTCCGCGTGACCTGGCTGAAGATCAGGCTGATCCGGCAGTACGAGACGCGCATCCAGAACCACATCCTGGTGCCGGTGATGCAGGACCATCTCAAGATCATCGTCGCGATCGAGAGCCGCGATCCCGAGCGCGCCGCGGACGAGATGAGCATCCATATCGGCAACGCCCGCGCCCGGGCGATGCAGTACTGACGAGCGCGATCGTCATGGCTGGAGGAAACGGACCAGGCGATCGGGTCTTGAGGCGGCCGAGATGCTACCCGCCCTCGGGCTCGCCGCCATCATCGAGATAGCGGCTGACCGGAATGACGATCTCCTCGTCCAGCGTGCCGATCGCCGACTCGTCCTTGTCCTTGTAGGGGACCATGCGCAGGACATGGCGGATGGCGTTGAGGCGGGCGCGGAGCTTGTCGTTGCTGCGCACGACATGCCAGGGCGCGGCCTCGGTCGAGGTGCGGGAGAGCATTTCGTCGAAGGCGCGGGAGTAGTCGTCGAAGCGCGGGATGGATTCGAAGTCGATCGGCGAGAGCTTCCAGCGCTTGAGCGGGTCGTGCCAGCGGGCGTGCAGGCGCGTCATCTGCATCTCGCGCCCGATGGTCAGGAAGAGCTTGATCAGGCGCACGCCGTCGCGCGCGAGCATACCTTCAAAGGCAGGCGCCTCACGCAGGAAGTGCTCGGTCTCCTCGGGCTTGCAGAAGCCCATGACGCGCTCGACACCGGCGCGATTGTACCAGGAGCGGTCGAAGAACACGATCTCGCCGGCTGTGGGCATCCGCGCGGCATAGCGCTGGAAATACCATTGGCCCCGCTCGGTGTCGGAGGGTTTTGACAGCGCGACGATGCGGGCCTGGCGCGGATTGAGATGCTGGGTGAAGCGGGCGATGGTGCCGCCCTTGCCGGCGCCGTCGCGGCCCTCGAAGACGATGACGACGCGCTCGCCATGCTTGCTCGCCCAGCGCTTCAGCTTCTGCAATTCGATCTGCAGCGGTTCCATCTCGCGGTTGTAGCGCTTGCGCTTCATCCGCTTGCCATAAGGAAAATTCCCGCTGTGGTAGGCGGCGTCGATGATGGCTTCCGGCAGGCTGTCGGCCTCGATATCGAAGTCTTTCGCCTTGCCGGATTTGGTGCGGGTCTTGGCCGGCTTGGCGTGATCTTCCGACGGCACGACGATCGGTTCCTTCACGTGCGAACCCGAGAATTTCTTCGCCATCGGCAGGCTCCTCTTTCACAAGCAGCCTAGCCGGCTAGAGCAATTCCGCAATTCCCCGAATGGCGCGATAGCTCCAGCTCCTTGTTTTGTCGCATGTTCGCTGACGCGGCCCTTCGGTTCTTCACGCGAACCGGTGTCCACTTCGCTCGAAAATGCTCCGGGTCGCGGAAGGGAATTGACGCCTGCCGCGCTTCCGCTCAGGAAGAGGCCCCGTCGGCATCCGCCGTCTGTCTCCGGGCTTCCCATGGTCGATCTCTCCGCTTCCAATGCCGCGCTGGTGCGGGACGTGATCGAGGCGATCGGTGCGCCGGCCGTGCTGCTCGACGGACAGGGCGTGGCGCAGGCGCTGAGCCCGGCCATGCAGGCGCTGATCCCCGGTGTTGCCGTCGGCAAGCTTCTCGCGCTGGTGCTGCGTGACCCCGATCTCAACGATGCGATCGAGCAGGTGGCGCTGGAGGGCGGCCGCAAGACCGTCGAGCTCGTCGAGCGGGTGCCGGTCGAGCGGACTTTCCGCATCCATATCGCCGCGCTGCGTGACAGCGGCCTGCGCCATGCGACGCTGCTGACTTTTCAGGACCTGAGCGAGCAGCGCGTGATCGAGCGCATGCGCGTCGATTTCGTCGCCAATGCCAGCCATGAATTGCGCACGCCGCTCGCCTCGCTGCTCGGCTTCGTCGAGACCCTGCAGGGGCCGGCGCGCAACGACGAGCGGGCGCGGGAGCGCTTCCTCGGCATCATGCGCGAGCAGGGCCTGCGCATGGCGCGGCTCGTCGACGACCTGCTCTCGCTGTCGCGGATCGAGCAGCGCGCCCATGTCGCGCCGGACACGCCGGTCGATCTCGCCGGCATTGCCCGCGAAATCGTGGATTCGCTGACGCTGATGGCAAGGGAGCGCGATGTCACGCTGGCGCTGAAGACGCCGCGCGAGGCGCTGCAGGTGCCGGGCGACCGCGACGAATTGCTGCGCCTGATGGAGAATCTCGTCGAGAACGCGATCAAATACGGCAAGCCCGGTGGGGAGGTTGCGATCACCGTCGAGACCGGCGAGAGCGAGGCCAGCTTCAGCGTACGTGACCACGGGCCGGGCATCGCGCCGGAGCATCTGCCGCGCCTGACCGAGCGCTTCTACCGGGTCGACACCGCAGCGAGCCGCGAGACGGGCGGCACCGGCCTGGGCCTCGCCATCGTCAAGCATATCGTGCTGCGCCACCGCGGACGCCTGACGATCGAGAGCAAGCCGGGCGAGGGCGCGACCTTCAGGGCGATCCTGCCGCGTTTCGCGGCCGGGCACGCCAACGGCTAAGCTTGGGTGACGCTTGGCGGTTTCGAGCGGCCCGCTTGTCATTCCGGCGCGCGCCGCAGGCGCGAACCCGGAACCCACGACTGGGTTCGCGTTCGCGATCATGCGGTTGCCAAGGGCTCGCCTGGTCGTGGGTTCCGGGTTCTCCGCTGCGCGAAGCCCCGGAATGACAAGAGTGGTGCCAGCTGGGAGGATTCCCGATCATCCACGTCGGCCAGCCCGTGCATGACAGGCCTTCGTGACAGCTTTCATGACGGATTGTCATTTGGCTGTCATACAGAGGGTGTTCTGACAGGGCCGCTAGATAGAGCGACCAGATGAGGACATCTCACATGCGCAAGATTCTCGTTCTCGCGGCCGTTGCCGCCGGGATCGCCGGTTCCGCCCAGGCTGCCGACATCACCGGCGCCGGCGCGACCTTCCCCTTTCCGATCTATGCGAAGTGGGCCGAGGCCTACAAGAAGGAGACGGGCACCGGCCTGAACTACCAGTCGATCGGCTCGGGTGGCGGCATCCGCCAGATCAAGGCCAAGACCGTCGCCTTCGGCGCCACCGACGCCCCGCTCAAGGGCGAAGACCTGACCAAGGACGGCCTGATCCAGTTCCCGACCGTGATGGGCGGCGTCGTGCCGGCCGTGAACATCGCCGGCGTCGAGCCGGGCAAGCTCAAGCTCTCGGGCGAGATCATCGCCCAGATCTACATGGGCGACATCAAGAAGTGGAACGACCCGAAGATCGTCGCGCTCAATGCCGGCGTCACCCTGCCGGACGCGAACATCAACCCGGTCTACCGCTCGGACGGCTCGGGCACGACCTTCGTGTTCACCGACTATCTCTCCAAGGTCTCGGCCGACTGGAAGTCGAAGCTCGGCACCAACACCGCCGTGCAGTGGCCGGTCGGCATCGGCGGCAAGGGCAATGAGGGCGTCTCCGCCTCGGTCAAGCAGGTCGCCAACTCGATCGGCTATGTCGAATATGCCTATGCCAAGCAGAACAAGCTCTCCCATGCCCTGGTGAAGAATGCCGACGGCAACTTCCCGGCGCCGGAAGAGAAGGCCTTCCAGGCCGCCGCCGCCAACGCCAACTGGAGCGAGCAGCCGGGCTTCGGCATCTCGCTCAACAACCAGAAGGGCGCGGAAGCCTGGCCGATCACCTCGGCGACCTTCATCCTGGTCCATGCCAAGCCGGAGAAGCCGGAAGAGGTGCAGGCCGCGCTGAAGTTCTTCGAGTGGGCCTACAAGTCCGGCGACAAGCTGGCCAGCGACCTCGACTACGTCGCCCTGCCGGCGAATGTGAAGGACCAGGTCCGCAATGCCTGGAAGGGCGTGACCGACAATTCCGGCAAGCCGATCTTCTGATCGCTGCCACCGACAAGGGCGAGGCGGGTTTCGATCCGCCTCGCTGCACTCTTCAAGCCCTCATCCTGAGGAGCCCTTTTCGGGCGCTCTTCAGGATGAGGGCTGGGGTCGGGCGGGTAATCCGACGATCCCGGCAACGCCACCGGAGCCTTCGCGGATGACCGCAGCAACCGACATGACGAGCATTCCCGGCGCGACGCCGATCGTGCGGAAGGCGCCGAAGGCGACCTTCGACCTCGTTTTCCGCAATGCCAGCTTCGCGGCGGCGCTGCTGGTGCTGGTGCTGCTCGCGGCCATCATGGCCTCGATGGTGATCGGCGGCTGGCCGGCCTTCCGCGAATTCGGTCTCGGCTTCATCACCTCCAGCGTCTGGGATACGCAGAACGAGCAATACGGCGCCTGGCCGGCGATCGTCGGCACGCTCTCGACGGCGCTGATCGCGCTGGTGATCGGCGTGCCGCTCTCGCTCGGCATCGCGGTCTACCTGACGCAGCTCGCCCCGGCCTGGTTCAAGAAGCCGGTCGGGACCGCGATCGAGCTGCTCGCCGCCGTGCCCTCGATCATCTACGGCATGTGGGGCCTGTTCGTCTTCGTGCCGCTCTTCGCGGCATATGTGCAGATCCCGCTCTCGAACATCGTCGAGGGCATGCCGATCGTCGGCACCGTGCTTTATGCGCGCTCGCCCTCGGGGCTGGGCATCTTCACGGCCGGTATCATCCTGGCCTTCATGATCATCCCCTTCATCGCCTCGATCACGCGCGACATGCTGGAGCAGATCCCCTCCGTGCTGCGCGAAAGCGCCTACGGCATCGGCGCCACGACCTGGGAGGTCGTGCGCCATGTGCTGGTGCCGCAGGCCGGCGTCTCGATCATCGGCGCGGTGATGCTCGGCCTCGGCCGTGCGCTCGGCGAGACCATGGCGGTGACCTTCGTCGTCGGCAACGCCAACCGGCTCTCCGCCTCGATCCTCGATCCCGGCTCGACCATCGCCTCGCGCATCGCCAACGAATTCAACGAGGCGCTCGGCCTGCAGCTCAACGCGCTGATCGCGCTCGGCTGCATCCTGTTCTTCGTCACCTTCGTCGTCCTCGTCATCGCGCGACTGCTGGTCGCCCGCGTCAAGCGCTACTGAGGCTCAACCCCATGACCATGACGACCACGCCTCGCGAACTGCCTCATCAGCCCTGGGCGCGCGTGCGCCAGTCGCGCCGCACCGCCGACCGGCTTATGAAGATCATCGCCACCGGCTTCACCTTCATCGCCATCTTCGTGCTGTTCTGGATCCTCGGCATGCTCGTGGTGAAGGGCGTCGGCGGCCTTTCGATCGCGACCTTCACGGCGGTGACGCCTGGCCCCGGCACGGAAGGCGGCGGCATCGCCAACGCCATCGTCGGCTCCTTCGTGCTGACCTTCCTCGGCATCGCGATCGCCACGCCGATCGGCGTGCTGGCCGGGACCTGGCTTGCGGAATACGGCCGCGGCTCGAAGCTCGCCAACCTGATCCGCTTCATCAACGACATCCTGCTCTCGGCACCGTCGATCCTGATCGGCCTGTTCGTCTACGTCATCCTGGTCGAGCCGTTCCGCGGTTATTCCGGTTGGGCCGGCGGCGTCGCGCTCGGCATCATCGCGATCCCGGTCATCGTGCGCACCACCGAGGACATGCTGAACCTCGTGCCCGGTCCGCTGCGTGAAGCCGGCGCCGCGCTCGGCGCGCCGCCCTCCGTCGTCATCACCTCGGTGACCTGGCGCGCGGCCAAGGCCGGCATGGTCACCGGCATCCTCTTGGCGCTCGCCCGCATCGCCGGCGAGACCGCGCCGCTGCTCTTCACCGCGCTCAACAACAATTTCTGGTTCTCGCCGACGCTGGTCGGCGGCGTCTCGAACCTGCCGGTGACGATCTACCAGTTCGCCTCCGCCCCTTACGAGAACTGGCAGCAGCTCGCCTGGGCCGGCTCGCTCATCATCACCGTCTCGATCCTCGTGCTCTCGATCATTGCCCGGCGCATCGTCGCCGGCAGCAAGTGAGCCTGAAACCAACCCGGTCGCGACCGACCTTGAGGACCCATGTCGATGCTTTCGACCCTTGAACTCTCCCCCCAGTCGCTCGATGCCGAGGCGCCCGTCCGGATCGCGGTGAAGAACCTCGATTTCTACTACGGCGAGCACAAGGCGCTGAAGAACATCAATCTCGACTTCCGCGACCGCCACGTCACGGCGCTGATCGGCCCGTCGGGCTGCGGCAAGTCGACCCTGCTGCGCATCTTCAACCGCATCTACTCGCTCTATCCGGAGCAGCGCGCCGAAGGCGAGATCATGCTCGATGGCCGCAACATCATCGGCAAGGACGTCGATGTGAACGAGCTGCGCTCGCGCGTCGGCATGGTTTTCCAGAAGCCGACGCCGTTCCCGATGTCGATCTACGACAACGTCGCCTTCGGCATCCGCCTCTACGAGAAGCCGCCGAAATCGGAGCTCGACGACCGCGTCGAGGGTGCCCTGCGCCGTGCCGCGCTCTGGGACGAGGTCAAGGACAAGCTGAAGAGCTCGGGCATGGGCCTCTCCGGCGGCCAGCAGCAGCGCCTGTGCATCGCCCGCACCATCGCGCAGAAGCCGGAGGTGATCCTGTTCGACGAGCCGACCTCGGCGCTCGACCCGATCTCGACCGGCAAGATCGAGGACCTGCTGGAGCAGCTCAAGAGCGACTTCACCATCGCGATCGTGACGCACAACATGCAGCAGGCGGCGCGCATCTCGCAGTACACGGCCTTCATGTATCTCGGCGAGGTCATCGAGTTCGCGCCGACCAACACGATCTTCATGAACCCCGCCAAGAAGCAGACCCAGGACTACGTCACCGGCCGTTTCGGCTAAGCGACATTTAGTTTCGCATCGGCTTGCCCGAAAACCGGTTTCCACTTTTCGGCCCGATGTGCCGGAGGACAACGCCATGACCGACCATATCGTCCGCTCCTACGACACCGATCTCGAAGGCATCCGCCGCAGCCTCGCCGAAATGGGCGGCATGGCCGAGCGCATGCTGGGCGATTCCACGGTCGCGCTGGTTCGCCGCGACACCGCGCTCGCCCAGAAGATCATCTCGGCCGACCAGCGCCTCGACAATCTCCAGCGTGAGGTCGAGGAGAAGGCCGTGCTCACCATCGCCCGGCGCCAGCCGCTGGCGCAGGATCTGCGCGAGCTGATCTCGGCGATCCGCCTCGCTTCCGACATCGAGCGCGTCGGCGATCTCGCCAAGAACATCGCCAAGCGCGCCGTCGCCATCGCCGGGCAGTTCCAGCCGCCGCATCGCGCGGTCGTCGGCCTCGAGCATATCAGCCGTCTCGTGCAGGCCCAGCTCAAGGACGTGCTCGACGCCTATGCCGCGACCAACGAGCAGAAGGCGCTCGAGGTCTGGAAGCGCGACGACGAGATCGACGCGCTCTACACCTCGCTGTTCCGCGAACTCCTGACCTACATGATGGAAGATCCGCGCAACATCACCTTCTGCACGCATCTGCTGTTCTGCGCGAAGAACATCGAGCGCATCGGCGACCACACCACCAATATCGCCGAGACCATCCATTACCTCGTCACCGGCGATTCCCTCGATGTGAACCGTCCCAAGCTCGATACGACCAATATCGAGGTCGAAGCGGTGACGGGAAACTGAACGAACACGAAGTGCCGTAGCCTTTCCGTCATGGTCGGGCTTGTCCCGACCATCCACGTCTTCGTCCTGGCAGGTGCCGTTCAAGACGTGGATGCTCGCCACAGGGGCGAGCATGACGGCAGGCTCGAATGACGGACGGAAAAGAAGCATGGCCGCACGCATCCTGATCGTCGAGGACGAGGAGCCGCTCACCCTGCTGCTGCGCTACAACCTTGAGGCCGAGGGCTTCGAGGTGGACAGCGTCGCGCGCGGGGACGATGCGGAATTGCACCTGCGCGATCACACGCCCGATCTCGTCCTGCTTGACTGGATGCTGCCGGGCCTGTCCGGCATCGAACTCTGCCGGCGCCTGCGCTCGCGGCGGGACACCGAGCGCGTGCCGATCATCATGCTGACGGCGCGCGGCGAGGAGACCGAGCGGGTTCGTGGCCTTGCGACCGGCGCCGACGACTATGTCGTCAAGCCCTTCTCGCTGCCGGAGCTGATCGCGCGCATCCAGGCGCTGCTGCGCAGGGCGAAGCCCGGTCACGTCGCGGGCCTGCTCGCGGCCGGCGACCTCGAACTCGACCGCACGACGCGGCGTGTCCGGCGGGCGGGCAACGAACTGCATCTCGGGCCGACCGAGTTCCGTTTGCTGGAATTCCTGATGCAGGCGCCGGGCCGGGTCTATTCGCGCGCCCAATTGCTCGACGCCGTCTGGGGCCGCGACGTCTATATCGACGAGCGCACGGTGGACGTCCATGTCGGGCGTTTGCGCAAGGCGATCACGCCGGGCGATGCCAAGGACCCGCTGCGCACCGTGCGCGGCGCGGGCTACGCCTTCGACGAGACCTTCGCGCGCAGCGGAGCCGCGTAAGCCTCAGGCGTCCGGCCCGCCCTCGATATCGCCGACCCAGCTCAGCGCCTTGTCATAGTCCTCGGGCTTGAAGGCGCGGACCTTGACGAAGGGGATCGCCGGGTCGAGCAGATCGACGAAGCCGGCGAGCCAGCCCCTGTCGGTGATTACGGCCTCCTTCGGAAAGCGCCTGAGCTCCCAGAGCTTGCCGATGCTGTAGCGCGCGTCCTTCCAGGCTGCGGCGAGTGTCATGTCGGTGAAATCGGTCATGTCGGCGAGGATGCCGAGCTTCTCGTGGCGGGTCAGCCGTGCCTCGATATCGGCCACGATCGCGTCGATATCCTCAGCCGTCAGCGTCCGCGACAGGCGATAGGCGGCGACATGGTCCGGGGCAGGCAGAATGGTGTGCATGGCGCGTCCTCCTTCGCGATAACGCGCGGGCGAGCGGGAGGTTTCGCCGGGCTGGCCTTGCCGAAGATCGGGCGCTATGGCCTCCAAGGCCATTCTTGAAGGCCAGTGCGGGAGGGCGCGACGTTGAGTGCGGCGCAGATCACGAAGGCGGAAGGCGCTGCCGTCGCGATCACGCGCGTGAGCAAGCGCTTTGGCCCGCAGATCGCGCTGAACAACGTCTCGCTCGCGGTCGAACCGGGGCAGGTTCAGTGCATCATCGGGCCGCCGGGTGCGGGCAAATCGACGCTGCTGCGCTGCATCGGCCAAAGCGAGGCGATCGATCAGGGCTCGATCGAGATCGACGGAGAGCCGGTCGAACCGGGGGGCGTGCGCCGTCACCCAGCCATCGGCATGGTGTCGCAGCGCTCGGAGTTGCTCGACCACATGACCGCCCTGCAGCATGTCATCGAGGGGCCGCTCGCCCTGCTGAGGCGGCCGCGCAGGGAGATCGTCATGGAGGCGATGGCGGCGCTGGAGAGGGTCGGGCTGGCAGACCGGCGCGATTCCTATCCGAGTGAACTCCCGGGCGGGCAGCGGCAACGCCTCGCCATCGCGCGGGCACTGGCGGCGAGGCCGAGGCTGATGCTGCTGGACGAACCGATGGCCGGGCCCGATCCGGACGCCGCGGGCGAGGTTCTCGATGTGATCCGCGGGCTTGCAGGCTCGGGCCTGACCATGATCGTGGCGACGCATGAGCCGGGCTTCCTGCGCGAGGTCGCCGACGACATCGCCTTCATGGAGGGCGGCGAGATCGTCGAGCAGGGAGCGCCCCGGATCATCCTCGTCGCAGCGAAGCAGGCGCGCACACGCGACTTCGTCGCAACTCTGCCGGCGTAAGGCCTTTCGCCGCGAGTGCTCGGCGGGCTTGCGATGAGGGCAGGGCTGCCGTAACCCGGTGAGGTCTTTTCTGGATCGCCAGCGCCCGCCGTCATGTCAGCCTCGATCACCGACCGTTATGCCGCCCTGGTCGAGGCGGGCGCCATCGAGCGCGATCCCGCGCAGGTCGTGGTGGTCAAGAAGCTCCAGGCGCTGACCGAAACGCTGGCCGCCCGGCGCCTGGCCCGCAAGGGCAGCGCGCTCGGCTGGCTCTTCGGCAAGAA
Source organism: Allobosea sp. TBD101 (assembly GCF_059817965.1). NCBI lineage: Bacteria > Pseudomonadati > Pseudomonadota > Alphaproteobacteria > Hyphomicrobiales > Alloboseaceae > Allobosea > Allobosea sp. TBD101. The sequence continues at coordinate 1,522,917 of NZ_CM187543.1, forward strand.
GCCGGACACGGCGGCGGTGCCGAAAGGGCTCTATGTCTGGGGCTCGGTCGGCCGCGGCAAGACCATGCTGATGGACATGTTCTTCGAGGCGGCGCCGGTGAAGCGCAAGCGCCGCGTGCACTTCCACGAATTCCTCGCCGACGTCCACGGCCGCATCAATGCCTTCCGCCAGAAGATCAAGAGCGGCGAGGTCAAGGACGCCGATCCGATCGCGCCGGTTGCGGCCGCGCTGGCGGAGGAGGCCTATCTGCTCTGCTTCGACGAGTTCACCGTCACCGATATCGCCGATGCGATGATCCTTGGGCGGCTGTTCACGGCGCTGTTCGCGGCGGGCGTGGTGGTGGTCGCGACTTCGAATGTCGAGCCGTCGCGGCTCTATGAGGGCGGGCTCAACCGGGCGCTGTTCCTGCCCTTCATCGCGTTGCTGCAGACCAAGGTCGAGGTGCTCAAGCTCGATGCGCGCACCGATTTCCGGCTGGAGAAGCTGGGCGGTGCGCCGGTCTATCATGCCCCGGCCGACGAGAAGGCGAAGGCTGCGCTCGATACCGCCTTCAAGGCGCTGTCGGGCAAGGCGCAGGGCCAGCGTACGGTCCTCACCGTGCAGGGCCACGATCTCGTCCTGCCGCAGGCGGCCGGCGGCGTGGCGCGGGCGGGTTTCGCCGATCTCTGCGCGCAGGCCTATGGCGCCTCCGACTACATCGCGCTGGCACAGCGCTTCCATACGCTGGTGCTCGACGATATCCCGATCCTCGATTTCGACCGGCGCAACGAGGCCAAGCGCTTCATCATCCTGATCGACACGCTCTATGAGCATCATGTGAAGCTCGTCGCCTCGGCGGCGGCCGAACCGCATGAGCTCTATCGCGCGAACAAGGGGCGCGAGGCCTTCGAGTTCGACCGCACCGTCTCCCGCCTGATCGAGATGCGCTCCGAGGCGTATCTGGCGATGCCGCATGGCCGGCCGGATTCCACGGCGAGCGGGGATACGACGGGGCTGGTGGAGACCTGACGATGCCGCAGCGCGAACCGAGCGAGACCCGCATCCTCACGGTCGCCGGCGAGCATCTGCGCAAGTTCGGGCTGAAGCGCTTCACCGTCGTCGCGGTGGCGGAAGAGGCGGGCATGACCCATGCCAATGTCTATCGCTACTTTCCCTCCAAGGGCGCGCTGATCGACGCCGTCGTCGATGTCTGGCTGAAGGCGACCGAGCGCCGGCTCGCCGATGTCGCCGACGGACCCGACCCGGCCGACGACAAGCTCGAGCGCCTGATCCTGGCGCTTGCCAAGGCCAATCGCGACCTGCTGACCGAGGAGCCGCATCTCTTCGCGGCCTTGTCGCTGGCGGTGGCCAAGCGGCACGCGATCAGCCGGCGCAACCGCACGCGCGTGCGCGCCCTGTTCGAACGGGTGGTCGACGAGGGCATGGCGACCGGCGTGTTCGAGCCGCGCGACCGCGACCGGGCGATCGCCTTCGTCATCGACGCCACCAACCGCTTCATCCATCCGGCCTCGCTCGCACTGGAGGCGGACGTGCCGCAGGCCTCGGTCGATACGCGGCTCTCGACCCTGATCCGCGTGATCTTGCGGGTGCTCGGCAGCGGGATCGTGTGAATAATCCGGTGACGAATTACAATATCTGTAAATTGTAATTGCCGGATTTCGTTCCTGGTGGAGCCGAGTGCGATTGCCGGTCTCATCTAAGCTATTGAAAAATATAAGCCGCTCTCGCGCAATATCGCGCGTAGCGTCCGCTGCCCGAGAAAAGCCGCTTTTGCGGCGAGGGTTGCGGCAAAAGGCCGGTTTGGGCCAAAGGAACGCACGGTTTGGCCGGTTCTCCCCGGGGAGCTGACCTGTCGCAGCGCCAAGGCATTTTGAATGTCGAAGCCGGCAAAGGCCGGATCGATGGTCGCGCCAGAAACAAAGGACTAGGCAATGGCCCGTAAGAAGATCGCCCTCATCGGCTCCGGCCAGATCGGCGGCACGCTCGCTCACCTCGCCGGCCTCAAGGAACTGGGCGACATCGTCCTGTTCGACATCGCCGAGGGCATTCCGCAGGGCAAGGGCCTGGACATTGCCGAGTCCGCCCCGGTCGACGGCTTCGACGCCGGCTACAAGGGCACGAACTCCTACGAGGACATCAAGGGCGCCGACGTGATCATCGTCACCGCCGGCGTGCCGCGTAAGCCCGGCATGAGCCGCGACGACCTGATCGGCATCAACCTCAAGGTGATGAAGTCGGTCGGCGAGGGCATCAAGCAGTATGCCCCGAAGGCCTTCGTGATCTGCATCACCAACCCGCTCGACGCGATGGTCTGGGCGCTCCAGAAGTTCTCGGGCCTGAAGCCCAACATGATCTGCGGCATGGCCGGCGTGCTCGATAGCGCCCGCTTCCGCCACTTCCTCGCCGAGGAGTTCAACGTTTCGGTCAAGGACGTCTCGGCCTTCGTGCTCGGCGGCCATGGCGACGACATGGTGCCGCTGGTTCGCTACTCGGGCGTCGCCGGCATCCCGCTGCCGGACCTCGTCAAGATGAAGTGGACCACGCAGGAGAAGCTGGACGCCATCGTCGAGCGCACCCGCAAGGGCGGCGGCGAGATCGTCAACCTGCTCAAGACCGGCTCGGCCTTCTATGCCCCGGCTGCCTCCGCGATCGCGATGGCCGAGAGCTATCTCAAGGACCAGAAGCGCGTCCTGCCGGCGGCGGCTGCGCTGAAGGGCCAGTATGGCGTCAAGGACATGTTCGTCGGCGTTCCCGTCGTGATCGGTGCCAAGGGCGTCGAGCGCGTCGTCAAGATCCGCCTCAACGGCGCCGAGAAGGAGATGCTGGCGAAGTCGGTGGCTTCGGTGCAGGGCCTGATCGACGCCTGCAAGAACATCGACTCGTCACTCGCGTGATTTAAGCAAGGGCGGCGGCGCGGATACGCGCGGCCGCCCTTTCGTCAATTTTCGGTCGCTGTCAGGGAAACCGAGCACATGAACATCCACGAATACCAGGGCAAAGCCATCCTCAAGGAATTCGGCGCGCCCGTTTCGGCCGGTTTCCCGGCGCTGACGGTGGCGGAGGCGGTCGAGGCCGCCAAGAAGCTGCCGGGGCCGCTTTACGTCGTGAAGTCGCAGATCCACGCCGGCGGGCGCGGCAAGGGCAAGTTCAAGGAACTGCCGGCCGATGCCAAGGGCGGCGTTCGCCTCGCCAAGTCGGTGGCCGAGGTCGAGGCCCACGCCAAGGAAATGCTCGGCAACACGCTGGTCACGATCCAGACCGGCGAGGCCGGCAAGCAGGTCAACCGCCTCTATATCGAGGACGGCTCGGACATCGAGAAGGAGTTCTACCTCTCGGCCCTGGTCGACCGCGAGACCTCGCGCATCGCCTTCGTCGTCTCGACCGAGGGCGGCATGGACATCGAGGCCGTGGCCCATGACACGCCCGAGAAGATCGAGACCTTCTCGGTCGATCCGGCCACCGGCATCATGCCGCATCACGGCCGCGCCATGGCGCGCATCCTCGGATTGAAGGGCGACCTCGCCAAGCAGGCCGGCACCGTGCTCGGCCAGATCTACAACGCGTTCGTGGCCAAGGACATGGACATGCTGGAGATCAACCCGCTGATCGTGACCACCCAGGGCCAGCTCAAGTGCCTGGACGCCAAGGTCTCGTTCGACTCGAACTCGCTCTATCGTCACCCCGAGGTCGTTGCGCTCCGCGATACGACTGAAGAGGACGAGAAGGAGATCGAGGCCTCCAAGTACGACCTCGCCTATATCGCGCTCGACGGCACGATCGGCTGCATGGTCAACGGCGCCGGCCTCGCCATGGCGACGCTCGACATCATCCAGCTCTATGGGGAATCGCCCGCCAACTTCCTCGACGTCGGCGGCGGTGCCTCCGAAGAGAAGGTGACGGCGGCGTTCAAGATCATCACCGCCGACCCGAAGGTGAAGGGCATCCTCGTCAACATCTTCGGCGGCATCATGAAGTGCGACGTCATCGCGCGCGGCGTCATCGCCGCCGTGAAGGCCGTCGGCCTTCAGGTTCCGCTGGTCGTGCGTCTCGAAGGCACGAATGTCGAGGAAGGCAAGCAGATCATCCGCGAGTCCGGCCTCAACGTCATCCCCGCCGACGACCTCGACGACGCCGCGCAGAAGATCGTCGCCGCGATCAAGAAGGCCTGAGGAGCAGACATGTCCATCCTGATCGACAAGAACACCAAGGTCATCTGCCAGGGCTTCACCGGCAAGAACGGGACCTTCCACTCCGAGCAGGCGATCGCCTATGGCACGCAGATGGTCGGCGGCACCTCGCCGGGCAAGGGCGGCTCGCTCCATCTCGGCCTGCCCGTCTTCGATAGCGTGCACGAGGCCAAGGCCAAGACCGGCGCCGACGCTTCGGTCGTCTACGTGCCGCCTCCGGGCGCTGCGGACGCGATCTGCGAGGCGATCGATGCCGAGATCCCGCTGGTGATCTGCATCACCGAGGGCATCCCGGTGCTTGACATGGTCCGCGTCAAGCGTTCGCTGGTTGGCTCCAAGACCCGCCTGATCGGCCCGAACTGCCCGGGCGTCGTCACCGCCGGCCAGTCGAAGATCGGCATCATGCCGGCGAACATCTTCAAGCCGGGCAATGTCGGCATCGTCTCGCGCTCGGGCACGCTGACCTATGAGGCGGTGTTCCAGACCACGAACGAGGGCCTCGGCCAGACCACGGCCGTCGGCATCGGCGGCGACCCGGTCAAGGGCACCGAGTTCATCGACATGCTCGAGATGTTCCTGGCCGACGACAAGACCCAGTCGATCGTCATGATCGGCGAGATCGGCGGCTCGGCCGAAGAGGACGCGGCGCAGTTCATCAAGGACGAGGCCAAGCGCGGCCGCAAGAAGCCGATGGTCGGCTTCATCGCCGGCCGCACGGCCCCTCCCGGCCGCCGCATGGGTCATGCCGGCGCGATCATCTCGGGCGGCAAGGGCGGCGCCGAGGACAAGATCGCGGCGATGGAAGCGGCCGGTATCCGGGTCTCGCCCTCGCCGGCGCGCCTTGGAAAGACCTTGGTCGAAGTGTTGAAGGGCTGAGGCGTTTTGGCGCGTCATGACCGGCCTTGAGCCGGCCATGACGCGCCGCCAAATCCCGAGGAGTTGCCCCGGGCAGGCCCGGGCATGACGGCAGAATCAAGGATGTCCGGGCAGGGGTTCGGACATGGCTTAAGCGGCGAAGGAAGGCAGGAGCATCATGGCTCGCCAGGACATCAACGAGGCTCTCGCGCAGACCGGCTTCCTCTATGGCGGCAACGCTGCCTATATCGAGGACCTCTATGCCCGCTACGAGGCCGATCCCAAGTCGGTCGACGAGCAGTGGCAGAGCTTCTTCGGTGCGCTGAAGGACGACAAGGAAGCCGTCCTGCAGAATGCCAAGGGCGCGTCCTGGAAAAAGCCGCACTGGCCGGTCGTCGCCAATGGCGAGCTGGTCTCGGCGTTGGATGGCAACTGGGCCGTCGTCGAGAAGGTGATCTCCGACAAGCTCGGCGCCAAGGCCAAGGCTGCCGGCGCCGCGCTTTCCGCAGCCGACGTGCAGCAGGCGACCCGCGATTCCGTGCGCGCGATCATGCTGATCCGCGCCTACCGGATGCGCGGCCATCTCCATGCCAAGCTCGACCCGCTGGGGATCGAGAGCCGCACCGACCATGAGGAACTGTCGCCGGCCGCCTTCGGCTTCACCGACGCCGACCTCGACCGCAAGATCTTCATCGACAACGTGCTCGGCATGGAGTTCGCCTCGATCCGCGAGATGGTCGCGATCCTGCAGCGGACCTATTGCGGCACGGTCGGCATCGAGTTCATGCACATCTCCGACCCCGAGCAGAAGGCCTGGCTGCAGGAGCGCATCGAGGGGCCGGACAAGGAGATCGCCTTCACCAAGGAAGGCAAGAAGGCGATCCTGAACAAGCTCGTCGAGGCCGAGGGCTTCGAGAAGTTCCTGGATCTCAAGTTCACCGGCACCAAGCGCTTCGGCCTCGATGGTGGCGAGGCGCTGGTCCCGGCGCTGGAGCAGATCATCAAGCGCGGCGGCGCGCTCGGCGTGCGCGACATCGTCTTCGGCATGGCCCATCGCGGCCGCCTCAACGTGCTGACCCAGGTTCTGGGCAAGCCGCATCGCGCGCTGTTCCACGAGTTCAAGGGCGGCTCCTTCGCGCCTGATGACGTCGAGGGCTCGGGCGACGTGAAGTACCATCTCGGTGCTTCCAGCGATCGCGAGTTCGACGGCAACAACGTCCATATCTCGCTGACCGCCAACCCGTCGCATCTCGAGATCGTCGACCCCGTCGTGCTCGGCAAGGTGCGCGCCAAGCAGGACCAGTTCGGCGACATCGTCGAGCGTTCCAAGGTGCTGCCGCTGCTGATCCATGGCGACGCGGCCTTCGCCGGCCAGGGTGTCGTGGCGGAATGCCTCGGCCTCTCCGGCCTCAAGGGCCACCGCACCGGCGGCTCGCTGCATTTCATCATCAACAACCAGATCGGCTTCACCACCTATCCGCGCTATTCGCGCTCCTCGCCCTATCCGTCCGACGTGGCGAAGATGGTGGAGGCTCCGGTCTTCCATGTGAACGGCGACGATCCGGAAGCGGTGGTCTTCGCCGCCAAGGTCGCGATCGAGTTCCGGCAGAAGTTCCACAAGCCGGTCGTGATCGACATGTTCTGCTATCGCCGCTTCGGCCATAACGAAGGCGACGAGCCGGGCTTCACCCAGCCGCTGATGTACCGCAAGATCCGCGGCCATAAGTCGACCCTGGAGCTCTATGGCGCCAAGCTCGAAGCCGAGGGCGTGATCACCGCCGGCGAGCTCGACGAAATGCGCGCCGCCTGGAAGGGCAAGCTGGAAATCGAGTTCGACGCCGGCCAGGCTTTCAAGCCGAACAAGGCCGACTGGCTCGACGGCCGCTGGGCCGGCATGAAGGCGATCCGCGCCGACGAGGACGATCCGCGCCGCGGCGCCACCGGCGTGCCGGCGGCGGTGCTCAGGGAGATCACCGAGAAGATCACGGCCGTTCCGGCCGGCTTCAACGTCCACAAGACGATCCAGCGCTTCCTCGACAACCGCAAGAAGGCGGTCGAGGCCGGCGAGGGCATCGACTGGGCGACCGCCGAGGCGCTGGCCTTCGGCTCGCTGCTGCTCGACGGCAATCCGGTCCGCCTGTCCGGCCAGGATTGCGAACGCGGCACCTTCTCGCAGCGCCATTCGGTGCTGATCGACCAGGAGACCGAAGCCCGCCACACCTCGCTGAACCATATCCGCGAGGACCAGCCTCGCTACGAGGTCATCAACTCGATGCTCTCGGAAGAGGCCGTGCTCGGCTTCGAATACGGCTACACCCTGTCGGAGCCGAACGCTCTGACGATGTGGGAAGCGCAGTTCGGCGATTTCGCCAACGGCGCGCAGGTCGTGTTCGACCAGTTCATCTCGTCGGGCGAGCGCAAGTGGTTGCGCATGTCCGGCCTCGTCTGCCTGCTGCCGCATGGCTACGAGGGCCAGGGCCCGGAGCATTCCTCCGCCCGCCTGGAGCGCTTCCTGCAGATGTGCGCCGAGGACAACATGCAGGTGGCGAACTGCTCGACGCCGGCGAGCTACTTCCACATCCTGCGCCGCCAGCTGAAGCGCGACTTCCGCAAGCCGCTGATCCTGATGACGCCGAAGTCGCTGCTGCGCCACAAGCGCTGCATCTCCGACCTCGCCGACCTCGCCGAGGGCTCGACCTTCCACCGCGTGCTGGCCGACGATGCCGAGCGCGGCAAGTCGACCACCAAGCTGGTCAAGGACTCGAAGATCCGCCGTGTCGTGCTCTGCTCGGGCAAGGTCTATTTCGACCTGCTGGAGGAGCGCGAGAAGCGCGGCGTCGACGATGTCTACCTGATGCGCGTCGAGCAGCTCTATCCGTTCCCGCTGAAGACGCTGGCTCAGGAGCTGGCGCGCTTCAAGGGCGCGGACGTGGTCTGGTGCCAGGAGGAGCCGAAGAACATGGGCTCCTGGACCTTCGTCGAGCCCTATCTGGAATGGGTGCTCGGCCATGCCGGCTCGAAGTCGAAGCGCCCGCGCTATGTCGGCCGCCCGGCCTCGGCCGCGACTGCGACCGGCCTGATGTCCAAGCATCTCGCCCAGCTCAACGCCTTCCTCGACGAGGCCTTCGCGGCCTGACGACCCTCCCGGCGGCGCCTTGAGCGCGCCGCCGGATTTCATTGCTGCATCGGCGCCTCAGCCGGTGCCGAACCTGCCGCCAGAGAACGAGACAACAGAGGCCTGACATGGCGACCGAAATCCGCGTACCCACCCTCGGCGAATCCGTTTCCGAGGCCACCATCGGCAAGTGGTTCAAGAAGCCGGGCGAGGCGGTGAAGGCCGACGAGCCCCTCGTCGAGCTCGAGACCGACAAGGTGACGCTGGAAGTGAACGCGCCGGCCGCCGGCGTGCTCGGCGAGATCGTCGCCAAGGAAGGCGATACCGTCGGCGTTAGCGCCCTGCTCGGCACCATCGCCGAAGGCGGCGCCGCTGCTGCTCCCGCTCCGAAGGCCGAGGCCAAGCCTGCCGCCGCTCCGGCTCCTGTCGCCGAGGCCCCGAAGGCTGCCGCGACCAAGGCCGCCGATTCCGGCCCGGCCGTCTCGCGCCTCGCTGCCGAGAGCGGCGTCGATCCGTCCAAGGTCGCAGCTTCCGGCAAGGATGGCCGCGTGACCAAGGGCGACATGCTCGCCGCGATCGCGACCGGCGGCGCTGCCGCCCCGACCGCCGCGCCTGCGCCGATCGCCGTCCGCGCGCCGTCGGCGCCGGATGACGGCGCCCGCGAAGAGCGCGTCAAGATGACCAAGCTGCGCCAGACCATCGCGCGCCGCCTCAAGGAAGCCCAGTCCAACGCGGCGATGCTGACGACCTTCAACGAGGTCGACATGTCCGGCGTGATGGCGCTGCGCAACCAGTACAAGGACGTGTTCGAGAAGAAGCACGGCGTGAAGCTCGGCTTCATGGGCTTCTTCGTGAAGGCCTGCGTGCAGGCGCTGAAGGAGATCCCGGCGGTCAATGCCGAGATCGACGGCACCGACATCATCTACAAGAACTACTACCATATCGGCGTCGCCGTCGGCACCGAGAAGGGCCTGGTGGTTCCGGTCGTGCGCGATGCTGACGAGCTCTCCATCGCCGGCGTCGAGAAGAAGATCGGCGAGTTCGGCCGCAAGGCCCGTGACGGCAAGCTCTCGATCGAGGAGATGCAGGGCGGCACCTTCACCATCTCGAACGGTGGCGTCTACGGCTCGCTGATGTCGACCCCGATCCTGAACGCGCCGCAGTCGGCGATCCTGGGCATGCACAAGATCCAGGAGCGTCCGGTCGTCGTGAACGGCAAGATCGAGATCCGCCCGATGATGTATCTCGCGGTCAGCTACGACCACCGCATCATCGACGGCAAGGAAGCCGTGACCTTCCTCGTCCGTATCAAGGAAGGCCTGGAGGATCCGGCGCGCCTCGTCCTCGATCTCTGATCGCGCGGAGCAGGACGTGTCGGGCGTTGCGATCGTCACCGGCGGCAGCCGGGGAATCGGCCGGGCGACCGCGATCCTGCTCGCGGAGCGCGGCTACGATCTCGTCGTCAACTACCAGTCCAATACTGAGGCCGCGGCTGATACGGTCGCGGCCGTCAACGGCCAAGGCCGGCAGGCGGTCGCGGTCAAGGGCGATGTCGGAAATGAGGCCGATGTCGCCGCGATCTTCGCGGCGGCCGACCAGCTCGGGCGATTGACGGCACTGGTCAACAATGCCGGCGTGATCGATGCCCCGCAGCGCCTCGACGAGATGGACTTGAGCCGGCTTGACCGGATGTTCCGGATCAACCTGACCGGCAGCTTTCTCTGCGCCTGCGAGGCCGTGAAGCGGATGTCGACCCGCCATGGCGGGCAGGGTGGCGGCATCGTCAACCTGTCCTCCGCTGCGGCGGTGCTGGCCGGCGCCGGGCAATATCTCGACTATGCCGCAGCGAAAGCCGGCATCGACATCTTCACGCTCGGCCTCGCCCGCGAGGTCGCGGCCGAGGGCATCCGGGTCAATGCCGTCAGGCCCGGCATCATCGATACGGAGATCCATGCCAGCGGCGGCATGCCCGATCGCGTCGCTGCTTTGCGCGACCAGCTTCCGATGAAGCGCGAGGGCACGGCGCGCGAGGTGGCGCAGGCGATCGCCTGGCTGCTCTCGGATGAGGCCTCCTACACTAACGGAACCGTCTTGAACGTGACCGGCGGGCGCTGAAGCGCCGCCGCATTCGAACACAGGAAAGGAAGTCACTATGGCTGCGGCCTACGATCTCGTCGTCATCGGAACCGGCCCCGGCGGCTATGTCTGCGCCATCCGCGCCGCCCAGCTCGGCCTCAAGGTCGCGGTGGTCGAGAAGCGCAAGACCCATGGCGGCACCTGCCTCAATGTCGGCTGCATCCCCTCCAAGGCGCTTCTGCACGCCTCCGAGATGTTCGAGGAAGCCGGCCACACCTTCGAGAAGCTCGGCATCGTCGTCGGCAAGCCGAAGCTCGATCTCAAGGCGATGATGGCCCACAAGCAGGAGACGATCGATGCGAACGTCACCGGTGTCGGCTTCCTGCTGAAGAAGAACAAGATCGACGCCTTCCACGGCACCGCCTCGATCCCCGCCGCCGGCAAGGTCATCGTGACCGCCGGGGACGGCAAGGCGCAGGAGATCGAGACCAAGAACATCGTCATCGCGACGGGTTCGGAATCGGCGCCGCTGCCGGGCGTGACCATCGACGAGAAGACCGTCGTGACTTCGACCGGTGCGCTCGAGATCGGCGCTGTGCCGAAGGAGCTCGTCGTGGTCGGCGCCGGCGTGATCGGCCTCGAGATCGGCTCGGTCTGGAGCCGTCTCGGCGCCAAGGTCACCGTCGTCGAATATCTCGACCGCATCCTGCCCGGCATGGATGGCGAGGTCGCCAAGCAGTTCCAGCGCATCCTGCAGAAGCAGGGCTTCACCTTCCAGCTCGGTTCCAAGGTCACCAAGGTCGAAACCGGAAAGAAGGGCGCGACCGTCACCGTCGAGCCCGCCGCCGGCGGCACGGCGACCACGCTCAATGCCGATATCGTGCTGGTCGCGATCGGCCGCCGTCCGAACACGGATGGCCTCGGCCTCGACAAGGCCGGCGTCGCCACCGAGCGCGGCCGCGTCGTCATCGACGATCATTTCAAGACCAATGTCGCCGGCATCTACGCGATCGGCGATGTGGTGCGCGGGCCGATGCTGGCGCACAAGGCCGAGGATGAGGGTGTCGCCGTCGCCGAGATCATCGCCGGCAAGCATGGCCATGTGAACTACGACGCCATTCCCGGCATCGTCTACACCGCGCCGGAAGTCGCCGCGATCGGCAAGACCGAGGAAGAGCTGCAGGCGGCCGGCGTCGCCTACAAGGTCGGCAAGTTCCCGTTCACGGCGAACGGCCGCGCCCGCGCCATGCGCCACACCGATGGCTTCGTGAAGGTGCTGGCCGATGCGGCGACCGACCGCGTGCTCGGCTGCCACATCATTGGCCCGCATGCCGGCGACCTGATCGCGGAAGTGACCGTGCTGATGGAGTTCGGTGGCTCGGCCGAAGACCTCGCTCGCACCTGCCACGCCCATCCGACGCTGGCCGAGGCGGTGAAGGAAGCTGCGCTCGCGGTCGACAAGCGCCAGATCCATATGTGATCGGGCTGGCGGGCCGTGCCTCTGGTACGGCCCTGCTGCAAGAACAAAAAAGGGAGCTGCAATCTTGCAGCTCCCTTTTTTCGTTCGAGGACTATTGAGAAAAGCTTGGCTGCCTGTGACGGCCTCGTTGGCTGTCGAGTTCAGCCCCGCCGCGCGTGGAAGGCCGTCAGCGTGTTCTTGAGCAGGCAGGCGATGGTCATGGGGCCGACGCCGCCGGGGACCGGGGTGATCGCGCCCGCGACCTTCACGGCCTCCGCGAAATCGACGTCGCCGGTCAGCTTGCCGTCGGGCAGGCGGTTGATGCCGACATCGATCACGGTCGCGCCGGGCTTGATCCAGTCGCCCTTGACCATGCGCGGGCGGCCGACGGCAGCGATGACGATATCGGCGCGCTTCACGACGGCGGCGAGGTCGCGGGTGCGCGAATGGGCGATGGTGACGGTGCAGTCGGCCTGGAGCAGGAGCTGCGCGACCGGGCGGCCGACCAGCTCCGAGCGGCCGATCACCACGGCGTCGAGGCCGGACAGCGAGGGCAGCGCCTGCTTCAGCAGCAGCATGGAGCCGAGCGGCGTGCAGGGCACGAGGCCATTCTTGCCGCCGGCGAGCAGGCCAGCATTGATCGGATGCAGGCCGTCGACATCCTTGGCCGGGTCGATGGCGTCGATGATGCGGCCGGTATCGATATGCTTCGGCAGCGGGAGTTGGACGAGGATGCCGTCGACGCTGTCATCGGCGTTGAGCTCGGCGAGCTTGGCGAGGAGTTGCGCTTCCGTCGTGTCGGCCGGCAGCCGGTGGGCGACCGAGTTCATGCCAACCTCGACCGCGAGCTTCTCCTTCGAGGCGACATAGACCTTGCTGGCCGGGTCCTCGCCGACGAGGACGACATGGAGGCCGGGCACGATACCCCTGTTAGCCTTGATCGCCGTGACCTCGCGGCCGATCTCGGCCCTGAGCGCAGCGGCAGTGGCCTTGCCGTCGATGATGCGGGCTTCGCCGGTCATGGGTCCGACCTCGTGTTGGCTGATGACGCCGCCCTCATGCGCGATCCAGCCGGCCCGGACAAGCCCGAATGCGCGGCTTTCCCGGCTGCGACGTCATCGGCCGGGGAGGAGAGGCCCGCGCGGCTTGCGAGTGCTCCATTGGCCCGGTATCTCCGAACCGGAGCTTGAGAGGCAGGAGAGGCGAGACAACGTGACGACCGGTTTCGCCCGCCTACCCGATGCCTCCGCTTTCCGCCTGACCGATTTGCGCGTGCCTGCCTGCCTGATCGAGGGCGATGCTATCCCGGCCGACCGCAACGGGCTGGCGCGTGTCGATCTCGCCTTAGCGGATGGCCGCATTGCAGCGATTGAGCCCGCCGGAACGGCCGCAGCGCCCGGGCCGGTTTTGAGCCTCGATGGCGGCATCGCCTTGCCGCGGCTCGTCGATGCGCATGTCCATCTCGACAAGGGCCATATCTGGCCGCGCAGTCCCAATCCGGACGGCACCTTTCCGGGAGCGTTGAACACCGTCGGCGCTGATCGCGAGGCGAACTGGTCGGCCGGGGACGTGCGGGCGCGGATGGATTTCTCGCTGCGCGGCGCTTTCGCGCATGGCACGGCGGTGATGCGGACGCATCTCGATTCGCTGGGCAAGCAGATCGGCATCTCCTGGCCTGTTTATGCTGAGCTGCGGGCGGAATGGGCCGGGCGCATCGCGCTTCAGGCTTCGCCGCTCTTCGGGGCCGATGCCGCGCTCGATCCGGCGCATATGCAGGCGATCGTCGCTGCCGTGAAGGCACATGGCGACGGGCTGCTCGGCTGCGTCACGTATATGATTCCGGATCTCGACCGGGCGCTCGACATCCTGTTCCGGTCGGCGATCGAGAACGGTTTCGATCTCGATTTCCATGTCGACGAGACCAACGATCCGGCGGCGCGCTCGCTGGAACACATCGCGGACGCGGCCCTGCGCCATCGCTTCACCGGCCGCATCCTGTGCGGGCATTGCTGCTCCCTGGCGCTTCAGGCGCCGGAGGACGAGGCGCGGATCATTGCCAAGGTCCGCGAGGCCGGCATCGCCGTGGTCTCGCTGCCGCTCTGCAACATGTATCTGCAGGACCGGCAACCCGGCCGCACGCCGCGCTGGCGCGGCGTCACGGCGCTGCATGAATTGAAGGCGGCCGGCGTGCCGGTAATGATCGCCTCCGACAACACGCGTGACCCGTTCTATGCCTATGGCGATCTCGATCTCGTCGAGGTGCTGCGCGAGGGCATGCGCATTCTCCAGCTCGATCATTCCGGGCCGGACTGGGCCAATGCGGTGGCACGCACGCCGGCTGAGACCATGGGTATCGAAGCAGGCGTCATTGCTGTCGGCGCGCCGGCCGACCTCATCCTGACGCGCGCGCGCGACTGGACCGAACTCTTCTCCCGGCCGCAGGCCGACCGCACCGTGCTGGTTTCCGGCAAGGCGATCGACCGGACGCTGCCGGACTACCGCGAACTCGACCATCTGATGGGCAGAGCATCATGACTGCACGCTACGACATCTCCACGCTGAAGAGCCGTCTCGGCAGCATCCGCACCGAGGAGAACCCGGCGCTGGTGAAGCAGAAGAGCCGCGACTTCTTCTGGTACTCGCCGATCCTCAAGCGCCAGCTCGATCATGTCGTGGGCGATATCGTGGTCTCACCGACGAGCGAGGCGGAGGTCGTGCAGGTGCTCGCCGCGTGCCACGAACTCGGCATCCCCGTGACGCCGCGCGGCACCGGCACCGGCAATTACGGGCAGGCGATGCCGCTCTCGGGCGGCGTGCTGCTCGATCTCTCGGGCTTCAACAAGGTCAAGGAGATCGCTGCCGGCCGCTATGTCGCGGAGCCCGGCGCGATCATGGCCCGGATCGACGACGAGACCCGCGCGCATTCGCGGCAGGAATTGCGGCTGCACCCCTCGACCTATCAGACGGCCTCGATCGGCGGCTTCATCGCCGGCGGTTCTGGTGGCGTCGGCTCGATCAAATGGGGCGGCTTGCGCGACTGGGGCAACATCATCCGGCTCAAGGTCGCGACGATGGAGGCAAGCCCGCGCATCCTCGAATTCTCCGGCGAGGACCTGCACAAGGTCGCCCATGCCTATGGCACCAACGGCATCATCACCGAAGTCGAGATGCCGCTCGGGCCGGCCTATAACTGGGTCGACGTCATCGTCGGCTTCGAGGACCTGCGGGCCGCGACCGAATTCGCCAATGCGGTCGGCGAGCAGGACGGGCTCGCGCTGAAGAACCTCTGCGTCGTCGCCGCGCCCGCGCCGCACGACTACTTCCTGCGCCACCGCAAGTTCCTGCCGCGCGACAGCCATCTCGTCATCGTCATGGCCGCCGATTTCGCTGTTGACGCGCTCTGCGCCTATGCGCGGCGCTTCAAGGGCGCGGAGCTTCTGCTGCGCACCGACAAGCTCTCGCCGGAGGATGCCAAGGGCCTGCCGCCGGCTTACGAACTCGGCTGGAACCATACGACGCTGCGGGCTTTGCGCGTCGATCCGGCGATCACCTATCTGCAGGTGCTCTATCCCTATCCCAACCAGGTCGATCTGGTGGACAATATCCATGCCCGGTTCGGCGACGAGGTGACCTGCCATCTCGAATTCGTGCGCTTCGACGGGAAGATCACCTGTTTCGGCCTGCCGCTGGTGCGCTTTACCAGCGAGGAGCGGCTGGAAGAGATCATGGCGATCCACGAGGAGATGGGCGCGCCGATCTTCAACCCGCACCGCTACACGCTGGAGGAGGGCGGCATGAAGCAGACCGACGAGACGCAGCTCGCCTTCAAGCGCGAGGCCGATCCGCAAGGCCTGCTCAACCCCGGCAAGATGATCGCCTGGGAAGATCCGTCCTACGACTACCGCTCGGGCAAGACCTTCCTGTTCCGCAGCCTCAGCGAAGCCGGGGTCGGCTAAGGATCATGTCGAGTTTGCAAGGAAACACGACGTCATCCCGGGCTTGACCCGGGATCCATCGAAGGTCGCCGGAGCTCTACGACGGATCCCGGATCGGCGCCGCTTTGCGGCTTGTCCGGGATGACGTTGTGGTTCCTTCGGAAAGCAATCCCTTCTCGGAAACACCCGCATGCGCGTCCTCGTCCTCTATGCCCATCCGGTTCCGGAAAGCTTCGGCGCCGCCATCCACGAGACGGTCGTCGCCAGCCTGAAGGCGGCGGGGCACGAGGTCGACGATTGCGATCTCTATGCGGAGGGCTTCGACCCGGTGCTGAGCTGTGAAGAGCGGCGCGGCTATCACGACACGGACAGCAACACGCTGCCGGTCGCTGCCTATGTCGAGCGGGTGAAGCGGGCCGAGGCGCTGGTGCTGTGCTTCCCGGTCTGGAATTTCGGCTATCCCGCGATCCTCAAGGGCTTCCTCGACCGGGTCTTCCTGCCCGGCGTCTCGTTCAAGATGGTCGATGGCAAGGCACAGCCGGCTCTGCACAATATTCGCCGACTCGTCGCGGTGACCAGCTATGGCGGCTCGCGCTGGCGCGCCTTCCTGATGGGCGATCCGCCGCGCAAGGCGGTCTGCCGGGCGCTGCGGGCGGTTTGCCACCCGCTGGCGCGCACGACCTATCTCGCCCATCATGAGATGAACCTCTCGACTCCGGCCAGCCGGACCGCTTTCCTGAAAAAAGTCGCGACCAAACTCACGCTCTCGTAGCTCTGACATCCGATTGTCATCCGTCTGTCATGTTCGCGCGCGACTACGCAGCCGGCGAAGCGTCTGCTTACCCGTCCAAGGATCGGCCCGAAGGATCGACCCCATGACCAAGGCAATCGAGAAGAGTGTCGGCCGTGCCCTGCTCGTCACCGCGCGGCTGCATCGCTCGCGGATGGGTGAGAGGCTGAACGGCTTAGGTTTGTTTCCGGGGCAGGAGCAGGCGCTGAAGGCGCTGCAGCCGGCCCCGATGACGATGGGCGAACTCGCCGCGCTGCTACGCGTCAAGCCGCCGACCGTGTCGAAGACGATCGGGCGGCTCTCGCTGCAGGGCCTCGTCACCCGCGAGGGCGGCAATCGCGACGGCCGCCTCGTGCAGGTCGCGCTGACCGAAGCCGGCCAGAGCACTGCGGCCGAGCTCGACGCGGTCTGGAACGAAGTCGAGGAGGAACTTCTCGACAAGCTCGACGGCAAGGAGCGCAAGCAATTGCGCAAGCTCCTGCGCAAGGCGGCCAAGGGCCTCTCCAAGGCCGGTGCCGAGCATGACGACGCTGATGGCGATCTCGACGAGGCCGATAGCGACGCCTGATTTCTGCATGGAGCGCATGCTTCAACGTAGTGGCCAGGCTGCCTAAATCGGTTCAATCTGCTCTCGTCATTCCTCCAGAGCATGGCGAGACTCTGTGTCCTCCCCTCCAGTGGCGCCTTCCGAGACGGGCCGCGCGCGCCTGGCCGCGATCGGGCTGATGTGCGCGGCTGTCCTGCTGTTCTCGTTGCTGGATACCAGCGCGAAATGGCTGGGCCAGTCGATGAATCCGCTGCAGGTGGTGTTCGCGCGCTATGCCGGCAGCATGATCCTGGTGCTGGCCGTCATTAATCCGTGGTCGTATCCAGGCGTGCTGCGGACCAGTCGCCCGTGGCTGCAATGGGGCCGTTCGCTGCTGCTGCTCGGCTCGACCGCGCTCAACTTCGTCGCGCTGCGCTATCTCCAGCTCGCCGAGACGATCTCGATCATGTTCGCGACGCCCTTGCTGGTGGCGCTGGCATCGGGGCCGCTGCTCGGGGAATGGCCGGGGCCGCGCCGGCTCGCCGCGATCGGCGTCGGCTTCATCGGCGTGCTGGTGGTGACGCGGCCGGGGATCGGCGGCATGCATCCGGCGGCGCTGCTGATCGTGCTCGGCTGTCTGTGCTACGCCTTCTACTCGCTTTCGACCCGGATGCTCTCCGGGCATGATTCATCGGAAACGACGATGATCTATTCCGGCGCTGCCGGAACGCTGGCGACGATCCCGCTCTTGCCCTGGGTCTGGGAGACACCGCAGACGCTGCTGCCCTGGCTCCTGATGATCGCGGTCGGCGCGCTCGGCGGCTTCGGCCACTGGCTCCTGATCCTGGCGCATCGGCTGGCGCCTGCGACGGTGCTGGCGCCCTTCATCTATTCGCAGATCGTCTGGATGCTGCTGCTCGGCTGGCTCGTCTTCGACCAGTTGCCGGATCGATGGACCTTCGTCGGCGCCGGCATCGTGATCTCGTCCGGGCTCTACCTGCTCTATCGCGAGCGGGTCCGGCATGTGCCGCAGGAGGCGGCCTCGGCACGGTTGGATTGAGAGACCGCTCGGCAAGTCTACTGCGGCGGCCGACTGACGGCGCATTCTGCGCTTCCGGTGCTCACGTACTGTAGTACGCTCCGCTCCGGTTCTCGAAAGCACCGCCATTCGACTCGCCGCAGCGACTTGCCAAGCAGTCTCTGCGGCGAGCTATTCCATTCTTCCGGACTGATCGCTTCGCAATCATCTGGAACAGCGGTGGAGTTGATCAGACCGTGACCTGTGTGCCGACCTCGACGACCCGGCCGGTCGGGATCTGGAAGAAGTTGGTCGCGTCGGTCGCGCTCTTGGTCAGGCCGATGAAGAGGTTGTCCTGCCAGACCGGCATGCCCGATTGCGGCGAGGGCTTGATCGAGCGGCGCGACAGGAAGAACGAGGTCGACATGATGTCGAACTTGAAGCCCTGCTTGCGCAGCATGGCCAGGCCCTTCGGCACGTTTGGGCTCTCCATGTAGCCGTAGACCATGTCGACCCGCCAGAAATCGTCGGTGATGCGGGCAAGGCGCACGCGCTCTTCCTCTACGACGCGGGGCGTATCGGCCGAGCGCACGGTCAGGACGACGTTACGCTCGTGCAGCACCTTGTTGTGCTTGAGGTTGTGCAGCAGAGAGGCCGGCGCGGTCTCCGGATCGCTGGTCAGGAACACGGCCATGCCCTTGACGCGGGCGGGCGGGCTCTTCGAGAGCATGGTGACGAGCTCGAGCAGCGGCACGTCGGTCTTGCGGGTCTTGTCGAACAGGATCTTGGTGCCGCGCATCCAGGTCCACATCACCAGCGTCAGGCCCATGGCGAGCAGCACCGGCACATAGCCGCCGTGGAACAGCTTCAGCATGTTGGCGGAGAAGAACGACACGTCGACGAGGAAGAAGGGCAGGATCAGCGCGCCGGTCGCCAGCGGGCTCCAGCCCCAGTGGCGGCGGATGACGATCGCGGCCAGCATGGACGAGACCACCATCGTGCCGAAGACCGAGATGCCATAGGCATGCGACAGGCTCGACGAGGTCCGGAACGACCAAACCAGGATCAGCACGACGACGAGCAGCAGCAGGTTCACGCGCGGCACGTAGATCTGGCCGGAGGTCTGCTCGGAGGTGTGGCGGATCTCCATGCGCGGCAGCAGGCCGAGCTGGATCGCCTGCCGGGTCAGCGAGAAGGCGCCGGTGATCACGGATTGGCTGGCGATGATGGTCGCGACCGTCGCCATCACCACGAAGGGCAGGAGCAGCCCTTCCGGCGCCAGCCGGTAGAACGGGTTGTCGATGGCGCTGGGGTCGGCGAGGATCAGCGCGCCCTGGCCGAGATAGTTGAGCCACAGTGCCGGGAAGACGATGTAGAGCCAGGCGCCGCGGATGGGGCCGCGGCCGAAATGGCCCATATCGGCATAGAGCGCCTCGGCGCCGGTGACGGCGAGACAGACCGAGCCCAGCACGGCCAGAGCCACGCCGGCATGGTCGCGGAAGAACAGCAGCGCATAATACGGGTTGATCGAGCGGAAGACGCTGAGATCGTCGGCGATATGATAGATGCCAAGCCCCGCCAGCGTCAGGAACCAGACGAGCATGATCGGACCGAAGAAGGTCGCGACGCGATGCGTGCCGTGGCTCTGCATCACGAACAGGCCGATCAGGATCACCGAGGCGATCCAGAGGATGTAGTCGTTCAGCACCGGGGTGACGAGTTTGATGCCTTCGATCGCCGAGAGCACCGAGATCGCCGGGGTGATGACGGTGTCGCCGTAGAACAGGCCGGCGCCGATCATGCCGAGCAGGAGCGCGACATGGCTGCGCGCCCGGCCGAGGCTGCGCTGCGCCAGTGCGACCAGGGTTAGGATGCCGCCTTCGCCATTGTTGTCGGCGCGCATCAGCAGCACGACATATTTCAGCGTCACGACGACGACGAGCGACCAGAGGATCAGCGAGAGGACGCCAATGACGACGGAAGCCGGCACCGCGGCCTTCGTGTCGCCGCCCGTCGCGGCAAGCACGGTCTCGCGCAGCGCGTAGAGCGGGCTGGTGCCGATATCGCCATAGACGACGCCGAGCGCACCGAGCGCCAGCGCCCCATAGCCCATCTTGCCGTGGCCACCGTTCTGGTCGTGCCCGGCATCGAGGCCGAAGCGGGAATCCTCCGGCCGAACGGTCGCAGGATTCGGGTTCTCATGCCCCATCAGGGATCTCCGCACATGCTGCGGCGCAGCGAAAGGCCGGGGCCTCTAGCACGTTGCGGGCGGCGCGCAAAGGCGGGATCAACTGGCGACGCCGAGACCGACGCCGAAGCGCCGCTCGACATAACTGGCGACCATCGTCTTGAATTCGGCGGCTATGCCGGCGCCGCGGAGCGTCGCGACCTTCTTGCCATCGACGAAGACGGGCGCGGTCGGGTCCTCACCGGTGCCGGGGAGCGAGATGCCTATATCGGCGTGCTTGGACTCGCCGGGGCCGTTGACGATGCAGCCCATCACCGCGACGTTAAGGGTCTCGACGCCGGGATACTGGGTCTTCCATTCGGGCATGGAGGTGGAGATCCAGTTCTGGATATCCTGCGCCAGCTCCTGGAACACGGTCGAGGTGGTGCGGCCGCATCCGGGGCAGGCGGCGACGAGCGGCACGAAGGCGCGGAAGCCCATGGTCTGGAGCAGCTCCTGCGCCGTCCTGACCTCGAGCGTGCGGTCGCCGCCGGGCTCGGGCGTCAGCGAATAGCGGATGGTGTCGCCGATGCCTTCCTGCAGGAGGATGCCGAGCGCGGCCGAGGAGGCGACGATGCCCTTCGAGCCCATGCCGGCCTCGGTCAGGCCGAGATGGATGGCGTAGTTCGCCCGGCTCGCCAGCATGCGGTAGACCGTGATCAGGTCCTGCACGCCGGAGACCTTGGCGGAGAGGATGATATACTCGCGGGCGAGGCCGAGCTCCTCGGCGCGCTCGGCCGAGAGCAGGGCCGACTGGACCATCGCCTCGCGCATGATGGCGCGGGCGTCGAGCGGACGGACGGCGCGCGCGTTCTCGTCCATCAGCATCGTCAGCAGCTCCTGGTCGAGCGAGCCCCAGTTGGCGCCTATGCGCACCGGTTTGCTGTGCTTGATCGCCAGCTCGATGATCTGGCTGAACTGCTTGTCCTTCTTGTCCTTGAAGCCGACATTGCCGGGATTGATCCGGTATTTCGCCAAGGCCTCGGCACAAGCCGGATGCTCGCCGAGCAGCTTGTGGCCGATATAGTGGAAGTCGCCGACCAGCGGCACGTCGACGCCGATGCGGTCGAGCCGCTCCCGGATCTTCGGCACGGCGGCTGCGGCCTCGTCGCGGTCGACGGTGATGCGGACGAGCTCGGAGCCCTGGCGGGCGAGCGCGGCGACTTGCGCGACCGTCGCCGCGATATCGGCCGTGTCGGTGTTGGTCATCGACTGTACGACGATGGGGGCGCCGCCGCCGACGGTGACATGGCCGACCTTGACGGGGACGGTGAGCTGGCGGCCCAGCGGGCCCGCACGTTCCGGCGTCAGATAGGAAAAGGCGCGCTCGTTCATGCGGGCTGCTCTATCACGAACCGGCATTCCGGCAATGCTCGCAACGGCCGACGATCTCGACCATCTGGTGCGAGGGAGAGAATTGCCGGTTTTCCGCGATCGCCGCCACCGCTTTCTTCATCGCGGGCGAGGAATCCTCGTCGACCCCGCCGCAGGATTCGCAGATCAGGAAGGCGACGACCTCGTTCGCGCCATGGCCGTGCAGACAGGCGATATAGGCGTTCTTCGAGGAGAGCCGGTGGACGAAACCCTGCTCGACCAGGAAATCGAGGGCGCGATAGATCGAGATCGGGGCGAGGCGGCGCCCGCCGGCCGGCGAGATGCGATCGGCCAGGTCATAGGCACCGACGGGGCGGTGGTCGGCATGGAGCGCCTCCAGCGCCTGCCGCCGGATCGGCGTCAGGCGCAAGCCCCGCTCGCGGCAGATTCGTTCGGCCCGGGCGAGAGCCTCCGCCGCATGGCGGCGGTGATCCTCGGCGTGGCGGCAATCGTGCCCGTCATGTGTGTGGTGCACATGGTCGTCATGCATAGGCGCGTCTGACTGCATTTTCGTCATGTTGCGTTGCGAAGGGTCATCGGGCAACGTGCGGCGATATCCTGCCGTTCCATTGCCCTGTCTGCCCCGAACCTAAGCATTTTCTCCCCGATTGTCAGGAGCCTTGACGCTCATGTTCCTCAAAGACCGTACTGCGGCGATCACCGGCTCGACCTCGGGCATCGGATTGGCCTATGCCCGCGCCCTTGCCGCCGAGGGCGCCAACCTCGTCATCAACGGCATCATGCCGCCCGCCGATGCGGAGAAGCTGCGCACCGATCTGGAGCAGGAGTTCGGCATCAAGGTGGTCTTCTCCGGCGCCGACATGACCAAGCCGGCCGAGATCGCCGGCTTCATCGCCGAGGGCGAGAAGGTCTTCGGCGCGATCGACATCCTGATCAACAATGCCGGCATCCAGTTCGTCTCGCCGATCGACGAGTTCCCGATCGAGAAATGGGACCAGATCATCGCGATCAACCTGTCCTCGGCCTTCCACACCATTCGCGCCGCGCTGCCGAAGATGAAGGCGAAGGGCTGGGGCCGCATCATCAACACGGCCTCGGCGCATGCCTTCGTCGCCTCGCCCTTCAAGTCGGCCTATGTCGCGGCCAAGCACGGCATCGCCGGCCTGACCAAGACGGTGGCGCTCGAAGTCGCGACCCAGGGCATCACCGTCAACGCCATCGCGCCCGGCTATGTCTGGACGCCGCTGGTCGAGAAGCAGATTCCGGACACGATGAAGGCGCGCAACATGACCAAGGAGCAGGTCATGAACGACGTGCTGCTCGCGGCGCAGCCGACCAAGGAATTCGTCACGGTCGAGCAGGTCGCGGCGCTCGCGCTGTTCCTGTGCTCGGATTCGGCGAAGTCGATGACCGGAACGACGCTGCCGATGGATGGCGGCTGGACCGCCGCGTGAGCGGGCGCCCCTCCCGCAAGGCCGAACCGGTCAAGGGACTGGTTGGGCCGAAGGCGGAGAAGACGGTCTCGCTGGCGCTGCAGGGCGGAGGCGCGCATGGCGCCTTCACCTGGGGCGTGCTCGACGCCGTGCTCGAAGACGGGCGCCTCGGCATCGAGGCGCTGACCGGCACCAGCGCGGGGGCGATGAACGCCGTCGTGCTGGCCGAGGGCTGGATCGACGGCGGTATCGACGGAGCCCGCGCCAAGCTCGAGGCCTTCTGGCGGGCGATCAGCGTCGACGGGAAATATGGCGGCTCGGAACGCTCGCTGCTCGACACGATGCTGGGCGCCTGGGGCAACAATAACGGCACGCCGCCGGGCATGCTGTTCTTCGAGATGTTCGCGAAGGTCGCGAGCCCCTATGACGTCAATCCGCTGAACATCAATCCGCTGCGTGGCGTGGTTGCCGACCTCATCGATTTCGAGAAGGTCAGGGCCTGCGACGCGGTGAAGCTGTTCATCGCCGCGACCAATGTCCGCACCGGCAAGATCGCGGTGTTCGATGGCAAGGATCTGACCCCCGACCATGTGATGGCCTCGGCCTGCCTGCCGATGGTGTTCCAGGCCGTGGAGATCGATGGCGAAGCCTATTGGGACGGTGGCTACATGGGCAATCCTGCCCTGTTCCCGCTGTTCTACCAGGCGCATTGCGACGACATCCTGCTCGTTCAGATCAACCCGATCCAACGCCGTGAACTGCCCACCAAGGCGCGCGAGATCCAGGACCGGCTGAACGAGATCACCTTCAACGCCTCGCTGCTGCGCGAGCTCAGGGCGATCGATTTCGTCAACCGGCTGGTCGATTCCGGAAAGCTGCCGCGTGAGGAATACAAGCGCGTGCTGATGCATCGCATCGATGGCGGTCCTCCGCTGGCCGAGCTGACCTCTTCGTCGCGGATGAACGCGGAATGGGCTTTCCTGCTCAAGCTGCGCGACATGGGCCGCATGGCCGGCAAACGCTGGCTCAAGCGCAACTACGAGGCGATCGGCAAGACCGGCACGCTCGACCTTCGGGAAGCGATCGGCTGATCTCTTCCGCGGTCGGTTGAGCGTGCTCTGGACTTCCGCCGTCATCCCGGGCTTGACCCGGGATCCATCGAAGGGCACCGCGCTCCACGATGGATCCCGGAGCTCCGCTTCGCTGCGTCCGGGATGACCCACGCATTTGTCGCGAAGCTGCATCTCACGATGCCCCGCATCCTTCACGTTCCGGCGTCTCACTTGTTCCGGCAGCGCTCTTGCGCGCGCTGTCGGCACAATGCCATTCAACGGGTCCGAAACGCTTCCAAGAAGACGGGGATTTCATGAGCAAGCTGATCGTCACCGCCGGGCCGTTCAAGTTCGACGCCAAGTTCGAGCTGGAAGCCGCTCCGAAGACCTGCGCCGCCTTCAAGAAGCAGATGCCGTTCATCAGCAAGATGGTGCATGTGCGCTGGAGCGGCGAGGGCGTCTGGATGCCGCTCGGCGATCTCGATTTCGGCGTCGGTTACGAGAACAACACGGCCTATCCGGCGCCGGGCCACATCATCCTGTATCCGGGCGGCGTCAGCGAGACCGAGATCCTGCTTGCCTATGGCGGCGTGCAGTTCGCCAGCAAGGCGGGCGTGCTCTCGGGCAACCACTTCATCACCCTGACCTCGGGGCTGGAGAACCTCTACACGCTCGGCCGCAAGACGCTCTACGAAGGCGTGCAGGATGTCCGCTTCGACCTCGTCGACTGAGCGCGGTCAGCGATTGAACATGGAAAGGGCGGGGCGCATCGCGTCCCGCCCTTTTCTTATGCGGCTGCCGGGGGATCGGCCGGCGGGTCCTCTGTTGGCTTGGCCACAGGCGGCTTGGGCGCCGGCAGCTCGGCCATCGCTTCGGGCTTGGCAGCCTCGGACGCCGTCTCCGCCTCGGCAGGCGGAGGCGTGTCAGCGTCCTTGAGGTTCTGGCAGAGCGAGAGCATGGCGCGGGCGATCTCGGCTTCGCCCATGATCGTCAGCGTCGCGCCGCATTTGGTGAGATGCGCCACCTCGGCATCGGAATGGGCGCGGGCGACGATCGGCAGGGCCGGATTCTCGGCGCGGGCCTGCTCGCAGACCTGGCCGGCTTCGAAGCTGCCGGGGATGGCGACGAAGAGGCGGACAGCCCGGCCGATGGCGGCAGCGGAGAGCACCTCCGGGTCGGCGGCATTGCCGACCAGAAGCTCGGCGCCGTCGCGCTTGGCCGTCTCGACCGCGTCGGGATTGTCCTCGATGACCAGGAGCTTGGCACCCTGCGAGAGCAGGCCGGCGCCGAGCAGGCTGCCGACGCGGCCGTAGCCGACGACGACGATGTGGTTGGCCAGGCTGGTCGGAGTGATGTCGCGCTCGGGCGGGGCTTCGGCTTCAGGCTCGGGCGCCTCCGCCTTCTCGGGCTCGCCCGCCTCGGCGGGAGCCGCCGGCTTGGGCTTGGCGGCCGGAGCCTCCGGAGCCAGCCGCTCGGCCAGGGCGAAGACCACGGGATTGAGCAGGATCGACAGGATCGCGCCGGCGAGGATGAGGTCGCGCCCCTGTGCCGGCAGGATGCCGAGCGCGGTGCCGAGGCCGGCAAGGATGAACGAGAACTCACCGATCTGGGCGAGCGAAGCCGAAATGGTCAGGGCGGCGGTCTGCGAGCGGCCAAAGGCGCGCATGATCAGCCAGGCCGCGGCGGATTTGCCGATCAGGATGATGGCGAGCGTGCCGATCAGCGGCCCCGGTGCCCGCAGGAGGATGCCGGGATCAAAGAGCATGCCGACCGAGACGAAGAACAGCACCGCGAAGGCATCGCGCAGAGGCAGGGTCTCTTCGGCCGCGCGCTGCGAGAGCGGCGATTCCGACAAGATCATGCCGGCGAAGAAGGCGCCGAGCGCGAAGGAGACGCCGAACAGCGTCGCGGCCGCATAAGCAACGCCAAGCGCGACGGCCAGCACCGCCAGCCGGAAGAGCTCGCGCGAGCCGGTATGGGCGACCCAGTGCAGCACCCAGGGGATGACCCGCCGGCCGATCACCAGCATGAAGGCGAGGAAGCCGATCAGCTTGGCGAAGGTCAGGCCGAGCACGCCCCAGACGCCGAGATCGAAGCGGGTCGCGAGCGGGGCGCCGCCGCCGGAGGGCGCGCCGTTGATGATCTCGGCCAGCACCGGCAGCAGCACCAGCGCCAACACCATCGCGATGTCCTCGACGATCAGCCAGCCGACGGCGATGCGGCCGCGCTCGGTCTGGACCAGGCGCCGTTCCTGCAGGGAGCGCAGCAGGACGACTGTCGAGGCGGTGGAGAGCGCTAGGCCGAAGACCGCGCCCGAAAACCAGTTCCAGCCGAGCCAAGTGCCGAGTCCGAGGCCGAGCAGCGTCGCGATGCCGATCTGGACGATGGCGCCAGGCACGGCGATCGCCTTCACCGAGAGCAGGTCCTTCAGGGAGAAATGCAGGCCGACGCCGAACATCAGCAGGATGACGCCGATCTCGGCCAGTTCGTTGGCGAGGTTCTGGTCGCCGACGAAGCCCGGCGTGAACGGGCCGGCGGCGACACCGGCGAGGAGATAGCCGACGAGGGGGGAAATCCGCAGCTTTTGGGCAAGCGCCCCGAAGACGAAGGCAAGGCCAAGGCCCACGACGATGATGGCGATCAGCGGGCCGTGATGCATGGGTCTCCCGAATCCGAAAGGTCAATAAATCAAGATTGTTTGAACTTTCGGAGCATGGGGTTTCGAGGCTGCGATTTCAACCGAAAGGCCTACGACTTTTCAGGCTTTCGCTGCCGAAAATTCCGGCGGCCGGGAATGGCGGGCGATATGGTCACGCCTTCGGCTTCTCCAGCAGGATCTGGCCCTGCTTCTCGACGCCGATCTTGAGCTTCTCGGCGAAGACCGCCAGCATCCAGGGCAGCGTCACCTCGATGCGGACGAGGCTGTCCTCGATATCGACGCGGCCGTGGACGGTGTGGCCGAGCGCTCCGACGCCGAAATGCAGCGCGTCGCCCTCCCAGCGTTCCTCGACGAGCTGCATCCGGACCATGCCGAGCCGGTCGCGGATCTTGTCGACGCCGCCGCGCAGGCGGGCCAGCGCGGCGGCCCGGCCGAGCTCATGCGAGATGGTAATCGAAACCGGCTTGCCCATGTCAGCTCATCGGAAAGGGAGGGAGGCCGGTATATGGCCATGGCGCGGGCGTTTTGCCAGCGCCGCCGGATAATGAGACCTCGCGGGCGATATCTGTTATCCGAAGCGGCACGCGATTGAACCCCGGAAAGGCCGCCATCTTGCTGGAGCGAGCGAAGCAATGGGCGCGCGGGCTCAAGCGGGATGTGCTCGCCCTCTGGATCGCGGCCCGCGACAGCCGGACGCCTTGGTACGCGAAGCTCGCGGCGAGCGCAGTCGCAGCCTATGCGCTCAGCCCGATCGACCTCATCCCGGATTTCATCCCGATCCTCGGCTATCTCGACGACCTGATCATCGTGCCGCTCGGCATTCTGCTTGTGATCAGGCTCATTCCGGAGCCGCTGATGGCAGAGTACCGGGCGATGGCGGCGGGCGGGGCCAAACACAGGAGTTATGGCGGCATGGCCGCGGTCCTGGCTATCTGGTTCGGGGTGGGGGCTGCGCTGCTGTACTGGTTGTGGCCCGGCAGCCCATTCTGAACAGCCCAAACCGCGCATGGAAAAGCCCGCCAACCGGGCGGGCCTGATGTTCCATCGCTTTCGCCGAAACACCCGGCTTTCGTCCGCCTCAGTCGCGGTCGTTCAGGCGCTTCTGGCCGGTCTGCGTGACCCGCCAGATGGTGCCGTCCGACTCGACGAGGCCGCGATCCTGCAGGGAATGCAGCATCGTCTCGTCGAAGATGAAGTGACGGGTCTCCTCCTCGATGCTCTCCAGTGCGATCCATTCGGGATCGGAGAGAACGTACGGGTGAGCGATCTGGAGGTGCTGAACATGCATGCGCGTCTCCTTCTCGTTGATTGCCCCTGTTCCACAGTGCCTCGCATCCAATCATGACGTGGTCATGGCCGAACAGGTGAAGAAACGTGACCCAGTTGTTTTGTCGCGGGCGGGAACCCGGGCGCGCCCGCTTCGTTCTCTGGCCATGTCCCCCTTCAGAAACGGAGAGACCGCCATGGCGATCAGCAGCAACAGCTTCCCGCCCGACGTTCCGAAGGCTGCCGACGAGGCTGGTGAGGCCGTTGGCGCCAGCGTGAGCAGCCTGCGCGGCAAGGCGGCGGAATTCGCCGGCAAGGCCAGCGAGACCGTCAAGGATCACTACGAACGGGCCAAAGAGGCCTGGGATGAGGCGGAGCCGCTGGAGACCGTCCGCGGAGGCGGGCAGGCGGTCGTGCAGAGCGTGGAGCGCCATCCGCTTGCTGCGCTTGGTTTGGGTGTGGCCGGCATTGGACTGGTCGCCTGGGCGATGCTGCGCAGCCAGCCTTCGTCTGGCTGGGAGCGTTACCAGCCCGATTACGGGCGTTGGCGCGGCTGGCTGCAGGATTACGGCTCCGAGGCGGCCGATGCCGGCCACCGGGCCCTGAAGTCGGGAAGCGGCTGGCTGCGTTCGCATCGTGACGTCGCGGATGACTATGCCGATCGCGCCGGCGACTACGCGGCGATGGTCCGTGGCTATGCCGACAGGGGCGGGCGCATGCTGACCAAGCGCGCCGAGCGCGAGCCGATGGCGGTCGTCGTCGGGCTTGGACTCGCGGCTTATGTGATCGGATCGCTGTTGAGTTCGGCTTCAGCCAGAGAGCCGGCTGCCGCGCCGGCACGCAAGCGGGCAGCCCGGCGCTGACCCTCGGCCGAACAGGCTTTCGACCAACGAAGAAGCCCTGCGGCGCGGAGCACCGCAGGGCTTCGATATTTCAGGAGGGGTACCTTCCGAGGAGGAGGCCCCCGTTATCTCACCACCAGTAGCCGCGGCGGCCGTAGTACCCACGGCCGTAATAGGCGCGGTTGTCAGCGGCGATGAGCGCGCCGCCGACAACGCCGGCAGCCACGCCGGCGGCGACGGCAGAACTGGCCTCGTTCGACGCGCGACGGTTCTCGACATAGTTCGCCGAGCGGCACTGCTGATAGGCGCGGGTGCCGGGGCGGAAGCCCTGGGCCTCGCAGGTCACTTCGGCGTCGGCCATCGACTCCTGCGCGGTCTGGCAACCGGCGAGGAGAGCGGCCATGGCGCCAACAATCAGAATGCTACGCATAGTTTATCCCTTTTCAGCCTCCCATTGGCCTGAACGGACTTAAGAGCAGCCGCGTCGGCAGGTCAAGAATGACGCAGGGTTTGCGTTAAAGTTCGCAACGTCAAATCGCGACAATTCCGCTGCACTTGCGACGTTTCCGCCGAACGGCCGGCGGCGAGCCGGGCGGCCGAGCGGTTTCGCGCTGGCACGGGCTTGCATTTGGAGCGAAGCGGCGGAACATGCGCGGAAGACCCGATCAGCCCAGCCCGGACGCGACGATGCCCCGCTTTTTCTTCCTCATGCCGGCCCTGCTGCTCGGGGCCTGCACCTATCACACGTCGCGCAGCAGCATCGTCGTCGTGACCGACGCGAAGGGCGTTGTGGAGAATTGCACTAAGCTGGGCGAGATCGACGGACAGGACAGTTCCCATGCGATCATGCCGCTCGACAAGACGCGCGATTCGGTGGTGGCGCGCCTGAAGATTGCCGGGGCTGAGAAGGGCGGCACCCATGTTCTCGCCACGGCGGCCGACATCAAGTGGAAGGGCCCCGACACCAAGGGCACCGTCTACAAGTGCACGCCCTGAGGCGCGGCTTCACCGCGCCTCAGCCTGCTTTCCGGGGGGCGATCAGCCCTTCAGCAACCACTCATGCTCGGCGGCGTTGTGGAACTTCCAGGTCCGCTTCGGACCGGCCATGACGTTGAGGTAATAGAGGTCGTAGCCGTGGCAGGTGGCGCAGGGGTGATAGCCCTTGGGCACCAGCACGACATCGCCGTCCTCGATCGCCATGGCTTCGTCCAGGCTGCGGTCGTCGGTATAGACGCGCTGGAAGCCGAAGCCCTGCGGCGGGTTGAGGCGGTGGTAGTAGGTCTCTTCCAGATGGGATTCGCGCGGCAGGTCGTCCCGGTCGTGCTTGTGTGGCGGGTAGCTCGACGTATTGCCGGCGGGCGTGATGACCTCGACGACGAGCAGCGAATCCGCCGGCTCGTTCTCGGGCAGGATGTTGGTGACGTGGCGGGTGTTCGAGCCCTTGCCGCGGATCTCCTGGCCGAGATCGTCCGGGCTGATGACGCGGACTGGCAGGCCGCCCTTGAGGCCGGGTGCCGTGCAGACCGCGAGTTCCAGATCGGTCGTGGCGGCGACCGACCAGTCGGAACCCTCCGGCAGATAAACCGACCAGGGCTTGCCCTCGAAAGGGCTCATCCGCTGGCCGAGTTCGCCGAGCGCCTCGCCACCGGCCGTGACCTTGCCCTTGCCGGTGACGAAGACGAGGCAGGTCTCGCGGGTGCCGGTCTTGGCCGCGACGGTTTCGCCCGGCTTCAGGCGGTGCAGGTCGAAGCCGACATAGGTCCAGCCGGCGCTTTCCGGCGTGACATGAGTGACGCGGCCATGCGTGCCGGCGGGGCGGACCTTGAGATGGGACATCGGCTGTTTCCTATCCGTATGGCGATCAAGCCAACCCGGCTTCCTTGATGAAGCGGGCGAGATTGGCGTGGCCGAGCTTGGCATAGGTCGCGGGCTCCGCCTTCTTCGGGTCCTGCTCGGCCTCGACGACGATCCAGCCGGAATAGCCCTGCAATTCCTTGAGCACGCGGACATAGT
This sequence comes from Allobosea sp. TBD101, assembly GCF_059817965.1. Classification (NCBI taxonomy): domain Bacteria; kingdom Pseudomonadati; phylum Pseudomonadota; class Alphaproteobacteria; order Hyphomicrobiales; family Alloboseaceae; genus Allobosea; species Allobosea sp. TBD101. The sequence continues at coordinate 1,553,706 of NZ_CM187543.1, forward strand.
CGATCAGGCCGTCGCCCGGCACGGTGTAAACGCCGGCGAGCACGGATTCGAGGAAGGACCAGTCCTCGCGGTTGGAACGCCACATCACGGCCTCGCGGATATCCTTGCAATGGACGTGATGGATGCGGGCCTTCCAGTGTCTGATGATGCGGGCCGGGTCGCCGCCGCCCCAGGTGGCGTGGCCGGTATCGAGCAGCAGGCCGACGGCCGGGCTGGTGACGCCCATGAACCGGTCGATCTCGGCCTCGGTCTGCACCACCGTGCCCATGTGATGGTGATAGACGAGCTGGAGGCCGTATTCGGCCTTCACGGCCTCGGCGAAATTGGAGTAGCGCGTGCCGAAATCGTCCCAGCGGTTCTTCGGCAGCACGGGGCGGGCCGAGAGCGGCTTGGCAATGTCGGAATGGATGGCGTTCGAGGTCTCGGCCGCGATCAGCACCGAGCATCCCATGTCGCGGAGCAGCGTCGCATGGGCCTTCACGGCCTCCATCTCGGCGGCGACGTCGCGGACCAGCAGTTCGGTCGAGTACCAGCCGGAGACCAGCGCGTGGCCATGGGCTTCGAGGATCGGCTTCAGCTTGCCGGCTTCGCGCGGAAACTTGTTGCCAAGCTCCATGCCGGTGAAGCCGGCCTCACGGGCCTCCTTCAGGCAGGTTTCGAGCGGGATGTCACCGCCGATCTCCAGCATGTCGTCATTCGACCAGCCGATGGGGTTCGCGCCGATGCGGATCATATGTTGGGTCTTTCTTGCCTATGGGAACGGCTTCAGTTGCCGATGGTCTGACGCTTGCGTCGTTCGTCGTAATTCGCGCGCGCGGTGCGGACCTGCTCGCGCTCGCTCACCTCGGGCACCGCGACATCCCACCAGGCGCCGCCGGCACCGGTCGAGATCAGCGGGTCGGTGTCGATGACGACGACCGTCGTGCGGGTGTTGGCCTTGGCCTGCGCCAGCGCCGTCTCCAGCTCTGCAATAGAGGCTGCCTTGATAGCGAGCGCGCCCATGCTGGCCGCGTGCTGGACGAAGTCGATCTCCGGCAGCGTCTCGTGCCGGGTGTCCCTGAGCAGGTTGTTGAAGCTCTGGCTGCCGGTGGCCATCTGCAGGCGGTTGATGCAGCCATAGCCGCGATTGTCGAGCAGGACGATGGAGAGCTTCAGGCCGAGCATCACCGAGGTCGCAATCTCGGAATTGAGCATCAGGTAGGAGCCGTCGCCGACCATGACGACGACCTCCTTGTCGGGCCGGGCCATCTTGGCGCCGAGGCCGCCGGCGATCTCGTAACCCATGCAGGAGAAGCCGTATTCGGCATGGTAGGAGCCGGGCGCGCCGGCCTGCCAGAGCTTGTGCAATTCGCCGGGCAGGCCGCCGGCCGCATGGAGCAGGATGACGTCCGAGCCCAGCGTGCGCTGGACCGCGCCGATGACCTGCGCATCCGAGGGCAGAGCGGCATTGCTGGCGGCGGTCGCCTTGCCGGCTTCCTTCAGCCATTCGGCCTTGCTGGCCTTGGCATTGCTGGTCCAGCTCTCGGGAGTCTTCCAACCACTGACAGCCTCGGCCAGCTCGGCCAGACCCTCGCGAGCGTCGGCGACCACCGGCAGAGCGCGGTGCTTGCCGGCATCGAAGGACTGAACGTTGAGGCCGATGATCGTCTTCTGGGCGGCGCCGAACAGCGCCCAGGAGCCGGTGGTGAAATCCTGCAGGCGGGTGCCGACGGCGAGAACGAGGTCGGCCTCGGCGGCGAGGCGGTTAGCAGCCTCCGTGCCGGTGACACCCACGGCGGCCATGTTGAGCGCGTTGTCGTCGGGCAGGGCGGACTTGCCACCTTGGGTCTCGCAGACGGGAATGCCGGTTTCCGCCGAGAAGCGGGCGAGCTCGTCGCTGGCACCGGAATAGAGCACGCCGCCACCGGCGACGATCAGCGGCTTCTTCGCTGCCTTGATTGCCTCGGCCGCGGCCTTCAGCTCACCGCGGTCGGAGCGGGGACGGCGCGGCGTCCAGAGGCGCTCGGTGAAGAAGCTCTCGGGATAGTCATAGGCCTCGGCCTGCACATCCTGGCAGAGCGCGAGCGTGACCGGGCCGCATTCGGCCGGGTCGGTCAGCACCTGCATGGCTCGGGTCAGCGCCGGGATGATCTGCTCGGGCCTGGTGATGCGGTCGAAATAGCGCGAGACCGGCCGGAAGCAGTCATTGGCCGAGACCGTGCCGTCGCCGAAAGCCTCGACCTGCTGGAGCACCGGGTCGGGAATGCGGTTGGCGAAGACATCGCCGGGCAGCAGCAGCACCGGCAGGCGGTTGACATGGGCGAGCGCTGCGGCCGTGACGAGATTGGTTGCGCCGGGGCCGATCGAGGTCGTCGCGGCCATGAAGCGGCGGCGCATGTTCGCCTTGGCATAGGCGATTGCCGCATGGGCCATGGCCTGCTCGTTATGGGCGCGGAAGGTCGGCAGGTGCTCGCGCTCGTGCCAGAGCGCCTCGCCGAGGCCGGCGACATTGCCATGGCCGAAGATCGCCCAGACGCCGCCGAAGATCGGCAGGCGCTGCCCGTCGATCTCGGTCATCTGGCGGCTGAGATAGCGCGTCAGCGCCTGCGCCATGGTGAGGCGGACGGTGGCAGTCATCGCAGCTTCCGACTCTTTGCAACAAGTGACGATGTCATCCCGGGCGAGCGAAGCGAGACGCTTGTCATTCCGGGGCTTCGCGGAGCGAAGAACCCGGAACCCACGACCGGGTGAGCTGCCTGCAACCGGACATGGGATGTCTCACCCGGTCGTGGGTTCCGGGTTCGCGCCTGCGGCGCGCCCCGGAATGACAAAGGTGGTTTCCGGCCGGACACGATCTACGCCGCCTTGCGGCCGCGCGTGGTGAGCCAGAGGCCGGTCAGCGCTTCGAAGCGCTTGGCCATGTCGGCGATCGCGGCCTCGTCGTCGAGCTTGCCCGAGAGCCAGCCTTCGGCCGCGCTCATGAAGATGGTGCGGCCGACGGCAAAGCCCTTGACGATCGGGGCGGCGGCTGTGGCGGCGAAGCCAGCCTCCAGCTCCTCGGCCGGGGCGTCGAGCCCGAGCAGCAGGACGCCGCGGCACCACGGATCATGCTTCGCGATGGTTTTCTCGATCGCTGCCCAGGCGGCGGGGGAGGATTGCGGCTCCAGCTTCCACCAGTCGGGCTTGATGCCGAGCGCGTAGATTTCCTCCAGCGCCCGCGAAATCGTGTCGGCGCCGAGTGAGCCGTTCTTGCTGGCGATGATCTCGATCAGCAATTCGCGGCCGACCTTGCGTGCCGCCTCGAACAGGCCGCGCAGCTTCTCCTGCTGCTCGCGCTTCAGCTCTTCCGGATCGTCCGGGTGATAGAAGCAGAGTGCCTTGATGCAGTGATCGACCGGCCATTCCGGCAGGAGCGAGCCGATGTCCTGACTCGTCTCGAAGCGCAGCGGACGCGAGCCCGGTAACTCGACCGGGCGGCCGAGCCAGGCGAAGGGATGGCGGGCGAACTCGAACATCGCCTCGCGGCCATGCTTCTCGTCGAGCAGCATGCCGTAGCCGGGGCGGCCATCGGCGACGCGGGCGGCGGCCTTGACCGCCAGCACCTTGAAGTCGCGGATGCGGGCGGGCTCGGCGCCGAGCTTCGCGGAGAGGTCTTCCAGCTGAGAGCGATGATCGCAGGCGAGCGCCATCAGCGAAGGGATGTCGCGGCGGCGCGTCGTCGCCCAATGGATGTGGTTGATGTCCGCGTCCTTGCGCAGGGCGCGGTGCGGGCTGCCGTTCCTGAGGAAATATTGCAGCTCCTCGAAGGTCGGGCTTTCCGGCGAGCAAAGCAGGCGCGAGACGGCGAAGGCGCCGCAGGCATTGGCCCAGGTCGCGGCGGTCGCGAGGCTCTCGCCGCCGAGCCAGCCACGCAGGAAGCCGGACATGAAGGCGTCGCCGGCGCCAAGCACATTGTAGACCTCGATCGGGAAGCCCTTGCCGACGATGCCGTCCTCGAGGTCGTCGGGAATCGCGCCCTCATAGACGATGCAGCCCATCGGGCCGCGCTTGAGCACGATGGTCGCCGGGGTCAGCGAGCGGATCGTCTTCAGCGCCGGCAGCAATTCGCTCTCGCCGGAGGCGATCAGCACTTCTTCTTCCGTGCCGATGATGAGGTCGCAGCCGGGCAGGACCGTCTTCATCCGCTCGGAGACCGCCTGCGAGGCGATGTAGCGGTTGTCGCCGGCATCATGGCCGGCAAGGCCCCAGAGATTGGGACGATAGTCGATGTCGAGCACGACCTTGCCGCCGTTCCCGCGCATCAGCTTCATCGCCTTGCGCTGGGCGGACTCCGGGCCGGGCCGGGCGAAATGTGTGCCGGTGACGACGACGGCGCGGGCCTTGGCGATGAAGGCGGGGTCGATATCGCCTTCTTCAAGCGCCATGTCGGCGCAGTTCTCGCGGTAGAACAGCAGCGGGAAGGACTTGTCGCTCTCGACCGAGAGGATGGCGAGCGCGGTCAGGCGCTCGGGATCGGTCTTGAGGCCGTCGAGATTGACGCCTTCGCGGGCGAGCTGTTCGCGCAGGAAGCGGCCGAACTGCTCGTTGCCGACGCGGGTCAGCAGGGCCGAGCGCAGGCCGAGCCGGGCGGTGCCGATCGCGATATTGGCCGGGCAACCGCCGACCGATTTGGCGAAGGAGGTGACATCCTCCAGCCGCGAGCCGATCTGCTGGCCGTAGAGATCGACCGAGGCACGGCCGATGGTGATGACGTCGAGCGCCTGCGCCGATCCGCCGAGCGGTCCCGCCATGTCTTCCTCCCGGCAGCGATGGTCATCGAAGCCGAGCGGCTCCGGTGGCGGGAATGAAATAATAATTCCAGTATTTCGTCAATGCGGAATGTCTGTTCCTAAAGTTTTAGATGGCTCCGCCACGCCTGCTTTTGCCGCGCCCGCCCCGGCGTGCCTCGCCGACGCCGACGGCGAGCGCCATCGACAGGGCCATGGTCGAGGCCAGCGTACGGAAGCCGCCGAAATCCGCCTCGGCGACCTCGAACCAGAGTTTCGCAAAGCTGGCCAGCGGCGAAAAGGCGCTGTCGGTGATGGCAACCAGCGGCACGCCGCGTTCGGCGAGGCCGCGCGCGTCTTCGATGGTGGCAGGCGCATAGGGCGAAAAGCTGATGATGATCGCGGCGTCCCTCGGGGTAGCGAAGGAGATCATCTCGGGATCGAGCCCGGCGGCGGATTCGATCATCTGGTTGCGGACCTCGAGCTTGCCGAGCGCATAGGCGAGATAGCTCGCCACGGGATAGGAGCGGCGCCGGGCGAGGATATAGATCGTCTCGGCGCGGGCGAGCACATCGATCGCGCGGTCGAGCGTCGCCTCGTCGAGGGTGCGGCTCATCACATCCAGCGACTTGCGCGAGGCGGTCAGGAAGCCGTCGAGGATGTGGTGGTTGCCAGCCGCGGTGCCGTCACCGACGCGCAGCGTGTTGAGGCGTTCCTCATAGCTGGAATTGCGCTCGCGCAGGCGTTCACGGAAGACGCCCTGCAGGCTGGTGAAGCCGTCGAAGCCGAGATGCTGGGCGAAGCGGATCAGCGTGGACGGCTGGACGCCGGCCGAGACCGCGATGCTGGCCGCGGTGCCGAAAGCGATCTCGTCAGGGTTGTCGAGAGCATAGGCCGCGATCTGGGCGATACGCTTGGGCAGGCTCTCGCGCTGGGCGAGGATCGATGCGCGCAACTCGTCGAAATCGCGCGGCAGCTCCGCAACGGCGGTTTCGCTCATTCAAGGATTCCCGTTGCCGTCCCTCTTGCGGACAGTTCTGGCAGCGAAGCGGAAATGGAGCAAGCGTTCCATGGAAGGAATGAACGCTCGATGCTGGGCTAGCCCAGTGGCGCGGCCGAGCAGCTCTGGCCGCCATCGACCGGCAGGCAGACGCCTGTGATGAACTTCGCCTCGTCGGAGGCGAGGAAAACGGCCGCGTTGGCGATGTCCCAGGCGGTGCCCATCTTGCCCATCGGCACCTGTGCGTCGCGGGCGGCGACCATCTCTTCGACCGAGGCGTATTGCGAGGAGATCTGCCGATAGATCAACGGCGTGTCGATCAGGCCGGGCATGATGCAGTTCGCGCGGATACCCTGCCTCGCATACTGCATCGCGAGCGCGACCGTCGCCTGGTTCACCGCTGCCTTGGTGGCGTAGTAGGCGAAGTAGGGATAGCCGGTCCAGCGGATGGCGGCGAGCGAGGAAATGTTGACGATGGCGCCGCCGCCGCCTTTCAGCATCTCCGGGATGACCGCCTTGGCGCAGCGATAGACCGAGCCGAGATTGAGCTGGAGCGAGGCATTGAACTGCTCCTCGGAAAGCTCGACCGGGCCGCCCATATGGGTGACGCCGACATTGTTGTGGAGGATGTCGATGCGACCAAAATGCCGGGCGGCTTCCGCGACGCAAGCCTCGACCGAGGCGAGGTCCGTGACATTACCGGGGAGTGCCAGCGCGTTCCCGCCTTCACCCGCAATGATTGCGGCAGTCTCTTCGGCAGCATCGCGGTTGAGGTCGATGCAGGCGACGCCGGCACCCTCGCGGGCAAAGGCGACGGCCGCAGCCTTGCCATTGCCCCAGCCGGGGCCGGAGGAGCCGGCGCCGAAGACGATGGCGATCTTGCCCTTCAGCCGGTCGGCCATGGTGATCGGTCTCTCGATGTCAGAAATATCCGCGAGTCATCCCGGACAAGCGGCGAAGCCGCGCCGATCCGGGATCCATGCCTGAACTGTTCCGGCATGGATCCCGGGTCTGCGCTTCGCTACGCCCGGGATGACCCGCGCGTATGGTTGGCGAGGATCAGCTCAGCGAGCTGCCGACGGCCTTCTCCAGGATCGCCCAGGCCTCGTCGCCGTACTTCTTCTTCCACTCGGCGTAGAAGCCGGCCTTGCGCAGCATGTCGCGGAAGGCGTCGGCCTTGGTCTCGTTGACGACCATGCCCTTCGAGACGAGCTCGCCCTGCAGGCCGGCATTGAGCTTGGCGACATCCGCGCGCTCCAACAGGGCTGCGGCGTTGATGTTCTTGGCGACGATGGCGCGCAGGTCTTCCGGCAGACGCTCCCAGGCGCGGCGGTTGGCCAGGAACCAGAAGCCGTCCCACATATGGTTGGTCAGAGAGAGGTACTTCTGGACTTCGAAGAGCTTGGCCGTCGCGATGATCGCGAGCGGGTTCTCCTGGCCGTCGACGACCTTGGTCTGCAGTGCGGTGTAGACCTCGGCGAAGTTGATCGAGGCCGGGGCCGACTGGAAGGCGGTGAACATCGAGGTCCAGAGCGGCGAGACCGGCACGCGGATCTTGAAGCCCTTGAGGTCATCCGGCGTGTTGACCGGGCCCTTGGACGAGGTGATCTGGCGGAAGCCGTTATCCCAGATCTTGTCCATGACGACGAGATTGGCCTTGTTGATCTGGCCGCGGACATAGGCGCCGAGCTCGCCGTCCATCGCCTTCCAGACGGCGTCGTAGTTCGGGAAGGCGAAGCCGATGCCCGAGAGCGAGGCGTTGGCGACGAGCGTCGACAGGATCAGCGGCGAGAGCGTGAAGAACTCGACGCCGCCGGAGCGGACCTGGCTCAGCATGTCGGTGTCGGAGCCGAGCTGGTTGTTCGGGAAGATCTGGATGTCGACCCGGCCCTTGGTCTCTTCCTTGATCTTGGCCACCGCCTCGTTGGCGCGGGCGTTCATCGGGTGCGCGACGGGCAGGTTGTTGGCGTATTTATAGGTGAACTCGGCGGCCTGGGCATTGGCGCGGCCGATATGGAAGGTGCCGATGGCGGAGGCGGCGGCCGAGGCCTGGAGCAGTGTGCGGCGCGAAATGGTCATGAGCGTTTCTCCTCGGGGATTGTCTGGTTTTTTCTTGTTGTGAGCTTCACAGCACCCAGGTCGAGAGGCCGGGCACGAGGGCGATGACGATGAGGCCGACGATCAGGGCGATGAGATAGGGCCAGATCGCGCCCATCGCCTCGTCCGGCGAGACGTTGCCGATCTTGCAGGCGATGTAGAAGCCGATGCCGATCGGCGGCGCCATCAGGCCGATATTCATCGCGGTGACCACGACCATCGAATAATGCACGTCGTTGATGCCGAGATTCTTGGCGATCGGGAACATCAGCGGTGCCATCAGCACGATCGCCGGCAGGCCTTCCAGCACGCAGCCCAGGATCATGAAGACAACGATGGTGACCGCCATGAAGGTGAGCCAGCCGCCGGGCAGGTTCGCCATGAAGACGGCGAGATCGCGGGCGAAGCCGGTCTGGGTCAGCGCCCAGGCCATGGCGAGCGCCGTGCCGAGAATGACCAGGATCGCGCCCGAAAGCGCCGCCGTCTCGACCAGCATCTGGTAGAACTTGCGCAGGCTGATGCCGCCATAGAGCACGATGCCGATGACGAGCGCGTAGAGCACCGCGATGGTCGAGACCTCGGTTGCGGTGGCGACGCCGCCGCCGACGGCGGCACGGATGATGAAGGGCAGGACGAGGGCCGGCGCCGCGACGAGCGCCACCTTGCCGATCACCGCAAGCGGGGCGCGGCGCACGCCTTTCATGTCTTCCGCCGCCGCCTTCCAGCGGGCGAGGCCTGCGAGCGCGACGAGCAGGACGCCGGCGATGACGAAGCCCGCGTTGAACAGGCCCGCGATCGAGACGCCGGCGACGGAGCCCAGCACGATCAGGACGATCGAGGGCGGCACCGTGTCAGCCATGGCGGCGCCGGTGGAGAGCAGTGCGATCAGGTCCTTGGGCTTGTAGCCGCGGCGCTTCATCTCCGGGAAGAGCGCGGGGGCGACCGTCGCCATGTCCGAGACCTTGGAGCCCGAAATGCCTGAGACCAAATAGAGCGAGCCGAGCAGGACATAGGACATGCCGGCGCGGACATGGCCGAGCAGGGATGCGAGGAAGTCGACGATCGCCTTGCCCATGCCGGTGGCGTCGAGGATGCAGCCGAGGAGCACGAAGATCGGCACGGAGAGCAGGATGAGGCTCGACATGCCCTCGTCCATGCGCCCGATCATCACGATCATCGGGACATTGGTCGAGAAGGCGAGGAAGGCGAGCGTGCCCAGCCCGAAGCAGAAGGCGATCGGAACGCCCGCGATGAGGCAGGCGGCGACGACGCAGACCAGGAAGATCAGGATGTTGTAGTAGCCGAGGGTCTTCAGCGTCGGCCCGAGCAGCCAGAAGGCGAGGCCGAGCCCGCCGATGACCAGCACCGATGCGGCGATGTCCGCCAGGCGTCCGGTCTTGAAGGCATAGCGGATCGTCAAAAGCAGCATCAGCACGATGCCGACGGCGATGGCCGAGACTCGCCAGCTGACGGGAATGTTGAGCGCGGCCGAAGTGACGTAGCTCTCTTCCACCGCGTAATCGATGGCCGGGTAGACCATCGCCGCCAGGAAGGCGGCAACGGCCAGCAATGCCAGCGTCTCGACGAATTCGCGTAGGCGCGGGGGCATCATGCCGACGAAGAGCGTCAGGCGCAGATGTTCGTTGCGGTCGACGGCGATGGCGGCGCCGAGCATGGCAAGCCAGATGAAGGATATCGAGGCGACCTCGTCGACCCAGACGAAGGGCAGCGAGAAGACGTAGCGCGAGATCACGCCGAGCAGCAGCACGCCGATGATGAAGGCGACGAGGGCCGCAGCGACGATCTCGACCGGGCGCATGATCGCGGAGCCGGGGCGCGCGCCCTCGTTCTCGCTCAGGTTCTCGGGGATATGCAGCGTATCGACGACATCGACCATGCGGCGGCCTCAGATGCCGGTCGCCGGGCGCAGCACGCCCGTCATGAGGGATGCCTCGAGGGCCATCGTTCCGTTCCTCCCTTCGCGCCGATCTTGTGGTGTCGTCGGCGTCGATTGCGGTCCACACTGTGAATAGCGGGGCAGCGGGACGGGGCGCAGATTACACGAGGGGGGCGGCATTGCAATCCGCAAAGCGCCCATCTACGGTTGGGAGATAAGAATAAGGTCCATATCATGGACCATCTGGAGGCGCGCTTGCCGCAGAATTCCATGGCCGAGGCCGGGTTGTCCGGCTCGCAGAGCGTCGACCGCGCTCTGGGGCTGCTCTCGCTGATCGGGCGTGAGCCGGCCGAAGGCATGCCGCTTGGCGAGATCGTCTCCGGCAGCGGCCTCAACAAGCCGACGACGCGGCGTCTGCTGCTGGCGTTGATGCGGGCGGGGCTCGTCGAGCAGGAGCCGCTGACGCGGCGCTATTGCCTCGGTGAAGAGGCCTTCGTGCTCGGCGTGCTGGCGGCGCGTCGCCACGGCCTGCTGGAGATCGCGATGGACGGCCTGCGACGGCTCTCGGCGGAGACGCAGGACACGAGCTTCCTGACCGTTCGGCGCGAGAACTATGCGATCTGCCTGCATCGGGAGGAGGGGACCTATCCGGTTCGCACTCATGCCTTGCAGGCCGGCGACCAGCATCCGCTCGGCGTCGGCGCCGGCTCGCTCGCCATGCTGGCGGCACTGCCGGACGACGATGTGGACCGGGTGATCGCAGCCAACGAGGTTGCATTGCTGGCGCGCTATCCGGGTTTCGCGCCGGAGGCTTTGCGGACCGATATCGCAGCGACGCGCGAGCGGGGCTTTTCGCTCAATCCCGGCCGGCTCGTGGCCAGCTCATGGGGCATCGGCCGCGCCTTCCGCTATCCGGACGGGCGGGTGGCGGGTGCCCTGTCGATCGCCGCGATCGACAGCCGGATGACGACCGCCCGGCAGGCGGAGGTTGCGGTGCCATTGGCTCGCGAGGCCGAGCGGTTGGAAGCGCTGCTCAAGCAGATGTTCGTATCAAAAGGGGCTGCGCGGCCGACCGTGCCTGCCGCCCCGCGACCTATCGAGACAGGGAGAGCCGCAAAATGAGCTCTGCAACCACAACCCCGGCCGGGGGCGTCGTGCCGATGACCCGGCGCGTGATGAACCTCGCCCATATAGCGACGCAGAATGCGCGACGCTTGCCCGCGCATCCCGCCTTCATCTGGGGCGAGAAGGCGCTCGACTGGGCCGAGATCGATGCACAGGTTTCGGCGCTGGCCGCAGGTTTGAAGGCGCGCGGCATCGGCAAGGGCGATCGGCTGCTCGTCCATTCCAAGAACTGCGACGCGATGTTCGTCTCGATGTTCGCGACCTTCCGGCTTGGCGCCGTCTGGGTGCCCACCAATTTCCGCCTGCTGCCGGACGAGGTCGCCTATCTCGCGACGGCCTCGGGCGCGAAGGGCTTCCTGTGCCATGGCGATTTCCCGGAGCATGCGGCGGCGGTCGCGGCTGCGAGCCCGGCGCCGGATTTCATCTGGCGGATCGGCTCAGGCGCGTTCGGCGAGGACGAAGTCGGCGCAGTGATCGCGCGCCATCGTGGCGAAAAGGTCGAGAACGCGGCAGTCGAGCATGACGATCCCTGCTGGTTCTTCTTCACCTCCGGCACGACCGGGCGCTCGAAGGCCGCGGTGCTGACCCACGGCCAGATGGGCTTCGTCATCACCAATCATCTCTGCGATCTCGTGCCGGGCTCGACGGAGAAGGACGCTTCGCTGGTGGTGGCGCCGCTCTCGCATGGCGCGGGCGTGCATCAGCTCATGATCTCGGCGCGGGGCGCGACCTCGATCCTGCTGCCGACCGAGCGCTTCGATATCGACGAGGCCTACCGCCTGATCGCGAAGCACCGCGTCAGCAACATCTTCACCGTGCCGACGATTCTGAAGATGCTGGTCGAGCATCCCGCCGCCGACCAGCACGATCACTCCAGCCTGCGCTACATCATCTATGCGGGCGCGCCGATGTATCGCGAGGACCAGAAGGCGGCGCTGAAAAAGCTCGGCAAGGTGATCGTGCAGTATTTCGGGCTCGGCGAGGTCACCGGCAACATCACCGTGCTGCCGCCGGCCCTGCACGAGGCCGAGGATGGGCCGAATGCCCGCATCGGCACCTGCGGTTTCGAGCGCACCGGCATGCAGGTGCAGATCCAGGACGATGAGGGCAAAGAGGTCGAACCGGGCGTTCAGGGCGAGATCTGCGTGATCGGGCCGGCCGTCTTCGCCGGCTATTACGACAACCCCGAAGCCAATGCGAAATCCTTCCGCAACGGCTGGTTCCGCACCGGCGATCTCGGCCATATGGACGAACAGGGCTTCGTCTACATCACCGGCCGGGCCTCGGACATGTACATCTCCGGCGGCTCGAATATCTATCCGCGTGAGATCGAGGAGAAGATCCTGACCCATCCCGCGATCGCGGAGGTGGCCGTGCTCGGCGTGCCCGATCCGGTCTGGGGCGAGATCGGCATCGCGGTCTGCGTCAACCGGCCGGGCCAGAACGCGACGGAAGCCGAGATCGCCGATTTCCTCGGCCCCAAGATCGCTCGCTACAAGATGCCCAAGCGCTTCCTGTTCTGGGATGCCCTGCCGAAATCCGGCTATGGCAAGGTGCCGAAGCGCCTCGTCAAGGACGAGCTGGAGAAGCGCGGCGAGCTCGATTTCCTGAAGGGGAAGGCGTCGTGAGGCGCATCCAGCAGCCGGGCACCGGCACGCCCGAGCGCATCCAGTGGGTGGAATGCAGCGGGCGTGCTTTTTCGCTGACGCTGCCCGCTGGCGTGCCACTGCTGGAGGCAGTGAGGAGCGGCTTCGCGGCCGAGGGTTTCGTCTCCGGCGTGGTGAAGCTTGACGGTCTCAGGCTCGCGCCCTTCGCCTATGTGATGCCGGCGCTGTCGAAGACGCCCGAGCATGCCGCCTTCTATAGCGATACGTATCGGCCCGAGGGCGGGGCGCGGATCGAAGTCGGCGCGATGACCTTCGGCCAGCGCGACGGGGCGCCGTTTTTCCATGCCCATGCGCTGTGGGTGGAGGGTGATGGCAAGCGCAGCGGCGGCCATATCCTGCCGGATGAGACGACCGTCGCGGAGACGATCACGCTGCAGGCAGTCGGGCTCGATGGTGCGGTGTTCGCGGCCGAACCGGATAGCGAGACGCATTTCAAGCTGTTCGGGCCGGTGACGGCGGCGTCGGGTGGCGCCGGAGCAGGGCGGTTCTTCGCGCTTCGCGTGAAGCCTAATGTCGATTTCTGCGGGGCGCTGGAAGCGTTCTGCGCCGAGCGTGGCATCCGCGAGGCGGTGATCCATGGCGGCGTCGGCTCGACCATCGGGGCGCGGTTCGTCGATGGCGGCGTGGTCGAGAATTTCGCGACGGAGGTCGCGATCACGCAGGGGCGGGTCGAGGCCGGTGCCGGCGGATTCGAGGCGGCAATCGATGTCGCGCTGGTCGACTATAGTGGCGCGCTGGCGAGCGGGCGGTTGAAGCGCGGCGACAACCCAGTGCTGATGACCTTCGAACTGGTGCTGGAGGCGCGCTGACGCGGCGCCGCATTAAACCAAAAGGGCGCAGTCATCCCGGACAAGCGGCTTCAGCCGCGCAGATCCGGGATCCATGCCGGAGCCCATCCGGAATAGGTTCAGGCATGGATCCCAGGTCTACGCTTCGTTCCGCCCGGGATGACCGGGAGGTTGAATTCAGTTTCCCTTCTGCCTCGCGATCTCCCGGTTGCGCAGATCCTTGCGCATGATCTTGCCGGTCGCGGTCAGCGGCAGCTCCGTCACGAACTCGACCTCGCGCGGGTACTGGTAGGCCGCCAGACGGTCGCGCACGAAGGCCTGGATTTCGATAGCAAGCTCTGCCGTCGGCGTGACATCCGGCTTCGGCAGCACGAAGGCCTTGACGATCTCGGTGCGGACGGGATCGGGCACGCCGACGACCGCGACCATCAGCACGGAAGGGTGGCGGATGATGCAGTCCTCGATATCGCCCGGCCCGATGCGGTAGGAGCCCGACGAGATGATGTCGTCGTCGCGGCCCTGGAACCAGAAATAGCCGTCATCGTCGCGTGCGCCGCTATCGCCGGTGACGAGCCAGTCGCCGATGAATTTCGCCGCCGTGGCCTCGGGCTGCTTCCAGTATTCCAGCATCATCACCGGATCGGGTCGTGCGACCGCGATCAGCCCTTGCTCGCCATCAGGCAGCTCGCGGCCCTCGGGCGAGATCACCGCGACGCGGTGGCCAGGCACCGCACGGCCCATCGAGCCGGGCTTCACCGGGTAGAGGCTCGCACAGTTGGAGACGAGCAGGTTCGCCTCGGTCTGGCCGTAGAACTCGTTGACCGGGAAGCCGAAGGTCTCGCGGCTCCAGTCGAGCATGTCGGCGCCGAGCGTCTCGCCGCCCGTGCCGATCGAGCGCATCGCGTAGCCGAAGCGTTGGGGATTGTTGACCTGCCGCATCAGCTTGAGCGCCGTCGGCGGCAGGAAGGCGTTGCGGACCTTGTGCCGTGCCATCAGCGCGAAGGCGGCCTCGGGATCGAACTTGCGGGCGCGGGAGGCGAGAACCGGCACGCCGCAATAGAGGCTGGGCAGCAGGACATCGAGCAGGCCGCCGATCCAGGCCCAGTCGGCCGGGGTCCAGAACAGGTCGTTCGCCTGCGGGAAGAATTCCTGCGGCATCTGCACGCCGGGCAGATGGCCGAGCAGCACGCGATGGGCGTGCAAGGCGCCCTTCGGTTTCCCCGTTGTGCCGGAGGTATAGATGATCACGGCCGGATCGTCGGCGCGGGTGTCTGCCGCGGTGAAGCTGTTGGAGGCCTTCGCCATCTCTGCCTCGAAATCGAGATGGCCGGCGCCGCCGACGACGAAGATCTTGCGCAGGTTCGGCAAGGCGTCGCGGATCGCCTCGACCTTGCCGATATTCTCCGCGTCGGTGACCAGCACGCTGGCGCCGCTATGGCCGAGGCGGTGCTCCAGCGCCTCGGGGCCGAACAGGATGAAGAGAGGCAGCGCGATGGCGCCGAGCTTGTAGGCGCCGAGATGGGCGATCGCGGTCTGCGGCGATTGCGGCAGCAGGATGCCGACGCGCTCGCCCGGACCGATGCCGTGAGCGCCGAGCAGGTTGGCGAAGCGGTTCGAGGCGCGCGATAGCTCATCGAAGGAGAGTGTCGCGACCTTTCCGCCGTCCTCCTCAAATATCAGCGCCGGTTTGCCGCTGCCGTCGGCATGGGCGTCCGAGCAGGCAGTGCCGATATTGAAGCGCTCCGGGATGCGCCAGGCGAAGGCGTCCAGCGTGTCGCGATAGGTCGCGCGGCGTTCGAGCATGATCGGCTCCGGTCTTCGCATGCGTTTGCGCCGATCCTGCCCAGCCGGCCTGTGGGCTGACAAGCCCGAGCGGAGCAGCTTACGGTCTGCGCAAAATTGCGGGATGGGAGGAAGTGCCGGTGAGCAAGCCGATCTGGGTCGAGGCCGCGATCAACGGCCCCTGGGGCAAGGAGCGCCAGCCCGGCATTCCCATCAGCATTCCCGATATCGTTGCGGATGGCATCGCCGTCGTCGAGGCGGGTGCGGCGATCGTGCATCTGCATGTCTACGACATGGCCACCGGTCGGCAGCGCGACGACTGGGAACTCTATGCGCAGGCGATCGAGGGCATTCGCGCCAAGGTCGATGCCATCGTCTATCCGACGATCCCGATTCTCGGCTCCGGCTATGCCGGGGACATGATCGGTTCCGGCCGCTACACCCATCTCGAAGAGCTGGCGAAGCGGGGCCTTGCCGAATGGGGCGTGCTCGATCCCGGCTCCTGCAACTGGACGACCTTCGTCGGCATTCCGCAGGGCGAGGCCGGCTTCATCTACCAGAACCCGGGCGAGCATATCCGCGAGGGGATGGAGGTGGCCGCGCGCCACAAGGTCCATCCGAGCTATGCGATCTACGAGCCGGGCTTCACGCGGCTGGGCGCCGCACTGGCCAAGGCCTATCCGGGCATGCCGATGCCGATCTACCGGTTGATGTTCTCGGATGCCTTCGCGTGGGGTTTTCCGCCGCGCGAATGGGCGCTGGAGGCGCATCTCAAGCTGCTGGCCGAGGACGCGCCTGAGGCGCCGGTGATGATCGCCGGGCTCGGCGTCGATCTCCGCGATCTCATCGGCCCGGCCGTGGCGCGGGGCGTCCATGTCCGCGGCGGGCTGGAGGATGCGCCCTTCGGCTGCGAGAAGACGAATCGTGAATTGATCGCGGACAGCGTCCGCCTGGTCGAGGCGGCGGGCGGACAGCCCGCCAGCGCGGCCGAGGTGCGGGGCTGGTTGGCGCGACAGGCCAAGGGAGAGGCACAGTGAGCGTGCGCGATAAATTGCTCGAACGGTTCCTGCGCTATGTCGCGATCGAGAGCCAGAGCGACATGAAGGCGACGAGCCTGCCGAGCACGCCGGGCCAGCAGGTTCTGGCTGAGCTGCTCGCGGAGGAGCTGCGGGCGCTCGGGCTCGAGAATGTCGTCATCGACGACCACGCCACGGTGACGGCGCTGAAGCGCGGCACCAAGCCCGGCGCGCCGCGCATCGGCTTCATCGCCCATGTCGATACGGTCGATGTTGGCTTGTCGCCTGTGGTCAAGCCGCAGGTGCTGCGCTTCGCGGGCGAGGATCTCTGCCTCAATGCGGAGAAGGATATCTGGCTGCGCGTTGCCGAGCATCCGGAGATCATCCCCTACAAGGGCAACGAAATCGTCTTCAGCGACGGCACCAGCGTGCTCGGCGCCGACAACAAGGCGGCGGTCGCGATCGTCATGACGCTGCTGGCTGAATTGCGCGCCGAGGACCAGCATGGCGACATTCTCGTCGCTTTCGTGCCGGACGAGGAGATCGGCCTGCGCGGCGCCAAGGCGCTCGATCTCGCCCGGTTCAACTGCGATTTCGCCTATACGATCGATAGCTGCGAAGTGGGCGAGGTCGTCTGGGAGAATTTCAACGCGGCCATGGCGGAGATCGTCTTCACCGGCGTCACCGCCCATCCGATGTCGGCGAAGGGCGTGCTGGTGAACCCGATCCTGATGGCGCAAGATTACATGGCCGCCTTCGACCGGGCGCAAACGCCAGAGAACACTGCGGGGCGCGAGGGCTATACTTGGTTCGTCGAGATCGTCGCCAATGCGGCCGAGGCGGTGCTGCGCGCCAATATCCGTGATTTCGACAGGGCGTCCTTCGCGGCGCGCAAGCGGCGGATCGGCGAGGTCGCGGCGGAGATCGCGAAGCGCTACCCGACCGGGCGCGTCACCTCGGACGTGACGGATGTCTACGGCAACATCGCCGACAGCCTTGGCGACGACCGGCGCTCGGTCGATCTGCTGATGACGGCGCTGTCCGAACTGCAGATCGCGCCGAAGCTGATCCCGATGCGGGGCGGCACGGACGGGGCGGCGCTCTCGGCGCGGGGCCTGCCGACGCCGAATTTCTTCACTGGCGCGCATAATTTCCACTCGCGCTTCGAGTTCCTGCCGCTGCCGGCCTTCGAGACCTCCTATGAGGTCGCGCGGCGCATCTGCCTGCTGGCGGGGCAGGGTGCCTAGCGCCATACGATTGTCATTCCGGGGCGTGCCGCAGGCACGAACCCGGAACCCACGACGGGGTGGGACGCATTGTATGGTGCTGTGCAGGCCGCTTCGCCCAGTCGTGGGTTCCGGGTTCTTCGCTGCGCGAAGCCCCGGAATGACAAGGACGCGCCTAGCGCGGCTTGTCGCATTGGCGTGGGGCCTGCCGGCGCCTACATGAGGTGGGCAGGAACAGCGAAAGCACGATCCGCATGTCCGAACGCGACGCCGAAGCCAACCGATTCTCCGCCCGCGCGGCGCGCTATGCCCGCGTCGGCGCCAATGTCGGCGGGGTCGCAGCCCGGATCGCCGGTGCCCGGCTCTTCGGCGTCGAGGGGCGCGATGCCACCAATGCCGAGGCTTTGGCCAAGGCGCTGGGCGGGCTGAAGGGCCCGATCATGAAGGTGGCGCAGCTCGTCGCCACCATTCCCGACGTCGTGCCGCCGGAATACGCCGCCGAATTGCAGAAGCTTCAATCGCAGGCGCCGCCGATGGGCGCGGCCTTCGTCAAGCGGCGGATGATGGCCGAGCTCGGCGCCAACTGGCGCGAACGTTTCGGCGAGTTCGACCTCAAGCCGGCGGCGGCGGCCTCATTGGGACAGGTGCATCGTGCGACGACGCTGGATGGCGCGGCGCTCGCCTGCAAGCTGCAATATCCCGACATGGAATCGGCCGTGGAAGCCGATATCGCGCAGCTCGAGGTGCTGTTCTCGCTGCACCGGCGCATGGGCGCGGTGATCGATACGACCGAGATCGCCAAGGAAATCGGCGCCCGCGTCCGCGAGGAACTCGACTACCGGCGCGAGGCGAAGCACGCCGCGCTCTATCAGGCGATCCTGTCGGATACGCCGGAGGTGCGGGTGCCGGCGCTGGAGCCGGCCTTGTCCACGCGGCGGCTTCTGACGATGCATTGGCTGGAGGGAAGCCCGATCCTCTCGCACAAGCAGGACGGGCAGGTGATCCGCGACCGGATATCGACCGCGATGTTCAAGGCGTGGTGGCGCCCGTTCAGCCATCACGGCGTCATCCATGGCGATCCGCATCTTGGGAATTACACGGTGTTCTCGGAGGACGGCGAGCCTGAGGGTATCAACCTGCTTGATTATGGCTGCATCCGCATCTTCCCGGAGAGCTTCGTCGGCGGCGTGGTCGATCTCTACAAGGGCTTGCGCGATGGCGAGGAGGCCCGCGTCGTCCATGCCTACGAGACCTGGGGCTTCAAAGGTCTGAACAAAGAGCTGGTCGATACCCTGAACATCTGGGCGCGCTTCATCTACGGGCCGCTGCTGGAGGACCGTGTCAGGCGCATCGCCGAGGGTGTCAGCCCGGCCGAGTATGGCCGCAAGCAGGCGTTCCAGGTGCATCAGGCACTGAAGGCTCGCGGGCCGGTGACGGTGCCGCGCGAGTTCGTCTTCATGGACCGCGCGGCGATCGGGCTCGGCGGCGTCTTCCTGCATCTCGATGCCGAGCTGAATTTCCACCGGCTGTTCGAGGCGGAGATCGAAGGGTTTTCGATGGAGCGCGTCGCCGAGCGGCAGAGGGTGGCGTTGGTCGCGGCGGGCTTGAAGCCGTAGCTTTGCGCGGCTCAGTCGCCCCCGCCGCCACAATCACCGCCGCCGTCATCACCGAAGCTTCCGCTTCCGCCGTCACCGCCGCCGGACGTGCGGCGCCATGTGGCGATGTCCTCGTCATCGCGCTTCGTCTGCTCACGTGCCTCGGCGAACCAGCGCTTCGCCTTCTCGCGCAAGGCAGGGTTGAGGTCCGTCAGGTGATCTTTCGCTGCCTGCTTGGTCCGATCGTTCACCGCTGCCTCCCTTGAGTGATCCAAGCATAGGCGAATCCGCCGGGTGGCGCTCTCGTCGGAGCATGCTGGCGTTAATCGCTTCAAAAATGGGTATGACGAGAGAAGGTTGTTCTATCTAAATCGATTGAATTTTCTCTATCCCGTCGCTAAGAAGGGTGCATGCGGTGTTGCCGCGCGGTGCTCCACGGTTGCAGCAAGCTGCCGCGTTGCCCGTGCGTCGCGGGTGCGCTACAGGCTTAAAGAGACTGCGTCTTTTTCAGGATCGAGACCATGGCCGACCACGCCCATCACGCTGACACCCCCGCGATGGACTATCCCGAGCACGAGCGGACCTACACCGGCTTCGTGCATTTCGCCGAGGTCGCGACCGTCGCCTCGCTCGCGATCGTCGCGGCGCTCGCCGTCGGCGGCACCAAGCATGCCTGGGGCACGGCGCTGATCGGCACGCTGCTGGCGGTCATCGGCACCGGCATCGGTATCGCCGCCCCCTCGATCTCCTGGCGCGCGCCGCTCGTCTCGCTCGTCCTGATGCTGCTCGCGCTGCTCCTGCTCTGACCGTCTCCCCATAACGCCGGAAAGGCCTGCCCCCGCCATGCGCATTGCTGTCCCAGCCGAAACGCAAGGGGCGGAAACCCGCGTCGCAGCGACGCCGGAGACCGTCCGCAAGTTCAAGGGCCTCGGTGCCGAGGTCGTGGTCGAGACGGGGGCCGGAAAAGCCTCCGGCATCCTCGATGCGGAATATGAGGCAGCAGGGGCGACGATCGCCAAAACGGCCAAGGAGGCGCTGAAGGGCGCCGCCATCGTGCTGAAGGTGCGCCGTCCGGGCGAGAGCGAGATCGCCGGCCTGCCGGCCGGTGCGCTCGTCGTCGCGACGATGGATCCCTATGGCAACGAGGCTCAGGTCGCGGCGCTGGCCAAGGCCAATGTCGCCGCCTTCGCCATGGAGTTCATGCCGCGCATCACCCGCGCGCAGGTGATGGACGTGCTGTCCTCGCAGGCCAATCTCGCCGGCTATCGTGCCGTGATCGACGGCGCCGCCGAATACGGCCGGGCGCTGCCGATGATGATGACGGCGGCGGGCACCGTGCCGGCCGCGCGCATCTTCATCATGGGCGTCGGCGTCGCCGGCCTGCAGGCGATTGCGACCGCGCGCCGCCTCGGTGCCATCGTGACCGCGACCGATGTGCGCCCCGCCACCAAGGAACAGGTCGAATCGCTCGGCGCCAAGTTCCTCGCCGTCGAGGATGAGGAGTTCAAGCAGGCGCAGACTGCCGGCGGCTACGCCAAGGAGATGTCCAAGGAGTACCAGGTGAAGCAGGCGGAACTCACCGCCAGCCACATCGCCAAGCAGGACATCGTCATCACCACCGCGCTGATCCCCGGCCGCCCGGCGCCGAAGCTGATCTCGGCGGCGATGGTCGAGAGCATGAAGCCCGGTTCCGTGATCGTCGACCTCGCGGTCGAACGCGGCGGCAACTGCGAGCTGGCCAAGGCGGGCGAGGTCGTGATCACCGATAACGGCGTCAAGATCGTCGGCCATCTCAACGTGCCGGGCCGTCTCGCGGCGACCTCTTCCTCGCTCTACGCTAAGAACCTCTTCGCCTTCGTCGAGACGCTGATCGACAAGGCCGAGAAGAAGCTCGCGGTGAACTGGGACGACGAGCTGGTCAAGGCGACCGCCCTGACGAAGGACGGCGCCGTCATCCATCCGAATTTCGCGCCGAAGGCCTGAGCGTAAGGAATTCCGACCATGGCAACTCCCACCACCGAACAGGCTCTCGAACAGGCCCGCAACGCGGCCGCTCTCGCCAGACAGGCGGCCGAGCTCGCCGAGCGCTATGCCGACCAGGCTGCGGCCGCGGCCAGCATCGCGACCGGCGGCGTCGACCCGACGGTCTTCCGCCTCGCGATCTTCGTGCTCGCCGTCTTCGTCGGCTACTATGTCGTCTGGTCGGTGACGCCGGCCCTGCACACGCCGCTGATGTCGGTTACCAACGCGATCTCCTCGGTCATCGTCGTCGGCGCGCTGCTGGCGGTCGGGGTCGAGACCCTGCCGGCGCTCGGTGACGGGCCGATCTGGGCGAAGGTCTTCGGTTTCCTCGCGCTGATCCTCGCCTCGGTGAACATCTTCGGCGGCTTCCTCGTCACCGAGCGGATGCTCGCGATGTACAAGAAGAAGGGCTGATCGCCATGGCCGCGAATCTCTCAGCCCTGCTCTACATCGTCTCCGGCGTTCTCTTCATCATGGCCCTGCGCGGCCTGTCGCACCCGACGACCTCGCGACAGGGCAACCGCTACGGCATGATCGGCATGGCCATCGCCATCGTCACGACCGTGGTGTTCTATCCGCCGTCCGGTTTCTCCGGCTGGCTGCTCGTGGTCCTCGGCATCGCCATCGGCGGCGGCATCGGCGCCGTGATGGCCAAGCGCGTGCAGATGACGCAGATGCCGCAGCTCGTCGCCTTCTTCCATTCGCTGGTCGGCCTTGCCGCCGTGCTGGTGGCGGCGGCGGCGCTCTATGCGCCCGAGGCCTTCGGCATCGGCCGTGTCGGCTCGATCAAGGGCGCCAGCCTGTTCGAGATGGCGCTCGGCGTCGCCATCGGTGCGGTCACCTTCACCGGCTCGATCATCGCCTTCCTCAAGCTCGACGGGCGGATGAGCGGCAAGCCGATCATGCTGCCGCAGCGCCACGGCATCAATGCCGGGCTCGGCATCGCGCTGCTGGTGCTGCTCGCGGTCTTCATCAAGAGCGAAAGCCACACCGTCTTCTGGATGATCGTCGCGGTCTCTCTGGTGCTCGGCATCCTGCTGATCATCCCGATCGGTGGCGCCGACATGCCGGTCGTCGTCTCGATGCTCAACTCCTATTCGGGCTGGGCCGCCGCCGGCATCGGCTTCACGCTCGGCAACATGGCGCTGATCATCACCGGCGCGCTGGTCGGCTCTTCGGGCGCGATCCTGTCCTATATCATGTGCAAGGCAATGAACCGGAGCTTCATCTCGGTCATCCTCGGCGGCTTCGGCGGCGACGATGCCGCGGCCGGCGCGGGCGGCGCGGTCGAGGCCCGCCCGGTCAAGCAGGGCTCGCCTGATGACGCCGCCTACATCATGAAGAACGCCGGCAAGGTCATCATCGTGCCCGGCTACGGCATGGCGGTGGCGCAGGCGCAGCACACGCTGCGCGAGATGGCCGACCTGCTCAAGAAGGAAGGCGTCGAGGTCAAGTACGCCATCCATCCGGTCGCGGGCCGCATGCCCGGCCACATGAACGTGCTGCTGGCCGAGGCCAACGTGCCCTATGACGAGGTCTTCGAGCTCGAGGACATCAACTCGGAATTCGGCCAGGCCGACGTCGCCTTCGTCATCGGCGCCAACGACGTCACCAACCCGGCCGCCAAGACCGACAAGTCCTCGCCGATCTATGGCATGCCAATCCTCGACGTCGAGAAGGCCAAGACCGTGCTCTTCATCAAGCGCGGCATGGCGGCCGGCTATGCCGGCGTCGAGAACGAACTGTTCTTCCGCCCCAACACCATGATGCTATTCGGCGACGCCAAGAAGGTCACCGACGAGATCGTCAAGGCGATGGCACACTGAGCGGGCGCCGCCCCGTCATCGGATTGCTGCAAAGGGCCGGCTTGATCGCCGGCCCTTTCGTTTTCGGAACCCGTGCGCCCCATGGTCCTGCGTCTGTTGAAACTGGTGCTGCTGCTGGGCCTTGCGGTCTATCTTGCAGTGCTCGGCACGCTCTACGTGCGGCAGCGCGAGCTCGTGTTTCCGCGCGATCCGGTGCGAGCCGACATCGTCACGGCCGGATTGGTCGCTGCCGAGGAGGCCAGCGTCGCCACGGCCGATGGCGAGCGACTGGTCGCCTGGGTGGTGCCGCCGCGCGCGGGCAAGCCGGTCCTGCTTTATTTCCATGGCAATGCCGGCAACCTTGGGCGGGCCGGACGGATCGAGCGTTTCCGGGGGCTGACCGAGGACGGCACGGGGCTCGTCGCCGTCAGCTATCGCGGCTATGGCGGCTCGACCGGCATGCCGAGCGAGGAGGGACTGCTACAGGATGCGCGGGCGGCCTATGGGGCCGCAGCGGCGCGTTTCGGGGCTGAAAAGCTGATCGGCTACGGCGAGTCGCTCGGCACGGGCGTGATGCTCAAGCTGGCGGCCGAGGTGCCGTTCCAGGCAATCGTGCTGGAAGCCCCTTATCGCTCGACGCTGTCCGTGGCGCAGGGCCTCTATCCCTATCTGCCGCTCAGCCTGGTGATGAAGGATCAGTTCCGCTCGGACGAGATCATCGGCAGGGTCCGGGCGCCGCTGCTGGTGCTGCATGGCGAACGGGACCAGGTCATCCCCTTCATCCAGGGGCAGCAGCTTTATGAGCTCGCGAACGCGCCCAAGCGCTTCCTGCGCTTTCCGGCGGGACGGCATTCCGACCTGCCGCGATACGGCTCGATCGGGGAGATCCGGCGCTTCCTGGCCGAGGTCGCGTCGGGGAGGCTCGCCGGAGCGGAGAGCCGCGCCATCGCAGAGATTGCGGGCGCCCGTCCCTGACGTGGCGCGCGATCCCCGTCAGCTCCGGAAGAAGCCGCCGCCACCGCCACCAAGGCGCGAGGAGCCGGCGCGGGCCTGGGCGTTGTTGCTGTCGATGGCGAGCGCGCGCTGATAGGCCTCGGACGCCTCCGCCTTCTTGCCAAGCTTCTCGAAGGCGAAGCCGCGGCCGGCCCAGGCATCGGCATTGCGGTTGTCGACATTGAGCGCGGCGGTGAAGTCTTCCTGCGCGGATTCATATTTGCCGAGCGCGTTCAGGCTCTGGCCGCGCGCGATATAGGGCGGGGCGGTGTAGGGGTTGCGATCGATCACCGAGTCGAAATCGGTGACGGCATGCTGGTGCTGGCCTTCCTTCTGGTAGACGAGGCCGCGGGCATGGAAGGCTTCCGCCGATTCGGGATTGAGCCGGATCGCGGTGTTGAGATCACCCAGCGCCTGCTGGCTGTTGCCCTGCTGGCGCAGCAGGTTGGCACGGGCGATATAGGCGGGCGCATAGTTCGGGTTGGCGGTGGTGGCGCGGTTGAAATCGGCGAGCGCCGAATCGGCGCGGCCGCTCTGGCGCAGCGCGAGGCCGCGATTCGTGTAGGCGGAGGCGAGGTTGGGATCGAGCTGGACCGCCTTGGTGAAATCCCCGATCGCATCCGAGAAGCGGCCGACGCGGGCATAGGCTGCGCCGCGGGTGTTGTAGGCGCCCGGATCGTTCGGGTTGCGCGAGATGACGTCGCTCAGCGAGCCGATATTGACGCTGGCATCGGCACTGTCGCGCGTGTCGAGCTCGGCGACGGCGGGCTGGGAGCTGAGATTGGAGACGGTGTCGCAACCCGCCAGGGCCAGCGCCATGCCGGCTGCGGTCAACCAGTTACTGCCTCGGATCATGCTCTGCCTCATCGGTTCCGTGCTTCGCTCGCCGCGATGCCCCCGGAGATGACGAACCTCTCGGCCGCCGCGGCTTGATCGCGCTCCCCAACCGACAGCGCCTTATCGGAGAAAACGCCCGAAACCCGCCAAAACTTGGTTAACGCCGTAGAAAAGACAACGCGCCCGGAGCGGGCTCCGGGCGCGAAATCGCTATCGGCCCTGTCGTGGCGGCCTTTGGGGACCGCCAGAAGGATATCAGGGGCGCTTGGGCTTCACCGGCGCGGGCAGAAGGCCCTCGCGCTGGAGCTTCTTGCGCTGGAGCTTGCGGGCGCGGCGGACGGCCTCGGCCGATTCGCGAGCGCGCTTCTCGGACGGCTTCTCGTAGTGACCACGAAGCTTCATTTCACGGAAGATGCCCTCGCGCTGCATCTTCTTCTTAAGGGCGCGGAGCGCCTGATCGACATTGTTGTCGCGAACGAGAACCTGCACGTGAAACGTCCGTCCTTAGCGGGTTGATCCAAGAATAGGGGCCGGCGACAGGGCAGAGCCCACCGCGCGAAGATGGGTGCCGATAGCAGAATTCATTTCGGCTGTCCACGCTGCGAACCCTTGAAAATGCGGGGCCGCGTGCAGTTGGGGCGTGAGCGCAGGCCGGGCGGTCAAGCGCGCTCGTCCGAGACCCTGGTGACATGGCCCATCTTGCGGCCGGGGCGGGCGTCGCGCTTGCCGTAGAGATGCAGATGCGCACCGGGTTCCGCCAGCAATTCGCGCCAGCGCAGCGCGCTTGCGCCGATCAGATTCTCCATCTCGATCCGGCCGCGTCGGGCGGTCGAGCCGAGCGGGAAGCCGCAGACGGCGCGGACATGCTGATGGAACTGCGAGGTCTGGGCGCCCTCGCTGGTCCAGTGTCCGGAATTATGGACGCGCGGCGCGATCTCGTTGACGACGACGCGCTCGGCGAGGTCGCCCTCGGCCTCCAGCACGAACAGCTCCACGGTGAAGACGCCGACATAGCCGAGAGCCTCGCCGATGCGGCGGGCTGCATCGATCGCCTGCAGCGATGCGCCGTCCGAGAGATTTGCGGGAACGCGGGTATAGGCGAGGATGTGGTCGCGATGCTCGTTCTCGCAGACATCGAAGGCGGCGAAGGAGCCGTCGAGCCCGCGCGCCGCGATGACCGAGACCTCGCGCACGAAGGAGACGAAGCCTTCGAGAATCGCGGGAAAGCGCCCGATCGCTTCATGAGCCTCGGCGAGGTCGCTGCCCGGCGCGATCTTGACCTGGCCCTTGCCGTCATAGCCGAAGCGGCGGGTCTTCAGCACCGAGGGGCGGCCGAGCGCGGCCGTGGCGGCTTCGAGATCGGCCAGCGTGTCGACGGCCCGGAAGGGCGCAACGGCGAGACCGAGTTCGGAGACGAAGCGCTTCTCGCTGAGGCGGTCCTGCGTCACGGCCAGCGCCCGCGCGCCGGGATGCAGCGGGACGCGCGCGCCAAGGAAGGCCGCTGTCGCGGCCGGGACGTTCTCGAATTCGTAGGTCACCACATCGACGGCATCGGCGAAGCGGGCGAGCGCCTCCTCGTCCTCATAGTCCGCGACGGTGTGGCGGGCCGCGACGTCGAAGGCCGGGCTGTCGGCCTCGGGCGCGAAGATATGGCAGCGGATGCCGAGATCGGCGGCGGCGAGCGCCATCATCCGGGCGAGCTGGCCGCCGCCGAGGATGCCGAGCATGGCGCCGGGCGCGAGGCCGGTCGGAACGGGCGGGTTCATGCGTCGTCCCGGTTGGGGCGCTCGGCGATGCCGGCGCTCTGGCGAGCGCGGTAGGCGTCGAGCCGTTCGGCGAGCGCAGGATCGGAGAGGGCCAGCACGGCGGCGGCGAGGAGGGCGGCGTTGACCGCGCCCGCCCGGCCGATGGCGAGTGTGCCGACAGGGATGCCGGCTGGCATCTGGACGATCGAGAGCAGGCTGTCCTGCCCCGACAGGGCCTTGGATTCGACGGGGACGCCGAAGACCGGGAGCGGCGTCAGGGAGGCCGTCATGCCCGGCAGATGCGCGGCGCCGCCGGCCCCGGCGATGATCACCTTGAAGCCTTCCGCCTTCGCCCCCTTGGCGAAGTCGAAGAGCCGCTCCGGCGTGCGATGGGCCGAGACGATGCGGGCATCATAGGGGATGGCGAGCGCCTCGAGCGCTTCGGCCGCATGACGCATCGTCGCCCAGTCGGACTGGCTGCCCATGATGATGGCGACGGGGGTGCTGCTGGCTGCCATGGAATGCGCTCGCGCTAGGCTCCGGAAGCGCGCGATCTAGACCGGTCGGTGCCGGTGAAGCAAGGGCGAATCGGCGTGGGGCGGCCGGAAAAGCCCGCTTCAGGCGATGATGTCGGGCGTCAGTGCGTCCTCGATCTGGGAGATGCGGTCCTTGAGGTAGAGCTTGCGCTTCTTCAGGCGCTGGACCTGGACCTGGTTGATCGAGCCGACACGCTCCAGCGCATCGATCGCGCTGTCGAGATCGCGATGCTCCTCGCGCAGCCGCGCGAGTTCCGAGGTGAAGGTCTCGACCTCTTCCGGGCTGAGCTCGAATCCCATGGGCATCTCATCATTGCCTTGATCGGGGGCGACTATGCGCGTGCCGCCCCGCGTCCCGCAAGTGCGGGCGAGGCGGTGCTGGCTTAGGGAAGCCATCTATTCACGGCTTTCCGGAAACGGACCGGTCACGATCACAGAATCTCATGAATGCCGTATGACGGCGCGGGGAAGACGTGAAGCCGGCTCTATGCCAGATTGGGACGTCAACCGCTCATCAGGAGGATCCAGATGTCGTTGCAGACCCGTCTTGCGGAACTCGAGCGCAAGCACCGTCAACTCGAGGACGCTATCGCCCAGGCTGTGGCGAGCCCGTCTTCCAGTGACCTCAGCCTCGCAGAGCTGAAGCGGAAGAAGTTGCAACTGAAGGATGAGATCGAGCGCGTCCGGATGACCATTCCGGAGCGAACCTTGCATTGAGCCGGCGGGCCCAGCGGCCCGTTGAATGCGATGAAGATGCGGATGAACCGGCCCGAAAGGGCCGGTTTTTCGTTGGCGGAGGCCGCGGCAGGCGCCGTCAACGGATTGACATAAATCGGCGGGAACTTCTGTCGCGACAGCCGGTTGAAAGCGGGCGCGCATCGCGCGGGGAGGCTGCCATGGGTATCGTCTGGACCATCATCATCGGTTTCATCGCCGGCGTCGTCGCCAAGTTCGTCATGCCCGGCTCGAACGAGCCCGCCGGCTTCATACTGACGACGATCCTCGGCATCATCGGCGCCTTCGTCGCGACCTGGCTGGGCCAGTCGCTCGGCTGGTATGCGCCGGGCGAGGGGGCCGGGCTGATCGGCGCCGTCGTCGGCGCCATCATCGTGCTGGTCGTCTGGGGCGCGATCAGCGGCCGCAGCCGCGCGGTCTGAGTTCAGTCTTTTCCGCGCCGGCCCTTTCCGGGCCGGTGTTTTCCTCCAGATGGAGTGACTGCCGTGAGTGACGACAACAGCAGCAGCGGCTTTCCGTCCCTAACCGCCCTTCTCGGGCTCGTTGCGGTCGCGGGCTACCAGAATCGCGACAAGATCGCGGAGTGGCTCGGCGGGCGCGGCCAGCCGGAGCCGGGGCAAGCGCCAGCTCCGCAGCCGGGCCAGGCGGGCGCCGCACCGCAGGGTGATGGCGGCGGGCTTCTCGGGGGGCTTGGCGGACTGCTCGGTGCCGGTGGCATCGGCAGTGTGCTCAATGGCGGGTTGGGCGAGCTTTCCGACCGCTTCAGGCAGGCCGGGCAGGGCGACAAGGTCGATTCCTGGGTGCAGAACGGCCCCAACCAGAACGTCGCGCCTGACGACCTCGAACAGGCGCTCGGCCCGCAGGTGATCGACGCGATCGCGCGCCGCACCGGCCTGTCGCGGGATGAATTGCTGGATCGGCTTTCGCAGGTTCTGCCGGAGACGGTCGACCGCATCACGCCGAACGGGCGGATCGACCGCGCCGGGGCCTGAGGGACTCCGCCGTCCGACTTCCATCGTCATGGTCGGGCTTGTCCCGACCATCCACGTCTTCGCTGGTCGAAAGATGTGTTCAAGACGTGGATGCTCGCCACAAGGGCGAGCATGACGGCTGCGGGACGCCGCGGCCGGGCTGGCTGAACCTACAGCGCCCGCGCCATCTCGCGCAGGCGGAACTTCTGGATCTTGCCGGTCGAGGTCTTCGGCACCTCGGCGAAGACGATCGTGCGCGGGCATTTGAACGAGGCGAGATGCTCGCGGCACCAGGCGATGATCTCGGCCTCTGTCGCGGTCTTGCCCGGCTTCAGTTCGATGAAGGCGCAAGGGCTCTCGCCCCATTTCTCGTCGGGGCGGGCGACGACTGCGGCTGCTTGCACCGCCGGATGCTTGTAGAGCGCGTCCTCGACCTCGATCGAGGAGATGTTCTCGCCGCCGGAGATGATGATGTCCTTCGAGCGGTCCTTGAGCTGGATATAGCCGTCGGGATAGCGCACGCCGAGATCGCCGGTATGGAACCAGCCGCCGGCAAAGGCGGCCTCGGTCGATTTCCGATTGCCGAGATAGCCCTTCATCACGACATTGCCGCGCATCATCACTTCGCCGAGCGTCTGGCCGTCGCGCGGGACGGGCTGCATCGTCTCGGGATCGAGCACGTCGAGCCCTTCGAGCGCGGGGTAGCGCACGCCCTGGCGGGCCTTCTTGGCGGCCTGCTCGGCCGGCGAGAGCGCGTTCCAGTCGTCGTTCCACTCATTGACGACGGAGGGGCCGTAACACTCGGTCAGGCCATAGAGATGCGTCACCTCGAAGCCGGCCTGCTTCATGCCGGCCAGCACGGCCTCGGGCGGCGGGGCGGCGGCGGTGAAGAAGGAGACTGTCTGCGGGAAGTCGCGGCGCTCCTCAGGCGTCGCGTTCAGCAGCGCCGACATCACGATCGGCGCGCCGCAGAGATGGGTCACGCCATGGTCGGCGAGCGCATCGTACATCGCCCTGGCGCGGACCTGGCGCAGGCAGACATGGGTGCCGGCGACGATCGAGATCGTCCAGGGGAAGCACCAGCCGTTGCAGTGGAACATCGGCAGGGTCCAGAGATAGACCGGGTGCCGGCCCATATTGCCGGTGATCACGTTCGAGGTCGCGAGCAGGTTGGCGCCGCGATGGTGGTAGACCACGCCCTTGGGATCGCCGGTGGTGCCGGAGGTGTAGTTCAGCGCGATGGCGTCCCACTCGTCGGACGGCATGATCCAGGCGAAATCCGGATCGCCGGAGGCAATGAGCTCCTCGTATTCGATCGCGCCCAACCGCTCGCCGGGGCCGTCATAAACGGGATCATCATAGTCGATGACGATCGGCTTCACCTTGCAGAGGGCAAGGGCTTCCTTGATCGTCCTGGAGAATTCGCGGTCGGTGATCAGCACCTTCGCGCCGCCATGGTCGAGCGAGAAGGCGATGATCGCGGCGTCGAGGCGGGTGTTCAGTGTGTTCAGGACGGCGCCGGCCATCGGCACCCCATAATGGCATTCGAGCATGGCCGGCGTGTTCGGCAGCATGGCCGCTACCGTGTCGTTCTTGCCGATGCCGTGCTTCGCCAGCGCCGAGGCGAGGCGGCGGGAACGGGCATAGAACTCGGCATAGGAGCGGCGCAGAGACCCGTGGATGATCGCGGTGCGATCGGGAAAGACCGAGGCCGCGCGTTCGAGGAAGGCGAGCGGCGTCAGCGGCTGGTAGTTCGCCGGGTTGCGGTCGAGATCAGTGTCATAGGCCGAACGGGTCATCAGGAGTCTTCCTCGCAAGCGCCAAAAGCCTTAGCGGCAGGCGCGCTCCCGCGTAATCCATCCCTTTTTCCGATGCGGCGCAATCGCGCGGATCGGGCTCAGCCCAAAAGATGCAGGTCGCGCAGGCCGTCATAGACCAGCTTCGTGCCGACCAGCAGCAGAAGCCAGTAGATGATGCCGTAGAAGCGTTCGGGCGGAACGCGCCTGACCAGCCAGACCCCGGCAAAGGTCGCGGAGACGGCGAAGGGCAGGAGTGCGGCGGAGGCCAGGAGATTCTGGCCGTTGAGCTGGCCGAGCGCGAGATAGGGGATGAGCTTCACCAGATTCATCGCAGCGAAGAAGACCGCGCCGGTGCCGACGAAGACGGCGGGCTTCAGCTTCTGCGGCATGACGTAGATCTGGAAGGGTGGGCCACCGGCATGGGCGACCATGCTGGTGAAGCCGCAAAGGAAGCCCCAGAGGCTGCCGGCGCTCCAGTTCGCCTGCGTGGCGACCGCTGGCTTCTTGCCGTCGCTGAGCATGCGGCGCAGCGCGAATCCGACGGAGATCAGGCCGACCGCGAGCACGACCGCCGCGTCCGAGACCTTTGCCGCCAGGAGATAGCCGAGGAGGATTCCGAGCAGGGCGCCGGGCGCCAGCGTCGCGAGATTGCGGCGGTCGAAATCGCGCCGGTAGGACCAGACCGAGACGACATCCTGCGCGATCAGGAGCGGCAGCATGATCGTGGCCGCCGTCACCGGCGAGACGACCAGGGCCATCAAGGGCAGGGAGAGCAGGCCGATGCCCGAGAAGCCGCCCTTCGCCAGCCCGGTCAGGACGACGGCCGGCACCATGGCGGCGAAGAAGAGCAGGTCGAAGGGCATGTGGTACTGCGTCGCAGGGCCGGGAAATGCAGGTCGGGATCGGCGAAAGTCTTAAGGCCGCGCGCTTGCGCTGGGCGCGGGGAAGAGCGCAGGGTTCGCGCAAAACCAGCCCCGCCGTCGCCGGCTCGCTCACGGGGCTTTAGGCTTAGAGTCTCTAACAAAACCCGAAGGGGTCTCGATGGGCTTTGGAAGAGCCGAATGCCAGGAGGAGCGCGCAGCCGATACCCTTGGTATCGGCAAGTCGTTCCGACGCGGCAAGCGGCTCTTCCAAAGCCCACCTTCGGCGGCGGGAATTCGACCGCCCGCGGCGTCGCGGTGCTTGCCGATACCAACGGTATCGGCTTCGCCCCGCTCCTGGCGGAGCGGACGAATTGCCGACGTCGAGACCCCTTCGGGTTTTGTTAGAGACTCTTAACCCGGCGCAGAGGAACGCTTCCGATGAATGGCTCCCATGCGGCGCCCGCCCGCTCCGAAGGCTATCGCGAGACCTACGCCCGCTGGCAGGCCGATCCGGATGCCTATTGGCTCGACATGGCCAAGGGCATCGACTGGATCAAGCCGCCCGAGAAAGCCTTCGATCCGACTGCGGGCATCTACGGCCGCTGGTTCCCGGACGCGACCTGCAACACCTGCTTCAACGCGCTCGACCGACATGTCCGCGACGGCCGCGGCGAGCAGGTCGCGCTGATCCATGACAGCCCGGTCACGGGAACCAAGGCGAGATATACCTACGCGCAGATGCTGGAGGAGGTCGCGACGCTCGGCGCCGTCCTGCAGGAGCTCGGCGTCGCAAAGGGCGAACGCGTCCTGATCTATATGCCGATGGTGCCGGAGGCCGCCTTCGCGATGCTCGCCTGCGCCCGGATCGGTGCCGTGCATTCGGTGGTGTTCGGCGGCTTCGCGGCCAAGGAACTGGCGACCCGCATCGACGATGCCGAGCCCAAGGTCATCCTGACTGCGACCTGCGGCATCGAGCCGACGCGCGTGGTCGAATACAAGCCTCTGCTCGACGGCGCGATCGAGATGGCCAGGCACAAGCCGCAAACCTGCGTCGTGCTGCAGCGGCCGCAGGCCGATGCCTCGATGCATGTCACCCGCGACAAGAACTGGCGCACGCTGGTCGCCGCCGCCAAGGCCGCCGGGCGCAAGGCTGATTGCGTCGAGGTCGCTGCGACGGACCCGCTCTACATCCTCTACACCTCCGGCACGACCGGCCGGCCCAAGGGCGTGGTGCGCGACAATGGCGGGCACATGGTCGTGCTCAAGGCGACGATGGACCAGCTCTTCGATGTCGGGCCGGGTGAGGTGATGTTCTGCGCCTCCGATGTCGGCTGGGTCGTCGGCCACGGCTACATCGTCTATGCGCCATTGATCCAGGGCGCGACCAGCGTGCTCTATGAGGGCAAGCCGGTCGGCACGCCCGATCCCGGCGCCTTCTGGCGGGTGATCGCCGAGCATGGCGTCAAGGTGCTGTTCACGGCACCGACCGCCTTCCGCGCCATCCGCAAGGAGGACCCCGAGGGCCAATATCTCGCCGGGCATGATCTCTCGCGCTTCAGGGCGCTGTTTCTCGCCGGCGAACGGGCCGATCCCGAGACGCTGAAATGGGCGGAGGAGATGCTCGAGGTCCCGGTGATCGACCACTGGTGGCAGACCGAGAGCGGCTCGCCGATCGTCGGTGATCCGCTGGGGCTCGGGCTCCTGCCGGTGAAGCACGGTTCGCCGACGGTGCCGCTGCCGGGCTGGGACGTGCAATGCCTCGACGAGGGCGGGCGGCCGGTCGAGGCTGGCAAGATGGGCGCCATCGTGCTGAAGCTGCCCTTGCCGCCAGGCGCGCTGCCGACGCTGTGGAACGACGATGCGCGCTTCCGCGAGGCGTATCTCGCGACCTATCCGGGCTATTATAACACCTCGGATGCCGGCTTCATCGATGCGGACGGCTATGTCTTCATCATGGGCCGCACCGACGACATCATCAATGTCGCCGGCCACCGGCTCTCGACCGGGGGCATGGAAGAGGTGCTGGCGGCGCATCCGGCCGTGGCGGAATGCGCGGTGGTCGGCATCCGCGACGCGCTCAAGGGCGAGCAGCCCTGCGGCTTCGTCGTGCTGAAGGCCGGCGCGACCGTGACGCCCGAGCAGGTCGAGAAGGAGCTCGTCGCACTGGTGCGCGAACGCATCGGGCCGGTCGCCGCCTTCAAGCTGGCGCTGACCGTCGCCCGTTTGCCGAAGACGCGCTCCGGCAAGATCCTGCGCGCGACGATGAAGAAGATCGCCGATGGTGAGGATTACGCCGTGCCGGCGACGATCGAGGATATCGCGGTGCTCGGCGAGATCGGCACGGCGCTGAAAGGCAGGGGGATCGGCTAGCGCCGATCCTGCGCGGGCGTGGCTAGAGCGTTTCCGGCTTAATCTGGATCATATCCGGCTGCCTTGAAGTAGTTGGCGCATTCGGTCGGCGAGAAGAGCTGGACGATGGTGCCGACTGCGTCCCACAAGGCGCCGATCGAGCGCTCTGCTTTGGCCCGGAGCATGGCCTTCAGCTTGGCGAAGGCATTCTCGATCGGGTTCATGTCCGGGCTGTAGGGCGGCAGGAAGGACAGCGTCGCGCCTACGCGCTTGATTGCCTCGCGGACGCCGGCCGGCTTGTGGGCGGGCAGGTTGTCCATGATGACGATGTCCCCGGGCTTCAGTGTCGGGACCAGCACCTGCTCGACATAGGCGAGGAAGACGACGCCGTTCATGGCGCCGTCGTAGACGAAGGGTGCGGTCATGCCGCCGAGCCGCAGGGCTCCGGCGAAAGTGGTCGTTTTCCAATGGCCGTGAGGCACGCCCGCCCGGCAGCGTTCACCGCGCGGAGCCCGACCGCGCAGGCGGGCCATCTTGGTCGAGAGGCCGGTCTCGTCGATGAAGACAAGGCTTTGTGGATCGAGATCGGGCTGGGCCTCGAACCAGTCCCGCCGCCGTTTCAGGACGTCGGGGCGCTCCTGCTCCAGTGCATGGGCGGACTTTTTTTGAACGTCCAGCCATGCGAACGCAGCCAGGCGCTCAGCGCGCTACGGCGGATCGAGACGGTGCGCTCGGTCAGGAGCCGTGCCGCCATCTCGTGCAGCGTGATGTCCCGCCGCTCCTCGATCAGCCCGACGATGAAGGCTTCATGCGCATCAAGGCTCGAGCCGCGTCTCCGACCTTGCGGGCGGGCCGTCCGCTCGCCTGTCCTGGCCCTGGCAATCCATCGGATAGCGGTCGAGATCCCGACGCCGAACCTGGCCGCCGCCCCTCGGGCCGACAGTCCCTCCGTCGAAGCCTTCAGAACGCGTATGCGAAGATCGTCACTCAGAGCGCGCGCCATCCTTCACCTCCTTCAACACGGAGGTTGAATCAGCCTGACCCGAGCTCGTCACATCACAATCGATTCAACGTTCGGCGGAAATGCTCTAGTAGGCGATCGCTGCGCCGTTCCAGCTCAGCAGTCGCTCCGGCACGGCGAGGCGCATGAGGTCTTCCCCGACGAGCAAGGCGCCGCCATAGCCCGCAGCCCGCACTTCGCGGGCGAGCGCGGTGGTGTCGGCGTTGGGCGGCACCAGATGGGTCAGTGCCAGCGCCTTGGTCCCTGTACGCGTCGCAAGGCCTGCGACGACGGCCGGCGTCATATGATAGCTCTCGACCGCCGCGACGGTTTCGGCCGAGCGGACGCCTGCGACGACCGGCATCTGGCTGGCGATGAAGACCTCGCAGACCAGGAGGTCGCATCCGGCCGCTTGCGTCTCCAGTGAAGGCGTCAGGCGCGTGTCGCCCGAAAACACGATGCGGGCTCCGCGGTGCGACAGGGTCAGGCCGAAGGCCGGCTCGACCGGGCGGTGATCGACCAGGAAGGCCTCGACCGAGAGTCCGCCGAGGCCTGAGACCGGGCCTTCCTGCAATTCTTCGAAGACGACCTCAAGGCCCGTCGTGTCTGGCCGCTTCTCGAAGGCGATGCGCAAGGCCCGCTCGCGCTCGAAGGCGGCATATTGGGCGCGGAGATTGGCGAGCGCGGGTGCGGGGGCGAGCACGCGCCAGGGCCTGGCGCGGCCCTGATGCCAGGAGGAGACCGCGAGCTGGTAGAAATCGACCAGATGGTCGGAATGCTCGTGGGTGACGATCAGGGCGTCGATATCGGCG
Organism: Allobosea sp. TBD101; assembly: GCF_059817965.1. Lineage (NCBI taxonomy): Bacteria > Pseudomonadati > Pseudomonadota > Alphaproteobacteria > Hyphomicrobiales > Alloboseaceae > Allobosea > Allobosea sp. TBD101. The sequence continues at coordinate 1,589,111 of NZ_CM187543.1, forward strand.
CCGCGCGTGCCGGCAGCGACGAGGCGCTGGCTCACGCCGGAGCCGCAATCGATCAGCAGCTTGCGGCCGGCCGCCTCGACGAGATGCGAGGGGCCGGCGCGGCGCAGGCTGACGGGCGGTGCACCGGTGCCGAGGAAGGTGAAGGCGAGGCCATCCATGCTCGACATGCGCAGCGTCCGTGGTGGGAGATCTTACTCGTCGTCTTCTTCGTCGGCCGGGCGCTTGAGCTGCTTCAGCTTGGCGAAGACGGAATCGACGTCGATCGCGGCTTCTTCCTCGCGCTTCGGCCGGCTCATGTCGGCGAAGGGCTGGCTCTCGTTGCGCGCGGGCTCCGGAGCGGTGGCTTCTTCCACCGTCAGCAGGGTCGAGCCGGCCTCGGCCAGCGCGGCCGGGCGGTCCTTGGCGGCGCGGCCGACTTCGAAATCGAGATCGATCTGCGAGCACAGGCCGAGGCTGACCGGGTCGATCGGAGTGAGCTGCTGGGCGTTCCAGTGGGTGCGGTCGCGGATCTGCGCGATGGTCGACTTGGTCGTGCCGATCAGGCGGATGACCTGCGCATCCTTGAGCTCGGGATGGTTGCGCAGCAGCCAGAGAATGGCGTTCGGCCGGTCCTGGCGCTTGGAAACGGGGGTGTAACGCGGGCCCTTGGTGCGCTTGATCTCCGGCACCTTCACCTTGCGCTCGGCGAGCTTGAGGTGATGATTTGGGTTCTTGGCGGCGCGCTCCAGCTCCTCGCGGGTGAGCTGCCCGGAGGTGATGGGGTCGAGGCCCTTGATGCCGGCGGCGACTTCGCCGTCCGCGATGCCGCGCACCTCGAGCGGGTGCAGCTTGCAGAACTCGGCGATCTGCTCGAACGTCAGCGAGGTGTTTTCGACCAGCCAGACCGCGGTGGCCTTGGGCATCAGCGGGGTTTGTGACACGGGACGGTCTCCTCTTCGCCTTCGCGCCGCCGCTCGCAGGGGCTCATAAAGGCAGGGTCGCGGACAATAGCTCTCATGCGCCGACCGGCCTCCCCGGCCGGCCATCCAAATCATCGACGATGAGCAGGATGGCGCGCCTTATAGGCGAGGGCGGGGCGGGTGTCCATGAAAAGCGTGTGATCGCAGCCGCTCACACGGTCAGCACGATCTTGCCGATATGGGCGCTCGACTCCATCAGGCGATGGGCGTCGGCCGCCTGTGCCAGCGGGAAGGTCGAGTGGATCAGCGGCTTGCAGCGCCCGGCCTCGAGCAGCGGCCAGACCTTCGCGTGCAGCTCCGCGGCGATGGCGGCTTTCTCGGGCACGGTGCGCGGGCGCAGCGTCGAGCCGGTATGGGTCAGGCGCTTCAGCATCAGGCGGCTGAAATTGACCGTGGCCTTCGGCCCGTTGAGGAAGGCGATCTGGACGATGCGGCCCTGATCAGCGGCCAGTTCGTAATTGCGGTCGATATAGTCGCCGCCGACCATATCGAGGATCAGGTCGGTGCCACTGCCGCCGGTCATGGCCTTGCCCGCCGCGACGAAATCCTCGGTGCGGTAGTTGATGGCGTGGTCGGCGCCGAGTTCGATGCAGGCTGCGCATTTGTCATCGGAGCCGGCGGTCGCGATCACGGTCGCGCCGAAAGCCTTGGCGAGTTGGATTGCGGTCGTGCCGATGCCCGACGAGCCGCCATGGACGAGGAAGCTCTCGCCGGACTGCAGGCGCCCGCGCTGGAAGACATTGGTCCAGACGGTGAAGAAGGTCTCGGGGATCGCGCCCGCCTCGGTGAGCGTCAGGCCCCTGGGGGCGGGCAGGGCATTGCTCTCGTCGACCACAGCATATTCGGCATAGCCGCCGCCGGCGACGAGGGCGCAGACGGCCGCGCCGACCGGAAAGCGGCTGGCACCTTCGCCTTGGGCGACCACCGTGCCGGCGAATTCGAGACCGGGGATGTCGGAGGCGCCGGGCGGGGGATTGTAGCCGCCCTGGCGCTGCAGCACGTCGGGACGGTTGACGCCGGCAGCCGCGATGGCGACGAGGATCTGGCCGGGGCCGGGCTTCGGCACCGGGCGCGTTTCCGGCCTGAGGACTTCGGGCCCGCCGGGTGCCGCCATGCCGATCGCCGTCATCGTCTCGGGAAGGATGGTCATGGCGGAGTGTCCTCGTTTGGTGCGTCGCAGCGTGACTGCGGTCGAAACTTGGCTAGCGTGCCGCGCGCAGTTTGAGCAGATGCGAGGCCGCCATGTCGATATTCCCGGAGGACGACCGTCCCAAGCCGAAGAGCGTGCATGAGATCGGACAGGACCTGTCGATGCTGTCGCTGGCCGAGATCGACGAGCGCATCGCCGCGCTCAAGGCCGAGATCGAGCGGCTGATCGAGACGCGGGCGCGCAAGGACGCCTCGCGCTCGGCGGCGGACGCGTTCTTCCGCAAGCCGGCCTGAAAAAGCGTCAAAAAGAGACGCCCGTTTACCGGGCGTTAATGATTCCAAAGTATGAATCGCATCATCCAGTTTGTCTGGATGTCGAGTGGCTCCTGCCCACTCTGTTTGACGCCTCCCTGTTGACCTTCGAGCCGCCTTTGGCGGCTCTTTTTTTGTCTGCACCGTTCCCCTCGCATCGGACCGAAAAGTGGAAACCACTTTTCGGATCATTCCGATGCGATACCCTTAAGGCAGATCATCGTTCTCGCGCCCGATCGGGCGCGCGATGATCTGGCGTCGGCCGATCGATCCACTCCTGTGGACGCGCCTGCCTTGTTATCGCCACAGCGGTTTAGCCTCGTTAAGGTTAACGGCACCTTACCGGCGTCGGAAACCATGATCGGCGCTATCCTTGCGACATCGGCAACCATATCCGTGACGCGTTCCAGAGGCGCACGGGTTTGTGCCGATGGGAGACACCAATGAACGAAGCCCAGTTGCTCGATCCGCAGACGGAAGAGGGCGCGATTTCCTTTGCACGGGGCTTCGTGCGCTCCGATGCCTTCATGCTGCTGTTTCGTGAGGGCATGGGGCTGGTCGAGCAGACAGCTGGCTATCTCGACGGGGACGGGCGCAAGGACGCCGCTGCCCTGCCGCGCGAGGCCTCGCTGACCTATGCCACCGAAAGTATGCGCCTGACGACGCGCCTGATGCAGATCGCCTCCTGGCTCCTGGTGCAGCGAGCCGTGGCCGAAGGCGAGCTCACCGTCGAGCAGGCCCGCACCGAGCATAACAAGGTCAAGATCGCCGATCCGATGCCGCCGCCGGCCGAGCATATCGTGGCACAGCTGCCGGATCGCCTGCGCGACCTGATGGCGCATTCCTTCCGCCTGCAGGAGCGCATCCGCCATCTCGAAGGCCAGATGTCAGGCGCGGCGCTGGTCCGCGCGAGCGTGAACCCCGTGCTGAACCAGCTTGCCAGCCTCGAGGCGCGGTTGGGCTTCGGGCGCTGAGCCCTTCAGGCGTGCGGTGCCTCCGGGTGCTGCTACCCGATCGTGCCAAAACGAAAAACCCGGCCGTGAGGCCGGGTTTTTTGTTCGAGATCAATGACGGCGGCGCCGGAGCGCCGCAGCATCACTTCTTGCCGATCGCGCCGATGCCGCTGAAGCGCGAGTTGAAGCGCGAGACACGACCGCCGCGGTCCAGCATGTGCTGGGTGCCACCGGTCCAGGCCGGGTGGGTCTTGGGGTCGATGTCAAGGTTCAGCGTGTCGCCTTCCTTGCCGTAGGTCGAGCGGGTGGCATATTCGGTGCCATCGGTCATGACGACCTTGATGGTGTGATAATCGGGGTGGATGCCGGCCTTGGCCATGACGAAATCCTCGGAGCTACAAAAACGGGCGCATCGACAAGCAGGCGAGCCTGCCCGGCCCGTCGAAAGAATTCGGATGAGCCTGTCGTGAAGTCGCGTGCACATATCGCAGCCGGCGCCTCAGCGCAAGCGCGACGCGCTCCGGAGGGCTCCCCTGCGGCGTTGCGTCGTTTGCCAATCCGGCCATGATCGGCTTCACCGGGGCGAGTTTTAGATTGATCGAAAGAGCGCGCGCAACGCGTGCGCGAGAAGCAGGAGTTCCGGCGCGTGGCCGAAGCTGACAAGAACGACAAGAAGGTCCGGCCCGATTTCCGCTCGCTCGCGACGTTCTGGCCCTATGCGCGGGCGCAGAAGCGCCGGATCGCGTTTGCGCTCGTCGCATTGGTCGTCGCGTCGCTGGCGACGCTGGCGCTGCCATTGGCGGTCCGGCGCGTCATCGAGGTCGGCTTCGCCGGCGGCGAGCGGCAGCTCGCCAACAGCTACTTCATCCTGCTGATCGGCGTGGTCGGCGTGCTGGCGCTGGCGAGCTCGGCGCGGTTCTATCTGGTCATGACGGTGGGCGAGCGCATCGTCGCGTCGCTGCGGGCCGACGTCTTCCGCCATCTCACCCGGCTGGAGCCGGCCTTCTTCGATTCGAGCCGGGCGGGAGACCTCGTCTCGCGGCTCACCGCCGACACCACGCAGATCAAGTCGACCTTCGCCTCGACCGCCTCGATCGCGCTGCGCAACGCCATCATGGCGCTGGGCGCGCTGGCGATGATGGTCGCGACGAGCCCGCGGCTCTCCGCGATCGTCATCGGCGTCATCCCGCTGATCGTGATTCCGCTGGTCCTGTCCGGTCGCTCGGTCAGGCGGCGCTCGCGGGCGGCGCAGGACCGGCTGGCCGATGCCTCCGCCTTCGCGGCCGAGGCGGTCGGCGCCATCCGCACGATGCAGTCCTTCGGCGCGGCGCGCCAGAGCTCGGCGCGGTTCGAGGGGGCGTCCGACGATGCCTACTCTGCCTCGCGGGAGGCGACGGCCTCGCGCGCGCTGCTCTCGGGCGTCGCGATCTTCCTGGTCAGCGCCAGCGTGGTCTGCGTGCTCTGGGTTGGAGCGACCGAGGTCTTCGACGGGCGGATGAGCGGCGGGCGGCTGTCGCAGTTCATCCTCTATGCGGTGCTGGCGGCAAGCTCGCTCGGCCAGCTCTCCGAGGTCTATGGCGATATCAGTGCGGCTGCGGGCGCTTCCAGCCGGCTCGGCGAGATCCTGGCGCTGAAGCCCGCCATCGCCGCGCCGCCGCATCCCAAGCCGATGCCGAAGCCTTCGCACGGCGAGCTCGCGTTCGAGAACGTTTCCTTCAGCTATCCCGGCCGCGTCGGGCCGGCCTTGTCGAACCTGAACTTCTCGGTCCGGCAGGGCGAGCGGATCGCGCTGGTCGGCCCCTCAGGCGCGGGCAAGAGCACGGTGCTGCAATTGGCGCTGCGTTTCTACGATCCGCAGGATGGGCGCGTCGTCGTGGACGGCGTTGCGGGTCCCGAGGCCGATCCCGAGGTCTGGCGCGAGCGTTTCGCGCTGGTGCCGCAGGAGCCGACGGTGTTCGGCGTCTCGGTGCGCGACAACATCGCCTATGGCCGGCCCGACGCCTCGCAGGAGGAGGTCGAGGCCGCAGCCCGCCTCGCGGCGGCGGACGAGTTCATCCGCGCCCTGCCTGATGGCTATGAGACTGTTGTCGGCGAGCGCGGCGTGACGCTTTCGGGCGGCCAGCGCCAGCGCCTCGCCATCGCACGGGCGATCCTGAAGGACGCGCCGATCCTGCTGCTCGACGAAGCGACTTCGGCGCTCGATTCCGAAAGCGAGCGGGCGGTGCAGGATGCGCTCGACCGGCTGATGCAGGGCCGGACCACGCTGGTGGTGGCGCATCGCCTCGCGACCATCCTCTCGGCCGACCGCATCCTCGTGATGGAGGACGGGCGTATCGTCGAGGAAGGCAGCCATGCCGAGCTCAAGGCACGCGGCGGGCTCTATGCCCGGCTGGCGGCGCTGCAGTTCGGGCTGGAGACGGCCTGAGCCGTCTCAGCGCGGTGGCATGGCAGCGTAATAGGCGGCGAGCGCGGCGATCTCCTGCGTCGACATCAGGCGCGCCATATAGCGCATCTCCTTGTGCTGGCGCTTGCCCGAGCGGAACGCCATCATCTGATTGTAGAGATACCGCTCGTTCTGCCCTGCCAGGTGCGGCACCTCGGTGTCGCGGGCGATACCGTCGATGCCATGGCAGGCGGCGCATTCCTCGATCGTGGACGTTCGCGGCTCGGCCGGGGCGGGGCTGGCCGCCAGCAACGCACCGATAGCGAGCAGCGACGCGCCGACCGGAAGCCGGGGAAAGGGCCTGCGGGGCATATGTCAGCGTTCCGTGATCTTGAACTCGATGCGGCGGTTGCGGCGGTAGGCTTCGTCGTTATTGGCGACGTCGAGCGGCTGGTACTCGCCGAAACCGGTCGCCGCGACGCGGTCGGTCGGCAGGCCGCGCGAGATCAGGTATTCGACGACCGCGATGGCGCGGGCCGAGGACAGATACCAGTTCGAGGGGAACTGGGCCGATCTGATCGGGCGGTTGTCGGTATGGCCGTCGACGCGCAGGATCCAGGGCAGGTCCGGCGGCATCTCGTTGCCGAGATCGAGCAGGATGGTGGCGAGCTTGTCGAGTTCGCCCTTGCCCTCGGGCTTCAGCACGGCCTGGCCGGCATCGAAGAAGACCTCGGACTGGAAGACGAAGCGGTCGCCGACGACACGGATGTCAGGCCGGGTGCCCAACACCTGCCGCAGGCGGCCGAAGAAGTCCGAGCGGTAGCGCGCCAGCTCCTGCACGCGCTGGGCGAGCGCGACGTTGAGCCGCGAGCCGAGCTCGTGAATGCGGGCCTGCGAATCCTTGTCCTTGGCCTCGGAGGCGGAGAGCGCTTCCTCCAGCGCCGCGAGCTGGCGGCGCATGGCCTGGATCTGCTGGTTGACGAGATCGACCGTCGCCTGCGCGCGGGCGGAGAGCTGCTTTTCGGCGTCGAGCGCCTTCTGCGATTCGGCGAGCCGGGCGTCGGCATTGCTGCCTTGCTGCGTGTCGATCAGGCCCTGCAGGCGGGTGCGGTCGCCCTGCGTCTGGGCGAGCGTCGACTGCATGAGCTGGAGGCTCTCCTGCGCCTGCCGGTTGGAGGAGCGCTCCAGGGCGAGCAGGTCGGTCAGCTCCGAGATCTGCTTGTTCAGGCGTTCCAGCGCCGTGTCCTTGCCGGTCAGCTCCTGCGAGAGGAAGAACTGGCCGAGCACGAAGACGGTGAGCAGGAAGACGATGCCGATCAGCATCGTCGAGAGCGCGTCGACGAAGCCGGGCCAGAAATTCGTTTCCTCGCGGCGATGGGCGCGGGAGAGGGCCATTCGTCAGGTTCCTGTGATGCCGAACGAGATCATGGCTCGGTGATCTGGTCGGCGGTAAGGCGGTCGATCAGGCGCTTCATGTCCTTCTCGCGGGCGGCCTGCGCCTCGACCCAGTCGCGGATCATCTGCTGCTCGGAGCGCATGTGCTGGACGAGGCCCTGGATGCCCTCCGCGAGGTTGGAGAGGGCCTGCGTCGCGGCGCGGTTGTTGGAGGCGCCGTCGGCCATGGCGGCGCTGAGCTGCTCGAAACGGTCGGCCAGCGGGTTGCCGGCGCCCAGCAGGGTAGTCGGCGCCTCGGCCGTGCCGGTGCGGCTGCCGAGCCAGCTCTCGACCTCGTTGCGGAAGCGGCGCTGGGCCTGCCCGACCTGAAGATCGAGGAAGCCGAGGATCAGCGAGCCGGCGATGCCGAAGAGCGAGGACGAGAAGGACAGGCCCATGCCGGCGAGCGGGGCGGAAAGGCCGGCCTTGAGCTCGTCGAAGAGCACGCCGGCCTCGGCCCCGGTGCGCAGCGACTTGATGACGCCGCCGACCGATCCGACCGTGTCGAGCAGGCCCCAGAAGGTACCGAGCAGGCCGAGGAAGACGAGCAGGCCGCTGAGATAGCGCAGGACCTCGCGTCCGTCGTCGAGCCTGACCGCGATCGATTCGAGCACCGAGACAGCCTGGGCCGGGGCCAGCGTGCCGCGTTCCAGCGCCGGCAGGACCGAGCCCATCGGGGCGATGACCTGACCGCGGCGGACATCCGCCGAAGCGGGGTCGGCGGCAAGGCTGGTCGCGGCGCGCGCCTCGCTGTGGATGCGCCAGAGCTCGCGCAGCGCGATCAGGCAGCCGACGAAGAGGGCGCCCAGGATGAGGCCGTTCAGCCCCGGATTGGTCAGGAAGGCCTGGATCAGCCCGGCCTGCAGGATGTAGCCGAGGAAGCCGATCAGGGCGAGGAAGAGGACCGCGCGGACGACAAAGCGGAGCGGCCTGGAGAAGCGGACCTGCGTCCGTGCGGTTGCGGCCGTTGCCGGCTCGGCCGCAAAATCCTCGATAGCCATGCGTCGTCTTCCGTTCGCCTCGGAGTGCGGGGAGGACTGTCGCCTCCCACGCCGCCGGGATCAAGCACGAAAGAGCAACAGTTTAGTTTCAGGCGGCTGCGGTTTTCAGCGCGGCGCTCAGCGCGCGCTCGCCGGCCTCGTTGCCGCAGATGATATCCTTGGCGCTGGTCATCGGCTTGCCGTCGAGCGTGCCGAAGGTGCCGCCGGCTTCGCGGATCAGCACGGCGCCGGCCGCGAAATCCCAGGTGTTGAGGCCGCGTTCCCAATAGGCGTCCATGCGGCCGGCGGCGACATAGGCGATGTCGAGCGCGGCCGAGCCCATGCGGCGGACATTGGCGAAGCGCGGCATCACGGCCGCGAGTTCGCGCAGGAACTGGCCATGGCCGCCCTTGCCGATGTGCGGGATGCCGGTGCCGATCAGCATGTCGGTGGGCTCGTTGCGGCCGGAGACGCGCAGGCGGCGGTTGTTGACGAAGGCGCCCTTGCCCTTCTCGGCCATGAACATCTCGTCCTTGGCGGCGTCGTAGATCACGCCGGCGATGAACTGGTTGTCGCGCTCCAGCGCGACCGAGATGTTCCAGTGCGGGATGCCGCGCAGGAAGTTGTGGGTGCCGTCGAGCGGATCGATATGCCAGCGGTTGCTCTCGTCGGTGCCGTGGACGACGCCGCTCTCCTCCATGACGAAGCCGTAGCCGGGGCGCGCCTTCTCGAGCGCCTCGCGCAGGATCTCCTCGGCCTTGTGGTCGGCCTTGGAGACGAAGTCGCCCGGGCCCTTGGCGAGCACCTGCAGGTTCTCGACCTCGCCGAAGTCGCGCTTGAGCGAGCGGGACGCCTTCATCACGGCGTCGGTCATCACGGTCATCAGGGGGGAGCGGATCATCGGAAACCTCTTGCGCGCTCGCGGGCGCGGCTGGAAATGAAGGAACGGTCACGCCAGCCCTCATCCTGAGGAGCCGCGAAAGCGGCGTCTCGAAGGATGTTCCAGAGCGCGCTGAAGCATCTTTCGAGACGCGGGCTTTGCCCGCTCCTCAGGATGAGGGCTGTGTTTCGACCGTAGTAGCCCGTCACTTGCGCGGGTCTTAGGGCGCCGTCAAGACGGCGCTGCTGATCCGGCCGGCGGCCATGCGGGCGGCGCGGGCCTGCTGCTCGGGCTTGAGGCGCTCGAACAGGTCGTCCAGCGCGGCGTCCTTGAGGCCCTGCGAACGGGCTGCGAGATGCCAGGCTGCCGCCTCGATCGTGTCCGGCGCGATACCGAGCCCGAACTGATAGAGCTTGGCGAGGCGGTTCTGGGCGATCGGGTTGCCCTGCCAGGCGGCGCGCCGGAACAAGCTGGCCGCGGCGGCCTCGTCCTTCTCCACGCCGGTGCCGTTGAACAGCATGATGGCATACTCGACCTCGCCGGGGAGGTTGCCGGCCGTGGCGGCCTGCTTCATCCAGCGCGCTGCGACCTCTTCGCTGGCCGGCATGCCGCGACCCTGCTTGGCGAGAATGCCGAGCGCATATAGGGCATCGCCGACCCGGGCCTTCGCTGCGATCTCGAGGCAGGCGACGGCGCGCTTGTCGTCAGCCTCCCGGTTCGCCGCGAGCAGGGCGATGGCGAGATTGTAGTTGGCGGCCGGGTGGCCGGCGGCGGCGGCCTTCTCCAGCAGGGCGCCGGCGCGGGCCGGATCGCGCTTGCCGCTCTTCTCGTCGAGGAGCTGCGTCGCCAGCGCAAAGGCGGCGCTGATGTCGCCGCGCGCCTCGGCGCGCTCGTACCATTCGGTAGCGACCTTCTGGTCCGGCGCGACGCCGAGGCCCTGACGATAGAGCTCGCCGAGGAGGGTCATGGCCGCAGCGTCGTTGTTGTCCGCCTCGATGCGCTTCAGCGCCTCGGCCAGTGCACGACGGTAATGGCCGGCCTGGTAGGCGCCATAGGCGACGTCCGGCGCGGGCGCTGCCTCGGCCGGTCCGATCAGCAGGGCGCCGGCGAGCAGGACGAGCCCGGCAAGCCGCTTCATCGCGCCGCCTTCCGCGCCGCGCAGGCGGCGGTTGCCTGGTTGGCCTGCTCGACCAGGGCGCGGATATCCTGGCCCTCGTCGAAGGCCCAGGCGCCGAGCGCGACGAATTCCGCGCCGGTCTCGACCAGCGCCGGGATGGATTCGGCATCAGGGGCATAGGCGACGCAAGGCGTCTCGAAGATCTCGGCCCACCAGCCGGCGCGCTCGACCACCGCCGCCAGCGGCGGCAGCGAGCCATCCGGGCGCGGCTCGCCGAACATCACGTAATCGACGCCGGCCTCGCCGGCATCCATCGCGTCGTGGCGGGCGCGCAGGCCGCCGATGCCGATGATGCGCTCGCTCTTCAGGCTGGAGCGAGCCTCGGCAACCGCGGCCGGGCCGCCGGTGAGATGGACGCCGTCGGCGCCGCCGCGCGTGGCGACGAGCGCGTTGTCCTCGACGACGAGCGCGACATTATTGGCCTGGACCGGGCCGGCGAGGCGCTTGACGCGCTCGATCCGGCTGCGGTCGTCGCCGGGGGCAAGGCGCAGCAGCACGGCGGCGATATCGCCGCCGGCCATGGCCTGCATCAGGCGAAAGGCCATGGCCTCCGCGTCCGCGACGGGAGGGGTGACGAGCATCAGGCGGGGGGAGGAGGATTGTGTGGTCATGATCGGCTGCGCAAACGGCCCGCAGCGAAGTCCAATGTCAAGACCGCAAGGCCGGCAACGAGACTCCAAAAGGCCGAGCCGATGCCGAAAAGCGAAAGGCTTGAGGCGGCAACGGCGAAGGTGACGACGGCGGCGAAGCGCTCCTTGTCGGAGGCCATGGCCTGCCCGAGCGCGCCGGTGAGCGAGCCGATGAGGCCCAGGCCCGCCACGGCAACGATGAGCGCCTTGGGCAGCGCCAGCAGCAGGGCGATCAGCAGGCCGGTGCAGGCGGCGACGACGAAATAGGCGAGTCCGTAGAGCACGCCTGCCTTCCAGCGCTGGGCCGGGTCGGGATGGGTGTCGCCGCCGGTGCAGATCGAGGCCGATATCGCGGCCATGTTGGTCATATGCGCGCCGAAGGAGGCGGTCAGGAGCGAGGTCAGCCCCGTGACAAACAGCGAGGGCGCGGTCGGCGGATTATAGCCGGCGGCGCGCAGCACGGCGAAGCCCGGCAGGTTCTGGGCGGCCATGGTGACGAGATAGAGCGGGATGCCGATACCGAGCATGGCGGCAATATCGAAGCGCGGCGTGACGAATTCGAGGCCGCTCAGCGTCATTGCGCCGGCAGGCCAGTGCGCCAACCCTCCGACAAAGCTGATCGCGATGCCGGCGACGAGCGCGGCAATGACGCCGAGGAAGGGGTTGAGCAGCCGCGCCATGAGGAAGACCGCCAGCAGCGGCAGCACGAGGCCGGGCGAGAGACGCATCTCGTCGAAGACCGCGACGACGAAGCGGAAGATGACACCAGCGAGCATCGCCGCCGCGACCGGCATCGGGATACGCTCGATCAGCCTGCCGAGCGGGCGGAAGGCCGCGGTCAGCATCATCAGCACGGCCGCGATCAGGAAGGCGCCGACGGCCGAGGCCATATCGAAGCCGGTGACCGCTGCGATCAGCGCCGCGCCCGGCGTCGACCAGGCGCAGATCATCGGCATGCGGTAACGCCAGGATAGGAAGAGGCTGGAGGCGCCGGTGGCGAGGCAGAGCGCCGCGATCCAGGAAATGGTCTGGCCGGGCGTGGCGCCCAGCGCCTGCGCGGCCTGCAGGATGACGGCGACGGAGGCGGCGAAGCCGACGAAGACCGCGACCAGGGCAGAGAAGACGATCGACATGGTGCGGGGAGCCGGCCGGGACAGATGTGAGCTAGCGTTGAACCAGAAATCGCGGGATGCGGAAAGAGCGGCAGGCGCAGGGCCGGGGTCCACCTTGTGGCGCCGGGCTTGCCTGAAGATGGCCTGACGGTGGACGGTGATGTCATGTGGCTGTCAAAGCCTAAGTCTAGCTGCGCATTATTCCAATCCGAAGCGACCGAGGCCGATCATGCGCGACGACGATCACGAATCCACTTTCGGCGCCAGCATGCTGGAGCATGAGGATGCCGAGCCGCGGAACCCGACCGACAATCCGACGATGGGCGAGCTGATCTCGCAGCGCTTCTCGCGGCGCGGGTTGCTCAAGGGCGCTCTCGCCGTCTCGGCGATCTCGGCGACGGTCGGCACGTTGGCGCTGGAAACCGCCGCCGAAGCGCAGGCGCAAGGCGCCAAGTCGGCCTTCTCCTTCAAGGAGGTCGAGGTCGGCGTCGATGCCGATCACCATGTCGCTGATGGCTACGAGGCGCAGGTGCTGCTGCGCTGGGGCGATCCGCTGACGGCCGATGCGCCGGCCTTCGACCCGGCGAAGCAGAGCGCCGAGGCCCAGAGCAAGCAGTTCGGCTACAACAACGACTTCGTCGGCTATGTGCCGATGACCGGCGCTGCCGATCCGTCCGCGCATGGGCTGCTCTTCGTCAATCACGAATACACCAACCCGCATTTGATGTTCCCGGGCGTGGTCGAGATGAAGGACGGCAAGCCCGTCCTGAAGAACGCGACGCCGGAGCGCTTCGCGATCGAGGCGATGGCGCATGGCGCGACGGTCGCGGAAATCCGCAAGACCGGTAGCGAGTGGGCGCTGGTCAAGGATTCCAAGTACAACCGCCGCATCACCGCCGCGACCGAGATGCAGCTCTCCGGGCCGGTCGCCGGCACCGAGCGCGTCCAGACCAAGGCTGATGCCACGGGCCGCAAGGTTCTGGGCACGCTCAACAACTGCTCAGGCGCGCTGACGCCCTGGGGCACCTTCGTCTCGGGCGAGGAGAACTTCCACGGCTATTTCTCCGGCAAGCTGCCGGAGGGCCATCGCGAGGCGGCGAACTACAAGCGCCTGGCCGTGCCGTCCTCGCCCTACGCCTGGGGGCGCTTCGAGGAGCGCTTTGACCTTGCCAAGGAGCCGAACGAGGCCAACCGCTTCGGCTGGGTGATCGAGGTCGATCCGTTCGATCCGAACTCGGTGCCGAAGAAGCGCACCGCGCTCGGCCGCTTCAAGCATGAGGGCGCCGACATGATCGTCGCCAAGGACGGGCGCGTGGTCGCCTATCTCGGCGACGATGAGCGCTTCGACTATGTCTACAAGTTTGTCACGGCGGGCCGGTTCGACCCGAGCAACCGCGCGGCCAATCTCGACCTGCTCGATGCCGGCACGCTGTACGTCGCCAAGTTCGCGGCCGACGGCACGCATGAATGGCTGCCGCTGGTCTTCGGTCAGGGCCCGCTCACTGCTGCCAACGGCTTCCAGAGCCAGGCGGATGTGCTGATCGAGGCGCGCCGCGCCGGCGACCTGCTCGGCGCGACCAAGATGGATCGCCCCGAGGACATCACGCCGAACCCGGTGACGGGCCGCGTCTATGTGATGCTGACCAACAATACGAGCCGCAAGGACGAGCAAGTCGACGCCGCCAACCCGCGTGCCAAGAACGCCTTCGGCCATATCGTCGAGATCGCCGAGGCCGATGGCGACCACACGGCGACCAAAGGACGCTGGGAGATCCTGCTGAAATGCGGCGATCCTTCCGTTGCGGCGGTCGGCGCGAGCTTCTCGACCGACACGACGAAAAACGGCTGGTTCGGCATGCCCGACAATGCCGTGGTCGATTCAGCCGGGCGGCTCTGGGTGGCGACCGACGGCAACGGCATCGACGTGACCGGGCGCACCGACGGGCTCTGGGCCGTCGATACCGAGGGCGGGGCGCGCCGGACCTCGAAGCTGTTCTACCGCGTGCCGCATGGTGCGGAGCTGTGCGGCCCCTGTTTCACGCCGGACGACACCACCGCCTTCGTCGCCGTGCAGCATCCCGGCGATGACGGCCCGGACTGGCCGGAATTCGGCCGCCGCTCCTATTACGAGGACCTCTCGACCCGCTGGCCTGACTTCAAGCCGGATATGCCCGTGCGGCCCTCTGTGGTGGCGATCACCAAGAAGGGCGGTGGCAAGATCGGCGTTTGAGACGGTTTGCCGTGATGGCCGGGCCGTCTCAAGCCATGAGGAAGGCGAGCCGATCGTCGGCGCGACCCGGCGCGATTTCCAAGATGTCGGCGCTTACGACATCCTCGGTAACGAACGGATCCCTCTCCACGCGTGCTTCCAGCTCGGCACGCGTGGTCTGATGCGCTAGGATCACACCGCCCAAGCCCGGCTTCAGGCTGCCCGTCATCAGAAAGATGCCGTCGTCGAAACCGCTGCGTATCCAGTCGTTATGCGCCTGCATCAGGTTCGGTGCCTGTGCCTTGTTGGTGGAGAAGCGAAGCGTGACGACGAACATGGCGGTCTCCTCTTGTCGACGGATCAGCGGGCGGGGCGGCCGGGGCGGTGGGGCATTGTGCATCGAGCCAGGCCTTCATCGCTTCGACCTCCCTCTCGATGAAGCCGTCATCCCGCAAGGCTGCGGCGAGCGTCGCGACGCCCTGGCTGCGCATCAGCAGATGCATCGCGAGGGCGTCGGCGTCGGGGCCACGGCCCAGCGTGGCAAATTGAGTGGCGAGCCATTCCCGGAACAGCGTGAACAGTTCGGTCGCGCGGCCGAGCGCGAGATGGTCCAGCTTCGCGAGTTCCAGGCATAGAGAGCCGACGGGGCAGCCGTAGAGCATGATCTTCGTGCGGTTGGCGATCAGCATCCCGGCAAAGCTCAGGAGGCAATCGCGCGCGGAGCCGGTCTCACGTTCCCAACTGTCGAGAAGTTGGCGGGTCCGTTCCAGCCGCCGGGTGATCACAGCGTCGAGAATCTCGTCCTTGGTTCTGAAATGATAGTAGAAATTGCCGCGCGAGATGCCGATGGCGGAAGCGATATCGGCAAAGGCGGTCGCTTCGAAGCCGTGCTCGTAGAACAGGCTGTCGGCCGCCTCGACGATATGCCGCTTCGTTGCCACTGCTCCCATGCGCTCCCCGCTGCCCACTCCGGCGCTTCGTTTGCGGTTTTTTTAGGTCAATCGTCCTAATTCTTGATTAGGGCAATTGACCTAGGCAATCAAGCCCCGCTGCCGGACAACAAAAAACGCCGCCGGGCCACCCGGCGGCGTTGTGGTCGATCTGAAAAATGCTGGCCGACGATCCGTTGTCGTTGTGACAGGCGAGCTAGCTCAAGCCGTCTTCTTCGAACCGAAGGTCGGGTCGAGCTCGCCCTTGGCGTAGCGCTTGGCCATGTCGGCCAGCGTGATGACGCGCTTGATCTTCGAGGCCTGGCCGGCGGTGTTGAACTCCTCAAGGCGCTGCTTGCAGAGCTTGGTCATCGCTTCCATGGCGGGCTTCAGATACTTGCGCGGATCGAACTCGCCGGGATTCTCCGACAGGATCTTGCGGATCTGGCCGGTCATCGCCATGCGGTTGTCGGTGTCGATGTTGATCTTGCGCACGCCGTGCTTGATGCCGCGCTGGATTTCCTCGACCGGCACGCCCCAGGTCTGGGGCATCTTGCCGCCATACTGGTTGATGACGTCCTGGAGGTCCTGCGGGACCGAGGACGAACCGTGCATGACGAGATGCGTGTTCGGCAGCAGCTTGTGGATCGCCTCGATGACATGCATCGCGAGAATCGCGCCGTCGGGCTTGCGGGTAAATTTGTAGGCGCCGTGCGAGGTGCCCATGGCGATGGCGAGCGCATCGACCTTGGTCTCGGCGACGAACTTCACGGCTTCGTCGGGATTGGTCAGGAGCTGGTCGTGGCTGAGCTTGCCCTCGAAGCCGTGGCCGTCCTCCTTCTCGCCCTCGCCGGATTCCAGCGAGCCGAGCACGCCGAGCTCGCCCTCGACCGAAATGCCGCCGAGATGGGCCATGTCGGTGACGGTCTTGGTCACGCCGACATTGTAGTCCCAGTCGCCCGGGGTCTTGCCGTCGGCCTTGAGCGAGCCGTCCATCATGACGGAGGTGAAGCCGGCCTGGATCGCGGTCATGCAGGTCGCCGGCTCGTTGCCGTGGTCGAGATGTACGCAGACCGGGATATGCGGGTAAATCTCGGTGACCGCGTCCATCATGTGCTTGAGCATGATGTCGTTGGCGTAGCTGCGGGCGCCGCGCGAAGCCTGGATGATCACCGGCGCGTCGGTCGCATCGGCCGCCGCCATGATCGCCAGCGCCTGCTCCATGTTGTTGATGTTGAAGGCGGGCACGCCATAGTCATTCTCGGCGGCATGATCGAGCAACTGGCGAAGCGTGATACGGGCCACGATGGCACTCCCCTTTGGTTTATCGGTCTGAGGGTGGATTTAGTCCGTCGGCGCCGGTCGCGCAAAGCGAAACCGGCGAAAACCTTAAAATGCGAGCGGCCGCTCCGTTGTCGAAGCGGCCGACGGTATCGTCCTGTCGAGGATCAGGCCTTCCTGAGCGCCTCGACGCCCGGCAGGGGCTTGCCTTCCATCCATTCGAGGAAGGCGCCGCCCGCCGTCGAGACATAGGACAGGTCGTCGGCGACGCCGGCATGGTTCATGGCCGAGACGGTGTCGCCACCGCCCGCGACCGCGACGAGCTCACCAGCCTTGACGCGCTTGGCCGCGGCCTTGGCGACGGCGACGGTCGCGGTGTCGAAGGGCGGCAGCTCGAAGGCGCCAAAGGGGCCGTTCCAGACGAGCGTCTTCACCTTCTCCAGCCGCAGCACGACCTCCGCGATCGAGAGCGGGCCGGCATCCAGGATCATCTCGTCGGCCTCGACACCGCCGACCGGCACGACCCGATAGCTCGGATGGGCCTTGAATTCGCGCGCAACCAGCGCGTCGACCGGCAGCAGGATCTCGCAGCCGGCGGCCTTGGCCTTCTCCTCGATCTCGCGGGCGGTGCCGACGAGGTCATGCTCGCAGAGCGACTTGCCGACATCGACGCCGCGCGCCGCGAGGAAGGTGTTGGCCATGCCGCCGCCGATGGCGAGCACGTCGACCTTCCTGACGAGATTGCCAAGCAGGTCGAGCTTGGTCGAGACCTTGGCGCCGCCGACGATCGCCATCACCGGGCGGGCCGGGTTGTCGAGGCCGGCGGAAAGGGCTTCGAGCTCCGCCTGCATGGTGCGCCCGGCATAGGCCGGCAGCACATGGGCGAGGCCCTCGGTCGAGGCATGGGCGCGGTGGGCGGCCGAGAAGGCGTCGTTGACATAAAGATCGCCATTGGCAGCGAGCGCCCTGACGAAATCCGGGTCGTTCTTCTCGTCGCCGGCGTGGAAGCGGGTGTTCTCCAGCAGCAGGACGTCGCCGTTCTTGGCTGCGGTCAGCGCTTTGGCGACGTCATCGCCGATGCAGTCGTCGACAAAGGTGACGGGGCGGCCGAGCGCCTGCGTCAGCGCCGGCACGACCTGGCGCAGGCTGTTCTTGTCGTCGCGGCCCTTGGGGCGCCCGAAATGGGCGAGCAGCACGACCTTGCCGCCCTTGTCGGCGATCTCGCGGATCGTCGGCAGGATGCGGTCGATGCGGGTGGTGTCGCTGACCTTGCCATCCTCCATGGGAACGTTGAGGTCGACGCGGACAAGCGCGCGCTTGCCGGCGAGGTCGGCGTCATCGAGGGTGCGGAAGGCAGTCATCGGGCTCTCTTATCGGATGCGTTCGAACAGGCTGGGATAATCGACGACGAGGCCGTCCTCGTCGACAGGCAATTCGGCCTCGAAGCTGCCATCGGCCGCCTGATAGCGGAACAGGCGTGGAGCGAGGCAGGTATAGGTCTGCCGGTCGAGGCGCGGCGCGAAATCGTCGAAGGGGATGTAGAGCATCGCGAAGCTGCGGCTCTGGCCGATCTCCCAGCGCTCCCGCCGGATCGGCAGGGTGTTGGTGAAGGGCGAGCCCTGCAGGTCGATGTCGATGCAGTCGTCGAAGGCGGAGAGGTGTTCGCCGAAGACATCGCGCCAGATGCCGTCGCGCCTTTCCAGGAAGACGCGCCGGCCGTCGGTGGCGGCGATGGTGACGGCGGTCACGGCAAAGTCGGTGCCGCAGTCGATGGCGTAGGACACGCCGTAGGGCTCGCCATCGCCGCGGTCGCCGATGACCACGGCCTCGGCACGAAGGCCGTCAGGCGTGCTGCGCAGCGTGAGATGCTCCAGTCCGACGCCCTCGACCGGCCGCCAGCGCAGGCTGCGCGGCACGGTCAAGAGAGCGACGTCCCGAAAGCTCATCGCGCCAGCAGGCCTCCGAACAGGCCGGGCACGCCGAATTTCAGCACGAGGATGGTGAGGATCACGGTCAGCACAGCCGTGACGATCGCGGTCATGAACAGCGTGCCGGCGCGCGGCGTCGCATCGACGCGGTTGCGGAGCGCGGTGATCTCGCCGCGGATCGAGGCGAAGTCCATCGTGCCGGCGGCGGCATCGACCTTATGGGCGCTGCGCTCCAGCGAGGCTTCCGCGCGGGTCAGCACGGCCTCGTAGCGGGCGAATTTCTCCTCGATGCGCGCCGCCTTCTCCTCGATGCGGGAGAGCTGGTCGAGCTTGCGCGGCTCGGTGACGGGCGCTGCTGTCTCGGCGGGCGTCGTCGCCACGAGGGTCGGGCCGGATGCGGGGGGCGCCATGACGGGCGGCTCGGTATTCGCCGGGGTCACGACAGTCGGCTCGATCTTGGCCATAGGCGCTCCGTAGCTGGGACGTATCGGGCGAAGCCGCGCCTTGGCAGCGCGGCCTCGCATTCAGGTGTCATGCCCTCAGAGAAGGGCAGAAAGGTGATGGATCAGAGCAGGGCGCCCATGGCGACGGCTGTGTCGCTCATGCGGTTCGAGAAGCCCCACTCGTTGTCGTACCAGGACAGCACGCGCACGAACTTGTCGTCCATGACCTTGGTCTGGTCGAGGGCGAAGGTCGAGGACGCCTGATCGTGGTTGAAGTCGATCGAGACGTTCGGCTGGTCGGTGACCGCCAGGATGCCCTTGAGCGGGCCGCGTTTCGACGCCTTGATGATGGCCTCGTTGACCTTCTCGACCGTGGTCTTGCGCTTCGAGATGAACTTGAAGTCGACGACCGAGACGTTCGGGGTGGGAACGCGGATCGAGGTGCCGTCGAGACGGCCCTTCAGGTCGGGGATGACGAGGCCGATCGCCTTGGCGGCGCCGGTCGAGGTCGGGATCATCGACATCGCCGCGGCGCGGCCGCGGTAGAGGTCCTTGTGCATCGTGTCCAGCGTGGGCTGGTCGCCGGTATAGGCGTGGATCGTGGTCATGAAGCCCTTGTCGATGCCGACGGCGTCATGGAGCACGCGCACGACCGGGGCGAGGCAGTTCGTGGTGCAGGAAGCGTTCGAGACGACGACGTGGTCCTTGGTCAGCTCGTGATGGTTGACGCCAAAGACGACGGTGAAGTCGGCGCCGTCGCAGGGGGCCGAGACCAGCACGCGCTTGGCGCCGGCCGCGAGATGGGCGGCGGCCTTGTCGCGGGTGGTGAAGATGCCGGTGCACTCGAAGGCGATGTCGACGCCGAGCGCCTTGTGCGGCAGGTCCTTGGGATCGCGGATCGCGGTGACCTTGATCGGGCCGCGGCCGACATCGATCGTGTCGCCGGAGACGGTCACCGTGCCGGGGAAGCGGCCATGGACGGAGTCGAAGCGGAAGAGATGGGCATTGGTCTCGACCGGGCCGAGATCGTTGATCGCCACGACCTCGATGTCCTTGCGCTTCGACTCGATGATCGCGCGCAGAACGTTGCGCCCGATGCGGCCGAAGCCGTTGATCGCCACCTTGACCGTCATGTCTTCCTCTCCTTCGCCGAGCGAAACGGCGATGCCGTCGCTATCCACGCGGGCAATTCGGCCAAAGCATGGCCGAACGCAAGATGTCTTTCGGGAAAATCAGCCCTGCCTGCGGCAAACAGGCGCTCAGGCGTTGTGCTTCTTCATCGCGGCGTCGGCGATGGCCTCCGCCGTGATGCCGAAATGCTTGTAGACCTCCTTGTAGGGGCCGCTGGCGCCGAAGGAGTTCATGCCGATGAAGGTGCCGTCATGGCCGATCACGGCATCCCAGCCGAAGCGGACACCGGCCTCGACCGCGATCTTGACCGGGGCGGAGCCGACGACTGCAGCCTGCGTGGCCTCGTCCTGCTCAAGGAAGAGCTCGAGCGAGGGCACGGACACGACGCGGG
Organism: Allobosea sp. TBD101; assembly: GCF_059817965.1. Classification (NCBI taxonomy): domain Bacteria; kingdom Pseudomonadati; phylum Pseudomonadota; class Alphaproteobacteria; order Hyphomicrobiales; family Alloboseaceae; genus Allobosea; species Allobosea sp. TBD101. The sequence goes on from NZ_CM187543.1 coordinate 1,609,391, forward strand.
CGCGGACGCCCTTCTCGGCGAGCAGCTTGCGCGCGGCGACCGCGAGCTCGACCTCGGAGCCCGAGGCGAAGAGCGAGACCTGGGCCTTGCCGCCCTCGGCCGCCAGCAGCTCGTAGGCGCCGGCCGCCGAGCGGTTCTTCGCGGTGGCGTCGGTGCGCAGCTGCGGCAGGTTCTGGCGCGAGAGTGCGAGCACGGTCGGGCCGTCGGTGCGCTCCAGCGCCGCCTGCCAGGCTTCGGCCGTCTCGATCGTGTCGGCCGGGCGGAAGACGCGCATGTTCGGCATGGCGCGCAAGCTGGCGACCTGCTCGACCGGCTGGTGGGTCGGGCCGTCCTCGCCGAGGCCGATCGAGTCATGGGTCATGACATAGACGACCGGCAGGCTCATCAGCGCGGCGAGGCGCATCGAGGGACGGGCATAGTCGGCGAAGACCAGGAAGGTGCCGCCGCCGGTGCGGAAGCCGCCATGCAGCGTGATGCCGTTCATCGCGGCGGCCATGCCGTGCTCGCGGATGCCGTAGCGGACATAGCGGCCCTTGGGGGTCTTCGGGGTGAAGTCCTCGGCGGCCTTGGTGCGGGTGTTGTTGGATGGGGTCAGGTCGGCCGAGCCCATCACCAGCTCCGGCATGATCGGGGTGATGGCTTCGAGAGCCATTTCCGAGGCCTTGCGGGTGGCGACGGCCTGCGGCGCGGCGATCAGCGCCTTCTTGTGGGCGAGGATCGCCTTGTCGAGCTTGGCCGGGACGCCAAGGGCGAGGCGGCGGTCGAACTCGCCGCGCTTGCGCTCGGAGAGGGTGGCGAAGCGCTCGCTCCAGTCCTTGTGGGCGGCGGCGCCTGCGGCACCGAAGCCGCGCCAGGCCTTGAGCACGTCGGCCGCGACCTCGAAGGCGCCGCCGGTGATGCCGAGCTTCTGCTTGGCGGCAGCGAGTTCCTCGGCGCCGAGCGGCTCGCCATGGGCCTTGGAGGTGCCGGCCTTCTTCGGCGCGCCGAAGCCAATCACGGTCTTGCAGGCGATCATGGTCGGCTTGTTCGACTTACGGGCGCGGTTGATCGCGGCCTCGATCGCCTCGGGATCATGGCCGTCGACGCGCTCGGAGCGCCAGCCGCAGGCCTTGAAGCGCGCGACCTGGTCGACATTGTCGGTGATCGAGAGCGGGCCGTCGATCGAGATGCCGTTATCGTCCCAGAGCACGATCAGCTTGTTGAGCTTCTGGTGGCCGGCGAGCGCGATGGCCTCCTGGCTGATGCCTTCCATCAGGTCGCCGTCGGACGCCAGCACATAGGTGTGGTGGTCGACGACCTTCTTGCCGAACTCGGCGGCGAGCATGCGCTCGGCCATCGCCATGCCGACGGCGGTGGCCAGACCCTGGCCGAGCGGGCCGGTGGTGGTCTCGACGCCGGCGGTCATGAAGTTCTCGGGATGGCCGGGGGTCTTCGATTCGAGCTGGCGGAAGGCCTTGAGATCGTCCAGCTGCATGCCCGGCGCGCCGGTGAGATAGAGCAGGGCGTAGAGCAGCATCGAGCCGTGGCCGGCAGAGAGCACGAAGCGGTCGCGGTCCGGCCAGCGCGGATCGGTGGCGTCATACTTCATCACGCGGGTAAACAGCACGGCGGCGATGTCGGCGGCGCCCATCGGCAGGCCGGGATGGCCGGACTTGGCCTTCTCGACGCCGTCCATCGCCAGGCCGCGGATGGCGTTGGCGAGCTTGTCGTGCTGGGCGCGGTCGATGGTGGTCATGATGATCTCACAGGGCTCCGTCAGGCGGGCGGGAGGACCGGGCCGGCCTGCGCGACAGCGGGCCGGCGAGGGGGGAAGGCAGTGTTGCCGCCGCTTGCGGCAGGCTTGGAAAGGACGGGGTGGATTAGGCCCGGCCCTCCCTACGAGTCAATTCGCCAAACCCTGCTTTCGGGGTCGCAGGCAACGCTTTTGGTCGGTTTTCCGCAGGTGACGCCTCAGCCCCGCCCGACAAGCCGTTGCAAGGACGTGTTTACAAGCCGCGAGAGCGATTCCTGTTTTCCGGCGCTTTGCTGTAAATTGTGGCACGAATCGTGTGAGCCGGCTTCGATCTGAAAGGAGAGCGACGGTGGCGAGCCTGATGCTGGACAATGCTTTGGCCCGTCTCGATACGGCGCTGGGGCAGCTGGAGGCGGCGGCGCGGCGGCGGGTCGAGGCTGAGCGTGGACGTGGCAACCTCGAAACCGAACTCGCCCTGATGCAGGACGACCGGGCACGGCTGGCGGCCGAGCTCGATGGCGCGATGTCGCGTCTGGGCCAGGTCGAGACGGCTGCGGCCGATGTCGACCAGCGGCTGGAGCGGGCGATGAACGTCGTCGGCGCAGTGATCGCCCGTGTCGAGGCGCAGCAGCCGCCGGAGCCCGAGGCAAGCCAAAGCTAGACAAGGACTGGAGCTCGAATGCCGCAAGTCAACGTCATGATTTCCGGGAAGGCCTATCGCATGGCCTGCGGGGAGGGCGAGGAGGGCCATCTCGAAGGGCTCGCCCGGTTCTATGACGAGAAGATCGGCGAAATGCGGCAGGCCTTCGGCGAGATCGGTGACATGCGCCTGCATGTCATGGCGGCGCTGATGGTGGCCGACGAGGTCCATGAACTGAAGCAGCGGCTGGCGAAGCTGGAAACCGATCTCGCGGCGACGCAGGGCAATGCCGGCGCTGCCGACGAGCGCCTCAGCGAGGTCGAGGACCGCGCGGCGGAAGCGCTGGTCGCGGCGGCCGAGCGGATCGAGGGCGTGGCACGCAGTCTGATCCCGACCGCGGTGGGATGATCGCAGTCCAGGCATGAAAAAGGCCCCGGATGGAGACATCCGGGGCCTTTTCTTCGTCTATGTGTTCAGATCAGACGCCGGGCGCGCCGCCGGCGCCGTCCAGCACCGTGACGGAGCGGCGGTTCTGCGACCAGCAGGAGATGTCGTTGCAGACCGCGACCGGGCGCTCCTTGCCGTAGGAGATGGTGCGCATGCGGTTGGCTGCGATGCCGCGCGAGGCGAGGTAGTCGCGCACGGTCTGACCACGGCGGGCGCCGAGCGAGTAGTTGTACTCGCGGGTGCCGCGCTCGTCGGCATGGCCTTCGACGGTGAAGGTGTAGCGCGGGTAGCGCTGCAGCCAGCTGGCCTGCTTGTCGAGGGTCGCGGTCGCGGTCGAGGTCAGGTCGGTCGAATCGGTCTCGAAGAAGACGCGGTCGCCAACATTGACGACGAAGTCCTGCGCGCTGCCCGGCGTCGCGGCGCCGCCGGCGCCGAAGCCCGAACCGTCGGCGTTCTGGTCCTTGGCGCAGGCGCCGAGGGCGAGGGTGGCGGCGATGGCGGCGGCAAAGCGGACGGCTCGGCCGCCGGAAACGAGTGTGGTCAACATGGCTGGACTCCGGGCAATCGAATTATGTGGCTGGGCACTTCGAGGAAGGCTTCGCAGTGCCTCATCAATGAAGTGTCAACCTAAACGAGACCTTGCCAAATCAGGGCGAAGTGGCGGCATTGCGGCTTATGGTTAACCAATTATGGCGAAAGGCGATTCCGGGAGGGATTGTGGTGCGGCGGACACATCTGCACTCACCCGTGAAAGAAGCTTGCAGATCGCCCGGGCAATTGCAGCGCCTGTTTCGCCGGAAGGGCTTTATCGTTCCCGAGCATCGGCTCGATACTTGCTTCGTTTCCGTCTTCCCCTTCGACCGGAGATCGCGATGGCTCATCCCCTCAAGTCCGGCGCCGCGAGCGTGACGCCGCTTCGTGGTCCCAACCAGCCTGATCTCGATTCCGATATCGTCTGGGAGGCGCGCCGTGATCTTGCCGCGACCTTTCGCATGGCGGCGCGCTATGGCTTCGAGGAGGGGATCTGCAATCACTTCTCGGCGCTGGTGCCGGGTCATGACGACCTCTTCATCGTCAATCCCTATGGCTGGGCCTTCCGCGAGCTGACGGCGTCGAAGCTGCTGGTCTGCGACTTCCACGGCAATGTCGTCTCCGGCGAGGGCCAGCCGGAAGCGACGGCCTTCTACATCCACGCCCGGATTCACAAGAACATCCCGCGCGCCAAGGTCGCGTTCCATACGCATATGCCCTACGCGACGGCGCTCTCGATGACCGAGGGCGATCCGCTGATCTTCGCTGGGCAGACAGCGCTCAAGTTCTACGGTCGCACCGCGGTCGACCGCGATTATAACGGGCTGGCTCTGGACGAGCGCGAGGGCGACCGTATCGCGGCTGCGGTCGGCGATGCCGATATCGTCTTCATGAAGCATCACGGCGTCATGGTACTCGGGCCGAACATCGCCGAGGCCTGGGACGATCTCTACTATCTGGAACGGGCCTGCGAGGTGCAGGCGCTGGCGCTCTCGACGGGGCGGCAGGTCAAGCCGGTGAAGCCCGAGATCGCCGAGGCGGCCTATCGCCAGATGCGCGAGGGCGATCCGGAATCGGCCCGCCTGCATCTCGCCTCGATCCGGCGTCAGCTCGACGTCGAGGAGCCGGTCTACCGCGATTGAGCTGGTGGGACTGCAACAGAAAAGCCGCCTGGAGTTGCCGGCGGCTTTTTTACGTCATCCCGGACGGAGCGAAGCGGAGATCCGGGATCCATCATAGGGCTCGGCGCTCTACGATGGATCCCGGGGCAAGCCCGGGATGACGGCGTGGTTCCGAGGAAAACCGGCTCGCCTCAGCGCTGACCGCTGAGCAAAGGCGACCAGGTCGGATCGGAAGCGAAGGCCGGGGTCGGCACAGGCACTTCGACGCGGCCGGTGATGTCGACCATGTAGAGCTTGCCGCCGGACTGGCCGCCGGGATCGCGGAAGAACATGATGTACTGGCCGTTCGGCGCCCAGTTCGGGGCTTCGTTATGGAAGCCCTCGGTCAGGATACGCTCGCCCGAGCCGTCCGGCCGCATCACGCCGATGGCGAAGCCGCCGCCGCCCTGGCGGGTGAAGGCGATGAGGTCGCCGCGCGGCGACCAGGAGGGCTGCGAATAGCGGCCCTGGCCGAAGGAGATGCGCTGGCCCTCGCCGCCGCCGGCCGGCATCACATAAAGCTGCTGCTGGCCGCCACGGTCGCTCTCGAAGACGATGCGGGAGCCGTCGGGCGCGTAGGAAGGCGAGGTGTCGATCGCCGCCGTCGAGGTCAGGCGCGTGGTCGAGCGCGAGCCGATATCGATGGCGTAGAGATTGGCGTTGCCGCCCTGCTGGAGCGAGAGCACGACGCGCTGGCCGTTGGGCGCGAAGCGCGGGCTCGAGCTCATGTCGGGGAAGTTGCCGACGATCTGGCGCTGGCCGGTCTCGATGTTCAGGACCTGCACGCGGGGCTGCTCGCCCAGGCGCTGGGTCATGAAGGTCACGTCCTGCGAGACCGGCGAATAGCGCGGCGTCACCACGGAGGTGTCGCCAGTGGTGAGGTAGCGCACATTGGCGCCGTCCTGGTCCATGATGGCGAGGCGCTTGCGGCGCGTCTCCTTCGGGCCGGATTCATCGACGAAGACGACGCGGGTGTCGAAGAAGCCGCCGAGACCGGTGACCTTCGAGAAGATCGCGTCCGAGATGATATGGCCGACGCGGCGGGCATTGCTCGGGTCGGTGAAATACTGCTGGCCGTCGGTCTGGGTGCCGGTCGCGACGTCCCAGAGCCGGAACTCGGCGCGGATGCGGCCGGCTTCGCGCGCGACGCGGCCGGTGACGAGGGCCTGCACGCCCGCCGCCTTCCAGGCGTCGAAGCGCGGCGCCGCATCGAAGGGCGGGTTCGCTTCCGGGAAGCGGCCCTTGTCGACGGGGGTGAAGTAGCCGCAGCGCTTCAGGTTGTTGGTGATGACGCCGGAGACGAGCACGCCGCCTTCGCCGCCGAAATCGGCGACGGCGATCGGCATCGGCTGGAACGCCCCGCCGGTCAGGTTGATGACGAGCTCGGCTTTGGCGGCCGTGGGCAGCAGCAGCGCCGCGCCGGCAGTGGCGAGGAGGCGGCGGCGCGTCGGCGCTGTCGCGAGGAAGGGGAGGGGGCTTCTGTCGATCATCGGGGTCACATGACGTCCCTGGCGTCGAAATTGACGACGACATCGCGCCAGTCGTCGTAATAGGAGGCGAATTGAGCCGGGATGCGCAAGGGCGCGCAGCGGCGGGTGGCGGTCAGCGCCGAATCGGCGGCGACCCGGAAGAGCGGGTCCGAGGACGAATTGATCACGCCGGGCTGGCCGATGAGCGAGCCGTCGGTGTTGAGCTTCATCCGCACGGACGGCACGACATTGCCGCTGCCATGGGCATTGGCGAGCGCGATCGGCACGTTCCAGCACTTCAGGAGCTGTTCCTGGATGATGCCGATGAGCTGAGACCGGAGCGAGGGGCTGAGCTTCTGCGAGGTGCCGCGCTCGGTCCCCAGCGAGGCCGTGCGGTTGACCTGCGGCGCCGAGGAGCCCGAGGACTGCGCCTTCTCCTTGGACTGGAGCAGCTTGGCGATATCGCTGGCGTTGAAGTTCTTGGCGATCTCCGCCTCCTTCTTCGCCTTGGCCTCGGCCTCCTGCTTGGCCTTCGCCTCGGCGGCGATCTTGGCCTTCTCAACGGCCTCGGCCTTCGCCTTGGCGGCAGCCTCCGCCTTTTCCTTCGCGGCCTTGTCTGCTTCCGCCTTGGCGAGCGCCTCGGCCTTGGCCTTCGCATCGGCGGCGCGCTTGGCGGCCTGGGCCTCGGCTTCCGCCTTGGCCTTGGCGGCGGCCTTCGCCTCCTCCTCGGCCTGCTTCGCCTTGGAGGCGAGCTCGGCCTCCTCTGCGAGCTTGGCCAGCTCCTCGCGCTTCTGCTCGGCCTCTCGGGCGGCGGCGGCTTCGCTTTTCTGCGGCGGCTGCTTGGCGGGCTCCGGCGGCTTGGCCTCGGGCTTCGGCTGTTCGACCGGGCGGGCCGGCGGCGGGGGCGTCGCGGCGTTGTTCTCGGCGGTTTTCAATTCGAGCGGGCGCGAGGGCGGAGCCGGAGCGTCGGCCTTGGCCTCGCCCGCTTCCTTGCGCTCGACCTTTTCGGACTGGCGCTCGGCGCGCGGGGTCGGCTGGGCCTGGACCTTCTCGGCGCTGCGCTCGCCGCGCGTCACCTGATTCAGCGCACTGGGGTCGATCACCTCGACGGCGATCGCCTCCTCGTTCTCCGGCAAAGGCGCAGGCGACGAGAACGCCAGCAACCCCGCGACGAGGAACGTCGCGTGGCCCAGCGCCGACACCAGCATGCCAGGTTCGGAGGTCGAAAGCTTCACGCCCTTAACGCCCTTACTCTCTAATTCTCAGCTCTCAGCGGCTCGGCTCGGTGACGAGCGCGACCCGCTTGAAGCCGGCGGCGGTGATGGTCGACATCACCGAGGCGACGCGGCCGTAATCGACCTGCTTGTCGCCGCGAACATAGATGCGCTCGTCGAAACCCTGCTTGGCCAGGCTCTGGAGCTTGGTGACGAGGTCGGGCTCGAGCGTCGGCTCGTCCTGCAGGAAGATCTGGCCCTTGGCGTCGATGGCGATGGTCAGCGGCTTCTGATCGACATTGATCGGCTTGGCGCCGGTCTGCGGCAGGTCGAGCGGGACGCCGGTCGCGATCAGCGGCGCGGCGACCATGAAGATGATGAGCAACACCAGCATGACGTCGATGAACGGCGTCATGTTGATCTCGGCGATGGCGCCGTGGCGGCGCCCGCGCCGACCCCGGCGGCCGGAACCGCCCTTTGCGCCCGAAGCGGCTGACATACCCATCGGTCAGGCCCTCACGCCGCCATGCGTTCGTCGATCTGCCGCGACAGGATCGCGGAGAACTCGTCGGCGAAGGCTTCGAGGCGCCCTTGAGCCTTGGCGACCTCGGCCTGGAGCTTGTTGTAGGCCATCAGCGCAGGGATAGCGGCGAAGAGGCCGATCGCCGTGGCGAAGAGCGCTTCGGCAATGCCGGGCGCGACGACCGCGAGCGAGGAATTCTTGGAGACCGCGATGGCGGTGAACGAGGTCATGATGCCCCAGACCGTGCCGAACAGGCCGATGAAGGGGGCCGCCGAGGCGATGGTCGAGAGCACGAGCAGCCCCGATTCCAGCCGCTCCGTTTCGCGCTGGATGGTGACGTCGAGCACCTTGTCGATGCGCTGGGGGAGGCTGGCGACCGAGCGCCCGCCATTCTCGAAGGAGCGCTTCCACTCGCGCATCGCGGCGACGAAGACGGCGGCCATGTCGTTGACCGGCTTGCTGGCGAGGTCGCGATAGAGCTCCTCGAGCGAGCGGCCGGACCAGAAAATCTCCTCGAAGGCGTCCATGTCCTTGCGCGTGCGGCGATACAGCAGGGTCTTGTCGACGATGATCGACCAGCACCAGACCGAAGCGGCCAGCAGGCCCATCATGACCAGCTTGACGACGATGTGGGCGTGCCAGAACAGCGTCCAGAACGACATGTCGATCTGCGGCGCGGCCTGCGCGACGTCGGCGGGGTTCATCCTGTCATCCTTCTCACCCAGGCGGTACGGCCGATGCTGGACGCTTCAAGGCTCCAGCCCCGGCCCAAACCCCGCCGCTTGCGTCGCGGGAAGCCCACGCCGCCGCCCGATCCGCGATCCGGGGAAATGCCGTATCCCTCCAATCGCGCGTGAATCCGGCGAAAGATGGGCCGAAACGGGGTTTCCCACGGAACGCATGCTCCGAAAGGAGTTAAGCATCCGGCAAGGTTAATGTCGGGTATACGGCGGACCGGGCGGGTGGGAAGTTTCGGGAGGCCGGGGATGCGGGCCCAGGCTGGCGGTGCCGTTCGCTCAAAGCGCTGCGAAACGACAGACGGTGCGCCGGAAGCCTCACGTGAAAACAGAGCGCTTGACAGAAAATTTCAATTTGCAGATCTGTGCATGCCTTCGAGACGTGAAGGCCAGTCGAAAATCATGAGTTATTTTTCGTATGTGGGCTCCGGGCCCTATTGTTACGCCAATTCATTTTCGATGATGTTTGGCGAGGCTTCGCTACCTCCCGCCGTCATAGAGTTCGCGACGGGAAGTCCTTTCGGCATGCAATTGCATGGCGGCGCGCTGCCATTCTTCGATCCCTATGGTTGGACCCCGGAAGCGGGTTTCGAGGGTGCGCTCGCCGCCATGGGCTGGGCCTCCACCGTGGCATACGGGGGCAGCGAGGAAACGGCACTCGCGCGACTTGCGGATGCTCTCGCCGCGGGGCCGGTCTGGATCGGGCCCGTTGAAATGGGGCATCTGCGCCATCAGCCGGGCATGCGCGGGGCGATCGGCGCCGACCACTATGTCGTCGTGCTCGCGCTGAGCGGCGACATGATCGAGATGCACGATCCGCAAGGCTATCCGCATGCGACGCTGCCGCTCGCCGATTTCGTGGCAGCGTGGCGCGGCGAGACGGTCGATTACGGCGAGGCCTTCACGATGCGCACGGGGTTCCGGCGCGTTGAGATCGTGCCGGAGGAGGAGGCGATCCGGCGGGCGCTTCCCGCGGCCATTCGCTGGCTCGCCATGGACGGGGACCTGCAGCCGCCGCCGGGGACGCTCGGCAACGAAGCGGCCGCCCTGGCTCTGGCGGAACGCGTCGCGGCCGGCTGCGACGACGACCTCAGGGGTCATCTCATCCATTTCGCGGTGCGCGTCGGTGCGCGCCGGGCCGCCGATGCCGCGCGTTGCCTGACGCGGATCGGGCTCGATGCCGCTGCCGGGATCATGGGGCGCCAGGCGCGCCTGATCGGCGCCCTGCAATATCCGCTGGTCGCCCGGGATGATGCGACGGCAGCCGCTCACCTGCGAGCCCTGGCGCCGACCTATCGCGAGCTGCTCGCGGTACTGGAACGGCCGGCTGCTTCGTAGCGGGCGATCCGGTTGCCGCGCGACGCTGTGCCCGCCAGACAAGACAAAGCCCGCCCCGGCTAGGGGCGGGCCTGTTCTGATCGATCCGACGGTTCAGGCCGCGTCGGGCTGGGCCGGGGTGTTGGCCGGCGGGTTGTTGCGGCGCTCGGTCATGAACTGATCGAACTCGGCCTTGTCGCGGGCCATGCGCAGGCGGCCCAGGAAGTCGTGGAACTCGCGCTGCTCGTCCTCGAGCCGGCGCAGCGTCTCCGAGCGATACTCGTCGAAGGCGCGGTTGCCGCTGGAGGGGCCGCCGCGGCCCCAGCCGCCGAAGCCGCCTTCGCGGCCACCCATGCGCTCGCGCAGCCGATCCATCTTGCCCTGAAGGCGGCTCATCCGGTGCTCGTACCGGTCTCCGGCATATCCACAACCCATGCGTCCACTCCAGAAAAGAAAGGCCAGGGTCGCCAGACCCAGGGGCCAGAACAGGATGAAGCCGAGAACCGCAAAGGCGATCCAGGCACCCTTTCCATATTCGTCCAGCTTCTCGACGATCGGCATTGCTCCCTCACCATCCGTGAACGTGAATGTAAATCACATTTACATAGATGCGCCTGACCCTGCCGCTTGTCAAGAAGCGGGCGCGCAGAAATGAATCAGTCGGGCTTGGAGGGGCCGTTGCGGCCGATGCCGAGGCCCTGAAGGTAGATCAGCGTCCCGGCTTCCAGCAGGTCGGAGGCCGACATCGGCAGGGGGCGGCGACCGCCATCGGCGCGGCCGAACAGGGCGGCGATGCCATGCGACATCGCCCAGATATGCAGGGCCATCATCAAGGCCGGGGGGCGCTTGCCTTGCGGCAGTTGCGCGATCAGCGCCTCGGAAGCCTGGCGCAGGCAGGCGAAGGCGCTGTCGGCAGCCGTGCGCAGCTCCGCGCTGGCGTCGAGCGGTACGCCGGCCTCGAACATCGCGGAGTAATAGGCGGGCTCGTCATGGGCGAAGGCGAGATAGGCGCGCCCAAGCCGGTGAAAGGCGACCTCCGGATCGGGCCGCCCCTGATCCCAGGCGCGCGACAGGGCCGTCTCGAAGGCCTGGAAGCCGCGGGCCGCAACATCGGCCAGAAGCTCGTCGCGGTCGCGGAAATGGCGATAGGGGGCGGCAGGGCTGACGCCGGCCATGCGCGCGGCCTCGGCGAAGGTGAAACCGTTCGGCCCCTTCTCGCGGATCAGCCCGAGCGCGGCCCGCAGCAGCTCCTCCTTGAGGTTGCCATGGTGATAGCCGCGGGGTGTCTCGGGGCGGTCGCGCTTCCAGCTCATGTAAGGAGCGCTAACATGCGGGTGGGGCTGCGTCGACTGTCAGTCGTCGAGCATCAGGCGCTTGCGCAGGCCGTCCGGGATGCGCCGGGCGCGGCCGCCGCCGACGCAGGCGACCATGACCTGTGCGGTAATCAGCACCTCCTCGCCGCGCAGCACGCGCTGTTCGAGGTCCATGGTGGCGCCCCGGGCGGCGATCGAGCGGGTCTCGATCGTGAGCAGGTCGTCCATCACGGCGGGCCGCAGGAAATCGATGGTCATCTTGCGCACGGCGAATCCCAGCGCCGTCTCACCATCGAAGAGCTCGCGCTGCTCGATGCCGAGCGCGCGGATCAATTCCGTGCGGCCGCGCTCCATGAAGCGCAGATAGGAGGCGTGATAGACGACGCCGGAAAAATCGGTGTCCTCGTAGTAGACGCGGACCTCGAGGCGATGGACCCTGCTCATGGCGCTCCGGAGCGGTTCAGAATGGCTGCGGCTGCCATAGACCAGGTGATGCGGCTTCGGAAAGGCTGGAACCGCTTTGCGGGAAGAGCGTTGCCCGTTGCGTGATCACAGCAAGGGAGGATCTGTCCATGGCGCAATCCAGCAAGGCGACCGCGCGGCTGCTCGACAAGGCCGAGGCCGATCTCGTCGCCAGCACCCATCGCAGCGCGATCGGGGCTCTTCCGGACGACGCGTTGCGCGATCTGGCTAGCAAGCTGCGTGAGCGCCGCGACAAGGCCCGCGACGGCGCTCGTCGCCAGAAGCGCGAGATGCGCGGCAAGGCCGAGCCGAAGGGGGCCAAGCCCGCAACCGACAACACCGGCACCAAGGCGAAGGCCGACGCGCTGACGGCGGCGCTGAAGCGTGTCGGTGCCGAGCGCACGCGGCGGGAGGAGAAGGCGAAGCTGCCAAGCCAGCGCAGCCTCGCCCGCAAGGCGCTCGCCCTCAAGCAGCGCCAGCTCGCGGCAGAGCGGCCTGCCAGCCGCACGGCCAGCAAGGGCATGCGGCCGGTCGAGAATCCGAAGGCCGCGAAATCAGGCGCACTGAACGATGCGGGGGCGCGGCCGGCGATGATGCGCTCGAAGATGGCGCGCCAGTCCTAGCGGCGCGCTCGGCCCTGCCCGCGCTCAGCGCTTGCAGGGCTTGTTCATGAAGGAGCCGCAGTCATAGGGCTGGGACAGCATGTCGCGGACCGAATAGTCCTTGCCCTCGAAGCGGTTGATGATGTCGTCGATGCGCCAACCGCCGCCTTCCTCGATCATGCGGAAACGCACGGTGACCTGCTGCTTGAAGCTGCGGAAGCTGGCGTTGACCAGGGCCCGGCCGTTCTCGGGCTCCTCGACGACGTTGACCTTGAGGAGCTTCACCTCGCCGTCCTGGCCGTTGATGAAGGGATCGGCGCCGATATGGCCGATCTCGCCGGCCTCGTCCTGATAGAGATCGTCGCGGGCGAAGAGTGCGGCTAAGCCCTTGCTCATCAGCTTGTCGCGATGCGGCGGGCGCCAGGGTGGCGGGCCTGAGGAGGCAAGCGTCTTGCGCGTAACGGCATAGGCATCCATCACGGTGCCTGCCGGGGTCTTGTCGCCGGCATGCGCGGAGGCCGCCGCGAGAAGGAATGCCAGCGCGGCCGGGCCGGCGAGGCGGCTTAAGGACATTCTCGGTCTCCGAAGCGCTGATCTGGCTGATCAGGCACGGATGGTTAGCCGTGCATCTTCCATTTGACCGGGAATACGAACGATTTCAATCGTCATGATCCGGACAGGCCGCAGAACGGCACCGATCCGGCATCCTCGCAAGGCATTGTGCTCGTTGTTGCGTCCGAGTCTGTGCCCCCGCCCGAAACCGGGCCTCAGCTCTCATCCTCGTCGCCGCCGAACAGCCCGAACTGCGCCGTCTCGCGTGAGGGCTCGGGCATGCCGAGATGGCGGAAGGCGTGCGGCGTCAGCAGGCGCCCGCGCGGCGTGCGCTGGATGAAGCCCTGCTGAAGCAGGAAGGGCTCGATGATCTCCTCGATCGCATCGCGCGGCTCGGAGAGCGAGGCGGCGATGGTCTCGATCCCGACCGGGCCGCCGCCGAAATTGATCGCGACGGTGGTGAGATAGCGCCGGTCCATCTGGTCGAGGCCGATAGCGTCGACATCAAGCAGCGAGAGCGCCTTGTCGGCGACCTTGCGGGTGACGATGGGGTCGCCGTCGACGATGGCGAAGTCGCGCACGCGCCGGAGCAGGCGCCCGGCGATACGGGGCGTGCCGCGGGAGCGCTTGGCGATCTCGTTGGCGCCGTCGTCGGACATCGGCACGCCGAGCACGCGGGCGCCGCGCGCGACGATGCCCTGCAATTCCTCGACCGTGTAGAATTGCAGACGGATCGGGATGCCGAAGCGGTCGCGCAAGGGCGTGGTCAGCAGGCCGGCGCGGGTGGTGGCGCCGACCAGCGTGAACTTGGGCAGGTCGATCTTGACCGAGCGGGCGGCGGGACCTTCGCCGATGATCAGGTCGAGCTGATAGTCCTCCATCGCCGGATAGAGGATTTCCTCGACCGCCGGGTTGAGGCGGTGGATCTCGTCGATGAAGAGCACATCGCGCTCTTCGAGATTGGTGAGCTGCGCGGCGAGGTCGCCGGCCTTGGCGATGACCGGGCCCGAGGTCGAGCGGAAATTGACGCCGAGCTCGCGCGAGACGATCTGCGCCAGCGTCGTCTTGCCGAGGCCGGGCGGGCCGACGAAGAGGACATGGTCGAGCGCGTCGCCACGGCTCTTGGCGGCGTTGATGAAGACCTGAAGATTCGCCCGTGCCGCCGCTTGGCCGGTGAAATCGGACAGCGACAGCGGACGCAGCGAGGTTTCGCTGTCGTCATCGCGCTTGTCGGCCGTCATCAGGCCGGAGCGTTTGGGTTCGCTCACAGCGCGATCTCCAGCTCGATGGCGTCGTGGATCGGAATGTCCTTGTACCCTGTCTTGATGATATCAGGCTCGACCGAGCGATAGTGGTCGATCGCCTCGAGATAAAGCCCCGAGAGGCGGAAGCCGCGGCGCTGGTAGAAGGTCATGCCGGGCATGTTGTCATTGGTCAGCATGGCCTTGAGCTTTTTGGCACCAGCCTTGCGCGCCGCGTAGATGACGGCGTCGAGCATCCGGATCGCGATGCCTTCGCCCGGCTTCAGCGAGTGGAGCGCGCAGAGATAGGCGCTGTCGCCGCGCACGGTCCAGCTTGCCAGCGCCGCCGTCTTGCCGGAGGGCTCGAACAGGCCGAGCGCATCGATCTCCGCTACGTCGTAGACGTGCAGGTCGATCATCATGCTATGCGAGCCCCAGCTCGCCAGCATGATGCGGCAAAGCTCGGTCTTGTCGGTGACGACGCGCAATTGAAGCTCGTCGGGCGCTTGGCTCACTTCGCCAGTTCCTTCAGGCCCAGCTTGATGAGTTGGGCCGTGCCGGCACCATCGCCGGCGGCCTTGGCGGCAGCCGCCACGGCGGCCACAGCCTGCGCCTGAGGATAGCCGAGATTGGCGAGCGCCGACACGGCATCGGCGATCGGCTGTGGCAGCTTCCGGTCTTCGAGCGCGCCTGCGAGCTGGGCGACGCCTGGATCGATATGGCCGAAGGCCGGAGCCTTGTCCTTGAGCTCGGCGCAGAGGCGTTGCGCCAGCTTGGGGCCGACGCCGGGCGCGCGGGCGATGGCGGCCTTGTCGTTGGTGGCGATGGCGGTGGCGAGCCCACCCGGATCGAGCGTCGAGAGGATCGCGAGCGCGACCTTGGCGCCGACGCCCTGCACGACCTGCATCAGGCGGAACCAGTCACGCTCATTGTCGGACATGAAGCCGTAGAGGCGGATCGCATCCTCGCGGACATGGGTCTCGATCGAGAGCGCGGCCGCCTCGCCGGGCTGGGGCAGGCGCTGGAGCGTGCGGGCCGAGCACTGCACGACATAGCCGACGCCCTGCACGTCGATGATGACGTGGTCCTCGCCATAGGAATCGATCAGGCCCTTGAGCTTGCCGATCATCGATTTTCTCCACGGGTCATCCCGGGCGACCGGAGGGAGACCCGGGATCCATTCCGGAACATGTCTCGGCGAGGTTCCGGAATGGATCCCGGGTCTTTGCTTCGCTCCGTCCGGGATGACCCGCGTGAGGGAGTGTCGCGAAAAATATCGAGCGGAAGCGTGGGGCTCATGATGCCTTCATCTGCGCGACCAGCGCCTTCATGCCGCGATGCTGGGCATGGCAGATCGCGACAGCGAGCGCGTCCGCCGCATCGGCCGAGGAGGTCTCGGCCTTGGGCAGCAGCACGCGGATCATCGCTTGGACCTGCTTCTTGTCGGCATGGCCGACGCCGACCACGGTCTTCTTGACGAGGTTGGCGGCATATTCCGCGACATCGAGCCCCGCGAGGGCGGGGACGACCAGCGCGATGCCGCGGGCCTGGCCGAGCTTCAGCGCCGATTGCGGATCGCGGTTGATGAAGGTCTCCTCGACGGCGGCCTCATGCGGGCGATGCGCAGCGAGGACCTTGTTCAGGCCTTCATGCAATTGCCGCAGGCGCTGGCCGAGCGACAGGGCGCCGTCGCTCTCGATGCAGCCGCAGGCGACGAAGGAGAGCTTGCTCCCTTCCGAAATCACGATGCCCCAGCCGGTTTTCCGGAGGCCGGGATCAATGCCGAGGATGCGAATCGGAGGTGCCATGACGGGCTCAACCTAGCGGATGTTTCGGATTTGTCCCGCGCCGAGACGGGCGATGGGACGGGGCGGGATGAATTCCCCTGATCGATGACATCAAAAAGGAAAGTTGTTCTTGCTGTCGGCCCGCGGGCATGGTCCGCCTCGCTTTTCTCCTTGTGCCGGCTCCATGTCCTCGATCCTGTCTTCCTTCATGCCGGGCGTCAGCGCCGATGGCATCGCCATCCTGCTGGCCGCGACGCTATTGGGCGGGCTCGTGCGCGGCTTCACCGGCTTCGGCTTCGCCATGGTGTTCATGCCGCTGGCTTCGGTCGTGCTCGGGCCGGTCGCGGCGCTCGGCCTGATCTGGTTCATCGATCTGCCCTTCGCGCTGCCGATCGCGGCGCGCAGTGCCAAAACGGCGGAATGGCGCGAAATCCTGCCGCTGCTGCTGACCGCGACGCTCGCCCTGCCGGCCGGCATCTGGCTCTTGATCTGGCTCGATCGCGAGACGATGCGCTGGGTGCTCGCCCTGCTCGTGCTGACCGCGGTGGCGCTGATGGCGTCAGGCTGGCGCTACCATGGGCGCCCGACGATTCCGCTCTCGCTCGGGGTGGGCGCTTTGTCGGGATTGTTCAACGGCATGGCCTCGATCGGCGGTATGCCGCTCGCGGTGTTTTGGCTCGGTGCGCAGCGCAACGACCGGCACAAGACGCGGGCCAACATGCAGGCCTTCTTTGGCGTCTCGACACTGATCAGCGGCACAGTGCTGTGGTGGAAGGGCATCCTGACCGGCGGCGCCCTGATGATGGCGGTGCCGCTCTTCGCGATCTACGGCGTCGGGCTCTGGGTCGGGACGCATGGCTTCCGGCTGGCGTCGGAGGAGACGTTCCGGCGCGGGGCCTATCTGGTGATCTTCCTGAGCGCAGTGATCAGCCTGCCGCTGTGGGACGTCGTAATCGGGCGGTAGGAGACCTTGCGGGCATCCGCGCGCTCAACGCCATATCGAGGCTGCAAAGACGCAAATGGCCGGGACGAGCCCGGCCATGATGCAGAAGGCGCTGGCTTCAGATCAGGCGCTGAGCTTCGCCATGATGTCGTCGGCGATCTCGAAATTGGCGAAGACGTTCTGGACGTCGTCGTCATTGTCGAGCGCTTCCATCAAACGCATCATCGAGGCGGCCTTCTCCTCGTCGAGCGGGGCGGTCGTGGTCGGGCGCCAGACGGGCTTCGCCGAGGCGGGGGCGCCGAGCGCGGCTTCCAGCGCCTTCGAGACCTCGTTCAGCGCGTCGAAGGCGCAGAGGATGGTGTGGCCGTTCTCGTCCGAGATCACGTCGTCGGCACCGGCCTCGATCGCAGCTTCCATCACCTTGTCGGCGTCGCCGGCCTCCGGCGGATAGCTGACCTCGCCGACGCGGTTGAACATGAAGGAGACCGAGTTGCTCTCGCCCATCGCGCCGCCCGACTTGGTGAAGTAGGAGCGCACGGCGGAGGCGGTGCGGTTGCGGTTGTCGGTCAGCGCCTCGACGATGACGGCGGCGCCGCCCGGGCCGTAGCCCTCGTAGCGGACCTCGTCATAGTTGTCGCCCTCGCCGCCGGCCGCTTTGTTGATGGCGCGCTGGATGTTGTCCTTCGGCATGTTCTCGGCACGCGCGGCGAGCACCGCCATGCGCAGGCGCGGGTTCATGTTGATGTCGGGCATGCCCAGCTTGGCGGCGACGGTGATTTCGCGGGCCAGTTTCGAGAACAGCTTGGAGCGCACCGCATCCTGCTTGCCCTTGCGGTGCATGATGTTCTTGAACTGTGAATGGCCGGCCATGGGGTCCCGCTGCCTTCTGCGCTTGTTGTTTCATTTGCCAGGGGCTGTCGGCTGCCCGGCGAAACGGCCTTATAGGCGCGGGCTTTGCCAGCAGGCAAGCGGCGCAGAGCGCCCACCGATCACTGCGTTAGGTGATTCTTTACCTTGAGAAAGGAGGCTTGCAGCGTGATGCGATGAAGGCTGCCACGGCCCGAGTGATGATTTGAAGACCAGAACGATCGCCGGGCAGGAACATCGCTTTCGCGCCTTCCAGATCGCTGAACGCGATCTTGCCTTACTTGCCAGCCACGCCGGGTTCGCGCATCAACGCCTGCCGTCGCTGCTGCCCGAACTGCACGAGCAATTCGCACCCTGGCCGGAGATCGCGCTGGCGCTGCGCAGGCCGGAGGTGCACGAGCAGCGGCTGGCCCATTGGATCCGTCTCGCTTCGGGCGATCTCGGCGAAGGTTTCACGGAATCGGCGCACAATCTGGCGACCGCTTTCCACAAGCACGGCGTTCCGATCTATGCCGTCGTGATCTGCCACACGATCGTATCCAGCGCCCTGTTCGCCGAACTCGGGCTCGACCAGGATACATTGAGCAGTCTTGCGGGGCGTTGGCGCCGCGGCCGGCTCGGTACGCGGATCGCGACACGCGCGGCCCTGACCAAGGCGGTTCAGCTCGATCTCGAGTTGATATTGGAGACCTACGCGCTCGTTCAGCAGAGCAGCCAGGAGGCGACCCGCCGCCAAATCGAATCCTTCGAGGGGGCTGTGCGCGAGGTGGTCGGCGCGGTCGGCCTCGGCGCGGTTAAAGTCGAAAGCTTGGCCACGACGATGGAAGCGGTGGTTGGCCAAACCAGCGCGCAGGCTGCCCAAGCGGTCAGGACAGCGGATGATGCCTCCAGTAACGTCAACAATGTCGCGGCGGCGACTGGCGAGCTGTCGCACTCGCTGGACCATGTCGCATCGGAGGTTGTCCGCGCCTCGAAATTGGCTTCCGAGGCCGATCTCGCGGCCCAGCAGACAGACGCGATCGTCCAGAGCCTATCCCGCTCGGCCGCCACGATCGGTTCGGTCGTCGAACTTATCCAGATGATCGCGAACCAGACCAATCTGCTTGCGCTCAATGCAACGATCGAGGCCGCGCGCGCCGGTGAGGCAGGCCGCGGTTTCGCCATTGTCGCGACGGAGGTGAAGCAACTCGCCGCGCGCACGGCGCAGGCGACAGGGGAGATCGCCGTACAGGTTCCGGCCATGCAGGCGGCGACGAGCGAGGCCGTGGCTGCGCTGGAGCGGATCGTCGGTTTCGTCAGCCAGGTGAACGGCATTGCGGCAACGGTCGCCGCAAGCATCGACCAGCAGCGTGCGGCCACGCAGGAAATCGCCCGCAGCGCCGAACAGGCAGCCATCGGGACCCAAGTCAACGCTGAGGCTATCGGCCAGCTGAGTGTGCGCGTGCAGGACGCCGGAAACGCGGTTGCGGACGTCGTCAACGTGGCCAGCACGCTGCCGAGGCAGGCTGCCAGCATGAGTGAGGCTTTCGAGGCGCTGATCCAGCAGTCCCGCTCAGCCTGAGCCGATCAGCTTCAGGCCGCCCAGTCGGGCACGGCCTGGCTGAGATGCGGGCCTACGCGCACGGCCCAGACCGCCCTGGCCAGACCGGTCGCATCGTCGATATCGACCGCGACGCCGGAGAGCGTGCCTTCGCCGGTCGCCGGCTCCAGCCTTGCGCCCGGAACCTTCTGCAGGAAACGCCTCACCGGCTCGTCCTTCTGCATGCCGAGGACGGAATCGTAGTCGCCACACATGCCGGCATCGGACTGGTAGGCGGTGCCGCCGGGCAGGATGCGCGTGTCCGAGGTCGGCGCATGGGTGTGCGTGCCGACGACGAGGCTGGCGCGGCCGTCGAGGAAATAGCCCATGGCTTGCTTCTCGCTGGTCGCTTCGGCGTGGACGTCGACAATGACGGCATCGGCGACCTCGCCAAGCGGGCAGGCTGAGAGTTCGCGCTCGACCGCCGCAAAGGGATCGTCGAGCGGGTCCATGAACAGGCGGCCCATGACGTTGACGACCAGGACGCGGGCGCCGTTGCGGGCCTCGATCACGGTGGCGCCGCGGCCGGGCGTGCCGGGTGGATAATTGGCCGGGCGGATCAGGCGGTCCTGCCGGGTGATGAAGACGAGCGCCTCGCGCTGGTCCCAGGAATGATTGCCGAGCGTCACGACATCAGCACCGGCGGCGAGGATCTCGTCGCAGATCGCCTCGGTGATGCCAAAACCACCGGCCGAGTTCTCGCCGTTGATGATGACGCAGTCGAGCTTCCAGGCCTCGCGCAAGGCGGGCAGCCGCTCCTGAACCGCAATGCGGCCGGGACGGCCGACGATGTCACCGAGGAAGAGAAGGCGCATGAAACTGACCTGAAAACCACGAAGGCTTTCTCCCTCGCGCGAAGGCGCGCGGGAATCAACCGCAACGAAGAACTTCCGCGCGAAGGCGCGAAGGAATCAACCGCAGCGAAGGATTTCGCGCTCGGTCACGATCCAGTCGAGGCGCTGGTCATGGGGTTCGTCGGGGACCACGTCGATCTCCTGCGCGGCATAGCCGATGCCGATGCTCAGCGTCGGGCCGAGCTCGGAGAGGGCGCGGTCGTAATAGCCCTTGCCGTAGCCGATGCGGTAGCCGCGCCGGTCGAAGGCGGCGAGCGGGACGAGGAGGATTGCGGGGTTCAGCTCCGGCTGGCCGGGTGCGGGAACGAGCGTGCTGAAGCCGCCGGGCACGATCGGCTCGTAAGGCGCCCAGCGCCGGAAGAGCATGCGTCTGTCGACGATCGCGGGCAGGCAGAGCGGCAGGCCGCGCTCGTGCAGGGCTTCCAGGATCGGGCGGGGGTCGGCCTCCGAGCGCATCGGCCAATAGGCCGAGACCGGGCCGGTGCTGCCTTTCCAGACAGGGAGGGCGAGCGCGTGCGCGGCGATCTCCGCATCCCATTCCAGCCGGTCGTCGAGATCGAGCGCATCGCGGCGGGCGAGCGCTTCCGCGCGGAGCATCGCCTTGCGCGGGGAGGGCGGAGCGTCGGTGTCGGGTGTGGTCATGAGGGTTGCGGAGCCACCTCGGCCGTGGAGTTTTGAATCCCGGGACACCTACAGAGTAGGTGGGCGCCGTGTGTCCGGTTCCAAGGGATCCGGACAGGGACAGCTCCCTGGGGAGTCGTATGGGCCCGGGGAATGCTGTCTCGCACGCACCAGGCAGCCCCGCTCTGCTTATTTAGGGAAGCCGCGGGCAAAGCGCCAGAGGTCTTTTTGTGATGGAGGCGACGCGCCCTGCGGACGCACCGGCCATGAAAACGTTCATATTTTGGCCGTGGTGAGCTGATGGTATAGAGACAGCGCGCGACATGTACGGAAACCGGTTTCAACGATGCTTCGTTCTCTCCTAGCCCGCCACCTCTCCCGTCCGGGACTGGCTGCTCTGGTGCTCTCCGCTGCGCTTGCCGGCGGCGTTGTGCCGGCCACGGCGCAGGATGCGGCCGATCTGCTGGTCCGCACGACGCGGCTGGAGAATCAGCTGCGCCAGATGTCCGGCCAGATCGAGCAGCTCCAGTTCGAGAATCGGCGGCTCTCCGAGCAGCTCCGCAAGTTCCAGGAGGATGTCGATTTCCGCCTGAACGAGAAGGGCGGCGGTGGGCGCCCGAATACGGCTGCGCCCGGCCCGTCGGGCGCGCCGCCCTCCGGCGGGGCGCCGCAGCGGCAGCGGCGCAGCGATGCCTTCGACCCGACGACGCAGCATGGCGCGGCCGGCGCTCCGCAGCAGCTCGGCGGCGGCGGCGCGATCGCGGGCATCATCGAGGACGATTATGCCGCCGGCCCGGCCACGGGCCAGCCGCTCGATCTTCAGGGCGTCGGGCGTCCTGTGCCTCAGGGCGGGCTGCCGCAGGACAGGCCACGCGGCGCGAGCGTCGCCGCCGCCAGCGGCCCGCAGAGCGCCAAGGAGGCTTATGATCTCGCCTTCGCTTCGCTCCAGCGCAAGGAATACGAGCAGGCCGAGATGGGCTTCCGCCAGTTCCTGCAGAGCTATCCGCGCGATCGGCAGGCCGTGGACGCGACTTATTGGCTGGGCGAGAGCTATCTCCAGCGCCAGCGCTATCGCGAGGCGGCCGAGCAGTTCCTGAAGATCTCGCGGGAATCACCGAAGGCCACCAAGGCGCCGGACAGCCTGCTCAAGCTCGGGATGTCCCTCAACGGACTAGGCGCCAAGGAGCAGGCCTGCGCCACCTATGCCAAGGTCGGCGTCGACTATCCGTCCGCCTCCAATTCCGTGCGCCAGGGCATCGCCCGCGAGCGTCGCCGCTCCGGCTGCGCTTGAGCGCGGCTCCGATCGCAACGCATTCCGCGCCGGTCTCGCTCGCCGAGGCCGGCGTCGCTTTTGAGGGGCTGTCGCATGAGACGGCCCTGCTTGTGGGAGTCTCCGGCGGGCCGGATTCGGTGGCGTTGCTGGCGCTTCTGGCCATCTGGGCCCAGGTGCCGGGGCGCCCGGCTCTCCACGCCGCGACGGTCGATCACGGCCTGCGCCTGGAATCGGCCGGAGAGGCTGCTGCGGTTGCGGCGCTCTGCGCGAAACTCGGCGTCGGCCATGCGACCCTGCGCTGGGAGGGGCTGAAGCCGGCCAGTGGCGTGCAGGCGCAGGCGCGCCGCGCCCGCTATATGCTTCTGGCGAACGAGGCCCGGCGGCTCGGCGGCGCGACGCTGGTGACGGCCCATACGCTCGACGACCAGGCCGAGACGATGCTGATGCGGCTTGCCCATGGCTCGGGGCCGTCGGGGCTTGCCGGGATGCGGGGGCGGAGCGAGGTCAACGGGGTGCCCCTGGCCAGACCACTGCTCGGCATCCCGAAGGCAAGGCTCGTCGCGACGGCAGAAGCGCGCGCACTGCCTTTCATGTGCGATCCCAGCAATGGCGATTCACGCTTCGAGCGGGTGCGTTGGCGCCAGGCGACACCGGTTCTGTCGGAAATGGGGCTGACGGCGGAGCGGCTCGCGCGGTTGGCGGAGCGGATGGCGCGACTGGACGAGGCTGCGGCGCGACAGGCCCAGGACGTGCTGGCGAGGATCGCCTTGCCGGCCGAGGGCGCGGGAGGTGGCCTGCGCCTGCGCTATGTCGCGTTGGTCCCGGAACCGGAGGAGATCGCGCTGCGCGTTCTGGCCCTGGCGCTCGACGCGGTCGCTCCGGGTGGCGATGGTCACGGCCGGCTGGAGCGGCTTGAAACCTGTGGGGCGGCGCTGATGCAGGCGGCGCGCGCCGGCTTGGCTCTGCGCCGAACCCTGTCCGGCTGCGTTCTGTCGCTTGGCTGCGACGGCGTCCTGTCGGTGCAAGCGGAGGGGCCCCGCAGACGCGGCGTTCACCCTTCGGCGTCATAGTGCCGCCACGACATTGCTTTCCCTTGGCAAGGGCGTGTGCGACACCTAAATTGATAGTCGGGAAACTCTAGGCCTCATCCGGTTGGTCCGGCAGGCCCGATCGGACTGGGAATGAATCCGAATTTTCGAAATTTTGCCCTCTGGGTGGTGATCTTCCTGCTGGTCCTGGCGTTGGTGACCCTGTTCCAGAGCCCAAGCCAACGCACCAGCACCAACGAGATTCAGTACAGCCAGCTGGTCAACGAGGCGCAGGCCGGGCGGATCGCCAGCCTCGTCGCGTCCGGACCGGAATGGACCGGCAGCTTCTCCGACGGACGCAGCTTCGTCACCTATCCGCCCTATGCCGACCCGCAATTCCTGCGGAGCCTGGCGGAGAAGGGCGTGCAGGTCTCGGGCAAGCCGCCTTCAGAGGGCACGCCGTGGTTCATGGCGCTGCTGGTCAATTCGCTGCCCTTCGTGATCTTCATCGGTCTGTGGATCTTCATGTCCCGGCAGATGCAGAACGGTGCCGGCCGGGCCATGGGCTTCGGCAAGTCCAAGGCCAAGCTCCTGACCGAGGCGCATGGGCGTGTCACCTTCGAGGATGTCGCGGGCATCGACGAGGCCAAGGAAGACCTGCAGGAGATCGTCGAGTTCCTGCGCGATCCCCAGAAGTTCCAGCGGCTGGGCGGGCGCATCCCGCGCGGCGTGCTGCTTGTCGGCCCTCCCGGCACGGGTAAGACCCTGACGGCGCGTGCCGTCGCGGGCGAGGCCAATGTGCCGTTCTTCACCATCTCGGGTTCGGACTTCGTCGAGATGTTCGTCGGCGTCGGCGCGAGCCGTGTCCGCGACATGTTCGAGCAGGCCAAGAAGAATGCGCCCTGCATCATCTTCATCGATGAGATCGACGCGGTCGGCCGTCATCGCGGCGCCGGTCTCGGCGGCGGCAATGACGAGCGCGAGCAGACGCTGAACCAGCTCCTCGTGGAGATGGACGGCTTCGAGCCGAACGAAGGTGTGATCATCATCGCCGCGACCAACCGTCCCGACGTGCTCGACCCCGCGCTGCTGCGTCCGGGCCGCTTCGACCGCCAGATCGTCGTGCCGAACCCCGACGTCGCCGGCCGCGAGAAGATCCTGCGCGTCCATGTCCGCAAGGTGCCGATGGCGCCGGATGTCGATCTCAAGGTCCTTGCCCGCGGTACGCCAGGCTTCTCGGGCGCGGACCTGATGAACCTCGTCAACGAGGCGGCGCTGCTGGCGGCGCGGCGCGGCAAGCGCATGGTCACCCATGCCGAATTCGAGGACGCCAAGGACAAGGTCATGATGGGCGCCGAGCGCAAATCCATGGCGATGTCCGAGGAGGAGAAGAAGCTGACCGCCTATCACGAGGCCGGTCACGCCATCGTCGGCCTCTATGTTCCCGCCGGCATTCCGGTCCACAAGGCAACGATCATCCCGCGCGGCCGCGCGCTCGGCATGGTCAAGTTCCTGCCGGAGGGCGACCGCTACTCGATGAAGTTCAAGGAGTTCACCTCGCAGCTCGCGGTCGCCATGGGCGGGCGCGTGGCGGAGGAGATCACCTTCGGCCGCGAGAACGTTACCTCGGGCGCCACCGGCGACATCCAGCAGGCGACCAAGATGGCCAAGGCCATGGTCACGCAGATGGGCTATTCGTCCGAGCTCGGCATGGTCGCCTATGGCGACAACCAGGAAGAGGTTTTCCTGGGCATGTCGATGGGCCGCAGCCAGTCGGTCTCCGAGGCCACGGCGCAGAAGATCGACGCCGAGGTCAAGCGCCTCGTCGACGAGGGCTATGCCGACGCCAAGAAGATCCTCACCGAGCACAACGACGAGTTCGTGGCGGTGGCCGAGGCGCTGCTCGAATTCGAGACGCTGACCGGCGAGGAAATCCGTGACCTGATCGCCGGCAAGCGCCCGGTCCGCGATGCCGACGACACCCCGCATGCGCCCCGCGGTTCGGCCGTGCCGAGCGCCGGCAAGGGCCGCAAGCGCGGCGAGCCGGATGCCGGCCTGGAGCCGCAGCCGCAGGGCTGAGGCAGTTCGAATGGACTATGAAAGGGCGGCCGTGAGGTCGCCCTTTTCTGTTGGGCCTTCATGCTTCTCCACCCGCGCCGTCATCCCGGACAGGCGGCGGAGCCGCGCCGATCCGGGATCCATGCCAGAACGCTTCCGATCAGGGCTCCGGCATGGATCCCGGGCCTCCCTTCGGTCGCCCGGGATGACATCGCCCCTATTGGGCGTCGCGGTCGCTGCTGCTCCTTTTCACGCTCCGTCACAATTTGTGAGAAGGCGGAAAGGTTTTTTGGCTATAGAACGCGCAAAACTAGGCACGAGCCGCCGCTGGGAACCGAAACACGATGACGCGCAAATACTTCGGAACGGACGGCATTCGCGGGCGGGCGAACGGCGTCATCACGCCGGACCTCGCCCTGAAGGTCGGCCAGGCCACCGGCCTCGCCTTCCGCCGCGGCGAGCACCGCCACCGGGTGGTGATCGGCAAGGATACCCGCCTCTCCGGCTACATGATCGAATACGCGATGGTCGCGGGCTTCACCTCGGTCGGCATGGACGTGATGCTGCTCGGCCCGATGCCGACGCCGGCGGTCGCGATGCTGACGCGCTCGATGCGCGCCGATCTCGGCGTGATGATCTCCGCCTCGCACAACGCCTATGAGGATAACGGCATCAAGCTGTTCGGGCCGGACGGCTACAAGCTCAACGACGAGGTCGAACGCGAGATCGAGGGGCTGATCGATGGCGACCTGACCCCCCGCCTGTCGGGCTCGCCGAAGCTCGGCCGGGCCAAGCGCATCGACAGCGCCGATGCGCGCTATGTCGAGTTCGCCAAGCGCACCATGCCGCGCAACATGAGCCTGGAAGGCCTGCGCATCGTGCTCGATTGCGCCAATGGCGCCGCCTACAAGGTGGCGCCCCAAGCTCTCTGGGAACTCGGCGCAGAGGTCATCGTCATTGGCGACGAGCCCGATGGCTTCAACATCAACCGCGATGTCGGCTCGACCCATCCGGCGACGCTGGTCGCGAAGGTCAGGGAGTTGCGTGCCGATGTCGGCATCGCGCTCGACGGCGACGCCGACCGCGTGCTGGTGGTCGACGAGCACGGGCATGTCGTCGACGGCGATCAGCTGATGGCGGTGATCGCGCGCTCCTGGCTGGAGGACGGCCGGCTCTCGGCGCCGGGCATCGTCGCGACGATCATGTCCAATCTCGGCCTGGAACGCTATCTCGCGGGGCTCGGCCTCACGCTGGCGCGAACCGCGGTCGGTGATCGCTATGTGCTGGAGCACATGCGCAACCACGGCTTCAACCTGGGCGGCGAGCAGTCCGGCCACATCATCCTCTCGGATTTCGGCACGACCGGCGATGGCCTTGTCGCGGCGCTGCAATTGCTCGCCGTGGTCAAGCGCATGGACAAGCCGGTCTCCGAAGTCTGCCACTGCTTCGAGCCGCTGCCGCAGATCCTCAAGAACGTCCGCTACAAGAAGGGGCGCCCGCTTGAGGAGAAGCAGGTGGTCAGCGCGATCGAGGCGGCCAAGCAGCTTCTCGGCGAAAGTGGCCGCCTGGTGATCCGCCCCTCCGGCACCGAGCCGGTGATCCGCGTCATGGCCGAGGGCGATGACCGCGACCTGGTCGAGCGCGTGGTCGACGATGTCGTCGAGGCGGTGACGAAGGCCGCAGCCTGATATCGGGCGGCATGCTCGGGCTTGAGCCCTGAGCATCTCCTTATGGTGGGGGCGCAGGGACCGCGACGCTCCCCCTCTCCCCTTGCGGGAGAGGGCCGGGGTGAGGGGTCGTGCCGTCCCGAAACGTTGGCGTTCCTGAATGCCGAGCGGAAAGCTCGCGAGACCCCTCATCCGTCTCGGCTTCGCCGAGCCACCTTCTCCCGCAAGGGGAGAAGGGAGGCCTGAACTTCACACCACCGAGGTTAATCCGCCATCGACCATCAGCAGGTGGCCGTTGACGTAGTCCGAGGCCGCCGAGGACAGGAAGATCGCGGCGCCGGCCAACTCTTTCGTCTCGCCCCAGCGCCCGGCCGGCGTGCGGCTGCAGACCCAGCTCGAGAAGGCCTCGTCGGCGATCAGTGCGGCGTTGATCTCGGTCGCGAAATAGCCGGGACCGATGGCGTTGGCCTGGATATTGTGCTTGCCGAGCTCGGCGGCGAGGCCCCGGGTCATCATCTTCACGGCGCCTTTGGAGGCGGTGTAGGGGATGATGGTGGCGCGGCCGAGCTCGCTCATCACCGAGCCGATGCTGATGATCTTGCCGCGCTTGCGCGGCACCATGCGCTTGGTCACGGCCTGGGTGACGTAGAATACCGAATGCAGGTTGGTGTTGATCACCTCATGCCAGCCCTCGACCGGGAACTCGGTGATCGGCGCGCGCTTCTGCATGCCGGCATTGTTGATCAGGATATCGATCGGGCCGATCTCGGCTTCGATCATGGCGACGCCGGCCTCGACCGCCTCGTGATCGGTGACGTCGAAAGGGGCGATGGAGGCTTTGCGGCCGGCGGCAGCAAGGGCCTGCTGTGCGCGCTCCAGCTTCGCCTTGTCGCGGCCGTTCAGGACGACATGGGCGCCGGCATCCGAGAGCCCCTCGGCCAGCGCGAGGCCGATGCCCTGGCCCGAGCCGGTGACGAGCGCGATCTTGCCGGCGAGACTGAACAGCGACAGCGACATGGCTTATCCTCGCAAAATGCCGGATGCGGCGATTTCGGTTTGCGCCCGGGGCGCCGCTTTGGGTAAGCAGGTTTCAATCGATTAGACAATGGCGCCGTGCACTGTCGCGCGGCGAATTCGGGAGCGTGCCATGCGTGCCGTCGTCATTCATGCCGAGAAGGATCTGCGGGTCGAACCGACGAGCGCGCCGGAGCTCGGGCCGCGCGACGTGCGCGTTCGGATCGAGGCCGGCGGCATCTGCGGCTCGGACCTGCATTACTATCTTCATGGCGGTTTCGGCACGATCCGTGTGCGCGAGCCGATGATTCTCGGCCATGAGATCGCGGGCCGGGTCGAGGCGATCGGCGGCGAGGTCTCGCGGGTGAAGCCGGGCGACCGCGTCGCGGTCAACCCGAGCCGGGCCTGCGGCCATTGCCGCTATTGCCAGATGGGGCTGCAGCAGCACTGCACCGACATGCTGTTCTACGGCTCGGCGATGCGCTTTCCCCATGTGCAGGGCGGCTTCCGCGACGTGCTCGTGGTCGAGGAGCGGCAGGCCGTGAAGGTGGCACCGCGCGTCACCGCTGCGGAAGCAGCCTTCGCCGAGCCGCTCTCGGTCTGCCTCCATGCCGCCAAGCGCGCCGGGCCGCTGCTCGGCAAGCGCGTGCTGGTCACGGGGGCGGGGCCGATCGGCGCGCTCACCATCCTGGCCGCCAAGGCGGCGGGTGCCTCCGAGATCGTCGCGACCGATGTCGTCGACGGGCCGCTGCCGGTGGCGCGCAAGATGGGCGCGACGGCAACGGTGAATGTCGCGGCCGAGCCGGAGCGACTCAAGGCCGAGTACGGAGCGGAGAAGGGCGCCTTCGACGTGATGTTCGAGGCTTCCGGCAACCAGCATGCGCTGACGGGTGCCTTCGACGTGGTCCGGCCAGGCGGTGTCATCGTCCAGATCGGCGTCGGCGGCCAGTTCACGCTGCCGATGAATGTCGTCGTCGCCAAGGAGTTCGACCTGCGTGGCTCCTTCCGCTTCCATGAGGAGTTCGACTGGGCGGTGGCGATGATCGGCTCTGGCAATATCGATCTCTCGCCGCTGCTGACGGCGTCGATTCCGGTCGATCGGGCGGTCGAGGCCTTCGAGCTGGCCGCCGACAAGTCGAAGGCGATCAAGGTCCAGCTCGACTTCGCCTGAGGCGCGTCATCCCGTGCGCATTGCGGCGCGAAGTGCCGCGATGCAGACACGGGACCGTGTCACCAGTAGGCTGCTCTTTCTGATGGCGGTCCCGTGTCTGCGCAGCGGCATTTGCATGCCGCAGCGCGCACGGGATGACCGGTTTCAGCCTGCGTTGCGCCGGCGGAGCGGGAGTTCCTCCGGCGGGCTGACGAAGAAGCCGTTGCGGCCGTTGCGCTTGGCGACATAGAGCGCCTCGTCGGCGCGTCGCGTGGCTTCGGTCAGCGTGTCGAGAGGCTCCAGCAGGGTCGCGCCTATGCTGGTGCTGACGACGACGGACACACCGTTTCCGAGGATGACCGGGCTCTTCGCGGCGGCCGCTACGATGGCTGCCGCGATGGCCGCCAATCCGTCGCGGTCGACATTGTCCAGCAGCAGGATGAACTCGTCGCCGCCCCAGCGGGCGCAGATGTCGCGGTCACGCAAGAGTGCCGTCATGCGCCGGGCGAGTTCGGCGATCGCCTCGTCGCCGCTCTGATGGCCATGGCTGTCGTTGAGCGGTTTGAGATTGTCGAGATCGACCAGCATCAGGCCCGTCTGATGCCCGGTTCTCCCGGCACGGCTTCGGCTTTTCGCGAAGGCGCGTTCGAAGCCGCGGCGATTGAAGACACCAGTCAGCGGGTCGGCATGGGCGAGCCGTTCGAGCTGTTCGGTGCGCTCGCGCACAGCCTCTTCGAGGCGGGACGTATTCTCCTCGACGCTGCGCGCCATCGCGCCGAAGGCCTGCGACAGCCGGCCGATCTCGTCGCGGCCAGCATCGATCGCGACGGAGCGGAACTCGCGGGCGCGGACATGACTTGCGGCGTGTTCGACGCGGGACAGCCGGTCGAGCACCGCGCGCTTGAACAGCAGGGTCAGCAGGGCCGCCGCTGCCAGCAGGACAGCGCCGAACAGCAGGCCGAGCGGCAGGAACAGGCTCCGGTCGATGATGCGGTCGATGTCCATCACCGTGACGTTGAACCACCCAAGCCGGTCGAGATAGCCGACGCCGACGAGCACACGCTTGCCGTCGACCGTCATGAAGCGCGATTGCACGAGATCGTCGCCGGCCCCGACACGGGCGATCATCTCTCCGAGCAGGCTACGGTCCGGGTCGTTGTCGATGATCTGGTAGATCGTCTTCTTCGACGAAATGTCCTTGGTCAGGCTGTGGAAGTCGACGAGGCTCGCGTCGCGGTGGGCCTGCACGGCGCCGCTGCGGTCGACGAACATGCTCTGGACGCCGGTCTGCGGGATGTCGACGACCTCGCGGATGAATTGCGTCAGGTCGAGCCCGGTGCCGATGATGCCCAGCACGCGGCCGTCCTTGCGGATGATGCAGTTGATCCAGACCTTGGTGACGCGGAGATTGTCGTCGTTGTCGACATTCAGGTGGCAGCCGGAGCCGAGCGCCGCGGTCTTGTAGTACCAACCGTCGCGCGGATTGGTGGCTGACAGCGTATAGCGCTTGCGCTCGCGCTCGTAGTTGTTGTCCTTGTCGTTGAAGTAGTAATTCCCTGATCCCGCGAGGACGGTGAAATAACTGCGGTCCCGGAAGGACTGGCGGTAATGCTCCAGCTCGGCCAGACCGCGTTCGGCCTTCTCGGGATCATTCTCGGCTTCGGCCCAGTCGACGATCGCAGGCGCGCGGGCGACGGTCTCTGCCAGCGAGACCTCGCGCATCAGGGCTTCAAGGCCGCGATAGCGATCGAACAGGATCTGCTTCTCGGCGACGAGCGTGCCGAGCTTCACCACGGTCGCATCCACGATCCACAGGAAGGCGGCGCCAGCCGGAAGCGCGATCGCCATGAGTATGGCGAGCGTCCAGCCCATGACCCGGGCCTTCAAGCTGTGCGTGCGGGGCAGACCGGGCTCGGCCTGGCTCATCGGGGCGGCTTCCTTGCGGGATGGCGCAAGGTATAGAGTGATCCGTTGCGTAAGCTTTAAGAAACGCCGTCATCCCGTGCGCGTTGCGGCGCGAAGTGCCGCTGCGCAGACATGGGATCGTCTCCCGGAAAAGGCGCCTTCTCGTCACGCGGTCCCGTGTATGCGCGGCAGCGTTTCACGCTGCGGCGCGCACGGGATGACACCCTTCAGAACAACCCCTCAACCCGCCCATGCGTATCGATATGGATGCGCTCGGCGGCGGGTTCGCGCGGCAGACCCGGCATGGTCATGATGTCCCCGCAGATCGCCACGACGAAGCCGGCGCCGGCGGAGAGCCGCAGTTCGCGCAAAGGCACCGTGTGGCCCGAGGGCGCGCCGCGCAGGGTTGGGTCGGCCGAGAAGGAATACTGGGTCTTGGCGACGCAGACCGGCAGGTTGCCGAAGCCGGCCTCCTCCAGCTCGGTGAAGCGGGCCTGGAGCCTCGCGCCAACCGTGACGCCGCCAGCGCCGTAAATTTCGTGCGCGATCGTCTCCAGCTTCTGTCGGAGCGGCATCGCATCGGGGTAGAGCGGAGCGAAATCGGCCTCGCCCTCGTCGGCGAGGCCGGCGACCTTGCGGGCGAGTTCCTCGGCGCCGGCGCCGCCTTCCGCCCAATGCCGGCAGATCACCGCCTCGACGCCGAGATGGTTGCGGCAATAGTTGCGGATCAGCTCGTGCTCCGCGGCGGTGTCCGTCGTGAAATGGTTGATCGCGACGATCGGAGGTACGCCGAACTTCCGGATATTGCTGACATGGCGGGTGAGGTTGGAGAGGCCGGCTTCCAGCGCCTTCAGGTCCTCGCGGCCAAGCGCGTCCTTGGCGAGGCCGCCATGCATCTTGAGGGCGCGCACGGTCGCGACGACGACGGCGGCGGCAGGCTTCAGGCCCGCCTTGCGGCACTTGATGTCGAAGAATTTCTCGGCGCCGAGATCGGCGCCGAAGCCGGCCTCGGTGACGACGTAATCGGCGAGCTTCAGCGCGGCCTTCGTTGCGATCACCGAATTGCAGCCATGGGCGATATTGGCGAAGGGGCCGCCGTGGACGAAGGCGGGCGTGCCTTCCAGCGTCTGCACGAGGTTCGGCATCAGCGCGTCCTTGAGCAGCACACTCATCGCGCCGGTCGCCTTGATGTCGGCTGCGGTGACGAGGCGCTTGTCGCGGGTGCGGCCGATGACGATGCGGCCGAGGCGGGCCTCCAGGTCGGCGGCGTCACGCGCGAGGCAGAAGATCGCCATGATCTCGGAGGCGACGGTGATGTCGAAGCCGTCCTCGCGCGGAAAGCCGTTGCTGGCGCCGCCGAGCGAGGAGACGATGGAGCGCAGCGCCCGGTCGTTCATGTCGAGCACCCGCCGCCAGGCGATGTGGCGGGTGTCGAGGCCGAGCGCATTGCCCCAGTAGACATGGTTGTCGATCATCGCCGCCAGCAGGTTATGCGCGCTGGTGATGGCGTGGAAATCGCCGGTGAAATGCAGGTTGATCTGCTCCATCGGCACGACCTGGGCATAGCCGCCGCCGGCCGCGCCGCCCTTCATGCCGAAGCTCGGTCCAAGCGAGGGCTCGCGCAGCGCAATCATCGCGCGCTTGCCGATGCGGGAGAGCCCGTCGCCGAGCCCGACCGTCGTCGTGGTCTTGCCTTCGCCGGCCGGGGTCGGGCTGATCGCGGTGACGAGGATCAGCTTGCCGTCCGGTTTCGCCTCAAAGCCGGGGATCGCATGGGTGTCGATCTTGGCGATGTACTTGCCGTAGGGATTCAGGGCCTCGGAGGGGATGCCCGCCTTCTCGGCGATCGTGGCGATGGGCTGCAGCGTGGCTACGCGCGCGATCTCGATATCGGTCGGCATTCGTCCCCTCGGAGGCTATTCCTGCCCGCGTCTTCCGAGCGCGGAGCCGCGCGGACACTGGCCTGAAAACCCCGCCGCCGCCAGCGCTTTCGCCGGCGGGGCAGGCATGATGCACAGGCGACGCGGGGCTGTGGTCAGCCGGCGAGATGCGCGTTCTGCGGGAACAGGAACTTCCGGGCCTCGGCATCGAAATCCGCCTTGAAGGCGAACTGGTCCTTCAGCGCGACGGCCCGCTGAGCGGCGGGGCGGGCCGAGATCTCGTCGAGATGGCGCTTCACATGCGGGAACATCTCCGGCCAGCTCTCGCCGATGGCGAAGGAGAGCCGCGTCGCCCAGCCCCAGATCGACATGTCGACCAGCGTGTAGCGATCGCCGAGCATGTAGCGTCGGCCGGCGAGGAGGTCGTTGACGATGCCCCAGTGCCGCTCGGCTTCGCGGGCATAGCGGTTGATGGCATAGGGTAGTTTCTCCGGGGCGAAGCGGCTGAAATGCACGGCCTGGCCGCAATAGGGGCCGATGCCGGTCGCGACGAACATCAGCCAGGACAGCATCTCGCCGCGAGCCTTGGGCGAGTCTTCAGGCAGGAACTGGCCTGTCTTCTCGGCGAGATAGAGCAGGATCGCGTTGGAATCGAAGACGGTGACGTCGCCATCGGTGAGGGCCGGCGTCTTGGCATTGGGGTTGATGGCGAGGAATTCCGGCTTGAACTGGTCGCCCTTGCGGGTGTCGACCGGCACCATTTCGTAGGGCAGGCCGGCTTCCTCGAGGAAGAGCGCGATCTTCGCCGGGTTCGGCGAGGGATGGTAATAGAGCTTGATCATCGAAGTCTCCTCGCGAGGCGCTTCAGGCCCGCTTCAGTCCGGCGACATAGGAGACGAGATCGGTCAGCGCGGCAATGGTCGCATCGGCCTGGAAACCGAGCTGCTCGGGCTGCATCCGGAGCGCCTTGAACATCAGTGTAGGGTCGATCGTCGCGGCCGCTGCGAGCTCGCCGCGCAATGTGCGGGCTGGCACACGCTCGATGCGCGCGACATGGAAGCCATGGGCCTTGGCACCAGCGATGTCGAAGCCGTTGGAGGAGACGAAGAGGATCTCGTCGCGGGCGAGGCCGAGCCGTTTCTCGACATGGGCATAGCCGCGCGGATCGGGCTTGTAGACACCGATCTCGTCGACGCTGATCACGGTTTCCAGCAAGTCCGTGATCCCGGCATGGGCGACGAGCCGCTTCAGCATGTCCGGGCTGCCATTCGAGAAGATGGCAAGGCGGTGCGAGGCGAGGCCTTCGAGCGCAGCGCGGGCCTCGGGGTAGAGCAAGAGCGCGTCATAGGCGGCGGCGACCTTGGCGACCAGCTCGGGCGAGGAGGCGAGGCCGAGCGTCCTGAGCGTGAATTCCAGGGAGCTGCGTGTGACGGTCCAGAAATCCTCGTAGCGATCCATCAGGGCGCGCAACCAGGTGTATTCGAGCTGCTTCAGGCGCCAGATCTGGGTGATCGTCGCACCATGGCCGGGAAAGGCGGCGTCGGTGACGGCTGCGACCGACTGGACATCGAAGAGCGTGCCATAAGCATCGAAAACCAGCGCCTTGATCGACATGCGTCTTCTCCATGGTGGCCCGCAGCCTTCTTAACACTCGCATCGTCAGCGTGGCGCGTGGTATCCGCACAAGCAGTTTTCACAAATGCCGACAGGTCAAGCCAATGCCGCCTCGCCCCGTGATGCTGATGATCCTCGACGGCTGGGGCTGGCGCGAGGAAAGCGAGAACAACGCCGTCAGGCTGGCGAACACTCCGAATTTCGACCGGCTCTGGGCAGCGAACCCGCATGCCTTCCTGCATACCTCCGGGCTCGATGTCGGCCTCCCGCCGGGGCAGATGGGCAATTCCGAGGTGGGCCATCTCAATCTCGGCGCCGGGCGCGTGGTGATGCAGGACCTGCCGCGCATCAACCAGGCGATCGCGGACGGTTCGATCGCAGGGG
The DNA here is from genome assembly GCF_059817965.1 of Allobosea sp. TBD101. Lineage (NCBI taxonomy): Bacteria > Pseudomonadati > Pseudomonadota > Alphaproteobacteria > Hyphomicrobiales > Alloboseaceae > Allobosea > Allobosea sp. TBD101. The sequence goes on from NZ_CM187543.1 coordinate 1,643,955, forward strand.
CGCTTGAGGTGACAGGTCTCGTTGCCGGTTTGAAGGCGAGCGGCGGCGCCTGCCATCTGCTCGGCCTCGTTTCGCCGGGCGGCGTCCATGCCCATCAGGACCATGCGGTCGCGCTCGCCCGTATCCTGACCGCGCAGGGCGTGACCGTGCATGTCCATGTCTTCACCGACGGGCGCGATACGCCGCCGCAATCGGCCGCCGAGTATGTGAAGGCCTTCGCCGCCGCGCTGCCGGCGGGCGCCTCCATCGCCAGCGTTTCCGGGCGCTACTACGCGATGGATCGTGACAATCGCTGGGAGCGGGTCGAGAAGGCCTGGCGCGCGATGGTGCTGGGGGAGGGCGAGCGCTTCCCGGACGCGCAGGCTGCGATTGCCGCGGCTTACGCGGAGAACATCACCGACGAGTTCATCCTGCCGGCCGCGATCGGCGCCTATGCCGGGATGAAGGATGGCGACGGGCTGCTCAGCTTCAATTTCCGCTCTGACCGCATCCGTGAAATTCTGGCGGCGGTGCTGGAGCCGGATTTCGCCGGTTTCGCCCGGCCGCGCCGGCCGGTGCTGGTCAAGGCGGTCAGCATGACCTCCTATAGCGCTGAGCTCGACAAGGTCATGCCGATGCTGTTCGCACCGCAGACACTGGCCAACGGCCTGGGTGAGACCGTTGCCAAGGCTGGCCGGACGCAGGTCCGCATGGCCGAGACCGAGAAGTATCCGCACGTCACCTATTTCTTCAACGGTGGCGAGGAGACGCCCTATGTCGGCGAGGACCGGGTGATGGTGCCTTCCCCCAAGGTCGCGACCTATGACCTGCAGCCGGAGATGTCGGCGCCGGAGCTGACGGCCAAGGCTGTCGAGGCGATCGATTCAGGACGCTACGACCTTGTCGTGCTCAACTTCGCCAATCCCGACATGGTCGGCCATACTGGCGTGCTGGCCGCGGCGATCAAGGCGGTCGAGACGGTGGATGCGGGCCTCGGCGCCATCGCCGACGCGATCGGGCGACAGGGCGGGGCGCTGCTGGTCACGGCAGACCATGGCAATGCCGAGCTGATGGTCGATCCGGTCACGGGCAAGCCGCATACCGCCCACACCACCAATCCGGTGCCGCTCATGCTGGTCGGCGGGCAGGGCAAGGGTCTCGCCGACGGACGCCTCGCCGATATCGCGCCGACGCTGCTCGCGCTGATGGAGTTGGCGCAGCCGGCCGAGATGACCGGCCAGTCGCTGCTGCGCTGACAAAAGCAAAACGGCGCGGGGAGATCACGCGCCGTTTCGTATCCTCGTCTGATGTTTCGGATCAGTACTTGCGTACCACCGGCGGCGGAGCGTAGGCGACCGGCTCCGGCGTGCCGCAGCAGTTCGGGTCGCCGAAGTTCCAGCGCATGCCGATGCGGAAATCGTGGCTCTCGATGTCCTTGGCCTTGAGCGGCGCCTGGATCTGGCCGGTGAAGGCGTTGACCAGGCGGCCCGACTGGGCGTCGCCGAGGTTCAGGTAGCGGTAGCCGACTTCGAGGGTGAGGTTCTTGTTCACCTCGTAGCCGACGCCGGCCATCAGGGCCCAGGCGAGATCGGTCTTGCTGCCGCTATTGGCATAGCCCAGCGTCGCGCCATTGAAGTTGCCGGTGAGGGCCCCCTGATCGGTCAGCCCGCTGATGCGGTTCTGCGAGAAGCCGATGCCGGCGCCGATATAGGGCGTCAGGCAGTTCCAGGTGCCGAGGTCGAAATAGCCGTTGAACAGCGTGACCAGCGAGGTCAGGTTGCCCTTGTAGGTGTTGGTCTGGTTGCCGTTGTTGAACGGGTTGAAGACGATGTCGCTCACCCCGATCTGGCCGGCGCCACGATATTCGCCGGTGACATCGAAGCGCAGCCAGTTGTTGAAGCGGTAGCCGATACCGAGGCCACCGAAGAAGGCGGCGTTGTCTGTCTTGCCGAAGAAGCTGCCGCCGAACTGGGCAACGTCATCCTGCTGGTACTTGCCGACGCTTTGGACGCCGACGCCGATGTCGCCGCGCAGATAGATGCCGCTCGAGATCGTGCCCTTGAGGCCGAGCGGCTCCGGAGGCGGGGGAGGCGGTGCGTAAGCGAGATCCGCGGCCTGCGCTGCGGCGGAGACGCCGAGGGCCAGGCCGCCCGCCAGCGCGAGAGTTTTCAGGCTGCCCATGGCAGTGTCCTTCGCGTTTGCGCGGCGCAGAGAACGCAGCCCGCGCGTGTTACCAACGGGAAGGACCATGGCAGCGATTTCTTAAATGTCACTTAACCCTAAAAGCTAACCTTACCGGGGACTGAACGACGATTGGCGCCGGGTCTCTCCGATGCCTGCGTCACGACCATGCTGAAGCGAAGGAACCTCCCGCACGCCGGCGACGTATCCGCCGCCGGTCGATGGCCGGTCCCGCAGTCGCTGCGCTAGAGCCATTCCGCAATTCTCCGAATCGCTGAATGGCTCCAGGTCCTTGTTTTGTTGCATTTTCTTTACGCGAACCGGCGTCCACTTCGCTCGAAAATGCTCTAGGCCGTCAGGCGCTCCGCGTGCCAAGCGATGTGCTGGGCCATGAAGGTCGAGATGAAGTTGTAGGAGTGGTCGTAGCCGTCGCGCATCGTCAGCTGGAGCGGGATGCCGGCGGCGGCGCAGGCGATGTCGAGAAGCTGCGGGCGCAGGCCCTCTTCGAGGAAGCCGTCGGCCGTGCCCTGGTCGACCAGCAGGTCGCGGACGCGGTGACCATCGGCGATCAGCAGGGTCGAGTCATAGGCGCGCCATTTGGTCTCGTCCGGGCCCAGATATTTCTCGAAGGCCGGGCGTGACCAGCCGGCGGTCGAGGGCTGGGCGATCGGCGCGAAGGCGGAAACGGAGCGGTAGCGGTCGGGATTCTTCAGGGCGAGCGTGATCGCGCCATGGCCGCCCATGGAATGGCCGAAGATGCCCTGCCGGTTTATGTCGACCGGGAAATGCCGGCTGATCAGCTCCGGCAATTCGTCGCGAATATAGGTCTCCATGCGGTAGTTCTTCGCATAGGGGGCCTCGGTCGCGTCGAGATAGAAGCCGGCGCCTCCGCCGAACTGCCAGTTCTCCGGCTCGTCGGGCACGCCTTCGCCGCGCGGGCTCGTATCCGGGCAGATGATGGCGATGCCGTTGGCGGCGGCGGCGGCGCGATACTCGCCCTTGTCCATGACGTTCTGGTGCGTGCAGGTCAGGCCCGAGAGATACCAGAGCAGCGGAACCGGCCCGTCCTCGATCTGGTGCGGCAGGTAGATCGCGAAGGTCATCGGGCAGGCGCAAGCCGCGCTGTCATGCCGGTAGACACGCTGCGAGCCGCCGAAGGCCTTCGAGGAGGAGAGCAGTTCCATGGGGCGATCCTTTCTTGCGGCGCACGCTTGTCATTCCGGGGCTTCGCGAAGCGAAGAACCCGGAACCCACGACCGGGCGAGCCCTTGCCCGGTCGGCTTGTTCAAGCGTTTCACCCTGTCGTGGGTTCCGGGTTCGGCCTTCGTCCGCCCCGGAATGACAAAGGTGGTGCCTCATTCATGAGGCGGGAAAGCGGCGCCTCAGTAAACCACGACCGAGCGGATCGACTTGCCCTCGTGCATCAGGTCGAAGCCGGTATTGATCTCGTCGAGCGAGAGCTTGTGGGTGATCAGGTCGTCGATGTTGATCTTGCCCTCCATGTACCAGTCGACGATCTTCGGCACGTCGGTGCGACCGCGCGCGCCGCCGAAGGCGGTGCCCTTCCAGACGCGGCCGGTGACGAGCTGGAACGGCCGGGTCGCGATCTCCTTGCCGGCCTCGGCGACGCCGATGATGATCGACTCGCCCCAGCCGCGATGGCAGCATTCCAGCGCTTGGCGCATCACATTGGTGTTGCCGGTCGCGTCGAAGGAGAAATCGGCGCCGCCGCCGGTCAGGTCGACGATCGCCTGCACGACCTTGTCGTTGCCGATCTCGGCCGGGTTGATGAAATCGGTCATGCCGAACTTCTCGGCCATGGCGCGCTTGGCCGGGTTGATGTCGACGCCGATGATCTTGTCGGCGCCGACCATGCGGGCACCCTGGATGACGTTGAGGCCGATGCCGCCAAGGCCGAAGACCACGACATTCGCGCCCGGCCAGACCTTGGCCGTGTAGATGACAGCGCCGATGCCGGTGGTCACCCCGCAGCCGATATAGCAGATCTTGTCGAAGGGGGCGTCCTCGCGAACCTTGGCGAGCGCGATCTCGGGCAGGACGGTGAAGTTTGCGAAGGTCGAGCAGCCCATGTAGTGGAAGACCTCGCCGCCGTCGCAGGAGAAGCGCGAGGTGCCGTCCGGCATCACGCCCTGGCCCTGGGTGGCGCGGATCGAGGTGCAGAGATTGGTCCGGCGCGACAGGCAGGACTTACAGCTGCGGCATTCGGGCGTGTAGAGCGGGATGACGTGGTCGCCGGGCTTCAGCGAGGTCACGCCGGCGCCGACCTCGCGCACGATGCCGGCGCCCTCATGGCCGAGGATCGCGGGGAATTTGCCCTCCGAATCCAGGCCGGAGAGCGTGTAGGCGTCGGTGTGGCAGATGCCGGTCGCCATGACCTCGACGAGGACCTCGCCGGCCTTGGGGCCGCCGATCTCGATGGTCTCGATGGTGAGGGGCTTGCCGGCTTCCCAGGCGACGGCGGCGCGGGTCTTCATCGGGTGTTTCCTTCTTTTCGAGCGTTCATTTCAGATAGGGGCGGATGACCCGCATGATCGCGGCGATCTCGTCGTTGTCGGTGGTTGCGGCCTGCGCCGCTTCGGCTGGGCGGGCCATGGTCTCGCGCAGATGGCTTTCCAGTACCTCGGCCATCAATCCCGTCGCCGCGCCGCGCAAGGCTGCGAGCTGCTGGAGCAGGGCGCCGCATTCCTCGCCGCGCTCGACGGCGGCGATCAGGGCGTCGGTCTGTCCCCTGATCCGGCGCAGCCGCGTGACGGCGCGCTTCTTCTCTTCGGGTGTGTGAGGCATGGGCACCGAGGCTCCGGTTGCCGCGACGCTATGGTACTGAGGGGGAGTATGTCAACGCGCAAGGCGCGCCGAAACAAAAAGGGCGGCAGCTTTACAGCCGCCGCCCTTCCATCGATGCGCCGTCAGAAGAGGTTCAGAAGCTGTAGCCGAGCTTCACCTTGACGAGATGCTGGCTGAAATTGGTGAGGTCGAGATTGCCGGGCTCGCCCTTGGCCTTGCCAGAGACCTGGATGTTGTAGGCAGCGGAGAGGGCAAGCTGCTTCGTCGCCTGCCAGAAGATGCCGGGGCCGGCGAAGGTGGCGTAGCCCGCCTCCTTGCCGAAGCCGAGCTCGTTATGGGCGCGCATGTGGCGCACCTCCCCGCTGAGATAGAGGCCGTCCCTGACCTGCCAGGCGAGCGAGCCGGCGAGAGTGAAGGTCGAGGAGCGCTGATAGGGCGAGGGGCCGGTCCAGGTCAGGTCGTGCGACACGTTCAATGCGGCATAGAGCGTGTTCGGGATCAGCGCCTTGTCAGCGAAGAGGCGGATGCCGGTGTTGTAGGTGGTGAAGCGGCCGGCGCCGTCCGGATCGGCGCGGTTCAGGCTGGGGTCGATGACCAGGGTCAGGCCGAGGCCGTGCATGTCGCGGCCGAGCAGCTTGTACTTCATCTCGACGCCGGCGCCGAAGGCGCGTGAGTCGGCACTGACGCCGCCAGCCGAGGCGCTGGTGATATTGCCCAGCAAATAGGGGCCGATCTCGAAGCAGGGGAAGAGACCGTAGGAGCCCTGCAGGGGCAGGCCATGGCCGTTCGAGCTGCCGCCGCGCGTGCCGAAGGCGCCACCATAGGTCAGGCTGGTTCCGAAGGCGCCGGTATCGGCTACATCGGAGCCGGTGGTGAAGCCGAAGGCGTCGGTGGGGATGCCCTCGCTTTCCATGCAGGCGAATGCGACGGGGGGCGGGGCGGAGGCCGTCTTGCGGGACGAGAGGTCGGCGGCGATGGCCGGGGCCGAGAGGGCCGCGGCGAACAGGGCGAGGGCGATGGCTTTCGAAGACATAGGTGCGCTCCGGGGAGGTCTCGGATTGATACGCTAATGCAAATCAATTGCAATAAGTATTTCAACCTCGAGCGGACCATGTCGCGAGCCCGATCCTGCCGCGATAAAAGAGCCATAGTGGTTTCCGCAATCCGTCCCCGATGTTGTTGCGCCGCAACGGTCAGGGTTTCGGCAGGTTGGACAGCCTTTCCAGGGCGCGCGGGGCGATCCCGGTCAGCGCGGCAATCGGCTTCCAGACGGCGGCATGCACCTCCTCGACCTGTGCGATGAGCGGCAGGGCCGGATCGGCGAGGAAGAGATATTGCAGGTCGTGATGGATATGGGCCGGCTCGCCACGGGATGGCTTGCCGGGCACGTCATGGCTGTCGATGGTGAAGGGCAGGTCGCCGCCTTGATGCCAGGGATGGAGGCTAAGGCCCTGCACGCCGGTTTCCTCGATCGCCTCGCGCGCCGCCGAGAGATGGAACTGGTCGGCTTCCTTCCAATGGCCGCCGGGCTGGAGCCAGCGCCCGATAACGACATGGTCGATCAGCAGCACCTGCGCATGGTCGGGCGAGAGCACGAAGGCGCTGGTGGTGAGATGGCCGGGAAAGGTGTCGCGCCGGTCGAGCGCATGACCCTCGGCCATCTGCCAGCGCAGCAGGGCGAGATGCTCGTGCGAGCCGGCGATTTCGGCGCGGTAGCGCTCGACGGCGTGGGTGAGAGCGTTGCGGAAATCCATGGGGTCAGCGCGGTTCCAGCGGCAGACGGTAGGATTCGAAATGTCCATTCTTCGGGCCGTCATAGCCGACGAGGACGGCGAGGCCCTTGGGGTCCTGCGCCAGGACGGTCAGGGATTCCGCCTTGTCGCCGCCGCGCCCCGGGAGATCGCCGAGCGTCGTGGCGGCATCGGGCCTCGCAGGGTCGATCAGCATCAGGGAATAGGGCAGGGCCTGTTCCTGTGCCGGGCCGAGCAGAGCGAGGAGGCGGCCGTCGGGCAGGGGTGCGAGGTCGCGGATGCCGCGATTATTGCCGGCCGGCAATTCGAAGACCCGTGGCGCTTCCGTCGCCGGCGCGTGGCCCGGCGCGAACAGGGCCTTGAGCGAGGCGCCGACGAGGAAGCCGCGATTGCCGAGCGAGGGTGCGCGCAGGCCAACCCAGAGCGTGTCGCCGATGACCGCGATGCCTTCGATGTTCAGGCCGTTGTCGTCCATCAGGCCCCGGCCGAAGAAGGGGGCGGCCGGACCGGCGGCGCGCAGCATGTCGCTCAGGCGATAGGTCAATTCAACCTTGCCGGTGGCGGTGCCTTCGGCATCGACCTTGATCCGGGCGAGGTGGAAGGCGGAGAGGCGGAACTCGCCCTTCTTGCGCGAGCAGCCATGTGAGCCCGAGACGTAGAAGGCGCTATCGGCATAGGCGACAGCCTCGCCGTCGAGCTCGGCGAAGCGGCCGGGCATCTTGCAAATGCCCTGCGGTGCCTGGCCGAGCGTATCGGATGAGGCCTCACTCCCGATGACGGCCAAGGTCGCATCCGGGGTGATCCGGTTTTCGGCGATGCGGGCGAATTGCGCGAAGGAGCCCTCGTCATTGATCAAGAGGCAGCGCTGGACGCCGTTGGCCGCCGGCATGCAGGCGAGACCGCTGACATCGCGCGCCGGCTTGCCCGCCTTCTTGGCGGAGAAATCCCCGAGCGTCCTGAAGCGCTGTTCCGGTGCGAGCGTCGTCGCCTCCGCGAAGGAGGCACCCAGCAGGCTGGTTGCGATGAGCGTGGCGAGGAGGCGGTACCGCATCGGGCGAATCCGGAAGGAGGGGCGCGGATTGAGCGCGCCCGGCTAGTCGATGTCAAAGCGCGGCAGCGCAATCCCTATGGAATCTTGATGATAGCGCCTCTTGCCTCGTCTCGAACCCCTATGGCGGCGTCCCTAGCTTGTCCCCGCGGTCCTCGGAGACCGTTCGGGAAACAGGATGATGTTCAGTATCCCTCGCAAATCCTTCGGCGGCCCGCTCCAATTCCTGGTCGGGCGCGACGCGGAAGGCCACTGGCTGGCCGTCGAGACGCATGGCCGGGGCGGCGGCATGTTCTGCGATCGCGGCGCCGCGCTGCGCTATGCCGTCTTCGAGACCGGGCACCGGGCGCGTGCGGTCCGGGTGACCGCCAAGACGCTCTCGCTGCTCTGAGGCCAGGCCATGAATCACTGGCTTCACGGCATGTTCACCGCGCTGGTCACGCCCTTCGACGAGGACGCGATCGACTATGGCGCGTTGGAACGCCTCATTCTCTGGCAGATCGCGCAGGGCGCGGACGGCATCGTGGTCGGCACAGCGACGGGCGAGAGCCCGACGCTGAGCGGCGCGGAGCGGGAGGCGCTCTGCGCCGCCGCCCGCCGTATCGCCGGCCGGCATTATCCGGTGATCGCCGCCGTCGGCAGCTATTCGACGGCCGGGACGGTCTCCGAGACCATTGCGGCCGAGAAGGCCGGCGCCTCGGCCCTGCTGCTGCGCATGCCCTATTACAATCGTCCGACGCAGGCCGGCCTCGCCGCCCATGCCCTGGCGGCGGCGCAGGCGACAAGCCTCGAGATCATCCTCGACAACGACCCTGATCGCTGCGGCGTCGAGATCGCGCTGGAGACGCTGCAGATGCTGGAAGGGGCGCCGAACATCGTCGGCATCCTGGAGCGGCGGGGCGATCTCGCCCGCTGCGACCGGATCGCCCGTATGCGCGACCGCCGTTTCATGCGCCTGACCGGCGCGGCTGAAACGATTCCCGCCTATCTGCTGGCTGGCGGCTGCGGGGCGATCACCAGCGTCGGCAATCTCGCGCCGCATTGGCTGGCGCGGCTGGACAGCGCGGCGCGGTCCGAATTCTACGGGCAGGCGCAGATCCTGCAGCGGCGGCTTGTTCCGTTGCTCGACCTGCTGGCGCGCGAGCCCGATCCCGTCCTGATCAAGCTCGCGCTGTCGATGCTGCATCCGGAGGTCGGCGCCGCCTGCCGCGCGCCGCTCGCGCCGCCGCGCCCGGAATGCGTGCCGCTGCTTTGCGACGCCATCGAGGACCTGCCGCATCCGCTGGTCGGCATGGCGACGCGCAGCGGCGTGACGATCACGGCCCGCCCCGCCTGAACCCGCAGCGTATCCCTTCAACCGGATGGAGGTTTCAATGACCACGATCGGCGCTCATCGCCGCCGCCGGGAAGCGATCTACCGATCCGTCCCCCGGACATCGGCGGGCGGCTGGAAGGCCGACCTGCTGCATCTGTTCGGGTCGGTCGTTCTGCTCGCCATTATCATCGGCGCGCGCGTCTGGTGGCATCAGACTTGATCAACGCGAACAAAAAGGGGCGCCGCGGTGCCGCGGCGCCCTTTGGGTATTGATGCGAGCCGAACCGAACTCAGCTCAGCTTGGCGTAGGCCGGCACGGTGAGGAAGTCCTCGAAGTTCGGCGCCAGCGACAGCGTCTCGAACAGAGCGATCGCCTCCGGGAAGCGGCCCTTGGCATAGTTCTCCGCGCCGAGTTCGCCCTTCACGCGCTCCATCTCTTCCGACAGGCAGCGCTTGAACAGGGCGGCATCGGCCTTGATCCCGCCTTCGAGAGCGACGCCATACTGGCAGAACTGCCAGATCTGGGCGCGGCTGATCTCGGCGGTCGCGGCATCCTCCATCATGTTGTAGATCGGCACCGCACCGCGGCCACGCAGCCAGGCCTCGATATACTGGACGCCGACGCGGATGTTCTCGCGGAAGCCTTCCTCGGTGCGCGTGCCCTGATGGACTTCCAGCAGGTCCTTCGCACCGATCGAGACGTCGTCGCGCTTCTTGCCGAGCTGGTTGGCCTGCGGCATCAGCCGGTCGAAGACCTCCATCGCGACCGGGACGAGGTCCGGGTGCGCGACCCAGGTGCCATCATGGCCGTCGCCGGCCTCGCGCTCCTTGTCGGCCTTGACCTTGGCGAAGGCGGCGGCATTGGCCTCCGGGTTGTTCTTGACCGGGATCTGCGCCGCCATGCCGCCCATCGCGAAGGCGCCGCGCTTGTGGCAGGTCTTGATCAGCAGCAGCGAATAGGCGCGCAAGAAGGCCTTGGACATCACGACCTGCGAACGGTCCGGCAGGACATAGGCCTTGTTGCGGGCGAGCTTCTTGATGAAGGAGAAGATGTAGTCCCAGCGGCCGCAGTTCAGGCCGGCCATGTGCTCGCGCAGTTCGTAGAGGATCTCGTCCATCTCGAAGGCGGCGGGCAGGGTCTCGATCAGGACGGTCGCCTTGATCGTGCCGTTCTTGAGGCCGAGCGCCGACTGGGCGGCGACGAAGACGTCGTTCCAGAGCCGCGCTTCGAGATGGCTCTCCAGCTTCGGCAGGTAGAAATAGGGGCCTGAGCCGGCGGCCAGCGCCGCCTTGGCGTTATGGAAGACATAAAGGCCGAAATCGACCAGGGAGCCCGAGGCTTCCTCGCCGTCGATCTCGATATGGCGCTCTGGCAGGTGCCAGCCGCGCGGGCGGATGATCAGGACGGCCGGCTTGGCCTTGAGCTTGTAGTCCTTGCCGTTCGTCGGATCGGTGAAGTCGATCCTGTTGGCCCAGCGGTCGCGGAGATTGATCTGGCCTTCGACCATGTTGGCCCAGACCGGCGAGGAGGCGTCCTCGAAATCGGCCATGAAGACCTTGGCACCGGAATTCAGCGCGTTGACGATCATCTTGCGGTCGACCGGGCCGGTGATCTCGACGCGGCGGTCGAGAAGGTCGGCCGGGATCGGCGCGACGGTCCAGTCGCCCTCGCGGATATGCTTGGTCTCGGCCAGGAAGTCCGGCGTCTCGCCGGCATCGAAACGCTTCTGGCGCTCGGCCCTGAGCGCGAGCAGGCGCTTGCGCGTCTCGTTGAAGCGGCGATGCAGGTCGGCGACGAAGGCGAGAGCTTCCGTGGTGAGGATCTGCTCGAAGCCGGGTTGCAGGGCGCCCTTGACGACGACGCCGGCCGGCGCGGTGAGGGTGGGGATGTCCGACATGGTGGTCCTCCGATCAGGTTAGGGCCATCATTCCGCGAAAGCACGTTTTGCAAAATCAGGAAAAAATGACGATCACTTGTTCTCTAGTGGCAATAATTTCATTTCCGGGCAGGAGTTGGAAAATACAATCTTTGATTGTATTTTCATCGATGATGAACGCTAAATCACGTAACGGCAGCGCGTTTCGATTCAAAATGTGCAGATAGGTCCGACTTCAACAAATCGGTTTCAGCAATTCGTAAGCTCCGGCCGCCAACGCTTTCAGGGTCGAATGCGGCAATTTGGCCCTGGACGAGGCACATGATGAAGATCGGCTCTCTGCCTGAGATGATCGGGCGCTTCCACCGGGATGAGCGCGGCAACTTCCTGATGCTGTTCGGGCTCGTGCTCGTTCCGCTGATGGGAGTCGTGGGAGTCGCGATCGATTACTCGCGCGCCAGCAATGCCCGGCAAGCGCTCAGTTCGGCGATCGATTCCGCGGCGCTGATGGCGGCACGTGACGCCCAGAAGCTGACCGATGGTCAGATCCGGACCCGCGCCAACGCCTGGATCCGCGATAATCTGCCTCCGGACGTGAAGAGCCAGCTCGGCAACACCACGGTGACGATCGACCGCACGGCACGGACGATCAAGATCGATGCGGACGCCAATGTGCCCACGACGATCTCCAGCGTGCTCGGCATGAGCAATATCCCCGTGAGCACCAACAGCCACTCGACCTGGGGAACCAACAAGATCGAACTCGCGCTCGTGCTCGACAACACGGGTTCGATGTCCTCTTCCGGCAAGATGACGGCGCTGAAGCAGGCCTCCAAGGATCTGATCAAGATCATGAAGGACGCTGCGATCGACGCCGAGCAGATCAAGATCTCGATCGTGCCGTTCAATACGCAGGTCAAGATTGATCGTAGTTTTAAAGATGAGTCGTGGCTTAGTTATACGCCGACACGCAATGTTACTCGTACAAAAGACAGTTGGGGTAATTATAGATATAGAGTAACTGGTACAAATATTACTGTGTATGATACGAGTAATCTAACTTGTGATTCGAGTGGATCGTGCAAGTATAAGACTTTTACTAAATCTATTTGGTCGACTGCCAATCAAGGCTGCATCTCCGATCGCGATCAGGATTATGATGTCAAGGATGGGGGGGCGTATGTGACAAGCGCTCAGCAATATCGAGCATTCTGGTGCAGCCAGACCTCGCTGGCGCAGATCATGCCGCTGACCAGCGACTGGGATGCACTGAACGCGCATATCGACACGATGACCCCGGCCGGCAACACGAACGTCACGATCGGCGCCGCCTGGGGCTGGGCGACGCTGACGCCGGAGACTCCGTTCACGACCGCCAAGCCCAAGACCGAGCCTCAGCTCAAGAAGCACATGATTCTGCTGACCGACGGCGACAACACCGAGAACTGGTTCACGGCGACCGGCAGCGACATCGATGACCGCACGAAGAAGGCCTGCACGAACATCAAGGCGGACGGGATCAATCTCTACACGATCCGCGTTATCGACGGCGATGCGGACCTGTTGAGGAACTGCGCCACCCGGCCGGAGATGTATTACGACGTGCAGAACGCCGCGCAGCTCAGCCCGATCTTCAAGGCGATCGCCGCCGAGATCAGCGCGGTGCGCCTGACGCAGTAACCCCACCCCCGCCGAGTCCGGCGTAGCGCGCCACGAAGCGCGCCTGCGCCGCCTCGGTGTCGAGCGGATCGAGCCAGGCCAGGACTTCGGCCGGCAACGCCTGGGGCCGGCCGAAGAATTTCAGGGCTTCCTCGCGGTCGAAGCCGGCGAGGCGCGTCGCCTCGAAGAAGGCGGCGATGGTGTCGGCCTCCTTGATCTTCTTCTTCAAAGCCGCAGGCGTTGCTGGCGGCAGGCCGAAGCGCAGATGGATTGCCGTGAGCAGGCGCAGTTCCACGCTCTTGTAGGCGTCGCCCATCACCACCTTGAACGGCGAGATCATGTCGCCGATGACGTATTCGGGCGCGTCGTGCAGCAGCGCCATCAGGCGCCAGCCCTGGCTCCAGTCCGGATTGAGATGGGCGGCGATCGCCTCGACCAGCAGGGAGTGCTGCGCGACCGAGAAGGAATGCGCGCCGCGCGTCTGCCCGTTCCAACGGGCGACGCGGGCAAGGCCATGGGCGATGTCTTCGATCTCGATGTCGAGTGGCGAAGGATCGAGCAGGTCGAGCCGGCGGCCCGAGAGCATGCGCTGCCAGGCGCGCGGCGGGGCGGGCTTGCGGGCCATCAGGCGGCGGGACGGGAATCGCGGGCGAGCGCGGCGCATTCGCTCCAGCGGAAGCAGCCGGTCAGGTGGTCGTTGACCAGCCCGCAGGCCTCCATGAAGGCATAGACGATGGTCGGGCCGCAGAAGGTGAAGCCGGCCTTCTTCAGTTCTTTGGAGACCGCCTCCGACAGCTTGGTCTGCGTCGGCACCTCGCCCTGCGTCCGGTAGCTGTTCTGCAGCACGCGGCCGTCGAGATGCTTCCAGAGGAAATCGGCGAAGGGCTCGCGCTCGCTGATCCTGAGATAGGCCTGCGCGCTCCTGATCGTGCCCTCGATCTTGCCGCGATGGCGGATGATGCCGGGGTCGGCGAGCAGGCGCTGCACATCGGCCTCGGTGAAGCGGGCGACCGTCTCCGGCTCGAAATCGGCGAAGCCGGCGCGGAAGGCGTCGCGCTTCCTCAGGATGGTGATCCAGGACAGGCCAGCCTGGAAGCCGTCGAGGATCAGCTTCTCCCAAAGCGCGCGGGAATCGTATTCCGGCACGCCCCATTCGGTGTCGTGATAGGCAAGGTAGAGCGGCTCGGTGCCCGGCCAGCGGCAGCGGAACTTGCCGTCCGCGCCCTGGATGGCGATGCGTTCCTCGCTGACGATGATAGCCTCGCTCACAGGGCAACTCCTGCGGTGGCTCCGAAGCCAGCTTCGCCGGGGAAGGGGAAGCGGATGAAGCCTGGCTTCTCCGCGAGATGGAAGGCGAGTCCGCCGCCGAGCGGCGCTTGCCCTGCGGCGAGGGCATCGGCGAGCCGGTCGAGCCGGAGCATCGCGAGCGCCCGGCCGTTGGCGCCCGAGCCGATGCTGCCGAGCGGCTTGCCGGCGGCCGTGGCCTCGGCGCCGGTCTCGGCCGCGATGCCCTCGTCGAAGACGATCGGCACGACGCGGGTGCGGGCCGTGCCGCGATGCTGCATGCGGGAGACGACCTCCTGCCCGATATAGCAGCCCTTCTTGAAGGAGACGCCGCCGAGCTGGTCGAGCAAGGCTTCGTGCGGGAAGGTGTCGCCATAGGCGAAGTCGCGCCCGCCCGCGGGGATGCCGAGCGCGATGCGGTGAGCGTGGTAGGTTTCCGGCTCGGCCGTGACGAGGGTTTCGACGCTGTCGGCATCGGTGATAGCGCGCTGTCCGAGCGCCGGCAGGCGCGGATCGTCATAGACGAAGCCGGCATCCTCCGGGAGCGGGGTGCCATCCGCCGATGCGATGACCGCGCTCTTCTCGGTGAGGTCTTCGAGCGCCACCTTGGCGCGCAGCTTGTAGAGCTTCAGGCGTTTCATCAGGTCGGCGGTCTGGAGCAGGGGCGTGTCGAGCAGGAAGCCGCCGCCATCCACCGGCGCCAGCGCGAGGATGAAGAAATCGCAGATCATCTTGCCTTGTGGCGTCAGCAGCGCGCCGTAGCCGGCCTGTCCGGGCTCGACCGGATCGAGATCGTTGGTCACGAGATTCTGCAGGAAGTCGCGCGCGTCGTCGCCGCTGACGCGGATGACGCCGCGATCGATCAATCTTGTGGCGGGCATGGGCAGCCGTTCCAGTTCTGATGTCGGGCCGAGGCTCGTCAGCCGAATGGGGATGATGGCGCCACCCGAAAACTGTTTGGGCTTCCGGCCTGGCGCGTTGCCCGATAGGTAGGCTGCATCCAGTCTTTGCTCAACCTCCCGGAGACAGCCATGCCCCAGACCTACGACGTGATCCTCAAGGGCGGCACGGTGGTGAACCAGGACGGCCGCGTCGCGCGCGATGTCGGCATCACCGGCGGCAAGATCATGGCGCTGGGCGATCTCTCGCAGGCCTCGGCCGGCGAGGTCGTCGATTGCACCGGCCTTCATATCCTGCCCGGCGTGATCGACAGCCAGGTGCATTTCCGCGAACCCGGCCTCGATCACAAGGAAGACCTGGAGAGCGGCTCGCGCTCGGCCGCGCTCGGCGGCGTGACCTGCGTCTTCGAGATGCCGAACACGATCCCGCAGACGGTGACGCCGGAAGCACTGGCCGACAAGGTCAGGCGCGGGCGCCATCGCATGCATTGCGACTTTGCCTTCTGGGTCGGTGGCACGCATGAGAACGCCAATGACGTGCCCGAGCTGGAGCGTCTGCCGGGCGCCGCCGGCATCAAGGTGTTCATGGGCTCCTCCACCGGCGACCTGCTGGTCGAGGACGACAGGGGCGTCGCCGAGATCCTGAAGCGCACGCGTCGGCGCGCCGCCTTCCATTCCGAAGACGAGATGATGCTGCGCGAGCGCATGCCGCTGCGTGTCGAGGGCGATCCGTCGAGCCATCCGGTCTGGCGTTCGCCCGAGGTGGCGCTGACCTGCACCAAGCGGCTGGTGCGGATCGCGCGCGAGACCGGCGCACGCGTCCACATCCTGCACATCTCGACCGGCGAGGAGATGGTCTTCCTCAAGGACCATAAGGATGTCGCCACCGTCGAGGTTCTGCCGAACCATCTGACGCTGGTCGCGCCGGATTGCTACGAGCGGCTCGGCACCTATGCCCAGATGAACCCGCCGATCCGCGACGACAGCCATCGCCAGCGCATCTGGTGGGGTGTCGAGCAGGGCATCGTCGACGTGCTCGGCTCGGACCACGCGCCGCATACCCATGAGGAGAAGCACCATCCCTATCCGGCGAGCCATTCAGGCATGCCGGGCGTGCAGACGCTGGTGCCGATCATGCTCGACCATGTGAATGCCGGCAGGCTGACGCTGGAGCGCTTCGTCGATCTCAGCAGCGCCGGGCCGCAGCGCATCTTCGGGCTGGAGGGCAAGGGCCGGATCGCGGTCGGCTACGATGCGGACTTCACCATCGTCGATCTCAAGCGCCGCGAGACGATCACCAAGGAGTGGAGCGCCTCGAAATGCGGCTGGACGCCCTATGACGGCGTCACCGTTACCGGCTGGCCGGTTGGCACCTTCGTGCGTGGCCTCAAGGTGATGTGGGAGGGCGAATTGACGACCCCCTCGCAGGGCGAGCCGGCGCGCTTCCTGGAGGCGCTGCCGCGCAGCGCCTGAACCGGATCGGCGCTGCCCGCGTTCAGCTCTGGACGAGCGCGCGGGCGGCTCCGCAAAAAAAACGAAAAATAGATTCCCGGCGTTGTCGATTCCGTCCGCGCCCGTTCGACGTCCAGTCAGAGAACGGGTTTCGGCGGCTTTCGCCGGAGCCGCCCGGTTCTCCCAAACCCAAGGAGAAGACCGATGCGCGTGATGGTTCTGGTCAAGGCCAGCAAGGACAGCGAAGCCGGTGTGATGCCGGACCCGGACGTCTTCGCGAAGATGGGTGTCTATAACGAAGAGCTGATCAAGGCCGGCATCCTGCTGGCTGCGGAAGGCCTGCACCCGACATCGAAGGGAATCCGCATGCGCTTCTCGGGCAACGAGCGGGCGATCACCGACGGCCCCTTCGCCGAAACCAAGGAGCTGCTGGCCGGCTTCTGGCTCTGGCAGGTGAAGTCCTTCGACGAAGCGGTCGAATGGCTGAAGCGCGCGCCCTTCGACGGCAACACCGAGATCGAGCTCAGGCCTGTCTTTGAGATGGAAGAGTTCGGCGAGATGGTGACGCCGGAGCGGCGCGAACGGAAGGAAAACCTCCGCGCTGAATTCGAGAAGCGCGCCGGCTGAGCTGGCCCGACATTCCAAACCCAACAAAACCGACGGTGCAGGCTGAGCCCCCGTCCTTCAAAGGAGAAGACCGATGCGTTTCATGGTGATGGTCAAGGCAACCCAGGACAGCGAAGCCGGCGCGCCGCCGACCCAGGAGCTGCTCGAGGCGATGATGGCCTATAACGAGGAGCTGGTGAAAGCCGGCATCATGAAGGGCGGCGACGGCCTTCAGCCCAGCTCGAAGGGCGCGCGCGTCCAGTTCGACGGCGCCAAGCGCGCGGTCGTCGATGGGCCCTTCGCCGAGACCAAGGAGCTGGTCGCCGGTTACTGGCTCTGGGAATGCGCCTCGCTCGATGAAGCTATCGCCTGGGTCAAGCGCTGCCCCAACCCGATGCCCGGCCCGTCCGAGATCGAGATCCGGCCGCTGTTCGAGCTGGCCGATTTCGGCGAGATCGTCACGCCGGAGACCTCGGCGCAATGGGACCGCCTGAAGGCCGAGGTCGGCGGTCAGGACTGAGTGACAGGGCGGTCTGCCGATCCCTGACGGCTTGGTTCCGTCAGAATCCGGCAAGCCCAGAGCCGGAATGCAGCTCGGGCTCTCTTGCCAGCCGATGGGCTGATGGTGTGTATCGCTTCCTATGTCGGGCAGCGATGCACACCGCACCATCGAGACGGTCTGGCGCATGGAGTCGCCCAAGCTGATCGCCGGGCTCGCGCGCCTGACCCGCGATGTCGGCCGGGCCGAGGAACTGGCTCAGGACGCGCTCGTCGCGGCGCTGAAGCAATGGCCCGAAGAGGGCGTTCCGCGCAATCCGGCGGCCTGGCTGATGCAGGTCGCCAAGCATCGCGCTGCCGATGCCGCCCGCCATGAGATCATGGCCCGGCGCAAGCAGGACGAGATCGGCCGCGACATCGACAGCGAAGGGCCGGCGATGCCGGATATCGACGAGGCGCTCGACGACGAGGTCGGTGACGACCTGCTGCGCCTGATCTTCACCGCCTGCCATCCTGTCCTGCCCAAGGAGGCGCGGATCGCGCTGACGCTGCGCCTGCTCGGCGGCCTGACGACCGACGAGATCGCGCGCGCCTTCCTCGTGCCGGAGCCGACGATGGCGCAGCGCATCGTGCGCGCCAAGAAGACGCTCAGCGAGGCCAAGGTGCCCTATGAGGTGCCTGCCGGCGCGGAGCTTGGCGCGCGGCTCGCTTCGGTGCTGGAGGTCGTCTACCTGATCTTCAACGAGGGGTATTCAGCCACTGCCGGCGAGGACTGGGTCAGGCCGGGCCTGTGCGAGGAGGCGCTGCGGCTTGGGCGCATCCTGGCGGCGCGGGCGCCTGACGAGCCCGAGGTCCATGGCCTCGTGGCGCTGATGGAATTGCAGGCCTCGCGGCTGCGGGCCCGCGTCGGTGCCGATGGCGAGCCGATCCTGCTGCTCGACCAGAACCGCGCCCGCTGGGACCGGCTGCTGATCGGGCGCGGGCTTGCGGCGCTCGAACGAGCACAGCGGCTCGCCGGAGCGGCGCCCGGGCCCTATCTGCTGCAGGCGGCGCTGGCCGCCTGTCACGCCCGCGCCCGCACGGCCGACGAGACCGACTGGAAGCGGATCGTCGCGCTCTACACCGTGCTCGGGCGGGTGACGCCGTCGCCGATCGTCGAACTCAACCGTGCGGTGGCGGTCAGCATGGCGGAGGGGCCGGAAGCAGGGCTCGCTGTGGTCGAGGCCCTTGCCGGCGAGCCGGCGCTGAAGCGCTATCACCTGTTGCCGGGCGTGCGCGGCGATCTGCTCGCCAAGCTCGGCCGCCATCGGGAGGCGGCCGAAGCCTTCGAGAGCGCGGTCGCGCTGACGCAGAACGCGCGGGAGCGGGCGTTGATGCAGGAGAGGGCGGCGAAGGAGCGCGCGGCGGGCTAGAGCTTGAACGCATCGAATTCGCGCTCCCCATTGTCATTCCGGGGCGCGCCGCAGGCGCGAACCCGGAACCCACGACTGGGTGGGACTTCTGGTGTTCGGTTGCAGGCCGCTCACCCGGTCGTGGGTTCCGGGTTCTTCGCTATCGCGAAGCCCCGGAATGACAAGGGGGCGGTATAAAAACGCGCTTTCGTCGGGGCTGATCGCGCGCCTTAGCTCAGGCTGCCGTCTCGGCTTCCTTGCCCTCCAGCGGGGCGAGGCCCCTTCCGACATCGGCATAGGAGAAGCCCTTGGCCCTGACCTGCTCGGCGCGGTAGACATTGCGGAGGTCGACGAGGACGGGGGCGGCCATGGCGGCCTTGACGCGGTCGAGATCGAGCGCCCGGAAGATGTTCCACTCGGTCACGATGACCGCGGCGTCGGCGCCCGCGACGCATTCATAGGCGTCGCCGCAATAGGTCACGCCGGTCGGCAGCACCGCCTTCGCCTGTTCCATCCCCTCCGGGTCATAGGCGCGGATCGTGGCGCCGCCATCCATCAGCGCCGTGATCACCGAAATCGAGGGCGCGTCGCGCATGTCGTCGGTGTTCGGCTTGAAGGTCAGGCCGAGCACGGCGATCGTCTTGCCCCGGACCGAGCCGCCGCAGGCCGCGATCACCTTGCGCCCCATCGCCCGCTTGCGCTGGTCGTTCACCGCCGCGACCGTCTCGACGATGCGCGAAGGCGTGCCGTAATCCTGCGCCGTCTTGATCAGGGCCAGCGTATCCTTCGGGAAGCAGGAGCCGCCATAGCCCGGCCCGGCATGCAGGAACTTGCCGCCGATGCGGTTGTCGAGCCCCATGCCGCGCGCGACGTCCTGGACATTGGCGCCGACCTGCTCGCAGAGATCGGCGATCTCGTTGATGAAGGTGATCTTCGTCGCCAGGAAGGCGTTGGCCGCGTATTTGGTCAATTCCGCCGTGCGCCGGCCGGTGTTCAGGATCGGCGCGTTGTTGAGATAGAGCGGCCGGTAGATATCGGCCATCACGGTCCGCGCCCGCTCGTCATCGGTGCCGACGACGATGCGGTCCGGCCGCTTGAAATCCTCGATCGCCGCGCCCTCGCGCAGGAACTCGGGATTGGAGACCACGGCGAACTCGGCATCGGGCCTGAGCTCGCGGATGATGCGCTCGACCTCGTCGCCGGTGCCGACCGGAACCGTCGACTTGGTCACGATTACGGTATAGCCGCGGATCGCCCCGGCGATCTCGCGGGTCGCGGCATAGACATAGGACAGGTCGGCGAAGCCGTCGCCGCGGCGCGAGGGCGTG
Source organism: Allobosea sp. TBD101 (assembly GCF_059817965.1). Classification (NCBI taxonomy): domain Bacteria; kingdom Pseudomonadati; phylum Pseudomonadota; class Alphaproteobacteria; order Hyphomicrobiales; family Alloboseaceae; genus Allobosea; species Allobosea sp. TBD101. The sequence goes on from NZ_CM187543.1 coordinate 1,664,028, forward strand.
CCGACCGCGATGAAGACCGCATCGGCCTCCGCCACCGGCCCGGCCAGATCGGTGGTGAAGGACAGGCGGCCTGCCGCCGCATTCGTCCGCACCAGCTCCGACAGGCCGGGCTCGAAGATCGGGATCTCGCCGCGCTGCAGCGCCGCCACCTTGCTCTCGACCTTGTCGACGCAGACCACCTCGTGCCCGAAATCCGCAAAGCAGGCGCCCGAGACAAGCCCGACATAGCCAGAGCCTACCATCACGATCTTCATCGGTAACTCCTGTCGCGCGAGACGATAGCGCAGGGGCGCGTACTAGCCCGCCTTTGCGACATGCGCGAGAAAAAAAGCGGTTCCGCAAGGGTAGTGACGATGCGACGTCGGGAATCCCCGGCTGCGGCGTGCCGCGAACCTGTCGCATTCCGTTGCAACTCTGTTCATGCGGGCGTCTATAAGAGATGTCGCATCCTGACGTGCCTAGAACGAGAGCCTACATGAGCGATTCCGTGAGTCCCCTGGCCGGCAAGCGGCTCGAGCCCGGCCAACTCGTCGACGTAGCGGCCCTCACGAAAGCCTATTACGAGCAGCCCGATCCCTCACAGCGTTCGCAGCAAGTCGCCTTCGGCACCTCCGGCCATCGCGGTTCGGCGCTGCTGCGCTCTTTCAACGAGGCGCATATCCTCGCCATCGCCCAGGCGATCTGCCTCTATCGCCGCGAGCAGGGGATCGACGGGCCGCTCTTCCTCGGCATCGATAGCCATGCGCTTTCACGCAATGCCTTCGAGACGGTGCTGGAGGTCTTCGCCGCGAATGGCGTCGCGACGATCATCGACGAGAAGCTCGGCTTCACGCCGACTCCGGTGATCTCGCATGCCATCATCACGCATAACCGGGGCCGGACCGCCGGGCTCGCCGACGGCGTCGTGATCTCGCCCTCGCACAACCCGCCGGCCGATGGCGGCCTGAAATACAATCCCCCGCATGGCGGACCGGCCGATACCGATGCAACCGGCTGGGTCGAGAAACGCGCCAACGCCTTCCTCGTCGAGAAGCTCGCCGGCATCCTGCGCATGCCCTACGACAAGGCGCTGAAGAGCGAGCATGTCCACCGGCACGACTACATCACCGGCTATGTCTCGGACCTCGCCAGCGTCGTGGACATGGAGGCGATCCGGCAGGCCGGTGTCGTGATCGGCATCGATCCGCTCGGCGGGGCGGGGCTCGACTACTACCAGCCGATCATCGACCGCTACGGGCTGAACGCGAGGATCGTCAGCAAGGAGGTCGATCCGGCCTTCGGCTTCATGACGGCCGACTGGGACGGCAAGATCAGGATGGATTGCTCCTCGCCCTATGCGATGGCGAGCCTGATCGGCATGCGCGACCGCTTCGACATCGCCTTCGCCAACGATACCGATGCCGACCGGCACGGCATCGTGACGCGCAGCAGCGGGCTGATGAATCCGAACCATTACCTCGCGGCGGCGAGCGCCTATCTCTTCGCCAACCGGCCGGGCTGGCGGGCGGATGCGGCGATCGGCAAGACGGCGGTGTCGAGCGCGATCATCGACCGCGTCGCGGCCAAGCTCGGGAGGCGCCTCGTCGAGGTTCCCGTCGGCTTCAAATGGTTTGTCGACGGGCTGATCTCGGGCGGCTTCGGCTTTGCCGGCGAGGAGAGCGCCGGCGCCTCCTTCCTGCGCATGGACGGCTCGGCCTGGACCACCGACAAGGACGGCATCATCCTCGGCCTGCTCGCCGCCGAGATCACGGCGAAGACCGGCAGCGACCCCGGCGTGCTCTACAGCAAGCTGACCGCGGAGCTGGGCGAGCCCCACTATGCGCGCGTCGATGCGCCGGCGAGCGCGAGCCAGAAGGCCGTTCTCAAGAGCCTGTCGGCCGAGCAGATCGCGACGAAGGAACTCGCGGGCCAGCCGATCACGGCGATCCTGAGCAACGCCCCGGGCAATGGCGCCGCGATCGGCGGCGTCAAGGTGACCGCGGCAGACGGCTGGTTCGCGGCGCGTCCGTCGGGCACCGAGGAGGTCTACAAGATCTATGCGGAGAGCTTCCGGGACGAGGCGCATCTCGCCGCGATCCAGGAGGATGCGCGCCGCATCGTCGGGCAGGCCTTCGCGGCAGCCGGGGCGTCCTGAATGCTAGCGGGCCGGGGCGGGGACGACCGCTGCCGGCCCGTCGCACCGGTGCGCGTGACGGGTGTGCCGCCTATCCCCAAGTCTCAAGGAAGCTCTAGTTGTCGATGGCCGGAGCGCGCTCGACCAGCTCGAGAAAGATGGCGGCGCAAGCCAGCCAGATGATCATCGACCAGAACAGCATAACCCCTCCCAAAGTTTTGCCTTGCTCCAGCATAGCTGAGGATTCGAGCGCGGCAAGCGCGCCAATTTTGTATAATATTCAATATGTTAATTGAATCTTTGGCGTTAATTTCGAGTGTTCCTGGCGCTCGGCGGCGCTGGACTGATTCGCGTTCCCATCCTTCGGATCGGCTGGCAAGCCGAGCCGAAGGCGGAGAGCGGCCTGGTGGCACCGCCATCGAGTAAAGCCCGCTGGTTGGCGGGCTTGCCGTACCCTGTGGATTCAGCAGCGCGCCGCTTCGGCGGTACGGGTACGGTCAGGTCTCGATGGCGCAGCCGAGCCGCGTCAGCGTGGCGTCGATCCAGCTGCGATCGTCCCGGCCTTCCAGGATCGCCTGCATCTTCTTCTCCTCCATCGCGTGCTTCTTGTGCGCGGCGGCATAGATCGCCTCGGCCTGATCGAAGGGCACGCAGAGAATGCCGTCATCGTCGCCGATGACGAGGTCGCCGGGCTCGATCACCATGCCCTCGATCGCGATCGGGAGGTTGATCTCGCCGGGACCGTCCTTGTAGGGGCCGCGATGGCTGATGCCGGCGGCATAGATCGGCAGATCGTTCTCACGAATCCAGGCGCAATCGCGCACGGCGCCGTAGAGCACGATGCCGGCGATGCCGCGCGTGCGGGCATGGGCGATCATCAATTCGCCGATCAGTGCATTGGTGAGGTCGCCGCCGCCGTCGACGACGACGACGTCGCCGGGCACGGCGAGATCGAGCGCCTTGTGGATCATCAGGTTGTCGCCCGGCCGCGTCTTCACCGTGAGCGCGGGACCCGCCATCACGCCGCCGCGATGCAGCGGCCGCAGCGAGGCCCCGCCCGCCGTCATGCGCGACATGGAATCGCTGACATTGGCGACCGGGACCGTGCGGAAGCGCTGGACGAGCTCGGCCTCGACCTGGCGGCGGCGCTTGAGGATGCGAAATCCGATCATGGGACGTCCTTGGTTGTCATGGCTGGCTGGCGCGGCGAACCGGACGGTGCAGCGGCAGGGAGATGAGGGTTTTGCGAGGGGCGGGTCGTGCCGGCGCGCTCAGGTCGCGCCGGCCTCCTCCTGATCGACGCGGGCCTTGCCGCGGCGGATGGCGGGCAGGGCCATGCTGACGAGCAGCAGCAGCGAGAGGGTGAGGAAGGTCAGGCTGATCGGGCTCTTCACGAAGATCGAGAGATCGCCTTCCGAGAGGAGCAGCGCCCGGCGGATGTTCTCTTCCATCATCGGGCCGAGCACATAGCCCAGCACCAGCGGCGCAGGCGGGCATTTCAGCTTGGCCAAGACATAGCCGAGCACGCCGATCGCGGCGCAGAGATAGACGTCGATCGCGCTGTTGTTCAGGCTGTAATTGCCGAGCGCGCAGAACATCACGATCGATGGGAACAGCCAGCGATAGGGAATGCTGAGCAGCCGCACCCAGAGGCCGACGAGCGGCAGGTTCAGTGCGACGAGCAGGGCATTGCCGATGAACATGCTGGCGATGACGCCCCAGAACAGCTCCGGATTGCGCGCCATCACGGTCGGGCCGGGCTGGACACCGTTCATGATCAACGCGCCGAGGATCAGCGCCATGGTGGCGCTGCCGGGGATGCCCAGCGTCAGGGTCGGGATGAAGGCGGTCTGCGCTGCCGCGTTGTTGGCGGCTTCCGGCGCGGCGACGCCCTCGACGGCTCCCTGGCCGAAGCGGGAGGGGTCCTTCGCCAGCTTCTTCTCGAGCATATAGGCGGAGAAGGAGGAGATCGACGGACCGGTGCCGGGCAGGATGCCGAAGAAGGCGCCGATGGCGGTGCCGCGCAAGGTCGGCAGGAACGAGGCCTTCAGGTCGCTCCAGCGCGGCATCAGACCGCCGACGTTTTTCGTGAAGACTTCGCGCGCCTCCTTCTGCTCCAGGTTGAGGACGACCTCGGAGATCGCGAACATGCCGACGGCGAGCACGGTGAAGCCGATGCCGTCGGCAAGCTCGGGCAGGCCGAAAGTGTAGCGCTCGATGCCGGAGTTCACGTCGGTGCCGACGAGGCCGATCAACAGGCCGACCACGACCATGGCGAGCGCCTTGACCATGTCGCCATGGCTCAGCACCGAGGCCGCGATCAGGCCGAGCACCATCAGGGCGAAGTAGTCCTCGGCGCCGAAGCGCAAGGCCCAGGAGGCGAGCGGCACGCCGAGCGCGACGATCAAGAGCGTGCCGATGCAGCCGGCGACGAAGGAGGAGAGGGCGGCGATCGCGAGCGCGGCGCCGGCCCGGCCACGGCGCGCCATCTGGTAGCCGTCGAGGCAGGTGACGGCCGACGAGGTCTCGCCCGGCAGGTTGACCAGGATCGCCGTGGTCGAGCCGCCATATTGCGCGCCGTAATAGATGCCTGAGAGCATGATGACGGCCGAGACCGGCGGCAGGCCGAAGGTGATCGGCAGCAGCATCGAGATCGTCACCAGCGGGCCGACACCCGGCAGCACGCCGATCAGGGTGCCGAGCAGCACGCCGAGGAAGCAATAGGCCAGGTTTTGCAGCGACAGGGCGACGCCGAAGCCGAGCACGAAGTGATCGATGATCTCCATGGCTCAGAAATTCCAGGCGAACAGACTGTAGGGCAGCTTCAGCCCCCAGACGAAGACGGCGGCGGCGAAGACGGCCATCACGGCCGTAAGGACGAGCACTTCCAGCGCCTTGAACTCATGGCCGGCACGGGCCGAGACGAAGAACAGGGCGGCGAGCGCCGGCACGAGGCCGACACGTTCGAGCAGGAAGCCGAAAAGCAGGAGCGAGGCGCTCAGCAGGAGGAGCGGCAGCCAGGCCCAACCACCTTCGACCGGCATGCAGGTGCGCAGCCCCTTGATGAAGGTGACGATGCCGAAGCCGATCAGGACGAGGCTGAGGATGCGCGGGAAATAGCCCGGCCCCATGTCGATCGTGGTGCCGAACTTGTAGCCGAGCGCGATCGCGAAGCCGAGCGCGCCGAGCCCCATGAACAGCAGGCCGGCAAGCGCGTCCTGGTTCTTGAAGATGCTGGTTTTCATGGCCGATATCCGACGTGATGCCGGGCGGCGCAACTTGGGCGCCGCCGGGACACAGGCTTTCAGGATGGGCATGGGTCGTGCCGGGAGGCCGCCGCCTTCAAGCGCGGTCTCCCGGCCAGCGTCATCGGCTCAGTCGGCGACCTTCACGTCGGCCGCCTTGATGACCGCTGTCCATTTCGGCATGTCGGACTTGATCAGCGCGCCGAACTCCTCGCTGCTGCCGCCGAGCGCCTCGGCGCCGGCCGAGCGCAGCTTGGCCTTGGTGTCGGGCTGCTGGAGCGCCTTGTTGAGTTCGGTATTGATGCGCGCGACGACCGGCGCTGGCACACCCGCCGGCGCCGCCAGGCCCCACCAGGTCACGGCCTCGGAATTCTTCAGGCCCTTCTCCTCGAAGGTCGGGACATCCGGCAGGTCGGCATCGCGCTTGGTCGCGAAGACCGCGATCGGGCGCAACACGCCTTCCTTGATCTGCACCATCGCCGAGGGGACCGAGGAGATGTAGATCTCGACGCGGCCGCCGAGCAGGTCCGGCAGGGCCTGGGCCGCGCCCTTGTAGGGAACGTGGCGGAACTTGACGCCCGCGATCTGCTGGATGAGTTCGCCGGCCAGATGCGAGCTGGTCCCGACGCCGGGGGAGGCGAAGGTCAGTTTGCCGTCCTTGGCTTTCGCGGCGGCGATCAGGTCTTCGACGGTCTTGATCGGCGAATCCTTGGCGACGACGAGGACCTGCGGCGCGGAGGCGACGAGACCGATCGGCGCGAAATCCTTGATCGGGTCGTAATTGGCCTTGCCGAGGATCGGGTTGATGACGAGGTTGGCGTTCTGCGCGAGGACGATGGTGTAGCCGTCCGGAGCCGCCTTGCCGGCGAGGCTCAGGCCGACGCTGCCGCCGCTGCCCGGCTTGTTGTCTGCGACCAGCGTCCAGCCCGTGCTTTCGCCGAGCTTCTGGGCGATGACGCGCGCGACGACGTCCGTGCCGCCGCCGGGCGGGAACGGAATGACGAGGCGGATCGGCTTCTCCGGATATTGCTGCGCTGAGGCCGTCGTCGCGAGCGCCGTCAGGGCCAGCGCTGCGAGCGCCTTGTAGACAACCTTCATGGTGTTTCCTCCCGTTTGCTTGTTTGTCGTCCGGTATCTGGTCCGGATCTTCAGGCTGCGAGTTCGGTCAACCTCGCGAGGCTGGCCGCATCCGGCTCTTCTCCATCGAGCACGGCGATGACGTGCCGGGCGGCGATCTCGGCCATGGTCTTGGCCGATCCCGCGGTCACGCCGGCGATATGCGGGGTGGCGATCAGGTTGGGCAGCGCCCAGAGCGGGCTGTCCGGAGCCGGTGGCTCGACCGTGAAGCTGTCGAGGGCCGCGCCGGCGATCCGGCCTTCCAGCAGCGCGGCAGCCAGCGCCGCCTCGTTGATCAGGGCGCCGCGCGCCGTGTTCACGACGAGGGCGTTCGGCTTCATCAGGCCGAAGCGGCGCGCATCCAGGAGATCGCGCGTGGCGTTGGTCAGCGGGCAATGCAGGCTGACGATGTCGGCTTCCGCAATGAGGCTGTCGAGATCGCGTTCGCAATCCCTACCGAACTGCGCGATGGCCTCGCGGGCATGGGGATCGTGCAGCAGGACGGACATGCCGAGACCCTGCGCCATCCGGGCGACATGCTGGCCGATCGAGCCGAAGCCGACGAGGCCGATGACGGTGCCGATGATGTCGCGCCCGATGAAGCTCGGCTTCGGCCAGGTGCCGGCCTTCACGGCTGCGTCGAGGCGCGGGATGTCCTTCAGCAGGGTCAGGGCCAGCGCAATGGTGTGTTCGGCGACGGCGCGCGAGTTCGAGCCCATAGCGCGGATGACGGGGATGTCGCGCGCGGCGGCCGCCTGCAGGTCGATATTGTCGACGCCGACGCCGTGCTTGGCGATGACCTTCAGACGGGGGGAGGCGGCGATGATCGCCTCGTCGACGCGGCCCTGGCGGACGATCAGGGCATCGACCTGCAACTCGGCTGCACGCTGCGCCACCTGCTCGCTCGGCGCGTAGGCCGGCGAGAAGAAGACGTCGACGTCATGCGCGTTGAGAAGCTCGATGGCGTTCTCGGCCAAACGGTCATGCGTGACGAGCACGCGCCTGCCGCGAGTGCGGGCACTGGTATCGGTCATCTCTGCGTTTCCTCACGGCTGCCTCGCATCCCGCTTCGCAACGGTTGGGCGCCTTTCGGGAACACTATTGACCAAGGCGGCGAGGCTCGTATGCTGAAATAATGACATATATCAATGATCTTTTGTCATGAAACATCCGATCGACGGCATCGAGACCTTCATCCAGATCGCGGAGCTCGGCAGCTTCAACAAGGCGGCCGAGAAGCTGCACGTCACGCAGACCGGCCTGACGCGGCGCATCCAGCGGCTCGAAGCCCATGTCGGGTTGAAGCTGATCGACCGAACGACGCGCACCGTCGCGCTGACCAGCATCGGCCGCGAGTTCCTGCCGGAAGCCCAGCGAATGGTCGACGCCGTCGACCGGTCGTTCGAGCGGCTGAAGACGATGTCGCGCTTCTCGACCGGCGACATCACGATCGCCTCGGTCCCCTCGCTGATGTATGGGCGCCTGCCACGCATCCTGCGGAGCTATGCCACGCGCCATCCCAACAACCGCGTCGAAATCCTCGACCGGACCAGCACGCTCGTGATCGAGGCGGTGCGGCGGCGCCAGGCCGAGTTCGGCCTGCATGTCCAGCCGCCGAACCAGCAGGACCTGCATAACGAGATCCTGGTCCGCGATCCCTTCGTGGTCTATTGCCGCAACGACCATCCGCTGGCCGGGCGCGAGACCATCGCCTGGGCGGACCTCGCCGGCCAGGACCTGATCACGCTCGGCGGCAGCAGCGGCAACCGGCTGCTGATGGAAGCGCAGCTCTCGCGCTCCGGCATCGAGGTGAAGACCAAGTTCGTGGTCGAGTATTTCTCCAGCGCGATCGGACTAGCCTCGGAAGGGCTCGGCATCGCCATCCTGGTCGAGTCGCTCGTGGAGAACCTGCGTCCCGATCTCGCGCAGATTCCGCTGGTGGACCCGATCGTCGACCGGCCGGTCTCGCTGATCCGGAGGCGGGGCGAGACGCTGACCCCGGCCGCACAGGCGCTCTACAACCTGATCGTGCGCGATCTCGGGCCGCTTTAGGTGGCGCAGATGGCTCTGCGTCACCGATCCGGGCGAGGACAGGGCGGCCCAAAAACGGGTCAGGCGGCGTTCTGCCGGTGCCAGTCTTCCAGATAGGCCAGCACGGTCTTGAGATCGGAGACGTCGACATAGCGTCGGCCGAGATCGCGCAGGTTGTCGCGATGAGGCTGCTCCTCGATGTCGCCGACGCAATCCTCGGGCACGATGGTGCGGTAGCGGTAGCTGAAACTGTCGATCGAGGTGGCGCGGATGCAGCCCGAGGTGTTGCAGCCGGTGACGATCACCGTGTCGACGCGCTCCTTGTTGAAATAGTCGCTGACGCCGGTGTTGAAGAAGATCGACGGCGCCTTCTTGCAGATCGTCAGGTCGTAATCGGGGTCGTAGATGCGCGCATCGAAGGCGGAGCTGGGATGGTCGTGGCGGAAGGTGTCCCGCACGGCGGTGATCTTCCAGTACGGCATCTCGCGCTCGCTCATATAGGCCGTGTTGCAGTTGGCGACCGGCACGTTGTAGCGGCGCGCGACCTCCAGCAGCCTGGCGGTGTTCTCCACCGCGCGCATGACGAGCGGTGCTCCCCCGAGCGGATACCGGGCGTCGGTGAAGCCGGTCTGGAAGTCGACGACGACGATGCCCGGCTTCTTGCCGAAGCCAACCGGAATCTCGCCGTAGCTCCTGTTCTTGTAGTCGTCATCAGCCATGGTTCTCTCCCTCCGCGCGCGCATTCGCGTCGTGATCCGGGCACGGTATGCTCTTGAAAAAATCAGGCAAGATTGTTTTTATTTCATCGAAACCCTGGCCGCCGTGAGCCAACAGGGTGTGGAGCGGACAGATGGGCGCAGAGATGAAGACGGCCTCGCGCTCCGAGCGCCAGCAACAGGCGCGCAGCGTTGCGACCTATGAGCGCCTGATCGGGGCTACGCTCGATGTCATCCACGATGTCGGCTACCACGCGGCGACGACGCAGGAGATCGCCGAGCGTGCGCAGGTGTCGCGCGGGGCGCTGCTCTATCATTTCCCGGCCCGCGCGGACATCATCCTGGCGGCGATGGAGCGCCTACTCGACGACGGCACCGCCGACATCCGCGCCGTCGCCCGGCGTGTCCAGAAGGGCGAGCTTTCCCTCGAAGGCTTCGTCGGTTTCCTCTGGGAGCTGTTTTCCGGGCGCTTCTTCTACCTGTCGCTGGAGATGATCACCGAGGCGCGCAACGATGCCGAGCTGCGCGAGCGGATGATCCCGGTCGTGAAGCGGTTCCACGAGGCGCTCGATGCAACCTGGGTGGAGTTCTGCAACCCGGAGAAGCGCACGGCCCGCGAGGCGCGCATCATCCTCAACCTGACGGTCTGCCTGGTGCGCGGCATGGGCGTGCAGACCGTCCTGCGCCAGGACCCCGGCTATTTCACCGACATGATCGAGGCCTGGAAGGCGCTGCTGCCGCAGATCGTCGAGGGCGGAGCCGGGGACGCGATGTTCGGCGGTCCCCGGTTTCGAGCGCAGGACGATGCGGCCGGGCAGGGGGGCTGAGACGCTTTCGTGCCGGCCGGTCTTGTGGGGGATGTGCTGCGATCAGCCGCCGAGCGCTTCCCGGTGCGCCTTGGCGAGGTCGGCCATGCTGTTGAAGCGGAAATCGTATCGCGGCATGTCGCCAGGGTGCATGGTCGCGCCGAAGCCGTCCTTGTCGTGGCGGCGATAAATCCAGCAGGAGGCCAGGCCGTGCCGGTTCGCCGGGCCATGGTCATGGAACATGCTCTCGGCGGTGTGCAGGACCTCGCCCTTTCGGATGCCCAGCGTCTCCAGGTTGCGGAGCATGTAGTCGAAATTGCGCTCCGACGGCTTGTAGGAGCCGATATCCTCGGCCGTATAGATCGCGTCGAAGGCAACCTTGAGCTTCGCATTGCTGGCGGCGAAGCTCTCGTTGTCGACATTCGACAGGATCACCAGCTTGTAATGGCGCTTGAGATACTGGAGCGCTTCGGCGGAATCGGGGAAGGCCGGCCAGTTCTTGACCGAGTGCCCGTAGGCCTCGCACTCCTCCCAGGAAACGGACAGGCCCCATTCCTCGGCGAGGCGCTTGTAGACGATCGGCAGCAGGTCCCGATAGATTTTCGCCGGTGTCTGCAATTGCTGCGACGATTCATGGCGCGCATGCGCTTCCAGAACCTGATCGCGCGTCGGCGGCGTGGCCAGCCGGCTGGTGAGCGGCTTCAGCCCCTCGAACATGCCGGTTTCCCAGTCGATCAGCGTGCCGTAGCAGTCGAAGGTGAGGGCTTTGAAATCGGTGAGTTTCATCGGTCCTGTCCTATTTCCTGGAGAGGCTAGGCTACCTATTCACTTAATCCTATAGGTATCGGACACTTAAGTGTCCGGCCGGCTCGTCGGCTGAGAGCGATCGGGGACGACCGGCGATGGATGTGGATTTCCGGCTGGCTTTCGAGAATGCCCCGGTTGGGCTGGTCATCGGCCGCAGTCGTGCCCTCCTGGCCTGCAACCACGCCTTCGCCAGGATGTTTCGCGGATCGATGGACGGTTTGGTCGGCCAATCGTTCGAGCGGCTCTATCCGACGCAATCCGATTACGAGGAGACCGGCAAGCGGGTCGGCACGCGCCTGGCGGCCGAGCGCAGCTACACCGACGACCGCGTGATGCGACGTCTCGACGGCGACCTGTTCTGGGTCAGGGTCAGCGGGTTCACCTATACGCCCGACGACGCCCATGAACACACGCTCTGGGTGTTCTCCGAGCTCGGAAAGGCAGAATCCGACGGCCAGTCGCTGCGGACGTCGCTGACCCCGCGCGAACGGGACGTGGCCGCGCTGCTGATCGACGGCAGGACGGGCAAGGAGATTGCAAAGGCGCTGAATATCAGCCCGCGCACCGTCGATATTTATCGTGCGCGGCTGCTTCGGAAATACAACGTCAACAGCACCAAGCGGCTGGTGGAGCTTCTGCTGAACGGCTGATGGCCCGGCATCGCTAACGCAGCAGGAAGCCGTGCCGCAGCGGGTCGTCGCGGTCGATGGTCCAGGTCGCCTGGCCGCAGATATGCGCGCTGCCCGAGACTTCCGGGATGATGGCGTCGATCTTTCCGAGCCTGGTCTCCCGCAGGACGCGGCCCGTCATGATCGAGCCGACGATGGACTCGTTGACCAGAAGCTCGTCCGGCTTGAGCAGCCCCTTGGCATGGAGCAGCGCGGTGCGCCCGGCCGTGCCGGAGCCGGTCGGCGAGCGGTCCAGTTGCCGGTCGGCGAAGATGCAGCAATTGGCCTGCGTCGCCTTGGGATCGAGCGGATCACCATCGATGATCGTGCCGTAGATATGGTTCAGCTCCGGGATTTCCGGATGCACGACCGGGAAGGCCTTGTTGGCGGCGATCTTCACCTCGGCGCCGAAGCGGATCAGCGCCTCGGCATTCTCCCGTCGGATCGCGAGGCCGAAGGGGCGGCCGTCGGTGTAGAAATAGAAGGCGCCGCCGAAGGCGATATCGCCGGTGACGCGCCCATAGGTCGGCGTCTCTACGGTGACGTCGCGATGAACGAGATAGGAGGGCACGTTGACGAAGCGCACGCTGGCGGCGCGCCTGCCGTCCCAGGTCACGAAGGCCTCGATGAAGCCGCAGGGTGCATCGATGCCGACGCGCGTCTCAGGCTCGGTGCGCTTGACCCAACCGAGCTCGACGGCCGCGGTCGCGAGCGCGATGACGCCGTGGCCGCAATGGTCGCTGTAGCCCTCGTTATGAACGAAGATCACGCCGAAATCGGCCTCGGGCGAGACGGGCTCGGTCAGATAGCCCGCATACATGTCGGCATGGCCGCGCGGCTCGAAGATCAGCGCCTGCCGGATCTCGTCGATATGGGTCTTCACCCAATCGCGCCGCTGCACGATCGTCTTGCCGGGCAGGCGCGGCAAACCGCTGGTCACGATCCGGAACGGCTCGCCGCCGGTATGGACTTCGACTGTCTGGATGACGCGATCGGCCTGCATAATTCCCCCTGATGCTGTGTTTCGGCACAGCCTTGAGCAGGTTCAGACGCCATCCGCAAGGGAGGCGCCTGAACGCGCATTCTTCGGCTCAGCCGATGGTCATCAGGCTGGCATTGCCGCCGGCCGCCGTGGTGTTGATCGAGGTCGAGACCTCCTCGAGCAGCCAGTTCAGGCAATAGGCGTCGGGATCGCGCTTGAGTTCTTCCGTGCTCGCCGCCTGCACCAGCACGAGTGGGCCGGAGAGCTGGGCGATGCGGCGGTTCACCTCACTGATCCGCTTGGTGTCGCCCTCGACCAGCGCACCCGAGAACGGGCCATCGGCCTCCCAGTCCGAGGTCCAGCTGACGCGGGCTTCGACAGCCGCCGGCAGACCCGACAGCGCGCTCTTCAGCCCGGAAGCCGCGTCGATGACGAGCTGGTTACCGGTTGCCAGCGCCGCCGCGACCTGCTGGTAGAGGCCAGCTTCGGTCTGCGGCACGAGCAGGATGCGGCCGCGCGGATGCAGCGCGTAGAGATTGCGCTCGCCGACCGGGCCGGCCAGTTCGACATGGAGACCGAGCGCCGAGTGGCCGCCGATCTCGCGGGCGGTGTTGGCTTCTGCGTTCAGCCCCTTGCCCGAGAGCCAGGCGGCATATTCGAGCAAGGCCGGATCGGTATGGATCGAGCTGTGCTGCGGCGGGATCGGCGCCTTGCGCACGAGCCGGCCGATATAGAGCGGCCCGCCCGCCTTCGGCCCCGTGCCCGACAGCCCGCGCCCGCCGAAGGGCTGCACGCCGACCACCGCGCCGATGATGTTGCGGTTCACGTAGAGATTGCCCGCCTTGATGCGGCTGGTGACATGGGCGATCGTCTCGTCGAGCCGCGTATGCAGGCCGAAGGTCAGGCCGTAGCCGGAGCCGTTGACCTCGTCGATCAGCTTGTCGAGATCGTCGCGCTGATAGCGGATGACGTGGAGCACGGGGCCGAAGACCTCGCGCTTCAGGTCGGAGAGACTCTTCAGCTCGACGATGGTCGGTGGCACGAAGGTGCCCTTGGCCGCGGCGTCCGGCAGCGGAAGCTGCTCGACCTTGCGGCCGAGACCGCGCATGCGCGCGACATGCTCGTCAATCTCGCGCTGGGCACCCTCGCTGATCACCGGGCCGATATCGACGCTGAGTTTGTCGGTGCGGCCGATGGTGAGTTCCTTGAGCGCGCCCTGCAGCATGTGGAGCGTGCGGTCGGCGATATCCTGTTGCAGGCAGAGCACGCGCAGCGCCGAGCAGCGCTGGCCAGCACTGTCGAAGGCCGAGGCGATGACGTCGGCGACGACCTGCTCGGCCAGCGCCGAGGAATCGACGATCATGCCGTTCTGGCCACCGGTCTCAGCGATCAGCGGGATCGGCTTGCCCTCGGCCGAGAGGCGCTGGGCCAACTGCGCCTGGATGCCGCGCGCGACCTCGGTCGAGCCGGTGAACATCACGCCGGCCGTCTCCGGTGCCGCGATCATCGCCGCACCGAAACGTCCGCTGCCGGGCGTGAACTGCAAGGCACCGCGCGGCACGCCGGCCTCGTGCAGGATCTTCACGCTCTCATGGGCGATGATCGGCGTGACGCCGGCGGGCTTCGCCATCACCGAATTGCCGGCGACGAGCGCCGCAGCGACTTGGCCCGTGAAGATCGCCAGCGGAAAGTTCCACGGACTGATGCAGACGATCGGTCCGAGCGGCGCATGTGCCGGCCCGAGCGTCTTGCGCGCCTGGTCGGCATAGTAGCGCAGGAAGTCGATGGCCTCGCGCACTTCGCTGATCGCATTGGCGGCGGACTTGCCGGCTTCGCGCATGGCGATGCCCATCAGGGTCTCAATGCGCGCCTGCATGATGTCGGCGGCACGGTCGAGGCAGGCGGCGCGCTCGGCCGGGGGCACGGCGGCCCAGGCCTTGCCGCCCTCGGCGGCGAGACGGGCGATCTTGGCGGCATCCTCGACCGCAAGCTCGGTGACCTGTCCGACGACATCGGAATGATCGGCTGGGTTCAGGATCGGCCGCGTCGTGCCGGCGGTGGAGTTGTCCGCGAGCAGCGGCATGGCATGCCAATTCTGGCCGACCGTCGCCGCGAGATTGTCGGCAAGCTCGGCCAAAGCCGCCTCGTTGGAGAGGTCGATGCCTTTCGAATTGGTGCGATCGGCGCCGTAGAGGTTTTCCGGCAGCGCGATCTGGTCATGCAGCATGCCGATCACCGGCATCGCCTCGACGACATCGACGGGATCAGCGACGAGCGAATCGATCGTCACCTTCGGATCGGAGATGCGGTTGACGAAAGAGGAATTCGCGCCGTTCTCGAGCAGGCGGCGCACGAGATAGGCGAGCAGCGTCTCATGCGTGCCGACCGGCGCATAGATGCGGCAGGGCCGGTCGAGATTGTCCTGGCCGACAACCTCGTCATAGAGCGGCTCGCCCATGCCGTGCAGGCACTGGAACTCGTACTTCCCGACAGCGAAGTCGGTGCCGGCGAGGTGATAGATCGTCGCCAATGTCTGCGCGTTATGCGTGGCGAATTGCGGGAAGATCGCATCGGGCGCCGCCAGCAATTTGCGGGCGCAGGCGACATAGGCGACGTCGGTATGGACCTTGCGGGTATAGACCGGGAAATCGGCGAGCCCGTCGACCTGGGCGCGCTTGATCTCGGCATCCCAATAGGCGCCCTTGACCAGACGCACCATCATGCGCCGGCCGGAACGGCGGGCAAGATCGATGATCCAGTCGAGCACGAAGGGGCAGCGCTTGCCATAGGCCTGCACCACGAAGCCGAGACCGTTCCAACCCTGCAGCGCATTATCGAAGCTCAGCGCCTCCAGCAGGTCGAGCGAGAGCTCCAGCCGGTCCGCTTCCTCGGCGTCGATGTTGAGACCGATATCGTAGCTCTTGGCGATCAGGGCGAGTTCGCGCACCAGCGGCAGCAACTCGCCCATGACGCGGCCGGCCTGGGCGCGGCTATAGCGCGGGTGCAGCGCCGAGAGCTTGATCGAGATGCCCGGGCCTTCATAGACGCCGCGCCCGTTCGCGGCCCTGCCGATGGCATGGATCGCGTTCTCGTAGTCGCGATAATAGCGCGCGGCATCGGCGGCGGTCGTCGCGGCCTCGCCGAGCATGTCGTAGGAATAGCGGAAGCCGCGCGCCTCGAGCGGCCGGGCGCGCTTCAGCGCCTCGTCGATCGTCTCGCCGGTGACGAACTGCTCGCCCATCATCCGCATCGCCATGTCGACGCCGCGCCGGATCACCGGCTCGCCGGCCCGCGCGATGAGGCGGGTCAAGGCAGCGGCGAGGCTGCGGTCATTGACCGTGGAGGTCAGCTTGCCGGTGACAACGAGGCCCCAGGTCGCGGCATTGACGAAGAGCGACTTGCCGCCGCCGACATGGGACTTCCAGTCGCCGTCGGCGATCTTGTCGCGGATCAGCGCATCGCGCGTCGCGGTGTCCGGGATGCGCAGCAGCGCCTCGGCGAGACACATCAGCGCGACGCCTTCCTGGCTGGAGAGCGAATATTCCTGAACGAGACCCTCGACGCCGGTGCCCTTGTGCTTGGCCCGCAGCGCCTCGATCAGCTTGCGCCCCGTGTGGGCGATCTCCTGCTTGCCCGCCGGCGTGAGCTTCGCCGCGGCCAGCAAGGGCGGCAGGCATTCCGTTTCGGGGCGACGATAGGCGGCGGTGATCGCCTGGCGCAGCGCCGACTGCTCGCGGATCGGCGGGGCGAAGCCCGTGAAAGGCGCCGGGCTGGTGGCGGTGTTGGCGGCGGCAGCGGTGGCTTGGCTCATGGCGGGTCCCGGCGGGTTCGAGCGCGACGGGCCGAGGGCGATACCCTCTCCCGTTCTTTGCGCGGGAGCTTATCACGAGCACGATTCTCGCGTGGTCCAATTTTCGCTATCATGCAGTCCGTTCGGACTTCAGATTTGGAGATTGAAAGTGAAGAAGCCTAAGGAAACGCCTGTTGAAGGCGATCTGGACGCGTTCGATCGCAAGATCCTCGACGTTCTCAGGGAGGACGGCCGGATTTCGATCGCCGAGCTCGGCGCGCGGATCGGCCTGTCGAAGACACCCTGCCAGATCCGGTTCCGCCGGCTGGTCGATGATGGCTATATCGAGGGCTTCCGGGCAACGCTCAATCCGGCGAAGCTCAAGCTGGATCACATCGCCTTCGCCGAGGTGAAGCTGTCCGACACCACGGAAAAGGCACTCTCGAAATTCAACGAGGAGGTCAAGAAGATCAGGGAGGTCGAGGAGTGCCACATGATTGCGGGGCGCTTCGACTACCTCCTGAAGATCCGCACGCCGGATATCAGGCGCTATCGGGCCGTGCTGGGCGAGAAGATCTCGAACCTGCCCCATGTCGCGAACACCTCGACCAATGTCGCCATGGAGACGGTCAAGGAAACCTGGTGAGGCGCGGAGGGTTCCGGCGCCGGCACTTTCAAAAGGCTTGCTTCATTTTTCACGGACACATGCCGTCATTCTGGACAAGCCGCGAAGCGGCGCCGATCCAGAATCCATCATGAGGCGCGGCGCTCTACGATGGATTCCGGGTCAAGCCCGGGATGACGGGGTGTTTCCGCATGAAATCAATAAGCTCTAAGCCTCCAGCCCGGCCTTGCGGCTTTCCAGCGCCGAGATGACGCGGAAGCCGATCGAGCGGAAGGGCTCGGGCGCGATCCAGCTCGCCTCGCCCATGATCGTCTCGACCTCCCTGGCGTCGCCGACGCCGCGGATCAGGTCTGCGAGCCTGCGACCGAGCATGGTGCCCTTGGCGAGGCCGCTGCCATTGCAGCCGCCGGAGGCATAGAGCCCATCCTCGAGTTTGCCCCACCAGGGCGCGCCATTCATCGTGAAGGCGGTCGTTCCGCCCCAGACATATTCGAAATCGACATGCCGCAGCTCCGGCCAGCGGCGCTGGAAGCGGTCGCGCAACGCGCGCACGGCGGTCGCCTGCGGGATCTCCTGATCATGGGCATAGAGCGAGCGGACCATGAGCCGGTCGCGGCCGATGCGGCGCAAGGTCGTGCCGAGCCGGTGCGAGGGCAGCAGGCCCCAGGCCGGGGACTGGCCGAGATGTCCGATATCGGTCTCCTTCACCGCCTCGGTGACGGCGGCATAGGTGAAGATCGTCGCCATGCGCGATTTCAGGTAGCCGAGCCGGGGAATGAAGCCGTTATTGGCCAGCACGACCGTCCGGCAGCGGACGCTGCCGCCTTCGGTGGCGAGGCGCCAGCCGGAATCTTCCCGCCTGATATCGCGGACCGGGCTTTGCTCATAGAGCGTGATGTTCGCGGGGAGCGCATCGACGAGGCCACGGATCAAGGCCGCCGGCTGGAGCAGCCAGGTGTCGTGCATGTGCAGGCCGTAGCGATAATAGTCCGCGCCGATGCGCTCGCGGATGCCCGCCCGGTCAAGGACCGTGTGCTGGAGGTTGTTGGCCCGGGCGACCTCGGCGACCTTGCGCAGGGTGGCTTCACCCTCCTCGGTCGCGGCGGCGCGGATCGAGCCGACCTTCTGCATGTCGCAGGCGATGTCGTTGTCGCGGATGATGCCTTGCAGCCATTCGAAGGCTTCGGTGAACAAACGGCTCTGGTTGCGGGCCTTGTCCGCCATTTCCATGGAAGCGGTGCGCGGCAGCACGTCGGGGGTGGTGAAGCCCGAATTGCGGGCTGAGGAGCCTTCGCCGACCGTCGTCGCCTCGATCAGGGCGATGCGCGCCTGCGGATCGAGCTCGTGCAGGCGCCGGGCCGCCGCGACGCCGGTATAGCCGGCGCCGACGACGGCATAGTCGACGGTGATGTCGTCGTTCAGCGCGGCGCGGGGCGTGCGTGCGGGCAGCATCGCGGTCCAGCCGCAGAGATTGGCGTATTTCGGATAGGTCAGCTTGGACATGGCTTTGTCTGGGATGGAGGGAGGCCGCGCCCGGTGGGGCGCGGCCGAAGGGTGGTTCAGTCGACGAAATGCGTCTGTTCGGTCACGAGCGGGCCGAGCGACATCGAGCCCTTGAGGTCGAAACCCCATTTGAGCTTCTCGCGGCGGGCCCAGACCTGCCCGGTCTCGGTGATCGGGATGACGCAGACATTGGTGATGATCAGCTTCTGCGCCTCCTGCCACAGCGCGATCTGCTTCTTGGCGTCGGTCTCGCCGCGGGCTGCCTCGATCTGCTTGTCGGCGACGTCGCAATGGCTGAAATTGGTCACTTGGCCGGGCTGCCCGATGGCGCTCTTCGAGTGGTAGAACTGCGTCAGGTAATTGTCCGCGATCGGGAAGCGCGCGGCGCCGTACATGACGAGCGGGCTCAGGTCCTTGCGGATCATCTGGTGCCAGGTGGCATGCTCGACCGGCTGAAGATTGAGCGTGATGCCGCCTTCCGCGACCTGGCCCTGGATGATCTGCGCGGTCGATTCCAGGCTCGGCAACTGGCTGGCGAGCATGGTGACGGTCAGGCCGTTGGGGAAGCCGGCTTCGGCCAGCAGCTTCTTGGCCTTGGCCGGGTCCGGCGGCAGGACGCCGGCATTCTCGTCGAAGCCGAGATTGTTGGCGGGGATCGCCGACTTGCCCGCACGGGTGAAGCGCGGGCCGCGATACTGGGCGATCTTGGCCGCATCGATTGAATGGGCGAGGGCCTGCCGGACCTTGATGTTGTCGAAGGGCGGCTTGGTCACGTTGACGCTGAGGGTCGTCAGCTCGGCCGGGTCGAAGCTGTCGACGACCACGCCGGGATTGGCGAGCGTGCGCTGCAGCCAGCGCTGGTCGGCAAGGCCGGTCGCGGCATCGACCTCGCCAGCGACGAAGGCGAGGTCTCGCGCTGCATTATTGGTGAGGAAGCGATAGGTGATCTTGGTGAGCTTGGGCTTGCCGCGGAAATAGGCGTCGTTCGCCTTGAAGGTCACGGCCTGGCCAGGCGTGATCGCATCGAGCGCGAAGGGGCCGAAGCCGACCGGGTTGCGCCGGAAATTCTCGCCGCGCTCCTCGAAGGCCTTCTTCGAGATGATGAAGCCGCCGGCATAGTTGGTGAGCAGGCCGAGCAGGCTCGGCACGCGGCTCGACAGCGTGATGCGGACCGTCTGTGGATCGACCGCCTCGACCTTCTGGAAGGCGGCATAGTCGCTGGCGAAGGCCGAGCGCTTCGCGTCGCGCGCCTTGTCGAGGCTGAACACCACGTCGTCGGCCGTGACGTCGCCATAGCCGTGCTGCCATTTCACGCCGGGGCGCAGCTTGAAGGTCCAGACCAGGCGGTCGTCGCTCGCCTGCCAGCTCTCGGCGAGATCGGCCTCGATCGTGGCCGGGTCGGTCGAGCCGGGCGCGAAGCGCACGAGCCCGCCGAAGATCCAGGCCGAGAGGATGCGGTCCGAGGTGCTGCTTGCATAATGCGGGTCGAGCGTGCCGACATCGACGGCGGCGGCGCCCAAGGTCAGTTCGGTCTTCGCGGCGAAGGCCGGCAGCGATGCCAGCAGGCCGAAGCCGAGAACGCCGGCGAGAAGTCCGGCTTTGGTCGAAGCGGTGCTTTTCATTGTTAGCCTTCCCCTGTTGAAACCAGTCGCAGCCGCGCCGGCTGTGTCCCGAGCGCGGCGAAAAGAGGCCGGAAGCCATCGCTCGTCAGCCCGCCGAGCGCGGCCAGGATCGTGTCCTGCCAGTCGGGCGCGACGCTTGCCGCGCCGATGCGCCGGAATTTCTCGGTGACCTGCGCGCGGTTCATCGGATTGGCGACGTCGCCGAGCGGGTAGGGCACCGTCAGGCTGCGCGCTCCCTCGCCCTGGTCGATGATGACGCGGCAGGGCGTGCTCTTCGGGAAGGCGGTCGCGAAATCCTCATGCGCGGACAACTCGATCCGGCCGGCGAGTTCGAGCACCTGCGGATCGTGGAGATGGGCGGGGTCGACCGGCTGCAGGGCGGCGGCGCCATGGATCGCTGCCAACGCGCAGCTGAAATAATAGCTGTATTGCCCGCCTTCGAGCGTCTGCGGGGCGCGTTCGTTGGCGAGGCCGAGCCCGCGTGGGAAGGTCTCGATGCGCAGCGACAGGATCGGCTTGCCCGGCTCGCGCAGCGCCAGGATCGCATCGACCGCGGCGTGCATGTAGCGGCAGCAGGCATAGGGCTTGAGATAGCAGTCCTGCAGCCACCAGCGCTCGCCTAGCCCGCCGGTCAGCACGCTGCGGGTGAAGCGGTCGTCGCGGTCGAGCAGGTCGCGCGGGCCGGTCGCGCCCGCACGCGCCCGATAGGCGCCGGTGAGGCCGGCGACGACGGCGGGCGGGATGACCTCCTTCACCGTGCTGCCCTGGTATAGCGAGGTGCCCATGGGATAGCTGATCGGGCCTTCGGCGCCGGCGATGGCCATGGCATGGGCGAGCGCCGGGGCATCGAGGCCGAGCAGGCGCCCGGCCGCGGCGGCGACGCCGTAATTGACCCAGCGGCCGCTGCTATAGGTCTCGATGGTCGGTGTCGGCCGAGACGTCGCGACCCGGAGCGCGATATCGTAGCCCAATGCAATCGCGTCGAAGATGTGCGCGTCGGAGGCGTCGAGCGCCTGGCCGACGGCAAAGGCGGCCGGAATGATGCCCGCACCGGCATGGCCGGCCGCGCCGCGATGTCCGTCATCGATGTCGAGCGCACTCGCCGCCGCGGCATTCGCCATGGCGGCGCCGGCGATGCTGAGCTTGGTACCGGTGAGCCAGATACCGGCCGGGCCGGAGCCGTAGAGCTGTTCGGCGGCAATGCGGGCGGCGATAGCCAGCCGCGAATCCAGACCGGCGGCGGTGGCCCCGATCAGGTCGGCGACCAGGAGCGAGGCGCTTTCCCGCGCTTCTGCCGGCAGGGCGCTTTCAGGGTGGTCGGCGACGAAGGCGGCGAGTTCCTCGATGGCGTGCATGGTTCGCGTTCCGGCTCCTGGATGACTAGCTGGCCCGGCGGATGAAATGGCCATCGGCCATCATCTCCCAGCTCTGCGGCGGCGGGCGGTAGCCGACGGGCTTCATCGGGCTGCGCGGCGGCGTGGCGTCGACGCGCTGCGGCGGGCGTCCGCCGCGCTGGTCGGGATGGGTGATCGGGATCGCGGAGAGGAGGCGCTGCGTATAACCGTGGCCCGGCCGGCCGATGACGTCGTCGCGCGCGCCGATCTCGACGATCTCACCGAAATACATCACCGCGACGCGGTCGCAGATGCGCTCGACCGCCGCCATGTCGTGGCTGATGAAGAGATAGGAGACCTCGAATTCCTTCTGGAGGTCGATCATCAGGTCGATGATCTGCGCCTTGATCGCCACGTCGAGCGCCGAGACGGCCTCGTCGGCGATGATCAGCTTCGGCGACATCGCCAGCGCGCGGGCGATGCAGATGCGCTGGCGCTGGCCGCCGGAGAATTCATGCGGCAGGCTGGTAGCGCGGGCCGGGTCGAGCCCGACACGCTCCAAGAGCCATTCCATCCTGGAGCGCGCCTCCTTGCCGGAGGCGATGCCATGGACCTGCATCGGCTCGATGATCGCCGAGCCGATGCTCTGGCGGGTGTCGAGCGATCCGAACGGGTCCTGGAAGATCATCTGCACGTCGCGGCGCAAGCTCGCGAGGCTGCGTGGATCGGCATAGTCGATCCGGCGGCCGGCGACGGTGATCCCGCCGGAATGGCGCGGCGCGAGATCGATGATCGCCTTGCCGATGGTCGATTTGCCCGAGCCCGACTCGCCGACGAGGCCGAGCGTCTCCCCCTTGCCGATGGCGAAGGAGACCTGCTCGACCGCATGGACCTCGCCCTTGAGCCGGCCGAACAGACCGCCGCGCGAGGGGAAGCGGACCGAGAGATCGCGCACCTCCAGCACCGGCGCGTCGCCGCGGAAGGAGAGCGGCACGCCCTCGACGTTTTGCGCGGGAATAGTGCCGTCCGCGAGCTTGCCGACGAGGCTCGGCGCGGCTGCGATCAGGCTGCGGGTATAGGCGTCGCGCGGGTTGGAGAAGACCTCGTGGACCGTGCCCTGCTCGATGGCGCGGCCGCGGCGCATGACGAGGACATGGTCGGCGATTTCCGCGACCACGCCCATGTCATGGGTGATGAACAGGATCGCCGTGCCGGTCTCGCGCTGCAGTTCCTTGAGCAGCGCCAGCGTCTGCGCCTGCACGGTGACGTCGAGCGCGGTGGTCGGCTCGTCGGCGATGATCAGGGCCGGGTTGCAGGCCAGCGCCATCGCGATCATCACCCGCTGGCGCATCCCACCGGAAAAGGTGTGCGGGTAGTTGTCGATGCGTTCCTCAGGATCAGGAATGCGCACCTTGCGCAGCATCTCCAGCACCGCCTCGCGTAATTCCGCGCCCTTGAGGCCTCGGTGGATGCGGATGGCCTCGCCGATCTGGTCGCCGATGCGCTGGACCGGGTTCAGCGAGGTCATCGGCTCCTGGAAGATCATGCTGACCTGGCCGCCGCGCACGCCGCGCATCTCGGTTTCACCGAGCGTCAGCAATTCACGGTCGCCGAGCTTGACCGAGCCGCTCGCCCGTCCGATCCGCTCGGGCAGCAGGCCCATGATCGCGAGCGAGGTCACGCTCTTGCCCGAACCGGATTCGCCGACGACCGCGAGCGTCTCACCGGCGGCGATCTCGAAGCCGAGATCATGCACGACGGTGGTGGGGCCGAAGGCGATCGTCAGGCCGCTGACCGACAGGACCGGCTTGCCGCTCGTGTTCTCGGCGCTTGCTTTCTTGCCGACCATCACGAGGCGTCCTTCAGGCGGGGATCGATCGCGTCGCGCAGGCCGTCGCCGATCAGGTTGAAGGCCAGCACCAGGATCAGGATCGCGAGGCTCGGGAAGAGCGCGAGGTGGAACGCGCTCAGGATGTTGTCGAAGCCCTCGCGCACCATGCCGCCCCAGGTCGGCGTCGGCGGGGCGAGACCGAGGCCGATGAAGGCGAGCGAGGCTTCGGTGCGCACCGCCGTCGCCATCCAGAGCGAGGTCATCACCATCACCTCCGGCAGGATCGCCGGCAGGATGTGGCGGAACAGGATGCGCCCGCCCGAGAAGCCCATGGCGCGGCAGGCCTGGACATATTCGCGGTCGCGCTGGGCGATGACGGCGGCGCGCGCGATCCGGGCGAAGGCGGGCGTCGCGGTGAAGGCGATGGCGATGACGATATTGGTCATCGTCGCGCCCATCAGGGCGACGAGCGCGAGGCCCAGGATCAGCGAGGGGAAGGCGAGGATGACGTCCATCACCTGCATCAGCAGGATGTCGGTGCGCCCGCCGCGATAGCCCGCTGTCATGCCGATCAGCGAGCCGATCAGCAGCGCCGTCAGGATCGCGAAGAGGCCGATGGTGAGGGAATAGCGTGCGCCGAAGAGCAGCCTCGACCAGATGTCGCGGCCGAACTGGTCGGCACCGAGCAGGTAGCCGCCGCCGGGTGGGGCGAGCTGGTCCATGATGCTCTGCTTCGCCGGCGGATGCGTCGCGAGATAGGGCGCGAAGATCGCGGCGAGCACCAGCAGCACGACGATGGCGACGCCGACCCAGGTCGTGAGGTTGAGCCGGGCCAGCACGCCGCGGAAGGCGCTCTGGCGGGTGGCGGGACGAACGGCTTCCGAGGCGATCTCGCTCATTTGTACTGCACCCTCGGATCGAGAAAGCCGTAGGTCAGGTCGGTCAGCAGGTTCACGACGACGACCATCAGCGTGTAGACCACGATCATCCCCTGCAGCAGCGTGTAGTCGCGCTGGCTGAGCGCAGTCAGGATCAGCTTGCCGAGGCCTGGGCGCGAGAACACGATCTCGGTCAGAACCGAATTGCCGATCAGGATGCCCAGATAGAGCCCGATGACGGTGGTGATCGGGATCAGGCAGTTGCCGAGGGCATGCGACCAGATCACGGCCGAGGCGGAGGCGCCCTTGGCTCGCGCCGTGCGGACGAAATCCTGGCTCAGCACTTCCAGCATCGCCGAGCGGGTCACGCGGGTGATGTAGGCCATCATGATCAGCGCCAACGCCAAGGTCGGCAGCGCCATCTGCCGCAGGCGCTCGGTCAGCGTGTCGGCGCCGCCGGCGCTGATCACCGGGAACCAGCGCAACTGGATGGCGAAGACCATCAGCAGGATGATCGCGGCGACGAAGGCCGGCAGGGAGAGACCCAGCAACGAGAGCAGGCGCAGCACGTAATCGGGCAGCCGGTTGCGCCGGACCGCGGCCCAGACGCCGGCGGGGATGCCGAGCGCGGCACCGAGGATCAGGGCCGCGATGGTCAGTTCCAGCGTATAGGGCAGGACCGCGAGGATCTCCTCCGTCACCGGCCGGCCCGAGATCATCGAGGTGCCGAGGTCGCCAC
This sequence comes from Allobosea sp. TBD101, assembly GCF_059817965.1. Lineage (NCBI taxonomy): Bacteria > Pseudomonadati > Pseudomonadota > Alphaproteobacteria > Hyphomicrobiales > Alloboseaceae > Allobosea > Allobosea sp. TBD101. Next base: position 1,688,834 of record NZ_CM187543.1, read on the forward strand.
GCAGGGCCTGGAGCAGGAAGTGCCCGTACTGGACGGGAAGCGACTGGTCGAGGCCGAGACGCTGGCGCAGCGCGATGACGCTGGCCGGGCTCGCCTGGTCGCCGAGGATCACCAGGACGGGATCGCCCGGCAGGATCCGGACGATCAGGAAGACCAGCGTCAGGACGCTGAACAATGTGACGACGGCGAAGCCCAGACGCCTCGCCAGGAATGACACCATCCGGTTCGCCCCCGCATTGTCCGACCAGCGATGGGGCTGGTGCGGCTGCTGTTGGCAGCCGGATGACGAGGCGCTCCTAGACGTCTCGACGATCCGGCAGCAGTCCCAGCGGAACGGAGAAGTCGGCTCTTGTCAACAAATTCCTCTATTCGATATGATGTGCCATAATTTGTTCTGATAATCGGAATTATTGATGTGAAAAAGGCCCTCAGCTCCTCGTCGAATGCCGAGCGAGCGCTGGATATCGTCCTCGCGCTCGGCGAGGTCGGGCCGGAAGGATTGAGCCTGGCGGAGATCGCCGAGCGCATGGGCTGCGCGAAGTCGGTGGCGCATCGCAGCCTCGTCGCCCTCCTGCTGAAGGGGTTCGCCGAGCCGACGGGACGCTATGGCCATTACCGGCTTGGCTCGGCCGTCCCGATGCTGGCGCGGCGGCAGGAGCGGCTCGAGCCGCAGGTCGAGAAGGTTCGTCCCGGCATGACCGAGTTCGCGCGCCTGACCGGCTTCACCGTCTATCTGATCGTGCAATCCGGGGTCGACGCGGTCTGCGCCGAGATGATCAGCCGTTCGACGCGGCGCCAGTTCTCGATGGGCGTGGGCTATCGCGTGCCGATGGGCGTCGGCGCGGGCAGTCTCGCCCTGATGTCGCTGCTATCGGATGCCGCGATCCAGCAGATACTCGCGGCGAATGCCGAGCGCTATCTGAAGCACCCCTCCGGACGCCATGTCGACGGCGATGTCATCCTCGGGCAGGTCGTCGATGCGCAGCGCCGCGGCTACGCGCTCAACATGGGGTATTATTTTCCGGGGCAGGGCGGCATCGGGCTGCCCCGGCCGAGCCAGGCTCCGCACGACGTCAACATGGCCGTCTCATTCAACGCGCCGCTGGAGATGATGACGGACGAATGGGTCGAGGACCAGATCCGGGTCTTGCGGGAATGCCTGCCTTGAGCTGGTCGAAAGCCGCCTAGTTCAGCGCGACGACGAGGAAGGTCGAGAGGATCGTTGCCGACAGGGCGAAGGCGGAAAACAGGATGACCTGAAAGAGGCCGGTGCCGAAGACGGCGATCGCCGCCGCAGCTGCCACGACGGCAAGGAGGAGGATGGTCAGGATCGCCTTGTTGCGCGTCACTTCGGACAGGGTCATGGGATGTTCCCGCTTCGTCGCGAAGGGATGTAGCGGCCCGGCCGGGACTGTCTTTGCGGTGGAGCAAAGTGGAACAACCTAGCGGTCGCGCTCCCGGACCGGGGCGCCCGGCCGGCAGCGGCCATCGCTGCACACGATGATGATCGTCTTGTGCGAGGAGCCGAGGCAATTGGCGCTGTAGGCGACGATGCCGCGCTGCTGCAGGACGGTCTCGATCCGCGGCTCGAGGCAGCCCAGTTCGAGCAGGACCTTTTGCAGATCGCCATCGGAGGCCAGGGCCGCGGTGCCGGCCGCCAGCCCCCCGAGGATAACCGGAATGGTATGGGCGAGGCGGGCACGCCGGACGCGCCCGTCTCGTCCGGGGGGCGTCATTTGGCGGGCTGGAGCTTGGTGACGGTGAGCTGGCCGTTGACGCGGTCGACGTCGAACTTGACCTTGGTCCCGGCCTTGAGACCCTTGAGCATCGCCGGGTCGCCGGCCCGGAACACCATGGTCATGGCATCCATGTCGAGGTTCTTGATCGGGCCGTGATTGATGGTGAGCTTGCCCTGGGCCTCGTCGATCTTGGTGACGGTGCCGTTGACCGACTGGGCGGCGGCCGGCAGCGCGGCAACGAGGAAGGCGAGGGTGGCGGCGGTCTTCAGCATGGCGGGTTCCTTTCGCTGAAATCGTTCACTTGACGATGATCTTGCCGGTCATGCCGGCTTCCCGATGGCCGGGGATGAGGCAGGAGAAGTCGAACTCGCCCGCCTTGGTGAAGGCCCAGACGATCTCGCCGGTCTTCTTCGGCGCGAGCCGCTTGGCGTTCGGATCGTCATGCTCCATGTCGGGATTCTTCTGCATCTCGACGGCATGCTTGAGGTTCTCCTCCAGCGTGGCCAGCACCAGCTCATGGTCGAGTTCGCCGTTGTTGCGGAGCTGGAAGCGGATCTGCTCGCCGCGGCGGATCTCCAGCCGGTCCGGGATGAAGGCCATCTTGCCGTCGCGCTCGCTCATCACGACCTGGACGATGCGGGCCGGCTTCTTCGGGTCGCCCGCCTTGCCATAGGCGGTCTCGTCGCCGTGGCCGTGGCCGGCGCCGCCGGGACCCGCCAAGGCCGCGCCGACTGAGAGGATGACCGCGATCGCGGCGAGCTTGGATGCTGCTGTGCCCATGAGGCTCTCCTGGCCGAAGTGGCGTGTCAGTGGTTGGAATGCGGTTTCTTGGTCGCGGGGCGGGGCTTGCCGTCCGGCCCTGGGCTCGGCTTGCGCGGGTCCTTGGCGCGCCATTCCGCGGCCTTGACGCCGCTGTCGGGCGAGGTCGCGCGCGGCGCTTCGCCGAGTTTTGCGCCCTTGAGCTCGTAGGCGACGGTCCCCTCGGGATGCTTGAACCAGCCGGGGTCCTTGTAGTCGGTCTTCGCCAGGCCATCGCGGACCTTCACCACCGAGAACATGCCGCCCATCTCGACGGGGCCGAACTGGGCGAAGCCGGTCATCATCGGCAAGGTATTGTCGGGCAAGGGCATCTCCATCGATCCCATCTCGCCCATGCCGTTGGAGCCCATCGGCATGTAGCCCGGCGCGATCTTGGCGATGCGTTTCGCCAGATCCTTCTTGTCCACGCCGATATAGTTCTTCACCGAATGCCCCATCGCATTCATCGTGTGATGCGACTTGTGGCAGTGGATCGCCCAGTCGCCCGGCTCGTCGGCGACGAAATCGAAGGCGCGCATCTGGCCGACGGCGACATCGATCGAGACCTCGTCCCAGGCCGCCGCCGGATCGACCCAGCCGCCATCGGTGCAGGAGACCTTGAACTCGTAGCCGTGCATGTGGACAGGGTGGTTGGTCATGGTCAGGTTGCCGAAGCGGATCCGGACCTTGTCGTTCAGGCCGACGACGAAAGGATCGATGCCCGGGAACACGCGGCTGTTCCAGCACCACATGTTGAACTCGGTCATCTCCGCGACGCGCGGCACATAGGAGCCGGGCTCGATGTCGAAGGCGTTGAGCAGGAAGACGAAATCGCGGTCGACGCGGCGGAAGGCCGGGTCCTTCGGATGGACGACGAAGAAGCCCATCATACCCATCGCCATCTGGACCATCTCGTCCGAATGCGGGTGGTACATGAAGGTGCCGGAGCGCCGGAGCACGAACTCGTAGACGAAGGTCTTGCCCGAGGGGATATGCGGCTGCGTCAGCCCGCCGACGCCGTCCATGCCGTTTGGCAGACGCTGGCCGTGCCAATGCACGGCCGTGCTCTCCGGCAGCTTGTTGGTGACGTAGATGCGAACCTTGTCGCCCTCGACCGCCTCGATCGTCGGCCCCGGCGACTGGCCGTTATAGCCCCAGAGATAGGCCTTCATGCCGGGTGCGAGTTCGCGCACCACCGGCTCGGCGACGAGATGGAATTCCTTCCAGTCGCCGTTCATCCGCCAGGGCAGCGACCAGCCGTTGAGGGTCGCGACCGGCTGGTAATCCGGCCCGGTGGTCGGCACGAGCGGCGCCTGCGTCGTAGCCTCCGTCATGGTCGGCGCTTCCGGCACCGCGGCGAAGGCGCTGCGGCCCGAGACCGCTGCGGCGCCGGCCAGTACCAGCCCGGACGAGCCGATGAAGCCTCTGCGGGAAAGGGATGTCATGTCCGTCAGCTCCTTCAGTGGCCTGCGCCGCCGGCATCGCCGCCGCCAGCCGCCGCCACGGTGGCCGAGCCGCCGCCCGCGCTGCCGCCGCCGATCAGTGCGTGCTTGAAATCGGTATGGGCGATCCAGAAATCGCGGCGGGCATTGATCGCGGCGACGTTCGAGAGGATGCGGCTGCGGGCATCCGCGATCAGGTCCGTGACGTCGTTGAGCATGCCGCTGTACTGCAGCAGCGACTGCTCCTGGATGATCTTGCGCAAAGGCAGGACGTTGGTCTGGTACTGGCGCGTGATGTCGTAATTGGCGCGGTAGGCGGTGTAGGCCTCGCGAGCCTCGGAGCGGATATTCACCGCCTTCTCGGCCAGCTTGTTGGCGGCCTGCATATAGGTCTGCTCGGCGAGCGCGACCTTGGACTGGCCGAAATCGTAGATCGGGATGTCGATCTCGAGTTCCAGCGTGCGGCTGCGGCTGGATTCGCGCTCGACATGGCCGTGGTCGTTGATGCTGCGGCTGCGGTCATAGGTGCGCCGGCCGAGCAGGTCGACATCGTCGACGAAACGCGTCGCCTGGGTGAGCCCCAGCGACTTGGCGAGCGTGTCGAGCTCTGCCCGCGCGATCCGGAGGTCGACGCGTTTGCGCAAGGCCTCGGCCTCGATCGCCTTGACCGATTGCAGGCGCGGCAAGGGCGGCAGGTTGCCGACCCGGAACTTCAGGTCGTCGCCCCAGAGCCCGAGCTGGCGGACGAGGCGCTCGCGCTCCTGGCGCTGCTGCTGGCGCGCTTGCGCGAGCTGCACGGTCAGTTCCGCCTCGAAAGCGAATTCGCGGGCCTGGTCGATCTTGTTGACGCCGCCGGATTCGCCCAGCCGCTTGAACAGTTCGGACGCCGCATCGGCGGAGCTTTTCGCCTCCTGATAGAACGCGACCTGCGCATTGGCGGCGGCCGCGCGATAGTACTGGCGGCGCGTGTCGGCTGCGAGCTTCAGCACGGTCTCGGCCGTCCGCATCTGTGCGGTCTGGAAGCGGTCGCGGGCGATCTCGGCCCGTGCCGGCAAGGTCGCTAGCGCCAGCAGGCTGCCGACGATCTGGCGCTCGATCTCGAGCTCGAAGCGGCCGGAGAGCTTGGAAATGCCGAAGCGCGGGTTGGGCGGGAGGCTCGCCGCGACCATCTGCGCCTCGGCCATGCCGAGCTCGTTGAAGGCAGCCTGCAAGCCGCGGTTGTTGAGCAGCGCGACCTGCACGGCGGCATCCGCCGTCAACGGCTTGCGCAGAAGCTGGTCGACGCGCCCCTTGGCGGTGAGGGCGGCCTGATCGTCACCGATCTTGGTCACGTCCTTGCCGATATCGGCATAGGTCGCGGTCTGGATTGCGCCCATGCCGCCATCGGCGGAGAAGCCCGCGCAGCCGCCCAGCAATGCGGTGGCGCCGGCAAGCAGGGTCCAGCGCAGCAGGCGGCTAGCCTTCGGAACAGGAGATGAGGTCAAGGCCGATCCCTGGATGGTGGCGCCCGAGGGCGCGGCGAGAGGATTGTTCGGCAGCGTCATGATTTCGGCCCGACCCGGCGGTTGAGATCGCGCCAGTCCCTGGGCTCGGCCGGGCGGAAGCTGGCGGCGCCGGCCGTGACGCTGCCATAGGTGACGGCGGGAACGCGGGCATTCGGATCGGCCGGCCGGGCCAGATGGTCTGGAATGGCGGAGACCGTGCAGGCACCGAGTGCCAGACCGATCGCCCCCAAGAACGGCAGCTTCACCAATCTCACGACTCACGGCTCCCCTGTTGCGGTGGAGCAGGGGTAGCAACGCCGATCCGCGGGCGTCCGTTACAAATTGTTTCAAAGCGATGCGGGCAGCCGGGCCGCGCACGCGCTATGGTCGGTTCGCACAGAGGAGAGCCGGCGCTCGCACGGCATGGTGATGTCGGGAAACGCAGAACACGAGATGGATCAGGCGCCTGTCGTGCCGATCGCCGACGATCACGGCCATATCCTGGTGGTGGACGACGATCCGCAGATCAGGCTCCTCGTCGCGCGCTTCCTGCAGCGGCACGGCTACCAGGTGACCGGGGCGCCGGATGGCCGGGCGATGATGGAAGCGCTGGCGCACAGCGTCATCGACCTGATCGTGCTCGACCTCATGCTGCCCGGACGGTCGGGCGTCGAGTTGTGCCGTGACGTGCGCGCGACCTCCCATGTCCCGATCGTGATGCTGACCGCCCGCGGCGAGGAGAGCGATCGCATCACCGGCCTCGAAGGCGGGGCGGATGATTATGTGACCAAGCCGTTCAGTCCGCGCGAATTGCTGGCCCGCATCCGGGCCTTGCTGCGCCGGGCACGGGCGGGGCAGGGCGCGGCCGTCTCGCAGGCGAGTACGCTCGTCACCTTCGACGGCTGGCGCATGGACCTCAGGCGCCGGGAGCTGCAATCGCCGGCCGGGACATTGATCGATCTCTCGACCGGCGAGTTCGACCTGCTCGTCGCCTTCGTCGAACATGCCAACCGCGTGCTGTCGCGCGAGGCGCTGATGCAATTCGCCAAGGCCCGGATGAGCGACGATCCGTTCGACCGGACGATCGACGTCCAGATCAGCCGCCTGCGCCGCAAGCTCGAGGCCGATGCCAGCGGCGGCCAGTTGATCAAGACGGTGCGTGGCGCGGGCTACATGTTCGCCTCCACGATCGGGCATGACGAAGGACTGACCGCTTGACGAGGCTGCCCGGACGTTTCTGGCCCGATACCGTGGCAAGCCGCGCGATCCTGATCCTGGTCGCGGCGTTGCTCGCTTTCCACGTGCTTGGCTACTGGGCTTTCCGCGTCGGCGTCGAAAACTTCGCCTCTGCCGGGCGCGACGGCGGCCTCGCCGAGCGCATCGTCTCGATCAAGCGCGCGATCGCCAGCATCCCGGATGGTGCGGAGCGGGACCGCGTCGCGCATGATTTGTCGAGCGCGAGCCTCGAAGTCCATTGGAGCAAGGTCAGCCTCGTCCTCGGCAATGTGCCGGCGACCGAGCGGACGCGCGAGATGGAAGAGCGACTGAAGCAGTTCGCTCCCGATCTCGCGGCCGAGTCCTTCCGTGTCGGACTGGCCGATGACGGCGGGACCGTGACCGACCGGCATTTGATGCTGGTCTCGATCCGGCTCGAAGACGGGAGCTGGGTCAATTTCTCGTCGTCGACGCTTGGCGCCGCGCAGCATCTAGACTGGAACCTGACCGCGATCATGATCTGCTTCGCCGTCGGGATCGTCGTGGTCGCGCTGCTGCTGCTGCGCTGGGCGACCCGGCCGCTGCGCGACCTCGCTCTGGCGGCAGAGCGCTTCAGCCTCGATCAGGTGCCGCAGCTCCTGCCGGAAGACGGCCCGGCCGAGGTCCGCCGCGCCGCGCGCGCCTTCAACACCATGCGCGAGCGCATCCAGCGCCTCGTCGCCGAGCGCATGCAGGCGATGGCCGCGGTCTCGCACGACCTGCGCACGCCGATCACCCGGCTTCGTTTGCGCTCCGAGCTGCTCGACGACGACGCGACGCGGCGCCTGATCGATGCCGATCTCAGCGAGATGGAGGAGATGATCGATTCGACGCTGGAATATCTGCGCGCCGGCGTGTCGAGCGAGGCGGCCCGGCCGATCGACCTCGCCTCTGTCGTCGAGACCATCGTCGACGAGCATCTCGACCAGGGGCATGAGGTCAGCCTGTCGGGCCTGAATTCGGCCCCGATCCTGGGCCGCGTCCTGCCGCTGAAGCGGGCCTTCTCGAACGTCATCGGCAATGCGGTCAAATACGGCGCGGCGGCGGCGGTCCGCATCGCCGAGACCGGGGGGCAGGTCGTGGTCACGATCGAGGACGAGGGACCGGGCATCCCGCTGGCCGACATGGAGCGCGCCTTCCTGCCCTTCGTGCGGCTGGAAGAGTCACGCGGCCGCGAGACCGGCGGCTCCGGGCTCGGCCTCACCATCGCCCGGGCCGTCGTCGGATCGCATGAGGGGAGCGTCGTGCTGGAGAACCGAGCGGAGGGCGGTCTTCGCGTCACGGTCTCCCTGCCGCGGCTCGGTCGCCCGGCGCCGGAAAGAAGTGTTGGCGGGGAGGGGTGATCCGATATTGGATCATGCCATTGGTCGACGACCTGGTACCGACACATCGCGAGACTTCCGATCGATGAAGATACGGCAGATCGAAATCTTCCGCGCCGTCATGGCCGGCGGCTCTACCACCGCCGGTGCCGTTACGCTCGGCCTGTCGCAATCGGCGGTCAGCCGGCAGCTCACGCAGCTTGAGGAGGAGCTGGGCTTCGAGCTGTTCGAGCGCAGCAACGGCCGCCTGCTGCCGCGGCCGGAGGCCTTCGCGCTGATGGACGAGGTCGGTGAACTGGCCTCGCTCGTCGCGCGGCTGAAACGCTATACCGAGGACCTGCGGGCCGGGACTGTCGGCCAGCGCTTCCTCAAGGTGGCCGTGCCGCATTCCTTCATCGCGACCGTGATGCCGGAGGTGATCGAGACCTATCTGGCGGAGCGCCATGACGCCTCGGTCGAGCTGATCGGGGGGCATTACGATGCGATCGAGCAGATGGTGCTGGCGCGCGTCGCCGATCTCGGCTTCGTCAGCCTGCCGCCGCGCAACAAGGGCTTCGAGGCCCGCGAGATCGTGCACTCCGAGTCGGTCTGCATCATGCCCGCCGGACACCCGCTGGCCGACCGACCGAACCTGACGCCGCGCGACCTGTCGGGACATCACCTGATCATGCTCGGCCGCCAGCGGCCGGCGCGCCTCGCCTTCGAGCGTCAGTTGCGGCGCGCTGGGGTCTTCCCGATCGTGCGCATCGAGGTGCATTCGGTCGAGGCCACTTGCGGGCTCGTCGCCCGCGGGCTCGGCGTCGCCGTGGTGCCCGAGTTGATCGCCGGGCTCTACCGGCACCTGCCGATCGCGCAGCGTCCGTTCAGCCCCTGCATCCACGGTGCCTACGGCATCGTCACGCTGAAGGGGGCACCGATGTCGCGCTCGGCGGAAGCCTTCACCGAGATCCTGAAGAGCCGGCTGGAGGCGCAGGGCAGCACATAGCCCGATGCGCTTTGCGCATAAGGTTGCGGGGGCTTCCGGCGCCGCTCATGGTCGGCGCGACAGGTGAACGGCGATCACGCCGCCCTGCCGTAGCCGGGAGCCATCGATGACCGTCTTCGTCATTCGACGATTGATGCAGAGCCTGCTGGTGCTGGCGGCGACCGCCGTCATCGTCTTCGTCGGGGTCTATGCCATCGGCGATCCCGCGGAGATGCTGATCGCGCCCGACGCCACCCCGGCCGAACGGGCCCAGGTCGAGGCCTCGCTCGGCCTCGACAAGCCGCTGCCGGTGCAGTTCCTCGCCTTTCTCGGCAATGCACTCAAGGGCGATCTCGGCCGCTCCTTCGTCTTCAACCAGCCTTCGATCTCGCTGATCCTCGAGCGCCTGCCGGCGACGCTGGAGTTGGCGCTGGTCGCGATCCTGATCGCGCTCGTCATCGGCATCCCGCTCGGGCTGATCGCCGGTCTGAAGCCGCGCTCCGTCGTCGACGAGACGATCATGACCGGCTCGATCCTCGGCTTCAGCCTGCCGAATTTCTGGCAGGGCATGATGCTGGTGATGATCTTCTCGGTCTGGCTGGGCTGGCTGCCCTCCAGCGGGCGCGGGCCGACCGGGCAGATCCTCGGCATCGAGACCAGCTTCGCCTCCTGGGAGGGCATCCGCCACCTGATCCTGCCGGCGACCAACCTCGCCTTGTTTAAGCTCTCGCTGGTGATCCGGCTGACGCGGACCGGCGTGCGCGAGACCATGCCGCTCGACTTCGTCAAGTTCGCCCGCGCCAAGGGGCTGACCGAACGCCGGGTCGTACTCGTGCATGTGCTGAAGACGATCATGATCCCGCTCGTCACCGTGATCGGCATGGAGATCGGTTCGCTGATCGCCTTTGGCGTCGTCACCGAGACGATCTTCGCCTGGCCCGGCGTCGGCAAGCTCCTGATCGACTCGATCATGCGGCTCGACCGGCCGGTGGTGGTCGCCTACCTGCTCGTCGTCGTCAGCCTCTTCATCGTGCTCAATTTCGCGGTCGACGTGCTCTACTCGATCCTGGATCCGCGCATCCGGCTGGGGCGCAACTGATGGCTCTTGCGAAACCCGCCCTGTTCGCGGCCTTGCGCCCCGATGCCGACAGCCTGCTGGCGCGCTCGCTCGCCGGCATCCTGAAGAGCCCGAAGGCGACGATCGCCGCCGTCGTCTGCATCCTGCTGATCCTGACCGCCGTGTTCGGTCCGGCGCTGGCCCCGCAGGACCCCTACGACCTCTCGACGCTCGACATCATGGACTCGAAGCTGCCGCCCGGCGCGGAGAGCATGAGCGGTGCGACCTACTGGTTCGGCACCGACGTACAGGGCCGCGACATGCTCTCGGCCATGATCTACGGCCTCAGGACCTCGCTCTTCGTCGGCGTCCTCGCCGGTCTCGTCGCGCTCGTCGTTGGCACGGTGCTCGGCCTCTCGGCCGCCTATTTCGGCGGGCGCGTCGACACCGTGATCATGCGGCTGGTCGACCTGATGCTGGGCTTTCCGACCCTGCTCGTCGCGCTGATGCTGCTCGCCATCCTCGGGCAGGGCGTCGGCAAGGTGATCTTCGCGCTGGTGCTGGTGCAATGGGCGATGTTCGCCCGCGCCGTCCGCGCCGCGGCCCTGGTCGAGAAGGGCAAGGACTATATCGAGGCAGCTAAAATGCTGGGCCTCTCCCGCCCGCGCATGTTGTTCGGCCATCTCCTGCCGAACTGCCTCTCGCCGCTCATCGTCATCGGCACGCTCCAGGTCGCGAACGCGATCTCGGCCGAGGCGACGCTGTCCTTCCTCGGCATCGGCCTGCCGATCACCCAGCCCTCGCTCGGGCTGCTGATCGCCAACGGCTATCAGGTGCTGCTCTCCGGCCAGTACTGGATCAGCGTCTATCCCGGGCTCTTGCTGCTCACCCTCGTCTTCAGCATCAACATCGTCGGCGACCGGCTGCGCGAGGTGCTGAACCCCCGTCTCGCGGAGCGCTGAGCCATGACCCCGGTGCTCGTCGTCGAGAATCTCGAAACCCAGTTCGCCAGTTCGGCCGGCCTCGTCCGCGCCGTGGATGGCGTCTCCTTCAGCGTCGATCGTGGCGAAATCCTCGGACTTGTCGGCGAGTCCGGCTCGGGCAAGTCGATCACCGGCTTCTCGATCCTCGGGCTGATCGAGCCGCCCGGGCGGGTCGCGGGCGGGCGCATCCTGTTCCAGGGCGAGGATCTCGTCGGGCTCCCGACCGAGCGGCTCAGGCGCCTGCGCGGCAAGAAGATCGCGATGATCTTCCAGGACCCGATGATGACGCTCAACCCGGTGCTCTCGATCGAGACGCAGATGGTCGAGGCGGTGCTCGCCCATGACGCGGTCTCGCGGGAGGAGGCGCGCAAGCGCTCCCGCGATGCGCTCGGCCTCGTCGGCATTCCCTCGCCCGAGGAACGCCTGAAGGCCTATCCGCACCAGTTCTCGGGCGGCATGCGTCAGCGCGTCGCCATCGCGATCGCGCTGCTGCACAAGCCCGACCTGATCATCGCCGACGAGCCGACGACCGCGCTCGACGTCACCATCCAGGGCCAGATCCTGTTCGAGGTGCGCCGGCTGGCGAGCGAGTTCGGCATGGCGCTGATCTGGATCAGCCACGATCTCGGCGTCGTCGCCAGCCTCGCCGACCGGATCGCGGTGATGTATGCCGGCCGCATCGTCGAGACCGGCGTAACCGACGATGTGCTCGACCGGCCGGCCCATCCCTATACGCGCGGCCTGATGGAGGCGCTGCCGGCCAATGCGGCGCGCGGCGCAAGGCTGCACCCGATCCCAGGCCTCTCGCCTTCGCCATTGGCCCGGCCCGCCGGATGCGCCTTCCGGACACGCTGCTTCGCTGCGAGCGAAGTCTGCCAGCAGGAACCCAAGCCGCAGGGCGTGAGCCACAGCTTCCGCTGCCACCACCCGCTCTTGCCCGGAGTCGCAGCATGACCGGAGCCCTGATCGAAGGACGCGGCCTTGTCCGGCGCTTTTCGCGCGGCCTCGACGCGGCGGAGAAGCTCGCTCGTATCCTTGGCGCGAACATCTCCGAGGAAACCGTCCACGCCGTCGAGGGCGTCGACATCGCCATCCGGCAGGGCGAGGTTCTCGGTCTCGTCGGCGAATCCGGCTGCGGCAAGTCCACGCTCGGCCGCCTGCTGGCCGGGCTGCTGCCGCTGACCGAGGGTACCCTCCTCTGGCAGGGCAAGGACGTCGCCTCGCTCTCGCGCAGCGAGGCGCTGGAGATGCGGCTGGCCGTGCAGGTGATCTTCCAGGACCCGATGTCCTCGCTCAATCCGCGCAAGCGTGTCGTCGATCTGGTGGGCGAGGCGCCGCGGGTGCATGGCCTGGTCCGGGCCGGCGAGGTCGACGATTATGTGGCGGAGTTGCTCGAGAAGGTCGGCCTCGATCCCTCCTATCGCAAGCGCTATCCGCACCAGTTCTCCGGCGGCCAGCGCCAGCGCATCGGCATCGCCCGGGCGCTCGCGGTCAAGCCGCGGCTGATCGTCTGCGACGAGTCGGTCTCGGCCCTCGACGTTTCGATCCAGGCCCAGGTCATCAACCTGTTCATGGATCTGCGCGAGGAGCTCGGCCTGACCTATCTCTTCATCAGCCACGATCTCAGCGTGGTGAAGCATATCAGCGACCGGGTCGCGATCATGTATCTCGGCCGCGTGGTCGAGACCGCGCCGGCCGATGCCTTCTTCGCCGCGCCGAACCATCCCTATACCACCGCCCTGCTACGCGAATTGCCCTCGGTGAAGGAGCGCCGGCGCGCCTTCACCCCGATCCGCGGCGAAATTCCCTCGCCGCTGCATCCGCCCTCCGGCTGCGCCTTCCATCCGCGCTGCCCGCGCATCTTCACGCCCTGCGCCCAGGCGCGGCCGCCTCTCGAACCGATCGCTGAGGGACATCTCAGCGCCTGCCATCTCAATGCCGCCGCCGTATCGCTCACGGCCGGCGGCAGCGCCTGAAGAGGAGACACCGCATGACCTCCAAGCTTCGCACGACCGCCAAGCCCCGCCTCACCGCGCTCCTGCCCTTGCTGGCCAGCGCCGCCTGGCTCGGCATCGCAGGCCTCGCCAACGCCGCCGACCTCGTCATCGGCACGGCGAGCGAGCCCTCGGCGATGGACCCGCTGTTCTCCCGCACCGGGCCGAACCAGAACATCGCCATGCAGATATTCGACCGGCTGGTCGAGACCGACGCGCATCTGCGCATGCAGCCGAGCCTGGCCGAGAGCTGGGCGGTGGTCGACCCGACGACCTGGCGGATCAACCTGCGCAAGGATGCCCGCTTCCAGAGCGGCAAGCCGGTCACCGCCGATGATGTCGCCTTCTCGCTGGAGCGCGCCCGCAACGTTCCCAACAGCCCGGCGCCGTTCTCCAACAACGTCTCGGGCGTGATCTCGGCCAAGCCGGTCGACGCCACGACGCTGGAGGTGAAGACCGAGGCGCCGACGCCAGACCTGATGGAGCGGATCGGCTTCGTCTACATCCTCGAGCGCGCCTCCGCCGAGGGCAAGAGCCTGCAGGACTACAACAAGGGCGACGGGCTCGTCGGCTCCGGCCCCTACAAGTTCAAGGAATGGGTGCCGGGCGACCGCGTCATCCTGACACGCAACGAGGGCTACTGGGGGCCGAAGCCCGCCTTCGAGACCGTGACGATCCGCTTCATCGCCAATGACGCGGCCCGCGTCGCGGCGCTGCGCTCGGGCGCGGTCGACCTGATCGACGGCGTGCCGCCGGCCGACCTGCCGGTGCTGGAGAAGACGGCGGGGATCAAGGTGCATGCGATCCCCTCGGCCCGGCTGATCTATCTCGCCCTCGACACCGCGCGCGAGGAAAGCCCCTTCGTCACCGACAAGGATGGCAAGCCGCTGAAGCCCAATCCGCTGCGGGACCTGCGGGTGCGGCAGGCGCTGGCCAAGCTGATCAACGTGCCGGCGATCGTCGAGCGACTGCTCAACGGGGCGGGCGTGCCGGCCGGCCAGCTCGTGCCGGAAGGCGTCGCCGGTTTCGATCCCGCGCTCAAGCCGGTCGTCAATGACCTTGCCGGCGCCAAGGCCCTGCTGCAGCAGGCCGGGCTGAAGGACGGCTTCGGTATCACCATCCACTCCTCGAACGACCGTTTTGCCGGCGACAAGGACATCGCCCAGGCGATCGGCCAGATGTTTTCGCGCGGCGGCATCAAGGTGAACGGCGTGATGACGCAGCCCTATAACGTCTATGCCAGCGCCGCGAGCCGGCAGAGCTTCTCCGCCTTCATCTTCTCGCTGGGCACGACGACCCCGACCGCGGGGCCGGGCATGCGCAACCTGTTCATGACCGCGGATTCGAAGGCCGGCACCGGCGGCTTCAACCGGGCGCGCTATTCCAACCCGGCCTTCGACAAGGCGCTCGCCGAGGCGCTGACACAGTTCGACGAAAGCAAGCGGATCGCCGGCATCCAGGCCGCAGCCCGCACTGTCTTCGCCGACCTGCCGGTGATTCCGCTCTACTGGCAGAAGATCGCCTGGGCCTCGAAGGCCAACATCACCTTTGAGGCCAACATGGCCGAGGACACCACCGCGGCGCGGGCGGGGCTGGCGAAGTGAGCCCGCAATCGATGAAGGCCGTGAGCCCGGCCCCTGCCCCGGAAAGCGGCCATGACATCGTCACGCTGAAGGACGTCATGGTGACGATGCGCGACGGCGTTCGGCTGGCCACGGATGTCTATCTGCCGGCGCAAAATGGGCAGGCGCTTCCCGGTCCTTTCCCGGTCGTGATGGAGCGCACGCCCTATGGCAAGGCGGAGCGCTCGCGCTCCGAGATTGGCCGCGGCGAAGCCAAGCCGATGGCTCGCGCCGACGTCGCCGCGCATTTCGTCCACGCCGGCTACGCGGTGGTCTATCAGGATTGCCGCGGTCGCTATGGCTCGGAAGGCGAATTCGTCAAATACGTCTCCGATGCCGAGGACGGCTACGATACCTGCGCCTGGATCGTCGGGCAGCCCTGGTGCAATGGCCGGATCGGCACGATGGGCCTGTCCTATGCCGCCCATACCCAGGCGGCGCTGGCCTCGCTGACCCCCCCCGGTCTCGCCTGCATGATCCTCGATTCCGGCGGCTTCTCGAACGCCTTCTCGTGCGGCATTCGCCAAGGCGGCGCCTTTGAATTGAAGCAGGCGACCTGGGCCTATAACCGGGCGCAGGAAAGCCCGGACGCGCTCGCCGACCCCGTCGTCGCCGCCGGTCTCGCGGCGGAGGATCTGCATGCCTGGTTCCGCGTGATGCCGTGGAGCGAGGGGCGCTCGCCGGTGCGCTGGGTGCCGGAATACGAGACCTATCTGCTCGACCAATGGCGCGCCGGCACCTTCGGCCCGGAATGGAAACGGCCGGGCCTCTGGCTGGAGGGCTTCTACGACGCCGTGCCCGACATCCCGATCCTGCTGATGTCGAGCTGGTACGACGTCTATGTGAAGACGACCTTCGACAATTTCGCGGGGCTCGGTGCCTCCGGTCGGCGGCATCTCAACGTCATCATGGGGGCCGGCCTGCACGGCAACCGCCAGTCGACCTTCGCCGGCGACACGTCCTTCGGCGAGGCCGCGCCCTTCGACGGCAATGTCGGCACGAACTGGCTCGATTTCCGCAAGCGCTGGTTCGATCGCTGGCTCCGGGACGAGCCCAACGGATTGGAGGCCGACCCGACCTTACGCCTGTTTCTGATGGGCGGCGGCTCGGGCGAGAGGGATGCCGACGGGCGCCTCATCCAGGGCGGGCGCTGGATCGAGACCTCGCACTGGCCGCTGCCGGATACCGACCAGCAGGACTGGTACATTCACGGCAATGGCCGGCTCTCGCGCGACGCGCCGGCTCCCGACGCCGCGCCCCTGACCTATGATTTCGATCCGGCCGATCCCGTGCCGACCATCGGCGGCGCGCTGACCAGCGGCCAGCCGATCTTCGAGGGCGGCGGCTTCGACCAGCGCGAGGGGCCGCGCTTCTTCGGCTCGCGCGATGCTGGCATGCCGTTGATCGCCCGGCGCGACGTGCTCGCCTTCGAAAGCCTGCCGCTGGAGGAAGACATGGCGGTGATCGGGCCGATCACGGTCGAGCTCTGGGTCGCCTCCGATGCGCCGGACACGGATTTCACCGCCAAGCTGGTCGATATGCACCCGCCCTCAGTGGATTATCCCACCGGCTTCGCGCTCAACCTGACGGACGGCATTTTCCGCTGCCGCTATCGCAAGTCCTGGGAAAAGCCGGAGCCGATCGAGCGGGAGGTCCCGTTCCGGATCACTATCGAACCTTTCGCGACGGCGGCGCTGTTCAAGGCCGGGCACCGGATCAGGCTCGACATCTCCTCCTCGAACTTCCCGAAATTCGACGTGAACCCCAATACGTTCGACCCGGAAGGGCAGGGGCGCCGGCGGCAGATCGCCCGCAACACGGTGTTCTGCGACGGCGCGCGCGCCTCCCGCATCGTCATTCCGGTCGTGCCGGTGGCTTCGCTGTCGAATCTGGCAGGCGTTGCAGGCTGATCGAGAGCCGCCTGCCGGCTGCATCTGAACGGCCCGGCGCTTCCTCGCGCCGCCGGGCCGTGTGTTTGGCTATGGCTCGTGGCTCAGGCCATGAATGTACGATAGGCGTCGGCCATGTCCTCGACGGCAGCGGCAAACAGCCTTTCACCGTGCTGCGGTGTCGATAACGACGGATCGGAGCCGATCCGGCCATCGGGGTAGCGCCTGCGATAGTCAAAGCAGTCGAAGAACGAGGTGCTGGCGGGCGCGACCTTGGGCGACATCTGGGCCTGCTTGATCGCTTCCGGGTGGTAGAACTGTGCGAGCGAAACCTCGGCCGCCGTCGCATGCGAGCCGTTGACGCCGGGATAGAGCTCGTCCGCGATGGCGGTCGCGCGGGTTCCGCCCGACCACATCACCATTCGGCAGCGTATCGGGGAAGGCTTGCCGTTCGGCTGGAGTGACAGCGACGTGTAGACCTCGTCGAACGCAGCCGTGACGGTCGCGATATTGCCGCCGTGTCCGTTGATGAAAAAGAAGCGCTCAAATCCATTGCGGGCTAGGGAGCGTACGATGTCGCCCACCATGGCGATCATCGTCGATGGGCGCAGCGTCACGGAGCCCGCGAAGCCCAGATGATGCTGCGACATGCCATAGGCGAGCGTCGGAGCGACCATCGCGCCAATTTTGTCGCCCACGCCCTTGGCGATGAACTCGGCGTCGAGATGATCCGTTCCGATCAGGCCGTTGGGGCCGTGCTGTTCTGTGGAGCCAACGGGGACGATAATGCCGCGCGATGTCTGCAGGTATTCTTCGACTTCGTGCCAGGTAGCGAGAGCCAGTTGCATGACCCAGTTTCTCCAACGTCGCGGAATGACTCCGCCGATCCGGGTTCAAAACTAGGAAGCGGGAAAGTCGAGGGTCAACCGCCTGCGCGTACCTGACGGCTATGCATTGGCCGAGGCGGCGGTCGTCGCGCTGCATCCCGCTGCGGTGGAAGACGATCGCTGTGATCTCTACGCGCTGCCGCAGCGGATCGGAGCCATGCAAGCGATCATGGCAAGGAGGCGCGCCGTGGATTCCGCGCGCTCGTTTCAGACATGATCGTTTGAGTAAGAGGTCGGCTCTCGGCCAACCCGTCGCCGCCCATACCGGGGGAAATGGTAGCGGGAGAGGGACTCATACCCGCCCCCCGCATAGAACAAATCGGGTTCACCTATCGCACCGTTGCGAGCAGGGCAGGGCGGTGACGCCAGCTTGCCGTCAGCTTTCGGTCAATACGGGATCTTCGCCGCCTCTGCGCCAGCCGGGCAGCGGCTCACTCGAACGACGTGGCCGTCCTCCAAGATCTCGATCGCTTGGCCGGGCTGCAGCGGATACCTGATCAGCCTTCGATCGGCACGACCGCGCTGATGATGGCGCGATACGAGCAGCCGGACGCCGTCCGCGCGCTCTGTCACCACCTCAAAACGAAACCGACGCAACTGCATGGCTTGTTCTCCGCGAATGAGAACATTAAGAGAACATGAGCAGAGAGAGTCAATCCGGGTGATGCTCGCGGGAGCGGAGAGGAGAGCGATGTCAGACGATGGACCGACGCTTTTCCTTCGGCGCACCTATCCGGATAGCGATGCCTTTTGGCAGGTCATCGACGACGAGGGGGAACGGATCGCAGTCATTGTTGATGATGGCGCCAATGTGCCCGACCGGTGCGCGCCTTGGACGTGGGGGATCAGCGTATTCGGACTCCCTCAGACCGGAACCGATCGCGGCAGGGAGTGGACCCGCGAGGCCGCCATGGCGAAGGTCAAGGCCCAATGGCTCGACTACAAGGCGCGCTACACGCCTGAGGAGTACGAGCGCTGGAGACGATTTATGCGCAGACACGAGAATCGGGCATAGGGAACCGCATGCCGTTTCCGCCCGACAACCCGCCGCATGTCTTCTCCGTCCTCGCCGGCCGCGAGGTCTCGACCTGGTCGGATGAATGGAGGCATGAGTGCGAGGTGCGCTTCCTCGCCGGCATGACGCTGGCCGACCGCAATCGCACCTTTGACGGTGAGAAAGACGGCTTGAGGGGGATGCGGTCGATACGCGGCGATGCCGCCGTGGCGTTCCTGCGCGCCGAGGTCGATCGCTATGCCGCGTTGAAGGCCAGGCACTGAGCGGAACGATTTTGGTGCAGAGCCGGTTGGCCGGCCATGAGCCGAATGGCGATCAACAGTGAGGAAGAGCTGGCGGCCGCGCTTCGACGCGCCGAGGATCTTGTCGGCTGCCTGAACGGGACCGACGAAGAGCAGGAGCTCGCTCAGATCGAGGAGCGTCGAGGACATCGGCGAGAATCTCGCGCCGATCGCTTAAGGGCATCGCGCGAAGGTCGTGGCCGTTGAGGTAGAGCAGGTCGAAGGCGTAGAGCCGAGCCCCGGCGGCCGCCTGCTTTCCGCCTCGTCCGCCTAATGCCTTCTGCAGAGCGCCGAAATCGGAAGCGCCGCGCGCGTCGAGCACCACCGCTTCACCATCGAGAATGGCGCTGTCGAGGCCGAGCTCACTCGCATCATGCGCGATGGTTGGGAAGCGGGGCGTCCAATCGTGGCCGCCGCGGGTGAGGATTCGGACCTGCTTGCCGAAGATATGAACGGCCAGGCGATAGCCGTCCCATTTGACCTCATAGGCCCAGTCGTCGCCGATCGGCGGCTTGCTCTGGAGCTGAGCGAGGCAGGGCTCGACCCGGTCGGGCATCGGGTCGACGAAGAGATCGCGCTCAGGTCGCTTTCGTCGCGCCGGCCCCTTCAGGACATCGACGCCTAGCCCGGCCCGAAGAACCCGACGCGCACACATCTGACGCAACTCCACAACGCAACGAGTCGCGAACGGACTGGCGGGGGAATCGTTCCGAGTTCAAGATCGCGGGATGGTTCAGCGGATGAGGGAGGCTCAGTTGCCGAAGGACATATTCGACATCTTCGAGGTCGGGGCCTGGGAAGCGGGCCACCATGAGCCGACAGGTAAGATCGTGGTGGTGTTCCGATATAGCGACCGCGAGCCGATTGCCTTCGGCTGCGACCCGGACGTGGCCGAGGAATTGGGGAGAGGGTTGCTGGCCCTAGCGGCGGATGTTCGCCAGCGAAAGCATTGACCCCACACAAAAAGGCCCCGCCAGCCGGAGCTGACGGGGCCAAGTTCAGGGAGGAAACGCCCAAGGAGGGCCGCCCCTTACGAGGGCGATGCGATCGACGGCCGAGGCCGCGATTCAGTCGGGCGCGACGTCCTTGATCGTGTCGCGCAGCCGGTCCATTTCCATGGCGTGCCGATCGGTCATCTCGGCCAGCCGGGAATTCGTCTTCACCGTTTCGTCGTGCAGGTCATCCATCCGGACGGCGAGGCGCCGGCTCGTTTCCGCGATGATCGAAAGCTGCATCAGCATGGAATTGCCCATCACGACGAGCCCGAAGGGATCATGCCCTTGTGGCGCGATATGGGCGTCTTTCTTGTTATCCTTGGCACCCCGTAGCGTCATGACAATCGCGACCAGCGCGACCACGCCGCCGACGATGAGCTGCAGGATCGGATAGTTCTTGAGCGCTTCACTTCCTGCGAAATCCGCCATCTCTCACCGCGCGGTAGACGGAGATCAGCTCTCCGAGGGTTAGCATGCCGAGGAGCGGGACGAACAAGGACACTTTCCGCGCGATCAGGCTGTCGAGGAGCAGGGGCGTCATCATCGCCGACCAGGTCAGCGCGCCGACGACGGAGCCCGCATAACGCATCATTGGACCATAGAACGGCAGCTTGCCGTTGGCGAAGAGCGCCACTGCCCGCATGGTCCCGATCACGGCGAAGATGGCCGCCATGCCTTCCTCGCTGGCGCCGTTCTCAGCGAGGAGCCGCAGCGCGCCTCGGTCCAGCGAATCCCCCGGCAGGGCCAGGGTGAAGGCGAAGAGCAGCAACCCGCCCGCCATGATCCATTCGAACAGGCGGTTGGAGGAATAGGGGCCGGCGGGATGCCGGGCTCGCGCGATCATGCACCGGCCTTCCATCCGCAGGCGCCGACGCCCTTGGCATTATGGGCGTCAACCTGTGCCTGTGTCTCCGGCGTGTCCTTGGATGGTGCGCCTCGAATGGGCGAGAAGATCCGGCAGCCGTCAATCACGGTCGAACTGCATGACGCGAGAGCGATCACCGCGCAGCACGCGATCAGTTTCTTTGCGAGCCGCATCGGCTGCCTCCTGTTGCTTGCGTTCGATCTTGACGAGGGCACCGTCTTCGCCGGCCTGGCGCTGCTGGCACCCGTAGAGCCCGACGAGCAGGACCAGGGCGAGCACGGCCCAGACCTGCCACGGCCAGTTGCGAGCCGCGGCGGCGATGGCGATCAGCACCGTCATGCCGCCAGGCCTTCTGGCAGGTCGAGCGCATCGGCCCGTACCCGCGCCTTGTGGCTGGCATAGGCGCGATAGGCGAAGCCGCCGGCGGTCATCAGGACGCCGGTCACCACCAGGGCGGTGACGACGTAGCCGATGACGGTCGAGGCTCCGGCGAGCGGCTCCAGCTGCTGCCGCGCGGCCTCCAGCACGCCGCCGAGCGAGCCCGAAGAGATGCCGGCACCCGTCGCCGCATCCGCGCCGGCCTTGGCCGGCAGCGGCTTCGCCTGCTCGATCGTCGCCTTGGCATTGCCACCGACGAAGAAGGCCGGCTGCGGTGCGACGGAGCCGGTCGCCCAGGCCTGACCGATCTGCTTCACCTGCGCGACCCGCGCCGACCAGCCACCCTTGAACGTGGACCAGGTCGAAAGGGCCTTGAGGAAGGCGAGCCGCCGCTCAAGGATCTGAGCGATCAGGACGTCATGGTCATAATGGTTCTCGACAGCGGCGAGGGTCGCTTCCCCGATGACGCCGTCGATCATGTTCATGCCGAGCGCGCGCTGCAGCCATTTGACCGACTGGCTCGGCCCGGAATTCACCGCGCCGTCGAAGACGACATAATCGACGCCGGCCGGCAGCTTGTCGCCCTTCACGGCATCCCAATACTGCCTGCGGTAAATGTCCCGCAGCTCGGCGTCGGTGATCAGGCGCACCGATTGTGGCTGGAGATCCCGCCGCCGGCGGTAGGCGTCATAGACCCGCTGCGTAACGCCTTTCATGGTGGCGCCGCCGGGATCGGCCTTGTGATTCGACCAGCCGCCCTCATGGACGAGCACGCCGGTCAGGGAAGCGACGAAGTTCTGCGCGGTCATCAGCAGCTGCCTTTCCGGACGCACGCGACGCCCTTCCAAAGATCGCCCATGCCGTCGTCGCGACGCGCGCAGGCCGTGAGGAGCGCGAGCACAAGCGCCCCCGCTATGAGGGTTCGAAGCATCGAGGTCTCCGGAATCAAGCGATGAGGATCAGGACGCCCCAGAGCGCGCCGACAACGAGCTCGGCGCGCAGCCAGTCCAAAGCGGTGAGGGGGCGAAAGAGGACGTGATACGCAATCGTCGCGAGCGCCGCGAAGGCGGGCGCCGCGATCCAAAACTCCGGCCGACCCGTCAGCCCTGCAACGGCGACGACGCCGGGCAAGACGAAGAGCATGCGAGCGAAGACAGGCAGGATCGAGCCCGGCAGTAACAGCAGGGCGGCCTCGACGAGATCGGGGCCGCGATCGGGGCGTAAGCCGCCGACGCGCATCAGCACATGACCCCAGCCCCATACGGCCCAGAAGCCATAAGCGCCACCGAATGCCAGCGCGACGGGCCAGGGCTGCGCCAGCAGGGCCAGTGCCGCCATAACGGGCGTCACATACAGCAGCGCCCGGCCGGGGAGCCAAGATGGCTTCCATCGGGCATCCCCGCGCGCGCGGTTGAGCGCAGCGCTCAGCGAGAGCACCAAGAGACAAGTGAACATCACAGCTCCGGATATGAAAAAGCCCGCCGAGGCGGGCGGGTCAGTCCAGGGTTGGCGCCCGCTCGGCCATCTCCAGAAAGACGGCGAGACAGAGCAGCCACAGGATGGCCATGCTCAGCATCGACTTAGCTGCCTTGTAGATGGGTGGTGGGTTCAGATCAGGGCCATGGCGTCCCCGCTCCGACATCCGTGACGGCGGCCGGAGATATCGCGATGTATTTCGCGCCAGTCCCGCGATTGATCCCGCCTGCGTCGTTCCACTGTGCAGCGTTTCCGATAGCACAGACGCGAGACGGAGCACCGAACGGCCCACTGCCGTCAGACCCGATGTGATCGGCGGTAAAGAGCGTCCGAACAGCCGGGTCAGTGATGTCGGCGCGGACCTGGGTGTTCAGGACGAAGCCGCCCCACTGGCCACTGAAGTTGGACGCGCTAGATCCCGAGACGACGCCGCCGAAGCCCATCACGATACTTGCCGAGCGAGTGTATCCAACCGAGTTTGCGCCAACCCAAGACGTGATGGAGCCAGTTCGATCCGTGCTATCGAGGTAGACCTTTACGCCGTTCGCCGCGACGGCTTGCAACGTATCCCAGGCGACGTAGATATCGCGCTCAACGTTGTCGGAGACGCTAACACTGGAATTGATGATGCCAATCGTCGTCCCCGCGTTGTTGCGCAGGGTGACGCGCAGAAATCCAGTTGTGAGCACTTGGACGGTGATCGCCGCCGTGCCGGAAGCCGAACCATAGAGAACGACATTGGCAGCAGGCGCGGTCGCGACCCTGAGCTTCGGGATAAAGAGCGTGCCGGTAGCGCTGTCGACCGTATCCAGCGCTACGGCCGATGCTACCGTGAACCTGTCAGGATCGGTATGTGCGAAGGAGACGACCGGGAAGACAGCGCTCGATGCGGTCGCGACGCTCCAAGTGAACGTTTCGCCGCCGATAGTGAAATTGGCGTTGACGGCGGTCGACCCGCTCGCGCTGCTGGTCACTTCAAGCTGTAGATATCGGCCGTCCGCTATGGTGCCTGCGGTCGATGTCCAAGCCGTCGCATTCGTCCCGTTCTTGTCGTCAGCCGTGCGATACCTGACGCCGGCAGGGACCGAAATCGCGCGGTTTTCAAAGCAGTGAACGAAACTCCACTCCGACGTGTAGACCGTCGAAACAGTGGCCCCGGTCACGGGCGCAAACGCAGCGAAGCTAGGCAAGCTCGGCCACGGGCGGTTAGCCGGCACGCCCCAACGGTCCAGCAGAGTGGCGGCAGTATCAGCCGGGCGCACAGCTCCAAGCGCGGCAAAGGCCACCTTCGGGCGCAGGGCCGCGACGATCTCGTCCTCGGTATCAGCGGCATCCCATACCGCATCATTGGCATCGAACCATGTGCTGTAGGACGCGGTATTATTACCCCGCCCCGTGATGACGTTGCCGAGCGCGCCCGCTGCGCCGCCGACTGCGATCAAAGCCTCAGCGAAGTTGCCATCAATGAACTGGTGATCCGGGTAAGTGGTATCGCCGTTGATGTCGATCGTTGAAAGGGCGGTTCCGTTCTCTGCGGTAACGCCGGAGACGGAGTTCGTGACGAGTTCGTTTTGGATCGGCGCGTTGTTGCGAGGGTTGGTTAGGAGGGTGTTGCGGAAGATGTATGCCCACGCCGCTCCCGTGTTGGCTTCGCGGAACTGGATACCCTTCGATGTGATGCGCGACGACAGCAAGTTGTCGATGAGGCGCGGCGCGAGGAACGGGTATCCGCCATTGATGTCCGACATAAAGACGCGCTGCGGCTGGCCGCGCGCCCCAGGCCGCTGGAGGGCGATATTGCCAGCCAGAAGGAGGCCCGCAATCGGAAAGTTATAGCCAGGCTGCGCCGCGAAAATCTGGACCATATCGCCGTGCGGGTTGGCGTTGTCCTGCGGCTGGCAGAACATGTCGGCGAAGACATTGCCGGAAATGTCGACAGGACCGTTTGCCGAGGTCGCGGCAGCGGTGTAGCCGAACGAGATGAAGTCGCCATAGGGGCGGAGGAGCTTGTTCTTACGGATCGTGATCGAGCCGCCGTTGCCGATATGGTTGAACTTGATCAGCCCCCACATGTCGGCGAACGTGCTGTTCTGGATCGTGATCGAGCCGGTGATCGTCGAGCCGGCCCCCTTCACGGAGCCGAAGCCGTACCACGCCTGGAACAGGTTGTTCTGCGCCGAGAAGCTACCCGACGATCCAAACTGAGAGTATGTCGCGCTATCGGACGTAGGATCGAAGGCGATGAAGCCGCGCGTCCAGTCTCCACCGCGCACGTCGCAACCGTCGACCAAGAGGCCGTTGACGTTGCCGTTCGCAGCGATCAGTGGAGGCGGCTGGCTTCCCCAGGCGGGCGGGGCAGTATTCGGTTGCACCCGCAGCTTGAGCAGGGAGACATTCTGGGCCGCATTCACATAGATCGAGCGCAGGACGTGTCCCGCGACGGATGCCCCTCGAACGATGAGCCCGGCCTTCGTGACGGTGAGGTCCGAGAAAGCCCCCCCATCTGCCAATTCGATGATCTTCCCGGACGTCGCCGCCGAATGCGCTGCGGTGAACTCTGAATCATTGCTGACGACGTAGTCCGCAGGCACAGGGCCGGACCCACCACCCGTACCAAGGGCGCGAGACCCAAATGGGCCGCCCTTCGTCGTGAGCCCGGCACCGGATAAGGCCCCGCCACGGCCGCGGCGGCGATGAAACACACCCATGACCGCTCCTACTCGTAGAACTCGATCGAGCCCTTGCAGGCTGCAGCCGCGCGAAGGATCAGATGGGTCGGTGTCGTCGTCCCATCCGGCAGTTTCGGCGGGATGCGCCGCGCGGCCGGGTTGAGCACAGAGCCGGAGCCATCGGTCGTTGTCGCCGCCGGCAAGGTGAAGTCGGTTGCAAGAACGCCGATCTTCATCCGGAAATCGCCGTCGAAGCTGAACACGGCAAACCGTTTGCCGGCCGGAATAGCAACACGGCGGGTTGCGTCGGCGGCGAGCACGACGTCCTCGACATAGTCCGCGATCGGCGGAGCGAACGCCGCTCGGTTCGAGCCATCGGGCCAATTCTCGACAAAAAGGGTCATGGGAGGTGCTCCGGTTAGAGGCTCTTGGCGAAGAGGTAGAAGCCGCGGATCTCCTCCGGGCTCATGAGGTGGCTGCCGATCAGCGCGTTGAGCGGATGACTGCTGTCGAACTCGGCCGCGCCGGCAACGACGATCTCCGCGTCAGCGCGCTCCTCATCGGGAAGCTGGTCGATGATCGTCTGCAGCTGCTGCGGGATGGCGCCCTTGACAGCTGCCACCGCCTCGGCCTGAGAGATCAGGTCGCGTTTCCACAGCCCCCGGAAGAACTGCAGGCGCGAGACGACGATCGGCTGTTCAGGCAGGATGTCGGCGACATGCTCGATCGTGAAGCCGAGCGCGGCGATCGCCTCGTCATCCATCTCGACGAAGTAGCCAGGCGGATAGGTGATGCCCGCGAAAGTGAACTGCTCGACATCGCGGACGCGCAGCACTTCGACCCCGCCGACCGAGCGGGTGATAAAACGAGCCATGTTAGCCCCTCACGAAATGTAGATGTAAGCCCAGCCGCCGGCACCGTTGCCGGCGTAGCCGAAGAAGTTGGAAGCGCCATTCGGGCCGCCGGCGCCACCAAACCCGACGACCAGCGTCGAAGTTTGGCCGACCAGCTTTGCCCCGAAATTGCCGTCGAGGACGGTCCGAATAACGCGACCGCCATAGCCCCCGGAGCCGCCGGTGACGAACTGCGGCGAGCCGCCAACTCCGCCTGCCCCTCCGCCGGCGACGATGTTGGAGTCTCCGTTGTCAGCGCCGCCGTGGTAGCCCTGCGTGCCGCCACCGCCGTTGTTGGCCCCGCCGCCACCCCCGCCATAGGCGTAGATGCCGAATCCGTTCAGGTCGATATACGTCCAGCCGCCGGCATTGCCGTCGCCCGCCGTGAACGGATGCCCCTGATTGTCGACGGTATAGGCACCTCCGCCGCCGCCGCCAGGCGCGTACAGATCGAAGACGATCTGATTGAACTCGGGCCAGGTGAAGGTGTAGGTGCCCGGACCGAACGAGAGGTTCTGGGCGACCACGTTCTTGGTTGGGCGGACCCCAGCCGTGCCGGGCAGCACCAGCCGCGGCGGGCGGATCAGGCGGCGAGGTCGCCAGAGCGGGGCCTGCGCGGGGCGAAGGATCGCCGGCGCCGCTATGCGGGCGAGACGGGTCATCAGGCGACGTTCCGCGAGGCCATGATATGCACGGTCCCGTCATCGTCGACGAAATAGTCGAGATAGGTCTTTCCCAGCACGCTCGGCGCCTGGCCGTTGGTGAACCTGTAGCCCGCAGCGAAGCTCAGTCCGTAGCCGTTGGCCGTGATCTTGATCCTACCGGTCTGGCCGACCTTCAGGTTGGTCGGGAAACCGAGGGTCCTGGTCGCCCCCAGCGAGACCTTGAAGTTGAACCCCGTGGCCAGATCGACGGCGATCGTCGCAGCATCGGTCAAGGCGACGAAGGCGGCGGCATCGAAGGCGATCTTCGAAGTGACGAGCTTATCAGCCTTGGCGCGGTACTCAGCAACGTTGGCATCGCGGTTGACCGGCGTCGACCCGTTCGCGCGCTGGTAAGCGATGCAGTGCCAAACGTCATCCGAGATCGTGGCGAAGATCGCGCGATCGGCCGCTGCAGCCGCAAGGTTGGCTGCGCCCGGTAGGAAAAGGCCTGCGCCATGGGTGAGGGTGAGCGCATCGGCGAAGCGCACCAGGCGCATGGTGCCGGCGGTGGCTGCGCCGAAGCTGACGATCGCGGTCGTGCCGGTGATGCGGACCAGGTTCGACTTGGCCTGTGCGAGATTGACCGTGGCTGCCGAGGCTACGTCGACTTCCGCCCCGAGCCCGACGATCGGCGCGTTGCCGGTCGGATCGACCTGCATGAGCACGATGTCTTCGCCGCCGTCGTATAGCTTGATCTTCCATGGCTCGGCCGCCGTATCGAGCCAGATCATTCCTTCGACCACGTATGGCGGGCGGGCACTACCGGAATGCGAACTGTGTTCGGCACCGCGCCATTGATTGAGCAAATCGGCAAGCGCCGAGCCCGACTTCGTCGCCGGATCGATCGTGCCGAAATCGTATTGGCTCATGCCTCGACCCTTCCATAGCCCTTAGCGACGAAGTCGACCGTTCGCGCCACGGCTGCCCCTCCCGAATTGAAGAAGCGCAGCGTGAAGCCGGTTTCGTCTTTGTCTGTGACCTGCTCGCGGTCGCCGGACGCCCGGTCCTGCACCGCGAGCGCAACGCCGCGCAGCTCTTTGAACGGCGGCACGAACTCGACCCGATAGCCCCCGGTCCCGACGAGAATGTCGTTACCCGCCTCGACCCGGTCCGGCATGTCGATCTCGACCGAGAGACCCCGAACCACTGGCGTGACCGATCCGGTCGCCGTGCCGGTCAGGATTGCTCGGAACTCGAAGGCGCGGGCCGTCAGGTCGGTGATGGATAGCGGCTGCCAGCTCGACCAGGCGCCAGCGGCCGGATCATCGTTGGTCGCGCGATACTCGACCCGCACATTCCACGCCGAAGGATCGGCGGAGGCGAGGGCCTCGACCTCGGCAAGCGTCGCCCAGGACGCCATGACATCGGACAGCGAAGCGCCGAAGGCATCGACGGTCGGCGTCAGCCTCGATGTGAAGACGGCGCCGAGATCGAGCGAGCCGGCGAAGGTGTAGGTTCCCGACGTTTCCATGACGCCGCCCGGCGCCGCCAGCTGCAGGAAGCTGCCGACCTTTTCGACATCGACCTTGCCACCGGCAAAGGCGGGCGCCTCGTCGATGGTCTCGACGACATTGACGTTGGCGAGCTGCGCGATCGTCGAGGTGATGATCGCGGCGTTCTGCGATGCCTGATCCTGCCGGGTGACGGCCTTGATCAAGTAGGTGCCGATCCGGTTCGGGATCTGCACCTGCGTGCCCGTCACGGCCGGGACGATCGTTCCCGCGCTGCCCCAGGTCACGCCGTCGAGGAGTGGCGAATAGCGGACCTCGAAATGGTCGAGATTGAGCAGGCTGATCGCGTCCCATTGCAGGGTCGCGACATCGGCGAGCGACGATATCCGGAAGCCCGTCACATCAGGCGGCAGCGCATTGAGCCCTTGGAATGCGATGAAGAGCTGCTGCTGCCAGTCGGAGTTCGTGCCATCGCCGAAGAGCGAGCGGACACGGAAGCTATAGGTTCCCGGCGGGAGCTCACCGGTGTCGATCGCTGTCTGCGGCACGGCGACCGCGCCGACAGGCCGCCAACCGGCGCCGCTGACGCTATCGTCGCGGATCTGCACCTCGTAGGACACGGCGAAGCCGCTGCGCTGCACCCGCCAACTGATGCGGGCGCCGGCGCGCACGTCCCCGCCCGACATGAACATCCGCTCGGTAACGACGAGATCAGATGGCGCCAGCAGCAGCGGATTGACCGGTGCGCTGATCATGCTGTCGAAGGCAGGGATTGCCCCGGTATCCGCCTGGCTGATCGCCGGCGCGTCGTCGACCAAGGTCAGCGTCGCCGACATGTCGGCGCCGGGCTCGATCCGCAGCACCCGCAGCACCACGCTTTCGCGGCCAAGCTCGCCGAAACCGAGCATGAGATCGCCGACCGCCGGCATCGGGGCATCTGCCGAGAGCAGGATCGCCTGATGCTCGCCGGGGACCAGCGCGACATTGTGCAGGGCGCTCGTGCCGTCCTCGAGGCGGAAGCGCGCGACATAGTTCTTGCCGGCTTCCATCACGACCCACTCGTCGAGCGTGACCTCGAAACCGCTGACGCCCGTCACGCGCGCACTGATCTGACCCCAAAGCGGAATGTCGTGAGTGACGCGGACGCGGTCGCCGCGCGTGCAGACCAGGTTCTCGAAATCGACCGTCAGGCTGTAGGTCTCAGGCCGGAGCCGAACCTGCGCGATATGGAACCGGCCGTGCTTCCAGATCAGATCAGGGTTGGTGACGCCCGGAAACTCGATGGCTTCGAACAGCGTCGCATTGGCCTTGCTGTAGCCGTCGTCATAGACGATCCGCTCGTCCTGCTCGAAATTCTTGGTCTCGTTCAGGAACTTGACGCGGAAGCCATGCGGCATGCGCAGGTAGCGCCGGCTCCCGCTGAAATCGCGGGAGTTGCGCGGCGAGAAGTGCTGCACGATCGGCAGGTCGTCCCGATCCCAGATCACCGACCATTTGCCATCGGTGAAGACGCGCACGGCTCGGCCGGCCGCGCAGATCTCGTCGAGCACGGAGACGACCGAAGCGGCCTGCTCCAGCACCTTGTTATAGGCGAAGCCCTTGGCCTTGCAGAACATGGCCCAGCCTTGCAGCGCGACGAGATCGATGCGGCTGTCGGAAACCGGTCGTGCATTCGGCGCGCTCTGCAGCACATGGCGGAAGAGATCGGCCGGGTTGTTGGATAGCGTATTGGCGACCCAGGCGGCGCCATTCCAGCTCTTCACATAGCTGCGCACCAGGCCGTTCAGCGTGTCGACGACACCGTTGAGCTGCGACGAGGCCAGGATGCGGATGGCCGTCACCGCGATCGGCTTGGCGAAGCGCAGCGGGTACTCGTTCCGGCTCGACCGCATGGCCGTCAACATCAGCGTCTCGACAGCCGAGGAGTTGATGTTCTGGCCCTTCGGCGACGTCCGCTCGGCCATCATCTCATATTGGCCGCGCGTGACCGGCAACCTGAAACCGCGGCGGAAAGCATCCTTGCGGCTCTCATAGGCCTGCGTGTCGAGTACCGGTATCCACGTCCCGGAGCCGACCGGGCGGAAGGAAAAGCGGTAGCTCACAGCCATGGGAAGCTGCGCGCCATTCTTCGAATAGGTGGCATAGAGACCGCCGGGGAAAGTCACGTCCCAGCCGAGCTCGTCGACGTCGGCGGCGCTCGTCCGGATGATCGGCTCGCCATATTCCAGCTCGACGTTGAACGATTCTTCGAAGGTCTCCTGCGGCATCAGCGAAATGCCGGCGTCGCCGGGATAGCCGAGGCGGGTCTCGATCTCGACGCCGTTGTAGGAGTAGATCGGAGTCGTGCCGATCCGCAGATCCGAGATATCGACCGGGCCATAGCCCCAGACGAAGAGCATCCGCAGATACTGATCGTCGCCGATGATCTCGGTATAAGGCTTGGCCGCATAGAGCGGCTGCATGCGATGGAAGCCGAGCGTGGCAGGCACCGTGCCATAGGGGGCCGCGCCGTTCCGACCGCCGCCGATGGAATACCTTTGCTCCGGTTCGACCTCTCGCTTCGGCTTCGATGGCGGAAACAACGCCTGCACGAGGAGCGCGCCGCCGATCGAGATCGCGGCGCCCAGCAGAGAGGCTCCCAACGTTCCCGCGGCGAAAGCAGCTCCCACGCCGGCGCCGAAAATCCCGCCGATGACCGGAGCCGCCCAGCCCGCCGTCACGACGAGGGCGAGAACCGCGACGGCAATCATCAGGATCTGACCGATGCCGCCCTTGCCGCCCTGCGGCACGGCGACGAGCGTTACGGTGCGACCAGCCTTAGGCCGAACCCGCGCCCGCAGCTCTGTCGCGATAAGGTCGCCGTCGATATAGGCCATCAGCCGGTGCGGCAGGCGGTGCACTGGCAGCGCCGCGATCATCTCGGCGATCGAGAGACCGGCCGGCATCCGCATCTCGACACGGGTCGCGCGAAACGGGTGCAGCGACGCGACGACGCGCACGCTGTCGGCTTCGCCGAGCACCTCGCCTTGAAGCGGCGCCGGAACGAGAGCGTTCACGCGCAAGCCTCGTGGCGGAAGAAGCCGGCGATCCGGCGACGCAGCTTGCCGGTCGTGTAAGGCTCGATCACCGAATCTCCCTCGGGAACCATGTGCAAGACGAGGCCGGCTGCGGCGACCATGCCGACGTGACAGGCAGACCCGCCCTCAAGCATCACCACGCCGTCGAGCGGGCGCAGCGCTTCGGCAGGGATCTCGCGCCAAGGCGAACGGTGCCCCGCGATGAGAGCCGCGACCGCGTCGCGATCCGCTGCCGTCACATAGGCCTCGCTGAAGTCAGGCAGCTCGATCGCGAGGCGGTGGCGATAGACCAGTTGCAGCAGACCCCAGCAGTCATAGCCCTCCGGCCCGCGGCCCTTGTCAGCCCACGGCAACCCGACGAAATCGGAAAGGTCCATCAGAACAGGCCCGGAAAGCTCGCGGGATCGAAGGTGCCAGACGGATACGGCTCGGTCGCGAGCGCATCGATCGCCAAACTGATCGTGATCGCGACGTCGTCGTAATCCGCATTGACCAGGTCGAAGGGCGGGAACTCGATCTCGACGTCATCCGGCGACGAGGCGAGAACGATCTCCATGCCGACTTCCGCCGGCGTCGTCGTCGACCGCAGCAGGTCAACGAGTTCCCGGTCGACATTGTCGATCGAGAGCTTGGCGACCGGCGCCGAATCTTCCTTGTCGTCGGGCAGAATCGTCGTGAACGGCAACGCCACGTAGCGCAGGCCGCGGCTATACATCCCATACAGCAGCGGCTCCTGCTGAATGCGGTAGCCACTGCTGCAGAGGCGGGCCGGGCCGTCCTCCAGTTCCGGATGCGTGATCGTCAGCAGCACGACCGGAAGCTCGTCGGTCTCCTGCGAATTCACCGCGCGCAGGAACTTCAGCGAGACGGAGCGGGCCATTACGGCATGACCTCAAGATTGAGCATCAGCGTCCACGTGTCGAAAGCGAAGTCGCCCTCGTCGGGCAGGTTGTCGCCGAACCGCACCAGGATCGGCGTCTCGGTCTGCGGGTCCGGGAAATAGAACGGCAGGACACCATTCATCAGTGTCAGCTCAACGAAGTCGCGGAAGACAAGGGCCTGCCCGGTTGTCATGGTGATGGCGCCTGAAAGCTTCGACGGCATCGCAGCCGAGCGCCGCCGCACCTTCGCCGGCCCGGTATCGTTCCGCGACCGTAGGCGACCGTCGCCAGGCGTGCGCTTGTAGCTGCCGGCGTTGAAGCGCGCCGGCAGGGAGGCAGGCCAGACCGCGTACATCAGCGCCTCGTCAGAGCCGGCCGCATGCCGAACGTGGTGCGGGCAGCGCGATTGGAGTTGCTGCCCGGCGTCGCCAGGCGATCAGCGACGGCCTCGTCGATCATCACAAGGAGATCCTTGCCGCCGCTTTCGTTCCGCCGTTCTTCCTGCCGGACCTGCGAGCCGGGCGGAGCATAGACAATGACATTGGTCTGCGACGCGGCCTGCTGGGACGGCGCATTGCCGCTCGCGGCCGGAGGCATATAGGGCTGCGGCGCGACGTAGCCACCACTGGCATAGCCGGGCAGCCCGCGCCGAAGGCCCTCCAGCGCGCGCACACCGATCCGGCTGGTGGCCGCCGCATCGAAGACATACTCGCCGCGATGGACAATGCCGGCGGGGTCATGCTTGCCGCCATGGCCGGTATAGCCACCCTCGGCGAAGTATGGACCGGCGCCCGAGTAGCCCCCTGCACCGAAGGAGAATGATCCGCCAGAAGTGCCGTTGAAGTTGAAGCCCCCGCTGCCGCCGCCGATACCGACGAACCTGCCGAGCAGGCCGAGCAGGCTTCCGCCAGTTGACCCGCCCGTGCCGCCGAAGGCTTTGCCGAACAGGTCATTGATCGCCATATCGATCAGCTTGTCGGCGACCCGGTTCAACGTGTTCTGGAATGCCTCAGCTGCCGATTTTCCCGAGCGAAGGTCGGAGATGAAACCTTTCAGCGCGTCCTTGCCGATATCGCCGATAGAGCGCAGCGTGTCCTGGCTGGCCTTCAGCAATTCCTGCTGGCGGGCGAGCTCGCCGTAGCCCGCGGCGGTGCGCTGGATTTCGGGGAGAAGCGCCGTTGCGAGGGCAGAGCCGCCCTCCTGCACCGCCTGACTGTAGAGTTCCTGAAACTTCTGCGCTCGCGCGATTTCCTCGGTCGACATGAACAGCGTGTCGCGCGTCGCATCGAGCTGCTTCTGCTGCGCAGCGAGGTTGTCGTTCGCATTCCGGATGATCGAGCTATAGGCCTCGGTCGCGGCGCCAGCACGCTCTAGGCCTGCGATCTCGCCAGCCACGTCGCTACGTGCGCCGGTAGCACCACGAGAACGGCCTCCGATAGGCTCGACATGCCAATTCTCATTGCGCAACGGGAAGGTGAGGCCAAACTCGGCCGCACGCCTATGTGCCTCTTCGCGCGCCGCCGGTGAAGCATAGCGAAGATCCGCAGCCATTCCCCGCTCGTGCTGAGAACCACCCGGCGGAGCGACCCATTTGCGCGCTTCAGCTTCGGAGCCATACTTCGCCACGGCCTGCGCCCAGAGCTGCGCTTGCCTCTCGGTCGAGCGAAAGCCCGATGTGATCGAAATGCCGGGGATCGCCTCCATCATCTTCCGGAGCGATTCTGAAAAAGCGACATCCATGCCGGTGATCACGGCCGAGGTCGCTGGCATGGCGGCCGGCGTCGCGCTCCCTCCAAACCTCTCTCGATTGTCGCGTTCGCGGAAGTCGATCTCACGGAGGCGCCGCTCATATGGGCGGAGTCCCGCCACCGAGGATTGATCACGTGCCGTCCGGAGCGCGTCCCGAGCCTCTCGATTAGCCTGCGCCTGCATCTCATTGATCTTGCCGACGATGAGAAGCTCGCGCTCCTTCATCTTCACGGCATCGCCGGCAACGTCGAGGTTGATGCGGGCGATCTCGACCGCCGTGCGCTCGGCCAGGGTGCGCGCGCCGATCGCCCGCACGGTGAGGTCATTGGTATGGCGCTGCCGCTCGCCGGTCGTCAGCAGCGTCTTGCTCGCCTCTTCCAGCAGCTTCGACCACTGGCGCCATTCGTCGAGATCCTGCACGCCCGGATTGAGTTTTATCGCCTCGTCGAGCTTGGCCCGCTGCGCCACGATCTCGCGCATCGTCTTCAGATAGGGGTCGAGCCCCTCGACGATGAGGCCGGCCGCCAGCGAGGCGCTATCGGCTTTCGCACGCCGTGCGATGATCTCGCTGCGCTGCCGCTCCAGCTCGACGATCGCCTCCAGCGGCCGGATCTGCTGCTCCAGCAGACGCAGCTGATTATTGACGCCGAGACCAGGCGAAGCCTGCAACCGATCACGCTGCTGCTGAAGCGACGCGAGGCGCTCGGCATCGGTCGGTCCATTGAGCGCCTTTCCGACTGCCCCCGCGGCATTCGAGGCCTCCGTCGCCACGGCATTCCATGCGCGGGCGAAGAGACTCAAGCGCTCAGTCGCACCGTCGACCTGAGGTACAAAGGTCCGCAGGAGCGACGTCTGAGCGCCGAGCATGTTTCCCGCTGCCTGCTGGTCAGCGATCCAGCGACGGGAGGTTTCTGACAAGCCGCCGAGCTTCCCGGCGAGCATCTCAGCCCCTCGCGCCGGGTCAGCGAAGGCAGCGGCTAACTCCTTCGCCGCATCGGCATTCCCGATGCCCTGAAAGGCCGCGTATTGCCGCGTGAAATCCGTCAGGCCGGGCAGGCGCGTCGGATCGACCTTGCCCGTCGCGGCATAGCTCGACAGCATCTCGCGCGCACTGGCGACGCTGACCTTCGCGGCAGCGGCTTCTGCCTCGGCTACGCGGTTGATGCCCGCCACGGTAGCGCCGGAGGCAGCCCCGACGCCGAGGAGAGCCTTCTGCACCTCCTTCTGCGCCTCGGCATAGGAATAGGCTGCATAGGCGGCCCCAGCGCCGATTACCGCAGCACCTGTCGCAACGCCGGCGCCGGACAATGCGAAGCGCAGCGCGCCACCGCCGACCTGGCGGAGGAAGCCGCCGATCGAGCCCTGCGTCGACATGAAGATGTCCGCGACCTGCGCCGCCTGCGCGGCAAAGACCTGCATCGCAGACTGCCCCATGGCGAGCTGCGTGCCGATGTCCTGAACCTGTCGGCCGAGATTGATCAGCTCGTGCCGCGCAAGGCCGGTCTGCTTGTTCACATTCGCGGCCGAGGTCGCGAAATTGTCGTTTGCCGTGGCCGCCGTCTGATAGCGCGCCTTGACCATGTCGACGACGCGGGCCGCCTCCTGCTGCGTCGCGAGGCCGCGCCGGAACGCCGCATCCGCCGCCAGCGTAGCGCGCTCGATTTCCCTCTGCTGCAAGATGGCCGGATCGACCGAGGCTCGCAGCCTCTCCCAGGCGCGAGCCGTCTTGGAAAGACCATCCTGCTGCGTCGTCATCAGGCCGAGGCTACGCTCGCGGGCAGCGGTCGCCCGCTCCTCGGCATCCCGAATCCGGTCGACGGCAGCCTGCGCCGCCTGCATCGAGCGCACATAGAGCGCGGAGCCAGCCTCGGCTCCGCGCGCGTCGATGGTCAGGAGGGAAACAACCTGGCTCATGCAGAGGGGTCGCCTTCGGGACGGGGGTTAGCGATGGTCTTCAGGAACAGGTGATCGAGCATCTCGATGATCTCGATCTCCCAAGGCGCGAGAGCCGCGCGCGTCAGACGCTGGAAAGCGTCGATCTCCGGCCAGCTGATTGCTAGCGGGCCGAAGCCGCAGGAGCCGCGGCGTCCGGATAGTCGCCGAAACGCCGACCAGAGATAGAAGGCCTCCGGCGGCAATTCCGGCACGGCAAGATCGTCCTCGATCTGGCGGCGCCGCTCGTCGGTGCGGGCGCGGGCGAGCAGCCCCTCAAGGTGCTCGCGCTCGGTGGTGCCTTCCTTATCCCGAACGTCGAGACGGAAGGTCGCCTCCGCGAAAGCCGTCAGACCTTCGCGGAGGTCCGCGTAAAACTCTGCTCAGAGACCAGGAAGTCGAGGCACTGCGCATAGACCCAGCCAAGATCGGGATCGACGAAGATGTCGACCGCAGCCTTTTCGCTATAAGCGATCGGCGCGGCTCCCGGCTTCAAGGTGACAGGGGTCCAATCGATGATGCGAGCAGCGACCCATTGCACGTTCTCCCTGCGCGCCTCATCGACGGACTGTTCCTCGGGCTTGTATTTGCGCCCGTTGATCTGAGCCATTTCGATCTGGCGATTGCGGTGCAGGATCTCGCGGTTCTTCGCCTCATTGAAGGCGACAGTCTTGGCATGGCCGGGACCTGCGAAAGTGATGCGCCAGCCCGTCGGCGTGGCAGTGCCGGGCTTCAGAATATCGAGCACGGCAGTATCGGCGGGGATGAAGGCCGACAGGTCGACGGGCGCGAGGGCGCCGGCTTCCTTGGTGGTCATGGTGATGATCCTTGTCGGAGGATGACGGGGCGGCGCCGACACACCGCCCCGCCTGTCGCGCGACACTCGCCGGGGCGAGCTTGGCCGCTGTCGGGCGGCGGATATCAGGCCTTGTCGACGACCTTCTCGGCCGCCTTCTGCGCCGCCGCGGAGGCACGCGCAGCGGTTGCCGGGTCGACGTCGGCCGCAACCGTGACGTCGATCTTCGGGCGGCCGGTCTCGCTGATGGCGATGGCCGGGAGATCGTCGACGCGGGACGGCCAGGCAACCGAAAGGCCGGTTCCCTGCGCCGCGACGACGGCCTCGTGCAGGCGCTTGGCAGCGGCCCGCACGTTCTCCTCATGATTGGTCATGCAAGCTCTCCTTCGGGGTTTTGCGGCGATCAGGCCGCGGAGGTCTGGTAGACGACCGTCGAGTCGGAATAGGCCCCGCCGCGCTCGTCCTTGCCGATCAGCAGGTTGATCTGCTGCGTCCGGCCGCCATCGGCGCCGAGCTCCGATTTCGCCATGCTGGCGAGCGTCAGGTTGCCGACGAAGAAGGAGCAGAAGTCCTTCGGCTCGCTTTCGTTCTCGGTGAAGAGCAGGTGCAGCGAGAGCTGGTCCTCGTTGAGGAACTGCTGCACGCGGCTGATGTCCTTCTTCAGCGCGGTGATCGAGCCCTCGACGCTCGCCTGATTGGTGAAGACGTCGGGCGTCAGCACCGAGCCAACGACCGGGACGCCGGCGGCGTTCAGGTTGATGTTGAGGTTCAACGAAGTGACCTCAAGTATGTCCTCGGTGCCGAGGCGGATCAGCGCCTCGACCGCGGTCATGCCGATCGACGTCGTGGCCACCGGATTGGTGAAATAGGGCGACTGCGCACCGGTCATCGCCTGCATGTCGCGGCCGACGATGCCGAAGGTGAGCTGCGCCATCCCGTTCGGGCTCATCTGCAGCTGCAGCGAGCCGACGCGGTTGCCGAGGAACACCTCTGATCCGTCGATATCGATCTCGCGCTCCTCGATCGCGAAGGAGCGCGGCGTCGTACCCATCAGAACCTTCTTCGGACGGGCGAAGGTGATATTGGGCTGCTGCGCGACCGTCGTGACGGCGTCGGCGACCGTCATCACGGTGGCCGTCAGGCCGACGACCCGAACGTTACGGGCGTTGTTGTCGACGCCACCGGCCGTGAAGCCGCCGAAGCGGCCGACGTCACCGATCCGGACGCCGTCAGTGATCCACGAGCCGGTGCTGCGCGTGAAGGTCTTGCCGGCCGCATCAGCGGTGACGCTGAGGCCGGACAGCGCGAGCGGCGCGTCGAAGGTGCCGCGGAAGGCCGCCTCGATGAAATCGTCATAGCTGCCGAGCGAGAGATCCGCGACATACTGGCCGGCGACCGAGCGCGAACCGTGGCGGCCGCGCGTGATCTGGCCATCGCGGCGGATCTCGTTGGAGCGGATCGGCTCCTTCGTCAGGTTGATGCCGCCGCTGTTCGGGCGGAATACCTTGGAACCCGAGGCGCCATCGGGGAGGACGCCGAACGTGACCTCGGGCTTATAGGCCACAAGGATGTTGCGACCGGACTGATAGGCCATGGGATATCTCCTCTGAGGTTCAGGCGCGGCGCCAGAATTGGAACGGGATTGAGACGGAGACGGCGAACCACATGCCGTCGTCGCTGCCGGAATCCCCGCCCGAGATGCGCGGGGTCCAGGTGCGGATGCAGACGCCGGGCTCGGCGTCATAGAGCTGCTGGACGCGGAAGATCTCGCCGAGCTGCCCGGCGAGGCCGAGGGCAGTCGCGGTTCCTTCGCCGTCCGGCACGAAGACGGTCAGCATGATGATACCGTCCTCGACCACGACATGATCACCGGGAACGCCGACGCCGCGGATCTCCGCACCTGTCGACATGACCTCGGCATAGGCCCAGGGCGCCGGATTGCCGTTGACGTCGATGACGTCGGGCCGCGCCTCGTTTGGCCAGCCGATCGGTAACTCGACCGGACGCATGGCTGTAACCCGCGACCGGATCGCGGCGACGGCGCCGGCAAAACTCGCCATGTCAGTAAGCCCGGATCACCAGCGCCGGCCGGCGCATGTCGGAGGCCGCAGCGCGCTTCGAAACCTTCACCGAGGCGCCGGCGATCGGGCGATAGGTGAACCTGACCGAAGCGACATTGCCGAAGCGGCGGCGCACGACCTGCTCGGCCTGCTGATAGACCTTGTCCGTGCCGGGCAGGCGCATCTCTTGCTTTCCAAGCTCGATCTTCCGCGCGTAGGGCAACGGGTTGAGGATGACGACCTCGCCACCGGAAGGCTGCCACGTCCGGAGATCCCGAACCGGCGCGCCATCGACGAAAAGCGTGTGCGAGAGGCGGTATTCGCCGGACAGCACAGGTGAGAACGCAAAGAGTGATTCCATCGCGAACTGCACGACCTCGGCGAGGCGCTGATAGTGGTATTCGATGACGCCGAATGGCTTCACCGCGTCTTCCGGCGCCCCTTCCTTGCCGTCGACGAAACGGCGGAAGCTGGACGGGCGCGGCTCGTCTCGCATCACCCTGGCGTGTTCGCGCCGGGCGAAGGCAGCGAGATCGGCGGAGGTCGCCGCAACCGCGCGAACGATCTCGGCGCCAAACTCGACGCTGACGGAGCGAACGCGCGCCATCACATGCCGCGCAGATGCAGCTCGACGCGCACGACCACGTCATTGAGTTCGATCAGGTCCGGAGCCTGCACGCGATACCAGCGCCCGCCGAAGGACACCCGGTCGCCTTCCTTGACGGCCAGCCATCCGAGCGGTGCGAGCCAAGTCGGCGAGAGGACGGCGAGCCGGTCTCCCTGTTGGATCGAGCCGACCAGTTCCTCCGGCTTGAAGTTGCGGCAGACACCCCGCCCGACGCCGGGAGCAAGGCCGCCGCCCGGTCGCGTCAACGTCATGGATCGACCATGCGCGGCGAGCTGCCGGTCGAGCGCGGCAATGGCTTGAGCGGGCGTCATCAGAAGGTCAGCACGCGGAGGCCACCGAGCAGGGCCTCGACGGCACGGCTCGTCGCGGAGCGCTTGGCATCGGCGCTCACGTCGTATTCGAAGGAGCCGACGCCCTCGACGACTTCCTTTTTCAGAGTCGAATCGCGCCCGAACTGCATGGCGAGTTCACCGACGCGGAGTTGAACCGCGATCTTCACCTGCGGCGGAATTTCGGCATACCCCGCCTTGTAGCGGATGCGGACATTCCGCCCGCCCGGCCAAGCCGTCCGGAAAGACCCGGTGAACAGCTCGCAGCCGTGAAGTTGAAAATCCGAGCCGGGACAAACGACGTCGGCGTCGCCGGCGAAGTATGTCACAGAGACGACCTCGATGATCGGCGGCTGCGGAATCCGGAGCCCAGAGCAGCCGTCGCGCGCTGGGAAGGCTGGAAGCTGAAGCTCCAGCGTCTGCTGGCCCAGAGACCTGCCAAGCCAACCGGTCGGCCCATCAAGCTCAGCCGTAGCAGCGGCAATCCAGGCATTAAGTACGGGCTCGGCAACGTCGGAGAGCGCGGGCATACCCGCCCGCGCTTCCGCCGCCGTCATGATCGGCTGCGGCCCCTCTATGACGACGATGTGGCGCACGTCAGGCCTGCGGGATCTCGACGCCGGCCGCCGTGAGAGCAGCGACGAGCTGCTCTTCCGTGGCTTCGTCGCCGATCGTGACGTTCTTGTCCTTGGCAAGCGCCAAGAGGGCTTCGACGCGCTTTTGCGCAGCCTTTTCTTCTTTTTTCTCGGCAGCCTGTTGGGCTTTTGCCTTCTCGGCGCTTTCGAGCGCGCCGACTTCGGCCGCAGCGCCCAGCAGCTCGGCAGGGCAAGCCTCGCCGGCGCGGAAGGTCGTGGGGTAGACCTCGCCGGTGCGGCAGCCCCGGAATTCTTTCTTGAACAGCATGGATGCTCTCCGTTCGAGCAGATTGAACGAAGGCCGCCCCTTAAGGGGGCGACCGGGTCAGATCTGGTTGGCCTGCGGGCTGTCGTGGCCGACGCCGAGCAAAGCGATGGCGGACATCGGCGTGCCCGTGCCATGCGTGCCGGAATAATCCGGCAGAAGCTTCAAGTAGCGGCGATTGCCCTTGTACCCGAAGCGATAGGCCGCGGCGGCGGCGTGAGCCGCGGTCAAAGCCTTGACGATGCCACCGGCGGCAACGGTCGCGCCCAGCACATCCTTCTGCTCGACGGCATCGTAGGTGACGTCGTCGTCGGAATGCGTGAGCTTGAATTCTACCTTGTTGGTGCCATCGAACGTGATGCCGCCGACGCCGATAGCGAGCAGGAACTCGACCGCCTCATAACCGCGGCGGTCGATGGCCGGCGGGGTCGGATCAGCGGTGAGCGAGGCGGCAGCAATCGCCACCACGGCCTTGAAGCCGGAATGCAGGTCCTTCATCGGACATGTCCTCGTGATTGAAAGGGGATGACCAGGTGGAACGGGCGGCCAGTCAGCCGCCCGCCAGTTCGCGAAATCGCCTTCCGATCAGGAAGAGATCTTCATCAGCTTGATCGCCTCGAAATTCGAGACGCCGCCGCCGACGCGCTTGGTGGTGTAGAAATGCACGTTGGGCTTGTTGGTGTAGGGATCACGCAGCACGCGGATGCCGAGGCGATCGAGGATGAGGTAGCCGCGTTTGAAGTCGCCGAAGGCGACGGGGAACGCGCCCGCTCCAAGGCCGGGCATGTTGTCGTCATTGTAGACGGGCTTGCCCAAGATGGTGGCCACTTCGGCCGCCGCCGAAGGCGGCGCCCAGATGTAGTTGCCGTCGCCGTCCTTGAACTTGCGGACTGCGGACATCACCGCATCCGACATCAGCCATGATGCGTTGGTCCGATAGCCCTGCTTCAGGGAGTAATAGAGGTCGACGAAAGCATCAGCCGGCGAGGTCGTCGCGAACGATGCAGCCGCGCCGCTGACGGTGAAGCCGAGCTTGCCCCAGGACCACGAGCTGTTGGCGACAGTGTCATAGGTCAGGAACCCGCGAGGACGCTTGACGCCGTTGCCAGCGACGAAGGCCGATCCCTCCATTTCGGCGAAGGTGATCTGCACCTCGTCGGCCAGCCACGCAGCGATATCGATGATGCCGTCGTCGAGCATCTTCTGCGTGGTCGCCGGGTTGGCGTACATTTCCATCACCGAGAAGGCCAGTTCGCGCAGCGTCGGCGTGCCGGTTTCGGGGCGGGGATCTTCCTCTCCGACCCAGCCAGCGCCTGCGCCGCCCATGCTGACGAGCTTCTTGTACGTGTCCGTACCGACCGGCATGACGGTCGCGATCTGGCGCATGACCGAGATCAGACCGAGCACGCGGTCGATCGTCGCCGAAGTTTCCTCGGGCACCAGGTAGCCGCCGTCCGGATCGGACTGCGTTGTCAGCTTGGCCTTGACTTCGAGATCGCTCAGGCCGTTGTCGACGCCCTTGCGGAAGAACTTCTCGAAGGCCTGGGCGTGCTCGGCCTTGGCCGGGTCGGCCCCGCCGGAGCCGCCGCCGACCTTCGCCGCGGCAAGCGCGACATTGACCGCGTCCAGCGCCTTGGTCAGATCGGAGATATCGGTGTTGATCTTCGCCATCTTCTCCGTCGTCACGACGTCGGCGAAGTTCTTCTTGATGCCCTTCAGCTCCTCTTCGTGAGCCGCCTTGAACTGCTCGAAGGTCGTCTTCAGCTCGTTCAGGATCTTGTTGGCGTCGCTGGCATCGGCTTGCGCAAGCGAGACACCACGGAACGAGCCGGCCATCATCCCCATGGCCATGGTGGCCGGGTGCGAATAGGCCGTCGCGAGATGGTGCAGTCCGTCAGAGGCGGACGGAACAAGGCAGACGACAGCGAGTGCCGCGAGCGCGAGGCCCGCGAACAGATAACCGATCTTCATGATGGATTCTCCGGTGAGGCCGATCAGGCCTTCATGGTTGCGAGAAGCTGCGTCGCGGCAGCGAGGTCGAGAACAGCGCGGGGCATGCTCTCGTGATCGGCAGCGTCACGCGTGCCGGAGGCTTCGCGCAGCAGGCGGCGACGCTCGGAACGCGGCACCCCCTGCTTGGCGAGAAGAACGTCGAGGCGGTCTCGAGCGGACGCCTTCGACTGCGTTTCTGTGGTCGAGCCGCCGACAAGATCTTTGTCAACGACGTCGGCGAAGCCGTTCTTCACGGCCTCCGAAGCCGACATGAAGGTCTCGGCATCGAGGAGCTTCTCGATATCGGCCCGCTTCGCCCCGGTGCGCGCCTCGTAGATGTCGGCGAGAGCCGCATCGAAGCTGTCGAAAAGCTCGGCAGCGCCGCGCATATCATGGCGGTTTCCGACGACAACGCCCCAGGCATTGTGAACCATCATGAAGCTGCCGAGCCCCATGCGGATTTCATCGCCGGCCATAGCGATGATGGACGCGGCCGACGCAGCCCAGCCGATCACCT
Organism: Allobosea sp. TBD101; assembly: GCF_059817965.1. NCBI lineage: Bacteria > Pseudomonadati > Pseudomonadota > Alphaproteobacteria > Hyphomicrobiales > Alloboseaceae > Allobosea > Allobosea sp. TBD101. The sequence goes on from NZ_CM187543.1 coordinate 1,731,857, forward strand.
CGACCGTCACCTTCGCCTGGTGGCCGCGAAGAAGGTTGTAGATCGCGATGCCCTCGAACATGTCGCCACCCGGCGAATTGATCCGGACTTTAACGTCCTTTTGGCCGATCGCGCGCAGGGCGGCCGAAATCCGCTTGGCCGTGACACCGTTTCCGCTCCACCAGTCCTCGCCGATGACATCGAGCACGGAGATCACGTTCTCCTCCTCGCTCGCGGCCGCGCGCGGCGCCTCGGACCACTGCGCGAGCACGTCCGAAGGAGCATCCCACTGGTAACTCTGCGGGCGGCTGAAGGCCTGCGCTTCAGGGAGCTTTCGGAGGCTCATTGCCGTCTTCCTTGTCCGATGAAGGGTCCGTTTTCCCGGCGGTGTTCGGGGGCGGATAGTAGATGTCGCCGCCCTCGCGCGGGTTCTCATCTTCGAGCGCGCGGATCTCGTTCGGGCTGAACACACCCCATTGCAGGCCCTTCACATGGGCCTCCCAACGGGCCTTGAGGTCGGCGCGAACAATGGCGGAGCGGTTGAACCGGGCGAAGAGGTCGGAATCGTCGGCGATCAGGTCGCGGGCGATCGTCTCTTCCCAGGCGGTGTAGTAGTCTTCGAGCGTATAAGCGCGAAACGATCCGCCCTGTTGCTCCAGACCGGTACCCCACGATGTCGACTTCTCGGTATCGCCGAGCATGAAGCCGGGCACGCCGAGAAACATCTCCAGCTCGGTCCGGGTGAACTGCCGGGTTTCGATGTACTGCGCATCTTCCGCCGTCATGCCGATCGGCGAGATCGTCATACCCTCTTCGGTTACGATCGACTTCCCGGCGTTCTCGGCACCGCGATACTCGTCGAGGCTGGCCTTCAGGTGATCCTTGGCCTCGTTCCCGATCTTATTCGGGTGCGAGAAGTGAAGGCCAAGCGATGCACCGTTCCGGAAGACGCTGGCACCGTGACGCTCCGTCGTCAGCGCCACGCCGATAGCCTCACGGGCGTAGGTGATCGGGGTGACACCGCGATAGCCGTCGAGGGTCAAGCCGATGAGGTGGAACATGTCCTCCTGGGGGATGACGATCTTGCGGCCATTCTTGCGGGTGTAGGTGTAGACGAGGCTGAGATCGTCTAGCTGATCGACCTCGGTCCTATCAGGGTGGAGGGGGATCAGGTCGATCGGCCGTTTCCCTGTGCGAACGACCAGCGCATAGCCATTTCCGCGCAAGATCAGATGCGCGGTCAACATGCGCCGGAACGCGGACGGCGTCAGGCGCCCCTTTCGAGGCTTGCATAGGATCCGCGCCAGCGGGTCATCGCTGGCGTCAATGCGCGTGCGAGCATCGACCCGGCGCTTCAACTGAATCGGCGTGTTCGCGACCGCACCGGAGATGATGCGCACCGACCCGTAGACGACAGATGTCCGCATAGCAGCATCAGGCGAGACACTGGCGCCAGAGGCCGTTTCGCGACCCGAAAGCATGTAGCTTTCAAGCTCGGCTTGCGTCGTGATCAGCGCGCCGCCGCCGGCGGGCTGGACCATGGCGCGGGGCGAAGCCGGGACGAGTGCCGTCGACGGCACTACCGGCCGCGGCAGGCAGTCGGCGGAGACGATCGAGGGGACAGACGAGCGCGCCATCGCTCAGAGCACCAGAACGCCGCGGTTTTCGTACACGGAAGGCCCCCCAGCCGCTTCAGGATTGCGGCTCATAAGGTCAAATGCGTTGAAGAGGGCGATAAGCGGGTCGATCTTCGCTTTGCCCGACACCTGCTTGGTCACCAGCACGGCCGAACCCCGCAACTCTGAGCGCGCGTTTCCAACACACCAGTCCATCATGCCGCGCGCACCGTGCTTCAAGGTCCCATCTTTCAGCTTCCGAGCGGCACCCTTGATCACACCGGAAAGGCGATATCCCTGCGGAACTGCAGCGATGCAGTCCTTTGGAACCTCTCGCTTCTCCAGTTCATCAAGAATGGCGGCGATTCCAACGGCGTCGACGCCTATCCCGGCCTTCTCGGGTAACAGTCCGGCTTGGTGTAACCGAACGACGACCTCGACCACTTCGATGACGTCGGCATTGGCGCCGTCTTCGGTCTCGGCGATGTCGACAAAGGTCAGGTCGCCTTGGGCCTCGAAGTCTTCGAGCTTTGAGACGATATCCTTGCGGATTTCCTTGACGCCGCGGTCAGCCCAGGCGTGCCCCCAATGCAGCCAGCGCTTCGTGACCTTCTCGCGGCCGAGGACCGCGAGCCCGAGCAGGTCGTCGAGGCCGCCGCCGTCGATGCCCACCGTGCAGACCTCGCAATTCTCGATGATGTAATCGAGAGTGACGCTTTCTCGGCCGGCACCTTGCCAATGCTTGGTGCCCTCCCAACTATCCAGATTGATCGCAATGCCGATCTGAACGTTGAGATGTTGAGAGGCCCAGATGGCAAAGGCCTCGGTGCCTTTCTCCTTTGCCTCCCGAAACTTGGGCAGGAGCCGGTCGATCGTGATTGACCTGCCGAGATTGGGCAGCACTAGCGACCACATCTCGGGATCTTGCCAGACCTGAGACTTGTCCGACTGCATTTTCTCTGGAAACTCGTAGAGCATCGGCAACGTCTCGCCACCCGCGAACGCGCCTTCCCTGACTGCCCTTGCGTGTTTCAGTTCGGAGGCGAAGACGCCCGATGGCGGCTCATCCGAGGTCGTCGTGATGATGATCACGAACCCTTCGGGGTTGGCGATGATGCCGCCGTCGATCTGCGCCAGAACCTTGGGCGCATACGAGACCTTGCCAAGCTCGTGCAGCTCATCGATGAGCACACCGACCGGCTTGGCCCCGGTCATGACCTTGTTATCGAACGACAGCACTTTCAGCTTCGCGCCGTTCTTGCGATCCTCGATCACCTTGACGTGGTCGCGCGTGTGGAAGCGCTTCTTCAGCCAGGGGTCGGCATTCACCATGCCACTGGCCTGATCATATGCCCGAAGGGCTGTTTCCTGTGTCGGCCCGACCAGCAAGAATTCAGCGTTGGGCCGGCGATTCCGCAACATGGCGGTCATCATGATTGCCGCGCCGTTCGTCGTCTTCGAGTTCTTCTTCGGCACCAGTTGGAAGAACTTCCGTGCCTTGCGCCCAACCACGATCGTTCGATCGTCGTTCATCTCGACGAGACCGAAGATGGCGGAGACGAAATCCATCGCCCATTGGCCACTGGCATCCCGCAGCAGCGGTTGGCCAGGCACGTCTGGCAAGCGGAGCTTACCGAATACGGTAACTGCGGCGTCGGCCTCGCGCTGGTCGAGCGGCAGGTGATCGGGAAGCGGTGGCCGGCCAGCCTGCAGCTTCTCGAACCAATCCGGGCAGGAGAAATCGGCCATCGATCAGTGCGCAGTCTGGCCTGCAGGCTGAGGAATGGCCGACTCCCAATCGTCCGGGGGATTGTCGGCTTCCTGCTTCGCTTGCTCTTTCTTGCCGAGCCTGCTGCGCTCCTGAACAAGCTTCTCGTCGAAGATATCGCCGATGCTCGCGTCGTGGCGGCGGAAGTATTCCTTCATCGCTGCGACGTTGCCCTCGCGCCCAAGGTTCCAGAGCGTCAGGAGGCCGATCGACTCGACCCGGTCGCGCGCGACGTCCCGAGACTTCAGCACTGAAAAATAATGCCGCCGCAGCGTGGGGGACGTGATGCCGAGGGCGCCAGCAATCCGCTCATTGGTCCAGCCTTGCGCCAGCAACAGCATGATTTTGTTGATGTTTTCCTTCGACGGGACGTGCTGAGGCCGGCCGCGCTTGCCAGCACTCAGCGAAATCACGTCGCCGAACAGGTCAAAGGCGGCGCAGGAATCTTCCACGACGAAAAAAACCTCCGAATGACACCAAGGCCGGTGAGGGGCTCCTACCCGCCCCAGACTTCGACCACCCCCCTGGTCGCGGGTCAGACGGCCCGCTGCCCGCGTCGACCACGCTCGCGCGCCGTCTTCCGGTTGTGGCAGGCCGTGCACATCAACATGATGTTGGACGGGTCGAGATCGGCGCCGCCGTCGCTGCGCTCGACGATGTGGTCACCGATCAGGCCGCGATGGTTGCCGCTGCAGTCCTTCCTGCAGGTCGGCACTTCGCAGACGTAACCACGCTGAACCTTGATCGCATGGACGAGGGCACGCCACGCCGTCGACTCGTAGAAGGGATCAGCCACCTTCGCCGGCACAGCGATGCGGGCGCTCACCGAAGCAACCCGAGGAGGCAAGGCCTTGAGGCGTCCCATGACTAGATATGCCAAACCCGCCAGCGCTGCCGCAGGCGGGTTCACATAGCTTCGCACTCAGTCGCTGATCAGGCGGCGCGGGTTCCGTGAGATACAAGCCGCGATAGCGACGATCAAACTACCAGAGTAACCGTGGCGCCATGGAGTCCGATTCGCCCTGCTAGAGTCAATCGAGATCGCGCAACTGATATCTGATCGCTGTGTATCACTAAGCAGCGTCGAGATGATCGACAGGCAGGCGAGCAGAGGTCTCGCGACCAAAGATATCGATCAGAACCTCGGCATCATCGAGCCCAACAGCCTCAACCACCGTGGCTTGGAACTGCATGAATGGCCCGGAATTGATGCGGACGCGCGCGCCCGGCTGCCGCCGCAGATCGATACGCCTGAACTCGGGTAGCGCATTGTTCTGATAGGCAGCGACCATATCGATCACCCGGCCAGGAACGCGAGCCCAGCCCATGGCAGAGCGCACCACATCATGCACGCCGTCGATATCGCGAATGTCGGAAAGGGGGCGCCCATTGATGGTCAGCACCGTCTTCCCGTCTTCGCCGACGAGATAGCTGTCGCGCTTGATCGTCGGGAGCCCAGCCGCAAACAGGTAGCGCGGATAGGTCGCGACATCATGCTCGGTCCTGCGGCGACGAAGCGTGATGACCCGATGCAGGCTCGGCCAGAAGACCTTGCAGCCTGCATCGACAAGCCCCTTCGCAGCCTTGGCCTCCATTCGCGGACGGCAATAGACGAGATACCATGCGAGCGAGCTGTCAAGATCGACCGGAGCCGGGTTCCGCGTCTCGGAGAACTCGCGGAAATGGCCGTAATCGGCCTTCGGCGGCTTGGTATTGTGTGGCGGACGGCGTCCCATCGTCAGCCCTCAGAACTGCACGTTGTCGTCGTCGCGCAGGTCGCGCGGCGGCGTCTCACTCGGCAGGAACACGCGGGCGCTGCTGCCCTCGGCGAACACCGGGATGCGGGCGCCGCGCTCAGCGAGCCACTGGCGCCAAGCCTCGATCTCCGGCCCGCGCCCGAGGAAGGCCCGCAGCTCCCCGACCCGTTTTGCCGCCGCGTCAAGATCGGCTTGCGAAACCGAGATCGGCTTATGCGCCTCGGCCTGCTGCACCATGAAGCCCAGGCGCTGCCGGGCGCCTTCGGCGATGCGGAAATGCAGCGTCAGCCACCATTCCTTCGACCAGCTTTTCACCTCGACGAAGGCGCTGGCCTGCCGGGCGGCCTCCCGCTTCGGCATCAGCGTCCAGCGACGTTCAGCGAGATAGGTGGCGGCCGATGGCCGATACTTCCGATGACCGTCCCGCGACAGGTCGGCGAGGAAGGGCTTGATCTGCTCGATGGCAGGCCGCCGCATGGCGAAGGGCAGGGCGGCCCAGGCTGTCTCGATGGCCTTCCGGCTGTCCCGGTGCACGTCTGGCCATGTGGCCATGAACGTGTCGAGCGACCAGGCACCCGCAGGCTCGCCCTCGCTCGCTGGCGTGCTCTCGCGCTCTCGCGCACCCTCTCTCTCTGGATAAGGGTTATTACTAAGGGGTTGGGTATCACCCTGATGATACCCTTCCGCCCGATTTGGAAGGCTATCACTGTGATACCCTTCCACCGTGATACCCTTATTTGCGGGCTCGGCAGGCCGTTCGCGCCCTGCGTCTGACGCATGGTGAGCGTCGTCATCATCGTCGGAATCCGGCAGGGGCTGATGCACCGAGGCAGCCTCCAGCGCCGGCCACATTTCCGGCCTGCGCAGCCGCGCCAGCATGTCGATATCCATCTCGTAATGGTTGGTGGACTTGGCGCCCGAGCCGCCTTCCTTGACCAGGCGCAGCAGGCCGACGCGGACGAAGCTCTGCATCACCCGGCGCGCGGTCGGCACGGAGCATTCCGCGTCCTCGGCGATCGTCGCGAGCGACGGATAGATCCGGGTGCCGTCTTCATGGCAGCAGTCGACGAGCTTGATCAGCACCATCTTCCGCGTCTGGGAATGCAGCTTGGCCTTGAGCGCCAAGCCGAGCAGGGCCGCGCTCATAGCTCAAGTGCCTCCTGGCGAAGCGGCGGTTGCGGCGGCAATTCCAAACGAGGCCGGCGTAGCTCCTGCTCGATGCGCCGGCATGCGCGATCGAACGTCGGCGTATCGATTTCGATTCCGATGAAAGCCCGGCGCTCCATGGCACACGCGACGCCGGTCGTGCCCCCCCCCCATGAAGGGGTCGCAGACTATGTCACCCGGCCGGCTGTAGTGCTGCACGAGGAGGCTCATGAGGCGGGTTGGCTTGCCACCCATGCGCTCTTTGTCAGACCAGCCTTCACCGGCAACGTACCCGCCGGGCAGTGTGCCCCATTTTTTGAGCGCGGCCGTGCGAGCGCAGATGATCCAGTCAGTCCAAGAGCACGGCCCATCGCCAGAAAGTCGGACACTGCGGCCCGGATGGAAGAACGGCAGAGGCGCGAAGACGTACCTACCAAGCTCCTCAAGGGCGCGCTGAATTTCGGGCGCCAAGGTATGGTCGGTCATCCACACCACCCACCCCTGAGCGGAACGCACGAAATGGCCTGCCAGCACCTTCGCCATAACAGGCGAAAGCGCCGCATAACCTAGCTGCTCGCGCACAACGCCATCGCTGCCGCGACGAGCGCCACCATCATGGCCCGAGTGAGTCCGCGCGCTGTAAGGCGGATCAGTGATGATGTGGTCGACCTTGCCGAGCGTCGGCAGGATCTCGCGGCAGTCGCCGAGATAGAGCGCCACGGAAGCGGAGAGATGCTCGACGCGGCTCATAGCGTCGCCTCGGAGATGATCTGACCGATATCTCGCCCCTCGATCGATCGGAACTCGACGAGAATTCCGGCCTGCATGGCGCTCGCGATTCCGTAGCGCATGCCGGAGCTGATGCCCCGATCGACGTACACGACGCTCGCCTGTGCCACCGCACGCCACGCCAAGCCGGCGTCAATGCCCTGCCGGCGTTCGTCCGGAATCGTGTCGTCGAGAATGCCGGGTTGGGTATAGAGGAGATGCGACGCAATCGGCGCCTCGCCGCGCTGCAGGCTGTCGCGCACGCAGGCTCGCGCATAGGCGATATTGGCGTCGACATCGCCCGCGAACGGGCTTTCGAGAATGACCAGGCGCTTCATGCCGCCCTCGCTTCGTCAGCATCGCTGCCCCACTGGTCGGCCATGGCTTCGGCGATGCCGGGGAAGAAGCGCGAGCGCTCGCGCCACCTGTCAGGGCCGGGCGGCATGCGGTGCACCCGCGCGACGCGCCCCTCGACGATGTTCGTCGGCTTGAGCGCGGGCAGGTTGCGCAGCCACAGGCAGGTGCGCTTCACCTCGCCATGGCCGAACTGCCAGGGCTGCACGCTCTGCGCCGGCTCCTGATAGTCCTCGATCAGCGCCTTGGCGTGCCGATGCATGACCGGGTTTTCGATCGCGACGCGCTCGATCGGCGCATTCCAGAACGCGCTGAACAGCGCCGCGCCGTCATGCAGGTCAACCCACATTTCCTCCAGCGTCCGCCCCTTCGGCGGGCGCGAGAGCCAGCGAACGCCGCTGTTGCACAGTCGCGTGCAGGGCGGATGCGCGACCATCAGCAAATCCCAGCCCTCGCCAAGGATGGCGCGGGCATCGCCGACGATATGCCTGTTGCTGCCATCCTCGGCCGGAAGCAGGTCGCACGACCACGCATCATGTCCGCGCGCCGCAAAGGCTCGTCGCACGATGCCGGAGAACTCGCACGCGACGAGAACGCGCAGGGATTTGCCGTCACGCATCGGGCCGGCTCCAGTACAGGCGGGAGCCGGCAGGCGTGGCGGTGTAGCCGCTGCCGACGAATTCGCCATCCTCGGTCATGAGCCCACTCTCGGGGCGCGCGAGCCCCTTGGCGCGCAGCGAATGGCAGGCAGAGCGAACCGCCTCGCGCGTGAGCCCCGTCAGGGCCGCGAGCGACTTGAACGGAAAGGCCGTCCAATCGTCGTCGTGATGGTTGGCCAGCAGCGGCATGCATGCCTGCTCGTCGGCCGATAGATCGGACCAGAGCGTCACATCACACCCGCATCGGCATGAGGATGCGGGTCATCTCCGGATCGGAATCCTTGATCAGGAGCGGGTCGCCGGGCGCCGAGAGGCCGAGCGTGACGTCGCCCATGCAGCCGGAGACCATGTCGCCGAAATAGACCGCGTTGAGGCCGAAGGGCGCGAGGCCTTCCGGCCAGGCGGAGGCCGTCTTTGCCCGCGCCCTGTCCCCGTCGCCGCTGCGGACGAGGACGAGCCGCCCGTCCTGCTCGTCGAAGCGGATCGCCCGGCCGATATCGCGGCCGAACACGCCGAGCCGCGCCAAAGCCGCCGAAACGTCCGGCCGCTTGAGCGCGATCGCGAAGGCCCCGGCCTTTTCGACGCAGGGCGCGACGATCTTGTCGAACTCGGGATAGGTGCCGTCGATCAGCTCGGTGCGGATGGAGAGCCCGTCCGTTTCGAAAACGAGGCCGCCGGCAGTGGCCCCCTGTCGCGCCTGATTGCCTGAGCTAACCCGGACATCGCGCCCGGCGAGATGCTTGCAGATCAGCCCCACGGCCTTGCGCGGGATGATCCGCGCGACCTCGTCGACCGGGTCGGCGCTGACGCGGCAGCAGCCGAGGCGATGCCCGTCCGTGGCGACGAAGCGGGAGCCGAGCGGCCCGCGATGCCAGCACACGCCGTTGAGGTAATAGCGCGTCTCCTCGGTCGAGATGAACGCCCGCACCTTGTCGAGCTGCGCCGCCAGCTGGCCGTTGCCGAAGGTCTCCAGCAGGGCGCCACGCTTGACGATATCGGTCGGAAAATCAGCCGCCGGCAGCGCGTCGAGCGTATAGACCGCCTCGTCATCGCCGAGGCTGATCGTTATCTTCGCCTCTTCCTCGCCGCTGCCGCGCACGATCCGCACCGGCATGGCGCCGGCAACATGGGCGATGCCGGCCAGCGCCTGCGCCGGCAGGCACAGGCTCCAGCCGCCGGCCCGGTCGCCGTCGATCACGTCGATGCGCGTCTCGACCTCGATATCGAGATCGGTCGCGGAGAGCCGCAGGCCGTCGCTCTCCAGCGCCAGCCGGACGTAAGCGAGGATCGGGATCGTCGATCGCCTTTCGACGACGTCGATCAGAGGGCGCAAGGCAGCCTTGAGGGATCGGCCCTCGACCGTCACGAATTGCATGTCGGCTCTCCAGGGGATGAAGCGGAAAAAGGGAGCGGCTGCGGCGCCCTCCCGCGCAGGGGCAGGGCGGGCAGTTCGGCGAGTTCGTCGACGATGACGAGCGAGGGCGAGGAGCCAGACAGAGGAGGCGGCGCTTCGGCGCCCCAGACATCCCAGCCGGGCCGGGCGGTGCGAGCGTTGCATTCAAGCTTCGGCACGCCGGGGAAGAAGCGCTCCGCCCATTCGTGCATGGTCGGCGGCTTCACCGAGTTGGCGCCGCGCGGCGCCTCAAAGACGCTGTCCCATTGCGTGCCGAGCGCAGGGCATGGCGGATCGCCCCGCGTGCCGAGCAGCACCAGTTCATGTGTGAAATGGAACCAGTAGCCCCGTCCGCGCATCGCGCCGGGCAGCAACTTCCGCCAGATCGCATGCGTGCGGTAGGTGAAGCCGCGCGCTTCCATCACCTTGAGGGCGGCAGGCAGGCGCGGCGGTGTCGCCCAAAGCAACAGCACGCAATCGCGCGCCGCGAGCTCGCCGATCGGCCGGGCGCAGATCTCTTCCACCGACGAGGTCGGGTAGTGGTTCTCTTCCGCCCGATCCATGCCGGTTTCAGGCGACCACGACTCCCACTGCCATTCGGGATCTTCAATGATCAGGCCGTAACGCTTGGCCGAAGCGACCATGTCTGCCAGCTTGTCATTGGCCTCCGCGATCTTGCCGGCCATGCCGACGACGCGCGCCTCGCGCCGCGCCTTTTTCTTGTCCTGCCTCGCCCGGTGCTGTTCGCTGACGAGCTGATGCAGGGCCTCGACCGGGACCGAGCGCAGCGTCGCCATGTCGGCAGCCCGCTTGCCGATCGCCGCCGTGTCCATGGTGGCCACGGTGCCGTGCTTCGTCGTGAAGCTGCGCTCACTGGAAGAACTTCCAGTGAGGCGACGCAGCTCGGCGACGAGCGGATGACCGACATGGGCGCGCCGGGCGATTTCGCGGTCGCTCCATTGCGACCATTCTGGATCGCGCAGGAGCAAGATGACGGCCCGGCGCTTGTCGCCGGAGGTTCGGCGCAGGCCGTGCGTCGCATTGGCGCCACAGGCGCGCAACACGGCCTCGCGCCGCGTGCCCGGCTCGATATCGGCCTCGATCTCGGTTTCGCCGGCAGCTTCATAGCCGGCCATCCGGTGGAAGCCGTCCCAAGGCCAATAGTCGGTGCCGTCATAGAGGACGCCTATCGGCGGGAACTTGGCGCCCTCGCGCTTGGCCTCGGCATAGACTTCGACCGTGGACGGGTCGAGCATGGCGCGGGCCTGCGTGCCGCCGTCGCGGCGCAGCTTCGCGATGGCGATCAGCTCAGCCATGCCGGCGCGCCTCGGCGCGGGCCTTGCTGACGGCACCGCCGCGCTCCGGTCCCGTATTGTGGAAGGGCGCATTGGCCGCGAACCTGCCGTCCGTCAGCTCGTCGAAGAGGCGGATGAACTGGAATTCAGCCTCGGTCGGGCTCCAGAACTCCAGCGCGACGCCGAGCGCATTTCCCGGCAGATTCCAGGGCACGGGCGGCCTGGCCATGGCCTGCGCCAGCTCGTCATGCAGGATACGGTTATCCGCCTCATGCACTGCCGCCGGCATCTCGGCCGGCAGGCCGTAGCGCGCGCAGATCGCGAACATCACCGCCGCTTCGGCGACCTTGTAGCCGGGCAGGTAGGGCTTTACCGGCCGCGGCACGTCGACGAGATAGGCCTCGGAAGCGTCGTGGAGCAGCGCCCAGAGCTTGTAAGGCGCATCGACGGCGCGGGCCATCAGCACGCAATGCTCGGCCACCGAATAGAACCGGCGGCAATGGCCGGCATAGCGGCACTGCAGCGAGAGCGCATGCGCGATGTCGGCGATCTCGACCTCATCCGGTCGGGGATCGATCGGCCAGAACATCCGGCCGGAGAAAGTCTGCATCCAGTCGCCAAGCCGGGCCGTCATGGGCGCGCTCCTTCAGGGACGAGCCGGCCCGTGCCGTCGTCTGTGGTGATGCGATGGCCCCGGCCTTTGCAGGCCGGGCAGGAGGAAGCGGAAAAAGCCGCCGGCGAGCAGGAGGTGGCGCGCGCCGGCGGCAGGTGGCCAGCGGTGCCGCCGCTGGCAGGGGGGAGGTGAAGGAAGCGGCCGGTCATGCGCCGCCCCCGGCTTGGGTGGCGGCGTTGACGCGCTCGAAACGCTCGATCGAGCGGCGCAGGTCGGCGAGATCCTTGCCGACCGTCAGGGCGTCGGTGCGGGAATATTTCCCGTCGCCGACCGCTTGCGAGAACGTCCGGCAGAGATCGCCGACCTCGACCATGACGGCGGCATGGGCATCGAACGGGCCGTCAGCGCCGGCGCAAGGCGGGGCGCCCTCGCGCTCGACGCGGTGCCCCTGCAATTCGGCCTCGACTTTGGTGACGACCGGCACGCCGCATTCCCGCTCCAGCGCGAGTTTGGCCGGGATCGAGAGCATCGCCGGGTTGTCGCGCTGGCAGACATAGGAGATCGTCGACTGCGCCAGCCCGACGATATCGGCAGCGCGCTTCTGCCCGCCGCAGCGCTCCACCAGGTCGGCCATGGCCGCCTTCAGGAGATAGAAATCCGCATCGAATTTGCGCATCGGGGCCTCTGATAAGGAGGCGGGCGATATCGCTCGCCCGCCGGGAATGCGGGCGTTAGGAAGAAGCGACTTGTGAGGGAGCACTGACGCGGATGAAATCGCGCACCTGAGCCGCCTTATCGAGGGTCACCGACCCGCCTTCGCGCAGCCGAGGCACGAGCTTTCCATCGTTTACGGCTTTTCGGCCGAACGTCGTCTCCGCCATCCCTGTCACAGACAGGAACGCGTCGATCTCCTGCAGGAATTTTTGGGTCTCGCTCATGCCGATGATCGTTAATGGGCAAATGCCCGCCGAGTCAATGGGCATGATGGGCAAAATTCACATCGACGATGGGCAAGAGAGTGGGCAAGTTCCCACCATGACGAACGGCTGGCGCAAGCGCTTGGAAGATGAACTCACGCTGCAGAAGCGCGATATGAAGGAGGTTTCGGGGGCCGCAGGTCTCGGCGAGACCTACATTCGCGATGCGCTTAAGCGCGGTCGCGGCGGCAAGATTGAGAACCTCCAGAAGATCGCCAAGGCACTGGGCAAGCCGCCGAACTGGCTGATCAGCGGCGGCAAGCCGCTGATCGATAGCTTCGATCCCGACGCCGTAGACGAGGAGCTTCCGGAGAATCAGGAGGCGGCGGAGGCGGCACGGAGGGCTGCCAGGCGCGAGCTGCGGCCCGGAGAGATTATCGAACGCGATGTTCGCGGCGGCATGGGCCTCGGCGGATTTGCTGACCAGGTGATGGTTGACGGTCAGCCTGCAGACGGCGTGCGCGCAACATGGACAATGCCGGTCTCATTCCTGCACACCGAGCTCCGTGCGCGCGAAAACGAGGTCGATATCATTCCGGTGGACGGCGATTCCATGGTGCCGACATTGCTTCCCGGTGATCGCGTGATGATCCACAGAGGAGCGGTAGTGCCAGCGCCGGATGGCATTTTCGCGATCGACGACGGCATCGGCGTATCGGTAAAGCGGCTTCAGCTGGTGCGCGGCTCCGATCCCATGATGGTCCGGATCATTTCCGACAATCCGGCGCATCAGGAGGACCGAGTGTCGGTTGATAACCTCCGTGTTCTCGGCCGGGTGATCATGAAGATGTCGAGGATGTAGCCCGGCTCATGAGGATCTTACTCTACGGGGCCGGGGTCGTAATGGCCGTTCTCGCTGCCATGATCATCCTCGGATCATCGGAGCCTGAGACCACGTTTCAGCAACGAGCTAAGCGCGAGTGCGACAAGATCCATCCGCACAGCGAGGTCGATTCCAACAATTGCCAGATATCCCTGACGGCTCGGTATCTGCTGGAGATCCGATCCAATCAAATGGATCGAGCATACGACCGCGCCCGACAGTAAATTGATGGGCAATTGCCTATTGCCCATTGACAAAGGGCAAATGCCCATTTCATAACACGCCCATCGAAACCCGATGAGGCGTGCCATGTGCGTTCGTCCTGCCTGCTACCTCCCCAGCCATGAGCCGACACCGCGCGATCACGCTGCCCGGCTGATCGCCCGTCGCAACCTCGCGACGCTGGCGGAGATCGCGGCCATAGCCGTCTTCCTGCGGATGGTCTGGGTCTGGGCCGCGCTCGGGGCCGGCGCGTGATGGCGGACGGGATCAGCATCACCGACGCGATCGCGACGCTCCGCCTCCTGCATGACGCGGGCTACGACCTCGCACCGCTCCTTGCCGTCGCACAGGAGCATGATCCGGAGATCGCTAAGCGAGCCGGGCAGCCCGAAGTTGTCGAAGCCCGTTATCGCAACCGGCTCGCGGCCGAATGTGGCGCGCCGACGTTCGCGGATTTTCTCGATGCATGGCCAGCGACCAAGACTGACTGGCCGATCCACACGGCTTTCATTTGGGCGCAGCTCAGCGCTCGCGATCGCAGAGAAGCCCTCTCCGAGATAGGCCCCTTCATCGAGCGCCGCCGGAAGCTTGGCCGGCCGACAGTCAGCGCCGCAAACTACCTCCTCGGCAAGCTTTGGATCGATAGCATTCTGCGCCGGGAGCTTGCGCAATGATGCGTCAGGTCACCGGCTCCCTGATCTGGTCGAGCACGCGCCCGACGACTGTCTCGATTCCGGCATGCGTCATCGGGCTCAAGTCGACGATTTCGAGCCCGGCAAGTCGCAGGGCCATCCGCGCATCGAGGCGCTCGCGAGCGGCTGAGCCGGCGACATCGGCAAGCATCCGGCCAATCTCGATAACCAGCATCTCAATTGCGATGGCGTGCTCGTCCGGACGGGCGCCGAGCACCTTTCCCTTCATGATCGTCATGAGTTTCCCCTCTTTGCCTGTGGCGGTCCTGACGCCCGCGCCGACTGCGAATCGGCGCGGGCACCCCCTCACGCTGCGGAACTCCGCGCGCCGCGCAAGGCGCCGCTTCCGCTCGTCCCCGCTTTCCACCCAGCAGAAGGAAGCCTGCCCATGATCGCGCAGACCGTTGCCGCCCGCCGTCCCGCCGCCACGCTCCGCTCGGTGCCGGCCCGCATGGCGGATTTCCTCTCCAGCCATTCGGCGTCCGCCGGCGGCGTGACCGAGGAAGACCTCCTCCTCGAGTTCACCAAGGAGGAGATCGCCGAGCATTTCGAGACGGCGAAGAGGATCGCCCGCAACGCCGGCAAGGTGCGCCAGTGAGCGCAGTGCCGGAGCGCCGGGCGCAAGGGGCGGCGCCACGCCAGATCACTTTCGCCCAGCGCACGGCACTTCGCCTCATGCATACCGGCGCGCTGCTGCGCGCCGGTGGCAACAGCAACTGGTACTGCCGCGCCTTCCCGAAGCACGCCGTTCGTGACGAGACGGTGCAGGCGCTGGTCAAGCGTGGCTTGGCCCGCATCGGGTCCTATCGCGGCCTCTACATGGACGAGCGCGAATGCGCCGTGCTGACGCCGCAAGGCGAGGTCGAGAATTGCGGCGCTCGCATCGCCGCGCCGCCCCCGCCGCCCGTCGCGGCGGAGGTCGTGCTGCGCGAGGTCGAGGCCGCGCTCGCCGTCCTCGACGCTGACGCGGAGAAGCTCCGCGCCGAGATCCTGCAGGACAGTGCCGCCGCGCTCGAAATCCGCCGCACGCTCGCGGAGGCCGAGGCCAGGATCGCCCAGGCCGAGAAACGCCTGCACGAGCGCGAGCGCGCTCGCGAAAACCTCAATCAGCGCCGCGTCGATCTGCGCGCGCTCGTCGCCCATGCCTGCGAGCGCCTCGGCGCCGAGATTGCGGAGGCACGGCAATGAAGAAAACCACGTTGAGCGGCGAACTCCCGCGGCGGCTGGCACAAGGCATTTCGGACGCGATCCACAAAGCCGTCAAATCCGGCATGGAGCTGGATGAAGCCTGCTGCGTCGGCGTTTCGGTCATCGCAGACTATGCGCGGGCAGCCTATGGGCCGGGCTATCTGGCCCCACTGTCTGGCGTTCTGCTGGAGCGCGGCGATCGCCCGCCGCCAGAACTCAAGCGGGCCAGCCGATGACCGTCTATGTCGACGACGTCCGGCACCCGTTCGGCCGCATGGTCATGTGCCACATGTGGGCCGACACGCTCGACGAGCTGCTCGCCATGGCCGATCGCATCGGCGTCGCGCGCAAGTGGATTCAGGGCCACCCGACGCTGAGCTTCGGCAAGCACCGGGATGCGTCGTGGGTTCACTTCGATATCGCGCTCGCCATGAAGGCCAAGGCGATCGAGGCCGGCGCCGTTCTTACCGACAAATTCGGCCCGGTCGAGTTCGAGGCGCGGGCGAATATCGCATCAGGCGACGAAGTCCTTGTCGCGATCGGGACGCGCAAGCTGCGGCAGGTCGAACACCTCCGCATTCAGCGGCGCTTGGCGGCGGAGACCGCCTCATGAGCTACCCCAGCAATTCCGGAGGCGACATGGACGATCCGGTCCAGGGCGATCAGCTGAAATCCATCGTCGAGCGCATCGAGCGCTTGGAGGAGGAGAAGAAGACGATCGCGGACGATATCAAGGAAGTCTACGCCGAGGCCAAGGGCAACGGCTACGACGTCAAGATCCTCCGCAAGGTCGTGGCGCTGCGCCGCCGCGATCTCGACGAGCGCAAGGAAGAGGAGGCCATTCTCGAACTCTACCTGCAGACCGTGGGGGAAACCCCATGAGCGACGCATGGAAGACCGAAGAGCGCCGGCAGGCCCAGATATTCGCGGAGGCAATCCAGGCGACGATTGATCGCACGGGTGCAGAGCTTCGCGCCGCTGGCAATCCGCCCATCCTCAACGCTCTCGCCGGCGGACTGGCAGGCGTCGTCGGCAGCATGCTCGCCAGCGTGGCCGAGCCGCGCCACCGTAAGGCGATGCGCCGCGAGTTCGACGCTGCGCTCCCGCAGGCCATCGCACAGGCTCGTATCGGCGGCTTTGCCCAGACCGTCGTCGTGGGAGGTCGCAAGCAATGACGTCGCCGATCCGCATCGAGATGACGCCCGGCCTGCCGGAGGCGAAGAGCCCCGGCCAGTTCCTCGGCTATGACGCGACCGGCGCCATGTGGCTGCTGCGCTGGAGCACGAAGGAAGGCGTCTGGCACGGCCTCGGCTTCGAACGCGACCAGGGGCCGAACTGGCCGGCGCTGCGCCGCGGCGCCGAGCTTCCCCCTCTCATCATCGGTCATGTCAAAGGGCCGGATTTCCATGCGGAGGCGAGCCATGGCTGAGACCTCGATCGAATGGACCGAGCGCAGCTGGAATCCCGTCGTCGGCTGCTCGATCGTCTCGCCGGGCTGCACGAACTGTTACGCCATGGCCATCGCCGAGCGTTTCCGGCACGTCTATGGCGGCCGGAAGTGGGCTGGGATGCCAGCCGAGGCGATGACGCGCCGCGTCAACGGCAAGGCCGTCTGGACCGGCCAGCTGACGCTGGCGCCGATTCGCATCCTCACGGAGCCGCTGCGCCGGCGGAAGCCGACCACCTATTTCGTCAACAGCATGGGCGACCTTTTCCACGAGGATACGCCCGAGGAATGGATCGACCTCGTCATCGCCATCATGGCGCTGTGCCCGCAGCACACGTTCCAGATCCTGACGAAGCGCGGCGTGCGCATGCGCAAGCACATGTCGCCAACCACGAGCATTCCCATGCTCGGCCGGCTCCCGCTTGAGCGAGTGCACCTCGCCGCCGCCGGCGACATCGACGGCGAGAACAAGCTCTTCGAAGAGCTGAAGCGCTACGGCAATCTCTACTCGCTTTATTGCTCGGTGCCGTGGCCGCTGCCGAATGTCTGGCTTGGCGTCAGCGCAGAGGATCAGAGGCGGGCCGACGAGCGCATTCCCGAATTGCTCGCGACGCCGGCGGCTGTTCGCTTTGTCAGCGCCGAGCCGCTGCTTGGTCCGATTGATTTTGAGGCCATCGACGACGGCGAGCGCGATGGCGTTCGTCTTCGCTTCGATGCACTCAGCGGCCTCGCGTTCGACGGCGAGGGTGCCGTCGACGGTGTTTTCGGCAATCCCGATCCCAAGCTCGACTGGATCATCGTCGGCGGCGAGAGCGGGCCGGGCGCCAGGCCGATGCATCCGGACTGGCCGCGCCAGATCCGCGACCAGTGCGCCGCCGCCGGCTCGGCGTTCTTTTTCAAGCAGTGGGGCAATTGGTCCCCGCTTGTCGATCGGGACAAGGATGATCCGGATTGGAGGCTGGACTACAGGTTCCGCTATTCGGATGACCGGCCAGATATCGCCTGGCTGAACAACGCCGGCGGGCGCGGCTTTCACGGCGATCGCTTCCACATCATGGGCCGAGGCAGGAAAGCAGACGCCGGCCGCCTCCTCGACGGCATCGAGCACAACGCCATGCCGGAGGTGCGGTGATGATGAAACCCGTCCGCCTTCAGCTCTCCCGCACCGCTGGTTTCAACCTGCAGGCCCTGTCGCAGGCAACCAACGGCCTGCCGGCGGTGAAGGTCACGCGGCCGGGCCTCTACGGCAACCCGTTCGTGCATGAAGATGTCGAGAAAGCCGTCGAGGCCTTCAGGCGCTATTGCCAGGGCGGAACGCAGTCGTTTGAGATGGGGCCGGGCAAGCTGCAGTTCGCGCCGGGGGGACACCCGAACAGCCTGCATTTTGGATGGCCGGAATGGCTGCGCACCGAAGGCCTTCCAGCCATCCGCGGCAAGAATCTCGCTTGCTGGTGCAAGCTCGGCACGCCTTGCCATGCCGACGTGCTGCTCGAATTGGCAAACCGGCCGACCTGCGAGGCCGTCGACTGATGGCCCGCGCAGCCGCCAGCACCGGAAGCACACTCGATCCCGGCCTCGTCCGGTTGATCGAGGCGCTTGCGCGCGAGGCGGCGCGCCGTGATCATGCCGCCGCGACCGGGCAGGCCGCACCATTGAAGGCACAGACGCATGCGCGCGGCGATCTACGCTCGATTCTCAACCGACCTGCAGAGTGACCGCTCGGTCGAGGACCAGGTCGCGCTGTGCCGCTCGCATGCTGATCGCCTCGGCCTCACCGTCACCGACGTCTTCGCCGATCGCGCCGCCTCCGGCGCCTCGATCCATGGCCGTCCGGATTATCAGCGCCTGATCGGCCTCGCGCTCGCCGGCCAGTTCGACGCCATCCTGACCGAGGATCTCGACCGCCTCTCGCGCAACCTTGCCGATATCGCCCGGCTCTATGAGACCGCACAGTTCGCCGGCGTGAAGCTCGTCACCGTGGCGGATGGCGAGATCAGCGAGATGCATATTGGCCTCAAGGGCACGATGTCCGCGCTCTTCCTGAAGGGATTGGCGCAGAAGGTGCGGCGCGGCCTCTCAGGCGTTGTCAGGGACGGGCGCAGCGCCGGCGGGCGGGCCTATGGCTATCGGCCGGTCCCAGGGCAGCCGGGCAAGCTGGAGATCGTGCCGGAAGAAGCGGAGATCGTGCGCCGGATCTTCGCGGAGTATCTCGCAGGCGAATCGCCCCGCTCGATCGCCGGGCGCCTCAATACGGAAGGCGTGCCGCCGCCGCGCGGCACGTTCTGGGCCGCTGTCACGATCAACGGCAACCGCAAGCGCGGCCATGGCCTGCTGCTCAATCCGATTTATGCCGGCAAGCGTGTCTGGAATCGCGTGCGGATGGTGAAAGACCCCGGCACCGGCAAACGGATCTCGCGCGTCAACGGCGAGTCCGAATGGCAGGAGCAGGATGCGCCGGAACTGGCGATCGTCGATCGCGAGACCTACGAAGCCGTGCAGCAGCGACGCGGCGAGCGGGTCGAACAGAACCCGCGCGATCGGGCGCGGCCGAAGCATCTGCTCTCCGGCCTCCTGCGCTGCGGCGCCTGCGGGGCCGGCATGTCCGTGAAGGATCGCCGCGGCGACCGCACCCGCATCCGCTGCACGCAGGCGCTGGAGGCGCGGACCTGCTCGGATGGCCGGGCCTATTACCTTGAGGATATCGAGGCTGCGGTCGTCGACGGCCTGCAGGCGCAGCTCGGCCAGCGCGAGGCCATCGCTCTCTATGTGAAGACCTATAACGACGAGCGCCTGCGGCTGGCCGCCGACGTCGTCAACCAGCGCGCCCAGGCCGAGAAGCGCCTCGCCGCCGCCGAGCGCATCTATGACCGTGCCTACCGGGGCTATATCGACGGCATCATCGACGAGGAGGAATCGGCACGTGAGCTGCCGAGGCTGCGCGCTGAGAAGAAGCGCCTGCAGGACGAGCTCGCGGGACTGGAGCAGCCGCCAAAACTGGTCACGCTGCACCCGGCCGCCGTGAACCACTATCTGGCCGCAATCGAGATCCTCGCGCAAACGGTGAAGGCCGGCGAGGCATTCGGCGCGGAATCAAAAACCGCCCTGCGCGACCTGATCGCGACAGTGACGGTTCACCCGGCGCCGGCCGGCACAAATCCAGAGATCTCGATAGAGGGCCACCTGACGAAGATGATCGGTGGCGACCACTTCCCCACGCGCAAAGCTTGGGGGGGTAAGGTGGTAGCGGGAGAGGGACTTGAACCCCCGACACGCGGATTATGATTCCGCTGCTCTAACCAGCTGAGCTACCCCGCCACAGGGCCGAGGCCGGCAGAGCCGGCTCGTCTTCGAGGCGCGATATAGGCGGCGCGGCGGGGCTGCGTCAAGCCTTGGATTGCGGGTTATCGGCAGAAGCGTGCTTGCGCAGCCGGACGACCTTGAAATAGCCGCGCCCGACATGGACCGTCTCGTAGCGGCCGGTCGCCTTCGCCCAGTCGGTCAGCCGGCTGACCTTGAAGTCGGAGCTCCAGCCGATGGCCTTCGACAAGGGGGCGACTGCGCTCCAGAACGGTGCCAGCAGGCCGCCATCGTCAACGAGGCGGCTGGAGATGATGATCTCGCCGCCGGGCTTCAGGACACGGTCCATCTCCGCCAGCGCCTGCTCCGGATTCGGAACGAGCGTGATCACGAACTGCGCCGTGACGGCGTCGAAGCGCTCATTGCCGAAGCCGAGCCGGCAGGCATCCATCACCATCAGCCCGCGGACATGGTCGAGCTTCTGGCTCTCGACCTTGCGGTGGGCGACCTTGAGCATGTCGAGCGAGAGGTCGGCGCCGAGCACGCGCGAGTCCGGCGTGAAATAGGGCAGGGTGAGCCCGGTGCCGACGCCGATCTCGAGGATATCAGGCCCGCAGGCGCAGGCCGCTTCCACCGCCTCGCGCTGCGGGCGGGCCAGCATGTGCTGGTAGATCCGGTCGTAGAATTTCGCCCAGGTCGCGTAGACGCGCTTCTGGCCGTCGAGATCGTAGGTCACCGGCATGGTCTGGAATCCGCGCGGAAGGGCTTGAGCCTGAACGGGTCAGGACAGGGCGAGGGCGGCCGGCGCGGACGCGGCCGGCAGGGCGAGCGGGCGCCGCAGGATGGTGCCGCCGCCGAGGACGCGGGCACCGGGGCCGGCATCGGCGTAGATCACGCAGGCCTGGCCGGGCGAAACGCCTTCCTCGTCGCTGGCGAGCTCGATGCGCAGGCCGTCTTCGTCGCGGAAGAGCCGGGCCTCGCGCGGCGCGCGGGTCGAGCGGACGCGCACGGCGACATCGAGCCCTTCCGGTGGCAGCACATCGAGCGGCATCTCGCCGAGCCAGTTGAGGTCGCGCAGGCGGATCTCGCGCACGCTCAACGCCTCGCGCGGGCCGACGATGACGCGGGCGTCGTCGGCATCCAGGCGCAGCACATAGAGGGGTTCGCTTGAACTGATGCCGAGGCCCTTGCGCTGGCCGACGGTGTAATGGAGCACGCCGTCATGATGGCCGAGCACGCGGCCATCGAGATGGACGATGTCGCCGGGGCGGGCCGCACCGGGCTTCAGCCGCTCGATGACATCGGCATAGCGGCCGTTCGGCACGAAGCAGATGTCCTGGCTGTCCGGCTTGTCGGCGATGGCGAGGCCGAGCTCGGCCGCCAGCGCGCGGGTCTGCGCCTTGTCGATATGGCCAAGCGGGAAGCGCAGCAGGTCGAGCTGCTCCTGCGTCGTCGCGTAGAGGAAATAGCTCTGGTCGCGGCTGGCATCCGCCGCGCGGAACAGGCCGCGATGGCCGTTGCCGAGATCGCGGCTGAGCACATAGTGGCCGGTGGCGAGGGCGTCGGCGCCGAGCTCCCTGGCGAGATCGAGCAGGTCGCGGAACTTCACGGTCCGGTTGCACTCGACGCAGGGGATCGGCGTCTCGCCCGCGAGATAGCTCTCGGCGAAGCGCTCGATCACGGCATCGCGGAAGCGGCTTTCGTAATCGAGCACGTAATGGGGAATGCCGATCGTCTCGGCGACGCGGCGGGCGTCGTGGATGTCCTGCCCGGCGCAGCAGGCCCCTGTGCGATGGACGGCAGCGCCATGATCGTAGAGCTGGAGCGTGACGCCGACGACATCGTAGCCCTCGCGCTTGAGCAGGGCCGCAACCACCGAGGAATCGACGCCGCCGGACATCGCCGCGACGACGCGTGTCGCCGCGGGCGGCTTGGCGATGTCGAGGGAATTGCGGAAGGGCGCGGTCATTCTCGGCTGTGTCGTCGCTGGTTCGGTGCTCGAAAGGCGGCTTCGGCGCGTCTGCCGGCTCTATACCGGCTTTGCTCCGAGGCCGCCAGCAGGATCGGCAAATCCTGCCGGCCTGGGCGCGTGGAACCGGGCTCATATTGCCCGCTCTTAAGATGAGGTGGTGCTAAGGCCTTGATTCAGCAAGGGGTGTTTCTGGCTTGCAACTTGCTGGACAGGACCGGGCGCGTCGTTGCTTGCGTCACGGAACCGTTCATGTCGATCCAGTCTGCGTTCACCAGCCAGCCTCTTGCGGAAGCGCCGGTTGCCCGGTCGCGCGCCGGTCAAACCGAGCCGCGCGAGGGTGGCGAGGTCTTCGCGCTGCCCGAGGCGGGGCCGGATGCTGCCGGGCAGGCCAAGGCCGGTGCAACCGGGAAGATGGCTGCCTCGGGAGAGGCCGTAGCCGCCAAGGAAGCCGCTGCCGCCGTGCAGGCTGTCGACCCCGCCAAGGTGAGTGCGCAAGTGGACAAGTCTCTGGCGGCTGCCGAGCCGGTTGTGGCGTCGGCTCCGGCCAACAAGCCCGAGCCGCAGACGGCGAAGGTTGAGGCGAGCGGGATCGCGTTCCTGATCGCGATGGCCGCGGCCCAGACGGGCACCCAGACCGAGACTGTCGGAGAGGAGCCGGCGACGAAGCCGGGCGAAGTCGACGAGGGCGCGGCGAAGAAGGACGGCAAGGCCGCCGTCGAAGGTGAAGGCGAGGCCGGGGTGGCGGCTGCGGTTCCGATGGCCGAAAGCCAGGCGGCCGCGCCGGTGCCTGTTCCGGTCATGACCCTGTCGCCGATGGTTCTGCCGCAGGGGCCGCTGCTTGCGGTCGATGCGGCTGCGGGTGATGTTGCGGAAGCGATGACGGCCGAGGGCGGAGGGAAGAAGGACGTCGTGAAGCCGGCCCTCGCAGCCGCAACCGGCGGGCTGCCGCTCGTCGCGATGGCGACGCCGGACGTCGCTCAGGCGGGGATCGCCGGAGCGACGGAAGGCAAGGCTGCGTCCGGCGCCGTGCATGCCGTCGGAACGGCGGGCCGGGGCGCGCCGGAGTTTGCGGATATCCTCGCCAAGGCCGACCAACCGGCGGCAGCCGGCGCCGCTCCGGCTCCCGCCGAGGGCAAGGCGCTCGACGCCCTCCAGCAGCAGCCGGCAACGCCGTTCGATCTCTCGACCCTGCTGCAGCAGACGCCCGGAAAGGCCGGGCATGAGCGCCTGATCCAGCCGTTCGATCCGAATGCGGCTTCCGGCGCGCCGGGGCAGGGCACGGCGAGCGGCCAGCCGACGCCGATCCATGTCGTGCCGATCGAGATCGGCCTGCGTGCGATGTCCGGCTCGCGGCAGTTCGATATCCGGCTCGATCCCGACGAACTCGGCCGCGTCGACGTCAGCCTGTCGATCTCCGACAAGGGCGAGGTCAGCGCCAGGCTGGTCGTCGACCGGGTCGAGACCCTGCATCTCCTGCAGCGCGATGCGCGCACGCTGGAGCGCGCCTTCGAGCAGGCTGGACTCAAGCCGTCCGATGGCGGCGTCGACATCACCTTGCGCGATCCGTCCGACCAGTCGGCCTTCCGCCAGAACCGCCAGCAGGACGAGGCGCCGCAGCGCTCGCGCCAGCCTGACGGCAGCGATCTGGCCGACGACGCCCCCCTTTCCATCGACCCCGCCCCGCAGCGCCGTCTCATCCGGCTCGGCGGCGTCGATCTCAGCATCTGAACGAGGATCAGCACCATGGCGGTTTCGGGAACGAACGGCACATCGGGTACCAGCAACAGTGCCGTGACCGGCACCAAGAGCGGGATCGCCAATAATTTCGACCAGTTCCTGACGCTGCTGACGACGCAGCTCAAGAACCAGTCGCCGCTGGACCCGCTCGACACCAACCAGTTCACCCAGCAGCTCGTGCAGTTCGCCGGCGTCGAGCAGCAGCTCAGGACCAACGAGACGCTCAGCTCCCTGCTCAGCCTCAGCGCCGCCGGGACGGCGACGAACGCAGTCGGCTTCATCGGTTCCACGATCACCGCCGACGGCGCCACGGCACGGTTGACCGGCGGCAAGGCCGAGTGGAAGGTCAACATGCCCGCCGCGGGCTCGGCGACGATCACGATCAAGGATGCCAAGGGCAACGTCGTCCAAACGCAGACCAGGGCGCTGACCGCCGGCGACCAGACCTATAGCTGGGACGGCACCACGTCGACCGGCACGAAGGCGGCGGAGGGCGAGTACACCATCACGATCGACGCCAAGAGCGTGGCGGGGGATGTCATCACGGCGAAGACGCAGATCAGCGGCGTGGTCGACGGGGTCGATTTCACCTCGTCGATCCCGGTTCTCAAGATCGGCGGCATCAGCGTCCCGATCGACAAGGTGAAGAGCGTGGTCCGCAGCGATTGAGCGTGAGCGAATCAGTCGTGGACATCCGAGGCGATCGTTTTAGCCAATTCTTAAAGCCGCCCGCCTATGCTGCCCTCAGTAGCTCTGTTGAGTTGTGTGAGAGTACCATGACCGAGCCATTGCGACCGCGGGTGAAATACGTGATCGGACCGGACGGAAGTCCGCTGACGATCGCGGATCTCCCGCCAATGAATACCAGGCGCTGGGTCATCCGGCGGAAGGCCGAGGTGGTGGCCGCCGTGCGCGGCGGGCTGCTCAGCCTCGAAGAGGCGTGCCAGCGCTACACGCTGACCGTCGACGAGTTCCTGAGCTGGCAGATGTCGATCGATCAGCATGGCCTCGCCGGCCTGCGGACGACTCGGATTCAGCACTACCGCCAGTAAGAAGCAGAGATTTCGGTTTCTTTTCAAAGGCGTCGGCCCTGACAGGGCCGGCGCCTTTGGCGTTTGCGCTGCCAGAGCGGTTCCGCACTCCTTCGGAACGCCGAACCGCTCCAAATTCTTGTTTGGCGCATTTTCTTCACGCGAACCGGAGCCCACTTCGCTTGAAAATGCTCTAGCCCGCGAGAAAGATTAACGACTCGCCCCAAAAATTAACCGCCCGCTAACCATGCGCTGGGAAAAACTTGCCTAGTGGGTCGGAGCAGGTGCGCCGTCCCTGCGATTCTGTGGGACGGATGGCGGCGTGAACGGCCTGATCGAGCAGTTTGCCAAATTCGGAGCGGCGCGCCTGGCAGCCATGCTGGCCGTCACGCTGGTGCTCGTCGGCTTCTTCGGCTTCGTCATGCTCAAAATGTCGCAGCCGGCGATGAGCGTGCTGTTCTCGGAGCTTGGCAGCCAGGATGTCAGCGCCATCCTCAAGGATCTCGACGCACGCGGCATCAAATACGAATTGCGCGGCGACGGGCAGACGGTGCTGGTGCCGAAGGCCGACGTGCCGCGCCTGCGGCTCGACCTCGCCAGCAAGGGCATCCCGGCCGGCGGCGGCGTCGGCTACGAGATCTTCGACAAGGGCGATGCCTTCTCCTCGACCAGCTTCGTCCAGAACATCAACCATCTGCGCGCGCTCGAAGGCGAACTCTCCCGCACCATCCGCTCGATCGGGCGGGTGCAGGCGGCGCGCGTTCATCTCGTCATCCCGGAGCGGCGCCTGTTCGAGCGCGACCGCGAGCCGCCGCGCGCCTCGATCGCGCTCAAGCTTGCGGGCGATCTCGATGCCGCGCAGGTCCGGGCCGTGCGCCATCTCGTCGCCTCGGCGGTGGACGGCCTGAAGCCGGAGCGGGTGTCGATCGTCGACGAACGCGGCCGGCTGCTGGCGGACGGCGCGCAGAGCGACCAGGGCCTGATCGGGCTCGGCATCGAGGAGCGGCAGACCGCGATCGAGAAGCGGCTCAAGTCGCAGGTCGAGGATATCGTCGCCAGCGTCGTCGGCTATGGCCGGGCGCGGGTGCAGGTCTCGGCCGCGCTCGACACCAACCGGGTCGAGAGCCGCTCCGAGAGCTACGATCCGGAAAGCCGGGTGCTGCGTTCAAGCCAGAACCGCACGGAGGCCTCGACCACGAGCGAGGGCGGCAATGGCACGGTGACCGTCGGCAACGAGTTGCCGGGCGCGCAGCAGACGCAAGGCGCGCAGCAGAACCAGCGCGAGAATTCCTCGAAGAACGAGGAGGTCGCCAATTACGAGATCTCGCGCACCACACGCACCGAGGTGCTGGAGGGCGGACGGGTCAAGAAGCTCTCCGTCGCCGTCCTCGTCGACGGCAACTACACGCGCAGCCCGGCCGGCGAAATGTCCTACCAGCCGCGCAACAGCGACGAGCTGGAGCGCATCGGCGAGCTGGTGCGCACCGCCGTCGGCTTCGACCAGGGCCGCGGCGACAAGGTCGAGGTCGTCAACCTGCGCTTCGCCGAGGCACCGCCGGCGCCGGCAGAGCTCACCGAGCAGACGCTGATGCAGCGGCTCACGTCCTTCACCCGTGAGGACCTGATCCGCTTCGCCGAACTCGGCGTCATCTCGCTGCTCACGGTGATCGTGCTGATGACGGTGGTGCGTCCGCTGCTGAAGCAGGTTCTGGCCGCCGACAACAGCAATGTCCGGGCGATCCCCTCCTTCATGCGCAATGGTGGCGCCGCCCTGGCCGGCCCCGCCGGGTCGACCGGCGATCCGGCCGGCAGCGGGCGGGCGGTGACGGTCGGCCCAGACGGCGAACCGCTTTCCGTGGACGTGGACGCCGGGCCGTCCGAGCGGATGCTCGCCATCGCTCAGGTCAAGGGCCAGCTCAAGGCGCAGTCCGTGGAAAAGATCGGGGTCCTCGTCTCGCAGAATCCGTCCGATTCGGTCGCGGTGCTGCGGAGCTGGATTCACGAGAAGTCCGCTGCGTGACGGGGCGCTGAGACATGGCTGAGGCCCGATCCATCGCTACGCGAACCCCCGGTCTCCCGGACGCCATCGAGGGCGGCGGCTTCGGCGTGACCACCGTCGCCGAAATGACGGGTCCGCAGCGCGCCGCCGTCATCCTGCTCGTGCTCGGCGAGGAGCACGGACGCAAGATCTGGCAGGAATTCGACGACGACGAGATCCGCATCATCACCCGCGCCATGGCAGAGCTCGGCACGGTCGATGCCGACGAGGTCGAGCGCCTGATGCTCGATTTCGTCGGAAAGCTCTCCAGTGCCGGCGCGGTGACGGGGTCGTTCGACCGCACGATCTCGCTGCTCGAGAAGATCCTGCCGACGGATCAGGTCGCGCTGATCATGGAGGAAATCCGCGGGCCTGCCGGCCGCAACATGTGGCAGAAGCTCGGCAATATCGATGCTGTCGTGCTCGCGAACTTCCTCAAGAACGAATACCCGCAGACCATTGCGGTGATCCTGTCGAAGATCCGGGCGGAGCATGCCGCCAATGTGCTGCGCAACCTGCCGAACGATCTCTCGATCGAGGTCGTCGGCCGCATGCTGCGGCTGGAGTCGGTGCAGAAGGAAGCCCTCGACCATATCGAGAATACGCTGCGCACCGAGTTCGTCTCGACCCTGACCCAGACGCGCCGTCGCGATCCGCACGAAATGATGGCGGAGATCTTCAACGGCTTCGACCGGCAGACCGAGATCCGCTTCCTTTCTGCACTGGACGCCTCGAACCAGGACGCGGCGGAGCGCATCCGCGCCCTGATGTTCACCTTCGAGGACCTCGCCAAGCTCGATCCGGCCGGCCTGCAGACACTGGTGAGCCAGGCCGACAAGAGCACGCTGGCGCGTGCGCTCAAGGGCGCCAGCCAGCCGATGCGCGACTTCTTCCTCGGGGCGATGTCGCAGCGCGCCGCCAAAAACATGCAGGACGACATGGCTAGCATGGGTCCCTTGCGCCTCAAGGAGGTCGACGAGGCCCAGACGACGCTCGTCCAGATGACCAAGGAGCTCGCCGAAAAGGGCGAGATCGTGCTGTCCAAGGGCAGCTCCGAAGACGAGTTGGTGTACTGAGATGACGTCCGCCAAGAAATTCCTGTTCGGGACGGATTTTCGCGAAGGCAGCCGCAAGGCCGCCGGCGAGGCCGAGCTCACCGCGGCCCGCGCAGAGGGCTTCCATGCCGGGCAGGAACAGGCGCATCGCGAAGCGCAGTCACAGCTCGTCGGCCTGACCGGCCAGCTCGCGCGTTCGGCCGAGCGGCTTTTCGCGCAGGAGGCTGCCCGCACCGCCGCGATCGAGGAACATGCGGCCCATGTTGCGATCGTGACGGCGAAGGCGCTGGCCGGGGCCGCGCTGGCCGAGAAGCCGCTGGCCTCCCTGGCGGGAGCCATCCGCGAGTGCCTGAACCATGCCCGCACGGCGCCGCATCTCGTGCTGCGCGTGCACGAGAGCGTGGTCGAGGCAGCCGAGGAGCTGGTCCGGAAGCTCGCGGCCGAACACGGCTTCTCCGGCAAGCTGATCGTGATCGGGCAATCCGACATCGCGCCGGGCGACGGGCGTATCGAATGGGCGGAGGGCGGCTTCGTCCTCGACAGCCAGCAACTCACGGCTCTGGTCGAGCAGGCGGTCGCCCGCGTGTTCGGCCATGGCCATGCAGAACCATGAAGGTCTGAGCCATGAGCCAGGAGAGCGATCTCAATCTGCCGCCGCTGAACCAGGCCGACCTGTCCTTCGATCAGGGCGAGATGTCGGTCGCCCGGTCAGGCCCGGTGCCGGTCAAGACGGCCGAGGATCTCGAACAGGTCTTCGACGTGCCGGTCACGGTGTCCGCCGTGCTCGGCTCCTCCAAGGTCGCGGTCGGCGACCTGCTCCAGATCGTGCCGGGCGCCGTGCTCGAGCTCGACCGGCGCGTCGGCGAGGCCATCGACATCTTCGTCAACGAGCGGCTCGTCGCGCGCGGGGAGGTCGTCGTCGTCGAGGACCGGCTCGGCGTGACCATGACCGAAATCATCAAGGCAGACCGGTGACGGCTGCCCCATGACATCGACGAACAGAAGGACCTGAGCCATGCGCCTCATCATCGCCGGCGGTCTCAAGGGACAGATCATCGCAGCCGCCAAGATCGCCATGTCGCATGGCGCGGCCGTCACCCATACCGAAAGCCTCGACCAGACGCTCGCGGTGCTGCGCACCAAGGGCGCCGATCTGCTGATGGTCGACGTGGTGCAGCCGATCGCGGCCTATGTCGCGGCGCTGGAGGCCGAACGCATCCGCACGCCGCTCGTCGCCTGCGGCACCTCGACCGATACGCGCGCCGCCGTCGCGGCGATCCAGGCCGGCGCCCGGGAATATGTACCGCTGCCGCCCGATCCGGAATTGATCGCGGCGGTGCTGGAGGCGGTCGCCGCCGACCAGTCCAGCCTGATCTGGCGCGATCCGGCGATGGAGCGCGTCGTGCAGCTCGCCACGCAGATCGCGCGCTCGGAAGCGCCGGTGCTCGTCACCGGCGAGAGCGGCACCGGCAAGGAGGTGATCGCACGCCATCTCCACCAGAAGTCGGGCCGCAAGGACCGCCCGTTCGTCGCGGTGAACTGCGCGGCCATCCCCGACAACCTGCTCGAATCCGAACTGTTCGGCCATGAGAAGGGCGCCTTCACCGGTGCCATCGCGCGCCGCATCGGCAAGTTCGAAGAGGCCAATGGCGGCACGCTGCTGCTCGACGAAATCTCGGAGATGGATGTCCGCCTGCAGGCCAAGCTCCTGCGCGCGCTGCAGGAGCGCATGATCGACCGCGTTGGCGGCACGCAGCCGGTCAAGGTCGATATCCGGATCATCGCGACCTCGAACCGCAACCTGGCCGATGCCGTGCGCGAGGGCTCGTTCCGCGAGGACCTGCTCTATCGCCTCAATGTCGTGCATCTGCGCCTGCCGGCGCTGCGCGAGCGGCCGGGCGACATCCTGGTGCTGGCCGAGCATTTCGCCAGGAAATATGCGGATCTGAACGGGCTGCCAGCGCGGCCGATCGCGACCGACGCACGCAAGTTGCTTTTGGCCAGCGCGTGGCGCGGCAATGTCCGCGAACTGGAAAACACGATGCACCGGGCGGTGCTGCTGGCGAGCGGGCCGGAGATCGCGGCTTCCGCCGTGCTCAGCCCGGAAGGCGAGGCGCTTTCACCGGCTCCGTCGCGCGATCCGGCCGCACGGGCGGCCCAGACGGCGGAAGCGATGACGCGTTCGCTGGTGGGCCACACCGTCGCCGATGTCGAGCGCGAACTGATTCTCGATACACTCGATCATTGCCTTGGCAACCGGACGCATGCGGCCAAGATTCTGGGAATCTCGATCCGCACGCTGCGCAACAAGCTCAGCGAGTACACCTCGTCCGGCATTACGGTGGCCGAGCCGGGTCAGACGCGCATCAGCGCTGCCTGACCTGGGTTTTGGTCAGTAATAGCGCCTGCGATAATAGTAGCGCGGGCGGGCGTAATAGCGCGGCCGGTAATAGTAGCGCGGGCGCGCATAATAGCGGGGGCGCGCATAGTAGCGCGGCCGGCGGTAATAGTAATACTGGCTGAATTCGGCGTCGCTCTTGTCGAGCGCCTCCTTCATCTCGGCGGTCACGGCCTCGTCGCCCTTGGTGGGCTTCGCGTCCGGCACCGGTACCAGCTTGGGCTGGGCCGCTTCGGCGGCGGCAATGCCGCCCATGCCGGCTGCGGCAAAGCCGCCGACCAGTGTCATCAGGAATGAGCGTCTGTCCACGACGGCCTCCAGGCTGTTGTCACCACATCTCCCGCGGCATTCTTAGGCAAGGAATGCCAGCATGGAATAATGCATTTAAATGACGCTTTGTTCCATCGGGCCGGTTTTTGCGGGGCACGGTTGCGGATGCAGCCTCGTCACTCGACAGCGTTGAGCGGTCGCGCCACGCTTTCGAGCGGCTTGCGCGCGGCCGGACATGCGAAGCGCACGGCGATGGCGACACAGCCGCCATGCGCATGGCGTCGGGAAGCAACGGTGCCCGGCCGAAAAGGTTCCGGTGGAGCATTCGGGGACAGGCTCCCGAGAGCCGGTTTAACCAATCATTCACCATACGCCCGGCAAGAATTGCCGAGCTGCGCCCTGCTTCGGGGCGCGCAGGCGTGGGGCGGTGCGGTCGATGACCGATATGACGGCAGGGCAGGGCAGAGGCTTTACCGTTCCCGATCGCGGGGCGCTCGGCAAACTGTTCAACCGTCCCGACCTCTTCCTCGCCATCGGCGTCATGGGCATCCTGGTGGTGCTCATCTTCCCGATGCCGGCGGTGCTGCTCGATCTCTTGCTGGCGCTGTCGATCATCGTCTCGGTGCTCGTGCTGATGACCGCGCTCTTCATCGAGGAGCCGCTGGAGTTTTCGGCCTTCCCGACGGTGTTGCTGATCGTCACCATGTTCCGGCTGGCGCTGAACCTCGCCTCGACGCGCCTGATCCTGGCCCATGGCCATGAGGGCACGGCGGCCGCCGGCCATGTCATCGAGGCCTTCGCCGGCTTCGTGATGAGCGGCAATTTCGTGATCGGCGTGATCGTCTTCACGATCCTGATCATCGTGAACTTCGTCGTCATCACCAAGGGCTCGGGCCGCATCGCCGAGGTCGCGGCTCGCTTCAGCCTCGACGCCATGCCCGGCAAGCAGATGGCGATCGACGCCGACCTGTCCGCCGGCCTGATCGATCAGGAGACCGCGAAGGTCCGCCGCAGGGCGCTGGAGGATGAGTCCTCCTTCTTCGGTTCGATGGACGGTGCCTCCAAGTTCGTGCGCGGCGACGCCATCGCCGGCCTGCTGATCACCTTCATCAACGTGCTCGGCGGCATCGTCATCGGCGTGGCGCAGCAGAACCTCAGCTTCGGCCAGGCGGCGACGAACTACACGCTGCTCACCGTCGGCGACGGCCTCGTCAGCCAACTGCCGGCGCTGATCGTCTCGACCGCGGCCGGCCTGCTCGTCTCGAAGGCGGGCGTGCGCGGCGCGGCCGACAAGGCGCTCGGCAAGCAGCTCTCCGGTTATCCCAAGGCGCTCGGCATGTCGGCGGCGGTGATGTTGCTGATCGCGGTGCTGCCGGGCATCCCGATGCTGCCCTTCCTAGTGCTGGCAGCTGGAGCAGGCTTCATGGCCTACCGTTTCGGCAAGGCGGCCAAGGCCCGCGAGGCCGAGCAGGGCATGGCCGACGCGGGTCAGGCCGGCGGTGCGGTCTCTGCGGACGGCACGCAGCGCGAGGAGACGCTCAACGACCTCCTCAAGATGGACGAACTCAAGATCGAGATCGGCTACGGGCTCCTGCCGCTGGTAAACGCGCCGAGCGGGCAGGATCGCCTGACCGATCAGGTCCGGGCGCTGCGCCGCCAGCTCGCGGCCGAGCTGGGCTTCGTCATGCCCGCCGTCCGCATCGTCGACAACGTCCAGCTCGAGGCGAACCACTACTTCATCAAGATCAAGGAGATCGATGCCGGGCAGGGCATCGTCTATGCCGGCCAGTACATGGCGATGGATCCGATGGGCGGCGCCGTGAACCTGCCGGGCCACAATGTGCTGGAGCCGACCTTCGGCCTGCCGGCGACCTGGATCGACGCCGCCTTGCAGGACGAGGCGCAACTGCGCGGCTACACCGTGGTCGACGCCGCGACCGTGATCTCGACGCATCTCACCGAGGTGCTGAAGTCGAACATGCCGGAGCTGCTCTCGCATTCCGAGGTGCAGAAGCTGCTGCGCGAACTGCCGAAGGACCATGCCGATCTCGTCAAGGAGATCGTGCCGAGCCAGATCTCGACCACCGGCATCCAGCGCGTGCTGCAGCTCCTGCTGTCCGAGCGCATCTCGATCCGCGACCTGCCGACGATCATCGAGGGGATTGCCGAGGTCTCGTCGGGCATGCGCAACCCGCGCGAGATCGCCGAGCATGTTCGCGCCCGCCTCGCTCGCCAGATCTGCGCCCAGTTCTCGAACATGCAGGGCGTGCTGCCGATCATCACGCTGTCGCCGGCCTGGGAAGGCGTCTTCGCCGAGTCGATCATAGGCCAGGGCGAGGACCGGCATCTGGCCATGCAGCCCTCGCGCCTGCAGGAGTTCGTGCATCACGTCCGCGACAAGTTCGAGGATGCCGCGCGCATCGGCGAGATGCCGGCGCTGGTCACCTCGGCCATGGCCCGGCCCTTCGCCCGCCAGATCATCGAGCGCTTCCGCAGGGAGACGCCGGTGCTGTCGCAGGCCGAGATTCATCCGCGCGTGCGGCTCAAGACGGTCGGCAGCGTCTGAGGCTTCTCTCCGGTTTCC
Source organism: Allobosea sp. TBD101 (assembly GCF_059817965.1). Lineage (NCBI taxonomy): Bacteria > Pseudomonadati > Pseudomonadota > Alphaproteobacteria > Hyphomicrobiales > Alloboseaceae > Allobosea > Allobosea sp. TBD101. The sequence continues at coordinate 1,764,936 of NZ_CM187543.1, forward strand.
ACGGGGCGCCGATGCCTGCCGCGCAATGGTCAGCCCGACGGCCTGCGGCTAAGCGGAGAGCATGTCGCGCAACACCGCCCTTTTCGCCGTCATGTGCCTCGTCTGGGGGCTGACCTGGCTGCCGGTCAAGGTCGGCTCCATGCATGTCCCTCCGGTCTTCCTGGCCGCGGCACGGTTCTCGATCGCCGGCCTGCTGATGCTGCTCTGGGCCGGGCGCGACGTGTCCAAGGTGCCGGGCGGCGCCTGGCCGCGATTGATCGGCACGGCGCTGCTGCTCAACACCGCCAATTACACGCTGCTGTTCTGGGGCACGAAGCACGCGCCGAGCGGGCTCGCCGCCATCGTCAATTTCGCGACGATCCCGATCTATACGCTGCTGGCTAGCCGCGTGATCGAAGGCGTGCGGATCGACGGGCGCAAGATCGCGGCGATCGCGCTCGGCACCGTGGGCCTGGGCTTCCTGTTCGCGACGCGGGCGATGGGCGGGCTCTCGGCGGCCCATGGCGATCCGCTCGAGGCGATGGGGCTCGCGGCCGTGGCGGCCGGGACGCTGTTCTATTGCGTCGGTGCCGTGCTCTCCAGGCCGATCGCGGGGACCATGCCGACATTGACGCTGGCCGGCTGGCAGACGCTGATCGGCGGCATCGGGCTGACCGTCGTCTCGCTTTCGCTGGAGCCGGTCGGTCTCGCCGATGTCCGGGCGCTGGCGAGCTGGCCGGTGCTGCCGGCGGTGCTCTTCCTGATCGTCGGCGGCTCGCTGATGGGCTTCACCATCTATATGCGGCTGCTGCGCGACTGGGGTGCCTTCCGCGCCGGGCTCTACGCCTTCGTCAGCCCGGCCATCGCGGTCGCGGTCGGCGTCGTCGCGCTCAGCGAGCCCTTCGGCTGGTCGGAGGCGATCGGCGCGCTCCTGATGTTCGGCGCGGCTGCGATCGCGCTCAAGCGCTGACAGGCTTTCTGCGCATCGGCTTGGCTCGAAAACCGGTTCCCAGTTTGCGGGCCGATGCTAGGGCGGCGGAGCGATGCGGGTGCTGCGTTTGAGCTGCGCCCGCTCGAAGGCCAGCACGATCGGCAGCGAGAAGACCAGCGGCAGGATGAGGTAGAACAGCCGCCAGATCAGCAGCGCGGCGAAGACCGCCGGCGCCGGCACGCCCGGCATCACCGCGAGGAAGACGGCCTCCATAACGCCGACGCCGCCCGGCACCTGGCTGAGCAAACCGGCCGAGAACGAGAGCAGGAAGGCGCCGAGCACGATCAGGAAGCCCGGATTGCCCTGCTCGGGCAGCGCGAAATAGATGATGCCGGCCGCGCCCGCGAGTTCGAGCGGCGCCGCGAGATATTGCCTGAAGACGATCGGCAGGCGCGGATAGATGATCTCGAACTTGCCGATTTTCAGCGGCTTGAAGCGCAGCCACGAACCGATGGTGTAGAGCGCGACGAAGGCGAGCATGCCGAGGCCGATCAGCCGCGCGGTATTGTCTGATATCGCGAACCATTTCGACATCCGTTCGAGCGGATGCAGAATCTGCGGCTCGTAGAGCAGCACGAGCCCCATCAGGAAGATCGTGCCGAAGGCGAAGGTGAAGGAGCAGAGCGCGACGAGGACTGCGACCTCGCCCGCCGTCAGGCCCTTCGCCGTATAGGCGCGGTAGCGCACCATGCCGCCCGAAAAGACCGAGGCGCCGATATTGTGGGAGAGTGCATAGGTGACGAAGGAGCAGAGCGAGATATAGGGCCAGGAGATGCCCTTCTCCTTGCCGAGATGGATCAGGGCGATGCGGTCGTACCAGGCGAGCGCGGCATAGGCGACGAGGGTCGCAAGCGCGGCATGGAGGAAGGCTTCCGGCGGAATCACCGCGATCTTGTGGCCGATGCGGTGGGCGATGATCTTGATGCTCTGCCAGAGCCCGGCATCGGCGAGCAGCGCCTTGATGGCGGCGTCCGAGCCAGCCTCGGCCTTGAGCTTGTCCCAGAGCAGTTCGACGGACCAGACGACGGCGACGAGCCCGATGATCGGCCAGAGATAGTCGAGATAGCGTTTCATGGAGGCCGCGGGTTCGGAACAAGATGGTGACGGGTAGGATGGCCCACGTCGTCACCGCTGCGGCGCGAACCTTTCCCCTCTCTGCCAGTGGGGAGGAGCGAGGGCAAGCGCCTGAGCTTGCTCGCCCTGGCCCAGGGTCAGGGGCGTGAAGCGGAGGTCACTTGCCGTTCTTCTTCAGCCAGTCCCGCATCATCGCGACTTCCTTCTCCTGGTCGCGGATGACGTTCTCGGCGAGTTTGCGGATTTCCGGATCCTTGCCATGGGCGAGGACGATCTTGGCCATGTCGATCGCGCCCTGATGATGCGGGATCATGCCGCGAACGAAATCGGCATCGGCATCGCCGGAATAGGGGATGTCCATGTCCTTGTGCATCTTCGTGTTGGCGTCGCGATAGGCCTTGGTCGAGGCGCTCTCGCCGGGCTTTGCCGTCGCAGCAGAGACTCCGTGGCCGGCATGGCCGCCATGGGGCTGCTGGGCCTGGGCCGTGCCGGCAAGCAGGCCGGCGGCGAGAAGGGCGGCCAGGACGGTGGCGGTGCGGTTCATCTCGTCTCATCCTCGATCGTACGTGAAGGCGGATCGCGCCTCGCCGGCGGTTCGATCCATCGTGATGTCCGGCCGGGGAGGCGGGACGGGGCGCGATGCCGTGACGCCGGGCATGCATCGGCATGCGGTGATCTTTCGACCCCGATCATGTCATGATCGCGGCAGATTCCCTTACGAGCCGATCGAACAGCCCTTCATGACCCAGAGCCTGACCATCACCCTGACCGGAACGACCGACCTGCCGCCCGGGAAGATTGCGACCATCGTGACTTCGCTGGAGATGTTCGAACGGCCGCCGGAGCGACCTGACCCGGCCGGGATCGTGGGTTTTTCGCTCGATGCGATCGGACGCTTCGATGTCGAGCGCTATCTCGCCGTCTACCGGCTGCTCGGCGAGCGCTGGATGTGGTTCAGCCGCCTGACCAAGCCGCGCGCCGAGATCGAGGCGATCCTCGCCGACCCGGCCGTCGAGCTCTACGCCGTTCGCTTTGAGGGGCGCGATGTCGGCCTGCTCGAGCTGGATTTCCGCGTGCCGGGCGAGGGCGAACTTGCCTTCTTCGGGCTGGACGAGGCAGTGGTCGGGAAGGGCGCCGGTCGTTGGCTGATGAACCGGGCGCTCGCGCTGGCCTGGGCCAAGCCGATCTCGCGCTTCTGGGTGCATACCTGCACGCTCGACCACCCCGCCGCGCTCGCCTTCTACCAGCGCTCGGGCTTCACCGTGTTCAAGCGCGGAGTTGAAGTTGACGATGATCCGCGCCTGACCGGCAAGCTGCGGCGCGACTCCGTCGAGCACCATCCCGTCATCGCATGAAAAAGGGCGGCGCCCTTCCGGACGCCGCCCTCTTGTCTGAACTCTGATTGCGGCCTCAGACGCGCGAGCGCAGCCCGATCGCGTCCATTGTGGCCTGGTCGCGGGCGGCCTCCGCCGCGCGCTCCGAGGCGCGCTCGCGGTCGTCGAGAATCTCGACCTTCTTCATGTCCTCGAAGGCTTCCTGCAGCTCGGCCTTGGCCTCGTCGAGCTGGCCCTTCAGGTTGTCGGCCGACTGGCGCAGGTTGTCGCGGCGGCCGAGCGCTGCCTTGGCATAGGTCGGATAGGCGAAATGGGCGGGGTCCGCGATGCCGGCGCGCGATTCCTCGGCCTGGATCTCGCGATCGAGATCGCTCGCCATCCGATGAAAATCGGCGATCATCATCTCGATCTGGCTTACCCGGCGACGCTTTTCGTCGACCTGGAAGCGCTTGAGCCGAAGAAGCGTCTCTCGCGACTTCATATCGTTTTCAACTCCTGATTACGCATCGGCGCTGCCGACCCCTCGGCGCGCGCCGGAACTCCATCCGCGAGACGAGGAGCAACATGGCGCAAGGAGGTTGACCTTTCCTTACCGGAACGGGCTGCCTTTGACGCATGATCCGCCCGCGTCGCGGTTGCTGCCGCCGGCTGTCGGGATGATCTAGTGACGTCGGACGCAAGGCCATTCGGCCTCCTGCTCCGCGGATATCCTGTCTTGGCTGCCTCTTCTCGTTTCGGCGGGCACGGCCCCCTGCTTCTCGGCCTGGCCATGACCCGCATCATCGGCTGGGGCTCGACCTTCTATTCGCCCTCGGTTCTGGTCGGCGCGCTCGATCGCGAGATCGGCCTCAATGCCGAGATCGTCTTCGGCGGCATCACCATCCTGCTCGTCACCGGGGCCTTGGTCGCACCCGCGATCGGGCGCGTGCTCGACCGCGAGGGCACGCGGCGCTCGATGTGCATCGGTGCAGTGATCTGCGCGCTCGGGCTCGGCGTCCTGTCGCAGGCGCAGGGACCGATGAGCTATCTCGCGAGCTGGTCCGTGATCGGGCTCGGCCATGCGATGTCGCTCGCCAATACCGGCAACGTTACGATCTCCCAATTGATGGGGGACCGGACGCGGCGGGTGATCGGCCTGATGATGCTGGTTACGGGACTGGCTTCCAGCGTGTTCTGGCCCCTGACGGCGGTGCTGATGAACGCGTTCGGCTGGCGGATGACGTTGCTCGTTTTCGCGGCCATGCAGATCGTCATCGTACTGCCGGTTTATGCGTCGATCCCGCGCTATCGGCATCTGCCTGCCCGCGCGGCCAAGCCGGAGGCGGCATCCGTCGGCGAACGCGGGCGCGTCGCGCCGGAGGCCCGCAGGGCGGCGTTCTGGCTGGTGGCGCTCGCCTTCTCCGCCAGCGGGCTCGTCTCATGGGGGCTGCCGCTGCATCTGATCAGCCTGTTCCAGGAGGCCGGGCTGACGCAGACGGAGGCTGTCTGGGTCGCGACGCTCAGCGGCCCGGCGACGCTGGCCGCCCGCGCCATCGACGCGACTTTGGGCGAGCGGCTGCCGGCCGAGAAGGTGGCGCTGTTCGGCCTGCTGCTGGGGCCGATCCTGTGCCTGACGCTGCCTTTCGTGACGATGACGATTACGGCGGCTGCGATCTTCATCGTGCTGTTCAGCGCGGCGCTCGGCGTGATCTCGATCGCGCGGGCGACGCTGCCGCTGGCGCTGTTCGGGCGCAACGGCTTCGCGTCGATGCTCGGCAAGCTCACCGTGCCGCAGAACATGACCTTCGCCGCGGCGCCGCTGCTCTTCGCGGTGATGATCGAGCGGCTCGGCGCCAGCCCGACACTGGTGATCTCGGCGGCCATTCAGGCCATCGGCTTCGCCGCGATGTTCGCGCTGGTGCGGATGGTGGCGCGGGCCTGAAGCGGGATCAGATCCGGGCCAGCAGGGCCGCGATTGCGAGCGCCGCGGGCAGCGCCTGGATATAGAGGATCTTGCGGCTGGCGGTTGCTGCGCCAAACAGGCCGGCAACGAGGACGCAGGCCAGGAAGAACAGCTTGATCGCGAAACCTTCCGGGCCGAGCCAGAGGCCCCAGGCGAGGCCGGCTACGAGGAAGCCGTTATAGAGCCCCTGGTTGGCGGCGAGCACTTTCGAGCGCACGGCGAATTCCGGCGTGAGGCCGAAGGCCTTGTGACCGCGCGGCGTGTCCCACCAGACCATCTCCAGAATGACGATATAGACGTGGATCAGCGCGACGAGGCCGATCAGGAGCGCTGCGATCATCGCTCGGACATCCTGCGGTGGGAGATATCGGCGACCATCAGACCGTCCCGCTCATGATGGCGGCAAGGCGCGCGTAGCATTCCTGCAGTGGGGTTGCGTCGTCCTTGGCCTGCTTGAGGAAGGCTTCCAGCGCGGGATGCAGGCGGATCGCCTCGTCCACCTCGGCCGAGGCGCCCTGACGATAGGCGCCGAGGCGAATCAGTTCTTCCATATCGGCATAGGTCGCGAGCGTCGAGCGCGCCTTCTGCACCACCGGATAATAGGCGGGGTCGCAGGAACGCGGCATCGTGCGCGAGACCGATTTGAGGATGTTGACCGCCGGATAGCGTCCGCGCTCGGCGATGGAGCGCTCCATGACGATGTGGCCGTCGAGAATGCCGCGCACTGCGTCGGCGACGGGCTCGTCATGGTCGCCGCCATCGACCAGCACGGTGAAGAGCCCGGTGATGGCGCCGTCGCCGGTGCCCGGGCCGGCGCGTTCGAGCAGGCGCGGCAGTTCGGCGAAGACGGTCGGGGTGTAGCCCTTGGTCGTCGGCGGCTCGCCGGCCGCCAGGCCGATCTCGCGCATCGCCATGGCGAAGCGCGTCACCGAATCCATCAGGCACATCACCTGCAGGCCGCGGTCGCGGAAATATTCGGCGAGCGTCAGCGTGGTGAGGGCCGCCTGCTTGCGCATCAGCGCCGGCTCGTCAGAAGTCGCGACGACGACGATCGAGCGGGCGAGGCCCTGCGGCCCGAGATCCTCCTGCAAGAACTCCTGCACCTCGCGGCCGCGCTCGCCGACGAGGCCGATTATGTTGACGTCCGCCTGGGCATAGCGCGCCAGCATCGAGAGCAGCACGGACTTGCCGACGCCGGAGCCGGCGAAGATGCCCATGCGCTGGCCGATGCAGCAGGTCAGGAAGGTGTTGAGCGCACGCACGCCGAGATCGAGCGGGCGACCGACCCGGCGTCGCTTGTGGGCGTTCGGGGGATCGTTGCGATAGGCGAAGAGCGTGTCGCCCTGCGGTAAAGGCGGGCCGCCGTCGACCGGACGGCCGAGCGCATCGACGACCCGGCCGAGCCAGGCCGGGGTGGGGCGCAGGCCCGGCTGCGCCTGGTCGACATGGACGGGGCAGCCGCGGCGGACGCCGTCGAGCCCGCCGAACGGCATGACCAGCGCCTTGTCACCGGAGAAGCCGACGACCTCGCAGGGAACGCGCGTGCCCGGCGCGATCTCGATGCCGACGCGCCCGCCCAGGCTCATCGTGCCGATCGGCCCGGCGACCTCAACCAGCAGGCCGCGCACGCCGATGACGCGGCCATAGATGGTCACGCTTTCGATATGCTCGATGGCGGTCGCCAAAGCGGAGAGGCGGTCATGGCCGTGGGACGGGGAATTCATCGGAGTGATTCAACTTCGCCGGCAGTGTACGGGCAACCGAATTCGCGGCCGGCCCGACCTGTGGATGATTTGGTAAGAGTTCCTAACAAATTGCGCTCATTTACCTGCTGTTAAGCTCTGTGATTAACACTGCGGATTGAGGCTGCCACGTGTCGCAGAGCCATTATGGCGCTGTTTCCCGGGGCAACCCTCCGCGAGAGGCGCTTTCGCGGCCGAGAAGTTCAGCGATCCGTGTCAAATTCGACTCACCTCGACAAGGATCGTTCACTTTCTCCGAGGAAGCGCTTGCGCTCGGGAATCACGGTTTGTTAACCAGTTTCCTCGTAGCGTGTCGCGTGGCGTTTCATTGGGCAAGTGCGTCGTCGTCCGGGGCCGAACGGTCCGGGCGGAAACAACGGTCAAACCTGCCCTGCGGGCGAAATTGGGGACGTGGACATGCGGGTTCTGCTGATCGAGGACGATAGCGCGACCGCTCAAAGCATCGAGCTCATGCTCAAATCAGAGAGCTTCAACGTCTATACGACGGACCTCGGCGAAGAGGGCGTCGATCTCGGCAAGCTCTACGACTACGACATCATCCTGCTCGACCTGAACCTCCCCGACATGTCGGGCTACGAGGTTCTGCGCTCGCTTCGCGTGGCGAAGGTCAAGACGCCGATCCTGATCCTCTCCGGCCTCGCCGGCATCGAGGACAAGGTGAAGGGCCTCGGCTTCGGTGCCGACGACTATCTCACCAAGCCGTTCCACAAGGACGAGCTGGTCGCCCGCATCCATGCGATCGTGCGCCGCTCGAAGGGCCACGCCCAGTCGGTCATCACCACCGGCGATCTGGTCGTCAATCTCGACACCAAGACGGTCGAGGTCGATGCCGCCCGCGTGCACCTGACCGGCAAGGAATACCAGATGCTGGAGCTGCTCTCGCTCCGCAAGGGCACGACGCTCACCAAGGAGATGTTCCTCAACCATCTCTATGGCGGCATGGACGAGCCCGAGCTCAAGATCATCGACGTCTTCATCTGCAAGCTGCGCAAGAAGCTCGCCAACGCGTCGGACGGCAAGAACTACATCGAGACCGTCTGGGGCCGCGGCTATGTGCTGCGCGAGCCGTCCGATGTCGAGGAACGCATCCCGGCCTGACGCATTTCCGTCGCCCGCCCGTCATCGGGCGGTCATGAAGCGACGCCATACCAGTTCTTGACCTGATCGTCGGATGTACACGACAGGTCGACGGGGACCCCGCCGAGAGGCGGGGTTTTTGTTTGTGCGGTGATGAAGTGGCCAGCCTCCGCCGGGAGCGGCTTTTGGCCCGTCTGAAAACGCCTTCCCGTCATTGCGAGGAGCGAAGCGACGAAGCAATCCAGGAGGACTGGGCTGAAGCGTTCAACCCAGTCCTCCTGGATTGCTTCGCTGTGCTCGCAATGACGAGGCCGGTTCTTCGAGACGCTGGCGGCTCAGCCGCGCAGTGCGGAGGCGGCGATGGCGGGCCGCGGCCGCAGGCCTGGCGCAGGGGAGGCGGCAACGGGCGCTGCCGCCATCGCGACGTGCCGGTAGAGGCCGCGATGCTGCGGATCACAGGTGAGCTTCGTTGCCAGCCCCAGCACGGTTTCGGCGGCGCCGAGCACGAAGGCTCCATCCGGCACGAGGCGCGGCGTCAGCAGTTCGAGCACCTTCACCTTGGTCGGCACGTCGAAATAGATCAGGACGTTGCGGCAGAAGATCACGTCGAACCGACCGAATTGGTCGTTGCGCTCGAGCAGGTTGTGCTGCTTGAACGTGACCATCGAGCGGATGCGCTCGGAAACCTGCCATTTGTCGCCGATCTGCTGGAAATGCTTCAGCAGCATCTGGATCGGCAGCCCGCGCTGGATTTCGAACTGGCTGTAGATGCCGACGCGGGCCTTCTCCAGAATCTCCGCGGAGATATCGGTTCCGAGGATCTCGATCTTCCAGCCGGCGAGCCGGTCGCCGAGCTCGTCGATCAGCATGGCCAGAGAAAAGGCTTCCTGGCCGCTGGAGACGGCGGCGCACCAGATCCGCAGCGACCGGCTGGCGGCATTGGCGGCGAGCCGCTCGGGCAGGATGACGTCCCGGAACAGATTGAACGGTGTCTGGTCGCGGAAGAACAGCGTCTCGTTGGTGGTCATGGCGTCGACCACGGCGCTTTCGAGAGCGAGGTCACGCGAGAGCCTGAGTTGGCGGACGAGCGCCTCGATATCGGTGATGCCGCGCCGACGGCAGAGGATGCCGAGCCGGCTTTCGGCGAGGTAACGCTTGTCCGCGGTCAGCGACAGGCCGGAGCGCTGCTGCAGCAGAAGGCGCAGGAAGGCGAAATCGGCTTCGGTCATGCCGTTTGCACCCCCCGCACGAGGCAGCGGATCGAGGCGCCGATCTCGTCGAGCGCGATGACGGCACTGGCACGGCGGGCGCGCACGACCGAACCGGGCATACCCCAGATCGTGCTGCTCGGCTCGTCCTGGGCGATGACGGCGGCTCCGGCCTTGCGCAGCGCGCCGGCGCCAGTGGTGCCGTCGCTGCCCATGCCGGTGAGGACGAGGCCGAGTGCGGCCGGACCGAGATGGCGGGCGGCTTCGCTGAACAGGACGTCGACGGCCGGGCGGCAGAAATTGACGGGCGGCTCGTCACCGATGCGCGCGACGATATGGCCGAGCCGGCGGTCGATGCCGAGATGGCGTCCGCCGGGCGCGATGTAGACGGTGCCGCGCATCAGGCGCTCGCCGTCGAAGGGCTCGCGGGCGGGAACCCCGATATGGGCGGCAACCTGTTCGGCGAAGGAGGCGGTGAAGAGCGGCGGCATGTGTTGGACGACGACCGTCGTCAGGTCGTTGAGACCTTCGCCGATGTCGAACAGTACCTTGGCGACGGCGCGAGGACCGCCGGTGGAGGCGCCGATCACGAGATAGCGCGGCATCACCGAGACGAGCGGGCGCAGGTTCGTCGGCCCGGCATGCGGCAGATCGGTGTCGATCTCGGGCGGGAGCGAGCCGGGCCTCACCGGCGCCTGGACGATGTTGCCGAGCTTGAGCAGGAACTCGCTGCGGAAATCCAGCGACAGGGTCATGCCGCTGCGACTGTCCGGTTTCGAGACCACGTCCATCGCGCCCCGCGTCATGCATTCGAGGGCGAGGCGGGTGTTGCGCTCGTTCAACGTCGCGGCGAGCAGGATACCCGTGTTCGGGCTTTCCTTGAGGATCTGGGGCAGTGCCGCGGCACCGTCGACGCCGGGCATATCGAGGTCGAGCACCATCACGTCGGGCTTGAAGCGGGTGGCGTGGGCGACAGCGGTCTCGCCGTCCCCGGCGACCGCGACGACGTGGAAATTGCCGGCCTCACCCAGCCAGCGCGCGAAGAGCCCGCGCACGACGACGGAATCGTCGGCGATCACCACGGTCTTGTGCCGCGATGCGGGGCTTGCTGGAAGCGCGCGAGGAGACAAGGTCGGCATGTTTCTCACCGGGGCGGCGGCGTAGGTGCAGGCATCTTGAGCGTAGGCATCCTCGGCGAAGCGGTGCCGATGCGCTGCCGCATCGGGACGCGCTCGCTCAGAGCAGGCCGACCTGATGGAATTTCGAAGCCACGATCTCCTTGTCGAAGGGCTTCATGATGTACTCGTCGGCACCGGCATGCATGGCGCGCGCGATATGGGCGATGTCGTTCTCGGTGGTGCAGAACACCACCTTGGGACGCTTCCCGCCCGGCATCTGGCGCAGCGTGCGCAGGAACTCGTAGCCGTCCATGATCGGCATGTTCCAGTCGAGCAGCACGGCGTCCGGCATCTCGCCCTTGCAGGCGTCGATGGCGCGCGCACCGTCCTCGGCCTCGGCGATGCGGAACTGCAGCCCCTCCAGAATACGGCGGGCCACCTTTCGGATCACCGCTGAGTCGTCGACGACGAGGCAGTATTTCATGACTGGGTCTCCAAAACTGTGGCGCGGCCGTCAGGCCGCGCTGCGAAGGTCGAGATCGAGGACGGCGTCGAGATCGAGCACCACGAGAAGCTCGTCAGCAAGACGATGGATGCCCGTCGCCAGTGCCGCCCAGACGCGATCGAGATGAACCGGAAGCGGCTCGAAGGTGGACCGGTCGAGCCGGATCACCTCGCCGACTGCGTCGACGATGAGCGCATAGGCCTCGCCGCCGTGGTCGATGCCGATCGCCGTCAGTTCCTGGCGGCCCTGGCCGTCGAGCTTGAGCTCGACCGGACGCCCGAGCCGCTTGCGCAGGCAGATCGCGGTGACGATGCGGCCGCGCAGGTTGATCAGGCCGACGATCTCGTCAGGCGCACGCGGGACGACCGTGATGCGGTTGGCGATGAAGACGTCCTGGACGCGGCCGATCGGCAGACCAAGAAGCTGCTCGCCGATACGGATCGTCACATAGTCGAGCGAGTCGCCGAAACCGGACGCGGAGGAGGGGGCCTGTTGTTCGCTCGACATCATGCCGCATGCCTCAGGTCGGCGCCCGCCGTATTGAGCTCGCTCAGCAGGGCGCGGCGGTCGAATTTCGCGATGACGTCGTCGAGGCCGGCCTGGACCGCCCGCATGTGCAAGTCGGGCGTGGCGCAGGTCGTCAGGCCGAGGATGCGCAGGCGCTCGCCCTTGGCGCGCTCACGCAGGAGGGCGGCGAAGGCGAAGGCGGCCTCGCTGTCGCGGTCGAGATCGAGCAATGCGGTCAAGATCGGCTCGCCTGCCGTGGCCAGGGCTGCCTCGGTGAAATCGGCGATCGGCGCGATGATCCGCCCGGAGGCTCTCAACACCGGGCTCAGCATGTCGCGCAGGAAGTCGGACGGCTCGACCAGCAGGATCCGGCCGGGAAGCTCCGCGCTACGCCCGGCCGCGAACCAGCCGGGCTCGTTCAGCGGCAGGTAGTGGGCGAGATCGAGGATGTCGGTGGCACGGCCTCGGATCATGGCCGAGCCGATGATGCCGCGTGCGTCGGCCGCTGCCATCTCGAGCTCGAAAGTATCCTCGACGATATCGACGATCGCCTCGACGGCGAGCGCGACGGTCAGGTCGCCGTTCGAGACGATGACGAGCGGCTGGATGCCCTCGGAGCGCAATTGCGTGCCCGCGACGGGCGTCACCGGGACGAGGCGCCCGCGATAATGCAGCAGGGTGCGGCCGCCGCTGCGCTGGAACTCGCCGGCCTCGATCTCCTCCAGCCGCGTCACGAGCGACAGAGGCAAGGCCTGGAGGCTGCCGGCGCCGGCTCTGAAGACGAGCATGGTCGCGCGCTCTCCGCGATGCACCTGGACCGCCGCCTCGCGCGGCTCCTCCTCCGCGTCCTCGGACGTCGTCGCGCCGACCAGGCGGGCGACGCCGTTGGGGTCGACGATGAGGACGACGGTGCCGTCGCCGAGGATGGTGTTGCCGGAGAACAGGTGGATGTGGCGAAGCTTGCTCGACATCGGCTTCACCACGATTTCCTCGGTGTGGAAGACGCTGTCGACGAGGATGCCGAACTGCCGCTCGCCGATCTGGGTGACGACGATAAAGCCTTCGCCATCCACACGCCTGGCGGTTTCCCGGCCCGGACAGGCCATCAGCCCCGGCAACGAGACGATCGGCAACAGGCGCCCGCGCAACCGCAGGACCGGCGCTCCGTTGATCTCTTCGATGCGATTGTCGTCGCCAGCCTTCGCCCGGACGAGTTCGCGCACCGCGATCTGGGGGATCGCATAACGATCCTCGCCGGCGACAACGATGAGCGCCGAGATGATCGCGAGCGTGAGCGGGATCTTGATGGTGATGGTCGTGCCGAGGCCCGGGCGGCTGGCGACGTCGACCGTGCCGCCGATCGAATCGACATTCGTCTTGACGACATCCATGCCGACGCCGCGACCCGAGACCGCTGTGACATTATCGGCGGTGGAGAAGCCGGGATGGAAGATGAAACGGCCGATCTGCGCGTCGCTGAGCCTTTCCAGCTCGGCCTCGGTCGCGAGGCCCTTGGCGATGGCCTTGCTGCGGATGCGCTCGATATCGAGGCCGCGCCCGTCATCGGCGATCGAGATCGTGACCGAACCACCCTCATGATAGGCGGCGAGGCGGATCGTGCCGTGATCGGGCTTGCCGGCCTGGCGCCGGTCGGCCGGCAGCTCGATCGCATGGTCGGCGCAGTTGCGGACCATGTGGATCAGCGGGTCCTTGATCAGGTCGAGGATCTGGCGGTCGAGCTCGGTCTCGGCGCCTTCGGTCAGAAGCTCGATGCGCTTGCCCAGTTCGGCGCTGAGATCGCGCACGATGCGCGGCAGCTTCGACCAGGCGTTGCCGATCGGCTGCATGCGCGTCTTCATCACGCCGTCCTGCAGCTCGGCGGTGATCAGCGAGAGACGCTGGAGCGGGGCCTTGAGCCCGGCATCCTCCTGTCGCCTTGCGACTTCGAGAAGCTGGTTGCGGGTCAGCACGAGCTCCGAGACCATCGTCATCAGATGCTCGATCGTGTCGACATTCACGCGCAGCGTGGCCGGGCCGCCGCTGCGCGACGGACTTGGGGAATCCTCTGTCGCCGCGGCCGCGGGTTCGCTGCCTTCGATGCGGCCATCACGCCCGCGCTGCGGGCCGGGTGCGCTTTGGAAGACGACGTCCTCGACGCTTGCCGGGACGGCAGCGGCCTGACCATGGCGGGCGAGATAGGCGGCGACCGGGTCGAGCGGCGTTTCCGTCGGAGCCTGCTGCCTGAGCTCGCTTTTGGCGTGCTCGGCCAGCGCGAACAACTCGCCGATCAGCGCTTCGTCGTTGCCCTCGGGCTCCTGCCCCTTCTCGGCGAGCTCGGCCAAAATATCCTTGATCCGGTCGATGGTCTCCAGGATTGCGGTGACGGCGATCGAGTTGACGGTGGCGCCGTCGCGGAACTGCCCGATCACCGACTCGGCCGCGTGAGTCAGCGCCTCCAGCCGCGGAAGGCCGATGAAGCCGCAGGTACCCTTGACCGTGTGCACCAGCCTGAAGATGTTCCTCAGGATGTCGCGGTCGTTCGGGGCCTGCTCGAAGCGAACGAGCTCCCGATCGACCGTGTCGAGATTCTCGCCGGTCTCCGTCAGGAACTCTTGCAGCAGCTCGTCCATGCAGAAACTTCACTCAACGCGGAACGCTGCAGGAACTAAAGCAGGAGAACGGTTTATGATCGGTTGAGATCGCGTCTCGACCGGTAACGATCGTTCAGGCGGCCTTGGTGGCCTTGATCGTCACCGTATCGCCGTCGATCGCGAAGGTGATGTCCATCCCGGCTGCGCGGGCGACCATGCCGGTATAGAGCGGCTGGACGGCATGAGCGTCGATCGTGCCGGTTTCCGAACGCCCGGCCAGCAGCTCCTCGACATGGGCTGGAATCCGGGCATGCGAGCCGGTCGCCGTGATGTCGAACGTGCCCTGCTCGCCTTCGACCTTCGCGCGCGAGACGAGCTTGCCGCCGCGCGGCACGGCCTGCGTCGCGATGACCAGCAGGTTGAGCAGGAGCTTGACCTGGTTCTTCGGGAGAAGCGCGCGCGGCGCGTCCCAGTCGAGCGAGAGCTTCTCGTCGTTGAGGAAGCCGTTCGCGACATTGCCGGCATCGCCGAGATCGATCATCGCGCCGGCCGAACCGGCGGCGCCGAAGGCAAGGCGGGCGAATTGCAGACGGGCCGAGGCGGCCCGCGCGCTCTTCTTGATCAGCTCCAGCGCGAAATCGCGCATCGACGGATCGTCTTCCTCCAGAACCTCGAGAGCGTTGACAATCGCGCCGACCGGGCTGATCACGTCGTGGCAGACGCGGCTGCAGAGAAGCGCAGCCAGATCGAGCGGCTCGAGCGAGATGTCGGTCATGGGGGCGAGGTCCTGGAAACGGGGATGCGCCGGAATTGAGGCGTCGTTGTCACTCGATATGCTGCTATCTTGGTTTTCATGTGGTTAATTGCCATATCGGGGCGGTTATGAGAAGGATGGGCCGCGATGATCGGCCATGACGATCCCCGCCTGCGCGACCGCGACGGGCTGGGGCGCAAATTGGCGGAAGCTGCCGGATTGAGTGCGGCCGTCCTGCTGGCGAAGCGGGCAGCGCGCGATGTCACGCTCAAGAGCGACGGCTCGCCGGTATGCTCGGCCGATCTTGCGGCCGATCACGCCGCCAAGGAAGCGTTGATGCGCCTGCTGCCCGGTTTTCCGATCGTCAGCGAGGAGACCGCCCAGAATCCGACACCCGGCGCGATCTTCATTCTGCTCGATCCGCTGGACGGCACGCGCGAGTTCCTCGCGGGCGGCGACAGCTATTGCGTTGCGATCGCCGTGGTCCGCGACGGCCGGCCGATCGCGGGCGCGATCGCGGCACCGGCCACCGGGCGGCTCTGGTTCTCCGGCAGCCATGCCTATGAACAGGATTTCGCCCCGGACGGTAGCCTTTTGGGCGAGGCGCGCCGGACGAGCGTTCGCGCGGTGCCGAACGAGGGGCCGGTCGCGCTGGTCAGCCGTTTCCACGGCGACGGCCGCAGCGACGGCATCGCGGCGGTGCTCTGCTGCAGCGAGGGGATTCCGGTTTCGTCGGCGGTGAAGTTCGGCATGATCGCCTCGGGCGAGGCCGATATCCATGTCCGTTGCGGCCAGACGATGGAATGGGATATCGCGGCCGGAGACGCCATCCTTTCCGCGGCGGGCGGGATCATCCTCACTCTGGACGGCGCCTTGCCCGATTACGGCCGCAGCGAGCGGCAGTTCCGCAACCCGCCCTTCGTGGCGGCTTCGAGCGAAAAGCTGGCGCGGCAGGCCATTGCCGGGGATTGCGGCGGCTGAGGCCGAGCAATCAGCGGGCGACGAAGCGCAGCACCGCGTTCCAGCGGCTTTCGGCCTGAGCCAGCAAGCCGGTTTCCCGCAGGAAGCGCTGGCGGTTTTCGGCCGAGCGGAACAGGTAAAGCCGCGATCCGATCACCGCGAACTGGCTGGGATCGCTTTCGACGGCGACGCCATTGGCCACGCCGGTCGGGTCGAAACCGCCGAATGCGGGCGCGTAGACCTGCGGAGCGTCGCGGAAGGCTTCGAGATTGGCCTGCGAGGCGAAGCGCCAGACGAACCGATCCTGGATGAGTTCGTACTCGGCACGCCCGGCCATGGGACGCGCGCCGAGCCGATAGGAGATCGGGTCGAAGCCGCTGATGGCCAGCCCGTTGTGCAGGTCCCGCTGCATCACCTCGCCGAGCGAGGGCAGGTCCGGCATGGCCGGGAAGGGCACGGGTATCGCCGCAGCCGGCACCGCCGAAGGCGTGCTGGCGCGGGCAGCCTGCCCAGCCACGGAGAGCGAGAGGAAGGCGGCGGCAAGCGAGATCCAACGCTGCCTTGTTGCGGCCTTCATCGCATCAAATCCTCATTGAGGTCCCATCCCGGGCCGAACGGCTCTCCGGAATCTTCACGCCTTGGATAGATTTGCGGCGTATCAAATCCGTTACCGAATTGATTCGCATTCGCCGATCGTCGTGATTCGACGTTCGGTCGGGCGGCGGATGGCCCAGGATCGGCCTGCCCCCCGGCCCGTATCGCATCCATCCCGAGCCGGCTGCCGTGCAGCCGCCACCGGTGCCGAGCGGACGGACGATCGAACCGCCCCGGCGCTCTGCCTTGTCTGGCGCCCTGCCTGGAGATGTCGCTGATGACCCAGACCCGCCGCAACCTGATCACGGGCGGTCTCGCCGTGGCCGGCGCGAGCCTGAGCGGGATGCCGCTTCCGGCGCTCGCCCAGAAATACAATGAGCAGCAGTCGTTCAGCCAGAACGAACTCGTCGGCTCCGGCCACAAGTTCTTCGGCAACGTCTCGCGCGGTCTCGCGCTGACGATCGAAGAGGCGGTGCGCCGCTGGGGCGAGCCGAACGGCTATGTCCTCGGCCAGGAAGCCTCCGGCGCCTTCGTCGGCGGGCTGCGCTACGGCGAGGGCCAGCTCTACACGCGCAATGCCGGCGACCGCCGCGTCTTCTGGCAGGGACCTTCGATCGGCTTCGATTTCGGCGGCGAGGGCGCCCGCACGATGATGCTGGTCTATAACCTGCCGGTGGTCGATGCGCTCTATCAGCGCTTCGCCGGCATCGACGGCTCCGCCTATTTCATCGGCGGCTTCGGCTTCACCGCGCTGACGGCGGGCGGCATCATGGTCGTTCCGATCCGCACCGGTGTCGGCTGGCGTCTCGGCGTCAATCTCGGCTATCTCAAGTTCACGCCGCAGGCGACCTGGAACCCGTTCTAGTCGCGGCGATTGCTTGGGCAGGACATAGCGCCGTCACGTTCGGGCGACGCTCTCTGGCCATGACGCCGCCGCCATGGCAGATTCGACCTCAGCCCTCAGCCGGGAGATCTGAGACTTGATCGAAGCCGCCATGCTGTTCGCGCTCGGCTTCCTCTGCGCCGCTCTGCTGGCCCTGGCGGCCGTGCCGGCGCTGGCGCGGCGGGCCGACAGGTTGGCGCGCAAGCGGGCCGAAGCGGCATTCCCATTGTCGCTCGCCGAAATCGCCGCCGATCGCGACCATCTGCGCGCCGAACTTGCCCTGCGCATGCGCTCAGTCGAGCAGGATGCCGAGCGCGGCTTCGCCGCCAGGGCAGGCGCGATGCAGGAACTCGGCCGGCGCGACATGATGATTGGCCGGCAGGAACGCGAACTCGGCGAGCGCGACAGCCGCATCGGCGAGCTCGAAACCGATCTGGCGACGACACGCAGCGAGCTTGCCGACACCAAGGCCGCGCTTGCGAGCGAGCGCAGTGGCCATGGCGAAACGACGGCCACTCTGGAAAAGCGTGTGGCGGATCTCGCGAGCCTCGAACGCAGTCTGGAAGAGACCCGTTCGGCTTTGACAGGCACCGGCGCCGATCTGGTGGCGCGGAGCGGCGAACTGGATCGGGAGCGCGAGACCGTCGGGCGGATCGAAACCCTGTTGGCCGAGCGCGAGCGGGAACTGGCCGAAAGCCGCAGCGGCGCCGAGAAGCTGCGCGTCGCGCAGGTCGAGGACGGAACCCGCATCATGGTGCTGCAGACCAAGGGCGACGAACTCGCCGGCAAGCTCGCGGCGACCGAGGAGCGTCTCGCCGGCAGCGAGGCGAAACTTCGTGCGATGACCGGCGAGCGCGATGGCGAGCGGGTGCGGGCCGATGCCTACAGTGCGAGAGCCGCACAGGCCGAGGCTGGACTTGCCGCGGCCGATGCCCGTGCCAGCGCGACGGGCGCGGCGGCGCAGCAGCTCGAAACGCGGCTTCGGCAGGAAGAGGCCGAACACGCCGTTACCAGGGACGCACAAGAGACGCTGGAACAAGCGCTGGCCATGGCGAAGGATGACCATGAGGCCGCCAAGCGGCGAAACCGGGAGGAGGTCACGGCCTTGCAGGATGCCCAGAATGAACGCGAGAGCCAGGTCGAGATGCTGCGGGCCGAGCTTCAGACGCTTCAGGGCGCGCTGACCCAGGCCCGCGCCGATCGCACCCAACTCATGGACGAGATTTCGGCCCTGCGCCGTGCCGGAGGCGAAGGGCTCGATCACGCGGCCTTGCGCCAGGAGATCGTCTCTCTGGCCGACAGGCTCATGAGCGCGGCCCCGAAGCGGGAAGCGGCGGAGTAGGTGGTTGAGGCCGGGCATTCCCGGCTGCCGAACTCTTCGCCGACAACCGGATTTCACTTTGCCATTCGATGCTCTAGGAAGACGGTGCTCCCGGCGTTCCCGCGCCATCTGAATGGTTTGAAACGTGACCGACAGCCGCTTCGATCTTCTTTGCCTCGGCGAACCGCTCGGCGAGTTCAATGCGACCCGCGCCGAGAGCGGCGCCTTCCTGTTCGGCCATGGCGGCGACACCTCGAACTGCGCGGTCGCCGCCGCGCGCCAGGGCATGTCGGTCGCCTATCTCGGCGCGCTCGGCGATGACAGCGCCGGCCATTCGATCCGGGGCCTGTGGAAGCGCGAGGGCGTCGACGACAGCCATGTCGCGACCCATCCGAGCGCGCCGACAGGCCTCTATTTCGTCGATCACGGCCCCTCCGGACACGTCTTCTCCTATCTGCGCGCCGGTTCGGCCGCGAGCCTCTATGGCCCGCGCGACCTGCCGCGCGAGCTGATCCGTTCCGCCCGGATCATCCAGGCCTCCGGCATCAGCCAGGCGATCTCGGCCAGCGCCTGCGATGCCGTGTTCGACGCCTTCGATACCGCGCGCAAGGCCGGCGTTCTGACCGCCTATGACACGAACCTCCGCCTGAAGCTCTGGCCGCTGACCCGCGCCAGGGCGATCATCCATGCCGCCTGTGCCACGGCGGATATCATCCTGCCCGGCCTCGACGATGCGACGCAGCTCACCGGCCTGAACAATCCCGATGCCATCGTTGATTTCTATCTCGGGCTCGGTGCGCGCGTGGTCGCGCTGACGCTCGGCCATGAGGGCTCGCTGGTGGCGACGCCGGTGCGGCGCGAGCGCTTCCGGCCGATCAAGGTCGATGCGATCGACGCGACTGGCGCGGGCGATTGCTATGACGGCGCTTTCCTCGCCGAATACCTGCGGACGGGTGATGCCTTCGCCGCCGGCGCCTACGCCAATGTCGCGGCGGCGCTCTCGACGCTGGGCTATGGCGCGGTCGCGCCGCTGCCGCGCCGTGCCGATGTCGAGGCCCGCATCGCCGCGGAGGCGCGTTCCTGATGAGTGTTCCGGTTCTGAAGCGGGCGGGCGATCTCCTCGCCCGCTACGATGTGCTGATCAGCGATGTCTGGGGCGTCGTGCATGACGGGCTCTGGGCGTTGGAGCCGGCCTGCGAGGCCTTGATGGCCTATCGCGAGCGAGGGGGCGCCGTGGTGCTGCTCTCGAACGCGCCGGGGCCGTCGCAGCAGGTCGCCGGGCTGCTCGACGCCAAGCGCGTACCGCGTGAGGCCTGGGACCGGCTCGTGACCTCCGGCGACGTCACGCGCGCCCTGATCGCTCAGAGCCACCACAACCAAGCCTATCATATCGGCTGGCAGAGCGACCGGGCCGTGTTCGACGGGCTCGATGTCACGCTCGTCGATGAGGACGAGGCCGATATCGTCGTCGCGACCGAGCTCAACGACTACCGCACCGAGACGCCGGAGCAGTACCGGCCGCTGCTCGAGCGTTTCGCCCGGCGCGGCCTGCCCTTCATCTGCGGCAATCCCGATCTCGTCGTGCATGTCGGTGAGGACCTGTTGCCCTGTGCCGGTGCTCTCGCGACGATCTACGAGGAGCTCGGCGGTTCCGTCGCCTGGGCTGGAAAGCCCTATCGCCCCGCCTATGACCTTGCGCTGGCGGGTGCTGCCGATGCGCGTGGCGGCCGTTCGGTCGAGCCCGCCAAGGTGCTGGTGATCGGCGACGCGGTTCGCACCGACCTCGCCGGGGCGCGCCTGATGGGCTTCGACAGCCTGTTCATCGCCGGTGGCATCCACCGCGACGAAACGATGCGCGGCGGGGAGGTCGACGCGCCCGGCCTCGCCAAGGTGCTGGACGGACTGCCCGTCCAGCCGATCGCGGCGATGGGCGCGCTGGCCTAAGACCAGTTTTCAGTGCGCGTCGCCCGTGCGGGCGTCGCGCAGGGTCGTCAGCGTGATGACGATGCAGAGCAGCATGCCGATGATCGACAGGATCGCCGCCGCGCGAAAGCCGACCATGAAGGCTTCGCTGGCCCGCGCCAGCATCGGCCCGGCCTGATCCGACGAAAGCCCCGTAGCCAGCGCCAGCGCACCGCCCAAAGTCGAGCGTGCGGGAGCCAGCGCATCCGTACTGACGCCGGACACGGCGACATCCGCCATGCGGCTGCGATAGAGCGCGGCGCCCAGGCTCCCGAGTACGGCGATGCCGAGCGCGCCGCCCAGTTCAGCTGACGTCTCCGACATGGCCGAGGCCGCGCCGGTGCGCTCGGGCGG
Source organism: Allobosea sp. TBD101 (assembly GCF_059817965.1). Classification (NCBI taxonomy): domain Bacteria; kingdom Pseudomonadati; phylum Pseudomonadota; class Alphaproteobacteria; order Hyphomicrobiales; family Alloboseaceae; genus Allobosea; species Allobosea sp. TBD101. The sequence continues at coordinate 1,785,853 of NZ_CM187543.1, forward strand.
AGCGGAGCCGACGACGATGCCGGTCGTCAGCGTGATCACGGGCGTGAAGCCGATCGAGAACACGACCGAGGCCGCGACGATCTGGATCAGGCTCGGCGCGAAGACGAGCCAGACGAAGCCGAGCGCCGAAAGCGCCATGCCGCCTGCCATCAGCGTCGCCGGCTTGTAGCGCCCGACCAGAGCCGGCGTCACGAAGGAGGCGAGCGTGAAGGCGATGGCCGAAGGCAGCGACCAGAGCCCGGCCTGCAGCGGCGTCAAACCGGCGACGAGCTGGAAATACTGGGCCATGAAGATGAAGCTGCCGAACATGAACAGGATGCCGGCGAGATTGATCGCCAGCGCCGCCCTGAAGGCCGGAATCCGGAACATGGCGAGGTCGACCATCGGATCGGCGAGCCGCTTCTGGCGCCGGATGAAGATCAGGACGAAGGCGAGGCCGACGAGGATGGCTGCTGCGGCCAGCCAGTCGAAGCTCTCGGCTGCCCAGTGCTTGATGCCGTAGACGAGGCTCAGCACGGCCGCGAGCGAAAGCAGCGCGCTGAAGACATCGAGGCTACCGGCGTTGGGAGCACGATATTCCGGCAGCAGGATCGGCCCGATCGCGAGCAGCAGGAGCATCGGCGGCACGGCGATCAGGAAGACTGAGCCCCACCAGAAATACTCGATCAGGAAGCCGCCGACGACCGGGCCGATGATGGCGCCGGCCGAGAAGCTGGCGATCCACATCGAGATCGCGAAGGTGCGCTCCTTCTCGTCGGTGAACATCACCGTGATCAGCGAGAGGGTGGAGGGCGCCAGCGTCGCGCCGGCGATGCCGAGCACGGCGCGCATCGCGATCAGCATTTCCGCGCTGTTCGAGAAGGCGGCGACCGTCGAGGCCACACCGAAGAAGGCGGCGCCGATCATCAGCAGGCGGCGGCGGCCGATGCGGTCTCCCAGCGTGCCCATGGTCATCAGGAAGCCGGCGACCATGAAGCCGTAGATGTCGATGATCCAGAGGAGCTGGCTGGCGCTCGGCTTCAATTCGCGCGTCAGCGTCGGCACGGCGAGATTCAGCACCGTCAGATCCATCGAATAGATCATGCAGGGCAGGGCGATCGCGATCAGGCCGAGCCATTCGCGCCGTGTCGCCTTCTCGCCTCGGGTCGAAGCGGATGCCGTCGTCATCGTCGTCTCGCAAGTCTGGTTGTCAGGCGGGCTCTCTGCCACGACAGCGCGGTGGAAATTGGCAGGAGAGGCGATTCTCGCCTCTCGCTGGGGCCGGCGGGCTAACCGGGCTGCGTTGCCGGAGGCTTGCGCAGATGTGCCCCGATGTCGTGCCAGAGCCCTTGCAACGGGCGGAAGACGAAGCGCACCGTCGACTTGCCGGGCGGCACGACAACGGCCCGGAACAGGACATTGGCGCGGAGCAATTCGGCCGGCTGGCCATCGATCTCGACCTGCCACCAATGATGCCAGACATCGTTGAGCACGAGATAGCCGCCCCGTGCCGTCTGGGCCGCGAGCGTCACGGTCGTGGTGCCGTAGTCGCGGATCGCGACGCTGTTCGGCCCGAGCGGCCCGGTGGGCAAGGGCGGGGGATCGCGGTCGAGCAGGACGGTGCGGCGCGGGTCGAAACCTTGAGGCCATTCGCCGGTCTTGAGGATCGCGTCGAAATCCGCTTTCCGGGCATCGGTCAGCAGCAGCACGCGGGGCAGGGCGCGCGGGTTTTCGTAGACGAAGGCGTCCTTGGTCCGGGCGATCTGCTTGAGGTCGCCGGGTTTAAGGTGCTTGTCGATCTGCTCGACCGGCACTCCGGTCGCGATGAAGCGCAGGCCCAGCATGTCGGCAAGCAGCGAGCGGTAACTCGGCATCAGCGGGGAGAAGGTGCGTTGATCGGGCAGGGCGACATGATCGCCGGCGCCGGTCGCCTTGCTGTAGAGGCCCAGCCGCAGCGGGTTGTAGCCCAGCGTGTTGTCGAGATCGTGGACGAGGCTGGCATTCGGCCAATGGAAATCGATGGCCGCTAGCTCGATCCGGTCGCGCCGGTCGGGGGCCATGGTGCCAGCGGTCTCGCGCTTCAGCAGGGCGATGGTGTCGTTGCTGCTGTCCCGGCGCAGCACGTCATAGGTCGATGCGGGCAGGGCGGTGGATTCGCTCGGGCCGTTATTGACGGCGAGATCCACGGTCAGCGACGCGGCCAGCACCAGGGTGGCTGCGAGGGCCGAGCCTCGCCCCGCGAGCCCGCGTGCGGCAATGAGGCCGCCGAGCGAAAGCATGCCGCAGAGCGTCGCGATGATGAGCGGCACGGTCGCGACCGGGATGCGCTCGACCGTCCAGGCGAGCCAGAGAGCGAGAGCGAGAGCGCCGGCAAAGATCAGCGCTTCGAGCGCGATCTGCCAGGGCCGTGCCTTCGGGGCAGTGCCGGTCATGACGAGATGGGTCAGGTAGCCGCCGAGCAGGGCAAGCAGCGCGCCGAGGATGAAGAGCGCGTCGGCCGGGCGGCGGTAGAAGCTGATGCCGGGCAGTTCGAACAGCACGCGGAAGGCCGGGGTGTAGCGGCCAAGCGCGAAGAGCAGGATAATGATCGCGGCGATGGTGAGCGGGACGATCTCGCGCCGCCAGAGCGCGCCGCGGACGAGGCCCACCGTGAGGATCAGGCCCATCGGCAGCAGGCCGAGATAGAGCTGGCTCATGTTGCGGGCGAGGAAGAGGCCGAGCGGGCCGAAGCGCGCTTCCCAGGCCGGGCTTGGCGCACCCCAGAAATGGTCGAGCGGGCCGGTGGCGCCATAGAGATTGGCGAAGAGCCCGGTCAATAGCGCGGCCGGGTGTAGCGAGCCCTTGCCCGCTTCGACGAAATCGATGGCGGGGCGGTTCGATTCCTGCGCGATGAAGGCGGTCAGCAGGATCGGCACCGTCGCGACGAGGATCGCGCCAAGCGTTCCGGCGATGAGCGGCGGCAAACTGGCGCGGAAGGCGCGCCACGGGCTCTGCGCCATCAGGATGGCGGCGATGGTCAAGCCCGCGAGGACATAGACGCCTAGAAGCGCGACCTGGTCGCGGCCCAGCACCATGAAGCCGGAGATGATGCCGGCGGCGAAGCCATAGCCGATCGAGCCGCGCTCCAGCGCCCGCGAGAGCAGGAAGAGCGTGATCGCGAAGTAGCCGAGGCTCAGCACCTGCCCGACATGCTGGATGCGCCAGGCGGCGGCCGCGCCGAAGGCGAAGGCGAGCGCTGCGACGACGGCGCCGGCCGGATGCCAGTTGCGATCGCGGAAGATCAGGACGATGGCAAGCGCCCCGAGCAGCAAGGTGCCCAGCACGGCGCCGTCGCTCCAGCGGAAGTCGGGGGCCGGGTTCAGCGCTGCGATCAGGGCGAAGGACGGCGAAAAGATCAGGGATTGCGGATCGGCGACCTGCGGGGAGCCGGAGAAGACATAGGGCGTCCAGAACGGCGAGAGGCCCTTGTGGAAGGCATCGGCGAGGAACTGGAGCTGCGGGTGGAAATGCGCCTTGGCATCCCAGGGAATGGTGAGCGTGCCCGACAGCCACGGCCAGGACAGGGCAAGCCAGGCGATGAACACGATGGCGCAGACGCTGGCGAGCGGCCAGCGTGCGGGACTGTCGGGCAAGGTGCTTTCGGGCGCGGGCATCAGCCTGGCCTGATCACGGGCGGGAACGCGGTCAATCCGTCGGGGCGGCGCGCGCCATCAGCGCGTCCATGTCGATGAAATGGCCGGCACGGTCACGCTTGGAGGCGAGATAGCGGACATTATGCGCATTCGGGCGCCCGAGAACCCGCTGCGTCGCGGCGACCTCGAGTCCGGCAGCCTCGATCGCGCCGATCTTCTGCGGGTTGTTGGTGAGAGCCACGACGCTGGCAACGCCGAGCTGCTTCAGCATCGTCGCGGCGAAGTCGAAATGGCGCTGGTCCAGATCGAAGCCGAGCACCTCGTCGGCGTCATAGGTGTCCCAGCCCTGGCTCTGCAGCTTGTAGGCGCGCATCTTGTTGGAGATGCCGTTGCCGCGCCCTTCCTGGTCGAGATAGAGCAGAATGCCGCCTTCGTTCTCGGCCATCCACTGCACGGTCTCGCGGAGCTGGTCGCCGCAATCGCATTTCAGCGAGCCGAACAGGTCCCCGGTCAGGCAGGCCGAGTGGAGGCGCACCGGTACGGCAGCCGACAGATCAGGCTTGCCGACGATGATCGCAACCTGGTCGCGCAGGCCTTCGCCGCCGCGGAAGACGACGAATTCGGTCTCCGGCGCGCCTTCGAGCGGCACCGGCGCGCGGCCGACGATCTTCAACGTCGCCGCCTGCTCGGCGCGGTAGCCGTTCACGGCGGCGATCCCGATCTCGATCAGCGGCTCGCCGGCGACAGTCTCAGCGCTCACGGGGACGATGATGACAGCCGGCAGCACGAGCGAGAGGCGCGCCAGCTCAAGCGCGGCTTCGTCGAGGGTGGAGGCTGGGGCTACGGGCGCATCCATGCGGCTGTCGATTTTGAGCGCGAGCGTCTCGATGCGGCCGGTATCGATGGTCGGCAGCGCGAAGATGCCGGTCTCCAGGCGCCCCTTGGCGCCAAGACGACGCAGGCGCGCGGCGCTCAGCACGAGATGGCCACGGCCCTGCGCCAGGCCATCGAAGCGAGAGACGAGATCGTCGGCGGCTAGTTCGGCGGAGAGTGCCAGCGCAAGTCGCTCGCCATCGCGGAACAGGACCGGGCGGCCGGCGCGGAACTCGGCGAGCGCCCGTTCGACCTTCACCAGATCTGTCTTGAGGGATGGGCCGAAGAGCGTACGCGACTCAGGCATCGAAAAGTCCGTCAGATTGGGCCGGCGACCGGCCGAGGGGCATCCAGGGCACCATCGGGTCTCGATATAGGGCCTCGCTGCCCGATCCACCAGCAACGTGGCCGGCACGGAACCGGTTCCACGATCAAAACCACGTCAGATGGCTTCTGTCGGCAGGCGGGAGCGGGAACCTTCGCAGCGGATCGCCGTCCTATGGGCGCATCCGCTTGAACGTGAGATGAATGGCGTCCCGGTTGAAGGTGAGGAGACTTTCCAATGCAAGGCGAAATGCCGGCTACCCGCGTCTACAGCCCGGTCGCCCGGGCGCTGCACTGGATCACGGTGGTTGCGGTTTTCGCGATGATCCCGGTCGGCTTGGCCATGAGCTATCGCGGCAATGTGCTGAATATCTGGGACGGACTGACCAACGGCCTCTACAGCGCGCATAAGCTCACCGGCTTCCTGCTGTTGTGGCTGATGGCCGGCCGACTCGCCTATCGCCTGCTGCACGGTGCTCCTCCGGACGAGCCGACGCTGGCCTGGTGGCAGAAGGCAGCCTCGCATCTGGTGCATTGGCTACTTTACGGTCTGCTGCTTGTCGTGCCGTTGCTCGGCTGGATCGGCGTCTCACTGTTCCCGGCGCTGACGATCTTCGATCTGTTCGACCTGCCGGCGCTGGCGAAGCCCAATGAGGAAGCGGCCAAGCGCGTGCTCGATGTGCATGGCAAGCTCGCGCTGGCGATCGGAGCGCTCGCCCTGATCCATATCGGCGCGGCTCTGCACCACTACCTGATCCTCAAGGATGGTGTGATGCGGCGCATGCTGCCTTGGCTGAAATAGAATTTCCAGGAGGGAGAGGCCGCGGGCCTGAGCCTGGAATCCATTGAACACGGCGCTGTTGCAGCTCGTCATGCTCGCCCTTGTGGCGAGCATCCACGTCTTGGACACCGCACGGCACGAAAGGAGACGTGGATGGTCGGGACAAGCCCGACCATGACGGGAACGCTGGGTTCACGCATTCCTGGCTCATTGCTGCGCAATGCCCCGGAAAGACGGCGCGGTTCCGTGGAGACACGTCAAGTTCAGATTGGCCGGGCCCAGAGGTCCTGATGGCCGATCATCGCCGACTGAGCCTCTCGGCGCGCCGCGAGCCACTCCGCGATTGCCTTGGGATCGAGACGGCCGGTCTCGCCGACGGCCGCGGCGATGCCTTCCGCCAGCGCTTCCTGCAAGGGCCGGCGCTTGGCGTCGAGCAGCCAGTTGCTGTCGCCGCTCGAGACGGCGAAGCCCGACTTGCGGAAGGCCTCGGCCATGATCTCGCAGGCTTTCGGGCCGGCGGCCGGCCCAAAGCCCTTGTCGCCGTGCTGGTGATCGGTGAAGGCGGCATGGATGCCGGTGTCGGCCGGATGCTCCGGCTGCCAGGTCTCGCGGCCGTCATAGGTCAGCACGGCGTAGAGCGGCAGATGCTGGCTGGTGAGCGCCGCGACGAAACGTTCGATCCAGCGCCTCGAAACGAGATCGAAGAGCGCGGCGGCCGTGACGAGGTCGGGCTGCCAGCCCAGCACCCATTCGAGATCGGTGTTCAGGTCGACCTTGCGGGTGTCGACTGTGATCGTCTTGTCGCCCTTGGCGAGCACGAGCTCCTCGCCCTGCTCGCGTGCTTCGTCGGCCCAGTCGGTGAGGCGCTGGCGGGCGAAGGCGAGGAGTTCGGCGTCGTGGTCGACCAGCGTCCAGTGCTGGCGATCGGGCAGGGCGGCATAGGTTGCGCGCAGGTTGGAGCCGGCGCCGCAGCCGAGATCGAGCACCGAGAGCGAGGCCTTGTCGGTAAAATGGCCGCCGACGGCGGCGAGAACCTGCGGATTGCGCGCCGCATGATCGGCTGGCTCGCGCAAGGCGAGCCATTCCGGAGAGAAACCTGCCATCACCCCACCTTTCGGCCGTCGTCGCGCAGGCAGGCCTCCGCGACGATGTGCGCGGTCTCGCTCCAGCGCGGCAGATCGCCGGCTGCGGCCCACGCGGCATCGGCACGCTGCCGACGCTCTGCCGGTGCATCAATCAGTCTCGCAAGGGCCTTGGCAAGTGCCGCGGCGTCGCCGGGCGCCACCTTGAGGGCAGCGGCGTCCGGCAGGGCCTCGGCGCCGGCGCCGCTCAGCGTCGTGACGATCGGCAGGCCGCGCGCGAGCGCCTCGGTCAGCACCATGCCGTAGCCCTCGTAGAGCGACGACATCACGAAAAGATCGGCTTCATCATAGAGTTGCGCGAGTTTGTCGGTGCCGACGCCACCGGTCAGCACGATGCGTTCGGCAAGGCCGGCGCGAGCGATGCCGTCGCACAATTCCGCCGCCGTTCCCGGAGCATGATCGGGCGAGCCGGTGATGGTCAGGGTCCAGGAGCGGTCTGCGATGGCCCGCAGCGCCTCGATGAGGACGCCATAGCCTTTGCGGGGAATGAGGGACCCGACGGCGAGCATGTGCAGCGTATCACTGCGGCCGGAGCCTTTCGCACGCGGTGCGGGGTCAGTGCCGGGGATAGCGATTGCGATCTTGCCGGCCGAGACGTCGAACTCCGCTTCCAGCATCCGTTTCGTCGCGGGACTGGTGACCACGATGGCGCGCGCATGGCGCAGCGTCAGCGTTTCGCTTCGCCGCAACGTTTCGGCCATCTCCGGGCTGTGCCCCGTCTCCAGCGCCAGCGGGTGATGCACCAGCGCAACCAGCCGATCCGCGAAACGCGCCGCGAGCGCTCCCGGGAAGGCGCCACAGGCGAGGCCGTCGACGAGCAGGAGGTCGCCGGCCCGAGTCGCGGCGAGCAATTGTTCGGTCGCAGCGAGGTCGGCTTTTGTGGGAAAGGGAAAGGAGCCGGGCAGGGCGAGGTGGCGGGCCTCGATGCCGGCCTCCCGCCATTCGCGCAGAAGGCGCCGGTCGTAGCCGTAGCCGCCAGTGGGCGCATCGATGTCGCCGGGAATGGCGAAGACGATGCCACTCACGCCAGCGCGCCCTCGTAGCTGGCGCGGGCGAGGTCCGTTTCGTGCAGGGTCACGCGAATCCTGTCCAAGCCTGCGCCGTCGGCACCGAGCGCGCCGGATTTCGCCGCCGCCGCCATGGCGTCGAAGATGTGCTTGCAGAGGAACTCGGTGGTGGTCAGCACGCCCGCGAATTGCGGGAGGGCGTCGAGGTTCTGATACTTCAGAGGCTTCAGCGTCTCGGCGAGGGTGTCGAGCGCGGCGCCGATATCGACGACGACGTTCTGCCGGTTCAGCGTCTCCCGAAAGAAGGCGACATCGACCACGAAGGTGGCGCCGTGCATGTTCTGCGCCGGACCGAAGAAGGGATCGGGCAGGGAATGGCCGATCATGATGCGGTCGCGGACTTCGACGGAAAACATGCGATCTCCCGGAGATAGGTTGGCAATGCGGCCCGGTCAGGGCCGCGTTTCATAGCAAATCGCGGCAGTCAGGCCAGTCGCGCCGGGCGCGAGCAGGCCGGGCAGGCGCCGGGGCAGGTCGCGGAAGGCGATCTCTTCGGTGATCAGCGCATCGAGCCGATTGTCTGCGAGCAAGGCCATCGCGGCTTGCGCGCGGCGGGCGTAATCCCATCGTGCGCGTCGCGAGGCCGATACCAGGCCGACCTGCGACGAGATCAGTTGCAAGCGGCGTGCATGGAAGGCGCCGCCAAGCGTGGCGGGCACCGCACCTTCGCCATACCAGCTGAGCTCGACGATGCGCGCCTCGGTGCCGGCTGCCGCGATGGCGGTTTCGAGGCCCATGGCCGTCGCGCTGGCGTGGAAGACGAGATCGGCGTCGCGCGGGGCGGCATCGGGCAGGGCGAAGCCGAAGCCCAGCTTCGCGGCAAGAGCGGCCCGGCTCGGCTCGACATCGACGAGCGTGACCTCGGCTCCCGGCAAACGCGCGGCCAGCCAGGCGACGAGCAGGCCGAGAACGCCGCCGCCGACGATCACGATCCTGTCAGCGGGGCCGGAGCCGGCATCCCAATGGGCGTTGAGCGCCGTTTCCATGTTCGCGGCAAGGATGGCGCGCCGGGCCGGCACCGTGTCCGGCACCGGGACAAGGCTGCTGCGTGGCGCAACGAAGCGATCCTGATGCGGATGCAGGCAGAAGGCGATGCGCCCGAGCATGTCCTGCGGGCCGGCATCGACACGGCCGACGGCGCAATAGCCGTATTTGACGGGGAACGGAAAGCTGCCCTGCTGGAATGGCGCGCGCATGCGCTCATGCTCCGAGACCGGCACGCGGCCTTCGCAGACCAGCCGCTCGGTGCCGCGGCTGACGCCGCTCCAGAGCGTGGTGAGGAGGCAGTCATCTGGGCCGAGGGTGGACAAGGCGACTTCATTCAGGTTGCATTCACGGGGCGCTGTATACCAAAGCGCAAGAGCCTTTGCCCTTGCGTCAGTCGATTTTGCAGGCTTTAGCTCCCGCGCCATTCGCGTCCGATCCCGTCCGTCCGAGCCTGTCTGCCTACCATGACAGAGACCGCCATGAACCAGCGTCCCGCTCCGACCACGTTCCGGCGGGCGACGCAAGAGGCCGGGCCGAACGGTCTGACGCCGGCCGGGCTACAGGCCGAAACGGTGCTGAGCCGCCGCCGGTTCCTCGTCCTCGCCTTGAATCTCGTCACGCTGGCCCTGCTGCTCGCCGGGCTGGCGCGCGTGCTGGGCGCGGGCGGCTGGAGCGTCGCGGACGTCGCGATCTTCATCGCCTTCCTGTTTGGCGCGCCCTGGACCGTGCTCGGCTTCTGGAACGCCGCGATCGGGCTCTGGCTCCTGCATGGCAAGGCGGATGGGCTTGCCGAAGTTGCGCCCTTCGTTGCGGCCGGCGAGGACACGATGCCGCTGACCTTGCGCTCCGCCGTGCTGATGACGCTGCGCAACGAGGACCCGGCGCGGGCCTTTCGGCGCTTGAGGGTCGTCAAGGACAGCCTCGATGCGACCGGCGAGGGCGCCTGGTTCGACTATTTCGTGCTGTCGGACACCAACGATCCCGCCGTTGCCGCAGCCGAGCAGACGCTGGCCGAAGCGTGGGCGCGCGAACTCGGCGATCCGGCGCGGCTGACCTATCGCCGCCGTGACGACAATGCCGGGTTCAAGGCCGGCAATCTCCGCGATTTCTGCGAGCGCTGGGGTGAGCGCTATGAATTGATGCTGCCGCTCGATGCTGACAGCGTCATGGCGGGCGAGACGATCCTCGGCATGGCCCGAATGATGCAGGCCCATCCGAAGCTCGGAATCCTGCAGAGTCTCGTGGTCGGCATGCCCAGCAATTCGGCCTTCGCCCGCATCTTCCAGTTCGGCATGCGCCACGGCATGCGGCCCTACACGATGGGCTCGGCCTGGTGGGGCGGCGATTGCGGGCCGTTCTGGGGACATAATGCGCTGGTGCGGATCGCGCCGTTCCGCGATCACTGCCATCTGCCGGTGTTGCCGGGCGGGCCGCCTCTTGGCGGCGCGGTGATGAGCCATGATCAGGTCGAGGCGACCTTGATGCGCCGCGCCGGCTACGAGGTGCGCGTGCTGCCGGTCGAGGGCGGGAGCTGGGAAGAGAACCCGCCGACCATGCTGGAATTCGCCAAGCGCGACCTGCGCTGGTGCCTCGGCAACCTGCAATATCTTAGGCTGATCGATCTCCCCGGTCTCAAGCCGATGAGCCGCTTCCAGCTCATCTGGGCGATCCTGATGTTCCTCGGCCTGCCGGCCTGGACGCTGATGATCGCGCTTCTCCCTCTCAAGGTCTTCGAGGATCGGGCGATTGCCGACTACCCGGTCGTGCTGGCCGGCGGGCTCTACCTGCTGTTCCTGGCGATGTACCTCTCGCCGAAGCTCGCGGGCTTTGCCGACATCCTGCTGACGCGCGGCGGCGTCGCACGCTATGGCGGCAAGGCGCGGTTCCTCGTCTCGGCGGCGATCGAGCTTGCGTTTTCGTTCCTGCAAGGCGCGGTCTCGAGCTTCCGCACGACGCTGTTCATGATCGGCCTCGCCTTCGGCCGAGCGAGGATCGGCTGGAACGGGCAGGCGCGCGACGCCCATGCCCTGTCCTTCGCCACAGCCTTCGCCGGCTTGTGGCCGCATCTGCTGTTCGGGGCCTATCTCTTCCTCACGCTGGGCCTGATGGCCCCGGCGGTTCTGGTCTGGTCGCTGCCGCTCACCGCGGGCTATGTGCTGGCGATCCCCTTCGCCGTGCTGACGGCGGCGCCGGCCTGCGGCGCCTGGCTGGTGCGGCGCGGGCTCTGCGGCATCCCTGAGGATTTCAACCTGCCGCCGGTGCTGGCCGCGATCCGCGACAAGGAGGTGGCATGAACGCCGTCACTTATCCCAGGGGAACGGTGAAGGCGCTGTCGCGCTCGCTGCGCATCTATCACGGCGACAAGGAGCGCCATGCGGCGATGGACCGGCTCTACGGGGCGTTCCTATCGCCGGGCGATCTCGCCTTCGATATCGGCGCCCATGTCGGCGACCGGATCTCCTCCTTCCGCCGGCTGGGCGCGCGCGTCGTCGCGCTGGAGCCGCAGCCCGGTCCGGCCCGCGTCATCCGTCTGATCCATCGGCGCGATCCGCTGGTAACGCTGGTCGAGGCGGCCTGCGGCGACCATGAGGGATCGATCGCGCTCAGGATCAACAGCAAGAATCCCACGGTCTCGACCGCCTCGGCTGCCTTCATCGGCGCTGCGGCGGGTGCCGGAGGCTGGGAGGGGCAGCTCTGGGACCATGAGATCGCAGTGCCCTGCACCACGCTCGACCGGTTGATCCTGCGCTACGGCCTGCCGAAGCTGCTCAAGATCGATGTCGAGGGTTTCGAGGCGCATGTGCTGGCCGGCCTGACCAAGGCGGTTCCGGTGATCTCCTTCGAATTCACGACGATCCAGCGCGAGGTTGCCGAAGCCTGTCTCGTGCTGCTGGAAACGCTCGGCCCCTATCGCTTCAATGTCGCGATCGGCGAGAGCCAGATGCTTGAGCTCGGCGAGCCGGCGAGTGCGGACGCGATGGGCGATTACCTGCGCGGGCTGCCGCACGAGGCCAATTCGGGCGATGTCTACGCCATCCTGACCAGCTGAGGCAGCCTTAGAGGCTGCTCGCGCCAAGCCAGGCGAGGATCGCGGCCACCAGCAGGCTCAACCAGCCGGGATGGCGCCCGCGCGTCGCGAACAGCACCAGCGCCGAACCCGCCAGCGAGGCTGCGATCGCGACCTTCAGCAGCCACGCATTCGGCAGAGGCGTAGCCGGCGCCTGCGCGATCGCGATCAGGATCGCGGCGAGTGCCCCGCCGAGGATGCTGACGAGGTGCCAGCTCGCCCAGAGGATCCGGACATGGCGTTCCCGGAGCGGCGGGCCGCCTTCAGTCGGAACGATGCCGCCGCTGCGCAGTTGCCGGAAGATCAGGATTTCGCCGACGACCGAATGGACCAGCGCCGTCAACGCCATCACCACCCCGGCACCCAAAAGCAGCGGCTGCATCGATCGCTCCGTCGGTTGCGGAGATGGGAACTTTTGCGGCTTCCGTTCTTAGCAGTGCTGTATCGGCCGCCGGAAGCGGGCTCGTTGTCGCGGCTGCCGCGGTTTCGCCACAAGCCGGTCAGCCGCGGTTCATCTGGCAGCGCTCAGGCTGCCTAGACCTCATCATCAGGGATCATCATGGCTCGTTGTCTTCGCCCGCTCGTGGTTTCGCTCGCTCTCCTCGCCTCGCTGACGGTCGCGCGGGCAGCAGGGGACGTCGCCGTCGAGGTGAAGAACGAATCCGAGCCGGTGCTCTGCGCCGAGAAGGACAACGTCACGATCAAGGCGGTCTCGCCCGAGGTCCGGCGCTTCCAGATCGAGGTGGCGCATCCAGCCTATGTCGCCGGGCTCGTGCGCGACAACTGGGATGCCGACTGGACGAATTGCGACATGAAGGGCGATCCGTCCTTCGCGCCGCCGACACCGCCGCGCCGCGTCACCTTCTATGAATCGATCGACTACTGGCTGGTCGGCTACACCTTCCCGAGCTTCTGGCGTCCGGCGGAAGCGACCTTCCGCGTGGGCGATCGCGTCGAGAAGGGCCTGCATCTGGTCCAGCTCTGGAAGCTCGGCAAGGACAAGTCGCATGAGGTGCTGGTCGTCTATCCGCAGGATGGCAACTGGCGTGCCCGGCCGCTGCCGCCGGAGCATCTCGGCTTCTCCTCCTATGGCTCGTCCTTCCTGTTCGGGCCGATCGAGCAGGAGGGGCGCCCGGTCGTGAACATCAAGGAGATCGAATTCGACCCGAAGACGCTGACCTTCAAGCTGAACTTCAAGGACGGCTCGTCCGGCAGTCTCAAGCTCGACAGCGTCGACGAGAACCGGATGGTGCTCGATGCCGTGCTCGACAAGCCGGTGACGGGGGGCAAGGGCTTCCTGGCGCTGCGCTCGATGTATGTGACCGAGTTCAACAACGACGTCGCCCGCATCGCGCTGCGTGAGCCCGGCGCCAAGGGCTGGCGCGAGGAGGCGCTGATGTCCTATCCCGGCGGCAAGGCGACCGATATCTGGATGGGGCGCACGACGCATTCGCGCCACAACACCTCCTCGCCCGACATGGTGTTCCGGCGCTTCTCGACCGATCCGAACCCGCCGCCGAAGCCCGAGAAGAAGTGAGGTTTAAAGCGGCTGCGGCGTCAAGGTGATGTCATCCCGGACAAGCGGCGTAGCCGCGCCGATCCGGGATCCATGCCTGAACCGTTCCGGAATGGATCCCGGGTCTGCGCTTCGCTCCGCCCGGGATGACCTGCCCTGTGGTTGATGGTGTAGCGGAACGCATTGCCTCCCTGTCGCGTTTGGCCATGACGCGGCGGGCGCATCGGTTTAGCCTGCGGCGACCGATACCGCCCAGCCTGCAGAGAGACCCATGCCGCGTTTTGCCGCCAACCTGTCGATGATGTTCACCGAATGGGAGTTCCTCGACCGCTTCAGGGCGGCCGCCGAGGCGGGATTCGAGGCGGTCGAATTCCTGTTCCCCTATGATCATACGCCCGAGCAGGTCGGGCTGGCGCTGACGGGCGGCAACCTGACCCAGGCACTCTACAACCTGCCGCCCGGCGATTTCGGCAGGGGCGAGCGCGGGATCGCGGCGTTGGCGGGCCGCGAGGACGAGTTCAGGGCTGCGGTCGATACCGCGCTGTCCTATGTCCACGAGACCGGGGTCAAGCGCCTGCACATGATGGCGGGGCTCGCCGATCCCAACGACCCCGTCGCGCAGAAGACCTATCGGGCCTCGCTCGCCTATGCCGCCGACAAGCTCGGCGAGCATGGCATCGATCTCCTGCTGGAGCCGATCAACGGCAAGGATATGCCGGGCTATTTCCTCAACGATTTCGGCCAGGCAGCGGCCTATGTCCGCGAATCCGGCCGGCCCAATGTCCGGCTGCAATTCGACATGTATCATTGCGAACTGATCCATGGCGACGTATCGGCCAAGCTCAAGGCGCTCTACCCGCTCGTCGGCCATGTCCAGATCGCCCGCGCCAATGGCCGGCATGAGCCCGATGCCTCGGGGCCTGATTATCCGACGCTGTTCAACGAACTCGACGGTCTCGGGTATGATGGCTTCGTCGGCTGCGAGTACCGGCCGGAGGCCGGCACGCTCGAAGGGCTCGGCTGGTTCGCGCCCTGGCGGAAGCCGCTCTGATGCGCCCGCCCTCGATCTCCTATCCGGTCCTGGTCGCCGATATCGGCGGCACCAATTGCCGCCTCTCGCTGGTAAGCGATTCGGAGTGCGCGCACCGGCCGCTCGCGCGGATCGGCACGGGCAGCTATCCGACGGCGGAGTCCGCCTTCGCTGCCGTGCTCGCTGATCTCCAGGAGAAGCCGCGCTCGGCCGTGCTCGCCGTCGCCGGCCCTCTCGACGGGCGGGAGGCGCAACTGACCAATGCGGTCTGGCATCTCGATGGCCCGCGGATCGCGACTGCGCTCGGCCTGAGCCAGGGATTGATGGTCAATGATTTCGAGGCGCTCTCGGCCTCGCTCGCCGTGTTGAAGCCCAGCGATCTCACGACACTGGTCGAGGGTGATCCCGAGCCTGATGGCGTGCGGCTGGTGCTGGGGCCGGGAACCGGTTTCGGCGCGGCAGCACTGCTGATGCGTGGCGAGCGCGGCATGCTGATACCCACCGAATCCGGCCATATCGGCATCGGCCCGGAGGATCAGACGGAGCAGAAAATCTGGCCGGCGCTGAGCGAGGGCATCCCGCGCCTCACCGTCGAGCATCTTCTGAGCGGTGACGGGCTGGTGCGCCTGCACAAGGCAGTGGCCCGGACCTCGGGCATGTTGGAGGCCGAGGTCAGCGCAGCCGATGTCTCCCGCCTCGCGCATGACGGCGATCCGGCGGCGCTGATGGCCGTCGTCTGCTTCTGGCGCCTGCTGGCGCGTGTCGCCGGCGATCTCGCGCTGGTCTTCAAGGCGACCGGTGGTGTCTTCATCGCCGGCGGCATCGCGCCGCATCTGCTGCCGCTCGCGGACAAGGCGGCGATTCGCGCAGCCTTCGCGGACAAGCCGCCGATGGAGGAGCTGGCGGAGCGTTTCGCCCTGCATGTCATCACCGCGACGGACGCAGCCGAGCAGGGGCTCGCGGCGATCGCCGCCAATCTCCATCGCTTCGGGCTCGACGATCCCAGGCGGCTGTGGTTTGGCTGAGCGGCCTTCTCACCACGTCGCACAGGTCCGCGTGCAGCCCATCCATTCGATCCAGGTCCTGCGCGCGCTCGCGGCCTTCATGGTCGCGATCCACCATGTCCAGCCGGATGCGGCCGTGGTCGCGGCCCGTGCGGGCTTTAGCTTCACGCGTAGCGACGTCCTGCCCTGGATGGCGGGCGTCGACATCTTCTTCGTCGTCTCCGGCTTCATCATGGTCCATGCCTCGCAGGACCTGTTCGGCCAGGAAGGAGCATGGCGCCTGTTCCTGAAGCGCCGGCTCGCCCGCATCGTGCCGCTCTATTGGGCGATGACGACATTGTTTCTGCTGGTCGGTCTCGCGGTTCCGGCCGTGCTCAATTCCGGCGTGCCGAACTTCCAGCAGATTCTCGGCTCCTACCTGTTCTGGCCGGTGGTCTCGACCCAAGGCTTCGTTCAGCCGGTCTATTCGCTGGGCTGGACGCTGAACTACGAAATGCTGTTCTACGCCCTGTTCAGTGCCGGGCTGATGCTGCCGCGGCGCTGGACCTTGCCGGCGGTAGCCGCCCTGTTGGCGTTGCTGGTTGGGGTGGAAAACCTGAGGGGCCCGCTGTCGCTGCCCTTTGGCTTCTGGGGGCAGCCGATCGTGCTGGAATTCGCAGCCGGGATGGGCATCGCGGTGCTCCGGCAGAAGGGCTTGCGACTGCACGGGGCATTGCGGATCGCCGTCGCGATGGCCGGTGCCGCTCTCCTGGTCGCTGCTGCCCATGTTCCGGGCACGGATGGGCCGTGGAGCAGCGTGCTGTGGCGCGGCGGGGCGGCTGTCCTGCTGATGCTGGCTGCCGGCTGCGGCCGTGAGGGCATCGTGCCGCTGCCGCCGGTGAAGGCTCTGGCCGCGGTCGGTGATGCCTCCTACGCGCTCTATCTCGTCCATCCCTTCGTGATCCGAGGAATGCGCGAGGTCGTGCTGCGGCTCGGCTTGTATTCCCCCGCGCTCTACGTTGCGCTGGCGCTCGCCGGCTCCGTGATCGCAGCGCTTCTGCTCTATCGCTTCTTCGAGAAGCCGGCGACGCGTCTGGCCCGGCGCTGGCTTGGCAGTTGAGACGACGAGGCCTCAGCTTAGCTTCATGCCCTTCAGAGACTGCCCGACCACGCCGCCGTCCTTGCGTCGCTGGGCCCTTTTCGACTTGATCTTGTCGACGTGTTCGGGCTGCGGGAAATAGCCGCGCTCCATGATCTCCAGCGAATATTCCTCGTAGGTCAGTCCCAGCGCCGAGGCCTTCTCCTCGCGCCTGAGCGCGATCTCGCGCGGCTTTTTCCAGGCCTTGCGATGGGCGAAGCGCCAGTCGAAATAGCGGCCGATACTGCCTGAGCCGGTAGAGGCGCGGCGCTTGCGCTCCTTCAGCGGCGGGCCGCCATTATGGCCGATCCCGATCGGGCGTTCGCTGGGCATCGCTTGTGGACTCATCAGGCCGCGCTCCCGATCACGATAAGGGGCGGGAAGGAGCTG
The DNA here is from genome assembly GCF_059817965.1 of Allobosea sp. TBD101. Classification (NCBI taxonomy): domain Bacteria; kingdom Pseudomonadati; phylum Pseudomonadota; class Alphaproteobacteria; order Hyphomicrobiales; family Alloboseaceae; genus Allobosea; species Allobosea sp. TBD101. The sequence goes on from NZ_CM187543.1 coordinate 1,802,762, forward strand.
GCAAGGGCCGTGCCATGGCACTTGATCACACCGCTTCGAGCCAGACGCTTGTCATTCCGGGGCACGCCGCAGGCGTGAACCTGGAACCTACGACCGGGTGAGGCCTTCAATGCCCGGTTGTTAGCCGCTCGCCCGGTCGTAGGTTCCGGGTTCTTCGCTGCGCGAAGCCCCTGAATGACAAAGGTGGGTTCTGTCAGGCGTGACAGCGGAGCAGTGGCGGTCTATCCCGCAGGCCGAACACAGGACGGATCATGGCCCCCTTGCTGCATCTGCGCGACGTCGCGCTCACCTTCGGCGGACAGCCCTTGCTCGAAGCCGCCGAGATCGCGGTCTCGGCCGGGGAGCGCGTCTGCCTCGTCGGCCGCAACGGCTCGGGCAAGTCGACGCTGCTCAAGATCGCGGCGGGGCTCGTCGAGCCCGACCATGCCGAGCGCTTCGTGCAGCCGGGCTCGACCATCCGCTACCTGCCGCAGGAGCCGGACTTCACCGGCTTCGACACGGCCCTCGCCTATGTCGAGGCCGGCCTGGGGCCGGGCGACGATGCCTATCGCGCGCAATACCTGCTGACCGAGCTCGGCCTGACCGGGCAGGAGAACCCGGCCTCTATGTCGGGCGGCGAGGGGCGTCGGGCGGCGCTGGCGCGCGTGCTGGCGCCGGAGCCGGACATCCTGCTGCTGGACGAGCCGACCAACCATCTCGACCTGCCGGTGATCGAATGGCTGGAGCAGGAGCTGAAGTCGCTGCGCTCGGCCATGGTCTTGATCAGCCACGACCGTCGCTTCCTGACCTCGCTCTCGCGCGCCACGATCTGGCTCGACCGCGGCGTGACCAAGCGGGCCGAAAGAGGGTTCGGCGAGTTCGAGGCCTGGCGCGACGAGGTGCTGGCGCAGGAGGAACTCGACCGCCACAAGCTCGACCGCAAGATCGCCCGCGAGGAGGACTGGCTGCGCTATGGCGTCAGTGCCCGGCGCACCCGCAACCAGCGCCGGCTCGGCGAGCTGCATGCGCTGCGCGACCAGCGTCGTACGGCGCGGGCCGCGCAGGGCAATGTCCGGCTGGAGGCCAGCGAGGCGCAGGCGTCGGGCAAACTCGTCATCGAGGCGATCGACGTCGCCAAGGCCTATGGCGACAACACGATCGTCAAGAACCTGTCGCTGCGCGTCGCGCGCGGCGACCGGATCGGCATCGTCGGGCCGAACGGCGCCGGCAAGACCACACTGATCAACCTGCTGACCGGAGCGCTCGCGCCGGATTCCGGCAAGGTGAAGCTCGGCACCGCGCTGGAGATGGTGACGCTCGATCAGCGCCGCGAGAGCCTCGATCCGGAGACGCCGCTCGGCGAGGTGCTGACAGGTGGCGGCTCGGACCAGGTCATGGTCGGCGGCCAGCCGCGCCATGTCATCTCCTATATGAAGGACTTCCTGTTCCAGCCGATCCAGCGCGGCACGCCGGTCGGCGCGCTCTCCGGCGGCGAGCGCGGGCGATTGATGCTGGCGCGCGCGCTGGCCAAGCCCTCGAACCTGCTGGTGCTCGACGAGCCGACCAACGATCTCGACCTCGAGACGCTCGACCTGCTGCAGGAACTGCTCGCCGACTACCAGGGCACGGTGCTGCTGGTCAGCCACGACCGCGACTTCATCGACCGCGTCGTCTCCTCAGTGCTGATCTCGGATGGCGACGGCATCTGGACCGAATTCGCCGGCGGCTATTCCGACATGCTGGCGCAGCGCGGGCGCGGCGTCGGGGCCAAGGCGCGGCCGGTCGAGAAGGCGGCGCCTGCCGCTCCCAAGGCGGCGACTGCGGCGCTGGCCGCATCCGCCTCCAAGCGCAAGCTCTCCTTCAACGAGAAGCATGCGCTGGAGACGCTACCGAAGAAGATCGAGACGCTGCAGGCCGAGGCCGCAAAGCTCAATACCGCCGTGGCGGGCGACCTCTACACGCGCGATCCGAAACTCTTCGCCAAGGCGACGGCGCGGCTGGAGGAGGTTGCGCGCGAGATCGGCGAGGCCGAGGAGCGCTGGCTGGAGCTGGAGATGCTGCGTGAGGAGATCGGAGCGTAAACCTGTTCCCTCTCCCCTTGCGGGAGAGGGTTAGGGTGAGGGGTCTCGCGAGGCGGATCGCTAGCGATTGAGGATGGCGCGACCCCTCATCCGTCAGCGCTTCGCGCCGCCACCTTCTCCCGCAAGGGGAGAAGGGAAGGTTCCGTTATCCGATTTTCGCACCCGCCCGCGCACGAAAGCGCATTTACGGCCAAGCTCAATCGTTTCAAACATCGCGCAATCGCAGAGCACAGGGAATGACCATGAGACTGAAGGGCAAGACCGCGCTGGTGACCGGCGCAGCGCAGGGGTTCGGCTTCGGCATCGCCGAGACCTTCGTGCGCGAGGGCGCGCGCGTCGCGGTGCTGGATATCAACGGCGACAAGGCCAAGGAGGCCGCGAAGGCGATCGGCCGCAAGGCCTTCGCCGTGACCTGCGATGTCGGCAAGGCCAAGAGCGTCGACAAGGCTGTCGAGAAGATCTTCGCCAAGGTCGGGCGGCTCGACATCGTCGTCAACAATGCCGGCACCACCCATCGCAACAAGCCGATGACCGAGGTGACCGAGGAAGAGTTCGACCGCATCTTCGCGGTGAACGTGAAGTCGATCTATCTGATGGCGCGTGCGACCGTGCCGCATTTCCGCGAGCATGGCGGCGGCGTGATCCTGAACATCGGCTCGACCGCGGGCCTGCGTCCGCGTCCGGGCCTGACCTGGTACAACGGCTCGAAGGGCGCCGCGAACCTGATCTCGCAGTCGATGGCGGTCGAGCTCGCGCCGGACAAGATCCGCGTCAACGCCATCGCGCCGGTCGCGGGCGAGACGCCGCTGCTCGCCACCTTCATGGGCGAGGACACCCCGGAGCGCCGCGCGCAGTTCACCGCCTCGATTCCGTGGGGTCGGTTCTCGACGCCGCAGGATATCGCCAATGCCGCGCTGTTCCTGTGCTCGGACGAGGCGGACATGGTGACAGGCTCGGTGCTGGCTGTCGACGGCGGCCGCTGCGTCTGAGCCGGGAGGCCCCTATTTGACGCCGCGCCGGCCGAATTCGGTACGCTGGGGCGGCGGTGGCGTGCGCCGGACCGATCCGAGAAAGCCCTGAGGCTGGGCCGGCATCGGCGCAGCCGGAATGGGTTTCGTGCCAGCGATCGCCTGTTCCATCGCCAGCGAGAGCTGCGAAGGGGCGGTTGCCGCGTCGCCATTGCCGAAGTGGCTCCGGCTTGTCGCGGATGCATCGCCGAACCGGGCTCCGCCCGGTTCGGATGCAGCGAGCAGCAGGTAAAGCCAGGCGCCGGTCAGGGCGAGATAGAGCAACCCGGCATATTCCAGGCCATTCAGGGGGCTGTCATTGGTCCGCACGATCAGAGCCTGGACCTGCAGGAGGAGCGCGGCGCAGATGCCGATGGCGTAGAGGCCGGGCAGGAGATCGCCGCCGCCCGCGTCGCGGTTGCGCCTGATGGCGAAGCCGATGCGCTTGAAGCAGAAGAAGCCGCTGACCAGGAACACGGTCATGGCGAGCTGGTAGCGCCCCGCACCGGGCGGGCCGATGAAGGCCTGGTATTGCACGGCGATACAGATGAGCAGGAGCACCGTCTCGGCGATACCGACGATGCAGGACCTGACGAAGAATTGGCTCCTGCCCAGCGTCCCTGCGAACATGACACGTTCCTTCCGCTAGGGAATTCTACGGTTCGCACGTGAAAGACCCGTAAACGGGTATGGTGGAATCCGCTGCGAGACCCGTCAGGCCGGCTTCGCGTGCAGCGCGATCTTCTGGCGGAGGATGACGGTGCCGTCGGGCTCGAAGCCGCGCTGCTCCAGCGTGATCCGTGGGGCGCTGGCGTCGCCCTCGATGCGGAACAGATGCCAGGCTCCGAGTTCGCCGTGTCCGCGCGGGCCGATCGAGGCCGAGGGCACGCCGACGATCGGCACGTCGCGGCCGAGGCCCGGGCGCCAGGCCAGCGAGAAGCTGTGATTGTGGCCGTGGAGGACGAGGTCGGCGCCCTTGCGCTTCAGCATCGCCTCGAAGGCGGCGGCATCCACCAATTCGCGGCCGCGCTTGGCGCCGCCGAGATAGGGCGGATGATGGATCAGCACGACGCGGATCAGCCCTTCGTCGCGGGCACGGTCGAGCAGGGCTTCGGTCCGGGCGATCTGCTCGCTGCCGACGCGGCCGGTCGCCATCAGGGGGAGGGTAGGCACGCCGCTGTTGACGCCGATCAGCGCGACGGGTCCGCGGCGGCGATACCAGGGATAACCGGCCTTGCCTTCGTCATCGGCGATCCAGGGCGCGAGCAGACCCGCCAGGGGCTTCAGCGAGGAGCGTGCATAGGCGTCGTGATTGCCCGGCACGAAACTCACCCTCTCCCGCGGGCCGAGCTCGTCGAGAAAGGCTATCGCGGTCTTGAACTCGTTGGGCAGGCCGATATGGGCGACATCGCCGGTGCAGGCGATATGGTCGGGCTCATGCGCGTGGATGTCGGCGACGATGCGCGCCAGGATATCCATGTCATGGGCGTGCCGGCGCTTGCGTCGCCAGTTGACGTAACCGGTCGCGCGCTTGCCGAAGAGCTGATGCAGCGAAAACCCGGCGAGCGGGCCAAGATGCGGGTCGGACAGATGCGCGAGCTTGAACACGCTCTAGCGCTTGCCCCCGCAGGAGGCCGTCAGTCAAGCGCGCCGTGGCGCGCCTGGACTGCGGAAGGGTCCGAAGACCTCAGTTGGCGGCGCCGGTCAGTTCCGACACGATGCGGGAATCGGTCATGGTGACGGCGGGCTTCCAGACATAGGCCGGCTTGGCCTTGAAGCGAGCGATGATGAAAGAGAGAAGCATGGTTCCTGGGTCCTGATGTTGCGCTGCGGTATCTGCCTCATTTGGGGCGCGTTTGTGGCGGAACAACTGATCTGCTTGACGGTCCGTCATGCGGTTTTTGCATAGACAATTAACTCACCCTTGAGACTCGATCGGATGCAATCGTCAAATCCGCAGCCAGTGGCCGACCCCGAGCAGCAACGGACACTCGCGCAGCGCGCGGTGACGCGGTTGCTGCATGTCTATTTCCGCTTCGCGCGGGGCATGACTTTTGGCGTGCGTGCCGTCGTCCTGAACGATCGCGGCGAGGTCTTCCTGATCCGCCACACCTATGTGCCCGGCTGGCACTTTCCCGGTGGCGGGGTCGAGGTCGGAGAGACAGCGGAACTGTCGCTGGAGCGCGAATTATCGGAAGAGGCGGGCATCGTTCCGACCGGGCGGCCGATCCTGCATGGGCTGTTCTTCAACCGCAGGATCTCGCGGCGAGACCATGTCGCCGTCTATGTCCTCCGTCAGTTCCGGGTCGAACGCATCAAGCAGCCCGACCGCGAGATCGCCGAGGCCGGCTTCTTTCCGCTCGATCGTCTGCCGGACGGCACGACGCCGGCGACGCGGCGGCGGCTGGCGGAGATCCTGTCCGGGCAGCCGCCAACCGTGGATTGGTGACGGCCGCGGCCCGGCTGGTCAGTTCGCGCTTCTCGCCAGCGTGCCGAAGTCGGCGTCGAGCTTGGCGAGACCTGTCGTGATCTTCGTGCGGCGATCCTTGATCCAGGCATCCTGCCGGTCGAGGCGCTGCTTCGCCTCCGCCAGCATCCGATCCATCTCGGCCGGCTGCGGGCCGCCCGAAGTCGCCCGGTTCTTGATGATCGCGACGGGATCGAGCGTCGCGCGGAACTCGGCCTCGCCCATCGGCAGATCGGCCGCGGCGAGGCCCATCTCCGGCGCCGCCTTGCGGTAGATCGCCTGCGCCTGCGCATAGGGAAACTCGGTCGGCTTGATGTTGTGGAGCTTGGCGTAGTCGACCACCTCCGACGCGAAATGATGGCCGGCGCGGAAGGGCAGCTTGTACTTCCGCATCAGTACGTCGGCGAGCTCCTGCGAGGCCGTCCAGTCGCTGTTGAGTTCTTCCAGCGCGCGTTCCGGGTCGATGGCGAGCGCCTTCAGGATGCGGTCAAGGCCCTGCAGGGCCTTGGTCGCGCTGTCGGTCATGGCGCTGTTGGCTTTCGCGTCCTTGGCGTCCGGCATGCCGGGTGGGATGTTATGCGCCCGGAAGACCGGCCCCATCGCCAGCGAGAGCGCGGTCGAAGCGTCCTCGCGGGTGCCGTTCAGCAGGCCCGGATTACGCTTCTGCGGCATGGCGCTCGAGACATAGGTATTGCCGCCGCCCTCGCGCAGGATGATCCAGGGCCGCGACTGCGCATATTGCGTCATCACGTCTTCGATGAAGCCGCCGACATGCAAGGCGATGCCGGTGACGATACCGCCGACCTCGATTGGCAGATCGGCCGCGGCGATCTGCGAGGCGTCGTAGGCGTTCTCGACGAGGCCGGCGAAGCCGAGATAATCGGCCATCCGCTGGCGATCGAGCGGCCAGCTCGTGCCGTTGAGCACCGTGGTGCCCATCGGCGAGCGGTCGACGCGGGCATAGGTCTCGCGGATGCGCTGCGCGTCGCGGTCAAGCCCGGCGACGAGGCCGAGGAGGTAGTGGCCGTAGCTGTTGGGCTGGGCCGCGACGCCGTTGGTGTAGTTGGGCACGATCGTGCCGCGATGCGTCGCGGCGAGCTCGACCATCGTCCGCGTCGCTCGGTTGAGCTCACCGGCCAGCGTCAGGAGCCGGTCGCGCATGATCGCGGCGCGATAGGTCGCGTGCATGTCCTGGCTGGAGCGGCCGGCATGGATCAGTGTGACTTCGACCCCGGCTTCCTTGATCATCAACGGCTCGAAGCTGATCACGGTCGAAGGCCGCCTCGCGCCGGGCTGGTTGCCGGCCTCGATGACCTTGGCGATGCCCTGAGCCAGCTTCGGCGCCAGTGCCCGGTCGAGCAGGCCTTGCTCGGCATTGATGACCGTGCTCGCCTTGTTGATCTCGCCGAGCCAGAAGAACTCGTCCCGGAGGGGTTCCTTCGGCGGCGCCGGCTGCTGGGCGTGAGCGGGCATGGCAATCGCCACCAGAAGCAGGGCGGCGGCGAGCGGCTTATATCCGGACATCGGTCGTCTCCGTTCCGACAGGCGAGATCGCCTGCGGCTTCCGTGGCCTGTTCCCCCGCTGGAGACCCGAGTTGAGACCAAAGCGGCAAGACCGACAAGTCCCCGCTGAGGATCGACACAAGATGGATGGACGCCGCTCGGGTGCTCTGCTAGACGCGCTGTCCATGATGATCCGGCTGAGCCTGCGAGACCTGCGACGACCGGCGCGCTGAATGCGCCCTTCCGGTAGAGCGCCCGCACGCGCCTGCCCTCGCTCAGCCGATCCGCCTCCCGCGCTACACGTCGATCATCATGACATCCCTGCCTCTGACCATCCGCCACGAACTCCCCGTGGACGCTGCCGCGATCGAGCGCCTGCATGAGCGCGCATTCGGCCCCGGCCGCTTCGCCCGCACCGCCTTCCGTCTGCGCGAGGGCGTGCCGCCCGACCACGCCCTGTCCTTCGCCGCCCATGTCGGCACCTTCCTCGTCGGTTCGGTGAAGGTGACGACCGTGCTGGCCGGCGGCCACAAGGCGCTGATGCTGGGGCCGCTGACGGTCGACCCCGCCTTCGAGGGCCGGGGCATCGGAGCTGCGCTGATGAACCGCTCGATCGAGGCCGCGCGCGAGACCGGGCATGACCTGATCATGCTGATCGGGGACGCGCCCTATTACGCCCGCTTCGGCTTCAAGGTGCTGCCGCCCGGCCAGCTCGTGCTGCCGGGACCGGTCGATCCGGCGCGCTTCCTGGCGCTGGAGCTGGTCGAGGGCGTACTGAAGCAGCGCAGCGGGGCGGTGACCTCGATGCGCTTCAGCTCTGACGCCTGAGGCGCCGGCCGCTCTCGCCGAGCCAGCCCGCGACCAGAGCGCCGAACAGCACGGCCAAGCCGAGCAGCCCGATGAAGAGCGGCGAGATGCGCACGCCGCGCACGATGCCGGAATCGCTGATCCTCAGGCCGATCCAGTCATTGCCGGCGAACTGGCTGCCGGAGCGCACCGGCACGATGCGCGGCACATTGACGGCCGAACCGCTCTCGCGGCCGATGCGGCGCGACGAGCCGCCGGTGGCCTGCGCCAGCGTCTGGAGAGCGCCGGGATCGCTGACCACTTCCATCAATTCGCGCGGGTTCTCCGGCCCGACGCTGGCGAAGGCGGTGAGGTTGTCGGAGGTCAGGCGGTAGAGGCCGAGATCGCTGGTCGGGATGCGGGCGGTGAACAGTCCGGGGCGACCGGCTTCGAGCGTGACCGTGCGCGATTGGCCGTCGGGGCCGGTGATGGTGATGGGGCCAGGATTGTCGCGCAGCGTCTGGCGTTCGACCTCGACGGTCGCGCCGCGCACGGTCGCGCGCAGGGCCTCCTCCTCAAGCTCCGGTTCCTTCATCAGCCAGTGGCTGAGGCGGCGCAGAAGGTCGAGATAGGGGCCGCCGTCGCGGAAGCCGCGCGCCCAGAGCCAGGCATGATCGGAGAGGAAGAGCGCGACGCGGCCCTTCTGCTCGCGCGCCAGCATCAGGAGCGGCCGGTCGCCCGGGCCGGTCATGACCGGCGCGCCGCCGGCCCGCGCCTGGGCGCCAACCATGCGCAGCCATTCGCCCCAGCGCGGCGGCGAGACTTCCGAGCCCGGCAGGTCGCGGGTGACGGGGTGGCGCTTGCCGGGTTCGCTGACCTGGGCGCGATAAGCCTCGTCGATGACGCTGCCATCGGGCAGGGCCGGCAGGATCTGGCCGAGTGGAGTCCGCGCCAGCGTCTGCGAGCCGGCATATTCGGGGCCGGCAGCGACGAGCAATGCACCGCCGTCGCGGACATAGCGCACGATGTTCTCGAAATAGAGCAGCGGCAGGATCGACTGGTTAGCGTAGCGGTCGAAGATGATCAGGTCGAATTCCTTGATCTTGACCTGGAACAGCTCGCGCGTCGGGAAGGCGATCAGCGAGAGCTCGTTGATCGGCGTGCCGTCCTGCTTCTCCGGCGGGCGCAGGATGGTGAAATGGACGAGATCGACATTGGCGTCGGCCTTGAGCAGGTTGCGCCAGGTGCGCTCGCCCGGATGCGGCTCGCCCGAGACCAGCAGCACGCGGAGCTTGTCGCGCACGCCTTCGATGGTGATGACGGCGCGGTTGTTCGCCAGCGTCAGCTCGTTGTCGATGGCTTGCGCCTCGATCTCGACGACGTTCGGCCCGCCCCGGTCGATGCGGACGGGGACCTGCACGGTCTGGCCGGTCGCGACCTCGCGGCGGGCGACGATCTCGCCGTCGCGGCGGATGGTCAGGCCGGCGCGGCCAGGGCCGCCCTTGTCCACGACGCGCAGGCGAATGATCTGGTCCTTGCCGACGATGCCGAAGCGAGGCGAATCGACCAGCACGATGCGGCGGTCGATCTCGGCATTGCGGCCGGTGGTCAGGACATGCAGCGGGGCGCGCAGGCCGAGCGTCTCGGCATTAGCAGGCGCGTCATGGGCGAGGCCGTCGGTGATCGCGATCGCGCCGGCGACGCGCTCGGAGGGCACGTCGGCGAGGCTCGACGACAGGGCCTCGAACAGGCGGGTGCCGTCATTGGTCCCTTGCGCGTCGCGCAGTTCGACGATCCGTGGCTCGACATTGGGAATGCCGCGCAATTGCCGCTCGATCTCGGCGACGGCGGCGTCGGTCTGGGCAGCGCGGTCGGCGAGGCGGTTCGAGGCCGAACGGTCGACCACGACCGAGACGACATCCTTGACCGGCTCGCGATCCTCGAAGACGAGCGAGGGATCGGCCAGCGCCGTGGTCAGCACGACGAGCGCCAGCGCGCGCAGGATGGCGCTGCGGCCGGCGAGCACGATGGCGGCGCCGGCAGCCAAAGCCGCGAGCACGGCCAGGCCGATCAGCAGCGGCAGCGGCACCATCGGGGCGAGGGATACGCTCCACATGGCTATTGTCCCAGACGCTCGAGCAGGGCCGGGACATGGACCTGATCGGCCTTGTAGTTGCCGGTGAGCGCATACATCACGAGATTGATGCCGCCACGCAGCGCCATCTCGCGCTGGCGCGGATCGCCGCCGGAAAGCGGCACCAGCCCTTCGCCGCGCCGGTCGATCGCCCAGGCGGCCGCGAGGTCGTTGGCGGTGATGACTATGGGCGAGACATTGTCGCCGGCGCGGGCCGGCCGGCGACCGTCACTATCGGCTGGCGGCAGGGTCTCGACCCAGGTCGTGCCGGTGTCGTAGCGGCCGACGAGCTCGTCGAGGATGTAGAAGGTCTTGGTCAGGACGTGGTCGCGCGGCAGCGGCTCCAGCTCGGGAATGTCCAGCGTCTGCAGCATGCGCTTGAGCTGGTCGCCCTCGGGCGTGGTGCCGCCGCCGGGCCGCGCGCTCATCGCGTCGCGCGTGTCGAAGATCACGAGCCCGCCGCCCTTCATATAGGCTTCGAGCTTGCGCAAAGTCTCGGCCGAGGGAACCGGCCGGCCGGCGACGATCGGCCAGTAGAGCACGGGGAAGAAGGCGAGCTCGTCGCGCTCGACGCTGACGCCGACAGGCTCGCCCGGCTCCAGCGCCGTGCGGGCGCCGAGCACGGTGTTGAGGCCGGTCAAGCCCGCCTTGGACATGTCGTCGACCGGCTTGTCGCCGGTCACGACATAGGCCAGCCGCGTCATCGCGCCATTGGCGAGCAGGGCGCGCGGGATCGGCGGGCGGGTGTCGGCCTGCGCGTTCGGGGCGGGTTGCTGGGCGCGGGCGGTATCGGGGGCGAGGCCGAAGGAGGCGCCAAGCGCGAGCAGGACCGCAGCCGGCGCGGCGACCTTGCGCAGGCGGGCGAGGTTGAGACGCCCGCCGAGCCAGAGCGTCGCCAGCGTGTCGGCGACGAGCAGCAACAGGGCGAGGACGAGCAGCAACGGGCGGATGTCGCGCGCGATCGGTTCATCGATCGGCAGCACGGCGACGCCGAGGCTGGCGAGGTCGAGGGCGGCGAGCGTGTCGGTTGGCGTCAGCGCGTTGACCGCGAGCGAGCCGTCGGTGGGGCCGTAGAGGCCGGGCGGATGGGCGAGGGTCGCGCGGCCGGCATAGTTGCGTGCCACCGGCTGCGCGGTGGCGGGTGGTGAGCGGAACTGGCCGATGCCGTCGAGCAGGCGGGTGGGCGACAGGGTCTCGACGCGGGTCTCATCACTCTGCGTTTCGACCGCCGGGCCGTTGCCGGCGAGATGGACGATCTTGCGGAGCATGTCGACGAAGAGGCCCGAGAGCGGAAGGTTCGACCAGGTGGTGTCGGCGGTGACATGGACCATGGCGATGAGGCCGTCGCCGCGCCGCTCGCCGGTGACGACCGGCGTGCCGTCCTCCAGCGCCGCCCAGGTCTTGCGGGAGAGGTTGGGCTCCGGCTCGGCCAGAATCTGGCGGCTGACGCGGATATCGTCGCTGATGGTCAGGCCGAAGAAGGGGCTCTCGCGGGTGAAGGGCGCGAGCTTGCGCGGCGTCTCCCAAGACAGGCCACCGCCGAGCGTGCGGCCACCACGGCGCAGACGTACCGGCGTCAGCTCGTCGGAGGCGGCCGCGAGGCGGGCACCCGCGAAGCGCAGCAGCACCCCGCCGCGCTCGACGAAGCGCGTAACCTTCTCAGCGGTCTCGCGGTCGAGCGCGCCGATATCGGCGAGGACCAGCACCGAGAGGTTCTGCGCCAGCAATTCGCCGATCGGATCGGTCGAGCCCTGCCGCGGCTCGCGGATTTCGGCGAAGGGCTGGAGGGCGCGGGAGAGATAATAGGTCGGCGACAGCAATGGCTGGGCGGTGTCGGCGGTCGCACCCGAGACGAGGCCGATGCGGCGGCGCTTGGCCCGGTCGTCGAGCAGCGCCACGGCGCCGGCGCTGCGCTCGCCGATGATCTCCAGCCTGGAGACGGCGTTGCGGACCTCTATCGGCAAAGTCAGGCGCGCGGTCGTTTCGAGGTTGCTACCCTCGAAGATGAAGGGGGCGTTGCCAAGCGGCAGGCCTTTGAGATCGAGCGCGCGGACCTGCCCCGTCGCGGCGGCGCTCGTGGTGGGGCGCAGCACCTTGACGGTGAGGGCTCCCGCGAGGTTCTCGGGCGCGGCGAGGGCGAGCTGCGCGGGCGGGCCGGCATGAACAGCGAGGCGACGGGCCTCGGCATCCTGCTTCAACCGGGCGAGAAAGCTGCCATCGTCGGACACGCCAAGTCCATCGGCGACCCAGACGATCTCAGTGGCGGGGGACCCCTGCAGGAAGGTTTCGATCCGCGGGAGATGGGCGGCGCGGTCCGGCGCATGCGGTTGGAGCGGGAGCGCACGCAGCCGGTCGAGTGCGATGCGCGGCTCCGCCAGCGCGATCGCGGCAGGGGCTTCGGCGAGGCCGACCACGGCGACGGGGCGGCCTTCGCGGGTCGCTGCGGCGATGCGCGATTCGGCGACCGCGACGCGCTCCGGCCAGTCGGTGGCGGCGCCGAAGCCGTTATCGATCAGCAGCAGGACCGGGCCGCGCGAGGGTGCGGCATCCCGCACCGGGTTCCAGACCGGGCCGGCGACGGCGAGGATGGCGAGCGCGGCGACGGCCATGCGCAGCGTCAGCAGCCACCAGGGCGTATGGGCCGGCGTCTCGCGCTTGGCGATCAGGTCCGCCATGATCTTCAGCGGCGGGAAGTCGATCCGGCGTGGGCGTGGCGGCGTAACGCGCAGGATCAGCCAGAGCGCCGGCAGCAGGGCGAGCGCGGCGAGAGCGAGCGGGGCGGAGAAGCTGAAGGGCAGGGCGCTGAGCATCGGCGTTTCCCCTCAGAAGCCAGAGGCGCTGCGCGACGCAGCGATAAGGCTCGCGATGCGCAGCACCGCCTCGCTTGCCGGACGGTCGGTGCGATGCAGCGTCAGGGTCCAGCCGGCCTTGCGGCAGGCTTCGGTGATGGCCTCGCGATGGGCGGCGAGGCGCTGGCGATACTCATCGCCCCAGGCGCCGGCATCGCCGACGCGCAGGGTCAGCCCGTCCTCCAGGTCAAACAGTTCGGCCTGGCCGCTGAAGGGGAAGGTCTCCTCGATCGGATCGGCGATCAGCAGGACATGGCCGCGTGCGCCTGACGAAGCCAGCGTGGCGATTCGCTGGGTGAGTGCGGAGGCGGGCGACAGCCCGTCAGTGATGATGATCGCGTCCGACAGCCGGGGCAGCGGCGCTTCCGGGGGCAGGTCGGAGGCGGCGTTGCGCTCATCCGCGACGATCGCCTGCGCCAGCATCTCGACGATGCGGCGCGATGCGAGCGCCCGCGTCAGCCCGAGATGGCCGACGCGCTCGCCGCCCTCGACCATCGTCTCGGCGAGAGCGAAGCCCGCGACCAGCGCGCGGTCGAGCTTCGAGGCCATGGCGAGCGAGGAGGCGAAGCCCATCGAGGGCGAGCGGTCGATCCAGAGCCAGATCGAATGCGAGGCTTCCCATTCGCGTTCGCGGACGAAGAGATGGCCGTCACGGGCGGAGCGGCGCCAATCGATGCGCGAGGCCGATTCGCCGGCGACCAGCGGGCGGTACTGCCAGAAGGTCTCGCCCGGGCCCGAGCGGCGCCGGCCATGGATGCCGTGGATGCTGGCCGAGACGCGGCGCGCCTCCAGGATCAGACGCGGCAGGCGCGCGGCGAGGTCGAGCGCATCAGTGAGGACCGGCCGTGTCGGCCGCCTCTCGCTTGGACCCAGGACGCGCGTGCGCAGCATCGGCCTATCCCAGCCGTTCCACGAGCTTGCCGATCAGGCCCTCGACGGTCTCGCCATCGGCGCGAGCGGCGAAGGTCAGGGCGACGCGGTGCTTCAGAACGGGAATGGCGAGCGCCGCGACATCATCCACCGAAGGGGCAAGCCGGCCCTCGACGAGCGCACGCGCACGCACCGCCAGCGTCAGCGACTGGCTGGCACGCGGGCCGGGGCCCCAGGAAAGCTTGTCGGTGACCGAGGCTTCGCCCTCGCCGGGGCGGGCGGAGCGGACGAGATCGAGGATCGCATCGACGACCGCCTCGCCGACCGGCAGGCGGCGGACGAGGCGCTGGATCGACATCAGCGTCTCGGAGGTCATCGCCGGGGAGGGCTTGTATTCGGCGGCGCCGGTCGTCTCCAGCAGGATGCGGCGCTCGGCCTCGCGGTCGGGATAACCGACATCGATCTCAAGCAGGAAGCGGTCGAGCTGGGCTTCGGGCAGGGGATAGGTGCCTTCCTGCTCGATCGGGTTCTGCGTCGCCAGCACATGGAAGGGCGCCGGCAGGTCGTAGCGCTCGCCGGCGACCGTGACATGGTGCTCCTGCATCGCCTGGAGCAGGGCCGACTGGGTGCGCGGCGAGGCGCGGTTGATCTCGTCCGCCATTAGCAACTGGGCGAAGACCGGGCCCTTGATGAAGCGGAAATGGCGCTTGCCGTCGCTCGATTCGTCGAGAACCTCGGAGCCGAGGATGTCGGAGGGCATCAGGTCGGGCGTGAACTGGACGCGCCGCGCGGCGAGGCCGAGCACGGTGCCCATCGCCTCGACGAGCTTGGTCTTGGCGAGGCCGGGCACGCCGACGAGCAGGCCGTGGCCGCCCGAAAGCAGCGTCACCAGCGAGAGATCGACGACCTTCTGCTGGCCGAAGATGACCTTGCCGATCTCCTTGCGCGCTGCGCCGATGGCACTGAGCGCGGCTTCGGCCGCCTCGACGATGCCTGTGTCGAGGTCGATCGGCGAAGTGCTCTCGTTTGCCCGGGCTTGCGCCGCCATGTCGATCTCCTTCACTGTCGCGAGCCGTTGCGCCGCCATGCGAACCGTCGATGCGTTCGGCCGTTCAGTGTGGACGGGCCATCACGACGGCTCAAGCGCCGAATGGAATGGTACACATCAACTCGGCTTCACGATTATGTGGAGTTCAAGGCGGAAACGCGATGCAAGCACGATGCCGGTGGCCGGGGAGGACGAGATGACGGGACCGGGCCAGGCGATGGAGCGCCTGATGGCCTCGCTCGGCGGCGGCAAGGCGCGCGGTCTGCCGCCGGTGGAGCGCTGGAATCCGCCCTTTTGCGGCGATCTCGACATGCGCATCGCTGCTGACGGCACCTGGTTCTACATGGGCACGCCGATCGGCCGGCCGGCATTGGTGAAGCTGTTCGCCTCGGTGTTGAAGCGCGAGAACGACGATTACTTTCTCGTGACCCCGGTCGAGAAGGTCGGGATCTCCGTCGATGACGCGCCGTTCCAGGCCGTCGAGATGCAGGTCGATGGCGTAGGCGATGCTCGGACGCTCGCATTCCGGACGCAGGTCGACGATCTCGTCTGCGTCGGGCCGGACCACGCTTTGCGTTTCGCGCGGGCTGCGCAGGACGGGCTGACACCTTATGTGCATGTCCGGCGCGGCCTCTGGGCCCGGCTGACGCGGGCGCTGACCTATGACCTGCTGGCGCTCGGCGAAGTGCGGGATGTCGAAGACGAGGCCATGTTCGGGGTCGCGGCCGCAGGGCAGTTCTATCCGGCAGTGCCGGCGAGCGAGATCGAGGACATCTAGCATTGATGGGATCGGAAACCGCCCTCAACCTGAGCAGCGAGGGTTTCGCGGCGCTGGCGCGTGAGCGATTGCGGGCCGAGCCGCCCCTACTGGGCGACGTGATCAGCCGGCCGCGCGGCGATCATGAGCATCAGGCCGCATCCGTGCCGATCCCCGACGAGAAGCGCGCTGTCCCGGCCGCCGTGCTGATCGGCATCGTGCCGCGCCCGGAAGGACCGACCGTGCTGCTGACGCAGCGAGCGGCTGCCTTGCGCAGCCATTCGGCGCAGGTCGCCTTTCCCGGCGGGCGGGTCGATGCCGTCGATGGCTCGCCGGTCGTCACGGCACTGCGCGAGACCGAGGAGGAGATCGGCCTGTCGCGATCGCATATCCGCACGCTCGGCTTCCTCGATGCCTATCTCACCGGCACCGGCTACCGGATCGTGCCGGTGGTCGCGCTGGTCGAGCCGCCGTTCTCGCTGACGATCAATCACAACGAGGTCGACGAGGCCTTCGAGACGCCGCTCTCCTTCCTGCTCGATCCCGCCAATCACAGGCGCGAGGGCATCGAATGGAAGGGGCATTTCCGCACCTACTATGCGATGCCGTTCGAGGGTCGCTATATCTGGGGGGCGACCGCCGGCATGATCCGCAATCTGTACGAGCGGCTGGCGGGTTAGAACTGTATTGCGCGGACACCGCGCCTGGGAACGACGAAGCCGATGCTGCGCGCGATCATCGAAGAGGTCCTGCTCTTCGTCCTGCCTTTCTGCATCTTTGCAGGCTATCTCGTCGTCAAGCGGCGCAATCCCTTCGATGTCGAGCACTGGAGCCGCCATGCCTTCGCTCTGGCGGTCGCAGGCTTCCTGCTGGCCATCGCCGTGCTGGTCTATGGCGGCTTGATCGCGCCGCGCAGCAAGGGCGCCTACGAGCCGCCGCATATGGAGAACGGGGTACTGGTGCCCGGCCGCTTCAAATGAGTGGAGACCGTGCCGGCGCGGTCGCGCGCTTTCTAGCCCAGCCGGTGCTTGCGCGGCTGCTGTCGGCCTTGGACGGGGACGGCGAGGAAACGCGCGTCGTCGGCGGCGCGGTCCGCAATCTCCTGCTTGGAGAGCCGGCGAGCGATATCGACCTCGCCACCACCGCCTTGCCGCAGGAGACCATGCGGCGCGGCAGGGCGGCCGGCTTCAAGGCGGTGCCGACCGGCATCGAGCACGGCACGGTGACGCTCGTCGCCGAAGACGAGAGCTTCGAGGTGACGACGCTCCGGCGCGATGTCGAGACGGACGGACGCCGCGCCAAGGTCGTGTTCGGCCGGGACTTCGCGGCGGATGCGTTGCGGCGCGACTTCACCATCAATGCGCTCGGACTTAGCCGGGATGGTACGCTGCATGACTATTGCGGCGGTCTCGACGACCTCGCGCGGCGTCGCGTGCGCTTCATCGGCGATGGCGCGACCCGTATCCGCGAGGATTACCTGCGCATCCTGCGCTTCTTCCGCTTCCATGCCCGCTACGGCGTCGGCGAACCCGATACTGATGGCCTGCGCGCCTGCATCGCCGGCAGGGAGGGGCTTGCCGGATTGTCGCGCGAGCGGGTGCGGGCGGAATTGCTGAAGCTCCTCGTCGCCCCCGGCGTCGTCGCGACCATCGGGGCGATGGCGGGGGCCGGGCTCATCATGCCGGTGATCGGCGGCGTGCCGCATCTCTCGCGCTTTGCGGCGATCGCGGGGGATGACGGGAAAGGCGTTCATCCGGCTTTCCGGCTGGCGGCGCTGGCGGTTTCGGTTGGCGAGGACGCATTGCGGCTGCGCGAGCGACTGCGCCTCTCGAACGAGGAATTCGACAGGATCGAGCGCATCGCGCGCGCGCTGGAAGGCCTGGGCGGGCGGGCCGACCTGCCCGGCATCGCGGCGCTGCGCCATCTTGGCCATGACGCCGGGAACGACGCGGTGGCTGCGGCGCTCGTCCTGCTCAAGGCGTCGGCAGGAGGCGAGGACAGGGACTGTGTACAGCAGCTCATCGCCGAGCTTGGCCGGACGCCACCCTTCCTGCTGACGGGGAAGGACGTCGTCGCTCGCGGCATCGCGCCCGGACCGCGCGTCGGGCAGGCCCTCGAGGCGGCCCGGCGAGGCTGGATCGAAGCCGGCTGCCCGGTTTCGGCTGAAGCCCAGTTCGCGCTGCTCGATGCGGCGGTCGGGCAAGCGCGGCCTTAAGGCCAGCGCACCGTCGGCGGCATCGAGGACAGGATGGAATCGACGTTGCCGCCGGTCTTCAGCCCGAAGATCGTGCCGCGGTCGTAGAGCAGGTTGAACTCGACATAGCGGCCGCGGCGGACCTGCTGCTCGTGGCGCTCGGTCTCGCTCCAAGGCTTGCCGAGATTGCGGCGCAGGATGTCGGGATAGCTGCCGAGGAAGGCCTCGCCGACCGCCTGGGTGAAGGCGAAATCGGCTTCGACATCGCCGGTCCAGATATAGTCGTAGAAAATGCCGCCGATGCCGCGCGGCTCGTTGCGGTGCTTCAGGAAGAAATACTCGTCGCACCAAGTCTTGAAGCGCGGGTAATCGGCAATGGCCGGAAAGCGCTCGCAGGGCGCGCGCATCGCGGCGTGGAAGTCCTGCGCGTCGGGATCGTCCTGGGTGCGGCGCGCATTCAGCACTGGCGTCAGGTCGGCGCCGCCGCCGAACCACGGCTTCGTGGTGACGACGAGCCGCGTGTTCATGTGCACGGTCGGGGCGTGCGGGTTCCAGGGATGGGCGATCAGCGAGATGCCGGTCGCGTGGAAGCGCGGGTCCTGCGCCGCGCCGGGAATCTGGCCGGCGAAATCCGGGTGGAAGCTGCCATGCACCGTCGAGACGTGGACGCCGACCTTCTCGAAGACGCGGCCCTTCATGATCGACATGACGCCGCCGCCGCCGGGCGCACCGTCATGATTGGTGCGCTGCCAGGGCGTGCGGACGAAGCGTCCGGCCGTGCTGGTTTCGGCAGGGAAGGGGCCGGCGGCTTCGTCCTCGATCGCCTCGAAGGCGGCGCAGATGCGGTCGCGCAGGGTCTCGAACCATGTGGCTGCGCGGGGTTTCAGCGCGGCGACGATGGCGGGATCGGCGGAGGGGGATTCAGCGGGCTTCGGGGTGACCATCTTCTGTTCCATTGCGGCCCGGAAAGCCGCCAGTCTGTCGCAAGGCTTCGCCCATTACCATTGCTGCCGCCAGCGCGACATTGAGCGAACGCAATCCGGCCCGCATGGGAATGTGCAGGCTGGCCTCCGCCGCGGCATGCACCTCGGCGGTCACGCCGGCCGATTCGCGGCCGACCAGCACGATGTCGTCGGCGCGGAACGCGAATTCGGGCAGGGGGGTTGCGCCATCGGTCTCGGCCAGGACGAGGCGGTGGCCTTGCGCCCGGCGCCAGTTCTCGAAGGCGGCGAAGGAGTCGTGACGCCGGACGGCGGCGCGTTCGAGATAGTCCATGCCCGAGCGGCGGAAATGCCGGTCCGAGACGTCGAAAGCAGCCGGCTCGACGATGTCGACGGCGATGCCGAGGCAAGCGGCCATGCGGATCATCGTGCCCGCATTCTGCGGGATGTCCGGCTGGAAGAGGGCGAGGCGAAGCATGGCCCTGTCATGCGGTGACGCCCGGATATGCGTCAAGCAGGCTGGTCATGCGCGCCGGCGCGGACCATATGCCTCGAAACCGTCGCGATGCCGCTTCAGAGGCTGCCAGAGGCTATGGGATGGGTTTGATGAGGTCAAAACGCGGGAGCTGCAGCGTCGCATTGCTTGCCGATACGGACGTATCGGCGGCGCAGTGCTCCTCCCATCTCCCGCGTTTTCACCTCATCCGCAGGGCACGGCGCTTTTGCGCGACTGCTTTGTCGTTCTTCGTAGCAAGCCGGAAGGCTTGCGTCCTCGAACTCCTTGCATTCGCGCAAAATCGCCAGCGTCAAACCTATCCCATAGCCTCTGGCAGCCTCTAGGAAGGCAGACATGTTCGCCCCGCTCTTCCGCTGGCTCGAAAGCCGAATCGACGTCTTTGCTCCCTTCGACGAGCAGGAGACGCCGCCGCGCGGTGTCTGGCCCTTCATGTGGCATCACATCAAGGGCGTGAAGGGCTGGATGGCCCTGATCATGCTGACGGGGCTGGGCTTCAGCGGCATCGAGGCGGCGATGTACCTGATGGTCGGCTGGTTCGTCGATCTGCTCTCGACGCAGTCGCCGGAGACGATCTTCCGCGACCATGGCTGGCTTTTGGCAGGCGCCGCCTTCCTGCTCGTGGTCGTCCGGCCGCTGATCTACTTCGCCAACCACGCCATCGTAGACCAGGTCGTGGTGCCGCAGATCACCAACCAGATCCGCTGGCGCAATCATGTCTACACGCTCGGCCATGCGCTGGGGTACTTTCAGAATGACTTTGCAGGGCGCCTGTCCGCCCGCGTCATCCAGGCCGGGCAGTCGATCCGCGGCGCAACGATCGAGGTCATCGACGATCTCTGGTACGCGCTGGTCTTCGCGACCGTCGCGATCGGCTTCTTCGGCAAGACCAGCCTGTGGCTGGCACTGCCGGTGATCCTGTGGCTGTCGGCCTATGTCGCGCTGCTGATCTACTTCGTGCCGCGGGCGAAGCAGCGCTCGGAGGCGAATTCGCTGGGGCGCTCGACGACGACAGGGCGCATCGTCGATTCCTACACCAACATCCTGACGGTGAAGCTGTTCGCGCGGGCCGATGCCGAGCGCTCGGCGGTGCGCGACTCGTTGTCGCGCTGGAACGCCTCCTTCCTCAATCTGTCGCGGCTGATCACCGGCGTCAGCGTGATCCTGCAGACGATGAACAGCCTGCTTGTGGTGGCCACGGCCTGGCTGGCGCTGCTGCTCTGGAGCACGGGCGAGATGACGCCGGGCGCGGTCGCGGCCGCCATCGGCCTCGTGCTCCGGCTGGTGCAGATGTCGGGCTGGCTGATCCATCTCGTGCGCGGCATCTTCGAGAATATCGGCTCGGTGCAGGAGAGCATGGAGACGATCGCCAAGCCGCATGACCTGCCGGACGCGCCCGACGCCGTGCCGCTCGTCGTCGACAAGGGCGCGATCAGCTTCGAGAAGATCCGCTTCAATTACGGCCGGGCGCAGGGGTTGTTCGAAGGGCTCGATCTCGAGATCAAGCCGGGCGAGCGCGTCGGGCTGGTCGGCCCGTCGGGCGCCGGCAAGTCGACCCTGGTGAACCTGTTGCTGCGGCTCTACCCGCTCGAGGGCGGGCGCATCCTGATCGACGGGCAGGACATCGCGCATGTCACGCAGGATACGCTTCGCGCCCAGATCGGCATGGTGACGCAGGATAATTCGCTGCTGCACCGCTCGATCGGCGACAATATCGCCTATGGCCGGATCGGCGCGAGCCAGGCCGAGATCGCGCGGGCGGCCGAGCAGGCGGAGGCCCATGGCTTCATCCTCGGCCTCGGCGATCAGGACGGCCGCAAGGGCTTCGATTCGCGCGTCGGCGAGCGCGGCGTGAAGCTGTCGGGCGGTCAGCGCCAGCGCATCGCGATCGCCCGCGTGCTGCTCAAGGACGCGCCGATCCTGATCCTCGACGAGGCGACCTCGGCGCTCGATTCGGAGGTCGAGGCCGCGATCCAGCAGCAGCTCGCGGCGCTGATGCAGGGCAAGACCGTGATCGCGATCGCGCATCGGCTCTCGACCATCGCGGCGCTCGACCGGTTGATCGTGCTCGATCAGGGCCGGATCGCCGATATCGGGAGCCATGACGAACTGATCGCGCGGGGCGGGCTCTATGCCCGGCTCTGGGCGCGCCAGTCGGGCGGTTTCCTGGCTGCTGCCGATCCGGAAAAGCTCGCCGTCTGACGTCTTCGCCGACGGACTGTGCGCCATGCATGGCCGGGGCGTTCGCGACAGTAGACTTCGTCCAATCTGCATGTCAAAGAGCCGAAGGTGACGCACCGCCGCATTGCGGCGGAAGCGGCGCGCCCCTATGAGGGCGAGAGGCGACAATTTCGAGCTGTTCCAGCTCGCAAGACGTTTAAGAGGATTGGATCGTGGCGCACGCGACCGATACATCGACCGGAACAACCCGCCGCGATTTCCTGATGCTGGCTACCGGCGCCGCTGGTGCGGTCGGTGTCGGCGCACTCGTCATCCCCCTGATCAGCCAGCTCGCGCCCGACGCGCAGACGGTCGCTGCCGGTGCCCCGGTCGACGTCGATCTGGCTCCGATCGCCGAAGGTCAGGCGATCAAGCTGTTCTGGCGCGGCAAGCCGATCTTCGTGCGCCATCGCACCAAGAAGGAGATCGATGAGGCCAAGGCGGTCGACGTCGCCACGCTGCGCGACCCGCAGACCGATGCCCAGCGCACCAAGGCCGGGCACGAGCAGTTCCTCGTCATCTTCGGCAACTGCACCCACCTGGGCTGCATCCCGCTGGGCACCGCGCCCGGCGAATCGAAGGGTGATTACGACGGCTGGTTCTGCCCCTGCCACGGCTCGCACTACGATTCCTCGGGTCGCATCCGCAAGGGCCCCGCGCCGCTCAACCTGCCGGTGCCGCCCTACGCCTTCAACGGCGATACCAAGATCAAGATCGGCTGAGCATGCGCTCGACGCTTTCCTGCCAAGACGAGACAGCCTTGAGGCATTCTTCATGAGTGGTCACAGTTCCTACGTCCCGAAGACCGGCATCGAGCGCTGGCTTGATGTGCGCCTGCCGATCATCCGGCTCGCCCATGACTCGGCCGTGTCCTATCCGGTTCCGCGCAACCTGAACTACCTGTGGACCTTCGGCGGCATCCTCGTGTTCATGCTGGTGGCGCAGATCATCACCGGCATTGTTCTGGTGATGCACTACACCCCGCATGCGTCGATGGCGTTCAATTCCGTCGAGCACATCATGCGCGACGTGAACTACGGCTGGCTGCTGCGCTATCTGCACTCGAACGGCGCCTCGATGTTCTTCATCGCCGTCTACGTGCACATCTTCCGCGGGCTTTATTATGGCTCGTACAAGGCGCCGCGCGAGGTGCTCTGGATCCTCGGCGTGGTCATCTTCCTGCTGATGATGGCGACGGCGTTCATGGGCTATGTGCTGCCCTGGGGCCAGATGTCCT
This sequence comes from Allobosea sp. TBD101, assembly GCF_059817965.1. Classification (NCBI taxonomy): domain Bacteria; kingdom Pseudomonadati; phylum Pseudomonadota; class Alphaproteobacteria; order Hyphomicrobiales; family Alloboseaceae; genus Allobosea; species Allobosea sp. TBD101. Next base: position 1,825,349 of record NZ_CM187543.1, read on the forward strand.
TCTGGGGCGCGACCGTCATCACCAACCTGTTCTCGGCGCTGCCGGTGATCGGCGAGACGATCGTCACCTTCCTGTGGGGTGGCTACTCGGTCGACAACCCGACGCTGAACCGCTTCTTCTCGCTGCACTACCTGCTGCCGTTCATGATCTTCGGCGTGGTCGTGCTGCATATCTGGGCGCTGCACGTCGTCGGCCAGAACAATCCGACCGGCGTCGAGGTGAAGAACGTCGCCAAGGACACCGTGCCGTTCACGCCCTACGCGACCGTGAAGGACATCTTCGGCATGGTCGTGTTCATGATCCTGTTCGCCTGGTTCGTGTTCTACCAGCCGAACTTCATGGGCCATGCCGACAACTACATCCCGGCGAACCCGGCCTCGACCCCGGCGCATATCGTCCCGGAATGGTACTTCCTGCCGTTCTACGCGATCCTGCGCGCCATTCCCGACAAGCTCGGCGGCGTGCTCGCCATGGGCGCGGCCATCGTCGTGCTCGCCTTCCTGCCCTGGATCGATACCTCCAAGGTCAAGTCGATGAGCTATCGTCCGATCGGGCGCCAGCTGTTCTGGGCCTTCGTCGTGGTCTGCATCGGCCTCGGCTATCTCGGCGCGATGCCGGCGGAAGGCGGTTACGTCATCGCCTCGCAGATCTTCACCGTGCTGTATTTCGGCTTCTTCGTGGCTCTCTTCGTCGTCGGTCTGTTCGAGCGGCCGAAGGCACTGCCGACCTCGATTGCCGATGCCGTGCTCGCTTCAAAGGGCGGGTCGGCGGCGCGCGTCGCGACCGCCACCGCTGCCGAACCGAACGTCAAGGGCTGACGGAACCATGAGCAGAATCGCGTTTCGTCTCGCCCTGACCGGGCTCGCTGCCGGCCTCTCGCTGGCGCTCCTCCAGCCGGCGGCGCAGGCCGCCGAGGCCGGCCCGAAGCCGCCGGCGCTGACCTGGTCGTTCTCCGGACCGTTCGGCAAGTTCGACCGGGCCCAGCTGCAGCGCGGCTTCAAGGTCTTCAAGGAAGTCTGCGCGAGCTGCCACGGCGCGAGCCTGGTTGCCTTCCGCAACCTGTCGCAGCCCGGCGGCCCCGAGTTCACGCCCGGCCAGGTCGCCGCGCTCGCCGCGACCTACCAGATCAAGGACGGCCCGAACGAGGCCGGCGAGATGTTCGAGCGGCCCGGCCGCCCGGCCGACCGCTTCCCGTCACCGTTCGCCAACGAGCAGGCCGCCCGCGCGGCGCAGGGCGGCGCCTATCCGCCGGACTTCTCGGTCCTGGCCAAGGCGCGCACCTATACCCGCGGCTTCCCGACCTTCGTCTTCGACATCTTCACGCAGTATCAGGAGCAGGGTCCGGACTACATCCACGCCCTGATGACCGGCTACAAGGAGCCGCCTGCGGGCGTCACCCTGCTGCCGGGTCAGAACTACAACGAATACATGCCCGGCCATCTGATCGCGATGCCGAACCCGCTCTCCAACGGGCAGGTCGAGTATCCGAAGGGTGCGGACGGCAAGTCGCCGGTGCCGGAGACCGTCGACCAGTATGCGCGCGACGTTGCCGCCTTCATGGTCTGGATGGCGGAGCCGCATCTGGAGCAGCGCAAGCGCATCGGCCTGCAGGTGATGATCTTCCTCGTGCTGTTCGCGGGGCTGCTCTACTACACCAAGAAGAAGGTGTGGTCGCGCATGCCGGACGGCTCGCCGGTCCACTGATCGGTTCGATATCGTTCTAGGAAAAGGCCCCGGCGACGGGGCCTTTTTCGTTTCGCGCGCCGTCATTCTCGGACGAAGCGAAGCGCAGATCCGAGAATTTCGGGCAGGACAAGCTTCCGGAGGCTTCTTCGGGAGGAGATGCTCGGGTCAAGCCTGAGCATGACGGGGGCTAGCGGCGGCGTATTGCGACCGTCATCGAAAGGTGGTCCTTTCCGCGCCGAAAAAAGGAATCGACCATGAGCGAAGCCGTTCTCGGAATCATCGGCGGATCGGGCATCTATGATCTGCCGGGCCTGACCGACCTGCGCGAGATGCGCATCGAAAGCCCATGGGGCGAACCTTCGGACGTGTTGCGGACCGGCAGGATCGGGCAGACGAAGATCGTCTTCCTGCCGCGGCATGGACGCGGCCACGCCATCCCGCCATCCGAGATCAATTACCGCGCCAATATCGATGTGATGAAGCGGGCGGGCGTGACCGACCTCGTCTCGCTCTCGGCCTGCGGCTCCTACAAGGCCGAGCTCTATCCGGGCCTGTTCGTCCTGGTCGACCAGTTCGTCGATCGGACGAGCCGGCGCGAAAACTCCTTCTTCGGCCGGGGCTGCGTCGCCCATGTCTCGGTCGCTCATCCGGTCGGGCCGGCCCTGCAGGCGCGGATCGCGGCGGCGGCTGAGGCCGAGGACCTCGCCTTCGTGCGCGGCGGCACGCTGGTCACGATGGAAGGGCCGCAATTCTCGACCTATGCGGAATCCATGACCTATCGCGGGCTCGGCTACGACCTGATCGGCATGACCGCAATGCCCGAGGCCAAGCTCGCCCGCGAGGCCGAGATCACCTACGCGACCGTCGCGATGGTGACCGACTACGATTGCTGGCACGAGCTGCACGGCGCCGTCGACGTGGCCTCGGTCATCGCCGTGCTGCACGACAATGCCGACAAGGCGCAGCGCCTCGTGGCGCGGCTCGCGGCCGATTTCCCGGCGCAGCGCGAAGCGTGCCCGGCCGGCTCCCACAACGCGCTCGACAACGCCATCGTGACCGCGCCGGCTTTCCGCGATCCGGCCCTGCTGGCGAAGCTCGATGCCGTCGCAGGCCGCGTGCTCAAGGCGGCGTGATGACGGCGCCCTTGACGAAGCCGGCCCGGCGTCGGACCAAGGCGTCCGCCCTGGCCTCAGAGACGGTGCCCATGAACCTCGCCGACAGCATCCGCGCGATTCCCGACTATCCCCGGCCCGGTATCGTTTTCCGCGACATCACTACGCTGCTCGGCGATGCGCGGGCCTTCCGCCGAGCCGTCGACGAGCTGGTCCAGCCCTTCGCGGGCTTGAAGATCGCCAAGATCGCGGGGATCGAGGCGCGCGGCTTCATCCTCGGCGGCGCGGTGGCGCATCAGCTCTCGGCCGGCTTCGTTCCCGTCCGCAAGAAGGGCAAGCTGCCGCTCGAGACGCTGCGCGCGACCTATGCGCTCGAATACGGCACGGACGAGATCGAGATCCATCGCGACGCGGTGCAGCCGGGCGAGCGTGTCCTGCTGGTCGACGACCTGATCGCCACCGGCGGCACGGCCGAGGCGGCGGTCAACCTGCTCGCCGGGCTCGGCGCCGAGGTCGTGGCGGCCTGCTTCATCGTCGACCTGCCGGAGCTCGGCGGCGCCGACAAGATCCGCCGGCTCGGCGTGCCCGTGCGGACGCTGGTCTCGTTCGGCGGGCATTGAGCGGCCATGAAGATCAACGGCCAGCACTACCGTACGATCTGGCGCGCGCAGGATGGCTGGCGCGTCGTCGTGATCGACCAGACGCGGCTGCCTTTTCGCTTCGAGACGGTGGCGCTGGGTTCGGCCGAGCAGGCCGCGGACGCGATCCGCAGCATGGTCGTGCGCGGGGCGCCGCTGATCGGCGCGACGGCGGCTTATGGCGTGGCGCTGGCGATGCGGGCCGATGCCTCGGATACTGCTCTCGAAGCCGCGCTTGCGTTGCTTGGCGCGACACGGCCAACCGCGGTCAACCTGCGCTGGGCGCTCGAACGGATGCGCGGTGCCATTGCCCCGCTCGCTCCGGAAGCGCGTGAAGAGGCAGCCTATGCCGAGGCGGCCGCCATCTGCGACGAGGATGTCGCGCTGTGCCGGTCGATCGGCGAGCATGGCTTGCCTGTCATCGCGGAGATCGCGGCGCGCAAGCCGGCCGGAGAGCCGGTCAATATCCTCACCCATTGCAATGCCGGCTGGCTCGCCACGGTGGATTGGGGCACGGCGCTGGCGCCGATCTATCTCGCTCACGATGCCGGCATCCCCGTCCATATCTGGGTCGACGAGACTAGGCCCCGCAATCAGGGCGCGGCGCTGACGGCCTATGAGCTCGGCTCCCATGGCGTGCCGCATACCGTGATCGCGGACAATGCCGGTGGACACCTGATGCAGCACGGGCAGGTCGACATGGCGATTGTCGGCACCGATCGGACCACGGCGACCGGCGATGTCGCCAACAAGATCGGGACCTATCTCAAGGCGCTGGCGGCGCATGACAATGGCGTGCCCTTCTATGTGGCGCTGCCCTCGCCGACGATCGACTGGAGCATAAGCGACGGGCTCGCGGATATCCCGATCGAGGAGCGCGCCGCGCGCGAGGTGACGCATCTCTCCGGGCTCGCCGATGACGGCGAGGTGCGCTCCGTGCGCGTCGTCGCGCCGGGCAGCGGCGCGGCGAATCCCGCCTTCGACGTGACGCCGGCGCGGCTCGTCACTGGGCTGATCACCGAGCGCGGCGTCTGCGCCGCCAGCGCTGCAGGGCTCGCACAGCTCTTTCCCGACCTGACGAACAGGGGCACGGCATGACCGAAACGGAACTGCGGCAGGAGATCGTCGCGGTCGCGCAGGCGATCGACCGGGCGGGGTTCTGTCCGTCGAAATCGGGGAATGTCTCCGCTCGTTTCGGCGATGGCCTGCTGATCACGCCGTCGGGTCTGCCCTATGCGCAGACGAAGCCGGAAGACCTGATCCATCTCGGGCTCGATGGCACCGTTCTCGGCGGCAACCGCAAGCCCTCTTCGGAATGGCCCTTCCATGTCGCGATCTATCGGGCACGGCCGGATGCGCAGGCAATCGTCCACACCCATTCGCCGCGGGCCACGGCGCTCTCCTGCACCCGGCGCGGCATTCCGGCCTTCCACTACATGATCGCGCTCTGCGGCGGCTCCGATGTGCGCTGTGCCGCGTATGCGACATTCGGCACGTCGGAGCTGGCCGATAATGCCGTGAAGGCGCTGGAAGGACGCAAGGCGGTGCTGCTCGCCAACCATGGCGTGATCGCGCTCGGCCAGACACTCGCCGGTGCGCATACCATCGTCGCGGAGGTCGAGAACCTCGCCGGGCAATATCTCGATATCCTGGCGGCGGGGATCGAGCCGGTCATCCTCGATGCGGCGGAGATGGAGCGTGTCGGCGCCAAATTCGCAGGCTACGGCAAGGTCGGTTGATCTGACCGCATCCGTCTTACGCTGCGTTAAACACTGCCGCCCTAAGGTGGCTCATGATCGTTTCGCGCTACCTGCACGAGTCTTTCGATGTGCTGTCGGTCGGCGTCTGCGAGTACGATGCGGAGCATCGTGCCGTCGGCTGGAATCGCACGTTCCTGCACTTCTTTCCCGAGGATGACGGGCTGATCTATCCCGGCGAGCCCTACGTCGAGAATCTCCGGCGCTTCTACACGCTGCGGCTCGCTCCCGAGGAGATGCACGACATCGAGCGCTACATCGCCGAGGGCGTGGCGCGCCACGAGAACCAGACCCAGGCTTTCGAATTCCTTCATAACGGCCGGCGCTTGCGCGCGACCTCGCTGCTGGCGCCTTGCGGCGGCCGTGTCAGGATGTGGCAGATGCTCGAGGCGCCGCGCCGCGCGGGAGCAGGCGCCGAGGCGCTGCTGCCGGCCTTCGAGGCGCTGCGGTTCATTCCCGATGGCGCCATGCTCCTCGATGGCGAGGATCGGATCATCGCCACCAACGACGCCTTCCGGAAGCTCTACGACATCCCGGCAGACACCATGGTCGTCGGGTTGAGATTCGACGAGATCGTCAGCGAGTGCTGGCGAGGCGTCTCCACGGTCGCCGGGTTGCGCGCCAGCATCCTGAACGGCCTGCGCTATGACGGAGCGCCCTTCGAGATCGAACTGCCGGGCCAGCGCTGGCGGCGTGTCGTCGCCCGGCACACGCTCGAGGGCCTGAGCTGCTTCATCCATGCCGATACGACGGCGGCGAAGCGCCAGCAGGCCGCACTGATCAGTGCGCAGGACGCGCTGCGGCAGGCCAATGCCGAGCTGGTGAAGCTGGCGCAGACGGACGGGCTGACTGGGCTTGCCAACCGCCGCCGCTTCATCGAATGCCTCGCCAGCGAGGCGGCACGCCCGCAATCGCTCGCGCTGCTGATCGTCGACGTCGATCATTTCAAGGCGATCAACGACCAGTTCGGCCATATTGCCGGCGATGCCTGCCTGCGGCTGGTGGCGCAGATCATCGATGGTCCGCCGACCGGCGCAGCACGAATTGTCGCGCGGCTGGGCGGCGAGGAATTCGGCGTGCTGATTGCGGATGCGACATCGGGCGAGGCCATGGCCGTCGCCGAGGCGATCCGGCAGGCGCTGGCGCAGGCGCCCTGGCGGGCGGTCGATGCGCAATTGCAGGGCGCGACAGTGTCGATCGGGCTGTGCTGCGGCGTCGGACCGCTCGACGGCGATGCGCTCTATGCCCGGGCGGATGCAGCGCTCTATGCCGCAAAGCGCAATGGCCGCGACCGGATCGAGACCGCACATCTCTCCACGGCGACAGGCCTCAGGGCCGGCTGAGATCAGGCCGGCTTGCGTTCGACGAAAACGCAGCCGTCGAAACATAATACATAAGAGAGAAGAGCCCCAGGAGCCCCACGAAACACCCGAATTTAAGTGATATTTGCGCGTAAAGCCCCATCAGCCCTTGCGAGTTCCCGATAGGAATGTTGCTACTCCGTAGCTGCTAGGAGATTGATGTGGCAAAGCGAAGCTCGATCCGGATCACAAAACGAGTGGTCGATGATCTCGCTCCCGGCGAAGATGTCTGGGATTCAGAGATCAAGGGCTTTGGCGTCAGATGCCAGGTGAGGGACAAGTCCTATGTCCTGAAAACCACCGTTAAGGGGCGGCCAAAGTGGATCACAATCGGTCGTCACGGATCGCCTTGGACGCCAGACAATGCGCGAACGGAGGCTCTGAAGCTTCTTGGGTTAGTCGTCCAAGCGAGGGGATCAGCCGGGCCAAAGCTCGCGGCGTGAAACTGGGCCGCCCCTTCGGGATGCCCCATCATCAGAGACAGGAGCCTCTGGCCAGGGAAGCCACTGGCGAGCCCGTTCGCGAGATCGCTCGCAGCTACAATGTCAGCCCCAGCACAATTTCGAGACTCTGACGACGACAGCCAACATGCGCGACCTTTATGCTTCCAATCCGTTGCGGCGCTCGGTCGAGAACTCCAGCTCACGCGCCAGTTGGAGCGCATCGATCAGGCCGGGATAGTGGTTCAGCTCCGCCGCCAACAACGCCCAGGCGAGCACCTACTTAAACAACCTGGTAGAGCTCGGACGACGCCCTTGTGATCCATCAAGCTGCGCGACCGACGATCCAAAAAACGCGGCAAGGGCATGGCCGGACATATCGACTCCCGCGTGTTTGGCTTTCGTGACAACCACTTCTCTGCGATCACCTGCGGCAAAGTGAATGCCACTCTCCGATATTCTTACAAAATCGCCAGGTTCATGCGTAGTGAATCCTCCAATAATTGCCAATAATATAGTAATGTCGTCATTATTAGAAAGTTTTAGCCTTGCGCTGTAGGTAGGAGATGCGAATGGCTCGTAGTTGCACGCCCTAATGAACCGGATCAAGCGATCGGCCGGTTCTTGCCAATTCAACTCTGACGTTATGGCGTCGCTGTGCCGATAAACTCGTCTCTTGGATAAATCCTGTTTCCAGCGATCTAGGTCGCGTCCTGACAGGATTTTATTAAGAACTGACTCAAGCAACGATGCCCCTTCCCCCATACATTTGATGAATAAGCTAAGCCCGGTCTCCTCCCCTGACAGCGCGAAATTATGCTCAGCGATAATGTCGCCAGAATCGACACTACTGCTTATCATATGGATCGATACTCCGAAGTGTTGTTCTCCATTACGAATAGCCCATTGATGGCAGTGGAGTCCCGCGTACTCAGGCAGGGGAGCTGGATGAAGGTTGATCGCTTTATAGTCAACTTCCCTTAAAACGTCCTCGCCTACGATTTGTAGGTTGTTCGCGCTGACAATCCAATCGACGTGCAGTTTCCGTACATACTCCGCGCCACGAGCTGAATTGAAATCGCTTAGTTCGATTTCCGACTCGTGCTTATCAGTATTCGGACTGATCCACGCTGCGAGGTGGCCGTCGGCGTGGGCCTGGATCGTCCGAACGCACCTCTTCGCGGGCCAGCCCTCGCCGAGCACCAAAAATCGTATCGGCATCACAGGACTCCTCCGAGCCTATCGACACGGCCTGGCGCAGCGCCCCCTTGCGAAACGCTGCCCGAGCCGTCGGGATCGTGCCATGGCCGCTCGCTCAAGCAGCGTTTGTCATCCTCCTCTCGATCAGGTCGACAAAGTCGCCGACATTTTCGAGAGATCCGATCTCGGCTGTGCCGAACCGCATGCCGAACTCGCTTTCAACAGCCAGCACCAGGGAGATATGCGAGACGGAGTCCCACTCCGCGATGTCGGCCGCCGTTGATTCTCGTCCGAGCACGATGTGCTCGTTCTCGAATACGCTCCTTGCGGTCTCCTGCAGACGACTGAGTACGTTCATGTACTGGTCCTCATGTCTTGAGGGTGAAGATGCGTCTTCGGCCGGCGACGCAGGCGCGCCTCATGCCGGGTCGGTCGGTTCATGCCGGCCCCTGCTTTGCAGTGCATGGAGTGCGGGGCTTTCCGCGAGTGCACGCGCATCGATCTTTCCGTTCGAGTTCAGCGGAAGTGCTTCGAGAAAGAGCAATGAGTGGGGCAGCATGTAATCGGGGAGGCATGTCTCCAGGCGCTTGCGGATGATGCTCGGGTCGAGTGGTTCGCCGACAATGAAGCCGACGACGCCATCGGCCACTCCGTCGACGGCCTGCGGCCAAGGGATGACGGCTACGAGATCGCGCCCGGTTGCCGTTCGCAGAGCGCCTTCGATCTCAAGGAGTTCGACCCGATACCCTCGAATCTTGATCTGATGATCAATACGGCCGAGGTAATGGAAGCCATCGCTCTCGCTCCATCGTCCGAGATCGCCGGTTCGATACCAGCGTGTCCCGTCGATTGTCAGGAACTTGTCCTCGTCGAGCTTTGGCTGTCGCCAATACCCGCGGGTAAGCTGTGATCCAGCCAAATGCACCTCTCCGACCGCACCGGGCGCAACCGGCTGCCCGAGCTCGTCGAACAGAGCCATCCCCTGTCCCTCGAAGGCCTGGCCAATGGGCAGGACCGTTGAGGCATCACCCGGCTGATAGGTGAAGTAACTGATGGCGATCGTGGCCTCGGTGGGGCCGTAGAGATTATGAATCACGCTGTTTGGCGCAGCACGGGCCCAGGTTTGAGCCAGCGCAGTGGGAAAGGCTTCGCCACAGAATAGCGAACACCGAAGACTCGGCAGCGTGGCAGGTCCCAGGAGGCCAGCCTGATGCGCGATGCCGATCGCGGATGGCACAGATAGCCACATCGTCGCCTGTTGCTCCTGAACGAACCGAGGAGCCAGCGGAGTCGCATTCTCGGGGACGCTCACGATCGATGCACCGTTCGTCCAGGCCATGAACATGTCGTGAGCGGAGAGGTCGAATGTGAGGTCGACAAGCTGAATGAGACGATCCTCCGGACTCACCGGGGCGACGTTCGAGATCCCGGCAAGGTAAGATGTGACGTTCCCATGCGTAATCGGGACACCCTTCGGGGCCCCCGTAGACCCCGAGGTGAACAGAAGGTAGGCGAAGTCCTCAGCCGCGGGCGAGGGCCACTGGGCGCGCTTCGTTGCGCTCCGATCCAGGTCCTTCGAGTCGAGAAACAGCGTATTTGCCGCAGGACGGCGTGTATCGGGCTCCGGGGCCAGGACCACCCTTAAGCTGGGCGGAGGAGCCTCCAGGAGGTGCTCGAACAGCGCGGCACATTTGCGGTCGATGATGAGCGCGCTCGCACCGGAGGCCGTCAGGATGCTTCGGTTTCGCTCCAGTGGGTAACGCGGATTGAGTGGAACATACGTTGTGGCCGCACGCAGGGCAGCCGCGATCGCCGTGTATGCCGTGATGGTGCGGGAGCAGAGAAGAGCAACCCGATCGTTCGGTTCGACTCCAGCATCGATCAATGCCGCCGCGAGCGTGCCGGCCGCACCCCAGAACTCATCGAAAGTTCGGGTTTCTCCCCGCGCCCACACCGCAGGTCGATCCGGAAAGAGCTGCGCCGACCTGGCGAGCACGGAGGTGAGCGTCCCATCCGATGCCGGCCCGGTGTCGGCCAGGCAGCTATTGTTCAAGGGGAAGCTGGAAAGCATCATCTCCGCTCCGAGGCTCGTTGATCCCGCATCTGCAACTCGCAATCTGCATCTCGGGCGCCTTGTTTCCGCGCCGGACGAACGGCGCCAGCTCCTTGCTCAGTCCGACAGTGAGCCGCTGAACTGCCGACCATTGCAGATGAAAGGCGTCCCAGTAATCCGACTCCTGGACATCGGCCTCACGCAAGTCCACGAGCAGGTTGCCGTCTTTATGGAGTTGCGGATCGATCTCGCAGACGATGGTCTCGAGCTGCGAGCGGGCATCGGGATAGTTTGCAAGATATCCTGGCCGGACCGGCGTGATGACGACGGCAAGCTGACGTCCGCCGGCCCGAAGCTCAGCCGAAAACTGCTTGAGTTCCTCGATACAGGTCGGGTCGAACTTCAGCGGACCATACCGGAGGCCGCGATCGGCAACCTGCAGCGGGCTGGACCCGAACTCATCTTGCCAGCGGTCGCCAGCAAACGGCACGGTCATTTTCGGCCAAATGCGGTATGCGGAGTAATATCGAGCGAGCGTCAGGTATTTCATGTAGAAAAAAACCTCCGGCCACTCTCCTCGCACATACTTCTCAGCGTCGTCGGGCTTGAAGATATTACGGTTCTGGCCGCAATCGCCGAAATCGGTGAGGTTGGTGAGCATGACGAAGGTGGAGGCGCGCGGGAATAATTCCGTATAAAACTTCGCCAGATACCGCGTTTGATGAACCGCGAGCAGGGCCGTGGCCCCGTTCAGAAATGTTGCGCCAGTCCCGGCCGAGAAAGCGGCTCCGTCGATATGCCGCCAAGCGACGGATGACCCGACTAAGACAACTTCAGGGTTCAGACCAGGATGAAGGCGAATGAACCGGAACTTTTCGTTGACCGATTCTACGCTGGATATGGCAGGCGCTATGAGGTTTTGCGGTTTGAAGGTCATGACAGCGATGAACCCGCCCGCAACGAGAGCCAGGGCTGAGAAGCCGCCGACGAGCAGTCCGAGCAGGTAGGCTTTCATGTGCGCACCTAGAACGTAAAGTAGAGAAATTCGGCCGGCGCCTCGCCCATAAGGCGCAGCAGCGCGACGCTCAGGACCACCCCAGCAAGAGCGCCGTGCAGGAATCTGGGCAGCCTCCGACCTCCCGGATCGAAAGCCGCCCCGAGACTCGTCCATCCTGCGAGCATTTTACACTCGACGAGGCCGAGCCATTGCTGGGTGTTCGGCAGGAACCAGACGATAAACAGCCCAAGAATGAGCAGCTTGAGGCCTCCGTCCGCATCGAGTGCCGCAGGGTTAGGGCCGCTCGCCAAGCCGGACAGGCCACCTAAGACGGTGAAAGCATGATCGAGGCCGTTCGCCCTGAAGAACACGAGGGCAACGGTCACACAGAAAAAGGTCAGCGGAATTCCAACCGCACGAGGCACTCGTATCCCTTGCAGGCTCCGCAGCGTCGCCGTGGCGCTTCTCCAGGCTCGGTTTACCACGAGCATGAGGCCATGAAGGAGCCCCCACGCGACAAACTGAAGACCGGCGCCGTGCCAGAGACCGGACAAGGCCATGGTTAGGATCGTTGGGGTCGCGATCAAGTGAAGGAAGGGCCTCAGCTCGAAGGATGATCGGCGCAGCCCTGGTTTCCCTGCGCTGATACGAGCTCTGGTGAGGCGCATAGCGATTGGGTTGTAGACGTAAGTCGTGAGAAATCGGGTCAGCGTGATATGCCAACGCTCCCAAAATTCGATGATGCTTGCAGACTTGTAAGGAGATGAAAAATTGAATGGCAGCCGTATATTGAAGATCAGGGCAAGGCCGATCGCCATGTCGGAATAGGCCGAAAAGTCAAAGTACAGTTGCAAGGCGTAGGAGGTTGCTCCGATCCACGCAAAATCGATAGGCGGATACGCTCCATGAACCGCAAGGTCGAACGTGGCATTGACTGCCGGTTCGAGATTGTCCGCGATGATAATCTTTTTGAACAATCCTATGGCGAATGCTGACACCCCGAGGGCGATGTTGCGAGCCTGCGGGGCGTAAGTCGCGGGGTCGCGCAGTTGGCTGACGATCTCGCTATGGCGAACGATGGGGCCAGCAAGAAGCTGCGGAAAGAACGACGCGAATGCGAAATACCGTATCAGACTGTCTTCACGACTGACCCCGTCATAAGCGTCGACGACGTAGGAGATCTGCTGGAAGGTGTAGAAAGAAATGCCGAGCGGTACTGCGACGTTCGCCAGATTGAATGGTGCGGCACCGGTCAGCGAATCGACGAGCCCAACGAAGAAGCCGGCATATTTGAACCAGGCCAGCGCGCTTAAGTTCCCGGCTATCGCGAGACCGAGAAGGAGCCGCGACTTCCTGCGAGCGAGCACGAGGCCGGCCGCAAAATTCCAAAACAGCGAGCCCAGAAGCACGAAGATGAGCCAGGGATTGGCCTGACTGTAGAAGAATAAGGATGCCGCGACGAGCCAACTCAGGGCCAGGCTTGGCTTTCCGCTGCGCCCTAGCAGAAAGAACCCCAAGACCGCACTGGGAAGAAACAGAAATATGAACTGAGGAGAGTTGAACAACATGTCACTCAACTCCCGATACAATCAGAAGTTTTATTTGATCTGAAATTGCACGTCTTGATCGTGATAACATTCCCACGCCTTGTCGCCCCGCCCTCGTGCGGGCTCAAGCGACGGCATGCCGCCGTACTACGGGAATGCCGGGACGAACTTGACAGGCGTCATGTGATCTGTGGCTCATTGAGCAATGGCCTGCGCGGCGCCGAAGGCTCGTTTTCCCCGCCAGCCGTATCGGCCGGGCGTTCACGTCGACAAGGGCCGAGGCGGACGCCATCTCTTTGGCGCAGCCGGCTAGGCCGCTGATCTCGCCTTGGCGTTCCGCTTTTGCAACTCGCGGTGCCCGTAATAGGACATGAGGTGGAGTGAGCCCCGGCGGGTAGACAGGATCAGGCTGCGGATTTGACCGTAAGCCGGGCGTGTCGATCCTCGAACTGCTGCGGGCTGAGATAGCGGAGTGCTGAGTGCAGTCGGCTGGCGTTGTAGACCTGATCGATGAAGCGCGGAAGGTCGGCGGCGACATCCTCGAAGGTCTCGTAGGCCATTGGATAAACCGCCTCGACTTTGAGCGTTTTCATGAAGCTCTCGGCCTTGGCGTTATCGTACGGATTGCCGCGGCGCCCCATCGATCCGACGAGACCATGTTCGGCAAGCGCTTGCCGGTAGGGGCTCGCAGCATATTGCGATCCGCGATCGCCGTGATGCACGCAGCCGGGCGGCGGTTTTCGCTTTTCGATGGCTGAGCGCAGGGCCGCCAGCGTCAGCCTGACGTCGATCGAGCGGCCGATGGCATACGGAAAGAGCGCGGCCTGACTCAGGAGCAGGTCGAGGAGCGCTCGGGCTTTAGCCAATGGTACATCAGCAGCCTTGAACGCGGTCGGCGAAACCCGACGATCATCTCGCTCTATGAGCTGGCCAATGCCATTGGCGTACGGGTGGCCGATCTGATCGCCGATGAGGCCGCTGCGCTGGACGATTCGGGATCGTCAGGCGTGACTGGTGCAGCGCAAGCAGGCCCAGAAACCAAGAGCAATTGAGCCTCCAGGTTTGTAGCTGCTACGTAGATTGGCGGAAGTCGGCGTTCGATTCTTGCGTCGTAGATTATTGTTTTAAAAAGGATTTATTGAGGCATGCGTTCGACGAAAACGCAGCCGTCGAAGCTGAAGACTTCCTCGCCGTTCTGGTTGACGCCGGTGTTGCGGTGGAAGAACAGCCCCCATTGCGGGCGCGAGGCGCTCTCGCGCTTGTCGATGACCTCGGAGCGATAGGTGATGCGGTCCCCGGCGAAGACCGGCTTCGTCCAGCGCAGGTTCTTGAAGCCGGGGGAGGGTCCAAGGCGCGCGGGCCGGTCGGGTGCCACCGCGAGCTGGCGCCTGCGGTGCTGGACCATGCAGGCCATCCAGACGGCGGCCGTATGCCAGCCGGAGGCGGCGAGCCTGCCGAACGAGCTGTTGCGGGCCGCGGCTTCGTCCATGTGGAAGGGCTGCGGGTCGAAGCTGCGGGCGAAGGCGACGATCTCCTCGGACGTGAAGACGAAGCTGCCGAGCTCGTGGCTGTCGCCGACCGAAAGCTCCTCGAAAAAGCGCGGCGGGCCGGGCGGCTCGACGGGCGCGTCCAGCGGGCTCTCGACAGCCGGGCGCTGATAGATCGGTGCATGGTCGAGCCACGGACCGGCAGGGTGCTTGCCGATGCCGGAGCCCCTGCGGCCGAACATGATCCAGTTGGTCTGCTCCAGAACCGGCTCGTCGCGCTGATTCAGGAGTTCGAGACGGAAGCGCACAAGGCCCATCTCGGGGCGCGAGCGCGAGGCCTTGCTTTCGAGCACGGTGCGGCGGGCACTGACGCTGTCGCCGGGGAGGAGAGGGCGCAGCCACTTCACCTCCTCGATGCCCGGTGCGCCCATGCTGGCTGCGTCGAGCAGGAAATCCTCGGCCATCAGACGCATCAGCAGCGCGCAGCTGTGCCAGCCCGAGCCGATCAGGCGGCCGACGAAGCTCGTCTTGGCCGCTTCGGGGTCGACATGGAAATCCTGCGCGTCATAGCGCGAGGCGAAGGCGACGATGTCGTCCTGCGAGACGTCGAGGCTGCGCGAACATGCGCTCTGGCCCGGAACGAAATCCTCGAAAAACGACATCGCCGGCAGGCTCTTCAGTTCGCGAAGCGGAAATGCAGCACGTCGCCATCGGCGACGACATAGTCCTTGCCTTCGAGCCGGAACTTGCCGGCCTCGCGCGCGCCGGACTCGCCCTTGTTGGCGATGTAGTCCTCGTAGGCGATGGTCTCGGCGCGGATATAGCCCTTCTCGAAATCGGTATGGATCACGCCGGCGGCCTGCGGCCCCTTGGTGCCCTTCTCGATCGTCCAGGCGCGGGCCTCCTTCGGGCCGACCGTGAAATAGGTGACGAGATGGAGCAGGGCGTAGCCGGCGCGGATGACGCGGTTCAGGCCGGGCTCGTCGAGGCCGACGGCCTCCAGATAATCCTTCTGGTCGGCGGCCGGGAGCACGGCGATCTCGCTTTCGATCTTTGCCGAGACCACGACGGCGACTGCGCCTTCCTCGGCGGCGCGCTTCTTGACCAGTTCGGAGAAGCTGTTGCCCTTGTCAGCGCTGGCTTCCTCGACATTGCAGACATAGAGCACGGGCTTTGACGAGAGCAGGCCTAGCAATTCGAACGGGCGGCGCTCTTCTGCCGAGACCTGGACCAGGCGGGCGGGCTTGCCGTCGCGCAGCAGGGTAAGGCAGCGGTTCATCAGGTGGACCGCTTCCTTGGCCTCCTTATCGCCGGACTTCGCCTTCTTCTCCAGCGGCAGCACGCGCTTCTCGAGGCTGTCGAGATCGGCGAGCATCAGTTCGGTTTCGATCGTCTCGATATCGTCGACCGGCGAGACCTTGCCTTCCACGTGGGTGATGTCGCCATCCTCGAAGCAGCGCACGACATGGGCGATGGCGTCGCATTCGCGGATATTGGCGAGGAACTGATTGCCGAGCCCTTCGCCGCGCGAGGCGCCGCGCACCAGGCCGGCGATGTCGACGAAGGTCAGCCGCGTCGGGATGATCTCCTTGGAGCCGGCGATGGCGGCGAGCTTCTCCAGCCGCTCGTCCGGCACGGCGACGTCACCGACATTCGGCTCGATCGTGCAGAACGGGTAGTTCGCAGCCTGGGCTGCGGCCGTCTGCGTCAGCGCGTTGAAGAGGGTCGACTTGCCGACATTCGGCAGGCCGACGATTCCGCATTTGAAACCCATGATCGCCTGTTCCGTTGCCCGTGGCGGATCGCCGTGGCCGGGCGTGAAGCTTTGAAGTTGCGGCCTTATTGGGGGGCTTGCGCGATAAAGACAAGAGCCGCAGGCCTTATGGCGGCCGTGTGCCTCACGCGAACGTGCATGGCGGCGTGGCAGGCGCGGGTGCTGGATCGGGCGGGATGCCTGCCCGCACCGTTCGGAGCCTCGCCATGAACCGTATCCGCCTCGCGTTCGCCCTGCCGGCCTTTGCCCTTGTCGGTGGCATGGCCGTCGCCCAGGCGCCGGGGACACGGCTACGCGGCACGGTCGAGCGGATGGAGGGGGCGACGCTGGAGCTCAAGGCTGCGGACGGGCGGGAGATCAAGGTCACGCTCGCGCCGGGCTTTTCGGTCGGTGGCATGGTCGCGGCGAAGGCCTCGGATGTCGCCAAGGGCAGCTTCATCGGTGTCGGTGCGAAGCCGCAGGCCGACGGCACGCTGCTCGCCGTGCAGGTCGTGATCTTCCCCGAGGCGATGCGCGGCACGGGCGAGGGGCATCGCCCCTGGGGCGTGCTGCCGGACGCGACCATGACCAATGCCACGGTGGCCGAGACCGTCTCCAAGGTCGACGGCGCCAATCTGGTGCTGAGCTATCCCGGCGGAGAGCAGAAGGTCGCGATCACCCCGGAGGCGACGATCCTGATGGCGGCGCCGGCGGAAGCGAGCGAGCTCAAGCCCGGCGCGCAGGTTGCGATGACGGCGAGCCGGCAGGCCGATGGCAGCTACAGCACCAGCCGCGTCACAGTGGCGAAGGCGGGTGCCAAGCTGCCGCTATAACTCCGGAACCACCAGTGTCATCCCAGGCTTGACCCGGGATCCATTCCGGAGCGCTTCCGATCAACGTTCAGGCATGGATCCCGGATCTCCGCTGCGCTCCGTCCGGGATGACCCGTGTTTTCACGCCAGGGGAATCAGCCGTCGCTCTTCTCGCCGAGGCGCTTCACGGCGGCGTGGCCGCGCGCGTCCATGAAGAGATGGACCTTGTTCTGGAAGCCGGTGTCGTCATGGGCTGCGAGCAGGGCGGCATGGTCGGCGCAGGCCGTGCAGAGATCCTCGACCCAAGGCTGCTCGGGCTTGCCGAAATCGTTGAGCACATAAGCGTGGACCAGCGCCTTGTCGCCGGGATGGCCGATGCCCATCCGGACGCGGCGATAGTCGTTGCCGATGGCGGCCGTGGTCGAGCGCAGGCCGTTATGCCCGGCATTGCCGCCGCCGAGCTTCACGCGCAGCTTGGCGGGCGCGAGATCGAGCTCGTCATGGAAGACGATGACATCGGCCGGCGCGATCTTGAAGAAGCGCGCAGCCTCGCCGATCGCGCGGCCCGACTCGTTCATATAGGTCTGCGGCTTCAGCAGGATGACCTTTTCGCCACCGATCGTCGCCTCGCAGGCCTCGGCCTGGAAGCGGACGCGCCAGGGCGAGGCACGGTGCAGCCGCGCGATCTCCTCGACGGCCATGAAGCCGATATTGTGGCGGTTGCGGGCATAGCGCGCGCCGGGATTGCCGAGGCCGGCGAAGATCAGCATGGCGGGACTCCGGCAGGCTTGTCAGTGCAGCATTGGACTGGTCCGATGCCATAGCAAAACGGCCGGGGCTGGCCCGGCCGTCTCGTGATCGTTCCGGATGGAAGCGGCGCCGGCTGGCGCCGTTTCATCAGGCCTTGGCTTCGGGAGCAGCCTCGGCGGCGTCGGCGGCCGGTGCGGCCTCGACGGTCGGCGCGGAGACCGTGACGATCGTGGCGTCAGCGCCGACGGAGAGCTTGGCACCGGCCGGGAGCTTGATCGCGTCGGCATGGACGGAGTCGCCGATGTTCAGACCAGCGACGGACACGTCGATCGACTCCGGAATGTTGTCGGGCTCGACGGTGACTTCGAGGCTGTGCTCGACGATCTGGACCAGGCCGCCGTTCTTGACGCCGGGGCTCTGCTCCTGACCGACGACGTGCACCGGAACCTGGACCGTGACGGTCTGGCCCTTGGCGACGCGCAGGAAGTCGACATGGATCGGGAAATCCTTGACCGGGTCGAGCTGGTAATCGCGCGGAATGACGCGCTGCTTCTTACCAGCGACGCTGATCTCGAAGATCGTGGTCAGGAAGTGGCCGCCGAAAATCAGCTGGCGGGTCTTGTTGGCGTCGAGCGCGATGGCTTCGGGAGCAGCGCCCCCACCATAGATCACGGCAGGCGTCTGGCCCTGGCGGCGAACAGCACGAGCGGCCCCCTTGCCGACCTGTGCGCGCGCCGAAGCCTCGATTTGCTTCACGGCGGTCATGTTGGATGTCCTTGACTTGTAAATGACAAGGCCGCCTCGTGGCGGCCATCGGATTGCGCGTTCAGAGCCTCCAAGGGTGTCAGCCGAACGCTGGGGGGCTCATAGGCGAAAACCGCCGCGATCTCAAGTCCGGCTTCGCTCGCAGGTTTTCCGGAAGCTCTCAGGCTGCGTTCGCGACGCGCCCGGCGGCCGGCGCTGTCGCCTGCCTGGGCTGGGCGAAGCGCAGCAGCCACTCCCGGATGACCGAGGCCGGGACCGGTGGGGAATACAGGTAACCCTGGCCGAGGCGGCAGCCCATTTCGGCGAGGCGTTCGGCTTGAGTCTGCTTCTCGATGCCTTCCGCAACGATGTTCATGCCGAGGCGGCGCGTCATCGTCAGCAACGCCTCGATGATGATCTCGCTGCGCGCGCCGCTATCGATCGAGCCGACGAAGGAGCGGTCGATCTTGATGATGTCGATCGGAAAATCGAGCAGATGGGTGAGCGAGGCGAAGCCCGTCCCGAAATCATCGAGCGCGACTGGCGATCCGCAGGCGCGCAGCGCTTCCATGGTGCGTGCGACGCCGTCCCTGCGACCGCCCATGAAGACCTGTTCGGTGACCTCGATCACGAGCTGCCGCATCGGCACGGCGGCCCGTTCCAGAATCCGGCTCGCGCGCTGGACCAGGTCGCCCTTCTGGAAATCGGCCGAGGTGACGTTGACCGCGACATGCTGGAAATTCAGGTCGTCGGCTCGCCACTCCGCCATGTCGGCGGCGACCGCGGTCAGCATCTGGGTGGTGGTGCGATGGGCGATCTTCGGATCGCGCAGCGCGTCCTGGAACTCGCCGGCGGTGACGATGCGGCCGTCGTCGAGGCGCATCCGGGCCAGGGCCTCGAGGCCGACGACTTCGCTGGTCTCGAGGCGGATGACCGGCTGGTAATAGGGGATGATGCGCTCGTCGCCGAGCGCGCCGTCGACATCGCGGCGGACCCGGATGCGCTGCATCATCGCGCTGCGCAATTGCCGGCGGAAGCGGACATAGCGACCGCGCCGGGTTTCCTTGGCATGGTAGAGCGCGAGGTCGGCATTCTGACGCAGGATGACGCTGTCCAGCCCATCCTCACCGGCAAGCGCCCCGCCGATGGTGACGCCCGGCACGATGCTGTGGCCGTCATGGTCGAGCGGGACCGCGACCGCTGCCAGCGCGGCCGAGGCGAGGGCGCGCATGTGGGCCGGCCCCTCGCAATCGCGGACGAGGACGGCGAACTCGTCGCCGCCGATCCTGCAGGTCAGGCAATCGGCGAGCGCCGTGCCGAGCCGCATGCCGACCTCGGCGATCAACGCGTCCCCGGCAGCATGGCCGAGCGTATCGTTGACCCGCTTGAGATGGTCGATGTCGATCAGCATCAGCCCGTAGCGGCGGCCGGTGGCGCTCATCTCGGCAATGGCGCCGTTGAATTGGCTGCGGTTCGGCAGTCCGGTCAGCGTGTCGAAATAGGCAAGACGGTGATTGCGGGTGCGGACCTCGTCATGCTCGATCGCGATGGCGCAGAGATGGACGCAGGTCGCGACGATCTGGCGTTCGAGTTCGCGGGTGCGGCGAGGGCGCGTGAAATAGAAGGCGAAGGCGCCGACGACGCGGCCGTCGCGGGCCTTGATCGGGGTCGACCAGCAGGCGCGCAGGCCGAGCGGCAGGGCAAGGCCGGTATAGGGCGCCCAAAGCGGATCGGTGGCGATGTCGGTGACTTCGACGGGCTCACCGCGAAACACCGCGGTTCCGCAGGAGCCGACATTGGGGCCGGCGGGTAATCCCTTGATACAGCTCACATAATGAGCCGGCAGGCTGGGAGAGGCGAGAGGCTGCAGGCAACCCTGGTCGTCGACGGTGACGACGGAGCAGATGACGCCGGGCGAGATCGCCTCGGCACGATGGCAAAGACGCTCCATGCACGCGATCAGAGGCTCGCCGCGCGCGATGTCTTCAAGAATATCGTTCTGAAGAGCCTGCAGGCGGCCCGAAGGTCTGATCACGGATTATCCGACTGAATGCTCGTCGAAGAACCCGTTCCCTATCGCAAATGCCTTAAGGTCAGATTGAGGCGCGGCTGCAAAGTTTATGCGGCGCCGCGCTTTCCGGCTTTCAGGCGGCCACGAGGCCCAACCGTTCGTCGCGACGACGCAGGAGATGCATCAGCGGCAGGGCGAGCAGCACCATCCAGGCCTTGCCGATGATCTGGCCGGCGAGGAAGTCGAGGCTGCCGAAGGCGAGATGCAGGAAGACGAGGCTGTCGACGACGAGGCCGACCACGCTCGACGCGAAGACGGCCGTGACGAAGCGGCGGCGCTGCAACGGCGTATAGACGGCGAAATCGGCGAGTTCGGACAACAGGAAGGCCGCGACCGAGGCCAGCACGATGGCGGGGGGAGCGAGCGTCGCCGAGATCAGCGCGCCGACCGCGATGGCGCCGAGGCCGGCAAGCGGGCCGAGGCGGCGCTGGACGATGTCGCGCAGGACGAGGGCGAGACCGACCATCAGGACGCCGCTCGGCGCCATGATGCCCGGCCAGACCGGGACGAGGCAGGGGCCATTGGGCACGCAGACCGCGCCGGCATTGCCGATCAGCCAGTTGGCGGCGGGAATGGTCAGGCCGAACAGGACGAGGGCGATAACGCCTTCCGTCAGGCGCTGGCGATCACGGGTCATGGAATAGGTCCGCTGTCATCGGGGGCTGCGAGATAGGCCGCGAAGCCTTTTGATCGCAAATCGCATGCCGGGCAATGGCCACAGCCGTAACCCCAGTCATGCCGGGTCGTCCTGTCGCCGAGATAGCAGCTATGGCTCTCCTCGATCACGAGGTCGAGCAGGGCCTGCCCTCCGATGGCGCGCGCCAGCGCGAAGGTCTGCGCCTTGTCGCGCCACATCAGCGGCGTGTGCAGCACGAGCCTGCGGTCGAGCCCGAGGCCAAACGCGACCTGCATCGCCTTGATCGTGTCGTCGCGGCAATCGGGATAGCCGGAATAGTCGGTCTCGCAGACGCCGAGCACGATGTGCTTGAGGTCGCGGCGATAGGCCAGCGCGGCGGCGAAGGTCAGGAAGATCAGGTTGCGGCCCGGCACGAAGGTCGTGGGCAGGCCGGTCTCGGCAAAGGCGATCTCGGTCTCGCGGGTCAGGGCCGTCTCGGAGATCGCGCCGAGCGCCTTGAGATCGACGACATGGTCGGGGCCGAGCCGCTCGGAATAGCGGGCGGAGAGTGCCGGAAGTTTCGCGCGAATGGTCTCGCGGCATTCCATCTCGATGCGATGGCGCTGGCCGTAGTCGAAGCCGATCGTCTCGACCGCGTCGAAGCGGTCGAGAGCCCAGGCCAGGGTCGTGGTCGAATCCTGGCCGCCGGAGAACAGGACGAGGGCGCGGGAATTACCCAAGCCGAACCTCTCAGTCGAACAGGCTCGACACGCTGGTCTCGCTCGCGGTGCGTTCGATCGCCTCGCCCATCAGGCCGGCGATGGAGATGACGCGGATGTTGCGGGCGACCTTCACGGCCTCGGTCGGCATGATCGAGTCGGTGATGACCAGCTCCTTGAGCTTGGACGAGGCGATGCGCGCCACCGCGCCGCCGGAGAGCACGCCATGGGTAATATAGGCGTAGACCTCCTTGGCGCCCTGCTCGAGCAGCGCGTCGGCCGCATTCACCAGCGTGCCGCCGGAATCGACGATGTCGTCGATCAGGATGCAGGAGCGGCCCTCGACCGAGCCGATGATGTTCATGACCTCGGACTCGCCCGGCCGATCACGGCGCTTGTCGACGATGGCGAGCGGCGCGTCGATGCGTTTGGCGAGCGCACGCGCCCGGACCACGCCGCCGACGTCCGGCGAGACGACCATAGCATTCTTCCATTCCAGCCGGTCCTTGATGTCGCGCGCCATCAGCGGGGCGCCGAACAGGTTGTCGGTCGGGATGTCGAAGAAGCCCTGGATCTGGCCGGCATGGAGATCGAGCGTCAGCACGCGGTCGACGCCGGCATGGGTGATCAGGTTGGAGACGAGCTTGGCCGAGATCGGGGTGCGGCCCGAGGCGCGCCGGTCCTGCCGGGCATAGCCGAAATAGGGGATCACCGCCGTGATGCGGCGCGCCGAGGAGCGGCGCAGCGCATCGGTGATGATCAGCAGTTCCATCAGATGGTCGTTGGTCGGGAACGAGGTCGACTGGATGATGAAGACATCCTGGCCGCGCACGTTCTCCTGGATCTCGACGAAAACCTCCATGTCGGCGAAGCGCCGGACGGAGGCCTTGGCGAGGGGAATGCTGAGATGGCTGCAGATCGCCTCGGCAAGCGGGCGATTGGAGTTGCCGGCGACGACTTTAAAATGGGAGGCCATGCCGTAGCGCACCGTTGCAGTAAGGCTGAGCAGGGAGGGCCGGCGTTGCCGGCTCAATTCGAACGGCTCTTAACAGCGCGGTCGGACGGAGTCGACTGCTGCAGTGCAATATCGACGAGTAAAAAGCGCGGGGCGTCGCGCCGTGACCCGGAAACCACTGCCGTAGCGTCGCCGGCGGGGCGGCGCCGGTCCGTGGCTCAGCTCTTCTTGTCGGCGGTCGCGGCGACGCGGGTACCCGTCCGGGCGGTGGGCTTGTTGGCCTTGTCGTCCACCGTGAGCGTCTCGACGCCCGGCGTGGTGACGAGGAAGCCGGCGATGGCATCCATCGAGTCGGACGCGGCCTTGGCCACGATCGTCTGGTCGATGCCGGCCCAGGGATCGGAACCGCCGCTGCGCTTGCCGATGCTCTCGCCCTGCACGCGCTGGGCGCGCTGCTTGGTCGAATCGTAGACGTCCCAGACGAAGGCGAGCGCGGTCTGGCCGTCCTCGGTCGGCTGGGCGGTGAGATAGCCCTTCACGCGGAAGCGCGCCGGCTTGTTGCCGGGAACGATCTCCATCTTGCGCTCGGCCGCGGCCTCGCCGAGCAGGCCGGCAAAGCTCGTCGTGACGTTTTCCGGCGCGCCGGAGATGCTCTGGACCGAGACCGGGACGCCGGGCGCATCGACGCGCGGCCGCGCGGCGGTCTGGGTGGTTTCCTGGCAGCCGGCGACAGCCAGCGCCAAAACCGGCCCCAGAACGAGGCCGCTAAAACGGTTGATCATGACGCCTCCCGCCCTTTGGGCTGTGGACTGCTTCGAGATTCCCTGCGCGCTTCTTTTAGAGGCTGCCAGGGACTATGGGAAGGATTTGATGAGGTCAAAACGGCGGAGATGGGAGGAGCATCGCGCCGCCGATACGTGGGTATCGGCAAGCGGCGCGACGCTGCAGCTCCGCCGTTTTCACCTCACCCGCAGGGCGCGGCGCTTTTGCGCGACTGCCGTGTCGTCCTTCGTAGCAAGCCGGAAGGCTTGCGTCCTCGAACTCCTTGCATTCGCGCAAAACCGCCTGCGTCAAATCCATCCCATAGTCTCTGACAGCCTCTTAGCTCAACGGATGACGAGGTCCAGATCGGGCAGGTTGAGCGCCTCGGCGCCGCCCTCGCCGACCAGATAGGTTCGGCCCAGGCACATCGCGGTTTCGCTGGCGGAATCCATCAGGATCATATGGGCGAACATCACCATGCCCGGCACGATCGGCCAGTCATTCGCCTCGTAGAACATCGGCCAATCCATCCAGGACGGCGTGAACTTGGCGCCCAGCGAATAGCCGCAGGCATTGAGTCGGTGCTGTGCCAGGCCGTGCTCATCGAAGACACGGGCATGGGCGGCGAAGACGTCGCCCGCGGTGCGGCCGGGCTTCAGTTCGGCCTCGCAGGCGAGCAGCGCGTCGCGGGCGGCGGCGTGATAGGGGCGGTGGAGCGGGCGGGGCTCGCCGACGACGACCGTGCGCATCGCGGCGACGTGGTAATGCCGGTCGGTGCCGGCGAATTCGAGAGTGATCTGGTCGTTCGCATCGAGCCGGCGCCGCCCGGATTTGTAGCGGCAGAGCAGGGCGTCGCGGCCGGAGCCGATAATGAACTCGTTGGCGGGGTAGTCGCCGCCGCCCGCGAAGATCGCATTGTGCTGGGCGGCGAGGATTTCGCCCTCGTCGGCGCCGGCCCGGATCGCGGCGAGCGCGGCGCGGTCGGCCGCGTCGGCGAGCACGGCAGCGCGCCGGACATAGGCGATCTCCTCCGCCGATTTCACGGCGCGCAGGCGCGTGACGATCAGCGAAGCGTCGATAAGCTCGGCCTGCCCGGCGAAGCGGGCTTCGAGCTTGCGGTAATTCGAGGCGACGAGGCCGTAGGCTTCGAACTCCACCCCGATGTGCTTGCCGGCAAGCCCGAGATCGCGCGCGAGGGCGAGCAGATCAGCGCTGGGATCGGCGTCACGGCCATCCTTCCAGACGCGGATATCCGTGAGGTTCGAGGTCTGCTGCGCCTGCCGGAGGTCGGCGGAACGGGTCAACAGCGCCATGGTGCCGTCGGCTTTGATCACGAGACATTGGAAGAAGCAGAAGCCGAAGGTGTCGTAGCCCGTCAGCCAGAACATCGATTCCTGCTGGAACAGGAAGAGGGCATCGAGGCGTTCGGCCTGCATTGCGGCGAGCAGTGTTTCGCGGCGGCGGGCGAATTCGGCGGGCGTGAAATGCAGGGCCATGGCGCAGATCCTCCGGACGGTCGCCCATGTGAGCGCGCCGGTCGCCGAGGGGCAAGCCCGACATCCGGTCGCAATTGCGGCGCCCGCGCGGGCTGCCTATAGGCTGTGTCCAGAGAGTTTCGCGCCTCTGGAGCATCGGACTGAATATCGTATTCAGTCCGATGCTCCAGATCTTTGAATTTGCATCGGCTTTTCCCGAAAAACCGCGTCACACTTTTCGGGCCGATGCTCTAAGGGAGAGAACCATGGTGAACCCCGGCAACCGCATCCTCGACGACATCGCCCGCCTCGCCACCGATGCGGCCGGCGCGGCGCAGGGCGTGCGGCGCGAGGTCGAGACGGTGGTGAAGACCCAGATCGAGCGGCTGCTGCGCGATCTCGACGTCGTCACCCGCGAGGAGTTCGAGGCGGTGCGCGAGATGGCGCTGATCGCCCGCGAAGAGAACGACAAGCTCGCCGCGCGGCTGAAGGCGCTGGAGGAGAAGCTCGGCAAGTCCTGAATACCCTGAGGTCATGTCCACAGCCATGTGCTGTGGACAGCCCTCCGAGGGGATTGAGCCCGCCGGCCGAATCCGCGGAGCTTGGCGCCGTGTTGGGAGCGTCACAGCGCCTGCGCTATCGTCGGTGGAAAGAATTGATTCGTCGGGCGGATTCGTCCTGCCGTGCCGGATGGGAGCATCTCCGTTGAGAGGCTCCGGAGGTGTGTTGCGTTCCTTCGGCTTTCCAGTCGCCGTGTTCCTCTTCTCGAACGCGCCGGATGCGCCAGCATCCGGAAGGTGGACCCTAGGGCATGATAGACCTCGATATGGATGCCGAGCTGGATCGGCCTTCCAACCCGCTCGACCTGTTCGAACGCCTCGCCGCACTCAATGACTGGTCCTTCGATCGCGACAGCGAGGACGAACTCTCCGTCTCCGTCACCGGCGGCTGGTCGGAATATCATGTCGCGATCACCTGGCTTGCCGAGGTGGAGGCCCTGCATATCGCCTGCGCCTTCGACCTCAAGGTGCCGGAGCGGCGGCGCAGCGAGGTGCTGCAGCTCGTCAGTCTCGTCAACGAGCAGCTCTGGCTCGGCCATTTCGACCTCTGGAGCAGCGAAAGCGTGGTCATGTACCGCCATGCCCTGCTGCTTTCCGGTGGCGCCGAGCCGACCGAGGAGCAGGCGATCGCGCTGATCAAGGCCGCGGTCGAGGCTTGCGAACGCTACTATCAAGCCTTCCAGTTCGTCGTCTGGGCCGGCAAGACCGCCAAGGAAGGCATGGAGGGCGCGATCCTGGAGACGGTCGGCGAGGCCTGAGCCGCCGAATCCGCCCGAGCGGACTTGACCGGGGGGCCACGGGTCGGGAAGGCTCCCGGCCGTGAGCGTCCGGGCAGGGGCCCGCGAAACGCCAAGCCTTGAGAGGCCGTCATGTCGAACTCCCTTCCGCAATCGCTCGTCCTCATCGGCGCCGGCAAGATGGGCGGAGCCATGCTGGAGGGCTGGCTGCGCATTGGCATCGATCCCCGGGGAATCAGCCTGATCGATCCCAAGCCGTCGGACGAGATGGTCTCGCTCGCCCAGGAGAAGGGCATGCGGCTCAATCCCTCCGCAAAGGAGATTCCGGCGGCCGAGGTCGTCGTCCTCGCGACCAAGCCGCAGATGCTCGATACGGCGGCGCCTGCCGTGCAGGCCTTCATCCATCCCAGGACGCTGCTGATCTCCATCCTCGCGGGCAAGACGCTGGACGATCTTGCGGCGCGCCTGCCCAACGCCGGTGCGATCATCCGCGCCATGCCGAACCTGCCGGCCGCCGTGCAGCGCGGCGCCACCGCCGCGGCTCCCGGCAAGGGGGTGAGTGCGGCGCAGCGCGCCACCGCCGATGCCCTGCTCGGCAGCATCGGCAAGGTCGAATGGCTCGAGGACGAGGGCCTGATCGATGCGGTGACGGCCGTGTCGGGCTCAGGTCCGGCCTATGTCTTCCATCTCGTCGAATGCCTGGCCGCCGCCGGCAAGGATGCCGGCCTGCCGGCCGATGTCGCGGAGCGCCTGGCGCGGGCGACGATCGAGGGCGCGGGCGAATTGCTGTTCCAGTCGCCGCTGCCTCCGGGGACGCTGCGCCAGAACGTGACCTCGCCGGGCGGGACGACGGCGGCTGCGCTCGAGGTGCTGATGGCCGAGGACGGCATGAAGCCATTGATGCGCAAGGCCGTGGCTGCCGCCAAACGTCGCGCCGGCGAGCTTTCGGGTTGAATGGTCTTTCACCTGCCACGATAGCGGCCTAACCTTCGCTCATCGCGAAGCGAGAGGAGCTGTCCCATGGCCCGCAAACCCGTTTCCACTCCACCCGAGGCCTCGCCGCCAGCGGAAAAGCCGGTCGACCCGCGCAAGCGCGCCGTCGATGCCTTGATGAAGCTCGCAGCCGAGCGGCCCTGGGACCAGATCGAACTGCCGGATATCGCCGCCGAGGCCGAGCTGTCGCTGGCGCAGTTGCGCGGGCTGTTCCCGTCCAAGCTTGCGATGCTCGGCGGCGTGACCCGCATCGTTGATGATGCCGTGCTGGCCAATGCCTCGGACGACCTTGCGGGCGAGCCGGTCAGGGAACGACTGTTCGACCTCGTCATGCGCCGGCTCGATGCGATGGCGCCCTACAAGGCGAGCCTGCGCAAGATCGCGCCGGTCATCCGCCGCGATCCGCTGGCGCTGGCAGCGCTCAATCGCGGGGCGGTCAATTCCTGGCGCTACATGTTGGCCTCGGCCGGCATCCCGACCGAGGACGCGCTCGGGGCTGTGCGCGTGCAGGGCGCGGTGCTGCTGATGGCACGGGTCTCCGAGGCATGGCTCGACGATGACGAGCCGGAGCTGTCGAAGACGATGGCGCGGCTCGACCGCGAGCTGAAGACGGCCGGGCGCATCATGGCCCGCATCGAGGATGTCCACCGGCTGACGGCGCCGTTCCGTGGGCTGGCGCGCGCGCTGTGCGCGGGGCGGCCACTTAAGGGGCGCCGGCGCGAGCGGGCCTCCGAGCGCGGCGAGGACAACGAGGACTACGCGCCGGCGATCTGAGCGCCGGGCGGCCTCGCGGCCGCCTGCGACAAAATGTGGCGAAACTGCGCCAATGTTAAGCGTGCCTTAGCCAATTTTGCGCGAATGAGGGGAATTCCCCCTCGCGCAGGATACGCGAATGTCGTTCACCAGGAAGCTTGCGACTCTCTCGATCAGCCGTTCCTTCGGCCTGATCGCAGCCTTGGCCGTGCTGATCGCTGTCGGCGCCGTCGGTTATACGCTGAATGCCGCCCGCAACGAGATGATCACGCTCAAGCGGGCCGAAATGAAGAATTCGGTCGAGGCCGCGGCGACGACGGTCAAGGGCTATCTGGCGCGGGTCCAGAGCGGTGAGCTCAAGGAAGAGGACGCCAGAAAGCTGGCGATGGACGCGATCGGCAGCGCTCGCTTCGACGACGGGAATTACTACTTCCTCGTCAACTATGACGGCATCAGCGTCCTGCACGCGAACAAGAAGATCCAGTCGACCGACATGCGCCCGCTCAAGGACGCTGACGGCAAGTTCTTCGTCCAGGAGATGATCTCGCTGGTGAAGGCGAAGACCCAGGGCTTCGTCGACTATGGCTGGCTCAAGGCCGGCGACAAGGCGCCCTCGCTCAAGATCTCCTATGTCATCGGCATTCCGGAATGGCAGTGGCTGGTCGGCTCGGGCCTGCATGTCCAGGACGTCGACGCGGCGTTCATGGGTATGGTCGGCGGTGTCGCCAAGGTGCTGGTGCCGCTCGGCCTCGTCATGCTCGGCCTCGTGGTCCTGCTCAGCCGCCGGGCCTCCGGCATGCTGCATTCGCTGCGCGGCTCGATGGAGGGCCTGGCCGCAGGCCAGCTCGACACCGCGATCGCGCATCAAGAGCGGGCCGACGAGATCGGCGCGATGGCGCGCACGCTCGTCATCTTCCGCGACGCGGCTCTCGCCAAGGAGGCGATGGAGACCGACAAGCTCAGGATGGAGGAGGAGGCTGCCGACCATCGCAGCGCCGCCGATGGCGAACGCCGGCGCAACGAGGCCGACCGCGCCGAGCATGCCCGCGTGCAGGCCGATGTGGTCCATGCGCTCGGCCAGGGCCTTGAGCGTCTCTCGGATGGCGATCTGACTTATCGGATCGAGGCTGGCTTCTCGGCCGAATACGTCAAGCTCAAGGACGACTTCAACGGCGCTATCGCCAAGCTGGAAGACGCGATGCGCCAGATCGCGACCAATACGGACAGCATGAAGGCCGGTTCCACCGAGATCAGCCAGGCGGCCGACGATCTCGCAGGCCGTACCGAGCAGCAGGCCTCCTCGGTCGAGGAGACCGCGACGGCGCTCGACGAACTCACCGCCACGGTGCGCCAGACCGCCGAGAGCGCTCGTCTTGCCAACCAGGCAACCGAGCAGGTCAAGTCCGAGGCCGAGCAGTCGACCAGCATCGTCCGCGATGCGGTGACGGCGATGGGTGGCATCGAGAAATCGGCCCAGGAAATCTCGCAGATCGTCGGCGTGATCGACGAGATCGCCTTCCAGACCAACCTGCTCGCGCTCAACGCCTCGGTCGAGGCGGCGCGGGCCGGCGATGCCGGCAAGGGCTTCGCGGTCGTGGCCTCCGAGGTGCGGGCGCTGGCGCAGCGTTCCGCCGCCGCGGCCAAGGAGATCAAGACGCTGATCGACGCCTCGACCATCGAGGTCGAGAAGGGCGTCACGCTCGTCGGCCAGACCGGCGGGGCGCTGCAGCGCATGGCCTCCGAGATCACCCGCGTTACCGCGCTCGTCGCCGAGATCGCAGGTGCGGCGCAGGAGCAGGCCTCCGGTCTCCAGGAGGTCAACTCCGCCGTTGGCGAGATGGACCAAGCCACCCAGCAGAACGCCGCGATGGCCGAGCAGTCGACCGCGGCCGCGCATTCGCTCTCGCAAGAGGCGGACCGACTCTCGTCGCTGGTCGCCCGCTTTCAGCTTGGCGGCGACGTCGCCCGGCTGAAGGCGATCTCGCAGACCATGCGGGCAGCCGTCGCTGCGCCGCCGCGTCCGGCGGTTCCGCGCGCCAAGGCCCCTGGCGGCAGCGCTGCGGCCCACAAGCCCGCGGCTGACGCGCGCGACAACGGATGGGCGGAGTTTTGAGCGAGCCTTCCGCCCCGGCCGTGCCGATCGCCTTCGACGATTTCCTGAAGGTCGACATCCGTGTCGGCACGATCGTCGAGGCCGAGGCCTATCCGGAGGCACGCAAGCCTTCGATCAAGCTCGTGATCGATTTCGGCGGCACGATCGGCCGCAAGAAATCCTCGGCGCAGATCACCAAGCACTACCGGCCGGAGGATCTCCCCGGCCGGCAGGTCCTCGCGGTGGTGAATTTCCCGCCGCGCCAGATCGGCAAGTTCATGTCGGAAGTGCTGACCCTCGGCATTCCCGATGCCGAGGGCGAGGTCGTCCTGATCGGGCCGGGGCACGCGGTGCCGATCGGCGGGCGGCTCTTCTAGGCCGCCACCGACCACAGGCCAGTCTGCAAGGTGGTCGGCGCGAATTCCGGTGCCGACCAGCGCAGGCTGAGCGCGCGGGGCCGGCGCCAGCCGCGCTTCACACGAAAGCGCCATAGGCGTTCTGCGCCGTCGAGCCGCGCCAGCTCGGGCCCCTGCCAGACGATCTCCGCTTCGCCCTGCAATTGCAGCAGCGTACCCGTCGCGAAATCGACGAAGAGCAGCGCCGCGCGCGGCTCCTGCAGCAGATTTCCGAACGTGTTGAAGTAGTTGTTGCCGGCGAAATCCGGGATGGTGAGCGTGTCGCCGTCGATGCGGACGAAGCCGGGCCGACCGCCGCGATGCGAGATGTCGACGCCGCCGAGCTCGCTGTCCAGGGCGGCTGCGCTGGCGATGAACAGCGTGTCGGTCTGGGCGATCAGCGTACGCGCCTGCGCGTCTAGGCCCGAGAATTCAGTGGGGGATATGGCGGGCTCATTGCCATCCGGCACCTGGTTGCGGACCTGGATGTATTTCGCGCAATTGCCGAAGCTTTGCGTGACCGAAATCGAGAAGCCTTTCACACCGATGGTATCGATCCGGCCATTCGCCCGATTGCGGCGGCGGGTTTCGAATTCGAGCCCGAGCAGGCCAATGGGGCTGTCCGACCGGAACGATCCGAACGCAGGGTCGGCTTCGGCTGGCAGGGCCGCGACGGACAGTGTGGTCGGGGTCGGGCTTCTCACGAAGCCGGGCGCGGCGGCGATGACCGTCGCCAGCGGCCAGCCATCCCGGTCGAGCACGCCGGCGAAGAGCCAGGGCAGTTGGCCGAAGAAGATGCGGTGCTGATCCGGCATGAAAGGACGGATGCCGGCGCCGCGCGAAGCGACGCCGGCTCGTGCCTGCGCCGCCAGTTCGCCAGGGTGGAAGGGGCCGTCAGGCAGCATCGTCGTCGAGCTCCGATGGCAGGGGCGAAGGCGGGATCGGCTTGAAGAAGGGCAGGGCCTCTATGCGAGCGAGCCAGGTGCGCACCGCCGGATAGGGCTTCAGCGAGATGCCGCCTTCGGGTGCATGGGCGACATAGGAATAGCAGGCGAGATCGGCGATCGTCGGCTGGGCGGCGGCGAGGTAGTCGCGCGCTGCCAGATGCTCCTCCATGAAGGCGAGCAGACGGGTTGCGATGCGCTTGGCGCGGGCCTTGTCGTCGTTCAGGCCGAACTGGGTGATCAGGCGTGCGATGGAAGGACCGTGCATGACTTCGCCGGCGGCGATCGAGAGCCAGCGCTGGACATGGGCTGCGCCGACGGGGTCGAGTGGCAACCAGGCGCTGTCCGGGGCATAGCGCCTGACCAGATAGACCATGATCGCGTTGCTGTCGGCGAAGGCAAGGTCGCCGTCCTGGAGAACGGGAATCTGGCCGAGCGGGTTGAGCCTGCGGAAGGCGGCGCTCTGCCGGACGTCTGCCGGTGCCGGCTCGGTGCGGTAGGGCAGGCCGAGCGCGAGCAGCAGCAGCTCGACGCGATGGGCGTGGCCCGAGAGGGGCGTTCCGTGGAGGACGATCTTTGACGATGGCATGGCAATGCTCCTGCTGATCCCGGAGATCATGATCGTTTCGCAGAAGTGGCGAAATCTGCTATCGATTGAACTCAGAATTTCAATTTTCGGAATGATGCGATGGACCGGATCGACGAGCTTGCGATCTTCGTCGCGATCGTCGACGCCGGCAGCCTTGCGGGTGCGGCACGGCGACTGCGAAAGTCGCGCCCGGCTGTTACGCGGGCGCTCGCCGGGTTGGAGGAGCGGATCGGGACACAACTGATCGCGCGAACGACGCGGCGCCTGACCCCGAACGATGCCGGCCGCGAGCTTGCCGCGACGGCGAGGCGCCTGCTCGCAGACTATGAGGCGGCCCTGGGCGTCGCTGCGGGCGAGCCGGTCAGCGGCCTGTTGCGCATCACTGCGCCGCTCTCCTTTGGCCGGCGGCATGTCACGCCGCTGGTGAGCGAGTTCCTCGATCGCTATCCGCAGGTGCAGGTCGAGATCGTGCTCGCGGACCGCAACCTCGACCTGATCGAGGAAGACCTGCAGCTCGCCGTCCGGATCGGGCCGTTGCCGAATTCCGGCCTGCTGATGCGCAAGGTTGGGGAGGTCAGGCGCATTCTCGTCGCCGCACCGTCCTATCTCGCAAGCTGTCCGCCCTTGCGGCGGCCTGCCGACATCACGGTGCATGAGACGATTGCAAGCGTTGCCGCCAACCAGACGCTGACCTGGCGCTTCGGCGGGCCGCGCTCAGGCAGCGCCGTCGTGCTGACGCCGCGCTTGATCGTCAACGAGGTGGAGTCGGTGCTGATCGCGGCGCGGGCCGGGCGGGGGCTGGCGCGGGTGCTGTCCTATCAGGCTGCGGACGACCTCGCTGCGGGCACGCTGGTGCGTCTGCTTCCGGAGTTCGAGCCGCCGCCCTTGCCGGTGCAGCTCGTGGTACCGGGAGGCCGGCAGCCGGCGCCGCGCGTGCGGGCCTTCATCGACCACGCGGTGGCACGTTTGCCCGAACTCGCTCCGATTGGTCCAGGTGCTAGCGCAGCGAGGCCGCAAAGCTCGTGATGGCGCCGACGACCTGGCCCTCGCGGCCGATGAAGCCGTGATAGGCACGGGCCTGGCAGGGATCGCCGGTCGAGCTGCCGCCGTCGATCCAGACGAGGCGTGCCTTGCCGCCGGTCCATTGCTGGAAAGTGACGGCCGAGTCCGGCAGCGTCAGGCGGCAACTGTCCTGCCGATGGTGGATGATCAGCGTCGGCGGCAGGCGCCCGGGATCGCCGATCATGCCGCGCGCGCCGTCCAGAATGGAGGAGGCGAAGACGACACCATCCGGCCGTGCCGATAGCGTGTCGGCGACCTTGAGGGCGCCGCGGCTCATTGCCACGACGATGACGCGCGGTGCGATTCCGCGCATGTATTCCACTGCCTCGGCCGGATCGGCGCCGCCATCGAGCGTGATGCTGGCAATGCCGCTGCGGGCATAGGCGCCCCGGGTGCGGACGATCCAGTTGCCGCTACGCGCAACGCTGCCATCGGCGCCGATGCCGACATAGCCGTCGCCTCCGGTCAGAAGCACGAGCCCGGCGCGAGCCTTGCCTGCGGGCTTGTTCAGCAGGGCCCGGCCGTTGCCGAGGAAGCTGCCGCCGAGATCGACGACTTCCTCCGCTTGCGCCGCGGATGCCGCCAGCAGCAGTGCCGTTGCGAGGAAAGCCAGAGATCGTCTCAGGAACCGCATGCCGGGCCTCCCCCGCGTCATCGGGAGACTAGCGCTCGATTTTCGCGGCTGTCGAGCGAAACCGCGTGACTCTAGACCGGCAGCCTGACGGTCGCGCGCAGGCCGCCGAGCGGCGAATCGGCGAGCATGATGTCGCCGCCATGGGCGCGGGCGATGTCGCGGGCGATGGCGAGGCCCAGGCCCGTGCCGCCGCCATCGACATTGCGGGCCTCGTCGAGCCGGAAGAAGGGTCGGAAGACGTCCTCGCGCTGGTCCGGCGGGATGCCGGGGCCGTCGTCGTCGACCATCACGATCAGGTAGCGCGCGTCATGGGTCGCGCGGATCGCGATACGGTCGCCGTAGCGGGCGGCGTTGGAGACGAGATTGGTCAGCAGGCGGCGGAAGGCGTCCGGCCGGATCACGACCAGCGGATCGCCGACCACCGTCAGTTCGGTCTGGTGGCCCTGCCGCTCGGCATCGGATTTCAGTTCCTCGAGCAGCGAGCGGATATCGGTCTCGACCGCGGTCTCGCCGGCATCGCCGCGGGCGAAGGCGAGGTAGTCCTCGAGCATGCGGCTCATCTCGTCGACGTCCTTCTCGAGCGCCTCGATCTCGGAGGTGCGCTCCATCAGGGCGAGCGAGAGCTTGAAGCGGGTGAGAATGGTGCGCAGGTCGTGGCTGACGCCATTCAGCATCGTCGTGCGCTCGCCGATCGAGCGTTCGACGCGGCGCTTCATCTCGATGAAGGCATTGCCGGCCCGGCGGACCTCGCGGGCGCCGCGCGGCCTGAAATCGGCGTCGCGTCCCTTGCCGAAGGCCTCCGCCGCGTCGGCGAGCTTGAGGATCGGGCGGATCTGGTTGCGCAGGAACAAAACCGCGATGGTAAGCAGGATCAGCGATGTCCCGATCATCCAGAGCAGGAAGATATGGCTGTTCGAGGCATAGGCAGAATTGCGCCGCGTCAGGATGCGCATCACGTTCTTGCCGAGCTTGATGCGGATCTCGATCAGGCTGGAACGGCCGACCGTGTCGAGCCAGAACGGGCGCGCGACCTGCTGGCTGAGCTCGGTCGAGAGCGCATTGTCGAGCAACGAGAAGAACGGGCGCGGGCCCGGCGCCGGCAGGTCGGAATCGGGGATGATGTCGAGGTCCATGCCGAGCCGCTCGGCCGCGATGCGCGACAGCGTCGCGGTGTCGGCATCCTGCGGGTAGCTCTCATAGACATCGATCAGCATGGCGATGTCGGCGGAAACGGCGGACGAGAGGCGCTGCGTCACCGTCTGCCAGTGCCGCTCCATGAAGACATAGGCGATGACGGATTGCAGCAGCACGACCGGCGCGATGACGATGACGAGTGCGCGTGGATAAAGCCCCTTGGGCATATAGCGCGCCACGGCCTGCAAGGGGCGGCCGACGCGTTTGAACACCGGCCGCAACGCCTTGCCGACGGCGTTGACCGCCTGTTCCAGCCAGACGGAGCCACGCGCTGCCGCGCGCGCGAGCGAGCGCAGCGCGGAGAGGCCTTTCCTGCCGGTTTGCAGCGGTGTCACGTCCGGTCCGTCACCAGCCTGTAGCCGACGCCGCGCACGGTCTGGAGATAGAGCGGGTCGGCCTGGTCGCGCTCGATCTTGCGGCGCAGGCGATTCATCTGGACATCGACGGTGCGGTCATTGGCGGCGGAGCCCTGCGCGGCCAATTCCTCGCGCGGCACGACCTCGCCGGCGCGTTCGGCCAGCGCGGTCAGGATCTCGCGCTCGCGCTCGGTCAGGCGGATCGTCTCCTCGCCCTTGCGCAATTCGCCGCGCGCCAGCCCGTAGATGAAGGGGCCGAAGCGGACGAAATCCGGCCGCGTGCCGGATTGCGCGGCTTCGACGACCAGGGTGCGCTTCAGGATGTTGCCGAGCCGCAGCAGCAATTCGCGGGGTTCGAAAGGCTTGGAGAGATAATCGTCGACGCCGATCTCGAGGCCGTTGATGCGGTCCTTGCCGTCGGCGCGCGCGGTCAGCATCAGAATCGGCACGGCGGAGCCGCCGCGAAAGCGCCGCGCGAAGTCGAAGCCGTTCTCGCCGGGCATCATCACGTCGAGCACGATCGCGTCGAAGACGAGATTGCCCAGCCGCGTATCGGCTTCCGCTGCATTGGCAGCCGTCGTGACCCGGTAGCCGTTGTCGCCGAGGAAACGCCCCAGCAATTCGCGCAGGCGCCGGTCGTCGTCGACGACGAGGATATGCGGAGCCTCGTCGGGCAGGGGCTTGCGGGCCGGCTTCGCCAGGGTCTCGGTTGCGATCATCTCGCGCCTTTCTCCTGCGCCGGTCTTGGTCGGCGCGCTCGCGGTGCTGGGCTCCCATAGCATAACGTAGGGAGCCGGTCGCCGCTAAGGAGGTTCTGAGGAGACGGAACCTTCAGCTCCACCGTTTGTCATTCCGGGGCGCGCCGCAGGCGCGAACCCGGAACCCACGACCGGGTTGGGTCTGGGGGGCCCGTTACAGTCGGCTCGCCCGGTCGTGGGTTCCGGGTTCTTCGCTTACGCGAAGCCCCGGAATGACAAGGGCGATACAGCCGAGATCACTAAGCCTTGTCGAGAAGGCGCTCCACCTTCGGCCGCTCGGCGGGGTCGATCAGGGCGGCGAGATAGCGCGCGGCGATGGCCGCGGTTTCAGGCGCGGCGCCTTCAAGCGCGCGGTTGATGCGCTCCGCCTGGAGGCGGACGAGGCGCAGCGCGAGGTCCTGGCCCGAAGGCGTGGTGTGGAGATGGCGCTGGCGCTTGTCCTGCCGGCCGGTGCGCTGCTCGATATAGCCCTTCTCGACCAGCTCCTTGAGCACGCGATTCAGGCTCTGCTTGGTGATCTGGAGGATGTCGAGCAACTCGGCGATGGTCAGGCCCGGCCGGCGCTGGACGAAGTGGAGGACGCGGTGATGAGCGCGGCCGAAGCCGTAATCGGCGAGAATGCGGTCGGGGTCGCCGACGAAGTCGCGATAGGCGAAGAACAGAAGCTCGATCAGGTCGTGCGGCACCGCCTCGGAGGAGGGCCTGAGCGGGAGGTCTTCGACGTCGGAAGAGGATAGGGCCAAAACACGCTTCCAAAAATTTGGGTCAGCCTTATTGACATATCTCAGACGCAAGATTACCGGTCAAGGGCGCTGAGCGAACGATTATTTCAAAACGTCTCACTGCAGCGCAGCTTTAGACTCTCGCTTGCGTTCCGAAAAAGGCTGTGCCCGAGTTCCGGAAACAAGCACCCAGGAGAAGGTCCATGTCAGTCATTCCTTTCGACCAGCGCGATGGCGTCATCTGGTTCGACGGCAAGCTCGTGCCGTGGAAGGACGCCCGGATTCACGTACTGACCCATGGGCTGCACTATGGCTCCTGCATCTTCGAGGGCGAGCGCGCCTATGACGGCGTGATCTACAAGAGCACCGAGCATTCGCAGCGCTTCCACAAGTCGGCCGAGATCATGGATTTCACCATCCCCTATTCGGTCGCCGAGCTCGACGCGGCCAAGTATCTCTGCCTGAAGGAGAACGGCCTGAAGGACGCTTATCTGCGTCCGGTCGCCTGGCGCGGCTCGGAGATGATGGCGGTCTCCGGCCTGAACAACAAGATCCATACCGCGATCGCCGTGTGGGAATGGCCGAGCATGTTCGACATGGCGGCGAAGCTGAAGGGCATCCGCCTCGACGTCGCCGATTACCGCCGGCCGGACCCGGCCTGCGCGCCTGTCCATGCCAAGGCGGCGGGCCTGTACATGATCTGCTCGCTCTCCAAGCATAAGGCCGAGCGTGCCGGCTATGCCGACGCGATGATGCTCGATTGGGAAGGCAATGTCGCCGAATGCACCGGCGCCAATATCTTCTTCATCAAGGACGGCGTGATCCACACCCCGCTGGCCGACCGCTTCCTGAACGGCATCACCCGCCAGTCGGTCATCGACCTGTGCCGCCAGCGCGGTTTCGAGGTGGTCGAGCGGCGCATCCGGCCGGAGGAGCTGGAAAGCTTCAACGAGTGCTTCATCACCGGCTCTGCCGCCGAGGTGACGCTGGTCTCCGAGATCGGCCCGTACAACTTCATCACCGGCAACATGGGCAAGGTGGTGATGGAAGACTATTCGGCCGCTGTCCGCTCGCAGTCGAAGGCGGCGTGAGGCGCGACATCGCGGCTTCAAATTCCACCTCTGTCATTCCGGGGCGCGCCGCAGGCGCGAACCCGGAACCCACGACTGGGTAAATCTCCCAATGCCGGTTGCAGGCGGGTCACCCGGTCGTGGGTTCCGGGTTCTTCGCTGTGCGAAGCCCCGGAATGACATGTCGCGGTTCTGAACGCCCGTTCTCAGTCCTGAGCTTTCTCCGCCCGGCAATGCCGCTCCCTACTTGATCTCGCTGCGATACAGCGTGATCCAGTCATCGGAGCCGATGCCGCGGCATTCGCCCATCATGCTGAACTCGGTCTGGGCGAAGACACTGCCGGTCCAGGCATAGCCGCCCGAGGCGCCGCAATCGCCGATGCCGCGTCCCTTGGCGAAGAAATTGATGCGGCCGCTCTTCGGATCGAACCCGGCATTCACAAGCGTATTCTTCGCGTCGCCGTCGCCTTGCGGGAAGACCACCGGTTTGGCCGTTTTCGCGTCGCTGCGCTCGATCATCCAGAAGGCGTTCGAGACATTGTAGGCGCCGCGTGAGCAGGCCAGCGAAACGAGGCTGCGCGCGCTGTCGAGCGACCAGGCCTCGTCTATGGTGAGCAGTGTCTCGTCGTCGTCGCAGCCATCGGGGTCGCGCTGCTTGATTTCCTTGCGCAGCGCGGCAGCGAGCGCCTTGCTGTCCTTCTCCGACAGCGTGCCGCTTGCCGGCTTCGCGATGACGACCGGCAGGGCAGGGGCGGCGGGAACGTTCGTGCCGCTGCCCTTGCGGATCAGCGCGGAGGTCGTGTTGAGGCGTCCCTGCTGCTCGTCGATCCAGAGCAGGGCCGCGACGGAGCCCGACAGCGAAATCTCGGCCTTTACCTGCGGAGCGGCGATGGAGAGCTTCGTGGCCTTGCGGGCAGCCTCGACAAGAGCCGTGACCTCGGTCGGTTTGAAGGTCAGGGACAGCATGTCGCCATCGGTCTCCGCCGGCATCGCCTTGCCGCCGGCGGGGAAGGGGGCGCCATCGAGCTTGAGCTGGACCGACCGAGGTGGGGTGTTCCAGTCACCGCGCAGGCGCAAGGTCAGTTCGGCGGGCGTGTCCGGTCCGGCCGAACGCGTCAGGCGCAGATAGGCGACCGGGTCGGCCGCCTCGGCCGGCAGCGATAGCGCGGTGCAGCTTTTGAGATTGTCGCAGCCGGCCATCCAGTCGCGGAAGGTCTTCGGCTCCGGCGTGGCCGCGACGGCGAGGGCCGGGACCAGCGCGAGGCTTGCGCCGAGTGCCGCGCCTTTCAGGTATTCAGGGAGCCGGTTCCCAGCGTTTTGCCGCATCGTCGTCATCCGCCTTGGCTTCGACCCAGCCGCCGAGCGTGCCGTCGGCGCGATGCTCGCGCTTCCAGAACGGCGCACGGGTCTTGAGATAGTCCATCATGAAATCGGCGGCCTCGAAGGCGGCGCGGCGATGGGCGGAAGCCGCCAGCACCAGCACGATCTGGTCGCCCGGCTTGACCAGCCCGTAGCGGTGGATCGCGACAAGGCCGAACAGCGGCCAGCGGCTGGCTGCCTCGGCGGCGACGCGCGCGATCTCGGCCTCGGCCATGCCGGGATAATGTTCGAGTTCGAGCGCGGCGAGCGTGCCGGCCTCGTCGCGGCAGAGCCCGGTGAAGGAGACGACGGCGCCGATATCGGCGCGGCCGGCCGAGAGCGCGTCGATCTCGTCCTGGAGCGAGAAATCTTCCCGCTGGATGCGGACGAGGGGCGTCATTGGTCCCCCTTGTCATTCCGGGGGGCGCCGCAGGCGCGAACCCGGAACCCGCGACGGGGTGAGCGGACTGCAACAGACTGCCATTCCCGGCACGCCCAGTCGTGGGTTCCGGGTTCCGCGCGGTGCGCGGCCTCGGAGTGACAAGGGTGTCGCAACATGGCCGTCACCCGCCGGTCATCGGCGGAAAGAAGGCGATCTCGCGGGCTGCGCCCAGCTGGGCCTGAGGCTTGGCATGGACCTGATCGAGCGCGGCCCGCACGACGGCCTCGTCGGCGAAGGCCATCTCGTAGCCCTCGCCGCGCGCCTTCAGCCAGCGCACGAGATCGGCGACGGTGGCGAGGTCGGCGGGGATATCGAGCGTCTCCTCGGGCAGGCCGACCCGCTCGCGCACCCAGGCGAAATAGACGATGCGGACCGGGCGCGTGCCCGCCGCGGCCATGGCGGATGCGGTGCTCATGGCGCGCGCTCATCTTCCGCGACGAGATGGCGGATGCCGGCGTTGAAATAGTCCCAGCCGGTATAGATCGTCAGGCCGGCGGCGGCCCAGAGCAGGACGATGCCGATCGTGGTGTTGCCGGGCAGGACCTTGTCTCCGGCCGGTCCGACGACGAGGAAGCCGAGAGCGAAGAGCTGCGCCGTCGTCTTCCACTTGGCGACCTTGCTGACGGGGACGCTGACCTTCAGATCGGCCAGGAACTCGCGCAGTCCCGAGACCAGGATTTCGCGGCAGAGGATCACGATCGCGGCCCAGAGCGTCCAGCCTTCGATCTGGCCGGTATAGACCAGCATCAGCAGCAGGGCGGCGACGAGCAGCTTGTCGGCGATCGGATCGAGCATGCGGCCGATCGCGGATTGCTGGCTCCAGGCGCGAGCGATGTAGCCGTCGAGATAGTCGGTGATGGCGGCGAGCGTATAGATCCC
Source organism: Allobosea sp. TBD101 (assembly GCF_059817965.1). NCBI lineage: Bacteria > Pseudomonadati > Pseudomonadota > Alphaproteobacteria > Hyphomicrobiales > Alloboseaceae > Allobosea > Allobosea sp. TBD101. Next base: position 1,865,823 of record NZ_CM187543.1, read on the forward strand.
GAGCGCGAGCCAGCGCATCCAGTCGTCGCGCGGCCAGAACAGGATCGCCACCAGGGCCGGGATCGCCAGGATCCGCCCGTAGGTGAGGAGGTTCGGCAGCGACCAGGGGCCGCGCCGCCTGATGGCGTCTGGAAGAATCGTCACGGGATGCACCAAAGCAAGGCGGCAGCAGTAGCGTCAACACGCAACAGCGTGAATGTGGCAGAACTTCGCGGCCACGTCACTTTCGGGCGCGAGCGTCCGAGAGCGAAAAACGTGCTCGCTTTTGAAGCAATCGAGCATTGCTCCCGCGAAACACCGGTTTCCGCTGTGTCGCGCAACGCTCTACGCGTCATGAAAGAAATCATGGACCGCCTTGGCGGTGGCCGCATTGACGCCCGGCGTGCGCATGAGGTCGTCGAGCTTGGCGCGCTGGATCGCCTTCACCGTGCCGAAATGCAGCAGCAGCGCCCGCTTGCGCGAGGGGCCGATGCCCGGGATCTCGTCGAGCGGATTCTTCATCGTCTCGCGTTTGCGTTTGGCGCGGTGGGTGCCGATGGCGAAGCGGTGCGCCTCGTCGCGCAGACGCTGGATGAAATAGAGGGCCGGGTCGCGCGGCTGCAGCTTGAAGGGCTCCTTGCCTTCCATGTGGAAGGTCTCGCGCATGGCGTTGCGATCTTCCCCCTTGGCGATGGCGACGAGCGGAATGTTGGCCGCGCCGAGCTCCTTCATGATCTTGAGCGCGGCGGTGAACTGGCCCTTGCCGCCGTCGACGATGACGAGATCGGGGCGGGAGGGGAAGCCGTCCTCGTCCTTGCGCGGCTTGGGCGCCTTTCGGGTCTTCTTCGGTAAGGCTTCCTCCGCAGGCGCATCCTGGAGAGTGATCTTCCCGGCCTCGCCGCCGACAGATGTACTTTCCTGAGCGATCGGGTCCAGGTCGGTGCCACTCTCCTTCGCCAGCTTCGCGAACCGTCGCGTCAGCACCTCGCGCATCATGCCGAAATCGTCGCCGGCGATGGTGTCGGTCGAGATGTTGAAGGTGCGGTACTGGTTCTTCACGAAGCCGTCCGGCCCGGCGACGATCATGCCGCCGACGGCGTTGGTGCCCATGATGTGCGAGTTGTCGTAGACCTCGACCCGGCGCGGGGCGGTTTCCATGCCGAAGGCGGCCCCGAGCGCGACGAGCAGGGATTGCTGCCCGGCATTTTCCGCGAGCTTGCGGGAGAGCGCCTCGCGGGCGTTCTTGACGGCATGTGCCATCAGGTCGGCGCGCTCGCCGCGCTTGGGGTGGGCGACCTCGACCTTGCGGCCGGCGCGGGCCGAGAGCGCCTGCCCGATCAGCTCGATCTCCTCGACCGGGTGCGAGAGCAGCACGAGGCGCGGCGGCGGCTTGTCGTCGTAGAACTGGGCGACGACGGAGGCCAGCACCTCGGCCGGCGTCAATGAGCGGTCGGCGCGCGGGAAAAGCGCGCGGTTGCCCCAGTTCTGGTGATTCCGGAAGAAGAAGATCTCGACGCAGAACTGCCCGGCCTGTTCGTCGATGGCGAAGACATCGGCCTCCTCGACGCCTTGCGTGTTGATGTCCTGCCCGGCCTGTACGGCGGACAGCGCGGCGAGGCGGTCGCGATAGCGTGCCGCCTTCTCGAATTCGAGCTCCTCCGCGGCTTCCTGCATCCGGGCCGAGAGCAGTTGCTTCACCGCCGAGGAGCGGCCGGAGAGGAAGTCGCGGGCCTGGCCTGCGAGTGCCTGATAGTCGGGGATCGAGACTTCGCCGGTGCAGGGGGCGGCGCAGCGCTTGATCTGGAAGAGCAGGCAGGGGCGCGTGCGGTTCTCGTAGAAGGAATCCGAGCAGGTGCGGATCAGGAAGGCCTTCTGCAGCGCGTCGATGGTGCGGGTCACCGCCCAGACCGAGGCGAAGGGGCCGAAGTAATCGCCCTTGCGCTGGCGCGAGCCGCGATGCTTCAGGATCGCGGGCGCGTCATGGTCCCCGGTCAGCAGGATATAGGGGAACGACTTGTCGTCGCGCAGCAGCACATTGTAGCGCGGCCGGAGCTGCTTGATCAGGTTCGATTCGAGCAGCAGCGCCTCGGTCTCGGTGCCGGTGGTGACGAACTCCATGTTCGCCGTCTCGGCGATCATCCGGGCGACGGCGTTGGTATGCGCCATGCCGCGGGCATAGGATGTCACGCGATTCTTGAGGCTCTTGGCCTTGCCGACATAGAGCACCTCGCCGGCGCGATCGAACATCCGGTAGACGCCGGGCCGGTTCGGCAGGTGCTTGGCGAATTGCTGGATGACCTCGATGCCGGCCTTGAGCGCACCGGGCGCGGCTTCGGCGAGGACGAGCGCGGGCTCGGCGCCGGGGAGGGTGTCCTCCTCGTCCTCGAATTCGTCCTGGGGCAGATCGTCCTGGCGTTCGCGACTCATGGCCTGCATGTAGGATGCCGCAGCGGCTTCGTCATGTCAGGAGAGGCACTGATTCAACGCTGAATCAACGGCTGCCTGCTTCTCGACGCGATCGATTTCGAGAAGAATCGGTGGTATTCGTTCAAGGTGTTTTTTCGCTGGCGACGTTGCCCGGTTTCGTTTTTCAGAAATCGTCGGGCTGGTCTCGATTTGACATCGGCCTTGTCATGGCCTATTTGTTAATTTCGATTTAGGCCTGATGACTTGGCCATTCGCGCCGCTTGAGCGCGACATGCTGATGATTTTCTTCCTCTGATCGAATTCACCGCCGCATGTTTTCCATGGGGCTTGGATAAACATGTTTGCGGGAGGCTTTCATGGCTTCTGGTTCGGTTAAGTGGTTCAACGCCACCAAGGGTTTCGGCTTCATTCAGCCTGACGATGGCGGCCAGGACGTTTTCGTCCACATCAGCGCTGTCGAGCGCGCCGGTCTGCGCGATCTGCGCGACGGCCAGAAGATTTCGTACGAGATCGTTCAGGACAAGCGTTCGGGCAAGAGCTCGGCCGACAACCTGCGCGCTGAGTAATCGTTCCGGAGCGGAACGACGCCGCCTTGAGGCCGCCGCGGATGTACCGGCGCCACGACACGACGTTTCGCACCAACGGTTAAGTGAAGGGTCGGGACTACAAGCCCGGCCCTTTGTGCTTTCTGGAAAGGATGACCATGCAAGTTCTCGTTCGGGACAACAATGTCGAGCAGGCGCTGCGCGTCCTGAAGAAGAAGCTGCAGCGCGAAGGCGTGTTTCGCGAGATGAAGCAGCGCCGCGAATTCGAGAAGCCGTCCGAGCGCCGCGCCCGCGAGAAGGCCGAGGCGGTCCGTCGTGCCAAGAAGGCCGCCCGCAAGCAGGCGCAGCGCGAAGGCCTGCTGCCGGCGCCGAAGCGCAAGCTGCCCGTCGGCAAGGGCCGTCCCGGAGCCGGCCCTGGAGCCGGAGCGCCTCGTCCGGCCGCCGTCTGAGCGGCAACGGCCGACCCGCGTCAGTCGAGTAGGAGTTTCGCATGTCGAGCCGCAACATGAAGCTGGACGAGATCAAAGCCCGGGCGCAGGCGGCTTTCGAGACGACCGAGCAGCGTCGCCAGGATGCGCTCGACGCGTGGCAGGCGCTTGAGGACGAGGCCGGCCAGGCCCGCCTCAAGACGGAGAAGCTGCGCGCCCTGCGATTGGCCAGGGACGCCGAGGAGGCTGCTGCCAAGGCGGCGGCCCCGGTTCGCAAGGTGGCCGCAAAGCGCCCGAGCCGCGCTGCCGCGAAGGCGCTTTGATTCTGCGCTGACGAATCTGCCGGGGCTGGGCGCCCATGCGCCGCGCCCCGCGTTTTTCCCACGACCGCGCAGGCCTTGAGGCCAGGTGGAGCCTGCCATCGCCAGCGCATCGGTCCGCCCAGCCGCCGTCGACGCTCAGGCCGCGGCTTCGTCCTCGACCCAATCCTGAACGATAGCCGTGTTGGCATGGATGCAGATGAGCTCCAGCCGCCCGGGCCCGATATTGACGAATTTATGGGGGATGCCGGCCGGGCCCACCACGATCGCTCCGGCGCTGGCGCGCAGCGTCTCGCGGCCCACCGTGAATTCCGCCTCGCCCGATCGGATCACCCAGGTTTCCGAGTAGGGGTGGACATGCAGGCCCGGCCCTTGTCCCGGCTCGTTGTCGACCAGGAAAAACGAGACCTGCGAGCCGTACCCGCCGCCTTCGAACCGTGCCGTCCGGCTTGCGCCGCTGCGCAGGATGTCGCTGTCGATCGCTATCGCCGCCATGATGCCCTCTAGTTATCTTTGTGCAAAGATAATTCCTGAGAAATATCTTTGTATCAAGATATCTCTTGGCGCGAGGCTCGCTCAGGGGCAGAGGAGAGGCCGGGGAAGGGCAGGCTATGACGAAGATGGACCATGTCGAGCGGGTCAGGGCGCAATGGGCCCGCGAATTGCCGGATCTCGACACGACGCCGACTGCGATCCTGGGGCGGGCCTATCGCCTGTCCAATCTCGTGCGGCCGAGCATCGAGGAGACCTTCGCCGGGTTCGGGCTCGATCGCGGTGAGTTCGACGTCATCAGCACCTTGCGCCGCAGCGGGCCGCCTTATCGATTGGCGCCGACGGCGCTCTATCGCGCGCTGATGATCACCTCCGGCGGGTTGACGCACCGGCTGGGGCGGCTCGAGAAGGCCGGGTTTGTGCGCCGCGAGAAATCGGCGGAGGATGGGCGCAGCCTCCTGGTCGTCCTGACGGAGCTGGGCTGCCAGCGGGCCGAGGACGCGCTCCGCGCCGACATGGCGAGCGAGGCGCAGTTCCTCGCAAGCCTGGACCCGGCCAAGCGAATGGCCCTTGCGGAGCTTCTGAGGGAGCTTCTGGCGACGCTCGAAAGCGAAGCCCGGCCGGAGCAGGAGGGATGACCCCCGCCAAGCCCGGCCGCACCATCCTGCTCAACGGCGCGTCGAGCAGCGGCAAGTCCTCGTTGGCGCGCGCCATCCAGGCGCGGATCGACGCGCCGTTCTGGCATATCTCGATCGATCACCTGCGCGATGCCGGCGTGCTGCCGACGGCCCGGATCAGGAGCGGCGAGTTCGACTGGCGGACGATGCGAGAGGCCTTCTTCCTCGGCTTCGAGCGCTCGCTCCTCGCCTATGTCGAGGCCGGCAATGACCTCATCGTCGAGCACATCATGGAGAGCGAGGCCTGGTTGCTGCGTCTCGCGGACACGCTTGCGGGCCATGATGTGTTCTTCGTCGGGGTGCATTGCGCGCTGGAGGAGCTGGAGCGACGCGAGCGCGAGCGTGGGGACAGGCCGATCGGCGACGCCCGGCGCGACTTCCACCGCATCCATTCCTACTGTCTCTACGATGTCGAGGTGGATGCGATGCAGGAGCGGGATGCCAATGCCGACGCCGTCATCGCCGCGTGGCGGGAGCGGCGCAAACCAGCGGCTTTCGAAAGGTTGCGCGAGCGGCGTGATCGCGGCTGAACAAGGCCCGGCGATCGCGTTGCCATGTCATCGACGCGCTTGCGCCGGCTGCGAATGCAGGGCGAGGGGACTGCCGCTCGCTTCGGGCTGAACCAATATGAGGGAACGGCACCCGCGCCCATCACGACCGAGGATCGAAACCCATGCCCCAGCCCGACAGCGTTCGCATCGTTCTTGCCTCCCGTCCCGAGGGGCGCCCGACGCCGCAGAATTTCCGGCTGGAGAAGGCCGCGATCCCGGCGATCACTGATGGGCAGGTGCTGCTCAAGATCCTCTATCTCTCGCTTGACCCCTATATGCGCGGCCGGATGAGTGCGGCGAAATCCTATGCCGCCGCGACCGAGATCGGGCAGCCGATGGAAGGCGGGACCGTCGGCGAGGTCCTCGAGAGCCGCGATCCCGCCTTCAAGCCGGGCGATATCGTGCTCTCCCATTCCGGCTGGCAGTCGCATGCGGTGGCGAACGCCGCACAATTGCGCAAGCTCGACCCGAAAGCCGCGCCGCTGACCACGGCGCTCGGCGTGCTCGGTATGCCCGGTTTCACCGCCTATGCCGGTCTGCTCACCATCGGCCAGCCCAAGCCGGGCGAGACGGTCGTGGTCGCGGCGGCGAGCGGGCCGGTCGGCTCTGCGGTCGGCCAGATCGCCAGGATCAAGGGCGCGCGGGCGGTCGGCATTGCCGGCGGTCCCGAAAAATGCGCCTTCGTGCGTGACACCTTCGGTTTCGACGCGGTGATCGATCATCGCGATCCCGAGATGGCGGCCAAGCTCGCCGCCGCCTGCCCGGACGGCATCGACGTCTATTTCGAGAATGTCGGCGGCCATGTCTGGGATGCGGTCTTCCCGCTGCTCAATACCTTCGCGCGCATCCCGGTCTGCGGCCTCGTCGCGCAATACAATGCCAGCGGAGCGTTTCCGGGTCCGGACAGGCTGCCGGGGATGATGCGCGACGTTCTCTCGAAGAGTCTGACGATCCGCGGCTTCATTCAGCGCGAATTCGCTGCCGCGCAGGCGCCGACCTTCCGTGAGGAGATGGCGCGCTGGATCGCCGAGGGCGCGGTCAAGTACAAGGAAGACATCGTCACCGGGCTGGAGAATGCGCCGGAGGCCTTCATCGGCCTGCTGGAGGGCAAGAATTTCGGCAAACTGATCGTCAAGCTCTGAGCGAGGGGCGCCACGCGCCGGCCTTTTTCCTTGACCATTCAGCGGGGGCGCGGCCATCTCGCCGCGCCCGCCATCGGATCTTGCCATGCCCGTCTTCGCGATTCCCTTCCCGATGATCGACCCCGTCGCGGTGCAGCTCGGGCCGCTCTCGATCAAATGGTATGGGCTTGCCTATGTCGTCGGCCTGCTCGGCGGCTGGTGGTATGCGCGCAAGCTCGTCGCTGCTGATGGGCTTTGGGGCGGGCGAGCCCGGCCTCAAGCCATCGAGCTCGACGACATGCTGCTTTTCGTCGCCTTCGGCGTGGTGCTCGGCGGGCGCATCGGCTTCGTGCTGTTCTACGATCTCGCGCGCTATCTCGAGCGCCCGCAGGACATCTTCGCGATCTGGCAGGGCGGCATGTCCTTCCATGGCGGGTTGATCGGCGCGACGCTGGGTCTGTGGCTTTTCGCCAGGCGGCGCGGCTATCCGGCGCTGTCGGTGTTCGATCTGGCGGCGGCAGTGGTGCCGATCGGGCTCCTGCTCGGGCGCATCGCCAATTTCATCAATGGCGAGCTCTGGGGCCGGCCGGCGCCCGATTTCCCCTATGCCATGGTCTTCCCGAATGGCGGGCCGCTGCCGCGTCATCCGAGCCAGCTCTATGAAGCCTTTGGCGAAGGCCTCCTGCTCTTCATTCTCGTGAACCTGCTGGTCCGGGCCGGCGGCTTCAAGAGGCCGGGCTACGTCGCCGGCGTCTTCGGCATGGGTTATGCGGTCGCGCGGATCGTCTGCGAGTTCTTCCGCGAGCCCGACCCGCAGCTCGGCTTCCTGTTCGGGACCTCGGTCGATGCGCTCTCGGGCGGTATCACCATGGGCATGCTGCTCTCGCTGCCGGTGTTCTTCGCCGGTCTGTGGCTGGTGCTGCGCAGCAAGCGCGAGGCACCCGGCGAGGCGCGGGCGTGACCACGCTCAAGGCCGAGATCATCGCTCTGATCCGGCAGGAGGGGCCGATCGGCATCGGCCGCTACATGGCGCTGGCGCTCGGCCATCCCCGCCACGGCTATTACATGACGCGCGATCCTCTCGGGGCCGGGGGCGACTTCACCACGGCGCCCGAGATCAGCCAGATGTTCGGTGAGCTGATCGGGCTCTGGGCGGCCCATGCCTGGCAGGCGATGGGCGCGCCGGCACGGTTCCGCCTCGTCGAGCTCGGGCCGGGGCGCGGCACGCTGATGGCCGATATGCTGAGGGCGACGCGGATCGTACCGGGCTTCCATGCGGCGCTGTCCGTTCATCTCGTCGAGACCAGCCCGGTCCTGCGTGGCCGGCAGGCGACGGCGCTGAAAGGGTTCGAACCGGTCTGGCACGATACGGTGGCCGGCGCGCTCGACGGCCCGGTCATCGCGGTCGCCAACGAGTTCCTCGACGCCCTGCCGCTCGACCAGTTCGTGATGACGCCCGAAGGCTGGCGCGAGCGGCTGGTCGGGCTCGACGATGACGGCGATCTCGCCTTCGGGTTGTCGGCTGCGGGAGAGGGCACGCTGAAGATCGCGGCACCTGTCGACACTGTGTTCGAGCAGCCTTCGATCGCGCTCGATATCGTCGCGCAGCTTGCCGGCCATCTCGCTTCGGCAGGCGGGGCGGCGCTGCTCATCGATTACGGCTCGGCGCGTTCCGGCTTCGGCGATACGCTGCAGGCGATGAAGCGGCATGAATTCGTCGCTCCGCTGGCGGAACCGGGCGAGGCGGATCTCACCGTCCATGTCGATTTCGAGCGGATGGGGCAGGCCGCGCTCAAGGCCGGCGCCGCGCTGCACGGGCCGGAGACGCAACGCGATTTCCTGCTGGCGCTGGGGCTGCCGCAGCGGGCGCAGGCGCTGTCGCTCAAGGCAGACGCGACCCAGCGGACTGCGATCTCCGCCGCCTTCGACCGCCTGATCGAAACGGGCGAGACCGGCATGGGGGATTTGTTCAAGGTTCTCGCGCTATCGCAGCGGAACCTGCCGCCCCTGCCCGGATTTGACCTTCATCGGCTGCCAGATCGGAGCTGAACCCAGCGGGGCCGGTTGCGGCCTTGCGCCAACCGGATCACGCCCATGTTCATCACCGCCCGCGAACTCGCCGGAGAAGCCGGCATCCGTCACGCCTTCTTCACGCGCGAGGGTGGTGTCTCGACCGGAATCTACGCGTCGCTGAACGGCGGGCTGGGCTCCTCAGACGATCCGGCGGCGATCGCGGAGAACCGGGCGCGGATGGCGCGCCATCTCTCCGTTGCTCCCGAGAACCTGATCAGCCTCTACCAGGTCCATTCCGCCGATGTGGAAGTGGTGACGGGCCCGTGGCCGGGCGATCGCCCCAAAGCCGATGCGATGGTGACGACCGCCTCGCATGTCGCGCTCGGTGTCTCCACCGCCGATTGCGGGCCGATTCTCTTCGCCGATGGCGAGGCGCGGGTGATCGGGGCCGCCCATGCCGGCTGGAAGGGCGCGTTCACCGGCATCGTCGGCGCGACGGTGACGGCAATGGAGAAGCTCGGCGCCCGCCGCGAGCGCATCACCGCCGTGCTCGGCCCCATGATCAGCGCCAGGGCCTATGAAGTGGGGCCGGAATTCATCGAGCGCTTCAAGGCCGAGAACCAGACCTATTCGCGGTTCTTCACGCCGTCCGAGCGCGCCGCACATGCGATGTTCGACCTGCCGGCCTTCATCGGGCTCAAGGCGCAGGAGGCCGGGATCGGCCGGTTCGTCGACATGGGCCTGTGCACCTATGGCGACGAAAAGCGCTTCTTCAGTTACCGGCGCACGACCCATCGCGGCGAGCCGGATTACGGCCGCCTGATCGCGGCGATCGCGCTCGACTGAACCGTTAGCGGTTGATGAAGCGGTGCGCCGGCTTGTCGCATCGCTCGAGCAGGAGCATCGTTCCGGCTGCCACGGGGAACGCATCGCTTCCTTCAGGCGCATGTCCTTCAGGCGATGCATTCAGATGCAGGGGGCCGAGATGGAACAGATCCTGATGAACCTGATCGCGGGTGCGATCGGCGGCAATGCGGCTGGCAAGGCCAGTCCGAGCTTCGATCTCGGGACGCTCGGCAACACGATTTCCGGTCTCGTCGGCGGCGGCGTGCTCGGGCAACTGATCCCGATCCTGCTGCCAGCGATCAGCGCAGCGGCGCAGGGCGGCAATCTCAGCATCGGCGGCATTCTCACCAATCTGATCGCGGGCGGCGCCGGCGGAGCCGTCCTGACCGCGATCATCGGCGCGGTGAAGAACAAGGCGGCCTGACAGGCCCCTGCATGGTCTTATGAGCTCCCGGCTTCTGGCGGGGCCGGGCTGCGCAGGATGCACGGCCATGGCCTTGCACGAAGGGCCGGGCGGCGGCGATGCTTGCGCTGTCTGCAAAAGCCCGCGAGGCGATCTTGTCCCGTTCGATCACCTATTACTTCTCGCTGCATTCCCCCTGGACCTATCTCGGCAATGCGGCCTTTCACGCCATCGCCCGCCGGCATGACTGCACGATCGATTATCGGCCGATGCCGCTGCGCTCGGTGTTCGACGAGACGGGCGGCCTGCCGCTGCCGAAGCGACATCCGGTCAGGCAGCGTTATCGGCTGCTCGATCTCCAGCGCTGGCGCGAGGCGCGTCACCTGCCGCTCGTGCTGCAGCCGAAGCATTTTCCCTTCGACCCGTCGCTTGCCGATCGCATGACCATCGCAATCCTGGCCGAGCGCGGCGATCCGTTCGCCTTCATCAGCGACGTGATGGCCGGCTTGTGGGCGCGGGACGAGGACATGAGCCGCTCCGAGGCGCTGCTGGCCTGCGCGGTGCGGGCCGGTTTCGACGGGACGGCGCTGCTCGACGCAGCCGAGGGGGCTTCGGTCAAGCTTCGCTATGAGGAGACACTGGGCCAGGCTGTCGAAGCCGGCGTCTTCGGCGCGCCGAGCTATGTTCTCGGAGGCGAGGTGTTCTGGGGGCAGGACCGGCTCGACCTGCTGGATTCGGCGCTGGCCAGCGGCCGCGCGCCCTATCGGGCGGACGGCGCTGTCTAAGGATCAGCCGATGATGTCGGGGGTGCGCCAGCCGAGATGCTGGCCGGCATCGACCGCGATCATCTGGCCGGTCACGGAACTGGCCCGCGCGAGATAGAGCGCCGCCTCGGCGATCTCCTCGGGCGCGATCCTGCGCCCGAGCAGGGTGCCCGCGGCTTCCTGCTCCAGCCGGTCGGCGCCGTCATAGCTGTTCGGAAAGGTCGGGCCGGGACCGACCGCGTTGACGCGGATGCGCGGAGCCAGCGCCTGCGCCATGGTCCGGGTCGCAGTGAGCAAGGCAGCTTTGGTCAGGGTGTAGGAGTAATATTGCGGCGTCAGCTTCCAGACGCGCTGGTCGACGATATTGACGACCGCGCCCTTGGCATCGGCGGGCAGGCGCTCCGCCATAATCCCGACCAATTGGGAGGGGGCGCGCAGGTTGATCGAGAACTGACGGTTCCAGGTGGCGATGTCGAGCGAGCGGACATCGTCGGCGACAAAGCTCGCGGCATTGTTGACCAGCAGCGTGACCGGGCCGAGCGCCTTCTCGGCCGCGGGAATCAGCGTTGCCACGGCTGCCGGGTCGACGAGATCGGCGCTGAGCAGGCAGGTCTTCGCACCGCTCGCTTCGAGCTTCGCAGCCAGCGTCTCCGCTTCCTCACCGCTGTCGCCGTGATGGATCGCGACCGCATAACCGGCGTCGGCGAGTTTCTCGACGATGGCGCGGCCGATTCGGCGGGCGCCGCCCGTAACCAGAGCGACCTCAGTCATTGCGGCCATCCCGATTCGCTGGAAGCGGCGGGGCCTCGGCCGAGGCGCGCCGCTGCAGGCGACGCTCCCAATGCTTGGCGACGCGCAGATAGCGATAGAAGGCGTAGTTCATCGCGGTCATGAAACCATAGATGCCGCGAAGCGCGTGGCGGCGCCCGATATAGGCCTTGAGGAAATTGGCGGGGAATTCGGCGACCAGCCGGAAGACGGAGAGCGTCCCGCCGCGCGCGTCGAGATCATCGGCCTGCGCATCGCTATAGGCGTTGAGCTTGTCAATCTGTTCGCCGAGAGAGCGGACCGAGAAATGATGCACCGTCCCGCGCAGGCGCCCGATTCGGGCATCCGGCAGAAGGTCGACCCGGTCATGCACGGGTGAGGCCGAGTAGCGGCCCTTGCTCTTCCGATAGAGGCGCACCGGCGCGAGCGCGTAGGCGAATCGATGGGGCGCGCCTTCGCCCGGGAAGATCTCGGCGATTCTCACCTTGTAAGCGTCCTTCGGCGGCGTCCCGGCTGCGAACAGGGCGGAGATCTCCGCGGCAAGATCGGGCGGGACGACCTCATCGGCGTCGAGATTCAGCAGCCAGTCGTGGCGGCACTGCTCTTCGGCGAAGCGCTTCTGCTGGCCATAGCCGGGCCAGGCATTGAAGATGACGCGGGCACCGAGCGCCTCGGCCAAGGCCTGGGTGCCGTCGGTCGACCCGGAATCGACGAGGACGATGTCGTCGCTCAGTCCGCGCGCGGCTTCGATCGTACGGCCGATCCGGTCTGCCTCATTCTGGGCGATGATAAAAATCGAGAGGGGCGGCACGGTTCTTCTTCGGTTCCTGTCGTCTCAAGGCTTAAGCACGCGCGGGACGGAGCGGCAAGACAAGCGAAAAAAGCCATGCCCGCGGCGGGAACCTTCAGAAAGCAGCGGCGTTTTTAGGCCGGGCCATGTTCCTAGGTCGGCATGGGGTCGAAATACTGTTAGTATTCGATTTACCATGGTGGCTAGTCGCTGGTTGGTTAACCTGGCTTTACCTATTTGAGTTCAGTTATCGCATTCGTGCCGCATTTCTGCCGTGGTCTGCAAGGCAGATGTGCTTCCGATGCAACAGACAAAGCCGGCTCCCCGTCTTATAACGAGTTCATCGAAATCAACCGCCGGGTTTTCCGGCGACAGCGACGACTAAGGAGTTTGTCATGAAGAAGTATCTGCTTGCGAGCGTTGCCGCGCTCGGCCTCGTCGCCGCTGGCGCCGCCTCGGCTGCTGACCTGCCGTCGCGCAAGGGCCCGGTTGCCGCTCCCGTCTACATGCCGCCGGCGTTCTCCTGGACCGGCTTCTACGTCGGCGCCAACGCCGGCTACGGCTGGGGCAACGTGAATGCCAACGGCTGGGCCAATGTCGGCGATCTCGACGGCTTCGTCGGCGGTGGCCAGATCGGCTACAACTACCAGATGGGCCAGTTCGTTCTCGGCCTCGAGGCTGACCTGCAGGGCGCTGACCTCAGCAGCGGCAACAACCTCGGTCTCCTGAACGTCAAGACCGACTACTTCGGCACGGTCCGCGCTCGCGTCGGCGTCGCCTTCGACCGGTTCATGCCCTACATCACCGGTGGTTGGGCCTACGGCAACGTGAAGTCCTCGATCCCGGCGATCGGCTTCTCGTCCGACCGCAGCCACACCGGCGGCTTCGCCGTCGGCGGCGGCCTCGAGTACGCCGTCACCAACAACATCATCGCTGGCGTCGAGTACCTCTACGTCGACCTCGGCGAGAAGAACATCCTTGGCGCCAACACCAAGGTCGGCACCGACTTCTCGGTCGTTCGCGCCCGCCTTAGCTACAAGTTCTGATCCTCTCCTCCCGGAGACAGAACGGACCCGGTGGCCTCGGCCACCGGGTTTTTTGTTGCCTGAACGCAGTGCCTCCGCGGCAGCGGGCATGAAAAAGCCGGCGACCAAGGCCGCCGGCTCCAGAATGTTCTTCGCTGTCTGCGGCGCGATCGGTGCCGCCGCGCCGATCAACCCTTGAAGCGGGTCGCCTCGAAAGCGGGAACGCGGGCGGCGAAATCGTCGAGCCAGGCGACGAGCTTGGGATGGCCCGCGCGCCATTGTCCCTCGAAACGCAGGTCGAGATAGCCGAGCGCGCAGGCGACCGCGATCTCGCCGATGCGCGGGCGGTCCGGGAAGGCGGGCGGCGCAGCTTCGAGTGCTTCCAGCCCACGCGAAACCTTGCCGTCCTGATGCGCGACCCAGTTGGCGTTGCGGCCTTCCTCCGGACGGAAGCGCCCTTCATAGACCTTGAGCAAAGCGGCGTCGCAGATGCCGTCGGCCAAAGCCTGCAGGCGCAGCTGGGCGAAGCGCGCCTCGCCGGCCGAGATCAGCTTCCCGCCACTGAGATGGTCGAGATAGTCGACGATCACGCGCGAATCGAACAGCGTCGTGCCGTCCTCCAGCACTAGCGTCGGGATCTTGCCGAGCGGGTTCTGCTGGCGCAGGACCTCCGACGGATCGGTCGTGTCGGCCGCGACAATCTCGATCCTGTCCATCAGCCCGAGTTCGAGAGCCGACATCTTGACCTTGCGGCCGAACGGGGAGGCGGGGGAAGAGCGCAGGACGAGCATCGGCGGTATCCTCGGGGCGGTGCAGAGAGATCGATCAGCCGTCGGGGCGGATCGCCTCACAGTGATAGCGCGGTCGCGGTCCCTGGGCGAGACGTTCGGTCAGCGCTGGCAGCAGTGTTTCCGCCTCCTCGGCCAGCCGCCAGGGTGGGTTGACGACGAGGAGACCGGTCGCGCTGAGACCGCCGGCTGCTTCCGGCCGGTCGACGTCGATTTCGATGCGCAGCAGCCGGCCGATACCGGCATCGAGCACGGCGTCCATCACGGATTCGATGCCGCTGCTCCCCTTGATCGGGTACCAGAGCGCGTAGATCCCGGTCGGCCATTTGCGATGCGCTGCGATGAACTGGTCGGCGAGCGTGGCGAACTCGTTCTTCTCCTCGAAAGGCGGGTCGATCAGGACGAGGCCGCGACGTTCCTTCGGCGGAACATTGGCCCGCAGCGCCGTCCAGCCATCGATGGCGAGCGGGATGCAGCGCTTGTCGCGGCCGATGGCGTCGGTGAGCTTCTTGTAGGTCGGGGGATGGAGTTCGGCGGCGACCAGCCGGTCGTCGGGCCGCATCGCATGACGGCAGAGCCAGGGCGAACCGGGATAGGTGCCGGCGCCGTGGAGCGCGCGGGCGCCATCCAGCGCGGCGCGATAGGGAGCAAGCAGGACCTCGACGGCGGGAGCGAGGGGCGAGCGGTCGATTCGTGCGACGCCGTCCTTCCATTCATGCGTCCTGAGCGCCTCTTCCGAATCAAGATCGTAGCGGCCGCTGCCGGCATGGGTGTCGACGATGCGGTAGGGCGTCGGCTTGGCGTTGAGATGCAACAGGATGCGCGTCAGCACGACATGCTTCAGCACATCGGCGAAGTTTCCGGCGTGAAAGCCATGGCGATAGTTCATGCCGCCGTTGGTAGAGGAAGGCGCTCCCGACCGGAAGCGGCAAAGTCCCACCTCATTGCGCTTTCAGCGCGGCGCGACGACGGTGAACTCGCGGGAGCGGCAGCCCGAGCGGTCGACCTGCTGGCAGGAGCGGAAGTCACGAAGATCTTTCGAGAAGCAGATCTTGACCTCCTGCAGCACGCCGCGCTTGCAGGCGACCGACATCATGTCGGGGCGCAACCCGGGATTGGCGGCGGCGAAGGCGCGCTCGAGGTCGATCGCGGTCCAGGTCTGGTCGCGCTCGGCCTTGGCGAGGGTCGGTGGGATGACCACCTTCTCGCGGGCGCGGCGGACGTCGCGAAAATAGTCGCTCGGGCTGGAACCCGTGCAGGTGCCGTGCTTGCGCCACTGGTAGCGGGCGAGGCCCTCGCTCGGGAACAGGCCTTCGGCCTGCTCCATCGCGATCCGCGAGGGCGTGCGACCGGACGGGCCGCATTCGCTGGGATAGCCGCGCTCGTTCTGCGGCCAGAGCCCATGCACGACGAAGCGCAGGCCGGCGCCTTCACCGCATTGCTCGCGGTTGCGTGACCGGTCGCCGTCCAGTTCACAGAAGCCCGGCGACCATGACAGCGCCAGGACGTAGAAGTCGAAATCGCCCGGCGTGCCGCCGCGCTGACCGAAGCCTTGCGCATGGCCGGCACCGGCGAAGCCGAACAGCACCAGGGCCGCGATCGCCAGCCGTTTCATCATCGGACGACCTGCGCTCAGGGGCGCGCCATCTTGCAATCGGGCGCATGGGTGCGCTGCCGGTCGAGGCCGTTGACGCACCAGTTGACGTTCCAGGTCAGGCCGAAGAGGCCCAGATTCTCGCGCACGGAATAGTCGACGCGACGGAACTTGCCGTCGTTGAGCAGCACGCGGCCGTTGCAGAAGCGCCGCGGGATGAAGTCGGCGCCCCAGGTCCGGTAGCCGATCTGCCCGATGCGGTCATAGGACAGCGCCTGGAGCGGGCCCCAATAGGTGCTTTCGCGCGAGTTGAAACGACTGGTGACTTCGCTCAGCACAGCCGGATCGTCGCAGCCGGGAAGATTGCCGTACATCGCGAAGGTCCGGTTCTCCGCCCGGTCCAGCGGGTGAACGACACGGCCGTTCGCGGCGCCGGCGGCAAAGGCCGTGAGGCAGGCGAAGGAAACAAGGGCGGTTCGCAGCAGGGCGCGGCGCATCGAATCAGGCCTCGTTTGGGAGGGCGAATATGACGCGCACGATGGCGATGTGCCGGTCACGGGTCAAGGCGCATGCGAACCGGGTGGTGCCATGCGGGCAAAGGTTGCCCGGCAGAAGCCGCTGGTGCTGGCGCGGGAAACTGCGATCGGACAGATTGTCGGCAGGAAACACGGGGAAACGGCATGACGGACTGCTTCGACGACCCGACGGCTCGCATCGAGGATGCGGATGCCTTGCGCGGCCATATCGGGCCGGTATCGCCGCTGGCGGCCAGCAAGATGCTGCGCCGACTCGATCAGTTTTGCCGCGATTTCATCGCGCTTTCGCCTTTCCTCGTGCTTGCGAGCTGCGATGCGCAGGGCAATGCCGATGCCAGCCCGCGCGGCGACGGGCCGGGCTTCGTGCGCGTACTCGACGACAAGACCTTGCTGATCCCAGATCGGCGCGGCAACAACCTGATCGATTCCTTCCGCAATATCCTCTCGTCGCCGGGCGTCGGGCTCGTTTTCATGGTGCCGGGCATCCCGGAGACCCTGCGCGTCAACGGCAAGGCGCATGCGACGCGCGATGCCGCCTTGCTGGCGCCTTCCATCATGCAGGAGCGTGTGCCGGTGACAGGACTCATCGTGACGGTCGAGGAAGCCTATTTCCATTGCGGCAAGGCGCTGATCCGCTCGAAGCTGTGGGATCCGGCCTCGCAGGTGCCGCGCCACTCCTTCCCGACGCTCGGCCGCATCATCGCCGACCAGACCAAGGCGGTCGATGGCGACGAGGCCGACCGCAATCTCGAGGAAGCCTATCGCACGCGCCTCTATTGAGAGGGCGCCCGTTCGTCAGGGCGCGCCGGCTCCGGTCGCTTCGAGCACGGCCGGCGCCGGGGATGCCCTGCGTTCGAGGATGAGCAGGACGAGGCCCGCCGCCACGATCAGGGCTGCGCCGCAGAGCATGGCCGGTGTTGGCCAGTCGCCGAAGATGAACCAGCCGAAGACCAGCGCCCAGACGATCAGCGTGTACTGATAGGGTACCACGACCGAGGCTTCCGCCAGCTTGAGCGAACGGGTGACGCAGATATGCGCGCCCATCGCGACGATGCCGAGCAGGCCGAGCAGCGCGGTGTCCTTCAGGCTCGGTGTCACCCAGCCGAAGGGCAGGAGCGCGAGCCCCATCAGCAGGGCGCCGAGCGTCTGCCAGGCGACCAGCGTGACGTCGGGCGTGCCGCGCAACTGGCGGCCGGCGATCATCATCGCGGCGAAGAAGAAGCTGCCGAGCACGGCGATCAAGGCCGGCATGGAGAAGCTGGCGCCACCCGGATTCAGCGAGACCGCGACGCCGGCGAAGCCCAGCGCGAGGGCGAGCCAGCGCCGGCCGTCGATGCGCTCGCCCAGCACGAGCGCGGCAAGGATCACGACCCAGACCGGCGCAGCCAGCCAGATCGTCATCGCATCGGCGAGCGGCAGATAGGTCACTGCAAGATAGAACAGCGCGACCTCGCCCGACGAGAACAGCACGCGCAGGGCCTGCAGTTCGGGACGCTCCGGTCGCAATGTCCGCTGCACGCCCTGCTTGAAGACGAAGGGCAGGATGACGGTGAGCGCCGCCAGGCTGCGCACCACCAGAAGCTGGCCGACCGTGTAGGTGGCGACCAGCCATTTGCCCATCACGTCGTTGAGCGAGAACAGCAGGATGCCGAGCACCATCATGGCGATGCCGGCGAGCGAGGCGTTGCGGGTGGTCATGTCAGGCGAAAGGCTTCCAAAGGCGCGCCACCACTGGCGGAGTCCGGGGCGCCTGGCAATCCGCGTTTCCGCATGCCGCCATGACCTCCTAATATTAAGTGTTGACTTAATTAAGTGAATGGCAAAATTATGGGCCATGGATCGCTTCGCCGCCCTTGCCGACCCGACACGCCGCAGCATCGTCGAAATGCTGGGCGAGCGGCCGCTATCGGCGGGAGAGGTCGGTGCCGCATTCAGCGCCAGCGCCCCGGCGATCTCGCAGCATCTCAAGGTGCTGCGCGAGGCCGGGCTGGTGACGGTGGAGGTCCGGGGGCAGCAACGGATCTACCGGCTCGATCCGGCCGGGCTCGAGGCGTTCGACGCCTGGCTCAGCAAGGTCCGGCGCTTCTGGGGGCACCATCTCGATATCCTGGAACAGGAACTTGCGAAGCCCGAGCAGGGCGAGGGAGATACCCGATGAGCGAATATGGCGTCGTGCTGGAAAGTGGCGCGGTGCGCTTCGAGCGCCTGCTGCCGGGACCCGTGGAACGGGTCTGGTCCTATCTCACCGAGTCGGAGAAGCGCGGGCAATGGCTGGCCTCGGGCGTGTTCGACCTTAGGGTCGGTGGCCATACGGAGATGCTGTTCAAGCACTCCGAGATCACCGACGAGACGCCGCCGGAGGCCTATCGCAAGGTGCACGAGCGCGGCGTGCGCTCGACCGGGACGATCACCCGCTATGAGGCGCCGCGGATCATCGCCTTCACCTGGGGCGGTGGCGCGGAGCCGGAATCCGAGGTCGAGTTCGAGCTCGTGCCGAAGGGCGAGAAGGTCCTGCTGGTGCTGACGCATCGCAAGCTGCCCAGCAAGGCGGAGATGACCAGCGTCTCCGGCGGCTGGCACATGCATCTGGGCCTGCTCGAGGACCTGCTCACGGGCGCATCGCGGCGCGGATTCTGGTCGCGTTTCGCGGCGCTCGATGCGGACTATGCCGCACGCTATGCGGGCCTGCCCGAGCCGGGACAGGGCTGATCAGAGGCTCGCCGCCGCGCGCGCCGCCTGGTCGTACTGGCCGGAGAGCGAGCGCATCGCGGCGGCGATCTCGGAGAGACGGGCCGGGTCGGCGCCGGCTGCGCGGACGGATTTGACCAGGAGCTGCTCGCGGATCTGGGCATAACGCCGGCAGGCTTCCTCGCCGGCCGCTGTGACCTCGACGGTCTTCTCCTTGCCCTTGCGGCCGCCCTTGAGCAGCTTCAGCCGTTCGAGCTTCTTCAGCGAATAGTTCACCAGATGCGTGTCCTCGATATTGAGGACGAGGCAGATATCGGCGAGGCGCTTGGCCTTGCCGCGGTGATTGACATTGTGCAGCACGAGCACGTCGAGCGGCGAAAGATCGGCGATGCCGGCCGCCGCCATGCAGCGGACCATCCAGCGCTGGAAGGCGTGCACGGTCATGCTCAGTGCGAATTCGAACTCCGACAGAGCCGGCAGGGCTCCCGAGGCGAGATGGCCGGAGGAGACGATCGGACCGAGGTCGTCGGGGGCCGGGGAGGTCATCGCGCTCGATTATCCTGGATACAGAAGCACTGGGTCATCCCGGACAGGCCGCGTCAGCGGCGCCGATCCGGGATGACCGTGATGTTGATGGGCCTTGTGGCGACGCCGACGCCTTACATCTTCTTGTAGGCGTCGACGATGGCCTGGCCTTCGGCGCCGGCCTTCTTCAGCCAGTCGGCGGTGAGCTGCTCGCCGGCCTTCTTGAAGCCGGCAGCCAGCGCGGGCGAAGGCGCCTGCACCTTCATGCCCTTGGCCTTGAGCTGGTCGAGATACCAGCCGGCCTTCTCCTGCCACATCTTCCAGCCGCGCTCCTCGGCGGTGGCGGCGGCCTTGAGGATCGCGTCCTGCGTCGCCTTGTCGAGGGCGTTGAAGGCGGCCTTGTTGACGAAGGTGGCGTCCTTCGGGATCCAGGCCTGGACGTCATAGAAATGGCTTAGCGATTCCCATGCCTTGGAATCGTAGCCCGTGCCGCCCGACGACATGAAGGAATTGACCACGCCGGTCGCCAGAGCTTGCGGCAGTTCCGCGGCCTGGATCGTGACCGACTGCATGCCGAGCAATTCGCCGAGGCGGGCCGTGCCGACATTGTAGGAGCGCCATTTCAGCCCCTTCATGTCTTCGATCGTGTTGATGTCCTTCTTGGCGTAGACGCCCTGCGGTGCCCAGGGGACCATGAAGAGGAGCTTGATGCCCTGAGCGTCGAGCTTCTTCTCGATTGCGGCCTTCGAGGCCGTGTAGAGCTTGCGGGAATCGGCGAAGGAGGTCGCCAGGAAGGGCACGACGTCGATGCCGAAGATCGGATCCTCGTTCTCGTGCAGCGATATCAGGACCTCGCCCATCTGGGCCTGGCCGGACGCGACGGCGCGCTTGATCTCGGGCGCCTTGAACAGCGAGGCGCCGGGGTGGACGGTGATCTGAAGCTTGCCCGATGTCGCGGCCTCGACGTCCTTGGCGAAGAGCACGAGATTTTCGCTGTGCGGGTTGTCGCCCGGATAAGCGGCCGGCAGGTTCCATTTGGTCTGAGCCGAGGCCGGCATGGCGAAGGCCAGCGCGCTGGCGCCGAAGGCGAAGGCGGCGGTCGTGATATGTCTGCGGTTGATCATGTCATTCCCTCTCTCTTGCTTGTGGTGATGGGGCCGAGGATCAGTCCGGGAAGGCGAGCTTCGGCAGGTAGAGCACGATCTGCGGGAAGGTCGTGATGATGAGGACGGCGATGTTCAGCAGAATGAAGAACGGAAATGCTGCTTTCGCAATTGTCCAGGTGTCCTTGCCGCTCATGTTCTGCAGCACGAACAGGTTGAAGCCAACCGGCGGCGTGATCTGCGCCATCTCGACATGGATGACGAGGTAGACGCCGAACCAGACGAGGTCGAAGCCTGCTTCTTTGACCATCGGCAGGACGATGACGGCGGTGAGCACGATCATCGAGATGCCGTCGATCAGGCAGCCGAGGATGATGTACATGCAGGTCAGCGCCAGCACGAGCATATGCGTCGAGAGTTGCTGCCCCTTGACCCACTCGGCCAGCGCGGCCGGGATGCCGGTATAGGCCATCGCCGCCGTGCAGAACGCGGCGCCCGCCAGGATCAACATGATCATGCAGGTCAGCCGGGTGGCGCTCATGATGCTCTCGAAGAGCGTCTTCCAGGTCAGTGTGCCGCTCCACCAGGCCAGGAACAGCGCACCGGAGACGCCCCAGGCGGCGCATTCGGTCGCGGTGGCGAAGCCGAGGATGAGCGCCAGGAAGACCGCCGCGATCAGCACGAGGCAGGGTAGCAGCTTCATGGATTGCCGCAGCTTCTCCATGAACGGCATCGAGGGGTCGCGCGGGGGCGTCTTGTCCGGGTTGAGCAGCGACCAGATGATGACGTAGCCCATATAGAGCGCCATCACGAGCAGGCCTGGCAGGAAGCCGCCAAGGAAGACCTGAAGCACGGAGACGTTCGCGGTCACCGCGTAGACGACCATAGGGATCGAGGGCGGGATCAGCAGGCCGAGCGTGCCGGAGCCGGCAAGCGTGCCGAGGCTCAGCTTCTCGTCATAGCCACGCTTCTGAAGCTCCGGCAGCGAGATCTTGCCGATCGTCGCGACCGTCGCCGCAGAGGAGCCCGACACCGCGGCGAAGATGCCGCAGCCGACGATATTGGTATGGATGAGCCGGCCGGGCAGCCATTGCAGCCACGGCGAGAGCCCCAGGAACATCTGCTCGGACAGGCGTGTCCGGAACAGAATTTCGCCCATCCAGATGAAGAGCGGCAAGGCAGTCAGCGTCCAGCTGCTAGCGGAACTCCAGACCGTAGTCGCGAGCACCTGGCCGATCGGCACGTCGGTGACGAGCCACATGGCGAGCAGCCCGACGAGGCCGAGGCCGACGGAAATCCAGATGCCGGAGCCGAGGACGAGGACGAGGAAGCCGAGCAGGACGAGCGAGAGGACAGGCAGACTCATGATCAGACGCCTCCGCCCTGGGCGACTCGCTCGACCAGTTCCTCGACCGATTTCGGCGGCTCCGGTTCGTAGGTCGGTCGGCCCGTTCGCAGGACGATGACGAATTCGTCGATGATCGCGATCAGAAGCGTTCCCAGCCCAAGCGCGAGGGAGAGCTGCGGGATCCAGAGCGGCACCGAGACCACGCCCGTGGACATGTCGAAATACTGCCAGGAATCATAGGCCAGTTTCCCGGTCTGCCAGGTGAAATAGCCTATGAAGAGCGCGGCGACGGTGAGGGCGAAAAGCTCTGCGGCCCTCTTCACAGGTCCGTCAAGGCGCTCGATCAGCAGCCCAACCCTGATCATCTCACCCTTCTTGAAGGTGTGGGCCAGGCCGAAGAAGGCCATGGCGGCGAAGGCCCAGCCAGCGAAATCGTCGCCGGACGGCACGTTGAAGTTGATCTCGCGCCCGACCGAAAGAAGCATCATCAGGATGAAGATCACGATCAGGCACAGCCCGGCGATATA
Source organism: Allobosea sp. TBD101 (assembly GCF_059817965.1). Classification (NCBI taxonomy): domain Bacteria; kingdom Pseudomonadati; phylum Pseudomonadota; class Alphaproteobacteria; order Hyphomicrobiales; family Alloboseaceae; genus Allobosea; species Allobosea sp. TBD101. The sequence continues at coordinate 1,888,081 of NZ_CM187543.1, forward strand.
GCCGGCGGCGAGATAGAGGATGTCGAGTGCGCGACGGATCATCGAAGGCGCTCCCACGGGATGGGAGCGCAGGCGCGCCCGGTTGCCAGGATTGCTCGCATCGTCGCATCCTCCGCTTTCGCGCCGGCCCGGCCCCTCAGCCATGTTCCAGCCACAATCGGGATCGTAGCCGGCAGAATCGCCTTGTCAATAACTCATCGACGATTTATCGATGATTTGTTAGTGTCGGGCGATCCCGGCTTGTCCAAGGGGGAGAGGGTCTATGTCGGCGGCTCATTGGGACTTCTGGATCGATCGCGGCGGCACCTTCACCGACGTGATCGGCCGCGACCCGGCTGGCAATCTCCATGCCAGGAAGATGCTCTCCGAGAATCCCGGCGCCTATCGCGACGCTGCTGTGCAGGGCATCCGCGAGCATCTCGGGCTGAAGGCGGGCGAGCCGATCCCCACGGGGACCATCGGCGAGGTGCGCATGGGCACGACCGTCGCCACCAATGCGCTGCTGGAGCGCAAGGGCGACCGCACGCTGCTGGTGACGACCAAGGGGTTCCGCGATGCGCTGCGCATCGGCTACCAGGCCCGGCCCGACATCTTCGCCAAGCAGATCATCCTTCCCGAGGCGTTGTACGAAGCGGTCGAGGAGATCGACGAGCGCGTGCTGGCTGACGGCACGGTCGAGCGGGCGCCCGAAGAGGCGGCGATCCGCAGCGCCTTGCAGGCACAATACGATGCCGGCTTCCGCGCGGTCGCGATCGTCTTCATGCACGGCTATCGCTACACGGCGCATGAGCAGGTGGCGGCCCGGATCGCCCGCGATATCGGCTTCCCGCAGGTTTCGGTCAGCCACGAGGTCTCGCCGCTGGTGAAGCTGGTCGGGCGCGGCGATACCGCCGTGGTCGATGCCTATCTCTCGCCCATTCTGCGCCGCTATGTGCAGCAGGTATCGGAAGAACTCGACGTCGCTCGCACCGGCGCGCGCCTGATGTTCATGATGTCTTCGGGGGGCCTCACCGCCGCCGAATTGTTCCAGGGCAAGGATGCGATCCTGTCCGGCCCGGCCGGCGGCGTCGTCGGCCTCGCCGAGACCGGCCGCTCGGCCGGCTTCGACAAGGTGATCGGCTTCGACATGGGTGGTACCTCGACCGACGTCGCGCATTTCGACGGCGAGTATGAGCGCGCCTTCGAGACCGAGGTTGCCGGCGTGCGCATGCGCGCGCCGATGATGCTGATCCATACGGTCGCGGCTGGCGGTGGCTCGATCCTGCATTTCGATGGCAGGCGCTTCCGCGTCGGGCCGGATTCGGCCGGCGCCAATCCCGGCCCGGCCGCCTATCGCCGTGGCGGGCCGCTCGCGGTGACCGACGCGAATGTCATGGTCGGCAAGCTGATCCCGTCCTATTTCCCGGCGATCTTCGGGCCGAAGCAGGACGAGCCGCTCGATGTCGGCATCGTCCGCAACAAGTTCGCGATCCTCGCGGCGGAGGTGGGCGACGGGCGCAGCCCTGAGGAGGTCGCCGATGGCTTCATCCAGATCGCCGTCGCCAACATGGCCGAGGCGATCAAGAAGATTTCGGTCCAGCGCGGCTACGACATCACCCGCTATGCGCTGAATTCGTTCGGGGGCGCCGGCGGGCAGCATGCCTGCCTCGTGGCCGATGCGCTCGGCATCAAGACGGTGCTGCTGCATCCGTTCTCCGGTCTGCTCTCGGCCTATGGCATGGGGCTCGCCGAAATCCGCTCGACGCGGACATCGGCGCTGGATGTCGCGCTCGATGGCGAGGCCAAGGCCGCGATCGAGACGGTCGCTGCCAAGCTTGCCGCCGACGCAAAGGCCGAGGTCGCCGGCCAGGGCGTGACCGAAGGCGATATCGCCATCCATACCCGCGCCCATATCCGCTATTCCGGCACCGATACCGCGATCGCGGTCCCTGCCAGCACGCGCGCCGAGATGCAGACGGCCTTCCAGACTGCGCATAAGGCGCGCTTCGGCTTCATGGACGAGACCAAGGCGCTGGTCGTCGAGGCGGTCGAGGTCGAGGCCGTCGGCGGCGGCGCGAAGTTCGAGGAAGCCGCGGCTGGCGAGCAGGCCGGCGAGCCGATTGCCGCCGAGCGCACGCGCTTCTTCGCCAAGGGACAGTGGCATGATGCGGCGATCGTCCGGCGTGAGGCCATCAAGCCCGGCCAGAGCGTCGCCGGCCCCGCCATCATCATCGAGCCGAACCAGACCGTCGTCGTCGAGGAGGGTTGGAGCGCGAAGCTCACCGCCCGCGACCATCTCGTCCTCGTTCGCGTGAAGGCGCTGGTCCAGCAGGCGGCGATCGGCACCAAGGCCGATCCGGTCATGCTCGAGATCTTCAACAACCTGTTCATGTCGATCGCCGAGCAGATGGGCGTGACGCTGCAGAACACCGCCTATTCCGTGAACATCAAGGAGCGGCTCGACTTCTCCTGCGCGGTCTTCGACCAGACCGGCGCGCTCGTCGCCAACGCCCCGCACATGCCGGTGCATCTGGGCTCGATGGACCGTTCGGTCGAGACCGTGATCGCCAACAACCCGGTGATCAAGCCGGGCGACGTCTACTGCCTCAACGCGCCCTATAATGGCGGCACGCATCTGCCCGACATCACCGTCTGTACGCCGGTCTTCGATGCGCAGGACAAGGACATCCTGTTCTGGGTGGCGAGCCGCGGCCACCACGCCGATGTCGGCGGCACGGCGCCGGGCTCGATGTCGCCGCTCGCGACCAATATCGAGGAAGAGGGCGTCTATATCGACAATTTCAAGATCGTCGATCAGGGCCGCTTCTGCGAGGAAGAGCTGGTCAAGCTCCTGACCGGCGCGCGCTACCCTGTCCGCAACGTCGTGCAGAACGTCAACGACCTGAAGGCGCAGATCGCGGCCAACGAGAAGGGTCTGGCCGAGCTGAAGAAGATGATCGGCTCCTTCGGCCTCGATGTCGTGCAGGCCTATATGGGCCATGTCCAGGACAACGCGGCCGAGAGCGTGGCGCGGCTGCTGACCAAGCTGCACGATTCCGAGTTCACCTATCCGATGGACCAGGGCTGCGCGATCAAGGTGAAGATCACGATCGACCGCGCGAAGCGCGAGGCGACGGTCGATTTCACCGGCACCTCCGAGCAGCGCCCGGACAATTTCAACGCGCCGGCGCCCGTTACCCGCGCCGCCGTGCTCTATGTCTTCCGTGTCATGGTCGACGATGCGATCCCGATGAATGCCGGCTGCCTCAGGCCGATCAGGATCGTCGTGCCGGAAGGTTCGATGCTGGCGCCGCGCTACCCGGCGGCGGTGGTCGCGGGCAATGTCGAGGTGTCGCAGGCGGTGACCAACACGCTGTTCGGCGCGCTCAAGGCGATGTCCTGTTCGCAGGGCACGATGAACAACCTGACCTTCGGCAACGACCAGTATCAGTATTACGAGACGATCTGCTCGGGCTCGCCGGCTGGCCCCGGCTTCGACGGGACGTCGGGCGTGCATGTCCACATGACCAATTCACGCCTGACCGACCCGGAGATCCTGGAGACGCGCTTCCCGGTCGTGCTGGAGGATTTCCACATCCGGAAGGACTCGGGCGGCAAGGGCGAATGGACGGCCGGCGACGGCACCTCGCGCACCATCCGCTTCCGCGAGACGATGGATTGCGCGATCCTGGCCTCGCATCGCAGGGTCCGGCCCTTCGGCGTCGATGGCGGCGAAGCGGGAGAGCTCGGCCGGACGCTGGTGCGCAGGCTCTCGGGTGCGGTCGAGGAATTGAATCCCTCCGACCAGACGCTGCTGCAGGCCGGCGAGGCCGTGACGGTGATTACGCCGACGGCCGGCGGGTACGGCAAGGCGAAGGGCTGAGGCGGATTTGCCGTCATGGTCGGGCTTGTCCCGACCATCCACGTCTTCCGTCATCGAACCCGGTGTCCGAGACATGGATGCTCGCCACAAGGGTGAGCATGACGCGTAAGCGTTCGTGCCTCTGGTCAGAATGCGCGGACCGTCCTTAGCTCCGTCTCCTGACCATGGAGACGGACATGCCCCAGACCTGGATGATCACCGGCGCCAATCGCGGCATCGGACTTGCCATCACCATCGCGTTGCTGCGCCGGGGCGATCGCGTGATCGCGGCGGCGCGCAATCCCTGGGGCGGGGCGCTGGCCGAGCTGGCGGCCGAGCATCCGGCGGCGCTGATCCCGGTCGAGCTCGACGTCACCTCCGATGCCAGCGTCGCGGCGGCGAAGGAGGCCTTGGCCGGGCAGTCGATCGATGTGTTGCTGAACAATGCCGGCCTCTACGGCCCGCGCGACCGGCAGAGCGGGCTCGATGTCGATTTCGACGCCTGGCGCGAGGTTTTCGAGGTCAATGTCTACGCGCCGATCCGGGTGGCGCAGGCCTTCCTGCCGCATGTCGAGGCCGGGCAGGGCCGCAAGATCGCGACGATCTCCAGCCGGATGGGATCGATCGGCGCCAATCCCGGCAATGCGCTGATCTACCGCTCGTCCAAATCGGCGGTGAACATGGCGATGGTCGTATTCGGCAACAGCGTGCGTTCGCGCGATATCAGCGTCATGCTGTTCCACCCCGGCTGGGTCCAGACGGACATGGGCGGCAGCGGCGCCGATATCACCCCGGCCGAAAGCGCCAATGGCCTGATCCGCACCATCGACGCCTCGGGCATGGCTGAGACCAACAGCTTCCGCGACTATACCGGCGAGGCGATTGCCTGGTGAGGGCCTGAGCCGCCGTTGTCGGCTTCGATCTCCTGTCAGTTTCCAGATCGAGGCCGGTTAGCGTTCGGATGAAAGCTGAGACGGGTATCAGCCGGAGGAGACGCCATGGCCGGCACGAGCGAGATATCGGTCGTTCCCTTGACGCCGGATCGCTGGAGCGATCTGGAGGATCTCTTCGGCCCGCAGGGGCCCTGCTATGGCTGCTGGTGCAACCATTTCCGCATGCCGCAGCGCTTGCGCAAGCCTTTGCTCGGCGAGGGCGCGCGGCAATTGTTCGAGGATCGCGTGAAGAAGGGGCCGCCGCCCGGCGTGCTCGCCTATGCCGAGGGCAAGGCTGTCGGCTGGCTGCAGATCGGACCGCGCGCCGACATCCCCGAATGGAACAACCCGCGCCGCGCCTCGACACCACTGCCGGATGCGCCGGCAGAGGATACCGGAAACTGGGCGGCCTCATGCTTCTTCGTGCGCAAGGGCTTTCGCGGCAAAGGCGTCACCGGAGCGCTGGTAGACGGCGCCGTGGCTTTCGCGCGCAAGAGCGGTGCGCGATTGATCGAGGCGGCGGCCATGGACAATCAGGAGAAGCGCAGCGCCGAGGGGCTCTATGTCGGGCCGGAAAGCGTGTTCCTGCGCGCCGGCTTCACCGAAGTCGCGCGGCAGAAGCCGGGGCGGCCGCTGCTCAGATTGATGCTGTAGCCGGCGCTGGCTTCGCCCTAAGCGAGGATGAAGTCGCGGATCGCCTGCAAGGCGCCGTCCCGATCGTCGGCGACGATGCCGTGGCCGCAACCTGCGAAGCGCTGGAAGTCGACCCGTTCAGGTGGGAGGCTGACCGCGATCGCTTCGCTGAAGGCAATCGGCGTGATCGGGTCCTTGTCCCCGGCCATGACGAGAACCGGACAGGTCACGTTCGCAAGCGCATCCCTGAAGTCGAAGCGGCCATGCTCGTTGCCGGGGCCGTTGAAGTGGACGCCGGTTTTGTTGCGCGTGATGGCGCGCGCAACCCACGCTCCGTCATCCGTCTGCTTGCGAGGTGCGTAAAGTGGAACACAGACCTTGCTGTAAACCGCCCGGGTCGCATCGGAGGGAGCCGACCAATAGCCGCGGGCCGCCTTTTCCGCCTCGGCGCCCCCGAGGCGCGCGAAGGCCTCGTAGACCTGCTGGAAATCGAATTTCGCAGCCGTGCTGACCAGAATGAGCTTTGCGGCATGGCCGGGATGGCGCGTCGCATAGGCCTGGGCCACGAAGCCGCCGAAGGAGGTTCCCAGGACGATCGGCTTCTCGATGCCGAGCGTGTCGCAGAGCGACCTGACATCGTCGCCCCATTGGTCGAGTGTCCAGCGATCCGTCGGGCCGTTCTCGCTGCGGCCGCAGCCGCGATGATCGACATAGACGATCTGGACGATGTCGCTCAGAGCCGAGAAGGCGGGCTTGTACATGCTGTGGTCGAAACCCGGCCCGCCATGAAGCAGGACGAGCGTCGGCTTCTCGCGCATCCGCGGCCCGTCGGGGACCAGCCCAGCGCCCTCGATATCGACGTAGAGGCGGACCCCGTTCACCGTGATGCGCATGGTTCTCGTATCCGGGAGGTCAGTTCTTCAGCCCGTTCAGGAATGCCGTGAGCCGCTCCAGCGCCTGCTTGCCTTCCGGGCGGCCGAGATCGAACTGGTATTCGTGCGGCAGCTTCGGCTCGGTCTCGGGCGGGAAGAACAGGGTGTCGACCCTGACGCCGCGGTCGCGCAGGGCCTGCGCCATCACCACCGACTGCGGTGCCAGCGGGTCGCCGTTGCCGACCGAGATGAAGCTCGGCGGGAAAGCCTCCGTGACGTAGCGCGGCACCGCGGCCTCTGTGATGCGCTCGCTGTCGAAGGGGTTCGAGGTACCGAAATAGGCCAGGAGCACGGAGCGGATGAAGCCGCCGAAGGGACCGGTCAATTCGAAGGCCGTCGGATCGAAGGCGCCGCAGAACAGGACCGTGCCGCGCAGACTCGCGGGCGCTATGGCAGGCTTCAGTCCGAGCCGCCCGGCATAGTCCGTGCCGGTCAGGCCGGCGGCGAGCTGGGAGGCGATATGCGCGCCGGCCGAATCCCCGGCCAGAACGATGCGTGTGGGGTCGAGGCCGAGGCGCTGTCCCTCGCGTTGCAGGAAGCCGAGCGCGGCGTTCGCCTGCAGGACGGGCGTCGGGTAGCGCGCCGTCGGGGCGCGGGTATAGCCGATGGCAACCGTCGCGAAGCCGCGCCCGGCCAGAATCCGGAGATAGGGCGCGACATCCTGGCGGTCGCCGGCAACGAAGGCGCCGCCATGGATCCAGACGATGGTTGGGCGCCCTGCTTCGACACGGCCGCCCGGCGGGAGATAGATATCCAGCCGTTCGTCTTCAGCGCTGCCATAGCGGATATCGCGCTGCTCGCGAATGCCGAAGGGGACGTGGTTCGCAAGCGCGGCCGTTGTCTTGGAGGCACCGTAGCCGAAGGCGAGGCGCGTCAGCAGGGCCGAGGGCCAGGGCGACAGGACGAAGGCAGCATAGCCGATGAAGGCAAGGCCGAGGCAGAGCAGGAGGATTCGTTTGGCGCGGCGTCTCATGGCGCGAAGCTAGGACGGCCTGCGATCCCTCGCAATCGCGGCGAGATCGGATCCGCCAGACAGCGGAACGGATTATTGTGTATCCGGCTAACCTATTGATATTGTTGTATCATAATGCCCGTCGTTAACTTGGCGTTCGCTCGCGTCTGCGAAATGGACGACGGCTACGAGACTGAGGCGACGATGCGGCGACTGGGACTGACGGCGAAGATCATGGTTTTCTTCGCGCTGCTGGGCCTCGCCGGAGCGCTCGGGCTCGCCAGCGCCCTGCGCGGTTTCGACGAGGCGCGGCGCATCGATGCCGCCGCCTTCTCGGATATCCGCCTCGCCGGCAGCGCCTCGCTTTTGTCCAGCCGGATCGCAGCCGCGGCGTTGCTCAGCCGGGTCGACACGGACAGCGCTCCGCAGGAGATCGAAGCGATGATCGGCAAGCTCGACGCTGCCATCGAGCTGGTCGACGCGGCACGCGCGCATCTGATCTCCGCCCTGCCGGCGAGCCTGCGCGAGGCCAATTCGACGCTCGATGCGCGGATCAAGACCTTCATCGCCTTCCAGCATGGCATCGTCGATATCGGCCAGCGCATCTCGGCCAAGGCCGCCTTGCTGGAGGCGGGTGCGGCTGAGGCACGCGTCAATGTCGACGAGATCGTCGCGACGACCGCCGCGCTGCGCGACGAGCTCGCGAAGCGGGCAGGGGAGGCTTCCATGCGAGCCGGCGCGCGGGCGGAGGCGGTGCGCTTCCGGACGATTCTCTTTGCGGTTCTCCTGCCGCTTGCCGGCGGGCTTCTCGCGCTGCTGATGCTGCGGAGCCAATTGACGCGGCCCTTGCGCAACCTGATGCAGGCAATCGGGCAAGCGGTGGCGTCGGACCGGGTGATCGACGTGCCGCATCGCGACCGGGCCGACGAGATCGGCCAGCTTGCCCGCGTGGTGCGCCAGCTCAGCGAGGTCAGGGCGACCTTGGTGACGCGCGAGAGCGAAGCGCACGATGCGCGGCGCCTGGAACAGCGCCGCAATGCGGAGCTCGCCGGGATCGCCGACGAGTTCGAGGCGCGGCTCGGCCTTCTGCTCGGCGAGATCGGGCGGTCGAGCGAAGTGCTGCGCATGGCGCTGCAGGATGCCGCGGTCCGGGTGCACCAGATATCGCGGAGCACAGAGACAGCCGCCGCTTCCGTCGATGGTGCGGGGGTCGATGCGCGCCGTTCCAGCGAGGCGGCAATGCGATTGGATTTCGTCGTCAGCCAGATCAATGCCGAGGTCCGGCGCGTGTCGGAAATGGCGACCGAGGCGACCCGCGAGGCTGCCGGGACCCATGCGCTGGTGACGCGCCTCTCAGAGAATGCGGCCCAGATCCGCGATGTCGTGGGAATCATCGATGCGGTGGCGCGCCAGACCAATCTGCTCGCCCTGAACGCGACGATCGAGGCGGCGCGTGCTGGGGTCCATGGCCGTGGCTTCGCGGTGGTGGCCGCCGAGGTGAAGACGCTCGCCAACCAGGCGTCGGACGCCGCCGGGCGGATCGTCAGCCGGATCGCGCAGGCAGACGAGGCCCTGTCCCATGCCGCCGACGCGGTGTCGGCGATCGGAGCCAGCGTCGCGGCGGTCGAGCAGACCGGCACCGAGATCGCGACCATGGTCGGGTCGCATGTCGAGTTGCTCGGCTCGCTCGGCGAGACCGTAGCGCGGATCTCGGATGTGACGGGCACGGCCGCGCTGGCGATGGGCGAAATCGCCGCCGCCAATCTCCAGACCGTCGGCCAGGCCGATACCGGGGCAGCAAGCGCGAGGGAACTCGACGGGCGAATCAATGCCCTGCAGGCGGAGGCCGAGGCCTTCGTCAGGCGCCTGCGCGCGGCCTGAGCGGTTTCGACAGCGCCGGGCTTGCCTCGCGGGCCGACTCGGCCCCATCTGCGCCATGCCTTTTTCGACGATGGTTCCGCGATGAGCTGGTCGCCCCAGCAGGATATGGCTTTGACGGCCGTGGCGCGCTGGCTGCAATCCGGCGAGCCGCAGCTCTTCCGCATGTTCGGTTATGCCGGTACCGGCAAGACCACGCTCGCGCGCCATATCGCCGAGGCCGTCGACGGCGACGTCGTCTTCGCCGCCTATACCGGCAAGGCCGCGCTCGTGCTGCGCAACAAGGGGTGCGAGGGCGCGCAGACCATCCATTCGCTGATCTACCGCTCGCGCGGCGTCGACGAGGAGAGCCCGATCTTCGCGCTCAACCGCGACAGCGCGGCGGCCAAGGCGAAGCTGATCATCATCGACGAGTGCTCGATGGTCGACGAGGAGCTGGGCCGCGACCTGCTCTCCTTCGGCACGCCGGTGCTGGTGCTGGGCGATCCCGCGCAGTTGCCCCCGGTCAAGGGCGGCGGCTTCTTCACCGAGCAGGAGCCGGACGTCATGCTGACCGAGGTCCACCGTCAGGCGGCGGACAACCCGATCGTGCGAATGTCGATGATCGTGCGGGAGGGCGGGCAGCTCGAACTCGGCGAATACGGCCCGAGCCGGGTGATCCGGCGCGGCGAGATCAATCCCGAGATCGTCATGGGCGCCGATCAGGTGCTGGTCGGCATGAACAAGACGCGGCGCAACTACAACGCCCGCATCCGCCAGCTGATGGGCCGCACCGATAACAGCCCCGTCGCCGGCGAGAAGCTGGTCTGCCTGCGCAACGACAAGAGCAAGGGCCTGCTCAATGGCGGCTCCTGGATCGTGCAGGAGATCAAGACCTCGAAGAAGGGGCTGATCACCATGCGCGTCACGCCGGAGGACGATGCCGGCGGCAAGGCGGTCAAGGTCTCGGTGCTGCCGAATTTCTTCGACGGCACCGAGGAGGAGGTGCCGTGGGAGCTGCGCAAGCACACCGACGAATTCACCTTCGGCTATGCGCTGACCGTGCATAAGTCGCAGGGCTCGCAATGGGACGATGTCGTGCTCTTCGACGAGAGCTTCGCCTTCCGCGAGCACCGGGCGCGCTGGCTCTATACCGGCCTGACGCGCGCGGCCGAGGCGATCACGGTCGTTGTGTAGGGTTGGCTGGTCAGATTTCGGCGACACGATTGTCATTCCGGGGCTTCGCATAGCGAAGAACCCGGAACCCACGACGGGGTGGAAGCGCCGTGGTTCTGCGCAGACAACTCGCTCACCCGGTCGTGGTTTCCGGGTTCGCGCCTGCGGCGCGCCCCGGAATGACAAAGGTGGTTCTGATCGCGTTGCCCAAATGAGTGTTGGAAGGGATTCGTGTGTCATGGCGAAGGACGAGGTTCAGGACCAGGCGGCTTCCGCGCTCATCGACGCGAAGATCGCATCGCTCACCGACTGGCGCGGTGCGACGCTGGCACGGATGCGCGCACTGATCCGCGAGGCCGATCCCGATGTGGTCGAGGAGGTGAAGTGGCGCGGCGTGCCGGTCTGGTCCCATGGCGGGATCATCTGCACGGGCGAGACCTACAAGAGCGTGGTCAAGCTGACCTTCATGAAGGGCGCTTCGCTGGCCGATCCCGCCGGCCTGTTCAATTCCAGCCTGGAGGGCAATGCCCGCCGCGCCATCGATATCCGGGAGGGCGAGGTGGTGGATGCGGGTGCATTCAAGGCTCTGATCGGCGAGGCTGTCGCGCTCAATATCTCCGGCAAGAAAGTCCGCTGAACCTGGAACGGGTTCGCTAGAATTCGAGTAAACGGCTTGATTCAAGCCCATTTCGGGGCAGCATCCGCCCAACATTGCCGAATTGTCATGAAAGTCGCCGGCTTTTCGCCATAGTCGATATCGATCCTCTTCCTCACGACCAGCGGAGGCCGTGCAGATGGCGGAAACAGACGAGCTGAAGGCAGGGGCGATTGCACTGCAGCGGTTCGGTCTGGGGCCGAAGCCCGGTCAGGGCGAGGCGGCGCGGGCGCAGATTCGCGACAGGCTTCTGGCGGAGATCGCAGCCGGTAGCGTCGCACAGCCCGAAGGCGTGACCTTTTCCAGCGCTGCCGAGATCGGCAAGGCGCTCTACGATTTCGAGGATCAGGAGAAACGGGAGCGCGAGGCGCGCCGCGCTTCCGTCGCGCCGGTGCCTCAAGGCACGCAGGTCGCGAATGCCGCGCCGCAGGTTGCTCCGGTGGGGGCTCAGAACCAGATGGCTCCGGCACCGAAGCCCGCAAACGAGCCGGCGCTGCCCTATCGGACCTATCGCGACGAGGTGAAGGCGCGGGTCGATCTCGCGCTCGTGGCTGAGACGGGCTTCGGCGAGCGGCTGGTGATGTTCTGGTCGAACCATTTCTGCATCAGCGCGACCAAGAGCAACATGTGCCGGATCATGGCCGGTGCCTATGAGCGCGAGGCGATCCGCCCGCATGTCTTCGGCCGCTTCGAGGACATGCTGATCGCGGCGGAGAGCCATCCGGCGATGCTGGATTTCCTCGACAACCGCCAGTCGGTCGGCCCGAACTCCCCGGCGGGGCGGCGGCGCGGGCGCGGGCTCAACGAGAATCTCGCCCGCGAGATCCTGGAACTGCACACGCTCGGCGTCTCCGGCGGCTATGCGCAGGCGGACGTGACCAATCTCGCCCGGATCATCACGGGCTGGACCGTGGTCGGGCGCGAGGGCGTGCTCGGCTTTCCCGGTTCCTTCGCCTTCAACGCCGGCTTGCACGAGCCCGGCGCGACGCCGCTGCTGGGGCGCCGCTACGACCAGCCGGGCAAGGCGCAAGGTATCGCCGCGCTGAGCGATCTCGCGCGCCATCCGGCGACGGCGAAGTTCATCGCGATGAAACTCGCCCGTTATTTCGTAGCCGATGCGCCGCCAAGTGCACTGGTCGAGAAGCTGGCCGGCGTGTTCCGCCAGAGCGATGGTGATTTGCCGAGCGTCTACCGTGCGTTGATCGAGGATGACGCTGCCTGGAAGGCGCCGGCCAGCAAGATCAGGTCGCCGCAGGAGTTTCTGCTGGCCTCCTATCGCGCGCTCGGCCGCAAGCCCGACTTCGGCCAGATCATCGGACCGGCCGGCGTCATGGGGCAGCCCTTCTGGCAACCTTCCGGTCCGAACGGCTATGCTGACGACAATGCGGCCTGGGCTTCGGCCGAAGGGCTCAAGACGCGGGTCGATGTCGCCGCCGGATGGGGGCGGCAGGCGGCGGGCTCGGTCGCCGATCCGCGCGTGCTCAGCGACGACATCCTTGGGCCGCTGCTTTCGCCCGAGACGAAGCAGGCCGTGGCACGGGCCGAGAGCAAGCCGCAGGCGCTCGCGCTCCTGCTGATGTCGCCCGAATTCCAGCGGAGGTGACGCCGATGGTCGATCACGACGACGATGATTGCGAACGGATGACACCGTCGCGCCGCGCCGTGCTCGGCGCAGCCGGCGCGCTCTTCGCGTGGTCCTTCGTGCCGAAATTCGCCTATGCGGCGGCAGGCTCGCGCGATCCGCGCTTCCTGCTGGTCATCCTGCGCGGCGCGCTCGACGGGCTTTCGGCCGTGCCGCCGATCGGCGATCCCGATTATGCCGGCCTGCGCGAGGGCATTGCGCTCGCCAAGGACGGTGCGGAGGCGGCGCTGCCGCTCGACGGCTTCTTCTACCTGCATCCGGCCATGCCGAACCTCGCGCGGCTCTACAAGCAGGGGCAGGCGACGATCGTCCACGCCGCGGCGACGGGGTATCGCGAGCGCTCGCATTTCGACGGGCAGGACGTTCTGGAGAGCGGCCAGCCCGGCGCGGGCGCGACCCAGAGCGGCTGGCTCAACCGCCTGATCGCGAATCTTCCGGCCGGCGAGGGCATCTCGCGCAAGGGTGTGCTCGGCGTCGGCGTCGTGCCGCCGCTGGTGGTGCGCGGCGATGCGCCGGTGCTGGGCTGGGCGCCGCCGCGCATGGCGCGCGCCGGGAGCGACCTGACGATGCGGCTGGCCGATCTCTACGGCCAGCGCGATCCGGGCTTGGCGCGAGCTCTGGCGCAGGCGATCGAGACCGAAGGGCTGGCGCAAAGGCGCGGCATGGCCGGCGAGCAGAAGGGCGGTGGTGGGCCGGATTCAGCCGACGGCATGCGCCGCATCGCCGAGGGTGCGGCGGCGCTGGTCGGCGCCGATGACGGGCCGCGCATCGCGGCGCTGGCCTTCGAAGGCTGGGATACCCATGCCAACGAGGGCGGAGCCAAGGGGCGCCTCGCCAATCTGCTCGGTGGGCTCGACGGTGCCTTCGCCGCCTTCGAGCAAGGGCTCGGACCGGTCTGGAAGGATACGGTGGTGATGGTCGCGACCGAGTTCGGGCGCACGGCGGCCGTCAACGGCACGACCGGGACCGACCACGGCACCGGCACGGTCGCCTTCCTCGTCGGCGGTGGGGTGAAAGGCGGCCGGGTCGTCGCCGATTGGCCAGGCCTGAAGTCCGAGCAGCTCTACCAGAACCGCGATCTCAAGCCGACGACCGATATCCGCGCCGTGGCCAAGGGCGTGGTGTCGGAGTTGTTCGGATTATCCGGCCCGGTGCTGGCGGAGAGGGTGTTTCCCGAGACCGGCGGGCTTGCCCCGATGTCCGGGCTTATCGCCTGAGCACGGCGCCGAGCCGCGCCGCGCTGCTGCGAAACCGGGCGGCGTGTCCACGAATCCTGAAACGGGCGAGTTCGATGCGACCACGCGTATCGAAGGAGCCAGCGACAGCGAGCGAACGGGCAAGGACGGTTGCGGCTTCGTCGAAGCGGCCTTCGTCATAGAGAGCATTGGACAGCACCCGCAGCATCTCGGGGTGCTCTTTCGTCAACGCCACCGCCCGCTCCAGCGCAGCGAGCGCCTCCTCGATGCGGCCGGCGAAGCGAAGCTGCTCGGCCAGCGTCACCCAGGTGAAATGGGCGGTCGGGTTCAGATCGAGGGCGCGGCAGGCGAAGGCGACGGCGCGTTCCGGATTGCGAGGCCCGACTGCACGGGCGAGTGCGATGAAATAGGAGGTCGAGCTTCGACGGTGATCGCGTGCCGTGCGCAGCAACGCGGAGAAGTCGGTCTCACCTGCGAGGACGCCGAGCGCCAACGGACGAAGCAGGCCGCATTCGCCGAGATAGGTGCCGGACGGATGCCCGGAGAAGGGCAGGGCGATCCGCCGCACCGGCATTTCGCCCGCGATCAGTTCGACATGGCGGCGGTCGAAGGCATGGGCGGGGTCGTAGACGATCACCGCGTGCAGGTCCGCGGGCAGCGGCCCGGCGAGTTCGGGCCGCCAGCGTATGCGGTTGACGGTCTTGGCCCAGCGGGTGTCGAAGCCCGTCCTGTCGCGCTGCATGCTGTATTGCGGCGAGATCGCCAGCGCGCTCGTCGCGCCGATCATCTTGCCGAAGCGCAGGGCGGCATAGCCGCCCATGCTGGAGCCATAGGCGAGGACGCGGCGATAGGGGGCCGTCGCTGCCGCAACCGCCGCGACCATCTCGCGCCATTCCGGCTCCTGGTACCAGGAATTGCGCCGGTTCACGACATGGATCGTGGGAAGGCCCGCCTGTGCGAACGCAGCCTCACCGAAGGCCGGACGATCGAGATCGGGATCGTCCGTGTAGGAGTCGAAGGTGACGACACAATCCTCGCCCGGGCGCCGCGCTGCCTTAACCAGCAGGTTGTCCGAGCGAAAGAGGGTGTCGGTCACATCAGGCGTTCCGCGAACCGAGACTTGCTCCTCAGGCCCAGGCGCGCTGCTTCAGCTTTTCCTCGAAGGCATCGATCTTCGTGCCCTTCTCCATGGTCAGGCCGATATCATCGAGGCCGTTGAGCAGGCAGTGCTTGCGGAACGGGTCGATCTCGAAGGTGATCTCGCCGCCGTCCGGGCCCTTGATCGTCTGCTTCTCGAGGTCGATCGTCAGCGTCGCGTTGGAGCCGCGCTCGGCATCGTCGAACAGCATGTCGAGCTGCTGGGGCGTGACCTTGATCGGTAGGATGCCGTTCTTGAAGCAGTTATTGTAGAAGATGTCGGCGAAGCTGGTGGAGATCACGCAGCGGATGCCGAAATCGAGCAGCGCCCAAGGGGCATGTTCGCGAGAGGAGCCGCAACCGAAATTGTCGCCGGCGACGAGGATTTCCGCCTTGCGATAGGCCGGCTGGTTCAGCACGAAATCCGGGTTCTCCGAACCGTCATCCTTGTAGCGCATCTCCGAGAACAAAGCGGTGCCCAGGCCGGTGCGTTTGATCGTCTTCAGGTACTGCTTGGGGATGATCATGTCGGTATCGACATTGACCACCTTCATGGGCGCGGGCGTCGAGGTCAGGGTGGTGAAGGGCTGCATGGTTCTTGTCCTTGCTCTTGGCCGGGCTCAGCCGGCCACCTGTTCGATGGCTTCCATGTCCTCGTCGGAGAAGCCGAAATGGTGGCCGATCTCGTGGACCATGACATGCGTGACGATCGAGCCGAGGCTCTCGTCATGTTCGGCCCAGTAGTCGAGGATCGGCCGGCGATAGAGATGGATGGTATTGGGCATCTGGCCGGTCTGGGGGCTGAAACCCTGCTGCGGCAGGCCGACGCCGCTGAACAGGCCGAGCAGGTCGAACGGGCTTTCCGCCTCCAGCTCCTTCAGCACGTCGTCTTCGGGAAACTCGGTGACGTTGAAGATCACGTCCGAGCAGAGCGCGCGGAACTCCTCCGGCAGGCGGTCGAAGGCGGCCTGAGCCAGAACCTCGAACGCATCCTGCGACGGCGCCTTGACGCCGTCCCAGTCGATCTCAGCCGATTTCGTGACCCTGGCGTCCACGGTCTTGCCCATCACCAGATTTTCAGTTGGTGGCCGAGCCACCAGGCCAGCACGATGACGCCGAGGAGCGAGAGAGAGCGGCCGATACGCCGGCCCCAGAGCTCGACCTTGTCGCCCTCGGGCGCATCGGCGCCCGAGAAGTGATCGGCCGCCCGGCCCATCGAGGAGCCGAGCAGGCTTTCGCTGTCGCGCTTGACCCGGTCCAGCGCCGCCTTGGATTCGGCTTCGCGGCCGGCTTCACGGGGATCGTTCGACATGGTCAGTTCCCCGCCTGTCCGCCTCAGCCCAGCGTGCGGACGTCGACGAAGCGGCCGGTGAGGGCCGCCGCCGCCGCCATCGCCGGCGAGACGAGATGCGTCCTGCCGCGATAGCCCTGACGACCCTCGAAATTGCGGTTCGAGGTCGAGGCTGCCCGTTGGCCGGGCTTCAGCTGGTCCGGGTTCATGCCGAGGCACATCGAGCAGCCGGGCTCGCGCCATTCGAAGCCGGCGGCGATGAAGATCTTGTCGAGGCCTTCGGCCTCGGCCTGCTCCTTCACCAGGCCGGAGCCGGGAACGATCATGCCGTAGTCCAGGCTCTCATGGAGCTTCTTGCCTTCGACGATCTTCGCTACGGTGCGCAGGTCCTCGATGCGGCCATTGGTGCAGGAGCCGATCCAGATCACGTCGAGCGGGATGTCGGTGATCTTCGTGCCGGCGGTCAGGCCCATATATTCGAGCGCGCGCTTTTTCGAGGCGCGCTTGACCTCGTCGGCGATCAGCTCCGGATCCGGAACCGCGCCGGTGACCGAGATCACGTCTTCAGGCGAGGTGCCCCAGGAGACGATCGGCGGCAGGTTGGCGGCGTCGAGGCGGACTACGCGGTCGAAATGCGCGCCCTCGTCGGTGCGCAGCGTCTCCCAGTAGCGGACGGCCGCATCCCAGGCGGCGCCCTGCGGCGCCTTGGGGCGGCCCTTCAGATAGGCGAAGGACTTCTCGTCCGGCGCGACCATGCCGGCGCGGGCACCGCCCTCGATCGACATGTTGCAGACCGTCATGCGGCCTTCCATGGTCAGGCCGCGGATAGCCTCGCCGGCATATTCGATCACCGAGCCGGTGCCGCCGGCGGTGCCGATCTCGCCGATGATCGCGAGCGTGATGTCCTTGGCGCCGACGCCGGGCGCAGGCGTGCCGTCCACCTGGACGAGCATGTTCATCGCCTTTTTCTGGATCAGCGTCTGGGTGGCGAGCACATGCTCGACCTCCGAGGTGCCGATGCCGTGGGCGAGGGCACCGAAGGCGCCATGCGTCGAGGTGTGCGAGTCGCCGCAGACGATCGTGGTGCCGGGCAGGGTGAAGCCCTGCTCGGGGCCGACGATGTGGACGATGCCCTGGCGCTTGTCGAGCTCGTTGAAATACTCGACGCCGAAGTCGCGGGCGTTCTTGGCGAGCGCCTCGACCTGGATGCGGCTTTCCTCTTCGGCGATGCCCTTGGTGCGGTCGGTCGTCGGGATGTTGTGGTCGACGACGGCGAGCGTCTTCTCGGGCGCGCGGACCTTGCGGCCGGTCATGCGCAGGCCTTCGAAGGCCTGCGGGCTCGTCACCTCATGGACGAGGTGGCGGTCGATATAGAGCAGGCACGTGCCGTCATCCTGCCGGTCGACGACGTGGTCGTCGAAAATCTTGTCGTAGAGCGTCTGGGGACCCTTGGTCGCGGTCATGGCTTGTTCTCGGTCTGCGGAAATCTGCGGGAAATCATGCGCCGGCTCGCTTTGGGCCGGCACGCAAAAACGGTTCGCCTGTCGCCGGCCGCACGGAAGCGGCCGGTCTCAGGCGCCGGTAAGGCCTGCGGCAATGGAAGCGGTAAAGCGGCCGAAAAAGCGCCAGGGCAAACGGGCATGGTCATGCAGCGCGGCAAAGTCCTGCGTCGTCGGCAGGGGCGGCAGATGGCCCTCTGCCTGCACGGCGCTGAAGCGCTGCATAGGATGCTCACACGGCGACATGGCTACTGTTTAGCAGTTCCAATCAAGCCGGACAATCGATGCCGTTGCAGCCTGGCCATCAGCGTGACGCAGAGGTATTGACGCTGACGACCACGGACATGCCGGGCGCCAGGCGTTCGGCAAGCGGCTGGCCGGGGTCGACTGTGATGCGGACCGGCACACGCTGGGCGATCTTGATGAAGTTGCCAGTCGCGTTGTCGGGCCGGATGACGCTGAATTCGGAGCCGGCCGCCGGCGAGAAGCGCTCGATCTTGCCCGTGAGGACGGCGTGGCGGAGCGCGTCGACAGTGAAGCTCACAGGCTGGCCGGTGCGCATGCCGGCGAGCTGCGTCTCCTTGAAATTGGCGATGACCCAGACCTGATCCGGTACCAGCGCCATCAATTGCGTGCCGGCAGAAACATATTGGCCCAGCCTTGCCGAGACCTCGCCCAGCCGCCCGTCTTGCGGCGCGGTGATGCGGGTATTGCTCAGGTCGATCTCGGCGAGATGGACCGCGGCCTCCGCGCCCTCGACCGCGGCGACCAGCGACTGACGGTTGACGATGGCGGTCTGGATGTCCTGGCGAGCGACATCGACGGCCGCGTTGGTGGCGGTGATCGCGGCACGAGCCTGGTCGAGCGCCTGCTGGCTCTGGTCTGTCGAGGTCTGGCTGACGACGCCGCGTTCGCGCAGTGGCTCGATGCGGCCCCAGTTGGCCTCGGCGGTGCGCAAGGCGGCCTCGGCGCTGGCGACATTGGCCTCGGCGGCGCGCAGGCGGGCTTCGGCGGCGGCGCGTGACTGGTCGGAATTCGCAAGTGCGGCGCGCTGTGCGGCGAGGCCGGCGCGGGCCTGCTCCAGCTTCTGGGTGAAAATCCGGTCGTCGATACGCAGGAGCAGGTCGCCGCGCTTCACCGCTGCGAAATCCTGTACCGGCACCTCGGCGACATAGCCGGCGAGTTGCGGCGCGATGAGCGTGACCTGACCGCGGACATAGGCGTTCTCGGTCACCTCGACGGCACTGGTGAATGGCGGCAGCCGCCAAGCGTAGAGGATGATGCCGAGGCCGACGAGGCCGATGGCGAGTGCAATGTAGGTCGAGACGGAGCGGAGGATGCGGGTCATGGCGGGGCTGGACGTTCAGAGGGCGGGTTGAGCACTGGTTGCGCCGGAACGCTTGCGTAGCTGCAGGAAGGCGACGTGGCAGAGGAGCCCGACGAGAGCGAGGCTTGCGATCGCGGAGATCAGCATGAAGGCGTCGTTGTAAGCGAGTACGATCGCCTCTTGCGCCGCGCGCTGCGTGAGCAGGGTGACGCCCTCCGCGCGCATCAGTGCCGGGTCACTCAGGACATGGCCATAGACGCTGCCGAAATGGCTGAGGCGCTGGGCCAGGAGCGGCTCGGACAGCACGAAATGCTCGGCGAGCACATTGAAGTGGAACGCCGTCCGCAGCGTGATGAAGCTGCCGAAAAGCGCCGAGCCGAGCAGGCCGCCAATGCTTTGTGTGAACAGGAAAACGGTGATGAAGCTCAGGATAAAGATCGGGCCGCGCGTGATGACGCCGCCCATGCCCTGAGCCATCGCCGCGGGCAGGAACAGGCCGGAGCCATAGGCGACGAGCGCCTGGCTCAGCCGGATATCGTGCGGCCGGGTCAGGCTGGTGGCGCCGCTGTCGAGCCAGGCTCCGAGCGCGACGCAGGCGAGTGCCGTGCCGTAGAACCAGTTTTCGCGTCCGGGCCGCAGCAGCAGCGCGCAGGTCAGGCCGCCGGCCAGGATCGCGCAGAGGATGACCGCGTAGAGCGGCATCGTCTGCTCGTTCTGGATGCCGAGCGCCTGAAAGAAGTTGGAGGCGCCGACCGTCTGCTCGGCGAGCACGATACGCATCAGGAGAATGGCGCAGGCGAAATGCAACGTCGCCGGGCTGGTCAGCCAGCGGATGTCGATGAGCGGGCTGTCACGGTGCAATTCGACGATCACCGCCAGCGTCAGGCAGATGACGGCGAGAGCGAAGAGCATGCCGAGCCAGGGCGCCTCGAACCACCAGTAGATCCGGCCGAGGCTGAGCGCGACCGCGATGGCGCCGAAGCCGATTGCGATCAGCAGGTAGCTGACGATGTCGAGCGGGCCGATCCATTTCACCCGCGGCGGCGTGGTCAGCGGCAAGGCGAAGACGAAGCCGAAGGCAACCATCGCCAGGCCCATCTCGAACAGGGTGAGGCCATGGAAGCCGCCGAGATCAAGCAGCCAGGGCGAGATCAGCCGCGTCACGGGGATGCCGAGCGTGGTGTTGGTCAGCGCCAGCGACAGGCCGACGGTGAGCTTCTTCTGCGGCGGCAGGGGCTCGATCATGTAGAAGAAGGCGAGCGACGACATCGGCGCCGCCGCCATGCCGCTCATGAAGCGCACGACCACGGCCGATGGCAGGTCATGGACGAAGACAAGGTTCAGGAAGGCAGCGAGAACGAAGCCCGCGAGGCTCATCTCGGCGAAATTGCGCAGGCCGTATTGCATCCTGATCTTGATCAGGGCGAGCGAGAGCGAGACGTTCGGGGCCATGTAGGCGGCGATCAGCCAGTTCGTCTCGGCTAGGGTGGCGCCGAGCTCGCCCTGGATCTGGTAGACATTGGTGTTGACCAGGTTCGCGCCGATCTGCTGCGTCATCGCCAGCGTCACCGAAGCCAGCATGTAGGCCAGCGCGCGGGCTGGCGGCATCGTCAGACCTGCCGGGGCCGGCGGCGATGCGGCCGGCGTTGCGGAGGCTTCGGACGCGCTCATGGGGCGGCGCTCCGGCCTGCCGCGATATTGCGTGAAGTGCGGCGCAGGACGTCGAGCGCCGCTTCCAGCTCTTCCGGTGCGATGCCCTGCAGGATGCCGGCGCGCAATTCGGCCAGGAAATCCAGGATATCCTGAGCTTGGGCGCGGGCGGTCTCTGTCAGGAAGACGCGGCGGGCGCGGCGGTCGCCCTCGACCGTGCGGCGCTCGATCATGCCGTTACGCTCAAGCCCGTCGAGGAGCCGGACCAACGTCGGCTGCTCGATATCGAGCAAACCGGCGAGATCGGACTGGGTCGGGCCGTCCGCCTTGGCGAGCTCCATCAGCAGGCGCGCGCGCGACAGGGTCAGGCCCATGTCACGCGCGCGGTCGTCGACGAGCGCGCGCAGCTTGCGGTTGACGGCGGCAAGCTCGCCGGTGAACGAGGCCTGAAGCTGGGTAAGATCCATAGCGTCAACATAAATAGCATGCTAATGATTTGCATGCTTATATGCGCATAAGGTGCATATCAAGTGGAATTTATTTCTATCGATATGCGTTGATGGAATGTCTGGGCGCAGCTTCAGGCACAAAAAAACGCGGCCCCGAAGGACCGCGTTTCAATCTCGTTGCGCTGAGGCTTCGGCTTACTTGCCGGAAGCCTTCTGGCCCTTGGCGGGCTTGGCGTCGACGCGCTCGGCGATACGGGCCGACTTGCCGCGACGATCACGCAGGTAATAGAGCTTGGCGCGACGCACCTTGCCCTTGCGGATGACCTTGATCGAGTCGAGGTTCGGCGAGAACAGCGGGAAGACGCGCTCGACGCCCTCGCCATAGGAAATCTTGCGGACGGTGAAGCTCTGGTTGAGACCGCCGCCGTTGCGGGCGATCACGACGCCTTCATAGGCCTGGACGCGGCTGCGCTCGCCTTCCTTGACCTTGACGTTGACCTGCACGGTGTCACCGGGCTGGAAGGCGGGAATGGCCTTGCCTTCGCTCAGCTTGGCAATCTGCTCGGCATCGAGCTGTTCGATGATGTTCATGGGTCTCTCCATGGCCGTATTCGCGCGGAAGCGCGGGCTTTCGGCTCGCTGTTTTCAGTTGAGTGCGGGGCCTTACAGGAGCGCGCAGCATTTGTCGAGCGGCAATGCCGGCTTGTTGGCCACGCTGCCGGCATGCATAGCGTTGGCGGCAGCGACACGCCAGCGGACGAGATGCCATGCCCGACACCACTCCGAAGACCGCCCTCGTCACCGGCGCCGCGCGCGGCATCGGCCTCGCCACCGCCAAGCGCTTCCTGACTGAGGGCTGGCAAGTCGGCCTGCTCGATATCGACGGGGCCGGCCTCCAGCGGGCAGCGGCAGAGATCGCCGCGCCGGAGCGGACGCTGGTGCTGACCTGCGACGTGGCGATGCCGGCGCAGCTCGAATCGGCCTTCGCCGGCATGGCCAAGCGCTTCGGGCGGCTGGATGCCCTCGTCAACAATGCCGGCACGGCGGTGTTCAAGCCCCTGTTGGAGACGACCCATGACGAGTGGCAGCGGGTGCTGGCGGTCAATCTGACCGGCCCGTTCCTGGCGACGCAGCTCGCGGCGCGGGCCATGGCCGACAATGGCGGCGGCGCCGTCGTCAACATCACCTCGATCTCGGGCTTGCGCGGCTCGACGCTGCGGGTCGCCTACGGCACTTCGAAGGCGGCGCTGGCGCATCTCACCAAGCAGCAGGCGGTCGAGCTTGCGGGGTTTGGCATCCGCGTCAACGCAGTCGCGCCGGGGCCGGTCGAGACCGCGATGGCCAAGGCGGTGCACAGCCCGGAAATTCGGGCGGACTATCGCGATGCCGTGCCGCTCGGCCGCTATGGGCTGGAGGAGGAGCTGGCCGAGGCGATCTTCTTCCTCTGCTCGGACCGGGCGACCTACATCACTGGGCAGGTGCTGGCCGTCGATGGCGGCTTCGACGCTGCCGGCATCGGGCTTGCGACGCTCCGTGGCGAACGCCGTAATCTTTGAAAGGTCGCGCTGAAACGAGATCGCAGCAGCTTCGAGCTCTGCTTTTGTCATTCCGGGGCTTCGCGCAGCGAAGCACCCGGAACCTACGACCGGCCGAGCCGCGCCCCGCAGACATCTGATGCCTCACCCGGTCGTGGGTTCCGGGTTCGCGCCGGCGGCGCGCCCCGGAATGACAAGGACGGTGCAAGAGATCCGGCGGATCAGAGAAAACGCCTTTATTCCATCGCTTCGCGCTTCTTCAGCAGCTCGTTGAGCATGTCCTGCTGCTCGCTGAGCCGGTTGGCGAGGGCCTCTTCCACGGCGGCGCCGGAGGCTCCCGTCGCCTGTTCCATCAGCTCGGAGATGTTGCGCCTGAGGAGGGCGATGCGTTCGTCCAGGTCAACTTGCGAAGCGTTCTGAGGCATCGGCAGGTTCTCCATGTTCCATCGCCGCCGCGCCAGCGGCTCGCTCCGTGGAATGCCGGACGACCCTCCATGTCCTCCGGCTGCGGCGCACGGAGCCGTGAGCTTGTCGTCCGCGCTTCCCGGTGAGTGCGGTCCGGCGGAAGCGCGATGAAATCACAGGTCACCGCGGCAGGATAGCCGCGCCCCGTGTCGACGGGCGTAGCAGGGGCGGAGCCTGCGAGCCGCTGCTGCCACCGACAAAGCGCTTGCGTCCTTTCCGGATCGGCGCGAACCTCTCCTCAACTGCCTCTCCGACGGCCGCCCGACCCTGTCGGGCCCGAGCGACCGCCGCCCATCCGGCGTGAGCGCATTCGCTGTTCCCGCCGGCTTCCACCGTGCCGGAGCCGGGGCCGCTCGAACCTCTCCTCCATCGCGGCCAGCCCCGAAGGAGGAA
Organism: Allobosea sp. TBD101; assembly: GCF_059817965.1. NCBI lineage: Bacteria > Pseudomonadati > Pseudomonadota > Alphaproteobacteria > Hyphomicrobiales > Alloboseaceae > Allobosea > Allobosea sp. TBD101. The sequence continues at coordinate 1,911,643 of NZ_CM187543.1, forward strand.
GTCATGCCCGCATCGGCACAGAATGGCGGTTCCGCAGCCGGTACCCGACGTGCGGGGCCGCGATGCATCGCGATCGTCGGCCCCTTCCAGAGCGGCAAGACGACGCTGCTCGAAAGCATCCTGATGCGATGCGGCGCGCTCACCCGCACCGGCACGGTCAAGGGCGGCAACACGGTCGGCGATGCGGCGCCTGAGGCGCGCGCGCATCAGATGAGCACCGAACCCACCGTCGCGGCCGTCGATTTCCTTGGCGATACCTTTCATTTCATCGATTGCCCCGGCTCGGTCGAGTTCCTGCACGAGATGCGCCATGTGCTGCCGGCGGTGGATGCGGCCGTCGTCGTCTGCGAGGCGGATGACCGCAAGGCCCCGGCGCTGGAGCTCGTGCTGCGCGAGCTGGAAGAGGCCGACATCCCGCGCTTCCTGTTCCTCAACAAGATCGACACGGCCTCGCGCCGGGTGCGCGAGACGCTCGGTATCCTGCAACGGGCCTCGCGGACGCCGCTGCTGCTGCGCCAGATCCCGATCTGGAAGAACGGTATCGCCGTCGGCTTCATCGACCTCGCCCTGGAGCGGGCCTTCATCTACCGGGAGCATGCGCCGAGCGAGATCGTGCCGCTGGCGGCCGACGAGGCGGGCCGCGAGAAGGAAGCGCGCTTCTCGATGCTGGAGCGGCTCGCCGATTACGACGACGAACTGATGGAGGAATTGCTGGGGGATATGGAGCCGCCGCGCGACCGCGTCTTCGACGATCTCGCGCGCGAATTGCAGCATCGCCATGTCGTGCCGGTGCTGATCGGCGCGGCCGAGCGCGGCAATGGCGTGACGCGGCTGCTCAAGGCGCTCAGGCATGAGGCGCCGAGCTTGGCCGAAACGCGCGGACGCACCGGCATCCTGCCCGAAGGCCCGCCGCTCGCGCAGGTGATGAAGACCTGGCATTCGAGCCAGGGCGGCAAGCTCTCGCTGGCCAGGGTGATGCGCGGCCGGCTGGCGGAGGGCGATGTCGTGACCTCGTCGGGCGGTGTCGAGGCGCGCATCGCCGGCGTCGTTTCCCTGAAGGGGGCCGAGCAGAGCCGGAAGCCTGCGGCGGAGGAGGGCGAGGTCGCCGGCTTCGCCAAGCTCGACGGCATCGCGACGGGCGAAGCCTTCATGCTGGGCAAGGCGCGGGCGAGCGTGGTCAGCGCGGTCGCGCCGCCGGAAGCCGTGCATGCCTTCGCCATCGCGGTGAAGGACCGCAAGGACGATGTCAGGCTGGCGGCTGCGCTCCAGCGCCTGACCGAGGAGGATACGGCGCTGGCGGTGACACAGGTGCCGGAGCTCAGCGAAACCCGCCTGTCGGGGCAAGGCGAGATGCATCTGCGCGTCGCGCTGGAGAAGCTCGCCGGCCGCTATGGCGTCACCGTCGCCAGCAAGGCGCCGCAGGTCGGCTATCGCGAGACGATCCGGGGCCAGGCCGGCGCGCGCGGCCGGCATCGCAAGCAGAGCGGCGGCCATGGCCAGTATGGCGACGTGGTGATCGAGGTCGCGCCGCTGCCGCGCGGGGAGGGCATCCAGTTCGTCGACAGGATCACCGGCGGTGTCGTGCCACGCCAGTATATCGGCTCGGTCGAGGCCGGTATGCGCGATTTCTGCGAGAAGGGGCCGCTCGGCTTCCCGATCGTCGATGTCGCTGTGACGCTGACGGACGGCTCCTACCACACCGTCGATTCCTCCGACATGGCGTTCCGGCAGGCGGCGCGGCTCGCCATGAACGAAGCGATGCCGCAGGCGAAGCCGGTGCTGCTCGAACCGATCCTCTCCGTCGACGTGGTGATCCCGTCGGAGGCGATGTCGCGGGCCTCGGCCCTGATCTCCGCCCGGCGCGGGCAGATCCTCGGCTACGACACGCGGCCCGGATGGCGCGGCTGGGACCAGATCAAGGCGCTGGTGCCGGAAGCGGAAATGACCGGCCTGATCGTCGAACTGCGCTCGGCCACGTCCGGTGTCGGCTCGTTCAGCGCACGCTTCGACCATCTCGCGGAACTCGCCGGCAAGCCGGCCGAGGCCGTGGTCTCAGCCCAGGCACTCGCCCTCGCCCAAGGGCGCTGATTCCAGAGAAAACGCCCGTCCTTCCCACCGGGAGCCATTCATTGGCTCCCGGATCGGGCTTGATTTCGCGCGAGGTGAACTGTTTAGATGTGAACATTGTATGGTCTTTGATGGCGGGTGCTTGCGCTCCCGACCACCGTTCCGCACTGTACGATCATCAAAATGCACCGGAACCCGTCGCGAGGCGGCTAACCGGGCGAGAGGGAGGGAATTATGACTGCGACCGGCGCCACGCAGGCCAGGAACGCCCTGCGCCCCTGGCTAGCGCATTATCCGCCGGCCGTTCCGCCGGAACTCGACGAGGCCAAGGTCGGCACGCTGGCGGACCTGATCCGCTTTGCCTGCTCGACCTATGCCAGTCGCCCGGCCTTCGAGAGCTTCGGCAAGACGATCACCTTCGCCGAGACCCGCCAGGCGGCCGAGTCCTTCGCCGGCTGGCTGCAGGCCAAGGGGCTGAAGAAGGGCGACCGCGTCGCGCTGATGATGCCGAACATCCTGGCCTATCCGGCGGCGCTTTTCGGCGTGCTGCTCGGCGGCTTCACCGCCGTCAACGTCAACCCGCTCTACACCGCGCGCGAACTGACCCACCAGATTAACGATGCCGGGGCGCGGGTGCTCGTGGTGATCGAGAACTTCGCCCATGTCGTCGAGGAGGCCAAGCCGAACCTGAAGCTCGACGCCATCGTCGTCGCCACGGCCGGCGACCTGATGGGCTTCAAGGGCAAGATCGTCAATTTCGTCGCGCGCCGCATCAAGAAGGTGGTGAAGCCCTACAACCTGCCGGGCTCGGTCGGTTTCCAGCAGGTTCTGCAGAGCGGCGCCCGGATGGCGTCGGTGACGGTGGTGCCGGACGATGTCGCCTTCCTGCAATATACCGGCGGGACGACCGGCGTCGCCAAGGGCGCGACGCTGACGCATCGCAATGTCGCATCCAATGTGCAGCAGGCCGGCTTCTGGCTGGAATGGGTGCTGGAGCCGCCGCTCGGCCGCAGCGACTACCAGCATGTCATGGTGACGGCGCTGCCGCTCTACCATATCTTCGCGCTGACCTGCTGCTGCATGTTCATGCTGCGCATCGGCGCCAAGAGCCTGCTGATCGCCAACCCCCGCGACATTCCCGGCTTCATCAAGACACTGAAGGCGAGCCGCTTCACGCTCTTCTCCGGCGTCAACACGCTGTACAACGCGCTCGCCAACCATCCCGAGATCAGGCAAGTCGACTTCTCCGAGATGCGCTTCGCGGTGGCCGGCGGCATGGCGACGCAAGCTGCGGTCGCCAAGCAATGGAAGGCCGTGACCGGGCGCCCGATCATCGAGGGCTATGGCCTGTCCGAGACCTCGCCGATCGCCACCATCAACCGGCCCGACCTGACCGAGTTCAGCGGCACGATCGGCTATCCGATCCCCTCGACCGAGATCGCGATCCGCGACGCCGAGGGCAACGACATGCCGATGGGCGAGGCCGGCGAGATCTGCATCCGCGGCCCGCAGGTCATGGCGGGCTACTGGAACCGCCCGGACGAGACCGCCAAGGCGATGACGGCCGACGGCTATTTCCGCAGCGGCGATGTCGGCGTCATGCTGCCGGACGGGCAGGTCAAGGTCGTCGACCGGATGAAGGACATGGTGCTGGTCTCCGGCTTCAACGTTTATCCGAACGAGGTCGAGGACGTGCTGGCCGCGCATCCGGGCGTGCTGGAATCGGCCGTGATCGGCCTGCCGGACGAGCATTCGGGCGAGGCGGTCACCGCCTTCGTCGTGCGCAAGGACCCGACCCTGACGACGGATGCGCTACGCGCCTTCTGCAAGGAGAACCTGACCGGCTACAAGGTGCCCAAACAGATCTTCTTCCGCGAGAGCCTGCCGAAGACCAATGTCGGCAAGGTGCTGCGCCGGGCGCTGCGCGAGGAGGTCGTCGCCAAGCGCTGACGCTGGGCGACGAGCCGATCACGCCGGTCGATTCCTTCTTTATCCGCAATAACGGCCATCTGCCGGAGATCGACGACAGTACCGAGTGGCGGCTGATCATCGACGGCGAGGTCGAGCGCCCGGCTGTCTGGACCGTCGAAGGTCTGTGTCAGCGCTTCGAGACCGTCACGGTTACTGCTGTCCTGGAATGCGCCGGCAATGACCGCTCGCGCTTCTCGCCGGCGACGGACGGGCTGCAATGGCGGCTCGGCGCCGTCGGCTGCGCGCGCTGGACCGGGGTCCAGCTGACGGACGTGCTGGAGCATGCAGGGCCAAAGCAAGGCGCAATCTATACCGCGCATCACGCGCCGGACCGTCAGATCGGTAAGCCAGAGAAGGCTGCGCTCTCGCGCGGCCTTCCGATGGCGAAGGCGGTGGCTCCGGAAACGCTGATTGCCTTCGCCATGAATGGTGAACCCTTGCCGCGCCTGCATGGCGGGCCATTGCGCATTGTCGCGCCGGGCTATCCCGGCTCGGCCTGGCAGAAATGGCTCGACCGGATCAGCCTGCGCGCTGTCGAGCATGACGGCGAGAAGATGCGCGGGATGGATTATCGGATGCCGATCCGGCCGGTTCGTCCCGGCGAGCCGCTCGACCCCGCGAATTTCGCCGTCATCACCGACATGCCGGTCAAGTCGCTGATCACGGCTCCATCAGATGGCTTCGTGGTGAAGCAGGGCGAGCGATTGAAGGTCGCGGGCTTCGCCTGGAGCGGGGCGGTTCCGCTGGAATCGGTCGCGCTCTCCGGCGATGGCGGTGAGACTTGGAGCGGCGTCGAATTGCAGGCTGGCGAGGGATGCTTCGCCTGGCGGCGCTTCGAGGCGGAGATTGTCGCGGAGCAACCGGGTCCGTTCGCCGTCATGGCGCGGGCGCGGGATGCTGCGGGCAGTGTCCAGCCGCTGGAATCGGTCTGGAACCCGCGGGGATATTGCAACAATCAGGTCCAGCGCGTGCGCGGTTCCGTGGTTGCGTGAGGCTTTGAACCTTTTGGCGGGTTGCTGCGTCTAAGGAATGGGTCTGCCATTCCGGGCATGGCTCTGCCGCCTCGGTCACTCCTCCTCCCATCGGCGACCGAGGCGGCTATTCTTCCCAGAGGAACGCGTTCAAGCTGCCAGAAGCGCCCTGCTGTCGGCGGCGTGGCTGGTGACCGGCAGGATTTCACCCGGCGCGATGTCGCTGGCGAAGCGGATCAGCGTGAAATCCTCGGCGCGGCCGGTATTGCCGCGTTCGGTCAGGACGCTGAGCGGACGGCCGATGCGTTCCGCGAGATGGCGCTGCTGCGCGGCGCTTGCCGCAGCACGTAGCCTTGCAGCACGTTCCGAGACGATCTCCCCCGAAAGCTGCGGCATGCGCGCAGCCGGCGTGCCGGGGCGTGCCGAATAGGGGAAGACATGGACGAAGCTGAGCCCACATTCCGCGACGAGATCGAGCGAGCGGGCGAACATGGCCTCGTCCTCGGTCGGGAAGCCGGCGATGAGATCGGCACCGAAGACGATATCGGGGCGCAAGGCGCGGATCTCCGCGCAGAAGCGGATGGCATCGTTGCGGCCGTGGCGGCGCTTCATGCGCTTGAGGATGAGGTCGTCGCCGGCCTGTAGCGAGAGATGCAGATGCGGCATCAGGCGTGTCTCGGTCGCGAGCAGGCCGCGTAGCGCGTCATCGACCTCGACCGCGTCGATCGAGGAGAGGCGCAGGCGCGGCAATTCGGGCAGGGCGCGCAGGATCGCCCCCGCGAGCGCGCCCAGCGTCGGCTCGTCGGCCAGATCGCGGCCATAGCTGGTGAGGTCGACGCCGGTCAGCACGATCTCGCGGGTGCCGCCTTCCAGCAGGGTACGGCATTGCGCGACGACATCGGCGATGGCGAGCGAGCGCGAATTGCCGCGCCCGAAGGGGATGACGCAGAAGGTGCAGCGATGGTCGCAGCCGTTCTGGACCTGGACGAAGCCGCGCGTATGGCTAGCGAAGCGGCCGGTGACGGGCGCACGCATGGCGGTGCGGGCCATGATGTCGCCGACGTCGAGCTTGTCGGCGGTGGCGATGTCGGGATGGCCGAGGCTGTTGGAGCGGGCAAGCGCGGCCCAGTTCTCGGGCCGTAGCTTCTCGTCATTGCCGAGGACGCGGTCGACCTCCGGCATATCGGCGAAGCGCGTGGGCTCGATCTGCGCAGCGCAGCCGGTGACGATGACGGGCCTGTCCGGCTGCTCGCGCTTGAGGCGGCGCACGGCTTGCCGCGCCTGCCGGGTCGCCTCGGCCGTGACGGCGCAGGAATTGACGATGGCGGCGCCTTTCAGCCCGGCTGCCTCCGCCTGGAGCCTGAGCGCCTCGCTCTCGACGATGTTGAGGCGGCAGCCGAAGGTGACGACCTCCAGGGCCATTACGCCGCCTGATCGAACAGGGCCGGGTCGAGCGTGCCTTCCCATTCGAATTCGACCGGGCCGGTCATCAGGACATGGCCGTCGCGCTCGCGCCATTCGATGGCGAGGTCGCCGCCGGGCAGGCTGACGGTCGCCTTGCGGGCGGTGAGCTCGCGGCGCACGCCGGCGACCAGCGCCGCGCAGGCACCCGAGCCGCAAGCCTGGGTGATGCCGGCACCGCGCTCCCAGACACGCAGCACGATATGGTCGGGCGCCTTCACCGCGGCGAGCTCGATATTGGCGCGATCGGGGAAGATCGGATGGTTTTCGAGCAGCGGGCCGATCTGCTCGAGATTGTAGGCATAGGGGTCTTCGACGAAGAAGACCGCGTGCGGATTGCCCATGTTGACGGCGCAGGGCGTGTGCAGGATCGGGTTATCGATGGGTCCGATCTGGAGCTCGAAGCGGCTGGTATCCTCGAAGGGCTCGGCCAGCGGGATCTGGTCCCAGGCAAGGCGCGGCGCACCCATGTCGACGGTGAAGAGCGTCTCGCCCTCGCGCACCGCCGGCAGCAGGCCGGCCTTGGTCTGGAGCGCGAGATGGTTCTTGGCAGCATCGCCCATCTGCGGGTCGGCGATCATCGCCCAGGCGACGCAGCGCGTGCCGTTACCGCAGGCGCCGGCTTCCGAGCCGTCAGTGTTGTAGATGCGCATAAAGGCATCGGTGCCGGGCGTCACGGCATCGTGCAGGACCATGAGCTGGTCGAAGCGGGCGCGCGGCTCCGATGCGATGGCGCGGGCCTCGCTTTCGCTGACGACATGCTTGCTACCGCGCAGGTCCAGCACCGTGATCTGGTTGCCGAGCCCGTTCATCTTCAGGAACCGGCGATTGGCCAGAGCGTTCATTTGGTCACACGTCCCGTGAATAGTGGGTCTATGGCCGAGGTGACGTGAAAAAGCCACCCTCGTCCCCGTTCCTGAGAGAAGGTGGACATTCTATGTTGCGCCGCAAGGGCGCGAATCGCGTGAAACTCTAAGGCCGTGACAATGCGTTTTTCTCGGCGGTATTCCCGGATTTGTGTTCTGGCGCTTGCCGGCTTGACGAGCCTGTCGAGCGGAACGGTCTTCGCACAGACGCGCGTCGCACCGCCGACCGCGGTCGAATCCGCGCCTCTCGCGCCGCCGCCCGGCGCCAGCCCTGTCCAGATGCCGTCGGTTCCGGCGCAGACGCCGCCCGTCCCCGTGCCCGATTCCCAGCCGGGGCCGCAGCCGGCTCAGCCCGCTCCGCCGCCGCCGAATCCGGTTGTGCCGCAGCCGATGCAGCCGGCTCCGACGCTTCCGGGCCCGGCCGAGCCGCAGCCCGTGCAGCCGCCGCCGACCCTGCCGCCACCGGGGCAGCCCTTGCCGGCGCCGCCCGTACAGCAACAGACCGGCGTGCCCGATCCCAATGCGACGCTCGCCGGCAAGCGCGGCGATTCAAGCGATATCGAGGAGGTCATGCTGGCCGCGAAGCCGGTGCTCCTGTTGCCGGGGCAGGCCAGCTGGGACCAGGGCTTTCAGAGGTTGTCGGAGAGCTTCAACGCCTTGCGTGCAGAGGCGCAGAAGGCGGGCCTGCCGGTCGCCGGCCGGCCGTTGTCGCTCTTCGTCGAGACGACCGATGACGGCTTTCGTTTCGAGGCGATGCTGCCCGTTGCGCTGCCGGCCGGGAGCCCGCCTCCTGCATTGGGGCCTGGGGTGAAGCTGAGCGCTTCACCGGCCGGAAGGGCGCTGCGCTTCCAGCATGTCGCGCCCTATGACGACATCGATTCCACCTACGAGACGATCACGGCTTATCTCGAGGCCAAGAGCATCGCTGTGAAGGACGCGTTCCTCGAAGAATATGTCAGCGACCTCAAGGACCCCGGCGATCCGAACCTCGAGATCAACGTCTACGTCCAGCCGAAGTAGTTCTCGTTGTCATTCCGGGGCGATCCGTAGGATCGAACCCGGAACCCACGACCGGGCGAGACTTTACTCGGTTTGATTTCTTGAGGTCGCACCCAGTCGTGGGGTCCGGGTTCGGCGCGATGCGCCGCCCCGGAATGACAAGGAGCGTCACGCACTCCAGCTCAACCCCGGCCGCATCGGCCTGAAGCGCTCTTCCGGCAGGCCGGCTTCTGCGAGAGCGGCCTTCAGCGCCTCGGGCGGGCGCTCGACGCCTTCGTCGGTGAGCTGGAACGTGCCCCAGTGGTGACCGATCGCCTGCTTCGCCCGTAGCGCCAGCATGACCTTCACGGCTTCGTCGGGGTTCATGTGGTTGTCGGACATGAACCAGCGCGGCTCATAGGCGCCGATCGGCAGCACGGCGAGGTCGAACGGGCCGTGTTTTCCTCCGAGCTCTTCGTAGAGCGAGCCGTCATGGTAGCCGGTATCGCCGATATGGAAGATCTTCGAGGCCGGCGTCTCGAGGATGTAGGAACACCACAGCGCCATGCGCCGGTCGAAGGCGCCGCGCGCCGACCAATGGTAGCTCGGCACCAGCGTGACCGTGACCTTGTCCGAGAGCGTAAGCCGGTCGTTCCAGTCATGTGCTTCGGCGCGGGCATCGGGGATGCGGGCCCGGACGATCGAGTCGTTGCCGAGTGGCATGATCATGCGCGGCCGGTCTTTGGCATGCAGCAGCGCCAGCGTCTCGATGTCGAGATGGTCGTAATGGTTATGCGTGACCAGAACCGCGTCGATCTTCGGCAGGTCGGCGAAGGCGACGCCCGGCGCATTCACGCGCTTCGGGCCGATGAAGGAGAAGGGGCTCGCGCGGAGCGAATAGACGGGGTCGATCAGCAAGTTCAGGCCCGCGACCTGATAGAGGAAGGAGGCGTGGCCGAGATGGACAATCCGGACGCCCTCGACGCTGGCCGGGGGCTTGTCCTGCGGCGGCGCCTGATAGGCGAGGGGAAAGGCCTCGCGCTCGCGCTTGCCGGTCTGCCAGCGGAGCACATCGGCGAGGCCCTTGGTCACCGGGCGGCCGTCGCTGAAGACGAGCCCGTTGAAATGGTCGCTGACAGGCCCCTGATAATAGGGATTGCGGGAGCGGGAGATCGCGCCCCAGGCGGCGCCGGTCGAAGCCAGCAGCGCACCGAGGCCGACGAAGGAGAGAAGCTTGCGGCGGGTCATGGTGAAAAGAGGTAAGCCGCCGCGACTTTCCGTCAAGGCTCCGGCGATCTGATCGCCAAGGCGTGAAGCCAGCGTGTCGGCTGGCGGTCGTAGCCGGAGCCGGTATCCTCATCGATCGTCAGGGACTGCCAGCGAGCGCCGTTGCCGAAGGCCGCGCGCAACTCGGCTGACGAGAGATAGTTGAAATAGCGGCCGAGCCCGTCGCGCCCCTCGGCCTCACCGGCCTTGAAGCTGGCGTAGAGGGCGCCGCCCGGACGCATGGCGCGATGAATCCTGTCGATGATGCCGGGCAGGGCCGGGCGCGGCGCGTGCAGCAGGCAGGCATGCGCCCAGACGCCATCATAGGCCGCGACGTCCTCCAGGTCCTCGAAGAGCAGGACGCCGACCGGACGGCCGAGCCGCTGTTGGGCTTGCGCCGCCAGCTCCGGGGAGCCGTCCGTCGGCACGACGTCGAAGCCGCGCCGCAGCATCTCCTCGCTGTCCTGCCCGCCGCCGCAGCCGAGTTCGAGAATCCGCGCGCCGGGCCTGAGCCTAGCGACGAAGGGATCGATGCGGCTGTGCTCGGCCAGCCGGTCGCGGCCTGCATAAACGCTGGCTTCCTCGGCATAGAAGCCGAGCGTCCGGTCGTCCTTGCTCGACATGATCGGCGTCAGTTGCTGCCGGAGCGGATCGCGACCGTCGCGACACCGGCGCCGATCAGCAGCGTGCCGCCGGCCTTGTTGAACATGCCGATCGCGCGGGGATTGCTGACCACGGCCCGTGCCCGCGAGGCGATCAGCGCGTAGCCCATGGCATTGGCGAAGGCGAGCGTGATGAAGGTCGCCTCGAAGATCAGCATCTGCGTCCAGAAATCTCCCTTGGTGTCCAGGAACTGGGGCAGGAAGGCGACGAAGAAGGTGATGCTCTTCGGGTTCAGCGCCGTGACCAGCCAGGCATGGCCGAGCATCTTCCAGCCGGGAGCGGCATCCTCGCGTGGCTTGGCGTCGAGCGTGCCGCCGGCGCGGAAGAGCTTGATGCCGAGCCAGATCAGATAGGCCGCGCCGATCCATTTCAGCGTGGTGAAGACCAGGGCGGAGGTGGCGAGCAGGGCGCCGACGCCGAGCATCGAGAGCGTCATCGCGGTGAAATCGCCGAGCGCGACGCCGACGGCGATCGGGAAGGCGGTGCGCCAGCCCTGGCCGAGCGCATAGGAAATCACGAGAAGGATCGTCGGTCCGGGAATGACCAGAAGGACGGCGGTGGCGGCGGTGAAGGCGATCCAGGCTTCGAAGGTCATGATGGTGATGGCTCCGCTAAAGACCAGAGCCATCACCAGAAGCGGGTGTTTGTAAAGGGGTCAGCGCACCGGGGGCGGGTTGTTGCCGAACACCATCGCGGGGCCAGCGCCTTGTGCCGCCATCTCGCGGCGAACCTCCGGTTCGGCCGCGATGACCAGCGCCCACCAGACGCGGTAGCTGGTGCGCGGGTCCTTGGAGAGCGCGATGCCGTAGCGGGTCGCTTCCTTCATGCGCAGGTTCGCGTCATGGCCCGGCGACTTGCGCCAGCCATCGAAGGCTTCCTCGACCGAGAAATAGCCGCCGCCGAGATTCTCCGCCGCCCGCGCGCTGTCGACACCGGCGGCATGGATGCGGGCGGTGAAGTTGCCGCCGGCATCATGCGACAGGGCGTTCTTCGCGACCATGGCATCGGTCTGGCGCTGCGCCATCGCCATCAGGCGCGGATCGGGCCTGACCGGGCCGAGGCCCTGACTCGCGCGATAGGCATTGAGGATGCGCCCGGCCTGGGCCGGATCGAGCGAGACGGCCGCGACCTTATCGACCATGCGCGGGTCAAGCGGGCCTTCGCGACGCGGATCGCCGGCGCAGGCCGCGAGCAGGACGGACAGGGCCAGCAGGATCGAGGCGGGTTTCAGTGTCATGGGCCGGCACGTTTGCGAATCGGGCCGCAGCGATGCCGCCCGATCAGGGCCTTTCTGGGGCCGCGCGATTTCCGCGGTTTAGCTGCGTGCGCCGCCGATCACGCGGCAGAACGCCTTGCGCACATAGTCTTCCGGCGCGACCTGCCCGGCCTGGACGACGAAGACCGCATCGACGCGGGTGCCCTTGCCGTTCTTGCGGGCGGTGATGCGCAGCGTCTGCGGGCGCCCGGAGCCGGAGGTCTCCTGGATGGCGACGACGGCGCTCGTCGCCTTGTCGATGCGCATATCGGCGAAGCCCTCCGCCGAAACGGCGGCACCGAGATCGCTCAGCACGGCGGCTGGCTGGCGGTTGGGGATGAGGTCCCAGGTGCGGTAGCTCAGCCCGGTCACCATCGGCACGCCGTCGACCTTGAAGTTGCTGGCGCAGGGCTGGGCCAGTGCCGGGGCGAGGCTGGCGAGCACGAGGCCGGCGGCGAGAGGCAGGCTGCGAAGGGCGGAAAAGTGCATCGTCGGTCCCTTGATGATGAATCGAACCGCCCAGCAATGCTTGGAAGAGAGCTGTCGCGCAACCTGAGCGCCATTTCCAGCGCCTGCCCGCCCCCAAAACTTGACTTTCGCCACAGTCTTCCGCTTTAAGACCGCATCCGTTTCGCCGACATCGCCGAAACCACATCCGCCGACCGGGCCGCGCAAGCCGCTTTCATGAGCCCGGAGGTCAACGCCCGACAGCGCGATTGCGCCCTCGGGCGCGAAACCGCTTGGCGATGAGGCTCGGTGCTGAAGGCTCCTTGAGGCAGGCAGGTCCGCATGTTCGGCACGCTGAGCGACAGGCTCTCCGGCATCCTCTCGGGGCTGACCCGCAGGGGTTCGCTGACCGAGGAGGACGTCAACGCGGCGCTCCGCGAGGTTCGCCGCGCGCTGCTCGAGGCCGACGTCGCGCTCGAGGTTGTCCGGTCCTTCACCGACAAGGTGCGCGAGCGCGCCGTCGGCGCCGAGGTGCTGAAGTCGATCACGCCCGGCCAGCAGGTCATCAAGATCGTCAATGACGTCCTGATCGAGACGCTGGGCGGCGAGGGCGAGGGCATCAATTTCGATGCCGTGCCGCCGGTTCCGGTCCTGATGGTCGGCCTTCAGGGCTCCGGCAAGACGACGTCGACCGCGAAGATCGCCAAGCGCCTGACCGAGCGCCACAAGAAGAAGGTGCTGATGGCGTCGCTCGATACGCGACGCCCGGCCGCCATGGAACAGCTCGCCATTCTCGGCAGCCAGGTCGGCGTGCAGACGCTGCCGATCGTCGCCGGCCAGTCGGCCGTGCAGATCGCCAAGCGCGCGGTCGAGGCCGCCCGCCTCGGCGGCTACGACGTCGTGATGCTCGACACCGCCGGCCGCGTGACGCTCGACGACACGCTGATGGCCGAGGTCGCCGAGGTCAAGGCCGCGACGAATCCGCACGAAGTTCTGCTCGTCGCCGACGCGCTGACCGGTCAGGACGCCGTCAACACGGCGCGCGCCTTCGATGCCCGCGTCGGCCTGACCGGCATCGTGCTGACCCGCATGGACGGCGATTCGCGCGGCGGTGCGGCGCTCTCGATGCGTGCCGTCACCGGCAAGCCGATCAAGCTCGTCGGTATCGGCGAGAAGGTCGACGAGCTCGACGAGTTCCATCCCTCGCGCGTCGCCAACCGTATCCTCGGCATGGGCGACATCGTCTCGCTCGTCGAGAAGGCGGCGCAGACGATCGATGCCGAGCAGGCCCAGGCCACCGCACAGCGCATGGCCAAGGGGCAGTTCGATCTCTCCGACATGCGCGCGCAGCTCCAGCAGATGGAGAAGATGGGCGGCATCGGCGGTGTGATGGGCATGCTGCCCGGCATGAAGCAGGCCCAGTCGCAGCTCGCGAATGCCGGCGTCGGCGACAAGATGTTCAAGAGCATGATCGCCGCGATCGACTCGATGACGGCGGCCGAGCGCAAGAACCCCGACCTGCTCAAGAACAGCCGCAAGAAGCGCATCGCGGCCGGCTCCGGCACCACGGCCGAGCAGATCAACAAGCTGCTGAAAATGCATCGTGGCATGGCCGATGCCATGAAGATGATGGCCAAGCAGAAGGGCGGCATGCTCGGCAAGCTGGGCTCGATGTTCGGGCTCGGCGGCGGCCTGCCGGCCGGCATGCCCGATCCCTCGAAGATGGACCCGGCCCAGCTCGCGGAATTGCAGAAGCAGCTCGGCGCGGGCGGCGGCCTGCCGTCGATGCCGCCGGGCGGTTTCCCCGGCCTGCCGAAGGGCGTGACCCCGCCGGCCGGGATGATGCCGAAGCTGCCGGGCCTCGGCGGCGGCGGCTTGCCCGGCCTGGGCAACCCGTTCGGGGGCAAGAAGAAGTGATTCCCGTTCTGGAAACAGAGCGGTTGCGGCTGCGCGGCTGGACGGCCGCCGATTTCGACGTGCTCGCGCAGTTCTTCGGCAACGAGGAACTCACGCGCTATGTCGGCGGCGCCAGCAGCCGCGAGGATTCGTGGCGGCGTCTGTCCAGCATGGCCGGCCATTGGACCTTGCGCGGCCACGGCCTTTGGGCACTGGAGGCGAAGGACGACGGCCGGCTCGTCGGCTGGTGCGGCCTGCTTTCGCCGGAAGGCTGGCCCGAGCCGGAGATCGGCTGGAGCCTGTTTGCGGGCGAGCATGGTCGCGGCTTTGCGACCGAGGCCGCGCTGCGCGCCCGTGACTATGCCTATCGCGACTTGGGGTGGACCACGCTGATGAGCCTGGTGCACCCCGATAACCGACCCTCGATCCGCGTCGCCGAGCGTCTCGGCGCGCGCTTCGAGAAACCCTTCGTGATCCGTGGCACCGAGGTCGGCATCTACCGGCATCCGGCCGCCACGCCTGCGAAACACTGAACCAAAACCAAACCTGACCGGAGAAGACCCATGTCCCTCAAGATTCGCCTGACCCGCGGCGGCGCCAAGAAGCGCCCCTACTACCGCATCGTCGTTGCCGACTCGCGCTCGCCGCGCGATGGCCGCTTCATCGAGAAGATCGGCTCCTATGATCCGATGAAGGCCAAGGACGCCGCCGACCGCGTCGTGCTCGACCTCGAGAAGGTCCAGGCCTGGCTCGCCAAGGGCGCCCAGCCGACCGACCGCGTCCTGCGCTTCCTTGACGCTGCCGGCCTCGTCAAGCGCGCTGCCCGCAACAACCCGAACAAGGCTGTTCCCGGCGAGAAGGCCAAGGAGCGCGCCGAGAAGAAGGCCGAGAAGGCCGCTGCTCCGGCCGCTGAAGAAGCCGCCGAGGCGTGAGCCTGATCGTCGGCACGTCGATCTCGGGCGGGGCGCAGCCTCGGCCCGAGCGTTTTCTCAAGGAGATGTCCGGCTCAAGGCCGGGCATGGCGTGCTGACATGAGTGACCTCATCCTGCTCGGTATCGTCGGCGCGCCGCATGGCGTGCGCGGCGAGGTCAGGATCAAGACCTTCACCGGCGATCCCCTCGGGATCGCCGATTACGGCCCGCTGACCGACAGCAAGGGCCGCAGTTACGAAATCACCGATATCCGCCCGGCCAAGGAAGTGGTCGTCGCCCGCCTCGAGGGCGTGACGACGCGCGAGCAGGCCGAGGCGTTGAACGGGACCGAACTTTTCGTCGCCCGCGACAAGCTCTCCGCGGATGCGGACGAAGACGAGTTCCTGCATGCCGACCTGATCGGCTGCAGCGTGGTCGGGCCGGACGGCGCCGTGCTCGGCACCGTCACCATGGTCGAGAATTACGGGGCCGGCGACCTGCTCGATATCAAGACGCCGGACGGACGTTTCGTCTTGATGCCCTTCACCAAGGCGTTCGCGCCGCGCATCGATATCGCCGCACGCCGGATCGAGGCCGAGCCTCCATTGGGATTGTTCGAGCCCGACGATGACAAGCAATAGGCCGGCCCGCGCGCTGATCTTCGACATGGACGGCACCATCGTCGACAACATGCGCTTCCATGACGATGCCTGGGAGAGCTGGCACGTCAGCAACGCATTGCCCTTCGATCGCGGCACCTTTGCCGCACGCACAGCCGGCATGGCCGGCAACGAGATCATCGCCTCCTATTTCCCGCAGGCGACGGTGGCCGAGCTTGACGCGATGAGCGACGCCAAGGAGGCGCTCTATCGGGAAGCCTATCTGCCGCATGTTGCCGCGACTCCCGGTTTCCTGGAACTGATCGCACGGGCCGAGGCGGCGGGCGTGCCGATGGCCGTCGGGACAGCGGCCCCGCCGGCCAATATCGAGGTGGTGCTGGATACGCTCGGCTTGCGCCAGCGCTTCGCGACCATTGTCTCGCCGAGCCAGGGTTTTCGTGGCAAGCCGCATCCGGACATGTTCCTGGCAGCGGCCGAGCGGATGAAGGTCGACCCCGCCGATTGCATCGTCTTCGAGGATGCGCCGCTCGGCGTCGAGGCGGCGCGTCGCGCCGGCATGCGCGCCGTGGCGCTGCTCACCATGCTCGGTCCCGAGGGCTTTGCGGGTTATGACAACCTGATCGCTTCGGCTGGCGATTTCACGGCGCTGGACGGTTTGCCTGCGCTGCGCTTCAGTTAGTTCGTCTTCTCCAATTGCGGGTCATCCCGGACAAGCCGCGTCAGCGGCGCCGATCCGGGATCCATGCCTGAACCGTTCCGGAATGGATCCCGGGTCTGCGCTGCGCTCCGCCCAGGATGACAGGCTGGAAGCGATTGCCTCAAGTCAAGGTGGACCATGCCCTTCCGCGCCTCGATCCTGACGCTCTATCCGGAGATGTTTCCGGGGCCGCTCGGCATCTCGCTGGCGGGCGAGGGGTTGCGCAAGGGGCTGTGGTCGCTCGATACCCACCAGATCCGCGAGCACGGCATCGGCCGCCATCGCAATGTCGACGACAATCCGGCCGGCGGCGGTGCCGGCATGGTGCTGCGCTGCGACGTGCTGGCGGCGGCGATCGATGCGGCGGTGCCGGCGGATGACGATCGCCCGCGCCTGCTGATGTCGCCGCGCGGGCGGCCGCTCAAGCAGGAACAGGTCCGCGATTGGGCGGAGGGGCCCGGCCTCGTCATCGTCTGCGGGCGCTTCGAGGGCGTCGACGAGCGTGTGATCGAGGGGCGCAACCTGATCGAGGTTTCGATCGGCGATTACATCCTCTCCGGCGGCGAGATGGCGGCGCTGACGCTGCTCGATGCCTGCGTGCGATTGATCCCTGGCGTCATGGGCAAGGTCGCCTCGGGCGAGGACGAGAGCTTCGAGAACGGCTTGCTGGAATACTCGCACTATACCCGCCCGCGTGAATGGGAAGGCAGGGGGCTGCCCGAGGCGCTGCTCTCCGGCGACCACGCCCGCATCGCGAAATGGCGGAGGGCTGAGGCGGAGCGGATCACGCGGGAGCGGCGGCCGGACCTTCTTTCCCTTCTCCCCTTGGGGGAGAAGGTGTCTGCGAAGCAGACGGATGAGGGCCGTTAGCACCAGTCTTCCCTCATCCGTCAGCGCTTCGCGCTGCCACCTTCTCCCCCAAGGGGAGAAGGGTGCTAACGATACTCCGAGACCGGCAGCTTCTCTGCCAGCCAGCCACCCGGCCCAAGCATGCCGCCGCGCACGCCGGCGAGATCGCGCCAGCCGCGCCCAGCCAGCTTCTGCGCCACAGCAACCGCTTGTGCGCCCGTGCGATCGATCAGGACAATGCGCTTGCCGGGATGATCGAGACGCAAGCCCGCGATCCTGACCTCGAAGGCCGGCGCATCGACATCGAGAGGCAAGGCACCTCGCGGCAGGCCGGTATCGGCCCATTCCTGCGCATTGCGGATATCGACGAGCAGGATGCGCTTCGCCTGCGCCGCCTCATGGGCCTCGCGGGGCGACAGCGTCGCCGCCGATTGTCCGAAAACGAAAGAGGCCGGGAGCATGAAGCTCCCGGCCAGAACGATCCGGCGCGTTGCGGCGCCTTTGGTCATGATGCTCAGCGCAGCTCGGCGCAGAAGCGCTGGATGCGGCGGCAGGCCTCTTCCAGCTTCTCGTCCGAGGTGGCGTAGGAGATGCGGAAGTTGGGGCCGAGGCCGAAGGACGAGCCGTGTACGGCCGCGACCGCTTCTGTCTCCAGCAGGCCCATGACGAGGTCCTCGTCGGTCTCGATCTTCTTGCCGTTCGGCATGGTCTTGCCGATCAGGGCCGAGCAGTCCGGGTAGACGTAGAACGCACCTTCCGGCACCGGGCACTTCAGGCCGCGGGTCTGGTTCAGCATGGAGACGACGAGGTCGCGACGGCGCTCGAAGGCCTTCTTGAAGACCGGAATATGCTCCTGCGTGCCGTCGAGCGCCTCGACAGCGGCCCATTGCGAGATCGCCGAGGTGCCGGAGGTCTGCTGGCCCTGGACGAGGTCCATGGCGTTCATCAGGTGCTGCGGACCGGCGGCGTAGCCGATGCGCCAGCCGGTCATGGCATAGGATTTCGAGACGCCGTTCATGGTC
Organism: Allobosea sp. TBD101; assembly: GCF_059817965.1. Lineage (NCBI taxonomy): Bacteria > Pseudomonadati > Pseudomonadota > Alphaproteobacteria > Hyphomicrobiales > Alloboseaceae > Allobosea > Allobosea sp. TBD101. The sequence continues at coordinate 1,929,584 of NZ_CM187543.1, forward strand.
AGCGTGCGCTCGTAGAGGGCGGGCTCGACCTGCGCCGGGGTGACGAAGGTGAAATCGCCATAGACGAGGTGCTCGTACATGTCGTCGGTGAGGATCCAGACATGCGGATGGCGCATCAGCACATCCGTGAGCTTCTTCATCTCGGCATGGCTGTAGGCGGCGCCGGACGGGTTCGACGGGGAGTTCAGGATCACCCACTTGGTCTTCGGGGTGATGGCCTTCTCGAGGTCTTCCGGCTGCAGCTTGAAGTCGTTCTTGAGATAGGTCTCGGCATAGGTCGGCGTGCCCCCGCAGAGCGCGACCATCTCAGGGTAGGAAACCCAGTAGGGCGAAACGCAGATGACCTCATCGCCCGGGTTCAGCGTGGCGAGCAGGGCGTTGTAGATGACGTGCTTGCCGCCGGTCGAGACGATGGTCTGGCTCGGCTTGTAGTCGAGGCCGTTCTCGCGCTTGAACTTGCGGGCGACCGCCTCGCGCAGCTGCGGGATGCCGGAGACCGGGGTGTACTTGGTCTCGCCGCGCTTGATCGCGGAGATCGCGGCTTCCTTGATATTGTCCGGCGTGTCGAAATCGGGCTCGCCGACGGAGAGCGAGATCACGTCCTTGCCCTGGGCTTTCAGGTCGCGGGCCTTCTGCGTGATCGTGATGGTCGCGGACGGCTTCACGCGCTTCAGGGCATCGGCAAGAAAGGCCATGGGACTGATCTCCGGGGAGGCGGAAGGTTGCGCGCCGGAACAAGGCGCGGGCGAGGTTTATGACTCGACGGCGATGATCGCAAGCGCAACTGATTGATGTCTGGCAGAAACGTCATGAATTCAGGGCGGTTTGCCCTTGCGCTCCGGGCATGCGAAGGCCGGTCCATGACGAACGCTGCCGGTCCGATCGCTGTTTATGTCGATGCCGACGCCTGTCCGGTGAAGGACGAGGTCTATCGCGTCGCCGGGCGCCACCGCCTGCACGTCTTCGTCGTCGCCAACAGCTTTCTCAACGTGCCGCGCGAGCCCTGGATCGAGCGCGTGACGGTGCCCGGCAATTTCGACGCGGCCGATGACTGGATCGCGGAACGGGTCTCGCGCGGTGCTATCGTGATCACGGCCGACATTCCGCTCGCCGATCGCTGCATCAAGGCCGGTGCCGACGTCATCGGGCCGACCGGCAAGCCCTTCACCGAGGCCTCGATCGGCATGGCACTGGCGACCCGCGACATGATGGAGGATCTGCGGGCGATGGGCACCGTGCAGGGCGGGCCGAAGCCGTTCTCGCTGAAGGACCGCTCGGCCTTCCTGCAGGCGCTCGATCTCGCGATCCAGCGCCTGAAGCGGGCGGGGCTCAGTGGATAGAGGCCCTCGGGTCGGTATAAGCCGTCATTGCGAGGAGCGAAGCGACGAAGCAATCCAGGGGAACTGGGTGAGACGATCAGCCTAGTCTCCCTGGATTGCTTCGCTTCGCTCGCAATGACGGGAGTGGCGGGTGTTGTCGCGCTGGTCGTTATGACTTTGGCATTGCTGGACGCATGGCGCCTTTGCCCGTAAATCTCGCCGCAAAGCAGGCCTGCCATTCAGGCGGGCGTCCGGGAGGAAGTCCATGTCGTTGACCCGCCGTTCCACGCTCGGCCTGATGGCCGGCGCCGTCTTCGCTCCGTCGATCGTCCGGGCCCAGGGCTTCCCCAGCAAGGTCGTCACGCTGGTCGTGCCCTATCCGGCGGGCGGGCCGACGGATGCCATCGCGCGCTTCGTGGCGCAGGACCTCACGGTCGCCTTCGGGCATAACGTCGTGGTCGACAACCGCGCCGGCGCCTCGGGCGCGGTCGGCACCCGCGCAGTCGCCCATGGCGCGGCCGATGGCTACACCATCGTCTTCGGCAACAACCAGACGCATGGCAACAACATGTTCCTGCTGAAGGAGCCGGGCTACGACGCGGTCAAGGATTTCGCGCCACTCGCCGGCGTCGGCGCCTTCGAGCACGCCTTCGTCGTGCGCAACGGCCTGCCGGTGAAGAACATCCAGGAGCTGATCGCGCTCGCCAAGGCCGAGCCGGGAAAGCTCAACTACGGCTCGACCGGCGTCGGCTCCGGCTCGCATCTGGCGATGGAGCTGTTCATGCAGCGGACCGGCATCAAGATGACGCACGTGCCCTTTAGGGGAGCGGCGCCGCTGGTACAGGAGATCGTCGCCGACCGCATCGACATCGCCAACTCGACGCTGCCGAGCGTGCTGGAGCAGATCAATTCCGGCACGCTGCGGGCGCTGGCCCTGGCAAGCCCCGAGCGCAATCCGCGCGCCAAGGATATCCCGACGCTGCGCGAGCAGGGGGTCAGCAATGCCGACGCCGATTCCTGGGCCGCCTTCTTCGCCCCGGCCAAGACGCCGGATGCCGTGCTCGACACGCTCTCCAAGGCGGTTCTCGCCTCGCTGAACAAGCCTGAGACGCGCGAGGCAATCCTGAAGCTCGGCTTCACGCTCAAGGTGCGCGATCCCGTGGCGTTCAAACCCTACCACACCCAGGAAATCGCGACCTGGAAGCAGATCATCGCTGATGCCGGCGTGAAGCCGGAATAACGCGAGACATTCGCTCAGCCCCCATCCTGAGGAGGCCGCGTCAGCGGCCGCCTCGAAGGATGGTCCAGTGATCTCCGCAGCTTCCTGAAGCATCCTTCGAGACGCGCTCCTATGGAGCGCTCCTCAGGATGAGGGCTGTGGGGTGTGATGCGCGGGAGCCTGCCCCATGAACCTGATGCCCAAGCTCGCCGCTCGCCGCGAGGCAGGGAAGCCCGTGCGCGCGGCGCTGATCGGCGCCGGCAAGTTCGGCTCGATGTTCCTGTCGCAGGTGCCGCATATCGAGGGCCTGGAGGTCGCGGTCATCGCCGATCTCGATCCCGAGCGGGCCAAGGCGGCCTGCCGCACCGTCGGCTGGGACGAGGCGCGGATCGCGCGGACGCGCTTCGTCGATGACGGCGCGCAGGCCGCACGAGCGGACGGCGCCGAGGTCGTGCTGGAGGCGACGGGCCACCCTGCCGCGGGCGCACGTCATGCGCTGGCCGCGATCGAGGCCAGGCGCCATGTCGTGATGGTCAATGTCGAGGCCGACGTGCTGGTCGGGCCGGTGCTGGCGCAGCGGGCGAAAGCGGCCGGCGTGGTTTATTCCATGGCCTATGGCGACCAGCCGGCGCTGGTCTGCGAGATGGTCGACTGGGCGCGCGCCACCGGCTTCACCGTCGCGGCAGCGGGCAAGGGCACCAAGTACCTGCCAGTATACCACGAGGTCACGCCGGACGATGTCTGGACCCATTACGGCCTGACGCCGGAAGCGGCCAAGGCCGGCGGCATGAACCCGCAGATGTTCAATTCCTTCCTCGACGGCACCAAGTCGGCGATCGAGATGGCGGCGATCGCCAATGCCTGCGATCTCGACGTGCCGGAGGCCGGGCTCGCCTTTCCGCCTTGCGGCGTCGACGATCTCGCCCATGTGCTGCGGCCGCGCGCGGTCGGTGGGCAACTGGAGCGCGACGGGATGGTCGAGGTGGTGTCCTCGCTGGAGCGCGACGGGCGGCCGGTCTTCCGGGACCTGCGCTGGGGCGTCTATGTCGTGCTGAAGGCGCCGAACGACTATGCCGCCGCCTGCTTCAAGCAGTACGGCCTGCCGACCGATGCGACCGGCCGCTATGCGGCGATGTACAAGCCCTTCCATCTGATCGGGCTCGAGCTCTCCATTTCTGCGCTGAACGCGGTGTTGCGGGCCGAACCGACCGGCACGACGCGCGGCTGGCGCGGCGATGCGGTCGCGGTGGCGAAACGTGCGCTCAAGGCTGGCGAGATGCTCGATGGCGAGGGCGGGTACACCGTCTATGGCCGGTTGATGCCGGCGGCCGAGAGCAGGGCGCGGCGTGCCTTGCCGATCGGCCTCGCCCATGGCGTGAGGCTCAGCCGCGACGTTGCTGCCGGCCAGCCGGTGACGGAGGCCGATGTCACGCTCGACGAAAGCCAACCGATCGTCTCACTTCGTCGTGAGTTGGCCGCAACGGCTTGGTGATCCGCGGCGTTCCCCTCTATCTCCGGTCAGGGGCCGAGTGGAACGAGGAGAGCGTGATGCTGCGATTGGGACTGGTGGGTTTGCTCGGAACGATGCTGGCGCTCGCGAGCCCGGCGCTGCCGGCATCGGCCCAGAAGCGCTATCCTTCCAGTGCCGGCGAGTTAACGGTCGAGACCGTTGCGACGGGTCTCGAAAATCCCTGGGGCCTCGCCTTCCTGCCGGACGGGCGCATGCTGGTCACCGAGCGGCCGGGGCGGCTTCGGCTCGCCGAGAAAGACGGCAAGCTCTCGCGGCCGATCAACGGGGTGCCGAGCGTTGCGGCGCGCGGGCAGGGGGGGCTGCTCGGCCTCGCGCTCGATCCGGCTTTCGCGCAGAACCGCCTCGTCTATCTCTCCTTTTCCGAGCCGCGCTCCGGCGGCAGCGGCACCAGCGTTGCGCGCGGGTGCCTGAACGAGCAGGGCACGGCGCTGACCGCTGTCGAGGTGATCTTCCGGCAATTGCCGGCGATCAATTCCAACCTGCATTTCGGCTCGCGTCTGGTCTTCGACCGGACGGGCGCGCTCTTCGTCACGGTGGGCGATCGCTACAGCCAGCGCGACCAGGCGCAAAATCCCGCCAATCATCTCGGCAAGGTCATCCGCATCAGGCCGGATGGGGCAACGCCGGCCGATAACCCGAAAAAGGAGGGTTGGGCTCCCGAGATTTGGTCGATCGGCCATCGCAACGTGCAGGGCGCAGCGCTGCATCCCGATACCGGGCAGCTCTGGACGGCCGAGCACGCGGCGCGCGGCGGCGACGAGGTCAACACGCCCAAGGCGGGGCTGAACTATGGCTGGCCCGTCATTACCTACGGCGTCGACTATTCCGGCGCGAAAATCGGCGAGGGCACGTCGAAGCCCGGTATGGAGCAGCCGCTGTTCTACTGGGACCCGTCGGTCGCGCCATCCGGCGCCGCCTTCCATACCGGCGCGGCCTGGCCCGCCTGGAAGAACTCGCTCTTCGTCGGGGCGCTGGCCGGGCAGATGCTGGTCAGGCTCTCGACCGAGGGCGAGAAGGTGACGGGCGAGGAGCGCCTGCTGACCGATATCGGCGCGCGCATTCGCGACGTCGTGCAGGGGCCGGACGGTTTCCTCTATCTGCTCAGCGACGATGCCGACGGGAAGGTGCTGCGGGTGAGGCCGGCCCGCTAGCTGCCGATCAGGGGCCGCAATCCCATTCGCGTTCGATGACGAAGACCTTGCGCGTGGCGAGGCTGCCATTGGCGTCGTAGAGGTCGCCGACATAATATTCGGTGCCGGCGGCGTCATGAGCGCTGCGCTCGACCTGGAGCGACCAGCCATAGCCGACCTGCTTGCCGCCCTGCCAGCTGCGATGGACAGCGCTTGCCGAGGGACCGGAGAGGATGCGCGCCTTGTCGTCGCTGGGACTGCAGGTCGGGCCGGCGAGGGCTGCGGTGGGGGCGAGCACGAGGCCGCAGAGAAGCAGTGCCGTCTTTTGCAAGGCAGTCGTCCTGTCGAAGGGAAAGTGACGCGTGGCGCTCAGGCCTTGGCGTGGAAGATGAAGAAGGCGCCGGCCGCGATCAGGGCGAAGCCGACGGCATGGCTCCAGGTCAGCGATTCCTTGAGCCAGAACACCGAGAAGCCGGCGAAGACGGTGAGCGTGATCACCTCCTGCATCGTCTTCAGCTCGGCGGCGGAATAGACGGCGGAGCCGATGCGGTTGGCGGGCACGGCCAGCATGTATTCGGGCAGCGCAATCATCCAGCTCGCGAGGATGGCGAGCCAGATCGCGGTGCTCTTGTAGCTGAGATGCCCGTACCAGGCGAAGGTCATGAAGATGTTCGAGCCGAACAGCATCACGATCGGCAGGAGATGGGCCATGGAGAGCGAGGGCATGCCGGTAGCCTTCTTCGCGATGGTGTGGAGGTGCTTGGGCGTTCAGCCGAAACGCAGCTTCATGGTGATGATGGCCAGCACGAGCAGCAGGGTCAGCGCATTGGCGACGATGACCGGCCAGGACAGGATCTGGACGCCGTAGACCAGCCAGAGCACCGTCCCGCATGCCAGCAGGATCTGCGTCCATAACGAGATGGCGCGGGCATCGCGCGTGCGCAGCGTGCGCCAGGTCTGCGGCAGCCAGCACAGGCTGGTCAGCGCGGCGGCGACGAAACCGAGGAGTTCGACGGAGAGGGGCACGGGGTGGGTTCCGGGTGAGGCCGCCTCCCATAGCGGGATTCGGTCGCGCATCGCCAGATGCGCCATGATTAACTTCCGTTAACGGCAACGCCCTAGTTTTGCGCAAATTCTGCGATTCGGTGGAGACCATGCGCGCAATCACACTGGCCTTGCCACTCATCCTCCTCGCCTCTGCCGCTTCGGCGCAGAGCGGCTTCCAGTCCTGCTTGGCCGGGTTGAAATCAGCGGCTGCCGCCAAGGGCGTCTCGGGCGCGACCTTCGATCGGGCCATGGCTGGCGTCGAGCCGGACATGAAGGTCATCGAAGCCATGAACAACCAGCCGGAGTTCAAGACTCCGATCTGGGACTATCTCGGCACGCTCGTCGACGAGGAGAAGGTGGCGGAAGGGCGCGCGATGATGCGCCAGCATGCCTCGACCCTCGCGGCGGCCGAGCAGCGCTTCGGCGTCGACCGCCACACCATCGCTGCAGTCTGGGGCGTGGAGAGCGATTTCGGCAAGGCGCGGGGCAAGATGCCGCTGGTGCAGGCGCTCTCGACCGGTGCCTGCCTGGCGCCGCGCCGCAACGCCTTCTTCAAGGGCGAGCTGATCGCGACGCTGCAGATCATCCAGCGCGGCGACGTCCGGCCCGAGCGGCTGTTCGGCTCCTGGGCCGGCGCCTTCGGGCACACCCAGTTCATCCCCTCGACCTATCTGAGGCTTGCCGTCGACGGGGATGGCGACGGACGGCGCGATCTCGTCGATTCGATTCCCGACGCGCTGCATTCGACCGCGAATTTCATGGACAAGGCCGGCTGGGTCACGGGCGCGACCTGGGGCTATGAAGTCCGCGTTCCCAACGGTTATTCCGGTCCGACCGGGCGCAACCCCAAGCAGCCGGTGTCGAGCTGGGCTTCGCGCGGCATCGTCAAATATGACGGCTCGGCGCTGACGGGCTCGGGCAATGCCGGGCTGCTGATGCCGGCGGGGCGCAACGGCCCAGCCTTCCTCGTCTTCAAGAATTACGACGCCGCCTACAGCTACAATGGCGCGGATTCCTACGCGCTCGCCATCTCGCTGCTCTCCGATCGCCTTCGCGGGCGGCCGGGCGTGCAGGGCGCCTGGCCGACCGACGACCTGCCGCTCTCGCGCGAGCAGCGTCGCGAGCTGCAGCGCCTGCTGATCCAGCGCGGCTACAATGTCGGCGAGCCGGACGGCGCTGTCGGTTCGCTGACCCGCGCCGCGATCAAGGAGATCGAGGCGAAGATCGGCATGCCGCAAACGGGACGGCCCGGTGAGAAGGTGCTGCGCGCTCTGAAGGGCGGGCGGGTCTGACCGCGCAGAAAACGGGTGGCGTATGCTGCTGCGTTGGATGAATGGCTTGGTCATCCCGGACAAGCCGCGATAGCGGCGCCGATCCGGGATTCATGCCTGAACCGGTCCGGCATGGATCCCGGGTCTCCCTTCGGTCGCCCGGGATGACCTGCGTTTCATTCGGAGAACTCATGCGCCGCCTGATTTCCACCGGTTCGCCCTTCGAGCGCAGCTTCGGCTATTCGCGCGCCGTGATCGATGGCGATCTCGTCTTCGTCTCCGGCACGACCGGCTACGACTACACCACGATGATCCTGCCCGACGATCCGGCCGAGCAGGCGCGCAACATCTTCCGCACGATCAGCACCGTGCTGAAGGAGGCGGGTTCCTCACTCGCCCAGGTCGCGCGGGCACAGTATTTCGTCACCGACCGCAGCTATTGCGAGCCGGTGCTCGGCGTTTGCGGCGAGTTCTTCCGCGAGATCAGGCCGGCCGCCGGCATCTATGTCGTGTCCGGGCTGCTGAAGCCCGAGATGAAGGTCGAGATCGAGGTCACGGCGCGCCTGCCGAAGGCCTGACATCGCCACGCTTCGTACAGGGCAGGGCTGCATCGCGGCGCTTGCGCGCGTCGCCTTGCGCCCGTAATCACCCGCCAACGCAAACACGCGAAGGCGAGGCGACGATCATGGCGACCCACAAGCTCCTGCTGCTCCCCGGCGACGGCATCGGCCCCGAGGTGATGGGCCAGGTCGAGCAGATCGTCTCCTGGTTCGGCAAGCAGGGCCTCGGCTCCTTCGAGATCGAGAAGGGCCTTGTCGGCGGCGCCGCCTACGACGCGCACAAGCAGGCCATCTCCGAAGGCGACATGAAGCTGGCCGAGGCGGCCGACGCCGTGCTGTTCGGCGCGGTCGGCGGCCCCAAATGGGCTGACGTGCCCTATCAGCATCGCCCGGAAGCCGGCCTGCTGCGCCTGCGCAAGGATCTCGGCCTGTTCGCCAACCTGCGTCCGGCGATCTGCTACCCGGCGCTGGCCTCTGCCTCCTCGCTGAAGCCGGAGGTCGTCGAAGGCCTCGACATCCTGATCGTGCGCGAGCTCACCGGTGGCGTCTATTTCGGCGAGCCGAAGGAGATCGTCACGCTGGAGGACGGCTCCAAGCGCGGCGTCGATACGCAGCTCTACACCACGCCGGAAATCGACCGGATCTGCCGCGTCGCCTTCGAGCTGGCGCGCACCCGCCGCAACAAGGTCTCCTCGGCCGAGAAGCACAACGTCATGAAGACCGGCGTGCTCTGGAAGCAGACGGTCACCGCGCTGCATGCCGCAGAGTACAAGGACGTCGAGCTGGAGCATGTGCTGGCCGATAACTGCGCCATGCAGCTCGTGCGCTGGCCGAAGCAGTATGACGTCATCGTCTGCGACAACCTGTTCGGCGACATCCTCTCCGACGTCGCAGCGATGCTGACCGGCTCGCTCGGCATGCTGCCCTCCGCCTCGCTCGGTGCCGAGGATCCTGCCACCGGCAAGCGCAAGGCGCTCTACGAGCCCGTCCATGGCTCGGCCCCGGACATCGCCGGCAAGGGCCTCGCCAACCCGATCGCGATGATCGGCTCCTTTGCGATGGCGCTGCGCTATTCCTTCGGCGCGGGCGAGGCGGCGGACAAGCTGGAGGGCGCGATCGCCGACGTGCTGGGCTCCGGCACCCGCACCAAGGACATCGCGGCTCCCGGCGCCAACGCCGTTTCGACCAGCGAAATGGGCGCGGCGATCATCAAGGCGCTGGAAGCGCGCGGCTGATCTTCCCTTCTCCGCTTGCGGGAGAAGGTGGCGCGTAGCGCCGGATGAGGGAAGGGTCGCGTGAGCGGCCCTTTCTTGTTTTGGAGAGGTTCTGCCCTCATCCGTCAGCGCTGCGCGCTGCCACCTTCTCCCCCGAGGGGAGAAGGGAAGTCGCGTCTCTCTCCCTCGTGAATTGCCGTGACCCCGCTTTCGTGGCCTAACGAGCCCATGGCATCGGACCGAAAAGTGGAAGCCACTTTTCGGGAGAATCCGATGCGATGACAAATCGCTCGATCACTGTTGTCGCGCCCGAACGGGCGCGCAGCGATCGAGCGAAAACGGAGTATGTCCGTCATGCTGATCAAGCGCCGTGCCGGCTGGGAAATGCCGGAAAGCCAGGCCACGCCCGAGGGCGTGTTCCTCAATCGCCGCCAGTTGATGACTGCCGGCGCCGGATTGATCGCGGGCGCCGCTTTGCCAAGTGCCGTGTCGGCGCAGACGCTCGATCTCTATCCAGCCAAGCGCAATGCCGCCTATGTGCTGGGCGTGCCGCAGACCGCGGAAAACGACGCGGCCAACTACAATAATTTCTATGAGTTCGGGATGACGAAGGACATCGTCGATGCCTCGCGGCGGCTCGCCACGCGGCCCTGGAGCATCCAGGTCGACGGTCTCGTCGAGAAGCCCTTCGAGATCGGCTTCGACGACCTCATCCGCAAGCTGCCGATCGAGGAGCGGCTCTATCGCTTCCGCTGCGTCGAGGCCTGGGCGATGGCCGTGCCGTGGACCGGCATCCCGCTCGCTTCCTTCGTCGCACTCGCCAAGCCGCTTTCGGGCGCGAAATACATCCGCTTCGAGACCTTCATGAACCCGCGCGTCGCGCCGGGGCAGAGCCAGCGCTGGTATCCCTGGCCCTATACGGAAGGGCTGACCATCGCGGAGGCCACGAACGAACTCCCGCTGCTCGTCACCGGTATCTACGGCAAGCCGCTGCCGACGCAGCATGGCGCGCCGATTCGCCTGGTCACGCCATGGAAGTACGGGTTCAAGTCGGTGAAATCGATCCGCAGGATCAGCTTCGTCGCCGAGCGGCCGAAGACCTTCTGGGAGGGTCTGCAGGCCTCCGAATACGGCTTCTGGGCCAATGTGAACCCCGCCGTGCCGCATCCGCGCTGGAGCCAGGCGAGCGAGCAGATTCTCGGCTCGCGCGAGCGGCGGCCAACGCAGATCTATAACGGCTATGGTGACCAGGTCGCTGGGCTCTACAAGGGGCTGGAGGGCGAGAAGCTCTTCATGTGAGGCAGGCGCTCGATGCGAGGACGGCACTCGGCAGGTTTCGGGTGCCGTCTCCTGCCGTCGCCGTGATAGACCTCATGTCATCCCAAGCTGGAACGACACGAGTCGAGCATGGCCAATCAGCATTTCCATCTGTTCGAGACCACGATCGGCCCCTGCGCCGTGATCTGGGAAGGCGAGCGCTTCATCGGGGCGCAATTGCCCGAGCGCGATGAGGCGCACGCTCGCAAGCGTCTGGAGCGGCGGTTTCCCGAGGCTGATGAGACGGAAGCCGAGGGCTTCGTCGCGGAAGCCGTCGCCGGCATCCGCGCGCTGTTCGACGGCGAGAAGCGCGACCTGTCGCATCTGCCGGTGGCGCTGGAGAACGTCTCCGACTTCAACCGCAAGGTCTATGAGGTCGCGCTCGCGATCCCGCATGGCGAAACCCTGACCTATGGCGAGGTGGCGCAGCGTATCGGAGATCCCGGCGCGGCGCGGGCGGTGGGCGTCGCGCTCGGCCAGAATCCCTGGCCGATCATCGTGCCCTGCCATCGCATCCTGGCCGCCGGCGGCAAGACCGGCGGCTTCTCGGCCGAGGGCGGTGTCGAGATCAAGCTCCGGATCTTGACCATCGAGAAGGCGCGCACCAGCGCCGAGCCCAGTCTGTTCGACGATCTGCCGCTGGTGGCCCGGCCCGGGCGGCACTGAGCGGTCGCTAACCAGCCCTGCAGCTTGAAATCGCGCAATGCCGCCCTTGCAGCGCCGCTGCTTGCGCGGCCGTGGTTGCGGCCTCTACTGTTTCGGCCTTTCCACCCTCACTGGGGACTGTCATGGCCAAACTGAAGCTTGCCATCATCGTGGGCAGCAACCGCCGCGAATCGATCAATCGCAAGCTGGCCCAGGCGCTTGCGAAGCTGGGTGAGGGCGCTTTCGACGTCAGTTTCGTCCAGATCGACGACCTGCCGATGTTCAATCAGGACCTGGAGTCGAACCGGCCCGAGTCCACCCTGCGCCTGAAGCGCGAGATCGAGGCGGCCGACGCGATTCTGATCGTCACGCCCGAGCATAACCGTTCGATTCCGGCCGTGCTCAAGAACGCGATCGACTGGGCCTCGCGCCCCTATGGCAAGAATTCCTGGGCCGGCAAGACGGTCGCCGTCACCGGCACCAGCGGCGGCGCCGTCGGCACGGCCGTCTCGCAGAACGAGCTGCGGATGATCCTGACCAATCTTGCCGGGGTCGTCGTCGGCAGCCAGGTCTTCGTCACCTTCAAGGACGATCTGATCGACGCCCAGCACAACATTACGAACGAGGCGACGCGCGGCTTCCTGCAGGGCTTCGTCGACAATTTCGCCAAGATCGCCGGCAAGCTCGCCGCCTGATCGAAGCGGCCATTACGGCATGCGAAAGGCGTCGTCTTCGGGCGGCGCCTTTTTCCGTTTGGCGATGCCGGAAAGAGCGCAGCCGGGCAAAGGCCGTAACATACAGGTAAAAAAAGAGCCGGCGTCCCCGAGGGGAGCCGGCTTTGAAAGTTTGAAACATCTGGCGAAACCGCCAAACATCTCAGAGGGGAACGGCTGAAACGAACTCAACGCCGGGAGGAGATTGCGGAGCCCGTTTCGAACAACCGTGAGTTCAATATCGGCCATGACCTGCCATTTTGCAATGCAACATATCTTGGGTCCGCCATGCGCATGATGCATGAACGAAGGGCAGATGGCGCTAATTTGAGCCTAAATGATTGAGAAATATGCGTTCATTGCAGGATGGGGGCTGCGCGGGAAAGTTGCAGGCCCCTTGGAAACCTAGCTTTTGTCCGCTGCTGAACAGTTTTCAGGCGAACCGTTCGATTTTGGCGCATGCGAGATGCCGATTTGGTCACAAAACCGCCAGAATCAAAACGGGCGCCGTGAGGCGCCCGATTCTTCCGCCGTGACGGCACAATTAGTAGGTCCAGCGCTGGGCTTTCTGGATGAGGAAGTCGCGGAAGACCTGGACGCGGGCGACCGACTTCATTTCCTCGGGATAGACCAGATAGCTTTCGAGCTGCGGCATTTCCGTCTCGCGCATCAATTGCACGAGCGGGGAGCCGGTCTCGATCAGGTAGTCCGGAAGCACGGCGATGCCAGCGCCCGAATCAACGGCCCGCTTCATCGCGGTGATGTTGTTGACCGTCAGATGGATCGGCCGCGGGTTGCGCTGGTCGCGTCCCATCGTGCCGAGCCAGTGCACCGCCGTCAGGTAGGACGGCGAGGTGCCGCCGAAGGACAGGATGCGGTGGTTGTCGAGATCGTCGTAGCTCTTGGGCTCGCCGAAGCGCTTCACATAGGCCGGCGAAGCGTAGACGTGGAAGTGCACGGTGAAGAGCTTGCGCTGGATCAGGTCCGGCTGCTGGGGCTGGCGCAGGCGGATGGCGATATCGGCCTCGCGCATCGACAGGTCGAGTTCCTCATCGGTGAGGATGAGCTCGACCCGGATGTCGGGGTAGAGATCCATGAATTCGGAGAGGCGCGGCGTCAGCCAGTGCCCGCCGAGGCCGCGGGTCGCCGTGACCTTAAGTTCGCCTGAGGGGTGCTCGCGCGTCTCGGAGAGTTGCGAGCGCGTGCGCTCCAGCCGCTGAGTCATCTCGCGGGCGGCGCGCCACAGCAATTCGCCCTGCTCGGTGAGGATGAGGCCGCGCGTATGGCGATGGAACAGCGGTGCGCGCAGCTCCCGCTCCAGCGCGCCGATCTGGCGGCTGACGGCCGATTGACTCAAGCCGAGAACATCGCCAGCTTTGGTGAAGCTGCCTGACTCCGCGACCGTATAAAAGATTCTAATGCGGTCCCAATCCACCGCGCATCTCCCCGTTATGCGTTTTTTGCATGATGGGGGATAAAGGCGTTGTGCGTCAACGCCTGTGTGACGGGGAGTCTCTGTTATTCGTCGTGAATCTGGTGACGCAACCCATCAGAGTCAGTGATGGGTTGCGCGAAAGCCTTCATTCCGCTGCTTCACGGCGGTCGAGCGCGTTGGCGGCGAGCCAGCGCTCGGCGTCGAGAGCCGCCATGCAGCCCAGGCCGGCGGCGGTCACTGCCTGCCGGTAATGCTCGTCGGTGACGTCGCCAGCGGCGAAGACGCCCTCGACATTGGTCCGGGTCGTGCCGGCCTCGACATCGAGATAGCCGGACTCGTTCATGGCGAGCTGGCCGACAAACAGCTCCGTCGCCGGCTTGTGGCCGATGGCGATGAAGACGCCGTCGGTCTTCAGTTCGCTCTCGGCGCCGGTCTTGAGGTTCTTCAGGCGCAGATGCGTGACATTGGGGGGCGTGGTGCCGCCGCAGATCTCGGCGATCTCGCTATCCCAGACCACCTCGATCTTCGGATGCTTGAACAGGCGCTCCTGCATCACGCGCTCGGCGCGCAGGTTGTCGCGGCGATGGACCAGCGTAACCTTGCTGGCGAGATTGGCGAGATAGAGCGCCTCCTCGACGGCGGTGTTGCCGCCGCCGACGACCGCCACCTCCTTGTTGCGGAAGAAGAAGCCGTCGCAGGTCGCGCAGGCCGAGACGCCGAAGCCCTGGAAGGCCTGCTCGGAAGGCAGGCCAAGCCACTTGGCCTGGGCGCCGGTCGCGATGATCAGAGCGTCGCAGGAATAGGTTTCGCCGCCATCGCCCCAGAGCCGGAAAGGACGCTGCGAGAGGTCGACGCGGGCGATGTGGTCGGAGACCATCTTCGTGCCCATGTGTTCGGCCTGGGCGCGCATCTGCTCCATCAGCCAGGGGCCCTGGATGACGTCGGCGAAGCCGGGATAGTTCTCGACATCGGTGGTGATCATCAGCTGGCCGCCGGCCTGCATGCCGGAGATCAGCACCGGTTCCATCATGGCGCGGGCGGCGTAGATCGCGGCGGTGTAGCCGGCCGGGCCGGAGCCGATGATCATGACGCGGGCGTGGGTATGGGCCATCGTCTCAATTCCTCTCCTGCGGGCGGGAGCCGCAGTCTCGATCCGTCAGATACGCCGGCGTGGCGCCGAAACAAGGGCGACCGGGTTCAGGCGCGCGTGAACTCCAGTGCAGCCCGATGGCGCAGCCAGCCTTGCCGTATCGCATCGGCTATGATCGGGGTTGAGTCTATCGGTTCGTAAGCCTCGCCTTCAAGGCGTCCACAGAAGCGATGCACAACGCCCTCGCGCTCAAGCGCCGCGACCAGCGCCGCGATCTTGGGATGGCCGCCGGTCGGCTCGAAAACCAGCACGGGCCGGCCTGCCGCCGCGGCCTCGCCGATCATGTTGGTGGAGTCGGCCGTCACCACCACCGCATCGGCATTGGCCAGCAAAGCGAGGAAGGGATTTTCGCCCGTGCCGTCCCACCACCAGCCGCCATGCCTGGCGAAGACGGCGGCGACGGCCGCCCCCAACGCGGATGAGGTTCGCCGGGAGGGCGAGCCCATGAGGCTTGCGCCCGAGCCGGCGAGCTCATCGAGCTGCCGGGCGAGGCGCTCGATATCGGCCGGCGTGAAACGGTGATGCCGGCTGTCGCCGCCGACGAGGACGGCGACGCGTGGTGTGTTCAAGCTCGCGATGGCCGGGGGCGGCACGGCGCGGGCGGCGGCGAGCTTGCCGGGCGTCAGGCGATGCGGCGAGGTGGTGGTGACCAGGACGTTGTCGCCGCGCAGCCTGTCATGGCCGGAGACCCAGATCAGGTCGGCGGCACCGGGGCCGGTGCGCGGATCCTTGAGGAACACGGTATAGGTCGCGCCGTTCGAGGCCTGCTTCAACGCGCGCAGATAGGCCACGGCGCGTCGGCCCGAGGCGATGGCGATATCGGGAAAAGGGGGCTTGAGCGGGCTCTCCGGCCGATCCGGAGCCTCGCGCGGGTCGATCGGCCCGCGCGGCATCAGCCAGGCCCAGGGCTTGCGCGGCTTCACCCGGCGGATCTCGGGGACGATGCCGAGCCGTTCGGCGACGCCCAGGCATTGCAGTTCGTCGCCGGCCTTGCCGTCGGTCAGGACCCAGACTTTCGGCTCCGGATTGTCGTGCATGGCGGTCTGGGCTCGTGGCATGCGCCTTGTATCGCCTGACGCCGCCGTCTACACCAGCGCGACCTTCACGCGAGGATTTTCGTGCGCCCCAAACTTGACGATATCGACCTGCGCATCCTGCGCGAACTCCAGGCCGATGGGCGCATGACCAATGTCGAGCTCGCCAGCCGCGTCGGCATCTCGCCGCCGCCCTGCCTCAGGCGCGTGCGCGCGCTGGAGGAGGCCGGGCTGATCCGCGGCTACCATGCCGATCTCGACGAGCGGAAGCTCGGCTTCGAGGTCGTCTGCTTCGCCTTCGTGCATCTGGCGAGCCAGGCGGAGGCCGATCTGGTTGCCTTCCAGGAGCGGATGCGGAACTGGCCTGCGGTGCGTGAGTGCTGGACCCTTTCGGGCGATATCGACTTCTCCCTGAAATGCGTCACGCCGGACCTGAAGGCCTTCCAGGACTTCGTCGCCGAGCTCACGGCGATGCCGAATGTGCGCAATGTCCGGACAGCGCTCGCCCTCGACCGGGTCAAGGACGAGCCGATCGTGCCGTTCGGCTGACGGCCGGCGTTCAGCCGGTGATGTAGCGCTTCACCCACCAGGCATTGTTGCGGGCCAAGGCCCTCAGGCGGAACCAGTCGGCCTCGGGCTGGGGCTGGAGCCCGGCGCCGGTGGCGGATTCCGTGGACCGGATCGGATAGCTGGCGAGCGGCCGGCCGCTGCGATCATAGAGCGTCGCCGTGCTTTCGAGGTAGTCCTCGTGGGCTCCGGTCAAGCCAGTGCCCCGCGTGCTGCTGGAGAGCCACAGGCGCCCGATGGTGACGACGAGCTTCGTCCCGGCGCCGCGCTGCAGCGACGGCCCGAGAATTTCGACCAGGGTTCGCTCCAGCTCGGTCTTCACCATCGGCAGATTGGGACCCCAGGCCTCCACGACCGAGGGCAGCGCATCGACGCGGATCGTGCCGACCGCCCGTCCTTGCGCGAAAGCGGGGGAAACCGCCGGCGCCAGGGCCAGCGCGGCAGCTCCGAACGCGGATGCCAGTGCCTGTCGACGGGTGATCATGGCCGGATCTCCGAAAAGCCTGTCGCCTCAATGTAGGGACGGACCAGCGATAGTCCATGGCTGGCGGTTGCGCGCGATCATGCGCGGGAGATGGTTGCCAAGCCGTGTCGAAATCCGGTCTATCGGGGCGGGGGAGGCGCGCCGGCACCGGCGCGACCGGAGGGGCACTGCCGTGGAACGCTGGCTGACCGAATTCGTGAAGCTCTGGGTCGTGATCGACCCGATCGGGACCTTGCCGGTCTTCCTGGCGGTGACGGCGGGACTGAGCGCCGCAGCGGCACGGCGCATCGCGCTGCAGGGCTCGCTCGTCGCCTTCCTCGTGCTCTTGTTCTTCGTCGTACTCGGCCAGGTCCTGCTGACGGCCATGGATATCGAGCTGAGCTCGTTCCAGATCGCTGGCAACATCGTGCTGTTCCTGTTCGCGCTGACGATGATCTTCGGCGAATCGAAGCTGGAGGAGGACCAGAAGCTGCTGCGCTCCTCCGATCTCGAAAAGGCGGTCTATCCGCTGGCGATCCCGAGCATCGCCAGCCCCGGCGCGATGCTGACGGTGATGACGGTCACCGATAATTCGAAATTCAGCCTCATCGAGCAGACCGAGACCGTGATCCAGATCGCGATCATCTTCGCGATCCTGCTAGGGCTGCTGTTCAGCGCCTCGCGGATCATCGCGGTGATCGGCAATGCGGGGGCGAGCATCATCAGCCGCGTGATGGGCCTGATCCTGGCCAGCGTCGCCGTGGACGGCATCATCAAGGCGATGCGAGTCGTGCTGGCGGGGTAGGGGGCGGTCCTGCCTTCTCCCCTTGCGGGAGAAGGTGGCCCGCAGGGCCGGATGAGGGGTCGCGCAGGTCGAAGTCATTGATGGGCGTCGGGGAGCGCTGGCTATGAGCGTCGCGAGACCCCTCACCCTAACCCTCTCCCGCAGGGGGAGAGGGGACATGGCGCGGTTCCGTTCTCTCAGCGGAAGACGACGCTGACGACTTCGTAGGACTTGCCGCCGCCGGGCGTGTTGACCTGCACGGAATCGCCGACCTTCTTGCCGATCAGCGCGCGTGCGATCGGCGAGCCGATCGAGACCTTGCCGGACTTCACGTCCGATTCCGGCTCGCCGACGATCTGGTAGCTCTTCTCTTCCTCGGTATCGTCGTCGATCAGCTTGACGGTGGCGCCGAACTTGATCGTGTCGCCGCCGGCGAGCTTGGCGATATCGATGATGTCGGCGCGGCCGATCAGCGATTCGAGTTCCATGATCCGGCCCTCGTTGAGCGACTGCGCTTCCTTGGCCGCGTGATACTCCGCGTTCTCGGAAAGGTCACCCAGCGCGCGCGCCTCGGCAATCGCGGTGATGATGCGCTGGCGTTGGACCTGCTGACGGTCCTTCAACTCGGCCTCCAGGGCGGCGAAGCCGCCCGCGGTCATCGGAACCTTTTCCATACCTTCCGTCCCATAAGCTCCGAAAGCGCGGCTCACCGGCGGCAAATCGACCGCCGGTTCCCGCGCTTCCGCTCAATCTGTGATGTGCGACGAGCGGCCTGTCAGGCCGCGCGCTCGAAATACGATTGCAAGGATCGTACTTCGAGATCGCCGCTGCAATAGGCCTTGATGCCCTCCGCCGCAGCGATCGCTCCGGCCAAGGTGGTATAATAGGGCACCTTGTGCAAGAGGGCCGTGCGCCGGAGTGCACGGGAGTCTGCCAGGGCCTGCGGGCCTTCGGTGGTGTTGAAGACGAGCTGGATCTCGCTGTTCTTCAGCGCGTCGACGACATGCGGGCGGCCTTCCAGAACCTTGTTGATCTTGGAGGCCGAGATGCCCTGCTCCTGCAGGTGGCGCAGCGTGCCGCCCGTCGCGAGGATACGGAAGCCGAGATCGGCGAGGATGCGGACCGCCGGGACGATGCGCGGCTTGTCCTCGTCGCGCACCGAGACGAAGACCGTGCCCTTGACCGGCACCTTGGAACCGGCACCGAGCTGGCTCTTGGCGAAGGCGGTGTCGAAGGAGCGGTCGAGGCCGATGACCTCGCCGGTCGAGCGCATTTCCGGCCCGAGCAGGACGTCGACGCCGGGGAAGCGCGCGAAGGGGAAGACCGCTTCCTTGACGCCGACATGGTCGAGCTTCGCAGGCTTCAGGCCGAAGCTGGCAAGCGGCTCGCCGGCCATGACGCGGGCGGCGATCTTGGCGATCGGCTGGCCGATGACCTTGGCGACGAAGGGCACCGTGCGCGAGGCGCGCGGATTGACCTCGAGCACATAGATCTCGCCGTCCTTGATGGCGTACTGGACGTTCATCAGGCCGCCGACATCGAGCGCGAGCGCCATCGCCTTGGTCTGGCGCTCCAGCTCGGCGATCGTCTCGGCCGAGAGCGAGCGCGGCGGCAGCGAGCAGGCCGAATCGCCGGAATGGATGCCGGCTTCCTCGATATGCTCCATGATGCCGGCGATGAAAGCGTCCTTGCCGTCGGCGAGGCAGTCGACATCGACCTCGATCGCGTCCGACAGGTAGCGGTCGAACAGCAGCGGGTTCTTGCCGAGCACCGTGTTGATCTGGCCGGTCTTATCGTTCGGGTACTTGGCCTTGACCTCGGAGGGGATCAGCGAGGGCAGGGTGCCGAGCAGGTAATCCTCGAACATGATCTCGTCGCGGATGATCGCCATGGCGCGGCCGCCGAGCACATAGGACGGGCGCACGACGAAGGGCAGGCCGAGCTCGCTGGCGATGATGCGGGCCTGCTCCACCGAATAGGCGATGCCGTTCTTCGGCTGCTTCAGGTGCAGCTTGTCGAGCAGGCGCTTGAAGCGGTCGCGGTCCTCGGCGAGGTCGATCATGTCGGGCGAGGTGCCGAGGATCGGGATGCCGGCCTCTTCCAGCGCGTTCGCCAGCTTCAGCGGGGTCTGGCCGCCGAACTGGACGATGACGCCCATCAGGGTGCCGTTCTGCTTCTCGGTCTCGAGGATTTCGAGCACGTCTTCCGCCGTCAGCGGCTCGAAATAGAGCCGGTCGGAGGTGTCGTAGTCGGTCGAGACCGTCTCCGGGTTGCAGTTGACCATGATGGTCTCGTAGCCGGCGTCGCGCAGCGCGTAGCAGGCGTGGCAGCAGCAATAGTCGAACTCGATGCCCTGGCCGATGCGGTTCGGCCCGCCGCCGAGGATCACGACCTTCTTGCGATCCGAGGGATTAGCCTCGTCCGCGGCCTTGCCGGCGAAGGGCATGGCGTAGCTCGAATACATGTAGGCGGTCGGAG
This sequence comes from Allobosea sp. TBD101, assembly GCF_059817965.1. Taxonomy (NCBI): domain Bacteria; kingdom Pseudomonadati; phylum Pseudomonadota; class Alphaproteobacteria; order Hyphomicrobiales; family Alloboseaceae; genus Allobosea; species Allobosea sp. TBD101. The sequence goes on from NZ_CM187543.1 coordinate 1,949,461, forward strand.
AGGCGAACTCGGCCGCGCAGGTGTCGATGCGCTTGTAGACCGGGCGGACCTCCAGCGCGCGGCGCGCTGTCCTGACCTCGGCCTCGGTCTTGCCGGAGACGGCGGCGAGGCGCTTGTCGGAGAAGCCCATCGCCTTGATCTGGCGGAACGCGCCGGGCGTGGTCGGCAGGCCGATCTTGCGGATTTTCTCCTCGGTCTCGACCAGTTCGCGCATCTGGGCGAGGAACCAGGGATCGATCTTGCAGCTCTCGTGGATCTCCTCGTCGGTGAAGCCGGCGCGCATGGCCTGGGCGACATGGAGGATGCGGTCCGGCGTCGGCGTCGAGATCGCTGCCTTGATGGCGTTGCGGTCGTCGCCCTGGCCGAAGCCCTCGATCTCGATCTCGTCGAGGCCGTCGAGCCCGGTCTCAAGGGAGCGCAGCGCCTTCTGCAGGCTTTCCTGGAAGGTGCGGCCGATCGCCATGGCCTCGCCGACCGACTTCATCGCTGTGGTCAGGGTCGGCTCGGAGCCCGGGAACTTCTCGAAGGCGAAGCGCGGGATCTTGGTGACGACGTAGTCGATCGTCGGCTCGAAGGAGGCCGGGGTCGCGCCGCCGGTGATGTCGTTCTCGATCTCGTCGAGCGTGTAGCCGACGGCGAGCCGCGCCGCGACCTTGGCGATCGGGAAGCCGGTCGCCTTCGACGCCAGCGCCGAGGAGCGCGAGACGCGCGGGTTCATCTCGATGACGATCATGCGGCCGGTGGCCGGATCGATCGCGAACTGGACGTTCGAGCCGCCGGTCTCGACGCCGATCTCGCGCAGCACCGCCAGCGAGGCGTCGCGCATGATCTGGTATTCCTTGTCGGTCAGCGTCAGCGCAGGCGCGACGGTGATCGAATCGCCGGTATGGACGCCCATCGGATCGAAATTCTCGATCGAGCAGACGATGATGCAGTTGTCCGCCTTATCGCGGACGACCTCCATCTCGTACTCCTTCCAGCCGAGAACGCTTTCCTCGATGAGGACCTCGCTGGTGGGGGAGGCATCGATGCCGCGCTCGACGATGTCGATGAACTCGCCCTTGTTGTAGGCGATGCCGCCGCCGGTGCCGCCCATGGTGAAGGACGGGCGGATGATGGCGGGCAGGCCGATATCTTCAAGCGCGTCGAGCGCCTGGCCGAGCGTCTTGATGTGGTGCGAGCGGGGGGTGTCCAGGCCGATCTTGGTCATCGCCTCACGGAAGAGCTCGCGATCCTCGGCCTTGTCGATAGCCTCGGCGGTGGCGCCGATCATCTCGACGCCGAACTTCTCGAGCACGCTGATCTTGCTGCCATCGGGCTGGACGATCGACTTCTTGTTGAGCGAGAGCGCGCAGTTCAGCGCGGTCTGGCCACCCATCGTCGGCAGGAGGGCGTCGGGGCGCTCCTTCTCGATGATCTTGGCGACGATCTCGGGCGTGATCGGCTCGACATAGGTCGCGTCGGCCAGGTCCGGGTCGGTCATGATCGTCGCCGGGTTCGAGTTGACCAGGATGATGCGGTAGCCCTCGGCCTTCAGCGTCTTGCAGGCCTGGGTACCGGAATAGTCGAACTCGCAGGCCTGGCCGATGATGATGGGGCCGGCGCCGATGATCAGGATGGACTTGATGTCTGTGCGCTTGGGCATGATCTCGACCGGTCTTGGGCAGGCGCGCGCAAGGCCGGTCCGATCGGGCGAGCGGAGGCGTGGCGAGCGTCTGAATGAATGCTAGGCGCTCGCTATAGACGGCGAAGGCCGCGGGGGAAAGCTAAAAGGAGCGGCACGGCCAGATGTGCACGGCTTCGTTACGGCACTTGTCAGGCAGGAGGCTTTCATGAAATGTTATATTATAACATTTCATGTCGAGGTCTTTTCATGCGTCGCCTGCCCATCACTGTCCTGTCCGGCTTCCTCGGAGCCGGCAAGACGACCCTGCTCAACCACATCCTGAACAACCGCGAGGGCCGCAAGGTCGCGGTCATCGTCAACGACATGAGCGAGGTGAATATCGACGCCGATTTGGTGCGGGAGGGCGGCGGCAAGCTCTCGCGTACCGACGAGAAGCTGGTCGAGATGAGCAACGGCTGCATCTGCTGCACGTTGCGCGACGATCTGCTGGCCGAGGTGCGCCGCCTCGCCGAGGAGGGGCGGTTCGACTACCTGCTGATCGAGGGGACGGGGATCGCGGAGCCCTTGCCGATCGCCGCGACCTTCGAATTCCGCGACGAGGCCGGGCTTTCGCTGTCCGATGTCGCACGGCTCGACACGATGGTGACGGTGGTCGATGCCGTGAGCCTGCTCAGGGATTACGGCTCGCGCGATTTCCTGAGGGAACGCGGCGAGACGGCGGGGGAGGGCGACGAGCGCACGCTGGTCGACCTCCTGGTGGAGCAGATCGAGTTCGCCGATGTCGTCGTGCTCAACAAGATTTCGGACGCCTCGCCGGAACAGCGCGAGGCCGTCAGCAAGATCGTGCGTGCGCTCAATCCAGACGCAAGGCAGGTCGAGGCGGATTTCGGCAAGGTGCCGCTCGATGCCGTGCTCGATACCGGGCTGTTCGACCACGAGAAGGCGCAGGAACACCCGCTCTGGCACAAGGAGCTCTACGGCTTCAAAGATCATGTGCCGGAGACGGAGGAATACGGCATTTCCTCCTTCGTCTACCGGGCACGGCGTCCGTTCCATCCCGAAAAGTTCAGCGCTTTCCTGAGCCGGACATGGCCGGGGCTGATCCGCGCCAAGGGGCATTTCTGGCTGGCGACGCGGCCTGACTGGGTTGGCGAGATGTCGCTTGCCGGCAGCATCTGCCGCACGGAGGCGATGGGCTTCTGGTGGGCGGCCGTGCCGCGCTCGCGCTGGCCGGATCATCCCGAATGGCAGGCGATCCTGAACCGCAACTGGCATTCCGTCTGGGGCGACCGCCGGCAGGAGTTGGTCTTCATCGGGACCGAGCTGGACGAGGCGGCGATTCGCACCGCGCTCGACCTTTGCCTCGTCGGCGATGCCCTGCCGCTGCGCTTCAACCCCGAGCGCTACCGCGACCTGCCGGACCCGTTCCCGGCCTGGCGGCGGGCGGAAGCGGCCTGATCCGCCCGCACCGTCTCAGCTTCGAGCCGGCGCTGCCGTTTCCGGGAGGGACGGCACGCGCCTGGCGGCGCGCTTGCGATGGAGCGTGAATGCGAGCACGGCGAGCGCCGCAACCTCGCAGGCGGCGCCGACGAAGCCGAGAGGCCAGGTGCCGGCATGGCGCATCACCTGCTGGCCGAGCGCTGCGCCAGCCGCGATACCGAAATAGAGCGCGGAGGCGTTGAGCGAGAGCGCGACCACGGTCGCATCCGGCGCCATCGCGGCCAGTCGCGACATCTGCGAGGGATGGCCGGCCCAGCCCGCGGCGCTCCAGATGAAGAGCACGAAGGGGATTGGCCAGATCGCCAAAGCCGGCGGCAGGCTGACTGCGATCAGCGAGGCGGTAGCCAGCGCGGCGGCCAGGATCGACAGCACCACGCTCAGCGAACGCTCGGGGCCGAAGCGGTCGCTGGCGATGCCGCCGAGCTGGTTGCCGATGGCCGAGCCGAGGCCGGAGACGACGAGCGTCGCGGCGAGCCAGGGGCCGGTGATGCCGGCGTGATTGGTCAGGAAGGGCGCGATATAGGTGTAGAGAACGAAGGCACCGGTGGTCCACAGCATGGTCGTGGCGAGGGCCAGCAGCACGTCGCCGCGCGCCGCCACCTGCAGCCGCTCGCGCAGCGTATTGGTGCCGCGCGGCAGGCCGCGCGGAAGCTTGACCAAGAGGCCGACGAGCGAGAGCGCGCTGAACAGGGCCACGATCAGGAAGGCGAGATGCCAGCCGCCGAAGCCGACGACCGCCGTGCCGATGGGTATGCCGAGAATCAGCGAGACGGTCATGCCGCCGGTGACGAGCGCGATGGCCCGGCCGCGCCGCTCGGGCGCGGAGACCGCGACGGCGACGGCGTTGGCGGCGGGCATGAAGACGCCGGCCGAGAACGCCATCACGATCCGGGCGGCCATCACCACCCAGAAGTCGGTGGCGAAGGCGGCGCCGAGATTGGCGAGGCCGAAGACGGTGATCGCGCCGGCCAGCACCGTCTTGCGATCGGCGTCACCGAGCACGGTGGAGAGAATCGGCGAGCCGATCGCATAGGCCAGCGCAAAGATCGAGATCAGCAGGCCGGCAGTATCGACCGAGACGGCGAGGCCGGAGGCGAGATGGGGCAGGATGCCGGTGACGATCAGGCTGCCCGTGCCGATGGCGAAGGCGCCGCCGGCGAGCGAGAGAAGGCGCGTATCCATTGGAGTGACCCTTGGGGAGCGATCCTTGCGGATGATCGCTGTTTCGAAAGCTGGGTTCGAAATTCAATGATCGTTGAATTATACTCGCCTGGCGATTACCACAAGGGTAATTTCAATGAATGTTGAATATTGTCAGCGGCGACGGCATCGCCTATCTCGGAGGCCATGAAGCCGGTCTTTCACCCTGATATCGAGGATGTTGCGCCCGCCGACGTGTTCGCGGCGCTGGCCGATCCGATCCGGCTCGGCATCCTCGTCGCGCTGTCCGACGTCAACGAGGTCGACAAGGCGCGCTGTAGCCATTTCACCGCCTTCGCCTCGCCCTCGCTTTTGTCCTATCACTTCGCCAAGCTGCGCGAGGCCGGCATCACCCGCGTACGGGCGGAGGGCACGTCGCGCTATCTCAGCATCCGGCGCGAGGAGCTGAACCAGCGCTTTCCGGGGCTGATCGACAGCGTCATCGAGACGGCGCGGCGCGATCCGAACCTGCCGCGGCTGGGGTCGGAATGGCTCGCGGGCGCCGAGCAGGCTCAGGGTCAGACTTCGTCACGTTGACAGGCCCTCGCACGGGTCTAGCGTTCCTGTTTCCGCGATGGCGTCGAGCCGGATCGCGACACGGCACCGGCCACGCCCGAACCCGAGGAGCATGGCCATGCGTGCTGCCGACCCTCAAAAACTCGATGCCCTGGTTGGACGCCTCGTCGGTGATGTCGGTGCCTCCGTCACCGGCGCCCTGATCGTGCTGGGCGACCAGCTCGGCCTCTACAAGGCAATGGCGGACGGCGAACCCGTTACCTCCCAGCAACTGGCGGAGAAGACCGGGCTCAAGGAGCGCTATTTGCGCGAATGGCTCGCTGGCCAGGCTTCTGCCGGCTATGTCGAATACGACGAGGGCAGCGACAGCTTCAGCCTCTCGCCGGAGCAGGCCATGGCCTTCGCGGAAGAGGACAGCCCGGCCTTCTTCGCCGGCGCCTTCGAGATCATCCAGTCGATGTGGCTCGACGAGCCGAAGGTCGAGGAGGCCTTCCGCAACGGCTCGGGGCTTGGCTGGCACGAGCACAGCAAATGCCTGTTCCGGGGCACCGAGCGCTTCTTCCGGCCGGGCTACAACGCGCATCTGACGGCGGAGTGGATTCCGGCGCTGAGCGGCGTCCAGGCCAAGCTGATGGAGGGCGCGACCGTCGCCGATGTCGGCTGCGGTCACGGCTCCTCCACCATCCTGATGGCGCAGGCCTATCCGAAGTCGCGCTTCCACGGCTTCGACTATCACGGGCCGTCGATCGAGCGGGCCCGCGAGGCGGCGGAGAAGGCCGGCGTCGGCGACCGCATCGTCTTCGAGCGTGCCTCGGCCAAGGATTTCCCGGAGCGGAAATATGACCTCGTGACGATGTTCGACTGCCTGCACGACATGGGCGACCCGGTCGGTGCCGGAAAGCATGTGCGTGAATCGTTGGCCAAGGATGGCAGCTGGATGATCGTCGAGCCTTTCGCCCACGACCATCTCAAGGACAATCTGAACCCGGTCGGGCGGATCTTCTACGGGGCCTCGACCATGATCTGCACGCCGGCCTCGCTCTCGCAGGAGGTCGGGCTTGGGTTGGGCGCGCAGGCGGGCGAGATGCGGTTGCGCAAGGTCGCGATGGATGCCGGCTTCCAGCATTTCCGCCGGGCGACCGAGACGCCGTTCAACATGGTGTTCGAGGTTCGGGCCTGAGCTGGTCCGACCTTGGTTTGTTTTCACGGAACCGAGGCGCCATTCCGGGCAAGCCGCGAAGCGGCGCCGACCCAGGATCCATCGTAAAGCTCGGCGCTCTACGATGGATCCCGGGTCTCCTTTCGGTCGCCGGGGATGACGCGCGTTTCCACGCAAAATCACCACGCTCTCGCCGATCGCTTGCCGGGCGATCCGTGTTGTCCACCGGCGGCGCAGAAGCGGGTTGAGTTCGCGAGATGGTGATGTAATGTTATAGTATTGCATTATTGCCTTGGAGACCCCTGTGCCTTCCTTCCGTCTCGCCGCTGCCGGCCTTGCCGGCTGCCTGCTCGCTTCCGCGGCCTTTGCCCATGATCATGCCCCGCTGCGCGGACGCCTCGTCTTCGCCGATCATGAGAAGCCGGTCGTGCGCATCCTCGATCTCGACAGCGGCGAGGTCACGCACAGCTTCGATGTGCCGAAGGCCAACCCCGGTTTTGCCGGCGTTTCCGGCGGGCGCTATGTCGTGGTCAAGACCGGGGACGAGGCGGGTACGTTGCGCATCCTCGATACCGGGCTGATCGCGGAATCGCATGGCGACCATGTCGATCTCGACAAGGCGACGCCGAAGCTGCTTGATTTCGCGGTCAAAGGCGACCGGCCGGCGCATGTGCTTTCAGGCCACGGGCAGCTCGCTCTGTTCTTCGATGGCCGGCGGCCCTGGGAAGGCAAGAGCGAGCCGAAGGCGGTGCTGGTCGCGATCGACAGCCTCGCCAAGGGAAAGCCAACCGTCACGATCTGGCCGAGCCCAGCGCCGCAGCACGGCATCGCCGTGCCGCTCGGCAGCCGGCAATGGCTGATGTCGATCCCGAACCCGGCCTATGCCAAAGGCGACGACCGCAGCGCCTCGTCGCGCCCGAACGGCTTCGAGGTTCTCGCGGAGGGCAAGGACTGGAAGCGCGTCGCGCTGTTCGACGACGCCGCAAAGCCCGACGCCTCCTGCAAACTCTTCCATGGCACGGCTGAAGCACGGGGGCGCCATGTCTTCGGCTGCGCTGAGGGCGAAGGCGGCGGCTTGCTGGTTCTGTCGAAGGCTGGCAAGGGGGCTGCGGCGGCATGGAGCGGGCGCAAGCTCGGCTATCCCGACGAGCGCCGCGTCAGCGCGCTGAAGGCGCGCGACAGCGGGCGCCATCTCGTCGGCAATTACGGGCTGAGGGCGCCTTACGACGCGCTGCTGCGGATCGATCCGGAGGCTAAGGCGCTGAAGATCGAGGACGTGCTGGCCGTGCCGGGCGGGCAGGCCGCCTGCCAGTTCGAGCTCAGCGGCAATGGCAATCGGCTCGCCAATCTGACGCCGGACGGCAAGCTCAGGATCTATGAGATCGCGCCGACCTGGAAGGAGCTGGCGGCTTTCGAGGCGGTGCCGGCCTTCGATTGCGCCTATGGCGCGAAGACCCCGACGCCAAACCTCGCCGTGATCGGCGGCAATGCCTTCGTCAGCGACCCTACGAACGGGCGCATCCGCGAATACCATCTCGATACGCTGAAGCAGGGGCTCGACATGCCCGTCGGCGGCATGCCGGCCAATCTCGCGGGCAGCGACGCGGGCTGACGGGCTTCCGTGCGCGTGCGGCATCCTCTAGGAAGCGCGGATGCCGCTTCGTCGCTATCCGCGCCAATTCCGCCAGCTCGCCGCCTATGTCTTCGCCGGCGGGCTGACCGCGGTCGCGCATTACGGCGTGCTGATCGGGCTGGTCGAGCTCGGCCGCATCGACCCCGTGCCGGCGACGCTCGCCGGCTTCATCGTCGGCGCGCTGGTTTCCTATGCCCTGAACCGGTGGATGACCTTCGACGCGACCCGCAGCCATGCACAGGCCGGCTGGCGCTTCGCCCTGATCGCGGCCGGGGGCTTCGTGCTCACCGGCATCCTGATGCATCTCTTCGTGGCGCGGGCCGGCTTGCCCTATCTGCCGATGCAACTGGTCACCACGGGCGTGGTGATGGTGTTCTCGTTCCTCGGCCACAAATTCTTCAGCTTCGCGGACAGGGCGGCGTGACGGGTTGCGCGTCCGCCGCCCCATTCGATGTCACGATGTCGGGGCGACGGTCAGCGTGATCTGCCTGCGGCCGATACGACCTTCCTTGTCGGTGGCCTCGATCTCGATGATATGGCTGCCGCTCGGCACGACGACTGCGGGCGCGTCGATGCCGTTCGGCGTGATGTACTGCTTGATGCGCTGGGTGATGTCGACCGGAGGGTCGCGGCGATAGAAGACGCGCACGGTCGCCGGATCGATCGGCACGCTGTTCGCCGGCAGGAAGCGCACGTTGAGGCGGAAGGGCTTGCCGTCGACGCCCTTGTCCGGCGTCGGAAGCGTGTCGATGCCGGGGCCGCGCGTCAGGTTGCGCGTGCTGGCCGGGATTTTGGCCGCGGCTGGCAGGCCAGCTTCCTCACGGGTGATGAGGTGGACCGGGTCGGCGGCTTGCGCCGCCATCGGCAGGGCGGCGGTGGCGAGAACGGCAGCCAGCATGTGCCGAGCGAGCACAGACTTCATCATCGTCCTATTTCACTCCAAGGATTGCAGCGATGAGGCCGGCGATTGCCGAAATGGCGGTGCCGGCCATGAGGATGGTGGTTTCGATGGTCTTCAGCGTTTCCATCGGCACCTTGCCATGGACGGCCTGCAGCCCCTTCCGCAGTTCCGGCAGCGAGACGAGGCCGCGCGCGGCGAGCGCAGCCTGCGTCACGCGCAGCAACATCCCCGAGAACATCGAGGCGGCGATGCTCAGCGCGTAGAATGAAGTCTCGCGCCAGGCCACCGCCCCCTGCGGAAGGAGCGGTATGTTGTCGTGCCAGCCCAGCAACGCGTTCATGGTCGCGACGGAAAAAATTGCGAAGACGATAGCAACGCCGATGTCGAAGGCGATCAGGCGTGGGCGGATACCGAAATAGATCAGGCCCGTGAAGAACGGGATCGCGATCGAGGCGAGACGCAGGGTCCAGAGCGGCAGGTCGAGCCAGAGGATCACCGCGCAATAGGCGAGCAGCAGCAGCACGAGGCCGAAGGGCAGCACCCAGAAGCGCCGGCGTGCGAGCCCTACGGTGGCGGGCGCCGCTTCAGGCGGTGATTCCACCAGGTCGGCAAAGGTGGCAGGCGAAGGCTCGGGCACCCGTGCGCCAGCGGGACGGCCTTCTTCCGGCTGCTTCTCAAGAGCGGCGAGGCGCTCTTCCAGCGCATCGAGACGGCGCAGCAGCGGCAGAACGGGCGTGAGGTCCCGGCCGCAGCAGCGGCAGGACAGCACGCCCTTGTTGAGCGCAGCTTCGCAATAGGGACAGACGAACTGGTCCAGCACGGTAATCTCGCGGGGCAAGCCGCGGTCAAAGCCATATCTGAAGCGTCAAATCAAGGCGTATGACGAACTTCCGTTAGGGAATTGCGGTGCTGAAGCGCCGGATCTTCGATCTGTATTCTACTTTCGTCTATGTCGCGGCCTTGATGGCCTTGAACGTCATGCGGTGCGGGTTATGGCCGAAATTCGCCGGCCGCCGCACATCGGCGAAGCCGGCTTCGCGGATCAGCTCGATGATCGCCTCCGCCGTATAGGTCGAGAGGCCGTATTGCGCCCTGAGCTTGCGGTAGTCCGAGAAGGCGGTGCGGACGAGGCCACCGAGCGCCGCCAGGAAGAAGCCGCCGCGCCAGGCGAAGGCGAGCAATTGCGAGGCGTCGGTCAGCGGGCTGACATCGGGCGGGATGACGTCGGCGAGGATCAGCGCGCCGCCGGGCTTCAGCCGGTCGCGCCAGGTCTCCAGCAGCGCCTTCAGTTCGTCGCGCGAGAGGTACTGGAGCAAGGAATTGGCGACGACGAGGTCGAGCGAGGCCGGCGGCAGGGCCTCGACCTCCTCCGGCGAGACCACGACGATAGTGTCCTTCCGGCCGAACTGCGCGCGCAGCTTGTCGCGGACATTCGGCGCCGCCTCGCAGAGATAGAGCCTGCCGCAGGAAGCGGCGACGCGGGCGGCATCGAGAGCCTCGCCGCAGCCATGGTCAAGGACGGTGGCCTCGGCTGAGGGGATGTGGCCGATCAGGTCGGTCGCGATGGCGCGATAATGCAGGGCCTTGTGGCGCGGCGAGACGTAGATCGAATGCTCGCCGTTCCAGAAATCGCGCCAGGACATGTGTTCGGTCGACCCTCGGGGCGCGGCCGGATGCGGCCGCCTGATCCCGATGACTACGCACAAGCCGGGAAGCTCCGCAACCTTCGGGGGTTTCGAGGCTGCTAGGTTTCCGCTTTAGTTGGCGAATCGAGACGAGGAGCGCCCATGCTGCTGCTGCCGCGATTGCTCAGGCGGTTCATCCGCCACGGCCGCCTGACGGTCATCACGCCGGACGGCAAGCGGCATGTCTTCGGCTCCGGGCCGGTAGAGCTGCTCTTCGCGGGCGTCACCAAGACCGCGCCCGCCGTCACCGTGCGCTTCCATGACAACCGCGTCGAGCGCGAGCTCTTCCTCAATCCCGAGCTCGCCTTGGCCGAAGGCTACATGGACGGGCGGATCGATTTCGAGGAAGGCACGATCCACGACCTGCTGACGCTGTTCTGGATGCAGCGCCGGGAAATGCGCAAGGACCCGTTGCAGCAGGCGATCCGCAAGGTGCGCTTCAAGATCCGGCGCTGGCGGATGCATAATCCCCTCGGCGTCGCCGGCAAGAAGGTCAAGCATCACTACGACATCCCGACCGAGTTCTACCGACTCTGGCTCGATGAGACGATGACCTATTCCTGCGCGTACTGGCACAGTCCTGAGGTCGGGCTGGAAGCCGCGCAGAAGGCGAAGCTCCGGCATCTCGCGGCCAAGCTGAAGATCGAGCCCGGCATGAGCGTCCTCGATATCGGCTCGGGCTGGGGTGAATTGGCGATCTACCTCGCCAAGGCCTGCGGCGCGAAGGTGACCGGGCTCAACGTCTCGCCGGATCAGATGGCGGCGGCTTCGAGGCGGGCCGAGGCGGCCGGCGTCGGCGATGCCGTTACCTTCATCAACAAGGATTACCGCGAGCTCGGCGGCACGTTCGACCGCGTCGTCTCGGTCGGCATGATGGAGCATGTCGGCGTCGCGCATTACGGCGAATATTTCGAGAAGATTCGCGACCTGCTGACGCCCGACGGGATCGCGCTGGTCCATTGCATCGGCCGCGTCGGTCCGCCCGGCTTCACCGGCCCCTTCTTCGACAAGTACATCTTCCCGGGTGGTTATGCGCCGGCGCTGTCGGAGGTGTTCGCGGCGCAGGAGCAGACGGGCCTGTGGGCGTCGGACTGCGAGTTCTGGCGCCGGCACTATCACTGGACGCTGGAGGCCTGGCGCGAGCGCTTCATGGCGAAGCGCGCTGAGGTCGTCGCCATGATGGGCGAGCGCTTCGCGCGGATGTGGGAATTCTATCTCTGCGCCTGCTCGATCTCCTTCGATATCGGCGGCGATATGGTGTTCCAGCTGCTGCTCGGCCAGCACAAGAGCGCCGTCCCGGTCATCCGCGACTATATCGCGGATGACGAGAAGGCATTGGAGGCGAGAGGCTTCTGATCAGCGCTTCAGGTTGACGACCACTACCCCGGCGAGCGCCATGGCGCCGCCGATCAGGCCGAAGACCGTGGGGATTTCGCCGAGCCAGAGGAAGCCGATGAGCATCGCCATTGGCGGCACGGCGTATTGGAAGTTCGAGGCGCGGGCGGCCGGCAGGCGCGAGAGCGTGATCGCCCAGGTGCCGTAGGCGATCAGGCTCGGCACCACCGCGAGATAGACCACCGACCAGAAGGAGACGGCGGGGGCGACCTGTGCCTGCTCGATCGCGGACGGCAGGAAGGGCAGCAGCACGAAACCGCCGATCGACATGTTCCAGGCCGCGACATGGAGCGGCTTGTAGCGGGCGAAGAGCGGCTTCTGCAGCACGGTGGTGATGGCGTTGCAGAAGGCGGCGCCGAGGATCAGCAGCACGCTGATGCCGATCTCGACATCGAGGCCCTTGCCGAGCGCGATCACGCCGATGCCGGCGAAGGACAAAGCTGTACCGAGCCAGGCGGTGAGGCTGAAGCGCTCGCCCAGGATCATCATGGCGAGCACGGCGGTCATGATCGGATTGGTGTTGATGATGAAGGCGGCGGGACCCGCCGGCACGACGCGCTGGCCGAAATTCAAGAGCAGGGCATAGCCGGCGATGAAGATCACGCCGCCGACGAGGAAACGCCAGATATCGCCGAGCTCGGGCAGCTTCGCCCGTGTCGCGATGAGGAAGAGCGCGGCCGGGGCGCCGGCGAGCGCAAACCGCAGTGCGGCCATTTCCGCGGGACCGAAGCCGGCGAGGCCGGCGCGGATCGCCGGGAAGGAGGAGGCCCAGGCCATGACCGTGAAGGTCACGGTGAAGACCAGCGTCGGATCGAGGCGCTGGGCGCCGGAGGCGGCGAGCGCGGGAGAGGTGCAGCTTGAGGAGGACATTGCGTCGATCCATCGATGGGAAGAAGTTGTTCCCGATAAGCGCCTCGACGAGCTGATTGACAAACGAACAATTCGCGCATGAGCTGTGAGAATGGATCACAGCTCGAACTTGCCGCCGCTCGATACCTTGCGCGCCTTCGAGGCGGCCGCCCGCACCGGCAGCTTCTCTTCGGCTGCCGGTGCGCTGAACCTGACCCATGGCGCGGTCAGCCGGCAGGTCGCCAAGCTCGAGCATTGGTTGGGCCTGCGCGTCTTCCTGCGGCAGGCGCGCGGTGTCTCGCTGACGCCGGAAGGCCAGCGTCTGCTCCAGCGCACGCAGGAGGCTTTTGCGCTGATCGCCGATAATTCCGAGCGCTGGCGTGAGGCGCGCGGGGCTTCGGTGGTCAGGGTTAGCGCGCCGCCGTCGGTCTGTGCGCTCTGGCTGATGCCGCGACTGGCGGTGCTGGAGGCCGGGACACCGCCGCTGCGGATCGTGCTGCAGGTCGAGCATCGCAAGGTGGATTTCGAGGAGGAAGGCGTCGATCTCGGGATACGTTGCGGTCGTGGCGGCGCGCCGGACCGGCTCTCGCTCAAGCTGTTCGAGGAATGGTGTTTTCCGATCGCCTCGCCGCAGCTTGCCAAGGCGATCGGGGAGGGAGCGCCGGAGCGCCTGCTGGCGCAGCCTCTGATCCACGACTCGGATGCCGCCGGCTGGAAGGCGTGGTTTGCGGCGCAGGGGCTCGACTATCGCCCGCGCCCGCAGGATCGGCGCTTCGAGGACTATAATCTTGTGCTGGATGCCGCCGCGCATGGGCTCGGTATCGCCCTGGCGCGTCCGCCTCTGGCGCGCGAGCAGCTGGCAGCGGGACGGATCGTCAGGGTCGACGCGCGCGAGGCGCTGAACCCGGTTTCTTATTGGCTCGATCGGCCGCTGGGCGCGCTGCGGCCTTCGGCGGCGGCTTTGGCCGAGCGGATTGCGCTTGAAGCGGGGGCGGATCGCGGAGAGATCGCAGCTTTTCTCAGCCGGGAAGCCAGGGCGGCTTGATCCGCCGCGCGTCATGCTCGCCCTTGTGGCGAGCATCCACGTCTTGAACACAGGATTGCATCGGTGAAGACGTGGATGGCGGGACAAGCCCGACCATGACGACTGAGGCTGTTTTTACCGCAAGCTATGCCGCGGCGCCGCGAATTCGCCGCGCTGGCTGGCGCGGGCCATCTCGAAGCTGTCGGCGATGCGGCGCGCCCGGACGATGAAGGCTTGCGCGATATCCGGCGGGCAGACTTCGTGCGCGGTGATCTCGAACAGGTCGAGCCAGCGGTCGAAATGCTCAGCCGTCAGCGGCAGGATCAGGTGCGGGCGCATCGGGCGACCATCGTAACGGCCGGTGCGCAGCATCACGCCGCTCCAGAAATCGGTGATCTTGCCAATATGATGGTCCCAGTCCTCGACGGCAGCCTCGAAGACCGGGCCGATCAGCTTGTCCTCCCGGGCTCGCGCATAGAACGTGCGGACGAGCTCCGCGATCATCGGCTCGCGCAGGTCGGGATGGGCGGCGCCCGGGTAGATCAGAGGATTGTCGGTCATCGTCGCGCGATCAGGGAGTGTCTGTATCCGATATGGCGAATGCGGGGCCGGATTGGTAGGTCCGCCAGCGTCGCAGGCCTCATGCCAGCACTCATGCCTGTCATCCCGGACGTAGCGAAGCGGAGATCCGGGATCCATGCCTGAGCTTGGCAGATAGAAGTTCCGGCATGGATCCCGGCTCTCCCTGCGGTCGCCCGGGATGACCGTCGTTTTTGTCAAACGGTGAGGAGCTGGCTATCGGCGGGCGCCTCAGCGGTTTCCGTGAACCGGCCATCGCCATGTTCCAGAAACAGCCGCATCTCCTCGGCGAGCGCGAAGAAGCGATCGCGCACCGCCTTGGCATGCGGATTGGCGCGCTCGATCGCCATGAAGACGTTGGGCGCGTCGTAGCGGACCATCTCGGTCGCCTGCATCAGGAGGTCGAAGCTCGCCGTGGTCATGGTGCGAGGCAGGGGTTCCATGCGGACCAGGATCTTGGCGATGAGATGGGTCAGGCCCTGCACCATCGCAACCTCGCGGTCATGGGCGTCGGCCGTGGTGACGATCACCTTCAGCTTGAGGATATGACGCAGGAAGGCGGCGATGCGCGGCGTGCTGGAGCCTCGGATCGGACAGAGCGCGATCTTGAGGCCGGTAAGCCCGTTGCGGGCGCTCTGCGGGCCGAAAAGCGGATGCGTGCCGATGATTTCGACATCGTCTGGCAGCGCCGTCTGCATGGCGCGGGCCGGGCTGATCTTGACCGAGCCGACATCGAGCACGATGGCGCCGGCCTTGAGATGCGGCCGCAAGGCCGCGATCGCATCGGGGATAGCCGGGACGGGCACGGCGAGGATGACGAGGTCGCAAGCGGCGACTTCGGTGGCGGTCGCCGGCCGCAAGCCCTTGCCGCTCGCATCGGTGGCGGGCGCGTTGCCGGGATCGCAGACGCATAGCGCGAAATGCGGCTGGAGATGGCGGGCCATCAATCGCCCGAAGGCGCCGAAGCCCATGATGCCGATGGTGGAGATGGTTCTGATCGTGGAGGACATCGTTTTCGCTCGTTGGGAGCCGCGATGTCGGATGAGAGCCTGAATTCAACCGCCAGCGCGGCGGTTGAACATGGGAATGCCACCGCCTCTATGAGGACGGGGCGTAATAGCTGCGCTGGAGGGCCATCAGGCTGGTCATGCGCTGCTTAAACCGCGCAGTGACCGCGCTGTCAATCGAGCGACGGCGAATAGGCGGTCGGCGTCATCAGGCGATCCTCGATCGCGCCGACGAGGCTGCCATGCGCCAGCGAGGTCTCGCGCTTGATCTCGATCCATTCGGGATCGGCCACGAAGCTCGCCCACGCCTTGGCCTTGGTCTCGGCATCGGGCCAGGCGAGGATATAGGCGAATTCCGTGCGCCCCGCGCTCGCCGTCTCCCACGTCGCGACGATGCGGAAGCCATGGCGCGCCATGATGCGCGCGGCATGGTCGCGGAAGCGGGTATGGAAGGCCGCCTTGTTGCGCTCGAAGATCTCGTAGATGCGCAACTGGTGGATCATGCCCGTCTCCTCCAGCATCAAGATGGCCCTCAGGCCGCCTTCTTCGCCTTCTCGGCCGCCATCAGTTCGGTGAAGCGGTTGAAGAGATAATGGCTATCCTGCGGGCCCGGCGAGGCTTCCGGATGGTGTTGGACGCTGAAGGCCGGACGGTCGGTCAGCGCGATGCCGCTGTTCGAGCCGTCGAAGAGCGAGACATGGGTCTCGACCGCGTTCGCGGGCAGGCTCGCCGGATCGACGGCAAAACCGTGGTTCATCGAGACGATCTCGACCTTGCCGGTGGTCTTGTCCTGCACCGGATGGTTCGCGCCGTGATGGCCCTGCTTCATCTTCATGGTCTGGCCGCCGATGGCGAGCGCCATCATCTGGTGCCCCAGGCAGATGCCGAAAGTCGGGACCTTCCTGTCGAGCAACTGCTTGATGACCGGCACGGCATATTCGCCGGTCGCGGCCGGGTCGCCCGGGCCGTTGGAGAGGAAGATGCCGTCCGGCTTCAGCGCCAGGATGTCTTCGGCGCTCGTGGTCGAGGGCACGACGGTGACGTCGCAGCCGGCCTTGGCGAGCAGGCGCAGGATGTTGCGCTTCACGCCGTAATCGATGGCGACCACCTTGAACTTGTTGCTCTCGCGCTTGCCGTAGCCGACCGGCCAGACCCAGGGAGTCTCGTCCCAGTCATAGCGCTGCGAGGCGGTGACCAGCGGGACGAGGTCGAGACCGGCCATGGAGGGCAACCCGGCTGCCTGCTTCTTCAGGCGCTCGATGTCGAAGACGCCGTCGGGGCTATGCGCGAGGATGGCGTTCGGCATGCCGTTGTCGCGGATCAGGGCGGTGAGCGCGCGGGTGTCGACGCCGCAGATGCCGACGATGTTGCGGGCCTTGAGCCAGGCGTCGAAATGCCGGTTGGCGCGCCAGCTCGAGGGCTCGGTGATCGCGGCATGGAGCACGCAGCCACGCACGCCGGAGGAAGCGGCGGCGTTCACCGTCTCGGTGTCCTCCTCGTTCACGCCGACATTGCCGACATGCGGGAAGGTGAAGGTGATGATCTGCCCGGCATAGGACGGGTCGGTCAGGATTTCCTGATAGCCGGTCATCGCCGTGTTGAAGCAGACCTCGCCCGGCGCCTCGCCGACGGCGCCGAGGCCGAAGCCTTCCAGCACCGTGCCATCAGCCAATACGAGGAGCGCGGTCGCGCGCGGTTCGGTCCAGCCGCCAGCGGCGGGGTTTCCTTCGGGAGCGGTCATGTCTATGTCTCGGTCCAGTCCGCTTGAGCGGAAAAATGCGGGGGCGGGGCATGGGCATCCACTCCGCCGGTCTGGAACGCGAGCCTTAATGAGCCGGGCGCTGCCCGTCAATCGAAGCTGGCGCAGCCCGCACAAGAGAAAAAGGAACAACGAGATGACGAGCCTGCGCGAGCGCTTCATGCCCGATATGAAGGAGGCGATGAAGGCCGGCGAGAAGGAGAAGGTCGCGGCGATCCGCCTGATCGTCGCCGCGCTGAAGGAAAAGGACATCGAGGCCCGCGGCGCCGGCAAGGGCGAGGCGACCGATGACGAAATCCTCGGCGTGCTCCAGAAGATGATCAAGCAGCGCCAGGAATCGATCGCGATCTACGACGCCAACAACCGCCCCGAACTCGCCGATGGCGAGCGCGGTGAGGTCGCGGTGATCTCGTCCTATCTGCCCAAGCAGATGTCGGACGACGAGGTGAAGGCCGCGATCGACAAGGCCGTGGCCGAGACCGGCGCGACCGCCGTCAAGGACATGGGCAAGGTCATCGGCGTGCTGCGCGCGGCTTACGCCGGCCAGATGGATTTCGGCAAGGTCAGCCCGATGGTGAAGGCCGCGCTCGGCGGCTGAGCCGGCGGGAACGGGCGGGCCTCAGGCCCGCTCGATATCCGTCCCGGAGAAGTCCTCGCCCTTGTAGAGCAATGGCCAGCCGCGCGCTTTCGCCAGGGCATAGGCGGCGCAGTCGCCCATGTTCAGCCGGGCCGGATGGCGGCCCTTGCCGTAGCGGCCATAGGCCTCGAAGGCGAGATCGGAGAGGGCTGCGTCGAAGGGGATGACCTCTATGCGTTCGTTCGTCAGGAAGTCATCGACGATTTCTACGGGAATTCCCTTCGAGAAGACCAGGACGAGGCGCGCTTCCAACAGGTTGAAGCTCGATATGATGCGACGCTCGGCCAGTGCGATTCTCTTTGTGAACTCGGCAGCTTCGGCCTCCTCGGCCAGGCAGGCGACGACTGCGGATGTGTCGATGACGATCACGACCACAGGCCGTTATCATCATAGCCCAGGAAATCGTCGATCTCGTCGCGGGTCATCGAGCGCGCTGTCGGTTTGATGTCGTACTTCTTGTAAAGCGCTCCCATCCGCGCCATGGCCGCCGCCACGCGCCGGGCCTTCTCCTCCTCGGACAATTCATCCTTGCCGAGCTCGCTCCTGACGGCCTGGCGCACGGCCTCGGTCAAGCTCAGGCCACGACGACGCGCGAGCAGGCGCACGGCCTCCTCGGTCTCGCGGTCCTTGATGTTGAGCGCCATGGCTTTCTTCCTTTTCTCCGATTTTCTTTACCAGATGGGGAGCGCTGTGGATATCGTCCATAAGCCCGGCTTCGGACGTCTCGGCGGTTGGCAAGCGCCTTCGCAAGGACCAGATAGAACCCCATGAAGTTCCCGCCCTCCGTCCTTGATGAGATCAAGGCGCGGCTGCCTGTCTCGGCGGTCGTGGGCAAGCGCGTGCGCCTCCAGAAGTCAGGGCGCGAATGGAAGGGCCTCTCGCCCTTCAATGCCGAGAAGACCGCCTCCTTCTTCGTCAACGACCAGAAGGCCTCGTTCTTCGATTTCTCGTCCGGCAAGAACGGCGACATCTTCAAGTTCGTGATGGAGACCGAGGGGCTTTCCTTCCCCGAGGCTGTCGAGAAGCTCGCGGCCGAGGCCGGCGTCATCCTGCCGAAGATCACGGCGGAGGCGCAGGTCCAGGAGGAGAAGCGCAAGGGGCTGCACGAGGTCGTGGAGCTCGCGGCGCAGTTCTTCGAGGCCGAATTGATGGGCGATCGCGGTGGTGCGGCAAGGCGATATCTCGCGACGCGCGGGCTCGACGGAGAGGCGCGCACGCGCTTCCGTCTCGGCTATGGCCCGGTCGATCGCTTCGCCTTGCGCGACCATCTGGCGGGGAAGGGCGTTCCGGCCGAGTTGATGATGGAAGCGGGGCTGCTCATCCACGGCGAGGAAATCGCCGTGCCCTATGACCGCTTCCGCGACCGGGTGATGTTCCCGATCCATGATGCGCGGGGACGCGTGGTCGCCTTCGGCGGGCGGGCGATGAGCTCGGAAGTCGCGGCGAAATATCTGAACTCGCCGGAGACGCCGCTCTTCCACAAGGGCCACCTGCTGTTCAACCACCACAATGCCCGCAAGGCGTCGCATGACACCGGGCAGGTGATCGTGGTCGAGGGCTATGTCGATGTCATCGCCATGTCGCTCTCGGGCTTTCCGCAGACGGTGGCGCCGCTCGGCACGGCTTTGACCGAGGATCAGCTCGGCCTGCTCTGGCGCATGGCTGACGAGCCGGTGATCTGCCTCGACGGCGACAAGGCGGGTCGCAAGGCCGCGAGCCGGGCGATCGATATCGCGCTGCCGCTGCTGGAGCCCGGCAAGTCGCTCTCTTTTGCCCTGCTACCTGACGGGCAGGACCCCGACGACCTCGCCCGCTCGGGCGGGCGGCAGGCTATCGCCGAGGTGGTTGCGGCGGCGCGCCCGCTGGTCGACATGCTCTGGCAGCGCGAGGTCGAGGCCGGCCCGCTCGATACGCCGGAGCGCCGCGCGGCCTTCGAGCGCCGCCTGAAGGAGCCTCTTGGGCAGATCCGCGACGAGACCACGCGCAAGCATTATCGCCGCGAGATGGATGAGCGCCTGGCGCAGCTCTTCGCCAGCGCTGCCCCGGCGCGGTCGGAGCGCGGCGGCGGTGGAAATTTCCAGCGCGGTCGCGGCGGGCCGCCCCAGCGTGGCGGGTTCGGCAGGCAGGTTCCGCCGTGGCTTGCCGGACCGCTCAAGGCGTCGAGCGCGCTGACGCAGTCGCGCCTGATCGCGAAGGTGCGCGGCGAGGACCAGCGCGAGGCCTTCATCCTGCTGGCGCTGGCGAGCCACCCCGATCTCATCCTGCGCTGCGCCGACGAGATCGCCGAGTTGTCGCTGGACGGACCGGCGGCCGAGCGCTTCCGGCAGGCGCTGCTCGATTCCGTCGAGGAGACGCTCGACCGGGAAACCCTGGCGAATCGGTTGGAGCAGCCGCGTGTGCGGGAAGCGCAGGGCCATCTGATGGCCGTCACAGGCCCGGCCGAACGATTAAAACTCGCGCAAGATGCTGATCCTGAATCGGTTTTTGACTCGATTCATCAGGCTCTCGTCTTGCATCATCGCGCGCGAACGCTAAATAGCGAGTTGAGAGCAGCTGAGCGCGCCTTGGCTGACGACGCGACCGAAGCCAATTTCGCCTGGATCAAGGACGTGAAGGCCCGCCTCGAGACAATCGAAGGCACCGAGGCCATGTCCGAGAATTGAAGCCCAGCGAGTGGTGGACGCGAGTCCGAGTGCGCGCAAGCTGTGGGGTGGTTCACGATTCGTCAACGACGTCTGGTGCCATCTGCAACTGGATTTGGGTGGGTGAGCGCGCCGGGCCTGCGGTCGCGCCGCCCTTTTATGCGTCGGTATATGGCTTTCTCGGCCAGAGCCGGCGCGAGTGCGGAGCGCTGATTGATGGCGACTAAAGCGAGCGAACGGGAAAAGACCGATCAGGTCGCGCCGGATGCCCCCCCGACTACCGACGGCCCGTTGCTCGATCTGACCGATCAGGCCGTAAGGCGGATGATCAAGCTCGCGAAGAAGCGCGGCTATGTCACCTATGACGAACTGAACGAAGTGCTGCCTTCCGAGGAATTCTCCTCGGAGCAGATCGAGGACGTACTCGGCCAGCTCAGCGAGCAGGGCATCAACGTCGTCGACAACGAGGACCCGGAAGCGGCTGGCGAGGAGCGCGCGGCCCGCAAGGATGGCGGTGCCGACGAGGAAGAGCCCGAGGGCGGCGACATGGTCGACGCCTCGCGCCAGACCCTGCCTGTCGAGACCAAGCGCAACCTCGAGCCGACCGAGCGCACCGATGACCCCGTCCGCATGTATCTGCGCGAGATGGGCTCGGTCGAGCTGCTCTCGCGCGAGGGCGAAATCGCGATCGCCAAGCGCATCGAAGCCGGCCGCGAAGCGATGATCGCGGGCCTCTGCGAGAGCCCGCTGACCTTCCAGGCCATCATCATCTGGCGTGACGAACTCGTCGACGGCAAGGTTCTGCTGCGCGACATCATCGACCTTGAAGCGACCTATGCCGGCCCGGACGGCAAGAACCCCGACGCCGTCGCCGGCGAGGAGGGGGGCGAGGAAGCCGAGCAGGCCGAGACCCCGGAGGGCGAGACCCCGCCGGACATGGACGACGACGACATGGAGAACAACGTGTCGCTCTCGGCCATGGAAGCCGAGCTCAAGCCGCGCGTGCTCGAGACCTTCAACGCTATCGCCGACGACTACAAGAAGCTGCGTCGCCTGCAGGATCAGGACATCGCGAACCGGCTGGAGAACACCAAGCTCTCGCCGTCGCAGGACCGCAAGTACAAGAAGCTCAAGGACGACATCATCACCGCGGTGAAGTCGCTCTCGCTCAACAACAACCGCATCGAGGCGCTGGTCGAGCAGCTCTACGACATCAACAAGCGCCTGATCGGCCATGAGACGCGCCTGCTGCGCCTCGCCGAGAGCTATGGCGTGGCGCGCGACGACTTCCTCAAGCAGCATGTCGGCGGCGAGCTCGATCCGAAATGGGTCCTGCGCGTCTCGAAGCTCGGCTCGCGCGGCTGGAAGGAGTTCGTCGCGGCGGAGCTGGAGCGCATTAAGCAGCTGCGCGAGGAGGTACACACGCTCGCCTCCGAGACCGGCCTTGAGATCCAGGAATTCCGCAAGATCGTGCTGATGGTCCAGAAGGGCGAGCGCGAGGCCCGCCAGGCCAAGAAGGAAATGATCGAGGCGAACCTGCGTCTCGTGATCTCGATCGCCAAGAAGTACACGAACCGCGGCCTGCAGTTCCTCGACCTGATCCAGGAAGGCAATATCGGCCTGATGAAGGCGGTCGACAAGTTCGAGTACCGCCGGGGCTACAAGTTCTCGACCTACGCGACCTGGTGGATCCGGCAGGCGATCACCCGCTCGATCGCCGACCAGGCCCGCACGATCCGCATCCCCGTCCACATGATCGAGACGATCAACAAGATCGTACGGACCTCGCGCCAGATGCTGCATGAGATCGGCCGCGAGCCGACCCCGGAGGAACTGGCCGAGAAGCTGGCCATGCCGCTGGAGAAGGTGCGCAAGGTCCTGAAGATCGCCAAGGAGCCGATCTCGCTGGAAACCCCGATCGGCGACGAGGAGGATTCGCATCTCGGCGACTTCATCGAGGACAAGAATGCGATCCTGCCGATCGACGCCGCGATCCAGTCGAACCTGCGCGAGACGACGACCCGCGTGCTGGCCTCGCTCACGCCGCGCGAGGAGCGCGTGCTGCGCATGCGCTTCGGCATCGGCATGAACACCGACCACACGCTCGAAGAGGTCGGTCAGCAGTTCAGCGTCACCCGCGAGCGTATCCGCCAGATCGAGGCGAAGGCGTTGCGCAAGCTCAAGCACCCGAGCCGGAGCCGGAAGCTCAGGAGCTTCTTGGACAACTGAGATAAAACGAAGGGCGCCATTGGCGCCCTTCTTCATTTCCAGCAATTGCATATCAGCGACAGGTCATCCCGGACGCAGCGAAGCGGAGATCCGGGATCCATGCCTGAACCTCAACCGGAAGCGCTCCGGCATGGATCCCGGGTCAAGCCCGGGATGACGCCGTGTTTCCGAGCAAGATCAACATGCCCTAGCTATTCTTCGTGTCGCGCCCATCCGGCTCTTTGGCTACCCCTTTGAACGGTCCGGGGCTGTCCTTGCGTTCCATGAAATGGCCGGTGCGCTCGTCGCGCTTCTGCCAATCTCCATTCGGCTGTTGAAACTGCGTTCTGCCCGTCACGGCACCTTGACGGTGCCCTTTACCGGTATTGGTAGCCAATGCTGCCTCCCGACCTGGAACAAAGCATAAACATTTTCTGATTCGAGGCAGGCGTCAAGCCTCTGCCTGCCGTTACGCGCGTTTGGTTCCGCCACAGTTCTGCTAAAGTTGCTTTGAAGATCAGTGCTTCCGTCGGAGGAGAGCAGATGACCGGTATCCCAACGCCCGAAGAGATCGAGGCTGCCCAGACGGCACTCCAGGCACAAGTCCAGAACGAGCCGAAACAGGAAACGGGTTCGGCAACCGCTGACATCATCGGCGGCGCGCTCGATATCGCGGGAACCGTCACGGTCGATGTGGCCGGGGCCGTGGTCCAAGGCGTGGGGACCGTCGCGGTGGCAACCGGCGAGGCGGTCGTCACCGTCATTGGCGGCATTTTCGAAGGGTTGAGCTCCTGATGTCCCCGGAATTCCTGCTGACCTCGCTGATCATCGTCGCTTCGCCCGGAACGGGCGCGATCTACACCATCGCCGCCGGCCTCACGCGCGGATCGCGGGCGAGCGTGCTCGCCGCCTTCGCCTGCACGATCGGCATCGTGCCGCATCTGATCGCGGCGATGATGGGGATCGCGGCGCTGCTGCATGCCAGCGCGCTCGCCTTCGCCGTCGTGAAATATGCCGGCGTCGCCTACCTGCTCTACATGGCCTGGCAGACGCTCAAGGAGCATGGTGCGCTCAAGGTCGAGACGAAGGCGGATGCGCGCTCGGCCTGGCTGGTGCTGCGCGACGGGCTCGCGCTCAATCTGCTCAACCCCAAGCTCTCGATCTTCTTCGTCGCCTTCCTGCCGCAGTTCATCGTGGCCGGCGAGGCCAGCCCGGGCGCGCGCATGCTGGAGCTCTCCGGCGTGTTCATGGCAATGACTTTCATCGTCTTCGCGCTCTACGGGCTCTTCGCTGCGGCGATGCGCGACAAGGTCATCAGCCGCCCGGCGGTGATGGCCTGGCTGCGCCGGAGCTTCGCCGCCGCCTTCGTCGCGCTCGGCGCCAAGCTCGCGCTGACCGAGCGCTGATGGCGCGGCAGACGATCCTGAGCGTCGAGACGCGCGGGCCGGGACTCTACGAGTTCACTGACCGCGTTGCCGCCTTCGTGAAGGCCAGCGGCGAGACGAGCGGCTTGCTGACGCTGTTCGTGCGGCACACCTCCTGTTCGCTGCTGATCCAGGAGAATGCCGATCCGGATGTGCGCCGCGATCTCGACGCCTTTTTTCGTCGTCTGGTGCCGTCGGCGGATGATCCGGCGATGGCCTATCTCGTTCATCGCGACGAGGGACCGGACGACATGCCGGCCCATATCAAGGCGGCGCTGACGCCGGTCTCTCTCTCGCTCCCGGTGATAGGCGGGCGCCTCGCGCTCGGCACCTGGCAGGGCATCTATCTGTTCGAGCACCGCCGGATGCCGCATCGGCGCGAGATCGCCCTCCACCTTTCGGCGTAAGCGATCAGGCCGGCGGCGCCACCACGAGCGCGACGAGGCGCCGGACGACCGGCAGCACGAGGAGCAATGTCGGGAAGGCGACGAGCCAGGACAGGGCCCAGGCGCCGGGCCAGGTCCGGAGGAATTCGGCGGTGGGACCGAGCGCCTTCACGGTCGAGATGCCGGAGACGACGAAGGTCATCAGGATCGACAGGAAGAAGGGCATCACCACGCCGGCATAGCGGGCGGGGAGGCGAGGGAAGGCAGGGCTGGACATAAGTCAGGCTTTCGCAAGAGGCAGGCCGTTCGGAGGCATCCGATACGACTTGGCCGAATGGTGCGTTGCCTGACGTGAGACGCTTACGAACGGGATGGAAGCCCGGTGGCGGCTCCATTAGGTGATCCGAACGGGATTGCCAAGGCGGTCTACCGCGCTGCGAACAGATCCTGTTCCGGCAGAGGCTCCCAGGCTTCCCCTGCGCCGACGAAGCAGCTTCTGCCGGCGGGGTTGGTGGCGAGCAGGGTCCAACTGCCGGTCGGCCCGACATAGAGCTCGAACAGGACACCGATCTCGGCCAGCCCGCTGCCGATCATGCGTTCGCCGAAGGTGTCGCGAAGCTGGCCGACGACATGGCTGCGATCGGCGCAGGGCGGCTCGCGCGGTGTGGGTTGCTGGGCGAAAGCGGGGGCTGTGACCGTCGCACCGACGAGCCACGCGGTCATCAGGATTCTGCTGAGTGTCATGACCACCTCCCTGTCCGGAGGTAGCCGCTCGGGCGGCACGATATCGGGAAGCCCCGCGGCTGCCCTGAACACCCTAGATGTGGGAAGCGGCGAAGCGCGGTTCAAGCGGCAGAGCCGGCGGGGCTTTGCGCGATCAAGCGAAACAGCGCTCCCCTTGAGGCGGCTCCTGCCTTATATCAGGCCGCAAGCAATGCGGAGGCACCATGTCTTTCTTCAAATCGCTGTTCGGTGGCCGCAAGCCGGCCGAGGAGAAGCCCGCCGGCCCGGTCAAGAGCATCGAGCATAACGGCTTCACCATCCATGCCACGCCCTACCAGGAAGCGGGGCAGTACCAGCTCTGCGGCGTCATCGAGAAGGTCGTCGACGGCGAGACCAAGAGCCATCGCTTCATCCGGGCCGACCGTTTCCCGGGCCAGGCCGAGGCCGCCGATTTCACCCTGGTGAAGGGCCAGCAGATCGTCGACATGGAAGGCGACCGCGTCTTCCGCTGAGACTGCGGGGCGGGAGTCTGAAATGCTCCCTGCCGCTGGCGCGCGGCAGGGCTGCCTCGCGTGCGCTTGCCCGGCGGATTCCAGCCGCTAAAGCTGCCCGGAGAAGAGCCATCTCCAAAGATGTGGCCGCCGAGGAAACATGTCCCACGACGCCGAGCGCTACCAACCCGATTCGTCCTATGCCTGGCTCCGGCTCGCCGTCGCGCTGGTGATCGGCACGATCGCCTGCGTCGGTTCCTGGTCGGTCGTGGTGGTGCTGCCGACGATGCAGGGCGAGTTCGGCACGCTCCGGGCCGGTGCCTCGCTGCCCTATACCTTCGCCATGCTCGGCTTCGGCGCCGGCAACATCATCATGGGTCGGGTCGCCGATCG
Source organism: Allobosea sp. TBD101 (assembly GCF_059817965.1). NCBI lineage: Bacteria > Pseudomonadati > Pseudomonadota > Alphaproteobacteria > Hyphomicrobiales > Alloboseaceae > Allobosea > Allobosea sp. TBD101. The sequence goes on from NZ_CM187543.1 coordinate 1,975,199, forward strand.
CTACGGCATCATGGTGCCGATCGTGATGGGCGCGATCCTGCTCGCGGCCGGCTATGCGGCTGCGGCGATGTCGCAGTCGCTGTGGCAGTTCGCGCTGGCGCATGGACTGCTCATCGGCATGGGCAGCGCCGCCGGCTTCTCGCCGCTGATCTCTGACCTCTCGCACTGGTTTCGCAAGCACCGCGGCCTCGCCGTGGTCTGCGGCGCCTCGGGCAGCTATCTCGCCGGCGTGTTCTGGCCGCAGGTGATCACCTGGGGCATGGCCAACCATGGCTGGCGCGCGACGCATTTCGGTATCGCCATCGTCACACTGGTGGTCTTGCTGCCGCTCGCGCCGTTCTTCCGGCGCCAGCCGAGCGCGGCGACGTTTGCCGCGGCCGAGGCGAGCAGTGCCGGAGCGCGCGGCGATCTCGGCCTCAGCGCCGGCCAACTCCAGCTCCTGCTCTGCGTCGCGGGCTTCGCCTGCTGCGTCGCCATGGCGATGCCGCAGGTCCATATCGTCGCCTATTGCGGCGATCTCGGCTACGGCGTGGCGCGTGGCGCCGAGATGCTCTCGCTGATGATGCTGCTCGGCATCGTCAGCCGCATCGGCTCGGGCTTCGTCGCGGACAGGATCGGTGGCGTGGCGACGTTGGCGCTGGGCTCGCTGATGCAGGGCGTCGCGCTCTTCCTTTATCTCTGGTTCGACGGGCTGCAGTCGCTCTATGTCGTCAGCGGCATCTTCGGGCTGTTCCAGGGCGGTATCGTGCCGATGTACGCCGTCGTCATCCGCGAGTACCTGCCGGCCAAGCAGGCGGGCGTGCGGATCGGCCTGGTGATGTCGGTGACCGTGCTCGGCATGGCCTTCGGCGGCTATCTCTCGGGCGTGATCTTCGACTATTTCAGCTCGTACCGGATGGCCTTCCTCAACGGCCTCGCCTGGAACCTCGTCAATCTCAGCGTGGTCTGCTGGCTGATGATGCGGGCGCGGCGGTCGACGCCGCCGCTTCAGGTCGCCGGCTAGATCGCCGCGCGTCCGATTGGACGCGATTGTGGCGATCTCGCTCTTTGCGATCGCATCGGACCGAAAAGTGCATTCCACTTTTCGGTCCGATGCGTCAGGCGGGGCGATAGGTGCCGAAGCACCAGACATGCCCTTCCGGGTCCTTGCAGATGAAGTCGCGGCTGCCATAGGGCTGGTCGGTCGGCTCCATGCAGATCTCGGCGCCGGCCTTGCGGGCGCGCTCGCAGCGGGCGTCGATATCGTCGGTGGCGATGTAGGGCGAGGCGGTGGTGCCGCCGAGCTCGGCCGGGCGCGCGACCAGCTTGCCGAATGCGTTGCCCTCGGACGAGCCGAGCATGACGAAGCTCGAGCCCATGCGCAGTTCGCCGTGGAGAAGCGTCCTGCCGTCCTCTGAATAATGGGCGGCATGCTTCTCGAAGCCGAAGGCCTCGATCAACCAGTCATACATCCGCGGCGCATCGGCATAGCGCAGCGAGATGATGATCATGGGCGCGAGCTTGGACGCATCGGCGCTCGACATGGCATGATCCCTGTTCATGGGGCCCGCCGCGATTGTCGGCGACAATGCGAGGCAATGCAAAGCGCCCGTTTGGCAAAGCGCCCGCTTGCGCGCCCGCCGCAGCGTCAGCATCATCGCCGGCGGATTCTCCGCCTGCCCCAAGGATGCCCATGAGCCCTGCCACCGACGGATCCGATGAAGCCCCGCGCGGGACGCTGACCGTGCGCACGATCGCCATGCCGGGCGACACCAACGCCAATGGCGATATCTTCGGCGGCTGGGTGATGTCGCGGATGGACCAGGCCGGTGGCATCGCGGGTGTCGACCGGGCGCAGGGGCGCGTGGTCACGATCGCGGTCGATGCGATGACCTTCATCCGGCCGGTCAAGGTCGGCGACGTGCTCAGCGTCTATACCGAGATCGAATCCGTGGGGCGGACTTCGATGAAGATCCATGTCGAGGCCTGGGCCAAGCGCTTCCGCACCACGCTGCACGAGAAGGTCACCGACGCCACCTTCACCTTCGTCGCGATCGACGAGGAGGGGCGGCCGCGGCCGGTGCCGAAACCGGAAGCTTAACCGGATTTAACCTCCTCTAACGCCGAGTGAATCTCTCGGCCGCGGGAGTGATTCAAAAGAATCCACTTTTAAGCGTTCCTTAAGCGCGCTCGGGGGATGCTGCGCGCCAGACCGGGGATACGCCCCGGCCAGGGGACTTCCATGGCCTTTCGACGCCGCATGCGGATCCAGCCGCCTGGCTTGCACGCCGGGGGAGGGAGGGGATTCCCGCGTCTGCCGGATGATCAGGGCCGGCTCAGGGTGAGCCTGAGCGGGTCGGTCTTCCTGTGTTCAGAACTCCTCTCCAGCGTTGCGTGAATCCGGAGTACGACTTCATGACGAAAGCCAAGCCCGCGCGTGAGGGCAAGCCGCTGCGGATCGGTATCGCGCCCCGCATCTATGCCGCTCTCGGCGTGATGACGGCCCTGACCATCATCTCGTCCTCGGTGGCATGGTTCTCCTATGACAGCGTCGACCAGACGGTGGACGACCTCGTCGGGCAGAAGATGCCCGTGGTCGAACTCGCGCTCGAGCTCTCGCAGGCGGCGACGCAGTCGACCGCGCTGGCGGCCCGCTTCAGCGAGGTCTCGACCCTGCAGCAGCGCGCGACCCTGACCGGCGAGCTCGATACCGTCGAGGCGCGCCAGCTCGAGCTGCTGCGGCGCATCGCCGAGCAGGGCAAGGTCGACAAGTCCAAGCCGCAATCGGCGATCGACGACCTGGCGCGCCAGATCAACGACATCAACGACCTGACGGGCGAGCGGCTGCGCAACGCCGCCGACACCACTGCGGCGCTGGCGGCCCTGTCCAAGGCCCGCGACGGGTTCAGTGCCATGGCCGATTTCGAGACGGCCGACGCCCAGTTCAACGTCAAGATGAACATCACCAGTGCCGCGCAGCTCACCGGTGCAGAGTTCGACGCCGCCCTGTCCAAGGTGCTCGACAAGGATCTCTCCTCGCTCCAGACCGCCCAGTCGCTCCAGCTCCAGATCAGCGAGACGGTCGGCCTGCTGCGCGAGATTTCCCAGGTCGACAGCACCGAGAAGCTCGAATATGCCAAATCGCGCCTCAAGGCGCAGCTCGGCCAGGTCCGCGGCCTGCTGATGGCGGCGGACATGCTCCAGGCCAATCCGGCGCGCGGCCAGGCGGTCAATGCCGTGACCGAACTCGGCGAAGGCGCGGGTGGTCTCGTCGCCATCCGCGAGCGCGATCTCGGGACGCAGGCCGCGATCGCTGCCGGCCTCAAGAATCTCGACCAGGCGGCGGATAAGGTCCGTCGCGAGGTCGGCGAGCTCGTGACCTCCGCCCGTGGCGGCGCGATCGCCGGGCGCGACTCGACCAAGGCGGTGATCAAGCGCAGCGAGCTGACGCTGGCCGCGATCGGCATCACCTCGCTGCTGATTGCACTCGCCCTGTCCTTCTTCTTCGTCCGCCCGATGATCGTTGGCCGCCTCAACCGGCTCTGGGCCGCGACCAAGGCGATCGCCGATGGCGCGCTGGAGACGGTGGTCGATACCAAGGGCAATGACGAGATCTCCGATATCTCGAAGAGCGTCCTGCTGTTCCGCGACAACGCGGTGGCGTTGCGCGCGGCTGAACTCGCTAAGGTCGAGGACGAGGCGCGGGCGCTGGAGCAGCGCCGCGAGATGATGCGCGAACTCGGCGAGGCCTTCGGCGTCGTCGTGGCCGCCGCTGCGGCTGGCGACTTCACCCAGCGCGTTGCGGCGCAGTTCGCCGATCCCGAGCTCAATGCGCTCGCCGGCTCGGTCAACACGCTGCTGGAAACCGTCCAGACCGGTCTGCTGGAGACCTGCGACGTACTGGCGGAGCTGTCCGCCGGTCATCTCTCGACCCGGGTCGAGGGGATGTATCAGGGTGCCTTCGCCGAGCTCAAGGACGGCACCAACGCGCTGGCCGACGAGTTCGAGAGCACGCTCGCCCGCCTCGCCGAGACGGTTTCCGCGGTCCGCAGCGCGACCAGCGAGATCCTCGACGGCGTCACCGATCTGGCCGAGCGCACCAGCGAGGAGAGCAACGCCGTCTCGATGGCGACCAACCAGCTCGGCGCCTTCGCCGGCACCGTGAAGAAGACCGCGAGCGAGGCCGCCCAGGCGACGGGCATGGCTCAGGGAGCGGAGGAGCGCGCGCAGCAGGGGGAGAAGGTCGTGGCCTCGGCGCTGGAAGCGATGCAGCGCATCCGCCAGTCCTCGAGCAAGATTTCCGAGGTCATCGCTATGATCGACGAGATCGCCTTCCAGACCAATCTGCTGGCGCTGAACGCCGCGGTCGAGGCGGCGCGTGCGGGCGATGCCGGCAAGGGCTTCGCGGTGGTCGCGACCGAGGTGCGCAGCCTGGCCAAGCGCTCGGCCGACGCCTCGAACGACGTCAAGAAGCTGGTCGAGGCGGCGCATGGCGACGTCAAGGTCGGCGTCGGGCTGGTCGAAGAGACCTCGTCCATGTTCGGCGCGATCGTCTCCTCGGTGAACGAGCTGACCGGGCTGATGAACGGCATCTCGCAGACCGCCCGCAGCCAGGCGAGCGACGTCTCGGCGATCAATACCGAGATCGACGGCATCGGCACGATGGCACACCAGAACGCCGCGCTGGTCGAGGAGACCAACGCTGCGCTTGCCCTCACCGACGAGCAGACGCGGGCGCTGACCGAGCATATCGGCCGCTTCACCTTCCGGCAGGGCCATGCGGCCGAGGAGCATGGCGAGGGCCGGCATGTCGCGGCAGCCTGAGAGGGCTGCGGGGCCATCCAGCTCCCGTGAACGGAACAGGGCCTCCCGGCATTGCCGGGAGGCCCTTTCGATTCCGGTTGCATGCGCCTTGCTTGCCGGGTGGTGGCGATGCTAGGCGAGGAACGGGCCGGTAGCTCAATGGTTAGAGCTCGCTGCTCATAACAGCGCCGGTGCCGGTTCGAGTCCGGCCCGGCCCACCATTCCGTTTCAGATCAATGCCTTAGCCAGAGGATCGTGCCGGTGGGACATTCTGGTGGGGCATTTCTGTGTTCAATCCGGCCTATTTGCAGCGTTCCAAAAGCGGCATCTTTTACCTGCGTTGACCGATTCCCTGGCGGCTTCAGACCGGAATCAACCTCGCGACATGGTGCTCCGCCGGCCGTTCGCTCTCGGCGAGGCCTGCTGCGACGCCGGCGCGGTCGGTCGGGCTGCGGTTCTGGCTGAGCTTGCGCTTGCCTTCGAGCGTCGCGATCGGCATGCGCAGGCCGACGATGCCGCGCAACTGGGCTTGGATGAACTCCGGCGGCGCGTCCGAGACCGCCCAGGGCGCGGCGCGCTCGCCCTCATGCAGGTTGGTGAGGCGGGTGACGACATCCAGCAGCCGGGCGGGATCGTCGAAGAACTCGACCGGACCGGAGGCATGGACTGTCACGTAGTTCCAGGTCGGCACGACCTTGCCGGTCTCCTGCTTCAGCGCGTACCAGCTTGGCGTCACATAGGCGTCCGGGCCCGCGAAGAGGGCGAGGCCATTGCCCACGGCAGGCGCGCGCCATTGCGGGTTCGCCCTGGCGAGATGACCGTAGAGCACGCCATGCTCGCCCTCGTTCTCGTCGATAAACAGCGGCAGCGGCGTCGCCAGCGGCCCCTCGGCTGTGGCGGTGATGAAGGTCGCGAGCCGCGCGGCGCGGATCGTCGCCAGCAGGCTCGTCCTGTCCTCGTCGCGAAAGGCCGGTGGCGTGTACATGGGGAACTCCTTGTGTCGCCGCCGTCATGCCTGCAATCTGGACTGATCGGAATATCCAGTTCCAAGGGTTTTGAGTGGTCCAGTTGGAGGGGCAGGGCGTCGCCCGCCGGATCATCGCTGCGATCAAGCAGCGGATCCATGACGGGGAATATCGGCCAGGCGATCGCCTGCCGTCGAGCCGGGCGCTCGCCATCGAGTGGGGCGTGTCGCGGACGACGGTCACGGCGGCCTATGGGCAGTTGATCGCCGAAGGCTATTTGCTCAACCGCCCCGGTGCGCGGGTCGTCGTGGCGCGCGGGCTTGCGGCGGCGCCAGCACCCAAGGCTCTTGCGCCTGCAAGTGCGCGGGCTTTGTCCGGTTTCGCTGAGCGCCTGCTTGCCTTGCCCGCGCCAGCCCGGTTTCACACCTATCGCGTCGCCGATCTGCGCTATGGCGACCTGAGCGGCGCGGATTTTCCGATGCTGGCCTGGCGTCGTGCGCTCAATCGGGCGAGCCTGCGCCGGGCCGAGCGTCTGCGTTACAGCGATCCGCAGGGTTCGGCTCCGCTTCGTGAGGCTTTGCAGAGCTATCTGTGGCGGTCACGCGGGATCAGTTGCGCGCCGGAGCAGATCATCGTCGTCAACGGTTCGCAGCAGGGGCTCGATCTCAGCGCCCGACTGCAGCTCGATCCCGGCGACAGTTTCATCATGGAAGACCCCGGCTATGTGCTGGCGCGGCATGCCTTCGCCGCTTCGGGCGGAGTGGCTGTGCCTACTGCCGTCGATCGCGAGGGCATCCGGACGGAGGGCTTGCCGGCGGCGCGATTGGCCTATGTCACGCCATCGCATCAGTATCCGCTCGGCAGCGTGCTCTCGGCGGCACGGCGACGGGCGCTGCTGGACTGGGCGGCCGAAACCGGGGCCATGGTCGTCGAGGACGACTATGACGGCGAATATCGGCACAGCGTCGCACCGATTCCGCCCTTGCAGGCTTCCGCCCCCGACAGGGTCATCTATCTCGGCACGGTCTCGAAGACGCTCTCGCCGACATTACGGCTCGGCTATCTCGTCGTGCCGCCCGATCTCAGCCCTATCTTCGCAGAGGCCAAACGCCTGACCGACCGGCATACGCCCTTGCTGGAGCAGGAAGCGCTGGCGGAGTTCCTCTCAAGCGGCGGCTACGAGCGCCATATCCGGAGCATTCGTCGGCGGAATGCCGAGCGCCGGGCCGCGCTTTTGCAGGCTCTCGCCGAGGAATGCGGGGCGCGCCTGACGGTGGCCGGTGCGGATACCGGCCTGCATGTCGTCGCCTGGCTCAACGGCGTCCCGGCGGAGCGTGAGGCGGCTGTCGTCGAAGCCGCGCGCGAAGCCGGGATCGGCCTTTATCCGATCGGGCCGCTCTACGCGTCCGGGGCTGAGCGCCCGGCCGAGGCGGGTTTCGTCATCGGCTATGCGGCGCATGATGTCGACGTGATCCGGCGCGGCGTTGCCGGGCTGGCCAAGGTGTTTGCGGCGGTTGCCTGACGATCAGCCGCGCAGGCCGCCGAGCATCAGGTCGCAATAATCCTGTGCGAAGGCTGCGGCGCGGCGGCCCTTGCCCGGCTTGAACCACCGCACCATCCAGTTGAGCATCGAGAGCACGGCGCGGCTGGTGACGTCGATATCGATCGGTCGGAAGGCGCCCTTGGCGATGCCGTCGGCGATAATGTGCCTCAGGGCCTGCTCGTGCTCGTCGCGCAGCTTCTGTGCCTCCGCGATCATCACGACATTCTCCATGCCGCCATAGCCCACGAGCATGGTGAGGAAGCCATCGTAGTGATCCTCGAAGAAATCGGCGTGGGCGATCATGAAGCGGGCCAGCGCCTCTTCCGGCCCGGAGGTCTGGGCTGTCGCCTGCGAGACGTGACGGCGCAGCCCCTCCAGCGTGCGCACGATGATCGCCTCGTAGATCTCCTGCTTGTTGGGGAAGTAGTGGTAGATCGCCGCCTTGGTGACGCCGACGGACGCTGCGAGTTCGCCGAGCGATGTTCCGTCATAGCCGTCCCTAGCGAAGAGCCGGGCGGCGTCGTCGAGGATGCGGTCGCGTGCGTTCTCGATGGTCGGCGGACGACCCTGACGCTTGGGTTTCGTTGCTGGAGGGGTGGGCGCTACCACGGCTCGTCAGCCGATCGCGCCGGCCGCGCGCAGGCGTGCGATCTGCTCGGGGTCGAGCTGGAGATGTTCAGCTAGAACCGCGTCGGTGTGATCTCCGACCGAAGGCGGCATCCAGCCGCGCGTGTCATCGCCCGCGCCGGGTTGCTCGATTTTCCAGATTTCCGCGCCGAGATCGCCCAGCGTCATGGTTGCCCAGGGGCCGGCGAGAACGCGGGTGAGATCGAGGACCTTGATGCCTTCCAGTGCCGCGCCCATCGCTTGCCGTCTCGCGTTCTCGATATTTACTTACCGGCTGGAAGGTATTTAACTGCTCCGCCTTGTCAAGGAAGCCCGAGGCGCCGGGCGAGAGCAAGCGAGGGAGATGGCGATGGCCTTGGACAGCGAGACGATGCAGGGGCTGTTGGAGAGCGTCGCGCGTTTCGTGCGCGAGCGCCTGCGGCCCCTCGAGCATCAGGTCGCGCAGGAGGATCGCATCCCTGCGGAGATCCGCCGGGAGATCGCGGAGATGGGGCTGTTCGGCCTGTCGATCCCCGAGGAATATGGCGGGCTCGGCCTGACAATGGAGGAGGAGGTCCGCGTTGCTTTCGAGCTGGGCCGGACCTCGCCGGCCTTCCGCTCGCTGATCGGGACCAATAACGGCATTGGCTCGCAGGGGCTGATCATGGACGGCACGGAAGAGCAGAAGCGACGCTACCTGCCGCGACTGGCCTCGGGCGAACTGATCAGTTCCTTCGCGCTGACCGAGCCGGAGGCGGGCTCGGATGCGGCCTCGCTCAAGACCTCGGCTCGACCGGTCGAGGGCGGCTATGTCCTGAACGGCACCAAGCGCTTCATCACCAATGCCCCGCATGCCGGGCTGTTCACGGTGTTCGCGCGGACCGATCCGTCGCAGCCCGGCGCCAAGGGCGTCTCGGCCTTCCTCGTCGAAGCGGGCACGCCGGGGCTCTCGCTCGGGCCGGTCGACAAGAAGATGGGTCAGAGCGGCTCACACACCTCTGATGTCATCTTCGAGGACTGCCGCGTTCCGGCCGATGCGCTGCTCGGCGGGCGCGAGGGGCAGGGTTTCCGCACGGCGATGAAGGTGCTCGATCGCGGGCGCCTCCATATCTCGGCGGTCTGCGTCGCGATGGCCGAGCGCGTCATCGATGACAGCCTGCGCTATGCGGTCGAGCGCAAGCAGTTCGGCCAGCCGATCGCCGAGTTCCAGCTCGTGCAGGCGATGCTGGCCGATAGCCGGACGGAAGCCTATGCGGCGCGCTGCATGGTGCTGGAGACGGCGCGTGCCAAGGATCGGGGCGAGGACGTCGCGACCGATGCCGCCTGCTGCAAGCTCTTCGCCAGCGAGATGGTCGGGCGTGTGGTCGACCGGGCCGTGCAGATTCATGGCGGGGCCGGCTACATCGCCGATCACGGCATCGAGCGCTTCTACCGGGATGCGCGCCTGTTCCGGATCTACGAGGGCACCTCGCAGATCCAGCAGATCGTCATCGCCCGCAACATGGTGAAGGCGCTGGGCTGAGCGGCAGCGTTCAGCTGGCGCTCTTGCTCTGCTGGCGGAGTGCCTTCAGCCGGTTGATGAGGTGGCGCGCGCCCATCAGGATATGCTGCTCCAGATGCTCCTTCGCGCGCTCGATCTCGCCCTGCCTGCACAGGTCGAGCAGGAGCTGGTGCTCGCGGTTCATCCGGTCGCGCCCGCCGGTCAGGCGGATCGGCAGCGGGAAATGGCGGTAGGCGTTGAGATAGAGCTTGCGGACGAGCTCCAGCGTCTGCGGCCGGTTCGCCGGGGCGTAGAGCGCGGCGTGGAAATTCCAGTTCTGGCTCGACCAGGCTTCGTCCTCGCGGTCAACAGCCATGCGCGCCAGCAATTCCTCCGCCTTGGCGTAATGCTGGGGACCGAGCAGCGGGATGGAGAGTTCGAGCAGCCAGGTCTCCAGCCGGGCGCGAATCTCGTAGGTCTCCTCGAGATCGTCGATCGACAGGCCCGAGACCACCGCGCCCTTATGTGATTCCTGGAGGACAAGCCCCTCGGCTTCGAGCTGGTGCAGGGCCTCGCGGATCGGCACCCGGCTGACGCCGAGCTCGGCCGCCAGCTTCTCCTGCCGCAATTGCAGGCCTTCGGGCAGCGCCCCGGAGAGAATCTGGTCGCGCAGCAGCGCCACGACGCGCGCGGTCGTCGTCTTGCGCTGAAGCGCGGTGGTCTTGGTCGAGAGGATCGGCGCGGTCATCGCTCGGGCATGCTTCGTCGAATGCGTTTGGCCCCAATCCTTGCCCCGAACGGCGCGCGCTTACAATCGATGGTGTCGTCATGTCGGCGTGGCGAAATTATTGTATCCAATTATTCTGAGGCCGTGCGCCGAAATTTTCCCGTCGTTCTGTAAAAGAGGGCCCCTTGCATACTCAATCGAGTCGTCTTATCCAAAAATTGGATTCAATATTCAATCTAGGTGGACAGCCTGCCCGTGATCGCGATCTGCAATAATGAGGGAGCCTGCGGAATCGCGGCGACAGGCGCGTCTCTGGCCCGCGGCGATCTGGCGCTGGACGCGATCGAGGCCGGTATCCGGCTGGTCGAGGCGAGCGAAGAGGTCAGGACCGTCGGGCGCGGCGGCTGGCCGAATCTGCTGGGAGAGGTCGAGCTCGACGCTTCGGTAATGGATGGTACGACGCTGCGCACCGGTTCGGTCGGCTCCCTGACTGGCTATCTCCATCCGGTCAGCATCGCCCGGCAGGTGCTCGAACGATTGCCGCATGAACTGCTGGTCGGGGAGGGTGCACGCCGCTTCGCCGCCGAGATCGGCGCCGAGGCCGGCGAATTGCTGATGCCGCATGCGCGGTCGGCGTGGCAGCGCTGGTTGGAGACGGAAGTCAGCGCGGCCGAGCAGGCGCGTTGGCCGGACGTGCCGATGGCGGAGCTGTGCCAGCAGGCGATCGACCCGGAGACCGGGCGCGATACCACGGTCTTCCTGGCGCAGGATGTCGAGGGTCATATCGGTGCGGGCACGAGCACTTCGGGCTGGGGTTGGAAATATCCCGGCCGCCTCGGCGACAGCCCGATCATCGGCGCGGGCTCCTATGCGGATAGCCGCTACGGCGCCTGCGCCTGCACCGGCGTCGGCGAGATGAGCATCCGCGCCGGCACGTCGCGCGCCGTCGTCCTCTACATGAAGATGGGCATGAGCGTCGAAGAGGCCGTGCACGAGGCGGTCGAGGACATGCGCGCCCTCAAGGGCGGGCTGATCGGCCGCGTGACCATCCATGCGATCGACCGGCAAGGCGGCCACAAGGTCGTCGCCGTCAACGGCCTGCCTGAGAACCATTACTGGCTCTGGCGTGCGGGCGATGCCGCCCCGTCGAGCCACCCTTGCGAGATCATCGCGATCAGCGATGTCCCCGCCCCAAAGCCGACGGCGCATCGCCGCTACGAGCAGATGGGGCTCTGAGCCCGCCCTCCCGCCAGCAACAGGACAGACCATGACAGCGTCACGCCATCGCCTTTTAGCAGCATTCGCCGGCCTGCTGCTGGCCGGGACCGCCGCGCAGGCTCAAACCACGCTCGAACGCCTCAAGCAGCGCGGGCAGTTGATCTGCGGCACCAGCACCGGCATCGCCGGCTTCAGCATGGCGGACGGGCAGGGCAACTGGTCGGGGCTCGATGTCGATGTCTGCAGGGCGCTGGCGGCGGCGGTCTTCGACGATCCCGCGAAGGTCAAGTTCATCCCGCTGGCGAGCAAGGACCGGCTCACCGCATTGCAGAGCGGGGAGATCGACGTGCTGCCGCGCACCACGACCTGGACGCTGAGCCGCGACGCCGGGCAGGGCCTGAACTTCACCGCCGTGAACTATTATGACGGGCAGGGCTTTCAGGTCCGCGCCAAGAGCGGCGTCAAATCGGTCAAGGAGTTGAACGGCGCCTCGATCTGCACGGTGCAGGGCACGACCAACGAGCTGAACCTTTCCGACTATTTCCGCGTCAACAAGATGAAATACGAGGTCGTTGCCTTCCAGGGCATCGACGAGACGGTGAAAGCCTATGAGAGCGGGCGCTGCGACGCGATCTCGACCGATATGTCGCAGCTCGTCTCGTACCGCCTGAAGATGACCGACCCGGCCGAACATGTGCTGCTGCCCGAGGTGATCTCGAAGGAGCCGATCGGCCCTTATGTCCGCCAGGGCGACGACGAATGGTTCGACATCGTGCGCTGGGCGGTCTTCGCGCTGGTCAATGCCGAGGAGCTCGGCGTGACCAAGGCGAACCTCGCGGAGATGCTGAAATCGGAAAACCCCGAGATCCGGCGCCTGCTCGGCGTCGAGGGCAAATTCGGCGTGGGGCTCGGCCTGACGCCTGACTGGATCGCCCGCATCGTCAAGCATGTCGGCAATTATGCTGAATCCTACGAGCGCAATCTCGGCTCCGGCAGCCGGATCAACCTGCCGCGCGGCATCAACAATCTCTGGTCGAAGGGTGGCATCCAGTTCGCGCCGCCGGTCCGCTGAAGCGGCCTATCGATATAGACCGGAAGCATGTGACGGCCCCGCGAGGGGCCGTCGTCGTTTGAGGAGGTCTCAGCGCTTTTCGTCGAGCGCGTCGCGGACGCCGTCGCCGAGCAGGTTCACCGCCAGGATCAGCAGGCAGAGCCCGGCGCCCGGCAAGGCGATCAGCCAGGGGTCGAACAGGATGTGCTCGCGCCCTTCCGCGATCATCAGGCCCCAGGAGGGCGTCGGCGGCTGGGCGCCGAGGCCGAGGAAGGACAGCGCCGCTTCGAGCAGGATGACGTTGGCGATTTCCAGCGTCGCGACCACGATCAGCGTGTTGCGCAGGTTGGGCAGGATGCCGTGCAGCATGATGTAGAGATGCGAGGCGCCGAAGGACTGGGTCGCCTGCACGAATTCGCGACTGCGCAGGCTCTGCGCAGCGGCGCGCACGACCACCGCGAACCGGTCCCAGAGCAGGAGGCTGAGAACGATCGCGAGCGTCTTCAGCGAGGCGCCGCCGAGCGCCACCGCCGCGAGCGCGACCAGCACGATCGGGAGCGAGAGCCGCGTCGTCACGATGAAGCTGATCGCCATGTCGACACGTCCGCCGAAATAGCCGGCGGCGAGCCCGAGCATCGTGCCGATGAACCCGGCGCAGAGCGTGACGCCGAGGCCGATCAGGATTGAGACGCGTGCGCCGTAGAGCAGGCGGGCAAGGTAGTCGCGGCCGAGATGGTCGGTGCCGAGGAGATGCGCGGGGTCCGAGCCCGGATACCAGAAGGGCGGGATCATGCGCTTGCCGAGATCCTGCGCGATCGGATCATGGCTCGAGAGCCAGGGCGCGAAGATCGCGACGAAGACGATGACGGCGAGCAGGCCGCCGCCGATGCGGATGGCGCTGCTGGCGCTCAGGCCCTTGAAGAGCTTGCGCCGGCGGATGGCGGGGCTGTCGGCGATCGACATCAGGCGCTCCTCAGGCGGGGATCGAGCCAGGCATTGATCAGGTCGGCTGCCGTGGTCAGCGTGACGTAGATCAGCGAGAGGATCAGGATGATCGCCTGCACGACGGGCAGGTCGCTGCGCAGCAGCGATTCCCAGGCGAGGCGGCCGAGCCCGTTGATGGCGAAGACGCTCTCGATGACGATCGAGCCCGAAAGCATCAGGCCGAACTGGACGGCAGCGAGCGAGACCAGCGGCAGCACGGCGTTGCGCAAGGCATGGACCAGCAGCACGCGTGGCTGCGAGGCGCCCTTGGCGCGGGCGGTGCGGATGTAATCGGCGGTCAGCACGTCGATCATGCCGGCTCGCGTCAGGCGCATCAGGGCGGGCATGGCGTAATAGCTCAGCACCACAACGGGCAGGATATAGCCCTGCCAGCTTTCCGTGCCGGAGATCGGCACGAGCCCGTACCAGACGCCGAAGACGACGATCAGGATCAGGCCGAGCCAGAAGCTCGGGATCGCCTGGCCGAGGACGGCGAGCATCAGCGCGATCCGGTCGATCGTGCCGCCCGGCTTGAGCGAGGCGAGGATGCCGAGCGGGACCGCGACCACGAGCGCCAGCAGGAAGGCAGCCGAGCCAAGCACGAGCGTGACCGAGAGCCGCTCGGCGATGATCGGCGCGACCGGCAGGTTGAAATAGAGGCTGGTGCCGAAATTGCCGGCGAAGGCATTGCCGATCCAGCTCAGGAATTGCAGTGGGATCGGCCGGTCGAGGCCATAGGCCTGCCGGATCAGCTCGACATCCTGCGCCCGGCCGGCCTGGCCGGCGAGGACGACGGCGGGGTCGCCGGAGACGAACATCAATCCGAAGGCGACGGCCGAAACGGCGAGCGCCACGAGGGCGGCGACGATCAGGCGGCGCGCGAGAAAGGGCAGCATGACGGCTCCGGGAATAGCGGGTCGGCCTGCCTGGCAGGGATGGCGCCGCTACCAGCCATGGACTGGAAGCGGCGCGGCGACAGGTGAGGAGCTGTTACTTCCAGCTCGACAGCCACCAGCGGGCGAACTCGTCCGGATGGGGCTTGAAGGTGAGCTGCTGCGACAGGCCGTAATTGATGTTGAAGTCGTACATCGGCAGCCAGTAGGCCTGATCGGCGATCTTCTTCAGCGCCTTGGCGTAGTTCGCCTCGCGCAGCGCCCGGTCCTGGGAGGTGTCGGCCGCGTTGACCAGCTCCATGACTTCCTTGTCCTGGACGAGGTCGTCGGCGCCGCCGCCGAAGAAGTTGGAGATGATGAAGGCGACGTCGCCGGTGCCGTAGCTGCCCCAGTTGGTGAAGAAGGCCGGCAGTTCGCCCGCGCGCCACTTCTGCACGCCGGCCGCGTATTGCTGCTCATTCAGCGTGGTGCGGATGCCGACCTTGCCGAGATCGCTGGCGATCGCCTCGGCGACAGGGCGCGGCATGGCGGCGAAGACCATCTCGATGTCGACTCCGTTAGCGAAGCCGGCTTCTGCCAGCAGCGCCTTCGCCTTGGCCGGGTCATAGGCGTATTTCGTCACGTCCTGCGCGCAGCCGAATTGCTTGGGGTTGCAGGCGGCGTTGAGGACCTGCGAGGCACCGCCGGCGAAGGCCTTGACGATGGCCTCGCGGTTGACGGCGTGATTGATCGCCTGGCGGACCTTCAGGTTCTTGGTCGGGTAGTCCTTGCCCTCGCCGGTCACGGTCATGCCGACATAGGAGATGCGCATGATCGGGCCGTTGACGATCTGCACGCGGCTGGCGAGGCGGGCGGCCTGATCCGGCGGGATACGCCAGGTCCAGTCGAGCTTGCCGGCCATCAGTTCGGCGAACTGGGTGTTGAGCTCGGGAATGGTGCGCACGACGATCTTGCCGATCGCGGGCTTGCCCTTCGGGCTGCCGGCATAGTGGCCGTCGAAGCGCTCGAAGGCGTAGCGGATGCCGGGTGTCATCTCGACGAGCTTGTAGGGGCCGGTGCCGACGGGCTTGGCGGCCATGCCGGCGGAGCCGACTTCCTTGAAATAGGCGGCCGGGTAGATCGGTAGCGCATCGGCCAGCATCTCGACCGCGCCGGCGAAAGGCTTGGCCATCTTGATGCGGACCTGGAAATCCGAGACCTTCTCGACCTTGTCGATCCAGTCGACGGCGATGCGGAAGCGCGTGCCATAGGCGGGGTCGAGCACGGTCGTCAGGGTGTAGACCACGTCGTCGGCGGTGAACTTGGCGCCGTTATGGAAGGTCACGCCCTCGCGCAGGTCGAACTCCATCGTCGTGGGATCGACGAAGCGCCAGGCCTTGGCGAGCGCGGGCTTGATCTCGCCGGTGTCGAGATCCTTGTAGAGCAGGCCGTCATAGATGTGCCGGGCCAGGATCAGGCCCTCGCGGCCGGCGATCTTGTAGGTGTCGAGCGCTTCCGGCTCGAGTGCGAAGGCGGCGTTGAGCGTATCGTCGGCCTTGCCGGCCATGGCCGGCGCCGGCGCCAGCGCGAAGGAGGCGGCCAGCAGTGCGCCGGCCAGCGCGGTCGTTCCCAAAATCTTCATCGGTTTGTTCCCCTGTGTTTTCTGGATGATCCATCCGGCCGGAGCGCGCCTCTATGGGCGATTCTGCAGCCGGAGCCTACGAGGCCTGAAATTTTTCCCAGAGCTTCCGCGCGCCGTTGATCTCGTCGATGCGCTCGCCCTTGCGGACCCGTTCGATAACGCTGGGCTCGGCGGCCTGCATGGCGGCGCAGGTCCTGGCGAGGGCGTCGGCCTCGGCGGGATCGATGACGCAGACGCCGTTCTCGTCGGCTAGGACCAAGTCGCCGGGGCGTATCGTAACACTGCCGCACTGGACGGTCTCGCCGATCGAGCCGCCCTTGCCGAGCAGCTTGGTCGTCAGGGGCGAGCGGCCACGGCACCAGACCGGCAGGCCCGAGGCCCGGATCGCTGCGACATCGGTGATGAAGCCGTCGATGACGACGCCGACGATGCCGGCGGCCTGTGCGGCGGCGGTCATTACTGCGCCCCAGCAGGCCTGGCGGTCGTCGCCCTGGCGGTCGATGACGAGGATGTCGCCGGGCTTCGCCTGCGTCAGCGCGCAGGAGAGCACCGCGCCGTCATCCGGCGGAACGCTGACCGTGAGGGCCGGTCCGCAGACGCGCGGGCCCTCGATGACGCACTGGATCGCCGGGACCATGAAACCCTCGGTCAGGATATGGCCGAGCGTCGCGGTCTCGATCTCGCGAAACAGCGCGGCGCGCTGTGCGATCGAGGCTTCCGCCGATGATCCGGTCGCTGTCATGGTCGCCCTTGCGCTGGAGGATGTCGCGTTCTGCCGAACCTACGGAAGCACCGAAACCGGGTCCAATAGACAGTTCCTATGCTAAGCATAGGCTTGCCACGGCAGCGGGTTTGCATAAGGGGCATGGACCACCAAGGGAAGAGAGATACGCGCTTGAGCGGAACGAAGCCGAAGCTGCACCATCTCAACTGGAATCTGCTGCATACCTTCCTCGTCATCGTCGAGGAACGCAGCATCACGCGCGCGGCCGACCGTCTGCTCGTGCGCCAGCCGACGGTCAGCGCGGCCCTGCAGCGGCTGGAGGAGACGCTGGGCGGCCAGCTCATCCAGCGCGACAGCCGCCGCTTCGTCCTGACCAAGCGCGGCGAATTGCTCTACAAGGAATGCGTCGACATCTACCGCAGCGTGGCGCGCATCGGCGACCGGCTGTCGGAAGATCACGACGACCTGACCGGGCTGGTGCGCCTGCTCGTCGTGACCCATGTCGTGCTGCCGCCGCTCGACCGGACGCTGACGCTGCTCAACCGCAAGCATCCCGGCGTCAGCGTACGGATCGACGTCGCCAACAGCCAGGACATCGTCCGCGCGGTCTCGCAGAAGCTCAGTCCCTTCGGCTTCTGCCTGCTCGCCAAGCCACTCGCCGGGCTCGACTGCCGGCCGCTGCTGCGCGAGGAATTCGGCATCCTGTGCGGGCGCGGCCACCCGCTCTTCGGGCTCTCGGATGTGCCATTGGCAGAACTGCGCGACGAGCCCTTCGTCGCGCTCGCCTGCGGGCAGGACGGGGCGCTGGAGCCGATGGTCTCGGTCAGGGAAGGGGCGGGGCTCGGCAGCCGGGTCGTCGGCTCCAGCCCCAATCTCGAGGAGGTTACCCGGATGATCGCCGCAGGCCTCGGCATCGGCATCCTGCCGCTGGCCTCCGTGGCCGAGGCGCTGGAGAACCGCAGCCTGTGGAACCTGGCACGGCCCGAGGACCTGCTCGGCGCCGATCTCTATTTCATCTCCAACCCGGCCATGCAGCTCAGCGCCGCGGAAGAGGCCTTCCTGCGGCTGTTCGAGAAGCGGCTCAGCACGGCGGAGGAGGAGCCGGCGGCCGAGGCCGCCGCGATTCTGATTAGCGATCCGCCCGTGCCATGACGGTGTGAAGCAGCACGTTGAGACCGGGTTCGAGGTCGTCCTTCGTGCAGAGCTCGGCATTGTTATGGGTGATGCCGCCCTTGCAGGGCGCGAAGATCATCGTCGTCGGAGCATGGCGGGCGACGAAATAGGCGTCGTGTCCGGCCTGGCTCAGGATGTCCTGCGTGCGATAGCCCAATGCCAGCGAGGTCTGGCGGACGCTGTCGATCAGCTCCTGCGCGAAGATCTTGCCACCCCATTTCCAGACGTCGAGGATCTCGGCGGTGCAGCCCGCGCGGGCGGCGGATTCGCCGACGGCGCGGCGGACGCGCTCGGCCATGACCTCGGAGGTTTCCGGATCGGGATGGCGGACGTCGCAGACGGCCTGTGCCCAGTCGGAGAGGATGCCCGGCTTGTTCGGCCAGGCGGCGAGGCGCGCGGCCGTCGCCTTGCCGCCGCCGGCGGCGTAGGTCCAGCCGATCTCGTCAGTCTCGACCAGCAGGCGGGCGCCGGCCAGCAGGGCGTTGCGGCGGCGCTCCATCGGCCAGGGGCCGGTATGGGCGGTCTCGCCCTTGAACTCGACGAGCATGCCGGTGCTCGGGAAGCCGCCTGTGACGACGCCGACCTGCATGCCGTCGCGGTCGAGGTAGTAGCCCTGCTCGATATGGAACTCGAAGTATGCGTCGAAGGCGTGCGGTGCCGCTTCCATCTCGCCGCGATAGCCGATCCGCTCCAGCTCCTGGCCGATCGTGCGGCCGTCCTCGTCGGTGCGCCCTTGCGCGAAGTCGAGCGTATAGGCGCCGACGAAGCAGCCGGAGCCGACCATCGGCGGCGAGAAGCGCGCGCCTTCCTCGTTGGTCCAGTTGACGATCTCGATCGGCCGGCGCGTGCGGTGGCCTAGCGCGTCGAGCGTGCGGCAGACTTCGAGCCCGCCGAGCACGCCGGCGATGCCGTCGAAGCGGCCGCCATTGATCTGCGTATCGAGATGGCTGCCCATCACCACCGGCGGCAGGCTGTCATCGGTGCCGGCGCGGCGGGCGAAGATGTTGCCGATGCCGTCGACACGCACATCGAGCCCGGCCTCGCGGCACCAGCCGACGAAGACGTCACGAACCTGCTTGTCGGCATCGGACAAGGCGAGGCGCGAGAGGCCGCCCGGCCGGCCGGGACCGATCTCGGCCGAGCGCTCGATCGTGGTCCAGAAGCGCTCGATGTCGATACGGGCCGTGTCGAGGCTGGGCATGACGGGTCTCCTCTCCGCCGGGCGGGGCGGGAGCTGCTGCGGGGCGATGCGTTCGCTCAGCCATGGCGAGCGAACCAACCAGCTCAGGATTTCAGGCCGGGGGCGGCGCAGGCAAATAGATATTGCCTATGCTTGCCATCGGTGCGGCCTCCGCGCCGTCCCGGCGCCGCTCACCGATCGGGAGGCAGCTCCGCATAGACCAGTCGGTTGCGGCCTTCGTTCTTGGCGCGGAACAGGGCGAGGTCGGCGGCATTGACCAGCCTCGCGGGATCGCCGTCGGCATCCGGCCAGGCGGTCGCCACGCCAGCGCTGATCGTCACCCGGTCGTTTCCATGCGCGATGTTCAGATCGCGCACGCCCTGCACCAGCCGCTCGGCGACATGGACCGCCCCTTCCTGTGGCACGCCGGTCAGGATGACCACGAACTCTTCGCCACCGAAGCGTGCGGCAAGGTCGGTCGAGCGGGTGGAGCCTTCCTGGATCACGCGTGCGACCTGTTTCAGCACGTCGTCGCCGGCGAGATGGCCATAGGCGTCGTTGTAGCGCTTGAAATGGTCGACATCGATCATCAGCACGGAGAGCGGGCTCTGGGTGCGCTGGCAGCGCTTCCACTCGGCGGTGAGGTACTCGTCGAAATAGCGCCGGTTGCCGAGACCGGTCAGGCCGTCGATCCGGGTCAGGCGCTCGAGCTCGAGATTGGCCCGCATCAATTCGCGCTGGCTCTCGCGCAGCGCACGGTAGGCCTCGTCGCGCTGGAGGTGATCGAGATAGGCGCGGGTGTGGTAGCGCACGCGAGCGATCAATTCGATCTTGTCGGGCAGCTTGACGAGATAGTCGTTGGCGCCGGCCTGGAACGCCTCGCTCTTCGTCGCCGGGTCTTCCTTGGTGGAGAGCACGATGACCGGCACGGCATGCAGGGCCGGATGCTTGCGGTACTGCCGGACAAGATCCAGCCCGTCGACGCCGGGCATGACGAGATCCTGGAGGATGACTGTCGGCTTGACGCGCTGGGCGATCGCGATCGCCTCCAGCGGGTCGGTGCAGTAGTGGAAATCGAGATCGCCATGATGGGCGAGCGCGCGGCGTACGGCTTCGCAGACCATGACCTGGTCATCGACCAGCAGCACCATGGACAGGTAGCTGTCGGCGGGGGGGCGGGACGTCAGGCGAGGGAGGTCTCGTTTCGGCTGTCATGGGCAACCTTCATCAGGACGACGGAGCGCACGCCTCGGCCAGGCGAGGGGCGATAGCGGCCAGCGGCAGAATCTCCGCAGCCGCGCCGATCGCGGCGGCAGCCTTGGGCATCCCGTAAACCGCGCTTGTGGCCTTGTCCTGCGCAATCGTCAAACACTGCCTGTCGCGCAGGAGCTTCAGTCCATGGGCGCCATCGCGGCCCATGCCCGTCAGCAGGACGCCGACAGTGTCGCCCTGCCAGCGTTCCGCGACGCTTTCGAAGAACACGTCCACCGACGGACGGTAGGGATAGTCGCGCGGTTCGGCCCGGTAGCCGAGTTCTCCGCCGGCCTTGAAAACCAGGTGATCGGCGCTCGCCGCGATCAGCACCGCGCCGCGCTTCGGTCTGTCGCCTTCACGGGCCGGCCGGACGGGCAGGCGGCAATGCTGGCTGAGCCAGCTTGCGAAGCCGGGCACGAACTGCTCGTCGAGATGCTGGACCAGGATGATCGCTGCCGGGAAATCGGGTGCCAGCCCGCCGAGCAGGGTCGCTACGGCGGCCGGGCCGCCGGCCGAGGCGCCGATGGCAACGAGCCGCTGAGAGGAGGAGACCGGCGCTGGCGGCCGGCGCGAGCCTGGATCGACCGTCGGCAGGCTGCGCGATAGTCGGCCGATCGTCGCGATGCGTGCGAGCAGGGCGGCCGTCTGCGCCGAGGTGTGGCCGTTGGCGCCGACGCTGGGAATGTCCACCGCATCGAGCGCGCCATGGCCCATCGCCTCGTAGACGCCGGAGACATTGGCGTCGACACTGGCAGTGACCAGCAGGATCGGACAGGGCGTCTCAGCCATGATCCGGCGCGTGGCCTCGACGCCGTCCATCTCCGGCATGGTGAGGTCCATCAGGATCAGGTCCGGCCGGTCGTGCCGGCAGGCCTCGACCGCCTCTCGGCCGTTCATGGCGATCCAGGCGATTTGATGCTCCGCCGTTGAAGCGATGACGCGTCGCAATAACTCGACCGCCATCGGCAGGTCGTTGACCAGACCGATTCTCATGAAACGCCCCCACAGCGTATACTTGTGCTCATGGCTCGCCGATCAGGTCGACGACCGCATGAATCAAAGTTTCGTCGTGGAAGCTCCCTTTGGTCAAATAGTAATCGGCGCCGGCATCGAGACCTCGGCGGCGATCCTCCTCGCGGTCCTTGTACGAGACGATCATCACCGGCAGGTTGCGCAGGTTGGGATCGCGCTTGATCAGGGTGACGAGCTCGATGCCGTCCATGCGGGGCATGTCGACATCGGTGACGACGAGGTCGAAGGAGTCGGAGCGCACCGCGTTCCAGCCGTCCATGCCGTCGACGGCGACCTCGACCTCGAAGCCGTGATGGTCAAGCAGCTTGCGCTCCAGCTCGCGCACCGTCAGCGAATCGTCGACGACGAGGACGCGCTTGCGCCGCTTCTGTCCCGTACGAACCACGCTGCGCTCGAGCGTCCTGAGGCGCCCGCCCGAGACCAGTTTCTCCATCGAGCGGATCAGGTCCTCGACATCGAGGATCAGCACCGGCGAGCCGTCGTCCATCAGGGCGGCGGCGCTGACATCCTTGACCTTGGCTAGCCTCGGGTCGAGCGGCCGGACCACGAGTTCGCGCTCGCCGAGGAAACGGTCGACCACGAGCGCGTAGAGATTGTCACCCTCGCCGACGACGACCGTCGCCAATTCGGCCTCGCCGGCTATCGCTTCGCCCCGGCCCAGGATTTCGTGGGCGGTGACAAGGCCGACCTGCTGCTCGCCATGACGGAAGTGCGGGCGACCTTCGAGCAGCTCGATCTTGTCACGCGGCAGCCGCAAGGCGCGGCCGATCGCCGTCAGCGGCAGGGCATAGGGCTCGCCGTCGATCTCGACCAGCAGCGCGCGGATCACGGACAGCGTCAGCGGCAGCTGCAACTGGAAGCGCGTGCCGATGCCGGGCTCGGAGACGACGGTGACCTGGCCGCGCACCTGCCGGACCATGGCCTGCACGGCATCGAGGCCGACGCCGCGGCCCGAGATGTCGCTGACGGTCGCCTTCATCGAGAAGCCGGGCAGGAACAGGAACTCGAGCAATTCCTCCTGGCTGAGGTCCCAGACCGTCTCGGCCGTGGTGAGGCCGCGCGCGAGTGTCGCCTGCCGCAGCGCCTCGATATCGATGCCGGCGCCGTCATCCGAGATGATGATCTGGAGCAGGCCCGCATTGTGCCGCGCCTCCAGCCGGATCAGGCCCTCGGCCGGCTTGCCGGCGGCACGGCGCTGTTCGGGCGTCTCGATGCCGTGATCGGCGGCGTTGCGCAGGAGATGGCCGAGGGGCGCGTCAAGCTGGTCGAGGATGTCGCGGTCGATGCTGGTGGCGCCGCCGACGATGTCGAGGCGCACCGTCTTGCCGAGCGTCCGGCCGATATCGCGCACATTGCGCTGGAAATGCCGGACGCCGTCCTCGAAGGGCCGCATCCGGCTCGCCAGCGTCCCGTCGTAGAGACGGTTGGCGAGATCGGTCGCGCGCCGGTCGACCGTGTCCATCTCGTCGAGGCGCTGGGCGAGGAGCGCCTGGCCTTCGGCCAGCTTGAGCTGCGCGGTCACCAGTGCCTGCGCGGCGCGGCTGTCGGTATCGACGGGCATCGCGGCGCGCAGGTCCTCGAAGCTCTTGGCGAGCTCGGCCTGGACACGCCGCAACCGCAGCAATCCGTCATTGAACGGCCGCAGCCGGCGCGCCGACATCAGCGACTCGCCGGCGAGGCCGAGCAGGCGGTTCAGGCTGTCGGCGGTGACCCTGACCATGCGCTCACCAGCCGCGCCATCTCCAATCGAGGCCGATGTGTCCGCAAGGATAGGTGGCGCAGGAGGCGCCGTCTCGGTGGCGAGTGCTTCGTCTGCAGGCACCGAAGCGCCGCGAGAGGCGCTCGGTGAGGGCGCCGTCGCTTCGTCGGAGGCGCGGCGCAGGACCTGCGCGAAGGCTTCGATCCTGCTCCTTGTCTGCGCTTCCGGCTCGTCCGTTCCGGCCGCGATAGCAGCAAGGAGGTCCAACCCCGCGAGCAGCGCGTCGATATGCCGTTGGTTCAGCCGGATCTTGCCGTGTTGGGCGGCGACCAGGCATTCCTCCAACTCGTGCGCGACCTGCACGGCCGGCGAGAGATCGATGATGCGGGCGGCGCCTTTCAGGGAATGGGCGGCGCGCATGCAGGCTTCGAGATGAACGGCAGCGGTCGGGTCGCGCTCGAGGGCGAGCAGGCCGGCCGTGAAGGCCTGCGACTGCGCCGCCAGCTCGGCCCGGAACAGCTCGAGCATCGAGAGGTCGCTGAGGTCCTCGCCGCTCATGCGATGCTCCGGTCGATCAGGGAGAGCAAACGCACCGCATCGAGGCAGCCGACCGCGCGGCCGTTCCAGGGGATCATCGCTTCCACGACACTCGCCGCCGAGCGACCGACCGTTGCCGGAACGGCGCCGCGTTCATCGGTACGGTAGCTGTGCAGGCCGTGGACCTCGTCGACCTCGAAGGCGACGTGCCGGGTCTCCTCGCCGGTAACGACGAGGCGAGGGAACACGGCGATCCGCTCGGTGCCGCGAGAGGCGGCGGCCGAGCCAAGGCCGAGCAGGGCGGATAGCGACATGCAGATCAGCAGTTCGCCACGGACATTGACGATGCCGCGGACGGCCTCGCTGCGGCGATGGGGCAGGGAATGGACCGGGCGTGGCTCGGCTATCTCGCGGCAGATCCCAGCCGGCAGGCCGAGCCATTCCTCACCGATGCGGAAGATCAGGACGCTGTCGATCTCCTCGCCTTCGGGTGCCTTCTCGTCGCGTTTCGCAAAATGCTGCGTCCATGCGTCGCGATAGCCCGGTGGCAAGGGCCGGTCGAGCAATTTGCGGGCGATCTGCGCATGGGTCGGGCAGTTGCGGCAGTGGAGATGCTCCACCAGCTCGGGACAGGTGCGGTCGCCGCTGACGCCGATCTCCCGCCAGCATTCGTCGATGCCGTCGGTGGCCATCGGATGGGTTTCGGCGGGCATCAGGTGCCGCTCCGTTTCGCCAGCCGGTCGAGCCTATCAGCCAGGGCCTTGGCAGCGCCATGGTCGCCCTGGCGCTGCTGGAGCAGCCGGAGCTGGGCCAGCGCCCGCTGGTGGTCAGGCGCGAGGTAGAGCGCCTTGCGATAGTTCCGCATCGCGTCCTCCACCGCGTCGGCCGCGTCATGGGCGAGCCCCAGCCAGTAGAACGCATCGGGCGAGGGGCCGAACTCAGCGATATGGCGTTCTGCGGCCGCGCTTACCTCGGCCAGGTGCCCGGCATCGGCGGCGCGCTCGATCTCGGCGAGGCTGGCAGCCACCCGGTCCGGCGATGGTGCGGATGGCTGGGCGGAGGCGGTCTTCTGCGCGAAGGGGCGCGGCGCAGAACTTGCCTTGGCTGTCTGCGCCCGCGGCAAGGGAGCAGCCTTCGCCGGTGCCGGTCTCGGCCTTCGTGCGGCGGGCGGCTCTGGAGGTTTTACCGGTGCAGCTTCTGCCTTGATGAAGGCGAAGGCCCGGGGAACGCGCGTGGAGTTGAAGCCGTGCAGAGGCGGCAGGCCGGACTCGGCCGGGCCGACCAGCAGGAGGCCATCATCGGCCAGCATCTGCCTGAGCTGGTTCAGCGCCGCGCCTTGCGTCTCGCGGTCGAAATAGATCAGCAGGTTGCGGCAGAAGGCGACAGCGTAAGCCTCGTTGCCGGTCTGGGCCGCGGCGGAAAGCACATTGCCGATGCGGAAGCGGACGTGCCGGCGAACGATGTCATGCGGCCTGAAACCGCTGTTGCAGGCCTCGAAATAGCGGTCGCGAAAGGCAATGTCGGCGCCGCGGAAGGAGTTCTTGCCGTAGATCGCGCGCTCGGCATGGACGAGATTGCGGCTGCTGACGTCGATCGCATCGATCTGGAAGCTGCCATCCGGAAAGCCCGCATCGAGCAGCGCCATCGCGATGGAATAGGGCTCCTCGCCGGTCGAGCAGGGCAGGCTGAGCAGCTTGAGCGGGCGGCAGCTGGCCCGGTTCTCGCGGAGGTGGCGCACCATTGCGCCGAAGGCTTCGCGGTCGCGGAAGAACCAGGTCTCGGGAACGATGACAGCGTCGACCAGTTCCTGCCGCTCGGCCGGGTTCCCTGTCACGAAGGCCCAGTAGGCGTGAAGATCGGACAGGGCGCAGGCCGTCATCCGCCGCTTCAGGGCATGGCGGATGACGGAGGCGCCGACCGTCTCCATGCTCAGGCCGATCGTCTCCCGGAGCAGCTTCTCGAAATCCCGGATCGGGGCTGTCTCGTCCATCAGAGCTCAACCGCTTGCTGACGGAACAGGATGTCACGGATTTCAGGCGTCAGCAGGGCCTCGCCCCGGACCCACTGGATCAGCCCGCGCTCGTCGCTGGCGACCGGGCCAAGATAGGCGGGCATGCCAGCCTCGACGCCGGACGCCGTGAAATCAGCGGCGTTGCGCTCGATCGTCTCGACGGCCTGCTCGACCAGCAATCCGAGGAGATCGTGGCTGCCAGGCGTAGTGGGGTAGCGCAGCAGGATGATGCGGGTGCTCAGGCGCGGCTCGGCCGGGCGCCCGAGCGACAGCAGCGCGAGATCGACCACGGGCACGGCCCGGCCGCGATAATTGATCGCGCCGGTGATCCCCTTGGGTGCGCCGGGCAAGTGCTTGGTCGCGAGCAACGGCAGCACGGCCTCGACCTGCCCGGTCTCGAGCAGGTAGCGGTCCTGCCCAAGCTGGAACATCAGAAACAGCATCGCGCGGTTCCGTTCCGCCTTTCTTATTGGGGCATTTCGCGCTTCTCCGAATCGCGAAATTGCCCCAAGTCTTTGTTCTGTCGTATTTTCTTCACGCGAACCGGTGCCCACTTCGCTCGAAAATGCTCTAGGCGCGCAGCTTGAAGCGCGAGATGCTGTTGCGCAGCCCGCTCGACACCTGATTGAGCTCGTCGATGGCGAGCGTCGATTGCTGCAGGGACTCGACCGTCTGCTGCGCGGCCTCGCTGAGCTGGGAGAGCGCCTCGCTGATCTGGCCGGCACCCGTCGCCTGTGCCTGCATGCCTTCGTTCGCGCCTTCGAAGCGCGGCACCAGCCCCTGGACCTGCTCGATGATCTCCGAGAGCTGGCCGCCGACCTGCTGGACTTCCTGCATGCCGCGCCGGACCTCCTCGGAGAACTTGTCCATCCCCATCACGCCGGCCGCGACGGCCGACTGGATGTCCTTGACCATCTGCTCGATGTCGTAGGTCGAGACGGCGGTCTGGTCGGCAAGGCGGCGGATCTCGGTCGCGACGACCGCGAAGCCGCGGCCATATTGCCCGGCTTTCTCCGCCTCGATCGCGGCGTTGAGTGAGAGCAGATTGGTCTGGTCGGCGACCTTTGTGATGGTGGTGACGACCTGGTTGATGTTGCCGGCCTTCTCACTGAGGATCGCGAGCTTGGCGTTGATGGCGCCGGCGGCCTCCATCACCTGACGCATCGTGCTTTCCATGCGCGCGAGCCCGGCCTGCCCGCCATTGGCGAGCGTCGCGGTCTGCTCGGCCACGGCCGAGACCTCGTCCATCGTATGGGCGAGTTCGTTGGAGGTGGCGGAGATCTCCTTGGCGGTCGCACCGATCTCGGTCGTGGTGGCAGCGATCTCGTTGGCCGTCGCCTGCTGTTCCTTCGAGGTCGCGGCGACTTCGGTGATCGAGGTGTTGACCTGGATGCTCGACTTCTGGACCTGGCCGATCAGCCCGGCGAGATCGTCCGCCATGGCGTTGACGCCGTCGGCGAGCGTGCTGAATTCGTCGCGCCGTTCCAGTGTCAGGCGCTCGCTGAAATCGCCGCGCCGCATGTGATCGACGATGCCGAGCAGCTTGCCGAGCGGCAGGGTCACCGCCCGGAACAACAGGACGCCGCAGAGGATCGCGAGGATGAGTGCGATTACGAAGCAGATGATCAGGCCTAGTTCCGCAGAGCGAACGATGCTGACGATCTGGCGGGTCGAATCGTCGGCCTCGGCCTTGTTGAACTCGACCATCTCGTTCAACACGTTGCGCATGTTGGCGGAAATTGGGTCCAGATCGGTTCTGACGGTCCTGGATTGATCGGGAAGCTGGGTGGTCGCGTCCTTGCCGATGGCGAGAACCGCATCTTCCGCCTGAACGTATTGGTTGAGAAGTTGCGCCGCCAGAGCATGGTTGCGTCGGTCTGTCTCCGTCGTGATCACGCTCTCATAGGATTTGATCAGATCACGCAACCGCCCTCGATTGGCCAGAATCGCGTCTGTGGCCTGTTTCTTTGCGGCAGGGTTTTCTGCCCGCGCATGCTCGCGCGCAAGTCCGGTCGTATTCGCCCATAAAGCCATCAACTGAGCGCTGTAATACAGGCTTGGGACGGTCTTGGTCTCGACTTGCGTTACTTCGCGCTCGGTCTGGAGGAACCAGAAGTAGCTCGCGCCCGCCATGGCGGACATCACCGCGAGGATGGCGACGAAGCTGATCAGGATGCGGCGGCGTATCGTCAGGCTCTTCATCGCTCAATCCATCGTCGCGGCGTGCACCGGGCGGTAGCCGGGCCGGCTGTCGCCTTAATCATGGTCGAAGCGTGCGCAGATCATCGTTAGCGAGAAGTTATTGCGTCTCCGTTGCGGAAACGCGTTGCAATGAAGGCTGTGGAAGCGTGGCGCGGCACGGCCGGCCGGATCAGCCAGTACGCGCCGAGGGCAGGAAACGTTCGGCCGCGAAGGGCGCGGGGTCGCACAGGGGCGGCGCGCCAGTCATCATTTCCGCGAGCAAGCGGCCGGTCGCGGGGCCGAGAGTGAAGCCGTGATGGGCATGCCCAAACGCAAACCACAGGCCGCGATGGCGCGGCGCCGCGCCGATGATCGGCAGCATGTCGGGCAGGCAGGGGCGGGCGCCGCGCCAGGGTTCGGCATCGAGGCGCCGGCCCAGCGGTACGATCTGTCGCGCGATGCGCTCGGCCCGGTCGAGCTGCCAGGAATCGGAGGGCTCGTCGCGGCCGGCGAGTTCGATCCCCGTCGTCAGGCGGACGCCGCGCTGCATGGAGGACAGCACGAAGCCGGCCTGAGCATCGCAAAGCGGATGCTGCGGTGCCGTTTCGGCGGCGCTCTCGTAATGCATGTGGTAGCCGCGCTTGAACCCGATCGGGAAGCGATATCCAAAGCGCTCGCACAGGTCGTTCGACCACGGGCCGAGCGCGACGACGGTCTCAGGCGCCTGCCAGTTATGGCCATCGGCGGATAGCCGCCACGCCCCGTTGTCTTGCTGCAAGCTAGCCGCATCAGCCGGCTTCAGCTGGCCGCCTCGGGCGACGAACAGCGCGGCATAGGCGCGTGTCACTGCGCCGGGATCGCTGACGGTGACCGGGTCGCGCCAATGCACCGCGCCGGAAACGCTGCCGGAGATCAGGCCGGGTTCCAGACGGCGCAGCGCGGCGTCGTCCAGCAGGTCATAGGTGAGCCCGTAGGCAGCCAGTTCGACCGCCCCGCGGATCGCCGCGTCGAGTCCTTGCCGGCTGCGGTAAAGCTCGATCCAGCCTTCGCCGCGCATCAGGGCCTCGGTGCCGGCGGCTTTCGTCCAGCGCCGATGCTCATCGATGCAGCGCTCGATCAGCGGTAGGATGGCGCGGCCGAGCTTGTCGAGCCGGTTCGGGGCCGAGTTCCACCAGTAACGTGCCAGCCATGGCGCCATGCGCAGCAATGCGGCCGGCCGATAGCGCACGGCGATCGAGCGGTTCGAAGCGAGGCTCGCCAGCGTCGCGAGATCGCGCGGGAAGGCATAGGGCACGACGGATGAGCGCTCGATCAGTCCGGCATTGCCATGGCTGGTCTCGGCGCCCGGCTCGCCGCGATCGACGAGCAGGACGGTCTTGCCGCGCTCCTGCAGGTGCAGCGCCACGCTGACGCCGACGATGCCAGCGCCGAGCACGATCACATCGGCCTGTTCAGTCGCAGTCGCCATCGTCGCTGGAATCCTCCCCATCTCTCTGGAATAGGCGCAGCGGAACCGAGCCTCAAGCGAAGCATTTTTGCAAGAAAATAAAAACTGTTTGACAGTTTGAAAGAAAAATTTCTTGATCTCTAGACGCGCAGGAGTGCCGATGTCGCAGACGCTTCGCCAGAGATTGCAGGCTTGCCTCGCCAACGGCTCCAGGGCCGATAAGGCGCTGGCGAGCTATATGCTGGCGCAGATGCCGAGCCTGCCCTTCGAGACGGCGGCGAGCCTGGCCGAGAAGGTCTCGCTCAGCGAGCCGACGGTCGGGCGCTTCTGCCGGACGCTCGGCTACAAGAGCCTGAAGGACCTCAAGGCCAATCTCGGCGAGGAGATCGGCGACAGGCCCTGGCTTATCAGCGACCGTCTGCGCGATTTCCAGCAGCGCAGCTTGGCCGGCGACGATCAGCTCGCGCGCAGCCTCCAGTTGGAGATCGCCGGGCTCGTGCGCATCTACGAACTCGCTCAGAGCGAGGAGTGGAAGCGCGTCGCCCGCCGGCTGGCGACGGCGTCTTCCGTCTACGTCACCGGTTTCCAGACCGAGCGCGGGCTTGCGCAGTACCTCGCCAACCAGCTGCAGTATCTGCGCGACGGCGTGCATCTCGCGGATCTCGCCGCCGGCAATTTCTCGGACCTGCTGTTGTCGGGCGAGACCGAGCGCTGCCTCGTGATCTTCGAGGCGCGGCGCTATTCGCGCATGGCCAAGGTGCTGGCCGAGCAGGCGAAGGCGGCGGGCATCAAGACCACGCTCATCACCGATTCCTTCTGCGACTGGGGGCAGGGACTCGTCGACGAGATGCTGGTCGTCTCGACCGAGTTCAACCTGTTCTGGGACTCGACCGCCCAGATGGCGAGCCTGAGCAACCTGCTGATCAACGCGGTCTTCGTCGAGCTCGGACCGCAGGTCGAGGCGCGGCTGAACCGGATGGCCGAGCTCTACGGCCGCTTCACCGGCCATGTCGGGGACAGTTCCGGCCCGCTCGGCTGACGGCCGCGATCACAGCCTTTCGCAACATCTCGAAACAAAAGGGGAAGCGGGATGAAGACGATGATGAAGGGGAGCATTCTGGCGCTGGGCCTGTCGGCGCTTGCCGCCGGCACGGCGTTGGCGCAGGAGGCCACGTTCGTGATGACCGCGCGCCTCGTCGGCGCGCCGACCTACAACCCGATCAAGGCGACGAAGCTCAACACGGCGACGACGCTGATCTACGACCGGCTGGTGGTGCAGGATGCCGACCAGAGCTTCCACGGCCAGCTCGCGACCTCCTGGGAATCGAGCCCGGATGGCAAGCTCTGGACCTTCAAGCTCAAGCCAGGCGTGAAGTTTCACAACGGCGAGCCGTTCAACGCCAAGACGATCGAATGGTGGGTGCCGCAGTTCAAGGGCACGGAGAATGCCTTCACCGTCGAGGCGATCGAGAAGGTCGAGGTTGTCGACGACCTGACCGTGCGCTTCCACATGAAGCATCCCGACCCGAACCTGCTGTTCAATCTCGCAAGCTCCTTCATGTGCGTTCCGGAGCCGAAATCCTATCAGGCTCTGGGCGACAAGTTCGGCGTGACCGAGGCGATCGGCACCGGCCCCTACAAGATGCAGCAGTTCACGGTCGGCCAGCAGACCGTGCTCGTGCGCAACGACGACTACAAATCGGCCTCCGCCCTGTCGAAGAATCAGGGGCCGGCCAAGTTCAAGAAGCTGACCTTCCGCGAGATCGGCGAGGAATCGACCGCCTATCTCGAACTGAAGACCGGTGGCGCCGACGTGCTCGTCAATGTGCCCACCGACTTCCTGCCGCGCATCCAGGCCGACAAGGCGGTGAAGCTCGTGACCATCCCCGGCAACGAGGTGGTCTACATGCCGATCAACACCAGCGTCGAGCCGTTCACCGACGTGAAAGTGCGCGAGGCGACGGCCTTCGCCGTGAACCAGAAGGAAATCCTGACCAGCCTCTATGGCGGCAATGGCGCGACCGCCGACACCTTCCTGATCTCCTCGCTGAAGGAATCGCAGGTCGATCCCAAGTACAAGATTTCCTATGACCCGGAGCGCTCGAAGAAGGTGTTCGACGCGGCCGGCTGGAAGCCCGGTCCGGACGGCATCCGCGTCAAGGACGGCAAGCGCCTCGAGGTGAAGCTCTGGGCTCAGAACGGCACCGAGTTCAAGCGCCTCGCCGAGATCGTCCAGGCGCAGCTCAAGGCGGTCGGCATGCAGGCCGATATCAGCATCATCGATGCCGGCTCGATCAATGCGCAGTACCGCAAGAAGACCGAGCACCAGCTCGCGGTGCGCGCCTATCAGTGGACCAATGCCGATATCGTCGACTGGTTCTTCGCGGCCAAGCGCGCGGGCTACCCCAATGTCTCGATGTTCAACGACCCCGAGGCGGAGAAGCTCAACGACATCGCCATGAACAAGTCGAAGACCTGGGACGAGCGCGTCGCGAACTTCACGAAGTACCATGAATACGTGCTGTCGCAGTACCCGTTCGCGCCGATCTATCAGCCGGTGCAGAGCCTAGCCTATGGCAAGCGCGTCGTGATGCCCGAGAAGATCCGCGGCATCGGCTTCTCCAGCCAGTCGATGATCGACATCGCCCCGGCCAACTGAGCCGGGACGAATTCGCGTAGGAGATCGATCCCTTGCTGCGCTTCGCGATCCGGCGCCTCGCCATGCTGGTGCCGGTCTTCCTCGCCGTCTCGCTGGTGATCTTCATGATCATCCATCTCGTGCCGGGCGATCCGCTGGAACATCTGATCCAGGTCGGCTCCTCGCCCGAGCAGCGGGCGCAGATGATCGCCCGCTACGGGCTGGACCAGCCACTGCTGGTCCAGTACGGGCGCTGGCTCGCCAAGGTCGTCACCGGCGATTTCGGCGATGCCATCGTGATGCGCCAGCCGGTCTCGCAGCTCATCGCCGAGAACATGCCGCATAGCCTCGCGCTCGGCGGCACGGCGCTGATCTTCTCGACCGTGGTCGGGATCGTCACCGGCGTGCTCGCGGCCTCCTTCCGCGACAGCCTGTTCGACCGGGCGGTGATGGGCTTCATCCTGCTGGGCTCGACGCTGCCGAGTTTCTGGCTGGCGCTCCTGATGATCCTGATGTTCGCCGTGCAGTTCGAGTGGTTTCCGGTCTCGGGGGCAAGGACATGGGACGCGCTGGTGCTGCCGGCGCTGACCATCGGCATCGGCGGCACAGCACTGATCGCCCGCGTCACCCGCGCGGCGATGGTCGAGATCTCGCAGCGGGATTTCGTGCGCGTGCTGCAGGCCAAGGGCGTGCCGTTCTGGCGCATCCAGCTCCGCCACATCCTGCAGCAGGCGATGCTGCCGGTGATGACCATTTTGGGCCTGCGCATCGGCTGGATTTTGGGTGGCGCTGTCACGGTCGAGTATGTCTTCGCCCGGCCGGGGCTCGGCTCCCTTCTGATCACGGGGCTCGGCCAGCGCGACTATCCGCTGGTTCAGGGCTGCCTGCTGATGCTGGCGATTGCGGTGATGTTGGGCACGCTGATCGGCGATCTCGCCCAGGCGGCGCTCGACCCGCGCCTGCGCGAAGCGATGGGTGCACGATGAGCCGCAAATCCCTCGCCGGCCGCATCCTCCGGTCGCCGCGCGGCGCCATCTGCGCGCTGTTCCTGCTCGCGCTCGTGCTTTGCGCGATCTTCGCGCCCTGGATCGCACCCTACGACTATGCCGCGCAGAAACTCTCCATGGCCAACACGCCGCCCTCGGCGGCGCATTGGCTCGGCACCGACGAATTCGGGCGCGACCTGCTCTCGCGCATCATTCAGGGCGCGCGGACCTCGCTCAGCGTCAGCGTGCTCTCGATCGCGCTCTCGGTATTGATGGGCGCGACGCTGGGCGCTGCCGCCGGCTATTTCGGCGGCGTCTTCGACAAGGTCGTTACCGTCTTCGTCGACCTGACATGGTCCTTCCCGGAAATCCTGCTGGCGCTGATCCTGATTGCGATCCTCGGCCCCGGGCTGCACTCGACCGCGATTGCCATCGCGATCGCCTATCTCGCGCAGTTCACCCGCCTGACGCGGGCGCAGGTGATGGCGCTGAAGGGCGAGCTCTTCGTCGATGCGGCGGTGACGGCGGGTGCCCGGCCGGGGCGCGTGCTCTTCCTGCATCTCCTGCCCAATGCGATGACGCCGGTCATCGTCGCCGGCATGCTGGCGACGGGCGATGCGATCGTGCTGGAGGCGACGCTCGGCTTCTTCGGGCTCGGCGCGCAGCCGCCCGTGCCGAGCTGGGGGGCGATGATGAGCTCCGGCACCGCGCAGATCTTCATCGCGCCCTGGATCATCATCTTCCCCGGCCTCGTCATCGCCACGGCCGTCATCGCCATCAATGTCTTCGGCGACGCCTTGATCGAGGCGCTCGATATCCGCCGCCCGCTTCGGGACGGCTGAAGCCCCCAATAACGCGCGAAAGCAGCCAGAGGAACGCCATGAGCTTCACCGTCCTGACCGCCGAGTTCTCGCATGAGAGCAACACCTTCAGCCGCTGCCCGGCCGACTACGCCGCCTTCACCGATCGCGGCATCAAGTTCGGCGATGAGGCCATCGCCGCGCGGGCCGAGGCCAATACGCCGATCGCCGGTTTCCTCGATGTCGGCCGCCCGGCCGGCTGGACGGTCATTCATGCGATCAGTGCCGCCGCACAGCCCTCCGGCCCGGTGACGCGCGACGCCTTCGAGCGGATCGCCGGCGTGATCGTGGAGACCGCGAAAGCGCATGCCGGCAAGATCGACGGCGTGCTGCTCGGCCTGCACGGCGCCATGGTCACGGAGTTCTGCGAGGACGGCGAGGGCGAGTTGCTGGAGCGGATCCGTGCCGTGCTCGGGCCGGACGTGCCGATCGGCATCACGCTCGACCCCCATGCCAACGTCACCCGCAAGATGACCGACCTCGCCGACATCGTCGTCTCCTACAAGACCTATCCGCATGTCGACATGCGCGAGATCGGCAAGCTCGCCGCCGGCATCCTGCAGCGGACCATGAAGGGCGAGATCAGGCCGGTGACGCTGCGGGCCGAGCGGCCGATGCTGGAGGAGGTCAATGGCGGGCGCACCGATATCGGCCCGATGGTCGAGCGCATCGCCAAGGCCAGGGCCTATGAGAAGGAGGCCGGTGTCTTCGCCGTCAGCGTCAATGGCGGCTTCGGCAATGCCGATATCCATGAGGTCGGCCCGACCGTGCTCGTCACCTGCGAGGGCGAGCGCGAGAAGCACCAGGCCTTCGCCGAGGCGATGGTCGAGGATATGTGGCAGCGCCGTTTCGACGTGGTGACGCCGTTCCTTTCGGTCGAGGAGGCGGTCGCGGAAGCGAAGACCTATGTCGCGACGAAGGGGCCGCTGATCATCGCGGACTACGCGGACAACCCCGGTGGCGGCGGCTATGGCGATGCGACCGGCCTGCTCAAGGGCATGATCGACGCCGATCTCAAGGACGCCTGTTTCGGGCCGATGGTCGATCCGGAGGTCGCGGCCGAACTGCGCAAGGGCAAGCCGGGCTCGACGGTTTCGGTCAGGCTCGGTGGCAAGGTCGATCCCGAGATCGGTGGCGGCCCGCTTGAACTCACAGGCACGCTCGTCAGCGTCAGCGACGGCGATTATACCGGCGACGGCCCGATGATCGGCGGCTTGCAGGCGAGCTGGGGACCCTGTGCCGTGCTGCGCGTCGGCGACATCGAAATCCTCGTCACCACGATCCGCGCCCAGATGAACGACCTGCAGCAGTTCCGCGCTTTCGACATCGATCCGGCGGCGAAACGTGTCGTGGGGCTGAAGTCGATGCAGCATTTCCGTGCCGCCTTTGAGCCGATCGCCGGCAAGGTGATCGTCTGCGACAGCGGGGCGCTCTGCACGCCCGATCTCAGCAAGCTGCCCTATCGCCGGGTGCGCCGGCCGCTCTATCCGCTCGACAAGGTGGCGTGAGAGGGCTGCGCGCCCCGGCTCAGGCCGGGGCGGGCGCCGCCTTGCGGGCGATGACCTGCCTGAACAGGACGGGCGCACCGATGATGAGGCCGGCCACGATCGAAGCGGGCGTCGCCAGGATCATCGGCAGGGCCGCGACGGCGAGGACGAGCCGTTCCCACATCGCCAGCGGCGCGAGCAGCCAGGCGGAGAAGGCGGCCGAGAGCAGGGTGATGCTGGCCATGCAGGCGGCGGTCGAGCCGACGAACTCGATCCAGGTGAATCCCGGCGCCATGATCAGCATCGACGGCGAGAACACGAAGACGAAAGGCACCAGCACCTTGCCGAGCGCCAGCCGGAAGGCCGTGTTGCCGGTCTTGAACGGATCGGCGCCGGCCATGCTCGCCCCGGCATAGGCGGCGATCGCCACCGGCGGCGTGATGTCGGCGAGGACGCCGTAGTAGAACACGAAGAAATGGGCGACGAGCGGGTTGACGCCGAGCATGCCGAGCGCGGGCGCCGCCACCGTCACCATGATGATGTAATTCGCCGTGGTCGGCACGCCGCAGCCGAGCAGGATGCAGACCATGCCTGTCAGCAGCAGCGTGAAGAACAGCGTCGCGCTCTTGATGTCGAAGGGCAGGAACGGGACGATGTCGATGAGGCCCTTGGCCCATTGATCGGCAAGCGAGGTCACGATCCAGGAGATCTTGAAGCCGACGCCGGTCAGCGTGACCACGCCGACGATGATGCCGACGGTCGCGGCGGCCGCGCCGACGCCGATGGCATATTTCGCGCCGAGGACGAAGGCATCGACCATGTCGTTGACGCGCTTGCGGCCCTCGGTCGAGCGCAGCAGAACGCCATGCGCCATGACGGCGAAGGCGGCTGCTACCAGCGCCGCGTTGACGCCCGGCACGCGCAGCAGTTCGGTCGGGGCGGCGATGCCGATGGCGAGCGCCAGCGCCAACGCAGCTGGCGCGCGGTAATGTGCGAGGCCGACCAGCATGCAACCGGTGATGCCCCAGAAGGCGGCGAGATAGGGCGTGTAACCGGTGAAGAGCACGACGATCAGCGCGAAGAGCGGAGCGATGGTCGGCCAGTCGCGGGCGAAGACCTCGCGGAGCTTCGGTGCGTCGGCATCGGTCATGCCGCCCATGCCGGAGCGGCGCGCTTCGAAATGCACCTGCATCAGCACGCCGAAGAAGTGCATGAAGGCCGGCACGATCGCGGCGATGATGATCGTCGCATAGGGCAGGTTGAGGAACTCGACCATCAGGAAGGCGGCGGCGCCCATGATCGGCGGGGTGATCTGGCCACCGGTCGCAGCGGTCGATTCAACGGCGGCCGCGAAATGGCGCTGGTAGCCGAGGCGGATCATCATCGGGATGGTGAGTGAGCCGACCGTGACCGTGTTCGCCACGGAGGAGCCCGAGATCATCCCGAACAGGGCCGAGCCGAAGATCGAGACCTTGGCCGGGCCGCCGGCGAAGCGGCCAGCGACCGCCGCGGCGACGCCGAGGAAGAGGCGGCCGAGGCCGATGCGCGTCGCCAGCACGCCAAACAGCACGAAATGGAAGACATAGGTCGCGACCACGCCGAGCGCGACGCCGTAGACGCCCTGGCTGGTCAGGTAGAGGTGGTTGACGAGGTTCGACCAGGTCGCGCCGGGATGCAGGAAGATGCCGGGGAACCAGTTGCCGAAGAGCGCGTAGACGATGGCGAAGAGCGCGATCAGCGGCAGGCCCCAGCCGATGGCGCGGCGCGTCGCCTCGATCATCAGGACGATGGTGATCGTGCCCATCGTCACGTCGAGCGGCGAGGGGTTGCCGACGCGGAAGACAAGATCCTCGAAGATCCAGGGCACGTAAAGGCTGGCGATCGCGACCGCCGCCGCGCAGATCCAGTCATAGAGCGGCACGCCGCCGGGGCGGAACACGGTCGAGGGATAAACGGTGCCGGCCTCGCTCTTGCGTGCGGAGAAGACAAGGAAGATCAGCCCGAGCACGAAGGCGAGGTGGATGCCGCGATGCGTGGTCTCGCGCATCAGGCCGAAGCCAGCGGTGTAGTAATGGAAGGCCGAGAGGGCGAGCAGCAGGCCGCCGATCAGCAGCGCGGTGCCATGCGGCACCTTGCGGAACTGCATTTCCGGGTCGAGTTCTTCCTCGAGCTTGGCGAGTTCGGCGGCGGAGGGCTGGTTGGCCATGGGAAGAACCTCGGCGGTCGAGCTGAGAGCAGCGCGATCCGCGCCGTCAAATAAAAGCGCCGTCATCCCGGCCGGAGCGTAGCGTAGAGCCGGGATCCATGCCGGAACGGTTCCGGAATGGATCCCGGGTCGGGCTTTGCCCGCCCGGGATGACGGATCAGATGTATGGACGCGGGGTCTGCTTACTTGAGCAGGCCGGCTTCCTTGTAGAACTTCTCGGCGCCCGGATGCAGCGGCACGCCCTGCAGGCCGGAGAGCGCGGTTTCCTTGCGGATCACCTTGCCCTTGGCGTGGCCGGCATCGAGCGCCGCGCGGGCCTTGCCGCTCCAAAGCCCCTTGGTCACGGCGTAGACCGTATCAGCCGAGATCTTGGAGGAGGTGACCCAGTGGGCGCCGACCGCGACGGTCTTCACCGCGCCGACATCCTTGTAGGTGCCGGCCGGAATCTCGTCGGCGGCGAAGAAGGGCGAGTCCTTGGCGAGCTTCTCGGCCGGGGCGCCGGTGATCGGCAGGATGTCGATGCCCGAGCCGGTCGAAGCGAGCTCGGAGATCGCCGCCGCCGGGAAGCCGCCGGTGAAGAAGAAGGCATCGACCGAGCCGTCCTTCATCTTCTCGGCCGCCTGGTTCGGCTTGAGATATTCGGCGGTGATGTCCTTCTCGGTGACGCCGAAGGCGGCGAGGATCGCCTTGGCGTTGAGCAGGGTGCCGGAGCCCGGTTCGTCGAGCGAGACCTTCTTGCCCTTGAGGTCGGCGACGCTCTTCACGTTCGAGGCCTTGCGGACGACGAGATGGACGCTCTCGGGATAGAGATTGGCGATCGAGCGCAGTTCTTCGACCTTCGGCTTGCCGTCGTAGACGCCGGTGCCGGAATGGGCCCAGAAGGCGACGTCGGCCTGCACGAAGCCGGATTCAGCCGCGCCGCCGACGATGGCGTTGACATTGGCGACGGAGCCGTTGCTGGCGACGGCGGTCGCGACCAGCTGCGGCGGAGCCGAGATCGCGTTCGCGATCAGGCCGCCGATCGGATAATAGGTGCCGGCCGTGCCGCCGGTGCCGATGCGGAAGAAGGCGGGAGCCTGGGCGACGGCGATGCCGGCCACCAGCGCCACGGCGCCGAGCGCGAGGCCGGCGGCGGTCAATTTCGAACGAAAACGCAGAGACATTCAGTCAACCTCCCATGAAAGGGGGCAATCTCGGCAGGAATGGGCGCGGGATCAACCTAAAAAGCGGTCTGGTCGACTCGATCAACAGCGATATGGCCGAATAGGACGGCTTTCGGCGCGCGAAATCATGGTCCGGCATGCAACGGAGGCATTGCCGAGGTGCCGGCTCATGAAATTGTGCGGCCGGCGGCAATCCTCTAGTGCCTTCGACCGCGTCACGAGGCGGGAATCGGCCTGCCGGAGATGCCGCGGGACTTAGCCAGATGACCGCCAGCGCGCCGACCGCCTCCCTGCCGCAACGCGCCATGATGCCGGTGCTGATTGCTCTCAGCGTGACGCATCTGCTCAACGACATGATCCAGTCGCTGATCCCGGCGATCTACCCGATCATCAAGGAAGCCTACCGGCTCGATTTCGGCCAGATCGGCCTGATCACGCTGACCTTCCAGGTCTCGGCCTCGCTGCTGCAGCCGGCGGTCGGGCTCTACACCGATAAGCATCCGATGCCCTATTCGATGGTGGTCGGCATGGGCTTCACGCTCGCTGGCCTCATCGGCCTCGCCTATGCCGGCAGCTACGGGTTCCTGCTGCTCTCGGCGGCCTGCGTCGGTATCGGCTCCTCGATCTTCCACCCCGAGGCGACCCGCATGGCGCGCAATGCCTCCGGCGGGCAGCATGGTCTGGCGCAGGGCATCTTCCAGGTCGGCGGGCAGACGGGTAGCGCGCTCGGGCCGCTGCTGGCCGCCTTCATCATCGTGCCCCGCGGGCAGGGCAGCCTCGCTTGGTTCTCGGTCGCGGCGCTCGTCGCGATGATGCTGATGGTCTGGACGGCGGCGAGCTATGCGAAGCTCGACAGGGCGCGCCCGCCGAAGGTTGCCACGGCGAGCGTAGCACCGGCCCGGCCGGGCAAGCGCTCGGTCGCCTTCGCGATCACGATCCTGATCATCCTGCTGTTCTCGAAGAACGCTTATTCGGCGAGCTTCTCCTCATTCTACACCTTCTACCTCATGGGCAAGTTCGGCATCTCGATCCAGAACTCGCAGGTGATGCTGTTCCTGTTCCTCGCCTCCTCGGCGGCGGGCGCGCTGGGCGGCGGCATGCTGGGCGACCGGATCGGCCGCAACAAGATCATCTGGTTCTCGATCCTGGGCGCGCTGCCCTTCACGCTGATCCTGCCCTATGCCGACCTGTTCTGGACCGGCGTGCTGACGATCGTGATCAACCTGATCATGTCGAGCGCCTTCGCCGCGATCCTGATCTATGCGCTGGAGCTCTTGCCTGGCCGCGTCGGGCTGGTCGGCGGCTTCTTCTACGGGCTGTCCTTCGGGCTCGGCGGTCTCGCTGCCGCGCTGCTCGGCGAGTTCGCGGACATCCTCGGCATCGAGGCGGTCTACAAGATCTGCTCGTTCATCCCGCTGATGGGTCTCCTCGCCTGGTTCCTGCCGCGGCTCAGCGAGGGAACGCGGGGCGCCAAGGTCGGGCACTAGACCCGACCCGCACGACCACAGGAACCACGCGGTCATCCCGGGCTTGACCCGGGATCCATGCCGGAGCGCTTCCGATGAAGGTTCAGGCATGGATCCCGGATCTTCGCTTCGCTCCGTCCGGGATGACCTGCGTTTTCTAAAGTGACTGAAGCTGGTTAGATCAGATTGCGAGCTTGCCGGCCTTGGCGGCGGCGTAGCGCTCGTTGACCTTCTTCCAGTCGACCACGTTCCACCAGCCCTTGAGGTAGTCGGCGCGGCGGTTCTGGTATTTCAGGTAATAGGCGTGCTCCCAGACGTCGTTGCCGAGCAGGACCATCTGCTTGTCCATGATCGGGCTGTCCTGGTTCGGCTTGCCGAGCAAGGCGAGCTTGCCGGCCTTGTCGACGGTGACGAAGACCCACCCGGAGCCGAAGACGCGCAGGCCCGCCGCCTCGAAATCGGCCTTGAACTTGTCGAAGCCGCCGAGGTCGCGGGTGATCGCCTCGGCGACCTCGCCGGTCGGCGCGCCGCCGGCGCCCGGCGCCATGATCTCCCAGAACATGCTGTGGTTGGCATGGCCGCCGCCATTGTTGCGGACGAGGGTGCGGATGCTCTCGGGCACCTGACCGAGATCGGCGATCAGTTCGGCGACCGAGGCCTTGGCGATGACGCCATTGTCCTTGGCGGCGTTGTTCAGCGCAGTGACATAGGCTGCGTGGTGGCGGTTGTAGTGGATGTCCATCGTCGCCGCGTCGATATGCGGCTCCAGCGCATTGGCCTCGTAGGCGCGCTTCGGCAGCGAGAACGGCCCGGCCGGCGCTGCGGGGGCGGCGGCCTGAGCCCAGACCCGCGGAGCGGCGGAGATGGCGAGCGCAGCGGCGCCCAGGCCGAGCAGGCCGCGGCGGGAGACGGCGGAGATTACGGTCATGGAATTCCTCCGGAAAGCGTTCGGGCGTGTTGGCTTCTGGCTCAACGCGCGTGTCCCGTTGCGGGTCCGCCGTCGATCGCGACAGCTATAGCACGGACGTGCACCGCAGTTGACCCTAGGGCAATATCGCAATCCCGGCATGTCCGCCGAAAGTGGTACCCCCCCTGAACAGGCTCTTAACCGGCGATT
This sequence comes from Allobosea sp. TBD101, assembly GCF_059817965.1. Taxonomy (NCBI): domain Bacteria; kingdom Pseudomonadati; phylum Pseudomonadota; class Alphaproteobacteria; order Hyphomicrobiales; family Alloboseaceae; genus Allobosea; species Allobosea sp. TBD101. The sequence continues at coordinate 2,016,230 of NZ_CM187543.1, forward strand.
TACCGCGTTTCTCTACATTTCCGGAAGAATTCCTCCCGGGTTGAAGGGGCGCCCCGCCATGCATGCACTGGCTCGCAAGCTCGATCTGCCGGTTCATGCGGTGGCGTCGGGGCCCGCGGGCGAGCCGATGGAGGCCGGTGCCGAGCGCGCCGTGCGCGAGATCGCCGCCCGTTTCGGCAAGCTCAGCGCCGAGATCACCGATATCGCCGGGCGCGTCGGCGACGTGACTCAGCAATTCGACAAGCAGACGGCCGGTCTGCGCCGCGTGGTCGGCGCAGTCGAGCAGGTGTCGCAGGCCAACAATGCGATCCGGCAGGCGGCCGAGGGCGCGCAAGTGGCTGCCTCGGGTGTCCGTAACGGTCTCGAACGCGTAACGAAATCGGTCCGGCTCGGGCTCAATGCCGCGCAGGTCGATATCGAGACCCTGTCGCAAGAGGCCCAGTCGATGTCGCAGGTGCTGGCGCAGGCCGTCGGCGATGCGCACAAGGCGCGGGCGTCGAGCGATGCGATCCAGTCGATCACCCGCGAGATCCAGCTCCTCTCGATCAATGCCGGCGTCGAGGCGGCCCGTAGCGGCGAGGCCGGCAAGGGCTTCGCCGTCATCGCCGCGGCCGTGAAGGCGCTGGCGGAGCAGACGCGCGAAGCGACTGCGGCGAGCGCCGCGCAGCTCGATCAGCTGGTGAAGGCCGTCGACGCGGTCGCCCGCCGCAGCCAGGAAAACGCGCAGACGGCGCAGCGCGCGCAGGCGGGCAGCCAGACCATTTCGCAGCAGATCGGCGAGTTCGACAGCTTCGGTCGCTCGGTGGTCGAATTGATCGGCGAGATCGAGGCGGTGTCGCGGCCGACGCGGGAGAATGCCGAGGCCTGCACGAAGGCAGGGCAGGACCTAGCGGGCCTCGTAGCCGGGGTCGACACCTCCACGGACAATCTGCAGCAGGCGGGGCAGCGCACCGAGGCGCTGGTGGCGATCAGCGAAGGCATCCTCGGCTCGATCGCGGCGTCCGGCGTGCGGACGGCTCAGTCGGAGCTGATCGCGACGGCGATGGCGACGGCCGGCACGATCAGCGAACTGTTCGAGGCGGCGCTGGTGCGTGGGGAGATCGCGCTTGCCGACCTGTTCGACGAGGCCTACCGGCCGATTCCGGGCTCCGACCCGGCCCAGCACATGACGCGCTTCGTCGCGCTGACCGACCGGCTGCTGCCGCCGCTGCAGGAAGAGCTCCTGACCTCGAACGGGCGGATCGTGTTCTGCGCGGCGGTGGACCGCAACGGCTTCCTGCCGACGCATAACCGCAAATACGCGCAACCGCAGGGCAGCGATCCGGTCTGGAACAACGCCAATTGCCGCAACCGGCGCATCTTCGACGACCGGACCGGGTTGGCCGCCGCACGGAGCCGCAAGCCTTTCCTGTTGCAGAGCTACCGGCGCGACATGGGCGGCGGGCAGTTCCTCGTGATGGAGGACCTGTCGGCGCCGATCATGGTCAAGGGCCGGCACTGGGGCGCCTTCCGCTTCGGCCTCAAGGTCTAGTGCTTCGTCCGTGCGTGCCCTGTCGAGTTGAGTGAGCGAGTTTCCGAGTCTGCGCCATGCATATCGCGCCATCCTTTCCCAACCTGTCGGTGCTGCTCATCGATCCGAGCCCGCATTACCGCCGGATCGTGCGCACGATGCTGTACCAGGCGCAGCTCAACCGCATCTTCGAGGCATCCGACCTGTCCTCGGCGGCCTCGACCTTCATCCAGAAGCAGCCGAACATCGTCATCCTCGATTGGGACATGCCGGAGGGCAACAGCATCAAGTGCCTGGCGGCGATCCGGTCGTTCAAGACCTCGCCCTTCGCCAAGGCGCCGGTGCTGGTGATGATGGAGCGGCCGGACCGGCGTTCGGTCGTCCAGGCCGCGAAGCTCGGCGCGCATGAGATCGTCACCAAGCCGATCTCGCCCAACAATCTCTGGCTTCACCTGTCGGGTGTCATCAACATGCCCCGAAAATACAGGGAAGCGGCTGGCAAGATCACGCTGGTGCCGCGCGCGATCAGCAACGCCATCTTCTGAGCGACGCATCAGACGCTATCCAAGGGGAATGCAACGGCAAGGTTCGCCCTCGGGCAGGCGCCACGGCGCGCTTGCGTGCGCGCTGAGGCCTCGTCGGATCGCCGTCGGGTTCGACGGCAACCCCAGGTAGGTCGTGCTTGCCGCGAAAATGCCAAGAGTATTGATGCGGCTGAACATATTTAGCGAAGTTTTTACCAGTTTGCCCCGATGCTCCAGGCGCAATCCTGGGTCGCCCTTCATGGTCATCACTGTCTCGCTTCCCCCTTTCCTCGGCCGGTCCGAGGCCGCGACGTTCCGCAACCAGCTTCTGGTCGCGCTGGAACAGCGGGAAAGTGTCGCCGTCGAATGCGCAGAGGCCGGGCCTCTGCCCAGTCTCTGGATTCAGCTCCTTCATTCCGCAGCCACCAGCGCCGCCGCGCGGGGGCTTTCGGTCACGCTCAGGGCGGCTTCCGAGGAATGCCGCGAATCCTTGCGGGCGATCGGCTTCGATGCCGCTCACAGCGCTCTCGTTCTGGAGTGATCAGGTATGAAAATCCTGGCGATTGACGATACCAAGACTCTGCTTAGCCTGCTCAGCCTGACGCTCCGCAATGCCGGCCACGAGGTGGCCGAAGCCGAGAACGGCGAGGATGGGCTCACCAAGTTCGACCAGTTCCGCCCCGATCTGGTGATTACCGACCTCAACATGCCGATCATGGACGGCATCGAGTTCACCCGCGCTTGCCGCTCGCGCCCGGCCGGGCAGAACACGCCGATCATCGTGCTGACCACCGAGAACGGCGCCGAGATCAAGGCGGAAGGCCGCCGCGCCGGCGCCAGCGCCTGGATGGTCAAGCCTTTCGAACCCAACACGCTGCTCGGCCTCGTCGCGCGCTACCAGAACTGAAGGTCGGCCGATGGATCCGTTGGCAGAACTCAAGCAGACATTCTTCCAGGAGTGCGAAGAGCTCCTCGGCGCGCTGGAGCAAAAGCTCCAGGCTCTCGACGAGGGCTCGACCGATTCTGAGGACGTCAATGCGGCTTTCCGCGCCATTCACTCGATCAAGGGTGGCGCGGGCGCCTTCGGCTGCACGGAGCTGGTCGGTTTCGCGCATGTCTTCGAGGCTTCGCTCGACCATCTGAGGTCCGGCCGTGTCGCCGTCGAGGATGCGCCGTTCACGCTGTTCCTGCGCTGCGCCGATGCAGTCGCCGATCTGGTCTCGGCCGCGCGCAACGACGAGCCCGCGACCGAGCGGCCCGATCTTCTGGCCGCGCTCGAACAGGTCGGCAAGGAGCCGCAGGCCCCCGTCGCCGCGCCGCCGCCGCCCGCGCCGGTTGCTCCGGAGCCGGTCGCTCCCGCCGCCAACAATGACGCGCCCATCGGGATCGCCGCGCTCGGCAACCTGCTCGCCATGGTCGAGGCGAGGACGGCTGCCCCCGCTGCCGCGGCTTCTGACGACGGCTGGGACGATGAGCCGGTCGCTGCGCCTGTGCCCGCATCGAACAAGCCGGGCCGCGACGTGCATCTGCGCATCGCGCCGGAGCAGGATCTGTTCCGCCGCGTGATCGAGCCGCGCGTCGTGCTGGGTTCCCTGCCGGCCGAGGACATCGTCTCGATCCGCTGCGACCTGAGCCAGGTGCCGCCGCTCGAAAGCATCGATGTCAGCGATTGCTGGATGCGCTTCGACGTGGATCTGCGCACCGAACTCTCCATCGAGGATCTGCACGGCCGTTTCGATTTCAGCCTCGCGAACGAGGAATTCGAGATCAGCTTCCCTGAGGAGGTTGTCATCGAGGCTCCGCAGGCCGCCGAAGCACCGGCCGCCGAGCCGGAAGTGTCCAGTGCAGTCGCCGCCGATCTCTCCGCGATCCTCGCCAAGCTCGGCGCGGCGCCGGAAGCCGCGAACGAGCCCGATATCCAGCCCGCGCCGGCCCCGGTTGCCGTCGCCGCTCCGGTTGTCGCCGTGGAGGCGCCCGCCGTCGCCCGCGCGGCACCGCGTGCCCCGGCTGCCCCCGACAACGCGGCCCGCCAGCGCCAGGCCGTCAGCGTGCGCGTCGATCTCGATCGCATCGACAAGCTGATGAACCTCGTCGGCGAGATCGTCATCACCCAGTCGATGCTGGTCGAATGCGTCCGCTCGCTGCCTTACGACGTCCACGCCAAGACCGCGGAAGGCATGCTCACGCTGTCGCGCCAGACGCGCGAATTGCAGGACCATGTCATGGCGGTCCGCGCGCAGCCGGTGAAGGCCGTGTTCCAGCGCATGCCGCGCCTGGTGCGCGAGCTCGCGCAGACGTTGGGCAAGGAAGTGCGCCTGGTCCTGGAAGGCGAGAACACCGAGGTCGACAAGACGATCATCGAGGAGCTCGCCGATCCGCTGACCCACATGATCCGCAACTCGATGGATCACGGGCTGGAGACGCCGGATGATCGCGTCGAGGCCGGCAAGCCGCGCGAGGGTACGATCAAGCTGGTCGCCGAGCATCGCGCCGGCCGCATCGTCATCTCCGTCACCGACGACGGACGCGGCATCGGCCGTGACCGGCTGCTGGCCAAGGCCCGCTCGCGCGGCCTCGTCGGCGCCGACGAGAAGCTCGCTCCTGAGGAGATCGACCAGCTGATCTTTGCCGCCGGCCTGTCGACGGCCGAGGTCGTCAGCGACGTCTCGGGACGCGGCGTCGGCATGGATGTCGTGCGCCGCAACGTCGAATCGCTCGGCGGGCGCATCAGCGTCGATTCCGAGCCGGGCCGGGGCTGCAAATTTACGCTCGCCCTCCCGCTGACGCTTGCCGTGCTCGAAGGCATGGTGATCCGCTGCGGCGACGACCGCTACGTCATTCCGATCGCCTCGGTGATCGAGACGCAGCATCTCGCCTCGACCCCGATCGAGCGCCTGCCCTTCGGCCAGGAAGTCCTGCGCTGGCGCGGCGAGGTCACCCCGCTTTACCGGCTGGGCGACGTCATGGGCTCGATGGGCAAGACCAACGAGAACATCGTGATCATCGCCGAGACCGAGCGCGGCAACAATGTCGGCATCGCCGTCGACGAGATCGTCGGCCAGCAGCAGGTCGTCGTGAAGAGCCTCGAGGCCAATTACGGCGCGGTCAACGGCGCCTCTGCGGCGACGATCCTCGGCGACGGCCTCGTCGCCCTGATCCTGGATATCGACTCGATGCTGCGGTTGGCCGCGTCCGGCGGCCGCAACCCCCAATCTGACCTCAAGATGGCTGGATGACCATGAGCCTCCAACTCGGCGAAAAGCACTTCTCGTCTGCACAGCCGGAAGCGGCTGCGCGCCGGATCGTGACCTTCAAGGTCGGCGACCGCACCTTCGGCATCGATGTCGGCATGGTCCGCGAGATCAAGGGCTGGCAGGCGACGACGCCGCTGCCGCATGCGGCGCCGCATGTGCGCGGCGTGCTCAACCTGCGCGGCGTGATCCTCGCGGTCTACGACCTGCGCACCGCGATCGGCCTCGGCGCCACCGACGCCACCGCGACCCATGTCATCGTGGTCGTCGATGTCGAGGACAAGACCGCCGGCCTGCTGGTCGACTCGGTCTCCGATATCGTCGATGTGCCGGTTACCGCGGTTCGCCCTGCTCCCGACCTGGAGCGTGACGAGCATGGCCTGATCGAAGGCCTCGTTCTGCTCGACACCGATATCGTCGCGCTGCTCGACCTCGCGGCCGTGATCCGCGACGGCGGCGCCGAGGCCCAGATCAAGACCAGCCGGGCCGCCTGACCTTCTTTGAGACCAGCCCGAGCGTAGCGTTCAAGAAGCGGGCGAGAACAAGAAACGATCGAACCATATGGGCAGCGCGCTCGGCCCCTTCTCACGTCTCTCGGTCAGCCAGCCGCTGCTCGCCGCCGGTTCGGCCGCGCTCGCCGGAAGCCTGGCATCCTATGCCGCCGTCGCTGGCGCTCCCGCCTTGGGAGTTGCCGCGGTGACGGCGGTCGCGCTGTTCGGCGGCCTCGCGGCCTGGGGCGCGACCCGCCCGCTCGCGCGCAGCGCCGCAGCTGCCGCCCGCCTCGCCGAAGGCGGGGAAATCGCGCTTCCCGATCCATCCGGTCCCGGTGAAGGCGCGGAACTTTCGCGCGCGCTGGCAGCCATCCACGAGCAGGGCCAGGAAGCAGAGCGATTGCGCGCCGCACTCGACCATGGCCGGGCCAGCGTCATGCTCTGCGACCCCGACGGCCGCGTCGTTTATGTCAGCAAGGCGCTGCTGCGCTTTTTCGGCGAGGCACAGGAGGATTTCCGTGCCGCCTTTCCGGGCTGTTCCGCCAAGGACATGCTGGGCCGCGTCATGGAGCGCGTACAGGGCGAGCACCAGCCGCTCGGCGGCCAGCCGGTGCGCCTGACGCTCGGCCGTCGCACGATCTGCCTGACCCTGACCGCGATCGCCCGCGGCGACGGCCGCAGTCTCGGCACGGCCGTGGAATGGCGCGAGATGACCGGTGACCTCAAGCTCGCCGCTGAAATCGTGACGCTGGTCGAGGCTGCCGAAGCGGGCGACTTTTCCCGTCGTCTGTCGTCGGAAGGGCAACCGCTGCCGCTCGGCCATGCGGTCAAAGGCTTGAACCGGATCAACGCGCTGCTCGAAGGTACATTCGACCAGATGGCCCATGCCGTCTCGGGCGTGGCTGAAGGCGATTTCAATCGCCACATCCCGGTGACCCATCAGGGCAGCCTGGGTTTCCTTCAGGACAGCCTCAACGAGGCGCTCAGCCATGTCGGCGCGACGCTCGCGACCATCCGCGACAGCGCCGGCCGGGTTTCGCACGCCGCGGCGGAGGTCGATGCGGCGACGACGGAGCTTGCGGCGGGAGCTGGGCAGGCGGCGGCCGATCTTGGCGAAGCTTCGGCCGCAGCCGAGCAGGTCAAGGCTTCGGTCGGGCGCAGCAGCATCCGCACCCGCGAAGCAGGCGACATCGCCAGTGAGACGATGAGCGTCGCGCAGCAGGGGCAGGGTGTCGTCGCCCGCGCCGTCGATGCGATCGGGCGCATCGAAAGCTCGTCGCTGAAGATTTCCGAGATTGTCGGCGTGATCGACGAGATCGCCTTCCAGACCAACCTGCTGGCGCTGAACGCTGCCGTCGAGGCGGCGCGCGCCGGCGATGCCGGCAAGGGTTTCGCCGTTGTCGCCTCCGAGGTGCGCTCGCTGGCGCAGCGTTCGGCACAGGCCGCCAAGGATATCAGAGGCCTGATCGCCTCGTCCAAAGGGCAGGTCGCCGAGGGCGTCGGTTTCGTCCGCGAGACCGGCACGGCGCTGGAGCGCATTGTCGCCGCGGCCGGCAAGGTCTCGACAACCGTCTCCGAGATTGCCAGCGCGACGACCGAGCAGGCGCAAGGCGCCGGCGAGATGGGCCGCAGCGTCGCGAAGATGGACAAGGGCACAAAGCACAACAGCGACCTGGCCGCGCGAAGTGCCGAAGCGGCGGCCGAGCTCGCCGATCAGGCGGCAGCACTGCACGCCTATGTCGAAGCGTTCAGCGGCGGCCATGCCGTGACCGGCGGCGCGTTGCCGCCGCGGCGCAACGTGGCGCCGACGGCCACGCAGCCGTCGCGGACGATACCGTCGCCGCAATTGCAGCCGCAGCCTCGCCGCGTCGCTGCCGGCGGCCGCATGGGGATTTGAGAGATGACCAGAGCCGCCTCGCCCAATCCCTTCGCCCTGGCCCAGCCCGCGCTGGCCGACGTCACGTTGACGCGCGACGACATGAAGTTCATCGCGACGCTGGTCTATGAGCAGGCCGGCATCGTCATCCGGGAGCACAAGGAGGCGATGACGCGCGGCCGCCTGGCGCGGCGCGTCAAGGCGCTCGGCATGAACTCGGTCGCGGAATACTGCGCCTTCCTCAAGACGCCTCAGGCGGCGGGCGAACTGCCAGAGCTCATCAACGCGGTGACTACCAACCACACCGCCTTCTTCCGCGAGCGCCACCATTTCGACCATCTGCGCAAGGATGTGATGCCGCGGCTTCTGCAGGAGCGCAGTGGCCGGCGCGGCCGCATCCGCATCTGGTCGGCGGCCTGCTCCTCGGGCGAGGAGCCCTATTCGATCGCCGCATACTGCCGCGACGTGATGGGGTCGCGCAGCGATCTCGATTTCAAGATCCTGGCGACCGATATCGACACCGATATCCTGACGCGGGCAGAGGCCGGCATCTATCCGGCCGAGCTGTTCGAGCGCTTGCCGGGCGACGTGAAGCCGTTGCTCAAGCTCGAAGGCGGGGCAGGGCGAAACGAGGCCCGCATCGTCGAGGACCTGCGCCGGATGATCGCCTTCAAGCGACTGAACCTGATCGAGAAATGGCCGATGAGCGGCCCGTTCGACGTGATCTTCTGCCGCAACGTGTTCATCTATTTCGACACGCAGACGAAGGCCTCGATCCTCGACCGTTTCGTGGGGCTGCTGGCGCCAGGCGGCTTCCTCTATCTCGGGCATTCGGAATCGCTGCCGCAGCCGCACCCGAAACTGCGCCTGATCGGCCGCACCATCTACGAGAGGACTGCATGAGCGTCTCCCGGTCCTCCCGCCGTTATTTCGATCCACGTTTCCAGGCGACGATCATCACCGTCGCGCCGGGCGAGCACGAGATCACCTCCGCCAAGGACGAGATCGTCGCGACGGTGCTCGGCTCCTGCGTCTCGGTCTGCATGCGCGACCCCATCGCCGGCGTCGGCGGGCTCAACCATTTCCTGCTTCCGAAGAACAACGGCAATGCCGATCCCAGCGCCGGCGAGCGCTATGGCGACACCGCCATGGAAGTGCTGATCAACGACCTGCTCAAGCGCGGCGCCAAGCGCAGCAATTTCGAGGCGAAGGTCTTCGGCGGGGCGCGCGTGCTCTCGGGCGCCACGATGCTCGCGATCGGCGACGGCAACATCACCTTCGTCAACGAGTTCCTGAAGGTCGAGGGCATCCCGGTGGTCTCGCGGGATGTCGGCGGCACGCGCTCGCGGCGCATCCACTACCAGCCCTCCACGGGCCGGGCCTGGGTGCAGCATGTCCAGCCGACCGCGCGCGACAGCGGCCACGAGCAGGAAATCGCCTATCTCAACCGGCTCAAGACGCAGCCGGTGGCCGGTGAAGTGGAGGTCTGGTGATGAGCATGCCGTTATCCTCCGCAAGCCCGGTCAAGGTTCTCGTCGTCGACGATTCCATCCTGATGCAGAAGCTGATGACGCAGATCATCAACGGAGCGCCGGGCTTCGAGGTGATCGGCGTCGCCGGCAGCGCCGAGGAGGGCTGGGACGCCATCCAGGAGCTCCGTCCCGACGTCGTGACGCTCGACCTCGAACTGCCGGGCCGGCACGGTCTGAAGCTCCTGGCGCGCGTCCTCAAGCAGGACCCGCTGCCGGTGCTGATCGTCTCGGCCTTCGGCGGGCCGGGCGCCGACAACACCATCCAGGCGCTGGAACTCGGCGCCATCGACTTCATCGAGAAGCCGGATGGCACGACCCATACGCTCGACGGCTTCATGAAGCATCTCGTCGCGGCGCTGCAGCGCGCCGCGGCCAGCCGCAAGATGATCGCCGCCGCCCGGCAGATGACGCAGATGGCCGCCGCCGCACCGGCCCGCCCGGCCGCGCCCGTCCCGTCGCGGGAGCCGGCGCGCAGCGGCAAGACCTCGCTGATCGCGATCGGCGCCTCGACCGGCGGCGTCCCGGCCGTGCAGACGGTGATGCGGGATCTCGCGCATCTCAGGCTGCCGATCGTCGTCGTGCAGCACATGCCGTCGGGCTATACGGCCAAGTTCGCGGCGCGGCTTGCCACCGCGACGGGTCTCGACGTGCGCGAAGCGGCCGACGGTGATAAGCTGCGGCCCGGCATGGCCGTGGTGGCGCCCGGCGGTCCGCGCCATCTCGAAATCGAGGAGCGGCGTGGCGAGTTCGTCTGCGTGCTGCGCGAGGGGCCGCTGGTCAGCGGTCATTCGCCGTCCGTCGACGTGATGTTCCATTCCGTGGCACGCAGCGTCGGCAGCCATGCGGTCGGCATCCTGCTCACTGGCATGGGGCGCGACGGCGCTGACGGTTTGTTAGCCATGCGCAAAGCCGGCGCCGAGACGTTAATCCAAAGCGGGGAAACCTGCGTGGTAAACGGGATGCCGAAAGCGGCCTACGAATTGGGAGCGACCGAGCGGGTCGTTCCACTCACACAGATTGGTACCGCGGTCAGCCAGTTGATCGGCGAGAAGCCGAACCTGCGCACCGCGTAAGGAGAGTAAGATGTCAAAGGCCAGAAGCGAATACCGCATCCTGGTGGTCGACGACCAGAAGAGCATGCGCGGCCTGGCGACCTATTTCCTCAAGCAGATCGAATTCCAGGACATCGACGAGGCGGAGAATGCCCGCGAAGCCCTGATGAAGATGCAGACCAAACGCTACGACTTGCTGCTGCTCGACTGGAACATGGACGGCATGAGCGGCATCGACCTCTTGCGCGCGATCCGCTCGGTGCCGGAACTCAACCAGATCAAGATCATCATGGCGACCTCCGAGCGCTCGGTCGACAAGATGGACGAGGCGACCAGCAACGGCGCCGACCATTATGTCGTGAAGCCCTACGAGCTGCGCGATCTCGAAGTGCGGGTGAAGAAGGTTCTCGCCTGCTGAGAGTTAGTTGCCGAGGCCTTCCGGTCTCGCCATCGTGAAGCGAAGCCCCGCGCCGGCCGGCTGCGGGGCTTTTTGCTTTGGGGCATGATGCCGCCCGTTCGGCTGTCGAACCGGAGAGAAGCCATGTTGCCGTCGCGCCGCCAGATCGTCGCCGGGATTGCCGGAGCTGCCGCTGTCGGCCTGGTCTCCCGCGATACCGCGGCGCAGGCCCTCACCGGCGCCCATGCCTTCGGCTTCGACAAGCCGGGTGGCGGGCGGATGCCGCTCGCCGATTACCGCGGCCGGCCGATCCTCGTCGTCAACACGGCGACGCGCTGCGGCTATGCCGGGCAGATGGCGACGCTGGAGCAGCTCTGGCAGCGCTATCAGGCGCGCGGCCTGATGCTTGTCGCCGTGCCGAGCAATGATTTCGGCGGGCAGGAGCCGTTGGAGGGTGCCGCCATTGCCGAGGCCGCCCGGCAGAGCCATGGCGCGACCTACGCCTTCGTCGAGAAGTCCGTCGTGCGCGGGCCGGAGGCGCATCCGTTCTATCGCTGGGCGGCAAGCGAACGACCGGCGGATACGCCGCGCTGGAACTTCCACAAATACCTTGTCGGACGCGACGGCGCGCTGCTCGGGGGCTTTCCGGCCGGGACGGATCCGCTCTCGCCGCAGCTCGTGCAGGCGATCGGGCGGGAGCTGGCGGCGGGCTGAGCCTCCTTGTTCCGAAAACCGGGGCTATCTCACTTCTTCGGCCGGAATGCCGCGATCACCGCCGGATCGGTTTCGAGCCAGGGCCCTTCGATCAGGTCGATGCAATAGGGGATCGCCGGCATCACCGCGTCAAGGCATTCGGCGATGGCGCGGGGGCGGCCGGGCAGGTTGACGATCAGCGACTTGCCGCGGATGCCGGCCGTCTGGCGCGAGAGGATCGCGGTCGGTACCTTGGCGAGGCTGACCTGACGCATCAATTCGCCGAAACCGGGCATCGGTTTCTCGACGACATCCTCGGTCGCTTCAGGCGTGACGTCGCGCGGGGCCGGGCCGGTGCCGCCGGTGGTGACGATCAAGCAGCAGCCCTCCTTGTCAGCGAGCTCGCGCAGTGTCTGCGCGATCACCGCGCGATCGTCGGGGATGACGCGCGCGACAGCTTCCCAGGGGGAGGTCAGCACCTTCCTGAAATAGGCATCGATGGCTGGCCCGCCTTCATCCGCGTAGATGCCAGCCGAGGCGCGGTCGGAGACCGTGACGATTCCAATCCGGGCGGTCGCGCTCATCGGCTTTCTCCAGCAGGCAGGGTTGCTGTATCGGCGGGGGCGGAGGGACGGTCAAGCCGGCTCGCAGCGGCGGGCCGACCCATCCCGCCATCGCATCGAATAACCCGGAAAAGCGGTTTCCACTTTCCGGTTCGATGCTGTAGCGCAGCGCCATGCGCCTCGCCGCCGCCCTGTCCCGTTCTTCGGACGCCCGCAGCTTTGCCGCCTGCTTTGCGGCGACGGTGGTGCTCGCGGCCGGGCTGCTGGCGGCGCTGACGCTCTGGCGCGATCCTTACTGGGTCTTCCGGGACAACCCGCCCTGGGCCCGCGACGGCGTGGGTGCGAGCCGCCTGCTCGATGTCGAGATGCGCCTGATCAAGCCGCTCCAGATCGCCAGGCTGAAGCCGCAGACGCTGTTGATCGGCTCGTCCGTGGTCTATCGCGGGCTCGATCCGCGCGACGTCTCCGCCGCGGTCGGCCAAGTCTACAATGCCGGCTTCTCCGCGCTGATGGCGCGGGAACTGCCGGTGCTCGCGGCGCTGGCCGTCGATGTCGGCAGCGTCAGACGCGTGGTGATCGAACTCGACTATTTCATGTTCACGGCCTGGCCACCGCCGCCGCCGATCGATCGCAAGCTCGCCACAGTAGCGGGGCGCCGCGAGGCGCTGGTCTCGGTCGTGCTCAATCCGAAGGTGATCGACAATCTGCTGGGTCGGCGCAGCCTACGGGCGGAGCCCGGCCTCTGGCATGGCGACGGCTACAAGGCGACGCCGGATTTCGATGCCGAGCTCGTGGGCAGGATCACGCGCGAGCAGAATATCGCGGCGATGGCGTACCGGTCGGGTGACCTTGATTACCTCGACCGGACTCTCGACCTGCTAAGGGGGCGGGAGATCACCATCGTCCTGTCGCCGATGAGCGCGGCGCAGCGACATCTCATCGAGGCAGGTGGTCGCGGAGCGGAACTGGCGGCTTGGCGACAGGACCTTGCCTCGCTGGCCGCACGTCGCGGCCTGCCGTTCCATGATTTTGTCTCCGACCATCCGTTCGAGGATTTCGATCCCGGAAAGGCGTCGTCGCGCTACTGGCTCGACACCCTGCACTTCAAGCCGGAGGTCGGCCGCTGGCTGCTCGGGCGGATCGGGCTCGGGCGGCATCCCGCAGGCGCCGGAGCCACAGCCGGCTGAAGCCCGCGATCTCCGCCGCGCCCGGGCGACCCGGGCCGACGCGGATGATCGCGTTGGCCATCTCGCGGCGTTCGCCCCAGACATAGGTGCCGGCATCGACGCCCTCGCCGGCACCGCTGTCGAAGAAGGCGGGCGGCGTTCCGTTGAAATCGGCCTGCAGCATGGCGATCGCCAGCGTCCGGCCGGGCGAATGGCGACTCTGCGTCTCGTCATAGGCGATCTTGAGGAAATGCCGGCGATTGCCGCTCTCGATCAGCAGGCCCATCGCGATCACGCGGCCGTCATGCAGCAGCGTGTCGATCAGCAGGGTGTCGTCCGCCGCGCTAAGCTCGGCCAGATGGCGGATATAGGCTGTGTCGGTGGGCAGGCAGGCGATGGCCGTTCCGGCCTCGCCCTTCCAGCCGGAAGCTTCGAGGGTGAGGAAAGCGTCGAGCGCCTCCAACGCGCCGCGACCGCGACTGCGCCGGAAGGTGAGGGCGCCCTGCTTCCCCACCGCCCGGAACTGCTGCATCCGCTTCTTATAGGAGGAGCCGAGCGCGCGCCTGAGATAGGCTTCGAAATTGTCGTCCGGGCGCGGGATCATGATCGGGCGGATCCAGCGCTCATAGGTCGAGATCGCGCTGCCGGTCTGGCGACAGGCTTCAGCCAATGCGGCGTAGCAAGGCCCGTCCAGAGGCAGCAGCGGCAGCAACAACGTATGCGGCAGGTCGCGCGAGGCGAGGAGGTAGCGCATCAGCGCGCGCGCCGCCTCCGCCGCATGGTCGCGGTCGAGCACCGGCAGCGAGGAGACCTCGTAGAGCGGCACGAGCGGCGAGGCGAGGGCGGCGGAGAAGCCGCTGCGCCAGCCCTTCTCGCGCCGGAAGGCCCAGACGCCGACGAGCTGCTCGAAATCGAGCGCCTCGCTGAGCCAGGCGCAGAGGACGACGATCTCCTCCTCCGGCACCAGCGCTGTCGCGGCCGAGACGGCGGCCGGCGCCATATGCGGATTGGGCTCGAGCGCGTGGCGGGCGAGCTCCGCGAAAACCTGTCCCAATTCCGCGTAGGCGGTGGGACCGAGGCGCCTGACGACGATCGTGCTCAAGACCGATGGCCGTCCCGGCTCGGCCGGCGCAGCTCGCCGCGCAGGGAGAGGACGAAGGCGATCACCTGCGCGGTCGCGCGATAGAGTTCTTCCGGGATCTGGTCGTCGAGCTCGACCGCCGAGAGCGCCTGCGCGAGGATGGCGTTCTGCTCGACCGCGACGTCATGCTCCCTGGCGGTCTCGACGATGCGCTCGGCCAGCTCGCCGCGACCCTTGGCGGTGACGCGCGGCGCGCCATGCCCGTCATATTCGAGCGCGACGGCGATGCGGGGTGGTTGCGGCGCGCTCATGACAGGCGGTCCAGGAACTGGCCGGCGGTCGGCTGCATCACGCGCGGCTGGCCGGTATGGATATCGATAGCGCTGCTGGCGAAATCGGCATCGAGCAGAGCGCCTTCGAGGCCGGGCGCCGCGCCGCGCAGGAGCTGGCTGGTCTCCTCGCGCTCGGCCCAGATCGAGACGCCGACATCGCGGCCCTGCAAGGTGACGACGGCCTGGAGCGGACCCATCGGCTCGACATCGAGCGCGAAGCGGATGCGCCAGACCGGTGGGCTCACCCCCTGCGCATCGCGGCGCGGCGGCTCGCGCTCGACCTGAAGCGGCAGCATCGAGACACCTTGCTGAAAGGCGAGCGGGATCTCGGCGAGCCAGCGCTGCGCTGCTTGCGTGCCATCCTGCCGGGCGGGCTCCAGTGGCAGTGAGGCATATTGCGTCAGCTTGATCCGGTCGAGCGCGGCCTCGGTCTGGTCGAGCAGGGTCTCGGCGATGGCGAGCGGCTTCTCGCCCGGCGTCAGCGACGGCTCGACCGCCGGCTGCGGCGCGAGCGGGCCGTCGCGTCGGGGCGGAGCGAGGCGAGCTGGTTGATCGGCAGAGGCGAGATCGGCCTGCTGCTCCGCTCCCGGAGCGTTTCCATGCTCATGACGGCTCGCCTTCGGGTCCGGCGAGAGGGCGTCGATGATCGGCAGCAAGGTTTCGCGCAACGCCTGCAGGGTGGCCTTGAGGTCGCCCTGTCGGGGTGCGGGCAGTGCTGCGGCTTGCCGGGCATCGAGGAAGAGCCCGGACGCCCGGAAGGCTTCCTTCAGCTTCGCCGCGGTGGGCGCCTGCCGCTCGGCGGGAACAGCCTGCGCCAGTACCTGCTGGATGGCGGGCGGCAGGGTCTTCGGCAAGGCCAGCGAGATCGAGCCTTGCGCGATCGCGCGCAGATTGGCGAAGAGCGGGGCGAGGCCGGCCTGCTGTTGCAGCATCGGGCCGAGCAGCGGACCGGCGATGGCGCGCGCGGTCGCGGCCGTGATGACGGGAGCAGCAGAGGACGCAGCGGCTGTCGGTGACGCGGGGTTAGCGGCGGTCGAGGTCGCAGGCGTGGTAGCGGTTTGCGCTGCCGGGAGGCCCAGCGTTTTCAGAGCTTGCTGCAGAAAGGCCTGCTGCACCGCTACCGGGGAGGGCGGGTGCGCAGCCTGTGCGACTGTAGGTGCCAGCGCGACGGCAGGTTGTGGTGCAGCACCGGGGACGGCTGCCGGGTTCGGCCGGGCTGGAGCCATCGTCGAAGCCGAAGGCACGGCTGGCTGCGCAGGTTGAGGCGCGGGGGCCGGTTGCGGCTGAGATTGACCGGATGTTGCCGATGGCGGGCGCACTTCGACCAGCGTGGCACGCAGGTCGCCGCCGGGTTGCTCGGGCGGATCGAGCCGCAGCATGAGCGTGGCGCCCGGTTGTATGGCCGCTTGCTTGGCCTGCGGGCCGGCAAGGACGAGCGCGACCTTGGTCTCGCCGATCATCGCGGTCGCGGTGCCGTCCGGTTCCAGCGAGGCGAGTCGCGCCTGCACCGTCCGGCCAGCCGTCAGCTCGCCGCCTGCGTCGAGCGCTTGCAGCAGGGTGGCGAGGGTCTGGCTCTTGACGAGCTGGGCGAGATTCATCTGATGACCATGTGGCGACGCATCACCCTGTCACGAAAGATTAAGCATTTCCTTGCCGGCCGGCTGCGCCATGCAGAGCATGCCTGCGTGCCGGGCGCTGGCATATGGCGTTGCGCTGCGGCAGGCTTGGTCACCCTGTTCGAGGATGTCAGCCATGGATTATCGCCGTCTCGGCCGCTCCGGCCTCAAGGTCTCGCCGCTCTGCCTGGGCACGATGATGTTCGGCGGCCCGACTGAGGAGGCGACGTCCCGCCGCATCATCGACAGCGCGCGCGAGGCCGGGATCAATTTCATCGATACGGCCGATGTCTATAACGAGGGCCGCTCCGAGGAAGTCACCGGCCGTGCCATCGCCGCCCATCGCTATGACTGGGTGCTGGCGACGAAGGTCGCGAACGTGATGGGACAGGGGCCGATGAATGGCGGGCTGTCGCGGCGTTGGGTCCTGCGCGCCTGCGAGGACAGTCTGCGCCGACTCGGCACCGAGACCATCGACATCTACTACCTCCACAAGGAGGATCACACGACGCCGCTGGCGGAGACGGTGCATGCGATCGCTGATCTCGTGCGGCAGGGGAAAATCCGGCATTTCGGCGTCTCGAACTATCGCGCCTGGCGGCTGGCCGAGATCTGCCGGCTCTGCGACGAGTTGGGCATCGACCGGCCCGTCGTCAGCCAGCCCTATTACAACGCGATGAACCGCATGCCGGAGGTCGAGCATCTGCCGGCCTGCGGCTATTTCGGCCTTGGCGTCGCGTCCTATTCACCCTTGGCGCGTGGCGTTCTCACCGCGAAATACGCGCCGGGCCAGGCGCCGGCGGAGGGTACGCGCGCCGGGCGCGGCGACCGACGGATGATGCAGGCGGAATGGCGCGAGGAGAGCCTGATCATCGCCCAGACGATCAAGGAGCATGCCGCGCGCAAGGGGCTGACGCCGATCCAGTTCGCGGTGCGCTGGGTGCTGAACAATGCCTTCGTCACGGCGGCGATCGCGGGGCCGCGCACCTTCGAGCAGTGGGAGGCCTATCTCGCCGCGCTCGATGCCGGGTTCGACGCGGAGGACGAGGCGCTGATCGACCGGCTCGTCCCGGCGGGGCATCCCTCGACGCCGGGCTACAGCGACCCGGCCTATCCGCTGGAGGGGCGCGTCAGCCGCGCCTGAGCGACGGGCCGTTCAGTTCATCATGCAGAAGCCGTTGACCACGACATTCGTCTGGCACCACGGCTTCTTGGCTTCGCCGTTCGCCGAGAGGCGCAAGGGCAAAGGCTCTTCGCGCTGCTGATGGGCTGCGGCCGGGGGGAAAGGCACGCGCTCGGGCTTGCCGGTTGCGGCCTGCGCGCGGCTTGCGCCCGCGGCGATGCCGGGTACGACGACGACGCTCCGGCTGGTCGTTGCGGATGAGCCGGAGCTGCGCCCGCCGGAACGGAACTTGGCGGCCTCGGCCTGGACAGGCAGCAAGGTGGCGGTCGCGAGCAGGCAGGCGAGGGCGGCGATGCGGCGCATGAGGACGGTCTCCCGGTTGCCGACAGGATGCCGCGATCTGCCGCAACGACAAGGAAAGCCTGGAATCAGCCTCAGCGAGGCGTTAACGCCGCTCCTCAGGCGGCTGCTAGTGGCCGGGTGAGGCTGTCCCAGGCGGCCATGGCGCCCTGGGCGATCGTCTCCAGCATCGGGCGCGAGGCGCCGTCGCGCGCCTGGATCGACATGCCCTGCTGGACGGTGACGTAGTAGCTCGCGATCCCCGGTAGATCGAGCGAGGCCGGCAATTCACCCTCGGCTATGGCCCGCCGCAGCCGTTCCTCGATCATGCTGACGCTGCCGGCTCGCATCTCGCGCAGGATGCGGCTGGTCTCGTCGCCGACCCCGACGGCGTTCACCGCCGAGAGCACCACCATGCAGCCGGGCGGCCGGCCGGGGCGGGTGAAGGTTCTGGCGCTCGCCATGAGATAGCCCTCGATCGCCGCGCGCGCCGTCGGCTCGTTCTGCAGTGGCGCGAGGATGTCGTCGCTCTCGGTCGCGGCGAAGTGGTGGATGGCCGCGCGATAAAGCTCCTCCTTGCTGCCGAAGGCGGCGTAGAGGCTCGGCGAATTGATGCCCATCGCCTCGGTCAAGTCGTTCATCGAGGCCGCCTGGTAGCCGCGCTCCCAGAAGACGTCCATGGCGCGCTCGAGCGCCGCCTGCCGGTCGAAACTGCGTGGGCGGCCGCGCTCGGCCATGAGTTCGCCTCCCCGAAATTATTTTGTGACGGTCATTATATATTTCCCTTGACGGTCTCAGGCAAGCACAGCATGTATTATGTATCGATCATCACATAAATGGAGTTTGCCATGTCACGCCTTGCCGGAAAGCGCGCGCTCGTCACCGGCGGCAGCCGCGGAATCGGCGCCGCCATCGCCCGCAGGCTCGCTGCCGAGGGAGCCGATGTCGCGCTGACCTATGAGCGTTCCGCCGACAAGGCGGCCGCCGTCGTGACGGAGATCGAGGCGCTCGGCCGCAAGGGCTTCGCCATCGCCGCCGACAGCGCGGACCCTGCGGCCGTGACACGCTCGGTCGATGATGCCGCCAGGGCGCTCGGGGGGCTCGATATCCTCGTCAACAATGCCGGCATCTATCGCGGCGGGCCGGTCGCGGAGTGGAGCCTCGCCGATATCGACGCGACGCTCGCCGTCAATGTCCGCGCCGTGGTGCTCGCATCGCAGGCTGCGGCGGCGCATCTGGGCGAGGGCGGGCGGATCATCTCGACCGGCTCGTGCCTTGCCGACCGGGTCGTCGAGCCCAATGTCACGCTTTATGCGATGAGCAAGGCGGCGCTGATCGGCTTCACCAAGGGGCTGGCGCGCGATCTCGGCCCGCGCGGCATCACGGTCAATATCGTTCATCCCGGCTCGACCGATACCGACATGAACCCGGCCGGCGGCCCCGGCGCAGACGCCCAGCGGGCGCGCATGGCGATCCCGCGCTATGGCCAGCCCGAGGATATCGCCGGGCTCGTCGCCTATCTCGCCAGCGAGGAGGCGCGCTTCATCACCGGTGCGGGCTTCGCCATCGACGGCGGCGTGAACACCTGACGCCGCTGACCTAGTGCCCGGGCAGGACGATCATGGTGGGCTTGGCCGGCAGCGTCGCCTTGCCCAGCGTGATCGTTGGCTGCTCGCGGCGCTCGACCGGCCAGATGTCCTGCGTGCGGGCGAGGAAGCGGTTCAGCGTGCCGCCGCCGAAGAAATGCATGGGAATCATCACCCGCGCCTGGATCGATTTCAGGACGTCCAGCATCCCGGTCTGGTCCAGCGTGTAGCTGCCGTCGACCGGGAAGAGCACGATGTCGACCCGGCCGAGCGCGCGCAGATGGCCGGGCTCCAGCGGGTGATGCAGATGACCGAGATGGGCGATGCAGAGCTCGCCGATCTCGAAGATGAAGATCGAGTTGCCG
The DNA here is from genome assembly GCF_059817965.1 of Allobosea sp. TBD101. Taxonomy (NCBI): domain Bacteria; kingdom Pseudomonadati; phylum Pseudomonadota; class Alphaproteobacteria; order Hyphomicrobiales; family Alloboseaceae; genus Allobosea; species Allobosea sp. TBD101. The sequence continues at coordinate 2,035,727 of NZ_CM187543.1, forward strand.
TCATAGTCCGTGCCGCCTTCATAGGTGCGGATATTGGTCGGCACGTTGCGGACGCGGACATCGCCGTAGGTGAGATCATGCTGCGCCGCGCCCTGGCCGGACATATCCCAGCCGGGCAGGACATGCTTGATGGCGGGGTCCGGGCTACGCGAGTTATGGGTGGAATGCGCCTTGTTCATCGTGGCGATGTCGGGCGTCACCGGCGGGCGGACATAGTCGTTGTAATCGGTCGCGATCTTCACGCCGCCGGGCGTCTCGATCAGGAAGGTGGCGTGGCCGACAAAGGTCAACCGGGCCTCGTCCTTTGCCAATTGCACCCGGTGGATGGGCAGGCCGAGGCTCGCCATCTCGGGCCGGCAGCCGGGTTCGTTCGACTGGGCGCGGGCTGGAGCGAAGCCCAGGGCAGCGCTCAGTACGATGCCGGCGAAAGCCGATAACCCGAAGGTGCGCGACAGATTCATCGTCCGGCTCCGGTTGCGCGTTGCCCGCAACGATCAGGCAAAGGACGGGCCTTGAAAAGCGCGCTGGCGGTTTCGTGAACCGTTACACAGGCGCGGAGCGTCGGATCTCGACCGTCGCGGTCGCGAGACGGCGGTAGAGCTTCCTGCGTCGCAGGATCGGAACCCAGTCGTAGAGGAACATCTCGGCCGGGCGCCAGATCACCACCCAGCCGATGATGATCAGGCTTTCCTGAAACAGGCGGGCGAAGGGACCTTCATAGGCCTTCGTCAGCAGCCAGCTCAGGAACAGGCAGGCGGCGAGGCCGACGAAGCCGATGGCGAAGGCGAGGCGGCCGTCATGGAACAGTTCGCGCAGCGCATGGGTCTCTGCCTTCGCCCGGCCGGCGAACCAGCCGGTGATGGCGTTGGCGAGATCGGGAACCGGCCTGTCGGGCGCATCGGGCCTTTCGAGATGAATCACGATCGCGATCGGCTCGTCCTTCGGCAGGTCGCGGGCCCAGTCGACGATGTATTCCTCAGCCTCGGGTGCGAGGTCACCCTCGCGGAAGGGGAAAGGGTCGAGCGTGTTGAAGAGCTGGGCGCCGTCGCGCAGCCTCAGCGCCACTGTCGTTCTGCCGTCCCGGTCCTCCATCGCGAAACCCCTCCCGCTGTCGCAGGCCGGCATTGTTCCGGACAGGTCCCGCCTCCGCAATGCGCCGGATGCGGTTGCGGGCGGCGCGGCTCACCGCTACATAGCGGCCAGATTTCCCGACATCCTTGTCGCAAGCGTTCGAAAGCGGAGCCCGCTCGCCCCATGTCCCGCCAGTTCATCTACCATATGCGCGGCCTGTCCAAGACCTATCCGGGCGGCAAGCAGGTGCTGAAGGACATCCACCTGTCCTTCTATCCGGACGCCAAGATCGGCGTGCTCGGCGTCAACGGCGCCGGTAAGTCGACCCTGCTCAAGATCATGGCTGGCATGGACAAGGAATGGACCGGCGAGGCCTGGGTCGCGGAAGGCGCGCGCGTCGGCTATCTGCCACAGGAGCCGAAGCTCGATGAGACGCTGACCGTCCGCGAGAACGTCATGCTCGGTGTGGCGCCGCAGAAGGCTATCCTCGACCGCTACAACGAACTCGCCATGAACTACTCGGACGAGACCGCCGACGAGATGACCAATCTCCAGGACGAGATCGAGGCGAAGGGCCTGTGGGATCTCGATTCCAAGGTCGACCAGGCGATGGACGCGCTGCGCTGCCCACCGGACGATTGGGCTGTCGACAAGCTCTCGGGTGGCGAGCGCCGCCGCGTCGCCATGTGCAAGCTCCTGCTGGAGCAGCCTGAGCTGTTGCTGCTCGACGAGCCGACCAACCATCTCGACGCCGAGACCACCGCCTGGCTCGAAGGCCACCTGCGGACCTATCCGGGCGCGATCCTGATCGTCACCCACGATCGCTACTTCCTCGACAACGTCACCAGCTGGATCCTCGAGCTCGATCGCGGCCAGGGCATTCCCTACGAGGGCAACTACTCGGCCTGGTCGGTGCAGAAGCAGAAGCGCCTCGCCCAGGAAGGCCGCGAGGACGCCTCGCGCCAGAAGACCCTGGAGCGCGAAGCGGAGTGGATGGCGGCTTCGCCGAAGGCCCGCCAGGCCAAGAGCAAGGCCCGCATCCAGCGCTATGACGAACTGGTGCAGAAGGCCAACAACAAGGGCCCCGATACCGCGCAGATCATCATCCCGATCGCCGAGCGGCTGGGCAACAACGTCGTCGATTTCGAGGGGCTCTCGAAGGGCTTCCAGGACAAGCTCCTGATCGACGATCTCTCGTTCAAGCTGCCGCCGGGCGGCATCGTCGGCGTGATCGGCCCCAACGGCGCCGGCAAGACCACGCTGTTCAAGATGATCACCGGCGTCGAGAAGCCGGATGCCGGCACGATCAAGGTCGGCGAGAGCGTCCAGCTCGGCTATGTCGACCAGAGCCGCGACTCGCTCGACGACAAGAAGAACGTCTGGGAGGAGATCTCCGGCGGCAACGACATCATCTATCTCGGCAAGAAAGAGATCAATTCGCGGGCCTATTGCTCGGCCTTCAACTTCAAGGGCGGCGACCAGCAGAAGAAGGTCGGCTCGCTCTCCGGAGGTGAACGCAACCGCGTCCACCTCGCCAAGATGCTGAAGTCCGGCGCCAACCTGCTGCTGCTCGACGAGCCGACCAACGACCTCGACGTCGACACGCTGCGGGCGCTCGAAGAGGCGCTGGAGGATTATGCCGGCTGCGCCGTGATCATCAGCCACGATCGCTGGTTCCTCGACCGCATCGCGACCCATATCCTCGCCTTCGAAGGCGACAGCCATGTCGAGTGGTTCGAGGGCAATTTCGCCGATTACGAGGAAGACAAGAAGCGCCGCCTCGGCATCGACTCGACCATTCCGAAGCGCATCCAGTACAAGAAGTTCTCGCGCTGAGTGCTTGATATCTGACTCAAAAAGCCCCGCGGTGCCGCAAGGTCCGCGGGGCTTTTTCATGTGTTGCTTTAAGGCGCATGCCTGCGCGATGAAGCGGTTCAGTGCTACAGAAGCTGGACTACAGTCGCGCCCCGGCTTCAACTGACGGCATGCTGACCCTCGACCATCTCACCGTCATCGCGCCCACGCTCGCCGAAGGCGTAGCGCATGTGCGCGATTGCCTCGATCTCGAGGTGCCCTTCGGGCAGCGGCACGGCTATATGGGGACCTGGAACCACCTGCTTCAGCTCGGCGGCATGGTCTATCTGGAGATCGTCGCGCTCGATCCCGACGGGGTGCATCCCGGGCGCGCGTGCTGGTTCGGGCTCGATGACCAGAAGCAGGTCAGGCGGGATTGGGATGCCGGCCGCCGCCTGCGTGGCTGGGTCGCCCGGACCGATGGGATCGACGATGTCCTGAAAGGTCGGGAGGCGATCTTCGGCCGCAAGGTCGGGCTGCCGACGGATGATCCCGTCTTTGATTTCGCCATTCCCGATGACGGCTCTTTGCCTTGGGGCGGGGCGGCTCCCTCGATCATCGACCGGCGTGGCAAGCCGCGCTCGATGGCGACGATCGCCGATTTGGGCGCGCGCTTGCGCGGGTTCTCGCTGGAGCATCCGGAGGCCGGGAAGGTCTCGGCGCTTTTGCACGAACTGGCCGTCGAACGGCCGCCCGGCGTCACCTACGGGGCCGAACTGCGCTATCGCGCACAGATCGACACGCCCGGCGGTCTCAGGGAATTATCCTGAACGCATCGGAAAGTGATCGCGAGGCATTTTCCTTTGGAATTAGCGTAATTTAGCCGGCGTCCCGAGTGACAAGCAGGTCCGCCATGCGGTTTCCGTCTGACGACTTAAGTTATGTTTAAGGCAGCGGCTCCTAGGAGCAGAGTCGCGTCCAAAGCAATTCTACGCCTTGGAACTGATAAATCCGATCTGGAACTGGTCAAGTTATTGATCGTGTTCTTGCTGCCATGACGTGAAGGTTGATTATGACTAGTCAGTATATCCAGGGTATGGTGCAGGATGTGAAGGAAGGTGGCCTCTCGCGGCGCTCCTTCATCCAGAAGATGGCGGCGCTGGGCATCACCGCGCCGATCGCGACCCAGATCCTCTCCTGGAACGATGTTGCGATGGCCAATGCCACGCTCGAGTACAAGCCGACCAAGGCTGGCGGCGGCGGCCCGCTGAAGATGCTGCTCTGGCAGGCTCCGACGCTGCTGAACCCGCATTTCGCCTCGGGCACCAAGGACCAGATCGCCTCGCGCGTGTTCTACGAGCCGCTCGCCGGCTGGGACAAGGAAGGCAACCTGATCCCGCAGCTTGCGGCGGAAGTCCCGACCAAGGCCAATGGCGGCCTGTCCGAGGACGGCACGACCGTCATCTGGAAGCTGAAGAAGGACGTGAAGTGGCATGACGGCAAGCCGTTCACGGCCGACGACGTCGTCTTCACCTGGGAATATGCGGCCGACCCGGCGACCGCGGCCTATACCACCGGCGCCTACAAGGACATCAAGGTCGAGAAGATCGACGATTTCACCGTCAAGGTGATCTTCGCCAAGCCGACCCCGTTCTGGGCTGACCCCTTCGTCGGCGTCGCCGGCATGATCATCCCGAAGCATCATTTCGGCGAGTACAAGGGTGCCAAGTCGCGCGAGGCTCCGGCCAACCTGAAGCCCGTCGGCACCGGCCCGTACAAGTTCGCCGACTTCAAGCCGGGCGACATCCTGTCGGGCACCCGCAATGAGAGCTACCACGTCGCCAACCGCCCGCATTTCGACACGTTCGAGATCAAGGGCGGCGGTGATGCCGTCTCGGCGGCCCGCGCCGTCCTGCAGACCGGTGAGTACGACTACGCCTGGGACACGCTGGTCGAGGACGAGGTCCTCAAGCGCATGGAGACCGGTGGTCGCGGCAAGATCAGCGCGGCTGCTGCCGGCGACATCGAGTTCGTCACGCTGAACACGACCGATCCGTGGACGGAAGTCGATGGCGAGCGTTCGAGCGTCAAGACCAAGCACCCGACGCTGAGCGACCCTGCCGTGCGCCAGGCGATCAACCTGCTGATCGACCGCGACTCGATCCAGAAGTTCATCTACGGCCGCGCTGGTGCTGCCACGGCGAGCTTCGTCAACGAGCCGAAGCAGTTCAAGTCGACCAAGCTCAAGTACGAGTTCAGCATCGAGAAGGCCAACAAGATCCTCGACGATGCCGGCTGGAAGAAGGGCTCGGACGGCATCCGCGAGAAGGACGGCAAGAAGCTCAAATATGTCTTCCAGACCTCGATCAACGCTCCGCGCCAGAAGGTGCAGGCCATCATCAAGCAGGCGTGCCAGCGCGCCGGCATCGATATCGAGCTGAAGTCGGTCACCGCTTCGGTGTTCTTCTCGTCGGACGTCGCCAACCCCGACACCTACACCAAGCTGTATGTCGACATGGAGATGTACACCACGACGCAGCCGCAGCCCGATCCGGAGCGCTTCCTCAACCAGTTCACCTCGTGGGAAGTCGCCAACAAGGAGAACAAGTGGCTGGGCCGCAACGTCTCGCGCTACACGGACCCGGCGGCCGACGAAGCCTACAAGGCTGCCCAGAAGGAGCTCGACCCGGCCAAGCGCGCCGCGCTCCTGATCAAGGTCAACGAGATCTTCTGCGAGGCCAACGTCATTCTGCCGATCCTGTCGCGCAAGAAGGTGGTCGCCGCGTCGAACACCCTCTCGCATGACCATTCGGGCTGGGATGTCGACACCTGGAACCTGGCGTCCTGGTATCGCGTCTGATCATGAGTTGCCCGTCTCGCGCGTTATCGCGGGGCGGGATCTTCTCCGGAAATAAGGAAGGCCCGGCGGACGCGATCCGCCGGGCCTTCTGTCGTCTTGCGGCGTGGTCTGGCCGGAACCGGTTACTTCGCGTCCTCGGCGAAGGTATGGGCCACGATAGCGTTGGCGTGCCCGTGGCCCATGCCGTGCTCCGCCTTGAGCATCGCGACCAGCTCCATATGCTTCGCGGGGAGGCGGGCGCGTACCATCGCCTTCCATTCGGCGATCGGGCGGCCGTACTTCTTCTCGATGGAGGGGAAGTAGGATGCGGGTCCTTTGACCGGCTGCTCTGACATCTCGGACACCCTCTGGCGTGGAACTCAGGCCGTGGCCAGCCGCTTGATCGCGCCCGCGCGGCCGCCGACGAGGATGCGTTCGTCGACATCCTTGATATCGCGCAGGCCGCAAAGCGCCATGGTGGTGTCGAGCTCCTTGCGGATGATGTCGAGCGCGGCGGTGACGCCTTGCTCGCCCATGGCGCCCAGCCCGTAGAGGAAGGCGCGGCCGATGAAGGTGCCGTGCGCGCCGAGCGCGATCGCCTTCAGCACGTCCTGGCCCGAGCGGATGCCGCCGTCGAACAGGACCTCGATGCGGTTGCCGACCTGCTCGACGATGCCGGGCAGGGCCTCGATCGAGGACAGAGCGCCGTCGAGCTGGCGGCCGCCATGGTTCGAGACGATCAGCGCGTCGGCGCCGCTCTTGGCCGCCATCTCGGCATCTTCCGGATCGAGGATGCCCTTGAGGATCAGCTTGCCGCCCCACTGGTCCTTGATCCACTGGACGTCGTCCCAGTTCAGCTTCGGATCGAACTGGCTGGCGGTCCAGGAGGAGAGCGAGGACATGTCGGCGACGCCGGTGACATGGCCGACGATGTTGCCGAACTGCCGGCGTGGCGTATCCAGCATCTTCAGGCACCAGCGCGGCTTGAAGGCGAGGTTGATCAGGTTGGCGATGGTCGGCTTCGGCGGGGCGGAGAGACCGTTGCGGATGTCCTTGTGGCGCTGGCCGAGGATCTGCAGGTCGAGCGTCAGCACCAGCGCCGAGCAGCCGGCCTTCTTGGCGCGCTGGATCAGACGCGAGATGAAGTCGCGGTCCTTCATGACATAGAGCTGGAACCAGAACGGCGCCTGGGTGTGGTTCGCGACATCCTCGATCGAGCAGATGCTCATGGTCGAGAGCGTGAAGGGCACGCCGGCCTTGGCGGCGGCCTTGGCGGCGAGGATCTCGCCATCGGCGTGCTGCATGCCGGTGAGGCCGGTTGGGGCGAGCGCGACCGGCATGGAAACCGGCTGGCCGATCATCTCCGAGGCGAGCGAGCGGTTGGTCATGTCGACCGCGACGCGCTGGCGCAGCTTGACCTTGGCGAAGTCGGTCTCGTTGGCGCGGTAGGTGCCCTCGGTCCAGGCGCCGGAATCGGCGTAGTCGTAGAACATGCGCGGCACGCGGCGCTTGGCCAGAAGGCGCAGGTCTTCGATGGTCAGGGGCTGGGCCATGTCTCGTCTCGCCGTTGGCGTCCCGTCTTGTCCTACGGGCTTGCTCGCATGCTGGCGGGCAGGGCGCAACCGTTCCGAGGCGCGGAAGGCCTTTCGTCAGGACACAGCCATGTAGCGGCCGGGCTTGTGGTTCATGCCGAGGATGGCGTTGAGCACGAGCGTACCGACGAGCGAGAGCGCGACCTTGTCGGGCGGCAGCACGAAAAGCGCGGCGGCGAAGATCGCGGCGTCGATGCCCAGCTGAACCCAGCCGGCGCGCAGGCCATGGCGCTCCTGCAGATAGAGCGCGAGGATGTTGACCCCGCCGATCGCCGTACGGTGGCGCGCGAGCGCCAGCAGGCCGAGCCCCATCGCGACGCCGCCGGCGATGGCGGCGTAGAGCGGCGCCACCGCCTCGATGCGGAACCAGCCTGGCGTCGCCCAGACGAAGACCGAGACGAGGCCGACGGCGGCGAAGGTGCGCAAGGTGAAGGGCAGGCCCATCCGCCGGAAGGCGAGCCAGTAGAACGGCAGGTTGATGACGAAGAAGAGCAGGCTGAAATCCGCGCCCGTGCCGAATTGCAGCAGGAGGGCGAGCCCGGCCGCGCCGCCGGTCAAGAGCGTCGCCTTCGCGAACAGGACGATGCCAAAGCTGATCATCAGCGTGCCCAGCGGCAGGGCGAGGAGGTCTTCGTAGAAGCGGTGCTGCTGCGGCATGGCGGCGCTGACGGTTTGGGACATTGCGAGGCCTGTATCGGCTGGCGGCTTCCGGCGCCAGAGGTCAAGCAAGGATCGCGCCGGATAGGGGCGCCTGGCGGGATGCGGTCGTTGAGGGCCCGATGCCTCTGGAGGGGGCGGCCGATGGAGGAAAATGGCCTGTGCCGTCCCGTCGCTCAAGACGACTGGCCATGATCGGGACCGATCGTCGGAAGGTCGCGAGCTTGTTGGCTGGCGGCGGGGCAGGAAGGGTTTCGCCAAGATGACGTTCGAGGCCGGCGAGACCGTCGTCATCGGCTTGAGGTTGAGCAGGCAAGGACACGGCAATCATCGCGGGTGGAGGCGCTGGGTCGTGCCTCCCAACGAAGCGAAAGCCTGTCCGAGTGACTCTTCTCGCGCCGCTGCCAAGACATGGATCGCGTTGACAAAATCTTGAAAGCAGGAGGCGGTGCCTGCCTGTCCTTTCATCTCGACAAGGACAGGTTTTCGGTCAATCCTGCCTTGCCGGCATAGGAGCCATGCGCCCTGTGCCAGCATGAGACGCTTTGGCTTCGAGGGATGTGGCGATGGCGACCGGAACCGTGAAGTGGTTCAATACTGAGAAGGGTTTCGGCTTCATTCAACCGGCGGACGGCGGCAAGGATGTGTTCGTGCACATCACGGCCGTGAAAGAGGCCGGAATGATGACGCTGACGGAAGGGCAGAAGGTTTCGTTCGAGCTGAAGACCGAGCGCGGCAAGACGGCCGCGGGCGACCTGAAAGTACTCTGAGACCATTCTGTTGCCGTAGGGCTCGCCTGCCGCGCGCGGCGGGGTGTTGGCGGGCGCGCGCCTGAAAATGACGACCGGACCGGCGTTATCGCCGCCTGTCCGGCGCGATGGTTCTTGACGCGACATGATGCGCGCCGAAAGCCCCGTCCAGGCCCGGCCTGCGGGGTTTTGGATGTTGGCATCCGGGGGAATGCGCGGAGCCGGACGGCGTTCGCAGTCGACGGCTGCGTGCCGGTGTCGAGTCGATGCCGATGATGTCGAACAGAGACGACCTCGCGCTGCCCCGCTCCGCGCACGGGTATCTGGGGGTCTGCTCCGCTTGGACGCCGCCTGATCGCCGTGCGTCCGGGGACGCGCGGCGATCCAGCTCTCTGTTTCAGCATCGATTCATCCGAAAGGTCGGTTCCACTTTTCGGTTCGATGCTTGAGGGCGGAGGCCTGCCTGTTCGGCCTGTGCGAAGTCGGCACCTGCGCGCCTGATGAACCCGCAACGGTCCGGGGCGCGAAACCCGCAATCCCCTCCGGCCCACGATGTCTCGCGAAGCCCTCCCGGTCGGATGGGACGCGTGCAGGATAGGGGAGCGGGGAGTGGGGCGGGGATAAGTTCTGCGGGGCCGCCACTTTCTCCCCTCGCATCAAATTCGGGTTCTTTTGGAACTCCTGCTCATTTCGGACCGAGCTGAAATCGGGGGCTTAAACCGGCCTCGATGAGCGTGAGCAGCACGACGGGAAAAATCCGTGTTCGGTCGATCTTGGAGCTTCGGTCACTCGACTCTATGGGCCGATTGCCATTTGATGACATGTCGTGGCGATCATGGTCGTGTGAACCACATCCGCTTCAGCAGGCCATTTCGCAACACGAACTGGTGAAACATCGCTGCAATGGCATGGATTGCTGCCAGGCAGATAAGGCCATTCGCTGCAAGCTCATGCCACCCGTTAATGGATCGCCGAAGAGCCCTGTCGTCTGCTGCGAATGCCGGTATCTGGACTAAGCCGAAAAGGTCCCAGCCGCGCGCAGTAACATTCGCGATTCCAGCCACGAGCGTCGCTGCGAGGAGCAGGTAAAGCAGGCCATGGACGAGGTGTTCGGCGATCTTCAGCACACCTGAGTTGACGGAGGCCAGATGTGCGCCTGCGAACTGCCTCCAAACCACACGCGTACAATAAACAAGGATGAGCAACGCGCCCGTTGCGATATGGGCAGACCACATGCCGTGCCGCAACGCCTGTGGAAGCAAAGATTCGCTTTGCGCCATGAGCCAGAGCAGCAAGACAAGTGCCGCCGTTATCCAGTGGAAGCTGACACTCGTGTTGTCATAGTGATTTTCGTCAGAACGGTTCTGCATCGCCGCGTTCGCCTTTTGCTTACGCCCCGCCGATCAAAATGCCCGTTGCCAGGACGAGCATGCCGCCAAGAATGATCTGGAACATGGCCCGGCCTATCGGGGTTTCCATGTAGCGGTTCTGTATCCAGACAATCACCCAGAGCTCCACAAACACCACACAGAGCGCGATGGCCGTCGCGGTCCAGAAGTGCGGGATGAGGTACGGCAGGGCATGGCCGAGGCCGCCGACAGCAGTCATGACGCCCGATGCCAGCCCGCGCTTCCACGGTGCTCCGCGGCCGGATAGCTTGCCGTCGTCATGGGCGGCCTCGGTAAACCCCATGGAAATGCCAGCGCCAATGGATGCCGACAGGCCGATCAAGAAGGTTGTCCAAGGGTTCTGCGTTGCGAACGCAGTGGCGAAGATCGGGGCCAAGGTTGAGACTGAGCCGTCCATCAGGCCCGCAAGCCCCGGCTGAACCCATGTCAGTACGAATTGGCGCTTGGCGTGCTCCGTTTCGGCCTGCCCTTCGTCGCCTTTCGAAAGGCCCTCGTGCAGCGCCGTTGCCTTGCGCTCATGGGTGGCTTCTGCGGCGGCAAGATCCCCGAGGAGCTTACGTGTCTCGACATCGGTGCTGCGCGACGCAGCCAGCCGATAGAAGGCCTCTGCTTGCCGCTCCATGTCGGCGGCATCGGCTCGTGCACGCTCCAATGGCAGGGATTTCACCAGCCACAAAGGGCGCCGCGTGTAGAAGCCTTCAACATGCTCGCGACGAATGGGAATGATCGTCGAACCGAACTTGCGGACATAAAGGTCGAGCAAGAGGCGCCGATGTTCGTTCTCTTCGGCTGCCATGGCGTCAAACATTGCAGCCGAGGCCGGAAATTTCTCATTCAGATTGGCCGCGTAGGCGGCGTAGATGCGCTCATCCTCTTCCTCCGCGAGTATGGCGAGCGACAACACCTCTTGCGCGCTGAGATCGTCAAACCTGCGGCGGGTTGGCCGAAAGATGGGGAAGAGAGCGGGCATTGCGGCACCTGCGCGAGCGATTATTGGTCATTGTTTAGAATAATTCTAATCTAGTGTCCAGGGGGGGGGGCGTGACCGCTCTGTCGCCTCAGAATGAAGGTCGAAAGCGACAGCTGTGAATCAAGATCAGGCTTGAATGGCCTTCGTGCCACGCGTCCCGGTGAGGTTAATGGGCAGCCGTTCTCTCGCGAAGAGGTCCGGCGCTGGCATCGGCGGCGGTGCAAGTCCTGATCTGTCAGCGCCACATATTGGCACCTTCTCCCGCAGGAGCGGTTGTGGATTGCGTCCTATCTTCCGCACGACAATCCGCTTGCACGAACGGCGTGTTTGATATAAAGATATCTTTATATCTTTTTCCTTGTCGATAGAGGACGCCAGCGCGTGCGGCAGCCGACGACATTGTCTTCCGATGTGCTTCTCGCGGGCCTCAGGGCGGCCGGCGAGGAGACGCGGCTGCGCATTCTGGCGCTGCTCTCCGAGGGCGAGCTCTCCGTTTCCGATCTCACCGACATTCTCGGCCAGTCTCAGCCGCGCATCTCGCGCCATCTCAAGCTGCTCGCCGAAGCCGGGCTGGTCCGGCGTTCGCGCGAGGGCGCCTGGGCTTTCTTCCGGCTCGACGAGACCGGGCCGGGCGGGGCCTTTGCCGCCTCGCTCGCCGCCTGGCTCGACCTGAGCGACCCGGTGCTCGCGGCCGATCGCGAGCGGCTCGCTGCGGTAAGGACGACGCGGGCCGAGGCCGCGCAAAACTATTTCGCCAGCGTCGCGCGCGACTGGGACCGGTTGCGTGGGCTGCATGTGCCTGACCATGCCGTGGAGGCTGCGGTCGAGGAGGCCGTCGGCGAGGGCTCGCCCGGCGCGATGCTCGATCTCGGCACCGGCACGGGGCGGATGCTGGAGCGGATCGCGCCGAAATTCGGCCGCGCCGTCGGCGTCGATGCCAACCATGCGATGCTGGCGGTGGCCCGCGCCAATCTGGAGCAGGCGGGGCTGTCGCGCGTCGAGCTGCGACAGGGCGACATCTATGCGCTGCCCTTCGCGCGCGGCTCCTTCGACCTCGTCGTGATCCATCAGGTGCTGCATTTCCTCGACGATCCCGGCCGAGCGGTGCGCGAGGCGGCTGCGATGCTGGCGCCCGGCGGGCGCCTGATCGTCGTCGATTTTGCGCCGCACGAGATGGAATTCCTGCGGACCGAGCATGCGCATCGTCGGCTCGGCTTCTCCCGCCAGCAGATCGCGGCCTGGTTCGCCGAGGCCGGCCTGTCCTGCGATCTTTCCCGTGAAGTCACCCTTGCCGATGGCGGCTCGGGCCAGCTCCCGGTCATGCTCTGGCGTGGCCGCGACCGGCGCGTCCAGGCCGATCCGCCGGTCCGCACGATCAATCTCGAGGTTGCGTGATGAATGCTTTCCGCCCCAGCCGCCACGGCTCGCGCCGTCCGCGCGTCTCCTTCGAATTCTTCCCGCCGAAGACGGAGGAGATGGAGGTTGCGCTGTGGGACAGCGTGCGCCGGCTCGAGCCGCTCGGCCCCAGCTTCGTCTCGGTGACCTACGGCGCCGGCGGCTCCACCCGCGAGCGCACTCACGCGACCGTCAAGCGCATGGTCGACGAGACCGCGCTGAAGCCGGCCGCGCATCTGACCTGCGTCTCGGCCTCGAAGGCTGAGGTCGACGAGGTCATCCGGTCCTATTGGGATGCCGGCGTGCGCCATGTCGTGGCGCTGCGCGGCGATCCGGCCGGCGGGCTCGGCACGATCTATGAGCCGCATCCGCAGGGCTATCACCAGACCTCCGATCTCGTCGCCGGCCTGAAGCGCATCGGCGACTTCGAGGTCACGGTCTCGGCCTATCCCGAGAAGCACCCGGAAGCCGCCTCGCTCGATGCCGATATCGATGCGCTCAAGAAGAAGGTCGATGCCGGCGCGACGCGGGCGATCACCCAGTTCTTCTTCGATAACGACGTCTATTTCCGCTATCTCGACAAGGTGCGCGCGCGCGGCATCGAGATCCCGATTCTGCCCGGCATCGTGCCCGTCCAGAACTTCAAGCAGACCGCGAACTTTGCCCGCAAGACCGGCGCCAGCGTGCCGCAATGGCTGGCCGACCGCTTCGAGGGGCTGGAGGATGACGTCGCGACGCGCCGCCTCGTCGCCGCCGCCGTCTGCGCCGAGCAGGTCCTTGACCTGATCGATCGCGGCGCCACTGACCTGCATTTCTACACGATGAACAAGGCCGACCTCGTCTATGCCATCTGCCATCTCGTGGGGTTGAAGCCCGAGAAGCCGGCGGCGCAGGCCGTGGCGGCGGAGTAAGCCTATGTCCGACTTCATTCCCGCTCCCGTCGACGGCGCCGAGATCGAGCGCTCGCTGCGCCAGGCCGCGCGCGAACGCATCCTCGTGCTCGACGGCGCGATGGGCACGCAGATCCAGAACCTGAAGCTCTCCGAGGCGGATTTCCGCGGCGAGCGTTTCAAGGGCTTCAACCACGACCTCAAGGGCAATAACGACATCATCGCCCTGACGCAGGCCGAGGCGCTGCGCGACATCCATCTCGCCTATTTCCGGGCGGGCGCCGATATCGTCGAGACCAATACCTTCTCGGGCACCTCGATCGCCCAGGCCGATTACGGCATGGAAGCGATCGTCTATGAGCTGAACGTCGCCTGTTCGCGCGTCGCCCGCGAGGCGGCCGCGATCGCCGAGAGGGAAGACGGGCGTCGCCGCTTCGTCGCCGGCGCGATCGGCCCGACCAACCGCACGCTCTCGATCTCGCCCGACGTCAACAATCCCGGCTTCCGCGCCGTGAGCTTCGATCAGGTCCGCGATTCCTATGCCGAGCAGGTGAGGGGCCTGATCGATGGCGGTTCGGAACTGCTGCTGATCGAGACGATCTTCGACACGCTCAACGCCAAAGCCGCGATCGTCGCGATCGAGCAAGTCTATCGCGAGAAGGGCATTCGCCTGCCGGTGATGATCTCCGGCACGATTACCGATCTCTCGGGTCGCACACTCTCGGGCCAGACGGTCGAGGCCTTCTGGAACGCGGTGCGCCATGCCGCCCCGCTGACCATCGGCCTCAACTGCGCGCTCGGCGCGCGCGAGATGCGGGCGCATATCAAGGACATGTCGCGCATTGCCGACACGCTGGTCTGCGCCTATCCGAATGCCGGCCTGCCCAACGAATTCGGCCTCTATGACGAACGCCCCGAGGCGACCGCCAAGATGCTGGCCGAGTTCACCGATGCCGGCTTCGTCAACATGGTCGGCGGCTGCTGCGGCACCACGCCCGACCATATCCGCGCCATTGCCGAGGCGGTCGCCGGCAAGGCACCGCGCCAGATTCCCGAGGTGAAGCCCTGGCTCAGGCTTGCGGGGCTGGAGCCGTTCACGCTCGACGAGACCATTCCGTTTGTGAACGTGGGCGAGCGCACGAATGTCACCGGCTCGGCCAAATTCCGGAAGCTGATCACCAATGGCGACTATGCCGCCGCGCTCGACGTGGCGCGCGACCAGGTCGCCAACGGCGCGCAGGTCATCGACATCAACATGGACGAGGGCCTGCTCGATTCCGAGAAGGCGATGACCGAGTTCTGCAACCTGATCGCCTCCGAGCCGGATATCTCGCGCGTGCCGATCATGGTCGATTCATCGAAATTCCCGGTGATCGAGGCCGGTCTGAAGACGATCCAGGGCAAGCCGATCGTCAACTCGATCTCGATGAAGGAGGGTGAGGAAGCCTTCCTCGAACAGGCACGCATCTGCCGGCAATACGGCGCGGCGGTCGTCGTGATGGCCTTCGACGAGGTCGGGCAGGCCGACACGTTCCAGCGCAAGATCGAGATCTGCACGCGGGCCTACAAGCTGCTGACCGAGACGATCGGCTTCCCGCCCGAGGACATCATCTTCGACCCGAACATCTTCGCGGTGGCGACGGGGATCGAGGAGCACGACAACTACGGCAACGACTTCATCGACGCGACCCGCGCGATCCGCGAGACCCTGCCGCATGCCCATATCTCGGGCGGCGTCTCGAATCTGTCCTTCTCGTTCCGCGGCAACGAGAAGGTGCGCGAGGCCATGCACTCCGTGTTCCTCTACCACGCCATCAAGGCGGGGATGGACATGGGCATCGTCAATGCCGGCCAGCTCGGCTCCTATGACGATCTCGATCCGGAGCTGCGCTCGCTCTGCGAGGATGTCGTCCTCAACCGCCGCAAGGATTCGACCGAGCGGCTGCTGGAGGCTGCGCCGCGCTTCAAGGGCGACGGTTCGGTCGCCGCGTCCGGCAAGGATCTCGCCTGGCGCGAACTCCCGGTCGAGAAGCGGCTGGAGCACGCGCTGGTCGCCGGGATCACCGAGTTCATCGATGTCGACACGGAAGAGGCGCGCCTGAAAGCGGAGAAGCCGCTGCACGTCATCGAAGGCCCGCTGATGGCCGGGATGAACGTGGTCGGCGACCTGTTCGGCGCGGGCAAGATGTTCCTGCCGCAGGTGGTGAAGTCGGCCCGCGTGATGAAGCAGGCCGTCGCCTACCTGATGCCCTATATGGAGGAGGAGAAGCGCCTCAACGGCGGCTCCGAGCGCTCGGCCGCCGGCAAGGTGCTGATGGCGACGGTGAAGGGCGATGTCCACGACATCGGCAAGAACATCGTCGGCGTCGTGCTCCAGTGCAACAATTACGAGGTGATCGACCTCGGCGTGATGGTGCCGACCCAGAAGATCCTGGAGACGGCGCGCAAGGAGAAGGTCGATATCATCGGCTTGTCCGGGCTGATCACGCCCTCGCTCGACGAGATGGTGACGGTCGCTTCCGAGATGGAGCGCGAGGGCTTCGATATCCCGCTGCTGATCGGCGGGGCGACGACCAGCCGTGTCCATACGGCGGTGAAGATCCACCCGGCCTATGAGAAAGGCCAGGCGGTGCATGTGAACGACGCCTCGCGCGCCGTCGGCGTCGTCTCCAGCCTGCTCTCGTCGGAGCAGAAGCCGGGTTACGTGGCGGGCGTGCAGGCGGAATACGCCAAGGTTGCCGAGGCGCATCGTCGCTCCGAGGCCGACAAGCAGCGCCTGCCGCTGGCCCGTGCCCGCGCCAATGCCTTCAAGCCGGATTGGGCGAACTACGTGCCGCCGAAGCCGAGCTTCCTGGGCACGCGTACGTTCCGTACCTTCGACATCGCCGACCTTGTGCCGGTGATCGACTGGACGCCGTTCTTCCAGACCTGGGAATTGAAGGGCCGCTTCCCGGCGATCCTGCAGGACGAGAAGCAGGGCGAGGCGGCGCGCGCGCTCTGGGACGATGCTCAGGCGATGCTGAAGCGCATCGTCGAGGAACGCTGGTTCAATCCGAAGGCGGTAATCGGCTTCTGGCCGGCTAATGCCGTCGGCGACGATATCCGCCTCTATACCGGCGAGAGCAGGCAGGAACAGCTCGCAACCTTCCACGGCCTGCGCCAGCAGCTCTCGAAGCGCGACGGCAAGTCCAATATGTGCCTGTCCGATTTCGTCGCGCCGGAAGGCGTGGCGCCCGATTATATCGGCGCCTTCGCCGTCACGGCCGGGGCGGAGGAAGAGCGCATCTCCGAGAGGTTCGCGCGCGACAATGACGACTACCGCTCGATCATGGTCAAGGCGCTGGCGGACCGCTTCGCCGAGGCCTTCGCCGAGCGGATGCACCAGCTCGTCCGCAAGGAGTTCTGGGGCTATGCACCGGACGAGACCTTCAGCAATGACGAGCTGATCCGCGAGGAATACCAGGGCATCCGTCCGGCGCCGGGCTATCCGGCCCAGCCCGACCATACTGAGAAGGAAACGCTCTTCCGGCTGCTCGAAGCCGAACGCCGCGTCGGCGTGAAGCTGACCGAGAGCTACGCGATGTGGCCGGGCTCCTCGGTCTCCGGGCTCTATTTCTCGCACCCGGAGGCCTACTACTTCGGCGTCGCCAAGGTCGAGCGCGACCAGGTCGAGGATTATGCCGAGCGCAAGGGTATGACGATCGAGGAGGTCGAGCGCTGGCTCGCGCCGATCCTCAACTACGACACGTCAGCCTATCGCCTGCAGGCGGCGGAGTAGTTGCCTTCCATCGCAGCGGCGGGCATCACGCTAGCCGCAGCGATGGAGATGACGTGTGGCGACGACTGACGTGGCAAGACTGATCCGCAAGGCGGTGGCGGCGGATGAGCCGCGCATCCGTACGATCCGCATGGGCGTGCGCGAGAACATCCTGAGCGACCCCTCGAAGGTCACGGATGAGGATGTCGCCTGGTATCGAGAGCAGGCGATTTTCCTCGTTGCGGAAGAGGCGGGCGAGATCGCCGGCTTCGCCTGCGCCAATCATCAGACCGGCCTGATCTGGGCCCTGTTCATCGATCCGGCGCAGGAAGGGCGGGGCCATGGCCGCGCGCTGATCGATGCGGCGCTGGCCGGGCTGAAGGCTGCGGGCCATGCCCAGGCCTGGCTCGAAACCGGCGCCGACACGCGGGCAGAGCGCTTCTATCGCCGCCATGGCTGGCGTGACCGGGGCCGCGGCCTCGACGGGCAGATCGTCTTCACCCGATCGTTGTCGCAGGAGGAGCCGCCGACGACCTGACCCCGGACGCGCGCTTCAGCCCCGCGCGACCGCGCCGGTCGGAGCTGCGGTCTGGGACAACTTGAGCCTGTACTGCTCAACCGGCAGGCCGCCGACGCCCCAGTCGTCGAGGCCGACTTCGTCGATGACCACGAAGGTGGTGGCCGGGTTCTTGTTCAGGACCTTGCTCAGAAGGTCGGTGACGCCGGCCATGAGCGCGGCCTTCTGATCTGCCGTGGCCCCTTCGCGGGTGATGCGGATGTTGACATAGGGCATGGATGTTCCTTCACGGGTTCGTAAGTGTTCAGGCGGCGGACGCGAGGTCGAAGTGGAAGACCTTGGCGATGATGCGCCACTCGCCTTCGAGCTGGACGAGACTGAGCAGGTCAGTAAAGCGCTTCTCTCCGATGGCGCACTCCACGCGGGCCAGCGCAGTGACCGGCCCGGCGAAGGCGATCGAGATGATCCGATCGCGCCGCTTTTCCTGACGGCTCGCCGGGGAGGGGCGGGCCGCCACCATCGGCAGATAGGCGTCCATGGTCATGTGGGTCAGCCGTCCATCGGTCGCGCAGGCATAGATCGCCTGCGGATGGAAGACGCGGCCCAGCAGGGCCGCATCGCTGTGGTAGAGCCCGTCGAAATAGCGGCCGAGCAGGGCCTCGATCGGGGCGAATTGCGAGGTCATGCGCTGCGCCTCGTGTCAGGCGGCGAGACGTTCGGCGCTCAGCGCTTCCCGGACGCTATCCCTGTCCGCGACGCGCTCCAGCAGGGCTTTCAGACGTGGCCAAGTCGACAGCGAGATCTCCTTGCCCTCGGCCCAGCTGGTGATGACGAAGAGATAGATGTCGGCGGCGCTGAAGGTGTCTCCGAGCAGGTAGTCGCGTCCGTCGGCGAGCTTTGCCTCGACATAGCCGAGGCGCCGCGCGATCGCTGCCCGGGCTTCCTGCCGCCCGGCCTCGTCCGTCCCAGGCCGAAACAGAGGCGAGAATGCCTTGTGCAGTTCGCTCGAGATGAAAGTGAGCCATTCCTGCAACCGTGCCCGCTCGAGCGTCGCTGGCTGGGGAGCAAGGCCGGCGGAGGGGGCGAGGTCGGCGATATACTGGACGATCGCCGCGCCTTCGGTCAGGACGTCGCCATCATCGAGCTTCAGCGCGGGAACGTAGCCCTTGGGATTGATCGCGGCGAAACTCTCGCCGCTTGCCGTTCTGCCGGTGGAGATATCGACCTTTTCGAGGGTGAAGGGCAGGCCGGCTTCGCGCAGTGCGATATGGGGCGAGAGCGAGCAGGCGCCGGGAGCGAAGTAGAGCTTCATGGTGGTTCATCTCCGTGGATCGGTGATGCGCCATCGTTAGATCCCGGAAGTAACCTTTGTATACCTCGTTACTTGTCGCAACCGCATTTTCCGGTATCCTCGCGGTTACCGGAGGTTTGCTGTATGGCTTTGAAAATCCGTAGGAATCGCTCTCCCGAGCCACCGGAGACCTGCGATGTCGGCACCTGCATGCAGGTACTCGGTGGTGCCTGGACGCCGAACATCATCTGGTATCTGAGCGGGGGGCCACGGCGCTTCGGGGAGCTCAGGCGCGACATCCCCATGATATCGGCCAAAATGCTCAGCACCCGGCTGCGCAGTCTCGAGGTCAAGGGGGTTGTGCGGCGGCGCGTCCTGCCGGGCTCGCCGCCCTCGGTGGAGTACGCATTGACGCCACTTGGCCGCGAATACATGCCGGCGATTCAGGCGATCGCGGAGGTCGGCGCCAAGCTCAAGGCTCTTGCGCGCGGGCAGGCATCCTGACCGGGCAGGGCCCGCTGGCCGCGCGAACATTTCAGCGATGTCAGCCGGCGAGCGCGACCCGGCTGACGGCGGCCACCGGCCCGTCGAAAACGCGGACGCAGTCGCCTCCGGCCATGCCGGCGACCTGAAGCGCGGCCTCGGCCTCCGCGAAGATCTCGTTCTGCTCGCGATAGCCCTCCGGTGTCAGCAGGGCCGCGCCGATCGAGAGCGTGAAGTCAATGACGAGATTGCTGCGCGGCATCGGCCGGCACAGCAGTTTGCGTGTGCCGGAGAGCATCGAGGCGAGGTAGCCCTTGTCGCCGGGCATGCGCAGCAGCAAGGCGAAAGCGCCGGGGCCGGTCTGGTCGATGGCGAGCGCATCGGGGAAGAGCCGGCGCAGCCGCTCGCCGAAATTCCGGATCACATCGTCGCCCGCGGAGCGGCCGTAATTCTCGACGAGAGTCGCGAACCGATCGATCCCGAAGATGGCGAGGGCGAAGCGCTCGGGCTCCCGGCTACGTTCGTATCGGGACTGCCGAAGAGCATCGATGAAGTTGCGGCGCGCAGCGAGGTTCGTCGATGCGTTCGCCCGCACCAGCGTCGCGGTTTCGCTCCACAAGCCCTTCTCGGCGGTAACGTCCTGCTTCGAGCCGAAGATGCGGATCGGGCGGCCGTGCTCATGGCCGACACCGACGATGAGGCGCATCCAGCGCTTCTCGCCATTCGCCGCCCTGATCCGGCAATCCAGCGCGAAGCCCTGGCCGGTGCTGATCGCCTTGCTGCGGAGTTGGTTCATCTCGCGGCGCGAGCGCTCCTCATAGAGATCCAGCGTCGCGCTGCGGTAGATGGCGGAGCCGCGCTGCAGGCCGAACAGGTCGTAGACGCCGTCCGTCCAGCTCAGCGATTCATTGGCGAGGTTGCATTCCCAGGCACCGACAGCTGCGGCCGCGACCGCGCGATCGTAGAGGGACTGCGTCGCCGCGGTGAGCTGCTGGCTGTTCACGGTCCGCCTCCTGACTGCCTCAAGGGCAGCCTAGGGCGGGCAGGGTTAAGCGACCCTTGCGCAGTGAAAGAAAATCCGCCGCCTTACTCGCGTCTGAGCGCCTCGATCGGATCGAGCCTTGCGGCGCGGCGTGCCGGGTAGAAGCCGAAGAACACGCCGATCAGCCCGGAGACGCCGACCGCGATCAGGATGGTCTGGACCGAAATCACCGAAGGCCAGCCGGCGACATGGGCGATGGTCAGCGCCGCCGCGATGCCGAGCCCGACGCCGACCGCGCCGCCGATTGTCGCGAGCGTCGTCGCCTCGATCAGGAACTGGGTCAGCACTGCGCTCTGGCGAGCACCGACCGCGAGCCGGAGGCCGATCTCGCGGGTGCGCTCGGTCACCGAGACCAGCATGATGTTCATGATGCCGATGCCGCCGACGAGGAGCGAGACGGCGGCCACAGCCGCGAGCAGCCAGGAGAGGGTGGTCGCGGCGGCGGTCGCGGTATTGGCGATCTCGGTGAGGTTGCGGACGATGAAATCGTCCTCCTGATCCTCCATAAGCCGGTGGCGCTGGCGCAGCAGGGCGGTGACCTCGGCGATGCCCGGCGTGATCGCTTCTTCGTTCGCGAATTTCACCATGATGCTCTGCACCGAACGGTCGCGGGCATAATTGCGCCCGACGATGCGACGCCGGCCGGTATCGAGCGGCACGAAGATGACGTCGTCCTGGTCCTGCCCCAGCGCCGACTGGCCCTTGGCTGCCATCACGCCGATGACCTTGAAGGGCACGTTGCGGATGCGGAACTGCTGGTCGAGCGGGTTCTCCTCGCCGAAGAGGTTGCGCGCGACCGTCTGGCCGATCACGGCGACGATCTCGCCCTTGCGCAGTTCCTCGGGCTCGAACAGCCGGCCGGCACCGATCTCCCATTCGCGGGCGGCGAAGAAGTCGAGATCGGTGGCGGTGATCTGGGTCGACCAGTTGGCGCCGGCATAGACGGCCTGCGCACGGGTGACCAGGACGGGCGCGGCAGCCGTGACGTCCTCGACCTCGCGCAGGATCGCGGCGGCATCTTCGTCAGTGAGGGTCGAGGAGGCGCCGGCGCCGAGCCTGACGCCCCCCTGCGTGACGTTGCCGGACTGGATGATGGCGAGATTGGCGCCGAGCGACTTGATCTGGCCGGTGACGCGCTCGCGGGCGCCGGCGCCGATCGCTACCATGGCGATGACGGCGGCGACGCCGATGATGATGCCGAGCATCGTCAGCGCCGAACGCAGGGCATTGGCACCGATGGCGGACAGCGCCGAGCGGATCGCTTCGGTCAGACTCATGCGGCGGCCTCCGGCAAGCCGATCCCGGCGTCGAAGGCCGCGAGCGCGGCGCGGGCGTCGGCCGGCTCCTGCCTGAGATCGCTGAGCAGGCGGCCGTCGCGGAAGCGGATCAGCCGGCGTGCGTGGCGGGCGACCTCGGCGTCATGCGTGACGAGGACGACGGTGACGCCCTCGCGGTTCAGGTCCTGGAAGAGGGCGAGGATTTCCAGCGCGGTGCGGCTGTCGAGCGCGCCGGTCGGCTCGTCGGCGAGCAAGAGGCGCGGCTCGTTGACCAGCGCGCGCGCAATGGCGACGCGCTGCTGCTGACCGCCGGAGAGCTGCATCGGGCGGTGATGGGCGCGTTCGGCGAGGCCGACGCGGGCGAGCGCCGCAAGTGCGCGCCGCTTGCGCTCGGCGCGGGCGACGCCGGCATAGACCATCGGCAGTTCGACATTGGCGCAGGCATCGATGCGTGGCAGCAGGTTGAACTGCTGGAAGACGAAGCCGAGCTTGCGGTTGCGCAGTTCTGCGAGCCCGTCGCCAGAGAGGGTCTCGACCGCGATGCCGTCGAGCACATAATGCCCGCCGCTCGGCCGGTCGAGGCAGCCGATCAGGTTCATGAAGGTCGATTTGCCCGAGCCTGACGGGCCCATCACCGCAACGAGATCGCCGGCCTCGATCGCGAGCGAGACCCGGTCCAGCGCCGTGACGCGGCCGGAATCGAGATCGTAGACGCGGGAGAGGTCGCGGGTTTCGATCAGGGGCATGGCGGCGCCCTCAGAACAGCCGCGGGCCGCGGGCGCGGGAGGCCGACGGTTCCGGCGCGGTCGTCAGGCGCGGACCGCCGCCGGTCACGACCTGCACGCCGTCCTTGACCTCGCCGCCGAGCAATTCCGTGAAGGCACCGTCGGTCGGGCCGAGCATGACGGGTATAGGCTTGGGTTGGCCGGCTTCGTCCAGCACATAGACGCGGCCGGGAATGCCACGGCTTGGCGCCGCGCGACCCTCCTGCATGATCGCCTCGAACTTAGCGCGCCGCTCGGGATCGAGCACTGCGCCGATCTTCGTGACGATCTCCGTCCGCGCCGTGCGGAAGGCGGCGCGCCGCTCTTCCGGCGAGAGGCCGGCCATCGCTTCACGATTGCCGCGACGCTCCCTCAGGATTTCTGCGATCGCCTGCTTCTGCTCGGGCGTCGGCTGCAATTCGGTCTCGATCCGCTCGCGCAGGGCGTTGGCAGCGCGCGGCCCGCGCTCGCCGGCATCCGGAAGCGCCACCGGGCCGGTGCCCGAGCCGGCAGGGGCAGCACCTGCCGCGCCGGCCGGGCGGAAGCGCAGCGCGGCATTGGGCACGCGCAGCGCATCGGGCCTATCCTCGGTCACGACCTGAAGATTGGCGGTCATGCCGGGCAGGAGTGCCATGTCGCGGTTCTCGACGCGGATGATGCCGGTATAGGTGACGACGTTCTGGATGGTCTGGGCGCCGAGCCGGACCATCTCGACCCGGCCCTGGAAATTGCGGCTGGGATAGGCGTTGACGGTGAAGGAGACCGGCTGACCTGGCTTCAGCCGCCCGACATCGGCCTCGTCGATATTGGCGTAGATGTCGATGGTGCGCAGGTCCTGTGCGATCTGGAACAGGGTCGGCGAGGAGAGCGAGGCGGCGACGGTCTGGCCGAGATCGACCTGGCGCTGGACCACGACGCCGTCGACCGGCGAGCGGATCTGCGTGCGTTCCAGGTCGATCAGGATGTCGCGGAGCTTGGCGTCGCGGCTGCCGATCAGGGCCTGGCTGGCCTGAACCTGTCCTTCGGCGAGCTGGATATCGGCGTCGAGTCCCTTGAGCTCGGCGCGGGCAGAGGCGATCTGGGCTTCGTTCGAGGCGAGCGAGGCAGTCTGGACCTCGACCTGCGTGCGGGCGGTGTCGAGATTCTGTTGCGAGCCCGTGCTGCGGTTGAAGAGCTGGTCCTGCCGTTCGAAGGTGCGCCTGGCATCGGCGAGCTGAGCCGAGGTGCGGGTGCGCTGGGCCTCGATATCGCGGATGAAGGAATCCGCCTTGATCCGCGCAGCGCGGGCGCGTTCGAGCTGGGCGTTCTTGACGACAAGATCGGCCTTGGCCTGTTCGAGATCGGCCTGGGCGGCGTCGCGGCGCGTCCGGATCTGGTCGCTCTGCAGACGGGCGACGACCTGCCCGGCCTTCACCTGCGTGTTGTAGTCGGCGAGGAGCTCGACGATCTGGCCGGACAACTGCGAGCCGACGAGGACGGTCGTGACCGGCGTCAGCGTCCCGGTGGCGCGTACGGCGGCGGTAATGCGGCCGCGATCGAGTGCAGCCGTGCGATAGGGCGGCTCATTGGCGTTGCCGCCTGCCGGGCGCAAAGCCCAGTAGCCGCCAGCCGCCGCAAGCACGATCAGCCCGGTTCCGATCAGCCATTTGCGCAAGGTCGCTTCCCCATCCCGGCAGCCTTTGGCCGCCGCTAGGGAAGAGCTTGCCAGAAAGCGGGCCGCACGGCGAGTTAACTTCCTGCAATCTTTGGCTTAGCCGACGGTCAGGCGGTGCGGCTCGCTTGTGTGGCGGCGAGCAGATCGCGCAGCGTCGTGATCGTCGAGGAATCGGCGATGCCGTCGACCTTCTCTGGGCGCCAGTGGCGCTGGAAGGCGGCGACCGCCGCTTCCAGCTTCTCGTCGAAGATGCCGTCGACGGTGACGCCATAGCCCAGCATCGCGAACATCGCCTGCAAGGCCTCGACCGGCTGGCCGCTTTCGCCACGCGCGAAGAAGCGGCCGCCGCGGATCGGGGCCGGCTCCGTCCAGAGGCCGACGCCGGCCTCACTGAGCCGGCGCCACGGGAATTTCTCGCCAGGGTCGATCTTGCGGCCGGGCGCGATGTCGGAATGGGCAAGCACGCGCTCGGGGGGGATCGACCAGCGCTCGCAGATGTCGCGGCAGAGGTTGAGCGTCGCGGCGATCTGCTCCTCGGGATAGTCGGGCAGGCCGCCTGGATGGCCGGGATTGGCGATCTCGATGCCGATCGAGCAGGAGTTGATATCGGTCTCGCCGGCCCAGTGCGAGGCGCCTGCATGCCAGGCGCGCCGACCTTCCGGCACGAGCTGGAGCGTGTGGCCGTTCTCGAAGACGAAGTAATGCGACGAGACTTGCGCCACCGGGTTGCAGAGCCATTGCAGCGCTTCGCCCGCGACCGGCATGCCGGTGTAATGCAGGATCAGCATGTCGGGCCGACGGTCCGGCGTGCCGTCGGGGTGCTTGCGCTCACCGTGGTTCGGCGAGGGAAAAATCTTCGAGGCGAAGCGGCTGTCGGGCTTGGCTGTGTCGGTCATGCGTCGGCCTTAGCGCATTGTGTGATCGTGGTGGAACCGCGCCGTCATCCCGGGCGACCGAAGGGAGACCCGGGATCCATTCCTGAGCATGTCCGATTGAGGTTCAGGCATGGATCCCGGATCGGCGCGGCTAACGCCGCTTGTCCGGGATGACCCGCGTATTGTCCGAGAAGCCTGGATTCAAGCAGGTTGCGGCGCGAGGCTGCGGCTCATGCCGCGTTCCTTCTGGATTGCGTCCCAGGCGGCATTGATGGCGGCGATCCGGCGTGTCGCGATGGCGATCGCTTCCTCCGGCAGGCCGCGGGCGATCTCGCGGTCGGGATGGGTCTCGGCGACGAGGCGGCGGTAATGGCGCTTGAGCTCGGCGTCGTCCATCTCGCGGCTGGCGCCGAGCACGAGATAGGGATCGTCGGGCCGGCGGGCATGGCGGGCCTCGATCCGGGCGAAATCACTCTCGGCGATGCCGAAGATGCCGGCGACGGACTGGAGATAGGCGTGCTCGGCCTCATGGATCGCGCCATCGGCGGCGGCGATCAGGAAGAGCCCGTCGAGCACGTCCTCCAGCAGGGCCGGCTCATCCTTGAAGGCGCCGGCGATCTGCGTGGCATAGGCCTCGAAGCCGGCGCTGGTCTGCTTGGCGAGATCGAACAGGGCCTCGATGCGCTGCTGCTGGTCGGGCGGGACCTCGACGATGCGGCGGAAGGCGGTGATCTCGTCGCAGGTCACGACGCCGTCCGAGCGCGCCATCTTGGCGGCAAGCGCGACGAGGCCGGTGGTGAAGACGAGCTCGCGCGGAGCCGGGCCGAAGGGCGCGCCCTCGCGATCGACCAGGACATGGCCGGCGAGTGCGCCGACGAGGGCGCCGAGCGGGCCGCCGATCACGAGCCCGAGCCCGCCACCGCCAAGAGCGCCCCAGAAAGAGGAAGCCATCACAAAACCGATCCCGGTGAATCCGAATGCGCAGATGATGGGAGAAGGGGGCTTATCCGCGCAAGAGCGCCCGGTGCGGCGGCCTGCCGCGCCCAAAAAGCACATCCGGCCGCGAATGAGGCCGAAATGCGGCAGCTGATTCGCCTGCTTGATTCGCACCCGGAGGCGGGGAGCCGGCGAAGTTTTTCGAGTGACCGAATACATATGAATACTGAATAGTTAAATATAGAATAAATTCCTGTTTACGCTAATTGTTGATCGTTTTTCTGTGGAATGTGACAGATTATCGACACATTCGACCATCAGTTGAGCGCCCCCATCGGCCAGTCATGGCGCAATGGGGTTCAATTCGACATGCGATATATCTGTGGTGGTCTCGCGACTGCGTGCCTGATTAGCCTCTCCGGGGTGGCCTTTGCTGAGGATTTCGTCAACGCGGAAACGGACCCCAGAGCTATCGTTCTCCGCGACGCCGAGATCGCCCGCGCCAAGGCCGCCGAAGGCAAGAGTGAGGACGTCCAGGCCGAGGCTCCCAAGGCGAAGTCCGCTGCCCGCGCGGCCAAGGCGGAGGCCGTCAAGTCAGAGACCGAAAAGCACGAGACCCGCGCCAGCCGCGCGCTTGCCGCTCCGGCCGGCTCCGAAGGCATCAAGGCCATCGTCGCGCGCCATGCGGCTGCCAATGGTGTGCCGTTCTCGCTCGCTGATGCCGTCGTGCGCGTCGAGAGCCGCTACAATCCGCGGGCTTCGCATGCCGGCAATTACGGCCTGATGCAGATCCGTCACCAGACGGCGCGCGGCATGGGTTATTCCGGCAGCGCCGGCGGGTTGCTCGATGCCGAGACCAATGCCCGTTACGGCATGAAATACCTCGCCATGGCCTACAAGATGGCGGGCGGCGATACCTGCCGCACCATCATGAAGTATCAGAGTGGCCATATGGCGACCCGGATGAGCGGCGCCAACCGCACCTATTGCGCCAAGGTGCGCACGATCACCGCCCGCAACTGATCTTTCCGGTGCGCCTGCGCTTGACGCGGGCTGCGCCAGCGCGCATTTCCCCCTCGCCAGTCGGCCGGACGGCCGCTCTCGCTCGCGAGGGAGGAAAGTCCGGGCTCCACGGAAACACGGTGCCGGATAACGTCCGGCGGGGGCGACCCCAGGGAAAGCGCCACAGAGATCGAACCGCCTCGCGCTGGAGAGCTTCGGCTTTTCCGGCGAGGTAAGGGTGAAAAGGTGCGGTAAGAGCGCACCGCGGACCCGGCAACGGGGACGGCATGGCAAGCCCCACCGGGAGCAAAACCGAATAGGGACGATGCTGCCCGCGCAAGCGGGCAGGGGCAGGTTTCTGTGCCTTGTCGTCCGGGTTGGTTGCTCGAGGCGCGCAGCAATACGCGTCCCAGAGGAATGGCCGTCACGTCGGGGGAGCGATCCTCCGGCCATCCAGAACCCGGCTTACAGGCCGACTGGCACCTCGACCGTCGTGAATTCTACTCCGGCGGGCATCCGACGCGGCTTTCTGCGCTTCCGGTGCTCACGAACCGATGTCCGCTGCGCTCCGGTTCTCGATAGCCGCGCCGGCTGCCTCACCGGAGCGAATTCCCGATCGGTCTCAGGGCTCGATCAGCGTGCGCCGGAATACCTGTCTCAGGCCACCGTCGTCTCGACCGGAATGTTGCCCTTCGTCGCATGCGAGTAGGGGCAGACCACATGGGCCTTCTTAACGAGGTCCTCGACCGCGGCCTTGTCGAGGCCGGGCACCGAGACGGTCAGCTTCGCGGTGATGCCGAAGCCCTGGCCGTCGTCGCGGGCGCCGATGCCGATATCGGCCGAGATCTTCGCGTCATCCGGGATCTTCACCTTCTCCTTGCTGGCGACGAACTTGAGCGCGCCGAGGAAGCAGGCCGAGTAGCCCATGGCGAAAAGCTGCTCGGGATTGGTGCCTTCGCCGCCGCCGCCGCCGAGTTCCTTGGGGGTGTTCAGCACGAGCTTGACGTTGCCAGTGTCGGTCGCGGCCTGGCCTTCGCGGCCGCCGGTGGCGGAACCATGCGCGGTATAAAGTGTCTTCATGATCGATCTCCTTGCTCGCTGGGTTGATGGTTGCCTTTTAGATTGTGCACAATTAAATTGTCAACAATTAATTTGGGCAAGGCAAAGAGCGGTTGATCGCGGGGCTGCTTTCGGCTTTCCGTGGAACAAGGTGATCGGCGAGGGTGTGATGGCGAAGCAGGACAGGGCCGGGGAGGGTGTGCCGCGTCTGGAGCAGCAGCTCTGTTTTGCGATCTATCAGGTTGGCCATGCCTTTAATCGGGCCTATCGCCCGATCCTGGCGGCGCTCGGGCTGACCTACCCGCAATATCTCGTGATGCTCGTGCTCTGGGAGCAGGATGGGCTGACGGTGAAGGATCTGGGCGAGCGGCTGATGCTCGATTCCGGCACGCTGACGCCGCTGCTGAAGCGGCTCGAAGCCTCCGGCCTGATCCGGCGTGAGCGCGATGCGCGCGACGAGCGGCAGGTGCGCATCCATCTCGCCGAGAAGGGCGAGGGGCTGCGCGAGCAGGGGCGTTGCGTGCAGGATGCTGTCGGCGAGGCGCTCGGCGGGACGGCCGGCGATGCCGGGCGGTTGCGCGATCAGCTCGGCCTCGTCCGCGATGCGCTGCTGGCGTCATCGCGCGAGGAGTGAGGGCGTGTCCGTTGCCGCGGGCGGTACATTTGTCATTCCGGGGCTTCGCGTAGCGAAGAGCCCGGAACCCACGACCGGGTGAGCGACCTGAGCCGTGATATAAAGTGCCTCACCCAGTCGTGGGTTCCGGGTTCGCGCCTGCGGCGCGCCCCGGAATGACAACCGTGGTGCGTTCCGATGGCCTACTCCTCGGCGCCGCGCTCCGGCTCGCCGAAAATAACGGCCCGCTTTCGTAAAAATTTTTCGTAGCGCCGATGCGCTCCTCCGCCTGCCGATAAGGCCGGACGACGCCGAATTGCGCGTGCTTACGGATACTTAACCTTAACGAGCTGTGATGGCGGAGAGTCCTCGTGGGTGCGCCGTTGCACCCGCGATTCCATTGACGCCCATATAGGCCCATGCTATCCCAAATCATCCCGTCGAAGCCGGCAGGCAAACCAAGGGTCAGGCTCCGTGTGCCGCGCGGAATTTGGCTTGCTGGACTGCCTTGCCCGCTTCGACGGAGAGTCCTTTCGCCGCTTGCCCATCTCAGCGGTGTCGCCTTGAAGAGCAGGCCGGGAGGCGGCGTTGACGGACCGCTTCGTCTCGAATTTCACGAACCGGCTCGACGCCAAGGGGCGCGTCTCCATTCCCTCGAGTTTCCGGTCGGTGCTGGCCAAGGACGGCTACGAGGGTCTCTATGTCCATCAGGGGCTCGACCTGCCGGCGCTGGATGCCGGCGGCAACGCGCTCAGGGCCACGATCGACGATATCCTCGCGCGCTTCTCGCCGTTCTCGGACGAGTGGGAGTTGCTCTCGACGGCGCTGAACGGCACCTCGGAGGTGCTGAGGATCGACACGGAGGGGCGGATGGTGCTGAGCGAGGCGCTGAAGGCGCATGCCGGTATCGGCGATGCCGTGACCTTCGTCGGCCACGGCCACAAGTTTCAGATCTGGGAGCCGGAGCGGTTCCGCGCGCATCTCGACGCGGCGCGGACGCGTCTGCGCGACGTGAAGCGCACGCTCGGCAGTTTGACCATTCCAACGGGAGGCACGGGCACATGACGGACCATGGCGACCGTTCCGGCGGAGCCATTGGCGGACCGGTTCGTCATGTGCCCGTGTTGCTCGCCGAGGTTCTGGCCGCGCTCGCGCCGCAGGCCGG
This sequence comes from Allobosea sp. TBD101, assembly GCF_059817965.1. Classification (NCBI taxonomy): domain Bacteria; kingdom Pseudomonadati; phylum Pseudomonadota; class Alphaproteobacteria; order Hyphomicrobiales; family Alloboseaceae; genus Allobosea; species Allobosea sp. TBD101. The sequence continues at coordinate 2,065,528 of NZ_CM187543.1, forward strand.
CGGGCGCTATCTCGACGGCACCTTCGGGGCAGGGGGGTATTCGCGCGCGATCCTCGATGCCGCGCCGGATGTGACCCTGCTGGGGCTGGACCGCGACCCGACGGCGATCGCCGGCGGTGCTGATCTCGTCGCCGAGATGGCCGGACGCCTGACGCTGTCCCAGGCCAATTTCGGCGAGCTTGCCGAGGAGGCCGAGCGCTTCAAGATGGCGCCGCTCGACGGCGTCGTGCTCGATATCGGCGTCTCCTCGATGCAAATCGATCAGGCAGAGCGCGGCTTTTCATTCCGCTTCGACGGGCCGCTCGACATGCGCATGAGCAGCGCCGGACAGAGCGCGGCCGACCTCGTCAACGAGGCCGAGGAAGGGCTGCTCGCCAATATCTTCTATCACTATGGCGAGGAGCGCCGCTCGCGCGCCGTCGCACGCGCGGTGGTCGAGGCCCGCCGCAAGGCGCCGATCGCGACGACCAAGCAACTGGCCGATCTCGTCGCCGGCATCGTCTGGGGCGAGCCCGGCGGGGCGCATCCGGCGACGCGCGTGTTCCAGGCGCTGCGCATCGCGGTCAATGACGAACTCGGCGAGCTGGTCCGGGCGCTGCACGCGGCCGAGACCGTGCTGAAGCCGGGCGGGCGACTGGTCGTGGTGACCTTCCATTCCCTGGAAGACCGTATCGTCAAGCAGTTCTTCGCCGAGCGCTCCGGCCGGGTGCCGGCGGGCTCGCGTCATGCGCCGGCGGTTGCCGCCGCGCAGCCGACCTTCAGGCTGGTCGCCAAGGGTGCGGTCGCGCCGTCCGAGGCCGAGATGCGGGCCAATCCGCGGGCGCGCTCGGCCAAGCTGCGTGCCGCCGAACGCAACGAGGCGCCGGCACGCCGGGCCGATGCCGGGCTCGTCGCGCTCTCCACCGTCCCCGACCTGCAGCCGCGCCGGAGGCCCTGAGCGTGATCAAGCTCCTGCATGTCATCGCCATCGGCGCGCTGGTCTCCTCGGCGGTCTATGCCTATTCGATCAAGTACGAGACGACGCTGGCGACCGAGCATCTCCAGAAGCTCAAGTCCAAGACCCAGCGCGAGCGCGACGCCATCGCCGTGCTCAAGGCGGAGTGGCAGTTCCTGAACCGGCCTGACCGCGTCCAGATGCTGGCGGAGCGCCATCTCGACCTCCAGCCCTTCGTGGTGACGCAGGTGGTCAAGCCCTCGGACATCCCGAACCGCGGACCCAAGGTCGATACGATCGGCCGCAAGCTCGAGGATCTCGGGCTCGGACTGCCGACCGAGACACCCAGGAACACCAGGGCGGGCGCGACCACGCCGGGGCCGATGCCATGACCGAGCCGACACGAGACGAGGTTTCGATGGAGCAGCAGCACGAGGCCGCCGAAAGTGCGGTCAAGCGCGGGCGCCTGGCCTGGCTGCGCGATGTCTTCCGCATGAGCGGCGAGAAGAGCGAGCCGCGCGTTGGGCTCGTCATCCTCGGCTTCTCGGCGCTGTTCCTCGCGATCACAGGCCGGCTGGTCTATCTCGGGGTCGCCCCGAACGAGCAGGTGGGCTTACGCCGCGCCACCTCCAATGCCATTTCCGCCGCCCGGCCCGACATCGTCGACCGCAACGGCGAGGTGATGGCGACCGATATCCGCACGGTCTCGGTCTTCGCCGAACCGCGCCGCATCCTCGACAAGGACGAGGCGACCGAGCTTCTGACGGCGGTGCTGCCGGATCTCGACGCCAAGGATTTGCGCGACAAGCTCGGCACCAAGAAGGGCTTCGTCTGGGTCAAGCGCGAGATCACGCCGCGCCAGCAGGCGGAAGTGCATCGCCTCGGCATCCCCGGCGTCGGTTTCGTGCCCGAGAACAAGCGCGTCTATCCGAACGGCAATGCCGCCGCCCATGTGCTCGGCTTCGCCAATATCGACAATGTCGGCATCGCCGGCATCGAGAAATACATCGACTCGCAAGGCCTGCAGGACCTGAACGGAGCGGGGCTGGCGACCGAGGCGTCCGATCTCAAGCCGGTCAAGCTGTCGATCGACCTGCGCGTCCAGCACCTGCTGCGCGACGAACTCTCTAAGGGACTGGAGCGCTTCAAGGCCATCGCCGCCGCCGGCGCGATCATGGACGTGAACACCGGCGAGGTGCTCGCGCTGGTCTCGCTGCCCGATTTCGATCCGGGCAACCCGGTCGACGCGCTGGAGAAGGACCGGATCAACCGGATGAATGTCGGCGTCTACGAGATGGGCTCGACCTTCAAGGCGCTGACCATCGCGATGGCGCTGGATTCCGGCAAGGCCAACATCAATTCGAGCTATTCGACCGCCGGTGGCATGATGCGGTTCGGCCGCCAGGTCATCAAGGAGTACCACGGCACCGGACGGACGCTCACCGTGCCCGAGGTTTTCCTGAAGTCGTCGAACATGGGCACGATCAAGATGGCGCTGGCCGTCGGCGTCGACGGCCACAAGGCCTTCCTCAAGAAGATGATGCAGCTCGACCGGATGACGACCGAGCTGCCGGAAAGCGCGGCGCCGATCGTTCCGCAGCGCTGGGGCGAGATCAACACCGCGACCATCGCCTTCGGTCACGGCCTTGCCGTCGCGCCGCTGCAGGCGCTGACCGCGGTGGCAGCGCTGGTCAATGGCGGCTACCTGATGAAGCCAACCTTCCTGAAGCGCTCCGAGGAGGAGGCGCGCAAGGTGGCGACCCGCGTCATCAAGCCGGAGACCTCCGAGGCGCTGCGTTACATCATGTGGCTCAACGGCGAGAAGGGCTCGGCCCGCAAGGCGAGCGTCGACGGCTATTTCGTCGGCGGAAAGACCGGTACGGCCGAAAAGGTCATCAACGGCCGCTACGCCAAGAACAAGAACTTCACCACCTTCACGGCGATCGCCCCCTCCGACAAGCCGAAATACCTGTTCCTCGCGATCTATGACGAGCCGAAGGGCTATGCCGAGAGCGGCGGCTATTCGACGGCGGCCTGGAATGCCGGCGTGACCACGGGCAAGGTGATCGAACGCGCCGGGCCGATCCTGGGGCTCAACCCGCGCTTCGACCCGCCGGTGGCGCCGTTCCCGCTGATGGCGCGGCTCGGTGCCTGGGGTTCGCGCTGATCTCGACTTATAACGGTGACCATGACGATGACCGGATACAGCCTCGGAGACCTCTTCCCCGAGATTTTCGAGGCTGAGGCCGCCAGCCAGCAGGTGCATGGCGTCGCCTTCGACAGCCGCAAGGTGACCGGCGACGACGTCTTCGTCGCGCTTGCCGGCGCCAAGGCCGATGGTGCGCGCTTCATCATGGATGCGGTTGGGCATGGCGCGGTCGCGATCGTCTCGGGCGGGCCTCGCCCGGCCGATCTGCCGGCCGGCGTCGCCTTCGCGCAGGTCGACGATCCACGGCTGGCACTGGCACTGGCCGCTGCCAAAATCCATCCGCGCCAGCCCAGGACCATCGTCGCGGTGACCGGCACCAGCGGCAAGTCCTCGGTGGCGGACTTCACCCGGCAGATCTTCCAGGCGCTCGGTCATGAATCGGCGAGTGTCGGCACGATCGGCGTGGTGACGGCCAAGGGCGCCGATTACGGCTCACTGACGACGCCGGACCCGCTTTCGCTGCACGCCTCGTTCGAGAAGCTCGCGGGCGAGGGCGTCACGCATCTGGCGATGGAGGCCTCCTCGCACGGTCTCGACCAGCGCCGCCTCGATGGGGTCCTGCTCAGCGCCGGCGCCTTTCTTAATCTCGGCCGCGACCATCTCGACTATCACCCAAGCGTCGAGGAATACCTTGCCGCGAAGCTGCGGCTCTGGGAGCTGCTGCCGGCCGGTGCGCCGGTCGTGATCAATCGCGACGAACCCTATGCGGGGGAGGCGGCTGAGGCTGCGGCCAAGGCAGGGCATCCGATCATCGGCATAGGCCGCAAGGGCGAGACGTTGACCCTGCTGCGCAACGAGCGCGACGGCTTCTCGCAGTGGCTGACTGTTGGTTTCGAGGGGCGCGAGTTGTCGGTCGACCTGCCTCTGGTCGGTGATTTCATGGCCGGCAACGCGCTCGTTGCTGCCGGGCTCGCCATTGCCACCGGCGAGGATAAGGCTGCATCGCTCAAGGCGATTTCCGGCTTGAAGGGCGTCGCCGGGCGGCTCGAACGCGTCGGCGAGGCGAATGGCGGGCTCGTCGTCGTCGATTACGCCCACAAGCCCGATGCGCTCGCCGCGGTGCTGACGACGCTGCGGCCTTACGCGACCGGACGCCTGATCTGCGTCTTCGGCTGTGGTGGCGATCGCGACAAGGGCAAGCGCCCGCTGATGGGCGCGATCGCGGCCGAAAAGGCCGATATCGCCATCGTCACCGACGACAACCCGCGCAGCGAGGATCCGGCGACCATCCGGGCCGAGATCATGGCCGCTTCGCCCAGGCTACAGGAGATCGGTGACCGCGAGGAAGCGATCCATGCTGCCGTAAAGATGCTGAAGCCTGGGGATTTGCTGGTCGTGGCCGGAAAAGGCCATGAATCCGGCCAGATCATAGGCGACCGGACGCTGCCCTTCTCGGACCATGACGTGGTCCGGAAAGCGCTATCGGAGATCAAATGATGGGCGGCCCACTCTGGACCGGAGACAAGCTGATCGCGGCGCTGCGGGCGCGGCCCGAAGGCGCCGTGCCGCGGGTCGTGACCGGAGCCTCGATCGATACGCGGACGCTGGAGCCGGGCGACGTCTTCTTCGCCATCACCGGGGAGGCGCGCAACGGGCATGATTTCGTTAAGAGCGCTCTCGACAAGGGCGCGGCGCTTGCCGTGATCGACGAGGCGCATGCCGCTCAGTTTGAGGGCGTGGGCGCACTCGCCGTCGTGCCGGACGTGCTGAAGGCGATGGAGCATGCGGGCAGCGCGCGCCGCGCCGAGCTCAAGGCCGGCGTGGTTGCCGTTACCGGCTCTGTCGGCAAGACCGGCACCAAGGAGGCCTTGCGCCTCGTGCTCTCGCGCCAGGGCAAGACCCATGCGCCGGTCGCTTCCTATAACAACCACTGGGGCGTGCCGCTGACGCTCTGCCGCACCCCCGCCGATGTCGCCTATGGCGTCTACGAGATCGGCATGAACAGTCCCGGCGAGATCGTGCCGCTGGCGCGGATGGTGCGTCCGCAGGTCGCCATCGTCACCACGATCCAGCCCGTGCATCTCGCCGCCTTCGCCTCGCTCGAGGGGATCGCCGAGGAGAAGGCCGGCGTTTACTGGGAACTCGAGAAGGGCGGCACGGCGATCGTCAATGCCGACATCCCGCAATCCGAATTGCTGCGCGACATCGCCAAGTCCGGTCCGGCCGGGCGGATCATCACCTTCGGCGAGAGCCCCGATGCCGATGTGAAGCTGATTTCCTGCGCGCTGAAGCCCGACATGTCGGTGGTCGAGGCCCGCGTCTTCGGCGAGCCTGTGACCTACCGGCTGGGCAGCCCAGGCAAGCATATCGTGCTGAATTCGCTGGCGGTGCTTGCCGCTGTCCATGCGCTCGGGGCCGATCTCGCGCTGGCCGCGCTGGCGCTGGGCGATCTCAAGCCGCCAGCCGGGCGTGGTGCGCGGCAGGTGCTCCAGGCACCGGGCGGCAAGATCACACTGCTCGACGAGAGCTATAACGGCAACCCCGCCTCGATGCGGGCCGCGATCGAGAATCTCGGCCGCCTGCCGGTCGAGGGGCGCGGCCGGCGCATCGCCGTGCTCGGCGACATGCTGGAGCTCGGGGCAACCGGGCCGGAGTTGCATCGCGGCCTCGCCGAGCCGCTGGTTTCGAACGGGATCGACAAGGTGTTCACCTGCGGCCCGCTGATGAAAGGGCTGCATGAGAGCTTGCCTTCCGCCATGCGGGGGGCTTATGCCGCAACCGCGAGCGAGCTGGAGCCGCTCGTGCTCGATGCGATCCGCGGCGGCGACACTGTCACGGTCAAGGGATCGCTGGGCACGCGCATGGGGCCGATCGTCAAGGCGATCCTCGCGCGCTTTCCTGCCGTGCCTGCCGAAGACTGATTTACAAGAGAACCAAGCAGCATGCTCGTCTGGCTCGCCGACTTCGCCGGCACCTTCCCGGTGCTGAACGTCTTCCGCTACATCACCTTCCGCGCCGGCGGGGCGACGGCGACGGCGCTGCTGTTCGTCTTCTTCTTCGGCCCCTCGGCCATTTCCTGGCTGCGGATCAAGCAGGGCAAGGGCCAGCCGATCCGCACCGACGGGCCGGAATCGCATTTCGCCAAGCGCGGTACGCCGACCATGGGCGGGCTGATGATCCTGACCGGGTTGTTCGTCGCGGTGCTGCTCTGGGGCAATCTGCGCAACCCTTACGTCTGGATCGTGCTCGGCGTCACGGCGGCCTACGGCGCCATCGGCTTCTATGACGACTTCCTCAAGGTGACCAAGCAGTCGCACAAGGGCTTCTCGGGGAAGGCCCGCATCGCGATCGAGGTCGTGGTCGCGCTGATCGCCTGCTATTTCATCATGCAGATGCAGCCGCCGGCGATCGGCTCGGGCTTCGCCATGCCCTTCCTCAAGGAAGCGATCATCCCGCTCGGCATCCTGTTCCCGCTGGTCACCGCCTTCGTCGTGGTCGGCGCCGGCAATTCGGTGAACCTGACCGACGGTCTCGACGGGCTCGCCATCGTGCCGGTGATGATTGCGGCCGGCACCTTCGGCTTCATCTCCTATCTCGTCGGCAACGCGATCTTCGCCAATTACCTGCAGATCCACCATATCCCCGGCGCGGGCGAACTCGCCGTGATCTGCGGCGCGGTCATCGGCGCCGGCCTCGGCTTCCTCTGGTTCAACGCGCCGCCGGCCCAGATCTTCATGGGCGATACCGGCTCGCTCGGCTTAGGGGGCCTGCTCGGCACCATCGCGGTCGCGACCAAGCACGAGATCGTGCTCGCCATCGTCGGCGGTCTCTTCGTGGTCGAGGCGCTCTCCGTCATCATCCAGGTCTTCGTCTTCAAGCGCACCGGCAAGCGCGTCTTCCTGATGGCGCCGATCCACCACCATTTCGAGAAGCTGGGCTGGACCGAGCCGCAGGTCGTGATCCGGTTCTGGATCATCTCGGTCGTGCTGGCGCTGGTCGGCCTCGCCACGCTGAAGCTGCGCTGAGAGTACCCGCATGACGCCCGTCACCGTTTTCGCCGGGCGTAAGGTCGCCCTGTTCGGCCTCGGCGGGTCGGGGCTCGCAACGGCGCGCGCGCTCACGGCGGGCGGCGCCGAGGTCGCGGCCTGGGACGACAACGAGACGAGTCGCGCGAAGGCGTCGGTCGAGGGCATTGCCGTCGTCGATCTGGCGAATGCCGACTGGTCGGGTTTCGCCGCCTTCGTGCTCTCACCCGGCGTGCCGCTGACCCATCCCGAGCCGCACTGGACGGTGGGCAAGGCCAGGGCTGCCGGCGTCGCGATCATCGGCGATGTCGAATTGTTCTTCCTGGAGCGGGCGAAGATCGCGCCGGCTTCCCCGGTCGTCTGCATCACCGGTACCAACGGCAAGTCGACGACGACGGCGCTGATCGCGCATGTGCTGAAGGAAGCCGGCCGCGACGTGCAGATGGGCGGCAATATCGGCACCGCCGTGCTGGCGCTGGAGCCGCCGGCCGCGAACCGCATCCATGTCATCGAGTGCTCGAGCTATCAGATCGATCTCGCGCCCTCGCTCAAGCCCACCGTCGGCATCCAGATGAACCTGACGCCGGATCATCTCGACCGGCACGGCTCGCTGGAGAACTATGCGGGAATCAAGGAGCGGCTGGTTGCCGCGGCCGATATCGCGGTAGTTGGTGTCGATGATGATGCTTCCAAGCAGATGGCGCGCCGTCGCGCCGCCGGAGGCCGCCCGCTGGTGAAGATCAGCGGCGAGCAGCCGCTCGACGAGGGCGTCTTCGCCGGCGTCACCGCCAATCAGGGCCGGCTCGACACGCGCATCGTCGAGGTCAAGGACGGCAAGCCTAAGGTCGTGGCCAACCTTGCTGGCATCGGCTCGCTGCGCGGCTCGCATAACGCGCAGAATGCTGCAGCTGCCTTCGCCGCCTGCTCGGCTCTGGGCCTCACCGCCGAAGAGATCGCTGATGGATTCAAGACCTATCCGGGTCTGGCGCATCGCATGGAAGAACTCGGCCGGATCGGCCGTGTCGTCTTCATCAACGATTCCAAGGCGACCAATGCGGACTCCACCGAGAAGGCGCTGACCTCCTTCCACGGCATCTTCTGGATCCTCGGCGGCAAGGCCAAGGACGGCGGCATCGAGTCCCTGCGCCGCTACTTCCCCAACATTGCCCGCGCCTATCTGATCGGGGCGGCGAGCGACCTCTTCGCCGCGACCTTTGACGATGACGGGCGCGTCACTTACGAGCGCAGCGTCACGCTCGACAAGGCGGTGGCCGCCGCCACGCGCGACGCCCTGGCGGCGCCGGGCGAAGGCGAGATCGCCGTGCTGCTCTCGCCGGCCTGCGCTTCCTTCGACCAGTTTCCGAATTTCGAGGTGCGCGGCGATACGTTCCGCAAGCTGGTCGCGGACCTGCCGGGCTTCGAGCCGTTCGGCGGCAAGCGGTAGGTCAGGGGCTGCACCAGCTTGTCATTCCGGGGCTTCGCGGAGCGAAGAACCCGGAACCCACGACTGGGTGAGCCGCTGGCAACCGAACACTTTATGTCTCACCCCATCGTGGGTTCCGGGTTCACGCCTGCGGCGTGCCCCGGAATGACAAGGGCGGTGCCAAGTCCCTGTGAAGACGCAACGGCTCTGCGCTTCAACCGCGCCGGGCGGCCTCGATCTTGGCGACGTCGATCTTCTGCATCGTCATCATCGCGGCGAAGGCGCGCTTCGCCTCCTCGCCGCCGACGGCCAGCGCCTCGCTGAGCACGCGCGGGGTGATCTGCCAGGACAGACCCCATTTATCCTTGCACCAGCCGCAATCGCTCTCCTTGCCGCCATTGCCGACGATGGCGTTCCAATAGCGATCCGTTTCCGCCTGATCCTCGGTGGCGATCTGGAAGGAGAAGGCCTCGCTGTGCTTGAACATCGGCCCACCATTGAGGCCGAGGCAGGGGATGCCGAGCACCGTGAAGGTGACCGTCAGCACGTCGCCGGCCTTGCCGGAGGGGAAATCGGTCGGGGCTCGGAAGACCTCGTTCACCGTGCTGTCCGGGAAGGTCTCGGCATAGAAGCGGGCGGCGGCCTCGGCGTCCTTGTCGTACCACAGGCAGATCGTGTTCTTGGCGATGGCCATGGTCAGTCCTTTCGCTGTCGAAACTGGTGCAGGCTGCAACTCCTCCCATGGGGCGACAATGCGTGTCAGGAGCGGCACCCGCATCTGCTCGGCTGCACGAGGCCGATTTGACGCATGGAGTCGATCGCGGTGACTGAGGCTGCATCGAACAGGTCAGGAAGCGTCATTGCGCCGCTGTGGATCGCGATGCGCTGAACTCACCGATCCGACGCATCGGAATCAATCGGTTAACCATTCATTGACAGAGTGATTCGTCACGTAGGCGTGGCTTCGGCCGCGCAGAATTTGTCGATGGGATACCCGTCATGGTCTCGCGCGCGGAACCTTCTCTCAGCGGCCGCTGGTGGTGGTCGATCGACCGCCTGATCCTCACCGCGCTCGTCGCCCTGATGATTTCGGGCGTCGTGCTGCTGATGGCCGGTGGGCCGCCGGTCGCCGAGCGGCTCGGCCTGTCGACCTTCCATTTCGTCAACCGGCAGGCGGCCTATCTCGTCGGCGCGCTGGTGATCTTCCTCGGGGTCTCGCTGATGACGCCGCGCCAGGTCCGGCGCGCCGCGCTGCTGATCTATCTCGGCTCGCTCGTGATGGTGGTGGCGACGCTCTATTTCGGCGTTGAGGTGAAGGGCGCGAAACGCTGGCTGACGCTCGGGCCGCTCGGCTCGGTGCAGCCGTCCGAGTTCCTCAAGCCCGCCTTCGTCGTGATGGCCGCCTGGGCCTTCGCCGAAGGCCTGCGTCGTCCCGACCTGCCGGGCACGATCCTGGCGCTGCTCCTGCTGCCGGTCACCATCGTGCCGCTCGTTCTCCAGCCCGATTTCGGCCAGACCATGCTGGTGAGCCTGGTCTGGTGCGGCCTGTTCTTCGTCGCCGGCCTGCACTGGTTCTGGGTGGTCGGGCTGGGCGGCATCGGCGCCGTCGGTATCGTGGTTGCCTATGAGCTGGTGCCGCACGTTCGCGCCCGTATCGAGCGCTTCATGGACAAGGGCTCGGGCGACTCGTTCCAGGTCGATACGGCGTTGGAGAGCTTCGCGCAGGGCGGCTGGCTCGGCAAAGGGCCGGGCGAAGGCACCGTGAAGCGCATCCTGCCCGACGCCCATACCGACTTCATCTTCGCGGTCACCGCCGAGGAGTTCGGCATCGTGGTCTGCATGCTCCTGGTCGCGCTCTTCGCGGTCATCGTGATCCGGGCATTGTTCGTGGCGCAGAAGGCGGAGGATCCGTTCATTCGCCTCGCGGTCACCGGCCTTGCCCTGCTCTTCGGCATCCAGTCGGCGATCAACATGATGGTCAACCTGCACATGATGCCGGCCAAGGGCATGACGCTGCCCTTCATCTCCTATGGTGGCTCTTCGCTGCTGTCGCTTGCGGTCGGGATGGGCTTCCTGCTGGCGCTGACCCGGCGGCGCCCGCGCGCCGTCGATTTCGGGCGCTGAGGCGATGGCCACAGGCAAGCTCATCATGCTGGCGGCCGGGGGAACCGGCGGCCATCTCTTCCCGGCGGAGGCGCTGAGCCACGCGCTGCACGCCAAGGGCATGCGCGTCGTGCTGATGACCGATACGCGCGCCGCCGAGTTCGCCGGGAATTTCCCGGCCGAGGCGGTGCATGCGGTGCCGGCGGCGACGCCGTCCGGCCGCTCGCCTTTGCAGAAGGCCAAGGCGCTGTTCGCCATCGCCAAGGGCACCTTCGCGGCGCGACGGATCATCCGACAGCTGAAGCCGGACGTCGTCGTCGGCTTCGGCGGCTACCCGACGGTACCGCCGGTGCTCGGCGCCTCGCTTGCGGGAGTTCGCACGCTCATCCACGAACAGAACGCCGTGATCGGCCGCGCCAATCGCTTTCTTGCCGGCCGCGCCGACGTGATCGCCACCGGCTTCGCCAAGGTCGGCGGGATCACCGAGGCGCAACAGGCCAAGTGCCGGCATGTCGGCAATCCTGTCCGCCCGGCCGTGATCGAGGCCTCAGGCCGCGACTATGACTGGCCGGGCGAAGGCAAGATCAGGCTCCTCGTCTTCGGCGGCAGCCAGGGCGCGCGCATCATGGCCGATATCGTGCCGTCGGCGATTGAGCTCCTGACCGATGCCGAGCGGGCACGCCTGACCATCGTCCAGCAGGCGCGGGCTGAGGACGACGAGCGCGTGCGCGGCATCTACGAGACGCTCGGCGTCCAGGCGACGATCGCGCCCTTCTTCAAGGACCTGCCGGCGCAGATGGCGGCGGCGCAGCTCGTCATCGCGCGCTCCGGCGCCTCGACCGTGGCGGAGCTCACCGTGATCGGGCGGCCGGCCTTGCTGGTGCCGCTGCCGGGCTCGCTCGACCAGGACCAGGCGGCCAACGCCGCCTTCCTCGAAGGGGTGGGCGGGGCGATCCGTATCCTCCAGCCGGATTTCACGCCGCGCCATCTTGCCGACGAATTGTCGAAGTTGATCGCGCAGCCCGCGCACTTGACGACGATGGCGGCAAACGCGAAGAGCGCCGGCATCCCCGACGCCGCCGACCGCCTGGCCGATCTCGTGATCGCCACGGCTCAATCTTCGAACTGACAGGATTCCAGGACCATGAAGCTGCCGCCGAAGCTCGGCTCCATCCATTTCGTCGGCATCGGCGGCATCGGCATGTCCGGCATCGCCGAGGTCCTGCACAATCTCGGCTACAAGGTGCAGGGCTCGGACGCCTCCGACGGCGCCAACGTCAAGCGCCTCGCCGACAAGGGCATTACCACCTTCGTCGGCCACAAGGCGGAGAATCTCGGCGAGGCCGAGGTCGTCGTGGTCTCGACCGCGATCAAGCGCGACAATCCGGAGCTGCTGGCCGCGCGCGAGAAGCGTCTGCCGGTGGTGCGCCGCGCCGAGATGCTGGCCGAGTTGATGCGCCTGAAGAGCTGCGTCGCCATCGCCGGCACCCATGGCAAGACGACCACGACCTCGCTGGTGGCGACGCTGCTGGAGAAGGGCGGGCTCGACCCGACCGTGATCAATGGCGGCATCATCAACGCCTATGGCACCAATGCCCGCATGGGCGAGAGCGACTGGATGGTGGTCGAGGCCGACGAATCCGACGGCACCTTCCTGAAGCTGCCGGCCGACGTGGCGATCGTCACCAATATCGACCCCGAGCATCTCGATCATTTCGGCACTTTCGACGCGATCAAGGCGGCCTTCCGCTCCTTCGTCGAGAACCTGCCCTTCTACGGCTTCGCGGTGATGTGCATCGACCATCCGACGGTGCAGGGGCTGGTCGGCCAGATCACCGACCGCCGCGTCGTCACCTATGGCGAGAACCCGCAGGCCGATTTCCGGCTGATCGATATCGATCTCTCGGGTGGACAGGCCAAATTCACGCTGCTGATCCGTGACCGCAAGACCGGCCGCGATGAGGTGATCCGCGACCTCGTGATGCCGATGCCCGGCCATCACAACGCGCTGAACGCCACGGCGGCGATCGCGGTCGCCTATGACCTCGGCATCCCGGTCGAGCGCATCCGCGAGGCGCTGGCCGGCTTCGGCGGCGTCAAGCGCCGCTTCACCAAGACCGGCGAGTGGAACGGCGCGCTGATTTTCGACGATTACGGCCACCACCCGGTCGAGATCGCCGCTGTGCTCAAGGCGGCCCGCGCCTCGACCAAGAACAAGGTGATCGCGATCGTTCAGCCGCATCGTTATACGCGCCTGTCGAGCCTGTTCGACGATTTTGCCGCCTGCTTCAACGATGCCGACACGGTGATCGTCGCCGATACCTATGCGGCCGGCGAGGCGCCGATCGCCGGTGCCGACCGCGATTCGCTGGTCGCGGGCATCAAGGCGCGCGGCCATCGCCATGCCCTGCCGCTGGAGAGTTCCGACAAGCTCGCCGGCATGGTGGCGGAGCTGGCCGGGCCGGGCGACTATGTCGTCTGTTTGGGCGCCGGCAACATCACGCAATGGGCCTATGCGCTGCCGGGTGAACTGGCGGCGCTGAAGGGATAAGCTTGTTTCCTTCTCCCCCGAGGGGAGAAGGAGTAAGCGCCGAGCCATGTCCTTCGCAGACCTCTCTTCCGATATCCGCGCCTCTGCTCCCGATCTGCGGGGCCGGCTTCTCGCCAATCAGGAGCTTTCTGGCCTGACCTGGTTCCGCGTCGGCGGCCCAGCGCAGATCCTGTTCACGCCGGCCGATGACGAGGACCTCGCCTATCTGCTGTCGAAGCTGCCGGAGGATGTCGCGGTCACGGTGATCGGGCTCGGCTCCAACCTGATCGTGCGCGATGGCGGCATTCCCGGCGTCGTGATCCGGCTCGGCGGCAAGGCCTTCGGCGAGATCGCGCTGGAGAGCGGCGACCGCCTGCGTGCCGGCACGGCCGTGCCGGACGTGAAGGTCGCCCGCGCGGCGGCGGATGCCTCGCTCGACGGGCTGGCCTTTTATCGCGGTATTCCGGGCTCGATCGGCGGGGCGCTGCGCATGAATGCCGGCGCCCATGGCGGCGAGACCACCGACGTGCTGGTCTCGGTGCGTGGCGTCACCCGCAAGGGCGAGATCGTGACGCTCTCCCATGCGGATATGGGCTTCACCTATCGCAACAGCGCGGCCGCGACCCGCGATATCATCTTCACCTCGGCGCTGTTCCAGGGCCGGCCGGGCGATCAGGCGGAAATCCAGGCCGAGATGGACAGGGTCACGGCGGCGCGCGAGGCGGCGCAGCCGATCAAGGAACGCACCGGCGGCTCGACCTTCAAGAACCCCGAAGGCGGCAAGGCCTGGAAGCTGATCGACGCCGCCGGCTGCCGCGGCCTGCGCGTCGGCGGAGCGCAGGTCTCGGAGATGCACTGCAACTTCCTGATCAACACCGGCGGCGCGACGGCCGCCGATGTCGAAGGGCTCGGCGAGGAGGTTCGCCGCCGGGTCAAGGAGAACTCCGGCTTCGATCTGCAGTGGGAGATCAAGCGGCTCGGGGTTGCGGCGTAGCCGCGACTGCCGAGGCGCGGCGGCGCGAGAGGATCATCCCGGCGATCGTCGATCCCAAGACGATCGCGATGCCCAGGAATTGCACCGGGCTCAGCCATTCGCCCAGCAGCAGGGCCCCCAGAATCGTCGCCATGGTCGGGCTGAGCAGCCCGAGGAAGGCGACGCCGGCCCCCAGCGTCGTGATGCCCCTGATCCAGAGCCAATACGTCAGGGCCGTGCCGATGAGCACGAGATAGGCGAAGCCGAGCCCGTTCAGGGCGGTGGGGACCGGCGGCAAGCCTTCGACGATCAGCGCGACCGGCAGCAGGATCAGGCCGCCGAGCGTGAGCTGCCAGGCCGCGATCGCCAGCGGCGAGCCCATCTTGCCCCATCGTTCGATCAGCACGGTTCCCGTCGCCATCGAGGCCGCGCTAAAGAGGCCTGCGATGATGCCGAGCGCATCGGGTTTCGCATGCGGGTCGAGCACCAGCAGGGCGACGCCGACGAGTCCGGCGAGCGCGGCCACGATCTGCCCGCGGCCCGGACGCCGGTTGAGCAGGGGCCAGGCGAGCAGGCCGACGATCAGAGGCTGGGTCGAGCCGACGGTGGCGGCGAGCCCGCCGGGCAGGCGCGCGGCACTGACGAAGAGCAGGGCGAAGAAGATGCCGATATTGGCGAGGCCGAGCACTGCCAGCGGCAGGAGTTTGTCGCGCGGCGGCAGGCCGGGGCCGAGCGCCATCAGCAGCAATCCGGCGGGCAGGGCCCTGAGCGCGCCGACGAGCAGCGGATGCTCTACCGGCAGCGTCTGGGTGAAGATGATGTAGGTTGTGCCCCAGATGCAGGGCACGAGAATCGTGGTCAGCAAGGGCCGGTTCAGTGGCATTTCGGCCTCCGATGCGTGCCGCGCTTGGCTCTCGCCAGCACAGCTGCTATTTTGGTTTGATGTGATATAATTCGATATCAAATTATCTGACGTGAAGTTACTTGGCAAGGAGCAGGAATGAGTCAGGAGCGAGCCGGCGTTCAGGGCGGGCCGATGGATTCGATCCTGGCGCAGTGGCGGCGGGAGCGGCCGGATCTCGATACGAGCGTCATGGCGGTCTGCGGCGATCTCTGGCGCGCGGCGGACCGGGTGCGCGATGGTGTCGCCGCCAATCTCGCGGGTGACGAGCTCGATCTCGCTGGTTTCGACGTGCTGCTGACGCTCCGGCGACAGGGCAGGGGGCGGGCGCTCTCACCCTCCGAACTCGCGCAGGACATGATGATCTCGACCTCGGCGATGACCAACCGGCTCGACCGCCTGCAGAAGCGCGGGCTGATCGAGCGGCAGCCCGATCCGGCCGATCGTCGGGCCTTGCGCATCGTGCTGACCGAGGCCGGGTTCGCGCTGGCCGACCGAATCGTCGCCAGCCATGTCGCGACCGAGGAACGGCTGGTCAGCGCGCTCTCGGGGGAGGAGCGGGCGGAGCTGAGACGGCTGCTTGCGAAGATCGGCTAGCGGCTGTTGATTTCCCGGGGAAACACGCGGGTCATCCCGGGCTTGACCCGGGATCCATGCCGGAGCGCTGCTCATCAAGGTTCAGGCATGGATCCCGGCTCTTCGCTTCGCTCCGGCCGGGATGACACGCGTTTCCTTGAAGGCGTAAAGCACTTGATTCGTCATGGTTAACGCGCTGTTAACCAAGTTTAACGAGGTTGGACGCATCGCAGGAGCGAAGCGTCGATGACCAGACATGTTGCAGTGCTGATGGGCGGTTGGTCCGTCGAGCGGGAGGTCAGCCTCAACAGCGGCGCGGCTTGCGCGCGAGCGCTGGAGAGCGTCGGCTATCGCGTCACCCGCGTCGACGTGCAGCGCGACATCGCCGAGGTGCTGGCGAAGCTCAAGCCGGATGTCGCCTTCAACGCTTTGCACGGACGCTTCGGCGAGGACGGCACGATCCAGGGCGTGCTGGAGATCCTGCGCATTCCCTACAGCCATTCCGGCGTGCTGGCCTCGGCGCTGGCGATCCGCAAGGACCGGGCGAAGACCGTGGTGAAGGCGGCTGGCGTGCCGGTCGCCTACGGCGTCAACGTCTCGCGATTCGCGGCCGCCAAGCAGCATGTCCTGCCGCCGCCTTATGTCCTGAAACCGATCGACGAGGGCTCCTCCGTCGGCGTCGTCATCGTGAAGAAGGGCAGGGAACACCCGCCACAGGAAATCGCCCGCCCGGACTGGCCCTGCGGCGAGATGCTGCTGGCTGAAACCTTCATTGCGGGGCGCGAATTGACCTGCGCCGTGATGGGCGACCGCAGCCTCGGTGTGACCGAAATACAAGCCGCAACAGGTGAGTTTTACGACTACGACGCGAAGTACGCGAAAGGCGGCTCGATCCACATCTGTCCGGCTCAAATTTTACCGAAAATTTACCAGCAGATCGAAGAGTGTGCGTTAACGGCGCATCAAGCAATCGGATGCCGGGGCGTCAGCCGATCTGACTTCCGCTACCACGACGAGAGCGACACGCTCGTCTGGCTGGAGGTCAATACGCAGCCCGGGATGACCGAAACCAGCCTGGTGCCCGAATTGGCTGCCCATGCGGGCCTGGATTTCGGTGAGCTCGTCAAATGGATGGTGGAGGACGCCTCCCTCGATCGGTGAAAGCGATGACGACGAAGACCGTTGCCATGCCCCGATTCGCGCCTGCCCGGCCGCTCTCCCGGCTGCCGGTGGCGCCTGCCGCCCCCCAGCTTCTGGTGGGTGAGCAGCGCCAGAGCCGCTGGATGCGCCGCTCGCGCCGCAGCGCGATCGCCGTGCCGTTGGCGCAGCGCCTGCCGCAGAGCCTCGGCACCTGGCTGGCGCTCGGCTTCCTCACGCTCAGCCTCGGCAGCGGTTTCGTGCTCGGCGGCCACTGGCAGACCATGCAGGACAATTATGGCGAGCCGCGCCACATGTTCGCGCGGGCGCTCGGCTTCGGCATCGACCGCGTCACCATCTCCGGCCTCTCGGGACTGTCCGAGCAGGAGGTCCTGGTCGCGGCCGGCATCGATCCGAAGACCTCGCTGGTGTTCTTCGACGCAGACGAGGCCCGCAAGCAGCTGGAAGCCACGCCGCTGATTCGCGAGGCCGCCGTCCGCAAGCTCTACCCGGGCGAGGTCTCGATCCAGCTCACCGAGCGGGAGCCCTATGCGCTCTGGCAGGTGAAGGGCGAGCTCTTCGTGATCGCGGCCGACGGCACGGTGATCGACAAGATGGATGATGGCCGCTTCGCCTATCTGCCGCTGGTCGTCGGCGCGGACGCCAATAACCGCGCCGCCGAATATCTGGCGATCCGCAGCAAGGCCGGCGCCTTCGCCCAGCATATCCGCGCAGCGACCCTCGTCTCCGGGCGTCGCTGGAACCTGAAACTCGACAACGGCATGGATGTGCGCTTGCCCGAGACCAAGCCGGAAGCCGCGGTGCAGCGCCTCGTGTCGCTGGAGAGCGATTATCGCATTCTCGAAAAGGACGTGCTCGCCATCGACCTGCGCCAGCCGGACCGGGTGACGATGCGCCTCACCGAGGAGGCGGCCGCAGCCCGCGCCGACCAGCTCAAGAGCAAGGCCAAGAAGAAGGGAGGCGAAGCATGAACCACGTCACCTCCCAGGGCCTGACGCCGCGCATGCGTCCGCTGTCGTCGCGCAAGAGCGCGACCTTGTCGATTCTCGACATCGGCACCAGCAAGGTCGTCTGCCTGATCGCCGAGCTCAGCCCGGCCGAGACCAACGAGCGGCTGCGCGGGCGCACCCATGTCGCCCGCATCATCGGCATCGGCCACCAGCGCTCGCTCGGCCTGAAGGGCGGCGCGATCGTCGATCTCGAAAGCGCCGAACGCGCCATTCGTGCTGCCGTGGACGCAGCGGAGCGCATGGCCAAGGTCGAGGTGCAGTCGGTCATCGTCAACCTGACCGGCGGGCGTATCGGCTCGCAGCATTATGCGGCCAGCGTCGACCTGCGCTCCGGCTCCGTCGGCGATAGCGACGTGAAGCGCGTGCTCGCGACCGCTGCGACCCATGCGCTGCGCCCCGGCAAGGCCGTGCTTCATGCCCTGCCGACCGGCTATGCGCTGGACGGTGTGCCGGGCGTTCTCGATCCGCGCGGGCTGATCGGCGGCAAGCTTTCCGTCGACATGCATGTCGTCGCCAGCGAGGCGGCGGCGGCGCGCAACGTCATGCTCGCGGTCGAGCGCTGCCATCTCGAAGTCGAGGCGGTGGTGGCGACCCCCTATGCGTCCGGCCTCTCTGTCCTCGTCGACGACGAATCGGAGATGGGCGTCGTCCTCGTCGATCTCGGCGGCGGCTCGACCTCGCTCGGCGTGTTCTCGAGTGGGCATCTCGTCCATGCCGACGCAATCGCGGTCGGCGGCAACCACATCACCATGGACGTGGCGCGCGGTCTCTCGACCCGCGTCTCGGCGGCCGAGCGCCTCAAGACGTTGCACGGCTCCTGCATCTCCAGCGCCTCCGACGAGCGCGACATGATCGCCGTGCCGCAGGTCGACGACGACGAGCGCGACATGCCGAACCATCTCGCCAAGTCGCATCTGGTCAGGATCATCAAGCCGCGCGTCGAGGAGATCCTCGAACTGGTGCGCGACCGGCTGAACAATGCCGGCTTCTCGGCCCAGGCCGGGCGGCGCGTCGTCCTGACCGGCGGCGCCTGCCAGCTCACCGGCCTGCCGGAAGTGGCGCGGCGCATCCTTGGTGGCCAGGTCCGCACGGGCCGGCCGCTCGGGATCAAGGGCCTGCCGGAAGCCGGCAAGGGCCCCGCCTTCGCGGCGGCGGTCGGCCTACTGGTCTATCCGCAGGTCGCCCATGTCGAGCATTTCGAGCCGCGTGCCATCGGCGGGCGGCCTCTGATGACGGGGACGGACGGCTACTTCTCGCGTGTCGGGCGGTGGCTGAAGGACAGTTTCTGATCCTGGCGCGAGCCGGGGTCGAGAATTGAGTGAGTATGGCGCGTCCTGAGGGCGGGCCACGGCGTCAAACGTAGCAATCGGGACGGCTCCCGCCAGGCGCCGGACAAGGGATCAAAAGAGGCAACCATGGCGATGAATCTGCAAGCCCCGGACATCCGGGAACTGAAGCCCCGGATCACGGTGTTCGGCGTCGGTGGCGCCGGTGGCAATGCGGTCAACAACATGATCGAGGCCGGCCTCGACGGTGTCGACTTCGTCGTCGCCAACACCGATGCGCAGGCTCTCGCCCTGTCGCGCGCTTCCCGCATCGTCCAGATGGGCCTCCAGGTTACCGAGGGCCTCGGCGCCGGCTCGCAGCCGGAAGTCGGGCGCGCGGCGGCCGAGGAGGTCATCGACGAGATCCGTGATCATCTGGCGGGCGCCCACATGGTCTTCATCACCGCCGGCATGGGCGGCGGCACCGGCACGGGCGCTGCTCCCGCGATTGCCCGCGTCGCCCGCGACATGGGCATTCTGACCGTCGGCGTGGTCACCAAGCCGTTCCAGTTCGAGGGCCAGCGCCGCATGCGCATGGCTGAAGCCGGCATCGGCGAGCTGAACGAGGCGGTCGACACTCTGATCGTCATCCCGAACCAGAACCTGTTCCGCGTCGCCAACGAGACCACCGGCTTCGCCGATGCCTTCGGCATGGCCGACCAGGTGCTCTATTCGGGCGTCGCCTGCATCACGGACCTGATGGTCCGTCCCGGCCTCATCAACCTCGATTTCGCCGACGTCCGTGCCGTGATGCGCGGCATGGGCAAGGCGATGATGGGCACCGGCGAGGCCCAGGGCGAGAAGCGCGCGCTGACCGCGGCCCAGGCCGCGATCAACAACCCGCTGCTCGACGACGTCTCGATGAAGGGCGCGCGCGGCCTGCTGATCTCGATCACCGGCGGGCGTGACATGAAGCTCTATGAGGTCGACGAGGCCGCCACCCGCATCCGCGAGGAGGTCGATTCCGAGGCCAACATCATCGTCGGCGCCACCTTCGACGAATCGCTGGAAGGCACCGTGCGCGTCTCGGTCGTCGCGACCGGCATCGACAAGCCGATCTCGTCGCTGGTCGAGAACGACGACACCGAGGCCCGCATCGCCCAGGTCGCCGAGCGCCTGAAGGCCGAGGCCCGCCTGCGCAGCAACGCCGCGGTTGCCACCGCCCGTCCGGTTGCCCCGCCGGCGCCCGTGATCGAGACGGCCCGCGTCGCCCCCGCGCCGATGCCGGAACCCGCTCCGATCGCCCAGGTCGCGCAGGACATCCGCATCGAGCCGGTGCAGCCGCGCCCGGTGATGGCCGCCCCCCCGGCGCCCGAGCCGGTCCACCATGCCGAGCCGCACCTGCATTTCGACGAGAGCTTCATCCCGCCGATGCCGGAGCGCGCCGTGGTTCGCCCGACCCGCATGCCGCGCGTCGAGGACCTGCCGGCTCCCGGTCAGGCCCAGCTCAACGCGCATCGTGGCGCCCAGCCTGCGCCGCAGCCGCCGAGCGCCGTCGAACAGAAGCGCATGTCGCTGATGCAGCGTCTCGCTTCGGTCGGTTTCGGTGGCCGCAAGGACGAGGAGGCCGAGATGGCTCCCGCTCCGGCGCCTGTCCGCCAGATGCCGCAGGCCCCGATGCCGCAGGCGGCCGCGCCGAGCGCTGCCCATGCCGAGTACATGCGCCGCCCGGTGCAGCAGCCGGCCTCGCGTCCGGCGCAGGGCCAGCTCGACCCGCATGGCCGCGCCGCGCCGACTCGCTCCAGCGAGGAAGACCATCTCGAGATTCCCGCTTTCCTTCGCCGCCAGGCGAACTGACGGGACTGAAAGCCTCTCACGGCTCTGTAACAAGACCCGCCGCGGCGCAGCCGCGGCGGGTTTTTCGTCGTTAGAAAATGTTTATCTTTCAGCGCTTTATATGATCCGATCCACGTGGACGGCGCTGTAACACAGCGAAAGAAAGCGTGATTTTGAGAGGCGGCCTCAAAAGCTTATCTTGCGGCGCATCAGAACGACAGCGTTGCCGGGTCTTCTCCGGTGCCGGCCTTGGATAGACATCGCCGGACCGTGCCACCTTCGCCTCGGCGGAGGGCAGGCTGAACCCGGCGATCAGGATTGGATAACCGAATGACCTTCGATCGGCAGACGACCTTGCGGGCAGCCGTGACCCTGACCGGCATCGGCGTTCATTCCGGCGCTCCCGCCAGCATCTGCCTGAAGCCGTCCAGCGCCAATTCCGGCGTCGTCTTCCTGCGGACGGGCATCGAGGGCATGCCGCCCCAGCTCATCCACGCCAAGCACACCAAGGTCAGCGCCACCGAACTCTGCACCGTGATCGGCGACCGTGGCCCGGCCTCGGTCTCGACCATCGAGCACCTGATGTCGGCCTGCGCCGGCATGGGCCTCGACAACGTGCTGGTCGAGATCGACGGGCCGGAAATGCCGATCATGGACGGCAGCGCCCGCGAATTCGTCGCCGCCATCGAGGCGACCGGCATGACGACGCTCGCCGCGCCGCGCCGCTATCTCAAGGTTCTTCAGCCGGTCCGCATCGAGCAGGGCCGCGCCTTCGCCGAGCTCGCTCCGGCCGAGCATGGCTTCCGCCTCGATGTCGAGATCGATTTCGACAGCGTCGTGATCGGCCGCCAGCGCAAGATCTTCGACCTCGACGCGCAAGGCTATGCCAGCGAAATCTCGAAGGCCCGCACCTTCGGCTTCATGCGTGATGTCGAGCAGCTCTGGAAGGCGGGTTTCGCCCAGGGCGCCTCGCTCGAAAACACGGTCGCCGTCGGCGAGGACAAGGTGATCAACCCCGAGGGCCTGCGCTATGGCGACGAGTTCGTGCGCCACAAGGTGCTCGACGCGATCGGCGATCTCGCGCTCGCCGGCTATCCGATCATCGGCGAGTTCCGCTCCTATTGCGGCGGCCACCGGATGAATGTCCAGATCCTTCAGGCGCTGTTTGCCGACCGCGCGAATTTCGCGATCGTCGAATCCCAGCCGGTTTTCGCGGCGCCGCGTGCCGTGCAGATGGCTGCCGCCGCGCCGGCCGCCTTCGCGCCGGATCTGCACTAAAACGCGGGCCAAGGCTGCTCCGCCTTCCATTCGCCGGGTTTTTGTCCCAGATGCCGCATCCGTGCGGAATCCCGTCATAACCGATTTTCGGCAGTGGCGCGGGGGAAGCGTCTGAGGTAAGGCATGCTTCCCGGAGACTGGATCGCCACGCGTCCGACCAGATGCAAGGTGGCGACCCAGCCTTGGTTTCGGCATCGGATTGTTCCGAAAAGTGGCTTCCACTTTTCGGTCCGATGCACGAGGGACGATCGAAAGAGGACCGACGACGTGAGCGTGACGCGGCAAAGCCTTCCGGCAATTCATCGCGGTCTTTCGCCGCGCAGGGGCATCGCTCTTGCGCTGGGCGCCGCCTTGCTGCTCGGCGGCTGTGATACCCTGTCCTCGCTCAACCCCTTCGACAAGCCCGAGGTCTACAAGCCGGACCTGACGCCGCCGACGCCGGCCGACAAGCTCTATAACGAAGGCCTCGCCCGCCTGCAGAACGGCGACAGCGAAGGCGCCTCGAAGAAGTTCGAGGACATCGACAAGACCTCGCCGTTCTCGCCTTATGCCCGCAAGGGCCTGCTGATGACGGCCTATACCAATTTCCAGGCGTCGAAATGGGAGGAGGCGATCACCGCCTCCAAGCGCTTCATCGCCCAGAACCCGGCGAGCCCGGACGCGGCCTACGCTCAGTACATCCTGGCGATGTCCTATTATAACCAGATCCCGGACGCGACCCGCGATCAGGAGCGGACCGCCCAGGCGATCCAGGCTCTTGAGCAGCTCATCGCCACCTATCCGAAGTCGGAATACGTGCTCGACGCCAAGGAGAAGCTCCTGGTGGCGCGCGACCAGCTCGCCGGCAAGGAGATGAATGTCGGGCGTTACTATCTTGAGAAGCGCAATTATACCGGCGCTGTAAACCGCTTCCGCGAAGTGATCATCAAGTACCAGACCACCCGCCATGTCGAGGAGGCGCTGATGCGCCTGACCGAGGTCTATATGGCGATGGGCATCACCAACGAGGCGCAGACGGCGGCGGCCGTGCTCGGGCACAATTTCCCGGACAGCCCGTGGTACAAGGACTCCTATGCCCTGCTGCAGAGCGGCGGCCTGGAGCCGCGCGAGGATCGTGGTTCCTATATCAGCCGCGCCTTCCAGGGCTTCTCGCGCACGGTCGGCGGCATCATCGGGATCAACCGCTTCTGACGGGATAGGACGCCCCTTGTCATGACGGGCCACGGGCGATCCTGCCAGATCCGAAAACGGGGTTGAGCGCCGATGCTGGCGCAGCTCTCGATTCGCGACATCGTCCTGATCGACCGGCTCGATCTCGGCTTCCATGAGGGGCTGAGCGTGCTCACCGGCGAGACCGGCGCGGGCAAGTCGATCCTGCTCGACGGCTTCGCGCTGGCGCTCGGCGGGCGCGGCGACGGCTCGCTCGTGCGCCATGGCGAGGCGCAGGGCCAGGTCAGCGCCGTGTTCGACCTGCCGATGACCCATCCTGCCCGCAAGCTGGCGCAGGCGCAGGAGATCGATACCGACGGCGATCTCATCCTGCGCCGCGTGCAATATGCCGATGGACGCACCCGCGCCTTCATCAACGATCAGCCGGTCTCGGTGCAGATCCTCAGGATGGTCGGCGCCGCGATCGTCGAGATCCACGGCCAGCATGACGACCGCGCCCTGACCGATCCGGGGCAGCATCGCACCATTCTCGACGGATTCGGCGGGCTGGAAGCGCAGGCCGAGGCGGTTGCCGGGGCGAGCGAGACGCTGAAGCGGGCACGACAGGCCCTGCAATCGCAGCGCCTGCGAGTGGAAGCCGCACGCAAGGAAGCGGATTTCCTGCGCCATGCCGTGGACGAACTCGGCAAGCTCGCGCCACAGACCGGCGAGGAGGACGCGCTGGCCGCCACTCGCCAGGGCATGATGCAGGCCGAGAAGGTCGCGCGCGATCTGAACGAGGCCTATGAGGCGGTGGGCGGGCAATCCTCTGCCATTCCGACGCTCGCCGCCGTGCTGCGCCGGTTGGAGCGCCGGGCGAGCCAGGCGCCGGAGCTGGTCGATCCTTCGATCGCCGCGCTCAACACCGCGATCGTGGCGCTGGAGGAAGCCGGCGAGGCGCTCGCCGCCGCGACCCGCGCGGCCGAATACGATCCGCGCGAGCAGGAGCGCATCGAGGAGCGTTTGTTCGCGCTCAGGGCTGCCGGTCGCAAATACGACGTGCCGGTCGATGGCCTGTCGGTTCTGGCGGCGACAATGGCGAGCGATCTTGCCGCGCTGGACGAGAGCGAATCGTCGCTGTCGCGGCTCGAGGCGGAACTGAGCGAAGCGGAGACGGCTTTCGTCGGGCTGGCGGAGGCCTTGTCCGAAGCGCGGCAGGCTGCGGCGGCAAGGCTCGATGCGGCGGTGAAGGCCGAATTGCCGCCGCTCAAGCTGGAACGCGCCCGTTTCATCACCCGGATCGATAGCGACGCCGCGGCGCGCGGGCCGGAGGGGTTCGACAAGGTCGAGTTCTGGGTCGAGACCAATCCCGGCACGCGGCCGGGGCCGATGATGAAGGTCGCCTCGGGCGGCGAACTCTCGCGCTTCATGCTGGCGCTCAAGGTTGTGCTGGCCGAGCGTGGTTCGGCCCCGACGCTGGTCTTCGACGAGATCGATACGGGTGTCGGCGGCGCGGTGGCCGACGCGATCGGCGAGCGGCTGGCGCGGCTTGCCGGTCAGGTGCAGGTGATCTCGGTGACGCATGCGCCGCAGGTTGCGGCCAAGGCCGGGCAGCATTTCCTGATCGCCAAATCGGCGGGGGAAGGCGAGGCTTCCCGCACCGTGACGCGGGTCACGGCGCTGGAGGACCAGGCGCGACGCGAGGAGATCGCACGCATGCTGGCCGGCGCTTCGATCACCGAGGAAGCGCGCGCGGCGGCCGGGCGCCTGCTGCAGGCGGCGGGCTTGCGCGGCTGAGGGCCGTCAGGCCGCGACCAGTTCGTAGCCGGCGCCCTTCTTCACAACCCGCCTGAAGCCCTCGACATGGCCGCCGGAGACGAGCCAGTTCTCATGCGCGGCGCGCTCCAGGATGCCACGCCGGGAGGCGAGAGCGGTCGCTGCGTCGAAATCATAGACGAAGCCGACATCCGGGTCGGAGGCCTGCAGATCGGAGAGGTGCAGCGCATCGCCCCAAAGCAGCAGGCTTTCGCCTTCGCCCTCGATCAGATAGCCGCTATGGCCGAAAGTGTGCCCGGGCAGGGGGATCAGCGCGATGCCTGGATGAGCTTCGCCGGCTGGAACCGAGCAGATGCGGCCGGCATAGAGCTTCTTCAGCGTTGCGGTGATGGCGAAGGCGCCCTGCTTCCTCTCCGGTGTCCGTGCGCGGTTGGCCTCATCGCCGTAGAAGCCGAAATCGGCCTCGGGCACGATGATTTCGGCCTTCGGAAAAAAGGGCTTGTCGCCGCCGAACAGGCCGAGCGCGTGATCGCCGTGGAGATGCGTGATCAGGACGTGGGCGACGTCTTTGGGCGCGATGCCTGCAGCCGCCATCGAGGCCGGGGCATGGCCCATTGCGGCGCCCCAAGACGGGCCGGTGCCGGCATCGATCAGGGTGATGCCGTCTGGGCCCTTCAGGGCAAAGCAGTTCACAGTGATGCTGACCTTCGGCTTGCCCCAGCGCGCGACAGCTTCGTCGCGGGCGGCCTCGCCATCGGCATGGATCAGTACATCAAGGGGCGCTTCGAAGACGCCGTCATGCAGGATGGAAACCTCGTAGGCGCCGATGCGGCGAGCGTGCTGGACCATGGGCTGTTCTCCGCTTTGGCGTCGCGAGCATCGGGTGAGGTCGGGAAGCTAGTCGGGCCGCTACCTTGCCGGCAAGGCGCGTCCGGCCCGGCTCAGCCCTGCGCGGGGCGCGGGAATGCCGCATTTCCTTTTGTATCGCTTTGCTTTATGAGCCGCTGTCATCCGATGGTGCAGCTGCCCGTTAGATCGCCATGCGTCCTGCTGGACGCCTCTTGGGGGCGATCTAATTATTTGTTTTGGCATCGGATTTTCTGAAATGCGCATTCCGCTTTTCAGTCCGATTGTCTAGTGCCGCCTGAACCCATCGCCCACGCTTCGCGCCGTTCATTTGTCTTACGCCGCAAACCTTTAGGCCGTTATCGCATGTCCTTTTCTCTCACGAGCCCGCCGCTCGCGCGCGCGCTCGCCGATCGCAATTATTCCGACCCGACGCCGGTGCAGAGCGCCGTCATCGAGGACGCCGCCCGCGGGCGCGACCTGCTGGTCTCCTCGCAGACCGGCTCCGGCAAGACCATCGCCTATGGCCTCGCCATCGGCGAAACCCTGCTGGGCACGGCCGAGAAGCTCGGCCCTGCGGCTGAGCCGCTGGCCCTGATCATCGCGCCGACGCGCGAGCTCGCCTTGCAGGTGCAGCGCGAACTCGCCTGGCTCTATGCCCAGACCGGTGCGCGGGTGATCTCCTGCGTCGGCGGCATGGACCCGCGTCGCGAGGCGATGCTGCTCGACGAGGGCGCCCATATCGTGGTCGGCACGCCCGGCCGCCTGCGCGACCATATCGAGCGCCGCCGCCTCGACGTCTCCGCGCTCAAGGCCGTCGTCCTCGACGAGGCCGACGAGATGCTCGATCTCGGCTTCCGCGACGATCTCGAATACATCCTGAAGACCGCGCCCGAGAGCCGCCGCAGCCTGCTGTTCTCGGCGACCTTCCCGAAGGCGATCGTGCAGCTCGCCCAGAGTTACCAGCGCGATGCGCTGCGCATCGAGGTGGAAGCGACCCGGCGCGGCCATGCCGACATCGCCTACAAGGCCGTGCGCGTCTTCCCGAAGGAGGCCGAGCTCGCCGTCGTCAACCTGCTGCGCTTCCACAATGCGCCGGTGGCGCTGGTCTTCTGCAACACCCGCAACGCGGTGCGCCATCTCGAGGCGATCCTGCTGGAGCGCGGCTTCACCTCTGTCGCGCTGTCCGGCGAACTCGGCCAGAACGAGCGCAACGCCGCGCTGCAGGCGCTGCGCGACGGCCGGGCGCGGGTCTGCGTCGCGACCGACGTCGCCGCGCGCGGCATCGACCTGCCGGGGCTCGACCTCGTCATCCATGCCGAGCTGCCGAACGATTCCGAGGTGATGCAGCATCGCTCGGGCCGCACCGGTCGCGCCGGCAACAAGGGCACGAGCGTCCTGCTGGTGCCGCAGTCGCGCCGCCGCAAGGCCGAGCGCCTGCTGATGGAAGCCAAGGTCGAGGCCGAGTGGATCGGCCCGCCGACGGAGGAAGAGATCCGCGTTCTCGACCAGGAGCGCCTGCTTTCCGATCCGCTGCTCAACGGCGACGGCTCCGAGGACGATGCCGGCATGATCGAGGCGCTGATGGCAGGCCGCGAGGCGCGCGACATTGCCGCTGCGCTGGTGCGGCTCTATCGCGCCCGCCTGCCGGCGGCGGAAGAGGTTGGCGATCCCGGCTTCGGCCGCGATGAGCGCCGCCCGGCCCGCACCAACGAGGATTACGCCGCCAAGCGCCCGTTCGGTGCCAGACGCGACGAGGGCGAGGATGGCGAGCGTCCGCGCAAGCCGGCCGGCCCGCGTGGCGACACCGTCTGGTTCCGCCTCGATATCGGCCGCAAGCAGGGCGCCGATCCGCGCCAGCTCTTGCCAATGCTGTGCCGCCGTGGGCGGATCACGCGCGACGAGGTCGGCGCGATCCGTATCTTCGACCGCGAGACCAAGGTCGAGATCGACGCCGATGTCGCCGACCGCTTCTACGATTCGGTCCGTATCCCGGATCGCGACAAGATCGTGATCGAGCCGACGACCGAAGCGGAGCGCCGCCCGGCCAAGTCCTTCTCGGACAAGGCCGAGCGTCCGGCTGCGCCGCGCCGGAGCTGGGGCGACGATCAGGCTGCCGAGGACAGGCCGCAGCGGCCGCGATTCGAGCCTCGGGACGCGAACCAACGCGCGCCGCGGGGCGATGACCGCCAGCCTTATCGCGCCGACAGCAGGCCCCCGCGCGACGACGCGCGCCCGCCGCGCCGCGATGATGGCAAGCCCGGTGGTTTCAAGAAGCCGTTTGCCGGGAAGGGCAAGCCTTTCGCCGGCAAGCCCGAGGGCGGGCGCCCGACTGGGGGCAAGCCTTTCGGCAAGGGCAAGCCGCGCGGTGGTCCTCGCGGCTGAGGCTTCAGCTTTACACAAAAGCGCCGATTTCCTGGGTCAAGCTCGGGAGATCGGCGTTTTTTTCTTTGAAGAATGCGCGTTTCGAGCGTTGCCGCCTGCGGGTGGACGTTCGCCCGATTTCCGTCCTCAACGCAAGCCGAGGAAGGACAGGATGGCGAGCACGACCACGACGAGGCCGACCAGATAAATGATGTTGTTCATGAAAAACCCCCTGGCTGAATGGAGCCTTGCGGCCCGATCTGGCAGGAGGTGAACCCGGCTTGAGGGCCAAGGTTCCCGGTGGGAGCCGGGATGCAGGCGCGGCGTCATGCTCGGGCTTGAGCCCCGGGGCATCCCGGAAGCCGGCTCCTTCTCGTCATGAGATTCTTCGGGTTCGAAGCTCTGCTTCGCCCGAGAATGACGGTTGTACTCTCAGCCGACGACCTTGCGGTAGAGATGCCAGGTAGCATGGCCGAGCACCGGCATGACCACCGTCAGACCGACCAGCATCGGCAGGCAGCCGAGCACCAGCAATCCGGTCACCATCAGGCCCCAGATCATCATCACACGCGGATTGGTCTCGACGGCGGCGATCGAGGTGCGGATCGCTGTCGGCGCATCGACATGCCGGTCGATGATCAGCGGGAAGGATACGACCGAGATCGAGAAGGCGAGGATCGCCATCAGCAGGCCGATCGCATTGCCGATCACGATCATGGTCCAGCCGTCCGCGGTCGTGAACACGGCACGCAGGAAGTCGGTGGTCGAGACATCGGCCGGCAGGCCGAGGATGCCGCGATAGAGGAACCAGGCGCTGAACAGCCAGGCCAGGAAGAGCCCGGTCAGCATTCCGCCGAGCAGGGCGATCTGTCCGATCGAGCGCGAGCGCAGCACGGCGAAGGCGTGGAGCCAGGACGAGTCCATGCCCTTCTCGCGTCGGCGGCTGATCTCGTAGAGCCCGATCGCGGCGAAGGGGCCGAGCAGGGCGAAGCCCGAGAGCAGCGGGAAGAGCAGGGGGAAGATATTGTAGCTCACGGTGAGCTGCGCCAGCAGGATGCCGGCGATGGGGTAGATCAGGGCGATGAAGACGAGGTGGCTCGGCTGCGCCTTGAAATCCTCCCAGCCGCGCAGCAGTGCCTCGGTCAGGTCCCGTGTCGTGATGGTCCTGACGCGCGGCTGCGAGAGGGCGGCAATGTCATGAACTGTGCCGTCGAGATTGGCCATGGCGTGTCTCCCGGTTCCGGCCCGGTTCGCCCTATGGCTGTCGACATGATCCTTGGCGTCAACGGCCGGCGGCGTCGAGCTTCCAATTCCCAGTTCCCGAACTATACGCGCGAAAGCCCGGTTTGTCGCAAGGCCTTCGCGCGGATGTGAGAAGCCGCCCTCCGATTTCCTCATGCGAGGTCATCCCGGACGGAGCGAAGCGGAGATCCGGGATCCATTCTGGAACTCCACCGAGACATGCTCCGGAATGGATACCGGGTCTCCCTGCGGTCGCCCGGGATGACCCGCGTTCTTTTGGTGGGGTGAGGCTTTGGGAGCAGCGGCGCGAGGGCGTCGGTTCCTGCCCTTTCTCGTCACGATCATCTCGCCTAATGGTTTGCCATGAGCGACGCCGCAGATTCCGCCCCCTCCGAAACGCCGATCGCGGAGCTGACGCCGCGCAAGGCGAAGGCCGAGCACAAGCTGCTGGCTGCCGAAGTTCAGGCCGCGAACGATGCCTATTTCCAGGACGACCAGCCGATCATGGACGACGCGGCCTATGACGCGAAGCGTCGCCGGCTCGTTGCGCTGGAGGAGGCCTTTCCGGCGCTGAAGCAGGAAAGCGACGTCAGTGCCAAGGTTGGTGCCAGGCCGTCAGGCAAGTTCGCCAAGATCCGCCATCGCGTGCCGATGCTCTCGCTCGACAATGCCTTCTCCGACGAGGCGGTCGCCGAGTTCGTCGGCCGCGTTTACCGCTTTCTCGGCCGCAAGGAGGAAGACGGCATCGCCTTCACCGCCGAGCCGAAGATCGACGGGCTCTCGCTGTCCTTGCGCTACGAGAAGGGCGAGCTGGTTGCGGCCGCGACGCGCGGCGATGGCGAGGAGGGCGAGGATGTCACGCTGAACGCCCGCACCATTTCCGAAATCCCCGGCACGCTGGCAGGGCCGGATGTGCCTGAGATCGCCGAGGTGCGCGGCGAGGTCTATCTGGGACACGCCGATTTCGCGGCCATCAATGAGCGCCAGCGCGAGAAGGGGCTGCCGGAATTCGCCAATCCGCGCAATGCGGCGGCGGGCTCGCTGCGCCAGCTCGATGTCAGCGTCACCGCCGCGCGACCCTTGCGTTTCTTCGCCTATGCCTGGGGCGAGATGCCGGTCCTGCCTGCGCCGACGCAGTTTGGCGTCGTCGAGGCGTTCAGGCGCTGGGGCTTCCGCACCAACCCGCTGATGAAGCACTGCGAGAGCGTCGCGGAACTGATCGCGCAGTACCGGCTGATCGAGAGCCAGCGCGCGACGCTCGGCTACGATATCGACGGCGTGGTCTACAAGGTCGACGATCTCGCGCTGCAAGGCAGGCTCGGTTTCGTCTCGCGGGCGCCGCGCTGGGCGATCGCGCATAAGTTCCCGGCGGAGCTGGCGACGACTGTGCTGGAGGCGATCGACATCCAGGTCGGCCGCACCGGCGCGCTTTCGCCGGTGGCGCGCCTGAAGCCGGTGACGGTCGGCGGCGTCGTCGTGACCAATGCGACACTGCATAACGAGGACTATATCCGCGGCTTCGATTCCAAGGGGCTGCCGATCCGTGATGGCACCGATATCCGCATCGGCGACACGGTGACGGTGAAACGGGCTGGGGACGTCATCCCGCGCGTCGAGGCGGTCGATCTCGCCAAGCGGCCGGCGGATTCGAAGCCCTACGAGTTCCCGACGCTCTGCCCGGCCTGCGGCAGCCATGCGACGCGCGAGCTCAATCCACGCAGCGGCAAGGAGGACGCCATCCGCCGCTGCACCGGCGGCCTGATCTGCCCGGCGCAGGCGGTCGAGCGGCTCAAGCATTTCGTCTCGCGCGACGCGTTGGATATCGACGGGCTCGGCGACAAGCAGATCGAGTTCTTCCATGCCGATCCCGAGCTTCCCGTCAGGGAGCCGGCGGATATCTTCACGCTGGCCACGCGCGATGCGGCGAACCTGAAGAAGCTCAAGGACAAGGAAGGCTTCGGCGCCGTCAGCGCCAAGAAGCTCTTCGACGCGATCGAGGACCGGCGTAGTCCGCCGCTCAACCGCTTCATCTTCGGCCTCGGCATCCGCCATATCGGCGAGACGACGGCGCGTCTGCTGGCGCGGCACTATGGTTCGTTCGAGGCGCTGCGGGCGGCCGGTATCGCCGCCGCCGACGAGGCCTCGCCGGAGCGACAGGAACTCGGCGCCATCGACAGCGTCGGCCCGACCGTGGTCGAGGCTCTCGTCGAATTCTTCGGCGAGCCGCATAACGAGGAACTGCTCGACCGGCTGCTGGCGCAGGTCTCGCCGCAGCCGCTGGAAGCGGTGGCCTCGGCCAGTCCCGTCGCCGGCAAGATCGTGGTCTTCACCGGCGCGCTGGAACGGATGACGCGCGATGAGGCGAAGGCGATGGCCGAGCGGCTCGGCGCCAAGGTCGCGGGCTCGGTCTCGTCGAAGACGGATCTGCTCGTCGCCGGGCCGGGGGCGGGGTCGAAGCTCAAGGATGCCGCCAAGCACGGCGTCGAGGTGATCGACGAGGCCGGCTGGTTCGATCTAGTCGGCGGCTGAGGTCTATTCTGCCGCCTCCGCCGTCGGTGTGAACATCGCGGCCGGCGCCGCTTCGCCCGCGGTCCGCACCTGGCTCGGCGCCAGCCCCGTGATGCGCTTGAAGGCGCGGCTGAACGAGGCTTCGGACTCGTAGCCGAGGCGCTGCGCCACCACTCCGATCCGCAGCTTGTCGCGGGCGAGCCATTGCCTTGCCTGATGCATCCGCACCTGCGCGACATAGCGGGCCGGCGTCTCGCCGACGACCTCGGCGAAGCGCTCCGCGAAGCCGGAGCGCGAGGCCCCCATCAGTTCGGCGAGGCTCTCCACGGTCCAGTCTGTCTCGGGATGGGCGTGGATCGCCGCCAGCACCTTGCCGATCGTCGGGCAGCGCGCCGCCGCGACCCAGCCCTTGGCGGCGCCGCAGCCGCGCTCGACCCAGGCGCGGATGATCGCGGCGGCCAGCACATCGGCGAGACGGGCGAGAATGCCGCCGGCCCCGACGCGGTCCAGCATGACCTCGCGCCCCATCGCCTCCAGCAGATGCGGGACCCCCGGCTCGTCGGCGATGAAATCGCTCATCCGCATCAGGTCGGGCATCAGGCGCAGGAGCGGGTGGTCGAGATCGACATTGAAGGTCATGCGGCCGGTGAAGAGCAGCATATGCTCGCCCGTGCCGCCGCCCTCGACGTCGAAGATATTGCCATAGGCCTCCAGCACCCGGCACTCGCAGGGCGGGGAGGCGAGGGCCTTGGGCGAGCTGGCCAGGACATGGCCGCCGCCGCGCGGCAACAGCACGGCATCGCCATCGGCAAGCTCTAGCCATTCGCCGGCCGGCGTCTTCAGCCAGCAGCTGCCGCGCGAGATGAAATGGAAATAGGCCTGATGGGTCGGCGGAAAGGCGACGCCCCAGGGCGCGGCCAACTGGCAGCGGCTGTAATCGACGCCGTCGAGCCTCAGGCCCCGGAGCATCTCGGTCAGGTGGTCGGTCGAAGCGGTCATGGCAATCCTGGACGAACGGTCATGAGATGCGGATGATATAGCATGGAAACTCCATGGAGCCACGCCCATCTTCCGGCCACCTCATGGAGAACCCCATGTCAGATTCCCTGTCTGCCACTGCACTTGAATTCGACGATACAGCCGAGGAGGCCCGCGACAAGCCGGCCTGGGCGGCCGTCACATCCCTGACCTTCGGCGTCTTCGGCCTCGTCACGGCCGAGTTCCTGCCGGCGAGCCTGCTCACCCCGATGGCCGCCGATGTCGGCGTCTCCGTCGGCGCGGCCGGGCAGGCGGTGACCGCGACCGCCGTTGTCGGCGCCATTGCCGGTCTCGCCGCGGCCATCGTGACGCGCGGCATCGACCGGCGCATCGTGATCTGGTCGCTGACCGGCCTGCTGATCGTCTCCAGCGTCATCGCTGCCGTCGCCACCAACCTGACGACGCTGCTCTTCGCCCGCGTCCTGCTCGGCATCGGGCTCGGCGCCTTCTGGTCGATGGTCGCGGCGACCGCGATGCGCCTCGTGCCGCCCAGCGTGTTGCCCAAGGCGATGTCGCTGATCTTCGCCGGCGTCTCGCTTGCCACCGTCAGCGCCGCGCCGATCGGCGCCTATCTCGGCAACGTGATGGGCTGGCGCTTCGTGTTCTGGCTCTCGGCGCTGGTCGGCGTCGCGACGCTCGTCGTGCAGATCGCGGTGCTGCCGCGGCTGCCGGCGCGCGGCTCGCCCGATATCCGCACGCTGTTCCGCCTGCTCGGCCAGCCCAGCATCGCGCTCGTTCTCGCCGGCATCGTCGTGGTGATCTCCGGGCATTTCGCGGGCTTCACCTATGTCCGTCCGTTCCTGGAGCAGATCCCCAAGCTGTCGGTCGAGGCGATCTCGCTCGTCCTGCTGGCCTATGGCGTCGGTGGCTTCCTCGGGAATTTCGCGGGTGGGGCGATCACGGCGCGCAGCGCCAAGGCCTCGGTGATCTTCGGCGCCTTCCTGATCGCGCTGGTGGGCGTGAGCCTGCTCTTCGTCGGCGCGTCGCCGATCGCGTCTGCCGTTGCGGTCGGGCTTTGGGGCTTCGCCTTCGGTGCATTGCCCGTCGGCTTCCAGACCTGGCTGGTGCGGGTCGCGCCCGAGGACGAGGCCGAGTCGGCGGGCGGTCTGATCGTCGCCGCCTTCCAGATCGCGATTGCGAGCGGAGCCATCTTCGGCGGCCTGCTGGTCGATGGCTTCGGGACGCTCGGCGTCATCGCCTATGCCACGATTGCGACGTTGGTCGGCGGGGCGGGGGTACTGCTGCTGGGCTCGAAGAGCCCCGAGCGGATCGGCGCGGGCGCGGTTACGCACGCGCTCTGAAGCCTCACTCAAGAGTGGTAGATCGATCGGGCGCGTGATGCGCCCGATCACTTTTCTTCAAGACAGTATGGCGGGCTTCTGCGCTATCTTTGGGCATGCAGTCGATCTCGCAGGAACAGGCCTTGCT
Source organism: Allobosea sp. TBD101 (assembly GCF_059817965.1). NCBI lineage: Bacteria > Pseudomonadati > Pseudomonadota > Alphaproteobacteria > Hyphomicrobiales > Alloboseaceae > Allobosea > Allobosea sp. TBD101. Next base: position 2,100,040 of record NZ_CM187543.1, read on the forward strand.
GGAGACCCCGCTCAGGGCGGGGGAGAGCGCGCATCTGTTCGCCGCGCGCCGTTTCGACGGGCTCGAATTCCTCGCCGCGACCTTCCGCACTCATGCCTACGCGCCGCATGCCCATGACACCTATGCGATCGGCACGATCGAGATGGGCTGCGAAGTCTGGCATGCGCGCGGGCAGAAGCTCTATGCCGGCCCCGGCGACATCGTGATGAACCACCCGCTCGACGTCCATGACGGCGCGCCGAGCGAGGGCGGCTATCGCTACCGAATGAGCTACCCCTCCGTCGAACTGATGCAGGAGATCGCGGCGTCGCTGACCGGGAACGAGGCTGTCGGCACGCCGTTCTTCTGCGATCCCGTCGTGCAGGACCCAGTTGGTGCCGCCCTGTTCAGCGCCGCGCATCGCTTGTTGGAGGAAGGCACCGACGCGTTGGCGGGCGAGGAAGCTCTGCTACGCGCTTATGCCCATATGCTGGCGCGCCATGCCGATCTGACCGTGCAGGCGGTCGGGCGCGAGGACGGACCGGTCGCGCGCACGCGCCGGGCGATCGAGGCGCGCTACGAGGAAGACCTGTCGCTGGCCGACCTTGCGCAGCTTGCGGGACTGCCTCGGCACCATCTGATCCGGGCCTTCCGCCGCGAGACCGGCCTGACGCCACATGCCTATCTCATCGATGTCAGGGTCCGGCGGGCGCGCGAGCGATTGCGGCGCGGCGAGAGCCTGGGCGAGGTCGCAGCGGCAACGGGCTTCTGCGATCAGCCGCACCTGACGCGGGCCTTCAAGGCGCGGCTCGGGGTCACGCCCGGCGCCTTTCGCGCGGCGCATGCCGGCTGAATGACGAGCTTCAAGAGAACCGATAATCCATGTCCACGATGCGTGACGACATCAGGCGCGGCCTGAACGATATCTGGCCGGCTGCGGTGGCTGCGGCGCCGATCGGCCTGCTCTTCGGCGCGGTCGCGGCCAGCAAGGGGCTCTCACCCTTCGAAGTCTTCCTGATGAGCATCATGGTCTTCGCCGGCGGGGCGCAGTTTGCCGCGATCGAGCTCTGGGCGAGCCCGGCGCCGGTCGCCGCGCTGGTGTTCTCGACGCTGCTGATCAATGCGCGCCATGTGCTGATGGGCGCATCGCTGGCGCCCAAGCTCCAGGGCTTCAGCCGCTGGCAGAAATTCCTCGGCCTCTACTACATGGCCGACGAGAACTGGGCGCTGGCCGAGAAGCGCGCCCGCACCCACCGCCTGACGCCGGCCTATTGGTTCGCGATGGTCATCCCCTTCGTCGCGGGCTGGCTGATCAACTCGACGCTTGGCGCCATGGTCGGCGCGGTGCTGGGCGATCCCAAGCGGCTCGGTGCCGATTTTGCCTTCACGGCGCTGTTCATCGCGCTTGTCGCCGCCTTCTGGAAGGGGCGGGTGACGTTCTGGACGGTCGCTGCCGCCGGCATCGCCTCGGCCGTGACCTATCGCCTGGCCGGACCGCCCTGGCATGTCGCGGCGGGAGCTTTGTGCGGCTTGCTGGCGGCCTGGCTTGCGGCCGGCGCCGAGGAGCGGCCGGTGACGAAGGAGGCCGAGGCGTGAGCGTCGACCCGATCAATCTCCTCGCCTTCCTCGGCATGGCGATCGTGACCTACTTCACGCGCGTCGCCGGGCTGGCGCTGGCCGGGCGGCTCAGCCTCTCGCCACGGGCGCAGGCCGCCTTCGACGCGATCCCGCCCGCCGTGCTGATCGCGGTGATCGCGCCGAGCGCGCTTGCCACCGGCTGGGCCGAGACGGCGGCGGCGGCGGTCACGGCGCTCGCCGCGACGCGGCTGCCGTTGCTGGGGGTGGTCGCGGTTGGCGTGGTGGCGGTGGTCGGGTTCAGGATGGTGCTTTAGTGCACCGTCATGCTCGGGCTTGAGCCCTGAGCACCTCGTGACCACTCCCGTCATTCCGGGGCGCGCCTTTAGGCGCGAACCCGGAACCCACGACTAGGTGAGCCGCCGGCCACTGAACATAAGATATCTCACCCGGTCGTGGGTTCCGGGTTCTTCGCTGCGCGAAGCCCCGGAATGACAATGGTGGTTCCAACCGCGATGCGGCAATTTTTCTCGCGGTAGAGGCGCTTCACAGCGGCCGGCAGGCCGCTTCCAGCCACAGCTTCGCCTCGCCCTCGACCTGCGGCGAGAGCTTCTCCCAAACCTTGGCGTGATAGGCGTCGATCCAGGCGATTTCGCCGGCATCGAGCATGCTCTTCTCGATCAGGGCGCGCTCATAGGGGCACCAGGTGATCGTCTCGAAGCCGTAGATCGTCCGCTCGGCGCCGGGGATCTGGCGCTCCTCGACGACGATCAGGTTCTCGATGCGGATGCCGTACTCGCCCTGCTTATAGTAGCCGGGCTCGTTGGAGAGGATCATGCCCGGCTCCAATGGCGTGGTGCCGAGCTTGGAGAGGCGCTGCGGTCCCTCGTGCACCGAGAGATAGCTGCCGACGCCATGGCCGGTGCCGTGGTCGAAATCGAAGCCGCCCTGCCAGAGCGGCAGCCGCGCGAAGGCATCGAGCTGCGCGCCCGAGGTGCCCTTGACGAAGACCAGTCGTGAGATCGCAACATGGCCTTTGAGCACGCGGGTATAGCGGTCCCGCATCTCGGCCGTCGGCGCGCCGATCACCATGGTACGGGTGATGTCGGTGGTGCCGTCCTCGTATTGGCCGCCTGAATCGACCAGGAAGATGCCGGGCTCCAGCTTGCGGTTGCTCGCCTCGCTGACGCGGTAATGCGGCAAGGCGGCATTGGGGCCGGCGCCGGCAATGGTGGTGAAGGAGACGTCCTTGAGCAGGCCGGTCTTGAGCCGCTCGGCCTCGAGCGCGGCCACCGCGTCGATCTCGGTCAGGCCGCCCTTCGGCGCCTCGCGCGCCAGCCAGGAGAGGTAGCGCACCATGACGGCGCCGTCGCGGAGATGGGCCTTGCGGGCGCCGTCGAGCTCGGCCGCGTTCTTGCGCGCCTTCATCAGGGCGATCGGGTCCGTGCCGGTATCGGGCGTGCCGCCGGCCTCGCGGATCAGGGTCGCGAGCGCGGAGGCGGCGGTCGTGGCGTCGAGCCTGACCTTGGCCTTGGCTGCGCCGAGCCTGGCGATCTGCTTGTCGAGATCGGCTGGAGAGGCGATCTCGCCAACGGCGCCGATCGCATCGCCCGCCTCGTTGGTGATCTTCTCGGGCGCAAGGAAGACGGTCGGCCGGCCCTCGCGCGGGACGATGGAATAGCCGAGCGGGAGAGGGGTGTGCTCGACATCGCCGCCGCGGATGTTGAAGACCCAGGCCAGCGCATGGGGATCGGAGACGACGAGCGCGTCGACCTTGGCTTCAGTCAGCGCCTTCTGGATGCGGGCGAGCTTCGAGACGCTGTCCTCGCCGGCGAAGGCGGCCGGATGCGCCTTGACCGGCGCCGTCGGCGGTGCAGGGCGGTCGCTCCAGAGCGCGTCGATCGGGTTGGCCTTGACGGCAATGAGGCTGCCGCCAGCTGCGGCCGTAGCCTTTTCGAGCCGGGCGAGGCCATCCACCGTATGAAGCCAGGGATCGTAGCCGAGCTTGCCGCCGGCCGGCAGATTCTGCTCGACCCAGCGCTCCAGCGGCGTCTCTTCCATGCGGACCGGCGGAACGATCGCGGTGTCGGTCTGCTCGGCCGACTGGATGGTGTAGCGGCCGTCGACGATCAGCGCCGCCTTGTCGGCCAGAACGACGGCATTGCCGGCCGAGCCGGTGAAGCCGGTCAGCCAGGCGAGGCGGGCCATATGGGCCGGGACATATTCGCCCTGATGTTCGTCGGCGCGCGGGACGACGAAGCCGTCGAGCCCTTGCGCGGCAAGAGCCTTGCGCAGGGCGGCGACGCGGCCCGCAACCAGCTTCGGGTCGCTCGGCTCGGAAAAGGACTGGAAACGGCAGGTCGGCAGGGTCGAATCGGTCATGGCAAGGTCCGGCTTAGGTTGCCGCATCGTCGCCTCGCGTCCGCGAAAGCGCCAGCGCAAATGCGTGGGCGAGGCACTGCCCGTTCGGTGGGACGGTGCTGCCTTGCTGCTCCGCATTGTGCCGATTGGTTATGCAATCTACGCAAATATTAATGGATATGGACGGATCGCATGCGTTTTTTGCATATCTTGCATATGCGAACATATCTTCTCGCAAATGCGAAATGATCCCACCTTAGTCGCATAAGAGAACGAGGAAGCGACCGGGACTGTCCTTCGTTTTTCGGAGATAGACCCATGACCTATGTGTTGAACAATGCCGACGTGCTGCCCGTACCGGGCCGGAGCCATGGCGAAGCCCGCGCCAGCAAGCCGGGCCTGATGCAGCGCTTCTATGCCGCGCTCGTCGTGAGCCGTGCGCGCTCCGCAGCCCGCGAGCTGCGCGCCCGCAACCTGCTCGTCAACGAGGCAGAACTCGTGCTGGGCGGCTACCCGTCCGCGACGCTGTCGAGCGACGTTGCGCTGCCTTTCAGCCGCTGAATTCACGCCGCTGCGGCCTTGAGCCGCGCAGCTGACACCCTTTGAGGACCATCACCATGATCGCCATCATCAAGCACATCTACGAACAGATCGCCGATGCCGCGAAGTTCACCGCCGCCGTCTGGCACGATGCCCGCAGCCTGCAGGCCGATGCCGAGAAGAAGTACGGCTATATCGGCTTCTGAGCCGAACGAGTAACGATCTCGCGCTTCCCTAGGGGGCGCCGGAGGTCAGGCAAGGCGGCGCGGCCTCGGGGCTGCGCCGCCTTTTTTCATGACCAGCGTCGCCCAGCCTTCGCGGAGCGAATGGCTGGCGAGATAGACGCCCTGATGCCGGTAGGCCGAGGCCACGCCGGCGACGTCCATCGCCAGCAGGCCCGACAGGATCAACGTGCCGTCGGACGAGAGCACGCGCGCGATCGATGGAGCGAGCCGCTTCAGCGGGCCGGCCAGGATATTGGCGAAGACGAAATCGAAATGGCCGGGGCGCCAGGCCTTGGCATGGCGCAGGCCCGGCGCGACATAGAGATCGAGCGCGTTCGGCGCGTGGTTGAGCCGGGCGTTATGGGCTGAGACCTCGACCGCGACGGCGTCGATATCGCCGGCGACGACCTTGCGCTTGATCTGCTTGGCGAGCGCCAGTCCGAGAATGCCGGTGCCGGTGCCGATATCGATGCCATGGCGCGGCCGGCGCTTCTTCAGTTCGGCATCGAGCGCGAGCAGGCAGCCGGCGGTCGTGCCGTGATGGCCCGTGCCAAAGGCGAGCGCGGCCTCGATCTCGATCGCGACATCGTTGGTGCGGACGACGTGCCGGTCATGCGCGCCATGGACGAGGACGCGGCCGGCGCGGACGGGCTTCAGCCCGTCGAGACTGTTGGCGACCCAGTCCTTGGTGTTGACGGTGGTGAAGGGCGTGTTGTCGACGAGCTCGCCGACGATCGGGCGCAGCAGGTCGCGCACCGCGTCCTCGTCGGGCGGGTTGGCGAAATAGATCTCGACCTTCCATGGGATGTTCATCGAGAGCGTGGTGATCCCGTCCGCGACCTCGAAGGCGGAGATCGCCGTCTCGGTGGGATCGAAGATCTCGCCCAGCAATTCGGTGAGGGCCCGGGCCTGTTCGCCCGAGGTGGAGAGTTCGAGGACGGTCGCGACCGTCGCTGGCAGGAGGCCTTCGCGCATGCGGTGGCCTTAGCAGGCGCACCCGCCGCTGTCATCGGAAATGGCCGGAGCCGGCGCTGCTAAACCCTGCGTTCAGCATTCCCTGCTACCCGCAGGCCATGACGGCCTCGACGCGCGCGATCATCCTGAAGGCAAGCCTCGCGACTTTGCTGTCGATCGCGGCTTCGCTCGGTCTGGCGCTGACCGTCGTGCCGATGCTCGGTGGGGTCGTGGACGGCACGGCCTGGCTGATGTGCATTCTCTGTCCGTTGCTGATCGCCTGGCCGGCGAGCGCCTGGCAATTCCGGCAGGCGCAGCGCCTGAAGGACGCCCATGGCGAGATCGAGCGGCTGCACGGCGAACTGTCGGCGGCGCATGAGGCTTTGCTGGAAAGGGCCCGCCGCGACGGCCTGACCGGGCTTTTGAACCGCGAAAGCTTTCTCGCCGATCTGGAGCAGGCGATGGCGCCGGGTGGCAAGGGAACGCTGCTTTTCATCGACGCCGATCATTTCAAGCAGGTCAACGATCGCTTCGGCCATCCTGTCGGCGACGATGCCCTGAGGAGGCTGGCGCAAGCGATCACGGGCGCAGTGGGCGAGGGCGGCTTGTCCGGCCGGCTCGGCGGCGAGGAGTTTGCGGTCTATCTCCCGCGAACCGCCCTGACGGAGGCGCAGGCCGTTGCGAAGCAGGTTCTCGATGCGGTTCGGCGTCTCCGGATCGAGGCTCCCGGTGGCGAGCCGGTCAACCTGACGGTGAGCATCGGCGCCGCCGGCTGGACCGGCGGCACCACGATCGAGCGATTGATCGCCGAGGCCGACGCACAGCTCTACCGCGCGAAGATGCAGGGCCGGAACCGGGTTGTCTGCTCGCTGAACATCGCTGCGGTGGCCTGAGACAGGCCGCTGATCGAGCCGATAGTGACGATGTCCGGGCAGCTCGAACGCCGCAGCGTCGGCAGCAGGGCCTGTGTCAGCAGGAAGGTGCCAGAAACCGCCGCGTTGACGACGCCGAGCACTTCCTCGGCGGAATAGGCGGTTTCGCGCCCTCCAGCCACATCGCGCCATTGTTGATGAGGATGTCGATACCCTCACCGTCGGCGAGCTTTCGGCCGGCAGCTTCGACGTTGGCGGGATCGGCGAGATCGAGCGCGACGCGGCGCGGCTCGCTACCCGTTCGTTCGCGAATGATCGCCGCGGTATCCGACAATCCGGCTGGATTGCGGCCGCAGAGCACGACGCTGCTTCCGGCCTCGGCCAGCGCAATGGCAAGTGCCGCGCCCAGCCCGCGCCCGGCGTCGGTGATCACGGCCCGCCGACCTGCAAGACCCTTTGCCTGCATCGTCATGTCACCTTTTCGAGCCGATTGCCGGTTGGACGGCGCCTGAGCGCTCAGAGGTCCTTGGTCAGGTAGATCCGGGTCGCGCCCGGCGGCTTCGGGGCGATCTCGCCGAAAACCTGCCAGCCGAGCTTCTTGTAGAACTCGGGCGCCTGGAAGCTGATGGTGAAGAGCACGGCCTTGCTGCAGCCGCGCCGGCGCCCTTCCTCCTCGGCCATGGCGAGGATGTGGCTGCCGATGCCGGTGCCGCGCAGGCTTTTCGGCAGGTAGACGGTGTCGATGAAGAGCACGCCGAGCGAAGTGCGGCCGACAAGCCCGCCGACCGGCTTGCCCGTCTCGGGATCGGTGATGCGGATCTGCAGTTCCTGGCGATCGTGCAGGCCGATCGCCTCGTCGTTGTAGCCTTTCAGACCTTCGCCGAGCAGCTTGCGAAAGGCGTCGTCTTCGGCGTCGGTGAGGGTGATTTCGGGAGGCATGGTCGGTCGCATCGCTGGAGCTGCGGCAAGGATGAGCCGCTTCTACTCCGCCGCTGGCTGCAACGATAGGCCGGGCGCCGGGATCAGAGCGATGGCATGCATCGCCATGTCCGCGGAGGTCTCGGGATCGCCGCGCAATGCGCTGGGAGTGCGAGCGTGGGGTGCCGGGCCGCCTTGGGCTTCGATCCAGAGTGCAATGGCTTCCGGAGCGTTGAGCAAGGCTTCATCCAGCGTATCGCCGGCCGCGAAGCAGCCGGGCAGATCGGGAAACCAGACGCCGACGGCATGGTCGGGGCCTGCATCCTCGATGATGGCGACGTAATAGGTCATGTCAGTCGCGCGGCCAGCCTGCCTGCTTGTAAATCTTCAACACGAGACCGGGTCCGAAACTCTTCTTCGGATGCGGTACCACGATAGTGTCACGGGCACCCGGCTTTTTGAAGACATGGTGCGAGCCTGTGACGCGCATACATTCCCAGCCCTCGCTTTCGAGGCGGTTAATGATGTCGCGGCTGTTGTTGAGCATCGGGTCCAACTGATTCGCATTCGACCCAATACACATATCGGTTGGGGCGAACTCGATTCAGGTGAAAACTAGCGAATGCCTGTGGACAAATCAGCTATACCCGCTCTCCACAGGCCTCGGTCGCTACCCCGCCTTCTGCACGAAGCTATCCAGCACCATCTTCCGGCCGGCCTTGTCGAAGTCGACCGTCAGCTTGTTGCCGTCGACGCTGGCGACGGAGCCGGGGCCGAACTTGACGTGGAAGACGCGGGCGCCCTCGCCATAGGCGGATTCGCCTGAGGATTTCGCCGTCAGCTCGCCTTCGATCAGCCGCGGACCGCGCTGGCGTGAGGAGCCGCCGAAATTGCCCTGGCCGAAGCCGCGGCCGCTCTCGGAGAAGCCGCTGCCACCGCCGCTGTTCTTCGCCCGGTTCTCCTGCGCGCGCTGCCAGCCCGGCGTGTTGTAGCTCGAGCCGAAGCTCTCCATCCGGTCGAAACGCGAGGCGCCATAGCCGCCCTGCGAATAGCTGGTCGGGGCCTGCTCGACCTCGACATGCTCCTCCGGCAATTCGTCGATGAAGCGGGAGGGCAGGCTGGTCTGCCAGAGGCCGTGGATGCGGCGGTTCGAGGCGAAATAGAGCTTCAGCTTCTTGCGGGCGCGGGTCAGGCCGACATGGGCGAGGCGGCGCTCCTCCTCCAGCCCGGCGCGGCCACTCTCGTCGAGGGCGCGCTGGTTCGGGAACAGCCCTTCCTCCCAGCCGGGCAGGAAGACCGTGTCGAATTCCAGCCCCTTGGCGGCGTGCAGCGTCATGATCGAGACGCGCGCCTCGGCCTCGCCGTCCCCGACATCCATCACCAGCGAGACGTGTTCGAGGAAAGCCGGCAGGTCGGGGAATTCGTCGAGCGAGCGGACGAGTTCCTTGAGATTTTCGAGGCGCCCGGCGGCGTCGGCCGAACGGTCCTTCTTCCACATCTCGGTGTACCCGGACTCTTCCAGTACCAGCTCGGCGAGTTCGCCCTGCGGCATGTGCTCGGCGCGTTTCGACCAGCGGCCGAAGGCCTCGACCAGTTCGCGCAGGGCCGTGCGGGCCTTGGGCTTCAACTCGTCGCTCTCGACGGCGGCGCGGGCCGACTGCATCAGCGAGAAGCCGGTGGCGCGGGCGTGGTTGTGCAGGAGCTGGACTGTCGCGTCGCCCAGCCCACGCTTGGGCACGTTGACGATGCGCTCGAAGGCGAGATCGTCTGTGGCTGAGACCACGCAGCGCAGATAGGCGAGCGCATCGCGGATTTCGGCACGCTCGTAGAAGCGCGGGCCGCCGATGACGCGATAGGGCACGCCGGCCTGGACGAAGCGCTCTTCGATCTCGCGCATCTGGGCAGAGATGCGCACGAGCACCGCGACCTCGGCGAGATTATATTTCTTGGCCTGCATCGCCTCGATCTCGTCGGAGATCAGGCGGGCTTCCTCCTGGCTGTCCCAGGCGCCGGTGATGGTGACCTTCTCGCCGAGCGCGTCCTCGGTGCGGAGCGTCTTGCCGAGGCGGCCCTCATTGCGGGCGATCAGCTTGGAGGCCGTGGCGAGGATATGGCCGGTCGAGCGGTAGTTGCGCTCCAGCCGGATCACGGTCGCGCCCGGAAAATCGTGCTCGAAGCGCAGGATGTTGTCGACCTCGGCGCCACGCCAGCCATAGATCGACTGGTCGTCGTCGCCGACGCAGCAGATGTTGCGGCGGCCCTGAGCCAGAAGGCGCAGCCAGAGATACTGCGCCGTGTTGGTATCCTGGTACTCGTCGACGAGGATGTAGCGGAAGCGGTCGTGATAGGTCTGGAGCACGTCCGGATAGTCGCGGAACAGCGTCAGGCAGTGCAGCAGCAGATCGCCGAAATCGACGGCGTTCAGCGCCTTCAAGCGCTCCTGGTAGGCGGCATAGAGCTTGCCGCCCTTGCCATGGGCGAAGACGGCAGCCTCGCCCGCGGGCACGTCCTTGGGGCTAAGGCCGCGGTTCTTCCAGCTATCGATGAACCCCGCCAGCATCCGGCCGGGCCAGCGCTTCTCGTCGATGTTCTCGGCCTGGATCACCTGCTTCATCAGGCGGATCTGGTCGTCGGTGTCGAGGATGGTGAAGTCGCTGCGCAGGTCGAGCAGTTCGGCATGGCGGCGCAGGAGCTTGGCCGAGATCGAGTGGAAGGTGCCGAGCCAGGGCATGCCCTCGGCGACCGGGCCGACGAGGTGGGCGACGCGCTCCTTCATCTCGCGCGCCGCCTTGTTGGTGAAGGTCACGGCGAGAATCTGCGAGGGATAGGCGCGGCCGGTCGAGATCAGGTGGCCGATGCGGGTGGTCAGCACGCGGGTCTTGCCGGTGCCGGCGCCGGCGAGCACCAGAACCGGGCCGTCCGTCGCCTCGACCGCCTGGCGCTGCTCCGGGTTCAGCCCTGCGAGATAGCCGGCCGCCGGCTGCGCGGCAGCGCGCGCGGCGAGGCCGCCGGGGCGAGGCGGAGGAGCGGAAAAGGGGTCTGCGTCGGACAAGGGTGTGCGCTGCTCGTGCGTGATTCGTTCTGGTGGCAATATAGGGTGACAGGAGCCGAATTGCGCCCCCTTCTCGGAAAGCTTGATGGTGTCATCCCGGGCGTAGCGAAGCGTAGACCCGGGATCCATGCCTGAGCCTTTCCGGTTGGGTTCCGGAATGGATCCCGGATCGGCGCCGCTTCGCGGCTTGTCCGGGATGACGGCGGAGAAGGATCGGAGGATTGGCAATGGCGGATCATGCAACCCGGCCCGACTGGGAAGTCGCCAATCAGGTGCCGGTGCTGGCGGATTACGATGCCTTCGCTGCCGATCCGGTACTGCCCGGCATCGCCGCGGCGTTCGGTGCCGATTGGGCGCGCGAGCGCTTGCATGAGGCCGGGCGGACAGTCGCCTCGGCTCGGGTGCAGGAGCTGGCTTATCTCGCCAATCGCTACACGCCCGAGCTGAAGGCCTTCGACCGCTTCGGCAACCGCATCGACGAGATCGCCTTCCATCCGGCCTGGCACGAGTTGATGGGGCTCGCCATCGGTCAGGAGACGCATGCGCTGGCCTGGAACCGGCCGGAACCCGGCGCGCAGGTCGCGCGGGCCGCCTTGCAGTATCTCTGGTACGGCGCGGAGAGCGGCATCTGCTGCCCGATCAGCATGACCTATGCCGCCGTGCCGGTGCTGAAGCAGGACACGGCGCTGTGGAGGCAGTGGGGCTCGCTCGTCACTTCGAACCGCTACGATCCGCGGCGGGGGCCGGCGCATCTCAAGACCGGCGCAACCGTCGGCACGGCGATGACCGAGACGCAGGGCGGCTCGGATTTGCGCCAGACCCAGACCTATGCCGAGGACAACCGCGACGGCACTTGGTCGCTGCACGGGCGAAAGTGGTTCTTCTCGGTGCCGCACTCCGACCTGTTCCTGACGCTGGCGCGGACGGCCGAGGGCATCTCCTGCTTCGCCGTGCCGGGCTGGCTGCCGGACGGATCGCGCAATGGCGTCGCGATCCAGCGGCTCAAGGACAAGGTCGGAAATCGTTCGAATGCCTCTTCCGAGGTCGAATTCAGGGGCGCCATCGGCCATCTGGTCGGCGAGCCGGGCAGGGGCATCCGCACAGGCCTATCGATGAACCACAACTCGCGGCTCGACATCGCGGCGGCATCCTCCGGGTTGATGCGGATGGCGGTGTCGCTCGCGGCGCATCATGCGCAGCATCGCCGCGCCTTCCAGAAGGCGCTGATCGACCAGCCGATCATGCAGAACGTGCTGGCGGACCTAGCCATCGAGGCGGAAGCGGCCGTCTGGCTCGCCTTTCGGCTGTTCGCGGCGCTCGATCGGCAGGAGGCGTCCGAAAGCGAGCGGCTGTTGGCGCGGGTCGGGGCGCCGATCGCGAAATACTGGATCACGCGGCGCGCGCCGGCCGTCGTCACCGAGGCGCTGGAATGCCATGGCGGCAACGGCTTCATCGAAGAGAACCCGATGGCGCGGCTCTACAGGGAGGCGCCGCTCAACGCGATCTGGGAAGGCTCGGGCAACGTCATCTGCCTGGACGTGCTGCGATCGTTGGCGCGCGAGGAGGGGGCGGTCGATGTGCTGCGGGGCGAACTGATGGCGGCTGCGGGCGCGGACAGGCGCTACGATGCGGCGCTGAAGCGGCTGGAGGCGGAGTTGCCGGAATTGAGGCGCAACGAGGGGCAGGCGCGGCGTTTGACGGAGCGGCTGGCGCTGATGTTGCAGGGTTCGCTGCTGCTGCGGTTCGCGCCGGCCGCTGTGGCGAATGCCTTCATCGCGACGCGGCTGGATGGCGGCTGGTCGGGGCAATTCGGCGACTTGCCGCCGATGGTCGATGCGGCCGCGCTGGCGCGAAGGGCCGTGCCAGTGGTTTCGTAGGGCGCTTTCGTCATGCTCGCCCTTGTGGCGAGCATCCATGTCTTGAACACGGCCTTCGACGGGGGAAGACGTGGATGGTCGGGACAAGCCCAACCATGACGAAAAGGCAGGTCTGCTAGGCTTCTGGCTCGAAGTTCATCGCCTCGCCGTTGATGCAGTAGCGCAGGCCGGTGGGCGGCGGGCCGTCCGGGAAGACATGGCCGAGATGGCCGCCGCAATTGGCGCAATGGACCTCGACGCGGTGCATGCCGTAGCTGCGGTCCTCGGTGGTGCCGACAGCGCCCTCAAGCGGCTGGTCGAAGCTCGGCCAGCCGGTGCCGCTCTCGAATTTCTTGCCTGATCTGAACAGCTTCTGGTCGCAGCCGGCGCAGGAGAAGGTGCCGGCGCGCTTCTCATAATTCAGCGCGCAGGAGCCCGCCCGCTCGGTGCCGTGGCCGCGCAGGATGCGGTACTGCTCGGGCGTCAGACGCGCGCGCCACTCGGCGTCGGTGAGCTGGAAGGGGAAGTTCTCCTCCTGCTTCTTCTCGGCTCCGAACATGCTCATCAGACCCATCGCGATCTCCTTCCTGGCGGGAGCGCCTCATCGGCTTTCGTGCCGCAATATGGGGCTTCGTGCGCCGGATTTCAGCCCCGCCGATCTCCGGTCGTTTCACGATGCCGTGGCAATCGCGGCAGCATCGTCACCGGACCGTCACGCGACTCCTCTAGCAGCCCGGCCACCCGCAAAGGGAGGAAAACCGGTGACGGAACAGGCGACGCAAACGGCACGCGCGGCCCGCCGCATGACGAGTTCGGGCTTGGGACAGGCCGTCCGGCGCAGCAAGACGCTCTCCAAGGCCGGCATGCTGGAATGGCTGTTTGCCCGCGCCTTCTCGGGGCTGGTCTATCCGCAGATCTGGGAAGACCCGGTCGTCGACATGGCGGCGCTTGAACTCAAGGCCGGCGACCACGTCGTCGCGATCGCGTCCGGTTCCTGCAACATCCTCTCGTATCTGACGGCGGCGCCGATCCGGGTCAGCGCGGTCGACCTCAACGCCACGCATATCGCGCTTGGGCGGCTCAAGCTTGCGGCGCTGGCGCGGATGGAGCGGCAGGAGGATTTCCTGCGCTTCTTCGGCCGGGCGAAGGATGGCGCCAATGTCGCGCTCTACGATCGCGAGATCGCCGATCATCTCGACGCTGTCTCGCGCGGCTACTGGGAGGGGCGGGGGCTGAACGGGCGGCGCCGGATCAATCTCTTCGCTCGGGGATTCCACCGCTACGGCCTGCTCGGCCGGTTCATCGGTACAGGTCATGTTCTGGCGCGATTGCTCGGCGGCAATCCCAAGGCGATGCTGGCGGCCCGCGACCTGGCCGAACAGCGGACGCTCTATGACAGGCATCTCGCGCCGGTCTTCGAACGCAAGCTGGTGCGCTGGCTCGTGCGCCAGCCGGCCTCGCTCTACGGGCTCGGCATTCCGCCGGCGCAGTACAAGGCGCTGGCCGCCGATGGCGATGACGGCATCTTGGGTGCGCTGAAGCTCCGGCTGGAGCGTCTCGCCTGCGATTTCGACCTGAAGGACAACTACTTCGCCCAGCAGGCCTTCGGCCGGCGCTATGGCGACGGGCCGGACGCGGCCTTCCCGCCCTATCTCCAGAAGCAGCATTTCGCGGCGGTGAAGGCGCGCTCGCCGAATGTTTCGTACCGCCAGAGCGCGGTCACTGCCTTCCTCGAAGACCAGCCGGCCGAGAGCTGCGATGCCTATGTGCTGCTCGACGCGCAGGACTGGATGAATGATGCCGATCTCACGGCGCTGTGGTCGCAGATCACACGGACGGCGCGGCCCGGTGCGCGGGTGATCTTCCGCACGGCAGCCGACGAGCGCTTGCTGCCGGGACGAGTGCCGGCCGCGATTCTCGACCAGTGGCATTACGAGGAGGAGAAGAGCCGCGAGCTCTGCCGGCAGGATCGCTCGGCGATCTATGGCGGATTCCACCTTTATGTCCTGAAGGGGCAGGCGCGGTGAGCGCGGCCGAGGCGCCGGCCGGATCGGCCGCCGGATTGATGGACCGGATCTACCGGAACCAGCGCCATATCTACGACGCCAGCCGCAAGTTCTATCTGCTCGGCCGGGACCAGCTCATCGACGGTCTGCAGCCGCCGGCCGGCGGGAGCGTACTGGAGATCGGCTGCGGCACCGGGCGCAATCTGATCCGGATCGCGCAGCGCTATCCGGAGTGCGCCTGCCATGGACTCGACGTCTCCAGCGCGATGCTCGCGACGGCGCAGGGCTCGGTGGCGAAGGCGGGTTTGGAGCAACGGATCGGGCTCGCGCAGGCCGATGCGACCAGCTTTGATCCGCAGGTTCTGTTCGGCCGCGCCGGCTTCGACCGGATCGTGATCTCCTATGCGCTCTCGATGATCCCGCCCTGGCAGGGCGTCGTCGCCGAGGCGCTGCGCCGGCTTAATCCCGGCGGTTCGCTGCATATCGTCGATTTCGGCGATCAGGCCGGGTTGCCGGCTCCGTTCAAGGCGGTGCTGTTGCGCTGGCTCGCGCTGTTTCATGTCACGCCGCGCGAGGATTTGTCACGTATCGTACTTGCCATGGCCGAAGCGGCCGGGATCGATTGCCGGATCGGCGCGCCCTATCGCGGTTATGCGGTGCATGCGGTGGCGACGCGGCGCCGGCGCGCTCCGTAGCGTCGCACCGACGGAGCGCCTATGCTGGCGGCGATGGATGCCGCCGACGCCCCGCCCGATCAGAGCCGCTTCGAAGCCCTGCGGAGCCGCCTGCGCCAGCTCTATCACGGCCGTTCGCCGTCGGCGCTGCGCTTCCAGGCGGTGACGACGGTCGTCGATCTCCTGATCATAGCGTTCTTCATCCTGACGCCGTTGCTCAGAGAGAACGCAGCCTTTCTCTGGATCGACTATTCCGTCGCGGTGATCATGATCGCCGAGATCGCGGCGCGGCTGCTCGCCTCGTCCAACATGCTCAGGCTGCTGCGCCAGCCGACCATGCTGCTCGATCTCTTCATCCTGTTGACGCTGCTCGCGCCGCAATGGCTGGAGAATTTCGGCTTCCTGCGCATCCTCAGGCTGTGGTCGCTCTCGCATAAGGGCATCGTCTGGGCGCAGTTCCGCGAAACCCGCTTACGCGAATGGGAAAGCGTCGTCCGCGCGCTGAGCAACATCGCGACCTTCCTCTTTGTGGTCACGGGTTTCGTCTACACCTTCTTCTTCCGGCACGAGGGTGGCTTGGAGAGCTATGTCCAGGCGCTCTATTTCACCGTCGCGACGGTGACCACGACCGGTTTCGGCGACGTGACTCTGCCCGGTGTCGCCGGCAAACTGACCTCGATCGTGGTGATGATCGTCGGGATCACGCTGTTCGTGCGGCTGGCGCAGGCGCTGTTCCGCCCGAACAAGGTGCTGTTTCCCTGTCCCGAATGCGCCTTGCAGCGGCACGAGCCGGATGCGGTCTATTGCAAGGCCTGCGGGCACAAGCTGAAGATTCCCGACAACGGTCCCTGATACGGCGATCGCTCAGTGCCGGGTTTCGATCGCCGTCTCGGTCTCGCGTTCCTCGGCGGTCTCATCGACCCGGATGGCGGACTTCCTGGGCATGCCGATGATGCGGCCGATCGTGGCCGGGAGGGGCATCATGCTGTGGGCGGCCTTCATCAGGGCAATATTCGCGAGGATGTCGGCCGGGAAGGGCGTGACCTTGCGATGGACCATGTCGACATGCAGCGACAGGTTCTCGCTGGTCGCCGCGAGCCAGCCCTCGTTGGCGTGCCGCATCTCCAGGTAATAATGCAGGCGCTTATCGTCGAAGGCGATGAGCTGCGCGGTGATGCGCACGGTATCGCCCTCGGTCAATTCGCGCTTGTAGAGGATATGGCACTCCGCCGCAAAGGTGGAGGCGTGGCGCGTCTCGACATAGTCGCGGGTGAGGCCGACCAGCGAGAAGACCTCGTCGACCGCGCGGTCGAACAGCACATGGTAATAGGCCATGTTGAGATGGCCGTTATAGTCGATCCATTGCGGCTCGACCCGCATCGCCGACGAGACGAAGGGCGCGAAGAACAGCGCCGGGGCGCGCGTCTCGTGTTTCATGTTCGCCTCCCTGGCAGGCGCCTCGTTCAAGGGCCGGCGGCGTTATTGCCGCTGCCCATTTCGTCGTCGCATGATTTAGTATGCATCGCTCGCAAGCGGCGTCAGCATCTTGGGCCAGCCAGTATGGCAGGACGATGTCGAAGCGTAACCAATTGCGAAACCGATCTGTTCGAAGTCTAGAGGCTGGTAGGGGCTGTGGGAAGGATTTGATGAGGTCAAAACGGCAGAGATGGGAGGAGCATTGCGCCGCCGATACCACTGGTATCGGCAAGCGATGCGACGCTGCAGCCCTGCCGTTTTCACCTCACCCGAAGGGCGCGGCGCTTTTGAGCGACTGCTTTGTCGTTCTTCGTAGCAAGCCGAAAGGCTTGCGTCCTCGAACTCCTTGCATTCGCTCAAAATCGCCAGCGTCAAATCCATCCCACAGTCCCTACCAGCCTCTAAGTGCCAAACCCGGATGTTGACAATGAGCCAGCCTGCCGCCGCTCCTCATGACAGCCCTGTCCCTGCCGCAGTGCTGCCGCCCTCGCCGGAGGCGATCGCGGCGGTGACGCAGGCCTTGGCCGCCAGCTTCGGCAACCGGCTGGTCACCAGCCTCGCCGTGCGCCAGCAGCACGGCCACACGCTGACCTGGATCCCGAACCAGCCGCCGGATGCAGTGGTGTTTCCGCAGAGCACGGCGGAAGTCTCCGAGATCGTGAAGCTCTGCGCGGCCCATGGCGTTCCGGTTATCGCTTTTGGCACAGGCACTTCGCTGGAGGGGCATGTCAACGCGCCCTTCGGCGGCGTCTCGATCGACCTGTCGCAGATGAAGCGGATCATCGCGGTTCATGCCGAGGATCTCGACGTCGTCGTCGAGGCCGGCGTTACCCGCAAGGAGCTCAACGAGCATCTGCGCGACCAGGGCCTGATGTTCCCGATCGATCCCGGTGCCGATGCTTCGATCGGCGGCATGGCGGCGACACGCGCCTCGGGTACCAATGCTGTCCGCTATGGGACGATGAAAGACAACGTTCTGGCGCTGACCGCGGTGATGGCCGACGGCTCGGTCGTCAGGACTTCGACGCGCGCCCGCAAGACCTCGGCCGGCTATGACCTCACCCGCTTGCTGGTGGGCTCGGAAGGCACGCTCGGCATCATCACCGAGGTGACGCTGAAGCTGCACGGCATCCCGGAAGCGATCGCCGCCGGCGTCTGCCCGTTCCCATCGGTGAAGGCGGCCTGCGACGCGACCATCCTGACGATCCAGACCGGCCTGCCGGTGGCCCGCATCGAACTGCTCGACGACGTGATGATCCGCGGCGTCAACCTCCACGCCAAGCTCGGTCTGCCGGAGACGACGATGCTCTTCGTCGAGTTCCACGGCACGGAAGCCGGCGTGAAGGAACAATCCGAGCGCTTCGGCGAGATCGCGGCCGAGTTCGGTGGCGGCCCGTTCGACTGGGCGACCAAGGCCGAGGACCGTTCCAAGCTTTGGCAGGCGCGCCATGACGCCTATTGGGCGGCCAAGGCGCTGCGCCCCGGCTTCGACTCGGTCGCGACCGATGTCTGCGTGCCGATCTCGCAACTGGCCGAATGCGTCGAGGAGACCAAGCGCGACATCGAGGCCTCCGGCCTGATCGCGCCGATCGCCGGCCATGTCGGCGACGGCAATTTCCATACGCAGCCGCTGGTCGATCTTGCCGACACGGCCGAGGTCGAGCGGGCTCAAGCCTTCATCGACCGGCTGGTGAAGCGCGCGCTCGCCATGGGCGGCACCTGCACCGGCGAGCACGGCGTCGGCCAGAAGAAGATCAAGTATCTCGAGCAGGAGCACGGAGCCGAGGCGCTCGCGGTGATGCGCCTGCTGAAACGGTCTCTCGATCCGCGCAATATCCTCAACCCCGGAAAAATCGTCGCCCTGTGACGCCATTGCGGCTTGCGCCATTCGCCTGCTTTGCCGAAATGTCGTGATCTCGCCGCGACTTGCGGGCAGGATGGGGGAGGCGCCGGTACGGACCGTCATTGTGCTCGCAATGACGCTCAAAGCCGGCACCGCTCTACCATCACGACAGGGGCAGGCAGCGGAATTTGCGTGAGAGTCTGACAGTTCTGGCCGGCCTGCTGGTGTTGGCGCTGCTGGCGGCCCTGATCGGTCCCGGCTTCATCGACTGGCGCGCTTATCGCCCGCAGATCGAGGCGCGGTTGAGCGAGGGTCTCGGCGTCGAGACGCGGATCGGCGGTGCGATCGGCCTGCGACTGTTGCCTTCGCCGCGCATCGCGCTTGAGGACGTGCGGATCGGGCCGGTTGACGGCACGGCGAGTTCTGCCAGCGCCGAGCATGCGACCGTGGAGCTGGCACTGGCGGCGCTGGCGCGCGGCGAGTTCCGCTTCTCGGAAGCGCGGCTCGAGGGCGCTGCGATCTCGCTTTCGCTGGACGAGGCGGGCGTGATCCGCATGCCCGAGCGCAGCGGCACGGGCATTCCGGCCGGGGCGAGCCTCGACCGGCTGACGATCAGCCGCTCGACCATGATCTGGCGCGAGGCCGGGAAACCCGCGGTCATGCTCTCGCCGATCGCGGCCGAGATGTCGGCGGTGAGCCTTGCCGGTCCCTGGCGCTTCGAGGGTGAGGTGGCAGGCGCGTCGCTGCGCGTCACCACCGGTGAAATGGAGGCCGATGGCAGGCTCAGGACGAAGGCTTATCTCACCGGCGAGGATCTGCAGCTCGGTTTTGACGGCGCCCTGTTGTTCCCGAAGGGTGCCGAGGGCGTGGGCGCCGAGCTCGACGGTGCCTTCAATCTCTCACCGGGCGGCGCCGTCGCGCTGACCGGGCGCGTCAAGGGCGGCAGCCAGAAGCTCGACCTTTCCGGGCTCATGCTCGATCTCGCAGGCGGCGCGGCGCGGCTGGAAGGTGACGGGCAATACCTGCCCGGCACCGGCAAGGGTTCACTGGCGCTGCGCGCGCGCCGGCTCGATGCCGATGCGCTGATGACGGCGCTGGCCGAACGGCAGGGCTTCGAGCGCGCGTTGCAGGGGCTGCCCGGCGCTTTCGACGTCAACCTCGACCTCGACCAGTTGATCTGGCGCGGCGAGGATTTCTCGGCGCTGGCCCTGCGCGGGCATCTGCATGACGGAGGCTTGAGCGAGGCTTCCGCTTCGGTGCGCGTCGCCGGGGCTCTGCTCGGCGCGAGCGGCAATCTCGATGGGAATGGGGTCTCGGGACGGCTCAATCTCAAGGCCGACGATGCGCGGCGCGTCGGGCTGGTGCTGGCGCGGGCCGGGCTCGATTCGGCGCTGGCCGATTTCATCGCGCGGCTCGGGCGGATCGATGCCGATATCGTCGGCGCCTGGACGGGCACCGGCGGCCGGTTCCAGCGCCTGCTGGTTGCGGGCTCGTCGGGCCTGCGCCTCGATGCCTCCGGGGAGATCGCGCCGAACCGGATCGCTGCCAAGGCGGCTGTAAACGGGCTCTCGCTCGATACCCTCCCGCCGGGTAACAGCTTCTCGAGCCTGCTTCGGCAGCGCGACGTGGCGCTGGATCTCGCGCTCACCAATCTGCGCTTCCGCAACGCGCCGCCGGGCTCGGCCAATCTCGATCTCCGGCGCGAGGGCGATGTCTGGCGGCTGAGCCGGCTGTCGGTCGATGGCTTCGGCGGCGTCGCCGTCACGGGCGCCGGTGCGTTGCTGGCGGAGGGCGGCGAGATTTCCGGCCGCGTCCGTGCGCCGCGCTTCGAGGCATTGACGGCGCTGGCCGGGCCGCTGCTGCCGGAGACCGCGACCCAGGCGCTCCAGCGCGTTGGCGAAGGCCTCGCACGGCTCGATACCGGCTTCCGGCTGACGCGTGCGGCCTCGGGCGAAACCAGCCTGTCGGCGGAAGGCACGGCTGCGGCAGGCAAGCTGAAGCTCGACGGGCGGCTCGACCGGGCCGGCAACTGGAGCCGCGCCGCGCTCGGCTTCGAACTCAATGACAGGCGGCAGGCTTTCGCGGCGCTGGGGCTGCCATTGCCGCAGCAGGGCGGGGCGGGGCGGTTTAACCTCGAACTGGACCGTGGCAAGGCAACGGGCTCGCTCGCAGGGCAGGGGCTGTCCCTTGTCGTCGAGGATGGCGGCAAGGGACCGCAACTGACCTTGCAGGCCGATGGACCGGGGCAGATTCTTGCAGAAGGACCGGCGCGCCTGCTGCCGGACGGCGTGATCGATGCGTCCGCACGACTTGGCATCGCCGAGGAGGCGATCCGGCTTGACGACATTACCGCCCATCTCGGCGGCATGATGGTGAATGGCTCGCTGCTGCTGCCGCGCGAGGGGCGCTCCTCCGGGCGCATCGCAGTTCCCGCCGCCGACCTGCGGCCGCTGATGGGCGCTGCGCTCGGGCAGGCGGCGACGACCCCGAATGCGCTCTGGTCGACAGCACGCTTCGGGCGCGTGGCGGGTTTTCCCGATTTCGATATCGCGGTGGAGGCCGGGATGCTTGCCGCCTTCGATGGCGGGACGGTCCGCAATGCCAGCTTCGCCCTGCGCTCGGACCAGGACGGGCTGAGGATCGACGATATCCGCGGCAGCTATGGCGGCGGGCAGATCGGCGGGCGGCTCGGCCTGCGCCGCGATGGCGGATTGGCCCAGCTCAATGGGCGGCTCAGCCTGATGGCCGTCGATCTCGGCGAGATGACCAAGGGCGCAGTCGGCGGCAAGGCCTCGGGGCAGATCGAGTTTGGCGGCTCGGGCGAGACTCCGGCGCGGCTGGTCGCGGGCCTGAGCGGGGCCGGCAGCCTCGCGCTCACCGCCACGCGCCTCGCCCGCTTCGACCCCAGCGCCTATGCGCGGATCATCGCCGGCACCGGCGAGGATGCTTCCGAGAGCGACGCATCGCGCCTGCAAGACCGTCTCAGCGAGGCGCTGGACAAGGATGCCTGGGCGCTTGGTGACGTAACGCTGCCGTTCACGCTGGCCGGCGGTTTGATCCGGCTCCAGCCCTTCGCATTCGAGCGCAACGGATTGCGTGCCGAGGCGAGCGGCATCCTCGACCTGCGCGCGCTGACGGCCGATCTCAGGCTCGGTCTGAAACCGCTCGGTGCCCTCCCGAAGGGCTGGCCCGGCGATGCGCCGCAGATCGGCATCGCCTGGCGGGGGCCTTTGTCGAACCTCCGGCGCGAGAGCGATGTCAGCGCGCTGTCGAATACGGTGGCGGCGCGGGCATTGGCGCGCGAGATCGAGCGCGTCGAGGCTTTCGAGGCGGATGCGCGCGAGCGGGCGCTGCATGCAAGGCGACTGCGGGCCGAGCGCGAGACGCGCGAGAACGAGCGCAAGCTCGCCGAGTTCCTGAGGGCGCAGGAGGAAGCCCGCCTGGCGGAGGAGAAGCGCCAGGAAGAGGCACGCCGCCTCGAGGAGCAACGTCGCCTGGCCGAGGAGAAGCGCGCCGAGGAACTCAGGCGCGTCGAGCAGGCGCGGGCGGAACTCGAAGCGCGCCGACGGGCGGAAGCCGAGGAGCGTGCCCGTGCCGCAGCCGAGCGGGCGGCGGCGCAATCGGCAGCGCCGCAGTCTCAGCCGCAGCCGCTGCCCGGCCCGCTTGTCCTGCCGGGAGCGCCGCTCAGCAGCTCACCGGAAGGCGCCGTGCAGCCTCCGACCGGCGGCGTCGCGCCGCTGCCGCAGCCACGCAGCACGCCGGCGCGTTGAGATGCTGATTCAGCCGCGCCGCGGCCTGATTCCGGGATTAGTGGCAAGTTATTGAATAGGTACGGTTTTTGGGTTGCGGCGTGGTCGTTGCAGGTCATGCTGGTTCCGCACGAAGACCCCCCTTGTCATTCCGGGGCGCGACGTAGGCGCGAACCCGGAACCCACGACTGGGTGAGACATCTCATTCCTCGTTGCAGGCGGCTCGCCCGGTCGTGGGTTCCGGGTTCTTCGCTGTGCGAAGCCCCGGAATGACAAAGATGGTTCCGATCGGGAGCAGGCCGACCGTTGACCGCACCGCCTACGAGCTCCCGGCTATCTTGCGGTAATGCGCGAGCGCGTGGAGCCGCAGCGCGGAGGAGAGGTTCAATTCGCCCCGGCCGGAATCCACGTCGGCGACAAGAGCGGCGATCGGGCGGTTCTCGCTCGCCGCGATCTCCTTCAGGGCTTCCCAAAAGGGCGCTTCCAGCGAGATGCTGGTGCGGTGGCCGGCGATGCTGAGCGAGCGCTTGCGCTCGGGTCTCATGCCGGCTCCGGCTCGTCGTCGCGGTCGAGCTTGTGGCCGTCGATATGACGGGCGGCCTTGTCGCGCTCGGCTTCGGTCAGCTTGCGCTCGGCCTTGGTCCGGCCGAACGAAATGCGGTTCTGCTCGGCCGTCTTCTCAGCTTCGGCGCGCGCCTTCTGCTTGCGGGCCTGGCGGAGGTTGATGATCTCGGCCACTGGACCTGCCTTGCGTCAGTGTGGGCCGAGCATCAGCTCGGGCTTGACCGTGGCGTCGAAGAGCTCGGCATCGACGCCGGCCTTCAGCGCTTCCTCGCGCAGGGTCGTGCCGTTGTGATGCGCGGCCTTGGCGATGCCGGCGGCCTTGTCGTAGCCGATCGCCGGGGCCAGCGCCGTCACCAGCATCAGCGAACGCGAGAGCAGCTCCTTGAGCTGGGCTTCGTTGGCCTCGATGCCTTCAACGCAGTTGACCCGGAAGCTATCCGCCGCGTCGGCGAGGAGCCGCACCGACTGGAGGAAGGCCGCGGCGATCACCGGCTTGAAGACGTTGAGCTCGAAATGGCCCTGGCTGGCGGCGAAGCCCACCGTCGCCTGATTGCCGTGGACCTGGGTCGCGACCATGGTCAGCGCCTCGGCCTGGGTCGGATTGACCTTGCCCGGCATGATCGACGAGCCCGGCTCGTTCTCCGGCAGGCTGATCTCGCCCAGCCCCGAGCGCGGACCGGAGCCCATCAGGCGGATGTCGTTGGCGATCTTGAACAGATCGGAAGCGAGCGCGGCGAGCGCGCCATGAGCGGCGGCGAGCGCGCCATGGCTCGCCAACGCCTCGAACTTGTTCTCGGCGCTGCGGAAGGGCAGGCCGGTCAGCGTCGCGGCTTCCTTGGCGAAGAAGGCGGCGAAATCGGGATGGGTGTTGAGGCCGGTGCCGACGGCGGTGCCGCCCTGCGCCAGCGCATAGAGCCCGCCGAGCGCGGCTTCGATCCGGCCAATGCCGAGATGAAGCTGCATCGCATAGCCGGAGAATTCCTGGCCGAGCGTGACCGGGGTCGCGTCCTGGAGATGGGTGCGGCCGATCTTGACGAGATGCTTGAAGGTCTCGGCCTTGGCGTTCAGCGCCTTTTCGAGGCCGCGCAGCGCCGGCAGCAGGCGGCGGGTGATCTCCAGCACCGCGGCGATATGCATCGCGGTCGGGAAGCAATCGTTCGAGGACTGGCCGCGATTGACGTGGTCGTTGGGATGGACCGGGCTCTTGGCGCCGAGCCCGGCACCGAGCAATTCGTTGGCGCGGTTGGCGAGAACCTCGTTGGCGTTCATGTTGGACTGGGTGCCCGAGCCGGTCTGCCAGATCACCAGCGGGAAATGTCCGTCGAACTTGCCGGCGAGCGCTTCATCCGCCGCATGGGCGATGGCGCCGGCGACGCGCTGGTCGAGCAGGCCGAGCTTCGCGTTGACATGGGCCGCGGCCTTCTTGACCAGCACCAGGGCATGGACCAGCGGCAGCGGCATGCGCTCGCTCTCGCCGCCGATCTTGAAATTCTCGAGGGAGCGCTGCGTCTGAGCGCCCCAGTATCGATCCGCCGGCACCGCGATTGGGCCGAAGGAATCGGTTTCGGTGCGCGTCTCGGTCATGTGGCGTCCGTCGTCAGGGCTTCTTGCGGAAGGAATCGAGGCTGACCACTTCGGCACCGCCCCGGCTGTCCTCGCCTTCGGCAGCGGGTTCCGCTTTCGCGGATGCGGCAGCAGGCTCGGCGGCAGGCGCCTTGCCCTTGGCGGCCGGAAGCGCGGCCGGCACGATCTTCGCCGGCGCCGGCGGCGCCTCGGCGGGCTCCACGTCCTGGGAAGCGGCATCCTCGGCCTGATCCTGCGCCTCGAATTTCAGGCCGAACTGGACGGACGGGTCGAAGAAGGTCGAGATCGCGTCGAAGGGCACGAGCAACCGCTCCGGCACGCCGGAGAAGGACAGGCCGACCTCGAAGGAGTGCTCGCCGACGCTGAGGTCCCAGAACTGATGCTGGAGGACGATCGTCATCTCGTCGGGATGCTTCTCGCGCAGGCGCTGCGACAGACGCACGCCCGGCGCACCCGTGCGGAATGTCACGTAGAAATGGTGCTCGCCCGGCAGTCCGTCGCGCGCGGCCTCCGTCAGGATCTTGCGGACCACACCCTTCAGCGCGTCCTGAACCATGAGGTCGTAACGAAGAACATCCTTGGACATCGAGTCGTGGTTTCCGCTTGTTGCGTTCCGGCGGGAACAGCCGGCAGGCCGTCAGAGAAAGAAGTGGAGGCTTCTGTTGCCAGGCGCCTCCGAGCCCCGCCTTACGCGGCTAAGCGCAAGGGCTTTGGTTTGGGAACCAGCACCGCTTACGCGGCGACGGCGACCCGAGCATTGTTGTCGTTGGCAACTATGCAATGGCCCGATAACGGCGGAACCATGCCGAGCAAAAGGATAACCTTTACACCCTCGTCGATCCTATTTCGCCCCCGCCAAAGCCCTGCGGGTTCGCCGCAAGGCCGCCTGCCTGAGCAGGGCTTTGGTGGAGGCGCCGGGTACCGCCCCCGGGTCCGAAAGGCTTATTTCGAGATCCGTTTATCGCCATAGCCGTTCTTGCGAGCGGCACTTGCGAATATAGGGAAGGCCGGGGCGTTGGGAAAGGGTTCTCATTTGTTTTCGACAAAGACTGCGGCTTTGCCGCCTCAATCGAGAATACGTCCATTCCTGATGTCGATTTCGAGGCTCATTTCGTCGTCCTCGGCGGTGCGCCCCGCGACCTCCCAGCGATCGTCGTAACGGACGATCTCCTCGACATGGACGAGGCCGGCGCTCCAGGCGATGTCGCGCGCCTGACGTTCCGAGATCGCCACATTGGCATAGGTCTCTTCGCCATGCGCCGACAGCGCGATCAGGGCGTTGAAAGCGAGCGCCACCAGCAGGCGGCCGGTTACGTTCAGGGTCGGCATATCGACTATCCCCACGAATCAAGCGCGCGATGAATGGCGCCGATTGGGGCGGGTTTGCGGAGAAGCCATCTCACGGATCGTCGCGTTTGCGTGAGGTGGCAAGGCTCCCGCCATGGATTGGCAGGGGCTTCCGCAAACGCTGGGGATGCCTGCCGGCCGGGCCGGGCCAAGCGGATCGCGAGCCGCTATAGTCGCGCGCCTTCCAGAGAGTCGCCATGCGCCAGTATCACGACCTGCTCCAACGCGTCCTGACCGAGGGCGTCCGCAAGGACGACCGCACCGGCACCGGCACGCTCGCCGTCTTCGGCCATCAGATGCGCTTCGACCTGTCGGAAGGATTCCCTCTGGTCACGACCAAGAAGCTGCACCTGAAATCGATCATCCACGAGCTGATCTGGTTCCTGCGCGGCGACACCAATGTGCGCTATCTCCAGGAGAACGGCGTCACGATCTGGGACGAATGGGCCGATGCGAATGGCGATCTCGGCCCGGTCTATGGCCGGCAGTGGCGTTCCTGGGCGGCGCCCGACGGGCAGGTGATCGACCAGATCGCCTGGCTGGTGAACGAGATCCGCCGCAATCCGGATTCGCGCCGGCTGATCGTCTCGGCCTGGAACCCGGCCGATATCCCGAAGATGGCGCTGGCGCCCTGCCACTGCCTGTTCCAGTTCTTCGTGGCCAACGGGAAGCTGTCCTGCCAGCTCTACCAGCGCTCGGCCGACGTCTTCCTCGGCGTGCCCTTCGTTTCCGGCATAGCAGCGCACTTCAATGAATGGTTTTCTCGGCACGTGCGGGGATTTCCAGAGCAGCGTGCAGCATAGCGCTATGATCAATGAATGATTGAAGCTCCCGTCGAGGGAGCGGCCGCGGCAGAAGTTTTAGCCAAATCTCGATTGGCTTCGCGGGTGGCTATCTGCCAGCATTTTTGATGCGGCGCGGGTGAAAATCGGAATAAAAAATCCTCGGTAAAAATTGGACTTGCCGCCTTAGCTTGAATTTGGAATTCGGTAATTCGTTATAAGAATTTTGGTTATCATTTTGTTTTTTATGATTTTTTCCTATTTTTATAATATAAATCCTGATTTCTCGGGCGATTTTCCGCTGAATTAAAATCCCAAGCTGGAATTATTATTGGGATTTTTCTGACCGAATATTTGGTGCCCAATTTACGATTTCCAGTGGCACTTGATCAATTGCCCTCAAGTGAAGTAAGTCTGCTCAGGAAAGTATGGGTAGCTGCGACAGATGTCGTGCAGCTGCAGGAGGCAGGAATGAGTGGGCGGCACGCGGAGTACCAATTTCTCGACCTTCTCTCGAGCGTGCTAGAGCACGGCGACGAGAGGCTAGATCGTACTGGAGTCGGTACCCGGTCCATATTTGGCGCGATGGCCCGTTTTGATCTGTCGGACGGGACAGTCCCGATTCTCACAACCAAGCGTGTCTTCTGGAAAACGGCAGTGAAGGAAATGCTCTGGTTTTTGACCGGGCAGACCAACATCCAGCCGTTGATACGCGAGAATGTACGAATTTGGACGGACTGGCCGCTAGCCAAATATCGCCGCGAAACCGGGCTAGACATCGATCAGTCCGAGTTCGAGAAGCGCATCGCGGAGGATGACGAGTTTGCCAGAGAGTGGGGTGATTTAGGTCCCGTATACGGCAAGCAATGGCGTCGGTGGCTGGGTCCTGATGGTCGTGAGCACGATCAGATTGAAGAGTTGATCAAAACATTACGTAATAATCCATCGAGTCGTCGAATGTTGTTCCACGGCTGGAACGTCGCCGAGCTAGGTCAAATGGCGCTGCCGCCTTGCCATATGGTCTATCAATATCATGTCACTTCCGATGGTCGCTTGAATTCTCTCTGCTTCCAAAGGTCAGCAGATTTGCTCCTTGGCGTAGGGTTCAACTGGGTAAACTGCTGCGCCCTTCAATTGATGATAGCGCAACAAGCGGGATTGAACCTAGGTAGTTTTGTTTGGTTCGGCGGAGACGTGCATCTCTACCTAAATCACCTTGAGCAGGCTCGAGAGCAGTTGACCCGTGACCCGCGTCCATTGCCGAAAATGCGCCTGAAGCGGCACGCTGCTAGCATCGATGACTATCGGATTGAGGACTTTGAGGTCGAGGGCTATTCGCCACACGCGGTTATCAAGGCAGACGTCGCGGTCTGAGTTCAGCGATGGCCGAGCAACTCGATATTTGGGGATCTGACAAAAGCGAGCGCGGCAGTTTGGCCGATAGACTACGTGCTCTCCTCGAAGCTGACACTCAGGCTGGCATGGTGCCTTTGAGCCGGGGTGGCAAAATTAGCCGCAAACACTATGCCGGCATGCTCGCCTGCGCACGACCGGCGCTCACGAGGCACATCGATATCCTCGCGGAATTCGAGCGGAGGCTCGGGGCAGCTACAGGCCCTATGCGCCTTCTTTCTAGCATGCGGGAGTGGCTTGCAAGATCCTATGAGAGCAGGGAACTGGGCGTTCGCGACGGCAAAATAGATCGCGCCGCATTTGCCGCGCAGTTCGGTCTGCGGGGTGGGACTTTCTTGACGCGGTACCCGGAAATTCGGGCATTGATCGAGGACTACGACGCTCGTGCGAAGCGAGAGAACTACTTGCCGGCGAATCGACAGGAAGAGCTTGATCGTGTCCGAGTTGCGCTCGAGCACGGCCCGGAACTGTCCAAAGATCGAAAAAACATCAGCTTAACTGCTTTGTCGGCAGCTTCGGGCGTCCCCGTGTCGAGGCTTCGGGAAAACATATTCGCGAAAGTAATTGCTGACGCCCAGAGTAGGGTTGCCGAAAATGTGAAAGCCAGCAAGATCGATCCGTACTTTCACGGCCGCGTCTTCCCGTTCAGCAATCTTTTGCCAACATGGGGTTCGAGGTTCACGGAGCGCGCTGCGACACGTTTCAAGCAGGTGATATCTGGGCTGGCGGAACCTTCTTCCAAGCACATCTACTTGTCGCTCTTGAATGTACTGATTTGGATTGGGGAAAGCGACAACCCGAACTGCTTGGCGGTTGTCGCTGAGGCGCAAAAAGATGGACGTGTAAGCGCCGCCGGCGAATGGGAGGATGCCCTGTTCGCCCACCGCGATCACCTACTGATGGGGGTAGCCAACGGGACTCTGACGGAAAACAGTGTGGATTCGGCCATAACGAGGCTCCGCACAGCGTTGGATGCACTGGCTTCCGGAGGAGTCGTACCAGGTACTGCAACGCCGATCCCCGGCGTGAAGCATGCGCGCCGGCAGGCTTTACATCGTCCCAGCGTCGCTGAAGTCACCTTCTCAGCTCGAGACACAGCGGACTATGTGGCCTTCGCTCGCGCGCATTTCGAAGATTCTTGTAAGCGTTTGGGCCTGGATATGGGATCCGGCGATTCCGAACCTTTCTTCGGTAGCATAGGTCAAGCACTGAATACTGGAGCTGCCTTGCCAGATGATCCGGCGGAGGCGGTCCGAATGGTTCTGGAGCGTCGGCTGGAGAAGCTCAGGGCTCGTGCCTGGGCTTTCGTTGAGGAAGCCGCTTCCATGCATGATCGGGGGCAGGAGCTCATTTCGAAAGCCACGATCGACAGTGCACAATTCGAAGCAGCCTACCTTGGCAACTACCTCAATAAGTACCAGCGGACGATGCTGGTTCACAATCTTTTTCCAGGCCGAGAAGCTTCGGACGATCAGGTGGAGCGGGGGGTGGCCAACTTCCTAGCGCTTATAGACCAACTGCGCGGCGGAATCCCTCCGCTCTTGAGTTCGCCAGATCCGGACTACGGTCAGTTCTTCGCGAAGCGCTACCTCCACTACGGCGGTCTGCAGACGATCCAACCAATGCTAATTCCGGACAACGACGCCGTTGGCTCGGTGCTCACGCTCTATCTCCTTGACAGCGGCGCCAATGTGGCAGTTGGCCGGACACTTGATCGCGAATGTATAGAAGTCAGCGATCTTGAGGGGCACAGCCGCATCACCGGCCATAAAGCCAAGGCAGAGGGCAAGCCAATCATCGTCGATCTGCCTGAAGATTCACTCTCTGTGCGCGCCATTAACTGGTTGCTTTCAGCTGGGAAAAAGCTCCCCGATAGCGCTACGGCCGACGAGGATCGTTTGTTTTTGATGAGGTGCGGTAGTCGAGTCCAGCTTATGACGCCGCACTGGTATACGAATTGGTTTAAGAGCTTCGCAGGCAATACGCCAGGGCTTGAAGTTCTCAAACTTACGCCATCAATGCTTCGGCCTAGTGTCCTTTTGCACGCTGCTCTGTGCAATGACGGGAGGCTGATGGCTGGCATGGCCCTAGGCCAACATACCGTTGGTGTCAGCCAAGGCTATCAGCAAAAGTGGGCGACGCGGCTGCTCTATGATCAGACCGTACGCCGGTTTCAGACCGCATTTGAGACCGTCGTCGTAGCCAACATTCCCGACGCGGCATTGAAACTTGGCATCACCGAAGAGCAATTCGAAAGCCGGCTCGGTAACCTGCAAGCGACCGGGTGTCAAACGGCCCGCAAAGTTGCCCCCCGATCGGCGTCCAATGTTGACCCCTTGAGTATGCTTCGCGGCGAGGAGGCGGCGCGGCGGAGCTGGTCTGGATTGCGCAGCCGCGCCGACTCCGGATCGGTGGTGTGCGGGGAACTCAGAGCCTGTTCTTGAAGCGCCAGCTCTCGTTGCCGGTCTCGACGATGTCGCAGTGATGGGTGAGCCGGTCGAGGAGCGCGGTGGTCATCTTGGCGTCGCCGAAGACGGACGGCCATTCGCCGAAGGCGAGGTTCGTGGTGACGATGACGGAGCTCTGCTCGTAGAGCTTGCTGACCAGGTGGAAGAGCAGTTGTCCGCCGGACTGGGCAAAGGGCAGATAGCCGAGTTCGTCGAGGACGATGAAGTCCATGCGTGCGAGATAATCGGCCATGCGGCCCTGGCGGCCGGTGCGGGCTTCGGCCTCGAGCTTGTTGACGAGATCGACGACGTTGAAGAAGCGGCCTCGAGCACCGGCACGGATGCATGCCCGGGCGATCGCGATGGCGAGATGGGTCTTGCCGGTCCCAGTCCCGCCGACGAGGACAACATTGCGCTGGTGCGCCAGGAAGTTGCCGCCGGCGAGATCATGAACGAGGGTCTCGTTGATCGGGGTTCCGTCGAAGGCGAAGTCGGCGACATCCTTGGCGAGCGGTAGCTTGGCGATGGTGATCTGATACTTGATCGAACGAGCCTGCTTCTCGGCGATTTCGGCGGCGAGGAGGTCGCCGACGACGCGCTGCGGCTCGTGCTGGCGCTTCACCGCCGAGGCGATGATCTCGTCGTAGGCGGCCTTCATGCCATAGAGCTTGAGCTCGCCCATGGTGGCAAGAATCTCCGAGCGTTCCATCACACGGCTCTCCTGAGGCTGTCGTAGCGGGCACAATCGGCGGCAGGCTCATGGTGCAGGCGCAAGGCATCGGGCGTCATGATCGTGATCGCTGCCGCCGGCTCGCGGCGCCGGGCCAGGATGTTGATGATCACGTCGGCGGAGTGGACGCCTTGCCGCAGAGCATCCGCGCAGGCGGCTTCGACGGCGGACAATCCGTCGCTCAGCACCGCGGTGAGGATCTCAACCATCTGCCGGTCGCCGTCTTGAACGGCCGCGAGCTTGCGCCGGACCCGGTCGATCGCACCGGGCAAGACCCAGTCCTTGAAGGGCGCTCCGTTCCGCAGGGCGCCCGGCTTGCGAGCCAGTACCGGGACATAGTGCCAGGGATCGTAGATGGTCTGGTCGCGGCCATAGCAGCGGGGATGCTCGCCGACGATACGCCCGTCCTGGCGCAGCTCGATCCGATCGGCATAGGCGCGGATCTCGACGGGGCGCCCGACCGCACTCGCGATGACCGAGTACTTGTTGTTGTCGAAGCGCACGAGACAGGTCTTCGACACCGAGGCTGGCAGTGAGTGGAAGCCGTCGAACCGCCCCGCGTAAGGCACCAGGCTCGGGCGCTCGGCTTCGAACATCTCCCAGATTGTGCGGTCACGTTGCTCCGGATGGCGGTGGGCCTTGGCGTAGCGAAGCACCTGATCCAGCAGCCAGGCGTTCAACTCGTCGTAGTTCTTGACCCGCAGGCGCGGGGCGAAGAAGCGCTCGCGCACGAGCCCGACCTGGTTCTCGACCTGCCCCTTCTCCCAGCCCGAGGCTGGCGTGCAGGCGACAGGGTCGACCAGATAGTGGCTGCACATCTGCTGGAAGCGGCGGTTATAGGCCCGCTCCTTGCCGACGAAGATCGTCTCCACAGCGGTCTTCATGTTGTCGTAGATGCCGCGCGTGCAGGCGCCCTTGAAGAAGGCGAAGGCGCGGTCATGGGCGTCGAAGACCATCTCCTGGCTCTCGCGCGGATAGGCCCGTACGAACAGCATGCGCGAGTGACAAAGCCGGACATGCGCCACCTTCACCTGGGTCGTGGCGCCATTGATGACGACGATCTCGTGGCTCCAGTCGAACTGGTAGGCCTCGCCGGGCGCGAAGCTCAAAGGCACATAGGCGTCGGCTGTGACGGCGGATTGCTCGCGGCGCCAGCCTCGCGCATAGCGACGAACGGCATCGTATCCGCCCTCGTAGCCGAGATCCCGCAGCTCTTCGAAAAGACGGATCAGCGTCAGGCGCTCGCGGGCCGGCTTGCCGTCGTTCGCCATCAGAAGCCGATCCAGCTCAGGGCGCCAGGGCCCTATCTTCGGCTGCGGCTGAACCTTCCGCTCATACTCGAACGACGTCGCGCCAGAGCGCAGCACCTTGCGCACCGTGTTCCGAGAGACGTGCAGCTCGCGGGCGATCTCCTTGATCGTCTTCCCGCGGATCGAAAACTCGCGCCGGATCCGCGCAATCGTATCCACGCCCTTCATCCCCCGCCCGCCCATCCGAAACCAGGACGGACAGTCTCACCGAAACCGGCTCAAGGGGGTCAAAGTTGGACGCCGATCCCCCGCCTCATGGGGTCAAACTTGCACGCCGAAACACAATCAGAAGGCCTACCAAAGCAACTCGATCATCGTATCCGCGATCTCTCCTTGGTCGATTGCCCCCAGACCGTCGCAACGCGCCAAAAGCTGACAAAAGCATTCGGCCGGAAAGCGGACCTATTGCGGCATCGCACATGCCTAGCGCTCGATCTGTAATCCCGTGGGGCCGTGTCTCAAGCCAAGGCTCGTCATCAAGCCTACGCTTTCGGGACGAAGGTAAGCTCGCCCCGCCGTTGAAGCATTGGAAGGGCAGCTTGTACGTCGTTCGTGTGAAGGCCGCGCCACGCGTCCTTTATGGCAGCCATGCGCTTGCAACGGTCATCTGCGAAAACGAGCATGCCCGGCACCGGCTTGACGCCGGAACCGGGCCTCTCGGGCACGACGCGCCGATGGACCTGGCTTCAAAACTGCAAACAGCGAGCTCGCTTTTGACGCCAGGTCCAGACCAACCGCCTATTCATCAGCTCGAACAGAAGCCCGTCACTTGATCGGCTCGAATTCGCCCGGCCGCCAGCTCTTGTCGAACCAGGGTTCGAGCGGCCCATAGAGCCGAAGAATCGTATACCATCCCTTGCCAGCGACGGTTTGGATCCAGTTGGCTTCCTTGCCTTCCGGTGCCTTCGGGCCGAAATAGAGATCGATCGAGCCGTCGGCGTTCGCGATGAGCTTGTCCCGCTTGTTGTTCTTGCTCGGGAAGGTCTGTCCGGTCTGGAGTTCCGAGCGGGTCTGCGGATCGTAGACCACCACGGACCAGAAATCCTTCGCCGGCGGATTGGCGGGAATGCGCAGCCTGTATGTCTTCGCGCCGTCCAGATAGTCGCCGTTCCGGTCCGTAGCGGCATAGGCGTATTGGGAACCGGCCCCGATCATCTGCTCGACCATGGCGGGTGTGTTGACCGTCGCCTGGTAGAAGAACAGGGTCCGCGCGTCGAGGTAACGCCCACCCTTTCCGCCGTCGCGAAGCCACTGATAGCTTCCGCCGACAAAGGCCGCTCCCCAGGCGCTGTTCGGATAGAGATGGAAGCCGTCGAGGCGCGGGCGGAAGATCATCGCGCGGGCGGTCGCGTTGCCGACGGCGACGGCCTCGGTCAGCAGCTTCTTCATCCGGGCGTCCGGGGCGAAGGGCTTGCCCTTTTCAATGCCGATAGAAGCGAACAGCCCCAGCAGCTCGGGATCGAGCATCGAAGTCGGTTCACGATCGATGACGGTGTGGAGCTCCTTGTAGAACTCGAAATTATTGGCGTGAATCGTGTTCCAGGACTTCCGCGACCCGCTGATGAACTCCATTTTCGGCGGATTGGCACGCTTGCTGAGCGGATAGATCTTCAACCCGTTCTTGAAGGAAGCCACGGCCGCGTCGGGCTTTCCATCGACCAGGAAGCCGCGCAGGATCAGCCAGTTCACGTAGCTGGTCGATTTCGAGACGAAGTACTTTTCGCCTTCGACCTCGGCCTCCATGCCACCGACGGGCGGATTGAGATCTCCCTTATAGTCGGGTGGGAGGATCAGATACTTGCCTCCCCGGCCGCGATCAGGCCCCGGAGCGCCCATGTCGGTCACGAAACGGAAATAGGCGTCATTGACCGTGCCGGGACCGGTCCTGGCGGGAATCTCGACGACCGTCGGCCCGTCCGTTCCCAGGTGAAGAAAAGCGCTGCCATAGACGGTATCGGTATTGCCGGTGAGGAACAGCGGCGCCGAGTCCATCAGCTGGTCGAGAAGGATCACCTTGTTCGACGTGTCCGCGCCCAGATCGAGATGGCCGAGACGCAAGCCCTCGATCGATGTGGCCGGGACGCCGTTGAGGAACGTCTCGACGCCACGCAGGACGTCGAGATTGTCATAGAGCCGCTCGACCGTTGCCTTGTCCGGCATGCCGTCAAAGAATTTCAGGGTGCCGAAGCGGGTCTCCACCGCATCCGGCGTCATGATCTTTTCGGGGATCTTGTGATTGTAGCCTGGCGTTTTCTCTTCGCCAGCCGCTGCCAGCGTCGTCGCAAGCAACCCGGCAACGGCCAGCGCGGCAGGCCGGAGCATTCCAGACAGCATCATGGTCTTTCTCTCAGATGTTCTGGCAGCCATTCATCACCTGGACAGCAAAAGGAGAGGATCGAAGAACAGGGTGGTCCCCGGCGAAAGCAACAGGCTCGGCCCGGTCACATGCGCTCCATCGCCCACATGCAGCGAACCGGAAACCATGCCGGCACGTGAAACCGAGCACACTTCATCGAGGCTAGCTGCGTCGCCCCCGCCGGTCTTGCCATTTCGCGCCAAACCCGTGCGTGGGTTCCCTCTCGAAGCGCAACTGTGCAGCATGCCGCAATCGGCCGATCGACCGGGGTTTCGACTGTCCGGATCGCCGAGGCCAGCGCGGTCCGGCCGCCCTAGCCATCTCCCGCGGACGATTGCAGCCTTGCTCCGAGCCGGTCCAGCTCCAAGGCGTAGCAATACAGGCAGAAAAGCGCGGCCAGCATGATCGCGGTCCGCGTCAGCAGCGGCACGCCCGTCTGGAACGAAATCAGTTCAGGGGCATGCCGCAGGAAGAACAGGCTGAACATCGCGCCTCCGAAAATGAAGCTGAGGCGGCTTGCAAACCCCAGGCAATGCCCGAGGACAACGTGCTTCCAGTCGGGGAGCTCGATCCTTGAAAACCGATACCAATAGGCGGCCTGGGACACGGCCATCGCGGCGATGAGCGCGGTCAGAGCTGCCCCCGGGATCCGGTGCAGCACTCCGACCTCATCGGCCACGATACGAAAGGCGCTCTGGATCGCAGCAATGATCGCAGAGGCTGCGATCGTCTGGATCAGCAATAATGCCAGATACATTCCGGCCGGTCGGGATGTCCCGCGGCCATGTCCCGCATCGGACGCCGACGGGCGGTCCCTCTTGCTCATTCAGCGCCCCTTTTCGAGATAGGCCTCTGTCTATAGGGGCCGGCCAACGCACGCTCGTCTCGGATGCTTCTGCCACCTGGTCAGCCGCACCGAATTCTGTGACGATCAATGATGGCGCGTAGCGGAGCCGAGATGCACCTCCGTGACCGGTGCGAGGAAACCCGTCTCGGGCCGCGCACCGCAGGCCGCGAGAGCGAACGCTGCGGCGAACGACACGCCGAGCCCGAAGCGCTTGGCGGTGATGCATCGTTTCCGCAACGCGCCTATTGCAGGCGCAGCTCTTGAAGCTCTCATCGGCCAGCCCCCATTTCAGGATCCGCTGGCGTATCAGCGGCAGACCCTCCGGCCGTTCACGATAGCACAGCGAACCGGCACCGGCCGGACGACCACAGCACCCGCCGGCCTGACGACGACGGCGCCAGCCGGCCTGACCACGACTGCCCTTGGAACGGGTCGTCTTGCAACGACGGCCCCGTTGGGGCCGACGCAGCCGGCTCTGACGACGCCGCGCGCGCAGACGACGGCATTCGCTTCGACCGGGATGGTGATCAATGCCAGTCCGATCATGCCGGAGGCCAGGATCAGGGCTTTCATGGGCGGTTCTCCTGCTGTTGTGATGCTGCAGCCACCGTTGCGGCTGACGAATGGGCCATGCCCGCCCCGGGATCGATGACGTCGAGGACGTCGCTTCCGCGCTGAGCCTACGGCTTCATCTTGATCCCGAGCTTGGCGCGCATGTCCTTGAACACGACGGCGATCGCCTCGATGACCTTCTTGTCCTGGTTGGCCTTGCAGTACTGGATGATCTCGTGCTCGGCCTCCTTCGCTCGCTTGACCTGGAGGAGATGCTTCTTGGCGAGACCGTTGTACCAGCCGCTATACCAGGCGGTCAGCATGTCGGCGTCTTCCTGGAAGGTCCCGGCGAGCTGGGCGCAGGTCAGCTTCTGGACGTCGACATAGCCTTTGTCGTCGGCATAGGCGCTTAGGGCCGTCTGGGCGTGCGCCGGCAGCGCGAAGGTCATACCCAGAGTCGCTGCGATCAGCAGGTTGCGGAACATGTCTATCCCCCTCTTTCAGATTGCGCGAGATGGCGCGGATCTCAGAACCGCGCGGTCAGGCCGACGATCGGCCCATGCGTCAGCATGTCGTACTCGTAGTGCGAACGACCGGAGCCCTTGGAGAAATCGACATAGAGCGCCCGGTAACCGAGCATGCCGCTCCAGGCGACGCTCCGGGTGCGGGCGAACTCCCAGTTGACGTAACCCATGGCCTGCCAGGAAAATTTGCTGCCGGCGCCGAAGCCGCCGACATCGCCGCGCAGCACCAAGTCCGTCTGGGGCGTGAACCGGTGGCGCAGGCGCAGGCCGATCATCGGATCGAGCCATGTCACATCGCCGGAATCGGCGAGAGCACGTCCGCGGGCGAAGGTGAGGTCGCCGATCGTGAGGCTTGCAGCCAGCCCGAGCTCCGCCTCGGCCTTCTGCCACCAGAAGCGCCCGCCGCCATAGAGGTCGATCGCCGTTTCAGAGGCGCCCGCGCCCTGCCAACGGACGAGTTCGTAACCCAGGGCGGCTTCGGCGATGACCATCTCGAACTGGACCGTCGCGAAGGCGGCCAATCCCCCGCCGACGAGGGGATGGACGCTGCGGGGACGGGCCGCGCCGCCGTCTGCGCCCAGTTTCATGTAGGTGAGGTCAGTCATCACGGCGAAGCGGCCGTTCCGGGCTTCGAAGGCGCCCATCAGGCCGAAGAGCTGCGCCGGGATCTTTCTGTCCAGGACGTCGCCGATACCGGCATTGATATCGGTCGTCCGGCCCTTGATCGTCGTCGACCCGTTGATAGCGGGCAGCCAGGCATAGGGCATGGCGACATAGGTCCAGCTCGGAACCTGCGGCAGCGGCGTTGCTGCGCGCGGCGTCAGGTCGGCTGCGAAGGTCGTTGTCCCGACGCAGATCGCAGCGGCGGCAAGGGAGCCGCGCATTCCATGCGCGGCTAGCCATTTCTCCGCCTCTCGGCGGAGAATCGAAAGGCTAGTGCCGGGCGAACTCGCAATAATCGTGCGAGCGGTCCAAATGCGTTCCGACGCCCAAGCGCGCGCGCTCCTCCTCATCATGCCCCCACAGCCCAGCCTGGTCGATCGGCGTCGACAGCGACATCCCGACGACGGAGGCTCTCGCTGTTCTTTTCGCGCCAGTTCGCAAGGGGTGTCTTGCCATCTCGCGCCAAGTCGGCTGTTCAATGAGAGCGGCCGAAGCTCGCGTTTCCGTGGCGGAGCGCAGCGGCGCTGCCGCGCTGCCGCCGATAGGTGGCAGGCTGAATCTTCATCATGCGCATGAAGGTGCGGCTGAAGCTGCTGGGACCGGAATAGCCGAGGCGCAGGGCGATCTGCGACATGCGCTCGCTGGATTCGGTCAGCAGGTGACAGGCCGTGTCGAGGCGCATCTGCGCGACCATCTCGCGGTAGCTCGTGCCCATTTCGGCGAGATGGCGCTGCAGCGAGCGCGCGCTGACGCGCAGCTCTCTTGCGGCATCCTGAAGGGATGCGCCATGCTGTTGCAGCGACGCGGCGATCACGGCTTGCACCGCCTCTCGGGAGGGCATCTTGACGGACTTCATCGCCAGGTCGCAGACATGAGGGGCTTTGAGACCCCGTTCGAACGGCGACGCTATTCAAGAGCTGAAAACGGCCGCCGTCT
Source organism: Allobosea sp. TBD101 (assembly GCF_059817965.1). Lineage (NCBI taxonomy): Bacteria > Pseudomonadati > Pseudomonadota > Alphaproteobacteria > Hyphomicrobiales > Alloboseaceae > Allobosea > Allobosea sp. TBD101. The sequence goes on from NZ_CM187543.1 coordinate 2,138,174, forward strand.
GGCCATCAGACGCCAGAATCAAAACGGGCCAGATATCGTTCGGAGCCGCCAAGACCAGGCCTCTGCACCGTGCGCGATCGGAAATCTGCGGACCTTTTATGGCATCGTTGACATAGCGATCCCGGAGAAAACCTAGCTACACACGACGGTTCATTCCACAGCCGGGGGGCAAGTACTGTGGGCACAATTCCTCTTACCCGATGCCAATTCCTCCTTCCGTTCACCATCATTCATGACGAGATCGGGGCCGCCACGGCGCCGCTTCTGGCGAAACTCCAGCTGCCGACATCCCTGGAGGAAAATCCGGACCATTTCATCCCGCTGCTGCGCGCCGTCGATTTCGCGGAAGCCGCTCAAAGAACGCAGGGCATCCCGGATATCGGGTTTCAGGCATCGAAGAACCTGCAGTTCTGTCATCTCAGCGACAAGCTCAGGGCCGTGATCGGCTATGCCCCGACGCTGCTCGTTGCGCTGCAACAAACCTGCAGATGGACATCTCTCGAAGACAACGTTCTGAGCATGTGGCTCGAGCGCTCCGACGACCATGTGAAGATATGCAGCAGGCTGCTGGGCACGACCGGGATCGCCCGTCTCGAGCACTCGCAGTGGCTCCAGAACATCTTTCCCATCCATATCGTCCGCCAGTTCGCCGGGCCGAACTGGGTGCCGGCGACGATGGCATTCGAGGCGCGGTACGCACCGAGCCCGGAGACCCGGTCCTGCTGGCCGGCGACCCGCTTCCTCTCCGGGCAGACGGCTTCCTGGATCGATGTGCCGATCTCGCTCTTGAGCCTTCCCAACCTCATGACCGAGCGACCGACCTTGCCGCCGGCCGACGAGGGAGAGCCTCCTGAAAGCGACATGATCGACGCGCTCAGATTGATGCTGCCCTCCTATCTGGGGGAACGGGTCCCGACCGTCGCCGAAATCGCCGAAATGGCCGGCATCAGCGGCAGGAGCCTTCAGCGGAAGCTCACGGATGCCGGGCTATCCTATTCCGATCTTCTCGGTGCAGCCCGGTTCGACAAGGGCGCGCGGCTCCTGCGCGGAACGGATGCCAAGATCATCGAGATCGCGTTCGCCTGCGGCTACGCGGACCCGGCACATTTCACCCGTGCCTTCCGAAAGATCGCCGGCATCACACCACGACAGTTCCGGGAACAGAATCGCAAGTGTTAGGCTTTCTGGTCGAGCCTTCAATTGGTCGCCAGCAGCGTAGACGCGGGCAAGCTGGAGCAGAGCCGGCTGCTCTGCCTGCCATTAGATTGGACAGTGGCCAAGTCTTCAGCGGCCGGAAGCCGAGCCCAAAACATGCGAGGTCCGTGGCCAAAACCATGGCCCGAGGCCCCTCCCAGCATAAATTGGAAGGCCACGAGAAGCACTCCGGGCTGGGGGCACGCCGCAGCATTTCGACAGCTGGGCTTCAATCCAACGATCCCGCCGCATCTCACATGCCGTAGCCTGCGGAAGAACCAGATTGCCTAGAAGCAGACCTTCCCAACAGCCGCTATGGGCCAAGATATCGCATTCCTATCGGCCGCTTTGCGGAGAGGGATCACTATAACAGCAATCTTGCGAAGCTAGTGAACCCGGCCTTGCACACAAGGGTTGCCCGGCTACAGCGCTATGTAGGGCGCGCCGGGCAACCCATGTGCACAAGCCCTAGTCGTGGTGTAAGCGGGAATGCGTGCGTTCTCTGATTCCTTCGCCCTTCCTAGAATGGGAGACGTAGCCATAATAGCGAATCTGCTCAAAACGGGGGTGACCGGAAAACCCTTCAACGTCGCGAGCTACGCGCTGCTGACCCATATGGTCGCGCAGGTGACGGGTCTTGGCGTCGGAGAGTTCGTGCATTCCTTCGGCGACACTCACCTCTATGTGAACCATCTCGATCAGACGCGGCTCCAGCTTTCGCGCGAGCCGCGCGCGCTGCCGAAGCTGACGCTCAATCCGGCGGTGACGCGGCTGGAGGATTTCCAGTTCGCGGACGTCACGATTACCGATTACGACCCGCATCCCGGCATCAAGGCTCCGATCGCAGTATGACCCTCACCATCCGCTCCGCCCGTCCCGGCGAGGCCGGGCTCGTGCTCGCCTTCATCCGCGAACTCGCCGAATACGAGAAGCTGCTGCACGAGGTCGTCGCGACCGAGGCCGAGATCGAGGCCGCGCTGTTCGGCGAGAATCCGAAGACCTTCTGCGACATCGCCGAATGGGATGGCGAGCCGGTGGGCTTCGCGGTGTGGTTCTACACCTATTCGACCTTTTCGGGCCGGCACGGCATCTGGCTGGAAGACCTGTTCGTGCGGCCGGACCAGCGCGGGCGCGGCATCGGCAAGGCGCTGATCGCCGGGCTGGCGCGGCGCTGTGTCGCGGAGAAGCTGCCGCGCCTTGCCTGGTGGGTGCTCAACTGGAACGAGCCGTCGCGGGTCTTCTACCGGGCGCTCGGCGCCACGGCGCAGGACGAGTGGACGGTGAAGCGGCTGGAAGGCCAGGCGCTGGCGAAGCTCGGCGCGGAGGGCTGAGCCGATGCCGTCTCTTCCGGTCGTCCTCGTCGCAGCCATCGCCGATAACGGCGTGATCGGCGACGACAACAAGCTGATCTGGCGGCTCAGGACCGACATGCAGCGCTTTCGCCGGCTGACGACCGGCTGCCCCATCATCATGGGGCGCAAGACCTATCTTTCGATCGGCAAGCCGTTGCCCGGGCGCCAGACGGTGGTGTTGACGCGGGATCGTGAATTTCGCGCCGAGGGCGTCCATGTCGCCCATGAGGTGGCGGAAGCATTGACGCTGGCGCAAGGGCTCGGCCGGGAGATGGGCGCCCATGCGGTCATCATCGGCGGCGGTACTGAAATCTACGCGCAGATGCTGCCGCTGGCCGACCGGCTCGAACTCACCATGGTCCATGCGCAGCCGGCCGGCGACGCTGTTTTCCCGCATTGGGAGGAGGATGCCTTCGTCGAGACGGCGCGGGAAAGCCACGCTGCCGACGCCGAGAACGACCATCCTTATACCTTCGTCACCTATGGCCGACGCGGCTGATCGCCGCTTTCCGTTCACGATGAATGGCTTGCGCCGTTGACGAATCCATGGCCCATGACCAAGTCAGCCCAGCGCCTTCGACCGAAGGCGCTGACAAGCGGCCGTCATTTGCTTATGGCTTGGCCTCGATAGAACGAAAGGGAACGGCTCGCGAATGCCTTGGAGCAATCAGAGCGGCGGTGGCAGCGGCGGGGGAGGTCCCTGGGGTCAGCGCGGAGGTAGCGGCGGCGGCGGTCCCTGGGGCGGCGGTTCAGGTGGCGGCGGGGGCAATGGCAACCCGCCCGACCTCGAGGAAATCCTGCGTCGCAGCCAGGACCGGCTGAAGAACCTGGTCCCCGGTGGCAATATCGGCGGGCGCGGCCTGCTTCTCGGCTTGCTACTCCTGATCACGGTTTGGATGCTGTCCGGTGTCTATTTCGTGCGGCCCAACGAGGTCGGCCTCAATCTTCGTTTCGGCCGCTTCATCGGCAAGACCGGCGAGGGACCGAACTGGAACTGGCCCTATCCGGTCGGCAGCGTGGTCAAGCCGCAGGTGACGAACGTCATCACCACCGAGGTCGGTTTCCGGACGGTCGAATCGGTGCGCACCTCGCGCCAGACCGACGTCATCGAGGAGAGCCTGATGCTCACCGGCGACGAGAACATCGTCGATATCGATTTCATCGTGCAGTGGCAGATCGACCCGGCCGCGCCCGAGAACTACGTCTTCAACATCCAGGATCCGCCGGGCACGGTGAAGGCCGTGGCCGAGAGCGCGATGCGCGAGATCATCGGCCGCCGCAATATCCAGCCGGTGCTGACGACAGACCGCGGCGCGATCGAGGCCGAGGTGCGCCAGCTCATGCAGGAGACGCTCAACGGTTACAATGCCGGCGTGCGCATCAGCCTCGTCCAGCTCCAGAAGGTCGATCCGCCGCAGCAGGTCATCGACGCCTTCCGCGACGTCCAGGCGGCCCGCGCCGACCAGGAACGCCTGCGCAACGAGGCGCAGACCTATGCCAACCGCGTCGTGCCCGAGGCACGCGGCCGGGCGGCGCAGCTGACGCAGGCGGCCGAAGCCTTCAAGGAGCAGACCGTTGCCGAGGCGCGCGGTCAGGCGAGCCGCTTCAACGCGGTCTACGAGCAATACAAGAACGCTCCGGGCGTGACGCGCGAGCGTCTCTTCCTGGAGACGATGGAACGCGTGATGGGCGGGACGGACAAGATCATCCTCGACTCGACCGGCAACGGGCAGGGCGTCGTGCCTTACCTGCCGCTCGACCAGCTCCAGCAACGGCGCCCGGGTCCGGGCCAGCAGGGAGGGGCTCAGCGATGAACTCTCCCGTCCTGCGCGGCGTGCTCTTCTTCGCCGCCGTCATCATTGCCGTGGTGCTCTATGCCTCGACCTTTGTGGTCTCGCAGACGCAGTCGGCGATCGTGCTGCAGTTCGGTCGCGTCCGGACCGTCGCGACCCAGCCGGGGCTGTACTTCAAGCTGCCGGCGCCCTTCGAGACGGTGACGATCCTCGACAACCGCATCCTCGATCTCGACCTGCCGGCGCAGGAAATCATCGCCTCGGACCAGAAGCGTCTCGTGGTCGATGCCTTCACGCGCTACCGTATCTCGGACCCACTGCGCTTCTACCAGGCGGTCAACAACATCCCGCGGGCGAACTCGCAGCTCGCCTCGATCGTGAACGGCAACGTTCGCTCGGTGCTGGCGGAAGCGAGCTTCACGGCGATGGTTCGCACCGAGCGCTCGCGCCTGATGAACCGCATCCGCGACGACGTGAACCGGGAGGCGGCCCGCTTCGGCATGACCGTCGTCGATGTCCGGTTGCGGCGTGTCGATCTGCCGGCGGCGAACTCGGCGGCGGTGTTCCAGCGCATGCAGACGGAGCGCCAGCGCGAGGCGGCGGAAGCCCGCGCGCTCGGCGGCCAGCAGTCGCAGGAGATCCGCGCCCGGGCCGACAGGGACTCGACCGTGATCGTGGCGGAGGCGCAGCAGCACGCCGACGAGATCCGCGGCGCGGGCGAGGCGGAGCGCAACAAGGTCTTCGCCGAGGTCTTCGGCAAGGATCCGGAGTTCTTCTCCTTCTACCGCTCGATGCAGGCCTATGAAGCCAGCATCAAGCCGGGGGACACGCGGATGGTTCTGTCGCCGGATTCGCCGTTCTTCCGGTATTTCAACGGCCCGAACGCGCAGCGTCAGGACGGCCAGGCGGGCGCTTCGGCGACACCTGCGCAGCCTGCGCCGGCACGGCCCTGATCATGGCGAGCGACGCGGATGCTTGATTTCGTCGCGGCGCTCGGCCTGGTCTTCGCTATCGAGGGCATTCTCTTCGCTGCGGTTCCGCATCTGGCGAAGGATGCCTTGCGGAGCGCGGCGGAAACGCCGCCGGACCGGATGCGGCTCATCGGCCTCGGCTCGGCGGTGCTGGGCGTGATCCTGGTCTGGGTCGCGCGCGGCGTCTGGTAGAAGCGGGGGCGGCCACGCGATCGTGTTCGATGACATGATCGTGCGTCGCCCTTCCGCCGCATTTCGGAGTTCAATCATCGGGCGCGTCCGCCTGCCTTGCGGCACCGGGGGCGCCCGCCTTTCATCGATCGGCCCGCATTCTTCCGAACATGAGGACCCCTATGGCATCGAACACCCTTTCCGCAGCCAGGCCTGTCCGCATCGCTCTCGCTGCCGGCGTCGCCGGCCTCGCGCTGCTGGCCTCGCCCGTGCTGGCGCCGGGGCATGCGCAGGCCAATACGCCGCTCCTCCAGGGGCAGACCTCGCTTGCCGACCTCGTCGACAAGGTCATGCCGGCGGTGGTCAACATCGCGGCCGTCACCACCAACGACCAGAAGGGCCGCAACCTGCCGCAACTGCCGCAGCTTGGTCCCGACACGCCCTTCGGCGACCTGTTCGAGGAATTCTTCAACCGCCGCAACCAGCAGGGCGAGCGCCAGGCGCCGCAGCAGCGCCGTTCGCAATCGGCCGGTTCCGGCTTCGTGGTCGATCCCTCGGGCATCGTGGTCACCAACAACCACGTCATCGGCGACGCCAACGAGATCACGGTGATCCTCAATGACGGCCTGCGCCTCAAGGCCGAAGTCATCGGCAAGGACAGCAAGGTCGATCTCGCCGTGCTGCGCGTGAAGCACGATAAGCCGTTGCCGGCGGTCAAGTTCGGCGACTCCGACAAGATGCGGATCGGCGATCCGGTGATGGCGATCGGCAACCCGTTCGGCCTCGGCGGCTCGGTCTCGTCGGGCATCGTCTCGGCCCGCAATCGCGACATCAGCCAGGGTCCGTACGACACCTATATCCAGACCGACGCGGCCATCAACAAGGGCAACTCGGGCGGCCCGCTGTTCAACATGGCCGGCGAGGTCATCGGCATCAACACGGCGATCCTGTCGCCGACGGGCGGCTCGGTCGGCATCGGCTTCGCCGTGCCCTCGACGCTGGCGACCAACATCGTCGACCAGCTGAAGGAATTCGGCGAGACCCGTCGCGGCTGGCTCGGCGTGCGCATCCAGACCGTCGATGACGCCACCGCCGAGGCGCTTGGCCTCGGCACGGCGCGGGGCGCGCTCGTCGCCGGCATCGACGAGAAGGGCCCGGCCAAGCCGGCCGGCCTCGAGACCGGCGACGTGATCGTCAAGTTCGACGGCAAGGACGTGAAGGATTCGCGCGACCTGCCGCGCATCGTCGCGGCGACGCCGGTCGGCAAGGACGTGCCGCTGGTGGTGATCCGCAAGGGCAAGGAAGAGACCAAGACGGTCAAGCTCGGCCGCCTCGAGGATGGCGAGAAGGTCCAGTCGGCCTCGGCGAACAAGCCGGCGGCCGAGCCGGCCAAGCCCGCGTTGACGAGCGCGCTCGGCCTCGAATTCTCGCCGCAGACGGACGAGCTTCGGAAGCGCTACACGATCAAGGACGGCCTCAAGGGCGTGGTCATCACCAAGGTCGATGCCAACTCGAACGCCGCCGACAAGCGCATCCTTGTCGGCGAGCTGATTGTCGAGGTCGGCCAGGAGCCGGTCAACACGCCGCAGGACGTGACCAAGCGCCTCGATGCGCTGAAGAAGGAAGGCAAGAAGTCGGCCCTCCTGCTGGTCTCGAACGGCCAGGGCGAGGTCCGCTTCGTCGCCGTCTCGATGAACTGAGACCGGTGATATCTGTAGAATATGAAGGGCGGTCCGGTCGGGCCGCCCTTTTTCATGTTCTGTCCGCAGAGCGGTGGCGAAGTGCGCGCGCTGGCGCAGACCGGCCGAACGCAGCTAGAGCTTGGCGACGGCGCCCGGAGAGACCGAGATGAAGCTTAGCGACATTCCCTTCGTCACCACCGACTGGGCGACGATCCCCATGGAGCGCCATGCCGGCGACAGCGGAGAGGCGACCTGGCGCGTCCAGTATTTCGGCCCCGAGGGCAACCGCATCCGGGTGCGGATGGTCGAGTACTCACCGGGCTATGTCGCCGATCACTGGTGCTCGAAGGGGCACATCATCCTGTGCCTGGAAGGCGAGATGGAGACCACGCTGGCCGACGGGCGCGTGCTGCCGCTGAAGGCAGGCATGAGCTATCAGGTCGCGGACAATGCCGAGGCGCACCGCTCCGCGACGAAGACCGGCGCGAAGCTCTTCATCGTCGACTGATCAGCCCCGGACGATCTCGCCGCGCGTATAGCCCTGGGCGTAGAGCAGGGCGGTGAGGTCGGCATGGTCGAGCCGGGCGTCGGCGGCTGCCGCCACCGCCGGCTTGGCGCGGAAGGCTGCGCCCAGTCCCGCCTCGCCGAGCATGGCGAGGTCGTTGGCGCCGTCGCCGACGGCCATGGTCTGCGCGGGGGCGAGCTTGAAGCGGGCGCGCAATTCGACGAGCGCGTCGAGCTTGGCCTGCTTGCCGAGAATGGGATCGGCGACCGTGCCGTTCAGGATGCCGTCGCTGGCGATGAGCGTGTTCGAGCGGTGCTCGTCGAAGCCGATGGTCTGGCCGATCGGGCCGGTGAAGACGGTGAAGCCGCCAGAGACGAGCGCGGTGTAGCCGCCATTCGCCCGTATCGTCTGGACGAGTTCACGGCCGCCCGGCGTCAGCGTGATGCGGTCGCGGATGATCTCGCCGACGACGGAGAGCGGTACGCCCTTCAGTAGGGCGACGCGTTCGCGCAAAGCCGGCTCGAAATCGATCTCGCCGCGCATGGCGCGCTCGGTGATGGCGGCGACATGCTCCTTCAGGCCGACGAAGGCGGCGAGCTCGTCGATGCATTCCTGGCCGATCATCGTCGAATCCATGTCGGCGAGGAACAGCGCCTTGCGGCGGGTGGCTGCCGGCTGGACGATGACGTCGATCGCGGCGCCTTCAAGTTCCGAACGGATCTCGGCTTCGAGCTTGCGTGCGTCGGCCGCTTCCGCGAAGAGGTCGGCAGCGATCGCGCCGTCAAGCACGGTCGTGCCGGTGATGCCGGGCACGGTGCGGGCAAGGCGGGCGAGCAGGGCTTCGCCGACCAGCGCCTGGCCGTGGGCGGATACGAGTGTGGCGACGAGCATGTGAGGAACCGGGTGAAGGCGGCAGGGCAATTCGGCGCGGTGCTCATCGCAGGTCCGACCGCGAGCGGCAAGTCCGCGCTCGCGATCGAGATCGCACGCCGCACCGGCGGAACCGTCGTCAACGCCGATTCCATGCAGGTCTATGCCGATCTGCGCATCCTCTCGGCGCGGCCGAGCGCGGCTGAGGAGGCGATGGTGCCGCACCGCCTCTACGGGCATGTCGATGGCGCCGTGAACTATTCGGCGATGCGCTACGCCGCTGACGTGACGACGCTGCTGGCTGAACTGCGCGAAAGCGGCTCGCTGCCGATCCTGGTTGGCGGCACCGGGCTTTATTTCAAGGCCGTCACGGAAGGCTTTTCGGCGATGCCGCCGGTGCCGGAGGATGTTCGAGCCGCGTTTCGGAGCCATGCCGAAGGACGGGAGACGGCTGCGCTCCATGCCGAGCTTGTCGCTTGCGATCCGTCCATGGCTGAGCGGCTGCGCCCGAGCGACCGGATGCGGATCATGCGGGCGCTGGAGGTCTTCCGGGCGACGGGGCGTTCGCTGGCGAGCTTCCAGGGCGAGCGCGAACCGGGGCCGCTCGGCGGCACGCCGACGCTGCGGCTCTTCGTGCATCCCGAGCGCGAGGCGGTGCGGGAGCGGATCGACCGGCGCTTCGAGACGATGATGGGTGAGGGCGCGCTCGACGAGGTCGCGCGTCTGCGGCTACGCGGGCTCGATCCGCTGCTGCCGATCATGCGCGCCCATGGGGTGCCAAGCCTGATCGCCCATCTCGACGGCACGATGACGCTGGAGGAAGCGATCCGGCGCGGCCAGGCCGATACGCGCGCCTATGCCAAGCGGCAGGTGACGTGGTTCCGCCACCAGATGGAGGGCTGGGAAGCGGTCGCGCCCGAGGCTGCACTGGAGGCGGCGCTCGGGCAGCTCGGCTGCTGAAGCTCAGGCCGCCTCGGCGACAGCCAGAGGGTCGGCGATGCCGAGGCGGTTGCGACCTTCGTTCTTGGCGCGATAAAGCGCCCGGTCGGCACGGTTTGTCAGGGACCCCAGCTCTTCGCCCGGGTGACGCGCGGCGATGCCGAGGCTCGCGGTCACGCGCAGAGCCAATGTTTCGGAGACCGGCATGGCGCGGGTCAGCAAGGCATCCTGGATCTGGCGTGCACTGGCCGCTGCGGAGGCCAGGTCGCAATCCTGCAGCAGGATACCGAACTCCTCCCCGCCGAAGCGGCCGACGAGATTGCGCTCGTTGCGGTATTGGCCGAGCAGCAGGTCGGCGAAGGCGCGGATCACCGCATCGCCTGCCGGGTGGCCATAGGTGTCGTTGACCTGCTTGAAGTGATCGAGGTCGACGATGATCATCGCGAGTTCGGTGCCGTCGGCCTCGCTGGCGGCAATGGCGGCGTTGGCCTTGTCGGTGAAGGAGCGGCGGTTGAGCAGAGCCGTCAACGGGTCTTCCTCTGCCAGACGACGCAGCTCCTTCTCGCGTTCCTCGCGCAGGCCGATTTCCTCGGAGAGGGCACGGCGGGTCGCCCGTTCGCGGCCGATCTCGAGCGCCAGCGTGGCGGCGCGCATCTGCAAGGTTTGATTGGCCACCGTCAGGTCGGTGATATCGGTCAGGGTCAGGAGCAGGCCGTCACCGAGTGGGGCGATCGCGACCCTGAGCCAGGTCGTCGCGCCGTCGCGCGTGTAGGAGGTCTCGAGGCAGTCGGCCCGCTGCAGGTCGATGGCAAAGAGGCAGCGGCGCCAGATCGAGGGATCGGAGAGGAAGGACAGGCTTTCGCGGCCATCGGTGTCGAGCAGGTCGTTTTCCGCGCGACCGCTCAGCTCGGCGGCACGGCGGTTGGCGGTGACGACGACGGCCTGTTCGATCTCGCCGGCCGCATCGCGGATGGCGCGCAGCGCGACGATGCCGCAGGGCGAGCTGTCCAGCACGGCATTGAGCAGGTCCTCGCGGAACTGCAGCGGGCGGCTGAAGGCAATGATGAAGCGGCGCCCGTCGCGCGTCGTGGTCGGCAGGACCAGGCGCTCCCACAGGGCGACGCGCACTGTCTGGGTCGAGCGGTGGACGGTGTAGAGCGGCCGATCCTCGGCGATGGCCTGGTCGAAGCTGTCGATCGAGAAACGGGCGACGTGCTCGCGCATACCCGAGAGGCGCTTGCCGAGGCGGTTTGCGCCGGAGTAGCGGATGATCTCGCGCCCGAAATGCAGCCAGCGATAGTCGCCGTCGTCGGTGGGCTCCAGGACCATCAGGTCCTCGCCGAAATCCGGCAGCAGCGCGGCGGCGAGCTTCTCATAGCCGACGGGCTCGCCGTCCTGACGGTGAAGCGCAAAGCGGCTTAGAATCCGCGCGATCTCCGGGGCGTGGCCGCGGGCCGCGATATTCTCGGTGTGGACCTCGTAGTACATATCCGTCCCGGTTCGAGCGCGCAGAACCTACTGCCGACGGATTGAGAAAGTGTTCCGCAAAGGCATGGGATTTTCGAGATCGGACGATCGGCCGCTCCCGAAGACCTCCAAACCATGTTAACGCTTGACCGGTTGCGCGCGCTCCGTTAGCGTTCGGCAACTTTCGCCAAGGATCATGTGCGCAATGCGCAAGCTTATTCTCGTAGAGGTGCGCTGGTAGGGGCCGGTTTTCGAACCGGGCGTCCCCGACGCCAGCGCACGCCCAGGCCCCTCCGAGGGCCTTTTTTATTGCCCGCATTCCAGACAGACAAAAAGACCAGCCGCAGGAGAGCGTAATGAGCGAGATGATGACCGGCGCCGAGATGGTCGTCCGCGCGCTTCAGGATCAGGGTGTCGAGCACCTGTTCGGTTATCCGGGCGGCGCCGTACTCCCGATCTACGACGCCATCTTCCAGCAGGACAAGGTCAAGCACGTCCTCGTTCGCCACGAGCAGGGCGCCGTGCACGCTGCCGAAGGCTATGCCCGCTCCGGCCCCGGCAAGGTCGGCTGTGTCCTCGTCACCTCCGGCCCCGGCGCGACCAATGCCGTCACCGGCCTCACCGACGCGCTGCTCGACTCGATCCCGCTCGTCGTCATCACCGGCCAGGTGCCGACGCATCTGATCGGCTCCGACGCCTTCCAGGAATGCGACACGGTCGGCATCACCCGCTCCTGCACCAAGCACAACTATCTGGTGAAGAGCATCCACGACCTGCCGCGCATCCTGCACGAGGCGTTCCACGTTGCCTCGAACGGCCGTCCGGGCCCGGTCGTGATCGACATCCCCAAGGACATCCAGTTCGCCTCCGGCTCCTATACCCGGCCGCGCGACAACCAGCACAAGACCTACCGCCCGGTGGTCAAGGGCGACCTGAACAAGATCAAGGCCGCGGTCGAGCTGATCGCCGGCGCCAAGCGCCCGGTCTTCTATACCGGCGGCGGCGTGATCAATTCCGGGCCGCATGCCTCGGTGCTGCTGCGCGAGCTCGCGCGGCTGACGGGCTTCCCGGTCACCTCGACGCTGATGGGTCTCGGCGCCTTCCCGGCCGCCGACAAGCAGTGGCTCGGCATGCTCGGTATGCACGGCACCTACGAGGCGAACCTCGCGATGCATGACTGCGACGTCATGATCAATATCGGCGCGCGCTTCGACGACCGTATCACCGGGCGCATCGACGGCTTCTCGCCGCGCTCGAAGAAGGTCCATATCGACATCGATCCGTCCTCGATCAACAAGACTGTCAAGGTCGATATCGGCATCGTCGGCGATTGCGCCCATGTGCTCGAGGACATGGTCCGGATCTGGCGCGAGAGCAGCCCGCAGGTCGACAAGACTGCGCTCGCCGCCTGGTGGACGCAGATCGAGGGTTGGCGCGGCCGCAAGAGCCTCGCCTACAAGAACTCGGACACGATCATCAAGCCGCAATACGCGCTGGAGCGCCTCCATGCTCTGACCAAGGATCGCGACACCTACATCACGACCGAGGTCGGCCAGCACCAGATGTGGGCCGCGCAGTACCTGCACTTCCAGGAGCCGAACCGCTGGATGACATCGGGCGGCCTCGGCACGATGGGCTACGGCCTGCCGGCGGCCATCGGCGTGCAGATGAAGCACCCCGAGGCTCTCGTCATCGACGTCGCCGGCGAGGCCTCGATCCTGATGAACATGCAGGAGATGTCGACGGCGGTGCAGTACCGGCTGCCGGTGAAGATCTTCATCCTCAACAACGAGTACATGGGCATGGTGCGCCAGTGGCAGGAACTGCTGCATGGCGGGCGCTATTCGGAGAGCTATTCGCAGTCGCTGCCTGACTTCGTGAAGCTGGCCGAGGCCTATGGCGGCCACGGCATCCGCTGCTCCGACCCGGCCAAGCTCGACGCCGCGATCATGGAGATGATCGAGACGCCCGGCCCGGTGATCTTCGACTGCCTCGTCGCCAAGGAAGAGAACTGCTTCCCGATGATCCCGTCGGGCAAGGCCCATAACGAGATGATCCTGCCCGATTTCGAGGGCGATACCGGCGAGATCATCGACGCCAAGGGCAAGCAGCTCGTCTGAGCCCGTCCAGACTCCCTCAGCCCTCATCCTGAGGAGCCGCATAGCGGCGTCTCGAAGGATGCTCCAGTGGGTGGGGAGGGATCTGGATCATCCTTCGAGACGCGGGCTTTGCCCGCTCCTCAGGATGAGGGCTGAGGGTACGATTGAAGGAAAGCACCATGGCCAGCATCGGTCTGATCGGCGGGATGAGCTGGGAGTCGACCGCGGTCTATTACCGGCTCCTCAACGAGGGCGTGCGCGCTCGTTCGGGCGGGCTGCATTCGGCCGACGTGCTCATGCATTCGGTCGATTTCGCTCCGATCGCGGAAATGCAGGCGAAGGGCGACTGGGCCGCGGCGGGCGCCGCGCTGGCCGCGAGCGCGCGGCGCCTCGAACAGGGCGGGGCCTCCTGCCTCGTGCTCTGCACCAACACCATGCACAAGGTCGCGGACCAGATCATCGCCGCGACCAAGCTGCCCTTCCTGCATCTCGCCGATGTCACGGCGCGGGCGGTGCTGGCCTCGTCCTCGCGACGGCCGCTTCTGCTCGCGACGCGCTTCACCATGGAACAGGGCTTCTATCGCGACCGGCTCAGGGCCTTCGGCGTCGAGGCGCTGGTGCCGGCTCCCGAAGAGCGCGACGACGTCCATCGCATCATCTACGAGGAACTGTGCCGCGGGCGGATCGATCCGGCCTCGCGCGAGCGCTATCGCGCCATCGTCACGCGCGCTGCCAGGGAGGAGGGCGCCGACGGTGTCATTCTCGGCTGCACCGAGATCGGTCTCCTGCTCTCGCAGGGCGATGTCGACGTGCCGGTGTTCGACACGACGGCCTTGCATGTCCAGGCGGCGCTCGATTTCGTCGAAGAATGGGAGGCTGCGGCGGCATGAAGCTTCTGATCGGTAACAAATGCTACTCGTCCTGGTCGCTCAGGGCCTGGCTCCTGATGCGGGCGAGCGGGATCGCCTTCACCGAGCAGCTCGTGCTGCTCGACGAACCCGGTTTCAAGGAGACGATCTTCGCTGCTGCGCCCGGCAGCGGCGGTACCGTGCCGACGCTGGTCGATGGCGATATCGCCGTCTGGGAGACGCTGGCGATCTGCGAATACCTGCATGACACGCAGCCGCAGGCCGGCATCTGGCCGCGCGACAAGGCGGCCCGCGCTCATGCGCGCGCCATCTCCAGCGAGATGCATGCCGGTTTCATGGCGCTGCGCAGTGCCTGCCCGATGAATCTCGGCAAGCGTTTCGCCACGCGCGATCGCGGCCCCGGCGTCGCCCGCGATGTCGAGAGGCTAACCGGCCTGTGGCGGCAGGCGCGCGAGCGCTTCGGCGCCGGCGGGCCGTTCCTCTATGGCGAGTTCTCGGCGGCGGACGCGATGTATGCGCCGGTCGTGACCAGGCTCGATACCTATGGCATCGCCGTCGATCCGGTCTCGCAGGACTATATGCAGGCCGTGCTCGCGTTGCCCGCCTATCGCGAGTGGCTCACTGCGGCGCTGGCAGAGCCCTGGATCGTAGCCCAGGACGAGGTCGACGAACCTGCCCTCGTCAATCTCCGCTGACCCCGACACTTTCATTCGCTCGATTTCGTCCGCTCCAACTCGCCTCACAGGTCCGTCATGCCGAAGCCCGCTACCCACTACCCGAATGCTCCGAAGGCCCAGCCGGTCGCGCGCCACACCCTGGCGGTGATCGTCGACAACGAACCGGGCGTTCTTGCCCGCATCGCCGGGCTGTTCTCGGGCCGCGGCTACAATATCGAGAGCCTCACCGTCTCCGAGACCGAGCATGAGAAGCATCTCTCGCGCATCACGGTCGTGACCTCCGGTACGTCCAATGTCATCGACCAGATCAAGGCGCATCTCGACCGGCTGGTGCCGGTGCATCGTGTCGTCGACCTGACCGAGCAGGGCGAGGCGATCGAGCGCGAGCTGGCGCTGATCAAGGTCGTCGGCAAGGGTGACCATCGCGTCGAGGCCATGCGCCTCGCTTCGGCCTTCGGTGCGCGCGTGCTCGATGCCTCGCTGACCTCCTTCGTCTTCGAATTGACCGGGGCGACCGAGGAGATCGAGCGCTTCATCAAGACGATGACGGCGGTCGGGCTGACCGAGGTCTCGCGCACGGGCATCGCCGCGATGAGCCGCGGCCCGGAATCCATGTGAATATGGGGCTGACCTCCGAAACCCTCGGCCTGATCGCGCTTCTCCTGGGAGGGGCCGGGCTTGCCTGCTTCGCCTGGCCGATCGTGATGCGCTTGTCAGGCAAGGGGCAGGCCGAGCCGCTGGGCAGCGGCAAGAGCCTGCGCTCACCCTTGTGGTGGGCGGGCTTCCTGCTGACGATCGCGGCGATCTTCCTGCAACGGATCGCGAGCCAGCAGGCCGGCTGAGCCTCAGCCGCTGAAACCACCTTCGTTGAGGAAGGCCTGCTCCTGTGCCGTCGTATCGCGCCCAAGCACGGGGTTGCGATGCGGGAAGCGACCGAAATCGCGGATGATGTCGCGGTGGATCTCGGCATATTTCACGCCGTCGGCATCGTTGGCGGCGGCGCAGAGTTCGATGCAGCGCTCCTGATCGGCGAGCCCTTCGGAATGCATGAAGGGCATGTAGAAGAAGCGCTTCTCCGGCGGCTGGTAGGCCTCGTCGAAGCCCTTGGCGATCGCGCGCTCGGCAATGGCGACCGCCTGCGCATCGGTGGCGAAGGCGCGCGGGCTGCCGCGGAACATGTTGCGCGGGAACTGGTCGAGCAGGATCAGGAGCGCGTAGACGCCCTCCGGGTTTTCCTCCCAATCGGCGAGCTTGCTCGCTCCCGCAGCCTCATGAGCGGCCTGGAAGCGCCTGGTGATCTCTGCATCGAAAGCCTCGTCCTTGGCGAACCATTTCTCCGGGCCGGCCTCGCGCCAGAAGCTGACGACGGCATTGGCGCTGGGTAGGGTCATGAAGGGCTCCGTTCCTTGAATCCGATGGCCCAGAGATAATTCTTCTTCGCCCGTATGCCAGTCGCGAATAACGCTTGCGGGCCGCCCGGCGCTACGATAGATGCCTGAACCGTAACGTACGGTACTGGATTTCTCCCGCCCATGACGCAAGGCTCCGCAGAGACGCAAGGCGAGGCGCTGACAGCGCGCCAGCAGGCCGTGCTCGATGCCGTGCTGAGCCTGATGGTCGAGAAGGGCAGCGGCCTGACCATGACCGCCGTGGCGCGGCGGGCGAGCTGTTCCAAGGAAACGCTCTACAAGTGGTTCGGCGACCGCGACGGTCTGCTCACCGCAACCGTGCAGTGGCAGGCCTCGAAGGTGAGGGCGGGCAACTACGCCCGGCAGAAGCTTGATGCCGGCACTCTGCGCGAGAGCCTCAAGGGCTTCGCCGCGAACTGGCTCGAGGTGATCTCATCGCCGACCTCGATCGCGCTCAACCGCATCGGCATCAGCCAGGCGGCGTCTCGCGACGGCAATCTCGGCTCGATCGTGCTGGCCAATGGCCGCTTCGCCATCGGCGAGCGCCTGAAGCCCGTGCTCGATGCCGGGCGCGAGGCGGGGCTGCTCGCCTTCGACGATACCGAGACGGCCTTCCGCACCTTCTTCGGCCTCGCCGGTCGCGACGTCCAGATCCGGCTCCTGCTCGGCGATACGCTGACGTTGAGCCGGGCCGAGATCGCCACCGACGCCGAGCGGGCGACCGAACAGTTTCTCACCCTCTACGGCGCGGGGCTGAACGCTTCGGGCCGGGACACCTTCAACGCGTGACAAAGGAGACACCCATGCGCGTTTATTACGATCGTGATGCCGACATCAACCTGATCAAGGGCAAGAAGGTCTGCATCGTCGGCTACGGCTCGCAGGGCCACGCCCACGCGCTCAACCTGCGCGATTCCGGCGTCAAGGACGTCATCATCGCGCTCAAGGCCGGCTCGGCCACGCGCAAGAAGGCCGAAGAGGCAGGCTTCAAGGTCATGACCCCGTCGGAGGCCGCCAAGGTCTCGGACATCATGATGATGCTGACCCCGGACGAGCTGCAGGGCGACATCTATCGCGACGAGCTGCACGCCAACATGAAGGAAGGCGCCGCGCTGCTCTTCGCGCACGGCCTCAACGTTCATTTCAACCTGATCGAGCCGCGCAAGGACCTCGACGTGCTGATGGTCGCCCCGAAGGGCCCCGGCCACACCGTCCGTTCCGAGTATCAGCGCGGCGGCGGCGTGCCGACCCTGATCGCGATCCACCAGGACGCGACCGGCAACGCCCATGACCTCGGCCTGTCCTACGCCTCGGCCAATGGCGGCGGCCGCGCCGGCATCATCGAGACCACCTTCAAGGAAGAGTGCGAGACCGACCTCTTCGGCGAGCAGGTCGTGCTCTGCGGCGGTCTGGTCGAGCTGATCAAGGCCGGCTACGAGACGCTGACCGAGGCCGGCTACGCTCCCGAGATGGCCTATTTCGAGTGCCTCCACGAGGTGAAGCTGATCGTGGACCTGATCTACGAAGGCGGCATCGCCAACATGAACTACTCGATCTCGAACACCGCCGAGTACGGCGAGTACGTCACCGGC
Organism: Allobosea sp. TBD101; assembly: GCF_059817965.1. NCBI lineage: Bacteria > Pseudomonadati > Pseudomonadota > Alphaproteobacteria > Hyphomicrobiales > Alloboseaceae > Allobosea > Allobosea sp. TBD101. The sequence continues at coordinate 2,155,764 of NZ_CM187543.1, forward strand.
CCGCGGATCATCACGGCCGAGACCAAGGCCGAGATGAAGCGCGTCCTCAACGACATCCAATCGGGCAAGTTCACCCGCGACTGGATGCTCGAGAACAAGGTCAACCAGACCTCGTTCAAGGCGACCCGTGCGCGCTACGCCGCTCACCCGATCGAGGAAGTCGGCGCCAAGCTCCGCGACATGATGCCGTGGATCAAGGCCAAGGCTCTGGTCGACAAGACCAAGAACTGATTTGGCGCGAGCCCGCGCCGGCCATGGCAGGCGCGGGCTTCCCAGATCGATTCAAGATGTTCCGGATCTGATTCCGGAATATCGTGCAATCGACTGATATAAATAGATTTTCCTGTTTTTGGGCGGTGGTCGAGAGGCTGCCGCCCGCTTTCTTTTCGGGGGCGATCAGGAACAGCCCTGTGGCGGAAGCGTTCTCCTTGCGGTGCGTGCCCGCTACAGGGAGGCAGTGATGGAACTCTTCCGCATTCTCGAAACGCCGGTGGCGATCCGCGTCGTGATGGCGCTGTCGCTGGCGATGATGCTGGCGGTGATCCTCGGTCTCGCCTGACGCAGCTGTCTCGAGAGACCTGACATGACGAAGCCTCCGGCGCCGGGCGCCGGAGGCTTTTTGCATGGGGCCTGCGGATCAGAAGGTGATCTTGTCCTTGATGTCGGCCTCGACATTGGACGGCAGGGTGCCGCGTTTCACGAGATCGGCGAAATCCTTGAACTTCGCCTTGCCGCGCTCCTCGATGATCTTCTTGGAACGGGCCTCGCCGATGCCCTTGAGCGTGTCGAGCTCGGCTGCGGTCGCGGTGTTGATGTTGATCTTCTTGGCCTGGGTCGCGGCGGGCGTCGCAACGGCGGGGGGGGCGGGCTTCGCGGCGGGAGCGGCCTGCGCTGCCGGGGCGGCAGGCGCCGTGACGGGCGCGGTCGGCTTGGCCGGAGCGGGCGCCTGCGTCGCCGTCTGGGCGAAGGCCTGGCCGCCCATGGCGGCAAGCGCGACGAGGGGGATGAGGAAACGAGATATCGTCATGACTGGGACCTCGCGGGTCGGCCCGGAAACGTCGCATCCGTCGGGGGCCGGGTCCCTCCGCCGGACGACGCTGGCGGCACGAGGCCTTTCAGCGTGTCGCGCCGTGCTCGCCGTTGTGGCGCGCCGCGATGCGACGACGTGAAGAAACGACTATCGGCTTGAACGACCCCCGAATGCCGCGTTCACCGGGCAGTCAGGTTTCGAGGCCGGTCAGCGCGCAAGGATCTCGCTGAGGCGCCCGACGCCGTAGAGCAGGCCAAACCCCCAGGCGAAGGAAGCCAGCCAGTTGGCGAGCTGGAACTGCCAGGCGGGCATCGCGACGAGGCCGGCGACGATGGCGATGACGGCCCGCAGCGGCCCGAAGAAATGGCCGATCAGGATGCTGGCGATGCCCCATTTCTCGAAGAAGGCATGACCGCGATCAAGCAATTGCGGGTTCTTGGTGAAAGGCCAGTGATCATGGACGCGTGGTCCGAGATAGATGCCGGCGATGTACGACACCCAGAAGCCGCTGCCGGCGCCGAACGAGGCCGCCAGTGCCAACGGCACGAGATTGAGGCCCGAGGCGCCGGCAACCGCGCCGAAGGTGGTGAAGAACATCGTGGCAGGTATAAGCCAGGATAGTACCGCTACGCATTCGGCGAAGGCCACCGCGAAGACGATCGGGATCGCCCATTGCTGATGGGTCTGCATGAAGTTGACGAGCGCCTTCATGGCTTGCTCTAGTTCGGCCATGGCGTTCGGCTCGGCTCCAGCGGGGTCGGGTCGGTCACGCCATATGGCCGTGTCGCTGGAACGATGCAAGCGGCGGGCCGCCGCAGGGCGAGGCGTTGCCTTCCCCGGATGATCGCCTATTAATTCCGGCAACGCGAAAAAAAAGCTGACGGCCGGGCGCCAAGCCTTGAGCCCGAGGGGGAAACGGATTTCATGGAGTTGCAAGATCGCCCGCAGGCGCATGCGGGCACGAGGGCGGTTTCGTCTGATGATCCGGCGGTGGCGCTCGGCGGCATCGACATCACCTTTCATCTCGCCGATGGCGGCCGCTATCAGGCGGTCAAGGGCATCGATCTGAAGGTCCATCCCGGCGAGTTCGTCTCGATCGTCGGGCCGACCGGCTGCGGCAAGTCCACGCTGCTGAATGCGGCGGCGGGACTGCTCGCGCCCTCGGCCGGCACGGTCGGCATCTTCGACAAGCCGCTCTCCGGGCTGAACCGGCGCGCCGGCTATCTCTTCCAGCAGGATGCGCTGATGCCGTGGAAGACGGCGCTGGAGAACGTCAAGGTCGCGCTGGAGCCGATGGGCGTTCCCGAACGCGAGGCCGATCAACGGGCGCGCGAATGGCTCGGCCGCGTGGGTTTGCGCACCTTCGTCGACCGTTATCCGCACATGCTCTCGGGCGGGCAGCGCAAGCGCGTCAGCCTGGCGCAGATGCTGATCCGCAATCCCGAGATCCTGCTGATGGACGAGCCCTTCGGGCCGCTCGACGCACAGACCAGGCAGATCATGGGCAATCTCCTGCTCGATCTCTGGTCGCGCGACCGCAAGGCGCTGATGTTCGTGACCCATGACCTTGAGGAGGCGATCGCGCTCTCCGACCGGGTGGTGGTGATGTCGGCCGGGCCGGCGGCGGGGATCGTCGCCGATTACAAGGTCGACCTGCCGCGTCCGCGCGACATCGCCGATATCCGGCTGGAAAAAGCCTTCCACGAGATCCATCGCGATATCTGGGCCTCGCTGCGGGTCGAGGTGCAGAAAGCCTATGCGATGGGCGAGGGGCGCGAGCTCGTCGGGGGAGATGCGTCATGAAGCGGATGAAGCTGCTCTCGCTCCAGATCCTCGTGATGCTGGTCTTCCTCGCGATCTGGCATGTCGTGACGACAACGAGCCTGTTCGGCGACGTCAAGACGATGCAGTTCTTCTTCTCGACGCCATCAGCGGTGCTGACGCGCACCTTCAAGCAGCTCACCAGCGGGGACATCTACTACCATCTCGGCATCACCCTGACCGAGACGGTGCTGGCCTTCGTGATCGGTTCGCTGGCCGGCATCCTGTTCGGCTTCGCCTTCGCGCGGCGGGAGCTGCTTTCCGCGGTGTTCGACCCCTATATCAAGGCGGCGAACGCCCTGCCCCGCGTCGTGCTGGCGCCGATCTTCGCGCTCTGGTTCGGACTCGGCATCTGGTCGAAGGTGGCGCTCGGCTTCACGCTCGTCTTCTTCATCGTGTTCTTCAACGTCTATCAGGGCGTGCGCGAGGTCTCGCCGACGATCCTGGCCAATGCCCGCATGCTCGGCATGAACGAGCGCCAGCTCTTCAAGCATGTCTACTGGCCGTCTGCCCTGACCTGGATGTTCTCCTCGCTGCACACTTCGGTAGGCTTCGCCCTGGTCGGTGCCGTGGTTGGCGAATATCTCGGTTCCTCGGCCGGGCTCGGCTACAAGATTCACGAGGCCGAGAGCGTGTTCGACGTCACCGGCGTTTTTGCGGGCATGTTGATCCTCGCGATCTTCGTCATCGCCATCGACTCGCTGGTGACGGTGGTCGAGAAGCGGCTGCTGGTCTGGCGGCCGGGGCAAAGCTCGACGACGGCGACGTAAGGCGAGTTGCCGGGGTCAGCAGAACTCGCCTATCGTTACCCGACATGCGCCCCGCAGAAGCGCTTTTTTCATTCAACCGGAGGTTTCGCCATGATCTTCACCCGCCGCGCCGCACTGGCTGCGCTCGCTCTTTCGACCGCGCTCGGCGCCGCGCCGCACGCCGCGCTCGCCCAGAATGCCGAGAAGCCGAAGCTCACGCTCGGCGTCGGCGGCAAGCAGCTTCTGTACTATCTCCCGCTCACGGTCGCGGAGAAGAAGGGTTACTTCAAGGAGCAGGGGCTGGACGTCGAGATCAACGATTTCGGCGGCGGCGCCAAGTCGCTGCAGGCTCTCGTCGGCGGTTCGGTCGATGTCGTGACGGGTGCCTATGAGCATACCATCCGCATGCAGGCGAAGGGCCAGGATATCCGGGCCGTGATCGAGCTCGGGCGCTTCCCGGCGATCACCATCGCCGTGCGCAAGGACCTCGCCGACAAGGTGAAGTCTGCCGCCGATTTCAAGGGCCTCAAGATCGGCGTCACGGCGCCGGGCTCCTCGACGGCGCTGACCGCGCAATATGCCATGGTCAAGGCCGGGCTGAAGGCGACGGACGCTCCGATCATCGGTGTCGGCGCCGGTGCCAGCGCGGTCGCGGCGATCAAGCAGAAGCAGGTCGATGTGATCTCGCATCTCGACCCCGTCACCTCGAAGCTGGAGGCCGATGGCGACATCGTCTCGCTGATCGACACTCGCACCGAAGCCGGCACCAAGGGCCTGTTCGGCGGCTCGAACCCGGCGGCCGTGCTCTATCTCAAGAACGACTTCGCCGAGAAGAACCCGGTCACGACCCAGAAGCTGGTCAATGCCCTGATGAAGTCGCTGAAATGGCTGGAGACGGCGAAGCCCGACGATGTCGCGGCGCTGGTGCCGGAAGAGTACCTGCTCGGCGACAAGGCGCTCTATATCCGCGCGGTCAAGAACTCGCAGGAGAGCTATTCGCGCACCGGCATCGCGACGCCTGACGCGATGAAGAGCATGTACGACTCGCTCAAGCTGCTCGATCCCGAACTGACCAACTCGAATGTTGACCTGACGAAGACCTTCATCGACGGCTTCGCCAAGAAAGCCGCCTCAGGCTCCTGATTGTGGGCGCGAACGCGGCGCCTGTCTTTTGACGTCGCGCCCGTTCTGCGTTCCGTGCATGTTGCGCGGATTCGCGCTGGGGGAATCACGTGAGCGGCGAAAACGCCTTTCTGGATGGCGGCGGCGACATGGCCGCTGCCATCCGCGATCATGACTGGAGCGCGACGTCGCTGGGGCCGATCGCCGGCTGGCCTGTCGCGTTGAAGATCGCCGTCGGCATGATGGTCAATTCGCGCTTTCCCAAATGCATCGTCTGGGGCGCGGACCTGATCACGATCCATAACGATGCCTTTCGCGCGATCCTCGGCGACAAGCCCTGTGCGCTCGGCCATTCGTTTCGTGATGTGTGGGCGGAGGTCTGGGACGATATCGGCCCGCTTGTGCACAAGGCGCTGGCCGGCGAGGCGACCTTCATCGAGGATTTTCCGCTCACCATCGATCGCTACGGCCATCCGGAAGAGGTCTGGTTCACCTTCTGCTACAGCCCGATCCGGGACGAGAACGGCCGGGTTCTCGGCATGATCGATACGGTGATGGAAACGACAGGCAAGAAGGAGGCGGAGCGCAACGGCCGCCTGCTCAACGCCGAACTCGCCCATCGCATGAAGAACACGCTGGCGATGATCGCCGCGATCGCCAGCCAGACCTTCCGCTCGGCCGAGACGCTGGAAGAGGCGCAGTCCATCCTCAGCGATCGCATCGCGACGCTGGGCGAGGCGCACAGCATCCTGACCCGGTCGAGCTGGAGCAGCGCGCCGATCCGCGCCGTGATCGACGGGGCTCTGGCGCCGCATCGTTCCGATATCGGCACGATCCATGTCGAGGGGCCGCCGCTGCAACTGCCGGCCGATCTGGCTATGACAATGGCGCTGGCCGCCAACGAACTGGCGACCAACGCCGTGAAATACGGTGCGCTCTCGGTCGAGGCCGGTGAGGTCGCCATCCGGTGGGCCGTCGGCCGGCCGCAGAGCGAGGACGCCTTCCGGTTCGAATGGATCGAGAGCGGCGGCCCTGCTGTCGTCAAGCCGCGGCGGCAGGGCTTCGGCTCGCGCCTGGTCGAGCGCGTCATGGCGCAGAAATTCCAGGGCGAGGTTGAACTCGACTATCGGCCCGAGGGCCTGCGCTATGTCCTGACCACGACGATGGCGCATGTCGCGCCGCGGGAATGACCGCTCTGCGCGAGCGATCGGTTTCTTCACCGCTTTCGATTTGCGCCCCGCGTGAGAGCCGTTAGGTTCGCGGTCCCACCGCGAACGGGGTATCGCTTCGGACCATGAATATTCTCTCGATCCAGTCCCATGTCGCCTATGGCCATGTGGGCAACGCCTCCGCGACCTTTCCGATGCAGCGGCTGGGGGTCGATGTCTGGCCGATCCATACGGTGCAGTTCTCGAACCATACGGGCTACGGCAACTGGAAGGGCCGCGTCTTCGATGGCGGCATGATCGACGAGGTGATGGACGGCATTGCCGAACGTGGCGTGCTCGGCAGCTGCGACGGCGTGCTCTCCGGCTATATGGGCTCGGCCGATATCGGCCATGCCATCCTCTCGGCGGTGGAGCGGGTGCGCGCCGCCAATCCCAAGGCGCTCTATTGCTGCGATCCGGTGATCGGCGATGTCGGGCGCGGCGTCTTCGTGCGGCCGGGCATTCCGGAGTTCATGCGCGAGCAGGCGGTGCCGGCCGCCGATATCGTGACGCCCAACCAGTTCGAACTCGAGCTGCTGACCGATATCGAGATCAAGGCCCTCGCCGATGCGCATCGCGCCGTCGAGGCCCTGCGCGATGCCGGGCCGCAGGTGGTGATGGTGACCTCGCTCGTGACCGAGGAAACGCCCGGCGACTCGATCGACCTGATGGCGGCGGATGCCAAGGGCAGCTGGCGCGTGCGCACACCGAAACTCGACGTCAGCGTCAACGGCGCGGGCGACGCGATCGGAGCGTTGTTCTTCACCCATTACCTGCGCGAGGAATCGGCGGCGGCCGCGCTTTCGAAGGCTGCATCCTCGGTCTACGGCCTGCTGAAGCGCACCAAGGAGGCGGGTTCGCGCGAGATCCTGACGGTGGCGGCGCAGGACGAGTTCGTCACGCCTTCGCAGGTCTTCGCGCCGGAAGCGATCTGAGCGCCCGACGATGAAGCTGCGCGTCGGCACTTTCAACGTCGAGAACCTGCTGACGCGGCACCGCTTCGAGCCGGGCGGACGCACGGAGACGGCCGCCGCGATGTCGCTGTTCCATTTCCCGCGCGCCGACGAGCGTGACGCGGTGGAACGCTCGCTCGCGGTGGCGCTGGAGGACGACAAGCGCCAGATGACGGCGCTCGCCATCGCCGAGGCGCAGGTGGATCTCTGGATGTTGCAGGAGGTCGATTCGCTCGCGAGCCTGCAGGCCTTCTTCGCCAACTACGTCCACCGCATCGCTGACCACCGCTACGGCCATTTCACGCTGATCGACGGCAATGATCGGCGGAGTATCGATATCGGCTTCGCCGCGCGGCGCGACCTGTTCGGGCCGGGACAGGTCACGGTGCGCTCACACAAGGACCTGACATTTGCCGAGGCCGGCGTGCATGACCGTGAGCTCGCCATGCTGGGCATCGGCCCGCATGCCAAGGTTTTCGCCCGCGACTGCCTGGAGGTGGAACTGAGCTTCGCGGGGCGGCGGCTCAGCCTGTTCGGCTGCCATTTCAAGTCGATGAACAACGGCCGCGAGGATGGGCGCACCGCGACGCTGCCGGTGCGCCGCGCCGAGGCGCGGGCCGTGCGCTGGCTGGTCCAGCAGCGCTTTGGCGGCGGCTGGCGCGAGACCAACTGGATCGTGCTCGGCGATCTCAACGGCTATCGCTACGGGCTCGGGCCCCGCGCGGAAGTGGTCGACGAGGGCGTCAGCGGCATCGAGCCCCTGCTCGACGGTTTTGCCGTCGATCCCATGGCCACGCTGCCCGTGCATGAGCGCTGGACGCATTTCCGGCGCTACTGGTCCGACAGTCAGGAGCGGCTGATCGACAGCCACATGCCGCTCGACCACATCCTGCTCTCGCCGGCGCTCGCGGCGGCCAATCCGAAGCCGGCCATGCAGATGATCCGGCGCGGCCTGCCTTATCGCGTGCCGCTCGATCCGCGCGAGCCGGACCGCTCGATGGCGGCGCTCGCGACTTGCGCGAACCGCTATCCGCGCGTCGGCTGGGACCGGCCCAAGGCCTCCGACCATTGCCCGCTCGCCATTGATCTCGACATTCCTGAAGGCTGACCTCAAGGACGCATCGATGAAACGCCGCTTCGTCACGCTCGACGTCTTCACCACGCGCCGTCATGCCGGCAACCCGCTGGCAGTCGTGCTCCAGTCGGACGGGCTCGATACCGAGGCGATGCAGGCGATCGCCCGGGAGTTCAACCTGTCCGAGACGGTCTTCATCGCGCTGCCGGAGACACCCGGGCACCGCGCCTCCGTCCGCATCTTCACCCCAACAGGCGAACTGCCCTTCGCCGGCCATCCGACTGTCGGTACGGCGGTCTGGCTCGCGCTGACGGACGAGGCCGAGGGCAAGTCTGCCGACATGCTGGTGCTGGAGGAGAAGGTCGGGCCGGTTTCCTGCGCGGTCTCGATCAAGGGCAGCCATGCCGGCCACGCCACCTTCACCTTGCCGCGTCTGCCGGAGCCTCTGGAGCAGCCGGTCGCCGATGCGCAACTGGCGGAAGCGCTTGGGCTCGACCTTGCCGATCTCGGCTTCGACGCGCATCGGCCGAGCGGCTTCTCCGCCGGCGTCGCCTACACCACCGTGCCGGTCGCGAGCCGCGAGGCGGTCGCCAGGGCGAAGGTCACAGCGGCCTTCGAGCGGGTGATGGCGGCGACGCCGAACGGCAATGCCTTCGTCTATTGCCGCGAGACCGCCGAGGTCGGGCATCACTACCATGCCCGGATGTTCTGGCCGGGCGCCGGGGTCGTCGAGGACCCGGCAACGGGCTCGGCGGTCGCGGCCTTTGCCGGCGCGATCATGGCCTATGACAAGCCGGAGGACGGCGACCACCGCCTCGTCATCGAGCAGGGTTACGAGATGGGACGGCCGTCGCAGATCACGCTGGAACTGAGCGTCCGGGACGGCTCGTTGGTCTCGGCGCGGATCGGCGGTTCGGCCGTCGTGGTCAGCGAGGGCGTGCTGCTGTGAGCGATGGCGTCGAAAATGGCTCGATCGTCAGACTGTCGCGGGTCGATGCGCTGGTCGAGCCTTATGACTGGGCCTTCGCGCGTGAGAACGCCGAGATGATCGCGGCGCATTGGGCCAAGATCAGCGCGGACAAACCCGCGATGTTCAACGGCCGCGTCATGCTGCAGCATCGTGCGGCGATCCGCGGCGGCGTGTTCGAGGCCGGGTATTTCGAGGTGGACTATGCTGCCTTCCTGACCTGGCGCGATGTCGGCCATCCCGGCCCGGTCATCCGCAACGGCTTCGCCATGGCGGCGCTTCGGGCCAATGACGGCGCGTTCCTGTGCGGCAAGATGGGCGACCACACCGCCAATGCCGGCAAGGTCTATTTCGCCGCGGGCACGCCCGACCGCGACGATGCCCGGCCCGACGGCACGCTCGACCTCGCCGGCAGCGTCACGCGCGAGCTCGGTGAAGAGACGGGCCTGCGCGTCGAGGACCTGACGGTGGGCGAGGGCTGGACGGTGCTGATCGAGCAGGGCCGTATCGCCTTCATGCGCGAGGTCCGCATCGATTTGCCGGCGGATGAGGCGCGCGCGCTGATGCTGGAGCGGATGAAGCATCTCGAAGAGGAGGAGCTGTCCGACATCGTCATCGTGCGCGATCTCACTGATACCGAAAAGCACGACATGCCGCCCTTCATGCGCCGCTATCTCGCACATATCTTCGAGGCGGACCGATCCTGACCCTCGCGGTCATCCCGGACAAGCCGCGTCAGCGGCGCCGATCCGGGATCCATTCCTGAACCGTTCCGGAATGGATCCCGGGTCTTCGCTTTGCTGCGCCCGGGATGACCCGTGTTTGTTTTGACTGACGCCGCAGTGTTGAAAGGCCGATAATATGACCGCTTATCCCGAGGCTCTGCCGTTGCCGGCGGAGAACCCGTTCGCGACGCGTTGGGAGACGCCGTTCCGTCTGCCGCCCTTCGCGGCGATCAAGCCTGAGCATATCCGGCCGGCCTTCGACGCAGCGCTGGCCAAGCACAAGGATGAGATCGCGGCAATCGTGGCCGGCAAGGCCGTACCCGATTTCGCCAACACGATCGAGGCGCTGGAGCGGGCAGGGCGGGCGCTCAGCCGCGTCGGCGGCGTGTTCTACAACCTGACCGGCGCCGACACGAACGAGGCCTTGCAGGCCATCGAGCGCGAGATGTCGCCGATCACCTCGCGGCACTGGTCGGCGATCATGATGGACGAGGGGCTGTTCGCCCGCGTCGATGCGGTCAATGCCAGGCGCGATACGCTGGGCCTGAACCCCGAGCAGGCGCGCCTGCTGGAGCGCAGCTACAAGGGCTTCATCCGCTCGGGCGCGAAGCTGAACGCCGAGGACAAGAAGCGCCTCGCCGCGATCAACGAGCGCCTCGCCGGGCTCGGCACGCAGTTCAGCCAGAACGTGCTGAAGGACGAATCCTCCTATGCGCTGTTCATCGAGGACGATGCGGGTCTGGCCGGCCTGCCTGATTTCGTGAAGGCGGCGATGGCGCGCGCCGCGGCCGATCGCGGCAAGCCCGGCCAGCATGCGGTGACGCTGTCGCGCTCGATCATCGAGCCTTTCCTGACCTTCTCGACGCGTCGCGACCTGCGCGAGGAGGCCTTCATCGCCTGGAGCAAGCGCGGCGAGAACGGCGGTGAAAGCGACAATCGCGCTATCGTCGCCGAGATGGTGAAGCTGAGGGCCGAGAAGGCGAAGCTATTGGGTTATCCGACCTTCGCGCATTTCAAGCTCGACGACGCCATGGCGAAGACGCCGGAGCATGTACGAGGGCTCTTGGAGCTGGTCTGGAAGCCGGCCAAGGCGCGCGCGGCGCGCGAGGCAGCCGATCTCGCGGCGCTGGCGCAGGACGAGGGCGAGAACGGCCCGATCCGCCCCTGGGACTGGCGCCACTATGCCGAGAAGGTCCGGCAGAAGACCTATGCGCTCGATGAGGCCGTGCTGAAGCAATATCTCCAGCTCGACCGCGTCCGGCAGGCCGCTTTCGACGTCGCCGGCAAGCTGTTCGGGCTCTCTTTCGCGGAGCGTCCGGAGCTTCAGGGCTATCACCCGGACGTGCGCATCTTCGAGGTGACGGAGACCGCGAGCGGTCGCCATATCGGCCTGTTCGTCGGCGACTATTTCGCCCGCGCCTCGAAGCGTTCCGGCGCCTGGATGAGCGCCTTCCGCGGCCAGCGCAAGCTCGACGGCGAGACCCGGCCGATCATCGTCAATGTCTGCAATTTCGCCAAGCCGGCCGAGGGCAAGTCCGCGTTGCTCTCGCTCGACGATGCGCGCACGCTGTTCCACGAGTTCGGCCACGCGCTGCACGGGCTGCTCTCGGACGTGACCTATGGCTCGCTGGCCGGCACGTCGGTCGCGCGCGACTTCGTCGAACTGCCCTCGCAGCTCTACGAGCACTGGTTCCTGACGCGCGAGGTGATGCGCGAATACTGCCGCCATGCGGAGACGGGTGAGCCGATCCCCGAGGCGCTGATCGAGAAGATCGAAAAGGCGCAAACGTTCAACCAGGGTTTTGCCACGGTGGAATACACCTCCTCGGCGCTGGTCGACCTCGCCTTCCACTCGCTGGAGGGCCCAGTCGAGGTCGATCCGCTGGCCTTCGAGGCCGCGGAGCTTCAGCGCCTCGGCATGCCCTCAGAGATCACCATGCGGCACCGGACGCTGCATTTCACCCATGTCTTCTCGGGCGACGGCTATTCGGCCGGCTATTACAGCTATCTCTGGTCCGAGGTGATGGATGCGGACGCCTTCAACGCCTTCACCGAGACCGGCGACGTGTTCTCGCCCGCGGTGGCGGAGAAGCTGAAGCGCTACATCTATTCGGCCGGCGACACCCGCGATGCGGCAGAGGCCTATACGCTGTTCCGCGGGCGGCTGCCGACGCCGGATGCGTTGCTGGAAAAGCGCGGGCTGGCGGCCTGATTTCACATATCATGGACGTTCTTTCCGTTGCCCGATAGTTTCGGGCAGCGGAGGACGTCATGGCGGCCACGAGCAGCAAGCCCAGCTTCATCGAGCTCTACACTCCCAAGTTGCTGACCGTCCTCCGCGAGGGCTATGGCCTCGCGAGCTTCAAGGCCGATGCCATCTCCGGGCTGACGGTCGCGATCGTCGCCCTGCCGCTTTCCATGGCGATCGCGATTGCCTCGGGCGTGACGCCCGACCGGGGGCTCTACACCTCGATCATCGGCGGCTTCATCGTCTCGGCACTGGGCGGAAGCCGCTTCCAGATCGGCGGGCCAGCCGGCGCCTTCATCGTGCTGGTTGCGGCCTGCGTGGCCCAGCACGGCGTCGATGGACTGCTGCTCGCCACGTTCCTTTCGGGCCTGATGCTGGCGGCGGTCGGCCTGCTCGGCCTCGGTACCTTCATCAAATATATCCCTTATCCGGTCACGGTCGGCTTCACCGCAGGCATCGCCGTCATCATCTTCGCGAGCCAGATCAAGGACCTGCTGGGGCTGACGCTGGCCAACGAGCCAGGGCCGCTGCTGCCGAAACTGGAGGCGCTCGCCGGAGCCTGGCCGAGCGCGAGCCCTGCCGCGATCGCCGTTACCGCCGTCACCATCGGCCTTATCCTGCTGCTGCGCCGTCTTCGCCCGCACTGGCCGGCCTTCATCATCGCGGTCGCGATCGCCGCCGTGGGCGTCGCCGTTCTGGGCGCGCCGGTCGAGACGATCGGGACGCGCTTCGGCGGCATCCCGCAGGTGCTGCCGCTGCCGCGGTTGCCGGCGATCTCCTGGGAGAAGTTCGGGGCCGTGTTGCCGAACGCACTCTCCTTCACGTTGCTCGGCTGCATCGAGAGCCTGCTCTCGGCGGTCGTCGCGGATTCGATGACGGGCCGGCGGCACCGCTCCAATGGCGAGCTGGTGGCGCAGGGGCTCGCCAACATGGCCTCGCCGCTGTTCGGCGGCTTCTGCGTCACCGGCAACATCGCGCGGACGGCCACCAATGTGCGCTCCGGCGCGCGCGGACCGATCTCAGGCATGCTGCACGCGACCTTCCTGCTGTTCTTCATGCTGGCGGCGGCGCCGCTCGCCTCCTACATCCCGCTGGCTGCGCTTGCAGGCGTGCTCGCCGTCGTCGCCTGGAACATGGCCGAGAAGCATGAGTTCGCGACGTTGATCCGCGCCTCGCGCGGCGATGCCGTCGTGCTGCTGGTGACGTTCCTGCTGGTGATCTTCGTCGATCTGAGCACGGGTATCGTCGCCGGCTTCGTCGTCAGCGCGCTGCTCTTCCTGCACCGCATGGCGCAGTCGGTGGCGATCGAGACCGGCATGCCGATGATGGAAGAGGACAGGGCGGATACGGTCAACGGCAACGGGCGCAAGCCTTACGATGCCGTGCCGGCGATGGATCCCGATGTCGTGGTGGTGCGGATCTCGGGGGCCTTCTTCTTCGGGGCGGCCGCGGCGGTGGGCGCGGCGCTCGACCGGGTCGGCGTGGCGCCCAAGACCTATGTCGTCGATCTCTCGGCGGTTTCCCTGCTCGATTCGACCGGCGCTGCGACGCTCGAAGGCTTCGTGCGCAAGGCCAACCGGCAAGGCGTGGCTGTCTTTATCGCCGGGGCGACGCGGGCGGTGCGCCGCACGCTCCTGATCCACGGCATCAAGCGGCCGCGGGTGCGCTTCGCCGCGTCGGTGAGCGAGGCCGTTGCCGCCGGCCATGCCCGGGCGGAGCGCGCCGGTCCGGCGATCTAGAGCATTGGAGCCCGGTCTCAGCCCGGATAGCCGAATCTGGCCTTGGTCGCGCGAATCTGGCTGACGGCTCCGGTATCGTTGCCGGCGGAGCAACTCGACCGCGCGCGGGAAATCTCGCTGCTGACCCGGTCATGAACGCCCTTCGTCGTGTGGCCGGTGGCGAGGTCGTTGTCGATCACCGCCTGGAAGCGCTCCACCTCTCCGGAACAGCCGGTGCCAGCCGGCATGCGGAAAGTGCTGGGCGTCACGCCCGGCGCTGCCTGCTCCGGCGCTGGGGCAGGGGGCGGTCCAGCGCTCTGGCAGGCGGCGAGAGCGAAGCCCATGAAGGCGAGGAGGGGCAGCGCGCGCATCGGTCTCTCCGGTGTGATCGAGCCACTGACCATTGCCGATTCTCGCAAGCCGCGCCAGCGACCTGCGGTTCAACCGTTGCGCAGGAAGAAGGTCGCTGCGACCGTCATCGTGGCTGCCGCCGCGGCGGCGAGCCAGATAGCCGTGAGGCCGATCCAGCCATGCACCGCCGCGCCGAGGAAGGCACCACCCATCAAGCCGAGCCAGAGCAGGAAATGGCGCAGGAAGGCGCGCTTGGGCCCGCCGAGCATGGCGGCGGCGATCCGCTGCCCCATCTTGACCAGCGTGCCGGTCATGTAGGTCAGGCCGATCGTGACCTCGCCGTCGCGCTGGAAGACGGCATTCTCCGTGCCCATCGCGACCGCGAGCAGGCCGACCGCCGGAAGCGTCTCGCCGATCGTTTCCAGCAGCGCGGCCAGCGCGAGCAGCAGCGTGACCACGCCGAGCACGGTCGGGGCGCGCTGCTTGCCGGTGGCATGGCCGACGAGGGAGCCGAGCACGACCCCGCAGACGAAGAGGGCGATGATGCCGCCGGCGAGCGCAGCTCCGCCTGCCTGACCGCCCGCAAGCTCGATACCGAGCCGCGTCGTGTTGCCCGTCATGAAGGAGACGAAATAGCCGCCGAGCGTGATGAAGCCGAGTGCGTCGACATAGCCGGCGAGTGCCGAGAAGCAGGCGGCGAGTGCGATCTCGCGCCTCTGGTAGCGCATCATGACGAATACGAATCCCGAATCATCGATCCGGCGCCGGAGCCGGCCGAATCAGCGTCGCTCTATCATAGGGCGCGAGGCAAGCTCGTCGCGATCCGGATAACCGCATGCGACATATGCTTGCGCTTTGCCCCTTGCTTCGGTTACATCCTGTCCCGTCGAATTGAGGAACGCCCGTGGTTTCGACTGCCCGCCATGACCTGACGAAGGACTGCGCCGCTGCGCAGGTCGTCGGCATGCGCGCCCGCGCTCCGTTCTCGCTTCTTGGCCTTCTTCTCCTTAGCTGCCCCTGAGGGCCGGCCGGGCATGCTGCCTGGGCGCTCAGGGGAGTGACGAGAACCGCCGACAGAAAACCTTAGCGCCCGCTTTCCTAAAAATTCCGCGGCGCGCCGACACCCGGAAGCAGAACCATGACCAACCCGACCCAGACCGGCTCCGCAAAAGACCGCGTCCTGATCTTTGACACCACCTTGCGCGACGGTGAGCAGTGCCCCGGCGCCACCATGACCTTCGAGGAGAAGCTGGAGATCGCCGAGGCGCTCGACGCGATGGGCGTCGATATCATCGAGGCCGGCTTCCCGATCGCGTCGGAGGGTGATTTCGAGGCGGTATCGGAGATCGCCCGCCGCCTGAAGCGTGCGACTGTCGCCGGCTTGGCTCGCGCCATCAGCGCCGACATCGCCCGCGCCGGCGAGGCGGTGCGCCATGCGGTGAAGCCGCGCATCCACACCTTCGTCTCGACCTCGCCGATCCATCTGGAGCACCAGATGCGCAAGACGCAGGAGCAGGTGCTGGAGATCATCACCGCGACGGTGACGCAGGCGCGCAACCTGGTCGAGGATGTCGAGTGGTCGGCGATGGACGCGACCCGCACCCCGATCGACTATCTCTGCCGCACGGTCGAGGCGGCGATCAGGGCCGGGGCGACCACGATCAACCTGCCCGACACCGTGGGCTACGCCACGCCGGACGAATACCGCGCCATGTTCAGGGCGGTGCGCGAGCGCGTGCCGAATGCCGACAAGGCGATCTTCTCGGCGCATTGCCATAACGACCTGGGCCTGGCCGTCGCCAATTCGCTGGCGGCGATCGAGGGCGGTGTCCGGCAGATCGAGTGCACGGTCAACGGCATCGGCGAGCGCGCCGGCAATGCCGCGTTGGAGGAGATCGTGATGGCGCTGCGCGTGCGCGGCGACGTGATGCCCTACGATACCGGCATCGACGCGACGCAGTTGATGCGCATCTCCAAGGCGGTATCGAGCGCCTGCTCGTTCCCGGTGCAGTACAACAAGGCGATCGTCGGCCGGAACGCCTTCGCGCATGAGAGCGGCATCCACCAGGACGGCATGCTGAAGAACAACACCACCTACGAGATCATGACGCCGGAATCGGTCGGCGTGACCAAGACCTCGCTGGTGATGGGCAAGCATTCCGGCCGCGCTGCTTTCCGCTCGAAGCTGAAGGAGATGGGCTACGAGCTGGGCGACAACCAGCTGGAAGACGCCTTCACCCGGTTCAAGGCCCTGGCAGACCGCAAGAAGCATGTCTACGACGAGGATATCGAGGCACTGGTCGACGAGAACATCGCGACCGCCCATGACCGCATCAAGCTGGAATCGCTGACGGTGATCGCCGGCACGCGCGGCCCGCAGCGCGCGACTATGAAGCTGGATGTGGAGGGTCGTCACGTCACCGAGGAGGTCGAGGGCAACGGCCCGATCGATGCGATCTTCAACGCGATCAAGACGATCGTGCCGCATGAGGTGACGCTGGAGCTCTACGACGTGCATGCCGTGACCGAGGGCACTGATGCGCAGGCCGAGGTGACGGTGCGCCTCTCGCGCGACGGGTCGTCGGTGACCGGCCGCGGAGCCGATCCGGACACGCTGGTCGCCTCGACCAAGGCCTATCTCGCTGCGCTGAACAAGCTGATCGCACGCGGCGGGCGCCTGCACGCGCAGGCGGCGGAGTAAGTAACGAGCGTCGTCGCTCACGGAAGCGCCCTTGGAGCAAGGGTGTCATCCCGTGCGCGCTGCAGCGTGAAACGCTGCGGCGCAGACACGGGACCGCGTGAGGAGTAGGGCTCCCTTCCTCGCGGCCTCCATAAGGGCGCCTTTTCCTGAGAACGGTCCCGTGTCTGCGCAGCGGCGCTACGCGCCGCAGCGCGCACGGTATGACAGCGTTGGCCGCGTACAGCACGCTCCTCTTTGATTCCGGTGGATGACGCCGGCGCGATCTGGCGCCGGCTCGGTTTTTGCTTTCATCTGCGCTTCCGGTGCGGTCGCTCCCCCGGCGACCCTGGGGAGCGCGATGCCGATGGGCTATTTTCCGAACTGGACCTTGAAGACTTCCGGCGTCGTGATGCCGGACGAGCGACTGCCGACCGGCCAGACGGTCGTGGCCGGCCTGCAGCATGTCGTCGCCATGTTCGGCGCAACGGTGCTGGCCCCGGTGCTGATGGGCTTCGACCCCAATGTCGCGATCTTCTTCTCGGGCATCGCGACGCTTCTGTTCTTCGTGGTCACGCGCGGGCAACTGCCGAGCTATCTCGGCTCCTCCTTCGCCTTCATCGGCGTCGTCATCGCGGCAACCGGCTATGCCGGCTCCGGCCCCAACGCGAATATCGGTGTCGCGCTTGGCGGCATCATCGCCTGCGGCGCGGTCTATGCCCTCATCGGCCTGATCGTGCAGGGCGTTGGTACGACCTGGATCGAGAAGCTGCTGCCGCCGGTCGTCACGGGCGCCGTGGTGGCCGCGATCGGCCTCAACCTGACCGCCGTCGCGATCGGCATGATCTCGGCCAGTGCCTACACCAAGTGGATCGCGCTGTTCACGGTCGTGGCGGTGGCGCTGATCGCCGTCTATGGGCGCGGGCTGCCGCAGCGCCTGCCGGTGCTGATCGGCGGGCTTGCCGCTTACATTCTTTATGCTGTGACCGCGTCGAGCTTCGGCGCGCCGACGATCGATTTCGCCAAGATCGGCGCCGCCGCCTGGTTCGGCATGCCGAAATTCGTGGCTCCCGTCTTCGACATGAAGGCGATGACGCTGATCGTGCCGGTCGCGATCATCCTGGTCGCGGAGAATCTCGGCCACATCAAGGGAATCGCGGTGATGACCGGCCGCAATTTCGACCATCTGATCGGTCGCGGCTTCATCGCCGACGGTCTCGGCACCATGATCGCCGGCTCGGGCGGCGGCACGGGTGTCACGACCTATGCCGAGAACATGGGCGTGATGGCGGTGACGCGGGTCTATTCGACGCTGGTCTTCGTCGCAGCCGGCATCATCGCGCTCGTGCTCGGCTTCTCGCCCAAGTTCGGCGCGGTGATCGGCACGATCCCCGTCGCGGTGCTGGGTGGCCTCGCGGTCGTGGTCTTCGGCCTCATCGCCGCGACAGCCGGCCGGATCTGGGTCGAGAACAAGGTCGATTTCTCCGAGCCGAAGAATCTGATCACGGTCGCGACCGCGCTGATTCTCGGTGCCGGCGACCTGAAGCTGCCGATCTTCGGCTTCGAGCTCGGCGGAATCGGCACAGCGACCTTCGGCGCGATCATCCTTTATCATCTGCTGAACCGCCGCACGGCCTGATAATCCACAGCGCGGCGGGGCCTTTTCCGCCGCGTTTGAAAAAACTGTCACAGATGGGTGGACAGGGGGCGGGGCCTTTGCTACACGCCCCCTGCCTGACGCGGCTGACGCCGCTGACCGGCGGCGCTTCGTGGCGTATGGGTGATTAGCTCAGTTGGTAGAGCAGCTGACTCTTAATCAGCGGGTCGTAGGTTCGAGCCCTACATCACCCACCACGATCTCAAAATCCTGACATCGCTGGACTTCCCGCTCCGAGATTTATCTTGGAGGCGGCGTCCTCGGGCGCCTAGTTTGCAAGGCTGTCGACCCCCGTCCTTGGCGCGCAAGCCGAACGGCCGTGCTATATTTCGTCTTGAGCTATGGCGGAGCGAGCGGCAGCGTGGGTGAATTCGAACTGGTGCTGCGGCTTCTGGCCGGCCTCGTGGCTGGCGTCGCCGTCGGTTGGCAGCGAACGCTCCAGCGCAAGAGCGCCGGCCTCAGGACCTTCGGGCTGGTCGGGCTTGGTACGGCTGCGGCGGCGAGCCTGTTCAGCGAGACGTTGCATCCCGATGCGGCGAGCCGCGTGGTTCAGGGCGTGCTGACCGGCGTCGGCTTTCTCGGAGCCGGCCTGATCATCCGCCGCGACGGCGACCTGATGCCCCATGGCCTGACCACGGCTGCGGCGATCTGGGTGACGGCTGCGCTGGGCTGTTCGGCGGGGCTGGGGAAATGGCCGGTGACGCTGGCCGCCACGGTCCTGGCGCTGGTCCTGCTGCTTCTCGACCATTCGCTGGAAGGCTGGTTGCAGCGCCGCCATCCGCTGCCGGGCGATGAAGGCTCGTCCCGGCCGCCGGACTGAGCAGGCTGGCTTCCCTGAGCGGAAGGGAGCCTTTTGGCGGCTCCGGCGTTCCTGTCCGAAAAGACAGGTTTCGTATGATGCAACTCGATCAAGGCCTTGTGGCCGCGCCCGGCAACACGCCGGCCATTCCGAATCCGCCGCCCGAGGCGCCGCCGCTGATGCCCGGCGAGGTGCCGCCGGCTCCTCCCGTCGAATCGCCGCCGGACGAGGAGCCGCAGGGCATCCCGACCGAGCCGCCGCCGGAATTGCCACCCAATGCGCCGCCGGAGGCTCCCCCGGCGACGCCGATCGATCTGCCGCCGGCGCGCGATCCGCGCCAGCCGCAGGAATAAGTCTCGCTTAGACCTTGGGCGCGTTGCCCGAACCGATATCCCAGTAGAGCCCGGCCATGGCGACGAGTCCCTCGCGTGCGATCGCGGCCGGCAGGTGCTCGTCCGGGGCGTGCTGCGAGCAGCCCGGATAGGAATGCGGCACCCAGATCGTGCGTAGCTTCAGGATCTCGGCGAAGATGTCGTTCGGGAGCGAGCCGCCGAGATTGGGCAGGAGGGCCGGCTTCTTGCCGGTGCTCTCGGCGATCGAATCGATAGTGAAGCGGACCCAGGCATCGTCGGGGTCGAGCCGCGTCGCGCCGAAGCGCTCAGTGCCGGGCATGATGATCTCGACCATGTCGAAGCCGTGGCGATCGAGATGACGGCGGAGCGCCGGGGCGACGTCGCGCGGATCGATGCCGACGACGAAGCGCAGCGCGACGCGCGCCCAGGCGCTGGGCGGCACGGCGTTGACCGGCGTTTCCGGCACGCCGGACTTCATCGCCAGAACGTCGAAGGAGCACCAGCCGAAGACCTGCTCGGCCGGCGACAAGCCGGGCTCGCCCCAGTTCGGATCGATGGTCGGGCCGTCCGGGCCGCCGTCGATCTCGCAATCGGCGAGCGCGCGGCGCACGCCATCCGGCAGTTCCTTCGGCACCCATTCATGGATGCGGATCTGGCCGGTGGGCGAGGTGATCGAGGCGATGGCATGGGCGAGCTGGATCGCCGGATCGGAGAGGATGCCGCCCCAGTTGCCAGAATGATGGCCGCCCTCGCGCGCCTTGATCTGCAGGTCGAAGGTGATGACGCCGCGCGCGCCCAAAAAAACGGTCGGGCGTTCCGCATTGAGGCGCGGCCCGTCCGAGGCAATCAGGATATCGGCCTTGAGCAGTTCGGCCTCGTCCTGGCAGAGCTCGCGCAGGCCCGGCGAGCCGGATTCCTCGCCCATCTCGATCAGGTATTTGGCGTTGAAACCTAGCTTGCCGCGGGTCTCCAGCACGGCGCGCAGGCCGTTGATGTTGATGAGGTGCTGGCCCTTATTGTCGACGACGCCGCGGCCGTACCAGCGGCCGTCACGCTCGACCAGCTTCCAGGGCGAGAGGCCCTCGCTCCACTGCGCGTCGAGGCCGCGGATCACGTCGCCATGGCCGTAGCCGAGAATGGTCGGCAGGGCGGGATCCTCGATGCGCTCGGCATAGAGGAAGGGGCCGCGCGCCTTGGCATGGGTGAGGATGCGGCAAGTGAAGCCGAGCGATTCGAGCAGCGGCTGCATCTCCTTGTCGAGATACTCGCCGAGCACGGGGGCCCGGTCGGGATTCTGGCTTTCGGTGGGGATCGCGACGAGCCGGCCGAGATCGGCCTTCATCCGGCCTGAATCGAAATAGTCCTGGGCTTTCGCGATCGCCTGCGCGCGGGTCATGGTCTTGTACTCTCCCCAATAGGTGGCCGGCACAGTGCCGGTGGACGCGGGCCGGCGCCAGTGCCAAGAGAGCCGGGCGCGCCATGCCCGCCGGGCAGGGCGGAGACTGCCAGCCTCATTCAGGTTGGCAGAAGGGTGCGGGTCATCCCGGGCGACCGAAGGGAGACCCGGGATCCATTCCGGAACGCGGACGATAAAGGCTCAGGAATGGATCCCGGATCGGCGCCGCCAAAGGCGGCTTGTCCGGGATGACGGCGCGGAGTTTTGTCGATAGGTCGTGCTTCCGAATGTGTTCCCTTCTCTCATGACCATGATCCCGCATCCGCACCAGCTCGTTGCGCGCGACGCGATCCTGTCGGCGCGGGGGAAGGGCGAGGCCGGCTTCCTGCTGGGGGACCTCACCGGCCTCGGCAAGACGCTTTCGGCCTGGCTGGCGCTCTCGGCGATGCCGGAGGAAGAGGTGCTGGTGATCTGCCCGAAGGGCGCGATCCCGCAATGGCGGCGGACCATGGCTTTGTCCGGCATGCCGGCCAAGCGCGTGACGCTGATGAATTTCGAGAAGACGAAATCGCTGCTCGCCCCCGTCGCCGACAGCAAGAAGCGCTCGACGCGGGCGAAGAACAACGAAATCGCCAAGCATGGCCGGCCGAAGCGCGTCTGGCCGCTCGTCGTGATCGACGAGGCGCATCGAATCCGCAATCCGAACTCGCAGCAGGGGCTGGTCTGCCGGCAGATGGCGGAAGCGGCCGATTTCACGATCTACATGAGCGCGACGGCCGGGCAGTCGCCGCATGAACTGTCCTATCTGGCTGGTCTGCTGGCGAAGGCAGCGGGCATGCCCTCGGCCGATCTCGACGGTTTCCGCGTGCTGATGAAGCGATTGAAGATCGGCCGGGCCAAGGGGCGCTGGAAGAACTGGAGCTGGGAGCCGAACGAGACGGATCGCAAGGTGATGGCGGACCTGCTCTATCGCGGGGCGAACGCCATCGGCCTGCGTCGCCGGCCTGAGGAGATCGCCGGCTGGCCGGAGGTGCAGCGCGAACTGGCGCCGGTGGCGCTCGATACGGCCGCGCGCAAGCTCTATGACGCGACCTGGCGCGAGTTCCGGAGGGAGTTGGGGCTCGCCGGTGGCTCGACGCGCAAGCCGCAGGGCTGGGCCGCCGATCTGCGCTTCCGCCAGAAGGCGAGCCTGCTGCGCATCCCCGGCACGGCCGATTTCTGCGAGGACCTGCTGGGCAATGACGAGCAGGTCGCCATCTCCGTCGCTTTCCTCGAGACCAGCGCGATGCTGGCCGAAACACTGAGGGGGAGGGGCTGGCGCACGGCCGAGATCAATGGCGAACGCTCGGGCGCGCAGAACGAGGAGACGCGCATCGCTTTCCAGACGGGGCAGCTCGACGCGGTGATCTTCACCGTGACCGAGTCGATCTCCTTGCATCGCGGCGAGATGCCGGGTGGCGAGCGCGAGCGGGCGCTCGTCATCCACGACATGCGCCATAGCGCCATCCAGCTCCAGCAGATCGAGGGCCGCTGCCATCGTGACGGCCAGCACGCGACGATCTTCTACGCCTATGCCGAGGATACGGTGGAGGAGGCGATCGCCGGCACGGTGATCCAGCGCATGGCGGCGATGGAAGGGCTGGCGGGCGACGACACACGGATGCTGGAAGCGATCGCCGGGATCGTCGAGGGGCGGGCGGCGGCGTAAACCCTTGCCGACATAGCGAAGAAACACGCCGTCATCCTGGGCTTGACCCGGGATCCATGCCGGAGCGCTTCGGATGAAGGCTCTGGCATGGATCCCGGATCTCCGCTTCGCTGCGTCCGGGATGACCCGCGCTTATAGGAAGAGCAAGGTATTGCCGATCGTTAGTTGCGAGCGCGCTCGCCGAGTTCCTTGGCGCCCTCGACCGACGAGCTGGTGAGGCGAACGATGCTGTTCCAGGCGTCGCGCGTATAGGCGCCCTGATGGACGATCGCGTCGTAGCCGACGACCAGCACGATGATGATCAGAAGCAGGCGGAACACGAACGGAAACCCTCCTCGATAGCGACGCATCAACGCCGCGATCGCAGGAGGGTTCCGGTTTGCCGTGGGTTCAGCCCGCCGGCAGCAGTTCCTTCAGGCGGAACAGGGCGATCTTCTCGACCTCGGCCAGTGCCGTCGCGACTTCCTGTTCCGGCGTGTTCTTCAGTCGTCCATCGAAGGCGGCGAGGATCTGGGCCTTGGTCGCGCCCTTCACCGCCATGATGAAGGGGATGCCGAAGCGCGCTTTGTAAGCCTCGTTCAGCGCCGTGAAGCGGACGCGCTCATCGCTGGTGAGGCGGTCGAGCCCGGCGCCGGCCTGCTCCTGCGTCGATTCCGGCGTGAGCTCGCCCGCCGCCGCGAGCTTGCCGGCGAGGTCGGGATGGGCGCTGAGCAGGGATTTCTGCTGCTCCGGCGTACCCTTTCGCATGGCCGCGACCATCGCCGCGTGCAGGCTTTCCGCCGTGTCGTGGCTCGCGCCGATGCCGGCGTCGTGGGTGGCCTCAGCGATCCAGGGCGAATGCTCCCAGACGCGGCCGAAGACCTCGGTGAACAGGGCCTTCGGCAGCTTCGAGGGCACGTAGCCGCCGGCGGGTGGCTGCGTCCTGACCCAGTGGCGGGCGATGTCGAGCCGGGTCGCGACCCAGACCCTGTCATGGCTCTGGACATAGTCGAGGAAGCGGGCGAGCGCGGCGGCGCGGCCGGGGCGACCGACGAGGCGGCAATGCAGGCCGATCGACATCATCTTCGGCGCGGTCTCGCCCTCGGCATAGAGTGTGTCGAACGAGTCCTTGAGATAGGTGAAGAACTGCTCGCCGGTGTTGAAGCCCTGCGGCGTGGCGAAGCGCATGTCGTTGGCGTCGAGCGTGTAGGGCACGGCGAGCTGCGGCCCCTTCGGACTGCTGAGCCAGTAAGGCAGCTCGTCGGCATAGACGTCGGCGGTGTAGAGGAAGCCACCTTCCTCCATCGTCAGCGGAATCGTGTTCTCGGAGGTGCGGCCCTGATAGCAGCCGAGCGGGCGCTCGCCCGTGAGCTCGGTCTGGATGCGGATGGCTTCGAGGATGTCGGCGCGCTCGCGCTCCTTGGGCGTATCGCGATAGTCGATCCATTTCAGGCCGTGGGTCGCGATCTCCCAGCCGGCCTCCTGCATCGAGCCGACGATCTCGGGATAGCGGGCCAACGCCGAGGCCACGGCGAAGACCGTCACCGGCATGTTCCGCTCGGTGAACATCCGCCAGAGCCGCCAGTAGCCGGCGCGGGAGCCGTATTCGTAGATCGACTCCATGTTCATGTGGCGCTGGCCCGGCCAGGGCGCGGCGCCGACGATCTCGGAGAGGAAGGCCTCGGAGGCCGCATCGCCATGGAGGATGCAGTTCTCGCCGCCTTCTTCGTAATTGATCACGAACTGGACGGCGATGCGGGCCTCGCCCGGCCAATGCGGATGCGGGGCAGCGCGGCCATAGCCCTTCATGTCGCGCGGATAGGTGGTCTGGCTCATGATGGTCTAGCTGCCGCGATAGGTGGAGTAGCTCCAGGGCGAGGCTAGGAGCGGGACATGATAGCGCCCCTCCGGCTCGGCGATGCCGAAGCGGACAGGAACGAGATCGAGGAAGGCGGGCTCGGGCAGGGTGGTGCCGAGGCCCCGGAAATAGGCGCCGATCGCGAAGGTCAGCTCATAGGTGCCGGGCACGAGCGTTCCCGAGAGCAGGGCTGAATCGGTGCGGCCGTCGCTGTTGGTGACAGCTTCCGCCAGCCGCTCGCGCGCACCGTCGAGATTGAGCCGGTCGAGCGTCACCGCGATGCCGGCGCCGGGGCGGCCGTTCACCGTGTCGAGCACATGCGTCGAGAGATGTCCCATGCGTTCTCCTGAAGGCGCCGGTGTCGGGCCTGGCCGGTCTCCGGGGAGTGTACGGCGCCGTTCGCTGCGGTGAATATCGGCTTTTGCGATAAGATCATGTTCCCGGATGTCAATCGGCGAGAGTGTTGCGGCGATTTCGGCGACGACGAAAGCAGGCTACTTTATTGCAGCCGGAGGTTCCGACTCCCGGTTCACCTCCAGCTCTCCCGGAGCGCAGCGCCATGCTCGAAGCCTATCTGATGGAATGGGGCGGCATGATGCTGCGCTGGCTCCATGTCATCACGGCGATCGCCTGGATCGGCGCTTCCTTTTTCTTCATCCATCTCGACGCCTCGCTGAAGCCGGCCGAGGATATCCCGCCCGGCACCGGCGGGCGCGCCTGGCAGGTCCATGGCGGCGGCTTCTACGAGATGCGCAAATACATGGTGGCGCCGGGCGTGATGCCGGCCGAGCTGACCTGGCACAAATGGCAGAGCTACTGGACCTGGATCTCCGGCTTCTTCCTGCTGGTCTGGGTCTATTATGCCCAGTCCGAGCTCTACCTGATCGACCCGGCGGTGATGCAGCTTTCGCCCTTCGCGGCGGGCGCCATCGGCATCGCGGCGCTGGTGATCGGCTGGCTGATCTACGACCTGCTCTGCAAGTCGCCGCTCGGCAAGCATGACGTCCTGCTCGGGCTCGTCGGCTTCGGCTATGTCGTCGCGGCGAGCTGGGCCTTCGCCAACGTGTTTTCGGGACGCGGCGCGCTGATCCATACCGGCGCGCTGATGGCGACGATCATGACCGCCAACGTCTTCTTCAACATCATGCCGGGCCAGCGGAAGGTGATCGCGGCGCTTACCGCCGGCGAGAAGCCCGATCCGAAATACGGCAAGGCCGCCAAGCAGCGCTCGACGCATAACAACTACATCACCCTGCCGGTGCTGTTCCTGATGCTGTCGAACCACTATCCGGTGACCTATGCCAATTCGGCGGTCATCCCGCTCTTGGTGGCACTGGTGATCGTGGCTGGCGCGCTGATCCGACATTTCTTCAACATCCGGCACGCGAACCACGACAAGTCGCCGTGGTGGTGCTGGGCGGTGGCTATCCTCGCGCTCTGGCTCGCCTTCTGGGTGGCGATGTCATCGTCGCCCGGTGGGCGCGAGCAGCTCGGCCTCAAGGCGCGCGACGCGGGCAAGCCCGTGCTGCTGGCCGGGATGACGCTGCCGCCGACGGAGGTCTCGAACATCGTGACCGGCCGCTGTGCCATGTGCCATGCGCCGGAGCCGTCCTGGCCGGGCATCCAGATCGCGCCCAAGGGCGTGATGCTGCACGAGCCGGAGCAGATCGCGATGCATGCCCGCGCCATCCGCATGCAGGCGGTGATGACCCATGCGATGCCGCCGAACAACCTCTCCGGGATGACCCCGGCCGAGCGGAAGGCGCTGGCGGGGTGGCTGGCTGCGGCGGCGCGATAAATCCAACCGGCCGTCGTTCGATCTGCTCGGAAACGCGGGTCATCCCGGGCTTGACCCGGGATCCATGCCGGAGCGCTTCCGATGAAGGTTCAGGCATGGATCCCGGATCTCCGCTTCGCTGCGTCCGGGATGACCCGCGTTCTTCGCGACTGTGCGGTGAGCATCGATACACGCGACAACCCCGCCCTTCACACATCCCATTTCCGCCTTCTTCAGACTGTCATCAGCCTCGTTCACGGAGGCGTGATCACGTTCAGATTCGGTTCAGGTACGCGGCGCCATGGTTCAGCCACTGACAGGGCTGGAGACAGGATCCCAGAACGGGACCGTTCGTGCCGAGGACCGCGGGGGTCCAGTTGAGACGCGTTGATGCAAGGGGCGCCGGCTACCTGCTGGCGGCCATCGGTTTCGTCGTGGCATGGGGGATCCTGTGCTGGCCCTGGCTTTCGGGGGCGGTGACGATTCCGTTCGACGCCAAGGCGCATTTCCAGGCGCAGGTGCAGTTCCTCGCCAACGCGATCCATACCGGCCAGTCGCCCTTCTGGAACCACAATGTTTTCGCCGGCTCGCCGCAGATCGCCGACCCCCAATCGCTGATCTTCTCGCCCGCGATCCTGCTCGCGCTGATCTCGCCGGAGCCGAGCTTCCGCGAGGTCGACGCCTATGTTTTGGCGCATCTGTTGGCCGGCGGTCTCGCGCTCCTGATGTTCTTCCGCGATCGCGGCTGGCATCCGGCCGGCGGCCTGATGGCGGCTTTGGTCTTCGCCTTCGGCGCCTCGGCAGCCTGGCGCGTTCAGCATGTCGGGCAGATCGCGAGCTATGCCTTCTTCGCCATCGCCTTCTGGCTGACGGCGCGGATGCTGCAGCGCTCCTCGATCCTGTCTGGTGTCTTCGCCGGCCTTGCGGCCGGTATGATGGTGCTGGAGCCGGATCAGGTCGCGCTGCTCGCCGGCTATGTGCTGGTCGCCATGGTCGTGGCGCACTGGATTTCGGGCGGCTGGCCTGCCTTCAAGGCGAGCCTGCTGCCGATCACGGCCGCGAGCGTCGTCGGCCTCGCGGTCATCGCCATGCCATTGATCTGGACCTGGCTCTTCGCCGAGGCGACGACCCGGCCCGAGATCGATTTCGGCATCGCGGCACGCGGCTCGCTGCACCCGATGTCGCTGCTCTCCGCCTTCGTTGGCGACCTGTTCGGCGCCAAGGACCCGGCCGTCGAGTTCTGGGGGCCCTATGGCAACCCGCAGATGCTCCACCTGTCACAGAACATGGCACAGGTCTATTTCGGTGCGCTGCCGCTTTTGCTGCTGCTGGCCCCCGGCCTGACGCGCGGCTGGCTCTGGGACAAGTCGGTCCGCCCGCTGACGCTAATGCTCGCCTTCATGGTGCTGTTCGCGCTCGGCCGCTACACGCCGCTGTTCCACCTGACCTACGAGTATCTGCCGGGCGTGAAGCAGTTCCGCCGGCCTGCCGACGCGACCTTCCTGATCGGAGGTATCGCGTCGATCCTCTCGGGCTATGTGCTGCATCGCATCCTGACGGCCGAGGCGGGAACGTCGTTCCGGCGCGACATGTTGGTCGGGGCGGCGCTGGTCCTCGGTACGATCGTGCTCGCGCTTGGCGTGTCGCGCGGCTGGGGCCATCTCGCTGACGCCTGGAAGCCGGTTGCGATGGCGCTGGGCTGGTTCGCGCTCGCGGGCGGGGCATTCTTCATCCTGCAGCGCTGGCGCGGGGCGCTCGGCACCGCGGCTGCGGCTGTCCTGGTCACGGGCGTGGTCGCCGCCGATCTCGGCGTCAACAATGGCCCGAACGAATCCACCGCGCTCTCGCCGCAGATGTACGACGTG
Source organism: Allobosea sp. TBD101 (assembly GCF_059817965.1). Taxonomy (NCBI): domain Bacteria; kingdom Pseudomonadati; phylum Pseudomonadota; class Alphaproteobacteria; order Hyphomicrobiales; family Alloboseaceae; genus Allobosea; species Allobosea sp. TBD101. Next base: position 2,183,800 of record NZ_CM187543.1, read on the forward strand.
CTGGATGCCCGCACGAAGAACGACACCATCGCGCTGCTGAAGCAGTTGACCTCACAGCCCGATGGCTCGCCGCGGCGCGACCGGGTGGAGCTGCTCGGGATGGGCTTCGAGTGGCCCAATGCCGGCATGGTCCATGGCTTCGACCATACGTTGGGCTACAACCCGCTGCGGCTGGAGGATTTCTCCGAGGCCGTCGGTACCGGGGACGGTATCGCCAGGCCGGCCGATCGCAAGTTCACGCCGCTCTTCCCGTCTTATCGCTGCCGGCTCGCGAACCTGCTGGGCCTGCGCTACATCGCCTCGCCGGTTCCGATCGAGCAGGTCGACCGTGCGCTGGGCGAGAGCGATCTCACCCTGATGGCCCGGACGAAGCAGGGCTATGTCTACGAGAACCCGCGGGCGCTGCCGCGCGTGCAGTTCGTCGGCGGCTGGCAGTTCGCCGATTTCGAGAGCATGAAGCTGTCTGGTCGCTGGCCGGAGACCGACCCGACCCAGGCGGTGCTGCTCGATACCGAGCCGCCGGTGCCGACGCCGGAGGGGCCGGTCGCGACGCAGGCCGAGGTCAAGCTGACGCGCTATCTCAATGCCCAGGTCGAGATCGAGGTCACGACCCCGGTCGCGGGCTTCGTCGTGCTCAACGATATCTGGCATCCCTGGTGGAAGGCCGAAGTCGACGGCGTCGAGACCGAGATTCTGCGGGCCAATGTGCTGTTCCGCGCCGTGCAGGTACCGGCCGGCACGCATAAGGTGCGCTTCAGCTTCCAGCCGCTCTGGGGTGCGCTGGCCGAGCTCCGGGCGCGCATCGAGCCGCAGGAGCCGGACGACATGCTGCCGCCGGCGCCGCGCCATGACGAGCCGCAGATCGTCACCGCGCCGGGCGAGATGCCGAAGCTGGCCGGTCCCTCGGTGAGCGTGCGCAATTCGCTGGGTCTGGGCACCGCCCAGGGCCCGGCGGCGCGCAGCGGCACCGCCGCCGCGCATATCCCCGGCGACGCGATCGCGCATTGAAAAAGCCGCGGCGGGTGCCGCGGCTTTCATAATCCTCTAGCTTTGCAAACCCTGCTTTCAAGGAAGCGTGTCATCCCGTGCGCGCTGCGGCATGTGAATGCCGCTGCGCAGACACGGGATCGTTTCCCGGAAAAGCCTCCCTTGCGGAGGCCGTGAGGAGGGGAGCCTCAAGCGGCATGCGGTCCCGTGTCCGCGCAGCAGCGTTTCACGCTGCGGCGCGCACGGGATGACAGGCGGCGCCCCCGCTCAGGCGACGCCGAGCTTCTTCTGGAGGCTCGTCGAGGAGGTCGTGTACTGGAATGTCAGCCGCTTCTCCGGATAGACGTAGCGGTGGACCTTCTGGGCGCAGAGCGCGGCTTCGTGGAAGCCCGAGAGGATCAGCTTGAGCTTGCCCGGATAGGTGTTGATGTCGCCGACGGCGAAGATGCCGGGCACGCTGGTCTCGAACTTCTCGGTGTCGACCGGGACGAGGTTCTCGTTGAGGTTCAGGCCCCAGTCGGCGATCGGGCCGAGCTTCATCGTCAGGCCGAAGAAGGGCAGCAGCGTATCGCAGGCAACCTCGAAAGGCTCGTTGTCGGTGCCGCGGCAGACGACCGCCTCGAGCTTGCCGTTCTCGCCCTTGAGGCCGGTGACCTGGCCGAGCTTCATGTCCATCTTGCCGTCGGCGACGAGGGCGCGCATCTGCTCGACCGAATGCGGCGCGGCGCGGAAATCGTCGCGGCGGTGCATCAGGGTGACGCGGTTGGCGATGGGCTGGAGGTTCAGCGTCCAGTCGAGGGCGGAATCGCCGCCGCCGACGATCAGGATGTTGCGGCCGCGGAAGGCCTCCATCTTGCGCACGGCGTAGAAGACCGAGCCGGCCTCATAGGCTTCGATGCCGGGGATCGGCGGCTTCTTCGGCTGGAACGAACCGCCACCGGCCGCGATGATCACGGTCTTGGTGTCGAAGACGGTGCCGGCATCGGTGGTGACGCGGAAGCGCGGTGCCTCGGTCGTTCCCGTCGGCTCCACCGCCTCGATCATCTGGTTGAGATGGAAGGTCGGCCCGAACGGCTTGATCTGCTCCAGGAGATTGTCGACCAGCGCCTGGCCGGTGACCATCGGGAAGCCCGGAATGTCGTAGATCGGCTTCTCGGGATAGAGCTCGGCGCATTGCCCGCCGACCTTCGGCAGGATGTCGACGAGATGGGCCCGAATATCGAGCAGGCCGAGCTCGAAGACGGCGAAGAGGCCGCAGGGGCCAGCGCCGACGATGACAACATCGGTGGTGATGACTTCGTTTTCGTTGGCGGCAGCCGCTTCGCTCATGATTCTACCTTCGAGCCGGTCCAAACTGTCCGATTTAACGAACCCGCGCGGAGGACATGAGGCTTCGAAGGCCGGTTGGCAAGTGCAAAGTGCGAAATCGGCGCGGCGACGGGGGGGCAGGGGAAGAGCCTTCTCCTGCGCCCGGTCACCGTAGTGAAATCAGGCTCCGGTATCGGCCTTGAGCCCGGCTGCCGCGATGCCGGCGCAGGCCGCGGCCTCGTCATTGTCGGAGGTGTCGCCGGAGATGCCGACCGCGCCGAGCAGCGCGCCTTCGAGCGAGCGGATCAGCACGCCGCCGGGAACCGGCACCAGCGAACCGCCGACGGCATGGGTCGCCGCTTCGATGAAATAAGGCCGGTCCAGCGCCATCTTGTGGAGGGCACGCGAACCCATGCCCAGCGCGACGGCGCCATGCGCCTTGCCGAGCGCGATCTCGCCACGCTTCAGGCTGGTGCCGTCCTGCGCGGCGAAGGCCTTCTGCGCGCCGCGCGCGTCGAGCACGGCGATGGCGAGCGGCTTGAAGCCATTCGCTTCGGCATGGCCGAGCGCTGTCTGGAGGATGGTCTGGGCCTGAGCGAGAGTCAGCATGGGGAACTCCGGTTGCGTTAGCGACGTTCTTGCCAGCCGCGGGGCGCGTGGAAAAGGCCGTTCGGGCGCGCTTTCGTGCAATCGGTGCCAGCCGGCAAGCAAAACACCTTTTCCATGCCGACTTGCATAGGGCCGTCCGACAGGGCTTGATAGCGCCGCGACACGCGGAGGTTTACCCAATGGGTTTGTTCAGTTTCATCAAGGATGCCGGCGCCAAGATTTTCGGCGGCTCGGCCAAGGCGGCGACCGCCGACGATCTGCAGAAGGAACTTGCGGGACACGGCCTGCCTTCCGACGTCAATATCCAGATCGACGGCGACAAGGTGAAGGTTTCCGGCAAGGCCGTTTCGACGGAAGAGGCCGAGAAGATCATTCTCGCGCTCGGCAACACCACCGGCGTGGCCCAGGTCGAATCCGACCTCGCCGTGACCAAGGAGGCCGCGGCCGCGGTGTTCTACACGGTGAAGAAGGGCGACACGCTCTGGAAGATTGCCGAGGAGCATTACGGCAAGGGCCAGGGCGCCAAGTACACCGATATCGTCAAGGCCAACACGCCGCCGGTCAAGAATCCCGACCTGATCCAGCCGGGCTGGGTGCTGCGCATTCCGCCGAAGGCCTGAGGCCTTTCCGCGACAGGGCAGCCGCGCGCCTCGTGCTCGCGGCTGCTTTTCGTTTCTGGCATCTAGAGGACGCGGCCGAACGGTGGCGCTTGCTCGATTGCCGCCCTATCTGAACGGCTCGCCTGACCGAGCTGGAGTGGCCTGCCCATGATCGTGAACGACCTCGACATCGACGCCGTGAAGGCGGGGCTGGACGATGGCTCCATCCTGCTGGTCGATGTGCGCGAGCCGCATGAATTCGCCGCCGGACATATTCCGGGCTCGGTATCGCGTCCGCTCTCGCAATTCGATCCCGCCGACCTGCCGAACGAGCCGGGCAAGCGCATCGTGCTGTCCTGCGCGGCGGGCGTGCGCTCGCGACGCGCGCTGGAATTCGCGCAATCGGCCGGGCTCGACATCGACAGCCACTATGCCGGCGGCTTCAAGGACTGGCTGATGCATGGCGAGCCGGTGACGCAGGATTGAGGCGTGAGGCCCGATCCGCGCCCTGCGCCGCCTGCAAGACTAAGGATAAAGACCATGCTGACCCGAGCTTTTTTCTACGGCGCCGCCTGCGCGGCCGCGTTGCTTCTGGCCGCTCCGGGGGCCGGCTGGGCACAGGGTACGGCGACGATGCCTGCCGGCAGCGCCAGCAAGGCGGTCGATGACGACCTTCAGGCCGCGATCACCAAGTCGAACGCCTATACGGGGCTGATGAACCGCACGCTGCGCGCGATCCAGTCCTGGGAGCGCTATGGCAGCTGGGTCGACATGAAGAAGGGCCCGACCGGCAAGGAGCGCTACATCACCTATGGGCTCTACAGCCTCTATGATGTGGCCAGCGAGACCAACAGGGCCGAGGAGGCGATGGCGCGCGAGCCGAAGCTGCCGGCCATCGACGAGACCATGGGCCGCTACATCAAGGCCTATCAGGAGCTGGCGCCGCTGATCACCAAGGCCGAGCGCTATTACGACCGCAAGGATTATCGCGACGACAACCTCGCGGAGGGCCAGAAGCTGCATGCGCTGATGGTGCCGGCCGCGAAGACCTTCCTCGAGGAACGGTCCAAGCTCGATGCGCTGATGCGCGTCTACAAGCGTGGGCTCGACCAGCGCGAGCTTGCCTCGGTCGAGCAGCGCGAGGGCAAGTCGGCCCGCTGGCAGGTGCGCAACATCATGATCAATGCGCGCGCCGTGATGGACCTGATGCCGAGCAACGAGAGCCCGATCGTCGATCTCAAGTCCTTCAACGCCGCGGTCGCCGACTATGCCGCCGCGGTCCGCGAGATGGATGCGTTCAAGGACAAGGAGCCCAAGGGCGTGCCTTTCATCGAGAGCCAGGCCAGCTCCTGGCTCGGCAAGCTGCGCGATTTCAGCGACAAGCTGGCCAAGAGCAAGGGCGATGTCCGGCGCGGCGCGGCGAACGAAGCCAACTGGATCGTCAACAACTACAACACCATGGTCTCGCTCTCGGAGACGGCCATCCGCATGTCGCGTTGAGATCGATGCGTGCCGCGCATTCCCGGCGCGTGATGCGCCGGGGCTGACGTGGCGCGTTTTATGCTCCAGTCTTTCATTAGACCTAACTGAGGATATGCCTCATGCGTCCCATGAAATTCGGTTTCGGCCAGCCGGTGCGGCGGGTCGAGGATCAGCGCCTGACCACCGGCACCGGCCGTTATACGGACGACATTGCCGCTGACGGCGCCCTGCACGCCTTCGTGCTGCGCTCCCCTTACGCCCATGCCCGCTTCGCCGTCGCGGATGTCGAGACCGCCCGCAAGATGAAGGGCGTCAAGCTCATCCTGACCGGCGCCGACGTCTCCCAGTACGGCGATCTGCCTTGCAAGGGGCATGTGAAGACGACTTCCGGCGAGATGTCGAAATCGCTGCCGGTTCCGGTGCTGCCGACCGACACGGTCCGCCATGTCGGCGAGGCCGTCGCCTTCATCGTCGCGGAGACGCTGGCGCAGGCGCGCGACGCCGCGGAAGCCATCGCGATCGACTGGGATCCGCTGCCGGCCGTTACCGGTATCGCCGAAGCACTGGAGGGCGACGCGCCGCAGGTCTGGCCCGATCGCAAGGGCAATGTCGCCTTCGAGGCGGAGCAGGGCGATCGCGTGAGGACCGAGAAGGCCTTCGCCAAGGCGGCGCGGACCGTTTCGCTCACGGTCGTCAACAACCGGCTCGCCTCGAACTACATGGAGACGCGGGCCTGCATCGCCGAATATGACAAGGCCGACAAGCGCTGGACCCTGACGCTGGGCAGCCAGGGCAGCCATGGCATGCGTGACCTGATCGCGACCTATGTGCTCAAGGTCGATCCCAAGCGCATCCGCGTGGTGACGCCGGATGTCGGCGGCGGCTTCGGCACCAAGATCTTCCTCTATCGCGAATATCCGCTGGCGATGATCGCGGCGGAAAAGCTGAAGCGGCCGGTGCGCTGGGTCGCCGATCGCAACGAGCATTTCCTCGCCGACACCCATGGCCGCGCCAATCTCGCGACGGCGACGATGGCGCTCGATGCCAAGGGCAAGTTCATCGGCCTCAAGGTCGATCTCTCGGCCGAGATGGGCGCCTATCTCTCGCAATACGGGCCCTTCATCCCCTGGGTCGGCACGACGATGACGCCGGGCTGCTACAATATCCCGGCCGTGCATGTTGTCTTCAGGGGTGTGCTGACCCACACCACCCCGGTCGATGCCTATCGCGGAGCCGGCCGTCCCGAGGCGGCCTATCTGATCGAGCGGCTGGTCGACGCCATCGCGCGCGAGACCGGCAAGACGCCCGACGCGGTGCGCGCGCAGAACTTCGTCAAGCCGTCGGAGATGCCGCACAAGACGCAGACCGGGCCGGTCTACGATTCCGGCGAGTTCGAAGGCCATATGCGCCACGCCATGGAGGTCGCCGATTGGAAGGGCTTCAAGGCCCGCCAGAAGGCCTCGGCGAAGGCCGGCAAGATCCGCGGCATCGGCCTGGCCAGCTATATCGAGGCCTGCGGCGGCGGCGGGCCGGAAAGCTCGACCGTGATCCTGGAGAAGGACGGCACGGTGACCGTGCTGATCGGCACGCAATCGAACGGGCAGGGGCACGAGACGGCCTATTCGCAGCTCGTCTCGCAGCATCTCGATATCCCGATGGATCGCATCCGCGTCGTGCAGGGCGATACCGACCGGGTCGAGACCGGCTCGGGTACGGGCGGCTCGCGCTCGATCCCCGTGGGTGGCGCGGCACTCGACAAGGCGACGGGCATCCTCACCGACAACCTCAAGCAGCTCGCCTCGGAGAAGCTCGAGGCGGCGGTGGGCGATCTCGAGATCGCCGATGGCGCGGTGCGCATCGTCGGCACCGACAAGGCGCTCGACCTCGCCGCGATCGCGGCCCTGCCGGGCGCGACGCCCGCCATGCTCAAGGTCCACCAGAGCTGGCAGCCGCCGGAGGCGACCTACCCGAACGGGACCCATGTCTGCGAGCTGGAGATCGACCCCGGCACCGGCGGCACGGAAATCCTCAACTATGTCGTGGTCGACGATTTCGGCGTGACGCTGAACCCGCTGATGCTGCAGGGCCAGGTGCATGGCGGCTCGGCCCAGGGCATCGGCCAGGCGCTGATGGAAGAGATCCGCTTCGATCCGGACGGGCAGATGCTGACTGCGACCTTCATGGATTATGCGCTACCGCGCGCCGTCGACATCCCGAACTTCCATTTCGAGACACGCAATGTCCGCTGCCTGACCAACGCCATCGGCGTGAAGGGCGCGGGCGAGGCCGGCGCGATCGGCGCCTGCCCGGCGGTGATGAACGCGGTGGTCGATGCGCTCGACCGGGCCGCCGGCATCAAGGCGATGGACATGCCGGCGACGCCGCTCAAGGTCTTCACGGCGCTGAAGGAGGCCGGGTATCGGCTTTGATGCAAGAATGAGCTTGCGGTTCCGCAAGCTCATTCACGCAAAAGCGACTTGGCTGTCGCGCGATCATCGTCTGATCTAGACAAGTTCAAAACAGCGCCTGATGGCGCGGACTTGTCTTTGAGGGAAACTGAATGATCCGCACTGCTCTCGTTCTCGCCAGCCTTGGGCTCGGCCTCACTGCCGTGACGGCGCAGTCGAACCCGATCGCGGAACGCAAGGATGCGATGAAGGCGGTCGGCGCGGCGACGCGCGATGGTGCTGCCATGGCCAAGGGCGAGGCCGCCTTCGATGCGGCCAAGGCGCAGGCGATCTTCAAGACCTATGCCGATGCGGCCAAGAAGGTGCCGACCCTGTTCCCGGATTCCTCCAAGACCGGCGGCGAGACCACGGCCGCCTCGAAGATCTGGGAGGATCAGGCCGGGTTCAAGGCTGCCTTCGCCAAGTTCGAGACCGATGCCGCCGCCGGTGCGACCGTCGCGAATCTCGACGGTTTCCGCTCCGCCTTCGGCGGGGCGACGAAGAATTGCGGCACCTGCCACGAGGTCTATCGCATCAAGAAGTGATCGGCTTCGCGGTTGATCAGGGAAGCGGGCGCCAGCGATGGCTGCCCGCTTTTTCGTGGCGGAGGGAGCCTTGGCCGATCAGCGGCGTTGGAAATGGGCCAGTTTGGAATTGCTGCGTTTTCAGGGTTGCCGATGATGCGCCGGCCCGTCCAATCTGTCCGATGTACTGACGGGAGACCTCGATGCTGTTGCTGCGCCGCCTTTTCGTGACTCTCGTTCTTCTGGCGGTGGTGGGTTTCGCGGGCTTCTATGTCCTGACCGATCCGCGCGTGGTTTCGCCCTCGCCGGAAGTTGGCGCGTTGCCGGCAGCGGATATCGAGAACGGCAAGGTGTTGTTTGCGGCGGGCGGCTGTGCCTCCTGCCATGCGACGCCCGGGCAGGACGACAAGCTCCGGCTCGGTGGCGGGCTCGCGCTGGAATCGCCCTTCGGCACCTTCCATGCGCCGAACATCTCGCCGCATACACGCGACGGCATCGGCAATTGGGGCGTGCAGGATTTCGTCGATGCGATGGCGGCCGGCGTCTCGCCCTCCGGGCAGCATCTCTATCCGTCCTTCCCCTACACCTCCTATCGCCTGATGCCGCCGAAGGCGCTGGCTGACCTTTTCGCCTATATCCGCACGCTGCCGCCGGCCGAGGGCAAGGCGGCTGCGCATGATCTGCGCTTCCCCTTCAACATCCGCCGGGTCGTCGGAGGCTGGAAGCTCCTGTTCTTCGAAGGTGCGTCCTTCCGCCCCGATCCGGGCAAGAGCGAGGCCTGGAATCGTGGCGCCTATTTGGTCAACGGCCCCGGCCATTGCGCGGAATGCCATTCCAACCGCAACGCGCTCGGCGCCGTCATCGCGGCGACCCGCTTCGCCGGCGGGCCGGACCCGGAGGGTAAGGGCTGGGTGCCGAACATCACCCAGTCCGAGAAGGGGCTGGCCAAGTGGTCGAAGGACGAGATCGCCGAGCTCTTGAAGACCGGTTTCACGCCGAGCTTCGACAGTGTCGGCGGTTCGATGGCCGCGGTGGTGCGCAACACCGCGCAACTGCCCGAGGCCGACCGGATGGCGATGGCGGAATACCTCAAGTCGCTGCCGGCGGTGGAAGGACCGATGCGACCGCAGGCGAAGGCGCCCTGAAGCACCGGGCCGAGGGTCGGATGCGATTCAAAGCTCTGATGGTCGACGTCGATGGCGTCGTGATCGTGCATCCAGATCCGCAGGGATGGTCGGCGCATCTCGAACGCGATCTCGGCCTGCCGCCGGCGCTGTTGCAGTCGGCGTTCTTCGCGCCGCACTGGCCGGACATCATCCTGGGACGGGCCAGCCTGCGCGAACGGCTCGAACCGGTTCTGGCTGAGATCGCGCCGGGCCTCGGCGTCGACAGGCTGATCGCGTACTGGTTCGAGAACGACGCGCATCTAGACCTGGGCCTGCTGGCGCAGCTCGCGCCGATCCGGGCCCGTGGCGTGAAGCTGCATCTCGCCACGGTGCAGGAGCATGAGCGCGCCCACCACATCTGGAACGAGCTCGGGCTCAAGCAGCATTTCGACACCATGCATTATGCGGCCGAAATCGGCTGGGCCAAGCCCGCAGCGCAATTCTTCAGCGCGGCCGCGGCTCGATCCGGATTTGCGCCGCGTGAGATCTTTTTCATCGACGACAAGCAGGCGAATGTCGATGCGGCGCGCGCGGAGGGGTTGAGTGCGGCAGTTTGGGACGGCACCAGGCCGCTGGCTGTCTTGATGGCTGAGGGTTGAGCAGACGGTGCTTCCGCCTATTCCATCACCGCCGCCTTGAGGATGCAGACCATCAGCGCGGTTCCCGGCTCGTTGCCGACGCAGCGGACGACATGGCGGCGGTCGCAGCGATAACGCAGCGTCTCGCCCGCTTTGGCGCGCTGGACGATGTCGCCGACCTCGACCTCGAATTCGCCTGAGGTCACCGAGAGCGATTCGATCGAGCCGCGCTGGTGGCCCTCGGAATCGAGCTCGCCGCCCGGCTCGGCGCTGACCTCGTACCATTGCAGCCATTCGACGGTCTTGATCCAGCCGACGATGGCGAGGCGCAGCTTGCCGTCCTCGGAGACGAGGATCGGGGTGTCGGCGCGGGTGGTCTTGTCGATGAAGGGCTCTTCCTCGGCGCTGGAGAGCACGCGCTCGATCGAGATGTCGAGCGCCTGCGACAGCCGCCAGATCGTCGCCAGCGTCGGATTGGTCTCGTTGCGCTCGATCTGGCTGATGATCGACTTGGCGACGCCGGATTGCTCTGCGAGGTCCGAGAGCGAGAAATTATAGGCCTTGCGCAGGCGCTGGATGGTCTTGCCGAGCTGGCCGGAGATGACCTGAGCCCCGGATTCAAGCTCCCGCCCGCCGCGCTCCTTGGTCTCGATTCCCATCCGTCCGGCCCCTTTTCGACTGTGACGTCGTTTGTAACGGCGGACGATCGTTTGAACAAGCGAACTGTGCCGGACGCGGGGCCGGCGGTTCGCTCATCCTCAGGTCATGCGGCTGGGGCCGACCTCGCGCTGCTCGCGGCGGGCGAGGCCGAGTTGGCGCTCGCGCAGGATCACGTAGATGCCCGACACGATGACGATGGTCGCGCCGATCAGGATCGCCAGAGCCGGCCATTCGCCGAACCAGAACCAGCCGATGGCGACGGCCCAGAGCATGGTCGAGTACTCGAAAGGCGCGATAAGCGAGGCGTCTCCATAGCGGTAGGCCTGCACGATCAGGATCTGGCCGAGCCCGCCGAGGATGCCGATGAGCACCATCATCGCCGCATCCTGGAGATTGGGCATGTTCCAGCCGAGCAGGATGGTCGAGAGCCCGAGCAGGCTGGTCAGCAGCATGAAATAGAACACGATCGCGCCGGTGCGCTCGGTCGCGGTCAGGAGACGCACCTCGACCGAGGCGAAGGCCGAGCAGAAGGCGCCGGCGAGCCCGAGCATGGCGCCGAGCGCGGCATTACCGCCAACCGGATGGGCGCCTGCGCCCAGATGCGGCGAGAGCATGATGAGCACGCCGACGAAGCCGATCGTCACCGCGCTCCAGCGATAGATGCGCACCTTTTCCTTGAGGACGAGCGCGGCCAGAACCACTACGGCGAGCGGCGCGGCATAGCCGATCGCGACAGCCTCCGAGAGCGGCAGGAACTGCAAGGCCGCGAAGCCGCAGAACATCCCGGTCGAGCCCATGATGCCGCGCTTGAGATGGCCGCGCAGATTGCTGGTCTTCAGGGCGTGAGGCAGCTCGGAGCGCCAGGCGAGCCAGATGAGCAGCGGGATCATCGCGAAGAAGGAGCGGACGAAGACGATCTCGCCGGTCGGATAGCGCGTCGAGATCGACTTGATGCCAGCCGACATCAGCGTGAAGGCCAGCGCGGAGACCAGCTTGAGGGTGATGCCGAGAAGAGGGGACAAAGCGCGCGGCCGAAACAGGGGAACGGTTTTGAGCGAAACCGTTCCTGCTTAGACCATGTCCAGGCCGGGAAGCGAAGCGTGAACTCTGCAACCCGGCTAGGCCAATGGCGTGGGAGCGGCGTCAGAACGTGCCGCGGAAAGAACCGCCGTCGATCAGGAAGTTCTGGCCGGTGATGTACCCGGCATGGGCGCTGGCGACGAAGGCGCAGAGCTTGCCGAACTCGTCGGGCCGGCCCAGGCGACCGGCGGGCACCGCGGCGAGCCGGCGCTTCACGGCCTCGTCCATGCTGATGCCCTGCATCTCGGCGGCCTTGGTGGTCGCGGTCTTGATCCGATCGGTGTCGAAGACGCCGGGCAGGATGTTGTTGATGGTGACGTTGGCATGCGCGACCTCGCGAGCGACGCCGGAGAGGAAGGCGGTGAGGCCGGCGCGGGCGGCAGAGGAGACGTCGAGCCCGGTCAGCGGGGTCACGACGCTGGCCGAGGTGATGTTGATGATCCGGCCGAAGCCGCGCTCGACCATGCCATCGATGACGCGCTGCACCAGCTCCAGCGGGGTCGCCATGTTCTGGACGACGCCTTCGAGCAGGCCTTCCCGCGTGACCTGGCGGAAGGGCTTGGGCGGCGGGCCGCCATTGTTGTTGACGAGGATGTCGGGGTTCGGCGCAGCCGCCAGCAGCGCGTCCTGGCCGGCCTTGGTCGAGACGTCGGCGACCACGGCGATGATGGTGGCGCCGGTTGCTGCCCGGATCGCCGCGGCGGTCGCTTCCAGCGTCTTGGCGTCGCGACCGTTGATGACGACGGTGCAGCCGGCCTGCGCCAGCGCTTCGGCGCAGCCGCGGCCCAGCCCCTTGCTGGAGGCGCAGACGATGGCCGTGCGGCCGGCAATTCCAAGATCCATGATGGTCTCCGATCAGCAGGGAGGTATTCGAGGTCTCTACCCTGAACACGGATTGGCCGCGCCGTCATCAAAGCGCAACGCAAATCAGACACACGGCCCTCGCATCGCAGCAGCAGGGGCTTTCCGGCATGAGCGACGAGGACAACAGCAAGCGGGTCCGCAGCATCTTCATCTCGGATCTGCATCTGGGCACCCGCGGGGCGCAGGCCGATCTCGTGCTGGAGTTCCTGCGCGCCTATGATGCGCCACAGATCTATCTCGTCGGCGACATCATCGATGGCTGGCGCCTGAAGAGCGGCTGGTACTTTCCGCAGGCGCATAACGACGTGATCCAGAAGCTGCTGCGCAAGGTGCGCAAGGGCTCGAAGCTGATCTACGTCACCGGCAACCACGACGATTTCCTGCGCGACTTCACCGGCCTACAGTTTGGCGGCATCACGCTGGTCGACGAGATCGTCCACGAGACCGCCGACGGCAAGCGCATGCTCGTCATCCATGGCGACCTGTTCGACCTCGTCGTGCGCAATGCCAAATGGCTCGCGCTGCTCGGGGACTGGGCCTACACGGTCGCGCTGGGGCTCAACATGGCGATCAACCGGGTGCGGCGCGTCCTGCACCTGCCGCACTGGTCGCTCTCGGCCTGGGCCAAGGCCAAGGTCAAGAACGCCGTGAACTATATCGGCGAGTTCGAGACTTGCCTCGCCGCCGAGGCGCGCCGCCACAAGGCCGATGGCGTGATCTGCGGCCATATCCACCATGCCGCCCATCGCGAGATCGAGGGGCTCACCTATATCAACACCGGCGACTGGGTCGAAAGCTGTACCGCCTTCGTCGAGCACGAGGACGGCCGTTTCGAGCTGATCCGCTGGCCGCAGGGCCGGGCGAAGACGACGCCGGCCGTGCCGGTTGCGGTGTCGGCGCGACCGGCTCCGGTCCGGGACCTGATCGAGGCCGCGTGATGCGCGTTCTGGTCGCGACCGATGCCTGGCGCCCGCAGGTCAACGGCGTCGTGCGCTCGCTGGAGCAGATGATCGCGGCGGCTCCGGGATTTGGGATCACGGCACAGGCGTTGACGCCGGAGGGCTTCCATCAGGTCGGCCTGCCGAGCTATCCCGATATCCGCCTCGCCCTGGCGACGCGCCGGGCGCTGGCTGCGCGCATCGCCGATTTCGCGCCGGACCATATCCATATCGCGACCGAAGGGCCGATCGGCTGGCTGACGCGGGCGGTCTGCCTCGCCCAGAAGCGGCCGTTCACGACGAGCTACCATACGCGCTTTCCGCAATATATCGCGGCACGCTGGCCCATCCCCGAGAGCTGGAGCTACGGGCTGCTGCGCCGTTTCCACGGCCCGGCCGCGGCCGTGATGGTCTCGACGGCGACGGTGGAGGAGGAATTGCGCCAGCATGGCTTCGAGAAGCTGGTGCGCTGGGGGCGGGGCGTCGATCTCGGCCTGTTCCACCCGCGCCCGCAGAGCCTGCTCGACCTGCCGCGGCCGATCTTCCTCTATGTCGGGCGTGTCGCGGTCGAGAAGAATGTCGAGGCCTTCCTGTCGCTCAAGCTGCCGGGCAGCAAGGTGGTGGTCGGCGACGGGCCGGCGCGGGGCGATCTCGAACGCGCTTTTCCCGAAGCGCGCTTCCTCGGCCTGAAGGAGGGCGAGGAGCTGGCGGGTATCTATGCCTCCTCCGACGTCTTCGTCTTTCCGAGCCTGACCGACACGTTCGGCATCGTTCTACTGGAGGCGGCGGCGAGCGGGCTGCCGGTCGCCGCCTTTCCGGTGCAGGGGCCGCGCGATGTCTTTGCCGGCAGCGGCGCGGCGGTGCTGGACGAGGATCTGCGCAGTGCCGCGATGAAGGCGCTCAGGGTGCCGCGCGAAGCCTGCCTGGATCTGGCCGCGCGCCATAGCTGGGCCGCAAGCGCCGCGCAGTTCTATGGCCATATCCGGCGCGTGGCGCGCGAGGCCGGCTATCTGCCGCGCGAGCCGGAGGCCGCGACCACTACGGCGCTCACAGCCTTCGCGAGCGGGCGTGGCGGGGAAGGGCGCGGGCAGCCGCGGCACCTGACGGCTTGAGCTGGGCGCGGAAGCCGTCGCGCCGCTCATGCACGGAGGCGATGACGAGGCCCATCGGCACGCCGAGCCCGACCAGAGCCGCTTCCGACAATTGTAGGCTGGCCTCGATCGTCTCCGGCACCGCGTCGTTCACGCCGATCTCGTAGAGATGGCGGGCATGGGTGGCGTCGCGGGCGCGGGCGACGATCACGATGTCGGGCTTCAGCGAGCGCGCGGCGAGGACGATGGCGTCGACGGCGCGAGGATTGTCGATCGTCACGATCAGGGCGGTCGCTTCCTCCAGGCCGCAGAGGCGCAGGAATTCGGGCTTGGTCGCGTCGCCGTAATAGGCGGGGCGCCCGGCACGCCGCTGCGCGGTGATCAGCGAGGCATCCGCGTCGATGACAATATGGGACTTGCCGTGCTCGTCCAGCATCGAGCCGACGAGGCGTCCGACGCGGCCGCCGCCGACCACGATAGCGCGGGGCGTGTGATCGTCCGGTGGCAAGATGGCGGCTTCGTCGGGCAATATGACGGGTGCGGCCAGCTTCTGCGCGAGATTGCGGGCGATGCGGGCCAGCAGCGGCAGTGCGACCATGGTGAGCGAGACAGCGGCCAGCACGATGCTGGTCGCGCCGGGGTCGATCAACTCGGCGCCGGTCGCGGCATTGAGCAGCACGAAGGCGAACTCGCCGCCCGGTGCGACCAGTATCGCCGTTTCGAGCGCCGTCGCCGTGGCGAGCCGGAAGCGGCGCGCGAGCACGAAGATGATGGTGCCCTTGACCAGGACGAGGCCGATGGCGCCGCCAAGGATCGCGAAGGGATGAGCCGCGATATCGGCCGGGTTCACGCCCATGCCGACGGTGAGGAAGAAGACGCCGATCAGCAGCGACTTGAACGGGTCGATCGTGACCTCGATCGCGCGGCGGAATTCGGTCTCGGCCAGCAGCAGCCCGGCGATGAAGGCCCCCAACCCCATCGACAGACCAGCGGCTGCGGCAATGAGGCCGGTGCCGAGTGCGACCAGCAGCGTCGCCGCCATGAAGCTCTCGGTCGAATCGGTCGAGGCGACCAGACGGAAGAGCGGGCGTAGCGCCAATCGGCCGATGACGACGATCGTCGCGATTGCCGCAAAGGCCTGGATGAAGGCCTGCGCGAGACCGGCGAGCAGCGAGCCCGAGCCGTTCTGGGCATCGAGCACGTTGATCAGGAACAGCAACGGGATGACGGCGAGGTCCTGGCAGAGCAGGATCGCGAAGCTGGAGCGGCCGGCCGAGGTCGTCATCCGCTTCTTCGCCGCCAGCAGTTCGACGACCATCGCGGTCGAGGACAACGCAAGGCCGAAACCGATGATGAGGGCCGCCGCCGCCGGTTGGCCGAGCGCATAGGCGGCAAGCCCGATCACGGCGGCGCAGAGCCCGACCTGGCCGAGGCCGAGCCCGAAGACGAGGCGCTTCATCGTCATCAGGCGCTCGAAGGAGAGTTCCAGCCCGATGACGAAGAGCAGGAAGGCGACGCCGAGCTCGGCCGGGCCGGCGAGTGCCTCGGCATTAGAGACAGTGATCGTGCTCAGCAGCGGAACCGTCGAGACCAGGCCACCGAGGCCGAACGGGCCGAGCAGGGCGCCACAGGCGATGAAGGCGATGATCGAGTTGACCTTCAGGCTCTTTGCCAGCGGCACGACCACGCCGGCCGTCGCGAGCACGACGACGGCGTCCTTGTAGACGGAAGGGTCGACTGTTCCGGCCAAAGGGCTGACCTTGCGATTCGAGGGATTGCGGGATGCGCCGGCAATTCTTGCGGTTTGCGGCGGCGCAGCACAACCTTGGAATCGCTGTCGCGGAAAGAAATTCGCCTTGCGGCGCGAGCCTTTAGGCAGGGGTGCTTAGGTGCCGCTGGCGAAAAAAGCCGTTTCCGCGCCCGCAAAGGATGGGTTAGCGTCCCGCCGCTATCTCAAAAGGACCACCCATGCGCTTTGCCGGCACCGAAAACTACGTCGCGACCGAAGATCTCACCGTCGCCGTCAATGCCGCGATCCGGCTGGAGCGCCCACTGCTGGTGAAGGGCGAGCCCGGCACCGGCAAGACGGTTCTGGCCGAGGAGATCGCCGCAGCGCTCGGCGCGCCGCTGATCACCTGGCACATCAAGTCGACGACCAAGGCGCAGCAGGGCCTCTACGAATACGATGCGGTGAGCCGCCTGCGCGACAGCCAGCTCGGCGATCCCCGCGTCTCCGAGATCGGAAACTACATCAAGCGCGGCAAGCTCTGGGAGGCTTTCGCCGCGCCCGTCCGCCCGGTGCTGCTGATCGACGAGATCGACAAGGCCGATATCGAGTTCCCCAACGACCTGCTGCTCGAGCTCGACCGCATGGAATTCCATGTCTACGAGACGGCTGAGACGATCAAGGCGGCGCAGCGGCCGGTGATGATCATCACCTCCAACAACGAGAAGGAGCTGCCGGACGCGTTCCTGCGACGCTGCTTCTTCCACTATATCCGCTTCCCCGATGCCGAGACGATGCAGGCGATCGTCGAGGTGCATTTCCCCGGCATCAAGAAGCGCCTGATGGAGGAGGCGCTGCGCCTGTTCTTCGAGGTGCGCGAGGTGCCCGGCATCAAGAAAAAGCCCTCGACCTCGGAACTGCTCGACTGGCTGAAGCTGCTCGTCGCCGAGGATATCGGGCCGGAAGTCCTGCGCGAGCGCGACCCGCGCAAGCTGATCCCGCCGCTGCACGGGGCGCTGCTGAAGAACGAGCAGGACGTTTCGCTGTTCGAGAAGCTCGCCTTCATGGCGCGGCGCGAGAGCCGGTGAGGCCGATGCCCGGCTCGCAAGCCGGGATCGCCGTGGCGAGATCGACCTTGGGGTCGATCGCGCGCACCGCCTCGGTCAGGTCGAAGTCGCGCATGAGCAGGACATAGTCCTGTGTCTCCGAAGTCTTGAGATAGCCGGTCATGGTGACCGGCTTGGCGGAGAGTTCGCCGAGCCGGCAGGCCTTGTCCGCGCCGAGCGAGAGGCTGCCGCGATTGCCGCTCTGCTGCGGCCCGGCAAACATTTCCTCGCGGAAGGCTCCCAGCCGCGCCACGTCCGCCGAGCTCAGTTTGAACAGCGTGAAGTGCCGCCCCGGGGCGATCAGCACAGGCAACGAGGCGAGTTCCGTCGCGTCGCGCACCTCCTCCAGTACCACCTTGCGCTCATGACGGCCGCCATCCTTCGGCAGGGCTGCGATCGTCATCGTGACGCCGCCAGGCAGCGGACGGATATCGGCCGGAAGGCTGATTCCGGCCCGCAACTGCGAGAGGTCGGTGGTCTTGATGTCGATCTTCGCCAGTTTCGGCAGCGAGGTCAGCGGAACATGCCCGCAGCCGGCGAGCAGGCTGGCGAGGAGGAGGCAGGCAGGTGAGGCGATACGCATGGCGGCTCTTCGGATATGATTGCCTTTGACATTTATAAATTCATCTCTTAGTTTAATTTTGTCAACCGAGGGAATAATCATGCCGATGTCGTTTCAGCCTCCGGCCACGTTTTCGGAGGAGGCCGCTGCGCGGCTGCGCAACGTCAGTCGATACGCGCGCGCCTTCTGCTATGCGGCGGGATCGCTCATGTTCTTCGGGCTGGTCTGGTTGTGGACCGACGCTCAGGCGCTCGCTCATTACGCTCGCAGTGCGATAGGGCTCGGAGACGCCGTGCTGGCTCCTTCGGTCCGGGGCTATTGGATGGCGTTCGGCCTCGCCTGGATCCCGGCCGGACTTTTCATTCTGGCGATGCTGCAACTGGGGCGCCTGTTCCGGGCGTTCGGCGAGGGCAGGGTCCTGGTCGAGGAGAACGCCGCCGGGCTGCTGCGCGTCGGCTGGCTTCTGGCCTGCTTCGGTGCGACGACGCCGATCGTCCGTACCTTGCAGAGCATCGCTCTGACCTTCGACAATCCCCCGGGACAGCGGCATCTTGCGATCACGCTCGATCCCGGGATCTTTGCCGCGCTGGCCGCCGCCGCCGCGCTCATCGCCTTCGGCCATGTGTTGCGGGAGGCGATCCGGCTGGCGGACGAGAATCAGAGTTTCGTGTAAGCCGGCATCATGCCCGTCGTCGTCGAACTCGATGTCATGCTCGCGCGCCGCAAGATGCGTTCGAAGGAACTCGCCCAGCGGATCGACCTGACCGAACAGCAGGTCTCGCAGCTGAAGTCGGGAAAGGTGCGCGGCATGCGCTTCGACACGCTGTCGCGCATCTGCGACGTGCTTCAGTGCCAGCCGGGCGATCTGCTGCGCTACGAGCCGGGGCCTGAAGCCGAAGGGGACTGATTGCCGACAGTTCGGCCGGCTGCAATGCGCCAGGATGGTTTGCGTCAGCCGAGGCCAAGCAGTGGGCGGGCCTTCAGCGCGGCGATCAGCGCTGTCGCGGTCACGCAGGCATAGACGAGTGCGAAGGCATCGACGCTGCGCAGCGCTATGGTGCGCCCGAGCAGCGAGGCGAGCAGCGCGAAGGCCGGAACGATCTGCATCGCATGGAGTGCCAGGAAATGGGCTAGGCGCAGGTCGCCCGCGGTCAATGACCAGCCGAAGAAGGGGATGACTGCTGCGCCCGGCATCGGCGTGCCGACCGTGTGCCCGCTGGCCGAACTGATGATGGCACCGGAGAGGAGGCCGAGGCCGCAGGTCAGGGCGAGGCCGAGGACGAGCGAGCGGCGCAGCGCCGGGGGCATCGGCGCAGCACCGCGGCGGGCGAGGCCATAGGCCAGCACGCCGCTCGCGGCTGTGAAGAGCACGGCGGCGACGCCCATCGCGGCATAGAGGATGATCGCCGCCACGCCGTCCTGGTTGTAATGCGAGGCTTCGCCGCGTGAGGCGCGCCAGGCGATGTAGACGAGCTCGAAGAAGAGCAGCCCGATCCCCGGCCAGACCGTGAAGCGGCCGAGCCGAGAGCGCTGGAAGGCCTCGCTAGTCAACGGCAGCAGCACTGCGAAGGACAGGAGATAGACCGCGATCGAGATCTCGAACTTCAGCGGCTTGAGCCAGACATTGTCGCCGTTGAACAAGCGCGGATCGACGGCATGGGCGAGCAGCGTCGGGATCACGAGCAGAAGCATTGCGATTCCGGCCGCCGTCAGCCGCGGCTCCCATTCCAGTGCCCGGAACGGTCCCGGCAGCCGCGCCAGGAAGCGCGGGATACGGTCCTCCGACGCGATGGTGCGGCTGATGGCGATCAGGCGATAGAGCAGGTAGCCGGCCGGGCCGAACAGGAAAGTGAGAGCGAGAACCGGGATCATCGCCCAATGCGGTAGGCCTTCGCGCTGGGACTGGCCAAGCAGCCATGCGCCGATTAGCAGGTCGAAGGCGAGAAAATGGACCCAGCCTGCCAGCAGCAGTGGCCGTGAGGCGAAGAGCGATGCGACAGCGTCGAGCGAGGAGAAGCCGCCGGCCGCGTCATGCCAGAACACGGCGATCAGGACGAAATAGCCGAGCGAGAGAAGCGTGGGGATGACGAGGCCGGCGATGGCTCGGCCGAGGCGCCAGTGCGGCAGACAGATCAGGAGAAGCCAGCCCGCGATCGCGAGCTGGCCGGCCATCGAAAACGCAGCGTCCGACGTCAAAGGCGGCATGATACCCTCAAATCTTGACAGTGTTCAGTTGCGAGTTGGTTCTGGCGCGCTATCTTGACGCCGTCAAGATAATTTTGACGCTGTTAAGATTGAGGAGGCCGCGATGGCCGATGCTCCGGCGCCGGCCGTGCGCGGGCACTATCACCACGGCTCCTTGCGGGAGGCGATGATCGCCGCGGCCGAGGAGGTGCTGGCGGAGCGCGGGCTCGGCGGCTTCACTCTGCGCGAATGCGCCCGTCGGGCAGGGGTCTCGCCCGCGGCACCGGCACACCATTTCGGCAACCTGACCGGGCTGCTCACCGCGATCGCGACGCTGGGCTTCATCGATCTGGGGACGGCGATGGAAGCGGCCGTCGCGACGGCGCAGGAGCAGGGGCGCAGTAGGCTCGCCGCGATCGCGTGCGCCTATGTCGAGACGGCGCTGGCCAATCCCGGCCGCTTCCGCGTGGTCTTCGGACAGCGGGGCATCGATCGGGAGGATGTCGGCTGCCAGATGGCCTCGGGCCGCGCCTTCGGCATCCTGCTGCGAGAGGTCCGATCGGCCGCTGGCCGGCCGCCATTGCCTGCCATGGACCAGAAGCCGCCGGCGAATGTGCTCGCTCCCGATCTGCCGGAGGTGTTGCTGGCCTGGTCGGCTGTCCACGGCTTCTCGACCCTGTTGATCGACGGGGCGCTGGATTTCCTCAACGAGGGGAGCGATCGTGAGGCGTTCGTCGAAAAGCATGCGGCCCGGCTGTTTGCGTTGCTGGCCTCGGTGCTTCACGTGACGCAGGGGCTCGCAAAAGCCGACGCCCGCGATTAGGTTCTGCTCATGCGACGCCTCATGCTACTGCGCCACGCCAAGTCCCACTGGCCCACCGGTGTGGCCGACCGCGACCGACCGCTCGCGGCACGGGGGCGCGAAGCCGCTCCCGTGATGGGGCGCTATCTCGCCGACGAATTGCTGCTGCCCGATCTCGTGCTGGTCTCGCCTGCGAAGCGCACGGTCGAGACCTGGGAGATGGTGGCGCCGATGCTGCCGGAACGGCCGCCCGTCCAGTTCGAGCCGCGGATCTACGAAGCCAAGACCGAGCGCCTTCTCGATGTCGTGCAGGAGGTCGAGGGCGATGTCCGCACGCTCCTGTTGATCGGTCACAACCCCGGCTTCGAGGAACTGGCGCATCTGCTCACCGGGCATGGTGACCGCTATGCGTCGGCACGAATGAGCCAGAAATATCCGACCTGCGGGCTGGCCGTGATCGATTTCGCCACCGAGCACTGGTACGCGGTCGCAGCGCGGGAAGGACGGCTCGACCGCTTCGTCACCCCGGGCTCGCTCGGCGAAGGCCCGGACGAATGAGAGAGCCTTCGGCACGTCGACCGAGGCCTGGGCACGTCCTGCGCGCTTCCGCTTTATGAGCGACACCTCCTATCTCGACAGTGCCCGCAACGCGGCTCTCGCCTTCGGCGACAGCCTGCTCGGGCTTGCGCGGCCGCGCCTGCGGATCGGCGTCACCGGGCTGTCGCGCTCGGGCAAGACGGTCTTCACCACCGCCTTGATCCAGAACCTGATCGAAGGCGCGAAGCTGCCGGTGCTGAAAGCGGCCTCCGAGGGCCGGATCGCCCGCGTGCGACTGGTGCCGCAGCCCGACCCGGACGTGCCGCGCTTTCCCTACGAGGCGCACCGCGCCGCGATGAACGGCGAGGGGCGGCGCTGGCCGGAATCGACGCGGCGCATTTCCGAGCTCAGGGTCGAGATCGACTACGAGCGGGCGGCCGGCTGGTTCAAGGGGCCGGCGACGCTGACGCTCGACATCGTCGACTATCCCGGCGAATGGCTGCTTGATCTCGCCCTGATCGGGCAGGACTACAAGGACTGGTCGGCGCAGGCCATCGCCGACGCCCGCAAGGCGCATCGGCGCGAGGCCGCCGCCGCTTGGCTGGCGGACCTTCCGGGGCGGGACCCGGACGGCGCGCCGGACGAGCTCGCGGCGGAGGCGGCGAGCGACCTGTTCAAGGGCTATCTCGCCCGGTTGCGAGCGGACCCCGAAGCGGTCGCGGTGACGCCGCCCGGGCGCTTCCTGATGCCCGGCGATCTCGAGGGCTCGCCGGCTCTCACCTTCGCCCCGCTCGATCTCGGCCATGACGGGCAAGTGCGGCCGGGCACGTTGGCGGCGCTGATGGCGGAGCGCTTCGAGGCCTATAAGCGCGTCGTGGTCACGCCATTCTTCCGCGATCACTTCGCAAGGCTCGACCGACAGATCGTGCTGGTCGACGTGCTGGCGGCGCTCGATGCCGGGGCGCCGGCCCTGGCCGATCTCGAAACCGCGCTGGGGCAGGCGCTCGCGGCCTTTTCGGTCGGGCGCAATTCCTGGCTCACGAGCCTGTTCGCGCCGCGGATCGAGCGCGTGCTCTTCGCCGCGACCAAGGCCGACCATATCCACCATTCGAGCCATGACCGGCTGGCGGCGGTGATGTCGCATCTGGTCGGGCGGGCGCTGTCGCGGGCGCAAGGGGCGGGCGCGCAGGTCGAGGCGATGGCGCTGGCCGCGGTCCGGGCGACGCATGAAGTGAGGATCAAGGAAGGCCGCGAGGAATTGCCGGCCATCGCAGGTGTGCCGGAGGCGGGCGAGACGATCGACGGGCAGGTCTTCGACGGCATTGCGGAAGCGGCTATCTTCCCGGGCGAATTGCCCGAGCGGCCCGAGGCGATCTTCGATCCCAAGGCGCATTGGCAGGTCAGGGCGCCGCGCTTCCGGCCGCCGCTGGTCGGGCCGGATGCGGGCGGGCGCCTGAAGCCGCCGCCGCAGATCCGCCTCGACCGTGCGCTGGAATTCCTGATCGGCGACAAGCTGGCATGAACGGGGTTTCGCGATGAGCAAGGCACCGCGCGCGATCCGTCTCGACAACCCGAAGCCGGGTGAACCGGCCGGCGAGGTCCCGATCCGGCAGGGCGATCTCGCGATCCTGCCCGAGAGCGAACCGATCGATGCCATGGTTCCCGTTGTGCCGGTGAAGCCCAAACGGCGCTTCTCCTGGGGTTCGCTGTTCGTGGCGGGGCTGTCTGGCTTCCTGGCGCTGGCGGCCGGCGTCTGGGTCGAGAACACCATCCGCGCGCTGATGAGCCAGAACCCGGCGCTGGGCTATGCCGCGCTGGTCTGCGCGGCGATCGCGACGCTGGCGCTGCTGGTCATGCTGGCGCGGGTGCTGCGTGACATCCTGCGCGAGCGCAAGGTCGAGGCGCTGCGCGAGCGTGCCGTCGCGGCGCTGGTTGGCGGCACGCCCGACGAGGGCCGCGCGATCGCCGGAGAACTCGTCACGCTCTACAAGGGGCGGGCGCAGACCGCGCAGGGCCGCGCCGCGCTGCAGGAGGCGCTGCCGCAGCTCTTCGCGGCGCGCGACATGCTGACGGTGGCGGAGCGCAGCCTGCTGGCGCCGCTCGATGCGCTGGCGACCGCCCAGATCGCGCAGGCGGCGCGGCGCGTCTCGCTGGTGACGGCGGTGAGCCCGCGGGCGCTGGTCGATGTCATTTTCGTACTGGTCGCCTGCGCGCGGCTCCTGCGCTCGATCGCCGGCATCTATGCCGGGCGTCCCGGCACGCTCGGCCTGCTCAGGCTGGCGCGGCAGGTGATGAACCACCTCGTCCTGACCGGGGGCATGGCAGCGGGCGATGCCGTGATCCAGCAGGTGCTCGGGCAGGGGCTCGCCGCCCGGCTCTCGGCCAAGCTCGGCGAGGGCGTGATCAACGGAATGCTGACCGCCAGGATCGGGCTCGCCGCGCTCGCGGTCTGTCGGCCCCTGCCTTTCGTCGAAGCGGCCGCGCCGACATTGTCGGATGTCGCGGGCGATCTCGGCGGGTGGCGGGGCGGCAAGGACGAAGAAGCCTGAACCCGGCAGAATCTGCCGGCAAGGGCGAATTTGCCCGGCTCGGACTGCCGCTAAACCTTTCGTAAACGATCCAACTCTTTGAAATCGCATGAAGCCTCGCATGGCACGCGCCGTGCAGAACCTTGCCTCGAGTTGTGGGCCGCCCTTGGGGGGCTGCCGGTCGAGGTGAGGGTTCCATGGGTGTTTTCAGTGCGCTGACGACGGCGGTTTCGGGAATGACGGCGCAGTCCTATGCGCTCGAGAACATCTCCGGAAACATCGCCAATTCCCGGACGGCGGGCTACAAGCGGGTCGACACCGCCTTTGCCGATCTCGTGCCGGATGCGGCGCTGCGGCGCCAGGTCGCCGGCTCGGTCCAGGCCTTCAGCCAGGCGACGAACTCGATCCAGGGCGATCTCAACCCGACCCGCATCGACACCAATATCGCGATCAACGGCGATGGCTTCTTCGTGGTCGACCAGCGCCAGAGCGGCGTCGGTGCCAACACGCAGTTCTCGAACAGCAATCTCTTCACGCGGCGCGGCGATTTCGACTTCGACGCGAACGGCTATCTCGTCAACGGCGCCGGCTACTACCTCAAGGGTCTGAAAATCGACCAGGTGACCGGCCAGCTGATCGGCACGCAGCCGGACGTGCTGCGCATCACCAAGGAGCAGTTCCCGGCCAAGGCGACGACCTCGATCGAGTACCGCGCCAATATCCCGGCCGTGCCGGCGACGACCCAGAAGACGCAGGGCGGCACCGAATTCCTCAATGCCGCCTCGGTCACCGCGGCGGGCACGGCGCCCAACCCCTATGCTGGCAACGCCGCCGTCATGGGCAACAATATCAGCAGCTTCCTGGCGACCTCGATCCCCGGCGGGTCGGTCACCGTCTATGACACGCTCGGCAAGGCCACCAGCGTCGAGATGCGCTGGGCCAAGATCGACAACGGCAACCCGGCCGCGGTGCCGCCGACGACGGGCACCTGGGGCCTGTTCGTGGCCCAGGACACCAGCGCGACGGGCGCCGGCCAGGTCGCCTATGTTCAGGCCAGCCAGCCCGTCACCTTCGGCACGACCGGCCAGATGGTGACCCCGGCGACCGGGGACATCACCCTGCCGACCATGACGATCAACGGCACCACCATCACCGGCATCAACCTGACGACCGGCGGCAATGGCGTGACCCAGAACGGCGATGTCAGCGGCCAGATCGACGCGCGCAGCATCCGCCAGGATGGCTACACCGCCGGCACGCTCGACCGCGTCTCGGTCTCGGCCGAAGGCCAGGTGATCGGCACCTTCAGCAACGGCCAGGTCGTGGCGCTCGCGCAGGTCTCGGTCGCCCGCTTCAACGCCGACAACTCGCTGAAGCGGCTCGATGGCGGCGCCTTCGAGGAGACGATCGAATCCGGCCCGCCGATCATCGGTCTCGGCACCTCGCAGATGGTCGGCGGCAGCGTCGAGCAGTCGAACACGGACATCGCCGACGAATTCTCCAAGATGATCGTCACCCAGCAGGCCTATTCGGCCAACACCAAGGTCATCACCACCGCCCAGGAAATGCTGAGCGCGGTGTTCAACATCATCCGCTGACCGGCGCATCTGCCTAAGCGGCGGCCCAGAAGGGCCGCCTCTCGCAACAGGAGTTGACGATGGGCATCAGCACTTCCCTCAACACGGCGATCAACGGGCTCAATGCCACGCAGGTCGGCATCGGCATCGTCTCGCAGAACGTCGCCAATGCGGGAACGACGGGCTATGTCCGGCGGACGGTCTCGACGGCCGACAGCCTGTCCGGCCGCACGGTCGGCGTGCAGAGCACGCAGGTCCAGCGGCTGCTCGACAAGATCGTCCAGCACCAGCTCTGGCAGGAAGCGTCGGGTGCCGGCTACACCTCGACACGCGCGAGTGCGCTCTCGAACCTCGACAAGCTCTACGGCGCGCCCGGCAGTGCCACGGCGCTCGATACGGTCTTCAACAAGTTCACGAACGCGTTGCAGGCGCTCCAGAACGACCCGTCATCCTACAGCCTGCGCTCACAGGTTATCGACAATGCGACGCAGCTCGCGCGCCAGCTCAATACGCTTTCCAGCGGTGTGCAGGCGCTGCGCAGCCAGGCCGAGAACGGTATCGCGACCGGCGTCGCCAAGGTCAACGACCTGCTCGGAGCGCTTTCCAAGGTCAATGCACGCATCGTCGGCAGCCCGAACGACAGCGCGACCGCTGCCCTGAAGGACCAGCGCGACCTGATCCTGTCCGAGCTGTCGCAGTATGTCGACATCAAGACGACGGAGGACGCACGCGGGTCGGTGAGCATCGTCACCAGCTCGGGGACACAGCTCTTCGACGGGCAGGCCGCCGTTACCTTCACGTTCGACGAGCATCCCGGGTTGGGGTCGGAGGACCAGTGGAACATCGACCCGACGCAGCGGGGCGTCGGCACGATCAAGATCAGGGACGCGTCCGGAAACGTCTCCGACGCGATCGCCAACCGAATCTTCCGTTCCGGCGAGATCGCGGCCAACATCGAGCTGCGCGACAAGACGCTGGTCCAGGCTCAGGCGCAGCTCGACGAGATCGCCGCCCAGATGGCGAAGGCGCTCTCGGAGAACTCGCTCTCCAGCACGGCGTTTCCGCCATCCCCGGCGGCGCCGACCGGTCTCGATCTGGATCTCGGCTTCGATCCCACCAGGCAGCGCCTGAACACGCTGACCTTCGATTACACCCCGACGCCGCCCGGCCCGACGAGACACTTCTCGTTCGTCAATGCGCCGGCGGGAACGACCTTGCCGGCCAGCACCGATCCGAACACAACGGTGATCGCGATCGACTTCTCGGCCGGTCCGGCTTCGGTCGCCGCCCAGATCCAGAACGCGCTCGATACCAATGGCGCGACCGGCTTCACGGTCGCCAACCCCGCCGGCTCGACGCTGCGGATCACCGAGCCGGGCGGCCGTGTTGCCGGGCTTGGTGCCAAGACCAGCGTGCTCACAGCCGATGCTGCGACGCCGGGGATGCCGCTCTTCGTCGATGCGGACAACAAGCCTTTCGTCGCCTCCTATGACGAGGCCACGCGCAAGACCGGCCTGGCGGCGCGTATCGCGGTCAACGCCGATGTCATCAAGGACCGGTCGCTCCTGGTCGGCCCGGCGGGCACGGCGGCCGGCGATACGACGCGACCCAAGGCATTGCTCAACAGCCTGACGAGCAGCGTTCGCAGCTTCGACAACTCCTCCTCGCCGGACGGGTCGACGGCGCAGTTCTCCGGAACGCTCACCAGTTTCGTCCAGCGCGTGGTGTCCTCGCAGGGACAGGCGGTCGAGGCCGCCAAGCGCCTCAACGAGGGCCAGCAGGTCGCGCTCGCCTCGATCCAGAGTCGCTTCCAGGAAACGTCGCAGGTCAATGTCGATCAGGAAATGTCGATGCTGATCGAGCTTCAGACCGCCTATGCCGCGAATGCCCGCATCATCTCCACGGTGAAGGAGATGATGGACGTGCTGATGAGAGTGTGAGGCCACGATGACCATCACCAGCTACGGCACCGGCGCCTATCGCGCGGCCAAGCCCAACGAATTCGTCTCTACCCGGGCCCAGTTCGACGACCTCCAGCGCCAGCTCGACACCAAGCAGCGCAGCACCAGCTATGGCGATCTCGGTATCGACCGGCGCGTCAGCCTCGACCTCAACAGCAAGATGGCGCAGATCGATTCCTGGCTGAGCGGCATCGAATTGACCGGCGTCAACCTCAAGTTGCAGACCGCCTCGGTCGAGAACTTCACCAAGCTTACCAACGAGACCCGCAACGACACGCGCTCCAACAGCTATGTGCCGAGCGCGAGCGGCCGTTCGTCGCCCCAGGTTCTGGCGGAAGAGAAGTTCAAGCAAACGCTCGACCTGTTGAATATCGCGGTCAACGGACGCTACCTCTTCTCGGGCAAGACCTCCGACACGCAGCCGACGCTGGGATACAACGAGATCATCAACGGCGATGGCGCCGGCAGGGACGGCCTGAGGCAGATGATCGACGAGCGCCGACAGGCCGATCTCGGCTCCGGACTCGGCCGGCTGACCACGGGCGGGGCCGGGACGACAGCAACGATCGCCGAGGAGAACCCCCCTCAGCCCTACGGTTTCAAGATCGTCGGCATCACCGGCAGTTCGGCCGCGCTGGCGACGACGTTCAATCCGGGTCCGCCTGCGGATGCCGCTGCGAATGTCGCAGCGCAGCCTGCAGCCGGCGATACCGTGCGCATCCAGCTCAAATTGCCCGACGGGACACAGGAAGAGGTGGTGCTGACCGCGCGGGCCGCCGGCACCACAGGTTCCAGCAGCGACAGCTTCGAGATCGGCGTCGATGCCAATGCGACTGCCGTCAATCTCCGGGCCTCCATCGCGGCGGGGCTGGGCAAGCAGGCCAACACGGCGCTCTCGGCCGCTTCCTCGCAGGTCGCCGCGCAGGAGTTCTTCGCCGGCAGCCCGAACAACCCGCCGAAGCGGGTGCCGGGGCCTCCCTTCGCCACAGCGACCTTGCCGCCGAGCAATACCGGCCCCGCCGCAACCAAGACGGTGATCTGGTATCGCGGCGACGACGGGGCGGATTCGGCGCGCAACACGGCGACGGTGCAGGTCGATCAGGGTCAGACAGTCGGCACGGGCGCACGGGCGAACGAGGAAGCCTTCCGCGTCGGCCTTGCCCAGTTCGCGATCATGGCCGTGGAGAACTTCCCGGCTGCCGATACGAACTCGCAGGCACGCTACGAGGCCATGGCGGCGCGGGTTGGCGAGAAGCTCGGCTTCGGCGGCACCACGCAGAAGCCGGCCGAGCTCATCACCGAGTTCGGCTCGGCCCAGTCGGCGCTGACCAGTGCGAAAGAGCGCCACCAGAGCACCAAGGGCTACCTCAACACGACGCTTGCCGGTGTCGAGAACGTCACCACCGAGGAAGTCGCGACGCAAATCCTGTCCCTGCAGACGCAGTTGCAGGCGAGCTACCAGGTGACCTCGATGCTCTCCAAGCTGTCGCTGACGAACTATCTCTGAGTATCGCCAAGGAGCCGTCCAGCTCAAACGAAAACGCCGCCCTTTGAAAGGGCGGCGTTTTCGTTTGTCCAGGTGGATCGACCTCCCGATGCGGCTCAGCGCCCGCGCAAGCCGGCGGCGATGTCGCGGTTGATGTTAACCAGGACGCCCAGCGACTGCGGATTCGGGTCGGTCGAAATCTTGAAGGTCTGGTTGAAGATGAAATTGGCCAGGCTGAGGATGTTGGTCTTGATGCCGACCGGGAGCGGATTGTCCTCGGCGATCACGGCGGAGACCAGCAGAGTCCAGAGCCGGCGGTTATAGGTCAGCGCCTCGTCCAACTCACGCTCGCGCAGGTTCCAGTCGTCGGCGACAGCCTGGAGCCGCATGGCGGCCTTGATCAGAAGAGAGGCTTCGAGTTCGCGAGGCGAAACGACGGATTGAGCAGTCTTGGCCGCGGCAGCGTAGGCATTAAACCCGTTTTGCATTCTCGATCAGTTCCGCTTCATAGGCGATCAGCTTTCTGGCCGCCTTGAGAGCCTTATAGAGGTCGTCGCTTAAGATGCGGTTATTGATCTCGTGAACATGCGGCAGAGCGCTGGGCGCTGCGTTGACGAAATCGCGCACGAGCTGGAAGTAAGTTTCGTGCTCGAGCGTCGGGTCCTGTGCCAGGTACATGAGCTGGATGGCGAGATAGATCTTCTTGGCCGGACTATCGGCAGTCGCGGCCGTGAGGATGTCCTTCTCGCGCAGGATGGGCGCGTCGCCCTCGATGAAGAAGCGCGTACGCTGCTCGTCGTTGCGGATCACCACCTGGCCGATGATGATGCGCTCGCGCGGCTTGAGTTCGACCTTGAGGGCCATGGCGGTCCTGCCTTCTGGCTGGAGGGGAGGGCGGGCGGCGTCTGCGGCGTCAGCCGAAGAGCCGGAGCACGCCCTGGTCGGCCTGGTTCGCCAGCGACAGCGCCGTCTGCGAGAGCTGCTGGCGGGTGTTGAGAGCCAGCAGGCTCGCGCCTTCCTCGTTCGGGTCGGCCAGGACGAGATTGCCCGCGCCGGTGGTCAGGACGTTGGCCAGTTCCTTGGTGAAGTCCTGGCGGGTCTGGGCGACCGAGAGGTTTGAGCCGAAGGTCGAGGCCAGCGACTTCAGCGAGGTCAGGGTTCCGGTGAGGGCGGCTGTGGCCTTTTCGAGGTCGGCGTCGTTCTGGAAGTTGATAAAGCCGGCGAGTTGCGTGTTGACCGCGCGCGGGATGCCCAGGTTATCGGCGGTGATGTTCGAACCCTGGATGTCGAGCTTGGTCTGGTTCTTGCCCGTCTTCTCGTTGAAGACGATCGACAGGCGGTCGCCGGTCAGCAGGTTGATGCCGTTATAGCTCGAATCCTTGGCGAGATCGTCGATCTTGTTGCGGAGATCGTTGAACTGATCGATCAGGTTCGAGCGCACCGACGAGGTGATGCCGGAGGAGGCGATGCCGGTCGTGCGGTCGGTAGCAGCCAGGCCGAATTTGGTGTTCTGCAGGCCGGTCGCCGAATCGGTGATCGCAGCCGGGCCAGCGGCACCGGCGCCGATACCGACACCGAGCTGCTCCGAGCCGATGCCCTTGACGTTCAGGATGCCCTTCTCGTCGACGAAGGCGGAGGCGACACCCGAAGCGTTGATCGCGTTGACGACGTCGCGGACGGTCGTGTTGGCGGTCAGGGTGATGCCGATATTGGTCGTCGAGGTCGGCGCAGCCGGATTGGTGACGATCTGGATGTTGAGTTCCGGCGTCGCCGTGATGTCGATGCCGAGATCGCCCCCCGAGCTGGCGGTTGCAGGCGACGCCACGACATCACCGGCGCTGCCGATGCGCTTGTCGAGGGCGATGTCCTTCAGGCTCTTGTTGGTCGCCTGCTGCTCGGCGGCGCCGGCCAGGGTCGTACCGGTGCCGACGACGGTCGGGCGGTTCTGGGCCGCGTCGGCCTGGGCCTGCTTCACGGTCGATTGCAGCGACTGGACCAGCTTGGTGATGCCGTCGATGCCCTTGGAAGCGGTCTGGATGGTCTGGATGCCATTCGAGATGCCGTCGAGAAGGCCGGTGAGCTGGCTCGAGCGGTCGCTCAGAGAGGCGGCGGTGAAGTAGTTGACCGGGTTGTCGATCGCCGAGTTGACCTTTCGGCCCGTGGCGAGGCGGTTCTGGATCACGCCCTGCTGCGCAGTGGTCTGCTGGAGGGTCAGCAGGTTGTTGCGGACGCCGTTCGACAGGATCGTATTGGCCATTTCAGGTCCCTCTGACAGCGCGACTCGGCGCTCAACCAGCTCGTTATGGACCGACAATCCTTTGTTAAGGCTAATAATCGGTTAATGGCGGGAACCGACCCAAACGAAAAGCGGCGGAGCCTTTCGGCTCCGCCGCTCTTTTTGCTTCGTCCCGCGTTCTGCGGGCTGATCCGCTTCTGCGGACCGAAGATCAGAACAGACGCAGGACGCCCTGATCGGCCTGGTTAGCCAGCGAGAGCGCCGTCTGGGCGAGCTGCTGACGGGTCTGCAGCGCGAGCAGGGAGGCGGCCTCGGCGTTGACGTCGGCGTTGGTCAGGTTGTCGGCGCCGGTCGTCAGAACGCTCGCCATGTCCTTGGTGAAGTCCTGGCGGGTCTGGGCGACCGAGAGGTTGGCGCCGAAGGTCGAAGCGAGCGACTTCAGCGAGGTCAGCGCGCCATTGAGCGACTTGGTGGCGGTTTCCAGATCGGCATCGTTCTGGAAGTTGGTGGTGCCGGCGAGCTGGGTGTTGCCGGCCTTGGCAATGCCCAGATTGTCCGCGGTCAGGGACGTACCCTGAACGTCGAGCTTGGTCTGGTTCTTGCCGGTCTTCTCGTTGAAGACGATCGACAGGCGGTCACCACCAAGCAGGTTGATGCCGTTGAAGCCCGAATCCTTGGCGAGATCGTCGATCTTGGTACGCAGATCGTTGTACTGATCGATCAGGTTCGAGCGCACCGACGACGTGATGCCGGAGGAGGTGGCACCGGTCGTGCGGTCGGTAGCAGCCAGGCCGAACTTGGTGTTCT
The DNA here is from genome assembly GCF_059817965.1 of Allobosea sp. TBD101. Classification (NCBI taxonomy): domain Bacteria; kingdom Pseudomonadati; phylum Pseudomonadota; class Alphaproteobacteria; order Hyphomicrobiales; family Alloboseaceae; genus Allobosea; species Allobosea sp. TBD101. The sequence goes on from NZ_CM187543.1 coordinate 2,215,645, forward strand.
GCAGGCCGGTATCCGAGTCGGTGACCGCAGCCGGGCCAGCGGCACCGGCGCCGATACCGACACCGAGCGCTTCCGAGCCGGTGCCCTTGACGTTGAGCACGCCCTTCTCGTCGACGAACGCCGTGGCGACGCCCGAACCGTTGATCGCGTTGACGACGTCACGGACGGTCGTGTTGGCGGTCAGGGTGATGCCGATATTGGTCGTCGAGGTCGGCGCAGCCGGGTTGGTGACGATCTGGATGTTGAGTTCCGGCGTCGCCGTGATGTCGATGCCGAGATCGCCCGCGGCGCCGGCAGTCGCTCCCGTCACCACGGTGTCACCGGCGCTGCCGATGCGCTTGTCGAGAGCGATGTCCTTCAGGCTCTTCGAGGTCGCGGCGGCTTCGGTCGCGGTGGCCAGCGTCGTGCCGGTGCCGACAACGGCCGGCCGGTTCTGAGCTGCGTCAGCCTGAGCCTGCTTGATGGTCGACTGCAGCGAGTTCACCAGCTTGGTGACGCCGTCGATGCCCTTGGAGGCGGTCTGGATGGTCTGGATGCCGTTCGAGATGCCGTCGAGCAGGCCCGTGAGCTGGTTCGAACGATCATTCAGCGAGGCGGCGGTGAAGAAGTTGACGGGGTTGTCGATCGCGGAGTTGACGCGCTTACCGGTGGCGAGGCGGTTCTGGATCGCCAGAGCCTGAGACTGGGTCGACTGCAGCGACGCCAGGTTGTTACGCACGCCGGAGGAGAGAGAGACGGCCATTTGTATTTACCTTCTGGTAAGGAGCCTTCTGGCGCCCAGGCCGTTCTGGCCAGGACCGGGTGACCCTGCTGCGCCAGCCCGTAACAACCGGTAAATTTCAGCCGTCGAATTGAAGCGGACCGGCGGCTTGTCGGAGGATGGTTAAGCAGCCTCTAACGCAGCGCGGCATGGCTGGATGGCCGGATAGGCCGGCCCGCCGGAGCCCTAAACGCAAAGCGCCCGCGCAAAGGCGGGCGGTTTGCAGATCCGGTGGAGAGCGGGAACCCTGTCAGGCCGTCCGCTCGATCTGGTGAGAAGGCTCCTCGGCTTCTCGGGCCCGCTCGCTGAGTTCGCGCGAGTAGGCGCGCAGTTTCAGGAGTGTCTCGTCCGGCAGTTGCGAGATCGTCTCGCCGGTCTGCGGGTCCTTCTTCTGCAGCACGATCGCCCGGGTCTGCGGATCGATGATCAGCTTGCGCTCGATCGTTTCGTCTGTCGTGCGGACCGCTTCGCGATTGTTCTGGGCGTTGGCCCGGGCGCGGCGCTCGCCATCGGCACGGCTCTGCGCGTCGCGTGTCTCGGCGCGCACCTCGACATTGACGGCTGAGCCCGCAGAGGCGGATTGCACGGTCTTTTCGGGGGGAAGATCCACGGCGACGCTGCCGGCCTGGGCCGTCACGTCCGCGCGGGCGACAGGCGGAGCGCCGGTAACGGCGGCGAGCCTGGGGGCGTTGCCAAAATCCATGACCACTCCTTCTGGAGTCGTTCACGGCGCCGTTGCGCCGCTCTCGTCCTCTGCCGGGAACAGGACGTGGTTACCCGACACTGCGGAGATTGGCAGAAAAGATTGAATCCGGCGTCAAGAAATTAGGTAAATCTTTAGGGTTTCCGGCGCAGCCGCTGCGTAAACCCTTTTTATACCAAGGGGCTGGCGTTCACGGCGCAGGAGGCGAAGGGCGCTTCGCCCCGTCACAGCCGGCGCGAGACGACCAATGGCCCGGAATTGGGGCGGGCGAAGACGCCGGCGCCGACGGTGGCCGCCGGGCCGTAGCCATTGGCGCGCATCGGCCTGTTGGCGTCGGCCGCGAGATCTCGCACCACCGATTCCGAGACGGCGCGTGCCGTCGCCAGCACGATCTGGTTGGTCTCGATCAGGCCCTGGAAGGCGTGGTGCGCCTCCTTCAGCCGCTTGACCTGGTCCGGCACGAAGCGGGCGAGCGCGACGGCATTGAGCTTCACCTGCTCGACACCGCGCATATAGATGCCGGCAAGCTCGGTCTTGCGCGGCTCGCGGGTCATCGCTTCCGGCAGGCGGCCGGCGCGGACCAGCTCGGTCTCCTCGCCGACGAGATGCGAGAGGGCACCGAGCGCCTCCAGGACGGCCTCGATCAGGGCGCGCGCGCTGAGGGCGTCGGCGATGCGCGGGCGCTCGTCGAGGATCGGCTTAGCGGCCAGCATTCTGGACTCCGCCGGCGGCCTGTTCCTGCAGATTGATCAGGTCGCGCATGATCTGGTTGGACAGGCCGATGCCGCCGGCCTTTTGAATCTGCTTGGCATATTGCTGGGTCAGCTGCGAACGCCAGACACCGCCGCCGGTGCCGTTCTCGCCGAGCGGACCCTCGCCGGTCTCCCCGGCGAAGAGCTTCTCGGTCATCTGCTCGAGGAACATGGTCTCGAAATCGTCGGCCTGCTTCTTCGCCTTGGCCTTGGCCGGGTCGAGCGCGTCGGCGATGCCGCCAGCGACCTTGCCGGCGACGCCGAGGGCGAGATTCGCGGCGGGAAGCGCGAGGGCAACAGTCATCACATCACCTCGATTTCGGCCTGCAGCGCGCCTGCCGACTTGATGGCCTGGAGAATGGAGATCAGGTCGCGCGGGCCGATGCCGAGCGCGTTGAGCCCGTCGACCAGCTCGGCCAGCGATACGCTCTCGCGGACGAGGGCGAGCTTGTTGCCGCCGCCGGTGTCGACCTTGACGCTGGTCTGTGGCGTCACGACGGTGCGGCCGCGGGAGAAGGGCTCGGGCTGGGAGACCTGGGGTGTCTCGCTGATCGTGACGGTGAGGTTGCCTTGCGCCACGGCCACCGTGGAGACGCGGACGTCCTTGCCCATCACGATGATGCCGGAGCGCTCGTCGATGACGATGCGGGCGAGCTGATCGGGTTCGACGCGCAATTGCTCGATATCGGTGAGCAGCTTGATCATGTTGCCCTTGAAACGGGCGGGGATCTGCAGGACCACGGTCGAGGGATCGGTCGGCTCGGCCGAGTCACCGCCGACGAACTCGTTGATCGCGGCGGCCATGCGGCGCGCGGTGGTGAAGTCGGGATTGCGCAGCGACAGGCGCAGCGTCTGGAGCTTGTTCAGCGCAAAGTCGATCTCGCGCTCGACGACGCCGCCATTGGCGATGCGGCCGACGGTCGGCACGCCACGGGTGATCTTGCTGGCGTCGCCCTCGGCCGAGAAGCCGGAGATCGCGACCGGCCCCTGCGACACGGCATAGACCTCGCCATCGGCGCCGAGCAGGGGGGTGACGAGCAGCGTGCCGCCCTGCAGCGACTTGGAGTCGCCCATGGCGGAGACGGTCACGTCCACGCGGGTGCCCTGCGTGGCGAAGGGCGGCAGGCTGGCGGTCACCATCACGGCGGCGACATTGGCGGTACGCATGTTGGCGCCGCGGGTGTTGACGCCGAGCCGCTCCAGCATCGCCTGCAGCGACTGCTTGGTGAAGGGCGTGTTGTTGAGCGTGTCGCCGGTGCCGTTGAGGCCGACGACGATGCCGTAGCCGAGGAGCTGGTTGGTGCGCACGCCCTCGACCGAGGCGAGGTCCTTGATGCGGGAGAGCGCGAACACCGGCTGCGACGACAGGCCGACGACCACGGCCAGCATCGCGGCCAGCGGCTTCAGCAGCGTCTTCAGGGCGGGGTTGCGGAACATGTGTCTGGCACCAAGGGATAGTTGAACTCGCCACAGCCCTTGCGAGCGGCGTGCCAAACCGCTCAAAATTGAAAAGCCTTGTTTGTCAGTCCTTTGCAGTTCGGCGGCATGGTTGGGAGGCTCTTGCGGAGCCTGCGCTTCCTGCCGGGGCGGCAGTTTCTGCCGGGCAGTTTACCGGCTGTTAACCATCTTCCGGCAAGAGTTCGTTAACCCTTCCAGATCGTCGCGCGTCCTATCGGACGCAAAGTGACGATCCGGATCATTATCCAGGCATCGGATTCTTCCGAAAAGTGGCATCCACTTTTCGGTCCGATGCCCCCAGAGGCCGCCGATGATCAGGATCGACCAGCGCGCGCCCGTCTCGAATGCCGGCCCGGCCAGTTCCGCGAGGCGCTCGAGCGGCGCGGCCTTCACGCTTCCGACGCAGGACAGCACGACCGCGGCCCGCAGCAGCGGCGTCAGCGCGGCCGGCCCGCTCGACACCTTGCTCGCCGTTCAGGCGCAGGAAGATTCGCAGGATCGCAAGCGCCGGCAGGCCAGGCGCGGGCATGACCTGCTCGATGGGCTCGACCGGTTGAAGGCGGCCCTGCTCGCCGGGCGTGTGCTGCCCTCGGAGCTGGAGCGGCTGCGCACGACGCTGGCGCTCAGGCGCGAGACGACGGACGATCCGCGGCTCGACGAGGTTCTCGCCCATATCGAGTTGCGCGCCGCGGTGGAGCTCGCCAAGCTCGGCCGCTAGCTGCCTCCGCCTGATCGCCCGGATCGGAGCCATCGCAGCATGGTGCTGATCCTCACTTCGCCCGGGTGCAGTCGCTCGGTGGCGGCGCGCCCTTGAAGCGCTGTTCCATCCAGTCCACTGCGGCGGCGGCGCTGTCCTCGGCTGCCGGCAGATGGCCTACGCCCTGCAGCGCCACGAACCGCACCGAATTCCCGGCGCGGCAGAGCCTGTCGGCATAGTCGCGCGTGACCTGCGGCCTGACCAGCGTGTCGTCCGTGCCCTGCGCGAGGAAGACCGGGATGCTGCGCGGCACGAGGCCGGGCGAATTCCGATCGAGAAGCGAGCGCCAGGGCTCGTGGGCGGCGAAGTCCTCGTCGACGAGGAACTTGCGCTCCAGTGCCTTGGTCGGGCGCAGCCGGCGCAGGATATCGGACAGGCTCTCGATGCAGTCCGCGGCGAGTTCGTCGACGACGGGAATCGCCTGTGGGTAGACGACCTTGTCGAGGGGGGCCTTGTAGACGCGCGCCCACGACCAGAGGGTCATCGCGGTCAGGTTGCGGCCCCCGTCAGTCTCGATGTCGTCGGCCAGGAGCGGCCTGAGCTCGGTCGCAGGCGCGGCGGCCGCGACGCCGACCAGATCGAGCTCGGGGGCCAGGCGTTTCGCCAGGATGCCGGTGAAGAGCGCCGCGTGCCCGCCCTGCGAATGGCCCCAGACGGCGAAGCGTCGCCCGGCGGAGGCGCCGGCAAGCTGGCGAGCCGCCCGCACCGAGTCGACCACCGAGCGGCCCTCGCTCTCACCGACCAGATAGGGATGTGTCCCGGGCCCGCCGAGGCCGGCGTAATCGGTCGCCGCGACGATGTATCCGCGCGCGATCATCGCGCGCAGGCCCTGGATCGACAGGAAGATGCCGCCGGAGCGCGACGGCCCGCATTGCGGCTGGACGCCGGTCGTCGGATGGGCCCAGGCCACGACCGGGCGGCCTCCGGGCGGAACGGGTCCCGACGGGACGATCGCAATGCCAGAGACGGCGATCGGCTTGCCGTCGAGCCCGCGCGAGCGATAGAGCATCCGATAGGCCGTCGCGCCGTCGGGCGTGCCGTTCAGGATTTCCGTCCGGATCACCGTTCCGGGGAGCCCTCCGGCAATCTCGGCGGCCGTCGCCGTGTAGAGAGCCGACTGTGCCCCGGCCGGTGCGGTGGAGAAGGCGGCCGACATCCAGATCAGCAGGGTAATGACGAGCCGCATGAATGTGTCTCCGCGGAGCAGGCGCAGGCTTCAGATTCTCCGGTGATTAGCCCGGATACCGTTTAGCAATTGCTTCCGCGGCGGCGCCGGGATGTGCCGATCATGGACGGCCCGGCCGCCGGGCAGGCGGGCCGCGCATCGCTCACCGGATGAACTGGTCGACGTATTCGGCGCCCAGCCCATTGCCTGCATAATGGGCGCGGCATTTGTCGATGCGGGTGAAGACGTCGTCATAGCCGAGGCATTTGCCGTCCGGGTCGACATAGATCATCGCGCCATTGACCTGGAACATGGTGATCATCTCTTCCGTCTCGGGATCGACCACCAGCGTATGCGTCTCGCCCGGAGCCTCGTAGACATACGAGCCCTCGGTCGCGACCCAGTCATGCTCCAGATAGCGCCACTTGCCTTTCAGCACATAGCCATGGACCGGAAGCGGATGGCGGTGGCGCGAGAGCACGCCGGCGCGGCGGACCTTGAGCAGGTTCATCCAGTAGCCGCGAGAGGTGCAGAGGAGCAGAGGCCGGAACCAGACATTGTCGTCGACCGGGACCCAGACGCGCTCGTCGGTCGGGATCACGTTCGGGACGACCAGCTCCGGTGGCGATTCCTTCGGCTGGGGGTGGCGATAGGGCGTCCAGCGCTCCTCCTGCGTGGCCGCGACGGGCATCGGGCTCGTCGTGTTCATGGTGTCTCTCCCGTGCTGATGTTCTGATTCAATCCGCGCACAATTCGATTCAGGTTTGCGGCCCAAGTCCTTAGGCCGGAATCGCTTTTCTAGACGGCGAGATAGCCGCCATCGACCGGCAGTATCGCGCCGGTGACGAACTGGGCGGCGTCCGAGAGCAGGAACGCGATGGCGCCGCCGACATCGCCGGGCTTGCCCCAGCGACCCATCGGCGTGCGAGCGAGGATCGGGGCCGAGCGCTCGGTATCCTCGACCAGCGGGCGGGTCAGCTCGGTCTCGATCCAGCCAGGCGCCACCGCGTTGACGCGGATGCCCTCCTGCGCCCAGGCGGCGGCGAGCGACTTGGTGAGTTGGCCGATGCCGCCCTTCGAGGCCGCATAACCCGGCGCGAAGGGCGAGCCGTGGAAGGTCAGCATCGAGGCGATGTTGACGATGGCGCCGCCGGCCTTGTCCGCGCCCTTGGCGGCGAGCTTGTCCTTGGCGGCGAGGCACATCCGCATCGTACCGTTGAGATTGACCTCGATGGTCAGGCGGAACGCGTCGATCTCGAACTCCTTGCCGCCGCGCTGGATCATGCCGGCGCAGTTCACCAGTGCGTCGAGGCGCAGGCAGGTCGCGACGATCGCGGCGACCTCGGCGTCACGGGTCACGTCGAGCCGGGCGTGGCGGATGGCGGGGTGGGCCGGCGGCGCCGCGACCTCCTCTTCCGTCAGGCCGGTGGCGAGTACGTCATAGCCCGCGGTGGCGAGCGCGAGGGCGGCGCCGGCGCCGATGCCGCGCGTGCCGCCGGTGACGAGGGCGAATTTGGTCGAAGTCGATTGTGTCATGGAGCGAGGCTAGAGCGGCCCGCGTCCAGGGGGAAGGCAGGATGATGCAGGCCGCCATGCGATGGCGGCCGTGACGGTCAGTTCCACTTGTACTTCAAGGAGAGCATCGCCTGGCCACGCGTTTCGAAATCACTGGCAACGAGCGGCACCTTGCGCGCCAGCGTCACGTCGAGTGAGGTCTGCCACGGCAGATCGGCGAGCTTGGCGAGATCGACCGAGAGCTTCATCTCCGGGGTCATCGCAGTGTGGATGCCGTCACCCGGCGCGAAGACGTAAGTCCCACCCATCGTGAGCTGCGAGGTCAGGGTGAGGTGCGGGAACAGCTCCTGCCGGTAGCCGATCAAGGCCTCGCCGATCTGCTCGGGATTGCCGTAGAGCGAGCTGCCACCACCGGTGGCGAGACCCCAGATGAAGCCTTTGCCCGCTCCTGCCGGCTGGGCGAGGCGCCAGCGCAGCTCGGCGTTCCGGGGCGCACCGATGCTTGCCGGATCGGAGAGCGTGGTCGAGAGCGAGAAGGCACCTCGGTCCAGCTTGAAGCCGACCGAACGGTCCGGCGCCGCGCTCATCATGTGCTGGCGGGCGGCGAAGCCCTTGCGGATGATGTCGACCGGGATAGGCGCCCGCGCCCGCAGATGCGCTCCCGATGATGCGGTGGCGCGGCCGAGCACGGCCAGGCCCGGATCGAAGACGATGGCGTCGGGCTCGCTCGCGGCGAGCGCCGGCATCTCGTCCGCGTCGGGATCGATCAATGCGCCGCGTGGGATCGGCAGCGGCGTTGCAGGCTGCTCCTCGTCCGTAAGCGGGGCGGAGGCGAGGGTCGGACTGAACAGCGCCGCGAGAAGGATTGCGGCCGGCTGGAGGCCGGCGCGGATATCGAAAATGAAACGGAACACGTCGTTCGTCCTGTCGCTATGACGAGCGGCAGGACAGGCTAGGCGGGGAAGATGCCGATTTTGCGGCAGTGCAACATAAAGATTGTTGCGTGAGATTGCCCGAAAGCCGCGCTACCCCCGCCGCCCCGAACCCGCGGCGCGCTTTCCCTTCGGCCGAGATCGGCCGAAGGACAAGAATTCGCGCCTAATCAAATCACTGAGCATGTTCCGCAAAAGTGGTTTCCACTTTTGCGGAACATGCTCTAGGAAGCGACCCAGCCGGGAATGGTGGGCGAAAGCCGCCGTTTCGGATCGTTCTATCTGGAGAGAACAGGGGTCATCGCATGAGCAAGATCAAGGTCGCCAACCCGGTCGTCGACATGGACGGCGACGAGATGACCCGGATCATCTGGCAGAAGATCAAGGACACCCTGATCTTCCCGTATCTGGATCTCGAGCTCGACTATTACGACCTCTCGGTCGAGAACCGCGACGCAACCAATGACCAGGTCACGATCGACGCCGCCAACGCCACCAAGAAGCATGGCGTCGCGGTCAAGTGCGCGACCATCACGCCGGACGAAGGCCGCGTGAAGGAGTTCAACCTCAAGGAAATGTGGAAGTCGCCGAACGGCACGATCCGCAACATCCTCGGCGGCGTGATCTTCCGCGAGCCGATCATCTGCAAGAACGTGCCGCGCCTGGTGCCGGGCTGGACCCAGCCGATCGTCATCGGCCGTCACGCCTTCGGCGACCAGTACCGCGCGACCGACTTCAAGTTCCCGGGCAAGGGCACGCTCTCGATCAAGTTCGTTGGCGAGGACGGCAAGGTCATCGAGAAGGAGGTCTTCAAGGCCCCCGAGGCTGGCGTCGCCATGGCGATGTACAATCTCGACGACTCGATCCGCGACTTCGCCCGCGCCTCGCTGAACTACGGCCTGATCCGCAAGTACCCGGTCTATCTCTCGACCAAGAACACCATCCTCAAGACCTATGATGGCCGCTTCAAGGACATCTTCGAGGAGATCTACCAGGCCGAGTTCAAGGCCGAGTTCGACAAGCTCGGCATCACCTACGAGCACCGCCTGATCGACGACATGGTCGCCTCCGCGATGAAGTGGTCGGGTGGCTATGTCTGGGCCTGCAAGAACTACGACGGCGACGTGCAGTCCGACACGGTGGCGCAGGGCTTCGGCTCGCTGGGCCTGATGACCTCGGTGCTGATGACGCCCGACGGCAAGACCGTCGAGGCCGAGGCCGCGCACGGCACGGTGACCCGTCACTATCGCGAGCACCAGAAGGGCAAGGAGACCTCGACGAACTCGATCGCCTCGATCTTCGCCTGGACCCGTGGCCTCGCGCACCGCGCCAAGCTCGACAACAATGCCGAGCTCGCCAAGTTCGCTTCGCTGCTGGAGAAGGTCACGGTCGACACGGTCGAGGCCGGCGACATGACCAAGGACCTCGCCCTGCTGGTCGGCGCCGAGCAGAAGTGGCTCTCGACCACCGGCTTCCTCGAGAAGGTCAGCGACAACATGCGCAAGGCGATGGCCGCCTGATTTCAGGCGCTCGCTTGCGTGGTATGAGAAGCCCGGCCGAAAGGCCGGGCTTTTTCATGCGCCGCGCCAGCTCGCAGTGATCAGGCCTTCCGGGCCACGATATAGGGGCGCCAGTGCGTGCCCTTGCTCGCATGGTTCTCGACGTTCAGAATCTGAAAACCCGTTGCAGACACGCGTTCCTTCAGCTCCGCCGCGCGGAAGACGGCAGCATAGGGCGCCAGCCGGAGCGCCCGCATCACGGGCAGGGCAGCGTATCCGACGAGCGGGTTCATGTCCCTGATACAGGGGGTCTTGGAGATGAACAGCCCGCCCTCGGCGAGCAGCGCATGGATACGGCGCAGCGTGCCAGGCAGGTCACGCACCAGATGGAGGTAGCTGAAGCCCAGAACGGCGTCGAAACGCTCGTCGGGTGCGAGCGCTTCCACTGTCGCGACGCGGAAGCTCAACCCTGGGATCGTCTCGGTCGCCTGCTTCTGCTCGGCAATCGCGATCATGCCGGTGGAGATATCGGTCGCCAGATAGCTTTGCACGCTATCGGCCAGTCTGAGCGCCGTCGATCCGGTGCCGCAGCCGAGTTCCAGCACCCGGTCCTGCGGTTTCAGCAATTCACGCGTGCGATCCAGCGTGCGTTCATAGCCGGCCTGATCCGAGATGGTGCTGCGGGCATACCGGCTGGACGTTCGATCCCAGAAACGGGCGTCATTCACGGCGTTCATCCTTCGTCGCTCCCTTGGGTAAGGACGGTATAGGCAGCGAAGATTGCTGGAATTTTACGCGAAGGGGCTCATTCGACCTTCACGACGCGCCGCGCGAGAATGCGATGCTCCGCCAGCGGCGCATGCAGAATATAGCGCAGCTCATAGACGCCCGGCTGGTCCGGTGCCTCCAGCGTCGCCTCGACATTCTCGGCCGGGAAGAAGCGCGGGCCGTCGGCATCGGCCGGCGCTTCGGGCTTCACCAGCATGACGCGGTCCTGCTCGCCATTCGGGCCGATGCCGCGCACAGGCAGGCCCTGGCCGCGGCCGACGCGCTCCGGCGCCGCCAGCGTCGCGCGCGGCTCGGTCGTGGCGAGCGGCTGGCGCAGCAGGATCACGGGCGCGCCGTCCTTCTCCATGGTGAGGCGCAGTTCATAAGCGCCGACGGCGCCCGGCGTCGGCAGGGCGGGGACCGCAGTCTTGGGCTCGACGACGACGATCGCTTTGCTTGCGGGATCGTCCGTCCGGGCGATGGCGAGGCGGGCGCCTTGCGGTGCATTGCTCAGGAAGACGCTGAGCGGCGCGCCGGCGACGATCGTGCGGGCCGCGGAGAGGGCAGGGGTGTCGCTGCGGCGCGGAGCGGGTTTCGTTTGCGCAGCAGCCAGCACCGGCAGGAGCAGGGCAGCGAGCGCGATCAGGGAGCGGCGTTTCACGTTCATCCTCTCGCCAGCGTCCGAATGCGCTCGGCAAGCCGGGGGTGGCGCGTGGTCAGTGCCCGGAAATCGACGGGATCGAGCACCAGAAGCTTGGAAGGAGCCGTCGCCACCGCTGCTTGCGGGCAGGGGGAATGGCTTGCGATGGCGATATCATCGAGTTGGAGTTCGCCGAAAAAATGGCCTTCGTCGAGCCGGTCGCGACTATTGGCGAGCGCGACCTCGACCTCGCCGCTGGCGATGAAATAGAGCGCCCGGCCGGGCTCGCCCTGATGCATGATAACCGCGCCTGAACGCACCGACTGGGCGCGCAGGAACTGCATCACGGTGGCGATCTCGCTCGCGTCGAGCCCGCCGAACAGCGGCACACGCGCGATCATGCTCCAGGTCACGACGAATTCGCGCCGGTGGATCTCCTGCGCGAAGGCCGTGGCGACGATGCCGACCGGCAGGGCCAGCATGACGAGGCCAAGCACGGCGGTGACAGCCGCGACACCCTTGCCGGCCACTGTCACCGGATAGACATCGCCATACCCGACCGTGGTCAAGGTGATGATCGCCCACCACATCGCATCGGGGATCGTGCCGAACTTGTCGGGCTGGGCTTCATGCTCGACGAGATGCATGGCACTCGCCGCGACCAGCATCACGCCCATCAGGATGACGAAGCAGGCGACCAGCGCCTTGCGCTCCGCCGTCAGCGCCGCCGCGAGCGAGGCCATGCCGGGCGAATAGCGCCCGAGCTTGAAGAAGCGCAGCAGGCGCAGCAGCAGGAGGATCCGGATTTCGCCGAAGCCGACCAGGTTGGCGGCGAGCGGCAGGATCGCGAGCAGGTCGATGATGGCCGGGAAGGAGCGGAGATAGGCGAGCCGCGCGCGGGTCGCGCTCATCCCACGATAGCGGGCATGCTCGGGCGCGATCCAGATGCGGATGGCGTATTCGACCGTGAAGACCGCGAGCGAGATGCGCTCCAGCAGATCGAAGCCCGGCCCGAAGCGGGCGGCGAGCGTGGGGACCGATTCCAGCACGATCGCCAGCACGTTGGCGCAGATCAACGCGACCAGTGCCCGGTGGATCACGGTGGCGACGAGATCGTCGCCGGCGCCGTGGTCGAGCCACAGGTGAACCTGCCACCGCCAGCCCCTTTGAGGCGTGGCGGCGGCCATCTCCGCCTCAGCCCATCGCCGCCGCGACGGCGTCGAGCGCGGCTTGCGCCTTGCTGCCGTCCGGCCCGCCGGCCTGGGCCATGTCGCGGCGTCCGCCGCCACCCTTGCCGCCGAGCTGCTCGGAGGCGACGCGGACCAGCGCGACCGCGTCGAAGCGCTCGGTCATATCAGGCGTGACGCCGACGACGACGCCGGCCTTGCCGTCATCGGCGACGCCGACGATGGCGACGACACCGGAGCCGACGCGCGTCTTGGCTTCGTCGGCCAGGCTCTTCAGGTCCTTCATCTCGATGCCGGTGACCGCACGGGCCAGGAGCTTCGCGCCGGCGATCTCCTGGATCGGATCCTCGGCCGCGCCGCCGCCGCCCATGGCGAGCTTCTTGCGGGCCTCGGTCAATTCGCGGTCGAGCTTGCGGCGTTCCTCGATCAGCGCGGCCAGGCGGTTGCCGGCCTCGTTGGCTGGGACCTTGAGCAGGCTCGCGAGCCCGTCGAGCAGGCGCGATTCCTCGTTGAGGCGCAGGCGCGCACCATTGCCGGTCATGGCTTCGAGGCGGCGCACGCCGGCCGCCACCGCGCCTTCGCCGACGACGCTGACGAGGCCGATATCACCGGTGCGCGAGGCATGGGTGCCGCCGCAGAGCTCGACCGAATAGGCGCGGCCGGCCGGGTTCGTACCCATCGCGACGACGCGAACCTCGTCGCCGTATTTCTCGCCGAAGAGAGCCCGCGCCCCGGACGCGATCGCCTCGTCGACGCTCATCAGGCGGGTGGTGACCGGCTCGTTCTGGAGGATGATCGCATTGGCGATCTCCTCGACCTCGCGCAGTTCCTCGGCGCTGATGGGCTTCGGATGCGAGAAGTCGAAGCGCAGGCGGTCGGCCGAGACCAGCGAGCCCTTCTGCGCGACATGGTCGCCGAGGACGAGGCGCAGTGCCTCGTGCAGCAGGTGTGTTGCCGAATGGTTGGCTCGGATCGCGGTGCGGCGCTCATGGTCGACGACGAGCTCGACGGCGGCGCCGAGCTTGAGCTCGCCTTCCTTGACCGTGACGCTATGGGCGAAGACGTCGCCGAGCTTCTTCTGGACGTCGGAGACCTCGACGACCGTGCCCGGCGCCTTGACCTGGCCGGCATCGCCGACCTGGCCGCCGGACTCGCCGTAGAACGGGGTCTGGTTGACCAGCATGAAGCCGCTCTCGCCGGCCTTCAGGGTCTGGACCTCGGCATTGTCGCGGATCAGCGCGGTGACGACGCCCTCGGCGGTCTCGGTGTCGTAGCCCAGGAACTCGGTCGCGCCGACCTTGTCGCGCAGCGGGAACCAGAGCGTCTCGGTTGCAGCCTCGCCGGAGCCGGACCAGGCGGCCCGCGCCTTGGCCTTCTGCTGCTGCATGGCGGCGTCGAAGCCCTCGATATCGACCGTGATCTCGCGGGCGCGCAGCGCGTCCTGCGTCAGGTCGAGCGGGAAGCCATAGGTGTCGTAGAGCGTGAAGGCGACATCGCCCTTGAGGCTCTGGCCGGCGGTCAGGTCCTTCGAGGCGTCGTCGAGCAGGGTGAGGCCGCGCGCCAGCGTGGTGCGGAAGCGCGTTTCCTCGAGCTTCAGCGTCTCGGTGATCAGAGCCTCGGCGCGCAGCAATTCGGGATAGGCGCGGCCCATCTCGCGGGTGAGGGCAGGTACAAGCTTGTAGAGCAGCGGCTCCTTGGCGCCGAGGAGCTGCGCATGGCGCATGCCGCGGCGCATGATCCGGCGCAGGACATAGCCGCGACCTTCGTTCGAAGGCAGCACGCCATCGGCGATCAGGAAGGACGCGCAGCGCAGATGGTCGGCGATGACGCGATGGCTCGCCTTCATCGGGCCGTCCGGGTCGACCGAGGTCAGGTCGGCGATAGCCGTGATCAGGGCGCGGAACAGGTCGATATTGTAGTTGTCATGCGTGCCCTGGAGGACGGCCGCGATGCGCTCCAGCCCCATGCCGGTATCGATCGAAGGGCGGGGCAGGTTGGTGCGGATGCCGCCGGCCGCTTCCTCGTACTGCATGAACACGAGGTTCCAGATCTCGATGAAGCGATCGCCGTCCTGCTCGGCCGAGCCGGGCGGGCCGCCCCAGATATGGTCGCCGTGATCGTAGAAGATCTCGGAGCAGGGACCGCAGGGGCCGGTATCGCCCATCCGCCAGAAGTTATCCGAGGTGGGGATGCGGATGATCTTGTCGTCGGTCAGGCCTGCGATCTTCTTCCAGAGCGCGTGCGCCTCGTCGTCCTCGGAATAGACGGTGACCGTCAGCTTGTCCTTGGGCAGGCCGAATTCGCGGGTGACCAGCGTCCAGGCGTGGTGGATCGCCTGTTCCTTGAAATAGTCGCCGAAGGAGAAGTTCCCCAGCATCTCGAAGAAAGTGTGGTGACGCGCGGTGTAGCCGACATTGTCGAGGTCGTTGTGCTTGCCGCCGGCGCGCACGCATTTCTGGGCCGTGGTGGCGCGCGAATAGGGGCGCTTCTCCTGGCCGGTGAAGACGTTCTTGAACTGCACCATGCCCGAATTGGCGAACATCAGCGTCGGGTCGTTGCGCGGCACGAGTGGGCTCGACGGCACGATCTCGTGGCCCTGGGACTTGAAGTAGTCGAGGAAGGTCGACCGGATATCGTTGACGCCGCTCATCGCTCTTTTGCGCTCTGATCTTGGGCAGGAGGCCGGGCTCGCGCTCGGCGGGAAGAACCGGTTCTAGTCAGGCGGTTGGCGCCTGTCCAGAAAGCTTGATGCAGCGCACCAGCCGCAAGGCCTTACTCTGAAACGAAAAGGCGGCCCGGAGGGCCGCCTTCGCATTCGTTCCGGATCGGGAAGGCCGTCTCAGGCCTCGCCTTCGTCGAGATCGTCCGCGGTCGGGTCCGCCTGATCGAGGATGCGGTCGGCGACGAGGCCGGAATTCTGGCGGATCGTCGCTTCGATCTTGGCGGCGACGTCCGGGTTGGTCTTGAGGAAGGTCTTGGCGTTCTCGCGGCCCTGGCCAAGGCGCTGGCTGTCGAAGGAGAACCACGCGCCGGCCTTCTCGACCATGCCGGCCTTGACGCCGAGATCGATCAGTTCGCCGACCTTCGAGATGCCCTCGCCGAACATGATGTCGAACTCGACCTGCTTGAAGGGCGGCGCGACCTTGTTCTTGACGACCTTGACGCGAACCTGGTTGCCGGTCGCCTCGTCGCGCTCCTTCAGCGTCGAGACGCGGCGGATGTCGAGGCGCACCGAAGCATAGAACTTGAGCGCGTTGCCGCCGGTCGTGGTCTCCGGCGAACCGTACATCACGCCGATCTTCATGCGAATCTGGTTGATGAAGATGACCATGCAGTTCGAGCGCGAGATCGAGGCGGTGAGCTTGCGCAGGGCCTGGCTCATCAGGCGGGCCTGGAGGCCCGGCTGGACGTCGCCCATCTCGCCCTCGATCTCGGCGCGGGGCGTCAGCGCCGCGACGGAGTCGACCACGAGCACGTCGATCGCGCCGGAGCGGACGAGCGTGTCGGTGATTTCAAGTGCCTGCTCGCCGGTATCGGGCTGCGAGATCAGCAGGTCGTCGAGATTGACGCCGAGCTTGCGGGCATAGACCGGGTCGAGCGCATGTTCGGCATCGACGAAGGCGCAAACGCCGCCCTTCTTCTGGGCCTCGGCGATGGTGTGCAGCGCCAGCGTGGTCTTGCCCGAGGATTCCGGCCCGTAGATCTCGATGACGCGGCCCTTGGGCAGGCCGCCGACGCCGAGCGCGATGTCGAGGCCGAGCGAACCGGTCGAAATCGTCTCGATCTCGATCGCCTGCGGGTTCTTGCCGAGCCGCATGATCGAGCCTTTGCCGAAGGCGCGTTCGATCTGGGAGAGCGCCGCATCCAGCGCCTTGGCCTTGTCCATCGAGGAGCCTTCCACGAGTTTGAGATTCGCCTGATTCACGTTTCGGGCTCCTTATGGCAGGGCGACGGGGACATCTCAATGCGTCTTGACATGAGAATGGTCACGCTTTGTTCCTGTCGGCAAGTTCTTTTTTTGTTCTCGATGTCAGTTCCTGTCAGGAGGCGGTTGCTGGGCGTTATGGAGCGCTTGTCCCAGGGGACTGCGCTGCTCGCGCCAGTGCTGCTGCCGCCCGGCCCGCCGCTTCGATATAGCCGGGGTCGCGATGCACCAGCATAATGGAGAACGCACCGTCCATCAGCAGGACGACCTGGCGGGCCAGCTCGGCTGAGGGCGGGATGCCGCCCGCCGCGCAGGCGCCGGCGAGCCAGGCCTCGAAGCCGGCCTTGTGGCGCGCGCCGATTCTGACGGCGGGGTGGCCGGGCAGCGGGGCGAGTTCGGCGGCGGTACGCAGAAAGCCGCAGCCCTTCCAGCGCGGATGGCGCGCCGAGCGGGCGAGCTGACGGAAGATCGCTTCGATTTTGTCCGGCAGTCCCCCGTCGGCTTCGTCGAACCACCGCGCCATGAGGGCGAGATTGGGCTGGTCGCGCGCGTCGAGATAGGCTGCGACGAGATCGTCCTTGCTCTCGAAATGATAATAGAGCGTACGCTTGGTCACCCCGGCCTTTGCTGCGACCGAGTCGACGCTGACCGCGCGGATTCCCTCATCATAGAAGAGCCGGCTGGCGGCATCGACGATGCGCTTGCGGGTAGGGCTGTCGGGCTTCTTCATGATCGAGGTATACCGTATAGGTAGTATACATGACAGAGCCGAGCAGACAGCCTTCCGCGGTCGATGACCCAGGAGGTTTTCATGCCTGACCATGATCCCGTTCTCTTCGCCAGCACTGGCGGAATCGCCACGCTGACACTTAACCGGCCCGACAAGCTCAATGCGCTGAGCTACGAGTTGATCGACCGACTGCTCGCCCATCTCGACGTCATCGAGGACGACCCGGCCATTCGTGTCGTCATCCTGACGGGCGCCGGGGAACGCGCCTTTTCCGCGGGGGGCGACATTCCCCAGTTCTCAGGCAGCGTCGCCTCGAGCCCGGAGACCGCGGTGCGCGACTTCGTTCGGCGCGGCCAACGGCTGACCGCACGGCTGGAAGCGTTCTGCAAGCCGGTGATCGCCGCAGTGAACGGTCTCGCCTATGGCGGCGGCTGCGAAATTACAGAAGCGGTTTCGCTCGCCATCGCGAGCGAGCGGGCGACCTTCGCCAAGCCGGAGATCAATCTCGGCATGCCGCCGACCTTCGGTGGGACGCAGCGCCTGCCGCGGCTGGCCGGCCGAAAGCGCGCGCTGGAGCTGCTCCTGACCGGGGATCCCTTCCCAGCTGCGCGGGCGCTGGAGCTGGGGTTGGTCAATCACGTCGCGGCGCATCATGACCTGCTGCCGGCAGCGCATGAACTGGCCCAGCGGATCATGCGGCATTCCCCGTTGGCGACGGCCAGTATCCTGGCGGCGGTCACCCGTGGCATCAATGCCAGCATCGGCGAAGGGCTCTTGATCGAGAGCGAGCAGTTCGCACGCATTGCACCGACCGCGGACCTGCGTGAGGGGCTG
This sequence comes from Allobosea sp. TBD101, assembly GCF_059817965.1. Taxonomy (NCBI): domain Bacteria; kingdom Pseudomonadati; phylum Pseudomonadota; class Alphaproteobacteria; order Hyphomicrobiales; family Alloboseaceae; genus Allobosea; species Allobosea sp. TBD101. The sequence goes on from NZ_CM187543.1 coordinate 2,233,270, forward strand.
GACGCGTGGATGGGGCGGCGCGCTCCGCGCTATATCGGCTCCTGGTCGCGGACTGCGGGACGGGGAGAGGCGTGATGACGGACCATACCACCTTTTCACGCGAGAGCTTGGCCGCCTTCCGCGCTGCGGACAGGGCGGGGCCGGTCCAGATGCTCAACCTGATTCGCCTGCATGAGCTGGCGCAGTATCCTGACGGGCGAGGTGGATCTGGGGTCGAGGCCTTCTCCGCCTACGGCCGGATCAGCGAGCCGGTCCTGGCGCGGTTGGGTGGGCGCATCCTGTGGCGGGGCCGCTTTGAGCAGATGCTGATCGGGCCTGAAGCAGAGAATTGGGATGTCTGCTTCATCGCCGAATATCCAAGCGTCGAGGCTTTCGCGGCGCTGTTTCGCGATCCCGTCTACCGTGAGGCGATGCAACACCGACTGGCGGCCGTGAGGGACTGCCGGCTCGTACGATACGGCGCGAGCGTTGCGGGCTCGCGCTTCTCAAACGCCTGAAGCCAGGGCTGGCGGCCGTGAGGTCGCCGGCCTTTAGCCCATCGCCGCCTTCACCGTCTCGACGAGCTGCTTCATCGTGAAGGGCTTGGGCAGGAAGTGGAATTCCTCGCCTTCCGGCAGGTTCTTGCGGAAGGCTTCCTCCGCATAGCCGGAGACGAAGACGACCTTGGTGTTCGGGTTGCGCTTGCGCAATTCGCCGAGCAGCGTCGGGCCGTCCATTTCCGGCATCACCACGTCGGAGACGACGAGATCGATCTTGCCGTCGTTCTGCAGGAAGAGGTCGAGCGCCTCGACGCCGGAGGCTGCCTCGTGGACGGTGTATCCGCGCGAGACCAGCATGCGGGCGTTGAGCGCGCGCACCGCGTCCTCGTCCTCGACCAGCAGGATGACGCCGGCGCCGGTATGGTCGGCGGCGAGCTTCTTCGGCGCCTCCTTGGCGGCGGCCTCGGCGGCGATCTCCTCCTGGCTCGGCATATGGCGCGGCAGGAAGATCTGGAAGGCCGTGCCCTTGCCGATGGTCGAGTCGACGAAGACGTAGCCGCCGGTCTGCTTGACGATGCCGTAGACCATGGAGAGGCCGAGACCGGTGCCCTTGCCGACCTCCTTGGTGGTGAAGAACGGCTCGAAGATCTTGTCGAGATGCTCCTGAGGGATGCCGGTGCCGGTATCCTCGACCTCCAGCAGCACGTAATCGTCGGCCGGCAGGGCCTCGTGGCCGAAGGAGGCGCAGTCCTCGCGGGCGACGTTGCGGGTGCGGACCGCGAGCTTGCCGCCGTCCGGCATAGCGTCGCGGGCGTTGACGGCGAGGTTGACGATGACCTGCTCGAGCTGGCCGAGATCGGCCTTGACCGGCCAGAGATCACGGCCCTGGCGAACGTCGAGCGTGACCTTGTCGGCAACGACGCGCTTCAGCATCAGCGAGAGGTCGGAAAGCACCTCGCCGAGCTCCAGCACCTGCGGGCGCAGCGTCTGGCGGCGCGAGAAGGCGAGGAGCTGCCGTACCAGCGCCGCGGCGCGGTAGGCATTCTGCTTGATCTGCATGATGTCCGGGAAGGACGGATCGGTCGGCCGGTGACTCGCCAGCAGGAACTCGGAGGCGTTGATGATGACCTGCAGCACGTTGTTGAAGTCGTGCGCGATGCCGCCGGCGAGCTGGCCGACCGCCTGCATCTTGCCGGCCTGGTCCATGTTGTCGCGCAGCTTGCGCTCGGCCGTGGTCTCCAGCGCATAGACGATGGCGCGCTCGCCGTCGCCGCCTTCGGTGCCGGCGACGGGCGTGAGGTAGAGCTTGGCCGAGCGGCCGTCCTCGCCGGCAAGCGCGAGGTCGAGCGGCGCGCCGCCCGAGCGTCCGGCGACCACCTCGGCCAGCGCCTCGTTGAGCCCGGCGCCGGAGGCGACAAGGTCGTGGATGGTGCGCGGCCTGAGGCCCGCCGGGATCAGGCGGGCGAAGGCGGCGTTGGAATGCAGGATCGCGCCGGCCTCGTCGACGGTGGCGATCGCCATCGGCGTCGAATGGAAGAAGCGGGCGAAGCGGACTTCGGCATCGCTGCCGCCATCGGCCCCGGCCTCGCCGGCCGTGCGGTTGAGCACGAGGGTGCGCGAGGGGCCGGCGCGGCCGTCCTGCCCGAAGGCGACCTGATGGTGCAGGCGCACGGGCAGGGGGGCGCCGTTGCGGCGCTTCAGGTCGACATCGAGCACCTCGACGCGGACATCGCCGGGCTGGCCGCGGATCGCCTGGATCAGGGCGGCGGCGGAGGAGGTGCAGACGTCCTCGAGATGCAGGCCGCCCGAGCCGAAGCGGGCGAGGTCGAAATCGAGCCAGCCGGAAAGGGTGGCGTTGAGATAAGAGATCTCGCCATCGGCATCGATCGAGATGAAGCCGGCCGGCGCGTGGTCGAGATAGTCGATCGCGTGCTGGAGCTCCTGGAAGGCGTTTTCCTGGCGCTCGCGCTCGGGCGTGATGTCGGAGACCGACCAGATCGTCGCGGTCGTGGCCTCGCGGCGCACCGGCGAGACGCGGACGCGGTACCAGCCGACCTCGCCGCGCTCGTTCAGGGCGGGCTCGAGGCGGACCTCCTCGACGAGGCGACGATGCTCGCGGGCGGCGGTGGCGAGCCGGTAGATCGCTTCCGAGACATCGGCGCGGCCGGTCAGCAGGCGGCCGACCGGCTTCAGGTCATTGGCGCCGGTGGCGCCCGCCAGCGCGAGATAGGCCTCGTTGGCATAGACGATTTCGTTCTCGCTCTCGGTCACGACGATGCCATCGTCGGCGCGGTCGACGATCGCCTTGGTCAGGTCGTTGCGGGCGGCGCGGCCGGAAAACTGCACGAGGCCGATGGCGAAGGCGAAGAGGCCGAAGACGCCGACGACCGAGAGGATGGCGAGCAGGCCGAGAATCAGGGGCTGCGCCCATTCATTGGCGAGGAAGCCGAGCGCGATCGCCGCGCCCACCAGCACGCCCGCGACCAGCAGGATGATGCCGATATGGCCGGGCTTGTCGGAGCGATCGATCGTGTTGGTCGCCGTGGTGCCGCTCATTGCGGTGGAGTCCGTTCCCTTGCGGCCGCGCGGAAACCGGCGGCCAAGCTTCCTTCGCATCCCTGCCGAGTTAGGCGCGCCGGCCCTTCAGGCGCAAGACGTATCCGATGACTTCGGCGACAGCCTGATAGTGTTCGACAGGAATTTCTTCGTCGATGCCGACCGTGGCGTGGAGCGCGCGCGCGAGCGGCGGGTTCTCGACGATCGGCACGCGGTGTTCGCCGGCGACCTCGCGGATCTTCAGGGCTATCGCATCGACGCCCTTGGCGAGGCAGAGCGGCGCTGCCATGCCGGGCTCGTATTGCAGGGCTACGGCGAAGTGGGTCGGGTTGGTGATGATCACGGTGGCCTTGGGCACCGCCGCCATCATGCGCTTGCCGACGCGTTGGGCGCGGATCTGGCGCAGCTTCGCCTTGACCTCGGGATTGCCTTCCGAGTTCTTGAACTCGTCCTTCATCTGCTGCTTGGTCATCTTCTGGCGCTGGTACCAGGAGAAGCGTTGCCAGCCGAAATCGCCGATGGCGATGATCGCGAAGAGGGCGAGGACCGCGCCCATCAGCTGGATCGCGAGCGAGAGCGTCGCCGGCATCAGCGCCTCGACGCCCATCTGGGCGAAGCCTTCGAGCCGGTCATGCTGGCCCCAGAGCGTGAGCCAGACGACGATGCCGATCAGGGCGGTCTTGGCGAGGCCCTTGGCGAAGTTGACCCAGGCCTCCTTGCCGAAGAGCCGCTTGGCGCCGGCCATCGGCGAGATGCGGTCGAACTTCGGCATCAGCGGCTCGAAGGTCCAGAGCGGCTTGTGCTGGAGCATCGCGCCGGCAAGGCCCGCGCAGAGAATGAAGGCGAAGGGCAGGCCGAGCGCCATGAAGCCAGTCAGCACGCCGCGCTGCGTGATCTGCATGAAGGAGGCGCCATCGGAGGGGACCTGGTGCGCGTTCATCAGGAAGGAGCGCAGCGACAGCATCGCCTCACGGGAGGACCAGCCGGCGGCGACCAGCAGGGAGAGCGTGAAGCCGCAGAGCACGAAGAAGGTCCCGATCTCCTGCGATCTGGGGACGTCGCCTTTCTCGGTGGCTTCGTCCAGCTTTCGCTGGGTCGGGTCTTCTGTTTTGTCTTCCTTGTCGGCTTCCTCGGACATTGCAGCCTCAGCCTGTGAACTGACGGAGGAAGGCGCCGAGATCGTCGATGAAGACGCTCATCATCACGCCGAGCACGACGAGCAGGACGAGCATGCCGCCCATGATCGAGGCCGGCACGGCGAGGAAGAACACCTGCAGTTGCGGCATCATCCGCGCGAGGACGCCGAGGCCGAGATTGAACAGCAGACCGAAGACGAGGAAGGGCGCCGAGATCTGGATCGCGAGCGCGAAGCCGCGCGCCGTGGAGCGGATGGCGAGCGCCATCGTATCCGTCAGGTCGACGGCGCCACCCGGCGGCAGCAGGCGGTAGCTTTCATGGATCGCTGCTATGGCGATGTGGTGCAGGTCCGTGGTCAGGATCAGCGTGATGCCGAGCATCGTCAGGAAGTTGCCGATCGAGGGATTCTGCATGCCGCCGGTCGGGTCGACCGTCATGGCGAAGCCCAGCCCCATGGTCTGGGCGACGAGCGTGCCGGCGGTCTGCAGGCAGGCCATGACCAGCCGGGCGCAGAGCCCGATGACGAGGCCGACCAGCAATTCGCCGATCAGCAGGGCGACGACGCCGGAGACGTCGCCGGGCAGGCGCAGCGAGGGCCGGGCGATCGGCACGATCATCAGGGCGATGAAGAAGGCGAGCGAAAGCCGCGCCCGTGAGAAGATGAAGCGTTCGCCGATGCCGGGCATCAGCATGACGAGCGTGCCGACCCGCGCGAAGACGAGCACGAAAAGGGCGCTGATCTCTGGCAGGATCGCGATCTGCATCGTGCCGCGGGCACCTTCACGCCAAGGTGTGGGCCGCGGCGCCGCGCCGGCCAAGGCCGGCAGCAGGCGCGACGGGCTCATCCGCCCGTGGCGATTCGGGCGGCGACTCGCCCCATATAACCCGCCAGCGCGTCTCCCATGAACGGGAGAAACAGCAGCAGCGCGGCAAAGACGGCGACGATCTTCGGCACGAAGACCAGCGTCTGTTCCTGGATCTGGGTCAGTGCCTGGATTAGCGAGACGATGAGGCCGACCGCGAGCGCGATCACCATCAGCGGGCCGCCGACCTTGAGAAAGACGACGATGCCGTCGCGGGCGATGTCGAGAATGGCTCCGGAAGTCATGATCTTTATCCGATCCTGAGGCCGTCAGACCGGCATCCGCATGATTTCCTCATAGGCCGCGATGACGCGGTCGCGCACCGCGACCAGCGTTTCGATCGCGGCCTCGCTTTCGGCCACCGCCGTCACGACATTGACGATGTCGGCCCGGCCGCCCGCGACGCTCGCGGTCTGGGCATCTGCCTTGCGCCCGGCATCCGCCGTCGCATCGAGAGCTTTGCCGAGCAGGGCCGAGAAATCCGGCCCCCCGGCTTCGGCGCCGCCCGTGGCGAGCGGCTTGCGCATCAGATTGCCGGCACCCATCCCCTGGATGTTGGCGTAGGCGCCCGCGGCGAAACCCGGAGTGGCCATGATGGTCTAGTCCCCTTCTGGAGCCGCGTGCTTTAGGCGCGCAGGATGTCGATGGTGCGCTGGATCATCCGGCGCGTCGAAGAGATCAGGTTGAGATTGGCTTCGTAGCTGCGCTGGGCCTCGCGCATGTCGACCATCTCGACCAATGAATTCACGTTCGGCATCTGCACGTTGCCACTGGCGTCTGCGGCCGGGTTGCCGGGCTCGTGCTTGACCTTGAAGGCGCTCTGGTCGCGCTGGACCTTGCCGAGCGCGACGAGCTGGGCGTCGAGCGTGCGGTCGAAATGGCGCTGGAAGGTCGGGACCTTGCGGCGATAGGGCTCGGCGCCGGCGCGTTCCGGGCCCGAATCGGCATTGGCGATGTTCTCGGAGATGACGCGCATGCGCCCGGACTGGCTGCGCAGGCCGGAGGCGGCGACGGCGATGCTCTTGATCAGGTCCATGATCAGCGGCCTTTCCCGATCGCGATCTTCATCAGGCCGAGGCCCTTGCTGTAGAGCGAGGCTGCGAGCTGATAGTCGGACTGGTTCTGTGCGACCTTGAGCATCTCGTCCTCGAGATTGACCGCGTTGCCGTTGGGCGTGGTTTCGAAACGCGGGGCGCCGGTGCCGTTGAAGCCGCCATTGGCGGTGTTCAAGCTCATATGGCCGGCGCTGGTGAGGGCGACAGCCACGCCGGCGCGAGCCGGATCGGCGCTCGGCGGCTTCAGATCGACCGGGCGGAAGCCGGGGCTGTCGGCATTGGCGACGTTCTCGGCGAGCACTTTCTGGCGCGACTGCTGGTAATGCATGCGCGTCTTCAGCGCCTGCATCAGGCCGCCGCCGACGCTGAATCCGTCGTTCGCCATGGCTCCAGCTCCCCGTTATCGCCGCCGGCGAGGCGGGACTACTGGGCAAATCCTGCCGGGTGCATGGTTAATATCCGGTTAAAGGGGCGGGTTTTCGCGGGTGTGATTAACCACGCGTTCACCATGTTTCCCGATAGCGAAAGCGTTATGCTATAGCCAAGGTGTTGAACAATGGGCGGGACTTAACGGCCGTCCGGGCCGCCGTGGCGTTAAGAGGCATACCTTGCAGAGCTTGTTCGGATTGGAACTTACGACCCCGCAGAGGGCGATTGTCGCGATCATCGTCGTTCTCGTGCTTCTCGCGCTGCTCGGCCTGTTCGTGCGGCAGATCAAGGGCGGGCGGCTCAGGCTGCGTGGCCAGGCCGGGGGCAGGCAGCGCCAGCCCCGGCTCGGTGTCGTCGACACCTACGACCTCGACCGCCAGCGCCAGCTCGTGCTGATCCGGCGTGACAATATCGAGCATCTGCTGATGATCGGCGGTGCGTCCGATGTCGTGGTCGAGACGAACATCCTGCGCAGCGGCGGCCGTGCCGCGCCGCCGACCCATGTCGACACCGCCGCGACGGACCGGCCGCTGCCGCCGTTCGAGACGCTAGTTCCGCCGAGCGAGCCTGCCTTGCGGGCTGGGGAGGAGGCACGCCGCGCCGGCTATCCCGAAGGGCCGGAGCTGCTGCCGCCGCTGCCGACCCGCCCGGTTTCCGTGCCCGTCGAGCCGCCTGCGCCGATTTCTGCGACCACGGCCGCGACCGCGGGTGTCGCCGCCGCTCTCGGCGTCGCTGCCGCGGCCGAGGCGGTTGCGGCCCCTGCCAAGCCAGCCGCTCCGGCCATGCCGGTGCCCCCGGTCATGACCGGGCCGGCGCCGAGCTTCGCCCGCGAGCATGCACCGCAGCCGGCCGTCAGCGCCGGCGAGCTCGACGACATGACGCGTCAGCTAGAAGAGGCGCTGAAGCGGCCCTTCTCTGCCGTGCGTCCGGCCAATCTCGGCAGCGAGGCGCCTGCTGCGAGCGCTGCGCCGATTGTCGAGCTGCCCGCGCCCGTCGAGAAATTCGCGCCTGCGCCCATCGTCGAGGAGGAGCCGGAACCGGTGGAGGCGGTCGCGCCTCACATCGAACCGCAGGCTCCTGAACCGGAGATCGTAGCCGAGCCCGTCGTGGCGCCGGCCCCGGTTGCTCCGCCGCGCCAGAAGCCGATTCCGAGCGATGTCGAGGCCGAGCTTGCTGCCGCGCTTGGGCTTTCGCTGGATCGCCCCCTTTCGAAGGCACCGGAGCCGAAGCTGTTCGAACCCAAGCCGGCCGAGATCCATCATCCGGAGCCGTCGGAGCCGGAGCCGGAGCCGACCCCGGATCCCGTGCCCGAGCCGATCGTCGACGAGCCCGCTTTCGTCGAGCCGGCGCCTGCCGCGATCGTGGAAGAGCCGGCGCCGGTCGAAGCTCCCAAGCCGCAGCCCGAGCCCGAAAAGCCGGCCGAGCCCGCGACCAAGGAGATCGATCCCTTCTCTGTGGACGCGATCGAAGCCGAGTTCGCCCGGCTGCTTGGCCGGGATCCCAAGGCCAAGTCCTGAGTCAGTAGCGCACGGCCTGAGCGCCTTCGGGCGGCGGGCCATCAACAGGATTGTCGGCTCTCCAGCCTTATGACGCCGCGCACCGGTTGCGTGGCGTTTTCGCGTGGCTAGCTTCAGGCGCACCCGATCGGTTGAGTCGGGCAGTGGCGGCGCGCGTGAAGGTCATCGGCGGACGAGCGAGACGGTTTCGAGGCGGGCGTGCCCTAGCGGCGGCCGCGCTGCTGCTTGTGCTCCAGAGCGTGCCGGCAATGCCGCAGACACTGTCGCTCGACCTCGGGCAGGGCGGCGGCGTGGCGGAGCGGGCGCTCCAGCTCATCGCCGTGATCACGGTGCTGTCGCTGGCGCCGTCCATCCTGATCATGGTGACGTCGTTCACCCGGATCGTGGTCGTGCTGTCGCTGCTGCGCTCGGCATTGGGCACGCAGACCGCGCCACCCAATGCCGTGATCCTCGGACTGTCCCTGTTCCTGACCGGATTCGTGATGGCGCCGACCTTGCGCGAGGCCTACACGACGGCGGTCCAGCCGCTGGTCGCCGGGCAGATCCAGCCGCAGGAGGCCTATAATCGCGGCGTCGTGCCCTTCAAGACCTTCATGCTCAGGCATGTCCGCGAGAAGGACCTGGCGCTGTTCCTCGACATGTCGCAGGGGCCGCGTCCGCAGACGCAGCAGGATATCGGTGTCGAGGTGCTGATCCCGGCCTTCATGATCTCGGAACTGCGCCGCGCCTTCGAGATCGGCTTCCTGCTGTTCGTGCCCTTCCTGATCATCGACCTCGTCGTGGCCTCGATCCTGATGTCGGTGGGCATGATGATGCTGCCGCCGGTGACGGTGGCGCTGCCGTTCAAGCTGATCTTCTTCGTGCTGGTCGACGGCTGGGGGCTTGTCGCGGGCTCGCTGGTGAAGAGCTACGGCAGCGGGTAGATGGGGTAAGTCTCATCGCTTTTTCGCGGCGTAGTAGACTTGTGAGCGTTCGCGCTTGCTGACGGCAACGACCACGACCGTGATCCGCTCGTCCTCGACGCGATAGACCAGCCGATAGCTCGCGGCGCGCAATTTGATCTTGTAATAATCCGGCAGGCCATGAAGCGCGTCGGCCGGCACTCGGGGATGCGTCAGTCGCTCGCCGAGCTTTTTCTTGAACTGCTCCCGCAACGTCGCGCCGAGCTTGTCCCATTCCTTCCGCGCGGATGGCAGGAATTCGAGCTTATAGCTCATCGAGACCGACCGGCTCGCCCTTTTCGCCGGCCCGCGCCCGGACGATCTCGATGAGAACCTGATCGTCGAGCGCATCGACCAGCGCCTCATAAGTGTCGGCCGGCACCATATAGGCCATGACGCGATTGTGATTCAGGATCGCGACCGGATTGCCTCGCGCGCCGTCGACCACCGCGGTGGGATTCTTCTTGAGATCGGAGACGCTGACGGCGATCTCGGCTTCGACACGCTGCATGGTTTTTCCTTATTCGATCCTGAAATAAGGTGTGATTTCAGGTCTGAATTAAGGTCGATATAGCGTATCGTCTCCGAGGCTGCCAGATGCTGTTCAGCCCACGACCACCCGGCCGCGCTGGATGCGCAGGCTGAGCGAGCCGTCCTTGAGCGCCAATGCCTTCTCGCCGAAGACGCTGCGGCGCCAGCCCTGCAGGGCCGGGACCTGGGCGAGGTCGTCGGAGGCGATCGCCTCGAGATCGTCGGTCGAGGCGATGATCTTGGGCGCGACGCGCTCGGCATCCGCCACCGCCTTGAGCAGGACCTTGAGCAGGTCGAGCACCGCGGCATTGGTCGGACGGCCGCGCTCGCGCTCCAGCCGGGGCAGGGTCTTGGGATCGAGGGCGGCGGCGCGCTCGATCGCGGCCAGAACCTCGGCGCCGTTGCGCGAGCGCTCGAAGCCGTTGGGGACGGAGCGCAATTCGGCGAGCGCCTCGACCGAGCGCGGGCCGCGCTGGACGATATCCATCAGCGCATCGTCCTTGAGCACGCGCTGGCGCGGCACGTCGCGGGTCTGCGCCTCGCGCTCGCGCCAGGCGGCGATCTCCATCAGGTTCGGAAGCTCGCGCGGCTTGCGGATGCGGCCTTTGAGGCGCTGCCAGGCATTCTCCGGCTTGACCTCGTAGGTCGCGGGCGAGGTCAGTACGGACATCTCCTCAGCCACCCAGTTCTCGCGGCCGGTGGCATCGAGATCGGCCTTCAAGGCGAGATAGATGTCGCGCAGATGCGTGACGTCCGATTCGGCGTAGGACAGCTGCGCCTCCGTCAGCGGGCGGCGAGACCAGTCGGTGAAGCGCGAGGACTTGTCGATGCGCGCCTTGGCGAGGTCGTTGGCGAGCTGCTCGTAGCCGACCGAGTCGCCATAACCGCAGACCATGGCCGCGACCTGCGTGTCGAAGAGCGGGGTCGGCAGCACGCGCCCGAGAAGCCAGACGATTTCCAGGTCCTGCCGGGCGGCGTGGAAGACCTTGACCACGTTCTCGTTGACCATCAGCCCGAAGAACGGGGTGAGGTCGAGATCGGGCGAAAGCGGGTCGACCAGTACCGCCTCGTCCGGCGAGGCGATCTGGATCAGGCACAGCTTGGGGTAATAGGTGGTCTCGCGCAGGAACTCGGTGTCGACCGTGACGAAAGGATGGGTCGCGAGGCGATCGCAGGCGGCGGAGAGCGCGGCGGTATCGGAAATCAGATGCATGATGTCGTCGTCTTAGCAGAGAGAGCCGCAGGATGTCGCGGGCGTTCTTGACATTTCGGGCGCGCGCGTGTGGTTAGCCCCAAGCTGTGGCTGGCGCTTCGCGCCGGCCACCGACGCATTTCCGAAAGACTGAGCCCGTGACCCTGCATCGCTATCGTTCCCATACCTGTGGCGCGCTCCGTGACAGCGACATCGGCCAGAATGTCCGCCTCTCCGGCTGGTGCCATCGCATCCGCGACCATGGCGGCGTGCTCTTCATCGACCTGCGCGACCATTACGGCATGACGCAGGTCGTCATCGACCCCGATTCGCCGGCTTTCGCCGAGGCCGAGACGCTGCGCTCGGAATGGGTCGTGCGCATCGACGGCAAGGTCAAGGCCCGCCTCGCCGGCACCGAGAACGCCAACCTGCCGACCGGTGCGGTCGAGGTCTTCGCGACGGCGATCGAAGTGCTCGGCCCTTCGGCCGAATTGCCGCTGCCGGTCTTCGGCGACCTCGAATATCCCGAGGATACCCGCCTCAAGTACCGCTTCCTCGACCTGCGTCGCGAGAAGCTGCACAACAACATCATGCTGCGCACCAAGGTCATCGACTCGATGCGCCGCCGCATGAAGGATTCGGGCTTCTCCGAGTTCCAGACGCCGATCCTGACCGCGTCCTCGCCGGAAGGCGCGCGCGACTTCCTGGTGCCGAGCCGCCTGCATGCCGGCAAATTCTACGCGCTGCCGCAGGCGCCGCAGCAGTACAAGCAGCTTCTGATGATGGCGGGCTTCGACCGCTACTTCCAGATCGCGCCCTGCTTCCGCGACGAGGATCCGCGCGCCGACCGTCTGCCGGGCGAGTTCTACCAGCTCGACGTCGAGATGAGCTTCGTCGAGCAGGAAGACGTCTTCGCGACGATGGAACCGGTCATTACCGGCGTGTTCGAGGAGTTCGCCGAGGGCAAGAAAGTCGCGCGCAACTGGCCGCGCATTCCCTATGCCGAAGCCATCGCCAAATACGGCTCCGACAAGCCGGACCTGCGCAACCCGCTCATCATGCAGGACATCTCCGAGCATTTCCGCGGCTCGGGCTTCAAGGTCTTCGCGCGCATCCTCGAAGGCGAGAAGAACCGCGTCTGGGCGATCCCTGCGCCGGGCGGCGGCAGCAGAGCCTTCTGCGACCGGATGAACTCCTGGGCGCAGGGCGAGGGGCAGCCGGGCCTCGGCTACCTGATGGTCAAGGAAGACGGCGAGGGCCAGGGGCCGATCGCCAACAACATCGGACCTGAGCGCGTCGCCGCGATCATCAAGCAGATGGGACTCAAGGGCGGCGATGCCTGCTTCTTCGTCGCGGGCGATCCGGACAAGTTCTACAAATTCGCCGGCAGCGCCCGGAACAAGGTCGGTTCCGAACTCGGGCTGATCGACGAGAACGCCTATGCCTTCGCCTGGATCGTCGACTTCCCGATGTTCGAGTACAACGAGGACGAGAAGAAGGTCGATTTCTCGCACAACCCCTTCTCGATGCCGCAGGGCGGCCTGAAGGCGCTGACCGAGGAAGATCCGCTCTCGCTCAAGGCCTTCCAGTACGACATCGCCTGCAACGGCTTCGAGCTGGCCTCCGGCGGCATCCGCAACCACCGCCCCGAAGCGATGGTGAAAGCCTTCGAGATCGCCGGCTATGGCGAGGAGACGGTGATCGAGCGCTTCGGCGGCATGTATCGCGCGTTCCAGTACGGCGCTCCGCCACATGGCGGCATGGCGGCGGGCGTGGACCGCATCATCATGCTGCTGGCCGGCGCGACGAACCTGCGCGAGGTCGCGCTGTTCCCGATGAACCAGCAGGCCGTCGACCTCTTGATGGGGGCACCGGCCGAGGCGACGCCGAAGCAGCTGCGCGAGGCGCATCTGCGGATCAACGCTCCCGAGAAGAACGGCTGACGTCCATGGCCTTGCTGTCGATCGGGCGGGCGCTGCCGCTCGCCTGTCTTCTTGCGCCGCTGCTCGGCGCCTGCGTCGCCGCCGGCGACAGCAGCGCCGGCCGTGCCTCGGCTTTGGCGACGACGGTGTCACGCGCCACGGCCTGCAAGGCGGGCTCGCCGCAGCGCACGACGCTCGACCGTTTCCTCGCGGCCGAGAAGGCGCGCGGCGCCGACGACCAGCAGATTGCGGCGGCACGCGCGGCCTATGTCGGCGTCTCCGAGGCTGAGATGGTCAATCAGGGTGTGCGGCCGCAGCCGTGCACGGCGGAAGAGCGGGCGGAGCTGAAGGCGAGGATGGGTCGCATCCGCGCCGGAGAGTTCGACAAGCTCTGAGCTGCCCGTGCCGATGCCTTCGTCCCCTAAGCTTGCCGCTGCAACGGCTCTGTGCGCGGCGCTCGGCGCCTGCACCGTCGCAGGGCCGATACCCGGCACGGTGGAGTATGCCGCAGCCACCGTCTCGCGCGCCTATGATTGCGGCCTGCCGGTCGATCGCAGCCGGATTATCGCGCGACTCGATCGACAGGATCGGCAACGCTTCGTCGCGGCCAATGCCGGCTATGCCGTGAAGTCCTACAAGGCGCCGCATCGCTGCGAGGCTGGCGAGCGCGAGCGGATCAAGGGCGAAATCGGCGCGCTCGCGCGCCGCTGAAATCGCTTGCTTCCGGCCTCCCGACATGGCCACAAGGCGGCAATGCCCGCCGCCGCCATCACCGCCATCGTCGTCAGCTATGACAGCGCCGAGGTCCTGCCCGCCTGCCTCGACGCGCTGGCCGGGGAGGACGTGCCCGCCATCGTCGTCGACAATGCCAGCGGCGACGACAGCCGCGCCATCGCGGAGGCGAAGGGGGCGCGGGTGATCGCGAATGCCCGCAACGAGGGCTATGGGCGCGCCAACAATATCGGCGTCGCGGCAGCTGAGACGCCCTATGTGCTGATCGTCAATCCCGATCTTGAACTGACGAAGGGCGCTGCCGCGGCGCTTCTCGCGGCCGCCAAACGCTATCCCGATGCCGGAATGCTGGCGCCGCGTATCGTCGAGCCCTCGGGCCGCATCTTCCTGCAGCCACGCTCCTTGCTTTCGCCTGCGCATCTCAACCGCGCCGGCACGATGGCGATCCCCGAGGGCGATGCCTGCCTGCCGTTCCTGTCGGGCGCCTGCCTGCTGATCCGGCGCGACGCGTTCGTCGCGCTTGGCGGCTTCGATCCGGCGATTTTCCTGTTCTATGAGGACGACGATCTGTGCCGGCGCATGCGCGATGCGGGCCATGCGCTCGTCCATGTCCATGGCGCCGAGGCGCGCCATGGTCGCGGCCGCTCGACGGCCCCGTCGCCGCAGCGGCGCTTCAAGGCGCGCTGGCACCTGGCCTGGTCCGAGCATTATATCGCCCGCAAATACGGGCTCGCCGGACCGGGGCCGATCCGGATGCTGGAGAATATCGGCAAGGCTGCGGGCTACGGCATGCTGTTCAGGCGCGAGAAGATGTTCGCGCATGCGGGCTCCGCCGCCGGCGCCCGCGCCTGGCGGCGCGGCGAGACGGCGCTCGCCCATGAAGGACTGGGGGAAATGCCATGAGCCGGGCCCGGTCCACGGTCGCGGAGGCGCTCGCCAATCCGCACAATAATTTCGGCCTGCTCCGGCTGGTCATGGCGCTCGCCGTCGTGGTGTCGCATGCCTTCAGCGTCACTGACGGGCGGGTCGAGCAGGAGCCCTGGTTCCAGACGACGGGGTTCACGCTGGGCGAGCATGCCGTCAACGGCTTCTTCGCGATCTCCGGCTTCCTGGTGACGATGAGCTTCGTGCGACGCGGCTGGCGCGACTATGTCGTGGCGCGCCTGCTCAGGATCGCGCCGGGACTGATCGCGGCGACGCTGATCGTTGCGCTCGTGCTCGGCGCGCTGATGACGACGCTCGACGTTTCAGCCTATTTCAGCGACCCGCGGCTGTGGCGCTTCATCTCGGGCACGCTCACCACCTTCAAGAGCGCGGCGGCCTTGCCGGGCGTCTTCGAGACCAACCCGTTGCCCTTCCCGCTGGGGACGGTGTGGACGCTGAAATACGAGACGCTGTGCTATCTCGGTGTGCTCGTCGCGGGGCTCGCCGGAATACTGGCGCGGCCGCGTCTCGCGCTGGCGGCGCTCCTGGTGCTGACGCTGGCCGTCGTCCTGCGTGAGGTCATGGCGCCGCATGGTTCGAAGGGCACGGAGACGGCGCTGCGCCTGCCGCTGATCTTCCTCGCCGGTGGCGTCGTCTATCTCTATCGCGAGAAGGTGCCGCTCTCGCTGCCGCTGCTGGCCGTTGCGCTGCTCGCGCTGGTGCCGCTCTCCTTCACGCCGTTCTACAAGGCGGCGCTTTATCTCGTCACAGCCTGGGGCGTTCTCGTGCTGGCGCTGGCGCCGGCCCTGACACGGCGCTCGGTCGAGCCGCCGGCCGATCTCTCTTACGGTGTCTATCTCTATGGCTGGCCAGTGCAGCAGGCGCTGCACGCGCTGTTCCCCTCGCTTGGCGCGGTGGCGCTGCTCTGGCCGTCGCTGGCCGTGACCGTCGTCGTGGCGGCGCTGTCCTGGTACCTGATCGAGAAGCCGGCGCTCGGGCTCAAGCGCCGGCTGATGGGCGCTTCCTGAGCGCTTCCAGCAACGCGTCGATCTGCTCTGACAGCAGCAGCGGGATCAGCGGTTCGATCTCGGCGCGAGGCCGGTTCCACCAGGCGGTTTCGACGAGTGCTGCGATCCGGGTTTCGTCGAAGCGATACCTGACGACACGGGCCGGATTGCCGGCGACGATCGCATAGGGCGGCACGTCGCGCGTGACGACGGAGCGCGCCGCGACCACGGCGCCATGGCCGATCGTAACGCCCGACATCACCATGCATTGCGAGCCGAGCCAGACGTCGTGCCCGATAACGACGTCGCCGCGCGACGAATGATAATCCGATCGCGCACCCGCCTGAGGCCAGAGGCCGGGCAGGGCGGGAAAGGGATAGGTCGTCGCCCAGTCGAGGCGGTGGTTGCCGCCGAGCAGGATCTCGACCTGTTCAGCGATCGAGCCGTAGCGCCCGATGACGAGCCGGGCGCCGCTTTCCGGAAAGCGCACCTTGGGGCGCCCATAGGTATAGGCGCCGACCGTGAACTGCCCCGGCCGCCGCGTGATCAGCTTCGCGAGATGCAGCCGGGTCTGGTTGTCCGGGTTCAGGCGCTTGCGCAGCCAGCCGCGGGGGACGGGCGCCAGGCCCGCCCACCACGCCTGGACGGCGGAGGGGCGCCAGTTGCGGTCTTCGGGCGCGACGGCGTGATCCTCAGTTGGTCGCATTTTCTTCACGCGAACCGGTGTCCACTTCGCTTAAAAATGCTCAGCTCACTGCGCATCGGCCTTGAGGTCGATCTTCTCGAAGATCTCCGTCGGCTCCGTCATGGTGATGACGTCGGCGAGGCCCAGGCCCGTCGCCGACTTGGCGCTGGCGGAGACGGTGAGCGTGCCGGGCTTGGCGACGAAGCGGGCGGCGGCGGCGGCGACGCTCTTGGCGCCGTCGGACGGGCCGAGAATGGCGGCAAGGCCAAGGCTCGCGACCATCGTGAACTGCTGGCGGACATCCTCGACCTTGCGCTTGGACTTGCGCGCCTCGTTCTCGACCAGCTTCTCGACCAGGCCGAAATTCTGCAGCTTGACCTGCAGGTTGCGGGCGGTGGCGCCGAGCGCCGCGACCTGGGCAAGCGCGAGATCGCTGGCGAACAGGTCCTTGGTGACGTTGCCGAGCGTGCCGGAGGCCTCGATCTGGGCGAGGCCGGCGCTGCCGAAGGAGAGCGTGCGAATGGCGATCTCGTTCTTGGCTGCCTCCCAGGCGAGGTCGAGCTTGGCCGAGAGGTCGAGCGTGCGGATGCCCATCGCGATCATGTCCTTGGCGGCCGGGTTGCCGGTGGCCTCGGAAACCGGGGTGACGAGCTTGTCGATCGTCAGCGCCAGGCTGGTCGGGATGCCGTTCAACTGCTCGCCCGCCTTGATCTCGAAGGTGCCGAGCGAGATATTGACCGGCTCCTTGCCGGTTATGATCGCGGGCGCGTCGATCGAGATGCCGGCAAGCCGGATGGTGCCGAGGGTCGGGATGAAGCGGCGGAAATCGAACTCGTCGATCGGCTTATCCGGCTCGGCCAGCGCGGCCCGCAATTCGCGGATGACGGAAGCGAAAGCGAAGCCGGAATAGCCGATCGAATCGATGCCGCCCTTGGCCTCGCCGGAGCGGAACTGGAAGCCTTCCATGACGAAGCCGGATTTCGCCGAGGTGTTCTCGCCGAAGGCCATGCGGGCGATCCGCATGTCGACGGCGTCGCCCTTGGCGGTGGTCTTCGGCGGCGGGTTCACGGTCATGACGAGGTCGCGCGCCTCGCCGCTGCCGTATTCGAACATGTCGAAGAGCGAGAGCACGGAAAGGCCGAGCTGCCGTTCGGCCTCGGTCTTCGTCGGCGACTTGTCGGCATCGGCCGTCTTGTCGCCCTGCTTGCGCTCGACCTCTTCGCTCGCCGCCGCGAGGCGGGACATGACCTCGAGCAGCGGCTCGGGGCCGACCTTGGCCGCGAAGCCGCGCGCGGTGGTGCGGCCGAGCGACATCTTGCCGGCCTTGCCCATATCCAGGTTGTAGCCGTCCTGCTCGAAATTCCCGATGATCGGCAGCATCGCCTCGTTGGTGCCGGGCGCTGCCTTCTCGGTCAGGACGCGGGTGATCTGGCGCAGGTCGAAGGCGTCGAAGGCAGTGCGCTTCAGCTCGCCCTTCATCGGGCCGGTCGTGGCGCCGTCGGCCGTGATGCTGGCGCTGGCCGATTCGCCGCGGCCGACCTTGCCCTCGCGGATATCGGTGAGGCGGATGTCGCGATAGGTCGTGGTTTGCTTCTGGTCGCCGACCGTCTGGATCAGCGAGAGTTCCGGCGCGCTGATCTCGGCGGCGTTCAGCTTGGCGGCCCGGCCGGCAGCCGATTCGCCGGTGCCGGTGAACAGGGCCAGGAAGGCGTCCTTCTCGAGGGTCGAGCCTTTGACCGCGATCCTCGGCGCGTTGATCACCAGCTTGCCGAGGTCGATCTTGACGTTGTCGAGCTGGAAATCGGCGGCCCAGGCCGAGGACGCGAAGGTCAGGAACAAGGTGGCCAGGGCCGTGCCTGCGAGATGCGTCGTCCGACGAGGGCGCGCAGCGATCATGGATATCTCCTGGTTCTTTGGTCCGGCGAAACTGCCGCAAGCCGATGACGAAAGAAAGCCGTCAGGCGGCGCCGCGTGGCATCCCGCATTCATATGATGACGAAAGGCTTGACCGAAAGGCGGCGAACGCGGCCATCTGCCGAAGATTTGCCATCGGCCGCTTCTAGAGCATGCGGGCCATGGCCGCCACGGAGTCCAAAGCGATGCATGCCGTCAGAACCGCTCTCGCCGCCGTCGCGCTGGCGCTGATCGCCTTGGCCCCGGCCGGGCTGCAGGCGCAGGGCCAGCCGGCCGCAGCCGGAGGCGCGGGCCTCGAATCGCTCGTCATCGTCAGCGGTGGCACGCGCCACACCTTCCAGGTCGAGGTGATGCGCACGCCGGATCAGCGGGCGAAGGGCCTGATGTTCCGCAACTACATGCCGACTGACCGCGGCATGCTGTTCGATTTCGCCGCCACCGAGCCGGTGGCGATGTGGATGCAGAATACCTATATTTCGCTCGACATGTTGTTCATCCGGGCGGATGGCACGATCGCGCGCATCGCCGAGCGCACCGAGCCGCTCTCGACGCGCACGATTCCCTCGGGGGAGCCGGTTCTGTCCGTGCTGGAGATCAATGGCGGTGTCAGCAAGCAGCTCGGCATCAAGGCGGGAGACAAAGTCGAGCACGCGCTGTTCAAGCGCTGAGGGGTGCGGCGGCCAGATTGCTGCACAGGGGCGACGCGATGCGGTTGGCTTTCGCTTGCCGGCGCGGCCTGTGGCATGATAGCGAACCGCAACGTTTGGAATGCTTCGTCGGGGTATAGCGCAGCCCGGTAGCGCATCTGCTTTGGGAGCAGAGGGTCCCAGGTTCGAATCCTGGTGCCCCGACCATCATTCCGAGGTTGTATGAAGCGGTTCGCGTCGCGGGCTGCACAGGTTTGGTGACGGCAGAGCGCTTTCATGACCGCACGCATCTATCGCCCGGCCCGCACGGCCATGCAGTCCGGCACGGCCAAGACCGAGCGCTGGCTGCTCGAGTACGAGCCGGAGGCGCCGCGGCAGATCGAACCGCTGATGGGCTGGACCTCGTCCTCGGACATGAAGAGCCAGCTCAAGCTCTGGTTCGACAGCGAGGCTGCTGCCGTTGCCTATGCCACGCGCAACGGCATCGCCTATCGCGTCGAACAGCCGAACGAAGCCAAGCGTCGCACGGCCTCCTATTCCGACAATTTCAAGTTCACGCGCGTCGGTCAGTGGACGCATTGATGCCGACAGGCGAGGGACTTCCCTCGCTTTCGGGCCCGTAGCTCAGATGGATAGAGCAGCAGCCTTCTAAGCTGCTGGTCGCAGGTTCGAATCCTGCCGGGCTCGCCACAATATCAAGCACTTAGCCTTTGTCGCGGTGCTCAGCCAGTTGGAAGAAGTCTGCTGCTTTCCAACTGACATTCAGTTTTCGTTCTGGCCGCGCCGCTTCTGGCGCCCCGCGAGGCGGGCCTTGTCGAAGGCCAGGACGGCGTCGACATCGACCGGCGCATAGGTCTTGTGCAGGGCGTTCGAGGTCTGGATGCTGTTGGCGAGCTTCGCCGAAAGCAGGCCCGGGTTGGAGCTGCCGCTCGCGTTCGCCTCGCCGCTGCCGGAGCGGCGCATGTCGCGCAACTGGCGATCGTCGCCCTCGTCGCGGATCGTCGCGAAGGCCTTGGCCATCTCGTGATCCTTGAACGGTTGGCCGTTCGCCTTGCGCCAGAGATAGGCCTCTGGTGTCAGCTCGAGCCCTCGCCAGGCCCAGACAGATTCGCAAAGCTTCTGCGTGCGCCGGCTGACGGTACCGATCGCCGCGCGGCCGGTCTTGATGCGACCGTCCTTCGAGCGGTCGAAATACAGCGCCTTGCGCTCACCCTGCTTGAGATAGGCGACATGGCGCCCGGTGAGCAGGCGCGTGTCGCCCGGCGAGAACAAGGTGTCCCAGGTCACCGCGATCATGCAGGCAAGATCGAACTGCCTGGCCCGGATCGCCCGTTTGACGAGGATGACAGCTTCGCCCTCGGTATAGGTCTGCCAGCGCGGCGGCGGCGCCTTGTTGCGTAAGCCGAGCGAGGGGTCATCGCCGCGCGCGACCTTCATCGCCCGCATGACCTTCCAGAGCTTGCGCCAGACCTTCAGCGTCTTGTGGGCGACGCCGGTGCCATGCTCCTCGACGAGCTCGGCCCGCCAATCGTCCATCAGCTCGAAAGTCAGGGTATCGGGGGCGGCTTCGCCCCAAGCATCGCGAACGCGATACCAGGCCGGCCAGAGCACCTTGTTGCGGGTGCTGTGCGGCATGGAATCCCAAGCCTTCGTCCTGATCCAGCGCTGAAAGGCCTCACCTACAGAGTTCGGCGGATAACGGCGGGCGGCTTCGGCGGTCTCGCGGCTCGCATCCGCCGCGACAGGGGCCGGCGTCTCGCCGTTCAAGACCTTGAGCCATTCCTGATAGAGATCGACTGCGATCTTCTGGCTGCGCGCGTCGTCGTCGCCGAGCGGCTTAGGCAGGAACCCTTGCGCCTGCATCGCCTTGGTCGGCTGCCAATAGCGCTTGCCATTCTTGACTGGCGAATAAGGGATTTTCACCTGGCCCATCGACGCGCTTTCCGCTCGGCCGCGAGATCGGCAGCGTTGCGTGCTCCCGTTGCGCTCGTCAACTCCGGGAAGAGATGGGGCGTGCGCAGGCGGCGCCAGCGCTCGAAAGCCTCGGGATCGATGCGATTTGTCATCGGATCGGGCGCGGGCAGGCCGCGCTTCAGGTATTCAGGCAGCCGCGCGCGAAAGGCCTCGGCGCTATCGAAGCCGAGGGCCCGGGCGACCGTGGAAAGCGGCAGGTCGTCGATGACATGGGCGCGGGCCATGGCGATCCTCAGAACGGGATATCATCATCGAGGTGCGCGCTGCCGCCGCCCGATGATGTGCCGCCATAGGAATCGCCGTCGCGCGCCTGGCTGTAGCTCTGGCCGCTCTCGCGCGTGCGGGTCTGGCCATAGCTGTCCTGCGAGGGCGGCTCGCGCTCGGCCTTGTCGAGCAGGGTGAGTTCGCCGCGGAAGCGCTGGAGCACGACCTCGGTTGAATAGCGATCGTCGCCCTTCTGGTCCTGCCATTTACGGGTTTGAAGCTGGCCCTCGAGATAGACCTTCGAGCCCTTCTTCAGATACTGCTCCGCCACCTTGGCCAGCGCCTCGTTGAAGATGACGATGCTGTGCCATTCGGTGCGCTCCTTGCGCTCCCCCGACTGCTTGTCGCGCCAGGTTTCCGAGGTGGCGATGCGGAACGAGGCGACAGGCTCGCCCTGCGCGGTGCGCCGGATTTCCGGGTCCCTGCCCAGATTGCCGACGAGAATGACCTTGTTGACGCTGCCGGCCATGTCAGGCTCCCTTTTTGGCGTAATGGTCTCGCAGCAGGCGCTCAGCTTCATCTGCAGCATGCAGAGAGATGCTCGCGGCAGCTTTCAAGAATGAGCGAAGCCCGTGCTCGTAAGGCTTCAGGTAAGCCTCACCCATGTGCTTGTAGAAATGCTCGATCAGCTTATCGATGCCGTATCCTGTGAGCGCATCGAGCGCCCGCATCTCGTCCAGATTGATCGTGATGACGGCTTCAGCTTCGATCTTCGGCCGGAAGTGGTTCACTTTGGCCATGTCAGGCTCCGATCTGGCTGAAGAGGTCGCCGGTCTCTCGCTGCGCCGCCTGGGCGCGCAGGAGCGGAGCGGCGATGCTGCGGTTGATCTCGGCGCGGATGATGGCCGCCGTGGCGCGGATATAGGCGCGGCGGGCTTCGCCGCGGCCCCGCTTCTTCGGACAGGCCTCGGCCTTCGCGAGAGCGAGTTTCGCGTCGAGCCGCCGGCGGTGGAGGCTCGCAAGACTACTCATCGTAATCGTCCCAACTGCCATCGTCGGCCCAGTCGTCGATGTCTTCGTTGATCCGATCCTGTTGACGCTGAAAGCAGGGCCGGCAGATGTGATAGACCGGTCCGCCCAGCCCTTCCTCGTAATCGCGCGTCCAGACCCGCTCGGTTGCATCTTGCTTGCACCAGTCGCAGCTCCCGGAGCTATCCGAGCACTCCTCGCGCATCTTCTTGGCGCAGGCGTCGCAGAGGTCGTGCTGCTCCGAGCCAAAGCTGTCAGTCTCCCCTTGCACGCGAACCGTCGCCGGTTCGCTGCAGTCGTCACACTGAATTTCTTGAGGCGGGGCGCTTTTTTGGCCGGGCAGCCCCCCTGGGCCGCGAACATCTGCCATCGCGTGCTCCTCACTTCGGCGTGACGAGCTCGGCGATGGCCGGCTTGGCGGCGGCGAAGCCGCGCAGGATGCGGTCGTAGGCGCCGGCGTTGGCGTCGATCCAGGCGACGTTCGCTACGAAGAGCGCGTCGACCGTGATGGTCTTCACCGCCTTGGTGCCGTAGACGGTGCCGCCCGGCTGGATGCGCGGATAGGTGCCGCTCGGGATCTCGGAATAGCCGTAGACCTCCTTGCCGCGGGCATCCTTGGCGACCTTGCCCATGTCCCAGTCGTCGGTGCCGGCGAGCACGATGCGGTCGCCGTTCTGCTGGGCATCGTTCTTCAGGTAGCTCGAGCCGAGCGCGCCGACCCAGAGCAGGCACTGGACCTGGCTGCCATCGGCCACGGCCGAGAGCGCTCGCCCGCCGCTGCGCGCGTCGACCATGACCGGCGCATAGCGCTTCTTGTCGGCCAGCACGAAAGCGTCCCAAGTGGTGCGGGCGCCGCTCCCGTCAGGGCCGACGGCGACGGTGTGCTTCTTGCCGAGATCGGTGACGCGATCGACCCCGGAACCCCGGTTGCAGAGCAGATGCGCATGCTCCTGGTAGAGGATGCCGGCGCGCTCGATCGCCGACAGCGCCTGCGCATTGCGGCTGGAATAGACCAGCAGCGCATCGGATTGAACGAAGGCGCCGTCGCATTCGCCCTTCACGACCTTGTCGAGGTTGTCGAGCGAGCCTTGCGTTGGGATGACGTCGAGCTTCAGCGAGTTGGCCGTCTTCTTGAGGAGATGGCCGGCCTTGAAATAGTTGCCTGCCTCGCTGCCGGTGCAGAGCCGGAATGACGGCTGCTGGGCGAAGGCTGTCACGCTGAACAGCGTGCCGAAGGCGAGGGCCGTGACGGCGGTATAGGCAAGGCGACGCATGGGATGATCCCTTCGTGTGGCGGCCTTCAGCGGCCGAGGATGCGGGAGAGGCGGCGGGTCAGGCGGACCACCGCCCAGAGGACGGTGCCGAGGCCGATGAGCGCGAGGACATCGGAGAGGCGGGTGACGAGAGCCCAGAGCATCAGGCGGGCTCCTCGAATGTCGGGGTGAAGAAGCCGAGCATGCCCTTGCAGGGACGGAAGGGCAGCGGCCGGGCGTTGCGCAGCACGATGCCGAACGGCCCGACGAACCACGGGTCGTCACTGTGCTCGATGCAGTCGACGATCTCGGCCTCGCCGACGATGCCGCCGAAGTCGAGGCCGAAGGGCGGGTCGATCTCCTTGGGCAGAGATTCCCCCGTGACGGGGTGATTGCCGATGCAGAGATCCTGCCACGGCTCCTCGTCCAGCTTCTTGCCGGCGTGGATCAGTACCGGCCCGCGGTAATGGCAACGCCACGTCCGGTTCTCGATCGACTTGTGGCCGTTGACGATCAGCCAGGCCCAGGGCTGCATGATGGAGAGCGCCTTCATGGCTCTACTCCCTCGATTGCGCTGCACGCCTGGTGGTCGATCGTGATGGTGACGAGGGCGGTCTGCCCGACGCGATAGGCCGGCGAGCCTTCGGTCGCATCCCGGAATTCGATCTTGGTCGACAGGTCGCGGCGTCGCAGGTTGACCTTCGCCTCTTTCGCGACGGCCTCGATCACGATGCGCTCAAGCACCGCCCGGTCGAGAAAGGCCGTGATCTTTTCCAGATGCTCGGTTTTTGTCTCCAGCTTCATGGCTCAAACCCTCATCGGCATGAGCACGACGAGGAGGCTGTCGCCTTCGCGCCGCTGGAGGATGGCTGGGGCGCCGGGCTCTGCGAGCTTCATCTGCAGGCTGTCGCCGCCGAGCACGCCGAGGATGTCGAGCAGGTAGCGGGCGTTGAAGCCGATCTCGATCGCCACGCCGTCATAATCCGGCGTCAGCTCCTCGGTGGCCGAGCCGCTGTCGGGATTGGAGACGTTGAGCGTCAGGCTGCCCGACGCAAGCCCCAGCTTCACGGCGCGGCCGCGCTCGCTGGAGATGGTGGCGACGCGGTCGATCGCCTGCTTGAAGGCCTCGGCCTCCAGCGTCGCGACCTTGTCGTTCCCGGCCGGGATGACGCGATGATAATCCGGGAAGGTGCCGTCGATCAGCTTCGAGGTCAGGGTGGTGGCGCCGGCGGTGACGCGGATCTTCGTCGGCGAGAGCTCGACGCCCACGTCGCCCTCGGCCTCCTTCGCCATGCGGGCGAGTTCGGCCACGGTCTTGCGGGGAATGATGACGGCCGGCATAGCCTCGGCGCCGGCAGGGGCGGGGAGTTGCAGGCGCGAGAGCTTGTGGCCGTCGGTCGCGACTGCGCGCAGCACGGTGGCGCCCTCGACCTCCATGGCGTGCATGTGGATGCCATTCAGGTAATAGCGGGTCTCCTCCGTCGAGATCGCAAAGCTGGTCACCTCGACGATCTCGGCCAGCGTCTTCGCCGGCAGGGCGAAGCGGCAGGTGAATTCGCCATCGGCGATATCGGGGAAGTCCGATTCCGGCAGCGTCTGAAGCGTGAAGCGCGAGCGGCCGGATTTCAGGGCAAGGGATGGCTGGGTGCCGATCGGCTCCAGCGTGATCGCGGCTTCGGCCGGGAGCTTGCGCACGATGTCGCTGAGCGTGTGTGCCGGCAGGGTGATGGCGCCGGCCTCCTGGACATCGCAAGGCAGGCTGGTCTCGGCCTTGATGTCGAGATCCGTGGCACAGAGCGCGAGCTTGCCGTCGCCGGCGC
Organism: Allobosea sp. TBD101; assembly: GCF_059817965.1. Taxonomy (NCBI): domain Bacteria; kingdom Pseudomonadati; phylum Pseudomonadota; class Alphaproteobacteria; order Hyphomicrobiales; family Alloboseaceae; genus Allobosea; species Allobosea sp. TBD101. The sequence continues at coordinate 2,258,081 of NZ_CM187543.1, forward strand.
GCAGCAGGATGTTCGACAGGACGGGGATGGTGTTGCGGCGCTCGACGACGCGGGAGAGCGAAGCCAGGGCGGGCGCGAGCACATCGCGCGGGATGGTGATCTTCATGGGTCGCTCTCGCGGTGAGGAAAAGAGGCGGGGCCGAAGCCCCGCTAGTGCCGAGGCGAGGGCCTAAGCCTCGGGGGCGCCTTCGAAGGTCGGGAGCTCTGTCTGCTCGGCAACCGTGATCAGGTCGTCGCGCACGCGCTCGGTGACGAACTGGTCCGGCCGATACATCTGGTAGAACCAGACGATCTTCTGCCCGGCCTTGCGGTAGCGCAGGCGCACCGGCAGGCTGACCTTCTCGCCCATGAAAAACGGCGCGATCGACAGCATGAAGATGCCGGGCACCTTCAGGGGCTTGCCGTCGCCATCGGTATGCGTCTCCTCGAAGGCCACCTGGGCCTCACCGGAGGCGAGGTTGACGACGTTCTTGACGACGCTGTCGACATTGACCTGAAGGCCGCGCGAGAGCTGGATAAGCTGCGCCGGCGTGGCGACCGTCGTGCCGAAGTCGCGCTCCAGCCAGATCCGCTCGGCATCGGTCGGGGCCGAGAGATCGGCAATGCGATCCTCGAGGAACGCGGCGAACTTGCCCTGTTCCATCGGCTCGCCGTTCTGCTCGACAAAGGCCTTCCATTCCTCCGACGAGGGGAAGGAATAGGAGACGCGGTGCTTCAGGTTGTCCGCGGTGCCTTCGCTCTTGGCCTCGTGATAGTCGACCACCGTCTGGAAGGAAGGCTTCTTCCAGTCCGTATCGGCGAAGACGGCGGAGTGCGCGGTCTTGTGACGGTTGGTCAGGTCGATGAAGGCTTGCAGCGTCAGCGCGCGGGCCGTGCCGGTCTTGCGGGCGGGCTTGACGCGGAACGCTTCGATCAGAGCCTGGGCGGGCTTCACGTCGCTGTTGCGATTGTCGAAGATGGCCGGGATAGCCGTCGGCAGGCCGGGGCCGAGCGCGGGCAGCGACACGATCTTGATTTCGGAGCCCATGCTCTTCCGGGTGAGATCGACGATCGCGGCGATGCCCTTGTCGGAATTCGGGATCGTTCCTTCGAGCAGCATGTCACCGAAGACGGGCTCCAATGATTTCGGGTCTTCCTTGGCCATGGCTGGCTTTCCTTTGCTGGCGGATGAGAGGGGTCAGGCGCTGGCGGAGACGCCGCGCGGGCCGGAGAACATGTCGGTCTGCTGGGGATGCTCGGGCGAGAGCGAGCCGTCGTCGGTGACCCAGTAGAAGGAGGAGCCGCGCGGCTTCTTCGGCAGCTCTGGCACGATGTCGGTCTCAATCGTGACGGTGCCCAGCTCGACCGTGAGGTGGAACGCGACCTTGACCTTGCCCTTGACCTTGGCCTTCGGGCGGTTGCCGGCCATCTCCTTGAGCTTGGCGAGAGATTCCGTGATGGCGTTGCCGAGATCGGTGGCGAACTCGCCACCCTCAAGCACGCCGACGATGGTCTGCGCATCGCGGATCTTCTTCATTGGCCGGAGCCTTTCGTTGCGGTTTGGGGCTGAGCGGGGAAGCGGGAGTCGAAGTCGCGCAGGCAGCGATCTGCCCAGGTCGTCGCCACGTCGCTGTTCATGCACGACGCGGATGTGGCCACAGCTATCCAGGCTGTGAGCCAGACCTGCGTCCGATCGACCGGCTCGCCCTTCTGGGTGAGGATGTTCACGGACTAAGCCTCCTCAAGCTTGCGGACAGGGCGCGCGCCATCACGGCGCGGTCCGGATTTCGACGGGGGATTGGCGGTTACGCCGCCGAAGCGGTCCGGCAGGTACTTGCGCAGCCGGTCGCGGTATTCGTCGGCGGCGACATGCCAGGGCCACGGCCTGATCTTGCCGAGCATGCGGACAGGCTCGGTGGCCTCAACCAGCGGGTTCCATGGCTTCGGCGCCAGGCCGAGCAGATGCGCCCGCTCGGTCGCGAGCAGGCCGAGATCGTACTCCTCGACGATGCGGCGATAGATTTCCGGGCAGCCATCGGCGCCCATCCCGGCCGCCTGGTAGATCGCCAGATCGATGCGCCGCTTCATCAGCTTCTGCATCGCCTTGACGATCTTGCCGGCGCCGGGCTGGAGCTGCTCGGCCGTCTCGCATTCGGCCTCGGCGATCGGCGTCGCCTTGTCGCCGAGCACGAATTCGTGGGCATCGTGCAGGAGGAAGGCGGCAGCCGCGTCGCGGTCGCGGTGCTTGCGCCAGATCGCATCGGCGCCGATGACGCAGTGCTGCGCGATCGAATAGACGCCGCCGCGGACATGGCCGGTATAGCGCGACTGGCGCGCCAGGGCCTCGGGGATTGCGACCTCGAAATCGACATCGCGCCAGTCCGGGCGCAGGAGATCGAAGGCGCGATCGGTCGGACCGTTGGAGCAGGTCTGAAGCCAGGTCATTGGCCGGCCTCCGTCGTCTCGGGAAACGGCGCGCCCGCCTTGCGAGCCAGCGCCGCAAAACTCTTGTCGATCTGAGCGGCTTCGATCATGCCCGCGACGGCGTCGGACTGGATGGTGTCGACCCTGCCGTCGCGAATGTTGGCGAGGATAAGTTCGGCCCGGCGGCCGAGCCAGTGCGCGGATTTGACCAACGCCTCGGCGTCGTTGCGGAGGTTGCCATGTTGTTGCGGTGTCATGCCCGCCCCCCGAATAAGCGGCCGAGGCCGATCTGATCCATCTGGAGCTTCCAGAGGAGATTGTTGGCGCGGAAGCGGATGTCGGCCGGCGCGCAGGCGCAGGCGAGGATCGCGTTCATCAGGTCGATGAGCGACTGGCGCTGATGCTCGGTCATGCGCGCCTCCGCAGGGTGCGGCGCAGCGCGGTGGCGCCTGCATAGGTGAGGAGAAGCCAGAGCCCGCCCATCAGTGCAGCCTCTGGAAGGCCTGGCCGATGAAGGCCGGCATGATGCCGCAGCCGGCGGCGGCGACGAGCAGGGTGGCGAGCAGGGCAACGGTCTGCGCGGCGACGATCGCCAGTTCGCGGAGCATGCAGCCGAGGGTGACCGAGCGGCTCGCCATTAGACGACGCCCGCGATCAGCGCGCGCGCCCAGAGGCCGAACGGAATGGCGAGGATGGCGAAGCAGGCGGCCTCCTGCCGCCAGCTGATGTTGCGAACCGTGGAGCGGTTGCCGGTGACGACGCGCGGCTGCGGATGAGCCGCCTCGTAGAGGGCGAAGGCCTTGGCGCCGCAGCGATCGACCTGGGCCTGCAGCCAGCCGAGGCGGACGAGATCGACGAGCAAGACGCAAGGGGCGTCGCCGCCATCGTTCACGAGCGCGGCGACATCCTCGACCATGCGCTCGGTGATGGCGCCGACTGACACCATCTCGTGACGGGCGAACGGCCAGATATAGCCGTCATCGACGGCTTTGCGGCTTTCGAGATAGCCACGGCCGAACGTGTCGGCAGGGTGGGCGGCTTGCAACAAGGCGGCCTCCATCAAGCCACTGCCCGCAGCTCGGGCTGCGCGACAGCGGGGGTGAGCGGGAAAAGGCTGACGAGGAGGGCGCCATTTTCGATGGCGAAATCGGCGCAGGCGGGCTCAACGAAGCTGTCGAGCAAGGGCGCGATGTCCTCGCCCTGCAGCGTGGTCGGTGTGGTGACACCGACGCGCAGGACGCGGGATTGATTGAAGCAGGTGAGCTTGTGGGCCGCGCCGGGCTTCTCGACGCGGGAGAGCTGAACCCGGCCGCGATCGTCGCCCAGGCCGAGCGCGATGACGATCCGGTCGCCCGGCTGCCAGTTCAGTGCTTCGGCAAGTTCGCGGGAAATCGCGAAGGTGACGCGCCGCCGGTCAAGTTGGCGACCGCGGCGCTCGACGGCGATGCGAAGGCGCTTGCCGCGGACTGCCGGGCCGGCGCTGGGGAGCAGAGGAAGGAATGCCAAGACGGCCTCCATCGGTGACGATGGAGGTCATACTTTTCGATAAACGAAAATAAGTCAAGCGGTGATTTTCGATTATCGATCTATCGGCCGCATCTCCAGAGGTACCGCCCGCCCGCCTGGTCCATTGTTGCGGTGCATTCCAGCGTCTGATCGATGCTCAATTTCGTATGCTTGACGCGCACGAAGCCGGTCAGCTCATGAGAGGATTTCCGTAAAAGCGAGACCTCCTGGACGGTTCTATCGCCGCTCTTTTCGTATTCCTCCTTTATAGACCGCTTGACCTGCTCAATCTGGTCAGTGCTGAAGCCGGTCGAGAGGTTGTATAAGTAGTATCCGCCGATCGCGAGAACGATGATTGCAATCAGCGTCTTCATTGAGTCCCCGCTAGAATCTTGTCGCTGGATTGATAAAATCGAGAACGTAAGCGCAAATGCTAACCTCGTCCCCGTCGTGCTCTCCGACTTCAATCGCTTCCTGAAACTTCGGGTCGGTTGAATCTGGCCAGAGATATTGCCGACCGTCTGAAGACATCTCCAGCCGCTTGACTGTTGTCTCGCCAGACCCGTTGCGCATGCGCAGCGCGACCACCCAATCGCCATCGCGCGGCAAACGGGGCGCGGCGTGAATTTTCAGGCAACGTACAAGACTGCCGCTAGCGGCCCGTCTGTTGATCGAAGGTCCGCGGACCTTCAGCAGATACTGATCGTCCTCAGCGAATCGAGGATCGAAAGGAACGTCGACATAATAGCGCTCGAAGCTATCAGCTTCTGGTTCAGTCCACACGCCTGCAGCCACTTCCCCCACCACCTCCAGCTTCGTCAAAGCGGGAGCTTCACTCTCAAACGGTGAAAGGGGCCTTAGCGCAGCGGGTGCATCGACATTGAGATAGCCTGCGATGATCGAGATTTCGCGGGCTTTCAGCTCGCGGTCTCCATTCAGTATCTTGGTGACGACGGACGGCGATCGGCCGAGCGCCTTGGCAAGGCCGATCCTCGATTTGTCTGGCTTCTCCAGGCCGTCGAGAATCCACTGAATATCCATGGTTCTCTCATTCTCCGCGGATCGCAAAGGCGCAATCGCGTTTATCGAAATGATCTCTTGACTTTAGTTTTCGGTTATCGAAAATAAGGTCATGGAACCGGCCCTTGGCATCATCATCAAGCTCGGTGGGCATCGCGCCGTCTCGGCGGGCATCGGCGTCGCCTACACTGCGACTTATCGATGGACCTATCCGAAGGAGCGCGGTGGGTGCGGCGGCGTCGTGCCCAACCGACACGTTCCCGCGCTGCTGAAGCTCGCGGCGTCAGTTGGTGTTTCGCTTCAGCCGTCCGACTTCCTGCCCTTGGGTTGCGAGGCCTCGGCATGACCCGCCGCGCGCCGCGCCTTCGCCATTCCGACCAGCGCCTGGCGCAGGTGGCCTTCGGCCGCCCGCAGCCGCGCCGTGTCCTGTCCTGCCGTCTGTTTCTGCTTCTCGTCCATGGGGTTCCGCCTCCGTGATCTGATGGGCTGACCGTCTGCCATCACCGCCGTTTTCCCAACGAAAAAGCAGAGGGGCTTTTTTCGTGAGCCATATTGCTTTGCCTGAAGGTCTGTTGCCGCTGCTGAAGACGGCCGGCCGCGCCCTGGTGAATGCCTGCGCCGCGCCCGGCCAGACCGGGCCGCAGCGTGTCGAGGCCATGACCGGCTACAGCCAGGGCCAGATCTCGAAATGGCAGAGCGAGAACGACCCGGCGCTGATGCCGATCCATGTCGCCGGCCTGCTCGAGGCCGCGACCGGGCAGCCGATCTTCTCCCGCGCGCTGGCCTCGCTCTCCGGCCACCAGCTCATGCCGGTCTCGGGCGCCAACGAAGATGAATTCTGCCTCATGCGCTCGGTGATGGCGACGACCGCCAGCCAGGGCCGCTTCGCCGCACAGGCGATGGAAGCGATCGCCGACCAGAAGCTGACCCGCGGCGAGATCAAGGGCCTGCTCGCCACCGCCATCAAGAACCAGGAGGAGTTCGGCGAGGTCATCCGCCGCCTCGCCGAGCGGGCGGGGGAGTGAGATGGCCGCACGGGGGAGCATCAAGCCAGGCTCGCTGACGGCCCGCGTTCTGGCGGCTGTCACCGCCGCCGACAGGCCGATCGGCCGCGCCGTGCTGCTGGCGCCGCTCAGCCGGACGGAGCGGATGTGGCTCGGCCGTACGCTCGACCGGCTGGTCACGCTCGGCCATATCCGCGAATGCCGCGCCGGCTTCACCGCGACCGGCGCGGCGCCGGCGCCCGTGGCGCCTGGCATCTGCGACCCCGAGCAGCTCTCGCCCGGGCAGCGCGCAACGCTCGCCGCCGTGATCAGCCGCGCCAGGGGCTACGCACAATCCGGTTGCCCCGGCATCGCCGCCGGCCTGCTGGAGCGCGCGGCGCAACGCCGCCTGCCGGCCCATGTGCAGCAGGATCTCGCCGCGCTCGCCGCGCTCGTTCTCGAAGCCGGCCACACCTATCGCGATGTCGCCCCGGCGAGGGCGGCAGCATGAAACGCCGGTTCACCCTGCAGAAGGTGGGCAAGTGGCGCCGCTCGGCCGCGCGCGGCATGGCCAAGGCCGGGTTCCCGGCCGTGATCATCGCCGCCGTGCTGCGGCTGAAGCGCGCCACGGCCGAGGACATCGTCGCCGGCAAGCACGCGCCCGGCGCACTGTGGAGCGCGGCCGAGCTCGCGCTGTTCCGGGAGGGGAAGTGATGGCGAGTTTTCGCATCACGAAGACCATTTGCCCGTCGTGCAAGGGAAGCGGCCGCGCCGATTTGTTCGACATCTCCTGCCTTTGGTGCGGCGGCTCGAAGCGGCTCAGCGTGTGGGATGTGAACGCCTGGTCCCAGCAGGTCTGGGTGATTGCCGGCGGCGGTTACATCGCGGGCGACCATAGCTTCGAGGATTGCCGGGCGATGGAGGCCCAGGCAAACGCCGCGCGGCGTCTGGCCGGCCTGCCGGAGTTGTCGGCATGACCGCGCGCTCTTTCCTGGACGGTCGCGTCGTGCTTCATCCCGGCGATTGCCGGGAGGTGCTGCGCGGGCTCGCTGATGCCTCGATCGATTCGATCGTCACCGATCCGCCCTATGCGCTGGTTTCGATCGGCAAGCGCTTCGGCAAGCCCGGCGCGGCGCCGACCCGCGACGGCGATGTCTATTCCCGCGCCTCGGCCGGCTTCATGGGCCAGAACTGGGACACGGGCGAGACCGCCTTCGCTGCCGAGTTCTGGGTCGAGGCCCTGCGCGTGCTCAAGCCCGGCGGGCATCTCGTCGCGTTCTCAGGCACCCGGACCTATCACCGCATGGTCTGCGCGATCGAGGATGCAGGCTTCGAAATCCGCGACCAGCTCGCCTGGATCTATGGCTCGGGCTTCCCGAAGTCGCATGATGTGTCGAAGGCGATCGACAAGCTGGATGCGGCTGCAGAGCGCCGCCGCCGCGCCTTGACCTTCACGGCCTGGGTTCGCTCGGTCGGGCTGACTGCCCGCGCGATCAATGAAGCGACCGATACAGTGATGGGCTCGCACTATGTCACGGACAAAGAGCAGCCGCTCGTCGCGACGCGCGAGCATCTCGAGCTGCTGCGCCCGTTGGTGGCAACGCCGGTCCCCGATTGGGTCGAGCATCTCGTCGACGATCGCGAGGTCGAGAGCGCGAAGGCGCGCGGCAAGGCCGCGACCCCGATCGGCGGCCTGTTCGCGGAGGCGGCGGAATGAGCGACCGCCAGTTCGGACAGGTGTCCTTTCAGGAGGCGGGCCGGCCCGTCACCGCGCGGCCGATCACCTGCGCGGCCTGCGGCACGCGCGAGCTCTTCCGCCTGACCTCCAGCCAGAGCCGCTCGGTGCGGATGGCGACGAATTATTTCGAGCGGCTCGGCTGGGTCGTCGGCGCCAAGCCCGCGAAGGATCTCTGCCCTTCATGCCGCGCGGCGCGCCGGCACGACCATCAGGAGCGCCGCGCGCTGCGCGAGGGCGTCGACAGCAAGGAGTCACTCATCATGGCGAAGCCGCAAGCCGCACCCGTCAAGCCCTTTGCTGAGCAGCCGCGCCAGCCGACCCGCGATCATAAGCGCATCATCCATATGAAGCTGTCGGAGATCTATCTCGTGGCCGAGCAGCGCTATGATCGCGGCTGGTCCGACGAAAAGCTCGCCGCCGATCTCGGCATCCCGCGCGCCTGGGTCAAGGACGAGCGGACCGGCTATTTCGGCGATGGCGAGGGCGGCGAGGATGTCGCCGAGTTGCTGGCCAAGGTCGATGCGGCGATCGCTCATGCGGTCAAGATCGAAGCGGAGATGGTCGCGTCCCGCCAGGCCTGCGAGGCCATGCTGACGCGCCTGCGCGAGATCGAACGCGAGGCCAAGCCGCTGCGCGCGCTGGTGCCGGCATGAGCGAGGAAACCCTGCTCTCGGCCGCGCGGCGGGCGCGACGCTTCTTCCTGATCGACGAGGCCCATGGCGGCCTGACCAGCCGCGACACGCTGATCGCGATGGATACGCTGGCGCTCCAGATCGAAAAGGAAACGCAGCGCGAGAAAGATCGCGCCGCCGGGATTGACCAGCCGCGGGCCGAGGCATCGTCGGGGCTATGACCATGCTCGAGCACGCCCTCGCTTTCGCTGCACAGGGCTTCCCGGTGTTTCCGTGCAAGCCGACTCAGAAGCCCGATCCGGGCTCGAAGGCGCCAATGCTTCCGAAGGAAAGCGCGCCCGGCGCGAAGGATGGCGGGCATTGGCTCGCCAGCCTCGACGCGGGCGTGATCAGCGGCTGGTGGAAGCGCTCGCCCACCGCGCTGATCGGCTTTCCGACCGGTCTGCGCTCGCGCTGCATCGTCGTCGATCTCGACCCGAAAGACCATCCGACCAAGGTGATGCTGGCGGCGCTGACGCGATTCTGCGGGCATCTGCGCGAGGTCGATCCGGAGACTGGCGAGATCGTCGAGCCCGTGATCGCGAAGACGCAATCGGGCGGCCTGCATCTCTATTTCGCCTGGCCGGACGAGGCCGTGCTGGCCGAGGTGACGGAGAACCTGGCGCGGCTCGGCCGGCCGTTCTCCGGCGCGATCGGCAACAAGGCTAACCTGTTCACGCGCTTCCTGCGCGATGGCGAATGCCCGGTCGAGCTCGCCCATATCGATGTGCGCGGCGAGGGCGGCTATGTCATCGCGCCGCCTTCCCTGATGGTGGACGGCAAGGCTTACGAATGGCTGATGCCGCAGGTCTCGCGCCTGCCAACCCTGCCGCGGCGCCTGCGCGGCGTCATCACCGGCGAATTCCTGACCGAGGCGGAACGGGCGCAGCGTCGCGCCGCAAAGCAGGCTGGAGCGCGTCATCGCAGCGAGGGCGCCAGCGACAGCCAGGTCGCCCGCTTCGTCGAGGGTGCGGTGAACTGGGCGCTGGACTTCGCGCGCAAGGCGCCGCCCGGCCAGCGCAACCAGGATGTCTTCCAGGCGGCCTCGCATCTCGGGCGCTTCGTGCGCTCCGGCCATCTCGATCGCGGCAGGGCGGAAGCCCTGCTGCTCGCGAACCTGCCCGCCGGCGTCGAGCCCAGCGAGCACAAGATCCAGCAGACCATCCGCAACGGCCTCAACGCGACCGAGCGCGGAACATTTTCACCCGACGAGATCGGGCGGGGGCGAGCCGCGTGACCGACATTCCTGCTGACGATCTCTCGGCCGAGAGCCTGCGCGCGCTTATCACCGGCGCGGAGGCCGAGGCCGGCCCCGCAACCCCGTTTGATGGGCCGGACTATGGCGAGGATGACGAGGACGGCCCGTCCGACATGCCGGTCGAAGGGGTGAACCTCGGCGATGTCGAATGGTGCGCCTCTCTCGACGCATCAGACACCGATAATGGCAAGCGCCTGCTGCGCCATTGCGGGCAGGATCTCGCCCGTATGCACGAGGTCGGCTCCGACAAGGCGAGCTGGGCCGTGTGGACCGGCACGCATTGGGACGCCGCCGACGGCGCTTTCCAGGCGCTGGCCAAGGCGCAGACCATCGGCGGGCTGATCGGGCTCGAGGCGGAATTCCTGCGCCATACGCCGCAGGAAAACGCCGCGATCCGCAAGGCGCAGCGCGAGGGCACGAAGGAGAACATCGCCGCCAAGGACGCTGCCCTGGTGGCACTGGAAAAGCGCCAGGCGAAGCGGCGCGGCTTCGGCGTGACCTCGAAGAATTCGGCCCGGCTTTCCGCTATGCTGACCTGCGCCGCGCCGCATTGCGTGGTGAAGCCAGAGGCCTGGAATGCCGAGCAGCGGCTGACCTATGTCGCCAATGGCACGCTGCGCTTCCTGCGCGAACCCACGCAGCCCGATCCCGACGACCCGGCGAGCTACCAGAACAGCCATCGCGGTCGGCATGTCTTCGAGCCCGAGGGCTGGCGCCGCGAGCACCGCGTCACCCGCATGATGCCGGTGGCCTATGACCCGCAGGCGAGGGCGCCGAAATGGCGCGAGTTCATCGCGCAGATGCTGCCCGAGGCCCTGGTGCCCGGCGTGGCGGCGGCCGTGCAGAAATATTCGGGCATCGGGCTGACCGGCGTGCCGGTGCAGCTCCTGCTGTTCCATTACGGCCTCGGCGCCAACGGCAAATCCGTCTTCCTCGAGGTGTTGGCGCGCATCTTCGGCGCGCTGGGGGAGGGGCTGCCAGCCGAATCGATCTCTGGCCAGGCGCAGAGCGCGGCGGGATCGGCCTCGCCGGATCTGGCGCGCCTGCCGGGCGTCCGCTTCCTGCGCATAACCGAACTGCCGCAGGGCGAGCCGCTGCGCGAGGCGCTGGTGAAGCGCCTGACCGGCGGCGAGAAGATGGACGTGCGCACGCTGTTCAAGGGCTATTTCGCCTTCCAGCCGCAGTTCAAGGCGCACATGTCCGGCAACGGCTATCCGAGCATCACCGGCTCGGACAACGGCATCTGGCGGCGCATGGCCGTGGTGCCCTGGAAGGTGACGATCCCCGAGGAGCAGCGTCGCGACTTCGAGGAGATGGTCTGCGAGCTCTGCGAGGAGGGACCGGGCATCCTGAACTGGCTGATCGAGGGCATGGAGGCCTTCGACGCCGAGGGGCTCGTGCTGCCGCCCTCGATGGTGGAGGCGGCGAAGGAATACCGCGAGGAGATGGACCCGATCTCGGTGTTCATCGAGAGCTGCGTGCGATCGATGCCGCCGGATACGGTCGAGCCGGTGCGCGCCAGGCACGCCTTCGACTGCTACGAGACCTGGTCTCACGAGAATGGTCGTCGCGCGAAGACCGAGACGGCTTTCGGCCGCGTCATGGGCCAGCGCTTCCAGCGGGCGAAGACGGCTGCCGGGCAAGTCTATCTCGACATCGAGTTGCACGACATCCCGGCGCGAACCTACCGGCCCCGCAACCCCGATGACACCGGTTCGGACCGTCCATGACCGTCCATTTCGTGGAGGGTTGTGGAGGGTTCATGGAGGGTTTCGGCCGACCCTCCATCGCGGTTTTCGGTTTCGGTTCAATGACATGGCAAGCGCTGTGGAGGGTCTGGAGGGTTTCTCGTGCCCGTATGCGTATTCAAAGGGGTTCGGGGTTGGAGCTATTTCTCATGCGTCTAGACCCTCTCAAACCCTCCATACCCTCCATCAAACGCCTCAAGTATCTGATTATGAACAGCTATTTCCGATGTATAGTTCTTTCAAACCTTCCATCAACCCTCCACAACCCTCCATTAGCCGCGAAAGGGCTGCTCTGATGGCAAAAGAGACGATCGGGATCGAAGCGCTGCTGCACCGGGCCTATGCCCAGTATCGCGTCGACAAGGTGACGCCGGCTGCCGTGCTCGGCATGCCGCGCTTCAAGCCGAATGGCTCGCTCGTCGGCGCGATGCAGGCGCTGCAGCTCGGCACCATCATCGACAACAGCGGCCCGGCCGCGAAGATGCTGGGCTTCCAGACCATGGCCGCGGCGACGCCGGACGACCTGCTCGTCGTGCACGACCATGTGCTGGCGCTGTCGGAGTGGCTGATCGAGGGCGCCGAGGGCGACGAGCCGCAGGCGTGGAAGCGCTCGGAGATCGCCGAGCAGGGTTGGCGCGTCGAGGATGCGGCCACGGGGCTGTGGCTGGTGCGGCCCGTCCGTGAGGGAGTGCTGAGCAAGTCGGATGCGTGGTCGCGGCTGCATGAGCCATACCTGACCGCGATGGTGATCGAGCATGCCCGCAACGGCACGCGGCCGGATCATGGTGGGCCGATGCCGGTAGTGAAGGGGCGGCCGAGCGAGGCCGTCCGGGCTGAGCGGGCCGGGATCATGCTGGCCCGCTCGGTATATGCGACCTGGCATGCGGCGCTCGGCCTGCTTGCTGTGGCGCTGGAGGGGGCTTTGCTCAAGCACGCCGTGAGCGGCCCTGTCAGTCCCGCTACGCCATGGGATAGGGGATCGAAAGGCGAAGTGTTCGTTTCCCACGCCGCAACGGCCTGAAAACACGGTAATCCAATGCGGTATAACCCATTGAGATAGCGAAGCAATCGCCTCCTTTGACGGCCGCACCCTCTTGTGGCATGTTCGGAGCATCCCAATAGGGAACTGAGCCGCCCCGTCGCACCAGCGCCGGGGCGGTTTGCGTTCCCGGCCCGGGCCGAGGGAGGGCGCCATGTGACCCCATCGACCGGCCCCGACCGATCGTGAAACACCGGATGTGAAACATACTTCAACCCTGAACGATGTTTCACGAAAATGTTTCACGGCGACCGACCGCGGGTCCTTCCCCGGCCACCCCACCCCGCGACGGTTTAGCGGCGCGGGGTTTTTCCAGTGAGACTGGTTTTTCCTACGGGTTGACAGGGTTGTCAGACGGATGACGGCGGTTGCCAGCGAGGTGATGCTGTCGCTCAAGGCGATCGCGGAGCGTGACAACGTCTCCCGGCAAGCGATCTCGAAACAGGTCGCGCGGCTGGTCGAGCATCACAGCCTCGAAGTCACCCGCGACGGACGCGGCAGGGTCTGCGCCGTCAACATCGTGCATTTCGACGACCTGCGCCGTCGCTTCGGTGACGCGAGCAAGGTCACCAGCGGCGGTGCGACGGATCGCCCGCCATCATTGGAGCCCGGGCGCGAGCCCGGCTCCGACGCCACACTCGACGGCGCCCGCCGCATCAAGCTCGTCCACGAGACCGAGCTGCTGCGCCTGCGCCTCGCCGAGGAGAGCGGTCAGCTTGTCCGCATGGACGTGATGATCGACGCCCTGACGCGCCTGGCCGAGGATATCGGCCGGACCGTCGACCTCCTGCAGCATACCGACACGATCGCCGCCGCGGCTGGTCGCGGGCTGCATGAGCTGAGGATCACCCTGAAGCGCCTGACGACGCAGACGCGCACCGCCATCGCGGACCAGTGCGCCAGCATCGCCACGAGCGCCCCGCAGAAGGATGACGCGCTGCCGCCCGAGGCCCCCAACGCCTGAGGTCGAGCGCCACCCGCACCCATGCAGGCGCCGACCAGTCTCTCGCATCCCGGCGCCGCACGCCTGGCCGCATCGAGGCTGGCTGTGGCGATCCGCCCGGCACAGCCGATGCGCGTGTCGGACTGGGTTTCGAAGAACATCGTCCTGGTCGACGGGCCGGCCGCGGGGCAGCTCTGGGATGCCAGTGGCGCGCCCTACATGGTCGAGATCCTCGACCTGCTGACCGAGGACCATCCGTGCAATCTGGTCACGGTCCGCAAGAGCCAGCAGTCGGGCGCCTCGATCGCTTCGCTCGCCTGGGTGCTGTACTGCGCCGACCGCGAGCCGGCGAACATGATCTATGCGGCGCCGGCGATCGACGCGCTGCGCAAGGTCAATTCGGCCAAGCTGCAGCCGCTGATCGACAAGTGGCAGCGGAAAATCGGCAAAAAGCTGATAGTGGACCAGGTCTCGCGGGCCGGCGCGTCCTCGACGACCTATGAGAAGGTTTTCGCCAAGGATGGTCGGGTCTTCCTGGCCAATGCCAATTCGCAGACCGATCTCTCGTCTGTGACCACGAAAAAGGGGGTCAAGGACGAGGTCTCGAAATGGCAGGTTATTCCCGGCGCTGGCGACCCGGAGGTGCTGTTTTTCGGCCGGTTCACCTCATTTCGAGGCACAGGCGACTGGAAAATCCTCGAAATCTCGACACCTGAGGCCGATCTCGGTTTCGATGGCGAGAATGCCGACGCCGACGAGTTCGAAGGCCATTGCCGGATCGACCGCAGCTTCAAGCTGTCGGACCAGCGCTACTGGCACATCGCCTGCCCGTCCTGCGGGGTGCTGTTCCGCCATCGCTTCGAGCAGCTCCGGATCAACAAGGCCAACCCGGCCCTGACGACCTATGAATGCGAGGCCTGCGGACACCAGATTTCTGAAGCCGAGCGGCGCATCCAGCTTCAGCCTGAGAACGGCGCCTGCTGGATCGCGCAGAAGCCGGACGAAGGCCGGCATCCCGGCTTCCATATCGACGCCTTCATCTCGCTGATGATGAGCTATCAGGCGATCGCAGAAGACTACAAGAACACCCGCGGCTCCGGCGTCGCGCTGCAGGATTTCCAGAAGCTCGTCCTCGGGCTGCCCTACAAGATCCTGGCCGATGTGCCGGACCACAAGCGCCTGATGGGGCGGCGTGAGCCGCACCTGCTGCGCGGGCACATCCCGGATGATGCGCTCCTGCTCACGGCGTCAGCCGACGTGCAGATGCGCGGTATCTGGCTGGAAATCGTCGCCTGGACCGCCGATCGGCGTTCGTACCTGATCGACGCCCGCTACATTTCGGGCGATACCGACAGCCCCGATGCTCCGGTCTTCGCGCAGCTGCGGGCGGAGACGCTCGATCGGCGCTTCCCGGATGCCTTCGGTGGCCAGCGCACGCTGGACGTCCTCGGCATAGATTCCGGCTACCGGTCGAATGTCGTCTATAGCTGGGTTCGCCTCAACCAGACGCCGCATCCCGACACTGGGCGCGACATGGTGCTGGCGATCAAGGGCCTGCAGGGCTGGGGCAAGCCGGCGATCGGAACGCCCAGCCTGCAGGATATCGACCTCGGCGGCCGCAAGATCACGCAGGGCGCCAAGGTCTGGCCGATCGGAACCTGGCCACTAAAATCGGGGCTCTATCTCGATCTCGGCAAGCAGCGCATCGGCGAGAATCTCGACGAGGCGCCCCCGGGCTACTGCCATTTCGGCATGTGGACCGACGAGGAATATTTCAAGCAGCTCTGTGCCGCTCACCTCGAGGATATCAAGGTGAGGGGGCGACCGTCCGGCAAGCGCTGGGTCGATCTGCGCGAAAACCACTTCCTCGACGATCGCATCTACAACATGGCGCTGGCCGAGTATCTCGGCATCTCGATCATGACTGCCGACGAATGGGCCGCACTTGCTCGCCATCGCGGCCTTCCGGTCGAAGTGACGAGACGGGATCTGTTCTCGCCGCCGATCCTCACCGCCGAAACGCAACCCGACGAGCAGCGTGCTCCGCCTCCTCCTGCCGATGACTGGCTGGGGGGCCGTGGTGCCAACTGGTGAGCCATGGCCTGGACCCAAGCCGATATCGATAAGCTGAAGCGCGGCATCGCGACTGGCGCCAAGGTCATCGAATACGGCTCGGGTGAGACTAAGCGTCGGTTGGAAAACCGGACACTCGCCGAGCTCTGGCAGATCCTCGCCGAGATGGAAGCCGAAGTGGCCGGCGCAAACGCTCCGCCTCGATTTGCCATCACCGAATACAGCCGCGATTGAGCCCCATGAACCTCCTCGACAAGGCGATCGGCTGGATTTCGCCCGAGGCGGGCTATCGGCGCGAGATGGCCCGCCAGGCTCTCGACGCCTCGCGAAGCTATGACGGTGCCCAGAATGGCCGCCGCCAGAGCAGCTTCCGCGTTGGCGAGCAATCCGCCAATGCGACGCTATCGCGCGCTCTGCCGATCCTGCGCGCTCGCTCGAGGGAGCTGGTGCGCAACACCTGGTTGGGGTCTCGGGCGATCAACGTGCTCGCGTCACATATCGTGACCCCGGACCTCACAGTGCGGTTCGATACCGGCTCGAAGCAGATTGACAAGGTTGTCCAGAAGCTCTGGGACGATTGGGTCGTGACCTGCGACATCGAGGAGGAGACCGGTTTCACGGGCCTTCTTGCCTTGATGGTGCGGGCGCAGCTCGAGGGAGGGGACAGCATCGTCAGGATGCTCGACCGACCCATGAACGAAGGTCGAGACGTCCCGCTGGCGCTGCATGTCGGCGAGGGCGACCTGATCGACGAAAGCCGGGACGCATCCTCGCTGCTGCCCCGCGCGAGCCGGGCTCGCCTGGGTGTCGAGCTTGGCGATCACGATCAGCGGCTGGGCTACTGGCTGCATCGCGACATCCCGGGAGAACCGCAGCGCCTGCCGCGCTCCGGCCTGCCGGAAAGCGTTCTGACGCCGCGTGCCGAGGTCTGCCATTTGTATCGGCGCGAGCGCCCCGGGCAGGTCCGCGGCGTGCCGCTCTTCGCTCCGGTCCTCATGACCGGCCGCGACTTCGCGGACCTCATGGATGCGCTGGTCGTCAAGGCCAGAATGGAAGCTTCGATCGGCCTAGTTGTCGAATCGAACGATTCGGCGACCAGCATCGGCGGTTCTGTGAAGAATGCCGGCGACAAGGCTTCGGATCGGATCGAACGAATCCGCCCGGGCATGGTCCACTATCTGCGGATCGGCGAAAAAGTTCAGCCGTTCGTTCCCGCATCGAATACGGCTTTCGAGCCGGTCAGCCGCTCGACCCTGATGGGGTTCGCGGTCGGGGTGCGCCTGACCTATCACCAACTGACCGGCGATCTCAGTCAGGCGAACTACTCTTCGCTCAAAGCCGGCCTCACCGACCAGCGCCGGCAGGTCACGGAAGACCAGTGGCATATGCTGGTACCGCAGGTGATCCACCGCATCGTCGAGAGGTTTCTCGATCGCGCGATTATGGCGGGACGGTTGCCAGCGCGGCCGAAGGGTTATCGCCGACACTACATCATGCCGGCATTTGAGCCGGTCGATCCGAAGAAGGACCTCGAGGCCGATATCCTCGCCGTCCGCGCCGGCCGCATGTCTCCGCAGGATTTCCTGGGAGCTTGGGGGCGCGATTGGCGCGAGGTCGTCGCCGAATATGTCGAGTTCTTCAAGGAAGTCGACGCCGGCGAAATGCCGCTGATCTTCGATATCGACGCCCGCAAGCGTTCGCGCACTGGGCAAGCCATCACCGACGCGGCTTCGCCCGCCCAGGAATCCGACAATGACGATGCGTAGCTTTCCGGAGGGGCTCCCGCTCCAGACCGACGACATCGACACGTCGAGCGCGCGCACCCGCATCATCGACAGCTCGATCAACATCGAGGCGCGCACGGTGGACGTGATCTTCACGACCGGTGCCTCGGTGCGCCGTCGGCGCTGGACCGGCTGGGATAGTTCGGTGCCTTTCGACGAGGTGTTGGTCGTCAGTCGCGACGCGATCGACCTCTCGCGGCTCGCGCGCGGTGCTCCGGCGCTCGATTCTCACTCGATGTATTCGTCCTATTCGCAGGTCGGCGTCGTCGAGCGTGCCTGGATCGAGGGCAGCGAGGGAATGGCGACGATCCGCTTCCCGAAAGCAGAGATCGATAAGGCCGCCGATCGCATGTTCGGCCTGGTGACGGACCGGATCATCCGGAACATCTCAGTCGGCTATTCCATCGACCGCGCCCGCGTGATCGAGGCCGAGAAGAAGGGCGAAGTCGAGAAGCGCATGGTCGAGCGCTGGACGCCCTATGAGATCAGCTTCGTGACCATCCCCGCCGACCCCGGCGCACAGGTCCGATCCCTCGACCAGGTTGCACGCTACCCGGTCGATTTGGCTGCCCCGCTCGCCGCCTCGGCCGCGCTGACCCGCATGCAGATGCGGCGCCGTCAGTTCGCGGCCTGAACCCCTTTGCCCCCTGCACGTCCCGGGACGGCAGGAGCGGCGCTCCCATTCGTCCCGGACCCACTGGAGTGAAACCATGACCGTGAAGGGTCGCTTCTTCGTGGGCGCGCTCTGCGCCCTGGCGGCGGTTGTCGCCGTCACCATCTTCGCCTCCGATGCGGCTCTGGCCGCGCCGCTCTCCGGCCTGTCCTTCCGCCACGCCGATCCGACCTGGCTGCAGACCGCCATCCAGGCCTCGCCCGTCATCCTCGGACTGAAGGCGCGTCTCAAGGAGGTCACCGAAAAGGCCGATGCCAAGATGGCCGAGGTCAAGGACGGCCTCGCCGCCGATGCGCTTCGTGCGATCGAGGAGGAGCATGGGAGGCTTCTGACCGAGGCCGAGCAGATCCGCGGCGAAATCGCCACCGAAGAGGCGCGCCAGGCCGCCCAGCCGGATAATGGTGCCGCCCTGCGAGCCGATCGCCAGCGTGCCAACGATATCCTCGAGGTCGCGCGCCGCGCCGGCTATACCGGCAACGAAGCGCAGGAGGCCATCAACGCCGGCACCACGGCCGAGGCGTTCCGGGCCGCTGCCTTCTCCGCGCTGGCCAGCCGGCAGACGCCGACGAGCCATGTCCGTATCGATCGCGACGAGACCGAGACCCGCCGCGCCGCGATGCAGGAGGCGCTGACGATCCAGCTCGCGCCGGCTGGGGCCGGCCGAGGCGAGCCCAGTGACGCCGCGCGGGGCTACATGGGCCTTGCCCTGGTCGAACTCGCTGCCGAACGTCTCGGCGAGCGCCGCGTCCCGATGGGCTTCGGCGCACGCGAGGAGATCATCCGCCGGGCCTTCCACGCCACGACCGACTTCCCGATCCTGTTCGAAGGCGCGCTGAACTCGGCCCTGGCCGCCCGCTACGCGCTGGCCCAGCCGACCTATCGTCGGATCGCTCGCCAGCGCAGCTATGCCGACTTCCGCGATCACAACACGATCCGCGTCGGCGATTTCCCGGACCTGCAGGAGGTCAACCCCGAGGGCGGCGAGATCAAGTCCGGCACCTTCTCCGAGAGCAAGGAGAAGACCGCGGTCAAAGCCTATGGCGTGCGGGTCGACTTCTCGCGCCAGATGCTGGTCAACGATCGCCTGAACGGCCTTGTTCAGGTACTGAACGACCGTGGCAACGCCGTCGCTCGCTTCGAGGATCGCACTTTCTACGCGATGATGCTCTCCGGCGCGAACAACGACGGCCCGACCCTGAACGACACGGCCCGGCAGGTGTTCAACACCACGGACGCTTCGAAGGCCGCGGCCAACGCCGCCATCACCGTCAACTCGGTTGCGCTCGGCCGCGCCGCGCTGCGCAAGCGCAAGTCGAAGGACGGTTCCGAGCTCGAGATCTCGGCGGTGATCCTCCTGGTTGGTCCCGACAAGGAACTGGAGGCGCAGCAGCTCGTCGCGCCGATCCAGGCGCAGCAGGTCGGCAACATCAACCCGTTCTCGGGCAAGCTGGAGGTCGAGGTCACCGCCAAGATCGTCGGCAATGCCTGGTATCTCTTCGCCTCTCCGGCGGAGGTTCCGAACTTCGAATGGGGCCTGCTCGACGGCTACACCGCCCCGCGCTTCCGCACCGAGACGCCGTTCGGCATCCAGGGCGTGAGCTTCAGTCTCGAGCACGACTTCGGCTGCGGCGCGATCGACTTCCGCGGCGGCTACAAGAACGTGGGTGCCTGACCGGCGCCTTTTCCCCCTCGAAAGGGCTTTGACCGATCCCGCTGGCCCGGCCGGCGGGATTTCCAAAGCCCTGTCATGCAATCCGGAGATTCTCCATGAAGAATTCGGTTCAGTCCGAAGCTGATGCCATCGACTTCCTCGCCCCCTCGGGTGGCGTGGTCGGCGGTCAGGGCTTCCTGCTCGGTGCCATCTTCGGCGTGGTGCGCCATTCGGCGATCCAGGGCCAGAAATCCATCCTCGACCTGAAGGGCACCTTCACCCTTCCGAAGACGGCTGCGAACACGCCCGCGCCCGGCGCGAAAGTCTATTGGGACGATACGGCCAAGAGCATCACGACCACAGTCGGCTCGAACGTGGTGGCCGGCATCCATGCCGGCCTTGCCGCGGCCGCGGGTGGCGACGCCACCCTTCCGGTGCGCCTCAACGGCGTCGCCTGATGGCCTGCGGCGGGTGCGCCGAGCGGGGCGAGCATCTCGCCCGCGCCGGCGCGGCCGCGGTGCGCGGGGCCTGGCAGGAGGTGGGGTCAGCGGCAAGAGCCGCCGCCGCCTCGGCCCGGGTCGATCTCGGCAAGGTGGCCGGCAAGGTCGCGCAGGCGGCGCAGGCCGCCCTGGCGCGGCGCAGATAGGCGAGGGCGCCCGATGAGCCTGCAGGTTCGCACCGATATCACCATGAAGGGGCTCGACGCCCTGGTGATGGCGGCAGGGCCGAAGGCGAACCGGGCGATCGCGCGCGGCCTCAACCGTGCCGGCACGCCCGCCGCCAATGCCGGCAAGCGCAATATCCGCGAGGTGCTGGGGCTGCGAAAGCATCCTTACGCCAAGGGCACCGTCACCCAGGCGGTGAAGCGCTATACCTCGATCCTCAAAGCCAATGCGACGACGCTGACCTTCTCCATGGCCGGCTTCGGCCGGGGCCTGCCGCTGATCTGGTATCAGCCGAAGGAAACCCAGGCAGGCGCCACCGTGCACTGGCTCGGCACCCGCAAGCTCGTCCCGCGCAGCTTCTACCTCTCCGGCAAGTTCCCCCGCCGCAAGCGCAGCCGCATCTCGCATGCGGTCTGGGAGCGGACCGGTAAGGGCAAATGGTCGCTGTCGCGGCCGCGAGGCCCCGGCGTGCCCGAGGCGATGCAATCTCGCCCGTTCACCCGGGCCTGGGAGCGCGACGCTTCCGCCCGGCTGCCGCATCACATGAAGGAAGCGCTGCTCGCCGCGCTCAGGGGGTATTGATGTCCGCCTTCGACGAGCTCGACGCCATGGTGCTCGACACCGCTGGCGTGCTGTTCGGCGATTGCGCGAGCATCTTCCCGATGCGCCCGGCCGGCAGCGTCAACGCCTTGCCCGAGGAAGATCCGGACCGGCCGATCCTCACCGGCGTGACCATGATCCGGTCGGAATGGTCGGAACGCGTCCAGATCGGCGGGCAGGGACTTCCGACCCCCGCAGGGGCGTTCAAGGTCGCCTCGGCCGGCTTCCGTATCGTCGCGACGCTCAAGCATTGCGGACTCTCATGGGTGCCGCGCAAAGGCGACGAGATCGTCTTCGATGACCGTCCGGACGTTCGCTACCGCATTGCCGAGCCGATGCCCGACGGGCTCGCCGGCCTTCATCTCGGCCTGACGAGGGTTTCCGGATGATGCTCGCTCGCACGGCGCTGCGCCTCGCCGTCATCGAAACTCTGGCGCCGTTTTCCCAGGAGCGTCTTGCGAGCCCGGCTTGGCCGACCTTTGCGGGTCGCCAGGTCTTCGACACGCAGATGAGCCCGACGGCGCTGGCCGATGTCGATCCGACGATGCCGCTCATCGTAGTGATGACCGACGAGACGGCGATCAAGGGCGGCATCGGTGACGTCACCGTGGCGCATAATTCGACGCCGCTGATGGTTTCCCTTGCCTTCGAGATCATGGTGCCCGTGGCAGTTCAGGATGGCGACAGCGCCGCCCTGCAGGCTGTCGGACCGACGGATGCGGCTGCGGAATCGACGCTCGACCTCATCGAGGCGCAGATCGGCCAGAGATTGGCCGATGCGCGAATGAGCGGGCCGCTTCGCTATGTGCTGAGCGAGATCCGCGAAGTCGAAAGCCATCCCTATCGCGACGGCGATACCGAGACGCGCCTTTCGGCTCGGCGCCTCGAATATGCCTGCTCGATCTTCCGCGAGGAGCGCTGGCCGGCCGGTGTGCCGAGCGGCGCCCCGGCCTTCGACTATCTGCCTGCGCCGCTGTCATATGTTGCCCGCGACCTTCCAGTCGGCAGCTACGGCCACAAGATCGCGACCATGCTGGGCAGCCTGATCGGCCGTCCGGCCGATTTCCCGGCGCTGAACCAGATGCGCCTGGCCATCAATCTTCGGCGCGACGGCAACGATCCGCCGCCACCGCCTGCCGATCCCAGCCAGACCCCGCCCGTCGGCGATCTCGGCGGCTCCATCACCCTGTAGACGAGGCGCCCCATGAGCCTGACCAAGACCGTCGTCCTGGCGGACAAGGCCGCGCGCGTGCCGTGGCCGGGAAAGCCCGGCAGCACGCTCCCGGCCGAGCCCTTCGAGGTCTCGTCCGTCGATCCGTTCTTCGCGACGCTGCTCGCCGACGGGACGCTGCTCGAGGGCAAGCCGGTGAAGCCGGCCAAACCGAATTCCTGAACCCATCCCATCAACCGGAGCGCTGCGCATGGCGACGCTGTTCAATTTCATTCCGGGCAGCGGCCTGATCGCGCCCGGCACCTTCTTCGAGATCAATTCCGGCGGGCAGTACGAGTCCCAGAGCTATGGCGTGATTTTCGGTCACAAGTCCGCCGCCGGCTCGCTCGCCGACAACACCCCCGTGCTCTGCACCACGATCGGCGAGGCCGCCGCGCTCGCCGGCCCGGGCTCGCAGCTCTATGAGATGTTCCGCGTGGCGCGCCGCGCCGCGCCGGTGCAGAAGTTCTATCTGGTCGCCATTCCGGTCACCGGCATTGCCGGCGCCTGGACCGCCACGGTCGGTTCTCTCGCCGCCGCCGCGGGCGATGGCGTGATCGAGATCGCCGGCCGCAAGGTCGCGGTGGCGAAGGCCGCGAGCGAGACCGCCGCGCAGACCGCGACGGCCATCGCCGCCGCGATCAACGCCTATGTCGATCCGCTGACGCTGGCCTATCTGCCGGTCACCGCCTCGGCGAGCACCAATGTGGTGACGCTGACGGCGCGCCATGCCGGCACGACCATGAACGAGCTCGAGGTCTTCGCGGACCCCAGCCTGCCCGGCAACGCCTATGCCTCCGGCCTGACCATCGCCCAGACCGTCCCCGCGACGGGCACGGCCTCGATCGCGGCGGCTCTGGCGGCGCTTGGCGACATGCCGATGGACTGGATCATCTCGCCCTTCGTCGAGACCGCCAATCTCGACGCGGCCGTCGCTGCCTTTTCCGATGTTTCCGGCCGCTGGGCCTGGAATGCGCAGCTCTACGGGCATTACATCACGGTGAATACCGGCAATACCGGCGCCCAGACCTCGCTGGGCCTCGGCCGCAAGCGTGAGCGTCACCTGTCCATCATCGGCCGCGTCGCTTCGCCGACGCCGGGCTGGGAATGGGTGGCGCAGTATGCGGCGCGTGTGCTGCCGTGGCTGACCGACGATACCAACGGCAACGCCGCCCGCAACCAGAGCGACCTGGCGCTGGAGGATATCCGCGCGCCGCGCGACCGCTCGGTCTGGCCGAACTATGCGGTGCGCAACACGCTCGACGGCTCGGGTATCTCGACCTGGAAGGTCAACGGCACCGGCCAGGTGGTGGTCGACAAGCTCATCACCACGCAGCAGGTGAACGCGCAGGATATGCCGGACACGGTGTTCCGCGACATCCAGGCGATCGCGCAGGTGATGCTGGGGCTGCGCTACATGCGCGCGGGCCTTGCCACCCGCAACGCCAACAAGGCGCTGGCGCGGGCTAACCCGTCCAACCTGCCGACGATCGTGACGCCGGACGACATCAAGGCGGACTGCATCTCGCTCTATGGCGACCTGGTCGATCGCGGCCTGTTCGAAGACAAGCCGGGCTTCGCGAAGCGCGTGAAGACCGAGATCGACGCCTCCAATCCGGCGCGCGTCAACATCGCGATGTCGCTCGACCGGGTGAACCCGCTCGACATCCTCGCGGCCAACGCGACCTTCTACGCGCAGTACCCCGCCGCGGCCTGACGGCAGGCGATCCGCATAGGCCCGCCGCGCGGCGGCGGGCTCCTTCTTTCTTCATCCGGAGCGCTCGCCCATGTCGAATTACGGCGGCATCATCAAACTGCGCCTGCCCACGGGCCAGAACTTGGCCCTTCGCGGCTCTCTCACCCGCAATCCCAGCCGGCTCTCCGCCGAGGCCGTCACCAACACCGACGGGACGGTCGACCGTACCTTCACGGTTCAGGGCTATCGGACCGGCCTGTCGCTCGCCTCGAAGGATACGAACGGCAACCCGATCGATGTCGATGCGCTGCTGACGCTCGACAAGGTCGATGTCGTCTTCCTGCACGACACCGAGAAGATGGATTACCATTTCGGCCGCGCCGTCTTCACCGGTGATCCGCAGGATGACGCCATGACCGGCGAGCTTTCCGGTCTCACCATCACGGCCGAGAGCTTCCTGGCGGTGGCTCGGTGAGCGCGCCTGCTCCGCGGCGGGAGGATCTGCCGGACGGGTCTGTCCGCATCCATTTCTCCGCGCCGATCGTCGCTATCGGCGGCACTGCCGTGTCGTCGCTGCTCCTGCGTCCGCCGACTGCAGGCGAGATCTGGGAGATCGGCGATCCACGCGGCTTCATCTACAACGATGCCGGGTTGGGTACGCCCTATGTCGACCGGCCGCTGCTCCTGCAATGGATCAGGAAGCTCATCACCGAGCACGACGCCGATATCATCGCCCGCGAGCGGGATGCCGCCCTCGGCATGCTGATCGAGGAGGCGGTTCTCGATTTTTTCAAGAACGCGCGGATGCGGTTGAAGCCCGCGTCCGCGCCCTCGCTGCCGCCGGCGTAACGCCTCGGGAGTTCGCTTCAATGAGCCTGCCGGCCCTGAAGCGCTGGGCCGAACTTTACGGGTGATCCATGGTTGTCGCGGTTCGGGCCGAGGCCCTCCTGACGGCGCAGAACAAGCTGCGCCCGGGCCTCGCCGCCGCTGCTCGCGACCTCGATCGGTTCCGGGCTCAGCAATCGAAGGGCATGGCTGCGTTCCAATCGATCGCGGCCCGCGCCATGGCAGCGGCAGGCGGCGCACTGGCGGGTGCCAGCATCATTCGCGGCCTCAACGAGGCGCAGAAGCGCTTCGCCGAGGTCGATCGATCGATGACCCGGATCGGCATTACGGGCGATGCCACGGCGGAAGCGACTCGGAAGGGCACGGTCGAACTGCGCAATCTCGCCCGCGAAACGGCGACATTGTTCGATCCGGCTCAGAAAGGCCTCGACGCGATCACGGCCTCGGGCCGCGAATTCTCCGAGGCCATGAAGATGATGCCTTCGGTGCTGCGGACGGCCCAGGCCTCCGGCGCCGGTGTCGAGGACATCGCGAACTCCTCGACCGCCCTGATCGACCACATGAAGATCGCGGTCGAGGGTCTGCAGGAAGCGCAGGACACGCTCGCCATGGGCGGCAAGCTCGGCAAGTTCGAGCTGAAGGATATGGCGCGTTACCTTCCCTCGATGCTCCCGGCATTCAAGGCGTTGGGACAGTCCGGGCAGGGCGGCCTGCGAAACCTGGTCGCGATGCTCCAGGTTATCCGCGGCGGTACCGGCTCGGCGGAGGAGGCAGCCAGCTCGGCGCAAAACATTTTCTCGAAGATGGAGAGCGACGAGACGGTCAAGCGCTTCTCCAAGTTCGGTATCGATCTCCGCAAGGAGATGACCAAGGCGCGTAAGGAGGGGAAGAACCTCCTCGACGTCTTCGTCGATCTGTCGAACAAGGCTCTAAAGGGTGACCTGTCGAAGCTGCCGCAGCTCTTCTCGGACATGGAAGTGCAGCGCGGCATGCGGCCGCTGCTGGCGGACATGCAGAAGATGGTCGAGCTTCGCGAAAAGCTGAAGGGCTCGAAAGGGACGATCGATGTTGACTTCGCCCGCGTTTCTGACGATGCGCAGGCCAAATTCGACCGGTTCGCCGAGGCCACCGACCGCGCGAAGACCGCTGTTGGCGGCCTAGCGCTGGAGCTTGGATCAACCCGCCTTCAGGTTGGCGCCGACAATCTCGATCGCGTCGCCCAGGCGCTGGAGCGCGCTACGATAGCAGTTCGCGAGAAGGGCTTTCTCCAAGCCGTCAAGCAGCTCGCCACGGACACTGTCGGCAAGGATCTGCGCGAGCATAACGAGGGTTGGCAGGGTTTCGTCGACTCCCAGACGCTCGAAGGCGTGACCAACCCCAACAAGGGCTCCTGGTCGGATTTCGTCACGGGCGACACCAGCCGCGCCGCCACGATGAAGGCGCTGGAGGCGCTCCAGTCGAAGGAAAAGAAGCAGGGCTACCTGTCGTATTTCGACAAAGCCAACAAGAAGTCGTTCATGGACCGCATTGCGGCTGGCGATAATGCCTGGTCGCGCGATCAGCTTCGTCGCCTCGGCGCCCTGCCTGGCTCCTCGCTGACATCGAACTCTCCGGAATTTGCCGACGTCATCGAAGCAGCGCGGGAGGCTCGACGGGCCGGAGCTTTCAGCGGCATCGGCGCCGGCAGTAAGCCGCTCTCTGGCGGACGCGAGGGCAAGGTCTTGCCGCCGGTTCGGCCAAAGGATCTCGCCGGCGGCGGTCTCGCACCGATCGCGGCGCTCGACGATGTCAAATCCAAGAGCGAGGCGGCGGCATCGTCCTTCGGCCTCCTCGGCCCCGCCGCGCAAACGGCTGGCAGCGAGATCTCCGCCGGCTTCGTCGCCGCTGAAGGGTCGATCGACCGACTGTCTGGCAAGGTCGCGCGGCTTCGCCAGGATCTGGCGTCGCTCAGCATGCCGTCCATGAGCGTCAGCGGCCTCCCGACCGGGAGGCAGGGGGCAGAATAATGGTCTTTGATCCGCGCCGGCTGCGCCGCGCCTCGTTCAACGGCATCGGCTTCCATGTCGACAGCGCCGATGACGAGGCGGGCCACCGGGTCGCATCGCCGACGATCCCGAACGGGACCTGGCTGAACGAGAGTTTCGGCCCCAACGCCCGCAAATACGAGATTGAGGCCTATCTGGTCGGCGACGCTGCCGAGGCGGTGGCAGATTCTCTGCTTGCCGCGGCCGAGACCCGGCATCGCGGCCTGCTGGTGCTGCCGGTCGGCGGTGCGCGGCTGGTGCGCCTGACCAAGGCGAAGCGGCAGTTCTCGAAGGAGAAGCTCGGGTATCTCACCGTCTCGATCGAGGCGGTGGCCGAGCCCGATCTCTCGCCAATCCGTCTCTCGCCGAACGCCCTGATCGCCAGCCTGTTCGCTGCGGCGGGGCCGGTGGCGGATGCCCTGGCCGATTTCGCCCTGGCCGGCCTGCAGATCGTCGGTCTGCCGATCACGGTGCTGGAGGCGGCGATCGAGGCCGGCGCCGGCATCGTCGGCGACATGGCGGCGATTGCCGACCTGCTCAGGCTCTCGCCCGAGGCGAAGGGGCCGGTCGATACCGCCTTGACGCAGGCCACCGTGGCGCTCGCGTCCCTGTCGGACGATCCGGCCGGCTTCGGCCGATCGGTTGCCGCGGTCGCCATCGCGATCGGCGATGCGGCCGACCCTGGCCTGCTGGCCGGGGTTCTCTCGGATCTGGGACCACCCGCCGATGCGGCGCCGGCCCAGGTCAGCCGCGGAACGGCGGTAACGATCGCCGAGAATGCGGCGCTTGCCGTGGCGATCACCGCGACTGCCCGCGCGCTCGCGTTGGGTGAGGCGCAGGCCCGCCGGACCTATGCCGACCGGTCCGAGGCCGTGGCGGCGCGGGCCGAGGCGATGGCGGTTTTCGATGATGCGCTCGGCCGGATCGGTCGCGCGGGGCTCGACCTGCTCGACCGACTCTCGGCCATGGCCGGCATCGTCGCCGAACTGGCGCAGCGCCAGGAGGCCGATCTCGCCCCGCTGATCACCGTCTCGGCCAACCGGCCGCTGCCGGCGCTGGTCTGGGCCTGGTCGCTCTATGGCGACCCCACCCGGGCCGATGAACTAGTGCGGCGCTCCGGGGCCGTTCATCCCGGTTTTCTGCCGGAGCGCTTCGAAGCACTGGCATCCTGATAGAGGCACGCCGCCATGGCCTTCGAGATCGTGACGTTGAAGGTGGCGGGGCTTGTGCTCCGCCCCCTGACGATCGCGGTCGAGATCGCCATGGATGAGGCGGCCCGGAATTTCGAGGCGAAGGTCAAGCATCCCGAGCTGCCGCAGGCGGATCTGCTGAAGGCGCTGCGCGGCTCGCCCGCCGTCACCATCCACGCGCTGGCCAGCGACGGTTTCTCGCCGGATTACGGCGCCGATGGCGGCGACCTGCTGCTGACCGGCCATGTCGAGAAGCGATCGCCCGCCCTGCGTTCGGCGGAGCAGGAGCTGCCGATCGCCGGCCGCTCCAAGACCGGCGACCTGGTCGATTCGAGCGCGGAGCACGACACCGGCGAATTCCGCGACCAGGACGCTAAGGGCATCATCGGCGCTCTGGCCAAGAATTTCGGCATCTCGGTCGAGAGCGACCTGCAGCATGGCAAGGAGCCGGTGAAGCGCATCCGCCCCGGCGAGACCGTCCATACCTTTGCTCGCCGCCTCTCGCGCAAGGAAGGCTTCGCCATCGGCGACACGCCCGAGGGCAATGTCAAATTCGCCAAGGCCGGCAGCAAGCGCCATGCCGGCAGCCTGACCGAGGGTCTCAACATCCTCGACGCTTCGGCGGTTCATGACGACAGCAAGAAATTCTCAAAGGTCAAGGTGCGGGCACAGGCGCCCGATGGCTATGGCGATGACGATCTCCGGATCGAGGCCGAGGCCGAGGACGACACGATCAAGCGCAAGCGGGTCAAGATCGTCGTCCCGCCCGAGCTGATCCGGAAGCAGGACGCCCGTGACCGAGCGAAATGGCACCGTGACCGCGCCAGCGGCGAAGGGTTGACCTGCGAGGTGACGGTTCCGGGCTGGCGCGATGAGGCCGGCACGATCTGGACGCCGGGTCGCCTCGTCTTCACCGAGCTGCCCAGCCTCGACGTGGTGCAGGACATGCTGGTCAAGAAGGTGAGCCTGCGCCAGTCCGACGAACCGACCGGCGGAACCCAGGCCATTCTCAGCCTGGTCGATCCGCGCAGCTTCGGCGGCAAGAAGGGCAAGGCGAACAAGGGCACGGATTACACCGGCAAGGCCGGCGGGGACGACACATGATCACCGAGTTCGGCGAGGCCTCGACCTTCACCCGCGGCGAGATCGTCGCGGTCGATGACAGCAAGCGCGGTCAAGTCCTGACCGTCCGCGGCTATCGCGGGGAGTTATTCACTGGCGTGCTGCGTGATCAGCCCCACGGGCTCTCGAGTGTTCCTCCGATCGGCTCGACCGGATGGTTCGAACGGGTCGGTTCGTCCGACCGGCTGCGGGCTATCGGCTTCGACAGCGACAAGCGGCCCGTGGCTTCGCCGGGTGGTTCGGCGGTGCTCTACGACGCTTCCGAGAACGTCATCTTCGCCAAGGGCTCCGATGGCGTGCAGGTGCGCGCCAAGGCCGGCGGGGTCGAGGTCGAAGCCGAAACCGGCGACATCACCCTGAAGCGCGGCGGCATGCAGGCAACGCTCTCCGACGAGCGCATCGAGTTCTCGCTCGCCAGCGGCCTCAAGGTCGTGATGACACCCGGCCGGGTCGATCTCGGCGGCGAGGGCGGCCATCGCGTCGCTACCGAAAGCGGCTTTTCCAGCAAGGTGTTCTCGATCCTATGAGCTACGGCATCGCGATCAGCCGCGAGGCGGCCGAGAAGCCGTCGCTCGTCTGGTCGACCTTCTGGTCGCAGGAGGAGGGGCTCGGCGACTGGTGCATCGCGCCGGCCAATGACCCGGTCAATCCCGGCGGCCTCGATGCCTCCGACGCGCTGGCAGGTGCCGTCATCCAGTCGCTGTTCACGGACAGGCGGGCGCCCGAAGGCTGGCGGCCCGATGTCGTCGACCGGCGCGGTTGGTGGGGCGACGCCTATGCGCCGGAAGGCGAGAAGCCGGAAGAACAGGGCAGCCATCTCTGGCTGCTCGCCAACGAGGTCGCAATCGAAGAGGTCGCCAATCTCGCCCGGATCTATGCCGAGGAGGCGCTGGCGTGGATGGTGCGCGACCAGGTCGCGGCACGGGTCTCGGTCACCTCCGGCCTGATCGAGAACCAGCGCCGCGGCGTCTGGCTTGCGGCCGAGATCTACGGGCGCGACGGCGCCCTTCGCTACAGCCAGCGCTTCGAGCGCCTCTGGCAAGAGATGAGGTAGGGCGCGCATGGCCTGGACCACCCCGACCCTGCAGAGCCTGATCACCCGGGTCGCGCGCGCCTTCACCGGCAAGCTGCAGGGCGCCGATGCGACGCTTGCCCGCAACAACCTGAACCCGGTCGCGAAGATCATCGCCGGCGAGATGTCGATCCTGCATCAGCGGCTCGCCTGGGCTGCCGATCAGCGCTTCGTGTTGACGAGTGATCCGGCGACGCTGGATCGCCATGGCGCGGAAATGAAGCCGCCGGTCCCGCGCAAGGCGGCGACCGCGGCGCGCGGCGCGGTGACGGTCACCGCGACCGGCGCGATCGTGCTCGCCACCGGCGCCGTGCTCGCCCGGTCCGATGGAGTGGGCTTTACGGTCGATGCCGGCATCACGCTGGCCGGCGCCGGGTCGGCCACGGTGCCGGTCACCGCTGGCGAGGCAGGCGCGATTGGCGCGACCGCCGCCGGGGCGATCCTGACCGCGAGCAGCGGCCTGACCGGGCCGGCGACATTTGCTGTCGCCGCTAGCGGGCTGGGCGGCGCGGCCGATGCCGAGGGCAACCAGGCTTACAAGGCCCGCCTGCTTCTGGCGAAGGCCTTCCCCGAACATGCAGGCGCCCCCGCCGACTGGCTGAAATACACGCTCGCCGTCCCGGGCGTGACCCGCGCCTTCATCGAGCCGCTGGGCGCCGGCCGCGGCACGGTCGTGATCTATCCCTTCTTCGACCTGACGCGCCCGAACGGCATCCCGCTCGAGAGTGACAGGCTGGCCGTCGAGAGCGCCCTGCGCGTCGCCGGCCCCGGCGCTGGCCTTGGCGTCGTTCGCATCGCCGAGGCTGTCCCGGTCAACTACACGATCGACAACCTGCTGCCCGATACGCCGGAGGTCCGCAGCGCCGTGGTGGCGGAGGTCGCAACGACCTTCTATCGCAACAGCCGCGTGGCAGGCTCCGCCGACGATCATCCGTCCATGCCCTTCCTGGCGACACCTGCGACTTTCTCGGTCAGCTGGATCTGGCAGGCGATCGCGAACGCGACCGGCGAGAGCAGCCACGTCCTCGTCTCACCCTCCGCCGACATCGTGCTGACGCCGGGCCAGACGGCCGTGCCGGGCACGCCAACCTTCGCCTGAGGCCCCGATGATCTGCCCGAGCGATGCCGAGGTTGCCGCTTCGATCGCAGCCATGCGGCCGCGCGGCGCCGCCTGGCGGCATGGCGGCCATGACGCTATCGCCGGCTCGACCATGGGCGCCTTCTTCGAGGCGTTCGGGGAAGTGGCGGGCGAAGCCGACAGGCGCATCTGCGCCGTGGTCGACGAGTATTTCTGCTCGACTGCGGTCGAGACGCTTGACCTCTGGGCTCTGGAATACGGCCTGCCCGATGGCTGCGACCCGTTTGCCGACATTTGCGAGAAGGTCAACGCGGTCGGCGACGGCATTCCGGCCTATGCCGAGGCGGCCGCGCTGCGCCGCGGCTGGTCGATTGCGATCGCCGAGGAATTCATCGCCCGCCCGCAATCCTGCCGGATGGGCAATGGCCGCGTCGGCGCCCTGCGTGTCGGCGCCGCCGATGGGGTTGCCTGGCGCATCGCCGTCGATCTCGCGAATTCGCCGTCCTATGCCGCGAAGGCGCTGCGCAAGCCCCTGATGGGGCGCATGCGCACCGGCTACGGCATCGATTGCGGCCCCGACATCAACCCGCTCGTCTGCCTGATCCGCCGGATCGCGCCGGCGCATGCCGATCTCGTCTTCGAGACGATCTAAGGAGCCTTGCCAATGGTCGACCTCTGGGGGCCGGGCGCCTTCGGCGCCGCCGATTCCGCCGCGATCGAACCGACATTCAGCCCCAACAATGGGCCGGGCGACCCCGATAGTTTCTTCGCCGATTGCTCCTCGCCGATCGCCGATGACGGCACGGAATGGCGCGCGGCCCTGATCAACATGCTGATCAAGCAATTGCGCGGCGTGGTGCGCTCGAGCAGCGTCGCGGTCAGCAATCTCAACCCGCTTCTGCTGGCGCAGGCCATCGCCTCCGGCCATGCGACCTGGGCGCTGGCGACGGGAACCGCGAACGCCTGGGTGGTGACGCCGGCCCTCGAAGTGCCAGCCTATGCCTCGGGCCGGGTGCTGAACATTGTCGCGCCGGCGACGAACACCGACACCACCGTCAACGCCAATGTCTCGGGCCGTGGCGACCGCCGGATCAAGAAGGCGGACGGGACCGACCCCGCGATCGGCGACCTGATCGCCGGCAAGGCCTATACGGTCTTCGACTATGGCGGCGCGCTGCGCGTCCTGGGGCAATTGCCGAGCGATATCGGTGTGGCCCTGACGGCCGAGGGCGGCCGCATCCTGAACTACCGGGTGTATACTCTGACGGCCCGGCAGGTGATCACAGCCCTGCTCAATCCCGGGATTGTCCTTTGGACCGGAACCTATCCAAAGCTGAAGGATTCGACCCGGCTCATCTTCGAGGCTGCGCCGTCCCTTCGGCTGGCCGACACCAACTCGACAACCTATGCGCGGGCACGGCTCAACGGTTCTTCTGGCACGGACCAGTTCCAGAACCACTACCTGCTCTACAATAACTCGGGCGCCAGCTATCAGACGCCTCAGGTGAACAAGTTCTCTTGGTCCGGCATCAGCAAGGGCAATGTCGCCATCGAATATCGCGTCGGCCAGGCGACCGCCATCAACACCACGATCGTCGTCAACCCGTCCGCAGTCGATAGCGGCGGTTGGACCGATGGCTTCACCTCCACCTTCACGCTTTACGAGGTCGAAAACTGATGATGGGCATGAACCGACCGGAAGTTCGGGCGCTCCTCGCACTCGGCGCGGACACCGTGATTGAGAGCGAGGATGGCTCGATCTCGCATCTGCCGGAGGATCTCGATCTCGCGGGCTATGACGCGGCGCTGGAGGCAGCGGTCTCCGCCATTGCTGCCGAGGCCAAGGTCAGGCTCGTCGCCTATGCGGCCGATATCCGCTGGCGCAAGGAAACCGGCGGCATCACCGTCGCCGGCATACCGGTCGCGACCGACGATCGCGCCAAGCTGATGATCACGGGCGCCCGCGTCGCCGCGGCGGCCGATGCGGACTGGTCGACGGTCTGGCATGGCGCCGATGGCGGGACCTACCCGGTCGACGCAACGGCCATGATCGCAATCAGCAATGCGGTGCAGGCGCATGTGAACGGCGGCTTCGCCACCTTCGCCGCTGTCAAGGCTGCGATCGAAGCGGGCGCAATCACGAACGAGGCTGCCATCGACGCGGCCTTCGCGGGCTGAGCTCCGCAATTCAACCGACATTCGACGGCCTTCGGGCGCCGCTTTTCATGGGAGCCATATCATGGCCGCCACCTCCTATCCCCTGAACGCCTCCGACTGGGCCGATTGCGGCGCCGCCGATGACTGTGCCGTGCAAATCCGTGGCGGCGCGCCAGCCCTGGTGACCACGGCCGCCGCCAAGCCTTCTGCCGGCGCCGATGGCCTCGAGCTTTCGCGGGAGCAGGGCGGCACGCGGGGCGCCAGCTTCCAGAAGGCCGGGCTCAAGCTCTGGGGCAAGGCCGCGTCGACCGCGACCACGATCGTGGTGGAGCGCTGACCATGCCGATCTGGCTTGGCGAGAAGCCGCGCGGGACTGTCTCGCTTGGCGCCCTTGGCACGGGTGGGAGTTCAGGCCCTCAGCCGTCGCTTGCGGATTACATCGTCCACAATGATGCCGAGTTTTCGGCAGCGCATTCGGCGGCGACGGCCGGGAAGATCATCGAGTTGGCAGATGGGGGGGCTTTCTCGGACCTCACCGTCACGAAGGCCGGGCTCATCGTTCGAGGGGCATCCGTCGCGGGACACGTCCTGCGCTCGATCTATGTGAATGCGGCCCAGAATGTCTCTCTGCTCAAGCTGCGGGTGCAACCGAATACTGCCCCGCCCGCCTGGGGAAGCCAGCCGCCTCCGCTGATCGCTGCGAACGGCAACGTCAACGGCCTCTTGGTCGACGGCTGCGACGTGCGCGGTGGTGACTGGACGCGCGGCTTCATCGCCTTCGATCCTACGGCCGATAGCGCGACATACCCTCAGTTCGGATCGTCGGGTAGCTTCTCGGCGCAGAACAACCTGTTCCAGGCGTGGTACGGCTTCGGCTCGGTGAAGGGCGCCGGCTCGACGATCACCGGCTCGATCACGATCCAGAACAGCACGTTCGCCGACATGTGGGGGCTGATCAAGTTCAACCATATCGGCAACGGCGGCTCGATCACGATCCGCAAGAACAAGCTCCTCCGCCCCTATGGCGACTTCATCTCGTTCGGCTACACCGCTGCCGCGACCTCGGCGAACGGTCCTGTCGACATTTCCGGCAATGTCTTCGCCGACATGTTCTGCCAGCCGCAGGACAATGCGAACCCGCACGGCGATATGATCCAGATCTTCGCCGCACAGCCCGGTTACAATTTCCCCATTGCCGGCTTGCTGGTGGCGGGAAACATCGGGTTCCAACGCCCAGGCGCTCGCGGTCAGCCGCAGCGGATGTTCATGTCGGATATCAACGACGGATATCCGTTTCTTGCGCCTCGGATCATCGATAATCTCTTCGTCTCGCGCATCACGTCGAAGGGCATCCAGTTCCGCGAAGCCAACACGGGAGCGGCGTGGGCATACATCTTCCGCAACACCCTTCTAACCAACCCTCGCAACAACGCACCGATCCAAAACGAACTCGTCACGAACTCCGTCTCCGGCGTTACCGCAGAGAACGGAACTGCCCTTTCAACAATCGACATCAACTGCGATACCACTTACCCGGATCATCAGTTCATTGATGGCAACTTCGCTGAGGCTTTGATCGCAGTCGGCGGCGCGGCTGGAGCGCTCAGCAACGTCATCGCGGGGCGGGGGAATGATACCGCGTCCTACAGCACATGGTTCGATGCCAATGATGCGGCATGGGACGCCGCTGATTCGGAAGACAAAATCATCTCGGCACTGCGCCCCAAGGTTGGCTTTGCGGCGCTTGGAGCCGTGCGCCCGGCTGACACTGCCGCCACTCTGCTGGACCGCTGGGGTGTGCCTGCAAACCGCCCGTGGCCGAGCTTGCCTAGCTTCGCCGCGTTCGCGCCCGTGGCCGGGGCCACGGTTTCGACGGTCTACACGTCGGAGTGGAGCTTCGTTCACTGTTTTGAGAGTCGCGCGATCTCGGTCTCTGCCGGCGTCAGGTATCGCACGGCTGACGACAAGAACGGGACGAATGCGACGGCCTGGATATCGGCGGCCGGCACTATCGCAGATGGTCGGTATCTCCAACTTGAAGTGACCAGCAGCGCGAGCGGGTCGACCGCCGTCAACGCCAATGTCACTATCGGCGGCGAGACGTTCACTTGGAGCGTCGCGACTGCCTCCACGGCTGTCTTCCCGGTCGTCGCGTTCGCTCATACCGATCCTGATAGGTTCGCGGTTGCCTCGGCTGGCGCTCTGGATACAGTCGATAGCCCGACCGGAACACTATTCATCCCGAGGCTCAAGATTGCGGCTGCGCCAGCATCAAACGTTAGCCTCTACAACTCTGTCGCCGGGACCGCCGTTGTCGTGGTGCAGGTTCTGACGACTGGCTTCATTCGGGTCACTTTGCGCAACAACGCCGGGACGACCCTCGGCGTCATCAATACCAGCGTCAGCGTCTGCGATAATGTCGAGCGTGATGTTTTCATCGCGTGGGACACCTCGCAAGCTCTCGCCGCGAACGGGGCGAAAGTCTTCCTCGACGGCACGGACAGAACAGGCTCAATCACATCTTGGGCCGGCGCGGGTTCGGTTGGCTATACTCGCGCGACCGGAAGCGTTCAAATGTGCTTGGGTGGTATCGTCTCGGGATCCAGCACGTCCAACTTCAGCGGGCAGTGGGGCGGTTTCGTTCTCAATACTCAGGTTCGTGCCGACATCACCGACCCGGCTGTTCGGACGCTCTTTACCGCCGATCACATCGGGTCTGACGGCGGCGGGCCGTTCGGCGCTCCGTCTCGCGTCTGTGCTATCGGCAACGCTGCACAGTGGAACGACGCGGGCGGCATCAATCGCGGCACTGGCGCAAAATACATCGCGATATCTCCGTCCGCCGTCACGGATGTCGGAGCGGGGACGCTTTGGCCCTGATCTGAACCCATCACCCGTTACAGGGCCGATAGGTCCTGTCCGTCCTGACCAGCCCGCCTCGCGCGGGCTTTTTCTTGTCCGGAGACCCCGATGTTCGAAGTTCCGCTGGTGCTCGCGCTGAGCGCCGGGCTCAACCGCGCGCGCGGTGATGCCCGCTGGATGCCTGCCTGGCTGCGTGGTCGGGCACTCTGGTATGTCGCGCCCGCCCTCGGCCTTGTCGCACTTTTCGCCCAGCCGCCGCTCGCCGCCCTGGCGATCGCGGTCGCCTATCTCCTCTGGGGCATTCCGGCCTGGGGCTCGATCTACGACCTCGGCCGTCTGCCGGGGGCGGGTGGCGACCACTGGCGCTTCTTCCTCCGGATGCTGTTGGCTGTGCCCATCCTGCTCGTCTTCGGGTGGTGGGGCGCGCTGCTCGGCGTTCTCTTCGCCGTCCTGTCGCTTGGCGCCTATGAGCTCGCCTGGCGCTGGCGACAGTCCAATCCGATCTGGCTGGCCGAGCTCGCGACCGGCGCGATCTGGGGCCTGCTCATCCTGACCCTGTGAGGCTCGCCATGTCCCGTCTCATCCTCGCGGCCGTGCTGGCGGCCGCATTGAGCGCCCCCCTTGCCGGCTGCGCGCCCGGCGCAGGCGCGCTGCTCTACTGCCTCGCCGTCGACCACGACATCAACCGCAAGTGCCAGTGAGGCCGACATGCGTCTCGTCCTGAACTGGCGGGCGGTGCTGCGGCACGCCTGGTCGGTCCGTCTCAACCTGCTGATGGCGCTCGCGTCCGCAGCCGAAGCCGCCGTCAGCTACGCTGTCGATGGTCGCTTCTCCGCCAGCCTCATCGTCGCCGTCGTCTCGCTCACCGCGAGCGTGCTGCGCATCGTCAAGCAGGAAGACGTCTCGGGGGATCAGCAATGAGCCGCGTGAAGAAGAGCGGCGCCATCGCTGCCGCCGTCACAACGGTCTTCATCGGCGTCGAGGGGCTCAAGCTTTACGCCTATCCCGATCCGGCCACGAAAAGCTATCCATGGACCGCCTGCATCGGCGAGACGCGTCTGCCGGACGGCTCGCCGATCCGGCCGGGGATGAGCTTCACGCTCGATCAGTGCAAGGCGATGCTGATCGCACGCACCGACGAGTTCGGAAACGCGATCGAGCGCTGCGTGCCTTCGCTCCAGTCCGCGCCCGGGCCGCGCTACGTCGCCCATCTCTCTCTCGCCTACAACATCGGGCCATCAGCCTATTGCAAGTCGAGCGTCGCGCGCCTGCAGAACGCCGGGCACACGCGGGCGAGCTGCGACGCCTTCCTGAAATGGAACAAGGCGGCCGGCATGGTGATGCGCGGCCTGACGCGCCGGCGCGAGCATGAGCGCGCCATGTGCCTGGAGGGCCTGTGATGCTCGCGACCTGGTTTGCCTCGAAGGCGGCCAAGCCGCTCCTCATCGCTGGGGCCTTCGCTCTGGCGCTCCTTCTCGCGGGCGTCGGCTTCTGGCGCGGTTTCGCCGTGATCGAGCGGCTGCAGGACAAGGCGGTGAAGGCCGCCGTCGCCCTGCGAGATGCCGAGTGGCAGGGCCAGATCGACGCCGCCAATGCCAAGGCCTCGGCGGCCCGCGAAGCGCAGGCCCTGAAGGCCGACGCTGCATCCCGCGCCGCCGCCGCCGAAATCTCTCGCCTCTCCGACAGCCTTGCCGAAAAGGAAGCCCGCAATGCGGCTTTGCCGAATGCTGATGCTTGCGGCCTCGACCATGATCGCGTCCGCCTGCTCAACCAGGGACGATAAGCCGGTGGTGAAGCTCGAGTTCATCCGGCCGGTTCTCCCGGCCGAGGCGCGGGCGGCCTGTGCAAAGCCGGCGCCTTTGCCTGACCGCGGCCTGACGGCGCGCGAGGTCGGCACGCTCTGGGGCCGCGATCGGTCCCATCTCGAGATATGCGAGCAGCGCCGGAGCGCCGCCGTCAATGCGCAGGGAGCGGTGCGATGAATCTGGTGGGTGAATTCTCGGTTCCGACGATCATCTCGGTCGTGACGGCGATCTGCGCCATCGTCTCGAGCTACGCGGTCGTTCGCTTCCAAGGCGCCCAGCACGACAAGCGGATCGCCCGGCTCGATGAGCGTTGCGAAGCCCTCGGGCGGGAGCTGGCCGCCTTCAAGATCGAGGCCGTGCAGCGCTTCGTCAGCGACGAGATGCTGGCCAAGGTCGAGACGCGAATCTCCGACGCGATCAATCGTCTGGCTGATCGTCTCGACAAGGTTCTGGATGCCCGAGCCGGCGCGGGCCGGGGTAGGGCGAGCTGATCATGTCGGTGCAGCATTTGAACAAGCCGCTCGGCCTCGCCGAGGCGGAAGCTGCCGTGCGCGCCATCGAGGCGGCGATCGCGGCGGGCGCCATCTATCCGCTGGCGCGCGGCCAGGCCGGCCGCTCGGCTTTGGCGGAGGGCTCCGCCGCGCTCGGCCTTGCAGCCAGCACGGTCGCCAACCGCCTGCGGCAGGCTGCCGCCCTCTACGGGTTGACGCCGAACGGGATCGCGCCCGCCGAGCGACAGCGCGGAAAAGGCAAGGCGGTCGAGCCGGACACCGCGCTCCAGCGCAAGCTCACCGGCCTGCAGGATGAGGTCGTGGCGCTGCGCAAGCAGATCAAGGCGGAGCAGCGCGCGGATCTCGATACCGAGGCCGTGCGGACCCTGCTCGGCCGCCTTGCTGCCGCTCCGACCACGCCGCCGAGCTGGACGATCGAGCCCGGTGCCAAGCGCGGACGCGGCACGCCGGAGGTGCCTGTCGCCGTCTGGTCCGACTGGCATATGGGCGAGGTCGTCTCGCTGGCCGAGACCGGCGGCAAAAACGCCTTCGACCCGACGATCGCCGAGGCGCGCGTGCGCCGGCTGATCGCCGCGACGATCTCGCTGGCGAAGGAGCACGGCCCGGGCGACTATCCCGGCATCGTCATCAACCTTCTCGGCGACTTCGTCTCGGGCGGGCTGCATCCCGAGCTCGCGAAGACCGATGCCGAAGAGGTGCTGCCCACCGTCCTGCGCTGCGTCGACCTGCTGATATGGGGCCTGCGCCAGATCGCCGCCGCCTTTGGCCAGGTCTATGTGCCCTGCGCCTCCGGCAACCACGGCCGGGCGACGCAGAAGCCGGAATTCAAGCGCTATGTCTTCAAGAATTTCGACTGGCTGATCTATCAGCTTGTCGCACGGGCCTTCGAAGGCGACCGGCGCCTGCATTTCGACATCCCGGACACCAACGAGGTGCATTATCGTGTCTTCGGCCAGCGTTATCTGGCGATGCATGGCGACATGCTCGGCGTGAAGGGCGGGGATGGCATCATCGGCTCGCTCGGCCCGATTGCGCGGGGCGAAACGAAGGTTGGCAAGCAGGCGGCGGCGCTCGGCCTCGATTACGACATGCTGGTCATCGGCCACTGGCACCAGATGATCTGGCTGCCGCGCGTCATTGTCGCCGGCACGCTCAAGGGCTGGGACGAATATGCCCGCTCGGCCCTGCGCGCTCCGCCGCAGGCGCCTTCGCAGCCGCTGTGGTTCGTGCATCCGCGCCGCGGCATCACCTCGAAATGGGAAATCAAGCTCGACGAGCCGGAGACGGCTGCCGGCGAGGACTGGGTCAGTTTCAGGAGGGCGGCGTGAAGGTCATCCATGATGCCTGGCCGATGAAGCCGCCGCGCCGCGGGCTGATCGCCGGTCGCGACTGCTCGCATTGCCAGAGCGGATTCGAGAATCACGAATACAATTGCACGGGCGGCTGCATGGCCGGCTTCCGCGTGCGGACGATCGGGATTTGCGGCGCGGCCGGCGCCGGCAAGTCGACCGCGGCCGAGCGTCTGGTGAAGCGCTGGCGCTTCAACCGCGTCCGCTTCGCCGGTCCGCTCAAGGCGATGATGGCCGCGCTCGGTCTCTCGGCCGAGCAACTCGACGGCAATCTGAAGGAAGAGCCGTCACCGCTCCTGCAGGGCCGCACGCCGCGCCAGGCGATGCAGTGGCTCGGCACCGAATGGGGCCGCAACCTGATCGGCCCGGAATTCTGGATCGCGGCCTGGCAGGCGGCCGTCGAGCGGGCGCCGCCGACCTTCACCTATCACGGTGGATTCGATCCGATCCGGTTGATCGTCGCCGACGATGTCCGCTTTGCCAATGAGGCGAAGGCGATCCGCGATCGCGGCGGCATCGTCATCCGGATCGACCGGACGGGCGCCGGTTCGACCAGTGGCGGTGGGCATGCGAGCGAGCGCCTCGAGTTCGTGCCGGACCGGGTGATCCATAATCGCGGCAGCGTCGCGGAGTTGCGCGCGCAGATCGATGCGCTGGCGATGGAGTTGAGAGAGTAGAAGATGGCCCCGCTGGCTTGCGCCGGCGGGGCCTTTTTGCGTTTTCAGCTCAAAGCGCGGCCGAGAAGGCCGAGCGTCTGTACGCGCCTTGCTCGCGGTGACAGCAGATCGCCAAGTGCGAACTTCGGCTGGTGATTATCCGAAAGCACCAAGCCCGGCGCGCCTTGCGGAATGATGAAACGCTTGGTGAGTGCAATCGTTGACATCCACAGCTCCAACCGGGTCGCGCGCAGGGCGGCGTCAAATGCTGCCTCTGCCTCGCCCATGGTTGCGAACTTGCCCGACAGGGTCGTGTTCGGCAGTTTGTGCATCGCGCCTTCCGCTTCGACCCAGGTCGAAAGACCGTAGGTCGCGGCGTGCTTGATGAAGGCGGTGTGAGCGTCCGGATGGGTGGAACTCAGATCATAGGGGATCACGTAGGCGAACACTGCGCTATGCCTTTCGCAGGCGCCGCCACCGCTTGACAGATGACCGTTGGTCCTCGTTTAAGAGGGTGCACACCAAGGGACACTGCTCGCGTCAGCGGGTAGCCTGTCATCTGAAAGCCGGGGCTCGCGCCTCGGCTTTTGTGTTTCCGGAACGAACGCTCGGCCCGGGCCGCCTGATGGCTGGCCATATATTCTTAACGCTGCTCAGCCATTCCGGCAAGGAATAGGGTTCGTTATGACCATTGGGCACGACATCTGGTAGGCATCTGTGTCTTATGGGGATAAATTCCGGGGAGTCCGTTAACGATTGACAGTGGAAAGGAATCGCTGGGCGTCGTCATTTCGGCTTCCCGATCATCGCCGAAATCTCATGCGCGATGAGCTCGGTGTCGCTGGTATAGGAGCCGAGCTCGGTGCCGCCGCAGGCCTCGCAGCGGAAGCGCTTGCAGATATCGGCTATGCGCATGCTCGGCGGTAGATCGAAGATCTCAACCTCGACCATGCGGTGGCAGGGCAGGCACCAGACCTGGACCAGGTGATAGCCGCGAGAAAGGTGTGCGCCGACGGTGCGGGCCGCACCGAAGATCTCGCCGGGCTTAACCCAGGGCAGTTGTTCCGCGATCATGGCCCCGCTCAGCCGATCGCGATGCCATTGGCCGCGACGAGTGTCGCCGGCTTCTGTGCCCTTGCCCGCTTCGCCTCCTGGACCCAGCGCCACGTGCCGCGCTCGATGCATTCGACCTGCCAGAGCTCAATGCCGCCGGCTGACGTCTGGTAGATCGCATAGGCTTCGCCGTCCTGGAGGCGATAGGGCGGATCGAAGATGTGATCGCTTGCCTTTCCGTCTCGCTCAGCCTCGATTCGTGTTAACGTGAAATCTCCTTGGCACGGCATGATCGTGTGCATTTCGGGACGGGTGAGGGTGGTTCCGGCCGGGCTCTCGATACGCGACATAGCTTGACACTCCACGCTGTTTGTTCTCTGTGTGTTCTCATCATGCAGGGGCTGGTGACATGGAGAGTCAGGAGAGGCCGGGGCCTCCGACCGATTCGACAATGCTGCGCGACTATCCGTGGGTGGTCGTCCGGATGCGCTGTCATTTCTGCCGGCGTGGCGGCGATGCGCGCCTTGCCGTGCTCTCGGCGAGGCACGGGCCTTACATCACCATGGGCCGGCTGGTGGTCGAGTTCATCAGCGGCTGCGCCTGGGCACCGTGGGACAAGACGCGCCGGCCGCAGAAATACGGCATGAAGTGCGGCGGCTTCTGCCCTGACCTCCGCCGGCCCGATCCTCCAGACCTGCCGCCTGGCATGCAAGGCTTGCAGATCATCGAGGGTGGTCTGAGCGAGAAGCTGCCCGCGGCGCCGGCCGAGATCGAACGGCGGAAGCGCGTCGGCGGTGATGAATAACGCCGGATGTCTGATATCAAATACTGGCGCTAAGCTCTTCCAACTCGCCCCCTAAAACCGTCCTGTCCGGACCATGGGAAAGTCGGAAGCAGGCTTGAAATTGCTCACGAACCTGAAAGCCTTCTAAGCTGCTGGTCGCAGGTTCGAATCCTGCCGGGCTCGCCACTCCTTTCAAGCACTCAGCCCGTTTGCGGTGCCTCGACAGTTGGAAGAATCCAGCCGCTTTCCAACTGTCTTTCAAGGCGTGATCGAGCTGGGGCTTGCCGGGCCGCTGCTACGCCTGCTCAGCGCGTTCGCCCTCGGCGACGAAGCCCGCCGCGATCACGATCGCGCATGTCAGGAGCGCCGCTCCAGCAACGGAGAGCAAAGAGAGTCCAAGCGGGGTGACGGCGGCTGCGTCGTACAGACCAAGAATCTTGCGTAGGTAGTAGCCGATCGCCAGACTGACCATGCCGAAAGCAAGTGGAGCTTGCCGAATGTTTGGAGCCGGCATCTGGCGAACCCTTGTAACGCTGCTCTTCAAAGTCCCGTAGAGCGACATTTCGTACCCTCTTTGTTCCATTGCGGGAACGCGTTGTTCCAGCCTGATCCGAGAGATGGCCTCTCGTTGGCGGCGTTTCAAGAACCGTGCCTTGATCTGATCTGCCTGTGGGCCTCGCCTGGCCTTGCGCCTAGAGCAAGGCGCGTTCGTCGCGGCCCAGCAGGCGGAAGGCGAGGTAGATCGCGGTGCCGCTGAGCACGAGCAGGATCGTCGAGAGTGAGGCGGCCGTGCCGTAGTCGCCATCGTTGATCGCGATGTAGATCTTGACCGGCATCGTGATCGTCCCGCCGACATAGAGCACCAGCGACGAGGACAATTCGTTGACCGCCGTCACGAAGGACAGCATTGCGCCGGCGACGATGCCGGGCAGGATCAGCGGGATGGTGACTTTCATGAAGGCCTGGACCGGGCTGTAGCCGAGCGAGATCGCCGCTTCCTCCATGCTCGGCCCGACCTGCCGCAGCGCCGCCGCCGAGGAGCGCACGGCATAGGGCAGGCGGCGGATGAAGACGGAGAGGATGATGATCGCGGCCGTGC
The DNA here is from genome assembly GCF_059817965.1 of Allobosea sp. TBD101. NCBI lineage: Bacteria > Pseudomonadati > Pseudomonadota > Alphaproteobacteria > Hyphomicrobiales > Alloboseaceae > Allobosea > Allobosea sp. TBD101. Next base: position 2,301,351 of record NZ_CM187543.1, read on the forward strand.
CGGTCATCACCAGCGGTGGCGTGTTGAAGGCCGCGATGAAGGCGACGCCGACGACGATGCCCGGCATGACATAGGGCACCATCAGGGTCGCATCGAGCAGCGAGCTCTGGGCGGTGTTGCGCCTTGCCACCAGGCAGCCGATCAGCGTGCCGATGACGACGATCAGCAGCACCGAGACGCCGGAGAAGACGAGAGAATTGCGCACGACATCGCCGAGCGTGGCGATGATGCGGCTGTAGCTTTCGAGGCCGAAGCCGGGCTGGAAGACCGGCCCGTTCGTCTTCCTGACCGAGTAGATCGCGGCGATGATCGCCGGCATCGCGCCGCCCAGAGCGATGAAATAGACCGCTGCATGGGCCGCGACATTCGCGAAGCCGCGCAGCTGGATCTTCTCGGGCCGGTTGATCAGGTTGCTGTGGTAGACGTTGCGCCGCGACATGTAGCGCTGGATGAAGACGAAGATCATCGACATCAAGATCAGGACGAGGCTGAGCGTGGTCGCCATGCCGAGATTGGAGCCGATCTCGGCGGAATAGGCGGTGTAGGCCTCGGTCGCGAGCACGTTGAAGCCGCGCCCGAGCAGGCGTGGCGTGCCGAAATCGGCGATGGCATGGATCAGCGCGAGCAGGCCGCCGGCCGAGAGCGCCGGCAGGACCAGCGGGAACGAGATTTTCATCACGCGCTGGAACGGCGTCAGCCCGAGATTCTCTGCCGCCTCCTCCAGAGAGCGGTTGATGTTGGCGAGCGCGCCTGACGTCAGCAGGTAGACGTAAGGATAGAACTTGAAGGCGAAGACTATGAGGATGCCCCAGACGCCGAAGATCGGCGGCATGTTGATGCCCCAGCTCATCAGGGTCTGCCTGACGATGCCGCCCGAGCCGAACAGCACGATCCAGGAATAGGCGCCGATAAAGGGCGGCGAGACCAGCGCCAGGATCGCCATCATCGAAACGAAGCGGCCGCCCGCGATGCGGAGGCGAGCCATGCAGAAGGCCATGACCGAGCCGAGCAGGAGCGCGCCCGCCAGCCCGCCGAAGCCGACGATCAGCGTGTTGATCAGGGCGTTGAAGTAGCGCGTGCTGGTGAATAGCCTCTGCCAGTTAGCGAGCGTGAGCTGGCCGCTCTCGTCGCGGAAGCTGGAGATCAGCACGAGGCCGAGCGGGATGAGCAGCAGCACGATCAGGATCGCCCAGGCCCCTACCGCGACGAGCGTCCAGAAATCCGGGCGCCAGCCGATGCGCCTCGCCGGAGCTGCGACCGCGCTCATGCCGCAAGCTCCGTCCGAACGCGTTGGCCTGCGGCATCGAAGGCATGCAGATCGGCCCGGTCGAAGCCGAGTCTGATGTCGCGGCCGGCCTCGATGACGAGGTCCGGGGGAGGGGCGGCGATCTGCGCGACGAGCCGATGCCCCTGCGCCTGCACTGTGAGATGAGCCTCGCGGCCGAGATAGGTGAAATGCTCGACCACGCCGGTGATGGCGGAGGCGCCGGGCTCGGCCGCTTCCGCCTCGGCGAGGCGCAGGCGCTCCGGCCGCAGGGCCCATTGCGCCACGCCCGGTACGTCCGGCAGGCCGAAGGTGGAGGGCTGGAGCAGGTTCATCGTTCCGACGAAGGAGGCGACGAAGCGTGTCGCCGGCTTGCCATAGATCTGCTGTGGCGTGCCGATCTGCTCGATCGAGCCGCCATCCATCACGCAGATCCGGTCGGAGATGGCGAGCGCTTCTTCCTGATCGTGGGTGACATAGATCGCGGCGATGCCGATCGTGCGCTGGATGTCGCGAATCTCGTCGCGCAGGTCGAGCCGGAGCTTGGCGTCGAGATTGGATAGGGGCTCGTCCATCAGCAGCAGGCGCGGTTTCACCACCATCGCCCGGGCGATGCCGATGCGCTGCTGCTGGCCGCCCGAGAGCGCTGCGGGCAGGCGCTCGGACAGCGCCGAGAGGCGGACGGTCGCCAGGGCCTCCGCGACGCGGTCGCGAATCTCCGACGCGGCGACCTTGCGCGCCTTGAGGCCGAACGCGACGTTCTCGGCGACGGTCAGGTGCGGGAAGATCGCATAGTCCTGGAAAACCATGCCGATATCGCGCTTATGCGGCGGCACTGAGAGCAGATCGGTGCCGTCGAGCGAAACCTTGCCCTCCGACAGTTGCGAGAAGCCGGCTATCGAGCGCAGCAAGGTCGTCTTGCCGCAGCCGGACGGGCCGAGCAGCGTGAAGAACTCCCCTTGGGCAACGGAAAAGGACACGCCGTTCAGCGCGGTTGTGGGCCCGTAGCGCTTGATCGCGCCTTCGACGTTCAAATAAGCCATGCCGGCAAAGAATCTCCCCTTTCCCCTAGTTGCGCATGGCCGCGATTGGACGGCAAGATGGCTGATCATCGTCGGCACAGATCGACGCACTGGGAGAGGATCTTGAACATCATGACGTCGCGGAAAATCTGGGTCGGCCGCATCCTGCTGGCGGCGGGGCTGTTCGGTGTCGCGGGAGCGGCGGTCGCGGCCGACAACAAGGTCGTGCTCTACACCGCCCACAAGTCCTCGATCGTGCAGAAGATGATCCCGCTCTTCGAAGCGGAAACCGGCATCAAGGCCGAGGTCGTCCAGCTCGGTTCCGGCGACGTCTTCCGCCGGGCCCGTGCCGAGGCTGCCGCGCCCAAGGCCGACGTGATCTGGAGCGTGACCGGCTCGCTGCTGGGCGAGAATGCCGACCTGCTCGCGCCCTATGCGCCGAAGGATCAGGGCGCCATCGACGAGCGCTTCGTCAGCAGCCCGGCCTGGACGCCCTACACGACCGTCATCTACGTGCTGATGGTCAATAAGCGCATGGTCAAGGATGCCGACATCCCGAAGAACTGGGCCGAGCTCTCCGATCCGAAGTGGAAGGGCAAGGTTGCCTCGGCCCGCGTCGACAATTCCGGTTCGGCTTTCCAGCAGATGACGACCGTGCTGACGGCCGGCGGCGACAAGGGCTGGGATGTCTACGGCAAGCTGGCCAAGAACTTCGTCTTTTCCGACAGCTCCGGCGCGGTCCCGCGCTTCGTCGCCGATGGCGAGGCGCCGCTCGGCCTGACGCTCGAGGACAACGCGCTCGAATATGTCGCCGGCGGTGCCCCGGTGAAGATCGCCTATGTCGAGGACGGCACCACGACCTCGCCCGACGGTGTCGCGATGCTGAAGGGCGCGCCTAACCCGGAGCCGGCGAAGCGCTTCATCGACTGGGCCTTGTCGAAGAAGACGCAGGAGGCGCTGGTCAAGGAGGCGGGCCGCCGCTCGGTGCGCAAGGATGTCGCCGCGCCCGGCGATGTGAAGCCGCTTTCCGAACTGAAGCTGGTCAAGCTCAAGTCCGTCGAGGAGCTCGGCGGCACCAAGGCGATGATCGAGAAGTGGCGCCAGGTGACCGGCAACTGACAGAGGCGACGGGCATACGCTGACAGCCGGATACGACGACGACCATGCAGATTGAATGCTTCAGCCTCGGCAAGCGCTTCGCCACGCCTGAGGAGAACGAGGACAGTGTCGTCATCCTGCCCGGCCGCGGCTATGCCGTGATCGACGGGGTGACCGACCGCAGCGGGCGCCGTTTTGGCGCCATGCGGGCCGGGCGCTTCGCCTCCGTCCTCGTGGCGACGGAGCTCACCCGCTTCCTGCTCGACGAGGACCTGAGCGTTCGCGGCGGGCCGGATCGCATACGCAGGCTGGTCCAGGCGCTGGGCGATGCACTGCGCGGGGGCTATGCCGCGCATGGTCTGCTGGACAAGGCATCGGCCGATCCTGCCGTCCGGATCGGCTGCACGCTGGCGCTGGGCTATCATGACGGCCCGGTGCTGCAACTGGTCTCGATCGGCGATTCCGGCATCCGGCTGAGCGGGAAAGCGCTGGGAACGATCCGCCATGTCGAGGAGAAGCCGCTCGACCGGGTGACGGCGCTGATCCGGCGCGAATGCTGGGCGCATCTTGGCAGGATGCGGGCCGATCCGCTGCCTCAGCGCTCGATCTCGGACGATGCCGTCTGGAATGGTTTGCGCGAGCCGCCGGCCGGGCTGAGCGCTGAGGCTTGCGCCACGATCAGGGCGCATGTGCTGCGGCTTTGCGACGAGGAGATGCCGACGATCGCGCGGGCCGAGATCGAACGGATCGTCGATAGCGGCATCAGCGGCCAGCGCGTCTTCTCCAATCATCCCACGAGCGATCTCGGCTATGGCGTGCTCGACGGCTTCGCCATCGCCGAGCGGCACGTCTTCACGGCGGATTACCCCGCCACCGAGGTCGCGCGGCTCGAATTGTTCAGCGACGGCTATTTCGCCGAGCCGGACGCTTTCGGGGTCGCGGCCTGGGAGGCGAGCTTCGCCGAGGTCGAGCGGATCGACCCCGACAAGATCGGCCCCTATGCCAGCGTCAAGGGCTCCGGGGCCGACGGCTGGACCGACGACCGGACCTATCTCGGAATCGCGTTCGATCGCTGAGGCGTCAGTCTTCCCGGCCCCAGTTCCGCAATTTGCGGATCTTGGCGGCGGGGTCGCGCGGGCGCAGCCTCCACAGGTTTCTGATCAGGCTGACGAGCGCGAACAGCCCGAAGCTCGGCAGGGCGAGGGCGATCGGCACCGTCAGCAGGCCCATCGCGCAGCCGCCGGAATCGCCGGGGCTGCCGCATTTCGGATCGAACAGCATCAGGCCGAAGACCGCGATCACGCCCAAAAGCGGGCCGATGACGAGGCCGACGAGGCCGGAGAGCAGCGCTTTCGTCAGCAGGCGCGTCATGCCGAGCCTTCCCCGTTTCCGGCCAGCATAGCTCGGTTCCAGCCCAACGGAACAGGTCGCGCCTTGCCTCGTTATGGGATTGGGGGACATGTGGAGAGCAACCATGTTGCGGTTCGTCGCCATCGCCGCCCTCGCGGCGGCTCTTTCGTCTCCGGCATCGGCTGAGCCCGGTTTCGTTAGGACGGCCAGCCTGCCAGTGCTCGAATCTGCCTCCATGCTCGGCCCCAAGGCGGCCTGTGAGTTGCCGATCAACCTGTCGGCTTCGGTGGGGCCTGTCGTGCCGGCGTCAGATCAGGCCATGACCCTGTCCCCGCGCATGGTCCAGGCGATCCGCGTCGACAACGCGGCCTCCAGCGATTGACGCGGGAGCGGCCGGCGATCGACGGCTGGCGTCCACATCGCGATATTATATGACGCGGCGCAGCGCCCTGCATCGGCTCCATCGGCCTTCGGCGCTTGCCGACCTACGCCCGGCGGCGTAAACCCCGCGCGGCACCGCCTTGATCGTGCCTGAATGGCCCGCCATCGGGCGGCAGCCGGCATTCTGGACAGTTGCGGCCGGCAGCCGCGGGGATGAATGATGTTTTCGCTCACGCCAGCGATCGACCGCCTCAAGCAAGCGGCCTCGGCCAGCCATTTGCGGGCCTGCATCTTCCTGCTGCTCTTGTCGCTCGCGGCCTTCCTACCCGGATACAGCACGCTCCAGCCGCTCGACCGCGACGAGCCGCGCTTCGCGCAGGCGAGCAAGCAGATGCTGGAGACCGGCGATTTCGTCGATATCCGCTTCCAGGACGAAGCCCGCCACAAGAAGCCGGTCGGCATCTACTGGCTGCAGAGCGCGGCGGTGAAGGCCGGCGAGGCGCTCGGCGTGCCGGAGGCGCACACCCAGATCTGGCTTTATCGCATTCCCTCGCTCATCGGCGCGACCGCGACCGTGCTCCTGACCTATTGGGCTCTATTGGCCTTCCTGTCGCCGCCGCTGGCCTTGCTTGGCGGGGCGCTGATGGCTGCCGCGGTGCTGCTCGGGGTCGAGGCGCGCATCGCCAAGACCGATGCGCTTCTGGCGGCCTGCGCCGTCGCCACGATGGGCGCGCTTGCCCGAACCTGGCTCGACTGGACGCGCTCGCTCGCCTTCGTGCCGGACCGGCGCAACTGGCTGGTGTTCTGGGGCGCGACCGCGCTCGGCCTGCTGATCAAGGGGCCGATCGTACCGATGGTCTGGGGCCTCGCGATTCTCGTGCTCAGCGCGAGCCAGCGCTCCTTCCGCTGGCTGAAGCCGCTGCGCTTCGGCGCCGGATTGCTGCTCTGCCTTGTGGTCGCGCTGCCCTGGTTCGCCGCGATCATGATCAAGACCGGCGGCAGCTTCTTCGCCGACAGCGTCGGCCAGGACATGCTCGGCAAGGTCGCCGAGGGGCAGGAAAAGCATTGGGGGCCGCCCGGGCTTTATCTCGTCGTCTTCTTCGCGACCTACTGGCCGGCGGCGGCCTTCGCGGCGATGGCGGTGCCCTTCGCCTGGGTGCGACGCAAGGAGCCGCAGATCCTGTTCCTGATCGCCTGGATCGTGCCGTCCTGGCTGGTCTTCGAGGCGGTGCCGACCAAGCTGCCGCATTACGTTCTGCCGCTCTATCCGGCGATTACCGCGCTCCTGCTGCTCGCCGTGCTCAATGGGGGAATCAACCGCTACCGGCGCGGCGCGGTGCTCACCGCCTGCCTCGTCGTGATCGTGCCGCTGGCGCTGATGGGCACGATCCTGTTCGGCAACTGGACGCTCGACCGGGCCGTGCCGTTGCTCGCGCTGCCGTTCTTCGCGCTCGTCCTGCTCGCCGGCGTCAGCGTCGTCGCGGCGTTCCGGCGGCTCGATTTCGAGGGCGCGCTCTGGCGCTGCGTGCTGGCTAGCCTGCTGCTGACCATCGCGGTCTATCCCTTTGCCATCGAGAGCCTGCGCTCGCTGAAGCTGTCGCCGCGTCTGGCGGAGAGCGTCAAGGCTGCCGGCTGTGCCGATCCGGCCGTCGTGACGCTGGGCTATCGCGAGCCGAGCCTGGTCTTCCTGACCGGCACGAAGCTCGCCATGGCCGCGAGCGGCGCCGATGCAGCCGCCTTCCTCAACCAGCCGGGCTGCCGCGTCGCCTTCGTCGAGAGCCGCTTCGCCACTGATTTCAATGCGGCGCTGGCGAGCCAGAACCTGAAGCCGCGACTCGTGACCACGATCAACGGCTTCAACCTCAATGGCGGGCGCAAGCTGGAGATCGCCGTCTTCGCCCGCTCGCCGTGAGGCACCCTTCTGCTCGAAACCCTTGCCCTATCCGTCGCTCTGACGCAGTTTGCGGACCGTTTTTCCGGATGATGTCCCTTTGACCGAAACCTCTTCCCATCCGCTGCTCAGCGTCGTCGTGCCGGTGCGCAACGAAGTCGGCAACATCGCGCCGCTCGTCGCCGATATCGAGAAGGCCTGCGCGGCGATCGGCCCGTTCGAGATCGTCTATGTCAATGACGGCTCGACCGACGGCACGGCGACTGCGCTGGCCGATCTTGCCGCGACGCGGCCCTGGTTGCGCGTCGTCACCCACGCCCAGTCCTGCGGCCAGAGCGCGGCCGTGCGCAGCGGCGTGCGCCATGCCCGCTCGGCGATCGTGGCGACACTCGACGGCGATGGCCAGAACGATCCGGCCTTCCTGCCGGAGATGGTCGAGGTCCTGCAGAAGGCCGGCCTCCAGGCCGGGATGGTGCAGGGGCAGCGCGTCGGTCGCAAGGATACCGGCTTCAAGCGCTGGCAATCGAAGATCGCCAATGGCGTGCGCGTGCGCGTGCTGAAGGACGATACGCGCGATACCGGCTGCGGGCTGAAATGCTTCCGCCGCGAGGCCTATCTCGCCCTGCCGTATTTCGATGCGCTGCATCGCTTCATGCCGGCGCTGATGGCGCGTGAGGGCCACAAGGTGCTGCATGTCGACGTGCACGACCGGCCGCGGCTGACCGGTGTCTCGAATTACGGCTTCTTCGACCGGCTCTGGGTCGGTATCCTCGATCTCGCCGGTGTCTGGTGGCTGATCCGGCGGCGCAAGCGCGTGCCCCAGATCGTCTCGGAGACGATGTGATGCTCATCGACCTGCAGCAGACCATCGGCAATTATTTCCACGACGTCTTCGTCAACAATATCGACTGGTGGGTCCTGCTCGGCGTCGTCGCGCAGGGGCTCTTCACCATGCGCTTCGTCGTGCAGTGGCTGGCGAGCGAGAAGGCCGGGCGTTCGGTCGTGCCGATGACCTTCTGGTGGTTTTCGATCGGCGGCGGCGCCTTGCTGCTGATGTATGCGCTCTATCGGCGCGACCCGGTCTTCATCCTCGGCCAGGGCTTCGGTGTCTTCGTCTACATTCGCAACCTGCAATTCGTCCTGCGCGCCAAGGCGCGCGGCGAGGACACGAATTCGGGTCCGGGCTAGGATCTAGCTCCGCGACGGCGGCGCCGCAGGCTCGGCTGCCGCGCCCTCGGCGGGCGAAGGCAGCTTGTCGGCGGCAGGAGCCTGCGGCTTGCGCATCGCTGCCGAATAGGCGGGATAGCGCTCGCGATAGGCCTTCAGGAAGTCCGAGAGCGTGTCGGCATTCGCGGTGGCGCGCGCCATCTCGCGGATGTCGGCGGCGCGGGTCCGGTCGGCCCCGGTGATGAAGGCGAAGGTCCGGGCATCGGCGCCGCGGGCCATCTTCGGCGCGAACTTGCTGCGCAGCCGGTCGAGCGACAGGTTCTCGCTCGCCATCACATACGACACGCCGGCACGCATGACATCGGCTCGCTCGCTGTCCCCGAGCGCGCCGTCGCCGCGCCAGCTTTCACCGAGCAGGCGCTCGTAGGCCTCGCCCGCCTCGCGCCAACGGCGGCCGGTCCAGTAGATGTCGGCGCGCAACCGATCGATCTCGGGGCCTCGCTCGACCTCCAGCATCTCGAGCGCCTGATCGGTGCGCGAGAGGTCCGAGAGCGCCTTGGCCTCGAGCAGCAGACGGGCGCGCTTGACGTCTGCCGGCAGCTCGACGAGGCGCGTGGTGTTGAGCGCGCGGACCGCGTCGGCGGGCTTGCCATTCATCAGGTCGATCATGGCGAGACGTGCCGCGACCGTGGAACGCGCCGCGCCGCTGAGGCGCCGGTCCATCTGGTATTTCAGGATCTCGGAGGCCTGATCGAGCAGGTCGAGCTCGACCAGCCGGTCGGCGAGCAGGCGCGTGATCTCGTCGCCGCGCCGGCCGATCGGCAGGAATTCCTTGAAGTCGTAGAACAGCGCCAGCGTCTCGATGCGCGGCAGCTTGCCGAGGCCGGAGCCGCTGAACAACTCGGCGAAGCGCTGCGCCGTCTCGTCGTGCATGCGGCTGGTCAGCGGATCCTCGATGAAGTTCTCGTTGGCGCGGCGCGCGACCATGAAGGCGTCGCGCCAGCGCTGCTGGTCGGCATAGAGCCGGCCGAGTCCGGCCAGCGCCTCGATCTCCAGCCGGCCGCCGCGCCAGATGACCGAGACGGTCTCCAGCCGGGCGATGGCTTCCTCGGGCTTGATGTCGGTGCGCTTCTCGGCATCCGCGAGCTTGACCGCACGCAACTGGGCTTCCGCCGCGACCGGGCGGCTCTTGGCCTCGAAGAGCGGCTTGTAACCGTTCATCGCGGCCTCCGGGCGGCCGCTGATATCGTCGAGTCGCGCCTGGAGCAGGGCGAGATGCTCCTGGTCGAAACTGCCGCGCGGCATGTCCGCCAGTGCCTGGATCTGGCGCTCGGCGACAGCGATATCCTGCTGGGCGAGCGCAGTGCGTGCCATGGCCTCGCGGAATTCGCCCTGGAGATGGAGCGGATAGCGGTCGAGCACGGATTCGGCGCGGCGGAAGCCGACCAGCGCCTGGGCATTGCGGTTCAGGCGCTCCTCGACCAGCGCGCGCCACAGCCCTGCCTCGACATCGTCCTTGATCGGACCGGCATCGAAGGCGGCCAGCGCCTGTTGGTGCCGATGCATCCCGGTGGCGATGACGCCCCTGAGGAAGAGCGCCTCGCGGTTGCCGCGCATCGCCTTATCGTCCGCGAGCAAGGCGTTGAGCGGGCCGGCGGCCTCGGGCATCAGCCCGTTGGCGGCATAGAAACGGGCGAGCGCGAGACGGGCTTCGGATTTGCGGCCACGCGAAGCGTCGGTGATGTCGAGCATCAGGGCGCGGGCGCGCTCGCGCGGATTGTCGAGGCGCAGCCTGGCCCAAGCGTCGCCGTCCAGCAGCGGAGCTGCCTCCTGCTTCCCGGCCTTCTCCTCCGGCTTGGGGAGGGGGGCGCCGATGTCGAGCGAGACGTTGAGCCCGCCGCTGCGGCCGATGCGGACCTGCTCCGTGCCGGCGCGGACCGCGACGTCGTCCGCATGTGGCTGGACGGCCAGTCCCTGCGCTGTCGGGAGCAGGCCGAATTCGACGAACTGATAGGGTTTGGGCGTCAGCCGGGTCGGGCCCGTCGCGGTGGCTACGGCAACGGGAAGGCCGGCGGGGCCGGTTTCAAGCCAGTGGATGCCGGTGAGGCCGGCGAGCGGCACGGCGACGATGGTCTGGCCGCGCTCGTCCATGCTGCGCTGCGGCTCGACCGGGGTGGCGGGCCGTCCCGCATCCTCGCCGAGATCGAGCGACCAGGTCGGGCCGTTGTCGAAGACGCGCGCAAGCGGCTGGCCGGCGAGCCTGAGCCTGACGAGGGTCACCTTGCCCTCGCGGGTGACCGTGCTGTCCTCGATCAGCTTGGGCATCAGCCCGGCGAGCTTCGCGGGATCGATGGTGTCGCGCGTGTCGAAGACCAGCGTCATCACGCCGGCATCGAGAAAGGCGGCGGCCCCCGTGGGGCGGGTGAAACGGAAATCGAGGCGCTTGCCGTCGACCGTGATGGCGACCGGGCCCGGCGGCACTTCGGGCGCAGTTGGCGCTGCGGCCACAGCCTGGGTGGGCGGTGTGGCTGGCTTGGCCGCCGGTGCCGTCGCCGCGGACTTTGGAGCGGGTTCGGTTGGCGGTGTCGCAGCCGGAGCAGGCGGCGTCGGTGCTGGCGGCTTTGACAGCTCGACAAGCGATGGCGCTTCCTGCTTCACAGGGCGCAGCAGGTCGACGACCAGTCCGGTCTCGTCGTCGAAGCTGCGGACCTGCCAGTCCTTGGGCAGCGACAGGGTCAGGCTCAGCGCTTCCTTGCCGGCATCGAGGCCGGTGAGGTCGATATCGGTCGGCAGGGCGTTGCGGATGGCGGCGGCCTCGACATTCATCGGCCGGTCGAAGACCAGCTTCAGCGTACCGTCCGACAGGTTGCTGGCGAGCTTCGTCTCGGCCGGTGCCTTGAAAATCAGGCGCTCCAGCGTCGGCAGGCTGGCCGAGCTCATCGTCAGCGTGGCTGGAGGGGCGGGAGGCTGGCGCGCGGCGTCTTTCGCCCGGACTTCGGCGAGGCGCAGGCGCTCGGTCAGCTCGGCGAGGGCTTCCGGCGGCGGGCCGGGCATGACGCCCGACCAGTTCTGCGGCAGCAGGTCGATGAAGGCCTTGTCGCCGGCCTCGATCAGGTTGGCCTTGTAGGATTGGGTCAGTGCGAAGCGCATGCCGCGCCCGTCGGGATCGACGCGAGCGACGGAGACGTAGTTCGGCAATTCGCGGGCAATGCGGGCGACATCGACCTGGACCTGGCTACCGAAGGCGACGATCAGCACGCCGTTGGAGACGCGGATGCGGGTCTGGATCGGCTCGTCGAAGGTCAGGGACAGCCGGCCGAAGCCCGCCGGCATGGCTTCGCCGCGCAGGTTCGCGCCAGCCGCGAAGGCAGGCGTCTCCAGGCCGGCGGCGAGCGCGAGAGCGGCCAGCCCGATACCGAAGGCAAAGGAGCGCGACAGACGCAAACCGTGATACTCGACCCAACGCGACACTGGGCCTCGCCGCCTTCATTCGAACGCGGCGGCCCTCCGGCACGCTAGCGCGTCAACCATAATGGCGTGTTAACAGTCGCATCCCTCAGCTACTAACGATGACGGGTTTTCGCGGTGAGGTGGGGATGTCCTCGGGCGGATCGCGAATGATCGCCGGCAGCGCGACGTCACCGGTTCGAACGATCACGAATGGGCCGTCGGAACCGCGACCTCAGCGCCCAGATGCCGAGAAGCACGACCGGGATGATCATCGTCCAGACGATATCGGCGAGGGAGCCGGCCACGCCGGTTCCCGTCGCGTCCTCGATGAGGTCGACGAGCTCGTTGGCGATCTGGATGATCGTGGTCAGCAGGAACGCCAAGAGCGGCCGCCTCAAGGCGATCGCCAGGACGATGAAGATGGCCGCGCCCAGCAGGACGTGGAGCACGATATCGTTCAGGCCGCTCGTGCTCTTGATGATGCCCTTAGCGCTGTGCCACATCGGCGCCTTCTAACCTGCGGGCGACAAAAGCAGAAGCTTGACCAACCATCGCTGGCAGCCAATCCCCGGCGCCTGACGCCAGCGTTGGCGGACGTCCTTGTTCGGAACCGTCAGGCGCACCACCGAAGCTCGGCCGTTCAAAGCGGACGGCTCTAACATTCGCTGCAGGTCGGGGGATTGTAGCCGACCGGCGGAGGCGGCCCGCCATACGGCCCGCCGCGATATCCTCCGCCCCTGTATCGTGGATAGCCGCCGTAGCCGGGGCCGCCGCCCCAATAAGCGGGCGCCTGGACGACCGGGGCAACCGGCGCACCGCAGCCATACTCATCGCAGTACGAGCCCGGGTAGGCGTAGGAGCGCTGATCGACGCAGCCTGCCGCAAGCGTTCCGAACAGCAAAACCGAAGCGAGGGCTGTGAACCGCATTGAAGTTTCCTCCTGTCGCGATCATCCGCCGCCAGACCTGAACGATCGCTGACAATTCCCAGTTCCACGCCGCCACGCGAGCTGGAACTCGCCCTCGCCAAGAGGGCTGAACGGGATAATCGGATCAGCGCCGTGACGCGGGTGCGATCGCCGGGAGTTCGTTGCCGGGCAGTGGGGCTTCGTTCGCCACGCGCTCGACGCTGGCGGTGCGTCCGCTGGTCGCCAACGCGACGGTGAGCTTCTCGGCGCGGTCGGGCGCCATCGCCGCCAGCACCTCGGACATCTTGCGCGGATTCATCTGCTGCACCACCGGCACGAGCACGTCGAGGCCGAGGCGGTCGAAGACGCGCGCGGCATCCTTCGGCTTCATCGATTCGTACATGATGACGAGGTTCTTGATCGCCTTGGCTTCCTCGACGGCAGGCTTGCTGGCGCCCTGGCCGCCGGCCTTCTCTTCGAGCGCCTTCAGATCGCCGACGCGCCCGTCGAGTTTCTTCTCGGCGGAGTTCAGCAGGCGCTCGCGCATTTCGAGCTCGCGCATCCGGCCCTCCAGCTCCTCGCGCCGCTCGCCGAGGCGTTCCAGGATCGCCTTCTCGGCCGGCGAAACCGGCTGGACCGACCCGTTCATGATGTCGGCCTTGTTGTTGGCATTGGCGGCCATACGGACCGCTCCGCCCTTGGCCTCGGCTTCGTTCTTTTCCTGCTCCTTCTTCGGATCGGGGGCGGGTACGGAGCCGGTTGTCTCGGGATCGAAGATTTTGGGCGCGGTCGTGTTCGTAGGCTTGGCCGCGGTCTGCGCGAAAAGCGGCGCGGCGGCCGGGATGTGGCCGGGCGAGGGCTCCGCCGTCCAGGCGAGCAGCTTCAGCGCCAGGAGACCCATGGCGCCGAGAATCACTGCCGGCAGGAGGCGGGGCCGTTCGATCACGCAGCCTGTTCCTCGAGGCGGCGCGCGGCGCGGGCGCGGATGGCGGCGGCCGACTGGACCGCGCTCTCAAGGCGGGAGACCGGAGCCGGCGCCGCGGGCGCCTCGACCGGAGCTTCCTTGGCGCCGACCAGGGTCGCGGCGCTGACGATCTGGCCGATGCGCTCCATCACCGCCTGGCCGGCCTCGACCTGCGCGGCGAGATCGGCAGCGTAGCGCTCGGCGGTGCGCAGGCGCTCCTCCAGGGTGCGGTCGCAATCGCCCAGCGTGGACTTGAGGCCGGCGATGGCGCGCTCGGCATTGTCGGTCGCGGTGATCAGCGCGCCGACGGTCTGGCGCATGCCGGCTTCGTCCGCCTTCAGCCGCTCGATGCGCTTGGTCAGGATGAAGCAGGTGACGATGGTGGCGACGAGAAGGCAGGCGACAAGCACGTCGGCGATGAGATTGAGCGTCATGGCATCCCTATCAGGTCGTCGCGCCGAGATGGCTGGCGAGGCTGTCGAAAGCGGCAAGGGTCGTCTTGGAGCGCCGGAGCGGGTTCACCACCCGCACGGCGATCTTGTCGTCGACCCGTCCGATCCGGCCCTCGGTGACGACGAAGTCGCCGCAGCGCAGCGAGACGATTGAATCCGGCCGGGCGTCGAACATCAGCGTGTCGCCGATCTCGAGCTTCATGACGCGCTTCAACGGCATCTGGGTCTCGTGGAGCACGCAGGTGACGTCGACATCGGCCTGCCAGACCTCGGTCGCGAGATGGTTCTCCCAGATCGGATCGCGCCCGAGCTTCTCGCCCATGAAGCTTTCGAGCAGCAATTCGCGGATCGGCTCGATGGTGGCGTAGGGCAAGAGGATGTGCAGAGCGCCGCCACGGCCTTCCATGTCGAATTTCAGCTCGACGCGGATCGCGGCATTGGCAGGGCGGGAGATCGAGACGAAGCGCGGATTGGATTCGACGCGGTCGACGATGAACCTCACCGGCGAGAGCGGCTTGAAGGCGGCCTCGGCATCGCCCAGCACCAGCTCGATGACGCGGCGGACCATGCGGATTTCGATGGAGGTGAAGGGGCGGCCGTCGATGCGCGGTGCCGGCTGGCCGCGCTTGCCGCCGAACATCGCGTCGAGGACGGAGTAGATCAGGGACGGCTCGATGGTGATGAGGCCGAAATTGTCCCATTCCTCGGCCCTGAACACCGAGAGCAGCGCCGGCTGCGAGATCGAGTTGATGTAGTCGCCGAAGCGGACCGAGCGGATGCTCTCCAGCGTGACCTCGACATTGTCCGTGAAGAAGTTGCGCAGGCTGGTCGAGAGCAGGCGCACCAGACGCTCGAAGATGATCTCGAGCATCGGCAGGCGTTCATAGGCGACCGAGCCGGAATCGACGATCGCCTGGATGCCGTTGCGGCCGTCCTTGTCGTCGCCGCTGGAGAAACCGAGCATCGTGTCGATTTCGTCCTGCGACATCAGGCGGTCGGTACCGCCTTCCTGCTCGCCATCATCCTCCATGATGTCGGGCATCGCCGCCCAGCCGGCCGCCATCCCTTCCGGGGTCAGCGGCTCGTCGCTCGGCGTGTTCTTGTCGTGTTCGGTGCTCATCTTTGCGCCGCCATCTCGGTCCGGTGTGCGGGAGCCATCGGCTCGCTCATTGCACCAGCAGTTCCTTGAACAACACGGCGTCGACCTTGGCCGGATAGACGGTCAGATTGACGCGGCGCAGCAGTTCTTCCTTGAGCCGGAACATGCCGGCCGAGCCTTCGAGATCGGAGGGGCGCAGTTCGCGCATGAAGACCTGGAAGGCATCCTCGACGCGCGGCAGCAGCGGCTTGATCTGGTCGGCCGCCTTCGCATCGGCGATCTCCAGCACGACCTTGATCTTCATGATCGACTGGCGGTCCTGCTGGCCGCTATTGGACATGCCGATCATCATGTCCTTCATGTCGAGGAAGGCGACGGGGGCCTTGGCCGCGGCCTCGGCAGCCGCGGTCTGCTCGGGCGAAGGCTTTTTCAGGAAGAACCAGCCACCACCGCCGGCGGCCGACAGCAGCATGACGCCGCCGATGATCATGAAGAGCTTCTTCTTGCTCTTCGGCGCCTCTTCGCCGGCAGCGCCTTCTTCCTTTTCCTTCTTGGGCTTCTTCGCCATCTCGTCACGCGTCCCGGGCCGCCGGGCCGCCTTCTGCAGCCCATAGAGGCACCTTCCCCAATTACGGTTAACGCGTCGTTAAGGGCGGCAGAATTTGCCGGGCGTTTCTTGCCGCTCCTGCAGCCTGTGCCGGGGTGCGGCACCTGAGAGAAATCGACCTGTATTTAATGATATCAATAACTTGTATGGGTTAACCATGCTGGCATGCCGCTTGCGAAGCATGGGCCGTGGCGACTGCGCTGGGGAGCGTCGAGGTCGCCGCGGGACATGATCGGGAGATAAGCCGTGGAGAACGCGCTTCTCATCGGCCTGTCGCGTCAGGTGGCCCTGGCGCGCGAGCTGGACGTCATCGCCAACAACATGGCGAATGTCGGCACCAACGGATTCAAGGCACGCAGCGCGCGCTTCAACGAATTCCTCATGCCTGTCGCGAAGGCCGACGCCTTCAAGCCGGCTGACCGGCCGCTGTCCTATGTCATCGACAAGGGCACGCCGCTCGATCTGTCGCAGGGCACGATCGAGATGACGGGCAATCCGCTCGACGTCGCGCTGAAGGGCGACAACTACCTCGTCGTGCAGACGCCGAACGGCGAGCGCTATACCCGCGCCGGCTCCCTCAATATCGACCGGCAGGGCCGGCTCGTGACCCAGACCGGCCTGCCGGTGATGGGCGATGGCGGGCCGATCGCCTTCGGCTCCAGCGAACACTCCATGCGCATCGCCGCCGACGGCACCGTGAGCAGCGACCAGGGCACGCGCGGCAAGCTGCGCCAGGTCCGCTTCGCCGATCCGAAGACGCTGGCGAACGAAGGCACCAACCTGTTCTCCTCGACCACGCCCCCGCAGGCCGCCGGCCTCGAGGCGCGAATGGAGCCGGGCGCGATCGAGCGCTCCAACGTCAAGGCCGTGGTCGAGCTGACCCGCCTGATGGAGGTGCAGCGCAACTACCAGAGCGTCGCCAACATGATCAGCAAATCCGATGAACTGCGCAGCCGGGCGATCTCGCGCCTGGCCGACCAGCAAGCCTGATAGCGGAAGGGAGCACGCACCATGCGCGCCATGCAGACAGCCGCGACCGGCATGATGGCCCAGGAGATGAACGTCCAGGTCATCTCCAACAACATCGCCAACGTCCGGACCACCGGCTACAAGCGCCAGCAGATTCATTTCCAGGACCTGCTCTACGAACATTTCCGGCGCGCCGGCTCGGCTACCTCCGACCAGAACACCCAGGCTCCGGCCGGCACCTTCATCGGCTCCGGCGTCAAGACGGTCTCGACCGGCCGCGTCATGACCCAGGGCAACATTACCCCGACCGAGAAGCCCTACGACCTCGCCATCCGCGGCGAGGGCTTCTTCCGCATC
Organism: Allobosea sp. TBD101; assembly: GCF_059817965.1. Taxonomy (NCBI): domain Bacteria; kingdom Pseudomonadati; phylum Pseudomonadota; class Alphaproteobacteria; order Hyphomicrobiales; family Alloboseaceae; genus Allobosea; species Allobosea sp. TBD101. The sequence goes on from NZ_CM187543.1 coordinate 2,318,329, forward strand.
CGCATGCCGGACGGCCGCACCACCTATAGCCGCGACGGCTCCTTCGACCTCGATGCGCAGGGCCAGCTCGTCACCCGCGACGGCTATCAGGTCGAGCCCGGCATTACCGTGCCGAACAACGCCTCCAGCGTCAGCGTCAATGCGCAGGGCATCGTCGAGGCGATGGTTCCGGGACAGACCGCGCCGCAGCAGCTCGGCCAGATTCAGCTCGTGCGCTTCGTCAACAAGGTCGGCCTCGAGTCGATCGGCGACAACCTCTATGTCGAGACGGCCGCCTCGGGCCAGCCGATCGACGGCTTCGGCGGCGGCGAAGGCTTCGGCACGCTGCAGCAGAACTATCTCGAAGAGGGCAACGTTCAGGCCGTCACCGAGCTTTCCTCGCTGATCGCCGCGCAGCGCGCCTATGAGATGAACTCCAAGGTCATCACCGCCGCCGACCAGATGATGTCGGCGACGACCCAGATGTTCCGCGGCTGAGGGGGCTCATCATGATCCGTCTCTCCCTGATCGCCTTGGCTCTCTCCGGCACCGCCGCGCTCGCCGCGCCGCAGCAGATCCAGACCGCGCCGGTCGCGATGGCCTCGGCCGTTGCGGCGCCGGCTGCCGCCGCGCTGCCCTCCAAGCTGCACCTGCGTCCCGAGGTCAGCCTGGCGCGCGATCTCGTCACCTTCGGCGATCTCATTCCGGGCCTCGCCGGCGAGGCTGCCGCGACGGCGGCCTTCCGGGCGCCGGCGCTCGGCGAGACCGGCACCATCCAGGTCGCGCGCATCGTCGAGGCAGCCCGCGCTGCCGGCATCGTCCGTGAGGCGAGCGAACTTCAGAGCCAGGGCTTTGCCCAGGTCGTTGTCACGCGTAGCGCGCGCCGCATCACCGCCATGGACCTCGAAGCCGCCGTGAAGGCCGGCTTGCAGGAGCGCTTCGGTGTCGATGCCCGCATCTTCGCGCTGGCGATCGATGGCGGGGCGCCGAGTGTCGCGGTCGAGCCTGAATTGACCGGCGACGTTGCCGTGGTCGACCTCTCCTTCGACGCACGCTCGCGGCGTCTGCAGGCCCGGCTCGCAGTGCCCGGCAGCACCGCGCTGCGCCTGAAGCCGCTGCGTATCTCCGGCCAGCTCGTCGAGACCATGGAAGTCGTGGTACCGAAGCGCCTGATCGCCCGCGGCGAGACGCTCGGCAAGGACGACGTCACCGTCGAGCGCCGCCCGCGCGACGGGCAGGGTAACGAGATCATCGGCGATGTCCGCGCCGCCATTGACAAGGTCGCGCGCCGGGCGCTGCTCGCCGGCGTGCCGCTGCGCGGCAGCGACGTCCAGCGCGAGGAGATCGTCGCCAAGGGCGATCTCGTCACCATCGTCTACGAGGCGCCGGGCCTTTTGATCACGCTGCGCGGCCGGGCCAACGAGGCCGGTGCGATGGGCGATGTCGTCTCCGTCACCAATCCCCAGTCCAAGCGCGTGCTGCAAGGCAAGGTCAGCGGGGCGGGACGGGTCTCCGTCCAGCCTTCCGCCGCCGGCCGTGTCGCCAGCGCCCAGTAAAGCTCCGTGGAAACCGCCATGTACGCCACCCGCCTCGCCAAGCTTTCCGGGCTCCTGCTGCTGACCGCCTCGCTCGGCGCCTGCGGCATGGGCGACCGCCTCGCCAATGTCGGCCAGGCGCCGACGCTCTCGCCGATCGAGGACCCGACCGCCGCCAAGGGCTACAAGCCCGTGCAGATGCCGATGCCGGAGGTGGCGCATGCCTCCTACGCGCCGAACTCGCTCTGGCGCACCGGGTCGCGCGCCTTCTTCAAGGACCAGCGCGCCCGCAATGTCGGCGACCTCGTCACCGTCAAGGTCAAGGTCACGGACCGGGCCCAGCTCAACAACACGACCAAGCGTAGCCGCAAGAACGGCGAGGATTTCGGCGCCGAGAACGCCTTTGGCTTCGAGAACAAGCTCGACAAGTTCCTGCCCGACGGCGCCAAGGCCTCCTCGCTGTTGAAGCTCGATTCCGATGCTTCGAGCGAAGGTGCGGGCTCGGTCAACCGCTCCGAGACGCTGGCGACCAATGTCGCGGCGGTCGTCACCCAGAACCTGCCCAACGGCAATCTGGTGATCGAGGGCAAGCAGGAGATCCGCGTCAATTTCGAGGTGCGTGAATTGATCGTCGCCGGCGTAATCCGGCCCGAGGACATCGAATCCGACAACACCATCGAGTCGACCAAGATCGCCCAGGCCCGCATCGCCTACGGCGGCCGCGGCCAGATCACCGATGTTCAGCAGCCGCGCTACGGCCAGCAGGTGATGGACATCCTGCTGCCCTTCTGACCCGCTCGTCCGCCCCCTCTACTCTGACGGACGTCTGAAGCAGCTTTCTGCGCTTCCGGCGCTCACGGACATCAGTCCGCTGCGCTCCGGTTCTCGAAAGCCGCTCCAGCCGACTCACCAGAGCGAAGGGACGAACGGACGGCCTCCACCGAATCCCGGACGGCGCGGAACGCTCCCCCTTGTCTCCGCGCCGGACGGATGGCGGTCTCTCCCGAGCCGCCACCATCCCGGCCGCCCGCCACGCTCCCCAAGCTTTTAAAGCTGGCGGCCAGAAGCCCCGCGTTCTCCCGACGCGGGGCTTTCCATTGTTCCCAAAAAGGCGCCGCTCGCGTGGATATCCGCGTTCCAGCGCGCCGCTCTTCCTGAGGCCGGCAACGACATCGCCAGGCGAGTTGACCTTTGGGTATCGTTAGGCTGTGATGACGACGGATCTGCTGCCGCAACAAGTCTTTGGCCGAGTCCAGTAGCTGTTTCGGTTATGCCTCGCGCGAGAGGAGTTCCGTCATGACGGCAGCCGTTCACCCCGCCGCTCCGCATGCGCTCCCACCCTTCATCACCGCCCCCGGCGAAACCGACGTCCTGTTGGTGCTGGCGGGAATCCTTCTTGTCGGAGCGGTGCTGGGCGTCGGCCTGCTCTTCCTGCGGCTGCACACCTTGCCCGAGCGCATGGCGCACAAGACGCACAAGCTTCAGTTCGAGATCGTGGCGGTGCTCGGACTGCTTGCGCTGTTCACGCATATCCACCTGTTCTGGGTGGCCGGACTCCTGCTCGCCTTGATCGATTTTCCTGATTTTTCCGGGACGTTCGGCCGGATGGCGAGGGCCCTGGAGACCATCGCCGGCAAGCCCCCGGTCGAAAGCGAGGAAACGGGCGCGCTAGCAGCGGAGGCGGCTGTCGCGGGGCCACCGGAGAGCCCGCAGGCCGCTGTCGTCGAGAGCCAGGAGAAGGGGCATGCTTGAGCTTCTCATCTGCGCGCTCTTCACGATCTTTCCCGACTATCTCTTTCGCCGGTACGGTCAGGGCAAACGCTTCGGCCGAGAGATCACGCTCTTTTCGGTCTGGTTCGAATTGCGCTGGGGCATCGTGACCTGCGTCATGCTGACGGTCGCCCTGATCACCGTGATCTTCTACTATCATCCGTCGACGACGAGCGCGACGGTCTTCTTCCGGACGGTGCCGATCGTCCCGGAGGTCAATGGCCGCGTCGCCGAGGTGCATGTCGGGGTCAGCCAGGCGGTCGCCAAGGGCGATCTGCTTTTCTCGCTGGACAACAAGACACAGGCCTCGGCCGTCGAGGCAGCGCGCCGCAAGATCGCAGAGGCGGATGCCGCGCTCGTGGTCGCGAAGGCGGATATCCTCGCCGATGAAGGCAAGATCCAGGAAGCGAAGAGCTCCCTGCAACAGGCCCTCGACGAGTTGCGGACCAAGACAGAATTGCAGCGGCGCAATGATGCCGTGGTCGCCGCTCGCGAAATCGAACGGCTCGAGAACCTTGTGGCGGGACGCGAGGCCGCGCTGCTGTCGGTGACGGCCGCGAGGGATGCCGAGCAGACCAGGATCGCGACGCTGCTTCCCGCCCAGCGTTCCAGCGCCGAGGCCGCGCTTGCACAGGCCGAGGCCGAATTGCAGAAGACGGTGGTGCGGGCAGGGTTTGCCGGGCGGGTGGAGCAATTCACGCTGCGGGTCGGCGATATCGTCAACCCGTTCATGCGCCCCGCAGGAATCGTCATCCCGGAAGAGGCGGGACGGGGACGGCTGGTCGCCGGGTTCAACCAGATCGAGGCACAGGTGATGAAGGTCGGCATGGTCGCCGAGGTCACCTGCATCTCCAAGCCCTGGGTGGTCATCCCGATGGTGGTGACGGGCGTGCAGGACTTCATCGCCGCTGGCCAGGTCCGGAGCGGCGAGCAACTCATCGATGCGCAGCAGGTGGTCCGGCCCGGCTCCATCCTCACCACGCTGGAGCCACTCCATCAGGGTGGGCTCGACGGCGTGACGCCCGGCAGCAGCTGCATCGCCAACGCCTATACCAGCAACCACGACATCATCGCGGCGAAGGAAACCGGCACGATGCGCCGCATCGCGCTGCACGCCGTCGATGCGACCGGGGTGGTCCATGCCATCCTGCTGCGCATCCAGGCGCTGGTGCTGCCGGTCCAGTCTCTCGTCTTCGGCGGGCACTGAGGGCGGGAGGGGGCCGGCGCGCGCAGTTCAGCATCGCTTCGAGGCGTTATTCCTCGGAGCGGCTGGCGGAGTCGCGGTTGCGCTCGTATCGCTTCCTCAGCGGGAACGGCGGCAACCAGGATTCGCGGCGGATCGTCCAGAGTTCGTAGGTCGGTACCAGCTGGTCCGTCGCATCCAGCGAGCCAAGATTGATCTCGACCTCGTCGCCGCTGCGTCCGAAGACCGTCGAGCCGCAGCGGGGGCAGAAGAAGCGCCCGTCATAGTCGCGGGCATCGCCCTCGATTGTCACCGCGTCCTGCGGGAATATCGCCGAGGCGTGGAAGAGGGCGCCGTGGTGCTTGCGACAATCCAGGCAATGGCAGATGCCGATGCGATAGGGACGTCCCGACGCAGCGATACGAAGATTGCCGCACCGGCATCCGCCCGTGAAACGGTCCATGCTGTGCCTCCACCCGTTCGGACGCCATCACCGGCGAAAGCGTATCGCCAAAGCGACGGTTCGTTCACGCAAAAAGGCCCCGCGCCTCCCAGCGCGGGGCCCTTCCAAAAGACGGGGCGAGTATGTCCGCTTAATCGTCGCGGAAGACGCGCTCGTTGCGTTCGTGGCGCTCCTGCGCCTCCAGCGAGAGGGTCGCGATCGGGCGGGCTTCCAGCCGCTTCAGTGAGATCGGCTCGCCGGTCTCCTCGCAATAGCCGTAGGAGCCGTCATCGATGCGGGCGACCGCCGCGTCGATCTTGGCGATCAGCTTGCGCTGCCGGTCGCGGGCGCGAAGCTCGATGGCGCGATCGGTTTCGGAGGAGGCCCGGTCGGCGATGTCCGGGTGATTCTCGCTCTCCTTCTGCAAGGTGACCAGGGTCTCCTTGGCCTCCCGCAGGATCTCGTCCTTCCAGGCGAGGAGCTTGCCGCGGAAATACTCGCGTTGACGGTCGTTCATGAACGGCTCGTCATCGCTCGGTTTGTAATCCGCCTCGAGGATGATCTGCTTCGACATGGGCGCGCTCTCTCGTTTGTCGACTCTCGCACCCATCGGCTGTGCCGCGGGAGGGGAGCCGATTTGGCGCCCTTATAGCGATCCGTTTCAATCGGAACAATCGCTTCCGACAGGGCTTCAACGGCTTCGTGAAAATGCGCGATTTCGTGCCGATTCTCGGTGAAATTGGCTCGTTTTGCGTCAATTCAACTTGCGGATGGCTTCGGCAATATCAGCTTCAACCAATCGGGCAATCGGCTGGCGATAGTGACTATGGTCGAAGAAGAGGCTGGAATCGCGCAATTCAGGCCTGTCGACCCTCCAGTCGACCAGTGCGGTGCGCGGGCGCCGGGCCGCCAGATCGGCGAAAGCCTTGCGGCAGGCCGCGTCGGCTGCGGCGTCGCGCGTGCCGGGCTTCGACAGCGCGGTGACATAGACCGGCGGGCGCAGGAGAATCAGCGCGGTCTCGGCCGGCGCCGTTCTCATCAGCTCTTCAAGCCCCGTCGCCGCCGGGAAGGGGCCGTCGACATTGCCGCCGCCGGCCTCGATCGGCTTTTCCAGCCGGGCGATGATCTCCGGATTGGCGCCGTAGCCCTGCACGCCATAGCCCGATTCGTAGTCCCAATAGCCGTCCGGGCGGGCGCGCTCGGCCTTGCGTGAGGTCAGGTAGGCGATGCGGCGGGGCAGTTCCTCCAGCAAGTCGAAGCGCATCAGTCCGCCGACATAATCGGGCAGGCTGCGGCTCATGAGCCAGAAGGGGAAGGGCTTCTCGTTGGGCAGGGCTGGGTTCGCCGTGCACCAGTAATTGTCGATGCCGACCACGATCGCCTTCGGCGGCGTCTTCCGGTGATGGCGCAGGAACCAGTCGATCGTCGCGAAGGCCTCCCGCGGCTGTGTCGCCGGGGCGATCAGCGAGACGAAGGGGATGCCGGTCTTCGCGCGCAACTCCTCGGGAGAGATCAACTGGATATGCGAATTGCCGAAGATGGCGCCGGTGAAATTCGGGTCGCGGCCGCGGCTGGCCAGCGCCGTGCGCGGCCCTTGCGGACGCACGCCCTCCTTCAGCTTCAGCGGCGAGCGGCCGGAATCATAGGGGTCGATCAGGAAGGCGACTGTCAGAAAGGCGATCGCGATCAGCGCCGCCGCCCCCAGGAAGGCGCCGGTGAAGCCCGTCCACTTCGCCGCCCGAGCGGCCTGCTCAGAACTGGAAGTAGATGAACTCATAATTGGCGTCTTCGCCGATCTTCAGCAGGATGATGACGAACAGGAGCCCGCACAGGATCGCGAGCCAGCGGGCTGGCGGCAATTTGTGGGCGAGGTTCCAGGCGGTGGGGCCGATGATGGCGAAGGCGGCGGCCGGCAACAGGGCACGCCATTTGAAACCGGTGCCGATCGGCGCGAAGCCGAACAGGCCCTTGTAGATCGCCAGCGCGGCCTGGAAATTCGTGGCCCGGAACAGCACCCAGCACAAAGCCACGAACAGGAAGGTCAGGAGCCAGCCGAGCGCCGCCGGCATCGGTAAGTTGGCCCGGCGCCAGAACAGCGCGACGATCAGCGCCAGCCCGTGCGCCACGCCCCAGGCGACGAAGGTGAGGCCAGCGCCGTGCCAGAGGCCGCCCAGCGACATGGTCGCGAACAGAGCCCAGATCTGCGTCGGCAGGCCGGACCGCGAGCCGCCGAGTGGGATGTAGAGATAGTCGCGCAGGAAGCGCGATAGCGTCATGTGCCAGCGGCGCCAGAAGTCCTGGATCGAGAGCGAGCGATAGGGCGCCTCGAAGTTCTGCGGCAGCACGACGCCGAAGAGCAAAGCAAGGCCCAGCGCCATGTCGGTGTAGCCGGAGAAGTCGAAATAGATCTGGAAGGTGAAGGCGAGCGTCGCCTGCCAGGCTTCCGCCATGCTGATGACCTTGCCGGCCGCAGCCGCCGCGAAGACCGGGTTGGCATATTCGGCGAGGGGGTCGCCGATCAGCACCTTCTTGGCGAGACCGAAGGTCAGCAGCATCAGGCCGCGCGCGATCCGCTCGGCCGCATCCGGGCGCTGATAGGGCCGCTCGTCGAGCTGGTGCATGATCTCGCGCCAGCGCACCAGCGGGCCGGCGAGCACCTGCGGGAAGAAGGCGATGTAGAGCGCGTAGCGGACGAGATCGTAGCGCGGGGCCTGCCCGCGCCGCAGATCGGTCAGGTACATGATGTGATGGAAGGTGAAGAAGGAGACGCCGAGCGGCAGCGCGATGTCGAATTTCGGCGCCGGCAATCCGGGAATCATTCCAGCGAGATCGGCGAAGAAGTTAAAGTACTTGAAGACCGCAAGGACGGCGAGGTTCAGGACGATCGCGAGCGTGATCAGCGCTCCCGACTTCGTCTTCTGGAAAGCTTCGGCGATCAGCCAGTTCAGCGCGATCGAGAGCGCCAGCAGCGGCAGGAAGCGCCAGTCCCAATAGCCGTAGAAGGCGAAGGACAGCGCTACCAGAACCGGCAGCCGCCAGCTCGGCGCAAAGCGCTCCGCCGCCCAGTGAAGGGCGAGCGCCAGCGGCAGGAAGGCAAGCAGGAAGACGAAGGAGTTGAAGAGCATCGGGCGGGGAGCGGATCAAAGGATGGCTGCCGCCTTAGACCATAATCGGCGGCGAGTCATGTCGGGGGTGGTGCGGCGTGATGGAGAAGGTGGGCATCTGCCCTTCAGCGTTCATCCTTAGAGTTGAGGGTCTGGCGGTCGAAGGTGCGTGGGTGCCTGGGAGTTAGTCTGGACCTCCGGCGCTGGTCATCCCGGACGCAGCGAAGCGGAGATCCGGGATCCATTCCGGAGCGCTTTCGGGAGAGGTTCAGGCATGGATCCCGGGTCTCCCTGCGGTCGCCCAGGATGACCGCGCGTTTGTCGGAAGGAGGACGGAGCTATTGCAAGCCTTTCGATTTGGATTCAATCAATCGATTGATTGAAAGAGTTGGCGATGCTATCGGGATGGCATGAAAGCCATTTCAGACAACGATGCGGGAACGCGCGAGGCGCTGATCCGGGCCGGGCTCGACCTGTTCGGGCGGCACGGGTTCGAGGCGAGCTCGATCCGCCAGATCGCCCAGGTGGCGGGCGTCAACAGCGCCGGCATCGCCTATCATTTCGGCGGCAAGGACGGGCTCCGCCAGGCCTGCGCCGAGGCCGTGGTCGCGACGATGAAGCAGCGGGTCTTCGGCGCCGCCGCTGCCATGCCGCCGCTCGACGGGCTGGCGCCGGAGGCGGCGGTCGAGCTGCTACTCGGCATCGTTGGACGCGTCACGGCCTTCGCGACGCAGGCGCAGGAGAGCGAGACGATCGCCCGCTTCGTCCTGCGCGAGATGATGGAGCCGACCTCGGCCTTCGAGACGCTCTATGAGGGGCTCGTCGGCCCGGTCCATGGCCAGGTCTGCCGGCTCTGGGCGGCGGCGACCGGCATGGAGGCCGAGGCGCAGGACACCAGGCTCGCCGTCTTCGCAACGATCGGGCAGGTGCTCTATTTCCGGCTCGCCCGGCCCGCCGTGATGCGGCGCATGGGCTGGACCACGATCGACCAAGAACAGAGCGAAGCGATCGCCGGCGTCATCCGCGCCAATGTCCGCGCCAGCATCGCCGGCATGCGGGAGAACAGGTCATGATCCTCGGTTTTCTCTGCTCCTTCGCGCTGATCGCCGGCAGCTTCTCCGCCTGCGGCGGCGATACGGTCCGGATCGCCGGCTATGTCGAGGGCGAATACGTCCGGCTCGGCCCGATCGATACAGCCCGGATCGAGCATATCGACATCCGCAGGGGCGACCGTGTCGAAGCCGGCAAGGTTGTCGCCGGGCTCGAAACGACGGATGCCGAGAATGCTGTTCGGGAAAGTGAGGCGCGGCTGGTGCAGGCGCAGGCGCAATTGAACAACCTGAAGCTCGGCCGGCGACCCGAAGAGATCGCGGTGATCGAGGCCAATCTCGCCTCGGCCAAGGCGCAGCAGCGCGAGGCCGAGCGGGCTCTGGAGCGCCGGCAGGACCTGCTCCGGCGCGGCGTCTCGACCCAGGCCGATTTCGACCAGGCGGAGACGGCGCGCGATGTCGCTGCCGCGAGCGTGCGCCAGAACGCCGCCAATCTCGATGTCGCACGCCTGCCGGCGCGACCGGACGAGATCAAGGCGAGCGAGAACGCGGTCGAGCAGGCCAAGGCTGCGCTGGCGCAGGCGCGCTGGCGTCTGTCGCAGCGCCAGCTCGTCGCGCCCTCGGCCGGGCGGATCAGCGACGTGCTGCGCCGGGTCGGCGAACTCGCCGGACCGAGCGCGCCGGTGCTGCTGATGCTGCCGGACGGCGCCGCCAAGCTGATGCTCTATGTGCCGGAGGTACGAATCTCCGGCGTGACCACCGGCATGAAGCTCGATGTCCGCTGCGACGGCTGCGCGCCCGGGCTGACCGCAACCGTGACCTATGTCTCGCCGGAGCCGGAATTCACGCCGCCGGTGATCTATTCGGCGCAGACGCGCCAGAAGCTGGTCTATCTGGTCGAGGCGCGGCCCGATGGCGGTCCGCAATCGGCCTTGCAGCCCGGCCAGATCGTCGACGTGACGCTCAGGGGGCAGCGGTGAGCGCCTCGCTCGCCATCGATGTCCGCGGCATGACCAAGCGCTTCGGCAAACGCACGGTGGTCGACGATGTCGATCTCGCGGTGGCGACGGGCGAGATCGTCGGCTTCCTCGGCCCCAACGGCTCGGGCAAGACCACGACGATCCGCATGATCTGCGGTTTGCTCAGGCCCGATGCCGGGCAGGGCACGGTGCTCGGGCTCGATGTCCGCACCCAGAGCGCCGCGATCAAGCGCCAGGTCGGTTACATGACGCAGCGCTTCTCCTTCTACGAGGACCTGACCATCGCCGAGAACCTGACCTTCGTCGCCAGGCTCTACGAGCTCGATCCGGTCGCCGAGGCTGTGGCGAAGACGCTGGATGGGCTCGGCCTGACCTCCCGCAAGGACCAGCTTGCCGGCACGCTCTCGGGCGGCTGGAAGCAGCGGCTGGCGCTGGCCGCCTGCATCATGCATCAGCCGAAGCTGCTGCTGCTCGACGAGCCGACGGCCGGCGTCGATCCCAAGGCGCGGCGCGAGTTCTGGGACGAGATCCATCGCCTCGCCGGGGACGGGCTGACCGTGCTGGTCTCGACCCATTACATGGACGAGGCCGAGCGCTGCCATCGCATCGGCTACATCGCCTATGGCCGGATGCTGGCGACGGGGACGGTCGAGGAGGTCGTGAAGGGCTCAGGTCTCGTCACCTTCGTCGTCCATGGCGCGCTGAAGCCTGCCCAGATTCGGGCGCTGGAGGCGGCGGATGGCGTCGAGCAGGTCGCGCCCTTCGGTGCGACGCTGCATGTCGTGGGCACCGACCGAGGCAAGCTGGAGGCGGCGCTGGAGCCAGTCCGGCGCGAGGCCGGCATCAAGGTCGAGCCCGGCGAGACCAGCCTCGAGGACGTCTTCATCAAGTTCATGACCGGCGCACAGGAGAGGGCGGCATGATCGGCCTGTTCTCGCCCCGCCGGCTCGGCGCGATGCTGGCCAAGGAGTTCGTGCAGATGCGGCGCGACCGCATCACTTTCGCGATGATGCTGGCGGTGCCGATCGTCCAGCTCCTGCTCTTCGGCTACGCTATCAACAACGATCCGCGCGGCCTGCCGGCGGCGATCCTCGCGCTCGGGCAGGATCGCTATACCCGCGCGGTGGTCTCGGCGCTGGAAGTGTCGAACTATTACCGCTTCGGCGAGCGCCCGCAGAGCGCGGCCGAGGCCGAAAGCCTGATGGCGAAGGGGGAAATCTCCTTCCTCGTCACCATTCCCAGCGATTTCGGCGCCCGCGTCGAGCGGGCGGACAGGCCGCGCATCCTGGTCGAGGCCGATGCGACCGATCCGGCGGCGGCGAGCGGTGCTGTCTCGGCGCTCGGCACCATCGCGAGTCGGGCGTTGCTGCGGGCACAGGGGCGCGAGCCGGTGACCGATCCGGCCGGTGGTGGGGGCGATACCCTCTCCTTCATCGTGCACCGACGCTACAACCCGGAGAACATCACCCAGTACAACATCGTGCCCGGCCTGCTCGGCGTCATCCTGCAGATGACCATGGTGATGATGACGGCGATGGCGCTGACCCGCGAGATCGAGCGCGGCACGATGGAGAACCTGCTCGCCATGCCGGCGACGGCGGGCGAGATCATGCTCGGCAAGGTGCTGCCCTATCTTGCCGTCGGTGCCGTGCAGGTGGTGATCGTGCTGGGGGCGGCGAAGCTGCTTTTCGCCGTGCCCTTCCTCGGTGGTCTCGGGCTTCTGCTCACCTGCGTGCTGATCTTCGTGCTGGCGCTGGTTCTGCTCGGCTACACGATCTCGACGGTGGCGCGCACGCAGCTGCAGGCGATGCAGCTCACCTTCTTCTTCTTCCTGCCCTCGCTGATGCTGTCGGGCTTCATGTTTCCCTTCGCGGGCATGCCGGGCTGGGCGCAGACGCTGGGCGAACTGTTCCCGCTGACGCATTTCCTGCGGATCATCCGGGCGATCATGCTGAAGGGCGCGGACTTAAGCGATATCGACGACGAGGTGATCTATCTCAGCCTGTTCGTGCCGGTTTATGCGGGGCTCGCGCTGATGCGGTTCAGAAGCACGCTGGACTGAAGCGAGCTGCCGCGGGTATGCAGTCCGCGACTGTGACTTGCAAAATGATAGTCAGTGCATTAGCTGGGGCGCATGCAGCCCCGGCTCATCCCGCTCGCCGAATGTCCCTGCGCCCGCGCCGTCGAGGCGGTGGGCGAGTGGTGGAGCATCCTGATCCTGCGCGATGCGCTGCAGGGCTTCACCCGCTTCGACGAGTTCCAGCGCAGCCTCGGCATCGCGCCGAACATGCTGGCGCGGCGGCTCAAGCACCTCACCGAGGCCGGGCTGTTCGAGCGGCGGCTCTATAGCGAGCGGCCGAAGCGCTACGAATATGTGCTGACGCAGAAGGGCAGGGACTTCTTCCCGGTGGTCGCGGCGCTGGTTGCCTTCGGCAATCGGCATCTCGCGCCGGAAGGGCAGGCCCTGCTGCTCGCCGATCGCGAGAGCGGGCGGGCGGTCGTCCCGGCCTATGCCGATGCGCAGAGCTTGCAGCCCGTGAATCCTGACAACGTCACAGTCATCGCCGGCCCACAGGCCAGTCCCGGCATGCTGCAACGCCTCGCCATCGTGGCGGCGCGGGATGCGGCTGCGCCGGACACTCGCACATAGGAGCTTTCCATGCGCCGTATCGTCGTCACCGGAATGGGCGTGGTCTCGCCGCTCGGCTGCGGAACCGGGATCGCCTGGCAGCGTCTGCTCGCAGGGCGTTCCGGCCTGCGCCGCCTGCCGGATGCGATCGTCGAGACGCTGCCTGCCAAGGTGGCCGGCATCGTGCCGTCCAAGGCCGAGGATGCCGAGGGCGGCTTCGATCCTGATGCGGTGATCGCGCCGAAGGACCAGCGCAAGATGGACCGCTTCATCCAGTTCGCGCTGGTCGCCGCCAAGGAGGCGCTGGAGCAGGCCGGCTGGCAGCCGCAGAGCGAAGCCGAGCGCGAGCGCACTGCGACGGTGATCGCCTCCGGTATCGGCGGCTTCCCGGCGATCGCCGAGGCCGTGCGGATCACCGACCAGCGCGGGGCGCGGCGGCTTTCGCCCTTCACGATCCCGTCCTTCCTCGTCAACCTTGCCGCCGGCCATGTCTCGATCGAGCATGGCTTCAAGGGGCCGATCGGTGCGCCCGTGACGGCCTGCGCGGCCGGCGTGCAGGCGATCGGCGACGCGGCGCGAATGATCCGGGCGGGCGAGGTCGATATCGCGCTCTGCGGCGGCACTGAAGCTTGCGTTGATCTCGTCGCGCTCGGCGGATTCGCGGCGGCCCGGGCGCTCTCGACCAGCTTCAACGACGAGCCCGAAAAGGCCTCGCGGCCCTTCGACCGGGATCGCGACGGCTTCGTCATGGGCGAGGGCGCTGGGCTTCTGGTGATTGAGGCGCTGGAGCGTGCGCAGGCGCGGGGCGCCACGATCCTGGCGGAGCTCACCGGCTACGGCACCAGCGCCGATGCTTATCACATCACCTCGGGCCCGGAGGATGGTTCCGGCGCGCGGCGCGCCATGGAGACCGCGCTGAAGCAGGCGGGGCTGCGACCGGCCGATGTCGCGCATCTCAACGCCCATTCGACCTCAACGCCAGTCGGCGATCGCGGCGAGCTTGCCGCGATCAAGGCCGTGTTCGGCACGGAGGGCGGCATCGCGATCAGCGCGACGAAATCGGCCACCGGCCATCTGCTCGGGGCTGCCGGTGGATTGGAGGCGATCTTCACGATCCTGGCGCTGCGCGACCAGATCGCCCCGCCGACGCTCAACCTCGAAAACCCGGACGAGGCTGCAGCCGGGCTCGACCTTGTTGCGAAGGCGGCGCGGCCGCTCGCGATGGAGCACGCCATCTCGAACGGCTTCGGCTTCGGCGGGGTGAATGCCAGCGCCGCGTTCAGGCGCTGGCCGTAAGTTACCCGCTCAGAGCGGGATGTTGTCGTGCTTGCGCCAGGGGCGTTCGACGCTTTTGGTGCGGAGCATGGCGAGCGCGCGGGCGATGCGGCGCCGCGTCGAATGCGGCATGATCACCTCGTCGATATAGCCGCGCTCGGCCGCGACGAAGGGGGACATGAAGCGGTCCTCGTATTCCTTGGTCTGGCGCGCGATGGTTTCCGCATCGCCGCCGCGGAAGATGATCTCGACCGCGCCCTTGGCGCCCATCACCGCGATCTGCGCCGTCGGCCAGGCATAGTTCACGTCCGCGCCGATATGCTTCGAGGCCATCACGTCATAGGCGCCGCCGAAGGCCTTGCGCGTGATGATCGTGACCAGCGGCACGGTGCATTCCGAATAGGCGAAGAGCAGCTTGGCGCCGTGCTTGATCAGGCCGCCATATTCCTGCGCCGTACCGGGCAGGAAGCCGGGAACGTCGACCAGCGAGACGATCGGGATCTCGAAGGCGTCGCAATAGCGCACGAAGCGGGCGGCCTTGCGCGAGGCGTCGGAGTCGAGCACGCCGGCCAGCACCATCGGCTGGTTCGCGACGATGCCGACGGTGCGGCCCTCGATCCGGCCGAAGCCGGTGACGATGTTGCCGGCGTAGGCCGCCTGGATCTCGAAGAAGTCGCCCTCGTCGACCGTCTTCAGGATCAGCTCTTTGATGTCGTAAGGCTTGTTCGGATTGTCCGGCACGAGCGTATCGAGGCTCATGTCGACGCGGTCAGGCACGTCGAAGGACGGCCATTCCGGCACGCCGGCCGTGTTGTTGGCGGGCAGGAAGTCGAGCAGGCGGCGCACCTGCAAGAGCGCCTCGACATCGTTCTCGAAGGAGCCATCGGCGACGGAAGACTTGGAGGTGTGGACCTTGGCGCCGCCGAGCTCTTCGGAGGTCACGGTCTCGTTGGTGACGGTCTTCACCACCTCGGGGCCGGTGACGAACATGTAGGAAGTGTCGCGGACCATGAAGATGAAGTCGGTCATCGCGGGCGAGTAGACGTCGCCGCCGGCGCAGGGGCCCATGATCACCGAGATCTGCGGGATCACGCCCGAAGCCTGCACATTCCGCTTGAAGACCTCGCCATAGCCGCCGAGCGCCGCGACGCCCTCCTGGATGCGGGCGCCGCCGGCATCGAACAGGCCGACGATCGGCGCGCGCATCTTCAGCGCCATGTCCTGGATCTTGATGATCTTTTGGGCGTGGGTCTCGGAGAGCGAGCCGCCGAAGACGGTGAAGTCCTTGGAGAAGACGAAGACGGTGCGGCCATTGACCGTGCCCCAGCCGGTGACGACGCCGTCGCCGGGAATCTTCTCGGCCTTGTCCATGCCGAAATCGACGGCGCGGTGCTGCACGAACATGTCGAACTCCTCGAAGGAGTCCTTGTCGAGCAGGAGCTCGATGCGCTCGCGCGCCGTCAGCTTGCCGCGCTTGTGCTGCGCCTCGATGCGGCGCTCGCCGCCGCCCTTGCGGGCGCCCTCCCGGCGGGTTTCGAGCTGTTCGAGGATGTTCTTCATGGCGGCAGGCTCCCGGCCGGAAATCGCGTCTCAAAGCCGGCTTAAGCGGCAGGGCGCTGCGAGTCTATTGCGACGTTTGCCGAAGTCGGAACCGCAATCATGCGGAAGGCGGGTGATCAGCGATTTCGCGCCACCTTTGTCATTCCGGGGCGTGCCGCAGGCGTGAACCCGGAACCCACGACTGGGTGAGTGGTTGCGATTATGCGATTGCAAGGGCACGCCCGATCGTGGGTTCCGGGTTCTTCGCTGCGCGAAGCCCCGGAATGACAACGGTTGAGCGAAGCCGATGCAATCAACTCCTCCCGCTGCCTACCCCTTCAGGAGCAGGAGCACCGCAGCCTCGAACTCGCGGCGGCGGATGACGCGGCGCTCGGCGGCTTCGTCATCCTGGCCCCAGATGCCGATCTGGTAGTCCTCGTCGAGATGGGCGGCGTCCCAGGCGGCATCCGGATCGATCCGTCCGTTCGCCAGCGCCAGCGTGAGGATGGCCGAGCCGGTCAAGGTCATGACGTTATGGGCGCCGGCGAGCGCGAGCGGGGCGGGGATCTTGGCGACCTGCCGGGTGACGGCGGCGAGCGTCTCCACCGGTTGCTCGGCGAAGACGATGCCTTCCGCCAGCAGGAAGCGGGCGCCGATCAACGTCTCGATATCGCCGAGGATCGGCTGCCAGAGCTGGTTCTGCCGCTCGACAAGCGGCTCGGGCTCGCCGGCGCGGTAGCAGAGCGCGTCCGAGCCGGCATAGCGGACGATCTCGGCGCGCACGGCCTCCTGCTGGTCCTCGACGCCGTCGAGCGCCGAATTGACGAGCCGGGTCAGTGGCATCCGGGCGGGATCGATCCGCTCGGCCTGCGCCTGCCATTCGACGGCGAGAGCTTCTGCTACGGGGCGGGAGGTCACCGCGAGCGGCTTGCGGGCCGGGGTCCGCGCCGTCTTGCCGTCGAGGGCGACATGAAAGAGGCCGTCCCGCTCCAGAACGCTGGCTTCCTTGTAGAAGCGGGCGGGAAGCGGGTTGCGCATCGCTTGCTGGGCGGCGGCGACAGGGTCGGGCTGGCGTGAGCCGGGGGAGCCGAAGCGGGCGAGGAAATCATCGGTGGACATGGCCCCGCCATAGCGCATTCGCGCTCGGCGCGAAACGGGAGGCTCAGGCGGCGCGGATCCGGCCGAGGAACTGGGCGACCTCCGTATCGAGATGCACCGATTGGCGCGAGAGCTTGTCGGCGGATTCGGCGACATGGCTGGCGGCCTCGTCGGTTTCCGCGGCGATGCGGCAGACGATGTCGATATGCCCGGCTGCGAAGACGGTCTCGTCGGCGGCGCGCCGGATGATCTGGGCGATGTTGGCGGCGGCGGCGTTCTGCTGCTCGACCACGGTCGCGACATTGCCGGAGATCTGGTTGAGCGAGCCGACCGTCGTGTTCATGGCGTCGATCGCGCCGATCGCCTCGGAGCTGGAGTCGCGGATGGCGCCGATCTGGCTCTGGATCTCCTCGGTCGCGCGCCAGGTCTGGTTGGCGAGCGACTTGATCTCCTGGGCGACGATGGTGAAGCCGCCGCCGGACTGGCCGAGACGGGCGGCCTCGATCGAGGCGTTCAGCGCCAGCAGGTTGGTGTGCTTGGCGATGGTCGAGATCGCGTCGGTGATGTCTCCGATCTGGCCGGCCTTGCGCGACAATTCGCCGACGGTGTCGAGCACGGCGCGGGCTTGCCGCGTCGTCTCGCCGACGACCCGCGTGGTTTCCGCGACCTGGCGGTCGACCTCGGCGAAGGACTGCGCCAGCTCCGCAGTGCCTTGCGTGGCGGCGACGACATTGGACGACGTCTGGCGCGAGGATTGCGAGGCTGCGGTGGAACGCTCGGACACCTCGACCGCGCCCGTCTTCATCTGCTGCGAGGCGACGCGCAGGGATTGCACGGAGGCGATGACGTCGCGGGCGATACCGGCGATCTCGCGCTCGAAGTCATCGGCGACGGCATGCAGGACCTGGCGACGGACGAGGGCTCCTCTTTCCATGGTTTCGGCGAGGTCGCGCCGCGCTTCGTCGGCGGCCGCGCGAGCGGCATCGGCCTCGTGGCGTTCGCGTTCCGAGACTTCGAGCGATTGGCGCAGCGACCAGACCAGCCAGCTCAGCGCGATCGACTGAACGGCCACGATCAGGCCGTGCAGCAGCACCCGGTCGATCTGGTTGCCGTTGAGAAAGACGGCGCCCGGCATGATCAGGCTGAAGGCGAGGTGATGCAGAACGATGGCGGTGGTCGCCGGAATGAAGATGCGCCAGTCCAGCCAGCCGGTGAGCACCGCCAGCATGGCGAAAAAATACATGTGCATGTCGGACTGATAGGGATGCCCGGCGAAGGCATAGACCAGCAGCATGACCTGGCCCATGGTCACGATGCTGGAAACCTCGCGGGTCACCCAGCCGGTGCGGTCGATGCGCCAGATCATTGTTCCGAGCGCTGCCAGCGCGATGCCTGCCAGCCCGAGCGCGGGGCTGTGCAGCGGAGCGGCGGCTGGTGTTCCGACCGCCAGCACGCCGGCATTGGCCCAGAGGATCGCAATCAGGAAACGGGAGAAGCGCTCACGAAAACGTGTGACGGCGTTCATCGGCCACTCCCTGCGGGACTCCCGGTGCAAAGCCTGGCGAAGGCCGCGTCGATGACGAGCCAGGCTCCTGCGCCGTAGAGGGATGAGACGAAGCCATCGCGCTCGCCCATGGTGAAGGCGATGGAGGAGGCGGAATCGATCTGGATGAGACTGCCGTTCGCGCTGGAAACGGCTTGCGCGATATCGGCTGATGCGGTTCCCGCCGGAAAAAGGGCTGCGATCGGCCGACCTGGCACGGGCCAGGCTGCAATCAGGAGCGCGGCAATCGCCATCGCGATACCGCAGATCAGGCCGAAGCCGATCTCGCGCATGGACCCCCCCCACCGGTTGTCCGGTCGTCAGACGGAAACCTAGACGGGCAGGTTACGGAGGCCGGCTTTATGCTTGGTAAATTGTTTCACTTACTGTGGGGAATGCACTGACCCCGGTTCAGGATTTGAAGCGATCCTGCCAGGCGGGCTTGGAGCCGGGGAAGGGCAGGGCCGTGGCGGCATGGACGCCGCGCGCCACGGCGCGGGCCAGCACGTCTGCGGCGGCAGAGCAAAGCTCGGTCAGCGCGAAGGCATCCGAGGGGGCGCCGCTATAGCCGGTCGCTGCCGCGAAAACGATGTCGCCGTCGAGCGGGGCATGGGCGGGGCGCAAGGCGCGGGCGAGGCCATCATGCGCGGCGAGCGCGAGGCGCCGGGCCTGCGGCTTTGTCAGCACGGCATCGGTTGCGACGAGGGCGATCGTGGTGTTCTGACCGGTGCCGCCCTTGAAGCGCAGAGCGGTGTCGTGGGGGGTGATCGTAGCGGGCCAGCCGAGGGCGCCGAACTCTCCGTCGCGCTCATAGGGCGCCGACCAGAAATGCGGGCCATCGCCGATCGTGGCGCTGCCGACGGCATTGACCGCGACGAGCGCGCCGACGATCTGTCCCGTCGCGGCACGCGCGCTGGCCGAGCCGAGACCGCCTTTCAAGGTCGCCGTGGTCGCGCCGAAACCTGCGCCGGCGGTGCCGAGCGCGAAATGGGCGGAAGCCGCAGCGGCAGCCTCGGCGCCCAAGCGCGCATAGGGCGTCTCGCCTTCGCCGCGGGCCCAGGGCTTCTCGCCGCCATTCATCAGGTCGAACAGGATCGCCTGCGGGACGATCGGCACGCGGAATGCGCCGACCGGGAAGCCGCGCCCTTCCTGTGCCAGCCAGCGCATCACGCCGTCGGCGGCGCCGAGCCCCCAGGCCGAGCCGCCGGAGAGCACGATGGCGTCGACATGCTCGACGGTCATCTCGGGGTCGAGCAGGGACGTGTCGCGGGTGCCGGGCGCTCCGCCGAGCACAGCGGCCGAGGCGATTGTCGGGCGCTCGAAGATCGCGGCGGTGACGCCGGTCGCTGCCGCAGCGTCATGGGCCTGGCCGACGAGCAGGCCGCGCACGTCGGTGATGAGATTTTTCATGGAGGAACCCGATGGCGAACCGAATCGCGTCGAAGGCGTTGTGGCTACATTACGATCTTTTCATGCGCTGGCCATTGCCGGGTCAGACCGACGAGATCAGGCTGATGCCATCGCCAATCGGCTTCGAGACCCGCTGCGCGACGCTTCGACTGGACTGCTCCAAGGGAGATTGCCCGTGAAACCTATTACCCTCATCGCCGCATCGTCGATCGCGATGCTCGCCGGCAGCTTCGCCCTGGCGCAGCCGCAGCCGGTTCCGCCCGCCGGTGGAGACCAGAAGCAGGAAAGGACGGAAAGCCGCGAGCAGCGCCGCGACGAGTGGCGCGAACGCCGGGCAGAGCGCGCCAAGGCGCGGCTCGACGAGCGCTTGTCGAAGGTGCGCGCCGACCTCAAGCTTAGGCCCGAGCAGACGGCCCTGTTCGACAAGGTAGAGGGGCTGATCAAGCAGCGCAGCGCCAACCGTGGCGAGCGCTGGAACGCGATGCGCGAGCGGCGCGAGACGCTGCGCCATGCCGACCTGATGGAGCGGCTCGACGCCACCGCCAACCAGCAGGGCGAGCGCGCGGCCCGTTCCAAGGAACTCGCTGATGCGGTGCGCCCGCTCTGGGCGACGCTCAGCGACGAGCAGAAGACGGTACTGCGCCGTTCGGTGCGCGAGGCGATGGCGGAAGGGCGCGAGCGCTTCCGCGAGATGCGTGGCGGGCGCGGCGGCTGGCATGATGACGACCGAGGCGAGCGCGGAGACCGCGGCGGGCGCAGGCAATGGCGCGACCGCGACGACCAGAACGACGAGTGAGGCCCGGCCTCAATCCGTTTTCAGAAACATGACTGAAGAGAGCCGCGTCCGGATCCGGGCGCGGCTCCTCGCATCTGGCTTGCGGGCGCCTGGCGTCAGGTGCCGACCGCGTCCGAGACGCATTTCTTGGTGAAGCTGTTCTTGGCGGCGCCGGCCAGCTTCCTGTCGGCGGCCTGCTTGTCGCAGGCGGCGCCGGCGTCCTTCTCGCATTTGGTCAGGAAGCTCGTCTTCGCCGCGCCTGCCAGTTTCTTGTCCGAGGCCTGAAGGTTGCAGCTTTGCGCCTGGGCGGCGCCCGCCATGCAGCAGACTGCGAGTGCGGTCAGCAGAAGTCTTTTCATGCGAATCTCCTCTCCGGGACGGTGACGCTACGCTACCGCGCGGCCGGGAGATACGGGAGAGGAGCAGTGCCGCCCTGCTTTCGACAAAATCCCTAACGTACGGATTTCATTGCGAATTCAGGTGTTTACCATATCTGTTCAGCTTGGATTCACGGCTCGCTATTTACGCTTTGTCAGTGATTGCGATGCGAAAGGTGAGCCATGAAGCAGACATGGTCATGCTGGGCGATGCGGGCCTTCATCGGTTCCGTGTTCATCGTCTGCCTGTTCGGGCCCTACGCGCTGTCGATCCTGATCGGCTGCATTGGCGTCGGCTGCTACTTCTTCCGGCATGAGGTCGGCTCGCATCTCTGAGTGGATTGCAGCTCGTCGAGGAGCAAGCAGAAGGGTGGTTTGCGGCCGATCCCTTTCTATGGCCGGAGACCCGTAGCGGGACGTCGGACAAGGACCGCGGGCATGAAGCAACTGGCCACGTCTTGGCAGCTATGGGCCTTGCCGTCGGCCTTCTTCGCGGCCCTCACCGCGATCTTCGCCAAGATCGGGATCGAGAATGTCGGCTCCGACTTCGCCACCTTCATCCGAACGATCGTCATCCTTCTGGCGCTTGCGGCCATTCTGTCGGCGACGGGTGGTTGGCAGGGCCTCGGCTCCGTGTCGGGGCGTTCGGCCGTCTTCCTCGTGCTGTCAGGCCTCGCCACGGGCGCTTCGTGGATTTGCTACTTTCGGGCGTTGAAGCTGGGCGATGCGGCACGGGTGGCGCCCATCGACAAGATGAGCGTCGTGCTGGTTGCCCTGTTCGGCGTGATCTTCCTGGGTGAACGCCTGGCTCTCCCCAACTGGCTCGGCGTGGCGCTCATCGCTGCCGTGTTGGTGGCCTACAGGGAGTAGGGTGGTTCTCTTGGTTCCTGATTGCAGATGTCCGGGCCATCCTCGGGCTTCAGTATCGGGATTCCCGGCCAGAGCGCGATCGTCGCCTTCATCGGCATTTGTGAAGCTTAGGAAAGCCAGGCAGGTTGCTCGAGGACCGGCGGCTGTTTCCTGATCAGAGCGGCTCGCTTGCAGCTGTATCTTTTTGCGATGGGCGCGGCAGAAGCGTATGGTGAATTGCGCAGCCTTGAGCTGATATCGTGGAGAGTTTGCCGTTTCCCAAGGGAGGATGCCATGGGACGCAAGTTCATCGATTGCCGGGCATTTCCGAGTGAGATGAAGTGCTCAATCGCGATCAGCGCCGATACTGAAGACGAGCTTCTGGAGGTGGCGGTGCAGCATGCCGTCGCCGTGCACAAGCATCAGGATACGCCCGAGCTACGCGGCCAACTCAGGACCATCATCAAGGACGGCATGCCGTCCGAGAGGGCGCCCGAACGCGCTGCATGATCGAGCGATTGCCTGCGAGGCACGCAGCATCTCGGGGCGGGTGCGTGCCCGAAGCAAGGGCGGAAAATGCGAAGGGGGAGGGCGAAATCTCGCCCTCCCCCAAAATCGAAAGCAATGGGTATTGCTACCCGTGCCGAAAGGCTTAGCGCGAGTAGAACTCGATGACCAGGTTCGGTTCCATCTGCACCGCGTAGGGCACGTCCGAGAGGGTCGGGGTGCGGGTGTAGGTGGCCGAGAACTTGGTGTGGTCGGCGTCGATGTAGTCGGGCACGTCACGCTCGGCCAGGGCGGCCGACTCGATGACGATGGCGAGCTGCTTCGACGAGTCCTTGACCGCGATCACGTCGCCCGGCTTCACCTGATAGGAAGCGATGTTGACGCGCTTGCCGTTCACGGTGATGTGGCCGTGGTTGACGAACTGACGGGCGGCGAACACGGTCGGCACGAACTTGGCGCGGTAGATCACCGCGTCGAGACGGCGCTCGAGCAGGCCGATCAGGTTCTCGCCCGAGTCGCCCTTGAGGCGGATCGCCTCGGCGTAGTAGCGGCGGAACTGCTTCTCGGAGATCGAGCCGTAATAGCCCTTCAGCTTCTGCTTGGCGCGGAGCTGCGTGCCGAAGTCGGACGGCTTGCCCTTGCGGCGCTGGCCGTGCTGGCCGGGGCCGTACTCACGGCGGTTGACCGGGGACTTCGGGCGGCCCCAGATGTTCTGACCGAGGCGGCGGTCAATCTTGTACTTCGCCTCATGGCGCTTCGACATATCGCGTGTCCTCTCAGGTTCGCGAGTTGAGGACCGCGCCCTCCTGCTCCCCTGCATATTGGCCGGGGCGACAGATCCAGCTTCCGAAGAAGAGCGGATCACGGGTGCGGAAAAAGCCACGCGGCCCCGTGAGGAGCCGCGTGACGAGAGGGCGTATGACGGAAAGCCGGCTTCGAGTCAATTCCGGGACGACGAAAAGCCGAATTCAGCGCCAATAGCCATAGGGCCGATAATCATAGTAGCGGCGCGGGCGATGCTTGTACCACCCATAATGATGGCCGCGATTCCAGCCGTAATGCCGGCGCGGACCATGGCGATAGGCGCCGTGATGTCCATGGCCCTTGTGCCAGCCATGGGGCTTGGCCTGCGCTTCCGTACTCGTACCGGTGCCGGCGAAGGCGAATCCGACGGCAAGCGCCAGCAGCAACAGCAGCTTTCTCATGGACCTGGCTCCTTCTGCGGTGGTCGCCGCCATGTGGAACGTCTCGGAGCGGAGCCCGGTTCCCTCAGTTCGCCAACGGCATCGGCTCGACGACGATCTGCGCCAGGCCGTAGCCGGCGAGCGCGATCCGCAAGGGGCCGGTGAGGCCGGAGCCGTTGGTGAAGACGGCCGTGGCCTCCGGGCAGGCAAGATCAGGTTCGCGGGCGCCGGACAACAGATCGGCGACGCGGCGGGCGATCGCGGGGGCCGGATCGATCCATTCGACCGGCCAGGGCGCGATTCGCTTCATCCGCTCCAGCAGCAAGGGATAATGCGTGCAGGAGAGGGTGACGACATCGGTGCGGCGGCCATCCGCCTCGACGAAGCAGGGCGCGATCTCGGCGGCGAGGACCGCGTCGTCGACGGTCTCGCCTTTCAATGCCTGCTCGGCGAGACCGGCAAGCCGCGTCGCGCCGACCAGCGTGACACGGTGGCTGGCCGCGTAGGTCTCGATCAGTTCGCGGGTGTAGTCGCGCGCCACGGTGCCGGGCGTGGCGAGGACCGAGATCATGCCGCTGCGGGTCGCCGCTGCGGCCGGCTTGATCGCGGGCACCGTGCCGACGAAGGGGATGGCGAAGCGCGCTCGCAGGGCCGGCAGAACCAGCGTCGAGGCGGTGTTGCAGGCGATGACGACGAGATCGGGATGGAAGCGCGCAATGAGGCGTTCCATCACGACGAGGACCCGGATGACGAGCTCGTCCTCGCTCAGCCGGCCATAGGGAAAACCGGCATCATCGGCGGCATAGACGATATGGGAGCCGGGGCAGGCCTGCGTCGTGCGCCCGAGCACCGTGAGGCCGCCGAGGCCGGAATCGAAAACGAGGACGGTGGGCCGGGGGCGGGGGATCGCGAAGGGGCGGTGGCCCGTGCCGGCGAGGAGGTCGACTTGCATGAGAGTGCCGCAGGACGTCAAAGCGCGACTCCGCCAGAGACCGGTTAAGGGAGGGTCAACGGCCCGTTCAGTGACTGTCTCGAATTTAGTTGACTCCGTCCACTAAATCGCTTCGCTTCCAGGTGGAGGTGTGCCATGGAAGCCAATGAGACCGCCGTCGCCGCGATCCGTCGCTTCAACCGCTTCCATACCCGCTGGGTGGGAGCGCTTGGCGGCAGCCTGCACGGCTCGGGCCTCGCGCTCGCCGAGGCGCGCGTGCTCTACGAACTGGCGCAGCACGACGACTGGCAGGCGGGCGAGATGGCCAGGGTGCTCGATCTCGATCCGGCTTATCTTTCGCGCATCCTCAAGCGCTTTACCGGGCAGGGCTGGCTCGAACGCACTCGTTCGGCCGCCGATGGGCGTGCCTTGCGCCTGCGTTTGACGGAAAAGGGCAGGGCGGCTTTCCAACCTTTGGATCGGGCTTCCAGCGCGCAGGCCGGGGCGATTCTGCAGCGCCTGGCGCCGTTCGAACAGGTTCGCCTCGTCGAGGCGCTCGCCGATACGGAGCGCCTTCTCGCCGGAGATGCGCGCGAGCGTCCGGCCCCCGTCATTCGCGAGCATCGCGCCGGCGACATGGGCTGGGTCATCGGCGCCCATGGCCGGCTCTATGCCGAGGATTACGGTTGGGACATCTCCTTCGAGGCGCTCGTCGCGGAGATCGCCGCAAAGTTCCTGCGCGAGTTCAAGCCGGGCCGCGAGCGCTGCTTCATCGCCGAGCTGGATGGCCTGCCCGTGGGCTCGGCCTTCGTCGTGCAGGAGGACGAGGGGACCGCGAAGCTCAGGCTCGTACTGGTCGAGAAGCGGGCGCATGGGCTGGGGCTCGGCAAGCGCCTTGTCCGCGAGGCGGTCGGCTTCGCACGCGACGCCGGCTATCAGCGCATGGTGCTCTGGACCAACGACATCCTGCATGCGGCGCGCGGCATCTATGTCGGCGAGGGGTTCAAGCTGGTGGCGGAGGAAAAGCACCATTCCTTCGGCCAGGACCTTGTCGGCCAGAACTGGGAGCTGATGCTCCGGCAGAGCGCCGGCCGACGCGTCAGGCCTTCAGGCGAGTAATCGCCGCTGCCGCAGCGCGGCCGGCAAGCGTCGCGCCGCCGACCGTCATGGCGCCGCCCCCAGCCGTCGCCTCGCCGGCGATGAAGAGGCGGTTGCCGATCGGCCGGGCAAGGGCCTCGCGCGCCGCCTCGTGGCCGGGGTCGCAGATCGAGTAGGAGCCGCGGGCGTAAGGGTCGGTCCACCAGGCCGGGAAGGAGATGTCCTTCACCGTCTTGCGGAAATCGGCGCCGACCATCTTCACCAGCAGGTCGACGAGATGGGCGCGGGCCTCGTCGGTGCCGGCCTCGGAGAGCTTGCGGGCATAGTCGCCGCCGCAATAGCCGATGACGATGTCCTGGCCGCCCGGGAACATGTCGAGATTCATCAGGCGTTCCGGCGCTGCCGCTTCGAGGAAGCTCGTGCCCGGCGCGATGCCGAAGCGATCGCCCTCGACCTTGAGCGCGATCTTGGTGAGCGCGCCCATATGCAGGCCGCCGAGGGCGTCGCGCGTCGCTGCCGGCAGCTCCGGGATGAAGCGGATCGTGCCGGCTTTCAGTACGCCGACCGGCACCGTGACGATGCAGGCATTGGCGCGTAATGTTCCGGAGCGGGTGGTGACGGTGACGCCCGGCCCATCCCAGCGGACCGTCTCGACCGGCTCGCCAAGGCGGATATCGAGCCCCGCGGCCGAGCGCTCGACGAGCTTGCCGTAGCCGGAGGGAACGATGAGATCATCCCCCGACCACAGGCGCTGGTAATCGCGGGCGGAAATGCGGCTTGATTCCTCGCCGATCGAGAGCAGCAGGCCGGAAGCCGCGACGGGCGCCAGCTCCGGGCCGAGATCCCCCAGCAATTCGGCGATCGACATGTCTCGTTGGCTAAGATCGACCGTTTCCAGCCGGCGGTCGATCTGGCGGAAGGCGCTCCGGCGGCGGTTGCGTTCCGGCTCGGCCATCGGCCGGCCATCGGCGAAGACCTTGAAGCCGGTTCCCCAGGATTCGGCGGGTGTGGCGATGTCGAGGTCGCGAGCGATCTGGACCCAGGGATTGCGCTCGGCCCAATGGATGAACATGGCGCCCGCATCATAGGCGGGGCCAAGCGAGGCGTCGGTGAAGGCGCGCCCGCCGATGCGGCGACGCGCTTCGAGCACG
Organism: Allobosea sp. TBD101; assembly: GCF_059817965.1. Taxonomy (NCBI): domain Bacteria; kingdom Pseudomonadati; phylum Pseudomonadota; class Alphaproteobacteria; order Hyphomicrobiales; family Alloboseaceae; genus Allobosea; species Allobosea sp. TBD101. The sequence goes on from NZ_CM187543.1 coordinate 2,344,737, forward strand.
ACGGCCTGCCGCCCGGCAGCACGCAGGGCCTGCGCGGCGGCGATGCCGGCGGCACCGGCGCCGATCACGATGACGTCGGTATCCGTGGCGGCACGCGCATGGCCGGCGACAGCAAAGCTCGCGGCCATGGAGCCTGTTCCCGTCAAGATCGTCCGGCGGTCGAGCATCTCTGAAGTCCCTTGATGCCCCGCATGTTGGAGCCCAGCAGTTGCATTGCAACCGGAAGCTGGCGGGCGAGAGGCAGGAGGCGATCACGAGATCGGGAGCCGGCGGGCCATAGGTCGCAGAGATCCAATTTGGAATGAGGTGATCAAATATTGTTGTTTAGATAAATTCTACTGCTGTTATCTTTCTGTATCGGGATGTTTCCTTCGATATGTAGGCAATTGACAGTTATTGAGTCGATCGGTATCCGATAATTGTCTTATCTAGGCAGATAAGAACTTGTTTGTACTAATTTAAAACTATTGAGGCGCGCGGCTTCGGTCGCGGCGCTCAGAAGGACGGGCCAGGCCATGGGGACGTATTCCGGCACATTGCGCGAAGGTGTCGCGCTCGGCGCTTTGATCGTGGTTCTGCTGGCTTCGCCCGCCATCGCGCAGCAGCAAGGCCGCACGCGCACCGCGCCAGTGGTGCAGGCTGCGGAGGCTCCGGTCGTTCTCGACCAGATCAATGTTCAGGGCGAGGGGCAGCCTGGCGGCGCGCTGCTCGGCGGACCGACGACGACGCGCACGACGCGCGCGGAGCTCGACCGCCAGCAGATCCAGAGCATTTCGGAGCTGTCGCAGCGACTCGAGGCCGGCATCAGCTTTAATCGGGTGAACGGCTCGGTGAACATCCGTGGCCTGGACGGCGCGCGCGTGCTGACCACGGTCGACGGTATCCGCCAGCCCTTCATCCAGGATAACCGGATCGACCGCAGCATCGGCACGGCCTTCGATTTCGACGCGCTGTCGACACTTGACCTCCTGCGCGGCGGCAGCGGCAGCAGCACGCTGGGTTCAGGCTCGCTCGGCGGCGCGCTGGCCGTGCGCACCCTCGATCCGGAAGACCTGATCCGTCCCGGCAAGACGATCGGCGGTCTCGCAAAGACCGGGTTCGACACGACCGACAAGGCCGTCTTCGGCAGCGGCGCGGTCGCCGGTCGGTTCCACAATACCTGGGTGCTGTTGCAGGGTGGCTTCCGGAAGGGGCACGAGACCGATAGCCGCGGCTCGAATCCGACGATCGGCGCGACCCGTACCGAGCCGAACCCGGCCGATTTCAATCAGTACAGCTTCCTCGCCAAGGTCCATCAATACGTGAACGAGGCGCATCGCTTCGGGCTGACCGGCGAGATCTTCAAGCGTGACGAGAAGATCCAAACGCGGACGAGCGCGGTCTCGCTCACCGGAAACTACCGCCCCGGCGCGCACCAGACCCAGGAGGATGTGGAGCGCAAGCGCGTTTCGCTGACCTATGACTACAAGCAGCCGGGCGGGTTCATCGACGAGGCCCATGCCAATCTCTACTGGCAGGGCGTCACGCGGAACTCGATCCTCAACGCCTACCGCCATACGAGCGTGGTTGGTCCCTATGCCCGCAACAACGAGGTCGAGGAGAAGTCCTTCGGCTTCAACGGCCACCTGATCAAGAGCTTCATCACCGGCCCCGTCTCGCACAGGCTGACGCTCGGCACGGAGCTGCGTGCATCGACGCTCGACCAGTATTCGGCGGGACTGGACAGCTGCCGCCGCCCCTATACGGGCGCGTTCACCGCCTGCAACAACCTGCACACGAACCAGTCCGACACGCCGCGCGTCGAGGGCAACATGATGGGGTTCTACGCCCATCATCAGCTCGGCTTCCTCAACGATACGCTGCGCCTGACGCCGGGTGTCCGCTTCGACCGGTATGAGGAAAAGCCGAAGGCGACGGCGGCCTATGTCGCGAGCTCATCCTTCGCGGGGACGCCTGCCGCGTCCAGCGACGACGCCTGGTCGCCGCGCGTCCGGCTGGAATACGACATCGTCAAGAACGCGCCTTACATCAAGGACGTGACGCTGTTCGCGCAATGGTCAAAGGGCTTCCGGGCACCGACCGCCAGCGAACTCTATGCGAATTTCGGCGCTGTCGGCACCTATCTGCGTAGCGGCAATCCCGAACTGCGACCGGAAACCAGCAACGGCATCGATGTCGGCTTCCGCTTCGGCGACAAGGCGTTCGGCGGCTCGGTGACCTATTTCCACACGAACTACCGCAACTTCATCGAAACGGTGCAGGTCGTCGCTGCCAGAGACAGCGTTCTCTATCCGCAGGGTGGTATCACCAGCTACCAGAACGTGGCGCGCGTCGAGATTTCCGGCGTCGAGGCCAACATGCAGTACGCTTTCGCGCCGAACTGGCTGGTGCGCGGCTCCTTCGCCTATACGGACGGCAAGAACAAGGTCACCGGCATCGGTCTCAACTCGATCCCGCCGGTGCAGGGCATCCTCGCCATTGCCTATGGCAACGAGAACTGGGGCGGCGAGCTGTCGACGAAGCTGGCCGGTGCCCGCAAGAGCGTCGCCACGACCGGCACGACACAGGGCTTCCAGGCGCCGGGCTACGCGATCTTCAACGCGATGGGCTGGTGGCGGCCGATGCCGCAGATCGCGGACCTTGAATTGCAGGTCGGCGTCTACAATATCTTCGATCGGAAATACTGGGATGCCGTGACGGTGCCGACGGGCGTGCTGGCGCAGGCCCGCGACTATTACAGCGAGCCGGGCCGCACCGTGAAGGCGACGTTGAAGTACCAATTCTGACCGGGCGTTTCGAGACCCCCCGACCAGACGAGCCGGCCCTTCGGGGCCGGCTTTTTTTTATCCTTCGGAGCCGTCTGCCTCATCCGCCTGCCGGGCCAGGAGACGCGCCTTCTTCGGGCCCTCGACCAGCGACTTGAAGACGCCACGCAGCGTCCGGGCTTCCTGCTCGGTCATGTCGAGCCGGTGCAGGATGTCGCGCAGGTTCGCAGTCATCACCGGCTTCTTGCCGGCCGGGAAGAAGCCGCAGAGATCGAGCTCGCCCTCGAGATAGTCGAACATCGACAGGATCATCTCGCGCTTGGCCGGCGGCGAGGGGTTATTCTCGCGGAAGGGTGGCTCGCCACCCGTCGTCTTGAACCATTCGTAGCCGTTGAGCAGCACGGCCTGGGCGAGGTTCAGCGAGGCGAAGGCGGGATTGACCGGGAAGGTCAGGATCGCGTCGGCGAGGCTGATCTCCTCGTTGGTCAGGCCGATACGTTCGCGCCCGAACAGGATGCCGACGCGCTCGCCGGAACCGATCCGGCCGGCGACCTCGGGCATGGCCTCGGCCGGGGTGAGCACGCGCTTCATCTGGCCACGTTCGCGGGCCGTGGTCGCCAGGACATGGTTGAGATCGGCGATGGCCTCCGCCGCGCTGTCGAAGAGCCGCGCGTTCTCGAGGATATGCGTTGCGCCGGAGGCGGCGGCCGTCGCGCCCTTCTTGAGGCCGCCGCCGCTCGGCCAGCCGTCGCGCGGGGCGACAAGGCGCATCTCGGAGAGGCCGAAATTCGCCATGGCGCGGGCGCACATGCCGATATTCTCGGCGAGCTGAGGCTCGACCAGGATGACGATCGGGGCGGGGGCCTGGACGGCCGGGCGGGTGCGGTCAGTGCCGGAACCGGTCATGGAAATTCGCTTCGTATGATCTTGGTGCAGCCTCCGAACGGGCCGCCGGGGACGCCATACGGCAAGCCGGTTCTCATGGCGAGCCCGCGGGTGACGAGAGGCTCGGGCGCTGCGCTCTGTCAGGGCGGGCGAGAGCCTCGCCGTCAGCTTTTGTTGACGATCAGGCATATGTCAACTAAGGTTGACGGATGGATGACCTGCGCAACATCGCCATCCCGACCGATCCCGAGGAAGCCCTGGCGGCCGTTGTGGCCTTGCGCCGCCTGGCGGACAGGATCGAGCGCGCGGCGGTGCGCTCGGCCCTGCGGCAAGGCTGGTCGTGGTCGCGGATTGCCCTGGCCCTCGGGGTCACCAAGCAGGCCGCCCATAAACGGCTTTCGGATGTGGCCGCGGATGACGGCTCCGCCTAGGGAGAATGCGATGTTCAAACGCATCAGAGCGAAGCTCGACGACATGAGCACGATCAAGCGCCTCTGCGAGCGGGCGGAAGCCCATGCCTTGCACGATCAGCAGCGAGAGCCGGGGGCTGAGCATTTTCTGCTGGCCGCGCTCGATCTGCCGGACGGCACGGCCCGTCTCGCCTTCGAGCGGGCAGGGGCGGAACCCGACGCGCTGAAGGCCGCGATCGAACGGCAATATGGCGATGCCCTTCGGTCGATCGGCCTGACGGGGAATGCGCCGGATGAAATGCCCCTGTCAGCAAATCCTGGTGCCTACCAGGCCGCACCGTCCGGCCAGGCCATCATGCAGGAACTGGCGCAAACCCGGAGAGATCATGCGCCCTTGCTCGGCGCTCATGTCGTCAGCATCGTGGCGGGCCTGCCGCAGGGCGTGGCGCCTCGGGCGCTGCGTGCGCTCGGTGTCGATCCCGCCATCCTGAAGTCAAGCGCCGACGCGATCGTCGGGACAAGCGTTCGCTGACCGCCAGCGCTTTCGGGCCGTAGCGCATCAGGGCCGGGGCAAGACTCATCTGCGCCCCGGAAAAAGGAAATTTGCGGCTGCCCGTGCGTTCCCGCGCGGGCAGCAGCCAGGCCGGCCGGATGTGCCGGCGGAGAATCCCGCTCGAACTACCCCGCCGCCTGCTCGACGGCGCGGAGCACGCGCAGCGTGTTGCCGCCGGCGAGCTTGGTGAGGTTCTCCTCGGACCAGCCGCGGCGGATCAGCTCCGCGATCACCGACGGGAAGGTCGTGGTGTCCTCGAGCCCGTCCGGATTGACCCAGCCGAAGAAGTCCGAGCCGATGCCGACATGGTCGTGGCCGATGCGTTTGGCGAGGTATTCGACATGGTCGCAATATTCCGGCAGCGTCGCCTTCGGGCGCGGGCCGGACTTGCGCTCGATCTCGGCCTCGACCTTCGCGTAATCCATGCCTTCAGGCGTCTTGCCGTACTGGTCCTTGGCCGGACGGTGCCAGTCGCGCGAGGCCTGGCTGATGAAGTCCGGCACAAAGGTCGCCATCACGACGCCGCCATTGCCGGCGACGCGGTCGAGCACGTCGTCGGGGACGTTGCGCGGGTGGTCGCAGAGCGTGAAGGCGTTCGAATGCGACCAGACCAGCGGGGCGCTGGAGACGTCGAGCGCGTCATGCATCACCTTGGGCGAGACATGGGCGAGGTCGATCACCATGCCGAGCTTGTTCATCCGGCGCAGCACGTCCTTGCCGAAGCCGGTGAGGCCATTATGGCGCGGGGCGTCGGTGGCGGAATCGCACCAGTCGGTGGTGTCGTTGTGGCAGAGCGTCATCAGGCGCACGCCGAGATCGTAATAGGCGTCGAGCGAGTCGAGTTCGCCGTCAACGGCAGAGCCGTTTTCGATGGTCATGAACAGGGCGATGCGCCCCTCGGCCTTGGCGGCCTCGACATCCGCCGCGGAAAGACCCGGACGGAACGCGTCGGCATGACGCTTGAGGATGCCGCGCATCAGCGCGATCTGGGCGAGCGCGAAGCCGGCGGGATTGGGCTGCTTCGGCGGGACATAGGCCGCGAAGAACTGCGCCGCCATCTTGCCGGCCTGCATGCGCGGGATGTCGGTGTCGCCCTCGGCATGGACCTTGTCGAGGCCATAGGCGGCGACGTCGCCCTTCGCCTTGGCGTCCTTGCGCATGACATAGGGCAGGTCGTTGTGGCCGTCGATCAGCGGCACGCGATCGAGCAGGGCGAGCGCGGCGGCGTAGGCATTATCCTGGACGGGCGGTTTGGCGAGGGCCATGGCGAGGTCTCGGTCGGGAATCGGGAGGCGGATCGTGGCAGGGTGCGGGCCATGAGGCGAGGGGGCAGGACGCAGGTCGGTCATCCCGCAGGCGCTACCGTGTCATCCCGCGCGCAAAGGTGTCATCCCGCACGCGATGCGGCACGATAGTGTTGCTGCGCAGATGCGGGATCGCCCGACGAGAAGGCGCCTTTTCCGGGTGGCGGTCCCGTGTCTGCGCAGCGGCATTGCATGCCGCAGCGCGCACGGGATGACAGCGCCTTTCAGCAGGCGCCTTTCAGCAGGCGGCGTCTCAGGTGAAACGCGCCGGCGCGAACGGCGCCGGATCGACGAAGACCTTCTGGCCCGTCACCATCTCCGCGATCATGCGGCCGGTGACGGCGGCGAGCGTCAGGCCGTGATGGGCGTGGCCGAAGGAGAACCACAGGCCCTTGTGCTTCGGCGCCGGGCCGATGATCGGCATCATGTCGGGTGTGCAGGGGCGGCGGCCGAGCCAGGGCTCGGCGTCGACGCGCTCGCCGAGCGGGAAGAGCTGCTTGGCGATCGGCTCGGCGCGGGCCAACTGGACCGGGGTCTTCGGAGCATCACGGTCGGCGAACTCGGCGCCGGTGGTCAGGCGGATGCCCTGCAGCATCGGCGCGAGGAAATAGCCGCGCTCGGTGTCGAGTACCGGGTGGTTGAGCACGGCGTTGCCCTGCGGCTTGTAATGCATGTGATAGCCGCGCTTGACCGCCAGCGGCAGGCGATAGCCGAGCTTGTTGCTGAGCACGTCCGCCCAGGGGCCGAGCGCGACGACGACATCCTTGGCCTCGGCCGTGGTGCCGCCGGCGAGGGTGACGGTCCAGCCGGCGCCGTTCTGCTGGAGCGTGCCGGCATTGCCGATGGCGAGCTTGCCGCCAAGCTTCTCGAACAGCGCGACATAGGCCTTGGACAGGCCGAGCGGGTCGACGACCGTCGTCGGATCGGTCCAGTGCAGGCCGCCGATCAGGCTGCCATGGTCGAGATGCGGCTCCTCGGCCTTGAGGGTGGCCATATCGAGCGCGCGGTAGTTCAGGCCGAATTCGCGGTTCCAGCGGGCGGCCTCGGCGAGGCGGGTGTCGCGCTCCTTCTCGGTGCGGAACACCTTCATCCAGCCGTCGCGGCGCAACAGATTGGTGGCGCCGGCCTCCTGCGCGAGCGCGTCATGCTCGGTGACGCAATGCTCGATCAGCTTGGCGTATTTATGCGCGATCGCCTCGTGCTGGGAGGCGCGCGAATGCATCCAGTACGAGAACAGGAAGGGGGCGAGCTTCGGGATCGCGCTCCAATGGTAGGACGCGTCGATCGTGTTGTTCATCGCATAGCGGAAGAGCGCGCCGAAATCATGCGGGAAGCCGTAGGGGTAGACGCCCTCGCGCTGGATCAGGCCGGCATTGCCATAGCTGGTTTCCTCGCCCGGAGCGCGACGGTCGACCAGCAAGGTGGCGCGCCCAGCCTTCTGGAGATGAAGCGCGACCGAAATGCCGACGACACCGGCGCCGAGAACGATCGTATCCACCTTCATGACCTGCTCCTGCCAACCCTTTTCCCGCAAGGATACCGGTTTGCGCCGGCTTGTCAGCGGCGCGACCGGATTTTGCGCGGAATGGGGTGATCTTTCGCAATTTCTGCGCCTACTCCCCGAGATGGTCTGCGGTAGGGTTTCATAGTCGGGATAGGGCGCAATTTTATGCCGGCGCAGGACCGGCTTGCTTCGCCGGCAGGTGACGCTGCGCGCGCCGTCAGTCAGTGTGCGTCTGTTTCGACAGCGATTCCAGAGCCCAAGCCGATGAATCCCGCCGCCTTCCTCGCTGCCGCGCTCGCGTGGCTTGGCCGCCATGGCACGCAAGGCTTCGCGCTCTCGATCTTCCTCGGCCTGGCGCTGCCGCAATTCTCGGCGATGGCGCGTCCGGCGCTGCCGATCACGATCTTCTGCTTCACCACGGTCGTGTTCATGCGGCTCGACATGGGCGTGACGCTCGGGCTGTTCCGGAAACCGGCCAAGCTTGCTGCAAGCTGCCTCTGGCTCATCGCCGGGCCGGTGCTGCTGATCGGCGGGGCGCTGCTGCTGGTCGGGCGCGAAAACCTCGATCCCGGTATCGTGCTCGGGCTCGCGATTATGGGCGCGGCCCCGCCGATCATGTCCTCACCGGCGGTCGCGATCCTCTACGGTTTCGAGCCCTCGCTGATCATCGCCAGCGTCATCCTGACCACGATCGTCAGCCCGATCGTTGCGCCGATCCTGGTCGAATTGCTGGCAGGCGCCGCCGTGCCGCTCGACCGCTGGGCGCTGACGCTGCGCCTCCTGATCTTCATCGGCGGCGGCATGGCGGTCGCGGCCGCGGTCCGGTTCTGGCTCGGGCTGGCGCGCATCAAGGCGATGAAGGCCAATCTCGATGGCTTCGGCGTGCTGATGTACTTCATCTTCGCGATCGCCGCGATGGACGGCGTGACCAAGGCCGCGCTCGACAATCCCAGGCTCGTCCTGTTCGTGCTGGGATGCGTCTTCGCGGTCTCGGCGGCGGGGTTGGTGTCGAGCTGGCTGGTATTGCGGCTCCTGCCGGCCTCCGAACGCTTCATGATCGGCTACGGCACCGGGCAGCGGAACATGGGCCTGCTGGTCGCGGCGCTGGGAGCCGGGGTCTCGCCGACGACCTTTCTCTATTTCGCGCTGGCGCAGTTCCCGATCTACCTGCTGCCCTGGCTGCTCAGCGGGATTGCCGCCGGGATTCGACGCCGGGAGGCTGCTGACGGGCGTTGACGCTGGGGCTTGCGAGGCTTTTCCCGTCGCAGGAGAGCCGCGCCATGATCACCCTCTATTCCGGGCCGTTAAGCCTGTTCTCACGCAAGGTCGAGATCGCGCTGGCCGAGAAGGGCCTCGCCTTCCAGCGTGTCGTGGTGCCGTTCAACCAGACGACGGGTTACGACCCGCGGCATCCGGAAGTGCTGGCGCTCAATCCCAAGCGACAGGTGCCGGTGCTGACCGATTGCGGGCTCGTCCTCTACGATTCCACCGTGATCAACGAATATCTCGACGAAGCCTATCCCGAGCCAAAGCTGATGCCGGACACGCCGGTCGAGCGCGCGCGCTGCCGGCTCGATGAGCTCTATGGCGACGAGATCCTGTTCCAGGCCCTGAAGCCGCTGATGCACCGCACGGAGCCGCCCTCGCCGGATCGCGACCGCCGCATCGCCCAGGAGGCCGACGCGCTGATCGCCGAGGAGGGGCTGCTGCGCCATTACGACGTGCTGGAGCAGAAGCTGGCCGGGCGCCCATTCTTCGGCGGCCGGCTTTCGGTGGCCGATATCGCGCTCTTCATGAGCATGCTCTTCATCCGCCGCCTTGGCGGGCCGTCGCTCGACGGCTATCCGGGGCTGGCGGAGTGGTATGCGCGCCTGAAGTTGCGCCCGGCCTTCGCGCAGGTGGTGGCGGAGACGGCGGAAGCGGACCGCAGGCTGTCCTTTCCGGTGAAACTGCGCTCCGCCTGATTGCGATAAACGGCTGCCGGAGCTAAACCCCCGGCCATGACCCATCCCATCCGCATCGCCCCCTCGATCCTCTCGGCCGATTTCGCCCAGCTCGGCGAGGACGTGCGCGCTGTCGATGCCGCTGGTGCCGACTGGATCCATTGCGACGTGATGGACGGGCATTTCGTGCCGAACATCACCTTCGGCCCCGATGTGCTGAAGGCGATCCGCCCGCACACCCAGAAGTTCTTCGACGTGCATCTGATGATCGCGCCCGTCGACCCCTATGTCGAAGCCTTCGCCAAGGCCGGCGCCGACCTGATCTCCTTCCATGTCGAGGCGGGCCCGCATCCGCACCGCACGCTGCAGGCGATCAAGGCGCAAGGGAAGCAGGCCGGCATCGTGCTGAACCCCGGTACGCCGGCGAGCGCGGCCGAGGCGCTGATCCAGGATGTCGATCTCATCCTGCTCATGACCGTCAATCCCGGTTTCGGCGGGCAGAGCTTCATCCGCTCGGTGGTCGAGAAGGTTGCGCAGGTGAAGGCGCTGGTTGGCGACCGGCCGATCTCCATCGAGATCGATGGCGGGGTGACGCCCGAGACCGCGCCGCTGGTCGTGAAGGCCGGCGCCGATACGCTGGTCGCCGGCTCCGCCGTGTTCAAGGGCGGGCCTTCGGCCTATGCCGGCAATATCGAAGCGATCCGCAAGGCGGCCGAAGCCGCGCGCGGGTCGTGGGTGTAGTTTCTAATCCGCCGTCATCCCGGGCGACCGTAGGGAGACCCGGGATCCATTCCGGAACGGTTCAGGCATGGATCCCGGGTCTGCGCTTCGCTCCGCCCGGGATGACGCTGAGAACGAAGTGAAAGGCTTGCGATGATCCCGCGCTATTCCCGCCCCGAGATGGTTGCCATCTGGGAGCCGCAGACCCGCTTCCGCATCTGGTTCGAGATCGAGGCGCATGCGACTGACAAGCTCGCCGAGCTCGGCGTGGTGCCGAAAGAGGCCGCCGCGACGATCTGGGCCAAGGCCAGGGACGCCGTCTTCGACGTCGCGCGCATCGACGAGATCGAGCGCGTCACCAAGCATGACGTCATCGCCTTCCTGACGCATCTGGCCGAGATCGTTGGGCCCGAGGCCCGCTTCGTCCACCAGGGCATGACCTCGTCTGATATCCTCGACACCACGCTCTCGGTCCAGCTCGCGCGTGCCACCGATCTCCTGATCGCCGATGTCGACGCGCTGCTCGCCGCGATCAAGCGCCGCGCCTTCGAGCACAAGCTCACCCCGACCATCGGCCGTTCGCATGGCATCCATGCCGAGCCGGTGACGTTTGGGCTGAAGCTCGCGCAGGCCTATGCCGAGTTCGACCGCTGCCGCGCCCGCCTCGTTGCAGCCCGTGCCGAAATCGCGACCTGCGCGATCTCTGGCGCCGTCGGCACCTTCGCCAATATCGACCCGAGCGTGGAAGAGTATGTCGCTGCCAAGATGGGGCTGACCGTCGAGCCGGTCTCGACCCAGGTGATCCCGCGCGACCGGCACGCGATGTATTTCGCGACGCTCGGCGTCGTCGCCTCCTGCATCGAGCGGCTCTCGACCGAGATCCGCCATCTGCAGCGCACCGAGGTCTACGAGGCGGAGGAGTATTTCTCGCCGGGCCAAAAGGGCTCTTCGGCGATGCCGCACAAGCGCAACCCGGTGCTGACCGAGAACCTGACGGGCCTGTCCCGTCTCGTGCGCGGCATGGTCACGCCGGCGCTGGAGAACGTTGCTCTCTGGCATGAGCGCGACATCTCGCACTCGTCCGTCGAGCGCATGATCGGCCCCGACGCCACCGTGACCCTTGATTTCGCGCTGGCGCGGCTCACCGGCGTCGTCGACAAGCTGCTGATCTATCCGCAGAACATGCGCAAGAACCTCGACCGTCTCGGCGGCCTGCACAATTCGCAGCGCGTGCTGCTGGCCCTGACCCAGGCCGGCGCCAGCCGCGAGGACAGCTATTCCATGGTCCAGCGCAACGCGATGCGCACCTGGGAGCATGGCGAGGACTTCCTGACCAACCTGATGGCCGACAAGGACGTCGCCGGGAAGCTCTCCGCTTCCGAGCTCAAGGCGATGTTCGACGAGGGCTATCACTTCAAGCATGTCGACACGATCTTCCGCCGGGTGTTCGGGGACGCTTGAAGCGGTTGATGGGCGAACTTACTTTGGGCCGGTTCGTCATCCCGCACGCGCCGCAGCACGCAAGTGCTGCTGCGCAGATGCGGGGCCGCATGACGGAAAGGCGCTTCTTCGTAAGACGGTTCCGTGTCTGCGCAGCAGCGTTTCACGCTGCAGCGCGCACGGGAAGACAGCTCTACTGATCCATCATGAAATCCTCCGACGTCGATATCCTCATCGTTCCCGGCTGGTCGGGCTCCGGGCCCGACCATTGGCAGAGCCGCTGGGCGACCCGCCTCAAGACGGCGCGCCGCGTCGAGCAGGCGGACTGGTACAAACCCTCCCGCCATGTCTGGGCGGATGAGATCGTGAAGGCCGTGCGCAGCGCGACGCGCCCCGTCGTGCTCGTCGGGCACTCGGCTGGCTGCAGTGCGATCGCCTTCGCCGCCGAGCATCTCCATCCCGGCGAGGTCGCAGGTGCCTTTCTGGTCGCCCCGGCTTCCGAGAAGGCGAAAGGGGCGGTGCCCGGTATGGGGCCGGATTTCATCGCGCATCGCCGCGAGAAGCTGCCATTCCCCTCAGTCCTGATCGGTAGCGCGACCGATCCCTATTGCACGCAGGACGAGGCGAAGGCGTTGGCCGAAGCCTGGGGCTCGGAATTCGTCGATGCCGGCGATAGCGGCCATCTCAACAGCGAGTCCGGGCATGGTCCCTGGCCGGACGGTCTCCTGCGTTTCGCGGGCTTCCTCAAGAGCTTGAGCGTGGTTCCGCAGAGATTGAGTCAATAGGCGGGCGGCGGGTCGCCGGCTTCCCCAGCGCATTGATGCCCGCTGTCCTATGCGGCCCCGCTTGTCAGCGGGGGGCGGCACGGGAGGCGCAGCGCGCGATCGCCCCCCGGTGCGCGGCAACAATCCGGAATCGACAGGTACGCTTGCCGGTCCATGAGCGATGGCGGGAATTTGTCCTTGCCGCCGCAGCATTTCTGACGTGCCGACGACATTTGCCGCTCGAGCCGTGCGATCCGTTATGGATCAGCATAAGGCAGCTCAGCCGATCGGGTCTGTCTGGCCCGATCGGCTTTGGTCTGGCTGATCTCACCCCGCTATTGGAGTTGCAGCCTCAGATTCTGCATCAGCATGGGGCTGGCAAAGTTCTGGAGCGCTTTTGCGCCCTGTTCGTTCGCCCAGATGGCCTCGACATTCTTGAGGCCCTTCATCGTCTGTTCCGCGGTCAGGAGCTGCGGTACAGCCGCTGCAGGCTTCATGCTGCCGGCCATATGTTTCACGGCCATCGCGATGACTTGCGGCCTGCCGCTCAGGTCCGTGAAGGTAATCCTGTCCGAGAAGCGTTTGACTTCGACATTCTCCTTGGTCGTCGAGTACTCCCCGCTTCCTCCCAGCCTCCACCATCCGATCATAATCCCCGCATCTGCGGCGGCATGAAAGTGCTCGTACACGTAGTCCAGGGATTGGCTATCGGCGAAAACGGTGAACGACATGCCCTTCCCGACGAGAAGGTTCATCGGAATGACCTCGAGCTGTCCGCCCGGGCCGAACACGGCATTGAATTCGCTCGTCTTGAGTGTAGGCCCAAACTTGTCAATGACGTTCTGGCTGTACCACTCTCCACGCGTAATCGGGAAAACGTCCAGGTTCTCGAACCCGATCTGTATGTTCGTCGTGTTGGTCCTGACATGATTTTCGCGTGTGGTCTGTTCTGCGCTGGCCCCAGCGGTCCGAAATAATCCGAGGAATTTGACGCTGACATTGACCTTCCAGCGTGATTCGAAATATTGTGAAGATGATTGTGCTTCGTTTATTTCTTGTGTTTGTGGTTTGTAGTCATTCGCGAATATGTTAAGCGATTTATCTATTGTTGTTATGTAGTATTCTTGCCAGCGATCCGGATCGTTTATCAATTGTTCCGATGCGGGCAGCCTGATTTTCTGGTTGGGGTTGGTGAGCCTTATCTGCGCGTCCTTGAGAAGGGCGATGTCGGGGTCGTTCAGACCGCTGGATATGATGTCAAAGGTGCCCGCCGCCTCTTTGAGCGCCCTGTCCTTGACCTTGATCTGGACGTCATAAGCTTGCTGCTTGAAGAATTGCGCCTTGGTGAGCCGTTGGGGTTTGGGGGTCACGCCGGCATAGTTCTCATATGCGGCATCTGCCTGGTCCACGGAGGCCTTGTAATCCGAACGGGCGAATTCGAGCTCGTCCAGAGCTCGCCGCGTCGCATTCTTCAAGTCGTCGCTCGCGGTTCCCTGGCCGATTCTCTGCAGCATCGCGGCATTGAGAAAGTACTTGTAGCCGTCGCTGATGCGTTTCGAGCTGTTGCGCAGATAGGTCCATTGGAATGACGGCATGGTTTCGCCCCAATTATTCATGGCGAGCAGACGTCGGGTCGGATTGTTGCTGGCCCAGTCGGCGTTGGTCGGTGTGGGAAGCAGGATGGCCAGGTCGCTGTTCGAGGGGGTCGGTCCGATCAAACGGGTTTCGATCGCCTTGAAGTACCGGCTCCATGCGGGATTTCCCCAGTCCCCGAACAGCGGTTGCTGCGCCTGGGCGCCGAACGGGGCAAGAAGCGTGAGCGAAAGCAGTGCTGAGCTGACAGTTCGAGACATGTTTTCCTCCCGGGCCACCGCACAGGTGGCTGCCGCAAGGTAATGATCAAATCGACATTATGCAACTTATGGTTGTGTTATTTTTGGATGGAAGATTATGGATTGCATCGATCCTGCGGCTTGAACTTGCCCTGGTGGCTGCACACGAGACTTGCTGAATGGTTGGAAGCGGCCGGCGCTGCGCGCTCGGCTGTCCGGTGTCGGCTGGAGGACGCTACTTGGGTCGACGCCACGCGAAAGAGCTGCCGCACATAGCGAAAAGCCCGCCCCGGACATCCCGGGGCGGGCTCTTTCGTTCAGGAGACCGGATTAGCCGCCGAGATCAATTCTCGACATAGGTGATCTTGCCGTCGGCGGCCTTCTTCCAGGTGTAGACGGTGTAGTCCGGACGGGTGATGTCGCCCTTCTTGTCGAAGCCGATATCGCCGATCACGGTCTTGACCGGCTGGCCGCCATGCAGCGCGGCGGCGATCTTCTTGGGATCGACCGAGTTCGCGCGCTTGGCGCCTTCCGCCATGATCTGGACGGCGGCGTAGCTGTACAGCGTATAGGCTTCCGGCTTGAAGTTCTTGGCCGCGAACTTCTGGACGACGGCGGCCGCTTCCGGGCGCTTCTGCGGATCCGGCGGGAAGGTCATCAGGGTGCCTTCGACGCCGGGGCCGCCGATGGTGGCGAACTCGTCGGTGGTGATGCCGTCACCCGAGACGAGGACCGTCTTCAGGCCCTGGTCGCGCATCTGGCGCACGATCAGGCCGCCTTCGGTGTGCAGGCCGCCCCAGTAGAGGTAGTCGGCACCGGAGGCCTTGATCTTCGAGACGAGCGCCGAGAAGTCCTTCTCGCCGGCGTTGATGCCTTCGTAGAGCACTTCCTTGACGCCGCCGGCATTGAGACCCTTCTTGGTCTCGTCGGCGAGGCCCTGGCCATAGGTCGTCTTGTCGTGGACGACGGCGATCTTCTTGTCCTTGAAGTTCTTCAGGAGATAGGCCGAGGCGACGCTGCCCTGCTGGTCGTCACGGCCGCAGGTGCGGAAGGTGTTCCACAGGCCGCGCTCGGTGATCTTCGGGTTCGTGGCCGAAGGCGAGATCATCAGGATGCCGTTTTCAGCATAGACTTCGGAGGCCGGCATGGTGACGCCAGAGTTGAAGTGGCCGAGCACCCATTTCACGCCGTCACCGACGAACTTGTTGGCGACCGAGACGCCCTGCTTCGGATCGGAGACGTCGTCGCCGACCGAGATCGTGATCTTCTGGCCGAGGACGCCGCCGGCGGCGTTGATATCCTCGACCGCCTGCTCGGCGCCGTTCTTGAGCTGTGCGCCGAACGCGGCGTTCGGGCCGGTGATCGGGCCGCCGACACCGAGCTTGATCTGCGCATTGGCCATGCCGGAGAAGGCAAGGACCGCGCCGAGCGCAATACCGCCCAACAGCAGTTTCTTCATGTGATGCAACTCCCCTGTATTGATTGACCAACGGGCTGGACGGGCCGCCCGTCTCGGCGCGTTATGGCCACCGTGAGCCGCAATCTTGCGCTTTTCCGATGGTCTGTCACGCGACAAGCTCATGAGCTCTTTAGAGCAATTCAGGTCGTATTTCGGCGCCCGGGCGGGGTTTCCAGCCGAAGGGGCCGGCGCGCTCGAACAGCCAGTGATACTGCCGCGTCATCTGCTTCGCCCGGGTGTAGCGCCAGCCGGCATAGCCGAAGGCGATGAGCAGGATGGTATCGACGATGTAGTAGTGCAGCGTCAGCAGCGTCGCCTGGAACAGCGCGAAATGGATGAAGCGCACGAACAGGCCGAGCACCAGCATGTAGACGACGAGCTGCCAGTTCGACCGCCAGGTCAGCGCGATGGCGCGGCCGGCCATCCAGGCAAGCCAGCCGCCCATGACGACCGTCACCAGCAGGAAGAGCCAGACCGTCGGTTCTTCGTAGAGGATGCCCTGCATCTCGTGTTCCCCGCTTCAGGCGGCTTTGGAAGCGGCTGACATCACCACAGCGATGGCATGGGTGGCGTGCGGCCGTCTCTCATCAAAAAGTTGCAGCGGAGGAGAGGTGACCCTCCGCCGTCTCGTGTCAGTGCCGGCCGCCTTCGAGATAGGCGGCGCGGACCTGCGGATTGGCGAGCAGATCCTTGCCGGTGCCGCTCATGGTGATGACGCCGTTGACCATCACATAGCCGCGATGGGCGAGCTTCAGCGCATGGAAGGCGTTCTGCTCGACCAGGAAGACGGTGAGCCCCTGCGTCCGGTTGAGCTCGCGGATCGCCTCGAAGATCTGCTTCACGATCAGGGGTGCGAGGCCGAGCGATGGCTCGTCGAGCAGAAGCAATTTCGGGCGGGCCATCAGGGCGCGTGCGATCGCGACCATCTGCTGCTCGCCGCCGGAGAGCGTGCCGCCGCGCTGCTGCAGACGCTCCCGGATACGCGGGAAGAGCACGCAGATCTTTTCGAGATCCTCGTCGAAATTCTCGAAATTGCGGACGGCGGCGCCCATCTGCAGGTTCTCGAACACCGTCATGCGCGGGAAGATGCGGCGGCCTTCGGGTGACTGGGCAATGCCCAGCCTCGCGATCTCGTGGCTCGGCATCCGCGTGATATCGCGGCCCTCATAGGTGACCGAGCCTTCGCGGGCCTGCGGATTGCCGAAGATCGTCATCATCAGCGTGGATTTGCCTGCGCCGTTGGCGCCGATCATGGTGACGATCTCGCCGGGATTGACGTCGATGTCGACGCCCTTCAGCGCGATGATCTTGCCGTAATAGGTCTTGACGCCGCGGACGGCCAGAAGAGGCTGAGCTTGAGTCACGAGATGCCGACCTCCGCTTCGACCTCTTCGACCTCCTCATCATCGACGCCGAGATAGGCAGCGATGACCTTCGGGTCGGCCTGTACTTCGGCCGGCGTGCCGTCGGCGATCTTGGTGCCGTAGTCGAGGACCACGACGTGGTCCGAGATTTCCATGACGACGGACATGTCGTGCTCGATCAGCAGCAGCGCCGTGCCCAGGTCCTTGCGGATCGAGAGCAGCAGCGTGTTGAGGTCGTGGCTCTCGCGCGGGTTGAGGCCCGCGGCCGGTTCGTCGAGGCAGAGCAGGACCGGGTCGGTGCACATGGCCCGCGCGATCTCCAGCCGGCGCTGGTCGCCATAGGGCAGGTCGGCGGCGGGATCGTCGGCGCGATGGGTCAGGTTGATCTTGTCGAGCCAGAACTTGGCCTTCTCGATCGCCTCCCTCTCGCGGGCCTTGTAGCCGCCGACGCCGAGTACGCCGAGGAAGGTGAAGCCGGAGGCCAGCATCAGCGGGTTGTGCTGGGCGACGAGCAGGTTCTCCAGCACCGTCATGCCGCCGAAAAGGCGGATGTTCTGGAAGGTGCGGGCGACCTTGGCCTTCCAGGAGATGCGGAAGTCCAGCATGCGCTCGAGCAGATAGCTCGTGCCGTCTTCGTGGTTGAGCGAGATCATGCCCTGCGTCGGCTTGTAGAAGCCGGTGATGCAGTTGAAGACCGTGGTCTTGCCGGCGCCGTTGGGGCCGATCAGCGCGGTGATCTCGCCCTTGCGGGCCTGGAAGGACAGCGCGTTGACGGCGGTCAGGCCGCCGAAGCGCATGGTGACCTGCTCGACCTCCAGCAGGGCGCGGCCCTGCGGCGTCAATTGGGGAGCGTTCGTGGCCATCAGCCGTGCCCCTCCTGGACCATGTCGGCAGAGATCTTCTTCTTCTCCTTGAGGAAGGCGGTGGGCTCGCGGGTCGAGATCAGGCCGCGCGGCTTCCAGATCATGATCACCACCATGGCGAAGCCGAAGATCAGCATGCGGTACTTCGTCGGGTCGAAGTCGTTGCCGAAGATCTGCTTCATCCATTCGAGCTCGCGCAGGAGCTCGGTGCCGCCGATCATCGCGATCGCCGCGATGGCGCAGCCCCAGAGCGAGCCCATGCCGCCGAGCACGACGATGGCGAGGATCACGGCCGATTCCATGAAGACGAAGGATTCAGGCGAGATGAAACCCTGCCGCGCCGAGAAGAAGGCGCCGGCGAAGCCGCCGAACATGGCGCCGATCGAGAAGGCGGTGAGTTTGGTGTTGGTGGTGTTGATGCCGAGCGAGCGGCAGGCGATCTCGTCCTCGCGCAGCGCCTCCCAGGCGCGCCCGACCGGCAGGCGGCGCAGCCGCAGCGTGACGAAGGCGGTCAGCAGCGCGAGGCAGAGGATCAGGTAGTAGAGGAAGATCGTTCGGTAGAGCGGCGTGAACTCCAGCCCGAAAACGGCGGCGAAACCATTATCCGCCGCCGTGAAGGGTATGCCGAAGAAGGTGGGGCGCGGAATGCCGGAAATGCCGGCATAGCCGTTCGAGAACTCGGTCCAGTTGATCAGCACCAGGCGGATGATCTCGCCGAAGGCCAGCGTCACGATGGCGAGATAGTCGCCGCGCAGGCGCAGCACCGGGAAGCCGAGCAGCATGCCCCAGAAGGCGGCGAGGATGCCGGCAAGCGGCAGCAGGATCCAGAAGGACAGGCCGAAATTCTTGGCCAGCAGCGCGTAGGAATAGGCGCCGACGGCGTAGAAGGCCACATAGCCGAGGTCGAGCAGGCCGGCGAGGCCGACGACGATGTTCAGGCCCCAGCCGAGCATGACGTAGATCAGGATCTGGACGCCGAAATTGTCGATCCATTTCAGCGCGCCGCCCCAGCCGGCGAGGCCGATCGCGATCGCCGGGAAGGTGACGAGGAAGCCCAGCCCGAACACCGAGAAGATGCGGGAATAGCGTTGGAAGAAGGCTATGGTGCCGTGCGGCAGGATGCGCATCGTGGCCTTGCCCTCCTGCTGGCCCTGCTTGCGCAGCGCGACCAGGAAGCGGCCGACGAAGACGATGGCGACGGCCCAGGCGACGGCATCCCAGCGCGGGTCGAGCACCAGGACATTGTCCATGTTCTGGCGCGTGCCCCAGGCGATGATCGGGATGCAGAGGCCGAGCGTGACGAGGGCGGCGAAGCCGGCCTCCTTGAAGGCCGCCTTCAGGTCGCGGCCGGGAGCGGCCGGGTTTGCGGTCGGGTTGCTCGCCATGGCGTCAGACCTTCTCGACTTCCGGGCGCCCAAGCAGGCCGGAGGGCATGAAGACCAGCACGATCGCCAGGATCGTGAAGGCGGCGACGTCCTTGTAGTCGATGGTGAAATAGGCCGACCACATCACCTCGATCAGGCCGATCAGCAGGCCGCCGATGACCGCGCCGGGCAGCGAGCCGATGCCGCCGAGCACCGCGGCCGTGAAGGCCTTGACGCCGGGTGTGAAGCCGTCGGCGAAGTTCACGACGCCATAGAGCACGAGGTACATCACGCCGGCCACCGCCGCGAGCGCGGCGCCCATGACGAAGGTGATCGAGATGGTGCGGTCGACGTCGATGCCGAGGAGGGCCGCCATCTTGCGATCCTGCTCGCAGGCGCGCTGGGCCCGGCCGAGCGGCGTCTTCTGCACGATGTACCAGAAGGCCGCGAGCAGCACCGCCGTCGTCAGGATGATGACGATCTGCTTGTAGGAGATCTGCACCGAGTAGGTCGTGCTCTCGATCAGCGTGATCGACTTGTTGAGCAGCGGCGGGATCGACTTGTTGCGCGGGCCCTGCACGACCTGCACGAAGTTCATCAGGAAGATCGACATGCCGATCGCCGAGATCAGCGGCGCCAGGCGGAAGGAGCCGCGCAGCGGCCGGTAGGCGACACGCTCGATCGTCCAGTTCCACAGCGAGGTGAAGAACATCGCCAGCGCCAGCACCACGATCAGCGCCAGCATGACCATGCCGGCCCCGGTGCCGACCACCGCCGTGATCAGCATGAAGAAGATCAGCGCGATGAAGGCGGAGAGCATGAAAATGTCGCCATGGGCGAAGTTCACCATGCCGATGATGCCGAAGACCATCGTGTAGCCGATGGCGATGAGACCGTAGATCGATCCCAGTGTCAGCCCGTTGATGAGCTGCTGCAGGAAGACTTCCATTGAAAACGCCGACCCCTCGAACCAGCTCCCGTTCTTGTCGTCGGCATGACACCGGCGCATGCGGGATGCGATTGCTGTGCAGAGCTACCAACGGCTCGCGTCAGCGACAATCGCTCCGCGCTAAATTTCTGTCAAAAGCAATTACGAACCAAACGGCGCGAAAATGTGCAGAATACTCTGCGGGATTGCGGGCGTTCTGCGCATGATGATTGCGTGGTGAGCGGGGAAAACTTGGGTGAACGGCATTTCCTGCCATCTCGGCTACAGCGGGCCGTCATGCACCCGAAGGCGGCTCATCCGAAAGACGAATACGAAAAGCTGATCGTTGGATCGGAAAAATGCATGGATCAGCGCCGTGTGGCGACGGGCCCCGGCTGTGCCCGCGAGGCCCGTCGCGCGGCTGCTGCCGTCACGGCAAGGTGAGTTCCTTCAGGGCGCCGGGCTGCTTCACCTCGATCTCGACAAAGGCGATCGGGTGGTCGGACCCGTTCATGACGTCGTGGCGGATGCCGGCCGGGCGCATATAGGCCTGCCCCTGTGCCAGCGGCACGTCGGTGACATCCGTGCCGTTGTGGATGCGCAGCGTACCCGCCACGAGCATGATGACGAAATAGGGCCAGCCATGCTCGTGCCAGCCGGTGACGGCGCCGGGCTCGAAATCCCAGCGGGTGATCCGGATCGTCTCGTCGTCCTGCTGGATGGTGGGCGTGGCGGGGATCGTGCAGGTGAAGGCCATCTGGGTCTCCTGGGTCGGAACGCCGGTTCGCCGGTTCTCCCGATCAGGCCCCGGCCCGGCCGCTGGCAGCCGACATCGGTCGAGCCTGAGGGATCGCGATCGCGAGATCAAGCTGCCGGGCGCAGACCATGGTTGCGCCGGGCCGCTGGCGGACGGGAAAGCCCCAACTGCCGTGCACGGGCATGCCTGCGCCGCGATGGCTGGCGCCGGCTTCCTTGAATCTCTACATGGACTGCTGTTCCGCCGGATGCGGGACAGTGCACCGATCGAGCTGATGACGAAGACCGTCCATCCCCTGCCGCCGCTGGACCATCCGGAGGCCCATGCTTTCCGCGATGCCATGGCGCGGGTCGCGAGTGCCGTCCATGTCGTGACCACCAGCGGGCCGGGCGGGCGCATCGGGTTGACCGCGACAGCCGTCGCTTCCGTTTCCGATTCGCCGCCGACCGTGCTCGCCTGCATTGCGCGGGGCAGCCGCACGCTGGCCGCGATCGAGGCCAGCGGGACGTTCTGCATCAACACCTTGCCGGAACAGCTCGTCGATCTCGCGGAAATCTTCGCCAGCCGGCGGGGCATCGAGGGTGAGGCACGCTTCGAGACCGTCCGTTGGGGCAAGCTCGTCACGGGGGCGCCGGTCCTGCTCGATGCGATCTCGGCCTTCGACTGCCGGCTGGTCGCGACGCATGACGTCGCCAGCCATCGTATCGTGATCGGCGAGGTCGTCGGTCTTGGCGGCGCGGGGCGCGGGGCGGGGCTGATCTACCGCCACCGCCGTTTCAGCTCGGTTTAGCGGCGGCTCAAGCTGCTCCTTGTCATTCCGGGGCGCGCCGAAGGTGCGAACCCGGAACCCACGACCGGGTTAAGCATCACTTCGCGAGTTGCTGGCGGCTCGCCCAGTCGTGGGTTCCGGGTTCTTCGCTGACGCGAAGCCCCGGAATGACAAGGTGGTTGTGACCGGGATCGAACAGTCGCTAAGCCGCCGTGATCAGCCCCTCTGCCGAGATCGCGATCCTGCGATCGGCAAGTGCCCTCTGATCGGCGGCCGGCAGTCGGAGGGCCGGTGGCGTCGGCCAGCCCATCTCGCGGGCGACGACGAGCCCGAGCAGAAGAATCGCGTCCGGCGCGTCCATCAGCAGGGCGGCCGGCGCCTTGCCGGCATGGACCAGTTCCAGCAGCACGGCCGAGGCCGAGGACGAGCCGATCGTGCCCGGCAAGGCGAGGATGCGGCCGGCGATGTTCTGCCCGCGTTCGGGATGGCGGGCATCGATGATCGCGCCGCTCGCTGGATCGACCCCGCCCCAGAAGCTGATCGGGGCGGTCAAGGCCAGGCAGGCGCCCGAGACGGCGTTGCCAGGCAGGAGGATTTCCGCCTTCAGCGCCATGCGCGGGCCTCCCTGACGAGCCGGCCGGCGACCGCGCTCTCGACGCATTCCGAAAGCGAGCCATAGGTCACGGCGTAGCCGGTATTGCCCGGCGCGTAATGGGCGAATTTGCCGGAATTGGTCATCAGCACCGCGCCCTCCAGCTCCGGCAGGATCGGGGTGACGACGACGCAGGTGTCGACGACGAAGACCACGCCCGCCGCTTCCAGCGCGGCGCGCCGGCCCTGTGCCTCCAGCGGGCCGACGACATGACGGCCGGTATTGGCATAGAGCGGAACCTTCAGCCGGCGCCCGGCCATGAGGCGTTCGAGTTCGTCGATCTCGGCCAGCGAGAGATGCGGCGAGCCGATGGCGACGGCATCGATGCGGTCCGTCGATCCGGCCGTCGAGAGGCGGGCGAGGGCATTGGTGATGTCGCCCGGCGTCAACTTGATCGCCTCGCGTGGTGCGATACCGCCCAGCGCTGTTGTTGCATCCGGGGCCTCGGGCGTCACGCCCGCAACATGGAAAAGCCCGACGCCGCCGGCCGAAGCGGCAGCCGCGCCGAGCGCCTTGAGCCGGTCTTCGCTGGTACAGCCCTGGAGGCCCTCGATCACGGCAACGTCGCTGCCGGCACGGCGGCCGAGGATCGTGCCGAGCACGGGATAGAACACGTCGGAGGAACGGAGTTCGCGGGAGAGGCTGCCGACATCGATCAACAGCGTCGCAATCCGGTTCTCGGGGCGATGCAGGCCGTAATCGGGGGCGCGGCCGGCGATGGCGCAGGCAATGTCGAGGAAATCGCCGTAGCGATTGGTGCGGGCGCCGAGCACGGAATTGCAGAAGACGACTGCGTTGGATTCACCCCAGGCGACGTCGCTGCCCTGCGCCGGCCGATGCCCGGCCTGATAGGGCGCGCAGGTCCAGCTCGGCTCGCAGCCCATCGCCTCATAGGCGCGCATCATGCGCCGGGCCATGTCGCGCTGATGCGGAGGCAGGCGGATCGCCGCGCAGCCGGCCGGTGCCAGCGAGCCGACATTCAGGCTGGCCCGCACGCCGACGCGGGCACCGCCCGCGACGAGTTTCTCCGCGAAGAGCGTGCCGGAATCGCCATGGTAGAGCGCCCCGTCGATATGGGCGGAGGCGACCGGGATCAGGCGCGGTGCGCCCATCAGGCGGGCCGCCTCGGCCACGATCCGCATCGCCATGGCCGCGCCTTCGCCGGCGGCGCCACCAGCGATCGCGCGTTCGTCTTGGGTGAGTTCAAGCATCGGTCCTCCCGGAAAGAGCGCAGGCTCCATGCCGGGCGCCTCTTGTGCAGGCGGGGGCTTTGCGACCATGGATAGGGAACTGGATAACCTTCGAACCGCGCCGGCTGCAATCGCCCGTGTCGCGGTGACCTCATGCGGGAGACGCGCCATGGCGATGACGATGAACGGCGAGGCGACATTGCCGGCCGCCAAGGACGTGGTCTGGGCCAAGCTGAACGACCCGGAGGTGCTGAAAGCCTGCATTCCCGGCTGCGAGCAGCTCACCATGGACGACGACACGCATCTCTCGGCCGTGGTGAAGGTCAAGCTGGGACCGGTGAAGGCGACCTTCAAGGGCAAGGTCGAGCTCAGCGAACTCGATCCACCGAACGGCTATCGCATCTCCGGCGAGGGCGAGGGTGGTATTGCCGGCTTCGCAAAGGGGGGCGCTCGCGTCCATCTGAGCGATGCCGAGGGAGGCCAGACCCTGCTGCGCTACGAGGTCGAGGCGCAGGTCGGCGGCAAGCTGATGCAGCTCGGCTCGCGCCTGATCGACTCGGTTTCGAAGAAGCTGGCCGACGAGTTCTTCGCCAATTTCGCCAAGGCGGTGAGCGAAGGCTGAGGCCGTTGCTCAGGAGGCTTCGCGCAGCGCAGCCAGCGCCTGGCTCACAGCGGCCTCCGCCGCGCCGACCTGAAGCGCGATGTTGGCGGCGGCGACATTCGCCCGCTCAAGCGCCGTCTGGGTCATGTCCAGGCTGCCATTGACGGCATTGGCGCTTTCGATCGCCGCGTCCGAGCTGTCCGCGACCATGGCGGCATCGTGCGCGATCGAGGCGGTGACCTTGCTCTGCTGTGTGACGGCTTCCGAGATCGCCTCGGAATCGAGGCGGATGGCATCGACCGTTGCGGCGATGGCAGCGGCGTGGGTGCCGCAGGCCTCGGCGCTGGCCGCAAGCTCGGCGATCTGGCCGGCGATGTCCTGCGTCGCGCTCGCCGTCTGGGTCGCGAGCGACTTCACCTCGGCGGCGACGACGGCGAAGCCGCGGCCGGCCTCGCCGGCGCGGGCGGCCTCGATCGTGGCATTGAGGGCGAGCAGATTGGTCTGGGCGGCGATGTCGGCGATCATACCGACGACCTTGCCGATGCTGCCGGTGGCTTCGCGCAGGCGGACGACCGCCTCGTTCATTTCGCCGGCATCCAGCACGGCCTGATGCGTGATCGACAGGCTCTGCCGGGCGCGCTGGCCGATATCGGCGACGTTGGCCGACATCTCCTCGGTCGCGGCTGCGGTCTGCAGCGACTTTTCGCGCACGATGACCGAGGCGCTGGCGACCTTCCCGACAGTGTCCTTGATGAAGCTGGTGGTCCGCCCGGTTTCGTCGGCCGTCACCACGAATTGCTCGACCGCATCGCTGATGGTCTCGTCGAGATGGGCGATCCGGGTCCTGAGCTTGGCGGCAGCCTCGTCGAGCGTGGAGGTGCGACGGCGGGCGTCGCTCGCCTCGATCTCCTGGTTGATCGTCATCGCCGTATTGACGTCATAGGTCAGGATTCGCTCGATGATGAAGATGTCCTCGGCGAATTTCCGCGGCGAGACGAGCGAGCGCTTCCGGTTCGCCAGGCAGATTTCGCGCACCAGCGAGAAGGCGATCGAGGCACGGGCGCGGCTGCGGACATTGGCCTGCCGTTCGAGCTGGCACAGGCGATCCATCGAAGCGACATAGGTCGCGTCGAAGGCGCCGGCGAACAGCAGGCGGACATGGTTCGCCTCGGCAGGGTAAAGTGCTTCGGCGACCGGAAGGACCGTTTCGCGGAGCGGCGGATGGATGATGAAGGCCCGCTCGAAATCGGCGCTGACCAGCCCCTCGATCAATCGGTCGACGAGCGGCCGATAGCGCTGCAAGCGTTCGCGCTGCGCCTCTCCATAGCCGATCGCCTTCAGGCGTCGCTGGATCTGGTCCATGATCAAGGGCAAGAAATCGCTCATGTGGGGTAGCCTGCCACGCCAAACAGTCTGACAGGGGCTCATTAAAATTTCGCCAATGTGCGCCTGCGGGAGATCGAAATGGCGAAAACCCCCGGATTCCGGTAAAAATCTCCGCTTTCGGAATGCGCCGTTCCGCTTGACCCCGGAAAAACGCGGGTCCACATTCATTTTTGAGCTGTTCCAAGGAAGGTCTGCCTGATGAGGCCGGCCGTTCCGAGGTTCCAGCACGGCCAAGCCCCAGGGAGGGGGCGGGCCGGCGTCAGAGACGGGTCACAGGAGATATGCTCATGGCCACTGTTTCGCTGACGGTGAACGGCAAAGCCGTCACCGCCACTATCGACCCGCGCACCCTTCTGGTGCAGTTCCTGCGAGAGAACCTGCGGCTGACCGGAACCCATGTCGGCTGCGATACCAGCCAATGCGGCGCCTGCCTCGTGCATCTCGACGGCAAGGCGGTGAAGTCCTGCACGACGCTCGCGGTCTCCGTGGACGGCGCTTCCGTCACGACGATCGAGGGGCTCGCCGCCGGCGACACGCTGCATCCGATGCAGGAGGCCTTCCGCGAGCATCATGGCCTGCAATGCGGCTTCTGCACGCCGGGCATGATCATGTCCGCCGTCGACATGGTGAACCGCCGCGGCCACGCCCTCGACGAGAAGACGATCCGCGAGGATCTCGACGGCAATATCTGCCGCTGCACCGGCTACCACAATATCGTCAAGGCGATCGCCGCAGGCGCCGAGGCCATGGGCAAGGGCGCCGCGCCTGCCCGCCAGGCTGCCGAATGAGGCACTCGCCCGCGCCTTGCGGTGCGGGCTCCCCATCCGTCACGCGTTCCATGCAGTGAGGCGCCCGGCAGAGGCGCCGTGCGAGGAGGGAACACCATGTCCGCCACCGGAATCGGCGCCGCAGTCCGCCGCAAGGAAGATCACCGTTTCATCACCGGCCAGGGCCGCTATACCGACGACGTCAACCGGCCGGGCCAGGCCCATGCCTATTTCCTGCGCTCGCCGCATGCGCATGCCAAGATCAAGGTGATCGACACCAAGGCCGCCGCCGGCATGCCGGGCGTGCTCGGCATCTTCACCGGTGCTGATCTCGCCACCGACAAGATCGGCGGGCTGATCTGCGGCTGGATGATCCACAACAAGGACGGTTCGCCGATGCGTGCCGGCCCGCACCCGGCGCTGGCGCAAGGCAAGGTGCGCTATGTCGGCGACCATGTCGCGGTCGTGGTGGCGGAGACGCTGGCGCAGGCGCGCGACGCGGCCGAGGCGATCGCGGTTGACTATCAGGAGCTGCCGGCGGTGGTCGACACCGCCAAGGCCATCGGCGCCAAGACCGTGGTCCATGACGAGGCGCCGGACAACAGCGTGTTCAACTGGCATCTCGGCGACAAGGACGCGACCGAGAAGGCTTTCAAGGCGGCCAAGCACGTCACGAAGCTCGACCTCGTCAACAACCGGCTCGTGCCGAACGCGATGGAGCCCCGGGCTGCCGTCGGCGACTACGACGCCGGCGATGGCATCTTCACGCTCTACACCACCAGCCAGAACCCGCATGTGGCGCGGCTGGTGCTCTCGGCCTTCATCGGCATCGCGCCCGAGAACAAGCTGCGCGTGATCGCGCCGGATGTCGGCGGCGGCTTCGGCTCCAAGATCTTCATCTATGCCGAGGAGACGGTCTGCGTCTGGGCGGCCAAGAAGGTCGGACGGCCGGTGAAGTGGACGGCGGATCGGACCGAGGCCTTCCTCTCCGACGCACATGGCCGCGACCACGTCACCCATGCCGAGCTTGCGACCGATGCCGAGGGCAAGATCCTGGGTATGCGGGTGAAGACGACCGCCAATCTCGGGGCCTATCTCTCGACCTTCTCGTCCTCGGTGCCGACCTATCTCTACGCGCCGCTGCTGTCCGGCCAGTACGATATCCCGGCGATCTATTGCGAGGTCGACGCGGTCTATACCAACACCGCTCCGGTCGATGCCTATCGCGGCGCCGGGCGGCCGGAGGCCACCTTCGTGGTCGAGCGCCTGGTCGAGGTCACGGCGCGCCAGCTCGGCAAGGACCCGGCCAAGTTCCGGATGCAAAACTACATCAAGAAGTTCCCGCACCAAACGCCGGTCATCATGATGTACGATGCCGGCAATTACGGCGCCTCCATGAAGAAGGCGCTGGAGATGATCGACTACAAGGGACTGGGCAAGCGCAAGCGCGACTCGGCGCGGGCCGGCAAGCTGCGCGGCATCGGCTTCTCCTCCTATATCGAGGCCTGCGGCATCGCGCCGTCCGCCGCAGTCGGCTCGCTCGGCGCCGGCGTCGGCTTGTGGGAATCGGCCGAGGTCCGGGTCAATCCGGTCGGGACTGTCGAGGTTCTCACCGGCTCGCATAGCCACGGCCAGGGCCATGAGACGACCTTCGCCCAGCTCGTTTCGGATCGGCTCGGCATTCCCATCGACAATGTCTCGATCATCCATGGCGATACCGACAAGGTGCAGATGGGCATGGGCACCTATGGCTCGCGCTCGGGTGCGGTCGGCATGTCCGCGATCTTCAAAGCCATCGACAAGGTGATCGCCAAGGGCAAGAAGGTCGCCGCCCATGTGCTGGAGGCCGACGAGGCCGATATCGACTTCGCGGACGGGCATTTCTCGGTGAAGGGCACCGACCGCAAGCTCGATTTCGGCTCCTGCGCCCTGCAGGCCTATGTCGCGCACAAGTTCAACGGGCAGGAGCTGGAGCCGGGGCTGAAGGAAGGGGCGTTCTACGACCCGACCAATTTCACCTTCCCGGCCGGCGTCCATATCTGCGAGGTCGAGATCGACCCCGAGACCGGCGTGACCAGGATCGAGCGCTGGGCCGCCGTCGACGATTTCGGCAATGTCATCAACCCGATGATCGTCGAAGGGCAGGTCCATGGCGGCATCGCCCAGGGCGTCGGTCAGGCCCTGCTGGAAGGCGCGCGCTACAATGCCGACGGGCAGCTCGTGACCGCGAGCTTCATGGATTACACTATGCCGCGCGCCGACGACCTGCCATCCTTCGATGTCGGCATGACCGTGACGCCGTGTCCGTCGAACCCGCTGGGGATCAAGGGCTGTGGCGAGGCCGGAGCCATCGCCTCGCCACCCGCCGTCATCAACGCCATCACCGACGCGCTCGGCCATGAGGACATCGCGATGCCGGCCACGCCGCAGGCGGTGTGGCGCGCGGCACAGAAGTCGATCAGCCGCCAGGCGGCCGAGTGAGCTGAAAGGACAGGTCCATGTACGCTTTCACCTATCATAAGCCCACCAGCGCCCGGCAGGCCGCGACGCTTCTCGCCAAGAAGGAGGACGCCAAGCTTCTGGCCGGCGGCCACACCCTGCTGCCGACGATGAAGCAGCGGCTGGCCTCGCCGACTGCGCTCGTCGATCTCGGCGCCTGCCCCGATCTCAAGGGCATCGCGGCCAAGGGCCGCAACATCGTTATCGGCGCGATGACGACCCATGCCGAGGTCGCATCCTCGGCCGAGGTGCAGGAGGCGATCCCGGCGCTCGCGTTCCTCGCCGGCAGCATCGGCGATCCGCATGTGCGCCATCGCGGCACGATCGGCGGCTCGGTCGCCAATAACGATCCGGCGGCGGATTATCCGGCGGCCCTGCTGGCGCTCGGCGCCACCGTCGTCACCAACAAGCGCAAGCTGACGGCGGAGGAGTTCTTCACCGGGCTCTACGAGACGGCGCTGGAGGAAGGCGAGATCATCACCAAGGTCTCGTTCCCGCTGGTCTCGAAGGCGGGTTATGCCAAGTTCCGCAACCCGGCTTCGCGCTATGCCATGGTCGGTGTCTTCGTCGCCAAGCGCGGCAGCGAGATCCGCGTCACGGTGACCGGGGCGGGCGAGGGCGGCGTCTTCCGCTGGCCGGAAGCCGAGGCCGCGCTGAAGGCGCGCTTCGCGCCGAAATCACTGGACGGGTTGAAGCACACGGCGAAGGGCATCAACGGCGATATCCATGCCGATGCCGAGTACCGCGCCCATCTGATCAGCGTGATGGCCAAGCAGGCCGTGGCGCAGGCGACGGGGAAGTAGGCGAAGCGCTGCCGCCCTGACCGTCATGCTCGCCCTTGTGGCGAGCATCCACGTCTTGAACACCGCATGGCATCGATCAAGACGTGGATGGTGGGGACAAGCCCGACCATGACATGGAAAGGGGCGCAAAGCGGACCGGCGTTTCGTCGACTTGACCCTTTGACCTCTTCCGCGCCTAGCTCATCGCTCATTCCCGAGAGATGCCCGGGTCAGGCTCGGGCATGACGTGTGTCTTGATGTCCAGCCCTCTGCCTTCCTCCATCGACGCCACGCTCGCGCTCCTGCAGGGCCAAGGCTATGTCGCCGACCGCGCGCTCGCGACGGTGCTGTTCCTGGCGCTAAGGATGAAGCGGCCGCTCTTGCTGGAAGGCGAGGCCGGCACCGGCAAGACCGAGATCGCCAAGGTTCTGGCGGCAGGGCTGGGCCGCCGGCTGATCCGGTTGCAGTGCTACGAGGGGCTCGATCTCGCCTCCGCCGTCTACGAATGGAACTATGCCGGGCAGATGATGGCGATCCGGCTGGCCGAGGCCGGTGGCGCGGCCGGCGATCGCGAGCGGCTGGAAGGCGACATCTTCTCCGAGAAATATCTGGTGAAGCGGCCTCTCCTGCAGGCGCTGGAGCCGCAGGAGGGCGGGGCGCCGATCCTGCTGATCGACGAGCTCGACCGCACCGACGAGGCCTTCGAGGCCTTCCTGCTCGAGGTGCTGGCCGATGCGCAGGTGACCATCCCCGAGCTCGGCACGATCCGGGCGGCCGAGCCGCCGATCGTGATCCTGACCTCGAACCGCACCCGCGAGATCCACGACGCGCTGAAGCGCCGCTGCCTCTATCACTGGGTCGGTTATCCCGATGCGGCGCGCGAGCTGGCGATTCTGAAGGCGAAGGTGCCGGATGCGCCGGCCAAGCTCTCGAAGCAGCTCGTCGCCTTCGTGCAGGCGATCCGCAAGGAGGAGCTGTTCAAGGCGCCGGGCGTCGCCGAGACGCTGGACTGGGCGACGGCGCTGGTCGAGCTTGACGCAGTCGCGCTCGATCCCGCCATCGTTTCGGATACGCTGGGGGCACTGCTGAAGTATCAGGACGATATCCAGGCGATGCAGGGCTCGCAGGTGAAGGAGCTTCTGGATCGGGCCAAGGCGGAGGCGGGGCGCTAGGTTTCCTGCGCCGCGAAGCGAGAGGGTGCTGCGATGAACGCCGATATCAAGGCCGTCGAGGCGACGGTCCGGACCTATCTCGACGGGCTCTACGAGGGCGATGCCGAGAAGCTCGCGCATGTCTTCCACCCGACCAGCGCCCTGACCACGGCGCGCGACGACGGCGCGATCCAGATCGTGACGCGCGACGCGTGGCTCGACGCCGTGCGCACCCGGCCGGCGCCGCAGGCGGTGGGGATGCAGCGCGACGACCATATCCTGACCATCGACCTCGTCGGGCCGACGCTGGCGCTGGTCAAGGTGAAGTGCCAGATGCCGCCGCGCTATTTCACCGACCTGCTCTCGCTGCTGAAGATCGAGAGCCGCTGGCAGATCGTCCAGAAGGTGTTCATGACGGAGACGCGGGGCGCGTGAGCGGCAAGCTTGCCGAGAACGTCGCCTATTTCGCCCGCGCCTTGCGCGCGGCTGGGCTGCCGGTCGGGCCGGGCGCCGTGGTCGAGGCGATCGCGGCGCTGGAAGGCGGAGCGCTCGGCGGGCGTGACGATGTCTACTGGGCGCTGCATGCGATCTTCGTGAAGAAGCATGAGGACTCGCCCGTCTACGACCAGGCGTTCCGGTTGTTCTGGCGCCGGCGCAACCTGATCGAGAAGATCATGGCGCAGATGTCGCCGGTCTCGCCCCGCGCCGACAGCCAGCCGGAGAAGGCCGAAGCCGGGGCGCTGCGCGTCGCGGAGGCCTTCGCGCCGCCGCCACGCGAAGACGAGCCGCCGAAGGAGCTGACCGAGCTGACGGCGCGACTGACTGTCTCCGATCGCGAGATGCTGAAATCGCGCGATTTCGCCCAGATGAGTGCTGCCGAGATCGCGCGCGCCAAGCAGTTGATCGCCGAGCTCAGGCTGCCCGACGATGCCATCGTGACGCGCCGCTTCCGGCCGGCGCATCGCGGCACGCGCATCGATCCGCGCCGGACCTTCCGGCAGTCGCTGCGGGGTGGCGGTGGCTCGATCGACCTTGCCTTCCGCGAGCGGCGCGAGGTGCATCCACCGGTCGTGGCACTGGTCGATATCTCCGGCTCGATGGCGGAGTATTCGCGCATCTTCCTGCATTTCCTGCATGCGCTGACCGAGAAGCGCCGGCGCGTGCATTCTTTCGTCTTCGGCACGCGCCTGACCAATGTCACGCGGATGCTGCGGGCGCGCGACCCTGACGAGGCGCTGGCGCTCGCCGGAAAGGCCGCACCGGACTGGGAGGGCGGCACGCGCATCGCGACGGCGCTGCATGACTTCAACCGCATCTGGTCGCGGCGGGTGCTGGCGGGCGGGGCGATCGTGCTGCTCTTCACGGACGGGCTGGAACGCCATCTCGATGATAGCCTCGGTTTCGAGATGGACCGGCTGCACCGCTCCTGCCGGCAACTCGTCTGGCTGAACCCGCTTTTGCGCTACGAGGCTTTCGCGGCGCGGGCGAGCGGCATCCGGGCGATGCTGCCCCATGTCGACTCGTTCCGGCCGATTCACAACCTTGCGGCGATGGCCGATCTCTGCGCCGCGTTGTCGCTGGATGCAGGGCGGGAGAGCGATCCGCGCCTGTGGTTGAAACGGGCGGGTTGAGGCATGATGTTTTGCTCGCGAGCCCTCATCCTGAGGAGCGATCGTAGATCGCGTCTCGAAGGATGTTCCAGAGTTCGCTAGAACATCCTTCGAGACGCCGCTACGCGGCTCCTCAGGATGAGGGCTGAGATAGGACGCCGACCATGATCAGCACCGAAACCGATATCCTGCGCGCGGCCGAGGATTGGGCGCGCGGCGGCCGCGGCGTCGCCATCGCGACCGTGGTCGAGACCTGGGGCTCGGCGCCGCGCCCGGTCGGCTCGCATCTCGTCATCGACGGGGAGGGGAGTTTCCTCGGCTCGGTCTCGGGCGGCTGCGTCGAGGGCGCCGTGGTGGCCGAGGCTGCCGACGTCATCGCCGACGGCAAGGCGCGCATGCTGGAGTTCGGCGTCGCCGACGAGACGGCCTGGCAGGTCGGGCTTTCCTGCGGCGGGCGCATCAAGGTTTATGTCGAGAAGGTGAACTGAGATGGCCTCCTGGGAAACCCTTGTCGCCTTCGCGACGGTGACCATCCTCGTCGCCTATTTTCCGGGGCCGGCGCTGCTCTACACCGCCGCCCAGACGATCAGCCATGGTCGCAAGGCCGGGCTGATGGCGATGCTCGGCATCCATCTCGGCTGCTACCTGCATGTCTTCGCCGCGGCTTTCGGGCTGTCGGCCGTGTTCAAGCATGTGCCTGAACTCTACATGGCCGTGAAGATCGCGGGCGCGCTCTACCTGATCTGGATCGGCATCGGAATGATCCGCTCGCGCATGGGCTCGCCCGACCAGCCGGTCGCGCCGCCCAAGACGGTGAAGCGCGCGCTGCTCGATTCCTTCATCGTCGAGATCCTGAACCCCAAGGTCGCGCTGTTCTTCATCGCTCTGCTGCCGCAGTTCGTCGATCCGGCCGCTGCGCTGCCGGTCTGGGTGCAGTTCCTGATCCTCGGTACGATCGTGAATTTCGCCTTCTCCTCGGCCGATCTCGTGACGGTCTTTGGTGCTTCGCTCGTCGTCGGTGCGATGAAGAAGACCAAGGCGAGCTTCGCCTTCGGGCGCTGGATCGGTGGCTCGCTGATGATCGCGCTCGGCCTGAAGCTCGCGACGGACAGGGGCTGAGCGGTGGAGCTTTCGACTCTCGCTGCGCTCAATGCCGAGCGGCAGGCGCGCCGTGCTGCCGTGCTGGTGAGCGATCTCGCTACGGGCACGCAGCGCCTGGTGAAGCAAGCCGCGATCGCT
This sequence comes from Allobosea sp. TBD101, assembly GCF_059817965.1. Taxonomy (NCBI): domain Bacteria; kingdom Pseudomonadati; phylum Pseudomonadota; class Alphaproteobacteria; order Hyphomicrobiales; family Alloboseaceae; genus Allobosea; species Allobosea sp. TBD101. The sequence goes on from NZ_CM187543.1 coordinate 2,378,238, forward strand.
GCCGATCCGCTGGCGGAATTGCTGGAGCGGCAATTGCGCTCCGGCAAGAGCGGCATGGTCGAGGCGGAGGGCACATCCTATTTCCTGACCGTGCAGGCGCCGCATCTGCGCGTGGTGGTGACCGGTGCGGTTCATATCTCGCAGGCGATGGCGCCGATGGCGAAGGTGCTCGATCTCGATCTGATCGTGATCGATCCGCGCAGCGCCTTCGCCACGCCCGAGCGTTTTCCAGGGGTGACGTTGCTCGCCGAATGGCCGGAGGAAGCGATCGGCCGGATCGGGCTCGATGCCTACACCGCCTTCGTCGCGCTGACCCATGATCCGAAGATCGACGATCCCGGCCTCGTCGCGGCGCTGCGCTCGGACTGCTTCTATGTCGGTGCTCTGGGCAGCCGGAAGACCCATGGCCGGAGGCTGGAGCGATTGGCGGAAGCCGGCTTCGACGAGACGGCGACGGCGCGCATCCATGCCCCGATCGGGCTCGATATCGGCGCGGTCTCGCCGGCTGAGATCGCGCTCGCGATCCTGGCCGAGATCGTCCAGACGCTGCGCGGCCCGCGCCGCAAGCCGGCCTGAGGCGAGGCGATGAAATTCGGACCAATCGCCATCGCCGATGCCGTTGGCAGCATCGCGGCACATACCATCCGTGCCGACGGGACCATCGTGAAGAAGGGCGCGACCGTCACCGCGGAACTGGCGGCAAAGCTAGCCGAGGCCGGGATCGCAGAGATCGTCGCGGTGCGGCTGGAACCCGGCGATATCGATGAGAACGCCGCGGCGGCGCGACTGGCCGAACGGATGGTCGGCGATGCGATTGCGGCGGAGCTGCCCTTTACCGGGCGGGTCAACATGTTCGCGACCCAGGCGGGCGTGCTGCGCATCGACGTCGCGGCGATCGATGCCTTCAATGCAGTGGACGAGGCGATCACGGTCGCGACCCTGCCGGCACTGAAGGCCGTCGTCGCAGGCGAACTCGTCGCCACCGTGAAGATCATCCCCTATGCCGTGCCGCAGGCGATGGTGGAGCAGGCGCTCGACGCGCTCGGCAACACGCCGCCCGTCTCGGTCGCGGCCTACCGCCCCTCCAATGTCGCGGTGATCTCGACGCTGCTGCCGGGGCTGAAGCCGAGCGTCGTCGACAAGACCCTGCGCATCATGCGCGACCGGCTGGAGCCGGCAGAGGCCGTGCTGGCGGCGGACAAGCGCGTGCCTCATGCGGCCGAGCCTCTGGCCGTGGCGATCGCCGAGCAGGCAGCCGGGACGGCGGATATCATCGTCGTCTTCGGCGCCTCCGCCATCACCGACCGACGCGACGTGATCCCGCAGGCACTGGTCGAGGCCGGCGGCGAGGTCGAGCATCTCGGCATGCCGGTCGATCCCGGCAACCTGCTGATGCTCGGCCGCATTGCCGGCAAGCCGGTGATCGGCGCGCCGGGCTGCGCGCGCTCGCCCAAGGAGAACAGCTTCGACTGGGTGCTGCAGCGCCATCTCGCAGGTGTTCCCGTCGGACGCAGCGATGTCCAGAAGATGGGTGTCGGCGGGTTGCTGATGGAGATCGTCTCGCGCCCGCAGCCGCGTGCTCCGGGTTCCGCAGAGGGTGGCCCGCTGGCGGGGATCGTGCTGGCGGCGGGACAATCGACGCGGATGGGCGCGGAGAACAAGCTGCTCCAGCCTCTGCGCGGCAAGCCGATCCTGCGCCATGCGGTGGAGGCGCAGCTCGAAGCGGGGCTCAATCCCGTTATCGTCGTGACCGGCCACCAGCGCGCGGAGGTCGAAGCGGTGCTGTCGGAGCTGCCGGTACAGCTCGTGCATAATTCCGACTACGCATCCGGGCTGGCCGGGTCGCTCAAGGCCGGCGTGGCGGCGCTGCCGCCAGGGGCCGCAGCGGCCGTGATCTCGCTCGGCGACATGCCGAATGTCACGCCTTCGGTGATCGAACGCCTGACGGAGGCGCATCGCGCGCGGCCCGAGGCGCTGGCGGCCGTGCCGACCCTGTTCGGCCAGCGCGGCAATCCGGTGCTGCTCGCGCGCGCGATCTTCCCGGCCGTTTCACTCTTGAGCGGCGATCGGGGCGCGCGGCGGCTGCTCGACGAAGCGGGGGAACGTGTCGTCGATGTACCCTTCGAGGATCCCGCCATCGCCATCGATGTCGACACGCCGGAGGCTTTGAAGGCCTTGCGCGGTTGAGGGCGGGGGCGAAACCTTCGTTCCGGGCTGCTGATGTTCAGTCTCAGCTGTTCTGCACCGCGCCCTTGTCATTCCGGGGTGCGCCGGAGGCGCGAACCCGGAACCCACGACTGGGTGAGACATTCCGAGCCTCTTGCAGGCGTTTCGTCCGGTCGTGGGTTCCGGGTTCTTCGCTCCGCGAAGCCCCGGAATGACAAGCGTGGCGCAGGTCGGAAACGACTAGGTCGTTCTCCCCGCTCTCAGCGCTGCCAGTGCAGTCCGAGCGTGCCGTAATATTCGGAGGGTCGATTGCTCGTCGACTGGAGACCGCCGGACAGGCGCCATTCCAACCCGAGGAAGCGCAGGCCGGTGAGGTGCAGGCCGAGGCGCAGTTTGCGATAGTCGCGTTCGCGATAGGCCTCGAATTCCGGTCCGACATGGAAACCGGCCGGCACCTGCCAGCCCGGCGCGACGCGCGCCCAGAGGCGCCCGTTGACTGTCGATAGATAGCCGTTGGCCTGGACGATCATCCCCGGCGTCGGAACGATCCAGAGGTCAGCCTGTACCCTGGCCCCGTAGCGGGTGGCGATGAAGGAAGGGCCGAAAGCCTCGACCCGTTGCTCGCTTTCGACATCCGAGCCGGCGTAGAGCGCGAGAAAGCTGCTCCCGATACGCCATTCATAGCCAAGCAGAGCCTGGGTTTCGCTCTTGTAGGTGACGCCGTGCGGTTTGTGGCGACGGGTCTCTTCCTGCGAGCCGCCGGCCTTCACGAAGAGGCGGAAGCCGCTGCCGGTCAGGCTTCCGCCCAGCGCGCGCTTCATGCCGACCGAGAGGAAGCTCTTTGTCGGCCCGGCTTCCATGGAGCCGAAGATGACCATCGAGAGCGGGGTGCGTTCGGGCTCGTTCTCCTCGGCGCCGGCGGTGCAGATCGGGGCGGCGGCGAAGCTCATCGCCAGCCCGGCCAGTCCGGCCTTGCCCACCCGGTACGCCACGCACGCCCCCACGCCCGCCGCTGCGCACGCTGCCTCTCCGGCAACCTGCCTCAGGATTGCAGCAGTTTGTCAGTAGGCTGGCAAGCCTTTGTTAACCAGGCGGGAGCAGGCTCGATCTGTCCGGCAAAGCTTTCAGTCCGTAACGGAGGGGAGGTGGCGATGGTTTCGACCGATTTCATACGGCAACTCGAAGGCTATGGGCTGACCACGGCGACGATCCTCTATCGGATGCCGGATCATCTCAGCGTCCTCCAGACCTATATCTGGCAGCAGTACGACTTGGCACCGCGCTTTCCCATCCTCCAGGACTTCCTGGCGTTCTGGAAGCGGGAACTGGACGGGCCGCTCCACTCCGTCACGGTTGCCCATTCACGCCTGATCAGGCCGGCGGAAATCCGCACTGTGAACGGCGTGCTGACGCTGCATTGAGCGCTTCGAGAGTGCGCCGGTCCTGAGCCACGGGCATTGAAAGCCTGCGTCCGGCTCGCTTGTTGGCGGACGCCGGAGCGTGCTAGGCGGGCGTCTCCGCTTCGGCACGGCCTTCTCCCTTGTCATCTCCCTTGCGTACATCCGGACTTCTGACGGCGCTGGCGGGTCTGCCCGGAGAGCGTATCGCCGTCAGCACGATTGTCGCCGCGCTGCAGGACCGGGCCTATGCGCTGCTCGTCGTGCTGCTCGGCCTGCCGAACTGCCTGCCGATGCCGCCTCCGATCCCGCTGGTCTGTGGCCTGGTGCTCGCCTTCGTCGCCGTGCAGATGCTGACCGGGCGGCGGATGCCATGGCTACCGCAGGCGCTGCTCAAGCGCAGCATCGGCAAGCCCGAGCTCAACCGGGCGGTGGCGAGAGCGCTGCCGGCGCTCACCTGGCTGGAACGTTTCTCGCAGCCGCGCCTGACCTTGCTGGGCGGCGCCTGGGCGATCCCGGTGCTGGGGCTCGTGATCCTGGTCCTGGCGCTCGGCCTGATCGTCGCCGCGCCCTTCATCGGCCAGATCCCGCTCGGACTTGCGGTCTGCCTTGTCGGGCTCGGCCTCGTCGAGCGGGACGGGGTGCTGATCATCATCGGCGCCGCGGTCGGCGCTGTCGGCCTGCTGCTCAGCGCGGGCTTCGCCTACGCGATCTTCAGCGGCATCCACGAGCTGTTCTTCTGAAGGTCTGCCGCCCGTCCGGCTCGTGGGTCGTCAGGCGGCGGCGAGGATTTCGGCGAAGGGATTGTCCAGGCGAAGCAGGCGGTCGATCTCGCTCGCGGGCACGGCCTTGGAGAACAGGAAGCCCTGCAATTCGTGGCAACCGATCGCCTGCAGGAAGCGGTGCTGCTCGGCGGTCTCGACGCCCTCGGCGCAGACCCGCAGGCCAAGAGCGCGGCCGAGATGGGCCATCGAATGGACGAGGATCGCGGATTCGCCTGTTGATTCCATGTATTCGAGGAAAGAGCGGTCGATCTTGATCTTGTCGAAGGCAAAGCGTCGCAGATAGATCAGGCTCGAATAGCCGGTTCCGAAATCGTCGAGCGCGAGGCCGACGCCATGGGCCCGGATGTCCATCATGGCGGCTTCCGCCGCATCGGCATCCTCGATCAGAACGCCTTCGGTCAGTTCGAGCTCGAGCTGGGCCGGATCGAAATCCGTTTCCTCGATGGTGCGGATGACGTTGGCGACGAAATCCTTGTGGCGGAACTGGATTGGCGAGACGTTGACCGCGAGGCGGATGCCCTTCCAGCGCCTGGCCTCGGTGCAGGCGCGGCGAAGCACCCATTCGCTCAGCGGTACGATCAGGCCGCGTTCCTCGGCGATGGCGATGAAGTCCGAGGGCGGGATCATGCCATGGGCCGGATGCTGCCAGCGCACCAGCGCCTCGACGCCGACGATGGTCGATCCGTCGACGGAGACCTGAGGCTGGTAGTGCAGCATCAACTGGTCGTTGTCGATGGCGTGGCGCAGGTCGTCCTCGACCATGCGCTTCAGCTGCATCGAGCGGTTCATCTGCGATTCGAAGAAGGCATAGCGGTTGCGGCCGCTGTTCTTGGCCTCGTAGAGCGCGGTATCCGCGAGCTTCAGCAGGGCTTCGCGGCTGGTGCCATCGCGCGGCGCCGTGGCGATGCCGATCGAGGAACCGATCGTGACCTCGGCGCCGGTGATGGTGAACGGCTCGGTGAGGCTGGCGAGGATGCGCTCGCCGAGCGCGGCGCAGCCGGCTGGCGTCGCGGAATGGGTCTGGATGATGCCGAACTCGTCGCCGCCCAGTCGGGCGACGGTGTCGCCGACATGCACGGCAGCGGAGAGGCGGACCGCGACCTGGCGGATGAGTTCGTCGCCGGCGGTGTGGCCATAGGTGTCGTTGACGGCCTTGAAGCGGTCGAGGTCGATCAGCAGCACGGCAAGGCTCGGGCCGTCGTCGTCCTGGATATGGGCGAGCGTCTGGTCGAGCGTCAGGTCGAAGCTGCGGCGGTTCGGCAGCAGCGAGAGTTCGTCCTGGCCGGCGAGGCGCTGGATCTGGCGCTCGCGCAGCTCGATCTGCTCGGCCGAGGCGCGCAGGCGCTGGACGACGAAGACGAAGATCGCGGAAAACAGTACGGCAACCGCGATGAGAGCCCAGAGGAAACGGCGCAGCATGACGTCGCCGGGGCGCGCGGGAGACCAGGTCAGCCAGGCGCTGACTTTGCCGTCGGCGGCGCGCAGGCCCAGCTTCGACAGGGGTTCGGCAGGCGGCGTCGTTACCAGCCGGATATCGGTGACGCGGTTGCGCTCGGCCAGATCGGAGAGCAGGGCGCTCGACAGGTGCCGGTAGGCGACGAAGGATAGCGGCGCCGAGCCGTTTTCGGAGCTGAACGTGGCGATGCGCGACAGGTCGATCACCGTCAGCATCAGGGCTTCGTCGCCATCCGTGGTGATGGTCGAGCGGGCTGCGCCGAACCGGGGCGCAGCGTCATCGCCGATGACGGGGGCGAAAGAACTCTTAACGCCACGCTGCAGCGCCTCGATGCGATGCGGACTCTCGTGATTCAGGTGGTCCGTTGTGGTCGAGTTTTCGACCCATGCCAGCACGGTTTCGCCGGTTCCGCTAATATAGGCGCCGTCGAAATCCATCAGCTGCCTGCTCAGGCGCCGGAGCGCGGCCTGCAGGGTGGCGGCCGATCCGGGTTGCTGCAAGGTTTCAGACAGGTCGCCGGCGCTGATGAGCCGTTCCAGCCTCAACTCGCTCAACTTGATCTGGGCGCTGACGGCGGCTTCGATGCGCTCGCCCTGGCGCTGCGCCTCGAGACGGTTGGCTTCGCGGGTGATCGCAACCACAACGCCGATCCCGGCGGCCATGAGCAGCAGGAAGGCGCAGCCCAGAGTCACCACAGTGCTCGCGAACATGCGAGCGGAGGAGCCCGCATTCGTCATCTTCGCGGCATTGAATGCGGGCATTATGCGTCCAGGGGTAGTCTTCGTGCTGCGACTTAATGCCTGAATTATTGACATCCCGTTGCCTGCCACGGGTTTTCAGGCAGTCAAGTCCCTGAAGGCGCATAGGGTGGGCGCGGAATAGCCATATGTGCGGCCCTGAGCGCCGCTGACCAGCGCTCGCGCAAATCGTGGAAATAGGGCTCGCCGGCCTCGATCCGGCGATTGAGTTCGAAATCGTCGGCGTCGCGCCGGATGACGAGGAGATCGATCGGTAGGCCGACCCCGAGATTCGAGCGCATGGTCGAATCCATCGAAATCAGTCCGACCTTCAAGGCATCGTAGAGATGAGTCTTGTAGGTGACGGCGCGGTCGAGGATCGGCTTGCCGTATTTATGCTCGCCGATCTGCAGGAACGGGGAGTCGATGCCGCATTCGATGAAGTTGCCGGCGCTGTAGACCATGAAGAGGCGCATCGGCTGCCCCTTGATCTGGCCGCCGAACAGCATGCCGATCTCGAATTTGACGCCGGCATCTTCCAGCGCCGGGCCGTCGATGTCGCGAACATGGCGGATGCAGCGGCCAACGAGCTGGGCCGCCCTGAACATCGAGCCGGCGTTCTGCAGCGTGTCCATCTCGCCGGTATCGGGATTCGGCAGCCCTTCGTGCAGGAAGCTCACCACCGACTGGGTGATCGAGAGATTGCCGGCGGTCATCAGGCCGAAATTGCGGTCGCCCGGCCAGTTGAAGACATGGAGCTTGCGAAAGGTCGAGATGTCGTCGAGCCCGGCATTGGTGCGGGTGTCGGCGATCATGACGAGCCCGTCCTGCACGAGGATTCCGGCGCAATAGGTCACGGGTCTCAGTCCCTGTCTTCAAGAGCCATTCAGCAATTCTTCGAATCACCCAACAGCTTCATCTTCCTGTCTATTGCATCTTTTCCCCGCGAACCGATGTCCACCTCGCTCGAAAATGCTCCGGGCCACGTTCACCGGGCGGGGCGGCTATTGATTGGCGAAGCGGGCCTCGGCTTCGCGGGCGCTGACCAGGACATTGAGGTTCTCGCCCTCACCACCCTGGCGCGAGCCGCGGACCGGCGCTGCATCCGCGTAGTCTAGCCCTATGGCAACGCGCACATGCGTGTCGATCGGACACAGCGCATTGGCGCAGTCGAAACCGATCCAGCCATAATCGTCGAGATGGACTTCGGCCCAGGCATGGGCGCCGTTGCCATGCGGCAAGCTGTCGGACTGCGCGACATAGCCCGAGACATAGCGGGCCGGCAGGCCCAGATGCCGGACGCAGGCCATGAAGACATGGGCGACGTCCTGCGCGATTGCCTCGCGTGCCGCAAAGGCTGGGACAGCGCCGACACCGCTGCGGCCACTGGCCTCGACGCAATCGATGCGGTCGCTGACGGCATTCATCAGCGCATGCATCCGCGAGAGCGGCGTGCCGGCACCAGCCGTGACCTCGTCGGCGAAGCTGCGCAGGGCTTCATCCTGCTCGGTGAGGAGCGTGTCGCGGCGATAGACCTCGCAGGGCACGCGCTCGAGGCCGCCGCGGACGGCGCCGGCGAGATCGATCGTCTCGATCAGCCCGTCGATGCGAATGGCGAGCGAGGAGATCGGCCCGTCGGCGTAGAATGAGTGCACGATATTGCCATGGGCATCCTGCGAGGCCCGTAGCCGCCCGTCGACATTCGGTTCGATGCGCCATGACATGACATGCTGGCCGTCATGGTCGCGCGGCGTCAGCCGCAGGATCTGCGTGATATGGCGTGCCGGCTCGGCATAGTCGTAGCCGATCGTGTGGGAAATCCTGATCCGCATGATCCAGTCCGGGGCAGGGTTACGGCAGTCGCGCGGCGAAGATAGGCGAGCGGCTCATTGCAGATACTGCTCGAAGATCGTGTTGCCGAGGCGGTTGTTCTCGGTGATGAACTCCTCGATGAACTCGTGCAGCCCGTGCACGAAGACGTCGTCGATCTGCGTATTGCTGAGACTGGCCAGCGTCTTGCGCGCCTGGCGCTGCGCTGGCCCCTGGCGGCCATAGGCGTCGCCGAGCGAGTCGAGGAAGCGCGAGATATTCTCGTAGCAGGCGGCGAGCGAGCGCGGCATGCGCCGGTTCAGCACCAGGAGATCGGCGACGAGGATCGGCTTCACCGCCTCGCGATAGACCCAGTGATAGGCGGTCAGCGCCGAGACCTCGCGCAGCACCGTGGTCCACTGGAAATAGTCCAGCGAGCCGCCGACCTGCTCATCGGCTGGCAGCAGGACATGGTATTTCACGTCGAGGATGCGGGCGGTGTTGTCGGCGCGTTCGAGATAGACGCCGAGCCGCGAGAACCAGTAGCTGTCGTCGCGCAGCATGGTCCGGTAAGCCGAGCCGTCGAAGACCAGCGAGACGTTCTTCACCCAGTCGAGGAAGCGGGCGAATTCCTCGCGGTCCATGCGCTTCTTCTCGAAGCGCTGCAGCTCCAGCCAGGCGCCGTTCAGCGCGTCCCACATCTCCGAGGTCAGCGCGGTACGCACCGCGCGCGCATTCGAGCGAGCCTGGGCGAGGCAGTTGCGGATCGAGGAGGGGTTGTCGGGACTGAAGGTCAGGAAGTCGCAGACATTGCGTTCGTTGGCCTCGCCATAGGCCTTGGCGAAGGCGTCCTCGCAGCCGGCGGTGAGGACCGCGCTCTGCCACTCCGTGCCGGCGCCGCCATAGGTCGTCGGCAGATTGGTCAGGCGCGTCGTCGCGTCGAGGATGCGGGCAAGGTATTCGGCCCGCTCGACATAGCGGGAAACCCAGTAGAGGCTGTCTGCGGTACGCGAAAGCATGGTCAGCGTGTGCCTTTCCGCGGGATGGCAGGCTGTTTCGGGAGGGCTGGCAAGGAGGCGGCCGAGACTGTCATGCGTCGAGCACCCAGGTGTCCTTCGTGCCGCCGCCCTGGCTGGAATTGACGACGAGCGAGCCTTCCTTGAGCGCGACACGCGTCAGGCCGCCCGGCACGCAGGAGATGCCGTTGGCGCCCGAAAGCACATAGGGCCGCAGGTCGACATGGCGCGGCGCGACGCCGGAGGCGACAAAGGTCGGGCAGGTCGAGAGCGCCAGCGTCGGCTGGGCGATGAAGCCCTCGGGTTGCGCCTTGAGCTTGCGCCGGAAGGTCTCGATCTGGGCCTTGTTGGCGTGCGGGCCGACGAGCATGCCGTAGCCGCCCGAGCCGTTGACCTCCTTGACGACGAGCTTCTCCAGGTTGTCGAGGACATAGGCATTGGCCTCGGGCTCGCGGCAGCGATAGGTCGGGACATTCTTCAGGATCGGCTCCTCGCCGGTGAAGAACTTCACGATCTCCGGCATGTAGCTGTAGACCGCCTTGTCGTCGGCGACGCCGGTGCCGACGGCGTTGGCCAGCGTGACGTTGCCTGCCTTGTAGGCGCCGATGATGCCGGGGACGCCGAGCACGGAATCGCTGCGGAAGGCGAGGGGGTCGATGAAGTCGTCGTCGATGCGCCGGTAGATCACGTCGACGCGCTTCGGCCCCTGGGTCGTGCGCATATAGACGACGTCGTCCTTGACCAGCAGGTCCGAGCCCTCGACCAGCTCGACGCCGAGCTTGTCGGCGAGGAAGGAGTGCTCGTAGAAGGCCGAATTGTACTGGCCGGGTGTCAGCAGGCAGATCGTCGGATCGGAGGAGGCGCTGCGCGGCGCGACCGAGCGCAAGGTCGCCAGCAACTGGTCGGGATAATTATCGACCGGCGCGACGCGATGTGTGGCGAAGAGCTCCGGGAAGAGCCTGAGCATCACCTCGCGGTTCTCCATCATGTAGGAGACGCCGGACGGGGTGCGGGCGTTGTCCTCCAAGACGTAGAACGTATCGGCGTCGACGCGCACCACATCGATGCCGGCGATGTGGCAATAGATGTCGTGCGGGACCTTGAAGTCGACCATTTCGAGCTGGTAGCAGGCGTTGCGATAGACCAGATCGGGCGGAATGATGCCGGCCTTCAGGCATTCCTTGGGGCCGTAGACATCGGCCAGGAACATGTTGAGGGCGGTGACGCGCTGGCGCAGGCCGGCTTCCAGCTTCGTCCATTCCGGCTTGGTCAGCACACGCGGGATGATGTCGAAGGGGATCAGGCGCTCGGTCGATTCCTCGTCGCCATAGACCGCGAAGGTGATGCCGATGCGGCGGAAGAACAGTTCCGCCTGGCTGCGCCTGAGCGCCAGCATCTCGGGCGGGGCTTCCTTCAGCCAGCGATCGAGAGCCTCATAGGCCGGCCTCAGCTCGGCTCCCGAACCGGTCATCTCATCGAATGCAACCATGCAGCCCTCTTCCCCGTTGAAACCAGCCTATGCGCATTCGCTGGCGTTCGGGAAGAGGGAGAATAGCCGCGCAATTGATCAGGTCTGCCTTTTTCATGGGCAGTATTGATCAGATACAGTTTACTTGAGTTGATCTTGGCAAAGCTGAACCAGCCCGCATGAAGCGGCTGTTCCTTCGTCGTGCCGCGCCATGCGGCCATGCCTAGGCTATTCTTGGACCGAATTCGCGCGGCCGTCCAGCCAGAGGCGCAGGGCTTCCGCGTTGTTCCGATGCTCGTCCTTCGCTGCGTAGAGCAGGACGACCGGGCCCTTCCTGCGCTCGGCGTCGAGCGTCGCAAGCGCCGCCTGCGCCGGCGGGCTGCCGAGCTCGGTCGCATAGGCGGCGCAGAACTCGTCCCAGCGGTCGGGATTGCCATGGAACTCGTGGCGGAGCGCATCGCTCGGCGCGAGATCCCTGAGCCAGAGGTCGATCCTGTCCTTCGACACACCACGCGGCCAGAGCCGGTCGACGAGGATGCGGGTGCCGTCGCCGGGGGCAGGGGGATCGTAGACGCGCTTCACCGTGAGTTGTGTCATCAGATCAGCCCGAGGCTGCGGAAACTGGCATGGCCGTCGCGGCCGACGATGATGTGGTCGTGGATGGCGATCCCCAGGGGCTTGGCGATATCGACCAGCTCGCGCGTCATCCGCATGTCGGCGCCCGAGGGCGTCGGGTCGCCGGAGGGGTGGTTGTGCACCAGGATGATCGCGGAGGCCGAAAGTTCGAGCGCTCGCCGCATCACCTCGCGTGGATAGACCGGGGTGTGGTCGACCGTGCCGGTCTGCTGGACCTCGTCTACGATGAGGATGTTCTTCTTGTCGAGGAAGAGGATGCGGAACTGCTCGCGTTCGGCGAAGGCCATCGCCATACGGCAATAGTCGAGCACGGAGGACCAGGAGGAGAGGACGGGCCGCTTGCCGACGGCGCCCTTGGCCATGCGCTTCAGCGCCGCCTCGATGATCTTGAGGTCGAGCGCGACGGTTTCGCTGACGCCATCGACCTCTGCCAGGCGCGCAACCGGCGCGCCGAGCACTTCGGCGAAGGAGCCGAAGCGCTGGATCAGCTCCTTGGCCAGCGGCTTGACGTCCCGCCGTGGAATCGAGCGGAAGAGCAGCAGCTCCAGGAATTCGTAGTCCGGTAGCGTCTCGGCACCGGCTTCCTGGAAGCGGGCGCGCAGGCGCTCGCGGTGGCCGTGGTAATGCGGCGTATCGGCAGGGGCAGCGGGCGAGGGCGCTTTGCGCGGTCCCTTACCTGCTCCCTTGCCGATGCCGACGCTCATTTCGCGAGCGGATTGCCGAGGCCGGCGGGCGACAGCGTGAAGATCTCGCAGCCCGTCTCGGTGACGCCGATCTGGTGCTCGAACTGCGCCGAGAGCGAGCGGTCGCGAGTCACCGCGGTCCAGCCGTCCGACAGCACCTTCACGCCCGGCTTGCCGAGGTTGATCATCGGCTCGATGGTGAAGACCATGCCGGGCTTGAGCAGCACGCCCTCGCCGGGGCTGCCGTAATGCAGGATGTTCGGCGCATCGTGGAAGAGCTGGCCGATGCCGTGGCCGCAGAAATCGCGGACGACCGAGCAGCGCTCGCCTTCCGCATAGCGCTGGATGGCGAAGCCGATATCGCCGGTGGTGGCGCCGGCCCGCACCGCCTTGATGCCGCGCTGGAGGCTCTCATAGGTGATCTCGATCAGGCGCTCGGCCTTCCGCGATATCTCGCCCACGCCATACATGCGGCTGGAATCGCCATGCCAGCCGTCGACGATCAGCGTGTAGTCGATATTGAGGATATCGCCCTCGCGCAGCGGCTTGTCGTCGGGAATGCCGTGACAGACGACATGGTTGATCGAGGTGCAGATCGACTTGGTGTAGCCGCGATAGAACAGCGTCGCCGGATAGGCGCCGTTATCCATGGCGAACTGGAAGGCGAGATCGTCGAGGCGCTGCGTCGTAACGCCGGGCTTGACGTAGGAGCCGAGCATGTCGAGCCCCGTGGCCGTCAGCCGGCCGGCCTTGTGCATGGCCGCGAAGGCCTCGGGGCCATGAATCTTGATGGCGGGCTCGCGCGAACGCGAGCGGCCGATGGTGTCTTCGAATGTCATTGCGCGCGGAAAACTCCTCGCCCTCTTATCTATTGCGTTTGGCGGCGCACGCAAGCCGGTTGCCGCGTCCCGGGCAGGGGCGATGTCCCGGGCAGGGGCGATGCCTGCGCTGCCGCAGGGTCGGTGATGCGCGGGCGATTGTTGTGCTGACGTTAGGGGACTTGTAGCTTTTTTGAGGCAACTTGCCGCCCGAACCTTTCGTCTGCCCGGACAGCTTCCCCTTGGACACATGAAAGCGTCTGTCTCTTTGCTTCCCGCCGACGTTTCCGACCCAACGCTCAGCGCGCTCGACCAGTTGTCGCTCGATCTCGCGATGGCGCGCGGCATCGACGAGGTCATGGAGGTCGTGCGCCGCAACGCGCGCGGGCTCATTGGTGCGGATGGCATCAGCTTCATCCTGCGCGACAACGGCCGCTGCTACTATGCCGATGAGGATGCCATTGCGCCGCTCTGGAAGGGCCAGCGTTTCCCGATGGATACCTGCATTTCCGGCTGGGCGATGCAGCATGGCGAGGTCGTCGTCATCGAGGATATCGACCAGGACGAGCGGATTCCCCAAGAGGCCTATCGCCCGACCTTCGTGCGCAGCCTCGTCATGGTGCCGGTTCGTCAGGATGATCCCGTTGCCGCGATCGGTGCCTATTGGGCACATCGCCATCGGCCATCGCCCGAGGTGGTCCGGGCGTTGAGGCGGATCGCCAACAGCGCGGCGGTTGCGATGACCAACATCGCATTGGTGAACTCGCTTTCGGCGGCGCTGGAAGAGGCGGAGCGAGCGAAACAGGCCATCATCCTGGCCATGGCTTCTCTGGCGGAGACGCGCGACAACGAGACGGCCAACCATGTCCGGCGTACCCAGCACTATCTGCGGGTACTGGCCGAGGGCGCCCGCGAGCGCGGGCTCTTCGCCGGGGAGCTCGACGACGCCACGCTCGATCTGCTGTTCAAATCGGCGCCGCTGCACGATATCGGCAAGGTGGGCATCCCCGACAGCATCCTGCTGAAGCCCGGCCGGCTCGACGACGATGAGCGGGCGACGATGCAGACCCATGCCGAGCTCGGGCGCATTGCCATCGCCGATGCCGAGCGCCATCTCGGTGGTTCCAGCTCCTTCCTGAGGCTCGCCAAGGAGATCGCCCATACCCATCACGAGCGCTGGGATGGGGCAGGCTATCCGCAAGGGCTCGCAGGCGAGAACATCCCGCTCTCAGGGCGGCTGATGGCGATCGCCGATGTCTACGACGCGCTCGTCACGAAGCGGGTCTACAAGGAAGCGATGACGCATGACGAGGCCGTCGCCGTGGTGATGAGCGAGCGCGGCCGGCAGTTCGACCCCCGGCTCGTCGATGTCTTCCTGGAGATCGCTCCCCGTTTCGGCGAGATCCACGCCCGCTTCGCCGACGGGCAGTGAGGTCGCAACCACGACTGGCGCGCGAGCCCGTCGAGGTGTATCAGGCTGGCGCAATGGCCATCATCGAACAGAACCCGGCGGAAGAGCGGCCTTTCGGCGCCTTCGCTCCGAAAGCCTATCTCGCCCGCATCATCGCCCGGACGCGCGCCGCCTCGGACAGTTTCCTCGGGCGCAAGGTCGCCTATGCGCTGCGGCGCCTCGGCCTGCGCTCGCTCGACGGCGCGCCGGTCGACATCGAGTCGCTGGGGGCGAAGATGCGCCTCTATCCGAGCGGCAATGTCTGCGAGAAGCGCGTGCTGTTCACACCGCAATATTTCGATGCGGTCGAGCGGGAGCTGTTGGTCTCACGGCTGCGCGACGGCTTCACCTTCATCGATATCGGCGCGAATATCGGCGCCTATTCGCTCTTCGTCGCGGCCCGGGCCGGACGGGGCGCACGCATCCTCGCGGTCGAGCCGCAGCCCGAGATCTTCGCGCGCCTCGCCTTCAACATCGCGCAGAATCCGTTCGGAACCGTCAAGGCGGTGGCCTGCGCGCTCGCCGACAAGCCCGGCGAGCTGACATTGTTCATCGACCCGACCAATCGCGGGGAATCGAGCGTCCGCATCCTCAATTCGAGCGCCGGAACCTCGGTCAAGGTCCCTGCCATGACCCTGCTCGCGCTGGTCGAAGGCGAGGGCTATGAGCGCATCGATGCGATGAAGCTCGATGTCGAGGGGGCCGAGGACCTGATTCTGGAGCCGTTCCTGCGCGATGCCCCGCAGGCGCTCTGGCCGGGCTTCATCGTCATCGAGGATTCGCGCCAGCGCTGGCAGACCGACCTTGTGGGCCTGCTCGAGCGCAGCGGCTACAAGCTCGTCGCACAGACGCGACTCAATTTGGTCTTCGAGCGCAAGCCGGGCTGAGCGCGCGCCTGCGGCATGGCCGGCGCGCCCGTCGCGGCGCTTGAGCGCTTCGCAGGGAAAGCCTAGCTCTTGGCGGAGAGCCAGGAGCGCAGTCATGTCCGTCACCGAAGTCTGTTCCTCCGTCACCATCGTCACGGCCGCGATCCTGGTGATTGGCGACGAGATCCTGTCCGGGCGGACCAAGGACAAGAATATCGGCTACATCGCCGAGTATCTCACCAATATCGGTGTCGATCTGCGCGAGGTGCGGGTCGTGCCTGATGTCTCCGAAGAGATCGTCGCCGCGCTCAATGCGCTGCGCGCCCGCTATACCTATGTCTTCACGACCGGCGGGATCGGCCCGACGCATGACGACATCACGGCTGATGCGGTCGCGGCCGCCTTCGGCGTGACGATCGACCACGATCCGCGCGCCGTCGCGATGCTATCCGAGCGCTTCTCGCCGGACGAGCTCAACGAAGCCCGGATGCGCATGGCGCGAATCCCGGCGGGAGCCGAGCTGGTCGCCAACGCGATCTCCAAGGCACCGGGCTTCAATATCGGTAACGTTTACGTGATGGCGGGTGTGCCCGCGATCATGCAGGCGATGCTCGACGTCATCGGCCCGACGCTGCGGACGGGAGCGAAAATGCTGTCCGATACGGTGCAAACCGGGCTGCGGGAGGGCGATATCGGTGGTCCGCTGGCAGAGATCGCCAATGCCCACCCGGCGGTTTCGATCGGCTCGTATCCGTTCTGGTCGGAAACCGGTCCCGATACCAATATCGTCGTCAGGTCACGCGACGCGGGGAAACTACTCGCTGCAATGGCTGCTGTGAAAGCCATGGTTGCTGCGGAAAAGCAGAAACGGCTCTGAAGAAAGTTTATTCTACAACTTTTGCGGTTTTTGTACAATTTTACGGAGCGTTTGTGTTTTTAAAGGTCTCGATCTAATCTTCATGTGCCTTTTTGGTATGTCTTATAAATATGACATATCGTTTTCGTTGTAATTTTCTGCTATCAATTGAGTATATTGTAGGCATAAACTAATCATAAACAAGTTTTGAGAGACATTCGGGCGTGGCCGGAAAGCATTCGGCCTTTCCCGCCGCGCTCCGGGCGCCGCGGGTATCCGACAAGGCCTTTCATGACGACGCTGGCCTCAAGGATGCATGATCCGTAGGCCGCGCCGAGGGGGGATATCAGATGTCGCTCTTTTCCGGCCTTTTCTCGAATCGGCACGTTGCGGGGCAGCTGGATGCGATCAATCGCTCGCAGGCACGCGTCGAATTCGACCTTGACGGCAAGATACTGGACGCAAACGAGAATTTCCTGTCGGCGATGGGCTATGCGCTGGCGGAGGTGAAGGGGCAGCATCACAGCCTGTTCGTGACGACCGAGGAGAAGGCGAGCCCGGCCTACAAGCAATTCTGGGCCGATCTCGGCCGGGGCGAATTCTCGCGGGGGCAGTATCTGCGGCTCGGCAAGGGCGGCAAGGAGATCTGGATCCAGGCCAGCTACACCCCGATTCTGGGGGCGGGCGGCAAGCCGGTAGGCGTGATCAAATATGCCTTCGACGTCACCGAGCAGAAGAACCGCCTCGCCGATCTCGAAGGGCAGCGCGCCGCGATCGACAAGGCGCAGGCCGTGATCGAGTTCGACCTCACCGGCAAGATCCTGACGGCCAACCAGAATTTCCTGAGCGTCCTCGGCTATTCGCTGGCCGAGATCGTCGGCCAGCACCACCGCATGTTCGTCGATCCGGCCGAGCGCGAGACGCAAGGCTATCGCGCCTTCTGGGAGCGTCTCGGCCATGGGGAGTACGATGCCGGCCAGTACCGGCGCATCGGCAAGGGCGGCAAGGAGATCTGGATCCAGGCGAGCTACAATCCGATCCTCGACGCGCAGGAGCGCCCCTACAAGGTCGTCAAATTCGCCTCCGACATCACCGCCACCTTCAAGGGCAAACAGCTCGAAGCGGCCGTGCAGGAGACGAGCGCGGTGATCGACCAGGCCAAGAGCAAGGACCTGACCGGGCGCGTGTCGCTGGACGGCAAGAACGGGGAGGTGGCCGCGCTCTGCACCGGCGTCAACGACCTTCTCGACACGCTGGCGGAGGTCGTCGGCTCGGTGCGCGACATCTCGGCGCGAATCGACAGCGCCTCGCTCAAGATCACCTCCGACAGCCAGCAACTCGCCGAGCGGACCGAGGCCAATGCGGCGAGCCTGCAGCAGACCGCGGCGACGACCGAGGAACTCGCCGCATCAGTCAAGCATAGCGCCGGCAATTCGAAGATGGCCGTCCAGCTCGGCAACGAGGCGAGCGAAGTCGCTGCGCGCGGCGGCGCCATCGTGACCGAGGCGGTCGCGGCGATGGGGCGGATTGAGCAGGCTTCGTCCGGCATCTCCGAGATCATCTCGATGATCGACGAGATTGCCTTCCAGACCAACCTGCTGGCGCTGAACGCCGCGGTCGAGGCGGCGCGGGCCGGCGATGCCGGGCGCGGCTTCGCAGTGGTCGCGACCGAGGTGCGGGCATTGGCTGCGCGATGCAGTGAATCCGCCAATGGCGTCAAGATGTTGATCGCGAATTCTACGCAACAGATTCAAGCTGGCGTCGGCCTGGTCAAGGATGCCGGGACGACGCTGGGCGAGATCGTCGGCGCCGCTTCCAAGGTCGCATCGACCGTCAGCGAGATCTCGCAGGCGACGACCGAGCAGGCCAACGGCATCGACGAGATGGCCCGCACCGTCGCCCATATGGACGAGATCACGCAGCAGAATTCGCTGCTCGCCGAGCAGAGCGCCAAGGTCGCGCGCGATCTCCAGCAGGAAACCGAGGCGCTGAGCACGATGGTCTCCGCCTTCCAGCTTGGCGGCGACCGGCACCGGCCTTCACCGCAACTTGTCCATTCGGCTCCCGCAGCACCACGGGCGGCGCCGGTGATGCGCGGCCGGCGGGTGGCCGGCGGCGGCACGGCGGATGGCTGGGCGGAGTTCTGACGCAGTTTAGCGGCGCTGAATTGGGGATGTTCGGCGCGTGCCTCTTGTCAGGCGCGCGCCGATAGGCTTTTCGGTCGGAAACCGGCGCGTTTCGCGTCGGGCTAAGTCCGGAGCGCTGTCCATGGCCGAACCGTCCTCGAACAAGGCTTTCCCGGTTTCCTGGGATCAGTTCCATCGCGATGCTCGCGCGCTCGCCTGGCGCCTCGCCGAGAAGGGGCCGTTCGAGGCGATGGTCTGCATCACCCGCGGCGGCCTGGTGCCGGCGGCGATCATCTGCCGCGAGCTTGGCTTGCGGATGATCGAGACCGTCTGCGTCGCGAGCTATCACGACTACAAGAACCAGACCGAGCTCCAGGTGCTCAAGGACATCGCCCCGAATATCAAGGCGATCGGCGACGGCAAGGGCAAGGGCGTGCTGGTGGTCGACGATCTCACCGATACCGGCAAGACCGCGCGCGTCGTCCGCGAGATGCTGCCGAACGCGCATTTCGCCACGGTCTATGCCAAGCCGGCCGGCGTGCCGACGGTCGATACCTTCATCACCGAGGTCAGCCAGGACACCTGGATCTATTTTCCCTGGGACCTGGGTCTCTCCTATGTCGAGCCGATCGCCAAGGGGCACAAGGGCTGAGCAGGCCGCGCTTCAGCCCACCGATGGCGAGCGGAAGGCGATCAGCATCCCGCTGACGACGATCCCCATGCCGACGATCTCGGTCGGAGAGGGCAACTCCGCCAGCAGCAAGGCGCTGGCGGCGGCCGTCGCCACCGGCACCAGCGGCAGGAACAGCGTCGCCCGGGCTGCGCCCAGCGTCGCGACCGAGCGCGCATAGAGATAGAGCGCGACGACGCCGACCAGGACGCCCTGGTAGAGCGCCTGCAGCAGAAGTTCCACGAAGGGCGCCCGTGACATGTGGATCGGCAAGGCCAGCGCAACGATCGCGAGCAGCGGCACCGAAAGCAGGCACGAGGCGGCGGTGACCTCCAGCGAGCTCACGCCCCAGCGCCGGGCGAGCAGGCCGAAGATCGCCCAGAGGAAGGCGATCAGCACGAAGAGCAGGTCGCCGATCCAGGCGTCGGGCCGAGACGGCGTCATCGCGAGCGCATCGCGCGAGAAGATGCCGATGCCGAGCACGATGATGCCGAGGCCGATCAGCCGTATCCGCCCGGCGCGCTCGCCGGTAACGAGGAAGATCAGCAGCGCGGTGAAGACCGGGATCAGGCCGGGCGAGATGATCGACGAATGCAGCGCAGGCGCAAAGGCGGCGCCGCCGACCAGGATCAGGCTGTAGAGCGGGCCGATCAGCAGCGCCATCACCCAGGCGCGCGGCCAGCCGAGTGAACCGACCGGGAAGGGGCGCATGTGCCGGAGCGCCCACGGCAGCAGCACGGCCGCAGCCGAGGTGAAACGCAGGATCGTGACGTCGGCCGGGGTCAGGTCGATCAGCATCGCGTGGCGCGAGACGACCGACTGAACGCCCCAGATGATCGCGGTCAGCAGGCCGCAGAGAATGCCGAGCCATTGTGCGCGGGAGGTCATGGACGGGCGGCTTTCGGCGGGGCGATGCGGGCGGCGGGAGGCGTGGCGCTGCTATGCCCTTGCCGCGCCCGGCCAGCAACCCGCCGCGACCGCGCTGCCGGAATGCTCCCAGGGCGGGCTGCAGGCCCTCCGCCGGCCGCGCTCAGCCGTCCGCCGGAGCGTCACCGGCCAGCAGCTTCGCGGCATGAGCGCGGATATCCTGCGGCCAAGTCCGGCTGTGCGCGGCGAAGCGCGCATCGTCTCCGGCGAAGAGGGCGCGCGAGGCTTCCTCGAAGCCCTCGCGATCGCCCGCCATCGTCGCGATGAAGGCGTAGGCGCGTTCCTGTGCCGCGCGGGCTCGGCTGCGGCCGCCATCCGCCTTGCGGGCTTCGTCGACGAGACGCCGCAGAGCCTGCGAGGCGCCGCCGGGCTGCAAGGCGAGCCAGTCCCAGTGACGCGGCAGCAAGGTCACTTCGCGGGCAACGACGCCGAGCTTGGGCCGGCCGCGTCCGCGCGGGGCTTCGTCGGTGGTTTCTTCGGTCGCGCCTGCCGGAGGCGCGTAGCGCGCGGCGATGTCGGTGTCGCTGCCGCGCAGGTCGAGATCGATGACCTTTCCCGTTCCATCGTCGAAGACGAGGATCGCGGCCTCGGGGTCCGTCGCGAGCGCAGCCTTCACAGCGAGCGCGACGGTCGCAAGCGGGCCGCTGGCGATGCGGGCTGTGTCGTGAAAGGCGGTGCTGGGCCTGAATGCGATGTCGAGCATGTTTACTCTCTGTTGGCGTACTTATTATCCGGATGATTTGAATGACGCAATATGACCCGGATAAAATTTATCCGACAGCCGCTTAAGCTTCCCGCTTGCAGCTGCGAGAATCCGATGCTGCAATGCAGCGCAATATCGATCGTGACCGCGTGTTCGTTCGGCCGATCTGAAAAGGGAGAGGGGCCATGGCCGGGACGATCGCTGCGGAAGGTCATTCGCTCCCCAATGTCGCCGGCCTCGCGAAGGAGCTGCTCGCCCGCGTCGAGGCGGCGCGCAGCGATTCCCGCGACGACCCCTTCGGCAACCCGGTGCTGAGCGTCACGCTCTGGCTGACGCGGTTGATGGATCGCGGCGAGCTGGGCATGGACGCTGCCTCGGAGCTGGTGCGCCGGCTCGGGCGGGAAGCCCTGCATCAGCGCGCCGGCAGAGTCGCGCGCTATGTCGGGCTCCAGAACGACGAAGCCGCTGTTTTCGCTGGTCTAGCTCAGGAGGCGGCCAGGGAAGCCGGGTCCTTCGATATGTTCCGGCAGGCGGTGGAGCGGGTGCGCTTCGCAGCCGTGTTCACAGCCCATCCGACCTTCGGCATGGCGCGGCAGCTTTGCCATGCGCTCGCTGACCTTGCCTCCGGCGGTAAGGCGGGGGAGGCGGTGGTCGCCGATGGCGCTCTCAGCTTTCGCCCGGACGGGCGGATCACCTTGCAGGACGAGTTCGAGCAGGCGCGCTATGCCGTGCGCCATGCCCGCGATGCCATCGACCGTTTGAACGCCGCCCTCTTCGCGGTCGCGCGCGAGCGCTGGCCGGCGCAGTGGACGCAGCTTGCGCCGAAGCCGGTCACGCTCGCCTCCTGGGTCGGCTGCGACACGGATGGGCGCACCGATATCGGCTGGTGGGACACGCTGCGCTACCGGCTGGAATCGAAGAGCGGGCAGTTCGCGCGCATCCTCGAAAAGCTGCCGCAGGTCCCGACCACGGAAGCGGTACGCCAGCTGGTGAGCGAGGCGCTGGCCGCGGTGGAGAGACAGCTTGCTCTGGCGCCGCCCATCGGTACGCAGCCCTCGCTGCAGGCTCTTCAGGCTTTCGCGCTGTCGCTGGTTCAGGAGCGCCAGACGGCACTGCCCGAAGCCTCCCGTCTGGTCGAGGCGCTCGACCAAGCCTTGGCGGATGCCGGCGATGAAGAGACGCGGCTCGCGCTCGCCCTGATCCGGGCCGGTTGCCTCGCGCATGGCGTCTCGATCGCGTTGCCGCATTTCCGGCTCAACGCCTCGCAGCTCCACAACGCCCTGCGCGCGACGGTCACGCTGGACGAGGAGCCGGGCCAGCCGGCGCAGCGGCGCGCCTTCCTCGCTGCCGCCAATACGGCGCTCGACAAGGTCAAGGCGATCACGGTCGATTTCGGGGCGCTGGCGGCCGAGCGGGCATCGGCCGCGCGGATGATGATGACGATCGCGCAGATCGTGAAGCATGTCGACGGATCGAAGCCTGTGCGCTTCCTGATCGCGGAAACCGAGACCGGCTATACGCTGCTCTGCGCGCTCTGGCTTGCGAGCCGCTTCGGCATTGCCGATCGGGTCGAGATCTCGCCGCTGTTCGAGACCTCTGACGCGCTGGAGCAGGGGCCGCGCATCATCGACGAGGCGCTGCGCAGCCCGCATTTCCGTGACTATCTCAAGCGCCATGGCCGGCTATGCATCCAGTTCGGCTATTCGGATTCCGGGCGCTATATCGGGCAGGTCGCCTCGACCTTCTGGGTCGAGCGCCTGCGCATCCGCATTGCTGAACTGCTGGCACGCTACGAGCTTGCGGATGTCGAACTCGTGATCTTCGACACCCATGGCGAGTCGGTCGGGCGCGGCGCCCATCCCGATAGCCTGTCGGACCGGCTGGCCTATCTCGACCCGGCCTATGCGCGGCAGGCCTTTGCGCGCGCCGGCATCCGGACGGTGCGCGAGACCAGCTTCCAGGGCAGTGATGGCTATCTGCTATTCGGCACGCCGCAGCTTGCCGGTGCCACGGTTGGGCGGATCGCCGAGGCGGTTTTCGCATCACCGGAAGTGGTCGAGGACCCGATCTATGATGAGCCGGATTTCGCCAGCGAGTTCTTCCAGACGGTGCGCGAGGAGATGAATGAACTCGTCGACGATCCCGGCTATGCCGCGCTCATCGGCACCTTCGGCCCTTCGCTGCTCGATAAGACCGGCTCGCGTCCCGCCGCGCGCCAGTCGGAAGGGGCGGGGCCGACGCGCATCCGCCATCCCCGCGAACTGCGCGCCATCCCCAATAACGCCATCCTCCAGCAGCTCGGCTGGATGGCGAACAGCATGCATGGCGTCGGCCATGCTGCCTCGCGCGCGCCGGACCTTTTTCGCACCATGCGCGAGCGCTCGCAGCGCTTCGACCGGGCCTATCGACTCGCGGCCTATGCGATGGCGCATAGCGATCTCGACGTGCTGCGCGCCTATCTCGACACGCTCGACCCCGGCAGCTGGTTCGATCGGGCGCGCCGCACGGTGAAGGAAGGGCGGCGTGAGGAGTTGCTGGTCGTCGCGGAAGCGCTGTCGCGGCTGGAGCTGGCGCCGGCGCTGCGACGCCTGTTCTGGCGGCTCTCGGCCGATGCGCTGAAGCTCAAGGTCGCGGCCGACGATGTGCCGCAGATGTCGGCGCGGCTTGTGGCGCTGCATGCGCTCCGGCTCGCCGCGATGCATCGCATCTGGCTGTCCTTCGCCCATATCCCGGATTTCCGGCCGCATGCGGGCCTGACACGCGATGCGCTGATCGAGCGCTTGCTGCGCCTCGACGTGCCGGCTTCACTCGCGCTGCTGGCGGAGATATTCCCGCGCGATCCCGATCCCACTATCGGCCTCGATTTCGGCGAGCCGCCGGGGCCGCGCGAGGGCGGCACCTATGAGGCGCTGCACCGCGACGTCTTCGCGCCGATGCTGGGGCTATTCGCGCTGATCCGCGAGATTTCCGGGGCGATCCAACACGAGATCGGCGCGTTCGGCTGATGGCCGGTCGGGATCGGCGTTGAAACCCACGCCGATCTCACTAGCTTGACCGGCAGAGGAAACGCCGACGGGAGACGCGCCGGACATGGCCGCCACCAGCTTCGACGCCGCGGGCGCGCGGATCACGCTCTTCCGCGCCCTGCTTCAGACCATTGCCCGCCACGGCAAGGGCCGCATCGCGCTGGAAGACCCCGAGCGCCAGCCGATCACCTATGGCCGGCTCGTGCTCGGCGCGCTGGTCCTGGGGCGCAAGCTCGCCGCGCTGACGGCGCCTGAGGAGCAGGTCGGCGTGCTCCTGCCCAACATGCAGGGCATGGCGGTGACGCTGTTCTCGCTCTTCGCGTATGGCCGGGTGCCGGCGCTGCTGAACTTCACGGCCGGCGTCCGCAACCTGCGTGCGGCGGCGGAGCTGGCGCAGCTCAAAACCATCGTCACCTCGCGGCGCTTCGTCGACCAGGGCAAGCTCGACGACGAGATCGCGGCCTTGGGCGAGGGGCGGCGTGTCGTCTATCTCGAAGATGTCCGCAAGCAGATCACCAGCTTCGACAAGGCGCTCGGCGCCTTGCAGAGCCTCGTGCCGGGGCTCGTCCACCGCTCGTTCGAAGCGCAACCGGACGATACGGCGGTGATCCTGTTCACCTCCGGCACGGAGGGCAAGCCGAAGGGCGTGGCGCTGAGTCATGCCAATATCGTCTCGAATGCCAGGCAGGTCTTCGCCCACGCGGCCGGGGCGATCTCCGAGCGGGACGTGTTCATGAATCCGCTGCCGGCCTTCCACTCCTTCGGGCTGACGGCCGGGCTGATGGTGCCGCTGCTGCACGGCATGAAGGTCGTGCTCTATCCGAGCCCGCTGCACTACAAGCAGGTGCCGAAGCTGATCGGCGACATGAAGGCGACCTTCCTGCTCGCCACCGACACCTTCCTGCAAGGTTACGCCCGCGCGGCGGAAAAGGACGACCTCGGCAGCGTGCGCTATGTCGTGGCCGGCGCCGAGCGCGTGAAGGCCGAGACCAAGCGGATGTGGGAGCCCTATGGCACCACCATCCTCGAAGGCTATGGCTGCACCGAGTGCTCGCCGGTGCTCGCCGTCAACACGCCGGCCGCGATCCGTGAGGGCACGGTCGGCAAGCTCCTGCCCGGCATCGAGGCGAAGCTGGAGCCGGTCGAGGGGATACACGAAGGCGGGCGGCTCACCGTACGCGGGCCGAACGTCATGGCCGGCTATCTCGATCCCGAGAACCCTGGCCGGATCATCCCGCCGGAGGGCGGCTGGCATGATACCGGCGACATCGTCGTGATCGAGGACGGCTTCGTCGCGATCCGCGGCCGGGCCAAGCGCTTCGCCAAACTCGGCGGCGAGATGGTCTCGCTCGCGGCTGTCGAGACCATGGTCGCCAAGGTCTGGCCGGACCAGAACCATGTCGTCGTCGCGCTGCCGGATGCGCGCAAGGGCGAGCAGCTCGTGCTCGTCACCGAGACGCCGGATGCCGATCGTGCCGCCTTGCAGGAGGCGGCGAAGCAGCAGGGCTTCCCGGAACTGTGGGTGCCGCGCGCGATCCTGGTGACGCAGGCCATCCCCGTGCTCGGCAACGGCAAGATCGACTATGGCTCGACGCGGGAGCTTGCGGCCTCGCGGCGGTCGCTGCTGTGAGTCTGGCTCGCTGCCTTGTGGCCACAATTGTAATTCTATTACGCCGCATGATGATTCCAGGTTCCGCCCTGGCGCTGCTGCGCGTCGCCACCCTTGCTCCCGCCCTGTCGCTGACGGGGCCGTCCGATCTCGCGGCTCAGGCCCAGACCGCGCTCTATGTGCGCCGCGACGAATGCATCGAGGCCGGCCGGCTGACGGCCGAGCAATGCGAGTTCGCCTATCGCAACGCGCGCGCCGAGTTCGAACAGGCGGCACCGCGCTATGGCTCGCGCGCGGCCTGCGAGCGCAGCCACAAGCGCTGCGGTGCGCAGATGATCTCGGCCGGCGGCTGGGAATCCTTCGGCAAGGGCGGGGCGAGCTATGTGCCGCGCTTCATCGGTGTGCGGGTGACCGGCGAGGGCGCGGCGCGCCGGGCGGTGCCGGTGGTCGAGGGCACGGCCAAGGTCGCCTTCGCCGGGCGCCCGGTGACGGAATTGCAGGACAAGGTCGCCGGGCGGCGCGGCATCATCGGACAAGCCAGCAGCGCCGGACGTGGCGCGCATGGCCAGGCCGGGCAGGGCTCGGCCCCCTATGTCAAGCGCGGCGATCGCGACGATACGGTGCGCGTGCCGATGGAAGAGAAGAGCATCGGCTCGGACGTCAAGCCGGGCCTCTATGTCGATCCCGACGGGGTGGAGTGGTACAAGCCCGCCCGCCGGCCTTGAGCGTTTCGCGTCGTCCGGTTCCTTCCGGAAGCAACGCGTCATTCCGGACAAGCCGCGTGAGCGGCGCTGATCCGGAATCCACCGTAGGGCGATGGGCTCCGTGATGGATTCCGGGTCTCCGCTTCGCTACGCCCGGAATGACGGCGCGCTTGAAGCGGAAACGGGGTGCTGTGACCGGCCGGTTTTGATCGGCCGAGGCTTGCGTCGGCTGCGCCCGCCCGCTATCGCTTTGCCGCCTGCGGACGTGGCGAAACTGGTAGACGCACGAGACTTAAAATCTTGCGCCTTCAAAGGCTTGCGGGTTCGAGTCCCGCCGTCCGCACCATCGCCGCCGTCATTGCGAGCGTAGCGAAGCAATCCAGGGGCGGCAGCGCTCTACGTCCCCCTGGATTGCTTCGCTACGCTCGCAATGACGGTTGGTTCGTTTGACAACCGTTAGCTGGATGCAGCGGGTGTCACGCTTTCCTGAAGATCACGCTCAGATTGTTCGCGGGCATCTCGACGATCTCCGGCGCGTTGAAACCGTTGGCCGCGCCGAGCGCTGCTACCGCGTCCAGCTCGCGCAGGCCCCAGGCCGGGTCGCGCCCGCGCAGGCTTTCGTCGAAAGCCGCGTTGCCCGGCTCCAGCGGTCTGCCCGGCCGACGATAGGGACCGTAGAGATAGAGCGGCTGGCCCGGCTTCAGCAGGCGGCCGGCATGGCGGAACAGGCCCTCCGCCGCGGCCCAGGGCGCGATATGGATCATGTTGATGCAAAGGATCGCGTCGGCTGCTTCGATCGGCCAGTCCGGCGCGGTTGCGTCGACGACGAGCGGCGGAAGAATGTTGCCGAGGCCGGATTCCCTGGTCCAGGCCGCGATGCTCGCGACCGCGTCGGGGGAGGGATCGCTCGGCTGGAAGGTCAGGCCGGGCAGGGCCGCGGCGAAATGAACGGCATGCTCGCCGGAGCCGGAGGCGATCTCCAGAACGAGCCCGGCTGGCGGGAGCACACTCGCCAGCACGGCGAGGATCGCATCGCGGTTACGCTGGGCCGAGGGCGCGCGCAGGCGGGGATCGGCTGCTGCCTGGGGATCGGCGGTCGGCTGCCAGAATTGGGGCTTGCTCATTATCCGCTCACAAATCTTTCGCCCGGCCCATCGCGTTGGGGCCATGTTCCGCTATAAGGGGCGAGGAAGCGGGCCGCCAGATGTCGCGGCTTTGCAGCAAGCAGGCTGGTTTTGTTAACCGAAATCCTGATCGTCGTGGCGCTGACGATCGTTAATGGACTCCTCGCCATGTCGGAACTCGCCGTGGTTTCGTCACGCCCGGCGCGCCTCAAGGTTCTCAGCGATCAGGGCAGCAAGGGCGCCGCAACCGCGATGCGCCTCGCGGAAGATCCCGGTCGCTTTCTCTCCACCGTCCAGATCGGAATCACGCTCGTCGGCGTGCTCTCGGGCGCCTTCTCCGGCGCCACGCTCGGCGCGCGCCTGTCGGAATGGCTGGGCACGCATGGTTTCTCGCCATCGGTATCGGATACGCTCGGCGTCGGCGCCGTCGTTGTCGCGATCACCTATCTCTCGCTGATTCTTGGCGAACTCGTGCCGAAGCAGATCGCGCTGCGCGACCCCGAGCGGGTGGCGGCGCGGGTCGCGCCGGCGATGTCGCTGCTCTCGAAGGTCGGCGCGCCTGTCGTGTTCCTGCTCGATGTCTCCGGCAAAGCGGTTCTGCGCCTGCTCGGCCAGAAGGGTGAATCCGAGGAGAGAGTCACCGAGGAGGAGGTCCGCACCATCATCGCCGAGGCGGAGACCGCCGGCGTGCTGGAGCGTGACGAGCGCGAGATGATCGCGGGCGTGATGCGCCTTGCCGACCGCTCGGCGCGGGCGTTGATGACGCCGCGCCGCGAGGTCGAGGTGATCGATCTCGAGGACAGTGCCGAAGAAATCCGCGAGCAATTGCGTGCGACGCGCCGCTCGCGGCTGCCGGTGCAGGACGGCGAGGCGGATTCGATCGTCGGCGTGATCCTCGTCAAGGACCTGATCGAGTTCCTTCAGACCGGCGAGGTGCAGGACCTGCGCGCGCTCGTGCAGGAGACTCCGATCGTGATGGATACGGCCGACTCGCTGCATGTCCTGCGCGAGATCCGCGCCAGCCGCGTGCATATGGCGCTGGTCTTCGACGAGTACGGCCATTTCGAGGGCATCATCACGCCCGGCGACGTGCTCGAGGCGATCATCGGTGCCTTCCAGGAAGAGGAAGAGGACGAGCCGGCGATCGTTACCCGCGCCGACGGTTCCTATCTCGTCGCGGGCTGGATGCAGGTCGACGAGTTCTCGCATGAACTCGGCATCCCGATTCCGCGCGACGCCGATTTCCAGACGGTTGCCGGCTTCATCCTGGCCGAGATGAACCATCTGCCGAATGTTGGCGAGAGCTTCGACAAGGGGCATTGGCGCTTCGAGGTCGTCGATCTCGACGGCCGCCGCATCGACAAGATTCTGGTCAGCCGGATCGAGTGAAGTTGCGGCCGGCGTTGACGCCGGCCGCGCTGACATGGTGTAGTCGTTGCCAAGGGGTTTCACCGCGACGACCCCGTGAGGCTTCGGCCCAATGTTCGCGTCCAACTTCCTCGCTTCAGGATGGACGCAAGCCATGTCTTCCAACGAACAGATCTCGGTCGCCCAGCTGTCACGGCTGGTCGGCCTGCCCGATGCTCCGGCGATCGTTGATGTCCGCATCGACGAGGATGTCGCCGCCGATCCATTGCTCCTGCCGGGCTCCGTTCGGCGCGATTATCGTACTGTCGCCGACTGGGGTACTGAATTCGCCGCCCAGCGACGCGTGGTGGTGGTTTGCCATCGCGGCCTCAAGCTCAGTGAAGGCGTTGCCGCCTGGCTGCGGCATCGCGGCATTCCTGCGGAAACTCTGGAAGGCGGGCACCAGGCCTGGCGTCAGGCTGGCGGGATGGTGTTCTCGCCGGAGCGCCTGCCTCCGGGGGGCACGGCCAGCGGCAGCGTCTGGGTGACGCGGGCACGGCCGAAGATCGACCGCATCGCCTGCCCCTGGCTCATCCGACGCTTCATCGATAGGCAGGCCGTCTTCCTTTTCGTCGCGGCATCCGAGGTGGAGGCCGTGGCGGATCGCTTCGGGGCCACGCCCTTCGATATCGAGGGCGTATTCTGGAGCCATCGCGGGCCGCTCTGCACCTTCGACGCGATGATCGAGGAGTTCCGGCTGGCTTCGCCGACGCTCGACCGGCTGGCGCGCATCGTGCGGGCGGCGGATACCGCGACGCTGGAGGCCGAGCCGCAGGCTGCGGGCCTGCTCGCGGCGTCGCTCGGGCTGTCGCGCATGTACAAGCACGATCTCGACCAGCTCGAAGCCGGCATGCTGCTCTACGACGCCTTCTATCGCTGGTGCCGCGATGCGGGCGAGGAAACCCATAACTGGCCCGTCCCGAAGCCGGCGGGGGAGGCGCGGCGATGAATGTCGTGGAAACGATAGCGGCAGGGCGCATGCCGACGCTCGGCGAGGCGACGCGGGTCTGGGCGCGGATCGGCTTCCTGTCCTTCGGCGGGCCGGCAGGCCAGATCGCGCTGATGCACAAGGAGCTGGTCGAGGAACGGCGCTGGGTCGGCGAGGAGCGTTTCCTGCACGCGCTGAACTACTGCATGCTCCTGCCGGGCCCGGAGGCGCAGCAGCTCGCCGTCTATATCGGCTGGCTGATGCATCGGACGGTCGGGGGCCTGATCGCCGGCCTGCTCTTCATCCTGCCCGGGGCGCTGGTGATGCTGGGCCTCAGCATCCTCTACGTTACCTGGCGCCATGTCCCGCTGGTCGACGGCATCTTCTTCGGCGTGAAGGCGGCCGTGCTCGCCATCGTCATCGAGGCGGGCCTGAGGATCAGCCGCAGGGCGCTCAAGAATGGGGTGATGGTCGCTGTGGCGGCGGCTGCGTTCGTTGCGATCTTCCTGTTCAAGGCGCCGTTTCCGGCGATCATCCTGGCCGCGGGGCTCGTCGGCTGGCGCGGTAGTCGCGTCCGGCCGGACTGGTTCGGCGCGGCGGGGCGGCATGGCGCAGCCGGGCCGCCGGTCGTCGGCCTGGTCGACCGACTGCTTTCGGAGGGGGGGCTCCCGCATGTCCGGCCTTCCGCGGGCAAGGCCATGCGCGTGCTCGCGCTCTGGCTGCCGCTCTGGCTCGCGCCGGTGGCCGTGCTCTGGCTCGTCACCGGCCCGGCCAGCATCTGGACGCAGATCGGCAGCTTCTTCAGCACAATGGCGATGGTGACCTTCGGCGGGGCCTATGCGGTCCTGGCTTATGTCGCGCAGGCGGCGGTCGATGGTTTCGGCTGGCTCACCGCCGGCGAGATGCTGGATGGATTGGGGCTGGCTGAGACGACGCCGGGGCCGCTCATCCTCGTGCTCGAATTCGTCGGCTTCCTCGCCGCGTTCCGGGCGCCGGGCAGCCTGCCGCCGCTGGTGGCCGGCGGGCTCGGGGCGCTGCTGACGGTCTGGGTGACCTTCGCGCCGTGCTTCCTCTGGATCTTTCTGGGGGCGCCCTATGTCGAGGCGCTCCGGGAGAACAAGGGACTGTCTGCCGCGCTTGGCGCAATCACCGCCGCCGTGGTCGGCGTCATCGCCAACCTGGCGCTCTGGTTCGGGCTGCATGTCCTCTTCCGGGAGGTCTCCAGCCTGTCCTTCCTCGGCATGAGCCCGGAGGTGCCGGTCCTCACCTCGCTGGACTGGCGCGCCGCCGTGCTGGCGGCTGGCGCGGCCATCGCGCTTCTGCGCTTCAAGCTGGGCATGGTGCCGGTGCTGGCGATCTGTGCGATCGCCGGCGTCGTCCTGAAAGGCGGGTTCTGAGTCTCAGCGGCGCGGCTCGTCCGGCTCGATGATGCGATACTCAGCGTCGATGACCTCGACGCGGTCCGGCTGGCGCGGCTGGTTGGCGAAAGGATTGGTCGGGTCGATGCCCGCCGCCTTCAGCTTGGCCTTGAGGCGCCAGACCGCGATCGCGCCGACGATCAGCACGACCGGGATCAGGATGAGCGCGAGGCTGGCGGCCAGCACGAAAAGCGCGACGCCGACGGTGAGGCTCGCCGCCATGGCGAGCCACGCCTGCCAGCGCGGCATGGCGCGGGTGCGGCCGTTGAGCTGCTCGTAGAGATTGACGCGGATCATCTGGTTTCGGTCCCTTCCCTCGGCACAGAGATAGGGATCGATTGCGGCTTTGACGAGATCAGGCCGCATCCTGCCAATCGTAGAGCCAGCCATAGCGGCTGCGCAGGCCGTCCGGCCCCAGCCGCTTCAGCGCGAAATCGCGGGCGATGCTGAGCGGCCAGCCCATATGATAGTTGCGGCCATTGCCCCGGCTCTCCTCCTGCACGCGGGCGACGCGCTGGGCGCGGGCGGCGGCATAGGCGGTGAAGGCCATGGGCACCCCGGCAGCGCCTTCGCGACTAAGCGTCTCGGCGAGCAGGCGGGCGAGCACCGCGGCATCCTCGATCGCGAGCGAGGCGCCCTGGGCGAGGAAGGGCAGGATCGGGTGGGCGGCATCGCCCAGCAGCGCGATCCGGCCATTGGCCATGGCGGCGGGCTTGCGGTCGAACAGCGACCAGACCTGCCAGCCTTCGGCCGCGTCCGTGAGCTCGCGCAAGGCCGGCGAGGCGCCGGCGAGATGCTCGGTGACGACGCCGCGGTCGCCATCGCGCGACCAGCCCTCGCGGGCCTCCTTCGCCTGGCGGACGACGACGATGTTGATCTCCCGGCCGCCGGCGACAGGGTAATGCACCGCATGGCGGCCGGAGCCCATATGCAGCGTCACGCGCGGCTTGTCGCCAGCGCGGGCCGACACCACGGCGCGCCAGGCCTCGTAGCCGGTGAAGACCGGCGGCGAAGCATCGCCGGTGAGATCGCGGACGCGCGACCACAGGCCGTCGGCGCCGATCAATCCGAGAGCGGAAAGCGTCCCGCCGACACCGTCGCGCGCGGTGAGCCCGATCGTGACGCCGTCGGCATTCCGGCTGACCTCATCCACGCTGCGGCCGACCATCAGGCGGATATTCGGCATGGCACGGGCGGCGTCTAGCAGGACGGTATGGAGATCGTTGCGCTTCATCATGCGAAACGGTGTCGGCATGTGCTCGGGGCTGGAGGGCATCTCCAGTACCTGCGAGCCGTCGGCCCAGCGCCGGATCATCAGCCCGTGCGAAGTCACGCTGATGCGCTTCAGCGGCAGGGCGAGGTCGAGCGCATCGAGCACGCGGCCGGAATTGGAGGTGACTTGCAGACCGGCCCCGGTCTCGCCGAAGCCGGTGCGCTTCTCGACGACGGTCGCGGCAATGCCGCGCCGCGCCAGCGACAGGGCCATAGTCAGGCCGCCGATGCCGGCGCCGGCGATGACGAAATGAGGAGCGGACACGGGATCGGACGCCTTCGATGATGGTGCTGGAAGACGAGGCGCGGATGCCCCTCAGAACCCGCGCGCCGGATGCAGTGGACGAGCCTCAGGCCGCCTTGGCCGAGTCCGTATAGGCGCATTCCGGCGGGATGCAGGCGGCGCCCTTCAGCGACGGCTCATATTTGAACAGGGTCGAGCAATAGGGGCAGATGATCTCATGGTCCGCGCCCATGTCGAGGAAGACATGCGGGTGGTCGAAGGGCGGCTTGGCGCCGATGCACATGAACTCATGCGCGCCGACCTTGATGACGGGAACGCCGAGGTCATTGTGGAAATGCGGGATGCCGGTGGCGGCCATGGTCGTCGCTCTTCGCAAGTCTGAAATTCGGCCGCAACCTATCGCGTGAACCGCCCCAGCGCCAGAGCGCTCTTTCGCATCAGCGCCCGTCGCGCAGGCAGCCGCGCGCCAGCTCAGTCATCCGGGCGCTTTCCTGCGGCGAGAGGAGGTTGTCGAGCGCCTTCTGCCAGAGTTGCTCGCGCTTGAGGCCATCGACCGTGCAGGCGCAGACCATCCGGCAGATCTCCTGCGGCACGTTGGGACCGGAGCAGCTGCGCTGGCATTCGTTCCGGAAGGCGCGTTCCTCCGGCGAGGTCGGAGCGACGACCTGCATCGACAGCATCAGCGCGCCGATGAAAAGCGGCTGGTGGACGAGATAGACCAGCAGGCTATGGCGCCCGCCCCAGGCGACGATTCGGGTCGCCTTGTTGCCCGGCCGCCAGCCGGCGAGCGCGGTACCGGCCAGATGCGGCAGGACGAGGCGCGCCAGCACGATGCCGCTCAGCACGCAGCCGAACCAGGGGAAGACCGGCACGAAATCGGCCGTGTGGATCGGCGCCTGCGAGAAGCCGAGCCAGGCCGCCCAGGGGTGATCGAACAGCGGATGGGCGACGAAGGAGGGCAGCGCGAAGGCGAGAGCTGCCGCAAACGCGCCGGCGATGACCGGCAGGCGCAGGAAGGGCAGGGCGAGCACGCTCGCGACCGCGACATGGTGCAGGATGCCGAAGAAGATGAAATCGCCCGGTATGAACCGCCAAGTGCCGAGCGTGACCAATGCTGCCGCACCCGCGACCATGGCTAGGCGCTTGAGGTAGGCCTTGAGGTCCAGGCCCTTGCGCGTCGCGAGGACGAGGCTGAAGCCGACGATGGTCAGGAAGCTGCCGGCGATGCCGCGCGCGAACAGGCGCCAGCCCGGCTCGGCGACGATGTCGGTCTCGATCAGCCGGAACATCGAGAGGTCATAGGCGAAGTGGTAGACGAACATGGCCAGCAGCGCGACGCCGCGGGCGATGTCGACGATGGCGAGGCGTGACGATTCGCGGGGCGCGGGCTGGGTCATGCGGCCATCGTTCATCATGGCGGGCGCTCATAAGCAAGCCGCGCCATGGCGGGTACCCAAATCCGCCCGGCCATGGCAGGGAAGGGAACCATTCCGACGTTGCGACCCGAGATCCGCATGCAGAGCTTTTCTTCCGATGGCGTGAAGATCGCCTTCATCGACATGGCGCCGACCGCTGACGAGCCGAAGCACCGCACCGTGATGCTGGTCCACGGCTTCGCTTCCTCGCACATGATCAACTGGGTCAACACCCAGTGGACGAAGACGCTGACCCATGCCGGCTATCGGGTCGTCGCGCTGGATGATCGCGGCCACGGCCAGAGCGAGAAGCTCTACGACCCCGCCGCCTATTCCTCGCAGGTCATGGCCGAGGATGTGCGCCGGCTGATGGACCATCTCGACATCCCGCGCGCGGCGGTGATGGGCTATTCGATGGGCGCGCGCATCTCGGCGCATCTGGCGCTGGCGCATCCGCGCCGGTGTGAGGCCTTGCTGCTCGGCGGGCTCGGCATCCATCTCGTCGAGGGAGTTGGTTTGCCGCTCGGCATCGCCGATGCGATGGAGGCGCCGTCGCTCGATGTCCTGACCGATCCGATGCAGCGCATGTTCCGCGCCTTCGCCGAGCAGACCAAGAGCGATCTCAGGGCGCTCGCCGCTTGCATTCGCGGCTCGCGCCAGACGTTGACTGCCGAGCAGGTCGGGCAGATTTCGATGCCCACGCTGATCAGTGTCGGTACCAAGGACGACGTATCCGGCTCCGGGCCCGAGCTGGCGAAGCTCATCCCCGGCGCCGAGTCCTTCGACATCATCGGGCGCGACCATAACCTCGCCGTCGGCGACAAGAGCCACAAGCAAGCCGTCCTCGACTTTCTCGCGCGTTTGTGAGAGCATGCAGGCGAATACAGGCAATCCAGAAAAGTGGGCGACGCCAATGTGTTGTCGATCTTCCCTGAAATTCTGATTCCGTTGCCTCGCTTTTAGATTCAACTTCGGTTCGGCTTGAGCTTTTGATGCGGACGCCTGCTTCAGGCCGGGTTGTCCTTCCGCTGAACCCGTCTTTCCGGAGAATGACCATGCCGTCGGGGCACTCCGTCGTGGAAGTACGCGACTTCGCAACCGGGCTCGACCGCGTCGACCCCGCCTGGTCGCGCCTGCGGACCGAGGCCGAAGCCGCTGTCGCGGCCGAGCCGGCGCTCGGTACCCTGATCGTCGCCTCCGTGCTCAACCA
The DNA here is from genome assembly GCF_059817965.1 of Allobosea sp. TBD101. Taxonomy (NCBI): domain Bacteria; kingdom Pseudomonadati; phylum Pseudomonadota; class Alphaproteobacteria; order Hyphomicrobiales; family Alloboseaceae; genus Allobosea; species Allobosea sp. TBD101. The sequence continues at coordinate 2,413,164 of NZ_CM187543.1, forward strand.
GCCGAGCTTCGAGGCCGCTGTCGCTCATCGCGTCGCGGCAAGGCTCGGCCATCCCGCCGTGACCGCCGACCTGGTCGAACAGGGCTTCGCCGAGGCGATGGCCGATGACGAGACGATCGGCGCCGGCATGCGCGCCGATGTGATGGCCGTACTCGATCGCGATCCCGCCTGCTACCGCGTGCTCGAGCCGGTGCTGTTCTTCAAGGGCTTCCATGCGCTGCAATGCCACCGCCTGGCGCATTGGCTCTGGAAGCGCGACCGGCGCGATTTCGCGCTCTACCTGCAGGCGCGCTCCTCCGAGGTGTTCCAGACCGACATCAACCCGGCGGCGCGGATCGGCAAGGGCATCTTCCTCGACCACGCGACCGGGCTCGTCGTCGGCGAGACGGCGGTCATCGAGGACGACGTCTCGATGCTACACGGCGTCACGCTGGGCGGAACCGGCAAGCAGGGCGGCGACCGCCACCCGAAGATCCGCAAGGGCGTGCTGATCGGCGCCGGCGCCAAGATCCTCGGCAATATCGAGGTCGGCCAATGCAGTCGCATCGCGGCCGGCTCGGTCGTGCTCCAGCCCGTGCCGCGCAACAAGACCGTGGCGGGCGTGCCGGCCAAGGTGGTCGGGGAAGCGGGCTGTGCCGAGCCTTCGCGCTCAATGAACCAGACGTTCGCCGGCGATTGCGGCGCCTATATCTGATGTGCTCAGTCGGCCGAGCCGGCGAGCCAGTCCATGATCTCGGCCCGGTGCGGATGCGCGCCGGCAGCCGTTGCGGCCGCGAGCGTCAGGCGATCGGGCGTCGGCATGGCCTGGGGGAAGGGCGCGACGAGCCTGCCCGACGCGAGATGAGGGCCGACAAGACTCATCCGCCCCATCAGGATGCCTGAACCCGACAGGCAGGCATCCAGTGCCAGGCTGTAGAGCGAGAACGCCGGGCCACGGCTCGGATCGATCTTCGTGCCGGGTACGGCGAAGGAGAGCCAGCGCGCCCAGTCGCTGCGCCAGACCGCGTCGTGCAGCAGTGTCTGCGCGACAAGGTCGGCTGACGTCGCGAGCTTTGCAGCGAGAGCGGGCGCGCAGACGGGTAGAATCGCGTCGTCCGCCAATTGAAGCCCGCCGCTGGCCGGTGCGGTTTCCCGATAGAACAGCGAGAGATCATAGGGATCGCGCTGCGGATCGGGCGGTTCCTCCATCGCCGAAATCGAGATCTGCAAGTCCGGGAATGCGGCCTGGAGCGCCGGCAGGCGCGGCGAGAGCCAGAGCTGGGCGATGCAGGGCAGGGCGGCGATGGCGAGCGGCCGATGCGGCTGTGCCTCGCGCAAGGCCTGCACCGCCTGTCCCAGCATGTCGAAGCCGCGCGTCAGGCGTGGCAGGGCCTCGCGCGCGGCTTCGGTCAAGGCGACGCCCTGCGGCAGGCGGCGGAAGACCGCGAAACCCAGCGTTGCTTCAAGCTGCCTGATCTGCTGGGTGACGGCGCCGGCCGTGACGCCGATCTCGTCGGCGGCCTTGGCGAAGCTCTCCAATCGTGCCGCGGCCTCGAAGGCGCGCAAGGCATTGAGCGAGGGCAGGCGCGGGCGCGGCGGCTTGACCGGCAAGGCGAGGCTCCAGATTGAGGCTGAGAATTCCTCAGCCTGCGAGCGATGAATACTCGTTTGCGCGCGGGCCGGCAAACCGCTGTTATGCGTCGCGACATCAGGCGGGATCGGGAGAACGGCGAGATGACGGCTCTGGGCAGGCGCGACTGGGTTCCGCAAGCGAGCGAGGACTATGTGCTCAAGGTCGCCGGCGAAACGGCGAGCCAGCCGCTCGAGGCCATCGCGGCGCGAATTGATGCTCTCGCCACCGAGAATCGGACGATCCATGAGCGCGACTGCGTCAATCTCAATCCTGCCACCAATGTCATGAACCCGAAGGCCGAGGCGCTGCTCTCGGCGGGGATCGGGGCGCGGCCCTCGCTCGGCTATCCCGGCGACAAATACGAGATGGGGCTGGAGGCGATCGAGCAGATCGAGATCATCGCCGCCGAGCTCGCGGCTGAGGTCTTCGGCGCGAAATATGCCGAAATCCGCGTGCCCTCCGGCGCCATCGCCAATCTCTACGCCTTCATGGTCGCGGCCAAGGCCGGCGACTGCATCATCGCGCCGCCCGGCGAGATCGGCGGGCATGTCACCCATCACGGTGCGGGCGCAGCCGGGCTCTACGGCATCGTCACCCATCCGGCACCGATCGATCCGGTGAATTATACGGTCGATGTCGGGAAGCTCCGGGCCGATGCGCTGCGCCTCAGGCCGAAGCTGATCTCGATCGGCGGCAGCCTCAACCTGTTCCCGCATCCGATCCGCGAGATCCGGGCCATCGCTGATGAGGTCGGCGCGCTCGTGCTGTTCGATGCGGCGCATATGTCCGGCATGATTGCGGGCCATGGCTGGCAGCAGCCCTTGGAGGAGGGCGCCCATCTGATGACGATGAGCACCTACAAGAGCCTCGGCGGGCCGCCTTCGGGCCTGATCGTGACCAACGATGCCGAGATCGCCAAAAAGCTCGACGCCATCGCCTATCCCGGTCTCACCGCCAATTTCGACGCGGCGAAATCAGCCTCGCTCGCCGTCTCGCTGCTCGACTGGAAGGCGCATGGCCGTGCTTATGCGCAGGAGATGGCCAAGACCGCGAAGGCGCTGGCGGAAGCGCTCTCCGAACGGCAGGTGCCGGTCTTCGCGCGCGACCGGGGCATGACGACCTCGCACCAGTTCGCGATCGAGGCCGCTGCTTACGGCGGCGGGCAGGCGGCGGCGAAGCGGCTTCGCGCCGTCAACATCCTCTCCTGCGGCATCGGCTTGCCGCTGCCGACCGTCGAGGGCGACGTCAATGGCCTCAGGCTTGGCACGCCGGAGATCGTCCGCTTCGGCATGACGGCTACGGATATGCCGGAACTGGCCGGCTATATCGCCGAGGGATTGAACGGCTCGCGCCCGGCGGAGGCTGTGGCGAAGGACGTGACGGCCTTCCGTGGCAAGTTCCGGACGCTGCATTTCATGCGCTAGGAATCATTGCCCGGCGCGAAGAAGCAGAGCAGTTCGCCTGAGTCGTCGATGCAGAGATGCCAGTGGCCGTCCGGCGACTGCTTGGCCTTGTCCTGCGGGATTTCGAGCGTCAGTGGCTTCTTGCGCTCCGTTGACCACATCGGATGCTTGCCGGGGGCGATCGTGACGACGAAGCCGCCGGTGACTTCCCGGACGGCTTCGGCATCGATCTGCGCACAGTCGGAATCGAGGCAGCAGTAGAACGGATAGTCCCAGCCCCGCGGGGCCTGATGGGCGCGCGCGACCGTCGCTCCTGCAATCAGGACAGCAGCGATCATCGAGGCAAGAACACGCATCGGCCGGCCCTCGAAACGAAGGCTGCGACCGGAAGGCGGCGAATGCGTGGCAGAGTATCCGCTTCGTCATGCTCGGGTCTCCCTGCTGTCGTTCGAGAATGACGGCTGGGTTCAATCGCGCGTCGTCATCCCGGGCGACCGCAGGGAGACCTGGGATCCATGCCGGAGCACCTCCTATGAAGGCTCAGGCATGGATCCCGGATCTCCGCTTCGCTGCGTCCGGGATGACTTGCGTTCTTAAAAAGCCGAGTTGCCTCAGCCTTGCGCTCGACCGCCGTAGCGCTCTTCCATCTCCGCGCGCATCGCGTCGGCTCCGAGCAAGCGCGAGCCGGCCATTCTGACCGAGCGCACCTTTCCGCCCTCACGTTCCAGAGCAACGGTCTCGCCCGGGCTGTGGAAGCCGGAGGCGCGGACGATGCGGCCCTGATCGGGCGCTTCAATCGCAATCTCGGCGGCATCGAGGAAGGGCGTCAGCAGGGCCGGGGCGGCGCAGAGCACGCGGTCGGCAACGGGCACGAGATCGGTCGCGCCCCAGAGCGTCCACCAGCGCCCTGTCCAGTCGCGCGTCTCGACGGACGGGCCGCCGCGCTCGGCGAAGACCTTCAGGATATGAGCGATGCCGTCGAGCCAGGGATGAGCGAGGCCGTCGATGGCGTTGGTCAGGACGGAGATCGTCAGGCCCTGCTTCGGGATGAGGGCGGTGCGGGTGATGAAGCCCTGGAAACCGCCGGAATGGCCGACCCAGCGCCAGTCGCCCTCGCCGCCGGAAATCGTGCCGAGCCCGTAATGGCGGCCGAGGCTGGATTCGTCGTCCGGCCAGAGCCGGCGCGTCATCTCGCGGCGGCTTTTGGCCGAGAGGATGCTGCGTTCGGCTTGCGGCGAGAGTTGTGCGAAATAGCGCGCGACATCGGCGGCGGTCCCGACGAAGCCGGTGGCGGACGCCATGGCATGGCAGTGGTTGTCGGCGGGGATGATTGCGCGCCGGCCGAGCAGCTGTTTGCCGGTATGGCCCTTCGCCATCGGCCTCTGGCCCCAGAGGCCGATATCGGCTGCGGTTTCGGTGAGTCCGGCCTTGGCGACGACCTCGTCGGTGATCCACTTGTTGTAGTCCTGTCCGGTCACGGCCTCGATGACGAGGCCGAGCAAGGCAAAGCCGTGGTTCGAGTATTTGAAGCGTTGCGAGCTGGGCAGGACCGGCGGTTTCGCGAGATCGGCGAGCAGTTCCGCCTTGCTGCAGAAGGGCTTGCGGTCGAGGAACTGGCCGGCATCGGGGCCGTCGCGCGTCAGGCCGGCGCTGTTGGAGAGGACCTGGCCAACGGTGACCCTGGCAATCTCCGGATGCAGCCCGTTGATCAAGCCGCCGACCTCGTCGTCGAGCCGCAGGCGGCCCTCGTCGACGAGGCGCAGGATGCCGGCCGAGGTGAAGCTCTTGGAATGCGAGGCGATGCGGAAGCCGTGGCGCGGCGTCAGTGCCTCGCCGGTGGCGAGGTTCGCGCTGCCGAAGGCGGCCTCCAGCACAACTTCGCTGCCATCCGCGATCGCGACCGCGCAGCCCGGCTGGTCATGATGGCTGCGCTGGAAATCGAGCCAGGTCGCGACATAATCGAGGGCGGGAGCAAGCCACGGCTTCATGGTCTCAAGGTCCGTCAAGGTTCCGGAGGTTCGCGAACATGGCACGATTCCGCATGGCATCCACAACCACCGGATGGATGAGGCCTGCCATGTCCGCAGCGGCTGCTTTCGCTTGCCCTTCGTGGCCTGCCGTGGCATCGCTCCCGGCCAATTCGAAAGGACCCAGGACCGTGGACAAGACAGAACTCGCCAAGCTCGAAACCTATCTGCGTCGTACCTTCAACAACCACGCGATCAGCGTGCGCGCCCGGATGAAGAAGAATGACTCGGCCGAGGTCTATCTGGGCGAGGAGTTCATCGGCATCATCCATGTCGACGACGAGGATGGCGACCGCTCGTTCAACTTTACCATGGCGATCCTCGACGTCGATCTCGAGGATTGAAGTCGTCAAAGCCAAAGGCTGGAGCCTTCATCCTGAGGAGCCGCGGAACGCGGCGTCTCGAAGGATGGTCCAGTAGGCTCCAGAGATTTCTGAAGCATCCTTCGAGACGCCATTCCCTCGGGAATGGCTCCTCAGGATGAGGGCTGTGGGTGTTCCCTGCCGCCCTAAAGACTGCTTCCTAGCGGATCAGCCCGTCGAGCGTCCGCCTGACACCCCCCAGCATCACCGCCCAATCGGCGATGATGGCGCGGGGGAAGCGGATATTCACATCCATGCCACGATGCTGGAAGGTGATGCGGCAGGGTTCCTCGAGGCCGGCGCCGGTCTCGATCGGGCAGCGCGCGGCGAAGCCCTTTCCGTCGGGGACGGAGACGTAGAACTCGTCGTTCTCGAAGGGCGAGCCCTTGCGGAAGCCGCGCACCACAAGACCGCCGGGGTTCGACCAGACGGTCGGCGTCAGGAAGCGGGCATAGGTCGCGAGCTGCCGGGCCGGCTCGTTGACCCGGTCGGGCGGGCTCAGCGTGATCAGCAGCCGCTTGCGGTTATCCGGTTGGGCCGGGCCGAGGTTCGGCCAATCCAGGCGCAGGCGCACCATGCCGACGAGCCGGCTCGTATCGCCATCGTCCTCGATACCGGTGAGCTCCTTCGGGATCATCAAGGCGACCTCGCCGACGCGAGCGGGCTGCGGGGCAGCCGTCGGCTCGTCGCGCTGCTGGGTGAGGTAGACCGCGAGGCCGGTTGCGAGCACACCCGCCGTCAGGATCAGCAGCATCGCCTTCAGCAAGGCGCCGTCCGCGCGCGGGAGCGGGGCAGCCCGCTGTTGCAGACGCATGCGCACCATCGAAGTGATATGAGCGGCCTGGTGGCCGGGCCGGTGATAGGGCAGCGATGCGGTCATTCCGGTGCCTTGCGATCAAGTCGCAACCACTGAATCATCCCCGGCTTAATGCGGCGTAAACCATAACCGGGCCGATACGGTTAACCATCGGTAAAGTCTGTCCTTCACAGTTCGTAAACCATGCGGCAGGCTCGGGCGTCGTTCCGGTTGAGAGTTGCGTCCGTGACCATCCAGCCTGCCTTCGTCGAGGCGCTGCAATCCCTGTTCCTCGGATTCGCTTTCGCGGGACTGCTGGCCAGCGCGTTCGAGCTGTTCACGGAGCGGCGCGCCGATTTCACGCTTCTGCAGACCGGCGGGCTTGCCGCCATCGCCAGCGTGCCGGTGGTGGTCTTCAGCGCGCCCTTCCTGATCCTGCGCAACACGGTGCGCGGCCGGCAGAACGACGGGCGCCCGGTTTCCTTCCTCATGCTCGCGGGCATGACCGCCGGCATCTGGAGCCTGGTCTCGGGCCGCATCGTGCTCGACCTGCTGCATCTCCTCGGCGCTTGACGACAGGCGTCGCCCGCCTGCAATCCTGAGGGCTCGAACCGTCAGGACAAGCCGATGCCCCTCTATGCGCTCGATGGAACTAGGCCGGAAACCGCGGAAGCCGGAGAGTGGTGGCTCGCGCCCGACGCGCATGTCATCGGCCGCGTCAGGCTGGCGGCCGGAGTGGGAATCTGGTTCGGCGCCGTGCTGCGCGGCGACAACGAGTGGATCACGATCGGCGAGGGCAGCAACCTCCAGGAAGGCTGCGTGCTCCATACCGACATGGGCTATCCGCTGACGGTCGGCGCCAATTGCACGATCGGTCATCGCGCCATCCTGCATGGCTGCACGATCGGCGAGAACAGCCTGGTCGGGATGGGCGCGACCGTGCTCAACGGTGCCAAGATCGGCCGCAACAGCCTCGTCGGCGCCAATGCGCTGGTGACCGAAGGCAAGGAATTTCCCGACAATTCGCTGATCGTCGGCTCGCCGGCGCGGGCGGTCCGGACGCTCGACGACAAGGCTGCGGAAGGGATCACCGCTTCGGCGAAGGCCTATGTCCAGCGCTGGCGGCAATTCGCGGCCGGGCTCGAACGGCTCGACTGAAGCTCAAACGAAGCGGGCCGGCTTTCCGCGGAGGAAAGCCGGCCCTTGGCGAAACCCGATCCCTTGGGGACGGGTGGGTGGGGACGTGACCGAGCCTCGCCGTCCTTATCGACGCAGCTGAAATCGGGCTGCGACGGATTCCATCAACGCTGCACCGAGGCGACCGTCGGGGTCTGCGCGCCGCCGAGCGAGGTCCAGCCGGTGCGGTACTGCGACTCCCGCTTGACGTAGACGTAGCCGGTCTGGCTCCAGGGCAGGATCGCGTTGCGCTTGTTGTCGAGGACGAAGTCGCCGCGATCGGTGCGGATCATCAGCACGGCATGGCCGGCATTCTCCTCGTCGATCACGACGGTGACCAGCATGGCGCGACGCGGCAGACCGGCCTCGGCCAAGCGCTTGCGCTTCAGCAGCACATAGTCCTCGCAGTCGCCCTTGCCGTCCGTGGGGATGTCCCAGCGGTCGACGACGCCCCAGTGATCCTGGTCGGTGATCGCCTCGATCTCGCGGTTGGCATTGTTGTTGACCGCGACGATCGTCTTCCAGAGCTTCGAATTCAGCTCGATCCGCTCAGCCTCGCGGGTGTCGACGCGGCATTCGGACGGCGTGCGCTTGCAGAAATCCGTCCAGGCATAGGGTGCGCGGGCGTCGCCGGAGGCTTCGGCCGGGAGGCTCGCGACCGGAATGCCGGCCGAACCCTGAGCCTGAGCCGCGCTTGCCCCGGCCATGGCGACCATGGCGGCGAGAGCGGTACCAATCAGATTGCGGTGGAGTGAAAGCATGTCGTCCCCTTTCTGTCCCGGGGATGACGATGCGCGGCGGCGGATGGATTCGAGCTGAAATGGAAACGTACAAATTTATGTATTCGGCCGGTGCGGTGGCCAAGTAAAGATCAGCCTCAACCTTGTTCGAAAGCGGAAGTAACGATTTGCGTCGATCGTAAAACCAAACGTTAACCCTTAATTGTTCGTTGTACAGAAAGGACTGATTAACCTACGCAATCGTTACCGCGCCGAAGCGGCCGAAAGGGCTGCTGTGACCTCGGAAATGTGGTCTCGCCGGATCGACTGGAACGTGCGCGCTCGATGAGGGGTTATTGCCGATCGAACCATGCAGAGGGGCGCCTTGATGAGTGCACTGACCATCTGGACCTATGACTGGGTCCCCGAGGGGCCCCCGCGGTTTCGTGCGCGACCTAAGGCTGCGATGGGCCTGCGAGGAGGCGGGCCTCGCTTATGACGTCCGCACCATTCCTTTCGATGGGCGCGAGACCAATCATCTCTCGCGCCAGCCCTTCGGGCAGATCCCGTTCCTGGACGATGGCGCGGCGAAGCTGTTCGAGAGCGGGGCAGGGCTGCTGCACCTGGCGCGCAAGAGCGAGAAGCTGATGCCGATCGATCCGGTCGCGGAAGCGGAAACGCTGCAATGGACGCTGGCCGCGCTCAACGCGATCGAGATGGTCAGCGTGCCCTGGTGGTTCCTGACCGTCACCGGAGCCGCCGACAATCCGCTGACGGGCTGGATGGGCCTGCGCCTCGGTCAGCTCGAACAGGTGCTGAGCGAGCGCGAATGGCTCGCCGCCGGCCGCTTCACGGTAGCCGACCTGCCGATGGCGGATGTGCTGCGGGTCGAGAAGGTCCGTGCCTTCGGCGACCGGCCGGCGAGCGAGGCCTATGTCGCCCGCGTCACCGGCCGCTCGGTCTTTCGGAAGGCGCAGGCCGATCAGGTTGCGCTATTCAAGGCGGCGGACGCCAAGCGGCGCTCTGCGAGCTGACGCTATGGAGGACGCTGAAAGCCCGCGATGCGGGCTTCAGAGCTCGAGATTCTCGTCGAGCAGGTCGGCCGAGAGCGGGAAGCGGAACTCGGCCGCATAGCCGCCGTCGAAGCGGCGGACGACACGCGCCGGCGTCGTGCCGAGGCGGACCGGCGTGTTGATCGGCAGGTCGAGATCGCTGGAGAAGGCGGCGCCCGAGAGCGAGATATCGATAATGCGCACGATATGCTCGGCGCCGTCATCCAACACCAGGGTCGAACGCGGGTTGCGCGGCACGATGCGCTCGTGGCGGCGATCCTCGGGCAGGCCGAGCTCTTCGCGATTGGCAAGCCAGGTCAGCTGGGCGGTGAATTTCTCGCGCTTGCGGCTGGTCGCCGTGATGGTCATCGCGAAACCCTCGGCCGTGGTGCGCACGCAGGCGCCCTCGATGCGGCCGAGATGCTCGAGATAGACGATGACGCGCTCGCCGGGCTTGGCCTTGGCGGGCGCGGCGAGGTGAACGCCGCCGGGTGAGATGTCGATCGTCTGGCAGGGATATTCCATGCGGTTCGGCAGCATGTAGCGACCCAACAACACCACTTTCATACGGAAATGCCGCCTGCGCTCAGCAGGAAAGGCAGCCGCTCGAGGCGTTTTGAGGGCGCTCAACATCAATAACCGACCTAGATTCCCCGATAATCCTAGGCGGGTTTCGGTTAACGTATCGTTCCGCTCAGGCCCGCCCGCCCGGTAATACCACGAGACGGGGCGGTTCGGCACGGCGCGGCGTGACGGGTGGGCGTGCGGTCGCCGCAGGCCAGAGCATCCTGAGCGAGATCATCCGCATCGATTCGATGGTGTCGAGGCCGAGCCAGTCCGGTGACAGGGCGGGCGAGAGCGCGCCGAGCACACGGGCGTGGGTGCGGCCCCGGTAGCGCAGCGGCAGCAGCAGCAATTCGAGATAGATCGGCGTGCCGGTGACCGACTTGCCGGAGAGGCCGGCGACCGCGCCGGCACTCTCGTCCATCACGGTCTGGACGAGGCGGCGCATATCGCTCTGGGCCTCGACATCGGCCCAAAGCGCCGTGAAGGCGCGGCCGCGCAGTTCCCTGCCGATCAGGGCGCAGAGCCGCGTACCCGCCAACCGGAAGACCGGGCCGATCGGCTCGTTTTCCAGCACGAAGGTATCGGCCAGGGCATGCCGCAAGGCTCCGGGCTCGATCTCGCCACGCTCCGGCGCGGCCCGCTCGCCGCGCAGCCCGTCCCAATATTCGAAAACCAGACGTGTGCTCGCGTTCTTCATTCTGTGCCCATATCGCCCGTCTGTCTCTCCCTGGAGCGGCCCGACGTCCGAAGACGACGCGGAACCGTTCGAAAGGAGGACGAATCAATCTCTCAGAAGATCGCTGACGCATTCGCCGTGCCGTCTTGCCACCCCGCACTGAGTCGGGGGAGGCGGCAGGGGCGTTAGGGTTAATCAAGTCTTACGATTGTGGATGATCGTTAAAATGCGCATCAATCGCTTCGGAATTCGCGGATGCGGACAGCATGCGCAGCACGAGGTGGAGGGGGGCGTGAGCCAGCCGCTCGGTACGACCGGGCGGCCTCACAGCCGGCGAAAAAGGGGACGGCGCGAGCCGCTCCCCTTTTTCGTTGAGTCGGGCTGGTCTGCCGCTTGCGCCGTACCGGTGCTTCGGCAAGTGTGACGGCCGCATGTCTTCCCAATATTCTCCACCGCCGCGGCGCGAGCCCGTCTTCAACCTGCCGTCCGCTGTGGTCTGGCTGCTGGTGGTCCTGGTCCTGATCCAGGCCGGCCGCTCGCTGCTGTCGGACTATGACGACTACGTGCTGATGTCCTGGCTCGCCTTCGTGCCGGCACGCCTGACGCTCTGGCTCTCGCCGGGACGGATCGACGATGTCGTCGGCGCGATGGCGCAGCTCACTGCAGGACAGGACGTCGTCGAGCGGCTCCAGCTCGTCCGGCTGCTGCTGGCCGATGGCGGGGTCAGGCTCTGGACGGTCCTGACCTATGGCCTGCTGCACGGCTCCTGGCTGCATCTCGTCTCCAACGCGGTCTGGCTTGCGGCTTTCGGCAGCCCGGTCGCGCGGCGGCTCGGGACGGGGCGCTTCCTCAATCTGATGGCTCTGGCGACCATCGGAGGGGCGCTGCTGCATTGGTGGTCGCGGGATCTCGACGTGCTGCCGCTCGTCGGCGCCTCGGCGGGCATCTCGGGGGCGACGGCAGCGGCGATCCGTTTCGTCTTCGCGCCCGGCCTGCGCTTCGGTGAGCTCGGCGACGATGCGGTCGTGCGCGCGATTCCGGCCGAGCCGTTCGGGCAGCTCTGGCGCAATTCGCGCGCCCTGCTGTTCATCGCGATCTGGTTCGTGACGAACATCCTGTTCGGCGCGGGGCTGGTGCCGATCTTCGGCGAGGAGACCAGCATCGCCTGGGAAGCCCATATCGGCGGCTTCGTCGTCGGACTCATGCTGTTTCCGCTGCTCGACCGGGGGCAGAAGCGGAGCTGAAGCGGATGGCGGGTCCGTATTCGCAGGCTCCTTAGAACCATTTCGGAAACCTTGCCTGCGCCAAGGTCTTCGCCCACACTCACCTTATTGCGAAGCACTTCCCGAGCCGGCCCGGCATCGAGAGACTTGCCGGCCCTCGCGAAGTTCCAGCGAAACCGCGCGCCGGCAACGGCGCGCCTGCGAGGAGGGTTGGCCATGAATGTCGAGCAGTTGCTGAGCGGCAAGGGGCACGATGTGATCTCGGTGCAGCCGCATCGGACGCTGGCCGAGGCGATCCGCACGCTGAGCGAGAAGCGCATCGGCGCCGTTGTCGTCATGGGTGCGGATGGGGCGCTCGTGGGCATCCTGTCCGAACGCGACATCATCCGGGCGCTTGGTGAGCTGGGAGCCAGCGCGCTTGAGAGCGCGGTCTCGCGCTCGATGACGTCGAAGGTCGTAACCTGCCGGCCGCAGACCAGCGTCGACGAATTGATGGAGATCATGACGACTGGCCGCTTCCGCCATGTTCCGGTGGTCGAGAACGGCCGCGTCACCGGCCTCGTTTCGATCGGCGACGTGGTCAAGCACCGCGTGGCCGCGATCGAGGCCGAAAGCAAGGCTATGCGCGACTATATTGCGATGGCGTGATGGAAGCCTGTTCGCGTTTCCATTGAAACGCGGGTCATCCCGGCCGTAGCGAAGCGGAGAGCCGGGATCCATGCCTGAACCTTCATTGGAAGCGCTCCGGCATGGATCCCGGGTCAAGCCCGGGATGACCCGCGTGTTTCCATGCAAAATCCGGTAGGCTCGGGCGCCGCCGGAGGGCCTCAGCTCTCGGGCGCGATATGGTTGGCTGCGACGAGGGTGGCGATGTCGTCGAGCGCCCGGCGCGTCGCCTGCCGGCCGAGTTCGATTGTCTCGTCGGCGCGGTGGAAGTCGAACAGGCCGATGCGGCCGAGCTTCGGGCCGATCATCACGTCGGGCGGATCACCCGCCAGCCGCGAGCGCGAGATGCGGTCCTGCGTGATGTTGAAGGCATCGATCATCACGCCCGCGAGGCCGGGACGGTTCTCCGCCGGGCGGCCGACGATGTTGCGGACGCGCTTGGCCGCGCCGCTGATCCCGTCATACCAGCGCGGCTCCGGCTGGATACGCAATTCCGGTATGAGCGGGTCGGGGTCGGAGCTCTGATCCTGGATGGTCGTGCCGCGGCCGGTGAGGTCGCTGTTGAGGTTGACGCAGATCACGACATCGGCGCCGAGCGCGCGCGCCGCCGTCACCGGAACCGGATTGACCAGCGCGCCGTCCATCAGCCAGCGGCCGCCGAGCTTCACGGGGTCGAAGATGCCGGGCAGCGCGTAGGAGGCGGTCAGCGCTTCGACCAGCGGGCCACGGGTCAGCCAGATTTCGTGGCCGAATCCGAGCTCGGTCGCGACGGCGACGAAGCGGTGGCTCAGGTCCTCGATCCGGATGCCGTTCAGATGCTGTTCGAGCAGGCGCTTCAGACGGCTGCCGGCGATCAGCCCGGCGCCGCCGATATGGAAATCCATCAGGCCAACGATGCGGCGCTTGGTCATGCTGGTGGCGAATTCGCTGAGCTCAGGCAGCTTGCCGGCCGCGAGGCAGCCGCCGACCACGGCGCCGATCGAGGTTCCGGCGATGACATCGGGGGCGAAGCCGGCCTCGATCAGCACCTCGAGCGCGCCGATATGGGCCCAGCCGCGGGCCGCGCCGCCGCCGAGCGCGAGGCCGATCTTCGGTCTGACCAGGGCCGGCTGTCCCTCGACCGGGCGCATATCGTTCATTGCGGCACCACCTCCGCCGAGACCAAAGGCTCGCCGCGCGACACCATCCCACCGCATGGGCCCGTCCCTCCATGGAATAAGAGGGTCTCAGAAGCCGATGAGCGAAAGATGAACGGCCAGCCTCCGGCGATTATCGCCTGTCTTTGACGAATCCGTGAAGGCATGCCGGCGGCATTGCCGATGCGCGCCGGATTCAAGCTGTCAGTCGCAGAGGATCAGAGGTTTTTCCGTCTCGCTCCGCAGCGGCTTGACCCGGTAGAAGCAGGAGCAGCGCCCGGTGTGACAGCAGCCGCCGTCGCCGGCCACCTTCACCTTGATCCAGAGTGCATCCTGGTCGCAGTCGACCCGCATCTCGACGATGGTCTGGATCTGTCCGGAGGTCGCGCCCTTGTGCCAGAGTTCCTTGCGGGAGCGCGACCAGTACCAGGCCTCGCCAGTCTCGATCGAGCGCTTCAGCGCCTCGGCATTCATATGGGCGACCATCAGCACCGCGCCGGTATCGGCCTCCGTCGCGACGACCGTGACCAGGCCGTTCGCGTCGAAGCGGGGGCTGAGCACCGTTCCCTCCTCGAGGGCGTGCTTGTCGGTCGCGGCGGGGAAGAGGGGCATGGAGGCTCCGGGGAAGGGCGGTCACGTGACGCGCCTTGTAATGAGAATGCCAGGAGCGGCTAATGGAGCCGCCAACTGGTGCAGACAGCTATCGGAAACCCGTCGTCGGAACCACCCTTTGTCATTCCGGGGCGCGCCGCAGGCGCGAACCCGGAACCCACGACGGGGTGCGACATTCCAAGCCGCGTTGTGGGCGGCTCACCCGGTCGTGGGTTCCGGGTTCTTCGCTCCGCGAAGCTCCGGAATGACAAGGGTGGTACGAAGTCGTTGCTGCCCGCCGTCGAACGCACCTACAGCCCCGGCGACTTCACCATCGTGAAAAAGCGGACCTGCTCGGCCGGATCGTCCCGGAAAACGCCGCGATACTGCGAGGTCATCGTCGACGAGCCCTGCTTCTGCACGCCGCGCATCGACATGCACATATGCTCGGCCTCGACGAGGATGGCGACGCCGCGCGGCTCCAGCACCTCCTCGATCACATCGGCGATCTGGGCCGTCATCGTCTCCTGCGTTTGCAGGCGGCGGGCATAGACATCGACGATGCGGGCGAGCTTCGACAGGCCGACCACGCCCTTCGACGGGTAATAGCCGATATGGGCCTTGCCGACGAAGGGCACCATATGGTGCTCGCAATGCGAATAGAACGGGATGTCGCGGACGAGGACCATGTCGCGATAGCCCTCGACCTCCTCGAAGACGCGGTCGAGGATATGATGCGGATCCTCGGCGTAGCCCTTGTAGAATTCCTTGTAAGCCTTGGCGACGCGGCGCGGCGTGTCCGCCAGCCCCTCGCGCGACGGATCGTCGCCCGCCCAGAGCAGCAGTGTGCGGACAGCGGCTTCGGCCTCTTCCTGCGTGGGCTTGCGAACCAGAAACTTGTCAGCGGAGGGGCCGATGGCCCCCTCGACGGACAAGGACTTAACCACAGGGATCATGTGGTGCCTCCCGTTGGGACGATGAAGCCTCGCGAGCCAGCCCTTGCAGGCTGCGGCTCCCGAGGTCGGTGCGACAAGTTTGATGCCTCGCGGCGGGAGAGGTTCCCATGCCCTCCCGTTTTGCGGCGATCAACCCTATATTGGGTCTGCGTGCCGGTCATTCCAGACCGGCGAGAGAACAAGCCATGCTGGACGACGTCTACAACAAGCGCATCCTCTCGCTTGCCGCCAACATCCCCCTGCTGCAGCGCCTGCCTTCGCCCGATGCGACGGCGCGCGCGCACTCGAAGCTATGCGGCTCGACCGTGACAGTCGATGTCACCATGGAAGGCGATGTCGTGACCGGCTTCGGCCATGAGGTGAAAGCCTGCGCGCTCGGGCAGGCCTCGTCCTCGATCATGGCCCGCCATGTCGTCGGCTCGACGGCGGCGGAATTGCGGGAGGTGCGCGAGCAGGCCCGTGCCATCCTGAAGGACAATGCCGAGCCGCCCGAGGGCAAATGGGCCGATCTCGCCGTGCTCGTGCCGGTGCGCGACTTCAAGGCGCGCCATGCCTCGACGATGCTGACCTTCGACGCGGTGGTCGATGCGATCGACCAGATCGAGGCCAAGCGGCGAGAGGCTGCCGCCTAGGCGCGCGATATTTGCCGTGCCTTTGTCATTCCGGGGCTTCGCGCAGCGAAGAACCCGGAACCCACGACCGGGTACAACATCCAATGCCTGATGGCAGGCGATTCACCCGGTCATGGGTTCCGGGTTCACGCCTTCGACGTGCCCCGGAATGACAAAGGTTGGTTCGAACCGCGATCGTTTCCACGCCGCTTGGCGATATGCCGCCCGTTTACTTCACCCCGAAGGCGACGCGGATTTCCGGCACGGTCTCGTCGAAACGCAGCTTGAAGGCTTGGTCGGCGAGGAGGGCCTTGGCGACGGCGCGCCCGACCTTGTCGCCGGCGACGAGGTCGCTCGGATAGTGGAAGCCGCAGATCAGGCGGCTCTCGCCATAGCTCTTCACCCGCTGCTCCAGCTTGTCGCCGAGCTCGGGCGCCGCGGTCTTCAGGAGTTCGGCATAGAGCGCAGCGGTCGCGGCATGGCCGGAGGGGAAGGAGGTGCCTTCCGGCCGCGCGCCGGGGCAGGGCTTGACGCGGACCTTCGCCCAGAGCTGGAACGGGCGCTGGCGGCTGGTCAGGCGGTGGACGCTCTTCAGGAGGATGCCGAGCTCGACCTGGGCCTCGCGGAAGAGCAGCCGGACCTCGCGATGGGTGCCGTCGACATAGCCCGTGTCCATGCCGTTCAGGAAATTGACCAGCGCAAGGCGCTGGTCGGCGATGGCCGCCTTCTCGCGCTCGGGCGTCCGGTTCAGGGTGATCTGCTGGACCTGCTCGAACTCGGCCTTGCCCTCGGGGCTGTTCTGCGCCGGCGGAAGGCCGATGATCTTGGCGATGTCGAGCTTGGCGCCGTCGAGCCAGAGCAGGTAAGGCCGTTGCTGAGCAGAGGCCGGCATGGCGAGGCCGAGACCAAGGGCCAGCCCGGCACCGAGCAGGGCTTTGCGAACGAGGGCTTGGCGAAAGCGAGCGGCGCGCATCATGTTTCCGGTGTCGAGCAAGGGAAGCGGTTCTGGTTGTGGCTGAACGAAACGAAGCAGACGATCTATTTCAGCGTCTCTTTGTTAAGCAAAGATTTTCGCTGCTGCGAAGTGTCGCGCTTTTCCCCCGAAAAGCCGCACATTTCGCCATTCGCGGCTATCAATTGAGCCTTTCCATGCTGGTCGGGCGGCATTGCCGGCATTGGCCGAGCTGCTCGGCCTATACCGACGAGGCTATCCTGCGCTTTGGATTGTGGCGCGGCGGCTGGGCCGGTTTCGCGCGAATTTGCCGTTGCAACCCCTGGGGCACGAGCGGCGTCGATATCGTCTGTGAGGAATTGCCGCCGAACTCATCCTGGTATAGGCCATGGTCCTATGGCCGCTGGCGCGGGACAAACGTGCCGGCGGCTTTCGATTCCGACGCTGAACCGGCCACGGGCGGCGGAACGCAATCCTCACATCCGTAGCCGGCCTAGTCTTACGGGGCTTGTATCCCCGAGTGAGCAGGATAGCGATCCATGACGATCTCCCTGACATTTCCCGATGGCGCCAAGCGCGAGTTTCCCTCCGGCATTACCGGAGTCGAGATCGCCAAGGGCATTTCTCCCTCCCTGCTGAAGCGCACCGTCGCGATGGCGCTCGACGGCACCGTCGTCGACCTCGCCGACCCGATCACTGCCGATGCCAAGATCGAGCTCCTGAACCGGGAAGACCCGCGTGCGCTCGAGCTGATCCGGCACGATACCGCCCACGTCCTCGCCGAGGCCGTGCAGGAGCTGTTTCCCGGCACGCAGGTGACGATCGGCCCCGTGATCGAGAACGGGTTCTTCTACGATTTCGCCCGCAACGAGCCCTTCACTCCGGAGGACTTCCCGGCGATCGAGAAGAAGATGCGCGAGATCATCGCGCGCGACAAACCCTTCACCAAGGAAGTCTGGAGCCGCGACAAGGCCAAGGATTTCTTCGCCGCCAAGGGCGAGGCCTACAAGGTCGAGCTGGTCGATGCGATCCCCGCCGACCAGACGCTGAAGATGTATGCGCAGGGCGACTGGATCGACCTCTGCCGCGGCCCGCACATGACCTCGGTCGGCAAGGTCGGCAACGCCTTCAAGCTGATGAAGACGGCCGGCGCCTATTGGCGCGGTGACAGCAACAACGCGATGCTGACCCGCATCTACGGCACCGCCTTCGCGAAGCAGGAAGAGCTCGACGCCTATCTCAAGCAGCTCGAGGAGGCGGAGAAGCGCGACCACCGCAAGCTCGGCCGGGAGATGGACCTGTTCCATTTCCAGGAGGAGGGGCCGGGCGTCGTGTTCTGGCACTCCAAGGGCTGGCGCCTGTTCCAGGAGATCATCGCCTATATGCGCCGGCGCCTTGCCGCCGACTATGAGGAGGTGAATGCGCCGCAGATCCTCGACAAGTCGCTCTGGGAGACCTCGGGCCACTGGGGCTGGTACCAGGACAACATGTTCGCGGTGAAGTCGGCCTCGGCCTTCGAGAACCCGGCCGATGCCGAGCGCGACCATCGCGTCTTCGCGCTGAAGCCGATGAACTGCCCGGGCCATGTCCAGATCTTCAAGCACGGTCTGAAGAGTTACCGCGATCTGCCGATCCGGCTTGCCGAATTCGGCAATGTCCATCGCTACGAGCCCTCGGGCGCGCTGCACGGGCTGATGCGCGTGCGCGGCTTCACGCAGGACGACGCGCATATCTTCTGCACGGAAGAGCAGCTCGCGGCCGAGTGCCTGAAGATCAACGACCTGATACTGTCGGTCTACGAGGATTTCGGCTTCACCGAGGAGCTGGTGATCAAGCTCTCGACGCGGCCCGAGAAGCGCGTCGGCTCCGACGCGGTCTGGGACCATGCCGAGCAGGTGATGACCGGCGTGCTGGAGCGGATCGCCCAGCAGTCCGGCAACCGGATCAAGACCGAGATCAATCCGGGCGAGGGCGCCTTCTACGGGCCGAAATTCGAGTATGTGCTGCGCGACGCCATCGGCCGCGACTGGCAGTGCGGCACGACGCAGGTCGACTTCAACCTGCCGGAGCGGTTCGGCGCCTTCTATATCGGCGCCGATGGCGAGAAGAAGCAGCCGGTCATGGTCCATCGCGCCATCTGCGGTTCGCTGGAGCGCTTCACCGGCATCCTGATCGAGCACCATGCCGGGCATTTCCCGCTCTGGCTGGCGCCCGAGCAGATCGTCGTCTGCCCCATCACCTCCGAGGCCGACGCCTATGCCGAGGATGTGACGATGGCCCTGATGGGGGCAGGCCTGCGCGCCCGCGCCGACCTGCGCAACGAGAAGATCTCGTACAAGGTGCGCGAGCACTCGCTGGCCAAGGTCCCGGTCATTCTCGCCGTCGGCAAGCGCGAGGCCGAGGAGAAGACCGTGACCGTCCGCCGCCTCGGCAGCCAGGCGCAGACCGTGATGACGCTCGACGAGGCGCTCGCGGCGCTCGGCCAGGAGGCGCTGGCGCCTGATCTGGCGCGCCGGAAGGCCGTCAAGGCGGGCTGAGCAGTAGCGCCGTACAGTTGTCATTCCGGGGCGCGCCTTTTGGCGCGAACCCGGAACCCACGACTGGGTGAGCCGCCTGTAACTGAGCGTCGGATGTTTCACCCAGTCGTGGGTTCCGGGTTCTTCGCTGCGCGAAGCCCCGGAATGACAGCGGTGTTTTCGCTTTGGGGCGGCCGGTGGTTGTCTCCGCTCGTTGGCGGAGCTCTCCCCTAGCGAAACCCGGCCCTGCCGTGCCAGATTGCCGGCGATGCTGACAGGCTCCTATCGCAAGCGGCTCGAAGCCGATCTTCCCCGCTGGGTCGCCGAGGGCTGGCTCAGCGCCGAGAATGCCGGCGCGATCCGGCGTTCGGTCGCACGCGAGCAGGGCGGTATCCGCCTGCCGGCCGTGCTCGGCCTGCTTGGCGGCCTGCTGATCGCGGCGAGCGTCGCCGCCTTCGTCGCGGCGGGCTGGGAGGATATCCCCCGCCTCGTCAAGCTCGGCATGATCCTCGCGGCCATCCTGGCCTGCATCGCCTATGCCTTCCGGCTCGAGCGCCAGGGCTCGCCGCGCGGCGCCGATGCCGCCGTGACCTGTGGCGTGCTGATCTTCGGCGCGGGCTTGGCACTGGTCGGCCAGATGTACCACCTGCCGGCGGACTGGCCGGCCGGGGCCTTGCTGGTCGCGCTTGGCGGCCTGATCGCTGCCGTCCTGATGCGCTCGAACGGCGCGCTGGCGATCGCACTGATTGCGATCTGCGCCTGGAGCGGCGGGCGCTGGGAGGAGGCGCGCAGCGGTGCCCATCTCGGCTTCTTCATCCTCTATCTGCCTGCCCTGTGGCTCTCGCTGTCGCGCGACAACCGGCTGGTGCATCACCTCGTCGTGCTCGCTGCGGCTTCCTGGCTCGCCATGGCGCCGGGCTACGGGCTCTTCGACCGCTTCGACTACGGGCTCCTGGCCTATGGGTTGGCGCTCGCCGTGTTCTATGTGGCGCTGGGCGCATTGGCGCTCGATCGGGGCCTGCCTTCGGTCCTGACGGCCTGCCTGCCCTGGGGCCTGCTTGGGCTGGTGCTGGTGCTGAACACGGAGCTGATCCGCATCCTCGATCGCGACGAGGCGCGGGCCGGGCACGCCTTCCGTTTCGTCTTCCTGGCCTATGCCGTCGCCATTCCTGTCGTCGCCGTGCTGGCGGGCTTCGCTCGCGAGCGGCGTTTTGCGTGGCCGCTGGCGGCAGGGCTTGCCTTCGCATTGCTGGTGCCCGCCGTGTTCTGGACCGGCATCGTCACCGCGATGGCCGGCAAGATCATCGTCGCGAGCCTCGTGCTGCTGGCCGCGACGGCGCTGGTGGTGGCCGGGTCCGTTGGCGGCATCCGGCGGCTGGTGCTGGCAGGCTCGGTACTGTTCGGTGTCGCGATCCTGATCCTGCTCTGGCAGACGATCGGCACGCTGCTCGACCAGTCGCTGTTCTTCCTCGTCGCGGGCGCCGCGCTTCTGGCGATCGCTTCCGGCGCGCGGCGCCTCTTCGCCCGCCTCAACCCGCCTGAGAAGGAAGCCGCCTGATGCGCGCGCTTTCGGCCGATACCCTCGTCGCCAAGGTCCCGCTGGTCTGGCGCGCGCTGGCAACCGCGCTGCTGCTGGGGCTCGTCCTGCTGGCGCTCGTCGAGCAGCGGGCGCGCATTTTGCGGGGCGGGACGGAGATTCGGCTACGGACCGTGCCGGTCGATCCGCGCGATCTCTTCCGCGGCGACTATGTCATCCTCGCCTATCCGATCAGCACGGTCGAGGCAGCCGGCCAGCCGGGCTTCCAGCGCGGCGAGCGAGTCTATGTCA
Source organism: Allobosea sp. TBD101 (assembly GCF_059817965.1). Taxonomy (NCBI): domain Bacteria; kingdom Pseudomonadati; phylum Pseudomonadota; class Alphaproteobacteria; order Hyphomicrobiales; family Alloboseaceae; genus Allobosea; species Allobosea sp. TBD101. The sequence continues at coordinate 2,434,033 of NZ_CM187543.1, forward strand.
GCCTCGGCCGGGACGAGCAGGGCTTCGCCAAGGCGACCGGCGTGACGCGCGACTGGCCCAAGGCCGGCGACGGTATCGTTGTGATCGCCGGACGCGTCACCGCGAACTCGGCCTGCGCCACCAATGCAAACGGCGATGTCGATTGCAGCGGCCGGCGCAACCGCCTGCGCATCGCCTACGGGCTCGAGAGCTATTTCGTGCCGCAGGGCGAGGGCAAGGCGATCGAGACCACCGACAAGGCCCGGATCGAGGTCGTGGCCGCCGTCTCGTCGTCAGGAGAGGCCGCCATCAAGCGCCTGCTGATCGACGGCAAGCCGGTCTACGCCGAGCCACCATACTGAGGCGCACAGGCGGCTTGCGCCGCCGCACCACGACTTCTCAAAAGCGCGAGTCATCCCGGACGCAGCGAAGCGGAGATCCGGGATCCATGCCTGAACCTTCATCGGGAGCGCTCCGGGATGGATCCCGGGTCAAGCCCGGGATGACCCGCGCAATGTCATTGAGCGCCAGACTCCGAAGGGAGGAGGCATCACATTGCCGTGTCGGCGCCGCTTCGTCGCAACCTTGCCGCAAAGCCGCTGATGATCCGCCACACGCGCTTGTGACAACACGCCGCGTGACGCGAATCCTCAGGAGTTATATGAACGGCAGATGAACGAATTCGACAACGAACGTTCATCTTGAGGGTGGCGAGCCGGGAACCTGCATCGGCCGTCGGCGTTTCGATCCTGATTTCCGGCCTGCTGAAGGACTGCGGTTCCCATGTCCTCCCATTCTTCCTTCAGGCGCTTCCTGCTTCTCGGCCGACCGGCCGTGGACGCGGTGCTGTCCGCGCCGGGGCGGGATGCGCGGATCGATGTGATCCGCGGGCTTTCCCTGCTGATCATCTTCATCAATCACATGCCGGGGAACGTGGTCTCAGTCTATACGCCGCATAATTTCGGCTTCTCGGATGCTGCCGACATCTTCGTCTTGCTGGCCGGCGTCTCGGCAACGCTCGCCTATGGCGGGCTGATCGAACAGCGCGGTTTTCCGTTCGCGGCGCTGAAGCTCGGCGCCCGGCTCTGGACGCTCTACATCGCGCATCTCGCGGTCTTCATCATCGTCTGCGGCGTCGTCGCCACGGCGGTGACGCGGACGCAGAACCCGCTCTATATCGAGGCGATCAACATCCAGCCCTTCTTCCGCGACACGGTCGAGGCGCTGATCGGCGCGCTGACGCTGACCTATCAGCCGTCCTATCTCGATATCCTGCCGCTCTATATCGTGCTGCTCGCGCTTTTTCCCGCGATCTATTACGCAGCGCGCATGAGCCCGCTGCTCACGCTCGCCTGCTCGCTGGCGATCTGGCAGGCGGCGCTTGCCTTCGATCTCAACCTGCCCAATGGCAGCGCCGGGGTCTGGTTCTTCAACCCCTTCGCCTGGCAGGTCGTCTTTACGCTCGGCGTCATCATCGGCCGGGCGGCGCAGCTTGGCATCCGCGCACCGCGCCTGGTCTGGCTCGATGTCGCGGCGCTCGCCTTCATCGTCTTCGCCTGGGTGGTGAAGACCTCCAGCGGCAACCCGACCGGCATCGCAGCGTTGAATGACTGGTTCGATTCCGTGCAGCTCGGCTCGGACAAGACCAATCTCGCCTGGACGCGCATCCTGCATATCGGCGCGCTGGCCTGGCTGGCGATCCGCTGGCTGCCGGCGGGAGGCGCCATGGCGAAGGTCGCGCCCGGCCGCATCCTTGGGCATGCTGGGCAAAATTCGCTGCATGTCTTCTGCGCGGGCATCGTGCTCTCGATCATCGGGCAGATCCTGCTCGCGGAAACATCCTTCGATCTGGGCGTTCAGTTGCTGATATGCGCCGGTGGCGCTACAATCCTGACAGGGTTAGGGATTTTCCTGTCGTGGTACTGTTCGATCACGAAACGCGGCGCAAGCGCCGAGTCTGCCCCGGCCCGTGGCGCACCGTCGCCGCGGCCTTTCTTCTCCTCGCGCTGAATTCGGTATCGAGCGCGGCGCCGCTGCCGCCGCCACTCGATGCGCGCTGCCGTACGGAAGCGGCCAAGACTGCCTTCCAGCCAAGCTTGCCCCTTGCCCGCAAGGCGCTTCAGGAAAGCGGCCGCCTGACCATTGTGGCGCTGGGCTCCTCGGCCACGGCCGGCTCCGGCGCGAGTGCCGACGACAAGAGCTATCCTGCCGTCCTTCAGGCCGAGTTGCGCCGGCGCCTGCCGGGTGCCGAGGTTCGGGTCGTCAACAAGGGCGTCGGCGGCCAGTCGGCCTATGACATGCTGCTGCGCATGCAGACCGATGTGATCGACGAGAAGCCCGCCATCGTGATCTGGCAGACCGTCATCAACGATGCCATCCGCGATATCGGCGAGGACAAGCTCGGGAAGATTCTGCGCAAGGGCGTGAGCAAGGCCCGCTCGGCCGGGATCGAGATGATCCTGATGGATCTGCCCTGGCTGCCGCGCGAAGGGCGCTACCCGCATTACGACGATTACCGCGCCGTGCTGACGAAGACGGCGCAGGACCAGGGCATCTCGCTGTTCCCGCGCTATGCGATGATGAAGGGCTGGTCGAATTCCCGCCAGTTCACGTCGGAGGAACTCGTCGGCATGGATGGCCTGCATCTGGTCGATGCCGGCTATCGCTGCCTCGCGCTGCGGCTGGCCGACGGGATCGTCGCCGGGATCGGCCCGGTCAGGATCGAGTCGGCCGGAGCCGCGAAGCCGACGAATTGACGGCCCTTGTCATTCCGGGGCTTCGCGTAGCGAAGAACCCGGAACCCACGACTGGGTGAGCCGCTGGCAACTGCGTATCGGATGTCCCACCCAGTCGTGGGTTCCGGGTTCGCGCCTGTGGCGCGCCCCGGAATGACAACGGGCGTGCGAAGCGGCTGCAGGCTTACTTCGCGAGAACCTCGATATCGCGGTCGCTGCCCGACTCGACCTTGAAGTCGCGCGAGTAGACCTGCCCCTCCTGCCGGGCGATCAGGACATAGTCGCCTTCCGCCAGGATGACCTGCGGGAAGGCGCCGATCGCCTCGCGGATCACGTCGCCGCCCGGCGTCAGCACGCTGAAGGCGGTGCCGGCGAAGGCCTCGCCGCCGGCACTGGCGACGAGCTTCAGCGTTACCTTAGCGGCGCGATGATGCAGCGTCGCATCCGTGACCTTGCCAGTCTCGACCTTTACGTCGGCACGCTGGATCGCGTTGGAATCGCCATAGGTCGAGACGACGTGATAGGTGCCCTCCGGCAGGCGGATGATTTCGCCCGCCTTGGCGCCGCTGGTGATCAACCGGCCTTCGGAGTTGCCCTGCAGGGGCACGAAGACCGAGAAGGAGAGCAGGGGAGCCGGGATCGGGGCATCGCCGATCGAGCCGGCGAGCGAGAGCGCGCCTGCGCTGATCTGAACCTGATCGCGCAGGCCCTGCTGACCGAGGCTGACGCGCTTGGTGCCGCTGGCGAAGCCATAGCCGGCATGGATGACGTAATTGCCTGATGGCAGCGAGAAGGCCGGCTCCGGCTCGGAGGAGCGCGCGACGATCCGGGACGAGGTGCCGTCAGCGCTTTCGCTGAGGACCCGCCAGTTCAGCCCGGAACGGATCGGCTTGCGGTCGGCGGCGAACTGGGCGGAGACGGAGAGGCGCGCCAGGCCGTTCGGCGCAACCGGCTGGCCTTGCAGCGGCGCGGGGGCCGGAGCATCGGCGCCGGGGCCGGGATCGACAGCCTGGGCACCGGCGAGGGCAGGCGCAAGCAGGACGGCCATGGCGAAGACGACCCTGGCAAGGCGGCGGCCAGCTTCAAAACCATTTGAAGCATTTTCGCGTTTCCATAAAACGCGAAAATCCTCCGCCTTTTTAGTCTGTCGCATTTTCTTCACGCGAACCGGTGTCCACTTCGCTTGAAAATGCTCCAATTCAAGCATGCTTTTCGTCCTCGGCGGCTCTGCAGCGATGTATGAGCAGGCCCGCTTGTCCCCATCATGGCGAAGGAATAGGTCAATTCCAAAGCCACTGTCAGGATGTTTCATGACCGATACGCTCTCGCTGCTCAAGCTGCGTCGCTCCGTGCCGCCCCAATTCCTCACGGCTCCCGGCCCCGACGGCGCCCAGCTCGACGAATTGCTCGCCATCGCCGCGCGCGTGCCCGACCATGGCAAGCTGGCGCCCTGGCGCTTCATCGTGTTCAAGGGCGAAGCCCGTGAGGAGGCGGCGGGAACCGTCGCGCGCATCTTCCGCGAGAAGAACCCGCAGGCGAGCGAGGATCAGGTCGAGTTCGAGCGCAAGCGCCTGCTGCACGCACCGGTCATCGTCGCCGTGGTTTCGCGGGCACGCGAGCACGCCAAGATCCCGCTCTGGGAGCAGGAACTTTCGGCCGGCGCGGTCTGCATGAACATGCTCGTCGCCGCCTATGCCATGGGCTATGCCGGCTCCTGGCTGACCAACTGGTTCTCCTTCGACCGGCAGGTGCTGAGCGCCTTCGGGCTGGCTGATGACGAGCGGATGGCCGGCTTCGTGCACCTGGGCACCCCGACGGCGCCGATCACCGATCGCGACCGGCCGGTGATGGCCGATATCGTCAGCTATTACGGGACCTGACGCGATGATCTATTCGGCTACGAAGGCGGATCTCGGCTTCGCGCATGATCCGTTCAAGGCGATCGTCGCGCCGCGGCCGATCGGCTGGATCACCGCGCTGAGCGCCAAGGGCGAGGTCAATCTCTCGCCCTACAGCTTCTTCAACGCGATCTCGTCGCGGCCGAACATCGTGATGTTCTCCTCGGAGAACAAGAAGGACGCCGTCGCCTTCGTCGAGGAAACCGGCGAGTTCACCTGCTCGCTGGTGACCAAGGCACTGGCGCAGCCAATGAACATGACCTCGGCGCCGCTGCCGCGCGGCGAGAGCGAGTACGCGCATGCCGGGCTGGAAATGGCGCCGTCGCGCTTCGTCAAGCCGCCGCGCGTCGCCGGCACGCCGGCCGCGCTCGAATGCAAGCTGCTTTCGGTGCAGCAGTTGCACGATATCGATGGGCAGGCCGTGCCGCGTTGGATGGTGTTGGGGCAGGTCGTCGGCATCTTCATCGACGACGCCTTCGTCAAGGACGGGCGCTTCGACACGGCCGGCGCCAACCCGATCGCGCGCTGCGGCTATGCCGATTATGCCGAAGTGACGAGCCTGTTCTCGATCACCCGTCCGGCCGGTGGGTAGGGTAGTCAAACACCGTCATGCTCGCCCTTGTGGCGAGCATCCACGTCTTGACCACGATCTTCGACGAGGGAAGACGTGGATGGTCGGGACAAGCCCGACCATGACGAAGAAGTCGCGGGTTAGTGGTCAACTTCAACCTGCCAACGGCTTGGCGCGATAATCACCGAGCTCTGCCAGTGCCTTGTTGATCGCCTCCGCATCTAGCTTGGCCCCGTCCGGCAAGGTGAGGCGCGGCGGGTCGAGCGTCACGGTCGCGCCGGGAGCCAATGCCGTCGCGGCACGCTGGACGCGCGAGGCGCAGCCGCCGCAATGCATGCCTGAAACCTCGAAAACCTGAGTCATTCGAATCGCCTCCGGCGGTTCATTCAGCCAGTTTGCGAGCTCGCGCGACGAGCCGCTGTGCCTTGATCAGATGGGGGCGATCCAGCATTTCGCCATCGAGCCCGATGACGCCGGCGCCGGGATTGGCCTCGAACAGCGCGATGATCTGCTGGGCCTTGGCGAGGGCCGCCGGCGAGGGCGCGAAGATCTCGTTGATGATCGGCACCTGCGCCGGATGGATCGCCATCTTGCCGGTGAAGCCGTCGCGGCGCGCGGCGAGGCATTCGGCCCGGAAGCCGGCATCGTCGCGGAAATTGGTGAAGACGGTGTCGATCGCGTCGACCTGCGCCGCCGTCGCCGCGAAGAGCGTCAACGCACGCGCCAGGCGATAGGGGTCGGCATAGGAGCCGTCCTCCAGCCGGTTGGTTTCGGCGCCGAGATCGGCCGAGAGGTCTTCCGCTCCCCATGTCAGCGCCATCAGGCGGTGCGAGGAGCGGCTATAGCTGCCGAGCCCGAAAATGGCCTTGCCGGTTTCTGTGCCGATCGGAAGGATGCGCGTCATGCCGTCCGGCAGGTCGGATTCGGCCTCGCGCACCGCGATCTTGGCGGCGAGGTGGCCGACATCGGTGCCGCCTTCCGATTTCGGCAGCATGATCGCGTCGGGCGCGCCCGGCATGACCGCGTCGAGATCGGCGTCGCTCATGCCGGTCGTCAGGCCGTTGATGCGGACGATCAGCAGGGGGCGCTTCGGCAAGGCGCGGGTGGATTCGAGAAAGGCGCGGGTGACCTCGCGCGCCTGCGGCTTGCCGTCGAGCGCGACGGAATCCTCAAGGTCCAGGATCAGCGCATCAGCGCCGCAATCCAGGCCCTTCTGCTGCTTCTTCGGGCTGTCGCCCGGCACGAACAGGAGCGAGCGCATCGATCAGACCGCGACCGTCTCGGGGCTCGGACGTTTGCGCATGAAGGCCTGGCGGCGGCACTGGGCGACCAAGGTGCCGTCCTGCTTGTAGGCCTTGTGCACGAACTCGACGATGCCGGCATCGGGCCGCGAGCGCGACTCGCGCTTGGCCGCGATCTCGGTGGTGCAGTTGATGGTGTCGCCCTCGAAGAGCGGCGCCGGGAAGAGCACGTCGGTCATGCCGAGATTGCCGATGGTGGTGCCGACCGTGGTGTCGTTGACGGAGATGCCGATCATCAGGCCGAGCGTGAACAGCGAGTTCATCAGCGGTTTGCCCCATTCGGTCTCGGTCGCACAGAAATGCGCATCGATATGAAGGGGTTGCGGGTTCAACGTCATGTTGGAGAACAGCATGTTGTCCATCTGCGTGACGGTGCGGGTCAGGCCGTGCTCGATGACCGCGCCGACCTGGAAATCCTCGAAATAGATCCCGCCACGCTTGTGACGCACCACATCCGCCATAGACGCCTCCGCCTTCTTCATGCTGGCTGCTGAGCCGGAACCAGAAGTCGTAGTGTGACCTCCGTCGGGAGGGAAGCGGAAAGCGCGAGCGCGCCCCTGTGCGGGGCCGATCTTAACGGTTCGCTTACCATAATGGAGGAGTTTCTTAAGCGTGCCCGAGCACTGCGCGCGGGCCGCTACCGAAGGTCTCGATGTTCCTCTTCACCACGCCGCAGAGCCAGAGCCGCGAAACGCAGCCTGCGAACCCGGTCGTCAGCGCCATCCGCCAAGGTGCGGCGCGGACGGGGGCGGGGTTCGACTATCTGCTCAAGACGGCGCAGCGGGAATCCTCGCTGGAGCCGACGGCCAAGGCGAGCACATCGAGCGCCACGGGGCTCTTCCAGTTCATCGAGCAGACCTGGCTCGCCATGGTCAAGCAGGAGGGGCCGAAGCAGGGCCTCTCGCAATATGCCGACGCGATCACCGAGAGCGGCGGGCGCCTCAGCGTCTCCGACCCGGCTGCGCGCGAGAAGATTCTGCAATTGCGCAACGATCCGCAGGTCGCGGCCGTGATGGCCGGCGCGCTGACCCAGAAGAATCGCGACCAGCTTGCTGGCAGCCTCGGCCGCCAGCCGCAGGCCGGCGAGCTCTATATGGCGCATGTGCTCGGCGCGCGCGGCGCTTCCGATCTGATCCGCGCTGCCGCGAGCGATCCCAGCCGCGTCGCGGCGCGGGATTTCCCGGAGGCCGCCGCCGCCAACCGCGGCATCTTCTACGACAAGGCCGGCCGCGCGCGCAGCGTGCAGGAGGTCTATGGCGTGCTGGCGGCCAGCCATGCCAGCACGCAGGTTGCCGCCAAAGTGGCGCCGAACGCGCAGGCGGGGCAGGGCGATATTCCGGTCGCCGAGATCGCGGCGGCGCTGCGGCCCGAGCGCGCCAAGGGGCTCGTCGGTCTGTTCTCGACCGGCGGCTCGCGCGACCCCGTCTCGAAGGCGGTCGCCAATCTCTGGACGACACCGCCTCGGGGTGGCACGCGCATGGCTTCGCTCGAAGGCGGCGAGCGCTATTTCCCGCGCAGCGGGCAGAGTGAGGGCACGATGTCCGACGCGAGCCCCGCGGCGAGCGGATCGATCGTCAGTTCTCCGGCCAAGGCGGTCAACGCGCCGCTGCCGCCGTCGCGCCCGAGTGACCTGTCCCAGCCCGACCTCGCGGCCGCACAGCCGGCAGGCAAGCGCCGCAACGGGCCGCTCGACCTGTCTTCCTTCATGATCCAGCGGAGCGGAACATGATCGTTCGGCGCTTCCTGCTCTGGGCCCGGACCGCGCCTGCCGAGGCCCGTGCAAGCGGGGCCGCCGCGCTGGCCGGAGCTTATCTGCGTTCCGGCATGTCCGACGAGGACCGCCATGAGGCCGAGACCGCGCTGATGGCGCTGATCGACGATCCCTCGCCGCTGGTGCGCCGCGCGATCGCCGAGGAAATGGCGCCCTCGATGCGCACGCCGCGCAATCTCGCGCTTTGCCTGATCGCCGAGCAGAGCGATGTCGCAGCGCTGGTCCTGGCACATTCGCCGGTGTTGACCGAGGCCGATCTGGTCGATGCCGCCGCTGTCGGCGACATGCTCGCCCAGAAGGCCATCGCCATGCGCCGCTGCCTGCCGGTCAGCGTCTGTGCGGCGTTGGCCGAAGTCGGCTGCGAGGAGGCGCTCGTCACGCTCGCGGGCAACCGCACCGCCGAAATTCCCGACTTCTCACTGGAACGGATGATCGAGCGCCATGGCGACAGCGGCGCGCTGCGCGAGGCGCTGCTCGAGCGCGTCGATCTGCCGGGCGGCCTGCGGCAGACGATCGCGGCCAGGGTTTCCGACACATTGGCGAGCTTCATCACGGGCTGCGGCTGGCTGACGCCGGAACGCAGTGCCCGGCTGGCGCGTGAATCGACCGAACGGGTCGCGGTCGCGCTCGCGGCCGGCGGCGAGGCGAGCGATGCGCCGGCCATCGTCGAGGTGCTCAGGGTCACCGGCCGGCTGACCTCAGGTTTGATCCTGCGCTCCCTGCTCTGCGGCGAGCCGGCTTTGGCCGAGGCTGCTTTCGTTTCGCTGTCCGGCTTGCCGGAAGAGCGCGTCGCGGCCTTGCTGCGCGACAAGCGCGGCGCGGGACTCAAGGCGCTCTGCCGCAAGGCCGGGCTGCCGGCTTCGCTGGAGCCGGCCTTTTCCGCCGCCATCCTTGCCCTCAATGCGCGCGGCTTCGACCGCGGCGGGGCCAGTAACGGCATCGACCGCGGGCTTCTGCGCGCGGTGCTGATCGCCTGCGAGCGGCTGGAAGGACCGGAGGTCGACGGGCTGATGGGCCTGTTGCGCCGTATGGATGCGGAGGCTGCCCGCGAGGAGGCGCGCAGCCTGGCGGATTCTCTGGCCGACGATGCCGCGCTCGCGCTGCTGGTCGAGGCGGATCCGTCCTTCCTGATCGAACTCGCCGAGAGCGATCTGCGCGACGCGGCCTGAGCGGCCGAAACAGCCGCAGAAGCCGGTTTGGCGATACCCTGCGAGCCCTCATCCTGAGGAGCGATCCGTGAGGATCGCGTCTCGAAGGATGCTTCAGGAGGCTCCCGAGACCTCTGGATCATCCTTCGAGACGCCGCGTGCCGCGGCTCCTCAGGATGAGGGCTGCATTTGCAGCCCGGCCCTCAGTAGCCGAACTGCTCGCGCAGGATGCGCTCGTCCAGGCTGTGGCCGGGATCGTGCAGCATGACCAGATCGACATTGCGATCGATCTCGATCGAGACGGAGCTGACCTCGTCGATCTGGGTGTGATCGGCGACGGCGCTGACGGGGCGCTTGTCGGCTTCCAGCACCTCGATGAAGACCTTGGCGTGGTCCGGCAGCAGGGCGCCGCGCCAGCGCCGCGGCCGGAAGGCCGAGATCGGCGTCAGCGCGAGCAGTGGCGCGTCGAGCGGCAGGATCGGGCCGTTGGCCGAGAGATTATAGGCAGTCGAGCCGGCCGGAGTCGCCAGCAGGAGGCCATCGGCGGTGAGCTCGGACAGGCGCACCTGGCCATCGACCGAGATGCGCAGCTTCGCGGCCTGATAGGAGCGACGCAGCAGCGAGACTTCGTTGATCGCCTTGGCTTGCACGGTCGCGCCGTTGCGGTCGATGGCCTGCATCGACAAGGGATGCACGATGCTGCGCTGGGCTGCGTCCAGCCGCTTGGTCAGGCCGCGCTCCTTGAACTCGTTCATCAGGAAGCCGACCGAGCCACGGTTCATGCCGTAGATCGGCTTGCCGGTGCCGAGGAAGCGATGGAGCGTCTGCAGCATCAACCCGTCGCCGCCGAGCGCGACCACGACATCGGCTGCGGCCGGATCGGCATTGCCGTAGCGCTCGACGAGCTTGTCGAGCGCTGCCTGCGCTTCAGGAGTGTCGCTGGCGACGAAGGAGATCGCGCCGAATCGTTCGGTCATAGCGTGTCCTGAAACGGCAGGCCCTGCGGTGTCGGGGCAGGCTTACCATGACCGGACCGCCGGCCGCGAGGCCGAACGTCCAAGAAAAAGGCCGGGCGACATGCCCGGCCTCGATGCGAAACAATCCGGACGGCTGGTCAGATCGCCGTGCTCCACTGCACCGGCGCCAGCTCGAAGCCGTTGCCAGCCTTGGCGATATGGCCCGTTGCCGGGAAGGGCGCGTGATAGAAGGCGACCTGCATGCGCTCGGCCGAGACCATGTCGAGCAGCTTGCGCCGCGTCGCTGCCGCCTGCGGTCCGTCCATGTCGAACACGGCCGACCAGTCGGGATTGCGCACGAAAAGGGCGGGATGGTTGGTCGTGTCCGACATGATCATCAGCTTGCCGTTGCCGGAGCTCAGCGCGAAGACCGTGTGGCCGGGCGTGTGGCCGGGGGCCGCGACCGGGGTCAGGCCGGGCAGGAGCTCCTTGCCCGGCTCGAACTGCTTCACGTCCTTGGCTACGGGTGCGAAGACGCGGCGCACGCCGGCGAAGGCGCCCTTCATGCCCTCGGGAGCGGCATTCATCCGAGCGTCGTCCATCCAGAAGGCCCATTCGGCCGCCGGCACCATCACCTCGGCGTTGGGGAATACGGCCGTGCCGTCCTTCAGGCGGAAGCCGTTGATATGGTCGCCGTGGAAATGGCTGAAGACGACGCTGGAGACGTCCTTCGGATCGAAGCCGGCGGCCTTGAAGTTTGCCATCCAGGTGCCGGAGGTCGGCGCGCCGGAATCGCCGTTGCCGGTGTCGACCAGGGTGAGCTTGCCGCCATGCTGGATTGCCAGCGTGGTGAAGGTGATGTTGAGCGCGTCCTGCGGCAGGAAGGCCTGCTCCATCGCCTTCTTGACGTCGGCGAGTTCGGCATTGCGAACGAAGCCTTCGAGCGGGCGCCTGCCGAAGCCGTCATTGATCGCAGTCAGCGTGATGTCGCCGATCTTGTAGCGATAGAAACCGGGAGCCTGATTCACGGGGACGCCTTGTGCCTGGGCCGGGCTGACGCCGGGCAGATCGAGTGTCGCAGCCGCAACGAGCGCGCCGGCGCCAACAAGGGCGGCACGGCGCGAGAATTCTATATCCTGCATGGTCTGTTCTCCCCTCGGGTGGCAGGCAGACTAGCGACGGTCATCCTGCTTTCAACCGCGAGGGCTTGCCGGAAGGTCAAGTTTCCGTGAGGCCGGAATCCGGGGCAGCCGGATCGCGCCGCGCCAGCGCGCGCAGCATCGCGGCGCAGAGCGCGAGCGAGCCCATGACGCCCTGGCCGGAGCAGTCTGCGACGAGCGCCTGGAAGGCCAGGGTCTCCTCGTTCGCAAGGCATTGCAGGCTCCAGCTCCAGCCGGGCGCCTTCTGCCGCAACAGCGAGACGGCGATGTCGATATCGGCGCTGACGGTGCCGAGCGTCTTCCAGAACGAGCCGTGCTGGTAGATGCCGCCGGCCGGCGTGCGCCGGTTGACCAGCTGCGCCGGCTTGCGCCTGACGACGAAGCCCAGTGCCTCGTAGATATCGGCGTCGAGCTCGCGATCAGGCTTGCTGGAAGCCTCGCAGCGGGCCGCGAGCGCAAGAAGTTGTGTCCGGTCGTCCATTCCGGTTCGTCGGTCCAGCGAAGGGGTCGGTGCGCGGCATGCCGGCATCGCGAGCTGCGACTTCTAGCCATGATCGCGCCTGCCCGCCAGCCATGGAATGGCGTGCGGCCGACGAGACAGCTCAAGGGCCGATGACGACGCCTCGGGCATGGCCGCCCGGCACGCGGCAGGAGCAGCCGATTCCGAGCGGTGCAGGCTCATAGAGCGTGCAGGTCTTGACCGGCGTGCCGCACATTCCTCCGTCCACGGCCGGCACCACCTCATAGGCCGGATAGACGGGGTAGCTGGGGTAGACGGGGTAGGCCGGATAGGTCGCGATCGCACCGAGCGTTGCTGCCGCAGCCAGGTCCGTGGCTGCGCCCCAATAGGGATAGCTGCCACGATAGCCGCGATAGGGATAACGTCCTGCGTAACGTCAGCCCCAGCCGCCGCCATACCAGCCGGCGCGGATATGTGGTCGATAGGCGGGAAATGCCGGCCGCATCCCGTACGGCCGCATCCCGTACGGCCTCATGCCGATGCCGCGCGCATGGAAGCCGCCATGCCGGAAGCCGGCGCCGCCGAATTGGCGTTGGGCCGATGCCGAAAGGCCGGTGGCCAGAAGCAGCGGTGTAACGGAAGCCGTGACGAGAAGAAGACGACGCATGCGAACCTCCCTGGATTCAACCGGGGTTTCGCCCCACGAAGAAACGTGGTGCGGCGCGCGGGGTTCCGCTCGACGACGACCTCAGTCGTCGAACCTCATCTTGTCTTTGCAGCGGTAGCCGACAAAACAGGCCTGGGTATCGGCACTCGGCACGAAGGCCGGCTCGGTTCCTTGATTCACCAAGCAGAAGCCGCGATCGCGCACGAAGCGATCATAGGTATAGCCCCCCGTCCCGAGAACGATCGCGCCGTTGACCTGGACATCGCGCTGGCTCGCCGCGCAGGGCCTCGAAACGGTCGAGGGGCGCGTTTGCGCCGCCGCGATTCCCGCGGGAAGCAGAAGGGCTAACGTGAGGACGATGGCTTTCATGGAAGCCTCCCGAGCTGAGCCAGACACATAACCGTGCGGCTCGCCAAACGTTCCCGGAGCGGTCGATCTGTCAAGGCAGCTCCTCGGTGCGGCGGTGCCATTCGGCGCATGGCACCGCCTCATTCTGGCCTTGGCGCCCGTCTTGTCTCGGCGCTAGCCGATTCATTCTGGAAGGCACCGTCCATGAAACTAGCGTTGATCGCCGTGCTCGGCTCCCTCATCGCGCTGCCCGTGGCGGCACAACAGCAGCAGCTGCCGGAGCGCAAGCCCGGGCTGTGGGAAACCAAATCGACGGGCAATGACGGTGAAACCACCGCCAAGCAATGCGTCGGGCCAGGAACCGACCAGTCGGCCGTCGGAGGCCTGGCTGCCGGCGCCTGCTCGAAGATGCTGGTGACCAAGACAGCCACGGGCTACGCCGTCGAGACGGAATGCACTGTCGGCCAGATCAAGGCTTCCGGCACCAGCGTCATCACCGGCGATTTCCAGACGACCGTCCGGACCGAAGGGACGACGAAGATCAGCGGCATGCCCGGACAATCCGCTCCGGTGGAGCGCAAGCTCGTGGTCGAGGCGAAGCGCCTCGGCGAATGCGCGACCGGCCAGAAGCCCGGCGACATCATCATGCCCGACGGCAAGGTGATCTCGATGCCGTCGGCGAAGCCTGCCCCGTAGGAGCAGGTCGCGCGCGCAGGACTGCCCGTCGATGCCGGGGCCCTGAACAGAAACCGAGGAGGGGCCATCCACCCGGTGTGGGGGAGGGAGATGGTGCCGGCGGAGAGGATCGAACTCCCGACCTTCGGTTTACAAAACCGCTGCACTACCGCTGTGCTACGCCGGCGCTGCTGGCTGGTTGGCCAGAAGGCCGCCGACGAGATCTTCTCCTCGGCGGCGATGTCGTAGCGGTTACCAGCCGATGGCCGCCAGAGCAAGCGCCTCGGCCATGGCCACAAGGCGGCCATGGTGCGGCATGCACGGGCGATGGCGTCACGAGGACTGTTCGCGTATCGGCCTGGCTGCGTCGCCCGGCGGGCATTTCAGCTCACGGAGCGGATGATCTCGCGATAGGCCGCTTCAGGAAAGGCCTTGAGGGTCTCGGCACGGACGTTGCCCATCATCACGAGCTGCAGGCAGAATCGCGCCTGGACCGCATCGTCGGGCGCCTCGCAGACGATCACCATGTCGTACTTACCCATGGTCATGAAGAACGTCTTGATGTCTCCGCCCATTTCCTTGAGCGCCTGCTTCGCCGCATCGAGGCGGCTCGGCGAGGCCTTGACGTTGCGGGCGCCCTGATCGGTCCAATTGGCAAGCATGATGTAGGTTGTCATCGCGCCACTCCCTGAGACCGGCCCGGCCTGTTTGTCGGAAGCATCTGACGGCGGCTCATCGTCACCGCTGGTGCGGGTAGGCTTTGGCTCAATGCCGGGCCTTGGCGGGCAGAATAACACGGCAGGGCACGGCGGGAACGGGCGGGCGTGCCTGGGTAAAGGAAAAGCCCCGCCTGACCAGGCGGGGCTCGTCGACGATGCTGGCCGTTCAGGCTCAGTTGTTCTCGTAGGTCATGATGTCGCGATCCTTGGTCTCCGGCACGAAGAGCATGCCGATCACGAAGGTCATGAGCGCGATCACGATCGGGTACCAGAGGCCGTAGTAGATGTCGCCGGTACCGGCCACCATCGCGAAGGAGGTGGCGGGCAGGAGACCGCCGAACCAGCCGTTGCCGATGTGATAGGGCAGCGACATGCCGGTGTAGCGGATGCGGGTCGGGAAGAGCTCGACCAGCGCGGCAGCGATCGGGCCGTAGACCATCGTCACATAGATGACGAGCACGGTCAGGACCGCGATGATCGTCAGCGACTGCGCATTGAACAGGGCGTTGACGAAGCCGGTCTTGACGATGCGGGCATCGCCCGCCGCCGGATAACCGGCTGCAACCGCTTCCTTGGCGAGGTTCGCCGCGAAGGTCGCGTCGATCGCGAGATCCTTGCCGTTGACCGTCACCTTGGCGGGAGTGCCGGCCGGGGCCGGGGTCTGCGTGTAGACGATCGCCTGGGTCGCCAGCGTGCGGCGGGCGATGTCGCAGGGCTGGGTGAAGGTGCGCACGCCGACCGGATCGAAGACCGAGCCGCAGGTGGCGGGATCGGCGACGACCTGGACCTTGACGTTCTCATGCGCAGCGGCGAGGCCCGGGTTGGCGGCCTTGGTGAGGGCGCTGAACAGCGGGAAATAGGTCAGCGCCGCGATCAGGCAGCCGGCCAGGATGATCGGCTTGCGGCCGATCTTGTCCGACAGCGCGCCGAAGACGATGAAGCCGCCGGTGCCGAGGATGAGCGACCAGGCGATCAGCACGTTGGCCGAGTAGAGATCGACCTTGAGGATGCTCTGGATGAAGAACAGCGCGTAGAACTGGCCGGTGTACCAGACGACGGCCTGGCCGGCGGTGAGGCCGAACAGTGCGAGCAGCGCGATCTTGGCGTTCTTCCACTGGCCGAACGCCTCCGAGAGCGGCGCCTTCGAGCCCGTGCCCTCTTCCTTCATCTTCTTGAAGGCCGGCGATTCCTGCATCTGGAGGCGAATCCAGACCGAGATCGCGAGCAGGAAGATCGAGGCGAGGAAGGGAATGCGCCAGCCCCAGGCGGCGAACTCCGCCTCGCCCATGGTGGTGCGGATGCCGAGGATGACGATCAGCGAGAGCAGCAGGCCGAGCGTCGCCGTGGTCTGGATCCACGAGGTATAGAAGCCGCGACGGCCGACGGGGGCGTGCTCGGCGACATAGACCGCCGCACCGCCATACTCGCCGCCGAGCGCCAGGCCCTGGAGCATGCGCAGGGCGATCAGGACCACCGGCGCGATCCAGCCGATCGTGGCGTAGCTGGGAAGGAGGCCGACCAGGAAGGTCGAGGCGCCCATGATCACGATGGTGACGAGGAAGGTATACTTGCGGCCGATGAGGTCACCCAGGCGGCCGAAGAACAGCGCGCCGAACGGCCGGACGAGGAAGCCCGCCGCAAACGCCAGCAGCGCGAAGATCGCGCGGGTGTTGGGGTCGAAGGCCGAGAAGAAATGCGCGCCGATCATCGCGGCGAGCGAGCCGTAGAGATAGAAGTCGTACCACTCGAACACCGTGCCGAGCGACGAGGCCAGAATGACCTTCTTTTCCTCCTTGGTCATCGGGCGGGGCGTGGCCCTCGTTCCCGATGCTTGCGATGCCATGCTCATGGCGTTTGTCTCCCCTGGTGAAGCCCTGAAGCCGGGGCTTAAGCCCGGCAACCTCGTTTCGCGCGGTTCACGTTCTCAGTGACGGTGGCCGCGCGGCCGGAAGACGGGTGAGTCCCGTCACTCCAGCTCGCTTCAGAGGATTGCGCGCGGATTGTCGCAGGGGCAATCAGGCACTTGGTCTTGCACCGTTCGTCTATGAGACTAACGGCGAGGGAGATTTTGCGGGCCGGAAACCGCAGAAAGCGCCTCTTTTTCTGGCGCCGGGAGCCTGCCGCTCAGCGGCGCCGGCTGGCCGCGTAGAGCGCGATCGCGGTCGCGTTGGAGACGTTGAGGCTGGTGATCGTGCCGGGCACTTCGAGCCGCGCGACATGGTCGCAGAGTTCGCGCGAGCGCTGGCGCAGGCCCTTGCCCTCGGCGCCCATCACCATCACGAGCGGGCGGCGCAGCGCGACATCGTCCAGCGAAACGTCACCGTCCGAATCGAAGCCGACGCGCAGGAAGCCGCGCTTGCCCAGCGTGTCCAGCGCATCGCCGAGATTGCGCACGGCGATCAGCGGCACATGTTCCAGCGCGCCGGAGGCGGATTTCGCCAGCACGCCGGTCGCCGCCGGGGAATGCCGGATCGTGACGATCACGGCAGCCGCGGCGAAGGCTGCGGCCGAGCGCAGGATGGCGCCGACATTATGCGGGTCGGTGACCTGGTCGAGCGCCAGCACGACGGCATCGTCCGGCAGGCTGTCGAGATCGGGCGAGGGCAGGGGATCGCAGACGAGATAGAGGCCCTGATGCACCGAATCGGGGGTGAGCAGCCGGTCGATCTCGGAAGGGCGCACGATCTCGGCCTGGAGCGGCAGAGGGTCGATTTGCTCCTGCAGGCGGCGCAGCCCATTCTCCGTGGCGAGCAGGCGCCGGTGGCGCCGCTGCGGATTCTTCAGCGCCTCGACGACCGGATGCACGCCATAGAGCACGGCCTCGTCGATGTCGCCCGGCCGGTGCGGCGGCGGCCCGTCGGGGCGGCGGGCGCCCTGTCTGCCCCCTGCGGGCCTGGCATATTTCGGGCGGAACGGCGGAGCCATCGCTCTCTCCAGTGATTACCGGATTGCCGTGCCACGGCACGGGCCGCTTGGCCAGCGCGAACCATCTTTTGCCGACATATCCCACGAGAAAAGGAGCCAAGATGCCACAGGAAACGGACAGGCTGATCGTGATTACCGGCGGTCCGGGTTCGGGCAAGACGAGCCTGATCGAGGCGCTGGCGGCCCATGGCCATGTCGTGCGCCCCGAGGCGGGACGCGCGATCATCAGGGAGCAGCAGGCGAACGGTGGCCGGGGGCTGCCCTGGATCGATCCGGCGCTGTTCGCCGAATTGATGCTGGCGGCCGATCTGCGCAGCCATGCCGAGGCTCGTGCCGGCGGGGAGCGTGTCTTCTTCGACCGGGGGCTCCCCGATATCGCGGGATATCTGGCGCTTTGCGGCCTGCCGGTTCCCGGCCCTGTCGAGCGGGCCGCGCGGGAACTGCGTTACCGCCGGACGGTCTTCATCGCTCCGCCCTGGCGCGGGATCTTCTCGCAGGATGCCGAGCGCAAGCAGGATTTCGCCGAGTCGGAGCGGACCTGCGCGGTCATGGCAGAAACCTATCCCCGCTACGGCTACGCACTCGTCGAATTGCCCCGCGTGAGCGTCGCGGAGCGCGTGAGCTTCGTACTGGGCCGCATGTCGGCTGCGGATTGACCGATTTTCCAGGTGGCTTGCCTTGCCTTCACAACGAATTCGCCTGATCGGTCTTTTTGCCGTTGACAGGGCGCGGCCCGGTCACCATAAGTCCGGCCGCGCCTACCGGTCGTCGCGAAAGTGACATGTCGGTGGCCCTGGGCTCACAGAGCCGATCAAGGGCGCAGGCGGGGGAATGTCCCGAGCGGCAAAGGGGGCGGACTGTAAATCCGCTGGCTATGCCTTCGCAGGTTCGAGTCCTGCTTCCCCCACCACCTCTTTTCTAATGATTTGATTTACCTGCATTTTTAGCTGCGCTCCCCGCGCCTGATGACGGGGGGCGGGAATAGACGTTCGATTTCGCTTCCGGGATCAGGAGCGTGGCAACCTCTTGAGCAAGCCACGTCCGGTTCGCCTTCTTGTGTACAGAGCGGCCATCCCGCGACCGCTCCAGCCGAAGATGGCGTCAAGCTGAGCGTCGGATGCGCCACGATTGGCGGCGCGAGTTGCGCCGGCTTGCTCTTGCTGTCGGGACGGGCGTGATCGCAGGCGACGCAGAGCGGGGAGTATCGAAGACAAGCGGGCTGTCGTCGAACTCGTCGTCGATGGTCAGGCTGCCTTGCGATCAGGGAGGCGAGGCGCCGGCCAGATGCGAGACGTGCGGAAGCGATCTTGGCGTCGTAGAATTCGCCGGCACGCCGAAGCCCGGCCGCGATCCGAAACCAACACATGGCGAGGCTTTCCCGCTCGGCAACCCGCAGCAGGCGGACAGGCATGCCACGACCTCTCGGCTCCGCTGCTGCCGCTCTGCCCGCGTTCGCCTCATCAAAAGTAGAAATTGACGTTTCCTGAAGCTTGCCCGCAAGATGCGCTGTGGCTGCCGTCAAGGCTCCCGAGTTTCGGGGCGCTCATCGACTGGGTTGCAGGCTGGAGCTGCTCCGGCGAATTCTGCTGGCCGCCGTCTCGCTTGTGATCGCCAGTGCACCTTGTGCGGCCGACGAACTTCGTCCTTGGCCCGCCGAGACGGTGCCGGTGCTCGCGCTCAGCCAGCTTGACGGCCCCGGCATCGATCTCGCTGAATTTCGCGGCGCGCCCGTCATCGTTCATTTCTTCGCCGCCTGGTGCGCGCCCTGCATCGAGGAGATGGCTTCGCTGAACGCTCTTGCCGCCGTGGGGAAAGGCAGCCCGGCCATCCTCGCGGTCAGTGTCGGCGAGGTCGATGCGCGGGTGCGCAACTTCTTCCGTGATCGCCCCGTCGCCTTTCCGATCCTGCTCGATCGCGACCGCGGCGCGATGAAGACCTGGCAGGTCGAGGGCTTGCCGACGAGCTTCGTGCTCGATCGCGGTCTCAGGCCTGCGTTCAAAGCTGCCGAGCCGCTCGATTGGACGAGCCCGTCGGTTGCGGCAGTGCTCGCGGCCTTGCCTTCCACGCCACCGAAAAACAACCGAGGGGAAAAGGAGACGCCGCCATGATCAGCCGTCGCGACATGTTGAAGACCGGTGCTTGTGCTGCAGCCGCTTTGGCTCTCCCTGGCCCTGCCGGCGCGCAGGTGGCGGCCTTCGCGCCCGAGCCTGGGGCCTGGCGTGATTTCGAGGTGGCGACGCGTCTCGATCTGCCGGCAAACGGCAAGGCACAGGCCTGGATTCCACTGCCCTCGATGCGCGAGGATGAGTGGATCAAGCCCGGCAAGAACGCTTGGGAGACCAATGCGCTGTCCGCCGAGATCGTCCGTGATCAGAAATACGGGGCCGAGCTTCTGCACCTCGTCTTCAAGGATGGCGAGACCGCCCCGCGCGTCGAGGTCCGCAGTGGCTTCTCATTGCGCGATCGGGCCGAGGAGCTTGCGACGAAATCTGCCGTGCCAGCGTTGGGAGAGGCCGACCGCAAGCTCTATCTCGAGGCGACGGAACTGATGCCGACTGACGGCATCGTTCGAGAGACCGCGGAGAAAGCAGCCGCCGGCAAGGTTGGCGACCTCGACAGGGCGCGGGCGATCTATGAATGGGTCGTGGCAAACACCTTTCGCGACGCCAAGACCCGGGGCTGTGGCACAGGCGACGTCGGCTCGATGCTACGGACCGGCAATCTGAGCGGCAAATGCGCCGATCTGAACGCGCTCTATGTCGCGCTGGTCCGCAGTGTCGGCATACCGGCCCGAGACATCTACGGCATCCGCGTCGCCTCCTCGAAGTTCGGCTACAAGAGCCTCGGCACGGGTTCGGACGTCATCACCAAGGCCCAGCATTGTCGGGCGGAGATCTGGCTCGACGGCTATGGCTGGGTGGCGACCGATCCTGCGGATGTCCGCAAGGTCGTCCTTGAGGAGCCCCCGGGAAACAACACAGTCGATGATCCGAAGGTCGTCGCGGCGCGGCGGGTGCTGTTCGGCGCCTGGGAGGGCAACTGGCTCGGCTACAATGTCGCGCACGACCTCGTCTTGCCGGGCTCAAAGCATAAGGTCGGCTTCCTGATGTATCCGCAGGCGGAGGTCGCGGGAGCGCTGCTCGACTGTCTGGACCCCGATGCGTTCAAATACATGATCAAGTCGACCGAGCTGACGGCCTGAATGCGTTTCGGGGCGAAGGCAAGGCCCTCGCCCCGTGCAGTTGCCTCGCCGCCAACGGCGGCTAGGCGATATAGGGCTGACCAAGGCATGCCCGCCCTGCAGCCCGCCGTCCTAGGCCAGCGGCTTGAGGCCAGCCTCGATCTGCGCACGCCGCCCCTCGAGGAAGGGCGGCAGGGCCAGCCGCTCGCCGAGCGTCTCCAGCGGCTCGTCGACTGCGAAGCCCGGACCATCGGTCGCGATCTCGAACAGGTTGCCGCCGGGCTCGCGGAAGTAGAGCGAGCGGAAATAGTAGCGCTCGACCTCGCCACTGGACGGAATCCGGTTCTCCGCCAGACGGCGCGCCCAGCCCGTCATGCCTTCGAGATCCGGGGTCCGGAAGGCGACGTGGTGGACGCCGCCGGCTCCCTGGCGTGCGATCGGCAAGCCGGGCTGGACCGCGACATGCAACTCGGCCGCAGGGCCACCTGCGCCCATCGCGAAGACATGCACCTCGCCCTTGCCGTCAGGCGAGGCGTAGCTGCGTTCGCGCCGCATGTTCATGATCCGCGTCAGTACCGCTTCCGTCGGGGAGAGGTCGGGGACGCTGATCGTGATCGGGCCGAGGCCCCGGATCTGGTGTTCGGCCGGAACAGGGCTGCCTGACCAGGCATGAGCCTCGCCGCTGCCCCCGTCGTCGACGAAGCGCAGGCGCTGGCCTTCCGGGTCTTCGGCGTCGAAGGAGGCCCTGCCATCCAGAAGCGCGACAGGAGACTTGGCATGGCCGCTGGTCGACAGGCGCTCGTGCCACCAGTTCAGGCCATTCTCGCCCGCGATCCGCAGCGCGGTGCGCGAGATCGAGTGCGTGCCGCGCCGCTCCGGCGCTGTCGGCCAGTCGAAGAAGGTGATGTCGGTGCCAGGGCTCGCCTGCCCATCCGCGTAGAACAGGTGATAGGCCGAGGTGTCGTCCTGGTTGACGGTCTTCTTGACGAGGCGCAGGCCGAGCGTGTCGGTGTAGAACCGCTTGTTACCGGGCGCGTCGGCGGTGATCGCCGTCAGGTGATGGATGCCGCGGAGTTGAAGAGCCATGATCGTCCCTTTCTGGTTTCTGCCGCCAGATATCGGGACGCCAGCTTGCCATGGTAGGTGACGATTCAGGAACGGGTTGTTCGCGACCCGCGAACACCCGATGCGGCCAATCTGGCCCCATCATCGCGATTCGCAACGCCAGCAGGAGTTGCGTTCATCGCAACGCGCAAATGGGTGCTCACGGTGGGATAGGTGTGACGGGAGCCCCCCGCGCGCCAACCCGCATTGCCAATTCAGAGCAATCCGAACTTCACTCCGGGGTGTTGTGAGTGCGGTAAGCGGGCAGCGGCTGGGGAGAATGGGCTGCTCTTAAGAAGGAGCTTTGTCATTCCGGGGCGCGCCGCAGGCGCGAACCCGGAACCCACGACGGGGTGAGAGATATTGGGTGTTCGGTTGCTGGCGGCTCGCCCGGTCGTGGATTCCGGGTTCTTCGCTTACGCGAAGCCCCGGAATGACAAGGGTGGTTCTGGCGCCTACCGGCCAAGCTCGCTCAGTACCAGCCGCTTGGTACGATCGCTGTTGATGATCAGGCGATCGGTCGTGATGCGGACGGTGAAGAGCCAGGGCAGCACCCAGGGACAGACGCGCCACTGGTCATGAACCTCGGTGCTGACCGGATGGGCGAAGAAGAAATCATCGCCATGGGCGACGAGCTTCACGCGCTGGCTGCCCTCGGGCGAGGACAGGGTGAGATGCAGCTCCGAGCCGGCCTTGCGGGTCTCGCCATGGAAGGCGCCGGACTGTGCCGCGAAGCGCCTGCCGGCAAAGCGGTCGACCGGGGTTGCGGTCGGGGTGATCGGAATGAAACGGCGGGTCCGGCCGAAGCGCGTTGCCGAGAGCGTGCCGCCGGCCTCTCGCTTCAGAGCGAACGCCGGAATCGAGGCCTGCGGCTGCCAGCCGTCATCGCCGACGGGGAGGAGCGGGGCGCCGCCCATGTTCATCACCAGATAGGGCTGATCCTGGCGCAGCTCGATCTGGAACGCATCGTCGCCGGCCTCGTCGCGATAGGTGCCGGCGGGAAGGTCGAATTCCTGCTTCCGCCCTTCGCTGACGGCGCCGAGCAGGTCGCGCGCGATCGAGCGGGCGAGGACATAGGGCGCACAATCGTCATGATTGGCGAGGAGGACGATGCCGAGATCGGTATCCTTGAAGCGCACCGACTCCGAGCGAGCACCGGCGATCCAGCCGCCATGGCCGGCCGCTTCGCCGAGGTCGCCATTGTCGCGCACCAGTCCGTAGCCATAGGGCGAGGGGACGCCGTTGATCGTCACGCCGGCATCTTCCATGCGCGCGATCATCCGGGCGTCGCCGATCTTCGGCTGCCGCAGGTTCTGCTGCCAGATGATCATGTCGTGCAGGGTCGAGACCATGCCGCCTTCGCCGCCGATGGCGATGCCCCAGGCGGCCTTGAGCCACGCGCCGTCCGGCCCGCGGCGGTGATGCCCGGCGAGCCGCGGCAGGATCACGTCGTCGCGCGGCATCAAGGCCGTGTCGTGCATGCCGAGCGGGCCGGTGATCCGTTCCTTCAGGAGGTCGTTGAAGCTGAGCCCCGAGACCTTCTCCAGGATTTCGGAGAGCAGCAGGAAGTTGCTGTTGCTGTAGAGCAGATCGTAGCCCGGCTCGAAATTGAGCTCGCTCTGCCGGCCGACGACGTCGCAGGCGTATTGGCGCGAGGAGGGCGCGAGGATCGGCACGCCGCCGATCGTCATCATCTCCAGGATGTCGCGCAGGCCCGATGTATTCGAGGCGAGATGGTGCAGGGTGATCGTCCGGCCGTA
The DNA here is from genome assembly GCF_059817965.1 of Allobosea sp. TBD101. Classification (NCBI taxonomy): domain Bacteria; kingdom Pseudomonadati; phylum Pseudomonadota; class Alphaproteobacteria; order Hyphomicrobiales; family Alloboseaceae; genus Allobosea; species Allobosea sp. TBD101. The sequence goes on from NZ_CM187543.1 coordinate 2,457,391, forward strand.
ATCGGGCAGCCAGGGCAGGTGAGTGCGGACGTCGTCCTGCAGGGACAGGCGGCCCTCGCGCTCCAGCGCCAGCAGCAGCCAGGTGGTGAACTGCTTGCTCTGCGAGGCGATGCGCACCACGGAGCGGCTGGAGAGCGGGATGCCGTTGGCGAGATCGGCCATGCCATAGGCGGCCTCATGCACGACCTCGCCGCCGGAGAGGACGGCGATCAGCATTCCCGGCGAGGTCTGGCTGTTCCAGGCCGCGACATGCGGGGCGATGCGGGCGGCGACCGTGGCGGGATCGAGGGTAAGCGAGGCGCGGGGCATGGCAGGCTTTTTAGGCTGGAGGCTGATGTGAAAGCGCCGCGCTTCCCGGGAAACGCGGCGCTCGAGGCTTAGCGCTTGATCTCGACGTTCCAGAACGCTGGCCAGGGCGACGGGGTGAAGCCCGTGAGACCCGGCGAGACGGCCGAAAGCGCGCTGAAATTGCCGATCTTGACGATCGGGGCCTGCTCGAAGATCAGCTTCTGCAGTTCGACCCAGTGCTTGACGCGGGCGTCCTGGCTGGTCGCGCTGTTGAAGGCGTTGAGCACCTTTTCCTTTTCCGGCGTATCCCACCAGCCGCCGGCCGTCTTCGACAGGATGAAGTTCAGCGCGGGTTCCGGCAGGAAGGGGCTGTGGGTAATGAAGACCTCCCAGAGCTCCGGCTTCTTGTTGCGCTGGATCATGGTCGCCCAGTCGCTGACCTGGAGATCGACCTTGAAGCCGGCCTGTTCCAGATAGACCTGCGCGACCTGCGCCATCTTGTAGTGGAACTCGTATTGGCGGCTGGTCAGGATGCGGATCGGCTCGCCCTTGTACCCGGCCTCCTTGAGCAGCGCCGCGGCCTTCTTGTCGTCGGCGATGTTGTAGTTGCCCTTGACGCCGACATCGCTGCGCCAGGCATAGCCTTCCGGATACATCGCGCCGTCGACGGCGTAGAATTTCTGGTCGCCGAAGCCGGCTGCCAGCATGTCCGTCTCGCTGAGGGCCGCCTGAACCGCCTTGCGGATCTTCTCGTTCTTGAGCGGGCCTTCCTTGTTGTTCATCACGAAGATCGGCCAGCCGAAATTGTTCAGCAGGGCGGGCTTCGCCTTGCCCTTCTCCAGCCGTGCGAAGGCTTCGACGGGCAGGGAGTCGACATAGTCGAACTGGCCGGCGATGGCGGCCTCGACGCGGGTATTGGCGTCCGGCACCGGGACGAAGCGGATCTCGTCGAACTTGGCGACACGGGCGCCACCGAAGCCGTCGGCCTTCTCGCTGCGCGGCTTGTAGCCGTCGAAACGGACGAGCTGAACATACTGGTCCGGCTTGTGCTCCTTGAGCTTGTAGGGGCCGGTGCCGATCACTTCCTTGAGCGGCGTCGCCAGAGCCTCGGCCGGCATGATCGCGGCGGCGGAGTTGTTGAAGGCGAGCAGCGAGAGCAGCGGTGCATAGGGCTGGCTGAGGGTCAGGGTGACCTCGTTCGGCCCGGTCGCGGCGACCGACTTGAGGTAAAGCGCGGTCTGCTTGCCGCGCGAGGCGACTTCCATCCAGCGCTTCAGCGAGGCGACGACGTCCTCGGCGGTCATGTTGCGGCCGTTATGGAACTTGATGCCCTGCCGCAGGGCGATCTTGTAGACCGTACCGTCGGCGCTGACGTTCGGCATCGCCTCGGCCAGGAGCGGCGTGACGTTCCACTTGCCGTCGAAGGTGAACAGCGTCTCGAAGACATGCTGCGAGATCATGCCGACGAGGTCGGTCGCGGCGATGCCGGGGTCAAGCGAGGCGGGCTCGCCGATAACCGCGACATTGACGATGCTGCCGGCCTGCTGGGCCTGGCCCGGCGAGACGGACGAAAACGAGATCGACGCGGCGACCCCCACGAGAACCAGGAATTTCCTCATTGCCGTTTTATTCCGTTATTATGACATATAGGCCATAATAACAAAACATTGAGGTTTTAGGCTGTCAAGCGAGGGGCTTTGTGATTTCAGATCAATTTCTTTGAGATCCTAACGCAATTCCAATAGTATTAGCATTTAGGGTTCGCGTTATTTCAGTGCTTTGAAGATCAGCGTTGTATTCAGGCCGCCGAACGCGAATGAATTCGACATGGCGGCTGGTATCGGCATCGGCCGGGCCTGGTTCGGTACGCAGTCGATGTCGCATTCCGGGTCCGGAGCGTCGAAATTGGCTGTCGGCGGGGCGATGCGGTTCTCGATGGCCATGATCGTCGCGATCGCCTCGAAGGCGCCGGCGGCGCCGAGTGCGTGGCCTGTCGCGCCCTTGATCGACGAGGCTGGTGGCACGGGCCGGTCGCCGAAGAGCCGCTTCAGGGCCTGTGTCTCGGCCCGGTCATTGGCGCGCGTGCCGGTGCCGTGGGCGTTGATATAGGCGAGATCGCCCGCATCCAGGCCGGCATCGGCCAGCGCGAGGGCCATGGCCCGCGTCATGCCGTCGACATTGGGAGCGACGATGTCGCCCGCATCGGCGCTGAAGCCGAAGCCCGCCGCCTCGATCGTGGGCTCCAGCCCGCGGCTGCGCGCATGCGCCTCGGTCTCCAGGACGATCACGCCGGCGCCTTCGGCCAGCATCAGGCCGTCGCGCCCGGCGGCGAAAGGCCGACAGGCGGTGCGCGACATGATCCTCATCGCGTCCCAGGCGAGCAGTGTCCCGGCCGAGAGCGGGGCTTCCGTGCCTCCCGCGATGACGATGTCGGCGAGGCCGGCACGCAGGAACTGCATGGCGGTACCGATGGCGTGGCTGGAGGAAGCGCAGGCGCTCGAGGTCACGAAGCAGGGGCCGGTCGCGCCCGTGGCGATCGACACCCAGCTGGCCGAGGAGCTCACCATGACCTTGGCCACGGTCATCGGATGGGGGCGCTTGTTCTGGGTGTAGAGCCGGGAATACTGGTCGTCGGTGCTGCATTGTCCGCCGGCGGAGTTCCCGAGGATGACGCCGACGCGCTCAGGGTGCGGCAGGCCGGCGCCGAGACCGGCGGCCGACAAAGCCTGGCGCGCGGCCGCAACCGCAAACAGGGCGTTTCGGTCACAGGCCGATGGTGAAAGGCCCAGTCCTTCCATGAAGCCCTGGTCGTGGACTTCCGCCACGCGGACGCCCTTTTCCGGCAAGACGGAGGCATGCCCGAAAATGCTGTGACCAGCCAGCAAGGCCTGCCAGAAGCTCTGGGTATCGCTGCCGATCGGGGAGACGATGCCGAGGCCCGAAACGACGATCCGCGTCATGCCACCTGCTTCTTGGCCAGCAGTTTGGCGATCTCGTTGCAGAGCTCGCCGATCGTCTTCACGTCGTTGATGCTGTTATTCGCATTGTAGTCGATCTCGATGCCGAAATGATCTTCCAGCTTGAAGATGATCTCGACGAAATCATAGGAATTGAAGCCGGTATCCTCCAGCAAGGTCTCCGGCCCCCAGGTGGCATCGACAGCCTTGCCCTGGTCGCGCGAGGGGTTCTCCTCGATGACCTGCTTGAGCATCCCGATCAGGAAATCGATCGTGATCTTCGGCGCCTCACTCGACATGGCTGAGTGCTATCCTCGTTCGAAACGGCTGCCACACCCTTGCTTGAGTTCGGCCGGGCCGTAAACCACTTATCGGTCCGGATGCACGGCCGACCGGCAGGGCGGTTCCGCCCGCGACGGCTGATGTCCGGCTTCCTCCATTCGACCGATGACGCCTGCCGAACGCGGAAAGGGCGGAGCCCCTAGCGATTCCGCCCTTTCTGGAAGATCGATCAGATCCCGCTGTTCAGAAGCGGTAGCTGACGCGTGCTGGCCGCCGTCCGGGCTGCGAACGAGATGCGCCAGCCGGAAGCGGCACTCGGCACCGCGCCCAAGGTGGCCGCGGCCTGATCCGGCGGGCCGGTTCAGCTCCGCGCCGTTTCCTTGTCGTGCTTGCCCGCCCGCATCGAAGCGATGACCGTCCAGCCGATGATGCCGATCGTGATCGCCGCCAGCACCGCGGCGATCGGCCGGTCGACCAGCCCGATCAATCGGCCGTCGGACTTGATCATCGAGTTGATGAAGTATTCCTCCAGCAACGGGCCCAGCACGACGCCGAGGATCACCGGCGCGACCGGGAAGTCGTTCTCCTCCAGCACGAAGGCCAGCAAGCCGAAGGCGAGCATGACGCCGACGTCGAAGAGCGCGTTGTTGATCGCGTAGGAGCCGACGATCGCGAAGACGAGGATGATCGGCATCAGCACGCGCCGGGGCACGGAGAGCACCCGCGTCGCGATCTTGATGATCGCCCAGCCGAGCGGCAGCATCAGCAGGTTCGCGATCACGAAGACCAGGAAGAGCGCATAGACGTTCTCGGGGGCGTTGACGAAGATCGTCGGCCCCGGCGCCATGTTCTTCATCATCAGCACGCCGATGGCGATGGCGGTGATCGAGTCGCCGGGGATGCCGAAGACCAGCGCCGGAATCCAGGCGCCTGCCAGCGAGGAGTTGTTGGAGGCGCCGGCCTCGATCAGCCCCTCGGGATGGCCGGTGCCGAATTTCTCCGGCTCCTTCGAGAAGCGCTTGCTCATCGCATAGGACATCCAGGCCGCCATGTCGGCGCCGCTGCCCGGCTGGATGCCGATGACCGTGCCGAGCGCGCTGCCGCGGATGAGCTGCCAGGGATATTGCTTGGTCAGCCGCCACATATTGGCGAAGATCGGGCCGATCTTCTTGACCACGACCTGCGGTGCGCTGCTGTCCGAGATCATGTGGCGCATCACCTCCGAGCAGGCGAACATGCCGACCATCATCGGGATCAGCGAGACGCCGCCGAGCATCTCGGTGGAATCGAAGGTGAAACGCGGCTGGCCGGCCGGGTTGTTCATGCCGATCATCGCGATCATCAGGCCGATGAGCAGCGAGATGCAGGCTTTCAACGGTGTCGACGAGCCGATGAAGACGGCGCCGCCCAAACCGAGCATGACGATCCAGAAGAACTCGACCGAGCCGAAGCCCAATGCGAAATCGGCGATGGCGGGGGAGGCGACCATCATCACCGCCGTGCCGAACAAGCCGCCCAGCACCGAGAACCATAGGCCGATGCCGAGCGCGAGCTCAGGCTTGCCCTGCAGCGTCATCTTGTAGGAATCATCGACATAGGCCGCCGAGGCCGGCGTGCCGGGGATGCGCAGCAGGCAGCCTGGGATGTCGCCGGAGAAGATCGCCATGGTCGAGGTGGTGACGATGGCGGCGATGGCCGGAACCGGCGGCATGAAGAAGGTCAGCGGCACCAGCAGGGCGGTCGCCATGGTGGCGGAGAGGCCGGGGATACAGCCGACGACGAGGCCATAGATCGCCGAGGCGGTGATGACGAAGAGAACATAGGGATCGAGCACCATCCCGAGCGCGGTGACATAGGCGTCAAGCATGGCGGGTCACCAGCGGAAGGGTTCGAGCGGTCCCCAGGGCAATTGCACGCCGAGGCCGAGATAGAAGATCGAGTGGATGGCGAGCGCGGTCGCAAGCGCGAAGCCGATCGCCTGGAGCGGCTTCGTGCCGCCGACGACGAAGAGCACGACCAGGATCGCCGCCGCCGCCATCAGGAAGCCGAGCGGCTCGGCGCAGAGCATGTAGAAGATCACCGCGGCCGGAACGAGCAGCAGGCGCAGCACCGCCGTGCCGCTGCGGGCCCAGTCGGCGAGGCCGACCAGAGGGCCGGCATTGGTCGCGCGAGCGCCGTTGACAGCGAGGATCGCGGCGCAGAGCGCCAGCAATCCCGCGAGGATCAGCGGAAAGGCCGAGGGGCCGAGCGGCTGCTCGGAGGGGTTGGGCAGGTTCCACGAGGCGAAGGCCACGAGGCCTGACAAGGCGAGGACGACGAGCCCCGCGAAGAGATCGTTGAACTTCATGATGCGTCCGGTGTTGCGGCGATGGCGGGCGCGGCGGCGGCCGCCGCGCCCCGATCAGGCGGTGATCGGCTTGCGTCTACTGGCGCAGGCGCAGGCCGAGCGCGCCCATGATCTCGCCGTTGTTCTTGTGCTGGGTCGCGAGGAAGGTGCCGAAGGCCGGGCCCTTGGCGAAGGCGTAACCGAAGCCGCGCTCGGCGAGGAAGTTCTTGTAGGCGTCGGAATTGGCGACCTTGTCCGTCGCCTCGACGAGGCGAGCGGTGATGTCTGCCGGCAGGCCGGCGGGAGCCGCGAGGCCGCGCCAGGTGCCGCCCTCGTATTCCTTGCCGATCGCCTGCTTGACGGTCGGCACCTTCGGGAAGGCCGAGATCACCTCCTTCGACATCACGGCGAGCGCCTTGACGCGGCCGGCATCGAACATCGCCTTGCCTTCCGGCAGCGAGGATGGGACGATCTGCACGCCGCCCGAGGCCAGCTCCTGGAAGCCGGGCGCCGCGCCCTGGCTCGGGACGACCGCGACGCTCTTGGGGTTGATGCCCTCGAGCTGGAGCAGGCCGGCGAAGGCGAGGTGATAGGCGGCACCCGCAGCCATGCCCGAGAGCTTGTAGTGGCCGACGGGCTGCTTCTTGATGTCGTCCAGCGCGGCACGCAGGTCGCCCCAGGGCGAATTGGCAGCGACGTTGAAGGCAGCCGAGTCGAAATTCACCAGCGCGAGCGGGGTCAGCTTCTCGTAGGTGAAGGGCGCGGTGTTCGACCAGTAATAGGTCGTGACCTCGGCCGTCGCGAGGCCGATCGTGTAGCCGTCGGGCTTGGCATTGACCATCTCGGTATGGCCGACAACGCCGCCGCCGCCCGTCCGGTTGACGACGTTCACCGGCTTGCCGAGCTCCTTCTCAAGACCCGCCGCCAGGATGCGCGCGACCGCATCCGTGCCGCCGCCGGCAGCCCAGGGCACGACCAGGGTCAGCGGCCGCTCGGGCCAAGCGGCGGAAGCGGGGAAGGCGAGAGCCGCAACGGTGGCGGCAAGCAGCATCGTTCTGATCTTCATGACGTTTCTCCCGGTTCTGATTTTCTTGGTTTTTCTCCGCCCGCGAGCATCGGGCTGGAAAGCATGTGGCCGCGCGTGTAGCCGAGCACCTGCCGCATCGCCTCACGCGCCCGGTCGGCCTCGCCGGCCGCGATCGCGTCGAGCACGGCTGAGTGGTTCGCCAGGTTTCCGGCGAAGACATCGACGGTGAAGTCGAACATGGCGCTGAGGATCGCTTCGATCGCGCCGCGGAAGCTGCGCAGGATCGGGTTGTTGGTCGCGTCGAGGATCGCGAGATGGAAGCGCTTGTCGGCGGCGATCGCAGCCTGCGGGCTGTTCTGGTCCGCTTCCATCGCGGTCAGGGCGGCGCGAATGCGGGCGAGATCGTCGGGCGTCGCACGCACGGCCGCCAGCGCCGCAGCCTCGGGCTCGATGATCGCGCGGGTCTCTTCGAGTGCGAGCAGGAGGTTGTGGTCGAGCCCGTCCTCGCTGCGCATCCAGCCGAGCACGTCGGGATCGAGCAGGGTCCATTCGTGGAGCGGGCGCACCTGTGTGCCATGGCGCGGCCGTACGCTCAGGAGGCCCTTGGCCGTCAGAATCTTCACGGCTTCGCGGACGACGCTGCGGCCGGCGCCATAGCGCTCCGCCAGCTCGAATTCCGGCGGCAGCACGGTTCCCGAGGCGATCTCGCCGCGCACGATCGCGGCTCCGAGAGCCTGGACCATCGCTCCGATCTTTCCAGGTTTGCTGCGCTTCTGCATGTTTCGCGCCCTTCCGCGACGACAAGATTGTCACGGTCGCCGCTTGCGTGCAACCATTCATCTGATGTTTAACATCAGATCATTGAGACGCTGGGGAAAGCGACCATGACGACGGCCTTCACCGGGATCCATGCGATTCTCTACGCGCTGTTCGACGCCGGGGAGCGTCTGGACCGGCAGGCCATGCGGCGACAGGTGGAGGTCTGCCTTGGGCTCGGCGTTCACGGCATTGCAGCGCTCGGGCTCGCGACCGAGGTCTCGAAACTCACCGTCACTGAGCGGCGGACCGTGATGGAATGGGCCTCGGAGGATGTCGCCGGGCGCAGGCCGCTGGCCTTCACGATCTACGGCTCATCCGTTGGCGAGCAGATCGAGCAGGTGCGGGCGGCCGAGGCCGTGAAGGCCGACTGGGTCATCCTCCAGCCGCCGATGGTCGGCAGCTTCGGCGCGGCCGAATACATCCGCTTCTTCGGGCGGGTGGCCGAGGCCACGAGCCTGCCCGTCGCGATCCAGAACGCGCCGGCCTATATGGGGCGGGGCCTGTCGGCGGGCGATATCCGCGATCTCGTCGCGCAGCATCCCAACATCGCGCTTGTGAAGGGCGAGGGGCCGGCGACGGATATCGCGCAACTGATCGAGACGACCGAGAACCGGCTGCCGATCATGAACGGGCGCGGCGGGCTGGAATTGATCGAGAACCTGCGCGCCGGCTGCGTCGGCATGATCCTGGCGCCCGACGTCATCGACTTCATGGTCCACGCCTATGAGAGCTTCAAGGCTGGGGACGAGGCGGCGGCCGATCTCGCCTATCGCGACGCGCTGCCGGCTGTCGTCTTCATCATGCAGTCGCTGGAGAGTCTGATCTGCTACGGCAAGCGCGTCTTCGGCGCGCGGGCGGGCATCGCGATCCACGACCGCGCACCGGCCATGCGGCCGACCGCTTTCGGCGAGACGCTTGTCCAGAAGCACGTCGCGAAGCTCGGGCGCTTTCCCGGAGTCTCGCCGGATGGGCGCGGAAGCCATCCGCGCCCGGCCTGAGTGAGCCGCGCTGCGGCAGGTTCAGACCTGCTGCAGCCCGCGATAGCGCGCGAAGACGTTCTGCCGGCCGGCCGAGAAGATTATGACGTCATAGGTGTCGGGCTGCTGCCCGGCCACTTCCATGCCGGGCGAGCCGACGGGCATGCCGGCGACCGCGAGACCCGTCGCCTTGGGGCGCTCGGCGAGCAGGCGCTTGATCGCTTCGGCCGGAACATGGCCTTCCACGACATAGCCGCCGATTTCGGCCGTGTGGCAGGAGGCCAGCGGATCAGGCACGCCGAGCCGCGCCTTCAGCGGCGCGACATCGGGCACCTCGACCACCTCGACTGCAAAGCCCGCCGCCCTCGCATGCGTGACCCAGCTGCCGCAGCAGCCGCAGTTCGGGTCGCGCGTGACGATCATCTTCGGGAACGTCTCGGCGGCCAGCGCCGACGGCGCGAGGGCGAACGCCGTCGCGGCTTGCGCGGCTCCCGCGATGAGCTTGCGGCGGGAGAGGAAGCGTTCAGTTGTCAAAATGACCTCCTGGGTCGTGATCTCAGCGGGCCGGGACCGCAGCGGGCGTATAGCCGGCGGCGGCGATGACTGTGCCGATACTGGCAAAATCGCCGCCCCCCTGCACCGTGACCAGCTTCGAAGCCGGATCCGCGCTGACGGTCGCGCCCGGAAACGCGCCCTTGATGGCCTGTTCGATCCTGCCGGCGCAATGGCCGCAGGTCATGTCGTCGACCCGGAGGCTGACGGTATCGGCGGAGGGCTGGGCCTCCGTCGAGGTGGTGGTCGCATGCTGTTGGCAAGAGCACATGGCGTGTCGTTCCTGACTGTCGATGAGCGCAGCCTGCACCTTCCCTCCATGGTAAGGTCAAGCCTGTTTCAGCCATTGTCGCGCGTACTTGCCGGCCTGGATCTGCGGCTTTGCGTCGCCCTGCCGAAGCAGCGACGAGGATGCATGGCGATGCCACGGATGCGCTCTCAGGGAGCACAGGCGACCAACCCGACATCGGCGAGACGCAGGAAGCGGCGGGCATGCTCGCCCTGGGAGGTCGTCCTTCGCGCCGGGGATTGTCGCTTTCGGCGCGGGCGCGGCTCGACGTCCCTGCGGCCGACCCTGCGCCTCGAGCAGGAAGGTCGGTCGACGCAGGCGTGGGGCAAGGGTAACGCACTGGATTCCCGGCCTCCGCGGCGGCATGCTTTCCGAAAGCTCGAACAGAAGCGAGGAGAGTTCCCTTGGATATCACGCGCGCCGGATCACGGCCTTCCGGGAAGGGGCCGTCGGACTGGTTTACCGGAGCCGTCCGAATCGACCCGCTCTGCAATCCCCATGCGGCCGAACGCGTTCAGGGTGCGAGTGTCACCTTCGAGCCCGGCGCCCGCACGGCCTGGCATACGCATCCGCTCGGCCAAACGGTGATCGTGACGGCCGGCCTCGGCCGCGCGCAATGCTGGGGCGGGCCGATCATGGAGATCCGGCCGGGCGACGTCGTCTGGTTCCCGCCTGGGGAGAAGCACTGGCACGGCGCTTCTCCGGCCACGGCGATGACGCATATCGCGATCCAGGAGGTTCAGGACGGCAAGGTCGTCGACTGGATGGAACAGGTCTCCGACACGCAATATGGCGGCTAGGGTACGGGCCGTCGCGGTGATGGCCTCTCCAGGCTGGGGAGGGCTCGCATCTTGTGCTTTTATTTTGTTGCGAATTCGATCATTGATAAGGGCGTGCGTTTAATGCCTGCGTAACTTTACGAGAGAGTTCCATGCGGCCCGAGCGCGTGCGACAGTTCCCGGCGCCTGTTCAGGCTTCCAGCCTCGGTCGTCGCCTGCAGGCGGCGAACGACAACAAGCCGGACCTCGAGGAGAGCGTCGCCAGCATCCTGATCGGCCGTTCCCTGATCGTCGGGGCGTCGCTGCTGGCCGTGACCATCGTCGTCGGATGGAGCCTCTGGCTCGGCCGGGCGCTCTGGCGCCATTTTGTCTGATCGGACGCAGGCTGGGTCGGTCCCGTCGGCTGGCCTCTGCGAAGCCGCCGGCGGAGTGCATTGACGCAACGGTAGGCATCGTTAAAATTTGTCACATCGTGCCAGGTGCCTGCGGAGGGAAGCAGGCATCTTGATGCGTTGCGCCTCGGTCGCATCGGGACGCCAACCGTAGCCATCTCGGGGCGAGCGTGCAGTCGGGCATCATTCACGGCAAGATCGGCGATCGCGCTGCGCCCGGGCGGGCGGGCGAGGCCGTCGGGATGGCCGGCCTCCTGCGTGACTGCGCCGAACGCGACTGCAGCATTTTCCTGTTCGGCGGCGACAGCCGCACGGTCTATGCGCTGCGGGAGCGGATCGCGTCGACCTTTCCGGGCCTGCGGATCGCCGGCATCTGCGATGCCGACTTTGCCGGGCCGATCGACCGCGCCGTTCTCAACCATATCGCAGCGGCGGACGCGGATGCGATCGTCAGCGATCTCCCGGACGCGCGCTTCCGGCTGTTCTGCGCGCAATGCGTGGTGACGGGCATTTACGGGAGGCGGTTCAACCTGCCGGGAAGCTTTGCCGATTTCGCCTCAGGCTCGAGGCGGAGCCTGCGCGGCCTGTTCGTTCCGGCGCGGCTGCGCGGGTTCGGCGCTGCGGCAAAGGCCGGCCTGCAATTCGCCCGTATCGTCCTGGGGCAGAGCCTGCGCCGGGCCGAGCCGCGCGCGACCCGGCGATCCCGCGGGGCCGCAGCGGCAAGCGCTGATCGCAGACCTTAGCGCGCGTTGGAAAAGGCCTTCCGGCTCAGAACGGTCCGGAACAGGATCGTGATATCCAGCCAGAACGACCAGTTGTCGATATACCAGTGATCGTAGGCGACGCGCCGGGCCATCTTGTCGTCGGTATCGGTCTCGCCGCGCAGGCCGTTGACCTGGGCCCAGCCGGTGATGCCGGGCTTGACGTTGTGGCGGCGGGCATAATTGGCGATCTTGCGCTCGAACTCGATATCATGTGCCAGCGCATGCGGACGCGGTCCCACGAGCGACATGTCACCGGCGATAACGTTCAGGAGCTGCGGCAGCTCGTCGAGATTGTAGCGTCGCAGCAGGTGGCCGAGGCGCGTGATCCGGGGATCGTTGCGCTTGGCCTGGATGACGACCTGGCCGTCATCGGTCGTGGTCATCGTGCGGAACTTGAAGATCCGGAAAGCCTGCTGGTTGAAGCCGTAGCGTCGTTGGCGAAACAGCACCGGACCGGGGGAATCGAGCCGGATCAACGCCGCGACCAGAAGCAGAAGCGGCAGGGTCAGGACGATGCCGCAGGAGGCAGCCACGATGTCGAAGGCACGCTTGATCGCGATCTCTGCCGTGGAAAGCGGCTGGCGGGTCAAGCGCAGGCTCGACAGGGTGCCGGTATGGACGACATGTGTCCCGCTGAAGCGTTCCATGATCGGTTCCGGCGCGAGATGGATCGCGACCGGCAGGTTCATGAAGGCATCGACGCAAGCCGAGATGGTCTCCTGCTCGGCCCAGGGAACGGCGATGAAGACGGCATCCGGCCGCTTCGCCCGGCAATTCGCCACGGCGGCGGCCAGATCGGCGGCCAGCGCGGTCGAGCCGGTTTCGCCCGACGATTTCAGGAATGCGACATCGGTGACAGCGAAGCCCATATGCCAGGGCTTGTGACGCGACACGAAGGACATGATGTTCGCCTCGCGCCCGATCAGGAAGGCGCGCTCGGCCGTGATCCGGCCGGCGTGGCTGCCGGCTGCGACCAGCCTGACGACCGCCGAACGGGAGAGGGCGATGACCGGGATGCCGGAGAGATAGGTCGCGACGATGACGGCCCGCGAATAATGGTCTGCGATCTTCGCGAGGAAAAGCACGGCCAGGAAGGCGACCATCGTGATGTTCCAGACGGCGAAGGCCGAGCCGATCTGCCCCCGGATCGAGAGATAGTTCCCGATCTGATAGCGGCCACGCATCAGATTGACGAAGACGAACAGGGTCGCCAGCATCGCAGCCAGTTCCGGCGTCGAGCGGTCGATGCCCGGCGCGCCCGTGCCGCCTCCGAGATAATAGGCAAAGGCGACGAGATAGACGAGGGCGGCGACCACGACCGCATCGCTCGCTGCCGTCAGAGGGCCAAGCCAGAGGCGCCAGAGTCCCGAACCGCTGTCGGGCAGGGCTTGCGGCAGGCCGCTCATGTCGTTGACGCTCATCTCTTCCCCCAGCCGGCTGGCGCACGTTCCGTTTCGGCACATTGCGCCGGCGCCGGACCATCATCGGGAGCAGAGTGGCAAGCCGCGTGCCGGCGTCGCCGGGGTCAATTCGGCGCGGCGGCAGGGGCGGCGGGAGGAAAAGAGACGCCTCGCGGACAGGCGTCGGCAGGCATTGTGCCGGATTGAGTCAGGCCGGCTTGCGGAAGCGCTGCATCACCAGATCGAACCAGACGGAGAAGCCGCTGCCCAGCGCGGCGCCGGCGATCTTCACCATCGCGTCGCGCGGCAGGCCGTGGCGCGTGGCTTCCCAGGTCTGGAGCCATTCCAGCCCGATCGCGAAGGCGATGATGCCGGCCAGGACCAGCCAGCGCCGGCGGGGATAGGCGAAGGCCAGCGCCGCTCCCGCGGCGAAATAGGACAGGAAGCGCTCGGCATTGGCGCCCAGCATCGGGACATGCGGGCGCGCCTCGATCGGCGAGAGCGTCGCGACGGCAATCACCAGGACGAAGGCCCAACCGAGCAGCACGGCGATACGGCGCAGCTTTTCGAGCGACAGCTTCAAGGGGGACTCCGGGCGAAGGGCAAGGCGTGCAGGCAAGATGCGGACCAGCGCCGGCGAAATCGCACGAGAGCAGGACGGAAGCCGGTCTTATGGCGATGCAAAAACGACGAGGCAATGGCAGCAACGAGAGTTTTGACCGAAGTCGATGAAGTTTCTTTTCATCTTCGTCCATGCCGACATGCTGTCCGGTGACGGAGCGTCGATTCTGCGGCTAGCATGGCGATGCACCGGCAGACGGGAGAGATGATGACCGATATTCTCGCAGCGCCCCAGGCGGCGCGGATCGCGCGTGGCGGGAAGGCGATCTATGGCGTTCCGCTGGGTATCCTGATGCTGGAGGCGCGGTTTCCGCGGATTCCCGGCGATATGGGCAATGGCACGACCTGGCCGTTCCCGGTGCTGTATCGTGTGGTCGGCGGCGCCAGCCCCGAGAAGGTGGTGCTCAAGGGTGCGGCCGGGCTGCTGCCGGATTTCATCGAGGCCGCGCGCGATCTCGTCCGGCTCGGCGCCGAGGCGATCACCACCAATTGCGGCTTCCTCTCGCTGTTCCAGCGCGAGCTTGCGGCCGCCGTCGGCGTGCCGGTCGCGACCTCCTCGCTGATGCAGGTGCCCTGGGTGCAGGCGACGCTGCCGCCGGGCAAGCGCGTCGGCGTCGTCACGGTCTCGGCGGCGACGCTGACGCCGAAGCATCTGGAAGCGGCCGGCGTGCCGCTCGATACCCCCGTTACAGGCACCGAGAACGGCAGGGAGTTCTTCCGCGTCCTGATCAAGGCCGAGAAGGACGACATGGATGTCGAGCTCGCCCGGCAGGACGTGGTGCAGGCGGCGCTCGATCTCGTCGCCCGCCATCCCGATGTCGGCGCGATCGTGCTGGAATGCACGAACATGCCGCCCTATGCGGCCGATGTGCAGGCGGCGACCGGGCTTCCGGTCCACGACATCTATTCGCTGATCAACTGGTTCCACGCTGGCTTGAGGCCGCGTCGCTTTGGTTGACGCTCCCGGCTTGACCGGGCCGTCATTGCGAGGAGCGTAGCGACGAAGCAATCCAGGGGGACTGGGTGGAATGCTTCGGCCCAGTCCCCCCTGGATTGCTTCGCTGCGCTCGCAATGACAGTCGCGCGGGTAGACCGCGCCGGATGCGCATTCGAGCAACTTATCCCCGGTGACCCGGACCGGCCGCATCATCGCCTCGCGGCAGCCAAGCGCTGCGTTCCCTTCCGCGAGGCCCCATGACCGATACGCCCCGTCTTTCGCTGCCGCTGCTCGCTGCCGGGCAGGCACAGAAACATGTCACCCATAACGATGCCCTGATCCGGCTGGACGGGCTGATCCACCTCACGGTCGATAGCCGGACGCTGGCCGCGCCGCCGGCTTCGCCGACCGTGCTCTCGGCCTATATCGTGCCGGCCGGTGGCAGCGGCGCCTTCGCCGGCCGTACCAATCAGGTCGCGCTGTTCGAGGATGGCGGCTGGACCTTTCTCGTGCCGCGCGCCGGCTGGCAGGCCTGGGTGGTCGACGAGGCCGAGCACAATCTCTGGACCGGCACGGAGTGGCGCCGTGACAGCCCGCTCAGCGGCCTCGGCGCCGAGCGCTGGGGCGTGAACGCGACCGCGGATACGACCAATCGCCTTGCCCTGTCCTCGGATGCCAGCCTGTTCAACCATGCCGGCGGCGATCACCGCCTGAAGATCAACAAGAACGCGGCCGGCAACACCGCGAGCCTGCTGTTCCAGAGCAACTGGTCGGGCCGGGCCGAGTTCGGCCTCGCCGGCGACGACGACTTCCGGTTGAAGGTCAGCGCAGACGGCTCGGCCTGGCATGATGCGCTGGCCATCGATCGCGCGTCGGGGGACGTCGCCTTGCCGGGCTCGCCCTGGGCAGCGGGAGCCGACCTGCTGGTCAATGGCGACATGGCGATCAACCAGCGCGGCTTTGCGGGCGGTGCGCTGGCGGCCGGCGTCTACGGCTTCGATCGCTGGAAGGCGGCGACCGGCGGCGCCAATCTCTCTCTCAGTGGTTTCACGATCACCCTGACCTCTGGAGCCATTATCCAGCCGGTCGAGCCGGCGTGCTGGGGGCTCGCTTCATTCGCCGGGCTGCCGTTGACGCTCTCGGTCGATGATCTCAGCGGCGGCAGCCTCGCAGTCACCATCGGTAGCCAGTCCGGTACGATCACAGCGGGGGTGGGGCGCCGCTCGGTGACGCTGACGCCCGCTGTGGGCGACACCGGCGTGCTGTCGGTGCGGCTCTCGCCGAGCGCGGGCGCGGTCAACTTCGCACGGATCAAGCTGGAGCGTGGGCGGATTGCCACGAACTGGGCGGCACGGCCGCTCTCTGTCGAGCAGATGCTGTGCTGGCGCTACTACCTGAAGCAGGACGGGCAGGTGCTGATCGACGCCTATCAGGCCGCAGCGGCAGCGAGCCGGCAGAGCTTTGCCCTGCCGGTGCCGATGCGGGCGACGCCGAGCGTGACGGCCACGGTCTCGCTGGAGATCAATGTACAGGGCACCGACCGGGGCGTCGTCGCGCAGTCGCCCGAGCGGGCCTATGCCTATGTCACCGCGCAGGCGCTCGGACGGGTGAGGGCGGCTTTCGATGCCATCACCTTCGACGCGGAATTGTGAGGCTCACTCGCTGACGAGCTTGCGGGCGCGCAGCAGGGCAAGGAGCCCTTCGTCGCGACGTTCCTCGAGCTGTGCGATCGTGCGCCCGGCCGCTTCCTCGGCAACACCTTCGATGATCTTGTGCTGGACGTTTTCGTCCAGCGAGGGCGTGCCGAGCGATTGCCAGCGCCGCACCTGGCTCGGCCCGAGATGGGCGAGATAGCCGGCGATGCCGCCTTCGCCACCGCCGAGATGATAGGTCATGTGCGGACCCATCAGCGCCCAGCGCAGGCCGGGGCCGTTGCAGAGCGCGGCGTCGATCTCGGCGACGCTGGCGACGCCCTGCTCGACCAGATGGACGGCCTCGCGATAGAGCGCTGAGGCCAGCCGGTTGGCGACATGGCCGGGCATCTCGCGCTGGAGGATGACCGGGCGCCGGTCGAGGCTGCGATAGAATGCGGCAGCCTTTGCGACCACCGCCTCGTCTTCGCCGACGATCTCGACCAGCGGCACGAGATGCGGCGGGTTGAAGGGATGCGCGACGATCACCCGGCGCTTGTCCCGGCAATCGGCGACGATCGCGCTGCGCAGCAGGGCCGAGGTACTGCTGGCAATGATCACTTCAGGCGGCAACGCCGCATCGAGCCGGGCGAGGAGTTCACGCTTGGCGCCTTCGTTTTCTGGTCCATTCTCCTGAACGAAATCAACGCCTTGCAGAGCTTCGTCGAGATCGGTGGTGAACTCGTATTGGCCGGTATTGGCCAAGCCGAGCTCGGCGAGCTGCCCGCGGGCACGCTCGACGGCATGGCGGAACCGTTCCTCCGCGCCGGGGGCTGGATCATAGGCTGAGACGTTCAGGCCGTGGCCCATGGCGAGCGCAGCCCATGAGCTGCCAATCAGCCCGGCGCCGATGATGGCGACGCGCTCGATGTCGCGGATATCCTGCATCAGTGGATCTCGGGTTCCGGCACCTTTGCCGTCCCCTCCAGATAATCGAAATCGCAGCCCTTGTCGGCCTGGCGGATGTGGGCCGCCGACATCTTGCCCCAGCCGCGCGGATAGTCGCGGTCCGGCGGCGTCCAGACGGCGAGGCGGGCGGCGATTTCGGCTTCGGTCAGGTTAACCGAGATGCTGCGCGCCTCGACATCGACGCTGATGATGTCGCCGGTCTGCACCGCCGCGAGCGGGCCCTTGATATAGGCCTCCGGCGCGACATGGAGGATGCAGGCGCCGTAGCTGGTGCCGGACATGCGGGCATCCGAGATGCGCAGCATGTCGCGCACGCCCTGCTTCAAGAGCTTCTTCGGGATCGGCAGCATGCCCCATTCCGGCATGCCGGGGCCGCCGACCGGGCCGCAGTTCTTGAGGACCATGATGTGGTCGGCGGTCACGTCGAGGTTCTCGTCGTTTACGGCCTGCATCATCGCATCGTAATGCTCGAAGACCAGCGCCGGGCCTGAATGCTTGAGCAGGCGCGGCTCGGCGGCCGAGGGCTTGATGACGCAACCGTCTGGCGCGAGGTTGCCCTTGAGGACGGCGAGGCCGTTCGCGGTCGAGACGGGCTTGTCGAGCGGGCGGATGACGTTGTCGTCATAGACTTGGGCGAGTGCGATGGTCTCGGCGATCGGCTTGCCGGTCACTGTCATCGCGTCGGTGTGGAGCTTGCTTTCGAGCTGCTTCAGCAGGGCAGGCAGGCCGCCGGCATAGAAGAAATCCTCCATCAGGAAATCGCCGGAGGGGCGCAGGTTTGCGACGACGGGAACATTGCGCGAGAAGGCGTCGAAATCGTCCGGCGTCAGCGGCACGCCGGCGCGGCCAGCCATGGCGACGAGATGGATGATCGCGTTGGTCGAGCCGGCGACGGCCATATGCACGGTCAGCGCGTTCTCGAAGCTCTTGCGGGTCAGGATCCGGTCGGGCGTCAGGTCTTCCCAGACCATCTCGACGATGCGCTTGCCTGCCATCGCGGCCATGCGCGGATGGGCGGCGTCGGCGGCGGGGATGGCGGAGGCGCCGGGCAAAGTGAGGCCGAGCACTTCAGCATGGCTCATCATCGTGGCGGCGGTGCCCATCACCATGCAGGTGCCGTATGAGCGGGCGATGCCGCTCTCCATGTCCTTCCACTGGTCGTCGGTGATGTTGCCGGCTTCCTTCTCGGCCCAGTATTTCCAGACATCGGCCCCCGAGCCCAGCACCTTGCCGGCCCAGTTGCCGCGCAGCATCGGCCCGGCCGGCACGAAGATGAAGGGCAGGCCGGCACTGCAGGCACCCATGATCAGGGCCGGTGTGGACTTGTCGCAGCCGCCGAGCAGCACGGCGCCGTCGAGCGGATGGGAGCGGATCGATTCCTCGGTCTCCATCGCCAGGAAGTTGCGATAGAGCATGGTCGTAGGTTTCTGATATTGCTCGGAAACCGACATAACCGGGATTTCGATCGGAAAGCCGCCGGCCGCCCAGACCGCGCGCTTCACGGCCTCCGCGCGGTCGCGCAGATGGGTGTGACAGGGGTTGATCTCAGACCAGGTGTTGATGATGCCGATGACCGGCTTGCCCATGAACTCCTCGTGGCCGAAGCCCATCTGCAAGGCTCGCGAACGATGCCCGAAGGAGCGCAGGTCGCTCGCCCCGAACCAGCGCCAGCTGCGCAGGGTCTCGGGCGTCTTGCGGGGGCGGGCGGACATGGGCGTTTCCTCGGTGATTTTTCGTTGGTTCGACGGTTTGTCATTCCGGGGCGGCTCGAAGAGCCGAACCCGGAACCCATGACTGGGTCAGACGGTGTCCGT
Organism: Allobosea sp. TBD101; assembly: GCF_059817965.1. Taxonomy (NCBI): domain Bacteria; kingdom Pseudomonadati; phylum Pseudomonadota; class Alphaproteobacteria; order Hyphomicrobiales; family Alloboseaceae; genus Allobosea; species Allobosea sp. TBD101. Next base: position 2,476,215 of record NZ_CM187543.1, read on the forward strand.
CTGCTGTGAAGGGCTCGCCCCGTCGTGGGTTCCGGGTTCATCGCTGCGCGATGCCCCGGAATGACAGAGGTTATTCCGCCGCGACGCGCTGGCTACCCCAGCTCGACACGATGCCGCGCAGCTCTGCCCGCTCGGCCTCGTTCAGTTCGGGCAGGCCGGGGAGGCGGACCGGGCCGACATCGGTGCCGAGCAGGCCGAGCGCCTCCTTCACCACGGTGACGTTGGCGCCGTTGCCGTATTTGGTGCGCAGCTTCTCGAAGCCGGCGATGGCATCGACCTCGCTGCGGGCGGTTTCGTAGTCGCCGGCTTCCAGCGCGCGCCAGACGGCGAGCGAGCGCTCCGGCGCGACATTGATCAGGCCGGAGGTGAAGCCGCGGGCACCCAGCGCATAGAAGGGTGCCGCCCAGCCCTCGGCGAGGCCGCAGATCCAGTTGGCGGAGGAGCCTTCCGTCTCGCGCACGCAGTCGGCTAGCAGCATCATGTTGTTCGAGGCGAATTTCACCCCGGCAACGTTCGGATGGGTCGCGACGCGGATCAGGTCCTTCACGCCGATGGCGTCCGAGCGGATATAGGCGACAAGCGGAATCGTCAGCGCCTCGGCGATGGCGAGGATGTAATCGGCCTGCGATTGCGGCGCGGCGAAGGGATCCAGCGGGTGATGCACCATCGCGGCATCGCAGCCGGCCTTGGCGGCGAGCTTGCCGGTCGCGACCGCTTCTCGCAAAGACCTCCCGATGCCGGCGGTGACCAGCGCCTTGCCGGCGGCGGCTTCGGCGGCGGTTGCGTGCGAGCGCTCCACCTCCGCCGTCGTCATCGGGTAGAACTCGCCGGTATTGCCGGCCGAGACGATGTTGTGGATGCCGGCTTCCGCGATGCGCCGGACGATCCTGCCGGTCAGCGCCCAATCGGCCTCGCCATCCGCCTTCCAGGCGGTGACATGGACGCCGGAAATGCCGCGCAGCGCGCGGCGGACCTTGTCATTCGTCATAATCCAGTCCCTCCGCATCCGCGCCGAAAACCAGCCTGACATGGGCCTTCGCCGAGCGGACGATGTGACGGCGCATCCTGAGTTCGGCGCGCGCGGGATCGCGCGCCAGGAGCGCTTCGAAGATGTCGCGATGTTCCTCGAAGCCCCTCCGGCGCTCGTCCGGTTCGGAATGCAGCGCAATGCGCTGGGCATGGTCGTACATGCGCTGGCCGTCGAGGCGGCGCTCAAGATAGGTGCAGCCGGAGATGCGATGGATCGCGCGGTGATAGGTCTCGTTCAGCGCGACGAGGTCTTCGAGATCGCCATGTTCGGTCGCCTGCTCCATCTCGGCGATCAGTTGACCGAGCTCGGCTGCGCCATCCTCGGTCAGATGATTGGCGGCGATGTGGGCCATGACGCTTTCGAGCGCCGCGCGGCCGAGAGCCATCTCCAGCGCCTGCCGGGGCGAGAACTCGACGAAGACGCCGCGGCGCGCCTCCGTCCGAACCAGCCCCTCGCTTTCGAGCTTGCGGATCGCGTCCTTCACCGGCGTCGTGCTGACGCCGAGCATCTCGGCGAGATGGCGCTCGTTCAGGCGCTCGCCATTGCGGAAGCGGCCGGCGACGATGGCACGGCGCAGGCGCTCGTGGACATGCTCGCGCAGAGAGCGCAGGAGATCGGGCGCGACGGGTTCTACGGCAGGCTGCAACATGGTTCTTCCGGGGGCGCGTTGCCGAAGCCGCTCCACCGCGGTTGCCGGCTCATGCGCCATGGCCATCAAACAGCATAAAGCCGCGTGTCCAGCAATCTGAAATTTCAGATTTCAAATCTGCGATCCTGTGTTATCGCTTGGGTAAGCGCCCGTCATGAGGTGCAGGCGGAATTGTCCGCGATGGGGAGACGAACCGATGAGCATCACGCGCAGGACCATCATCGCCGCCGCCTGCCTGGCTGCAGCAGGGCCCGCCTTCGCGCAGGGCGACTATCCCGGCAGCAAGGTCGTCACCATCGTCGTGCCCTTCGCGGCCGGTGGCACCACCGACCTGCTCGGGCGCGTCCTGGCCGACCGGCTGGGACAGCGTCTCGGCGGCAAGTTCATCGTCGAGAACCGGCCGGGCGCGGGCGGCAATACCGGCGTCGCCGCGGTCGCCCGGGCTCCGGCAGACGGCTACACGCTGACCATGGGCACGGTGTCGAGCCACGCGATCAACCCTGCCGTCTATGCGAAGCTGCCATTTGACCACATCAAGGATTTCGCGCCGATCTCGCAGGTAGCGAGTGTGCCCAACATCCTAATGGTCAATATCGATCTGCCGGCGAAGACAGTGCCGGAGCTCATCGACCTCCTGAAAAAGAATCCGAACAAGTACTCCTTCGGCTCGTCGGGGGCGGGCACCTCGACCCATATGGCGGCCGAGCTGTTCAAGGTCTCGACCGGCACCGACATGGTGCATGTGCCCTATCGCTCGAGCGGGCAGGTGACGCAGGACCTGCTCTCCGGCCAGATCCAGATCACCTTCGACAACATCACCATCGCCTGGCCGCATGTGCAGGCTGGCAAGATCCGCGCGCTCGCCACAGCGACGCCGAAGCGGCTCGCGGTCGCCCCTGACCTGCCGGCCCTGTCGGAGTTCATTCCGGGCTACGATGCCAGCTCCTGGCACGGGTTCTTCGCGCCGTCCGGCGTTCCGAAGGAGATCGTCGCCAAGCTCTCGAACGAGACACAGGCGATCATGCGCGAGCCGGCGGTGATCGAGCAGTTGAAGAAGCTCGGCGTCGATCCGGTCGGGTCGAGCCAGGAGCAGTTCGCCGCCCATATCGCCTCCGAGACCAAGCGCTGGGCCGAGGTCGCGCAGAAGGCGAATGTGAAGATCGAGTGAGGGCTGAGGCGGGCGCCTGCCTAGGCCGCTGAGAACCACCTTTGTCATTCCGGGGCTTCGCGCAGCGGAGAACCCGGAACCCACGACCGGGTGAGCCCTTCACAACCGGCTTTGCGATGCCCTGCCCAGTCGTGGGTTCCGGGTTCGCGCCTTTGGCGCGCCCCGGAATGACAAGGGGGCGAGAACGCTTTTGCTCGGTGTTCACACAGCCCAGCGTGTCGATCAGCGCTGACCGGCGAAAGCCTTGGCCAGCGCGTCGGCATGCTTGGTCATGAGGCCGAGGTCGGAGCCGACGGCGACGAAGCGATAGCCCCATTCGATATAGCGGCGCGCATCGGGCTCGGACGGCGTCAGGATGCCGGCCGGCTTGCCGATCGCGGTCAGGCGCTTCACGGCGTCCTGGATCGCGGCTTGAACCTCGGGATGGCCGGGATTGCCGATATGGCCGAGCGAGGCCGAGAGATCGGCCGGGCCGATGAAGACGCCGTCGACGCCGTCGACCGAGGCGATCTCCTCGATGCGGGCGAGCGCCTCGCCGGTCTCGACCTGCACCAGCACGCAGATCTCGCCATCGGCGCGCTTGAGATAGTCCGGCACGCGCCCGTAATGGCTGCCGCGGCCGCTGACCGTGATGCCGCGGATGCCGGCGGGCGGATAACGGCAGGCGGCGACGGCCTTGCGCGCTTCCTTGGCGTTCTGGACGAAGGGCACGAGCACGGCCTGCACGCCGATGTCGAGCAGGCGCTTCAACAGAACCGCGTCGTTCCAGGCGGGCCGGACGATCGGGGTCGCGGTGCCGCCCTTCAGGGCCTGCAACTGGGCGAGAACGTCGGGCGGCTCGTTGGGGGAATGCTCGGTATCGACCAGAATCCAGTCGAAGCCGCTCTGGCTGATGATCTCGGAGACGATCGGGCTGCACAGGCTGCTCCACAATCCGATCTGAAGCTCGCCGCGCTTCAGCGCGGCTTTGAAGGCGTTGGCGGGCAGATCCACGGCGTTTCCCCTTTGACGGATTGTCTTGGCGGCGCTGCCCGGCCGGCCAAAGCCTGCGGGAACGCGCTAGCTTGGTTAGATCATGCCGAACGGGCGAGGAGACCCGACGGCAGGAGATGGCGGGGTTGCAGTTCCATGGCGGATCAGACGGCCACTCTCGCGATGGCTTCGACGAGCCAGCGCAGAGCAGGGTCGGCCAGCGCGCGCCGGGCGTGGACGAGATCGATGGCGAAGGCCTGACTCTCGAACGGCAATGGCAGTACCGCAACCCCGGCACTCTCCGCGAAGCGCCGGGCCACACGTTCGGCCATGGTCGCCACGAGATCGGTGCCGGCGACAGTGAAGGGCACCGCGACGACATGGGGGAGCGTGACCGCCACGCGCCGCTTCAGGCCTTGGCGCGCCAGCCTGTCGTCGATCGCGCTCGGCAAACCGTCACCGCCGGCCGCCGAGAACAAGGCGTGGGGCAGGGCGGCATATTCGCCGATGTCGAGAGCGGCCGAGCCGGCGGCATGGTTCCGATCGCGGATGCAGACGAAGCGCTCCTCGAACAACTGTTGGCGCAGGCTCGTCGATGAATCCGGGAGATGGCCGCCGATCAAGGCGTCGAGTTCGCCGCGTTCAAGCTTCGCCAAAGCCGCCGCGGCGTCCGTGATCGGACGTACCGCAAGATCGACGCCCGGCGCTTCCCGGCGCAGCAGCGCGACGAGGGCCGGAACGATGACGAGGTCGCCATAATCCGTCACGGCAATCGTGAAGCGCCGCCGCGAGGTGGACGGGTCGAAGCCCTGTCCGGGCGCGAGCGCGCCGCGGATCTGCTCCAGCGCCGCGCCGATCGGCTGTGCCAGAGCCAGCGCCTTGTCGGTCGGCTGCATGCCGCCGGGGCCGCGCAGGAAGAGCTCGTCGCCGAACAGATCACGCAGCCGTCTGAGTGCGCTGCTCATCGAGGGCTGCGCCAGCCCGATGCGGCTCGCCGCGCGCGTGACGTGGCGCTCCTCCATCAAGGCCTCGAAGGCCACCAGCAGGTTGAGATCGATGGCGGCTAAATTCATTTGAACAATGATGCAGATATCAAAAATCGATTTCAATAATGGAATCGCTCGACCTAGCGTACGCCCGACACGATCAATGGGCCGGACGCCGCATGACGAGTACCCTTCTGCGCCTTATGCCGCGCGGGCCGACCCTGCTGATCGTCGGCGTGCTCGCCGGGCTTGCCTTTCCGGCTCTGGCCGAAGCCGTTCGTCCGGCAATGGCGGTGTCGATCTTCGTCATCGTGCTCGGCACGCTGCTCCGGGTAAATGCGGCCGATTTCATGCGGACGCTGCAGCAGCCGCGCTTCTCGGCTCTGTTGCCGGTCGTGGTGATGCTGGTCTGCCCTGTCTTGGTCGGGATGGCCGCTCACCTCACAGGCGTGGGTCCTGAGTTGGCCCTTGCCATGGTGCTCGCGGTCTGCGCGCCGCCATCGGGTGGCACGGCCGCCGTGGCACGCATGTTGGGGCTCGATGCGACGATCCCGCTTGCGGTCACCCTGCTGTCGATGGCGCTGGCGCCACTGAGCGTACCGCTGCTGGCGTCATGGTTCGCCGGGATTGCGTTTGAACCGGTCGAACTGGCGCTGCGGCTGTTCGTGTTGACTGCCGGAGCGGGCGGCGTCGCGCTGACCCTGAGGAGCCGCGCGGCAGGAACCTTGAAACGCCATGCCGATGCCATCGACGGACTGGTCCTGGCCGCGCTCCTGATCTTCGCGACATCGACGATGGCGGGTGTGCGCGCCCAGATCGAGGCGGAGCCCATGGTCGCCCTTGCCTGTATCGCGCTCGCCTTCGCCTGCAATCTCGCCCTGCAGGGGCTCGGCGCGGCGCTGTTGCCAGGCACCTTAGCTGAGCGGCTCGGCATCGGCCTGATCCTGGGCAATCGCAATGTCGGGCTGGTCTGGTCGGCGCTCGGCGCCTCGACCTCGCCGACCATCGCACTTTTCTTCGCCGCAACGCAGTTTCCGATCTACATGACCCCCCGCCTGATCGCATTCCTGATACGCTGGGCCACGCCGGAGAAAGCCACTTCATGACCACCCCCAAGCTGACCGAAGAGATCGCCCAGCGTTTTGCCCGCATCGCGCTCGGCCATGTCCGCCGCGAATACCCGAACAAGCCGGACCATACGCTGGCCGGGCCGCAGGACGCGCAGACGCCGAGCCAGCTGCATCCGGTGTTCTATGGCAGCTACGACTGGCATTCCTGCGTGCACAGCTACTGGATGCTGGCGCGTTTGTTGCGGCGCTATCCGACGATGGAGGCGGCTGCCGATATCGTCGCGCTGTTCGATGCGCAGCTCGTCCCGGAGAAGATCGCGATCGAATGCGCCTATCTCGCTCAGCCGACGGCGCGCGGCTTCAAGCGGCCCTATGGCTGGGGCTGGCTGCTGAAGCTTGCCTCAGAGCTGAATGGGCTCGATGACGGGCGCTGGAGCCGGGCGCTGGAACCGCTCGCCGAGGCCTTCGCCCAGCGCTTCCGCGATTTCCTGCCGATCGCGACCTATCCGGTGCGGGTCGGCACGCATTTCAACACGGCGTTCGGCCTGCGGATGGCGGCCGATTATGCCGACGCGACCGGGGACGGCGCCTTCCTGACGCTGCTGCGCGAGACGGCGCTGCGCTGGTATGGCGCCGACGAGGACTGCCCGGCCTGGGGCGAGCCCAGCGGCGACGATTTCCAGTCATCGGCGCTGATCGAGGCCGAATGCATGCGCCGCCTGCTGCCGGCCGAACAGTTCCTGCCCTGGTTCGAGCGTTTCCTGCCACGGATCGCGCAGCAGCAGCCGGCGATCCTGTTCAAGCCGGCGACCGTGACCGACCGGACCGACGGCAAGATCGCGCATCTCGACGGGCTCAATCTCAGCCGCGCCTGGTGCTGGAGCGCGCTGGCTGCGGCGCTGCCGGATTGGGATGTGCGGCGCCCGGTCATCGCGGACGCTGCAAGGCTGCATCTCGAAACCGGGCTGCCGCATATCGCCGGCGACTATATGGGCGAGCACTGGCTTGCGAGTTTCGCGGTGCTGGCGATCGAGGAGCGGTAGGCGGTCGGGCAATTTGATCCGGCACTACCCTTGTCATTCCGGGGCGCGCGTAGGCGCGAACCCGGAACCCACGACCGGGTGGGACATGTCTTCCTCGGCTGCAAATGGCGCACCCGGTCGTGGGTTCCGGGTTCTTCGCTGCGCGAAGCCCCGGAATGACAAGGGGTGGTGTGAAGTCGCTATGATCAAGGGCTGATGGACGTTGGCCGTTCAGGCCGCGCCCTTCAGCGCGACGCTGTCGCGCCAGCCGAGCGCGGGGGCGATAAGCCTCGCGAAATCGGTCGTGATCTGGCGGTAGTCGTCGATGCTGAAATTATAGGGCAGTTCCAGCCGCAGCGTGTCGACCAGCGGCAGGATCGGGTCCGCCGCGAGGCGTTCGATCAGCTCGGCGGCGGTCCCGACGAGATCCGATGCGAACTGGGTCCGTCGCTCGCCCTGGGGGCCAAGCGTGCGGGCGTGCCGGCTCGCGGCATAGTCGCGATAGCGCTGGCGCGTCGTCGGGGCGGCACCGTCGAGCGGGACGATGACGCGGCCGACGGCGATGCGCGGTTGGCCTTCGCCCTTCCAGTGGGCGCGGAAGGTCTCGATATGGCTCCGCTGCACTTCGAAGAAGCCGTCGGTCTCCTCGGCCGTATTGATGTTGCCGACGAGCAGGTGAAAGCCGTTCTCCGCCGCCCAGCGGGCCGAGCGCAGGGAGCCGCCACCATACCAGAGCCGCTGCCGCAGGCCCGGCGCATGCGGACGCAGGCGCGGGCGGTGTTCGCCGGCGGCCGAGGTGATGCGCGTATCGGCATCGCCGAGCCATTCGCCTGCGATGTTCTTCGCCAGACGGGCGACGCGGGCATGCGAAAAATCGATCGCGGCGGGATCGCCGTCGAAGAGGCGCTCGCCCAGCAGTTTGCCGAAGGGCGGTGGTCCGGCGCTGAGGCCGATGTTCAAACGCCCGCCCGAAAGTACGTCGACCAGCGAGAGGTCCTCCGCCAGCCGGAACGGGTTCTCGTAACCCATCTGGATGACCGCCGTGCCGAGCCCGATCCGGCGCGTGCGCTGGGTCGCGGCGGCGAGGAAGGTCGCCGCCGAGGAGACGCCGGGCTCGAGATGGCGCTGGCGTATCCAGGCGCTGTCGAAGCCGATGGCCTCGCCATGCTCGAAGAGCGAGAGCGTGTCTTCGAGCCCGCGGCGCGGATCGGCATCGTCGTAATTGCCGGGGGTGAGGAAGGCGATGTGCCGGATCGAAAGCTCAGTCATGTCAGCCGGTTCTCGATATCAGTACTTGGGCAGGCCGGGCGGGTTGGTCTCGGAGCGCTCGACCGCCTCCTCCTCGATGCCCCAGCGGGCCAGCGCCTGCCGATATTGGCCCGACCTGATCAGGTTGTTGGTGGCGAGCGTCAGGGCATCGACGAGGCCGCTGCCCTTGCGCGTGGTGATCGCGACATCGGATTTCAGCGGCCAGCCGGCGCTGAGCGTACCTATGCGCTTGATGTCCTTGTCGCGGGCCGCGATGAAGACGAGCTGGGCATGGGGTTGCACGACGACATCGACGCGGCCGCCCCGCAAGGCAACGAGCCGGGCGGCTTCGTCGTCGAAGAGCTGCAGTTCGAGCGGCTTCAGGCCGGCTGCGACGTTCTGCTTGCTCCATTCCAGCAGGATGCGTTCCTGGTTGGTGCCGCCGCCGACGCTGAAGCTCAGGCCGGCTGCGTCCTTCGGCTCCTTGATGCTCGTGACCTTGCTGTCGGCCTTGACGAAGAAGCCGTGCAGGCCGAGGCGATAGGTCGAGAAGTCGAACTTCTCCTTGCGCTGCTCGGTGACGCCGACATTGGAGATGACGGCGTCGTACTTCCCGGAGGTCAGGCCGAGCGGCCAGTCGGCCCAGGCGAGCGGCACGAGGTTGAGCCTGAGGCCGAGGCTGTCGGCGATGAGCTGGGCGAAGTCGGGATCGGCGCCGATCACGGTCTTGGCGTCCGTGGCATAGGTCGTGAGCGGGGGCCCGCCGGGGCTGATGCCGACGGTGAAGAGGCCGGGCTCGACGAATTTGAAACCCTTCGGCACGGCGGCGATGGCGGCCGGGTCCTTGTCGGCGCGGATGCGGCCAGGCTGCTCGGGGCCGAGGTCGAAGGGCGCTTGCTGGGCGAGGGCGGGCAGGCTCGTGGCGCTGAGCACGCCGACGAGCAGCGACAGGAGTGTCCGTCGCGGGATCATGATGATCTCCAGTTCTTCAGAGGGTATGCGGTTGGTCTTCGTCAGGACTTCTCAGAGCCCTCATCCTGAGGAGCCATTCCCTGGGAATGGCGTCTCGAAGGATGTTCCAGGAGGCTCCAGAGATACCTGGAGCGCCCTTCGAGACGCGGACTTCGTCCGCTCCTCAGGACGAGGGCTGAGGGGGTTCGAACGGTTTCGAAGACTTCACGCCTTCGGCAGGCCGGGCGGGTTGGTGCGCGATGCCTCGATCGCCTCGGCCGAGAGGTTCCAGCGGGCCAGCACCTTGGCGTAGTTGCCGTTCTTGATCTGGGTGTTGAGCGCCTGGGTGATGGCCTCGGCGAGCCCAGCGCCCTTGCGGGTGGTCACAGCGATCTCGGCCAGAACCGGCCAGCCGCCGGAGAAATTGCCGGCGAGCCGGGTCTTGCCCTCCTGCGCGGCCTTGAAGCTCAGCAGCGCATTGGGGCCGAGATAGGCGTCCGCACGGCCGGATTCGAGCGCGAGATAGAGCACGACATCGTCGTCGTAGTACTGGATGTCGACCGGCTTCAGCCCGGCCTTGAGATTGGCCTCGTTCCAGCGCAGCAGGATCTGCTCCTGATTGGTTCCGGCGCCGACGATGACCTTGAGGCCCGCCACATCGCGGGGCTCGCGAATGTCGATCTCGTTGCCCTTCTTCACGTAGAAGCCGAGCAGGTCCTTGCGATAAGTCGAGAAGTCGAACTTCTCCTTGCGCTGCTCGGTGACGGTGACGTTGGAGATCACCGCGTCGAACTTGCCGGAGACGACGCCGAGCGGCCAGTCCGCCCAGGCGGTCGTGACGACCTCCAGCTTGCGGCCCAGCGCGTCCGCGACAAGTTGCGCGATCTCGGCCTCGCCGCCGATGACCGTCTTGTTGTCGTTCGCAAAGCCGCTGAACGGAAAGCGGCCGGTGTTGTTGCCCACGGTGAAGACGCCATCCTTGGCGAATTTGGCGTCCTTGGCGATGAGCCTGATCGCCTCCTCATCGCGCTCGGCGCGGGGGCGGCCAGGCTGCTCTGGCGAGAGGTCGACGACCTGCTGGGCGAAGGCGCCGGCGGGGATGAGCGCGGCCGATGCGGCGCCGACGAGAAGGCTCAGAGAATTGCGTCGCGTGATCATGGTCGGATTCCTTGTGGGGTGTGGCGGGGAATTCAGAGCACCTTGGCGAGGAATTCGCGGGTGCGGCTGTGACTGGGATTGCCGAGCACGTCGGCCGGGGCGCCGCTCTCGACGATGCGCCCTGCCTCCATGAAGACGATGTGGTCGGCGACCTCGCGGGCGAAGCCGATCTCGTGGGTGACGATGACCAGCGTCGTGCCGGAGCGGGCGAGCTCCTTGATGACGTCGAGGACTTCGCCGACGAGCTCGGGATCGAGCGCCGAGGTCGGCTCGTCGAAGAGCAGGACCTTCGGCTTGAGGGCGAGGGCGCGGGCGATGGCGACGCGCTGCTGCTGGCCGCCGGAGAGCTGGCGCGGATAGGCGTTCGCCTTCTCGGCGAGGCCGACGCGGGCGAGCAGTTCCTGCGCCTCGGCCAGGGCCTGCTCGCGGGAGAGGCCGCGCACGGTGACCGGCGCCTTGGCAATGTTCTCGATCGCGGTGAGATGCGGGAAGAGATTGAAGTTCTGGAAGACCATGCCGACATCGACGCGCCGGGCCAGGATGTCCTTCTCCTTCAATTCGTAGAGCGTTTCGCCGTCCTGCCGGTAGCCGATCAATTCACCGTCGATGGCGATGAAGCCCTCGTCGACGCGCTCCAGATGGTTGATCGAGCGCAGCAGGGTCGATTTGCCGGAGCCGGACTGGCCGATGATCGCGGTGACGCTGCCGGGGCGCAGCGACAGGCTGACATCGTCCAGCACCTTGAGCGGGCCGAAGCTCTTCGAGACATGGCTGATGCGGATCTCGCCGCCGCTGCGCGGGGAGAGCGTGGCGAGCGAGGCCGTGCGCGGCGCGGCAGGGGCCTGTGCCGGGGCGGTGAAGCCGGCGCCGGCGGTTGCCGGGGCGACACGATTCCGGCCGAGCCAGCGCAGGGCCGTGTCGATAGCCGACGGAGGCGGGTTGCGCAGGGCGCCACGGGCATAGTGCCGCTCGATATGGCGCTGGAAGAAGGAGAGGACGCTGAGGATGACGAGGTACCAGACCGTCGCCACCATCAGCAGCGGGATTACCTCGAGATTGCGCCGGTAGATGACCTGGATCGTGTAGAACAGCTCCGGCAGGGCGAGGATGTAGACTTGGCTCGTGCCCTTCGCGAGGCTGATGATCTCGTTGAACGCGGTCGGCAGGATCGAGCGCATCGCCTGCGGCAGCACGATCCGCGAGACCTGGCGGTGCTTCGGCAGGCCGAGCGCGGCGGCGGCCTCATGCTGGCCCTGGTCGACGGCGAGGATGCCGCCGCGCACGATCTCCGAGGAGAAGGCGGCAGCGTTGAGGGTGAGACCCAGCACCGCCGCGAAGAAGGGCGTGATCAGCTGCGTGGTCGACCATGAGCCGAAGCCGATATCGGTGAAGGGGATGCCGAGCCAGATCGTGCTGTAGAGATAGCCGAGATTGTTCAGGATCAGCAGCAGCACGATCAGCGGGATCGAGCGGAAGAGCCAGACATAGCCCCAGGACAGCGAGGCGAGCAGCGGCGAGCCGGAGACCCGCGCCAGCGCCAGCAAGGTACCGAACAGGAAGCCGAAGACCGTGCCGAGCAGCGTCAGGAACAGCGTGCGGCCGAGCCCGACCAGTACGGGTTCGGCGAAGAACCACTCGGCGAAGACATCCCAGCCCCAGCGCGGATTGGAGAGCACCGAATTCACGATCGCGAAGATCACGATGGCGGCGAAGACCGTGCCGATGGTCCGCCCAGGATAGCGGGCGGGGACGATGCGATAACGGCTGAAATCGCGATGCGGGGCTGGATTCTGAGCATGCGTCGGCAAGCCCGCGAAATCGCTGGCGAGGGTCATGGCTGGCTCTTCTTGTTATGGAAAAGGGGAAAGCGGCTCGTCAGGCGGTGCTGCGCGCGGCGTGAGCGTCGGGCGGCCGGGTCGCCGAAGCCGGGATGGCGACCAGCTCTTTTTCGAAGGGCAGTTTCCGGTAGAACGCAGGATCGGCCGAGACGTCGAAGAGCGGGGTGTAGCCGGTCTCCAGATAGAGCCCCTTGGCCTCGGGTTGGCGGAAGCCGGTGGTCAGGTAGATCTTGCCGTAACCTTGTCGGACGGCCTGCGCTTCGACCTCGGCAACGATGCGCCGGGCCAGGCCCTGACGGCGGAAATCGCTATGGGTCCAGATCCGCTTCATCTCGGCTGTGCGTTCGTCATATCGCTTGAAGGCGCCGCCGGCGATGGGGCGGCCATCGCGCAGCAGCAGCACGAAATTGCCGTCCGGCGGGGCGAAGAGCTCGGCCGGATAGCGGCTCATCTCGGCGCCGGGCGGCTCGCCGAATTGGCTGCCGTAGCGGGTGGCATATTCCCAGGTGAGCTGCTCGACCAATGGCTGGGCGAGAGGGTGCAGCGGAGTGGTGTAGAAGAACTCATCGGCCATGGGGCGAGCCTTTCCGTGACAGGGGGCGGGCGTGAGGCTCAGCTCGCGCGGCGCGCGGGCTCTGCGTCCGACGGGGTGGCGTAGCGGCTTGTGCGGCGGGGGAGGCCGAGATGGTCGCGCAGCGTCGTGCCGGGCAGATTGCGGTCGTAGACGCCGCGCTCTTCCAGCACCGGGATCACCAGCTCGACGAAATCGTCGAGCCCCTGGCCGATCACCGGGAAGCCGAGCACGAAGCCGTCGGCGGCCTGCGCCTCGACACGCTCGATCAGCCTGCCGGCGATCTCCTCGGCCGAGCCGATCAGGTCCGTGCGGGGCGTGGCGGCCTCGAGTGCCGCCTCGCGCAGCGTCTGGCCCTTCAGAGCGGCGTTGCGCTTGATGCGGTCGGTGGTCGAGCGGAAGCTGTTCTTGCCGATATCACCGAGCTCCGGGAAGGCTGCGTCCAGCGGGTAGGCGCTGAAATCGTGATGGTCGAAGAAGCGGCCGATATAGGCGAGTGCGTCTTCGATCGAGACGAGGTTGCGGATCGCCTGGTACTTCTCCTCGGCCTCGGCGGCGGTGCGTCCGACGATCGGGCCGGCGCCGGGGAACAACTTCACGTCATCGGTGCTGCGGCCATGGGCGACGGCGCTGGTCTTGATCGCGCGATAGAGGGCCTGCGCCTCTTCGATCGGAACATGGTTGGCGAAGACCGCGTCGGCATGGCGCCCGGCGAGCCCGATACCGGCTTCCGAGGCGCCGGCCTGGAACAGCACCGGCTGGCCCTGCGGCGATCGCTGGATGTTGAGCGGGCCTTCGACCTGGAAGAAGCGGCCCTTGTGGTTCAGCGTGTGCAGCTTGTCGCGATCGAAGAAGCGGCTCGCCTCGCGGTCGCGGATGAAGGCGTCGTCATCCCAGGAATCCCAGAGGCCCTTGGCGACGTCGAGATATTCCTGCGCAATCTCGTAGCGCAGCGAATGTTCGGGATGCGGCCGGCTGTAATTGCGGCCGGAGCCTTCCAGCGGCGAGGTCACCGCGTTCCAGCCAGCGCGGCCGCCTGAGATCAGGTCGAGCGAGGCGAATTGCCGGGCGATCGTGTAGGGGTCGCTATAGGAGGTCGAGACCGTGCCGACGAGGCCGAGCTTCTTCGTCACCGTCGCCAGCGCCGAGAGGATGGTCAGCGGTTCGAAGCGGTTGAGGAAATGCGGGATCGACTTCTCGTTGATGTAGAGCCCGTCGGCGACGAAGGCGAAGGCGATGCCGTTCTCCTCGGCCTTGCGGGCGTTGCGGATGAAGAAGTCGAGATTGACGCTGGCATCGGCCGGGTTGCTCGGGTGGCGCCAGGAATTCATGTGGCTGCCGGCGCCCTGGAGCATCAGGCCGAAGGTGAGGCGGGTGCGGGACATGGGATCAGTCCTTCCGAAAGCGGGGATCAGGCGGCGAGTGCCGGGCGTTCGCCGGCGAGCAGTGTGAGGGAAGCGAGGCGCCGGCTGGTCAGGGCCGTCGGCGTGTCGATGACGAACTCGCCGATGCCGAAGCGGGCATGCAGGGCGTCGAACTCGCGCCGGACCTGCTCGGGCGTGCCGGCGAGGATATGCGGCTTGCGGATCTCGGTGCTGTAGGAGGCGGCGCCGGCCTGGCGGGCGTATTCCGCGGCCTGTTCCTCGCTGCCGAGGTTGAGGTTCTGGCCGTTGTCGAGGGTCAGGCGGACGACGCGGTGGTTTTCCGTCAGGCTCTGCGCTTCCTCTGCCGTCTCGGCGGCGAAGGCGGCCACCGCGAGCAGCAGGGGGGCCGTGCCGCCGGCCTTGGCATAGGCGTTCAGGCTTTCGTCGATCGCCTTGGGATCGCCGTTGTGGTGGCCGGCGAAGACAAAATGCCAGCCGCGCTCGCCGGCCTGCCGGGCGCTGTCCGGGCTGGCGCCCAGCAGGAAGCGCTCCGGCGTCACGGGCGGAACCGGAAGCGCGCGGGCCTTGTCCTGCGGGCCGGCTGCGGCTGCCGGCGGTGCGAGGAAGCCGTCGAGCTCGTCCAGCAGAGCCTCGAAGGACGGTGCGCGTGCGGGATCGTGCAGCACGCGCAGCGCCTTGGTCGAGAGCGGCAGGCCGCCCGGCGCCTTGCCGATGCCGAGATCGACGCGGCCGGGCGCCAGGGACGCCAGCAGGTTGAAGGCTTCGGCGACCTTGTAAGGGCTGTAATGCGGCAGCAGCACGCCGCCGGAGCCGATGCGGATGCGCTGCGTGCGCGCCAGCAGATAGGCGGCGAACACCTCCGGCGCCGGGCTGACGAGGCCGGGGAAGTCATGATGCTCGGCCAGCCAGAAGCGGTGGTAGCCGAGGCGCTCCGCCGCCTGGGCGAGGCTCACCGTGCGCTGGAGTGCTGCGCCGGCGGTTTCGCCCTCGATGAGCGGGCTCTTGTCGAGAATGCTGAGTGCGTAGGTCATGGATTTCGCTACCGTTCGGGAGATCAGGCGGAGCGGAGGCCGAGTGCGGTCGACGCTTCCTCGGCCATCCAGCCGAGCCGCTCGTAGTCGCCGCGCCAGTAGAGGAGGGCGGCGTCGTTCGAGCCGAGCCGGACCTCGCGCACCCGGCCGATGACGATGGCGTGGGAGTGGCGCTCGATCAGCTCTTCCAGCTCGCAATCGAGCGCGGCCAGCGCGCCTTCGAGAAGAGGCGCGCCAGTGCGGCCCTCGCTCCACTCCGCTTCGGCATAGCGGGCCGGGCCCTTCTCGCCGCCGCGCCCGGCGAAGCGATCGGCGACCTGCTTCTGCGCGGCGCTGAGGAAGTTCACGCCGAAGCTGCGATGGCGCGCGAGGACGGGGTAGGCCGAGGAGGAGAGGTTGAGGCCGAACATCACGGTCGGCGGCTCGGCCGAAAGCGAGGAGAGGGAGGTCACGGTCAGGCCGGTGCGATCCTCGCCGCGCCCCGCCGTAATGATGGAGACGCCGCCGGCGAGATGGCGCAGGGCCGTGCGGAAATCGCCGTTCGCAGCCGTCGGGACCGGAAGGCTACGGGCGGCCTGGCCGGTCGCGGCGCGGGTCGGAAGCGAGGAGGCAAGGGACAGGATCGCCATGGAAACCTCTGGAGCAGCTGTCTGGGTTTGTGAGAGGGCGGGGCGCCGATTGGCGGCGGTTCCGCAGGTTGCCGCCGGGAGGACGGGACAAGCGTCTCCCTTCGCCGGAAGGACCGGCGTCGCGGCAGCGTCGCGATGGTATGGTTTCAGGTGCTCAGGGCGCCCGGAATCTTGTCAGGAACATCGCCGTTCAGGCGCCTGAACAAGGTTTTCTGGATTCGTGCATGTCGTCACCGACGCGTCTCCGTGTCTCGGAGCCCACGATTTCGTCGTGGTGCTTTTAGCATTGTTGACGCGGTGCAAGCTGCTCCAGCAAATCCCGCGAAGGAGCAATGCGAACACCGCTCGATACTGTTCATTGTTTCTGCCGGATGCTTCGCGGTCAATGAAACAGCCTTTCAAAGATGACCTCCGCAAGAGGCGGAAGCGCCACCGCGACGACCCGTTCCGGAAGAAATCCGTTCACCGCTCCGACCGGCCCGTCCTCTCCGGCAATCCATCCTGAGTTTGCGTTTTCGCAAGTTGGCGCGCGGCCCTCCCGACTAATGTTGCGGTGCAGCGAGGGACGGACGTGCCCGCTGCTGAAGGAGAAGGCAGATGTTCAGGATGTTTCTGGCCGGCGCGCTGATGGCGCTGGCAGCCACCGGCGCCAATGCGGCGGAGGTCGAGGTCAAGATGCTCAACAAGGGGGCGGCCGGCGCCATGGTATTCGAACCGGCGCTGGTGAAGATCGCTCCCGGCGATACCGTGAAATTCGTGCCGACCGACAAGAGCCACAACGCGGAAACCGTTCCGGAGATGCTCCCGGCCGGGGCCGAGCCTTTCATCGGCAAGCTGAACGAGCAGGTCGACGTTACGTTCAAGCAGAACGGCGTCTACGGCATCAAGTGCAAGCCGCATTACGGTATGGGCATGGTGGCGCTGATCGTGGTCGGCGAGCCGACCAATCTGGAAGCCGCCGCCGCTGCCAAGCATCCGGGCAAGGCCAAGCAGGTCTTCGCCGATCTGGTCGCCAAGGCGAAGTGAGCGGGCCGCGGCGCGGTCCGTCGAAGGGGCAAGGGGCGCAGCGCCAGGCTGCGCCCGATCACGTCAGGAGAAGCGAGCATGGCGCCCATCCCGAGGCTGAAGGCCTATGAGGGGCCTGCGCTGCTGTCCTACGGCTTCCGGCCGCTCTTCCTCCTCGCGGCGCTGCAAGCCGGGCTGACGATCATCGTCTGGCTCGGCTTCGTCACCGGCCATCTCGCCATCCCCACGGCTTTCGCGCCGGTGGACTGGCATATCCATGAAATGCTCTTCGGCTATCAGGCGGCGGCGATCGGCGGCTTCCTGCTGACCGCCATTCCCAACTGGACCGGGCGATTGCCCGTGCAGGGCGCGCCGCTGCTCGTGCTGGTTCTGGCCTGGATCGCGGGCCGTATCGCGGTCGCCACCTCAGCCCTGATCGGGTGGCGCCTTGCGCTGGCGATCGATGCACTGTTCCTTGTGCTGCTGGCGGGGGCGGCTGCGCGCGAGATCGTCGCCGGGCGCAACTGGCGCAATCTCAAGGTCGTGGTGCTGATCGGGCTGCTGCTCGTCGCCAACCTCGCCTTTCATCTCGAAGCGGCGCTGACGGGCGGGGCCGATTACGCGCGCCGCTTCGCCATCGCCGTCGTGCTCATGCTGGTCGGGCTGATCGCCGGGCGGATCGTGCCGAGCTTCACGCGCAACTGGCTGGCGCCGCGAGGGGCGGGGCGTCTGCCGATTCCCTTCGGGGGCTATGACAAGGTGGTGCTGGCGGCGAGCGCGCTCGCGCTTAGCCTCTGGGTTGCCCAACCGGATACGGTTGCGAGCGGGGTGGCGCTGGCGCTCTGCGCCGTGCTTCATGCCGTCAGGCTGGCACGCTGGGCGGGTGATCGTACCTGGCGCAATCCGCTGCTCGTCATCCTGCATGTCGGCTATGCCTTTGTGCCGCTGGGCTTCGCGCTCTCGGCGGCGGCGAGTTTCGGGCTGGTCGGCCCTGGTGCCGGGCTGCATGCTTGGACCGCCGGAGCCTTCGGCACCGTGACGCTGGCGGTGATGTCGCGGGCCAGCCTCGGCCATACCGGGCGCCCGCTGGTCGCGACTGCGGCAACGCAGGCCTGCTACGTCCTGATCGTGATCGGCAGCGTGGCGCGGATCTGTTCCGGGCTCGGCCATGGCCCGGTCGCGTTGCTCCATGTCGCCGGGCTGTGCTGGTCGCTCGCCTTCCTCGGATTCGCAGTGAGCTATTGGCGGGTCCTGACCGGCGCGCGGCTTGGCCCGAAGGCCGCACCGGCAGCAGGGCCGGCCTGATGTCCTTCGCCTTGGGATCGGCGTTTTTCGGGAGGATCTGTTGATGCGCAACGAGCCGGATTGCCGTAGTGAGGCGCGGGGGATGCGCCGTGTTGCGCTCCAGAAGACCAGTCCGCCGGGCGAGGGGGCTCACCGGGCGGTGAACAGGACCGTCGGATGGTGCTCCTTCCAGATGTTGGCGAGAACAGGCCCGGCCGCCGCCGCGGGTGCAGTGCATGCGCCTGACCCAGTTCAGCGAGTATGCGCTCAGGCTGCTCGTCTTCGTGGCAGCGCATCCGGAGCGGCTGGTCACGGTCGAGGAAGCGGCGACGGCCTATGATATTTCGCGGACCCATCTGATGAAGGTCGCCAATCTCCTGGTCCGTCAGGATTTCCTTAAAGGCGTGCGCGGCCGCGCCGGCGGGCTGATGCTGGCGCGGGCGCCGGCCGAGATTTCGCTGGGCCGACTGATCCGGGCGACGGAGCCGGCCTTCGCGACCGTCGAGTGCTTCGGCGAGGCGGAAGGGCGTTCGGCGCTGCGCGGGGATCGCTGGCGGCGAATCCTCAGCGACGCGATGGAGGTCTTCCTCGGCGAACTCGACCGTTATTCCCTAACCGACCTGCTCGCAGATCCGGAACGCTTCGGCCTCGCCCGGCAACCGGCCTGAGGCGTCGCCAGTCCGGAGACGACGTCTTTCCGGGGCAAAGCCGCGCTGCGGCTGCTCCTGCCCGAAGAGAGTGTGATGAATTTCCCGTCCTTCTTCACCGACGCGCCGCGCCTCAAGCTCCGCGACCCGCTCTCCGCCTTCCTGGGGACGAGCGAGGGCGGCATCCTCGAATACGGCTATGAGGACGCCGTGCGACTGGCCGGTCATTCCTGCCCGGCGGTCGCTGGCGCCTATCTCATGGTGATCAACGGACTCGCCTATCTCCACGACGACGAGATGCCGGAGCGCGGTGGCATCGAGGTCTTCATGCGCGGCGAGCGTGACCAGGGCACGACCGGCGTGCTCGCCTCGGTCGCGACGCTGCTGACCGGCGCGGCACCGGAGACCGGCTTTGGCGGGATCGGGCCGGCGCAGCGCTTCTCCCGGCGCAACCTCCTGCATTTCGGCGCCGATATCGAGGGGACGGTGGCCTTGCGCCGTCGCGATACCGGGGCCGGGGTTGTGGTCGACATCGATACGGGTGCGGTGCCGCACGCGGCAGCGATGAGCGCCGTGATGCCGCAGGCGGTCGCGGGGGAGGCGGATGAAGCGGGGCTCGAGAGCTTCGCCGCGCTCTGGCAGGACCGCGTGCGCCGGATGCTCATCGAGCATGCCGACGATCCGAAGCTGATCCATCTCTACGACTGGTCGCCGGCCGGGGCCTGATCAGCCGGCATTCTCCGCCAGACGCTTCAGGGCGGGCGCGTCGCAGACGACGAGCTTCTGGCGCCCGCCCTCGACCAGCCCCTGCGTTTCCCAGGCGCTGAGGATGCGCGAGACCGTGTGCAGTGTCGTGCCGGTCATCTCGGCGATGTCGCGCCGCGAGATCGGGAAGTCGACGCGCATGCCGGCATCCACGCGTGTGCCGGCCTGCTCGATCAGTCGCAGCACGGCATGGGCGACGCGGCGCTCGACCTCCTCGGTCGACATCTCGCGGATGCGGGTATGGGCCTCGTCCAGGCGCTGGCCGATGGTGCGGATCGCGTTCATCGCCAGATGCGGGTTGTCGGCGACGAAACTGTCCCAGGATTCGGTCGGCCAGCTCGCGACGAGGCTGTCGACGGCGGCCGTCGCGGTGCCCGGATAGTCGCTGCGGCCGAGCGCCCGCGTGAAGCCGAACAGGTCGCCGGGATGGACGACGCGGACGATGATCTGCTGGCCGTCGCGCGTGACCTGCGTCACCTTCAGCCGGCCGTGCAGCAGGAGATAGAAGGCCTTGGCCGGGTCGCCCTGCTCGAAGACGGCCTCGCTCTGCGGAATTCTCCGTGCGGAGGCCTGCGCCGTCATGCGGTCGAGCTGGGCGTCGCTCATCGCCGCGAACAGCGGGACGCTGCGCAGCACGCTGCGGTCCATTCCCACGTGACAGCCTTTCCTTCGGACGGATTCGGGGGCACCTGCGACATCCCGAACCATCGGTGCGCGGCGCCGGATAAGACCGCAATCATCCCCCGGGTTCAAGTGCGGCACGATCGCCTGCGGGGGATGGTTCGGGGCGTTGGGGGCGAGCAACAAGTAGGTCAACCCTAAACTATAGGCCGCATTCGGCCGCTCCTGTTTGCGTTATGTCAAAGACGCCCGCGAAAGACCGGTCCGGCGTCGCTTCTTGCATGGACAGAGCGCTTGGATACATATTCTCTTTAGTCGATCTCTCAACACGAGTCGGTGCGATATGCGGCCGGCCGAAAGGACCAGAGATGACGACCGAGACCGCGAAGACCGGCGGCCCAGATGCCGCGCCTGAAAAGCCGACGAAGCGAGCCGAGCTTCTCGCTTTCCTGACGCTGGCCGTGCTGATCTGGCCGGTCGTGGCGGTCGGTGTCGTCGGCGGCTATGGTTTCCTCGTCTGGATGACCCAGATCGTCTTCGGCCCGCCCGGGCCTCCGCGCTGAGGAGGCGGGCATGGGCGAGCGAGCCATCGACCTTGGACGACGCGGTTTCCTGACCGGCCGCCCTGCGCCGTCGCCGCCGGAAGGCGTGCGGCCGCCATGGTCGCGCGCCGCTTCGATCGCGGCTGCCTGCACCGGCTGCGGCGCCTGCGTGCCGGCCTGCCCGCAGCACATCATCGCGCTCGACGCCGGCGGTCGGCCGATCCTGAGCTTCGTCGCGAGCGAATGCAGCTTCTGCGGCGCCTGTGCCGAAGCCTGCGCCGAGCCCGTCTTCGATCGCCTGATTCCGGCCTTCGACCATGTCGCGGCGGTCGGAGCCGATTGCTTCGCGCAGCGCGGCATCGTCTGTCAGAGCTGCGGCGATGCCTGCCCGGAGAGCGCGATCCGCTTTAAGCCCCGGCTCGGTGGCCCAGCCTTGCCTGAGATCGCAGCCGATCGCTGCACCGGCTGCGGCGCCTGCATCGCCGCCTGCCCGGCGCAGGCGATCGGCACGCGCTCGCTGGAGGTCGCCCATGCCTGAGCATCCTCGCCCGCGCTTCCATCATATTTCGAGCGCCGTCGTCTCGGCCCTGCCGGCCAAGGTCGAGGCCGTGCTCGCGCGTATCGCAGAGCTTCCCGAGACCGAGATCCACCGAGTCGAGAACGGCAAGATCGTCATCGTGCTTGAGGGCTCCAGCACGGGCGTGATCGGCGACCGGCTTGCCGCCATCAACCTGATCGACGGCGTGCTCTCGGCCAACATGGTGTTCGAGCAGATCGAAGACCTCGAAACCCTCGACGACCCCGGAGTGATCCCATGACCCTGTCCCGTCGCGAGATGCTGAAGGCGCAGGCGGCCGGCGTCGCCGCGCTCGCCGCCAATATGAGCGTGCCGGCCGGGGCGCAGCCGGTGACCGGCGGCGTCGACAGCCTGCAGATCAAATGGTCGAAGGCGCCGTGCCGCTTCTGCGGCACCGGCTGCGGCGTCATGGTCGGCGTCAAGGAAGGCAAGGTCATCGCCACCCATGGCGACATGAAGGCCGACGTCAATCGCGGCCTGAACTGCATCAAGGGCTATTTCCTCTCCAAGATCATGTACGGCAACGACCGGCTGACCCAGCCGCTGCTGCGCAAGAAGAACGGCGTCTACGCCAAGGACGGTGAGTTCACGCCGGTCTCCTGGGCGGAAGCCTTCGACACCATGGCCGCCAAGGCCAAGGCCACGCTGAAGGCCAAGGGGCCGACCGCGCTCGGCATGTTCGGCTCCGGCCAGTGGACGATCTTCGAGGGCTATGCTGCGACCAAGCTGATGCGGGCCGGCTTCCGCTCGAACAATCTCGATCCCAATGCCCGCCACTGCATGGCATCCGCTGCCTACGCCTTCATGCGCACCTTCGGCATGGACGAGCCGATGGGTTGCTACGACGATTTCGAGCATGCCGACGCCTTCGTGCTCTGGGGCTCGAACATGGCGGAGATGCACCCGATCCTGTGGACGCGGGTGACGGACCGCCGGCTCGGCCAGCCGCATGTCAAGGTCGCGGTGCTCTCGACCTATACCCATCGCAGTTCGGACCTGGCCGATATCCCGATCGTGTTCAAGCCGGGCACGGACCTCGCGATCCTCAACTTCATCGCCAACCACATCATCACGACCGGGCGGGTGAACAAGGATTTCGTCGGCAAGCACACGACCTTCGTGAAGGGTGCGACCGAGATCGGCTACGGCCTGCGGCCGGACGATCCGCGCGAGGTCAAGGCGAAGAAGGCTGCCGATCCCGCTGCGACGACGCCAATCGATTTCGAGACCTACGCCGCCTTCGTGAAGGACTACACGCTGGAGAAGGTCGCGGAGCTGACCGGGGTCGAGGCGGGCTTCCTGCTCCAGCTCGCCGAGCTCTATGCCGACCCCAAGCGCAAGGTCACGTCGTTCTGGACGATGGGCTTCAACCAGCATGTGCGCGGCGTCTGGGCGAATCAGCTCGTCTACAACCTGCACCTGCTGACGGGTAAGATCTCCGAGCCGGGCAACAGCCCGTTCTCGCTCACCGGCCAGCCCTCGGCCTGCGGCACGGCGCGCGAGGTCGGCACCTTCGCCCATCGCCTGCCGGCCGACATGACGGTGGTGAATCCCGAGCACCGCAAGCACACCGAGGAGATCTGGCGCGTCCCGCACGGGATCATCCCGGAGAAGCCGGGCTACCACGCCGTCGAGCAGGACCGGATGCTGAAGGACGGCAAGCTCAATTTCTACTGGATCCAGGTCAACAACAACCTGCAGGCGGCGCCCAACAGCAGCAACGAGACCTATCCCGGCTACCGCAATCCCGAGAACTTCGTTGTCGTCTCGGATGCCTATCCGACGGTGACGGCGATGGCCGCCGACCTGATCCTGCCGGCTGCAATGTGGGTCGAGAAGGAGGGCGCCTACGGCAATGCCGAGCGGCGCACCCATGTCTGGCACCAGCTCGTCGATGCGCCCGGCGAGGCGCGCTCGGACCTCTGGCAGCTGATGGAGTTCTCGAAGCGCTTCACCACCGACGAGGTCTGGCCGGCGGAAATCCTCGCCGCCAACCCGAACTACAAGGGCAAGACGCTCTTCGACGTGCTGTTCCGCAACGGCCAGGTCGACAAGTTCCCGCTCTCCGAAACCGCGCCCGACTACGCGAACCAGGAGTCGAAGGATTTCGGCTTCTACGTCCACAAGGGGCTGTTCGAGGAATATGCCGCCTTCGGCCGCGGCCATGGCCATGATCTCGGGCCTTACGACCTCTACCATCAGGTCCGCGGCCTGCGCTGGCCGGTGGTCGACGGCAAGGAGACGCTCTGGCGCTATCGCGAGGGGCTCGACCCCTACGTGAAGCCGGGCAAGGGCGTCGAGTTCTACGGCAACAAGGACGGCAAGGCCCGCATCATCGCCGTGCCCTACGAGCCGCCGGCGGAATCACCCGATAACGAGTACGATCTCTGGCTCGTCACCGGCCGGGTGCTGGAGCACTGGCATTCCGGCTCGATGACCATGCGCGTGCCGGAACTCTACAAGGCCTTCCCGGGTGCGCGCTGCTTCATGCATCCGGAGGATGCCCGCAAGCGTGGGCTCAACCAAGGCGCCGAGATCACGGTGGTCTCGCGTCGCGGCGAGATGCGCACCCGTGTCGAGACGCGTGGGCGCAACCGCATGCCGCCCGGCGTGGTCTTCGTGCCCTGGTTCGATGCCAGCCAGCTCATCAACAAGACGACGCTCGACGCCACCGATCCCATCTCCAAGCAGACGGATTTCAAGAAATGCGCGGTCAAGATCGTTCCGGTCTCGGGCTGATGCGCTCGCGGACCTTCCTCGGGGCCGCCCTGGCGGCGGGCCTCGTCCTCGCCTTCGGCGCCGCCGTCTCGCAGGAGGGCGCGCCGGTGAAGATCGTGCCGCGTCTCACGGGCACGGCCAACCCGATGGCGCTCGAACGGGTGCCGGCGCTCGGCAGGCCGGTCGTCGACGACGTCAGGCGGATGCGGAACTATCCGGAGCAGCCGCCGGTGATCCCGCATGCGATCGACGGCTACCAGCTCACGCTCAACACCAATCGCTGCATGGACTGCCACAAGCGCGAGTTCACGGAAGGCTCGGGTGCGCCGATGATCAGCGTGACGCATTTCCAGGACCGCGATGGGCAGGTGCTCTCCGACGTGACGCCGCGACGCTATTTCTGCACCGCCTGCCATGTCCAGCAGACCGATGTTCCGCCCCTGGTCCAGAACCGGTTCCAGGACGCCAAAGACATCGGCCGGAAGCCTTGAGGCGCATGCATCATGGCCAGGCTTAAATCCCTTATCCTCTGGTGCTGGGGCGTCGTCGTCCGCTTCTGGCGCATCATCAGCCGGCCGAGCGCCTATCTGCCGCTCGGCGTCCTGACGCTCGGCGGTTTCGTCGGCGGCGTGCTCTTCTGGGGCGGCTTCAACACCGCGCTGGAAGTCACCAATACCGAGAAATTCTGCACCTCTTGTCACGAGATGCGCGACAACGTCTATCAGGAGCTGCAGTCGACGATCCATTTCTCGAACCGCTCGGGCGTGCGCGCGACCTGTCCGGACTGCCATGTCCCGCATAACTGGACCGACAAGATCGCGCGCAAGATGCAGGCCTCGAAGGAGGTCTGGGGCAAGATCTTCGGCACGATCTCGACGCGCGAGAAATTCCTGAACATGCGGCTCGAGCTCGCCAAGCACGAATGGTCGCGGCTGAAGGCGAACGATTCGCTGGAATGCCGGAACTGCCATTCCTCGGTCGCGATGGACTTCACCAAGCAGACGCGGCGCGCGGCCGACATCCATAGCCGCTTCCTGACCACGGGCGAGAAGACCTGCATCGACTGCCATAAGGGCATCGCACATCTGCTGCCGGACATGACGGGAATCGAGCCGGGCTGGAAGGATGCGCCGGAACTGCAGGGCAAGGGCAGCGCCTCCTGGCATGGGCCGGAGCGTGCGGTGCGAACCTATCTGGCGGAGATCGAGAAGCATTGAGGAGCTTTGGGGCGGAGCTTGCTTCGTCATTCCAGGGCTTCGCGCCTGCGGCGCCCGCCGGAATGACGGGCGTGCGATTCGACGTCGCCGCGGTCAGGCCTCGGCAGCGTCTACGGCGTTTTGTCCGACCCGCTCATCGGAGAATTGGGTATTTGAGATGATGCTTTTGTGCGATACCGACTTCTGAAGGCATGAGGCGTCGGCTCGCGCCAGCCACGGAGAGGGGGGAGCGATGATTGCGGCACTCACGATCGCGGAGCGGCAGCGCGCCATTGCTATCTCGGCCGTCCTGGCGCTGTGTGGTTTCGCGATGACGATCGCGGGCAGCGACACCCTGTTCGCTGTCCATGGCGCGATCGTCCTGCTGTTCAGCCTCGGCTGTATCGGCCTGGTCATGTCGCAGTATTTTGCGCCGGAGCCGTCCGACGAACGCCTGACACGCTACTACGACGATCCGACCCGGGTCGGCATCGTGCTCTCGCTCGGTTGGGCCGTGGTCGGCATGTTCTTCGGCGTCTGGGTCGCCGCGCTCCTGGCCTGGCCGGATCTGACCTTCGACGCGGCATGGGCGAGCTTCGGCCGCCTGCGGCCGGTGCATACCTCAGGCGTGATCTTCGGCTTCGGCGGCAATGCGCTGATCGCGACCTCGTTCCACGTCCTGCAGCGGACGACGCGTGCGCGTTTGCCGGACCAGTTCAGCCCGTGGTTCGTGCTGATCGGCTACAACCTGTTCTGCGTGCTGGCGGCCAGCGGCTACCTGATGGGCGTCACCCAGTCGAAGGAATATGCCGAGCCGGAATGGTATGCCGATATCTGGCTCGTCGTGGTCTGGGTGGTCTACTTCCTGATCTATATCCGCACGCTCCAGCGGCGGAAGGAGCCGCATATCTACGTCGCGAACTGGTACTACATGGCCTTTATCCTGGTCGTGGCGGTGCTGCATATCGTCAACAACCTGGCGGTGCCGATCTCTTTCGGCGAGGCGAAGAGCTATTCGCTGTTCTCCGGCGTTCAGGACGCGATGACGCAGTGGTGGTACGGCCACAACGCGGTCGCCTTCTTCCTGACCTCCGGCTTCCTCGGGATGATGTACTATTACCTGCCGAAGCGGGCGGGGCGGCCGATCTTCTCCTACAGGCTGTCGATCATCAGCTTCTGGGGCATCACCTTCATGTATATGTGGGCGGGCTCGCACCACCTGCACTACACGGCGCTGCCGCAATGGGTGCAGACGCTGGGCATGACCTTCTCGGTGGTGCTGCTGGTGCCGTCCTGGGCCTCGGCCGGCAACGCACTGGCGACGCTGAACGGCGCCTGGGGCAAGGTGCGCGACGACGCGACCTTGCGCTTCATGATGGTCGCCGCCGTATTCTACGGCCTCTCGACTTTCGAGGGCTCGTTCATGGCGATCAGGGCCGTGAACTCGCTCTCGCACTACACCGACTGGACTGTCGGTCACGTCCATGCCGGCGCGCTCGGCTGGGTGGCGATGATCACCTTCGGCTCGCTCTACGCGCTGGTGCCGTGGATGTGGAAGGTCGAGCGGATGTATTCGCCCAAGCTGATCGAGGTCCATTTCTGGCTCGCGCTGGCCGGAACCGTCATCTACGTCTTCGCGATGTGGAACTCGGGCATCATCCAGGGCCTGATGTGGCGCACCTACAATGACAGCGGCACGCTGGCCTACTCCTTCATCGACAGCCTCGTGGCGATGCATCCCTATTACATCGCGCGTACCGTCGGCGGTTTGCTGTTCCTGCTCGGCGCGATCGTCGCCTCCTACAATGTCTGGATGACGATCCGGATGTCCCGTTCTCAGCCCGAGGCGGAAGCTGGCGACGCCGACTTGCCGGCGTTGCAGGGCGCGGCCCTTCAGGCGGGGGAGTAAGCCGATGCGCGAGTTCTTTCATCGCAAGCTCGAACGCAGCGCGATCGGCTTCGTGCTGGCCATCATCGGCGTCTCCGCCATCGGCGGCTTCGTCGAGATCGCGCCGCTCTTCACCATCGGCGAGACGGTCGAGAAGGCGCCGGACATGCGCGTCTACACGCCGCTCGAACTGGCGGGACGCAACATCTACATCCGCGAGGGCTGCTATGCCTGCCATAGCCAGATGATTCGGACGCTGCGCGACGAGGTCGAACGCTATGGACCCTATTCCCTGGCGGTCGAGTCGAAATACGACCACCCCATGCTGTGGGGCTCGAAGCGCACCGGGCCGGATATCGCCCGGCTCGGCGGCAAGTATTCCGATGCCTGGCATGTCGCGCATCTGATCAACCCGCGCGATGTCGTGCCGCAATCGGTGATGCCGCGATATGGCTGGCTGATGCGCAGTGAATTGAAGACCGAGGATCTCGGCCGGCACCTCAAGGCGCAGCGTGCGGTGGGCGTGCCCTATACCGACGCGCAGATCGCCAATGCCAGCAGCGATGCCTATGGCCAGGCGAGCCCCGACAGCGCCTATGCCGGCGGCGTCAGCGAGCGCTATGGCGAGGCCACCAATGTCCGCGCCTTCGACGGCGAGCCGAACCGGCTGACCGAGATGGATGCCGTGGTCGCCTATCTCCAGGTGCTGGGCCGCCTGACCGATGCCGCACAGAAGCAGGCGGCGGCGGAGAAGTGAGGCGATGGACCTCGATCATCACACGCTGGTCGGTTTCGCCAAGAGCTGGGGGCTGTTCTACCTCATCGCGATGGCGGTCGGCGTGCTGATCTACGCCTTGTGGCCATCGAACCGAAAACGCTTCGATCATGCCAAGATGAGCATTTTCGACAAGGATGACAGGCCGGGGGACTGAGCGATGGCAGATACGGCGCGCGATCCCGTCACGGGGACAATGACGACCGGCCACGAGTGGAACGGCATCGAGGAGCTGGATACCCCGATCCCGCGCGTCGTGCTGTTCTTCCTGGCCGTCACCACCCTGTTCGCGATCGGCTACTGGCTGCTGATGCCGGCCTGGCCGCTGGGCGTGACCTATACCAAGGGGCTGCTCGGGATCGACCAGCGTCAGGTCGTAGCCGAGCAGGTGCGCGATGCCGCCGCCGAGCGGGCGAGCTGGACGGCGAAAATCGACAAGGCCTCCTTCGCCGAGATCGCCGCCGATCCCACCTTGATGCGTCATGTCCGCGACACCGGCCGCACGCTCTTCGAGGACAACTGTGCGGTCTGCCACGGCGTGCAGGGGAAGGGCGGCCCGGGCTTCCCCAATCTCGCCGCCGGCTCCTGGCTGTGGGGCGGCAGTCCGGAGGCGATCGCCGAGACGATCCGCGTCGGCATCAACGGCACGGCCAAGGATACGCGCACCGCGCAGATGATGGCTTTCGGCCGCGACGGCATGCTCCAGCGCGAGCAGGTTCTGGCGGTCGCTTCTTACGTCCGCTCGCTGTCGGGCCAGAAGCTCGACGCGACCGAACAGGCGCGGGTGCCGGCCGGCAAGGAGGTTTTCGCGGCGAATTGCGTCGCCTGCCATGGCGAAAACGGCAAGGGCCAGCATGATCTCGGCGCGCCGGACCTGACTGACGCCAACTGGGTCTATGGCGGGGACCTGCAGTCGGTCGTCAACAGCATCCATGGCGGACGGCAGGGTCACATGCCGAGCTGGGAAGGCCGGCTCTCGCCGACCGATATCAAGCTGCTGGCGCTCTATGTCGGCACGCTCGGTGAGGCGAAGCGATGAGCGCGCCGACGGAGAGCGAAACCCGGCGGCGCGGCGGGCGGAAAGCCTTCTGGCTGGCGCTTGCGGGCATGCTGGCGGGCGGGCTCATCCTCGCCAACGCCCATCTGGTCTATGTCGCCATAGGCTCGCAGCCGGACTGCGTGCCGCATGCGAAATCGGCGGGCGAGGCGGGCGGGTTCCGCGCCGCCCGCCCGTCCTGCTGAAGGAGGAGCACATGGGTGCGATCGGGAACGGTCAGGAGATGCCGCTGCCTCTCTCCGTCCAGCGGCGGCGCAACCTGCCGGCGGGCGCGGCCTTGTCCTGGCTCGGGGAGGGCTGGCGCGACCTCTGGCGCCAGCCGGCGCCGAGCCTGCTCTACGGGCTCGCAGTCTTCGCGGTCTCGGCCGCCATCGTCTGGGGGCTGTTCCGGCTCGGGCTGGACTACATCCTGTTCCCGGCGCTGGCTGGCTTCATGGTGATGGGGCCGCTTTTGGCGATCGGGCTCTATCAGAAAAGCCGTGCGATCGAGCTCGGCGAATCGGTCAGCCTCTCCCGGATGATCTTCGTCGAGGCGGCCTCGGGCGGTCAGGTCTGGTATACCGGCGCGATCCTGTCGCTGCTGATGCTGGTCTGGATGCGGGCGGCCGTGATCATCTATGCGCTGTTCTTCGGTCTGCGGCCGTTTCCCGGCCTGCATGAGGTCACCGCAATGCTGTTCGGGACGCCGGTCGGCTGGGCGATGCTGCTGGTCGGCACGGTGGTCGGCGGGCTGTTCGCGGCCTTCTCCTTCGCCATCAGCGCCTTCGCGATCCCGATGCTGCTCGACGAGCGCGTCGATGCCTTCACCGCGATGGGCACGAGCATCTCGATGGTGTGGAACAACCTGCCGGTGATGCTCGCCTGGGGCGCGATCGTGCTCGTGCTGTTCCTCGTCGCGGTCGCGACCGGGCTTCTCGGCCTGATCGTCGTCTTCCCGCTGCTCGGCCACGCCACCTGGCACAGCTACCGGGCACTCAGGTGAGCTGCTGCGCGCCGCCATTGCCTTTGGACGGCGCGCCCGATCCGTCTGCCGCACGGCAGGAAATCCGCCTCGCCAGCCGCGATCTCGGCAATGGCTTGCGGCAGAGCGATCTCTCGGTGCCCGGCCTGCATTGCGCCGCCTGCATCCGGGCGGTCGAGACCGGGCTCGCCCGGCTTCCCGGCGTCGCGCAGGTCCGGGTCAATCTCTCGACTCGCCGCGTCGCCGTGCAATGGCGGGGCGAGGAGGCGCCGGAATTGCTGACGGCGCTGGCCGGGCTCGGCTATCCCGGACACCTCTTCGAGAGCGAAGCGGATGGCAAGGACCCCGAGCGTGACCGGCTGATGCGGGCGCTGGCGGTTTCCGGCTTCTGCGCCATGAACATCATGCTGCTCTCGGTCTCGGTCTGGTCGGGCGCGGAGCCCGAGACGCGCCGGGCCTTCCACTGGATTTCCGGCGCGCTGGCCTTGCCCTGCCTGATCTATTCGGGCCGCATCTTCTTCGACTCGGCCTGGGCGGTGCTGCGGCGCGGGCGCACCAATATGGACGTGCCGATCTCGATCGGCATCTGCCTCGCCTTCGGCTTGAGCCTCTACGATACGATCCATGACGGGCCGCATGCCTATTTCGACGCGGCGACCTCGCTGATCTTCTTCCTGCTGATCGGCCGGACGCTCGACCATCTGATGCATGAGAAGGCGCGGGCCGCCGTGCGCGGCCTGATGCGGCTGGCGCCGCGGGGCGCCACCGTGCTCGATGCCGAAGGCGGGCGAGCCTATCTGCCGCTGGCTGAGGTCGTGCCGGGCATGCGGATCGCGCTCACCGCCGGCGAGCGCGTACCTGTCGACGGGGTCGTGGAGGAGGGGGCGTCCGAACTCGACTGCGCCATTGCGACCGGCGAGAGCGCGCCGCGCGGGGTGTCGCCGGGCATGGCGGTGCAGGCCGGGACGCTCAACCTCTCGGGACCGCTGACGATCGTCGCGACGGCGAAGGCCGAAAGCTCCTTCCTCGCCGAGATGGTCCGATTGATGGAGGCGGCGGAGGGAGGCCGCGCCCGGTATCGCCGCATCGCCGACCGGGCCGCGGCACTCTATTCGCCGGTCGTTCATGCGACCGCACTCATCGCCTTCCTCGGCTGGATGGCGGCGACGGGAGACTGGCACCTGGCGATCACCATTGCGATCGCGGTGCTGATCATCACCTGTCCCTGCGCGCTGGGCTTGGCCGTGCCGATCGTCCAGGTCGTGGCCTCGCGGCGCCTTTTCGAGGCCGGGATCATGGTCAAGGATGGCTCGGCGATCGAGCGGATCGCCGAGATCGACACGGTCGCCTTCGACAAGACGGGCACACTGACCTATGGCCGGCCGCAGCTCATCGACGCCGGGGCGATCCCGGCCGGCGATCTGGCGATCGCGGCGGCGATCGCGCGGCGTTCGGGGCACCCGCTGTCGCGCGCCATCGCTGCTGCGGCGCCGGAGGGGGCCCTGGCGCTGACCGACATCCGGGAGCATCCCGGTCTTGGCGTCGAGGCTGAGCTGGAAGGCCGCCGCTACCGCCTCGGGCGGGCCGCATGGGCGCTTGCGGATGCGGGAGCGACGCAGGAAAGCGGGACGGTCCTGAGCTGCGATGGCGTCTTCGTCGCCCGCTTCGCCTTCGCCGAGACATTGCGCCCGCAGGCGCGCGCCGCCGTCGATGCCCTGCGCGCGGGTGGCCTTTCGGTCGTCCTGCTCTCCGGCGACCGGCTGGAGGCGGTGCAGCCGATCGCCGGCCGGCTCGGCATCGACGAGGTCTCGGCCGGGCTGCTGCCGGCCGGGAAGGTCGAGCGCCTCGCCGCGCTGGCGACCGGGGGGCGCAAGGTGCTGATGGTCGGCGACGGTCTCAACGATGCTCCGGCGCTGGCGGCGGCACATGCCTCGATGGCGCCGGCCTCGGCCGCCGATATCGGCCGCAACGCCGCGGATTTCGTCTTCCTGCATGACGGGCTCGATGCGGTTCCGAATGCGGTCGCGGTGGCGCGGGCCGCGGGCCGGCTGGTCCGGCAGAATTTCGCCCTCGCGATCCTCTATAATGCGCTGGCCCTGCCGGTCGCGATCGCCGGTTTCGTGACGCCGCTGATCGCGTCGCTCGCGATGTCGCTGTCCTCGATCCTCGTCGTCGCCAACGCCCTGCGGCTCGATGCGGGGCGGGCGGTGGCTCCGGCCAAACCCGCCCCCAGGCCGACGGGGCGGCTTGTCGTGGCCGACGAGCCGGGCGAATGAGCAGCCTCGTCTTCCTCGTCCCGCTGGCGCTGGTACTTGGCGGAGCGGCGCTTGCGGCCTTCCTGTGGTCGCTGCGCAGCGGCCAGTACGATGATCTCGACGGTGCGGCCGAGCGCATCCTGCTCGACGAGGAGGGCGATGGGCTGGAAGCGGCCGGCTCTTCGGCGCAGAAGGAGCCGGATCGATCGACGCCTCCGGAGCGAACGCCATGACCGCCGGTGAAGCCGCGCCCGAACTTCCCTTCACCCGGGATGAGGACGGCTCCTTCGTGCTCGACGCCGCGCGTCTGGCGAAGCGCTTCGGCTGGTCGGCGGAAGAATTGCGCGACCTGATGCGCCGCGGGCTGGTGACCAGCCGGGTCGAGCGTGGCGAGGCGGAGGATGCAGGCCGCTGGCGCCTTTCCGTCCGGTGCGGCAATCGCTGCTGGAAGGCCATCATGCTGGCCGACGGCACGGTCGTGGAGGAGCAGCTCGAATTCGTGCCGCCACCGGGCCGTCGCGGGCGCGTCTGAGACGAGAGCCGCGTCTGTTTGGGAGCGGAGCCCGGTCAGGCCGGGCGACAGGTCCGGGGCGCGGGCCTGCCGAACCGGGTTTCGATGTACATTTCCGGACGCCGTCCCGATAATGCGGTTCCGGCGGCGCGACTCGCGCCGCCGGTCTGCGCTTTCCTGCCGCGCTGTCTCGATGAGGAAACGATGCGTCTTCTTCCCCTCGCTCCGGCCGCTCTTCTTCTCGCGATGCTCGGCGGCTGTGCTTCCAGCGGACCCGCCGCCTACTCGGAACCTCCCGTTGTCCAGAGCATGACCTTCCAGCCGCAGCAGCGCAGCTATCTCGATGCCGGCCCGGCCCCGGCTCGGCTGAGCGGACCCGGTTATGCACGCGACAGCCGGACGGATTTCGCGGGGCGATCCGACAGCTTCGGTAACGGCGTGTTGCCTTCGTTCTGAGTTTAGGGGCGCCTGAACGCGCCGCGGGCAGAGCTTCGGGTCGCGAGCGGCGCTATTCCGGGAGTCGAAGCCCGGCGAGGAAGGTTGCGACCGTCAGCGTCTTGTCCGGCTGCGCCCGGCACTGCCGCTCGACGGCATCAAGGACTTCGCCGTCGCCATATTTCGACAGCCGCGAGGGAGAGCCCCGGCGCATCGCGTCGACCGCCCAGCGGCCGATCAGGCCATGCATCTCCGCATCCGTGGTCCCGCGCTTCGACCAGGCTTCGCAGGTGATGTAATCCTGCAGGAATCCGCCCTGGCGCAGCACTTCGCTCGTCGCCGCTGCCGGACAGGCCAGAATCCAAAGCGCGGCCCAAGTCCCCAGACGCATCATCTCCCCACCCCGTTCCGTTGCCGCCGTTCCTCGGTCGCTCCCGATCTTCGTGTCCGCCAGTCCTGGCTCGACGGCCCTGTCCCGCTTTGCCTTGCGCGCCATCGTCCGGCGCGTGGCGGGAAGAGCCTCAAGGTCCGGCCGTGTATCCAGGACAGGGGTGGGAGATCACCGAGCATAACAAGCTCGGCTTGTACGGCAACAGCAGAATTCTTCGTCGGGCGTTGTTGCAGGCGGCGTCGATGATATCTCGCTTGTGCAATAAAGCTGCGGCGGAGGCCGGAACAATTTTTGGACGTATGCTTGAGAAGCTTGCCGCCGCGGCGATGAAGCCGGCCTCGCGGATACGTCTTCGAAACGTGGGAGGCGCGGGGCGCTTCAACGATATGGGCCGCGTATGACCGGCCGCCCCCAGCCGGATGCGCTCTGCGTGCCGAATGCCGTGAAAAGATTCGCCTTCCGCTCGAACTCCGACGTCCGATTCAACCGCGGTTAACTGCCGAGGCTGAATATCACCCCGATCAGACAGGGCTACCACCGGGGGGGAGATGGCCAAGACCTGCGGCAACGCCATCACATCTCGCCTGCGCCGCAGCGTGCAGCCTGTGATTGGGGCTGTCGCGGCGCTGCTCGGTTTCGCGGGTTGCTATGCTTCGGCCCAGACGCCCCCCGAAGAGCCGATCAAGCTGCAGATCATCGGCGGGCTCGCCGGCATCACCCAGTACACCAAGATCGAACAGCCCTTCTGGCTATCGGAGATCAACACGCTGTCGAAGGGGCGGATCAGTGCAACGATCCGGCCGCTCGATGCGGGTGGCTTACGCAATCAGGAGATGCTCCAGCTGATGCGCCTCGGCGTCGTGTCGTTCGGTACAGCCCAGCTCAGCGCCATCGCTGGGGAGGAGCCGGAATTCAGTGCTGTCGATCTGCCCGTGTTGAACCCCGATGTCGCAACGCTACGCCGTACCGTCTCAGCATTTCGGACGCATCTGCATGAGGTCGTGCGCGAGCGTTACGATATCGAGCTTCTCGGGATCTATGCCTTGCCCGCCCAGGTCCTGTTCTGCACCAAGCCTTTCAAGGGGCTCGACGATCTCGCTGGCCGGAAGATACGCACCGCGTCGGTTGCGCAATCCGAGCTGATGGCAGCGATGGGCGCCGTGCCGATCATCCTGCCCTTTGCCGAGATTGCGGCGTCCTTGCGCGATGGGGTGGCGGATTGTGCGATCACCGGCACGTTGAGCGGCTATGAGATCGGTCTGCCGCGCGTCGCCGTCGCCGTTCACGCCTTCGCGCTGAACTGGGGTGTCTCGATCTTCGGAGCCAATGGGGCGTATTGGGACGCGCTACCGGCCGATGTGCGCGACATCATCCGGCAGGGCGTGAGCCGGCTCGAGGAGCGGATCTGGTCGCAGACGGAAGCCGATACGCAGCGCGGCCTCGCCTGCAATGCCGGGACGGAAACCTGCTCCGGCAAGCCCGAGCGGCCGATGACGGTGGTGCCGGCCCTCCCGGCGGACGCGACGCGCCGACGTCTCCTGGCGGAAGTCGTCCTGCCGCGCTGGTTCGAGCGCTGCGGCCAGGACTGCGTCTCGGCCTGGAACACCTATCTCAAGCCGCTCCACGCCATCGAGCCCCGGACGCCGTGACTCGCCGCCCCTCGATGAGGATCAATGATCAAGCGTCTTAAACTCATGGTGGTCGCGGGGATGGCGGCCATCATGGCGATAGCGGCTTTCGGCGCCTCCAATCTGGTTCGCCAGAGGGAGGTGGCCGCCTGGCGCACCGCCGAGCAATCCCTGGAAGGCGCGGCCGTCGCCGTCGAGAATGCATTCGACCGGCAATTGCTGCAGGTCGACGGGGCGTTGGCGAGTTTTCCGACCCTGTTCGATGTCGCGCAGATCGGCCCCGGCCAGAGAGACGACGCCAGCCGGCTGCTGCGCGGTCTCAATTTCCAGACGATGGCGTTTCGCGACCTGCTGCTCGTCGGGCCGGACGGCAGCATCGTCGCCTCCGCCAAGCCGAGCGGCGCGCGACATCCGCTGCCGCTGGATGTCGCAATGGTCGGGCGCAGGCCGACGAACCTGATCGGGCCGCTCCGCAATGCCGTCACCGGCGACTGGGCGCTCTATGTCGCGCGCCGGATTCCGGCCTGGCACGGCATCATCCCCGTTGCGGAAGTCCCCCTGAACACGCTGATGAAGCTCCTGGGGGAAGCCGGCATCGGCGCCGGCACGCAGATTTCGCTGGAACGCGCCAATGGCCAGATCGTGGCGACGCTGCCACATGATGAACTGCTGATCGGGAAGCCCCGCGCCGTGCCGCTGCCCGAGCAGGCGGTGAACGGCAAAGCCTTCATGATCGGAGACAGGAAGAGCGCGACCAGCACGCTCAACGTCGTCAGAAGCTCACTCTATGGCGATATCCGGGTCGTCCTGAGCGCGAAGAGCACGGTGGTCCTGGCGGACTGGCGCCATGACCGCGACAGGACGGTGACTGCGGCTTTCATCGCCGTGATGCTGCTCACGGCCTTTGCCGGGGCGATCCTGCTTGCCATCCACCAACGCGAACGGGCCGATGCCGAGCGCGCGCGGGCCTCGGCCGTCCTCGACGACGCGATCGAGGCCATGTCCGACGGCTTCGTGATGTGGGACGAGAACGACTGTCTGGTGACGTGCAATCAGCGCTACCGCGAGCTCTATGCCCTCAGTGCCCCCTTCATGACCGCCGGCGCGCCTTTCGAGGACATCATCCGCAAGGGCGCCGAGCTCGGCCAGTATCCCCAGGCTACCGGCGATATCGAGGAGTTCGTGAAGAGCGTCACCGTCTGGCACCGCCAGGGCCGCGGCTCGATCGAGCGCCTGCTGCCGGATGGCCGCTGGCTCCTCATCACGGAACGGAGGATGCGGGATGGCGGGGCGGTCGGAATCCGGACCGACATCACGGCGCTCAAAGGCGCGTTCGCGGATCTTGCCGCCGCCAACGCGCGTGCGAACGAAGCGGCCGAAGAGGCGCGGCAGCAGAATGCGGCCCTTCTCGAACAGGAAAGCCGCATTCGCTTCCTGGCGCATCATGATGACCTCACGAGTTTGCCGAACCGTTTCGCCTTCCGTAGCCAGATCGCGAAGTCACTGCGGCGGCAAGGGAACGATTCCGCGACGGTCGCGCTGCTTTTCCTCGATCTCGATCATTTCAAGGACGTCAACGACACGCTCGGGCACCCCGTCGGCGACTTGCTGCTTCTCTCGGTCGCCGAACGCCTGGCGACCTGTGTGCGTGATACCGGATGCGTCGCCCGGCTGGGTGGGGACGAGTTCGCCGTCCTCAGTCTCGGCCACGAACAGCCGCAGCAGGCGCAGGCGCTTGCCGCCCGCATCATCGAAGTCCTGAGCGAGCCCTATCTCATCCAGGAGCGGACGATCTCGATCTCGGCGAGCATCGGCATTGCCGTTGCCGAGGGACCGGGTTTCGACGCGGACCTCCTGCTGAAACAGGCCGACCTCGCGCTCTATCAGGCCAAGGGGCAGGGGCGCGGGGTCTGCTGCGTGTTCACGGCTGCGATGGACGAGGACCTGCGCGCCCGCCTCGCCCTGGAAATGGACCTGCGCAAGGCGATCGAGGAGCAGCAGTTCGAACTCTCCTACCAGCCGATCTTCGACCTGAAATCCAGCAAGCTCTGCGGCTTCGAGGCGCTGCTGCGCTGGCATCACCCGGAGCGTGGTCTGGTCGGGCCGGCGGAGTTCGTGCCGCTGGCCGAGGAGACGCGGCTGATCGTCGAACTCGGCGAATGGGTCATTCGGCAGGCCTGCATGGACGCGGTCCGGTTGCCGGGAGATCTTCGCATTGCCGTCAATCTGTCGCCGGTGCAGTTGATCTTCGGCGACGCGGTCGCGACCGTGCGCGATATCCTCGCCGAGACCGGGCTCGATCCGGCGCGGCTCGAACTGGAGATCACCGAGACCGCGCTGCTCGCCAACGACAACCGCAATCTCGGGACCCTCA
Organism: Allobosea sp. TBD101; assembly: GCF_059817965.1. Lineage (NCBI taxonomy): Bacteria > Pseudomonadati > Pseudomonadota > Alphaproteobacteria > Hyphomicrobiales > Alloboseaceae > Allobosea > Allobosea sp. TBD101. Next base: position 2,513,553 of record NZ_CM187543.1, read on the forward strand.
GGAGCCTCAAGGAGCTGGGTGTCCGCATCGTGCTCGATGATTTCGGCACGGGCTATTCGAGCCTGAGCCATCTGCGGCTCTTCCCGCTCGACAAGGTCAAGATCGATCGCTCCTTCGTGCGCGACATGACGGCCCATTCCGACAGCGCCGCCATCGTCACCGCCGTTGCCGCACTGGCGGCCGAGCTCGGCATGACGACCACGGCGGAAGGGATCGAGACACAGGACCAGCTCGACGCGGTCGATCGAGCCGGTTGCACGGAAGCCCAGGGCTATCTTCTGGGAAAGCCGCAACCGATCCTGCAGGCAGTCCACACCACCCTGTTCAGGCGGTCCAGCCGGAGCCTCGGTGGGCCGCGGGGCGGGCGAAAGCTCGACTCGTCCGACACGCTGTAGTCCCCGGAAGCGTCGGTCGCGACAACGGGGACGTCGGTCCGGCGTTTTCGACGGCCGGAACGGCCCCGCCGGGCGCGCGTCGACGGCGGAAATCCGGGGTTTCAGGACGGCAGGGGAGATGGAGCGGGTACCGGGAATCGAACCCGGGTATTCAGCTTGGAAGGCTGCTGCTCTACCATTGAGCTACACCCGCATCGGGCGCCAAATTCCCCATCGGACCCGCCGGTGTCAAGGGGGCGCTAAGGGTTGTCCGCCAGATGTGGTCCCGGCGCGCCCGACTTTGTCGCGAGATGGAAGTCCGCGGGCTTCAGAAGCCGAAGTTGAAGCCGGCCTTGACGATGTCCCCCGAGGTGCGGGCACGCATGATCGCGTATTGCATCGGGGCGAGCCCGGTATAGTCCTGCAGCGTCAGCTTCTGGTTGCCGAGGTCGTAATGCGTGTAGTCGAGCCGGAGCGTCATGCCCGGCATGATCGCGTATTCGACGCCGCCACCCAGCGCCCAACCACTCGCGAGGCCGGAGCGCGAAGCCGAGACGCCGGACGTGTTCGCGGGATTGTCGGGCGAGATCGAACCCTTCTGGTCGACGAGGCCATAGGCGTAGCCGCCGCTGCCATAGACCATGAAATCGCCGAGCACGAAGCCGGCGCGGGCGCGGACGGTGCCCAGCATCGAGACTTCATTCTCGGCCCGTGTCGTGAAGCGGGTCCCGCCAGGATTGGCCGCTGTCGTCTGGCTGCCGCCAAGCCGCGTTGCCGACAGATCGGTTTCGGCGCCGATGACGACCGCCCCGATCTGGTAGTTGAAGCCGAACTGTGCACCGCCGACCATGCTGCTGCCGTCAGGCGTCAAGCTGCGCGGCACGGCCAACGGATTGATCGCGTTGGCCGCGAGGACCGGTGCGCCGAACGTCGTTGTCGTCGTCGTCGTGGTCCCGGCAATGGGCGACGTCGTGGTGACGGTCGTGGTGGTGGTCGTCGTCGGCGTGAAGGTCGGGCTGCCGAAGGGGCCGGTCACGGTGGTGTTGCCGGTCTGCCGGCCACCACCGAGCGAGCCGCCGGCATAGAAACCGGTCCAGCGCGGACGCTCCGGCAGCAGAGCGGGCAGGGCTGGCGCGAAAGCCTGCGGAGCGACGCCCTGGGGCGATGAGGCAGGCGCCTGGCGTGGCGCTCCGGCATTCGCGGGGGAGACGCCGCGCGGCGTGTAGTCGGCACGACGCGAGCGGGGCTGCTGGACGGCCGGGCAGACCGGGCAGGTCTGCGCGACCTGGACGCGGTTACGGCTCGGCGCGGTCGTGGCCAGCCGCAGGGCGGCGGCGGTATGATCCGAGACCGGATAGAGCCGGGCGTAGAGCCTGAAGGATTCGGCGTCCCCGGCGAGCACCGCTTCGGCCCAGGCTCGTTCATCTGTGCGCTGGGCGAGGATGCGGTTCAGGCGCAGCGCGGTCTGATCCTCGGGGTTGATCGCCAGCGTATTGCCGTAGATGTCGCTGCGGTCCCAGGCGATTGCGGCGCGGGCGGCATCTGCCGGCGACATGGCGCGCAGAGACGCCAGTGTCGGACGCGCCGTCAGCGGCACGTTTCCGGCGGTGGCAGGCTGGGGTGCAGGGGCTCCAGCCGGACGCTGGAAGAAGCTGAACTCTGTGATCAGCGAGGAGGTGTCCCAGGGGATCTGGGTGCCGTTGGTGGAATCGTAGACGGCGAGACGGATGCGGCGGAAGATCTGCTCGACAGCCAGGCCCGGCTCGCGCGCTTCGCGCAAGAAGGCGGTGGTGAAGGGGCTGTTGGTGCCGGTGCCGTCCGCCGCGGTGGAGCCCGGCGAGGTCGCGAAGGCGACGAAGGTGCCACTGCCGGAATCGACGCGCGCGAGACCTGCCTCGTTGCTGATGCCCTCGTTGGCGCCGTCGACGATCTGCAGGGCGAGGCCGCGGGCGACCTGGCGGTTGGCGAAGGGGTTGTCGCGGCAGGCGTCGAGGATCGCGATCTTCGACTTGGCGCCGGCACCGTCAAGGCGGCGCAGGATATCGCCGAGCGACAGCGATTGATCGGCGATGCTGGTCGCGATCTGGGGGCGGATATCGGTCGGCAGGATGTAGTTGGCGCCGTCGAGCTGCACGGCGTGGCCGGCGTAATAGACCAGTGCCGTGGTATCCGGGCCGCTGCGGCGGACCTTATCGACGAAGACGTCGAGCGCGCTGCGCAGGCCGGCGAGCGAGAGATCGAGCGCCGGCGTGATGTCGAAGCCCGCCTCCTGCAGCATGGCGCGGGTGGCGTTGGCGTCGTTCAGGGCATTGGGCAGCTTCGTGACATTGGCATAGGCGCCATTGCCGACGACGAAGGCGAAGCGCTTCTGGGCAAAAGCCGGCGTGGCGCCGAGGCTGAGCGCGACGATGGCCCCGGCAAGGGCGATGACGAGATACGCATAGGCCCGGGCATGTAACCGCATGCTGCCTCCCCTTCGCGAGAAGAACGACTCGCTGGACCCTGTCTGACGTGCGCGATTCGAACGGGCGTCCACCATCTGATGGAGGTTCCCCGAAACCCGACCGTTCAAGCAACTCAAATCGCCATTCAGGAACCACGATCCGGGAGAGGCTTCGGAGGGCATATTTTCCAGATTTCGCTTGATGTTGGGAGGCGGCAGTTGCAGCGGTTTCTCAAGCGTAATCGCGCCGGTGTGGCCTAATTGTCGGGTATCGGAGCGCTTGTTCCGGCCGTTCGACAGGAGCAGGGTCGGGCGCGGCGCTCCTTCAAATGAATGAGGCGCCGGGGCGGTGCTTCGGCTGGAATGCCGGGGACGGAGCCGGGCGGGGGCGGCGATGACGAGCGATCCAGCCATCAATCCCTATGATGCGGTGGCCTATCCCGGCCATTCCTTCTCGCAGACCCATCCCTCGCGGCTGGCGACCATCGCCCATTTCCACGGCATGAACCCGGCCCTGCCGAGTGCTATGCGCGTGCTGGAACTGGGCTGCGGGCGCGGCGGCAACCTGATCCCGATGGCGGCGCAATATCCCGGCAGCCGCTTCCTCGGCATCGATCTCAGCGGCGACTCGATCCGGCAGGCCAGCGTCAATGCCGCGGAGCTCGGCCTGACCAATCTCGCCTTCGAGCAGCGCGACATCCTCGCGGTCGGCGAGGAGATCGGAAGCTTCGACTACATCATCGTCCACGGTGTCTATTCCTGGGTGCCGGATATGGTGCGCGAGCGGATCATCGCGCTGTTCGGGCAATTGCTGGCGCCGCAGGGCGTCGCCTATGTCAGCTACAACGCATTGCCCGGTTGCCGGCTGCGCGATCTTGCGCGCGACGTCATGCTCTTCGCGGTCAAGGATATCGAGGACCCGCGCGAGCGGGTCCGGGTCGCCCGCGCCGCCCTGAAGGAGATCGCCGAGGCCAGCGATCCCGACAGCTTCCATGGCGCGGCATTGCGGCAGCGCCTGAAGCAGATCGACGAGCTGCCCGACAACGTCCTCTACCACGACGATCTCAATCCCGGCGCGCGCGCCTTCGCGCTGCACGAGGTGCTCACGGTCGCCGAGCGGAACGGGCTGCAGTTCCTGTCGGAAGCCTCGTTCCCGAACCTCTACGGTGCCGCCAAGGGGCCGGCCCAGCAGATGCTCGACAAGATGCCGCTGGAGCAGATGGCCCTGCGCGAGCAGACGCTCGACCTGCTGATCGGCCGGGCCTTTCGCGAGACACTGCTGTGCCGGGCGGATATTCCGCTCAGGCGCGGCGTCCGTCCGGGCTCGCTCAGGCCCTATCACCTGGCCGCCAATGCGCGGCAGGCGCCGGCCAAGGACGATGAGAAGCCCGGCGTCCAGCGCTTCAGTTTCGACGAGGGCGTGCAGCTCGCGGTCGATTTGCCGCTGTGCAAGGCAGCGTTGGGGATTCTCAGCGCGATCTGGCCGGCGAGCATCACCTGGGACGCGCTGGTCGAACGTTCCTGCCGCGACGTGGCCGGCGAACTGGGGCCGGACCGCGCGCATGAGATTGCCCGGCTCGACGAGGCCCTGATCGCGATCTTCAAGGCGGGCCTGCTCGACATCAGGCTGGAAGCGCCGCCATTGACGACGGCGATCAGCGAGAAGCCGGCCGCCAGCGAGATCGCGCGCTGGCAGGCCTCGACCTCCGCCGAAGTCACCGATCTGCGCCACCGCACCGTCCAGCTCGACGGTGTCGTCGTGCGCAAGTTCGTCAGCCTGCTCGACGGCTCGCGCGACCAGCGCATGCTGCTGGACGCCATGAACGCCTTCCTCGACGAGGCCCGGAACTCCGGCATCAACCTCTCCGGCCTGCCGGAGCGGGCGACGGCGGAGGAGGTGGCGATGCATCTGAAGGATGTCGCGCGGCTCGGGCTGTTGCGGGCGTGACGATTGTGAAGCGCCCCTCCGAGGGGTAACCTTGCGGCAGGGGGCGATGGAGCGCGGGCCAGCGGAATGAGCGAGCGCTTCCGGCAGTTCCAGGCGCTGTTTCCGGAGGAGGCATGCCTCGCCGCGCTGATGCGCCTGCGCCATGGCGGGACGAGCATGAGCTGCCCCGCCTGCGGCCGGCCGGCGCAGTTCGAGCCGCGCCCGAAGCTGCGCGGCTTCGCCTGCCAGCATTGCCACTACATGATCCATCCGGCGGCGGGGACGCCGTTGGAAAGCCGGCGCACACCGTTGCAGCTCTGGTTCTACGCGCTGAAGACGATGTCAGAGCAGTCGGGCAAGGCCGCTGCTGGCATGATCGCGCGCGATTCTGACGTGCCGCAAATGACGGCGCAACGCCTCGTCGACGACCTCACGACGCTTGCCGGGCGGGGCGATGCTGGTTGGCTGGAGAAGCTGCGGAATTTGGTGACGGGAAAGCCGGAAGCGGTTGCGGCACCGGTGGTTGCGAGCCCGCCGCCTCCGCGCCCTCCACCGGCTCCGGTCGCTCCCGCTCCTGTGCGACAGCCCGTGCCGGAGCCGTCGCGATCGGCTCCGGCAAAGGCGGTTGCCGCCGCAGCGGCACCACCGGCGGTCGCTCCTCCGCAGGTTTCGCGAACCTCATCCGCGAAGCCTGCGGAAACGGCTGATACTCCGGATGCCCGACCGAAGAGGGCTTCCTCCGGCCGCAAGGCGATCGCGGCCGTCGCTGCCGGCGTCGCCTGCGTGGCAGCCGCCGTGCTCGGCCTGGCCTATGCCCGGCTCCAGCAGCAGGAGCGGCCGGAGCCGGAGCGCGGGATCGAGATCGCGGCCGTCGAAGCTCCGGCGCTGAAGGATGCGCCGGCCCGGCCTTCGCTGATCCTGTCCTCGGTCGAGCAGGACCTGGAGGGCGCGCGGCAGGCGGCGCAGTTCGCCCTCGACAACGATCCTTCGCTCGCGGCGATCAAGCCGCAGGACGAGGCGCCGACCCAGCAGGTGCCGGTCAACCAGTTGCAGCTGCCATCCAACATCCTGCTGGTGCCGCCGAAGATGCAAAGCGGGCCGCCGCCGGGACCGGTTTCGCCCAGCGGCGCACCGCAGCCCCCGCCGCAGATCTCCAGCGGCGATCCCGACCAGATCCTGACTTTCGGGCCGATCAAGATCCGCCGCCACCTCGTCGACACCATCGTGCGGGCCAGCAAGGTCGTCGGTGCCGACCCGACCCTGCTGATGGCCGTCGCCGACAAGGAATCCTCGTTCTCGACGGCGGTGAAGGCGCAGACCTCCTCGGCGACAGGTCTCTACCAGTTCATCGAGCAGACCTGGCTCGGCGTGATCTACGAATTCGGTGCGAAGCACGGGCTCGCCGCCGACGCGAAGCTGATCGGCAAGTCGGGCCGACAATTCGTCGTGAGCGACGCCGCCCAGCGCCAGCGCATCCTCGACATGCGGCGCGAGCCCTATATCTCGGCGCTGCTGGCGGCCGAGATGCTGAAGCGCGACACGCTTCGGCTGGAGCGGGCGCTGGGGCGCCATCTCACCGGCGGCGAGATTTACCTGATCCACTTCCTCGGGCCCGATGCGGCACAGACCTTCATCGAGACCATGGAGGAGCAGCCCGGCGTCAAGGCGGCCGAGCTTTTGCCCAAGCCGGCCCAGGCCAACCGGCCGATCTTCTATGCCGATGCCGGCGGCGAGACCAAGGTGCTCACGGTCTCCGAGGTCCACAAGAAGTTCAACGAGATGATCAAGGTCAGGCTCGACCGCTACAGCGCGGTCAGGCCGGGGCAGGGGCCCGGCATCGCCCGGCCACAACCGAAGAAGTGACGTTCCGCCGCTGCACGCGGTTATCCGCTCCGTGAGAGCACCGAAAGGAGAAAGCCATGCCGGCCAACCGTTTCGAGCAGGTCGACGAGCCACCGACCGATGCGATCACGCTCAGGCTGTCGCAGCGCGGCGGAGAGGCCTTCGGGCATGTGCTCTGCCCGGCCGATCTGGCGGGCGGGCATCTGGTCAATGATTTCATCAGCGACGAGCTGGCCGCGAAGGAGGCCTTCCGCACCGCGATCCGCCTCGCCAACGAGATCAGGGCGCCGATCGTGGTCGAGGACAAGGCCGGCGTCTGGCAGGACGAGTGGGGCGTGCTCTATCGCGAGGATTGATCGGATTGTTCGAGACCGCCCTCCACCCTTGTCATTCCGGGGCGCGCCGCAGGCGCGAACCCGGAACCCACGACTGGGCTGGGCCTCTTATCCCGGCTTTGGACGGCTCACCCAGTCGTGGGTTCCGGGTTCTTCGCTCTCGCGAAGCCCCGGAATGACAAAGGTAGCGCTGCAAGCAGCTGCAGTCAGGTCCGATAGCGCCGGCCGGCGCCTCACTCGATCCGGAAATACTTGATCCCCAGGCCCAGCTTGCCGCTCTGGCGGGCGAGATCGAGCTTCAGATTGGCGAAGAACTCGCTCGCGGGTGAAGGATTGGGGCCGGACAGCGCCGGCAGGGCCTCCCTGGTGACGAGCGCGAGCACGGTCTGCGGGCGGGCGGCGCCGCCGGTCGATTCGAGCTTGAGGTTGAAGGTCACCTTGCCGCCCTCGCGCTTCATGAAGCTCGCGAGATTGTAGACGAGACCATCGTCGCCGATCAGCACGACATCGAGATTCTGGCCACCGCCGGCCTCGACCGAGCCGTTGAGGATGTCGCCGCTCTTCATGTTGAAGGCACCGATCTGGACGCGCGGGCTGCGGTCGATGCCGATGCCGGGCCGACGCAGGAAATCGACCATCGGGCATTGCGCCTCGGTCATGGGCCGCAGATGGATCTGCGCCTCGAAGCCCTGCGCCGCCTTGAACGCGCTGTCGAACGCGATGAAAGGTGCGGACGAGCTGCCGAAGCCTTCCAGCGTCGCCTTGCGGTCGCCGATCTCGAGCGGCCAGAGGAAGAAGCAGGAACCGCCATCGTAGTCGCGGACATAGCGCTCGATGCGCTCGGCCGGCGTGCGCGGCTCGGGCTCCTGCACCATGGCGGCGACCTGCGGCGGCGAGACGCTCGGGCTTAAGGGTGGCGTCGGAATGACGACGGCGACGGGCGGCGGCTCCGGTGGCTTCACCTCGACGGCCGGGGGCGGCTTGACGGGCTCGGCAGCGGGCGGACGCGCGGGGGCTTGCTGCTGTGGCGGCTCGGTGTTCACGGCAACCTGCGAGCCCGATGGGGGGCGCTGCGGCCGTGAGGGCTGCTGCTGCCCGGTCTGCGGCTGCGTGGCCGGCGGGGGCGCGGCCGGAGGCTGTGATACCGGAGGCGGCGCGGGTGGGCTCGATGGCGCCGGAGGCTTCTCGGCCGTGGGAGCCGGCGTCGCGGGGGGCGATGACTGCGCCGGTGCCTCGGTCAGCGCCGGGGGGGCGCTTGCCGGCGGAGCTTTCGCGGCAGGCGCTTCGGTCAGGGCAGGTGGTGCGTTCAGCGTTGCAGCCGGCGTGCCGGCTGAAGGCTGTTCCGAGAGCGGCGGGGGATCGTTGCTCGCGACCCGCGCCGGCTGCCCGCCGCCCATCATCGTCCAGGCGTAGAAGCCGCCGCCAGCCAGCAGTGCGAGCGCGGCAATGCCGGCGACGAGCGGCAGGGGGGAGCGCCCGGATTTTTCAGGAGCGGCCTTGCCGCTCGGCGCCTTGGCGGCGGCCTTCTTACCTGGGGTGGGGGCCTGCCAGTTGGCGACCTCGGCCATATCTGTCGGGCGATCCTTCGGGTCGGGCGCGAGCATGCGCGCGAGCAGGGGCCGGATGCGTGCGTCGACGCCCGAGAGATCGGGCAGGCGGCGGCGCTTGTCGATGATGTCGACCTGGCTGCCGCCCATGTCGATGGCGCGCCCGGTCAGCGCCTGCGCCAGCACCAGCGCGAAGGAATACATGTCCGAGCGGCCGGAGACCTCGCCGCCATAGAGGCCGAGCTGCTCGGGCGAGACATAATTGTATTTCCCGGCGAAGCCGGAGCCGATCACCGTGCCTTCGCCAAGGATGCTGGAACGGGCGATGCCGAAATCGATGATCTTGGCGCGGGAGGGATCACCACCCGGCAGGATGATGTTGTCGGGCGAGATGTCGCGATGGATGATGCCGAGACGGTGCGCGGCATGCAGGCCGGGTCCGACGCGCTGGCGCAGGATGTCGGCTTCCTCGACGCTGAGCGGCCCCTGCTGGATGCGCTCGGAAAGCGGCTGGCCGTCGACGAATTCCATCGCGAGATAGGGCGTCTCGCTCACCGGGTCGATGGCGAAGACGTAGTAGCGGACGATGGCCTCGTTATAGAGGTTGTGCAGGGCCGCCGCCTCGCGCCGGAAGAGGGCGAGGACGGCGTCGTCGCGGGCCATGTCGGGGCGGATCATCTTGATCGCCACGGCATCGCCGGTCTGGATGGCGCGGCCCTTGTAAACCTCGCCCATGCCACCGACCGCGATCAGGCTCTCGATCTCGTAGATGCCGTTGAGCTTCGTGCCGATGCGGGCATTGGCGCGGGGTGCGAAGACGGTGCGCTCGGAGTCGTCGCTCATGACGTTGGGCTCCCTCGCATCGATCGGTTCGGCATCCAGCGTGTCCTTTCGCTCGTGCCCTGTCGATAGCGCACGATGACGACGGTGACGTTGTCGCGCGCGCCGCGCTCCAGCGTCAGGGCGAGCAGCGTGTCGCAGGCGGCCTGCGCGCCGCCGGCCTCGACGGCCGCCAGAATCTCGGCGTCAGTGACATGTTCGGTCAGCCCGTCCGAGCAGAGCAGGAAGGTGTCACCATCGGCGATCTCGCCGTTTTCAAGGTCGAGCTCGGGTGTCTCATGCACGCCGATCGCATGGGTGATGATGTGCCGGCGCGGCGAGCGCTTCGCCTCATCGGCGGTGAGCAGGCCGCGATCGACCATGTCCTGGACCTCAGTATGATCGCGCGAGACCTGCGCGATGATGCCGCTGCGGATCAGGTAGATGCGGCTATCGCCCGACCAGAGGCAGGCGAAATGGCGCTGGTGGATCAGCAGGCAGACCAATGTCGCGCCCATGGTCGCGCCGCGCTTGTCGATCTCGGCGCGTAAGTCGTCATTGGCCTTGAGCACGCCGGCTTCGAGCATGGCGAGCAGGTCTGGCGCGGAGCCGGCGGCGCCGACCGCCTCCAGCGCCGCGACGACGGTCGCGCTGGCGAGCGCGCCGTTCTCGTGCCCGCCCATGCCGTCGGCGACCGCCCAGAGGCCGATCTCCGGCCGCAGGATGAAATTGTCCTCATTGGCCGTGCGGACCTTGCCGGTATGGCTGATGCAGCCGGTCTCGAAATCCGGGTTCCGGTGGGGGGCGTCGTTCATGGCATCGCCCTCATGATCCGGCGCGCTCGGGCGCGAGATGGCCGTCGAAGCGGCCGGTGAGCAGGCCGGCGAAGAGATAGGGATCGGGCAAGGCGTGGCCTGTCAGGGCCAGCGGCTCGAAATTCGGGCCGCCGACAGTCCAAAGATAACACGCATGGGCATAGGCGCGGGCATGGTCCTCGACACGCAGGGCCGCGAGGCGCTCCGGGAAGCCGGAGGCGATCGCGGCGCTGACGATGGAGCCGTCGGCGAGGCGAACCATGTCCTGCGGTGGGGCGGCGAGATGGTGGTCGTTGGGGATGGGCAGGGCGGCCAGACGCTGCGCCACGGCCTCGTAGCTCACTTGGGGTTCCAGCGCCTGAAGCAGGAAATCCTCGATCGCCTCGAACCATCGGTCCTGCGGGTCGAGTTCCGGTGGCGGGATCGCAGCGCCCGGGCTGGCGGCGGCGAAGACCGTCAGCGGGAAATAGCGGCCGACGCCGTCGACGGAGGGCATGAAGGCGCCCGCCACCGTCTGTCCGCCATGGGCGCCGCCCAGCCAGAAGCGCCAGATCGGGGCGTTGAGATAAGCCTCCTGCCAGCGATTGCCGAGCTCGAGCCGGCTCGCGGTCAGGCCGCCCTGCAGCCATTTCTCATAAGTTCCGAGGAAGCCGGAGGGGGCGTTCAGCGCGATGAAGTCGCGCTTGGCCGGCAGCTTGCCGAAGAGGCCGCAGCTCAAGGCTCAGATCCCGGTCGGGCAGCGGATTTCCCGCAGCGCCGGCAGGATCAGCGGGTTCTTGAGCGAACCGACGCCGAAGGAATAACCGACCTGCCGGCCGCCGGCATTCAGGTTGAAGCCGACATTGTCGCCCTGCTTCAGCACCGAGCCGGCATCGAGCAGGCGGAAGAAGGACCAGGTACCCTCTTTCTCGAAGAGCTTGGCCTCGCCCTGCGCGCCGCCGCCCTGCTGGCCGGAGGAGAAGAAGCCGCCGCTGAACATGCCGCCGGAAGCGTTGCCGCCTCCACCGCCGAGCGTCAGCGTCACCGCCGTCTTGCCGACGCCGCCGCCCGGCCACATCACCGGGGTCGGCGTGTTGACGCCCTGCTGGCTCGTCACGGTGAAGCCGTTGATCTCGAGCTTGGCATTGGCGGCATCGGCCGAGAGGGCGGTCGGGGTCACCACCATCTGGAAGGAAGGCAGGTTGCCGCCGGTCGGGAAGAAGGCTTCCTTGATCTCGTTGGCGCGCTGGAATTCGCGCAAGGTCGTCGGCGACAGCGCGCGCGCCACCCGGCTGTCGACGCGCCAGTTCCATTGCGGCTTGGAGGTGTCGACGAAGGGTTCCAGCCGCTCCTTGTAGAACTTGTCCATGATCTGGCCGGGCGCGAAGAGCCGGGCGAAATCGGCGAGCGGCACGTCGCGGGTGCTCGCCTTGGTGAAGGGATAGCGGTTGTTCATCACCTCGGTGCAGACGCGGGTGACCTGCTCGGCCAAGGCCTGCCGCAGCAGGGCGACGGTCGCGCCGGTGGCATCGCCCTCGAAATCATTGACCGCCTGGATGACCATGCCGTCGAAGGGCGCGGGATAGCGCGAGGAATTGGCGCGCAAGGTCGCGATCAGCGGCACGAGCGCGGCATTCGCCGCCGCCGACTGGGCCGGGTTGGTCGCGGCTGTCGCGAGGTTCTGATTGATCTCCGAGAAGGTCTGGAGAAGCTGGTCGACCGGCCGGCGGCCGAGATCGCCGTCGACGAGGACATGGAAGGGCTTGAACTGGGATTCGATATCGGCGCCGAGCGCAGTATCGGCACCGCCGCCGGCCAGCACGCGGTCGACGCCGGGCGCCGCCAGCGGAAGATTGGTGCCGAGGCGGCTCAGCGCATTGCTGGCGCGCCGGGCGAGCGTGTCGGCGGCGGTTTGCGCCGCGGCCTGGGCGACGGCCTTCTTGGCGTCGGGACGTTCCTTGGTGAGCTGTGTCTCGTCGCGGAGCGATTCCAGGACCTGCTTGAAGGGGGAGGTCGCGGCCGAGATGGCGCTGAGCGCGACATAGCGCGGCTTGTCGGCATTGAGCGGCCGCAGCTTCAGGCGCTTCAGCATGCGCTGCCAGCTCGCGGCATAGTCGCGGCTGTAGAGCTTCATCAGGTCGGGGAAGAGCGTGGCGTATTGGGCGGTGATCGCCTGCTGGTCGAGATTTTCGCCCAGCACCCAACGCTCGCGCTCGATCTGGTCGCCGATATCGCCGAGTTTGGCGATGAAGGCGTTCTGGAAGCCGTCATAGGTGTAGAAATAGGGTACGCGGATCTGGTCGAGATCCTCGCCGGTGACGCCTTCGAAGACGAGGCGGACATCGGAGCCGCCGCGCTGCGATACCACCCAGTCCTTCTGGCTCTCGCTGCGGGATTGCGTGCGCAGGAGCTCATAGGCGCGCTCGGCGATGCTGAGGCGGCGCAGCGTCCGCTGGCTCTGCTCGATCAGCGACTGGTTGAGCTTGACGATCGGCTCTCCGGTGCCGTCATCGAGGTCGAGCATGGCGGCGAGGTGTTCTTCCAACGCTTCGCGGCCCTTGGCATTGGCCGGGCCGGGGAAGAGGTTCTCGGCCCAGTCGAGCCGCATCCAGGACGTCACAAGCTCGTGGTCCAGCTTGGCCTGGCCGCCGACCATCATGTAGACCTTGAGCGCCTCGTAGACGAAGCCGGGATTGTTGGCGTTGGCCTCGAGCTGCTCCTCCAGCCGGAAGATGATGCGCGAGCGCAGCATCCGCTCCAGCGCCTGCTGATAGGTGATCTCGGTCGCGTTCTGCAGGCGGTCGCGCTGGCTGAGCCCGAAGGTCGCGAGGGTCGGCGTCGGCTCGTTCTTCGTCGCGTAGCCCGCCGGCATGTTCCGCAGCTTGTGCAGCAGCGGCAGGACGCGGCTGAAATTGCGGTCCGAGATCGTGGTTTCCTGCAACACGGGCGCGGCGGCGCTGCGATAATCCGAGAGCCCGTAATTGGTCGCGGTGATCAGGTCGCTGTTGCGCGAAAAACTCGTCCACCACAGGCCGAGCGCGGCGAGTGAGAGCAGCGCGACGGTGGCGAAGCCGGCGATGCGCAAAGCGGTCGTGCGCCGCGCGGCGCCGAGATCGGTCGAGACCCAGCCGGATTCGCCGATCACGACCTTCTGGATCAGCTCGGTCAGGAAATAGCTCTTGCCCTTGCCGGAGAAGGAGGCCGCACCGGCATGGTCCGAGCCGAAATTGCGCGAGAGCGCGCCGATCAACTGATCGATCGGCGTTCCCTCCTGCGTGCCCGAGGTGAAGTAGAAGCCGCGCAGGGTAGCATTGGCGTGGTAGCGCGTCGGTTCGAAGACGCGGGTCAGGAAATCGACGATCCCGCGCTTCAACGTCGCCATCTGGCTGGGGAACCCGAAGATCTGGGCGCGCGCCGTCGGGTTGTGCTCGTCCTGCAGGCGGTCGGGCAGGCGCTCGTTCAGCCGCTCGATCAGCGCGTCATATTCCGGCGGCACGTCGCCGATCATGTTGCGGGTCTTGTCGGCGGTCTGGAAGGTATGGCCCCAGACCATGCGCCGCTGCGGCTCGGTCAACTGGCCGAAGAACTCGTTGAAGCCGGCGATCAGATCGGCCTTGGTGAAGACGGCATAGACCGGGAAATCGACCTTCAGCCGCTCGTGCAGTTCGAGCAGGCGGGCGCGGATCGCGTCGGCATGGGCGGCGATCTCCTCGGGCGAGGAGGTCAGCAGGTCCTCGACGCTGATCGCGACGAGCACGCCGTTGATCGGCTGGCGCGGGCGATTGGTCTTGAGCAGGTCGAGGAAGGCGAGCCAGCTCGACTTCTCCGCCTTGGTGTCGGTGTCCTGCGTGGTATAGCGGCCGGCGGTGTCGATCAGCACCGCGTCCTCGGCGAACCACCAGTCGCAATAACGGGTGCCGCCCGAGCCGGCGACGGCGGCCGGCGTCGCGCCGCGCGCCAGCGGGAATTTCAGGCCGGAATTGACGAGCGCGGTCGTCTTGCCGGCGCCGGGCGGGCCGATGATGACGTACCAGGGCAGGTCGTAGAGATAGTCGCCGCCTTTGCCGCGCGCGCTCTTCAGGGTTGCCAGCGCATCCTTCATCGCGCTGGAGAGGGCGGCGCCGTCGCCGGTCGATTCTTCCTTTTCCAGCGCCTCGGTCAGCGCGGCGGTGGCCTTGCGGCGGCGGATCACGATGGCGGCGATCCAGGCGAGCGCGCCCAGCAGGAGCAGCACGGCTATTGGCAGGCGCACCCAGAAGGATTCGAACGGCCGGACCTCGCCGAAGGCGACGAAGGGACCGCCGAACCAGATCAGCGCGGCGAGCGCGAGCGCGCCGATCAGGATCGCGAAGATGCGGAGCCAGGTGGCGAGGTTCATAGCTTCGCCCTCCTAGTTCTGGCGCTGGATCAGGATTTCGACACGCCGGTTCTGGGCGCGGCCGTCGGCGGTGGTGTTCGGCGCGATCGGGGTGTCGGCGCCCTTGCCCTCGAAGCTGATCCGGTCCGGCTTGCTGAGCTTGGCCTTCAGCCCTTCGCCGACCGCCTTGGCGCGAGCCTGTGACAGCTCGACATTGGACGGGAAGCGGGCGGTACGGATCGGCACGTTGTCGGTATGGCCGACGACCTTGATGGCGCCACCCTCCTGCTCCAGCACGGCTGCGATACGCTCGATCAGGGGCTGGAACTCGGCGCGCACGGCGGCCTGTCCGGGCTCGAACAGGGTGATGCCGACGAGGCGGACGATGACGACATTGGGCGTCACCAGGCAGACGATCGGCGGCTGCACGGCGGCGCAGACCTTGGGCGGCTGCGGCGGTGGCGGGGGAGGCGGCGGCGGGGCCGAGAAGACCTTGCGCATGATGCCGATCTCGCCCTTCGGGTGGACCGAGAGCAGGGCGGTGGAGGCCGCCTCGGCATTGCCGGCGAGCAGGGCGCGGAAGACGAAATACACGCCGAGCAGGGCGACGGCCGCGATCGCGGCCACCGACCAGACCGGCACCTTGAAGCCGGCGACCGCCTGCGCGATGGCCTGTCCGCGCCAGCGCGGCGAAAGCTCCGGGTCGGGCTGCTTCACCCGGCGCAAGGTCTCGAACAGGTTACGCTGGATCATCTGGAGATTGTTGGCGCCACCAGCGGACGTGCGGTGGATGCCCTGGAAGCCCAGCGCCAGGCAGGCATGCATCAGCTCCAGCAGGTCGTAATTGACCGATGGATCGGCCTTGGCCTTGTCGAGCATCTCGAAGAAGCGGACGCCGCCGATGCGTTCGCCGAAGAAGCGGGAGAGCATGCTGTACTGAGTCCAGACATGGCGGTCGTCGCCGGGGATGTTCTGGACGATGTCGTCGGCCGTGGCGGCAATGACGTATTTGGCTGTCTGCGCGGTTTCGGCCGAGACGCCGGCGGCGCGGACCTCATGCTCGAAGGCCTCGATCGTCTCGCCGACCTGGCCGAGGAGCTGGGCGAAGGGCGCGTTGGAGAGATTGGCGCGCATCCGCCCGAGCAGCAGGAGGAGCGGGGCGGCCGCGCGCAACAGCGGGTTGGCGTTCGGTGTCAGCAGCTGGTCGCGGCGCGGCAGGGACTGGCCGCCGCCCGAAGGCGGCGGGGCCTGCCGCTGCTGCGGGATTGGCGCCGGTTGCGACATCCATTCGTCGCCGGTGCCGGGCACGCCGGGCGAGGGCACCTGCGGCGGCTGGTAGGGCTGGGGTGCCTGCGGCGCGGCCGGTGTGGGGGCAGCGGGAGCGGGCGGCAGGGGCGCGCGACGCCCGCCGGGGTTCGGCCTGATGATCGTCCGCTCTGAGCGGCCGAACGGATCTGAGGGCGAACCCGGATCGCTCATCGCCTGCCCTCCAGAACGGCCCAGAGCTCGAGTTCGAGATCGGGCCAGTCACCGGAAAAATGCATGCCGATCGAACTCGCCGTCGAGAATTCCGGCCAGAGCGGCGAGGTGCGGTCGAGATAGAAGTATACATGATCCGTGAGCGCGCGGATCTGCGGCGGCGGCGTCGGCAGGTGGACGAGATTGATGCCCGGCAGATGGGCATGGACGATCTCGTTCATCTTGGTGTTGGGGCCGATCTTGAAGAGCTGCGGAAACTGCGCCTGGATCTCGGTCAGCGGGCGGCGCGCCGCCACTTCCAGCACCAGCGTCGCGTTGCGCACGAGGCTGCGGTCGCGGATCGTCGACATGAAGGCGTTCTGCGCCCGCTCGACGATCTCCAGCCGGATCGCCCGGCGGCCCAGATTGGCCGAGAGGAAGTCCTGGATATCGCGCACCACGGGGGCGAAGCAGTTCTCCAGATCGTCATGATCGTAGGCCGGGTAGTCGCGGGCGCGGCGCTCGGCCGTGGTGAAAGTCGCAAGCTCGCCGGCCAGTGCCAGGAAGGTCGAGAACAGCCGCTCGGGATGGACGAAGCGCGAGCGGCGCATGTGCTTGAGCACCGGGATGTTGCGGTTGAGGAGCTGGAGCACGAAATAATCGGCGCTCTGCAGGCCGCCGCCGGCGGTCGGATCGGCGGCGTAGCGGGCGAGCTCCTCCAGCTTGTTGTCGACCCAGCCGATGACGCGGTCGAGCCAGCCCTCGATCACCGGATAGGCCGAGCAGACCAGCACGGGCGGGGCGAATTTCTCGTCGAAGAGGATGGCGCGGTCGCGCACTTCGAGGATGCGGCCGAGGGCCAGGCCGACATAACCGGCCTTCGAGGTCTTGCGCAGCTCCAGCGTCAGGCGCGGATGGGCGACGTCGATCTCTTCTTCCGTCCGCAGCGAGGCGGTGGAATCGATCAGCATCTCGTTCGCCGGGACATAGCGGCTGGCCGAGCCGTTCAGCGTGTCCTCGACCTCCCGCGTATTGGCGGCGGCGAGCGGCAGCGAGAGCCAGACGATCTGGCCGGCCGCATTCTCGGGCACCTCGATCGCGGCCGGCAGTGGGCTGTTGTCAGGCAGCGCGAAAGGGGTGCCGTCCGGCATCACGCCGACGGCGCGGCGCAGGCCGATGCGGCTCTGCTGGGCGAGGTCGCGGTCGATCTCCAGCACCGAGAAGCCCCATGGATAGGGCGTGATGGTCCTGACGCGGCTTTCCAGCAGGTTTTCGAGATAGCGATCACTCTGCTGGAAGTGATGTGGCCTGAGGAATAGCCCTTCCGACCAGACGACCTTGCTGTACCACGACATTCCGGTCTCGCTCACTCGAAGGCAGGCTGGGCGAGCTTATACGGGTCCTCCCCAAGCGTCACCAAACGAATGCTAGCGCGCCGTTCAGGCACCGCCGTCATTGACTTGAAGGATGCGGGGGAGCGATTTTCGCGGCAGTGCTGAGAGGAACGAGTCCGTTCGAGCAGGGAGGCCCGCATGCCCAAGGGACCGGCCGCACGCGTCATGGACCCGGTGCTGCATCCGCTGCCGGGCATGCTCCAGCCCGGACCGGGCAGCGCGAACGTGATCATCGGCGGCATGCTGGCCTGGCGCGGCGTTCCGGCCGCGGCGGCAGCCGCGATTCAGGGTGCTAAGGCAGCTGCCGATGCCACGGTTCAGGCGGCGGAAGCGGCGACGCTGGCTGCCGCTGGGACGCCCGGCGCGCCTGCGGCCCTGGCGGCCGAGATCGCGACGAAGAACGCCGTTTCGGCCAGCATGGGCTCGATGATCACAGGCGCTTCCGGGGGGGCCGACATCCACAATTGCCTGACGCCTGTGCCGCCGCCTGTGCCACACGGTCTCGGCGTCGTGATCGACGGCTCGCAGACCGTGTTGATCAACAACCTGCCGGCTTGCCGGATGGGGGATACGATCCTGGAGGCGCTCGGCCCGCCCAACAAGATCATGATGGGGCTGCCGACCGTGATCATCGGCGGTTGATCGCAGATTGATTCAGGAAAGCGGCGGAAGCCGCTGGGACTGAATCGTTTTCTCGCTGCGGGGTATGATGGCGAAGGGCAGGCGGACGGTCCCGGACAGGGCGGAGGCGAAGATCGAACGCTTCCGCCACAAGATGGTGCAACGCCTGTCCTCGGACCAGCGGCGGGCGAAGAACCACGGGCTGGCCCGCAACGGGCGCGTCGCCGAGACGCTTTGCTACATGGCGCTGATTCGTGATCCCGCCCGGCGCAAGCGCCCGATCCTGCCGGTGCCGAATGTCAGCTGCACGGCGGCGGTGCGCCAGTTCTTCCGGGCCGATGACGGCGAGCAGGCGGCGCATCTCCTGCCCGGCCAGATCTCGATCGACGGCGCCTTTCCCTGGCTGTTCCTGTCTGGGCCGGCGGCGCGGCAGCTGGAAAACCTCTTCGGCTATGTCGAGCCGCTGCGGGCCGACTACAACAAGGCCGATTCCGCGGCCGAGGCTAACGGGCTGACCGATGCCTTCGCCGATGCCTGCCGGAGGGTGTTGACAGGGAAGGGCGAACCTGCTGCGGATATCGTTGCAGCCTATGAGCAGGTCTGGCAGCCGGGTGCGCTCGCCGCTTTCGCCGCGGCCGAGGCACAGAAGCGCAGCAAGCCGACCCCGCCGCCGATCGAGCGCGGCGTCGGCATGGAATACGGCATGATCCTGAATTTCGAGGAGCGGATGGCCGCTTTCGAGGACGACTCGATCTGGGCGACCTACGAGCAGCTCAGCATCCTCGGCTATTACAAGGTCGCGATGGACGACACGCCGCGCCAGCTCCAGCCGCGCGCCATCCAAGAGATCCTGGCGCTGCCGCCGGCTTGACCGGGCGGGATTGGCGGGCCAAGCGAGCTGCGCCATTTCTCCCGCGACAGGACGCAAAGCCCATGACCATCGAACGCATCGGACTGGCCGCTCGCTACTGCGACGCCGCCATCTTCAACGGCATCATCTTTCTTGCCGGCCATGTCGCCGAGAAGACGGAGGGCGCCTCGCTGACCGAGCAGACCGAGGAGGTGCTGGCGCTGCTGGAGGACACGCTGGCGCAGGCCGGCAGCCGCAAGGAGCGCATCCTCAGCGTCCAGATCTTCCTCACCGATATCAGCAAGATCGGCGAGATGAACGCGGTCTGGGACAAGTGGGTCGCAAAGGGGCATTCGCCTGCCCGCGCGACCGTCGAAGCGAAGCTGGCCTCGCCCGGCTATGCCATCGAGATCACCGCGGTCGCGGCGAAGGGCTGAGCCCGGCCTGCCCGGCGCTGATCCAGCGGTGTCATCCCGGGCGCAGCGAAGCGAAGACCCGGGATCCATGCCTGAGCCTCTCCGATGAATGTTCCGGTATGGATCCCGGATCGGCGCGGCTTTGCCGCTTGTCCGGGATGACACCTTGAGAGGAGAGCGTGGCTACTTCCCGCCGCGGTCGTAGCACTCGGCGAAATAGATCATGAAGGCGTCGACAAGGCCGTTCTCGTAAGGCGCGGTCTTGGCGTCCCAGCGGGCGACATAGGCCTCCCACATCTTGGCCTTGCGCGAGCCGATCAGGCCGCCAAGACCGCCATCCTGCGCCGTCGCCTCGTTGATCGCCTGCGGATCGAGGTCCTCGACCAGCATCTTCAGCGCGTGCTGCATGGCCGAGTAGGTCTTGATCTGGTGCGCCTTGAGATCGCGGAAGCTCTCGTCGAAGGCACGCTTGGCGTCGAGATAGCCGCTGCGCGGCTGGCCGAAGATCAATTGCAGGGCATCGTCGACCGTCGGCGAGAATTTCAGCGGGTTGTTGTCCTGCGCCTGGATCATCGTCTGGCTGGTGCTGCGGGCGATGCGCTTGGTCTCGGCGCGGGCGGCGAGCAGGCCCTTCAGCTCTTCGGCGATCAGCCGCATCAGGCCGCCGAGCTGCTCGGCGAAGGCGCCGGGGTCCTGCGTCGCGAGGGCCTGCGGCGAGACGCCCGCGCCCTTAGCGAAGCGCTGCATGAACTCGCCCATCGAGATCGGCGCGGGGGCATTCGGTTGCGGCGCGGGCTCGGCCGGGAAGGGCGGTGGCATGAAGCCAGGCTCGGGAGCCTGCTCAACCGGTGCCTCGGGCGGAACCGCAGCTTCGGCGGGCTCGTCCCATGGGCTGGCGCTGGCGAGACTGCTCGTCGGCGGACGGCGCGGGGTCGGAATCGGTGCGACCGGCTCCTCCGGCGGAAGGGGCTGCGGCTGGAGGGGCGCCCAGGCGAATTCGTCGTTCCGCGCGGCAGACGGCGACCAGTCCCGTGCCGGCGGCGGAGCGGGGTCGGTGCTCGGAGCCGGAATATCGGCGGCCCAGTCGATGAAGCCCGCGTGGACCGGCTTGGCGTGGTTCGGTGGCATGAGGTCGCGGCGCGCGATCGGCGGGGCGGCGTCCTCGCTCGGTGCCCACAGTGATTCCGGCTGGGCCGCATAAGGCGGGGGCGGGGCGGCTGCGCCGGAGGCCTGCCCGGCTTCGTCGGCGATGGCGACCGCGATGATGTAGTGGCCGATCTCCAGCCTGTCGCCGTTCTGGAGTCGGTAGGGCGATTGCACGCGATGCTCGCCGCCATTCACGAAGGTGCCGTTGGTCGAGATGTCGCGCAGCCACCAGCCGCCGTCGCGGAAACGAATCTCGCAATGGCGACCGGAGACGGCGCGCGACGGGTCCGGCAGCGCCCAGTCGAGATGCTGGTCGCGCCCGATATCGAGGCCGCGCCCGCCGCTGGTGGTCACGCTGAGCGGGCCGCCATCGGGCAGCGAGGTTTCGTTCTCGATCGTTAGTGTCAGCGCCATCGCGGACGTCCCGTTCCGGCCTGGGTCGAGGTATCAGCGCTTGCCGGCATCGTCTTCAGCCAAACGAATGCATGCTTCGACGCAGGCGCGCAATGCGCCGTCGCGCTCGCGCGCCGGCAGGCGGTTGATCGCGTTGAGCACCGCGATCCGGGCCATCTTCGCGGTCAGATCCGGGGGCGTCGGGATCGGGTTGCTCTCCGACATGCTGCCGCCGGAATAGCCGGCCGCCCATGCAACGAAGGTGCCGGGCCGCGCGCTGTCGCCGGCCTGGGCTTGTCGCAAGGCTTCGAAGCGGGTCTTGTCGCCGGGCTCGCGCACCCAGGCCTCGGCCGCCGCCAGGCCGGGATCCTGCGTGCCGGGCGGCTCCATGGAGCGAACCGTCTGGAGCGCCCACCACACCGTCTCGCGCCGGGGCAGCAGGAAGGCGCAGAAACTCGCTGCCTCCGTCGGTGCCGGACCCCTGACGAGCCTGCCGAGGAAGGCCAGCGGCGGCTCGGTGGTCGGCGCCATCGTGACGGCCTGGCGGGCCGCGGGATAGGTCTCGAACACTTCGCGGGCGGTGCTGAAGCGCAGGCGTGACATGGAGGCTCCGGCCGTTCTGTCTCTGGTTGGTATCCAGCTCAGTTGATGTTCACCATCGGGGCGTTGATGACGAGCATGCCATCACTCTTCACCTCCGTCTTGGCCTGGCTATGGATCGTGATGGTCGGCGATTTGATCTCGATGCTGCCGGGCGTCATCTTGATCGTGCTCTCGCCGACCTTGAGATTGATCTCCCGGAGCGCCTCGATGTCGAGCTTGCCGTTCTGGACGTCGAGCTTGTCGTCGCCCTTCTTCAGCGTGGTCTCGCGCGAATAGCCGCCGCCGTCGTAACGCTCGCCGATATCGCGGGTCTCGATGTTGTTGACCGTGATCTTGTGGTCCTTCTCGGTCCGGATCTCCAGGACCTCCTGGTCCTTGCGGTCCTCGAACTTGATCTCGTTATAGGTGTCGGAGAAGCCGGCTCCGTCGGTGGATTCCGACTTGAGGCCGGACTGGGTCTTGTTCGCCGGCAATTCGTAGGGCGGCTTGTGCTGGTCGTTGACCACGGCGCCGACGACGAGCGGCAGGTCCGGATTGCCTTCGATATACTCGACGATCACCTCCTGGCCGATGCGCGGGATGATCTGGCCGCCCCAGCCCTTGCCCGCCCACATCTGCGCGACGCGGGTGCGGCAGGAGGTCGAGCCGTCTTCGCGATCCCAGTGGAAGCGCAGCCAGATGCGGCCGTATTCGTCGACGTCGATATCGCCTTCCTCGCCCTTGTTCTTCTCGCCGACGACCTTGGCGGTGTGCGGCCCGTAGACGGTTGGGCGGGGCGTCACGATCGGCGCGCGGAAGCGCTTGTCGCTTTTCTGGAGCTCGTAGGAGCCGTGATAGAGCGCCTCGTCCCGGCGTCCGGAGGAACGGTAGCTCTGGATGCCATAGGCATGGGTTGCCCGGACGACGATGTATTCGCTGTTCTCGGCGCCGGTCGGATGGTCGATCAGCTTCATCAGCGCGCCGGGATAGAGGCTCGCGGCGTCGCCGCTGGCATAGCGGCGGTCGTCTTGCGCCTGCTCGGCTTGCGCCATCACGCGGGCGAAATGCTCGCCCTGGTCGCGCTTGGTGTAGGCGGCCGGGTAGTCGTAGGCCTCGTAGGACTTGGCCTTCGGGAAGCCTTCCTCGGCGCGGGCCGTGAGATCGGATTCCGATTTCTCGAAATCATAGTCCTTGAGCTCGAACTTGCCGGTGCGCAGGCGGCGGATCGTCGACCACTGGGTCAGGTGCTCGACGGCGCTGCGCGGGAAGCGGTTTCCCTGCGGCACGAAGGCGTAGCCTGAGGCGTCGCCCTGGAAGCTCGGCTCGGCCGCGGCCTGGACCTGGTCATGGCCGGAGCGGGAATCGCAGAGCACCAGCTTGTGGTCGCCGTCGCTGTGCTTGAAATAGTAGTAGATGCCGTATTGCTCCATCAACCGCAGCACGAAATCGAGATCGGTCTCGCGATACTGCACGCAGTAGTCGATCGGCTGGAGCGTCTCGCTGGTGCGGTCGTCGAAGCTCGCCGAGCCCTCCTTCTTGAAGATCTCCTTGATGATGTCCAAGGCGGTCTTGTTCTTGAAGATCCGGCAGTCTGCACGCTGCGAGAGCAGCCAGAGCCAGGGCTTGAGCGTGAAGCGGTAGATGTAGAGATCCTCCTGCTTGCCGAGCCATTGCGCGTCGACCAGCGTGCCGTTCAGGACGCGCTCGCTCTTGTTCTTGAGCGTGAACTTGATCGCGCATTTCTCGCTCATGATGCTTTGCAGGTCGGCATTCTCAGTCTTGCTGGTCGCCTCGACATTATACGTAAATAACTCACTCAAAGCTTCGCTGGCTTCGAACTTTATAATAGTAAATTCGTCTTTCCCCTTTGGTGTCGAGAAAGATGCAGTGCTATTTTCTTGCCTCAGGGCGGATGGCATCAACTGAACCTTTCGATTCGTGCTGCTATTTTTATATTGACGTAGGTGATTTCTGGAGTCATCCTTTCATCCCTAAGTCATCGACCGCCAGATGGCGACACTCAGCGGGAGAGTTCCCATGCGCAAGCAGCCCGGCTTCACTGCCTTTGTCGCCCTGACCGGCGCTTTGGTTCTCTCCACGGCGAACGGGGCGGGGGCGCAGACCTACAAGGCCGACGACATCGTCAAGCATTTCGGGCCGGCCGTGGCGCCGAAGCCCGCCATCACGCGCGGCCTCTGCGTCGGCACGGAAGCCGAATGCGCCAGGGCGGGGCAGGTGGTCGAGCCGGCCAAGCCGGTCAGCGCCTTCGATCTCGTCGTGAAGTTCAAATACAATTCCGACGAGCTGGAGCCCGAGGCGAAGCTCAATCTCGACGAGTTCGCCAAGGCGCTGAAGACGCCGCAGCTCGCGAAGCAGACCTTCATGGTCGAGGGGCATACCGACGCTGCCGGCAGCGCGGCTTACAATCTCAACCTGTCGCAGCGTCGTGCCCAGGCCGTGGTTCGCTACCTCGGCGGGCATGGCGTCAAGGCTTCCAATCTGGTGGCCAAGGGCTATGGGCAGAGCAAGCCGATCGCAGCCGATCCGCTCTCCGGCGACAATCGCCGGGTCGAGACCCGGCTGCGTACCGAGTGAAGCACGATACGAAGTGGCCGCGGCGACCCCGGCGGTGACCGGGCCGCCGCTCCTGCTAGCGCATTTTCGAGCGAAGTGGATGCCGGTTCGCGTGAAGAAAGTGCGATAAAACAAAGATTTGGAGCATTTCGGCGCTTCGGGGAAGTGCGGAAATGCTCCCGCGGGGAGAGCGATGGCGGGCCTGAATTTCGCCGAACTGACGAAGCCGATCTCGGCTGAGGAGCCCTGCGGGCCGGATCTCGAAGACGATCTCGATTTCATGAACGCCACGGCGCGGCTCGAGGTCGCGCTGCCGGCCTCGTATTTTCGCCGCGACGATGACGGGCGGCAGATCGCCTTCGACCGGACGAGCATCGAGTTTCCCGCCGCCTTCGCCGAACTCGGCAAGCTCCTGGAGCGCTCGCGCGATCTCAGGGTCTTCGTGCTCGCGGCCAAGCTGACGATCCTCAACCGCGACGTGCCGGGCTTCACTGCCAGCCTCTCAGCCATGGCCGATCTCCTCGGCTCGTACTGGGACGAGATGCATCCCAGGGCGATGGACGGCGATTTCGTGATGCGCGAGGTCGCCCTGCAGGGGCTCGACGAGCTGGCGACGGTGGTGCTGCCGCTGCAGCACGCGCCGCTCTTCGTCAGCCGGCGGATCGGGCCGTTCATGTTCCGCAGCCAGCTCGTGGCAAGCGGCGAGACCAAGCTGGTCGACGGTGAGCAGCATCCCGATGCGAGCACGATCCAGGCGGCGCTGGGCGAAGTCGAAGCCGAGGATCTGGTCGCGGTGCTCGGCCGGGTGAATGCGGCGCGGGATGCGCTCGCGCGCCTGCGCACGACCTGGCTGGAGAAGGTCGGTGTCGATCATCCCCTCGGCTTTCCGCGCCTGGCGACGCTGCTGGACCAGATCGCCGCCTTCCTCGACGCCGCGGTCGCACGGCGCGTCCCGGGCCATCAGGCGACGGGGCCGGAGCTCGTGGCGGCCGCTCCGCAAGGGTCGGCAGCAAACACCGCAACCTTCAGTCCCGGCAGCCTTTCGAGCATCCTCCATGTGAAGGATACGCTGGCTGCCTGCCTCGGCTACTTTCGCAAAACCGAGCCTTCGAGCCCGGCCGTCTTGCTGATCGGGCAGGCGCAGCAGCTGATCGGAAAGTCGTTGATCGAGGTCATCCAGATCATGTTCCCCGACCAGGTCGACAAGGCGGTTTTCGAGATCGGCGACCAGCGCCGGTTCCGGCTGCCGCTGGAGCGGCTGCCCGCGCCGGACGGCTATGAGGCGGAAAGCGAATACGAAACCAGCGGCGACACGGACGAGAGCTACGCCGACAGCGCCGATGAGGCCGAGGACAGCTCCGACGGCGATGCCGAGGCGAGCGAGGAGGCTTCCGACGGGAGCGATGGCGAGGAGGTCGTCGTGGAGGCGGTCGAGGTGGCTGCTTCCGCGCCCGGCCCGGGGTCGTCGGCTATCGCGATCGGCAGCCGGGCGGAAGCGGTCAACGCGATGAGGGCGGTCGCCGCCTTCTATCGCCAGGTCGAACCCTCGCACCCGACGCCGCTCCTGATGGACAAGGCCTGTGCGCTGGCGCAGCATGATTTCATGTCGCTTCTCGGCAACATCCTGCCAGATGTCGTGCCGGTCCCGGAAGTCGACAGCTAGGGAAGTTTTTCGTCATCGCCTTGAACCTCCCGTCACGCTCAAGCGACTATATCGAGGACGGGTGAAAACGGATAGGATGTCACGTTACGTCTGCGTGGCACGAATGCAGAGGGGCACGTCACATGGCTGGAGATTCTGGACAGAAGTTCATCCGCCGCAACAGGCCGCCTCGGGTCCATATCACCTACGAGGACCCGTATAACGCGGAGCAGAAGGTCGAACTGCCTTTCGTCATGGGCGTCATGGCGGATCTGTCGGGCAACGCCTCGGCGATCGAGAAGTCCGACATCTCGCAGCGCAAGTTCCTCGACTTCGACATGGACAATTTCGATCAGCGCATGGCCGCGATCGAGCCGGCCGTGTCCTTCAACGTGCCCAACAAGCTGGGTGACGACAGCAACGAGAAGCTCTCGGTGGCGCTGAAATTCTCGAAATTCGACGATTTCAACCCGGCCGCCATCGCCCGCCAGATTCCGGCGACGGCGAAGCTGCTGGAGGCGCGCGAGCAGCTTGCCAATCTGCTGCGCTACATGGACGGCAAGATGGCCGCGAGCGACCAGATCAAGGCGCTGCTGGCCGATCCCCAGTTGATGGCGGCGCTGAAGGACAGGCTCGGCAAGGGCGAACCCTCCGAAGACAAGACGGCGAACTGAGGGCAGGGCGCAGGCCCGCCCCGGAGCGTGCCGGCCGCGAAAGCCGGAACCGGTTTTCGCAGCAGCAATGTTCCGGATGATCTGAAGCGATCCCGCCCATTCGGGGCGGGGCAGGGCCTGCAGGCGGTTAAGCGAGCGAGGCGGCAATGGCAGCGGAAGCACAAACCCAACGGCCCGGCGGGGCAGCAGTCGAAACGCGCGAGATCGACGACTTCTCGTCGATCCTGAAGCAGAGTTTCAAGCCGAAGACCGAACGGGCGGCGACGGAGGTCGAGAACGCGGTCGCGACCCTGGTCAACCAGGCGCTGGCAGACCAGACCCTGATCAAGGGCGACGTCATCGACACGATCGAGGAGATGATCGCCCGGCTCGATGCCAAGCTGACCGAGCAGATGAACGAGGTGCTGCACGCACCCGAATACCAGAAGATCGAAAGCGCCTGGCGCGGTCTCAACTATCTCGTCTTCAATTCGGAGACGGATGCACAGTTGAAGATCAAGGTGATGAACGTCTCCAAGGGCGAGCTTTACCGCAACCTCAAGACCTATCCCGGCGCGCGCTGGGACCAGAGCCCGCTGTTCAAGCAGGTCTACGAGCAGGAATTCGGCCAGCTCGGCGGACAGCCCTTCGGCTGCCTGGTCGGCGACTATCATTTCAGCCATGTCCCGACCGACGTGCAGCTGCTGCGCGATCTGTCGAAGGTGGCGGCGGCGGCGCATGCGCCGTTTTTCGCCGGGGCGGACCCGACCCTGATGGGCATGGACACCTGGACGGAGCTGTCGAACCCGCGCGATCTCGGCAAGGTCTTCGACACGCCGGACTATGCGGCCTGGAAGGGCCTGCGTGACGCTGCCGATTCCCGCTATGTCGGCCTGTGCCTGCCGCGCGTGCTGTCGCGGGTGCCTTACGGCGCCAAGTCCGAGCCGGTCGAGGAGTTCGCCTTCGAAGAGGATACCGACGGGCACAAGGGCGAGAAATACGCCTGGATGAACGCGGCCTACGCGATGGCGGTCAACATCAACCGCGCCTTCAAGGAATATGGCTGGTGCACGCGCATCCGTGGCGTCCAGTCGGGCGGCGAGGTGCTCAACCTGCCGACCCATACCTTCCCGACCGATGATGGCGGCGTCGACCTGAAATGCCCGACCGAGATCGCGATCAGCGACCGGCGCGAGGCGGAGCTGGCGAAATCCGGCCTGATCCCGCTGATCCATCGCAAGAATACCGACAAGGCCGCCTTCATCGGCGCCCAGTCGCTCTACAAGCCCAAGGCCTTCTCGGGGCCGGACGGCGTGGCGGCGACCGCATCCGACAACCTGTCGTCGCGGCTGCCCTACATGTTCGCGGTCTCGCGCTTCGCGCACTACCTGAAGTGCATGGTTCGCGACAAGGTTGGCTCCTACAAGGAAAAGGAGCCGCTGCGCCGCTGGCTGCAGGAGTGGATCACCGACTATGTCGACGGCGATCCGGTCAATTCCAGCGAAGAGACGAAGGCACGGCGCCCGCTCTCCGATGCGCGCATCGACGTCTTCGAGGACGAGGAGAATCCTGGCTACTACTCGGCCAAGTTCTATCTGCGGCCGCACTTCCAGCTCGAAGGCATGGATATCGGCCTGAGCCTGGTCTCGCGACTGCCAGCTCCCAAGCAGTGACCGCCACCTGAGCCGGTGACGGCGACAACGAGAATCTTCGGCGCGCCGGCCGTGTGAGGGCGGCGCGAGAGGAGAAGTGCGTCCACGGCGGGCCCGCATCCGCGTGCCCATGCAATTCCTACCCTGGAGGTAAAAATGGCTAGCGACTTCCTGCTCGAGATCGACGGCATCAAGGGCGAAAGCAAGGACTCCAAGCACAAGGATACGATCGAGGTCGATTCCTTCTCCTGGGGCATCAGCAACGCGGGCTCGCATGCGTCCAATGCGGGCGGCGGCGCCGGCAAGGCAAGCTTCCAGGACGTGCATTTCACGTCCTCGGTCGGCAAGGCCTCGACCAATCTCGCGCTGTTCTGCGCCACCGGCAAGCACATCAAGAAGGCCGTGCTTTTCGTCCGCAAGCAGGGCGATAAGCAGCAGGACTACTACACGCTGACGCTGGAGGATCTGCTGGTGTCGAGCTACCAGTCCGGCGACGCGGCCGGCGGCTCGAGCATCCCGACCGACCAGTTCTCGCTGAACTACGCCAAGATCAAATACGAGTACAAGCCGCAGAAGGCCGACGGCTCGCTCGATGCGGCGCTGACCATGTCCTATGACATCAAGACCAAGGAAGCCAAGTAAGACGAAGCGTATCGGCTCCGGCCCCGTGCCGGAGCCGATACCTTGCCGGCAGCGTGGCAGGTCATGGTCGATCCCATCGCGAAGAAGCGGCTCAGGCCGCCCCTGATGTTCGCATTCCGGGAGGCGCATCTGGAAAAGGATGCGAAGACCGCGCTCGACCTGAGGGACGAGGGCGGTGAACGCGTGATTGCGCCGCGCCGGGCCGCCCCTCGCGCCGCGATTACCGAGCAGAAGCTGCGCCGCGAGATCGCGCTCGACCTCGATGCGCTCGTCAACACCATCAATCTCGGCTCGTGCCTCGATCTTTCCGGGCTCGACCATGTGCGCCGCTCGGTGCTCAACCACGGCTTTCCGGACCTGACCCGCCTCTCGATCGACGAGCATCGCGTCGATGCCATCCGCGAGGACCTTGCCGATGTGCTGGTCGGCTACGAGCCGCGCCTGATCCGCAAATCGGTCGCCGTCGAGCGCGACGACAGCCTCGACCCGGCCGAGCTGAAAGTCCGTTTCCTCGTTCGCGCCGATCTGAATTGCGAACCGCTCAATATTCCCGTCCAGTTCGTTGCCGATCTCGAGCTGGACACAGGTAAAATCGCCATCAAGGGCCGGTGACGCGATGAACCAGGAGTTTCTCGACCTCTACAATCAGGAACTCCGGCTCTTCATGGAGCACAGCAAGGAGTTTGCGGAGGAATATCCGGGGATCGCCGAGCGGCTCGGCGGGTTGGCCGGCGAGCGCATGGACCCGATGGTCGGTGGCCTGTTGGAGGGCGCGGCCTTCCTCGCCGCGCGCGTCCAGCTGAAGCTCCGGCACGAGTTTCCCGAATTCACCAACAACCTGATCGAGCAATTGCTGCCGAACTATCTGGCGCCGACGCCTTCGGCGCTGCTGGCCGGCGTGGTGCCGACCTATTCCGATCCGGCGCTCCGCGAGGGCATGCGGATCGCGCGCGGCTCCTATATCGACGCGACTTATCTGGAGCGCGAGCGCCGGGTCGCCTGCCGCTATCGCCTCGGCGGCGAGGTCACGCTCTGGCCCTTCGAGATCACGGCAGCGGAGTACATCCCGGCTCCTGGGCCTTTGCAGGCGCTCGGCCTGCGCACCGGCCCGCGGGCATTGTCCGGCCTGCGCATTTCGCTGACCCACCGGATGATGGCCGATCGCGAGCAGGAGCCCTCGGCCGCGCAGGCACTGAAGAACCCGGCGAGCTGGTTCGCCGGATGTCGAACCCGTGAACTGCCGGTCCATCTGCTCGGCAGCGAGGCCGATGCGGTGGCGCTCTACGAGCAGTTGTTCTCGAACTGCATCGGCATCCACTTTCGCCATCTCGACGAATTCGGCGATCCCGTGGTGACGCCGGGCGATGGTTGCCGGCTCGAACAGATCGGCTTCGAAGAGGATGAGGCGCTGCTGCCGGCTGATACCCGCGTCTTCCGCGGCTTCGACCTGTTGCGCGAACTGTTCTGGTTCCCGCGCAAGTTCCTCGGTTTCCGGCTGGAAGGGCTCGCCGGCATCATGCCGAAGCTCAAGGCCAAGTCGGTCGATATCATCTTCGTCTTCGACGAGGCGAACACGCGGCTGCCTGCTGCCGTGCGCAAGGAGATGTTCGCGCTCTATGCGGCGCCGGCGATCAACCTGTTCGAGAAGACGACGGACCGCATCCCGGTCAAGACGAACCAGCACGAGTTCCATGTCGTGCCCGATCGCAGCCGCGCACTCGACTACGAGCCGCACAGCATCCTCTCGGTCCACGCGCATTATGTCGGCGGGCGGGAGAAACAGCCGGTCCACCCGCTCTATTCCTCGCCGGAGGGCGCCTCGCCGACGCAGGGGCTGCACTTTACGCAGCGCCGCCTGCCGCGCCGCCGCTCCTCGGTCGAGCGCCGGCAGGGCAGGGCTTCAGACTATACGGGCACCGAGATGTTCATCTCGCTGGTCGAGCCGGCCGGTGTGTCTGATACCGCGTCCGTCGCCGAACTCAGCGTGCGCGCGCTCTGCTCCAACCGCCACCTGACCGAGCACCTGCCGACCGGACAGGGCGGCGCCGATTTCCGGCTGATCGACAATGTCTCGCTCGACATTGCCTGCCTTGCCGGGCCGACGCCGCCGCGCGAGCCGGTCGTTTCCCAGCTCAAGCTGCGTTCGGAGACAGCCAGCACAGGCGTCGTGACCTGGCGGCTGGTCAATCTGATCAGCCTCAATCATCTCGGCCTCGTCCAGCGCGGCGCCGGCGAGAACGGCGAGGCACTGCGCGAACTGCTCTCGCTCTTTGCCGATCTCGCCGACAGCGCGACCGAGCGGCGCATCCGCGGCATCAAGGGCGTCGACAGCCGCGCCGTGGTGCGCCGCTTTCCGCAGCGGGCGGGGACCGGCGCGGCGCGCGGGCTCGAAATCACCGTGCTGCTCGACGAGAAGGCGTTCGAGGGCTCGGGCGTCTTCCTGCTGGGGGCGGTGCTCGACCGCTTTTTCGCCGAATACGCGGCGATGAACCATTTCACCCAGACGGTGATCCGCACCGTCGAGCGCGGCGAAGTCATGCGCTTTCCGCCGCGCGCCGGTGCGAGGCGCATCCTGTGAGCGAGGACGCGGCCACCCCGCTGGAGAAGGCGCCGGACTACCAGGCGCAGCTCGAGGCCGAGCCCTGGCGCTTCGATTTCTATGCGGCGATGCGCCGGCTGGAGCGTAGCTTCCCCGACCGGCCGCGCGTCGGCGACGTCGCCTCGCGCCGCGACGAATATGTCGCGCTGGGCGAACAGCCCTATCTCGACTTTCCGGCGTCGAGCATCGCGGAAGCCGATCGCGACGGGCAGGGGCGCCTGCGGCTCTTCGTCAAGTTCCTCGGCCTGCTCGGGCCGCAGGGCCCATTGCCCTTGGCGACGACCGAGGAGAGCTACCACTGGACACTGGCGCGCGACGACGCCTTCCCGCGCTTCCTCGACATCTTCAACCACCGCTTCCTGCAGTTGTTCTACCGGGCCTGGGCGGATTCGCGACCTGTCGCCCAGCATGACCGGCCCGATCTTGACCGTTTCGCCGCCTATATCGGCAGCATGATCGGGGTGGGCTCGAAGCCCTATCTCAAGCGCGATTCCGTTCCCGATGCCGAGAAGCTCGCCCATGCCGGGCTGATCGGCGCGCAGGCGAAATCGGCCTCGCGCCTGCGGCGCTTCCTCGCCGGGCTGTTCAAGGCTGATATCGAGATCGAGCAGTTTACGGGCATGTGGCTGGTCTTCGACCCGGGAGACCGGACGCGGCTCGGCGGTTCGCATTGCACGCTGGGCAGCGACGCGCTGCTGGGCGGCAGCGTCTACAGCGTCGAGGACAAGTTCCGCGTGAAGATCGTTGCTCGCGACCTCGAACAGTTCGCGCGCTTCCTGCCGGATGGCGACCGCTGCGAGCCCCTGGCCGATGCGGTGTTTTTCCATCTCGGCGAGCAGTTCGAATGGGATGTCGAGCTTGCCCTACCGGTCGGTGCGGTGAAGCCGGTCCGGCTCGGTCAGTCCGGCCATCTCGGCTGGACGAGCTGGATGGCGCCGAACTGGAATGTCGAGGAGGGGGCGCTACGCCGCGACGCCCGCTTCCATCCCGCCGAAAGCCTGCGCCTGAAACGAAGCCGCGCTGCGGCCACCTGACATCGAAGGGGACGACCATGGCCGATATCAGCCTCGAAGCCGTCACAGGCAAGCTCAACCGGGTCGGCTACGACACCTTCCTGCAGGCGCTCAGGCAGGCGAAGGGGGCCGGGAACCGCAATGTCGAATTGGCGCATTGGCTGCTCCAGATCCTGCAGGGCACCAGCAACGACCTGACGCTGACGGCGGATCACTACAAGCTCGACCGCGCCAAGATGCTGATGGAGCTCGGCGGCGTGGTCGAGGGCTTCCGCCGTAACGAGACGGAGATGCCCGGCATCGCCAACCACATCGTCGATATCCTCGACCGTGGCTGGCACTACGCCACCCTGTTCTTCGGGGAGACGCAGATCAGGACCGGCCACCTTCTGGTCGCGGCGTTGAAATCAACCGAACTGCGCCGCGTGCTGACCGGGCTCTCCAAGGAGTTCTCCAAGATCCCGGTCGAGGAACTGGCTGCAGGCTACGGCAAGGTCTGGGAAAGCTCGGAGGAGGAGAACCTCCGGCCGATGGACGGTTCGGGCCTGCGCGCGGCGGGCACGCCCGGCGCCGAACAGGCCGAGGGGGCGAAGGGCACGACGGCGCTCGACCGCTTCTCGCAAGACCTCACCGTGAAGGCGCGCTCCGGCACGATGGACCCGATCCTCGGCCGCGACGACGAGATCCGGCAGGTCATCGACGTGCTGATGCGGCGGCGCCAGAACAATCCGATCCTCACCGGCGAGGCCGGCGTCGGCAAGACCGCGATCGCGGAAGGCTTCGCCCAGCGCGTCGCTTCGGGCGACGTGCCACCGCCGCTCCGGGGTGTGCGCGTCTGCGCGCTCGATATCGGCCTGATGCAGGCCGGCGCCTCGATGAAGGGCGAATTCGAGCAGCGCCTGCGCTCGGTGATCGACGAAGTGCAGTCCTCGCCGACGCCGGTGATCCTGTTCATCGACGAGGCGCATACGCTGATCGGCGCCGGCGGACAGGCCGGCACGGGCGATGCTGCCAACCTCCTGAAGCCGGCTTTGGCTCGCGGCACGCTGCGCACCATCGCCGCGACGACATGGTCGGAGTATCGGCAGTATTTCGAGAAGGACCCGGCGCTGACCCGGCGCTTTCAACCAGTTCAGGTCGACGAGCCGGACGTGGCGCGCTGCTGTACGATGCTGCGCGGGTTGATCGGCCCGATGGAGAAGCACCACAAGGTCCGCATCTCGGATGCCGCCATCGTCGCGGCGGTCTCGCTCTCGCATCGCTACATCCCGGCCCGCCAACTCCCCGACAAGGCGGTGAGCCTGCTCGACACGGCCTGCGCCCGCGTCGCCATCAGCCAGAGCGCGACGCCGGCCGCGATCGAGGATGCGCGGGTCGCGATCTCCTCTCTGGAGCAGGAGAAGGCGGCGCTGACCGCCGATGCCGATCTCGGCACGGATACCACCAAGCGGCTTGGCGAGATCGAGGTCGAGATGGCGGAGAAGGGGGAGAAGCTGACGGGGCTGGAAGGGGCCTGGACGGGTGAACTTAGCATCGTCAAGGAGATCAAGGCGCTCTGGGCCAAGCTCCGCGAGATGGCGCCGCAGTCGACGGCCGATGCCGTCCAACCGGAGGCGACCGAGAATGTCGCGTCCGCGCCGGCCCAAGCCGAAGCTCCGGCGTCCGAGCCAGCCGTCGATCCGGCGGAATCGCGCGCGGCGCTCAACGCCAAATTCGCGGCGCTGAGCGAAGTCGATCCGGCCAACCGGATGATCTACGCCCATGTCGACGAGCAGTCCGTCGCCTCAGTCGTCTCCGACTGGACCGGCATCCCTGTCGGCCGGATGGTCAAGGACGAGATCGAGACCGTGCTCAAACTCGCGGAGACGCTGAACAAGCGCGTCGTCGGGCAGGGGCACGGCATCGGCATGATCGCCAAGCGCATCGAGACCAACCGCGCCCGGCTCGACAATCCCAACAAGCCGATCGGCGTGTTCATGCTCTGTGGCCCCTCCGGCGTCGGCAAGACCGAGACGGCGCTGGCGCTGGCGGAATCGCTCTATGGCGGCGAGCAGAACGTCATCACCATCAATATGAGCGAGTTCCAGGAGGCGCATACCGTCTCGACACTGAAGGGCGCGCCTCCCGGCTATGTCGGCTATGGCGAGGGCGGTCGCTTGACGGAAGCGGTCCGGCGCAAGCCCTATTCGGTGGTGCTGCTCGACGAGGTCGAGAAGGCGCACCCCGACGTCCACGAGCTGTTCTTCCAGGTCTTCGACAAGGGCCAGATGGAGGATGGCACCGGCCGGCGCATCGACTTCAAGAACACGCTGATCATCCTGACCTCGAATGTCGGCACCGACGAGATCATGAGCCTGTCCGCCGATGGCGCGGCCAAGCCCGATCCCGAGGCGATGGCGGTGTCGCTCAGGCCTGCACTGCTGAAGGTTTTCCCGCCGGCGCTGATCGGGCGGCTCGTGACCATTCCCTATTACCCGCTCTCCTCGGACATGCTGGCCGGCATCGTCAGGCTCCAGCTCGGCCGCATCGGCAAGCGTCTGGCCGAGAACCACAAGGCCGCCTTCGTCTATGACGATGCGGTGGTCGAGCACATCGTCGGCCAGTGCAACGACCCGGATTCGGGCGGGCGCATGATCGACAACATCATCACCAACTCGATGCTGCCGGCGCTGTCGCGGGCGATCCTCAACCTGCAACTGGAGAAGAAGCCGCTGACCGAGGCGAAGGTCTCGGTCGAGGGGGGCCAGTTCGCCTATCAGGTGGCGTGACATTCCCTATGGCCACGCCGTCATGCTCGCCCTTGTGGCGAGCATCTACGTCTTGAACACCGCATGGCTCGAAGGAAGACGTGGATGGTCGGGACAAGCCCGACCATGACGGAAATGTCGATCTTCATTGGCTTCGGGCTCACCGCTTCGCAACGGGCAGCATGACACTCACGCCTGCTGCATGAAATCGTCGAGCGCCTCGCTCTCGGCCTTCGACAGCCGCAGGCCCAGCTTGCTGCGGCGCCAGAGCACATCCTGCGCCCGGCGCGCCCATTCCGCCTTCATCAGGTAGCGCACCTCGCGCTCGTAAAGATCGGCGCCGAAATGCCGGCCGAGATCGGCAAGGCCCTTCGCATCGCCGAGGATGTCGCGGGCGCGGGTGCCATAGGCGCGGGCGAGCCGCGTCGCGCTGCGCCGTTCGAGCCAAGGGTAGGCTGCGGCGATCTCGCCAACCAGCTTGTCGAAACCGCCGACCGGGAAATCGCCGCCGGGCAAGGCACCGGCAACCGTCCATTCGGCGCGGGCCGCCCAAGGCGCGAGCGGCGCCAGTTTTGCGATCGCGGCCTCGGCGAGGCGGCGATAGGTCGTGATCTTGCCGCCGAAGACGGAGAGCAGTGGCGCTTCGCCTTCGGGAGCGTCGAGCGTCAGGACGTAATCGCGCGTCGCCTCCTGCGCCTTCGAGGCGCCGTCGTCATAGAGCGGGCGCACGCCGGAATAGGTCCAGACCACCGATTCCGGCGTGACCGGCTGGCGGAAATACTCGCTCGCGGCGGCGCAGAGATAGGCGATCTCGTCCGGCGTCGCGACGACCTCGGCGGGGTCGCCGTGATAGTCGCGGTCGGTCGTGCCGATCAGCGTGAAATCCTGCTCGTAGGGGATGGCGAAGATGATGCGCCCGTCCGCGTTCTGGAAGATGTAGCAGCGGTCGTGATCGTAGAGTTTGGGCACGACGATATGGCTGCCCTGAACCATGCGGACGCCGGCCTTGGCGTTGGTGTGGATCACGCCGTTCAGGACCTCGCCGACCCAGGGGCCGGCGGCGTTGACGAGCGTGCGCGCCCAGACCGTCCGGCCGCCTTCGGGGCCGTCGGTCTCAAGCTGCCAGAGGCCGTTCTCGCGCCGCGCCGCGGTGACGCGGGTGCGGGTGTGGATCGCGGCGCCGCGCACGGCGGCATCCATCGCGTTCAGCACGACGAGCCGGGCATCCTCGACCCAGCAATCGGAATATTCGAAGGCCTTGGCCTGATCGTCCTTGAGCGGCTTGCCGACGGCGTCATGGGCGAGGTCGAGCGTGCGTGTCGCCGGCAGGAGCTTGCGGCCGCCGATATGGTCGTAGAGGAACAGGCCGAGCCGGAGCAGCCAGGCCGGGCGCAGGCCCTTGTGATGCGGCAGCACGAAGCGCAGCGGCCGGATGATATGCGGCGCGATCGCCCAAAGCCGCTCGCGCTCCATCAAGGCCTCGCGCACCAGCCGGAATTTGTAATGCTCGAGATAGCGCAGGCCGCCATGGATCAGCTTGGTCGAGCGCGAGGAGGTGGCGCTGGCGAGGTCGTCCTTCTCGAACAGCACGACGGAGGCGCCGCGCCCGGCCGCGTCGCGGGCGATGCCGCAGCCATTGATGCCGCCGCCGATGACGGCGAGGTCGTAGGGGATGGCGGGGGCCGTGCCGAAGCCGGCTAAGGGCGAGGTCGTTTCGGAAGCCATGCGCGTCTTCTGGAAGGCTGGAAAAGGCGGATCGGTGGCACCATCCAATCCCGGCCGAGGCGCCGCCACAAGTCCGCTCCTGCGGCGAATACAGGGATGATGTCAATTCAGGCCGCTTGACGCGCGGCCCGCGAGGCCGGAACAGGGCGTCCGGACGGGGCATGGCGGCAGGATGAGCCAGTCGGTGGATCGAAATCACGGGAGCGGCTTTCCGGTACGGGCGGAGGCCGTATTCCGCACGATGCTGGAGTTCGCCGGCGCCGCGATCCTGGCGGCGCTGTTTCTCGTGGTCATGGCGGCCGTCCTGCAGCGCTATCTGTTCGGCGGCGGCTTCGTCTGGTCGGACGAATTGGCGATCTGGCTGCATCTCGCGCTGATCGCGGTTGGCGCGCCGCTTGCCGTCACCGGCACATTGGCGATGCGGCTTGATGTGCTGGTCCGCTTGCTGCCTGCCATACCTCGGCGCGTTGCTTCCGTGCTCGCGGATGCCGTCGCTTTCCATGGCGCATTCGTGCTGGCGGCCGGCGGGGCGAATGTCGCTTTGCTCGTTGGCGGCCATTCCACCGTGCTCGGCCTGCCGGAGGCCCTGCGCTTCGCCGTCTTTGCCTGCGGGGGCGGGCTGACGATCATAGCGCTTTTCCTGCGCGCCGGGCTGGAGCGGGGTTGGGCCGGCGCGGTGGCGGCGCTGGTGCTCGGCGGTTGCTTCTACGGGCTGGCGCAGCTCTCCTTCGATCTCTTTCCGACGCCGAGCCTGGTTGCGGCGCTCGTCGCGGGAGTGGGGCTTCTGCTCGGCGCCCCATTGCCCTTCGCCCTGCTGGCGGGGGTCTCACTGACCGGGCCGTTCGGCGGATTGATGCCGGAGCCGGCGATCGTCCAGACCATGGTCGGTGGCGTCGGGAAGTTCCTGCTGCTGGCAATCCCTTTCTTCCTGCTGGCCGGCGAGCTGCTGACAGCGGGCGGGCTCGCCGAACGCCTGATCCGCTTCGCCGCGACGCTGGTCGGGCACTGGCGGGCGGGGCTGGCGCAGACGGCGCTGGTCGCGAGCGTGCTGTTCTCAGGCGCATCAGGGTCCTCGGTCGCGAATGCTGCCTTCGGGGCCAAGGTCATGGCGCCCACATTGGTGGCGCGGGGCTATCCGCCGGCGAATGCGGCGGCGATCGTCGCGGGCGTCTCGATGCTCGACAACATCATCCCGCCCTCGATCGCCTTCCTGATCCTGGCAAGCGCGACCAATCTCTCGGTTGGCTCGTTGCTGGTCGGCGGCTTCGTCGCCGGCGGCGTTCTGGCGCTGGCCTTGGCGATCGGCATTCATCTCAGCGCACGCGGCGTCGTCGACGCGGCGCCGAAGGCGAGCGCGGCCGAGCGGGGCAGGGCGCTGGTCGGCGCCATTCCCGCGATCGGGCTGGGCATCGTCGTGGTCGTCGGTATCCGCTTCGGCGTGGTGACGGTGACGGAAGCTTCGGCGCTCGCCGTCGCCTATGCCGTTCTCGCCTGCCTCGCGCTGCGCAGCCTGAACGGGCGCGGCGTGCTCGCCGCCTTGCGCAAGTCGGCTGCCGAGGCTGCGGCGATCGGCCTGCTGATCGGCGCCTCGGCGCCCTTCGCCTTCCTGCTTGCGGTCGACCGTGTCTCCGAGCAGATGGCCGGGCTCGTCACCGCGTTCGGCGCCGGACCTTATGCCGTGATGCTGCTCGCCAATCTCGTGCTGCTGGTCGCCGGGCTCTTCCTCGATATCGGCGCGGCGATCTTGCTGCTGGCGCCGCTGCTGCTGCCGGTCGCGGTGGCGGCGGGGCTCGATCCGATCCAGTTCGGCGTGGTGCTCGTCGTCAACCTGATGATCCACGGGCTGACGCCGCCGCTCGGCATCCTCGTCTACGTCGTCAGCGGCATCATGCGGGTGCCGGCCGGGGCGGTTTTCCGGGCTGTCCTGCCGCTGCTTGGCGTATTGCTGGTAGCCCTCATGGTTCTGTCGCTGGGCATGGCTGCGTGGCCCGCGCTTGCGCCAGGGCTCAAGGCGCTGTTCTGATGCGCCTTCCTTCGCCCGGCGCCCGCGCCGTTCCACCGCCTATGCCGTGAGCCGGCCCGGACTTCGATATGATCTTCACCGACATCGCGACGCGGACCTACAATCACGGTTGGCGGCTCGACCCGATCATCCGCAGCCTGCTCGACACCGATTTCTACAAGCTGCTGATGCTGCAGATGATCCGGGCCTTCCACCCGGACGTGCAGGTCACCTTCTCGCTGATCAACCGCTCGAAGCATATTCGCCTCGCCGATATCGTCGACGAGGGCGAACTCAGGGCGCAGCTCGACCATGCCCGCTCATTGCGCTTCACCAAGAACGAATTGATCTGGCTCGCCGGTAACAGCTTCTACGGCAAGACGCAGATGTTCTCGCCGGAGTTCATGGCCTGGCTCGCCGATTTCCAGTTGCCGGATTACGACCTGCGCAAGGTCGACGGGCAGTATGAGCTGCATTTCGAGGGCCCCTGGACCCACAGCACGATGTGGGAGGTGCCGGCGCTGGCGATCGTCAACGAGCTCCGGGCACGCCGCGTCATGCTCGGCCAGAAGCGCTTCTCGCTCGACGTGCTCTATGCCCGCGCCAAGGCCAAGATGTGGGACAAGGTCGAGCGGCTGCAGAAGCTGCCGAATCTCAAGCTCTCCGATTTCGGCACGCGCCGCCGCCATGGCCATCTCTGGCAGCGCTGGTGCGTCGAGGCGCTGAAGGAGGGCCTGGGATCGGCCTTCACCGGCACCTCGAACGTGCTCTTGGCGATGGATGCCGATCTGGAGGCGATCGGCACCAATGCCCATGAATTGCCGATGGTGCTGGCGGCGCTCGCCGATTCGGACGAGGAGTTGCTGCGCGCGCCCTATCGCGTGCTCGACGAGTGGCGCCAGGTCTATGGCGGCAACCTGCTGATCGCGCTGCCCGATGCCTTCGGCTCGCAGAGCTTCCTGCGTCATGCGCCCGACTGGGTCGCCGACTGGACCGGCTTCCGCCCCGACAGCGCACCGCCGATCCCGGCGGGCGAGACCATCATGGCCTGGTGGCGCGAGCATGGGCGCGACCCGCGCGACAAGATGCTGGTCTTCTCAGACGGGCTCGATGTCGATGCGATCGAGCGCGTCTACCACCATTTCGACGGCAAGGTTCGCATGGCCTTCGGCTGGGGCACGGACCTGACCAACGACCTTGTCGGCTGCTCGCCGGACGGCTCGCGCGCGCTCGACCCGATCTCGCTGGTCTGCAAGGTCACCAAGGCGAACGGGCGCCCGGCGGTGAAGCTCTCCGACAACCCCGAGAAGGTCTCGGGCGATCCGGAGATGGTGAAACGCTACCGACGGGTGTTCCAGTAAGCCGCTGCGCCGTCGGCTCTATGGCGTGAGGCCGAGGAAGGTGAAGGGTTTCGCTCTCACGAACCTGTCCGTGGCGTCGCCGGCATAGATGTGATCCTGGTCGGTGCCGAGATCGAGTTTGCGCGTCCCGGCAGCCTTCGCGAAATCGATCTTCTTCAGGTCGACCCAGAAGGTGTTCGGCGTCAGCGCCGATTCGAAGAAATAGAGCTTGCGGGCGTGGTCGACGACCGTGCGCCAGCGCGTCGAGGAGATATTGGGTTCCTCCGGGGTGTTCAGCCCGAACGGCACCGAAACGTTGCGGATCACGCTGAAGACGCTGGCGACGGCCCGGTTCGGATCGTCGAATTTCGGGATCGCATTCGCGTAGAAGGAGGCGCGGGCGAAGCGGTCCGCGGCCCGGTTGGTGCCGGGCAGCATCACCGTGCCGCCGATCTGCTTCCAGTATGCGTCGAGGGCGAGCTGTTTGTCGAAGATCGGCGAGTTGGTCATCACCTGGTAGCGGCGGTCGTGGTGGATGACCTGCTTGCCGCCGATGTATTCGACGATGGCGCTGTCGCCCGTCGCGTCGGACATCGAGAGATGCAGCGTCGCCAGCCGGGTCTCGCCCGGCACGGCGTCGGTGATGATCGTGAACGGCTCTTGGCGTAAGGCTTCGACGGCCTCGGCGACCGTGGCGAAATTGTCGAGCACATATTGCGCCCAGGCAGCGATCGTCAGGCCCGGCTTCGAGCCGGCGTCGAACTTCGGGTATTCGGATTCAACGAGCCAGAGCAGGTTGGCGGAAAGCCCGGCCTCGTTGGCGCCGTCGGTGGTTGAGATGTCATAACCTGAGGCGATGACGCTGCCATATTTTGCGGTCCAACGGATCGAATTCGGTCCGGTTTCGCCGTTCCGCTCGACCCCGCGCGGCATGATCCAGAGGTTGGTCGCGACGTCGCTTTTCCAGTCCATCGAGCGCGCAGTCACCACCCGTCCGCTCGCGCCGAAATAGACCAGCCGTGTACAGGCTTCGGCAGCTGTTTGTGCGATCAGGGCAGCGGCAAGGGTGAAAGCCGCGACGTGGCCGCCGCGACGACGATTTTCTCGAATCATCTGCTTGTCCTGAGATAGGCGCTTAAAAACGCATGGTCAGGCCGACGGCCGGCCCATGCTGGGTCACGTCCCAGCGGAAGCGGCTTCGCCCGGTAAAGTCGTCGGCAGCATAGTTCTGGTGGATCGCGCGGTAGCCCGCTCGCAAGGTCGTTTCACGGCCGAGCAACAGCATTCGGTAGCCTAGATAGGCCTGCGCGTGGAGGCTGTACTGCGACGCGTCGGTTCCGCCTGCGTCGGCTTCGGCGAACAGGTTCCAGCGATCCGTCAGATCCGCATTGATCCTGAGGCCGACAAAAGGGTCGTACCATCCGGAGGCCTTGCCGAAACCGAAGCCTGGCACACCGACGTCGCCGGAAAGCCTGGTCCAGCGAATGCCGGCGGTCGGTTCGAACGAGAGAGACCGCGGACGACCGAAGACCGTCGTTCCGCCAAGCTAGGTTTCGTACAGCTTGAAGAAGGCGCCGGCCGACAGCCGGGTGGTGGCGACGCCGAGCGAGACTCGATGTGCCAGCAGATGCTTGCTCTGGCTGGTCTCGACATATTGCCCGTCGACATAGAAGCCGAAGCGGCCATTGGTGACCTCGGCATTGCCCATCACGGCGAGGTCGAGTTCGTCGAGGACGTCGGAGAAGGGGATGCCGATGCTCGTGCTGATTCCGGCGAGCGAACCCTTGCCCTTGAGGGAGGCTCCCCAGGCATAGGGGCTGACGAGGAGAGCCCAGTCCCGAGCGGGCTTCGATGGTCGCGCCTGTTCCAGAGCAGCCGTCGGCCCGTTCCATGCCATGCTCAGCAAGGCAACGCCGCGCCAGAAACCCCTCGTTTTTCGCCGAACCATCCTGCCCCCCTCAGTATGATTCCGGGAACTTACCGATGCGGGCGCTTGGCGCAAGCCGGTGAGGGCGGGATAGCTGCCCGTGCCAGCCGGGTGTTTTCGTCGCACGGCTCTCGCGTGCGGGATCGAACGCGACCAATCTTGCGTCCCCGCGCAAAAACCCCTAATGCGACCGCGTTTCTGGGCCCGAAGGGCCGCCTTCGAGGACAAGGGTGTCATGGCCAAAGAGAAGTTTTCGCGGAACAAGCCGCACTGCAACATTGGAACGATTGGTCACGTTGACCATGGCAAGACGTCATTGACGGCTGCGATCACGAAGGTCCTGGCCGAGACGGGCGGCGCTGCGTTCACGGCGTATGACCAGATCGACAAGGCTCCGGAAGAGAAGGCTCGCGGCATCACGATCTCGACGGCTCACGTCGAGTACGAGACGGCGAACCGTCACTATGCGCACGTCGACTGCCCCGGCCACGCCGACTACGTGAAGAACATGATCACGGGCGCGGCGCAGATGGACGGCGCGATCCTGGTGGTTTCGGCTGCCGACGGCCCGATGCCGCAGACCCGCGAGCACATCCTGCTGGCGCGCCAGGTCGGCGTTCCCGCGCTGGTGGTGTTCATGAACAAGGTCGACCTGGTCGACGACGCCGAGCTGCTCGAGCTGGTCGAGATGGAGATCCGCGAGCTTCTGTCGAAGTACGACTTCCCCGGCGACGACATCCCGATCACCAAGGGCTCGGCCAAGGTCGCGCTGGACAACGGCGACAAGGCGATCGGCCATGACGCGGTGGTCGCGCTGATGCAGACGGTCGACGACTACATCCCGCAGCCGGAGCGTCCGATCGACCTGCCGTTCCTGATGCCGGTCGAGGACGTGTTCTCGATCTCGGGCCGTGGCACGGTGGTGACCGGCCGCGTCGAGCGCGGCATCGTCAAGGTTGGCGAGGAAATCGAGATCGTCGGCCTGAAGGACACCGTGAAGACGACGGTGACCGGCGTCGAGATGTTCCGCAAGCTGCTGGACCAGGGCCAGGCGGGCGACAACATCGGCGCGCTGCTGCGCGGCACGAAGCGTGAGGACGTCGAGCGCGGCCAGGTGCTGTGCAAGCCGGGTTCGGTGAAGCCGCACACGAAGTTCACGGCCGAGGCCTACATCCTGACGAAGGAAGAGGGTGGCCGTCACACGCCGTTCTTCACCAACTACCGCCCGCAGTTCTACTTCCGCACGACGGACGTGACCGGCGTGGTCTCGCTGCCCGAGGGCACGGAGATGGTGATGCCGGGCGACAACATCTCGATGGAGGTGACGCTGATCGCCCCGATCGCGATGGAAGAGAAGCTCCGCTTCGCCATCCGCGAAGGCGGCCGCACGGTTGGAGCAGGGGTTGTTGCTTCGATCATCGCCTGATCGACTGCACACAGAGCAATTTGGGAAAGGGCGGTGGCGACACCGCCCTTTTTCTTTGTCTGAAGCCTTCACAGCGGCTTTTCGGAAGACCGCAGGTGCATTGGGCAGCTTGTTCAATAATCTGTGCACAGCTGTGCATGTTCGTGCCGTAGCGCCCTGAAAGTCAGCCGGCTATCTGTTCGGGAACGGTCGCCGCTGCGAGAGTGACCGCCGGGAGCCATCGATGACGACGAGAAAGCCAAGACTGCGGATCGGCCTGATCGGCACGGGCTTCATGGGCAAGGCCCATGTCTTCGGCTTCGCCGCGGCGCAGCGCGTCTTCGACCTGCCTTTCGAACTGGAACTCCATACGGTCGCCGACAGGGATGAGGCGCTCGCTGCTGCCGCTGCACGGGCCCTCGGCTTTGCCCGCTCAAGCAGCGACTGGCGCAGCCTCGTTGCCGATCCCGAGATCGACCTGATCGACATCACCGCGCCCAACGCCTTCCACCGCGAGATGGCGCTGGCTGCCATCGCTGCCGGCAAGCATGTCTATTGCGAGAAGCCGCTGGCGCCGACGGCCGCCGAGGCGCACGAGATGGCCGACGCGGCGGCTGCGGCGAGGATCAAGACCCAGGTCGGCTTCAACTATCTCTGCAATCCGATGCTCGGGCTGGCGCGGGAGATGATCCGGGCCGGCGAGATCGGCGAGGTCAGAAGCTATCGCGGCATCCATGCCGAGGACTACATGGCCGATGCCGCGACGCCTTTCGGCTTCCGGCACGAGCCGGCTGGCGGCGGGGCGCTCGCCGATATCGGCAGTCATGCGCTGGCGACGGCGGAATTCCTGCTCGGTCCGATCGAGACGGTGATGGGCGACTGCGTCACCGCCATCGCCAGCCGGCCGGACGGGCAGGGCGGGCATCGCGCGGTCACTGTCGATGACAGCAGCCGCACCTTCCTGCGCTTCGCCAATGGCGCGAGCGGCAGCATCGAGGCGAGCTGGATCGCGACCGGTCGCAAGATGCAGCATGATTTCGAGGTCTACGGCACCAAAGGCGCGCTGCTCTTCACGCAGGAG
Organism: Allobosea sp. TBD101; assembly: GCF_059817965.1. Taxonomy (NCBI): domain Bacteria; kingdom Pseudomonadati; phylum Pseudomonadota; class Alphaproteobacteria; order Hyphomicrobiales; family Alloboseaceae; genus Allobosea; species Allobosea sp. TBD101. Next base: position 2,557,853 of record NZ_CM187543.1, read on the forward strand.
CGCCTCAACGAACTGCATGTCTACAGCACGGGCGATGCGGCGGGGCGGCGCGGCTTCCGCCGGATCGAGGCCGGGCCGGAGCACGAGCCCTATGGGCTGTTCTGCGTGGCGCCCGGCCATCAGCTCGGCTTCAACGACCTGAAGGCGATCGAGGTGGCGCGCTTCATGGAGGCGATTGCGGGCTTGCGGCCCGAGCCGTTCGACTTCCGCGCGGGGGAGCGCATCCAGATGCTGGTCGAGACGATCCAGGCCTCGGCGCGGGAAGGGCGCTGGCTGGACGCTGCCTGACCCCGCGAAGGGCGCAGGGCGCCCGCCTGCCGGGCGGGCTGGTCCTTGAGGCGATGGCTCTCTAGACATGAGGACAGGGCCGTCACCCGATCCGTGCCGAACGCGGACGACCTGTCAGCCGGCCCGAGGGAGGTTTGTCTCATGGGTTTCGCGCCGCCGTTTCCGGGTATCCATTCGATCGTCTTCGCGCTGTTCGACGAGCATGAGCGGCTCGACCGGGCCGCGATGCGGAAGCAGGCGCAGATCAGCGTCGATCTCGACGTGCAGGGCATGGCGGCGCTCGGGCTTGCGACCGAGGTTTCCAAGCTGAGCTTTACCGAGCGCTGCACCGTGATGGAGTGGATGGCGGAGGATGTGGCGGGCAAGAAGCCGCTCGCCTTCACGATCTTCGGCTCGTCGGTGGCGGAGCAGGTCGCGCTGGTGAAGGTCGCCGAGAAGAACGGTGCCGACTGGGTGATTCTTCAGCCGCCAATGGTCGGCAGCTTCGGCGCCGCTGAGTATATCAATTTCTTCGGCCGCATCGCCGAGACGACGACGCTTCCGGTCGCGATTCAGAACGCGCCGGCCTATATGGGGCGCGGCCTCTCGGCCGAGGATATCCGCGAGCTGACGCGACGCTATCCGAATATCAGCCTGATCAAGGGCGAGGGGACGGTCGTCGAGATCGAGCGGCTGATCGCGGTCACAGAAGGCCGGCTGCCGATTCTCAATGGGCGCGGCGGGCTCGAGCTCATCGACAATTTCCGCGCGGGCTGCGCCGGCATGATCCTGGCGCCGGACACGATCGATTACGCGCTGCGCGCCTATAACCGCTACAAGGCCGGCGACGAGGCCGGGGCGGATGCGGCCTATCGCGAGGTTTTGCCGGCGATCACCTTCATCATGCAGTCGATCGAGACCCTGCTTTGCTACGGCAAGCGCATTTTCGGGGCGCGCGCCGGCATTCCGATCCATGACCGCGGCCCGGCGCTGAGACCCACCGAATTCGGGCTGAAGCTGGTCGAGCGCTATGCGCGGGAGCTCGGCCCCTACAGCAAATGAGGATGGCGAACGATTTCGACTTGAAATGCGCCGCGCCTTGGGGCACATGACGCCCATCTGCAGGGGTATAGCTCAGTTGGTAGAGCGGCGGTCTCCAAAACCGCAGGTCGCGGGTTCGAGCCCTGCTGCCCCTGCCAGTCGTCCCGCTGGCGACTTCAAGCCCGGATGCCCAAGCAGGTTGGCGAGGCATCCATGACCCAGAACATCTACGACGACGAGACCTTTTTCGCGGGCTACAGCCAGCTGCCGCGTTCGGTCCATGGCCTGGACGGCGCGCCGGAATGGCCGGTGCTGCGCGGGATGCTGCCGGCGCTGGCGGGCCAGAGCGTGCTCGATCTCGGCTGCGGCTTCGGCTGGTTCTGCCGTTTCGTGGCGGGCGAGGGGGCTGCGGGCGTGCTCGGCGTCGATGTTTCCGAAAAGATGCTGGAGCGGGCGCGGCGCGAGACGCCTGATTCCCGCGTCGCCTACGAGCGTGCCGATCTCGAAAGCTATGAGCCGCCGGTCGCGGCCTTCGACCTCGCCTACAGCTCGCTCGCCTTCCACTATGTCGCGGACCTCGCCGGGCTGTTCGGACGGGTGCATACCGCGCTCAAGCCGGGCAGCAGCCTTGTCTGCTCGGTCGAGCATCCGATCATGACGGCGCCCGCGCGGCAGGAATGGTTCACGGATGCCGATGGCCGCGCGACCTGGCCGGTCAACGGCTATCACGACGAGGGCAGGCGGGTGAGCAACTGGCTGGCGGAGGGCGTGGTCAAGCGCCATCGCACTATCGGCAGCTATCTCGACCTGCTGCTGGGCGCCGGCTTCCTGCTGGACAGGCTGGTCGAATGGGCACCGAGTGCGGAGCAGGTCGCGGCCGAGCCGGGCTGGGCGAAAGAGCGCGAGCGGCCGTTCTTCTTGCTGATCGCGGCGAGCCGGACCTGAGAGCGGTGAAACTGAAGCGAGCCCATGTGTTTCTCGAGCCCTCATCCTGAGGAGCGGGCCGAAGGTCCGCGTCTCGAAGGATGTCCCAGATGTCTCCGAGCCTCCTGGAGCATCCTTCGAGACGCCATTCCTACGGAATGGCTCCTCAGGATGAGGGCTTGGGGTCAAATGGTTCGTCCCGCGCCGAACCCGAAAGGGTCTTGGCTAAAGGCCTCAAGCGATGTAAGAGGCTTGCAATGACGGCGCGCAACCCTCCCCGGGTTCCGCGCCGCGAATGTTTCAGGACGGCCGAATCGGCGTCGCGAGGGATCGCGGGCTGGCTCGGAACCCGAGGTGGTTCATGGCGAAATCCAATCCCTTCCAGTTCCTGCAGGACGTGCGCTCGGAGGCGACCAAGGTCACCTGGCCGTCGCGCCGCGAGACGCTGATCACCACGGGCCTCGTGCTCGCCATGGTGGTCCTGTCCAGCCTGTTCTTCCTCTTCACCGACACCATCATCCGCTGGGTGCTCGGCCTCGTCCTCGGCGCCCGTTGAACGGAATTACGAACGTGAGCACCCGCTGGTATATCGTCCACGCCTATTCGAACTTCGAGAACAAGGTCGCCCAGTCGATCCGCGACCAGGCCGCGCAGCGCAATCTCGCCGACAAGTTCGACGAGGTGCTGGTGCCGACCGAGAAGGTCGTCGAGGTTCGCCGTGGCCGCAAGGTCGAGGCCGAGCGCAAATTCTTCCCAGGCTATGTCCTGGTGAAGTGCGAGATGACCGACGAGGTCTATCACCTCATCAAGAACACGCCGAAGGTCACCGGCTTCCTGGGTGCCGACAAGGCCAAGCCCATGCCGATCCCCGAGAGCGAGGCGATGCGCATCAAGGGCCAGGTCGCCGAGGGCGTCGAGCGGCCGAAACCGACGATCGTTTTCGAGGTCGGCGAGCAGGTCAAGGTTGCGGACGGGCCCTTCGCTTCCTTCAACGGCGTCGTCGAGGATGTCGACCACGCCCGTGCCCGCCTCAAGGTCGCGGTCTCGATCTTCGGTCGCGCCACGCCGGTCGAGCTCGAGTACAGCCAGGTCGAGAAGCTCTGAGGTTTTTCGATCTCGTTCCGGAGCGCTCATCCTGAAGGGCTGCGTCCGCGGCGTGCCGACGGATGAGCCAGGAGGCTCCGGAGCAATAACATCCTTCGAGATGCAAGCTACGCTTGCTCCTCGGGGGGAGGGCTGTGGTTCGGCGTTAACGAATCCACTTCCCTTCGGCGCTGCCTTATGTCATAGGGCGCGCCTCAACCGCGTGGGAGGCGTGCCGGTCGCCAGCCGGATCACAGGCGCCGCACCACGCACTGCAACCACCCCGGCCCCGATGAAGAGCATCGGCAGGCGGGGTCGTCGTCGTTCCGAATAGGCATCGGGGCGGACGGCAGGAGCAGCCATCATGGCGAAGAAGATCACGGGCTACGTGAAGCTTCAGGTTCCGGCGGGCGCGGCCAATCCGTCGCCGCCGATCGGTCCGGCGCTGGGTCAGCGCGGCCTCAACATCATGGAATTCTGCAAGGCCTTCAACGCGAAGACCCAGCAGATGGAAAAGGGCATGCCGATCCCGGTGATCATCACCGCGTATGCCGACCGTTCCTTCACCTTCGAGATGAAGCAGCCGCCTGTCTCGTACTGGCTGAAGAAGGCCGCTGGCCTGACCTCCGGCTCGAAGACCCCGGGCAAGGGCGGCAATGTCGGCAAGGTCACCACTGCGCAGATCGCCGAGATCGCCGAGAAGAAGATGGCCGATCTCAACTGCGACACCGTCGAATCGGCTTCGGCCATGATCCGTGGCTCGGCCAGGTCCATGGGCCTGGAAGTCGTGGGCTGAGGGAGGCTGACCAATGGCACATGTCGGAAAGCGCGTCGTCAAGGGCCGTGAGGGCATTGACCGCACCAAGCTGTACTCGCTCGACCAGGCTGTCACGTTCATCAAGGAGCGCGCCAACGCCAAGTTCGACGAGACTGTCGAGATCGCGATGAATCTCGGCGTCGATCCCCGCCACGCCGACCAGATGGTCCGCGGCGTCTGCAACCTGCCGAACGGCTCGGGCCGCACGCTGCGCGTCGCCGTCTTCGCCCGTGGCGCCAAGGCCGACGAGGCCAAGGCTGCGGGTGCCGACATCGTCGGCGCCGAGGAGCTGGTCGAGTCCGTCCAGAAGGGCGAGATCAACTTCGATCGCTGCATCGCGACCCCGGACATGATGGGTCTTGTCGGCCGTCTCGGTAAGGTGCTCGGCCCGCGCGGCCTGATGCCGAACCCGCGCGTCGGCACCGTCACCATGGACGTGACCGCCGCCGTCGCCGCCTCGAAGGGCGGTTCGGTGGAGTTCCGCGTCGAGAAGGCCGGTATCGTCCACGCCGCCGTCGGCAAGGCCTCGTTCTCGGCTGACAAGCTCTCGGAGAACATCAAGGCGTTCGTCGACTCGGTCGCCAAGGCGAAGCCCGCCGGCGCCAAGGGCACGTACATTCAGCGCGTCGCCCTGTCGTCGACCATGGGCCCGGGCGTCAAGATCGAGCCGAACACCGTCATCGGCGGCTGATCAGGCTTAAGGGAAGGGCGGCTGGCTCACCGGCCGCCCACCCGCTCTTGATTTCACGAAGTCAAGAGCCTACTTGGCAGAAGCAGGCTGAAGCGCTATGACGCAGCCTGTTTCCATAAGTGAAGGGGCTCCGGCGTGCCTGGCACGAGGGGGGCTGTTTCGCGTTTTTCGGCGGTTTTCCGCTGAAGAATGGGTGATTTGAGCCAGGGAAAGCGATTTCCACGGCATGGAATCATCCAGTCCTGTCTGAGACTGCAGGTGCCTTCCCGGTTCGTCCGGGAGCATAATTTCGCCAAGAGGCCTGCATAGACGGTGCAAGAGCTTAGTCCCGGATCGCGAGGTCCGGACAAGACGGTTCGAACCATCTCGCCCGATCGTGACCCTCAGGGGTCGGGAGCGGGGACAGGGCACCAAGCGTCGCTTTGCGGGACGCCGGTGTCAACCGGGGTTTCGGGAAGCGGCATTTGCAACCGGCGGCAGGCCCTCAAAGCTTGTCGCCTACCGGAGAGAGCCCAGTGGATAAAGCGGCAAAGAAAGATGCCGTCGCGTCGCTGAACGATGTGTTTTCGAGCACGTCGGTCGTCGTCGTGGCCCACTATGCGGGTTTGACCGTGGCCCAGTTCCAGAAGCTTCGTCGCGAGATGAAGGCGAATGGCGCCACTGTTAAGGTCGCAAAGAACCGCTTGGCCAAGATCGCTCTTGAAGGCACCGACGTCGCGTCCATCAGCAAGCTGCTGACGGGTCCCACCCTGATCGCTTATTCGAGCGATCCGGTCGCGGCGCCGAAGGTCGCCACCGCTTTCGCCAAGGAGAACGACAAGCTCGTCATCCTGGGCGGCGCGATGGGCACGACCGCCCTGAACCCCGATGGTGTCAAGGCTCTGGCCACGATGCCCTCGCTCGACGATATGCGCGCCAAGCTCATCGGCCTTATCCAGGCCCCGGCTACGAAGCTCGCGCAGCTCACGAACGCGCCCGCCGGCAAGCTGGCTCGCGTGGTTCAGGCTTATGCCGACAAGAATGCGGCTTGATAGCCAGCAATTCCTTATCGTTCGAACCTCTTAAGACAGGAAGTTAAACATGGCCGATCTCGCCAAGCTTGTCGACGATCTCTCGTCGCTCACCGTTCTCGAGGCTGCTGACCTCGCCAAGATGCTCGAAGAGAAGTGGGGCGTTTCCGCCGCCGCCGCCGTCGCCGTTGCGGCTGGTCCGGCTGCTGGTGGCGCTGCCGCCGCCGCTGCTGAAGAGCAGACCGAGTTCACCGTTGTCCTGGCCTCGGCCGGCGACAAGAAGATCGAGGTGATCAAGGAAGTCCGCGCCATCACCGGCCTGGGCCTCAAGGAAGCCAAGGACCTGGTCGAAGGCGCTCCGAAGCCGGTCAAGGAGTCGGTTGCCAAGGACGAGGCCGAGAAGCTCAAGAAGCAGCTCGAGGCCGTCGGCGCCAAGGTCGAGCTCAAGTGAGCTTGGGCCGGCTGATGCCGGTCCGACCGTAGTCACTATCGACAGTCCCGGGGCGGCTCACGCCTCCGGGGCTGTTGCGTCGTTTCCGCGTTGGTGCGCGGGAGTTGTTTTCGAGGTTTGCTGCAACCTTGCGGTGTGACCTCGATGGAAATGTAGGGTCGGCGCGATGCGGCGCCGAACGGCTCACCCGGCGGCCTGCCGCCGTCGACCGCCCGGACCTCCGGGTGAGCCGTCCGAAGAGATTGCGAGGAACAACATGGTCAATTCGCTCCAGGGTCGCAGGCGCGTCCGCAAGTTCTTCGGCAAACTCAAGGAAGTGGCTGAGATGCCGAACCTCATCGAGGTTCAGAAGGCGTCCTACGATCAGTTCCTGATGGTCGACGAGCCCAAGGGCGGCCGCGCCGACGAGGGCTTGCAGTCCGTCTTCAAGTCCGTCTTCCCGATCGGCGATTTCTCCGGCGCCTCGCTGCTGGAGTTCGTGAAGTACACCTTCGAGCCGCCGAAGTACGACGTGGACGAGTGCCGCCAGCGCGGCATGACCTTCTCGGCGCCGCTCAAGGTGACGCTGCGCCTGATCGTGTTCGATATCGATCCGGACACCCAGGCCAAGTCCGTCAAGGACATCAAGGAGCAGGATGTCTACATGGGCGACATGCCGCTCATGACCGACAACGGCACCTTCATCGTCAACGGCACCGAGCGCGTCATCGTCTCGCAGATGCACCGTTCGCCGGGCGTGTTCTTCGATCACGACAAGGGCAAGACCCATTCCTCGGGCAAGCTGCTCTTCGCCGCGCGCATCATCCCCTATCGCGGTTCCTGGCTCGACATCGAGTTCGACGCCAAGGACATCGTCTATGCCCGTATCGACCGGAAGCGTAAGATCCCGGTCACCTCGCTGCTGTTCGCGCTCGGCATGGACGGCGAGGAGATCCTCAACCGCTTCTATAACCACATCACCTATACCAAGGACGCCAAGGGCTGGCGCGTTCCCTACGACGCGGAGCGCATGAAGGGCTTCAAGGCCTCCGAGGACCTGATCGACGCCGATACCGGCGAGGTCGTGGTCGAGGCCGGCAAGAAGCTCGTCGCCCGCGCCGCCCGCCAGCTGGCGGAGAAGGGCCTGAAGTTCCTGCGTGCGCAGGACGAGGACCTGTACACCCAGTACATCGCCGAGGATCTGGTCAACCCGGCGACGGGCGAGGTCTATGCCGAGGCTGGCGAGGAGATCACCGAGAAGCTGCTGACGCAGCTCGTCGAAGAGGGCTTCGACGAGATCCCGGTGCTCGACATCGACCACATCACGGTCGGCCCCTACATCCGCAACACGCTGAACGTCGACAAGAACTCGCGCCGCGAGGAAGCCCTGTTCGACATCTACCGCGTGATGCGTCCGGGCGAGCCGCCGACCCTCGAGACGGCTGAGAACATGTTCCAGTCGCTGTTCTTCGACGCCGAGCGCTACGACCTCTCGGCCGTCGGCCGCGTCAAGATGAACATGCGCCTCGACCTCGACGCCGAGGACACCGTGCGCATCCTGCGCAAGGAGGACATCTTCGCGGTCGTCAAGGCGCTGGTCGACCTGCGCGACGGCAAGGGCGAGATCGACGACATCGACCATCTCGGCAACCGCCGCGTGCGCTCGGTCGGCGAGCTCATGGAGAACCAGTACCGCCTGGGTCTGCTCCGCATGGAGCGCGCCATCAAGGAGCGCATGTCCTCGGTCGATATCGACACGGTCATGCCGCAGGACCTGATCAACGCGAAGCCGGCGGCCGCCGCCGTGCGCGAGTTCTTCGGCTCGTCGCAGCTCTCGCAGTTCATGGACCAGACCAACCCGCTCTCGGAAGTCACCCACAAGCGCCGACTCTCGGCGCTTGGCCCGGGCGGCCTGACCCGCGAGCGCGCCGGCTTCGAGGTGCGCGACGTGCACCCGACCCACTATGGCCGCATCTGCCCGATCGAGACGCCGGAAGGCCCGAATATCGGCCTGATCAACTCGCTCGCCACCTTCGCGCGAGTGAACAAGTACGGCTTCATCGAGAGCCCCTACCGCCGCATCCGCGACGGCAAGGTCACGAACGAGGTGATCTATCTCTCGGCGATGGAAGAGGCGAAGTACAACGTCGCCCAGGCGAATGCCGCCGTCGATGCCGAAGGCCGCCTGACGGACGACCTGATCGTCTGCCGTCGCGCCGGTGAAGTCATCGTCACCCCGGTCGACAAGGTCGACTTCCAGGACGTGTCGCCGAAGCAGCTCGTCTCGGTCGCCGCGGCGCTGATCCCGTTCCTCGAGAACGACGACGCGAACCGCGCGCTGATGGGCTCGAACATGCAGCGCCAGGCGGTGCCGCTGGTTCGCGCCGACGCGCCCTTCGTCGGCACCGGCATGGAAGCGGTCGTCGCCCGTGACTCGGGCGCCGCGATCGCGGCCCGCCGCGGCGGTATCGTCGACCAGGTCGACGCGACCCGTATCGTTATCCGCGCTTCCGACGAGATGGACCCGACCAAGCCCGGCGTCGACATCTACCGCCTGCAGAAGTTCCAGCGCTCCAACCAGTCGACCTGCATCACGCAGCGTCCGCTGGTCCGCGTCGGCGACATCATCAAGAAGGGCGACATCGTCGCCGACGGCCCGTCGACGGAGTTCGGCGAGCTCGCGCTCGGCCGCAACGTGCTCGTCGCGTTCATGCCGTGGAACGGCTACAACTTCGAGGACTCGATCCTTCTCTCCGAGAACATCGTGGCCCAGGACGTCTTCACCTCGATCCATATCGAGGAGTTCGAGGTCATGGCCCGCGACACCAAGCTCGGCCCGGAGGAAATCACGCGCGACATTCCGAACGTTTCGGAAGAAGCGCTGAAGAACCTCGACGAAGCCGGCATCGTCTATATCGGTGCCGAAGTGGCGGCGGGCGACATCCTCTGCGGCAAGATCACGCCGAAGGGCGAAAGCCCGATGACGCCGGAAGAGAAGCTTCTGCGCGCCATCTTCGGCGAGAAGGCTTCGGACGTGCGCGACACCTCGCTGCGGGTTCCCCCCGGCGTGCAGGGTACGATCGTCGAGGTCCGCGTGTTCAACCGCCATGGCGTCGACAAGGACGAGCGCGCCCAGGCGATCGAGCGCGAGGAGATCGAGCGTCTCGCCAAGGACCGTGACGACGAGCAGGCGATCCTGGACCGCAACACCTTCGCGCGTCTGGCCGAGATCCTGACCGGCAAGACCGGCCTTGCAGGCCCGAAGGGCTTCAAGAAGGACACGGTCATCACCCGCGAGGCGATGAGCGAGTTCCCGCGCTCGCAGTGGTGGCTGTTCGCCACCGCCGAGGACTCGCTGATGACCGAGATCGAGGCGATGCGGAAGCAGTACGACGAGTCGAAGAAGCGCCTTGAGCAGCGCTTCCTCGACAAGGTCGAGAAGCTGCAGCGCGGCGACGAGCTGCCTCCGGGCGTGATGAAGATGGTCAAGGTCTTCGTCGCGGTGAAGCGCAAGATCCAGCCGGGCGACAAGATGGCCGGCCGTCACGGCAACAAGGGCGTGGTCTCGCGCATCGTGCCGGTCGAGGACATGCCGTTCCTCGAGGACGGCACCCATGCCGACATCGTGCTGAACCCGCTCGGCGTGCCCTCGCGCATGAACGTCGGGCAGATCCTGGAGACCCATCTGGGCTGGGCTGCCGCCGGTCTCGGCAAGCAGATCTCCAAGGCCCTCGACGCCTACAAGAAGTCCCACGACTTCAAGGCGCTGAAGGCCGAGTTCGACGCCGTCTACGAGGATAACGAGATCGTCGCCTCGATGGATGAGAACGAGCTCGTCGAGATGGGCCAGAACCTGCGCCGCGGCGTGCCGGTGGCGACGCCGGTCTTCAACGGCGCCAAGGAGGCCGATATCGAGCGGCTCCTGGAGCAGGCGGGTCTGCACTCCTCGGGCCAGTCGACCCTCTATGACGGCCGCACGGGTGAGCCTTTCGACCGCAAGGTGACGATGGGCTACATCTACATGCTCAAGCTGCACCACCTGGTCGACGACAAGATCCACGCCCGTTCGATCGGTCCGTACTCGCTCGTCACCCAGCAGCCGCTGGGCGGCAAGGCGCAGTTCGGCGGCCAGCGCTTCGGCGAAATGGAGGTCTGGGCGCTCGAAGCCTACGGCGCCGCCTACACCCTGCAGGAAATGCTGACGGTGAAGTCGGACGACGTCGCGGGCCGCACCAAGGTCTACGAGTCGATCGTGCGCGGCGAGGACAACTTCGAGGCGGGCATCCCGGAGAGCTTCAACGTGCTCGTCAAGGAAATGCGCTCGCTCGGCCTCAACGTCGAGCTCGTCAACAACAAGGCGAAGCCGGGCGAATTGCCGCCCGCCGAAGCGGCTGAATAAGTCGTTAACCAAGCCTTGGGTACATGCCGGCGGCACTGATGCCGCCGGCCACGGATTTCAGAAGCCGGGCAGGGTGGCCTTCGTCCCCGCCGGCTAGAGGAGACAGGCGATGAAGCAAGAGGTCATGAACCTTTTCGGCCAGCAGCCGGTCCAGCAGGCCTTCGACGCGATCAAGATCTCGATCGCGAGCCCGGAGAAGATCCTGTCCTGGTCCTATGGCGAGATCAAAAAGCCGGAGACCATCAACTACCGCACGTTCAAGCCGGAGCGTGACGGCCTGTTCTGCGCGCGCATCTTCGGGCCGATCAAGGACTACGAGTGCCTGTGCGGCAAGTACAAGCGCATGAAGTTCAAGGGCGTCATCTGCGAGAAGTGCGGCGTGGAAGTCACGCTCGCCCGTGTCCGGCGCGAGCGCATGGGCCATATCGAGCTGGCCGCCCCGGTGGCGCATATCTGGTTCCTGAAGTCGCTGCCCTCGCGCATCGGCCTGCTGATGGATATGCCGCTCAAGGACCTCGAGCGCATCCTCTACTTCGAGTCGTATGTGGTCATCGAGCCGGGCCTGACCCCGCTCAAGGACCGTCAGCTGCTGTCGGAAGAAGAGTATGTCCGCTGCCAGGAAGAGTACGGCGCCGACACCTTCACCGCCATGATCGGCGCGGAAGCGATCCGCGAGATGCTGCGCGCGCTCGACCTCGATCAGATCAACGCCGACCTCAAGCATGAGATCGCGACGACGACGTCGGAGCTGAAGCCCAAGAAGCTGATGAAGCGCCTCAAGATCATCGAGGCCTTCCAGGAATCGGGCAACAAGCCGGAATGGATGGTGATGACCCAGATCCCGGTCATCCCGCCGGATCTGCGCCCGCTCGTTCCGCTCGATGGCGGCCGCTTCGCGACCTCGGACCTGAACGACCTCTATCGCCGCGTCATCAACCGCAACAACCGCCTGAAGCGCCTCATCGAGCTGCGCGCGCCGGACATCATCATCCGCAACGAGAAGCGGATGCTGCAGGAGTCCGTCGACGCCCTGTTCGACAACGGCCGCCGCGGCCGCGTCATCACGGGTGCCAACAAGCGCCCGCTGAAGTCGCTCGCCGACATGCTGAAGGGCAAGCAGGGCCGCTTCCGCCAGAACCTGCTCGGCAAGCGCGTCGACTATTCGGGCCGCTCGGTCATCGTCGTCGGCCCGGAGATGAAGCTGCACCAGTGCGGCCTGCCGAAGAAGATGGCGCTCGAACTGTTCAAGCCGTTCATCTATGCGCGCCTCGACGCCAAGGGCTACTCGACCACGGTCAAGCAGGCCAAGAAGCTGGTCGAGAAGGAGAAGCCTGAGGTCTGGGATATCCTGGACGAGGTCATCCGCGAGCATCCGGTGATGCTGAACCGCGCGCCGACGCTCCACCGCCTGGGCATCCAGGCCTTCGAGCCCGTGCTGATCGAAGGCAAGGCGATCCAGCTGCACCCGCTGGTCTGCGCCGCCTTCAACGCGGACTTCGACGGCGACCAGATGGCCGTGCACGTCCCGCTGTCGCTCGAAGCGCAGCTGGAAGCGCGCGTGCTGATGATGTCGACCAACAACATCCTGCACCCCGCGAACGGCATGCCGATCATCGTGCCGTCGCAGGACATCGTGCTCGGCCTGTACTACCTCTCGATCGTCTCGGACGGCGAGCCGGGCCAGGGCAAGATCTTCGGCGATTTCGGCGAACTCGAGCACGCGCTGCACGAGAAGGTCGTGACGCTGCATTCGAAGATCAAATATCGCTGGACCGGCACCGGCAAGGACGGCAAGCCGTACACGAAGATCTACGACACCACGCCTGGCCGCGTGATCCTCTCGACCGCGCTGCCGGACCATCCGGCCGTGTCCTTCGACGTCAGCAACCGCCTGATGACCAAGAAGGAAATCTCCGGAATGATCGACGCCGTGTATCGCGGCTGCGGTCAGAAGGAATCGGTGATCTTCTGCGATCGCGTCATGGCGCTGGGCTTCCGCCACGCGTTCAAGGCCGGCATCTCCTTCGGCAAGGACGACATGGTCGTGCCGGAGAACAAGTGGGATATCGTCGACACGACCCGCGCGCTCGCCAAGGATTACGAGCAGCAGTACCAGGACGGCCTGATCACCCAGGGCGAGAAGTACAACAAGGTCGTCGACGCCTGGGCGAAGTGCTCCGACAAGCTCGCCCAGGAGATGATGGCCCGCATCTCGACCGTCCAGAAGGACGAGACCGGCCGCGACAAGCAGATCAACTCGATCTACATGATGTCGCACTCGGGCGCTCGTGGTTCGCCGGCGCAGATGCGCCAGCTCGCCGCCATGCGCGGCCTGATGGCCAAGCCGTCGGGCGAGATCATCGAAAGCCCGATCATCTCGAACTTCAAGGAAGGTCTCGACGTTCTCGAGTACTTCAACTCGACCCACGGCGCCCGTAAGGGCCTCGCCGACACGGCGCTCAAGACGGCCAACTCCGGCTATCTCACCCGCCGTCTCGTCGACGTGGCGCAGGACGCGATCATCTCCGAGGTCGACTGCGGCTCGGATAACGGCATCAAGATGCGCGCCATCGTCGATGCCGGCCAGATCGTGGCTTCGCTCGGCATGCGCATCCTGGGTCGCGCCACGGCCGAGGACATCGTCGATGTCGACGGCAATGTCCTCGTCGCCAAGGGGATCGTGATCGAAGAGAGCGACATCGCCAGGATCAACGCCGCCGGCGTCCAGGAGGTGAAGATTCGTTCGGTTCTCACCTGCGAGACCAAGAACGGCGTCTGTGCCACCTGCTACGGTCGCGACCTCGCTCGCGGCACGCCCGTCAACATGGGCGAGGCCGTCGGCGTCATCGCGGCACAGTCGATCGGCGAGCCGGGCACGCAGCTCACCATGCGTACCTTCCACATCGGCGGCGCGGCCACCATCGCCGACCAGTCCTTCGTCGAGTCGAACTTCGAAGGCACGGTCAAGATGCGCAACCGCAACGTCGCGCGGAACTCGGACGGCGACCTCATCGCCATGGCGCGCAACATCGCCATCGTGATCGTCGGCCCTGATGGAGCCGAGCGCGCGGTCCATCGCGTCCAGTTCGGCTCGAAGCTGCGCGTCGACGAGGGCGACAAGGTCAAGCGCGGCCAGCGCCTGATCGAGTGGGACCCCTATTCCCGCCCGATCCTCGCGGAAGTGGACGGCAAGGTCGGCTACGAGGACCTCGTGGACGGCATGTCGATCACCGAGACGACCGACGAGGCGACCGGCATCTCCAAGCGCGTCGTCATCGACTGGCGCGGTTCGGCCCGTACGGCCGATCTCAAGCCGGCGATGGTCATCTTCGGCGCTGACGGGAAGGTTGCGAAGCTCGCCCGTGGTGGCGAGGCCCGCTACATCCTGCCGGTCGACGGCATTATCTCGGTGGAGCCGGGCCATGCGATCAAGGCCGGCGACGTGCTCGCCCGTGTCTCGACCGACTCGGCCAAGACCCGCGACATCACCGGCGGTCTGCCGCGCGTCGCGGAGCTGTTCGAGGCACGTCGTCCGAAGGACGCGGCGATCATCGCCGAAAAGTCGGGCGTGATCGGCTTCGGCAAGGACTACAAGAACAAGCGTCGCGTTACGCTGACGCCGCATGACGGTTCCGACGGGGTCGAGTACCTGATCCCGAAGGGCAAGCACATCCACCTTCAGGAAGGCGACGTCGTGGAGGTCGGCGACTACATCCTCGACGGCAACCCGGCCCCGCACGACATCCTTGCGATCAAGGGCGTCGAGGAGCTGGCGGCTTATCTGGTCAACGAAATCCAGGAGGTTTACCGCCTCCAGGGCGTGACCATCAACGACAAGCACATCGAGGTCATCGTCCGGCAGATGCTGCAGAAGGTCGAGATCACCGAGTCCGGCGACAGCGACATCCTGACCGGCGACCAGGTCGATCGGATCGAGCTGGAAGAGGTCAACGCGAAGCTGCGCGAAGAGGGCAAGAAGCCGGCATCCGGTGTTCCGGTCCTGCTCGGCATCACCAAGGCCTCGCTGCAGACCCGCTCCTTCATCTCGGCGGCGTCCTTCCAGGAGACCACCCGCGTCCTCACCGAGGCGGCGGTCAACGGCAAGTCGGACATGCTCGAAGGCCTCAAGGAGAACGTCATCGTCGGCTCGCTCATCCCGGCCGGCACCGGCGCCCAGGTCGCCCGCATCAAGCAGGTGGCCACGCGCCGCGACGATCTCATCGTCGGCCAGAAGGCGGATGCGGCGGCCAAGGCCGCCAAGGCAGCCGCCGCGGTGCTCCCGGCTGCCGAATAAGCAGCCCGGCGAAAGCCTCATGTTCTCAAACGGCCGCCTTCGGGCGGCCGTTTTCTTTTGTGTCAGCCGTGGCGATGCCTGAGCTGCGCGCCTTGAAGGATACGGATCATCCTGGCGCTCTCGCCGCAGTGAGATGGGGACCAAATTTCCGTCTGCTCACATTTTGTTCACGCCATCTGATGCTCTAAGGGTGCGAAGCTACTCCCGGTTTCGAAAGCAGGGCGCTGCAGGGACATGATGCGCTGGCCAGAAAGGCAAGAAGGCAGGGATGCCTTCGATCACGAGACGCCGGCCGGCTTCGTCGCGGCGGTCGAGGCGATCTATGACGCGGCTCCGGCACCCGAGCGCTGGCCCGCCGCGCTGCAGGCGATCGCCGATTCATTCGGCGATGTCGGCGCCCATATGATCTATCAGCGGGACGACGGCACCTATGGCTCGATCTGTTCGCCCGGGCTGGAGGCGGCCCTGCGGGATTACGAGACGGGGGAGTGGTGGCGTCATGACGTGCGCTTCTCGCGCTCACTTGAATGCGGGGCGATTGCCCGTTCCGATACGATCTCGGATCGCGACATCGCCACGCCGGAGGAAAGGAAGCGCCTGCCATTCTACACGCAGTTTCTGCGCTCGCATGGCCTCGGCTGGTTCGGCGGGGTCGGGATCTCTCCCGATCCGCGCGTGGGTGTCGCGCTAGCGGTTCAGCGCGCCGCGGAGAGGGGGCCACTGTCGGAGGCCGAGCTCGAAACCCTCGGCCGGTTGGGGCGCCATGTCGAGAACGCCCTGCGTCTCGGGATCAGGCTGATCAATGCCGAAGCCTCGCAGCACGCGCTCGCGGATGCCCTAACCCGGCTCGGGGTCGGCGTCTTCCTGCTTGCCGGCGATGGGCGGGTGCTGTTCTCCAATCCGGCTGGACAGGCGCTCACCGGGGACGGCCTGCTGGTCAGTGGGGGGCGGCTGACGGCACGGGCGGAGGCGCCGCGCGATATGCTGCGGGCCCGGATCGCCGACGCGGCTTTCGGCGACACGGCCCTTCTCGATGCGCCGCGTCCGGTCGTCGTGCAGGATCACCAGCGCGACGGTTTCCTGGCCGTGCATGTGATCCCGGTCCGGGGGGCGGATCGCGGTGCGATCGAAGCGTTGCTCGCGGATGTCGCCGCGATCGCTGTCGTCATGAGCTCGCAGGTCAACGGCCCCGCCGATCCGGCGCTCGTGCGGGACCTTCTCGGCCTGACGCTGGCCGAGGCACGCCTGACGGCCCTGGTCGGGGTGGGGCTGGCGCCGCGCGAGGCGAGCCAACGTCTCGGCATCACCGAGGAAACGGCGCGCACGACCCTGAAGCGCGTCTTCCAGAAGACCGGTGTAACGCGGCAGAGTGAGTTGTCCGCGCTTCTGGCTCGGATGGCGGTTCGCTAGGGCAGGGGTGCTGCGGCTGCTGTTCTCCGGGAGGGCTTTCCTCTGGCCGGTGATTCTCTCCTGGGGATCATGCGGGAGCTGGAACTCGAGGGAGCTTTACGCTCTGTTTACGGCAGCTATGCTGACGATCGGCGCGCGGCATGCAGCCGTAGCCGGTTCGGTGCCGCCATTCGCCCAGTGGGTGGCGGAAATGCAGGCCTAAACGGGCCTGGAACCGGAATCCGGGGTTGACGCGAATCTCCGCGTGAGTCATAAGCGCGCCACTGTCGACGGCTGTCGGACACGTTTGTCGCTTGCGCATGGTTCGCAAGCGAGTTTCGCGACCGAAACTCCGTCGGAATTCCAGCGTCGATTGACGACATGGCAGGATGCATGAACGCGGGCTCTCCGTGTTCCTCTGCTGGCGAGCGCGCCTGAGGCCCCTGAAAGGGCGCCGATGGCGCGGCTTCGTTTATGTCATGGCTTTGCTCGGCCTGGGAGATTGACCAGGAATTTCCAAACGCTCAGTGGGGCGAGAGGCCAGAATGCCGACAATCAGCCAGCTCATCCGCAAGTCGCGGTCGCCCGTGAAGGCGCGTAACACCGCCCCGGCGCTTGAGAATTGCCCGCAGAAGCGCGGCGTTTGCACGCGCGTCTATACGACGACCCCGAAGAAGCCGAACTCCGCGCTCCGTAAGGTTGCGAAGGTTCGCCTGACCAACGGCTTCGAGGTGATCGGCTACATCCCCGGCGAGGGTCACAACCTCCAGGAGCACTCTGTCGTCATGATCCGTGGCGGCCGCGTGAAGGACCTTCCCGGCGTGCGCTATCACATCCTGCGCGGTGTGCTCGACACGCAGGGCGTCAAGAACCGCAAGCAGCGCCGTTCGAAGTACGGCGCCAAGCGTCCCAAGTAATTTCGGCCTGACCGGCCGGGCGGGCAGCCTGAGCCGGTTCGCCGCGTTGAAGATTTACGGAGACTAGACGATGTCCCGCCGCCACAGTGCCGAAAAGCGCGAAGTTATCCCGGACCCGAAGTTCGGCGATATCGTCGTGACCAAGTTCATGAACTCGGTCATGTACGAAGGTAAGAAGTCGACCGCCGAGCGGATCGTCTACGGTGCCTTCGATATCATCGAGGCGAAGACCAAGAGCGAGCCGCTCGGTGTCTTCAAGTCGGCGCTCGAGAACGTCGCTCCGGCGATCGAGGTCCGTTCCCGCCGCGTCGGTGGCGCGACCTACCAGGTTCCGGTCGAAGTCCGCACGGAGCGCCGCCAGGCGCTCGCCATCCGCTGGCTGATCGCTGCCGCTCGCGGCCGCAACGACAAGACCATGGTGGAGCGCCTGTCGGCCGAGCTGATGGACGCTGCCAACAATCGCGGCAACGCCGTCAAGAAGCGTGAAGACACGCACCGGATGGCGGAAGCCAACCGCGCCTTCTCGCACTACCGCTGGTAAGCGGCGTACTGCACCGAGACACAGAGCACGATCATGGCCCGTTCCCATCCCATCGACCGTTATCGCAACTTCGGCATCATGGCCCACATTGATGCCGGCAAGACGACGACGACCGAACGCATCCTGTTCTACACCGGCAAGAGCCACAAGCTCGGCGAAGTCCATGATGGCGCTGCTACCATGGACTGGATGACGCAGGAGCAGGAGCGTGGCATCACGATCACCTCTGCTGCGACGACCTGCTTCTGGCAGGACCACCGCCTGAACATCATCGACACCCCCGGCCACGTCGACTTCACCATCGAAGTCGAGCGTTCGCTGCGCGTGCTCGACGGCGCCGTCTGCGTTCTCGACGGCAACCAGGGCGTCGAGCCCCAGACCGAGACCGTCTGGCGCCAGGCCGACAAGTACGACGTTCCGCGCGTCGTCTTCGTCAACAAGATGGACAAGATCGGCGCCGATTTCTATCGCTGCGTCCAGGACATCATTGACCGCGTCGCCGGCAAGCCCGTCTGCCTTCAGATCCCGATCGGTTCGGAGTCCAACTTCGCCGGCGTCGTCGACCTCGTGAAGATGAAGGCGATCGTCTGGAACGGCGAGGCGCTCGGCGCTTCGTACGAGGAGCAGGACATCCCGGCCGATCTCGGCGACAAGGCTGCCGAGTACCGCTCGAAGCTCGTCGAGGCTGCCGTCGAGATGGACGACGTCGCGATGGAAGCCTATCTCGAAGGCACCGAGCCGGACGCCGCCACGCTGCGCCGCCTGATCCGCACTGCGGTTCAGCGCCGCGCGTTCCACCCGGTCCTCTGTGGCTCGTCCTTCAAGAACAAGGGCGTGCAGCCGCTGCTCGACGCCGTCGTCGACTATCTGCCGTCGCCGGTGGATCGCGGCGCGGTCGAAGGCATCGACTTCAAGACCGAAGAGCCGACCACCCGCAACCCGACCGACTCCGATCCGTTCGCGATGCTCGCGTTCAAGATCATGGACGACCCCTTCGTCGGTACGATCACCTTCTGCCGCGTCTATTCCGGCAAGGTCGAGGCGGGCCAGGGCGTCATCAACTCGACCCGTGACAAGAAAGAGCGCGTCGGCCGTATGCTGCTGATGCATGCGAACAACCGCGAGGACATCAAGGAGGCTTATGCCGGCGACATTGTCGCCCTGGCCGGCCTCAAGGACGTCCGCACCGGCGACACGCTCTGCGATCCCGTCAACGCGGTCATTCTGGAGCGTATGGAGTTCCCCGAGCCGGTCATCACGATCGCGATCGAGCCGAAGTCCAAGGCCGACCAGGAGAAGCTGGGCCTCGCCCTGTCGAAGCTCGCGAACGAGGATCCCTCGTTCCGCGTGTCGACCGACCAGGAGAGCGGCCAGACCATCCTGAAGGGCATGGGCGAGCTCCATCTCGACATCAAGGTCGACATCCTGAAGCGCACCTACAAGGTCGACGCCAACATCGGCGCGCCGCAGGTTGCGTATCGTGAGACGCTGACCAAGAAGGCCGAAATCGACTACACCCACAAGAAGCAGACCGGCGGTACCGGCCAGTTCGCTCGCGTCAAGCTCGTCATCGAGCCGAACGAGACCGGCAAGGGCTTCGAGTTCGAGTCGAAGGTCGTCGGCGGTTCGGTGCCGAAGGAGTACATTCCCGGCGTCGAGAAGGGCCTGAATTCGGTCATCGGCTCGGGCGTGCTCGCCGGCTTCCCGGTCGTGGACGTCAAGGTCACACTGATCGACGGCGCCTTCCACGAAGTCGACTCGTCGGCGCTCGCCTTCGAAATCGCCTCCCGTGCAGCGCTGCGCGAAGGTCTGCAGAAGGGCGGCTCCGTGCTGCTCGAGCCGATCATGAAGGTCGAAGTCGTGACCCCGGAAGACTATACCGGCTCGGTCATCGGCGACCTGAACTCGCGTCGTGGCCAGATCCAGGGCCAGGACATGCGCGGCAACGCCGTCGTGATCAACGCGATGGTTCCGCTGGCGAACATGTTCGGCTACGTGAACCAGCTTCGCTCGTTCTCGCAGGGCCGCGCGAACTACACGATGCAGTTCGACCACTATGAGCAGGTGCCGTCGGCGGTGGCCGCCGAGGTCCAGGCCAAGTACGCCTGAACCCCGCACCGACCCGACTGACCATTTGAACAAGATCTGACGGAGGCTACGATGGCCAAAGAGAAGTTTTCGCGGAACAAGCCGCACTGCAACATTGGAACGATTGGTCACGTTGACCATGGCAAGACGTCATTGACGGCTGCGATCACGAAGGTCCTGGCCGAGACGGGCGGCGCTGCGTTCACGGCGTATGACCAGATCGACAAGGCCCCGGAAGAGAAGGCTCGCGGCATCACGATCTCGACGGCTCACGTCGAGTACGAGACGGCGAACCGCCACTACGCTCACGTCGACTGCCCCGGCCACGCCGACTACGTGAAGAACATGATCACGGGCGCGGCGCAGATGGACGGTGCGATCCTGGTGGTTTCGGCTGCCGACGGCCCGATGCCGCAGACCCGCGAGCACATCCTGCTGGCGCGCCAGGTCGGCGTTCCCGCGCTGGTGGTGTTCATGAACAAGGTCGACCTGGTCGACGACGCCGAGCTGCTCGAGCTGGTCGAGATGGAGATCCGCGAGCTTCTGTCGAAGTACGACTTCCCCGGCGACGACATCCCGATCACCAAGGGCTCGGCCAAGGTCGCGCTGGACAACGGCGACAAGGCGATCGGCCATGACGCGGTGGTCGCGCTGATGCAGACGGTCGACGACTACATCCCGCAGCCGGAGCGTCCGATCGACCTGCCGTTCCTGATGCCGGTCGAGGACGTGTTCTCGATCTCGGGCCGTGGCACGGTGGTGACCGGCCGCGTCGAGCGCGGCATCGTCAAGGTTGGCGAGGAAATCGAGATCGTCGGCCTGAAGGACACCGTGAAGACGACGGTGACCGGCGTCGAGATGTTCCGCAAGCTGCTGGACCAGGGCCAGGCGGGCGACAACATCGGCGCGCTGCTGCGCGGCACGAAGCGTGAGGACGTCGAGCGCGGCCAGGTGCTGTGCAAGCCGGGTTCGGTGAAGCCGCACACGAAGTTCACGGCCGAGGCCTACATCCTGACGAAGGAAGAGGGTGGCCGTCACACGCCGTTCTTCACCAACTACCGCCCGCAGTTCTACTTCCGCACGACGGACGTGACCGGCGTGGTCTCGCTGCCCGAGGGCACGGAGATGGTGATGCCGGGCGACAACATCTCGATGGAGGTGACGCTGATCGCCCCGATCGCGATGGAAGAGAAGCTCCGCTTCGCCATCCGCGAAGGCGGCCGCACCGTCGGCGCCGGCGTCGTCGCCTCGATCATCGCGTAACGCGTTTGCGTGAGGGGCAGGGGCCCTTCGGGGCCTTTGCCTTTTCTCACGTCACGGAGAATTGAGACCATGAACGGTCAGAACATTCGGATCCGCCTCAAGGCGTTCGACCACCGCATCCTCGACGCTTCGACGCGCGAGATCGTGTCGACCGCGAAGCGGACGGGCGCCCAGGTCCGCGGACCGATTCCGCTGCCCACGCTCATCGAGAAGTTCACCGTCAACCGCTCGCCCCACATCGACAAGAAGTCGCGCGAGCAGTTCGAGATGCGGACCCACAAGCGGGTTCTCGATATCGTCGACCCGACCCCCCAGACGGTCGACGCCCTCATGAAGCTCGATCTCGCCGCCGGCGTCGACGTCGAAATCAAGCTTTAAGTCGGAGATGGTCTGAACGACGAAGCGGTTTCCACTTCGTCGGACCATCTTCGGATCCGATTAAACGGGTCCTCTGTTTCCGGCGACCCCGGATGGACATGACCCCAAAGGAAGGTATGCACCGATGCGTTCCGGTGTGATTGCACAGAAAGTCGGGATGACCCGCATCTTCACGGATGCCGGCGAGCACATCCCGGTCACCGTGCTGAAGCTCGACAACTGCCAGGTCGTCGCGCATCGCACGATCGAGAAGAACGGCTATGTGGCCGTGCAGCTGGGCTCCGCTCAGGCGAAGGTGAAGAATGTCTCGAAGGCCGAGCGCGGTCATTTCGCGGTCGCCAAGGTCGAGCCGAAGCGCAAGGTGGTCGAGTTCCGCGTCAGCAATGACGCGCTGATCCCTGTCGGCGCCGAGCTGACCGCGGACCACTTCGTCGTCGGCCAGTTCGTCGATGTCTCCGGCACCACCACCGGTAAGGGTTTCGCCGGCGGTATGAAGCGCTGGAACTTCGGCGGTCTGCGCGCCACGCACGGCGTGTCGGTCTCGCATCGCTCGATCGGTTCGACCGGTGGCCGTCAGGACCCGGGCAAGACCTTCAAGAACAAGAAGATGCCGGGCCATCTCGGCGCCGAGCGCGTCACCACGCAGAACCTGCGCGTCGTCCAGACGGATGTCGAGCGCGGCCTGATCCTCGTCGAGGGTGCCGTTCCTGGCGTCGCCGGCGGCTGGATTCACGTCCGTGACGCCGTCAAGCGCGCCCTGCCGAAGGATGCGCCGCTGCCGGGCAAGTTCAAGGTTTCCGGCGAGGGCAAGGCGGATGAGGCTCCTGCGGCCCAGGCTGAGGAGAACGCGTGATGAAATTCGATATCACCACTCTTGAGGGCAAGTCGGCCGGTTCGGTCGAGCTGTCGGATGAGGTGTTCGGCCTCGAGCCGCGCGCCGATCTGCTCGCCCGCATGGTCCGCTATCAGCTCGCCAAGCGCCGCGCCGGGACTCACAAGTCCAAGGGCCGCTCGGAAGTCGATCGCACCCGCAAGAAGATCTACAAGCAGAAGGGCACCGGCGGCGCTCGCCACGGCGCGGCTTCGGCTCCGCAGTTCCGCGGCGGCGGCAAGGCTTTCGGCCCCGTCCTGCGCGACCACGGTCATGATCTTCCCAAGAAGGTCCGTGCGCTGGCTCTGCGCCACGCTCTCTCGGCCAAGGCGAAGGACGCCGGCATCATCGTGATCGACGATGCCACGCTCTCCGAGCCGAAGACCAAGGTGCTGCTCGGCCACTTCGGCAAGCTCGACCTGTCGAGCGCGCTGATCATCGGCGGCGCCGAGATCGATACCAACTTCGGCCTGGCCGCTCGCTCGATCCCGAATGTCGACGTGCTGCCGGTCCAGGGCATCAACGTTTACGACATCCTGCGTCGCGACAAGCTCGTCCTGACGCGCGCGGCCGTCGATGCGCTGGAGGCGCGCTTCAAATGAGCCAGTCCGCCAAGAACCTCGACCCGCGCCACTACGATGTGATCGTGGCGCCGGTCATCACCGAGAAGGCGACGATGCTCTCGGAGCATAACAAGGTCGTCTTCAAGGTTGCCAAGACCGCAACGAAGCCGCAGATCAAGGCGGCGATCGAGAAGCTCTTCGACGTCAAGGTGAAGAGCGTCAACACGATCGTCACCGAGGGCAAGGTCAAGATGTTCCGTGGCCGTCCCGGCCAGCGTTCGGACGTCAAGAAGGCGGTCGTGACCCTCGAAGAGGGCCACTCCATCGACGTGACCACGGGCCTGTGAGGGAAGCATCATGGCTTTGAAACATTTCAAGCCGATCACGCCGAGCCTTCGCCAGCTCGTGATCGTCGACCGCAGCGAGCTCTACAAGGGCAAGCCGGTCAAGGTGCTGACCGAGGGCAAGAGCTCCTCGGGCGGCCGCAACAACACCGGCCGCGTCACCGTCCGCTTCCGCGGCGGTGGTCACAAGCGCACGCTGCGTCTCGTCGACTTCAAGCGTCGCGGCAAGGCCGGCATTCCGGCGACCGTCGAGCGGCTCGAGTACGATCCGAACCGCACCGCCTTCATCGCCCTGATCAAGTATCAGGACGGCGAGCAGGCCTACATCCTGGCGCCGCAGCGCCTGGCTGTTGGTGATACGGTCGTCGCGGGTGACTCGGTCGACGTGAAGCCCGGCAACGCGGCTCCGATGGGTTCGCTGCCGATCGGCACGATTGTCCACAATGTCGAGCTGAAGATCGGCAAGGGCGGCGCCCTGGCCCGTTCGGCCGGCAACTACGCCCAGATCGTCGGTCGCGACCAGGGCTACGTCATCGTCCGCCTGAACTCGGGCGAACAGCGCCTGATCTCGGGCCTGTGCTATGCTACCGTCGGCGCCGTCTCGAACCCGGATCACATGAACCGGAACGACGGCAAGGCTGGTCGCTCGCGCTGGCTCGGTCGCCGTCCGCATAACCGCGGCGTCTCGATGAACCCGGTCGACCATCCGCACGGCGGTGGTGAAGGCCGGACCTCGGGTGGCCGTCATCCGGTCACGCCCTGGGGTCTGCCGACCAAGGGTAAGAAGACCCGCTCGAACAAGCGGACCGATACGTTCATCGTGTCGAGCCGTCACGCCCGCAAGAAGAAGAACTGAGGTCCGTCATGGCGCGTTCGCTTTGGAAAGGTCCGTTCGTCGACGGATACCTCCTGAAGAAGGCCGAGGTCGCCAGGACCTCGGCTCGTAATGAAGTTATCAAGATCTGGAGCCGTCGCTCCACGATCCTGCCGCAGTTCGTCGGTCTGACGTTCGGCGTCTACAACGGCCATAAGCATGTGCCGGTGTCCGTGTCCGAGGAGATGGTGGGTCACAAGTTCGGCGAGTTCTCGCCGACCCGCACCTTCCACGGCCACGCTGCCGACAAGAAGGCGAAGAGGAAGTAAGCCATGGGTAAAGCATCCGCCCCCCGTGCGCTGCCCGAGAACGAAGCCACTGCGATCGCTCGCAACCTTCGCGTCTCGCCGCAGAAGCTGAACCTCGTCGCTCAGCTGATCCGTGGCAAGAAGGTCGCGACTGCGCTCGCCGATCTCGAGTTCTCGCGCAAGCGGATCTCGCTCGATGTGCGCAAGTGCCTCCAGAGCGCGATCGCCAACGCCGAGAACAACCATGATCTCGACGTCGACGATCTCGTCGTGGCACAGGCCTTCGTTGGCAAGGCCCTCGTCATGAAGCGTTTCCACGCTCGTGCCCGTGGCCGTGGCGCCCGCATCCTGAAGCCCTTCGCGAACATCACGATCGTGGTGCGCGAAGTCGCTGCGGCCAAGGCCTGAGGAGAGAACGATGGGTCAGAAAATCAATCCGATCGGCCTTCGCCTCGGCATCAACCGCACCTGGGACTCGCGTTGGTTCGCCAACAAGGGCGAGTACGGCAAGCTGCTGCATGAAGACATGGCCATCCGCGCCGCGCTCATGAAGCTGCTGAAGCAGGCCGCGGTTTCGAAGATCATCATCGAGCGCCCGCACCGGAAGTGCCGCGTCACCATCCACTCGGCGCGTCCGGGTGTGGTGATCGGCAAGAAGGGTGCAGACATCGAGAAGCTCCGCAAGGAAGTCTCGAAGCTCACCAAGGCCGACGTGACGATCAATATCGTCGAGGTGCGCAAGCCCGAGATCGACGCGACGCTCGTCGCCGACTCGATCGCTCAGCAGCTCGAGCGCCGCGTCGCCTTCCGTCGCGCCATGAAGCGCGCCGTGCAGTCGGCGATGCGTCTCGGCGCCGAGGGTATCCGCATCAACTGCTCGGGCCGTCTCGGCGGCGCCGAGATCGCCCGCCTCGAATGGTATCGTGAGGGCCGCGTGCCGCTGCATACGCTGCGCGCCGATGTCGACTACGGCGTCGCCACCGCTTTCACGACCTACGGGACGTGCGGCATCAAGGTCTGGATCTTCAAGGGCGAGATCCTGGAACACGACCCGATGGCCCAGGACAAGCGCCTTTCCGACGAAGGCGGCCGCTCCAGCGGTCGTGACCGTGATCACCGCGATCGCGATCGTCGCGAGCAGGCTGCGTAAGGCTGATCGAGAAGAGCCATGCTGCAACCAAAACGCACCAAGTTCCGCAAGCAGTTCAAGGGACGCATCTCCGGCGTCGCCAAGGGCGGCACGGACCTCAACTTCGGCCAGTTCGGCCTGAAGGCCCAGGAGCCCGAGCGCGTCACCGCCCGGCAGATCGAGGCGGCCCGCCGCGCGATCACCCGCGCCATGAAGCGCGTCGGCCGTGTCTGGATCCGCATCTTCCCGGACGTGCCGGTTTCCAAGAAGCCGACCGAAGTCCGCATGGGTAAGGGCAAGGGTTCGCCCGAGTTCTGGGCCGCCAAGGTCAAGCCGGGCCGGATCATGTTCGAGCTCGACGGCGTGTCCGAGGAGATCGCCCGCGAGGCGCTCCGTCTCGGCGCCGCCAAGCTGCCGATCAAGACGCGCTTCATCCAGCGCATTGCCGAGTGAGGGAGGGCAAGATGAAAATCACACAGCGTCAGTCCGACCTGAAGGCCATGAGCACGGACCAGCTTCAGGACGAACTCCTGAAGCTCAAGAAGGAGCAGTTCAACCTGCGCTTCCAGAAGGCCACCGGGCAGCTCGAGAACACCGCGCGCGTCACCGAAGTGCGCAAGGACATCGCCCGCATCAAGACGCTGCAGCGGTCCAAGACCGTCGCGGCGAGCGCGTGAGGAGAGAATAATGCCTAAGCGCGTACTGCAGGGCGTCGTCGTCAGCGACAAGCAGAACAAAACTGTTGTGGTCAAGGTCGAGCGGCGTTATACGCACCCGCTGCTCAAGAAGACGGTGCGCCGCACGAAGAACTATCACGCCCATGACGAGGCGGGTTCGTTCAAGGTCGGCGACACGGTTTGGATCGAGGAGTCCAAGCCGATTTCCAAGCTGAAAAGCTGGGTTGTGCTCGAGGACGCCCCCAAGGCGTGATTCGAGATGGCTTCGCCCGGCCCCGAATCAGGGGCAGGGCGGGGCAGGAAAGAAGCCGGACATGTTTCTCCGCAAAGGTGGAAACCACTTTTGCGGATCGTGTTTTGTTTGAGGCCAGGGGGCGATCGACCCCCGTCAGTCGTAGTCCCCGTCGGCACTGATGCTGGCCGGGAAACCGCGCTGATACACAGATTGGAAGGATCAAGGCCATGATCCAGGTGCAGACGAATCTCGACGTCGCCGACAATTCCGGCGCCCGTCGCGTGATGTGCATCAAGGTTCTCGGCGGGTCGAAGCGGCGCTATGCCCGCATTGGCGACATCATCGTCGTTTCGATCAAGGAAGCCATTCCGCGCGGTCGCGTGAAGAAGGGCGACGTCATGAAGGCGGTCGTCGTTCGCACCGCCAAGGACGTCAAGCGCCAGGACGGTTCGGTGATCCGCTTCGACCGCAATGCGGCCGTGCTGATCAACAACCAGAAGGAGCCGGTCGGCACGCGTATCTTCGGACCGGTTCCGCGCGAGCTGCGCGCCAAGAACCACATGAAGATCATCTCGCTGGCGCCGGAGGTGCTGTGATGGCTGCTAAGATCAAGAAGGGCGACAAGGTCGTCGTGCTCGCTGGTCGCGACAAGGGCAAGTCGGGCGAGGTGTTGCAGGTTCTGCCGAAGGATGCCCGCGCCGTCGTGCGCGGTGTCAATCTCGTCAAGAAGCACACCAAGCAGTCCGCGCAGTCCGAGGGCGGCATCATCAGCAAGGAAGCGACGATCGACCTGTCGAACATCGCCATTGCCGACCCCAAGGATGGCAAGGCCACCCGCGTCGGTTTCAAGGTGCTCGATGACGGCCGCAAGGTTCGGTTCGCCAAGCGTTCGGGAGATCTGATCGATGGCTGAGGCTCAGCAGGCGGCGCTCTCGCCGCGCATGAAGAAGCATTACGAGGACGTCGTTCGTCCCGCGATGATCGCCGAATTCGGCTACAAGAACGTCATGGAAGTGCCGGCGATCGAGAAGATCGTCATCAACATGGGCGTTGGTGAAGCGACTGCCGACCGTAAGAAGGTCGACGTTGCCGCTGGCGACCTCGCTCTGATCGCCGGCCAGAAGCCGGTCATCACCAAGTCCCGCCTCGCCATCGCTGGCTTCAAGCTGCGCGAAAACATGGCGGTTGGCTGCAAGGTCACGCTGCGCAAGACCAAGATGTTCGAGTTCGTCGACCGGCTCGTCACCATCGCCTTGCCGCGCGTGCGCGACTTCCGGGGCCTCAACCCCAAGTCGTTCGACGGGCGCGGTAACTTCGCGCTCGGGATCAAGGAGCACATCGTGTTCCCCGAGATCAACTACGACAAGGTCGACCAGGTCCTGGGTATGGACGTGATCGTCTGCACGACTGCGAAGTCGGACGACGAGGCACGCGCCCTGCTCAAGCACTTCAACTTCCCGTTCCGGCAGTGAACCTAAGCGTTCATACGCGGAAACCAGGAGAGATCGATGGCTAAGAAAAGCTCCGTCGAGAACAACGAGCGCCGCAGGAAGCTGGTGAAGAAATTCGCCGGCCGCCGGGCTCGTCTTCTCGCGATCGCCAATGACGACAACCAGCCCATGGACGAGCGTTTCCTCGCCCGCCTGAAGCTGGCCGAACTGCCGCGCAACTCGGCGAAGATCCGCATTCGCAACCGCTGCGAAGTGACGGGCCGTCCGCGCGCGTTCTATCGCAAGCTCAAGATGTCGCGTGTCGCGCTGCGTGAGCTCGGTAACAAGGGGCTGGTTCCCGGCCTCGTGAAATCGAGCTGGTAAGGAGGACTGGAACAATGGCAATCATTGATCCGCTCGGCGATATGCTGACCCGCATCCGCAATGCGCAGATGCGTCGCAAGTCCCGCGTTTCCACCCCTGGCTCGAAGCTGCGCGCTCGCGTGCTCGACGTGCTGCAGTCCGAGGGCTACATCCGCGGCTACAGCCAGACCGAGTTCGGCAACGGCCGGACGGAGTTCGACATCGAGCTGAAGTATCACGAGGGCCAGCCGGTCATCCGGTCGATCTCGCGTGTTTCGAAGCCCGGCCGCCGCGTCTACTCGTCGGTCGAGACCATGCCGCGCGTGGCCGATGGCCTTGGCGTGACGATCGTCTCGACCCCGCGTGGCGTGATGGCCGATCATGTGGCCCGCGAGCAGAACGTGGGCGGCGAAGTGCTCTGCAAGGTCTTCTGACCTTACAGGCGCCCCGCTCACTTTCAGGAGAGATCCAAATGTCTCGTATCGGTAAGAAGCCGGTTTCGGTTCCCGCGGGCGTCACCGCCTCGGTCACCGGCCAGCTGGTCAAGATCAAGGGCTCCAAGGGCGAGCTCTCCTTCACGGTTCCCGAGGACGTCTCGGTGGCCATGGAGGACGGTGCGATCGCGGTTCAGCCGCGTTCGCAGTCGAAGCGCGCCCGTGCGCTCTGGGGCACCTCGCGCGCCCGCATCAACAATCTCGTCATCGGCACCACTGCCGGCTTCGAGAAGAAGCTTGAGATCAACGGCGTCGGCTACAAGGCCGCCGTCAACGGCAAGGTGCTCAAGCTGTCGCTCGGCTACAGCCACGACATCGACTACGAAATCCCGGCCGGTGTCGCGATCGTGACGCCGAAGCCGACGGAGATCGTCGTCACCGGCATCGACAAGCAGGTCGTCGGCCAGACCGCCGCGGAGATCCGCGACTATCGTGGCCCCGAGCCCTACAAGGGCAAGGGCGTCAAGTACGCCGGCGAATTCATCTTCCGCAAGGAAGGCAAGAAGAAGTAAGGACGCCAGCCATGAGCAAGCAGAACGATGTGACTGCGCGCCGCAAGGCCCGCGTCCGCCGCGCGATCAAGGCCGTTGCCAATGGTCGCCCGCGCCTGTCGGTGCATCGCACCGGCAAGCAGATCTACGCCCAGGTCATCGACGACGTGAACGGGGTCACCCTCGCTTCCGCCTCGTCGCGGGACAAGGATGTGCGCGAGCAGATCAAGTCCGGCGCGAATGTCGAGGCCGCCGGCCAGATCGGCAAGATCGTCGCCGAGCGCGCGGTCAAGGCCGGCGTGACGGAAGTGGTCTTCGACCGCGGCCCGTACATGTACCATGGTCGCGTCAAGGCGCTGGCCGATGCAGCCCGCGAGGGCGGCCTCAGCTTCTGAGGTTATCGGGTTTCGCCCGGCCCGGCGTCATACGCCGGCCGGGCGATGCCTGTTTACTGGCTTCCCCGGGCAATGATGCACGGGGTTAGGCTCGAGCGAGCGGCGGGGCTTCGATCCTCGTCCGCGCAAGTAAGAGGACAGACACATGGCTAGAGAGCCGCGTGAGCGTAAAGATCGGGAAACGGAAGTTTCCGAATTCGTGGACAAGCTCGTCCACATCAACCGCGTCGCCAAGGTGGTGAAGGGTGGTCGTCGCTTCGGCTTCGCCGCGCTCGTCGTCGTCGGCGACCAGAAGGGCCGCGTCGGCTTCGGCCACGGCAAGGCTCGTGAAGTTCCCGAGGCGATCCGCAAGGCGACGGAAGCTGCCAAGCGCGGCCTCGTCCGTATCCCGCTGCGCGAGGGCCGTACCCTCCATCACGACGTGCAGGGCCGCCACGGCGCCGGCAAGGTCGTGCTGCGCGCGGCTCCGGCCGGTACCGGCATCATCGCCGGCGGCCCGATGCGCGCCGTCTTCGAGGCGGTCGGCATGCAGGACGTCGTGTCGAAGTCGCTCGGCTCCTCCAACCCGTACAACCTCGTGCGCGCCACCTTCGACGCGCTGAAGAACGAGGACAGCCCGCGCTCGGTCGCGGCTCGTCGCTCGCTCAAGGTTTCGGCCCTGCAGACCCGTCGCCGCGATGCCGGCACGGATGCGGCCGCGGAAGCGTGAGGGGGACATCATGGCAAAGGCTGAGAAGACCTTCACCATCGAGCAGACCGGTTCGCCGATCCGCCGCGAGGCCACCCAGCGCCAGACCCTGATCGGTCTCGGCCTGAACAAGATCCGCCGCCGCTCGACCCTCCAGGACACCCCCGCGGTGCGTGGCATGGTCGAGAAGGTGAAGCACCTCGTCCGCGTCGTCGACGCGAAGTGAGGAGGGCGACACATGAAACTCAATGAGATCCGTGACAACGAAGGCGCTCTGAAGCAGCGCATGCGTGTCGGCCGTGGCATTGGCTCCGGCAAGGGCAAGACCGGTGGTCGCGGCGTGAAGGGTCAGACCTCGCGCGCCGGCGTCGCCATCAAGGGCTTCGAAGGCGGCCAGATGCCGCTGTATCGTCGCCTGCCGAAGCGCGGCTTCAACAACCTGTTTGCGAAGGACCTGAACGAGGTGAACCTCGGCCGAATCCAGCAGGCGGTGGAAGCCGGCAAGCTCGATGCCAAGGGCACCGTGACCATCGAGGCGCTCGTCGCCGCCGGTGTCATCACCCGTCAGGCCAAGGACGGCGTCAAGATTCTCGGCGTCGGCGAGCTCAAGACCAAGCTTGCCTTCGAGGTGTACGGCGCGTCCAAGTCGGCCGTCGCTGCGATCAAGAAGGCTGGCGGTTCGGTCAAGATTCTGGCTGCCGCTTCACAGGCGTGATCCGAACGCCTACATGACGTTTGCGAACGGCGGCCGGGCCCAGCGCCTTGGCCGCCGTTTGACTGTTTGACGCAAGGCACGAATCCGCAGACAGCACCTCGCGTGCGTTGAGGGATGTGCTTCAACGACCAGTTTGAGACCCAGGGACCGGACGCATGGCATCGGCGGCTGAACAGCTTGCGGCGAACCTCAATTTCGGGGCCTTCGCCAAGGCGGATGAACTCAAGAAGCGAATCTGGTTCACGCTGGGCGCGCTGGTCATCTACCGGCTCGGCACCTATATCCCGCTGCCCGGCATGAACCCGGATGCGGTGGCCGACCTGTTCCGCCAGACCCAGTCCGGCATGCTCGGCATGTTCAACATGTTCTCCGGTGGCGCGGTCGGGCGCCTCGCGATCTTCGCGCTGGCGATCATGCCCTACATCTCGGCCTCGATCATCGTGCAGCTGCTCTCCAGCGTCGTGCCGAGCTTCGAGGCGCTGAAGAAGGAAGGCGAGCAGGGCCGCAAGACCCTGAACCAGTACACCCGCTACCTGACCCTCGTGCTGGCCGTGTTCCAGGCCTATGCGATCGGCGTCGGCCTCCAGGGTTCTGGCAACCTCGTGCTGCAGCCTGGGCCGTTCTTCCTGCTCTCGACCACGATCACGCTGGTCGGCGGCACGATGTTCCTGCTCTGGCTGGGTGAGCAGATCACCAGCCGCGGCATCGGCAACGGCACCTCGATGATCATCTTCGCGGGCATCATCGCCGAGTTCCCCTCGCAGCTCGCCCAGACCTTCGAGCTCGGCCGCCAGGGCGCGATCTCGACCGGCCTGCTGCTCGGCGTGCTTGTGATGGCGGTCTGCGTCATCGCCTTCTGCGTGTTCATGGAGCGCGCCCAGCGCCGCCTGCTGATCAACTATCCGAAGCGCCAGGTCGGCAACCGCATGTATGAGGGCCAGACCTCGTTCCTGCCGCTGAAGCTCAACACCGCCGGCGTCATTCCGCCGATCTTCGCCTCGTCGCTGCTGCTGCTGCCGACGACCGTCGCCAGCTTCCAGCAGGCCTCGGGCGGCACCGGCTTCCTGTCGACGATGGCGACCTATCTCGCCCATGGCCGGCCGGCGTTCATGATCCTCTACGCGGCGCTGATCATCTTCTTCTGCTTCTTCTATACCGCGATTGTGTTCAATCCGGTCGAGACGGCCGACAATCTCAAGAAGCATGGCGGCTTCATGCCGGGCATCCGCCCGGGCGAGCGGACCGCCGAGCATATCGATCGCATCCTGACGCGCATCACCGTTCTGGGCGCAGGATATTTGACGATCGTCTGCCTTATCCCCGAGTTCATGATCACCTATGCTCAGATCCCGATCATCCTGCTGGGCGGTACTTCGCTGCTCATCGTGGTGACGACGACGATGGACACCGTGGCGCAAGTTCACGGGCACCTGCTGGCCCATCAGTACGAAGGGCTGGTCAAGAAGGCCAAGTTGCGAGGAGCGAGGCGCTAAATGCGGTTGATTTTCCTGGGGCCGCCGGGGGCGGGTAAAGGCACTCAGGCGGCGCGCATCGTCGCGAAGCACGGCATTCCGCAGCTTTCCACCGGCGACATGCTGCGCGCAGCCGTCGCCGCCGGTACGCCGGTCGGCCAGAAGGCCAAGGCGGTGATGGACGCGGGCGGGCTGGTCTCGGACGAGATCGTCATCGGCATCGTCGCCGACCGCATCGAAGAGGCGGATGCCAAGAAGGGCTTCATTCTCGACGGCTTCCCGCGGACGCTGGCTCAGGCCGAGGCGCTGGACAAGATGCTCGACGGCAAGGGCCTGAAGCTCGACGCCGTGCTCGAGCTCAAGGTCGACCAGACCAAGCTCGTCGACCGCATCGTTCGCCGCGCCGAGGAGGCGAGGGCGGCCGGGCAGCCGGTGCGTAAGGACGACGATCCGGAGGTCTTCAAGACCCGGCTTGAGGCCTATAACCGTGATACGGCCGTAGTCGCTCCCTATTATGATAAGCGCGGCCAGCTGACCGCCATCGACGGCATGCAGCCGATCGACAGCGTCTCGCAGGCGATCACGGACGCACTTTCGGTCGCCGCCCAGGGCTGACCGAAACTCGCCGGAACTTGTTTCGAACCCGGGCGGACCTCACGGTCTGGCCGGGTTCTTCGTTTCTACGGTGCGCTTTTGCGCTGATGCCTTTGCCTTTTCTCGCTCCGCCTGTGCGTTGACAGGCTCATGCCCGGCGGATGTGCTGAGGCTCAATCCGCGCGAAGCGGTAGCAAGCATCCGTCGACCGGAAGGCGAAGCGGCTTTCTTGGTCCGGAGGCAGGACAGGGAGCAGGCGCATGACGAGGTTTGGAGCATTGCTGGTCGCGAGCACGCTGGCGCTGATGCCGGCGGCGGCGCGGGCGCAGGATGCGGTGAAGATCGGCATCCTCAACGACCAGTCCGGCAACTATGCCGAATTCGGCGGGTTGGGCTCGGTCGAGGCGGCGAAGCTGGCGATCGAGGATTTTGGTGGCTCGGTGCTCGGCAAGCCGATCGAGATCGTCGCGGGCGACCATCAGAACAAGCCGGACATCGCCGTCGGGTTGGCCCGGCGCTGGTACGACGTCGATGGCGTCACCGCGATCGCGGACCTGACCAACTCCGCCGTTGCGCTGGGGGTGGCCGGCATCGCCAAGGAAAAGCAGAAGATCGCGCTCTATAACGGTCCGGCGACGACACGCCTCTTCAATGAGGATTGTTCACCGACCGGCTTCATGTGGACCTTCGACACGGCGACCTCGGCCAAGGGCACTGCGGTTTCGGTGCTGCGCGAGGGCGGCGACAGCTGGTACATCATCGCCGCCGACTACGCTTTCGGCCATCAGCTCACGGCGGATATCGAGTCGACGGTCAAGGCAAATGGCGGCAAGACGCTGGGTACGGTGCGCGCCCCGCTCTCGACGCCGGACTTCTCCTCCTTCCTGCTGCAGGCGCAGGCCTCGAAGGCCAAGATCGTCGCCTTCGCCAATGCCGGTACCGACACGATCAACTCGATCAAGCAGGCGGGCGAGTTCGGCCTGGTCGATGGTGGCCAGAAGCTCGCGGCGATGGTCGTGGTGCTGAGCGACGTGCACGGCCTCGGCCTCGACAAGGCCAAGGGGCTGATCACCACCACCGCCTATTACCATGACGCCGACAAGCCGAGCCGCGACTTCGCCGATCGCTATATGGCGCGGACCAAGAAGATGCCCGGCATGATCCAGGCCAGCGTCTATTCCTCGGTGCTGCACTATCTCAAGGCGGTGAAGGCGGCCGGTACGGCTGCGGGCCCTGCGGTCGCGGCGAAGATGAAGGAGCTGCCGGTCGATGATTTCTACGCGCCGGGCGCGAAGGTCCGCGAAGACGGCCGGCTGATGAACGACATGCTGCTGGTCGAGGTGAAGAAGCCCGCCGATTCGAAGGCGCCGTGGGATTACTTCAAGGTCGTCCGCAAGATCCCGGCAGCCGAGATCATCGCGCCGCTCTCGGAGAGCAAGTGCAGCCTGGTGAAGAAGTAAGGGGCATCCGTGATGCGCGTCATTCCGGGCGCGGCTTCGCCGCTTATCCGGAATGACGGAGCCCTTATATAGCGGGTTCGGCTACCGCCTTGACCTCGCAGTGCTTCGGCCGCTTCCGCTTGCCTTGGCATGTTTCTTGGTTGCTGCGGGTTGACTCGTTGTGCCCAACCGGTTAACGAGCCGCCATCCGGTTTCATGGGAGCGATGCCGTTGCCTTCGCGAGAAGGGACGACGTCGCATTATCGCGTGGAACCGTTCAACGCTCTGCATGAGCCGGCCTCCACCGGACGCAGGGTTTTTCCCACCGCCGGGGTGCCATCGGGTGCTTCGGCCGACATGGAGATGAGACCATGGCTCGTATCGCGGGCGTCAACATTCCCACCGGCAAGCGCGTCGTCATCGGCCTGCAGTACATCCACGGCATTGGCGCGGCCAAGGCCCAGGAGATCATCGAGAAGGTCGGCATCGCGCCGGAGCGCCGCGTCAACCAGCTGACCGACGCCGAAGTCCTGCAGATCCGCGAGACGATCGACCGCGACTACCTCGTCGAGGGCGATCTGCGCCGCGAAGTCTCGATGAACATCAAGCGCCTGATGGACCTTGGCTGCTATCGCGGTTTGCGCCATCGCCGCTCGCTGCCGGTCCGCGGCCAGCGCACGCACACCAACGCCCGTACCCGCAAGGGCAAGGCGAAGCCGATCGCCGGCAAGAAGAAGTGATTTCGGCGGGCCGCTAGTCGGCCCGTTGTCAATACGCCGGCCGGTCCGCTCACGGGCCGCCGGCATCCCCAGCGCCTGGCATGACGGGCGCGCCTGAAGGATGGAAGAAGAGATATGGCCAAGGAAGCCCAGCGCGTCCGTCGTCGCGAACGCAAGAACATCGTCTCCGGCGTCGCGCATGTGAACGCCTCGTTCAACAACACCATGATCACCATCACCGACGCGCAGGGCAACACGATCTCGTGGTCGTCGGCCGGCACGATGGGCTTCAAGGGTTCGCGCAAGTCGACCCCCTACGCCGCCCAGGTCGCCGCCGAGGACGCCGCCCGCAAGGCTGCCGAGCACGGCATGCGCACCCTCGAGGTCGAGGTGACCGGTCCGGGTTCGGGCCGCGAGTCGGCTCTTCGCGCTCTCCAGGCCGCGGGCTTCACCGTGACCTCGATCCGCGACGTGACGCCGATCCCGCACAATGGCTGCCGTCCGCGCAAGCGCCGTCGCGTCTGACGCCTGACTTGTAGCCTTGAAGGCGCCCGCAGGGGCGGGCGCCTGTCCGGGGCGGCGGTGGCCGCCAGAAGAATTCAGCACCAGGAGTGCGGTCGTGATCAGCAAGAACTGGCAGGATCTTTCCAAGCCGAACAAGCTCGAAGTGAAGGTCGGAGACGACCCGAAGCGTCAGGCCACCGTGATCGCGCGTCCGCTCGAGCGCGGCTTCGGCATGACGCTCGGCAATGCGCTCCGTCGCGTGCTGCTGTCGTCGCTCCAGGGCGCGGCGGTGACCGCCGTCCAGATCGACGGCGTTCTGCACGAGTTCTCCTCGATTCCGGGTGTCCGTGAGGACGTCACCGACATCGTCCTCAACATCAAGGCCATTGCGGTCAAGATGCAGGGCGAGGGCCCGAAGCGCATGACGCTCCGCAAGTCCGGCCCGGGCACCGTCACCGCCGGCGACATCAACACCATCGGCGACGTCGCGATCCTGAACCCCGACCTCGTGCTCTGCACGCTGGACGACGGGGCCGAGATCCGCATGGAGTTCACGGTCAACACCGGCAAGGGCTATGTCCCGGCCGAGCAGAACCGTCCCGAGGACGCGCCGATCGGCCTGATTCCGGTCGACAGCCTGTACTCGCCGGTCAAGAAGGTCTCCTACCGCGTCGAGAACACTCGCGAGGGCCAGAACCTCGACAAGGACTCGCTGACGCTGGCGATCGAGACCAACGGCTCGGTCTCGCCCGAGGACGCGCTGGCGCTCGCCGCCCGCATCCTGCAGGACCAGCTCGCGGTGTTCATCACCTTCGAGGAGCCGCGCAAGGAAGAGGCCGTCTCGACCGCGCCGCAGCTGCCCTTCAACCCGGCGCTGCTCAAGAAGGTCGACGAGCTCGAGCTCTCGGTCCGCTCGGCGAACTGCCTCAAGAACGACAACATCGTCTATATCGGCGACCTCATCCAGAAGTCCGAGGGCGAGATGCTGCGCACCCCGAACTTCGGCCGCAAGTCGCTGAACGAGATCAAGGAAGTGCTGGCGACCATGGGCCTGCACCTGGGCATGGACGTCCAGGGCTGGCCGCCGGAGAACATCGAAGAGCTCGCGAAGCGCTTCGAGGAGCACTACTAAGCCTCAACGGCGCGGGAGGCATCCCGCGCCAACCCCGCCCGGCTCACAAGAGCCGGAGCATAACGAACGGCCGTACCGTGGCACGGCGGCCGTAAGCAACGAAGGAGCCAAACAATGCGTCACGGTTTCCGCGGTCGTCGTTTCAACCGCTCGGCCGAGCATCGCCAGGCGATGTTCGCCAACATGGCCCAGGCCCTGATCAAGCACGAGCAGATCACCACCACGCTGCCGAAGGCCAAGGACCTGCGTCCGGTCGTCGAGAAGCTCGTCACCCTCGGCAAGCGCGGCGACCTGCACGCCCGCCGTCAGGCGATCGCGCAGATCAAGGATGTCGAGCTGGTCGGCAAGCTCTTCGCGGTCCTCGGCCCGCGCTACAAGGAGCGCAACGGTGGCTATCTCCGCATCATGAAGGCGGGCTTCCGCTTCGGCGACAACGCCCCGATGGCGATCATCGAGTTCGTCGACCGCGACGTCGACGCCAAGGGCAAGGATTCCGGCCCGGTCTTCACGGCGGAAGACGAAGCCGCCTGATCGGCTTCTTCAGACTGAATTGGAAAAGGCGGCCTTCGCGGGCCGCCTTTTTCTTTTGGCCGGGGTCGAGGCGGATTTCCAGGAAGCGTGGTCATCCCGGACGCAGCGAAGCGGAGATCCGGGATCCATCGAAGGGCGCGGCGCTCTACGATGGATCCCGGGGCACGCCCGGGATGACGGCGTGGTTCAGCGGACTTGCGATTATTCGCGGGAGCTTCAACCCGGCCGCCCGGCAAGCTCGCCGGCGAGGTCTACGAGCGTCTCCAGCGGCTGGGCGTGGAGATCAGCCTCCGGCGTCACGCCGTAGAGACCGAAGATGAAGCTGGTCGTCTCGTCGCGCTCGGCGATGCCCATGGCCCAGCCGGGGAAGGAGCGAGCTGCGATCGGTTCCTCCACGAGCAGCCTGAATGCCGCGTGGCGCGCGTCCACCACGATCCGGCCATAGGTTTCGATCACGCTGTCGCGCGGACCCTCCAGCATCTGCGCGAAGGCGCCGTCCGTCGCCAAGAGGAAGCCGGTGATGCCGTTCTGGTCGTTGAAGCGGCGGGCGCTTGCCAGGATGCCGTCCAGCTCCGAGCGGCGATTGGCGTCGACGAGCCGGCTCTCGCTGGCGTACACAAGCCGAATCAGGCTCATCCTGCTCTTCCTATCCGGCCGTGAAAGGCCATATCGGGCTGGGGGATGCCGCTGCGGGAACCGCAGGGCTCTGCATGGGTATAGCGGGTGTCTCGCCTGAACGGAAAACTCCGTGCCGGCGCTTTTTGTTTCTGAACGAGGACGAGCATGATCCACCGCCCCGCAACACATCGGAAGACCCTGGCCATGGCTGCCCTCGCGGGCGCCCTGATGGCCGGCGTGGCGCCGTGGCCGGCGCTCGGCCAGGCCCGCCAGGTGCCCGAGACGCGCGAGCAGGTGACGCTCTCCTTCGCGCCGCTGGTCAAGCAGACGCAGGCCGCGGTCGTGAACGTCTACGGCGCGCGCGTCGAGAAGCGCCCGCAGAACCCCTTCATGGACGATCCGTTCTTCCGCCGCTTCTTCGGCGATGGCGGCTTCGGCGTGCCGCGCGAGCGGGTGCAGCGCTCGCTCGGCTCCGGCGTCGTCGTCGATGCCGGCGCCGGCCTCGTGGTGACGAACAACCACGTCATCGAGAACATGAGCGAGGTGAAGGTCGCTTTCGCCGACAAGCGCGAGGTCGAGGCCACGATCCTGTTGCGCGATCCGCGCACCGATCTCGCCGTGCTCAAGCTCGCCGATGCGAAGAACCTGACCGCGATCGAGCTCGCCGATACCGACGAGCTGCAGGTCGGCGACATCGTGCTCGCCATGGGCAATCCCTTCGGCGTCGGCCAGACGGTGACGCAGGGCATCGTCTCGGCGCTCGCCCGCACGCAGATCGGCGTCGGCGACGCGCAGTCCTTCATCCAGACCGATGCCGCGATCAACCCCGGCAATTCGGGCGGGCCGCTGATCGACATGCGCGGCCGCGTCGTCGGCATCAACACCGCGATCTATTCGCGCTCCGGCGGCAGCGTCGGCATCGGCTTCGCCATTCCTTCGGCGATGGTGCGCCTCGTCGTCGACAGCGCCAGGGCCGGGGTCAAGACGGTCAAACGGCCCTGGTTCGGGGCGCGGCTGCAAAGCCTGACGGCGGAAGTTGCCGACGGTCTCGGCCTCGACCGGCCGGCGGGCTCGGTCGTCGCCAGCGTCGTCGACAAGGGCCCGGCCGATCAGGCGGGGCTGAAGCGCTCGGACGTCATTCTCTCGGTCGATGGCGTCAATGTCGATGACCCCGAATCCTTCGGCTACCGCTTCGCGACCCGGCCGATCGGCGGGACGACGATGCTCAGCGTGTTGCGGGGCGGCAAGCGCATCTCGATCCCGGTCAAGCTCGTCGCAGCGCCGGAGACCCGGCCGCGCGACATGGTGAAGCTCACCAGCCGCTCGCCGCTCGCAGGCCTGACGGTCGGAAACATGTCGCCGGCGCTCGCCGAGGAGCTTTCTGTCGAGACGGGCAATGATGGCGTCGTGGTCAGCGAGATCGAGGAAGGTAGCACCGCTGCCAATGTCGGCTTCCAGAGGGGCGACATCATCAAGGCGCTGAACGGCGAGCAGATGACCAATTCGCGCGAGGTCGAGGCGATCCTGAGGGATCGCAGG
The DNA here is from genome assembly GCF_059817965.1 of Allobosea sp. TBD101. Classification (NCBI taxonomy): domain Bacteria; kingdom Pseudomonadati; phylum Pseudomonadota; class Alphaproteobacteria; order Hyphomicrobiales; family Alloboseaceae; genus Allobosea; species Allobosea sp. TBD101. The sequence continues at coordinate 2,597,450 of NZ_CM187543.1, forward strand.
CGTGCCTGGGAGGTGACGATCATCCGCAATGGCCAGACGATCACCTCGGTCTTTCCGGGGTGAGCGATCTGTTCGCAGCCTCGGGGCTGGACAAGTCCGGCCCGCGGCCACTCGCCGACCGGTTGCGGCCGACGACGCTCGCCGAAGTCGCCGGCCAGGAGCACCTGACCGGGCCGGACGGCGCGCTGACGCGGCTCGTCGCCTCCGGCACGGTCGGCAGCCTGATCTTCTGGGGGCCGCCCGGCACCGGCAAGACGACGGTGGCGCGGCTGCTCGCCGGTCTGGTCGATCTCGGCTTCGAGCAGATCAGCGCGATCTTCTCCGGCGTGGCAGACCTGAAGAAGGTCTTCGAGGCCGCGCGCGGGCGCCGGCTCGGCGGCCGGGGCACGCTGCTCTTCGTCGACGAGATCCATCGCTTCAACCGCGCCCAGCTCGACGCCTTCCTGCCCGTCATGGAAGACGGCACGATCACGTTGATCGGGGCGACCACAGAGAACCCGTCCTTCGCGCTCAACGCGGCGCTGCTGTCGCGGGCGCGGGTGCTGACCTTCAAGTCGCTGGACGAAGGCTCGCTGCTCTTCCTGCTCGGTCGCGCCGAGGTGCTGGAGGGCCGGGAACTGCCCCTGACGCCGGAGGCGCGCTTGGCGCTGGCGCGCTTCGCCGATGGCGATGGCCGCGCCGTGCTGACGCTGGCAGAGGAAATCTGGCGGGCAGCGAAGCCGGGCGAAATCCTCGACGAGCATGGCCTATCCGACGTCATTCAGCGCCGCGCGCCGATCTACGACAAGGCGCAGGACGGCCACTACAACCTGATCTCCGCCCTGCACAAGACGATCCGCGGCTCCGACCCGGACGCGGCGCTCTATTATTTCGCACGCATGCTCGATGCCGGCGAGGACCCGCGCTTTCTGGCGCGGCGGCTGGTGCGGATGGCGGTCGAGGATATCGGGCTCGCCGATCCGCAGGCGCTGCTGCATGCCCGCGCGGCGGCGCAGACCTATGAGCAGCTCGGCACGCCCGAGGGCGAGCTCGCGCTGGCCAATTGCGTGATCTACCTGGCGACCGCGCCGAAATCGAACGCGGCCTATACCGCCTACAAGGCGGCGGTGAGGGTGGCGAAGGAGCGGGGCTCGCTGACGCCGCCCAAGACCATTCTCAACGCGCCGACCAAGCTGATGCGCGAGGAGGGCTACGGCGCCAATTACGCCTATGACCATGACCAGCCGGACGCCTTCTCCGGGCAGAACTACTGGCCGGACGCGCTTGGCCGGCAGCGCTTCTACGACCCGCCCGAGCGCGGCTTCGAACGCGAGATCCGCAAGCGGCTGGAATATTGGGAACGGCTGCGGCAGGAGCGGGGAGAATAGGGATGCAATTACTGGCGCGCCTGCTCCTGATCGTGCCTTCGATTATCGCGGGCTGGTTCGTTCCGAAGGATGATGTCTCCTACTGGGTCGTGGCCTTCGTGATCGCGCTGGTCTTCATCGTGCTGACCATCGCCTTCGAACTCTATGTGCATCCCTGGCTGCGGCGGCGCAGGGGCTCCTAGAGCCTGCTGATTTGACGCGGAACCATCGCCGTCATTCCGGGGCACGCCGCAGCCTGGGCCCGGAAGCCATGAACACGAGGCGAATCCAGTTCGTCATGCTCGCCCTTGGGGCGAGTATCCACGTCTCGGATACCGTACGGCATAGCTGAAGACGTGGATGGTCGGGACAAGCCCGACCATGACGGACAGACGTATTCATGGGTTCCGGGCTCGCCGCTGCGCGGCGCCCCGCAATGACGGTATGGTTCCGTTAAAAGCCAGCAGATTCCCGAGGCAGCGCTCAGCTCCGGCAGTTGAACGGCAGGAAGGTGCTCGCCATGCCGGCGTTCATCGCCATCACCACGAGCCGGTTGGCGAGCTCCAGCTCCTCCTTGCTGCGGGCGCAGACGTCGGCGCGCGCCTGGCAGTTCGACGCGAGAAAGGCGTCGTGGCTGGCAAGGAAGTCCAGTCCCAGGCCCTTCTTCCCGAGCCGCGCGATCGACTGGTCATAGGCCTTCCTGTAGCGGTTGCATTTCTCCGTCGGCCAGTCTGTGTCCGCGCTGCCGCCCTGCTGGGCGAAGGCAGCCATGCTGCCGAAGATGATCATGACGGCGAGCAGTCCTGCGCCGTCGATCCGAGCCTGAAGAGCCATCGCTTCCACTCCCGTCGCTGCGATCGGTCGATTTCCGACACCGATCTTCCCGCCCGGCCGCACGGAGCCGTGCAATTGCGGCGGATTTCGTTTGTGCAAGGCGACAGCGCGCTCTATTCCACAGCGATGATCTCCACCGCTTTTGTTTTTGTAGGCGCCGGCATCGGCGGCGCCCTGCGCCACGGCATCAATCTGGTGTCGCCGCGCTGGTTCGGCATGGGCTTTCCCTATGGGACCATGGCCATCAACGTCATCGGCTCGGCGCTGATGGGGCTGGTCGCCGGCTGGTTCGCCTTCCGCGCCGGCGAGGGCGTGCCGCAGGATCTGCGCCTGTTCCTGGCGACAGGTATCCTCGGTGGCTTCACCACCTTCTCGGCCTTCTCGCTCGACGCCGTCCTGCTCTGGGAGCGGGGCGAGACGATGCTGGCGGCCACCTATGTGATCGGCTCGGTCGTGCTGTCGCTGGCGGCGCTGGTCGGTGGCCTCGCGATGATGCGGAGCATGTCATGAAGACGGGCGGCAAAGGCCCCGGCAGCAAGGGCGCCGGCGGCAAGGGTACGGGCGGCAAGGGCACCGGCAACGCCCCTCGCGGGGGCAAGCCGCCATCTGCCGGCGCCCCGCGCGGCAAGCGGCCGAGCCATGATGCCCGGCGTCGCGCCGCGGCGCGCCCGGCCGGCGGCGAGGAGCGTGTGCAGCGCCCCGTTCGACCGCGGCCGGCGGAAGAAGCTCCCAAGCCGACCCGCGCGCAGGTGAAGGCCGAGACGGCGCAGGTGCTCTCGACCGGCGTGCAGCAGCTCGTGGTGACGCCGGACGAGAACGAGATGCGGATCGACCGCTTCCTCGAGGCGCGCTTCCCGCAGCTGTCCTTCAGCCACATCCAGCGCATCGTCCGGAAGGGCGAGTTGCGCGTCGACGGCAAGCGCGCCGACAGCAAGGATCGGCTCACCGAGGGCCAGACCGTGCGCATCCCGCCGCTGAAGCTCGAGGAGCAGGCGGAGCGGCCGCGCTCGGCCAAGGCCGATGCCGATACGATCGGCTTCCTACGCTCGATCACGCTCTATGAGGACGACGATGTCATGGTCCTCAACAAGCCGGCCGGGCTCGCCGTGCAGGGCGGCTCGGGCACGACGCGCCATGTCGACCAGATGCTGGAGGCGCTGACGACCAAGGACGGACAGAAGCCGCGCCTCGTCCACCGGCTCGACAAGGACACGGCCGGCTGCCTCGTCATCGCCAAGTCGCGTTTCGCCGCGGCGACGCTGGCCAAGACCTTCCGCTCGCGCTCGGCCCGCAAGGTCTACTGGGCGCTGGTCGTCGGCGTGCCGCGCGTCCGCCAGGGCCGGATCTCGACCTATCTCGCCCGCGAGGAGGCCTATGACGGCGACCAGCGCATGGCCGTCGCCAAGCATGGCGAGGACGGCGCGATGCATGCCGTGACCTATTACGCGGTGGTCGAGACGGCAGCGCAGAAGCTGGCCTGGCTCTCGCTGAAGCCGGTGACCGGCCGCACGCACCAGCTGCGCGCCCATACCACCCATATCGGCCACCCGATCATCGGCGACCCCAAGTACTTCAACATCCAGAACTGGGAGCTGCCCGGCGGCATCCAGAACAAGCTGCATCTGCTGGCGCGGCGGATCGTGCTGCCGCATCCGCGCGGCAAGGGTACGATCGATGTCAGCGCGCCGCTGCCGCCGCATATGCGCCAGAGCTGGAACCTGCTCGGCTTCGACGACGCGCCCTATGACCCGATCGTCGAAGCGCCGGACGAGTGACGCCTCACCTGCCTCTCCTTGGGTGATGACGAAACGTAAGAGAACAGTTGCGGAACAAAGCGCTTTCTGTTCTAATTATGTTCTCATCATCGGGAGGGGCTGACCATGCGTTCGGTTTTGATCGTTACCGCCTTCGTTCTCGGCTTTTGCGGAACCGCCCAGGCGCAGAATGCCGCGCCGGCCAAGGCGCCTGCGCCGACACTTGCTGCCACATCTGCGGACGAGCCGATTCCGCGGGCCGAACGGGCCAAGGCCCGGCAGGATTGCGTATCCGAGAACATCGCGCTGACCGGCGACGACCTGCGCGCGGCGATGCGCATCTGCATGCAGGGCAAGTTTCCGGGCGTGCAGCTCTATGCCCGTGACGGCGTGACCCGCGACGGCAAGCCGACGGCGGTGGCGGTGCGGGCGGCTTGCAAGGACGAGGTCGACGGGCGCAAGCTGCAGGGTTCCGAGCGCATCGCGGCGCTGACGGCCTGCTTCAACGGCAAGCGGCCGGACCTCGCACAGCGCTCCGAATGCCGCAAGGAGGCGCGCTCCAAGGGGCTCGACGGCGCCGATCTGCGCAAGGCGGTCGATGCCTGCGCCCGCGAGGCCAAGGGCTGAGCCGTCGGCAGGTGGGATGACGCCATGCCGGGCTGGCAGTGGATTGCCGGGGCGATCCGCGCTAAAGCGCCGGCATGGACCTCATCATCTTCGATCTCGACGGCACGCTGATCAATTCCGAGGCGATCATCCTCGAAGCGCAATACGAGACATTCAAGCGTTGCGGCCGGGTTCATCCGGGGCGTGAGGCCGGGCTCGGCATCGTCGGGCTAACCCTGGACATCGCAATGGCGCAGCTTGCCGGGCTCGCGGAGCCCGACGACGTGCTGACCGAGACCTATCGCCAGGTCTTCAGCGGGATGCGGGTGCGGGCCGAGACCGATCCGTCGCTGGATGAGCCGCTCTTCGCGGGTGTTGCCGAGACGCTGGCCGAGCTGAAGCGCCAGAGCGGGCTGAAACTCGGCATCGCCACCGGCAAGTCGCGCAAGGGAGCCGAATTCATCGTCGCCCGGCATGGCTGGCAAGGCCTGTTTGACACGGTGCAGTCGGCGGACGACGCGCCCTCGAAACCGCATCCCGGCATGATCCAGCGGGCGATGGCTGAGACCGGAGCTGCGCCCGCGCGTACTGCGATGGTCGGCGACAGCTCCTTCGATATCGAGATGGCGGTGGCCGCCGGCGTGGTGCCCGTCGCCGTATCCTGGGGCTTCCAGCCAGTCGAGAAGCTGGTGACGCTCGGCGCGCGGTATGTCCTGCGCGAATTCCCGGAGCTGCCGGCGGCGCTCGGGCTGCCGAAGGCCGTGGCGGCGTAGAGCCCGACGCCTTGCCTTACGGGGCGTAGCTGTCACCGCCCCGAACCTGCCTGTGCAGCCTCTTGTCCGCCCGCTCGGCCGCTGCCGTTCGCCGGCAAGAATCCGGCCGCGGCCCGCGCCTCAGTAACATCCTCGCAACCACGCCGACTCAGCTCCGTTTAACCTGAATAACCGTTCAGATTTGCGCGTTAACCACCTGATGGCGAGGCGAGAGGCATGGTGTTCCCACAACAGGGACATACCGGCCCAAAACAACGCCGGACAGGGGTTCGAACATGATGGATCGTGAGCTTCGTGAATTCGTCGATCGCGTGATGGATCGTCGCGCGATCGACGAAGAAGACGTCAAGATGCTTCAACGCAATATCTTGAGCGACATCGTCATCACGCGGGACATCGTCGATGTTCTCATTGCGCTTGACCGGGCCGTGCCGCTCAACTGCAAGGCCTATGCGGATTACCTCGTGGCGTTGGTCGTCGATTTCGCCGTCTGGGAGAACCGCCCGACCGGCGTGATCGACCGCGACAAGGCGCATTGGCTGGTCACGACGCTCTCGGCCGGCGAGGGCCCGACCACGACGGCCCAGCGCATCGCCAACGAGATCGCCCGCGAAGCCGAGCATTGCGACGAGACGCTGCTCGCCTTCGCCTTTGCCAAGGGCGCTGCGAAGGACGTGGTCCGGGCCGGCGTCGGCGCCGCTCCCCGCGTCGTCCTGCTCGCGAGCTGAGCCCGTTCTTCAGCTCGCTCCAGATATCTTTGTCGGCGGAGCGAACCCAAACCGTGGAGCTTCCTCCACGCGGGATTGCTCCGCCGCCGGCTTTCGATGATGGCGATTTCGGAGATCCGGCCGGACCGAAGACTGCCCCGGCCTGTGCATCCTTGCACAACGGCTTGGCCGATAGCCGACTTTCGCATCGGTGGACGGCAGTTGCGGCATCCCATAGACCCCGGCTATTGCAGTCTGGTCTGAAGCCGGGAGTGGCCGCGCATGTTCTCGAAGATCCTGATCGCGAACCGCGGCGAGATCGCCTGCCGTGTCATCAAGACGGCGCGGCGCATGGGTATCAAGACGGTCGCCGTCTATTCCGATGCGGATCGCGACGCTCTGCATGTCGAAATGGCCGATGAGGCCGTGCATATCGGCGCAGCACCCGCCGCCCAGTCCTACCTCCTGATCGACAAGATCATCGACGCCTGCAAGCAGACGGGCGCGCAGGCCGTGCATCCCGGCTACGGTTTCCTGTCCGAGCGCGAGGCCTTCGCCCAGGCGCTCAAGGATAACGGCATCGTCTTCATCGGCCCCAATCCCGGCGCCATCGCGGCGATGGGCGACAAGATCGAGTCGAAGAAGGCAGCGGCCGCTGCCAAGGTTTCGACCGTTCCGGGCTTCCTCGGCATCATCGAGAGCCCCGAGCATGCGGTGACCATTGCCGACGAGATCGGCTATCCCGTGATGATCAAGGCCTCGGCCGGCGGCGGCGGCAAGGGCATGCGCATCGCCCATTCTTCGGCTGAGGTCGCCGAAGGCTTCGCCCGTGCCAAGTCGGAGGCCGCATCCTCCTTCGGCGACGATCGCGTCTTCGTCGAGAAATTCATCGTCGATCCCCGCCATATCGAGATCCAGGTTCTCGGCGACAAGCACGGCAACGTCATCTATCTCGGCGAGCGCGAATGCTCGATCCAGCGCCGCAACCAGAAGGTTCTGGAGGAGGCGCCGTCGCCGCTGCTCGACGAGGCGACCCGCCGCAAGATGGGCGAGCAGGCGGTCGCGCTGGCCAAGGCGGTCAACTACGACTCGGCCGGCACGGTCGAGTTCGTGGCGGGGCAGGACAAGTCCTTCTACTTCCTCGAGATGAACACCCGTCTGCAGGTCGAGCACCCGGTCACCGAGATGATCACCGGTATCGATCTCGTCGAGCAGATGATCCGGGTAGCCTTCGGCGAGAAGCTCGCGATTGCGCAGGCCGACGTGAAGCTCGACGGCTGGGCGGTGGAGAGCCGCGTCTATGCCGAGGACCCGACCCGCAACTTCCTGCCCTCGACCGGGCGGCTCGTGACCTACCGGCCGCCGAGCGAGGGGCCGGATGGCGAGGCGATGGTGCGCAACGATACCGGCGTCTTCGAGGGCGGCGAAATCTCGATCTATTACGACCCGATGATCGCCAAGCTCGTCACGCACGCGCCGACGCGCGAGGCGGCGATCAAGGCGCAGGCGCGCGCGCTCGATGCCTTCGCCATCGACGGCATCCGCCACAACATCCCCTTCGTCGCGGCGGTGATGCAGCATCCGCGCTGGATCGCCGGCAATCTCTCGACCGGTTTCATCGCCGAGGAGTTTCCGGAGGGCTTCTCGCTGCCGGTGCCGCAGGGTGAGACTGCGCAGCGCATGGCGGCGATCGCCATCGCCTGCGACCACCGCATGAACCAGCGCAAGCGCAACGTCTCGGCGCAGATGGAGGGCTGGCGCAAGGTCGCCTTCGACCGGCTGCGCATCGTGCAGCTCGGGCCTGAGCGCTTCGAGGGCGAGGTAACGGAGCAGGGCGGGGCGGTGGTCATCGCCTTTGCCGACCGCAGCGTCAGCGTCGCCAGCGACTGGGTGCCGGGTGAGCCGGTCTGGCATGGCACGCTCGACGGGGTGAAGGCCGCGGCGCAGGTCCGGCCGATCCTGAACGGCGTCGCGCTCGGCCATGCCGGCGCCTATGCCAATGCCCATGTCTATACGCAGCGCGAAGCGGAGTTGGCCGCGCTGATGCCGGAGAAGGTCGCTGCCGATACCGGCAAGTTCCTGCTCTGCCCGATGCCGGGCCTGGTCAAGGCGATTTCGGTCGCGGTCGGCCAGGAGGTCAAGGCCGGCGAGCCGCTCGCCATGGTCGAGGCGATGAAGATGGAGAACGTCCTGCGCGCCGAGAAGGACGTCACCATCGCCAAGATTTTGGCGAAGGAGGGCGACTCGCTCGCCGTCGACGCCGTCATCATGGAATTCGCCTGAGCGGATGATGCAGGACGCGGCTCTGCCGTCATGGTCGGGCTTGTCCCGACCATCCACGTCTTTGCTCATCAAAGTTGTGTTCAAGACGTGGATGCTCGCCACAAGGGCGAGCATGACGGTCCGGAGGGTTTCATGCTGACGATCTGGGGCCGGTTGAGCTCGATCAACGTCCAGAAGGTGGTCTGGGCCGCGGGCGAGGTCGGACAGGCTTTCGAGCGCATCGATGTCGGCGGGCCTTTCGGTGGGCTCGACACCCTCGAATTCGCGGCAATGAACCCGAACCGCCAGATTCCGGTGCTGCGCGACGGTGAGCTCGTCCTATGGGAGTCGAGCAGCATCCTGCGCTATCTCGCGGCCCGCTATGCCTCGGGTGTGCTCTGGGAGGAGGATCCCGCCCGGCGCGTCCTGGCCGATCGCTGGATCGACTGGATGCAGTCCGAGTTGCAGCCGGCATTGGCACCAGTGCTCTGGGGCGTGGTGCGCAAGGTGCCGGCCTTCACCGAGCCAAAGGTGATCGCCGACGGCGTGGCCCGTGCCGAGGTGCTGATGGCGATCCTCGAGGCGCAATTGGCGGATCGGCCCTTCCTGGCCGGCGAGCGCTTCGGCATGGCGGATATCGCGGTGGGCTGCGGTGTGCATCGCTGGCTCAACATGCCGGTGGAGCGGATCGCGAGGCCTCGTGTCCAGCGCTGGTATGAAACGCTCTTCGCCCGGCCGGCAGCGCAGGCCGCGCTGCCGTTGCCGATCGCGTGAGATCGCAACGCCCCGCTTGATCCGGGCGCAGTCGCTGGCATGATAGCGGGATGAGCGCCTTTCGGACGATCCTGCTCCTGTGCAGCCTCGCTGCGACCGCGCCTGCGGTGGCACAAACGTCACCGACGCTACGGACCGATCTCGCGGCGCTCTCCGGCTGTCTGCGCGACAGCGGGTCCTCGCCTTCGGCCTGTATCGGCGCGGTGGCAGTGGTCTGCGTACGGGCCGCCAGCAACGATCCGCGCGGGGCTGAAGCCGCCTGTGCCCGGCGCGAGGAGGCGGCGTGGCGCGAGCGCCTGACGCTCGCGCTGCAAGTCACGGGACGCGCCCTCGATGCCGGCCAGCGCAGCCGGCTCGCGGCGTTGCAACTCGCCTGGGAGAGCTATGTCACGCAGAAATGCGCCTTCTATGGCGCGACCCAGCGTGAGGCGCTGCAAGCCGGGCGGCAGGCGGGCTGTGAATTGCGCGAGGTCGCCGGCCGGGCGATCGAGCTCGCGAAAGCCCTGCCGCAGACCGGCGGGCGGCGCCCGCAATCGCCGCCGCAGATCATTCGCTGACAGCACTCGCCATTCCCGAGCGTAGTTTCAGGGTATCCCGGTTCAGAAAGCCGTCAGTATTTGCCGATAGAATTTGAGTGATCTGTCCTCAGTCCGGCCGCGCGATGTTCTTCGTTCTCTCAAAGGTCGTCTGGTTCGTCCTGTCGCCGGTGAATTTCGCGATCCTGCTTGCCGGGCTTTCAGGGCTGCTGGCCTTCACGCGCCTTGCCCGCCCGGCGCGCTGGGTCGGATTGATCTCGCTGATCGCGCTCGGGCTCATGGCCTTCAGCCCGCTGCCGCGCATCGTGCTGCGGCCACTGGAGGATCGCTTCCCGCAGCAGGATGCCCGCAAAGGCCCGGTGACCGGGATCGTCGTGCTCGGGGGGGCCGTCGGCGTCGCACGCGGCGATGTCGCGATGAATTCCTCGGCGGCGCGCATGACCAAGGCGGTGGAACTGGCGCGGCTGCATCCGCAGGCCAAGATCGTCTTCACGGGCGGCGCGGCCAACCTGATCTCGGAAACGACCGTGACCGAAGCGGATGGCGCCAAGCTGCTGTTCGAGGGGCTGGGGCTCGAGCCCGCCCGGCTCATCCTGGAGGACAAGTCACGCAACACGCGCGAGAACGCCGCCTTCACCCGCAGGCTCGTCGACCCCAAGCCCGGCGAGCGCTGGCTCCTGGTGACTTCGGCCTGGCATATGCCGCGCTCGATCGGTGTGTTCCGCAAGGCCGGGTTCGCGGTCGAGGCCTTCCCGGTCGATTACTGGACAAGCGGCGAGCCCGACGATTTCATCCGGCCGTACAGCCGGGCACCCCGCGGGCTCGAAATCGCCGATAACGGCTTCAAGGAGTGGGTCGGCCTCGTGGCGTATCGGCTCGCGGGCTATACGGACGAACTCTTCCCGGCGCCGTAAGTCAGAGCCAATCGCCCTCCTTGGGAAACACAGATCATCCCGGACGTAGCGAAGCGAAGATCCGGGATCCATGCCTGAACCTTGATCGGAAGCGTTCCGGAATGGATCCCGGGTCAAGCCCGGGATGACCCGCGTGTTTCCGCGGAAAATCGGGTCGGTCTCAAGACATAACCGGTAGCACCAACCGATAGACGCCACGAAAATCGTCGGGGTCGACCGGGCGGCCCTTGCGAGTGATGACCAGCCGGCCTTCCTTCATCAGCTTCACGGCAGCCCGGCGCACGGGCTGCATCAACGGCCCCCAGCCGTCGGGATGGTCGCCGCCGAGGCGGCGGGCGACATCCATCGGCGAGATCGTCAGACCCGCTTCGCGCTGGGCGAGCAGGTCGAGGATCGCGCTCTCGATCGCTTCGGGTTCGATGCTCATGGCTGGCTCGGATATTTGAAGACGCGGGCGGCGTCGGAGGCGAACTGGCGGCGATACATCGCGACCAGCACCGCAGCGGTGAAGCCGATGAAGGTGACCGGGCCGAGAAACCAGCCGAGATAGGCGAGCGCGAAGAAGAAGGCGCGCTGGCCGCGGTTGAAATGCCGGCCGGCGGCAATGTTCATCTCCACGGTCTCATGGACCGCATGGGCCATCGCCTTCGCGTCCTTGCTGTCGAAGGGCGGCAGGGCACCGAGCAGGATGACGCAGTAGTTGAACAGCCGGTAAGCCCAGGCGAACTTGAAGAAGGCGTAGCCGAAGACGCCGGTGAGGCCGATCACCTTCATCTCCCAGACCGAGCGCAGCGTCACGGGCACGAAAGGCAGGTCGCTGAAGATCGCGACCACGCGCTCGGTCGAGTTCAGGAGAGTGAGCGTGCCGCCGATCGCGATCAGCGAGGTCGAGGCGAAGAAGGCGGTGCCGTTCTGCAGTCCGCCCATCACCTGCGTGTCGACGATCCGCACCTCGCGGCCCGCCGCCTCGTTGATCCAGCGGGCGCGGCGCAGGTTCATCCGCATGTTGAGCGTTCGGGCGGCATGCGGCCCGAGCTCGACTGCATAGTGATAGCCGACCCATGAGATCGCGAAGAACGCGAGCGCGATGACGTCCAGATTGCTGAAACCGAGCATGCTGCCGCTCTGCCATTTCGGGAGCCGGAGAGGCAAGCAGCTTGTGACGAAGCCGCGCGGGCGACAAGCCGGGCGGCATTGACGCTGTAGCGGCGAGCCGTCACGGTGCGGCCGGAATCGGGGAGGGCATGATCGTGCCGCAGACCATCACCAAGGGCTACAAGACGCTGGTCGCGGAGGCCGAAAGCCGGATCGAGACGCTGTCGGTCGCGGAGGCACAGGCGCTGCACGGAAGTGATGCCGTGGTCTTCGTCGATCTGCGCGATCCGCGCGAGCTGGAGCGGGAAGGGCGGATGCCCGGTGCCTTCCATTGCCCGCGCGGCATGCTGGAGTTCTGGATCGACCCGGAAAGCCCCTATGCCAAGCCGGTCTTCCAGCAGGACAAGCGCTTCGTCTTCTTCTGCGGTGGTGGCTGGCGCTCGGCATTGGCTGCGCAGGCCGCGCAGGAGATGGGCCTGAAGCCGGTCGCGCATGTGGCCGGCGGCTTCGGCGCCTGGAAGAAGGCCGGTGCGCCGGTCGATACGGCCCCGGCCGACAAAAAGGCCTGAGGCCTAGACCTTGTCCCACTACGTCATCGTTCTGCTGGTCGCGGCCTTCGTTTTCCGCAAGCCGCTGGGCAGGTTGCTCGCGCGGCGATGGCCCAACCACGCCAAGCGCCAGCAGGTGCTGGGCACGATCATCGCGGCCTTCCTGCTGGTGATCGCGGCGCGTCTGGTGGCGCTGTTCTGGTAAGCCGACGCGCTACTCCGCCTTGAATTGAGCGAAGACGCCTCGTGCAGTCATTGCATGGGAGGCGGGCTTGCGCGCTGCCCAACAATCAGGCACCTTCCTTCGCCTTGGCTCCAACTCAAGAAAGGGAGGGCTGAATGAAATTCATCAACACCGCAGCCACTCCCATGCGACCAACCCGGCACTAGGTCGGTCTCGCACGAGGCCCGCCCCCGGGGCAGTCTCCTGAGCCTTTTTTCAAACCAGTTTCTTTCATTGCCGAAGCCGGCGCGCGTCGTCGTCTTCGCCTGATTCGGAGTCGGCTGCCGTCCTGGCGCCGAATGACGCTATGTCTCATGATACTCAAACCGGGCGGCGCGAGCCGTTCCGGGCCGTTCTCGGCTTCACTTTCAAGCATTGGGCACGCCAGCCCGGGCAGGTCGCCTGGGTGGCCGGCGTCACCATCGTCGCGACGCTCGCCGAGTTGTTCACGCCGGTCTATGCCGGCCGCCTCGTCGATGCGGTGGCGGGCGGTGCCAGCGCCGGAGGCGCGGAGGCGGCGCTCTGGGCGCTCGGCGCGATGATGGTGCTCGCCGCCATCATGGTGGTCGGGCGGCATTTCGCCTTCACCGGCATCACCACGATGACGCTGCGCACGATGAGCGACGTCTCGCAGGAGGCCTTCGCGCGCCTGCAGCGCTTCTCGACCGACTGGCACGCGAACAATTTCGCGGGCTCGACGGTGCGCAAGATCACGCGCGGCATGTGGGCACTCGATCTGCTGACCGACACCGTTCTGATCGCGCTCCTGCCGTCGCTGGTCATCCTGCTCGGCATGACGGCGGTGCTGGCCTGGCACTGGCCGACGATGGGGCTCGTCGTGGCGCTCGGCGCGTTGGCCTATATCGGGCTGACGCTGGCGCTGTCGCTGCGCTTCGTCGCGCCGGCGGCGCGGCTCGGCAACGCCTGGGACACGCGTCTGGGCGGTTCGCTGGCCGATGCCATCACCTGCAACCCGGTGGTGAAGGCCTATGGCGGCGAGGCCCGCGAGGACCTGCGGCTGGCGACGGTCGTCTCCAAGTGGAGCCGCAGGACGCGGCGCGCCTGGATTCGCGGAACCTGGTCGGGCACCGGCCAGAACATCGTGCTGCTCTTCCTGCGCGCGGCGGTGATCGGTCTCGTGATCTGGCTCTGGGCGAACGGGCAAGCCTCGCCCGGCGACGTCGCCTTCGTGCTGACGGCCTATGCGGTGGTGCATGGCTATCTGCGCGATGTCGGCCAGCACGTCCACAACCTGCAGCGCTCGGTCAACGACATGGAGGAGCTCGTCTGGATGCACGATCTTCCCTATGGCGTGCCGGACCGGAAGGGTGCGGTGGATATGGGCGTGACCGCGGGCGAGATCGCCTTCGAGGACGTGACCTTCCATTACGGTGGGCATCACGATCCGCTCTACCGCGATTTCTCGCTGACCATCCGTGGCGGCGAGAAGGTCGGCCTCGTCGGCCGCTCGGGCTCCGGCAAGACGACCTTCGTCAAGCTGGTGCAGCGGCTCTACGACGTCACCGGGGGCCGGATCGCGATCGACGGGCAGGATATCGCCGATGTCACGCAGGCGTCGCTGCGCCAGCAGATCGCGATCGTGCAGCAGGAGCCGGTGCTGTTCCACCGCTCGCTGGCGGACAACATCGCCTATGGCCGGCCGGGCGCGAGCCTGGCGCAGGTCGAGCAGGCGGCGAAGCTCGCCAACGCGCATGAGTTCATCATGCGCCTGCCCAAGGGCTACGCGACGCTCGTCGGCGAGCGCGGCATCAAGCTCTCGGGTGGCGAGCGTCAGCGTGTCGCGCTGGCCCGCGCCTTCCTGGCCGATGCGCCGATCCTGATCCTGGACGAGGCGACGTCCAGCCTCGATTCGGAATCGGAGGCGCTGATCCAGCAGGCGATCGAGCGCCTGATGGAAGGCCGCACCACGATCGTGATCGCGCACCGCCTCTCGACGGTCAGGGCCATGGACCGCATCCTGGTCTTCGATCGCGGCCGGGTGATCGAGGAGGGGCCACACGAGGCCCTGCTGACCCGCCCGGACGGCGCCTATCGCGCGCTGTTCGAGAAGCAGGTCAGCGAGCTGGCCAAGGGGCTGGCGGCGTAACCGCCGCCGGTGTCTCCGAACAAGGAAAGGGCCGCGCAAGCGGCCCTTTTCGTTGGGGTTTATTTCGGCGCCAGCGCCCTTGGCCGCACGCCCTTCACCGGGCCGGGGGGGAGCGGCGCGCTCGCATCCTGATTCAAGCCCTTCAGATCGAGATTCGGCTTGGTCAGAAAACGATTCAAGCCGGCGACGTAAGTCTCTGGCAGGCCGTAGTGTTTCGCCCCGGCGATGACCGCTTCCATGTAGCCTGGGCGCGGCCGCCCCGGATCGGCCGAGCGGCCGATATAGATCAGCGCGCGCTTGGCTCCGCCCGGCACGATCACCGGCTGGCTGATCTTCACATAGAGCCCGCTGGCCAGCTCCTCGAACTTGTCGAGGACGCGCATGTCGCTGAGCGAGCAGTCCCAGAGCACGCCATGGACCTCCTCGCGGGGATCGCGGATCACCGAGGCATAGCCGTCGCGGGTGACGATGAAGCGATGGCGGGGCAGGCGGGCCGGGCCGAGCGGCTGCGCCTTCGGGCAGCGCTGCGCCATCCCGTCCGGGTCCATGTTGAGGCCATAGGCGAAGTAGAGAGGCATCGTTTCGACTGCGCGCTTTCCGTCATGGTCGGGCTTGTCCCGACCATCCACGTCTTCGCCTTTCGAGGGGCGGGGTCAAGACGTGGATGCTCGCCACAAGGGCGAGCATGACGGCGGAGCTTCTCACTTCGTCTTGTTGAACAGTTCCCGCCCGATCAGCATCCGGCGGATCTCGCTCGTCCCGGCGCCGATCTCGTAGAGCTTGGCGTCGCGCAGCAGGCGGCCGGTCGGGTAATCGTTGATATAGCCGTTGCCGCCGAGGAGCTGGATCGCATCGAGCGCGACCTGCGTCGCCTTCTCGGCCGCGATCAGGATGGCGCCGGCCGCGTCCTCGCGGGTGGTCTCGCCGCGGTCGCAGGCCTTGGCGACGGCATAGACATAGGCGCGGCAGGAATTCATCGCGACATACATATCGGCGACCTTGCCCTGGACGAGCTGGAACTCGCCGATCGACTGGCCGAACTGCTTGCGCTCATGGACATAGGGCATGACCACATCGAGCGCCGCCTGCATGATGCCGAGGGGGCCTGCCGCCAGCACGACGCGCTCATAGTCGAGGCCCGACATCAGCACGTTGACGCCGCGCCCGACCGTGCCGAGCACGTTCTCCTCCGGCACCTCGCAATCCTGGAAGACGAGCTCGCAGGTATCCGAGCCGCGCATGCCGAGCTTGTCGAGCTTCTGGTGGGTCGAGAAACCCTTCATGCCCTTCTCGATCAGGAAGGCTGTGATGCCGCGCGGGCCGGCCTCGGGATCGGTCTTGGCGTAGACGACCAGCGTCTCGGCGATCGGGCCGTTGGTGATCCACATCTTGTTGCCGTTGAGGACGTAGCGGTCGCCCTTCTTGTCGGCGCGGGTCCGCATCGAGACGACGTCGGAGCCCGAGCCCGGCTCGGACATGGCGAGCGCGCCGACATGTTCGCCCGAGATCAGCTTCGGCAGGTATCTGCGCTTCTGCGCCTCGTTGCCGTTGCGGCTGATCTGGTTGACGCAGAGATTCGAGTGGGCGCCGTAGGAGAGGCCGACGGAGGCGGAGGCGCGAGAGACCTCCTCGACCGCGATGCAATGCTCAAGATAGCCCAAGCCCGTGCCGCCATGCTCCTCATCGACCGTCATGCCGTGCAGGCCGAGCGCGCCCA
This sequence comes from Allobosea sp. TBD101, assembly GCF_059817965.1. Classification (NCBI taxonomy): domain Bacteria; kingdom Pseudomonadati; phylum Pseudomonadota; class Alphaproteobacteria; order Hyphomicrobiales; family Alloboseaceae; genus Allobosea; species Allobosea sp. TBD101. The sequence continues at coordinate 2,613,646 of NZ_CM187543.1, forward strand.
TTTCCGGCCAGAGATCGCGCGGGAACTGATTGGTCTTGTCGATCTCCTCGGCGCGCGGCGCGATCTTCTCCTGCGCGAAGGCATGGACGGTGTCGCGGATCGCGTCGGCGGTCTCGCCGAGGTCGAAATTGAACGGGCGCGGCGCGTTGGCGAGCATGATGTCCTCCCGGCTCGAATAGCTTTGTGCAGCCCGAACGGGGCCGCTTTGTCGCGAGCTTACAGGTCGGGAATGCCGGTGTCAGGCCGAGCGGATCAGAGGGCGGTGTGGGCGGTTTTGCACCGGTCCGCCGCCCGATGAGCCTGTCCCTTGTGCAGAGCTCGGGGCTTTACCGGCGTTGCCAACCATCGTAGCCGGCGGATTGGACCATGCCTGCCTGGAGCTTCCGAATGTCCCTGCCGTCGATCGCATCGCCCATTTCCAACGGCGCTCTCGTCTTGCGCTACACCGCCTTCCTGGTTGTCGCGGTGATCATCCTCAATGTGGTGGTCATCGCTCTGGAGGCCTATTTCAACGCGGCTCCGGGCAGCATGGGAGCGCTGGGCCTGATCCTGGTCTGGAGCGCTGGTTCGTGGGCCGGCCAGATCTGGTTCAAGCGCGAGCAGGCCTGTCCGCCGTCCGGCCGTGCGTGGTCCGTCGCGCTGCTCTGCGCGCTCGCGACCTTCGTGCTGCAGGCTGTTTTCGTCCTCGTCATCGCGGGCTTCATGCCCGGTGGATTCGCGAGCATCGCGCGCTATCGCAACAGCGATCAGATGCTCATTGCCGGCGCGTTGACCGGGATCTTCGTGCTGGAATTCCTGCTGATCCGTGCTGCGATCTTCTGGGGCGCCAAGGCCGAGGAGAAGCGGGCGCAGCGGCAGGCCGCGAAGAGTGATGCCTAGCTCCCGATCACGCCCCGGCGCCGGAGCAGGACGAGGGTCAGCAGGGCGGCGGCGAGACAGGTCAGCGCCACGAAGAAGGCGCCGGCCTCCGATTCGACCCAGGGCAGGCCCTTCACATTGATGCCGAACAGGCCGGTGATGAAGGTCGCGGGCAGGAAGAGCGCCGTCAGCAGCGAGAGCACATAGAGCTGCCGGTTGGTGCGGCTGGCCGAGCGGGCCGCGATCTCGTCCTGCAACAGCCGCGCCCTGTCCTGTACAGACTGGACATCGTGATGCAGGCCGTCGACGCGCTGGAGCAATCGCGAGGCTGCGCCCTTGACCGCATCGGGCGCGCTGCGGCCGGACTGGGTCTCGGCGAAGCGACGGAACAGGACATGCAGGCCGCTGAGCTGGCGATGCAGCCGGACCGCCGTGCGCCTGATCGAGCCGACGCGCTGCGGCCCGTCATGCAGGCGGTCGAGCAGGATATGGTCCTCGACGCTATCGGTCTCGTCGACGAGACGCACCACCGCGTCGGTGACGTCGTCGATGATGTATTCGATGATCTGCTCGAAGAGCCCGGCCGGGCTCGCGGCCGGTTCGCCGCGATCCAACGCCTCGGCGGTCATGCGGATCGAGTGCAGCGCCTCGCGCCGGCCGGTCAGCAGGAACTTCTCGCCGATGATCCAGCGCAGCGCGCCGACATCCTCGGACTTGTCGGCAATGTCGCGGATCAGGTCGTGCGAGACGCCCCAGGCGAGATTGGCGGAATGGTCGAGCCGCTGGTGCGGCTCATGCGAGAGGAAGGCTTCCTGCGTCGCGTCCGGCAGCTCCTGCTCGGCGATCCAGCTCTGGGCCCGCGTGTGGACGAGATCGAGATGAAGCCAGACGAAGCCCTCAGTCGGGGCGAGCTCCGGCATCTCGTCGCGCGGGAGGCGGGTGGGCGCTCCGTCCGCGTCGAAGCGATAGGCCCAGATGATGCCGGATTGGGACTGGAGATCGCTGAGCATGCCGGGCTTCCGCTGACACTGCGGGGCCGATCCGGCAGCGCGGCGCCTAAGGGCGCCGCGGATATGACGGCGGCATGACAGCCGGCAAAAGGTGGCTCAGTCGCGCCTGATCGAGCCGGTTGCGTCGGCGCGGCGGTTATCGGCCGTGCGTGCGTTCGGGATGCGGCCGGGCGGGGCGAATTTCAGCTTCGTGCCGCCAGCGTCGCTGGGCGCACGCAGGCCCGCCGGAGTGGGCGTCGGCGTCGGCGCCCGCGCCGCGATCCTGGGCTCGCCGCCATGCCATTTGCGCGTGCCGATGTCGAAGCGGCCCTGGCGCCAGGCTTCGAATTCGCGCTCGCTGCCGAAGAAGGCGTTGCGGTCGACATCGCCGGTGATGCCCGGCACGCGACCGGTGGTGGTGAACTGCCAGAACTCCCAGCGGTCGCGCTCATAGCGCTTCGCCAATGGAGCCGCCGTCGAACGCAGCCAGAACGGGTGGTCATTGAGCTCACCCTCCAGCACGTCCTCGTGGAAGTTGATGTCGGTATAGATGACCGGCTTCTTGCCAGTGTGTTCGCGCAGGCCCTTGAGCATCTCGTTGATCTTGGCCATGGCCAGTTCCTTCGATATCTTGCGGGTGCATTGCGAGTCGTTCTGCCATTCGACATCGAGCACCGGCGGCAGGGCGTCCGGGTCGCGCGGGATGTGCTTCTTGATCCAGCGCACCTGATCCTTGGCCGAGCGGCACCACCAGACGAAGTGATAGGCGCCGCGGGCGACGCCGTGCTTCTTCGCCTCGGCCCAATTGCGCTTGAAATTCGGATCGAGGTGGTCGCCGCCCTCGGTCGCCTTGATGAAGGCGAAGCGCGTGCCGGCATCCTTGACCCGGGCCCAGTCGATTTCGCCCTGCCAGCGGGAGACGTCGATGCCCTGGATCACCTTGCGCCGCGCATCGCGGACGCCGTGATGGGGCGAGCTGTCGCCCTTCTTCGGATAGAGCGCCTGCGCCGGTTCGACGAGACCTATCATCAGGGCCATGAAGGCGAGGGCCTTGAGCCCGATCCGTCCGCTGGTCAGCTTGCGCGCTGGCATGTGTCTCTCCCGCATCACAGGTCCAGATGCGGGGAGCGTGGTTAAGCGCCGGTTAGAATTGCGGCGCAGTCGAACAATGAATTTCAGCCTTGGTTAACCGGCGCGGTTCGGCGCGTCCGCTCAGTCGAGAACGACGGGCTCGACCTGGTTGTCGATGGCCCGCATGGTCGAGGCGACGGGGGGCACGCTGCCGGGGATGCGCGCGATGGGCACGTCGCTCGGCTCCTGCGGCTCGGGAGCGGCAGGGGGAGGCAGCGGCGCCTGCTGGACCGGTGCCGGCTGTGCCGGCCCTTCGCGCTTGTCCCAGCGGCGCGTGCCGATGTCGTATTCGCCGCGCAGCCAGCCGGCGAACTGGCTCTCGCTGCCGAAGAAGGCGTTGCGATCGACATCGCCACGGATGCCCGGCACGCGGCCGGTCGTGGTGAACTGCCAGAAGGCCCAGGGGCGGTTGTTGTAGCGGGTTTCCGGCAACGCCGCCGTCGAGCGGATCCAGTAGGGGTAGTTGTTGAACTGCCCCTCCAGCACCTCGCGATGGAACGTGATGTCGGTATAGATCACCGGCTTCTTGCCGGTGAGCTGCTCCAGCTCGGTCAGCATGAGCGCGATCTTCTCGCGGGCGAGTTCGCGGTCGATCTTCTGCGGGCAGGTCCGCGAATGGCCGTTCCACTCGACATCGAGCACCGGCGGCAGGGCATCGGGATCGTTCGGGATCTGCTGCTTGAACCAGACCGCCTGCTCATGGGCCGGGCGGCACCAGAAGACGAAATGGTAGGCGCCGCGGGCGATGCCGGCGCGGCGCGCGCCCTCCCAGTTGCGGCGGAAGGTCGGATCGACATGGTCGCCGCCCTCGGTCGCCTTCATGTAGACGAAGCGGGTGCCGGCCGCCTTGACGGCGTTCCAGTCGATCTCGCCCTGCCAACGCGAGATATCGATGCCGTGGATTGGATATTGATGCGCTGCCGCGACGCCCGGATGCGGCCGGGCATCGCCCTTCGACGGGTAGTTGTCGAGCGCCACGCAGCCGCCGAGCGCGGCGAAAGCGGCAGCGGCCAGAAGGGACAGGGCACGGAAGCGAGGCATGCGGCGAGCGTTCATGTCGCGGAGAATTGCTGGGAATGCTTGACGGCCGGTTTACGTTACCAAAGTTCTGCCATCTGTCAGCCCGATCTTGGGCGGAACGAAGCCGGGGCCTGGCGGCGAGGCGAATCGCGGTTGACGCGCAACCTGAAGATTTGAGCCGAAGCGGTTGGTATCGCCCGGAAACGCGAAAGGCGACCCGAAGGTCGCCTTTCGCTGGACTTTCATCCGAATTTGGTGCGGTCGAGAGGACTCGAACCTCCACGGGTCTCCCCGCTACCACCTCAAGGTAGTGCGTCTACCAATTCCGCCACGACCGCAGCTCGGTTCCGGTTGCGGGCGGTGCAACCAGGGAGCGGCGCCGATCTAGCAAATCGAATCCGCCGCCACAAGAGCGTCATGAAGGAAAAGCGCAGAAGCGCGATTTTTCCCCAGGACGGGGCGATTCAGGCGGCGTCGGCGACGGTCTGCAGGGTGTAGATCGTCGGGCGCTTGAGCATCTGGGTGATCTCGACGGAGATTCGCGCGCCGCTGACCACGACGATTCCCTTGGCGAAGGGGTGGTTGTTGGCGAGAATCTGGACTTCGTCGGTCTCGCTGGTGTTCAGCTCGATGATGGCGCCGCGGCCGAGGCGCAGCAGCTTGTAGATCGGCATCTGGGTCTGGCCGAGCACGACTGTGAGTTCCACCGGGACGAGATTGAGATCGGCCTTCAAGTCCTGCCTCCGGAACCCTACTTCAGAATTGGACCAGCGAAACTTGCCTGCCTGCCGGTTTTGGGCGCAAGAGGCGTTGCGAGGGCCGTGCCGGTGTGTCGCCAGCCCGGAAACTTTGAGCGGAACATGGTTAAGCCATGGTGAAGATGCGTGAAGAACTGGCCGTCTCCTTCCTGCCGGAAGGGGTGTCCGAGCCGGTCGAGTGGGTCGTGAGCGAAGGGCTCGTCGGCTATGACGAGGCCGTCGCCGAGATGGAGGCCCGTGCCGGGCTGATCGCGGACGGGCTGGCGCGCGAGCGCGTCTGGCTGGTCGAGCATCCGCCGCTCTATACTGCCGGTACTTCGGCTCGCGACGAGGACCTGATCGCGCCGGAGCGATTCCCGGTGTTCCGCTCCGGGCGGGGCGGGCAGTTCACCTATCATGGCCCCGGCCAGCGCGTGGCCTATGTCATGCTCGACCTGAAGCGGCGCCAGCCGGACCTGCGCCGCTTCGTCGCCGCGCTGGAAGGCTGGCTGATCGGCGCGCTCGATGATTTCAATATCCGTGGCGAGCGGCGCGAGGACCGCGTCGGCGTCTGGGTCCGCCGGCCCACCAAGGGCGCGGGCATCGAGGACAAGATCGCCGCGATCGGCATCCGCGTCCGGCGCTGGGTCTCGTTCCACGGCATCTCGCTGAATGTCGAGCCTGACCTCACGCATTTCGATGGGATCGTGCCCTGCGGCGTCAGCCAGCATGGCGTGACCTCGCTGGTCGATCTCGGCCTGCCGGTGACGATGCCGGAGGTCGATTCGGTGCTGCGCGAGGCATTCGAGTGCGTGTTCGGCCCGACCGTTCAGGCCTGATTTACCAACCGTTAGCCATGGCGCCGCCATCTTCGCCCTTGGGGTTGGGTTGAAGATGGGGATGACAATGCGAAGCATTTTTCTGGCGGGCAGCCTCGCCATGCTGCTCGCGGCCTGCAACACGACCGACCAGCGCATTGCCGGCGCAGCCGCCGGCGCGGGAGCTGGCGCGCTCGTCGGCGGGCCGATCGGTGCGATTGCCGGTGGCGCGATCGGTGCGGTCGCTGCGCCTTCCGTGACTGGTTCGATCAACAAGATGCAGGAATGAGCCGCTCCAGCGGCGCGGATTTGCACGGCCGCGTCCGTGCGTCCGCGCCGGTTGGCGTTTTCGACGCGGCGCGCCATAAACTCGGCAGAGATTGTTACCGAGGAGCGCGCCCGTGCCTGTCATCGAGAGCAAGGTCGATCTGAATTCGGCCGAGACGCGCGCCAATGCCGAAGCCTGGGCCGGATTGCGCGGCGAACTCCAGCAGCATCGCGCCACCGCCGCGCTCGGCGGCAACGCCAAGTCCCGCGAACGCCACACGGCGCGCGGCAAGCTGCTGCCCCGCGAGCGCGTATTGCAGCTGACCGATCCGGGCTCGGCCTTCCTCGAGATCGGCTCGCTTGCCGCCTTCGGCATGTATGAGGGCGATGTCCATGCCGCCGGCATGATCGCCGGCATCGGCCGCGTGGCGGGGCGTGAATGCATGATCGTCTGCAACGATGCGACGATCAAAGGCGGCACTTACTATCCGATGACGGTGAAGAAGCATCTGCGGGCGCAGGAAATCGCGCGCGAGAATCGCTTGCCCTGCATCTACCTCGTCGATTCCGGCGGCGCGAACCTGCCGCACCAGACCGAGGTCTTCCCCGACCGCGAGCATTTCGGCCGCATCTTCTACAACCAGGCGACGCTTTCGGCCGAGGGCATCCCGCAGATCGCGGTGGTGATGGGCTCGTGCACCGCCGGCGGCGCCTATGTCCCGGCGATGTCGGACGAGACGGTGATCGTCCGGAAACAGGGCACGATCTTCCTCGGCGGCCCGCCGCTGGTGAAGGCCGCGACCGGCGAGGTCGTCTCGGCCGAGGATCTCGGCGGTGCCGACGTGCATGCGCGCCTCTCTGGCGTCGCCGACCATTATGCCGGCGACGATACCCATGCGCTCGCGATCGCCCGCCGCATCGCCGGCAATCTCAACAGCGTGAAACGGCCGGATATCGATATCGCCGAGCCGGTCGAGCCGCTCTACGATCCGGCCGAACTGGAAGCCGTGGTGCCGACCGACCTCAAGAAGCAATACGACATCCGCGAGGTGATCGCGCGGCTCGTCGACGGCTCGGAGTTCGACGAGTTCAAGAAGCTCTACGGCACGACGCTGGTGACGGGTTTCGCGCGCATCCACGGCATTCCGGTCGGCATCATCGCTAATAACGGCATCCTATTCTCGGAAAGCGCGGTCAAGGGCGCGCATTTCATCGAATTGTGCTGCCAGCGGCGGATTCCGCTGCTCTTCCTGCAGAACATCACCGGCTTCATGGTCGGGCGCGATGTCGAGACGCGCGGCATCGCCAAGGACGGCGCCAAGCTCGTCACTGCGGTGGCCTCGGCGCGGGTGCCGAAGATCACCGTGCTGGTCGGCGGCTCGTTTGGCGCCGGCAACTACGGCATGTGCGGGCGGGCCTATTCGCCGCGCTTTCTGTTCACCTGGCCGAATTCGCGGATCTCGGTGATGGGCGGAGAGCAGGCCGCGAGCGTGCTCGCGACCGTACGCCGCGACAATATCGAGTCCGAGGGCAAGAGCTGGCCGGCTGCCGACGAGGAAGCCTTCAAGGCGCCGATCCGCAACCGCTACGAAGAAGAAGGGTCGCCCTACTTTGCCACGGCGCGGCTCTGGGACGACGGCATCATCCTGCCCTCCGAGACGCGGCGCGTGCTGGCGCTGGCCTTCTCGGCGACGCTTAATGCCGAGGTGCCCGAGACGAAGTTCGGCGTGTTCCGGATGTGAGGGTGTTCGATCAATAGAGAAACAACGGGCCTAACATACGTCTAGTTGGAGGCGACCTATTGGTTTATGCGGGGTAACATGCCAGCGGTATCTGAAAATCAATTTGATTCTTTAGATGATCTTTTTCGTCAGATTATAAAAATAACAAAAGACTGGGATTCAGTATGGTACAGGGGGGTGAGGTCAGCTAATTTTGGTTTAGTTCCGAAGGTCCTTCGCAGTACAAACTATAATGAAAATATCGTCTCCGTCGAATTTCGGCGCCGAATGCGCGTCGAGTTTCCGAGTATGAAAACAGATTTTGATTGGCTGTGTGCAATGCAGCATTTTGGAGTTCCGACCCGCTTATTGGATTGGTCAGAATCCCTGTTTCCAGCTTTGTATTTTGCAACGATGCCGCTATCAAAGAAGCTCAATAGCTCAACGATCTGGGTTCTTAATCCGTTTGCGCTAGTAGAATTGGTTAGGCGTGGCGAGGGCGTTATCCCTACACAAGACAATGATATAATATTGAATTATTCAGGGTATTCATTTGATAATGGACAAAAAAAGGGCGTTGGTAAATTTCCATCGCCGGTTGTTCCTGATTTTATATTTAGTCGACTAAAGGCTCAGAATTCTTGTTTTACAATCCATGGGTCTGACAATCGGCCGCTGGAGGCGCAGCTTGCTGGTGTGGATATCGATGATCCAATATTATATAAATTTACATGTAATAATAGATTTATTTCCTCATTGGCGTTGAGTGTAAATTTGCTTTGCGGCGATCCAAGTATTCTTTTTCCTGATATTGAGGGTTTTCATAAGTGGTTGGGTCCTGATAGCTCCTAAAATCACTATTAGCTAGTCCTGGATGGCCTCACCCCAGCGAGAACGCCTCGTGCACGGCGCTCTGCACGCCGCCGCCCATGACCGGGCCACCCCCTGCGACATGGACCGCGTCGCCGACGAGGGCGGCACCCAGCCCGTGACGGGGCGTCAGCATCGGCGCGTACTGCTCCCAACCGTCGGTGGCGGGGTCATAGGCCTCCATCTGGCCGAAGACGCGGTTGGTGCCTTCCCCGCCCATGACGAAGACCTTGCCGCGATAGAGCACGGCGCCATGGCCAGAGCGGCCCGTCGGCATCGGCGTGCGCATCGTCCATTTGTCGGCGGCCGGATCGTAGGAATGGTGCAGGTTCGAGTTGGTGTGGAAGGAATCGACCCGCCCGCCGATGACATGGATCAGGCTGCCGATGGCGAGCGTGCCGGTGTGGTCGCGGGCGGTGGGCATCGGCCTGCGCTCGCTCCAGCGATCGGCCTTGGGGTCGTAGACCAGATGCCAGTCGATCGAGCGCTTGGTCTCGGTGGTCTCGCCGATCGCGCCGCCGATGACATGCAGCACGCCGCCGAGGCCGACCACGGCGGTCGAGCCGGCGGGACGGGGCAGGGGCGCGATGTCGGCCCAGCGATCGGCCTTCGGGTCGTAGGTGAAGCAGCGCGGATGTGGCTTGCGGTTCTGTTCGAGGAAGCCGCCGATGGCGAAAAGCTTGCCGTCGAGGAAGGCGACGCCGACATGGTTGGCGCCCTGGGGCAGGGGCGCGCCGTCGTTCCACTTGTCGGCCTTGCCGTCATAGACATGGTGATAGGCCAGGTCGGTGCGCTGCTCGCCATAGCCGCCGACGACATGCATCCTGTCCTCGAAGGATGTCGCCCAGGCCATTTCCGAGCGCGGCAGCGGCAGCGGCGCCTTGGCGCTCCAGCGGCCGGGGGAGGCTGCTTTCGGGGCTGGCGAATCGAAGACGTTCTGCGTCGCCGCGAGCTCGGGTTTCCCGATCCGGCCGGGCTGGCTGAGCCGCTCGTATTGCGGGCCGTGATGCTCGTGACCCTGCTGCTGCGCGAGCGCCGGGCCGGCCAACGCGGCGGCGCCGGCCGCAAGCAGATGGCGGCGGTTCAGGCTGGTCATCGCGTCGTCCTCCCGACTAATACGATAAGGCAGGGCCGGCGGGCGGCAAGCGCATGAAGCTCTTGCTGTCCCCCGGTTCCCCCGAGCGATTTCGCTCGCTATGGTCGGGCGCCATCTCAAACGATTTAGGTCTAGGGAAACACGGGGAAACGCATGGCGGGACATAACAAGGTCGCGATCATCACCGGCGCCGGTTCGGGCGTTGGGCGCTCGGTCGCCATCGCTTTCCTGAAGGACGGCTATCGCACCGTGCTGGCCGGCCGCCGGGCGGATGCGCTGGAGGAGACGATCCAGCTCTCCGGCGTCGACAAGGGGCGCGCGCTCGCGGTGCCGACCGATGTCACCGACAAGGCCTCGGTCGAGAACCTGTTCGCCAGGACGAAGGAAGCCTTCGGCCGGGTCGACGTGCTCTTCAACAATGCCGGCGTCAACGCGCCGGGCGGCGTGCTGCTGGAGGACCTCTCGCTGGAGGATTGGCAGAAGGTCGTCGACACCAACCTGACCGGGCCGTTCCTCTGCACGCAGGCGGCCTTCAAGGCGATGAAGGAGCAGGAGCCGCGCGGCGGGCGCATCATCAATAACGGCTCGATCTCGGCCCATGCGCCGCGGCCGAATTCCGTCGCCTATACCGCGACGAAGCATGCGATCTCGGGCCTGACCAAGACGGCCGCGCTCGACGGGCGCAAATACGACATCGCCGTCGGCCAGGTCGATATCGGCAACGCGCTGACCGAAATGGCGCGCAAGATGACGACGGGAGTGCCGCAGGCGGACGGCACGATCAAGGTCGAGGCGGTGATGGATGTCGAGCATGTCGCGACGACCGTGCTGCACATGGCCGGCCTGCCGCCCGAGGCGAACGTGCTGTTCGTCACCGTGATGGCGACCAAGGCGCCGCTCGTCGGACGGGGGTGACGAACGCCTCTCGTTAGCCTGCCCCCTTGCCAGTCATCCCGGGCGCAGCGCAGCGTAGACCCGGGATCCATGCCTGAGCCTTGCCGATGTCTGTTCCGGCATGAATCCCGGATCGGCGCCGCTGATGCGGCTTGTCCGGGATGACAAGGAGTGAGGGTGGCGGCAGCGGCGCAAGATGCAGGTGGGCGGGATCAGCCCGATCATGACGGAGGCGGAGAAGGCTCGGCATCGAGCCCTGCGGTCGCCCGCGCTTACACGCTCACCATCTGGGGCATCGCGCTCGGCATCCTGATCCAGGCGGTGGCGACCGTCGCGTGGGCGCTCGCCATCGGCAATGCCCAGCTCTTCAAGGACGGCGTCGACTGGGTCTACGACGTTGCGCTCTATGGCATCGCGGCGATCGTCTTCGGCCGCGATGCGCGGATCGAGCGACTGGCGGCCGTGGCGATCGGCGCGGTCATGGCGGTGGCCGGGCTGCACACGCTCTACGATCTCTGGGACAAGGTCGTCCGGCCACGGCCGATCGAGGTCTGGACGCTCGGCTTCGCGGCGGCGAGCGCGATCGTCATCGCCTTCCTCGTCGTTGGGGCGCTCTGGCGCTTCCGGCGCGAGGAGAACCCGGTCATCAAGGCGACCTGGCTGTCGAGCCGCAACGACACGATCTCGACCACGGGCTTCGCGCTGGTCGGGCTCGCCGCCCGCGTCGCGCCGGTGCGCTGGCCGGAATACCTGTTCGATCTCGTCGTCGCCGGCATCTGCTTCCAGGCGACATGGGCGATCTGGCGCTCGCTGCGGCGGAGCGTCGAACGGGAAGCATCCCAAACCGGTTTGCGCAACAAGGCGCAGACAGACGCAACGGGCGGGCTATAAAGGCGGCACGTCTCCTGAGGATGCCGCCGCCATGACGATCGCCGCCAAGCTGCCCTCCATCCTGATCGCCAATCGCGGCGAGATCGCCTGCCGGGTGATCCGCACCGCCAAGCGGCTGGGCCTGCGCACCATCGCCGTCTATTCGGATGCCGATGCCGAGGCGCTGTTCGTGCAGATGGCGGACGAGGCCTATCATATCGGCCCGGCCCCGGCCCGCGAGAGCTATCTCGACGCCGACAAGATCCTCGCCGTTGCCAAGGAGGCGGGCGCCGCCTGCATCCATCCGGGCTACGGCTTCCTCTCCGAGAATGCCGAATTCGCCGATGCCTGCGCCGCGGCCGGCATCGTCTTCGTCGGCCCGCCGGCCTCGGCCATCCGGGCCATGGGCCTGAAGGACGCCGCCAAGGCGCTGGTCGAGAAGGCCAGCGTGCCGGTCGTGCCGGGCTATCACGGTGCCGAGCAGGATGTCGCCTTCCTGGCGAAGGAGGCCGAGCGCATCGGCTATCCCGTGCTGATCAAGGCGGTCGCCGGCGGCGGCGGCAAGGGCATGAAGAAGGTCGACCGTGCGGAAGACTTCGCGGACGCCCTGACCAGCGCTCAGCGCGAGGGCAAGAACGCCTTCGGCGATGCGCGCGTGCTGGTCGAGAAATACGTGCTCTCGCCGCGCCATGTCGAGATCCAGGTCTTCGGCGACAGCCACGGCCATGTCGTCCATCTCTACGAGCGCGACTGCTCGTTGCAGCGCCGTCACCAGAAGGTGATCGAGGAGGCGCCGGCGCCGGGCATGAGCGCCGAGGTCCGCGCCGCCATGGGCAAGGCAGCGACCGAGGCCGCGAAGGCCGTCGGCTATGTCGGGGCCGGTACGGTCGAGTTCATCGCCGACGGGCGCGACGGGCTGAAGGCCGACGGCTTCTGGTTCATGGAGATGAATACGCGGCTCCAGGTCGAGCATCCCGTCACGGAGGCGATCACCGGGCTCGATCTCGTCGAGTTGCAGTTGAAGGTCGCGGCGGGCGAGCCGCTCGGCTTCACGCAGGCGGACGTCTCGGCCACGGGCCATGCCGTCGAGGCGCGGCTCTATGCCGAGGACCCGGAGAAGGGCTTCCTGCCTTCGACCGGCAAGCTCTGGGCCCTGCAATTTCCAGAAGGCGAGGGCATTCGCATCGATACCGGCGTCGAGGCGGGCGATACGGTGACGCCGTTCTACGATCCGATGATCGCCAAGGTGATCGCCCACGGTCCGACGAGGGATGCGGCGCTCGACCGACTGGGCGCGGCGCTGGGCGAGACGGTGGTCGCCGGCCCGCGCACCAATCTCGCCTTCCTGAAGAAGCTGACCGAGGCCGAGGGCTTCCGGAAGGGGCCGTTCGATACCGGCTTCATCGACCGCAATATCAGCGCGCTCGGCGCCGAGCCGCAGCCGCTCGATGCGGCGGCCGTCGCGGCGGCGGCCTTGCAGCTCGAGGAGGAGCGGCAGGCGGCGGGCATGATCGCGGCCGCGGGCCGGGCTGAGGGCGAGGCGCGCTCACCCTGGCTCGACCCCGACGCCTTCTCGCTGATGCCACGCCAGCCCTTGGGCCTGCCGCTGACGGTCGATGGCGAGCGTATCGATGCCCGGATCGAGTGGCATGGCGACGACGCCCGCGTCAGCCTGCCCGGTCACGAGATCGGCGAAGGTGAACACGAGATCGCGCTGGCCGAGGGCGAGAGTGGCATCTGGTTCGCGCTGCATCGCGGGCGGCAGACGGCGGTCTCGCTGTTCGATCCGTTCAGCGTCGATCTCGATGCGGCGGCGGGCTCGGGCGGCGTAGTCAAGGCGCCGATGCACGGCAAGCTCGTCGCGCTCTTCGTCGCGCCGGGCGAGGCGGTGACCAAGGGCCAGCGCCTCGCCATCGTCGAGGCGATGAAGATGGAGCATGTCCTCACCGCCCCGCGTGACGGCACGGTCAGCGAGGTCGCGGGCGAGCCCGGCGCGCAGGTCGCGGAGGGCGCGAAGGTGGTCGTGCTGGGGGAATAGGCGAGTCGATGGAATCGCTTGCGGGCGATCGCTGAGGAATTGATTCCGCTTCGGATGTCCCTGTTCGTGTCATCCCGGACAAGCGGCGAGGCCGCGCCGATCCGGGATCCATTCCGGAACGGTTCAGGCATGAATCCCGGATCTCCGCATCGCTCCGTCCGGGATGGCGAGGATTGGAGTGAAGGGAGTGCTAGTCGGCCAGCGCCGCGGCCGCTCTTTCCAAGATCGTCAGGTTGATCTCCACCAGTGGGTCCTCGTCCTCCAGGAACCAGCTTGCCGACAATCCGCACCACGCGATGATCCAGCACAGCAGGCGCTGCCGCTCCAGCCCCGACTTCGCCAGCACGATCTCCAGCCGGCGCTCGAAGGCACCGGGCGCGACCGCGACGGGCGGCTCGGGATCGGCAAGGTCGGGGTCGCAGAACAGGATCGTGTATTCGAAGGCGCGGTCGCCGATCACCGATTTCGGATCGATGGCGAGCCAGCCGCGAGCCTCGAAGTCGAGGACGTTGTCGTGATGCAGGTCGGCATGGAGCGGCATGATCTCCTGCTGGACCGGCAGCAGCGCGCTCGCCTCCGCCGCGGCGCGGACGAGCAAGCCGCCGTGCCGGGCAGCTGCCGGAAACAGGTCCTTGAACCAGATATCGAGCGGGATCAGCCCGGCGGGGGCTGGGCCGCGCGGCTTCTGAAGTCCTGCTATGGCATCGCAGAGGATGGAGGTGGCTTCATCGTCACCTTCGGCGCCGCTGCGAGCCATGGAAGCGAGCGAGCGCTTTCCGGTGGCGCGCTCGATCAGCATCGCCTCGCCGTTCCCGCTGCGGGCGAGCAGGCGGGCGGCGCCGTCGCCGTTCCAGTAGCCCAGCGGCAGGTAGCCGCGCCGCTCGTCCTCGACCTCGGGCAGCTTCAGCATGGCCGGCGCGCCGTCCTGAAGGACCGGCAGCAGATGGCTGGCATGGGTCCGGATCGCCTCGCCGTCCGCGACGAGGCCCCAGCGGGCGAGCCAGGGTTCGAAGACCGTCCCGGAAATCCGGCTCATCCGCGGCCGATCACCGGGAACTGCTCGGCCTCGTAGATCTGGCCGGAGACCGGTGCGCTGTCCTCCGAGAGCCAGAAAGCGGTGTGGGCGGCGATCTCCTCCGGCTGCATGATCCGGCCGGTCGGGGCATCGCGCAGCGGGAGATGGTTCTGCCAGCCGGGCTTGCGGCCTTCGCGCTGCTGGGTCGCGTCCTCGTTGGCGGTCCAGGTCCAGCCGACGTTGAGCTGGTTGGCGCGGATGTGCTCGGGGCCGAGCGTGTTGGCGAGATTGCGCGTCATCGTCATCAGCGCGCCCTTCGACATCGAATACACCGTGAGGTTCGAGAGGCCGCAATAGGCGTTGATCGAGCCGACGGTGACGATGGCGCCGGGCGATTTCTGGGCACGGAAGGCGCGGATCGCGGCCTCGGCGCAGAGCAGGGGCGCGCGGGTGTTGATCGCGAACATGTGGTCGAAGAAGGCGGCGGTGGTCTCGGTCAGGATGCCGCGCGGATAGATGCCGGCATTGTTGACGAGCCCGTCGATGCGGCCGAAGGCGGCGACCGTGGCGTTGACGACGGCCTGGGCGGTCGCGGGCTCGGCGAGGTCGCCGGTCGCGCCTGCCGTCGCCGTGCCGAGCTTCGCGACGGCCGCATCGACTTCCGCCGCGTCGCGCCCGTGGATCAGCACCTTGGCGCCCTCGGAGACGAGGCGCTCGGCCATCGCGAAGCCGATGCCGGTCGAGGAACCGGTGACGAGAATGACCTTGCCTGCAAGTCCGCGCATGATGGAGCGTCCGTAGCCTGTCGAGGAAATGAGGATGACGATGAAGCGTGTCGTGGCGGACATGCTAACCGCCGAGCCGAGGCTGGCCAAACCTTTCTACGGCGACATCTTCGATATGCACGCCATCATCGGCGTGCCGGAGCATCGCGGTTGACGCCGGGCTGTGGAGAATAAGCGGGGAGGCTGGTCGGCTGGCGTTCCGAGGCCTATTTTGCGGCCATGCCCCTACATCTGCTCAAGCTCTGCGTCGGCGCGGAATCGATCAGCGATCTCGAGGACTGGATCGCCGAGCGTCAGGCGCAGCGCCGCGCCCGTGGCGAGCCGGCCGAGCAACTGCACACCACCCGGATGGTGCCGAAAAAGATCGAGGAGATCCTCGATGGCGGCTCGCTCTACTGGGTGATCAAGGGCCAGATTTCGGCGCGTCAGCGCCTGACCGATATCCGCCCCTTCACCGATGCCGAGGGCATCGGCCGCTGCCATCTGGTGATGGAGCCGGTCGTGGTGCCGGTCGAGCCGCGGCCGTTCCGGCCCTTCCAGGGCTGGCGCTACCTGCAGGCCAAGGACGCCCCGCGCGACCTCTCCGAGCATGGCGGCGATGTCGGCGAGATGCCGGAGGAGCTGCGTCGCGAGCTGGCGGGGTTGGGGCTGCTCTAGGATTCATTGCTCGCCCTACCAATATTTGGTACTTATTGGCATTCGGGAGCGATGGATGACAAAGAACACTTCGATCGCGCTGGGCGATCATTTCAGCCACTTCATTGGCGAGCAGGTGCAAAGCGGCCGGTATGGTTCGGCGAGTGAAGTCGTGCGTGCTGGCCTGCGCCTGCTGGAAACACACGAGGCGCGCGTGAAAGCCCTGCAGGACGCGCTGATTACCGGCGAGGAATCCGGCGAGCCGGAGCCGTTCGACAACGGCGCATTTCTGCAGCGGATGCGCGCCAGGCATGGCTGAGGCCGGTTATCGCCTCTCTCGACTGGCGGTTACAGACCTCGAACGTATCTGGTTCTGGACAGAGCGACGCTGGTCGGCGGAACAGGCCGAAAGTTATCACGCCAGCCTCATCTCTGCTTTCGAGGGGCTCAGCTGTGGCCGGAAGAAGGGGCGGGCAGTCGATGTTCGAGACGGCTATTACAAGTACGCTGTCGGCTCGCATGTGGTCTTCTATCGCCTATCGGCTGCTGGAATCGACGTGATCCGCATTCTGCATCAGCGCATGGATGTCGAACGCCATCTCTAGAGCCGTGTTTGGTGTCTCGACCTCGGCTCCGGCTCACACCGCAATATTGTCGAGCAAACGCGTGCTGCCGATGCGCGCCGCGAGGATCAGGCGGATCGGGCCGTCCGCCAGCGAGGCGACCGGCGCCAGCGTCTCGGCATGGCGCGCTTCCAGATAGTCGAGCTCGAAGCCGGCCGTGATGATCTCGTTCTGGGCATCAGCGACCGCCTTGAACAGGTCGTCGCGGTTGCGGATGCGCGCGGCGAGGTCCTGCATCACGCGCTGGAGCAACGGCGCCAGTGCCCGGTGTTCGTCCGAGAGATAGCGGTTGCGCGAGGACATGGCGAGGCCATCCGCTTCGCGGATCGTCGCCAGCGGGATGATCCTGATACCGAGATCGAGATCGGCGGCCATGCGGGTCACGACCTTGAGTTGCTGATAGTCCTTCTCGCCGAAGATCGCGCAGTCGGCGCGCGACTGCGTGAACAGCTTGCAGCAGACGGTCGCGACACCCTCGAAATGCGTCGGGCGGAAGCGGTCCTCCAACCCGACGGCAGCCGGGCCGAGCAGCAGCACGCGGGTGGCGAAGCCGGCCGGGTACATCTCCTCGACCGAGGGGAAGAACACCGCGTCGGCACCGGCCGCGACGAGCTTGGCGCAATCGTCGTCGAAGGTGCGCGGGTATTTCTTGAAATCCTCATGCGGCGCGAACTGCGTCGGGTTGACGAAGATCGTGACGATCACCCGCTTCGCGTGGCGCTGGCCTTCGCTCACCAGCGCGATATGGCCCTCGTGCAGCGCGCCCATTGTCGGCACCAGCGCGACCTTCTCGCCGGCAGCGTGCCAGCCGGCGACGGCTTCGCGCATCGCGGCGACCGTCTCGAAAACCGTGATTCCAGTCACTTTCCGACCTTTCCCGCCTGCGCTGCTCTCCTTAGCCCTCATCCTGAGGAGCCGCGTCAGCGGCGTCTCGAAGGATGGTCCAGCAGGCTCCGGAACCATCTGGAGCATCCTTCGAGACGCAAGCTTCGCTTGCTCCTCAGGATGAGGGCTGAAGGGACATCGCGTCCTCCGTTCGGCGCACGGGTAGCAAATGCCGCCGCCATGGCCAATATCAGGGCAAAGGATGATTCAGGTGGATCGAAGGGGTCGATGAGCGAGAGGAAGGACCGGGCTGTCGGCAAGGCGGGAGCGACCACGCCGGCGACGCATTCGCAGCCGGGCGAGATCGACCGCTTTCTCGGCGCGGCGAAGCAGCTCGCGCCCCTGGCGACCGGGCAGGCGGGGCGGCTCGTCTTCGCGCTCGACGCCACGATGAGCCGCCAGCCGACCTGGGATCTCGCCTGCTCGCTGCAGGCGCGAATGTTCGACGTGACCTCGCAAAGCGGTGGGCTTGCGGTGCAACTCGTCTATTTCAGGGGGATCGGCGAGTGCCGTGCCTCGGGCTGGGTCGGCGAGCCTGCGCGCCTGACCGGGTTGATGCGCCGCATTGCCTGCGAGGGCGGCCAGACCCAGATCGCCCGCGTGCTGCGTCATGTCCGCGACGAGGCCAAGACCGTGCCGGTACGCGCCTTCGTTTATGTCGGCGATGCGATGGAGGAGGACGTCGATGCGCTCGCGAGCCTTGCCGGTGAACTCGGCCTGCGCGGCATCCGCGGCTTCGTCTTCCAGGAGGGGCATGATCCGGCGGCGAGCGCGGCCTTCGCGACGATCGCGCGCCTGACCGGCGGTGCCCATGCTCGTTTCGACGTGAATGCGCCGGCTTCCCTGCTCGACCTCCTGCGCGGCGCGGCGGCCTATGCGGCCGGCGGGCGCGAGGCGATGCTGCGGCTGGCGGGCTCGACCCCGGCGGTGAAGGGGCTGATCACCGCGATGGATGGAGGACGCCGGTGAGTCTGCTCTACGGCGTTGCCGTCCTGATCCTCGTCTGGTGGCTGGTGAAACTGTTCGCCGGGGCCAATCCCAAGGTGCTGGCGCGATTGGCGAAGACCGGCGGAGGCGTCGCCGCGCTCGGTGTCGCCGGGCTCCTGATGGTGCGCGGCCGGATGGATATGGCGATCTTCCTCGGCGGCGTCGGCGCGTGGCTGCTCGGCTGGAGCGCGACCGGGCCGGGTGGCATCCGCTTTCCCTGGGCCGATCGCTCCGGGCCGACGCCGGGCGCGACCTCGAAGGTCAAGTCGACGCTGCTGGAAATGGAGCTCGACCACGACAGCGGTGCGATGGTTGGCACCGTCACCGCCGGCCCCTATGCGGGGCGGGCGCTCGACAGTCTCGATATGGCTGAGCTGGCCGCGCTGATGCGCGATTGCCTCACGCGCGATCCGGACGGCGCTCGCCTGCTAGAGGCATATCTCGACCGCCGGTCGCCCGGCTGGCGTGAAGACGCTCAGCGTAATGGCGACACGGGGCAGCGCGGCGCGCCGGGCGCGGGCGCGATGACGCAGCAGGAGGCCTACGATATCCTGGGGCTTCAGCCGGGGGCGGGCGAGGAGGCGGTCCGCGAAGCCCATCGGGCCCTGATGAAGCGCATCCACCCGGATGCCGGGGGCACCAGCGGCCTTGCCGCTCGCGTCAACCAGGCCAAGGACGTCCTTCTGAAGCAGCGCTAGCGAAGGGGTCGGGGAGTGGGTCTGCGACATGTCGTGAACTCCTTTCCCTGGTCCTTGGTCAGGTGCGGGTGGCGAAGCAGGAGAAACCGCCGCGCTTCAGCTGGTTGCAAGCGTTCTGCGCATCCTTCGAGTCGTCGAAGCCGGCGAAGCGGGCACGGAAGAGGGTGGAGCCACCCTTGGCGACCTTCTCGGTGAAGGGCGAGGCGCTGGCGAGCGAGCTGGAAGCCTTGGCCTTGGCCCGGGCCAGGATTTCCTTGGCCTTGCCCTCGTCATCGGTGGCGCCGAGCTGGATCACCCATTTGCCGGAGGCGACGATCGCGGCCTGATGCGACATTGCGGGAGCCGGCTCCTGAACCTGAACCTTGGCGGGAGCGGCTTCGATCTTGCGGGCGACCGGCGCTGCGGGAACGTCGATCTTGGCTTCCGCGACCTTCACCGGCTCGGCGACGGGCTCGGGCGCCCTGGCGATCGAGGAGGTGACGTCGACATTCGCCGGCGGGCGCAGGACCTTGGCATCGGACGGCTGGGCACCGATCGACCAGCGCATGGCCGAGGGCGTCGTGGTGGCAGCGACCGGGCGCATGCCGGAGATCTGCAGCGGCTGGCCACCGGCGACGGCGACCGGCCGCGGCGGCGCGATCGGTGTGGTGGTCGGCATCGGGGCATAGGCGCGTGCGGCGGCCGGGAGAGCAGGCTGCTCCTCGACCTGCGGCTGCTGGCGCGGACGCGGCACCGGGATCGGCGCGGGCTCGGCCGCGGCCGCCTGCTGGATCGAACGCGGGCGCTCCTCAGGCTCCGGGGCCTCGGCGACCATCACGGAGGAACGGCCGCTGGTCGAGGCGCGGGGCAGGCTGGCCAGCACGAGATCGGTCATGATCTTGTCGCGAGAGGCGCCGGAGCGGCCGCCGAGCACGATCGAGACGACATGCCGGCCTTCGGCCTTGGCCGAGGTCATCAGGTTGAAGCCGGAGGCGCGGGTGTAGCCGGTCTTGATGCCGTCGACGCCCTCGACCTTGCCGAGCAGGCGGTTATGCCCGCGGATCGTGCGGCTGCCGTACTGGAAGGCGCGCATCGAGAAGAGCGGGTAATATTTCGGGAAACGCTCCTGGATGGCGCGTGCGAGGATCGTGAGGTCGCGCGCCGTCGTGATGTTCGGCGGAGAATGGGGCAGGCCGTGCGGGTTGTAGAAGCGGGTCGAGCTCATGCCGAGCGAGCGCGCCTTGCGCGTCATCTGCTCGGCGAAGGCCTCCTCGGAACCGGCGATGTTCTCGGCGACGACGACCGAGGAATCGTTGGCGGAGAGCGTGATCATGCTCTTGATCACGTCCTCGACCGCGATGGTCGAGCCGGCGCGCAGGCCGAGCTTGGTCGGCGGCTGCGAGGCCGCGTAGGACGAGACCCTGAGCTCGGAATCCATGGTGAAGCGGCCGCGCTCCATCTGCTCGAACAGCATGTAGAGCGTCATGACCTTGGTCAGCGAAGCCGGGATGCGCGCGGCATCCTCGTTGACCGCATGCAAGGTGCGGCCGGTCTTCGCGTCGACCACCATCGCAGCATAAGGGGGGGTATAGCCGCCACCGGCCGCATGACGGCGCTTGCGCGCCTCGGCGGGGGAGGAGGCGATCGTGGCCGCAACCGCGACGACACTGATCAGACCGGCAACAGCCCGCAGACGCGGCCGCCGCAACCCAACGCAACCAGACAACATGACCCGCCTCGAACACACAACCATGGGCCGATCCCGCGCCTGGCTCATCGTGGCGCAGGGGACACAGTTGGAGAGGTTAGGCGGATGCGGTTACGGAGCCGTTAAAACTTGAACGGTTGCCAGTGGAACGATCTGCGCTTGGTGCATTGCAGCGTTCCCTTGACATTCATGTTGCAATGCACAATATACGGGCAGTCCCCGGTGGTGATCACGGTCACACGACCTTGGGGCAGCTATCGGGCCGCTCCGGCCCAATCACCTGAGGCGGCACCGCAGAGTGCCAAGGAGACGACCCATGATCCAGCAGTTCGAGACCATCCAGAAGGCTTCCAAGGACAATGTCGACGCCGCTCTGAAGGCTTTCGGCACCACCTCGAAGGGCGTGCAGGCGATCGCCGTCGAGACCACCGACTATGCCAAGAAGTCCTTCGAGGCCGGCACCGCCACGCTCGAGAAGCTCGCTGGCGTGAAGACCTTCGACAAGGCCCTGGAGATCCAGGCTGATTTCATCAAGACCTCGTTCGAGGGCGCCGTCGCCCAGGTCACCAAGATGGGCGAGCTCTATGCCGCTCTCGCCAAGGACGCCTACAAGCCGTTCGAAGGCATCGTGGCCAAGGTTGTTCCGGCCGCCCCGAAGGCGTGATTTCGGCCGGCAGCTGTCAGGCTGCCGCGCTTCCATGAGTTCAGTTGCGTTTGCGAACCCTGGCCGCGAGGCCGGGGTTTTTCGTTGGCCGGAGCCGGAGCCTGCGGCATCGGGCGCCATTGAACTCCGCTTCCGATTGGGGCTTGAAGCTCTAGTGACTCCAGCTTGTAGACGAGAGGTCCCGCCGCCGCTGTGAGCCGGAGACCGTGTTTTGTCCAAGACAGAGATTGCCGCCTATCTGGTCACGCTCGGCTATGTCGGAACCTTCCTGTTCCTGTCGCTGAAGCAGGCGCGCGCGCGCGGCCAGCCGGTCTGGATCTTCTCCCGCGGCAGCCGATCGCAGCGCTTGCCGGCGCTCCTGTTCAAGCTCGGCTTTGCCGGAGGCGTGCTCTGGCCGCCGGTTCGTGGCTGGCTCGGCGGGGAGGCGCCGTTCGGCGGGCTTTCCGGTGTTCCCGGCCTGACGCTCGTGATTGTCGGCGCGGTGCTGGCCCTCTGGGCCCAGCTCCATATGGGGCGGTCGTGGCGCATCGGCGCTGCCGAGGGCGAGATCGGCCCGATCGTCGATAGCGGCCCTTTCGCCTTCTCGCGAAATCCGGCCTTCGTCGGTCAGGCGCTGCTATTCATCGGCTTGGTCCTTGTCCGGCCGGGTCTGGTTGAGCTGGCGCTCGCGCTCGCGGTGCTCGTCGCAATCACCTTACAGGTCCGGATCGAGGAGGGCGTGCTGCGCCGCGATCTCGGCGCGCCCTATCTGGCGTATCAGCGCCGGGTGAATCGCTGGGCCGGCCGCTCATGCTGAAATTCGTGCGTTATGGCGCCTGGGCGCTTGTCCTGGTCGTTGGCTTCGTTTCCACCTCGATCCTCATGGGGTGGTGGATGTCGGATCGATTGCGGACGGAACAGCCGCTCGCGATCGGCGGCCCGTTCTCGCTCACCGATCACACCGGCAAGGCGGTGACGGATGCGGATTTCCGCGGCAGCCCGCTCGCCGTGTTCTTCGGTTTCACGCATTGCCCGGAGGTCTGCCCGACCACGCTCTTGCGGCTGGGCAACCTCACCCGGCAGCTGGGCGCGGATGCGGCCAGGTTGAAGATCCTGCTGATCACGGTCGATCCGGAGCGCGACACGCCTGCGCAGCTTGCGCTCTATCTGCAATCCTTCGATCCGGGCGTGGTCGGCCTGACCGGTTCGCAGGAGCAGGTCGATGCCGCGCTTGGAGCCTTCAAGGCCTATGCGAAGAAGATCCCGGCCGATGGTGGCTATACCATGGACCACACGGCCAATGTCTATCTGATGACCGGCGAGGGGGCTTTCCGCACGATGATCGACTATCACGAGGCCGATTCATCCGCGCTCGCCAAGCTGCGGATGTTGCTGCGCTGAGAGAGGGGCAGCGAAGGATGGCGCGGTCCACTCCCTATTCCGCGCGGACCGGAAGCCGCCTGGCCTGAAAGCCGGTCTTGGATTGCTCGAAGCCGGCAGCCTCGTAAAAGGCCAGCGTGGACGGTTTCTTCGAGCCGGTCATGAGCATCGCCTTGTAGCATCCGGCTGCCCAGGCGCGATCCATGGCAGCTTGCAGAATGGCCTTCCCAAGCCCCCGGTTGCGATAGCCGGTGTCGGTGACGACGTTCTCGATCAGCACATAGGGCGTTCCGCCCCGCGTCAGGTTCGGGATCACGATCACGGTGCAGCTCGCGACGAGGTCGCTGCCGAGAAAGCCAAGCAGGACGGCGCTGCCCTCGAAGCTCCGCAGCTTTTCCAGAATCTCCGCCGCCATGTCGTCGGGGCAGGGTGCATCATCAGGGTTGAGGTGGCGGTAGAGACCCTGAAGTGCGGGCAGGTCGGCCTGCTCCGCTGCGCGAATGACGAGATCGGTCATGCTGTTAACGGTAGCTGGTTGCAAGGGTCGGAACAGCGGCCTCTAAACTTCGAAGACATGCCCTGCCTGCTCGAGCAGACTTCTCGATTGCTCCCAATCGGCATCGGCGACGAGGATATGCTCGCCGTCAAAGGTGCAGACCACGAAAACACCGATGCCCTGGGTGGATAATGGTTCGATCAGCGCCTGCACTATTCCGGTCGCGTTGAAGGGGATCGGGCCGAGGCTGCGGAAGCAGCGCCAGTTCCTCTCGGCTTCAACGGCTTCCGGCATTCGCTCCTGCAGGCAGACGAGTGTCAGCTCGTCCTCGGCGCGCATCAGCGCGGAAAAACCGGGGCCATCGAACCAGTTCGGGATGGGAGAGGCGGGGCCGAGCCGTGCAACGCCATAGATGCCGGCAAGGCTGCGCAGTCTCACGGCAACGGACATGCGCTACCCCTCCATGAAGAAGGGCGGCGCTCAGGCGCCGCCCTGTCGATCCGGGTTGATGTACTCGGCTCAGGCCGGAAGAACGACCACCTTCGTCTTGACCGGTGTCTGATCGTAGAGATCGATCATGTCCTGGCTGAGCAAGCCGACGCAGCCGCTGGTGATGCCGGAGCCGATCGATTCCTCGTCGCTCGATGCGTAGATCGTGTAGAGCGTATAGCGGCCGTTCTGGTAGAGATGCAGGGTGCGAGCGCCGAGCGGGTTGTCGAGGCCGCCGGGCATGCCGCGCGCGTATTTGGCGGCTTCGGGCTGGCGCTTGATCATTTCCGGCGGCGGGGTCCAGGTCGCCCATTCCGACTTCCGTCCGACATAGGCGTCGCCGTTCCAGCGGAAGCCGTCGCGGCCGACATTGGCGCCGTAACGGGTGGCGTTGCCGCCGCCCTCGATGCGGTAGACATAGTAATTGGCGGGATCGACGATGATGGTGCCCGGCTCTTCCTTGGTCTCGTAGCGGACGGTGCGGCGCCAGTATTTCCGATCGACCTTGGTGACGTCGGCGGCGGGAATCGCGAATTTCTTGTCCGGCACCGGCCCGTAGACCTGCTGCGCCTCGGCGAGGCTCATGCCGTCGGTCGCAGCGCAGCCGCCGAGCCCCAGCGCGCCGAGGCCGGCCGCCGAGCCGACCAGGAACGAGCGGCGATCGACAAGCCCCGACCGGCGCCCGGGCGAAGCCATCTCGCCGGCACCGGTATTCCTACCGTCAATGATCATGATCCGGGATTTCCCATGTCCTGCTGCCCGGCGAGGTCTCGCTCCGGCACGCGTTGAACTCGATAGCCGGGCGGAGATTGCCGCCACAGGGCTGGGCTGGCAAGTACCAGCCTTCGTCGTGGGCCTGCTCTGCGCCAAAGGCTTGATGGTGCGGGCGAAAAAAGAGCGACGGTTGCCCGTCGCTCTTGCGATCACCACCAGCCCGGAGGCGGCGGAGGCGGATAATAGCGCGGCGGCGGCGGACCCCAGCCCGGACCGGGGCCATAGCCGTAGCCATAACCGCGCGGCGGACCATAGCCTCGCGGTGGGCCGTAGCCACCACCACGGCCATAGCGCTGCTGGCGCATGGTCTCTTCCATGATCATGTGCCGCCGTTCGGCTGCAGCCGACCAGGAATACTCGGCCGGCGCCTTGTCGAGGCGCTCGGCCAGGGCCTGCGGCAGGGCCTCGGAGGCCATGGCCGGTGCGGCGAGCGCGCTCCCGATTGCAATCGCAGCAAAAATCAACAGCTTGCGCATGGCAAACTCCTTTCGATGGCGATCAAACCACGCCGCTCCTCAACGAAACCTGAACCGATCTGTCGGCTGCCGTTCATCTGGCGAGGTCACACGGGCAGAACGGTCACCGGCGTGCCGGGTGCGACGCGCGCGTAGAGATGGGCGATGTCCTGATTGATCATCCGGATGCAGCCTGAAGAGACATTGGTGCCGACTGTGTAGGGCTCGAATGTGCCATGAATGCGATAGCCGAGATCGCGACCCTCGCCGAAGAGATAGAGCGTGCGGGCGCCGAGCGGGCTTTTCGAGCCGCCGCGCACGCCGAGCCCGCGCGGGGTCTGCTCAAGCTGGGCCCTGATCGCGGGGTCGCGCGCGATCATCTCCGGGGGCGGGACCCAGTCGGCCCAGTCGCGCTTCATGTTGATCCGGGCCGCGCCGGACCAGCCGAAGCCCTCACGGCCGACGCCGACGCCGTAGCGCGTCGCGACGCGCGGGGATTCCACGAAATAGAGGTGATAGCCGGCGGGATCGACCACGATCGAGCCCGGCTTCTCGTCGCGCGGAAACTCGACCGTCTGCCTGAGATAGCGGGAATCGATGCGCTGATAGTCGATCGCCATGATCGGGAAGCGCTCGCCGGGATATTCGGTGTAGACCTCGGCGTAGTTCGGCCGCGAAAGCGTCCGGGTCGAGAGACCTCGCGGGCTCTGGCCGATCTCGGGCAGGGCGACGATGCTTCGCGAGCCGCATCCGGCCAGGCCCGTTGCCGCGATGGACAGGGCGGGAAAGGTAAACGAGCGGCGCGTCAGCATCGGGTATCTCTCAGGAAGGCCTGAGCCGATACATCGGCTTGGATGGTTACTGTTGCGTGAACCGTGGTTCGGGCGGCCCGGTCCCGGAGCCTCGATCTTGCCTAACTGCAGCAATGCGAGGGCTGCCCGGTCCGCCTGGCTTCCTGGATCGGTGGGCAGGGGATGTCGCCGTAGGAGCAGTAGACGCAGCAATCGCCCTGCTTGGGACGGAGAACGGTGTTGCAGCCGGCGCATTCATAGAAGAACTGGCAGGCATCGGTCGGCATCGTTTCGGTCGTTTGGTGACCGCAACGCGGGCAGGTGAGCGTGGAACGGAGCTGCATGATCACCATCCTGTCGGCTGATGTCTTCTGGATAGTTCAAAGAACCGGACAAGTCTGCACGGAAGCGAAGCCCGCAGCCGGAACGGCATGAGCAGGCAAAGAGGGCAGGTCAGGCCGGAGCACCTGGCCTTCTGATTTGAACCGATTGAAAAGACCGCCGGTTGGGGGCATCTCTAGGGACGTGCGCCGCCGTCGCGGTGCCGAGAGGTTCCGGTTTCCGCCATGCTCGACAAATCCGCGCCGCCCCGCACGCTCAAGCTCAACGCCGCCGACAATGTCGTCGTCGCCGTCGATCCCGTCGATCTCGGCGTGACAGTGGCCGGTGTCGAGGCGCTCAAGCGCATCCCGCGCGGTCACAAGATGGCGATCGTGCCCATCGCCAAGGACCAGCCGATCCGCAAGTTCGGCCAGATCATCGGCTTCGCGACGGCCGATATCGTGCCGGGTGACTGGGTGCACGAGCACAATACCGGCTTCCATGCCTTCGATCGCGACTATGCGTTCGCCGCGGAGGCCAAGCCCGAATTCGTGCTGCCGGTCGAGCAGCAGGCGACCTTCGAGGGTTTCCGCCGCGCCAACGGCAAGGCCGGCACGCGCAACTATGTGGGCATCCTGACCTCGGTGAACTGCTCGGCCTCGGCCGCGCGCTTCATGGCCGAGGAGGTCAAGCGCTCCGGGCTGCTCGCCGACTACCCGAATGTCGACGGCGTGATCGCGCTGACCCATGGCACGGGCTGCGGCATCGACTATAATGGCGAGAGCTTCGAGGTGCTGAAGCGCACGACTTGGGGGTATGCCTGCAATCCGAACATGGCGGCGGTGCTCGTCGTCGGGCTGGGCTGCGAGGGCTTCCAGATCAGCCGCATGAAGGAAGCCTATGGCGTCACCGAGAGCGACGTCTTCCGCACGCTGACGATCCAGGAGACCGGCGGCACGAAGAAGGCGGTCGCCGCCGGCATCGATGCGCTGAAGGTGATGCTGCCGATCGCCAATCGTGCCGTGCGCGAGACGGTGCCGGCTTCCGAGCTGATGCTGGCTTTGCAATGCGGCGGCTCTGACGGCTATTCCGGCATCACCGCCAATCCGGCGCTGGGCGCCGCCGTCGACATCCTCGTCGAGCATGGCGGCACGGCGATCCTCTCCGAGACCCCCGAGATCTACGGTGCCGAGCATCTGCTGACGCGTCGCGCCGCCACCCGCGAGGTCGGTGAGAAGCTCGTCGGCATCATCAAGTGGTGGGAGGATTATACCGAGCGCGCCCGGATGAGCATGAACAACAACCCCTCGCCGGGCAACAAGGCGGGCGGGCTCACCACCATCCTCGAGAAGTCGCTGGGCGCGGCGGCCAAGGGCGGCACCAAGACGCTCGCGGCCGTCTACCATTATGCCGAGCCGGTGAAGGCGAGGGGCTTCGTCTACATGGACACGCCCGGCTACGATCCCGTCGCGGCGACCGGGCAGGTGGCCGGCGGCTCGAACATCCTCGCCTTCACCACCGGGCGCGGCTCGGCCTATGGCTGCAAGCCGACGCCCTCGGTGAAGCTCGCGACCAATACGCCGATCTATGAGAAGATGATCGATGACATGGACATCAATTGCGGCGATGTGCTCGACGGCGTCTCGCTGGAGCAGAAGGGTCGCGAGATCTTCGACAAGCTGCTGAAGATCGCCTCGGGCGAGCGCTCGAAGTCCGAAGAGCTCGGCTATGGCGACGCCGAATACGTGCCCTGGCAGATCGGCGCGACGATGTGAGGAGTGGCCCTGTCATTCCGGGTTTTTCCTTCACGCGAAGCCCCGGAATGATAAAGGCGCGGCTCGAAATCGTTGCATTCGAAGATCGACGCCGCCTCGGTGGCCGCTTGAAATGGAAGCCCTCATCCTGAGGAGGCCCGCAGGGCCGTCTCGAAGGATGGTCCAGCGGATTCCGGAGCCTCCTGAAGCATCCTTCGAGACGCCGCTGCCGCGGCTCCTCAGGATGAGGGCTCATGGAATTTCCAGTCGGACTCTCAGGCCGAACGATCCGATTTTCTGCCGCGCCGATTGAACCCGGTGCGCGGCTGAGGCGACCAAGGATGGCTCCGGCGCTGCCGGGGTCCTTCCTTCCAACGGTCCGGATCTCCATGAAGACCTTCTTCCTCGTCACCATCCCGCGCGTCCTGCTCGGGGTGATCTTCCTGATCAGCGCCGTCGACGGCTTCTGGTGGCTCGCCACGGGCGCGAACCTGATCCATCCGCCGACCAGCCCGCGCGGCGTCGTCTTCGAGACCGCCTTGCAGGATTCAGGCTTCATCTGGCCCTTCATCAAGGCGATCAACCTGACCGGCGCGCTCAGCCTGATCTCGAATGTCGTGCCGGCCTTCGGGCTGGCGCTGATCGCCCCCGTGATGGCGGTGATCGTGCTGTTCCATGCCACGATCAACCCGCAGGGCCTGCCGGTCGCGGTCATCCTCGTGGTGCTGGGCTCGATGCTGGTCTGGGCCTATCGCGACCGTTACGCGGCGCTGTTCCGGTAAGCCCGGTGTCGCCAGAGCTTTCCCGTCATGGTCGGGCTTGTCCCGACCATCCACGTCTGCGCCAATGCAATCCGTGTTCAAGACGTGGATGCTCGCCACAAGGGCGAGCATGACGGTACAGCTGGCTTCAGGTCAGAGCGAAAACCCCGTCAGCCGCTCGCGCAGCCCTTCGATCCTGTCGGCCGCGACATTGGCGATGGCGATGCGCAGGTGGTTCTCCTGTCCGGGACCGAAATAGGGACCTGGCAGGGCGAGCACGCCGCAATCCTCGACGAGCCGGCGCGCCACCTCTGCCGCCTTCACACCCTCGAACGGGTGGGCGACATAGGCGAAATAGGCGCCGGCCGAAAGCACGCGCCAACCGTTCAGCGGCGCCATTGCCTGCCGGAAGAGATCGGCGCGGGCGTTGATCTCGGCGCGGTTACGTTCGCGCCAGTCGCGGATGCCGTCGATGCCCCAGGTGACCGCCGCCTGCCCGGCCCGGACCGGGCTGATCTGGACGCAGTCCAGCACCTTGCCGATCTGGGCGAGCGCTGGTTCACCGGCCGTGATCGCGCCAAGACGCCAACCCGGAATCGCATAGGCCTTCGAGAAGCTGTAGAGGCCGATCACCGAATCCTGCCAGCTCGTTGTCGCGAAGACCTCATGCGGCTTGGCAACATCCGCAGGCAGGAAATCGCGATAGGTCTCGTCGAGCACCAGCCAGATGCCGCGCTTCGCGCAGAGCGCGGCGAAGGCGGCGATGGTCTCCGGCGGATAGACCGCGCCGGTCGGGTTGTTGGGGGTGACGAGCACGATGGCGCGCGTGCGGTCGTCGATCAGCGCCTCGGCAGTCGCGACATCCGGCACGAATCCGGCCTCCGGCGCGCAGGGCAGCGGGCGGGCCTCGACGCCGAGCATGGTCAGCGTCATCTCGTGGTTGAAATACCAGGGCGTCGGCAGCAGCACGTTGTCGCCGGCCCGCGCCAGCGCCATCATCGTCACGACATAGGCCTGGTTGCAGCCCGAGGTGATCGCGACCTCGGCCGGCGCGAAGGCTGTGCCGTAGATGCGCGAGATCTCGGCGGCATAGGCCTCGCGCAAGGCCGCATCGCCGGTGATGCCGCCATAGCGCGTGCTGCCGGGCTCGGCCGCGGCCGCTGCGAGCTTCTCGAGCAGGGTCACTGGGGGCGGGGCGCCGGGCACCGCCTGCGAGAGGTCGATGAGCGGGCCGCGGGCTCCGCCATAGGCGCGCGCCCAGCCTTGCGCCTCCGGGATCGGCGGCGTGCCGGTCTCGATGAGATCGGGATTGAGCTGGGCGCTGGCGGTCGTCGGCATGGTGCCTCTGATTTGCGGCGTGCGCGGCTTTCCGTCAATCGCCTTGGAAGCGCAACAAACCCGCGCCATATCTGGGAGACTTCCAATTCAGCGACCGGGCCGACGCATGCAGGATGAAACCGAGGATGCCATCGCCGCGTTGCAGGAACTGCTCGACGAGGCGGACGATATCGTCAGCTTCACCGGCGCCGGCATCTCGACGGAATCGGGCGTTCCGGATTTTCGCACGCCCGGCTCGCCCTGGATGGTCAACAAGCCGATTCCCTACGACGCCTTCGTAGAGAGCCGCGAGGTCCGCATCGAGGCCTGGCGCCGCAAGTTCACGATGGACGATCATTATCGCGGGGCAGCGCCGAACAGCGGCCATCGGGCGCTGGCCCGCCTGGTAGCCGAGGGACACTCGCCCGCCATCGTCACCCAGAACATCGATGGCCTGCACCAGGCTTCGGGCGTGCCTGAGGAGAGGGTGATCGAGCTGCATGGCAACGGCACCTATGCGACCTGCCTGACCTGCGGCTGGCGGCACGAGTTGGTGGCGATCCGGCCCGTCTTTGAGGCCACCGGCGAGCCGCCGGAGTGCATGATCTGCGCCGGGCCGGTGAAATCGGCGACGATCTCCTTCGGGCAGGCGATGCCGCAGGAGGCGATGAAGCGGGCACAGTTACTGGCGCTGGAATGCGACCTCTTTCTCGTCGTCGGCTCGTCGCTGGTGGTCTATCCGGCGGCGACCCTGCCGGTGATCGCCAAGCGGCAGGGTGCGAAGCTCGTCATTCTCAACCGCGAGCCGACGGAGCTCGACCCGATCGCGGACCTTGTCATCCGCGCCGAGAGCGGTGCGGTGCTCGGCGCATTGCGGGCCTAATCGCGCGAGGCGAGCGCGAGCCTGACCGCCAGTCCGCCGAAGACCGCGCCCATCAGCCTTTGCGGCAGGCGCGCGAGAGCCGGCCGGCTGGCCAGCGCCTGGCCGATGCGACTCGCTGCAAGGATGACGATGCCGTTCGTCAGGAAGCCCATGACGTTCAGGATCGTCGCGAGAACGATGACCTGAAGCGTGATCGAGCCCAGTTCCGGCTTCAGGAACTGCGGCAGCAGCGCCAACATGAACAGCGCCATCTTCGGATTGAGCAGGTTGGTCCAGAGGCCTTGCAGGAAGATGCGGCGCAGCGGGACGGCGGCGACGCGGCCGGGCGCGAAGAGCGGTGCCTGCGAGCGCAAGGTCGTCCAGGCGAGATAGGCGAGATAGGCCGCGCCGACCCAGCGCAGCACGTCATAGGCCGTGGGCACGAGGATGAAGAGCTGGGACAGGCCGAAGGCCGCGGCGAAGGCCTGGAGGTAGCTGCCTATCGCAATGCCGGCATAGGTGAGGAGGCCGGCCATCCGGCCCTGGCTCAGGCTGCGCGAGGCGATCAGCAGCATGTCGGGGCCGGGCGTGGCTGTCAGAACCGCCGCCGCGGCGGTGAAGAGCGCGAGCGTAGGCAGGTCGAGCATGGCGAATCCCGATGATGTGGCGTTTCGGCATCATGCCACGGGCTTGGTCTCAGCCGTTACGCGTCGGGCGATGAGCTGATCCGCCCGATTGTCCGGGCACCGGATGATGTGGACGAATTTTTCGGGGCTGTATCCTGAATCGGCAGCAATGGTATCGTGACAGCACGAATCAAGCGTTGCGCGTGGGGGTGAGCGGCACATGTCCGACGAATTCGGTGAGAGCGGGCGGCCACCGATGGGTCCCATCCAGTCACTCAATCGCGTCATGCGGCTCGATGGGGCGGGCAGCCACGCGACAGAGGTGCCGGTCGAGGTCATTGGCTACGTCAAGTGGTTCGATGTCTCCAAGGGCTATGGCTTCGTCGTGCCGGAGGCGGGCGGCGCCGATGTGCTCCTCCATGTCACGATCCTGAAGCGTGATGGATTCAATACGATAGCGGAAGGGGCTCGCATCGTGCTCGAAGCCGTCGAGAAGCAGCGGGGCCGCCAGGCGGTGCGCGTGCTCTCGATCGACACGTCCGTTGGCCGCCACCCCTCCGAGATGCCGATGGCGCGCACCAATGTCGCGGTTTCGCCGACGAGCGGGCTGGAGCGCATGGAGGTGAAGTGGTTCAACCGCCTGCGCGGCTTCGGCTTCGTCTCGAAGGGCGAGGGTGCGCCCGATATCTTCGTGCATATGGAGACGCTGCGCCGCTACGGCCTCGTCGAGCTGGTGCCGGGACAGACGGTGCTGGTGCGCTATGGCCCCGGACCGAAGGGGCTGATGGCTGCCGAGATTCATCTCGAGCAGGACGTGGCCGCGACGGCGGCGCACTGAGGCGCGAAGGGAGCGAGGGGGCAGCCGCTCCTTCGGTTTTTCCTGAGCGACGTTTTCTTGCACGGTTTTTATTCGTGATAGGCCCGAGTATTCGCAGCGGGCTTTACGGTTCATCAATCCGCGCGGTTTTCAGATGTTGGCTTCTCTGGAGGCCGCGTCATCGTTCTTCTGCTCAGTGATCACGACGAACGCCGTCAGGCGTTGCAGCGGGTTCTCTCGATCTGGGGGCCGTGCACGGCGCTGTCGCCTGGTGGGGATGTCCCGTATGACGGCGCTGGTCTTCTCGTCGTCGATCTCGACCTGTCCGAACGATTGAGCATCGAGGCGGCTCGTGCGGCGCTCGCGCCGCGCCTGCATGCCGGTTCGCATTGCATCTTCCTGCTCCGCGATATGTCGAGCCGCTGCCAGATTCAGGCCAATGCGCTCGGCGCGACGGATATCCTGCCGGCGGATGTCTCAACGGCCGTGCTGCTCGACAAGGTCGGTCTGCTGCTGGCCCCGTCGGACCAGACCGATGACGCGGCGGCGCTGGGGCGGCGCTTCGTGGCGGCCTCGGCGGCGTTCGCCGATCTGATGGGGGCGGCTGAGACCGGCGTCGGATTGCCGGCGAAGGCGATCGAGGACAGCGTCACCGCGCTCAACCGCGCCGCCGATGGCGGCGATCTCAACGCCTGGCTCGACATGGTGTGGCGGCACGATGATGCCACCTACCAGCATTGCCTGCTCGTTTCCGGCCTGGCGGCGGCCTTCGCGCATCGGCTCGGCTTCCGCGAGGCCGACCGGCGGCTGATCGCCGAGGCGGCGGTCCTGCACGATATCGGCAAGGCCCGGATTCCCCTCGAGATATTGCGCAAGCCTGCGGGCCTGTCGCCGGCGGAACGCGAGGTGATGCGCCGGCACCCGGGCGATGGCCATGGCATGCTGGTCGCGCAAGGGGGCTTCGCGCCGCTGGTCCTCACCGCGGTGCTGTCGCATCACGAATATCTCGACGGCTCGGGCTATCCGCATGGGCTCAGCGGCGGCGACATCCCTGACCCGGTGCGGATCATCACCATTTGCGACGTCTATGCCGCGCTGATCGAGCGGCGCAGCTACAAGCCGCCGATGTCGCCGGGGGATGCCTATGCGGTGCTCGTCGCGATGGGCGGAAAACTCGACCGCGATCTCGTCAGGGTCTTCGGCGAGGTCGTGCTCGATTCCGAGATCGCCCGTCTCGGCCAGTACGGCAAGCCCGTCCTGAAGCGCGCAACCGGGCGCGTCGCCTAAGCCCTAGACAGCGAAGGACGTCCCGCAGCCGCAGGAACTCGTCGCATTCGGATTGGTGATGCGGAAGGACTGGCCGATCAGGTCGTCGACGAAGTCGATCGTGCAGCCTTCGAGCAGGTCGAGCGAGGTTTCGTCGATCAGGACGGTCGCGCCGTCGCGCTCGATGACGAGATCGTCCGCCGCTTTCTCCCGATCGACGTCGAAGATGTACTGGAAGCCGGAGCAGCCGCCGCCGGCGACGCTGACGCGCAGCATCGAGCCCGGCGGCTCCTGCGCCATCACCGAGAGAATTCGTTTGGCGGCATTTGCGGTGACCGCGATGCCGCGCGGGTTGACCGCAAGATCGGTCGACATATTCGGGGCTCCTTGGGCAGATGCGCCTTGCACCCTGGTTACCCGGGAAGGTAATGGCCC
The DNA here is from genome assembly GCF_059817965.1 of Allobosea sp. TBD101. Classification (NCBI taxonomy): domain Bacteria; kingdom Pseudomonadati; phylum Pseudomonadota; class Alphaproteobacteria; order Hyphomicrobiales; family Alloboseaceae; genus Allobosea; species Allobosea sp. TBD101. The sequence continues at coordinate 2,647,458 of NZ_CM187543.1, forward strand.
GGCAGCGCCTCTACAAGCTCGGGCGCGCGACGGGGCAGCCATGCCGCATCCACAGAACCAGCCTTCCGGCTTTTCCTTCGCGTCCCGCACCGAGCCGGGGGAGCGCTGGCGCGCGCCCTATGCCTGCCGCTCGACGACGAGCCGCGGCCGGCTGGTGGCGGAGCCGGCTTCGGCGACGCGCGGCGAGTTCCAGCGCGACCGCGATCGCATCATCCATTCGACCGCCTTCCGCCGGCTGAAGCACAAGACGCAGGTCTTCGTCTCGCATGAGGGCGACCATTACCGCACGCGCCTGACCCATACGATCGAGGTGGCGCAGATCGCCCGCGCTTTGGCACGCGCACTCGGCCTCGACGAGGATCTGGCCGAAGCGCTGGCGCTGGCGCATGACCTCGGCCACACGCCCTTCGGCCATACCGGCGAGGACGCGCTGGAAGAATGCATGGCCGGGTTCGGCGGCTTCGACCACAACGCCCAGACGCTCAGGATCGTGACGCGGCTGGAGCGGCGCTATGCCGATTTCGACGGGCTCAACCTGAGCTGGGAGACGCTCGAAGGGCTGGTCAAGCATAACGGCCCGCTGCTCGACCACGAAGGCAAACCGACGGCGCGCTATGCCAAGAGCGGCATCCCGGTCGCGATCGTCGAGTATCAGGAGCGTCAGGACCTCTGGCTCGACAGCTATGCCTCGGCGGAGGCGCAAGCCGCGGCGCTGGCCGACGACATCGCCTACAACGCTCATGATATCGACGACGGGTTGCGGGCCGGGCTGTTCGGGCATGCCGAGCTTCGGGCCGTGCCGTTCCTGGCCGAACTGCTCGACGAGATCGAGCGGCGTCATCCGGGGCTGGAGCGGGCGCGCGCCACCAACGAGCTGGTGCGGCGGGTTATCACGCGCTTCGTCGAAGACGTGATCGCGGAATCGCAGCGGCGCCTGACCGAATTGATGCCCGATGATGCGGATGCGATCCGGCGGGCGAATGCTCCCGTCATCGCCTTCTCGCCGGTGATCGAGAAGGCCGACCGCGATATCAAGGGCTTCCTCTATCCCAACATGTATCGCCACCCGCGCATCGCGCCGATCCGGGCCGATGCGGCGCAGGTCGTGCGCGAGCTGTTCGAGCGCTTCAGCGCCGATCCGGCGGCGATGCCGGAGGAATGGGCGGCGGGTTGCGATCCGCTCGACGAGCACCGCCGCGCCCGGCGTATCGCCGACTATATCGCGGGCATGACGGACTGGTACGCGCTCGACGAGCACCGCCGCCTGTTTGACGCCACCCCCTCGCTGCGATAGGGCCGGGCGGCTTTCCATCCGCAATCGTGGCCGCAATGAACCTGTTCGAGATCTATTCCGCCCGTCTTCACGCTGCGCTCTCGGCTTTGGCCGAGCGAGGCGCGCTTCCGGCCGGCCTCAATCTCGCGCGCGTCGTGGTCGAGCCGACCAAGGACCCGGCCCATGGCGATCTCGCCACCAATGCTGCGATGGTTCTGGCCAAGGATGCCGGCACCAACCCGCGCGCGCTGGCGACGCTGCTGGTCGAGGAGCTGTCCAAGGACCCGGAGATCATCAAGGCGGAGATCGCCGGCCCCGGCTTCATCAACCTGACGCTGCAGCCGGCCGTGTTCACGGCGGTTCTGAAGGCGGCGATCGAGGCTGGGCTGGATTACGGGCGCGGCGCACCAAAGCCCGAGCCGAAGGTCAATGTCGAGTACGTCTCGGCCAACCCGACCGGGCCGATGCATGTCGGCCATGGCCGTGGCGCGGTGTTCGGCGATGCGCTGGCGAGCCTGCTCGCCTTTGCCGGCCATGACGTCACCCGCGAATACTACATCAACGATGCCGGCGCGCAGGTCGATGTGCTCGCCCGCTCCGCCTTCCTGCGCTATCGCGAGGCGCTGGGCGAGGATATCGGCGCGATTCCCGAGGGGCTCTATCCCGGCGATTATCTGGTCTCGGTCGGCAAGGCGCTCGCCGAGCAGTATGGCCCGGCTTTGCGCGACAAGGCCGAATGGGACTGGCTGCCGCTCGTCCGGCAGGCGGCGATCGACGGCATGATGGCGATGATCCGCGACGATCTCGCTGCGCTCGGCGTTGTCCACGAGCTCTTCTTCTCGGAGCGTTCGCTGCAGGGGCGGGACGGCGATACGAATGCCGTGCATCAGACCATCGAGGACCTGCGCGCGCGCGACCTGGTCTATGAGGGCCGTTTGCCGCCGCCGAAGGGCCAGAAGGACGAGGATTGGGAGGACCGCGAGCAGACGCTGTTCCGGGCCACCAAGTTCGGCGACGACGTCGACCGGCCGCTGCTGAAGTCGGATGGCAGCTACACCTATTTCGCCAACGACATCGCCTATCACCGCTCCAAGTTCGTGCGCGGCTTCCCCGAGATGATCGACGTCTGGGGCGCCGACCATGGCGGCTATGTCAAGCGCATGCAGGCGGCCGTGAAGGCGGTGACGAACGGGCAGGGCTCGCTCGACGTCAAGCTCTGCCAGCTCGTGCGCCTGCTGCGGAACGGCGAGCAGGTGCGCATGTCGAAGCGCTCCGGCGATTTCGTCACGCTGCGCGAGGTGATCGACGAGGTCGGCCGCGATGCGGTGCGCTTCATGATGATCTTCCGCAAGAATGACGCGACGCTGGATTTCGATCTCGGCAAGGTCGTCGAGCAGTCGAAGGACAACCCGGTCTTCTACGTCCAGTACGCGCATGCGCGCTGCGCCTCGATCTTCCGGCAGGCCCGCGAGGCGTTCCCGGACCTCGACCTGTCGACGCCGGCGCTGGCCGGGGCCGACCTGTCGATCCTGACCGACGAGGCGGAAGTCGGCATCGTCAAGATGCTCGCATCCTATCCGCGAATCATCGAGGGCGCAGCCGCCGCGCATGAGCCGCATCGCGTCGCCTTCTTCGTCCACGAGCTGGCGAGCGCCTTCCATTCGCTCTGGAACAAGGGCAAAGACTCGCCGCAATTACGGTTCGTTAATCAAACTGATCGAAAGTCGACCTTGGCAAGATTGGCGTTTGTGCACGCGGTGCGCAGCGTCCTTGCTTCCGGTCTGGCTGTCGCCGGAGTTGCGGCGCCGGAAGAGATGCGCTGACGGAAAGGTCTTTCCGGCGGCGCGCACAAGGTCAGGTTGACCGCACAGAGTTCCCGGTTCTTCCATAGGAGGAAGCGGCTTGTGCTGGAATGGATCGTACCATGAGTGAGCCAGCTAGGAACCGTTTCGCGCTCGATCTCGAAGATCTCGAGCGCCAGCTGCGCGGAGCAGGGCAGGCGCCCCGCCCTGGGCAGCAGGCCGACCCGCTTGCGGAACTGACCCGGATCGTCGGGCAGGACGATCCGCTCAAGGATATCTTCGCCGAGCGGCGCCAGTCGCCGCGCCCTGTCGCGCGCCAGGAGCCGAGCTTCGAGGTCGTGCCGCAGCAGCCGGCGCCGGCCGTTCCCGAGGTGAGCCAGCCGCCAGCCGAGATGCGCGGCGCGCTCGACGAGTTCGAGGCGCTGCTGCGCAGTACCCAGCCGCGCCGGGCGGAAGCGCCTGTGCGGGCGCCGACGCCGCCGGCTCCTCAGCCTGACTATCAGCCCGATTTCGACCTGCCCGAGCCGCTGCCCTACGCTCGTCCGGCTGCGATCCAGGGGGCAGCTGCGCCGCGCGATCTCGACGAGGGTGCGCAATACCGCCAGGCTCCGGCCGCCTATGCGCATGAAGAGCCGGCCTACGACTATGGTCATGCCCATCAGCAGGGCGCTCCGACGCCGGATTATAGCGAAGATGACATGCCCGACCTGGAGCCGCGCCGTTCGCGCAAGGGGCTCTGGGCGGCTGCGGCGGTCATCGCCGTCGGCCTCGTCGGTGTCGGCGCTGCCTTCACTCTGCGCGGCGGCTCGGCCACGAAGGATGGCCAGCCTCCGGTGATCACGGCCGATTCCGGGCCGGTCAAGGTCGCTCCCGCCAATCCGGGCGGCGCCGAAATCCCGAATCAGAACAAGCAGATCTACGAGCGCAGCCCTGACGCCCCCCAGGCGCAGAGCAAGGTCGTGAACAACGAGGAGCAGCCGGTCGACGTCCAGCAGGCCGCCCGCTCAATGCCGCCGCGCGTGGTCATGCCGGGGCCGATCTCCGGTGCGGGTAACGCGCTCGCCGCCGCCCCCACCACGCCCGAGCGCAGCATCATCCCGCCGGAGCCGGCACTGACCCCGATGCCGCCGGTGCCGGGTCTCGGCGAGCCGCGCAAGGTCCGCACCGTCGCGATCCGCCCCGATGGCACGCCGGTGCAGAATCCGGTCGCCATCGACAGCCCGATCGCGACCGGCTCGGCGCCGAGCCGCTCGCTCGCCAGCCAGGCGACGAACCCGGCCTCGCAGCGTCCCGCTTCGGCTCCGGTCGCGGCTGCCGCGCCGAAGGTCCAGGAACGCGCCACGACGCCGCCCGCCGCCACCACCCCGGTCGCACCGACGCGTCTCGCCGCCGCTGCTCCGGCTCCCGCGGCCGTGCCGCCGGCCCCGGCGACGGCCGCCGTCCGCGCCGGAACGGGCGATTTCGTGGTGCAGCTCGGCGCCCCCGGCAGCGATGCCGAGGCCCGCGCGACCTTCGCGGCGCTCCAGCGCAAGTACCCGCAGCAGCTCGGCGGCCAGGCACCGATCATCCGCAAGACGGAGCTGGCGGGCGGCAAGACCGTCTTCCGCCTGCGCGTCGGGCCGTATTCCCGCGAGGACGCGACCTCGATGTGCACGGCGCTCCAGGCGGCCGGCGGACAGTGCTTCATCGCCAAGAACTGATCCGATCGGCCCACGACGAGATCGGACGGCGGTGCCCATCGGGCGCCGCCGTTTTCATTTGAATCAGACGCATGACAGGGTGCGCCGCCGCGCTTGTTTCATGCGTTCGGCCATGCGAGTAGCCTCCCCAACAACGCGAGGCTTGCCCCGAAGGGGCAGCCGTCCGAACGCTGGAGGTAACCCATGGATCGCCGCAAGTTCGTCAAGGCCGCTGCCGCAGGTGCAGCCGGCAGCGCCGCCATCGCCGCGCCGGCTGTCGCCCAGTCGCAGCCCAAGATCAATTGGCGCCTGACCTCGAGCTATCCCAAGAGCCTCGACACGCTCTATGGCATCTCGACCCATGTCGCGAAGCGCGTGGCCGAGGCGACCGACAACAATTTCCAGATCCAGGTCTTCGCGCCCGGCGAGATCGTGCCGCCGCTGCAGGCACTCGACGCCGTGCAGAATGGCACCGTCGAGTGCAGCCATACGCTGGCGAGCTTCTATATCGGCAAGGACCCGGCCTTCGCCTTCGAGACCTCGCTGCCCTTCGGCTTCAATGCCCGCCAGCAGAATGCCTGGCTTTACCAGGGCGGCGGGCTCGAACTCTGCCGTGCCTTCATGAAAGGCTACAACATCCACACCATCCCGTCGGGCAATACCGGCGCGCAGATGGGCGGCTGGTTCCGCAAGGAGATCAAGTCGCTGGAGGACCTGAAGGGCCTGAAGTTCCGGATCGCCGGCCTTGGCGGGCGGATCATGGCGCGCCTCGGCGTCGTGCCGCAGACCATCGGCGGCGGCGACATCTATCCGGCGCTGGAGCGCGGCACGCTCGATGCCGTCGAGTTCTCCGGTCCCTATGACGATGAGAAGCTCGGCTTCGTGAAGGTCGCCAAGTACTATTACTATCCCGGCTTCTGGGAGGGGAACGCGAATGTCAGCTTCCTCGCCAACCAGGACAAGTGGAACGAACTGCCGGCCTCCTACAAGGCGATCGTCGAGGCGGCCTGCGCCGAGGCCAACATGAACTGCCTGGCCAAGTACGACCACAACAACCCCGACGCGCTGATTCGCCTCGCCGGCACGGGCGCGGAGCTGCGGCCCTTCCCGCAGGAGGTGATGACGGCGGCGTTCAAGGAGGCTTTCGCCATGTATGGCGAACTCGCCGCCAGCAACGCCAATTTCAAGACCTTCTACGATTCCTTCCTGCCGTACTGGAAGAAGGAACAGCTCTGGTTCCGCATCGCCGAACTGCCCTTCGACGCCTTCAACGCGCAGAACTACCAGCAGGTGAAGTGAGGGACCTTTCCCGCCAAGGCGTGTCATCCCGGGCGACCGTAGGGAGACCCGGGATCCGCCTGAACCATGCCGGACGCGCTCCGGCATGGATCCCGGATCGGCGCCGCCGAAGGCGGCTTGTCCGGGATGACGTCGAAGGTGAGGCGATGACGGTGCCTCCTCGCCATTGCTTTCCCGCATCGGCCTGGTCCGAAAACCGCATTTGCCTTTTCGGGCCGATGTCGTAACCCGATGTCATGACATCGCGCGCCTTCATCGCCGGCTGCCTCGGCACGAGCCTCACCGCTGACGAGCGGGCCTTCTTCCGCGACGCCAGGCCCTGGGGCTTCATCGTCTTCAAGCGCAACACGCAGACGCCCGAGCAGACTGCGGCGCTGACGGCGGAGATGCGCGAGACCGTTGGCTGGCACGCGCCGATCCTGATCGATCAGGAGGGCGGGCGGGTCCAGCGCATGGGGCCGCCGAACTGGCCGAAATACCAGTCGGCGCGCGCCTTCCTCGCGATCAACGATCCCATCCGCCAGCGCGAGATCGTCCGCCTCAGCGCCCGCCTGATGGCGCATGACCTGAGACAAGTCGGCATCGATGTCGATTGCCTGCCGGTGCTCGACGTGCCGGTCGCCGGCAGCCATGACGTGATCGGCGACCGGGCCTATGCTCATGACCCCGATCAGGTCGCGCGGCTCGGCCGGGCCGCCGCCGAGGGGCTGATCGCCGGCGGCGTGCTGCCGGTCGTCAAGCATATGCCCGGCCACGGCCGGGCGCGCGCCGACAGCCATCACGACCTGCCGATCGTCGACGCCTCGCTGGACGAATTGCGGGGGCATGATTTCCGGCCGTTCCGGCATCTCGCCGACATGCCGCTGGCGATGACCGCGCATCTCGTCTTCACAGCGCTCGACGCGAAGAACCCGGCGACGATCTCGCGGAAGATCGTGCGCGAGATCATGCGCGGCGAGCTCGGCTTCGACGGGTTGATCATGACCGACGACATCTCGATGAAGGCGCTGTCGGGCTCGTTCGAGGCGAAGTCGCGCGCCGCGATCCGTGCCGGGGTCGATGTCATCCTGCATTGCCACGGCATCATGGACGAGATGATCGCCGTCGCCGGGGCCGTGCCGGAGATGACCGGCGCCCGCGCCCGCCGCGCCGCCGCCGCCCTCGGCCGCATCCGGCATGAGCCGGAGCCGGTCGATCTGGAGGCCGCGCGCGCCGAAGTGTCGGCCGCGCTTGCCTTGAGCGCCTGAACGGCCGAATCTACCTTGGGGCATGTAATTTTCCCAAGTGCAGTCATCCCGGACGGAGCGAAGCGAAGATCCGGGATCCATGCCTGAGCTTGGCCGATAGAGGTTCCGGCATGGATCCCGGGTCTCCCTTCGGTCGCCCGGGATGACGGCGCGTATGGGATGTAGGGGCTGAGGCTCATGACGGCCGAATTGCCATTCGAGGAAGACCGCACTGAGCGCGCGGGCGAGCCTTCGCTCGTCGTCGATGTCGACGGCTATGAAGGGCCGCTCGATCTGCTGCTCGATCTCGCGCGCCGGCAGAAGGTCGACCTGCACCGCATTTCGATCCTGGCGCTGGCCGAGCAGTACCTCACCTTCGTCGAGGAGGCGCGGGCGCTGCGTCTCGAACTTGCGGCCGACTATCTCGTGATGGCGGCCTGGCTCGCCTATCTGAAGTCGCGCCTGCTGCTGCCGGAACCGCCCAGGGGCGAGGAGCCGAGCGCCGCCGATCTCGCGACCGCTCTCGCCTTGCGACTGCGCCGGCTGGAAGCGATCCGCGCTGCCGCCAACAAGCTTTCGGCGCGCGAGCGGCTGGGGCAGGACGTGTTCGCCCGCGGCGCGCCGGAGGAGATCGTTGCCGGCGCCCGGCCGGTCTGGGAGGCCGAGCTCTACGATCTGCTCGCGGCCTATGCCCAGCAGCGGCAGAAGCGGGTGCAGGGCCATATCTCGGTCGGCCACCGCGCCGTCTGGTCGCTGGTCGAGGCGCGCGAGGCGTTGCAGCGGCTGGTCGGGGAGGCCGGAGACTGGACCGAGCTCGACGGCTACCTGATGCAATACATGATGGCGCACGGCCTGCCGGCGCGGGAGATGCGGGCGACGGTGCGGGCTTCAGCCCTGTCGGCGATGCTCGAGATGGTGCGGGAAGGGGTGATCGACCTCCGCCAGGATGAGGCCTTCGCGCCGATTCAGGTGCGCCGCCGCTCGGCCCGGCCCGAAGGCCTGCCCTTCGCGGCCAAGGATGCTTCATGACCGGCGCGGCGGCTGAGTCCGGGGATGTCGAGGCCGATGGCGGGGCGGAGGCCTTTGCGCAGGCGGTGCGCGTCGTCGAGGCGCTTCTGTTTGCTTCGGCCGCGCCGCTGACCACTGATGCGCTCGGGCGCGCGATTCCGGCCGGCATCGCGATCGATCAGGTGCTGGCGCGGCTTGTCGAAAGCTATGCGCTGCGTGGGGTCAATCTGCGCCAGGTTGCCGGCGGCTGGGCCTTTCGCACGGCGCCGGATCTCGGCTATCTGCTCGCGGCCGAGGCGGAACCGCCGCGGCGCCTGTCGCGGGCTGCGCTCGAGGTGCTGTCGATCATCGCCTATCACCAGCCGGTGACGCGGGCCGAGATCGAGGAGATCCGCGGCGTCGCCACCGCCAAGGGCACGCTCGACATCCTGCTCGAGGCGGGCTGGGTGCGCCTGCGCGGGCGGCGGCGCTCGCCGGGGCGGCCAATCACCTACGGGACGACGCCGGGCTTCCTCGATCATTTCGGGCTCGATCGCATCGACGACCTGCCGGGACTCGAGGAACTCAAGGGCACGGGCTTCATCGAGGGGCGGCTGACGCGCGACCTCGCCGTGCCCGTTCCCGACGACGATCCGGGCTTGCGCGACGACGAGGACCCGCTCGGCGATCTGTTCAGCCCGCTTGACGACGGCGAAGGCGGATCGCAACAGGGGTGAGGGCGCACGCTGAGGTCGCTGCTCCCCTCCGTATGTCATCCCGGACGAGCCGCGTCAGCGGCGCCGATCCGGGATCCATGCCTGAGCTTCTGCTGGATGCGCTCCGGCATGGATCCCGGGTCTCCCTTCGGTCGCCCGGGATGACAGCGCAAATTTGGATAGGTGGAGCAGGGCATTGGCGCAGAGCGAAACCAAATCAGGATGGCTCGGCTGGGGCCGGCGCGGCACGGCCGGGGCGGCGATCCCGATGGCGCTCGGCTTCGAGGGCGTGACGCAACGCTTCGGTTCGGTGACGGCGCTGTCCGATGTCTCGCTTTCCGTCAAACCCGGCGAGATCGTCGCGCTTCTCGGCCAATCCGGCTGCGGCAAGACGACGCTGCTCAGGCTCGCGGCCGGGGTCGAGCGGCCGAGCGCCGGCCGCGTCCTGCTGGAAGGGCGTGACGTCTCCAACCCCGATCGTTTCGTCGAGCCCGAGCATCGCGGCGTCGGCTTCGTCTTCCAGGACTATGCCCTGTTTCCGCATCTTTCGGTGCGCGAGAATGTCCGCTTCGGCCTGCGCGGCCAGGCTCCGGCCGCGGCCGATGCGACCGCCTTGCGGGCGCTGGGGCGGGTCGGTCTCGCGGAACTCGCCGATGCCTATCCGCATATGCTCTCGGGCGGCGAGCAGCAGCGCGTGGCGCTGGCGCGTGCGATCGCGCCGCGGCCGGGCGTGCTCTTGATGGACGAGCCGTTCTCCAATCTCGACCGGCGTCTGCGCGATGTGGTGCGCGACGAGACCGCAGCCCTGCTGGAGGAGACCGGTGCGACCTCGATCATCGTCACGCATGATCCCGAGGACGCGATGCGGATTGCCGACCGGATCGTGCTGATGCGGGCCGGCCGGATCGTCCAGATCGGCACCGGCGAGGAACTCTACCGGCAGCCTGCCAGCCTCTTTGCCGCCCGATTTTTCTGCGACTTAACCGAGGTCGAGGGGCGGGTTTCCGATGGAGCCGTCGATACCCCGTTCGGCCGCTTCGCAGCGCCGGGGATCGCGGAGGGCGCGGCCGCCATTGCCTGCATCCGGCCGCACCGCGTTCGTATCGTGCCGAAGGGCTATTACCTGCGTGGGCGATTGATCGGCCGGCGCTTCCTCGGGGAGGCCGACCATCTGCAGGTGAGGGTCGACGGCTTCGATCGGGCCCTGTCGGTGCGGGCGCCGCTCTCTGACGAGATCGCGGTGGGCGACGAGATCGGGGTCGAGATTCCGTCGGATGAAGTCCTTGTGTTTCCGGCTGCGGATCAATAGGTTCCGCCGCCGAACAATCGACCGGACAAGGACTTGGTTGGGGCCTGCCCCGGTCGACGCAATTTCGGAGGAGTTTCGCCATGGGTGGCGTGAGCATTTGGCACTGGATCGTCGTCGGCGTCATCGTGATGCTGCTGTTCGGACGCGGCAAGGTTTCCGAGCTGATGGGCGACGTCGCCAAGGGCATCAAATCGTTCAAGAAGGGCATGGCCGAGGATGACGAGACGGCGGCGCCGACCGCTACGACCGTCGATCCCAAGGTGATCGACCAGACGAATGCCGACAACGCCGCTGCCCAGGCCCAGGCCAAGGCCGAGCACAAGGCCTGATGCCGCTGCCCCTTCGGGGGCAGGCTTGAGAGGACGAGCCGTCGATGTTCGACATCGCCTGGAGCGAGATGGTGCTGATCGGCGCGGTGGCGCTGGTCGTTATCGGCCCGAAGGACCTGCCCAAGGCCCTGCGCACGGTCGGCCAGACGATTGGCCGTGTCAGGCGCATGGCCTCGGAGTTCCAGGGGCAGTTCAACGACGCGATGCGCGAGGCCGAGCTCGCCGACCTGAAGAAGCAGGTCGAGGATGTCGGCGGATCGGTGTCGAGCGCGCTGAACAATGATTTCAAGCCGATCGACTCGATCAAGGACTTCGAGGCTTCCAAGCCCGATGCGCCGAAGCCGGACGAGGCCGCGCTGAAGGAGGCCGAGGCCAAGCTCGCCTCGCTGCCGCCGCCTGAGCCTCTGCCGCCGGTCCAGATCGCGGCCGAGACGCCCAAGCCCGCCGACAAGCCGAAGCGCGCGAGCAAGGCCGCAGCCGAGCCGGCGGCCCCGGTCGTCGCGGCGCCGGTTGCCCCGGCGGTCGCGGCCGAGCCCGCTCCGGCGAAGCCCGTCCGCAAGCGCAGCGCCAAGGCCGCCGAAGCACCGGCTGTCGCTGAAGCACCGGATCCGGTGCCTGTCGTGGCTGCGCCGGCTAAGGCACCGAAGGCAGCCGCGCGCAAGCCTAAGGTCGCTGCCGCAGCTCCGGCTGAACCCGCCAAGCCGGCCGCCCGCAAGCGCAAGACCGCCAAGGGCGAGGAGAATTCCGCATGAGCGTCGCCAATCCTCGCGAGGGCGAGGACGAGATCGAGGCCTCGCGCGCACCGCTCATCGAGCATCTGGTCGAGCTGCGCTCGCGGCTGATCAAGTCGCTGATCGCCTTCCTGCTGATGTTCTTCGTCTGCTTCGGCTTCTCGACGCAGATCTACAACATCCTCGTGCTGCCCTATGTCTGGGCCGCCGGCAGCGCCGCCAATGCGCAGCTGATCTATACCGGCCCGCTCGAGCTGCTCTTCACCCATATCAAGGTGGCGGCCTTCGGCGCCGGCTTCTTCGCCTTCCCGGTGATCGCGACGCAGGTCTACAAGTTCGTGGCGCCCGGCCTCTACAAGAACGAGAAGGCGGCGTTTGCACCGTACCTGATGGCAACACCGGCGTTCTTCACGCTTGGCGCCATGCTGGTCTTCTTCTTCGCCATGCCGGTGCTGATGAAGTTCTCGCTCGGCATGCAGCAGGCCGCGACCGAGACGCAGGCCGGCATCGCGCTCCTGCCGAAGGTCAGCGAATATCTCTCGCTGATCATGACCCTGATCTTCGCCTTCGGCATCGCCTTCCAGCTGCCGGTGATCCTGACCCTGCTCGGGCAGGCCGGCATGATCGATTCGAAGTTCCTGAAGGAAAAGCGCCGCTACGCCATCGTCTTCGTCTTCGTCGTGGCGGCGGTGCTGACCCCGCCGGACGTGATCTCGCAGCTCATGCTCGCGATCCCGATGATGCTGCTCTACGAGCTTTCGGTGTTTTCGGTGCGCCGGGTCGAGAAGAAGAGCGAGGCGAAGAAGGCGGAGGAGGAGGCGGCGGAGTAATCGATCTCCGCCGTCCGGAATGACGCGAGGGGTGGTTCCCTCGCGCGCGATCCCGGTCTAGAGCATGCGACGCTGTATTCCGCAGCGATGGCATGGCCGGACGACGATGTACGACATCAGATGGATTCGCGAGAACGCCGCGGCGTTCGACAAGGGGCTTGAGCGCAGGGGCCTGGCGCCGCTGTCGTCCTCGCTGCTCGCACTCGACGATGTCCGCCGCTCGTCGATCGCCAAGGCGCAGGCCACGCAGGAACGCCGCAACGCGCTCTCCAAGGAGATCGGCAAGGCGATGGGCGCGAAGGACGTCGCGCTCGCCGACACGCTGAAGGCCGAGGTCGCGGCGCTCAAGGAGCAGCAGCCGGCGCTGGAGGCCGAGGAGAAGGCCGCCAAGGACGCGCTCGACGAGAAGCTCGCCGCGATCCCGAACGCGCCCTTCGACGACGTGCCCGACGGAGCCGACGAGCACGGCAATGTCGTGCTGCATGTCCATGGCGTGAAGCCGGAGGAGCGCGGGCTGCTCAAGGGCGTCAACGACCCCAAGCAGCATTTCGAGCTGGGCGAGGCCCTCGGCCAGATGGATTTCGAGAAGGCGGCCAAGCTCTCCGGCTCGCGCTTCGTCGTGCTGCAAAGTGGGATCGCGCGCCTGTCGCGGGCGATCGGGCAGTTCATGCTCGACACGCACACGGAAGAGCACGGCTATACCGAGGTCAATCCGCCGCTGCTGGTGCGCGACGACGCCATGTTCGGCACGGCGCAGCTGCCGAAGTTCCGCGAGGACCAGTTCCGCGCCGGCGAGGAGCATTGGCTGATCCCGACCGCCGAGGTTCCGCTGACCAATCTGGCAAGGGAATCAATCCTCTCCGAGGAAGAGCTTCCGCTTCGATTCACCGCGCTGACACCCTGCTTCCGGTCGGAGGCCGGCTCTGCCGGACGCGACACGCGCGGCATGCTGCGCCAGCACCAGTTCGAGAAGGTCGAGCTCGTCTCGATCACCGCGCCTGAGAAGTCGCGCGAGGAGCATGAGCGCATGCTCGCCTGCGCCGAGGCGGTGCTGAAGAAGCTCGACCTGCATTATCGCGTGATGACGCTGTGCACCGGCGACATGGGCTTCGCCTCGCAGAAGACCTGGGACATCGAGGCCTGGCTGCCCGGCCAGAAGACCTATCGCGAGATCTCGTCCTGCTCGGTCTGCGGCGATTTCCAGGCGCGGCGGATGAACGCCCGCTACAAGACGAAGGACGGTAAGGGGCCGTTCTTCGTGCACACCCTCAACGGTTCGGGCACGGCTGTCGGCCGGGCGCTGATCGCGGTGATGGAGAACTACCAGAACGCCGACGGCTCGATCACCGTGCCGGACGTGCTGGTGCCCTATATGCGCGGCGTGACGCGGATCGAGAAGGCGGCCTGAGAATGCGTATCCTCGTCACCAATGATGACGGCATCCATGCCGAGGGCCTGGCCGTGCTGGAGCGCATCGCGCGCCAGCTCTCCGACGATGTCTGGGTCGTCGCGCCCGAGACCGACCAGTCCGGCGTCGCGCATTCGCTGTCGCTGTCCAATCCGCTGCGGCTCCGCGAGATCAGCGAGAAGCGCTACGCGGTGCAGGGCACGCCGACCGATTGCGTGATCATGGCGGTGCGTTCGGTCATGGCCGATGCGCGGCCCGATCTCGTGCTCTCCGGCGTCAACCGCGGCTCGAACGTCGCCGAGGACGTGACCTATTCCGGCACCATCGCTGCCGCCATGGAAGGCACGCTGCTCGGCGTGCCCTCGATCGCGGTCAGCCAGGCCTATGCGCCCGGCAATCGCGATTCGATCCGCTGGGACTGCGCCGAGAGCCATGCGCCGGGGATCATCCGCCGCCTGCTGGAAGAGGGCATTCCGGAGGGCGTGCTGTTCAACCTGAACTTCCCCAATGCGGGACCGGACGAGGTTGCGGGCGTCGCCGTCACCGTGCAGGGGCGGCGCGACCAGGAACTGGTGCAGCTGGAGCCGCGCAAGGACGGCCGCGGCAATCCCTATTACTGGATTGCCTTTCAGCGCAGCGGCAAGGAGCCGGCCAACGGCACCGACCTGAAGGCGCTGGCCGAGAAGCGCATCTCGATCACGCCGCTCGAACTCGACCTGACGCATGAGCCGACGCTGACGCGCTTCGCGCAGCTGTTCGCCTGAGCGAGAGGCGGGGAGGGGCATGAGCGAGGACGCGCCGGCCAGCGAAGGCGAGCGCACCGTCGCCTTCCTGCTCTCGCTCCGCGCGCGGGGCGTGCGCGATCTCGCGCTGCTGCGCGCGATGGAGCGGGTGCCGCGCGACCGCTTCGCACCATCCCGCTTCGCCGATCTCGCCCGGCAGGACGTCTCGGTGCCGCTGCCCTGCGGCCAGACGATGACCGCGCCGCATACGGTTGCCAATCTGCTCGGCGCGCTCGACATGCAGCCGGGCGCGCGGGTGCTCGAGATCGGGACCGGATCGGGTTATGTCTCGGCGCTGCTGGCCGCGATGGGGGGCGAGGTCGTTTCGCTGGAGCGCTATCGCTCGCTCGCATTGGCGGCTCATGAGCGCGTTTCCGACAGCGGCTTCGGCGGGGCCGTCGATCTGCGCCATGGGGACGGATTCCAGCCTGACCGGACGCTCGGGCGTTTCGATCGCATCCTCGTCAACGGCGTCACGCAGGCGGTGCCGGAGGCGTTGCTGGCGCGGCTCTCGCCGGGCGGTCGTCTCGTCGGCGCGCTGCGTGTCGAAGGGGCGGCGCGGCGGGTCGTGGTCACCCATCTCGAAGACGGGCAGTTCGACCATGCGACCGGGCCGGCGCTGCGCCTGCCGCCCTTGATACCCGGCCGGTCGCGCGCGCTGTAGGCGTGCCGTCACACCGGCGGCCGTCCTCTCAGGCCAGCAGGTGCCAGGCGGCCCAGCCGAGAAAGCCGATCCACGCGATCGTCGTGACGACGGCGGCGATCACGATGGTGATGGCAACGAAGCCTCTGAAGCGATCCATGTCGGTTCCCCGAGGAGCCGGCCCGCCTAGCATGGGGTGAGGTGGACCAATCTCCGGCATATCTTACCCTTACGTCATGCTGGCGCGCATCCTACATTCGAGGGATGCCGGTGTGCCTCTGCAGGGTCTTGCGCCCATGGCCGGGCAGTCAGGCCGGCCATATCCGGCTCCTTGCGGCGCCTGGAACGCGTTACCCAAGTTTCTGGCGCCGTTTACGCGAAATTAAGCTCAACGGGACTTTAATCCCGGTCATCGAGTTGCGTCGTTCGCGAGTACTCAGTTCATGCGTAGCCAAGCCGAAACGATCAATCCCCGCGCGCTCCGTCGCTTGTCGACGGTGTGCCTGTTCGCTCTCAGCGTCAGTGCCTGCTCGTCGGATGCGATGCGCTTCACCGACACGCCGTTCGAGAGCCCCTTCAAGTCGGCCCAGGCGCCGTCCCAGTTCCGTGATCCGGCCACGACCGGCTCGATCGGGCAGGTGTCGAGCGCGCCGCTGCAGCCGGTGGCTTCCGCTCCGGTCGTTCGGGCGCAGTCTCTGCCGCCGCCGCAATCCTCCGTCGCGCTGAGCTCGCCGGCCCCGCAGGCCGTCTCCGGCGGTGCCGCCGGCTGGTCCGCGCAGGGCGGAACCCCCGTCGTGCTCGCCCAGGGCGAGACGCTCGACACGATCTCGTCGCGCTATGGCGTGCCGCGTGCCGCCATCATGTCGGCGAACGGGCTGAACAGCGCCAACGTTGCTCCCGGAACGCGCATCACCATTCCCGTCTACAACGCTTCCGCCTCTGCTGCTCCGGCCGCCGCCCCCGCGCCGGCCCGCCAGGTCGCCCAGGCGCCGGTCGAGACGCAGCGTTTCGTCGCCGGCCCGTCGGCGGCTCCGCGTGTGACCCCGCCGGCTGCCGTCGATCCGAAGGCGCAGGCAAAGGCCGCTGCCGACGCGAAGGTTGCTGCTGCCGCCGAGGCCAAGGCGAAGGCTGCCGCCGATGCGCAGGCCATGAAGGAATCGCGCGCCCGTTTCGCTGCCGAAGCGAAGGCCAAGGCCGATGCCCGCAAAACCGGCGCCGCCCTGCCGACGCCGGTCGCCAAGCCTGCGGCTGCGCCGGTCGTCGCTGCGAAGCCTGCTCCCGAGGCGAAGCCGGTGAAGACCGCCGTGCCAGCCGCCAAGCCGGTGGTCGTCGCGAGCGCTCCGGCTGTCGAGCCGAAGCCGACCGCGATCCCGAAGGCCGATCCGGTTCCGGAGCCGAAGACCACGGCCAGCATCCCGAAGCAGGAAGAGGAGACCTCTTCGGCCGACAAGGCGGATTTCCGCTGGCCGGCGCGCGGCCGCGTGATCTCGGGCTATAGCGGCAAGGGCGGCAACGAAGGCATCAACATCGCGGTTCCTGAAGGCACGCCGGTCAAGGCGGCCGAGGGCGGCACGGTCGCCTATGCCGGCAGCGAGCTGAAGGGCTACGGCAATCTCGTCCTGATTCGCCACCCGAACGGCTATGTCTCGGCCTACGCCCATAACGGCGAGCTCAAGGTGAAGCGCGGCGACACCGTGAAGCGCGGCCAGGTCGTCGCCAGCTCCGGCCAGAGCGGCAACGTCTCCTCGCCGCAGCTCCACTTCGAACTACGCAAGGGTTCCGCGCCGGTCGATCCGACGCCCTATCTGAACAACTGATCCCGGAGCCGCGGACGAGTTTTCCAGCCTTCGATCGGTTCCGCGAGACCCTCCCGATCGAAAAGAACGGGGCTGCCCCAGAAAAGGGCGGCCCCGTTTTCGTTTGTGTTCCGGGTTGGGCAGGCAGTTGCCTCGGTTGTCATTCCGGGGCGCGCCACAGGCGCGAACCCGGAACCCACGACTGGGCTGGCCAATAAGACCGGTTGTGGACGGCTCACCCGGTCGTGGGTTCCGGGTTCTTCGCTGCGCGAAGCCCCGGAATGACAAGGGGGCAAAGTCGTTGCGAGCGTACGCCTTTTCAGGATTCCAGCCGCTTGCCCAACCGGCCGGCGAGGTCCTGGATGTACTGCCAGGCGGTGCGGCCGGAGCGGGAGCCGCGCGTCGTCGACCATTCCAGCGCGTCGCGGCGCAACTCGTCGGCGGCGACATTCAGTCCGAAATGGCCGGCATAGCCGTTGATCATCTCCAGGTATTCGTCCTGGCTGCATTTGTGGAAGCCGAGCCAGAGGCCGAAGCGATCGGACAGAGAGACCTTCTCCTCGATCGCCTCGCCCGGATTGATCGAGGTCGAGCGCTCGTTGTCCATCATGTCGCGCGGCAGCAGGTGGCGGCGATTCGAGGTGGCGTAGAACACGACATTGTCGGGACGGCCCTCGACGCCGCCGTCGAGCACCGCCTTCAGGGACTTGTAGGAGGTGTCGTCGCTGTCGAAGGAGAGATCGTCGCAGAAGACGATTGCATAGTGCGGATCGTTGCGCAGCAGGCTCATCAGCGCGGGCAGGCTCTCGATATCCTCGCGATGGATCTCGATCAGCTTCAGCGGCAGCGCATCCTTGGCGAGGCGCAGGTTGGTGTCGGCATGGACGGCCTTGACCAGCGAGGACTTGCCCATGCCGCGCGCGCCCCAGAGCAGCACGTTGTTGGCCGGCAGGCCCTGGGCGAAACGCTCGGTGTTCTCGGCCAGCGTGTCGCGAACGCGATCGACGCCGCGCAAGAGCGAGAGTGCGACGCGGTTCACCTTTGGCACCGGCACCAGCTCCGAGCCCGCAGCCTGCCAGACGAAGGCGTCCGCAGCCTTGAGGTCCGCGGCCTTGCGGCGGGGCGGGGCGATGCGCTCGAGCGCGTCGGCGATGCGCAGCAGCGTGGCCAGCGTCTGGTCGGGGGCGGTTTCGGTCGTGGTCATGGCAGCTTGCGCCTTCGTTTCGTTCTGTCGAACCGTACCGTACCGTCCGGTACGGTTCACGCCGCTAGCTAAACCACGCCGTGGATCGTGCGCAAGGGGCATTGCGCGAATGGCAGCCAGCCCATAGGTGAGGGAGCGCGCGCGGGAAACCGGGCGCGTCCGATTGATTTCATGGCGTTGCTGGCTATAGTCCGCGCGATTTTCCGGCCGGGCGGTGGTTTTGGCCTTACGTCTTTCCATCAGAGATTCGCGGTCGGCGGCGTGCCGCCGCCGTACCAGAGGAGTGTATTCGTGATCACCCCCGCTTTCGCCCAGGCTTCGGGAGCCGGTGGCGGCGCCGACATGCTGATCCAGCTCGTGCCGTTCCTGCTGATCTTCGTCATCATGTGGTTCCTGATCATCCGGCCGCAGCAGCGCCGGGCGAAGGCTCACCAGGAGCTGATCAAGAACGTGCGTCGCGGCGACACCGTCGTCACCTCCGGCGGCATGATCGGGAAGGTCTCGAAGGTCGTCGACGATGCTGAGATCGAGGTCGAGATCGCCGACGGCGTGCGCGTGCGCATCGTGCGCGGCATGATCCAGGACGTCCGCTCCAAGAGCGAGCCGGTCAAGAACTGAGAATGCCACGGTCAGGCTCCGCATGCGGAGCCTGAGCCACGATAACAAGGCTGTTCACGCAGATGCTTCGTCTCCAGGCCCGCAAGGTCATCCTCGTCCTGCTCGTGCTGTTCATCGGCTGTGGGCTCGCCGTGCCGAACCTCTTGTCGCCTGAGACGCGCAAGGCCATCGAAACCAACGCACCGTCCTGGATTCCGCGGGCCTTCCTGCCGATTCATGCCGTGGTGCTCGGCCTCGACCTGCAAGGCGGGTCCCACGTCCTGCTCGAGATCGACCGGGCCGAGCTGGTGCGCAGCCA
Organism: Allobosea sp. TBD101; assembly: GCF_059817965.1. Taxonomy (NCBI): domain Bacteria; kingdom Pseudomonadati; phylum Pseudomonadota; class Alphaproteobacteria; order Hyphomicrobiales; family Alloboseaceae; genus Allobosea; species Allobosea sp. TBD101. Next base: position 2,666,388 of record NZ_CM187543.1, read on the forward strand.
GGTCGTCCAGCTGCGTGACGACGTCCGCCGCATCCTGCGCGACGAGCGCGCCGCGCCCCAGGGCGGTATCCAGACGACGCCGCGGGGCGTGCAGGTCCGCGTTCCGGACGCCACCGAGCGCGCCCGCGTGATGCCGAAGCTGCGCGAGCTCGCCCAGCCGATCGGCACGATCGGCGCCTTCGGGCCGTCGGGCAACCAGTCGATCAATGTCACGGAACAGCCGGACGGGCTGATCCAGCTCACGGTGACGGAAGCCGGCTCGAACGAGCGCATCCGCCGCGCCGTCGAGCAGGCCATGGAAGTGCTGCGCCGGCGCGTCGACGCGCTCGGCACGACCGAGCCGAACATCCAGCGCCAGGGCCTCGACCGCATCCTGGTGCAGGTGCCGGGCCTTCAGGACCCGCAGCGCCTGAAGCAGATCCTCGGCGATACCGCCAAACTCGAATTCCGCCTCGTCGGCGATGCGAACAGCAGCGATGTCGACATGCTGCCCTCGCAGGATGCCGGCGGCCAGATGGTGCCCGTTCTGCGCCAGCCCGTCGTCGACGGCGCCGACCTGATCGACGCGCAGCCGGCCTTCGACTCGCGCTCGGGCACGCCGATCGTGAATTTCCGCTTCAACATCCGCGGCGCCCAGCGCTTCGGCCAGATCACCACCGAGAATCTCGGCCGCCCGCTGGCGATCGTGCTCGACAACAAGGTGATCTCGTCGCCGGTGATCCAGTCGCCGATCACGGGTGGCTCGGGCCAGATTTCCGGCAATTTCACGGTCGAACAGGTCAACAACCTGTCGATCCTGCTGCGTGCCGGCGCGCTGCCCGCCAAGATGACCATCGTCGAGGAGCGCACTGTCGGCCCCGGCCTCGGCGCCGACTCGATCCAGGCTGGCAAGATGGCGACCCTGATCGCGACCGTGCTGGTGGTGATCTACATGCTCGCGACCTACGGCGTGTTCGGCCTGATCGCGAGCATCGCGCTCGTCGTCCATGTCGGCCTGATCTTCGGCCTGATGTCCTTCCTCGGCGCGACGATGACGCTGCCCGGCATCGCCGGCATCGTGCTGACCATCGGCACGGCGGTCGATTCGAACGTGCTGATCTACGAGCGCATGCGCGAGGAGGAGCATCAGGGCCGCAGCCTGGTCTCGGCGCTCGAAGCCGGCTTTCAGCGCGCCTTCGCGACGATCATCGACTCCAACGTCACCATGCTGATCGCGGCCGTTGCGCTGTTCTCGCTCGGCTCCGGCCCGGTGCGCGGCTTCGCGGTCGTCTTCATCCTGGGCATTCTCACCACCGTCATCACGGCGGTGACGCTGACCCGGATGCTGATCGCGATCTGGTATCGCTGGGCCAAGCCCAAGCATCTTCCGTTCTGACGCTGCCAACCCCTCAGGAGATTGGCCATGCGCATGCGCCTGCTTCGTATCGTTCCCGACAACACCAAGTTCAAATTCGTCTGGTTCCGCCGCTTCAGCTATCCGCTGTCGGCTGCCTATTCGATCCTCGTCCTCGCGCTCTTCCTGACCGTCGGCCTGAATTTCGGCATCGACTTCAAGGGCGGCACGCTGATCGAGATGCAGACCAAGGGCGCGGCCATCGACATCGCCCAGATCCGCCATACCGCCAACGGGCTCGGCTTCGGCGAGGCCGAGGTGCAGGAGTTCGGCTCGGGCGGCGAGGTCTCGATGCGCTTCGGCATGCAGCCGGGCGGCGAGACCGCGCAGCAGGCGGTCGTGGTCAAGGCGCGCGAGGCCTTCGCCTCGACCTATGATTTCCGCCGGGTCGAGACGGTCGGCCCGCGCGTCTCGGGCGAACTGGTCCAGGCGGGTACGCTCGGCGTCGTGCTCGCGATCGTCGGCGTGCTGATCTATCTCTGGTTCCGCTTCGAGATGCCGCTGGCGATCGGCGCCATTCTCGGCACGCTGCACGACATCGTGCTGACCATCGGCTTCTTCCTGATCACGCAGCTCGAGTTCAACCTGACCTCGATCGCGGCGATCCTGACCATCGTCGGCTATTCGCTGAACGAGACGGTCGTGGTGTTCGACCGGACACGCGAATTGCTGCGCCGCTACAAGACCATGCCGGTGGCCGAGCTGCTCGACCTCTCGGTGAACTCGACGCTGTCGCGCACCGCGATGACGGCGACCACGACCTTCCTGTCGCTGCTGGCGCTCGTGATCTTCGGCGGCTCGGCGATCGAGGGCTTCGCGCTGGTCATGCTGTTCGGCGTCGTGGTCTGCACCTATTCGGCGATGTTCGTCTCGACGCCAGTGCTGCTCTACATGGACGTCCGCTCGGCCGGCGCCCGAGAGGAAGCGCAGGAGGCGGCGCGGGCCGCCAAGGCTTCTGCCTCCAAGGCGAAGGCCTGAGCGCTTTCGTCATTGCGAGCGGAGCGAAGCAATCCAGGGAGACTGGGTGCGACGTTCCGCTCAGTCTCCCTGGATTGCTTCGTCGCTTCGCTCCTCGCAATGACGACGAGGGAAGCCTGAAGGAGAGAGAGGATGCCGCGCTTCGAGGGCTTCGTTCCCGGCCGATTCCCGCTCGACGCCATCGGCGCGGGCGGGTTCCGCTTCGCCGAGATGAGCCACAAGGGCTCGATCATCGCGACGCCGGCGGGCATCCGTATCTGGCCGGTGACGTGCTTTGCCGAGATCACGATCGAGAGCCTTCAGCCGGTGCTCGACGAGGCCGGAACGATCGATTTCCTGCTGATCGGGACGGGGCCGGACATCGCCTTCATTCCGCCCGCTCTGCGTGATCCCTTGAAGCAAGCCGGCATCACGGTCGAGGGCATGGCGACCGGAGCCGCAGCGCGGACCTATAATGTCCTCGTCGGCGAAGATCGGCGGGTTGCGGCGGCGCTGATCGCGGTCGACTAGATGCCGGCCATGTTGGCCAGGCGTGGCGGGAACAGGGTGCTTGCCCTAAGATTGGAAACGGCCGCATGATGACGGGCCGAGGCGGGACAATGCCGCAGACCGATACCGACGACCGCAGGGAAACCGCGCAGGCGCGCCTGCCGGAGGCTTATGCCCATTGCGCCGAGCTCGTCCGCGAGCAGGACCAGGACCGCTACATCGCCGGGCTCTACGCGCCCGAGGACCGCAGGGCGGCGCTCTATGCGCTCTATGCCTTCAGCCTGGAAATCGCACGGGTCAGGGCGCTGGTCAGCGAGCCTCTGCCCGGCGAGGTCCGGCTGCAATGGTGGCGCGACGTGCTGGAAGGGCAGGCAGGGGGTGAGACGCAGGCGCATCCGGTCGCCGCGGCCCTGCTCGACACGATCAAGCGCTATCGCCTGCCGGCCGCGCCGCTGACCGCGCTGATCGATGCGCGCATCTTCGACCTCTACGACGATCCGATGCCTTCGCTGCGCGACCTGGAGGGTTATGCCGGCGAGACGGCGAGTGCCGTGATCCGGCTGGCCTGCATCATCCTGGCCGGCGGGCGCGATCCCGGCGGGGCGACGGCTTGCGGCCATGCCGGCGTCGCCTATGCCTTGACCGGGTTGATGCGTGCCTTTCCCTGGCATGCGGCCGAGGGGCAGGTCTATTTGCCGGCCGACATCCTCACCCGCAACGGCGTGACGCGCGACGATATCGTGCGCGGGCGCGGCGGGCCGGGTGTGCTCTATACGCTCAAGGAACTGCGCGAGATCGTGCGTGGACACCTGAAGCGGCTGACCAGCCTCGGCGAGACGATCCCCGCCGGCCTGAAGCCGGCCTTCCTGCCGGTCGCGCTGGTCGAGCCTTATCTCAAGCGAATGGAGGTCGGCGGCTACGATCCCTACCGCACCATCATCACCCTGCCGGCCTGGCGCCGGCAATGGGTGCTGTGGCGGGCGTCGCGGAAGCGCTGAGGTGCGTCATGCCCGGGCTTGACCTGAGCCAGACGCTTTACCTCGTCACTCCGCCGCCTTCGCCTCGACGCCGCCGGCCCATTCGTCCATGACCTGCTTGGCGCGGATCGTCAGGGCCTGCTTGCGGGCGAGGCTCTTGGCCGGGCCTTTCAGGCGCTTGCCGTCGGGGCCGGTGGTCGCCACGCCCTCGATCAGCGGGAACAGGCCGAAATTGATGTTCATCGGCTGAAAGGAGCGCGGCCCCTCGTCGATGGTGACGATGTGGCCGCCGGTGATGTGGTTCACCAGCGCGCCGAGCGCCGTCGTCGCAGGCGGCAGGGGCAGGTCGCGCCCGAGCCGCTCGGCGGCGGCCATGCGACCGGCAAGGAGGCCGGTGGCGGCACTCTCGACATAGCCCTCGCAGCCGGTGATCTGGCCGGCGAAGCGCAGGCGCGTATCGGCCTTGAGACGCAGGCGCTCATCCAGCAGCTTCGGCGAGTTCAGATAGGTGTTGCGGTGGATGCCGCCGAGCCTTGCGAACTCGGCGTTCTGGAGGCCCGGGATCATCCGGAAGATCGCAGCCTGCTCGCCATATTTCAGCTTGGTCTGGAAACCCGTCATGTTGAACAGCGTGCCGAGCGCGTTGTCCTGCCGGAGCTGGACGACGGCATAGGCCTTGACCGTCGGGTTATGCTTGTTCGTCAGGCCGACCGGCTTCATCGGCCCCCAGCGCAAGGTCTCGCGGCCGCGCTCGGCCATGACCTCGATCGGCAGGCAGCCGTCGAAATAGGGCGTGCCTTCCCATTCCTTGAATTCGGTCTTCTCGGCTGCGAGCAGTGCGTCGATGAAGGCCTCGTACTGGTCGCGGTCGAGCGGGCAATTGATGTAGTCGGCGCCGGTGCCACCCGGCCCCGCCTTGTCGTAGCGCGACTGGAACCAGGCCTGATCCATATCGACCGAATCGAAATGGACGATCGGCGCGATCGCGTCGAAGAAGGCGAGCGCATCCTCGGATGTCAGCGATTGCAGGCCCTGCGCCAGCGCGGGCGAGGTCAGCGGGCCGGTGGCGATGATGACATTGTCCCATTCGGCCGGGGGGAGGCCGGCGATCTCGCCGCGATCGATGGTGACGAGCGGGTGGGCTTCCAGTGCTGCGGTGACGGCCTGCGAGAAGCCGTCACGGTCCACCGCGAGCGCGCCGCCGGCCGGGACCTGATGGGCGTCGCCCTTGGCCATGATCAGCGAATTCAGGCGGCGCATCTCCCAATGGAGCTGGCCGACCGCATTGCTGGAGGAATCGTCGGAGCGGAAGGAGTTCGAGCAGACGAGCTCGGCCAAGCCTTCGGTCTTGTGGGCGTCGGTGCCGCGAACGGGGCGCATCTCGTGGATGATGACGGGGATGCCGGCCTCAGCGATCTGCCAGGCGGCTTCGGAGCCGGCGAGACCGCCGCCGATGATGTGAACGGGTTCCATGGCTGCGGATGTGTCCGCAGCGGGCCGCGAGGTCAAGGGACAGGCGCCCTGAAATGCAAAATGCCCGCCGTGAGGCGGGCATTCGCTCTTCGACCGAAGCTCGAGGGGAGGGGAAACACGAGCCTCAGGAGAAACTACACGGAACGCGCCGCACCCTGTGCGCGGCGGTTCTCATTCCAGAGCCTTCAGGCCGCGGCGTGCGAACGCGCGATGAAGGAGATCTCCGAGCGCGACAGGCCGAGATCATCGAGCTCGCGGTCGGTCAGACGGGAGAGCTCACGAACGGTCTCGCGATAGCGGAGGTAGGCGCGAATTTTGGCAGCGATCATGGTGACGAACATGGTGGTATCCCTTGCGAATATTCCGGACCGGGGCGGTGCCCACAGCGACAATCTCGTTGTGCAGTGCATATAAACCGGACAGCCTGCTTCCAACAGGGGCACAAGGTCAGCTCCGATATGCAATCAATGCATGTCGAGTTAAGGTTCCGGTCATTTTCGTGGGGTCGTTCTGCGTTGACGGTAACGGTTGCGGCGAAATTGAGGAAATTTGCAGCCTCTGATTTGTGCATTCGTAAATTTGAGCGAGTAGTCTGGCGATATGTGCCTCTGAAATAGGCATGTTGCGGTTGCTAAATGGCGAGCGCTTGCGACGGGGTAATTTTGCGTTGCGGTACGAGGCGCTGCGGATGCGATGCCTGGTCGCAGCGGGGGGCGACGGCGCGACTCAAAATGATCCGCGTGCGGCAGTGTTTGCCGGGCAGAACTTGCCGACTTCAGAATGGGTGGCCCATCGTTGTCTGGGTCTATTTCTGGCCAATCTATTGAATTGAAAGAAGAATCCTTGCGATCCGCTCGCGGCCCAGGGCTTGCCTCACGGTGGTCAACAGAAAGGAGCGCGCGATGACCGTCTCATTCTCGACCTCGAACTGGCCCGTCAACCTGCCGAAGACCTACGCCGCCAAACAGGCGGCCGATAACGATTCGAAGCAGGATGCCGGAGCTTCCGGCTCGTCCTCTGCTTCATCGCCCTCGGCCGAATCCGAGTTCCTGAAGATCGCGCGGATGACGCCGGAGGAGCGGGTTCAGGCCGCACTCCTCGCCAAGCTCGGCATGACCGAGGACGAGTTCAACAAGCTCGATGCCCAGGCCAAGGCGGACGTGATGACCAAGATCCGCGACGAGATGCTGAAGCAGATGGAAGCCAAGGGCGAGACCGCGCAAAAGACCGGCGCGCTTGCCGATATCCGGGTCTGAGGCACGCCTGGACGCTGCTGAAGCTGTATGGTCGCGGCTTTGCGCCGCCTTTGTCATTCCGGGGCTTCGCGCAGCGAAGAACCCGGAACCCACGACCGGGCGAGCCGCTTGCAACTGAACAATGCAGTCGCACCCAGTCGTGGGTTCCGGGCTCGCGCCTGCGGCGCGCCCCGGAATGACAACTGTGTGGCGCTGCTGTTCAGCTCGCCTTGCCGGCGTCGAAGCGCAGGAGCCGCAGCGCGTTGGCGGTGACGATCACGGTCGCGCCGGTATCGGCGAGGATCGCAACCCAGAGCCCGGTATAGCCGAGCACGCTGGTGACCAGGAATACGGCCTTGAGCCCGAGCGCGATCGTGATGTTCGTGCGGATGTTGCCCATGGCCGCCCGCGCCAGCCGGATCAGCGCCGCGACATCGCGCACGCGGCTTTTCAGTACGGCGCCATCGGCGGTCTCCAAAGCGACATCGGTGCCCGAGCCCATGGCGATGCCGATGCTGGCAGCGGCGAGCGCGGGCGCGTCGTTAATGCCATCGCCGACCATCATCACTGCGGTCTCGCCGGAGAAGGCCTTGATCGCCGCGACCTTGTCGTCGGGCATCAGTTCGGCCTTGTGCTCCATGCCGAGGCCGGCGGCGATGGCGGCGCCGGTGCGGGCATTGTCTCCGGTCAGCATGGTCGAGCGGATGCCCATCGCCTTGAGTTCGGCGATGGCCGCCGCGGCGTCCTCGCGCGGCTCGTCGCGCAGCGCGATGAAGCCGGCGAGCGCGCCGTCGACGATGACGGCGGCGACAGTCTTGCCGGCAGCCTCCAGTTCCTCGGCCGTGAGGCGTGCCCGCTTGTCGAAGGGCGCGCGGCTCTCGGCATGGCGGGGAGCGCCGACGAAGACGGCGCGGCCATCGGCCTTGCCGGTGACGCCCTGGCCGGCCAGCGCCGCCGCCTCGGTCGCCGGCTTGTAGGCGATGCTCTTGCTGCGGGTGTGTTCCAGCACGGCTTCGGCCAGCGGGTGCGACGAGCCGTGCTCGACAGCGGCGGCGAAGGCCAGGACCTCAGCCTCGCTGCCGGCGAGCGCCACGACATCGGTGACACCAGGCTTGCCTTGCGTGAGCGTGCCGGTCTTGTCGAAGGCGACGAGGCCAGTCTTGGCGGCGGTCTCGATGACGACGCCGCCCTTCATCAACAGGCCCTGGCGGGCGCCGGCCGACAAGGCGGCGGCGATCGAGGCGGGCACCGAGATGACGAGCGCGCAAGGGCAGCCGATCAGCAGCAGCGCCAGTGCCCGGTAGATCCAGACCGACCACTCGGCGCCGAGCAGGAGCGGGGGCACCAGCGCGACCAGCACGGCGAGGCCGACGATCGCCGGCATGTACCAGCGCGAGAAGCGGTCGATGAAGCGCTCGGTCGGCGCGCGGGCTTCCTGCGCCTCCTCGACCAGGCGGATGATGCGGGCGATGGTATTGTCTTGCGCTGCCTTGTCGACGCGCACGCGCAGCGCCGCCTCGCGGTTGACCGAGCCGGCATAGACGGGCTCGCCGACGCCCTTGGTCTTGGGCACGGATTCGCCGGTGACCGGGCTCTCGTCGATGCCGGAGGTGCCGTCGGTGATCTCGCCATCGGCCGGGATGCGGTCGCCGGGGCGGACCAGCACGGTCTGGCCGATGCGAAGGCTCGCGGCATCGACCTGGCAGGTCGCGCCGTTCTCCTCGACGATGGCGGTCTTGGGGACGAGGTCGCCGAGCGCGCGGATCGAGGCGCGGGCCCGGTCGGCCGCGACGCCTTCGAGCACCTCGCCGACCGCGAACAGGAAGACGACCAGCGCCGCCTCCTCGGCCGCGCCGATGAAGAGCGCGCCGATGGCGGCGATCGTCATCAGCATCTCGATGGTGAAGGGGATGCCGGCGCGGGCTGCGGCAAAGGCGCGCTTTGCCACGGGGGCGACGCCGACGATACAGGCCAGGATGAAGGCCCAATGACCGATGCCGGGCCAGATCAAGCCCGCGGCATAGGAGGCGCCGAGGAGCAGCCCCGTCGCGATGACGAGCTTACCCTTGCCGGTCTGGTACCAGTTCGCGCCCTCGGGCGTGGCTTCATGGACATGGCCGGGCAGGCCGTGGCCGTGATCCCCTGCGGTAGCGGACTGCTTGCCGGCCTTCGGGGCGTGATCATGACCGGCGTGGGAATGGCCGGAATGATCGTGCTGGTGATCGTGATCATGCGCATGGCCCGAGCAGCAGGCGTCGCCATGCTCATGCTTGCCATGGTCATGGTCGTGAAGATGCTCATGCCCGTGGCTGCCGTGGTCATGGCCGCAGCCGCAATCGGCATGCTTCGCTGCCGGACGCTCAGTGGCCGGGGCCGCCAGAGCGGAGGTGCTGTAGCCGAGGCCGTTGACGCGCTTCTCGATCGCTTCCGGCGTGGTCGCGCCGGCATCGAGCGCGAGCGTCAGCGTCTCCGACATCACGGAGAGTTTGACGTCGCTGACGCCGGGCAGGCGCTCGACCGCGCCCCGAATCTTCGCCGCGCAGCTCGCGCAATCCATGCCGCCGACCTTCCAGGACAGGGTCTGGGCTGTGGTTTCGGGGCGGGCGGCCATGACGTGTCTCCGTCTCTCTTTCGCTACGGGACACCTCTCTACAAGCTGTAGCCACTTCAGGTTCAAGAGGGAAAATGCAGTTTATGCGCCTGCTGGTTCTCTCAAGCCTCGCGTTGTCATCCCGGGCTTGACCCGGGATCCATTCCGGAGCGCTTCCGGCTGAGGTTCAGGTATGGATCCCGGATCTCCGCTTCGCTGCGTCCGGGATGACCCGCGTCGAGAATGAAAGCGGAGACGGTCTTCAATCCAGCGGATAAACCGGCCGGCGCAGGCGCTTGTAGGGCAGGCCTGCGATCCGGCTGGTGCAGGGACCGGGCGTCGCCACGGTGAAGCTGCCCTTGGCGATCTTGTCATAGGCGCGCCGGTGCGCGACCGCCGCCTTGACGCCGATCGCCTTCAGCGTCTCCGGCTGGATGCCCTGCGAGCGGAGCTGGCCAAGGTCGAAAGGCGGCGTCTTGCGGCTGCTCAGCAGCACGGTGACGCCCTCGACCTGCACGACCACGCACGGCCCCATGCTGAAATGCGAGCCCTGCGCGGCCGCGAGATGGCTGTTGAGGTCTTCCAGCGCGAATTCGCCATCGCTGGCGCTGACGAAGCGTGCCTCGATCTCGACCGGGCGTTCGGCGATGGGGCTGCCCTTGCCGCCGATCGAGAGCTTGCGGGTCTCGCCGGGCCTGGCGCCGGCCATGGCGGCGACAGCTGCGGGATCGGCGATGGCGACGGCGCAATTCTCGACGCCATGGCGCAGGAAGGCGCGCAGCACCGAGGTCGAGTCGCCCGGCGCGCCGCCGCCGATATTGTCGGCCGGCTCGACGACGATATAGGGGCCGCCCTCCGAGCGCAGGATCTCCGCCACGGCTTCGTCGAGATTCCATTCCGCCGGCAGGCCGAGCTCGCGCAATTCGGTGGCGGTCGCGGTCAGGCGCTCCAGAGCATCGCGGGCTGCCGCTTCCGGTCCGGTGAAGGCGACCGCGAAGGCGACGCCGGCCTCGGGCACATCCGAGAAGGAATAGCCGCCGACGACATTGGCAACCCAGATATCCGGGTTCTTCTGCTCGATCTGGCGCGCCAGCGCCTCCAGGTCGCGCATCGGCCGGTCGGCGGTACCGGTTCCGGTCGGTGGCCAGATCACGGGCGCGTTGCAGGAGAGCATGCGCGGCAGCTCCCCGCTCGCGAGCGAGCGCGCCAGTAGTCTTGCGGAGCGGACGGCGGATTCGCGCGCGTCGGTATGCGGGTTCTCGCGATAGGCGACGAGGGCGTTGGCATGCTGCGCCATGGACGCGGTGAAATTGGCGTGGAGATCGAAGACGCCGAAGACCGGCAAGGTCTCGCATCCCGGCACCGAGCGGATATGGGCGAGCAAGGCGCCTTCCGGGTCCGTGCAGCGGGATGTGACCATCGCGCCATGAAGGGCAAGCCAGATGCCGTCGAGGCCGCCATCGGCGAGGGCCGCCTTCAGCCCGGCGTCGAATTCCGCGAGGAAGCGCTGGAACACCGCATGGTCGACCGGGCCGGCCGGCAGGGCGCCGTAGTCGATCGTGGGCAGGACCTCCCAGCCTTCGGCCTCGGCGACTTCCAGGAAACCGTCGATCGTCGAGCCGTCGCCGCGCCGGGCCAGCAGCTCCGCGCCCTTGCGGATGGTGAAGTCGGCAAGCGTGGTCTCTTCCTCGACGAAGCTATGGGTCTCGTGGAAGAGCGATCCGAGCAGGATGCGGCGGCGGGACATGATCGGCTGAAGCTCCTTGGCTCGCAAAGCCCCTCCATCTCGGCCGCCGATCTGTTCCGGATCAAGCCTGCATTGTTCCATCGTGGGGAACGCGGATGCTTTGACAGGCCGCGCTCCGACCTCGTTTCATGAGGTCGGCCGGCAGTCTCAAGGGGCGGCTGCCGCGCTTGACCGAGAGAGCATGCGGATGCGCGTCTTCACTGCGTCGCTGGCGACGGAAACCAATACGTTCGCACCGCTCTTCGTCGATCGCAGCGCTTTCGAGGGCGGCTTCTACTGCCCGCCCGGCACGCACCCGGACACGCCGACGCTATGCTCGGCGCCGACCGTCGCGGCACGCCGCCGCGCCGCCAGCGAAGGCTACGAGCTGGTCGAGGGCACGGCGACCTGGGCCGAGCCGGCCGGCCTCGTCTCGCAGGAGGCCTATGAGAGCCTGCGCGACGAAATCCTCGGCCAGCTCAAGGCGGCCTTGCCGGTCGATATCGTGCTGCTCGGCCTGCACGGATCGATGGTGGCGCGCGGCTATGACGATTGCGAGGGCGACCTGATCGCGCGGGTGAGGGCGCTGGCCGGGCCGGATTGCGTTATCGGGGCCGAACTCGACATGCATTGCCACCTGACGGCTGAGATGGTCGCGGGCGCCGACATCATCGTCGCCTTCAAGGAGTTCCCGCATACGGATTTCCTGGCGCGGGCGGAGGACCTGCTGGAACTCTGCCTGAAGACCGCGCGCAAGCAGGTGAGGCCGGTGAGCGCGGTGTTCGATTGCCGCGGGCTTGCCGCCTTCATGACCAGCCGCGAGCCCGGTCGTAGCTTCGTCGACCGGCTGCTCGCGATGGAGGGGCAGGACGGCATCCTCTCGATCTCGGTCGCTCATGGCTTCCAGGCGGCGGATGTCGCCGATGTCGGGACCAAGGTGCTGGTCATCGCCGATGGCGACGGAGCGAAGGCGGCGACGCTGGCGAAGGAACTCGGCCTCGAAATTCTGCGCTGGGGGCAGGGCGCCTCGCCGAAGCACTACAAGCCGGAAGAGGGCATCGCGGCGGCGCTGGAGCTGGCCAAGCCCGGCAAGCCGGTGGTGCTGGCCGATCGCTGGGACAATCCGGGCGGCGGCGTCGCCGGCGATTCCTCGGTGATGGTCGAGGCGCTGCTGAAGCATCCCGAGATTCCGGCGGCGATCGGCGCGATGTGGGACCCGGTAGCCGTGAGCCTGTGCCGGGCGGCCGGCGTCGGCGCCGAAATTCCCTTGCGTTTCATCGGCAAGGCGGCGCCGTCCTCGGGGCGGCCGATCGATGCGATGGTGACGGTCACTGGTGCGACCGCGGACCTGCTGATTCCGTTCGAGCAGAGCTGGGTCTCGCTCGGGCCGGCAGCGGCGATCCGGATCGGCAAGCTCGACATCGTGCTGGCCTCGACCCGGGCGCAGACCTTCAGCCCGCCGGTCTTCACCAATCTCGGCATCGATCTGAGCACGAAGAAGGTGGTGGTGGTGAAATCCTCCAACCATTTCCACGCCGCCTTCGCGCCGATCGCGGCACAGGTGCTTTATCTCGACAGCGGTGGACCCTACCCGCCCGATGCGAGCAAGATCCCCTACACCAAGGTGAAACGCCCCTTCTCTCCGTTGGACCCGAATCCATGGTTGTGACTGCTTCCGCCCCGCTCCCGCGCCTGTCGCTCCGCGAGATCGAGGATCAGCGCCTCGATGTGCTGGTGAAGGGCCTGCCGCCGAGCGCATCGCTCCGGCTTGGCGATGTCGGCAAGCAAGGCTGGAACGTGCTCACTGGGGACATGCCGATGCCGCTCGCCGTGATCCGCGAGAGCGTGCTCAAGGCCAACAGCGCCTGGATGAGTGCCTTTAGCGCTGCCAACGACTTGCTGATCGCCCCGCATGGCAAGACCACGATGGCGCCGCAGCTCTTCGACCTGCAGGTCGCCGATGGCGCCTGGGCGATCACCGTCGCGACGATGCAGCAGCTCGCGGTCGCCCGGCATTTCGGGGTGAAGCGGGTGATCCTCGCCAACCAGCCGATCGGGCGGCAAGAGGTTGCGGCCTGTTTCGAGGCGCTGCGCGAGCCCGGCTTCGAACTCTATTGCCTTGCCGACAGCATCGCCGGGGTCGGCTTGCTGGCGGAGGCGGCGAAGGGGCATGCGGGCGCCAATCCGCTTGGTATTTTCGTCGAGATTGGTTTCATGGGCGGGCGCACCGGCGCGCGGACCCGCGAGGAAGCGCTCGCTGTGGCGCGGGCCATCGCGGGTGCTCCGGGCCTGCGGCTCGCTGGCTTCGAATGCTTCGAGGGTCTGCATAGCGATAGTGCAGGCGCTGATAAGCTGCTCGACGAGGTGATCGCCGTCGCTGCGGCGGCGAATGCCGAGGGCCTGCTCGGCCCCGAGCCGCTGGTCCTGAGCGCCGGCGGAACCGCGCTGTTCGACCGGGTTGGCGAAAAATTCAACGCGGCGAGTCTCGGGCGCCCGCTGCTCAAGGTGCTGCGCTCCGGCTGCTATCTGACGCATGACGATCTCGGCTATTCGGCCTCCTTCCGTCGGATCATGCTGGAGACCAGCCTGAAGCTGCCGCCCGGCGGGCTCGAACCCGCCCTCGAGGTCTGGGCCTATGTCCAGTCGCGGCCGGAGCGCGGGCGTAGCCTGCTCACTCTCGGCAAGCGCGACGTCACCTATGATTCCGCTTTGCCGGTGCCGCTGCGTTGGTATCGGCCGGGCGGGGCGATGGCGCGGCCAGAGCCGATGCCGGCCGGGCACAACGTGCTGGCGCTTAACGACCAGCATTGCCATCTCGGCACACCGGAGGAGAGCCCGCTCCAGGTCGGCGATATGGTGGCCTTCGGCATTGCACATCCCTGCCTGACCTTCGACAAATGGGCCGTGCTGATGCTGGTCGACGATGACTGGAACGTCACCGGCGCAATCCGGACCTTCTTCTGACGCGCTTCCGAATCTGTTCCTTCTGGTGAAACCTGCAATCCTTGACGTGAATTCAGGCCGTTCCTAGCCTGCATCTCACAGAGGGAAGGCCCGCCATCCGCGACGCGGACGAGACGGGCCAAGCGGCGATGACAGGAAGCGCGGCGAAGGCCGGCTCCTGTCTCGCGCGAAATCGGCCAGCTTGGCCGGCAAGCAGGATGCTGGGAGGATCGTTCGTGACGACACCGTCATTCCCGATGGCCGATGAGCCTGATCTCGCCGTGCAGGGCCTGCGGCGCCGCAGGCTGCTGCAATTGCTGACGGCGGGTGGCGCGGCGCTGGCCGCGCCCGGCCTGTGGAGCAGCTTCGCATCGGCGCAGACGCCGGTTGCCGGTGGCACGCTGACGATCGGCGCCGATGCCGATCCGATCGGGCTCGACCCGGTCACGGTCAACGCCTTCTCGTCCTTCGACTTCACCAGCCTGCTCTATACCGGGCTGCTGCGCTGGAACGCCCAGATGAAGGTCGAGCCCGATCTGGCGACGGGCTATGAGCAGCCCGATCCGAAGACTTATGTCTTCAAGCTCAGGCAGGGCGTGAAATTCCATAACGGCAAGGATTTCTCCGCTGCCGACGTGAAGCACACCTTCGACCGGATCATGAACCCGGCGACGGGCAGCCGGCTCAGGGCGCTCTATTCCAGCGTCGAGTCGGTGACGGTGGTCGACCCCTTCACGGTCAAGTTCCAGCTCAACGCGACGGATGCGGCCTTCCTCAGCAATCTCGCCAGCAATCCCAACGGCGCGATCGTGCCGGCCGGCGTCGAGAACCTCGTCACCCAGCCGGTCGGCACCGGGCCCTTCGCCTTCGAGGCCTATCAGCCGAACCAGCAATTCTCGCTGACGCGCTTCGACGGCTACTACGAGAAGGGCGAGCCCTATCTCGCGAAGGTGATCTTCAAGTTCTACAAGGACCAGGCGACGCTGACCTCGGCGCTGCGCTCGCGCGCCATCGACATGACCTGGGTGAAGGACCCGAAGGTCGCGACCGCGATCTCGCGCGCCTCATCCAACTTCGTGTCGGCGCCGGGCCAGACCTCTCGGACCTTCCCAATCTGGCTGAACATGAAGGCCAAGCCCCTCAACGACGTGAAGGTGCGTCGTGCGCTCAGCCTCGCGACCGATCGCAAGGCCTGCCTCGACACCGTGCTCGGCGGCGCCGGCAAGGTTGGTGCGATGATCCCGGAAAGCCAGGTCGGCGGCTATGACGGCACCGGTGAATTGCCATACTACAAGCATGATCCGGTGGCGGCGAAGGCGCTGCTGGCCGAGGCCGGCTATCCCAACGGGATCGATCTCGGCGACTATATCGTCGTCGCGGCCAATCCGCTCGACGTCGCCTGCGCGCAGATCCTGCAGCAGCAATGGCAGGCGGCCGGCATCACCGTGAAACTGGTGCCGATGGAGACCGCTCCGCTTCTCGCGAAATGGGCGAGCGGCGACTGGCCGACGCTGCTCTCGGTCGCGTTGTCCTGGACGCCCGATCCGGACGGCATTTTCCAGTACATCGTCTCGACCAGTGGCTACGGCAAGGCGATGGGCTCGAACGATCCCGAGCTCGACAAGATGGTCGCCGAGGCGCGAGCCGAGCTCGACGTGTCCAAGCGTGCAGCGAAGAACCAGGCGATCCAGAAGCGCATCGCCGACAACGCCTATGTCATCCAGATCTACCAGTACCCGCTGCGCTGGGAGATCTGGTGGAACCATGTGCAGGGCTATGTGCCGCTCGCCGCGAATATCCGCTCCTTCGTGCGTACGACATGGCTAAAAAAATAGGTCCGGCCTGCCGCCTTCCGGCGGAGGTCTGTCGATGACGCGCTTCGTCCTCGGGCGTCTTGCCTGGATGGCTGCGATCCTGCTCGGCGTCTCCTTCGTCGCCTTCATGCTGATGCGGGCCATTCCCGGCGATTTCGCCATCGCGGCGGCGGGCTCGCAGAGCGTCGCGCCGGAGGTTCTAGCGACGATCCGGCGCGACCTCGGCCTCGACCAGCCGCTGATGGCGCAATATCTGAGCTGGCTCGGCGCGGCGCTGACCGGCGATTTCGGCAAGTCCTTCGTCACCCGCCAGCCGGTACTCGGCGAATTGCTGAACCGGCTCATCGTCACCATCCAGCTCACATTGCTCGCCGCCGTCATTGCAGCGGTGATGGGGGTCGCCTCCGGGCTGGCAGCGGCGCGCTTGCGCGGCGCGACCGACTGGCTGGTCCGGCTCTGGAACGGGCTGATGCTGGCGGTGCCGAACTATGTCGTGGCGACGCTGATCGTGCTGCTCTTCGGGCTCTACTTCCCGGAGATCACCGTGCTCGGCTACACGCCCTTTCTTGAGAGACCGCTCGGCAATCTCGCCAGCCTGCTGCTGCCGGCCTTCGCGCTGGCGCTCGCGGTCTCCGTGACGATCGCGGAGAACACCCGCGCTGCCGTGCTCGAGGTTGCCAACCAGGATTTCGTCATGGTCGCCCGCGCCAAGGGACTGACGCCGGCCGCGATCCTGCGCGACTACCTGATGCGCAATGCGCTGACCCCGGTGATCACCGCAGCGGGCCTCAAGATCGCGGCGCTGCTCGGCGGCAGCATCCTGGTCGAGACCATCTTTGCCATTCCCGGCATGGGGCAGTACCTGTTCGATTCCATCAACAGCCGCGACTATCCGGTGATCCAGGCGATCGTGCTGGTCGCGGCCGGGATCGTCGTGCTGGTCAATACGATGATCGACATCGCCTATGCCCGCGTCGACGCACGGGTGCAGATGTGAGCGGCGCCGTGCAAGACAGCGCGCCGGTGGCTGCGGCGCGCAAGAGAACCGGGATCACGCAGGGCTGGCTCCTGCTCGGCGTCGGGCTCGCCATGCTGGCAGCGATGCTGGTGCTGACGATCTTTGCGCCGCTGGTCGCGCCTTATAACCCTTCCGCCACCTCGCCGGATTCGCTCGCGCCTGCGAGCGCCGCGCATTGGCTCGGCACGGATTCGATCGGGCGCGATGTGCTGAGCCGCCTGATCGTCGGCGGCCGGACGACGCTGCTGATCACGGTCTCGGCCGTGCTGATCGCGCTGGTGGCCGGACTGATCCTCGGGCTCGCGGCCGGCTACATGGGCGGGCGCACCGACGAGATCATCATGCGCCTGCTTGATGTCGTCTTCGCCTTCCCGGTGCTGCTGCTGGCGATCGCGGTGGTGGCAGCGCTGGGCCCGACCGTGCCGAACCTGATCCTGACCATCGCGATCGTCTACACGCCGGCCATGGCGCGGGTGGTCAGGGCGCCGGTGCTCAGCGTCAAGCAATGGGACCATGTCGAGGCGGCGCGCAGCGTGGGCATGAGCGAGATCAGGCTCGTGCTGCGCCATATCCTGCCGATCGTGGTCTCGCCGATCCTCGTCGCGACGAGCCTGACGCTGTCCCAGACGATCTTCACGGTGACGGCGCTGTCGTTCCTCGGCCTCGGCCCACCGCCGCCCGATCCGAACTGGGGCGGCATGCTCTCGGAAGCCCGCCAGTTCATGGAGCTCGCGCCCTTGACCGTGGTCGGCCCGGCTTTGGCAATCGTCTTCGCGACGCTGACCTTCATCATCATCGCCAATGGCTTGCGCGAGGTTCTGGATGTGGGGAGCGTGCGATGACCGGCCCGCTGCTCAGGGTGCGCGACCTGACCGCGACCGTGACCACGCGTCGCGAGGTGATCCAGGCGGTGCGCGGCATCTCCTTCGACATCAATGCCGACGAGGCGGTCGGCTTCGTCGGCGAATCCGGCTGCGGCAAGAGCGTCACCGCCAAGGCGCTGATGCGACTGGCGCCCGAGGGCGCCTCGATCGGGCTCGGCGGCTCCGTTGCCTTCTGGGGGCAGGAACTGCTCGGGCTCGGTGAGGACGAGATGCGCGATCTGCGCGGCCGGCGCATCGCGATGGTCTTCCAGGACCCGATGACCTCGCTCAACCCGGTGATGAGCATCGGCGCGCAGATGAGCGACATGCTCCGCCGCCATCTCGGCCTCTCTGTGAGGGACGCGCGCGCGCGCAGCGTCGAGCTGCTCGACCTCGTCGGCATTCCCGACCCGGCACGGCGGATCGACGATTTCCCGCACCAGTTCTCGGGCGGGCAGCGCCAGCGGGTGCTGATCGCGATCGCGATTTCCTGCGAGCCGGACCTGTTGATCGCCGACGAGCCGACCACGGCGCTCGACGTCACCGTGCAGGCGCAGATCCTGCGCCTGCTGCTGCGGCTCAGGGAAGAGCGCGGCATGGCGCTGATGCTGATCACCCATGATTTCGGCGTCGTCGCCGGCATGGTCGACCGGGTGAACGTGATGTATCGCGGCGAGATCGTCGAGGCCGGGCCTGTCGATGATGTGTTCGCACGGCCGCAGCATGCCTATACGCGGGCGCTGCTCGATGCCGTGCCGCGCCTGCAAGGGGCGGGGGCTGTGCGATGACGGAGCCGCTGCTGCAGGTTCGCGATCTTTCGGTGCTGTTTCCGGCGCGGCGTGGAGCTCCGCCGGTCAAAGCGGTCGAGCGCCTCTCCTTCGAGATCGCGCCGGGGCAGACGCTCGGGCTCGTCGGCCAGTCCGGATCCGGCAAGACCACGGCCGGGCGTGCCATCCTCCAGCTCCAGAAGGCGAGCGAGGGCTCGGTCCGGCTGATGGGGCAGGAGCTGACGACCATGCGCTCCGGCGAATTGCGCCGGATGCGCCGGCATATGCAGTTCGTGCTGCAGAACCCCTATTCCAGCCTGCATCCGCGCATGACCATCGGGCAGATCCTGAGCGAGCCCTTGCAGGTGCATCGCACGGTGCCGGCGAACCGCATCCACGAGCGCGTCGCGGAGCTGCTGGAACTGGTCAATCTCGATCCGTTGGTGATGCGGCGCTATCCGCACGAATTCTCCGGTGGGCAGCGCCAGCGCGTCGTCATTGCCCGCGCCTTGGCGGTCAATCCCGATTTCGTCGTCTGCGACGAGCCGGTCTCGGCGCTCGATGTGCGGACGCAGGCGCAGATCGTCACGCTGCTGCAATCGCTGCAGGAGAAGCTCGGCTTGTCCTATCTCTTCATTGCGCATGACCTCGCCATCGTCCGGGAGATGGCGCATCGCGTCGCCGTGATGTTCCGCGGGCGCATCGTCGAGATGGGCAGCGCAGCCCAAGTCTATGACAGCCCGGCCCATCCCTACACGCAGCTCCTGCTCGATGCGGTGCCGGTGCCCGATCCCGTGCTCCAGCGCGAGCGGCTCCGACGCCCGCCGCCCGATCTGCGCTTCCTCGACGGCGACGGCGGGGCTTGCGTCCATGGCGTCGATCACGCGCGGGCGGGGACGCCCGAATGGCATGAGGTCGTGCCGGGGCACGGCGTCTCCTGTCGCTACTGGCCGAAGGGAGCAGGACGAGAGGCGGCGTGAGCGATCGCTTGAATTGCGAGTTCTCAATCTTATCGCCCGGTCATCCCGGACGGAGCGAAGCGAAGATCCGGGATCCATTTCTGAGCATTTCCGATGAAGGTTCCGGAATGGATCCCGGGTCTCCCTTCGGTCGCCCGGGATGACATCGCTTCTTTCGGGGGAGGTCGAGCGTGTTCCTTCAGATGGAACATCCAATCCTTGACGCGAAATATCTGGCGCAACTAGGCTTTTGACGATGAGGCCGGGCTGAAGAAGTGGCCCGGAACGATGCCCTGAAGTCCGAGAAACCGCTTCGCCCGGCATCGGCCGGAGCAGCGGTCGCAATCCGGGAGGATGCCCGTGCGTCTGGCGTTGATCCACATCGTTCAGGAGACGAACGACTTCAATCCGCTGCTGACGACGCTTGCCGATTTCGAGGCGTTCGGCCTGGTCGAGGGCGAGGAGATCGCCCGGCAGTTCGGCGAGATCGGCCAGATCGGCGGACATTACGCGGCGGTGAAGGAGAGCGGGCTCGCCATCGAGACGATCCCGATCATCCGCGCCTGGGCCGTGGCGGGCGGGCGCATCTCGCGCGAGGCTTTCGACTTCTTCCAGGCGAAGATCCGGGCTGGCTTGGAAACGGTCGGGCCGATCGACGGGCTGGTCCTGCATCTGCACGGCGCCTGCGCGGCCGAGGGCATCGACGATGTCGAGGGCGAGCAGGCCGAGCTCTGCCGCAAGATCCTCGGGCCGGACGTGCCGATCCTGCTCGGGCTCGATCACCACGCCAATGTCACCCACAAGATCATGGCCAATTGCACGGCCATCGTCGGCCACCGCACCCAGCCGCACGACGTGTTCGACACCGGCAAGGTCGGGACCGAGGTGCTGCTGCGCATCCTCACCGAGAAGTGCAAGCCAGTCATGGCCTGGCGCAAGATCCCGCTGCTGTCGCATCAGGAGCAGTTCCTGACCTCGAAGGGGCCGATGAAAATCTGGTTCGACCGGGCCCGTGCCATCGAGGCGGACCGGCGCGTGTTGCAGGCCTCAAACTATCCGATGCAGCCCTGGCTCGATGTCGCCGAGGGCGGCTGGTCGACGATCGTGGTCACCGATGGCGATCAGTCGCTGGCCGAGAAACTCGCGGACGAACTCGCCGATCTCGCCTGGTCGATGCGCGACGATTTCCAGATTCGCGAGGCGGTCTCCATCGACGATGCCGTGCGCAAGGCCGATGCGGCCGAGCGCGGCATGGTCGTGGTCAGCGATACCGGCGACACCGTCTTCGGTGGCGCGGCGGGCGACAGCAACCTGCTGCTGGAATCGATGCTGCGGCTCGGCATCAGGAGCAAGGCGCTGATCCCGCTGATCTCGCCCAAGGCCGTCGCGACGCTGACGGCGGCGGGCGAGGGCGCCGAGGTGACGCTGCCGCTCGGGGGCGATGCGGCGACCGCCTTCTTCAAGCCGCTGATGGTAACGGGGCGGGTCAGGAAGCTCGGCGGCGGATCGATCCCGCTGAAGTTCAATCATCAGCCCGAGGTCGACATGGGCCGCGTCGCGGTCTTCGATGTCGGGCCGGTGACGCTCCTCATCTCGGAACTGCGTGGCGTCGCCGGCAATGTGCCCGATGTCTACGAGGCCTTCGGCATCGACCTCTCCGACTACAAGATGGCCGTGCTCAAGACGGCCTCGAACTTCCAGTATTTCGACCGCATCGCCTCCGGGCTCGTCCGTGCCGATACGCGCGGGCCGGGGCAATCGGACGTGTTCACCTTGCCGTGGCAGCGGATTCCGCGCCCGGTCTATCCGTTGGAGACAATAAGCGACTGGCGGGCACACTCGTCCCAGCCGGGAGCGGGGACGCGCTGAGACGAAACCAACACAACAAGAGGGGAAAGCGATGACAAAGCTGTCGCGACGTCAATTCGGCATGGCCGGCCTTGCGCTGGCGGGCGTATCCCTGGCGGGAGCCCTCCCGGCTTCCGCCCAGCAGCTCAAGGGCGGGAGACTGCGCGTCGCCGTGCTGAGCGAGCTGGCGAACTACGATCCGCAGCAGCTCTCGACGGTGAATTTCCACGTCATCAAGAACCTCTATGACAGCCTGATCGAATACACGCCGGAGGGGAAACCGGAGCCGAGCCTGGCGACGGCATGGACGATCGCGCCTGACAAGACCGCGGTGACGCTGAAGCTGCGCAGTGGCGTGACCTTCCATAGCGGCACGCCGTTCAAGGCGGATTCCGTGTTGGCGACCCTCCAGAAGGGCGCCGATCCCAAACGCGGCAAGAACGTCTTCGCGACCATGTCGATCGTCAAGGACTGGTCGGCACCGGACGATTCCACCGTGACGATCAACTTCAAGGCGCCGGTGCCCGAGCGGCAGATGCTCGACCTGCTGCAATTCCTGATCCCGATCGACCCGAAGGGCATCGACACGGTCGAGACCGTGCCGGCCGGCACTGGGCCGTACACGCTGGTCAACCGCGCCGTCGGCCAGAGCCTGACGCTCAAGGCCAACCCGAAATACTGGCGCGAGAAGCAGCCGATCGTGCAGGACCTCGTCT
This sequence comes from Allobosea sp. TBD101, assembly GCF_059817965.1. Classification (NCBI taxonomy): domain Bacteria; kingdom Pseudomonadati; phylum Pseudomonadota; class Alphaproteobacteria; order Hyphomicrobiales; family Alloboseaceae; genus Allobosea; species Allobosea sp. TBD101. The sequence continues at coordinate 2,688,177 of NZ_CM187543.1, forward strand.
TCACGGTGTTCAGTGAGGACGCTTCCGCCAGCGCGGCGCTGGAATCGGGCGCGGTCGACATCGTCTATAACGGCTCCTCGCGCAGCGCGGTGCGGCTCAAGAATGCCGGCTTCCAGGTCTTCGCCGGGCCGGGGCCGCTGGTACAGGTCTTCCGCATCAACTCGACGCGCGGGCCGTTCCGCAACAAGGCGTTCCGGCAGGCCTTCAACCATCTGATGGACCGGGCGAGCATCCTGCGGGTCGGCTATGCCGGCATGGGCAAGGTCGTGGCCCTGCCCTGGGCGCCGGCGAGCCCGGCCTATGACGAGAGCTACAACGCGACCTATGCCTATGACCTGGAGAAGGCGAAGAAGCTGATCGCCGCGTCCGGGCTCTCCGCCGACGAGATCAAGAACTGGAAGCTCCTGGTCAATGGCAGCGACGAGCCTTCGGTGGCGATCAGCCAGATCGTGCAAGGCTCGCTGCAAAAGATCGGCATCCCCGTCGAGCTCGACATGCGGCAGGGCGCGGAATACGTCACCGCGCTTCTCGGCGGCGATTTCGCGGCGACCTTCGGCGCGGTCGGCAATATCCAGAAGTTCCCGTCGCGTGTCGCCACCAACTCGATCTACCGCACCTCGGGCAATCCGGTCCTGAAGGACCCGCATCCGCATCCCGACTATGTCGCGGCGATCGCCAGGGTCGATGCCACGTCGGGCGGCGCGGCCGAGGTCAAGGCGGCCTATGACAACCTCAACAAGGTTCTGGTCGAGGAGGCCTTCGGCATCCCCACCAATTCCTACGATGTCGGCCTGATCGTGGCCTCCGACAAGATCGGCGGCGTGACGCTCGATATGGACAACCTCTTCATCGCGCGCACCATCGGCTTCAAATGACACGGCTTGACGGGGCCGGGCGGCGCCAGTGCGGCGCCCGGCGATGACGGAGACGCTTGCCCGACTCAAAGCCCTGTTGCGCCGGCTGATTGCCCGGCGCGGCGCGGCGCTGGGGCTCGGTTTCCTCGCGTTGGTGGCGCTGGCGGCGGGTTTTGCGACCGTGCTGCCTTTCGATCCGCTGTCGCAGAGCGTGGCGGCCTCGCTATTGCCGCCCTCGGCCGAGAACTGGTTCGGCACGGACGAACTCGGCCGCGATATCCTGGCGCGCGTCATCTATGGCGCGCGAACCTCACTGTTCACGGCGGCCGGCGCGGTCATCATTGCGGCGCTGGTCGGCGTGCCGATCGGGCTCGCTGCCGGCTTCTATGGCGACTGGCGCGATTCACTCCTGATGCGCTGCATCGACGTGCTGCTGGCGCTGCCGAACATCCTGTTCGCGATGGCGCTGATCGCCGTGCTCGGACGCAGCCAGGGCGCGGCACTGATCGCGGTCGGCATTGCCGGAATCCCGGGTTTCGCTCGTATCGCGCGGGCGCAGGTCATGGCCTTGCGCCAGCTCGATTTCGTTACGGCGGTGCGCGGCTTCGGCGGCAGCCCCGGCTACATCATGTTTCGAACGATCCTGCCTAACGCCTTGAGTCCGTTGGTGGTGCAGGCGATCGTGCTGGCCTCGATCGCGATCCTGCTGGAGGCGGCTTTGGCCTTCCTCGGGGTCGGCGTGCCGCCGCCGACGCCGAGCTGGGGCGAGATGCTGCGCACCGGCAAATCCTACCTCTACGAGGCACCGACCTATGCGGTTCTGCCCGGTATCGTGCTGACGCTGACGATCCTGTCGCTCGATACGATCGGCCGGGCGCTGACCGCGATCCTCGACCGCGACGGGACCGATGCGAGCGGCGAGACGATCGGGGGGCGGCGATGACGGCCTATGTTCTGCGCCGCCTCTTCCAGATGCTGCCGGTGCTGCTGATCGCCTCCTTCGCGATCTTCGCGATGATCTATGCCGTTCCGGGCGGACCGGTCGCGGTGATCGTCGGCGAGAATGCCGGACCCGAGGAGATCGCCGCCGCGATCCAGCGCTACGGGCTCGACCGGCCGATGGTGGTGCAATACGCCGACTGGCTCGGCAGGGCGATGATGGGCGATTTCGGGCTCTCGCTGCACAGCCGCCAGCCGGTTGTCCAACTGATCGGCGAGCGCATGCCGGCGACACTGCAACTCGCGCTGGCGGCGATTTTCGTTGCGCTTATCATCGGCATTCCCGTGGCGATCGCGAGCGCGGTGCGGCCGAATTCCTGGCTCGACCGGTTGCTCAGCGGTTGGAGCGCGCTCGCGCTGGGCGTGCCGACCTTCTGGCTCGGCATTCTCTTGATCCTGCTCTTCGCGGTGGAACTGCGCTGGCTGCCATCTGCCTCGCGCCATGTTCCGTTCTGGGAGTCGCCGGTCGATGCGCTGCGCAGCCTCGCGCTGCCGGCGATCACGCTCGGAACCTATGTCTCGGGCATCCTGGCGCGCTTCCTGCGGGCCTCGCTGATCGGCGAGGCGCGGGCCGATTACGTCCGCACCGCCCGCGCCAAGGGCGTACCGGAGAACCGCATCGTCGGCCTGCATATCATGCGCAATGCGCTCCTGCCCTTCGTCACCATCGTCGGGCTGATGATGGCGAACTTCATCGGCGGCGCCGTGGTGACGGAGGCGGTCTTCACCTATCCGGGGCTCGGGCGCCTGCTGATCCAGGCGATCACCACCCGCGACTACCCCCTGCTTCAGGGCTGCATCCTGGTGATCCTGGTCGCCTATATGCTGATCAACCTCACGGTCGACATGCTCTATGCCTGGATCGACCCGCGGATCGAATACCGATGAGCGCTCTAGCGCAGGTCCGCGGTCGGGCGCGAGCCGAGATGGGTCGAAATGCCGGCCGCGACCTCGCGCAACCGCGTGCCGACCTTGGCGGCCAGCGAATGCGGCATCCGCATCAGCGGCGCGGAGACGCTCAGCGCCGCGACGGGGTAGCCGTCCTCGTCGAGGATCGGCACGCCGACGCACATGGCGCCGTCCTCGTTCTCACCCATCTCCGTGGCATAGCCGGTGCGGGCGACCTGCCGGAGCTGGCGCTCGATCTCCTCGCGCTCCAGCAGCGTGCGGCCGGTGCGCTCGGTGAGCGGCAGGTCGAGCTGCCTTTGCCGCTCCGCCTCGGGCAGGAAGGCGAGGATCGCCTTGCCGAGCGCGGTCGAATGCATCGGATGGCTCTCGCCGATGCGGGCCTGCATGCGCAGCGAGCGGTTGGCCTCGATCAGGTCGATATAGACGACCCTGCCGTTGCCTTTCACGGCGAGGTTCACGGTCTCGTTGAACTCCTGCATCAATTCGATCATCGCCGGGCGGGCGAGTTCGCGGACCTTGCTGACGCTGGCATCGGCGCGGGCGATGGCGCGCAGTTGCGGCCCGAGATTATAGCGGTCGGTCGCGCGGTTGTGGTCGAGGAAGCCGGCGGCGGTCAGCGTCTGCAGATAGCGGAAGGTCGTCGTCTTCGGGATCTTGAGCTCCTTGCTGACGGCGGTGAGCGCGATCTCATGACCGTGGCGGGCGACCAGCTCCAGCACCTTCAGCGCCTTCATCACCGGCTGCACGACATAGGGGTTGTCGGTTTTCCTGGGCATGGCCGCTCCGCTGGTCGGGCTCGCTCGAGAGCCAGCATGGCTAACCCTGACGAATTCCGCAAGGCGAAACCACTGTTCCTTTACGCGGAGCGAGCGGTCTGGTCTGGTCGGGACAACAGCAGGAGGCAACGCAGTGACAGGCAATGGCAGCCAGCAGGCGGGCGCTCTGCGCTTTGACGAATCCGCCCGGCAGATCGCGGCGAATGCGCGTTTCATCGCCGGCGGCGTGAACAGCAATTTCCGGCTGGGCATGCAGCCCGGGCCGCTCGTCTTCGAGCGCGGCGAGGGCGCCTATCTCATCGATGCCGACGGTAACCGGATCATCGACTATTACTGCGGCATGGGCGCGACCGTGCTCGGCCATACGCCGGCACCCGTCATCGAGGCGGTGAAGCGCCAGGCTGAGAAAGGTATCCTCTTCGCCGGCCAGATGCCGATCGAGGCGGAAGCCGCGCAATTGATCTGCGAGCGCATTCCCTCGGCGGAAAGGCTGCGCTTCGGCTCATCCGGCTCGGAGGTGGCGCAGGCTGCGATGCGCTTGGCGCGCGCCGCCACCGGTAAGCGCACCATCGTCAAGTTCGAGGGCCATTATCACGGCTGGTTCGACAACATCCTGTGGTCGACCGCGCCGGGGCTGAATGCGGCAGGTCCCGAGGAGGCGCCGACACCGGTGATCGGCAGCAAGGGGCAGGATCCGGAGGCGGGCGAGGGGCTCTCGATCCTCGGCTGGAACGATCTCGCGGCGCTGGAAGCGCGCCTCGCGAAGGGCGATGTCGCTGCCGTGCTGATGGAGCCGGCGATGTGCAACCAGGGCGCCATCGCGCCGGCACCGGGCTATCTGGAAGGCGCGCTAGCGGCCTGCCGCAAACATGGCGCGATCCTCATCTTCGACGAGGTCATCACCGGTTTCCGGCTGGGGCGCGGCGGGGCGCAGGAGCGCTTCGGCGTGACGCCCGATCTCACCCTGATGGCGAAGGCCATCGCCAACGGCTTCCCGGTCGCGGCGATCGCGGGCCGGGCCGACCTGCTCGACCTCTTCGCCGATGGCGTGCTGCATGGCGGCACCTTCAACGCCCAGCCGGTGGCTATGGCGGCGCTCGTCGCGACCCAGAAGGCGCTGACGCCGGAGCACTACGAGCGCAGTTCCGTCCATGGCCAGCGCCTGCAGGACGGGATCCGCACGATCCTGAAGGAGGCGGGCATCAAGGCGCAGGTCGCCGGTTTCCCGCTGATGTTCCATGTCGCCTTCGGGCTCGACGCCCCGGCGCGGAACTACCGGGACGTCGCGCGCGCCGACAAGGCCGCCTATAGCCGCTTCGCCCATGAACTGCTCAAGCGCGGCGTGCGCGTGCTGGAGCGCGGCGCCTGGTTCGTGTCGTCGGAGCATGATGCGGCTGTGGTCGATGCGACGCTGGCGGCGGTGCGAGAGGCGGCGCGGGCGATGGCGTAGCGGCGCCGCGCAACGGTTCAACGGGAGCGGTCTAGGGCCTCTCCCCTTGTCATTCCGGGGCTTCGCGTAAGCGAAGAACCCGGAACCCACGACCGGGCGAGCGGCCGGCAACCGAATACTCCATGTCCCACCCAGTCGTGGGTTCCGGGTTCGCGCCTGCGGCGCGCCCCGGAATGACAAGGGTGGTTCGCCATGCGCTTGGCTCCTGCATGCAGCATGCGCCCTGCCATTGACCGCGCCGCGTACCGTACCGGATAGTTCGCTCCGAGAGGGAGCGAAGACCGATGCCGCAGCCGAGACCGTCCACCGCGCTTGCCGGGCTCAAGGTGCTGGACCTGACGCGGGTGCGGGCGGGGCCGACCTGCGTGCGCGTCTTCGCCGATTTCGGGGCCGACGTAATCAAGGTCGAGAGCCCGCCGGGGCTCGACCCCAACGAGAACATGAGCGGGCCGCGCCTCGGCTACGACATGCAGAACCTGCATCGCAACAAGCGCTCGCTGGCGCTGAACCTCAAGACGCCCGAAGGCAAGGCGATCCTGATGAAGCTCATCGACGAGGCCGATCTCGTCGTCGAGAACTTCCGGCCAGACGTGAAGGAGCGGCTCGGACTCGATTTCGAGACGCTGCATGCGCGCAATCCGCGCCTGATCCTGGTTTCGATTTCCGGCTTCGGCCAGTCCGGTCCGTACCGGACGCGCGCCGGCTTCGACCAGATCGCGCAGGGCATGGGCGGGATGATGTCGGTGACCGGCCTGCCCGGTCAGGGGCCGGTGCGGGCCGGAATCGCGCTCGCCGATTCCTCGGCCGGGCTCTATGGCGCGGTCGGCGCGCTGGTCGCGCTGCAGGAGCGGGCGGTCTCGGGCAAGGGGCAATGGGTGCAGACCTCGCTGCTCGAGGCCCAGATCGCGATGATGGATTTCCAGGCCGCGCGCTATCTCGTCGAGGGCTCGGTGCCGCCGCAATCCGGCAACGACCACCCCTACCAGACGCCGATGGGCGTCTACCGGACGCGCGACGGCGCGATCAATCTCGGCGTTGGCGGCGAGGAGCAGTGGCGCTCGTTCTGCCGGGCGATCGGGCGACCGGAATGGGGCGCCGATGCCCGCTATGACAGCACGGAGAAGCGCTTCGCCCGTCGGCCGGAACTGCGGGAGCTGATCGAGGACATCTTCGCTGCTGCCGACAGCGCCGATTGGCTGGAGGCGATGGAGCGCAACAGCGTGCCGGCCGGGCCGATCTATGCGGTCGACGAGATGTTCGAGGACCCGCAGGTGCGCCATCTCGGCATCGCCAAGCCGGTGAGCCATCCCGAGCTTGGCGATATCCGGCTGATCGGCCAGCCGGTGACGCTGTCGCGGACGCCGGCCGATGTCGCGACGCCGACGCCTGCGGCCGGCGCCCACAACGACGAGATTCTGGCCGATCTCGGCTATGACGAAGCCGGGCTCGCGCGCTTGCGGGCCGATGGCGTGATCTGACGGAGAGCCTGCGTGAACGACGAAATCCTGTATGCGGTCGAGGGCGGGGTCGGCACGATCACGCTCAACCGGCCCCAGGCGCGCAACGCGCTGACCTTCGCCATGTACGAGCGCATCGCCGAGATCTGCCGTGACCCGGCCGCGCATGGCGATCCACGCGTCATCGTCATGACCGGGGCGGGCGACAAGGCCTTTGCGGCCGGCACAGACATCGCCCAGTTCCGCTCCTTCTCCAGCGCCGAGGATGCGCTGGCCTATGAGGAGCGGATCGAGACCGTGATCGGTACGATCGAAAGCTGCCCTGTGCCGACAATTGCCGCGATCTCCGGCGCCTTCACGGGTGGCGGTGCGGCGATCGGGCTCGCCTGCGACCTGCGCATCGCGACGGAGACGGCGCGCTTCGGATTCCCAATCGCGCGCACGCTCGGCAACTGCCTGTCGATGGAGAATTACGGGCGGCTCTACGCCATTCTCGGCCCGGCGCGGGTCAAGGACATCGTCTTCACCGCCCGGCTGGTCGAGGCGGAGGAGGGCGCGCGCATCGGGCTCTATAATGAGCTGGTGCCGGATCACGAGGCGCTGATGCGCCGAGCGCGCGAACTGGCAGTGATCATCGCCGGCCATGCGCCCCTGACGATGCGCGCGACCAAGGAAGCGATGCGCCGCCTGACGGCCGCGACCGCTTCAGGGATCGACGGCCATGATCTGGTGACGCTCTGCTACACCAGCGCCGATTTCCGCGAGGGCATGGAAGCCTTCCTGGGCAAGCGGACGCCGAATTGGCAGGGCAGGTAGCTCCTCCAGATTTTCACCGGAACCACGCCGTCGTCCCGGGCGGAGCGAAGCGGAGGCCCGGGATCCATTCCGGAGCGCTCCTGATGAAGGTTCCGGCATAGATCCCGGATCGGCGCCGCTTTGCGGCTTGTCCGGGATGACCCACGTTTCTGGTCGGAGCGTCATGCTCGCCCTTGTGGCGAGCATCCACGTCTTGACCACGGCCTTCGCCCAGCGAAGACGTGGATGGTCGGGACAAGCCCGACCATGACGGCGTACCGTGACGCCTGCCTCAGACCGGCTTTCCGAGCTGGCCGAGTTCGTGCAGCAGGGCCGCACCCGTGCGCAGGCCGCTGTAGAAGCAGTCCAGCGTCATGTTCTCGTTGGGGGCGTGGTTGGCTTCGTCGTGATTGGCATAGGGCGTCACGAAGGCCGGGATGCCCAGGATCTTGGTGAAGACGTAGTTCGGCAGGCTGCCGAAGCCGGCCGGGATCAGCAGAGGCTCTTCGCCCTGCGCGGCGACGAAGGCGCGGCGCAGCGGCGCGGTATAGGGCGAGGCGATCGAGGTCTTGGAGGGCTGCATGCCCTTCTCTTCGCAGATGAACTCGACTTCGGGCGCGTGCTTTTCGACGTGCGCCCGGACCTTGCGCAGGATGTCCTCCGGGTCCTGCGCTTCGACGAGGCGGATGTCGCATTTCACCAGCGCCTCGTTCGGCAGCACGGTCTTGGTGCCCGGCCCGCCATAGCCGCCATGGAAGCCGTTGATGGTCAGCGTCGGCCGGAAGCAGAGGCGCTCGTAGAACGGGCGATCCGCGGGCGCATCGAGGCGGGTGAGCCCGACCCCCTTCTTGAAGGCCTCGATGTCCAGAGGCAGGTGCTCGACCGCTTCCAGCTCCTCCGCCGTCGGCGGCTCGATGTCGTCATGGAGTCCGTCGATGGTGATCTCGCCTTCGGGGTTCTTCATCGTCGCGAGGAGATGGACCAGCGTCCAGATCGGGTTCGGCACGACGCCGCCGAAATTGCCGGAATGGACGTCGCGGCTGGCATGGCGGCAGCGCAGGTCGAAGGAGACGACGCCGCGCGAGCCGAACTTGATCGAGGGCGCGCCGCTGGCATGGCGCGGGCCGTCGGCGGTGACGGCGAGGTCGGCCTTCAGCAGATGCGGGTTGGCGCGGACGAAGCCGGCGATGTTCGGGCTGCCGATCTCCTCTTCGCCCTCAAGCACGAGGATGACGTTGCAGGGCAATTCGCCATGGACCTTGAGGTGGGATTCGATCGCGAGGATCTGGGCGAAATGCTGGCCCTTGTTGTCGCCGACGCCGCGCGCATAGAGCCGGCCGTCGCGGATCGTCGGCTCGAAGGGCGGCGAGACCCATTTGTCGAGCGGGTCCGGCGGCTGCACGTCGTAATGGCCGTAGAGCAGCACGGTCGGCTTGCCCGGCGCCTTCTCCCAGCGCGCGACGACGACCGGATGGCCTTCGGTCGGGATCAGGCTGGTCTCGAGGCCGATCTCCGTGAGCATGTCGACGAGCAGCAGGCCGACCTCGGCGATACCGATATTCTCGGCGCTGATGCTGGGATGGCGCAGATACGCGATGAGGCGGTCGAGGAAGGCGCTGCGGTTGGTCTCGATATGGTCGAAGACCGCGGCGAGTGCGTCTGAGGAAGCCATAGCCAATGCCTGACAGGAGAGGAATCCGTGCCGCCCGCCGAGCGAGGGGCGCAAGCGGCGGCCGTGCGGCCACCGAAAGCAGCCTAGACGCGGGGCCTGTGGTGCTCAAGCGCGGGTAGGGCGGTCGCGGCGACTGGCAGCCTTGCGAATTTTGCTGGTCGGCTCGCTCCTTGTTAAGTTCTTGTTTTGTTCTATGATGCGATCATGCAGCTCGTTCTCGACCTTGACGGTGGGCGAGAGTTCCGGCCGCGAGAAGGCCGCCGCCCGCCCCGCTATTTCTTCGCGCTCCTCCCGGATGCGGAGGCTGGGCTGCAGATCGACCAGCTTGCGCGCGCTCTGCACTATCGTCTTCACCCTGGGAGGCCGCTGCGCGGTCCCGACAAGTATCATGTGACCCTGCGGGGGATCGCGGTCCCCGACGGCCCGTTCGGGCAGAGCATCGCGATGGCACGTCAGGTCGCCAAGACAATCCGGAAGACCTCCTTCGCTGTCATGTTCAATCAAGCGGCAAGCTTCGGTAAGCCTACGAACTACGCGTTTTCGCTGATGACATGTGAGGATTTGCCGGGCGCCAACGGCTTGTCCGGCACGCTCCTCGACGCCTTGCGACGCGCCGGGCTCAAGGTCGATGGGTCGAGCTTCCGGCCGCATGTGACGATGTTCTACGACCGGAAACGTCGGGAGCCGATCGATGTGCCGCCGCTGAGCTGGCAGGTGCGCGAGTTCGTCCTGATCGAGAGCATCGATAACAGGGAGTACGTGATTTTAGGCTCTTGGCCGCTGGACTGACTTCCATGCAGCCGTGCAAGGCCGGCTTGCGGCAATCGGGGTCGTGTCCCGTTGCTTTGGTCGCGGCCGGCTCTATCGTTCGCGGCCGAAGCCTCATCCGATTCAGACGGAGCCTCTCATGGCCGACTTGTCCGCTTTCCCGATCACAAGGCGCTGGCCCGCCGCGCATCCCGACCGCATCCAGCTCTATTCGCTGCCGACTCCGAACGGCGTGAAGGTCTCGATCGCGCTGGAGGAGCTGGAGCTGCCCTACGAGCCGCATCTCATCGATATCGGCAAGAACGAGACCTGGGGGCCGGAATTCCTGTCGCTGAATCCCAACGGCAAGATTCCGGCGATCATCGATCCCAACGGCCCGGACGGAAAGCCGTTCGGCCTGTGGGAATCCGGCGCGATCCTGCTCTATCTCGCCGAGAAGACCGGCAAGCTCCTGCCGAAGGACCCCGCCGCCCGCTACGAGACCATCCAGTGGGTGTTCTTCCAGATGGCGGCGATCGGCCCGATGTTCGGCCAGCTCGGCTTCTTCCATAAATTCGCCGGCCGCGAATATGAGGACAAGCGCCCGCGCGACCGTTATGCCAGCGAGAGCAAGCGCCTGCTCGGCGTGCTCGAGGACAGGCTGGCGAGCCGAACCTGGATCATGGGCGACGACTACAGCATCGCCGATATCGCGATCCTCGGCTGGGTCCGCAATCTCGTCGGCTTCTATGGCGCGGGCGAACTCGTCGACTATTCCAAGCTGACCCATGTGCCGATCTGGCTGGAGCGCTGCCTGTCGCGCCCCGCGGTCCAGCGCGGCCTCGATAGCCCGAAGCGCCCGGCCTGAGAGGTTCGCGACGTGGCTATCACGATCTACGGCATCAAGAACTGCGACACGATGAAGAAGGCGCGCGTCTGGCTCGATGGCCACGGCGTCGCGGTCGCGTTCCATGACTACAAGTCGAGCGGGATCGACCGGGCTTCGCTTGAACGCTGGGTCAAGGAGCACGGCTGGGAGACGGTGCTGAACCGCGCCGGAACCACCTTCCGCGCGCTGCCTGACGCCGAGAAGCAGGGGCTCGATGCCGGGAGGGCGATCGCGCTGATGTTGGCGCAGCCCTCGATGATCAAGCGGCCGGTGCTCGACCTCGGCAAAGGCAAGACGATCGTGGGCTTCAAGCCGGAGATCTACGAGGCGGCGCTGGGGCGAAGCTAACGCTGAAAGCGTTATCCGGATCTTTGCAGCGCCTGCGTAGTTTTAGTGGCTGCTGCAAGGGCTGCTTGGAACGTTGCGCCTTATGATGCGCAGCCATGTTGGTTCGACGTTCCCCGGCGCACAGCGCTTTGCCCTCGGTGTCTTACGGTCCGTTTCGCCAGATGGAGGCGGTGCCGTGGCTGATGCTGGCCGCGTCAATGCGGATTGTCGCCTTCGCGGGCGGGCTGATCGCTGTGCCGGCGCTCATCATCGCGAATGTCGCATTGCTGCTGGCATTCGTGATCGTGGCATGGCGTATGGTGCTGATCAGCGACGGTCAATCCGGTCTGGGGCAGCTCGCGTTCTCGCAGCAACTCAGAATGACGCGCCATGTGCTGCTGCCCATACTGGGACTTCTGGTCGTGGCGACGGTGGCCGCGGCAGCATCGGGGCTATTCACCCGGCCCGGGACATTCATGCTCGGCTTCGATGGCATCGCGTTCGATCAGCATACGCATGCCGGTCGCGTCTGGAGCGGTTTCGTCGCCGCAATCGTGCTGCTGATGGTCCTGCAGGTCGATGAGAGCGCGAAGCCGAGTCTCTTTCGCGCCATGCGGGAGTTCATGCGGCGCATTCGCTGGCTGCTGCCCGGCGTTCTTCTGGTTGGTGCCTCCGCAATCCTCCTGGCGCCGATCCAAGGCTGGTTCCGGTTGTGGATCCGCGATATCTGGCTGGGGCAGGGCGTGCCCATCGGGGTCAAGGCGCTGCTGTCTCTCAGCTACGTCGTGATCTTCGCGACGCTGCGGCTTTGGCTGACGGTTGCGATTTTGGTCTTTGCGCTGCGCCAATCGTACCGAGCCTGACCGCTTGCCGACAGGCGACTTGAGCGGAGCGCTTCTGCGTACATGGCCTTTCGCCCAGCGGGGGGATGCGCTACCTCGCAGGCCATGACCGTTCAGCCCCATCCCGCGCAGCCCGAGATCGCTGCCACACCCGAATTCACCTTCAAGGTCGCCGCCCGCGACGGCGCCGCGCGCACCGGCGCGATCAGCATGCCGCGCGGCGTCATCCGCACGCCGGCCTTCATGCCGGTCGGCACCGCCGCGACCGTCAAGGGCATGTATCCCGAGCAGGTGAGGGCGCTCGGCGCCGATGTCGTGCTCGGCAACACCTATCACCTGATGCTGCGGCCCGGCGCCGAGCGCGTCGCCCGGCTCGGCGGCCTGCACAAGTTCATGAACTGGCCGCACCCGATCCTGACCGATTCCGGCGGCTTCCAGGTGATGTCGCTGTCGCAGCTCCGGAAGCTGACCGAGGAGGGCGTGACCTTCCGCTCCCATATCGACGGCTCGAAGCATGTGCTGACGCCGGAGCGCTCGGTCGAGATCCAGAACCTGCTCGGCTCCGATATCGTGATGCAGCTCGACGAATGCGTGGCGCTGCCCTGCGAGGAGAAGGTCGCCGAGAAGGCGATGCGCCTGTCGCTGCGCTGGGCCGAGCGCTGCAAGACCGCGTTCGGCGATCATCCGGGCCGGGCGCTGTTCGGCATCGTGCAGGGTGGGGACGTGCCGCATCTGCGCGTCGAGAGCGCGCGCGAGCTCGCCGCCATGGACCTCAAGGGCTATGCGGTCGGCGGGTTGGCGGTCGGCGAGCCGCAGGACGTCATGCTGGCGATGATCGAGACGGTCGAGCCGCATCTGCCGCAGGAGAAGCCGCGCTACCTGATGGGCGTCGGCACGCCCGACGACATCGTGAAATCGGTGGCGCGCGGCATCGACATGTTCGATTGCGTGATGCCGACGCGCGCCGGCCGCCATGGCCAGATCTTCACGCGCTTCGGCCGGATGAACCTGAAGAACGCCAAGCACGCCGAGGATTCCCGCCCGATTGACGAGCAATCCTCCTGCCCGGCCGCCAATCGCTGGTCGCGCGCCTATCTGCACCATCTCGTCAAGGCTGAGGAAATGCTCGGCAAGATGCTGCTGACCTGGGTGAACCTCGCCTATTACCAGGATCTGATGGCGGGCCTGCGCGCCGCGATCGCTGCCGGGCGGCTCGACGATTTCATCGCCGAGACCCGCGAAGGCTGGGAAAGGGGCGAGCCGGCTTGAGCACGGGCCTCGCCCTGCTGCCTCTCAAGATGACGCTCGCGGCCTGCGTGGTCGTGAGCTGTTCGATGCTGGCCGAGCGCGCCGGGCCGTTGATGGCGGCGATGATCGCGACCCTGCCGATCTCGCTCGGACCGGTCCTCGTCTTCCTGGCGCTCGACCATGGCCCGGACTTCATCGCGGGCGCCGCGCTCGGCACGATGAATGCCAATGCGACCCATGCCAGCTTCGTGCTGAGCTATGTCTTGCTCGCCCAGCGCCATGGCGTGCTCGTCTCCCTCGGAGGGGCGCTGGCGATCTGGACGATGCTGCTGCTGGTGATTCGCAGCATGGCGCTGTCAGTTGTTCCGCTCACGGTGCTGACGGTGCTCGCCCTGTTCGTCGTGCACCTGCTCGTGCGGCCTTATCTCAAGGTCCGGGCCAAGCCGCCGGCCGGAATCTCGCGCCATGCCATTCCGATCCGCGCGGCTTGCGTCGCGGCGCTGGTCGGTATCGTGACCGGCCTCAGCGAGCGCGTTGGGCCGCAATGGTCCGGCATCCTTGCTGGCCTGCCGATCATCCTGTCGAGCCTGATCGTCATCCTGCATACCCGCGCAGGTGGCCCGGCCGCGGCCGCGGTCATCGGCAGCAGCGCGCTTGGGTTGCTTGGAGCCGGGCTGGGGCTGGCGGCGGTGCATCTCGCCGCCGTGCCCTGGGGCTCATGGACGGCGCTGGGCCTCGGTCTCGCCATCGCGGTTGTCTGGAACCTGATCCTGCTCGGGCTGGCGCGCCGGTCGGCGCCATGATGCCACGAACAGGCCGCCGATGATCAGCACGATGCCGACGAGCTGAAGCGAGGACGGGATTTCGCCCAGCGCGGGAATCGCGAGCAGCGTGCCGGTGACCGGGATCAGCGGCGGGAAGCGCCCGACCACGGACGGGCCCAGCACATGTGCCGCCCAGCCCCAGACCCAGAGCCCGACGATGACGTTGAGAACGCCCTGGTTGAAGCCGTGGAGCGCGAGCACCCACCAGGGCGCGACGTCGAAGCCGCGGAAATAGAACAGGAAATAGACCGGCAGGTAGACGAGCGACAGGACCGAGACGATCGCCGTCGCGTTCAGGCCGTCGACCTGCCAGCGCTGGATCATCAGGGGATAGAAGCCCCAGAGCAGGCCGACGCCGAGAAAGCAGAGATCACCGCGCAGGGTCATGGCGTTCGCGCCCGCGCTGCCGGCGATGCCGAGGCAGATCAGACCGGCGAGCACGCCGGCGACGCCGACCATGAGCCGCCCGGTCAGGGCGGCGCCGAACATCACGACCGAGCCGATGATGCCGATCAGCGTCACCGTGCCCGGCCCGATGGTGGCGCCGTGCGCGGCGGGCGCCATGGTGAGACCGGTCAGCATCAGATAGGTCATCGGGAAGCCGCTGCTCAGCGTCAGCCAGAGACCGCGCTTCCAGCCGACACCGCCGCAGGAGGCCAGGCCCGGCCGCAGGAAGATCGGCAAGAGCAGCAGGCCGGCGGTGGCGAAGCGCAGCGCCATCAGGTCATGCTGGGTCAATCCGTTCAGGACGGCATGGCGGCTGATGACGAAATTCGAGCCGTAGATCAGCACGGCCAGCAGCATGCCGAGCGCCGCGAGGCGCTTGCGGCGGCGCACCCTCGCATCCGTCTCGTGCAGGGCAGCGGGAGCGATCTGATCCATGGCCTCTCTCTACCGCCGCGCCACCGGGCCGGTTACGGGGCGGCACGCATGGCGCCCGCGCGTGCCGCGGCAGACCGTATTTGCGCCCCGTTTCGGCCCTGCTGGCGCCCAGACGCGACGGCTTGCTTGCGCGGCAACATGCAAGGGGCGCAGCAATGTGGAGCGCAACCGATGCCGACAGATTCTGATTTTCCCGCCCCGACCACGATGGCGGCCAGGTTGGGGGGCGATCTCCTGCTGACGTTGGGCGTCGCCACGGCGACCGCCTTGCTCGTGATGGTGCCGACGCTCATGTCCGATGCGGCGCCCGATCGCGCCAGGGCATCGACCCTGACCCTGCTGCGCGATGGCAAGATCGGCGACCGGTTGGCGGAATTCGCATCGGTCGGCGAGGAGGATTTCTCGGTGGGGCGCCCGCTCACGCCGGCCGCCCTGGCGATGCCGATGACGCTCGCATGGCCGGAGCAGGGTGATTGGACCCCGCCCCGGACGGTCGTTGCTCAAGCGAAGGCGCCGGCCGTAGCCAGCGCGGTTACGCTGCCGCCGCGTCGTCTGGCGGTGCTGTCCGAGAAGAAAGGGCAGGGGGCGGCCGCGCCGCTGGTGATCCTGCCTCCGGCGGCCATGGCCAGCGTGGATACGGCGCAGGCGATGGAAGCGTCAGGCGGCGAGGCCGGCGATACATCGCTGCGGCAGCTTGTGGTCGCGCCGGCGATGAAAGTTGTCGATGTGGTGTCCGGTGCTGCCGGAAGCGTGCAGGCGGCAGGGTCATGGACCCTGACGCAAGCGAACGGCCTGCTGCCGCGCTGGTGAGCGCGGCAGCTTGAGACTTATCGATCAGGCCAGAGCCTTCAGCGCGTTGCGGCCGGCATAGACGGCTTGCGCGCCCAGCTCTTCCTCGATGCGCAGGAGCTGGTTGTACTTCGCGGTCCGGTCCGAGCGGGCGAGCGAGCCGGTCTTGATCTGCCCGCAATTGGTGGCGACGGCGAGGTCGGCGATGGTCGCATCCTCGGTCTCGCCCGAGCGGTGCGACATCACGGCGGTATAGCCGGCGCGCTGCGCCATCTCGACGGCGGCCAGCGTCTCGGTCAGGGAGCCGATCTGGTTGACCTTGACCAGGATCGAGTTCGCCGTCTTGCTCTTGATGCCCTGCGACAGGCGGGTGACGTTGGTGACGAAGAGATCGTCGCCGACGAGCTGGCACTTCGAGCCGACGAGATCGGTCAGCGCCTTCCAACCCTCCCAGTCATCCTCGGCCATGCCGTCCTCGATCGAGACGATCGGGTAGTTGCCGACAAGCTTGGCGAGATACTTGGCCTGGGCCTTCGGATCGCGGGTCTTGCGCTCGCCTTCGTAGACGTAGGAACCGTCCTTGAAGAACTCGGTCGCGGCGCAGTCGAGCGCCAGCGCGACGTCCTGGCCCGGCTTGTAGCCGGCGGTCTCGATCGCCTGCATGACGAAGTCGAGCGCAGCCTCGGCCGACTTGATGTTCGGGGCGAAGCCGCCCTCGTCGCCGACATTGGTGTTGTGGCCGGCGTCGTGCAGCTTCTTCTTCAGGGTGTGGAAGATCTCCGCGCCCATGCGCAGGCCTTCGGCGAAGGAGGTCGCGCCGATCGGCATGACCATGAATTCCTGGAAGTCGATCGGGTTGTCGGCATGGGCGCCGCCATTGACGATGTTCATCATCGGCACGGGCAGGACGCGGGCCGAGGTGCCGCCGACATAGCGGTAGAGCGGCAGGCCGGAGGCTTCGGCCGCGGCCTTGGCGACGGCGAGCGAGACGCCGAGGATGGCGTTGGCGCCGAGCTTCGACTTGTTCGGCGTGCCGTCGAGCTCGATCATCACCTGGTCGATTGCGGTCTGGTCCTCGGCGTCCATGGCGACGATCGCCTCGGCGATGGCGACGTTCACCGCCTCGACCGCCTTGAGCACGCCCTTGCCGCCATAGCGGGACTTGTCGCCGTCGCGCAGCTCGACCGCCTCATGCGCGCCGGTCGAGGCGCCCGACGGAACGGCGGCGCGGCCCATCGAGCCGTCTTCCAGCACGACATCGACCTCGACCGTCGGATTGCCGCGGGAATCGAGGATCTGGCGTCCGATGATGTCGATGATCGCGGTCATGGCAGGCTCCGGGAGAGGCGGGGCGGGATGGATAGGGCGCTTCTAGCCAAGAGCCTGCCGCGGGGAAAGCCTCAATCCGCAGGTTCTTGACGGTGCGGCAGCGGTCTGATGGCGCGCGGCTTGCGGATTGTCCGGGCGTTCAGACGCTTCGTCCCATCGGGAAACGATCATGTTCCAGACCATGCCCATGCGCCGCCGGCCTTCACTCAACTCTGTCCTGTTCTGGTCCGGCCTCACCGTGCTGTGGTGGGTGGGGCTTTGCCTCGCTGCGGGGCGGCCGGTCTGGTTCTGGTAGGTCCTGGTCCTCGTCCGGCAGCCCGAGATAGCCGCCGAGCAGGAAGCCGGCCTGCAGCGCGAAGAGATAGCCGATCCAGACGAGGACGACGAAGAGGCCGAACTCGCCGCGGATGACCCATGTCGGAAAGATGACGAGCGTGACGGCGACGCTGGCCAGGACGATTGCCGGATAGCCGTAAGACAAGCCGATCAGCAGGCCCATCAGAAATAATATGCCGGCAATGATCATGTAGCTTGGTCTAGGCTTCTGATTTCGTGAGATCGACCTAGATCTTATGACGCGATCACGCAAACAAGCGTGTGGAAGATCGGGAGATATTTAAGAAAACTATCGAATATGATCGTATAAAATTTGATTATTATATCGATCGTTTTATTTACGAACGGACGGAAGCTCCTGCTGCTGCGCGCAGCAGGATGCAGGGCAGATGCTGTCCGGTCTTCGAAACGGCGGCAGTTCCCATGTCGGCCGGAGATGCTCTAGAACCCCGCCCAAATGCAGGAGCATCCCATGACCATCGACGCCTCCACCTTGCAGCTCGGCCAGAGCAGCGCCTTGCCCGCCTCGCCGGAGGAGGCACGACTCGACCGCGTGCCTAATCCGCATGCCGGCACGAACTACCTCGCCCGTTTCACCTGTCCGGAATTCACCTCGATCTGCCCGGTCACCGGCCAGCCCGATTTCGGCATCCTCGTCATCGATTATCTGCCGGGGCAGTGGCTGGTCGAATCGAAGTCGCTGAAGCTCTATCTCGGCTCGTTCCGCAACCACGGCGCCTTCCACGAGGATTGCACCGTGTCGATTGGCAAGACGCTGGTCGATCTGCTGGAGCCGGAATGGTTCCGCATCGGCGGCTACTGGTATCCGCGCGGCGGCATTCCGATCGACGTGTTCTGGCAAACAGGCGAGCCGCCGAAGGGCCTCTGGCTGCCCGACCAGGGCGTTGCGCCCTATCGCGGGCGGTGAGCCTCCGCCGCGCCGAGCATCGGCAGGATGCGCGGCGCGGCAAAGCCGAGCAGCCCGATCCCAACGGCAAAAAGGGTGACGGCGCCGGTCGTGCCGAACAAGTGGAGCGCGGTGCCCATCAGCACGGGACCGAGCGCATGGCCCGCAAACAGCGAGCAGGCGAACAGAGAGACCGCCGAACCACGGGCGCCGGGCGCGAGTTCGGTGGCCTGCGCCTGGAACGTGCCGTGCATCAGGAAGAAACCGAAGCCGTTGATGACGAAGAACGGCACGGCGCTCCACCACGGCAGGAAGGGCAGCGCAAACAGCCCATAGCCGATCGCCATGAGAACGCCGCCGACGACCGGCATGCGGGCAGGGCCGATCCGATCAACCAGGATACGGGTCGAGAGACCGTAGATCAGCCCGCCGATGCCGGTTCCGGCGATGACCAGCCCGGCAAGCGAGGGGCCGACCCCGGCGCGCTCCTGCAGGATTGCGGCGACGAAGGGCGGCATGCCGAAGATCAGGCTGCCTTCGGTGATCACCAGCGCATAGAGAAGCTTCGAGCGCGGGTTCGAGAAGACGGCCGCGTAACTCGCGATCGCTCCGCCCAGGGTCGGACGGCGGCGCACCGCATTGGCGCGCGGCCGCATCGTCAGGGTCAGCATCAGGAAGGCGAGCGCGGCAATGCCGCCTGCCATCAGGAAGACGCCCCGCCAGCCGGCATATTCGGCGATCACGCCGGAACAGGCGGCGCCAGCCATCTGGCCGAAGATCATGATGACGGTGAAGCGGCCGAGCGTGATCTGGCGCTGAGCCATCGTCGCGCGATCGCCGATCGCGGCCATCGCGATCGGGATGATTCCGCCGGCGACGATGCCGCTCGCAGCACGCAGCGCGAGCAATACCTCGTAGTTCGGCGCGAAAGAGCAGGCGATCGACAGCAGGGTCAGGAGGGCGAGGCAGGTGCCGATCGTGCGGATCTTGCCGACTGCGTCGGCGATGGGGCCGAGGACCGGCTGCCCGAACGCGTATGAGAAGGAGAACGCTGTCGCCATCACCGCGATCTGCGCGATCGAGCGACTGAAATGGTCGGCGAGGGTCGGCACCAGCGGGTCGATGAGCCGCATGGTGAAGGTCGAGGCGAAACCGCAGGCCCCGAGGACGAGAACGAGCGTTCCTAGCGATGTCGCCGATGGTTCCTTCAGCGACGCGGGATCAGACATAGGCGAGCGCCGCCGGGGCGGTGCGCGACTTGGCCAGGCGGTCGAAGCCCTGCAATTCGGCGATCAGGCCCTTGAACTCGGCGAGCGGCACCATGTTGGGGCCGTCCGAGGGCGCCTTGTCGGGATCGGGATGGGTCTCGATGAAGAGGCCGGCGACGCCGACGGCGACCGCCGCGCGAGACAGCACCGGCACGAATTCACGCTGGCCGCCGGTCGAGGCGCCCTTGCCGCCGGGCTGCTGCACCGAATGGGTGGCGTCAAAGATCACCGGCGCGCCGATCTCGGCCATGGTCGGCAGGGCGCGCATGTCGGAGACCAGCGTGTTGTAGCCGAAGGAGGCGCCGCGCTCGGTCAGCATCACGTTCGGGTTGCCGCTCTCGGTCACCTTGGCGGCGACATTGACCATGTCCCAGGGGGCGAGGAACTGGCCCTTCTTGACGTTGACGACGCGGCCGGTCTTCGCGGCGGCGACGAGCAGATCGGTCTGGCGGCACAGGAAGGCCGGGATCTGGAGGATGTCGACGATTTCGGCCACGGGCGCGCACTGGTCGGCCTCGTGCACGTCGGTCACGACCGGCAGGCCGGTGCGCTCGCGAATCTCGGCATAGACGGGCAGGGCGGCCTTCATGCCGATGCCGCGGGCGCCCTTGACGCTGGTGCGGTTGGCCTTGTCGAAGGAGGCCTTGAAGACAAGGCCGATCTTCAGCTCGTCTGCGATCTCCTTGAGCGCCAGCGCGCATTCGAGCGCGTGATCGCGGCTTTCCATCTGGCAGGGGCCGGCGATCAGGGCGAGCGGCAGCGCATTGCCGAAGCGCACGGGGCGGGCGAGATCCTCGCCGATGGTCACGATGGCGTTGGGAGTCATGGTGGCGTCCTTGTCCAGCGGGCTGCCGGGCTTAAGTCCGCCGGCACGGCCGGGTCAAGTCGGGGCTGCCTTGCGGAGAGCTTATCGGCCATGCTTGCCGCGAACGGGCTGGCGAAGCAGGAGCGAGGTCTGTAAATTCACAGGCGAAGCACTATCTCGGATGACGATGCAGGATCGGATGTGGATACGGCGCGGACGGGAATGATGCAGTCAGGCCAGGACAAGGCAAGGCAGGCAGGGCGTCCGGTGCGCGCCGGCGGCGGGTTGGTGATGACCGGGCTGGCCATGGCCGATCGCCCCAAGCGCGGCCAGCCACCGAGCGATGGCAGCGGGCGCGAAGGCGGCGGGCGCGAGGGCAGCGGCACTGCGGTCCTCACCCGGACGCGGACGCGCAAGCCCAATCTCTATCGTGTCCTGCTGCTCAACGACGACTACACTCCGATGGAGTTCGTCGTTCACGTTCTGGAGCGGTTCTTCAACAAGGATCGCGCCGAAGCCACGCAGATCATGATGCATGTGCATCAGAACGGCGTCGGCGAATGCGGCGTCTTTACCTACGAAGTCGCCGAGACCAAGGTTACGCTCGTCATGGATCTGGCGCGCAAGCACATGCATCCGCTGCAATGCGTGATGGAGAAGAAGTAGTCTTGGGTCATCGAGTTCTTTTGGAAATCAGATAGGAGCGCGCCCCTTGCCGAGTTTCTCGCGCAGTCTCGAACAGGCGCTTCACCGGGCTCTGGCCCTCGCCAATGAGCGCCGTCACGAATACGCCACCCTCGAACACCTCCTGCTCGCGCTGGTCGACGATCAGGACGCGGCCGCGGTGATGCGCGCCTGCAGCGTCGATCTCGACCTGCTCAGGCGCAATCTCGTCGATTACATCGACGCGGAGCTGACCAATCTCGTCACCGACGGACGTGACGATTCCAAGCCGACCGCCGGCTTCCAGCGCGTCATCCAGCGCGCGGTGATCCATGTCCAGTCCTCGGGCCGCGAGGAGGTGACAGGCGCCAATGTGCTCGTCGCGATGTTCGCCGAGCGTGAGAGCCACGCCGCCTACTTCCTGCAGGAGCAGGACATGACCCGCTACGACGCGGTCAACTATATCAGCCACGGCATCGCCAAGCGCCCCGGCGCGAGCGAAAGCCGGCCTGTCCGCGGTTCCGAGGAGGAGGGCGAGCCGCAGCGCGAGCAGCGCTCCGAGCAGGGCCAGGCCGAGGACAAGGACAAGAAGAAAAAGGAAAGTGCGCTCGACGCTTACTGCGTCAACCTCAACCGCAAGGCGAGGGACGGGCGCATCGACCCGCTGATCGGCCGCGAGGCCGAGGTGCAGCGCACGATCCAGATCCTGTGCCGCCGCCAGAAGAACAATCCGCTGCTGGTCGGCGATCCCGGCGTCGGCAAGACCGCGATCGCCGAGGGCCTCGCCCTCAAGATCACGCGCGGCGAGGTGCCCGAGGTGCTGGAGGACGCGACCGTCTTCTCGCTCGACATGGGCACGCTGCTCGCCGGCACGCGCTATCGCGGCGATTTCGAAGAGCGCCTCAAGCAGGTGATGAAGGAGATCGAGCAGCACCCGAAGGCGATCATGTTCATCGACGAGATCCATACGGTGATCGGCGCCGGTGCGACCTCGGGTGGCGCTATGGACGCTTCCAACCTGCTGAAGCCAGCGCTTGCCTCGGGCTCGCTACGCTGTATCGGCTCGACCACCTACAAGGAATACCGCCAGTATTTCGAGAAGGACCGGGCGCTGGTGCGCCGCTTCCAGAAGATCGACGTCAACGAGCCGTCGGTTCCGGACACGATCGAGATCCTGAAGGGGCTGAAGCCCTATTTCGAGGAGTTCCACAAGCTGCGCTACACCAACGACGCCATCAAGGCGGCGGTGGAGCTCTCGGCCCGCTACATCCATGACCGCAAGCTGCCGGACAAAGCGATCGACGTGATCGACGAGACCGGTGCCTCGCAGATGCTGGTGACCGAGTCCAAGCGCAAGAAGACGATCGGCGTCAAGGAGATCGAGGCTGCGGTCGCAACCATGGCGCGCATCCCGGCCAAGACCGTCTCCAAGGACGATGCCGAGGTGCTGCGCAATCTCGAGACCACGCTGAAGCGCACGGTCTACGGCCAGGAGAAGGCGATCGAGGCGCTGTCCTCCTCGATCAAGCTCGCCCGCGCCGGCCTGCGCGACGGCGAGAAGCCGATCGGCTGCTATCTCTTTGCCGGCCCGACCGGCGTCGGCAAGACCGAGGTCGCGCGCCAGCTCGCCTCCTCGCTCGGCGTCGAGCTGATCCGCTTCGACATGTCCGAATACATGGAGCGCCACACCGTCTCGCGATTGATCGGCGCGCCTCCGGGCTATGTCGGCTTCGACCAGGGCGGCCTGCTGACCGACCAGATCGACCAGCATCCGCATAGCGTGCTGCTGCTGGACGAGATCGAGAAGGCCCATCCGGACCTGTTCAACATCCTCCTGCAGGTGATGGATCACGGCAAGCTGACCGACAATAACGGCAAGCAGGTCGATTTCAGGAACGTCATCCTGATCATGACGACCAATGCCGGCGCCGCCGATATGGCCCGCAACGCCTATGGCTTCACCCGCACCAAGCGCGAGGGCGACGATACCGAGGCGATCAACAAGCTGTTCGCGCCGGAATTCCGCAACCGGCTCGACTCTGTCATCTCCTTCGGCCATCTGCCGAAGACGGTGGTCGCCCGCGTCGTCGACAAGTTCGTGCTCCAGCTCGAAGCGCAGCTCGCCGACCGCAACGTCACGATCGAGCTCTCGGACGAGGCGCGCGAGTGGCTGGTCGAGAACGGCTATGACGAGGCGATGGGCGCCCGGCCGATGGCGCGCTTGATCCAGCAGACGATCAAGACGCCGCTCGCCGACGAGGTTCTGTTCGGGCGCCTGAAGAGCGGCGGCGCGGTCAAGGTCGTCGTCGTCCAGTCCGAGACCGGCATCAAGGTGCTCGGCCTCGAGTTCCCGGACGGGCCGGCCAAGCCCAAGCCGGAGAAAGATGTCGCGGCGGCGACCGCCAAGCGCGTTCCGAAGCCGCGTGCGAAAACTGCGGCTGCCGGCAAAACGACCAAGACTCCGCCGCGGCGAGGGCCTAAAGGTAGCGGCACTCCAGATGGGACAGGTGGCGCGCCGAAGGCCTCGGCCAAGGGCGTCCGCACCGTGCCGAAGGTTCCGCTGACGAAGGCCTGAGAACGTGTTGTTCAAGCGCAAGACCGCGAGCCTCGCCGCCGATGGCGGCGAGGTGCTTCAGGAGGCACCCGTGGCGCCCACCGCCCCGGCGCGCCCGAAGAAGGAGAAGCTCGGCTGGTTCGAGAAGCGGGACCGGCGTCGCCGCCGCCGCAAGATCTTCGAGGAAGTGCTGGGCTGGATCCTGGTGCCGGCCTTCGGCTACCTGATCTATCTCGGCGTGCAGGCCGTCGGCGGCATCCCCAAGGAACTGATCGAGTTCGCCAACGAACTCATCGCCATCGCGATGAAGGGCGGTAAGGGCTGACGGTCAGCGCCGACGCTCCTGCATCAACCGCAGAGCGGACCGGCTTGCCGGTGGCTATGCAAGCGTCGGGCGCATGGACGATAGAGGAACTGACCGGGCACTCTTCCGGGCCGGAACCTGTGTCGAACCATCCCGCAGCAATGACCTCATGAGCGTATCCGCTGACTGGAGCTGGCAGCGCGTCGCGCTGGCCGGCATGCGCGATGCGCTGATGCTGCCGGCCTGGATCGTCGGCTTCGGGCTGATCGGCATCGGCTCGCTCGCGCGCGATGTCGGCTATCCCGTCGATGTCGCCGTGCTCTCGACCATCCTGGTCTGGGCCGGTCCCTCTCAGGTCTTGTTCTTCGCCTCGATCGCGGCCGGAGCCGCCTGGAGCGCGATCGTGATCGCGATTGCCTTCGCCTCGCTGCGCTTCCTGCCGATGACGATGGCGATCCTGCCGCTGCTGCGCCGGCCCGGCCAGAGCGTCTGGCAGCAGGTTCTGCTCGCCCACTACGTTGCGGTCACCGCCTGGAGCGAGGGTTTGCGGCGCCTGCCCGGCATCGCGCCGCATCAGCGCGTGGCCTATTTCCTCGGCTTCGCCAATACCTGCATGGCGGTGAGCTCGCTCGGCACCTTTGCTGGGTACTACCTGCTCGGCGCGCTGCCGGTTCCCTTCGCTGCCGGCCTGTTGTGCCTGACGCCGATGTTCTTCCTGATCTCGCTGCTCGCCGGCCTGCGCCATCGCGGCGATGTGGCGGCTCTCATCCTCGGGCTCGCCTTCGCGCCCCTCTGCCAGCGCTTCATCGGCGGTGGCTTCGACCTGATCGTGGCCGGACTCGTGGCCGGAACCCTGGCCTTCCTCATCGGACGGAAACGGAAGTCGGCATGACCCAGCCGATCGCCATGCTCGACGGGCCGCTCTGGCCCTATCTCGCGCTCTTGCTCTTCGCCGTGCTGCCGACGGAGATCTGGCGCTGGCTTGCGGTCGGCTTCTCGCGTGGGCTCTCCAACGATTCGCCGCTGCTCGAATGGGTGAGGGCGGTCGCGACCGCGCTGCTCGCGGGGATCGTGGCCAAGCTGATCGTCTCGCCGCCGGGCGTGCTCGCGGCGGCTCCGGGCTGGGTGCGCGTCGCGGCGCTGGTGGCCGCGGCCGCCGTCATGCTCGTCGACAAGCGCCGGATGATGCTCGCGGTGCTCGCCGGCGAGACGGTCCTGATCGGCGGCGTCTGGCTGTTCGCGGCCTAGGCATACCCCTTGTCATTCCGGGGCTTCGCGTAGCGAAGAACCCGGAACCCACGACCGGGTGCGCGGCCAGCAACCGAACACAGGATGTCTCACCCGGTCGTGGGTTCCGGGCTCGCGCCTGCGGCGCGCCCCGGAATGACAAGGGTGGCGCTGGCTAGGAGTGACTTGGCACTTGTCCCCTTCGCTTAGACTTCCGCCAGCAGCCGGCGGACATGGCCGAGCTTGTCGGGATTGCGAATGATGTAGATCGCGGCGACTGCCCCGTCGCGGATATCGAGCGCCATCGCCTGGGCTGTTTCGCCGCGCTCCAGGCTGACATAGCCGGGCAGGCCGTTGATCATCACGAATTCATAGCGTGTCGTGGCGCGAGCCTCGCGCTCGACATGGCGGCTGATGCCGGCGAAGAAGCGGCCGATCTTGTCGCTGCCGAGGATCGGGTTCAGCACCGAATTGACCTTGCCGCCGCCATCGGCGCGCAGGATCGCGTCATGGGCCAGCATGCTTTTCAGGATCGTGGCATCGGTGCTGTGGGCGGCCTCGAAGAAGGCTTTTGCATAGCGCCGGGCGTCGTCGGGCGAGAGCGGGTGGCGCGGGCCGTCCTCCTCGCGGGCATGGCGGCGCGCCCGTGAGACGAGCTGCCGGCAGGTGGCCTCACTGCGCCCGAGCGTGTCGGCGATCTCGGAAAAAGGCTGGTCAAAGACGTCGTGCAGCAGGAAGGCGGCGCGCTCCAGCGGGGAAAGCCGTTCCAGCGCGAGCTGGAGCGCATAGGGCACGTCGATCGCTTCGCCGGCACTCGGGGCAGCGCCGATCGTCTCGATTAGGGGCTCCGGCAGCCAGGCGCCGACATAGGTCTCGCGCTTGCGCCGGGCCGACTTCATCAGGTCGAGGCAGAGCCGCGTCACCACGCGCCCGAGCCAGGCGCGCGGGTTCGCTATCGCCTCGGGCGCGGAGTCGTGCCAGCGTAGCCATGCATCCTGCACCACATCCTCGGCATCGCTGAGCGAGCCGAGCATGCGGTAGGCGAGGCGGATCAGGTAGGACCGGTTGGCCTCGAAGGGGCTGGCAGGCGCGCCCGTCATGCGCGCCGGGGCGGTGTCATCAGGCGGCGGCCTCGGTCTTGCGCGGCCGGTCGGCCGGGTGGCGCGTGCGGAAGCCGACATTGATGCGGTTCCAGGTGTTGATGGCGCCGATCGCGAAGGACATGTCGACCATGTCCTTCTCGCTGAAATGCTCCTTCAGCTCGGCATAGGCCGCGTCGCTCGGGCTGCGCTCGGAGGCGCGGGTCAGTTCCTCGGTCCAGCGCAGGGCGGCACGCTCGCGCGGCGTATAGAGCTCGGACTCCTCCCAGGCGTTGAGCAGGTTGATGCGCGCCTCGCTCTCGCCGGCCTTGCGTGCGTCGAGCACATGCATGTGCAGGCAATAGGCGCAGCGGTTGATCTGCGAAGCGCGGATCTTCACCAGCTCCATCAGGCTGTGCTCGAGGGTCGAGTTGTTGACGTAGTCCTGCAGGACCAGCATCGCCTTGTAGGCTTCGGGCGCGATCTGGAAGGCGTTGAGGCGTTGGCTCATGACTGTCTCCATCGGTTGATGACGGCAAGACGATCGAGCCGGCCTCGTTGTGACATGGCCCCTCAGATTTTTTTCAGGGCCTCGCGGATTTTCTCGGCATTGCTGGCCAGCACCTCGTTCTTCTCCATCGCGCCGGTATGCGGGCGGAGCGCCACGCCCTCGAAGCGGGGCATGACGTGGACATGGAGATGGAACACGACCTGGCCACCGGCGGCCTCGTTGAACTGCTGGATGGTGACGCCCTCGGCCGAGAAGGCCGCCTTCACGGCGCGCGCCAGCTTCTGCGTGGTCAGCGCGACCGCATTCAGCGCATCGGCGGGCGCGTCGAAGACATTGCGGCAGGCGGCCTTCGGGATCACCAGAACATGGCCGTCGGCGCGCGGCATGATGTCCATGATCGCGAGCGTCTCGCCATCCTCGTAGACAGTGTGGGAGGGCAGTTCGCCGCGCAGGATCTTGGCGAAGACGTTGGATTGATCATAGGCGGTCATGGCGGGTCCGGCAGGGTCGGAAATGGGTAGGCGCAAGCTGCGGCGCCCCGGCCGAGGCGTCAAGGCCGCGGGCCGGCTGATGGCCCCGCCTCAGGCGCTGAGCGGCAGCACCGTCTCGACATGGGCGTCGAGCACGAGGTCATCGCTGGCGCCCATCACCTGAAGCTCGCTCACGGTGAGACGAAGCAGGGACTTGCTCCACCAGCGTGCGACGATCTCGGCCAGCGCCGCGGTTTCGGCGGCATCGAGATCGTCGGTGAGGTTGTAGAGGCCGACGAGCCAGAGATCGCCAGGCGTCCGGCCGAAAGCCGCCTGCACTTCCTGCAGCGCGTTCCGCCCGGCGCGCTTCTCCGGATAGACCGGGAGATAGAGCCGGCCGCAATTGACGTTGCCGGAGAAGAGACCGCGCAGTTCCACCGTGAAGGGCTCAATTCGGCGCAGGGTTTCGCGCGTCTCCGCCGTGATGGCTGGAGCCTCGGCAAGGCTGAGCGAGCCGCAGACCGTCGCATGCAGGCGGCCCTGCCGCTTCGGCAGGATGTTCCAGGCGATCTTGCCGGCGAAGGGCGCGGCCTTCAGCTCGGCCTCCAGTGCGAGGAAGGCCGGAGAAGCGCGCAAGGCGCGGTCTTCCAAAGGCAGGACCAGCGAGTAGACCACAGGGTGGCGGCCCATCTCGTAGAACTTGCCTTCGCGCCGGGCGATGATTCCGGGATGCTCCGGCGCGACCAGAGGCAGATGTGCCAGCCGGTAGCTTTCGTCGAGGGTGAGCGGATTCGTGAAGTCGGTGAGGCTGCGGCGATAGCCGAGTTCGCCGTCCTCGCAGAAGATCGGCGCGGAGGAGGTGGTGGTCGCAAGCGCGGCGTCAGTCATCGGCGGTATCCGTCTTGCGGAAGGGGCTTTCGGCTGCCAGCGCTTCCCGCGCCGCCGCGATCTGCTCGCGCTCCTGCGCGAGATAGGCGGCGACGGGCCGGCGCAGGCCGGGATCGGCGATATGGTGCAGCGAGCGGGTGATGACCGGCCGGTAACCGCGGGCCAGCTTGTGCTCGCCCTGCGCGCCGGCTTCGACGCGGGCGAGGCCGTGGGCAATCGCATAATCGATGGCCTGATGGTAGCAGACCTCGAAATGCAGGAAGGGGTGATCCTCGATGCAGCCCCAGTTGCGGCCGTAGAGCGTGTTGGCGCCGCGGAAATTGATGGCGCCGGCGATATGGCGCCCGGCTCGCTTCGCCATCACCAGCACGATGCGTTCGCCCATCGCCGCGCCGACCGCCGAGAAGAAGGCGCGGTTGAGATAGGGCCGGCCCCATTTGCGCGAGCCGGTATCCTCGTAGAACGAGAAGAAGTCGTCCCAGACCGCCTCGGTGAGGTCGTTGCCGGAGAGGACCTCGATCGTGATCCCGGCAGAGAGCGCCTCGCGGCGCTCGCGCTTCAGCACCTTGCGCTTGCGCGAGGCCAGCGTCGTGAGGAAATCGTCGTAGGTAGAAAAGCCTTCGTTCTGCCAATGGAATTGCAGGTCGTTGCGCTCGATATAGCCGGCCTCTTTTAGCGCGGCGATGCCCGGTTCCTGCGCGAAGGTGACATGGACTGAGGATGATTGCGTCTGCCCGCGCAGCGCTTCCAGCCCATCGATCAGGGCGGCGCGGGCTTCTTCGGCGCGTGGGCTATCGGCGACCAGCAGGCGCGGGCCGGTCGCCGGGGTGAAGGGCGCAGCGACCTGGAGCTTGGGGTAGTAGCGTCCGCCGGCGCGCTCGTAGGCATCGGCCCAGCTATGGTCGAAGACATATTCGCCCTGGCTGTGGCTCTTCAGGAAGCTGGGCGCCGCCGCCAGGAGCTGGCCAGCATCGTCCTCGACGAGGAGATAGGCCGGCGACCAGCCGGTGCGGCCGCCGGTGCAGTGGCTCTCCTCCAGCGCCATGAGGAATTCATGGCTGACGAAGGGATTGTCCCGGTCGAGCGCGGGATCGCCGGGGCGCGCGGCGGGGGCCGAGATGGCGTCCGCCAGCGCATGAGGGTTGGCGCAGGCGTTCCATGCGCCTGCGGGGACGGCCTTGAGGGAGGTCGCGACACGAACGGTGAGATCGCCGCCCCCCGCTTCGCTCAAGGGCGGAAGCCCTCGAAGACCATCTGGTCGGCCATGGCCGCGGCCCGCTGCCGCTCTTCAGGCGTGCGCACTGTCCAGCTCACCAAGGGCAGGCCCAGCGCGTTGCGGCAGAGGTAAGGAGCTGCGCTGTCGAGGTCGGTGACCTTCCAGGAGATGAAGTCCGGCCGGCTCTCGGTGAAGTGCAGGAGATTGGCGAGGGCATGTTTCCGCTCCGGCGACAGGCTGTCGTAATCGCCGTAATCATAGGCGTTCATCGCCACGATGCCGCGCGGAATCTCCGGCGCAAGCTCGCGCAGAGCCGTCACGATCGCGGGATCGAAGGACTTGATCACGATCGGATGGTTCCTGTAGCCCGCGACGATTTTCGCGGTCCGCTTGGTCAGGGTCAGGTCCCCGTCGAAACGGCTCTTGATCTCGATCACCAGCGGAACGCGTCCGCCGATCAGGTCGAGGAAGGCCGAGAGCGTCAGGATGGGATCGCTCGACCCCTTGAGCGTGATCGCGGTGAGCTCCGCCGCCTTACGAGCGACGACGGCGCCGGTCTCGCCTGTCAGGCGATCAAGCACGAAATCATGGAACACGACCGCCTCGCCATCGGCGGTGAGCTGGACGTCGCATTCGATGCCGAAACCGCCGGCAATCGCTGCGGTAGCGGCGGAGGGGCTGTTCTCGATCACGCCGGCTGCCAGATCATGCAGGCCGCGATGCGCGATCGGATTCGCCACCAGCCAGCCCAGATCGGGCCGGCCGGGGTTTTTGAGCGTCCCTGCGGACATCAGGCGATCTCGAACATCGCTTCGACTTCGACGGCGGCATCGGCCGGCAGTTCGGCGACGCCGACGGTCGAACGGGCATGGCGGCCCTTGTCTCCGAGCACTTCGACCATCAGGTCCGAAGCGCCGTTCATGATCGCCGGCAGCGCGGCGAAATGCGGGGCAGCGTTGATGAAGCCGCCGAGGCGGACGCAGCGCACGATGCGGCCGAGATCGCCGCCGAGCGCGGCCTTGGCCTGGGCGAGCACGTTGATGGCGCAAAGGCGGGCGGCCTCCAGGCCGGCCTCGTTGAAGATCTCGGCGCCGAGCTTGCCCTTGTGCTTGTCGGAAAGCTTGCCGTCGAGGCCGAAGCAGATCTGGCCGGAGATGACCAGCAGGTTGCCGGTGATCACATAAGGCACGTAGTTGGCGATGGGCGCGGCCGGGCTCGGCAGGGTGATGCCGAGTTCGGCGAGGCGGGTATCGACGACGTTCATAAGCTTGGCTCCGCGAGCGAGGCAGGGTGCCTTCGGGCAAGTCTTTCATGGCCGAAGCCAGCGGGCCTCGCAAGCATCGGGACATGTTGCGCGGGCAGGGCCGATGCGACGGGCAGGAGCAGCCCGCCGCCATGTTTGCGCCATTGCCGCGATGCACCTAGATTTCGCACAGGTCACAACGGACAAGCGGCGCATGAACGAAACAGTCTCGAAGCTCGCGACCCAGGCGAGCGGGGTTCTCGCGGGGACGCTGGTTCTGGCCGCGATGCCGGCCTTTGCCCAGGCCGCGTCGGAGCGGGTGGTGCTGGCACCGCATCGTGCGGTCTATGACCTCGTGCTCGACAGCGGCAAGCCATCCGGCAATATCGAGACGGCGAAGGGCCGCATCGCCTTCGAGTTCACCGGCGATGCCTGCGAGGGTTATGCGCTGTCCTTCCGGCAGGTCACGCAGCTCGGCACCGAGGCCGGGCCGCGCCTGATCGACGCCCGCACCACCAGCTTCGAGGCCGGGGACGGCGCGAATTACCGCTTCAAGACCGAAAGCACCGCTGCCGGCGCCAAGCCAGACATCGTCGACGGCACGGCCCAGAAGAGCAATGGCGGCTACGAGGTGAAGCTGCGCCAGCCCAAGGCGGAGACGCATCGCGAGAGCAACGACGCGCTCTTTCCCAACGCGCAGATGAAGGCCGTGATCCAGGCGGCCCGCGCCGGGCAGAAGACGCTGAGCGTGCGCCTCTATGACGGGGCGAACTCCGGCAAGGAGGTCTATGACACGCTCTCGATCATCGGGAAGCGCATCGAGGCCGAGCCGGCCGAGAAGCCGCTGCAGCGCCCCGAATTCGGGAAGATGGCGCGCTGGCCGGTGACGATCTCCTATTTCAAGGCGGGCTCCGGCGAATCGACGCCGGCCTACAGCATCAATTTCGAGCTCTACGAGAACGGCATCACCGGGGCGATCCGGCTCGATTACGGCTCGTTCGCGCTGCGCGGCACGCTCACGCGTCTGGATCTTCTTCCTCAGGAGCCTTGCGCGAAGTAGCGGGTTCCGACGCGCGGCGCTGCGGCAACCTCAGGCTCAGCCCCTTGCCGATCGCCTCGTCGCCGAAGCGGGCGCGCAGCTTGTCGAGCGCGCCCTCCATCGCCTTCAGGCGCGGTGTCGCGGTGTCGGCGAGATCGCCGTGGTCGGCGGCTTCCGGCGGGCTGAAGTCGCTCGCACCGATGCCGATCAGGCGATAATGCGCGCCGTTGCACTCGCGCTTCAGCAGGTCGCGCCCGGCGGTGAAGAGGCGGGCCGCGAGCTGCGTCGGCTCCGGCAGGCGAGCGGCGCGGGTGACGATGTGGAAATCGGCGGTCTTCAACTTCAGGGTGATGGTTCGCCCCGCAAGCTCCTGCGCCTTCAGGCGTTTCGAGGTCTTCTCGCAGAGACGCCACAGGATCGGCTCCAGCTCCTCGAAGCGGGCGAGGTCGACGTCGAGCGTGGTCTCGCTTGAGACGCTCTTGGTTTCGCGCTCCGGCGTGACCTGGCGGGCGTCGATGCCGTTGGCGAGGTTCTTCAGGCGCGGGCCGTCCTTGCCGGCAAGCTTGAAGAGCTTGTCGACGGGTGCTTCGCGGAGGTCGCCGATCAGCTTGAAGCCGCCTTCGGCCAGCTTCGCGACGCCTGCCGGGCCCATGCCGGGAATGAGGCTGATCGGCTTGGTCGAGAGGAAGGCTATCGCCTCGCTCCGCCCGATGATCGAGAAGCCGCGCGGCTTGTCGAGGTCGGATGCGACCTTGGCCAGGAACTTGGCATAGGACAGCCCGACCGAGATGGTGATGCCGAGCTCGGATTCGACATGCCGGGCGAAGCGCGCCAGCGTCACCGCCGGGCTGGCATGGTGCAGTCGCTCCGTGCCGGAGAGGTCGAGAAAGGCTTCGTCGATCGAGAGCGGCTCGACCAGCGGCGTCAGTTCGCGCATGAGCTGGCGGACCTGGCGGCCGACCGAGACATATTTCGCCATGTTCGGCTTGACCACCACGGCCTCGGGGCAGGCCTTCAGCGCCTTGAACATCGGCATGGCCGAGCGCACCCCATAGGTGCGGGCGATATAGCAGCAGGTCGAGACGACGCCGCGCTTGCCGCCGCCGACGATCACCGGCTTGTCCTGCAGGGCAGGGTCGTCGCGCTTCTCGATCGTGGCGTAGAAGGCGTCGCAATCGATATGGGCGAGGCTGAGTGAATCGCGCTCGGCATGGCTGAGAAGCCGCGGCGAGCCACAGGCCGGGCAGCGCTTCAGCGCTGCGCCTGTGTCGTGGTCCACGAGGCAGTCGCGGCAGAGCCAGCGCGGCGAGGGCGCGCCCGTGCTCACGGAATGTCGTCCGGCTCCGGCCCGGCGAGGACGCGCCTGGCATCGGCGACGATTTCGGGATTCAGCCTTAAATTCCCGGCAAACTCCAAAAGGAGCGAATCGCTGCTGCCGATATGCTCCAGCACCGCGGCCAAAAAGCCGGGTTCGCCGGCGGCCTCGCGCAGATTGGCCGGGTTGAGGCCGGTCACGCTCAGGAAGGGCTCGATCCGCTCGGGTTCGGAAGCCAGGAAGGCGAGGGCCTGGAGCGCGAGCGTCTCGGCCTGATCGGTGGTCGGTCGTCGTATCATGAGGGCCTTGAGTCACGTATCCGGTTTGCGTTTCGTCAACTGCTCGCGTGTTACGCAATCATCTGATGACGCCGCCAATTTGGAAAGCCCGCCTTCGGCATGGGCCTTCCCGGCGCGAATGAAGGGCGGCCCGATGAAGACGGTTCTGATCGTCGAAGACAACGAGCTCAACATGAAGCTCTTCAACGATCTGCTCGAAGCCCATGGCTATGCGACGCTGAAGACGTCGGATGGCATCGAGGCGATCGAGCTGGCGCGGACGCATCACCCCGCCCTGATCCTGATGGATATCCAGCTTCCGGAGGTCTCCGGGCTCGAAGTCACCAAATGGATCAAGGAGGATGACGACCTGAAGGCGATCCCGGTCGTCGCGGTCACGGCCTTCGCGATGAAGGGCGACGAGGAGCGGATCCGGGAGGGCGGCTGCGAGGCCTATCTCTCCAAGCCGATCTCTGTTGCCAAGTTCCTGGAGACCGTTCGCACCTATGCCGGCGCGGCCTGAGCCGGCGAAAGCAGAGCCATGACTGCCCGCGTCCTCGTCGTCGACGACATCCCCGCGAATGTGAAGCTGCTCGAAGCGAAGCTGTCGGCCGAGTATTTCGGCGTGGTCACGGCGACGAACGGGCGCGATGCAATCGCGCTCTGCGAGCGCGGCGAGGTCGATATCGTCCTGCTCGACGTGATGATGCCGGGCATGAACGGCTTCGAGGTCTGCCGGCGGCTCAAGGGCGCGCCCGCGACCGCGCATATCCCCGTCGTCATCGTCACCGCGCTCGACCAGCCCCGCGACCGCCTGCAGGGGCTCGATGCCGGCGCCGACGATTTCCTGACCAAACCGCTCGACGACACCGCGCTCTTCGCCCGCGTGCGCAGCCTCGCCCGCCTGAAGGCGATGACCGACGAGTTGCGCAGCCGCGCCGTCGCGTCCGTTCGGCTGGGCATCGCCGATCCGCTGGTGACCGCGGCGGCCGAGACCGGCCTGAATGGCCGCATCCTCGTGATCGAGGATCGCCCGGCCGCCGCCGAGCGCGTGCAGAGCGCGCTTTCGGCCTTCCATGCCGTGGAAATCGAGGGCGATGCCCAGCAGGCGGTGATGCGGGCCGCCGAGGGCGATTTCGACGCCGTCGTCATCAGCCTCGGCCTGCAGGGGCAGGACGGCCTGCGCTTGTGCAGCCAGCTCCGCTCGCTGGAGCGCACGCGCAACATCTCCGTGCTGCTGATGGGCGAGGCTGAAGATCGCGAGCGCATCCTGCGCGGGCTCGAGATCGGCGCGCATGATTTCCTGCTCCGCCCGATCGACCGCAACGAGTTGCTGGCGCGTGCGCGCACCCAGGTCCGCCGCAAGCGCTTTACCGAGCGGCTGCGCGACAGCGTGCAGTCTTCGATGGAAATGGCGGTGATGGACCAGCTCACCGGGCTGCATAACCGCCGCTTCATGGACAACCGGCTCGCCGTGATGTTCGACGAATCGGCGCTCAGGGCCCGATCGCTGTCGCTGCTTGTGCTCGACATCGACCATTTCAAGGCGGTGAACGACAGCTGGGGTCATGATGCCGGCGACGAGGTCCTGCGTGAATTCGCCGACCGGGTCCGTGCCTGCACGCGCGGCATTGATCTCGTCGCGCGCATGGGCGGCGAGGAGATCGTCGTCGTGCTGCCCGATACCGGGCGCGATGCCGCCTCTCGCGTGGCCGAGCGCATCCGCGAGCGGGTCGAGCGCTCGCCCTTCGCGATCCAGAACAACACGCGCGACATCAAGGTCACGGTCTCGGTCGGCGTCGCTAACCGGCGCGCCGGGGACACATCCTCCGCGGATATGATGAAGCGCGCGGACGATGCGCTCTATCGGGCCAAGGCCAATGGCCGCAACCGCGTGATCGTCGCCAGCGCGGCCTAGACGCGCTTGAGTGGGAAGACCGCTGGGGAGGTCAGAATTCGGGCGGCCGGGAGCGGGCCGTCGCGAAGGCAGCCCCGACGACGAGGATGACCGCCACCAGCAAATAGGCGGGAAGCGCGAGCCAAAGGGGCCAAAGCAGCCACCACCAGGGGATGTTGACGAGGCCGAGCACGTTCAGGGCTGCCATGAGGAGCGTCAAGACAAGGCTGGCACGGCACCCTTGGACGATCATCGCTCGGTTCCGATCCGCAGCGTTTGCAGGAGATTCTGCCTGGAAGCCCGTCAACGATAGGTTTCAGTCGTGGCATTATACGCCAGGTCAGTGATTTCGGCTCGCGCGGTCACCGTGTTGTGAAGCCCGCGGGTCGGAAGGGGGCAAGTTCGGACGTTGTCCCCCATGAGCGACATGGCCGCCCTGGAAGGCCGGCTGTCGAACGCCCGTCAGGCGCTTGCTTGCCCCAGTAATCCCTTCATGCCGACCAGTTGCCGATCCCGCATCGTCAGGTTTGCGCGGCGTTTTCGGGAATTGGCTCGAAAGCAGACGAGGTAATCTTAGCGGGTAGGGTTAATGATCGGTAAAAGAGGGCGATCGGTTGGATTTGATTGATTCAGATCCTGTGCATTGTAGAGGTTATATAACGCAGCGATCGCAGAGATCGCTCTCGAACGCCCCTCGGGTGCTCAGGTCCGCCGCATCTCCTGGGAAACCGAAGGGCTCGGCCGGTCGGTGATGGAATTCTGGCCTCCTCAGAACCGTCGCTGGCCGGCCACCTCGCATTGCCAGAATCCGTTCCGGGTACGTGCATTAATACTTAGCGTTTCTATCGTGCCCTGGCCGGGTGGCGCCTCTTCCTCTTCGCGAGCAGGAAGCTATCACCGACACGCTGCGGTGGTTCACGATTCCGTCTGCCGATACACCGGCCCCGACCTCCGTGGGCAGGCCTGGTAGCCGCGCCGCGGCTGCTCATCGCGGCGCCAGCCTCGCGCATAGCGACGAACGGCATCTTCCCGCGGACCGAAAACTCGCACCGGATCCGCGCAATTGTATCCACGCCCTTCATCCCCCGCCCGCCCATCCGAAGCCGGCTCAAGGGGGGCAAAGTTGGACGCCGATCCCCCGCCTCACGGGGTCAAACTTGCACGCCGAAACACATTGAGCACGGTTTGGGGGAGCAACCCTGCATTTGCCTCGGATGACTCTCGAGTTCAGGCCGATCCCTATGGGCTCGACAGTAGCCGCTCAATTTCGTGGATCGGGTGCTTGGTCAGGTCCTTGTCGACTTCCGCGAGGATGCGAGCACGCGATTCCCCATCGAGGTGTTGGCGAAGCGCCGCGAGAATACGTGGCGGCGCCACCAGCACGATGTCCCGGGGTAGTCCGGACTGATTGGGACGGTTGAGGGCAGCAGCCGTGTCGCGCGCAAATTTCGTCTCGGCAAGCTCGTGCCAATTCGTCTCCTCGGTCGCGCTCGTGGGGCCGACGGCGTTTTGAATACGGCCTGGCCGGTCCGCTCCTTGTCGAGCGCTCGGCGGGTTCGCGGAGGCTTCCCTCACCTCGTCGACTTCGAACTTGGGCTGCGTCGGGTTGCCCTCGTTTCTCAGAAACATCGCCTTGCGGGCGTCGCATACGATCACCCAGGCATCGTGCGGAATCCGGAGGTCCATGACTGCGCTCCCTAAGTCGGATCTGGCATTTGCCGAGGATCGCTGCTGACCTGGCGCGCGCCTTGATCCAACTCAAAAGGAACGCCTCAGCGGCGAATTTGATCGTTCTCAAGGCGTGACGCGACGGATCGTGCTGGGAAAGCCTTCGCTGGCCTTCGGGTTCGCGGCCCTTTTCGGAGATCGACAATGACGGAGGTCGAAAGTCGGCAGGAAACCGGAATCCGTCTCTGTTTTCACGGAGCAGCCCACGCCGTCACCGGTTCCTGCTTCTCGCTTCGGACGGACGAGGCTCACATCCTCATCGATTGCGGCATGTTCCAGGGATCAAAGTCGGAAAAGGAACTGAACTACCGGTCATTTCCCTTCGACCCAGCTTTGATCGACGCCGTGCTCCTGACGCATGCCCATATCGATCACAGCGGGTTGCTGCCAAAGCTCGCGAAGGACGGCTTCTCGGGACCGATCTTCGCAACGGCGGCGACCGTAGACCTCTGCTCGGTAATGCTGCCGGATTCCGGGCACATCCAGGAGATGGAAGTCGAACAACTCAACCGGCGAAACGCACGGCGGGGCCGTTCGGCGGTGGAGGCGATCTACGGGGTCGAGCAGGCCATCACGACCCTTACGCAGTTTCGTTCCGTTCCGCTCGGCAAGCTGATGGCAATCGCCAAAGGGATACGTGCGCGATACTGGGATGCGGGGCATCTGCTCGGCTCGGCCTCCATCGAGGTCGAGATCGACAGACCCGGCGGCATACCCCTTCGGATACTCTTCTCGGGGGATGTCGGCTCCAGCCTTAAGCCGTTTCATGCTGATCCGACCGGTCCACAAGGGATCGATTACGTCATCTGCGAGACGACCTATGGCGACGTCGATCGGGAAGACGTTCTGCTGGACCGACGCCTGCTGTTGCTGCAAGCCGAGGTAACCGCTGCGGCGCAGCTCGAGGGACCGCTTCTGATTCCCTCCTTCGCCGTCGAACGGACCCAGGAACTCCTTGTCGATCTCATCCGGCTGATGAAGGCAGGTCGCATTCCGGGCGCGCCGATCTTCGTCGATTCACCGCTTGCGACCAAGGCCAGTGCGGTCTTCGAGAAGCACGCTGGTGAGATGACTAACGGCCAAGCCTTACTCGAGGCCTTGCGGGATCCCCAGGTCCGGTTCACGGAATCCGTCGAACAGAGCAAAGCCATCGACCGCATTCGCGGCTTTCATATCGTGATAGCGGCGAGCGGCATGTGCGATGCGGGCCGCATTCGACATCATCTGAAAGAATGGCTGTGGCGGGGTGCCGCGACGATCCTGTTCGCCGGCTTCCAGGCGCAAGGGACGCTCGGGCGAATTCTGCTCGACGGCGCCCACCATGTCCGGCTGATGGGCGAGGATGTCCAGGTGAAGGCCCGCATTCGCTCGCTCGATGTCTATTCCGGCCATGCCGACGGGCCTCAGCTCGCTGCCTGGGTTGCGGGGCGGCGGCCGATCTCCGGTTCCGTTTTTCTGACGCATGGCGAGGAGCGTGCCATGCAAAGTTTCGCTGACAGGTTGAAGAAGCTGGATCCCGAGCTGCTGGTGATCGCCCCCCTGCTCGACAGCATGTTCACGCTCCCGGGCGGGGCGCCGCGTCAGATCGGCAATCCGGTCCGCAGCGCTGCGAACAGCGCCGGACGGCTCGACTGGCATAATGAATTGTCCAGCCTGATCCTCGATATCGACGAGCAGATGTCGCTCGCCGCCGACGAACGTGGGCGGAAGCAGATCATCCGGCGGCTGCGGAAGGCTCTTACGTCCGAGTGAGCTTCGGCCGCTCGATGGGACCCCGCGGCGGGATGGTCTTAGCGGGACAGGATTTCGCGAATGAGGCTGATGAAGGCCCGCAGATGTAGCAGGAACGCCAAGGTCGGCTTCTGATCGAGTTCGCTGATGATCTCGGGCGGTCGGGTTTCGCGCCAAGCTCGCCAGGAACGCCGGGCCTTTGCTATCCAGTCGGTCGCATGTGCTTCGGGCATGGCATGACCCTTCGAAGGGAACGAGCCTTCATGATCGCAACCCCGGCGGCAGTCCTTGATCATCGTCAAGGATGACACTCCAGTTCCCGAAACGAGCGATCGCGAAGCGCCGGAGCTGCTCAAACTTGGAGAGAACCAGGACCTTCAGATTGATGAGAATCAAGGTGATTTCTCCGGGCGGGAAGAAAGTGGCGCTTCGACCGGAGACACGTCATGCAGATGGCCAGCCAGAATGAAACGATCTGCTTTATCGGTTCGTGCGACGCTTTTGGAGGGGGGGCTGAGTGGATCGAACTGGTCTCCACCCACATCTCGGTTGTCATGCTGATCGGGGCCCGCGCCCTCAAGTTGAAGCGCGCGGTCAAACTGGCTTACGTCGATTTGTCGACGCCGGAACGGCGATTGTCGATGTGCGAGCAAGAGCTGATGATGAACCGCCGGACGGCATCGGGTCTCTATCATGCGGTCCATCGGATCACTCGCGAACAAAATGGCGAGCTTGCCCTGAACGGCCAAGGTAAGTTGGTCGATGCCGTCCTAGAAATGGAGCGCTTCAACGACAACTGGCTCTTCGACCGGATGGCGGAGCGGCAGCGTCTCACCGCGACCGATATGACCGAGCTCGCGAGTGCGATCGCGCGACTTCATCGGACGGCGTCCGTTTCGACGGACAGCGAAGGAGCCGAGCGGATGACGCGCGTGCTCGCGGTCAACGAGCGCGCTCTTGCCGGTGCGGACATTCTTCCTCGCGATGAAGTCGAAGTCGTTATCGCGGGCTGCCGGGAAGCGCTGACTCGTCATACCGACTTGCTGAACCAGAGAGCCCAGGAGGGAAAAGTACGGCGCGGGCATGGCGACCTGCACCTGCGCAACATCTGCCTGTTCAAGGGCGAACCGTTGCTCTTCGATTGCCTCGAGTTCGATGAGGACCTGGCGACCGTGGATGTTCTCTATGATCTCGCTTTCGTGCTCATGGACCTCTGGCACCGGAATCTTGAAGTACTCGCCAACCTCCTCTTCAACCGCTACCTCGACGCCGTCGACGACGAGCGGGGAATTCGCCTGCTACCGTTCTTTATGGCGGTGAGAGCAGCCGTGCGCGCGCACGTTGTTGCGGTCGACACCGGGAGGTCCGAGACAGACCGATTGACCGAGGCGAGAGCCTATCTCGACCTTTGCCGCCGCCTCCTTAAGTCCAGACCTCCCGTCCTGGTCGCGGTCGGCGGCTATTCAGGTTCGGGGAAATCGACGCTTGCGGCGAAGCTCGCGCCCCTGCTGGGGCCGCCCCCCGGGGCCCGCATAGCCGCCTCGGATCGGATCCGGAAGAAGCTGCATGGCGTTCCCGCAGAGACCCGATTGCCGGTGGATGCGTATCACGCGGAGGTCTCGGCCCGAACGTATGCCGTCATGGTACAGGTTGCGGAGGCGGCATTGGCGCAGAGCCATGCCGCTGTATCCGACGCCGTGTTCGACCGCCGGATCGAGCGGGAGCGGATCGGCGAAGTGGCTAGGCGCGCCGGCGTGCCGTTCTGCGGCCTTTGGCTTCGGGCGCCGAAAGATGCGCTCGTGCAACGGGTAATCGAGCGTCGCGGTGATCCTTCCGACGCCACCCCCAGCGTCGTGATCGACCAGATTGCCCGGCATGGGGCTGCGACCGAATGGATGCGGATCTCGGCACAGGAGAATATCGACATTGTCGCCGCTGCCGCTCTTGCAGCGATCGGCTTGCAGGCTGGAGCCGCGGCGGTTTGGCCCAGTCCGGTATGCGCGCGATCAGGGGCGCACGCGGTGAAGACATGAGCGTGCTGTCGTATCTGCGCGGATCTTCAGTCGAGCAGCACGCGCAGCCGTGAGGCTAGCTCCCGCGCAGTGTATGGCTTCTTGAGCCAGCTTCCTTCGGCGAGCTCGCGTCCGGCGAGGCTCGGCTCGGCATAGCCGGACGTGAAGAGAACCTTCAGGCTCGGACGAAGAATGCGAGCTTCCCTGGCCAGCTCATCGCCGAACATACCTCCCGGCATGATGATATCGGTGAAGAGCAGTCGGATTTCCGGGTGCGCAGCCACGAGCGACAGCGCCTCCTTGCCATCGGCCGCCTGAATGACGTGGTACCCTTCCTCCTCCAAGCGTGCGACGACGACCCTGCGCACGCGCGCATCGTCCTCGACCACGAGGATGCATTCATCCGCGCTGGGCTTGGTGGCGGGAACAGGATCGACGTTGCCCGCGTCGGGAACGGACACCGGAATGGCGGCGGGAAGAAACAAGCGAACGGTCGTTCCCTCGTCAAGTTCGCTGTAGAGTTGAACGTGGCCCCCGGACTGACGTGCGAAGCCGTAGACCATGCTGAGGCCCAGCCCGGTTCCGGCGCCCACGCCTTTCGTGGTGAAGAACGGGTCGAATGCTCTTTGCTTGACCTCTTCGGTCATCCCGACTCCGGTATCGGAGACGCTGATCAGAACATAATCTCCCAGCCGAATCTGCGGATACATCTGGACATAGTCGGGATCGAGGTGAGTGCGTGCGATCTCGACCCTGAGACGCCCGCCGCGCGGCATCGCATCGCGGGCGTTCAGCGCAAGGTTCAGTAATGCATTCTGCAATTGGGTTGTGTCGACGAGCGCCGTGAGGGAATGGCCCGTGACGACGGTCTGCAATTCTATGGTTTCGCCAAGGGTTCTGCGCAGCAGCTCGGAGAATGTCGAAACGAGCTCCCCGATATTCGTCAGTTTTGCGTTGAGGGCTTGGCGCCGGCCGAAGGCGAGAAGTTGGCCCGTGAGCTTGGCTCCGTCATCGGCCGCACCCTGGGCTTCGCGCAGCAGTTCCAGAAGCTGACCGTCTTCGAGGCGGCGCTCGACC
The DNA here is from genome assembly GCF_059817965.1 of Allobosea sp. TBD101. Lineage (NCBI taxonomy): Bacteria > Pseudomonadati > Pseudomonadota > Alphaproteobacteria > Hyphomicrobiales > Alloboseaceae > Allobosea > Allobosea sp. TBD101. The sequence goes on from NZ_CM187543.1 coordinate 2,729,514, forward strand.
ATCTCGAGATTCCCGCTGATCACCGTCAGCAGGTTGTTGAAATCATGCGCGATCCCGCCGGTGAGCTGACCGATGGCCTCCATCTTCTGGGATTGCCGCAATTCCTCCTCCATCCGGTGCCGGCTGGTCAGGTCGCGGATGAAGCCCGTGAAGATGCGCTGGCCATTCGCGGCGGCCTCACCAACGGCAAGTTCCATTGGAAAGGTCGTTCCGTCCTTGCGTTGGCCCGTCACCACGCGTCCGAAGCCGATGATGCGACGCTCTCCGGTCGCGAGATAGCGGCCGATATAGCCATCGTGTCGGCTCCGATCGGGATCGGGCATGAGGGCCTTGACGTTCCGGCCGCAGACTTCGTCGGCGGCGTAGCCGAACAGCTTCTCCGCAGCCTTGCTGAACGACATCATGATGCCGGCTTCATCGATCACGACCATCGCTTCCGGAACGGTATCGAGGATCGAGAGCAGGTGTGACTGACGGGAGGCGAGGGCGGCCTGCGCGTTTTTCAGTTCGCTGATGTCAATGTTCGTGGCGAGGACGACCGAGTCTTCCGGCGCTTGCCTGATCACGACCACCCACCGGCTCACGACGAATATCCGTCTTCCATCCCGGTGGCGCTGCGTCAGCTCGCCTTTCCAGGTTCCGTCTCGACGCACATCCCGCAGGATGACATCCAGCGGCTGCGGAAACTCGGTCCTCAGGAGTTGGCGGACATTCTGACCGAGGGCTTCCCGGGCGTTCCAACCGTATAGATCCTCGCAGCCACCGCTCCAGCGAACAATCCTGCCATCGAACTCATAGACCAGGATATTGGCGTCATCGAGCACCTGAACGATCTCATCCAGGCTCCTCTGGCTGATAGCCCTTGGGCCGCGCGCTGCCGTCATGCTTCCCCGTCAATGCGCTCGCATGGCCTGTCGGCCGGGAGGAATGTCGTGCAGATCATCGTATTCGTCCCCGCCGTCGGCAAGGCTTCTCAATAGCGCCGGCTTGCGGATCGTGAAGCGATAACGAGTGTTGGACTGAATGACGCCCCGCTTGATCAGGTTCGTCATCGTTCTCGACACCGTTTCGATCGTCAGGCCGAGATAGTCCGCCATGTCGACCCGGCTGATCGGGATTTCGATCTCGGTGGCCGGGCCGTGCTCGTTTCCGGCACGCCGCGCGAGCGTGAGCAGCAGATCGCAAACGCGCTCCTCGGCTTTCTTGCGGGCAAGCAGGATCATTCTCGCCTGTGCACTCGCCATCTCCTGGCACAGCCAGTTGACGAATTGGGGGCGCAATTGTTCGGAACTGTCGACCGCCTGCTGAAAGCGACTCCGATTCAACCGCCGGAGCTTTACCTCTCCGACTGCCTCCGCGTCGCCGAGACAGTGTTCATCCGGAGAAAGGCCGAAGATCTCGCCGGGATAGAAGAAGCCCGTGATGACGCGGCTGCCATCGCTGAGGATCTTGGAAATGCGGACCAGCCCGGTCACGATCTTGAAGACGTGCGTGGCCGGATCGCCGTCCCGGCAAATGGTCTGGCCACGTCCGAACGCTTCGAGAGGCTGCTGACTGAACAGCCCCAGCAACCCAGGTTTCGGTTCGCCCTTCGCGACGATGGGCAATGGGGAAGGAAAGTTGGACGCCGCATTCACGATGAGCATAGCGCGATCCTCCGCTTCGATCTGACGAGGGGATGAAAGCGGCGACGCATGGCGCGTCGAAGGTCTGCGTGTTAGCGTGTGTGCAGAATTGTTACGGATTGTAACAACCGATCCGTGGCCCAATCGGTGCAACCCGCCATGGCCGAGCCGACATCGCGAAGCGCTCATATTCTGGTCGTGGACGACGATCCGCGCATCCGCCAGATGCTGATCCGCTACTTCGAGGAGGAAGGCTACCACGTCAGTGCAGTGGCGGACGGTCGGGGAATGCGTGATGCGTTACAGCGCAACGCGATCGACATCGTCTTGCTGGACCTGATCCTCGACAGCGGAGAGGACGGATTGATGTTGGCCCGCGAAATCCGATCCAGATCGGATGTGCCCATCATCATGCTGACGGGTCGGGATGACGTTGTGGACAGGATCGTCGGGCTGGAAATGGGCGCCGACGATTACATCGCGAAGCCGTTCCATCTGCGCGAAGTCCTGGCGAGGCTACGCACCGTGCTACGTCGGCACCACCCGAGTCCGCCCCAAACGATCGACACCGAAGATGGGAACGTCATCCGGTTCAATGGCTGGATGTTGGATCCCCGGGAGCGTCGGCTGATCACGCCTGAAGGAGAAGACGTCGCGCTGACGACGGGAGAATTCAACATTCTCATGGTGATGGCCAAGCATCCCGGCCGCGTTTTTTCACGTGATACGCTAATGAACTTGACGAAAGGCCGAAATTACGAGGCTTTCGACCGGGCGATCGATGCGCAGATCTCCCGTTTGCGCAAGAAGATCGAAGGCGGCAAGGATCCGCTGGTCCTGATCAAGTCCGTGCGCGGAGTGGGATACGTCTTCACCGGGCAATCGCCAGCGCGAACGGTCTAGGTGTGCCTACGGCATCGCCTGGCTTCCTCGATCAGGACATGTTCCGCCGCGCAAACCACATGCGCTTAAGCAGGCCATCGCCTCGCACGAGCTGGTGATACAGAGCGGCCACGGCATGAATGACTGCGAGACAGAGCAGCGCGTTGGCCGCAAGCTCATGCCAGCCGTTGATCGAACGCCGCAGCGCTCGATCGTCAGAAGGCAAACCCCGGTATCTGCACGATTCCGAACCAGTCCCAGCCTCGCACGGCCACGTTGACGAGGCCGAGAACTGAGATGAGACCCGCCACGCCCGCCGGGTAGCAGCCCCGCAGACTTTGGTGCGGACGAGTCGTCGACGCTGGTCTCATCCCGTCGCGGTCCACTGCCAGTCACTCACTTCCGGCATGTCCACGCCATGCTCGCGGATATAGCGCCCGTGCTCGACCAGCTTGTCGCGGATCGCTTGTTTGGCATAGGCAGCACGAGCGCCAAGACTTGGCACCCGATCGATGACATCGCCGACGAGATGGAAGCGGTCGAGCCGGTTGCGCACGACCATGTCGAAGGTCGTCGTCGTCGATCCCTCCTCCTCGTAACCGCGCACATGGATGTTGGCATGGTTCGTCCGCTTGTAGGCGAGCCGATGGATGAGCCAGGGATAGCCGTGATAGGCGAAGATCACCGGCTTGTCGGTGGTGAACAGGGCATCAAAATCGGCATCGGTCAGGCCGTGCGGATGCTGGGACTTCGGCTGCAAGGTCATCAGGTCGACGAGGTTGACGACGCGAACCTTCAGCTCGGGCAGATGTCGGCGCAGCAGCGTGACCGCCGCGAGCGTTTCGAGGGTCGGCACGTCGCCGGCGCAGGCCATCACGACGTCGGGCTCGGTTCCCCGGTCATTGCTGGCCCATTCCCAGATGCCGATGCCCTGCGCGCAGTGCTTGATCGCGGCATCCATGTCGAGCCATTGCGGGGAGGGTGCTTTCCCGGCGACGATGACGTTGATGCGGTCCCAGCTTCGCAGACAGTGGTCGGTCACATGAAGCAGCGTGTTGGCGTCCGGCGGAAGATAGACCCGTACGATGTCGGCCTTCTTGTTCACGACATGGTCGATGAAGCCGGGGTCCTGGTGGCTGAAGCCGTTATGATCCTGCTGCCAGACATGGGAAGTGAGGAGGTAGTTCAGCGAGGCTATCGGCCGCCGCCAAGGCACTTCCTTGGCCGTCTTCAGCCATTTCGCATGCTGGTTGAACATCGAGTCGACGATGTGGATGAAGGCTTCGTAGCAGGAAAAGAGGCCATGGCGACCGGTCAGAAGATAGCCTTCCAGCCAACCCTGGCAGAGATGCTCGCTCAGGATTTCGGTGACACGGCCGTCGCGCGTGAGATTCTCATCTTCGGGGAGGATTTCTTCCTGCCAGGCCCGGTCCGTTACCTCGAAGAGGGCCTGTAGGCGGTTCGAGGCGGTCTCGTCGGGACCAAAGACCCGAAAGTTCCGGCTCGCCTCGTTTGCCCTCATGACATCGCGCAGGAAAGCCCCCATGACCCGGGTCGCCTCGGCCTTGCCGCTGCCTGGGCGTTCCACAGACACGGCATGGCGAGTGTAATCCGGCATCCTCAGGGGGCGGCGCAGCGCTCCGCCATTAGCATGGGGGTTGGCGCTCATGCGCTTTTCGCCTGAAGGTGCCAGTGCCGCGATCTCGGCGCGCAGCCGACCGGCCTCATCGAACAGTTCCTCCGGGTGATAGCTGCGCAGCCAATCTTCGAGCAGTTGCAAATGGCCCTGCTTCGACATGTCGCTGAAAGGCACCTGATGGGAGCGCCAGAAGCCCTCGGCCTTCATGCCGTCAACGGTCTTCGGACCGGTCCAGCCCTTGGGGCTGCGCAGCACGATCATCGGCCAGAGCGGACGATTGCGCGACGCCCCCGCGCGGGCTTGATCCTGGATCGCTGCAATTCTGGAGAATGCGATATCGAGCGCTGCCGCCATCGCCTGGTGCGTCGCTTCCGGCTCCTCGCCTTCGACGAAGAGCGGATCGTAGCCGTATCCGCGCAGCAATGCCTCCAGCTCGGCATGCGGGATGCGCGCCAGAACGGTCGGGTTGGCGATCTTGTAGCCGTTGAGGTGCAGGATCGGCAGGACGGCACCGTCCGCTGCCGGATTGAGGAACTTGTTGGAGTGCCAGGACGCGGCGAGGGGACCGGTCTCAGCCTCGCCATCGCCGATCACGCAGGCGGCGATTAAACCGGGATTGTCGAGCACGGCGCCAAAGGCATGCGCGAGGCTATAACCGAGCTCGCCACCTTCATGGATGGAGCCGGGCGTGTCGGGCGCGGCGTGGCTGGGGATTCCGCCCGGGAAGGAGAATTGCTTTACGAAGCGCCGCAAGCCTTCCTCGTCCTGCGACACGTCCGGATAGAGCTCGCTATAGGTTCCTTCGAGATAGGTGCTTGCTACCACGCCCGGCGCGCCATGGCCGGGGCCGGCGATGAAGAGGATGTCGAGATCCCGAGCCCTGATGATGCGGTTGAGGTGCAGATAGATAAAGTTCAGGCCGGGTGTCGTGCCCCAGTGGCCGAGCAATCGCGGCTTCACATGCTCGATCCGCAGAGGCTCGCGCAGTAGCGGATTGGAGAGCAGATATATCTGCGCCACGGAGAGGTAGTTGGCGGCCCGCCACCAGGCCTGCATCAACGCGGCTTCCTCCGAGCTCAGAGCCGTCTGCGCCGCGGTATCGATGTCCCGAGAGGTCATTGCCGTGCTCCAGCAGGGCTTCAGAAAAGAAATTCTACGTCCGCGCCATCGCTGTGCGCTTTGATTTTCAGCAAAGCGGATCCGAAGTGCAGCGAGTACGAACGAACTGATCTGTGCAGGGATGATCGACCATCATCGTGGCGTCGGTCTGTTCATGGTCCGCCGGAAGCCCTGGCGTAGCCGACCTGCCGAAAAGCGCCTGCTCGATTGCACAGCGATTGGAGGGAAATCTCATGATGACCGACGATTTGAGCCGCTACCTCAACACACGCGCCGGTTTCAGGTTCCTGGTGAGGCCCGCCCATCCCGACGACGAAGCGGGACTGGCTGAATTCTTCACGCATGTGACGCCCGAGGATCTGCGATTCCGCTTTCTGACCACGGTCAAGGAGGTCGGGCATGATCGCTTGGCCGCGATGACGAAGGCCGAGGATCGGCAGACCGAAAACTTCGTTGCCTTCACCGATGACGGGAAGACGATCATCGCCGCGGCCATGCTTGCTTGCGACGCCGCTTTGGAGAAAGGAGAAGTCGCGATCTCGATCCGGCGCGAGTACAAGCATAAGGGCGTGGGTTGGGAGTTACTCAGGCATGTTTGCAAGGTCGCCGAGAGCAAGGGCGTGAAGGCTGTCGAATCTCTCGAAGATCGACAAAATCACGAAGCGATCGAGATCGAAATCGAGCAGGGGTTCGAGGTCAACGAGTGTCGGGACGACGCGAGACTCGTTGTGCTTCGAAGGACATTCAAGCCGGCACCCAAGGTGAAGTGATCGGTTGATCGGCTAAAGTGTCCTCGCACGAATTCCCTTGGCGTACGATCTTCAATCATGGCCAGGGCAGGGACATTTTCCAGCTCGCTTGCGAGTCCCGCAGATGCACTCTTGGGGGCGTGTCTACGGCGTCTGATCGTGCCGCTCTGCAAGCACATGTCAGGCGGTGATTTGATCCGCGAAAATGGTCCGACCGCGTTCGCCCGCGAAATACTGCTTGAGCCAGGGGTCCTCGTGCCTCAGCAAATCCTGTAGCGTGCCGAGAGCAATGATCTTGCCCCGGGCAATGGCCGCGATCCTGTCGCAGGTCGTGTGAAGGCTGCTCAGATCATGGGTGATCATCATCACCGTCAGGTTCAGACTCGCCTTGAGGGTCAACAGAAGCTGGTCGAAGGCATCGGCGGCGATGGGATCGAGCCCCGAGGTTGGCTCGTCGAGAAACAAAATCTCCGGATCGAGAGCCAACGCCCGGGCCAAGGCGGCTCGCTTGGTCATGCCACCCGACAGCTCAGCCGGGTACTTCTCCGCCGCATCAAGCGGCAACCCGACCATCTCGATCTTCAGCATCGCCATTTCGGTCAGCAGGCTCGGCGACAGATGCAGAAGCTCGCGCATCGGGAGCTGGATGTTCTCCGCGATCGTCAAGGACGAGAATAGGGCGCCTTGCTGGAACATCACGCCGCAGCGCTGTTCGACGGCTCTGCGCTCACTCTGCCGAAGGTCATCGAGATCTCTGCCGAATATTTCGATGACGCCGCTTCGCTTGGGGAGAAGGCCGAGGATCGTTCGTGCCAGGACTGACTTGCCGGAGCCGGAAGCTCCGATAACCCCGAGAATCTCGCCGCGCATGATGTCGAGATTGAGGTGATCCAATACCGCCTTGGCGCCGAAGACGACTTCGAGATCTCGGACGCGAACGGCCACTTCACCTCGGTTCGGATCCTGTTCTCGCTCGGTCCCAACCATGAACGGTTCTCCGACTGCAAGGCAGTAGCTGAGCAAGGCGGTTGGCCCATTGGGAAAACTCACCCGGGGCAACCGCCTTGCGACGCTAATGAGCGAGAAAAAGCGGCACGGCGGAGCTGTCGATCAGATCCGCGGTCACGCCGCCGAGCACCCATTCCCGGAAGCGCGAATGGCCATAGGCTCCGATGACGATCAGGTCTGCCGAAATCCGCCTAGCCTCGGAAAGGAGCGCGTCCGTCGGCGACGTCTCCGTATTAAGCACGGTTGCCGTTGCTTCGATACCGTGCCTGGCGAGATGGGCGCTGATATCGGCGAGGACTTCGGCACCGCCCATCCGTCCATGGGCCTCTTCCCTGACCGTGACGATGTGAACCTGTGTTGCGTGGGCGATCAGGGGCAGGGCCTCGGCTACGGCTCGGGCGCTCTGTCGCGTATCGGTCCATCCGATCAGGACGGTCTTGATCGGAGAGCGCAGCGCGGCCTTGGGTGGCAGGAGGTAGAGCCCTCTGCCTCCGTCGAACATGACGCTCTCGATCAGTTGACGCCAGCGGCCGTGGCCGTCACCGCGCGGACAGGTCGCGATGAAGAGGTCGTTCCAGCGGGCTTCGCTGGTGACGGCCTGTTCGAGAAGGCCGGGGAATGCGTCGAGGCGGCGTAGCTCATGCACGGGGCCGAGGCGCGCCAGGCGCTCCCTGAGACGCTTCTCACTGACGTCTCCTTCTTCGGTGACGGCATCGACCAATTGCCCGATCGCGGTGATCCCGAAATCGCCGGCGAAGAGCGCGGGATCGGGCAAGAGGTTCGTGAAGATCCCGGTCATCCGAGCCGCGAAGCCGGCAGCGAGCGCTTCCGCATGAGCCAGGCGGGTTTCGTCCTCCGGCGAACCATCGAGGTGGATTGCGATGTCGCGATAGGCGGTGCCGCGAACGGCCTGCGCCTTCGCTACTGTGCTCGAAGAGAGAGTGATGTCGTTCATGCCAACCTCCGCGTCGAAAGCTGTTCCTGATGTGCCATCGAGCGACGGAAGCGCATCGACCACATTGATTTTCGTCAAACGCCCGGGTGTTCTCTCGCAATTTTGCGTTGGGTCAAATCCAGATGGGCCGGTTCGGGGCAGGCTGATTTCATCTCGAAGAATTCGGAGAGGGATCATGTCGTCATCGCTTCAATCCGGCGTGCGGTCCTCGACGGAAAAGCGGCGCGCAAGCCGGTCCAAGATGATGTGCGCCACCGTGTTCGTGGAACCCGGTCGCATCGAACTCGAGGACAAGCCGATTCCCGATGTGAGGCCGCTCGACGCACTGCTGCGCATCACCACCACGACGATCTGCGGCACCGACATCCATATCCTCAAGGGCGAGTATCCGGTCGCGCGCGGCCTCACCATCGGCCACGAGCCGGTCGGCGTGATCGAGAAGCTCGGATCGGAGGTGAAGGGTTTCCGCGAGGGGCAGCGGGTGATCGCCGGCGCTATCACGCCTTCGGGGCACAGCGCCGCCTGCCTCTGCGGCTGCGCCTCGCAGGACGGCCCCGGCGAGCGCCACGGCTTTAAGGCCATGGGCGGCTGGCGCTTCGGCAACACGATCGACGGCGCACAAGCCGAATACCTGCTGGTGCCGGATGCGATGGTCAATCTCGCACATGTGCCCTCCGGGCTGACGGACGAGCAGGTGTTGATGTGTCCCGACATCATGTCGACCGGCTTTTCCGGCGCCGAAAGCGGCGGGGTCAGGATCGGCGACTGCGTCGCCGTATTCGCGCAGGGCCCGATCGGGCTGTGTGCCACGGCCGGCGCCCGGCTGATGGGCGCGACGCGCATCATCGCCGTGGAGAGCGTTCCGGAACGGCAGGCGATGGCCCGCAGATTGGGCGCCGACGAGATCGTCGATTTCTCGCAGGGCGATCCGGTCGACGAGATCATGCGGCTGACGGAGGGGCGAGGTGTCGACGTGGCGATCGAGGCACTGGGCCGCCAGGAGACCTTCTCCGCCGCATTGCGGGTGCTGCGTCCCGGCGGAACGCTATCGTCGCTCGGTGTCTATTCGAGCGACCTGACGATCCCGCTCGGCGCCTTCTCGGCGGGTCTCGGCGACCACCGCATCGTCACCACGCTCTGCCCCGGCGGCAAGGAACGGATGCGACGCCTGATCGACGTCGTCGCCTCGGGACGGATCGACCTGGGACCGCTGGTCACGCACCGTTTCCCGCTGGAGCGCATCAAGGATGCCTATGAGCTGTTCTCGCACCAACGCGACGGTGTCCTCAAGGTCGCGATCACGCCTTGAACGGCAGAATCAAGGAACGGCATGTCACTTAGCGCCCGCCGCAGCGACCGGATCATCAGCGTAGTCGACGGGCGCAATGAGGGAGGCCGGCGTGACGACGGAGCCTGCGAAAGCAGTCGCGGCATGCGGCGGGGAATTCTGGCGGGAGGGGCGGGATGGATTGCTGCAACGTCTCGGGGCCACGCCGGGCGGCTTGAGCGATGTTGAAGCGGCCGAACGGCTGAAATGCTTCGGGCCCAATCTCGCCGTGACCAGTCTGCGGCGGGGGGGGGTCGTTCAAGATCGCCAAGCGGCTCATGGAACCCCTGATCGCGATCTTGCTGATTGCCGCACTCATCTCGGGGGCGACGGGCGATTGGCAGAGCCTGATCATCATCGTGCTCATCGTGCTGGCTTCGATCGCCCTCGACGTCTTCCAGGAGACCCAAGCGGAGAATGCCGTTGACGCGCTCCGCCGAACGGTGGCGGTGCAGGTCACGGTTCTTCGCTGCGGACGGCTCATTGAAGTCCCGGTTCGGGAGGCTGTTCCTGGTGACGTCGTCGCGCTTCACACCGGTGATCTCATCCCGGCCGATGGCCTGATCCTCGAGAGCCACGATGCGTTGGCCGATGAAGCGGCGCTCACTGGCGAACCCTTTCCGGTGGAGAAGCTGGCAGCTCCTGAGAATTCCGCTGGCTACGGAACCGCCAGCGCCCTTTTTGGGGGAACAAGCCTCGTTGGCGGAGAGGTCCGGATGCTCGTCGCTGCGACGGGCGCGCAGACACGGCTAGGCTCGATCTCCCGTTCCATGCAGGCGAGCGAGCCGCCCACCGCCTTCGAACGTGGGGTTCACGGGCTCGGCATCCTGATCCTGCGCCTCACCGGCTTCCTGGTCCTGTTCGTGCTGCTGACACAGCTCGTGCGTCACGGGCTGTCGATCGAGAGTTTCCTGTTCGCCGTCGCGCTGGCCGTGGGGCTGACGCCGGAGCTGTTGCCGGTCGTGATGACGGTGACGCTCGCACGGGGCGCGATGCGCATGGCGCAACGCCAGGTCGTGGTGAAGCGGTTATCCGCGATCCACGATCTCGGGGCGATGGATGTGCTGTGCACCGACAAGACCGGGACGCTGACGGAAGCGCGGATCGCCCATGTCGGAAGCTTCGACTGCGACGGCTTTGAAAGCTCGCGCGTAACCGAACTCGCTTGCCTCAACAGCCGTTTTTGCAGCGGGCTGCGCAACAACCTCGACACTGCTTTGCTCGCCAACTCGGAAGGCGACGATAAGGCCTGGCGTGCCCTGGCCGATCTGCCGTTCGATTTCCAGCGGCGACGCTCCTCCGTTCTTGTGGCGAGGGGCGACGAGCGGGTGATGATTGTCAAGGGCGCTCCCGAAGGCTTGCTCGACCTGTGTGACAGCTTGGAGCGTGAGGATGGGACGGTTGAAAAGCTCGACGATGCTCAGCGAGGCAAGCTTCTGACCTTATTCGAAGCAAAAGGGGCGCAGGGCTTGCGCTTGCTCGGCATCGCTCAGCGCCCTATGCCTCCCGGAACCCATGACCTGTCTCGCGACGACGAAGCCGGTCTTGTCTTCGCGGGCTGCGCTGCCTTCATCGACCCGCCCAAGGCTTCCGCAGGCGTGGCGGCCCGCCAGCTCGCGGCGGCGGGCGTGCGCGTCAAGGTGATCTCGGGAGACGCCGCCCCCGTCGTTCGCCATCTCGCCGAAACTCTGGCGCTTCCGGCGCGAGGGCTGATGACGGGTGACGAGATAGCGGCATTGGGAGATGCCGCCCTGGCCGCTCGCGTTCGCGACGTCGACCTGTTCGCTCGGATCGCGCCGGAACAGAAGGCGCGCCTCGTCTTGGCCCTGCGCAGGGCGGGGCACACCGTCGGCTTCATCGGCGACGGCATCAACGATGCGCCGGCGATCCATGCCGCGGATGTCGGCCTCTCCGTCGAGGGTGGCACCGAAGTCGCGCGCGAGGCGGCGGCGATCGTCCTGCTGGCACCCGATCTCGGGGTTCTCGCGCAGGGCATCGCCGAGGGACGGCGCACCTATGCCAACATCATGAAATATGTCCGCATGGGTACGAGCTCGAATTTCGGCAACATGCTGTCGATGGCGCTGGCGTCGATGGTGCTGCCTTTTCTGCCGCTCAACCCGTTGCAGATCCTGATCAACAACATGCTCTACGACCTGTCCGAGGTCGGCATTCCTTTCGACGAGGCGGACCCCGCCGACCTTGCGAAGCCGCAGCACTGGGACATGCACGCCGTGCTCCGCTTCACGCTCGTCATGGGGCCGCTCTCATCTGTATTCGATGTGGCAACTTTCGCCGTTCTGCTCGGTGTTTTCGGCGCAGGCACCGAGACGTTCAGGACGGCCTGGTTCGTCGAGTCGATCCTGACGCAGATCCTGGTGATCTTCGTCATCCGCACCGCCGCACCCTGCTGGCGCAGCCGGCCGCATCGCTTTCTCGTCATGACCTCGCTCGGGGCTCTCGCCGCCGCACTGATCCTGGCCCTGACGCCGCTCGGTCATCCCTTCGGCTTTGTCGCGCTGCCGGTTCCGCTCCTGCTCGCCATCCTGGTCATCGCCGCCCTCTACCTCGGGCTTGCCGAGATACTGAAGCCGCTGGCGATGCGCGCGGAAGGGAAACGAAGAAGAGGTCGCACCCGTCATTCGGAAGCTCGTCGTTTCCGCGCCTTCTGAAGCGTCATGACCTCTGGGGGCCGCCGCGGTCATGGAGGAGTATCGTCGGGCAACGTTTCGAGCGCCCGAATAACGAGGTCGTATTTCACGGAGGTCATCGCAAAGCCGCGCGCCCAGTCGATGACGTCGTTCCAGGGGTCGACGATCTTGGTCGTGGCGGACAGGAAGGTGACGACGGTGGCGATCTCGGTCTGTCCGCGAACCGCCAGCACGCAGCCGATGCCGAGCACAAGCAGGCTGCCCAGGGAATAGGTCAGGTTCATCAGAAAATTGAGAGAGAACTTGATTTCGAAGATGCCGATGTCGACAGCGAACACCTCGTCCAGCTTGGGCGCGCTCGATTCCGCTTTCGATGGAGACAGGATTTCGTCGCCGAAACGTCGGAGGAGGCGCGTTCGCTGCGCCACGCGACGGTTGATCGCCCGCTGCATGAGCGGCACGAACACGAATTGCGGCGCGAGGATCAGCAGGCTGGCACCCATCATTCTGAGGTCGAGGAAGGCGAGATAGATGAAGACGCTCGCCAGAAACCCGATCTCGACGATCGGCAGGCTGAGGCTCGAGCCGACGAACCCGCCGATGTCGTCCGCTTCGGCGAGGATCATGGCGAGGCCGGTTCCATTGGCGAGATCGGAACCTTCCTCATCCGCTTGTTCAAGTCGCTGCGTCACCACAAGTCGCAGGTCGCGGGTCGCGCATTCTCCGAGCCAGGCGCGGTAGACGTTCATCGCCAATTTCGCCAGGCCAAAAGCCAGCACGAGCCCGATTTGTAAAGCAATCAAGGTCAGGATGGCACGGGCGCTGCCGAGATGGACGGCGGCGTCGATGATGCGCCGCTGGGTTTCGATCGGGGCGGCATTGAGCAGGAAGACGAAGATGGACAGGGCGCAGACGGCCGCCTGATGCCAGCCGCCTGAGAGGAGCACGAAGCGGAGAAGAGAGGACGGCAGAGGCGAGGCTTGCCCATGTGGACGAGGGGGCTCGGATATCGCGGCAATGAGCCCCGAGAGCGTCATGGCACCAGCACCGCCGCGCCCTGCAACCGGCCGGCGCGCAGATCAGACAGTGCCTCGTTCGCCCGCTCCAAGGGATAGATTGTGGTTTTCGTCCTGATGCCGGCCAGCTGGGCGATCGACAGGAATTCGCGGCCGTCTGCTCGGGTAAGATTGGCGACCGAAACAAGTTCGCGTTCGTGCCAGAGCAGATCGTAGCCGAAGCCGGGAATGTCGCTCATATGGATGCCGCCGCAGACGACGCGCCCGCCCTTCACGACGGCGCTCAGGGCCAGCGGGACCAGCGCGCCGACGGGCGCGAAGATCAGCGCGGCGTCGAGCGGCACCGGCGGCTTTTCTTCGGAGCTTCCGGCCCAGCATGCACCGAGCGATAGGGCATGAGCCTGTGCTGATTCGTCGCCCGGACGGGTGAAAGCATAGACTTCGCGCCCCTGCCAACGGCAGATTTGCGTGAGGATGTGAGCGGCAGCGCCGAAACCGTAGAGACCGATCCGCCGGGCTGCGCCGGCGCTGCGTAGGCTGCGCCAGCCGATCAACCCTGCGCACATCAAGGGTGCGGCAGCGACGGGGTCGGGGAATTCATCCAGCGGGAAGACATAGGCCGCCTCGGCAATGACGTGCGTGGCGAAGCCGCCATCGCGGGTGTAGCCGGTGAATTCCGGGGTGTCGCACAGGTTCTCGCGGAGGGCATGGCAATAGGGACAATGCCCGCATGTATGCCCCAGCCAGCCGAGGCCGACGCGCCGACCGATCAATCCGGACGCGATATCTGATCCGACCAGATCGACCCGGCCGACGACTTCGTGACCAGGGACGCGTGGGCATTGCAGATCGGGCAGTTCGCCATCGACGACATGCAGATCCGTACGGCAGATGGCGCAAGCCTCAACCTTGATCCGTAGTTCTCCCGGGGCAGGTGCAGGATCGGGGCGCGACTCCTCTACTAGTGGGCTGCCCGCGGCGTTCAGAACCATCGCCTTCATGGGATTCTCCCGCTCTGCGCGCTGAAGAACCTACCTGGGGGAGGTGGCATCGGCTTTGACCAAGCTCAAGGAGCGCGGGGCTTTTGGAGCGCATCTTGGCGAGAGTTTCGCGGGAAGAAAGCCATGCAGTCCTCATCCCGAACCGGCTTGTCTCGGAAGCTTCGGAGACAGCAACCTTGCAGGGAGGAGACGCTCGGCGAGGAGGCATTCTCAGCGATCGATCGCATGCGCGAAGCGGCGACAGCGAAGCTCACCGGCGGGTTTTCGCCGATGGCCCTGACGCTGGCCTATCTCGACTGGGCTATCCATCTCGCAGCCGCGCCCGGCAAGCAGCTCGAACTCGCAGCCAAGGCGGCGCGCAAGGCCGCCCGCCTGGGCGGACATGTCGCATCGGGGCTTTTCCAGCCGAAGGCCGATCCCTGCATCGCGCCGCTGCCCGGCGACCGCCGCTTCGCGGCGCCGGAATGGAGCAGGCCGCCCTTTGGCTTCATGGCGCAGGCGTTCCTGCTCAACCAGCAATGGTGGCACAACGTCACGCATGAGGTGCCAGGCGTGGAGCCTCACCATGAGGAGGTGGTCTCTTTCGTCGCCCGCCAGCTCCTCGACATGTTCTCCCCCGCGAACAACCCCTTGACCAACCCGGAGGTGATCGCGCGTGCCCGCGAGACCGGCGGCGCCAATTTCGTCGAGGGCTGGAGGAACTGGATCGAGGATCTGCAACGGCAGCTCGCCGGACAGCCTCCTGTCGGCGCCGAACGCTTCGTCGTCGGCCGGGACGTGGCGGCGACGCCCGGCAAGGTCGTCTTCCGCAACCACCTGATCGAACTGATCCAGTACGCGCCGGCGACGCCGACCGTCCGCGCCGAGCCGATCCTGATCGTCCCGGCCTGGATCATGAAGTACTATATCCTCGATCTGTCGCCGGAGAATTCGCTAGTGCGCTACCTCGTTGGCGCCGGGTACACGGTCTTCTGCATCTCCTGGCGCAACCCCGATGCCGACGACCGAGAACTCGCTCTCGATGACTATCGCCGCAGCGGGGTGATGGCTGCGCTGGATGCCATCGCTGCGATCATGCCCGGTCGCAAGGTTCACGCTGCCGGATACTGTCTGGGCGGCACGCTTCTGGCGATCGCAGCCGCGGCGATGGTGCGCGACGCCGACGGGCGACTGGCATCGCTGACCTTCCTCGCGGCCCAGACCGATTTCAGCGAGCCAGGTGAGCTTGCGCTGTTCATCGATACGAGCGAACTGCGCTTTCTCGACAGCATGATGTGGAACCGCGGCTACCTGTCGGCCGACCAGATGGCCGCGGCCTTTCAGCTCCTGCGCTCGAACGATCTGATCTGGTCGCGGCTGGTGCACGACTATCTGATGGGGGAACGCTCCCCGATGTTCGATCTGATGGCCTGGAACGCGGATTCCACGCGCATGCCCTATCGCATGCAGGCGGAATACCTGCGCGGCCTCTATCTCGACAACGATCTGGCGAGCGGCCGCTTCATGGTGGAGGGACGACCTGCGGCGCTCCAGAATATCCGCACACCGACCTTCGCGGTCGCGACCGAGCGCGACCATGTCGCGCCGTGGCGTTCGGTCCACAAGCTGCACCTGTTGATCGATGCCGACTTGACCTTCGTGCTGACGAGTGGCGGGCACAATGCGGGAATCGTCAGCAAGCCCGGTCATCCCGGGCGCCGGTATCGGATGCTCGCGAAGAAGCATGGCGATATCTGCCTCGGTCCCGACGAGTGGTTCGCCGCAGCGCGGACACGCGAAGGCTCGTGGTGGGAGGCCTGGACGGAATGGCTCGAGGGCTTATCGTCGCCCGAGCAGGTCGTGCCACCCGCGTTCGGTGGTGCTGGAAGCGGACGAGAACCGCTCTGCGATGCACCGGGAACCTATGTGCTGCAAAGGTGAGCCGTGGACCAGGAGCTCCTCACCAACCGGACGTTCGACGAGATCGCGATCGGCGAAAGCGCGTCGCCGTCCGCATCGTCCAGCCTGACGACATCGAGCTGTTCGCTTCCGTCTCGGAGGATGCCAACCCCGCCCATCTGGATGCAGCCTTCGCTGCGGCTGATCCGTTCGGGCATGTCGTGGCGCACGGCATGTGGACCGCGGCGCTGGTCTCGGCGGTGCTCGGCACGCAGCTGTCCGGACCGGGTACGATCTATCTCGGGCAGGATCTGCGCTTCCTGAAGCCGGTCACGCCCGGCAATACCATTACGGCGACCGTCACGGTCCGAAGCTAGGAGGCGTCGAAGCGAGCCGTCGTGCTGGATACCGCTTGCTCCAACCAGCGCGGCGAAACGGTTCTGTCCGGCACGGCGACGGTGATGGCACCCGGCCAATGCGTGACCCGGCCGCGCCTGCGCCTTTCCGAAGTCACGCTGAAGCATTCCGATCGCTACGACAGCATCATGGCACAAGCCCGTGCCCTGCCGTCGTTGAGCGCCGCGATCGTCCATCCCTGCTCGCCGGAAGCCATCCTGGCCGCGATCTAAGTCCGTGACGAGGGGCTGTTGCAGCCGCTCCTCGTCGGCCCGGAGGCGAAGATCCAGGCTGCCGCGGCCGCGCGCGCCGTCGAGCTTGCGGTATCGGGCCAGGCGGCGGCCCTCATGAAGGGCAGCTTTCATTCGGATGAGTTGCTCGGCGCCGTCGTCGCTTCAGGCTCCGGCCTCACCACCGAACGCCGCATCTGCCATGCCTATGCGATGAGCCTGCCAGCCTATCCCAAGCCGCGGCTTGTGGAGGATTTGCTCTACCGCCGCAGTGGCCTGCTCGGCGTATCCGGGATCAGTCCCGACAGCCGCGATCTCCTCGACAGCGAAAGGCCTGAAGCGCATGAGGCTCTCGACCTGTTTTGCTTCCGCATCGCGGGGGAGGTGGGCCCGGCTTGCGGCAACGTTGGGCGGGTTCGATGCGATCGTATTCACTGCCGGAATCGGCGAGCATCAGCCGTCAATCCGCGCTGCCGTGGCGAGGCGGTTGAAATGGTTGGGTCTCGAACTCGACGAGGCCGCCAATGTGGCGAATGCAACCCGGATCAGCCGGACCGATGCTCCTGTGGCGGCTTTCGTAATCCCGACCGACGAGGAAGCTGTTATCGCCGAGGATGCATTGGCGCGGGTAAGACCAACCGCATAGCCGTCTGAGCCGAATGGTGGAAACTCGACTCAGACAGGCTTCCGGATAGAGACTTAGGCTGCGGCTTTGTGATTGCCAGTCCAGCCCGACATGTACTGGGCGCCGACCCCGGTCCAGGCATCCACGTTCTTCCGCGCGAGCGTCGACAATTTCTCGGCCTCGTCGGCATAGGCGCCGCCGACGCCTTTGGCGAAGTCCTGCTGGGCGTCCACCGCCTCGCCGATTTCCTTGCAGCGGCCGAGCTTGGCGCAGAATTCGGCCTGGGCTTGCATGCGGCGGCCCATGAACGCCAGGATTTCCGAGGTGATCGCGAGCTGGGTCTCCCAGATCTTCTGCGGCAGCACGGTTGTTGCGGCGAGCTGGGCTTTGACCATCTGCATGCCTTCATCGACCATGGCGGTGGTGCCGATCTGGTCTGGCGCGAGAGAGTTGGAGACAGGCTTCGTCATAGGCATGGGAACCTCCTGAATTGTCTCATTCGCCTGAATGGCGGCGATGGAGAGTTTCCTCCGGGGGCTTCATCGGGTCTTTGACGCAACGCAAAATTTGGAGGCGGTGGAATTACTTCGATGGCTTCGTCCAGTGCCGGAATTCTCATGTATCGCGTTGCGGAGGAAGGTGCCGAGGTTCTCCTCGTCCACCCGGGCGGCCCGTTCTGGCGGCGCAAGGATTTGGGTGCCTGGTCGATTCCCAAGGGCGAGCCGCATCCGGGCGAGGCCGCGGAGGAAACCGCGCGACGTGAATTCGCCGAGGAACTGGGAACCATGCCTGAAGGGCCGCTCGCTCCGCTCGGATGCATTCGACAAAGGTCCGGGAAGATCGTCGAAGGCTTTGCCATCGAGGGTGACCTGGACACGGAGCGGATTCGTTGTGGTAGTGAGGTTGAGATGGAATGGCCGCGTGGCAGCGGTCGGATTCACCGATTTCCCGAAATCGACCGTGCGGCTTGGTTCTCACTTCCGGAAGCACGGTTGCGCATCCTGGCGGCGCAAGGTGATCTTATCGAGCGTCTCGAGAAAAAATTACTCGATGAAACGCTTTGTCCTATCGATCAGTGAGCTGCCGTTGTGACGATTCGCGGCAAAATGGGATAACGTTTGACGTCGTTCTTTTGTCTTTTTCCTTAAGTAATATCGTCAATGCCTCTTCGATCGATTTTCGTAAATTCTGATCGAACGTTGATCGGCCCATCACGCAAAAATAAGCGCTCAGAAGCAGGGTGTTGCACTGGTCGTAATCGGATTGAGAGTCGACCTTCTTCGACATTGTTGACCTCGCACGCCACGCGATCTTTCGGATTCAATCGGCAACGAGCGTTACATGGAAGCGCTGCGCCGGGTTCAAGACCTTGCAGCCGGGATGAAGTTGTGTCCTTGGATGCAGCCGAACTCCTACTCAGCCGGACAACCTCTTATCGCCAGTGCCCGGCTTCTCGTATTCGGGGAAGCGGCAATCGCACTTGCCGGGCTGCGCGCCGATCCGTTCGATGTGGCCGCTCGGCCAAATCCTGAACACGCTTCCGTCGTCGCGCATGAGGTATGCCGGGATCAGAGCGGAATGGGTTCTTCGAATACTTTGCTCTTCCTGTTTCGCCAGCCGTGTCGCAAGCATGATCGCTCCTCGACATGAGTTAGCCGTCGAGATTGCCCGGAGGGACCGGCCGAGACGCGGATCGCGGCCGGTCTGCTTTTCCCGGAAGCCCTCAGGCCACTGCGAGACGGTCCTCGACGATCGCGACCCCGGGAGCGGCCCAGGCAGCTCGTTCGGCGAGCACGCGTTCGTGCCATGCGCTCACCTTGCCCTCGAGAGTCACGCGGCCGCCCGAAACGAGAACGCGGATCTGGTTCGCCTCGAGTTCGGCATTGCGCTTCAAAGCGTCCTCGATCCGGTGCTTGATGTCGCCGGCCTGGACGGTGGGCTTGATGGTGATGTTGTTGGTGATGCCAGTCACGCCCGACAGCTTCCGAACGGCGGTTTGCGCGGCACTGCTCTGGAAGTACCACGGGACCTCGCCGGTCAGGGTGACCCAGCCCTTCTGCACCTTGAGCTGGACCTTGCCGTTGGGAATCGTGGTATCCCATTCGATGATCTTGAGCGCGCGCTGCGCGATCTCGTCATCGTTGGTTTTCTGATCGCTCGGCCAGCGGACCTCGATTTCCTGTGCGATCGCCCGAACGCCTTTCACGCGTTGGACCACACGCTCGGCCATCAGCTTTTCGGCGTAGCTGCCGACATGTCCGGATAAGGTGACGACGCCATTGTCGGCGGCGACGCCGATATGGGCCGCATTGACGCTTGGCTCGAATTCCAACTCGTTCAGCACGCTTTCGCGAAGAGATAAATCACCCATGGCAGCCTCCTGTGTTTGGGTGTATCTTCAGTTTGGTTATCTATACGCTTATTACATTGATAATTATCAATAATTCGGCGCTGAAAATTCGACATATGTTTGCGTGATCTCTGGTGGGGATCATCCTCAATGCGACATCAAGCAGGGTATTGGCGAATGGGCGAGAAGATCGCCCGTAACGCCCCCGAAAACCCATTCTCGCATCCGGGTGTGCCCGTAAGCGCCCGACACGATCAGGTCGCTACCTTCCTCGAGCGCAGCATCTACGATGGTGTCGGCGCAGGAGCCCGACAGCGGCGCGCGCGCCAAGTGCCGACTGGCAATACCGTGGCGCGCTAGGTGCGCGCAGACATCCTCCGTGCCCGCCGTGCTTGCTTCTTCGTCAACGGAAAGCACCGTCACGGTTTCGGCGCGTTGGAGAAATGGCAGGGCATCGAGCACGGCGCGCCGCGCTTCCCGCGTGTCCTTCCAGGCTACGATGACACTCCGGGCGAATATCTCCCGGCAGTCATGCGGGACGACAAGCACGGGGCGGCCCAATCGTAAGACTGCTTCGCTGGGGTCGATCGTCATGAGCCGATGGGACGTTCCCGAAGACGACCTTGCGACGACCACGAGATCGGCGGCGCGTGCCTGGTTGACGATGAACGAGTTGGGCTCTTCGGTACTCCAGCGCCACTCGACGTCCGGTAGCGAGCCGGCGCCACGTCGGAAGTTCGCCTCTGCTTGCCCGAGATCTTCCATAGCGGCTTTTCGGGCGTTCTCGACCAGGATCGGACGCGCGGTACCCAAACCGTCTTCGAGATAGGGGATCGCTGCCTCCTCGGCGGCTACGCCGATCAGGCGGCTGCCGAAACGGGACGCGAGCGAGACGGCCAGCGCGACACGGTTTTCGGCGTCGTTCGACGGTCCCACGCAAACCATGATGCTGGCGAAGTTGCGAATGTTCGAACTCATCGCGGGGCCTTCGTGTGCGAGGATCACGCTGAACGGCGGCTCAGCGCGGAGGAGGAACCAAGGATTCGCTGCTTCACCCGCGAGCGGGTTATTTCAGCTTCATCGAGGCAACCTGGAACGGCAGCAGAACCCCATCCTCGGCATTTCTGATCGAGATATAGTCGCCCGCTCCGAAGCGATGGCCGTCGAACCGGAACCCGGGCTCATCGTCGGCAGTGCCGGCATCGTCATAGTCGATGCACCAGGTTGCCCCACCCGATCCGCCGGCCCGATGCACCAGCCAACCGTATCGATCGGCTTCACCAGCCCAGAAGCGTCGGACACGGCACTTGTCACGGTTTCGCTGCCAAGCTTTGGGATCAAGATGGAGTTTCGCGTCCAATGGTGCGTGAATCTCGTACCCGCAGCCCGGGTGTCCGTCCGGATGGGTGGGCGTTCGCGCAAGATGGAGTGTGACGACATACATCATTGGCTTTCTCCCGGATCGCTACGGAAGTGCTCACTGATCGCTCGGCATATCGGCAAGTGCCCAGGATACTCTCGCGAATGCGAGCGCTTGCGGCGCGATGCCGACGGCGTCAGGCCGCCTTGACGGGGATGACCTCTTCCTTCGGCTGAGACCTCGCCTGCCGCGGCACCTTGATTGTCAGGATGCCGTTGGCGAAGTTCGCGTCGATCTTGTCGGCGGCGATATCGTCGGGCATGCGAAATGAACGGAAGAAGGAACCATAGCGGCGCTCGGATACATAGGCGTCCTCGTCCTTCCGCTCCTTCTCGCTTTTCTTCTCGCCGCTGATCGTCAGAACGCCTTCGGATAGCTTGACCTGCACGTCAGCCGGGGCCATGCCCGGGAGCTCGGCGGTGATCTCGTAGAGATTGTCCGTCTTGGACACGTCGACTGCGGGGACACTTCCCCAACGCTCGAAGCGGGGCAGGGATAGGTCGAAGGAAGGCGCGCTCGCGAACGGATGTCGGCCCGAGCGAAAGCCGAAAGTGTCGAACAGTCGCTCCATCTCGTTCCAAAAGCCTTCGAGGCCCGCCGGCTCGGCTCGGCGAGGCGAAGGCACACGGGTTTCACTCTTGATTGGAAGCTTGGTTGCTGCTCCTGCCATGACGGCCTCCTGTGAGACGATGGCGAGCGGTGCGGTAGAGCCGCGAAGATCGTGCCGCTCAATCAAAGCCCGGTATCTGGCGTGCGGCCAACCGGACCGATGCGTGAACCAAGCACGGATCTCGGTCGGTCACTTTGAGAGAAATCAAAAACGAAATGATCGGAGAGCGAACTGCTCAGGGCCTGCGATCATGGGCGAACTGGCGCCGCTTCCAAGCGAGCCGGAAACGCCACTCTTTCGGCCCTGCAAGCGTTCGCAACGCGTTGAGAATGACCGCGATATCGATGCCCTCCTGAAGAAGGGCCCCGGCCACGGGAGGGATCAAGCCGAAGGCCGCGAAAACCATGGCAATGCCCGACAGGCCGAGACCGACAACAATGCTCTGCCGCGCGATGTGGTGGGTCCGTTGCGCGATCGCGACGGCTTCCGTCAAACCATTGCAGCGGAAACAAATGCTGTGTGAAGCGAGCCAGGCTTGCTTGTGGCGGGGCTCTTCGGGTGATGAAGCCGACCCCGCTAATGGCGTTCCAGCCTCCTGACGAAGCAGTTGGAACGCCATTAGCGGGGTCGGCCGCAGGCGGGCTTGCATTTAGTCGATATATATTATATTTAACTGTAAAGTGATTTCTGCTGAGAGGATGCTCACGATGACTGCCGTCAAGATCGACGACCGGCTGACGATCGCCAGTCAGCCGAGGCAGGAGGCGCTCGCCACGCTGGCGGCGACCGGCTTCGCCACCATTATCAACAACCGACCCGACGGTGAGGAAACTGGACAACCCAGCAGCGCCGCCGAGAAGGCGATTCTCGAGCAGTCGGGTCTTGTTTATCGCTTCATTCCGGTGACGGCGACGACGATCACCGAAGCCGATATCCGCTCCTTCCAAGAGGCAGTGTCGGGGGCCAAGGGGCGCGTCTACGCCCATTGCCGCAGCGGCACGCGATCATTGACGCTGCACGTGCTGGGCGAGGTGCTGGCAGGGCGAATGAAGCCCGGCGAGGTTGAGGCTTTCGGTCGCGCGCACGGCTTCGATCTCTCGGGCGCGGTGCAGTGGCTCGCCCGGAATGCGGCCAAGGCGCCGCAAGTTAAGGGCTTCTACGAGCCGCGCACCGGCAGCATTCAGTATGTCGTAACCGATCCGAAGACGAGGCGCTGCGCGATCATCGACCCGGTCTATGAGTTCGATGAGAAGTCCGGCGCGACCGCCACGCATCAGGCCGACACGATCCTCGCCTATGTGGCGCGCGAGGGGCTCACCGTCGAGTGGATCCTCGACACCCATCCCCACGCCGATCACTTCTCGGCCGCTCATTATCTCAAGCAGAAAACAGGTGCCCGGACAGCCATCGGCGCGCGCGTCACGGATGTCCAGAAGCTATGGCAGGGCATCTACAACTGGCCGGAACTGGCGATCGACGGTTCGCAATGGGATCGACTCTTCGCCGAAGGCGACAGCTTCAAGGTGGGAGAACTCTCGGGTCGCGTGATGTTCTCGCCCGGCCATACCCTTGCCTCTGTGACCTATGTGATCGGTGACGCGGCATTCGTGCACGATACGATCTTCATGCCGGATTCCGGCACGGCGCGCGCGGATTTCCCGGGCGGCAGCGCCCGGGCCCTGTGGGCGTCGATCCAGGCGATCCTGGCCCTGCCGGAAGAGACGCGCTTGTTCACCGGGCACGACTACGAGCCTGGCGGGCGCGGCGCCAGATGGGAGAGCACCGTGGGCGAGCAAAAGCGTGCAAACCCGCACCTCGTCAATATGACGGAGGAGCGCTTCGTCGCGCTGCGGGAAGCGCGCGACCGCACCCTGCCGATGCCGAAGCTGATCTTGCATGCACTCCAGGTCAACATCCGCGGCGGCCGGCTGCCGGAGCCCGAAGCCAACGGAAGGCGCTATCTCAAATTCCCGCTCGATGCGCTCTCGGGGGCCGCATGGTGATGGCCGCCGCAATGATCCGCACGATGCCGCCGGCTGAGATGGAGGAGCGCGCTGGCGAGGTTGCCGCCTTGCTCAAGACGTTGTCGCATCCAGCACGTCTGCGGCTCGCCTGCGCACTCGCCGAGGGCGAATACGCCGTCGGCGAGCTCGAGGAGCGGCTCGGCATCCGTCAGCCGACGCTGTCGCAGCAGCTCGGCGCATTGCGCGAAGCCGGGGTCGTCACGACGCGCCGCGAAGCCAAGCAGATCTTCTACCGCCTGAGCGAAGAGAAGGCCGCGCGCCTGATCGAAGCCCTCTACGCCATCTATTGCGAACCGGAGCAGCAGCCATGAGTGTCTATTGGCCTTCTCTGATCGGCGGCATGTTGCTCGGCCTCTCCGCCGTCGCGCTCCTGCTGCTCGACGGACGGATCGCCGGCATCAGCGGCATCGTCGGCCGCTTGCTCGGCGGCGCGCAGGTCCCGCTGAATGCGGCTTTCGTCATCGGGCTCATCAGCGGCCCGCCGCTCTACATGCTGGCCTTCGGGAGCTTCCCGTCCGTGACCATCGCTACGTCCTGGCCCCTGGTCCTCGTGGCCGGGCTGGCCGTCGGCATCGGCACGCGCATGGGCTCGGGCTGCACCTCGGGACACGGCATCCTCGGCCTTGCCCGCTTTTCGAGACGTTCTTTCGCCGCGACCGCGACCTTCCTCCTCGCGGGGGTCGCCATGGCGACGCTGATGGAGTTCCTGCGGTGAAGCCTCTCGCGCCCCTGCGTATCGTCGTTGCGCTCCTTGCCGGTGCGCTGTTCGGATTCGGCCTGTCGCTCTCCGGAATGCTGGATCCGGCGCGCGTGCTCGGCTTCCTCAATCTCGCCAGCGGTCATTGGGACCCGAGCCTGGCCTTCGTGCTCGGCGGCGCTGTGCTCGTGGCGGTGCCGGGCGTCATGCTGCAACGCCGTCTGCGGCGCCCTTTGCTCGACGACAGCTTCCACCTGCCGGAGAAGACGGAGATCGATGGGAGGCTGCTAGCGGGCTCGGCGCTGTTCGGAGCCGGATGGGGTCTCGCCGGCTTCTGCCCGGGCCCGGCGGTCTCGGCGCTGTCGATGGGCCTCGTCCCGGTTCTCCTGTTCGTCGCAGCGATGGTGGTGGGGATGATACTGCATGATCGGGTGATCGCGGGGATGCTGCCGCGATGACCTCGACCCTCGTCCCTGCCCTCGCTTCCGGCGGCCTCGTGGGCTTCAGCCTTGGGCTGGTCGGCGGGGGCGGCTCGATCCTGGCCACGCCACTGCTGCTCTACGTCGTCGGCGTCGCCAGCCCGCATATCGCGATTGGCACTGGCGCGCTGGCAGTCTCGATCAATGCCTATGCCAACCTGCTCGCCCATGCCCGGAAGGGCCATGTCCGCTGGCTCTGCGCATCAGTCTTCGCGGCGCTCGGTTCGCTCGGCGCCCTTGTCGGATCGAGCCTCGGCCTCGTCGTCGACGGAACACGACTTCTCCTGCTCTTCGGCGCACTGATGGTTGTTGTGGGGCTGCTGATGCTGCGGCCGCGCGGCGTCAGCCGAGGCGATGAGCGGCCGGTGGATCGGCGCATGTGTGCGCTCACCGCCGCCGCGGCGCTGGCGACGGGCGGCGCCTCCGGCTTCTTCGGTATCGGTGGCGGCTTCCTCATCGTGCCGGCGCTCGTCTTCGCCACCGGCATGCCGATGATCAATGCCATCGGCTCCTCCTTGCTCGCAGTGGGAACGTTCGGCCTGGCGACGGCGCTGAACTATGCCCGCAGCGGCCTTGTCGACTGGGTCGTCGCAGTGCAGTTCATCTCGGGCGGCGTCGCGGGCGGCATTCTCGGCATGCTCCTGGCGACGCATCTCTCGAAAGGCAAGGCCACGCTGAACCGCATCTTCGCTGCGCTCATCCTGACGGTCGCGATCTATGTGATCTTCAAGAACCTGCCGATGGCGATCGGCATCGCGTAATCGCGGAGGGTGATTTTGGCGGCACGACCTGGATAGTTCGGGCGAACTTCCTTGGAAGCGCGGCAACCTCGTCGCTATGACTGCATCACGCTACGCGCGTTAGGTGGAAGACCTGTTCCGTACCACCGTCACCGAGCATCCGGCCTCGGCCACGACCTTGGACGAGACGCTGCCGAGATGGCGGCGCAGGGTGGAGGCGCCGCGCGCACCGAGGATAATGTGGCCGATCTGGTTATGCTCGGCATAACGCAATATAGCGTCGGCCGCGCTCACCGCCTGCACGACGTGGTAGCTGATCCGGTCCTCGGCAAGGCCGAGCGGGCTCGCCCAGGCCTTAAGCGCAACCAGCCGCTTGATGTAGACGGAGTGGCCAGCGCTGTCCGCCACGACGTCCTCCCGCAGAATCTCGGTCTTCAGGACGGTTAGGCAAGAGAGGCGTGAATCGGTGCGGGCCGCCAAGAGCCGACCGGTCTCGGCGAGCACGGCATCGGCCAGCGGATTGACGCCATCGGCGAGGTCGACTGCCGCCAGGATAAGTGCCGGACCGGCCTCGCGCCGACGGGCCGTTGGAGCGCCGGTGAGCAGAAGATCATCGCGCTTCTGGAACGCTGCGAGGAGCCAGTCCCACCAGCGACGCTGTGGCAGGGGCTCGACGATCACCACCTGCTCAGGGTTGCGCAACTCGAAAGCGACCCGGGCGGCATCCGCATAGCGGCGCTCGCGATCGACCTCGAGGCATTTCTGAATGATCGTTTCCAGCCAGGCCGGTACCTTCGGATTGCGGGCGGAGGGCGGCTTCGGCGCCTGATAGAGCCTTCGCTTCATCCCCGCCTGTGTCGAGGGCCAGCCGAACGGCGGCTCTCCGGTGGCGAGCAGATAGAGGATGCCGCCCAGGGCGAAGATGTCGCTCGAAGGGTCGGACCGGTCGCCCAGCACCTGCTCGGGTGCGATATAGGCGGCTGAGCCCATTGGGACGTTGCTTTCCTCCGAAAGCAGGTCTGGCAGGCCGGCATGGCGTGAGAGGCCGAAATCGAGCAGCACCGCGCCGCGGGCGGCGAGGATGACGTTCTCGGGCTTCAAGTCGAGATGTGCCACCTGCTGCTGATGCAGGCTGGCGACGGCGGCCGCCACCTCGGCGCCGATGCGCGCGACCTCCTCGGGCGAGAGTGGCGCATTCTTGGCGATCCGTGCGAGGCTTTCGCCTTCGACGAACTCCATAGCGATGTAGGGCGTCTCCGCCAGATCGCCGGAGCGGATGTAGCGCGGAACATGGGGGCCTGATAGGCGCTTCAGGATCAGTTCTTCGACCTCGTAGCCGATGACGGTCGAGACATCCTGGCCGGGCTCGAGAAAGGGAATCTTGAGGACGACGGGGGCTTCCACATCCGGATGATGTGCCCGCCAGAGTGAAGCCATACCGCCGGAAGGCATCAGCGATTTCAGCGTGAAGCCGTCGATCACCTGTCCTTCGTGGAAGCGCATTCCGTTCACCGACCGAAAATGAGCCGCGTGGCGAGAGCCGGCGGCAGCCCCGCCGCCAGCACCTTGCGGGCAGTCGTTTCTGCATCATAGGGCACGCGCCGCATGGTGACGCAGCGCTGCTCCAAGTCGATGAGAGCGAAGCAGGCGGCCGGATTGCCGTCTCGTGGCTGCCCGACGGAGCCCGCGACCACAAGGTGTCGACGCGTCGCGATCAACGGTGCCGGTTGATTGTCAAGCGGCCGAAACGCGACGGGCGGGTAGCCGACACGAGCATAGAACATGGCTGGAACGTGCGTGTGGCCGCAGACGATGAGACGCGCTCCGGTTGCATCGAAGGCGGATTCCGCTGCCTGCGCGTCCAGGATGTAGCGCCAGCGGCCGGGCTCGTTGGCACTCGCATGAACATAGAGGCGATCCTCCTCCACGATTGTCAGAGGCAGTCCGGCGAGGAAGGCACGATGTTCTTCCGAAAGTTGGCTGCGCGTCCAGTGAATTGCGTCGCGAGCGGCCTTGGTCATGCCACGGTCCTCTTGGTGGACCGCCTGATCGTGATTGCCGAGCACCACCCGCGCACCGTTCGCGGCGTACTGCGCCGCAACTTCCACTGCATAAGCCGGATCCGGCCCATACCCGACGATATCGCCGGCAATCACGATCACGTCCGGGGCCGCCGCAGCGACAGCCTCCTTCACTGAATCGAGTGCCTCGCGATTCCCATGGATGTCAGCGAGTACGACGATGCGCATCGATTGTCCGGAGGCGAAAACCTTGGCGATCCTGCCACCATCGAAACGATGCTGCATCTAAAAAGGACTCCATCCCAGCACGCCCCGCAGCCTCGGTCACGAGCATCAAATTTGCTGCCGCTCGTGTTAACGCGGCACCTATCATTTGTGAGTGATCGGGAGCGGCAGCGGTTGCTGGGGCATCGGCACCTGCGGCCCCGAGGCACGGAGGATGATCATAAGGCTCCATCGCTCTTAGAATGCGTGAGTACGCCAGCGACGGCCAGAAATGCCACGGTGATCCAGGGCGGTGCTTTACAGATGATGAGGAGCAGAAAGCCCGCAAGCGGCAGAACGAAAACGTGTCGTGATTGAACGGCGCTCGCCCAGACCGGGTCATAAGGGGCGGCACCGAGAATCCCGACGACCGCTGCGTTAGCACCGCGCATTGCCGCCGTGGCGGCGGCGCCTTGCGGCGGCATGGAAGCGATGCGGTCGATGAGTTCCTTCGGGTTCATGGTCACTCCTTGGTCCGGGTGACGAGGAGAATGACGCCGCTCGCCCGGAGAAAGGAGGCCGAAAGACCCTTCAGCGATCCGAAGGTCGGGCTTCAGTCGCCGATCTTCCAACCGCAGGTCTCACATCTCAGCTCGGCGAAGAGCTGATAGGCTGCCCGGCAGATGATGCTGCCGGTTATGCGGGGCCGAGACACAGGTGCGTCTCGGGTTTCGAGATGCCCTCCATCACGCGAATGCCGGTCAGGAGCCGATTGAATTCGGCCATGCTTGGGACCTCGATCTCGGCGATAAGGTCCCAAAGACCATTCGTCGTGTGCATGGCCGCAAAGCCGGGGTTCTTTCGGAGAGCGGCGACCGTGCCCTTCACGTTTCGGCCTTCCAGTGCGATCATCATGACGCTACGGATCCGATCCGCGGTGTCGGCATCTTCGGGCCAACGCTCGGCGAGTGCGGGGCCGAACGTTGAGTGAGAAGTTGCCGCCGAAAGCAAGTTTGGTTCGCGTCGTCTCCAACCGACACCCGCCTTGCGTTTCGATATTAATGTCGATAAGTCTCGACATATGGAAAATGAGCAAGTCATCCTCGCGCTGGCAGCGCTGGCGCAGAGTACTCGCCTCGACGTCTTCCGCCTGCTGGTGAGCGCGGAGCCAGAGGGGTTGCCTGCCGGCGAGGTCGCTCGCCGTCTCGAAGTTCCCCACAACACCATGTCGTCCCATCTGAGTATCCTCAGCCGGGCAGGGCTCGTCCGTTCGGAGCGCTTCAGTCGCTCGATCATCTACCGAGCCGATCTCGACGCGCTTCGATTGGCCATCGGGTTCCTCCTCAAGGATTGCTGCGGTGGCCGTGCGGAGATCTGCGCGCCGCTCCTGGTTGAGCTCACGCCCTGCTGCCCGCCAAAGGTCACGACCGATGCCTGATCGCGTCCACAACGTGCTGTTCCTCTGCACGCATAACTCCGCTCGGTCGATCATGGCCGAGGCCTTGCTAAACCATCTCAGCGAAGGACGTTTTCGGGCCTTCTCCGCCGGCAGCGAGGGCGGCCCCGGGCCGAAGCCGATGGCGCTCAAGGTTCTGGATGCCGAAGGCATCCCGACCGAGGGCCTGTCGTCGAAGACCTGGGATTTCTTCGCGAAGCCCGGCGCACCCGTCATGGATCTCGTGATCACCGTCTGCGATCAGGCGGCGGGCGAGGCCTGCCCGCATTGGCCCGGGCAACCGATCACGGCGCACTGGGGCATCGAGGACCCGTCCAACGTCCAGGGCAGCGAGATCGAGCGCGAGCGAGCCTTCGTGACGGCGTTGCGCTATCTCAGGAACCGGATCAACGTCCTCCTGTCGCTGCCCGTCGCCAGCCTCGACGAGATGGCGTTGGCTCAGCAGGTTCGGCGGATTGGGGGCCTCGAGGGCGCGAGCGGCGGTCGCCCGGAGGTGGCGTGATGGACGTCATCATCTACCACAACCCGGCCTGCGGGACTTCTCGAAACACGCTCGCGCTGATCCGCAATGCCGGCGTCGAGCCGCACGTCATCGAGTATCTGAAGACGCCGCCGAGCCGGGCGCTGCTGAAGCAGCTTCTCGATCGCGCCGGGCTGACCGCCCGGGACATCCTGCGCGAAAAGGGCACGCCCTTCGCCGAACTCGGCCTCGGCAACCTGAGCCTTTCCAACGAAGTCCTGCTCGATGCGATCGAGGCCCATCCCATTCTAATGAACCGTCCGTTGGTCGTGTCGCTCAAGGGCGTGAAGCTGTGCCGGCCGTCGGAGGCGGTCCTGCCCCTGCTGCCGCCCCAGCTCGGCGAATTCCGCAAGGAGGACGGCGAGCTCGTCGTCGATGCCTCCGGCCGTCCCGTCGCACTCGCCTGAGGTCACCATGTCCACCTTCGAACGCTACCTGACCATCTGGGTCGCGCTATGCATCGTCGTCGGGATTGCGCTCGGCCATGTCATGCCGGGCGTGTTCCAAGCCATCGGCTCGGCCGAGATCGCCAGGGTCAATCTGCCCGTCGCGGTTCTGATCTGGCTGATGGTCATCCCGATGCTGCTGAAGATCGACTTCGCGGCGCTCGGGCAGGTCGGCCGCCACTGGCGCGGGATCGGCGTCACCCTCTTCATCAACTGGGCGGTGAAACCCTTCTCGATGGCGGCGCTCGGCTGGTTCTTCATCGCCTGGCTGTTCCGGCCGTGGCTACCCGCCGACCAGATCAACAGCTACATCGCCGGACTCATCATCCTGGCGGCCGCGCCCTGCACCGCGATGGTCTTCGTCTGGTCGAACCTGACGAAGGGCGAACCGCACTTCACGCTCAGCCAGGTCGCCCTCAACGACGCGATCATGGTCGTCGCCTTTGCTCCGATCGTCGGCCTGCTGCTCGGCCTGTCGGCGATCACCGTGCCGTGGGGAACGCTCGTCCTCTCGGTCGTGCTCTACATCGTCATCCCCGTAATCGTCGCGCAACTCGTCCGCAGCCGCGTTCTGGCGAAGGGCGGGCAGGCTGCGCTCGATCGACTGCTCGGCCGACTGGGACCTGTTTCGCTCGTGGCCCTGCTCGCCACTCTCGTCCTGCTCTTCGGCTTCCAGGGCGAGCAGATCCTCGCCCAGCCGATGGTGATCGCGCTCCTGGCGGTGCCGATCCTGATCCAGGTCTACCTAAATGCCGGGCTGGCCTATCTGCTGAACCGGATCGCGGGCGAGCAGCATTGCGTCGCGGGGCCGTCAGCGCTGATCGGCGCCTCGAACTTCTTCGAGCTCGCAGTCGCCGCGGCGATCAGCCTGTTCGGCTTCAACTCCGGAGCCGCGCTCGCTACGGTCGTCGGCGTCCTCATCGAGGTCCCGGTCATGCTGACTGTGGTCTGGATCGTGAACCGATCGAAGGATTGGTACGAGCGCAGCGACAGCGTGCGAAAGGTTCAGGCAGCGGAGTAATTCGACGATCATGGAAATAGGGCTTGACGAAGCGATCCCGTCCATGCCTACTTATTTCCATGAACATCGAAGAAGCAGCGAAGCAGCTCGAAGCGCTCGGTAACCCGACGCGCCTCCAGCTCTATCGAACCTTGGTCCGCGCGGGTCACGGCGGCCTCCCTGTCAATCAGGTGCAGGAACGCTTGGGGATCCCGGCTTCGACCCTGTCCCACCACCTTCAGCGGCTGATCCGGAACGGTCTCGTCACGCAGGAGCGACAGGCCACCACCCTGATCTGCCGCGCGGTCTATCCGGCCATGGATGCACTACTCGGCTTCCTCGCCGACGAATGCTGCATTGAGGAAGGCTGCTCGGATGCTTCCGGGAAGGCCGCCTGAGCGGCTTTTCATTTGCCACTTAATTCCATGTTTCTAGCAGGAATGGAGGATATTCAGATGAAGGAGCTTCCCGTCGTCGTCATCGGGGCCGGACCGATCGGACTCGCGGCCGCAGCGAACCTCGTCACGCGAGGTATCCCGGTGAAGGTGCTCGAGGCAGGCGACGCGGCCGGCGCCAACATCCGGGACTGGGGTCACGTCCGACTGTTCTCTCCCTGGGAATTCAATGTCGATCCCGCCAGCCGGGTACTGCTTGCGGCCGCTGGTTGGAGGGAGCCCGAAAGCGGGAGCTATCCGACCGGAAACGACCTCGTCGAAATCTACCTGGCGCCCTTGGCGGCAACGAACGAACTGACCTCCGTCATCGAATACGGGGTCCGCGTTGCCGCGATCAGCCGCCATGGCATCGACAAGGTGGTGAGCAGGGACCGCGAGCTGCGCCCGTTCCAGTTGACCGTCGTCGGTCGCGACGGCGCGGTGAGCCGCGTCCAGGCCCGGGCGGTGATCGACGCTTCCGGAACATGGAGGACTCCGAACCCGGTGAATGCCAGCGGCGTGCCCGCGGAAGGCGAGGAAACGCTGGCTGATCGGATCGCCTACGGTATTCCCGATGTCCTCGGCCGAGACCGAGCCGACTATGTCGGCCGAACGACGCTGGTGGTGGGCGCCGGGCACTCCGCCGCGAACGTGCTGCTCGATCTCGATGAGCTTTCGGCTCGGGGCGGCGCGACCAGGGCGATCTGGGTCACGCGCGGCCGGGATCTCTCCCGTGTCTATGGCGGGGGCTCGAACGACCAGCTCGCTGCCCGGGGAGATCTCGGGCAGCGCCTGCGCCGTCTCGTCGCGGAAGGTCGCGTCGAATTGGTCTCCGGCTTCGCTATTGCGGGTCTTCGACAGGAAGGGGCAGGTATCGTCGTATATGGCGAGGTCGGCGGTGTCGGCCGAACCATCGGACCGATCGACCGCATCGTGGCCTGCACGGGACAGCGGCCCGATCTTTCGCTGACCCGGGAACTGCGCGTCGAGTTCGACCCCTGGCTGGAAAGCGCCCGGGCGCTCGGACCCATGATCGACCCGAATCTCCATTCCTGCGGATCCGTTCCGCCGCACGGGCACCGCGAGCTCTCGCATCCGGAGCCCGGGTTTTACACCGTCGGGATCAAGAGTTACGGGCGCGCACCCACCTTCCTGATGATGACGGGCTTCGAGCAGGTTCGGTCGGTCGTGGCGGCGATCGCCGGCGATCTGGCCGAGGCCGACGATGTCAGGCTCGTCTTGCCGGAGACGGGCGTATGCACTGCTGCGCCGGCAGGAGCCGGAGGATGCTGCGGAGGTCCCGTACCGGCCGAAGCGGATGCCTGTTGCGCCGATGACG
Source organism: Allobosea sp. TBD101 (assembly GCF_059817965.1). Lineage (NCBI taxonomy): Bacteria > Pseudomonadati > Pseudomonadota > Alphaproteobacteria > Hyphomicrobiales > Alloboseaceae > Allobosea > Allobosea sp. TBD101. Next base: position 2,762,355 of record NZ_CM187543.1, read on the forward strand.
CCGCAGCGAAGGCCGACGGCAAGGCTGGATGCGGCTGTGGTCCTGCCAAAGCGCCGGAGCCCGCGCAGGCGACATCCTCCTGCTGCGGCAAGGCCGCATGATCGATCGCGATCGGCTGACCGTCATCTCGGCCCTGGGCGTGGTGCAGATCCTCGCCTGGGGCTCGTCCTATTATCTCCCGGCCGTCCTTGCCGCACCGATCGCCACCGATACCGGGTGGCCTCTGTCGTGGATCGTCGGCGCTCTTTCGATCGGGCTGCTCACCGCCGGGGCCGTCGCGCCCCATGTCGGCCGCGCCATCGGAGAGACGGGCGGGCGACCGGTCCTGGCGGCAGCGGCCATCCTTCTGGCCGCCGGGCAATTCATCCTGGGCATAGCTCCGAACCTGCCGGTCTTCGTGCTCGGCTGGATTGTCCTTGGAGCGGGAATGGCCGCAGGTCTGTACGATGCGGCGTTCTCGACGCTTGGGCGTCTTTACGGCGGCACCGCGCGGTCGGCGATCACGATGCTGACCTTGTGGGGTGGCTTCGCCAGCACCGTCTGCTGGCCTTTATCGGCTTACCTTGTCGCCCATCTGGGATGGAGAGGCACCTGCTTCACCTATGCCGCCATCCAGCTTCTGGTTTCCCTCCCGATCATCCTGATAGCCCTTCCGAAGGTTCCACCGGAGCTTCCGAAGGCGAAGGTCGGAGGCGGCGGTCCGACGGTCGAGCTACTGCCGTCGGAACGCACCGCGTTCCGAATTCTTTCCGGGATCATGATCATCGGTGGTGCCATTACCGCGATCGTCGGTGTCCATCTGCTGACGCTGCTTCAGGCACAGGGGATCGGCTTGGCCGCGGCCGTTGCGCTCGGAGCTCTTGTCGGGCCGGCTCAGGTTGGCGGCCGGGTCGTCGAGATGGCAGGCGGAGGCCGTCACCATCCGATCTGGACGATGAGCGCGGCCCTTGGGCTGATTGCCTTCGGGCTCGCGATGCTGGCGTTCGGGGCTGGCCCGATCGCCTTGGCGCTTATCTTCTACGGCGCAGGGAATGGCGTCTTCTCGATCGCGAAGGGAACGCTGCCCCTCGCTCAGTTCGGACCGCAGCGATATGCGCCCCTGGTCGGAAAGCTCGCGAGGCCGAGCCTCGTTGCCCAGGCCTTGGCGCCGACGGCAGGGGCACTATTGCTCGATAAGGCGGGTTCGAACTGGACCTATGTGGCCCTCATGATGCTGGCCGTCATCAATGTCTTGCTTGGGGTATGCCTGTGGAGCGCCAAGAACCGGAAATGACGAACTCTTGAAATGAAGGTCCTTTCGCGGATCTCGCCGCCATGGCAAAGCATCCGCATGAAGCTTCGGCTCTTTGCGCATTGTCTGGTGCTGACCCTGTTCATCACGGCTACCGTCCTGGCTGCTTTCGTCAGCCCGGCGACGGCAGGCTTTGGCCGTACGGATGCAGTGGACATGGCGATGCCGATGGATGGCGCCATGCCGTGCTGCCCGCCCGATCAGGGCAAGGCCAAGGACTGCACGACCAACTGCCCCGCGTTGAGCTTCTGCCTGGCAAAATGCTTCGCCAGCGAACCGACGTCGTTCGTTACACTCGCCCGGCCGATCGTTGCTCAACTCGGGCTCGGCGGGAACGACGCCGATCATGTTTCGCGGCCTTTCGAGCCGCCCGCCCGACCTCCACGAACCTGAGGCATCGCCAGCGCGAATGCGCTGGTTTCGTCCGCACGGCAGTTCCGGGCGGACGGTGAGCCGTGGCCATCGCCACGTCTGAGGCTGTGCGCCTGTGCGGCAGCCTGATGCATTCAGGACTACGATCATGACCTTCAACACTTTGCGGGCGCTCGTCGCGGCGCTTCCGCTCGCGGCCGTCTCCCTTCCGGCGCTCGCGGATATCAAGGACTATGAGTTCCGGCTCGTGCAGAGCGAACTCAAGCACGGCAACGGCGTCGTTATCGCCGTTCAGCTCATCGATAAGCGCTCGGGTAAGCCGGTTCCCGACGCCGTGATCTTTGCGCAGCGCATCGACATGGCGCCGGACGGCATGGAGATGATGGCGTCGCCGATCGAGGCGATGCCATCGACCGAACCCGGAACCTACCGCTTCAAGACCAATCTGGTCATGGCTGGCGGTTGGCGCCTCTCGTTCGGCGCCAAGGTTCAGGGTGAAACCGGCACGCTCGAAAACAAGCTGATCCTCAAGGCCCTGCCATGAAACGCCTCGCCCTCACGGGCCTCGCTCTCGCCGCCATCTTGGCGGCGGGAGGTGCAGGCTATTGGGCCGGGCAACGCGGTCTTGCCGTTGGCTGGCGCGGATGGCTCGGTATCGATGGTTCGCTCGCGGCAAACGAGCCTGTCGGAAGCGGCCCGGTCATCTACTATCAGGACCCGGACCGGAAGCCGGTCTATTCGGCAGGGCCGCGCCAGGCCGGGGACGGCAGACCCTTCACGGCCGTCCGCGCCAGTCAGGATGTCAGCTTCGAGGAGAAACTCCCGAGCGAGGAGCGGACAGTGCAGGCCGACGCGAAGCGCGTCCTCTACTACCGCAATCCCATGGGGCTCCCCGATACCTCGCCGGCGCCGAAGAAAGACTCTATGGGGATGGACTATCTCCCCGTCTACGAAGGCGAGGGAAACGAAGACGGCGTCATCAAGCTCTCGCCCGGGCGCATCCAGCGCAGCGGCGTCCGTTCCGAACCTGTCCGCCGTCAGACCATTGCCCAAACCGTTCACGTTCCGGGCGTAGTGCAGCTTGACGAGCGGCGGGTCTCCGTCGTGACGATACGCGCCGACGCCTTCGTCCAGGAGGTCGCGGCGGTCACGACCGGTGACCACGTCACGAAGGGAACCCGCCTCGCGCGCATTTACTCGCCCGAGATCAGCACGGCCGGCGCTCAGTTCATCACCGAGCTCAATGCCGCGGCGCGCGGCGTACCCGAAGGCGGCGCAAGACAGCGGCTCGAAAACCTCGGCGTCCCTTCGGAGGTCATCGCCGAGATCGAGCGAAGCCGGAAGGTGCCGCTCACGATCAACTGGTCGGCACCACGTGACGGGATCGTGCTCGAACGTTCGGTCAGCGATGGGATGAAGATGGCCGCCGGCGGCAGTCTGTTTCGGCTAGCCGACATCTCGACGATCTGGGTTCTGGCCGATGTTCCGGAACGCGAACTGGCTGCCGTGAGCATCGGGGCACCAGCCACGGTGCGGTTGCGCGGCCGTCCCGGGAGCTCCTTCGAAGGTCGCATCAGCGTGATCTACCCGGAGATCGCCGAGGCGACGCGCACGGCCAGGGTCCGCATCGAGATCGGCAACCGCGACGGCATGCTGCTGCCGAACATGTATGCCGATGTCGATATCGGCTCCGGTGATGCCTCTCCGGAACTCGCCGTTCCCGACAGTGCCGTGATCGATAGCGGCACGCGCCGCATCGTCATCCTCGATCTGGGCGAGGGCCGCTTCGCACCGCGCGAGGTCAAGCTCGGGCGCCGCGGCGACGGCATGGTCGCGATCACCGAGGGTGTCGCCGAGGGCGACCGCGTCGTCGTCGCGGCCAACTTCCTGATCGATGCCGAGAGCAATCTCAAGGCCGCTCTGGGCGGATTTACGCAGCCGGAGGCCAAGCCATGATCGCCCGCCTGATCGCCTCGTCGGCGCGCAACTTGATCCTCGTCTTCGTCGCCTCGGCCTTCGCCGTGGCGGCGGGTGTCTATGCGCTGAAGACCCTGCCGCTCGACGCGATCCCGGACCTCTCCGATGTCCAGGTCATCGTCTACACCGAATACCCGGGCCAGGCGCCGCAAGTGATCGAGGACCAGGTCACCTATCCGCTGACGACCTCGATGTTGACGGTACCGAAGGCGCGCGTCGTGCGCGGCTTCTCCTTCTTCGGCGTCTCCTTCGTCTACGTCATCTTCGAGGATGGCACCGACCCCTATTGGGCGCGCTCGCGCGTGCTCGAGTATCTCAACGCGGCCGCGCGGCGCCTGCCGACCGGGGTCACGCCGACGCTCGGGCCGGACGCGACCGGGGTTGGCTGGGTCTACCAGTACGCCGTCATGGCCAAGGACATGAGTTTGGCCGAGCTAAGGTCGTTACAGGACTGGGTGGTGCGCTTCGCAGCCTCGCGCGCGGAGGGCGTAGCCGAGGTCGCCAGCGTCGGTGGCTTCGTCAAGCAATACGCGATCGTCGTGGATCCCGCGCGGCTGCGTGCCCAGGGCGTTTCGCTCGCCACGCTGCGCGAGGCGGTGCGCAGCAGCAACATGGATGTCGGCGGGCGCACGGTCGAGCTCAGCGAGTTCGAGTTCATGGTTCGCGGCCGCGGCTACCTGAAGTCGATCGCCGATATCGAGAGCATCGTCCTGAAAAGCGACCGGGGCGTGCCGCTTCGCCTCTCCGACGTCGCCCGCGTCGAACTTGGTCCGGACGAGCGGCGCGGCATCACCGAACTCAACGGCGAGGGCGAGGTCGCAAGCGGCATTGTCCTGCAACGCTTCGGCGCCAACGCACTGGCGGTGATCGAGCACGCCAAGGCAAGACTCGCGGAGCTCGCGCCGAGCTTGCCGGGTGGGGCGGAGATCGTGCCTGTCTATGACCGCTCCGGGCTGATCGAGCGGGCCATCGAGACGCTGAAGGGCACGCTGATCGAAGAGACCATCATCGTCGCGCTGGTCTGCATCGTGTTCCTGCTGCATCTGCGCAGCGCCCTGGTCGCGATCATCATGCTGCCCGTCGGCATCCTGATGGCGTTCGCGGCGATGAAGGTGCTCGGCCTGGGCTCCAACATCATGAGCCTCGGCGGCATCGCGATCGCCGTCGGCGCCATGATCGACGCCGCCATCGTCATGATCGAGAACGCCCACAAGCACCTCGAACGGGCCGCGCCGGACAAGCCACGCATCGACATCCTGATCGAGGCGGCCAGCGAGGTCGGCCCGGCGTTGTTCTTCAGCCTGCTCGTCATCACGGTCTCGTTCCTGCCGATCTTCACCTTGGAAGCGGAGGAGGGCCGTCTGTTCGGGCCGCTCGCCTTCACCAAGACCTTCGCCATGGCGGCCGCGGCGCTCCTGTCGGTGACACTCGTCCCGGCGCTGATGGTCGTCTTCGTCAAGGGCAGGATCATTCCGGAGAGCCGTAACCCGATAAATCGCGGCCTGATCGCGCTCTATCGTCCGATGATCCGCGGGGTTCTCGGCGCCAAGACCCTGACGATCCTGGCCGCGGTGGCCGTTCTCGGGCTCAGCCTCTGGCCAGCGCGGCAGCTCGGTTCGGAGTTCATGCCGTCCCTCGACGAGGGCACGCTGATGTACATGCCGACCACCTTGCCCGGCATCTCGGTGACCAAGGCGGCCGAGCTGCTTCAAACCCAGAACCGGATCATCCGCTCGTTCCCGGAGGTCGCCTCGGTCTACGGCAAGGCGGGGCGCGCCCAGACGGCAACCGATCCGGCGCCGACCGAGATGTTCGAAACCATCATCAACCTGAAGCCTAAGGCGGAATGGCGCGAGGGCGTCACGCTCGACAGCCTCAAGGCGGAGATGGACAAGGCGCTCCAGTTCCCCGGCGTTTCCAACGCCTGGACGCAGCCGATCCGGGCCCGCATCGACATGCTCGCGACCGGCATCCGCACGCCGATCGGGGTGAAGGTGTTTGGTACCGATCTCGCGCAAATGGAGGCGGTCTCGCGCCAGATCGAGACGGTGCTGAAGGCCGTGCCGGGGACGAGCAGCGCCTATGCCGAGCGTGTGATTGGAGGCTATTTCCTCGACATCGTGCCGGACCGGATCGCGCTGGGGCGGTACGGGCTCTCCATCGGCGACGTCCAGAACGCCATCGTGATGGCGATGGGCGGCGAGACTGTGACGACGACGGTCGAGGGCCGCGAGCGCTATGGCGTCAGCATCCGCTATCCGCGCGACCTGCGCTCCGATCCTCAGGCCATCGCTCGCGAAGTCCAGGTTTCGACCCCGTCCGGCGCCAGCGTGCCGCTTGGCGAGGTTGCGAGCATCGAACGCAAGCGTGGGGCCACCTCGATCCGGACCGAGAATGGCGAGCTCGCGGTCTACATCTTCGTCGATACGGTCGGGCGCGACCTCGGCGGCTATGTCCGCGACGCCCAGAACGCGATCGCGCAGAGCATCAAGCTGCCCGCGGGCTACCGCATCGCCTGGAGCGGTCAGTTCGAATATCTCGAACGGGCCGAGGCCCGCCTCAAGCTGGTCGTGCCGGTGACGCTCGCGATCATCTTCCTGTTGCTCTACCTGAATTTCCGCAGGCTGACCGAGACGTTCATCGTCATGCTGTCGCTGCCATTCGCGCTGGTTGGCGGTGTCTGGCTGCTTTGGTGGCTCGGCTTCAACATGTCGGTCGCCGTTGCCGTCGGCTTCATCGCGCTCGCAGGCGTCGCCGCCGAGACCGGCGTGATCATGCTGATCTATCTCGATCACGCCCTCAGCGAGGTGCGGGCGCGCTGCGAAGCGCAGGGGCGGGCGTTCACGCGCGCCCATCTGCACGAGGCGATCATGCTGGGTGCCGTCGAGCGAGTGCGGCCGAAAATCATGACCGTGGTCGCGATCATGGCGGGCCTGCTGCCGATCCTCTGGAACACCGGCACGGGCTCGGAGGTGATGCAGCGCATCGCCGTGCCGATGATCGGAGGGATGGTCTCGTCGACCGTACTGACGCTGCTGGTGATCCCGGCGATCTACGCGTTGATCAAAGGTTGGCGGCTGCCATCGGCCGCGAAGGTCGAGAAAGTCAGAGAGGCATCAGATTCAGCGCATCTTGCTGCCAGTACCGAATGAGGGAGAAGCCAATATGCATGGCATGATGAGCGGCATGAGCTGGGGGATGGGACTGGTCGTATTTCTCGGCATTGCGATCGTCATCTTGGTGATCGCCGCGCTCGTAAAATACCTCTTCTGATGGCAGGGAACCAAGTCGACGTCATCGTCAGAGGGCGCTGTCGAGGGCTAATGTCGTCGGTTCGATCGTAACGATCTCGCAGTCGGCCGCCGTGCCGTTCTGCCAGGACTGCACCAGAAAGCTGGCGTCAGAGCCGACCGCCATAATCGGATGATGCCAAAGTCCCCGCCGATAGATCATGCCCTGCGACGCCGTGAACGAGAACGCCGTGAGGGTCGAAAGATCGGGCATGCCGTCTTCGCCGGCTTGACTGACGATGACGACGTGGCCCTCGCCGCCGAGCGGCACGATCAGTTGGATCGAATTCACATGCCGCTCCAGCATGGTGATGGTCTGGTCAGGCTGCTGCCGTTTCGCTTCGAAAATAGAAGTGACCAATCGGGATCCGGCCTGAACCTCGGCGGCTGGATGAGCGTGGATATCGTGGCGGCGCGCAGTGCCGTTGTTCGCATCGCAGCCGGAATTGGTGGTTTCGACGATCCAGCCGAAGGGCTCAAATGCCAATTCGGTGACTGGCTTCACGTCCAGCAGGTTATCTTGAGAAGACATGCCGCCAAGCGTTGTGAGGCCATCTATCCGGCTTCCCTTCATTTCTTTCATGATTTTCGCCTCCCAACACTTTGAATTATTTCGATAATGAAAGAGCAGCTCGCGAACGAGATCTTGAAAAACCGTCCCCGATGAGTTCGCTCAGGTGCCGGCGCTGGCCATTGTTAGGACCATCCGGAACTTCGCATCGCCTGACTTCATCCGCCGGTAGGCGTCGGCGGCATCCTCCAGAGGCATGGTCTCTATCCAGGGCCGGACCTCTGTGAGGACGCTGAAGTCCAGGGTCCGTTCATTCTCGTAGGGCGTGCCGGTGATGGAGCCTTGCACGCTCCGCTCACCACCAACCAGGATACCGGCTGATACGGCGAGGGGGTCCTTGCCGGTTCCGAGCATGACGAGCCGACCTCCCGGAGCCAACCCCGCGAGGAGCGGCGATACGACATTGGCCAAGCCGACGGTGGCGATGATGGCTTTGGCTCCGCCTATGGCGGTCAGGGCCTGTGCCGCGTCCTGCGTTTCCGTGTCGATGTAGCTGTGAGCTCCGAGCCCTTGCGCATCAAGGGCGGTATCCGTGCCGCGCCCGATGGCGACGACCCTGAAACCCATTCGGCGTGCGTATTGGACGGCCATATGACCGAGCCCGCCGATGCCGAGGACGGCGACCGTATCCCCGGCCTCGGCGCCGGATTTCTTCAGCGCGTTGAAGGTCGCGATACCCGCGCACAGAATGGGAGCTGCCTCTTCCGAACTCAACTCTTTGGGAATGGAAACCAAGCCTGTACCGCGGGCAATCATCATCTCGGCATAGCCGCCGTCGCAGGTCGAGCCGACGAAATGCTGGTTTCGGCAGAGTTGGAATTTGCCCTGGCGGCATTGAGCGCATTCGTTGCAGTGGCCGCCGAGGCGCCCGACGCCGACACGTTGCCCTTCGCGCCAGATGGACGGCACCTGGGGACCGAGCGCGACGATCCGACCGACCACCTCATGCCCGGGAACGCGAGGCCATGGTCCTCCGCTCCGTTCGACATCGTTCGCGTCGGCACCGCAAAGGCCACATGCCTCCACGGAGAGGAGGACCTCCCCAGATCCGGGAACCGGGATGTCCCGCTCGATCAGTTCGAGCTTTCCAGGAGCCGTCACGACCACGGCCCGATAGGTGCTCCCCATTACGACTATCTCCCAACCAGGGTTGGCGTCGGATTACGGACGATCCCGCCCGACAGCTTCATCAGTTCTTCGACGGCACGGTCCGCGGCATCGACTGCCCCGGCGAGATATCCTGGCTCGCGACTGCTGGCCTCGCTTCCGGCCAGCAGGAGACGCCCGGCCCAGTCACCTTCGACGTGAGGTGAGGGGAAGCCGACGGGATGGCCGGCAGCGCCCAGGTCCTCCTGCGTCGCCGTGAGAGGATCGGCTGCCCAATCCTTGTAGAGCGTCGCTTTCGGCGCGCCTGCGAGGGGGCCAAACATGGCCGCGAGCTGCTCGACCGCGGCCTTGACGATCGCCGCCTTACCAATCTCTGCACGCCGTGGAGCCGGAACACCTACGAAGCCGAACAAGGCAGCCTGGCCCGAAGCCGTGGTGGCATCGTGGATCTCCGCCAAGGGCCCGACCATGCTGCGGCCAGCTCCTGACAGGCCCGCCTCGCGCCAGAACGGCCGCTCGTAGACCGCGAAGAACTTCGCATGGGGAGCCATCCAGGTCGGCGTTTGCCGCCAAGCTCTCTGGACCTGGCCCTCGATGCTCGGATCGAGAACGATCGATTCCGCGAGGAGGCGCGGGGGCAGGGCCAGAATCACTCGGGATGCCTCCCGTCTCACGGTCTCTCCGTGCTGCGTCGTGCAGATCAGATCGACCCCACCTTCGGTCCGTATCAGGCTGCGAACGGTTGTGCCGGTTCGGATCGATGCTGCGGGAAGCTGGGCGGCGAGGGCGGAGACAAGAGTGCCGGTCCCTCCGATGAGGCGGGCCGAGGCCGATTGCCGGAAGCTATTTCCGGGATAGCGTGCAGGTGTCGCCCCGGCGCGATATTGGACGATGACGTCGCCCTCCTCATGCTGCCGGAAGGAGGCGAGGCCAAGTTCGTCCACGAGCGCCGCCAACTGAGGTTGCATCTCCGGCCAGAGCCAGGACGGCCCGAGATCGAAGCCATCGGAAGACGATGCGCCGGAGCTCCCCGCCGACAGAATTCGCCCGCCGAGCCTGTCCCGTGCCTCGATCAGCTCGAAGGGAGTGCCAGCCTGATGCAGACGGCGGGCCGCGACGAGCCCCGCCAGACCTCCGCCGATGATGGCGATCTTGTCGTTCGTGTTCGGGGGCGATGTGCGCATGCCGATCAGCCGCGCCGGGTCGCTGTGTGCCGACCCGCCACCAAAGCTAGGACGGCGGTCAGCAGCGGCGCGAACGAAAGCCAGAGAACCGTGTTCCAGCCGAAGGAAGACAGCAATCCGCCGGACAGGAACGAGCCGACCGCCATTGTGCCGAACACGGCGAAGTCGTTGAAGGACTGCACGCGTGCCTTCTCTTCCGGCCGATGGCATTCGAACACCATGGCGGACGCGCCGACAAAGCCGAAGTTCCAGCCGAGACCCAGCAGGATCAGCGTCGCCCAGAAATGCGCGACATCGATTCCGAGCAGGCCGACTGCTGACGAAGCGCCTGTCAGGATAAGCCCGGCGGCGACGACCTTCGCGGCACCGAAGCGCGTGATCAGTCGCCCCGTCCAGAAGCTAGGGCCGTACATGGCGATGACATGCCATTGCAGCCCGAGATTGGCCGATTCCTGAGACAGGCCGCAGAACTTCATCGCCAAGGGTGCCGCCGTCATCAGGAAGTTCATCAGCAGGTAGGAAACGACCCCGCAGATGATCGCAAGGATGAAGCGTGGCTGGCGGACGATAACGCCCAGCGGTCTGCCTCCGGCACGCTCTGCTGCGGTCGGCATGGGCAGCTTCACGCCGAGAAGGATGAAGGCGGAGATCGCGGCCACCGCCGCCTGTCCGACATAGGTCGCGGCAAAAAGATGGGGCGCCCACAGATACATCGTGTGCGTGACGAGCTGGGGGCCGATCACACCGGCGAAGACTCCGCCGGCCATTACGGCCGACAGAGCCCGGGGCCGCCGGGCAGGCGCGGCGCAGTCGGCGGCCGCGAAGCGAAACGACAGCACCACCGCAGCGTAGACCCCGCCGAAGAAGGTTGCGGCGCAGAAGACCCAGAAGGCTGCGTAGTAAACCGCCAGCGCACCGAGCAGGCCTGCCAGCACGCCGCAACCGGTTCCCAGCATGAAGGCTGCCCTGCGGCCATGGCGCTGCGCGACCGCACCAGCCGGCAGCGTGCAAAGAGCCATGCCGACGACGAAGATCGAGATCGGCATCGTTGCGAGCGCCTTGCTCGGCGCCAGCATGTCTCCGACGACGGCTCCGGTCGCGTAGACGACGGTCGAGTTGGCTCCTGCCAGGGCCTGGCAGATGGCCAGCCTGAGAACGTTCCAGCGTTCCCGGCGCAGGGTTTCAGCCTGCCCGGGTTCGTTCGATGCAGTGATCGTGGTCATGCTGCGATCTGGCTCTTCCAGAGTGTGTCACGCGGTGACGGGCGCCGATGGAGGCGTTCGTCGAGAAGTGCGCGGGCTTTCGTGGCTTCGCCGCTGCGGATCAGCGCCAGCAGCAAGGTGTCTTCGATGATTTCGCGCTGGGCGCCGCTGCCGCCGATCCGCGCGACATCGCCGGCCATCGGCTCGAGAATCCGGGCGCAGCCGGCATAGTCACCTTCGGCGAAGGCTAGCGCAGCCCGGCAGATGGCTGGAACGATCGGACCCGCGGCCATCGCCCCTTCCTCGACCAGCTTCGTCAGCGCTTCGATGCGTTCGCCCGCCGCGATCCTGTCGCCCATTGCAGCGGACAGAAGGCCGAGATGAGCGTCGGCGAACGCGAGGCCGGGCTTGGGGAATTTCGTGTCTGCGTAAGTCCGCGCCGTCTCCCACAACCCGGCCGGGACCTCATGCCCATAAGTGCGGATGCGCCAGAGCAGCGAGACCGTGTCGGTCATGATGTTGATCGGCGTTCCGAGTGAGACCGCAGGCTGGACGTGTTCCTCGTAGACCGCCAGGGCACGTGCTGCATCTCCGCGTTCCAGCGCCGAGAGCGCTTCGTGCCAGGCGATGTGACCGTGCAGGATCCCTGAACGGTCATAGGTCGGCAGCCATTGAGTAAGCAGTCGCTCGGCTTCCGCCCCCGCGCCGTCCTCGAACATCGCATGCGAGAGGGCATGGGCACCGTTGGCGTTGGCAGGCCGAAGATCCAGGCTCCGCTGAGCGAGATCGCGGCCGAGCCTCACGGCGCCGTTCTCGGCATGCGACCAGCCGCGATAGGTCAGGAACCACCAGTCATCGGATTCGAAATGATCGGCATAGCGCTCGCACAGGTCGACACGAGCCTGGTCGTGATCGGCCATGCCGGAGAATGCGAACAGGCCGAAGGCTCCGAGCGGCAACGACATGATCACGACGTCACGCGGCCATTTGTCGATGTGGGCCAACGCCGCGGAAAGGGCATTGGCCGCTTGCCCCGTCACGGCGAAGGCCAAGGTTGCGACGTGACTGCGCTCCCGGGGCGTGCCGTTGCGTGCGACGAGGTCGGATGCCTTGGCGATCGAGGTCTTTGCGTCGGCGGGTTGGACGCGGATCGCATAGGCGCGCGCCAGCGCCGCATGGGCGAGCGCGAAATCGGGGTCAGCCAAGAGGGTCTGCTGCAATGTCTCCACGGCGCGCGGCCAGGCGGAGAGAAGAAGGTCGATACCTTCGCGGTAGAAGCGTGCCGCTTCCGCGGAGTTGGTCGAAATGGCGAGGCCGCGGCTGTCGACATGGGCCATAGCGATGTTCCGCTCCGTTCGTGTTTGGGTTCATAGCCCATAGCAGAAGCGCTCTTGGCGAACTTTCGACGCTTTGCCATAATGCATCGAGTATCGGACATATTGGGCTCGTAGATGTCCTGGTTGACGGTTTCCGCCCCGCCAAGTGCTCGCCCGCCGCGCCCCCTGACCATTCGGGCGCAGTCGATTCCCGCGCGCCATTACTTTCCCGAGCACGCCCACGATTGGCATCAGCTCGTCTATGCGATCGACGGCGTGCTCACGATTTCGACGGCCGGGCGAACATTCATCACCTCGCCGGAGCAAGCCGCCTGGCTGCCGACCGGTGTCGCGCATCGGGTTGGCTCGCTGCTCGGTGCGGAATTTCGGAGTCTGTGGATCGCGGACAATTTCGGGAAGGACCTTCCCATCGGGCCGTCGGTTCTGTCCGTAACGCCTCTCCTGAAGGCATTGATCGTCGAAGCTGCCGAAATCTGCGATCAAGAGGATGTCGATGGATATGGAGGCCGCGTCGTGGCGCTCATCCTCGACCAACTCCGCCGCGCACCAAAATTACCGAGCGCTCTTCCGTGGCCCCGCAGCGAAGCGCTGATCAAGATCTGCGAAGCGCTCTTCCTCGACCCGAACGACGAGCGGAGCGCCGATGACTGGGCCCGGGAACTGGGCATGTCGGTTCGGACGCTGACCCGACGCTTCGAAGCGGAAGTTGACGCGCCGCTGCGCTCGTGGAGGCGCCGACTGCGTGTCTTCCGCGCGATCGAACTGTTGAGCAGCGGAATGTCCGTGACCAGCGTCGCTATGGAACTGGGCTACGGCTCTCCCTCCGCCTTCATCTTCGCGTTTCGAGGGGAGATGGGGAAAAGCCCCCATGCCTTCGTTCGTCAGAACCCGGGACCTATGGCAGGGAGGTAGGAAAGCGCGGAGCCGCGCTCGACACATCAGATGCATGCCACCCGCCGCTGGGCGATCAACCCGGTAGGACCACGACCTTCGCGCCTGCCGAGACGCGTCGATAGAGGTCGATCACGTCCTGGTTCATCATGCGAATGCAGCCCGACGAGACGGCGTGGCCGATCGTCTCGGGCTCGTTGGTGCCGTGGATGCGATACAGGGTGTCGCGGCCATCCCTGAATAGATACAGCGCCCGGGCACCGAGCGGATTATCCGCGCCGCCGCTCATCCCGCCAGCCCATTTCGCATATTTGCCGGGCTCGCGCCGGATCATGTCGGGAGTCGGCGTCCAGTTCGGCCACGCGCGCTTGGTCGCGACATTGGCCGATCCGGACCAGGCCAGTCCCTCGCGGCCGACGCCCACCCCGTAGCGCAAAGCTTTCCCGCCTTCCTGCACGAGATAAAGGAACCGATGCTTCGGATCGACGACGATGGTGCCCGGCGCTTCCTTCGTCCGATACTCGACGAGCTGACGCAGATTCCGTGGCTGAAGATCCTCCAGCGAGACGGCCGGAACATGAAATGGTTCGCCATCGACCTCACCATAGCGCTCGACGTCAAGGGCGCTGAATCGCGGCGCGGGCGGCGGCTCAGGCCGTTGGGCCATGGTCGTGCAACCGGCGACCAACGCAGCGAGCATTACGACCGCGGCACCGCGGATCGGCAAGGTAGAAGCCATTTCCGTCGCCCCTACTGGCCAGCCTGCTTCTTGCGGGCGTCGGATACGACCTGCTTGAAGCCCTTGTAATCCAGCGTCGAGGTACGGAACGGTCCGACGAGATAGGTCGGCGTTCCTTGCAGCCCGAGGGAGTCGGCCTGAGCCATGGTGCGCTTGAGCAGCGCGAGAATCTTGTCGCCGTGGGCATCGAGGTCGGCCTGAAGGCGTGCGAGATCGAGCCCGGCCCCCTTGATCGCCGCCGAGATCTGCTCCTTGCTCAGCTTTCCCCGGGTCGCCATCAGCGCGTCATGCGCTTTCTGATATCCGCCCTGGTAGGTCGCCGCGAGAGCAAGCTGGGCGGCATAGACCGAGGTTTCGGCGATGACCGGCCAGTCCTTGTAGACGAGCCGAATCTTGCCGTCCTCCTTCATGACCCGGGCGAGCTCGACAGCCGATGTCTTGCAGAACGGGCAGTTGTAATCGAGGAAGGCGACGATGGTGACGTCGCCTTCCGGATTGCCGCCAACGGGCGCGTCCGGATCATTGAGGATGGCGTTTGCGTCAATCTGCCCTTCCTGAGCTGAAGCCAGGCCAGGGAGGCCCGCCGCGGCGAGGACAAGTCCTCCCAGAATGGTGCGACGATCGTGATGCATGGCTTCGCGCTCTCTTCGATGTACAGCCTGAGCAGTTCCCGCCGTCGCGGGCAATCTGCGATTCCCATGCGGGAACGATGCGGCCATCGAGCTTCGCCAGCTTAAGGCAGCCTTAAGCTGGAGGGAGAAATCCGGCGTCGAGGGAATGACATGCGCGTTCTGATCGTCGAAGACGACCCCATCCTTGCCGACGGCCTCAGTGTGGGCCTGAAGATCCATGGCATCAGCGCGGAGGTTGTCGGTTCATGCGCCGATGGCAGGCATGCCTTGGCCGCAGGAGCCTTTGACGTGATCGTGCTCGACCTCATGCTGCCGGACGGTTCCGGGCTCGACCTGCTGGAGAGTCTGAGGGCAGGTGGCGAGCGTAGGCCTGTCCTCCTGCTCACGGCACTCGACGACACACGCGATCGAATCGCGGGGCTCGATCGCGGAGCGGATGACTATCTGGGCAAGCCATTCGATCTCGATGAACTCGCGGCACGGCTGCGCGCTATCGCTCGGCGCGGCGAGGGCAGGGCGGCCTCAACGATCGCCGCGGGCGGCTTCGTCCTCGATCCGGCGATTCACACGGTCTCGCGGGACGGGAAAACGCTCGACGTGACGCGACGTGAATTTGCGATCCTCCGGGCGCTTGCCGAACGGCCCGGGACGATCCGCTCACGCGCCGAGTTGGAGGAACGCCTCTACGGCTGGCAAGAGGACGTGGAAAGCAACGCGATCGAGGTCCACGTCCATAACCTACGCCAGAAGCTCGGCCGCGAGGTGATCGAAACCGTGCGCGGCGTCGGCTATCGCCTGAGGTCGACGCCGTGACCTCGCTTCGCGCAAGGCTGTTCCTCATCCTGGTCGCGACGACCGGCGTGATCTGGCTCGCTGCGACCATCTGGATCTATCTCGGCACGAAGCGCGAGCTGGAGCGCGTCCTCGACACACGCCTTCAGGAAGCCGCGCGCATGGTTTCCTCGCTGGTCCGCGACGATGGAGGAATGGCGGACAATGCGATCGCGAAGGTACCACCCGGGAGGATTGATACGAGCAGCTATGAGCGGCAGCTCTCTTGCCAGATCTGGTCGTTGAGCGGTCGGCTTGTCGCTGCTTCGGGTACGGCACCAACGGAACGCCTGACCGAGCAGCGGGAAGGGTTCTCGGATAGCATCCTCGATGGCGAGACCTGGCGCGTCTATGCCATCGAGGATGCTGCGAAGGGCGTGCGGGTCCTGGTCGGCGACCGGCTCGGCTTGCGCGACCGGCTCGTTCAGGACCTCGTGCTCGGTCTCGTCGTGCCGACCCTGGTGATGCTGCCCCTGTTCGCGTTACTCATCTGGCTCAGCATTGGGCGAGGCCTTGGCCCCTTGAAGCAGATCGCTGCCGACCTGAAGGGTAGGGCTGCCGACGATCTCATGCCGCTGCGGGGCAAGCCGATCGACGAGGTTCTCCCCGTTACCGACGCTCTGAACGGCTTGTTCGGGCGATTGGAGGCAGCGCGGCGGCATGAACGGGAGTTCACTGCCTTTGCCGCGCATGAATTGCGCACACCTCTCGCCGGGATCCGCACGCAAGCCCAGATCGCCAGGGCTGCCGAGCAATCGGAAATGCGCCAGTCGGCCCTGGGAAAGATCATCGAAGGCGTTGATCGTACTGCACGCCTCGTGAGCCAGTTGCTCGCGCTTGCCCGCCTCGACGCCGATGTCGCGAGACCGGTGATGATCCCCATCGCGATCGAACCACTGCTGCGCGAGATCGACAAGGGGCGCTTGCGAGACGATCTCATCGTCGAGATCGATCCGGAGCTCGATGCATTCGCAATCATCGGCGACCCCGACAACCTCCGGCTTGCCTTGCGCAATCTCCATGAGAACGCGTGCGGATACAGCCCCCCTGGAGGGAAGGTGCGCTGGCGCCGAGCCGCAGAGACCAGCATCACCGTCGAGGACGAGGGGCCAGGAATTCCCGTCGATGAGCTCGCGCTGGTCAGGCAGCGCTTCTATCGGGGCCGCGGACAGAACCACAGCGGAAGCGGGCTGGGTTTGGCGATTGCGGAAGCTGCGCTTGCGAATCTCAGCGGGAGCATACTCGAGCTGAGGAACAGGGAGAGTGGCGGACTCTCGGCAACCGTTTCGTTTCCAAACGCCGGTTGGCAGCAAAGGTCGCCACATAAGGACTAGCCCGGCTGCCAAGCTCGACCAAAACTGTACCCAAAATCGAGGATGGGGTGCAATCTTGGTTGGGGCTCTTCCGAGCCCAACGAGAGCCTAATCTCAGACGCCCTCACATCCGCATCGTCGAAGTCGTTCCTTCTGAGGGCGAAAACTCGCGCCAGAGGCCGTCCTCGATGGAGAACTGATGAACGCCGAGACGGGACGTTACGGCCGCGACGTGAAGCGTCCGGCTATAGAGGTGCGCGGCCTTCAGCGTGAAGGCGGCAGGGAGACTTCTGTCAACGGCCGATCGGACGAGTGATATCGATCGTCACGGCCTTGGCGGCGGCCAGTGCAAGCACCGCACGAACGGGATCCTGCACTCCGGCAACGCGGGCTGCACAATCGACGAGGTACGAACTCCCGCCAGATTCCGTCAGGTGCTCTGCTATCAGGACGCGGAAGAGCGGCGGCACGGGGTACCGAGCGGAGGAAGCGATCAGTTCGGAGCCATCGAAATGAGGCCGCCGTCGAAGCCATCGTTCGCTGACGATAAGAATTTCTAATGGATGCAGATGATTGTGAAGCCTTCGCCGAAGTGACGAGAGGAGGATCGAGTCGCCGGGGATTGCAATAATACCCAGAATCCGATCGATTAACCGGACCGTCCTCATAGCGGACCCTGGAGGAGCAACTGAGGAAGATAGGAATAACTCATCACGGGGGCTGCGCTGGAAATCGCGAACGCGAGGGTCCGCCAGGAGCCTGGCATCCAGAGCGTGGTGAAGTTGATCGGCTGGTCCGAAAGGATTGGTCGAGGGCTGCTTGATGGCCATCGTCAATGGCATGGGATTCATGGCAAGGCTCCGCGTTGCCGGGAAAGGGATTCCCGGCGCTCGCTTCATGGATCCGCGCCAGGTGACGCGGCGGTTCGGAATGGCTGCGGCGGAGAAGGAGGCTTGATGCCGACTGACGATCAGGCGCCCTCGAGGCCGCCAGAGCTCAATGCCGATTTCGAACAAAATGTTCGATTCGTTTCCGGGGATATGGTTACCGGCCCGCTCGTCGTCGCTGCCCGGGGCCTTCTGGGTTGGGGCCAGGCTGAGTTGGCCGAGCGAGCCGAAATTCGACGGCAAACCCTGGCGGAATTCGAAGCAGGGGTTCGGCGCCCGCAGGCTCGGGTTCGTGATGCCGTTCTATCCGTGCTCGAAGGCGAAGGAGTTCGATTCGTCGATATTGCGGGCGCATGCGGGCCCGTCTTGAATTTCAGCTCAAGATAATTGTCGTTCTATCGATCCGTCGATTTCGAGGCCTGTCGTCGGAACGATGCCAGATGACGACATGCGTCGACGTCCAATCCAGGCGATGGCGCCCTGGGCCTCAGGGCCAATTTCCACAAATGGTGTTGAGCACCGTCGCATTGCTGTGCTCCGAGCAGCTCATGCTCCGAAACGAAGAGCGGCCGAACGCGATGCCGAGATCTCAAACCATTCCGCTGGTCAAACCGTAGAGTAGTCCTGCCACGGAGCAGGCGGCGATGGCTTTGATCGTGCCGACCCGAAGCGGAACACGCGACCATGTCAGCGAGGGGCGGCAGACCGATAATGTTGCATCCTGCATCGCTTTCAGCGCCGCCAGCGCGTCGGCGTGCAGCCCGCGTTGGAGTGAGATCAGCCAATCCATCGGAGCCCCGGATCAACCGGCCCGCGAAGGCCATTTCTCATGCAGATCGTCGATGACGAAGGCATGGTCATGACGATGCCCGTCGGCCTCGGCGAGGTGCGGGTGGTTGGGCGGCAGGTCGTCATGGCTGTGGACCAGGCTCTCGGCATCGGCCGCTGGCCAGACACGCGCGGCCACGATGAGTGCGGCGAAGGTTAGGGCTGCGAAGATGCCCGCGGTCACGGAGAGCGGGAGCGCGGCCCCGAGCCACCCCGCGAGCTGATAAGTGACGAGCCAGCAGGCATGCGAGAGCGCGAACTGCGCCGCGAACACGGCGGGACGATCCGCCGTCTGGGCAGAACGCCGCAGCAGCCTGCCCGAGGGCGTTTGTACCGCTGAATACCCGATGCCCAGCAGCAGCCAGGCCACCAGGAGCAAGGGCCAGATCCAGGTTCCGGCGACCGTTGTTGTGGTCGCGACATCCGTCCAGGAGGCGGTGAACAAGGCCGCACCGAAGAGCGTGAGCACGAGGCCGAGCCAGCAGGCCGCGACCAGCATGACGCGCCGGTCGGGAAGCTTGTCGAGAAGGCGCGGCAGGACCAGCGCCGCAAGCATCGAGCCGCCCCCGAAGCAGGCAAGCGCCATCGCAACTTGCCCATCGCCGAGCCCAAGCCAACCCTTCACTATCACCACGGTGTTGACGATCACCAGCGCGCCGCCGGCCGCCGCCGCCATGTTCAAGGCAAGCAGGCCGCGGAGGCGCGGCGTCGCGAGATAGATGCGCATGCCGCGCGTCGTCTTGTCGTAGATGCTGCCCTCACGTTGAACGGCTGGCGACATGGGCAACGAAACCGACAGCACGAGGGCCGCTGAGCAGAGGAAGCCGACGACGGTGCCCGAGAACAGCCAGTGAAAGCTGATAAGGCTGAGCAGGAGGGCGGCGAGCGCTGGGCTGATGAGGCTTTCGAGATCATAAGCCAGGCGCGAGAGCGATAGGGCCCGGGTATAGTCGGCCTCCTCCGGCAGCACGTCGGGGATCGTCGCCTGGAAGGTCGGCGTGAAGGCCGCCGAGGCCGATTGCAGCAGGAAGATCAGGACATAGATCTGCCAGACCTCGGAGACGAAGGGCAGCAGCAAGGCAATGGCGGCCCGCACCAAGTCCATCGCGATCAGGAAGGCGCGCCGCGGCAATTGCGCAGCGTAAGCGCCGACCACGGGCGCGACCGTGACATAGGCGACCATCTTGATCGCCAGCGCAGTCCCGAGCACCGCTCCCGCCTTGTCGCCGGCAAGTTCGAAGGCGAGCAGCCCGAGCGCGACGGTCAGAAGACCTGTCCCGAGCAGCGCGATGATCTGCGCAAGGAACAGGTGCCGGTAGGTTCGGTTGGAAAGAACGTCGAGCATGATCGTCCGATGCGGTTCTGATCAGCCGCCCAGCGGCAGGACTAGAGCAACCTGGGCCGCACGCGTTGCCTGGGAGGAGAGCCCCATCCAGCCGTGGATGCCGACATAGAGGCCGACGCCGATCAGCAGGATTCCGGAGAAGTAGGGCGCACGTCGCGCGAAGGTCGAGAACCAGGACCAGCGCTTCGTCGCGTGACGGACGCTCAGCGCGGCCGCCGCGCCGACGGAGACGAGCGTGATCGCGAGACCGATCGAGAAGCACAATACCAGCGTGAAGCCGAGCGTGAACTCCTTGAGCTGGAGACAGAGCAGCAGCACGGTGATCGCAGCCGGGCACGGGATCAGGCCGCCGGTCAGGCCGAACAGGACGATCTGCCAGGTCGTGACGTTGCGATCGGCGAAGCGGCGACGGATGTCGTTGGCATGCGCCAGCTCGTGGGCGTCCTGGTAGCCATCGGTCGCGACATCGAGCCCACGCAGTTCCTCATGCATGTGGTCGTGGCCATGGGCGTGATCCTCGACGAAGGAGAGATCGTAATCATGGGTGTGGTCGCCATGGCCGAGGCTGACCCGCGCCATGAACTCGTGGGGTTCGGGGATTTCCTGCACGGATTCGAGGAGCCCGGAACGCCTCTCGAAGGTGAAGGCCTGACGCGAGCCGTCCGGCCGCTCGGTGACGATGCCGACGTCCTTGGCTGCCCAGGCATGGCCCCGCTCGGTACGAATGCGCCAGCGCGGCGGGACGCCATCCTCGAAGACCTCGACGGCGATGACGCCATGCCCGGTGTCGATGCGACGGATATCGGCCTCGTGGCCATGGTGAGAATGCGCGGCTGCCGTTGCGGGGCCGTGCGAATGCCCGCCGTGACTATGCCCGCCATGTCCTCCGTGGCTGTGGCCCCCGTGGCCGCCATGGCTATGTCCCGAAGCCAGCCCGGCGCGCTGCTGGTCTCCCCAGGTGCGCCAGAGCATCCAAAGAGCCATGCCGACGATGATCACCGCAGAGGTGATCTGGAGATAGGGCTCGAACGTTTCCGGGGCGACGCCCTGCCAGAGGAACATGCCGCCGATCGCGATGCCCCAGACCACGAGCGTATGGGAGACCGTCGCCGCCAGGCCGAGGAGTACGGCCTGCGTCACTGTTCCACGGATCGCGACGATGAACGCGGCCATCATCGTCTTGGAGTGGCCGGGCTCCAGGCCATGCAGCGCTCCGAGCAGGATCGCGCTCGGGATGAACAGCCAGGCGTGAGAGGCACTCTGTTGGATCAGGTCGGCGAAGGACGGCATCACGTTCTCATAGGTACTTGGCGATCTCCTTGAACTCGTCGATCGAGCGGCGCTGTTCGCGTGCGAGAGGACCGACGACGTCTTCAAGGCAGTGATCGAGATGGTCCTGGATCAGGTTCTTCTTGGCCTGCCCGATGGCCTTCTCGACCGCGTGAAGCTGCTGCGCGAGCTCAAGGCACGGCCGGCCGGCTTCGATCATTTCGATGACCTTGCGCAGATGGCCCTCCGCCCGCTTCAGGCGCTTGGCGATCTCGGGATGGCTCTCGTGCAGGTGGCTTTCGGACATGGCTGATGGTATCCCCCTGGATAGGATGAGTCAAAGCGCGATTCGGTGCCTTTAGTTCATCACGTCAAACTTTCGTTAAGAATGGTGTCCCTAGCTTTTCGTCATGCCGCGTCGCAGCATCAGAATCAGATCGAGCCTCGCGGCCGCCTTCCTGGCGGTGTTCGCGATGCTGCTGTCCGCGGTCCACGTCCAGTCGGGCCACAACGCCTATGCGATGGCCCAGGCCGAAGCCCAGCGCCACGCCGAACTCGCCGCGACGATTGCCGAGCACGGGCATTCGCATGACGAGGGCGAGCCGGACGAACGCGTCCCGGGACATGTTCACGGCCACAACACCTCCGACCATGTTCACGAGACCGCCAATCTGGTCGCTCAGCCTCGGCTCGGGATGCCGCGTTTCGTCGGCACCATGATGCGGCATGAGCCGCAAGATACCGAGCTGGGCCTGCGCCACGGCCTCGATCGACCGCCGAGATCCTTCGTCGCTTGAAAGCGCGCCGCCCAAGGCGGCGTTCCCTCACGACACATCTCGGAAATCACATGAAACGATCCTCATTGACGGGGCGTCGCAAGCTGCGCGCTCTGTTCATAGTCCTGCTTGCTGCGATGTTTGGGCTGATCGGCCTGAACGCAGCACTCGCCCACGCCGTCGCTGAAGGCGACAAGGGCTACATCCAGGAGATCACGGGGGTGAACATCATCCCCTTCGTCTACCTCGGCGCGAAGCACATGGTGACGGGATACGACCACATCCTGTTCCTGTTCGGAGTGATCTTCTTCCTCTACCGGCTGAAGCACATCGCGATCTATGTCAGCCTGTTCGCGATCGGCCACTCGACCACGATGCTGCTCGGCGTCTATTTCAACGTCGGGATCAACAGCTACATCATCGACGCGATCATCGGCCTGTCGGTCGTCTACAAGGCGCTCGACAACATGGGCGCCTTCCAGCGCTGGCTCGGCTTCCAGCCGAACACGAAGGTCGCGACTCTGATCTTCGGCCTGTTCCACGGCTTCGGCCTGTCGACCAAGATACTCGAATACAAGATCTCGCCGGACGGCCTCGTCCCGAACCTCCTCGCCTTCAATGTCGGCGTCGAAATCGGGCAGCTCACCGCCCTGGCGATGATCCTGATCGCGATGGGCTTCTGGCGCCGCACCAACAGCTTCTGGCGCCATGCCTACGCCGCCAACACCGTCATGCTCACCGCTGGGTTCGTGCTGATCGGCTACCAGCTCACCGGCTATTTCATCTCGCAAGCTTGAGGTTCGCACCCATGTACAACACTGACATCCCGACCCGCGCGGAACTGCCCACCTCGGCCCAGCTCCTGCGCTCCACCGCCATCGCCTTCGTCGCCGCGGCTGGCATCCTCGTCACCATCGTGCTCCCGGCCGAGTACGCCATCGACCCGACCGGGGTCGGCCGGATGCTGAAGTTGACCGAGATGGGCGAGATCAAGACCCAGCTCGCCGAGGAAGCCGAGCGCGATCGCCAGAAGGATTCGACGGGCGCGGTTGAGCAGCCAGCTCGTCCGGCTCCGGATCAGCGTTCCAGCCTGATCGGCAACGTGCTGGCGACCCTGTTCGTCTCACCAGCCCAGGCAGGTGAGCGGCTGGTTGTCGCTCAGGCGGCCGGGCGCAAGGACGAAACAGTCATCACCCTGAAGCCCAGCGAAGGTGTCGAGTACAAGCTGACGATGAAGGCAGGCGCCAAGGTGAACTTCTCCTGGGCGACCGACGGTGGCGTCGTGAACTACGACATGCACGGCACTCCGGCCGGCGGCGGCAAGGAGAAGAGCTACAAGCAGGGACGTGGTGCCGCCAGCGACGAGGGCGTTCTGACGGCTGAGGGTGACGGCGCTCATGGCTGGTTCTGGCGCAATCGCGGCTCCAAGGACGTGACGATCACGCTGAAGACCAACGGCGCCTATGCCGAGATCAAGCGGATGATCTAAATCGACAGCGGGCTCAACCTGGTGCATCACACCTTGGTTGAGCCCTGCCCACCAGTTTTGGCTTCCAAGGATGCGTCGCGGGTTCGCTTCCAATTTGCGGCCGGAGACTACTGCTGGCAGTTGGCGACGAAGAAAACGGCTAGGGTCGCCGCATGAAGATCGCAGCAATCCAGATTGACCTGTTCGACGATGCCCCTGGCTACTTCAGGGTGCTGCGAAAGCTAATGCCTCGCCCGATCGTCCCGCGGGAGAAGAGCGCGTTCCCGAACCTCGCGGTGTTGGTGGACACCGAGACCACCGGCCTCTTGCATACCCGGGACGAGATCATCGAGATCGGCGCGGTGAGCTTCACCTACGACGATGCGGGCGTGATCGGGGATGTTGTCGGTGTCAATAGCGGCCTGCGCCAGCCATCCGCTCCGATCCCCGCGGAGATAACGCGGCTGACGGGCATCACGGATGAGATGGTCTCCGGTCACGGCATCGATATCGCGGCGCTCGATGCTCTGGTCGAACCCGCCGACCTCGTCATCGCGCACAATGCCGCGTTCGATCGCCCATTCTGCGAAAAGCTATCGCCAGCCTTCGAGTCGAAGGCCTGGGCATGCTCGGTCACCGAGATCCGGTGGGCCGATCTGGGCTTCGAAGGCAACAAGCTCGGGTAAACCCGCAGCCTCTTCCGGCTCAGGGTGTCCCGCGTCAGGATCTGGTCGCCGATCGTATACCGGCGTTCGCCGAAGTTCACGGTCGCGGCTGCCGTCAGCCTGCCGAAATCGACGCGGCAATGGTTCGCCAGGGCCTCGAGCAAATGGCGTTCCGGGATCAGACGCGGTGTACGCCGCGGTAGCGCGCGAAGCTGGTCCGGCCCGAAGATCCGAACAGGACGACCTCGTAGCTGTCCGGCGCCTTGCCGGCGACCTCCATGCCGGGAGAACCCATCGGCATTCCCGGAACGGCGAGGCCCCGAGCCTGCGGCTTCTCGGCCAGGAGGCGCTTGACGGCGTCAGCCGGCACATGACCTTCGACGACGTAACCGGACACCTCTGCCGTATGGCAGGAGGCAAGGTCGCCCGGCACGCCGAGGCGGAGCTTCACCTGGTCGACGTCCGAGGATGTGATGACCTCGACGGGGAAGCCTGCGGCCTTCATGTGCTCCACCCAGCCGCCGCAACAGCCGCAGTTCGGATCCTTGGTCACGGTCACCTTCGGCAGGGTGGCCTGCGCAAAGGCTCGTCCGGCCATCATCGCGGCGCCAGAGGTTCCGAGAACGGCGAGGAAGCGGCGGCGGGTGAGCATGAGCATCTCCTTCAGGCTGCGACCGGGGTATAGCCGGCCTTGGCGACGAGAGCCTTGATGGATGCCAGGTCGCTGCTCCCGCGGACGGACACCAACTTGGAAGCCGGATCGGCTTCGACCTGCGTGCCGGGCAGTCCCGTCTCGATCGCGTTCTTGATCGTGCCAGCGCAGTGACCGCAGGTCATGTCCTCGACCCGCAAGGTCAGGGCATTCGGATCACGTTCGGCCGCCTGGTCCGGCCGGGAGGAGTGGTTGTTGCATCCGCACATGGAATGGTCTCCGTTTCTCATCGACGATGAGAACAGCCTGCACCTTACCATGATGGCAAGGTCAAGCGGCGATTCATCACGACGCGCCGATGTCGCGACGGCACGTACATTGCGAGGGCGCCCTTGCGAAGGCGGACAACCCCGTGTCCGCCCGCTTTCATTGGTTCGGAGCAGGGTTGACCTCGTTGCGAGCCTGGCTCCATCCGGGGTGGCGCATCAGTGCTTGTTCGGGGTGTCGTCGTCAGCACCATCGGATCCACCGGGCATCATGGCACCGCCGGGTCCCATCATTCCCCGCCCCATCATGCCTTGCGCCATCATGCCTCGGCTGCCCATCCGGACGAGTGCCGGCAGCCGCCGCTTCTGGGCCTCGTCGAGGGTCGCGTGGAGCGGCGCGGCAGCGTCCGCGAGCTTGCGCATGGCGTCGGATCCCTGGCTCATATGATCGGCCATGGTGCGCAGCATGTTCACCGGATCGTTTGCCGTCATGCCTCCCGTCTGGCGATTGGCCTGCATATGGCTGAGGTGAAGGGTCGCCAGGTTCCGGAGCGCGGTTTCGACCGAAGGCCATAGCTTTTCCTGGCCGGCGGTCAGCTTCAGCCCGGCATGGATGGACGCGATGTGGGCTTCGGCGAAGGCACTCATATCCTCGGTCGAGAACTGGCCCATCATCCCTCGGCTGCCGCCGGGCATGCCTTGACCCTGCATCATCTGGCCCATGGGCATTGGCATTCCGGATTGGCCGGGCATCGCCTGAGGTTTTGCTGGCGCCGTGGATTGGGCCTGCGCCTTGGGGGCATTACCTGGATGGTGCGGGTCACTGGAAGTCGGCGCCTGGGCCAGCGCGGGCCCGGCAAGGGTAACCAGGACAGTCGCGAGAACGGACATCTTCATGGCAGTGTCTCCTTTGAGCGGTCAAAAAGGGTAAGAACGGCGTCGGCGCAGCTTTCGCGGAATGGCCGCAGGCCGCGCCGATCAGGTTGCGTCGGGCGCAGCCATTGGTCCCGGGGCTGCAAGGGTCCCCAATGTTCTCAGCCGGGCCGCAGCCGGCCCGGCCTTGGGCGGTCACCCCCGCTTGTCGTGGTGGCCGTGGCCGCCGTGCATGAACAGATGCATCAGGGGGCAGGCCAGCAGCAGGAGGTAGGGCAGTGCGGTCACGATATGAACGCCGTGGTTCGCGAGGAGGTAGATGCCGAGAGTGGCCAACGCGAGCGAGCAGACCCAACCCAGAGGCGTGTTGATCAGCAGGGTCCGCCAGGTTCGTGGCGACTCGGGGGCAGGAGTCGGTGTGGTGGGCATGTCGATCTCTCCCGGTGCGGAGCGGGCCGATCTTGGACGTTGCTGGCGAACGGTGCCTTGAGCGAAATCAAGCGGGGTACCGGCAAGGCTCGTTCCGCCCACCCGGTCTGCTCCCGCTTCCTGGCACCTAGCGGGCGGCGATGCCGTTCGGCCCCTTGCCCACCGGATAGGCCTTCCCGGCCGAGAGGCTGCCGAGATCGATCGCGGAGATGGTGTTCGCGTAGGTGTTCGTGACGTAGGCCGTGCGACCGTCGCGAGCGATGACGATGCCGTGCGCTCCCTTGCCGACCGTCACGTTCCGGATCAGCTTGCCGTCCTCGAGCGCGACGACCGACACCCGGTTGTCCGGCTTCGCCGCCGAGCCCTGGTTCGCGACCAGGGCGGCCTTGCCGTCCGGCGTAACGTAGACCTGCACGGGTCCGTTTCCGACGGAGGCCTTCCGCAGCAGCTTGCGAGCGTCGACGTCGATGATGGCGACCTTGTCCTCGCCGTTGAGCGAGACCACGAGGATGCGGCCGCTCCGGTCGAACGCGACCTGGACCGGCCGCTTTCCGACGGAGATATGCATGGCCTTCTCCGGATTGCGCGTATCCACCAACGAGACCGTGTCGCTCTTCATGTTGGCGACCGCGAGCAGGTTGCCGTCCGGCGATAGGCGCAGTCCATGCGGGTAGTTCTGCACGGGGATGCGACCGGTTACCCTACGCCCCGGGATATCGACCACTACCACCGAGTTGGTTTCGGCGTCGGTCAGGTAGGCGAAATGCCCCTGTGCGTCGGGAACGACATGCGCCGGATGTCCTCCAACGGCCACGACCTGCGGCGCGCCGGGCGCGTCGCCAGAGACGTCCATGAGAATGAGCTGCCCGCCCGCGGAACCGTGAGCCGCATGGCTGCCGGACTGTGCCGCAGGCATACCGGTCGCCAGGATGAGGCGGCCATCGGCGGTGACGTCGACGTTGTGCGGCGAGATCGGAATCGCCGCCGTAGTGGTTTTCGAGGTCTGGGAGTCGATGATGGAGAGGCTCTGCCCGTTCTCGTTGGCGACGACGATCGTGTCGGCCCGGGCGCCGGCGGCGCCAAGGGATGTGACGAGGGCGAGTGCAATCTGGGTTCTGCGTGCGAACATCGCATTGTCCTTCCGAATTCGAATTGAACAGGGGCCCGGTGCCCACGCAGGCCGCGACATCACGGAAGCGGCGGGGTCGGGATTCGGTTGGGTTACGCGATGGATTTTGGCGGTTTGAAACGCACCTCCGGGATTGCCCCGGTCAGCATCAAGTCATTCCCCGGCTGGAGGCAGACGGCTTCGGGCCATCCTGGGAAAGGGGCACCGGCACGGATCATCGCCGGGGGCACGACGAGGCAGCTCGAGGAAGCGCCGAGACAAGCCTGGTCGCAAGAGGGGCCGCCCGCCGTTCCCTCGGCGTTGTCTTGATCCGCGTTTCGGCCGTGATGGATGGAGGCCGCCGCCGGGTCGACGTGCCCATGCTCCATGACCAAGGACAGGTGCGTGGCAGGACCGGGCGCCGAAAAGGCAGGCGTCGCCATACGACCGACCACGAGAACCATCGCGGCGACCGCGAGGAGCATGGCCATCAACGGAGACAGAGCTTTTTTGCGACGCCTCTTCATTGCAAAAAGTCTACCCGGCTGGCGGACCGAAACCTTGCGCTGCATCAAACAGTCGGACGGACCGAGCGGCTCTCGATAGAACTGCCCGGTCCGGGAACTACAGGCGTACGGTGCGCAGGCGGATCGCGTTGCCGATCACGCTGACCGAGGACAGTGCCATCGCGGCCGCCGCGATGATCGGCGACAGCAGGATCCCGAAGAACGGGAAGAGCACTCCCGCCGCCACCGGCACGCCGAGCGCATTGTAGATGAAGGCGAAGAACAGGTTCTGGCGGATGTTGCGCATTACGGCCTGCGACAGCCGTCGCGCCCGCACGATTCCGGTGAGGTCGCCTTTCAGCAGGGTCACGCCAGCACTTTCCATCGCCACGTCGGTGCCCGTGCCCATGGCGATGCCGACATCCGCCGCCGCCAGCGCCGGCGCGTCGTTGACGCCGTCGCCCGCCATGGCGACCACTCTGCCCTCCGCCTTGTAACGCTGGACCACGGCGCTCTTCTGGTCGGGCAGGACCTCGGCCTCGACCTCGTCGATACCGAGCCGCCTGGCAACCGCCTTCGCGGTCGTCCAGTTGTCGCCGGTGAGCATCACGACCCGGATGCCTTCCGCCCTGAGCCCGGCGAGCGCCTCCGGCGTCGAACTCTTGACCGGATCGGCAATGGCGATGGCACCCGCCACCGTTCCACCGATTCCGGCGAAGATCACCGTGGCGCCGTCCTCGCGCAACCTGTCCGCTTGCTCTGCCAGGCGATCGGGGACGATGCCATGCTCGGTCAGGAAGGCCGCGTTGCCGAGCACGACGCGTCGCCCCTCGACGGTACCCAGCGCTCCCTTGCCGGTGGGTGAGTCGAAATCGGCGACCGGCGCGGTGGCGATGCCCTGCTTGTCGGCGGCCGCGACGATGGCCAACGCCAACGGATGCTCGCTCGCCCGCTCCACGCTGGCTGCCAGGCGCAGGATTTCGGCTTCGTCAAAGCCCGGAGCTGGAACCACGGCAATCACGGATGGCTTGCCCTCCGTGAGGGTTCCGGTCTTGTCGACCACGAGGGTGTCGACCTTCTCCATGTGTTCCAAGGCCTCGGCGTTCTTGATGA
Source organism: Allobosea sp. TBD101 (assembly GCF_059817965.1). Classification (NCBI taxonomy): domain Bacteria; kingdom Pseudomonadati; phylum Pseudomonadota; class Alphaproteobacteria; order Hyphomicrobiales; family Alloboseaceae; genus Allobosea; species Allobosea sp. TBD101. The sequence continues at coordinate 2,791,277 of NZ_CM187543.1, forward strand.
GAACGCCCGCCTGGGCGCCGCGGCCGACCCCGACCATGATCGACATCGGCGTGGCGAGACCGAGCGCGCAGGGACAGGCGATGATGAGCACCGCCACGGCCGCGACGAGGCCGTAGGAGAGCCGCGGCTCGGGACCCCAGAAGGCCCATGCAATGAAGGCGAGCGCCGCCACGCCGATGACCGCGGGCACGAAGTAGCCCGAGACGTGATCGGCCAATCGCTGGATCGGGGCGCGGCTGCGCTGGGCCTCCGCCACCAGTTGGACGATCCGCGACAGCATCGTGTCGTGCCCAACCTTCTGCGCCTCGATCACGAGGCCGCCGGACTGGTTCATCGTGCCCCCGATGGCCGCGACGCCGACCTCCTTGGTGACTGGCATCGACTCGCCCGTGACCATCGACTCGTCGGCCGCGCTGCGCCCCTCGACAACGACGCCGTCGACCGGGACCTTCTCGCCCGGCCGCACCCGCAGACGGTCACCGACCTGCACGGTGTCGAGCTGGACCTCCTGCTCGGTGCCGTCAGGCATGATCCTGCGGGCCGTCTTGGGCGCGAGGTCGAGCAGCGCGCGAATGGCCCCGCTGGTGCTCTCCCGCGCCCGCAACTCGAGGACCTGCCCAAGCAGGACGAGAACCGTGATGACGGAGGCCGCTTCGAAGTACACGGCCACCGAACCGTCATGGCCTCGGAACGCGGCCGGGAAGATCCCGGGCGCCAGCGTCGCCACCATGCTGTAGACCCAGGCCACGCCCGTCCCCATGGCGATGAGCGTGAACATGTTGAGGTTGCGCGAAACCAGCGACTGCCAGCCACGCTCGAAGAACGGCCAGCCGGCCCACAGCACGACAGGAGTCGCGAGCAGCATCTGGACCCAGTTCGAGGTCTGCTGGCCGACGTAGTGGCCCAGACCCGTCAGGTGCCCGCCCATTTCCAGCACGATCACGGGCAGGGAGAGCGCGAGTCCAATCCAGAACCGGCGCGTCATGTCGATCAGTTCATGGCTGGGGCCGGTCTCCGCCGTCGCGAGCACGGGTTCGAGCGCCATCCCGCAGATCGGGCAGGAACCGGGTCCCACCTGTCTGATCTGGGGATGCATCGGGCAGGTGTAGATCGTGCCTTCCGGCACGGGTTCCGCCTTCCGGGCCGCCGCTGGCTCGACGTATTTGGCGGGCTCCACCATGAATTTTGACTGGCAGCCGGAGGAGCAGAAGTAATACGGCTTGCCCTCGTATTGCGCCCGGTGCGCGGTTGCGTGCGGGTCGACCGTCATCCCGCAGACCGGGTCCTTTACCTTCCCGGCTTCCCCGGCGTGTTCATGGCCATGGCCCCCAGGGGCGCGATGGTCATGATGATGGCCATGGCCCTTACTGGTCGGGGTGTCGGTCATGACCATTCTCCGCATACGCATTGATGAGCTGCGGTAATGTTGGGCCTTCCCATAATAGGAAGGTCAAGCGTTTGCGTTGGGGCTTCCGTCCTCGCGCTCGTCGTGGTCAGCGATAACGTCCTATGTCGTGAAGCAGCTTTAGGCTTTGGCCAGCGGGTCTCATCGCGCCGGCAGATCGCCGACGTTGGCAGCAAGCTGATCCAGATGGTTTCCACCGTCAACGGGATCGCTCCCAGCCATAGCAAACACAGGATCCAGCGGCGCTGACGCGGCCGTGGCCCTCACCGTCCTCAAGACGAGATGCGCACCCAGGTGGAAGGCCCGAACATTGTCTACAGGGTCGCCTTTGGCGCCCTCACGGCTCTTGCAGAGAGGGGGCCTTCCACCTGGCGCCCGACCGCTACAGAAACGGTCGGTATTCTGTTCCCGTCTTGGCGACGGCATGCGCCGCCCGCGCCATCTTGGCGGTGAGCGCGGTCATCGCCTTGCGACGGCGATCGGCATCGTCCGCGTGACCGGCAATATAGCGGCCGAGCTTATCGCGGAAGCTGTTGTCACATTGGCGTGCGGCGACCTGCGCCGCCATCCAGAACGTTCGGCGCAGGCGGGCATTGCCCTACTTCAAAAGCTTGGTCCGACCGCGGAAGGTGCCGGATTGGTAGGTCGCGAGGTCGAGTCCGCAGAACTTCAGGAACTGGCGGTAATGGCCGAACCGCCGCAGGTCTCCGGCCTCGGCCAGGATTGTCAGAGCGTTGATCGGTCCGATTCCCGGAATGCGCCGCAGCAACCGGGAATCGTGATGATCGGCCAGCGTAACCTGCGCGATCTCGTCGATCCGGTTGCGCTCCCGGGTCAGGCCCCGCGCCTGACCGCGCGCTTCCGCCCGCCCGAAAAGCGACATGCCCGCGAGGACCGACAAGCGCGTCGGACTGCCGGCTGACTTGCCTCGGCGCGTGCGGCCCTATTCGTATGTGGCTACTGAGGCGTCGGTTGCCTCGATCATCTCGAACACGCGGTATCGCCTGATCAGACGGCATACCTTCGGGTGAAAGCTCCAGCCTCCCGGAGCGCCGCAGACCAGCATCATGATCGGAAGGGTCGTTCGCGCTTTCGGGGTCTTGATGATCGCCTTCAGGCAGGCTTTGTCCGTCCAGCTAAGAACAGCCGCCCGGGCATTGGGATGGGTATGCCAATCGCCCAGATAGGTGTCCCGCCTGTCGGATCGCGCGTAGTGCTCCGCGATCGCCGCGAGTTGCCAATCCTGGTCCGGCTTGAAGCTCCGTCGACTGCGATGGGCATTGGGACCCGCTGGGATCACCCTGGTCACGACGGCAGCGCGGTCATCGGCCCAATAGCCCATGAATGACCCACCCGTCTCGAGCTCATAGTGGTGATCGGCTTCGGCGGATATCTCGTCGACGGCCGCGCGGGACAACCAGACTACGGCTTGCATCCGCATTCCCGCATCGGCGGCAGCAGGTCGGCCGTCCAACTTGGCGGCGCCGATCGGGTACCATCGTGCAGGGACAGCGTGTTGATCATGGACCCTTGGTACGATGAGGGATTCGTCATGACATCAACGACCGTCCGAACCGCCGCAAGCGACAGTTCCTGAAGGTCGAAGGAAGCGCCGGTGAAAGTGAGCTCAGCGCATCCGGGCGGTTGGCGCAAAGCCTCGCTCTCGCCGGAACCCGGCGGCTTCTGGATATGGCCCGACTGATAGGCGAACTCTCGACAAGTTGGGCAACCGGAGGCGGGGTGATAGACGGCCACGACGCCACCTTTCAGCGAGGCGGTGGCATAGGCGGAGACCATCATCTTGGCCGCTCGCTGGCAGAGATCAGCGAGGAGGCGCGACACTCCGCTCGACGCGGTCGCGTCGACGACGAGGTCGGCTTCCGCAATGATGCCCGGGAGAACGTCGAGGTCGCCCGTGCCTTCCTGGACGGCCGCTGCGCCGACATGGTGAGTAACCGCCTGTACCATGGTCGCCGGATACTCCCGCTCAACGAATTCCTTGAGAACCGAGACCTTCCGCCGCCCCCATGCCGAGGAGCCGAGAGGCCACCGGATGGAGTTGCCGGGTTCGACGAAGTCATGGTCGAGCACGATGATCTTACGGCAACCGTTGCGGGCGAGCTCGATCACTAATGGCGCGCCGATTGCACCGAGCCCGAATATCGTAACCGTCTTGTTCCGCAGGACATCGACCGAGGGCACGCGCCCTCCGACGTCCTCAATACCCGCTCGGTATGTCGGGACGATCAGCAGCGACTGCTTATGTGGCTTTTGGCCGGGCTTCGGCCTGCGGAACGATTGGGCCGGACCGTACAGTGCGGCAAACAGCCAGGTATCGCCGCGACGCTCGTGTGCAATTTCCGTTGATTGGACGGTGATGGACATTGAGACGGCTCCATCGAGTGCCGGGCCGCTATTGTCCTTGTTGAAAACGACGTCATTCCAGAAGGCTCGATCCCGTGACATCGCCTGTGTCGGAGGTGCCAATCGCTCGACACGCCGCCACGGAAACGTGCGCGAAGTCTTGCGAGCTTCGATATCGGATGGAAGCGTGAATTCGCGCTTCGCTAGAACCGTTCCGTCGGCGGCCTTCACCTCGTCGACGGCGCCACGCCAGATGATTCCGCCCTGCGTTCGCTCAAGGGCGAAGGAGATCTTCGCCGTGCCAATCAATGCACTGCCGAGATCCCAGGAACTGTCGACGAGCATATAGCTACCCTCGACGTATCCTTCGGCAGCAGGAGCGACGCTGTTCCACCAAACTTCCATCGGCTCGCCTTGAGGGTCTTCGCTTCCAGAGCCACCGAGAGCGTTGGCGAGCTGCCGATTGAGGAGTTCTGCCAACGTCCACTTGGCAGGCCATAGGCCGCTATCTCTTCCGAGAAGGCACAGAGTTCCGTCGATCGGCGAGACGTGGCGTTCTGGGAACGAATCCTGTGTCGCAACCAGAGAGACCTGAGGTCGAATGAATGGATAGGTGTCGGGGAACACCGCTTGGAGCGCGCACTTCCTGTCGTCCGGCAGAGGCCACGTGAACGTCAAACGGAGAATGCCCTTCGCCAAAAGGTCTCCGTCAACCCGAAGGCTATCGCCGACGAAATGAAGCAGGTCACGAATTTCGTGCTCGAACCTGCCGGGGTAGGTGTGCTCCCAGCGAGGAACCATTCCCGGTTTGACGTCGGCGTAGCGGATCATTGTCAGCCTACGGGGCGATCCGGCGGCTGCGGCGGGTCCTTCGGTCCGGGCGGCACGCCGTCAGGACGGCCGGGTGGCACGCCGTCCGGCTTCCCGGGAGGGCCGTCCGGCCGTCCCGGTGGATGATCGGGCCGACCGGGCGTGTCGGGTCTTCCTGACATAGGACGCTCCTTTCAGATCCATTCGGCCTGGCCGCTTCCGCTCTCGAGCAGGAAGAGGACGAACTCGTATCTCGTTCCCAGAACAGCTCGCGGCAGTAGAGGACTTGGGTGGTCCGCCGCAGGGGGGCGGCGGACTTTCGCTCTCATCGAGGCGTGTTTTGGGTGGAATCTGACCAAACTTCCGGAGCGCCTACAACTTCAGCACCTTGGGATAGTCATGAGCAGCGGGTGGTCGAGCCGCAGGTGTTGCACTTCAGGCAGGTGCCGTTGCGGACCAGCGTGAAGTTGCCGCACTCGCCGCACGAGTCGCCGATACAGATTAGGGCGTTGTCCAAATCGATCTTCGATGCGATCTAATGTTTTGCTGCGTCCAGCCGACCCAATCCGAACGCCGGTAGAAAGAGGTAAAAGGGCCGGTTACGATTTCTGCGCTGAACCTCTGGAAATCTAGAATGATATAAAATGCGCTTGGCAATTCATGCAAAAATTGCTCATGCCAAATGTTCTTAAGTTATAATCGCCGCATTTAATGCAAGAGTAACCGCTAGAATTTCTTTTTTCGATTGCTTCAGCACGAACCGAGATAAGACGACGTTTTGCGCAATCGATATCGACTGCGCAGTATTCAGCTAATTCTTCTGGGTTATCAAACGATGCTGCGACATGTAACGGAACTAGAAATGCGTCGGCAAATCGCTTGGCTTGCCACTCTCCAGATTCTTCGTTGGGAAGAAAACGAACATTTTTCTCTGATCCGGGTGAGAATTTCTGTGCGCTTACATCGTGGAGAATGATGTGCCCTATTTCATGGGCAATGATCTTGCGAGCCTCTTCATCATCGAGTTTGGCATTCTCCAGAACCCAGTTTTCAATGTGAAGCTCTACGAGCTGATATCCGTGCTTTCGTTGATTCAAAAATCTGACGAATGCCGGTGAGTCCTCTCCAAGGTCATCGTATGTTATTATCTCAAGTGCCTTCCCAACCAAAAGGTTGGGAAGGGTTTCATAAAGAAACTCAACGATTTTAAATCTTGATGCGTTGCTGTTTCCTTCAATTTTTCGCCACGCAAGCGCAAATTCTTCGATCTTTGAGGCATCAAGCCAGGGAACTTTCGTATCATCTAGCATGATTGGGCCTCTCAGACAGGCGCCGTTAATCTATCAGCTGCACCCAGTCGTGCTTCCGCAGGTGTTGCACTTCAGGCAGGTGCCGTTGCGGACCAGCGTGAAGTTGCCGCATTCGCCGCACGAGTCGCCGACATAGCCCTTCATGATCGCCTCGGCCCGGCGCTCTGACTGGGTCGGCTGGGCAGCCGGCGCTGAGAAGCCGAGCTTGGCCATCTCCGCCTCGCCATAAGCCTCGGGCTCCTCCTTCAGCGCGGTCGCGCCTGCCGTGGCGAGAGCCGTCACAGTGGAGGACGAGCGGGCAACCGCATCGTTCGCTGCGTGGTTCCCTTGGCTGCCGCCCTGGATGGCGAGCAGGTTGATCGGCTTGCCGCGGCGGAAGCCGGTGGAGGCGAGGGGAGTCGTCACGATCGGGGTCGCATCCGGCGCCTTGTCCTGGCCGACGCCGCTGCCCAACACGTCATGGCCGATCTCGCTCGGGTCGACATGGGCGAGGTCGTTGCGGCCGAGATAGGAGATCGCCAGCTCGCGGAAGACGTAGTCGAGGATCGAGGTCGCGTTCTTGATCGACTGGTTGCCGGCGACGAAGCCCGAGGGCTCGAAGCGGGTGAAGGTGAAGGCCTCCACGTACTCCTCCAGCGGCACGCCGTATTGCAGGCCGAGCGAGACCGCGATGGCGAAGTTGTTCATCATCGCCCGGAAGGCCGCGCCCTCCTTGTGCATGTCGATGAATATCTCGCCGAGGCGCCCGTCCGAATACTCGCCGGTATGGACATAGACCTTGTGCCCGCCGACGGTGGCCTTCTGGATGTAGCCCGTGCGCCGATCCGGCATCTTCTCGCGCTCGCGCTTGCGCTCGATGCGCTCGACGATGCGCTCGACGATCTTCTCCGAGATCTGGGTGGCGCGGGCCGCCATCGGCTGGGCGACCAGCGTCTCGACGGCGTCGTCCGCCTCGTCGTCATCGTCGGAGATCAGCGCCGAGTTCAGCGGCTGCGAGAGCTTGGAACCGTCGCGGTAGAGGGCGTTCGCCTTCAGCGCCAGCTTCCAGGAGAGCATATAGGCGCTCTTGCAGTCCTCGACCGTCGCCTCGTTCGGCATGTTGATGGTCTTGGAGATCGCGCCCGAGATGAAGGGCTGGGCCGCCGCCATCATGCGGATATGGCTCTCGACCGAGAGATAGCGCTTGCCGATGCGGCCGCAGGGGTTGGCGCAATCGAAGACGTTGTAGTGCTCGGTCTTCAGGTGCGGGGCGTCTTCCAGGGTCATCGCGCCGCAGACATGGACGTTGGCGGCCTCGATCTCGGCCTTGCTGAAGCCGAGGAAGGGCAGGAGCTCGAACGACATGTCGTTCAGCTTCTCGGCCGGGACCTTGAGCGTGCCGGTGAGGAAATCCTCACCCAGCGTCCACTTGTTGAAGACGAATTTGATGTCGAAGGCGCTCTTCAGCCCCTTCTCGACCGCTTCGATCTTCTCGTCGGTGAAGCCCTTGGCGCGCAGCGTCGAGGGGTTGATGCCCGGCGCCTGCTTCATCGAGCCATGGCCGACGGCATAGGCCTCGATCTCGGCGATATCGGCCTCGCGGTAGCCGAGGGCGCGGAGCGCGTCCGGCACGGCGCGGTTGATGATCTTGAAGTAGCCGCCGCCGGCGAGCTTCTTGAACTTCACCAGCGCGAAATCGGGCTCGATGCCGGTGGTGTCGCAATCCATGACGAGGCCGATCGTGCCGGTCGGCGCGATCACGGTCGCCTGGGCATTGCGGTAGCCGTAGCGCTTGCCCTGCTCGAGAGCCTCGTCCCAGACGATGCGCGAGCGCTCCGCCATGGTGACGGCCGAGCCGCCGAGGCGGGCCAGCGTCGCATGGTCGAGCGGGACCGGGGTAACGCTCAGGCCCTCATAGCCGTCGGCGAGGCCATGGGCGGCCGTGCGGTGGTTGCGGATGACGCGCAGCATGTGGCTGGCGTTCTTCTTGTAGCCAGGGAAGGGGCCGAGCTCGCCCGCCATCTCGGCCGAGGTCGCATAGGCGACGCCGGTCATGATCGCGGTCAGCGCACCGGCCAGCGCACGGCCCTCGTCGGAGTCGTAGCCGAGGCCCATGGTCATCAGCAGGCCGCCGATATTGGCGTAGCCGAGGCCGAGCGTGCGGTACTCGTAGGAGAGTTCGGCGATCTCGCGGCTCGGGAACTGCGCCATCGTCACCGAGATCTCGAGCACGACGGTCCAGAGCCGGCAGAGATGCTCATAGGCCGCGACGTCGAAGGACTTGGTTTCGGTATCGTAGAACTGCAGCAGGTTGGCCGAGGCCAGGTTGCAGGCGGTGTCGTCGAGGAACATGTACTCGGAGCACGGGTTGGACGCCCGGATCCGGCCGGAAGCCGGGCAGGTGTGCCAGTCGTTCATCGTCGAGTTGAAGTGCAGGCCGGGATCGGCCGAGGCCCAGGCGGCGTAGCCGATCTTCTCCCAGAGGTCGCGGGCCTTCAGCGTCTTGAGGACTTTGCCGGTGGTGCGGCCGGTCAGGTTCCAGTCGGCATCGGTCTCGACGGCGCGCAGGAAATCGTCGGTCAGCGAGACCGAGTTGTTCGAGTTCTGGCCGGAGACGGTGAGATAGGCGTCGGAATCCCAGTCGGTGTCATAGGTGTCGAAGGAGATGTCCTTGTAACCCTGCTTGGCGAACTGGATGACGCGCTTGATATAGTTGTCGGGTACCAGCGCCTTGCGGGCGAGCTTGATCTCGCGCTTCAGGGCCGGGTTCTGCTCGGGATCGAAGCAGGAATCGCCATCACCCTCGCAGTTCACGCAGGCCTTGAGCACGGCCTTCATGTGCTTCTTGACGGTCTTGGAGCCGGTGACGAGCGCGGCGACCTTCTGCTCTTCCTTCACCTTCCAGTCGATATAGGCCTCGATATCCGGGTGGTCGGCATCGACCACCACCATCTTGGCGGCGCGGCGGGTGGTGCCGCCCGACTTGATGGCACCCGCAGCGCGGTCGCCGATCTTGAGGAAGGACATCAGGCCCGAGGACTTGCCGCCGCCGGCGAGCTTTTCGCCTTCGCCGCGCAGCATCGAGAAGTTCGAACCGGTGCCGGAGCCGTACTTGAACAGGCGGGCTTCACGGACCCAGAGGTCCATGATGCCGCCCTCGTTGACGAGGTCGTCCTGCACGCCCTGGATGAAGCAGGCATGCGGCTGCGGGTGCTCGTAGCTCGACTTCGACTTCACCAGCTTGCCGGTCTTGAAGTCGACGTAGAAATGGCCCTGGCTGGGACCGTCGATGCCATAGGCCCAGTGCAGGCCGGTGTTGAACCATTGCGGCGAGTTCGGCGCGACGCGCTGGGTGGCGAGCATGAAGCGCAGCTCGTCATGGAATGCAGCCGCATCCTCTTCCGAGGTGAAGTAGCCGCCCTTCCAGCCCCAATAGGTCCAGCAGCCGGCGAGGCGATCAAAAACCTGCTTGGAAGAGATCTCGGAGCCGTAGCGCTCGCCTTCCCGCAGCTCGGCGAGAGCGGCCTCGTCGGCGACGGAACGCCAGAGGAAGGAGGGAACGTCGTTCTCTTCGAACCGCTTCAGGCGCGCCGGCACGCCGGCCTTGCGGAAATATTTCTGCGCGAGCACGTCGCTCGCGACCTGCGACCAGGTCTCGGGAACCTCGATGCCTTCGAGCCGGAAGACGACGGAGCCGTCCGGGTTCTTGATCTCGCTGACGGCCGATCGGAACGGGATCGCGGCATAGGGCGACTGTCCGGCGGTGGTGTAGCGGCGCTCGATGCGCATGATCTTCGTCCCTTGATCTGCCGCGGGCCTGCTTCGCAAGCCACGCGCGGCCGGTTGATCACCGGCTCCTGATGTCAGCCCAAACTCGGTTCGATGCCCTGTGGGATCTCCGCGGTGTCGCCCCGCCGATGGTCCCGGACGCGCCCAAAATGCCCGCGCAAATCCGTTCGCTTCCGCTGTTGATGGCGGATGCGGCGGCAGGCCCGGAACACACTGGAAAACTAGGGTTTCGCAGTCATCCAGAGGGGGTGCCGCCGGCCGTCATGCGATGGTCAAAATCTAGTGCAGATACCCGCTGCGCGTCAAGGAATAGTGCCCTGTGATCCCTGTGGACACGACATCTGGTAGGGATATGTGGGTTATGGGGATAAGTTGCAAGGCGCCCGCTAAGCCTCGGAAATTACCGGGGAATCGGATGCGCATTGGCAAGATTGCCACAGTGCGGGATGAAGCGCAGTCCATAAAATCCCCGCTATTCATGGTTGACGCGAGCTGAATCCGGTGCGCGCCGGGGCCTGCCGCGAGCACCGCTTTCAAAGCCGCCCGGAAGTGGCTGATCTCGGGCGACTTCCCGGAGAATGCTCCCTGAAAAGGCCGTTCCGAATCGCGGCCGAATCGTGGCGGCGACTCAAGGCGCGCAGATTTAGCGATCGGCTTAAAGTGACGTCAGGTCGGTCAGGCTATGCCGGTTGCAGCGTGATCCGACCGGGATAACCCATGCACCGCTACGCCTTCTGCCTGCTTCCTCTGGTCCTGGCCGGTTGCACCGATAGCGAGCCGCTGGCTCCGGCCTTCGCGGGCGAATGGGCGTCCCGGGCATCCCGGGCGCGCGGCTGCGGCTCGGCGGCGCGGATCACCATCAACAAAACAGGCATCTCCGCCCCCGGGATGCCCGTGGATGGGCTCACCTTCACGAAGGCGACCGTCTCCGGCGCCACGGCGCATGTCGTCATGGAGCTGAGCGCGGGCGTGCGGTTGATTGCGGGGGCGCCTGACCCCAAGAAGCCGCGCGATCGCGACGATCCGCGCGACATGGAGATTCTGGCGACGCTGATCGCGTCAGGCCGGCTGGTCAACGCGACCAACGTGATGTTCCGGGACAAGCAGACCCGCCAGCTCAGGGCCGCCGATCCCGACGTCCTGGCCGTCATGAGCCTGACACGCTGCGACAAGCGCGAAACATCGGGCAGTTTCAGCACGGTCGGGCTATCGCGGGCTGGACAGTAGGCGGTGCGGGGGCCATAAGTCGCGCGATTATTTTGCATCGCGCGCACGGACTTGAAAGACGATGAAGGACTGGCTGCTGCAGATATTCACCTGGTGGAACGGCCAGACGATCGGCACGCGTTTCCACACTTGGCGCCATGGCGAGCGGGTGGGCGAGGACGAGTTCGGCAATGTCTATTACCGCACCAAGGGTGGGGTGAAGGACAAGGCGCTCGGCTTTCAGCGGCGCTGGGTGATCTACAAGGGCGACGCGGAGGCTTCCAAGGTGCCGCCGGGCTGGAACGGCTGGCTGCATCACACCGTCGATGTCGCGCCCTCCGAGGAAAGCTACCAGCCGCGCGAATGGCAGCAGCCGCACCAGCAGAACTGGACCGGCACGGCGCTGGCCTATCGCCCGCAAGGCTCAACCCTGGCCGAGGGCGAGCGCCCGGCCGCGACCGGCGACTACGAGGCCTGGACGCCCGGCCGCTGAGGCTTCCGGCGTAGCGCTCCGATGCGCATTGCCATCCAGACATTCGGTACGCGTGGCGACGTTCAGCCCTATGTCGCCCTTGCGCGTGGCCTGATTGCGCGCGGGCACGACGTCCAGTTGGCTGCACCCGAACAGTTTTCCGATCTGGCGTCGCGTCTGAGAGTACCCTTTGCCCCGCTGCCGGGCACGTTGCTCGACTTGCTCGACAGTGACGCCGGGAAGGCCGCGGTCGCTGCCGGTCGCGGTTTTTCTGCCGGCCTCGCGTTGCTCGGCAAGATCAAGCCGGCGATGACCCGGCTGATGGATGCTGAATGGGAGGCTCTACGTGGGTTCGGACCTCGTCTGATCCTGCATCACCCCAAGTCGCTCGTGAGCCCCGCCATTGCCGCCAGATTGGGGGCACGAAGCCTGCTTGCCTCGCCTTTGCCGGGCTTTACGCCTACATCTGCCTTCCCAAGTCCCATTCTGCCGATCAGGCTGCCAAGCCTGTTGAACAAGCCCAGCCACATGTTGATGGCCGCTGCTCCGGCCCTCCTGTTCGGACGGATGCTGACGCGGTGGCGACGCGAGCGGCTGGGGCAGCAAAGACGCTATCCAGACCCCTCGATCGGCGTGCTCTATGCCTATAGCCGCCACGTGATTCCGGTTCCGTCCGATTGGGATCCGAAGCGTGTGCACGTCTGCGGCTACTGGTTCCTCGATGAGCCCGAGAGCGGGGTGTCGCCGGCGCTTGCTTCCTTCCTCACGGCCGGGACAGCCCCGATCTATGTCGGATTTGGGAGCATGCCGGGAGATCGGCCACGAGAATTGGCCGAAGCAATCGTCGCTGGTCTGCGGCTGGCGGGTATGCGCGGCATTCTCGTCCGTGGTGGTGGGGCACTCGACCTGCAGGAACATGGCGACGACATGCTTGTGATCGATGCGGCGCCTCACGATAAGTTGCTTCCGCACGTTGCCGGAGCGCTGCACCATGGCGGTGCGGGCACGACGGGAGCGAGCTTGCGGGCAGGGGTGCCGATGGCTATCCGGCCATTCTTCGGCGATCAGCCATTCTGGGCTGACCGGATTGCGGCCTTGGGAGCGGGGCCCGGAGCTCTGCCGCGACAGTTGACACCCGATGTCGTGGCGGCCGCCGCAAAAGCACTGCAGGTGCCGGAAGTGCGAAAGCGCGCCGCTGAGCTCGGGAAAGTGATCCGCGCCGAGCAAGGGGTCGAGGCTGCGGTCATCGATATCGAAGAGCGCATGAGCTGTTGACGAAGCAGAGCGCCCTTTTTCCGCTGCCTTTGCCGTGTTACTGCGCGCCATCGCGGTTCTCCCGCGCTGTCGAAGAGATTCGCGCCCGCATGCCGTCGTTCTTTCGTTTCCCGATCCTGGCAGGCCTCGCCTCGAGCGCGCTGGCGACATTGGCCGCCACAGGCCCGGCGCACGCTGATCGCATCCGCAATCCGACGGCCGTCTTCGCTGGGCTCGACAAGATCACCGGCCGCATCATCTCCTTCGAGGTGGCGATCGACGAGACCGTGCAGTTCGGCGCCCTCCAGTTGACGCCGCGCGTCTGTTGGACGCGGCCGCCGACCGAGGCGCCGCAGACCGACGCCTTCGTCGAGGTCGACGAGGTCACGGTCAAGAACGAGTACCGGCGCATCTTCACCGGCTGGATGTATGCGGCGAGCCCGGGCCTGCACGGCGTCGAGCACGCGATCTACGATGCCTGGTTGACCGACTGCAAAGGCGGCACCGAACTCGTCGTCGATCCCAAAGAGCCGGAAGCGCCGCCGGCCGAGGACCCGCGCCGGCCGCGCACGCCCAACCAGCCGCTGCCCGGACAGCAAGCCGCTCCGCCGCCGCCCGGCGGGCGCATCGATGTCGAACCGCCGCGCGGCGTGCCCGTGCAGCCGCAGCGGCCGAGCCAGCGCTTCTTCCCGACCAATCCCGCCCCCGGCCGCGACCCGTATATGGGCGGCAACTGATCCAGCAGGCTCGCGGCAAGGCGCTCAGAGCGAGGCGAGCGCCTCGCGGCCGCTCAGCGGCCTGACCTGCCAGTCGCCCGGGTGCCGCAACGCATCGTCGAGCAGGCCGCGATAGCCGTCGCGCGGGATTTCGATCGTGCCGAACTGGGCGAGGTGGCCGGTCTGGAACTGGGTATCCAATAGCCGGTAGCCGCCCTGCCTGAGGCGGGCGACGAGATGGACCAGTGCGACCTTCGAGGCGTCGGTCTCGCGGTGGAACATGCTCTCGCCGAAGAAGGCACCGCCGAGCGAAAGCCCGTAGAGGCCGCCAACCAGCCGGCCCTCGCGCCAGCACTCGACCGTATGGACATGGCCGAGCGCGAAGAGCTCGCCGAAGATCTCGCGGATGCGCGTATTGATCCAGGTTTCGGCCCGGTCCGGCTTGGCCTCGGCACAAGCCGCGATGACGGCGTCGAAGGCGGTGTCGACCCGGATCTCGAAACGGTCCGAGCGCACGGTGCGGGCGAGCCGCGCCGAGAGATGGAAGCGGTCGAGCGGGATGATGCCGCGCAGTTCCGGCTCTACCCAGAACAGGCTGGGGTCGTCGGCGCTCTCCGCCATCGGGAAGATGCCGGCGGCATAGGCGCGCAGCATGATCTCCGGCGTGATCGCAGGGGAACGGACGGGCACGGAACGAGCCTTCATGACCGGATGGGAGCGTGAGGCGGGCTTTGAGTCAAACGGAAGCGGTGAGGGTTGATCGTACTTGCGAGGAGCGAGGCGACGAAGCAATCCAGGGGGCTGGTGAGACGTTCGACCCAGTTCCCTGGATTGCTTCGCTGCGCTCGCAATGACGGCTGGTGCCGAGGTTGCGCAAGGGAACCTCCGCGTCATCCCGGACAAGCGGCGGAGCCGCGCCGATCCGGGGTCCATCGTAGGATGGTGCACTCTACGATGGATTCCGGGTCAAGCCCGGAATGACGGCGAGGTTCAGTGCGAACTTGAGGCTCCCGCAGCAGGCGCCATGGTTTCAGATCGAGCCTGAAGCCATGGCCGCAAGAGGCTGATGGATCAGCCTTCCGTCGGCTCGGCACCCGGCGTTTCGTTGCCAGCCTCGCCGTCCTCGTCACCTTCGCCGTCGTCGTTGATGCATTCGACCGAGACGACCTTCTCGTCCTTGGCGGTGTTGAACACCGTCACGCCTTGCGTCGAGCGCCCGGCGATGCGGATGCGATTGTCCGGGCCGGCATCGACGGGGACGCGGATGAGCTGGCCGCCATCCGTGACCAGCATGAGCTGGTCGCTGTCGAGGGCCGGGAAGGAGGCCACGAGCTTGCCGTTGCGGTCGTTGACGACCATGGCGACGATGCCCTTGCCGCCGCGTCCGGTGACCCGGTACTCGAAGGACGATGTACGCTTGCCGTAGCCGCGTTCCGAGATGGTCAGGATGAACTGCTCGGCTGCACCCATCGCAGCGTATTTCTCCTGACCGAGCTCGATATCGCCGGCGCTTTCCTCCGCATCGGCCTCGGTCGCCGCCGTGGTCTCCGCACCGTCCTCGGCCTCGCCGGTCAGCGCCCTGCGGGCGGCCGCGGCGCGCTTGAGATAGGCGGCGCGCTCATCCGGTGTCGCATCGAGATGGTGCAGGATCGCGAGCGAGATCACCTCGTCACCCTTGGCCAGATTGATGCCGCGCACGCCGGTCGAATCGCGGCCCTTGAAGACGCGAACCTCCGGCACCGCGAAACGGATGCACTGGCCGTCGGCCGTGGTCAGCAGCACGTCGTCGTTCTCGGTGCAGATCTGCACGTCGACGATGTGGTCGCCCTCGTCGAGCTTCATCGCGATCTTGCCGGCGCGGTTGACGTTGACGAAGTCGGAGAGCTTGTTGCGACGCACCCCGCCCGAGGCGGTGGCGAACATCACGTCGAGCGTCTCCCAGCTCGCCTCGTCCTCCGGCAGCGGCATGATCGTGGTGATGCGCTCGCCTGCCTCGATCGGCAGCATGTTGACCAGCGCCTTGCCGCGGGCATTCGGCGCCGAGAGCGGCAGGCGCCAGACCTTTTCCTTGTAGACCTGGCCTTCCGAGGAGAAGAACAGCACCGGGGTATGGGTGTTGGCGACGAAGAGCCGCGCGACGAAATCCTCGTCCTTGGTCGCCATGCCGGAGCGACCCTTGCCGCCGCGGCGCTGCGCCCGATAGGTCGAGAGCGGCACGCGCTTGATGTAGCCGCCATGGCTGACGGTGACGACCATGTCCTCGCGAGCGATGAGATCCTCGTCGTCGAGGTCGGAGCCCCAATCCTGGATCTCGGTGCGGCGCGGCGTGGCGAAAGCGGCCTTCACCTCGGCGAGTTCGGTCTTGACGATCGTCTGGATGCGAAGGCGCGAGCGCAGGATCTCGAGATAGTCGGCGATCTCCTTGGCGAGCTTCTCCAGCTCGTCGCCGATCTCGTCGCGGCCCAGAGCGGTCAGGCGCGACAGGCGCAGTTCGAGGATCGCCTTGGCCTGCGCGTCCGAAAGCCGGTAGGTGCCGTCGGGATTCATCGGGTGGCGCGGATCGTCGACGAGCGCGATCAGCGGGGCGATGTCGTCGGCCGGCCAGTCGCGCGCCATCAGCGATTCATGCGCCGCGGCAGGCGTCGGCGCCGTGCGGATCAGGCGGATGACCTCGTCGATATTGGCGACGGCGGTGGCCAGGCCGCAGAGCACATGGGCGCGCTCACGAGCCTTGTTCAGCAGGTAGCGCGTCCGCCGCGAGACCACTTCCTCACGGAACTCGACGAAGGCCGAGATGAAGTCCTTGAGGTTCAGCACCTCGGGCCGCCCGTTGTTCAACGCCACCATGTTGGCGCCGAAGGAGGTCTGCAGCGGGGTGAAGCGATAGAGCTGGTTCAGCACGACATCGGCGACGGCGTCGCGCTTGACCTCGATGACGACGCGCACGCCCTCGCGGCTCGATTCGTCACGCAGGTCGGAGATGCCCTCGATGCGCTTCTCGCGCACGAGATCGGCGATCTTCTCGACCATCGAGGCCTTGTTCACCTGATAGGGGATCTCGGTGACGATGATCGCCTCGCGCTCCTTGCGGAGCTCCTCGATATGCGTCTTCGCGCGCATCACGATCGAGCCGCGGCCGACATGGTAGGCGGCATGGATGCCGCTGCGGCCCATGATCGAGGCGCCGGTCGGGAAGTCGGGGCCGGGGATGATCTCGATCAGGTCGTCGATCGAGATCTCGGGATCGTCGATATAGGCGACGCAGGCATCGATGACCTCGCCGAGGTTATGCGGCGGGATGTTGGTCGCCATGCCGACGGCGATGCCGCCCGCGCCGTTGACGAGCAGGTTGGGGAAGGTCGCAGGGAGGACCTTGGGCTCCAGGCGGCTGTCGTCGTAAGTGGGCTGGAAATCGACCGTGTCCCGGTCGAGATCGCTGAGCAGGGGCATGGCCGGCTTGGCCAGCCGGCTTTCGGTGTAACGCATGGCCGCCGGGGGGTCGCCATCCATCGAGCCGAAATTGCCCTGGCCGTCGACGAGCGGCACGCTCATCGAGAAAAGCTGGGCCATGCGGACGAGCGCATCATAGATCGCCTGGTCGCCGTGCGGATGGTACTGACCCATGACCGCGCCGACGATGTTCGCCGATTTGACGTGCTTCTTCTCCGGGGTCTGGCCGTTCTCCCACATCGAATAGAGGATGCGGCGGTGGACCGGCTTCAGGCCGTCGCGGACATCGGGCAGAGCGCGGCTCACGATCACGCTCATGGCGTAATCGAGATAGCTCTTCTTCATCTCGTCGGTGATCGCGATCGGCTTGATGTCGCCGCCGAGATCCGGGGCTCCGTCGCGCTTGTCGTCGGTATCGTCGCTCAAGGGGAAATGTCCCGATTCCTGCTGATTTTTCAGCCTTCTGGCTAGCCGATTCCAGCAGGAGAAGCCAGCAAAAGCGGGCGCTGTCCCGGCAAAAATTACGCCAATAAATTCAGCGCGTTAGAAGACATTCTCGAAGGTCTTCCGGCGCGCTGCCTCATTCCGGCCTTTCTTGGCGCGTGACGGCGGGCTTTCGGCATGCTGATGTGGCGCCATGTTCGTCGAATTCGCCACTGCCGCGCTCGTCACCATGCTGGTGACGCTCGATCCTCCGGGCCTCGCGCCGATCTTCCTGTCGCTGACGCGCGGGATGTCGGAGGGCGAGCGCAAGCAGGTCGCGATCCGCGCCTCGATCATCGCCTTCTGCATCATGGCCTTCTTCGCGGTGGCCGGCGACATCGTGCTGAAGGCGCTCGGCGTCTCGCTGCCGGCCTTCCGCATCGCGGGCGGGCTGTTGCTGTTCTGGATTGCCTTCGAGATGGTGTTCGAGCGCCGCACCGAGCGCAAGCAGCAGACGGCGGACACCGCGATCACGCAGGATCACATCCGTAACGTCGCGGCCTTCCCGCTGGCGATCCCGCTGATGGCGGGGCCGGGCGCGCTGACCGCGATGATCCTGCTCGCCGGCCGCGCCCATGGCGATCCGCTGCTGCTGGCGACGCTCGCGGTGATCTGCGGGCTGGTGGTGCTGTCCTGCCTTCTGGTCTTCCTGACCGCGACGCCGATCGCGAAGCTCCTGGGCGTCACCGGCAATATCGTGCTGACGCGCCTGCTCGGGGTGATCCTGGCGGCGCTCGCCGTGCAGTTCGTGATCGACGGGATCAAGGCTGCGGCGCAGGCGGGGTAGGGGCGGCGGGTCGGAAAGGCTGCTTTCGGCCGATAGCGGGTCGCCAACGGCAGTCTATGGACGAACCAATGTGATAAGAATTCTATTTAGCATCTGCCTTTTTATTTTTGTCTGGTGCACCTGCACCATCGTCGTCGCGCTTATCGGTGGCCTATTTTTTCAGCATCTTGACGAGTTTTCAGGTCTCATCGGCTTGATATTCGGTGCTTTGATCGGTCTTCCGGCAGGGTTCTTGGCAATCGGCCTTACCTGGCGGGATTGACTTGCGCATGTGATCTTGAGCGAGCGCCAGGGCTAAGGCTGACATCGCCCCATCGCGGACCGCGTGGTGCAGCACGCAGCAATCAGCGCTTCGGTCCCATCGTTCCGATCGTCTTCAAGCGCCCCGACCGGACCCAGCCGCTGACGTCGTTGCCGGTCCGGGGATTGAGATACATCACCGACGACCAGCCATCCCGCGTCTGCGCATAGGCGATGACCTCGTCCTTCGAGATGATGAAGATGCCTTTCATCGGACAGGCGCTGCTCGGCGCCGAATGGAATTGCAGGCGGCCGGCGCCGGTCACCACCTGGCTCAGTGGCGGCGACAAAGCCGGGGCTTGATCCGAGCCGGCCTGCGGCTCCGTGCAGGCGGCCTGTGCCGGGTGAGATGACAGCAAGGCGTATAGGAGGAAAGGTCCCGACCCTGTCGCCCTCATGGCTGCTCTCTCGCGCTCTGACTCTGTCCTCGTGACAGGCTAGCACGAGCCTTCAGCGCAATGCCTCTTGCGATTCACATAAGTGAATGCTTATGTGATGTCATGATCGAGAACGAGATCTTCAAGGCGCTGGCCGACCCGACGCGGCGCACCATCCTCGACAAGCTGGCGGCGGGCAGCCTGAATGCCAGTGCGTTGCGCGAGGGCATGGCGATCAGCCAGCCGGCGATGTCGCAGCATCTCGCGGTGCTGCGCGGCGCCGGCCTCGTCCGCGAGGAGCGGCAAGGGCGCTTCGTGAACTATCGGGTCGATCCGGAGGGGCTCGCGCTGGTCGCGCGATGGCTGACGAAATACCGCGCCTTCTGGCCGGCACGGATCGACGATCTCAGGGCCTTGCTCAGGGAAATGGATCAATGAGCGGCAACGACAGCCAGGCGGCGGCCGATCCTCTCGTCTTCGCGTTTCAGTTCGACGAGCCACCCGAAAAGCTTTGGCGCGCCCTTAGCACGCCCGGCCTGCGCGAGCAGTGGCTGCCTGATGCCGAGCTGGCCGACCCCGAGCCGAGCGTCGTCACGCCGGGGGCGGCGCTGCGCTACCGGATGCGCGACAGCGAGCCGCCTTTCTCGAAAGCGTGGTCACCTTCCGCATCGACGCCAGCGAGGCCGGCGGAAGCAGCCTGCATGTGATCCATGAACTGACCGATCATCGCGTCGGGCTGGATCTGGTCCCGGCGAACAGCAACGCACCACCGGTCATGCGCGCCGCTGCCTGAGGCGGCGCGACCACGTTCCATTCCCTGTCGAAATCCTGGAGTTCGCCGATGCGCGAAGCGATGCAACTCGTCCCTATGGTCGTCGAGCAGTCGAGCCGCGGGGAGCGCTCGTTCGACATCTACTCGCGGCTGCTGCGCGAACGGATCATCTTCCTCAACGGCGAGGTCAACGACGCGATGAGCGCGCTGGTCTGCGCGCAATTGCTGTTCCTGGAAGCGGAAAACCCGAAGAAGCCGATCCATCTCTACATCAACTCGCCGGGCGGCGTGGTGACCAGCGGCTTCGCCATGTACGACACGATGCGCTACATCCGCTCGCCGGTGCATACGCTGTGCATGGGCACGGCGCGCTCGATGGGGTCGTTCCTGCTGATGGCGGGGGAGCCGGGCGAGCGCGGGGCGCTGCCCAATGCGAGCCTGCATGTCCACCAGCCGCTCGGCGGCTTCCAGGGGCAGGCCTCCGACATCTTCATCCATGCCGAGGAGATGCGGCAGACCAAGCATCGCCTGACCCGGCTCTATGCCGAGCATTGCGGGAGCAGCTACGAGGAGGTCGAGCGCACGCTCGACCGCGATCGCTTCATGACGGCGGAAGAGGCGCTGGAATGGGGCCTGATCGATCGGATCGTCCACCGGATGGAGGAGCCGGCCGCGGCGTGAGCCCTACACGCGAGGTCATCCCGGGCGGAGCGAAGCGTAGACCCGGAATCCATGCCGGAACGGTTCAGGCATGGATCCCGGATCGGCGCCGCTGACGCGGCTTGTCCGGGATGACCGCTCGGGTGAACGAGGGCGTCCGGCTACTTCTCCAGGAACGCCCGGATCGCGCCTTCCGCCTGCTTCATCGATATTACGCCGTCGAGATGGCCGCGCGAGCCGTCGATGGTGGCGTGGGTGATGTCGCGCCCGGCCGCCTTCGCCGCCTTCACCGTCGTCGCGACCATGTCGGGCGTGAAGACGAGGTCCTTCGGCTGGGTGATCAGCAGCATCGGTGCCTTGATCTTCGCCATGCCGTCCGCGAGCGAGGTGCCGCCCGCCGCGAAGAGCTGATTCGCCTTGACGAGATAGAGGAAATGGTTGGCGTCGGAGAGCTTGGCGCGGGCCATGCCGGCATTGTCGAGCACGCTCTGGACCTGGAACTTGTTGGCGAGCGCCTTGCCGGGTTCATCGCCCTCCTTGGCCGGACGGCGGCCGAAGGTGGCGTTGGCCCAATCCTGGTGATTGGCCTGCAGCGTCACCGCCGTCAGCGCCTTGGCAAGACCGGCGAGAGGCGGGGCCTTGCCGTAGTAGTCGCCGTTGTTCCAGTTGGGATCGACGAGGATGGGCGCAGCCCAGACGTCGAGCCAGGCGATCAGCATGGCATCGGCCTCGCCGGCGCCGATCACCGGCATGGCCTTGGCGACCATTTCGGGATGGCTCGCCGCCCATTCGAAGGTCTGGAGCGAACCCATCGAGGGACCGGCGACGAGCGCGAGCTTCTTGATCCCGAGGCTCTCGACCAGTGCCTTCTGCACCTCGACGAAATCGCGGACCGTGACGACGGGGAAGTCGAGGCCGTAGGGCTTGCCGGTATCGGGATTGGTCGAGGCGGGGCCCGTCGTCGTGGTCTTCGGGTCGCCGGTGTTGAGGTTCACCAGCGTGTCCGAGGACAGGACGAAATACTTGTTGGTGTCGATCGCCTTGCCCGGGCCGACGATCGCGTCCCAGTAGCCCGGCGTCGGGTCGCTGGCCGCGTATTTGCCGGCGGCATGCGAGTTGCCTGAGAAAAAGTGGCAGATCAGCACGGCGTTGGACTTGTCGGCGTTGAGCGTGCCGTAGCTCTCCCAGCCGACGCGGACATTCTTCAGCGTGCGTCCGCTCTGGGTGGTGAAGCTCGGGAGCTCGAAGACCTTCTTCTCGACCGCCAGATCCTGTGCCTCGGCCATGCCTGCCGTCATCCACCCTGCGAGCGCCAGCGCGCCCATGATCCACATCTTCATCGCTGCATCCTTCCCGCTGCCGCAACCAGATCCGTCCGCATCAGAGCGGATTTACGATGATCGCGAAAGCGGGGATTCAACGCGTGAGCAGCGTCGGAACGAGGGAGGCGCCGGCCGGGCTCACGAGGGCCTCTGTCTCGATCTCGAAGGCTGGAGCATCGACCGGGCCCTTGAGCAGGAAGGGCAGCTTCGTGGCGCCGTTCGGGGAGGCGAGCAGTGCGGTCATGTCCAGGGTGCGGGTGCGCAGCGCGGCGCTGCCGGCAAGGTTGAAGCGGTAGTTCGCGCCGATCATCTGCGCCTCGGTCAGGGCGAGCAGGCCTCCGGCGATACCCGCATTGGCACTGATGCTCTCGTAGGGCGTCTTGCCCTGCCGCCAGTCGCGCAGCGCCTGGACCGGGCTGCGCTCGGCGCGGCGGAGCAATTCGCCGAAGGCGACGCCGCCGATCTCGCCCTGCCGGGCTGCCAGGTTGATCCGGCCGGTGAACGATCCCAGCAGCTCGTCGAAAGTGCGGCCGACGCCGTCCAGGGCGAACTGGAGATTGCCGGTGCCGCTCAGGCGCCCCAGCTGCGGCAGGTCGGATGCAGCCTGGCCGATATTCACCTTGTCGAGCCCGGCCTGAAGCTTGATGTCGACACCGGCGGGGGTGGCGATCGCGAGCAGGCGGCTCTTGATGCTGCCGCCGTAGGCGCCGGCGCGGAGCAGCCCGGTCTCGAAACGCCCCTTCTTGACGAGCAGATAGGTCGCAACGTCGTTGAGCCTCGCGCCCTTTAGGCGGGCTGCGTCGACGGAGATGCGCAGATCGATATCGCGCGCGGTCCAGGCTTCCAGGTCGAAGGGGGTCGTGTCCGCGACATCGACGACCGGAACCGGCAGCCGATCGACGATGCGGCCGAGATCGAGCGTCGCGCCGGCAAGCGTGCCCGACAACGCGAAGCGCCCGCCGGTCTCGGCGAGCTTGATCGCGCCGTCCAGACGCTCGCCATCGAGATTGACGATGGCGTTGCTGAACGAGACCTCGCGCGGCTTCACCTGGATATCAGCCGAGATGGCGACGGCGCCGAGCGCCGATCCCAGGCGCGATTCCTCGTCGAACCAGCCGAGCAATTTTGTCAGCGAAGGGGTGGAGAGGACGAGGGGGCCGCTGATCACGGGCTCGCCGGGGCCGGAGCGGGTGCCTTCGAAGCGCAGCTTCAGCAACGAGGACGTCGCCGACAGGGCCGCCTTGGCGTTGCCGCCGACCATGGGCCAGAGCAGGCTCACCTCGGTCGGGATGCCGCGCCAGTTGAGCTGGCCGGAGAGAGCGAGAGGTTCGTTCCGGCTGCGCTCGTCGATCACGAGGTCGAGATCGCGCACGACGCTTTGGATCGCGCCGTTCGCCCGCAGGAAGACGGAGCCCGCGCTGATGACGATCTTGCTCTGGCTTTGCAGTCGCTCGAGTTCGGCGAGCGCGGGAGCGAGCCATTCGGCGATGCCGTCGCTGCCGGCGGGGCCGGCGATGTCGATCCGGGGCGCGACCAGATCGACCCGGTCGAAGCTGATCTGACCGCTGAACAGCGGCAGCAGGCGCAGATGCGCCTTGATCCGCACGGCCTCGCCGGCGAGTGCACCGTCGCGCTGAGCGAAGGCGACCTGGGACAGGCTGATACGCGGCAAGGGCAGCAGGGCGATCTCGGCACGCTCGATCGTCTTGACGACGAAACCGGTCCGCTCCTCGATCGCCTTGATGGCGCCGCGCTGGACACGCCCGAGGGCGACATCCCAGGACTGCAAGCCCAGGAGGCCGATGGCGACGACGAGGCTGAAAGCGATGATCGCAGCGCGTCTGGTCATGGACTTCCGAATCGGCACCGGGCCGAAAGTCAGCCAGCCCCCTGGCGGCACAGGGTTTAGGCCGATGCGGAGGGCTTGTCGAGGCTGGAAAGCCGGCTATCCCGCCCGATCTGTGCCGGTTTTCGCCAGAACGAAGGCCGGATAGAGGCCGGCGAGGATGATCAGCAGCGCGGCCAGCGCACCGTCCTCGAAGACGCCGCGCGAGGCATGGCCGTAGACGACGGTCGCCAGCGTGTCGATGTTGAGGGGGCGCAGCAGCAGCGTCGCCGGCAGCTCCTTGAGGCAGTCGACGAAGACGAGAAGCGCGGCGGCAGCGATCGCCGGGCGCGCCAACGGCCAGTGAATCCGCCGCAGCAGCTCAGGTCCGGCGGCGCCCAGCGCACGGGCGGCGTCGTCGATCCGCGGCGAGACGCGCGCCAGCCCGCTCTCGACGCCGGAGACGCCGATGGCAAGGAAGCGCACGGTATAGGCGATCACCAGGGCCGCGCCGGAACCGATCAGGATCAGGCCCGGCTTGAGGCCGAACAGGGCGGATGCGGCATCGGCCAGCAGATTGTCGAAGGCGGCGAGCGGGATCAGCAGGCCGAGCGCCAGCACGGTGCCGGGCACGGCGTAGCCGAGGCTGGCGATGCGGGCGAGGGGCTTCAGCCAGGTCTCGCGGCCGGTGCGGCCCGCGGTCGCGATCCCGAGCCCGAGCGCCACGACCAGCATCGCGGCGAGGCCGGAGAGCAGGAGCGCGTTGCCGAGGAGGCGCAGCAGTGCCGTGTCGAACTGCGCCAGCAGGCCGCGCTGCAGGATCTCGACGACGAGATAGCCGACCGGCAGGACGGCTCCGAACAGCACGGGCAGGACGCAGGCGAGGGCGGCCAGCATTGCCCTACGCCCATGGAGTGGCCGGCGCGTCACCGGCCGGGGCTGGCGCACCGGCAACGCGAAGCGCCTCTGCCCGCGCAGTTTCCTCTCGACGAGGATCAGGGCGAAGACCATCAGCAGCATGACGCAGGCGATCTGGGCGGCGCCGGGCAGCGAACCGCGATTGACCCAGGTCGTGTAGATCGAGAGCGTCAGCGAGCGGACGCCGAGATATTCGGTGGCGCCGATATCATTCAGCGCCTCAAGCAGGACGAGGGTGAGGCCCGCGGCGAGCGCCGGGCGCGCGAGCGGCAGGCCGATGCGCCAGAACAGGCGGCCGGGTGCGGCTCCGAGATTGCGGGCGGCCTCGACGATGCTGGCGCCCTGCACGCTGAACAGCGCGCGCGTGCTGAGATAGACATAAGGGTAGAGGACGATCGCCATGATCGCGATCGCGCCTGGCAGGTTGCGCGGATCGGGAAACCAGTAGTCGCGCAGCGAGCGCCAGCCGGTCGCGGCGCGCAGAGCGCTCTGAAGCGGCCCCTGGAAACCGAGGAATTCGACGTAGATATAGGCCGTTAGATAGGTCGGCAGCGCCAGCGGCAGCACCAGCAGCCATTCGAGCGAACGCCGTCCCGGGAAATCGTACTGCGTCACCAGCCAGGCGCTGCCGACGCCGATGATGGCGCAGGCCGTTCCGACGCCGGCCAGCAGCAGGCTCGTCTGGACGAGGGCGGTGGGCAGGACGTTGGCGGCGAGGTGAGGCCAGATCTCGGCAGCCTGCCGGGAGGAGAAGGCCGTCGCGACGAGCGCGAGCAGCGGCAGCAGCACGAGCGCCGCGCCGGCCATGGAGGCATAGGCGAAACGGGTCGACGGCCGCCATCGGAATGGCGGCCGTCGCATAGCGCTGAGTGGTTGACTCAGGCTCAATTGTCGAAGCCGACCTTGTCGACCAGATTGGCCGCGGCCTTGCGCTGCTTGGCGACCTCGGAGAGCGGCAGCTTGTCCGGCGTCACAGCGCCGAGCAGCTTGACGGCAGAGGAGTCGGCGACGGCCGCGTTGACCGGGAACTCGAAGTTGCCGTTCGCATAGAGCGCCTGGGCCTTGTCGCCGAGCATGTACTCGACCAGCTTGACGGCGTTCTCCTTGTTCGGGGCGTTCTTGGCGAGCGCGGCGGCCGAGACGTTCACATGGGTGCCGTCATTGGCAAAGGTGGTCTTGAGCGGCTTGATCGCGTCGAACCAGCCCTTCTGCTCGTTCTTCGCCTCGCTCATCAGGCCGATATAGTAGGTGTTGATGATGGCGATGTCGCAGAGGCCGGACTGAATGTCGCGAGCCACGTCGCGGTCGCCGCCGCCGGGCTTGCGGGCAGCGTTGGCGCGCACGGCCTTCAGGTAAGTCTCGGTCTTCTCGGCGCCGTGATGGGCGAGATAGGCAGCGAAGAGCGCGTTGTTATAGGGGTGCTGGCCGGCGCGGATGCAGAACTTGCCCTTCCACTTGGGATCGGCGAGGTCCTCATAGGTGATCGCGTCCTGCTTGACGCGCTCCTTCGAGACGACGACGACGCGGGCGCGCTTGGTCAGCGTGACCCAGTTGTTGTCCGGGCGAAGCTGGGCCGGGACGGTCTTGTCGACGAGGTCGGACTTGATCGGCTGGGTGATGCCGGCATCGACTGCGGCGTTGATCTCGCCGACATCGACCATCAGCATGACGTCGGCCGGGCTGTTGGCGCCCTCGGCGCGGATGCGCTCCTGCAGGCCGTCCTTCAGGAAGACCGCGTTGACCTTGATGCCGGTGTCCTTGGTGAAGGCTTCCAGCACGGGGTTGAGCAGGGCAGGCTCACGGGTCGTGTACAGGTTCACGCCCTGCGCGAAGGCCGGGGCAGCGAGCAGGCAGGAGGACAGCGCCAGGGCGTGGAGATAGGTCTTTGCGATCATTCTTCTGCTCCGTCGGTGGGCGCGGTCAGCGCGATGGGCGAGCGATAGAACGCCGCCTGCGGAGCGTCAATGAAGTATTCCTTTGATATCAATGCCTTATAGGAATTCTAGTCTGTTTCGTATTTTGATGAATTCTAATAAATGGGGCACTGCCTTGGAAAGACGAGGGGATTTCGGACGTGCCCCGGTCGCGGGTCTTTCGGGTGAGACGACCTGTCGCGGCGGAATCCGGCGATCTCTTGTCGAACGTGGACGGAGTGCCGGCTCCCAGGATGTGCCAGCCATTGTCATTCCGGGGCGCTCCGTAGGAGCGAACCCGGAGCCCACGACTGGGTGGAGCATTCTATGCCAGGACCTGCAGGTCTCAGCCGGTCGTGGCTTCCGGGTTCTTCGCTGCGCGAAGCCCCGGAATGACAAGGGGCGTTGACAGTCTGGAAGGCCTAGCGCGACGGCAGCGAGAGCGGAATCAGGCGGACCGGCTCGCGCGTCGTCGGAGAGACCGTGCCGCGCAGGACCGCGTCGCTGGCGACGGTATCGTCCTGCAACTGCGCCTCGCGGACCCGCATCTGGCGCCGGACGCTGCGAGCCTGCGCTTCCATCCGGGAAATGCCGACCTGCTCGTCGATCTGCCGGCGCTGGGTCTTGCTGAGCTCCGAGGCTGTCCGGAAATCGCGGAAGTCGCGCCGGCTATAGGGCCAGCTCGAACTGCCGGCGAAGGTCGAGACCTTGCCGTCGAGCACGACGCTGTCGCCAGGCCGCAAGGTGATGTCGCGCAGCAGCGAAATCCGCCGTTCGCCGGCCTGGACGATGGCCGGGCGGCAGGCCGGATCGGCCGCCTTCTCGTGGCTGAAGGCCATCGGCAGGGCGCCATAGCGCTTGCCGTCGGCGGCGACTGCGTCGGCGATGCTGGTCCCGCCGGCAGCCATCCTGAAGACCTTTACCGGAACGCCCGGGTTCATCGCCGTGCAGAGCGTTTCATGGGCCTTCATGTCGCCGCCCGAGCGGAGATAGCCGATGGGGGCGTGGAAGCCGTCGCACAGGCGCACGCAGAAGGTCTGGGCGCGGTCCGCCGCGCCGGAGACCGCGTCGAGCGAGGCGCCGGTCGTGCCGGCTGGCCTGCGCTGCCGGTCGGCGGTCTTCTGGGTCGATTTCCGGAAGGGGTTGAGCTCGATCGGTGGATGCGCGAGGCGACCGTCCGGCTGGACCTGCATCAGCGGCAGGCGCCAGCCATTGCCGGCGGGAGCATAGGCATTGGCCTGCGGGACATAGCGGGTCGAGCTGTAGGTCGCGTTCTGCACGCGCCCCTGTTCCCGGCGGGCCGCTTCCTGGAGGAGGAATTCGCGCGCGCTGCCCTCGCTCTCGGCCTGGACCATCGAAGCCGTCAGCACCATGCCGCCGGAGCCGAGCGCGATCCCGAGCGCGGCAAGCGCCAGCAGGCGCGCGGAGGGGCTGCGGCCTGCGAGTTTCACTTTGCCGGAAGTGGCAGCCAGAACCTCACCGTCGCGGGCGAAAACCCGCGCCGGGACTTCACGGACACGCAACATCGCGTCACTCCAAACTACGCTTGTCCACCATCCGCCGCCATTCGGGGTGTAGTTTACTTTTCGTTAAGCCTCAACGCTTCCGGGCGGGTGCTCTCCGGAAACGGACGGGATGCTTAACGGGAGCGAGGAGCGTGGTTCCCGCTCAGAGCACGGAGATCAAGACGCCGAGCCACATGAAGAACAGCGCGATGACGCCGATGCCGTAGACGGCGCCGCGCAGCGGCAGCCTGTTGGAGCCGATATGGATGAAGGTGTGGACGACCCGGGTGGCGACAAAGAGCCAGGCGAGAAGCGCCATGGCGTAGCCGGTGGCACCCGTCTCCATCGCGACCATCACGAGCGCGAAGAAGACCACCGGCGTTTCGAACTGATTGGTGAAGTTCGCCGCGGCGAGCCGCGCCGGCAGAGGATAGCGCTCGGTCGAAACCGACACGTCGTCGGGCCGGACGGCGCCGCTGGTGAAGGCAGTCTTACGGCGCAAAGCCAGGATGACGCCGACGACGAAGATCCAGAAGATCATCGCCAGCGTCGGGTAGATCAGCTTGAGAGTCATGGTTGCGCGTCGCCTTGTGTCGCACCGGCCCGGATGAGCCGGGCCAGTGCTGCACGAAGTTCCGGCCGACTCAAGAGCGGGTCGGGTAGTTCGGGCTCTCGCGCACGATGGTCACGTCGTGGACATGGCTCTCGCGCAGGCCGGCGCTGGTGATGCGGATGAAGCGGGCCTTGTTCTGGTAGTCGGCGAGGTCCTTGCCGCCGACATAGCCCATCGCGGCGCGCAGGCCGCCGGCGAGCTGGTGCAGCACGTTCGAGACCGGGCCCTTGTAGGCGACCTGGCCCTCGATGCCCTCCGGCACGAGCTTCAGCGAATCCTTGATATCCTGCTGGAAGTAGCGATCGGCCGAGCCGCGCGCCATCGCGCCGACCGAGCCCATGCCGCGATAGGCCTTGTAGGAGCGGCCCTGGTACAGGAAGGTCTCGCCGGGGGTCTCGTCGGTGCCGGCCAGCAGCGAGCCGACCATGGCGCAGGAGGCGCCGGCGGCCAGCGCCTTGGCGAGGTCGCCCGAATACTTGATGCCGCCATCGGCGATGACCGGGACGCCGGCCTTCGCGCCGGCCGAGGCCGCATCCATGATCGCGGTGAGCTGCGGCACGCCGACGCCCGCGACGATGCGGGTCGTGCAGATCGAACCCGGGCCGATGCCGACCTTGATGGCGTCGGCGCCGGCATCGATCAGGGCCTGGGCGCCGCCGGCGGTGGCGATGTTACCGGCGATGACCTGGACCGAGTTCGAGAGCTTCTTCACCCGGCTGACCGCTTCCAGCACCTTGGCCGAATGGCCATGGGCGGTGTCGACGACGATGAGGTCGACGCCGGCATCGATCAGCATCTCCGAGCGCTCGAAGCCCTGGTCGCCGGTCGTGGTCGCCGCAGCGGCGAGGAGGCGGCCATGCGTATCCTTGGCGGCGTTCGGATGGGCGACCTGCTTCTCCATGTCCTTCACGGTGATCAGGCCGATGCAGCGATAGTGATCGTCGACGACGAGCAGCTTCTCGATGCGGAACTGATGGAGCAGGCGGCGCGCCTCCTCGGGGTTGACGCCCTCGCGGACCGTGATCAGGCGCTCCTTGGTCATCAGCTCTGAGACCGGCTGGGCCGGGTTCTGAGCGAAGCGCACGTCGCGGTTGGTCAGGATGCCGACGAGCTTGCCCTTATGGCCCTGCGGCCCGCGCTCGACGACCGGGATGCCGGAGATGCCGTTGTTCTTCATCAGCGCCAGCGCGTCGGCCAGCGTCTCGTCGGGGTGGATGGTGATCGGGTTGGCGATCATCCCCGATTCGAACTTCTTGACGAGGCGGACCTGTGCGGCCTGCTGATCGGCGTCGAGATTGCGGTGAATGACGCCCAGCCCTCCGGCCTGCGCCATGGCGATCGCCATCCGGGCTTCGGTGACCGTATCCATCGCCGAGGCGATGATCGGGAGGTTCAGCGAGATCGTCTTGGTAAGCCTGGTGCGGATATCGACATCCGCCGGCATGACCTCGGACGGGCCCGGCTCGAGCAGCACGTCGTCGAAGGTGAAGCCGTCGCGGATCAGGCCGTCGAGGGAAAGCGTCATCGTCAACTCCGAGACCGGGCGGGGCCGGCTTTTCGAGGGGGGCAGGGCGACAGGCCCGGTGCCGAGTTGACGAGGCCCGTTAGCATGGCCGCGGCGGGGCCGCTAGTGCTCGGTGAGGGATTCTTTTGCGGTGCGGAAACGGCGCTGGCGCATGGCGGCGCCGTTTCCGTTGCGTCGTCGACGTCAGTGGGTACGGCCAGCGGCGGCGGGCACCTCCGGCGCGAAGCCGAAGCAGCCGATCCGGGCAATGCTCTGGTCGCCCGCATCGGCCATACGCTGGCAGGTCTGCAGACGCAGGCACATGTCATAACGCAGGCCTTCGCCGCCACTGCCTGGCATCGCCTTGAACTGGCAGCCGGCCTGCCAGCTGGTCATGTCGGCCGCCTTTGCGGCGGGGGCCCAGCTCAGGCTCGTTGCGAGGGCGAGGGTGAAGCCGAGTGCGGTCAGGCCGGGCGACAGGCAGCGAGCGGCGGCGAAAACAGATGAAATATCGATCATGGCGCTTCTCCGGAGAATGAACGCGCGCGCCCCCCCGCGACGGCCCGGTGCGACCGGGCTCCAGAGAAATGGGGGCGCCGCAGCGCCCGAAGGAGAGCGGCCAGCGCATGGCGGCATTGTGCTTGCCGCCGAGGCATAATCCAGGCGCATGGCGGAAGCGCGCGGGCAGCGGGCAAATCCAGCGGCAAGCCGCGATTTCGCTCTCGTCACTCCCTACACATCGCATTAATAGCCGAGCTTATGATTTCAAGTGCGCCTAATTCGACGGGCGCGGAAGGTCCGAAGCCCTAAGGTCCGAAGTCTCAAGGTCTACAGACTTGCAGCGCTCAAAACTCCTGCCCCTGATCGTCTCCTGCGCGCTGTTCATGGAGAACACCGACTCGACGGTGATCGCGACCTCGCTGCCGGTGATCGCGCAATCACTGGGCGAGGACCCGATCGCGCTGAAGCTTGCGCTGACCTCCTATCTCGTCAGCCTCGCCGTCTTCATCCCGATCTCCGGCTGGATGGCGGATCGCTTCGGCGCCCGCACGATCTTCCGCTCGGCGCTCTGCGTCTTCATGCTGGGCTCGCTGCTCTGCGCGGTCTCGAACTCGCTCGGCGCTTTCGTCGGCGCGCGTTTCATCCAGGGCATGGGCGGGGCGATGATGGTGCCGGTCGGGCGCCTCGTCATCCTGCGCAGCGTCAGCAAGTCGGAGATCGTCGGCGCGCTCGCCTATCTGACGATTCCGGCATTGGTCGGCCCCGTCGTCGGGCCGCCGCTCGGCGGCTTCATCACCACCTATTTCGACTGGCGCTGGATCTTCCTGATCAACATCCCGATCGGCCTCGTCGGCATCGTGCTGGCGAGCCTGTTCTTCGAGGATATCCGGGAGGAGGATGTTCCGCCCCTCGATATCCGCGGTTTCCTGCTTTCCTCCTGCGGTTTCGCCAGCCTGATGCTCGGGCTCAATACGGGCGGCCGCCATCTGGTGCCAGAGGTCGTATCCTACGCCTGCGTGCTGGGCGGTGCAGCGGCGCTGGTGGCCTACTGGTTCCATGCGCAGCGCGTGCCTTACCCGGTGCTCAACCTGTCGCTGTTCCGGATTCCGACCTTCCGGACCGGCGTGATCGGCGGCTCGGTCTTCCGGACCGGCATCGGCGCGATTCCCTTCCTGCTGCCGTTGATGCTGCAGCTCGGATTCGGACTGGATGCGCTGCAGTCCGGCCTGATCACCTTCGTCTCGGCGGCCGGCGCGCTGATCATGAAGACGCTGGCGAGGACCATCCTGGCCCGTTTCGGCTTCCGGCGGGTCCTGACCGTCAATGCCGTGATCGGTGCAGCCTTCCTCGCGGCTTCCGGGCTGTTCACGCCGACGACGCCGCACGCGATCATCCTCTCCGTGCTGCTGGTCGGCGGCTGCTTCCGCTCGCTGCAATTCACCGGCATCAACGCGCTGAGCTATGCCGACGTCTCCAACCGCGAGATGTCGAGCGCGACCTCGATGTCGAGCGTCGCGCAGCAGCTCTCGCTCAGCATCGGCGTGACGATCGGCGCCTTCGCTCTGGAGACGACCCATTTCCTGCACGGCGGCAAGACGCTCGGGGCGGGGGATTTCTGGCCGGCCTTCCTGATCGTCGGTCTGATCTCGGCCTCGTCGGTGTTCTGGATGATGCAGCTTGCGCCTGATGCCGGCGCCGAGGTTTCTGGCCATGTGCCGGTCAGTGCGCGCAAGGTCACCGCCGAGGCGATCGCGGAGCAGAAGCCGCTCGACTAGCTTGCGGGATTCCCTGACTTGCCGCAGGGTCAGGGCATGCAGGTTGAGCCCGCGCCCTTGGACGAGACGCGCTATACGCTCTGCGTCGGCGACGGCGCGGCCCGGCTCAAGCTCGCCGAAACCGAACTGACGCTCAGCGACGAAGGCATCGCTTACGAGCTCGATGGCCGCTCGGGCTTGCGGCCCTTCGCCAAGCTCACCAGTGTGCGCCTGCAGGCGGTCAATGGCGGCCCGCGATCACCCTGGGAGGCGCTGGCAGAGCTGACCTTCTCGGCCGGACGGCCGCTCTTCGTGCATTCCAGCAGCCCCTGGGGCGTGGACGATCCGCAGCGGGACACCGCCTTCGTCGCCTTCATCGAGGACCTGCATCGCCGCCTCGTTGCCGGCGGGCCGAGCCATGTCGCCTTCCGGCGCGGCATCCCCGAGGGGCGCCACCGTGGTCTGATCGTCGTCGCGTTCATCGCCGCCGTGATCTTCGGCGGCGCCGGGCTGATGGTGCTCTATATCGGCCTGAGCGGCCGGGCCGGCTTCTTAGAGGTGGCTGGGCCGCTTTTCGGCCTCGGCGGCTTCGGCTTCTGGATCTGGAACTCGGTCGTCCGGAGCGCTCCGGGGACCTACGATCCGCGCCACCTGCCGCGCGATGTCTTTCCGGAGTGAGGGCGGCCTAGAATCCGCAGGCGAGGCATTCGGCGCCATCGGCCGTTCGGTACTCGGCCTTCCAGTAATGCGGGTCGTTCGGAACCGCATGGACGATGCCGGGCGGCGCGGAATAACGCTTCCGGAACGGGCGGGCCAGCTGGACGAAGAGCCGGCAATCAGGCGGCCAGTCGCCAACGCTCAGGACGGAATTTCCCCGCGCGAGTTCTGCGTCGAGAATTGCCTGAAGTGCCGGGACCATGCGTGGAACAGGTTGCGCCACGGCCTCTCCGTTGCCGGTCAGGAGCCGTCGCCTTCCGTCCGCTGCTGACGGCGATAGCCGGTCGCGAGGACGTAAAGCTCGGAGGAGTCGGCGCGGCTCGCCGCCGGCTTGACGTTGCGTACCGTGGTGAAGTCGCGCTTCAGCGTGGCGAGAAGCTCGGCGCTGTCACCACCCTGGAACAGCTTGGCGAGGAAGAAGCCGCCCGGCGCCAGCACGTCATGGGCGAATTCGATCGCGGCCTCGGCGAGCGCGATGATCTTGAGGTGGTCGGTCTTCTTGTGACCGGTGGTGTTGGCGGCCATGTCGGACATCACGCCATCGGCGCGGCCGCCGAGACGCTCGGTCAGCAGGGCAGGCGCTTCATCGGCCATGAAATCGAGCTGGATCAGGTCGACGCCGGGGATCGGATCGACAGCCAGCAGGTCGATGCCGACGATATGGCCCTTGCCCTGCTCCAGTCCGATGCGCTTGGCCGCAATCTGGCACCAACCGCCCGGCGCGCAGCCGAGATCGACCAGCCGCTGTCCGGGTTTCAGGAACTTGTAGCGGTCGTCCATCTCCTCGAGCTTGAACGCCGCGCGCGAGCGATAGCCCATCTCCCGGGCCCGCTTCACATAGGGGTCGTTGAGCTGGCGCTCGAGCCAGAGCTGCGAGGAATGCTTGAGCTTGCCGGCCTTCTTGACCTTGACGCGCATGTCGCGCGCGCCGGCAGGCTTGCCGCCGGTTTTGCCGCCCGATTTTCCGGTGCTCATTGTATCGAACCTATTTCCGCCGCCACCAGGCGCGGTCCTCATGCATCATGCGCAGCAGGATGCCCTCGCGAAGGCCGCGATCGGCGATACGGACGCGCTCGCTCGGGAACGCGCGGCGGATCGCCTCGAAGATCGCGCAGCCGGCCAGCACCAGATCGGCGCGTTCGCGGCCGATGCAGGCATTCGCCGCCCGGGCGGCATAGTCCATCTCGATCAGGCGGTCGATCACCGTGAGGATATCGCGCTGATGCATCCACAGCCCGTCGACCTCGCGCCGGTCATAGCGCGGCAGGTCGAGATGGATGCCGGCGACCGTCGTGACCGTGCCGGAGGTGCCGAGCAGGTGGAAGCTGCGGGCGTCCTTGGCACCTGCCGCCTTCTTGGCGAAGGGCGCAAGCGCCTGCGCGCAATCCTCGACCATCCGCTCGAACAATTCGCGGCTGACCTCGATGCCGCCATAGCGCTCGGCGACCGTGACGACGCCGATCGGCAGCGAGGCCCATTCGCGGATGCGGGCGGCCGGATCGCGCGCCTCGCTGCGGCCGCCGAGCCAGACGATCTCGGTCGAGCCGCCGCCGATATCGAAGACGATGACGCTTTCCGCCGCCGGATCGGCCAAGGCGGCGCAGCCGGATACGGCGAGCGCGGCTTCCGTCCTCTGGTCGATGACCTCCAGCGCGAGTTCCGCCTCCGCCGCGACGCGGCGGATGAAGTCGAGCCCGTTGGTGGCGGCGCGGCAGGCTTCTGTCGTGACGAGGCGGGCGCGGGTGACGCCGCGATTCGCCATCTTGCCGCGGCAGATCTTCAGCGCCTCGACGGCGCGGTCCATCGCAGCATCCGCAAGCCGGCTGCTCGCGGCCAGGCCTTCGCCGAGGCGCACGATGCGGGAGAAGGCGTCGACGACGCGAAAGCCGTGCTGCGCCGGCCGGGCGATCAGCAGGCGGCAATTATTGGTGCCGAGATCGAGCGCGGCATAGGTCGCGCCCGGCGGGCGGGAAGCCGCAGGCTGTTCGAAGCTTCTGAACGACGCACCAACCGGGATTGCGCCGTTCCGTTGCGGATCGGCGTCATGTCTCTGTGGCCGCGCCATAGGCGCGACATCCCGTTGTTGCCGGTCCTCGACCGCCACCGATTCAACCTCTCAACCTGTCCGACACCTGGGGCACGGACAGGGGCCGCGACCCGGCGCGGCCCTGCTTCATGATGAGCTAACTACAGGGCAAGCGACATGCCAAGCAGAACCTTGCCCGGCGGGAGACTTGTCGGACATTCGCTTGGGACGCGCTTGCGCGGGGACCGGCTCATCGGCCAGTCTCCGCCGACCAATGAGACGGGCAGGGAACCGACATGGCCGCCAGACATATCCTCGCCATCGATCAGGGCACGACCTCCTCGCGGGCGATCCTGTTCGATGCGTCGCTCGGCGTGGTGGCCAGCGCCCAGCGCGAGTTTCCGCAGCATTTTCCGGCCTCGGGCTGGGTCGAGCATGAGCCCGAGGATATCTGGGACAGCGTGCTCGCGACGGCGCGCGAGGCCATCGCCAAGGGCGGCCTGAGCGCAGCCGACATCGCCGGCATCGGCATCACCAACCAGCGCGAGACGACGCTGATCTGGGATCGCCGGACGGGGCGGGCGATCCACCGCGCCATCGTCTGGCAGGACCGGCGCACGGCAAAGGCCTGTGCGAATCTCGTTGCCGCCGGCCATGAGGAGCTTGTCGCCGAGCGCACCGGCCTGCGCATCGATCCCTATTTCTCCGCGACCAAGATCGCCTGGCTGCTCGACAACGTCCCGGGAGCCCGGCGCCGGGCGGAAGCGGGCGAGCTCGCCTTCGGCACGATCGACTGCTTCCTGCTCTGGCGCCTGACCGGCGGGGCCGTGCATGCGACCGATGCCACCAACGCTGCCCGTACCATGTTGTTCGATATCGGCCGCGGCGTCTGGGATTCGGACCTGCTCGAGCTGTTCGGGATTCCGGTAGCGCTGTTGCCGCAGGTACGCGACTGCTCCGCCCATTTCGGCGATACGGCGCCGGAATTGTTCGGGGCTCCCATCGCGGTGCGCGGCATGGCCGGCGACCAGCAGGCGGCGACGATCGGGCAAGCCTGCTTCTCGCCGGGCATGGTGAAATCGACCTATGGCACCGGCTGCTTCGCGCTGCTGAACACGGGCGACACGCCGGTACGCTCGAAGCACCGCCTGCTCAGCACCGTCGCCTATCAGCTCGGCGGCAAGCGCACCTATGCGCTGGAAGGCTCGATCTTCATCGCAGGCGCGGCGGTGCAATGGCTGCGCGACGGGCTCGGCATCATCGAAAAGGCGAGCGAGACCGGGCCGCTGGCCGAAGCCGCCGATCCCGAACAGCACGTCTATCTGGTGCCGGCATTCGTGGGCTTGGGCGCACCGCATTGGGACGCGCATGCACGCGGCGCCATGTTCGGCCTGACCCGCAACTCCGGCCCGCGCGAATTCGCACAGGCGGCGCTGGAAAGCGTCTGCTACCAGACGCTCGACCTCGTCGAGGCGATGCGGGCCGACTGGCCGGATGCCGGCGCCGGCAAGCAATCCGTGCTGCGGGTCGATGGCGGCATGGTCGCCTCCGACTGGACGATGCAGCGCCTCGCCGACATCCTCGACCTGCCGGTCGACCGGCCGAACGTGCTGGAGACGACGGCGCTCGGCGCCGCCTATCTCGCCGGGCTCGATGCCGGCCTGCTGCCGGAGCCGGGTCGTTTCGCAGACATGTGGCGGCTGGAGCGGCGCTTCTCACCGGCCATGGCCGCCAGCGAACGCAAGCGCAAGGTCACCGGCTGGCGCGACAGCGTGCGGAGGACGCTGAGCGGGAATTGAGGCAGGGCTCCTCGGTCTGCGCAATTACCTTTGTCATTCCGGGGCTTCGCGTAGCGAAGAACCCGGAATCCACGACTGGGTGAGCGGCTGACATTTGGGTATTGAAGGTCTCGCCCAGTCGTGGGTTCCGGGTTCGCGCCTGCGGCGCGCCCCGGAATGACAAAGGTAGAGTTGGGCGCTGCTGCGATAAGGCCGGAGCGACTAACCTGAGAAGGGCAGCCAGCGCCGCTCGGCGGAGGACACCACCGCGCATTCGATGAAGCGCACGCCGCGGGCGCCGTCACCGACCGTCGGATAGTCCGCATCCAGCGGATCGGCCGTCGTGCCGGCCTTGCGGGCGCGGATATCGGCAAAGACGCCGCGATAGATATTGGCGAAGGCCTCGATAAAGCCCTCCGGATGTCCCGCCGGGATGCGGCCGGCGCGGCGGGCCGATTCGCAGAGCCAGGGCGAGGCGCGCGTGAATATCTCGGTCGGCCCCTCGCGGCGGTGATGGACGAGCCGGTTCGGTTCCTCCTGCCGCCATTCCAGCGTGCCGTTCTCGCCGGAGACGCGCAGGCGCAGGTCGTTCTCCAGCCCGGCATTGATCTGCGAGGCGACGAGGACGCCGCGCGCACCGCCCTTGAAGCGCAAGAGCATGCTGACATCGTCGTCAAGTGCACGGCCGGGCACGAGCGCGCCGAGATCGGCGACCAGCTCCTCGATCTGAAGCCCCGCCACGGTCGAGACGAGGTTCTCGGCATGGGAGCCGATATCGCCGAGCGTGCCGGCAATGCCGCTGCGGGCCGGGTCGGTGCGCCAGCTCGCCTGCTTGTTGCCGGTCGCTTCCAATGCGGTCGCGAGCCAGCCCTGGTTATACTCGACCACGACCTTGCGGATGCGGCCGAGCGCGCCGGAGCGCACCATCTCGCGCGCCTGCCGGACCATCGGATAGCCGGTGTAGTTGTAGGTGACGCCGAAGACCGTGCCTTGGCGGGCGACCGTCTCGACCAGCGTCGTGGCCTGTTGGCCGGTATGGGTCAGCGGCTTGTCGCAGACGACATGGAAGCCGGCTTCGGCGAAAGCCTGCGCGATCGGGAAATGCGTGTCGGTCGGCGTGACGATGACGACGAGGTCGACGCGCTCCGCCATCGGGCGAGCGAGCTCGGCTTCGAGCAGGGCCTGCCAGCTTGCGTGATTATGCGCATCGGTGAGCCCCAGCGCGCGGCCGGATTCGCGGGCGCGCTCCGGCGTCGAGGATAGGGCGCCTGCGACCAGTTCCGCCTGTCCGTCGAGCGCGATGGCATGGCGGTGCACGGCGCCGATGAAGGCATCGCGGCCGCCGCCGATCATGGCATAGCGCAGCTTGCGCGGGGTTTCGTCGTTCATCGCGTGACCTGACATTCTAGGCGGTACGGTCAATTGCAAGTTGGCTCCATGTCGGAACCACCTTTGTCATTCCGGGGTTTCGCGTCAGCGAAGAACCCGGAACCCACGACCGGGCGAGTCTCTGACTATGTGGCATGGAACGTCTCGCCCAGTCGTGGTTTCCGGGTTTGCGCCTGCGGTGCGCCCCGGAATGACAACAGACTAGGACAGGCGCCGGTCGAGCGTATCGGCGATCCGCTCGACGAGCGCGGCATGATCCGCCAGCATGTCCTGCAGCGGGCCGATCGGGCGGAAGGCGCGCGAATCCTGCGCTTCCTCGCCCTCGCTCTCCCACGTCTCGATCGCTTCGTCGGCTGCCGTCAGCCAGGATTCCGGCAACGCGCCTTCGATGGGCGTGCCGGCTTCAAGGGCAAGGCGCTCCGCAATTCGCTGGCGGAGCGTGTCTCGGGCGGCGCGAAGCGCATCAAGCTCGTCGGTATGGCGCATGGAACGCTGCCGGCCGCTCAGTGCACGGTGGCGAGGTCGTCGTCGTCCGGGTCGATCAGGCGGTCGAGCCCGAGCTGCTCGACGCCGTCGGTGAACTCGGCGAAGGCGTCGGCATCGGTGGCGAAAGCGTCCTGCCAGACGGTCGAGCCGCCTTGCTCGTCGATGAGCTCGAGGGTCCAGCCGTCGGTGCCCTGGATCTTGTAGATCTCGACCCGCACGGTCAGGCCGTCATGGGTGAAGGACTGCGACAGGGGCGAGCGGATGATGTCGGGAAATTCGGTCATGGCGGCAGTCTAGCAGCTTCGTCGCGGGGGCGCAGCCGTTGCTAGCTGCGCCCCCGTCATTCACTCGGCGGCGGTCGCGCCTGTCGGCTCGGCGCGGCGCAAGCGCCGGACGAGGCGCACGACGCCGACATAGAGAAGCGGAACGAAGAACACGCCGATCACGGTCGCGGCGATCATGCCGCCCATCACGCCGATGCCGATCGAGTTCTGGCTCCCCGATCCAGCGCCCGTGGCAACGGCCAAAGGCGTCACGCCCAGCACGAAGGCGAGCGAGGTCATCAGGATCGGCCGCAGGCGCTGGCGCGCCGCTTCCAGCGTCGCCTCGACGAGGCCCTTGCCCTTGGCTTCCTGCTCGATGGCGAACTCGACGATGAGGATCGCGTTCTTGGCGGCAAGGCCGATCGTCGTCAGCAGGCCGACCTTGAAGTAGACGTCGTTGGTCTGGCCGAAGAGCGTCGCCGCGAGCAGGGCGCCGAAGATGCCGATCGGCACCGACAGCATGACCGCGAAGGGAATCGACCAGCTCTCGTAGAGCGCCGCAAGGCAGAGGAAGACGACCAGCATCGAGAGGGCGTAGAGCGCGACCGCCTGGCTGCCGGAGAGCCGTTCCTGGAAGGACAGGCCGGTCCATTCATGGCCGAAACCAGTCGGCAGTTGCGTGATCAGCCGGTCGATCTCCTCCATCGCCGCGCCGGAGCTGACGCCGGCAGAGGCCGCACCCTGCATCTGGATCGCCGCCGACCCGTTGTAGCGCTCAAGCCGTGGCGAACCGTAGGTCCAGCGTCCTGAGGCGAAGGCGGTGAACGGTACCATCTCGCCGCCCTGGTTGCGGACATACCAGCGCCCGATATCGCCGGGCTGCATGCGGAAGGGCGCATCCGACTGGACATAGACGGATTTCACGCGGCCGCGGTCGATGAAGTCGTTGACATAGGCCGAGCCCCAGGCGGTCGACAGGGTGTTGTTGATCGCGGCGAGGGGCAGGGTCAGCGCGCTCGCCTTCTCCTGGTCGATCTCGACTGAGTATTGGGGGGTGTCCTCCTGCCCGTTCGGGCGCGTGCCGGTGAGCAGCTTGCTTTGAGCGGCAAGGCCCAGCAGCTGGTTGCGGGCTTCCATCAGCCGGGCATGGCCGGCACCGGCGATGTCCTGCAGATAGAAGTCGAAGCCGGCGGTATTGCCGAAGCCCTGGATCGCCGGGGGGGCCAGCGCGTAGACCGTGCCATCCTTGATCGACCGGAAGGCGCCCATGGCGCGGCCGGCGATGGCCTGGGCCGCTGCCTGTTTGCCGGTGCGTTCCGCGAAGGGCTTCAGGCGGACGAAGGCGAGGCCGACATTCTGGCCCTGGCCGGCGAAGCTGAAGCCGGCGACGGTCAGCACGCCCTCGACCAGGTCCTTCTCCTTTTCGAGATAGTGCTTCTGAACCTGGTCGAGCACGCGCAGCGTCCGGTCCTGCGTGGCGCCGACGGGAAGCTGTACGACGGTCAGCAGGATGCCCTGGTCCTCGTCGGGCAGGAAGGAGGAGGGCATGCGGACGAAGAGCCAGGCCATGCCGCCGCCGATCAGCAGGAAGACCATCAGGAAGCGCATGGGCCGCGCGATCATCCCGGCGACGCCGGAGCGGTAACCATTGGTGGTGCGTTCGAAATTGCGGTTGAACCAGCCGAAGAAGCCCTTGCGCGGGCCATGATCGCCGTGCGGCTTGAGCAGCGTGGCGCAAAGCGCAGGGGTGAGCACCAGCGCCACCACGACCGACAGTGCCATCGCGGTGACGATCGTGATCGAGAACTGACGATAGATGATGCCGACCGAGCCGCCGAAGAAGGCCATCGGCACGAACACGGCCGAGAGCACGGTGGCGATGCCGACCAGCGCGCCGGTGATCTCGCCCATCGACTTGATCGTCGCTTCCTTGGGCGAAAGCTTCTCCTCCTGCATCACGCGCTCGACATTTTCGACGACGACGATGGCGTCGTCGACGAGCAGGCCGATGGCGAGCACCATCGCGAACATCGTCAGCGTGTTGATCGAGTAGCCGGCGAGCGCCAGCACGCCGAAGGTGCCGAGCAGCACGACGGGCACGGCCAGCATCGGGATGAAGGTCGCGCGCAGGTTCTGCAGGAAGACGTACATCACGATGAAGACGAGGATGATCGCCTCGAACAGCGTGTGGACGACCTTCTCGATCGAGAGCGTCACGAAGGGCGTGGTGTCGTAGGGGTAGGTGACCTCGACGCCTTCCGGTAGCGTCTGCTTCAGGCGCTCGATCGTCGCGGTCACGGCCTTGGCGGTGTCGATCGCGTTGGCGCCGGTAGCGAGGCTGATGGCGAGGCCGGTTGTCGGCTTGCCGTTGTAGAACGAGACGGTGTCGTAGCTCTTGGCGCCGAGCTCGACGCGGGCGACGTCATTCAGCCGGACGATCGAGCCGGAGGCACCGCTCTTGAGGATGATGTTCTCGAACTGCGAGACCGTCTGCAATCGCGAGAGCGCGGTCACGGTGGCGTTGAGCTGCTGGCCGCCGACCTGGGGCAGGCCGCCGAGCTGGCCGGCCGAGACCTGCGTGTTCTGTGCCTCAATGGCGACGGCGATGTCGCTCGGCATCAGCGCGTATTTGCGCAGCTTGTCGGGGTCGAGCCAGATGCGCATGGCATAGCCGGCGCCGAAGAGCTGGGTCGAGCCGACGCCCTCGACACGCTTCAGCGTGTCGTTGAGCGTCGAGTCGACATAGTCGGCGAGGTCGGTCGTCGACATCCGCCCGTCCTGCGAGACGAAGGCGACGACCATCAGAAAGCCGGTGGAGGCCTTGGCGACCGAGATGCCGGTGCTCTGCACCACGGCCGGCAGCTGGCGCGTGACGAGCTGCAGCTTGTTCTGCACCTGCATCTGCGCGACGTCGGGATCGGCCTGGCTGTTGAAGGTCAGGGTGATCTGGGCGTTACCGGTCGAGGTCGAGGTCGCCGTCATGTATTGCAGGTTGTCGACGCCGGTCATGCCTTGCTCGATGACCTTGGTCACCGAGTTCTCGACGGTCTGCGCGTCGGCGCCGGGATAATTGGCGCTGATCTGGACGGTCGTCGGCGCGATCTGCGGATATTGCGAGATCGGCAGGCTGCGCAGGGCGAGCAGCCCCGCCAGCATGATGACGATGGCGACGACCCAGGCGAAGATCGGCCTTTCGATGAAGAAGCGCGACATGGTGTCAGTTCTTCGCCGTGTTGCCGGCCGGCAATTCGGCCCGGCGATTGGCGGATTTGAGCTCGCCGGTGGCCTCGTCGACGCTGACTTCGTTCACGGTCACGCTCTGGCCCGGGCGCACGAGCTGGCCACCCTCGACGATGATGCGCTCGCCATCCTTCACGCCGCTGTCGACCAGCCAGTTGTTGCCGATATGGCGGCGCGTATTCAGCACGCGCTCCTCGACCTTGCCTTCGGCCGAGACGAACTTGGCGGTTGCCTCGCCCTTGGTGTTGCGCCCGACGGCGCGCTGCGGCAGCAGGAAATTGTTCTCGGCGATGCCTTCCTGGATCTCGGCGCGGACGAACATGCCGGGCAGCAGCAGCCGCTCCGGATTCGGGAACTCGGCGCGCACGCTGAAGGTGCCGGTGGTCTCGTTGATGTTCGCCTCGGCGAACTCGAGTTTGCCCGATTGCGCGTAGGCGTCGCCGGTGTCGAGCTTCAGCTTCACCGCGACATTGGGGCCGGTGAACTTCAACCGGCCCGAGGCGATGTCGTTGCGGAACTTCAACAGATTGGTGCTCGACTGGGTGACGTCGACATTGATCGGGTCGAGCTTGCGGATCGTGGTCAGGACGGCCGCCTGGTTGGCGGTGACTAGCGCGCCCTGGGTCAGCGCCGACTTGTCGACGCGGCCGTCGATCGGCGCGGTGACCTTGGTGTAGGCGAGGTTGATCCTGGCCGCCTCGACATTGGCCTTGGCGGCTGCGACATCGGCCTGAGCCTGGCCCAGGGTGGCATTGGCGTCGTCCGAATCCTGCTTGCTGCCGGCATTGCGCTGGAGCAGCTCGCGATAGCGATCGGCCCGCACCTGCGCGTTGGCGACGGCGGCCTCGGCCTTGTGCTGGGCGGCGACAGCGCTGTCGAGGGCGGCCTGATAGGGGGCTGGGTCGATCTCGTAGAGCACGTCCCCGGCCTTGACTTCGCTGCCCTCGCGGAACAGCCGCGACTTGATGATGCCATTCACCTGCGGCCGGATCTCGGCGATCAAGCTCGCCGAGACGCGGCCCGGCAGCTCCGCCGTGATGGCCACGGGCTGCGGATGCAGCGTGACGACGCTGACCTGGAACTGCGGCTGCGCCGCCGCCTTCTCGGAATTGCAGGCAGCCAGCATCGCTGCGAGCAGCAGAGCGCTCGGCAGGGCATGGCGGGAAGAGGAGGGGGCGCGCTCGGCCGGCATGCAGACTCTCTTTTGGAAACTGATGAGTTTCTTATCTCTTGATTTCTGCGACTGTCAAACGCAAGAATGCGGCGCGATGGTGGGCGCAGTGATGACAAGCGGAAAAGCGAGCGAAAAATCCGCATCGATCCGGGGGCGTGGGCGCCCCAAGACGCGTTCCGACGATGCCGAGCGTCAGCGGATCGTGCACTCCGCCCGCGATCTGTTCCTCGATGTCGGCTATGGCGGCACGACGATGGATGCGGTGGCAGCGCGCTGCGGCGTTTCGAAGCGCACGCTCTACCAGTTGTTCCCGGCCAAGACCGATCTGTTCCGGGTGATGGTGGCCGATCACCGGCGCTCGATGCTGGCGCTGCCGCGCCCTGGCGGCGAGGCTCTGCCGCTGCTGGAGACGCTTGCCGCGATCTTCCGTCTCGACATCGACGATATCGACAATCGCGATCGATTGGCCTTCATCAGGCTCGTCCTTGCCGATTCGGATCGGTTCAGCGAGATCGGCGAAATGATCGAGCAGGAGGGCGCGGAGCCCGCGCGGCGCCTCCTTGAGGATTGGCTCGTTGGCCAGCAGGAACGCGGCATGCTTCGCACCTTTCCTGCAGATGCGCTGGCTCGCATGTTGATGGACATGATCTTCTCGGTGCTGATCAAGCGCTTTCCCGGCGACCG
Organism: Allobosea sp. TBD101; assembly: GCF_059817965.1. Lineage (NCBI taxonomy): Bacteria > Pseudomonadati > Pseudomonadota > Alphaproteobacteria > Hyphomicrobiales > Alloboseaceae > Allobosea > Allobosea sp. TBD101. The sequence goes on from NZ_CM187543.1 coordinate 2,835,023, forward strand.
GCTGCTGACAGTCGAGGAGCGGATGCGGCACGCGCGGCTCTGCCTCACGGTGTTCCTGGAGGGAGTGGCGGCGCAGGCCGGGTGATCGGCTGGACGGCGATGCATGAAGGAGCTGAAGCTCGCTGAAATGCGCGCCCGCCCATTATGTTCGTAAATGATGAATTTCAGCTTGGCCGAGCCACGCAGGAGTGGCTGGGGGACTAGGACCCTCAGCCAGTTTCACGGCACCAATTTTATCAAGCGGTTACGGCTGCCGGGGTGAACGAAACAGGTCGGTTTTGTAGCAAGCGATTGTAGCAAACGTGGCAGGAGCTAGCGAGCGCTCTCCCCCCGGTATTTGCGGCAGTCGGCGAGCATGGCCTCTGTGGTGAAGAAGCCGGTCAAGCTCGTGTTCTCCGGCAGGATCTCGCGCATGAGCTCGTCGAATTCACCATCGGTGTTGTAGGCGAGCTTGGCTTGGCCGAGGCGCAGTTGGATGAGCTTGGCGTTCAGCACCTGGTCGAGTTGTTTGTAGGTCACGGGCGAGCGATCGAAATAGAGCTCGATGCCGAGGGAAACGCCCGACAGCGTGAGCGGGCCTTGACCGTCGAGGCTGAACTGGCCGTCGATCTTATCGTGCAACGACGGATAGGGCGCGCCCTGCGCAATCATGTCCTTCAGGAAGAAGTCGAGATGGGTGAATGTGCGCCGGCTCTTGGGGCATACGAAACTCATCTGCTGGATCAGCCTCGTCGCGTCCTTGTTCACCGAGTAGCGGACGTAGGATTTCTCATCCGGTTTGGTGTGCGCTTTGGTGGTGATCCAGAACGTGGTGACCGTAGCCGCGACCTCGCCGGTTTGGGGGGCTGGCTGCGCTTGGGCGATCGCGCTGCTGCCGACGATGGAGCAAGTCAAGGCAGCGGCGAGAAGGATAGCGGTTCTGGTCATTGGACACCTGGTGGCGGGAATAGGCAGGGTTTGGCGGAGCGCGTGACCGTTCGGTCAGCCGCGGCGCCACGGCATCTACAACGGCCTCGAACTCCTGCTTCACATCACGCCGGACCTCCTGCGCTGAACCTGCGGTCCAGTCGAGCAGCGGCAAGTCTGCGGTCGGATCGTCGCTACCCACATTGGGCCAACCATAGATATGGGGATCGAGGCGCCGCCGTTGGCTCGCGCGCTGTAGGGGAAGGACTTCGTCCGCGCGCTCGTACAAGTCGACAGTGGCATCTGAAATCAGCGCAATGGCGGCGGCCACCGTGAGACCGGCCGCGCCGCCCCCGACCACACCGATGCGCAATCCGTCCCGAAGAATTCCTTGGTCCTTGAGCGCATGCGCTAGAGCAAGGGCACGCACTTGCTGCGAGTAAAATGTGATGCGGCTGTCAAAAGCGCCGATCACGAACACCTTGGGATGGAGCGGAGACCGCGCACCTTCAATGATGTCAAAGGGTTGCAGCGTGGATCTCCTAGGGCCGGCAAGCGCCTTTTACGGCAGGCTCGCTAGTGTGTTACACGTCTCACGTGTGGGTATGCAATACATCCTCCCCGTACGTCCGCTGACTTTCGCGCATTGTTCGCCGGACGGTGAACAATGGCCCTCTTCGTCAACTGGCGTTGCCCAATTTTACAGAGCGAAACCATCAATCGGACGGCGAACGGCTAATCCGAAGCGAATTCGCAATTGTCCCGGTCATTGTCTGCCTCATCGTCACCTGACGCCTCGCCCGCCCGGAATCCGCAGCGTTCCATGAACGTCCAGGCGCCCATCCAGCTATTGATCTCGTTGATCTTGAGCAGCGAGACATCCTCGCCGTATCCATTACCCTCCGCCTCGCGGGCGTAGAGATCGTTCAGGTACGCGACATAGGCCTCGCGCATGATCCCCGTCGGCCGGAACCCAAAGTTGTGGGTAAAGACCACCTCTTGGCTCTCGGTGACGATCGCCCCCCAGTATGGGGTCTCGGCCTCTGCGCTGTAGCGCCGAGCGCACAATCAGTTCCGGCTTCGTATCCTTCGAACGGATAGCGCGCATGTTCGCGCTGCGCCGGCTGGGAGAGATCTTATCCATGAAACAATAAACGCATCGGACAGGTTCCGAGATCGCTTATTGATCGGCCAAGCTGGTCAGCCAATGCTCTAAGCTTACGAGGCGCCCACTGTCGATGTGATCGAGCACCCGACGCCAGGAGATAATGGTATCTCCACGCGCAGATCGGAGCTTACCGTATGTCGCACGTACCGCATCGGTATTAATGTGAACAACGTGATCAAACATCAAGCTGTTGCGGTGCAGATTTTCGCAAGCACGCATGAGCCGCGCCGGATCAAACTCGTTCGTCACGAACACATATTGAAATTTCCGGTTCTCTGACTCGGCATTGATATATTCATCATACTCAGTCGGGAATTGTTTCTCCCGGTCTGCGCGAACGCTCCATTTCGCCGTGACGAGCGTGCGCATCGTGGGCCGGATGATGGCTAAATCGACCTTGTTCTCCTTGCTGTCAAACGGCCCGCAAAGTTGCCCCCCGATCGGCGTCCAATGTTGACCCCTTGAGTATGCTTCGCGGCGAGGAGGCGGCGCGGCGGAGCTGGTCTGGATTGCGCAGCCGCGCCGACTCCGGATCGGTGGTGTGCGGGGAACTCAGAGCCTGTTCTTGAAGCGCCAGCTCTCGTTGCCGGTCTCGACGATGTCGCAGTGATGGGTGAGCCGGTCGAGGAGCGCGGTGGTCATCTTGGCGTCGCCGAAGACGGACGGCCATTCGCCGAAGGCGAGGTTCGTGGTGACGATGACGGAGCTCTGCTCGTAGAGCTTGCTGACCAGGTGGAAGAGCAGTTGTCCGCCGGACTGGGCAAAGGGCAGATAGCCGAGTTCGTCGAGGACGATGAAGTCCATGCGTGCGAGATAATCGGCCATGCGGCCCTGGCGGCCGGTGCGGGCTTCGGCCTCGAGCTTGTTGACGAGATCGACGACGTTGAAGAAGCGGCCTCGAGCACCGGCACGGATGCATGCCCGGGCGATCGCGATGGCGAGATGGGTCTTGCCGGTCCCAGTCCCGCCGACGAGGACAACATTGCGCTGGTGCGCCAGGAAGTTGCCGCCGGCGAGATCATGAACGAGGGTCTCGTTGATCGGGGTTCCGTCGAAGGCGAAGTCGGCGACATCCTTGGCGAGCGGTAGCTTGGCGATGGTGATCTGATACTTGATCGAACGAGCCTGCTTCTCGGCGATTTCGGCGGCGAGGAGGTCGCCGACGACGCGCTGCGGCTCGTGCTGGCGCTTCACCGCCGAGGCGATGATCTCGTCGTAGGCGGCCTTCATGCCATAGAGCTTGAGCTCGCCCATGGTGGCAAGAATCTCCGAGCGTTCCATCACACGGCTCTCCTGAGGCTGTCGTAGCGGGCACAATCGGCGGCAGGCTCATGGTGCAGGCGCAAGGCATCGGGCGTCATGATCGTGATCGCTGCCGCCGGCTCGCGGCGCCGGGCCAGGATGTTGATGATCACGTCGGCGGAGTGGACGCCTTGCCGCAGAGCATCCGCGCAGGCGGCTTCGACGGCGGACAATCCGTCGCTCAGCACCGCGGTGAGGATCTCAACCATCTGCCGGTCGCCGTCTTGAACGGCCGCGAGCTTGCGCCGGACCCGGTCGATCGCACCGGGCAAGACCCAGTCCTTGAAGGGCGCTCCGTTCCGCAGGGCGCCCGGCTTGCGAGCCAGTACCGGGACATAGTGCCAGGGATCGTAGATGGTCTGGTCGCGGCCATAGCAGCGGGGATGCTCGCCGACGATACGCCCGTCCTGGCGCAGCTCGATCCGATCGGCATAGGCGCGGATCTCGACGGGGCGCCCGACCGCACTCGCGATGACCGAGTACTTGTTGTTGTCGAAGCGCACGAGACAGGTCTTCGACACCGAGGCTGGCAGTGAGTGGAAGCCGTCGAACCGCCCCGCGTAAGGCACCAGGCTCGGGCGCTCGGCTTCGAACATCTCCCAGATTGTGCGGTCACGTTGCTCCGGATGGCGGTGGGCCTTGGCGTAGCGAAGCACCTGATCCAGCAGCCAGGCGTTCAACTCGTCGTAGTTCTTGACCCGCAGGCGCGGGGCGAAGAAGCGCTCGCGCACGAGCCCGACCTGGTTCTCGACCTGCCCCTTCTCCCAGCCCGAGGCTGGCGTGCAGGCGACAGGGTCGACCAGATAGTGGCTGCACATCTGCTGGAAGCGGCGGTTATAGGCCCGCTCCTTGCCGACGAAGATCGTCTCCACAGCGGTCTTCATGTTGTCGTAGATGCCGCGCGTGCAGGCGCCCTTGAAGAAGGCGAAGGCGCGGTCATGGGCGTCGAAGACCATCTCCTGGCTCTCGCGCGGATAGGCCCGTACGAACAGCATGCGCGAGTGACAAAGCCGGACATGCGCCACCTTCACCTGGGTCGTGGCGCCATTGATGACGACGATCTCGTGGCTCCAGTCGAACTGGTAGGCCTCGCCGGGCGCGAAGCTCAAAGGCACATAGGCGTCGGCTGTGACGGCGGATTGCTCGCGGCGCCAGCCTCGCGCATAGCGACGAACGGCATCGTATCCGCCCTCGTAGCCGAGATCCCGCAGCTCTTCGAAAAGACGGATCAGCGTCAGGCGCTCGCGGGCCGGCTTGCCGTCGTTCGCCATCAGAAGCCGATCCAGCTCAGGGCGCCAGGGCCCTATCTTCGGCTGCGGCTGAACCTTCCGCTCATACTCGAACGACGTCGCGCCAGAGCGCAGCACCTTGCGCACCGTGTTCCGAGAGACGTGCAGCTCGCGGGCGATCTCCTTGATCGTCTTCCCGCGGATCGAAAACTCGCGCCGGATCCGCGCAATCGTATCCACGCCCTTCATCCCCCGCCCGCCCATCCGAAACCAGGACGGACAGTCTCACCGAAACCGGCTCAAGGGGGTCAAAGTTGGACGCCGATCCCCCGCCTCATGGGGTCAAACTTGGGGTCTGACGCAATCCCGCTGACATTTGAGATCATTGCGCGCCGATCAGACGCGCCTGGAGAAGATCGATCTTTCCGCGGCCGTACATCTGGCGTTTGACGAGCTTGAGGCGGGTGATCTGGCCTTCTGTCTGACCGTTCGACCAAGTCGAGAGGATTGCTGCTCGCACAGCGGCCTCGTCTCGTCGGACGCCATTGGCCAAGGAGGCGACCAGGCTTTGGGAGGCTCGATCGATCCAAGATGACAAGGGCTCGGCCCGCTTCATCCTAATCATGGCATGGAAGTCGGCGATGATCTCGCGAGCCTCGACCAATGCCGGCACGCCGTCCTCGATCGCCGCGATCGTGACGGTTTCAGCCTTTGTGAGATTGTCGCGACCGGTGGTCATCAACCGCGCGATGGTCCGGGCCGACGGGACACGCGCGAGGCTGCTTGCGTCCGCTTTCTCCGCGCGGCGGCGGCGTGTCGCCCATTCCGAGATCACCCTGAGGCTTCCCCGGAAGCCTTTCGTCCTCATCGAGCGCCAGAGAGCAGCTGCGTTCCGAGTTCCCGCGTCCCATTGCGCATCGAGCCAGGGCAGATGCGCATCCAACGAACTCTGGCGAGGTCGGAAGACGTCGCTGCGCTCGCCGCGGACGATCCGCCTGACAGTCTGGCGGTGATGGCCGGTGCGCTTGACGATCTGCTTGATCGGCACGCCCTCCCGCCAGAGGGCGAGGACCGCCGCGTTGATCTCTTCCCGCCGCAGATATCCATCGTATTGCAGCTTCTCCGCCGCCGTCAGGAGCGCAGGATTGACGATGGTGGCACCAATGGCGCTACGGATCTGGCGCATCGACTTGCGCACGGCATCGAGGAAAGCGCGGCTGGCATTCTCCATCAGGTGCCAGCGGTCGGCAACCTGGACGGCCTGCGGCAGGGCCCGTGCCACCGCCTCTCCATAGCCACCGCCACGGTCACGAGCGACTGTATGGACCAGCCGCTGATGGCGGAGCCAAGCTTCCGATGTTGCTGGCTCCCGGTCGGAAAGAAGCGCGACCGGCCGACGCCTCTCCAAGTCGCAGACGATCGTGCCGTAGCGGTGATTGCGCCGCCAGGCGAAGTCATCGATGCCGATCACGCGCAGCGGCTCGCTCGGCACCCTGGCACGCTGCCGGACCACGCGCAGCAACGTGTCGTTGCTGACCGGTAGCATCATCCTCGCGGCAAAACTTGCTCCGGGCCTGCCACCCAAGGCGAGGCCGAGATGCTGGACGATATGATCGAGACGATCGGTCCGACGCGCTCGCGGCGCGAGGACGCGGTCACCAAAGCGCTCCGCGAAGATCTGGCGGCCGCACAGGACGGCATCGCAGCGAAAGCGCCGAACGAGGACCTGGAGCTCGACGCGTCGGCCGCTGAGCGGCAGGTCCTTTGCACGCCGGAAATACCGGCTTTGGATCCGTTGCGAGAACGCCCCGCAGTCAGGACATGGACAGGCGCTGACGGCGGACCGGGTTCGGACAACAACGCGATCGCCTTCGATCGTGATACCGTCGACAATCAAACCTGCGGGAACCAAGCTGGCTGGTCGAAATCGCTGCTTCATCGCGCTGATTCCTTCTGGAAACCAGCATCAAAACAGCCCCGACCTGCAGCAGATTTGAGTCAGACCCAAACTTGCACGCCGAAACACACCTGCGCCGGGAGAACCTGATCCGGCCTAGACCCGTCTCTTTTCGCTCCATCCGTAGGAACTCACGATGACCACTTCACCCGCCGATCAGGCGTCCCATACGCTCGCCTTGAGCGAACCCACGACCCTAGGCATCGACACGGCCATTAGCTCGCTGCATGGCGGACTGCGGGGGAACAGGGATGCGGTGGCCGAAACCATCGAGAACAACGTTCGGGCAAAGATCATCAAGGAGCGCCTGACCGACCCCGCCTTCTACGACAAGATGTCTAAGCTGCTCGACGAGATCATCGTGGCGCGGAAGGCGAAGGCCATCGATTATGAGAAATATCTTCAGGCGATAGCCAAGCTCATTGGCGCCGTGACCGCCGGACAAGAGGGAGACCGGCCGGCGAAGATCAAGACCGAAGGCCAACGAGCGCTCTACAACAACCTCGGCAAAGACGCGGACCTCGCTGTGCGGATCGATGAGAGGATCAAGCAGGTCCGCCCCGCAGACTGGCGCGGCGTTCAGGCTCGGGAGCAGGAGATCAAGGCCGCAATCTACGATATTGTGCGCGACGAGGAGCAAACCGAGGCGATCTTTGCGATCATATTTCATCAACGAGAGTACTGAGCGTGCAGGTCATTACCCTCGGCGACCTCACGGTGGAGGTCGTTCACAAGGATATCAAGAACCTCCATCTGAGCGTCCACCCGCCTACCGGTCGTGTTCGGATCGCCGCGCCTCTTTCGCTGGAGATTGACGCGATTCGTGCGTTCGCAGTCTCGCGCATGGCGTGGATTAGAAAGAATCAGCGGAAGCTTTTGACGCAGCCAAGAGAGCCTGTCCGTGACTACATCGATCGAGAGAGCCATTTCGTTTGGGGTGAACGCGTTCTGCTCAAGGTCGTCCACCGCGATGCCCCTCCGTCTGTTGAACTAGTTCATCGCACGCTGGTGCTGACAACGCGCACAAGCGCTACACGCGATGATCGCCACGACATCATGGAGAAGTGGTACCGGGAAGAACTGCGACGCGTAGCCGAACCGACAGTTACTCGGTGGGAGGATCGGCTCGGTGTGAAAGCGAAGGGCATTTTTATCCAGCGGATGAAAACTAAATGGGGAAGCTGTCACCCCGAGAGCGGCAACATCCGGCTGAATACCGACCTCGCCAAGAAGCCTCCCGAATGCCTAGACTATCTGGTCCTGCACGAGCTGACGCATCTCTTGGAGCGAACCCATTCGGAAGCGTTCTTCTCGGTGCTCGATCACAACCTACCGCATTGGCGCGAAGTTCGGCAGCTCCTCAACAGCCTACCTATAGGCGCCGAGGGGTGACCGCTTAACCCGCTGCGGCCCGGGCAACAATACAGTGCCGCACGACGGAGCGGTGGTTCAGTTGAGGTCGGAGAGGACGAAAGAAGCCTCCGCAGACATCCGATGCACTTATCCCCCGCGCGCTTGCTTAAAGCCCGATGTCACATGGGTAGCTTCCGCCGCTCCGGCACGTCGCACGAAAAGCGCCCGATTCGAAGCACGAAAAGCGAAAGGGTCGCCGAGAGCATCCGCGCTACGTAACCACATACATCTGTGGCGCATTCTTGGGGTGCCAGAATGGGCTACCACTGGGCTACCAGAGCGTTTTTCGACTCGGGCAAGCTCTTGATTTCATTGGTTTTTATATAGCCACAAAGGAATGGCTGGGGGACTAGGATTCGAACCTAGACAACCAGAGTCAGAGTCTGGGGTCCTACCGTTAGACGATCCCCCAACGACAGGGCGCTTGGTGCCGCGCCGCGTTGGTGAGCCGGGGTCTAATCAATGCGATCCGGCTTGGCAAGAGCAGAATTCATCGTCGATGCGAAACGCTTCACAGAAACGTCGTCATGCACCTTTCGCGAGACCGCTCGGGCTCGGTCGTTCCGGCCTGCACTGGCGGTTGCGCTACCGATCTGCGCAGGGCGCATGCAACTCGCCTTGCGCGTCACCGCCCTCATCGGAGAACATCTCGGCATGAATCAACATGACGCCGCCGCCGCGCTCTCCGTCTGGGTTGCGCTTGAAAGCCCCACCAGCCACCCTGCCGGCCTGAACGGCATGATGGACCTCGTCCAGAAGGAGGTCGCCGGGCTGCCGATCGCGGTCGAGCGCATTCCCGGCCGCGACGGGCTCGGCGACATGGTTGTGCTGCGCGCCGGTCTCGACAACGGCCAGCCCGCTGTCGCCGTGATGTCGCATCTCGATACGGTGCATCCGGTCGGTACCAGCGCCAAGGAATTACCCGTCAGGATCGAGGGAGACCGGCTCTACGGCCCCGGTGTCTACGACATGAAGGGCGGTGCCTGGCTCGCCCTGCAGGCCTTCAAGCAGGTCGCGGTCGCAGGCTCGGCCAAGCGGCCGATGACCTTCCTGTTCACGCCGGACGAGGAGATCGGCTCGCCGACGAGCCGGGCCCTGATCGAGGAGATCGGGCGGGGATCGAAGGCGGTTCTGGTCACCGAGCCAGCGCGCTCGGGCGGCAAGATCGTGACTGCGCGCAAGGGCGTCGGCCGCTTTGACGTCAGGCTGGAAGGGCGTCCGGCCCATGCCGGCTCGAAACATGCCGACGGGCGCAGCGCCATCCGCGAGGCGGCGCACCAGATCCTCGCGATCGAGGGCATGACCGATTATGCGCGCGGCATCACCACCAGCGTCGCGCTGATCGGCGGCGGTACAGCGGCGAATGTCATTCCGCAGCATGCCTGGTTCAGCGTCGATTGCCGCGTCACTACGCTCGCCGATGGCACGATGATGGAGAACCGCATCCTCAGCCTGAAACCGCATGATCCGGATGTTCAGCTCCGCATCACCGGTGGCATGAACCGGCCGCCCTACGAGAAGTCGGACGCCGTGGCCGAGCTGTTCGAGCTGGCGCGCAAGGTCGCGGCCGATGTCGGCTTCGACCTGCAGGATTGCCCGATGACCGGCGGCGGCTCGGACGGCAATTTCACGGCGGCACTCGGCGTGCCCACCCTCGACGGGCTCGGCATCGACGGTGACGGCGCCCATACGTTGCAGGAATACGGGTTGATCTCGTCCATCGCGCCGCGGCAGGCGCTGATGAAGGGCCTGCTGGAAACGATCTGAGCGCGATCTGCTTCTGTATCGGTTTTCAAGGACGACGCGGGTCATCCCGGGCGACCGCAGGGAGACCCGGGATCCATGCCTGAACCTTTCATGGAAGCGCTCCGGCATGGATCCCGGGTCTGGGCTTCGCTCCGCCCGGGATGACACGTGGATTTGAATTCGAGAGCAGTGGACAAGAAAAAAGCCCCTCGCATCGCGAGGGGCTTTTTCATTTCGGGAGCTGCCGAAGCCTCAGGCTTCCGGCTCGCCCATGCCGCCGGCGGCGAGGAATTTCTCGAGCCAGTGGATGTTGTAGTCGCCGTTGAGGATGTCCGGGTTGCGCACCAGCGTGCGGAACAGCGGCAGCGTCGTGTCGACGCCATCGACGACGAACTCGTCGAGCGAACGGCGCAGGCGCATCAGGCATTCGTCGCGGTTGCGGCCATGCACGATCAGCTTGCCGACGAGCGAGTCGTAATGCGGCGGGATCGAATAGCCCTGATAGGCCGCCGAATCGACGCGCACGCCGAGGCCGCCCGGCGTGTGGAACGAGGCGATCTTACCGGGCGAGGGGCGGAAGGTGGCGTGATGCTCGGCATTGACCCGGCACTCGATGGCATGGCCCTCGATGACGATGTCGGACTGCCTGAGCGAGAGCGGGGCGCCCGCGGCGATGCGGATCTGCTCGTTGACGAGGTCGATCCCGGTGATCATCTCGGTCACGGGATGCTCGACCTGGATGCGGGTGTTCATCTCGATGAAGTAGAACTCGCCGTCCTCGTAGAGGAACTCGATCGTGCCGGCGCCGCGATATTGCAGTTCACGCATCGCCTTGGCGCAGATCTCGCCGATCCGGTCGCGCTCGCCGGCGTTCAGCGCGGGCGAGGGGCCTTCTTCCCAGACTTTCTGGTGGCGGCGCTGCAGCGAGCAGTCGCGCTCGCCGAGATGGATGGCGTTGCCGCGGCCGTCGCCGAGCACCTGGATCTCGATATGGCGCGGCTTCTCGAGGTATTTCTCGATATAGACCGCGTCATCGCCGAAATTGGCCTTGGCCTCGCTGCGAGCGGTGGCGAGCAGGACGGCGATCTCGTCCTCGGTGCGGACCACCTTCATGCCCTTGCCGCCGCCGCCGGAGGCAGCCTTGATGATGACGGGCAGGCCGATCTCGCGGATGATGCGCAGCGCCTCGGCCTCGTCGGCCACGCCGCCTTCCGAGCCCGGCACACAGGGAATGCCGAGGCGCTTGGCGGTGCGCTTGGCCTCGATCTTGTCGCCCATCGAGCGGATATGCTCGGCCTTGGGGCCGATGAAGGTGATGTTGTGCCGGTCCAGGATGTCGGCGAAGCGGGCGTTCTCGGAGAGGAAGCCGTAGCCGGGATGGACCGCATCGGCGCCGGTGATCTCGCAAGCCGCGATCAGGGCGGGGATGTTGAGATAGCTCTCGCGGGCCGGCGGCGGCCCGATGCAGACGCTCTCATCGGCGAGGCGCACATGCATGGCGTTGGCGTCGGCCGTGGAATGCACCGCGACGGTCGCGATGCCGAGCTCCTTGGCGGCGCGCAGCACGCGCAGCGCGATCTCTCCACGATTGGCGATCAGGATCTTGTCGAACATCTTGAAATCCAAATCGGCGGCGCGCGGCGCCACGCTCACTCGATCACCAGCAGCGGCTCGCCGTATTCCACCGGCTGGCCGTCCTCGACCATGATGGCCGTGACCTTGCCGGCGCGGGGCGCGACGATGTCGTTGAAGGTCTTCATCGCCTCGACGAGCAGGATGCGCTCGCCCTGCTTCACGACGCTGCCCACTTCGACGAAGGGCTTGGCATCGGGCGAGGGGCGGCGATAGGCGGTGCCGACCATCGGGGAGGGCACGGCGCCGGGATGGGCCGCGGTCGGCTTGGCCTCGACCGGAGCGGCAACCGCGGCGGCGACCGGGGCCGGCATCGCGACCATCGGGGCAGCGGCGGGAACCTGCACGGTCGTGGAGATGTTGCGGGCGACGCGGACGCGCAGATCGCCCTTTTCGACCTCGATCTCGGTGAGATCGGTCTGGTTCAGGAGCTCTGCAAGCTCGCGGACAAGTTCGGGGTCGATCGGGCTCTTGGTCGCCATGGCGGGTATCACCGTCTTCTTCGGATATTCGGATGGAGGCGACGGCCCTGGCCGTGCTCCCGTTCAAAAAGGTTCAGGCGGTCTTCGCCGCCCGCTTTTCCAGCAGCGGCACGATCGCGTCGAGAGCGAGATCATAGCTCGCGACGCCGAAGCCGCAGATCACGCCGACGCAGACCGGCGCCATATAGGAATGGTGCCGGAATTCCTCGCGCGCATGCACGTTGGAGATATGGACCTCGATCGCCAGCGCATCGACGCCCTTGATCGCGTCGCGCAGGGCCACCGAGGTGTGGGTATAGGCGCCCGCGTTGATGATGACGCCGGCGCCGGCCAAACCCGCCTGCTGGATGAAGGTGACGAGCTCGCCCTCGAAATTGGTCTGGCGGAAGGTGAGATCGACGCCCGCCGCCTCTGCCTTGCGGCGCAGGCGCTCCTCGACGCCGGCCAGCGTGACCGCGCCATAGGTTCCGGGCTCGCGGGTTCCGAGCAGGTTGAGATTGGGTCCGTTCAGGACGTGGACGGCGACCATAGGTGGCGTTGATTCCGGCACCGCGCGCGGGCGGCAGGAGCCGCCCTCATAAACGTTGCAGGCCGGCAGGGGAAGCCTGAAGCACCCTGCCGGCCTATCGGGTTCGTTGGTGGCGGTCGTTCAGCCGGCGCAGTCGGTCTTGCCGCAGCGGCGCACGGAATCGATCTTCGCCTTGAGAGCGGCCTGGCCGACCGCGCCGAAGACGATCTCGTCGCCGATGATGAAGGCCGGCGTGCCGGTGAGGCCGAGGCGGTCGCCAAGCGCGACGGTGTCGGCGATCGCGGCCTTGGTGGCCGGCGCCTCCATGTCCTTCTTCAACTGGGCGACATCGGCGCCGGCTTCCTTGGCGACCTCGAGCGCCTTGGCGGCATTGATCTTGCCCTTCACGGCCATCAGCTTGTTGTGGAACTCGAAATATTTCGGGCCCTGAAGCTGGTTCTTGGCGGCGATGGCGACGCGGCTGGCCTCGACCGAATCAGGTCCGAGGATCGGGAAATCCTTGAGCACGACGCGCAGCTTGGGATCGGCCTTGGAGAGCGCGGTGACGTCCTCCATCGCCCTTTTGCAGTAGCCGCAATTGTAATCCATGAACTCGACGAGGGTGATGTCGCCCTCGGGATTGCCGATGATGACGGACGTCGCCGGATCGGTGATGCGGGCCTTCTCGGCCGCGACCGCGCTGCGCTGGGCATCGGCCTGGGCGACCGTGTTGCGGCGCTCCAGCTCGATCAGGGCGTCCTGGATGATCTCGGGATTCTTCAGGATCGTCTCGCGGATCAGATCTGTCACCGCCTTGCGCTGCTCGGGCGAGAGAGGCTGGCCCTGCGCCATGGCCGGTGCGGCGGAAGCCGCGAGCCAGAGGCTCAGCGCGACGGCAGCTGGCCGCAGGCAGGCACGCGCCATGCTGATGAGGGTCGGGAAAGCCATCTCGTCATCCTTTCAAAGCCGCCAGGCGGAAAACCGCGACTGAAGCAGCGTTTCCAGCCGCGAGGTTGTGGTTGTTCGGGGGGCGAAGGTCAAATCACAGCTCTGCCACCGGATGCGGCCGATGGTTGCAGGGCGCGACAGGCTCGGCTACGCGAGCGGGCCTCCTTGCGAAACCGGACAAGCCGATGTCGAAGCCCCTGATCGTGCCCGCCGCCTTGCCCGCTCTGGCCGAGCGTGCCGAGCGCGTCGCCCCCTTCATCGTCATGGACGTGATGAACCAGGCGGCGGCCATCGAGCGTCGCGGTGGCTCGGTCGTGCATATGGAGGTCGGGCAACCCTCGGCGCCTACGCCGGCCTCGACCCGCGCCGCAGCAGCCAAGGCGCTGGAGCATGGCCGGATCGGGTACACGCAGGCGCTCGGCATGGATTCGCTGAGAGAACGCATCGCGCGGCATTATCAGGATGCTTATGGCGTCCAGGTGGCGGCCGAGCGCGTCGTGGTGACGACGGGTTCGTCCGGCGGCTTCATCCTCGCCTTCCTCGCCTGCTTCCAGCCGGGTTCGCGGATCGCGATCACCGCGCCGGGCTACCCCGCCTATCGCAACATCCTGATTGCGCTCGGGCTGGAGCCGGTGGCGATCGAGGTCGGCCCCGAGACGCGCTTCGCGCTGACGCCGGACCTGATCGAGCGCGCCCACCGCGAGAAGCCGCTGGCCGGCGTGCTGACCATGAGCCCGGCCAACCCGACCGGCGTGGTGATGACGCCGGAGGCCATCGCGGATGTTGCCGCCTGCTGCCGCAAGCTCGGGCTCTGGTACATCTCTGACGAGATTTATCACGGCCTGACCTACGAGACCCCGGCGACGACGGCGCTCGCCGCCGATCCCGACGCGATCATCGTCAACTCCTTCTCCAAGTACTACTGCATGACCGGCTGGCGTGTCGGCTGGCTCGTGGTGCCGCAGCGCCTTGTGCGCACGATCGAGCGGTTGCAGCAGAATTTCTCGATCTCGGTGCCCTATCTCAGCCAGGTGGCGGGCGAGGCGGCCTTCGACGCGACGGAGGAATGCGAGGCGATCAAGGCGGGCTATGCGCAAAACCGGGCCTTCCTGCTGAAAGCGCTGCCGGAGATCGGTCTCGGCGACTTCCTGCCGGTGGACGGCGCCTTCTACATTTATCTCGACATCGGCCGATACTCGAACGATTCCATGGCCTTCTGCCGCAGCGTTCTCGAGGAGGCCGGCGTCGCGATCACGCCCGGGCTCGATTTCGACGAGGCGCGCGGCGCGCGCACGATCAGGCTTTCCTTCGCTGGTTCGCTCAGTGAATGCGAGGACGCGGTGATGCGGATCGGCGGCTGGATGAAGAAGCGCTGACGAAAGCTTCGCCCGGCCACGCGAATGGCTTGCAAGATTTAGCGAAACCTCAGCATTCTGCGTCCTGGGGATAGCACGGAGACCTGCCATGAACGTCGCTGCACCGGGCGGAACCGTCCCGCGGCGTAGCATTGTCCGGCCAGCTGTGCTGTTCGGCTGGCTGGCGCTCGCCTTCGCATGTCTCTCGCCGGGCGCGCCAGCGATGGCCGAGGGCCCGCCCTCCGTGGTTCTCAACCTGCGCGGCGACGAGACGCCCGAGGCGATCCGCAAGATGGTCGATGCCCTGTCGGCTCCCGGGCGACAGGTCGAGATCAGGGTCGGCGGCGCGACCGCAGTCCCCGTTGCGGCGACACCGGCTGAGCCCGCCGGGAAGGCGAAGCCCGCCGCCACTCAGCCCGCGCCCGCTCTGTCGATGGCGGATGAGGAAGGCTTCCAGGCCGAGGTTAGCGCCCTCGTCGACCGCTTTATCGACGGTGTCGAATATGGCGGCGCTTCGATTCCCGCTATCGGCGAACTGCCGGACAGCTGGGCGCGCGCCTGGCTGCGCAATCTCAATGGCCGCGAAGGAGCAACCGCCGGCTGGCGCGTCTTCGGCATCATCTGCCTTGCGCTCACTGCCGCTTTCGCCTTCCGGCTCGCGACCGCCCGCTGGTTCGCGCGCAAGATGCAGCCTGCGGGGCCGGAATTCACGCCTCGCCTCATCGCCTCGTCCTGGGGTCTGCTCCAGGATGTCGCGACACTCCTGCTCGCCCTGGCCGTGGCGCGTGTCACCCGCAATGCCTGGCTGCCTGAGAGCGATTTCGCCAATATCGCTCTCACAACCAGCGCCAACGGCGCGGCGATCGGCGCGCTCTACATAGCTGTCGGCCGTTTCCTGCTCGCACCCGGCGCGCCGGAACGGCGGATCATGCCGCTGCCGCGCGCCGAGGTGCATTTCCGGCGGTTCGTCGCCTACGCGATCCTGACGCCGCTGATCGTGACCAGCATCCTGCTTTCCCACCATGTCAGCGCGGGGCCGCGGCCCGTGACGGGGCTGATCGCGCTGACAGGTCTTCTCATCACGCTGTTCAAGATCTGGTGGTTCCATGACGGGCGGCACGATCTCGCTGCGCTGATCCTGTCGGGCTCCTCCGAGCCCGGCCCGATCCGGCGGCTGATCGCGACCGGTACGGCTTGGTTCTACATCGCCACGACGGCCCTGTTGTGGATGGTCAGCAGCGCCGCCGCGATGATGTCGAATGGCGGGCGCTGGGCCGAAGCCTCGGCGATGACCCAGGTGGCGATCGTCCTGATCCCGATCCTCGCCGTCGGCGTTGCCAGCCTGCTGCGCTGCCATGCGATGCGGCGCGAGGCGGAGCAAGGTGTCACCCCGATGATGCGCGCAAGTGGCGCGGCCCTGCGTGCGGCGGCTGTCGGCGTGCTATGGGCCGCCGGCTTCTTCGTGCTGTCGCGCCTCTGGGCCGGCTTGCTGCTCGGCGTCAGTTCGGCGCAGTTCGCCGCCGTGATGCGCCAGACGGCCGGTGTCGCGATCTTCGCCTTCATCGGCTGGGTGGCGCTCGTCTTCCTGCATGCGTTCTTCGATGCCTATACGCCGCGGCGGCGCGTCGTCGGACCTGGCGACGAGGATGTTGCGCATGAGGAGAGCGTGCCGAGCCGGCTGGCGACGGTGCTGCCGGTCCTGCGCGGCGTCGTTCTGGGCGCGGTGCTCGGCCTCACCATCCTCATCGTGCTGTCGCGGCTGGGCGTCGATATCGGCCCGCTGCTCGCCGGCTTCGGCATCCTCGGCCTTGCCCTTTCCTTCGGCTCGCAAGCATTGGTGCGCGATATCGTCTCCGGCGTGTTCTTCATGCTGGAGGACGCCTTCCGCGTCGGCGAATATGTCGATACCGGCCGGCTCAAGGGCACGGTCGAGAAGATTTCGCTGCGCTCGATGCAGTTGCGCCACCAGAGCGGCCAGATACACACCGTGCCTTTCGGCCAGGTTCAGTCGCTGACCAATGCCAGCCGCGACTGGGCGACGATCAAATTCAATGTCCGTCTCGACCATTCCGCCGATATCGAGCAGGCCCGCAAGGCGATCAAGAAGACCGGCATCGCGCTGATGGAGGACCCCGAATACGGGCCGCATTTCATCGCCCCGCTCAAGATGCAGGGCGTCGCCGACATCACCGACAGCGCCATCGTGATCCGGTTGAAATTCACCAGCAAGCCGAACCAGTCCTCGATGCTGCAGCGGGAGTCGCTGAAGCGGGTCTATCGCGCCCTCAACGACGCGCATGTGCCCTTCGCCTCGAACGCCGTCACGGTGCGCGGCGGCGAGGGCGGTTCGCAGAGCCAGGCGGCCGCCGCGATCAAGGCCGTGCCGCCGCCGGTCCCGCTTGCGCCAGTCCCGGGTTGAGATGGGCTGATCGTCGCCATCGGCGGATCGGCTGGGCTCGTCCCTACCAGGGCCTGCCCCTCTGGACAGAGTTCCAGAGCGTGCCGCCGAACAGATCGAACAGCTCCGAGAAGCCGGAGCGCCCCCATCCGAGGAAGACCAGCCCGAAGCCTATGACGGCGAGGAGGGCGCCGGCATAGGCGAACAGGCGCGCCGAGGAGGTGAAGGCTGCAACCTCCGCGCGCCGGCCCGCCCGCTCGGCAGGGTTTTGCGCGCGCTCGGCGTGGAAATGATCGGCGTAAAGCGTAGGCGTCGTTTGCGTGCCGACGGGACGGTCGCCCTCAAGCTCGACCCTGAGCGCGATGAAAAGCACCAGCAGCCCGAGCATGCCCACGCCGAACCAGCCGATCGCACTCCGTGCGAGATAGGCGAGGCCGAGCAGGCCGGATAGGCGAGGCCGAGCAGGCCGATGGCGATCAGCGCAATCATGACGAGACGCTCGCGATTGCGTGGCGGCGGTATCGGCTCCTGCCTGAAGTGGATCGGTCTCCGGGCGGCAATTCTGGCTGGTTTATCCGCCCGTGAAAACAGAAAGCCCGCTGCGGATCGCAGCGGGCTTCGTCATTCATCGGATTTGGGCGCTGCGATCAGGAACGGCCGGCGAGCCGGTTCCACCAGCCGCCGCGCTTGGGCCGGTTCGGGTCCGGCTCGGTCAGCACGACCGCGACGGGCTCCTCCGCCGGGGTCTTGACCGGGGCGGGCTCGGGCACCGGGGCAGGCTCGGCCGGGGCTGCGACAGCCTCGGGAGCAGCGGCGACCGAAGCCTCGGCCTTCGCCTCGACGGGCGCCGGAGCGGCTTCCGCGGCGGCCTCACCACCTTCGGTGATCGGCACGACCTTCTTGCGCGAGCGGCTGCGCTTGGGCTTCTCGGCCTCGGCGGGAGCAGCCTCTGCCGCGACCGTCTCGGCCTTGGCTTCGGTCTCCTTGGCGGCCTCGGCCTTCGGCTTGCGGGCGCGGCTGCGCTTCGGCTTGGCGGTCTCGGCGGCAGGCGCCTCGACGACCGGCTCCGGAGCCGCTTCGGCGACGGGCTCGGCCGCGGCCGGGGTTACGGCTTCATCGCCGTCTTCCTCGCCCTCGTCGCCTTCGTCATCGCCTTGCGCGCCTTCGAGCTGCTGGCCCTGATCGTCACGCTCGCCACCACGCCGACGGCGCCGACGACGGCGGCGGCGACGACCGTTCTCGCCCTCGCCACGTTCGGCCTGGGCCTCGTCGGCGGCAGTCTCGGTGCCGCCGGTCTCGGCGTCGAGAGCGGCCGCTTCCGCGGCGGCGTCAAGCGCCTCGTCGTCGACATCCGACGCGATCGCCTCGGCCTTGAAGCTGGTCGGGATGATCCGGCCTTCATTGCCGACGAACTCGCCGCGCTCGACCTCGAAATAGCGGGTGCCGAGCAGGTTGGCGTCGGTCGAGATCGTGATCGCGATGGCGAAGCGGGTCTCGAGATCGGTGAGATGGGCGCGCTTCTGGTTGAGGACGTAGAGCGCGACCTCCGGCCGCGTGCGGACGGTGAGGTTATGCGAGGCGCTCTTGATCAGCGTCTCCTCCAGCGCGCGCAGTATCTGCAGCGCGACCGACGGGGTCGAGCGGATCATGCCGGCGCCGGCGCAATGCGGGCAGGGCACCGAGGATGATTCGAGCACGCCGGTGCGGATGCGCTGGCGCGACATCTCCAGCAGGCCGAAGGCCGAGATGCGGCCGACCTGGATGCGGGCGCGGTCGTCCTTCAGGCACTCCTTCAGCTTCTTCTCGACGGCGCGGTTGTTCCGGTTCTCCTCCATGTCGATGAAATCGATCACGATGAGGCCGGCGAGGTCGCGCAGGCGCAGCTGGCGGGAGATTTCCTCCGCCGCTTCGAGATTGGTCTTGAGGGCGGTGTCCTCGATATTGTGCTCGCGGGTCGAGCGGCCCGAATTGATGTCGATCGCGACCAGCGCTTCCGTCTGGTTGATGACGAGGTAGCCGCCCGACTTCAGCGTGACCGTGTTCGAGAACATCGCGTCGAGCTGGCTCTCGACGCCGAACGCGGCGAAGAGCGGGGTCTGCTCGCGATAGGGCTTCACGCTCTTGGCATGGCTCGGCATGAGCATGCGCATGAAGTCCTTGGCCTCGCGATAGGCGTTCTCGCCGGCAACGTGAACTTCGTCGATATCCTTGTTGTAGAGGTCGCGGATCGAGCGCTTGACGAGGTTGCCCTCCTCATAGACCAGCGCCGGGGCAACCGAGGCCAGCGTCAGCTCGCGCACGCTTTCCCACATGCGCATCAGATATTCGTAGTCGCGCCGGATCTCGACCTTGGTGCGCGAGGCGCCGGCCGTGCGCAGGATCAGGCCCATCCCCTCCGGGACCTCCAGCTCCTGGGCGATCTCCTTCAGGCGCTTGCGGTCCTCGGCATTGGTGATCTTGCGCGAGATGCCGCCGCCCTTGCCGGTGTTCGGCATCAGCACCGAATAGCGGCCGGCGAGCGAGAGATAGGTGGTGAGCGCCGCACCCTTGTTGCCGCGCTCTTCCTTGACGACCTGCACCAGGATGATCTGGCGACGCTTGATCACCTCCTGGATCTTGTACTGGCGGCGCGACTGGCGCTGCGGGCGCTCCGGCATGTCGTCGAGCGCGTCGCCGCCGCCGAGCTGCTCGGGAGCCTCCTCGGCGTCCTCGTCGCCGTTCTCGTCGTCGCCATCGTCCTCGGAGCGCTTGCGGGCCTCAGCCGCAGCGCTCTCCGGCGCTTCGGCCGAAACGACGGTCTCCTCGACCGAGACGCTCGCCTCGACGGTCTCGAAGGTCAGCGGAGCCGCGTTCGGGGCGGCATCCTCGGTGGTCGATTCGGCGACGTCCGGGGCGAAGAACTCGCCGAAGGCCGGGCCGCCCTCGTTGACCATCGCGGCTTCCTTGCCGTCGGTCTCGACCTGTACATCCTCGCTGGTCGCCTCGACCTCGGCCGAGACGGTCTCGTCGGCGGCAGCCTTCTTGGCGCGGTTGTCGCGATCGCCGCGACGGCCGCGGTCACGGCGGCCGCGCTTCTCGCGGCGCTCCTCGTCGCGCTCCTCGTCACGCTCGGCGCGGGCCTCGTCCTCGAGCAGCGCCTGCCGGTCGGCGACCGGAATCTGGTAGTAGTCGGGATGGATCTCGGAGAAGGCGAGGAAGCCGTGGCGGTTGCCGCCATACTCGACGAAGGCCGCCTGGAGCGAGGGCTCCACGCGGGTCACTTTGGCGAGATAGATATTGCCGCGGAGCGGCTTTCGGCTTGCAGACTCGAAATCAAACTCTTCGACGCGGGATCCGCGGACCACCACGACCCGGGTCTCCTCCGGGTGGGTGGCATCGATAAGCATCTTGTTGGCCATAAGAAATTTCCATTGGCGCGGCCGCCAACCAAGGCTGCGCGGCTACGGATGCGAATCCGCTGCCGCGTGCAAGGGCGCCGCGAGAAGGCCGGAGAAAGCCGGCATGTTGCAGGAGGGAGGAGGAAGCGGTCGAGACAGGAAGGCGGCTCGGAACAGCCACTCGGGCGGCAAGCCCGGCGCGGTTCCGCAGGTTCGGACGGTTCACCGATGGTGCTAGCGGCGTCTTATGCCCCGTCATCTGTCCTGACCTGCGATGCTCCGGCCAGGCAGCCAGGCGCATCGCGTTTGCACGCTCGCAAGACAGGGCAGGGCGCAGAAAACACGCAATCCCGATGCCAACCGTCTGCGGACGATCCGTTGCGGTCGTCTTGTTGCCGTCGCTCCGAGGAGGAGCGGCAGCCCAACCTGCTTCGGACGCCGACGGATCGCACGATCCGGATGTGTCTCTCGGGCAGGCTGACAAGCAACCTGTTCCATTACAGACAGGTGATGGTGATTTGCAAGTCACATGACGGCTGCATCGCACCCGGCCCTCGGCAGGGCAGTTCACGGTCTCGGGAAGAGGTGGTAACGGGCTGTTAGGATTTCAGCTCCGTTATGGTTAAACCCTCGTAATAAGAGACGGGATTTTTCAGCTGTTCTCGTGCCTCCACCGCGCCGATTCGAGCCGTTACGATGCGCCGTGGCGATTGCGGGCGCTGCGGAGCGCGCTGGCGGTTGCTTGCCTGCTGGTGGTCGTCGCCATGCCGGTATCGGCGCAGACGAAGGCCGAGCCGCGGCCGCAGAGCGAATACCCGGTTGCGACCGACGCCCGCATCGAGCAGGCCGGCGAGACCGTTCGCCTCACGATGACGTTGTCTTCGTCGGTTGCGGTCGATGCCTGGGTGCAGGCCGGGCCAGACCGCATCATCGTCGAACTGCCTTCGACCAATTTCCAGATCCAGCCCGCCGCCAGGCGTAGTGCCGGTTTCGTGAGCGGCTATCGCTTCGGCCTGTTCACCGCCGACAAGGCCCGAATCATCATCGATCTGTCCCATCCCGCGACCATCGCCAGGGCGGAGGTGAAGACGGTGCGCGGCGGCTTCGGCGAGCTGACGATCGAATTGAAGAAGGCGGCACGGGCGGATTTCCTCGCCGAGGCCGGCAAGGTGCTCAAGCCGGCGCCCGCCGCTCCCGCTCCCGTGCCCGCCAAGGCGGCAGGCGAGACCCGCCGCACCATCGTGATCGATCCCGGCCATGGCGGCATCGACCCCGGCGCGACCGTCGCCGCCATCGCCGAGAAAACGGTGGTGCTGGCCTTCGGCAAGGCGCTCAAGGATCAGCTTGAATCCAGCGGCCGCTACCGGGTCGTCATGACCCGTGACGACGACCGTTTCGTCTCGCTCGGCGATCGCGTGCAGATCGGACGCGGAGAGCAGGCCGATCTGTTCATCTCGATTCATGCCGATTCGCTGTCCCAGGCCCAGGAGGTGCGCGGCGCCACGGTCTATACGCGTTCCGAGCGCGCGACCGACGCGGAGGCCGCCCGGCTCGCGGCCAAGGAGAACGAGGCCGATGCCGTCGCCGGCCTGGAGACCAGCGAGGAGTTGCAGGACGTCGCCGGCATCCTGATGGATCTCGCCCGGCGCGAGACACGGACCTTCACCGGGGTTTTCGCGCGCAATCTGGTCGAGAAGCTCGGCGGTTCGATCAAGATGCACAAGATTCCGCTGCGCTCGGCGCGGTTCTGGGTTCTGAGCGCGCCGGATGTGCCGTCGGTTCTGATCGAGCTCGGCTACATGTCGAGCCCGAAGGACGCCGAACTGCTGAATTCGCCGGAATGGCGCGGCAAGGCCGTGGCGGCGGTCTCGGCCGCGATCGACGATTATGTCGCCCGCGAGCGGGCCTCGGTCGGCAAGGCGGCGGAAAGCCGGAACTAAACACCTAGGTCGGGCTGTGATGTCCGGCAAAGCCAGGCTTTCATCCCGTGCGCGCTGCGGCGCGCAGTGCCGCTGCGCAGACACGGGACCGCCACCCGGAAGGGGCGCCTTGTCGGGCGGCGAGGAGGATCGGAGTACGAAGCGGCACGCGGTCCCGTGTCTGCGCAGCGGCATTTCATGCCGCAGCGCGCACGGGATGACAGCGCGGCCTCGCAAGGACGGTGCTAGATGATACGGAATGTGGTCGTGAGGCCACGGTTCCGCCATCTCCGTCATGTTATAGCTATGATTTGCGAAGCGCCCTGATTTGGCGCCAGCCGATGGCAGTTACGGGGTCCAGGGCCTGAGATGCGGTTCATTCTGCGAATCTTCGGATGGTTGTTCGCCGCCGGCGCGATCGCTTTCGTGATCGGCGCCGCCATCGCGGGCGGATTGATCTGGCATTACTCGCGCGACCTTCCGGACTACGCCCAGCTCCGGAATTACGAGCCGCCGGTGATGACCCGCGTCCATGCGGGCGACGGCAGCCTGATCGCCGAATATGCGCGCGAGCGGCGCCTCTACCTGCCGATCCAGGCCGTGCCGAAGCTCGTCGTCGACGCCTATCTCTCGGCAGAGGACAAGAATTTCTACAAGCATGTCGGCGTCGATCCGGAAGGCCTGGTTCGTGCCGCGATCTCCAATTTCCGCAACCGCGGCGCGAATCGCCGCCCGCAGGGCGCCTCGACCATCACCCAGCAGGTCGCGAAGAACTTCTTCCTGAGCCCGGAACAGTCGATCGAGCGCAAGATCCGCGAGGCGCTCGTCGCGCTGAAGCTCGAATCGACCTACTCGAAGGACAAGATCCTCGAACTCTACCTGAACGAGATCTATCTCGGCGCGCCGGCGCCGGGGCAGGGCAGCTACGGCATCGCCGCGGCGGCGCTGAACTATTTCGGAAAGTCGGTGCATGAGATCAATCTGCAGGAAGCGGCCTATCTCGCGGCCCTGCCGAAGGCGCCGACCGACCTCCACCCCTTCCGCAACCGCGACCGCGCGATCGAGCGCCGCAACTACGTCATCGACCGCATGGTCGAGAATGGCTACGTCAAGCGCGAGGCGGGCGAGAACGCCAAGAAGCAGCCGCTCGGCGTCAATCCGCGCACGGTCTCGCCGAACCAGATCGCCGCCGGCTATTTCGCCGAGGAGATTCGGCGCGAGTTGCAGGACCGCTATGGCGAGAAGAAGCTGCTGGAAGGCGGCCTCTCGGTCCGTGCCACGGTCGATCCCAAGACGCAGCTGATGGCGCGCAAGGCGCTGGTCGACGGTCTCGTGCGCTTCGACGAGGCGCGCGGCTGGCGCGGCGCCATCCAGAAGATCGATCTCGGCGGCAAGGAGTGGGGCACGGTTGTCGGCGAACTGCCGGTGCTCGGCGACGTCGCGCCGTGGCGGTTGGCCGTGGTGCTCGAGGTCAACGGCGACAGCGCCAGGCTCGGCCTGCATCCGCTGCGCGACAATGCCGGTCATCTCAACAAGGAGCGCCAGATCCTGACGCTCGCCGCCGACGGCATCAAATGGACCCGCCGCGCCCGCGTCTCGCAGGCCGTCTCGGTCGGCGACATCGTCTATGTCGAGCCGATGGACAGTCGGCCGGGCTTCGCGCGGCTGCGGCAATTGCCGGAGGTCAACGGTGCCATCGTCGCGATGGATCCGTTTTCGGGCCGCGTGCTCGCCATGGTCGGCGGCTTCAGCCACGACCAGTCGGAGTTCAACCGCGCGACGCAGGCGCTGCGTCAACCCGGCTCCTCGTTCAAGCCCTTCGTCTACGCGACCGCGCTCGACAACGGCTACACCCCGTCCAGCATCATCCTGGACGCACCGATCGAGGTCGATCAGGGCCCAGGCCTCGGGATGTGGCGGCCGGAGAACTACGACGGCAAGTCGACCGGCCCGCGCACGCTGCGCTACGGCATCCAGTTCTCGAAGAACCTGATGACGGTGCGGCTCGCCAAGGATGTCGGCATGCCGCTGATCGCGGAGTATTCCCGCCGCTTCGGCATCTATGAC
This sequence comes from Allobosea sp. TBD101, assembly GCF_059817965.1. Classification (NCBI taxonomy): domain Bacteria; kingdom Pseudomonadati; phylum Pseudomonadota; class Alphaproteobacteria; order Hyphomicrobiales; family Alloboseaceae; genus Allobosea; species Allobosea sp. TBD101. The sequence goes on from NZ_CM187543.1 coordinate 2,859,430, forward strand.
GACCTCCAGCCGGTGCTGTCGATGTCGCTCGGTGCCGGCGAGACGACCGTGATGCGTATGACCGCGGCCTATTCGATGCTGGTCAACGGTGGCAAGCGCATCCGGCCGACCTTGATCGACCGTATCCAGGACCGCTCGGGCTCGACGATCTTCCGGCACGACCAGCGGGTCTGCGAGGGCTGCAACGCCGAGAAATGGGCGAACCAGCCCGAACCGCGCCTGGTCGACAACCGCGAGCAGGTTCTCGACCCGCTGACCGCCTACCAGATGGTCTCGATCCTCGAAGGCGTGGTCAATGCCGGCACGGCGACGGTGGTCAAGTCCGTCGGCAAGCCGCTCGCCGGCAAGACCGGCACGACCAACGATGCCAAGGACGTCTGGTTCGTCGGCTTCTCGCCGGACCTCGCCGTCGGCGTCTATATGGGCTTCGACAAGCCGAAATCGCTCGGCACATCGGCGACGGCCGGCCAGTACGCGGCGCCGATCTTCCGCGACTTCATGAGTGTGGCGCTGAAGGAGAAGCCGGCGACGCCGTTCCGTGTTCCGGCCGGCATCAAGCTGATCCGCGTCGACCCTCGCAGCGGCATGCGTGCCGGCGGCGAAGGCGGCATCCTCGAAGCCTTCAAGCCGGGCACGGCGCCGCCGGACAGCTATTCGGTGATCGGCGCCGCCGGTGACGGCAGCGCGCCGCTCAATGTCGGTCCGGGTGGTGGCGGCCGCGCCGTCGGTTCCGGTACCGGCGGGCTGTACTGAACGCCGCACACATGATTTCAGGCGCCCGGAGTTCATCTCCGGGCGCTGTCTTTTGGGGGCTATGTTCCCACTGTGGCGGCCGGATGATGCCGCGGGCGTTTACAGCCGGCGCGTTCGCCCCTATCTCAGCCCCCAAGCTCAGTTCACAAGGACGTTCAGACGGAATCATGCGCCCCGAAATCCAAACGCAGCTCGATAACGCCAAGCAGTCGATCGGACTGCTGAGGAGGCATCTTTGACTGGGATCAAGCCCAGCGCCGCCTAGCGGAACTCAACGCCCTCTCCGAGGGGCCCGATTTCTGGAACGATGCCGAAACCGCGCAGAAGCTGATGCGCGAGCGCACCTCGCTGGAAACCCAGATCGAGGGCATCATCAAGCTCGAACGCGAGCTCGATGACGCGCTGACGCTGATCGAGCTCGGCGAGATGGAAGGCGACGACGCCACCGTCACCGAGGGCGAGCAGGCGATCAAGGCCGTGCAGGACGAGGCGGCGCGCCTCCAGGTCGAGACCTTGCTCTCCGGCGAGGCCGACATGCTCGATACCTATGTCGAGATCCATCCCGGCGCGGGCGGCACCGAGAGCCAGGACTGGGCCGAGATGCTGCTGCGCATGTATCGGCGCTGGGGCGAGCGGCGGAAGTTCAAGGTCGAGACGCTCGAATACCAGGACGGCGACACGGCCGGCATCAAGTCGGCGACGCTCCAGTTCAAGGGCCATAACGCCTATGGCTGGCTGAAGACCGAATCGGGCGTGCACCGGCTGGTGCGCATCTCGCCCTTCGACTCCAATGCGAGACGCCAGACCTCGTTTGCGTCGATCTGGGTCTATCCCGTCGTCGACGACCGCATCGTCATCGACATCAACGAATCGGACTGCCGCATCGACACCTATCGGGCGCAGGGGGCCGGCGGCCAGCACATCAACACGACGGATTCGGCCGTGCGCATCACGCATATCCCGACCGGCATCGCGGTGTCCTGCCAGCAGGAGCGCTCGCAGCACAAGAACCGGGCCAAGGCCTGGGACATGCTGCGCGCCCGCCTCTACGAAGTTGAGCTGAAGAAGCGCGAGGACAAGGCGAATGCCGAGCAGGCCTCCAAGACCGATATCGGCTGGGGCCACCAGATCCGCTCCTATGTGCTGCAGCCCTACCAGCTTGTGAAGGACCTGCGCACGGGCGTCAGCTCGACGGCGCCGTCCGAGGTGCTCGACGGCGATCTCGACGCCTTCATGGAAGCGTCGCTGGCACAGCGCGTCTACGGAACGCAGGTCGACGTCGAGGACATCGACTGACTTCGGGCTCCAAGCCGGACTGCAAACAAAAAGGCCGCGCTTCGAGCGCGGCCTTTTTCGTTTAGGGGCGTTCTCTCAGAGCGCGTTCGCGAGCAGCTTGCCGCCGGCACGCAGGAAGCGGGTCGGGTCGACCGGCTCGTCGTTGATCCGGGTTTCGTAGTGCAGGTGCGGGCCGGTCGAGCGGCCGGTGGACCCGACCCGGCCGACCACCGTGCCGGCCTTGACCATCTGGCCGGTCGTGACCGAGATCGCCGACATATGGGCGTAGCGGGTGGTCAGGCCATTGGCATGCTCGACCTCGACCATGTTGCCGTAGCCGCCATTGTACTCGGCGACCACGACCTTGCCCGGCGCGGTCGCCATGATCGAGGAGCCGGTCTCGGCCCGGAAATCGACGCCGGTATGCATCGCGAGGCCGCGGGTGAACGGGTCGGTGCGGTAGCCGTAATTCGAGGAAAAGTCGTGGTCGCCCGCCATCGGCCGGGCGAGCGGCAACTGGTCGATCACCCCGCGCAGGCGCATGATCGCCGCCAGGCGCGGCTGGAGGGCGTTGAGGGTGGCCGCGAAGGGACCTTCCGACGGATCGAGCTTCACCGGCACGAACGGTCCGCCCATGCCGCCGGTCGCGGAGGCCGGAGCGGCTAGGCGCTCGAGATCCAGCCCGGTTTCGGCGAGTGCGCTGCGCAGGCGCTTCTGAGCGGCCGCGACACGCTCGTCCATGTCTTTCAAGGCCGAAAGCTGGGCGTCCGAGGTTCTCGCCATGGCGCCGTCGAGCCTGGTCAGCGCGGCATCGACGCGCTTGGCCGGCGGTTCGGCCGGCGGGGTTTCGCCGGATTGCCAGCCGCCCGCCGCGCCGCCATCGGCGCCACGCAGCGAAGGCGTCTCGGGCGCCGGCGTCGGCTTGTTCGGCAGGATCGGGGCGAAGCTGGTCACGCCGGAGGCGCGGATCGGTTCGCCGGGCTTGATGATCTGCGAGCGCAGGGGCAGCTTCGCGGCCGGGATCAAGCCGCTGGATTGGAGGGTGTCGGTCAGAGCGGCGACCAGCGACTGGCGCGATTCGAGCTCGGCCTGCCGGCTGGCGAGTTCATCGACGCGCGACTCGACCCCATCCTGATCGAGCAGGGCGCGGCTGGCGTAGCGGTCGATATCGGCCCGCAACGCGGAAATCCGATCCTCATAGGCATACTGGCGCGAGGTCTCGCGGGCGATCAGCCTGGCGGCGAGATCGTCGCGGCTGAGGATGTACCAGCCGGCGCCGCCGCTGCAGGCCGTGCTCAGGGCCAGCCAGGCCAGTCCCGCGAGCATGGTGGAGCGGCGCACCGTATAGGTCTTGTGGACGACGAGGCCGACGGTCGAGAGGGCGGGGGCTGTCTGGGACTGATGATTCATACGCGGAACCGGTAATCACGCTGCCGATACCGTCATCAGACATTGTTAGGGTTAATCTTTCGCAAATCCCGGCCGATGCAACGCCTCTGCAATGCTTCAAAACGTCAAAGCGCCTGCGCTGCCGCGAGGACCTCCTCGGCGTGGCCGGCGACCTTGACCTTGCGCCAGATCCGGGCGAGGCGGCCCTCGGCATCGATCAGGAAGGTCGACCGTTCGACCCCCATATACTTGCGGCCATAGAGGCTCTTCTCGACCCATATGCCATAGGCGTTCGCCAGCGCTTGCGCCTCGTCTGCGAGCAGGGGGAAGTCGAGTTCGTACTTGCGCTTGAAATTGCCGTGCTTCTTCGCCGAATCGGGCGAAACGCCGATGATTTCCGTGCCGCAGGCCGTGAATTCCCGGCGCAGGCGGTTGAAGGCGATCGCCTCCTCGGTGCAGGCCGGGGTGTTGTCCTTGGGATAGGCATAGAGCACGACCTTGCGACCGCGCAGCGCGCTCAGGCTGATCTCGCCCCCGCCATCGCGGGGCAGCGTGAAGTCCGGCGCCGGATCGCCTTCCTGCAAAGTCATGGCCATTGCCTTCCTTTCGTCGCCTTCTCGCTGCATGGAGCGCTCGACCCGGCAAGGCGGGGCGGCTCGTGGCAGCAGCCAGCGAAACGTCGGATGCCTCCGTTTCCGGATTGCCGAATCGCTTCGTCTGACCGCATCGACATGCATGCCGCCTTCAGGGATTGCGGCAAGGGGCGATCGGCCGCACCCTGACACGAGCCGGCACAGGCGCCGAAGAGGACCACGCGGATTTTGGCCGACCACGAAGCAAAGGCTGCGGCTGCCGGGCAAGACGATGTTTCGCCCGCGGGCGAAGCCTGTGATGTCGCGGCCGTGAAGCGGCGGGCCAAGGCCGGGCTCGCCCTGGTCTGCGTCGCCGTCACGGTCGCCCTTGTGGTGCTGGCCGGTGCGGCGGCGACGCTGCTGGCCACCGGCATCGTTCCGCTCTCGGGTTTCGAGGGACGCATCACCGCCGCCATCGAGGAGAGGCTCGGTCCTGACTGGAAAGTCACGGCCGCCGCCGCCGAGCTCGGCCGTATCGACGGACGTTCCCAGCTTCGGGTGCGGCAGGTTTCGTTCCAGCATGTCAGCGGCGCCGTGATCCGGGCGCCCGAAGCCGTCCTCGGCTATGCGCCGATGGCGCTGCTTACGGGCGATATCCGGCTCGTCTCCGTCGATCTGCGCGGCGTCAATGTCCGGCTCGGCGTCACCAAGGACGGCGCGCTGGTGGTCAATGCCGATTCGGCGCCGGCCGAGGCACCACCCCAGCCGACCGTGCCGGATGCCGCGCAATGGAACGCCTTCACCGGCATCATGAGCGCGATCTCGACGCTGGCGCGCGGCGACGGCCTCCTCGGTGCGCTCGAGGAAGCCGGCATCAACGGCGCGCGGTTGTCCCTCGTCGACCCGGACGGGCGCCAGAAGGCCGGGCTGGAAGATGTCGAGATCAGGCTGACCCGCATCGCCGAGCGTGGCACGCGGATGACGATGAAGGGGCGGACCGGCCAGCGCTGGAAGGAATTGGCGGTCGATATGTCGACCGAGCCCGACGGCACGCAGCGCGCCGATATCGATATCCTGCGCTTTGAGCCCGCCGAGGTGGTCGCGCTCGCCTTCGGGACCGGCGGCGTCCTGGTCGAGGGCCTGCCGATGCAGGGCCGTGCGACGCTTCGGCAATCCTCGGACGGCAAGAAGTCCATCACGGCGCGGATCGCGGTTCGTGCCGGCACGCTGCGCTTCCCGGAAGGCCCGGTCTCGCCCTTCGCGGTGGATTCGGCCGATCTCGAGCTGGCGAGCGGCGCCGACCTGTCCGAGCTCAATATCGTGCGCAGCGAGATCAAGGCCGGGGCCACGCAGTTTTCGGCAACGGGCTCGTTGCGGGAGGATGATGGCGGTTGGCGTATAGCGCTCGACGGCAAGGGCCAGCTCGCCGGGATCGACGCCGATCCGCCGGTCCAGATCGACAGCCTGAAAACGACGCTGAAGCTGGACCAGGCCAACAATGCCGTGACCATCGATTCGTTGTCCCTGCGCGGGCCGGTCGCGTCCGTCGACATGTCGGCCCTGGTCCAACGGGTGAACGGTTCTCCGCTGCAGCGCTTCGCGATCAAGGCGACGAATTCCGATTCCCGCGCGCTCCTCGCGATCTGGCCGAGCTTCACCTCGCCCCAGGTGCACGACACGCTGCGGCGCCAGCTCGCCGCGGGGCGGCTCAAGTCGCTGTCGGTCGATCTCGACCTGGCGCCGGAGGATCATGCCCGCCTGGTCAAGGGCGAGGGCATGCCCGATACCTCGCTCTCGGTGATGATCGATGCCGACCGGGTCCGATACCTTCCCGATCCGGGACTTCCGCCTCTGACGGACGCGACCGTGACCGGACGCGTCGGCGGGCGCACCGTCCAGCTCGCCATCGGCAAGGCCACGGCTGAGCTCGGCGGTGGCCGCCAGCTTCAGTTGAGCGAGGGCAGCTTTGCCATGCCCGATTATCATCAGCTTCGCGCGCAGGCCCGGATCGGCTTCCGCTCGCTCGGCTCGATGGATGCGCTGGCGGCGCTGTTCGCCTTCCCATCCCTGAAAGATTTCACCCCCGGCAAGATCGACCCGGCGGCGATCAAGGGCACGAGCGACCTGAAGGTCGGCATCGCTCTGCCGCTCGCAGACGACCTGAAGCCGGACGAGGTCATTGTCACCGCCACGGGCACGCTTGCGAATGTCGCGTCTGATACGCTGCTGGGCACGGAGAAGCTCGATTCTGGTACCTTCGCCGTCAATGTCGACCGCAACGGGCTGCTGCTGCGCGGCGATGCGCGCGTCGGTGGTGACAAGGCGCAGGTCGAGCTCAAGCAGAACGGCAAGGGCCAGGGCGAGGCGACGCTCCAGCTCGCGCTCGATGCGGCCGCGCGGCAGCGGCGCGGCTTCGGGAGCGACACCGGCATTTCCGGGACATTGCCGGTGAGGGTGGTCAAGCCGCTCGGCAAGGGCACGGAGCAGCCGCCGCGCGTCGAGATCGACCTGGCCAAGGTCGCCCTCGACGGCGTCGTGCCGGGCCTGAGCAAGCCGGCGGGGCGGCCCGGCAAGGTCTCGTTCGCCTATGTCGCCGACCCGGACGGGCCCGATCTCGAGGATTTTTCATTCGAGGCCGGCTCGGCCCTGATCAAGGGACGCATGGAGCTGAACAAGCAGAACGGGCTGGACAGCGCGAGCTTCTCGCAGTTCCGCCTCTCGCCCGGCGACAACCTCAAGATCGATGCCAAGCGCGACGGCAATGTCGTCAAGCTGACGGTGCGCGGCGCTGTCGCGGACCTGCGCCCCTTCATCAAGGACCTGCAAGGCCCGGGCTCATCTGGCAAGGGCGACAAGTCCGGAGCCAAGGGCGGCGACTACGATATCGATCTCGACGTACCGATCCTGACCGGCTTCAACAACGAGGCTATCACCAACGGAACCCTGAAATTCGCCAAGCGTGGCGGCGAAATCCGCTCGGCCAACTTCCAGGGGCGGATCGGCCGGGCCGATGTCTCGGCCCGGCAAGGCCGGCAGGGCGAGGGCGGGAAGCTGATCGTACAGTCGGAAAACGGGGGCTCGCTGCTGCGCTTCCTCGACCTCTACAACAAGGCCCATGGCGGCGATCTCGTGCTGACATTGGGGCCGGGGGAGAGCCAGAGCGGCGACCTGCTGTTCCGCAATTTCCTGGTTCGGGACGAACCGGCGCTGCGCCGCGTTGTCAGCTCGCAGCCGGCGAGCACCTTTACCGGCGACAGTGCGGCTGAGCCGCGCATCGATGTCAGCGAAGTCGCCTTCACCAAGCTCAAGGCCGAGTTCACCCGCTCTGCCAGCCGGCTCGATGTCTCCGAGATGGTGATCTGGGGGCAGCAGGTCGGCTTCACGCTGCAGGGCCATGTCGATTACGGCCGCGACCGCGTCGATATCGGCGGGACCTTCGTGCCGGGCTACGCCTTCAACAACGCCTTCGCGCAGGTGCCGGTGGTCGGTGCGCTGCTCGGCGGCGGCAGCCAGTATGGCGGGCTCTTCGCCGTGAACTTCCGGATCTCGGGCGCGGCGAGTGCGCCGACCATGTCGATCAATCCGCTCTCGGCCCTGGCGCCGGGCATCCTGCGCCGTTTCGTCGATCCGCTCGGCGGCGCCCCGGCGCAGAAGCCGGTCCAGCCCCGGCAGACGCAGCCGCGCTGAGGCGCGTGTCTTCCCGCACGCGCTGCGGCACGAAGTGCTGCTGCGCAGATGCGGGACCGTCCGCAGGAAAGGCGCCTTCTCGTCGCGCGGTCCCGTGTCTGCGGCGCATCGCTGCGCGCTGCACCGCGCACGGGAGGACAGGTGGAGAGCTTATTCCGGCCGCAGCAGGATGTGCTTCTTCTTGCCGAAAGAGAGCTTGATCACGCCTTCCGAGGTGAGATCGCCGAGGCCGAGCGAGGCACGCTCGTCCGTAACCACCACGTCGTTGACACGCAGGCCCCCGGCCTTGACCTGACGGCGGGCCTCGCCGGTCGAGGGCACGAGCCCGGCCTTGACGAAGGCGGTGAGCACACCGACGCCCGGCTCGATCTCAGCCCGCGCGATCGCGACGCTCGGCAGGTCGGCGGCAAGCGCGCCTTCCTCGAAGGTCTTGCGTGCGGTTTCGGCGGCGGCCTCGGCTGCCTCGCGGCCATGGACGATCGCCGTGATCTCGGTGGCGAGGATCTTCTTCGCCTCGTTCAATTCGGCGCCGCCGAGCGCGGCGAGCCTGGCGATCTCGTCCAGCGGCAGGCGCGTGAACACCTTGAGGAAGCGGCCGACATCGGCATCCTCGGTGTTGCGGAAATACTGCCAGAAATCATAGGGGCTGAAGACGTCGGCATTGAGCCAGACCGCGCCATTGGCGGTCTTGCCCATCTTGGCGCCCGACGAAGTCGTCAGCAGCGGCGTCGTCAGGCAGTAGAGCTGCGGGCCGCCCATCCGGTGCGAGAGATCGACGCCGTTGATGATGTTGCCCCACTGGTCGGAGCCGCCCATCTGCAGGCGGCAGCCATAGCGCCGGTTGAGCTCCGTGAAGTCGTAGCCCTGCATGATCATGTAGTTGAATTCGAGGAAGGACAGCGACTGCTCGCGGTCGAGCCTCAGCTTCACCGAATCGAACGAGAGCATGCGGTTGACCGAGAAATGCCGGCCGACATCACGCAGGAACTCGACATAGTTCAGCTTCAAGAGCCAATCTGCATTATTGGCCATCATCGCATCGGTCGGCCCGTCGCCATAGCGCAGGATGCGGCCGAAGACTCGCTTGATGCTCTCGATATTGGTGGCGATCTCCTCGACCGTGAGCAGCTTGCGCTGGTCGTCGCGGAAGGAGGGGTCGCCGACCATGGAGGTGCCGCCGCCCATCAGCGTGATCGGGCGGTGACCGGTCTCCTGGAACCAGTAGAGCATCGTCAGCGAGATCAGGTTGCCGATATGGATCGACGTCGCCGTCGCGTCATAGCCGACATAGGCCGTCTGGGTTCCCTGCCGGCACAGAGCATCGAGGCCTTCCGCGTCGGAGACCTGATGGATGAGGCCGCGCTCGTCGAGGACGCGCAGGAAATCGGACTTGTAGGTGGTCATGGCGGGGCTCGATGACTTTTCAGTTTTGCCGTCATGGTCGGGCTTGTCCCGACCATCCACGTCTTCCCCTTGGAGGGGTGGGGTTCAAGATGTGGATGCTCGCCACAAGGGCGAGCATGACGCGGTTGTTATTCGCAAGGCGGCGCTCAGACCTGTTCCTGCTCGGTCTTGAGGATCTCCGGGCCGACCTTGGCGTCGAGATAGGCGCCGACCTGGCTCATCAGCACATCGACCTTGCCGTCGAAGAAGTGGTTGGCGCCGTCCACGACCGTATGCTCGATCTGGATGCCCTTCTGGGTCTTCACCTTCTCGATCACCGCCATGACTTCCTTGACCGGCGCGACGCGGTCCTCGGAGCCATGGACGAACAGGCCGGAGGACGGGCAGGGCGCGAGGAACGAGAAGTCGTAGCGGTTGGCCATCGCCGCGATCGAGAGGAAGCCCTCGATCTCCGGGCGGCGCATCAGCAGCTGCATGCCGATCCAGGCGCCGAAGGAGACGCCGGAGATCCAGCAGCTCTTGGCCTCGGGGTTGAGCGCCTGCATCCAGTCGAGCGCTGCGGCGGCGTCCGAGAGCTCGCCCGCGCCATGGTCGAAATGGCCCTGGCTGCGGCCGACGCCGCGGAAATTGAAGCGCAGCGCCGAGAAGCCGCGGTTCACGAAGGTGTAGAACAGGTTGTAGACGATCTGGTTGTTCATCGTCCCGCCGAATTGCGGGTGCGGATGCAGGATGATCGCGAGCGGTGCACCCCGCTTCTTCGCGGGCTGGTAGCGACCCTCGATCCGGCCTGCGGGCCCGTTGAAGATAACCTCTGGCATCGTCTCACCGCTTCTTGCGGCAGCGCCGGCGCGGGCGGGCAGAAAGCGGGCGCATGCCTGCTCGAAACCCGGCCACCCTTGACGGCGCCACCATGCGCGCCCTAGATGAAGAGCGCTTAGAATAGTTCTAACAGCCGTGAACAAGTCGAGAACAAAACGTTGGATCGCAAGAGCGAACCGCGTTTCGACCGTTCCGGCCGGTTCGGATGGGCGGCTATAGCACGGCGCACAGGTGCGATTTCAAGCATTTCGTATCAGTGGGCGCCGATGACGAGGATGGAGCAAGCAGGATCGTGACGGCGGGACGCGCCTATCTCGACCACAACGCCACAACCCCCGTGCGCCCGGAGGTGGTGGAAGCGGTCGCGCATGCGCTGACGCTGCCGGGAAATCCGTCCTCGGTCCATGGCGAGGGACGCGCCGCGCGGGCCGCCATGGAGCGCGCGCGCGAGCAGGTCGCCAGGCTCGTCGGGGCCAAGGCCGCGAACGTCGTCTTCACCAGCGGCGGGACGGAGGCGAATGCCGCCGTCCTCTCGCCCGGCCTGATGGATTGCGATGGCGGGCGCGACTGCGTGCGGACACCCGCGACGCTTCTCCTTCACAGCGTGACCGAGCATGCCTGCGTGCGCGATGGACATCGTTTCCCGCGCGGCGTGGCGGAAGAAATCCCAGTCGATGGCAATGGCCTCGTCGATCTCGCCTGGCTCGATGAGCGGCTGGCGCGTTTCGTCGCCGAGAACCCCGGCGCCCGCGCGCTCGTCTCGATCCATCTCGCCAATAACGAGACCGGCGTGATCCAGCCGATCGCCGAGGCGGCCGAAATCGTGCATCGCCATGGCGGGCTCATGCATAGCGACGCCGTGCAGGCCGCCGGCAAGATCGCCATCGATATAGCGGCGCTCGGCGTTGATGTGCTGACGCTCTCGGCGCACAAGATCGGCGGGCCGAAGGGTATCGGGGCCATTGTCTTCCGTACCGGCGCGCTCGAACTCGCCGACAAGCCGATGCGCGGCGGTGGGCAGGAGCGCGGCTGGCGGGCCGGGACCGAAAACCTGCCGGGAATCATCGGCTTTGGCGCGGCGGCTGAGATCGCCGGCAAGGTTCTGGCTGACGAAGCTGTACGGCTTTCCGGACTGCGTGACCGTCTGGAGGCAGGGATTGCAGCGCTGTCGCCGGAGACGGCGATCTTCGCTCAGGCCGCTCCGCGTCTACCCAATACCAGCGCCTTCGCGACGCCGGGCCTCAAGGCCGAGACCGTGCTGATCAAGCTCGATCTCGCCGGTGCGGCTTTGTCCTCCGGCTCGGCCTGTTCCTCGGGCAAGGTCAAGCGTTCGCATGTGCTCGATGCGATGAAAATCGACCCCGCCATGAGCGCTGGGGCCTTGCGGGCGTCGCTCGGATGGACCACCTGCGAGGCGGATATCGATCTCTTTCTCGCGGCCTACGAAAAGCTCGTGACCGCGCAAGCCGATCGGAGCGCCAAGGCTGCCGCCTGAAGCGCCCCGCAACACGAAGACCAAACCGGCGGGCCTTGAACCCGCACTGGAGACTGAGAAATGGCAGCGGTCCAGGAGACCATCGATCAGGTCAAGTCGATCGACGTGACCGAGTACAAATACGGCTTCGTCACGGAGCTGGAGGTCGAGAAGCCGGCCAAGGGCCTCACCGAGGACACGGTCCGCTATATCTCGGCGCGCAAGAACGAGCCGGAATGGATGCTGGAATGGCGGCTCGACGCCTTCCGTCGCTGGAAGACCATGACCGAGCCGACCTGGTCGCGCGTGAATTATCCGCCGATCGACTACCAGGACCTCTACTATTACGCGGCGCCGAAGAAGGGCGCTTCGCCGAAGTCGCTCGACGAGGTCGATCCGGCCATTCTCGATACCTACAAGAAGCTCGGCATCCCGCTGCGTGAGCAGGAAATCCTGGCCGGCGTCGCGCCGGAGAACCGCGTCGCGGTCGATGCGGTGTTCGACTCCGTCTCGGTCGTCACCACCTTCAAGAAGGAGCTGGCGCAGGCCGGCGTGATCTTCTGCTCGATCTCCGAGGCGATCCAGGAGCATCCCGAGCTGGTGAAGAAGTATCTCGCGACGGTCGTTCCGGTGACGGACAATTATTTCGCGACGCTGAACAGCGCGGTCTTCACCGACGGCTCCTTCGTCTACATCCCCAAGGGCGTCCGCTGCCCGATGGAGCTGTCGACCTATTTCCGCATCAACGAGCAGAACACCGGCCAGTTCGAGCGCACGCTGATCATCGCCGACGAGGGCGCCTATGTCAGCTATCTCGAAGGCTGCACGGCGCCGAAGCGCGACGAGAACCAGCTTCACGCCGCTGTGGTCGAGCTGATCGCGCTCGACGATGCCGAGATCAAGTACTCGACCGTCCAGAACTGGTTCCCCGGCGACGCCGAGGGCAAGGGCGGCATCTACAACTTCGTGACCAAGCGCGGCGATTGCCGCGGCAAGAACTCGAAGATCTCGTGGACGCAGGTCGAGACCGGCTCGGCGATCACCTGGAAATACCCGTCCTGCATCCTGCGCGGCGACGGCTCGCGCGGCGAGTTCTACTCGATCGCGGTGTCGAACGGCATGCAGCAGGTCGATAGCGGCACCAAGATGCTGCATCTCGGCAAGAATACGACCTCGAAGATCATCGCCAAGGGCATTGCCGCCGGCAAGTCGGACTCGACCTATCGCGGCATCGTCTCGGCCCATCGCAAGGCAACGGGCGCGCGCAATTTCACCAATTGCGACTCGCTGCTGATCGGCGACCAGTGCGGCGCGCACACCATCCCCTATATCGAGGCCAAGACCGCGACGGCGATCTTCGAGCACGAGGCGACCACGTCGAAGATCGGCGAGGACCAGATGTTCTACTGCCAGCAGCGTGGCCTCTCCGAGGAGGAGGCGGTGGCGCTGATCGTCAACGGCTTCGTCAAGGAGGTGCTGCAGCAGCTCCCGATGGAATTCGCCGTCGAGGCGCAGAAGCTGATCACGATCTCGCTCGAAGGCTCGGTTGGATAAGGGCGGTCTTCCCGTGCGCGGCGCAGCACATAGTGCTGCTCCGCAGGCACGGGACCGTCATCAGGACCATCTCTGGACATTACGATCCCGGGTCTGCGGCGCACCGCTTCGTGCAGCACCGCGCTCGGGATGACACAGGAACGAAACGATGCTCGAAATTCGCAATCTGGTCGTCAAGATCGCCGACGAGGACAAGCAGATCCTCAACGGCCTGAACCTCACCGTGAACGACGGCGAGGTCGCCGCCATCATGGGGCCGAACGGCTCCGGCAAGTCGACGCTGAGCTATGTCATTGCCGGCAAGGAGGACTATGAGGTTCTCGACGGCGAGATTCTGCTCAACGGCGAGAACGTGCTGGAGATGGAGGCCGATGCCCGCGCCGCCGCCGGCATCTTCCTCGCCTTCCAGTACCCGCTGGAAATCCCCGGCGTCGCCACCATGACCTTCCTGAAGGCGGCCATGAACGCGCAGCGCAAGGCGCGCGGGCAGGACGAATTGTTGACGCCGGACTTCATCAAGCAGGTCAACGCCGCCGCCGACAAGCTCGGCATCGCCAAGGACATGCTGCGCCGTCCGCTCAATGTCGGCTTCTCCGGCGGTGAGAAGAAGCGCATGGAAATCCTTCAGATGGCTCTGCTTTCGCCGTCCATGTGCATCCTCGACGAGACCGATTCCGGCCTCGATATCGACGCGCTGCGCATCGTCGCCGAGGGCGTCAACGCTCTCCGCGACAAGAACCGTGGCTTCCTCGTCATCACCCACTATCAGCGTCTGCTCGACCATATCGTGCCGGATACCGTCCACGTCATGTCGCAGGGCAGGATCGTGAGGACCGGCGGCAAGGAGCTGGCGTTGGAGCTTGAGAAGTCGGGCTATGCGGCCTATGGGGAGGCCGCCTGATGGCCATCGTCACCCCGCTGAAGACGGCGGCCGAACAGCAGCTCGTCCAGCAATACGCTGACAGCAAGGCCGAGCTGCCGGGCGGCCCGGCCGTGCGCAAGCTGCGCGAGGACGCCTTCGCCGGCTTCGAGGCCAAGGGCCTGCCGCATCGCCGGCTCGAATCCTGGCGCTATACCGACCTGCGCACGCTGCTGCGCGAGGCGCGTCCGCTCGCCGGCGGTGCTGCTGTTACGGCGGCGGTTAAGGCTCGCCTCGCCGCGCTGAAGCTCGACGGCCTGCGCCTCGTGCTGGTCGACGGCATCTTCGCGCCGGAACTCTCCACGCTCGACGCGATCCCCGAGGGCGTCTCGGTGCAGTCGCTCGCCGATGCGCTGGTGTCGCAGCGTGAGGACCTGACCCGCATCCTGGCCGGCCCCTCGGTCGGCCATGACGACATGGGTCTTGCGCTCAACACCGCGCTGATGCGCGACGGCGTCTTCGTCGAGATCACTGAGGGCGTCGAGCTGGAGCAGCGGATCGTGATCGTCGCGCTCGCTTCGGGCGAGGAAGAGCGGGCGGTGTTCCACCGCTCGGTCGTGCTGGCCGGCAAGGGCGTCAAGGGCACGATCGTCGAGGTCAGCGAAGCCGCGGGCGATGCCGCGCAGCAGATCAACGGTGCCATCGTCTTCGAGACCGGCGACGAGAGCGAGGTCCAGCATATCCGCATCGTCACCCGCCAGCAGGCGGCGACGGTCGAGGTGCAGAGCCTGCTCGCCACGGTCGGGGCTCACGCGAAGTTCGATTCCTTCGCCCTGATCTGCAATGCCGGCACGGTGCGCCAGCAGCATTTCGTCCGCTATGCCGGCGAGCACACCGAAATCGGCCTGCGCGGCGTCAACCTGATCAACAAGGCGCAGCATTCCGACGTCACGCTGATCGTCGACCACGAGGTGCCGCATGGCACCAGCCGCGAATTGTTCAAGACGATCGCAGGCGGCGAGGCGACCGGCGTGTTCCAGGGTAAGGTCATCGTGCGCAAATACGCGCAGAAGACCGATGGCGGCATGAAGAGCAACGCGCTGCTGCTCAACGACGGCGCCTCGATGTACAACAAGCCCGAGCTTGAGATCTTCGCCGACGACGTGGTCTGCGGCCATGGCGCGACGGTCGCGCAGATCGATGGCGAGCAGCTCTTCTACCTGATGGCGCGCGGCCTGCCGCGCCCGCAGGCCGAGGCGCTGGTGCTGCAGGCCTTCGCCGGCGA
This sequence comes from Allobosea sp. TBD101, assembly GCF_059817965.1. NCBI lineage: Bacteria > Pseudomonadati > Pseudomonadota > Alphaproteobacteria > Hyphomicrobiales > Alloboseaceae > Allobosea > Allobosea sp. TBD101. The sequence continues at coordinate 2,874,501 of NZ_CM187543.1, forward strand.
GGCGGTCGAGTTCATCACTGATGAGGATGTGCGCGATCTCGTGATCGGCGAGGTCGAGTCGTGGCTGAAGGCCCGCGAGGCCGCTTCCGAGGTGAGCACCGTCTGATGCCGTACATCAATCTCCAGATCACCAAGGGCGCGTCGCGCCAGCAGAAGGCGCAGATCGTGAAGGAATTCACGGAAACGCTGGTCAAGGTGCTCGGCAAGAACCCGCAGAACACCCATATCGTGATCCAGGAGATCGAGCGCGAGGATTGGGGCCATGGCGGCGAACTTGTCGCCGACAAGGCTCCTGCTTCGCCCGGAAAGGCCTGAACCGATGAACGCGCTGGCGAAGCCCTACGATGTCTTGGGCGTCCGGAAGGATTTCCCGATCCTGAGCCGGGAGGTCTATGGCAAGCCGCTGGTCTATCTCGACAACGCCGCCTCGGCCCAGAAGCCGGAAGCGGTGATCGAGGCGATGACGCGGCTGATGCGGGAGGACTACGCCAATGTCCATCGCGGCCTGCACTATCTCGCCAACGCTTCGACGGAAGCCTATGAGGCGGCTCGCGAAAGCGCGCGCCGCTTCCTGAACGCGGCGCATCTGGAGGAGATCGTGTTCACGCGCTCCTCCACCGGTGCGCTCAACACCGTCGCATCCTCGCTCGGGCGCTACCTCAAGATCCAGGAAGGCGACGAGATCATCCTCTCGATCCTGGAGCACCATTCCAACATCGTGCCCTGGCACTATTGGCGCGAGCGCCATGGCGCCGTGATCAAATGGGCGCCGATCGACGAGGACGGCAATTTCCTCATCGAGGAATTCGAGAAGCTGATCTCGCCGCGCACCAAGGTGGTGTCGTTGACCCAGATGTCGAACGCGATCGGCACGATTATCCCGATCGCCGAGGTCGCCGCGATCTGCCATTCCTATGGCATTCCGCTGGTGGTCGACGGCAGCCAGGGCGCCGTGCACATGCCGGTCGACGTGCAGGCGCTGGGCTGCGATTTCTACGCTTTCACCGGCCACAAGACCTATGGGCCGACCGGCTCGGGCATCCTCTGGGGCAAGAAGGAATGGCTCGACAAGCTTCCGCCTTACGAGGGCGGCGGCGAGATGATCGTCACCGTCAGCGAAGACAGCGTGACCTATAACGACCCGCCGCATCGCTTCGAATCCGGCACGCCGGCGATCGTCGAGGCGGTGGGCTTAGGCGCTGCGCTCGACTACATGATGGCGCTCGGCCGCGAGAACATTGCCGCGCACGAGGCCAGGCTCGGCGCCTATGCGATGGAGCGTCTCGGCGAGATGAACTCGATCCGCATCTTCGGCAAGGCGCGGGAGAAGGGCGCGATCGTCGCCTTCGAGATGAAGGGCGCCCATGCCCATGACGTCGCGACGGTGATCGACCGCGCCGGTGTCGCAGTCAGGGCCGGCACCCATTGCGCCATGCCGCTTTTGGCACGATATGGAGTGACATCGACCTGCCGTGCCTCCTTCGGGCTCTACAACACGCTCGAAGAGGTGGACAAGCTGGTCGATGCCCTGCGGAAGGCCGAGAGCCTGTTCGCCTGACCGGGATTTGAAGAAATGACCGACAGCGTCGCCGAAGACATCAAGCCGAACGCTCCTGCCATGGGCAAGGGCGCCGCGCTGCCGCCGGAAGAGATCGACCGGCTGACGGACGACATCATCGCCGCCCTGAAGACGGTCTACGACCCCGAGATTCCCTCGGATATCTACGAACTCGGCCTGATCTACCGCGTCGATATCGCCGACGACCGGCAGATCACGATCGACATGACGCTGACCGCGCCGGGCTGCCCGGTGGCCGGCGAGATGCCGGGTTGGGTCGAGAACGCCGTCAGCACGGTGCCGGGCGTCGCCGGTGTGACCGTCAACATGACCTTCGATCCGCCTTGGGACCAGTCGCGCATGTCCGACGAGGCCCGCGTCGCGCTCGACATGTGGTGAGCGCAAAGCCGGCTCTTGAGTGCGCGCTTCACCCCGGCTGAGCTGACGATCGTCAGGCGCGCCTTTGCGGCGCAGGTCTTGGCTGCTGCCGGCGTCGAGGGCAATGCGGCGCTATTCGAGGCCTTCGCCAGCGTGCCGCGCGAGGACTTCGTCGGGCCGGCGCCCTGGCAGGCGGTTCGGCAGCGCGCTTATGGCTCTGTGGTCTCCGACGATCCGGTCGTGCTCTACCAAGACGTCAACTTCGCCCTGTCGCCGGGGCGGGGCGTCAACAATGGCAGCCCGACCCTGCATGCGAGCTGGCTCGACGAACTTGGTCCGCTGGCCGGCGCGCGGGTCGTGCATGTCGGGGCCGGGACAGGGTACTACACTGCCTTGCTGTCGCGTCTGGCCGGCAAGGACGGCCGCGTTCTCGCGATCGAATACGACCCTGAACTCGCTGATCGCGCCCGGCGCAATCTGGCCGGTTTCGAGAATGTGTCGCTGATCACCGGCGATGGCACGGCAACCGTGCTGGAGCCGAGCGACGCGATCTATGTCAATTTTGCCGCCGGTCGGCCAGCCGATCACTGGATCGAGGCGCTCGCGCTTGGTGGGCGGCTCGTCTTCCCGCTGGGCGTGCCCGGCCGCAAGCGCGGAACCACCGGCGGGCAGCATGCAGGCGGCGGCGGTTTCCGGATCGAGCGGACGGCTGGCGGCTTCGCCGCAACCTGCCTCGGGCCGGCGTTCTTCGTCTATGCCGAGGGAGCGCTGGCGCCATCGGCCGAAGACGGTGAGGCGCTGCGCGAGGCCTTCAAGGCGGGTGGCGTCGAATTCGTCCGGAGTCTTCGGTGGAAGGATGCGGCGGTTCCGGGACGATCCTGGTTCGCGGGCGCAGGCTGGAGCCTCTGCTATGACGAGCCGGCGGCTTCCGAACGGTGAGCGCCGAGCTGGCCGTGACGCCGGCGTGATGAAACGCATTCCATCGCTTCATTGGCGTTGAGGTTGTTTCGCTGGCACGAAGGGGGCGCTATCCGCTCTTGGAGCCCGCCATGACCAGCTTTCCCTACGAGACCGTCGACGTCTTCACCGATCGTCCCTTCGGCGGCAACCAGCTCGCCGTGTTCACCGATGCGCGCGGGTTGTCCGATGCCCAGATGCAGTCGCTCGCGGCGGAGATGAACTATAGCGAGACGACCTTCGTCCTGCCGCCGGACGATCCGGCCAATGATGCGCGCGTGCGCATCTTCCATCGCACGGCCGAGATGCCCTTCGCCGGCCACCCGAATGTCGGCACGGCCTGCGTGCTGGCCCGCCAGGGCCGTGATCGCAACGGTTTGCTGCGCTTCGAGCAGATGGCCGGGCTGGTCGAGATCGCGGTGGAGCGGGATGCCGCTGGTGCCGTGACCGGCGCTGTCATCGCCGCGCCGCAGGCGCTTTCGCTCGGGATAGAATTGCCGGTCGACGGCATCGCCGCCTGTGCCGGCGTAGCGGCGTCCGATATCGTCACCAGTCGCCACAAGCCGGTCCAGGCATCGCTCGGCGTGAGGTTCGTGCTGGCGCAGGTCACACCGGCCGCGCTGACCGGCGCGACTCCCGACATCACCGCCTTCCGCAAGCTGGAGGGGCAGAATCCCGAATTGCAGGGGCGGCTCTCGCTGTTCCTCTATGCCCGCGACGGCAATGCCATCCGGGCGCGGATGTTCGCTCCGCTGGCCGGCACCTGGGAAGACCCGGCCACCGGCAGCGCCAGCGCAACGCTCGGCGCATTGCTCCTGTCGCTCGATGGCGGCGACGAAGCCGCCTACAGCATCACGCAGGGCGTCGAAATGGGGCGCCCGAGCCTGTTGAACGTCACATCGCGCCGCGCCGCCGACGGGATCCGTTCGCGGGTCGGCGGCGGCTGCGTGCCGATGTTCCGCGGCGAGGCGCTGCTATAGGCACTATAGGCATTACCTTTGTCATTCCGGGGCGCGCCACAGGCGCGAACCCGGAACCCACGACGGGGTGAGACATTCGATGCCGGGTGGTGGATCGCTCGCCCGGTCGTGGGTTCTGGGTTCTTCGCTTCGCGAAGCCCCGGAATGACAGACGTGGAAGCGAACCTGCAACCACCTCTGTCGCCTAACCCAGCCCCAGCTCCGCCCGCACCCGCTTCGTCAGCCCGGCAGCGGCGAGGCGATGGCTCTCGGCGAGATAATCGCGCAGGGCATCGTCCGGCATGCTCTCGCCGGTGAGCCACTGAATCCATTTCATGCCGCGCGAGGCGAGATAAGGCGCGGGCCTGAGGCCCGGCTGCTCGCGCAGGATGTCGAAACCCATCGGGGAGCATTTGAAGGACACGGCCATCTCGCCATCCTCCTGCTGCCGGCCGATGGCGAAGACCTTGCCGCCGACCTTCCAGACATCGGCGCCGCCCCATTGCACGACATGGCTCGTGGCGGGGAGGCTCGCGCAGAAGGCGTTGTAGACTTCGGGCGACATGCTCTCAGTAGCTCTCGGCGTCGAGGCCATGCTGCCTGGCGGCGGCCACGATCTGCGACCAGGTTTCGTCGTCGAGCGGAATGCCTGCCGCCTGCCGCTCGATCCTGACCTTGCGCTCTTTGTCACCGGGCGCCAGCACCGGATTGGCCGGGTCCATCGGCTTCGCGGCACGGACGAAGGCAAGATAGCTCTCGGTGCGGCTGCGGCGCAGCTCCGCGTCCGGCTCGAGCCGGGCGGGGTCGATGATGACGCCGAAGAGCGAATTGATGACCCAGGTCTTCTGCGGCTTCTGGTCGATGCGGGCGGCGCCCATCAGGCCGGCCGAGAGCAGTTCGGCGATCAGCGAGAGGCCGGCGCCCTTATGGTCGCCGAAGGGCAGGAGCGCGCCGAGCGGATGATCCGGGCTGGCGAAGACATGGGCCGGGTCGGTGGTCGGGCGGCCCTCGCCGTCGATGATATAGCCGGGCGGCACCTGCTCCCCCTTGTTGAGGGCGACGCGTGCCTTGCCATGGGCCATGCGGCTGGTGGCGAAGTCGAGGACCAGCGGGTCGCCGCCGGGCACGGGGATGCCGATCGCATGGGGATTGGTGCCGAAACGGGCTTCCTTCGCCGCATAGGGCGCGACGATCGGCGGACGGCCGGCGACATTGACCCAGAAGAAGGAGATCAGCCCAGCGTCGGCCGCGACCTCGGCATAATGGCCGATGCGGCCGATATGATGGGAATCGAGCAGGTTGACGATGGCGACGCCGCCGGTCTGCGCCATGGCGATGGCACGGTCGACAGCATTGCGGGCGTTCGGCTGGCCGAGCGCGATCTTGCCGTCGATGATCAGGAAGGGCGCGGCGTCGACGCGTGTCTGCGGTTGCGAGGCCGGGCTGAGATTGCCGTCCGCCAGCGACTGGAAATAGAGCGGCAGCATGCCGACGCCGTGGCTGTCATGGCCGCTGAGATTGGCGAGGACGAGATGATCGGCGGTCTCCTGCGCTTCGGCATCGGTCCAGCCGGCCTTCACGACCATGTCGCGGACGAGGGCATGCAACGATTCGGGGCGATGCAGACGATGCGCCATGGGTTTCCTGCCGTTTGGAAGAGGTCTTGTCGGAAGAGGTCTTGGAGCCTCGGGGATTCTTAAGCGCCAGAGTGCATGAGCCGGATCGTTCCGCAATGCGTGGGGCGGGCAGGGGCCGGATCGTGGGCGCATGGCGCGCGGTCGGCATCTCGACGAAAGCCCTGCCGATCCCTATGTTGTCGGGAACAATCTTGCTTCACCGGGCCTTGAACCCGGTCGAGGAGGGAAACAGATGTTTTCGATACCGGGCCTCAAGGTCATTTCGCTGACCGACGCCGCGGCGGCCCGCATCCGCGAGATCATGGCGCAATCCCTTGGTGGGGACGCCCCGGCACTCGGCCTCAGGGTCGGCGTCAAGAAGGGCGGCTGCGCCGGCATGGAATACACCTTCGAGATCGCGCGCGCGGTCAACAAGGGCGACGAGGTCGTGACCGATAAGGATGCGACGGTGGTCGTGGATGCCAAGGCCGTGCTGTTCCTGCTCGGCACCGAGCTCGACTTCAAGACCGACCGGTTCTCATCGACCTTCGTCTTCAACAATCCCAATCAGGTCTCGGCCTGCGGCTGCGGCGAATCCGTCGAGATCAAGCCGCGCAGCGAGAGCGTGCTGACGGCGCCCTGAGGCAGGCGACGCCTCGGCTCAGGCGACGCGGCTCGCCGTCTCCACGACATCTTCGGTGACGGTGCGGTTGCGGCCGTCGCGCTTGGCCTGCATCAGGGCCTGGTCTGCCCGGTCGACCAAGGAGCCCGCGGTGTCGCCGCGACGATAACTGGCGACGCCGAGCGAGATGGTGATGCGACCGAGATTTTCATTCGTCGAGCGCTTGATCAGTTCGCGGGTGAGCAGTGCCTGACGCACCGTCTCGGCACCGAACTTGCCGGCGATCAGGTCTGCCTCGGGCAGGATGATGGCGAATTCCTCGCCGCCGAAGCGGGTGATGACCGCCTTGTCCTTGAATTTGTCCTTCATCGTGCGCGCGACGAGACGCAGCACCTGGTCGCCAGTCAAATGGCCATGGGCATCGTTGAAGCGCTTGAAGAAGTCGATATCGGCCATGACCAGCGCGAAGGGCTCGCGGCGCAGCGTCGCCTGATCGATCGACTTCTGCAGCATCTCCTCGAAATGGCGGCGGTTGGCGAGCCCGGTCAGCGGATCGGTCAGGGCCTCGGCGCGGGTCGATTCCAGGGCTTCGCGCAGGTTACGGATCTCGTTGGAGCTGTTGCGCAATTCCGCTTCGAGCTGCGCCTTGCGCGTGACTTCCTCGCGGGTCGACATCACCAGAGCCTCGACCCATTCGCGCAGCTTGTGACGGTCCGTCGGCGGCGGCACATCCTCGGACATCGCGCAGAGCCGGCCGTGATAGAGTTCGCTGGAGCCAAGCGCCTTGTCGACCAGACCCATCATCGCGTCGATCTCGCCGAGCACCTGCAGGCTCGTGCGCTCGGCCTGGCGCGAGAAGCGCTCGGTCGAGATGAAGCGTTCGTAGAGGCTGTCGATATCGGCGGCACTGACCTGACCGTCACTGCCGGTGAGGATCGCGCTCATCGCGACGCTGACGGCCGGCATCTCGCCGCTCAGATGGGCGTACCAGACCTCGAAGGCGCGCGGATAGCTCGGCGAGCCATGCTGTCGCATCGCCGCGACGACGCGCTCGGCGAGATCGTCAGTGCGGGCGGGAACCGAAACCAGGTCGTCCATGCCTTCGCCATCCGGTATGAAGCCGGTTCGCGGCCTTCGGCCACGTCAGCTTCGATTGACACAATCGAAGCGGGACATCCTGTCCGTATATACGGCGGCATGCGCCCGTTCGCCGCGATGGTCATTCCATCGCTGCGAAGGGCAATCTAGGTCGATGTCGTTAAAAACGAGTTGATGCTGTTACGTTAGCCGACGCGTGCCGGACGCAGCAGGAAGGCCGGGACGTGATCGCCCAGGCCCTTCACCTGCGGGCCGTCATCGTCGTCGCGCGTACGGGGGGCACGGGAGCGCCGGGGTTCGTCCTGATTCCGCGCTACGGGCGGTGGCGCTGCCGTCTCGGAATCGGGCCGGATCGGCACGCGGCGCGGCTTGCGCTGTGTGTCGGCCACGTTCTCATCTGTATCCGAGCGCGAGGCACCGGATTCCGCGCGTGCGCCGCGCTCGGGACGGCCGCGACCACCACGCGACGAGGAACGCTTGTCGTCCCGGCGGCCACCGCGACGCTCGTCGCGCGGCTCGCCCGGAGGCAGTCCATCGAGGCCGGGGCCTTCGAAGGCGATGGTCTGGCCGGTCAGTTTCTCCACGGCGGAGACGAGCTTGTCGTCATGACGCGTGACGATGGTGAAGGCTGAACCGAGGCGGCCGGCGCGGCCGGTGCGGCCGATGCGGTGGACATAGTCCTCGGCATGGGTCGGCACGTCGAAATTGAAGACATGGCTGACGGCGGGGATATCAAGGCCGCGCGCCGCGACATCGGAGGCGACGAGGATCGGGTTCTCGCCGGTCCGGAACGATTCCAGCGCCGCCATGCGGGCATACTGGTCCATGTCGCCATGGAGCGCGACGGCGGGAAAGCCGTGGCGTTGCAGCGACTTGTGCAGCGTCGCGACATCGCGCTTGCGGTTGCAGAAGACGATCGCGTTCTGCAGGTCGGTGGCGCCCTTGATCAGCTTGCGCAGCGTCTCGCGCTTCTCGAAATCCTGGGGATTGGAGGCGATCAGGCGCTGGGTGATCGTCGCGGCGGCAGTGGCCGGGCGGGAGACCTCGACGCGGACCGGATTGTGCAGGAACTGCTCGGAAATGCGGGTGATCTCGGGCGGCATCGTCGCGGTGAAGAACAGCGTCTGCCGGGTGAAGGGAACAAGTTTGCAAACCCGCTCGATGTCCGGGATGAAGCCCATGTCGAGCATGCGGTCGGCTTCGTCGATGACGAGGAGCTCGACGCCGGTGAGCAGCAGCTTGCCACGCTCGACATGATCGAGCAGGCGGCCGGGCGTCGCGATCAGCACGTCGACGCCGCGGGTGATCTTGGCATCCTGGTCGCCGAAGGAGACGCCGCCGATCAGCAATGCGACCGAAAGCTTCTGATTGACGCCGTAGCGAACGAAGTTTTCCTCGACCTGGGCGGCGAGCTCGCGCGTCGGCTCCAGGATCAGGGTGCGCGGCATCCGGGCCCGGGCGCGGCCGGTTTCCAGGATGGTCAGCATCGGCAGCGTGAAGGCCGCGGTCTTGCCCGTGCCGGTCTGGGCGATGCCCAGAACGTCCTTGCGAGCAAGGACATGCGGAATGGCCTGGGCCTGGATGGGGGTCGGCGTGTTATAGCCTGCGGCCGTGACGGCCGTCAGAACCTTTTCACTCAAGCCGAGTTCGGCAAATGACATCGCGTATGCTGCTTCTTCTGGGTCGGTGAAACGCGGCGGGATGACCTGCTCAACCACCACGTTGGCGCGACGACAGTTCCTGCGCGCCTTCGGACTCGTGTGGAATGCAAAGAAAACGCGGCAAAGTCAATCATCTAGCCTTGAAAGGACTGCTTTAACCTCATGAAGGAGCCGCTCGTTCTCGTTCCCGGCCTGAGTTGCAACGCCGCGCTCTATGCTTCGCAATGGCCCGCGCTTGCCGATGGACGCCCGATCCTCGTCGCCGATCACGCCCGTGACGAAACGCTTTCGGCCATCGTTCAGCGCCTGCTTGCGGCCGCTCCGCCGCGTTTTGCGCTCTGCGGCCTGTCGATGGGCGGTTATATCGCGTTCGAGCTCCTGCGGCAGGCGCCGGAGCGCGTGACGCGGCTCGCCTTGCTCGACACCAGCGCCAGGCCGGCGACGCCCGAGACAAACCTGCCGCGCGAGCAGATGATCGCGCTGGCCGAGAAGGGCGCCTTCGACAACGTCACCACGCTGCTCTGGCAGAAGCTGGTGGCGCCGGCGCGCCTGGCGGACGAGCCATTGCGCCTGCTGGTGCGCCGGATGGCCGACGAGGTCGGGGTCGACGGCTTCGTGCGCCAGCAGAAGGCGATCATGCAACGGCCGGATTCAAGGCCGGTGCTGGCGGGGCTATCGATCCCGGTGCTGGTGCTGGTCGGAGCGGAGGATGAGATCACGCCCGTCGCCGAGGCGCGGGACATGGCCGGTCTCGCCGGCGCACGCGCGCGGCTCGCGATCGTTCCCGGCTGCGGCCATCTGTCGACGCTGGAAGCGCCGGAGGCTGTGACGGCGGAATTGCTGCGCTGGCTCGGCTGATCGCGCTCAGCGGGGCAGGGCGCAGGGGTCGAGCTTCGCTGCGTTCGCCGCCTGGGTGATCGAGCCCGTGATCATCGGGTCGATCGCTTGGCGCTTCGAGGCGGCGAGGCTGACCTGTGCCATGCGCTCCTTGTCGAGCGAGGCGGTCTGGCTCGACAGGAAATTCGCGGCAATGACCGACAGGAAGGCGATGGCCGCTCCCGCCTTGGCGATGTCGGCGGCGATGGTGCCGCGATTGTTCTTCCAGAACATCTCGATCAGGCGCATGGCGCACTCTCCGCGGCCCGTGAGGTCACGAGCTTTGCGTCAACATGCGCGCCCAGCAGTAAAGGGATGGTTAGCCAAGTCTTGCCGGGTTCGTGGCGACTTTAGGGATCGTCGGTCTTCTCGACGGTTCGGCCTGCCAGGAGGGCCTGGCGCTCCTTGAAGAGCTTGCGCAGGGCGCTCAACACGGCGGCGACGCCCGGCCTGCGGCGCGAGACCTCGTGCGAGACCAGGAAGATGTCGTCACCGGTCTGCTCGGGCGGCGGCGCTAGACGGCGCAAGGTCGGATCGGCATCGCCCATGAAGCAGGGCGCCATCGACAATGCCCCGGACGAGCGGATGCTTTCGTAGCGGGCGGCGGAATCGCCGACGCGGGCAGCGATCGGCCGGCCGGCGGCATAGGCCATGATGTGATCGTCGATCCGCGAGGAGGTTTCGCGGTTGACGGAGATGATCGGCGCGGTCGCGGGATCGATGTCGCGACGGACATAGAGCGCCTGCATCAGGCGCCCGACCTTCTGGGCGTAATGGCCGGGCTCACCCGGGACCCTCGTCATGCGGAGCGCGATATCGGCTTCGCCGCGCGCCAGATCGAGCCGGTTGCGCGTGCTGATGATGACGATCTCGACGCCGCCAGCCGCTTGCGAGATCGCCGTCGCGTTCATCGTCAGGAGCAGGCTGATCGAGGTTGTCGCGGTGATGCGGACCGGCGCATCGGCCTGCGGGCGGGCTGCATCGGCGCGAATTGCGAAGCGTCTTGCGGCAGTCTCGACGAGGGCGGCCTCGGCCGCGAGCTCCAAGCCGACGGCGGTCGGCACAAGCCGGTTGGCCTCGCGGGTGAAAAGCTGCAGGCCGAGAGCGGTTTCGAAGCCCTTGAGCCGGCGCGCGACGGTCGCTTCGCTCAGGCCGAGCTGTGCCGCCGCCACGGCCATCGACCCACCGACGGCGATGGCGTTGAAGATCCGGATGTCGTCCCAGGACGCCTGTCCGGCTGGCGATGCCAGTTCACCGTCGCGTCGAGATGGAGGGGAAGCAGGCTCGCCCATGCCGTCAGCGGCCAGTCCCAGGTGGTGTGGTGTCGGCGGTCATGACGGTCCGGGGTGTGATGAGGGTTCGGCATGCGCGAACCCTGCCGGGAAACTGTGTGCCGGGCAGCCCGCCGGGCCTGAGCCCCAGCCCTGCAAACATGCAGGGCTCGGCGCTCACAGGTCGATCAGTTCGCCGGCAAAGGCGGCGCGTTCCTGGATGAAGATGAAGCGCGCTTCCGGCTTGTTGCCCATCAGGCGCTCGACCGTGTCGGCGGTCTCCTCCTTGGCCTCGTGATCGACCATGACCTTGAGCAGGATGCGCTTGCTCGGGTCCATGGTGGTTTCTTTGAGTTGCGCCGGCATCATCTCGCCGAGGCCTTTGAAGCGGGAGATTTCCGGCTTCTTGCCCTTGAACACGGTCTCGATCAGCTCGTCCTTATGGGCGTCGTCGCGGGCATAGACGCTCTTTCCGCCATGCTGGAGCCGGTAGAGCGGCGGCACGGCGAGGTAGAGATGGCCCTTCTCGATCAGCCGCGGCATCTGGCGCCAGAAGAACGTGACGAGCAGCGAAGCGATGTGCGCGCCGTCGACATCCGCGTCGGTCATCACGATGACCTTCTCGTAGCGCAGGTCGTCCTCGCGGAACTGGGTGCCGATGCCGCAGCCGAGCGCGAGGATCAGGTCGGCGAGCTGCTGGTTGGCATTGAGCTTCTCGCGCGTCGCATTGGCGACGTTGAGGATCTTGCCGCGCAAGGGGAGGATTGCCTGGTTCGAGCGGTTGCGCGCCTGCTTGGCCGAGCCGCCGGCCGAGTCGCCCTCGACGATGAAGAGCTCGGAGCCGGCCGCGCCTGCATTCGAGCAATCGGCGAGCTTGCCGGGCAGGCGCAGCTTACGCGTCGCGGTCTTGCGCGAAACTTCCTTTTCGAGGCGCCGGCGCAGGCGCTCCTCGGCGCGGTCGACCGACCAGTCGAGCAGGCGCAGGGCCTGTTGCGGCGCGGCGGCGAGCCAATGGTCGAAGGCGTCGCGCATCGCGTTTTCGACGATGCGATGTGCTTCCTGCGTCGCAAGCTTGTCCTTGGTCTGACCCTGGAATTCGGGCTCGCGGATGAAGACCGAGAGCATGGCGGCACAGGTCGCCATGACGTCGTCGGAGGTGACCTGCGCCATGCGCTTGGACTGGCCGATACGCTCGGCATGGTCGCGCAGGCCGCGCAGCAGGGCGATGCGCAGGCCCTGCTCGTGGGTGCCGCCCTCGGGCGTCGGGATCGTGTTGCAATAGGAGGAGGAGAAACCGTCCTCGCCGGTCGCGAGCCAGGCCACCGCCCATTCCAGCGAGCCGTGGCTGCCTTCCTTGGTGATCTTGCCGGAGAAGATCGGTTCGGCGACGAGGTCCTTGCCCTCGATCTCGCGGCCGAGATAGTCGCGCAAGCCGCCGGGGAAGCGGAACACGGCCTCGGCGGCGACATCGCCTTCCGGCTTCAGCAGCGACGGCGCGCAGGTCCAGCGGATCTCGACGCCGCCGAAGAGATAGGCCTTGGAGCGCGCCATGCGGAACAGGCGGGCGGGGGAGAAATGCGCGCCTTCGCCGAAGATCTGCGCATCCGGGTGGAAGCGCACCCGAGTGCCGCGCCGGTTGGCGACGGCGCCGACGGTCTCCAGTGGCCCCTGCGGCAGGCCGCGCGAGAAAATCTGGCGGTAGAGTGTCTTGCCGCGCGCGACCTCGACCTCGAGCCGGTCCGACAGGGCGTTGACCACGGAAACGCCGACGCCGTGCAGGCCGCCCGAGGTCTCATAGGCCTTGGAATCGAACTTTCCGCCGGCATGCAGCGTCGTCATGATGACTTCGAGCGCCGATTTGCCGGGGAATTTCGGGTGCGGATCGACCGGAATGCCGCGGCCGTTATCGGTCACCGCGATCGAGCCGTCCTCGAACAACTCGACATCGATGAAGGTGGCGTGGCCCGCCACCGCCTCGTCCATGGCGTTGTCGATCACTTCGGCGAAGAGGTGGTGCAGGGCGCGCTCGTCGGTGCCGCCGATATACATGCCCGGCCGGCGGCGGACCGGCTCCAGTCCTTCGAGGACCTCGATCGCCGAAGCGTCGTAGCCGGCCTCGGACAGCGTGCCGTTGCGGGCGGGCGCGGCAGCGGTCGCCGCCGCCTTGGGGCTCGCGGCAGGCGGGCGCGCTTCCGGTCGCGGGCTCGCCGTGTCGGGCCGCTCCGGTTCTCCGCCGAAAAGATCGCCGTTATCCGCCATTGCCACCAATTGCTTCCTGATTCGCGACTGTGAACTCTAACGCATCGTGCGCCGCCATGCCCTGTCAGGGGCAGCTTATAGACACCTCATCCGAGGATCGAAACCGCTTCGTCGCCGCAGAGCACCCGCCCGTCACATCCCTGTCGTCGAGATCGGGAAGAGCGAGGTGGAACGGGTCCGTTCAGGCCACGTTAACCATCGGAGCCGAGGATGATCAGCACGATCTGGCCTATGCGGATTTCCGCAATGCGCTATGATCGGTCGGAAGGGGGGAAGGCCGTGGCGTCGCGTCAGTCAGTGCCGGTTGCGGGTATCGCGGGTCTGCAGCGTGCTGCACGCCTCGCCGGCGAATCCTTCGGTCATGAGGATGTGATCGGCACGCCCCTGGCGACGCACGATCCGCACGCCGCGCGCTGGCTCTGGTGGCTGGCCGCGATCGCCGCTTCGGCCGGGCTGGCGGTTCTGCATTTCTCCTGAGTGTCTGATCGAAAATTCGAGCCCTCATCCTGAGGAGCCGCCATTTCTGACGAAATGGCGGCTCCTCAGGATGAGGGCTGAGGGAATAGCCGGCGAGATAAAGACGGCACCGCTCCTCCAGCGCGGAAATATCAACCTTTTTGCCCTAGGTCTGCGGTCGGAGGGCAATCCGATGTGCTGCGCCATCGCGAGGGATTTCAAGGCGGCCAATAGCGGCGCGCGGCTGTGCGCCGTGGCTGGCCTGGGCTGAGCAGGGCGTCGCGCCGGTGGGTCAGCTCGTCGCTCTCGGAGCCTATGCCTATCAGGCCGTGCTGGCGCTCGTGCTGCTGCTGCTGGTCTCGCGCATCCTGCCGCCGCAGGAATTCACGCATTACTCGCTCTTCGTCACGATCAGCCAGTTCGCCAGCATCGCCGTCTTCGAATGGATACGGTTCTCCTGCAGCCGGTTCTACCCCGGCGCCGACGAGGCGGCGCAGCGCTCGGTGATCCTCTATGCCTTCGCTGCCTGTGCCGGGCTTTGCCTGCTGGCGGGCGGAGGCGTTCTCGCGTCGGGCATCATCTCCGCGGGCATCGCCGTCGGCGGCGCCTTGGTGGCGGTATTCCAGGGCGGCACCGAGCTGCATCTGACGATGCTGCGCTTTCGGCAGGACTTCCGGCTGTTCTCGACCCTGCAAGCCGCCCGCGCGTCGCTGCTGGCGATCGGGACGGTCGGCGGAGTTCTGCTCGTTCCGACGCTGTCCGGCGCGGTGGCCGGCATGCTGGCCGGAGGCCTCGCCTATGTCGTGCTGGCGCGGCTTGCCGGCGGCTCCCTGGCGCAGGGGCTCCGGCGCCCGCAGCGCCATCTCGTGACGAAATACCTGGCCTATGGCGGCGTCTCGGCCGGAGCATCAGTCGCTAGCCTGCTGGCGCCGCTCGGGCTCAAGACGCTGATCACGGCCATGATCGGCAGCCAGGGCGCGGCCGGCGCGTTGCTGGCGCTCGACCTGCTGCAGCGGCCCTTCATCCTGGTCGTCTCGGCGCTGCATGCGATCCGCTATCCCGAACTGGTCGCGAGCTATGACCGGGAGCCGGGCTCGCCGGCATTCCGTGAGCGCCTCGGCGGCTATTACGGGCAATTGGCGAATTGCTCGCTCGTGGCGGCGGCCGTGATCCTGTGCCTGCTGGCGCCGGTTGCCGCCTGGCTGGTCAAGGCCGAGCTGCGCGAGGCCTTCCTGCTGGCCGCGCCGGCCGTGACGATCCTCGCGCTGCTGCGGGCCTGGGTCCAGAACCTGCTGCCGACGCCGGCGCATCTGGCGCAGCGCCTGCGGCCGATCATCGGGCTCGCCGTTGCTGACGCCATCCTGCTCAACCTGAGCGCGCTCGCCGGCTGGACCCTGTCCGGCGGCTCGCTGGCCGGGCTGCTCTATAGCGGTGCCGCCGGGGCGGCCGTCGCCGTCATGCTGGGGACGCCGCTCTTCCTGTCGATGCCGTTCCGCTGGCCGCGATTCACGCTGGGCAGCGCGCTGGCCGCGCTCGCCGTCGCGGGGATCGCCAATGGCGGCACCCCGCAGACATCATTGCCGGTGTCTCTGGTGGTCTTCCTGCTGTGCATCCCGCCGACGGTCGCGACCGTCACCGCATTGCTCCAGCGCCAGGACGCGTCGCCGAAGATGTCCTGACGGGCGCGGTCAGGGCTGCGGTGCCGCCATCTCCGACAGGGTCGACAGCAGCGCCCCGGCGCTCTTGTCCCATGAAAAGCGGGCGAGATTGGCCCGCGCCTTCTCGGCCAGTCCGGGCGCATCGCTGCCAGCGTCCATGATCCCGCGCATGGCATCTTCGAGGCTCGCCCGATTGCGCGGATCGAAATAGAGCGCCGCCTCGCCGCAGGCCTCGCGGACCGCCGGGATATCCGCAGCCAGGACCGGGCAGCCCTGCGTCATCGCTTCGAGCGGCGGGATGCCGAAGCCCTCGTAGAGGCTCGGAAAGACGAAGGCGCGGGCGCGGCGTTCGAGCGCGATGATCTCGGCATCGCTCAGGCGTCCGGTGAATATCAGGTTCTCGGCGCTTGCCGGCGCGTCGGCCTTGAACACGCCGCTCCTGTCGAGTGCGCCCGCGATGACGAGCTTCCAGCCGCGGTCGCCGAGGGCATCGAAGGCGCGGATGGCGAAATCGACATTCTTGTTGGGCTTCAGGGTGCCCAGCATGAAGAAGAAGTTCGTGCCGTCGAGTCCGAGGCGCTGCAGGACGGTTTCGTCCGGGATGAGCCCGGAGAAATGGTCGGTAGCGTTGTAGATCACCGCGATCTTGTCCGGCCGGAACCGGAAGATCGTGCCCAGCTCGCCGCGCGAGAACCGTGAGACGGTGGCGATGCGCGCGGTGCGCGTCAGCCCGAAGCCGAGCGCCTTATGGGTAGCGCGATAGGCCCGGCTGAAGGCTTCCGGATGCCGGAAGATGGTGACGTCATGGATGACGACGAGCTGGCGGCGGTGGAGCAGGGGGCCGCTGCCGCCGAAGCCGACGAGGATGTCTCCCGCCGCCCGGCGCGCGAGCGCGGTCTGTTCCCAGAGATGGCCGGAGAACGGCCCGAAGCGCTTCAGCGCGATATGCCGGAACTCATGGGTCTGGGGGACGTCCATGGGCGCGAGCAGGCGCCAGCGCGCATTCTTCAGCCGATCGGGAAGCGCGCCTGCGCCGATCCGCTGGTCGAGTGCCCTGGTCAGTTCCAGCGCAAAGCGCTGCACGCCGGTCAGCGGCTGGCCGAGAAACCGCCCGTTGATCGAGATCGTCTGCACATCCTGGGTCTGCAAGTTCGGGGCACCGTCATCCAGCCGTTCTCCGCCGAACCTGCCCGATCACGCATGAAGGCGAGGTTACCCAGCGCCACGGGGCCCGCGCCCAATGAAAAGGCCGGGGCGTCGCCGCCCCGGCCTTGATCGTCTTGGGGGTGTCGGCCGGCGCCTGCGCAACCGGCCGGAAATCCCTCAGTACGAATAGTACATCGCGAACTCGACCGGGTGCGGCGTCATCTCGAAGCGCGCCACATCCTGCATCTTGAGTTCGATATAGCTCTCGATGAAGTCGTCGGAGAAGACGCCGCCGGCCTTGAGGTAGGTGTTGTCCTTCTTGAGCGCTTCCAGCGCCTCGCGCAGCGAGCCGCAGACGGTCGGGATCTTCTTCAGCTCGCGCGGCGGCAGGTCGTAGAGGTCCTTGTCCATCGCCGGGCCGGGATCAATCTTGTTCACGATGCCGTCGAGGCCGGCCATCATCAGGGCCGAGAAGGCGAGATAGGGGTTCGCCATCGGATCGGGGAAGCGGACCTCGACGCGCTTGGCCTTCGGCGAGGTCGTCCACGGAATACGGCAGGAGGCCGAGCGGTTGCGCGCCGAATAGGCGAGCAGCACCGGGGCCTCATAGCCCGGGACGAGGCGCTTGTAGGAGTTGGTCGAGGGATTGGTGAAGGCGTTCAGCGACTTGGCATGCTTGATGATGCCGCCGATGTACCAGAGGCACTCCTGCGACAGGTCGGCATACTTGTTGCCGGCGAAGAGCGGCTTGCCGTTCTTCCAGATCGACTGGTGGACGTGCATGCCCGAGCCGTTGTCGCCATAGACCGGCTTCGGCATGAAGGTCGCGGTCTTGCCGTAGCTCTGGGCGACGTTGTGGATGCAGTACTTGTAGGTCTGCAGCAGGTCGGCGGTCTTCACCAGCGTGTCGAACTTCATGCCGAGCTCGTGCTGGGCCGAGGCGACCTCGTGGTGGTGCTTCTCGACGGCGACTCCCATCGAGGCCATGGCCGCGAGCATCTCGCCGCGCATGTCCTGCGCCATATCCTGCGGCGGAACCGGGAAGTAGCCGCCCTTGGTCGCGATGCGGTGGCCGAGATTGCCGCCCTCGTAGTCGGTCATGCCGTTGGTCGGCAGCTCGGCTGCGTCGAGCTTGAAGCCCGTGTTGTACGGGTCGGCCGCGATCTTGACGTCGTCGAAGATGAAGAACTCGGCCTCGGGGCCGACATAGACGGTGTCGCCGATGCCGGTCGACTTGAGATAGGCCTCGGCCTTCTTGGCGATGCCGCGCGGGTCGCGGCTATAGGGCTCGCCGGTGGCGGGCTCGAGCACGTCGCAGTTGATGACCATGGTCGCGGCCGAGAAGAACGGGTCCATCACGGCGGTCGTCGGATCCGGCATCAGCAGCATGTCGGACTCGTTGATCGCCTTCCAGCCGGCGATCGACGAGCCGTCGAACATCGTGCCCTCGGCGAAGATGTCCTCGTCGATGATGCTGACGTCGAAGGTCCAGTGCTGCCACTTGCCGCGCGGGTCGGTGAAGCGGAAGTCGACGTATTTGACGTCGTTGTCCTTGATCGCCTTGAGGACATCCTTGGCGCTTTTCATTTCAGCAATTCCTCTTGCCAGCCATGTTCACATTCACGCTGCCGCACCCGGCTCCAATCCGGCCTGCGGCTCGTTATTCGATGAGGAGGGAGAAGTCCTCAGATCGCGTCCGCGCCGGTCTCGCCGGTGCGGATGCGGATCACCCCCTCGATGGTCGATACAAAAATCTTGCCATCTCCGATCCGGCCGGTCTGGGCGGCCTTCATGATGGCCTCGATGGCGCGATCCAGCATGTCGTCGGCGAGCACGATCTCGATCTTCACCTTCGGCAGGAAGTCGACGACGTATTCGGCGCCGCGATAGAGCTCGGTATGGCCTTTCTGGCGGCCGAAGCCCTTGGCTTCCAGCACCGTGATGCCCTGCAGCCCGACCTCCTGGAGAGCCTCCTTCACCTCGTCCAGCTTGAAGGGCTTGATGATCGCTTCGATCTTCTTCATGCGCCGACCGGCCTCCCTTGCGTCTCGAGCTCCGGCCGGGGCCGGACTGTAACTGATGGCACCCTTGGGCGCGGGAAAGAGCCCCGCTGCCTCGGACGCCTGCAACCCTGCTTCTGCTCATAGCATTGGCGCCGACGCCCCGCCATGCGGCAGCGCCCGCGAAGGCGCCCGACGAAAAGGCAATAAACAGCACAAAAAATGAGCATCTGCGCATCTGTTGATCATAAGCGGCATTCCGTCGCAACTTGCGGCCTGCCGGGCGCCGCCCGAAGATGCGGCATGGACGACAAGAGCGCCGGTATGACGGGCAAGGCGGAACTCGCCCTGCTGACCACGCAGCAGATGGCGGCGGCCGATCGCGTCGCGATCGCGGCCGGCACGCCCGGCATCGTGCTCATGGAGCGCGCGGGCCGCGCGGTGGCGGATGCCGTGCTCGGGCGAGCAGGGGGAGGAGCGGCTGTCGCGCTGTTCTGCGGGCCCGGCAATAATGGCGGCGACGGCCTTGTCGCGGCGCGCCTCCTGCGCGAGCGGGGGCTGACGGTTCGCGTCGTCCTGCCAGGTGCTGCGGATGGCTTCAAAGGCGATGCCGCGACCGCGCTGGCGCGCTGGGACGCTCCGGTCGAGCCGCCGGGCGCGCTCGGCGATGCGCAGTGCGATGTCCTGGTCGATGCCATGTTCGGGGCCGGCCTGACGCGTCCGTTATCCGGGGCCTTCGCCGACGCGGCGGCGTTTCTCAACAATGCTGGGCGTCCGGTCATCGCCGTCGACATACCGAGCGGCGTGTCCGGCGATACCGGCAGGGCGGACGGCATCGCCGTCAAGGCGAGCGAGACCGTCACCTTCTTCCGGTTGAAGCCGGGGCATCTGCTCCAGCCGGGGCGGTCGCTCTGCGGCCCGGTGACGGTCGCCGATATCGGCATCCCCGCCCGGGCGACGCTCGAAGCCGTCGGTTCGACGGCTTTCCGCAACGACCTCGCGCTCTGGCGTCGTGCCTGGCCGGAGCATGCGGCCGAGACGCATAAATTTCGGCGCGGTGCCGTCGCGGTACTGGCGGGCGGCGTCGCGGGCGTTGGAGCGCCGCGGCTGAGCGCGCGCGCGGCGCTCCGGATCGGGGCCGGGCTGGCAACCATTCTGTGCGAGCCGGAGGCCCTGCCGGTCCATGCGGCGCGCGGACCGGATGCGCTGATGCAGCGAGCGGTGGCCGATCACGGGGCGCTGGAGGCGTTCCTCCGGGATCGACGGGTGTCGGCCATCCTGGCCGGGCCGGCTCTCGGTCTCGACCGACGGGCGGAGGATCTGGTGCGCGCCGTGATCGGGAGCGACAGGCCTGCCGTGTTCGATGCCGATGCCCTGACGGCGCTTGCCGGCTTTTGCGATGGCGGCGCGGTCCTTCTCCGCGATCGCGGCGGCGAGACTGTGCTGACGCCGCATGAAGGCGAATTCCAGCGCCTGTTCGGCAAGGCGCCGGCCATTGCCTCGGAGCCCTCGAAGCTCGAGCGGGCCCGAAAGGCCGCGGCGCTGTCGGGGGGCGTCATCGTCTACAAGGGGGCCGATACGGTCATCGCCGCCCCGGACGGGCGCGCCGCGATCAACGAGACCGGATCGGCTGCGCTGGCGACGGCGGGGTCCGGCGACGTGCTGGCCGGGCTGATCGCCGGCCTCCTGGCTCAGGGCATGCCCGCGTTCGAGGCGAGCTGCGCGGCTGTCTGGCTGCATGGCCTCGCCGGTGAGCGGCTGGGAATGGGGCTGATCGCCGACGATCTGCCGGAGGCGATCCCGTCGCTGCTGCGGACCATCCTCGCGGCCTGATGTCTGCCAGCGGGAGAGCCCCAGGTAGACAGAAGAGCCCGCCCCGCTTTCGCGGAGCGGGCCTGCTCGACGGGGCAGTCACGCCACGGCGATGGGCCGTCAGGTGCCCGCGTAAGTCGCGCTCGGCGCGGACTTGAGCTGCTCCTTGGTCATCGTGATCTTGCCGTGATCCGGATACATGGCCGGCGCCTTCGGGGCCGCCGCGGCCGGCGGCGGGGAGGCCATGCCGCCACCCGTGCTGCCGGCGCTGCCGGACGGAGCGGGCGCCGGAGCCCGTGGCGCGATCGGCTGGTCGCTCCAGTTCACCTGATCGAACGGAACCGCGACATCCTTCGAGCCGATGCCGAGGAAGCCGCCGACACCGATCGTGACCATCTCGACCTTGCCGGTCTTGTCGACGATCACCTCGGTGACGTCGCCGACCTTCTTGTCGTCGGGGCCGTAAATGTCGACGCCGATCAGCTTGCTGGTGCGCCACTTGCCCTTGCCGGCCAGATTGGTCTCGGCCGCTGGGCTGGCGGTCGCCTGCGTCGCGGTCGGCGCGGCGGGCGCCGCGGAGGGCGGCGGCGGTGCGCTGGTCTGGGCCATGGCAGCCGTGGCGAGCATTGCGACGCCAACGGTGGACAACATGAAGTGATGATGCCTGATCATATCTTCCTCCAGAGTGTTTCCGCTTAAAGCGGCTCGCATCGACAACAGTTCAGAGGCGAATTTGTTCAGATTGGAGATCCGTTAATTCCGACTATCGGCCGATTTCTTTGGGGTGTCCGCTCAAGAGAATGGCGTGACCCATCGTTCCGGCAGATTGATCTTTGCCTTGTCGGATATTTGCTAGCCGAGTGGAGCTGTGCTCCAATGCCGCATCCATGGAAACGCCGCCGCCGCGGGCGCTGTTCCGCCCTCGGTTTTACGAGGTGCTCTGATGTCGGCAGTCCCTGTCACGCTTTCGGTCGACGAGCGCACGCTGGCCGTGCTCGACCGTCATATCGAGCTCCATCGACAAGGGCGTTCGCGCGCCGATGTCATCGCGGAGATTCTGGCCATATGGGCGGCCAGCCCGGAACGCGTCGCGGAGCCGGATGAGGGCATGCGCCCCGAAGAGCTCAATGCGAGCAATGATTCCTGAAGCCGGGGCCGAGCCTTCGCATCAGTCGTCGGCGTCGTCGCGCCGTAGCTCGAAGGCGAGCATGGCTTCGGCCAGCGCCTGCAATTCACGCTCCTTGTCCGTGCCGTCCGGCATTGCGTTCAGCTCTTTCGCGCGCTGCTGTGCGCGATCGTAGTCTTCCTCGGTGTGGATCACGATGGGCAGCTTCACGGGGAACAATCTCCTCTGTGGAGAGGGGGCATGGACCGGCCGGCACGCCGCCCTCTCGAGACGTTAGAGCCAATCCGGCGTCGAGCCGAACGCCGGGCCTCGCGAATCGGTTCCTCACGCTGCAGGTCGTTGCACGACCGCGTGCCGTCATGTCGTGTGTCTCTGGGGAGCGGAGAGGAAATGTCGACTTAAGCCTTCGGCAAGGGCGGGGCGGGCATGATGAGCGCTCCCCATCAGGATGCAAGGTGCCGAGAGGGCAGGCGATGCGAGGTTTTCTGTTTCCGGCCTGCCTGGCGGCGGCGATGGCTGCGGCCGGCGGGCCGGCATCCGCCTTCTGGCAGCGCTCGCAGGTCTCGGCCTGTTCGGATGCCACGACCGATGCGGAGCGCCAGCGTCTGCGCTGCTGGGAGCTGAACGCCTATGCCGATCCCGGCTGGCCCGCGCTTGGCGGCGCCGGCGGCGCTTACCTGATGCCCGCATCGGCGATCCGCCCGGGCCACGGGCACAAGGGCGGTGGCGTCACCCGACGGCTCGGGTGAAAGATGTGAGGAAGAGAGCCGGTCACGACCAATCTACACGGAACGTGTTGACCGCCGCCGCTCCGCTCCGTATTCAGCGGCCCGGTGAGGGCGGGTAGCTCAGTGGTAGAGCACGTGACTTTTAATCATGTGGTCGTGGGTTCGATCCCCACCCCGCTCACCAAAAAAATCCCGAAAAATCAATAGCTTACAGAGATAGGCGCTGCGGCGCGGAGCTTTGTATTGGAGCCAGGGGAACGCTTGGGGGAACATTTTGGCGGGGGATCGCGCCGGAATCGGGCTCCGGCTTTACGAGTTGGCCTTGCCTGCGATCTGGCGCGGCGGGATCGCGCGAGACAGTTTGGCCGTGATCCGAAGGCCTGGTAGACGCTGGTCGCGTTGCGCTCGTTGATCGCTTCGGAGCTGATCGCTGCGCGAGGGGGCTATGACGAAAATCATATTGAACAATCAGGTCATCGGCAATGTCGGGATGTACTACGCGAGCTACAAGCTTTCGATGCTCGGTTGGAATGTCATGCCTACCGCTCGAAACGCGCGCGGCGTGGACCTTATCGCTTACAGCGCCGATGCCACCCGCTTTCTAGCAGTGCAGATCAAGGCACTATCTAAACGCAACCCGGTCCCACTCGGCCTGTCATTGGACAAGGTGATGGGTGATATTTGGATCATTGTCTTCAACGCTGCCCGCGACACGCCGGTTGTCAGCGTTATGCTTCCGGACGAGGTGCGGTCGCTCGCCCATCGCGGCGAGAAGGACGGGCGGGTCTCGTTTTGGCTTCAGCCGAAGGCTTACGATCAACCAGAATTCCGCGACTCATGGCATCGGATCGGCTTTGGCAGCATTGGGCCTGTCGCCGAAGCGGACTAGAGGCACCACGCTAGGTAGCCGTGGCTGCTGTCAGGGCCTCGCCTCGCCATCCGCCGGCTTAGTGGCCTCTAGCTCATCGTCGTTCGCCTCAATCCAGTCTTCGAGCTTTTTCATCAGGTCACCCCAGATGTCGTTGTATTCCGCCTCGAAGGTTTCCATGCACAGCTCGACCATGCCCAAGTGGTTGTCGCCGTACAGCTCCATCCACCTGTTAGAAAAAACCGTGTCGTATTCGTCGTGATCTATCTTTGAGTAGCCCACGCATAGACCCTGATAGCTAGGGTGGGCGCTCTCTGAAAGGTTGGCGTAGATTTTCTCGATGCCGGGATATCGCTGTTCACACTTCCCGAGGATCGTCATGATATTTATGGACTCGATTTTGGTCGATTTATTTTTCGACCCTACCGTCAGGCGTCGCGTTTTCTCATCGAAATCATGAAAATTGAGCGTCCCGTCTAGAACCTGATGCATCAACTGGTTGAGATATATCAGCGTCGCGAGCGTCTCGAAGCCGCTCCTCAGGAGGATGCGCGCGCCTAGGCCATGGCCTTGCCGATGAAGGGCGACCGATTGTGTCAGAAGATCATGCAGCCGCCAAAGCACCGACTCGTGCAGCATCCAGCAGCGGAATGTCGCCTTCCATTTGTATGCCGTCTCGTTACGCGAAAATAGGCCGCCGAGCGGAATGTTCGCCATGAGCGACGACTGCCAGGCGGCGAGATTGATCTCTACGTCATGCATTCCTGATGGCTATCAGGGATCGCCCTGCCGGTCATCAGCCTTGGGGCCATCGAGGCGGGGCGCCGGCGGGCGCTGGCGCCCTTCGCCGATCCTGCCGGGAGGCTGGCCTTCCTGGCGGCCGGCGCCGATCCTCGGGCCGGCCAGCCTAGAGAGCATGGCGATGACTGAGCCGGCGCCTGTCCTGAAAATGGTGAGCATGGTGTCAAACACCTGCCGCTGATGGTCAGTCGGCCTACTTCCCATCTTCAATGACAAAACGACCGCCATTCCGCCCGTGCTCATGATGATGAGCGCGACGAGGAACAACACAGCCAGAATAACGAGCGCAGTATCGCCCATCGGAAATCCCTAGCGTTTCAGCTTTTCGGGAGTTCCGCGTGGTGCGCACGAGGAACCGTCCCGGCAAAGCCTGGGTTGGTTCCTCGACAGAGCCCGTCGCCTCTAATCGAGTGGGGTCATCGGAGGCATTACGAAGCGTACCACGCTTCATTGCGCCAAACTGCCACGGGAAGAGTCTGTAAGCAGGAGTGAAGCGATGCCTCTACCTTGCTGCCGAAAAAGTTAGTGACAAACCGCATGGCTTGCAAGCCCAGCGCCCATCCTCGGGCCGCTATTCGACGAGAAGTGAGCGCCAGCTCAACCCGGCATCTCCTGTTCGGCTAAGGGAATGTCGATTACTACTCCGCTCGTTAGGTTTTCAACGGCCCGGTCGGCCGCTGCTCCTACACAGCCGAGCGTTTCGAGCCACTGATTGTGCTAAGCAGCCACCGGCAAGGCAGAAATAATCGCGATTCGAGAGGAAGCGCCATGAGCGTCGAGGCAGTACGATCCGAATTGCGGCGTTTCTTAACGTCGGATGACTGCCTTGCTATTTGCCTGAGCGGAAAGTGGGGAGTTGGTAAAACTTATACCTGGAACGAGTTACTTAGACAAGCGTTCAACAATTCCACTGTTCAGCCCAAAAAATATGCTTATGTCTCCCTCTTTGGGTTAGAGAATCTTGGTGATGTTCGCCGTACATTGTTTGAAAATACTGTTGAGTCTGCTGCATTTCAACCAAAAAACGACCTTGAGGCTACTTTTGAAAGCGCCTCAAATCGACTTTCACAACTAGCTTCAAAGTGGCGAGCAGGTGCCGCCATTGCTCGTGGGCTCCCGATTATAGCAGACTACGGTGGCCTCGCCGAGAAGATGGGATTTTTGGATGTAAAGAATCAGATAGTGTGCGTTGATGATCTTGAGAGAATTAGCGATAAACTTAAAATTAAAGATGTATTGGGCCTAGTTTCTGATCTAAAAGAAAAGAAAAATTGTAAGGTAATACTACTACTTAACAGCGAAA
This sequence comes from Allobosea sp. TBD101, assembly GCF_059817965.1. NCBI lineage: Bacteria > Pseudomonadati > Pseudomonadota > Alphaproteobacteria > Hyphomicrobiales > Alloboseaceae > Allobosea > Allobosea sp. TBD101. Next base: position 2,899,654 of record NZ_CM187543.1, read on the forward strand.
TGCTTAGTGGTGACAATGCAGACGATTTTCGCACGCAACTTGAAAAAGTAATCGATATTCAACTTGAGTTTAATCCCAGCCCCGAAGAAGCTGCGGAAATAGCTATTCCGGATCGTGGACGAGAGGAATTGGAATGGGTGGCCAATAATTCTATCAAACTCGGAATCACAAACATTAGAACTATTTTCAAATTGGTTCGAATTGCTACGCGGTTGACTGAGATTCTTACTAAGTACGATAAAAGAATTTTGAAGCAAGGGATACATAGTGCATGCTTGTTTGGTATGGCTACATACCAACCGAAAGACGCTCCACCAATTGAAGCAATCGTAAACTCTAAGCCGTACCAACATCTATTTGGAGAAAAAAGGGAAAAAAGCGCTGATGAGATGCGCTGGTCAAAGCTATTGCATCTTTATGAATACGGTAACTCTGACGAATTTGATCTTCTAGTTCTCGATGGAATAGTAAAAGGTTACTTTAATGTCGATGGCATGATCTCTGTTTCATCGAAGATGGCAGCGGAGCTTGAGCTTAAGGACAAGGACCAATCATATACCAATGCTTGGGATATGTATCACGACTCGTTTGAAGACAATGGCGCTGAGTTTGCCAGCAAGCTTCGCCAGTCGATTTTTGATAATTCGGCCGCGATAAGCCCTTCTAATTTGTCGGCATCGATCGAGGTTTTGAAGAAAATCGGTCAGGCTGATAATATTGATGAGGTAATCGGGCACTACATCGACAGTAGGAGCGAAAGTAGAGAATTTTGGGCAGGAGACCATTTTAGTCTAAGGTCTCAAATTAGTGACCCAGACGTTAAAGCGGCGTTTAAGAAAAAAGCTGACGAATTTGACGATGACAGGTCATTGGTTTCCGTCCTAGAAAGCATAATCCGGAATAGCGGCTGGAACGCGGAGGATATCGATTTTATCGATAGGCATTCTGAGGATGATTATTATAATTTATTGAAGTCTCTCAGAGGAGAGGAGCTAAGAAAGACCATTTATGGCATAACCTATTTTCGAAATATAGGAAATGCCGATGAAAAGATGCGGAGTATTACGGCAAAAGCTTTGGCAACACTTCAACGGATAGGAAACGAGAGCGCTATTAATCGATGCCGCGTTGAAAAATTTGGCATCGTGGTCGCTTAGCTCAACTCACATCGCCGTAGCGAGCAACACAAAGGTGTCGCCGCGCCAACTGCGCGGCGGCGCTCGAAGCGGCTGATTTCTGGCAGAAATGCTCTTGGCATTCTAATGTCTTAAAAAATTCCGCCCCAGGCTTCGAGAACGGCGGCGCGAACTCGCGTAAGGTTGGCAACCAGCTAGCGCCGATATCCTCTCGACGCCGGATTCACGATGTCCGCCAGATAGAGCTGCTCGGCCCGCGCCTTGGTCAACATGCGCGCGATATAGACGGCCAGCTCCTCGGCTTCCTGCCGCGTCCAGCAATTCATTGCCTCGCAGCGAGCTTCGTTGCCCTCGTAATGCGGGACTAAACAGCGCCCCCACGCATCTTCGATCCGATAACATTGCGCGCGTCGCCTGACCCGCAGCGGGAATTTCACCGTTGACTCTCCGGCCTGTCTGTTCTCTTTTTGTTCTCATAATCAGAGGGCGACAGAATGTCAGCACAGCCAGCCGACCAGCAGGTCGAGGATGCGTCGATTGACGCCGAAATCACGTCTCTCGTCGCGGACCTGATCGAAGAGCATGAGGGATTCGAGCGGGCGGCGTTCCGGGCGCTGGCGCGGAGCTATCTGCTGTTGCTGGCCGAGAGCGGGCGGTTGGCGCTCGACGCCGATCGGTCATGCTCTCGTGGCTTCCTGCGCGGTCTGTTCTCGGAAGGCGCCCGCCCCATCCGCGATCAGGAAACGTGAGGCGAAAGGGCGAACTGAGCCCGGCCGGTGTCGATCGTGGATGGCCTCACCAAGTCGCCGTTGAGCTTCCCAGCGGCCACGGCTACGGGCACATCCCGTCTGTAGGTCCGCTATCTTCGCTATGCCCACGCGGGCACGAGCTGACCTATAACGGCAAGCGCTACCGTGTGTTCTGCTTTTCTGACCCTGATCAGGCCGCCCGCTTCAGGGAAATCATGGGCGGCGAGGTGTTCGACCCGCGTGACCGGGGGCGCGGGCACAACTGGAATACGTGGTACAAGGGCCGGGGAGCAGCGAGAGATGCGCGCCGAAAGGCACGAGGATTGTGGTGAGCGATGGCCGACCCTGCTGATCTGCCGGAGATCGATCTTGATGTCGCTGACATCAAGCGGATTGCCTTGACCACGGACCCGCAAGGCGAAACTCTAATCAGCTTCGAAATGGCTAGCGGCCAAATGATGAACCTCGTGTTTTCCCCGGCGACGCTCGCGAAGCTGGAATCCATGTTGGCTAAGGCAAACGAGGCACAGGCACAGGTTTCGCCAATCCAATAGGGCTTCGGACATGTGCGGTCGCTTTTCACAGGCGTATAGCTGGGACGAGATCGTAGCCTTCAGCCAGCCGCTAACGGTGCCGGCCGACCGCCCTAACCTGCGGGCGCGCTACAACATCAGTCCCACGACCGAGATCGACATGATTGCGCTCAACGAGGCTGGCGAACGCGAGCTTCGAAAAGCACGCTGGGGCCTAATCCCCGGCTGGTGGAAAAAGACGGCGCGCGAGACTGGTTCAACCTTCAACGCCCGCATCGAAGGTGCGGCCACGAGCGCATTCTTTCGCTCAGCATGGGGTAAGCGCCGCTGCATCATCCCGGCCAGTGCGTTCTATGAGTGGACCGGCCCGAAAGGCGAGCGCATCCCGCATAGGATCAGCGCGGCCGATGGCGGCCTGATGGGCTTCGCCGGCCTCTGGGACCGCTGGACGGATACGCAGACCGGCGAGGAAATCATCTCCTGCACGATGATCACGCGGGCGGCGAACAAGTGGATGGAGGCAATCCACGACCGTATGCCGGCGATGCTCCGGCCGAAGGATTTTCAAGCTTGGCTTGATGGCAGCGGTGGCAAGGAACTGCTGATGGAGTCGCCTCCGGAGCTGCGCGAATGGATTGTCTCGACGCGCGTCAATAGCAGCCGCACACCGGACGACGATCCGACGCTCGCCGATCCGGTCGAGCCGGAGACGGAGACTCCGGCCGCGTCGAAGCCCCCTCCGAAGCTACCGGAGCAAGGCGATCTCTTCTGATGGGCCATTGGGAACAGGTCGGCCGCGACAATGCCGAGGAGCGGGCGCGGCGGGCGGCGTTGCCTGCCTCGCGCAAGGCTATGCGCCGGCATGCCGAGGCGGCGCTTGTTGCGGCAGCGTGGATCGCCGCCGGCGCCATCGTATGGATGGTGATTCCCGGCCGGTAATGGGGAACGCGGGTCAGGCGCGAGAGCAGGTTGTCACCGCTTCCCAAGCTAACGTTTTCTGAAGAGGCCGCGCGCCTTAACGGCGCCGGTTTTCTCTTCTCCGTCGCAAGATGCGATCGGCGATCGTCTCCTCCCGGTCTTTTGAAAAATGCAACTGGACGAATGCGAGCTCCGATTTGCTATAGCCGTAGACATACGCCTGCGCTCGTCGGGTAACATTCCTGCAGAGGTTGTCGCGGACCTCGTTGGCTGGCCGATCGATTATCGCCTCACCTACGCGACGGTCGTTGACAGCCAAGAACACTCTTTTCGGCCCTATCGGCATTAGCAACTGAAAGTCTTTTTTGTTCATTGCGCCATGCATCGCCACCGGACGATCTGACGTGAGGAGGGCTTTCACGTTCCATGGCAAGGTAAACGACATCCAGTGCATCCGCATTAAGCGCTGGCCTATCTCCCCGCTGTTGTTCATCTCGACGAATTCCCGCAGGACAGACGCAGCGTGATCGCCGGCATCAACTTTCTGTTGCATCACCTCGCGGAGCGTCTCCGGCCAGTCGCTTTTTCGCTCTCTGCGGAACTGCTGTTCTTGAGCTGCGGTTATCGAAAGGAGGTCTGAGGCCAAAAGGTCGACGGCTGTTTCGAATTCCCGCGGGTTTCTGAAGATCAGCGACAGGACAAATCGAGCCCACGCCGCGCGTTCTCCGTTAGAGAATTGGCGCTCATCGCGCTCCATTTTGTCGAGAAACACAGCAGCCTGGTCGTCGACCGGTGCGTAGAACTCCCGTTCTGCTAAATCGGCAATCTTAGGATCGAGGCCGTGAAGGACTTCGCTGCGATTAACCCAGCCAGTCGCTTTCGGATAAACCGGATCAGCAGCGATCTTATCCTTGTAGGGCCGGGAGAACCGGGTGAGCGGCTTGGTTCCGCCTGGCATCCACCTTTTGAGGTAGAACTCTGGCAAGTAGTGATGCCGTTTCGTCATCTGCTTAGGCATGCCATTGCCCTACAATGGCTCCGCTTGTTCTAAAAGGGTATCTCACCGTGCTCTATGAGCGACGGTGCGATAGCTGAACCCGATTTGCTCTGTTCGGGGGGGGAGTGTGAGTCGCTCTCCCGCTACATGCACCCCGGTCGCCGAGGCTCCTTGTCTGCAAGGGGTCGAACGCCAATACGTTAGATCAATCGGACCGACATACCACCGTCAACGATCATCGGGCTTCCCGTCATGAAGCTGGATCGGTCCGAAAGGAGGAAGAGTGCCGCTTGAGCGATCTCGTGAGTGCTCGCCATGCGCTTCATTGGATGCAAGTTCGCGATGAAGCTCAGTACGTCGGGATTTCCTTCGCCTCCCGCGGGCGTGACCGTGCCTCCTGGCATAAGCGCGTTCACTCGGATGCCTTCAGAGGCGTGGTCCGATGCCAATGATTGCGCCAGCCCGTTTATGCCGGCCTTGGATGCCGCATAGGCTCCCATGCCCGGCATCCCACCGTTACTGAAGCCTACAAACGATGATGTGAATACAATCGAGCCGCCGCCGCGCTTCCTCATGGCGGGGATCTGGGCCTTTGCTGCCAGGAAGGCGGAGGTCAGGTTGACGGATATCACATCATCCCAGACTACCTTCGTCATATCGGGAACAGTCCCCATCTCCCCGACGATGCCCGCGTTATTGAACGCGCCGTCGAGGCCTCCGAACTCTCGGAGCGCTAGCTCGACCAGCCCCTCGGCGTAGCTTGGGTCCCGGACGTCACCCACAAGGAAAACGACGCTGCCGTTGCCGGCCTTGATCCTGTTCGCCACCGCCTCCAGTTCAAGGGATCGGCGGGCGCCCAGTACGACATTGGCCCCTTCCTTCGCGAACAGTTCCGCGCTCGCAGCACCGATACCGCTGCTCGCACCTGTGATGATGATCGTCTTTTTTTCCAGTTCCATGGCGTTTCTCCTCGGCGCAGGCAGCCCTTAGAGTTGACGCGCGAAGTTGCTGACACCCGTTTCCTGACTTGCCCGGAGCAGACTAGACAGCCGGTCGGGGGGAAGGAGAAGCCCCATCCCGACCGGCCTCGTCGCTGGCTCACCCAACCGGCGACGGACTAGGCGGCTGCGGCCGGGGTGCGGGCCGCGAGGAACGCGTGGAGATCGTCGACCGACATGGCGTTGACGATTGCCTTCGCCTGGCCGCGCAGGGCGAGCAACTCGGCGAGCGGCGGGAGGCTGCCCACAGACGCACAAGCGGCGCGCGGGAGGGGCTTGCCACCATGCGCAAGGAAGGTGCGGAGTTTGCTGCGGGTTGCTGCGTCGAGGTCGATCTTCTCGGCAAGGAAGTCGCCATAGTCCTGCCGGCTGATGCCGCACGCCTGCATGATGCCGCCGACGATGTCCGGCTGGAGTGGATCGCAGAGGGCGGCCATGCGCGGATCGATGCACAGGGTGCGCAGGCTGACGATATCGTGCCACACTTCGAGTTTGGTCAGGATGTCGTCGCCGGGTTCCAAGCCGATTTCGGCGAAGTCGTGGAGCGCCTCGCGGCTGATGCCGACCTTGCCAGCCAGGCCTCGGGCCGCAGCGCGGTCGAGATTGATGACGGCATCACGGAGTCGGTCGAACGGGCGGGTCATAGGGCTTTCTCCTGCTCGGGGTATCGAATGAGGTGCTGGACGTTGAATGGCTTCCGCTTCGGCGCCATCGCCACGGCGGCCCAATGCTCGTCCATGCCGGACATCAACCCGCCGCCGTAGACTTCTTCGACTCGGCAGGCGGCGTTCACCGGATAGCCAGTCAGGCTGATCTCTTGGATCAGGGCGCGCATGACGACCGTGATATGGCCGACGCGGAAGCGGGCGGTATCCGGGGCAAAGGCGCCGACGCTGAAGCCGAATTCCTTGCACCCCCGGAGAAAGGCGCGGGCGGCCGGCAGCGACTCGTCGATTTTCGCGACGCAGAGGAGGTCCTTGCCCGCCTGCTCAAGTTTGAGAACGCTCCCTGCGACGGCGCCCGGCTGATGGCGGATGAGTAAGGGGATCGCGGTCAGGTCAGTCCACTGCAAGGCGCCTTCAACGATGAAGTCGTGCTCGCTGTCGATTGACGCTCGGGATGCGATGCCGCGAACGATCATTTCAGTGCGAAAGCATCGAGGGGTTGCGGGTCTTCTCGATGAAGGCGCAGAGCGCTTCGGCCTGCGCACGCACCGCAGCGCTTTGTCCGATCTCCTTGATCGAGGCGCGCGGGCCTGAAGCATCCATGGTGAGGCAGATGCCGAGGCCGCGAGCGTCAATGGCGGCGGGCCTGGAGGTCACGTTGGTAAGGCGCTTCAGCTCAGCAACCTGAACGGAAAGGCGACGCAGTTTCTCGATGTCGAGGGGCATGATCGGGCCTCAATGTCATGATGTCGGAAGCGATCATCACCAACATGGGTGCGGGATCATGGCGCCTTCAGGGGCGCTTGTTGGCCAATTGGAGCGCGGGCGCGCGCCAAAATCAAGTTAAATTATCGAGACTAAGCGAGTTTGCAAGATTATTTTGCAGCCTAATGCCGCAAATAGCAGTAAATTTAGGGAGTTGCTGCGCAGAATTACGTATGCAGTACGTTGCTTCAGGATGAAAAAGAAAATCGAAATACTTCGAGAGGCGATGAACGCGGGCCATTGGCACAGCGCGTTGCGCCTCGCGGCATCATGGCCGGACGCTGAAAAGGAAGTCAGGCAGGGCTGGGAAGCGCAGGCGCGTCCGGCGTTTCAACGACAGCTCGGCCGTGATCCTGAGGCATTGGTCGCGGTCGGCATCGAGGCCCTGAAGCGCAGGTTCGGTTAGCGCCAGCGGGAAGTCGGATCGGCATCACTTCCGGCAGGCGGCTTGCCGCGCTGGTTGAAGGCCTGCCGCGTCGCGGCAGACGCATCCCGCGCCGCTGCGGCCCGCTGAAGCTCCAAAAGCCGCCCCTCCGCCTCGCGCCTCCTCAACGAATGCCAGAAGTGCTTGGTCGAGCCGGGCTGCTCGTCTGCCAGGGTAACGTCGCAATGGGCGATGAACTCAAGCTCGAAAGCGACGCGCGGATCGACCGGGGGCGGCTTCGGCTTGCGTCGGAGGAAATGGAAAAGGCTCATCTCGATGCTGCCTGTCGTTTCTGAAATGCGGCGATCTGCGCGTCGGTGAAGCCGGCCGCCTTCATGATCTCTGCCTTCTTCTCGTCTGAGGCGGGCGGATGGTCATAGGAAGCCTTGCGATACACTGACCGCATGTGGCCCGATCCGCGCTGTCCGCCGAAGTCGATGACGAACGCCTCGCCTTGCTGCTGCGGGGCATGGGCTGCGGCGGCAAGGACCAACGCGCCGGCTGCGGCGTTCGCGAGGTCGTCATGGCCACCGGGTGGATGATCGACGCTGTCGCGGGCTGATCGCGACGTGCGGCGCTCCAAGGCGCCAAGCTGGGTGTGCAGCTTCGGGATGTCGAGAAGTCGGATGGATTGGCTGTTTATCTGTGGAAGCAGCTCTAGGTAGATCTCGCTGCGGGATCGGGTGGTGTGGACGTACTCGATGCCGTTCGCCGCGAAGGCGCTGACGACCCATTGAGCGGCATAGCGGTCCCCGGTGACTTGGGTCAGGCCGTATGCCTTGATCGTGTTGCAGAACTCGGCCGTGGCCTGGGCCGGATCGAATGGCGGCCTGATCTCGCGGGCGAGGTCTAGAATGGTGGCACCGGATCGCGGGTCGTGATGGGCGATACCGAGAGTCATGGCGTCGTTCGAGCCGCCTGATGGATCGGCGAAGGCGAAGTACTCGATCTTGCCACCATGGGTTGGGGCTGCCGGGATCGGCGGGCGCTCGCGGACGCTGCGGTCGATGCATGCCTGGATGGCGTCGAAGTCGAGGAAACCTGCGACATCGGATCGGAATTCGGCGCCGTACTCGGCTGAAGCTGCTTGCGGATCGTCCTCATAGGCCTGCGCGATGATACCCGCGTCACGGCTAAGCGTCGGGTTCATCTGCCATGTCGGCGCTTTGATGATGAGGCATTGCGGGTCGGCCGCGCCGTAGTGCTTGCGGAACTTCTTCCAGAGCAGGCCGCGCCGGGCATACGGGCTGCTGATGCCGATCAGCATGGCGCCGGGGATCGTAGCCATGGCGGGTTTGACGGCGTCGTAGACTTCCGTGTCGGCGTTCTGCGATCCGCCTTCGTCGTTCAGCCAATGGGCGACCTCGTCGAAGACGGCCGCCACCACCGTGCTGCCGCGCGCTCGGCGCTTGCTGTTTGTCGTGATCTCGATGGTCAGTCGGTTGTTCAGCTCCAAGCCATCGGCCGTCTCGCTTTCGATCATGGCGGCCAGCATCGGCTGCTGGAACATCGCCTTCAGGTAGCTCAGGCAGACCTTCGATTGGTTGCGGTCGACGGCGAATAGCTGCACGACGCCGCGCTCGCCGGGCGTCAGGTATTGCGCAAAGTTGAGATAGTGCGCGCCGATGGTCGCGAGGTACGCGATGATCGAGGCGGCTTTCACGTCCTTCCCGGATCGGCGGCCGGCGATGATCCATGCCTCTGCCACCGGATGGGTGGGCGCCTCGGCCCGGCCCGTCAGCTCCTGGAAGATCGCAAGCTCGGCAGCGTTGAGCGGATCGCCGAAGATCGCCTTGTCGAAGACCGACCATGTCGACCACGAATCCTTCGCGAACCAAGGTCCAAAGAGGTTCGGGTCGCGGCAGGCGGCGGCATAGCTATGGGCGGGATCGATCACCGGAAGGCCCCGAGGATTGGCAGAGGCGCGCGCTGGCGGGTGCTGGCCGGATCGGCGAGGCTGGGATGCCGGACCATGGCGATCAGCCCGCAGCCTCAGCCATCCAGGCGGGCACAAGCGAGGCGGCGACATCGTTGCCGGCTTTCCCGGCGAGGTACATCGCGAGATTGTTCGCCGCACCCTTGGCCTTGCGCTCGAGTCCTAGCTCCTTCAACAACCGTAAGAATGTGGTGCCGAGCTTGGTGTAGTCCTCGGGAAGCGGCTGGCCCTTTAGCATGCGGTTGTCCGCTAGCTCGACCTGCACCTGCATGCTCACGGCGAGGGAAAGAATAGCCTTCTTCGCCTCGCTAAGATCGTCGCCGAGGTCTTGGCGGTAGAAGATCGTGAGGTTATGGCGCCTGATCTCCTGCCAGAGCGGCAGGCCATAGTGCTCAGCCGAAGTTCGGCAGAGCTGGTTCCACTCGTCCGGTGAGCACTTCGGCTCAACAAGGGGGACAGCATGGCTCATTTTCTGCGCCCTCCGGGCTATAGGATCGAATTTGATCCCCGGAGGTTCCCCCAGATTAGAATTTGAGGCAATAGGCATCCGGCAACAATTTGAAATAACTTTGTTTATTGCGATTAGGCCATATGATTAGAAATCACATGCCGGAATCTTGGCAGTGCAGCGGACGCTTCATGCCGCCCCTGCGGCGGCGGTCAGCACTCACGTGCGCGCTGGCACGGGATCACGAGTGCGCGGAGCGCCAGGCCGTAGTTTCGAAGCGCCGTCGAGCACGCCGATTTTTGCTGATCCGTCTTGATCCGCACTGATCCGCCCTCTGATCCGGGCATAAGCCTTTGATTTTTCGATTTGATCCAGGCTGATCCAGGCATTCTCCGGCATCATAAACTGGAAAAATCAAATATTCTGGACACAGTTGGTGATCCATGGATCAGCATGGATCAAGCCGGATCAGAAGCCCAAAATTCACAAGTCAACTGGGTCTTTCCACCCAGCTTACCCGTGAAAATATCAGCTCACCTATCTACCTCTCATCCATCGTCGTCACTACTTCCACCCTGGCCGATCAGGCAGATTCCCTTATACGAGCGAATGGGCTTTCCTTCGCTGTTACGCGGCCTGAAATCGGTAACGGACGATGCTTCGCGCAGCGATTGCCCGAACCAGTTGGCGGACTGGGTCCGAATGTTATTGGCCTGGCACCAGCCAACATAGGCCGAATAGAGCGCGCCTTTCTCAACATGCGCATCATCATCGATCACACATCGATCAGCGATGAACTCCAGAATGTCAGAGCCGAGCCGCGCGGCCTGATCCGCCGCCTGCTTGCTGCTATCAGGTGGCAAGAACCTGCCGCGCGCTGACAGCCGCTTCCGACCAATCATTGCCCAATTGAAGATGCCCGGCAGCTCGGCCTTCAGTTTCTCGGTTAGGCCGTGATCTTCTCGCCCATAGAACGAGACGTTGAAATTCAGAATGAGCAGGCGCGATGCTAATGCCCCCGAGTTGTCAGGAAGGCGAAGCAGGCCGTTTGCCGCGAAAATGATCCGGGTCGACAGCGTCCCCTCCCAGCACGACAGCATCTTCCTATCGATGGTCATTGCGTCCTCGCCGGAAATCGACTTCAGCAGCTCAACAAGGACATTCGCATCCCTGCCGCGCGTCACCGTCGCGTCCGAAAACATGGCGAGCATCTTGCCGATCCAGGGCCAAAGGCCGAAGCGTCCCGAGGCAGCATCAACCGAGGCGGCGACGATATTGGTCCGGCCAAGGAGGGCGGCCAGCACGCGCAAGATAGTGCCTTTGCCCGTTCGCTTCTTGCCGCAGAGGTAGAAAATCTTCTGCATCGAGGTGTCGAGCGTCAGCAGATACCCCATGATCTCCTGCAAGCATTCGACGGCGGTCGGGTCGCCGGGAAAAACGTCGCCGAGAAACTTCAGCCACTGCGCCGGCATGGGGGCGGCGCCGTCGAAATCTACATCGTTCACGCCCAAGCAGAAAAAGTGTCGGGTGTGCTGCGCAATCGCGCCTGACGGCACATGATACAGGCCGTTCCGGCAGGCGACGATGTCCTTGGCTTTCCAACCTGCGTGCGGCGGGTTGATCCAAGAATGGTTGTCAATGGCCTTTGGAATTTCGACTGTCGCGGCCAGCGCGGCGACAAAGTTCGAAACGTTCTCTTTCACCGGTGAAAAGAGCGCCTCATAGACAAGGCCATTTCCGTCCCTTTTCTCGACGTAGCAGCCGGCGAGAAAGCGCCAAACGAGGTTCTCCATGTCCTTGTTCGACATTTCGATGTAGAACGCGCCGCGCCAGCTATAGAATGCGCCGCGCCAGAACACGAAGATCGCGCCACTCTTCTCGTTGATGGCCTTGAACGTCTCAGCCTGCGCCATCGGGTCCTTTTCTTTGATGATGGTCCGGGTTGAGGCAGGGCGCACAGTAGGGTTGGCCGCAGCATCGCGCGCGGCGATCTCAAGCTCCGACTGCTGGGCATCTTCGGGCGCGACTCCGCCGAGATCGACGCTGGCGCGAGCCGCCCACTCCGAGAAGCCCTGGAAGAGGACGCCGCCAGGCTGCGCGAGGCCGGCTTTCAGGCCAGACGCGATGTGCTTCCAAATATGCGCCTCTTGGTGGCCGCCGAGCTCGATGTACATGTCGATTTCTAACCCGACAGCGAGCAATGCGCTGCCGATGTCGCGCGGGTCACCCCAACCAAGGGCAGCGAGGCGACCGAGCATAAAGGCCTTACTGTTAAACTCCGCGTTCCACGAAATGTCATCACGGCCAGCGAGCTTTCGCAGGTTGGCGCACATGATAGCTACCCGCGTTCGGCAATACTCGCGCTGCTCCTCCGTTGCAGCACCAAGCGCGGCACGATCGATCAACGGGAAATCGTTCGCGCAGCGCCGGCTGGGCTGCCCATCTGCTGCTTGCTCAGTGAGCAGGCTGACGAGCCACTGCGGCGGCATGGGAAGGCTGCCGGTGCGCTTAGCAGCGAGGTAGCCCGGCCCCATCGGGGTATATTGTAGGCCGTCCGCGCGAATTGCGCCTTCGCAGATAACGTAACCGCCCTTGCCGCGAACGTCGATGCCGGGTGGGAGGCCGCCGGTTGAGTTTCCGAGCTTGATCCCCTCGGGCTGCCTGAAGCTGAAGTGGGCCCCGCCGTTCGTTGGCGTTCGAGTTACAGCCCAGCTGTTCATGCTCGGTTCGGCGTTGGCCCTCGCTAGTGCGATAAAGGCGGCGAAACCGTCGGGCTTGCTGGGCTTTTTGTCTGCGTCGATCTGGAATTCATCATTGGACGAGTTCGGCCTACCCGGAAGTGCATCCGGCCACTGCATCCACCAGCGGCGGATGATAGCGGCGTCGCACGTTGCCTGATCTTGCCACCCTTCGATATGTGGGCTGTGGCGAGTTGCTCGGCCGCTCGGCTCAGCACGGCACGGGAAGATGCGGCACCCCACGGCGGCATGTTCAAGGGCGACGCTGAGGTTATGAGCATTCCGCGACTCTCGACCGGCCTTAGCAGCCTGCTGAGCGGCCCGATAATCCTTATTCATCTGAGCAAGTTCAGGTGGGACAGGAACTTCTGTATTCACCACGGCAGACATAGCAGTAGCCCTTCAGGGATAGATTCTATCAGCCCACGGCCCGCCATTCTCCGCGCATCCTCTGCGTTGCGGATTGTATTGCAGGTCCTTATGCGGCTTATGACTTGGCCTCGGCATCATTGCCGGGGCCTTTTTCTACCTAAGCGGCGGTAATCGCCGGGAAATCCTTCAGCGCAGCTTCGCGATGCGCGCCTTAAAGGCGGCGGCGCGGGCCTGTTTCGCAGCGACCTTGGCGGCGTGTGCCAGATCGGGCTCCGGAAAATAGGGGCGAGATGACGCGATCTCGCGACCGCTGAGCCGGCGCGTTGGTGCAGATACAGCGCCGTCCGCCTGCTTGATGATGGTTCCGCTCATCACGCAGCCCCCTTCACGCGGTCTTCGAGCCAAGACTCGAACTCGTCACGGCGAAAGAAGCAGCGGTCGCCGATCTTGATCACCTTCGGGAGGCCAAGCTCGGGGCGCTTGCGCCAACGATGGATGGTGAGTGGCCCGATGCCGAGGCGTCGGCAAACTTCGGGCTGGCTGACAAGCTCGATTTTCTCAGAGAGATTGGTGGTCACAGCACATCTCCTGCCTGCTCGATCGCAGGCTAGGCCGGGCGCCGATCTATGCGGCGGATGGCCTATAGGCAGTGTGGTGACCCCGCGCGCCGTGGTGCAGCGCGCCGCAGGAAGCGCCTATCGATCCGGGAAACCACCCCATCGCGATAAGCTGAGGAAGCATAGATATGCTCAATTAAGATCGGCAAGCCAGTCTTTGAGCAATGATTCGCCCAATAAAGCCAATTTCTTCGAATAATCTTGCGTAACGCTATCCGGCCCGCTGCATCGGCACGACATTGTCAGCCGGCGCGTCCTTGAGGAGTCCGTCAAGAAAGGCGCCCCAGGCATCGGCGGCGTGGCGCTTTTCGGCCGCATAATCGTGATGCTGATAGACAGCAACGATCCCTTTCAACGTGCCGCTCTTGTGGTTCAGGAGCTTTTCAGTCACCTCGATCCTGACCCCTAGGCGTTGCATGCCGGTGGCTACGGTCCTGCGTAGATCATGCAGCGTCCAATGCGGGATCGGCTCGGCATCCTCGCCGGCCAGCTCTGCCATGGTCGCGTCGATCTTCTTTTTGAGCTTGTCGAAGCCGTCGAACGCTGAGCCGCCGCCGATGGTGAAGGCATAGCCCGGCCCGGCGATCCGGAGCCGCCCGGCAAGGATCGCCTGCGCACCTGCGTTCAGGGGCACCAAGTGGGGATTGTCGTTCTTCGCTCGGGCGGCCGGTATCGTCCAAATATCGTCCTTGACCTCGCGCCACCGCATCTGGGCGCACTCATTGCGACGCTGGCCGGTATAGAGCAGGAGCTTGGGAAGATCACCACTGATGCCGCCAAGCTTGGCGCATGCCTTCAGGAGCAGGCGCAGCTCGTTGTCATCAAGCACGCGGTCGCGGGACTTTTCCCCACCGGACGGCGGGTTGATCCCCGCACAAGGAGAGGCTGTCAGCAAGTCCTCTCCGACGCACCAGTTGAACATTGTCCGCAAGGCTGCGAGCCGGCGATTGGCCGCAACCGGATGACCGGCAGCGACGGTCTCCTTTAAGGCGGCGCTGATCTCTTTCTTCGTGATCGCCCCGATGTGGCGGTTGCCCCACCGCTCAACGAGTCCATCAGGTTTCGCGACGAAGGCGTCGATGTCATCGCGGTCGCCTTCACCAGTCACAAGCCCAAGCGTGCGGGCAGTCTCCCGCCATTGGCGCCGCAGCGTGCCGTTGCTCTTTTTCGTCGTGCACTGGTGTTTGACAAAGGCCCGGACTATCGCCTCGAACGACTCTTTCGCTTTCTCATCGGCCGCCTGCTTCTTCGCCGCCTCGGCGTCAGCTTTGACTCGTCGCGGGTCCGCGCCGCCTTTCGCCTGACGGATGATGTCGGCAGCCTCGGCACGCGCCCTGATAAGCTCCTCGCCGGCCCGCGCCATGTCGTCGCCGGCCAGATATTTCCCAAGGGTGAACTTGAGCAGGCGGCCGTCGACCCGCGCGCGGCAGGCCCAGGATTTCGCGCCCGATGGCTGCACGAGGAAATACAGGCCGGGGCAGGCGGCGTCCGGGATTTCCTGACGCTTGGCGACACCTTTGACCTTGCTGATCGCCGCCGCCGTCAATGCCTTCGCCATCGCCTTCCGCCTCCGGGGGATCGTCGGGGGAACAAAGCAGGCTGAAATGCCCTGATCCCCTGAGATGTTATCTAAGCATATCTCTGCCCAAAGAATCCGGTCTTTGCAAGGGCTTATCTCGGCTCTCTCCATCTGATTTGATATGGCCAGATACCATGCCGGACATAACTTTTAATCATGTGGTCGTGGGTTCGATCCCCACCCCGCTCACCAGCGAAATCAACCGGCATGCGTGATCTTGTGGCGACGACCGATCGGTTCGATCGGGTGCGTTAACCTGCCGGAAACCAAACCGCCCTAGCGTTTTCGGCATGGTTATTCGCCGCGGTCTCCGGTCCATCTTCGTGACACTGGCCCTCTATCTCGTGTCGGGGGCGGCCGTGGCCTATTTCATGTTCCATGCCCAGCACGGTGCGCGCGGCCTCGAGGCGCGCGGCGCGATCCGGGAGTCGCTGCGCGACATGGAGGGTGAACTCGCCACCCTGACGGCCGAGCGCAAATCCTGGGAGCAGAAGCTCGCCCTGGTCCGCAGCGAGGCCGTCGACCGCGACCTCCTCGAAGAGAACGCCCGCGCGATCCTCGGCCGGACCCATAAAAACGACGTTGTCATCATGGGGCGCTGAGCGGCGATAGCCGGACGCCCGCGCGGGGATTAAGGCTCGCGTGACGGTTCAGTGCGTCGCTCCGGTCTCGATCCTGCCCGAAAGGCGGGTTCCGTCTTTCGGCCCGCACGTTCCAAAAAGCGCTACGCTTTAGTCTCGGACGTATCGATTAACTTAATTCCAGTTAAAGTGTCTTGACCCTTGTTTTTCAATGGGTTATGTTATGCTGCATTGCGAGATAGCGTGCTCGCCAAGGTTTTTCCGATCCTCTACAACAATAGTCGGATGACCTTGGAGGACCGCCTATGGCTGTTGCTGCGCGTAAGTCGAAAGCTCCCGCTCAACCCAAAGCCGCTGCAAAGCCGGCAAAGGCCCGCGCGGGCAAGGAAGGCGCCGGCAAGGTCGAAGGAGCTCTCAGCAACACCGCGACCTTCACCAAGGACGAGGACCTCCATGCCTATCGCGAGATGCTGCTGATCCGGCGCTTCGAGGAGAAGGCCGGCCAGATGTACGGCATGGGCCTGATCGGCGGCTTCTGCCATCTCTATATCGGCCAGGAAGCCGTCGTCATCGGCATGCAGATGGCATCCAAGGATGGCGATCAGGTCATCACCGGCTATCGCGACCACGGCCATATGCTGGCCTGCGGCATGGAATCGCGCGGCGTGATGGCGGAGCTGACCGGCCGGCGCGGCGGCTATTCGCGCGGCAAGGGCGGCTCGATGCACATGTTCAGCCGCGAGAAGAATTTCTATGGCGGTCACGGCATCGTCGGCGGGCAGGTATCGCTCGGCACCGGGCTCGCCTTCGCCGACTGGTATCGCGGCGACAACACGGTCTCGATGACCTATTTCGGCGACGGCGCGGCCAATCAGGGCCAGGTCTACGAGAGCTTCAACATGGCCGAGCTCTGGAAGCTGCCGGTCGTGTTCGTCATCGAGAACAACCGCTATGCGATGGGCACCTCGGTGAACCGCGCTTCGGCGCAGACCGATTTCTCCCGCCGCGGCGTCTCCTTCGGCATCCCGGGCGAGCAGGTCGACGGCATGGATGTCCGCGCTGTCCGCGAGGCCGGCCTTCGCGCGATCGAGCACGCCCGTTCCGGCAAGGGCCCGTATATCCTGGAGATGCAGACCTATCGCTATCGCGGGCATTCGATGTCCGACCCGGCGAAGTACCGCTCCAAGGACGAAGTCCAGCGTATGCGCGAGGAGCACGACCCGATCGAGCAGGTCCGCGCCCGCCTCGTTCGCGACTTCAAGGTCGGCGAGGACGAGCTCAAGGCGATCGACGCCAAGGTGCGCGAGATCGTCAACGATGCCGCCGAGTTCGCGACCCACGATCCCGAGCCGGATCCGTCGGAGCTCTACACCGACATCCTGCTGGAAGCCCCGCGGAGCTGATGGCTCCCCGCCTGCCGGCCTTCATCCTTTTCCCCGCGTCTTAGAATCCGGGTGCGTTCATGCCGATCGACATTCTCATGCCTGCGCTTTCTCCCACCATGGAGGAAGGAAAACTGGCCAAGTGGCTGAAGAAAGAGGGCGATCAGGTCAAGGCCGGCGACATCATCGCCGAGATCGAGACCGACAAGGCGACCATGGAGGTCGAGGCTGTCGATGAGGGCGTGCTCGCCAAGATCCTCGTCGCCGACGGCACCGAGAACGTCGCCGTGAACACGCCGATCGGCGTGATCGCCGCCGAGGGCGAGGATGTTGCGGCCGCGGCCAGCGGCGGCGGCAAGGCTGCTGCTCCGGAAGCCAAGGCCGCGCCTGCGCCGGCCCCCGTTGCCGAAGCGGCTCCGGCTGCCGCGGCCCCGGCCGCCAGCGTTCCCGCCCAGGCGAAGTCCTATGATTCCTCCTCGGAATTCCCGGCCGGCGCCGAGCTCGTCAGCACCACGGTCCGCGAAGCGCTGCGCGACGCGATGGCCGAGGAGATGCGCCGCGACAAGGACGTCTTCGTCATGGGCGAGGAGGTCGCCGAGTACCAGGGCGCCTACAAGGTCACCCAAGGGTTGCTGCAGGAATTCGGACCCAAGCGCGTGATCGACACGCCGATCACGGAGCACGGCTTCGCCGGCATCGGCGTCGGCGCGGCGCTCTCCGGCCTGAAGCCGATCGTCGAGTTCATGACCTTCAACTTCGCCATGCAGGCGATCGACCACATCATCAACTCCGCTGCCAAGACGCTCTATATGTCCGGCGGCCAGATGGGCGCCCCGATCGTGTTCCGCGGCCCCAACGGCGCGGCCGCCCGCGTCGGCGCCCAGCACAGCCATGACTACGCGGCGTGGTACTCGAACGTGCCGGGCCTCAAGGTGGTGATGCCCTACAGTGCCTCCGACGCGAAGGGCCTGCTGAAGAGCGCGATCCGCGATCCCAACCCGGTGATCTTCCTCGAAAACGAGATCATGTACGGCAAGTCCTTCGACGTGCCGAAGGGCGACGACTTCCTGATCCCGATCGGCAAGGCGAAGGTGGTGCGTCCGGGCACGGACGTGACGATCGTCTCCTTCGGCATCGGCATGACCTATGCGCTCGGCGCCGCCGAGGCGCTGGCGAAGGAGGGCATCGAGGCCGAGGTTATCGACCTCAGGACGATCCGCCCGATGGATATCGAGACCGTCATCGCCTCGGTGCAGAAGACCAATCGCTGCGTCGCGGTCGAGGAGGGCTTCCCGCAGTCCGGCGTTACCGCCGAGATCGGCATGAAGATCATGGAGGCGGCCTTCGATTATCTCGACGCTCCCGTCGCCCGCGTCACCGGCAAGGACGTGCCGATGCCCTACGCGGCCAATCTCGAGAAGCTCGCTTTGCCGAATGTCGGCGAGGTCATCGCGGCGGCCAAGGCCGTCTGCTATCGCTGAGTGGGGGCTGACCGATGCCGACGAACATCCTGATGCCCGCGCTCTCTCCGACGATGGAGAAGGGCAATCTCGCCAAGTGGCTGAAGAAGGAAGGCGACACCATCAAGTCCGGCGACATCATCGCCGAGATCGAGACCGACAAGGCCACGATGGAGGTCGAGGCGGTCGACGAGGGCGTGCTCGCCAAGATCGTGGTGCCGGAAGGCACGGCCGATGTCGCGGTCAACGAGGTGATCGGCGTGATCGCCGGCGAGGGCGAGGATGCCAAGAGCATCTCCGCCCCGGCCGCGGGTGGCGCTGCGCCTGCCAAGGCCGAGGCTCCGAAGGCTGAGGCTCCGGCCGCTGCCGCGGCGCCCGCGCCGACTGCAGCCGCTCCCGCGGTAGCTTCGGCCCCTGCTGGCGGCAGCCGTTCCTTCGCCTCGCCGCTCGCCCGCCGCATCGCCAAGGACGCCGGGCTCGACCTCAATGCGATCAAGGGCTCCGGCCCGCATGGCCGCATCGTCGAGAAGGATGTCGAGGCTGCCAAGGCCGGCGGTGGCGCCAAGGCTGCTCCGGCTGCGGCTGCCGCCGCGACGCCGGCCGCCAAACCTGCGGCTGCGCCGCTCGCGAGCGGTCCCTCCGACGAGCAGGTCAAGAAGCTGTTCGAGCCGGGCTCTTACGAGGAGGTCCCGCATGACGGCATGCGCAAGACGATCGCGCGCCGCCTGACCGAGGCCAAGCAGACGGTTCCGCATTTCTACGTCACCGTGGATTGCGAGCTCGACGCACTGCTCAAGCTGCGCGGGGAGCTCAATGCCGCCGCGCCGGAGAAGGACGGCAAGCCGGCCTACAAGCTCTCGGTCAACGACATGGTGATCAAGGCCCTGGCGCTGGCGCTCAGGGCCGTGCCGGACGCCAACGTGTCCTGGACCGACAACACCATGCTCAAGCACAAGCATGCCGATGTCGGCGTTGCCGTCTCGATTCCGGGCGGCCTGATCACGCCGATCATCCGCGATGCCTGCCACAAGAGCCTGTCGCAAATCTCCAACGAGATGAAGGACATGGCGGCGCGCGCCAAGGCCCGCAAGCTGAAGCCCGAGGAGTACCAGGGCGGCACCACGGCGGTCTCCAATCTCGGCATGTTCGGGGTCAAGGACTTCGCCGCGATCGTCAATCCGCCGCATGCGACGATCCTGGCGGTCGGTGCCGGCGAGCAGCGCGTCATCGTCAAGGGCGGCCAGCCGGCTGTCGCGACGGTGATGTCGGTGACGCTCTCGACAGACCACCGCGCCGTCGACGGCGCGCTCGGCGCCGAGCTTCTCGCTGCGTTCAAGGGCTATATCGAAAAGCCCATGGCGATGCTGGTTTGACGATGGCTGCCCGGCGGGCGCCACGTTCTCTGACAGCCGGCATGGAGGCCTTGGCTTCCATGCTCGGTCCCGGACGGGGCATCGAGCCGAAATCCATGCTGAACGCCGCTGGCCTTGCTGTTTCAGGCAAGGTGTTCGCTTTCGAGCATGATGGCGCGCTGGTTCTCAAACTGCCGCGTGATCATGTCGAAGGCCTCGTTGCTTCCGGAGCGGGGCGCTCCTTTGGAACGCCGGGACGGATCATGAAGGAGTGGGTCGCGGTCCCAACGCAGCGGCCCGTCGACCAGGCGGCACTGGCCGAGGCTGCTCTGGAATTCGTCGCAAGATCAATCAAGCCGGCAGGCCGCTAGGCCGCATAGTTTGTTCACGAGGTGGTCTTCATGGCTGACTACGACATCATCGTCATCGGATCCGGCCCCGGCGGCTATATCGCTGCCATTCGGGCGGCGCAGCTCGGCTTCAAGACCGCGATCGTCGAGCGCGAGCATCTTGCCGGCATCTGCTCGAACTGGGGCTGCATCCCGACCAAGGCGCTGCTGCGCTCGGCCGAGATCCTGCATTACGGCCAGCACGCCAAGGATTACGGGCTGGTCCTGGAAGGCTCGTTCAAGGCCGATCTGGAGGCGATCGTGAAGCGTTCGCGCGGCATCGCCACGCGGATGAACAACGGCGTCCAGTTCCTGATGAAGAAGAACAAAGTCGACGTGATCTGGGGCGAGGCGAAGCTCACCAAGCCCGGCACGATCACGGTCGCGCCGACCAAGAAGCCGGCCATGCAGCCGCAGACGCCGCCGCCGAAGAATGCCAAGGGCGAGGGCACTTATACCGCCGATCACATCATCGTCGCGACCGGCGCCCGGCCGCGTGCGCTGCCTGGCATCGAGCCGGACGGCAAGCTGATCTGGACCTATTTCGAGTCGATGGTGCCGGCGAAGATGCCGAAATCGCTGCTCGTGATGGGCTCCGGCGCCATCGGCATCGAATTCGCCTCGTTCTACCGGACGATGGGCGTCGAGGTGACCGTCGTCGAGGTGCTGCCGCAGGTCGTGCCGGTCGAGGATGCCGAGATCGGCGCCTTCGCCCGCAAGGCCTTCGAGAAGCAGGGCATGAAGATCATCACCAGCGCCAAGGTGACGAAGGTCGAAAAGGGCGCAGATTCCGTCACCGCTCATATCGAGGACGAGAAGGGCGGCAAGCAGACGATCACCGCGGATCGGATGATCTCGGCCGTCGGCGTCGTCGGCAATATCGAGAATCTCGGGCTCGAGGCCCTCGGTGTGAAGACCGATCGCGGCTGCATCGTCATCGACGATCTCTGCCGGACCAACGTCAAGGGCGTCTATGCGATCGGCGACGTCGCCGGTCCGCCGATGCTGGCCCACAAGGCCGAGCATGAGGCGGTGATCTGCGTCGAGGCGATCAAGGGCCTGCATCCGCATCCGATGGACAAGCTGATGATCCCGGGCTGCACCTATTGCCACCCGCAGATCGCCAGCGTCGGCCTGACCGAGGCGAAGGCCAAGGCCGCCGGCCACGAGATCAAGGTCGGCCGCTTCAACTTCGTCGCCAACGGCAAGGCCGTGGCGCTCGGCGAGGATAGCGGCATGGCCAAGACGATCTTCGACGCCAAAACCGGCAAGCTGCTCGGCGCCCATCTCGTCGGCCCGGAAGTGACCGAGCTGATCCAGGGCTTCGTCGTCGCCATGAACCTGGAGACGACCGAGGAAGAGCTGATGCACACGATCTTCCCGCATCCGACCCTGTCGGAGGTGATGAAGGAAAGCGTGCTCGACGCCTACGGCAAGGTCCTGAACGCCTGAGGCTTCGCCTGCAGGTGCCGGCTCGAAGCCTCACGACTGTCATTCCGGGGCGCGCCGCAGGCGCGAACCCGGAACCCACGATTGGGTCGGACATCTTGTGCCTTGCTACAGCCGGCTCACCCCGTCGTGGGTTCCGGGTTCTTCGCTCCGCGAAGCCCCGGAATGACAAACTACGCCGCCCGAAAATGACGCCCTGTCTCTAGCGCTGACGCTTGGCGACCGCCCACCCGCGCTCCATATTGCGCCGATGCCGCCACGCACCTGCAAATCCGCCAAGCCCGATCGCGTCGTCCGCGACGAGGAGATCGAGATCCTGCCGCCGCGCCGGACGCTGCCGCTCGACTGGAGCGTCATCGTGCCGACCGTGGCCTTCGGCACGTTTACGGGCTTTGCGGCCAGCTTGGTCGTCGGAGGCGGCGGCTTGATCCGCCATGCCGTCGTCGGCGTGCTCGGCATGCTGGTCGGGCAGGGCATCGTGCGCCTGACCGGCTGGCGCCTGAACACGGGCTACAGTTTCCTCGACGATGCCGGCATGGCGGTCATCGGCGCCATCCTCGTCATCCTGCTGGCGCGCTTCATCGCCTGAGATAGCATCGCGAGCGGAACCGGCGGCGCCCCAAGTCGTTGGTAGGCGCGCATCCACGCATGGCTAGGGGGATATCCGCGATGGAAAGCTTTGCCGCCACCATGGCCCAGCCGGGCTATGGCTTCTTCATGACGCTGCTGATCGGCGTCCTCGCCGGCTGGATCGCCGAGCGCCTGACCTCGTCCGATCACGGCCTCTTCACCAATATGCTGGTCGGCGTCGCTGGCTCCTTTGTCGGCGCCAAGGTCGCGGAACTCATGGACATTCCGGTCTTCGGATTCTGGCGGACACTCACTGCTGCGGTGGCCGGCGCGATCATCGTTATCGTGATCTGGAACGCGGCCCGCGGTCGCAGGTGAAGCACTGTTGCCCGGGCCGGTGGTTGCGGCAGAGCGCTTTGGGGATTAGCTAGAGGGAGCCGGCTTGGCCGGCTCCTGCTGTTGAAGCCCGGACCCTGTTATGGCGCTTGTTCTCGACCTGCTGAACCGCGATCCGCGGCCCAATGCCGGCAATCCGAAGGCGCAAGCCACGGAAGTCCGCCATCCCGAGAAGCAGAAGCGGCCGGAGAACCCGGTCCTGCGCAAGCCGGACTGGATTCGGGTCAAGGCGCCGGGCTCGCCGAAATGGGCCGAGACCAAGGCGATCGTGAAGGCCGAGAAGCTGGTCACGGTCTGCGAGGAGGCCGGCTGCCCCAACATCGGCGAGTGCTGGGAAAAGAAGCACGCCACCTTCATGATCATGGGCGACACCTGCACACGGGCCTGCGCCTTCTGCAACGTGAAGACCGGTGTGCCGCAGCCGCTCGATCTCGAAGAGCCGCGCAAGATCGCCGAGGCCGTCACCAAGCTCGGCCTCGAACATGTCGTGATCACCTCAGTCGACCGCGACGATCTCAAGGACGGCGGCGCCGAGCATTTCGCCCAGGTCATTCGCGCGATCCGCAAGGCTTCGCCCAGCACGACCATCGAGATTCTGACGCCGGACTTCCTGCGCAAGCCGGGCGCGCTCGAAGTGGTCGTGGCGGCCAAGCCCGACGTCTTCAACCACAATCTCGAGACCGTGCCGGGCAAGTACCTGAAGGTGCGGCCGGGCGCGCGCTATTTCCATTCGCTGCGCCTGCTGCAGCGGGTGAAGGAGCTCGATCCGACCATCTTCACCAAGTCCGGCATCATGGTCGGTCTGGGAGAGGAGCGGAACGAGGTGCTCCAGTTGATGGACGACCTGCGCTCGGCCGAGGTCGATTTCATGACGATCGGCCAGTATCTCGCGCCTTCGCGCAAGCACCACGCCGTGATCCGCTTCGTCACCCCCGACGAGTTCAAGAGCTTCGAGACCATCGCCTATGCCAAGGGCTTCCTGATGGTGTCCTCGACGCCGCTGACCCGGTCCTCGCATCATGCCGGCGAGGATTTCGCCAAGTTGCGTGCCGCGCGCGATGCCCAGATCGGTATCGGCCATAACAGCCGCGGCTGAGAAGGCACGTTCTCGATGCCGATGTTCAACAGCAGCCGCCGGGTGAAGCACTCGCCCGAGCAGATGTTCGCGCTCGTGGCGGATGTCGAGACATATCCGCAGTTCCTGCCGCTCTGCGAAGGGCTCATCGTGCGCCGGCGCACGCCGCGCGAGGGCGGCGGCGAGGTGCTGCTGGCCGACATGACCGTGGGCTACAAGGCGATTCGCGAGACCTTCACCAGCCGCGTCACGCTCGATCCGGACAATCTCAAGATCCTCGTCGAATATGTCGACGGGCCGTTCCGCTATCTGGAGAACCGCTGGACCTTCAAGCCGCACGAGGCGGGCTGCGAGATCGGGTTCTTCATCTCCTACGAATTCGCCAGCCGGATGCTCGGCCTGCTGATGGGCGCGATGTTCGACAAGGCCTTCCGCAAATTCGCGGAAGCCTTCGAGAAGCGCGCCGAACTGGTCTACGGGCGGAATGCCCCTACGGCAGTGACGGGGTCTTAAGCCCCGCGTGGCATGGTTCGGCCATCAGCCGAGGACATGCCCATGGATGCATCCGCAGCGCAGACGGTCGATCGCCTTCACGCACGCCGCGTGGCCGCGACGCTTCCCGTCTATATCGCGACGATCTTCGTCTCGGCCTTCCTGCTGTTCGGCATCCAGCCGATGTTCGCCAAGATGGTGCTGCCGAAGCTCGGCGGCTCGCCGGGCGTCTGGTCGGTCGCCATGGTGTTCTTCCAGGCCGTGCTGCTCGCGGGCTACGGCTACGCGCATCTGCTCGTCAGCCGCCTTTCCCTGCGCCGCGCGGCGCTGATCCATCTGGCGCTGATGATGACAGTCCTGGCGATCAGCCTGCCGATCCATATCGCTGCCGGCTTCGAAAGGCCGCCGCAGGAGGGGGAGGTCACTTGGCTGATCGGCCTGTTCGCGGCCTCGGTCGGCTTGCCCTTCTTCGCCGTCTCCGCCAATGGCCCCCTGCTTCAGGCCTGGTTCGCCCGGTCGGGTCATAGCCACGCCGCCGACCCCTATTTCCTTTACGCTGCATCGAACATCGGCAGTTTCCTGGCTCTGATCGCCTATCCCTTCGTCGTCGAGCCGTTGTTGCCGCTCGCCATGCAGGCTAGCGCCTGGACCTGGAGCTTTGCGCTGCTGCTCGCCGGGATTGCCGGTTGTGCCGGGCTCGCCATCGGTACGGGCCGGATGGATGCTTCCACGCCGGCCGCTGCCGCGCCGGCCGTGCCCGTCACCCATGCGCAGCGCTTCGGCTGGGTCGCACTCGCCTTCGTGCCGTCGGGGTTGCTGGTCGCGGTTACCGCGCATGTTTCCACCGACGTCGCCGCCGTGCCGCTGCTCTGGGTGGTGCCTCTGGCGCTGTTCCTCCTGACTTTCGTCATTGTCTTCCAGCGCCGGCCGATCCTGCCGCATCGCTGGATGCTGCGCCTGCAGATTGTCCTGATGCTCGGCGTGCTTATTGCCTTTCCGTTCAAGTCGTGGGTCGGCTGGGGCCTCTCGCTGGCGCTGCATCTTGGGCTGTTCTTCGTAACGGCCATGGTGGCGCATGGCGAGCTGGTGAAGCGGCGCCCGGATGCTTCGCGCCTCACCGAATTCTATCTGTGGATGTCGTTCGGTGGCGTGCTTGGCGGGCTGTTCTGCGGCCTGCTGGCGCCGATGCTGTTCAATGCGGTCATCGAGTACCCGATTCTGGTGATGGCGGGATTGCTTTGCCGTCCTGAAGTCATCGCGGGCCGCGCGAAGGGCGCCGTGAAGCTCTACCTCGTCTCTGCGACCGCAAGCGTGATGATTTTCCTTGTGATCAGCGACTGGCAGCGCACCGATTCGATCCGCTCCTTCTTCGGCATCAACCGCGTTTCCGAAACCGAGGATGGACGCTTCCGCAAGCTCACGCACGGGACTACCGTCCACGGGGTGCAGCGCCTCCGCAATGACGACGGCAGCATGGTCACCAGCCGCCCCGAGCCGTTGAGCTACTACTTCACCGGCGGAGCCATCGCGGACGGTATCGATGCGGTACGGCGTGCGCGCGGCGGAAGGTTGGGCAAGGTCGCCTCGGTCGGCGTCGGCACGGGCTCGCTCGCCTGCCAGATCCGCCCCGGCGAAGACTGGAGCTTCTACGAGATCGATGCCCGCGTGGTTTCGCTCGCGACCGATCCGGCGCGCTTCTCCTTCATCAGCCAGTGCGCTCCGCATGCGCCATTCGTGATCGGCGATGCGAGGCTGACGCTCACCGATGCAGCCCCCGGCTCGCTCGACCTGATCGTCGTCGATGCGTTCTCCTCGGACGCGATCCCGATTCACCTGCTGACGCGCGAGGCGATCGGGCTCTACCTGTCCAAGCTGACCCCCAATGGTGCGCTGCTATTCCACATCTCCAACCGAAACATGGACCTGGCTCCCGTGGTCGCGGCGACGGCACGCGAGCATGGGCTTATCACCTGGATCAGCCAGTATCGTCAGACACAGGAGCTGGCGGATCAGCACAAGTTCCTGTCTCTGGTCGCGATGGTCGTGCGCGATCAGGCCGATCTCCGCTTCGCGGCAGGCGAGCGTTGGCGGGTGGAGCAGGGGGGCGGGACGCGGCCCTGGCGCGACGATTATGCAGACGTCATCGGCGCGATCTGGCGCAAGCTCTCGCGCTGAACGAGGTCAACCGGCGGCGTCACGCAGCAGTCCAAGCGCGATGATGACGGAAAGCCGCCGGATCTGGTCGCGCGACAGGGGGCCGAAGCGCATTTCGCGATGGGCCGTGCCGGTTGGCCCGGCGCAGGCAAAATGGACCAGGCCGACAGGCTTGCGGTCCGTGCCGCCACCGGGGCCGGCTACGCCGGTAACGGCGACGGCTAGGTCTGCGGAAAGCCGTGTGCGACCTCCCGCGGCCATCGCGCGAGCGACCTCTTCGCTGACGGCGCCGTGAGCCTCGATCAGGGCGGCAGGCACGCCGGCCAGCGCCGTCTTGGCGCCGTTGGAATAGGTCACCAGCCCGCCATTGACGACATCCGAGGAGCCGGCGATCGCGGTCAGGGCGCCCGAGACCAGCCCTCCCGTGCAGGATTCGACCGTGGCCACGCTGAGGCCACGGTCGCGGCAAGCTGCCAGGACCGTTTCGGCCAGCACGGTGATCTCCGCATCGAACATGGCTAGTCCTCCTCGGGCAGGCGGATCGTTGCCGTCCCAAATGCGACGAGGCCCTCGCGCCGGCCGGTGAAGCCCATGCGCTCCGAGGTCGTCGCCTTGATCGCGACCTTGCCGAGCGGCAGGCCGGCGATCGCTGCGATCTCGGCGCGGATGACCTCGCGGTGCGGGCCGATCTTCGGGGCCTCGCACACGACGGTCAGGTCGAGAAAGTCGATCCGCCCGCCGCGTTCGCGCACCCGCTGCGCGGCGAAGGCAAGGAACTGGGCCGAGGCTGCGCCGCGCCATTGCGGATCGCTCGGCGGGAAATGCGTGCCGATATCGCCGTCTGCGAGCGCGCCGAGCAGGGCGTCGGTCAGCGCGTGGAGCGCGACGTCACCGTCGGAATGGGCGATGACGCCCTGGTCGTGGCCGATCCGGACGCCGCCGAGCCAGACATGGTCGCCCGGCCCGAAGGCATGGACATCGTAGCCCGTGCCGACCCGCGTCACGAGCGCCTTGCCCGGTTGTGCGGAGGCCCGCAGGAAATCTGCGGCATGGGTCAGCTTCACGTTGGCCGGGTCGCCCTGGAAGGTCGCGACCGGATGGCCGGCCCATTCCATCAGGGCGGCATCGTCGGTGAAGCCATCGAGCAGGGCCGCCTCCGCGGCCTCATGGGCCTCCAGCAGGGGCCTGAAGCGGAAGGCCTGCGGCGTCTGGACGGTGACGAGTTGGTCGCGCGGCGGGGTCTCGGCGACATGGCCGTCGGCGCTGGTGCGCTTCACTGTATCGGTGACGGGCAAAGCGGGGATCGCGGCGATGCCGCCGGCACCGAGCCGGTGGATCGCGGCGCTGATCTGGGCGCGCGAAACGAAGGGGCGGGCCGCGTCATGGACAAGCACGATACCGTCGAAGCCCTCGCGCGACAGCGCGAGCAAACCGCGCCGCACCGAGGCCTGGCGCGTTGCACCGCCGAGCGTCGGCGTCACGAGACGGGAGCCGTCGATGCCGGCCATGGCATTGGCGTAGCGTGCCTCGTCGCCTTCGCCGATGACGATGGCGATACGCTCGATCGCCGGCTCCGCCAGGAAGGGCGTGAGCGCATGAGCGAGGACGGGGCGGCCGTCGACCAGCCGGTACTGCTTCGGCTCGCCATCGCCGGCCCGCAGGCCGCGGCCGGCCGCGACGAGCAGGGCTGCAACCGGCGGAAGCGCATCGGATTGACGGAGCACGGCGCTGGATCCTGTCTGCAAGCGGGTCAAGAGCGCATGCCATAACCAATTCCGCTGCGATGGGGCAGGGGGGGTGTGACGCTGTTGCATTGCAGCATTCCGCCTAAGCGCTTGCGCTCATGCAGCATTGTCCAATAAATATGCATATAGAGAATTGCCTTAAAAGCAGGCTGCCCTTTTGGACATTGCAGATATCCCGATCGCCTCCCGTGCCTTCCTGGCGCCGATGTCCGGCGTGACCGACATCGTCATGCGTCGCCTGGCGGCGCGCAGCCGCGCCGGGATCGTCGTGTCGGAGATGGTTGCATCCGACGAATTCGTGCGTGGCAGCGAGGAAGCGCGCATCCGGGCCGAGGGCGAGGGCGTCTCGCCGCATGTCGTCCAGCTCGCCGGCTGCGACCCGTACTGGATGGGTGAGGCGGCGCGGCTGGCCGAGGCCAACGGCGCCGATATCGTCGACATCAACATGGGCTGCCCGGCCAAGAAAGTAACGGGCGGCTGGGCCGGCTCCGCCCTGATGCGCGATCTCGACCATGCGATCGCGCTGGTCGAGGCCACCGTTGCCGCCACCAGCGTGCCGGTGACGGTCAAGATGCGCCTCGGCTGGGACGATGCTTCCCGCAATGCTCCCGAGCTTGCCCGTCGGGCGGTCGATGCTGGGGCGCGGATGATCACGGTCCATGGCCGGACGCGCCAGCAATTCTACAAGGGTACGGCTGATTGGCGGGCGATCGCCGCGGTGCGTGCTGCCGGCGCCTTCCCACTGGTGGCCAATGGCGACATCCACGATGTCGCGGATGCGCGGGCTTGCCTGGAACAGTCGGGCGCCGATTTCGTGATGGTGGGGCGTGCTGCGCTCGGCCGGCCCTGGCTGGTCGGCGCGATCGGCGCGGCGCTCGACGGGCGCGCGTTCCCGCCACTCACTCTGGCCGAGAAGCTCGCGCTGGCCTGCGAGCACTATGAGGGCCTGTTGTCCCTGATGGGCGTGGCGCATGGCGTGCGCCATGCCCGCAAGCATCTGGCGGCCTATGCGGATGACGCCGTTGCCGATGGCTGCGAGCCCGATGCGGAGCTGCGCCGCAGTCTTCTGACGTCTGACGAGCCCAAACAGGTCCTGGTCGCGCTGACCGGCCTGTTTTCGACCGATCGCAATCGCGAAGCGGCCTGACGCAACAAGGAGCAGCCGATGACGGCGATGTTTGCCGACAAGGGGCTTGGAAGCCGCAGCACCTACCTGCTCGATCCGATCGAGGTCCAGGCGCTGAACGTGCTGCCCATGCCGGTGCTGGTGATCGGCGAGAGCCATGCCGTGCTCTACGCCAACACGGCGGCCGAGGATTTTTTCCAGTCCAGCGCTGCCTTGCTCAAGCGCCAGCGCATCGACGATCTCATTGCCTTCGGCTCGCCCGTGCTGGGCCTGATCGAGGAGGTGCAGCGCCGCGGCGCGAGCGTCAGCGAGTATCGCCTTGAACTCGGCACGCCGCGCCTCGGAACCGATCACATCGTCGATGTCTTTGCCTCTCCCTTGCCCAGCCAGGGCGATGCCGTCGTGCTGATGCTGCAAGAACGGACAATTGCCGAAAAAATGGACAGGCAATTGACGCATCGCGGGGCAGCGCGCTCGATCACGGCGCTCGGTGCCATGCTGGCTCACGAGATCAAGAATCCGCTCTCCGGCATCCGGGGCGCGGCGCAATTGCTCGAAGGCTCGATCTCCGACGACGATCGGATGCTGACGCAGCTGATCTGCGACGAGACCGACCGGATCGTAAAGCTGGTCGAGCGCGTCGAATTGTTCGGCGACGAGCGGCCGAGCGAGCGCGACGCGGTCAATGTCCATGACGTGCTCGACCATGTGAAGCG
Organism: Allobosea sp. TBD101; assembly: GCF_059817965.1. Lineage (NCBI taxonomy): Bacteria > Pseudomonadati > Pseudomonadota > Alphaproteobacteria > Hyphomicrobiales > Alloboseaceae > Allobosea > Allobosea sp. TBD101. The sequence goes on from NZ_CM187543.1 coordinate 2,929,416, forward strand.
CCTCGCCCAGTCCGGCTTTGCCCGGCATATCCGCTTCACGGAGGCCTACGACCCGTCGCTGCCGCCGGTGGCCGGCAATCGCGACCAGCTCGTCCAGGTGCTGCTCAACCTCATCAAGAACGCCGCCGAAGCCATCGGCGAGGGCGCGATCGACGGCGAGATCACGCTGACGACCGCCTACCGCCCGGGTATCCGCCTGCAGGTGCCCGGCTCGTCGGAGCGCATCGCGTTGCCGCTCGAGATCGGGGTGCGCGACAACGGGCCGGGCGTGCCCACCGATCTGGTGCAGCACCTGTTCGATCCCTTCGTCACGACCAAGGCTCAGGGAAGTGGCCTTGGACTTGCACTTGTCGCCAAGGTGATCGGCGATCACGGCGGAATCGTCGAGTGCGAGTCCGTTCCGCGCCGGACGCATTTCAGGATCCTCCTGCCCCTGCACCAGCTCAGGTCGGGGCAGGCAACGTAAAGGCCTAAAGCAACACATGCCGACCGGTCACATCCTCGTCGCCGACGACGACGCCGCGATCCGCACCGTCCTGAACCAGGCGCTGGCCCGGGCGGGCTACGAAGTCAGGACCACGGGCCAGGCTGCCACGCTCTGGACCTGGGCTGCCCAGGGGCTGGGCGACCTGATCATCACCGATGTGGTCATGCCGGACGGGAACGCCTTCGACCTGCTGCCGCGCATCAAGCGGGTGCGGCCAGAGCTGCCGATCATCGTGATGAGCGCGCAGAACACCTTCATGACGGCGATCAAGGCGTCGGAACGCGGTGCCTACGAATATCTGCCCAAGCCCTTCGACCTGAAGGAGCTCGTCGCCATCGTCGGCCGCGCGATGTCGCGACCGCGCGGCGAAGCGGCGCGTGGCCATGCAGCCGAACCCGAGGACATCCCGCTGATCGGCCGCTCGCCGGCGATGCAGGATGTCTATCGTGCGCTGGCCCGCCTGATGCCGATCGACCTGACCGTGATGATCAACGGCGAATCCGGTACCGGCAAGGAACTGGTCGCCCGCGCGCTGCACGATTACGGCAAGCGCAAGAACGGGCCCTTCGTCGCGATCAACATGGCCGCGATCCCGAAGGACCTGATCGAGTCCGAGCTGTTCGGCCATGAGAAGGGCGCCTTCACCGGCGCGCTGACGCGCTCGTCCGGCCGCTTTGAGCAGGCCGAGGGCGGCACGCTCTTCCTCGACGAGATCGGCGATATGCCGATGGAGGCGCAGACCCGCCTCCTGCGCGTGCTCCAGCAGGGCGAGTACACCACGGTCGGCGGCCGCACCCCGATCAAGACCAATGTCCGCATCGTCGCCGCGACCAACAAGGACCTGCGCATCTCGATCGCGCAGGGGCTGTTCCGCGAGGACCTGTTCTTCCGGCTCAACGTGGTGCCGATCCGCCTGCCGCCCCTGCGCGAGCGCATCGAGGACATCCCCGATCTCGTTCGCCACTTCTTCACGCTGGTCGAGAAGGAGGGGCTGCCGCGCAAGCAGGTCGATTCGGAAGCGATGGACGTGATGCGGCAGTATCGCTGGCCGGGTAACGTCCGCGAACTGGAAAATCTCGTGCGGCGCCTGGCCGCGCTCTACCCGCAGGAGACGATCACCGCGCCGATCATCGAGGCCGAATTGCAGCCGGCGGCGGTGGGGGCGGGATACACCGGCAGCCCTGCCGTTTCCGAGCGCGCCGAGACCCTGTCCGGCTCCGTCGAGCGCCATCTCGGCCAGTATTTCGGCGGTTTCGGCGACAATATCCCGCCACCGGGCCTGTATCACCGCATCCTGCGCGAGATTGAGCCGCCCCTGATCGCCGCGGCGCTCGCCGCCACGCGCGGCAACCAGATCCGCGCCGCGGAGCTGCTCGGGCTCAATCGCAACACGCTGCGCAAGAAGATTCGCGAACTCGACATGCAGGTGGTCCGCTCGCCGCGCTGAAACGCGGCATCACCGCCTTGTGAATGTCATATTTTGACAACACCGTTGCGGCGGCGCATCAGTGGCGCCCCGCAGGCGTGATCGGTTCGCGATCCCTGCCATTTCGGAGTTGTCGGAAAACGTGTCTGCGTCGGTCAACGAAGCCAGAATGATGCCGCGCGGCGAGGAGAAATCCCGTCGCGTATCGGGCTGGGTCGGCGGGATCGTTGTCGCGCTGGCTTTGATCTCGGCGCTGCTCACCTTCCTCGTGCTGTCGGGCGCGACGCCGATCGTGCCCGTGCACGAGGTCGTCGTCGGCGTGTTCGTGCTGAACGCGCTGCTGATCCTGGTGCTGATCGTCATCGTCGCCATCGAGGCTGCCGTGCTGATCCGCGCCCGCAAGGCGGGAGCGGCTGCGGCGGGCCTTCATGTCCGCATCGTCGGCCTGTTCAGCATCATCGCCGCCCTGCCGGCGGTGCTCGTCGCGATCATCGCCACCATTACGATCGAGCGCGGGCTGGAACCATGGTTCTCCGACCGGATGCGCGATGCCGTCTTCAAGTCGGTCGAGGTCGCGGATGCCTATGCCGCCAGTCAATGCCGTTCGCTCGGCCGCGAAATCCGTGTGCTCGCCGACGATCTGAGCCGGGCCAAGCCCGCCTTCGACGTCGACCGCAAATGGTTCGAGAACTTCCTCACGACGCGCGCGACAGCGCTGGGGCTACCCGTCGCCACGATCATGCAGCCGCCGGACAAGGTGGTCGTGCGTGCCAATATCAACGTGCTGCGCGATCCGCCCATGCCGGATCAGGCGGCCTTCGACGATGCCAAGTCCGCGCCGGAGCCGATCTGCGTCATCCCGCGGACGGGTACCGTCTTCGGTGCCGTGGTGAAGCTTCCGGCCTATGACAACAGCTTCCTGCATGTTGCGCGCGAGGTCGATCCGCTCGCCGTCGAGTTCCCTTCGGTCGCGCGCGGGGCGGCTGTCGAATATCTCTCGATCGATGCGCGCCGAAAGGGCGTGCAGATCGCCTTCGCCTCGATGTACGGGCTGATCGCGCTGATCCTGCTGCTTTCGGCGATCTGGCTGGGCTTGAGCTTCGCCAATGGCCTGGTCGCGCCGATCCGGCGGATGATCGATGCGACGGATCAGGTCTCGAGCGGGAATTTCTACGTTCAGGTGCCGATCCGACGATCCGAGGGCGATCTCGCCCATCTCGGAGAGACCTTCAACAAGATGACGGCGGAGCTGCGCCGCCAGCGCGACAGCCTGGTCACGGCGAGCGAGGTCATCGACCGGCGGCGGCGCTTCACCGAGACGGTCCTGTCCGGTGTCTCGTCCGGCGTCCTCAGCCTCGACAGCGACGGGCATGTCACGACGATCAATCGCTCGGCCGAGAATCTGCTGGGCACCGGCGGGCGCCTGCTGGGCAAGCCGATCGGCGAGGTCGCGCCCGAGGTGGCGGGCTTCGTCACGGAGGCCCTGCAGAACCGGCAGCGCCTGAGCTCAGGTCAGGTCGCCTTCACGCGCGCCGGGCAGGACCGGATGGTCAATATCCGCGCCGTCAGGGAAGGCGAGGGGATCGGCGCCGGGCTCGTCGTAACGCTCGACGACATCACCGATCTCGTCTCGGCCCAGCGCACGGCCGCCTGGGCCGATGTCGCCCGCCGCATCGCGCATGAGATCAAGAACCCGCTGACACCGATCCAGCTCTCGGCCGAGCGCATCAAGCGCCGGTTCGGGCGTGTCATTACCGAGGGCAAGGACGTCTTCGACCAGTGCACCGATACGATCGTTCGGCAGGTCGAGGACATCAGGCGCATGGTCGACGAATTCTCGTCCTTCGCCCGCATGCCGAAGCCGTCGCTCGCCCGCGAGGACATCGTCGAGACCGTCAGACAGATCGTCTTCCTCTGGCGGGTCGGCAATCCCGAGACGACGATCGCGGAGGTGCTCCCGGACGAGGCGGTGCCGGCGCGCTTCGACCGTCGCCTGATCTCGCAGGCTTTGACCAACGTCATCAAGAACGCCACCGAGGCGATCGAGGCCGTACCGGCCGAAGAGCGCGGACAGGGCCGGATCGATGTCCAGATGGCACGGCTCGACGACGGCCGGATCGTCATCGACGTCATCGACAACGGCAAGGGCCTGCCGGCGGATCAGCGCCAGAAGCTGCTCGAACCCTATATGACGACGCGCGAGGGCGGGACGGGCCTGGGCCTCGCCATCGTCGGCAAGATCCTGGAAGACCATGGCGGCGGTATCGAATTGCTCGACCGTCCGGACGCTGCCAGCGGTGCGCGAGGTGCGCGCATCCGTCTCTGGTTCCCCGAAACGGGTCCGGCGCAGGACGCTGAGGGCAGCGATGCGGCCGGCCAGCCCGAAAATAGCTCTCGCAACACAGATGATGGGAAGAATGGGATACGCCTATGAGCGCTGACATCCTGGTAGTGGACGACGAAGTCGATATCCGCGATCTGGTCGCCGGCCTGCTGGAGGACGAGGGCTACCGGACCCGCAAGGCGGGCTCCGCCGACGAGGCGCTGGCCGCGATCGCGTCGCGCCGGCCGAATCTCGTTTTCCTCGACATCTGGCTGCAGGGCAGCCGGCTCGACGGCCTGCAGGTCCTGGAGCTGATCAAGGAAAACCACCCCGATCTCGCGGTGGTGATGATCTCCGGCCATGGCAACATCGAGACGGCGGTCTCGGCGATCAAGAGCGGCGCCTATGACTTCATCGAGAAGCCGTTCAAGGCCGATCGGCTGGTGCTGGTCGCAGAGCGGGCGCTCGAAGCCTCGCGCCTGCGCCGCGAGGTCCGCGAGCTCAAGACCCGCTCGGTCCAGGCCGACCGCATCGTCGGCCGCACGACGGTCGTGAACCAGCTCCGCCAGACGATCGAGCGTGTCGCGCCGACCAATGCGCGCGTGCTGATCACCGGCGAGCCCGGCTGCGGCAAGGAGTTGGCGGCACGCACGCTGCACGGCGCCTCCACCCGTTCTACCGGGCCGTTCGTCGTCATCAACGCGGCAACGATCACGCCTGAGACGATGGAGGAGGAGCTGTTCGGCGTCGAGGGCGGCGACGGGCGCGGGCGCCGGATCGGCGCGCTCGAGGAGGCCCATGGCGGCTCGCTCTATATCGACGAGATCGGCGACATGCCGCGCGAGACGCAGAACCGCATCCTGCGCGTGCTCGTCGACCAGAACTTCCAGCGTGTCGGCGGTGCGACGCGGGTGCATGTCGATGTCCGCGTCATCTCCTCGTCGAGCCGCGACCTGGCGCAGCTCATCGCCGACGGACATTTCCGCGAGGATCTCTATCACCGCCTCAGCGTCGTGCCGATCAAGGTGCCGCCGCTGTCGGAGCGGCGCGAGGACGTTCCCGAGCTGATCGAGTTCTTCATGGAGCAGATTTCGATCGCGAGCGGCCTGCCGAAGCGCCAGATCGGCAGCGACGCCATGGCCGTGCTGCAATCGCATGAATGGCCGGGCAACATCCGCGAGCTGCGCAACAATGTCGAACGCCTGATGATTCTGACCAAGGGCGATCCGACGGCCGAGGTGACGATCGAGATGCTGCCGGCCGAAGTCGGCGCGATGGTGCCGACGACGCCGTCGGGCTCCGGTGGCGAGCGGTTGATGAGCCTGCCGCTGCGCGACGCGCGAGAGATATTCGAGCGCGAGTATCTGATCGCGCAGATCGCCCGCTTCTCCGGCAACATCTCGCGCACGGCCGAGTTCATCGGTATGGAGCGCTCGGCGCTGCACCGGAAACTGAAGTCGCTCGGCGTCGGCTGAAGGCGCGTCGATATACGACAGCAGCTGTTAGCAGCCACCTTTGTCATTCCGGGGCTTCGCGGAGCGAAGAACCCGGAACCCACGACCGGGCGAGCCACCGGCAACGGGAGACAAAAGGTCTCACCCGGTCGTGGGTTCCGGGTTCGCGCCCGTGGCGCGCCCCGGAATGACAAGGGTGGTGCCGGAGCCAAGGCCAAGCCAGGAAACGGTGTTAGGCGCACCACGCATGCCCATTTGCGCGCTACGCAGGCGGCATGCGTCTAAAGTCGGCAATGCTGCACTTGCGTTGTGGGCGAAGACGACGATCTAATGGAGCATCGGTGTTCCGACGCTGGTGGAATGCGCCGCCGGCCTGAAACGGAACGAATTGGATCGCTGGATTTTAATCCGATCGGCGATCCCAACAACAGGGACTACCCATGGCCGCCGAGCGGGCACAGAACCTCCAGGACACTTTCCTCAACCATGTGCGCAAGCAGAAGATTCCGCTGACGATCTTCCTCGTCAACGGCGTCAAGCTGCAGGGCGTCGTCACCTGGTTCGACAATTTCTGCGTGCTGTTGCGCCGTGACGGTCACTCGCAGCTCGTCTACAAGCACGCGATCTCGACCATCATGCCTGGACATCCGGTGCAGCTGTTCGAGCCCGAGGAAACGGACAAGAACTGATTTGGCTGCAAGCCATAAGGACGACAAGGATCGGGCGGCCACGCGTGTCACAGGCGCGAAGCCGCTCGACGAGATCGAACGCGAGATCGCGGCGAATACGCGCGCCTATGTCGTGGGACCCTATCTGCAGAAGCGCGGCATCGCGGTCGATGCCAACCAGCGTTCCTTCGCGGCGCGGCTGGACGAGGCCGTCGGCCTCGCGGCCGCGATCGACCTGACGGTCGTCGAGCCGGTGCAGGTGCTGCTGACCGCGCTGCGCCCTGCGACCTATCTCGGCAAGGGCAAGGTCGAGGAACTGGCCGAGCGCATCAAGATCGAGGAGATCGGCCTCGTCGTGATGGACTGCGCCCTGTCGCCGGTCCAGCAGCGCAATCTCGAAAAGGCCTTCGGCTGCAAGGTCATCGACCGCACCGGCCTGATCCTCGAAATCTTCGGCCGGCGCGCCCGCACCAAGGAAGGCGCGCTCCAGGTCGAGCTTGCGCATCTCAATTACCAGAAGAGCCGGCTGGTGCGGTCCTGGACCCATCTCGAACGCCAGCGCGGCGGCTTCGGCTTCCTCGGCGGCCCCGGCGAGACCCAGATCGAGGCCGACCGGCGCATCATCCAGGAGCGGATGACCAAGATCGAGCGCGATCTGGAGAGCGTGAAGCGCACGCGCTCGCTGCATCGCGCCAGCCGGAAACGCGTGCCTTATCCGATCGTTGCGCTGGTCGGCTACACCAATGCCGGCAAGTCGACGCTATTCAACCGGCTGACCTCGGCCGAAGTCTTGGCGCAAGACATGCTCTTCGCGACGCTCGACCCGACGGCACGCGCGATCAAGCTGCCGCATGGCGCGCGGATTATGCTTTCCGACACGGTCGGCTTCATCTCGGACCTGCCGACCCAGCTCGTCGCCGCCTTCCGCGCCACGCTGGAAGACGCGATCGAGGCCGATGTGCTGCTGCATGTCCGCGACGTCGCGCATGGGGACACGCAGGCGCAGGCCGCCGACGTGCAGGCGATCCTGCGCGATCTCGGCATCAATCCGGACGACGGCCAGCGCGTCATCGAGGTCTGGAACAAGGCCGACCTGCTCGACCCGGCCGAGCGCGAGCGCCAGCTCGGTATCGCGACGCTCCGGCCCGACGGGTCGCGCCCGGTTCTGGTCTCAGCGCTGACCGGGGAAGGCATCGAGCGGCTGACCCGCGCGATCGAGACCCGCATCGCGCATAGCCGCCCGGTCTACACGCTGGAACTCGTTCCCGGAGACGGCAAGTCGCTGGCCTGGCTGCATGCCAATGGCGAAATTCTCCAGCGCGAGGACGGCGAGGATGGCGCGCTGAAGCTCGCCGTGCGTCTGCCGCCCGAGCGGGAAGGGGCGTTCACGGCGCGCTTTCCCGAGGCTCTGCGGCAGGGATAAGCCCTGCCGCGGCTAGCCGGCGGCCTTCTCGCGCTTCTTCACTGCCTGCCAGAGTGCCTCCATCTCGTCGAGGCTGGCCTCTTTCGCGGTCCGGCCCTCTGCCTCCAGGGCCTCCTCGATGCCCTTGAAACGGCGTTCGAACTTGGCGTTGGCGGCGGCGAGGCAGCCTTCCGGGTCGGCATCGACGTGGCGGGCGAGATTGGCGACGACGAAGAGCAGGTCGCCGATCTCCTCGTGGATCGCCGCCTTGTCGCCGCCGGCGAGCGCTTCGTCGATCTCGGCCGTTTCCTCACGGATCTTGTCGAGCACGAGGCGGGCATCGTTCCAGTCGAAGCCGACGGTGGAGGCGCGGGCCTGCAATTTCCAGGCGCGGGTAAGGGAGGGCAGGGTGTGCGGCACGCCGGCCAGGACGCCGCGCTCCTCGGCCTGCGGCGGCAGGCCGGCTGCCTCGCGTGCCGCTGCCTTGGCCGCCTTCTCCTCGGCCTTGATCCGATGCCAGAGTACCTTCACCTCGGCGGGCGAGAGATCGCGCGCATCGCCGAAGACATGCGGATGCCGGCGGATCAGCTTGGTGGTGATGGCCTCGACCACATCGGGAAAGGCGAAGGAGCCTTCCTCCTGCGCCATGCGGGCATGGAACACCACCTGCAAGAGAAGATCGCCGAGTTCGTCCTTGAGGTCGAGCTTGTCGCCGCGGGCGATCGCATCGGCGACCTCATAGGCCTCCTCGACGGTATAGGGGGAGACCGAGGCGAAATCCTGCTCCAGATCCCAGGGGCAGCCGGTCTCCGGCGTGCGCAGCGCAGCCATGATTTCGATCAGGCCGGCGATCTCGCGAGAGGGCTTCAACGCTGCATGTCTCCGTGAATTGCAGTACGGTCCTCCCATGATTCAAGCCACCCCGTCCATCGCGATCGACGAGAGCGAGATCGAGGAGAGTTTCGTGCGCGCCTCCGGTCCGGGCGGTCAGCACGTCAACAAGGTCTCGAGCGCGGTACAGATCCGCTTCGACGTGCGCCGCTCGCCATCCCTGCCCAATGATGTCGCGATCCGCCTGATGAAGCTCGCCGGCAGCAAGCTGACGCAGGACGGCATCGTCGTCATCGTCGCGCAGACGCATCGCAGCCAGAAGCGCAACCGCGAGGAGGCTGTCGAGCGTCTGCTGGAACTGATCCGCGCAGCGGCTGTGCGCCCGCAGGTCCGGCGCGCGACGAAGCCGACCAAGGCCTCGAAGGAACGCCGACTCGCGTCCAAGGAGAAGCGCTCCGGCGTCAAGGCCGGCCGGCAGAGACCGGTATCCGATTAGCATGGCAGATCAGGGCGACAGGCGGGGGCAGGGTGCACGCCCCGCCCGGGCACCGCGGCGGATCACGCCAGACTATCTCCAGCGCGCGGCGATGCATTACCTCGAACGCTATTCGGCGCCGGCCGCGCAATTGCGCCGGGTGCTGGTGCGCAAGATCGCTCTGAGCTGCCGCCATCATGGCGAAGACCCGGCGACGCATGCGGCTGCGCTCGATGATGTCGTCTCGCGTTGCATCGGTTCCGGGCTGGTTGACGACCAGCGTTTTGCCGAGGCGAGGGCTGCAACGCTCAGGCGCCGGGGGCGTTCAGCGCGGGCCGTCGCGGCCACGCTCACCGCGAAGGGCGTGGGCCGTGAACTTGCGGCACGGGCCAGCAGCGTCGGCGACGAGGAGGAGTTGACGGCTGCCCGGAAAGCCGCGCGGCGCAAGCGGCTGGGCCCATGGTCGCGCGGTGACCGGGCAGCCAGCCGCCAGAAGGACCTCGCAGCCATGGCGCGAGCCGGCTTCTCGATCACCGTAGCCCGTGCCGTGATCGATAGTGATGGAGATGACGATGCGAACGGCGGCGCATGGACCTGACGCTGTGGCGCGCGGCGTTTCAGGTCGGGATGCAGCGTTGCCTCGCCGCATCCCACACCCCGTCCTGACAGGGCACCGTTGCGAAGTCGGTGAGGAGGCCCACCGCCAGCAGCGCGGCAAAGGCGGCCAGCGCGACCGCCAGGCCGATGACGGCGAGCCTCATCATGCTCCATCCCTCTCGCATCGGCGCACGAGTTCAAGCCGATGCGGCACGGGAAGAACGGTCACGGCCGCCGGTCTCACTCCAGCTTGACCTGTGCCTCCTTGACGACCTTGCCCCAGCGCTCGACCTCGGCCGTGACGAACCTGCCGAAATCCTCGCCACTCAGGGTCGGCATCGGCGAGCCGCTCTTCTTCCAGACGGCCTCGATGGCGGGCATCTTGAGTGTCTTCTGCACCTCCTCGCGCATCTTTGTCACGATCTCCGGGGGGGTGCCCTTGGGCGCCCAGAGGGCATACCAGGTCGAGACCTCGAAGCCCTCCAGGCCGGCCTCCTTGGCTGTCGGCACATCGGGTACGGCTTCGGAACGGGTCGGCGCGGCGACCGCGAGCGCCCGCAATGCGCCGCTCTGGATCTGGGGTGCCGATGAGCCGAGGCCGTCGAACAGCAGGTCGACCTGACCGGCGACCGTGTCCTGCAAGGCGGGGCCTGCGCCGCGATAAGGCACATGGGTCAGCTTCGTCTTGGTCGAAATCTGGAAGAGTTCGCCGGCGAGATGATGCGTCGTGCCGTTGCCGGCAGAGGCATAGTTCAGCTTCTCCGGGTTCTTCTTCGCGAATTCGACAAGCTCCGCCACCGTCTTGGCCTGGACCTTGCCGGGATGGACGACGATGACCTGCGGCGGCTGGGCGATGACCGCGATCGGGATAAAGTCGGTCTGGATGCTGTAGTCGAGCTTCGGATAGAGCGCCGGCGCGATGGCATGATGCGCCGCTCCGACGAAGAAGGTGTAGCCGTCGGGCTTGGCCTTCGCCGCGGCCGAGGCGCCGACCGTGCCGCCGGCACCGCCGCGATTCTCGATGATGATGCGCTGGCCGAGCTGCTGGTCGAGCTGGGCGGCGAGGGGCCGGGCGAAGGCATCGGTGCCGCCGCCGGCCGGGAAGGGCACGATGAAGGTGATCGGCCGCTGCGGCCAGGTGTCGGCCAGTGCCGGCGCCGCCGCCAGCAGCGCGAAGGCGGCGGTCGCGAGGATCAAGTCTCGTTTCGTCGTCATTGTTGATGCGTCTCCCTTGATGCGGCGCTTGTCGGCCCCTGCCTTCGTGGCGTGCAGGGTTCAGGAGAACAGGAAGGGGAATCCGGTCGCGCCGCTACGCGGGGATATGCCGGGCGCGGCCGATGCAACCCGAATGCGTGAAAGCATCCTCCGGCCCGTGTCGGGGCCGAAGGCAGGTTCGGTTCGGAGGCCGGATGTTGCGCCAGCCTCCGAATCATGGACGGCGATCAGCTGCGATACCAGCTCGCCAGGTTCCAGGTCGTCACCTCCCAGCCGGAGATGTCGGGCGTCAGGTTGTTGATGGCCGCGCCGACGACCGTGCGCGACAGGACCGGCAGGATGACGTTGGCCTCGCAGAAGATCTCGTTGACCTTGATCAGCAGCGCGGCGCGCTTGACCGGGTCGAGCTCCTTCTGGGCGGCCTTGTAGGCCTTGTCGGCTTCCGGGTCCGAGTAGCGCGAGACGTTGCGGCCCAGCCACTTGTTCTCCTTGCTGGCGATCTCCCAGGAGACGAGCTGGTTGAGGAAGCGCTCCGGATCGGGCTGCGGCTGCGTCGTGGTGTACATTTCCATGTCGCAGTACAGCTTGGTGTAGGTGTCGGGGTTGGCGACATCAGACGAGAAATACACCGATGCCGTGACCGACTTCAGCTCGAGCTCGATGCCCGCGCGCTGGCAGGCCTGCTTGATGATGGCCTGGGTCTTCTGGCGTGGGGCGTTGATCGAGGTCTGGAAGACGTATTTGAGCTTCTTGCCGTCCTTCTCGCGGATACCGTCGGCGCCCTTCTTCCAGCCGGCATCGTCGAGGATCTTGTTGGCCTTCTCGATGTTGAACTCGTATTTGAGCTTGGTCGACTTGAACTGCTTGGGTTCGTTGACGAAGCTTGCGGTCGCGACGCCGCCGCGGCCATAGATGAACTTCTCGATCGAATCGCGGTCGATCAGGAGGTTCATCGCCTGGCGCACGGCCGGGTCGCTGAGCGAGGGGTGCTTGGTCTTGACGCTCGAACGCTCGCCGTCGACCTCGGTCCACGGATCGGTCGTGTTCAGGATGATGAACTCGACGTCGCCGCCCTTGACCGCCACGACCTTGCCGCGGCCGCCGGCTTCCATGCGCTTAAGGACCTCGTCCTCGACCTGCAGGTTCCAGGCATAGTCGTATTCGCCGGTCTGGAGCACGGCGCGCGCAGCAGAAACCGCGTCACCGCCGCCCTTGACCTCGAGCGTGTCGAACTGCGGCTTGTTCTTGACGTGGTAGTTCTCGTTGCGCGCGGCGAGCACGATGTCGCCCGGCTTGAAGTCGACGAACTTGTAGGCGCCGGTGCCGACGGGCTTCAGGTTGGCCGGAGCCTCACGGGACTTCGCGCCCTTGTACTCGCCGAAATGGTGCTTCGGGATGATCATCCCGGCGACGCCGACGAAGGGGTCAGCCCAGAACGGGGTCGCTTCCTTGAAGATCACCTTGATGGTGTGGCTGTCGATCTTCTCGACCTTGATATTGGCGTAGGAGCCGGTGGTGTAGGCGGCCGTCGCCGGGTCGGCGGCATATTCCCAGGTGAAGACGGCGTCATCGGCTGTGAACGGCTTGCCGTCATGCCATTGCACGTCCTTCTTCAGCTTCCAGATCACTTCCTTGCCGTCGGCGGAAAGACCGCCATTGGCCTTGCTCGGAATTTCCGCGGCGAGCTGCGGAATGAGGTTGCCTTCCTTGTCCCAGCCGGCCAGCGGCTCGAAGAAGATGCGCGAGGCGATCTGGTCCTTGGTGCCCGAGGCGAAGTGTGGGTTCAGCAGCGTCGGAGCCTGCCAGAGCAGGATCTTGAGCGGCCCGCCGCCGCCGGCCTTGGTCGGCTTGTAGCCGTCGGCCGGCTGGGCCATCGCAACGTCGTTCCAGGCGAGGATCTGGGTCGCCATCGGCGCCGTGATGCCCACGGCCGCCATCTTCTGGATGAAGGATCGTCGCGACAACGAGCCGTCCTTCACACCCGCGACGAGGCCGCGGATTTCCTGTTCCTTCATGGGATTCCCTCCACCTTTTCAGCAAATTGGTGCCCCGGCATTCGCTGCCGCGTTTCGTTGGCGCGTCAGCAATGCATGGCCGGACGCGGGCGTCCAGTCGGCGAATGGCCGGAGCATGCCGGCAATGCCGGCAATGCGTATCGTCACCCGGCAGGGATCGGAACGTCCGGAGATATCCCGGAGCGGTGTGTTGCCGGTGAAAACGGTCGACCCGATGCTGGGAATGCGCGGATGTGCGCAATTTTACGCTCCGGATTGAATGCAATTTGAGGGTTCCGGCCCGATGGTCTTCCCGCGAACAGTTGGCTGCGGGGTTTGATGTTCACGCGATACGTTACGTTCATCTTCCTGGTGGGGTTGAGCGCCCTTTTCTTCACCAGTGGACGCTCGGCACCGATAGGCGGCGAGAGCCGGAGTGATCCGCTCTACAGCGTCACCGCGGCAGAGCGGGGGGCGGCTCCCCATCCTGCCGGCGCGGTGCCGGGTCGAGCAGGGGCCGAGGCCGTCGATCTCGACAGCATCGATGGCGCGTCGTTCGGCGGCTACGATCACAATGGCAGCGTGATGTGGACCGCGCTGGCCGACGGGCTGATCGTCTATGCCGAGCCGAAGGCTTCAATTCGGGATGTGGTGAAGCCGGGCAGCGTGCTCTTCCGCGGCAGCCCGTTCCTGCAAGGCGGGCGCCTCGAAGGCACCGCCTACGCCTTCAAGAAGGGCTGCGCGCCGGCGCCTTATGCGGTGCGCGGCGGCTATTCGCGTGACAACGCCACGATCACGTTGCGCGGCGCGGGGCCGGTCAGGCAGGGCTGCGAGGTCGTGGGCTATTCGGAGAGAAGCCCGCACGCGGTGTTGAAGTTCACCAGCATGATGAGCCCGTGACGCTGAGGCGGGCGCGCGACCATCATGCTTCCGCTGTGGCCGGAATCTGAGGAGATGGCGGAAGCGGTGTCCGCATTAGTGTGTTTTCGCTGATTGTCTGCTCTTGCTGATACTTGTCGATACATGACGTAAAATCAGAGATTTAGCTGCGTTTTCAAATCAGATTGCTATCTTCTCGGCTCATTCAATCGAGCGCCCTCGTTAGGGCCTGGGGCCGTCAGCGACAGCTTGTGGGGGGCAACCTCGGTCGCTTCGCAACTGCCTCCCGGGCTTCTGGAAACCGCGCGGACGGCATTCACCGCGGGGTTCAGCAGCGCGGCGATGTTCAGCGCCGCGAGTGTCGCCATTCTCGCCGTTCTGGCCGCCGTTTCATTGCGGCGCATTGGTGCCATCGAGGGCGGCGGATAGCACCATTTCCATGCGCCGATCGCCGGCCGATGGCTAGAGCCGCGGAACCGCAGCGAGCAGGCGGCGCGTATAGGCGTGCTGTGGAGCGTCGAATACCGCGTCTGCCGGCCCTGTCTCGACGATGACGCCGTCCTTCATCACCGCGATCCGGTCGCTCATGTGCCGGATCACGCCGAGGTCATGGGAGATGAAGAGCATCGCCAGCCCGAGCCGATGCTGAAGGTCGATCAGCAGATCGAGCACCTGCGCCTGCGTGGTCACGTCGAGCGCGGACACCGGCTCGTCGCAGATCAGGAGATCGGGCTCGCTCGCCAGCGCCTGCGCGATCGAGACACGCTGCCGTTGGCCGCCCGACAATGTCGCCGGCCGCCGGTCGAGGACCTCCGTCGGCAGGTTGACGAGCCGGAGCAGCTCTTCGACACGCGCTTGCCGGTCACCCTTGCCAAGGGCGGTGTGAAGCCGAAGCGGCTGCTCGACGATCCGCCGGACGGTATAGCGCGGATCGAAGGAATTCAGCGGGTCCTGCACGATCGTCTGGATATGCCGGCGCAGCGGCCGGCGCTGGCGCTCGGACAGGCTGCTCCAGGCCGAGCCACGGAACAGGGCCTCGCCCTGGTCGGGCTTTCGCAATGCGAGCGCGACCTTGCCGATCGTGGTCTTGCCTGAACCCGATTCTCCGACGATGCCGAGGGTCTCGCCGGGAAACACCGTCAGTGAGACGCCGTCGGCCGCGCTGGTCACGCCCCGATCCGGGCGGGTGAACCGCACCGCGATATCGCGCAGCGCCAGGATCGGCTCTCCTCCCTCGGGCTGTTGCGGCTTCCCTGGCCGGGTCCCTTGCGTCGACAGCCAGCGTCCGCGTGTCGCGGCGCTCGGCACGGCCGACAGAAGGCACTGCGTATAGGCATGGCGCGGCTTCCGCAGGACCTCCCGCGCCGGGCCGGTCTCGACCAGCTCGCCGTTCTGCATGACCGCGATACGGTCTGCGAGCTGCGCGGCCACCGCCAGATCATGCGTGATGAGCAGAATGCCATGCCCGGCCCTGGCGAGCGCCTGGAAGACGTCGAGGATCTGCTGCTGGATCGTGACGTCGAGCGCCGTGGTCGGCTCGTCGGCGATCAGCAGCCGCGGCCTTGCGGCCAGCGCCGAGGCGATGAGCGCCCGTTGCCGCAGCCCGCCCGAAAGCTCGTGGGGGTATTGCGCAGCCCGGACAGCCGGGTCGGGAATGCCGACACGCGCGAGCAGGGTTTCGACCTCCGTGCCGATTTCTGTGCGCGGGACCAGTCCGTGGGTCAGGAGCGGCTCGCCGACCTCCCGTCCGATCGTCCGCAGCGGATTGAGCGAGACCAGGGCGTCCTGCAGCACGAAGCCGATCTCCCGGCCCCGGATCTTCGACCATTGCCGCTCCGTGAGACCATTCAGGGAATGGGTCTCGCCGTCATGACCCGAGAGGAGCAGCGCCCGGGCGCGCTGCTCTGCGCCTGGGCCTGCGAGCCCGACCAGCGCGCGGGCGGTGACCGATTTGCCCGAGCCAGACTCGCCGACGATCGCGAGGATCTCTCCGGCACCGATAGTGAAGGAGATGCCGCGCACGACCTCCCGCCGCCCCAGTCGGCCCGGGAAGCTGACATGCAGGTCCTCGACGTCGAGGATGGTCGAGCGGGCAGCCGGCGTGGCCCGGACGAGGTCATGCAGCCCGACGAGCTGGACGTTCATGGCTGGCCTCCCTGTGAAAGCAGGAGCTGCAGGCGGCGCCCCAGGATCGTGATCGCGATGACCGAGGCTGCGACGACCGTTGCCGGCAGGAAGCTGATCCACGGTGCGGTATCGAGGAAGTTGCGCCCATCGGCCAGAAGCGCGCCCCATTCGGCGGCGGGCGGCACCACGCCGAGCCCGATGAAGCTCAGGGCCGACGCCGAAAGCACGGCATTGCCGACGCCGATGGTGGCCAGGACGACGAGCGGCCGTATGGCATTCGGCACGACATGGCGGGCGATGATCGCCGGCGTGGCCTCGCCGAGCGAGACGGCATGCTCGACATAGCCGGACTGCCAGACGCGCAGCACTTGCGAGCGCACCAGCCGGGCATAGCCCGCGATGCTGGAAAGCCCGACGGCGAGGAGGGTGTTGGTCGGCCCCCGGCCGAGCACGGCGATGATCAGCAGGGCGAGCAGGATTTCCGGGAAGGCCAGCAGGATATCGATCAGCCGCACGAGCAGGCGCTGCAGGATGGGCGGGGCAAGGCCCGCCGCCGTGCCCAGGAGCACGCCGCCGGCGCAGCCGATCAGCGTCGCGCCGAGGCCGATGCCCAGCGATTGCGAGGTGCCGTGGATGACGCGGGTGAAGACGTCGCGGCCGAGCTGGTCGGTACCGAACCAGTGGGCGAGGCCGGGCGGCAGCAGGATCGCATCGGTATCGACGGCGTCAGGCGCCAGTGCCGTGAACCAGTGCGGCACTGCGGCAGCAGCCACGAGAAGCAGCACGAAGGCGAGGGGGGCGACGAGACCCGGTGCGCGCCAGGCATGCCCGGCACGCCCGCCGCCGTTGCGAACACGCGCGACGATGTCGAGGGCGAGGCTCATCGCGCGGTCCTCCGCAGCCGTGGGTCGATCAGCAGGTAGAGGGCGTCGACCGCCAGGTTGATCAGCACCGAGACGAGAGCCGACAGCATCACCAGCCCGAGCAGCAGGGGCATGTCGCGCGTCTTGATCGCCTGCAGGGTGATCTGGCCGATGCCGGCCCTCCCGAACACGGTCTCGGTGAGGATCGAGCCGGCGAGGACGCCGGCGAAGAGCGTGCCGGTCAGCGTCGAGACCGCCAGTGCGGCATGGCGCAGCGCGTGGCGCAGGCGCAACTGCGTCTCGCTGACGCCGCGTGTCCGCACGGTCAGGGCGAAAGGCTGGAGCAGCGCTTCTTCCAGCCCGTCGCGCAGGACCTGCCCCAGCAGGGCCGCGAGCGGCAGGCTGAGCGCGATGGCAGGAAGTACGAGGGCGCGGAAGCCTTCGCCGCCGATGATCGGGAACCAGCCGAGATAGAAGCTGAAGACCGTCAGCAGCAGGAGGCCGACCCAGTAGACCGGCGTGCTCAGCACGGCGAGCTCCAGGCCGGCGAGGACGGTTCGCAGTCCCTTGCGTCGTCCTGCCGTGGCTAGCGCGTTGACGAAGGCGAGCCCGAGCGCCAGCGCCATCGCGGTCCCGGCGAGCTGGAGCGTTGGCCCGGCCGCCTCGCCGATGACCTCGATGACCGGCTGCCGGTATTGATAGCTGTCGCCGAAATCGCCGAGCAGGGCCTGGCCGATATAGCGCAGGTATTGCACGGGCAGCGGCTGGTCGAGGCCGAACTGCCGGATGAGCGCCTCCCGCTCGGCCGCGTCGACGACGTTCTCGCCGCCGGTCAGGACTGCGACGGGGTCGCCGGGGATCGCCTTGACCGCGACGAAGGTGATCGTGGCCGCGCCCCAGAGCACGGCGACGATCACGCCGAGGCGCCTGAGCCCCGCGGGCAGGGCGTTAGCGAGCCAGCCAGGCATCGTAGAGATTCGGCTTCGCATTCGTTGCCCAGCTGACGCCTTGCAGCTTCTTCGAGGCGCCGAGCTGATAGGCGACGACGTAAAGCGGCACGGCATAGGCCTGGCCGATGATCTCGGCCTGTGCCTGGCCGTAGAGGCGCTGTCTCTCCTCGCCGGAGGCGCCGATCGCCTTGGTCAGGATCTCGTCGAGGCTCTTCACTCGCGCATTATTGGCGCCGTTCGGCGGGATATAGGCCGAATGGAAGACGGTCCGCAGGATGTCCGGTTCGGCGCGGACATAGTAGAGCGCGGTGAGATCATAGTCGTTCGCAGCCGTGCGGGCGGTGTATCCGCCGGCATCGACGGGATCGAGCTTGAGGTCGAAGCCTGCTTTCTTGACGGAGAACTGGACCGCCTGGGCCACGGTCAGGTCCGAGGCGCTCCACGCGGCGGCGTCGTAGACGAAGCGGAGGCTCAGGCGTTCGCCGCCCTTCGAGCGGATGCCGTCGCCGTCCTTCGCGGTCCAGCCGGCCTCGTCGAGCAGCTTCGCGGCCTTCTGCTGGTCAAAGCCCCATGTGCTCGCGATCTTCGGATCGTAATAGAGCGTCGAAGGGCCGAAGATGTTATCGGCCGCCTTGAGGCTGCCGAAATAGGCGGCCTTGACCGCATTCGGCGCATCGATCGCGCTCTGGAAGGCCTGACGAACCCGGCTGTCGGCGAAGGGGCCCTTGCTCGTGTTCAGGAACAGCGAGCGGTTCACGCCGGGGTTTTCGCGCGTCACCACCTGAAGGCGGCTGTCGCCCTGAACGGAGCGGAAATTCGCCGGCGGCACCTCGTCGATCGCCTGCACCTGTCCGCTGCTGAGCGCGCCGAGGCGAACCGAGGATTCCGGCAGGTAGCGGAACACGATGGCATCGAGATGGGCCGGGCCCTGATGCGCGGCATAGCCCGGTCCCCAGTTGTAGTCGGCCCGCCGGGTGAGCCGGCTGCCGCTCCCCTTGGTGAAGCTCTCGAGCAGGAAGGGACCGGAGCCGACGACGGTGTTGGTCGTGCTCTTGGCCTCGCGCAGATATGTCGGCGACTGGATGCCCAGATAGGGCAGGCTCAAGCCCTGCAGCAATGGCGCGAAGGCCTGCTTGTAGGAGATCACCACCGTCGCGGCGTCGGGCGCGGCGATGCCGGCCACCGGACCGAGCAGGGACTTCGCATAGCTCGATGTCGTCTTGGGATCGAGGATCCGCTCGAAATTGAACTTGACCGCCGCCGCGTCGAGAGGCGTGCCGTCGCTGAAGGTCACGCCGCGGCGAAGATGGAAGGTGTAGATCGTATTGTCGGCATTCACCTCCCAGCGTTCGGCCAGCCAGGGCGTGAAGCTGTTATCCTCGGCCTGGCCGACGAGGGAATCGACGAGGTTGCGGGTGATCAGCGCCGTGATCGAACTGCCGGTGATCGAGGGATCGATGATCGCGGTGTCGCTCGCTAGGCCGAAGGTCAGCGTGCCTCCGGCGACGGGCTTTCCGCCCGCCTGGTTGTCGGTGGCGAGGGCCGGGGCTCCGGCCGCGAGAAGGGCGATGGCTGCAATCGCCGCACGCAGATGAAGGCGCCGCACCGTGGCTGCTTCTTGATGCTGTGGCTGCAGCGCGCGGCGGGACGGGCAGAGTTCGGCCTGGTTCATGGAAGTACCTCGGGATGAGTTGGGGCATCGGCGCGGGCCAGCGATGGCCGCGGCCTGAAGCCCTTGGCATGTCGGAAATCGATGGTCGGTCGGGGTGCGCGGCGGCGCCGCTGCGCTATTCGCTGCTGCGGCGGCGGGGCTCGCCGGTGCGCGTCCAGTGCAGGAACGCCGACAGGCGCAACAGGGCGTTTACGATGATATTGAACGGGATGAGCATGGGCCTTCCTCAAGCAAAAGGAGCCCACGGCAATGCGCGTGGTGCTTTTAGCATTGATGACGTGGTGCAAGCTGCTCCAACAAATCCCGCGATCGGCATGATTTGACCCATGTCGATGGTAGTAATCATCGTTTGGCGCCAGCTCCCCGTCAATCGAATGTCTTTTCAAATACATTCGGGAACGGGTAAAATTTCGCTTTCGCCGAAGCCGTGAAGGGGTGGTTCGATCTCCGCGGCGGTTGAGAGGACTGCGTCGCGCGAAAGCTGGCTCGCCTCAGGCGCTGCGGGCCAGCGAGACAGCCGGCGGCAAGGGAGGCAGCTCCAGGTTCGAGCGGAAATCGCCTCCGACATAGTCGGTATCGATCAGCGCGCGCCGGCGCAGCTCCGGCAGCAGGCCGTTCAGGAGCAGGTCTTCCTGATCGGGATTGCCGAGCCCGTGGAGGGTGAGGATATCCAGCACGCCGGCCCGGAAGCGCTCCTCGATCGCATCGGCCAAGTGTTCGGGCGTGCCCGCGACCGACCAGTGGCCGGTTTCCTGCGCCTCGATGATCAACTCGCGAAGCGTCAGGCCCTGCTTCGCGTAGCGGCTGAAGATTTCGACGCGCCCGCGGCGCCGGTTGGTGCTGGTGATCTCCGGCAACAGGCTGTCGGGCAGGGGCTTGTCGAGCGGCAGGTCCGAGAGGTCGATATTGCCGCCGAGCATGTCGGCGAGCTTGAGGCGGCCGAGGTCGTAATCGATGCGCTCGTGCTTCTCCTTCAGGCGTCGGGCGACATCCGCGTCGGATTCCCCGATGACCGAATGGAACGAGTTCATCACGAAGGGCAGGTTGTCCCCGCGCCCGAAGCTCTTGGCCCGGCGCCGCAGCTCGGTCACGAAGGCGATCGCGCCGTCCAGCTTCGGCTGCGAGGTGTAGACCACCTCGGCATAGCGCGCCCCGACATTGATCCCCGCTTCGGATTGGCCCGCCTGGAACTGCACGGGGCGGCCCTGCGGCAAAGGCGGTACGTTGAGCGGTCCCTGAACGGCGAAGTGCCGGCCGCGATAGTCGATGCGATGGAATTTTGCGGGATCGAGCGCGAGCGCGCCGGAGGCCTTGCGGGTGACGGCGTCCCTTTCATTCGCATCGTATAAGGCATTCACGACCTCGATGAATTCTGCGGCGCGGGCATAGCGCTCCTCGGGGCTGAGCAGGAGTGCCCCGAAATTCTCCTCGCCGACCGAGGAGGTGACCGCGTTCCATCCGGCGCGGCCGCCGCTGGCATGATCGAGCGTGCCGATCAGGCGCGCCAGATTGTAGGGATGATGGAAGGTCGTCGAGATCGTCGCGACGAGGCCGATATGCGACGTGACCTGGCTCAGCGCAGCGAGCGCGATGAGCGGGTCCTGTACTCCGGCCGTGCCGGCGAGCCCGGCCGGATCGATCTGGAGCAGGTCGGCGGTAAAGAGTCCGGTGATCTTCTCGGCCTCGGCCCTGCGGGCGAGCTCGGCCGCGCGCTTCGCCCCCGTGGCCGGGTCGGCATCGTTTGCAGCGGCGATGACATTGGAGGCGCCCATCAGGGTCTTGAGGCGGCGAGGGGATGACGACATGGCAATGTCCTTCTTCTGGAATGCGATCGGCTGCGCAGGCAGCTTTGGTTCAGGGGTTTTCGGTGCCGCTCAAGGCGCGGGGAGCGCCGGTGCCGCCGCCCGCTCGTCGCGCAGCAGAGGCAGCAGGTTCAGGCCCTGGCGCTCGATCTCCGTGAGATAGGGCGTGTCGGACAGGATGAATTGGGTGATGCCGAGATCGCGATATTTCTTCAGCGAGCTCGCGACATCGGCGGCCGAACCGACGAGCCAGGTCGTGCCCGCGCCGCCGCCGCCGACCTTGCCCGGTGCGGTATAGAGATTGTCGTCCAGCACTTCGCCGCGATCCGCCAGGGCGAGCAGGCGCCGCTGGCCGATCGCGACGAAATTCTGGTGGTCGTGCCAGCCTGCACCGTTGTTTCCCGCCATCGCCGCGACCTTGGCCTTGGCGTCGGCCCAGGCCTGCTCCGTCGTGTCGCGGACCAGCGTCGTGATGCGCAGCCCGAACTCGAGCGGCGCGAGCTCCCGGCCGAGTTCATCGCTCAGGGATCGGAGGCGGGCGATCCGCTGCGCGATCTCGGCGAGCGGCTCGCCCCAGAAAAGCTGAACATCGGCCTCGGTCGCGGCGACGCGCTCCGCCGCTTCCGATGCTCCCCCGAAATAGAGCTTGGGATGAGCCCTGCCGTCTCGCGGCTGCAGGCGCGGTTGAACGGTCGCGTTCGAGACCGAAAAATACGTGCCGCGGAAGCTGACCTTCTCCTGGGTCCAGAGCTTGCGGACGAGCTGCATGAACTCGCGGGTTCGCGCGTAGCGCTGGGCCTGGTCGCCTTCCGCATCGCCATAGGCGGCAAGGTCGTCCTGCCCCGATACGATGTTGATGCGGACGCGCCCGCCGCTCAGGTGGTCGAGCGTCGCTGCGGCCGAGGCCAGATTGGCAGGCCGCCAATAGCCGGGGCGGATCGCGATCAGCGGCTCGAACGTCCTGGTGCGGGCGGCGAGCGAGGCTGCGACTGTGAACGCGTCAGGCCGCCCCCAGCCCGTGCCGATCAGGGCGCCCTTCCAGCCGAAGCGCTCCAGCGCGAGTGCATGGCTGGCCAAGGCATCGAGGCTGTTGTGATCACCCGTGGCGGAATCGCCGCGATGACCGGGCTTCACGTCATTCGGTATGTACCAGAGGAATTCGCAAGCATCTGTCATGGGGCTGCGGTTTGATTGAATTGATCAATGCCGCAGCTTACGAGAATAGTGATTTATGCTGAAAGAGGAGGGGCTTCTTTATTTAATTGCAAGGGTGGTTGTTTAATCTGTTTGCATTGTTGCTTGGAGATTGCAGTTTTTATGCAGATGATTCTCTTGTAGGGCGCCCTGCCGGAAACGCGCGAGTGCATTCAGAAAGGCTCCGGGCCGGAATCGTGGGACAGGCAGGGGCCGACGTTTATCCAGCTGGCACGATCTGTCAGGTACCGGGGCAGAAATTGCTCTGGAGCCGCCTCGGGAAAGGTCGTTCGTATTCAAAAGACGGAGTATTTGAAGGCTTTTTTCGAGTAGTCCGCGATAACTTAGCGCAAATCCTGATATTCGAGAGATAGGGCGTTCGTTTCATTGGTATTCCTGGCCCGGTTCGTTGGCCTGTCCTGGCTATTGCGGTTGCACTGAGCTTCTCCGGTCCTCAGTCATTCCTCCGCGGCACAAACGCTGACCATCGCACAGGGCAACGACATCCTGTCGCTCGACCCGGCCAATCACGGTAATAACAGCACCGAGTCGGCACTGGTGAATCTCTACGACTATCTGGTCGACAAGGATTTCAGCCAGGGACAATTGCGTTTCACGCCGCGCCTTGCGGTGTCCTGGAGCAGCGACGACAACATCCACTGGACGATCAGGCTGCGCGACGACGTCTACTGGCATAACGGCGACAAGTTCACGGCGCAGGACGTCAAGTTCACGATCGAGCGCTCCCAGCAGGACAAGAAGCTGATCAGCTCTGCCAAGTTCCGCCGCATCAAGGCGGTCGAGGCGCCGGACGACACCACTCTCAAGATCGAGACCGACGGGCCGGACACGCTGCTGCTGCATGCTTTCGTCGGCAACGGCGCCGGCATCCTGCCCAAGGCCGCCTTCGAAAAGGCCGGCGGGCGGGAGGAGTTCTTCAAGCAGCCGGTCGGTACCGGCCCCTATCTCTTCAAGCGCTGGGTCAAGTCTGACCGCCTCGTTCTGGCGAAGAACCCGCGCTGGTGGGGCGGCACGCCGAAATGGGACGGCGTCGTCATCCGCGCCATTCCCGAGACGAGCACGCGCGTGGCCGAGCTCCTGACCGGCGGCGTCGATATCGCCGTCAACATCCCGCCGGAGGACATCGCGCGCCTGAACGACAACAAGGGCACGCGCGCCATCACCTTCGACATCGCGCAACCTCGCCCTGCATGTCCGCACCGGCAAGGACCGTGTCACCGGCGATCCGCGGGTCCGTAAGGCGATCGACCTCGCCATAGACCGTGATGCGATCGTGAAGCAGGTTCTGGAGGGGCATGGCGCGCCGACGCGCGGATTCTTCCCGCCTGCCATCCCCGGCTTCGCGCCGGACTTGAGCCGCGCGATCCGCTTCGACCCCGAGCGGGCGAAAGCCCTGCTGCGCGAGGCCGGCTTCAGCGGCAGCAAGCGCCCGGCGCTCAAGATCAGCACGCCGAGCGGCCGCTATGTGAAGGACCGCGAGATCGTCGAGGCTGTGGCCGGCTATCTCGAGGATGTCGGCTTTCGCGCGCAGGTCGAGGTGCTCGACTGGACCGTCTACAACAAGCTGGTCGGGGACCCGGCGCCGCAGCTGCAGTTGTCGCTGATCCTCGGCGCCGCCTTCGGCTTCGTGATCCAGCGCTCGCGCTTCTGCTTCCTCTGCATCTGGCGCGACTGGCTGGACCGGCGCGACCCGCGCGGCCTGCTCGGCATCGTCACGGCGCTGGCCGTGGGCATCACCGGCTACACGCTGATCTTCGGCGCCTGGCTGCCGGACCCGTCGGGCACGCGCCTGCCGCCGACGGCCCATATCGGGCCGGTCAGCCTCGCGCTCGTGCTTGCGGGTCTGGCCTTCGGGGCAGGGATGGCGCTCTCGGGCTCCTGCCTCAGCGCCCATCTCTACCGTCTCGGCGAAGGCTCGCCGACCGCGCCCTTCGCCCTGATCGGCGCCGTCGGCGGGTTCATCCTGGGCTTTCAAAGCTGGAATGGGCTCTATCTCTGGACGATCGCGGGAGCTCCAGTGCCGTGGATGCCGCGCCATCTCGGCTATGGCGGTGCGCTGATCGCGTCGCTCGCCGTTCTGGCCGCGCTGGCCTGGATTGTCCTGCGCAAGGGCAGATTCCCCCAACAGCCGGAGCCCTCGCGCGATCCTCTCGTCGCCATCTTCCGGCAGCGCTGGCCGGCCTGGCTGGGCGGGCTGTCCGTCGGCCTGATCGGTGTTGCCGCCTATCTGCGCCTGTCCCCGCTCGGCGTGACCGCCGAGATCGGCTCGCGCTCGCGCCAGCTTGCCGGCGCCTTCGAGCTACTGCCTTCGCGGCTCGAACGGCTCGACAGCTTCCGTGGCTGCGCCACGGTTATCCGTGACGCCCTGCTGACGCCGAACGGCTTGTTCATCGCCGGCATCGTCGCAGCCGCGCTGATCGCGGCACTCGCCGCGGGCGAGTTCAAGCCGCGTTGGCCGACGATCGGTCAGGCGCTACGCGGATTGACCGGGGGCGTCCTGCTGGGCTGGGGCACCGTCATTGGCCTCGGCTGCACCGTCGGCACGCTGCTCTCAGGCATCTCGGCCAGCGCGCTCTCGGGTTGGGTCTTCGCGCTGGCTCTCGGCGTCGGCGCTACGGCCACACTCAGGCTCGGGCGCCGGGCCGGATTACCGCTTTGAATCCAAAAAATCAGCCATGGCGTTGATGCTCGTCAGCGGCCTTGGTCGCTGTGACCTGGCCGAGGGTCGGCAACAGCCGGCCCAGTTAGATCCAAGCTTGTCTCAACCGATCCTGATGCGCAGCAGCGGGCCTACGGAGCCATCACACCACGTCAAGGTTTAGGCTGCCCTCGAACGCCCGTCGCACCGCCGATGGAGCGGATCGCGGCCGGGATGAGTTCTTACCGTAGGACGGCGATGAAAGGACGAGCCGCCTGTCCAAGTGCGTCGTCAGCGATGATGAGCAGGCCAATCAGCGCAGGTAGTGGATATGCGGCCTTAGATGATGCGGAGATGTCTCGATGCGGGCCTCGACCGAAAAGACATCGCGCAGGAGAGCCTCGGTGATCACGGCATCCGGAGCACCGGACGCCACGATCTTGCCCTGCTGCATGACGATGACCGCGTCGCAGAACATGGCGGCGTGATTGAGATCATGCAGGGCGACGACGCTGGTGATCGGCAGGCTCGCGACAAGCTTCAGCACGCCGATCTGGTGCTGGATGTCGAGATGGTTGGTCGGCTCGTCCAGGATCAGCTCGGTCGGCGTCTGCGCAAGTGCCCTGGCGATATGCGTGCGCTGTTTCTCGCCGCCCGACAGGCTCTGCCAGCGATCGCCGCGCCGGTCCTGCAAGCCGGCGCGCAGGAGCGCCTCATCCACGGCGCGGTCGTCGGCATGGGTCCAGCGCGATAGCCAGGAGCGGTGCGGGAACCGGCCGAGCCGGACGATGTCGGTGATGCGGAGATTGGCGCTGGTCGCGGCGTGCTGCTCGACGAAGGCGACGCGGCGCGCCACGGCCCTGGCGCCGAGCGACGCGAGGTCGCTGCCGTCCAGCAGCACGCGGCCCGATTGCGGGCGCTTCAGGCCGGTCAGCAGGCGCAGCAGCGAGGTTTTGCCGGAACCGTTGGGACCGAGCAGGCCGAGCATCCGGCCGGGCTCCGCGGAGAAGGAGACGCCGTCGACGATCGTCTTGCTTCCGATCCGCCACACCAGGTTCTCTGCCGTAATGCTCATGAGGCGCGCTGCAAGCGGTAGAGGATGATCGAGAAGAACGGCACGCCGACGAGCGCCGTGACGACGCCGATCGGGAGCACCTGCTGCGGGATCAGAGCGCGCGAAGCGACATCCGCCAGCACCATGAAGACCGCGCCGATCAGCATGCAGGCCGGTAGCAACCGCACATGAAGGGGGCCGACCAGGGCACGCGCCGTATGCGGCACGATCAGGCCGACGAAGCCGATTGAGCCGACCATGCTGACGATGGTCGCTGTCATCATCGCGGTGAGGGCGAAGAGCACGATCCGGGCCCGGTCGACATTGACGCCGAGGGAGGCGGCCGTCTCGTCGCCGAAGGCGAAGGTGTCGAGCGTCCTAGCATAGCAGAGGCAGGCGATAAGCCCGATGCTGACGACGACGGAAACCAGCATGAATTCCGGCCAGCGCACACCGCCGAAACTGCCGAGCAGCCAGAACATGACGTCGCGTGCCTGCTGGGCGTTGCCGGATGTCGTGACGATGTAGGAGGTCGTGGCGTTGAAGAGTTGCGAGGCCGCGACGCCCGCCAGGATCGTACGATCGGCGCCGCCGCGCGTGCCGCTCGAGAGCAGTGCGACGAAGCAGAAGGCCGCGAAGGCGCCGAGGAAGGCGCCGCCGGACAACGACAGGACGCCGCCGCCCAGGCCCAGGATGATGATGGCAACCGCGCCGGTCGATGCGCCCGCCGAGATGCCGAGCACATAGGGCTCCGCCAGCGGGTTACGCAGCAGCGATTGCATGATCGCGCCGGACAATGCGAGGCCTGCGCCGCAGAAGGCCGCGACCAGCGCGCGGCTCAACCGGTAATCCCAGATCACCGTCTCGTAGACGCGTTCGATCTCCGTCGAGGTCCAGCCGAGCCGGTTGGTGATTGCGGTGAAGGTCGTGCCGAGCGGGATCGGCAGGTCGCCGATGCCGACGCTCAGTCCGATGGCAAGGCCGATTGCAGCGAGCGATGCCAGCATCAGGCCGGCAAAGACCGCCTTGCCTTCGAGGGCGCCGTTCCCGGAGATCACTTGAGCTGGCCGAGCGCTTTCAATTGCTGCGCCACCTGCTCGGCGCCATAGATCGTGCGGACGGTCGGGTTCATCGCCTGGCCGTCCATGATCACGATCGCCTTGTTCCTGACGGCCGCTAGCTGGCTGACTGCCGGGTCCGTGGTCAGGAACTTGATCTTGGCCTCCGGCTTGTCGAGTTCCCAGCGGTTACGATCGAGGCTGGCGACGACAATCACGTCCGGCTTCGCGGCGATGATGCCTTCCCAGCCCAGCGTCGGCCACTCGGCCTCGGCGCCGATGGCATTGCGCCCG
Organism: Allobosea sp. TBD101; assembly: GCF_059817965.1. Lineage (NCBI taxonomy): Bacteria > Pseudomonadati > Pseudomonadota > Alphaproteobacteria > Hyphomicrobiales > Alloboseaceae > Allobosea > Allobosea sp. TBD101. The sequence goes on from NZ_CM187543.1 coordinate 2,956,840, forward strand.
CCGAGCAGGTCCGCGATGAAGCCGGAGGCACCGTTCTTGCCGCCGAGATAGGCATCGGCGGAGGGGGAGGGGCTGGAGAACCAGAAGACATAGGAGAGCTTCTTGTCGCCCGGTGTCACGCTGGCACGGAGCGCCGCCTCGCGCGCCTTGAAGTCGGCGATCAGGGCCTGGCCGCGATCCGCGACGTCGAAGATCCGCGAGAGCTCGTCGATCTCCTGATAAAGCGCATCCGTGCTCCAGAGCTGGGCGCGGCTGCCATAGGCGTCCTTGCTGCCCTTCGTATCGAGGCAGGTGCTCGGGGAAAGATAGCTCGGCACGCCGACGCGGTCGAAATCCTCGCGCTTGGCGACCTTGCTGCTCGGGCCCAGCAGCGTGGGCAGGGCCGCTGCGACGAAATCGGGCCGCTCGGCGAGCATGCTCTCGAAGGTGGGGAACTCCACGGTCAGGAGCTTCACCTTGGCATTGGCTTCGGCGAGCTGCGGCAGGACCTTGCTCGGCCAGAAGGCCGTGCCCACCATCCTGTCCTGCAGTCCGAGCAACAGCATGATCTCGGCGCTGTTCTGGCCGAGCCCGATGGCGCGCTGCGGCGCTTTCTGGAAGGTGACCTTCGCCCCGCAATTATCGAGCGTCAGGGGGAAGTTCGTCGGAGCTGCCGCAAGCGGATTCGTCAGTGCACCTGCGGCGCAAACCGCAAGCGCGACAAGGAGCGATTTGAAGTGGCTCACGCGCAATATCCGGGAAATGTTGTCTGTGCGACGTGTTCTTAATGACCTCGCGCGGAAAGGGCCAGTCGAGGAGTGAACATTATAAGTATTCTAAATTATTGAGCTGCTTTACTTCGGTGCACACTGGCTATCGACAGTTATCATTTCAGCCCCGGCCGCCCCAATGTCAGGCGACGATCGCGGTCGTGGCTGGAGCGCTTCATCGAGCGCAGCCAGCTCCTCGGCCATTTGGGCCCGAAGCCATAGCGCCACCCGTTCGACCAGAGGATTGAGCGGTCTTGATCGCGGCGCGATCAGACTGTGGTGCTGCCCCGTGCGGATGATCAGGTCAGACGCGGGAACCAGGGTTCCCTTCAGCAAGGCGCTCGAGACCACGCTGAGCCAACCAAGAGCGATGCCTTCCCCGTTCAGCGCGGCCTGCAGGATGACGGAGTAGTCCGTGAATTCGTGCCAGACGCCTTTCGAGCTGCTGCGACGGGCGACATTGCCCCATTCCCGCGCCCATTTGGGCATCGCATGGTCCGTGAGCCACAAGAAGACATGCCCTGATCCGTCCCCCGTGTGATCGAGCGTGCCGCGCGCTTTCAGATAGGCCGGGCTGCAGACGGGGAAGATGATCTCCGGCGCGAAGAGCCAGCGATGATAGCGCGGGTCGTCGTCTTCGACGATGCGCGTCGCCAGATCCACATTGTCGGGAATGCCGCGTAGGACCCCTGGAATGAGGTCGAAGCGGATATCGATCTCCGGAAAGGCGGCATGGAATTCGCCCAGCCGTGGCAACAGCCAATGGGCAACGAACGAGCTGGACATGGAGAGGGTGACGATCGGCTTCGTCGCATTCTGCCGCTGCCGGATCGCCTGGATCGCATCGGCGATGCGCCCGGCGGCCTCTCCGACGACGCCGAAGAGATCGCGGCCGTCCGCGGTCAGTTCGAGCCCGCGCGCCCGCCGCTCGAAGAGCCGGGCGCCCACCGCAGCTTCCAGCTCGGCGACGCTGCGGCTGATCGAAGGCTGGCTGACGTTGAACTCCACGGCCGCGGCCGTGAAGCTGCCGGTGCGGGCCGCGGCCTCGAAAACCAGAAGTCCGCGTGCGGAGGGAATAAGGCGGGAGAGCTGAGCCATACGCTCAGCGTATGCTTCTCCCAAGGTTTTTCAATCTGGTCCGGTTCCAGATTTGCCGCCACGATCGCTAGGCCTGCTCGATCCTGATGCGCTCTCGTGCTCGCAAAGCAGAAGACACCAGTCGCCCCGCTCCGGTTCGACCACAGGGAAGCCATTCGATGAGCGCAACGGTTGCCATTCCGGATCGGCCCCTCGGCACGCCGCGCGACCCGCTGCTCGAACCGTTCGTCATCAAGAAACTGCGGCTTCGCAACCGCATCGTCAGCACCAGCCACGCCTCGATGTTGGACGATGGCGGCCTGCCGCTCGAGCGATACCAGCGCTATCACGAGGAAAAGGCCCGTGGCGGCCTTGCCATGACGATGATCGGCGGCTCGGCGATGACATCGCCGGATTCGAGCTGGGGCGGCGGCCAGCTCGACCTTTCCAGTGACCGGATCATTCCGCATCTCGCGGCACTGTCCGACCGCATTCACCGGCATGGTGCAGCCGTGATGTGCCAAGTATCGCATCTCGGCCGCCGCGCGACCTCCTACGGCTGGAACTGGCTCCCGGTGCTGGCGCCGTCACGTGTGAGGGAAACGCGCAACCGCAATTTCCCGAAGGAGATGGACGATGCGGATATCGCGCGCATCATCCGGGATTATGCCGATGCGGCGCTGCGCTGCGTGGAGGGCGGGCTCGACGGCATCGAGACGGTGACCGGTGGGCATCTGATCGGCCAGTTCCTGTCACCGCGCACCAACAAGCGCACCGACGGTTTCGGCGGCTCGCCGGAGAACCGGGCACGCTTCGGGCTCATGGTTCACGAGGCGATCCGCCGACGCGTCGGCGACGAGGCGATCGTCGGCATCCGCTTCGTCATCGACGAGGGCGTGGCCGATGGTTCGGATTTCGAGGATTGCCTGCAACTCGCGAGGATTTTCGAGCGCGAAGGCCATATCGACTATTTCAACTGCATCTACGGCCGCATGGACACGGATCTGGCGCTGGCCGAGGACAACATGCCCGGCCTATTCCAGCGCAACGCGCCCTATCTCGCTTCGGTGGCGCAGTTCCGTCGGGAGACGAAGCTGCCCTTGATCCATGCCGGCGGCATTCGCGATGTCGCGACGGCGCGCCACACCATCCGCGAGGGCGTCGTCGACCTCGTCGGCATGACCCGCGCCCATATCGCCGACCCGCATCTGGTCCAGAAGATCAGGCGCGGGGAGGAGGAGCGGATCAGGCCTTGCGTCGGCGCCTCCTACTGCCTCTACAAGAAGGTCAACTGCATCCATAACGCCGCCAGCGGGCGCGAAACCGTGCTCGGCCATGAGGTCGCGCCGGCCTCGCGGCGGCTGAAGGCCGTGGTGGTCGGCGGCGGGCCGGCAGGCCTCGAAGCCGCCCGTGTCTGCGCCGAGCGGGGGCATTCGGTCGTGCTCTTTGAGGCTGCCGCGAAGCTCGGCGGGCAGTTGCTCGTTGCCACCGCTGCCGAGGAGCGTCGCGATCTGATCGGCATCGTCGACTGGCGCGTCGCGGAGCTGGAGCGGCTCGGCGTCGATGTCCGGGTGAACTGTTATGCGGAGGCCGACACCGTTCGTGTCGAGGCACCGGATCTCGTGATCGTCGCCACCGGCGGCATTCCGGATACCGACTGGTTCGAAGGCTCGGAGCTGTGCGACAGCGTCTGGGACGTGCTGACCGGCACGGTGCCGGGCAAGAGCGATGTGCTCGTCTATGACGGAACCGGGCGTCAGGCAGCGGCGTCCTGCGCCTTGCAGATCGCCCGGCAAGGCCGGTCGGTCAGTCTGGCTACGCCCGACGACGCGCTGGCCATCGAGATGTCCTATATCGACAAGTCGAGCTTCCGGAAGCGCTTCGCCGAACTCGGCATCCGCGCGCTTGTCGATGTCAGGCTGGAGAAGGTCGAGCGCCGGGGCAACGCCTTGCAGGCCACGTTCCGCAATGAGCTGACGGGGGCGGAAAGCCTGGTCGAGGCCAGCCAGATCGTCGTGGAACACGGCACATTGCCGGCCGTCGGGATCTATCACGAATTGCGGCAGTTCTCGGACAATGACGGTGTGACCGATATCGCGTTCATGCTGGGGAGCGAGGAGGCGGCAACCCCCGCGCCGGGGAGCTTCCTCTTGCACCGCATCGGCGACGCCGTATCGAGCCGCGATCTCTATTCGGCGATCTACGAGGCCTACCGGCTCTGCTCCAAGCTCTGAGCTGCCGGCGATTTCAAGCCGCGGCGGGGCTGCGGCCGCTCTCTGCGTTGGCGAAGCGCTCGATCCGGAAGTCGTGGAGCGGGATATCCGTCGTGCCCGTCGCGATCAGTTCGGCCATCGTGTCGCCGACGCCCGGGCCGATCTGGAAGCCGTGCCCGCTGAAGCCGAAGGCATGGAACAGCCCCGGCGTGGTGCCGGACGGCCCCATGACCGGCAGCATGTCGGCCAGATAGCCCTCGCAGCCCGACCAGGTGCGGATCACCGAGACCTTCTCCAGGGCCGGCAGGAGCTGCCTGAGAGCGCGGAGCTGCGCCGGCAGCCGTGCGGGATCGGCCTTGGCGTGGCCGGGATCGAGGGGCACGTCGACACGTTCGGCCGCGCCGCCGAAGACGATGTTGCCGCGCTCGACCTGACGGAAATAGGCGTCCGTCCCGTGGCGGCGGGTCCAGATGCCGACAACCGGCAGGATGCGATGGGGCAGGGGCTCGGTGACACCCATTTGCGGGCCGCGCGGGGTGAGGGGAACCGGCTCGCCGAATTGCGCGGCGATCCGCATCCCCCAGGCGCCGGCAGTGTTGAGCAGCTTCGCTGCCTCGAACACCCCCTTCGACGTAGAAACGCGGAAGCCGGATTCTGTCTTCTCGATGCTGCCGACTTCGCATTCCTCGACGATTTCCGCGCCGAGCCGCCTTGCGGCCTCTGTGAAGGCCGGCGCGATCAGGCGCGGATTGCCGGAGCCATCCTGCGGGGAAAAGGAGGCCGCGATCGCTCCGGGACCGAGGCCGGGAAAACGCGCCCGGATCTCGTTGGCGCCGAGTTCCTCGAGTTCGAGCCCCCAGGGCCGCGCGGCATCGGCATAGGCGCGCATATCCGCCAGCGCGTCCTCTTCGAAGATCAGCCGGAGATGGCCGGTGGCGCGGAACTCGACGTCGCTGCCGAGCAGGCGCTCCGCATCGCCCCAGAGTGCGCGCGAGCGATGCGCCAGCGGCAATTGCGTGAGGTGGCGCCCGGTCCGGCGGATATTGCCGAAGGAGGCGACGGTGGCACCCGTTCCGACGCGGTTGCGTTCGATCAGCGTGACCTTGAGGCCGCGCCGTCTCAGGAAGAAGGTTGCCGCGGTCCCCATCAGGCCGCCGCCGAGCACGATCACATCCATGTCCAGCCTCTTGCCGCAGAGGCGGCAGATCTCCATGCGATCGAACCTGACGTGGGCATGCAGAGCCGTCAAAGACGCGATGGCCGGCAGGCCATAAGTCCAGCCTATGGTCCTGCCCCGCATGTCTCTTGGACCGCGTCGCGGCTTCCATGCCAGCTTCCAGCCACCAGCAAGAGGAGCGGACATGGACGGCGGAACTGTGCCGAGTGCGGACTGGAAGGTCGGCGTCGATATCGGCGGCACCTTCATCGATTTCTGCGCGCTCGAGACGCGTTCGGGCCAGGTCGCGTCGTTGAAGGTCTTGACGACGCCGGACGATCCGGGCGCCGAGCTGATGACAGGTCTCTCGCTGCTGGCCGAGCGCGAAGGCCTCGATCCGACGGCGGTCACCCGCTTCGTCCATGGCACGACGGTCGGCGTGAACACCATCATCCAGCGCAAGGGCGCGCCGCTGGCGCTCTTCACCAATGCCGGCTTCGAGGACGTGATCGAGCTGGCGCGACTGCGCATGCCCGAGACCTATTCGTTGTTCTGCAGCCGCCCCGAGCAGCTCATCACCCGCGACCGGGTGTTCGGCATCCCGGCCCGGATGCGCTCGGACGGGCGCGAGACGGTAAAGCCCGATCTCGCTGTCGTTGCAGCGGCTGTTGCTTCGGCAAAAGCGCGCGGAGCCGTCGGCATCGTCATCGCCTTCCTGCACGCCTGGCGCGACGGCGCGCAGGAGGAAGCCGTGAAGGCGGAGATCGCGCGGCTGGCTCCGGAACTCTTCGTGTTCACCTCGGCCGAGGTCTGGCCGGTGATCCGCGAATACGAGCGGACGACGACGGCGATCCTCAACGCCTATGTGCATCCGCGCATCGCCGGCTACCTGACCGCGCTGGAGCAGCGGCTGGCGGATCGTGGCGTGCCGGCACGCGCGCTCCTGACCAAGTCGAACGGCGGCGTGATGAACGCTGCGGAGGGCAAGCGCGCCTGCGTCTCCATGCTGCTCTCCGGCACGGCTTCGGGCGTCATCGGCGCGACCTGGTTCGCCCGGCAGGCCGGCGAAAAGCGCGTGCTGACGCTCGATATCGGCGGCACCTCCGCCGATTTCGCCCTGATCATCGACGGCGAGCCCCAATACGGCACCGGCGAGATGATCGGCGAGTTCCCGCTCTACATCCCCTCCGTCTCGGTCAGCTCGATCGGCATCGGCGGCGGCTCGATCGCGACCGTCGACGGGCAGGGCGTGCTGCGGGTCGGGCCGGAATCGGCCGGCTCGACGCCTGGACCGGCCTGCTACGGGCGCGGTGGCGAGCAGGCGACCGTCACCGATGCCATGGTGGTCTGCGGTTGGCTTGGCCATAGCGAGATGGCCTACGGCCAGCTGAAGATGGATGCTGGCCTTGCCCGCGCCTCCGTCGGGCGCCTGGCCGCGAAGCTGGGCCGGTCCCTCGACGACACCGCGCAGGCGATCCTCGACATCGCCGTCTCCGAGATGTTCGTCGAGGTCGAGAAGCTGTCGTCCCGAGCCGGTGTCGACCTCAAGGATTTCACGCTGATGCCCTTCGGCGGCGGCGGCCCGATGCTCGGCGCCTTCCTTGCGCGAGAACTCGGCATGACCAGGCTGCTGGCGCCGCGTCGGCCGGGTGTCGTCTCGGCGCTCGGCGGGCTCGTCGCCGATCTGCGCGGTGATTTCGTTCGCACGCTCTTCGCGGAGCTCACGGCTTCCGTGCTGTCGCAGTTGAAGGCGGCGGCGGCGGCGATGGTCCAGGAAGGGCGCAACTGGCTGGCGGCCCAGGGCCATGCCGGCCCGGCCGATCTCAGGTTCTCGGCGGATATGCGCTATGTCGGCCAGAGCTACGAGATCGAGGTTCCCCTGCAGCCGGCCTGGCTTGAAGCCGGTGACCCGGCGGCCATTGCCCGCGAGTTTCACCAGACACATCAGCGCATCTACGACTTCGACGACCCTGATGGCCGCATCGAGATCGTCAACCTGCGCCTCTCCGCCATCGGCGCTGGTCCTGCGCTCTCGTTTCCGGAAACAGCGGAGACCGATGCGCCCGCGAGCCCGGAATGCGAGCTGACGATCCATACGGGCGGAAACCGAAAGCCCGTCGGCCTCTACCGCCGCGCCGACCTGCCGCCCGGCAGTCGTTTCGCCGGCCCTGCCGTCGTCGCCCAGGAGGATACCACGGTTGCCATTCCTGCCGGCGCCACCGCGCGGATCGATGGCCATCTCAACCTTCATCTGACTTTCGCGGAGTAATGCCGATGTTCGACCGGATGAAGCTTCAGGTGCTCGCCAACCATGCCCGCGCCGCTGCCGAGAACATGGCGCATACGCTGCACCGCACGGCCCATTCCGCCTTCGTCAAGGAGACGGAGGACTTCACGGTCATGCTGATCAGCCGCAGCGGCGACACCTTCGCCGTGCCGATGGAGCTGGGCGCGACCTGGTATCCCGGCCTGTCATGGGCGCCGGCGCTGGCGATGGTCGATGACTACAAGCCGGGTGACGTCGCCTTCACCAACGATCCCTATTCCTGCTTCGTCGCCACCCATGCGCCCGACACACATCTCTGGAAGCCGGTCTTCCACGAGGGCGAGATCGTCGCCTGGACGGGCGGCCATATCCACAACACCGACATGGGCGGCGCGGTGCCGGCCTCGCTGTCGCGGGCGCTGACCGAGATCCATCAGGAGGGCATCCGCTTCCCGCCGATGAAGCTCGTCAACGAAGGCGTCTTCGACGAGCAGATCCTCAGGATCATGACGACCAATGTCCGCAAGCCGGACCTGAACATCGGCGACATCAAGGCGCTGGTCGGCGCGCTCAACACCGGCGAGCGCAAGGTGCTGGCCATGATCGAGAAGTTCGGGCGCGAGGGGTTCCTCGGCGGCGTCGAGGCACTGCTCGACCAGGCCGAGGCGCAGGCGCGCGAGGTGCTGCGCGGCATGCCGGACGGCACCTGGGAGTTCGCCGATTATGCCGACGAGGATTCGGTCGAGGCCAATCCCTGCCGCCTGAAGCTCAAGCTCACCATCCGCGGTGACGAGGCGGTGCTGGATTTCACCGGCTCCGACCCGCAGCTCGCCTCCTCGCTCAATGTGCCGAGCGGTGGCAATCCGCGCCACACGATCCTGCTCGTCGGGGTCTATTACGTCCTTTACACGCTGAACCCGAAGATTCTGCTCAATACCGGGCTGACGCGCGCCTTCACCTGCATCGCGCCGGAAGGAACAGTGCTGAACCCGGTCTTCCCCGCGGCGGTCGGGATGCGCTCGCTGACCTGCGCGCGGTTGCGCTCGGTGATCTTCGGCGCGTTCTCGCAGGCCGTGCCGGAGCGGTTGCCCGCCGCGCCCGCCGGCAACAACTGCATCGTCAACGTCATGACCACAGACGAGCGCACGAGCCGGACCGTTATCGCCGCGGTCAACCCGGTGGTGGGCGGCGGTGGCGGCATGCCGCATCGCGACGGCACCAACGGCTCCGGGGCCGATGCCGCCTATCTCAAGAACACGCCGATCGAGATTACCGAGACCGAGACGCCGGTGGAGTTCGTCAAATATGGGCTGGCCAAGGACAGCGGTGGCGCCGGGCGCTGGCGCGGTGGGCTTGCCACCGAAATGGCGTTCCGTGTCTTCGCGCCGGACAGTCGCATCACCGCCCGCAACCGCGACCGCAGCTTCTTCCGGCCCTGGGGCGTGCTGGGCGGGAGGGCAGCGGGCCTTTCCGACATGGTGGTCAATCCCGGCCAGCCGGAGGAGCGGCGGCTCGGCAATATCGACACCGCCGTCCTGCAGCCCGGCGACGTGCTCGAGATCCGCTCGGCCGGCGGCGGGGGGCGAGGGCATCCCTTCGACAGGGAAGCCTGGCGCGTCGCGGAGGATGTCGTGCGCGGCTATGTCTCTCGGGAAGCGGCGGAGCGAGAGTACGGCGTCGTCATGCAGGGCGAAGCGTTGGACGAGGCCGCGACGAAGGCGCGGCGCGCCGACCGCTCGCCGGTACCCGGTCATTTCCATTTCGGCCCGGAGCGCGAGGGCTACGAAGCCCAATGGACGCGGGACGCCTATGACAGGCTGACGGCCTTGCTTGCCGGCCTCCCGATCCATTGGCGCTTCTTCGCCAAGACGGAGATATTCCGCCGCATGAAGGGCAGGGCCGGCGCGCGTGGCGTGGATGAGGCATTTGCCGCGGCCAAGCTGCGGTTTCCCGAGATGCCGGAGCCGCGGCTGGTCCATGCCGAGGCCGCCGAATGAATATGGCCGCGAGCGCAGGGGCTGGCCGTCTGGTCCGATTGGCCGAAGTCGATCGCGTCCCGCTGCGCTTCTTCCTCGACGGAGCCGAGCGGCAGGCACTGACCGGCGACACCGTGCTCAGCGCTGTCCTCTCGGTTGCGTCGGCTTTGCGCCGCTCCGAATTCGGGCCTGAAGCCCGTGCCGGCTTCTGCCTGATGGGAGCCTGCCAGGATTGCTGGATCTGGCAGGAGAATGGCCCGCGGCTGCGGGCATGCTCGACGCCTCTCGCCGAGGGCATGCGACTCCTCTCCGGCGCTCCGGGCGATTGGCCATGAGTGCGGGAGAAAAGCCCCGCGTGGTCGTCGTCGGGGCCGGGCCGGCCGGCATCCGGGCCGCCGAGACGCTGGTCGCCGGGGGGCTGACACCCGTCGTCATCGACGAGGGCGAGCGCGCCGGCGGCCAGATCTATCGCCGGCCGCCGCAGGGCTTCACGCGCCCGCCTGAGGCCCTTTACGGTTCAGAGGCCGCAAAGGCGGTCGCGCTGCACCAGACGTTCGATACCTTGGCCGCGGCAGGTCGCATCGTTCATCATGCCCGCAGTTCTGTCGTCGCCATTGCAGACGGCCGGCTGCAGGTCCTCGACGGGGCGGGTTCGCGCTGGGTTCCCTATGACCGCCTGATCCTCGCGACCGGTGCGATGGATCGCGTCATGCCTGTGCCGGGTTGGGAGAATGCCGGCGTCTACGGGCTCGGCGCGATGCAGATCGCGTTGAAGGCGCAAGGGGCCGCCTTGGGGCGGTGCATCGTACTGGCAGGATCGGGGCCACTGCTCACCCTGCTCGCGGTGCAATTGCTGAAAGCCGGCGGGCAGGTCGCGGCGGTACTCGATACCGCATCCATGCGCCAGCAATTGCGCGGCTTCTCCGGTCTCTCGGCGCGGCCGCTCTTTGCCCTGCGCGGGCTGATGATGCGCCGGCGCCTGGCCGGGATCTATCATGCCGGCGTCCGGCTGGATCGCATCGAGGCGGATGAGCGTGGCCCGACGGCCGTGCTTTGGCGCGACGAAGCGGGGCGGAGCCAGCGCACGCCCTGCGATGCGGTCGGGCTCGGCTGGCATCTGCGGGCGGAGACCCGTCTCGCGGACCTGGCCGGCTGCGACTTCGCCTATGACGAGACCTGGAGGCAATGGCTGCCGAAGGCCGATGCCATGGGGCGGGCGGCATCTGGCGTCTATCTCGCCGGCGACGGGCTCAGGATTCTTGGCGCCGACGGAGCCGAGATCGCGGGGCGGCTCGCCGCCGCGGCCTGCCTGCAGGATCTTGGCCTGCAGGCGCCGGACATGGCCGCGGATCGGCGCAGGCTGGCCCGGTTCGGCCGCTTCGCGCGCGGCGTTGCCGCAGCCTTTCCCTGGCCGGCCGAGACGGCGGCTGGACTGCCTGACGAGACGGTGGTCTGCCGCTGCGAGGGCGTGACGGCCGGTGAGTTACGCAAAACCGTCGATTTCGGTGGCGGTGAGGTCAATCGCGCCAAATCGCTCGGACGTACCGGGATGGGGCGCTGCCAGGGGCGCTATTGCGAACTGGCCGCAGCGGAGATCGTTGCCGGCAGCGCGGGTTATGCCTGCGCGGTTGCGGCGGGCCGGCTACGCGGACAGGCTCCGGTGAGGCCTGCCCCGATCTCCGCTCTGATTCAGGATGCTGCTACAGGCGGATAGCGCTGCCTGTTCAGGTTCCGCTTGAGCGATTGAGGTCCCGGCAAGCCGCGCGAAGGCAATCGCGCATCAATTCATGGCTGGCCGAGAGCGGCCGGTCGTTGCTGGTGAGGATGGCGACCGGCACTTCGATCCGGGGCTCGAACGGTCGGGTGACGACGCCGTTGAACTGTTCCCAGGGCAGCAGGCTGTCGACGATGGCGATGCCGAGACCATCCCTTACATAGGGCAGCGCCGTGATCGACAGGTCGATCTCGATCGCCGGCGCATAGGCGAAGTCCTCTGCCTCGGCCGAGGCGGCCAGCAGGCGCCCCGGCAAGGTATCGGCGCGGTAGGAGATCAGGGTTTCGTCGCTGATATCGGCGAAGCGGACGCGGTCGAGCGCGGCCAGCCGATGCCCGGCCGAGACGACGCAGACCAGTGTGGCGCGCCCGACCGTCTCGGCATGGATGCCGGCATGGGGCAGATTGTTCATGGCGATGCCGAGGGACACTTCGCCATTGCGCAGCATCTCGACGATGGAGGTCTGCGAGGCGATCAGCGAGCGCACCACGATCTCGGGGTGGGCTTCGCGGAACGCTGTCAGGGCGCGCGGTACGATCGACATGGAGGGCGGGGCCGAGGCCGCGAGCCGAACGAGCCCGGTGCGGCCATGGCGCATGTCGACCGTGCGGCGGCGTAATGCATCGAGCTCGCCGAAGATGTGCTCGGCCTGGGAGTAGAGCTCCTCGGCCTCCTGCGTCGGCACCAGCCGCCCGCGCACGCGGTTGAACAGCTTGAAGCCGAGCTGATCCTCGGCGTGAAGGAGGATCTGGCTCAGGGCCGGCTGCGAGATATTGAGCATCGCAGCCGCGCCGGTGACGGTGCCGCAGCGCATCAGCGTGCAGAAGACTTCGAGTTGGCGCGCCCGCATCTGTCGTCCCATCAACGGCGATAGCGCAGACATCGCCGCCGCCGGCGCGGATGTCCAGACGCAAGCGCCGCCGGGCTTTCTCCCGCTCTATCGCTGGTCCCAGCGATCCCGCATTTCGTAGAAGAGCACGGCGAGCGGCAGGAACCACGGCTTGCCATTGTAAAGCGGACAGCTGCGGAAGGGCAGGTCGGCATAGGCGCTCGGCGCATCCGTGCTGCCGAGCATGCGCTGCGCGATCTTGTGGCCGAACCAGCTCGCTCGCGCGATGCCGGTGCCGCTGTAGCCGCAGGCGAAGAAGACGCCCTCCTGCCCGCCGAGATGGGGCAGTGCGGGGACGCGCGCTCGAGACCCCACTTCTTCAGGATCGTGCCGAAGCGGCCGTCCTTCTTCATGCTCGCGAGGCTGGCATTGATCTTCGCCAGAAGCTCGGGATTGCCCTGCTTGACGGCGAAGTTGATCGGGCCCGGAACGGACGGCTTGTAGGACTTGACCAGTCGCAATTGCGGGAAGCGGCCCTGCGCGAGGTTCTAGGCCAGGATCGGATAGTCGCCGATGCCGGCGTCGAGGCGGCCGTTGGAGACGTCGCGCAGGATATCGGGCAGGCTGTCATAGGCGCTCACCTCGACCGGCGCGCCCGATGCCTTGAGGGCGTCGATATAGCGGGTGCCGATCTGGGCGCCGACCTTCTTGCCCTTGAGATCCTCGAAGCCGACATGGTCCTTGGCGTCGCCTGACGGGAGCACCAGGCCCTCGCCATAGGCGTAGGGCATCCTGGCTGAAGTCGACGACCTTGGCACGCTCCGGCGAGCTGTACATGGCGGCCGAGATGATATCGATCTTGCCGGAGGTCAGGGAGGCGATCAGCGTCGAGAACCGCATCGGCCGAATCTCGACCTTGAAGCCGGCATCCTTGCCGATCTCCTCGATGACATCCACCATCATCCCATGCAGCATCCGTACCTGCTCGAGAGAACGACAAGACGAGTTCGTGTCGGTCCCATAAGACGGACTTATGCGGTCCGATGCGGGCAGAGACCCTCCTAGAATTCCGCCACCTTGCCGAAGGCGGAACCTTCCAGTCGCTCGGGCCGATAAGGCTTGGGATCGACGATCGGTTTCGCGCCCGTGACGATATCCGCGATCATGTGGCCGGCGCCGGGGCCGATGCCGAAGCCGTGGCCGCTGAAACCCGCCGCCAGGATGAAGCCGGGTAGCCCGGCAAGCTCGCCGATGGCGGGCACGCCGTCTGGCGTCGAGTCGATGTAGCCGGCCCAGCGCGCCGCAACCGGCACGGCTTTGAGACCCGGCAGCAGCGCCTGCGCACGTTCATGGGTCTCGGCGATCTGGCGCGGGTCGGGCGTCGGGTCGAGGATGCGCCTCGCCTCCATCGGCGTCGGCGCGTCGAGCTTCCAGCGCGCAAGCGTCTCGTGGCCGGATTTCCAGCCTTCGAGCCCGCCGATGGCGAGGCTGCGCCAGCGCCGCAGGAACATCGGCACGAACTGGGATGCGAAGCGCAGTTGCTGCGGCGTGGGGTCGACGCGGGCTCCGCCGCTGATCGCCAGCGTGTAGCCGCCGTCACTCCGACGCGTCACCGAAACTGCAGCCGTATGCAGCGCATCCGGCAGGCCGACCGCGCCGGGCTCAACGGACAAAATCGACGACCGTACAGAGGATTGTGGAAAACGGATGCCGTATTGGTTGAGGAAAGAGGAGGCCCAGGCGCCGCCGGCATGAATGACCGTTCCTGTGCGGATCGTGCCCTTCTCGGTCACGACGGCCGAGACACGTCCGCCTGTCGTCTCGAGGCCTCGAGCGGCACAGAATTGATGCACGCTGCCGCCGGCCTTGAGGATGCCGCGCGCGATCACCGGTGCGGCGCGGGCGGGGTCGGCTGTGCCGTCCGTCGGCGAGAATACGCCGCCCCTCCAGCGCTTGCCGGTGGCGCTGCCACGAGCCGAGGCTTCCTCAGCGGAGAGCATATGGGTGACCATGCCTGCGCCGGCGGCGAAGTCGCGCCATTTCGCCCAGGCGGAAAGCTGCACATCGTCATCGCTCAGATAGAGCAGGCCACAGCGCCGGAAGCCGAGATCCTCGCCAATCTCTTCGGCAAAGCGATCCCACAACGCGAGGCTTTCGGTCGCCATCGGCAGCTCGCGTGCGTCACGATTCTGCTGCCGGCACCAGCCCCAGTTGCGGCTCGACTGCTCGGCGCCGATGCGACCCTTCTCGACGAGCGCGACCTTCAAGCCGCGGCGCGCGAGATAGTAGCCGGCGCAGACGCCGACGATGCCGCCGCCGATGACGACGACATCGGCACGATCAGGCAGGGCGGGGCTGGTTTCGATCTCGAACAGTGGCGCCGGCATCACGGTCTCCTTGCGGAGGCCAGACTATCTGCCGGTCAGCGGGCATGTGCGCCGCAGATCGGATCGCCGCGGCATTTTCTTCGGTTTAGGCAGGTCAATTCTGCCATCGCCTGCGCCCGACACCTGTTAGACACTGCGCATCGTTCGCGGCATGATCTGCTGCGGAGCGTCGGGCCGGAAGGCGCGGCATGGCCATCAGTCGATCGAGGGGAACACCCATGAAGCTTGACCAGATCGACATCAAGATCCTCTACGAGCTGCAGAAGAACGGCCGGATCACCAATGTCGAGCTGGCCGAGCTGGTGAATCTCTCGCCGAGCCCCTGCCTGATGCGCGTCAAGAAGCTGCAGCAGGACGGCTACATCACCGGCTATTCCGCCCGCATCAATGTCGGCAAGCTCGGCCAGACGCTGACGGTCTTCACCGAGGTGACGCTCAAGAACCACCGGCAGATCGATTTCGCGCGCTTCCTGGCGGCCATCGAAAAGCTCGACCAGGTGATCGAGTGCCATCTGGTCTCGGGTGGCTACGACTATCTGGTCAAGTTCGTGACCAGCGGCATCATCGAGTACCAGACGCTGATGGAGCGGCTGATCGACCTCGATATCGGCATCGACAAGTATTTCAGCTTCGTCGTGCTGAAATCGCCGATCGTGAAGCCGCATATGCCGCTGACCAGCCTGTTCCCGGTCACGACAACGACCTGAAGCAGGCTCAGCGCTTCGAGAAGGCGGCGACGAGTTCCGGATCGCGTTCGAGCTTGTCGAGCCAGCTCGGATCGAGCTTGGGCACCGACGACATCAGCAGTCGTGCATAGGGGTGGCCGCCGGCTTTGCCGACCTGATCGGCCGGCAACTGCTCGACCTTCACGCCGCGATACATGACCGCGACCTCGTCGCAGATCGCCTGCACCGTCGTCAGGTCGTGACTGATGAAGAGGTAGGACAGTCCGAGCTCGCGCTGCAGGTCCTTGAGCAGCTCGATGATGGCAGCAGCCACCACGGTGTCGAGCGCAGAGGTGATCTCGTCGCAGAGGATGAGTTCGGGATCGGCGGCGAGCGCGCGTGCCAGGTTCACGCGCTGCTTCTGCCCGCCCGACAGTTCGCTGGGCAGCCGGTGCTTCAAGGCGCGAGGCAGGTGCACCAGCTCGAGCAGCCGGTCGATGCGCGCGTCGCGGGCGGCCCCGCGCAGGCCGTGGTAGAAGCTGAGAGGACGGCCGAGGATGTCCTCGATCGACTTGGCCGGGTTGAGCGCGGTATCGGCCGATTGGAACACGATCTGCAGCTTGCGCAACTCATCGGCGCTGCGGTCCTGCGCGCGTGGCGCCATCGGCTTGCCGTTGAAGGCGATCGTGCCGGAAGAAGGCGGGATGATGCCGGCTATGGAGCGGGCGAGCGTCGATTTTCCGCAGCCGGATTCGCCGATGATGCCCAGATTGCGCCCGCGCTCCAGCTTGAAGCTGACCTTGTCGACCGCCAGGATCAGCGGCGTTCCGTCGGCCTGCAGCTTGCCGTAGCCCGCGCTGATGGATGAGAGCTCCAGCACAGGGCGGGAAGCCGAGCCTTCCGGGCTCGCCGCCTGTGCGGGGATGCGCCCCGGTGGCGCGAAGGCCGCGAGCAGTTCCTGCGTGTAGGGGTGTTTCGGCGCCGATAGGATCTGTGCGGTGGCGCCGATCTCCTGGATGACCCCGCCCTTCAGGACGACGATGCGGTCGGCGATCTGCGCGACGACGGCCAGATCGTGCGAGACATAGACGCCGGCCATCCGGCTCTGGCGCATCACGGATTTGAAGGCGCGCAGAACCTCGATCTGCGTGGTGACGTCGAGTGCGGTCGTCGGCTCGTCGAAGATCACCACCTTCGGGTCGCCGATCAGAGCCATTGCCGCCGAGAGGCGCTGAAGCTGGCCGCCGGACACCTGGTGCGGGTAGCGCCCGCCGATCGTCTCGGGCGAAGGCAGGGACAGCGCACGGAACAGATCCACCGCCTTGGCTTCGGCCTGCGCGCGCGGCATCAGTTCGTGGATGCGCGTGATCTCGATCACCTGGTCCATGATGCGCTGCGCCGGATTGAAGGCAGCCGCCGCGCTCTGCGGCACGTAGGAGACCGCGACGCCTCGGACCTTGGCCCGTTCCTTCTCCGACAGGGCAGCCATGTCACGGCCATCGACGCTCACGCTGCCGCCGGTGATGCGGCAACCCGTGCGGGTGTAGCCGAGCAGGGTCAGCGCGATCGTGGTCTTGCCCGAGCCGCTCTCGCCGATCAGCGCGACGATCTCGCCGGGCGCGATCTCGAAGCTCACGCCCTTGATGATCTCGACGCGGCGGCCGGCATCGGTGGTCGCCTCGACCTTGAGGTCCCGGATTTCGACGAGAGGGCTCATCATTCGCTCCGGTCGCGGATCTTTTGTGGCAGGTTGTCGATCAGCATGTTCACCGCGATCGTCAGGCTGGCGATGGCGAAGGAGGGTGCCATCACGGCCGGCGCGCCGAAGGGCAGGCCGCCGATGTTCTCACGCACCAGCGAGCCCCAATCGGCTTCCGGGGGCTGCACGCCGAGGCCGAGAAAGGACAGGCCGGACAAGAGCAGCACGATGAAGACGAAGCGCAGGCCGACATCGGCCAGGACCGGCCCGATGATGTTGGGCAGGATCTCGGCGCGGATCAGATAGCTCAGCTTCTCGCCGCGGATCCGCGCCACGGTGACGAAATCCGTGGTGTTGACGTTGACCGCGAGCGCCCGGGCGAAGCGGTAGGAGCCGGGCGTATAGATGATGCCGAGGATCAGCATCAGCACGGGAATCGAGGAGCCGACGCCGGCAACGGCAACGAGGGCGAACAGCTTGCTGGGAATGGAGCTCAACGCATCGACGAACCGGCTCAGCGCCGCATCGAACCAGCCGCCCGTCACGGCCGCCGCCATGCCGAGCGTGACGCCGATCGTGCAGGCGATCAGCGTGGCGGCCAGCGAGATGCCGACGGTGTAGCGCGCGCCGAAGAGGATGCGCGAGAGCATGTCGCGCCCGAGATAATCCGTCCCGAGCGGAAACTGCAGGCTCATCGGGCCGAAATAGTCGGTGTCGACGATGTCGCTGATGCCGTGGGGCGTAACATAGGGCGCGAGGATCGCGATCAGCGCCCAGGCGAGAATGATGACGAGGCTGATCCAGCCCGTGAGATTGAACCGATACCCGGCCCGGCGCGGGCTGACGGTTGTCGCGTTGGTTGCGTCGATGGCCATGGTCAGCGCAATTTCGGGTTCGACAGGATGGCGATGATGTCCGCCGTCGTGATCAGGAGCAGGTAGACGACGCAGAAGATCATCGCGCAGCTCTGGATGAGCGGCAGGTCTCGCGTCGCCACGGCGTCGACCATCAGCTTGGCGATGCCGGGATAATTGAAGATCGTCTCGACGATGATGACGCCGCCCAGCAAATAGGAGAGCGACAGCGCGACGGCGTTGACGATGGGGCCGAGCGCGTTGGGTAGCGCATGGCGGAGTACGACCCGCGGGCGGGAGGCGCCCTTCAGCTGCGCCATCTCGACATAGGGCGTGTTGAGCGCCTCGACGACGGCCGCACGTGACATGCGGATCATCTGGGCCGAGATCACGAAGCTCAGGGTGAAGACCGGCATCGCATAGATGCGCAGCATCTCGCTGAAGGAGGTGATGTTGCGTGCGAAGGAGAGGGCGGGCAGCCATTTCAGCCACACGGCGAAAATCAGCACGCCGACGGTCGCGATCATGAACTCCGGCACCGAGATCACCGTAATCGTCGCCATCGTGACCGAGCGGTCATAGAGCGAGCCGCGCAGCATGGCGGAAGTGATGCCAAGCGCGAGCGCGATCGGAACCGAGAAGAGCGCGGTCGCCGCGGCGAGCTGCAACGAGTTGCCCAGGCGCCCGGCAATCAGCTCCGCGATCGGCCGGTTATTGGCATAGGAGATGCCGAGATCGCCGGTCAGCATTCCGCCGAGCCAGCGGAAGAAGCGCAGGATCGCCGGGTCGTTGAGGTGCATCGCTGCGCGAAGCCCGGCCACCGCCTCCGGCGTCGCGGCCTGCCCGAGCAGCACCTCGGCGACATCGCCCGGCAGGATCTGGGTGGCGCAGAACACCACGAAGGAGACGATCAGCAGCGTCAGCAGCGCGACGAGCAGCCGTCCGCCCAGCAGGGACAACAGGTGAAGGTTCATCGACGCTCCCGCAGCAGACACCTCCGATTGGAGTGTGACACGAATTGGGGGCCGGGCGCACGCGCCCGGCCCGCAGGAGAAGCAGGGCTCAGCGGTCGAGCCAGACGTACTCGGCGAAGGCGTAGCCCATCATCCCGCCGAGCGGGTTCGGCAGCAGGCCCTTGAGCTTGTTCGAGATGGCATCGACATTCGAGATATAGACCGGGATCGCGGTGCCGGCCTCATTGGCGACCATCACCTGCATCTCGTCATAGATGCGCTTGCGCTGGGCCTCGTCGAGCGAGCCGCGCGCCTCCAGCAGCATCTTGTCGAATTTCTCGGACTTGTACTGGCTCTCGTTCCACGGCGCCGTGGATGCGTAGAGCAGCGAGAACAGGATGTCCGGGGTCGGCCGCGGGTTGATGTTGCCGAAATGGACCGGAGCCTTCAGCCAGTAGTTCGACCAGTATCCGTCCGAGGGAACGCGCTGGATGTCGAACTTCATGCCGATGGCATTGCCGGCCTGCTGGACGAGCACCGCCATGTCGACCGAGGAGCCGGCGGCATCGGAGGCGACGATCGGGATCGACTGACCGAGGACGCCGGCCTTCTGGAAGAGCGACTTGGCCCGCTCGGGATCGAACGCCTTCGGCTTCAGATCCTTGTTGTGATAGCGGTTCATCGGCGGGATCGGCTGGTCGTTGGCGACCTCGGCGAGGCCGCGCAGCGCCGATTTCTGGATCTGCTCGCGGTTGAGCAGGTACTTCATGCCCTCCACGAAATCCGCCTTGTTGCCGGGCGCCATGTCCATGCGCATGTTGAGGTTCGTGTAGTTGCCGGTGGTCGTCTTCGACAGCACGACACCCGGCTGGCTCTCGACCAGGCGCATCGAGCGCGGATTGATCGCCGCAGCGAGTTGGATATCACCAGAAAGCAGCGCATTGACGCGCGCGGTGTCGTCGGTGATCGCGAAGAATTCGAAGGAGTCGAGGTTCGCGCCGCCGGACTTGAAGTAGTTCTTGTTCTTGACCGCGATCGAGCGCACGCCGGGCTCGAAGTTCTCGCAGACGAAGGCGCCGGTGCCGTTCGCCTTGGCGAAGTTGGTGGTGCCGTCGGCGATGATCATGAAA
Organism: Allobosea sp. TBD101; assembly: GCF_059817965.1. NCBI lineage: Bacteria > Pseudomonadati > Pseudomonadota > Alphaproteobacteria > Hyphomicrobiales > Alloboseaceae > Allobosea > Allobosea sp. TBD101. Next base: position 2,976,568 of record NZ_CM187543.1, read on the forward strand.
TGATGCGTCGACAGGATGGTCGGCAGGTCGCCGTTCGGCGCCGCGAGCGTGATCTCGACGGTCAGCGGATCGACCGCCTTGAACTCGGTCATCTGCTTGGCGAGCGAGTTCGACTTCGAGCCGACGGCCGGGTCGAGATGGCGCTTCAGCGAGAAGATGACGTCGGCCGAGGTCAGCGGCTTGCCGTCATGGAAGGTGACGCCCTTCTTGAGCGTGACGGTCCAGACCTTGGCGTCCTTGGTCTCGAACTTGTCGGCGAGCTCCATCTGCAGCTTGCCGTCCGCGTCCAGGAAGGTCAGGCGATTGTAGAAGGCGCAGCAGCGGACATAGTCCGTGGAGAGCGAGGCCTTGGCCGGATCGAGCGTGTCGGCGGTCGATGAGGACCAGCCGGCTGCCTTCAGGTTGCCGCCCTTCACGGGAGTCTGCGCGAGCGCGGAGGTGGCGCGCGCCAGCACGAGGCTGCTGGCGGAGGCGGCAAGGCCACCGGCCATCAGCATCTGCAGGAGGTCGCGGCGGCTGGCGCCGCGGCGGATCGCATTCTCGACGATGGCGTCGTCGGCATTCGTCCAGCTGGAAGAAATCTTGTCCGTCATGTGTATTCCCCTCTTTATGATTTGCGCCGTTGTTCCGGCGTTGGTCTTCTTCGCTACGGGTTCCTTCAGGCCACCAGACTGGCCTCCACGGCGTCGGCGAGCGCGCCCATCGAGGTGAAGTGGAAGTCGGGTTCGGTGAAGCGTTCCGGCTCGATCGTGCCGCCATAGCCGGGCTGGGCGTGGCGCCGCTGGATCCAGCAATTGGTCAGGCCGAGCTTCCGCGAGATTCCGATGTCGTGATACTGGCTCTGGGCGACATGCAGGATCTGGCCACGCGAGCCGCCATTCTTCTCGACGAAGGCGAAGACCTGCTCGAAGAACGCGGGATCAGGCTTTTCCGTGCCGGTGTCGTCGACGGTGAAACCGGCATAGAACGGGTTGCCGAGCGCGCGGGAGAAATGCTCGAAGGCCCAGCGCTGGGCGTTGGTCATCGCGATCAGCTTGTAGCGCTTCGACAAGCGCGCAAGCGCCTCGGCGCTGTCCGGGAAGGGGCGCCAGTCCTTGACCGCGTCCCGCAGGCGCTGGCCGTGGCTGTCGCCCGTCGGAAGGCCGAGTTTGGGGGCGATGACGCCGTAGACCCGGACGAGATCGTCTGGAAAGTGCTGGACGTCAGGCATGTAGCGTGCGGCGCGGTAGAGGTTCAGCGCCTCTTCCCCATCGAACGCAACACCGGCTTCGCGAGCGATGTCCGCGAGACTGCCGACGAGGCCGCCCTCGAAATCGATCAGCGTGCCCACGACGTCGAACGTCAGATAGCGGAAGTCGCTGAAACTCTTAGCCATAGCCTCTCCGCTTCCCCCGCCGGACACAGGCAGGAATCCATGGTCTTCAGCGAGCGCCGTTTCCTCGTCACCGGGCTGCTCGGCCACTGGTCGTGACGGTTGCGCTCTGTTCCCTTCGGCCGGTCTCCGTCGGCCATGAGGGAGTTTCCCACTGTTGGCTCGCCGGATACGCTGAATGTCGAAAACCGCGCGGCACAAAATTCCGAATTCGCAGCCTTCGCGGAATCTCGGCTTCGGGGAGCGGGCGCGGGATTGACCCAACGTCCGCCCCTCCTTCACCGAGCCTCTCGGCGTCACGCCATCGCGGCGCGCACGTCCGGGTCGGCCAGTGTCTCGTCGAGCGTCGCGCGGGTCCGTTCGACGATCGCGTCGATCTCGGCATCGGTGCAGCACAGCGGCGGGGCATAGCCCAGCACGCCGTTGCCGAAGGCGCGGATGACGAGACCCTTGTCCCAGGCGCGGTCGAAAACGCGCTGGGCCGGTGCGGCAGCGGCCGGCAGAGGCGTCTTCCTGACCTTGTCGGTCACGAGTTCGACGGCGGCCAGCAGGCCACGGCCACGCACCTCGCCTACGAGGGGATGGTCCCGGAGGCTTTCGAGGCCGGCCATCAGGCGCGTGCCGGCCTTGCGCCCATTGTCGAGCAGACCGTTCTCATAGAGACGGAGCACCTCGAGGCCGACAGCGGCGCTGACCGGATGGGCGGAATAGGTGTAGCCGTGGCCGACCGCCGCCGCGCCCGAGCCGTCCGCGATGACGTCGTAGACCTTCTGCGACATCAGCACGGCGCCCATCGGCACATAGCCCGAGGTCAGCCCCTTCGCGACGGTCATCAGGTCGGGGACGATGTCCTCGCCCTCGCAGGCGAAGAGCGGGCCGGTGCGCCCGAAGCCGGTGATCACCTCGTCGGCGACGAAGAGGATGTCGAGCTCGCGGCAGAGCTCGCGCATCGCCTTGACCCAGCCGGGCGGCGGGACGAGCACGCCGCCGGAGCCCTGGATCGGCTCGCAATAGAAGGCTGCGACGCGATCCGCACCGCCGACAGCTTCGACCTTGCTCCTGAGCGCCGCCAGCGAGGCGGCGATGACGGCGGCCGGATCGGAGCCGACGGGATTGCGATAAGTATAGTGCGACGGAATTTTGTGCTGCCAGTCATAGGGAACGCCGAAGCCGGCATGGAAGACGGGCAGGGCGGTGAGGCCGGCACCGACGGTCGAGGAGCCGTGATAGCCCTGCTCCATCGAGATGAACTGGTCCTTCTGCGGCTTGCCGCGAGCCTGCTGGTAGTAGCGGATGAAGCGGACCGTGCTGTCGATCGCGTCGGAACCGCCCAGCGTGAAATAGACGCGGTTGAGATCGCCCGGCGAACGCTCGGCGAGCTCGGCCGCGAGCCGGATCGCGGGCTCGGAGCCGAGCCCGAAATAGCCCGTCGCATAGGCCAGCTCGCGCATCTGGTTCGCCGCGGCCTCGACGATGCTGTCATGGCCGTAGCCGGCATTCACGCACCAGAGCCCGGCGAAGCCGTCGATGAGCTGCTTGCCGGACGCGTCGGTGATGGTCGCGCCCTTCGCGGAGCGCAGCACGCGCACGCCGGCCTTTTCATGGCCGCGATAGGAGGCGACCGGGTGAATCCAGTGTTCGCGATCGAGTTCGATCAGGGAATTGCTCAACATGGCGGTTCTCCAGCTTATCCGAGCGCCTGACTGGCGAGAGCGAAGGGTTTGGCGGGGCCGAGCGGCTGCCGGCTTGCCCCGTTGCGGCGCATGACGATGCCGCCGCCGACGCCCGCGAGGCCGCGAGCGGAAAGCCATGGCGAAAGCGCGGGCCATTCGGCCGTGTCGACGCGCAGGAAGGCGCCGGGACGGCTGGCGATCAGGAAGCTCATGAGGCTCTGCGCCTGTTCCAAGGTGTTCGCGACGACCGGGCCGATCACCTCGCCGCGGCCGAACGGGCGCAGCGCGGCATAGCCGACGACCCGGTCGGCTTCGCGCAGGACGACCATTCGCCCGGCTTCGGTCAGGAGACTCAGCAGAGGCTGGCGATCCATCCCTTGCGCCTCGAGGTCGAGCGCCGCGATCAAAGGGAAGCTCTCCGGACCGACCCAATCCAGCTTGACGGCGTCGTTCACCGCATCCGCCGGCGACGGAGTGGGAATGCCCTGATGCTGGCGGATCTCGTGGGTCGTCTCGAACCCGAGCTTCTCATAGAGAGGCAGGCCGTCCGCGGTTGCGGTGAGGCGGCATTCACGCGCGCCGCAGGCTTGCAGGGCGGCATCCATGAGCTTCCGGCCGAGGCCGCGTCCGCGCATGCTGGCCGCGACGATCACCATGTTGATGGTTGCGCGGTCGTCTCCGAACGGCGTCAGAAACGCCGTGCCGACCACGGCATCGCCCTGGAGCGCGACGAAGCCGTGACTGAGCGCGAGCAGCATCGCCCAGTCTTCGCGCCGGTGCGGCCAGCCCGCCTCGCGCGAGAGCAGAACGGCTCCATCGAGATGGCGTTCGTCGAAGGCGACGAGATCGATCGTTTCCTGGTCCATGATGCTTCGCTTCGTATCCGTTGCATCATGGATAGGGTGCGTGCCGGCGCAGTTGCTCCTGAGGAAGGCTGTCGGGCGATATCTTTGGCCGTAGGAATGCGCGGCGACCGCATGGAATGCCACGACGGGCGGGAAGAAGCCGGTGATTGGGAGGCGAGGCGGGCCTCCGCTGCGATGCAGGCGGAACTCTCTGCCATAGCCTCACGGGCGGACGGCAGTTTGTGCTTCCCGCCGCAGGCAATGCGGTGCTCGCACCGTTCTGGCCGCCGCTATGATCTCCGGCAACGGATACAACCGTTTTGCCACAGGGGATTTCCGCGGATGACCGTCATCAAGCCCAAATTCGTGACCTTCGACTGCCATGGCACGCTGATCTATTTCGCGATGGATAAGGCCGCGCGCGCCTTGTACGGCGACAAGCTCGACGAGCCGGCGATGCGGACCTTCATCACGAATTTCTCGGCCTATCGGCTCGACGAAATCCTGGGCGACTGGAAGCCCTATGAGGAGGTCGTCTACAATTCGCTTGAGCGGACCTGCCGCCGGAACGGCGTCGCCTTCCGCCCCGAGGATGCGCGCTGGGTCTACGAGCAGGTGCCGACCTGGGGTCCGCATGCGGACGTGCCGGAAGGCCTTGCCAAGGTGGCGAAGGAAATTCCGCTCGTCATTCTATCCAATGCGGATAACGACCAGATTCCGCATAACGTCGCCCGGCTCGGCGCGCCCTTCCATGCGGTGTACACCGCCGAGCAGGCCCGATCCTACAAGCCGCGGATGAAGGGCTTCGAGTACATGTTCGACATGCTGGACTGCGGCCCGGAAGACGTCTGCCACGTCTCGTCCTCGTTCCGCTATGACCTGATGACGGCGCATGACCTCGGGATCAGGAACAAGGTCTGGGTCAATCGCGGGCACGAACCGGCGAACCCCTATTACGGCTACACCGAAATCAAGGACATCTCGGGCCTGCCCGGCGTGTTCGGACTCTGAGGCCCCGGCCGATGCAGTTCAAATCCTATTGGCATGACACGGCCAGCAGTTTCACCGGCGCCGTCAGGGGGGCGGTCGAAGGCTCGTACGACGTGGCCATCGTCGGCGGTGGCTTCACCGGTCTCGCCGCCGCGCGCCAGCTCGCCATGGCCGGCGCGAAGGTCGTGGTGCTGGAGGCGGAAAGCGTCGGCTACGGAGCCTCGGGCCGCAATGGCGGCCATCTCAACAACGGCCTCGCCCATAGCTTCATCGCCGCCAAGTCGGCGCTGGGCACCGAGCGCGCGGTGGCCCTCTACAAGGCTTTCGACGATTCCGTCGATACGATCGAGCGGATCGTCGCCGAGGAGAGCATCGACTGCTCCTTCCGGCGGGCGGGCAAGCTCAAGCTCGCCTCCAAGCCGGAGCACGTCGCCTCGCTCACCCGCAACTTCGAGGTGCTGCATCGCGAGGCCGATCCCGACACGGCCATGCTGAGCCGGGCCGAGCTCGTGGGCGAGGTCGGCTCCGACGCGTTCCATGGCGCGATGCTCTCGAAGAAGAGCGCCATGATGCATATGGGCCGCTTCGTGACAGGCCTGGCCACGGCGGCCGCCCGGCACGGCGCGCTGATCCATGAGCACGCACCCGTGACCGAGCGGCGGGAGGAGGGGGGACGGCACGTCCTCCAGACACCGCGCGGAAGCGTCTCGGCCAAGGACGTGCTGGTGGCGACCGGGGCTTATACCTCCGGGCCCTTCTCCTGGTTCCGGCGCCGGATCATCGCGGTCGGCTCATTCCTGATCGCGACGCGGCCGTTGAGCGAGGCCGAGGTCGCAGCGACCATGCCAGGCAACCGTACGGCCGTGACCTCGCTCAATATCGGCAACTATTTCCGCCTGGCGCCGGACAACCGGCTGATCTTCGGCGGGCGGGCGCGCTTCTCCGCCACATCGGACCAGACCTCGGACGCCAAGAGCGGCGCCATCCTGCGCGCGAGCCTTGCCGGCATCTTCCCGCAGCTCAGGGATGTCGAGATCGACTATTGCTGGGGCGGGCTGGTCGACATGACCAAGGACCGCTATCCCCGCGCCGGCTACGAGGACGGCGTCTGGTATGCGATGGGCTATTCCGGCCATGGCGCACAGATGTCGACGCATCTCGGCATGATCATGGCCGATGCGATCCTTGGCCGTCCCAACCGCAACCCGCTCGAGGGCCTCGCCTGGCCGGCCGTGCCCGGCCATTTCGGCAAGCCCTGGTTCCTGCCGCTGGTCGGGCTCTACTACAAGGCGCTCGACCGCATTCAGTAGGTCGTCGGCTTTGCCGTGAAAGGTCAGAAGGCGCCGGGTATGCTCCGGCGCCTTTTTCTGTGCGGGTCAGCCGAGCCCGCCGATATGGAAGGCCTTGACCTCGAGATACTCCTCGATGCCGAGCCGCGAGCCTTCGCGGCCGAGACCCGATTGCTTGACGCCGCCGAAGGGCGCGACCTCCATCGAGATCGCGCCGGTGTTCAAGCCCACCATCCCGAATTCGAGCGCCTCGCCGACGCGCCAGGAGCGCCGCATGTCCTGCGTGAAGAAATAGGCGGCGAGCCCGAAGGGCGTGCCGTTGGCGATGCGGATCGCCTCGTCCTCGCTGCCGAAACGGAACAGCGGCGCGACCGGGCCGAAGGTTTCCTCACCGGCAAGCTGCATCTCGATGGTGGCATCGCCCAGCACGAGAGGCGTCGCATACTGGGCGCCCCTCGGCATGTCGGCCGCGGCGGCTAGGCGCCGGGCGCCCTTGGACAGAGCGTCGTCGACATGGCGCTCGATCTTCTCGATCGAGGCTCTGTTGATCATCGGCCCGATATCGACGCCGGCATCGGTGCCGGGGCCGACCTTCATCGCCGCGACGCGGGCCGCAAGCCTGTCGGCGAAGCGATCATAGATGCCGTCCTGCACCAGGATACGGTTGGCGCAGACGCAGGTCTGGCCGCCATTGCGGAACTTGGAGACAAGCACGCCCTCGATCGCGAGGTCGAGATCGGCATCGTCGAAGACGATGAAGGGGGCGTTGCCGCCGAGCTCCAGGCTGAGCCGCTTGATGCCGTCGGCAGCCTGTCGCATCAGCAGTGCCCCCACCCGCGTCGAGCCGGTGAAGGAGATCTTGCGGACGGTCGGATTGCCGGTGAGCTCGGCGCCGATCGCGGTGGGCATGCCGGTGACGATGTTGATCACGCCGGCCGGGATGCCGGCCCGTTCGGCCAGAACGCCGAGGGCCAGCGCCGAGAACGGGGTCAGCTCCGACGGCTTGATCACGACGGTGCAGCCCGCCGCCAAGGCCGGTGCCACCTTGCGGGTGATCATGGCGTTGGGAAAGTTCCAGGGCGTGACGATGCCGCAGACGCCGACCGGCTCCTTCATCACGATGATGCGCCTGTCGGCGGTCGGGGCGGGGATCGTCGCCCCGTCGATGCGCCGGGCTTCCTCTGCGAACCATTTGACGAAGGAAGCGCCGTAGCGGATTTCGCCGCGCGCCTCCGCCAGCGGCTTGCCTTGCTCGTGCGTCAGGATCAGCGCGAGATCCTCGACATGCTCCAGCATCAGTGCATGCCAGGCCTCCAACAGAGCGGCGCGCTCGGCATTCGGCCTGGCGCGCCAGGCGCCGAAGGCCGCTGCTGCGGCCTCGATTGCGGCGCGCGTATCGGTGCCATCGGCATCCGGCACGGAGCCGATGGCAGCTTGCGTCGCCGGATCGATGACGTCGAGCGTGCGGCCTGAGGCGGCGGCCTGCCAGTTGCCGCCGACGAGGCAGGCCTGGCGCAGCAGGGTGGGGTCGCGAAGGGCTTCGATGGCCATGATTGCGGTCTCCGTCAGCCGAGTGCCGAAAGCACGGCGGCGGTAATGTCCTGGGTCTTGTGCCTGCCCGGTTCGGTGCCGATCCGGCGGGCCGTGGCGGCTTCGATCGCCGTCATCACGGCCTTTGCCGCGCCGGCTTCGCCGAGATGGTCCAGCATCATCGCGCCCGACCAGATCGCGGCGATCGGATTGGCGATGCCGAGATGGGCGATGTCGGGTGCCGAGCCATGCACGGGCTCGAACATCGAGGGCGCGCTGCGCTCAGGGTTGATGTTGGCGGAAGCGGCGAAGCCGAGGCCGCCCTGTATGGCCGCGCCAAGATCGGTCAGGATGTCGCCGAAGAGGTTGGAGGCGACCACTACGTCGAGGCTCTCGGGCGCCATCACCATCCGTGCCGCCATGGCGTCGATATGGTAGTTCGCCACTTCGACATCCGGATATTCGACGGCGAGCCTTGCGGTGATCTCGTCCCAGAACACCATCGAGTATTTCTGCGCGTTCGACTTGGTCACCGAGGCGAGCTTGCCGCGACGCTTGCGCGCCTGCTCGAAGCCGAAGCGGAGGATGCGCTCGACGCCCTTGCGCGTGAAGATCGAGGTCTCGACGGCGACTTCGTCGGCCGTGCCGTTATGGACGCGCCCGCCGGCCCCGGCATATTCGCCCTCGGTGTTCTCGCGGATGCAGAGGATGTCGAAGGCGCTGGCACGCAATGGCCCCTCGACGCCCGGCAGCAGGCGGTGCGGGCGAATATTGGCGTATTGCACGAAGGCCTTGCGGATCGGCAGCAGGAGCCCATGCAGCGAGACCGAATCCGGCACGCGCTTGGGCCAGCCGACCGCGCCGAGCAGGATCGCGTCGAAGCCGCGCAAGGTCTCGATGCCGTCGGCCGGCATCATCGCGCCAGTCTTCTCGTAGAAGTCGCAGGACCAGGGGAAGGTCGTCCCTTCGAGCCTGAAGCCGCCGCCATGCGCTGCGCGGCCGAGCACCTCCCAGGCGGCCTCGGTGACGGCGGTTCCGATGCCGTCACCCGGGATCAGGGCGATCTTGTAGGATTTCACGGGGAGGCTCCTCACAGCGCGATCAGGACGCTTTTCGATTTGCGGTTCGCGAGATAGGCCTCGCGCCCCAAGTCCTTGCCGAGGCCGGATTGCTTGTAGCCTCCGGTCGGCAGGATGTGGTCGCGCGAGCGGCCGTAGCGATTGACCCAGACCGTACCGGCCTGCAGGCGGTTGACGGCGCGCAGCGCTCGCGACAGGTCGCGCGTGTAGAGACCCGCACAGAGCCCGTAGGTCGGGTGATCGGCGAGCCCTAGCCCTTCCTCTTCCTCGCGGAAGGTCTGGACGGTCAGGACTGGCCCGAAGATTTCCTCGGTCACGGCAGGCGAGGTGGCGTCGACCCTTTCCAGTACGGTGGGGGCGTAGAAATAGCCCGCATGGTCGAGGCGTTCACCACCCAGCCGGCAGGTGGCGCCGCGCGCCACTGCCGCATCGACGATGCTTTCCATGCGGCCGATCTGCCGCTCCGAGATGATCGGCGAATAAGCGCTCGCCGCATCCCAGGTCGGGCCTGGGTGGACCGCACGCATCCGTTCGACGATGAGCCCAACCAGCTCCTCCGCGACGCTATCCGCCACGATCAGGCGCGAGCCGGCGACGCAAGCCTGGCCGGCATTGCTGAGGATGCTGCGGGCGATGGCGGCCGCGGCCTGCGGCAGGTCGGCATCGGCGAAGACGAGCTGCGGGCTTTTTCCTCCGAGCTCCAGCGTCATCGGCTTGATGCCGGTGCGGGCGATGTTCTCCATGATGGCGGCGCCGGCTGCGGTCGAGCCGGTGAAGCTGACCTTGGCGATATCGGGATGGCCTGTGATCGCGGTGCCGGTCGTGCGGCCATCGCCGAGCACGATGTTGATCAGGCCCGGCGGCAATCCGGCCCTTACCGACAGCTGTGCCAGGTAGAGCGTCGCGAATGGCGTCATCTCGGAGGGCTTGAGCACGACGGCATTGCCGGCCGCGAGTGCGGGGCCGAGCTTCCAGCCGGCCATGTTGATCGGGAAATTCCAGGGCGTGATGGCGCCGACGACGCCATAAGGCTCGGTCGCGATCATGCCGAAACTGTCGGCGCCGGTCGGAACGAGATCACCGCCTTCCTTGTCGGCGAATTCGGCGAAGAAGCGGATCTGCTCAGCCGTGACGGGGACGTCGCCAGCCATCAGCTCGGAGATCGGGCGGGTCGAGGCGATGGCCTCCAGCCGCGCGAGCGTTTCCGCTTCCGCCTCGATGAGATCGGCCCAGCGGTGGAGCGCGCGGGCACGCTCGCGCGGTGCCAGGCGCCCCCAACCGCTGCTCGCAAGCGCCTGCTTGGCGGCCGACACGGCGTGATCGACGAGGTCCGCATCGGCGACGGGGCAGGCGGCAAAGGCGATCGCATCGGATGGACGATGCAGATCGATGCCGTCCCTGGCGTCGACCCATTCGCCGCCGATGAAATGGCCGCACGGGAGCGTGACCGAAGCGGGATCGAAACTCAGCGACAAGGGCGCATCTCCGGATGGTGGCCGCCCAAGCCTAATTCCGCCCGGCCCGAAGTTTACGCCTGTGACGGCGCCTCGGCCGACCGGAAATCCTGTTTGCGGGGCTCCGGGCGGCCGATTCTTCGGCGGGCTCGGATCAGCCGACGATTACGTAGATCTTCCGGACGGTTTCGATGGTCTTCCAGACGCCGACGAAGCCCGGCTTCATCACGAAGCTGTCGCCAGCCCGGAAGATGCGCGGCGGTTGGCCTTCCTCGGTCAGTTCGATGACACCCGAGAGGATGTAGCAGAACTCCACCGTCTCGCCCTTGATCGAGCGGGTTTCGCCGGGCGTCGCTTCCCAGACGCCGGTGCGCACGGGCTCGTTGCGGGACTGGTCCTGGGTCCAGGTCTTGAACGAGGGATCGCCGGAGATCAGGCGGTCAGCGGCAGCCTTGGCGTGCTTGGGCTCGCCGGTGGGCGCAAGGTCGAGCTTGATGAGAAGGGACATGGAAAGCCTTTCGTTCGGGGCTGGAGAAATTCAGTAGCCACGGCTGCGATCGACGAGGCCGATCGGCGGCAGGCCGGAGCGATGACGGCGGAGATTCTCGATGACCGCCTTGGCCGCCGGCGCGGCTTCGACCTTGCTGGCGATATGCGGCGTCAGGATCACGCCGGGATGGCTCCACAGGCGGTGATCGGCCGGCAGCGGCTCGGGCTCGGTGACATCGAGGACGGCGCCCGAGAGGTGACCGCTATCGAGGGCATCGAGAAGCGCGGTATGGTCGAGATGCTGGCCGCGACCGACATGCACGAGGCCGGCGCCGGCAGGCAGCTGCGCGAAGAGCCCGGCATTCAGAATGCCTGATGTTTCCGGGGTCAGCGGCAACAGGCAGATCAGGATGTCGGTTTCGGCGAGCAGGGCGGAGAGGCCGGCCTCTCCATGCAGGCAGCGAATCCCATCGATCGTGCGCGGCGAGCGGCTCCAGCCGGAGATCGGGAAGCCGAAAGGCTTCAGGCGCTCGATCACCGCCGATCCCATCATGCCGAGCCCCAGCACGCCGATCCGCCTGTCGGTAGCGGATACGAGATCGTAGGGCTCCCAATGCGCTGCTCTCTGCTGGGCGAGGTAGAGCGGCCATTGCCGGTGCAGCGCGAGCACGCCGAGCGTAACGTATTCCTGCATCATCCGGGTGATGCCGTCCTCGACCATGCGGACGACGAGAACCTCGGCCGGCAAGCCATCCGTGTTCATCTGGTCGATGCCTGCCCCGATCGAGAACAGGATATCCAGATTGGAGAAGCGCTCGAGATTCTCCGGGGCCGTCCAGGTGATCAGGTAGCGGATATCGGCGGGATCGTAGGGATCGCTGCTTCTGATGAAGCGGATATCGGGCAGTTCCTCGGCAAAACGCGCTGCGAACACCCGCGCCCGCTCGTCAGTCGAATTGAAAAGGAAGGTCAAGGCGAGCTCCGTAAGACCGGGAGATCAGGGTGTTTCGCGCGCGAACTGCACGCAGAGCCGTTCGAGCATGCCGACGCAGTCCGCGAGCTCGCCACGCGTGATGTATTCGTTCGGCTTGTGGGCACGGGCGATGTCGCCCGGTCCGCAGATGATCGCGTCGATCCCAGCAGCCTGATAGAGACCGGCCTCGGTGCCGTAGCTGACCGCCGCCAGGGGCGTTTCGCCTGTGATCCGGCTGATCAACGTGGCAATCGGCGCTGTTGAGGGAAGCGACAGCGGGGGATAGCCGGCAATCGGCTGCCAGCTCGTCCCGAAGCCCTCCGCCCTCAGGCCTTCGAGCGCCTCGCGAACCGGTTCGAGCAAGGCTGCCGGCGAAACGCCGGCGATGGCGCGGGCCTCGATCTCGACGATGCAGCTCTCCGGGATGATATTCACGGCGTCGCCGCCGCGGATCGTGCCGATCTGGACGGTGGAGCAGGGTGGTTCGAAGACGGGATCGAGCGGTCCTTCGCTCAATTTCGCCGCTGCGCCTTCTGCGGCGGCGATTATCCGCCCCATCGCATGAATGGCGTTGAGGCCGAGATCGGGGCGGGAGGAATGGCCCGAGCGGCCTTGAACCTCGACGCGCGCGGCCGCCTTGCCCTTATGGGCGAGGATCGGTCTGAGCCCGCTCGGCTCGCCGATCACGGCTGCAGCGGGGAGGGCGCAGAGCGAAGGCAGCGCTTCGAGGAGATGGGGAACGCCGCGGCAACCGGCCTCCTCGTCATAGGAGAAGGCGAGATGGATCGGCCGGGCGGGCTTCAGGGCAATGAGCGATGGGACGATCGCGAGCGCCGTCGCGAGAAAGCCCTTCATGTCGCTCGTGCCGCGGCCGAGCAGCTTGTCGCCGTCCGCGCGCAACTGGAACGGATCAGCGCTCCATTGCGGCTCCTGTGCCGGGACGACATCCATATGGCCGGACAGGACCAGGCCGGGAACGTCGCGCGGGCCGATCGTCGCGAAAAGGTTCACCCGGTCGCCTTCGGGGCCGATGAGGAGATGCGCTTCGATGCCGAAATCGCCGAGATACTGCGCGATCCAGCCTGCGATGGCGGCGTTTGGCTGCCCCACCACGGAGGGGAACCCTATTAGGGTCTTCAGGATCTCTTCCGGCGTCACGGACGGCTCCGATTCCAGCTGCGTCGCGACAGGATAAGGGCGGCGCGCCAGTGATCGGATCGTTTCGTCGCCCTCTGACGCAGTTCCCTGCTGAAATGCCCAGGAAGAACGGTGCTTCCTGTTGCAGGATTGGTTTACAACCTATCGGTAACCCGGCCGGAGCCCATGGCCGGGCAGAGCCGTGGACACGGCGGAGGCCGCGCTTTGGAGACGATCGCTCGACTGCATATCGACACGTTCGAGCTCACCTTGTGCGACATCAAGCAGGTCGATCCCAAGCTGCTGCACGCGCTTTCCGTCTCGGTGGGATGGCCGCATCGGGACAGCGATTGGCAGATGCTGCTCGAGCTCGGGCAGGGGCTCGCCGCCGTCGACGAGATCGGGCGGGTGGTCGGAACCGTGATGTGGCTGCGTTATGACGCGGATTTCGTCATGATCTGCATGCTCATCACCCTGCCTCGCCTGCAGGAGCAGGGGGCGGGGAGCTGGCTCATGGAAAAGGCGCATGAGCTGAACAAGGGCGCCGTCTTCGGCCTCAACGCGACGCGAGAGGCAAAGCGACTCTATCGCTCGCTCGGATACGGTTACGAGCAGAAGATTCTGCGATGCCAGGGAGAAGCAACGCCGGAGGCGCTGGTTCCCGGAATGACGGTATCTTCGGCGAAGGTGGACGGCGCGATTCGCCCTCTCGCCGCCGAGGATCACGGCAGCCTTCTGAGGCTCGATCAGGCCGCGACCGGCCATGACCGCTCTGCCGTCTTCCAGGCCCTATTGCCTGCGTCGCGAGGGCAGGTCCTCGTCCGCAATGACGAGATCGTGGCCTTCGCCTTGTGCCGGCCTTTCGGCCGGGGGCACGTCATCGGCCCGATCATCGCCGCGAGCGAGGATGATGCAATCGCCGTCTCGCGTCCCCATGTCGAGGCTCATGCGGGAAGCTTTCTGCGTGCCGACACTCCGGCCAGCAATACCGTCTTCACGAACTTCCTGGTCGGGAGCGGCATGCAAATCCACGACAGCGCCACGTCGATGGGGCTGGGGCGACCACCGTTTACGCCGAGATCGGCGACCGGCCCGCGCCGAATAGCGCTTGCCAGCCAAGCAATCGGCTAAAGCCGTCGAAGCGGAGAGGACCGCCCCCGGTGCGTGGCCACGAAATTTCGCTTCCGAGTGATCGCCAATGTCCGCGTGGGGCGCAAATCCGAATCGCTTACCTCCGGAGGAACCAGAGGCTGACACAACAAGGGGGTTGTGAGCGGCAACAAATGTTGGGGTGGAAGCCGGCGCCTTAAGCGCTCCAGAGCTCAAATTCTATTTAAAAATCAATAAGATGCCGCAAAAGCAATGGCGGAAGGGGTGGGATTCGAACCCACGGTGGGCTTGCACCCACGGCGGTTTTCAAGACCGCTGCCTTAAACCACTCGGCCACCCTTCCGGCGAGCGTTCAATGCCGGTCGATGAGGCGATTTGCAAGCGGAAGATGCAGGCTAGCGCGAGCAAAGGCGAGGGCGCTGCCTTGATGCGCGAACTGTGACGGCGCGTCGCGGATGAGCCGGTTTCGAGGCCTCTTCGAGCCCTGCATGGACCGTGTCCTGATGGTCACGCTGCACAGAAAAATGGCGACCGCGATCGCCTCGGCGTTGACATGTGCCCTTTTTCAAACGCTCCTGTCGCGGCCTAACGGCGCAGGGATGGCCTGTTCAATGGTCCGCTTTCCGGCGGATTTTAGCAGCTTAACGATCCCTTAATGGAATTGGCCGAAAACTCGGCTCTGCTGCCTATTGCGGCGAGCCGACAGAATGGTTTTTGGCGCAGAAAGCGGAATTGGCGGAATGACACGAGACGCTCGCTTTTCGGCCCGGGAGCCCGCTTCCACCACGTCCGGACCGATGCCTGCGTCTTCTTCCATGCCTGCCGTCGTCCGGATGGGGTGCGTCGTTCTCGTCGGGCTGTTCGCGGCCAACTGCGCCGGCAACCAGACCGCCGGCCGCCGCTCCAAGGAAATCGGCGCCTTCCCGCAATCGAAATACGGCGCCGCCAGCCAGCGCGTCGTGGCCGAGGGCGAAGAGGTGCCGAAGGGTGGCGGACGCCAGCTCGTCGGCAAGGCCTATTCCGTGGCCGGCAAGCGCTATACCCCGTTCGAGAAGCCGGTCGGCTTCACCCAGGTCGGCACGGCCTCCTGGTATGGCGAGGCCTTCCATGGCCGGCGTACCGCCAATGGCGAGGTCTATGATCGCTACAGCGTCTCCGCCGCGCACCCGACCATGCCGCTGCCGGCCTATGCCCGCGTCACCAACCTGATGAACAGCCGCTCGATCATCGTGCGCGTCAACGACCGCGGCCCCTTCCATGGCGGCCGCATGATGGATCTCTCGCAGACGACGGCCGATGCGCTTGCCTTCCGCCATCTCGGCACGGCGCGGATCAAGATGGAGTATCTCGGCCAGGCCTCGCTCGGCGGTTCCGACGACAAGCTCCTTCTCGCCACGCTTCGCACCGATGGCTCTGCGGCGCCGATCCCGGGCACGAGCGCCCGGACCATGGTCGCGAGCACCGAGCCCGTCCCGACCACGCGCACCCGCAGCGTCGATGTCGACGCGCAGCCGGCCGTCGAGCCCGAGCCTGCTCCTGTCGTCACGCCGGTCGTGCAGGCCTATGCGCCGCAGCAGCCGCGCATGATCACGCCCTCCACCCCGATTGCCGCGACTCTGGCCTCGACCGTCTCGACGCCGGTCGAAGCGCCGTCCATGCGCGCCGCTCCGCTGCCGCCGAACCGGCCGTTCGATCTCGATACCATTGCCAACGCGGCCAAGCCCGTCGCGGTTCCCGCGACGCTGCGCACGACCCTGCCGCCGATGCGCGCCAGCCTGTTCGCCGCCCCGGAAAAGGGCGCGGGCGAGCGCTTCGCCAAGGCCCATCCGCTCAACAAGCTCGCGCCGCAGACCCTGCAGCCGCTCGCGCGGAACTGATCTCCGGCTTGACCTGATGGCGGGCGCTCTGCTTCACATCGAGGCATGAGCGCCTTTCGCCGTCAGCCAGGGTTTGTCGCGCCGCCGCAGGCGGTCCGCCGGCTGGCTGCGGGCCTTGTCTTCCTGCTCGGGCTCGTCTGCTTCGGCCCGATAGCCTTCGCCCAGAGTTTCCAGTCGCAGGCGCCCTTCGCCGTTCTGCTCGATTCCGAGACCGGGGCGGTGCTCTACGAGAAGGCTGCCGACGAATTGATGGTCCCGGCCAGCATGGCCAAGCTCGCAACGGTGCTCGTCGCTTTCCAGGACATCACTGCCGGCCGGCTCTCGCTCGATAGTGAGATCAGCATTTCCGAGAATGCCTGGCGCAAGGGCGGTGCTCCGTCCGGCGGCTCGGCGATGTTCGCCATCATCAACAGCCGGATCAAGCTCTCCGACATCCTGCAGGGCATCATCGTCCAGTCCGGAAACGATGCCTCGATCGCGCTGGCCGAGGCCATCGCCGGCGACGAGCCGACCTTCGGGCGGATCATGACCGAGCGGGTGAGGGGGCTCGGCCTGACGAAATCCGTCTTCCGCAACGCCACCGGTATGCCCGATCCACAGCAGCGGGTGACGGCGCGCGAGCTTGCCCTCCTCGCCGACCACATCATCAAGACCTATCCCGAACTCTACAAGATCTTCGGCCAGCGCGAATTCACCTGGAACAAGATCCGCCAGCAGAACCGCAATCCGCTGCTGACGATGGATATCGGCGCTGACGGACTCAAGACCGGCAATATCGACGAGTCGGGCTTCGGCCTCGTCGGCTCAGCCGTGCAGAACGGCCAGCGATTGATCGTCGTGGTCAACGGTATCAAGACGGCGCGCGACCGGGCGACGGAAGCGCGCAAGCTGCTGGAGTGGGGCTTTCGCGCCTTCGAAAAGCGCCAGCTCTTCGCCGCCGGCGAGACCGTGGGCGAGGCCAGCGTCTATGGCGGCGAGAAGGGGCGCGTCGGGCTCAGGAGCAAGAGCGCCGTCAGCCTGCTGCTGCCGCGCGGCAGCACGGAGCGGCTGGCGGCCCGGATCATCTATCGTGGCCCGCTGACCGTGCCCGTCCAGGAAGGTGCGGAGGTGGCGCGGCTCGTGGTGACGCGCGGCGACATCAAGACGCTGGACTTACCCCTCTACGCGGCCGAGAGCGTGCAGGCCGGCACCTTGCAGTCACGCGCGCTCGACGCGCTGCTCGAGGCGACGACCGGCTGGGTCCGCAAGGCCTTGAGCCGGAGCTGAGCAGGTCGCGTGAGCAGGGGACGTTTCATCACGCTCGAAGGCGGGGAGGGCGCCGGCAAGTCGACGCTGGCGCGCGCGCTCAGCGAGCGGCTCGACGCGGCCGGCTTTACAGCCCGGACGACGCGCGAGCCCGGCGGCTCGCCCAAGGCGGAAGCCATCCGCGAGATGATCCTGGCGGGGCAGGCGCGGGACTATGGCCCCTTCGCCGAAGCGTTGATGTTCTCGGCCGCGCGGATCGACCATATCGACAGCCTGATCCGCCCGGCGCTGGAACGCGGCGAATGGGTGATCTGCGACCGCTTCATCGATTCGACGCGGGTCTATCAGGGCGTGCTCGGCAAGCTCGACCGCGCCGTGCTGGCCGAGCTCGAGGCCGTGACGATCTCCGGCCTGATGCCGGAATTGACGCTGATCCTCGATCTCGATCCCGAGATCGGCTTGGCCCGCGCCGCCAAGCGCCGCCGGCCGGGCGAGGCGATCGACCGTTTCGAGGGCGAGACGCTGGCCTTCCATCGCAATCTGCGCCAAGCTTATCTGGATATCGCGAGCGCCGAGCCGCAGCGCTGCGCCGTGCTCGATGCGACATTGCCTCCCGAGGCGCTCGCCGAGGCGGCGTGGCATATCCTGCGCGAGCGCCTGCCCATCGATCCGGAAGTCTGATGCTACCGACCAGCGACGAACCCGACCGGCTGCCAAACGCGCCGCATCCGCGCGAGACGCTGGCGCTCGTCGGCCATGCCGCGCGCGAACGGACCTTCCTCGACGCGCTGGCGTCCGGCCGCATGCATCATGCCTGGCTGCTCGGTGGGCCCGAAGGCATCGGCAAGGCGAGCTTCGCCTATCGCGCCGCGCGCTTCCTGCTGGCGGTGGGCGATCCGCAGGCGAGGGCGGCCCGCAGCGCCGATCTTTCGATGCCGGAGCACGACCCGGCGACGCGGCGGGTAATGGCGCAGTCGCATCCCGACCTGCATGTGCTGCGCCGGATTCAGAAGCCGGACGGCAAGAGCTACACGAGCAACATCCCGGTCGATTCCATCCGGCGCGTGATCGATCGCTTCGGGTCGAGCGCGGCCGAGGGCGGCTGGCGCGTCTGCATCGTCGACTCGGCCGAGGACATGGAACGCTCGGCCGCCAATGCCTTGCTCAAGCTCCTGGAGGAGCCGCCGCCGCGGGCGCTGTTCCTGATCGTCGCTCATGCCCCCGGCCGGATGCTGCCGACGATCCGCTCGCGCTGCCGGCTGCTGACCTTCGACCCGCTGGCCGAGGCCGATGTAGGCGAAGCCGGCAAGCTCGCGTTGGAGCGCATGGAGATGCCCTTCGACGGCTCGGCCCTGCGCCGGGCCTCCGGCCTGTCCGAAGGCTCGGTGCGGCGCGCGCTGACCTATGTCGATCCCGAGACGCTGGCGCTGGTCGAGGCGGTGAGGGCGCGGCTCGACGCTCTCCCGCAGATCGACCTCACGGCCCTGATGGCGCTGGCCGAGGATGTCGCCGGCAAGGCGGGCGAGCGCGACTTCGCGGTGATGATCGAGACGATCCAGGGCTGGATCAGCGACCATCTCCACGCGCATGCTGCGGCGCAACCGGCGCGCCTTGCACCGCTGGCGGAGGTATGGGAAAAGCTTGGACAGCAGGCGCGCGAGGTCGAGACCTATAATCTCGACCGCCGCCCGCTCGTGATGACCCTGTTTCATGATCTGTCGTCTGCGGTGTCCCGCTCGCGCGCAGCGTGAAGCGAAGCTTTCGGACAGACGATGGCCACGGCCCCGAAATTCTACCTGACGACCGCGATCCACTACACCAACGGGCCGCCGCATATCGGCCACGCCTATGAGATGGTGGCGTCGGACGCGATCGCGCGCTTCAAGCGGCTCGACGGCTACGACGTCTTCGCCATGACCGGCACCGACGAGCACGGCCAGAAGGTCCAGCGCACGGCGGCGCAGAACGGCCTCTCGCCGAAGGAGTTCGTCGACAAGATCGCGGCGCGCTTCGAGGAGATGGAGCAGCGCCTCGGCTGTTCCTTCGACCGGTTCATCCGCACCACCGATGCCGACCATCTGCCCTCGACCCAGGAACTCTGGCGGCGGATGGAAGCCAATGGCGACATCTATCTCGCCAAATATGCCGGCTGGTATTCGGTGCGCGACGAGGCCTTCTACGGCGAGGAGGAGACCACCCTCCAGCCCGACGGCACGCGCCTGGGCGGGCAGGGCACCCCGGTCGAATGGGTCGAGGAGGAGAGCTATTTCTTCCGCCTCAAATCCTATCAGGACCGGCTCCTGAAGCTCTACGAGGACGTGCCGGACTTCATCTCGCCGGAGACGCGCAAGAACGAGGTCGCCTCCTTCGTGAAGGGTGGGCTCGAGGATCTCTCGATCAGCCGCACGACCTTCGACTGGGGCCTGCCCGTGCCGGGCGACCCGAAGCACGTCATGTATGTCTGGGTCGACGCGCTCAACAACTACGTCACCGGGACGGGCTTCCCCGATCCGGAAAGCCCGCGCGCGCATTACTGGCCGGCCGATGTCCACATCATCGGCAAGGACATCGTGCGCTTCCACGCGGTCTACTGGCCGGCCTTCCTGATGTCGGCGGGGCTGCCGCTGCCGAAGCGCGTCTTCGGCCACGGCTTTCTGCTGAACAAGGGCACGAAGATGTCGAAGTCGCTCGGCAACGTCGTCGATCCCTTCGGCCTCGCCGAGACCTATGGCGTCGATCAATTGCGCTATTTCTTCCTGCGCGAGGTCTCCTTCGGCCAGGACGGCAATTACAGCCACGACGCCATCGTCGGGCGCATCAATGCCGACCTCGCCAATGATCTCGGCAATCTGGCGCAGCGCTCGCTGTCGATGATCGCCAAGAACTGCGAGGGCAGGGTGCCGCCGCGCGGCACGCTGAACGAGGCCGACGAAGCCATGCTCGCCATGGCCGACACGGCGCTCACCAAGGCGCGCGAGGCGATGAAGGATTTCGCCCTTCACACCGTGCTGGCCGATCTCTGGGCTCTCATTGCCGAGGCGAACCGCTATTTCGCCAACAATGAGCCCTGGCGCCTGACCAAGACCGACCCGGCCCGCCGTGACACCATCCTCTATGTCACGATCGAGGTGCTGCGCGAGGTCGCGATCCTGGTGCAGCCGGTCATGCCGGTGGCCGCGGGCAAGCTGCTCGACCTGCTGGGCGTCGCGCCCGAGACCCGCAGCTTCGCGGCGCTCGGCGCAGGGCATCGTCTCGTCAGCGGCACTGCTTTGCCTGCGCCGAGCGCGATCTTTCCGCGCTATGTCGAGCCCGAGGACGGCCAGGCCGCCTAAGGCGGGTGCGAACCACCCTTGTCATTCCGGGGCTTCGCGAAGCGAAGAACCCGGAACCCACGACCGAGCGAGCTGGTTCCAAGAGAGGCCCAAGCTGTTTCACCCAGTCGTGGGTTCCGGGTTCGCGCCTTCGGCGCGCCCCGGAATGACAAGGGCGGTGCTCGAAACCGCTGTGATCACATGTCAACAGCACCTAAGGTTTTGTGATGCTGATCGATACGCATTGCCATCTCGACTTCCCGGATTTCGCCGAGGACTTGCCGG
The DNA here is from genome assembly GCF_059817965.1 of Allobosea sp. TBD101. Classification (NCBI taxonomy): domain Bacteria; kingdom Pseudomonadati; phylum Pseudomonadota; class Alphaproteobacteria; order Hyphomicrobiales; family Alloboseaceae; genus Allobosea; species Allobosea sp. TBD101. The sequence continues at coordinate 2,997,227 of NZ_CM187543.1, forward strand.
CCTATGTCGCGCGGGCAGAGGAAGCCGGCGTCGGCCGGATGGTGACCATCTCGACGCGGGTCGCACGCTACGCAGACTATGCCGCGCTGGCGGAACGTTTTCCGTCAGTGTGGTTTTCGGTCGGCACGCATCCGCATCAGGCCCATGAGGAGCTCGACGTCACGGCCGAGCGCCTCGTGGAGTTGTCGCGCCATCCGCGCTGCGTCGCCATCGGCGAGGCCGGGCTCGATTATCACTACGATTCGAGCCCGCGCGCGGCGCAAGCCCAGGGATTGCGCACGCATATCGCTGCGGCGCGGATCACGCAGCTCCCGCTCGTCATCCACTCCCGCGAGGCCGATGACGACATGATCGCAATCCTGCGCGAGGAGATGGGGAAGGGCGCCTTCCCCGCCATCCTGCACTGCTTTACCGCTGGCGAAGCGCTGGCGATGGCGGGTGTCGAGCTCGGGCTCTACGTGTCCTTCTCGGGCATCTTGACCTTCAAGACCTCGGAGAACCTGCGCCGGATCGCCCGGATGGTGCCGCGCGAGCGCCTGCTGGTCGAGACGGATGCGCCCTATCTCGCGCCTGTGCCGTTCAGGGGCAAGCGCAACCAGCCGGCCTATGTCGTTGAAACGGCGAAGGTTCTCGGCGAGACGATTGGCGTGTCTTTCGACGAGATCGCCAAGATCACCACGGAAAACGCGCGGCGCTGCTACTGGAAGATGGATCACGCCGCGCCGGTCGCGCAGGTAGCCTGACCCGGCGCCATGACGCTCACCGTCACCATTCTCGGCAGCGGATCCTCCGGCGGCGTGCCACGGCCGGGCGCCGGCTGGGGCGCCTGCGATCCCGCCGAGCCGAAGAATCGGCGCCGGCGCTGTTCGATCCTGGTCGAGCGCATCGGCCCGGATGGAACGACGCGCGTGCTGGTCGATACCTCGCCGGACCTGCGCGAGCAGCTTCTCGCGGCCGAGGTCCCGGCGCTGGACGGCGTGCTGATGACGCATGACCATGCCGACCATACCCATGGCATCGACGACCTGCGCGCGCTCGTCCTGCATATGCGGCAGCGCATCCGCGTCCATGCCGACAAGACGACGCAAGCCTCGCTGCGTTCGCGCTTCGGCTATCTCTTCGAGACGCCGCCGGGCAGCTATTATCCGCCGATCATCGATCTCGACGAGATCAGCGCCGGCCGGCCGCAGACCATCGACGGCGCAGGCGGGCCGATCACGGCCTTGCCGTTCCGGGTCGAGCACGGACCGAACTATGAGGCGCTGGGCTTCCGCTTCGGCGATCTCGGCTATCTGCCGGATGTCAGCCTGATCCCGCCGGCCGCGATGGAGGCCATGGCCGATCTCGACGTACTGATCCTCGACTGCCTGCGTGAGACGCCGCATGTCAGCCATTTCCATCTGGCCCAGTCGCTGGAAGCGATCGCGCACCTGAAGCCGCGCCGCGCGATCCTGACCAACCTCCATGTCGATCTGGATTATGCCAGCCTGAGCATGCGCTTGGCCGGGATTGCAGAGGTGGCATACGACGGGATGACGATCTCGGTTCCGGCCTGAATATCCAGCATCTCAGGCGGCATTCGCATCAGAATTAGTTCCATAATATACCTTATGCGAATCGCGCTTGGGCGGATTTGTGCCCTCTCCTGATTCAAGGACCGGCGCCGGAAATCTGGCCGGGCTCTCCCGAAACTGCGCCGTCATCCCGGGCTTGCCCCGGGATCCATCGTAGAGCGCAGAGTTCTATGATGGATGCCGGATCGGCGCTGCTGCGCAGCTTGTCCGGGATGACGCCCATTGCCGCAGGCGTCGGCGACGTCTCATGGCCTGTTCGGATCGAAATGCTTGGTCAGCTTGTGGCCGTAGCCGCCATAGTCGCGCTGGAGCGCATCCGAACCGGCGGCGAAGGCCGTGACCTGTTGGGGAAAACGCGTCTCGAACATGAAGGCCAGCGTGCCCTCGAGCTTGTGCGGCTTCAGCTCGACATTGCTCGCCTTCTCGAACGCATCCATGTCCGGCCCATGCGGCAGCATGGTGTTGTGCAGCGAGATGCCGCCCGGCACGAAGCCGCCGCCGGTCTTGGCGTCATAGACGCCGTAGACCAGCCCCATGAATTCGCTCATCACGTTCATATGGTACCAGGGCGGCCGGAAGGTATTCTCGGCCACCAGCCAGCGATCCGAGAAGATGACGAAGTCGATATTGGCGGTGCCGGGCGTCTCCGAGGGCGAGGTCAGCACCGTGAAGATCGACGGGTCGGCATGGTCGTAGAGGATCGGACCGACCGGCGAAAAGCGCCTGAGATCATATTTGTACGGGGCGTAGTTGCCATGCCAGGCGACGACGTCGAGCGGCGAATGTTCGATCTCGGCGGCCCAGAGATTGCCGCCCCATTTCACATACATCTTCGAAGGTGCATCACGATCCTCGAAGGCTGCGACCGGCGTCAGGAAGTCGCGCGGATTGGCCAGGCAGTTGGCGCCGATTGGCCCCCGTTCCGGCAAGGTGAAGGCGCCGCCATAGTTCTCGCAGATATAGCCGCGCGCCGGCCCGCCCCGGAGTTCGACGCGGATCTTCACGCCGCGCGGGATCACGGCGATCTCGCCGGGCTCGATGTCGATGATGCCGAACTCGGTCCAGAGCCGTAAGGCCCCCTGCTGCGGCACGAACAGCATCTCGCCATCGGCATTGTAGAAATACGCGTCCACCATCGAGCGCGTGATCAGATAGACATGCGCGCCCATGCCGCCCTGGCTGCCGGCGTCGCCGGCGGTGGTCATGCTGCGGATGCCCTCGACGAAGGAGATCGGCTCCGACGGGATCGGGATCGGGCTCCAGCGCAGCGGCGCGATCGGCATGTCGACCTCGCGGGCCGGTGCCGTGCGCCAGAACCCGGCATCGACCTTCCGGAATTCGTTCCAATGCGCGACCGTCGGCCGGATGCGATAGAGCCAGGAGCGCTCATTGGTGGTGCGCGGCGCCGTGAAGGGCGAGCCGGAGAGCTGCTCGGCATAGAGCCCATAGGCGCATTTCTGCGGCGAGTTGCGCCCGAGCGGCAGGGCGCCCGGCAGCGCCTCGGTCTCGAAGCCGTTGCCGAAGCCGGACATGTAGCCGGTCGCGATGGCGCTCTCAGCCTTGGCGGCGCCGGCATGGGTCGGGTTCTGAACGTTCATGGTGGCGCCCTCTCCTCGCAACGGCCTTGGGCCGGCGGCATGCCCTGTCCGGGCTTCGCTCGAGATGGTTGCTTTGGTAACTGTCGATTTTGTAACTAACAAGGCATGTCGAAACTCGCGCTCGAGCACTTCCTGCCCTATCGCCTGAACCGCCTGAGTTCGGCGGTCTCGCAGCAGTTCCGCGCGGTCTACGGGCCGCATCACGACCTCACCGTGCCGGAATGGCGGGTGCTGGCCACCCTCGCCCAGTTCGGCACGATGACGGCCAAGGCGATCGGCAAGCATTCCTCGATGCACAAGACCAAGGTCAGCCGGGCCGTGCGGGCGCTGGAGGAGCGACGCTGGCTGACCCGCCGCGAAAGCGAGCAGGACCGGCGCGAGGAGAGCCTGTCGCTGACGGCGCCGGGCTTGCAGGCCTATGGCGAGATCGTGCCGCGGGCTCTAGCCTTCGAAGCGAGCATCCTCGCTGCGCTCGGCCCCCATGCCGAGCCCTTGCTCCGGGCGCTGGCGCTGATGGAAGAACGCTTCCCCGTCGACTGAGCGCGCCCCACGTCCCAAGCGCTGGGGACAGAGGCGGGGCACCGCTTCCGCTTAGGCTCGCCACCGAACTGGCCGAGTCAGAATGGAACGGATGAGCCTATGCAGGGCAGCACTTTCGAAGCGCGGGCCAAAAACTCGCCCCGCCCCACCTCCTCCGCCGCCGCGCTCGACGCCAGCCACGATCCGGCCTTGCGGAGCTGGGTCGCGTCGGCGCGGGAGCATGCAGAATTCCCGATCCAGAACCTGCCCTTCGGCGTGTTCTCGCTCAATGGCGATCCGGCACGCGGCGGTGTGGCGATCGGTGACGAAATTCTCGACCTGGCTGCGCTCGCCGCATCCGGTCTTTGCGCCGACATCGCGGAGATCGTCGCGGCGGCAGCTGCGCCGAGCCTGAACGGCTTTCTCGGGCTGGGAGCGGCTGCGCGCAAGCAACTGCGGGAGCGCCTCTCGGCCCTGCTGGCGGAAGGCTCGTCCGCGCAGGCTGCGCTCAAATCCATGCTGCATCCGGCGCGGAATTGCACGCTCAGCCTGCCGGCCCGGATCGGCGACTACACGGATTTCTATGCCGGCATCCAGCACGCCCTGAATATCGGCTCGCTGTTGCGGCCGGACAATCCGCTGCTGCCGAACTACAAGCATATCCCGATCGGCTATAACGGCCGCACTTCGTCGGTCCGGCCATCCGGCGAGCCCTTCCCGCGCCCCAATGGCCAGCGCAAGCGGCCGGACGAGGCAGAGCCCGGCTTCGGCCCCTGCCGCAATCTCGACTACGAGCTGGAACTGGGCATCTGGATCGGCCCCGGCAATGCGCAGGGCTCAGCCATACCGATCGACGAGGCCGATGACCGGATCGCAGGGTTCTGCCTGCTCAACGACTGGTCGGCGCGGGATATCCAGGCCTGGGAATACCAGCCGCTCGGCCCCTTCCTGTCCAAGGGGTTCGCGACGACGATCTCGCCCTGGATCGTGACGCCGGAGGCGCTGGCGCCCTTCCGGAAGGCCCAGGCGCCGCGTCCGGAAAGCGATCCGGCGGCCCTGCCCTACCTGAGCCCGGCCGATGCCGAGGCGCCCCATGCGCTCGACATCACGCTGGAGGTCTTCATCGAGACTGCTTCCATGCGCGCGAACGGCCTGGCGCCGCACCGGCTCTCGCTCGGCAGTACGCGCGACCTCTACTGGACGCCGGCCCAGTTCGTCGCGCATCACAGTTCGAACGGCTGCAACCTCGAACCGGGCGATCTCTTCGGCTCCGGCACGATCTCCGGCCGCGACCCCGGCTCCTTTGGCAGCCTGATGGAGATCACGCGCGGCGGCCGCGAGCCGATCGCGCTGTCCAATGGCGAAAGCCGGACCTATCTCGTCGATGGCGACGCGATCCTGATGCGCGCCAGCGCCCGGCGCGAGGGCTTCGCCTCGATCGGCTTCGGTGAATGCCGGGCCGAGGTGCTGCCGGCGCGCGGCTGAAACCGCCGCCGTTGTCCCCTGCTCTGGTGACAGCGGACGCGCTATGGCTTCGGCATCATCGGGTTGTCGCTGCCTTCGGGGATCGCATGCAGAAGCGCTTCACACTCGCCGCTTCGGACCAGCCGCCGGGAGACGCCGAGAAGGGCGCGCTCGGCCGGCGGCGCTCCGGCGATGTCTATGAGACCTTGCGCAACGCCATCCTCTCCGGGGAAATGCGCCCGAACGAGCCGCTGATCGAGGCCGATATCGCGGCCGCGCTCGCCGTCAGCCGCACACCGGTGCGCGAGGCCCTGCAACGGTTGGCCGTCGAGCAGTTGATCGTGCCGCGCCGCCGCGGCTGGGCCGTGCGCGAGATCACCGCGGTCGAGGCGAGCGAAAACTCGGAAGTCCGTGCGGCGCTGGAGGGCTATGCCGCGCGGCTTGCCGCCGAACGGGCGACCGATGACGAGATCGCGGCGGTCGCGGCCGTCCATGCCCGCCGCATCGCCAGCGATCCGGCCGACGACAGGACCCGCGTCGAGACCAACCGCGAGTTCCACGGAATCATCGTCAACGCCGCTCGCAACGAGAAGCTGCGCGACGCGATCCTGCGTTCAGGCCGGTTCTACTTCAACGGCTCGGTCGCCCGGATGACCTCGCCGGCCGAGTTCCGGCTCAGCAACGAGGATCACGAGACCATCCTGCAGGCCTTGCTGGCGCGCGACGGCGACCGGGCCGAGCAGGCGATGCGCAAGCACATCATGCGCACCTTCCACATCTTCCGCGAGCTCTCCTACCCTGCCCATGACGCGCCCTCGCTGGCGCCGCTGCATGGCTCGGAAGGTTAGCCGCCGCGATGTCCCACGCCGTTGTGACAGATACCTGCAACCGGCCCGCTATGATCCCCTCAGGATCGGGCCGCCATGAGCTGACGACCTCAACGACACAATAAACCGACGACCAGGGAGAGAGACGATGAGCGTGAACAAGACCGCAGCCGGCCTGACGCTGGCCGCCAGCCTGCTGATCGGGGCCGCCGCCGGCGCCCAGGAACCGGGTATCACCGACAAGGCGATCAAGATCGGCATCTTCGGCCCGCTGTCGGGCCCGAACATGGCCTATGGCTTCGACGTCGTGAACGCCGCCAAGATGTACTACGACAAGATCAACAAGGAAGGCGGCATTCACGGCCGCAAGATCGAGTATGTCGTCGAGGACGATCGCTGCAATGCCAATGACTTGGTTGCAGCGGTGAAGAAGCTGGTCGAGCAGGAAAACGTGTTCATGCTCAATGGCGGCTCGTGCTCGGCCGCCGTCGTCGCCGCCAAGGACTACGTCGTCCGCAACAAGGTGCCCTATCTGATGCTGAACGCATCGGGCGATGGCGCGCTGTTCCCGCCGACCGACTATATCTTCGGCGCCTATTCGATCTCGCAATACGCCGTCGGCGGCGCGATGGTCGAGTTCGCGGCCAAGCAATTCGGCGCCAAGAACGTCGCCTATATCAACCATGACGACGCCTATGGCGCCTGGAACCTCGAGGGCTCGAAGAAGGACGCCGAGGTCAACGGCGTGAAGCTTTCGGTCGAGTCGATCAATCCCGGCATCAACGACGTCACCGCGCCCTTCCTGAAGGTCCGCGCCGCCAATCCGGATGCGATCCTGCTGGTCACCTATGCCCGCCCGGCGGCGCTGCTGATCAAGAAGGCGGCCGAGATGGGCTTCAACAAGCCGATCATCCTCTCGGTCACCGGCACGGCCAGCCTCAACCAGCTCGCCGAGAATGTCGGCAAGGACGCGCTCAAGAACTTCTACACCCAGGAGGTCATGATCGACTCCCCCGGCGGCGCCAAGCTGAAGCCGATCTACGACATGTACAAGGCGGCCTATCCGGAGCTCGCGGCCAAGCCCGACCATCCGCAGACCTACATGCCCTATGGCATCCCCCCGGCGATGTCGCTGGTCAAGGCGCTGCAGGATGCCGGCCCGAACCCGACCCGCGAGAAGGTGCTCGCCGCGCTGAAGACGCAGGATTTCGACTCGGGCGTCATGGCCGGCCGCATGCAGTTCGGCCCGGAGCAGCGCGCCGCCAACCGCTCGACGATCTTCATCAAGTATGACGGCACGACGATGGCCCCGCTGCCGGGCGTCTTCACCAGCCGCTGGACCTACCAGGCGAAGTGATCGCCACGGGCGGGCCGTTCGGCCCTCCCTCATGAGACCGGGCGGCGGCCTTAAGCGCCGCCGCCCTTCCCTGACCTGAGCATCGGGCCGGACATGGACCTGCAACTCGCGCTGATCTTCCTGCAGCAAGGCATCGCCTCGGGCCTCGTCTCCGGCAGCGTCTATGCCCTGTTGGCGCTCGCCATCGTGGTGATCTTCAAGACCTCGGACGTGCCGAACTTCGCCCAGGGCGAGGTCTTCATGGCGGCGGGCTATGTCGCGCTCTACCTCTTCGTCTTCCAGAAGATGCCGATCTGGGTCGTGCTGCCGGCGACGCTGGTCGTGGCCTTTCTCGCCATGGCGCTGTTCCGCCGCTTCGTGCTCGATCAGGTCGCGAAATCGGCCAAGGACCTCGTCTACCTCGTCATCGCAACGCTTGGCCTGTCCTATGTGCTGAAGGGCCTCGTGCGCCGCACCGGCTTCGGCGATACGCCGCGCTCCTTCCCGGCGCTGGTGCCGACCGATTCCATCATGATCGGCCAGGCCTCCGTGACGATGCTCGATCTCGCGATCTTCGGCACGGCGGTGACGGTGATGGCCGCCTTCTTCTGGATGTTCAACTACACCAAGACCGGCCGGGCCATGCGCGCCGTCGGCATGAACCCCAAGGCCGCCCAACTCGTCGGCGTCGACCTGCGCCGCTGCCACATGCTGATCTGGGGCCTGTCGGGCGTCATCTCCGCCATCGCGGCGCTGCTGATCTCGCCGAAGATCCTGATGACCGCGGATATGGGTTCGATCGTCATGCTCGCCTTCGCGGCGGCGATCGTCGGCGGGTTCTCCAGCCTGCCCGGCGCCGTGGTCGGCGGATTCGTCATCGGCATCGTCGAGAACATGGTCGGGCTGTTCATCTCGTCGCGCGCCATCGTGCTCGCCCCCTTCCTCGCCATCCTGATCGTGCTCGTCCTGCGTCCGCAGGGCCTGTTCGGCGGGAAGCTGACGATCAAGAAGGTCTAAAGCCCGTGTCGTCGCCTCCTCTCGCATCACCAGTGCCAACAAGGCGCGCGCTCTCCGGCTCCGCCCTGATCGGGCTTGTGGCGGCCGTGATCGTCGCCGTCGCGCTCCCCGTCTTCACCTCCGGCTATGTCGTCTACATCGCCAACTTGCTGCTGGTCTTCGTGGTGCTCTGCCTCGGCCTGCACATCGTCATCGGTGAGACCGGGCAGTTCTCGATGGCCCATGCCGCGTTCTACGGCATCGGCATCTATGCGAGCGCGCTCGCCAATCGCGCGGTCGACCTGCCCTACCCCGTCGCCATGCTGTTCGGCGCGCTGGTCGCCGGGGCGGTCGGCCTGTTCATCGGGGCCTTGGCGCTCAGGATGCGTGACATCTATCTCGCGCTCGCCACCTTCGCCTTCGGCGAGGCGATGCAATGGGTCTTCGCCAACTGGGACAGCGTCACCAACGGCCCGAACGGCCTGCGCATCAGCCCGGCCCGCTTCGGCCCGATCGAGATCCTCAGCGACAAGCAGGCCTATCCGTTCGTGCTGTTCTTCTGCTTGGTGATGATCGGGCTCACGGTCGCGATCTCGCGCTCGCGGCTCGGCCGTTCCTTCCGGGCGGTACGGGAGTCGGAGGTCGCGGCGATGGCGATGGGCATCGACGTGCGCCGCGCCCGCATCGTCTCCTTCGGGCTCTCGGCCGCGATCGCAGGCTTTGCCGGCGGCATGTTCGGCCTGTTCCAGACCTTCATCCACCCGGACAGCCTCGGCTTCCAGACCACGATCCTCGTGCTCACCATGGTCGTCGTCGGCGGCCTCGGCTCGATCGCGGGCGCCATCGGCGGGGCGATCGTCTTCGGGCTGATCTCGGAGGTGCTGCGCCAGGCGCCGCAATATCAGGAGATCATCTACGGCGCAATCCTGATCCTGTTCATGATGTATGCGCCGCGCGGCCTCTTCGCCTTCATCGGCGACCGTATCCGGGAGGCGCGCCATGGTCGCTGAGAGCGCCGCTCCCTTCCTGAACGTCGAGGGGCTGACCATCCGATTCGGCGGGCTCACCGCGGTCGGCGGGCTCGACATGGCCGTGGCCAAGGGCTCGATCCACGCCCTGATCGGTCCCAACGGCGCCGGTAAGTCGACGACCTTCAACTGCATCTCGCGCTTCTATACGCCGAGCGCCGGGCGCATCACCTATGACGGGCGCGACATCACCCGCATGCCCGCCCGCGAGATGGCGGGCCTCGGCATCGCCCGCAGCTTCCAGAACCTCGAGCTCTTCGGCGAACTCACGGTCTTCGAGAACGTGCTGATCGGCGCCCATGTCCATGCCGGCCGCTCCTGGCGCGATGCGATCAGTGCCCGCCCGCGCGGCATCGTCGAGCATGTTGAGCAGTTGCTGGAGCGCACGGGGCTGACCTCCTACGCCCAGACCAAGGCACGCAATCTCGATTTCGGTCACCAGAAGATGGTCGAGATCGCCCGCGCGCTTGCCATCCGCCCCAAGCTCCTTCTGCTCGATGAGCCGGCCGCCGGCCTGCGCAACCGCGAGATCGCGGCGCTCGACCGCCTGCTCTGCGAATTGCGCGAGCGCGACGGCCTGACGATCCTCCTCGTCGAGCACGTCATGCAATTGGTCATGTCGATCTCCGACAGGATCACGGTGCTGAGCTTCGGCACCAAGATCGCCGAGGGCACCGCTGCCGAGGTGCGCGCGCATCCCGCCGTGATCGAAGCCTATCTCGGCCGTGATGCAGCCCAGGAGGCCGCACATGGCTGATCTGCTCGAAATCGACGGCATCTCGGCCGCCTATGGCCGCATTCAGGCGCTCTCGGAGGTCTCACTCAAGGTGCCGGAGGGCGCGATCGTCGCCCTGCTCGGCTCGAACGGCGCCGGCAAGAGCACGACGCTGAACACCGTCTCGCGGCTCGTGCCGGTGACGAAGGGGCGCATCCGCTTCGCCGGCGAGGAGATCCAGTCCTGGCCCTCGCACAAGGTCGTCTCAGCCGGCGTGCTGCAGGTGCCGGAGGGGCGCGAGGTCTTCCGCGACATGAGCGTGCGCGAGAACCTCGACATGGGCGCCTATCGCCGCAATGACGCCGCCGGCATCAAGCGCGATCTCGAACGCGTCTTCGAATATTTTCCGAAGCTGCAGGAGCGTCTCCAGCAGAAGGCTGGCACGCTCTCGGGGGGCGAGCAGCAGATGCTCCTGATCGGCCGGGCGCTTATGGCGGGCCCGCGCCTTCTCCTGCTCGACGAACCCTCGCTCGGCCTCTCGCCGGTGCTTGTGCAGCAGATCTTCGCGATCATCGAGCGGCTGAACAAGGACGGGCTCACCATCCTCCTCGTCGAGCAGAATGCGGCGATCGCATTGGGCTGCTCGACCTATGCCTACATCCTCGAGAACGGCGAGATGGCCCTCGAAGGGGCATCCGCAAAACTGCGGCAGGACGACAGCGTCCGCCGCACCTATCTCGGCGGCTGAGCCGAGACGCGACACGGACAGGAACCGGCTCATGGCTACGCCGCAGGATAAACCCATCGCCCTCGTCACGGGCGGCGCTCGCGGGATCGGCCGGGCCATCGTCGAGCGGCTCTGCGCCGACGGCTTTGCGGTCGGTATCCTCGACCGCGAGGCGGAAATCGCGGCCGCGCTGGTGAAGCAGCTTGAGGCGCAGGGTCACAGCGTCTTCTTCGAGCCGGTCGATCTCGCCGACCATGCGGGTCTTGCCGCGCTGGCGGAGCGGTTGCCGGTGGCGCAGGCGCTCATCAACAACGCCGGCATCTTCGAGAACAAGCCGTTCTTCGACCTCGCGGCGAGCGATTTCGGCCGGATGATGGATGTGAATGTCACCGCCCTCTTCCTGCTCTCGCAGGCGGTGGCGCGGCGGATGGAAAAGGGCGGGCGCATCGTCAACATCGCCTCCCGCACCTTTTTGGGCGCCCGCAACCACGCGCATTACGTCGCCTCGAAGGCCGCCGTTGTCGGCCTGACCCGGGCGATGGCGATGGAGCTTCTGCCGCGTGGCATCGCCGTCAATGCGGTGGCGCCTGGGGGCGTCGCGACCGAGATGGTGGCGAAGCAATCGGAGGAGGCGCGCGCCGCCTTGCTCGCCCAGCAGCCGACGGGAGCGCTCGCGGCGCCCGAGGACATCGCCAACGCCGTCGCCTTCCTCGCCTCGCCGCGCACCCATTTCATCTACGGCCAGGTCCTGCTCGTCGACGGCGGCAAGTCGCTCGGCGGTGGCATGGGCGGCTGAGGACATGGCGATGAGCGAGAGCTTCGACGAAATCCGCGACGTCGTCGTGGTCGGCTCGGGCGCCGGCGGGATGTCGGCGGCGATCACCGCCGCCAAGGCCGGGCTCGACGTGCTGTTGATCGAGAAGAGCGAGTATATCGGCGGCAGCACCGCCGTCTCGGGCGGCGCGATGTGGGTGCCGGAAAACCTGCATGCCGCCAAGGCCGGCCATGCCGACACCCGCGACGCGGCAATGACCTATCTCGAAGCCGTGCTTGGGAACCGCCTGCGGCCGGACATGATGCGCGCCTTTCTCGATAACGGCCCGGAAATGGTCCGCTTCTTCGAGCGCGAGACGGCCCTGAAATTCGAGGCGCGCGCTTATTCGCCGGACTACCAGCCCGAACAGCCCGGTGCCTCCAGGGGCGGCCGGACTATCGATCCTGCGCCCTATGACGGCAACGAACTCGGCGCCGATTTCGCCCTGCTGCGCCCGCCGCTGAGGGAATTCACCGTGCTCGGCGGCATGATGGTCAACCGCAAGGATATCGACGCGCTGGTCGGTCGCTTCCGCAACCTCGCGAATTTCAAGCACAGCGCCAAGCTGCTCATCCAGTATGGGCTCGACCGCCTGCGCCACCCACGCGGGGCGCGGCTGCTGATGGGCAATGCGCTGGCCGGGCGCCTGCTGAAATCGGCGCGGCAGGCGGGCATCGACATCCGCACCCAGACCCCAGCCGGTTCGCTGATCGTGAAGGACGGCGCCGTCATCGGCCTCACCGTCAAGGGGCCGCAGGGTGAGCGTCGCATCGGCGCGCGACGCGGCGTCGTGCTGGCGAGCGGCGGCTTTCCGGCCAATGCCGTGATGCGGGGCGAGCACATGCCGCATGCCGGGGCGCATCGCTCGATGGCGCCGAAGACCGATACCGGCGACGGCATCAATCTCGGCCTCGCAGCCGGCGGCGCTCTGCGCGACGACAATATCGGCCCGGCCTTCTGGACGCCGGTCTCCGTGTTGAAGAAGCCTGATGGCAGCGAGGTGCAGTTCCCGCACCTGATCCTCGACCGCGCCAAGCCCGGCCTGATCGCGGTCGACGGCCAGGGCCGCCGCTTCGTCAACGAGGCGACCTCCTATCATGGCTTCGTAGAGGCGATGCATGCGAGCGGAGCCGTGCCCGCCTTTCTCGTTTGCGACAGCGATTTCCTGCGCAAATATGGGCTCGGCCTTGTTCATCCCGGCCTGAAGACGCCGAAGGCCTTCGTCGAAGCCGGCTATCTGTTCGAAGGCGAGAGCGTCGTCGCGCTGGCTGGACGCATCGGCGTGCCGGCCGAGACGCTGGCCGAGGCAGTGGCCGGCATGAACGCCGCGGCGCATTCCGGCACGGATGCCGCCTTCGGCAAGGGCTCGAGTGAGTACAATCGCTATCTCGGCGACCCCAACCACAAGCCCAATGCCTGCCTCGGGCCGATCGAGACCGCGCCCTTCTATGCCGTGAAGGTCTGGCCCGGCGATATCGGCACCGCGACCGGCCTGACCTGCGATCCGCAGGCCCGCGTGCTCGGCCGCGACGGAGGACCGGTCGCCGGGCTCTATGCCTGCGGCAACGACATGAACTCGATCATGGCTGGCGCCTATCCCGGCGCCGGTATCACGCTCGGCCCCGCGCTCACCTTCGGCTTCATCGCCGGGCGCGCGCTCGCGACCGAGCCCGACCGCCTGCCGCGCTAAGAGAGGCATTCCGATGAAACTCTACCAGTCCGCCACCTCGCCCTTCGTCCTCAAGGTCCGGATCGCCGCCGCCGAGCTTGGCCTGCTCGATCGGATCGAGATGCTCGACGTCTCGCAGGAATACAAATCCGGCGGGCCGCTCGCACGCGAGCAGAACATCATCAAGACCAACCCGCTCGGGCAGGTGCCGACGCTGCTGCTCGACGACGGCACGACGATCGCCGACAGCCGCGTCATCTGCGAATATCTCGATGGGCTCGGCGGCGGCTCGCTGTTCCCGGTGGAGTCCAAGGCGCGCTGGAACGCCCTGACCGAGCAGAGCTACGGCGACGGCCTGCTCGATGCCGCGCTGGCTGCCCGCTACGAGGGCCTGCTGCGCAGCGAGGAGCAGCGCTGGCAGCGCTGGACCGACGGCCAGCTCGCCAAGGTCCATGCCACGCTCGACCTGATCGAGGGCAAGGCCGCCGGCTTCGGCGAGCGCGTCGATATCGGCACGATCACCTTCTACTGTGCCCTCTCCTATCTCGACCTGCGCTTCGCAGACCTGAACTGGCGCGAGGGCCGGCCGCAGGCGGCAGCCTGGTTTGCTGAGGTCACCAAGCGCCCCGCCTTCGGCGGCCAGAAGCTGGGCTGAGGCCAGGGCGAGCGGGAGGTGGCGATGGCTGCGAATCTCGGACTTGCCGGCCGGACCGTCCTGATCACCGGTGGCGCCTCCGGCATCGGGCGGGAATGCGCGCTGGCGCTGGCGCGAGAGGGCGCCGCCGTCGCGATCGCCGATGCGAACGAGCAGGGCGCGACTGACACCGTCCGCGAAATCGCGGCGCTCGGTGCCCGTGCCGTCGTGGCGAGCTTCGACGTGCGCAGCCCGACCGCGACCGAGACGGCCGTCGAGGCGATCGAGCGCGATCTCGGTCCGCTCGACGGATTGATCACGGCGGCCGGCATCTCCCGCCCTGCCCCGGCGACCGAACTTGCCGCCGAGAGCTGGGAGGCCGTGATCGGCGTCAATCTCTCCGGCACCTTCTATTCCTGCCAGGCGGCGGGCCGGCGCATGGTGGCGCGCGGGCGCGGCGCCATCGTCACGATCGGCTCGGTCTCCTCGCTCGGCGGCCAGTCCGGCCGGGCGCATTACTGCGCCTCGAAGGCCGGCGTCGTCGGGCTGACGCGCGATCTCGCGGTCGAATGGGGCTCGCATGGCGTCCGCGTGAACTGCATCGGCCCGAGCGCGACCGACACCCCGATGATCCGCCGCGGCATCCCGGAGAGCTTCGTCGTCGGCGTGATGGAGGACCGCACGCCGCTCGGGCGATTGGCCCAGCCCTCGGAGGTCGCCTCGGTCTGCCTCTTCCTGCTCTCGGACCTCGCGAGCTACGTCAACGGCGCGCTGATCATGGCCGATGGCGGCGTCTCGGCCGGCTTCTTCACGCGTGGCCATGGCCGCGATTTCTCGTCCAAGGCCCTGCTCGCGCAGGGCGTCTACAGCGAATGACCCGGAGACCGACATGAGCAAGCTCGCCCTCGTCACCGGCGCCGGCCGCGGCATCGGCGCGGCCATCGCCTATAAGCTCGCGGCCGATGGCTGGCGCGTCGCGGTCTGCGACCTCACGAAAGAGCCGGCGGCAGCGGTCGCGGCCGCCCTGCCCGGTTCCGGCCATAGCGGCTGGGCGGTCGATGTCTCCGACGAAGCTTCCGTCGAGGCGCTGTTCGATGCTGTCGAGGCGGCGCATGGCCCCGTCACCGGATTGGTCTGCAATGCCGGCGTGCTGCTGATGGCGGCCGATGGCGAGCGGCCGACCATCTTCGACATGACGCTGGACGACTGGGAGAAGACCCATGCCGTCAACACCCGAGGCGTCTTCCTGAGTATCCGCGCCTATGCGCGCCGCCGCCGGGCGCGGCCGGTCGAAGGCGGGCGCGTCACCACGACCAGTTCGGTCGCGGCGGAGCTTGGCGGCTATCGCGGCTCGGCCAGCTATATCTCGTCGAAATCCGCGATCCTCGGCTTCACAAAGGCGATGGCGCGCGAGCTCGCCTCGCTCGGCATCACCGTGAATTGCGTCGCACCGGGCGTGATCGACGCGCCGATGCTCACCGCGGCGACGCCGCGCTCGGCCGCGCCGGGCTCGATGGATGCGCTGGCGCAGGCCGTGCCGCTCGGCCGGCTCGGGACGCCGGAGGACATTGCCGGGGCCGTGTCCTTCCTGCTCTCCGAGCAGGCATCTTACATCACCGGCGCGACGATCGACGTCAATGGCGGCTACCGGATGGCCTGACTGGGGAGACCGACATGATCCTGCACGGCTATTTCCGTTCTTCCGCCGCCTGGCGCACGCGCATCGCCTTCAATCTCAAGGGCGTGACGCCGCAGAGCGTGATCCATAACCTGCGCGACGGCGCCCAGAACGAGCCGGCCTATGCGGCGCTCAATCCGCAGCAGCTGATTCCGTCACTGGAACTCGACGACGGCACCGTGCTGACGCAATCGCTCGCGATCATCGGCTGGCTCGATCGCGAGGTGCCGCAGCCGCCGCTCTTTCCGGCTGATAATGCGGTACGCGCCCGCGTCGAGGCTTTCGCGCTGGTCATCGCCTGCGAAACCCACCCCTTCCAGAACCCGAAGATCCAGAAGCGCCTGCGCGCCAAGGGCTTTTCGGAAGCCGACGTGCAGGACTGGCTCGCTGTTGCAATGAACGAAGGCCTGAGCGCCTGCGAAACGCTGATCCAGGACCAGCCCGGTCCATTCTGCTTCGGCGGTGCACCGACCTTGGCCGATATCTGCCTCGTGCCGCAGATCGGCAGCGCGCGACGCTACGGGATCGATCTATCGCCCTATCCGAAGCTCGTCGCGATCGACGCGCATTGCGCCACCCTGCCCGCCTTCATCGCGGCGCGGCCCGACCAGCAGCCGGACGCGGTCTGAAGCAGCCTCTCCGTCATTGCGAGGCGGCGAAGCCGACGAGGCAATCCAGAAGGACTGGGCTGAGCGGCTCAACCCAGTCCTTCTGGATTGCTTCGCTGCGCTCGCCATGACGGAAGGCGCCGAACCTCACATCAGGATGCGCATCAACTCGTTCTGCGAGGAGATGCCGAGCCTTGCATAGGCGCGCTTGCGATAGGTCAGCACGGTGTTGATGCCGACGCCGAGTTCGAGCGCGATGCCTTCCGAGGTCAAGCCGGCCGCGACGAGCGCACAGACATCCCGTTCGCGCTTCGAGAGGCCGGGTGCAGCCTTCTCCAGCCGGGCGTGGAAGTCCTTGGCCGCGCTGCGGCCGCCAGCCGGCTTCGTCACCTCGTAATGCCGCCAGAGCGCCGCCATCAGGAGCGGCGCGCTCTCGACCAGATTGCCGATTTCCGCCTCGCTGAAGCTTTCCTTGCGGCGGCGGTAGATGCTGAATCGCAATGTGCCGGCCTCGCGGCGCTGCAGGAGCGAAAAGCGCTCCGACAGCCCGACCGAGAGATAGCATTCGCTGCGATAGGCCGAGCTTTCGATGTCACCCGCCTTCATCCGCACGCCCCAGCAATCGGCCGCGTCGCTCTCGTCGAGCGCGATCGCATTGGCCGGGTCGGCGCGCCAGTGGCGGGAGACGTAGCGGCGGGCGATCTCGAGCGCCGGCTGACCGGAATTGTAGTGGTTCTCGGCCAGCAGCGTATGCACCTCGCCGTCAGGCGCAGCGACGAAGGCGGTCACAATCTCGGTGCCGGTGAACCGGCGCGCGATGTCGAACAGGCCGCTGGAAAAATCGGAGCGGCCGACGCTTTCGATCACGCGCGGCATGGTCGCCAGGATACTGCGCGCGGCCAAGGCCTGCTGGATGGCCACAAGCTGCATTCAAACCTCCCGCCGGCCCCTCTTTCAGCCCGGCGTGCAGCCGGCGGCGGAGGCCGTTTCAGGCTCACAGCGTTAACAGTATCCAACTTCGCATGCAAACTTTCGGGCGAGACGAGGCCGGCTTTCCAAGGGCGGCGCCCTACCCGCATGATGGACCTGTTCCGTCGATAAGGCTCATGGCGGCTTCGTGCCCTACGATTGTCATTCCGGGTTCGCGCCTGCGGCACGCCCCGGAATGACAAGGGTGGTTCCAGAATGGGATGATCTCCCAATCAAGACGCCTTCAGCCGACCAGACCACGCTCCAGCGCGACATCGATGCAGCCATGGATATGGCCGTGCAGCAGCTTTTGCGCCCCGGCCGCGTCCCTGCGCATCGCACAGTCGAGCAGGGCCTTGTGGTCCTCGGTCGAGGTCGGGCCCCAGAAGATGAAGAAGACCATCTGGTAGCGCAGGTAACGGTCGTAGATGCCGGCATGGAGATCGAGCAGCGCCTTCGAGCCGCAGGCCGAGACCAGCGCCTGATGGAACTCGAAATCGTAGCGCTTCCAGGCCTGCGTGCCGGACTCGTCACCCGCGAGCAGGCGCTGCTCCATTCGGGCTAGCTTGTGATGGGCGGCGACGACGCGCCCTTCCCACTCGACATCGCCGACCTCGAAGGACTGCGCCAGCGCATGGCTCTCGATCAGCAGGCGCAGGTCGGCGAGCTCCCTAAGGTCCGTCGCCGAACAGGGCGCAACCTGGAAGCCGCGCTGCCCCTCCGCGACGACGAGCCCCTCCGGCGCCAGCCGGTTCAGGATCTCGCGCAAGGTGCTGATGCCGACGCCGTAGACGGATTTCAGCCGATCGAGCGGTAGGCGCTGGCCGGGCTGGAGCACGCCGAAGACGATGTCGTGCTTGATGCGCTCATAGGCCTGCTCGCCGGTCGAGAGAACCGGGATCTCTTCGCCGCCGATCTCGAATGCCGCGTCCGTCATGCTGCTCCCTGCCCTCGCGCGTTCCTGTCAGGAAGCGAGGCTGCCCGCAAGCCTGGCTCTCATGCTCACATAAATCAACTGATGATCGATAAATTATCAGTTGATCTGCCTTTCATCTTGCATCACGTTCCGCTCACGAGCTGCGAACGAGGCCATCAGAGCTTCGCCTGGGAGGATGTCATGGCGGACACGGAAGCTGCGGCATCACGCCGGATTTTCATCCTGAACGGCCCCAACCTGAACCTGCTCGGGCAGCGCGAGCCGCATATCTACGGCTCGACCACGCTCGCCGAGATCAGGGAGCGCTGCGTGGCGAAGGCGGTTTCGCTCGGTTTCGCGGTCGACTTCCGCCAGACCAATTTCGAGGGCGAGCTGGTTGAGAGCGTGCATCAGGCGCGGCAGGAGGCCTGTGGGATCATCATCAACCCGGCCGGCTACACCTTCACGTCCGTCGCGCTGCTCGATGCGCTCAAGATGTTCGATGGCCCGAAGATCGAATTGCACATCTCGAATGTGCATGCACGCGAGAGCATTTATCACAACTCTCTGGTCTCGCGGACCGCGACCGGCATCATCATCGGCCTGGGAGCAGCCGGCTACGAACTCGCCATCCAGGCGATGGCAGGCCTCGTCGCGGCGCGGAGCTGACGGCGATGCCTTCGCCTGCCCTGCCCCTCAAGGCTTCAGGCGCGCAGCATGCGCAGCACCGTGTCGATCGCGGCGGCGCGGCGGCGCACCAGCGCCTCGGGCGCACCCATGTCATGGCCAAAGACCTGGCGGATGCTGGCGCGGTTGGAGACGTTGTAGAAGGCCAGCGCGCTGATCGTCAGATGGATGTCCAGCGCCTCGATGCCCGGCCGGAACAGCCCGGCCGCCACGCCGCGCTCATAGGCCTCGCGGATCATGTCGATGGCCGAGAGGTTGAGCGTCGCGATCCGGTCGGAAGTCGCGAGATGGCGTGCGTGGTGGATGTTCTCGACCATGACGAGCCGCACGAAATCCGGATTCTCGGCGTGGTAGTCGAAGGTGAAGCCGGCCAGCAGCGTCATCGCTTCCACCGGCGGCAGGCTGGCGAGGTCGAGGCTGCGCTCGAAGCCGCGGATGCGCTCGTACATCTCCTCGAGGACGGCGCGGTAAAGCCCCTCCTTGTCCCCGAAATAGTAGTAGATCATCCGCTTGCTGGTCGCGGTCCGCGCCGCGATCTCGTCGACGCGCGCGCCGCTCAGGCCGTTCTCGACGAATTCCTCCTTCGCGACAGTCAGGATGTTGCGGCGGACGCCTTCCGGGTCCTGCGTCCAGGACGCCGGCTTGCGGCCCGTTGCCTTCGGCACCGACGCTGCCTTGCTCATGCTTCACCCACAAGAGAACCAACCCGGAAGCCCGGGCGAACGCATCGAAATGGACAAGGCGGTACATTGCGCTTGACCAAATGAACTATCCGGTACATTTAACATGTCGTCGGCAGAGCGCAAGCCGGCGAGCCAGAAGACAAAGGCACCCGAAAAGAGGTGTCGCGACTGCGGACGGGAACCGGATCGACCCCTTTGAGAAGGTCGACCGAGACTGCATCGGACCGAAAGGTGGCTTCCACTTTTCGGATGAATCCGATGCAACACCAAGGAGATAGATCATCGTTCTCGCGCCCCTTGGGGCGCGCGATGATCTAGGGAGCGCCATGAACTACAAGCTCGATTTCACGCCGGTGATCGACGGGATGCCAGCCCTGCTGATGGGCTGCCTCGGCACCTTCCTGCTCGCGATCAGCGGCATGGCGCTGGCCATCGTCATCGGCATCGGTGGCGTGATCCTGCGCGACTCCAGGATCGCTCCGGTGCGCTGGCTCGTGAAGGCCTTCGTCGAGATCATCCGCAACACGCCGTTCCTGGTCCAGATCTTCTTCATCTATTTCGCCTTGCCGCTGGCGGGCCTCAGGCTCGACCCGACGCCGACCGCGATCATCGCGCTCGGCATCAATGGCGGCGCCTATGCCATCGAGATCATCCGCGGCGGCGTCCAGTCGATCGGCAAGGGCCAGATCGAGGCCGGCCTCGCGCTCGGCCTGCACAAGGCCCAGGTCTTCCGCCTGATTGTGCTGAAGCCGGCGCTCAGGGCGATCTTCCCCTCGCTTACCAGCCAGTTCGTCTTGCTGACGCTGACGACTTCCATCGCCTCGGCGATCTCGGCCTATGAGCTGACCTCGGTGGCGCAGCGGATCGAATCCGACAGTTTCCGCTCCTTCGAGGTCTACGGCACGATCACGCTGTTCTACCTCGTGATCTCCTGGGTGATGATGCGCTTCTTTGCGGCGATCTCGACCCGCTACTTCAGCTATCCGGTGAAGTGAGGGCGCGATGGGAACGAACGAATTCCTCTTCCTGCTCACCGGCCTGAAATGGACCGTGCTGCTCTCGCTGGTCGGCTTCGTCGGCGGCGGCGTGTTCGGGCTCGCGATCGCGCTGATGCGGGTCTCCGAGCGGCCGCTGATGGAGCGCATCACGGCAGGCTATATCGCGCTGTTCCAGGGCACGCCGCTCCTGATGCAACTTTTCGTGGTCTATTACGGCCTCGCGCTGGTCGGGCTGAAGCTCGATGCATGGGTCGCGGTCGCGATCGGCTTCACGCTCCATGCCAGCGCCTATCTCGGCGAGATCTGGCGCGGCTCGATCGAGGCCGTACCGAAGGGCCAGACCGAGGCCGCCAAGGCGCTGAGCCTGTCCTATACCTCGCGGATGCGCGACGTGATCCTGCCGCAGGCGATCCGTATCTCGCTGCCGGCGACGATCGGCTTCCTGGTCCAGCTGATCAAGGGCACCTCGCTCGCCGCGATCGTCGGCTTCACCGAGCTGACGCGGGCCGGGAACATCGTCTCCAACCAGATCTTCCAGCCGCTCCTCGTCTTCGGGATCGTCGGCATCCTCTATTTCCTGCTGTGCTGGCCGCTCTCGCTCTACGGCTCGCATCTCGAGCGCCGCATGGCCATCGCCGCGCGCTGACCACCCCGTTCACCGCCTGAACCAACCAAACACGAAGAGGGAGAGAAACATGACGAAGATGAAAACCACCCGCCGCAGCCTGCTCGTCGCCGGCGCTGCCGCGCTGGCTATGCCGGCCGTACTGAGCACCCCTGCCTTCGCCGTCACCCCGGCCGAGATCAAGGCCAAGGGCAAGATCGTCGTCGGCATCCAGGGCGATAATCCCCCGTGGGGCTTCGTCAACTCGGCCGGCAAGCAGGAGGGCCTCGACGCCGATATCGCGACGCTTTTCGCCAAGGAACTCGGCGTGCAGGTGGAGTTCGTGCCGCTCGAGGTCAATAACCGCATTCCGGCCCTGACCACCGGCCGCGTCGACGTGCTGTTCGCGACCATGGCGATGCTGCCCGAGCGCGCCAAGGCCGTGCAGTTCTCCAAGCCCTATGTCGCCAATACCATCGTGCTGATCGGCCCGAAGAAGGACAAGATCACCACCAACGAGGATATGGGCCGCTACACGATCGGCGTCGCCAAGGGCGCGGCGCAGGACACGCAGGTGACCAAGAACGCCCCGGCCAACACCACCATCCGCCGCTATGACGGCGATGCGCCCTCGATCCAGGCGCTGGTCTCCGGCCAGGTTCAGGCGCTCGGCGGCAACATCTTCTACATGCAGCGCATCGAGCAGGGCCGCCCCGGCGAGTTCGAGAACAAGCTCGAATTCCAGAACCTCTACAACGGCGCCTGCACCCGCCTCGGCGAGAAGGAGATCAACGCCGCGATCAACAGCTTCATCGACAAGATCAAGGCCAATGGCGAGCTGCAGAAGGTCTACGACAAGTGGATGAAGGTGCCGGTGCACAAGTTCCCGGAGAGCCTCGAAGGCATCACCTTCACCGCGGGCTGAGCGCGCGACGAGACGAGGTCAGGGTCATGAACCAGCCAGCCGTCCAGAACGCCGCCTCGGCGGACGCCATGATCGCCATGATGCATGTCGAGAAATGGTATGGCGAGTTCCAGGCCCTGACCGACATCAACCTGTCGGTCCGCAAAGGCGAGCGCATCGTGCTTTGCGGGCCGTCGGGCTCCGGCAAGTCGACGCTGATCCGCTGCATCAACCATCTGGAGAGCTACCAGAAGGGCGAGATCCGGGTCGGCGGCACGAGGCTCGGCGACGACGCGAAGACCATCGACGCGGTGCGCCGCGAGGTCGGCATGGTCTTCCAGCATTTCAACCTGTTCCCACACATGACCGTGCTGGAGAACTGCATGCTGGCGCCGATGCGCTCGCTCGGCGCCAGCAAGGCGGAAGCCGAGGCCACCGCCCGCCAACTGCTCGGCCGCGTGAAAATCCTCGAACAGGCCGAGAAGTATCCAGCGCAGCTTTCGGGCGGCCAGCAGCAGCGCGTCGCGATTGCCCGCGCGCTCTGCATGAAGCCGAAGGTCATGCTCTTCGACGAGCCGACGTCGGCCCTCGATCCCGAGATGGTCAAGGAGGTGCTCGACACCATGATCGCGCTCGCCGAGGAGGGCATGACCATGATCTGCGTCACTCATGAGATGGGCTTCGCCCGGCAGGTGGCGAACCGCGTCATCTTCATGGCCTCCGGCGCCATCGTCGAAGAGGCCCCGCCCGAAGCGTTCTTCCAGAATCCCCGCCATGAGCGGACCCGGCAATTCCTCGGCGAAATCCTGCGCAAGCACTGAAACACCCGTCCGGCCCCGCCGGGCACCTCAACGGAATGCGAACGATGTCACGCCTCGTCTATGTCCTGAACGGCCCGAACCTGAACCTGCTCGGCAAGCGCCAACCGCATATCTACGGGCACGAGACGCTGGCCGATGTCGAGCGCGACTGCCGCAAGCTCGCCGAGGAGCTGAAGCTGGAACTGCGCTTTCACCAGTCCAACCGCGAATACGAACTGATCGACTGGATTCACGAGGCGCGCGAGGACGGCGCCGGCATCGTCATCAACCCCGCCGCCTTCACGCATACCTCGGTCGCGCTGCTCGACGCGCTCAACACCTTCGAGGGGCCGGTGATCGAGTGCCATATCTCGCAGGTGCATAAGCGCGAGGCCTTCCGCCATCACTCCTATGTCTCCCTGCGTTCGGACGGCGTCATCGCCGGCTTCGGCACGCAAGGGTACCAGCTCGGCTTGCGGCGCATCGCCAAGCTCATCGACGACGCGGCCACGTGAGGACCAACCCGATGGCTCCGGTGAAGATCGCGGTGATGGGAGCGGGCCTGATCGGCAAGCGCCACGCCGTCCATGTCCGGGCCGAGCCCGGCGCCAGCCTCTCGGCGATCATCGATCCCGCTCCGACGGGCAAGGCCTTTGCCGAGGAGATCGGCGTCGCCTGGTATCCGGGTTTCGACGCCCTCCCCGCCCCGGAGAAGCCGGACGGCGTCATCGTCGCGACCCCTAACCAGCTTCATGTCGCCAACGGACTTGAGCTGGTTGCGGCCGGCGTCCCCATGCTGGTCGAGAAGCCGCTGGCCGACAGCGTCGACAGCGCCCGCAAGCTGGTCCATGCCGCCGAGGCGGCGGGCGTGCCGCTGCTCGTCGGCCACCACCGCCGCCACAACCCGATGATCCGGAAGGCGCGCGAGGCGATCGATGCCGGCCGGCTCGGCCGTGTCCTGACACTCAACGGCCAGTTCTGGCTGGTGAAGCCGGACGATTATTTCGACGTCGACTGGCGCCGGCAGGAGGGCGCCGGCCCGATCCTGATCAACCTGATCCACGATATCGACCTGTTCCGCTATCTCTGCGGTGAGATTACCGGCGTGCAGGCGCTGAGTTCCAACGCCGTGCGCGGCAATCCGGCCGAGGAGACGGCCGTCGCGATCCTGCGCTTCGCCAATGGCGCGCTCGGCACGGTCAGCGCCTCCGACACCGTAGTTTCGCCCTGGAGCTGGGAGCTGACCACCGGCGAGAACCCCGCCTATCCGCGTCAGGACCAGTCCTGCTACCAGATCGGCGGGACGCATGGTTCGCTGACGATCCCTGCGCTCGAACTCTGGAGCCATAGCGATAAGCGTGGCTGGTGGGAGCCTCTCAGGCGCGAACGCATTCCCTTCGTGCCCGAAGACCCGTTGCAGGCGCAGGTCCGGCATTTCTGTGCGGTGATCCGTGGCGAGGAAGCTCCGCTCGTCTCCGGCCGCGAAGGCCTGGCGACGCTCGCCGTCATCGAGGCGGTGAAGCGGGCGGCGCGCAGCGGCGCTCCGGTCGAGATCGCCCCCGAGCCGGCGTCTGCGAGGGCTGGCGCATGATCAAGGGTACGACGCGATTGATCGGCCATCTCGGCTACCCGACCGAGAGCTTCAAGGCGCCGATGATCTACAATCCCTATTTCCAGCGGGAGGGGATCGATGCCGTCGTCGTGCCGATGGGCTGCCGCGGCGAGGATTATCCCGATTTCCTCAAGCTGTTCTTCCGCCTGTCCAACGCCCATGGCGCGCTGGTGACGATGCCGCACAAGGTCACCACGACCGGCCTCGTCGACAGGCTCTCGCCGACCGCCGCGATCGCCGGCGCCTGCAATGCCGTGAAGCTCGAAGCCGATGGCCGGCTCAGTGGCGACATGTTCGACGGCGAGGGCTTCGTGCGCGGCGTCCTGCGCAAGGGCCATAAGTTAGATGGCGCCCGCGCGCTCGTCGTCGGCGCGGGTGGCGTCGGCTCGGCAATCGCCGCCTCGCTGGCGAAGGCCGGTGTGGCAGAGCTGGGCCTGTTCGACAGGCAGGCATCCGCAGCCGAAGAACTCAGCCAGCGATTGACGGCGCACTACCCTGCCCTTCGCGTCGCTACCGGCTCGAACGACCCCGATGGCTTCGACCTCGTTGTCAACGCCACGCCGCTCGGCATGAAGCCGGACGATCCGCTGCCGGTCGACATCTCCCGCCTGCCCGCTTCCG
Organism: Allobosea sp. TBD101; assembly: GCF_059817965.1. Classification (NCBI taxonomy): domain Bacteria; kingdom Pseudomonadati; phylum Pseudomonadota; class Alphaproteobacteria; order Hyphomicrobiales; family Alloboseaceae; genus Allobosea; species Allobosea sp. TBD101. The sequence continues at coordinate 3,022,208 of NZ_CM187543.1, forward strand.
CCTTCGTCGGCGAGGTCGTGATGGCGCAGGAGATCACGCCCTTCCTGGCTGCGGCCCGCGCACACGGCTGCGCCGTGCAGGTCGGTACCGACATGCTGTTCGAGCAGATTCCCGCCTATCTGGAATTCTTCGGCCTGCCCTCGACCACGGCCGAGGATTTGCGCGCTGTCGCCAAGCTGGCCTGAGAGGAGGCACTCCCGTGATTCCATCGATCGCCACCGTCTGCGTCTCCGGCACGCTCCAGGAAAAGCTCGAGGCCATCGCCGCCGCCGGCTTCAAGGCTGTCGAGATTTTCGAGAACGATCTGATCGCCTTCCCCGGCTCGCCGACGGAAGTCCGGCACATCTGTGCCGATCTCGACCTGACCATCGTGACCTGCCAGCCCTTCCGCGATTTCGAGGGCATGCCGGAAGGGCGCCGCCAGCGCGTCTTCGACCGGGCCGAGCGCAAGTTTGATCTCTTGCAGGAATTGGGCACGGACCTGCTCTTCGTCTGCTCCAGCGTTTCGCCGGAAGCCCTGCCCGGCATCGACCGGCTCGCCGCCGATTTCGCCGAGTTGGGCGAGCGTGCGGGGCGCCGCGGCCTGCGTGTCGGCTACGAGGCGCTGGCCTGGGGGCGGCATGTCTTCGACTATCGCGACGCCTGGGAGATCGTGCGCCGCGCCAACCGGCCGGAGGTCGGGATCGTGCTGGATTCCTTCCATATCCTGGCGCGCGGGCTCGACCTCGCGGCGATCGGCACGATTCCGCGCGACAGGATCGCGATGGTGCAGATGGCCGATGCGCCGCTGCTGCAGATGGACCCGCTCTCCTGGAGCCGGCACTGGCGCTGCCTGCCGGGACAGGGCGACCTGAACCTCTCCGGCTTCATGCGCGCGCTGGCCGCGACGGGCTATGACGGCGTGCTCTCGCTGGAAATCTTCAACGATCGCTTCCGCGCCGGCTCGGCCCGTTCCGTCGCGCTCGATGGTCATCGCTCGCTGATCTGGCTGCTCGATGAGACCGCGCGACAGGTCGGCAAGTCGGTGCCCGGCGCCGTGCCGATGCCGCCGCCGGCTCCGGTCGAGGCGGTCGAATTCATCGAGTTCGCGGTGTCGGAGGCCGAGCGGCCGGGTTTCGAGCGGCTGCTGCGGGCGCTCGGTTTCGCACGCGCCGGCGCGCATCGCTCCAAGGATGTCGATCTCTGGAAACAGGGCGATATCCGCATCGTCCTGAACAGCGAGGCCGACGGCTTCGCCCATAGCTATCAGATCACGCACGGCACCTCGGTTTGCGCGCTGGCCTTGCGCGTGCCGGATGCGCAGGCCGCGATCGCGCGCGCTACCGCATTGCTCGATGTGCCGCATGCCGGCGCTGTCGGGCCGGGCGAACTCGACATTCCGGCCGTGCGCGGGCTCGGCGGCAGCCTGCTCTATTTCCTCGACCACACCTCGGCGCTCGGCCGCTGGGCGGAGGTCGATTTCGAGGCGACCGGTGAAGCCTCTGATCATGCCGGGCTGACCGGCGTCGACCATGTCTCGCAGAGCATGCAATACGAGGAGATGCTGACCTGGCTGCTGTTCTACTCCTCGCTGTTCGAGACGCGGAAGACGCCGAGCCAGGCCGTGCTCGATCCCGGCGGCGTGGTCCAGAGCCAGGTGATCGAGAGCGGCCTAGATGGCAGGAACGGCCATGGCCTCAGGCTCATCCTCAACGGCTCGCAGAGCCACCGCACACTCTCGGCCCGCTTCATCACCGATTTCTTCGGCTCCGGCGTGCAGCATATCGCTTTCGCGACCGACGACATCGCCGCGACCGTCAAGCGGCTGGTTGCCAATGGTGTCGCCATGCTACCCATCCCCGAGAACTACTATGACGACCTCGAAGCCCGCTCCGACCTGACGGGCGAGGAGATCGACGCGATGAAGGCGCTGAACATCCTCTATGACAGCGATGCCGGCGGCGCGTTCCGGCAGGCCTATACCCAGACGCTGGATGGCGGGCTGTTCTTCGAGATCGTCCAGCGCGACGGTTATGCCGGATATGGCGCCGCCAATGCCGGCATCCGGCTCACCGCGCAATCAAGGCTCGCGCGCCCGATCAGCGTCCCCGCACCGAGCCATGGCTGAGGAGAGAAGCCGCATGAGCAGCCTGATCCTTCCCTATGCGGGGCTCGATGCCGGACAGCCGGCCTCGCTCTCCCCGGATTACCGTTCGACTGTGGCGCGCGGCCCGCGGCAGGCGCCCATCGTGATCCCGCAGACACTGACCGAGGTGACCGGGCCGACCGACTGGTCGCGTCTGATGGGCCCGGCGATGGCCGACCTCACCACCCAGCACAAGGCGGAGCCGCAGGGTCAGCGCATCGTCGTGACCGGCCGCGTGCTCGACGAGGACGGAAGGCCGGTGCCGAACACCGTCGTCGAGATCTGGCAGGCGAACGCCGCCGGCCGCTATATCCACGCCAAGGACGACTGGCCGGCGCCGCTCGATCCGAATTTCACCGGCGTCGGCCGGGTGATCACCGACGAGCAGGGCCGCTATCGCTATGTCACGATCCGGCCCGGCGCCTATCCCTGGGGCAACCACAAGAACGCCTGGCGCCCGGCCCATATCCATCTCTCGCTGCTGGGCCCCGCTTTCGCGACGCGGCTGGTCACGCAGATGTATTTCCCCGACGATCCGCTGATCGAGATCGACCCGATCGCGAATGCCGTGCCGATGCCCTATCGCCAGCGCATGGTCTCGCGCTTCGACATCGGCACCACCGAGCCGAACTGGGCGCTGGGCTATGTCTTCGACATCGTGCTCAAGGGCCGCGACCAGACGCCGTTCGAGGACGACCATGACGACGATCACTGACTCTTCCGGCGGGGATCTGGAATCCCGCAACGCCGCGCCGCGGCAGGACAGCCAGGACCCGTCGATCTTCGGCCAGACGCCGTGGCAGACGGTCGGCCCCTATTTCCATTACGGCCTGCCCTGGAAGGGCGGCGCCGATCTCGTTGGTCGTTCCGAGATGGGCGCCCGCCCCGACCTGATGCCGCCGGGGCATTTCCTGCTCTCGGGCTCGAATGTCTCGGGTCAACCCGAGGGCGAGGTCATCGCGCTCGCCGGCTGCGTCTACGATGCCGACGGCAAGCCGATCGAAGACGCGATGATCGAGATCTGGCAGGCCAACGCCAAGGGTCGCTATGCCAGCCCGGACGACGACCGCGCGGATGTGGCGCTCGACCGGCATTTCGTCGGGTTCGGTCGCGCCTCGACCGACAAGGACGGCGTCTACCGTTTCCGCACGATCCGACCCGGCCGCGTGCCCGGCCCCGGCAACAGCCTTCAGGCGCCGCATATCGCGCTCTCGGTCTTCGGCCGCGGCTTGCTGAAGCGGTTGCCGACGCGGCTCTATTTCGCCGATGGCGAGGGCAACGAGACCGACCCGATCCTCGCGCTCGTGCCCGAGGCGCGCCGCCACACCCTGATCGCCCAGCACAAGCCGGACGGGACATGGTGGCTCGACATCAACCTCGCCGGCGAGAACGAGACGGTGTTCTTCGACCTTTAGAGAATGACCCAACGCGGGTCATCCCGGGCGACCGAAGGGAGAACCCGGAATCCATTCCGGAACCTCTATTCGACAGGCTCCGGCATGGATCCCGGATCGGCGCGGCTTCGCCGCTTGTCCGGGATGACCCGCGAGGGATTTCTATGACGGGAGAAGTTCGCCGCCCGCTCAGGCCGCCTTCTTCCGTTCCGCGATCCGCGCGAGATCGGTCAGCAGCCGGCGCGTCGCCTTGAGACGCTGCTCGACAGTGTCGAAATCGTCGATGAAGACGACGCGCATGTCAGGGCGGACCTTCGCCAGCGTGCCGATCTTCGCGACATAGGAAACCAGCCCTTCCGGATTCGCGAACTCATTGTTGCGGAAGGCGACAATGATGCCCTTCGGCCCGGCCTCGACCTTCTCGACATTGGCGCGCTTGCAGAGCGCCTTGATCGCGACGATCTCCAGGAGCTGGTTGACCTCCTCCGGCAGCGGGCCGAAGCGGTCGACCAATTCGGCGCCGAAGGACTGCAATTCGGCATCGTCGTCCATGGTCGAGAGCCGCTTGTAGAGCGTCAGCCTCAGCGTCAGGTCGGCAACATAGTGCTCGGGAATCATGACGGGCGCGCCAACCTGGATCGCCGGTGACCATTGCGTCTCTGTCTCGAACTCGATGCCGGCCTTGAGCGCCGCCACGGCCTCTTCCAGCATCTGCTGGTAGAGTTCGTAGCCGACCTCCTTGATATGGCCGGACTGTTCGTCGCCGAGCAGGTTGCCGGCGCCACGGATATCGAGGTCGTGGCTGGCGAGCTGGAAGCCGGCGCCCAACGTGTCGAGCGATTGCAGCACCTTGAGGCGCTTCTCGGCCTGCTCGGTCAGCTTGCGGTTGGCCGGCACGGTGAAGAGCGCATAGGCGCGGGTCTTCGAACGGCCAACGCGACCGCGCAACTGGTAGAGCTGAGCGAGGCCGAACATGTCGGCGCGGTGGACGATCAGCGTGTTGGCGGTCGGGATATCGAGGCCCGACTCGACGATCGTGGTCGAGAGCAGGATGTCGTACTGGCCCTCGTAGAAGGCCGTCATCACGTCTTCCAGCGTGCCCGCCGCCATCTGGCCATGGGCGATGCCGACCTTGCACTCAGGCACCTGCTTGTCGAGGAAGTCCTTGACGTCGGCGATGTCCTCGATGCGCGGCACGACATAGAAGGAGCGCCCACCCCGGTAGCGCTCGCGCAGCAGCGCCTCGCGTACGATCAGCGGATCGAAGGGCGTGACGAAGGTGCGCACAGCCAGGCGATCGACTGGCGGCGTCGCGATGATCGAGAGCTCGCGCACCCCGGTCATGGCGAGCTGGAGCGTGCGCGGGATCGGGGTCGCCGAGAGCGTCAGCATATGCACCTCGGCGCGCAATTCCTTCAGCTTCTCCTTATGGGCAACGCCGAAATGCTGCTCCTCATCGACGATGACGAGGCCGAGATCCTTGAAGTCGACGCCCTTGCCGAGCAGCGCATGCGTGCCAACGACGATATCCATGGTGCCGTCGCGGGCGCCCTGCTTCACCGCCTTGAGATCGGCCGAGCCGACGAAGCGCGAGGCCTGTCCGACATGAACCGGCAAGCCGGCAAAGCGATCGGCGAAGTTGCGGTAATGCTGGCGCGCGAGCAGCGTCGTCGGCACCACGACCGCGACCTGCTTGCCGTTCAGTGCCGCGGCGAAGGCGGCACGCAGCGCGACCTCGGTCTTGCCGAAGCCGACATCGCCGCAGACCAGCCTGTCCATCGGGCGCCCGGCCGCGAGATCGTCCAGCACGGCGTCGATGGTGTTCTGCTGGTCCTCGGTTTCCTCGTAGGGGAAGCGGGCGCAGAACTCGTCATAGACGCCGGCGGGCGGGATGAGGCGCGGCGCATCCTTGAGCGCGCGGGCCGCCGCGATCTGGATGAGCTTGCCGGCCATCTCGCGGATGCGCTGCTTGAGCTTGGCCTTGCGCGCCTGCCAGCCGCCGCCGCCGAGCCGGTCGAGCTGGACTTCGGTATCCTCGGAGCCGTAGCGGGACAGAAGCTCGATGTTCTCGACCGGCAGGAAGAGCTTGGAATCGCCGGCATAATGGATTTCGAGGCAGTCATGCGGCGCGCCTGCCGCCGTGATCGTCTGCAGGCCGATGAAGCGGCCGATGCCGTGATCGACATGGACGACGAGGTCGCCCGGCGCGAGCGAGGACAATTCGGCGATGAAGTCCTGCGGGCGCTTGGTCTTGCGGCGCGGACGGACGAGGCGGTCGCCAAGGATATCCTGCTCGCCGATCACCGCGAGCCGCCCGGCCTCGAAGCCGGTCTCGAAGCCCCAGACCGCGAGCGCGATCGTGCCGGGCTTGAGGTCGAAGGCGGCCCGCAGCGAGCCGGTCAGTTGCGTGCTCTTGAGGCCGTGATCGGCCAGCACATGCGCCAGCCGCTCACGCGAGCCCTCCGACCAGGCGGCGAGGATGACGCGCTTGCCGTCCGCCTCCAGCGCCTTCACATGGGCGACCGCAGCATCGAAGACGCCGCCGGCATCGGCGGTACGCTCGGCCGCGAAGCTGCGGCCCTGCTTGCCGCCGAGATCGAGAATCAGCTTGCCCTCGCTATCGGGCAACTGGAACGGCGTCAGGCTGGCGACGCCCGAGATATCCATCACCGCGCGCCAGTCGGCCGGCGAGAGATAGAGCGCGTCCGGCGGCAACGGCTTGTAGGGAATGCCGCCGCCCCCGCCCTGCTCCAGCGCCGCCTTGCGGGCGTCGTAATAGTCCTTGATCAGGCTGATGCGCTCGCCGACCGCATCTTCGGCCTGATGGTCGAGCACCAGCGGCACGTCGGGCAGATAGGTGAAGAGCGTGTCGAGCTTCTCCGCCAGCAGCGGCAGCCAATGCTCCAGGCCGGCCGGGCGGCGGCCTTCGCTGACGGCTTCATAGAGGGTGTCGTCGCGGCCGGGCGTGCCGAAAGTCGCGATATAGGACTGGCGGAAGCGGCGGATGCTCTCGCTCGTCATCTGCGCTTCGGACATCGGCACGAGATCGAGCCCGCGCAATTGCCCGGTGGTGCGCTGCGTCTCCGGATCGAAGGTGCGGATCGATTCCAGCGTGTCGCCGAAGAAGTCGAGCCGGATCGGCGCCGGCATGCCCGGCGGGAACAGGTCGACGATGCCGCCGCGCACGGCGAATTCGCCGGTCTCGCGCACGGTCGAGGTCCGTAGATATCCGTTGATGTCGAGCCAGCGCGCCAGTTGCTCGGTATCGACCACGTTGCCGGGTGCGGCCGAGAAGCTCTCCGAGGCGACCTTGCCGAAAGCAGGCACGCGCTGGAGCGCGGCGTTGACGGTGGTCAGCAGCAGGCGCGGCCGCTCGCCCGACTTGGTCTTGGCGAGGCGCGACAGCGTCGTCATCCGGTGCGCGACGATGGCAGGCGCCGGCGAGACACGGTCATAGGGTTGACAGTCCCAGGCCGGGAAGCTCATCACCTCGAGATCCGGCGCGACGAATTGCAGCGCATTCTCAAGCACCTGCAGGCGCTGGCCATCGCGGGCGATGAAGACGAGCAGCGCTGCGCCTTCCGCCTTCTTGGCGCGCGCGCGGGTCAGGTCGGCCAGCACGACGGCGTCGAAGCCATCCGGCACACCGGCCAACGTCGGCTTGTCGCCGCGGTTGAGCGCATCGAGCAGGCGGTCGAGCTGGGGCTTGGCGATCTGGCTGGGAGGAGGAATGCTCATCGGTACGCTTCAGTTTTTGACTATCGCTTGTCATTCCGGGGCGCGCCGCAGGCGCGAACCCGGAACCCACGACTGGGTGCGACTGCGGTGTTCGTTTGCAAGCGGCTCACCCGGTCGTGGGTTCCGGGTTCTTCGCTGCGCGAAGCCCCGGAATGACAACGGTGGAGGCCGGCCGAGCCCTCACACATGAATCGGCTTGTCGTGATGGTGGAAGGCCTTGAGCTTGCGGAACAGGTCCGTGTCGTAATTCGATGGCACGGGCGCCTCCCCGGTCACCCAGCTCAGCAGGTCCCGGTCCAGCACCTCGATCAGCCGCTCGAACTCGTCGAGCTCGGCATCGCTGAAGCCGGCGATGGCCTCATCGGCGAAGCGGCCCATGATCAGGTCCATCTCGCGCATGCCGCGATGCCAGGCACGGAACAGGATCTTGCGGCGGCGCGGGTCGAGATCGGCGCTGGAGCGGGTCGAGCCGGACATGAGAACCTCGGGCAAAAACCTTGGGGGATGGCGCAATGATCATAGGGCCGGCCCCGTCGCGGAGCCTGCCTGAGCAGGCTATATAGCGACGCAACCCGGCGAAGTCAGCGGCGAAGCGGCCGCGATCTTCGCGCTCCTGACAATTGCCGAGACGTCTTGCGCCCCTCGATCCTCGATCCGCTCTTCGCCCCCGTCACGACGCTCTCCGGTGTCGGGCCCAAGCTCGGCAAGGTGCTGGACAAGTTTCTCGGCGACGAGACGAGGCCGGCGCGCGTCGTCGACCTGCTATTCCAGCTCCCGACCGGCGCGGTCGACCGTAGGCCGAGCCCCTCGATCGCGGATACACCCGTCGGCGATGTCGCGACCTTCACGGCCCGCGTCAGCGAGCATCGCCCGGCGCCAGCCGGCAAGAAGGCGCCTTATCGCATCATCGTCGAGGACGAGACCGGCGACGTCACGCTCGTCTTCTTCCATGCCGATTCCCGGCATCTCGCTCAGACCCTGCCGATCGGCGCCTACCGCCTGATCTCGGGCAAGCTCGAACTCTGGGAGGGCATGCGCCAGATGGTGCATCCCGAACGCATCCTCGACCCCAAGCTCGCGGCGACCCTGCCCGCCTTCGAACCGGTCTATCCGCTGACCGAAGGCATCGGCCAGCGCATGATGATGCGGACCGTGCAGGCGGCGGCCGAGCGCTGTCCGGAGATGCCGGAATGGCAGGACCCGGCCTTCCTCGCCAGGAGCGACTTTCCAACCTTCCACGCAGCGATCGAGGCCCTGCATCACCCGGTCGACCGGAAGGCCGCCGAGGGCGATACGGTCGCGCGCCGTCGCATCGGCTATGACGAATTGCTGGCGAGCCAGATCGCGCTCGCGCTTGTCCGCCGCCAACAGAAGAAGATCGCAGGCCGTGCCACCACCGGCGACGGGGGCGTGCGTTTCCGCATCCAGTCCGCCCTGCCCTTCGAGCTGACCGAGGGCCAGCGCAAGGCGATCGCCGACATCCATTCCGACATGGCCAAGCCGGAGAAGATGCTGCGCCTGCTCCAGGGCGATGTCGGTTCCGGCAAGACCGTGGTCGCGCTGATGGCGATGGCGGCGGCCGCCGAGGCGGGACGGCAATCCGTCCTGATGGCGCCAACCGAAATCCTCGCCCGCCAGCATGCCGAGCGCTTGGCGCCGCTGGCCGAGAAGGCCGGCTTGAAGCTCGCGCTGCTGACCGGGCGCGAGAAGGGCGCCGGACGCAAGCAGGTGCTCGCCGGACTGGCGGATGGCTCGATCGATATCGCCGTCGGTACCCATGCGCTGTTCCAGGAGGGCGTCGCCTTCCGTGATCTGGCGCTCGCCGTGGTCGACGAGCAGCACCGCTTCGGCGTGCACCAGCGCCTGCTGCTCGGCTCCAAGGGCGAGGCGGTGGACGTGCTGGTGATGACCGCGACGCCGATCCCCCGGACGCTCTCGCTGACCTGGTTCGGCGACATGGATATCTCGATCCTCTCCGAGAAGCCGGCGGGCCGGAAGCCGATCGTCACCCGCGCCGTCTCCTCCGAGCGTTATGACGAGGTCGTCGGGGCCATCGGCCGTGCGGTCGAGAGCGGTGCGCAGGCCTATTGGGTCTGCCCCCTCGTGCAGGAATCCGACACGCTCGACGTCGCCGCCGCGCAGGAGCGCTACGAGGCACTACGCGAAATCTTCGGCGACAAGGTCGGCTTGCTGCACGGCCAGATGCCCGGCCGTGACAAGGACGCCGCCATGGCCGCCTTCGTCGCCGGCGAAACCCGCATCCTCGTCTCGACCACGGTGATCGAGGTCGGTGTCGACGTGCCCAATGCCAGCGTCATGGTGATCGAGCATGCCGAGCGCTTCGGCCTCGCCCAGCTTCATCAGCTGCGTGGGCGCATCGGGCGTGGGCAAGCCGCCTCGACCTGCCTGCTGCTCTACAAGGGGCCGCTCGGCCCGGTCGCCGAGGCGCGGCTCACCATCATGCGGGAGACCGAGGACGGTTTCCGCATCGCCGAGGAAGACCTGCGGCTGCGCGGCGAGGGCGAAGTGCTCGGCACGAAGCAGTCCGGCTCGCCGGACTGGCGCATCGCCCGGCCGGAGATCGATGGCGACCTGCTGGCGGCGGCGCGCGACGATGCACGATTACTGATCGAGCGCGATCCGCATCTGGAGACGCCGCGCGGTCAGGCGATCCGCGTGCTGCTCTATCTGTTCGAGCGTGACGTCGCGATCCGGCTGCTGCGGGCAGGCTAAAGTACTTCAATCTCGCAGGGAGATGAACACCAACTCGTTCAACCTCCTCTGGAACAAGAAAACAACGAACACCTGCACTAGGGAAGCAAGAAGATAAACTGCGATCAGCACACCCAAGCTGATGTCCCCGGAAATCAAAGCTGAATATGGCCCGGTTGCAAATTTGCCGACACAAACGGCGATGAAGAACAATCGAATGAGATCGTCGCCCAGCACGAAAGGAGAACCTGTCTGACTCACCCTAATTACCCAGTACGTCGTCATCCAGATCAGGCCGATAGGCAGAGCCAAAACGCAGGAAATTCTTGGGAAAAGCCCCACCGTGCAAAGGGCAGCCTGTGACGCATCGTCGGCTCTCGACAGCAAGTCCGTAAGCGCACCCCTGTCCGGCCACATGCCGATCAGATACGCACAGCTTCCAGCGCTCCATGGCATTTGGGTAGCTAACTGCCAAAGCCCGGCTGTCAGCACCGCAGCAACCTCGACCAGCCCGACGAGCAGCAAGGCGGTGATGTTCGAGGCGTTGAGCCAAGCTTCGTAAGATTGCCTCGTCATCCCGAAAGCCTATGTCGTCGGTAGAAAAAATCTGTGAACCGTGATGCTGGATTTGCAGCAATCCTGATCAAGCGCGGCGGTCTTGCCTGCGCCATGGTGCCGCCACTTCGTGGAGAGAACATGGACCCGGTCAAGGCAGCCATCTGGTGCATCGAGAGCCGTTTCACCGCTGAACTCACGCTCGACGAGATCGCCGAGGTCAGCGGCGTCTCGCGCTTCCATCTCAGCCGGGCCTTCGGCGCGGCGACCGGTCGTTCGGTGATGCGCTATGTGCGCGAGCGCCGACTGTCGGAGGCGGCGCGCCAGCTCGCCGATGGTGCGCCCGACATCCTCTCGGTCGCGCTCGACTGGGGCTATGGCTCCCACGAAGCCTTCACCCGCGCCTTTCGCGAGCAGTTCGGCCTCACGCCGGAAGAATTGCGCGCCCGGCGCGACCTCTCATCGCTCGCCCTCGTGGAGTCGCTGAACATGCATGACATCACCCCCGCCCCCATCGCCGAGCCGCGCATCGTCACCGGCAAGCCCCTGCTGATCGCCGGGTTCAGCGGCCATTTCTCGATGGACAAGACGCAAGGTATCCCGCTGCTCTGGCAGAAGATCGCTCAGTATTTCGGCCATATCCCCGGCCAGCGCGGCCATGTCGCCTATGGCGCGAGCTATAATTGCGACGATAGCGGCGCCTTCGACTATATCGCCGGGGCCGAGGTCTCTTCCTTCGGGGATCTCACCGACGAGTTCGCGCGGCTGAGCGTGCCGGAGCAGCTCTGCGCGGTGTTCGAGCATAAGGGCCACATCACCGGCATCGCCCAGACCTACAAGGCGATCTGGCAGGACTGGTTCCCGAAATCCGGACGCGAGCCCGCGATGGGCGTCACGCTGGAGCGCATGGATGAGCGCTTCGACGGCACGACCGGCAACGGCACCGTCGAGATCTGGGTGCCGCTCAAGCGCTGACCGGCGGCTTCGTTTCGAGCTTCGGCTTGCCGTTCTGTTCGCCGGGCCGGATCAGCCCGGCCGACATGATCAGCTTGGCGCCGTCCTCGACCGAGATCGAGAGTTCGACGACCTCGCGCCGCGGCAGGTAGAAGAAGAAGCCGGTGGTCGGGTTCGGCGTGCAGGGCAGGAAGACGCCGATCTGCTCGTCTCCATCCGGCAGGCGCCCGGCGATCTCGGGCGCCGCGTCCTGCGCGATGAAGACGATCGACCACATGCCCGGCTGCGGGAACTGCACCATGCCGACCTTGCGGAACGAGGTGCCCGACTGCGAGAAGATCGTCTCGAAGACCTGCTTCACGCCCTTGTAGAGGCTGCGCACCACCGGCATGCGGTCGAGGATCGCTTCGCCGGCATTCAGGAGCGAGCGCCCGACGAGATTGGCGGTGAGGAAGCCGAGCAATGTCAGCCCGACCAGCGCGATCACGAGCCCGAATCCCGGAATCGGATAGGGCAGATAGGCATCGGGCAGGTAGGAATTCGGGATGAGGGGCTTCACCAGCCCGTCGATGAAATTGATGAACCACCAGGTCACCGAGGCCGTGATGGCGAGCGGTGCGGCGATGACGAGCCCGGTCAGGAAATAGCGGCGCAGCCGCGCACCCCAGGTCGGGCGCAGGATTTCCGTCGTCAGGATCAGGCGCGGGTCGGGCGGGCCGGCTGTCATTCGTTTCCTCACCCCACCGGTGCGACCTCGCTCCCGCTTGCGGACGCGACATTGCGCCGTGATATGACACGATAAGCGAGGGAGCGTTATCGGCCAGCCCCGCATTTAGGACAAGCAAGGATGAGGCCGTGACCGAGCCCGATCAGCCGCGACGCCGATGGTCGCGGCCGCTGCTGTTTACTGTGGGCTGGGTGTGCACGGCGCTCGGGGTCATCGGGCTCATCCTGCCGCTGATGCCCGGCACGATCTTCCTGATCGCCGCGGCCTGGTGCTTCTCGCAATCCTCGCCGCGATTCGAGGTCTGGCTGATCGGCCATCCGAAACTCGGGCCGCATGTCCTGCGCTGGCGCCAGACCGGCGCCATCGCCCGGCGCGCGAAATATCTCGCCTGCGGCTCGATGGCGCTGAGCCTTATCCTGCTGACGCAAACGAGTGCGCCACCGATCGCTGTCGCGACGGCGGCGCTGTGTCTGGTTGGTGCGGGCCTCTACGTGGCGAGCCGGCCCGAGGCCTGAGCCAAGCAAGTCGCTCTCAAGACCACCACCGCGTCATCCCGGGCGTAGCGAAGCGAAGACCCGGGACCCATGCCGGAACGCTTCCGATGGAGGCTCAGGCATGGATCCCGGATCAGCGCGGCTTCGCCGCTTGTCCGGGATGACCCGCGTGTTTTCGGACTAAGGAGTGTTGTTGAGGCCTCGCCTCACTCCACCGTGACGGATTTCGCCAGGTTGCGCGGCTGGTCGACGTCCTTGCCCATGAAAACCGCCGTCTGATAGGCGATCATCTGGATCGGCAGGGCGTAGACGACCGGCGCGAAGGTCGGGTCCATATCCGGCATGATGATCGTCGCCTCCGGCTCGATGCCGCATTCGGCGGCGCCCTTCGCGTCGGTGACGAGGATGATCCGGCCGCCGCGCGCCGCGACCTCCTGCATGTTGGAGGCGGTCTTCTCGAACAGCGCGTCATGAGGCGCGACGACGATGACCGGCATGTCCTGGTCGATCAGCGCGATCGGGCCGTGCTTCAGCTCGCCCGCCGGATAACCTTCGGCGTGGATGTAGCTGATTTCCTTGAGCTTCAACGCGCCTTCCAGCGCCAGCGGGAAGCTGGTGCCACGGCCGAGATAGAGCACGTCCTTGGCGCGCGAGAGCTTCTGCGCGAGCTGCTCGATCTGCGGCTCGAGCTGCAGCGCGCGGGCCATCAACCCCGGCAGCGCGATCAGATTCTGTACATGACGGGCCTCGTCCTCGGCTGAGAGCGTGCCGCGGGCGCGGGCTGCGGCAAGCGCGAGCGAGGCGAAAACCGCGAGCTGGCAGACGAAGGCCTTGGTCGAGGCGACGCCGATCTCCGGGCCGGCAAGGGTCGGCGCGACGGCATCGCTCTCGCGCGCGATCGTCGAGGTCGGCACGTTGACGACCGAAAGGATGACCTGCCCGTTCTGGCGGGCATAGCGCAGCCCGGCCAGAGTGTCGGCGGTTTCGCCGGACTGCGAGACGAAGAGCGCCAGGCCGTGGTCCGGCAGCGGCGCCTCGCGATAGCGGAACTCTGAGGCGACATCGATCTCGACCGGCAGGCGCGCCAGCTTCTCGAACCAGTATTTCGCGATAAGGCCGGCATAATAGGAGGTGCCGCAGGCGCTGATCGTCAGGCGCGACAGGCCCTTCCAGTCGATCTGGTCGCCGAAGGGCAGACGTACCTTGCCATTGGCCATGTCGAGATACTGCGTCAGCGTGTGGCCGACGACCTCGGGCTGCTCGTAGATCTCCTTGGCCATGAAGTGGCGATGATTGCCCTTCTCGACCAGGAAGGCGCCGGCGGCGACGCGCTGGGAGCGGCGCTTCACCTGCTTGTTGGTCTTGTCGTAGAAAGTCGCGCCACGGCGGTGGAGCACGACCCAATCACCCTCATCGAGATAGGCGATGAGGTTGGTGAAGGGCGCGAGCGCCAGTGCGTCCGAGCCGAGATACATCTCGCCGTCGCCGATGCCGACCGCCAGCGGCGAGCCCTTGCGGGCACCGATCAGCAGGTCTTCCTCTCCCTGGAACAGGAAGGCTAGCGCGAAGGCGCCGTGCAGGAGCGGGAGGCTCGCTGCGACCGCATCTGCCGGGGACTTGCCGCGATCGAGCTCGCGGGTGACGAGATGGGCGACGATCTCGCTGTCTGTCTCCGTCTCGAAGACGTAGCCGTCGGCCTGAAGCTCGGTGCGCAGCTCGCGGAAATTCTCGATGATGCCGTTATGGACGACCGCGAGCTTCGGCGTCGCATGCGGATGGGCATTGGTCTCGTTGGGCTTGCCATGGGTCGCCCAGCGGGTGTGGCCGATGCCGACCAAGCCTTCGAGCGGCTCGTTCGAGAGGCGGATCTCGAGATTCTTGAGCTTGCCCTCGGCACGGCGGCGGGTGAGCTGGCCAGCTTCCAGTGTCGCGACACCGGCGGAATCGTAGCCGCGATATTCAAGCCGCCGCAGGGCCTCGACGACCTGCGTCGCCACTGCTTCCTTGCCCAGAATCCCGACGATGCCGCACATGGACGAACCCCTCAAGCCATTGCTGTCGGCAAAGCGCATAGCCGCGATCGGCGCGCCTGCCCAATCAATCTACATGACGAACTGTGAACAGCGGATGGCCCGATCCGCTCCAATTTCAGACTATTCGGCCGCTTTCTTGACTGCTTTCCTGGCAGCAGCGGCGACGCGGAAGGCGGTCGCCCAGCCTTCCTTCTCGACCTGGCGGCCGCGGCCGATGGCGAGCGCGTCGGGCGCAACGTCGCTGGTGATGACCGAGCCGGACCCGACATAGGCGCCCTCGCCGATCGTCACCGGGGCCACCAGCGAGGAGTTCGAGCCGACGAAGGCATTGGCGCCGATCGTCGTCTTCGCCTTGTTGAAGCCGTCATAATTGCAGGTGACTGTGCCGGCGCCGATATTCGCAGCCGCGCCGATCGAGGCATCGCCGATATAGGTGAGGTGGCTGACCTTGGCGCCCGGGCCGATATCGGCCTCCTTCACCTCGACGAAATTGCCGACCTTGGCCTTCTCGGCGAGCCTCGCGCCCGGCCGCAGGCGGCCATAGGGGCCGACGCTGGCCTCCGCCCCGACCGTGGCGCCCTCGAGATGCGAGAAGGCGTGGATCACCGCGCCGTCATCGACACGCACGCCTGGCCCGAACACGACATTCGGCTCGATCACGACATCGCGGCCGATCTGCGTGTCATAGCTGAAGAAGACCGTCTCCGGCGCGATCAGCGTCGCGCCGCCGAGCATCACGGCGAGGCGCTTGCGACGTTGGAAATCCGCTTCCACGGCGGCGAGCTGGACGCGGTCGTTGACGCCCTGGACCTCGCTTTCGGGCGCCCGCAGCGCGATGGCGTCGAGCCCGCGCTTGCGCGCGACCTCGACCGCATCGGTGAGATAGAATTCGCCCTGGGCGTTGTGGCTGCCGATCGCTTCCAGGATCGAGAGGGCGTGCTCGCCGGAGAGCGCCATCAGCCCGGCATTGCAGAGCGTGATGGCGCGCTGCTCCGGGGTGGCATCCTTGTGTTCGACGATCGCCTCGAGATGACCGTCCTTCTCGACAAAGCGGCCATAGCCCGTCGGGTCCTTGGCTTCGAAGCCGAGCGCGACGACGGCAGCGCCCTCTCTCAAGCCGCGGCGAAGGGCCGCAAAGGTCTCGGGACGCACGAGCGGCGTGTCGCCAAAGGCGATGATGACGTCGTCATGGCCGGCCGCTATGGCGGCCTTCGCGGCGAGCGCGGCATGGGCGGTGCCCAGGCGCTCGTGCTGGATCGCGATCTGCGCATGCGGAATCTGCTTGCGCGCCGCTTCACCGACTTCGGGGCGTTCCGAGGAAATCACGACGGCGACGGCATCTGCGCCAGCCTTCGAAACCGCCGCCAGCGCATGGCCGAGCAGCGAACGGCCAGCGACCGCGTGGAGCACCTTCGGTCCCCGCGACTTCATGCGGGTGCCCTCCCCGGCGGCCAGGACGATCGCGAGGCAGGATCGGGCCGGCTGCATTTCGGTCATGTTTCTCGTTTCCCTTGCAGGCATGGTTGGATCATCGCCCGCGCATCAGAGTCGAATTTACGCATGCTTGCGTTGCAGGTGCCGTGGATAGCCGATCCGTGAACCTTTTGCCAAAGTTCAATCGCAGCGAAAGACGCCTTTTCCGGACGGCCCTCATGCCGGGTTGACCCCGGCTCGATTTCAATAGATCGCACCATTCGAAAGGCGTGCATCTTCCCGATCGGAAAGGCTTTTCAGGCGAACTGGAAATGCTCTAGAAGCGCGAGGGGCGAGGGCGTCGCCCGCGTAGTTTGGATCCCATGTCGAAACCCTTGAATCGTAGGCAGTTTCTGGAAGGCGCCGCTGGCGGCGCAGCGCTGCTCTCGCTGGCCGGCCCGGCCGCGGCACAGGCCCCGACGGGCGCGGCTTCCTTCAACATTCCCTCTCTCGTCGACGGGCAGCGTTTCGACCCGGCGCTCGTGGTCGATGCCGCCAGGGCGCTGGCCCAGCGCCCGCTGATCCCGCTGGCCATCAACGACCTTCCGGAAGGCTACGCCGCCCTGCCCGCCGATCAGTATGCGGGCATCCGGATGCAACCGGGCGGCACGGTCTGGGCCGGCGAGAATCGCGGCTTCACGGTCGAGCCGCTGCATCGCGGCTTCGTCTTCTCCAATCCGGTGAGCCTGTTCACGATCGAGGACGGCACGGTGCGCCGCATCGGCTTCGACCGCAGCAAGTTCGACTACGGACGGGTCGCGCCACCGCCGACCAATGCCGACCTGCAATTCTCGGGCATGCGAATCGCTGCCGGGCTGGAGCGGCCCTTCGAGGTCGCCGTCTTCCAGGGCGGCACCTTCTTCCGCGCCCTGGCGCGCGGCCAGAACTTCGGCGCGATGGCGCGCGCCCTGATCTTGCGGCCCGGCGAGACACGCGGCGAGGAACTGCCCTTCTTCCGGGCGTTCTGGATCGAGCGGCCGAGCCCTGCCGTGGGTTCGCTGGTCATCCACGGCCTGCTCGATTCGGAGAGCGTCGCCGGCGCCGTGCGGATGACGCTGCGCCCCGGAGACGTCACCTTCGTCGATGTCGAGATGACGCTGTTCGCGCGCCAGGCGCTGGAGCATGTCGGCTTCGGCTGCACGAGCGCGACCTTCCTCTCCGGTCCGCAAAGCCGGCGCGTCTTCGACGACATCCGCTCCTCGATCGGCGAGGTGTCCGGCGTGCAGATGCAGTCGGGCGGTGGCGAATGGATCTACCGGCCGGTCAACAATCCTGCCACCCTGCAAGTCTCCTCCTTCGTCGATGAGAACCCGAGGGGTTTCGGCCTCGTCCAGCGCGAGCGCGATCCCGCCGCCTTCCAGGATGACGACCAGCGCTTCGAGCTCAGGCCCAGCGTCTGGAACGAGCCGCTTGGGGATTGGAGTGCGGGCTCGGTTCAGTTGATCGAGATACCCAGCGATTCCGAGGTCAACAAGAACATCATCACCTATTGGCGGCCGAAGCAGCCGCTGGCGGCCGGCAGCGAGACCTCTCTGAGCTACCGCCAGGCCTGGTGCTGGCAGCCGCCCGAGCGTCCGCCATTGGCGCTCGCCACCCGCTCGCGGCAGGGCAAGGGTTCGCAGGGGCGCCGTCGGCGCTTCATCGTCGAGTTCACCGGCGACCGGCTCGCCGACGCCGCCCTCGTCGCCTCGACGCGGGCGACGATCACGGCCCAGCCCGGCGCGGTCCACAATGTCCGCCTGTGGCCTTATCCGGAGCGCAAGCTGATGCGGGTCGGCTTCGAGGTCGATCCCGGCAACGACAATCTGTCCGAGCTCCGGCTCGTCCTGCAATCGGGCGGTCAGCCCGTCTCTGAGACTTGGTTGAATCGATGGACCTGGTAACGGCAGCCCGCCGCGACGCCATGGAAACGGAACAGCGCAGCTACAGCGTGGCCCGCGAGCCGGCGACGCCGCCGGAAGAGCCGCTGATCATGCCGGTGCAGTCGTTCCGCAGCTGGAACGCTTCGGACCGCCGCGCGCCGGCCGATCCGCGCAACTGGAAGACACCCTGGCTGAAGCGCCTCTTCGTCTTCGGCGGCGGGCTCGCGCTCACCGCCTATGGCGCCTGGGAAATGTACAATGTCGTGTCGGTCAGCCGCACGACCTCGCTGCAGTACGCCTTGCTCGTGCTGTTCACGATCAACTTCTCCTGGATCGCGCTCGCCTTCACCAGCGCGCTGCTGGGCTTCTTCGGCGTCCTGTTCGGCGCCGGCCGGGCGGATCGCGCGGAGACGCTGAAGCACCGCACCGTCGTGGTGATGCCGATCTACAACGAATCCTCGGCGCGCATCTTCGCGGCCGTGGCGGCGATCCGTGAATCGGTCGAGGCAACCGGGCTCGGCGATCATTTCGACTATTTCATCGTCTCCGACACCACCAACCCGGATGTCTGGGTGGCTGAGGAGCGCGCCTTCCTGGCGCTGCGTGAGCGGCTCGGGCCGAACAGCCGTGTCTACTATCGCCACCGGCCGAAGAACCATCATCGCAAGGCCGGCAATATCGCCGATTTCGTGACGCGCTGGGGCGGGCTCTACGAGCATATGGTCGTGCTCGACGCGGACAGCCTGATGACCGGCACCTGCATCGTGCGGCTTGCCGCCGCGATGGAGAACGATCCCGATGCCGGCATCATCCAGTCGCTGCCGCTGATCATCAACCGCAACACCTTCTTCGCCCGCCTCCAGCAATTCGCGGCGCGGGTCTACGGACCGGTCATCGCGACCGGGCTCGCCATGTGGTCCGGTCGCGACGGCAACTACTGGGGCCATAACGCGATCATCAGGACGCGGGCCTTCGCCGACCATTGCGGCCTGCCGGACCTGAAGGGCAAGCCGCCCTTCGGCGGCCATGTGCTCAGCCACGACTTCGTCGAGGCGGCCTTGATCCGCCGCGCCGGCTGGTCGGTCTACATGCTGCCGGACCTGACGGGCTCCTACGAGGAAAGCCCGCCCTCGCTGATCGACATCTCCGTGCGTGACCGGCGCTGGTGCCAGGGCAACCTCCAGCATTCGCGGATCATGGGCGCCAAGGGCTTCGTCATGCCGACGCGCCAGCATTTCGCCACCGGCATCATGGGCTATCTCGCCTCGCCGCTCTGGCTGATGCAGCTCGTGGTCGGCATCCTGATCGTGCTGCAGGTCAACTACGCGCGGCCTGAATACTTCACGCAGGAGTTCACGCTCTTCCCGGTCTGGCCGCGCTTCGACCCCGAGCGCGCCTTGCGCCTGTTCGCGATCACCATGGCGATCCTCTTGGCGCCGAAGCTGTTCGGCCTCCTGCTGACGCTGTTCAACACCAAGCTCAGGCAGGCCGGCGGCGGCTCGATCCGCCTGATCGTCTCGGCGCTGATCGAGGTTCTGTTCTCGGCCTTCTTCGCGCCGATCATGATGCTGATCCAGTCCGGCTCGGTCTTCCAGATCCTGCTCGGCCGCGACACCGGCTGGAACCCGCAGCGGCGCGACGACGGCTCGATCCCGCTGAAGGACATCATTCGCCGGCACCGGACCCATACCGTGCTCGGCATCGTGACCGGCCTGTCGGCCTTCATGATCGCGACCTCGCTTTTCGCCTGGATGTCCCCGACGATCGTCGGCCTCGTGCTGGCGATCCCGCTCTCCTGGGCCTCGGGGCAGCTCGCGATCGGGCTCTGGCTCAAGCGCCACAAGCTCCTGATGACGCCGGAGGAAGGCGCCCCGCCCGCGATCGCGACGCGTGCCAACGAGTTGCAGGCCGAGTTCGAGAAGGCTGGCTACGACGAGGCCGACGGCATCAAGGCGCTCCACGCCGATGCCGATCTGCGTCACGCGCACGAGCTGATGCTGCCCTACGGCCAGTCGCGGCGGCGCGGCGAGATCGAGCCCGACCGCGCCGTGGCGCAGGCCAAGCTCGTCGATGCCGAGACGGTCGACGACGCCGCGATCTGGCTGAAGCCGAAGGAGCGCATGGTCGTGCTGCATGACCGCGCCCTGATCGGGCTGCTCGCCTCGCTGCCGCCGGTCGAGGCGAAGGGCTGAGAACGGGTCGTTCCGGCCTGGAATCACGCCTGTCATTCCGGGGCTTCGCGCAGCGAAGAACCCGGAACCCACGACGGGGTGAGCCGGCTGCAATCGGGTCCTGGATGTCCTGCCCAGTCGTGGGTTCCGGGTTCGCGCCCACGGCGCGCCCCGGAATGACAGAGGTGGTGCCGGGCGAACTGCCGCAGCCTTACCCCTGCTCGAACGCCACCATGCAGCCGAACGCCTCTTCGGCCGGCACGAAGAGGCGCTCCTCGCCGCGCTGGAACGACACTTCATTCTCGGTCAGGCGCGCGGCCACGGCTTCGAGATCGGGCACCGAGACGCAGAAGCCGAGGAAGCGGGCCGGTGTCGTATCCGGCTCGACATGATAGGCGCCCTGCGCCGCTTCGGGATCGAGCACGTCGATACGCCCGCGCGGGAGCGCAAGCACGTAATCCTCGTTGCCCTCCAGCACCTCTGCGCCGCCGCTGAAGGCCGTCAGGAAGGCGCGGTGGACGGCGGGCTCCTCGGCCAGCATCACCACGGCAGAGAGCGCCGTCGCACCGTTGGGATGATGCTGGAACTCCGGATTCCAGAAATTCTGCGGCTCGAATTGCTGGCAGACGAAGAAGCCGCATTCCGGCGCGCGCGAATCGGCGGCGAAGGC
Source organism: Allobosea sp. TBD101 (assembly GCF_059817965.1). Taxonomy (NCBI): domain Bacteria; kingdom Pseudomonadati; phylum Pseudomonadota; class Alphaproteobacteria; order Hyphomicrobiales; family Alloboseaceae; genus Allobosea; species Allobosea sp. TBD101. The sequence continues at coordinate 3,043,116 of NZ_CM187543.1, forward strand.
CAGCTCGAAGGCAACGCGGACATCGCTGCCATCCGGGCGCCGCGCCCGGCGTTCGAAGAAGAAGGGCTCGAAATCGCCGATGCCCTGCGTCTTGAAGGCGGCGGCATCGGCCTTGGCGTCGGTGCTCTCCAGCACCAGCATGGAAAGCCCCTCGCCCTGCCCCGCCAGCGCGTCGCGCACGAAGGCGCCGAAGGAGAAGCGTCGCTCGCCATGCGGCGGGATCGCGGTGTCGTCGGCGATCGTCACCAGCTCCAGGAAGGAGCCGGGAAACTGCACGATCCGGTTCTCGGTGCCCCAGGGGTGACGGTTGCGGGCACCGACGCGGAAGCCGAGCTTCTCGTAGAGGTGCCAGGCGGCGTCGAGATCGCGGACGCCGATGACGAGATGGTCGAGACCGCGGGGCGTTGAGGCGTTTGCAGGCATGGCAGGCTCCGTCGACAGGCGTATCGGAAACCAAGGCTACCACAGATCAGGGCGAGGTGATGTTGCGCGTTCAGGGCTCGATATAGTGCGGCAGGAAGCGCGAGGTATTCTTGGTGATCGGCGAGGCATCCTCGCGGACACAGAGCCCGCAGGCCTGCGAGGCGACGAGCCAGGAGCCGAGCACGGCATAGTTGCCGTCGGCGGAAAACAGGTTGGTCGCGGCATCCTGCAGGACATGGCCCTCGGCGCCATAGGGCCCGTCGTCGCTGTCGAGCACGCGGCCGCGCTCCATGAGCGTGACATTGGCGCCTTCGCGCGAATAAAGCGGCTTGCGGACCTGCCGGGCCGAGAGCGTGGCGCAGCGCGGATCACCCTCGAAGAAGGCCGGCAACAGGTTGGGGTGGCCGGGCTCCATCTCCCAGAGACAGGCGAGCAGCCCCTTGTTGGACAGGATCGCCTTCCAGGGCGGCTCGATGAACTGGCAGCCCGAACCGGCAAGCGCCTTGCCGTAGCTCTCCCGGAACATCCATTCCCAGGGGTAGAGCTTGAACAGGGTCTCGATCGGCTGGTTGGCGCCATCGCAGAAGCGCCCGTCGGTGAGCAGGCCGAGCTCCTCGATATAGGTGAAGCGGGCGTCGAGCCCGGCCTGCACGGCGCAATCGGCGAGGTAGTCGACCGTGCCCTTGTCCTCGGGGCTGCCCTGCACGCAGGTCAGGTGCAGGCGATAGGGCGAGGGTTCGCGCAGGCCCTGAAAGGCCGCGATCAGGCGCTCGTGCAGCGAGTTGAACTGGTCGCTGCCGCGCGGGATCGCGCCGCGCGCCATCGCCTGCTCCAGCCAGTCCCACTGCACGACGCTCGATTCGAACAGGGCGGTCGGGGTGTCGGCATTGTATTCGAGCAGCTTCGCGGGCCCGCGCCCGTCATAGGCGAGGTCGAGCCTGCCATAGAGATTGCGCTCGCCGCGTTGCCAGCTACTGCGGATATAGTCCCAGTGCTCGGCTGGGATCGCGAGCTTGGTCAGAATCTCCTCGTGGTCGAGCGCCTTGTCGATGAAGGCGAAGCAGAGCTGCTCGATCGCCTCGGTCGGTGCCTCGATATCGCGCTCGATCTCCTCCAGCGTGAAGGCGATCGCCGCGCTCTCGTCCCAATAGGTCTCGCCGTCGATGGTGTGGAAGGCGAAGCCCAGGCGCTCGACCTGCTCGACCCAGTCCGGGCGTGGCGGCAGCGTGACGCGACGCATCTCAGGACGAGGAATGCGAGGAGAAGGAGCGCGCGATCGAGCCGAAGCCGCCACGCGAGGCCGTGCTGGTCGCTGCTGTGCTTCCGCTGCGGGCGCCGGGCGAGAAAGCTGCGGTGATGCTGCGGCCGGACGTCGTCGAATAGGCGCGCGAGCGGCTGCTACTACTGCCGCCATAGTAGCCGCCCGACGAGCTGGACGAGGACGAGCGCGCCTGCTGGCATTCGGGCTGGGTCGAGCCCGGCGGGCAAGCGGCGGCGGTCGGCGGCATCAGAGGCTGCGCCTGCCCGCCTGAGAGGCCGCGCGCCAGCATGAAGCCCGCGAGCGCCGGGATGAAGTATTGCGCACCGCCGATCGTCGCGGAGCTGCAGCCATTGGCGCCGTATTGCGCCTCGCAGGCGGTCTGGCTCTGGAATTTCGGTGCGTCCTTGAGCCGCGCGGCGGTCGCTTCCGAAAAGGCCGTCTCGCATTGCTGGGCAGTCAGCTGCCCGGCCGCCCGGCAATCGCTCAGGCTGTTATAGACGAGATTCTCCTGCGTATCCTCTGATGTCATCGACCAGACGGTGGCGACGAGGAGGACGCCGGCGGCCGCGAGCCCGATCTGGGAGGAGCGCTTCATGGCCGCCTCATTCCGTCATGCTGGCCGCGGCCAGCGTCCCGGAGACGACGGCGATCACGGCGAGCATGACGGCCGAAGGCAAGCGGTCCTCCTCGATCTTGCGCGACAGCTCCGGTATCAGCAGCCGCGCCAGACCATAGGCCGCGAACTGGATGATCATCGCCGCAGCCGCCCAGAGCACGCAGTCGGGAATGCTGCTGGCCTGCGAGATCGCCTGTTCCAGCGGCAGCGAGAAGCCGACCGTGTTGCCGCCGAGCGCGACCGCCGCCGAGAGATTGCCGCCGCGGATCAGGGCGATCTCGTCATGGGCGGTCATCCGTAGGTAGACCGCGACGAAGGCGGCGATCAGGGCCGCGCCAACGATGAAGTACAGAAGGAACGCGGGCAGGCCCGCCATCGAGATCGTCATGCCGCTCTGCCCCCCTGCCCTGTGCCGCCGCGCCGACCACAGGTCGACGAGGCAGCCTATTCTCAGGGTAACAGGAGAACGGCACAAGCCGTCATTCAAAGAGAGGATGCGCCGGATACTTGGTCGGTGCGGCTTCGCGCCACACGATTGTCATTCCGGGGCGCGCCGCAGGCGCGAACCCGGAACCCACGACTGGGTGAGACATCATGTGTTCGGCTGCAAACGGCTCGCCCGGTCGTGGGTTTCGGGTTCTTCGCTTACGCGAAGCCCCGGAATGACAAGGGCGGCTCCGAGCGGGAAAGCGCCCGAAACTGCCAGACAACCTCTTGTGTCAGACCAGGCGGCTCTGGGCCTTCGCCGCCTCGATGAAGCTGGCGAAGAGCGGGTGCGGCTCGAAGGGGCGCGACTTCAGCTCGGGATGGTACTGCACGCCGATGAACCAGGGATGGTCGGGATATTCGACCGTCTCGGGCAGCAGGCCGTCGGGCGAGAGCCCGGCAAAGCGCAGGCCCTTGGCCTCCAGCTGCTCGCGGTAGCCCATGTTCACCTCGTAGCGGTGGCGATGGCGCTCGGAGATCTCGGTCGAGCCGTAGATCTCGGCGATCTTCGAGCCTGCCGCGAGCGTCGAGGCATAGGCGCCGAGCCGCATGGTGCCGCCGAGATTGCCGCCGGCCGCGCGCTCTTCCAGCTCGTTGCCGCGCATCCACTCGGTCATCAGGCCGACGACCGGCTCCGAGGTCGGGCCGAACTCGGTCGAGTTGGCGTTCTCGATGCCGGCGAGCGAACGCGCCGCCTCGATCACCGCCATCTGCATGCCGAAGCAGATGCCGAAATACGGCACCTTGCGGTTGCGCGCGAAGGTCGCCGCCTTGATCTTGCCCTCGGCGCCGCGATGGCCGAAGCCGCCGGGCACGAGGATGCCGTGGACATGCTCGAGGAAGGGCGCCGGGTCCTCCTTCTCGAAGACCTCCGACTCGATCCAGTCGAGATTGACCTTCACATTGTTGGCGATGCCGCCATGGGTCAGCGCCTCGATGAGGGACTTATAGGCGTCCTTCATGCCGGTATATTTGCCGACGACGGCGATGGTGACCTCGCCCTCGGGGTTCTTCACCCGGTCGGAGATGCGCTTCCAGTTGGTGACGTCGGGCTCGGGCTTGGCGTCCATGCCGAAGGCGGCGAGCACCTCGGTGTCGAGCCCCTCGGCGTGGTAGGAGAGCGGCACGTCGTAGATCGAGGCGACGTCGCGGGCCTCGATCACCGCGGTCTCGCGGACATTGCAGAACAGTGCGAGCTTGCGGCGCTCCTCGCGCGGAATCTCGCGGTCGGTGCGGCAGAGCAGGATGTCGGGCTGGATGCCGATCGAGCGCAATTCGGCGACCGAATGCTGGGTCGGCTTGGTCTTCAATTCGCCGGCGGTCGGGATATAGGGCAGCAGCGTCAGGTGCACGAAGATGCACTGGCCGCGCGGGAGCTGCTGGTTGGTCTGGCGGATAGCTTCCAGGAAGGGCAGGCTCTCGATGTCGCCGACCGTGCCGCCGATCTCGACCAGCGTGAAGTCATAGCCCTCGTTGCCGGTCAGGATGAATTCCTTGATGGCATTGGTGACATGCGGGACGACCTGGATCGTCGCGCCGAGATAGTCCCCCCGGCGCTCCTTGGTCAGGATGTCCATGTAGATGCGGCCGGTGGTGATGTTGTCGCCCTTGTTGCAGGGCCGGCCGGTGAAGCGCTCGTAATGGCCGAGGTCGAGATCGGTCTCGGCGCCGTCGTCGGTGACGAAGACCTCACCGTGCTGATACGGGCTCATCGTGCCCGGATCGACGTTCAGGTAGGGGTCGAGCTTGCGCAGGCGGACCGTATGGCCGCGCGCCTGGAGAAGGGCTGCGAGAGCCGCCGCCGCCAGGCCTTTGCCAAGCGAAGACACCACGCCGCCGGTGATGAAAACATACCGCGTCATGGGAGGTCACCTCTATCGCCACGGGTTCGATTCGCTAAGCGCGTTCTGAGCAGTCCCGCCTTGCCCTGCGCGCTTGTCCACAAAAGAGAAGGCCGGTCGCCCGGCCTCTCCCAACTCAAAAGAGAAGGGCCGGTTTCCCGGCCCGTACCCTGTCTTACTGCTGCGGCGCCGCTGGCGGCGTCGGCGGCTGTGCACCGCCCTGATTCTGGTTCTGCAACTGGCGCAGCTGATCGAGCACGCCGCCGGCATTCGGGGCGCTCGGGCCAGCCGGCGCGCCGGGGGTAGCCGGAGCCGAGGTCGCAGGCGCGCCGTCGATGATCGAGCGCTGCGTGCGGCCGGTATTGGCCATCACCGCGAGCACGATCGAGGTCAGGAAGAACAGGCCGGCAAGGATCGCCGTCGCCCGGGTCAGGGCATTGGCCTGGCCGCGGCCGGTCATGAAGCCCCCGACGCCGCCTCCGCCGCCCGAACCCATGCCGAGGCCGCCGCCTTCGGAGCGCTGCAACAGCACGACGCCGACGAGCGCGACGACGATGATCAGGTGGATGACGATGAGAACGTTCTGCATGGTCTCACGAAAATGGGCATGGCGCGGGCCGCCGCCAAGGGCCACCCGCTCCTCCTCGAAGATCGAGGCGAATTCGGCGCGGCACATAACATGCGTGGACCGGCAGCGCCACCCCTGCGTGCCGGCCTATTCACGCGGGAGTGTTCAGCCGGCGCAGGCCCGGGCGATCGCCAGGAATTCCTCGGCCTTGAGGCTGGCGCCGCCGACGAGCGCGCCGTCGACATGGGCGACATTCATCAGTTCGGCGGCGTTCGAGGGCTTGACCGAGCCGCCATAGAGCAGACGGACGCCGGAAGCGGCCTGCTTGCCGAGGAGACGGCCGAGTTCGGCGCGGATCGCCTCATGCATCTCGGCGACATCGGCGGCGGTCGGCGTGAGCCCCGTGCCGATCGCCCAGACCGGCTCATAGGCGACGACGAGCGTCGCCGCGGTGGCGCCATCCGGCACCGAGCCGCGGAGCTGTTTCTTCACGACGGCGAGCGCCTTGCCGGCCTCGCGCTCGTCCCTGGTCTCGCCGACGCAGACGATCGGCACCAGCAGCGCCTTCTGCGCGGCCTCGGCCTTGGCCTTGACGGTCGCGTTGGTCTCACCATGGAGCGTGCGGCGCTCGGAATGGCCGACGATGCAGAAGCTCGCACCGGCGTCAGCCAGCATCGCGGCGGAGACCTCGCCGGTGAAGGCGCCGGAGGCCTGCGTGCTGCAATCCTGCCCGCCGGTCGCGATGCGCGAGCCGATCAGCGCAGCGGTGGCAGCGAAGAGCAGGCTGGAAGGCGGGCAGATCGCGAGATCGACAGCCGGCTTCAGCGCGGCGTCATAGCCCTTGGCGACCTCGGCCGCGATGGCGAGGTCGGCCTTGAGGCCGTTCATCTTCCAGTTGCCCGCCACCAGCGGCTTGATGCTGCGCGTCACGTCGATCCTCCTGAAATCCTTTCCCCGGCTCTAGCAATGCCGGGCCGGCGCCGCAATCGCGTGCGAAGCCGCATCGGAATTGCGACGGCGATTGCGGCTTTCGCCGCCGGTTCCTATAAGCAGCGCCGGCAAATACGCGCGCGGACCCGTTTCCGCGCCACGGACAGGTTCAGGGAAAGACAGCTTCGATGATGATGCAGGGCATCCGCAAGGCGGGTCAGGGTCTCCTCGGGAAGATCGTGATCGCCATCATGTTCGGCTTCCTCATCATTTCCTTCGCCATCTGGGGCGTCGGCGACATCTTCCGCGGCTATGGCCGAAACGAGGTGGCCAAGGTCGGCAAGACCGAGATCGGCCTCGAGCAGATGCGCACCGCCTATCAGAACGAGATCCAGAACCTGATCCGCCAGCAGCGCCGGCAGATCTCGCCCGAGATGGCGCGCGCGCTCGGTCTCGACCGCCAGGTGCTGTCGCGCCTGCTGACCGAGGCGACGCTCGACCAGACGGCGCAGGGCATGCGGCTCGCGGTCTCCGACGAGACCATCCGCAACCTGATCTTCGACGACCAGGTCTTCCGTGACGCCTCCGGCCAGTTCTCCTCGGCCCGGTTCAACGAATTGCTGCGCTCGAACGGCTATACCGAGCAGAGCTATGTCGCGCTCCAGCGCTCGACGATCCTGCGCCAGCAGCTTTCGGAGATGGTCGTCGGCGGCCTCGCCGCCCCGCTCGCCCTGCAGGAGGTCGGCAACCGCCTGCGCAACGAGAAGCGCTCGATCACCTTCGCTCGCATGCCGGCGAGCGCGGCCGGCGAGATCGCCGCCCCGACCGAGGACCAGCTCAAGAGCTTCTTCAACGATCGCAAGATCGCGTTCCGCGCCCCGGAATTCCGCACGGCCGCCATTCTCTCGATTACGGCCGAGACGCTGGCCGACCCCGCCAAGGTCACCGACGACGAGGCCAAGGCGCGCTACGAGGCGACCAAGGCCCAGCGCTTCACCGCCGCCGAGCTGCGCACCGTCCAGCAGATTCCGTTCCCGAACGCCGAGGAAGCGCAAGCCGCCAAGGCCAAGATCGACGGCGGCGAGACCTTCGACGAGATCGCGACCGAGCGGAACGTCGCCTTCAACAGCCTGACGCTCGGCACCTTCACCCGCGAGCAGATGATCGACCCTGCCGTGCGCGATGCCGCCTTCGCGCTCGAGGAAGGCGCTGTCAGCGCCCCGGTCACGGGCGCGTTCGGTACGGTGCTGCTGCGCGTCACCAAGGTCGACAGCGCGCATGTGCGCCCGTTCGAGGAGGTCGCGGCCGAGGTGAAGCAGTATCTGGCGACGAGCCGCGCCGCCGCCCAGGTCACCGAGCTGCACGACAAGGTCGAGGATCAGCGCGCCGCGGCCAGGCCGCTCGCCGAGATCGCCAAGGAGCTCAATCTGACGCTGCGCACGGCCGGCCCGATGAATGCCGGTCTCGGTAGGCCCGACGGCTCGCGCGAGGAGGCTCTGCCGGGCGGCGATTCGACGCTGCAGGCGATCTTCCGCTCCGATATCGGCGTCGACAACGAGGCGATCCGCCTACCCCGCAATTCCGGCTATGTCTGGTTCGACGTCACCAAGATCGATCCGGCGCGCGAACGCGGCTTCGACGAGGTCAAGGCCGATGTCGAGAAGCAGTGGCGCGCCGACGAGACCGCGACGAAGCTCTCGGCCAAGGCGCGCGAGCTCATCGAGCGCCTCGACAAGGGCGAGAACTTCGACGCGGTCGCGGCTTCAGCCGGCCTGACCATCGAAACCGCGGCCGATCTGAGCCGGCAGGACCAGCGTCCGGAGCTGCCGGGCACGGTCGTCGCCCAGGTCTTCGGCACCGCCGCTGGCAAGAGCAACTCGGCCGCCGGCACCGATGGCGGGCGCATCCTGTTCAAGGTCGATTCCGCGACCGTCGCGCCTTACGTCCGCACGACGCAGGAGGCCGGCAATTTCGAGCGCCTGCTCTCGCAGAACGTCAGCGAGGACATCCTGCTGCAATATGTCGCCAAGCGGCAGGCCGAGCTCGGCGTCAGCATCAACGAGGCCGCCTTCCGCAACGCGACCGGCGGGGCACAGAACTGACGATGCAGCCGCTCCAGGAGTTCGAGCACTTCGCGCAGGCTTACGAGACCGGCGCCCCGCAATTGCTGCGGCAGGTGCTGGTCGGCGATTGCGAGACGCCGGTCGCCGCCTTCCTGAAGCTGCGCCATGCCACGACCGGCCCGGCCTTCCTGCTCGAATCGGTCGAGGGCGGCGCCGTGCGCGGCCGCTATTCGATGATCGGGCTGGAGCCGGACCTGATCTGGCGCTGCCATCACGGCCAGGCCTCGCTCTGCCGCACGGCTCTGGGCGAGAGCTTCCTCGACGATCCGCGCCCGGCTTTCGAGAGCCTGCGCGCGCTTCTGGAAGAGAGCGCCATTCCGGAGGCCGAGGGCCTGCCGCCGATGGCGTCCGGCGTGTTCGGCTATCTCGGCTACGACATGGTCCGCCTGATGGAGCGTCTGCCCGAGCCGAAGGAGACCGGCACCGGCGTGCCCGACGCGATCCTGACGCGGCCGACGCTGATGGTGGTGTTCGACGCGGTGCGCGACGAGATCCATGTCGTCACGCCGGTCCGGCACATGCCCGGCGTCGGCGCGCGCCATGCCTATGAGCGAGCGCAGGAGCGGCTGGAGGCCGTGGTGCGGGCGTTGGAAGGCGCCCTCCCCGCCGAGGCCGAGATCGACATCGCCAACCTCCCGGTCCCGGCCACGACCTCGAACACGAGCGAGGCCGAGTATCTGGAGATGGTCGACAAGGCGAAGGAGTACATCCGCGCCGGCGACATCTTCCAGGTCGTGCTGTCGCAGCGCTTCGAGGCGCCTTTCGCGCTGCCGCCTTTCGCGCTTTACCGGGCGCTGCGGCGGGTCAATCCGGCGCCGTTCCTGTGCTATCTCGATTTCGGCGACTTCCAGATCGTCTGCTCGAGCCCCGAGATTCTCGTCCGGCTGCGCGACGATACGGTCACGATCCGGCCGATCGCCGGCACGCGGCGGCGCGGCGCGACCGAGGCCGAGGACAATGCCCTCGCCGAGGAGCTGCTGGCCGATCCGAAGGAGCGCGCCGAGCACCTGATGCTGCTCGATCTCGGGCGCAACGATGTCGGCCGCGTCGCCGAGATCGGTACGGTCAAGGTCACCGATTCGTTCTTCATCGAGCGCTACAGCCAAGTCATGCACATCGTCTCGAATGTCGAAGGCAAGATCGACCCGAAGCACGATTCGCTCGGTGCCTTGATCGCAGGCTTCCCGGCCGGAACGGTCTCGGGCGCGCCAAAAGTCCGAGCGATGGAGATCATCGACGAGCTGGAGCGCGATGCACGCGGCGCCTATGCCGGCTGCATCGGCTATTTCGGCGCCAATGGTGAGATGGATACCTGCATCGTTCTGCGCACGGCCGTGGTCAAGGACGGGCGCATGCATGTCCAGGCCGGCGCCGGCATCGTCTACGATTCGAACCCGGCCTCCGAGCAGGAGGAGTGCATCAACAAGGCCAAGGCCCTGTTCCGCGCCGCCGAGGAGGCGATCCGTTTCGCCGCTCGCAGCGGGCGCGGCCAGTAAGCCGCACAGAGACCCCGCCTAAAATGCAAAACGCCCTGCCGGATCGGCGGGGCGTTTCTGTTTCGGCGTCCGGGTCAGTGCGCCTTGCCGGGCGCCGCGGTCATCTTGTCGACCCAGGCGATGCCAATGGCCGAGAGGATGAAGACGACATGGATCAGCGTCTGCAGCAGCACGCCGGCTTCGGTGTAGCTCGCGGTCTTGCCGGCGATGCCGATATTGCCGGCCTCGATGAAGGTCCTGAGCAGGTGGATCGACGAGATGCCGATGATCGCCATGGCGAGCTTGATCTTGAGCACGCTGGCATTGACGTGGCTCAGCCATTCCGGCTGGTCGGGATGGCCCTGGAGCCGCAGGCGCGAGACGAAGGTCTCGTAGCCGCCGACGATCACCATGATCAGCAGGTTCGAGATCATCACCACGTCGATCAGCCCCAGCACGACCAGCATGATCTGCTGCTCGCTGAAGTCAAAGGCATGGGTGACGAGGTGCCAGAGCTCCTTGAGGAACAGGAAGACATAGACGCACTGCGCCACGATGAGGCCGATATAGAGCGGCAGCTGCAGCCAGCGCGAGCTGAAGATGATGGCCGGCAGCGGCTTCATCGGGCCAAGCGCGGCGGGTTGGGCGGACGGGTCGCGCGGTTGCGCCATGGTCGGTTTCCGATCCTTCGAATAAATTGTCGCTATGCGCTCGCAGCGCTAGATGGCGAGGAAATTCAGTCTGCGCAAGCGCTTCGGCGTTGCTTTCGAGCGTAAAAGCGACGGGAGCGTGACGGCCCATTTATGCCCGGATTGACTGCTAACTTCCCCTGAGGTCAGTGGGCCGCTACATTCGAATCCAAACGGGGGAACATGCGGAGTTCCGCTCGCCAGGAATCGCAGAGGAGTTTCGTCGTGATCAGGACGCTCGCCGTCGCCGCCGCCCTTGTCGGTGGCACCCTACTCGCCCTGCCGGCCGTGGCCGCCCCGCTGGCTCCTGCAACTGCCGCCGTAGCGACGGCGCAGCCCGGCAGCGATCTCGTCCAGACCGTGCAGTACTATGGCCGCTACGGCTATGGCCCGCGCTATTACGGCTACCGCCGTGGCCCGGCGATCGGCGCCGGCATTGCGGCTGGCGTCATCGGCGGAGCGCTCGCTGCCGGCGCCTTGGCCGCCCCGCCTCCGCCGCCTGTCTACTATTATCCCCCGCCGGCCCCGGTCTATGTCGAGCCGCCGGTGGTCTATGCCCCGGCCGTGCCCCGCGCCTATGGCTACAGCGTCGAGGACACCGACGCGGTCGCCTACTGCTCGCGCCGCTACAAGAGCTACAACCCGGAGACCGGGACCTATATCGCCGCGCGCGGCGTCGTCCGCGCCTGCCCCTGACACGAGGCGACAGCACCATCGCAGACAAGGACTCCCCGCAGCGATGCGGGGAGTTTTTCGTTTGCGGTCGAAACCGGCTTGCCTTGGCGGCGGCCGTGCCGCTTATCCTGCGGCTCGTCTGAATCGGAGCGTCTCGTGCGGATCGCCACCTGGAACGTCAATTCGGTCAGGCAGCGCCTCGGCCATCTCCTCGACTTCCTCGGGGAGGCCGAGCCCGACGCGCTCTGCCTGCAGGAGATCAAGTGCGTGGACGCCGATTTCCCGCGCGCCGAGATCGAGGCCGCCGGCTGGCAGGTCGAGACCCACGGGCAGAAGACCTTCAACGGGGTCGCGATCATCAGCCGCGCGCGGCTGGAGGATGTCCGGCGCGGCCTGCCGGGCGACGATGGCGACGAGCAGGCGCGCTATCTCGAAGGCGTGCTGCCGCTCGGCGACGGTGTGGTGCGCGTCGCCTCGATCTACCTGCCGAACGGCAACCCACCCAATACCGAGAAATACCCCTACAAGCTCGGCTGGATGCAGCGGCTCACAGCCCATGCGCGGATGTTGCTGGAGCATGAGGAGCCGCTGGTGCTGGCCGGCGACTACAACGTCATTCCCGAGCCGCGCGACGCCCGCGATCCGGCCGCCTGGGTGAGCGATGCGCTATTCCTGCCGCAGACGCGCGCCGCCTTCCGAGGCCTGACGAATCTCGGCCTGACCGAGGCCCTGCGCAGCACGACCGATGCGCCGGGGCTCTACACCTTCTGGGACTATCAGGCCGGCGCCTGGCAGCGGAACAACGGCATCCGCATCGACCATCTGCTGCTGTCGCCGCAGGCGGCGGACCGGCTATCGGGCGTCAAGATCGCCAAGCATGTCCGTGGCTGGGACAAGCCCTCGGACCATGTCCCGGTGATGATCGACTTGCACTGAGGACGAACGCGAAGTTCGGCAGCATCGTTTGCTGCCGTCGTCCGGACAAGCCGCGTCAGCGGCGCCGATCCGGAATCCATCGAAGGGTGTTGCGTTCTATGATGGATTCCGGGTCAAGCTCGGAATGACGTAGCCGGTCCGTTGAAAGCCAAAGCTCAGTTCTGCGGGGCGACGACGCTGCGCGAGCTCGCCGGATGATGACGCTCGACCAAGGCCAGCGCCGCCGAACGATCGCCCGCCGAGGCGGATGCGAAAGCCACGTCGTGCCGCTCGATGATCCAGGCCTCACGGGTCGGATCGGCGCCCTCGCGCGCCATGGCGAGCCACATCAGGCCGAGAACCGGCTGGCGGGGCACGCCCTCGCCGCCGCGCAGCAGCATCTCGCCGAAGGCGGCACGCGCGGGCGCATGGCCTTTCTCGGCCGCCAGCTTCATCCAGCGCGCCGCCTGGCGCCGGTCGCGATTTGCACCCTGCCCGGTCATGTAGAGGCGGGCGAGGTTGTACTGGCCGTCCGGGTCGCCGAAATAGGAGGCGGCGTAGTGGAACATGTCGAAGGCGCGGTCCGGGTTGGGCTTCACATAGCTGCCCTTGATCCCGTCCGAGAAATAGTTGCCGAGCGCCACGAAGGCGCTGCCGACAAGGCGCCCGTCGGCGGTGCCGGGCATCGCGTCGGCGTTCTCGTCGGCGATCTTCGAAAAATACTCGAAAGCCTTGAGATCATTGGTCGGGACGCCCTCGCCACCGGCATACATCCGGCCGAGCTTGTACTGCGCCGTGAGATGGCCCTGCGAAGCCGCGTACTCGAGCGCGCGGACGGCGCCGACCTTATTGCCGGCGGTGGAATCGCGCATCCAGGCCTTGAGCGCGTCGCGCGCGCTGGTGAAGGGCACGAGCGGCAGCGCGGCATGGGCCGTGGGCGTGTCAGGGCCGGGAGCGACGGCTGCCGCGTCCGAGCCAAGCACGGAATCGTCCGGCTCCGGCAGCGCCGCGCTAGGAATGGCGCGCGGCGGCAGCGGCTTGGCGCCTGAAAAGTCCTGCGCCAGGACGGCCTGATGTCCGCCCAGCAACAGGAACAGGCATGCTATGGTTGGGCTAGATATCCGCATAGCAATGGGTCTCGGCCGCCCCTCCTGGGTGGGTGACGGCACCGCCTTTGGCGGAGCCGACCGTCTGCGCGTATTTCCACAGCGCGCCGGAATTGTAGTCGGTCTTGCGTGGTTTCCAGTCCTTACGACGCGCTTCAAGTTCGGCATCAGAAAGGCGGACTGCGAGCTTTCCTGTGATGGCGTCGAGTTCGATGATGTCGCCGTCGCGGATCAGGCCGATCGGGCCGCCGACAGCGGCTTCAGGCCCGACATGGCCGACGCAGAAACCACGGGTCGCACCCGAGAATCGGCCGTCGGTGATGAGCGCGACCTTGTCGCCCATGCCCTGGCCGTAGAGCGCGGCGGTGGTCGACAGCATCTCGCGCATGCCGGGGCCGCCCTTGGGGCCCTCGTAGCGGATGACCAGCACGTCGCCTTCTTTGTAGGTCCGGTTCCGGACGGCCTCGAAGGCGTCCTCCTCGCGGTCGAAGCAGCGCGCCGGACCGGTGAAGACGAGCTGGTCCTCGGGCATGCCGGCGATCTTCACGATCGCGCCTTCCGGCGCCAGATTGCCCTGCAGCCCGACGACGCCGCCGGTGACCGTGATCGGCTTGTCGGCGCGGTAGACCACGTCCTGCTGGTCGTTCCACTTCACCGAGGCCATGTTCTCGGCGATGGTGCGGCCGGTGACGGTCATGCAGTCGCCATGAAGGTAGCCGGCATCGAGCAGGCTCTTCATCACGAGCGGGATGCCGCCGACCTCGAACATGTCCTTGGCGACGTATTTTCCGCCCGGCTTCAGGTCGGCGATGTAAGGCGTCTTCTTGAAGATCTCGGCGACCTCGAACAGGTCGAAATCGATGCCGCATTCATGCGCGATCGCCGGCAGATGCAGCGCGCCATTGGTCGAGCCGCCGGTCGCGGCGACGACCATCGCGGCATTCTCCAGCGCCTTGCGGGTGACGATGTCGCGCGGGCGGATGTTCTTCGCGATCAGCTCCATCACCATCTCGCCGGCGGTGTAGCAGAAGGTGTCGCGGACATCGTAGGGGGCCGGCGCGCCGCAGCTATAGGGCAGCGCCAAGCCGATCGCCTCGGCGACCGTCGCCATGGTGTTGGCGGTGAACTGGGCGCCGCAGGAACCCGCGGACGGGCACGCAGCCTCCTCCAGCTCCTTCAGGTCCTCGTCGGACATGGCGCCGACCGAATGCTTGCCGACTGCCTCGAAGACGTCCTGCACGGTCACGGGACGGCCCTTGAAGGTGCCGGGCAGGATCGAGCCGCCATAGATGAAGATCGAGGGCACGTTGAGGCGCACCATCGCCATCATCATGCCGGGCAGCGACTTGTCGCAGCCGGCGAGGCCGACCAGCGCATCGTAGCAATGGCCGCGCATGGTGAGCTCGACCGAGTCGGCGATGACCTCGCGCGAGGCGAGCGACGACTTCATGCCCTGGTGGCCCATGGCGATGCCGTCGGTCACGGTGATGGTGCAGAACTCGCGCGGCGTGCCGCTGGCGGAGGCGACGCCCTTCTTCACGGCCTGGGCCTGGCGCATCAGCGAGATGTTGCAGGGGGCGGCCTCATTCCAGCAGGAGGCGACGCCGACGAAGGGCTGCGCGATCTGCTTCGCGGTCATGCCCATCGCGTAATAATAGGAACGGTGCGGGGCCTTGGCCGGGCCGACGCTCACATGGCGGCTCGGCAGCCTCGACTTGTCGTACACACGCCCGTCCATCGCCACTCGTCCTGTCCCCCGATCAGCACGGCGCGAAGATGTGCCACGCCAAGCCTGCCGGGGGCAATCGCGCCCCTGAAAACCTGAAATAGGTCCGGAACCCCTGCGGGTTCCGCGCGTTACCCCCGATTTCGATAGATCTCAGGCACTTAACGCAGCGTTTTGCTGGGCTTCGTTTGTGGCGGCTTCTTGGCGATTGGGGGAGCTGGGGCGGTACCGGACACCGTTCCCGCCGGAGTGTTGCGCCGATGTCACAAAGTTTCCGGCGAGAAGCTGACGCTGCGGCAGATCACAGAACCAGCGGCAGCACGAAGAAGCCGCCGACGATGACCACGACGAGGGCCAGCGCCGTCATCGGCAAGTGCTTCTCGATGAAGATGCGGATGTCGTCGCCATAGTAGCGCAGCGCCACCGCGATCATCAGGAAGAAGGTCGCACGCGAGACGACCATGCCGATCGTGAACTTCCACAGGTCGAAATGCAGGAAGCCGGACATGATCGTGACGATCTTGAACGGGATCGGCGTCAGGCCCTTGGTGACGAGCACCCAGAACCAGTAGTCCTGCGAGGTCGCGATCAGGCTGGCCGCCTTGTCCTGCAGGCCATAGATGCCGATCAGCCAGGCGCCGACCGATTCATAGAGCAGCGCGCCGATGGCATAGCCGAGATAGCCGCCGAGCACGGCGCCCAGCGAGCAGATGCCGGCATAGAACCAGGCCCGGTCCGGCCGGGCGATGCACATCGGAATCAGCAGCGGAATCGGCGGCAGCGGGCTGAACGAGCTTTCGATGAAGGTGATGCCGAAGAGCAGCCACGGGGCGGCAGGATGGGAGGCGTATGAAACGCACCAGTCATAGGCTCGCTTGAGCATGGGTTCTGAACAGCCGGTCCTTGTGCCGCCACGCGTTCTGCATGGCGGGTTTGCGTCGGGCGCATCTAAGCGGGGTCCGCGAGAGAATGCCAGTCCTCTCTTGGATCAACGTCAATTTGACGACAGAGGCGTGACCGGAATGCGTCGTCACCAGCGGGAATCCGACCACACCCTGTCATGGTCGGGCTTGTCCCGACCATCCACGTCTTCGTCGATCGCAAGCCGTGTTCAAGACGTGGATGCTCGCCACAAGGGCGAGCATGACGGGACGGATCACGCGCCGAGCCGGCAGCGCTACGTCAGGCCAGCCGCGCCAAAGCTTCGGCGACCTTGAGCTTGCGGGCCTCGGCCGCCGCCTTGCGATCGCGGTTCTCCTCGACGATCTCCTCCGGCGCGCGGGCCATGAAATCGGGGTTGCCGAGCTTCTTCTCGACGACCGCGATATCCTGATCGAGCTTGGCCAGTTCCTTGGTCAGGCGCGAGCGCTCGGCGTCGAGATCGATCAGCCCGGCGAGCGGCAGGGCCGCGACCTCGCCGCGCACGATGATCTGGGCCGACTGGGCCGGCGCCGCCGTCTCGAAACCGATGTCGGAGACGCGGGCCAGCCGCTCGATCATCGGGCGCCAGCTCTCGATCGTCGCCCGCGTCGCGGCCGAAGCGTTGACGAGGACGAGCGGGGCCTGCGTGCCGGCAGGCACGTTGACCTCCGAGCGGACCGAGCGGATATCCGAGATCAGGTCGACGACGAAGCCGATCTCGGCCTCCGCCGCCGCATCCTTGAGCGCCGAGAGATCAGGCCAGCGGGTCAGGCAGACCAGCGAGGCATCGCCGGCCGCGAGCTTGCGCGGCGCGCCGGCCTCGGCCTTCTGCGCCCAGAGCTCCTCGGTGAGGAACGGCATGAACGGATGCAGGAGCTGGCAGATCAGGTCAATGACGTAGGCGACCGTCGCCTGCGTCTCGGCGCGGGCTGCGGCATCGACGCCCTCGCCCTGCAGCACGGGCTTGGCGAGTTCGAGATACCAGTCGCAGAACTGATTCCAGACGAAGCGATAGGCCGCGCCGGCCGCCTCGTTGAACCTGAAGCTCGGAATGCCGGCCGCGATCTCCTCGGCCGCCTGAGCCGCCTCGCTGAGGATCCAGCGGTTGAGCGGCTGCTTGACGGATGCCGGATCGAAACCTTCGGCACGGGCGCAGCCGTTCAATTCGGCGAAACGCGCGGCGTTCCAGATCTTGGTCGCGAAGTTGCGGTAGCCCTCGACGCGCTGCGTGCTGAGCTTGATGTCGCGGCCCTGTGCCGCCATGGCCGACAGCGTGAAGCGCAGGGCATCGGCGCCGTACTTGTCGACGAGCGTCAGCGGATCGATGACGTTGCCCTTCGACTTCGACATCTTCGCGCCCTTCTCGTCGCGAACGATGGCGTGGATGTAGACGTCCTTGAACGGCACCTCGTCCATGAAGTTGAGGCCCATCATCATCATCCGGGCGACCCAGAAGAAGATGATGTCGAAGGCGGTGACCAGCGTCGCCGTCGGGTAATAATGCTTCAGCTCGGTCGTCTGTTCGGGCCAGCCCAGGGTCGAGAACGGCCAGAGCGCCGAGGAGAACCAGGTGTCGAGCACGTCCTCGTCGCGCGTCAGCGCGACGGTGTCGCCGTAATGCGCCATCGCCAGCGTCTGCGCCTCGGCTTCCGACTCGGCGACGAAGACCTCGCCATCCGGCCCGTACCAGGCCGGGATCTGGTGGCCCCACCAGAGCTGGCGCGAGACGCACCAGGGCTCGATATTCTCCAGCCAGTCGTAATAGACCTTGGTCCAGTTCTCGGGCGTGAACTTGGTGCGCCCGTCCTGCACCGCCTTGATCGAGCGCTGCGCCAGCGGCTTGACGTCGACATACCACTGGTCGGTCAGCCAGGGCTCGATCACGACATCCGAGCGGTCGCCATGGGGCACGGTATGGGTGTTCGGCTCGACCTTCACCAGCAGGCCACGCGCAGCCATCATCTCGACGACGCGGCGGCGCGCGACGAAGCGGTCGGCGCCGTCGAGCGCGAGCGTCTCGGCCTCCGGCTTGGCACCGGCCAGGAAATCCTCGTTGCCGGCGAGCAGGATGCGCGCCTCGCCGTCGAGGATATTGACGACGTCGAGCTGGTGGCGCTTGCCGACCTCGAAATCGTTGAAGTCATGGGCCGGCGTGATCTTGACCGCGCCGGTGCCCTTCTCGGGATCGGCATAGTCGTCGCCGAAGATCGGGATCACCCGGCCGACCAGCGGCAGCACCGCCTTGCGGCCGATCAGATGGCCGATCGTCTCGTTGTCGGGGTGAACCGCGACGCCGGTATCGCCGAGCATCGTCTCCGGGCGCGTCGTCGCCACGGTGATGAAGGTCGAGGCGTCGTCGGCGTCATAGGTCGCGCCTTCGAGCGGATAGTTGAAATAATAGAGATGGCCGTTCGGATCGCGGCTCAGCGCCTTGTCGAGCTTGGCCGCGTCGAATTCGTCCTCGCCGCCGCGCTGCCATTTGAACGTGCCGGTCTTCTCGACCTGCAGAACCTCGAGATCCGAGATCGCGGTCTGGAATTTCGGGTCCCAGTTCACCAGCCGCTTGGCGCGGTAGACCAGGCCCTGCTTGTGCAACCCGACGAAGACCTTGAGGACGGCGGCCGAGAGTCCCTCGTCCATGGTGAAGCGCTCGCGCGACCAGTCGCAGGAGGCGCCGAGGCGGCGGAGCTGGTTGACGATCGTGCCGCCGGACTCCTCCTTCCACTTCCAGACCTCGGCGAGGAAGGCCTCGCGGCCCATGCTGCGGCGGTCAGTACGGTTCTCGGCGGCAAGCTTGCGCTCGACGACCATCTGCGTCGCGATGCCGGCATGGTCGGTGCCGGGCTGCCAGAGCACGTCCTTGCCGCGCAGGCGCTCGAAGCGGCAGAGCACGTCCTGGAGCGTGTTGTTGAGCGCGTGGCCCATATGCAGCGAGCCGGTGACGTTCGGCGGCGGAATCACGATGCAGTAGGGCTCGGCGCCGGGGGCCGCGCCCCTGCCCGCCTTGAAGGCCTCAGCCTCGTCCCAGGCCTTGCTGATCCGGGCCTCGACGGCGGCCGGTTCGAAAGTCTTGTCCATCATCGCATCGCTCGAACGCAGAAAGGCCGGGGAACCTGCCCCGGCCGGAAAAATCACGGGCCAAAAAGGTCTCGGCCCTTAAGAGCCCATGCGCAGGCCGCGCGTCAACGTTTTCGATGATACGAGACCGCCGGCCAGCTCTGCATTGGCCTCAGGCGAGGTTCGACCACGGGAACCAGGGCGGCTTCACCCCGTTATGGGAGAGCCGACGAATTGCGGGCGTCGCCCCGGCGTTGTTCGAGGCCCTGAAACGACGAGCAGGAAGTGATGATGAAGCTCTTGGTCCACGCCCTCGGGGCCTGGTTCGTAGTCGAGGCCGCGTCAGGCCGCTATCCGCGCCCGATCGCCGTGGGCCTGACCATGCTGGTCTCGCGCCTGGGCGCCCCGGCGACGGCCCTCGCCATGGCAGGCTACGGTTTGATGCGCCTCAAGGACGCCGGCGCATTCGAGCGCGTCCAGCCTCAAACGCGGCGCCGTCGAACCAGCGGCAACGCCAGATAGCACCATGAATACGTGATGGGGACGCCGGGCGGCCGCCTCAGCTGCGGCCACCGCGCGCGACGCGCTCGATCTCGGTGCGGACCAGCCGCTCGACCATGGTCGGCAGGTTGTCGTCGAGCCAGGTCTTGAGCATCGGCTTCAGCATGTCCTTGACCAGATCCTCCAGCGTCCGCGCGTTGTTGCTGAGCACGGTCGAGGCGAGTTGGCCGAAGGCGTTGGTCACCACCGAACTGGCCTGATCCGACAACAGGCTCGCCATGTCGGGGACGGACGCGAAAGCAGGCTGCGGTTGAGCCTGTGGCGGCTCAAACCGGACCGGGGTCGGCTGCGGCTCGGCTGCAGGGGCCGGCGGCTCCGGAGGCAGAGCCGCGACGGGCTCCTCATCGACGAAGGCGACATCGGATTCGTCCGGGACAGCGGCCGGCGGAACGGGCGCGGGCTCCGGCATGGGCGCGGCGACCAGAGCGGCCTCCGCCCCCAGGTCCAGCACGTCGTCGTCGATGGCGGCGACCGGCGCAGGTTCCGGCTCGACTGGCGGCGCGGCGGCCTCCTCGGCCGGCTTCGTCTCGTCATCCGAGATGATCCGGCGGATGGAGGCGAGGATCTCCTCCATCGACGGTTCGCTGGGCTTGGCTTGCGCGCTCATGAGTCAGACCGTTGGACACCGGGCGCGCCGACGGAATCAACGCCGCTCCAAGAGCGCAGTATTCCACGGCAGCGATGTCAGACAAGGCACCAACGGGCTCTCCCACAGGAGAAATCCGCTCTGTTGCCGGAATGTGCCGCGGCGCGGAGCCGACAGCCGCCCTTCAGCGGCCGTCGGGGGTCTGGGTGCCCCAGAGCTTGCCCTGCACCTGCTCGTAATGCTGGCGAGCGTCGTAGATCTCGGCCTTGAGCTTGAGCGACTGGGCGGAGAGCTTGCCGATCGCGGACAGCACCGCATAGGAGGCGACGACCCGGTCACGCTGCGCGACCACGAGGCTCGAGCGGGCGCTCACCAGCTCCTGCTGGGCGTTGAGGACGTCAAGCGTCGTGCGCTGGCCGACCTTCGCCTCCTCGCGGACGCCGGACAGAGCCGTGGACGCGGCTTCGACCTGCGCCTGGGCCGCGGTGATCTGAGCCTTGGCGGCTTCGTGCCCGCCCCAGGCGGAGACGACGGCGGCGCGCACGGTGTCGCGCTGGGTGTCGACCTCGATCCGGCGCTGGCCGGCCGTTTCCTTGGCCTGGCGGGTGCGGGCATAAATCTGGCCGCCCTCGTAGATCGGAATGGTCAGCGTGCCGACGAGGCTGGCCGAGAAGCGGTTGTCGCCGGAGAACTGGCTGTCATAGCGCTGCTGGACCACGCCGCGGACGCCGACGACGGGATAGAGATCGGCCTCGGTGACCTTGACCTGGAGTTCCGCGGCGTCGACGCCGTGCAGCGAGGCGATGATCGCCGGGTGGTTCGAGAGAGCCTGGGTCAGCGCGGTCGGCAGCGACTTCGGCAGCAGCCCCTCGACCGGCCGGGCCGGCGCGAGCGAGCGCGGCTCGGTGCCGACATTCTGGCGGAAGCGCGCCACGGAGGTCTTCAGGTTCGATTCGGCGAGAATCGCCTGCGAGCGGGCCGATGACAGGCGGGCTTCCGCCTGCGCAACGTCGGTGCGCGTCACTTCGCCGACCTGAAACCGGTCGCGCGTCTGGCGCAGCTGCTCCTCGAGCACCTCGACGTTGTTGCGGTTGAGGTTGAGGATCGCAGTGTCGCGCAGCACGTTCATATAGGAGGTCGCGGCATCGAGCAGCACGTTCTGCTCGGTATTGCGCAAAGTGGCGCGGGCGCCGAGCACCTGCGATTCGGACTGGCCCACGGCGCTGCGGGTCTTGCCGGAATCGAAGATGTTCTGGTCGACCTGCACGCCGACGCCGCGCGGGCCGAGCCGGGACACGTTGGTGTTGTGGACCGGCGAGTTGCTGGCGAAGGCCGGAATGCCCGATTCGGTGATGCTGGCGCCGATATCGGCCGAAGCCGTGATGCGCGGCCGGTAGCCCGCCTTCGCCTGCGGCACGTTCTCGTCGGTCGCACGGACCGAGGCGCGCTGCGCATTGAGGGTCGGATTGGCGGAATAAGCCCGCGCGAGCGCGGCGTCCATGGTTTGGGCCGAAACCGGCCCCGCCCAGCCTCCGACCAACGCCAGGGCGAAGGCGGCGGAGAGAGCAAGTCCGGAAATCTTGTCGTAGCGTTTATGCACTGGACGCCTCATGTGCGCACTGAAAGTCGCGCCCAGGCATCGCCCCAGCCTCGGCAGAGTTGCAATTTATACCCGTTCCGGCACCTCTCGCCAACGCATGGGGCGGTGCCGGAATGGTTTCGTTCGTACAGTGGCGCAAAAATGCGACACTTGTCGTCATCAGAAAACGAAGGCCGCGGGACGGCGGAACTCCGAGATAACAGGCGCAGCGGCGTCGAAAACGGGTCTTCCGGAGACGATTTCGCTGGATTTCAGATAGAGCATCACCCGTGCCGCCCGGCCCAGCCCCTCGACCACGATGAGCCGGCCTTCCGGCCGCAGCAGCGGGAAAAGCGTTTCGGGCACGATCTCGCAGGCCCCGCTGACGAGAATCGCGTCGAAGCTGGCAGCCGCCGGTTGCGCCGCCGTGATCGTCACATTGCCGGCTCCGGCGCGGCTCAGCGCCGATTCGGCCAGAGCGCGCGCCGCATTGTCAGGCTCCCAGAGCGTGGCCTTTGCGCCCATGTTTGCCATCAGCGCGGCGCCATAGCCGGAACCGCCGGCATATTCGAGCGCGGCCTCGCCCGGCTGCGGGTCCAAGAGCTGGATCATCCGCACCGCGACCATCGGGGTCATCAGCGCCCGGCCGGTGCCCGGCAGCGGGATCGACTGGTCGAGATAGGCGAGATGGGACAGGTTTCCGGGAACGAAAGCCTCGCGCGGCACCGAATCCGCCGCGGCCAGCGCGGCCCGATCGGTGATGTCATAGGTGCGCAGCTGGCAATCGACCATATTGCGGCGCAGCGAGGTGAAATCGTCCATACCCGAACTCTCCGTCCACGGCGCCGGTGCTGCAAGGCGCGGCCGATGCTCTGAAAGCCGCCACGAACCGGTGCAGCGATCGCGCCGTTCTTCCGCAGCTTTCTGTTCGAGGCTCGCGCAAAAGGCAAGCGCCCCCTGAGACCGAAGGCATGAACCAGCGGCGTTCAAGACGATCTGTCGATGTGAGGGGGAAGCTGGCTCCCGGAGCAGGATTCGAACCTGCGACCAATCGATTAACAGTCGATTGCTCTACCGCTGAGCTATCCGGGAACAACGTGGCGGCGTCTTAGCCGTGCGATCCGGATAGTGCAAGCCCCTTGCGAGCCGGCCAAGCAGATTTGTCGTCGTCGCTGTGGAAGATGCGATGCCGGGTTGCGGTGCGGCGCGGCTTGTGGTTATAGCGCTCTCGCTGAAGCGGCCGCGGCCGTTTTCGCAGGAAGGCCTCGTGGCGGAGTGGTTACGCAGAGGACTGCAAATCCTTGCACCCCGGTTCGATTCCGGGCGAGGCCTCCAAAAAATCCCCTAAGCAGCTGATATTGCTGAGTTATTTACACCCATCGGTTTGCCGGGGACTCCATCCACCCATTTCGCGGGACAAGTTGCTGGAGAAATTCTCTCCTCCTGGCCACGGATCGAGGCAAGGCGCGAGTCCGCTACGGGTCGGAAGCCGCCTTTCGCGGGGTGAAGAAGTATCGCCGTCTCGCCTGAGGCCCAGGCTGATTTAAGAGATCAGGCCCGCCGATCCGCACCGGCGGGCCCTTTCGTGCGCTTTTTAGGATTCGCTGTCGACGACGAGGCAGCCATCTCCCTTGTTCTGTCGGCAGAAGTTGAGTGCTGCCTTACGGGCTTCTGCGATGCTACCTTTGCCATATGCGTAGCCGCACGCTTTCGTATTGCCCTTGGCAAAAGCCTTCGGTCCTTTGGATGCCTCGTAAAGCCCATAAATCTTTTGGCAGTTCGCACCCATACCGGCAGGCATAGCCAGCGCCGGCGCCGAAAGCAGTATCAGCGCAAGCGCGCTTGTCAGCCCCAATAACCTCATAGTCATTCCCCCAGTCCTTCGTTAGGCCGTAGCAACTAGAGTTCATTATCTGACGAAAACGATTATGCAAATGACCTTGAGGAAATGAGGTTTATCCGAAGGCTTGCCCAAATTCTTATCGCGGTGCTACCCGAAGGCACTATGCATGCCGAGTTGCGCAGAATTGCCAGCGTCAGCTAACAGCGCGTCGCCCAAGGCGACTTACGAAGTTTGGTCCGCCAGTGCAGATCGGCGGACATTTCCTTCACTCCGCGCGACAAGGCCCCCCAAACGCATGCAGCCTGACCGATACGGGCGGCTGTTGCGAGTTGTCAGCCGCAATGAATCGTCTATGGCATTAGGCTCGTTGCGGAAGGGCTAGCGTGCCGGTGGGAAGACCATCGACGGCCTTGGTACTGGTACAGCTTGCTACCGCTACGGGTCGAGAGCGGACTTCAGAGAGTCCGGGACAATCTCGCCAGAAAGCCCCGTAAAACGACGGTCGCCGGCGGGACCAAGATTTGAGTTAAGCCGTTGTAGTTTATGAGTTCACAGGCTTCGGGCGAGGCCTCCAAATTTCCTAGCGCCGATATCGCCGCGCTTTCCCAAGTTTCCAGGCTGCTGTCATTCGTCCCGCTCTCCCGTGAGCCCATGCTCATCGGCGCCCGCGGACCAATCGCCTTGCGCGATGCGTTTCCTGCGGATTTTGCGGTGCCGGCCATCGGGCGCGAGCTTTAAAGCCCACCTCCCAAAGCCCCTCAGTGCGCGGCGGAGCGAGGCCGAAACGAATCCGGTGCGACCCGCTTGGGGAATGTCAGGGACGACACTGCCACGATGACCGTCAGGCCGATGACGGCGAGCCAGAGCCAGAAGTCCAGGGGCGGCTTTTTCGGGTTGGTCATCATGCAAGGGACGCCCGAGACGCTCCCGGGTTCCCGGTCGTCAGCGATCAAGGTCGCAATCCCGACTTCTCTTGCGCGTATTCAGCCCTTTTGCGCGGCATTGGCGGCCGAATCCGGAACGGCCTTGCGGTGACCGTCGCCCCGCCCCGGTCCCGCACCATGCTTGATCGCCAGGGTCAGTATCGTCCGGCCGACGGCTTCCGGCAGGTCGGCGTCCAGCATCACGCGCAGACGCCCGGTGCCGGCCTCGACAGCCGAAACCTCGAAGCCTGCGGGCTTGTGGTTCTGCCTCGTGCGCGGGCGGCGGGCGGCGAACAAGTTGTCCAGCCTCCGGCCCATCTCCCCAAGTTCGAGATCGAGTCCCGCTTCCTCCAATGCATCCATCTTTCAGCAGCCGCTCATCTGGAACGATCGTTCAGGCTGTGATTCGCCTTAAGGATTTCGTTTACAGATCGTTAAAATTCTAGTTATTGACGCATGCCTGTTCGGGGCGGAGTAGCGTCATGGTCGAAGCCATTCTGATAGCGGTCCTCATGGCCGGGACGGCAGGCGTGTCCTGGCTGATCGCAGATCTCCTGCATCAGCCTCTCGAAATCTGAGCCCGCGATAGCAGATTCGGCGCGCACCGGCTGCTTCTCGGAGGCTCCGTCCGAAAATCTTTCCTCTGGTCCGGGACCGTATCCGCATCGCCGCGTTGATCGCGGGACTGCGGTCCGCGCGGATCGCGGCTGGAGAGGAATGATGGCTGAACGCGCCCTGCACTGGTTCCGCAACGATCTGAGGCTGGCCGATAATCCAGCGCTCGCGGCCGCATCCGAGGCCGGGCCGGCCCTATGCCTCTACATCCTCGATACCGGACCCGATCGCCGCCCCATCGGCGCCGCCTCGCGCTGGTGGCTGTCGCGCTCGCTTCACGCCCTCGGCGAAGCGCTCGCAGCAAAGGGCGGACGGCTCGTGCTGATGAGGGGCGATCCGGCGGTCTTGCTGCCGCGCATCGTGGCCGAGGCGGGAATCACCCACGTCACCTGGAACCGCCGCTACGAGGCGGCGGAGATCGCCCTCGACCGCAAGCTCAAGGAGGATTTGTCGGGGCGGGGAATCGATGTCCGCAGTTTCAACAGTCACCTCCTGAATGAGCCGTGGCAGGTGACCACGACCACCGGGCAGCCGATGAAGGTGTTCACGCCTTACTGGCGCGCGGCCCGTCAGAAGGGGGAGCCGGACGCTCCTGTTCCCGCTCCCACGCGAATCGAGGCACTGCCCCTGCCCGATTCGATCGAGGCGCTGGCAGTCTCGCTGCCCGATCTTGGCCTTGAGCCGCGAAAGCCCGACTGGGCCGGCGGTCTACGGGATGCATGGACGCCGGGAGAAGCAGGTGCTGCGGCGCGGCTCGATGATTTCATCGGCAGCGTGCTTGCCGGCTATGCCGAGGATCGCGACCGGCCGGACCGAGCAGCGACCTCGCGCCTGTCGCCGCATCTGCATTTCGGCGAGATCGGACCGCGACAGGTCTGGTACGCGCTCCAGCATGCTCGCGCCGCCGGCGAGGCCGCCGGATCGGAGCAGGACGCCGAGAAATTTCTTTCGGAGATCGGCTGGAGGGAGTTTTCCCACCATCTGCTCTTCCACAATCCGGAGCTGGCGACGCGCAATTACGATTCGCGCTTCGATGCCTTCCCCTGGCGACCGGACGAGACGGCGCTGCGCCGCTGGCAACGCGGACAGACCGGCATCCCGCTCGTCGATGCCGGCATGCGGGAACTCTGGACGACCGGCTGGATGCATAATCGCGTGCGGATGGTCGTCGCCTCCTTCCTGATCAAGCATCTGCTGCAGGACTGGCGGGCCGGCGAAGCCTGGTTCTGGGACACGCTGGTCGATGCCGACGCGGCCAACAACGCCGCGAGCTGGCAATGGGGCGCGGGTTCCGGCGCCGACGCCTCGCCCTATTTCCGCATCTTCAACCCGGTGACGCAGGGCGAAACCCACGATCCCAAGGGCTCTTATGTCCGCCGATGGGTGCCGGAGCTGGCAGGGCTGTCCGACAAGGACGTCCACCAGCCCTGGAAGGCGTCGGAGAAGGCCCTGCGCGAGGCCGGTATTCGAATCGGCGAGACCTACCCTGCCCCGCTCGTCGACCTCGCCTTCGGGCGCCAGCGCGCGCTGGACGCCTTCGCCGCGATCCGCGGTCGCTGACCCGACTCAGCCGCTGCGCTCGGCGAAGCGGCTCATCAGCGCGAAATAGACGGGATAAGGCAGCAGGCGCGCGACCTTCAGGATCCAGGCGAGGCGGCGCGGCACGGTGATCTCGAAGCCGCCGCGCTCGAATCCATCAACGATTCGCCTTGCCCCCTCCTCTACCGTCTGCAGGAACGGCATCGGGAAACGGCGGCCCTCGGTCATCGGCGTCTCGATGAAGCCGGGATTGACCAGTTGCAGGCGGATGCCGGCCGCCTCGCAATCGAAGCGCATCGATTCGCAGAAATAGATCGCCCCCGCCTTCGCAGCACCATAGGCGGCCGCGCCGGGCAGGCCACGATAGCCGACGAGCGAGGCATTGACCGCAATCTGTCCCTTGCTGCGGGCGATCATACGCGGCTGCACGGCGAAGAAGCTCTTGGCGACGCCGAGCAGATTGACCCCGACGAGCCGCTCGACGGTCTCGACATCGATCGCCCTGCCCTGCCCCGACGCGATGCCGGCATTGAGGAAAGCCAGCGCGATCGGCCCGTGGATGCTCTCGATCGCATCGGTGACGTCGCGCATGCCCTGCGCATCGGTGACGTCGCCGGAATGGGCGACGATGCGGCCGGGCAGGCCCTCGGCGCTGCGCGCGAGGCGCTCCAGCACCTCCAGCCGCCGAGCGGTCACTGCGACCGTCCAACCACGCGCGGCCAGTTCGAGCGCAACCGCGGCTCCGATGCCGGAGCTGGCGCCGGTGATCCAGGCGACGCCGTCCTGCGGCTTCATGCGGGGCAAGGCCATGGCAGCTCCGGGTTGGCGGGACAGTCATCTAGGCATGAAAGCCCGCGCCCGGAAGCCATGCGTCCCAAATCATCCCCGGTATCCCGCCAATGAGGTGGCACCTCGGCGGCAATCGGTGCAGTCTGCGGGGCCGAAGGCGTTCCCGCGCCACCATGAGACACGAGACGATGCCGACCGAACTGCTCTTCCGCCAGGATGCCTATCTCAAGGAAACGCCCGCGACGGTCGAAGCCGTGAACGAGCGTGGCGGCATCATCCTCGACCGCACCAATTTCTACGCGACCGGCGGCGGCCAGCCGGGCGATGCCGGCCATCTGCGCCGCGCCGATGGCAGCGAGATCACGATCGCCACCACGATCTACGATCCCGAGGACAAGAGCCGGGTCATCCACGTTCCCGCTGAGGGCCAGACGCTGCCGGCGCCCGGCGAGGCGGTGACGGTCGTGCTCGACTGGGAGCGCCGCTTCAAGCGCATGCGCGTTCATACCGCCCTGCATCTGCTCAGCGTCGTGCTCACCTTCCCCGTCACCGGTGGCTCGATCGGCGAGGGCGACGGGCGGCTCGATTTCGACATTCCCGAAGGCGGGCTCGACAAGGCCGAGATCTCCGAGAAGCTGAATGGGCTGGTCGCCCGCAATGCCGACGTCACCGAGCGCTGGATCACCGACGAGGAGCTCGACGCCAATCCAGGCCTGGTCAAGACGATGTCGGTGAAGCCGCCGCGCGGCTCGGGCCGCGTCCGGCTCGTCGCCATCGGCGATATAGACCTGCAGCCCTGCGGCGGCACCCATGTCCGCAACACCGCCGAGATCGGCGCGGTCGTGGTCACCGATATCGAGAAGAAGGGCAAGCAGAACCGGCGCGTCCGGATCGCGCTCGCCTGAGAACACCAAAGCTGATGCCCAGAGGACACGCCTATGGCCCGTGAAGACGTCTTCGTTTCGACCGAGTGGCTGGCCGAGCGCCTGAACGCGCCCGATGTCATCGTCGTCGATGCCTCCTGGTACCTGCCGGCTCATGGCCGCGATCCGCATGCCGAATTCGCCGAGCGGCGCATTCCCGGCGCGGTGCATTTCGATATTGACGGGGTCAAGGACACCACGTCCAACCTGCCCCATATGCTGCCGCGGCCGGATGCCTTTGCGACAGCTGTCGGCGCCATGGGCATCGGCGACGGCATGCGCATCGTGGTCTATGATGGGCTCGGCCTGTTCTCGGCGCCGCGCGTGCGCTGGACCTTCCGCACCTTCGGCGCCAAGGACGTCGTCATCCTCGACGGCGGCTTCCCGAAATGGGAGCGCGAGGGCCGGCCGATCGAGCACGGCCCGCCGCGTGCCCGCGCCGCCCGCAGCTTCACCGCCCGTCTCGACCATTCCGCCGTCGCCAACGCCGACGATGTCGCGAAAGCGCTCTCCGCCGGCAATGCCCAGGTGGTCGACGCGCGCCCGGCCGACCGCTTCCGCGGCGAGGCGGCCGAGCCGCGCCCCGGCGTGCGCTCCGGCCATATGCCCGGCGCCCTCAACGTGCCGGCGACCGCGCTCATCGCCGATGGCAGCCTGAAGGATTCGGCCGCCATCGCCGCCGCCTTCGCTGATGCCGGCGCCGATCTCGACCGGCCCTTGATCACGAGCTGCGGTTCCGGCGTCACCGCCGCGATCCTCGCAACGGCGCTGGAGACAATCGGCAAGCCGGCCCGCGCGCTCTATGACGGTTCCTGGTCCGAATGGGGCGCGAGCGACCGGCCGGTCGCGACGGGGTCGGCGAAGAAGGGCTGAGACAGTCTGCGCCTGCGCAAGCGAGGAGGACGACATGAGTCACGATCATTCTCACGATCACGACCATCCGCACGATCACAGCCATGATGGCGAACCGCGCTGGAAGCATGACGGCGTGCGCGTCATCTCCGGCGACAAGCTCGACCCCAACACGGCGCAGACGCCCGGCATGTTCCGGCAGGCGGCGATCAACCATGCCCGCGTCGGCGCCCAGAAGATCTGGGCCGGCACGGTCGCGATCGAGCCCAACGCCAAGACCGGCGTGCACCATCACGGCGAGCTCGAAAGCGTGATCTATGTGGTGAGCGGCAAGGCGCGGATGCGCTGGGGCGAGCGGTTGGAATTCGTCGCCGAGGCCGGCCCGGGCGACTTCATCTATGTGCCGCCTTTCGTGCCGCACCAGGAGATCAACGCCGATCCCGACAACCCGCTGCAATGCGTGCTGGTGCGCTCCGACAACGAGGCGGTGGTGGTCAACATCACCGATGTCGACCCGGTCGAGAAGCCGGAAGAGGTCTACTGGGTCGATCCGATCCACAAGCACCCGCACGGGTGAACGAGAACATGGCTATGCCTGTCGAGCTGCGCGAAATCACCGCGGAGACGGTTCGTACGATCTGCGGCCTCGAGGTCGCGGAGGAGCAGCGCGAGAATGTCGCACCGGTCGCGATTTCGATCGCACAGGCTCATTTCGAACCGCGCGCGACCTTCCGGGCGATCTATGCCGGGGACGAGCCCGTCGGCTTCATGCTCTGGCGCGATGACGACAAGCCCAATACAGCCTATCTCTGGCGCTTCATGGTCGATCGCCGGCATCAGGGCAAAGGCTATGGCCGCGACGCGCTGGAGCAGGTCTTCGCAATGCTGAAGGCGCAAGGCGTCACCAAACTCAGCGCGAGCGTCGTTCGCGGAGAGCACAGCCCGCTGGGCTTCTATCTGTCGATCGGCTTCATTGAGGCGAACGAAGTTACGAGCACCGGCGAATGGCTGATTCTGAAGAGCCTTTAGGCAGGCCGGCCGCCTAGCCCGTCTCGAAATCGCCGGGCTGCGGCGGGGCGATCGGCGTGAACAGCGTCCGGTCCGGCTTGATGTCGAGGAGCGGCGTCTCGTCGAGGCAATCGAGCCCGCGCACCAGCAGCACCCGCCCCTCCCGCGCCACCAGCGTCGCGATCGAGGTGCCGATCGGGTTGGGTCGGACCGGCGTGCGCAGCGCGAAGGTGCCGTGCGTCTCGCCGTTATTGGCCGGGCTCTGGCGCACGAGATCGCGACGCGACTGGTGCAGCCAGTAGAGCACCCCCAGCCGCTCGAAGCGCTCGATGCCCTCCAGTGCCTCGTCCCAGGGCGGGAAGAGTTCGATGCGGCAGATCGGGCCGTCCGCCCTGCCCTGGCGCGGACAGGTGAGCCGCGAAGTCCAGGGCGTGCGGATCGTGCCGATGAAGACGAGGCCGGCATCGGTCGCCTGCGGCGGCGCCACAGCGACCTCCCTCTCGCGGATCTCGTTCTCGCGGACCATGTGGGCGAGCCCGTCAGTCGATCGCGATCATCACATCGGACGCCTTCACCACGGCGTAGGCCTCTTTGCCGACGGCGAGGCCGAGATCGTCCACCGCCGCATTGGTGATCGAGGAGGTGACGATCGCGCCGCCGATATCGATGCGGACATGGGCTGTCGTCGCGCCCTTGGTGATCTCGACGATCTTGCCCTTGAGCTGGTTGCGGGCGCTGATCTTCATGGCTCGTCCTCTCCTTGCGACAACGCGGCCGCCGCCGCGCCTTGACTTGGGTCGGGGGGCGCGGCAACCATCGTTATATCCGACGATATACAACGCGAAATTCGAGCGAGGAACAACATGTTGAAGCGCCGCACCCTGCTGGGCATGGGCCTGGCCCTTGCCGTGAGCTTTGCTCCCACCTTCGAAGCCGCGCAGGCGCAGACGAAGGACCTCGTCATCTTCGCCGCCGCCAGCATGAAGAACGCGCTGGACGAGGCTGCCGCCAACTGGGTCAAGGAAAGTGGCAAGCCGGCGCCGAAGATCTCCTATGCCGCCAGCAACACGCTGGCGAAGCAGCTCGAGAACGGTGCCCCGGCCGATCTCTTCGTCTCGGCCGATCTGGACTGGATGGACTATGCCGCGAGCAAGAACCTGATCAAGCCGGATACCCGCGTCAGCCTGCTCGCCAACCGCATCGTGCTGGTCGCCGGCAAGGATTCGACCGCCAAGCTCGACCTCAAGCCCGGCGCCGATGTCGCGGGCGCGGTCGGCGCCGGCCGCCTCGCCATGGGCAATGTCGATTCCGTCCCGGCCGGCAAATACGGCAAGGCCGCGCTGGAGAAGCTCGGCGCCTGGGACAAGGTGAAGGACAAGATCGCGCAGGCCGACAATGTCCGCGCCGCGCTGCTGCTGGTCTCGCGCGGCGAGGCCCCGCTCGGCATCGTCTATGCGACTGACGCCGCCGCCGACCCGCAGGTTAAGGTGGTCGCGACCTTCCCCGAGGATTCGCATCCCCCGATCGTCTACCCGGTCGCCGTCACCAAGGATTCGGCCAATCCCGACGCGCAGGCCTTCCTGACCTATCTGCGCAGCCCGGCCGCCCGACCCGTCTTCGAGAAGCAGGGCTTCACCGTCCTGAACAAGGCTGCCAGCTCTTCGTGATCGCCGCTTCGTGACCGACTGGCTTACGCTATCTCCTGAAGAATGGACGGCGGTGAGGCTCAGCCTCATCGTCGCGACGACCGCCATGCTCGCGAGCCTCCCCTTGGGGCTCGCGGTTGGCTTGCTGCTGGCGCGCGGGCGCTTCTGGGGCAAGTCCCTGCTCGACGCCATCGTCCATATGCCGCTGATCCTGCCGCCGGTCGTGACGGGCTACCTGCTGCTCGTCGGCTTCGGCCGGCGCGGGCCGATCGGCGAATTTCTTTATGACTGGTTCGGGATCGTACTCTCCTTCCGCTGGACCGGGGCGGCACTGGCCTGTGCGGTGATGGGCTTCCCCCTGATGGTCCGCGCCATCCGGCTCTCGATCGAGGCCGTCGACCGCAAGCTCGAATCCGCTGCCGGCACGCTCGGCGCGAGCCCGATCTGGGTCTTCCTCGTCGTCACCCTGCCGCTCTGCCTGCCTGGCATCATCGCCGGCATGATCCTGTGCTTCGCCAAGGCGATGGGCGAATTCGGCGCGACGATCACCTTTGTCTCCAACATCCCCGGCGAGACGCAGACCCTGCCTTCCGCGATCTACACCTTCACGCAGGTGCCGGGCGGCGATGCCGGCGCGATGCGCCTGACGCTGATCTCGATCGTGATCTCCGTCGCCGCGCTCTTTCTCTCGGAAGTGATGGCGCGCATCGTCGGCCGGCGGATCGCCGTCGAATGACCCCTGTCCTCGACATCGCCGTCCGCCACAGGCTCGGGGACTTCACGCTCGATTCGAGCTTCACCTCCGACGGGCGCCTCACCGCCCTGTTCGGCAGCTCGGGCTCGGGCAAGACCTCGCTGGTCAATGTCATCGGCGGGTTGATCCGCCCCGATTCCGGCCATGTCCGCGTCGATGGCGAGACGCTGGTCGATACCGAGCGCGGCATCTTCCTGCCGAAGCATCGCCGCCGCATCGGCTATGTCTTCCAGGAGGCACGGCTGTTTCCGCATCTCACTGTGCGCCAGAACCTGCTGTTCGGGCACTGGTTCGTGCCGCGCGCCCAGCGCAAGCCGGCCGAACTCGACAAGGTGCTGGAGCTGCTGGGGATCGGCCATCTGCTGCACCGGAGACCGGGCGGCCTTTCGGGCGGCGAGAAGCAGCGCGTCGCCATCGGCCGCGCGCTGCTGGCTCAGCCGCGCCTCTTGCTGATGGACGAGCCGCTTGCCGCGCTCGACGAGGCGCGCAAGGCCGAGATACTCCCGCATATAGAACGCCTGCGCGACGAGGCCGGCATCCCGATCGTCTATGTCTCGCATGCGCTGGCCGAGGTCGCACGCCTCGCCACCACCGTCGCCATGGTCGACAACGGGCGCGTCGCGGCTTGCGGCCCGACCGCGGACATCCTGTCCAGGCCTGACTTGGCCGCACGGCCGGGTGCGCCGGAAGCGAGCACGCTGCTCTCCGCCGAGGTCGCCGGCTTCGAGGACGCCTTCGGTCTGGCGCGGCTGACGACACCTGCCGGTCCCTTGACGATCGCGCGTGGCGCGCTGCGGCAGGGCCAGCGCATCAAGATCCGCATCCTCGCCAGCGACGTCATGCTCAGCCTTGGCCAGCCGGCTGAGATCAGTGCGCTCAACGTGCTGCCGGGCACGGTCTCCGAGATCGGCGAACGCAGCGGCGCCGGCGGCAGCACCGTGCACCTGCTCGTCGCTTGCGGCGAGGCGAAGCTGGCGGCGCGCCTGACGGCGAAATCCCTCGCCCTGCTCGGCCTGGCGCCCGGCAAGCCGGTCCATGCGGTGATCAAGAGCGTCTCCGTCGAGATGCCTTGAAGCGGGCGCCGCACGACCTTCTCAAAAAGTCATGCAATCAACCTTGACCTTCCCATAATGGGAAACCTTATATCGCCTGTCATCACCATGAAGGAGACGGCGATGACGGTCATCGACAGGAGCAGGAACGACCTCGAAACCCTTGATCTGGGCGTCGAGGGCATGACCTGCGCGAGCTGCGTCGCCCATGTCGAGCGCGCCATCGCGGCGGTGCCGGGCGTGGATGCGGTCTCGGTCAATCTCGCGACCGAACGGGCGCATGTCACCTTCGCCAAGGGCGACACCGATCTCGGCCAGATCGAGGCGGCGGTTCGCCAGAGCGGCTACACCCCGGTCGAGAGCACGATCGAATTGTCGATCTCGGGCATGACCTGCGCCTCCTGCGTCGGCCATGTCGAGAAGGCCCTGCGCGCCGTGCCGGGCGTGGTCGAGGCGACCGTCAATCTCGCGACCGAGCGCGCCAGCGTGAAGACGCTCGCCGGCGACGACATCATCTCGGTCCTGGTGAAGGCCGTGGCCGGCGCCGGCTATGAGGCGAGCCCCATCGTCGCAGCCGATGGCGATGCCGACACGCGCCGGCAAGCTGCCAAGGACGAGGAACAGGGCAAGCTGCTGCGCTCGGTCATCCTCGCCGGTTTGCTGACGCTGCCGCTGCTCGTCATCGAGATGGGCAGCCATATGGTCCCCTCTCTGCACCACTGGCTTGCCGGGACCTTCGGCGAGGGAAACGTGCGCGTCTTCTCCTTCGCGCTGGCGACCGTCGTCCAGTTCGGGCCGGGCCTCGTCTTCCTGCGCAAGGGATTCCCGGCCCTGCTGCGGCTGGCGCCGGACATGAACTCGTTGGTCATGCTCGGCACCGGCGCGGCCTATCTCTATTCGAGCGTCGCGACCTTCCTGCCGGACCTGATGCCGGCCGGTACTGACGGCACCTATTTCGAATCGGGCGCGGTGATCGTGACGCTGATCCTGCTCGGGCGCTGGTTCGAGACCCGCGCCAAGGGCCGGACCGGCGCCGCCATCCGCAGCCTGATCGCGCTCCAGCCCAAGACCGCCCGCGTGCTGCGCGACGGCGCCGAGAGCGATATTGCCGTCGACAGCGTGCGCCCCGGCGACGTCGTCATCCTCAGGCCGGGCGAGCGCGTCCCGGTCGATGGCGAGGTCACGGACGGCTCTTCCTTCGTCGATGAATCGATGATCACCGGCGAGCCCGCCCCCGTCCGCAAGGAGACCGGCAGCAGCGTCACCGGCGGCACCGTCAACGGCTCGGGCGCGCTGCGCTTCACCGCGCAGAAGGTCGGCTCCGACACGCTGCTCGCCCAGATCGTGCGGACCGTTCAGGCCGCGCAGGGCGCCAAGCTGCCGATCCAGGCGCTGGTCGACCGCGTCACCCTCTGGTTCGTGCCGGTCGTGATCGGGCTGGCCCTGCTGACCTTCGCCGTCTGGCTGACATTCGGCCCGAGCCCGGCTTTGTCGCATGCACTGGTCAACGCGGTCGCGCTCCTGATCATCGCCTGCCCCTGCGCCATGGGCCTGGCGACCCCGACCTCGATCATGGTCGGCACCGGCCGCGGCGCCGAGCTCGGCATTCTGTTCCGGCAGGGCGACGCCTTGCAGGCGCTGAAGGACGTCGAGATCGTCGCGCTCGACAAGACGGGCACGCTGACCAAGGGCAGGCCCGAGCTCACCGATATCGAGGCGGCGAATGGCTTTGCGGCCGACGACGTGCTGCGCCTCGTCGGCTCGGCCGAGAACCGCTCCGAGCATCCGCTGGCGCTGGCGCTGGTCGCAGCTGCCAAGGCGCGTAATCTCGCCCTCGCCGAGCCGGCCGATTTCACCAGCGATCCGGGCCGCGGCGTCACCGCGATGGTCGAGGGCCGTAAGGTCGCGATCGGCGGTCACCGGCTGATGGAAGACGCCGGTCTCGACATTGCGCCCTTCGCTGCCCGCGCCAAGGCGCTGGCCGAAGCCGGCAAGACGCCGCTCTATGCCTCAATCGACGGCCGGATCGCCGCTGTGATCGCCGTCGCCGACGCGGTGAAAGAGACCACGCCCGCGGCCATCGCCGCCCTGCACAAGCTCGGCCTCAAGGTCGCGATGGTGACCGGCGACGACCGGCGCACGGCGGAAGCGGTCGCGCGCGGCCTCGGCATCGACGAGGTCTGGGCCGAGGTGCTGCCGACCGACAAGGCCGAGGTGGTGAAGCGCCTGCAGAGCCGTGGCGCCAAGGTCGCCTTCGTCGGCGACGGCATCAACGACGCCCCTGCCCTCGCTCAGGCCGATGTCGGCATCGCCATCGGCACCGGCACCGATATCGCGATCGAGAGCGCCGATGTCGTGCTGATGTCCGGCGACGTCATGGGCGTGCCCCGTGCGATCGCGCTGTCGCAGGCGGTGATTTCCAACATCCGCCAGAATCTCGCCTGGGCCTTCGGCTACAACGCCCTGCTGATCCCGGTCGCGGCCGGCGTGCTCTATCCGGCCTTCGGCATCCTGCTCTCGCCGGTCTTCGCCGGGCTCGCCATGGCGCTGTCGAGCGTCAGCGTCGTCAGCAATGCGCTGCGGCTGAAGCGTTTTCAGGTTCCGGCTTCGCACGGACAGGAGGTCTGAGATGAATATCGGCGAAGCCGCAACCCGCTCCGGCGTCAGTGCCAAGATGATCCGCTATTACGAGAGCATCGGCCTGATCACCGCGCCGGCCCGCACCGCGGCGCAATACCGGGTCTATGCCGATGACGACGTACATACGCTGCGCTTCGTGCGCCGCTCGCGCGATCTCGGCTTCTCGCTGGAGGAGACGCGCGAATTGCTGGCGCTCTGGCGCGACAAGAGCCGGGCCAGCGCCGATGTGAAGAACCTCGCCATGGCGCATGTGCGCGAGCTCGAGGAAAAGGCAGCCGAACTCAAGGCGATGGCCGACACGCTCCGGCATCTGGCGACGCATTGCCATGGCGACCACCGGCCGGATTGCCCGATTCTCGCGGATTTCGCCGCCACCACGCCGACGCAAGG
The DNA here is from genome assembly GCF_059817965.1 of Allobosea sp. TBD101. Taxonomy (NCBI): domain Bacteria; kingdom Pseudomonadati; phylum Pseudomonadota; class Alphaproteobacteria; order Hyphomicrobiales; family Alloboseaceae; genus Allobosea; species Allobosea sp. TBD101. The sequence continues at coordinate 3,079,628 of NZ_CM187543.1, forward strand.
CAAAGCCTGAGACGCTGCTCCGCCATGCGCTGAATGTCTGGACGGAGCGGTGCGACATTGCTCATATGCGCCTGCCCACCAGAGGCGGGTCCGGCCCGGCCACATCGGCCCCGTCGGGGAATCCGTCTCTCAACAAAAGACGGGGAACGCCCACGCGTTCTCCAGGCGGAACGACAATGGACAATCGAAACGATCTCTGGCGGCATGTCGATGCGAACAAGGAGCGGCTGATCGCACTCTCAGACCGGGTCTGGGGCATGCCGGAGGTGTGCTACACCGAGAAGCGCTCCGTCGCCGAGCATATCGCCGAATTGAAGCACCAGGGCTTCAAGATCACCGAGAATGTCGCCGATATCCCGACCGCGGTGATCGGCGAAGCCGGCGAAGGCGGCCCGGTCATCGCTTTCCTCGGCGAATACGACGCCCTGCCCGGCCTGTCGCAGGAAGCCGGCGCGTCCGAGCACAAGGAGATCGAGGCTGGCGGCCATGGCCATGGCTGCGGCCATAACCTGCTCGGCTCCGCCGCGATGCTCGCCGCCGTCGCCATGAAGGAATGGCTCGCCGAGAACAAGATCCCCGGCCGTGTCCGCTATTACGGCTGCCCGGCCGAGGAAGGCGGCGCCGCCAAGGCCTTCATGGTCCGCGCCGGCGCCTTCGACGACGCCGATGTCGCCATCTCGTGGCACCCGTCGAGCTTCTGGGAGGTCGCTCCGGCCCTCGCCCTGGCGAATACCCGCGCCGATTTCGTCTTCACCGGCCGCGCCTCGCATGCCGCCGCTGCGCCGCATCTCGGCCGTTCGGCGCTCGACGCCGTCGAGCTGATGAATGTCGGCGTCAACTACATGCGCGAGCACATGCCGTCCGACGCCCGCGTCCATTACGCGCTGCTCGACACCGGCGGCATCGCGCCGAACGTCGTCCAGGCCCATGCGCGCGTGCGCTACTCGATCCGCGCCCGTGATCTTCGCGGCATGCTGGAGCTCGTCCAGCGCGTGAAGAAGATCGCCGAAGGCGCGGCCCTGATGACGGAAACCAAGATGGAGATGCGCATCGTCAGCGCCGTTTCCGATCTTGTCGCCAACACGCCGCTCGAAGAGGCCCTGCACAAGGTGATGGCCGAACTCGGCGCGCCGCATTTCGACGATGCCGACAAGGCCTATGCCGAGAAGATCCGCGGCACGCTCTCGCCGCAGGAGATCGCCTCGATCTGGCGCACCATCGGCATGCCCGATACCGGCGCACCGCTCGCCGACTTCCTCGTGCCGCGCGATGCCAAGCGCAACCCGGCGATCGGCTCGACCGATATCGGCGACGTCAGCTGGGCGGTGCCGACCGTGCAGGCCCATGCGCCGACGGTCGCGATGGGCACGCCGTTCCACACCTGGCAGGTCGTGGCGCAGGGCAAGTCCCCCGCCGCGCACAAGGCGATGGTCCATGTCGCCAAGGCGATGGCCGCGACCGGCGCCGCCGTGCTGAGCGATCCCGCCCTGATGGCCGCCGCCAAGGCCGACCACAAGGCCCGTCTCGGCAAGGAAGGCTACACCTCGCCGCTGCCGCCCGAAGTGAAGCCGCCGCTGACGATGTCGCTGGGCTGATTTTCAGCCCCTGGCATAATCCAGAAAACACGGGTCATCCCGGACGAAGCGTAGCGGAGATCCGGGATCCATGCCTGAAGCTTCCCAGGAAGCGCTCCGGCATGGATCCCGGGTCTCCCTGCGGTCGCCCGGGATGACTTCTTTTTGTTGAGGCTCGGGTATCATCGCCCGATTGAACGAACACATATGATCCGGGAGAATAGGCCTCTGCCGTCAGCCGGCAGAATCGCCAGCCGGAGCCAGCATGGATCGCGCAGAGGAATTGGAAGACGGGCTCGGCCGGCATCACCGCACGGCCAGCGGCCAGGCCGATTCCACCGTTCCCGAGCCGGTCGATCTCGCCGGCTATGTGCTGGACGAGCAGTTCGGCTTCCTGCTGCGGCAGATGCAGCAGCGCTATGTCGCGATGTTCCTGGAAATGATGGGCGAAGACGGGCCGACGCCGCCGCAATTCGCGGTTCTGTGCCGGCTCGCCGTCGACGGCCGCATCTCCCAGAACCAGCTTGGCCGCATGACGGCGATGGACCCGGCCACGATCCGAGGCGTGGTGACGCGGCTAGCCGAGCGCGGGCTGGTCGAGCGCCTGCATGATCCCGACGACAAGCGCCGCGTGCTGGTGCAGCTCGGCCAGCGCGGCCGCGAGCTGCTGCCTGAATATGTCGAGCGCGCCAAGGCGATCACCGTCGCGGCGCTTGATCCGATGGCCGAGTCTGAGGTCGAGCCGCTGCTCGACGTGATGCGGCGCCTGCTCTCGGGCTTCAGACCGCCAGATACTGGCTCCGCGCCGCCTCGTCGGCCTTGAGCGCCGCCATCGTGTCGTCGAAGCGGATCAGCCCCTTCTCGATGATCACGGCGCGGTCGGCGATGCTGCCGGCGAAATGCAGGTTCTGCTCGGAGAGCAGCACGGAAAGCCCCTCGCCTTTCAGTACGCGAATCGTCTGCGCCATCGCCTCGACGATGACCGGCGCGAGTCCCTCGGAGGGCTCGTCGAGCAGCAGCAGGCGCGGATTGCCCATCAGCGTGCGGGCGATGGTCAGCATCTGCTGCTCGCCGCCGGACATGGCCCCGCCCGGCCGGTCGCGCATGCGGCCGAGATTGGGGAAAAGGTCGAACAGCCGCTCCGGCGTCCAGTGCGGCGCGCCCTTGCGGGGCGGCTGACGGCCGACCTCGAGGTTCTCCATCACGGTCAGGTCGGAGAAGACGCGCCTATCCTCCGGGACATAGCCGATGCCGAGACGGGCGATCTGGAAAGGCTCGCGGCCGGCGATCTCCTTGCCCTCGAAGCGGATCGAGCCTTGCGGCTCAGGCACCAGTCCCATCACCGTCTTCATCGTCGTCGATTTGCCGGCGCCGTTGCGGCCCATCAGCGCGACGACCTCGCCTGCTCCAACCGAGAAGCCGACGCCGTGCAGGATCTGGGCGCGGCCATACCAGGCCTCGACGCCCGCGAGTTCGAGGAGCGCCTTCATCAATGCCCTCCCGAGGTCGCGCCGGAGCCGAGATAAACCGCGCGCACCTGCGGGTCGTTGCGGACCTCGGCGCTGGTGCCCGATGCAATCAGGCGCCCGCGATCGAGCACCAGCACGCGGTCGGCATGGGCGAAGACGACATCCATGTCGTGCTCGGTGAACAGCACGGCGATGCCGCGCTGCCGCGCGATCCGGGCCGTCAGCGCCATCAGGGCGATGCGCTCCTGCGGCGCCATGCCGGCGGTCGGCTCGTCCATCAGCAGCAGCTTCGGCGCATTGGCGAGCGCGACCGCAAGCTCGACGCGCTTCAGGTCGCCATAGGCGAGCACGCCGCAGGCACGCTCAGCTTGGGCGGTCATGCCGACCTGAGCGAGCAATGCATCCGCCGCCTCGCGGTGGCGCCCATCGGCGCGGCCGATCAGGCGCCAGCTTTCGCCCTCATGCGAGATCAACGCCATCTGGACGTTCTCGCGCACGGTCATCGAGGCGAAGGTCGCGGTGATCTGGAAGGTGCGGCCGACACCGAGCCGCCAGACCTTGCGCGGCTCAAGCCCGGTGATCGGCTTGCCTGCCAGCAGCACCTCGCCGCGATCGGGCTTGAGCTGCCCGTTCAGCATGTTGAAGCAGGTCGTCTTGCCGGCGCCGTTGGGGCCGATCAGCGCGACCAGCTTGCCGGCCTCGACCGAGAAGGACACGCCGTCGACCGCCTTCACGCCGCCGAAGGACCGGGCGAGGTCGCGGACTTCCAGCACGGTGGCGATTGAGCCGCTCATGCTGTCGCCGTCGCTTGCGCGGCGCTCTCTCGCCGGGCGCGCCAGAACAACCAGGTACCAACGAGGCCGCGCGGGAACAGCACGACCAGCAACACGATCGAGAGCCCGAGGCCGAAGCGCCAATAGGCTGTCAGCTTCATCAATTGCTCGTTGAGGCCCATATAGGCGAAGGCGCCGACGACCGGCCCGGCGACCGTCTGCACGCCGCCGAGCAGCACCATCAGAAGCGCATCGACCGAGCGCGGGATCGCCATATAGGTCGGGAAGACCGAGCCCTTCGAGAAGGCGAAGAGTCCGCCGGCAATGCCGGCCGCGACCGCTGCGATGGTGAAGGCAGCCCATTGCAGGCGCCCGACATCGAGCCCGATCGCCTCGGCCCGCAAGGGGCTGTCGCGGCCGGCGCGCAGGGCGTAGCCGAAGGGCGCGAAGATGATGACGCGCAGGGCGACAATCACCAGAACGGCGATGGCGAGCGCGAGATAGTAGAACACCGTCTTCGGAACCGCCCAGGCCGAGGGCCAGACGCCGAGGATGCCGTTGTCGCCGCCGGTGAGATCGACCCACTGGAAGGCCGTGGCCCAGGCAATCTGGGCGAAGGCCAGCGTCAGCATCGCCAGATAGACGCCCGAGAGCCGGACGCAGAACCAGCCGAAGATCGCGCCCGCGATGCCGGCCATGAGAGGCGCCAGCATCAGCGCCTCCTCCATCGGGCTGCCCAGCCATTTCACCGCCAGCGCCGCGCCATAGGCGCCGAGCCCGAAATAGGCGGCATGGCCGAAGGAGGTGATGCCGCCCGGCCCCATCAGCAGATGCAACGAGGCGGCGAAGACCGCGAAGATCACGAGATCGGTCAGGGTCAGGATGACATGGTCCGGCACGACGAGTGGCGCCAGCGCCAGCAATGCGAGTGCGATGACGCCGAACAGCTTGGCCGCGCCATCGGCCGGGCGCAGCAGGAAGAGCTGGCCGGCATGGCCGCGCGGCTCGCTGGCCGCCTTGCCGAGCAGGCCATGCGGCCGGACGATCAGGACCGCCGCCATCACCAGGAAGACGAGGACCAGCGTGATCTTGGGCAGGATCAGAATGCCGAAGGCATGGAGCACGCCGATCAGCACGGCCGCGAGATAGGCCCCCGTCACGCTGCCGAGCCCGCCGACGACCACGACCACGAAGGCCTCGGCGATCATCGAGAGGTCCATGTGGAGGTTGATCGCCTCGCGCGGGAGCTGGAGGGCCCCGCCAAGCCCCGCCAGCGCCGCGCCGAAGGCGAAGACCGAGGTGAAGAGCAGGCGCTGGTTGACGCCGAGCGCGCTCACCATCTCGCGGTCCTGCGTCGCCGCCCGGATCAGCACGCCCCAGCGCGTCCGGTGGAACAAGAGCCAGATCAGGCCGAGCACGACCGGCCCGACCGCGATCAGGAAGAGCTCGTAGCTCGGGAAGCGATTGTCGAAGAGGATGACGAAGCTGCGGAAACCGGGCGCGCGCGGGCCGAGCTTGTCCTCCGGCCCCCAGGTCGCCAGCGCGATATCCTGCAGCATCAGCACGACGCCGAAGGTCGCGAGCAGCTGGAACAGCTCCGGCGCCTGATAGATCCGCCTGAGGATCAGGACCTCGATGAGCACGCCGGCGAGGCCGGTGAGCAGCACGGCGATGATCACACCGCCCCAGAAGCCGAGCGGGTCGGACGGGCCGAGCCAATTCACCAGCGTGAAGGCCAGATAGCCGCCCAGCATATAGAGCGAGCCATGGGCGAAGTTCACGATGCGCGTGACGCCGAAGATGATCGACAGCCCGCACGCCACCAGGAACAGCGACGACGCCGAGGCCAGGCCGTTCAGGGTCTGGGTGAGGACGAGATCAAGCATGTCGTCTCGGGTGGGCGATGGGCTTCGTGAACGGTCGGAACATATCGAGGTTCGGCGTCGCTGGCGCTTTTTGGAGCCGCGCCGTCACTCCGGAGCTTCGCGTCAGCGAAGAGCCCGGAACCCATGAACACAGCGCTGCTCCAGTCGTCATGCTCGCCCCTGTGGCGAGCATCCACGTCTTGAACACGGCCTTCGACCAGCAAAGACGTGGATGGTCGGGACAAGCCCGACCATAACGGAGATGTCGTGCCATGGGTTCCGGGCTCGGGCCTGCGGCCCGACCCGGAATGACGATGCGGTTCCTGCTCAGCCTATGATCGGCCGCAGCTTGCGGACCTCGTCGTCGCTCGGGAGATACTTGGCGCCGTCGCGATAGCTCCAGTCGACCATCACGCCCTTGCCGTTCTTCAGCGCGCTCTTGCCGACATAGGCGCCGAGCGTCGACTGGTGGTCGATCTTGCGGAATTCGATCGGGCCGAAGGCCGAGCCGAATTTCAGCCCCTCGAAGGCGTCGACGAGCTTCTCGTTATCGGTGGAGCCAGCCTTCGCCAGCGCCGCGGCGATGGCCTGCACCGTCTCGTAGCCGACGACCGAACCAAGCCGCGGATAGTCGTTGTACTTCGCCTTGTAGGCGTCGCGGAACTTGACGTGCTCCGGCGTCTGCAGGTCGGCATGCGGATAACCGGTGATGATCCAGCCCTCCGGCGTCTCGGCGCCGAGCGTGTCGAGATATTCCGGTTCGCCGGTCAGCATCGAAACGACCTGCCGCCCCTCGAACAGGCCGCGCGTGTTGCCGGCACGGACGAAATTGGCGAGGTCGACCGCGAAGGTGACGTTGAAGATCGCCTCGGGCTTGGCCGCTTCCAGCGCCTGGACGGTGGCGCCGGCATCGATGCGGCCGAGCGCCGGGAACTGCTCGGCGACGAAGGTCACGTCGGGGCGCGCCTTGACCAGCAGCTCCTTGAACCATTTCACCGCCGACTGGCCGTACTCGTAGTTCGGCGCGACGATCGCCCATTTCTTGGCCGGGAGCTTCGCCGCTTCCTCGACCAGCATGGCAGCCTGCATGTAGGTCGAGGGCCGCAGGCGGAAGGTGTAGCGGTTGCCCTTCGACCAGACGAGCGCGTCGGCCAACGGCTCGGAGGCGACATAGAGCCGCTTGTTCTGGTTGGCGTAGTCGGCGAGCGCGAGGCCGACATTGGAGAGGAAGCCGCCGGCGATGATGTCGACCTTCTCGGCGGTCGCGAGATCGGCGGCGTGGCGCACCGCGTCCTCGGGCTTGCCGGCATCGTCGCGGAACACGGTCTCGAGCTTGCGGCCAAGCACGCCGCCGGCCGCGTTGATCTGCTCCTGCGCCAGTTCCCAGGCCTGCCGATAGGGGTTCAGGAAGGCCGGCTGGGCGGTATAGGAGTTGATCTCGCCGATGCGGATCGGCCCCGCGCCCTGGGCGCGCACCAGCTGGGGAACGCCGAGGGCAAGCGTGCCCGCGACGAAACTGCGACGATCGATCTTCATCGGATGGGTCCTTCGCCTCGCTGCGGCTGCAATCCGCAGCGATACCGCTCGCACCGGGCTTGGGAGAGCGATTTTCATATGTATACATATGAATGGACAGATTCCGGCGCTTGTCAATCTGCCTTTCTTGCAATGCAGCGCATCGGCAATCGATGGGCAAAGGCTCGCGCCGGCACTGAGAGAAGTCAGCCAGTCGCCTGATTTCAATAGGAAATTCTGCCGCCCAAAAATAAGTCAGCGATGCTGCCCTTTTGGCCTTGCGGGTGTGGCGCAGGCTCCCTATTTAGATTGCAGCGCAGCAGAGATGTTGCGTCGCCCTCCTTGGGCGTTTCCTCCCTAGACTTGGGCTGCGCTTCCCGCGCGGCCCTTTTTTCTTGCCGGGAGTTCGCCGCTACCAGCGCCGGCCATAGCCCCAGGGGCCGCCGAAGGAGGCGTCGAAACGGTCGAAGCGGTAGCGCCGCTCCGCCGCGCGATCGAGATCGAGCTGCAGCAGGCAGTTGGAGAATCCCTCGCTCGGTGCGCGGAAGCCGAAGGAGCGGCAGCGCTGCTCGTCCATGGCGCGATATTCGGCCTCGGTGGTGACGCAGCCGCTCAATGCGAGGGCCAGCATCGCGCCGGCTGCAAGCCTGATGATCGTCATCGCGCTTCTCCTCTCGCTCATGCCCGTCTGCGCATGGACGGCTTGGCAGTTCCCGCGCTTAGCCGAGCGGGATGGACATTGGGATATCGTGGGGCAGAACCGCCTGATTGTCATTCCGGGGCTTCGCGCAGCGAAGAACCCGGAACCCACGACCGGGCGAGCGGCTTATAGCGCGATACAGGATGCTCCACCCAGTCGTGGGTTCCGGGTTCGCGCCTGCGGCGCGCCCCGGAATGACAAAGGTGCAGCTCGAAGCCGGCGTGATCAAGGATCGAGAACCGCTAGCGCGAGAACCGGATCGGCACAGCCAGCGAGATCGCACCGCCGCCAAGCCCGTCCGGCGGGGCCGGCACGGGGCTGGCACGGCGGATCATCGAGACAGCCTCCTCGTCCAGCGCCGCGTCGCCCGAGCCGCGGACGAGCCGGGCCGAGAGCACGCGGCCGCCGCGATCGATGCTGAAGGCGACCTGGACCGTGCCGGGGCTGGCGCCGCCCGGGAAGCGCTTGAAGCGGTTGAGATGCGCCATCAGCGTGCCGCGCCAGCTCGCGGTTGCGGCCGGAGACGGCGAGGAGGCTCCCGAATTGGGAGCGGCAGCGCGCGGCGCAACCTGGTCCTGCGCCACCGGCGCGGAGGTCTGTTCGGCTTTCGGCTTGTCCGGCCGGATCGGCTTCTTTTTCTCGACGATCTTCGGTTTCGGCTTCGGCTTGGGTTTCTCCGGCGGAGGCGGTTTCGGCTGTTCCTTCGGCGGCGGCGTCAGGATCGCTGCCGCATCCGGCAGCGGCGGCAATTCGGGAATCTTGATCTCCGGCTCCGGAATCGCGACGGGCTCCGGTTCCGGCGGCGGCGGCTCGATTTCCTTGGGCTGCTCGACCGGCTCGGGCGGCGGCTCGGGCTCCGGCTGCGCCTCGGCCATCTCGGGGCCGGGCGCGACATCCTGCGGCGGTGCCTCGGGCGCGACCGCCAGCGGCGCAAGCTCGATCATGACGGCGGCGGGCGGTGCGCCCATCGCGGCCTCGGCGCGCTGCCAGTTGGCGATGACCCAGCCGGCCGTGCCATGGGCGCTCGCGACGACGAAGGCGGCGAGGCTCCAGCGCAGGGCCGCCGGCGCAAAACGGGAGATCGACGGGCGTTCCATGCTCATGGCTTCGGCCCCGCAGCAGCCCCCTGCCCGGTATCCTCGAGCCCAACCAGCGCGATCTTGAGATAGCCGGCGTTGCGCAGCAGGTTCATCACGTTCATCAGCTCGCTATAGGCGACGCTGCCGTCGGCGCGCAGGAAGACCCGCTGCTCGCGATCGCGATTGGTCTTCTGGTCGAGCGCTGCCTGCAGGGCCTCGCGCGGCACGGCGTCATTGCCGAGAGCAAGCGAGAGATCGCCCTTCACGGTCAAGAACATCGGCGTGTCCGGCCGGGGCTGCGGCTGCGCGTTCGAGACCGGCAGGTCGACCGCGACATCCACCGTCGAGAGCGGCGCCGCCACCATGAAGATGATCAGCAGGACGAGGATGACGTCGATGAAGGGCGTGACATTGATGTCGCTGACCTCGCCGAGGTCGCCGTCCTGCGGGTCCTTGAGGGAAACGCCCATGGTTCACTCCGCCGGCACGAGCGGCGCGGAGGCCGCGCTCGCCGCCGAAGCCGAGGCCGCGCGCGGGGCCGGCGCGACGGCGCGCTGGCGGCGCTCCAGATCGCGCGAGAGATGGCGCAGGATCTCGCCCGAGGCATCGGAGAGCGTGGCGCGGTAGCCGGTGATCGCGCGGGCGAAGACGTTGTAGATGATGACGGCGGGGATGGCGGCGACGAGGCCGATCGCGGTCGCCAGCAGCGCCTCGGCGATGCCCGGTGCGACGACGGCGAGATTGGTCGTCTTGGCCTGGCTGATGCCGATGAAGGAATTCATGATGCCCCAGACCGTGCCGAACAGGCCGACGAAGGGCGCGGTCGAGCCGATCGTGGCGAGCAGGCCGGTGCCGCGCGCCATCGAGCGGCCGGCGCGCGCCTCGATCCGCGAGAGCGCAATGGCGACGCGCTCCTTGATGCCCTCCTGGCCGAGATCGGCGGAGCGGCGCGTCTCGGCGAGCGCCGCCGCGAGCAACTGGCCGACGGCGCCGCGCAGCTTGCCGTTCTTGCCGGCGGCAGCGCCGGCCGCCGTGCTCAGATTGTCGGCCGCCTCGATGCGGCGCAGCGCCCGGCCGGCCGAGCGCTTGGCCGCCGCGAGCTCCATCGCCTTGGCGAGCCAGATCGTCCAGGTCACAAGAGAGGCGAAGGCGAGCCCGAGCATCACGGCCTTCACGACGATATCGGCCGCCATGAACATGCCCCAGGGCGACAGGTCATGCGGCAAGGCCGCCACCACCACCGGAGCGGCCACGGGCGTTGCCGGGCTGATGATGGGCGGATGTGCGGTGCTCGGAGGATTGATGCCGAGCTGGGGCAGAGCGGGCGGCAGGGGATTGGTCGGCGTCGTCGGCTGGCTGGGAATGGCGGGCTGAGCCTGCAGTGCCGGCGAGGCCGTGTCGGCGGGCGCCTGCGGAGCGGGCTGGCCGGGCACCTGAGCCTGGGCCACCACCACGGAGAGGCTCACCGCGACAAGAGCCAGACGGAACGCGCGCATCATCACAAATCAGCCTTCTCTGGAGGAGCACTGCTCCGGCCTTTGCCGGCTCCGCAGCTCTGCCGCCGGACACCAGGGGGCCGGCAGCTTCCTCATTGGAATCATTACAAAAAAAGCTTACAGCACCGATGCTGCATATGCGATACGCCTGTTCGAATCGGGCGGGCATGTCAAGGACAAGCGGCTCGCCGGCCATCGCTCCGGACGGGTCTTAGCCACGCGAAATCGGGCCTGCCCGCGCTCCCGGACGGCCCTCACATATCCGCTATTCGATGAATGCAGGGCGTCGCCGCCGCGACGTGTATCTGCCCGTCAGCCGCGCTCGGACCGGTCGATCTCGGCCTGCAATGCTGCGAGATGCGTGGCGGCAGCCTCAGTCGCGGCCTGCTCGACCGCGCGGAAGCGCAGGATCAGCGCTTCGCCGAGAGGGGTCAGTTGCGCCCCGCCGCCATTGCGACCGCCGACCTGACGCTCGACCACCGGCTTGCCGAAGAGCACGTTCAGCTCCTCGACCAGCTCCCAGGCGCGCCGGTAGGACATCTCCATCGCCCGGCCGGCGGCCGAGATCGAGCCATGCGTCGCGATGTTCTCGAGCAGCGCGATCTTGCCGGGGCCTATCCGGCCCTCGGGATCGAGTTGGATACGCAGGCTCAGCGAGGGCACCGCGGCCTCAGGAGGCTTTGGCGAGGGCCGCTTGCGCGCCTTCGCCGCAGGCGGCGAGCCAGATCGCCGCGATGCGCTCGATGCCGGCCTGATCGTCGGCATCGAATCGTGCCGGCGACGGGCTATCGAGATCGATGACGCCAATGACGCCGTCACGGCCATGGAGCGGCACCACCAGTTCGGAGCGCGAGGCCGCATCGCAGGCGATATGGCCGGGGAAGGCATGGACATCCTCGACCAGCATCGATTTCCCCTGCGCCACGGCCGCGCCGCAGACGCCCTTGCCGACGGGAATGCGGACGCAGGCCGGCTTGCCCTGGAACGGACCGAGCACGAGTTCGCCTGAGCGCATGATGTAGAAGCCGGCCCAGTTCAGGTCCGGCATCATCTGGAACAGCAGGGCGGAGGTGTTGGCGGCGTTGGCGATCGGGTCGCTTTCGCCGGCGAGCAGGGCTTCGAGTTGCCCGGCGAGCTCGCGATAGAAGTCCGGCTTGCTGCCGGCGGCGATGCTGCGTGCCTCGAACATGATCCTGACGCCTCGCTTGCGGTCGCTCTCGAAATCCAGCGCCGGTTCCTACCACCATCCTCCCGCCCGCGCCATCGAAGAGGCCGTATGCGGGCAGTTGCCGGAACGATCTCGAGCGATCTTGCTCTTGTCATTCCGGGGCTTCGCATCGCGAAGAACCCGGAACCCACGGCTGGGTGTGCCCTTGTCGTCGGGTGTAGGAGGCCCCACCCAGTCGTGGGTTCCGGGTTCGCGCCTGTGGCGCGCCCCGGAATGACAAGGGCGTGGTTCGCCCTTTGCGATCAACCGAGCCCAGCCCCCTTCCCCGCCCCCTGCGGATCGTGCCAATCCTCCCCGGCGCCAGCCTGAAAGGAATCGGTCTTGAGCGAGGGTCTCCAGCGAATTCGCATCGCAGCCGCCCTGCTGACTGATGCGCGCGGGCGCCTGCTCCTCGTCCGCAAGCGCGGCACCGCCTGGTTCATGCAGCCGGGCGGCAAGATCGAGCCCGGCGAACAGCCCCTCCATGCGCTCGCCCGTGAACTCCGGGAAGAGCTGGGGCTTGCCGCATCGCCCGAGGCCGCGCGCCATTGCGGGCGCTTCACGGCACCGGCGGCCAACGAGCCGGGTTTCATCGTCGAGGCCGAGCTTTTCACCTTGCCTCTCGATGGCGAGGCACTGCCCGCGGCGGAAATCGCCGAGATCGCCTGGCTCGAACCCGGCACGCCCTCCGCGCTTCCGCTCGCCCCGCTGACGCGTGATCATGCCTTGCCGCTCTGGCGCTCCCTGCTGACGGAGACATCCCGATGAACGACATGACTTCGACCCCGCGCCGGCGGGATGGCAGCGCAGGCGATGCCGATTACGGCCGCATCGGACAAGGCTACGCCTCCTATCGCCAGCCCGAGCCCGCCATCGCCGCCCTGATCGAGGCGGCGCTCGGCCCGGCCCGGCGCATCCTCAATGTCGGCGCCGGTGCCGGCTCCTATGAGCCGCGCGGCCGCGACATGACAGCGGTCGAGCCCTCGGCCTCGATGCGGGCGCAGCGCCCGGCCGATATCGTCGCTGCGATCGACGCGACGGCCGAGGCCCTGCCCTTTCCCGACGGCCATTTCGACGCGAGCATGGCGACCTTCACCGTGCATCAATGGGCGGACCTCGATGCAGGCCTGCGCGAGATGCGCCGGGTGACACGCGGGCCGGTCGCGATCCTCTCCTGCGATCCCGAGCTGGTGCAGGCCTTCTGGCTCAACCACTACGCGCCGGAGGTATTGGCGACCGAGGCGCGGCGCTATCCTTCGCTCGGCCATATCGGCACGGTGCTGGGCGGCGAAGTCGAGATCGTCGCGGTGCCGATCCCGCTCGGCTGCCGCGATGGCTTCAACGAGGCCTATTACGGCCGGCCTGAGCTTTTCCTCGATCCGGGCGCGCGCTCGGCCTGCTCGGCCTGGAGCTTCGTCGACGAGGCGCAGAACGCCGTTTCGATCGAGAAGCTGCGCCAGGATCTGGAATGCGGCGCCTGGAACGATCGCTACGGCTTCCTGCGCAACCAGCCGAGTTTCGACGGCTCGCTCAGGCTCGTCATCGCACGGCCCTGACTTGGAGATTTTGCGCTGAACCACGCCGTCATCCCGGGCTTGACCCGGGGAACCATCGATGGGCGCCATAGCTCTACGATGGATCCCGGATCGGCGCCGCTTCGCGGCTTGTCCGGGATGACGGCGTGCTTTCATGAGAAACGGCCACTCTCCGAGCCAATAGCAGAAGGGCCGGCTCTGCCCCGAGAACCGGCCCTTCAAAATCACTGGCTGAACTCGTCATCCCGGACGCAGCGAAGCGGCGATCCGGGATCCATTCCTGAGTCTTGTTCGGAAGCGTTCCGGCATGGATCCCGGGTCAAGCCCGGGATGACGGTGCGTTTCCGAGAAAAATCCCCAAACCCTAGAACGGGATATCGTCGTCGAGATGGCTGGAGGACGAGCGTCCGCCGCCACCGCCACCACCGCCCGACGACATGGCCGGCTGGCGCGAACCGCCGCCGCCCATCGCGCTGGACCGGCCGAAGGAGCCACCGCCGCCCGAGCGGTCGTCCATGTAGCCGCCGCTGCTGCCGCCGCCCTCGCCATACTCGTCCGAGCCGCCCTGGCGGCTGTCGAGGATGGTGAGCTCGCCGCGGAAGCGCTGCAGCACGATCTCGGTCGTGTATTTCTCGACGCCGGACTGGTCCTGCCATTTCCGGGTCTGAAGCTGGCCTTCGATGTAAACCTTGGAGCCCTTCTTCAGGTACTGCTCGGCCACCTTCGCCAGGTTCTCGTTGAAGATCACGACCGAATGCCACTCGGTGCGCTCCTTGCGCTCGCCGCTCTGCTTGTCGCGCCAGGTCTCGGAGGTGGCGATACGCAGATTGACGACAGGCTCGCCGCTGCCGAGGCGGCGCACTTCGGGGTCGCGCCCGAGATTGCCGACCAGAATGACCTTGTTGACGCTACCAGCCATGACAGGCTCCGTTTCCTGCGCACTTCACACAAACCGGCCTCGTGACCGGAGCCGAACCCTATCGGCCGATTGAGGCATTATCAATGATGTTCCTGTTTTGTTCAAGTGCCTTGGCCCCGGTTTTCCCCCGCTGATTCGCCGATAGTCACCGCGGCGGCTGCCGAGCTCCGAGGATCGCCTGCGCCATCCGGTCGAGCAGAACCGCGAGCAGGACGATGCCGAGCCCGCCGACAAAGCCGAGGCCGGGATCGGCCCGTTGCAGCCCGAGCAGCACGACCTCGCCGAGCCCCTTGGCGCCGATCATCGACGCCACGACGACCATGGCGAGCGCCATCATGATCGCCTGGTTCAGCCCCTGCAGGATCGTCGGCCGCGCCAGCGGCAATTCGATCAGCCAGAAGGCCTGCCGTGGCCGCAGGCCCAGAGCCCGCGAGGCCTCGACCAGCCCGGCATCGACGCCGCGCAGGCCAAGTTCGGTCAAGCGCGCGAAGGGCGGCAGCGCGTAGACCAGCGTCGCGACCAGCGCCGGTGCCCGGCCTAGCCCGAGCAACATCGCGACCGGGATCAAGTAGACGAAGCTCGGGATGGTCTGCATCAGGTCATAGAGCGGTGCGAGCACCCGGCCGAGCCGCGGCAAGCGCGCCGCCGCGACGCCAAGCGGCAGCCCCAGCAGCACGACGAACAGCACGGCGACAGTCACCAGCGCGAGCGACTGCATCGCCTCGCCCCAGACCCCCAATCCCGCGAGCGCCAGCGGCAGGGCCGCCATCGTCAGCGCAAAGCCGATCCGTCGCGTCGCAAGCCAGGCGCCGGCCGCGACCGCCAGAACGAAGGCAGGCACCGGCACATGCTGAAGCAACGTCTCGGCCAGCCGCACCGGCGCCGTCAGCACCGCACTGAATCCATCGAGCCTGTCGCCGTAGCCGGTGACGAGCGCATCGACCGCGCGGTTGACGGCGCGCTGCAGAGCCTTGCCGAATTCCGGCACCAAGGTGGTCGTCACAGACTGGCGGCGACCTTGCCGGCGACATCGGCCGGCAGCCATTTCTTCCAGATCTCGCCCTGCGTCTTCAGGAAGACGAGGGCCTGCTGCTCCGGCGTGACGCCCTTCTCGCGCGCCTCGGCCAGCATCTTCGAGGTCACGTCACTGGTCGTGCCGTAGCTCTTGAAGAAACTCGCGAGCTGCGGTGCCTTCTTGGCCAGATCGACATTGGCGCCGATCACGACCTTGCTCATCGGATAGGCAGTGGCGCGCTTGGGATTATCGCTCGCCTTGAGTTCGGCCCAGATCGTAGCGTCGAAGGGCGCTTCCTCCAGCTTGACGAGGTCATGGGCGCCGAGCAGCCAGCTCGGCCCCCAGTAATAGAACACGACCGGACGCTTGCGCTTGAGAGCGGCTTCGATCGCCGCGACCAGCGCCTCGCCCGAGCCGCCGCGCGTATTGGTGAAGTCGTCGGCGAGGCCGTAGACCGCGAGCTTCTTGGTGTTGATGCCCTCGCAGACCCAGCCGGCGACGCAATTGTAGAAGCGCCCCTTCCCCGGCTCCTCGGGGTCGGTGAACAGCGCCTTGTAGCGCTTGAGGTCCTGCACGGTCTTGAGTTCCGGCGCCTTGGCGTCTGCGCCCGAGACGAGATAGCGCGGCACGAACCAGCCCTCGCTCGCATCCGGGAAGGTGGTGCCGAGCGGCTCGACCTTGCCGGCCTCGGCCGCCTTCACCCAGGCATCGACCGGGTTGGCCATCCAGATTTCCATGACGATATCGACATCGCCGCGCGCCAGGCCATTGACCAGCGGCGCGATCACGCCCGGAACGCGCTCGACCTTGCAGCCGAAGCCGCGCTCGGCGATCGCGCTGGCTACGGCGGTGTGGAAGGCGGCGGAATCATAGTCGAGCCCAGCCATTTTCAGCGGGCGATCAAGCTCGCAGGCGATGGCGGGCGCGCCAAGGCCGAGGCCGAGCGCAAGGGTTGCTGCTCCAAGAAGGGCTTTCATGATTGTCGCTCCCCCGATCGTTCATGGCTGGCGCCCCCCGGCCGGGCGCGCACGCGGCTCGCGCTGAAACGCCGGACCGGGCAAATTGATCCGTCCGCCCCGGCCTCTTCTGACCGAGCATCGCGCAAACGGATCGGCGAGGCGATGCCCGCCCCTGTCAGCGCCCGTCAGGACCGGACAGAGAATCGCCG
The DNA here is from genome assembly GCF_059817965.1 of Allobosea sp. TBD101. Classification (NCBI taxonomy): domain Bacteria; kingdom Pseudomonadati; phylum Pseudomonadota; class Alphaproteobacteria; order Hyphomicrobiales; family Alloboseaceae; genus Allobosea; species Allobosea sp. TBD101. Next base: position 3,095,943 of record NZ_CM187543.1, read on the forward strand.
CACCCGGCCGGCATCACGGAGCGCGATAAGGCACGCCGCCCTCCCATCGCGACTGCCAATGCGCGAGGTACCGCGCCGCGACCTCCGGCATCTCGCGGATGACGACGACGTTCTCCGAATTCTTCGTTTCCGCCGACGGGGCGTAGTTGAACGACCCGGTCTGGACCGTGCTGCCGTCGACGATGATCGTCTTGTCGTGGTGGAGGTGGAAGCGCTCGTTCGTGCGCAGGGCCACGCCGTTGCGCGCCACGAAATCCATCGCGGCCTTGCTGGCCTTGCCCGTGTTGCGCTCCTTGTCGACGACCACGCGGACCTCGACCCCGCGCTTCTGCGCGGCGACCAGAGCCTCCGTGATGTCCGGCGCCTGGAAGGCATAGGCCAGCATCTGGATGCTGCGCCGGGCCTCGCCGATGACCTTCAGCACCAGCGTCCGCGCGGAGCCTTCCGGCGAAAAGCCGACCTCGACGCCGGGCGCGGCCCGGGCGGCGCTGGACAAGGCCAGCGCGGCCGCCAACCCGATGAAGCGGATCGTGTTCATGACGGCCTCGCTTTCATCGGCACTGCGCTTCTTTCCGGTTATCGCCCTGCCCGCCCGCGCGGCAGACCGGCATCGCCGGATTGACGGGATCATGCATGCCTGATCCAACGCGACCAAGCTCCTGATCGCCCGGTACCTGGAAGGATCTCACCGTGCCCGCCGATAACCGCGTCGTCCTCTCCAGCGATCACGCCGCCATCCCGCTCCGGCAGGCCATCGCGAAACATGTCGCGGCGCAGGGCTGGGTGGTGGTCGATATCGGCCCGGTGACGGCGGAGAGCACACCCTATCCGAAACATGGCGAAGCTGCGGCAAGGCTCGTCGCCTCCGGCGATTGCCGGCTCGGCATCATCCTGTGCGGCACCGGCCAGGGCATCATGATGGCTGCGAACAAGGTCCGGGGCATCCGCTGCGGCGTCTGCTCCGACACCTTCTCGGCCCGCATGATCCGCCAGCACAACGACGCCAACATGCTCTCGCTCGGCGCCCGCGTGGTGGGCGAAGGGCTGGCGCTGGAGATCGTGGACGCCTTCCTCGGCGCGGCGTTCGAAGGTGGCCGGCATGCGACGCGGGTGGAGATGATCGCAGCGCTGGAGAGGTAGCGCCGCGCATTTCGTCCGGCTTCGCCGATCCCGACACACCGGCCCGTCACTGGACAGGCCCCCGCGCGCGCCGCAGGATGCCTCATGCGGTTCACCAAATGGGATTACATCGCGTTCCCATTCCTCGCTGCCCTCGGCATCGGGGTGTTCTACGGGGCGATCCGCCTCGTGGGCTATTTCGGCCTCGGCGTCCTCGGTCTCGTCATCGTCTTCATCGTCATCCGCATGGACCTGGAAAAGGACGGTCCGAGCGGCGTCGATCCCTCCGTCATCGCCGAGCAGTTCAAGGCCCGCGACCGCATGTCGAGGGCCGAGAAAGCGGGTCTGTTCGCGGAGCAGCGGACGCGCCTGCAACCCCAGTTCGTCGCGCTCCTCGTCGGGACCGGCTTCGTCATCCTGGGGTTCGGGCTGCATTTCCTGCTGTAGGTCCGCGACGAGGCTGCGTGCCCCCTCACGGCCAGATCGGTGCACCGTCCAGTCCCGTGGTTTCCGGCAGGCCGCAGATCAGGTTCGCATTCTGCACCGCCTGACCGGCCGCTCCCTTGCCGAGATTGTCGACCACGCCCATCGCGATCACCAGGTTGCGCTCCGGATCGGCGGCATAGCTGACGAAGGCGAGGTTCGAGCCGGTCGCCCACTTGGTCTGCGGCGGCTTGTCGGTGACGCGGACGAACGCCCGGCCGGCGTAGAAGCGCCGGGCGGCTTCGAGGCACTGCTCGGTGCTGGCGCTGCCGCGACAGTAGATGGTGGCGAGGATGCCGCGGGTCATCGGCACGAGATGCGGCGTGAACACCAGCCCGGCCGCACTGCCGCCGCTCAACCGCTCGATCGTCCTGGCGATCTCGGGCATGTGGGTATGCCCCAGGAGACCGTAGGGGATCAGGTTCTCGTTGCTCTTGGCGTAGCCGAATTTGCTGTCGCCGCCCCGACCGGCGCCGGAGATGCCCGTCTTGACGTCGATCACGATGTTGCCGGGCTCGATCAGCTTGTCGGCGAGCAGCGGCGCCAATGCGGTCAGCGTCGCGGCAGGGAAGCAGCCGGGGTTGGCAACGCGGGTCTGCCCCTCGATCCGGGCGGGCCAGATGTCGGCGAGGCCGTAGGCCCAACCCTCGACATAGCGATGGTCGCCGCCGATATCGACGATCTTCACGCTCCCGGGCACGCGCGCCAGCGCCTCGGCCGACGCGCCGGTGGGAAGCGACGCGAACAGCACGTCGAGGTCAGGCAAAGTCGCCGGGTCCCATTTCTCGATCACCAGCTCGGCCAGCCTGGCCGGCACGCCGGGGAAACGATCGACCAATCGGCTGCCGGCGCTGCTCTCGCCGGCCGCGTAGACCAGCTCGAAAGACGGGTGGCTCGCGATCAGGCGCAGCGCTTCGCCGCCACCAAAACCGCTGATCCCGACGATGCCGACGCGAATGCTCATGGTGATGTCCTTCCAGGTTCGGGCAAAAGAAAACCCCCGGAGCCGAGGGCTGCGGAGGTTCGGGAACGCGGGCCTAAGGTCGCTTCGGGGCGTGAAGCCTAGGGAGAGGCCGTCACCACGCGGAGGGACACAGATCGACGCACAGCCCGAAGAGCCGCGGCACGAGTGCAGCGGCGTCGACGTCGATCACAAAGGTTGTGGTTCCCAAGCATGCCTGCGGACAGTGTCGCGACCCATGTTTATCGTCAAGCGGGATGTCCGCGGACGAGCCATGGCGGACGCTCTTGCTGATGTCGCAACCCCGATGCCATGCTTCCCGGCCAGACGCCTGCGGGAGTGGATCGAGGATGCACAGCGGCTCATGCCTTTGCGGGGCGGTCACCCTGACGGTGGCTGACAGTCTGCCAAGTCCCAATTTCTGCCATTGCCGCATGTGCCGCAAGCACTCGGGCCACTACTTCGCGTCCACCGATGTGCCCAGGACGGCCTTGACGATTGTCGGCGAGGAGAAACTGACATGGTTTCAATCATCGGAGAACGTCCGGCGCGGCTTCTGCTCGGCCTGCGGATCGTCCCTGTTCTGGGATCGGCCGGATCGGAGCTGGATCGCCGTGGCAATGGGGGCTTTCGACGGGCCGACAGAGACCGCTGCCAATCTGCATATCTACGTCGCCGACAAGGGTGACTACTACGAGATCGGGGATGACCTGCCGCAATACGACACCGTTCCGCCGCGCGACTGAGGTGTCGAGAACGAACAAGGGGGATGGTCTTGCGCTTCAGGACACCACAGATTCTGGCCGTTCTCGCAGTCGTTTCCGGGGTTGGCGTGGTGGGCTACGCCGCGGCAAATCCTGCTGTCGCAGCCTGCGCCATGTTGGACGTCATGCCATCGACACGCCTGGATGACGGAACCCTGGTCGCATCAGGCACTCTGGAACCCAATCAGGCTCGCGCGAGTCAGCGCCTTTTGTTGGACGCAAAAGGCAGGATTCGAGAGGTCTTTGGAGAGCCCCGATCGAAGCCGATCGTCCTGCTCTTCGATGAAGCGAGCAAGTTCGGGCGATTTCGGCTTAACGAGTACGGCAGCACGCAATTCATCGGTGCGAGGACCTGCGTTCTGATCGGCCCGAAAGGCCAGAATGTGGACGTCATCTCCCATGAGTTGATGCACGCCGAGACTGCCGATCGTATCGGGTTTTTGGCGAAGTTCACGGAGCTTCCGACATGGTTTGATGAAGGGCTCGCCATGCAGGTCGATTTCAGACCGGAGTACGACATCCCGGCAGGGGCAGCTGTAGATGGCAAGTCTGTCAGAGAGCTGCGCTCTGCTCGGTCCTTCTTCTCTTCCGATTCAGAAAATTTGACCAAAAACTACGCACTCGCAAAAATTGAGGTCGCTTCCTGGGCTCGGCGAGTGGGGTATTCGTCTGTTTATGCCCAACTTGATCGTATCAGGCAGGGGGAATCATTCGAGAGCGTCGTCGGCGCCAAGTAACGAGGGCGCCATTTGACGCGTTGCGTTGCGGCGCGGAGGCGTTTCGGCCTCCTCAATGCCTCAGATCGTGCAAGGGGCTGTTTTCCGGCCTCGAGATCATGCAAGGATTGGGCGGAAAGCGGAGCCGCTTGAAGAAGCCCGGCTCTGGTTCCGGAATCCTGCGATGGAGTTCGCCATGCTGAAACGCTATGTCGCCCTGGCCTTCATCCTGCTCGGGCCGGTCGGCTGCGTCACACAGGACAGCGTGCCCCGCGCAAGGGCCGATGGGCCGGCCTATATGCAGCCTGGCATCGGCGCCCCGGCACGCCAGACGGATTCGTTCGGAAACGCCCTGCGCTAGGCGCCGTGGACCGATCGCGGCCCGGCCCTCCCCCAAAAGTCCAATAAAAAAACCGGCAGGCCGAAGCCCGCCGGTTCATCGTCGTCAGATCGCTCGACCGTCTCAGCCGCGCGGCGCGAAGGCCTTGAGGGTTGCGGCAGCCAGCGCCGACTTCAGGATGGCACCGAGGATGAAGGGCACGGCGCCCAGCGCGATCGCCTTGGGCAGGCCGATCAGGACGGCGAGCCAGGCCACGCCGATCACCAGGCAGAGCACGTTGCCGGCGAGCATCGAAGCGAAGGCGAGGCCAACACGGCTGCCGTTCCAGCCCTGCTGCGCCAGCCAACCGGTCAGCGCCGCGGCGACGGGGAAGGCCAGCAGGTAGCCGCCGGTCGGGCCGGCGAAATAGGCCGCGCCACCCACGGCGCCGGCAAAGACGGGCAGGCCCATGGCGCCCTGCGCCAGCCAGGCGATGACGGTGACCGCGCCGAGGCGCCAGCCATAGAGCGCGCCGACCAGCGTCACCGCGAAGGTCTGCATCGTCATCGGCACCGGATACATCGGCACCTTGATCTGCGAGGACAGCGCCAGCAGCAGGCTGCCGACGATCACGGCGCCGGCCTGCCAGGCAAGCGAGCGGCTTTCCAGCCGCAGCGGGCTGAACGGGCGGCTGAGGGCAAGATCGGTCATGGTCACTCCTGGGTCGCGATCAAAATTATCTATAATTTTGATCTTTGATCTATGAGGAAGTCCATATCTCGACGGAAAAGGCAAGCGCGCCCTTCGTGCGAAACCTCCCAGGCAGGGGACGAAATCCGCTCAGCCGAGCGGGCGACGGCAGCATCGTTTCTGCGCCCCCTTGTCATTCCGGGGCTTCGCATCGCGAAGAACCCGGAACCCACGACTGGGTGAGCGGCATACAACCGAAGTCCCCGAGGTTTCACCCCGTCGTGGGTTCCGGGTTCGCGCCTGTGGCGCGCCCCGGAATGACAAAGGTCGAGCACGCCCCTGCCCCCTCACCCGACGATGGCGAAGGCCCCGCGCGTCGCGCCGGAAGCGGTGCGGACCGGGCGCTCACCGATCCATTGGGCATGCCGCGCCAGCGTCGCGATCGCGGTTTCCAGGTCGCCGCCGCGCAGCGCGCTCAGGATCGCGCGGTGGTCATGGTCGGTGCGGGCCTCCCATTCCGAGCGCCAGGCCGAGAACAGGAAGCGCGCGCTCGCCGCGTGAAGATCGTCGATCGTCGCAAGCAGGCGCTTCATGCCGCAAGGCGCGACCAGGATGCGGTGAAAGCGGCGATTCGCCTCCTCCCAGGCCCGGACATCGGTCGCCGCGTCGCAATCGCGTCGCGCCTGTTCGGCCTTGTCGAGGATGGCGGCGGTGAGATGCGGCGCGGCATGGCGCAGGGCCAGCACCTCGAGCGCCGCCCGCATCGCCGCGACCTCCTTCACCTCCGACAGGTCGAAGGAGGCGACGCGGACGCCGCGGCGCGGCTCGCTGATCGCCAGCCCCTGCGCCTCCAGCCGGCGGAAGGCCTCGCGCACCGGGACATGGCTGGTCTCGAATTCCTCGGCGATATGGTCCTGCCGCAAGCGGGCGCCGGGCTCGATCGTTCCGGCGATGATCCGCTCGGCCAGAGCCTTGGCGATGCGGACGGCGATGGTGTCTTCGGCAGGCTTCGTCATGATTTATAGATAATTCGGCCGCGCGGCGGAGTCGATTGCGATTGGCGCAATGATCCCCATATCGAGCCCTCGCCGATCCTGACGTTTCCTGTCAGGAAGACGGCAGCAGCCGGGACGGCTGCGTGCTATTCATGCCGGGCAGATCGCCGCGAGGCTGGAAAGGCCCGGCATTTGCCCTACATCTAGCCTTCACCGCAACGGACGCCCCGATGGCCCGCAAGACCGAATCCGCCGCTGCCCAGGCTGCTGCGCTGGAAGACATGTTCGACCGCAACCGCGCGGCCGATCCGAACAGCCGCGCCATCACCGTGCGCGGCGCGCGCGAGCACAATCTCAAGAATGTCGATCTCGCCATTCCCAGAGACAAGCTCGTGGTCTTCACCGGCCTTTCCGGCTCGGGCAAGTCCTCGCTCGCCTTCGACACGATCTATGCGGAAGGCCAGCGCCGCTATGTCGAGAGCCTCTCGGCCTATGCCCGCCAGTTCCTCGAGATGATGCAGAAGCCCGATGTCGACCAGATCGACGGGCTCTCGCCGGCGATCTCGATCGAGCAGAAGACGACGTCGAAGAACCCGCGCTCGACCGTCGGCACCGTCACCGAGATCCACGACTACATGCGCCTGCTCTGGGCGCGCGCCGGCATTCCCTATTCGCCCGCGACCGGCCTGCCGATCGAGAGCCAGACCGTCCAGCAGATGGTCGACCGGATGGTCGAATTGCCGGAGAAGACGCGCGGCTACCTGCTCGCGCCGGTCGTTCGCGGCCGCAAGGGCGAGTTCAGGAAGGAGATGGCCGACTGGCTGAAGCGCGGCTTCCAGCGCGTCAAGGTCAATGGCGAGTTCTACGAGATCCCGGACGCCCCGGCGCTCGACAAGAAGTTCAAGCACGACATCGACGTGGTGGTGGACCGGATCGTGATCCGCCCCGATCTCGGTGCGCGTCTCGCGGACTCGCTGGAGCAGGCGCTGGAGCTGACCGACGGCATCGCCGTCTTCGAATATGCCGACGAGAAGGAGGAGAACGGCGAGGCCCGCCGCGTCACCTTCTCCTCGAAATTCGCCTGCCCGGTCTCCGGCTTCACCATTCCCGAGATCGAGCCCCGGCTGTTCTCGTTCAACAACCCGTTCGGTGCCTGCCCGGTCTGCGACGGTCTCGGCCACGAGATGCGCATCGACCCAGACATGATCGTGCCGGACCATTCGCTGACGCTGAAGAAGGGCGCGATCGCGCCCTGGGCCAAGTCGACCTCGCCCTATTACGGCCAGACGCTGGAAGCGCTTGCGAAGCATTTCGGCTTCTCGATGACCAAGCCCTGGTCGGAACTCCCCGACAACGCCAAGATATCGATCCTGTTCGGCACCGGCACCGAGCCCGTGCGTATGGCCTATAATGACGGCCTGCGCAGCTACGAGGTGAAGAAGCCCTTCGAGGGCGTCATCACCAATATGGAGCGGCGCTGGAAGGAGACGGAGTCGGACTGGGCCCGCGAGGAAATCGGCCGCTTCATGTCGGAGACCCCGTGCAAGGCCTGCAACGGCTATCGCCTGAAGCCCGAGGCGCTGGCGGTGAAGATCGACATGCGCCATATCGGCGAGGTCTCGAAGCTCTCGGTCAAGGACGCGCTGGACTGGGTCACCGCCCTGCCCGCAAGGCTCTCGAAGAAGCAGAACGAGATCGCCCCGCGCATCCTCAAGGAAATCCGCGACCGCCTGACCTTCCTGCTCGATGTCGGCCTGGAATACCTGACGCTCGCCCGCGCCTCCGGCACGCTCTCCGGCGGCGAGAGCCAGCGCATCCGGCTCGCCTCGCAGATCGGCTCGGGGCTGACCGGCGTGCTCTATGTGCTGGACGAGCCCTCGATCGGCCTGCACCAGCGCGACAACGAGCGTTTGCTCGGGACGCTGCGCCGGCTAAGGGACCTCGGCAACACGGTGATCGTGGTCGAGCATGACGAGGACGCGATCCTGACGGCGGATTACGTCGTCGATGTCGGCCCCGGCGCCGGCATCCATGGCGGCGAGATCGTCGCCAAGGGCACGCCGCAGGACATCCTCGACGATCCCAATTCGCTCACCGGCAAATATCTCACCGGCGAGATGTCGGTCGCGGTGCCGGCCAAGCGCCGCAAGGCCACGAAGGGCCGCAGCCTCAAGATCGTCGGCGCGCGCGGCAACAACCTCCGCAATGTCGATGTCGAGATCCCCCTGGGGATGTTCACCTGCATCACCGGCGTCTCCGGCGGCGGCAAGTCGACGCTGGTGATCGACACGCTCTACAAGGCGGTGGCGCGCAAGCTGAACGGCTCGATCGACCACCCGGCCCCGCATGACCGCATCGAGGGCATCGAGCATCTCGACAAGGTCATCGACATCGACCAGTCGCCGATCGGCCGCACGCCGCGCTCGAACCCGGCGACCTATACCGGCGCCTTCACGCCGATCCGCGAATGGTTCGCCGGCCTGCCGGAGGCGAAGGCGCGCGGCTATCAGGCCGGGCGCTTCTCGTTCAACGTCAAGGGCGGCCGCTGCGAGGCCTGCCAGGGCGACGGCCTCATCAAGATCGAGATGCACTTCCTGCCGGATGTCTACGTCACCTGCGACGTCTGCAAGGGCAAGCGCTACGACCGCGAGACGCTCGAAGTGAAGTATCGCGACAAGTCGATCGCCGACGTGCTCGACATGTCGGTCGAGGAGGCGAAGGGCCTGTTCAAGGCGGTGCCCTCGATCCGCGACAAGATGGAGACGCTGGCGCGCGTCGGGCTCGACTATGTCAAGGTCGGCCAGCAGGCGACGACGCTCTCGGGCGGCGAGGCGCAGCGCGTCAAGCTCTCCAAGGAGCTGTCGAAGCGCGCCACCGGCCGCACGCTCTACATCCTGGACGAGCCGACGACGGGCCTGCATTTCCACGATGTCGCCAAGCTCATGGAGGTGCTGCACGAGCTGGTCGACCAGGGCAATTCGGTGGTGGTGATCGAGCACAATCTCGAGGTGGTGAAGACCGCCGACTGGGTGATCGACATGGGCCCCGAAGGCGGCGACGGCGGCGGCCAGGTGGTGGCCGAGGGCACGCCGGAGGACATCGTCCGCATCGGCAAGGGCCACACCGCGCGCTTCCTGAAGGAGGTGCTGGAGCGGCGGCCGATCAAGAAGGGCAAGGTGCAGCGGCAGGCGGCGGAGTGAGGCAAGCTTTGCGCGCCTTGCCGCGGTTGCATGCAGCAGATGCAGGCAGTCGAGAATGGGGTTATAGAAAGGCGGGCAGTGCGGTCCGATTGGATTTTATGAGGGAGCCGCCGAGGGCTAAGTGACCTGTGAGCGATTTCCTTACCGAAGACAAAGCTTACGTGTTTCGGATTGTTCATCGAGATAATCTGTCGCGGATTCTCAGTAATGGGCTTTTGGCGCGAAATGCCCGAGGAGCAGACAGCGCATATATCAATATCGGAAATGTAGACCTTATTGGGAAACGAGGAACACGGTCTGTCCCTCTCGCGCCCGGTGGGGTCTTGAACGACTACGTTCCTTTTTATTTTACCCCATTCTCGCCAATGGCCTTCAACATAAAAACGGGATACAATGTACCTCAGAGAAAGAGCGAAGATATAATTTTTCTTGTATCAAGATACAAAAATCTCGTTCAGACCGGACTTATAACCCTCTTTACAAACAAACACGCGTATTTGGCGACAACTACATTTTTCTCAGCGGAGGACGATCTGGGTAACGTCGATTGGCCTCTTTTGCGATCGAAGAATTTCCAGCGGGACCCAAACGACCCGGAAAAGATGGATCGCTATCAGGCTGAGGCCCTTGTGCACAACCACGTTCCGTTGACGAGCTTGTTGGGAGTTGCCGTTTATTCCAATCGCGTATGCAATGACGTGGAAGCGATTCTGCGTGAGGCTAATGTGGAGATGCCCGTCCGCGCCCGCTCTAATTGGTACTTCTAAGATGGCCATAACATTCACTCAGGGCGATCTACTCGATGCGCCCGCCGAGGCTCTGGTCAACACCGTCAACACCGTCGGCGTTATGGGCAAAGGCATTGCCCTAATGTTCAAGGAAAATTTTCCTGAGAACTTTCGCGCCTATGTCGATGCGTGCAAGGAGGGAGAAGTCCAGGTTGGCCGGATGTTTGTCACGGAACGCCGCCATTTGACCGGGCCACGCTGGATAGTCAATTTCCCAACAAAAAAGCACTGGCGATATCCGTCGAGAATCGAGTGGATTGATTCAGGCTTGGTCGACCTAAAGCGCGTAATCGCCGAGAATGGTATTAGATCCGTCGCCCTGCCACCGCTAGGGAGCGGAAATGGCGGCCTAGAATGGGCCGAAGTTCGCGCGCGCATTCAAAACGCATTCCAAGACGTTCCCGATGTCCATGTCATTGTCTATGAGCCTACGCGGCAATACCAGAATGTAACAAAACGAGCTGCCGACAAGAAACTAACTCCAGCCCGCGCGCTAGTTTCAGAGCTAATTCGACGGTACGCAATTCTTGGATTTGAGTGCACATTACTCGAAGTCCAAAAACTTGCTTATTTTCTAGAGAATAAATTAGAAACGGAAGACACTAGCAATCCTCTGCAGCTTTCCTTCAAGGCTCACGTTTATGGCCCTTATGCAGACCGACTGCGTCACCTTTTAGAAGGAATAGATGGAAGCTATCTTGAATGTGAAAAGCGCCTTGCAGATGCAGGGCCGCTAGATCGCATCCGTTTCAACGAGGCAGAAAGAGATAGAGTTGCAACCTTCATAAAGAGCGAAGGAAAGCAATATATTTCTGCCTTAGAAGAAACGACGAGATTGATTGATGGATTTGAATCGCCTTTCGGCATGGAATTACTTGCAACTGTCCATTGGCTAATTTCGCGCGAGGGTGTTGCATCTAACGTTCCCGCCCTGATGGATGGACTAAAACATTGGCCGGGTGGACAGCGCTCTGGAGAGCGAAAGTCGCGCATTTTTAACGAGCAGGCGATCAAGACAGCGTTAGAGCGCGTTGTCGCTGTAGGCTAGAGGCAGCACCTCGTTTTCTAGTAAGAAGTCATAGTGGTCGCCACAGGGGCGGCCACTACCCCAGCAGCCAACTTATCCCCGCCCCTCCTGACCCGCCCTATCCTGCCCTGGCCCATCACCCAAACGGGGCGGCCGTCCGGAGGTATGCTGGAGGTTGGGTGAGGGTCGGCGCCTGCGGGCGGGGGTTACGCCCTGCTCCCGGGAGGCTTCGGGAACCGCCCTGGGGACACTACGGTCCCTGTGCGAGGAGCTCGCTGGGAACGGCCGGCCGTTGACGATGGCTAAGGCGACGACGCGACGTTCCCGTAAGGGACACTGGCGTCGAAACCCGCCCATCCTGAACCGCTTAGGCCCGATAAGCGCGGCCCGGAGCCCAAAATCGCCGGAGGCGGAGCGCCACGGGGCGTGCGACGGGTGGCTCAATCCCGCCGCGCCGCAGCCTGGCTCAACGGTTGCGGATATCCCTCGCGCCTCGCGGCGCTCCGCCAGCCCTGTCTAGCCACCCTTGCGTCCCCGCCGCGCATCCGCGCGGGCGGACGATCCTGCGTGCCTGACCCGACCGGAGACCCGCCATGCCGAAACGCCGGAACACCCCCGCCGCTATCCCGCCGATCACCGATTTCGAGAGCTGCCAGAGGGCGCGGTCCGCCCTGTTTCGCCGGCTGACCGACCAGCTCGAAATCTTCCGCGTCTGCCCGAACAGGACCTGCAAGCGGATGCGCGCCTGCCAGGATGCGCGCGGCGACTGCTTCCGCGCCGTCTTGCGGGCCATGCCGGACGATACCCGCAGGTCCTTCGCCTACGCCATGGAGAACCGCGCCAACGGGCTTAACCCCGACGAGGCCATCGCGCAGGCCGAAGCCCGCGTCGCCGGGGAGAGCGCCCGGCACGGGGAATAAGGCGCGCCGCCGAACTGAAACGACGCCGGTCGCGGGCGGTCATGGCCGCCCGCCCCGGCACGTCGGCAAGATGGCCGGCCCCTGCCGCAGGCTATTGCCGGCGTCTTGCCGCCATGATCTCCGGAATTCGTAACGTCATGCGCACCAGCGCAGTTGTACGACTCCGGTTTTCAGCTATTTTCCCCGCCGAAACAGATGCGGGGATCGGTCTTGAACGTTCTGGCGCGGGTCAAAGATCTGCATGTCGGCCTCCGCGCCTTTCGTCAGCGGAACTGGTCTATGGCCGCGAAGGCGCTCCCGCCGGCCGCGGAGGCGTTCCCGAACGCGTGGCTCTGGCTGAAATGCGGGCATGCGCTGAAGGAGGACGGCCGCTTCGCGGAGGCGCTGCTGGCCTATCGCAAGGCCGGCGCGGCGCGGGACGCATTCTGGGCGCCGCATTTCTTCATGGCGCAGATGCTGAACCGCCTCGGCCGGGCCGAGGAGGCGAAATGGTCGGCCGGGCGGGCGCTGTCGCTGAGCCCGGAGCCGGTGCACCATCTGCTGATCCTGGTCTCGGAGAAGCTGTTCATCGACACGCCGCCGGCCCTGCCGCAGGATTCGGCCAGCCGGGGCCGCCGCGAGGCCGCCTTGCGCAAGATAGAAGCGGCGCTGGCGCTCAACCCGGACGACAAGCCGATGCGCTTCATGCTCGGGCTGCATCACTGGCTGCACGGCGCGCGCGACGAGGCGCAAGGCATCGCGAGCGCACTGATGGAGACCGAGACCTGGAACGAACAGGTGAACTGGCTCTACCGGCGGCTGAAGAGCGACAAGATCCTGGCCGCGCGGGCGGCGGCACGGGCGCAGATCGGGCCCGCCGGGGATTTCCTGCCCGAGGCGCTGCATTTCGTGGCGATCGGCACGACCGGGCTGTGCAACGCCTCCTGCGTGCATTGCCCGACCGGCAAGGCGGTGACCGCCCATGTCCCGCGCCTGCCGATGCCGATGCCGCTGTTCACTGGGATCATCGAGCAGATCGCCGAGCTCGGCCTGTCGATCGACGACCAGCTCTCCTTCGGCCTGTTCGGCGACGGGCTGGTCGATCCGCTCGTGCTGGAGCGGGTGCGGATCGCGCGCAAGCTCCTGCCCGATGCCCGGCTCTCGGTGAACACCAACGGCGCCGCCTATAACCGGGCGAAGCACAAGGTCCTGGCCGAGATGGGCGTGCGCGTCTCGCTGCATATCGAATCGATGGTGCCGGAGACCTACGCGATGCTGATGGCGCCGCTGCGGCTCGAACGCGTCATGCCCAAGGTCGAGCAATTGATCGAGGATTTCGGCGAGGATCTCTATGTCAGCGTCCCCGTCAGCCGGGCGAACCAAAGCGAGCTGCCGACGATCCTGAAATATTTCTACGACCGCAACGTCACCAAGGTCGGGCTCGACGGCCTGAGCAGCCGCTGCGCCTCCGACCGCTCGGTCTTCGACAGCCTGGCGCTCTCGCCGATGCCGATCCGCTGCGGGACCAATGTCGTGAACGACCTCATCGTCGACAGCGACGGGCTGGTGATGATCTGCTGCCAGGATTTCGAGCGGGTCGACAGCATCGGCGATCTCTCGAAGGAGACGCTCGCGGGCGTGCTCACGAACATGGCCCGGCGCACGGTCTACGAGCAGTTCGCGAACGGGCGCCACGAGGAGCGCCAGACCTGCTCGCGCTGCTTCGGCGACCCGCGCATCGAGACGGACAAGTATCCGGTACCGCTGCCGACCGGCGGCGCCGTTCCGCTGTTGCAGGCATAGGATCGGGCGAGGCTCGCGCCTCGCCTTTCGCCCCCTCAGAACCGGTCGATGATCGTGACGCCGGTGCCCTCGAAGCGGTCCATCGCCATCAGGGCGGGAATCGATTCGGCGAGGTCGATGCGGCGGCCGACGAGCTGCTGCGGGGTGAGCTTGCCGGCGCTGATCATGTCGAGCATCGCGCCATAGCGATGCGCCTGCATGCCGTGGCTGCCAAGGATTTCGAGCTCGTGGGCGATGACCTGCGCCATCGGGATCGGCGGCGTCGCCTGCTCCGCCAGCAAAAGCCCGACCTGGATATGCTTGCCGCGCTTGCGCAGGTTCGCCACCGAGTTGAAGCAGGTCTGGGGGTGGCCGAGCGCATCGAGCGAGACATGGGCGCCGCCGCCGGTCGCGTCGCGCACCGCGGAGACGACATCGGGCTGGCTCTTCGCGTTGATCGTCACCGCGGCACCGACCTCGCGGGCGAGGCGCAGTTTGTCGTCGGAGATATCGACCGCGACGACATTCGCGCCGAGCGCATTGGCGATCATGATCGCGGAGAGGCCGACGCCGCCGCAGCCGTGAACGGCGACCCATTGCCCGCCCGAGACCTTGCCCTGGTCGACCACGGCGCGGAACGAGGTCACGAAGCGGCAGCCGAGGCTGGCGGCCGTGGCGAAATCGATCTCCTCGGGCAGGCGCACGAGGTTGAAATCGGCTCGGTCGATGCGGACGTACTCGGCGAACGAGCCCCAATGGGTGAAGCCGGGCTGGAACTGGTCGTCGCAGACCTGCTGGTTGCCGGAATGGCATTGCGGGCAGGAGCCGCAGCCCGAGACGAAGGGCACGGTGACGCGGTCGCCCTCGCGGAAGCGCACGACGCTGCGGCCGACCGCGGCGATGACGCCGGCCAACTCATGGCCCGGCACATGCGGCAGGCGGATATCGGGATCGTGGCCGACCCAGCCATGCCAGTCGCTGCGGCACAGACCGGTCGCCTCGACCTTGATGATAACGCTGTGCGGCTCCGGCGTCGGGTCCGGCAGGATGCGCAGTTCAGGGGCCTGCCCGAAGGCTTCGTAGACGACGGCTTTCATGGGGCGTGCCTCCTTCGGTCGAGGCCCGTGTCATGGGGCAGCGCTGCGGGACGCGTCAACCGCGCGGCGTGGCGGTGCGCCTGCGTCACTGTCATGGACGGCGACGGCGAGACGGTGAGACCCCCTTAAGATTCCGCGCCTATGGTGCGTTCGCGCTCGGCCCGCCGCATCGGCGGGCTTTCCGAAGACGGCCGCGAAACATCCATGAGCGACAGCGTCCACGGCTCGACGATCAGCGACACGACCCGATCCGCGGCCGAACCCGGCATGCTCGGCGGTATCCTCGCCGGCTGCGGGCTGTTCATCCTGATGCTGTCGCTGCAGCCCTTTGCCGGCGTGCCGGAGCAGACGGCGCCGGGTGAGTCGACCGGCAACATCGTCAACCAGGTCGGCTGGTTCGGGCTCGGGCTGGTTTTTCTCGTGGCGATGCTCGGCCTGACGCAGCGCGATGTGCTGGCGCGGCTCGGCTTCGGCCGCTGGGCGGTCGTCTTCGGCATAGCCACGCTCTCGATCGCGCAGTCGCTCGATCCGACGGCGTCATTGCGCGGGCTTCTGCTCACCGCGATCGTGATGATCGTCGTCGCGGGCGTGCTCGTCCTGCCACGCGACGAGCGCAGCTTCGCTTCCGCAGCGGTCAATGCCTGCCTCGTGCTGCTGGTTCTGGTCTA
The DNA here is from genome assembly GCF_059817965.1 of Allobosea sp. TBD101. NCBI lineage: Bacteria > Pseudomonadati > Pseudomonadota > Alphaproteobacteria > Hyphomicrobiales > Alloboseaceae > Allobosea > Allobosea sp. TBD101. The sequence goes on from NZ_CM187543.1 coordinate 3,111,451, forward strand.
CGCCATGCTGGTGCTGGCGCCGCATCTGGTCGTCCACAGCGCGGAGGGGGCCGAGGGCGTGCATGCCGGCGACTGGCGCGGACATCTCTCGCACAAGAATTTCGCCGCCCCCGTCTTCTCGATCGTGGCGATGATCGGCATCTACGGCTGGCGCAGCGGCCTGCGCTGGCGCGGCGCGCTCGTCGTTGCGCTCGGCGTCCTCTTCGTTCTCAACAGCGGCTCCAAGACGACGATGGGCTTCCTGCCGCTCGCCATCGGCGTGGTCACGCTGGCGCGCATCACCGGCCGGCCGGGACTCGCGGTGCTGGTCCATCTCGTGCTGGTCGTGCTGATCGCGGCGCTGACCGTCGGCTCGGTAATGTCGCCGACCCTCAATGCCATGCTCAAGGCGCTGATCTCGGATCCGACCTTCACGGGCCGCGACGAGATCTGGAAATTCGCCCTGCAGCGTATTTCCGAGCGGCCCTGGTTCGGCTACGGCTATGCCAGTTTCTGGCAGACGCCGGCCGTGACGGGTTTCGAAGAAAACTACGAGGCGAGCTGGGATATCCGCGGCATCGGCTCCGGCCATAACAGCTATCTCGACGCCGCCCTGACTTTCGGCGTGCCCGGCGCGGTGCTGGTGACGTGGTTTCTGATGGGCCGGCCGCTCCTCGACTACATGCGCAGCCGGCAGATTCCGGCGAACCGCAATCTCGCCGACCTCTTCGCCATGATCCTGATCTTCATGACCTATGTCGGGATGTTGGAGTCCTTTCCGCTTAACCGAGCCGATCCGCTCTGGGTGCTGTTCGCCATGGCGGTGATGGGGCTCGGCCTCGCTGCACAGATGCGGGCGAAAGCATCCTGAAGGCTGCCGATCACTCCGCCGGAGCGAGCTCGGCCGCCTTGCCCTTGCGCCATTGCTTCTGGCCGAGCACGTAGGGCTTCACCTTGAGGAAAGGCTTCTCGATCCAGAGCCACGACACCAGCGCGAAGGCGATGACGATCGGCGCCGAAATGGCGAAGAGCAGCGGTCCATTGCCATGGGCGAAATCGGCCTGACTGACGATCGCCTGCTGGATCGGGAAGCCGTAGAGATAGATGCCGTAGGAGACATCGAGCTTCTTGATCCGCGCCGGCAGATGCAGCGGCAGCAGGCCGAGATAGACCACGCAATAGGTCAGGAAGGGCGGCACGAAGAAGGCATATTCGCGCGGTGCGGCCATCAGGGCGACCGAGGCCAGGAGCGCTGCGACGAAGAGCAGCCAGTGCATCTTCACATGCTCGCGCCACTGGAAATACAGGCAGCCGACCAGGAAATAGAAGACCACGACGGTCCAGTGGTAATTGCCCTCGGTGACGCCGAAACCGACCTTGAACGCGGCCACGGTGGCGCCGAGAATGACCGCCAGCGTCAGCGCGGCGAAGGCGAGCCGGCGGTGGAGGATGCCGACCGCGATCATGATCGCCATCAGGATGTAGCAGTAGAATTCCGGCTTGAGGGTCCAGAGGTTCTGGTTGACCACGCCCGCGACGGGATTGCTCTCGAACACGCCCGGCAGTTCGAAGCGGATGCGCCCGACGATATTGCCGAAATACTCCCAGAACCGGATATCGGCGACGTAGTCCCGCAGCAGCCAGGTCGTCAGCAGCGGGCCGAGCACCAGCGCCGACAGGGTGATCTCGACGAAGAGCGCCGGCACGATGCGGATGGCGCGCAGCGTGATGAAGGGCCGAACAGCATCGGTGCGCATGGCGCTGCCGGTGACGAGGAAGCCGCTGAGCGCGAAGAAGGCCGGCACCAGGCTCATCAGAAAGATGCCGTGCAGCCCTTCCCAGTCGCGGCTCGTATCGGCGCCAGCGACCCAGCCCGAATGCACCGCCAGGATGGTCAGCGACAGGATCAGGCGCATCGCATTGAAGCCGGGGCCTTCACCGCCGTTCCGGTTCAGGATATCGGCAGCGCTGGGAAGAGAACGGTAGAGCCGGAACATGCCTCACCTGGATGCGGAACTGCATCATGCGCAGGTGACGATATGGACTGGCGGCCGAGCCGCTTTCAACACATGCCGGCAGTTAGTCTTAATCCGAGGCTGACCGGACACTCCACGGGGCCGTCGACACCGGCCCGGCTTCAGGCGAGCGAGAGACCTATGAGCGCACCCCCGATTTCCCTTGGCCTCATCGGCGCCGGCATCATGGGCGAGCGCATGCTGCGCGCCGCGCTCGACCAGCCCGCGACGGCACTTCGCGTCGCCGGCATCTGGGACCCTTCCACCGAGGCGATGGCGCGAATCGTGGCGGCCCTGCCGGTCGTCCAGCAGCAGCCCGATGCTGCGGCGCTGATCGCGGCGAGCGACTGCGTCTACATTGCCTCGCCGCCCTCTTCCCATCTCGGCCATGCGCGCGCTGCGTTGGCCGCAGGCAAGGCGGTGTTCTGCGAGAAGCCGTTGGCGGTCGATGTCGAGGATGCGCGGGCTTTCGTCGGCGAGGCCGGCGATCGCGGCGCGGTGAACTTCCCCTTCGCCTCCTCGCCTGCGGTCGCGCGTTTGCGGGAATGGATCGACGCGGGCGTGATCGGCACGCCTCAGCACGTCTCGATCGAGGTCGCCTTCGCGAGCTGGCCGCGCTCCTGGCAGGTCGATGCCGCCGGCTGGCTCGACCGCACGGCGCAGGGCGGCTTCACCCGCGAGGTCGTCTCGCATTTCCTGTTCCTGACCCGCCGTATCGCCGGGCCTTTCGCCGGGCTTGCCGCCAAGGCAGCCTATCCCGAAGCCGGCAAGAGCGAGCGCCGGATCGAGGCGACGCTGACGGCAGGCGCCCTGCCCGTCACCCTGACGGGCAGCGTCGGTACGACCACGAAGGACGATCACAACGTCTGGACGCTCGAAGGCGACAAGGGCGCGATCCGGCTCTGCGACTGGTCGCGGGCCGAGCGCCGCCTTGCCGATGGCAGCTGGGAAGCCGATCCGGAGGCGCTCTCCCAGAACGAGGCACGCCCGCTGGCGCTGCGGCGCCAGCTCGAAGGCGTCGCGAAGCTGACCCGCGGCGAGCCACATCACCTCGCGACTTTGCGCGAAGCGTTCGATGTGCAGGAAATCGTCGAGACGATCCTGAAAAGCGCCTGACGCGCGAACGGATCGTTTTCGGGAAGAGCCACCCTTGTCATTCCGGGGCGCGCCGCAGGCGCGAACCCGGAACCCACGACGGGGCGAGACATTCGATGCCGCCTTGTAGGCCGCTCGCCCCGTCGTGGGTTCCGGGTTCTTCGCTACGCAAAGCCCCGGAATGACAAGAGTGGCCTTGGAAACTGCCCGGGTGGCATAATTTTTTGGCAGATCGGTTCCAAAACCCTTCTTCAGGATAATTCTACTCTAGCTCGCAGATAATTCGAAAAAACCGACTACCCATTGTGAATTGAGCCGAAACCCACCTGTAGCGTAAAATCCCTGTTCGAAAGACCGAACGGGGATGGGCGTTATCGTGGCAGTTCTCAACGTCATCGATCGACAGGGCCGGAGCCATGAACTCGAAGCCGTAGAAGGCTGGCGGGTCATGGAAATCCTGCGTGACTACAAGGTCGGCATCGAGGGCGTCTGCGGCGGTTCCTGCGATTGCGGCACCTGCCATGTCATCGTCGCGCAGGAATGGGCCGGGAAGCTGCCCGAGCCGCGCGACGAGGAAATCGACGCGCTCGACGAGTTGCCATTGATCGAGGCGACCTCCCGGCTCTCCTGCCAGATCATCTGGGCGGACGAACTGGACGGGCTGACGCTGACGCTCGCGGAGGCCGCGTGATGGCCGCTCCAGCGAAGCGCGTTCCCCTGCCGGCGATCCTCCTCGCCAATGACCTGCTCGACGGCGATGTCGTCTTCGCCTTCATCGACGGCGCTGGTCCACTGGCCTGGACCCGCGACCCTGCGCTCGCGCTGGTCGCGGCCGACGATGCGGCGGCCGACCGGCTCGAAGCCTTCGCCGCCACTGAGCTGCGCGGCAACAAGGTCGTCGACGCCTATCTCGTCGATGTCGCCATCGAGAGCGGCAGTCCGGTTCCCCGCCATTTCCGCGAGCGCTTCAAGACGCTCGGCCCCAGCAATCGTCCCGATCTCGGCAAGCAGGCCGGTGAAGGCATCGCCTCCGCACCGAAGGGCTGACCATGTATCGTTACGATGAATTCGACGAGCGTTTCGTCCGGGAGCGGGTGGCCCAGTTCACCGACCAGGTGGCGCGCCGTCTCGACGGCTCGCTGACCGAGGACGAGTTCAAGCCGCTCCGCCTCAAGAACGGCGTCTATCTCCAGCTCCACGCCTATATGCTGCGCATCGCCGTGCCCTATGGCACGCTGAATTCGCGCCAGTTGCGCCAGCTCGCGCTGATCGGCGAGCGCTATGACCGCGGCTACGGCCATTTCACTACGCGCCAGAACCTGCAGTTCAACTGGCCGAAGCTGCGCGACGTGCCTGAAATCCTCGGCCTGCTCGCCGATGTCGAGATGCATTGCATCCAGACCTCCGGCAACTGCATCCGCAACGTCACCGCCGACCATTTCGCCGGCGTCGCGCAGGACGAGATCGAGGATCCGCGCCCGACCGCCGAGTTGATCCGGCAATGGTCCTCGGCCCATCCCGAGTTCAGCTATCTGCCGCGCAAGTTCAAGATCGCGGTGACGGGCGCGGAAGCGGACCGGGCGGTGATCAAGGCCCACGATATCGGCCTGCGCCTGCGCCGCCATCCCGATACGCATGAGACCTGCTACGAGATCAGCGTCGGCGGCGGGCTCGGCCGCACCCCGATGATCGGTAAGGTCGTGCGCGACTACCTGCCGAAGAAGGACCTGCTCGCCTATCTCGAGGCGATCATGCGGGTCTATAATCTCGAGGGCCGGCGCGACAACAAGTACAAGGCCCGCGTCAAGATTCTGGTCCACGAGATCGGCGCCGAGGAATTCACCCGCCGGGTCGAGGCGGAATTCGCCCAGCTCGACGGCCCCTCGATCAATGCCGATCCGGAAGAGATGGCGCGCATCGCCGCCTATTTCGCGCCGCCGCGCTATGACGTGCTGCCGGCCGTCAGCAACACGCTCGAAGCAGCGAAGGCCGCAAACCCCGCCTTCGCCCGCTGGATCGAGGTCAACACCGTCCCGCACAAGGCGCCGGGCTATACCGCGCTGACGATCTCGCTGAAGCCTGCGGGACAGGCGCCGGGCGACGCGACCAGCGAGCAGATGCGCCGCGTCGCCGATCTCGCCGAGCGCTATTCCTTCGACGAGTTGCGCGTCACCCATGCGCAGAACCTCGTGCTGCCGCATGTGCGCCAGCGCGATCTCTACGCGATCTGGCAGGCGCTCGGCGAGGCTGGTTTAGCCACGGCCAATGTCGGGCTCGTCACCGACATCATCGCCTGCCCCGGCCTCGACTATTGCGCGCTGGCGACGGCCCGCTCGATCCCGATCGCGCAGGCGATCCAGAGCCGTTTCGCCGATGATGCCCGCCAGCGCGAGATCGGCCCGCTCGGCATCAAGATCTCCGGCTGCATCAATGCCTGCGGTCATCACCATGTCGGCCATATCGGCATTCTCGGCCTGGAGAAGCGCGGCATCGAATCCTACCAGATCACGCTCGGTGGCGACGCCACCGAGAATGCCGCGATCGGCGAGATTCTCGGCCCCGGCCTCGCCGCCGAGGAGGTGCCGGACGCGATCGAGCGGATCATCGGCGTTTATCTCGCCGCCCGCAGCGAGGGCGAGAGCTTCATCGACAATGTCCGCCGCATCGGCCTCGCGCCCTTCAAGGCCGCATTCCAGGAGACCGCCCGTGCCGCTGCTTGACCGGAACGGAAACGCCGAGGACCGCTGGACCCGCAGCGAGGGAGCGGGAATCGGCAATATCCCGGCCGCGCTCGTGCCCTGGGAGGTGCTCGTCGAGGCGCTCGATACGCAGGAGCCCGAGCAGGTGGTCGGCGTGCTGATCCCCAACAACGTGCCCTTCGCCGAACTCGCGCCCTTCCTGCCGAGGCTGGCGCTCGTCGCCATCACATTCCCGGCCTATGCGGACGGGCGGGGCTTCAGCCTAGCTCGCCTGATCAAGCGTGCCGGCTTCGCGGGCGAGATTCGTGCAAGCGGCCCGCTGATCGCCGACCAGTTCGCCTATGCCCTCTCCTGCGGTTTCGACACGATCGAGTTGCCGGAGGCGAACGCCGCCCGCCAGCCGGTATCGCGATGGCTGCATGCCAAGGATTCGTTCAGCGCGACCTACCAGCGCGGCTATGGCGAAAGCGGCCGCAACGTCCTTGACCAGCGCCGGGCGGCGAGAGCCGCCGCGCCCATCGCAGCGGAGTGAGGCATGACGATCTCGACCGCGACACATGGCTCCATCGAACAGCCCCGCTCGACGCTGGGCATCGATGAGGATCGCCCCGACGCCGAGCTGGAGGCCCTGCTGCCCCGGTCGGCTGCGAGCGAGGCACGCGGGCGCTGGTTCGATCTCTGCTTTCGCCTTATCATCCTGGCACTGGCCGCGCTGTGGCTGCTGACGCCACCGGCGGGCAACGAGCGCATCGCGGCAGACGAGAAGGCCGTAGCGACGACCCGATGACCGAAAGACAGCCCGAATCCACCGCGGCCCGCATCGAGCCGCTGGCGACGCTGCCGCTCTTCCACAAGCTGGTCGGGCGCAAGGTCGTGCTCGCCGGCGGGACCGAGGGCGCGCTGTGGAAGGCGGAGTTATTGGCGGCGACCGGGGCTGAGCTGCATATCTTCGCCGATGGCGCGGAGGCGCTGTTCGCAGGGCTGGCGCAGGGCGAAATCGGCCATCGCGTGCATGTGCACCACCGCGCCTGGCAGGCTGACGACCTCACCGATGCGGCGATAGCGGTCGCCGATCTTGATGACGCCAATGCGGTCCGGGCTTTCGTAGCGGCGGCGCGGCAGGCGGGCGTGCCCGTCAACATCGTCGACAAGCCGGAGCATTGCGATTTCGCCTTCGGCGCGCTGGTCAACCGCTCGCCGCTGATCGTCGCGGTCTCCACGGATGGTGCGGCTCCGGTCTTCGGGCAGGCGATCCGCACCAAGATCGAGGCGCTGCTGCCTGCCGGCTTGAAGAACTGGGCGCAGGCGGCTGCCGATTGGCGCCCGGCGGTGCAGGCCCGCGAGTTGCCCTTCGCGCTGCGCCGCAGCTTCTGGGAGCTCTTCGCCGGCAAGGCCATGGCCGAGCCGGAGCGCGCGCCGAATCTCGATGACGAGGCCGAGCTTTTCGCGAAGCTCTCCCGGATCGAAGCCGCCCATGACGGCAAGGGCCGCGTCACGCTGGTCGGCGCCGGCCCGGGCGATCCGGAACTGCTGACGCTGAAGGCGATCCGCGCGCTGCAGAGCGCCGACATCATTCTCTACGACGATCTCGTCTCGCCCGGCGTGCTCGAACTGGCGCGGCGCGAGGCCAAGCGCATGCTGGTCGGAAAGACCGGCTACGGCCCCTCGGTGAAGCAGGGCGACATCAATGCGCTGATCGTTTCGCTTGCTGCCCAAGGCAAACATGTCGTTCGGCTCAAAGGCGGCGATCCCGGCATCTTCGGCCGCGCCGGCGAGGAGATCGAGGCCTGCCACGCCGCAAGCATCCCGGTTGCGATCGTGCCCGGCATATCGGCGGCGCAGGGCGCGGCGGCCTCGCTCGGGCTGTCGCTGACCCATCGCGACCACGCGCGGCGTCTGCAATTCGTCACTGGCCATTCCCGCAAGGGCGAACTGCCCGACGATCTCGACTGGCGCGCCATGGCGGACCCTGCTGCCTCGACCGTGATCTACATGGCGCGCGCCACCCTGCCCGGCTTCCGGGAGCGCGCCATCGCCGCCGGGCTCGATCCGCAGACCCCGGCCGTCGCCGTGCTCGCCGCCACGCGCCCTGACGAGCAGCGCGTCGCCGCGACCATCGCCGACCTGCCGGAACGACTCGGCGAATTGCCGACGAACGGCCCCGTCCTCGTCCTGCTCGGCCATGCCTTCGGCCCAGCCCTGTCCGCCGCGAATCCGGCGGAAGATCGTCGCCGCGCCTGACTGTGGCCCGGCTTCGTTGCCGGGTGGAACGTCATCGCCGGAGATGCGTTTTCTCCTCCGGCACCCCAATTTGGAAGGCGCTGTTTGCGCTAAGTCATTGAGGTGTAGACGATAATTCAGTACGTTTCGTTTGTTTTTAAGAACGGATCGATGCCTCATCCGAGCCTCGCCGTGAACCAACGGAGCCCTGACATGACGCGACCCGTTTACAGCCGCCTCCTCCGGGCCGGGCTGGTTCTGGGAGCCTTCACGCTCTGCTTTGGCGTCGTCGCCGGGGCCCGCGCCCAGACCGAGCTCCTCAACGTCTCCTATGACCCGACCCGCGAGCTCTATCGCGAGATCAACGCGGCCTTCATCGCCGAATGGAACGCGAAGAATCCCGACAGGAAGATCGCGACGATCCGCCAGTCGCATGGCGGCTCCGGCGCGCAGGCCCGCACCGTGATCGACGGGCTCAACGCCGATGTCGTGACGCTGGCGCTGGCCGGCGATATCGACGCCGTCGCCGAGCGCTCGAAAAAGCTGCCGCTCGACTGGCAGAAGCGCCTGCCGCATAATTCCTCGCCCTATACCTCGACGATCGTCTTCCTCGTCCGCAAGGGTAACCCGAAGGCGATCAAGGACTGGGGCGACCTGGTGAAGCCCGGCGTGCAGATCATCACGCCGAACCCGAAGACTTCGGGCGGGGCACGCTGGAACTATCTTGCCGCCTGGGCCTATGCCGAGAAGGCCTTCAACAAGGACGAGGCGAAGGTGCGCGACTATATCGGCAAGCTGCTCGCCAATGTCCCGGTGCTCGACACCGGCGCGCGCGGCGCGACCACCACCTTCACCCAGCGGGGCATCGGCGACGTCTTCCTGTCCTGGGAGAACGAGGCCTTCCTCGCGCTCAAGGAATTCGGCGCCGACAAGTTCGATATCGTCGTGCCGAGCCTCTCGATCCTGGCCGAACCGCCGGTCGCGCTGGTCGATGCCAATGTCGACGCCAAGAAGACCCGGGAGCAGGCACAGGCCTATCTCGACTTCCTCTACACACCGAAGGGCCAGGCGATCATCGCCAAGAACTTCTATCGTCCGCGCAATCCGGAAGCGGCCGACAGCAAGGACATCGCCAATTTCCCGAAGGTCGATCTCGTGACGATCGACGACGTGTTCGGTGGCTGGAAGAAGGCCCAGCCGACCCATTTCGGCGATGGCGGCACCTTCGACCAGCTCTACAAGCCTGCGCGCTGAGGGCCTGTCCATGACGGCGGCGACGACGACCTTCCGCTGGCGCGAGCCGAGCATCCTGCCCGGCTTCGGCCTCGCGCTCGGCATCACCGTGACGGCGTTGTCGCTGATCGTGTTGATTCCGCTGGCGGCACTCTTCCTGAAGGCCGCCAGCGCCGGCCCCGCCGATATCTGGGCGGTGGCGACCTCGCCGCGCACATTGGCCGCGCTGAAGCTCTCCTTCACCGCCGCGCTCTTCGCCGCGCTCGTCAACGCCGTGTTCGGGTTGATCCTGGCCTGGGTGCTGGTGCGCTACGAATTTCCCGGACGGCGCCTGATCGATGCCGCCGTCGACCTGCCTTTCGCCCTGCCGACGGCGGTCGCCGGCATCTCGCTCGCGGCGATCTATGCGCCGAACGGCTGGGTCGGTTCGCTGCTGGCGCCCCTCGCCTTCAAGCTGACCATCCCCTTCACCGATCTCTCCTTCGGCTTCGACGGCAAGGTCGCCTATACCCCGCTCGGCGTGATGGTGGCGCTCATCTTCATCGGCCTGCCCTTCGTGGTGCGCACCGTCCAGCCCGTGCTGGAGGAACTGCAGAGCGATGTCGAGGAAGCCGCGGCGCTGCTCGGCGCTAGCCGCGTGCGGACGATCTTCCGGGTGATCCTGCCGCCGGTCCTGCCGGCGCTGATGACCGGCTTCGTGCTCGCCTTCGCGCGGGCCGTCGGCGAATACGGCTCGGTGATCTTCATCGCCGGCAATGTGCCGATGATCTCCGAGATCGCCCCGCTGTTGATCGTGATCCGGCTCGAGCAGTTCGACTATGCCGGCGCCGCCGTGGTGGCGACGATGATGCTGCTGATCTCCTTTGCCCTGATCCTCGCCGGCAACCTGATCCAGGCCCGTGCCCGCCGGAGGTTCGGTGATGTCTGACACGACCCTGCCCTCCTCTGCCACAGCCACGCCGGCACGCAGCGCCAGCAGGGCGCGCGGCGAAAGCCCTACCGTGCAGGTCGTGCTGATCGCGGTCTCTCTCGCCTTCCTGCTGCTCTTCCTGCTGCTGCCGCTGGTCACAGTCTTCATCGAGGCCGCCGCCAAGGGCTGGGAAGCCTATCGCGCCGCGATCACCGAGCCCGACGCGCTGGCGGCGATCCGCTTGACCTTGTTGGTCGCAGCGATAGCCGTACCGTTCAACATCGTCGTGGGCATCGCCGCGGCCTGGGCCGTCGCCAAGTTCGAGTTTCGCGGCAAGAACCTGCTGATCAGCCTGATCGACCTGCCGTTCTCGGTCTCGCCAGTGATCTCCGGCCTCGTGTTCGTGCTACTCTTCGGCGCGCAGGGCTATCTCGGGCCGTGGCTGCAGGCCAACGACTTCAAGATCGTCTTCGCCCTGCCCGGCCTGATCCTGGCGACGGTCTTCGTGACCTTCCCCTTCGTGGCGCGCGAACTGATTCCGCATATGCAGTCGCTCGGCCCGTCAGACGAGGAAGCGGCGCTGACGCTCGGCGCCTCGCCTTGGCGCGTGTTCTTCTCGGTGACGCTGCCGAACGTGAAATGGAGCCTGTTCTACGGTGTGCTGCTCTGCAACGCCCGTGCGATGGGCGAATTCGGGGCTGTCGCGGTCGTCTCGGGCAAGATCCGCGGCCTGACCAACACCATGCCGCTGCATATCGAGATCCTCTACAACGAGTACATGGGCGCGGCCGCCTTCGCGGTGGCCTCGCTGCTGGCGGGGCTGGCGCTGATCACCCTCGTGCTCAAGACCCTGCTGGAATGGCACTATGGCGATGTGATCGCCGCCAGCCGCCGTCACTGACCCACAGACGAAGGATTTCTCGCCATGTCGGTCGCCGTCACCATCGAGACCATCGAAAAGCGCTTCGACAACTTCCCGGCGCTGCGGGGCGTCTCGCTCGATATCCAGCCGGGGGAACTGGTGGCGCTGCTCGGCCCCTCGGGCTCAGGCAAGACCACGCTGCTGCGCCTGATCGCCGGGCTGGAGGAGGCCGATCGCGGCCGCGTGCTGTTCGGCGAGACCGATACGCGCAACCTCTCGCTGCGCGACCGCCGCATCGGCTTCGTCTTCCAGCAATATGCGTTGTTCAAGACGATGAACGTCGCCGAGAATATCGGCTTCGGCTTGAAGTCCCGGCCACGCCACGAGCGCCCGAGCAACGACGAAATCCGCAAGCGTGTCGGCGATCTGCTCGAACTCGTTCAGTTGCCGGGGCTGGAGAAGCGCTATCCGAGCCAGCTTTCGGGCGGCCAGCGCCAGCGTGTCGCGCTCGCCCGCGCGCTCGCCATCGAGCCGCGCGTCCTGCTGCTCGACGAGCCCTTCGGCGCGCTCGACGCCAAGGTCCGCAAGGACCTGCGCGCCTGGCTGCGCGAATTGCATGGCCGCACCGGGCACACCACCGTCTTCGTCACCCACGATCAGGAAGAGGCGCTGGAGCTGGCCGACCGCGTCGCCATCCTGAACGAGGGCCGCATCGAGCAGGTCGGCTCGGCCGACGATGTCTACGACCACCCGGCGACGCCCTTCATCTGCGAGTTCCTGGGCGAGGTGAACAAGCTACCTGTCAAGGTGGTGGGCAGCCAGGCCTTCTTCGGCGACCGGCCGGTGCTGGGCGGATTGTCACAGAACCAGGGCGGCCCGGCCTCGCTCTATGTCCGGCCGCAGCATCTGCGCATCGTCGACGAGACGCCATTGGCCCTGCCCGGCACGGTCGAGCACCTGCGCCGCAACGGGCCCATCCGCAGGGCCGAAGTCGCGGTCGAAGGGCTGAAGAAGCGGCTCGAGGTCGATCTCGCCAGCCAGGTCGCCCCCGCGATCGGCGAGCGCATCCGGCTGCGCATCACGCATGGCAACCTGTTCGCCGCCGCCTGACCCCGCAATTTCGCGCATCGCGGCCTGCGAAAACCGGATTCCCCTTTCCGGCCCGATGCCATAGCCTCCCGGGCGAATCCGGCCGCCATCTCGGCAGCCGGCGCTCGATCCGGACGGGAGATCGCCATGAAAGCACGCGCGAAATGGGTTGATGGCATGGCCTTCATGGGCGAGTCCGGCAGCGGGCACGCCATGATCATGGACGGCGCGCCGGAATATGGCGGGCGCAATCTCGGCATCCGGCCGATGGAAATGCTGCTGATCGGGCTCGCCGGCTGCACGGCTTTCGATGTCGTCGGGATGATCAAGAAGGGCCGCGAGAACATCACCGGCTGCGAGGTCGATGTCGAGGCCGAGCGCGCCACGACCGACCCCAAGGTCTTCACCAAGATCCACCTCGCCTACCGCATCACCGGCAAGGGCCTCTCTCATGCCAAGGCGGAGCGGGCCGTCACATTGTCGAAGGAAAAGTACTGTTCGGCTTCGATCATGCTCGGGGCGACCGCCGAGATGAGCTACAGCCTCGAAGTGATCGACGAGCTACAGAAGGAGGCCGCTGAATGAGCCGGGCTGAATTCGCCGGATTGATCACGCCGGAGGCGCTCGCCGCGCGCCTCGGCGACGAAAACCTCGTCATCATCGATATCCGCACCGCCGCCGATGGCGCGAAGGCGGCCTTTGAGGCCGGGCATATTCCCGGCGCGGTTCATTCCGACTATGCGGCCGACGGCTGGCGGGCGAAGATCGGCAATGCGCCGGGCATGCTGCCGCCGCTCGACCATCTCGCCGCGCTTGCGGGCCGGCTCGGCATCAAGCCGCATGACGATGTCGTCATCGTCCCGGCCGGCACCGCCGCGACCGATTTCGCCGCGGCGGCGCGGGTCTACTGGACGCTGAAATTCATCGGCCATGGCCAGCAGGCGATCCTCGACGGCGGCTTCAAAGCCTGGACGGCCGATCCGAAGCGCCCGGTCGCGACCGGCGCCGCGGCTCCGAAGAGCGCTGCTCCCTATCCGGTCGTGGCGCAGCAGGCCCTGCGGAGCACCGCGGATTCGACGCTCGTCGCCTCCCGAAGCAAGCAGGCGAGCCTCGTCGATGCACGCGGCCCCAGCTATTTCGAAGGCCGCGAGAAATCGGCGGAAGCCGCGCGGGCCGGCCATATCCCCGGTGCGATCCAGCGCGACTATGCCGGCGCCTTCGAACCCGGCAACGGCAAGCTCAAGGCCGCCAGTGAGTTGGAACAGCTCTTCGCGGTCGTACCGCAGGGACCGGTCGTTTCGTACTGCAACACCGGCCACTCGGCAGCGGCGAACTGGTTCGTGCTGTCGGAGGTGCTCGGCCGTGACGAGGTCGCGCTCTATGACGGCTCGATGACCGACTGGACACAGGACCCGGACCGCCCGGTCGCGACCGGCAAGGCGGCCTGATCGCGCTTTCGATTGCAAATCAGGTTGAAAAGGTTCAAAGGAAGCGCCGATCGCGTGCCCTGACGCGCGGCGCTTCCTGACATTCTGAACCGAGCCATCAGCCGATGAACGCCGTCGCGCCGAAAATCTCCTTCGTTTCGCTGGGCTGCCCCAAGGCGCTGGTCGATTCCGAACGGATCATCACCTCGCTGCGCTCCGAGGGTTACGAGCTCTCGAAGAGCCATGCCGGGGCCGACCTCGTCATCGTCAACACCTGCGGCTTCCTCGATTCAGCCAAAGCGGAATCGCTGGAGGCGATCGGCTCGGCCATGGCCGAGAACGGCAAGGTCATCGTCACCGGCTGCATGGGCGCCGAACCCGAGCAGATCCGCGACGCCTTCCCGAACGTGCTCGCGATCACCGGCCCGCAGGCCTATGAAAGCGTCGTCTCGGCGGTGCACCAGGCCGTGCCGCCGAAGCACGACCCCTTCGTCGATCTCGTGCCCGACCAGGGCGTGAAGCTGACGCCGCGGCACTACGCCTATCTCAAGATTTCAGAGGGCTGCAACAATCGCTGCACCTTCTGCATCATCCCGAAGCTGCGCGGCGACCTCGTCTCGCGGCCGATCGGCGACGTGCTGCGCGAGGCCGAGAAGCTGGCCAAGGCCGGCGTCAAGGAATTGCTGGTGATCTCGCAGGACACCAGCGCCTACGGGCTCGACATCAAGTACGCGCCCTCGATGTTCAGGGATCGCGAGATCCGCACCCGCTTCTTCGAGCTTGCCCGCGAGCTCGGCCAGATGGGGATGTGGGTGCGGCTGCACTACGTCTACCCCTATCCGCATGTCGACGAGGTGATCCCGCTGATGCAGGAAGGGCTGGTGCTGCCCTATCTCGACATCCCGTTCCAGCACGCCTCGCCCAACGTCCTCAAGGCGATGAAGCGCCCGGCCCATCAGGACCGCACGCTCGACCGCATCCGGAAATGGCGCGACATCTGCCCGGACCTCGCCATCCGCTCGACCTTCATCGTCGGCTTCCCCGGCGAGACCGAGGAAGACATGGACATCCTCGTCGACTGGCTGAAGGAAGCGAAGCTGGAGCGCGTCGGCGCGTTCAAGTACGAGCCGGTGAAGGGCGCGCCCGCCAATGACCTCGGCCTCGATCTCGTTCCCGAAGAGGTGAAGGAAGCCCGCTGGCACCGCTTCATGAAGGCGCAGGCGGAAATCTCCACCCGCATCGTCAAGGGCCGCGTCGGCAAGCGTATCCAGGTCATCATCGACGAGGCAGGACCGACGGTCGCCAAGGGCCGCTCGAAATGGGACGCGCCGGAGATCGACGGCAATGTCTATGTCGCGAGCCGCCGGCCTCTGCGCGCCGGCGACATCGTTACGGTCAAGATCGAACGCGCCGACGCCTACGATCTTCACGGCGTGGCTGTCTGAGCGAAACGTTCGTCAGTTCCTGAACTCGCAGATCCGGCGGATGACGCGGCCGTTGCGGTCACGCACGCTGTGGAGATTGTCGCCACAGCTTTCGGCGGTCACGACCGGAGGGGGCGGCTCGCGGCGAGGCGGTTCGTTGCAGGCGTAGGTCGTGCAGTTGGCTCCGCCGGCCTTGGCCGCGCCCCGGGCCTGCATACGCTCGTGATCCTGCAGGCGAATGGCGAAGACGGAGTTGTCGTTCTGCCCACCAGAGCTGTCGCTACCGCCGCCGCCGTTGCCGTTGCCTCCACCCTGCTGAGCCAGGGCGACGCCCGAGAGGGTGAGGGTCGCAAAGAGAAAACCGACGATCTGAAACCTGTTGGCCATGACGTCACCTCGAAGGGTTGTCAGCATCTCCTGCTGATACCCATTCGTTGCGGCGCCATGCCTGCAGGTTCACGAACCCACAAAAAATGCGCCCGGGGGCCCGGGCGCATCGCGTGAATGTCGTTCGACGTCATGCCGCTCAAGCCCGGACATGACGAGCTTTGGAAAGCGAGCTCAGGGGATCAGAACCGTCGAGCCCGTGGTGCCGCGCGACTCCAGCAGGCGGTGCGCGTCGGCCGCATCCTTCAACGGGAAGGTCGCGTTGACCGGCACCTTGACCTTGCCGCTCGTCACAGCTTCGAACAGATTCTTCGCCATCGCGATCATGGTCTCGCGCTTGGCCGTGTGGGTGTTGAGCGTCGGACGGGTGACATAGAGCGAGCCCTTGGCCGCGAGGATGCCGAGATTGAAGGCCTCGACCGCACCCGAAGCGTTGCCGAAGCTCGCCAGCAGGCCGAAGGGCTTCAGCGTGTCCAGCGACTTCATGAAGGTGTCCTTGCCGACGCCGTCATAGACCACATCGCAGAGCGCGCCGCCGGTGATCTCCTTCACCCGTGCCGCGAAATCCTCCTCGCGGTAGTTGATGACGTGATCGGCGCCATGCGCCTTGGCGAGTTCGGCCTTCTCCTTCGAGCCGACGGTGCCGATCACGGTCGCGCCGAGCGCCTTGCCCCATTGACAGAGAATAAGGCCGGTCGCGCCGGCCGCGGCATGGACGAGGATCGTGTCGCCCGGCTTCACCTTGTAGGTCCGGTGCAGCAGGTATTCGGCCGTCAGCCCCTTGAGCAGCATGCTGGCGGCGGCCTCGTAGGAAATCCCCTCGGGCAGCGCCACGACGGAAGCCGCCGGCACGATACGCTCCTCGGCATAGGCGCCGAGGCCTGCGACCACCGCGACGCGGTCACCGGGCTTGAATTCGGTGACATTGGGGCCGACGGCGAGCACGTCGCCGGCGCTCTCGTTGCCCAGCGTGAAGGGCAGTTGCGGCGCCGGGTAAAGGCCGGAGCGGAAATAGGTGTCGATGAAATTCAGGCCGATCGCCCGATTGCGGATCAGGATTTCGCCGGGACCCGGCTGCGGCAGGGTGACGTCGTCGAATTGCAGAACCTCGGGGCCGCCGGTCTTGTGGGCGCGAATGGCTTTGACCATGAAAGGCATCTCCTACGGATGGATGCCCCGACCATAATTCATCGTGCCGGAAAGGCATCCGTGCCCAACGCAGAACGCACCTTGCGACTTTGCGGCCCGTGGCCAAGACGCCGCGCATCGGCTAGCCAAGAGCGATGAGCACGGACATTGCCGATCAGGTCGATATCGCCATCGTGGGCGCCGGCGCCGTGGGCCTGGCGGCCGCTCTGGCGCTGAGCCGCGAGGGCCGCAGCGTCGCCTTGCTTGGCCCGGTCGCGACGCCGCGCGACGGACGGACCGTCGCCCTGCTCGACGGTTCCTGGCGGATGCTGGCCGAGCTCGGCGTGCAGGAGGCCTTGCTGGAGAAGGCAGCGCCGCTCGAGGTCATGCGGCTCGTCGACGATAGCGGCAGCCTGTTCCGCCAGCCGCCGGTCGAGTTCCGGGCGTCCGAGATCGGGCTCGAGGCCTTCGGCTGGAATATCGAGAATGCCGACCTGACCGGGCTTCTCGCCGAGAAAGCGAATGCGCTGGCCGGCTTGCGCATGATCCCCGGCTTCGTCCGCGCCATCGAGCCGGAAGCCGACGGCGTGCGCCTCTCCGGCGAAGGCTTCGCACCGCTGAAGGCCCGGCTCGTCGTCGGCGCGGACGGGCGCAACTCGCAGGTGCGCGCGGCGGCCGGCATCGAAAGCCGCGACTGGCGCTATCCGCAGGTCGCGCTGACCGCGATCTTCGAGCACGCCCGAGACCATCGGGAAACCTCGACCGAGTTCCACACGCGCAAAGGCCCCTGCACGATCGTGCCCCTGCCCGGCCGGCGCTCCTCGCTGGTCTGGCTCGTCGATCCCGAGGAGGCTCCGGCTCTCATCGCGCTCGATGATGCGGCCTTCGCTCTGCGGGTCGAGCGACAGGTGCAGTCGCTGCTGGGCGCGATGACGGTCTCGGGCCCGCGCGGCAAAGTGCCGATGGGCGGACTTTCGGTCGAGCGTTTCGGCGCCGGCCGCATGGCGCTGATCGGCGAGGCCGCGCATGTCTTCCCGCCGATCGGCGCGCAGGGGCTCAATCTCGGCCTGCGCGATGTGGCGGCCTTGGGCGAGGCCCTCGCGGGCGCGACGGATGCCGGCGCGCCGAGCGTCATCGCCGATTACGACGGGGCGCGGCAGGCCGATGTCCGGCTGCGCACCGGAGCCGTCGACATACTCAACCGCACGCTGCTGACCGATATGCTGCCGGCCGACCTGATGCGCGGCGCCGGCCTGCTGGCATTGTCGCGGATCGGGCCGCTCAGGCGGCTGGTGATGCGGCAGGGGCTGGCCGGCGGCGCGGCGCGCTAGACGCTGGTCGGCACTCGATCACGACTGCGTCGAACGATTGTCATTCCGGGGCGCACCGCAGGTGCGAACCCGGAACCCACGACCGGGTGAGACATTCAGTGTCGGGTTGCGAGCCGCTCGCCCAGTCGTGGGTTCCGGGTTCTTCGCTCCGCGAAGCCCCGGAATGACAACCGTTCGTCAGGCCTCGCCCAAAATTTTCCGCGTATCCGCCCCGCTCGCCGCGACCTTCCGCAGGCCGGCCGCCTGCTCACGGAAGACCGGCGCCAGCGGCAACGGCGTCGAGACGAGGCGCCGGCCACCGGGCTCCTCGACCTGCGCATCGAGCAGGCCGCGCGCCGACATCTGCGGGTCGGAGACCGCCTCCTCCAGCGTCCGCACCACCGTGCAGCAGCAATCGAGCGGCTCGACCAGCGCGCGCCAATAGGCGGCGCTCTCGCTGGCGATGATGGCGGCGACGCCCGCGCGCGTCGCTTCGGGGTCGCGGCGGTCGTCGCGCAGGCGCTCGTCGAGGCCGATGCCCTCGCAGAAGGCCTGCCAGAACTTCGGCTCGATCGCGCCGACCGCGAGGAACCAGCCGTCGGCGGTGGCATAGAGCCCGTAGCGCGGGCTTGCGCCGGTCAGCAGGCCCTCGCCGCCATCGGGAAAGGAGCCGGTCACCTGCCCCTGTGCCAGCCCATACCAGGCGAAGGTCGGCATCGCATCGGCCATGGCGATGTCGAGATGGCAGCCTTGGCCCGTCCGGTCGCGCTGGCGCAAGGCCAGCAGGATGTTGAGCACCGCCGGCATGGTGCCGCCAGCGATGTCGGCGACGAGCGGCGGCGGCAAAGGCGGCGGCTCGCCGCGCTTGAGCGACTGGCCGAGCAGACCGCCGAGCGCCTGATAGTTGATGTCGTGCCCGGCCTCCTGCGCCCGCGGGCCATGCTGGCCATAGCCGCTGATCGAGCAATAGATCAGGCGCGGATTGATCGCCTTCAGCGCCTCATGGCCGAAACCGAGCCGCTCCATAACGCCCGGTCGGAACTGCTCGATCAGGATATCCGCCTTCGCGATCAGCGGGGTGAGCCGCGCCAGCGCGTCCGGCGCCTTGAGATCAAGCTCTACACTCTCCTTGCCGCGATTGAGCACCGCGAAGGGCGCCGCCGTCTCGCCGAAACGCGGCGGAAAACCGCGCATATCCTCGCCGCCCGGCCGCTCGATCTTGATGACGCGCGCGCCGACCTCGGAGAGGAAGAGGCTCGCCAGAGGGCCGGGCAGGAGCGTCGAGAAATCGAGGACCAGCAGGTCGTCCAGCGGCAGCATCCGGATTCCTATCGCGCGGGCCGATTTGGAAGGTTCCTCAGGATGAGGGCTTGCTTTTCCAAACAGGCTCTCAATGAAACAGATCAGCCGCTATCCTGCCCGTCTTCACCAGCCACAGGAAGCCCGAGAGCGTGACCATCGAGACGATGGTGCCGACGAGGATACAGGCCGAAGCGCGCTCGACCCCGACCTTGTACTGCGTCGAGATGACGAAGATGTTCAGGGCCGGCGGCAACGCCGCCATGATGATCGCGGCGTAGATCCAGTTTGTCGGGATGCCGCCGACGGCCGAGAGCAGCACCCAGACCAAAAGCGGGTGCAGCAGGAGCTTGATGAAGACCACTGCCGGGACGCCGGCCGGCATCCGCTTCATCGGGCGGAGCGCCACGGTGACGCCGAGCAGGAAGAGCGCGCAGGGCGCCGCAGCCTGCGACAGCCACAAAACCATCCGGTCGAGCGCCACCGGTAGTTCGAACTTGAGATAGCTCGCGAGCACACCGGCCAGCGTCGCGACGTTGAACGGATGGGTCAGCACGCGCCAGACCACCTCGCCGGCTGTCGCCAGTAAGCTCTTCTTCTCGACGCCGGCAACCGCCATCAGCAACGGCACGAGCGAGAACAGCAGGACGCTGTCGAAGACGAAGATCAGGACGACCGGCGCGCTCGCCTCGGGCCCCAGCGCCGCCAGGATCAAGGGCGGGCCCATATAGCCGATATTGGAATAGGCCCCGGCGACGCCTTGCATCACCGCCTGCGGCAGGTCGCCCTTGGCAGCCTTCAACCCGATCGCCAGCGACAGGCTGAAAGCACAGAAGGTGGCGAAGGTCGTGCCGGCGATGAACTTCCAGTTGGCGAGCTCGCTCAGCGGCTTGTCGGCGATCAGGCGGTAGAACAGTGGCGGCAGCGCGACATAGATCAGGAAGAACTGCAGCCAGGCGAGCCCTTCCTCCGGCAACTGCTTGTAACGGCCGATGGCGAATCCCAGCAGGATAAGCCCGAAGAACGGCGCGACCAGATTGAAGATGCTGAGGAGGTCGGCCATCGGTGGCGTTTTCGTCCTGCGATGAAGGCGCCCGCTTTCGACCCGAACCCGGCGGACATCTGCATCTAGCGCATGGCTCGGAGGCGGCAAGGGCTTTTGCTGCGTGCTTGCCCTCCCTCGGCGCAACGAAGAGACGAGATACCTAGGAAATATTCCCCATCACTGTCCATAGGATTAATAGCCTAGGCATTCCAGCCTACCTGCCGCCGAAAGAACCATGGACGGCGCGTATGGTCTCGGCCACAGTCGCTGCATTGCAGCATGGAGCAGCCGATGACGACCAGGACGCCGCGCCAGTTCTTCCGCCCGCTCGCGATCGGCGCGCCTGAGCCTTTCCGCGAATTGCCACTGCGGCTCGAGCGGATGATCCATTTCGTTCCGCCGCACCTGGAGAAGGTCCGTGCCAAGGTCGGCGAGCTCGCCGGACAGGTCGATATCGTGCTCGGCAATCTCGAGGATGCGATCCCGGTCGAGGCCAAGCAGGCGGCACGCGACGGCTTCATCACCATGGGCAAGGCGGTCGATTTCGGCAAGACCGGCCTGTGGACACGCGTCAATGCACTGAATTCGCCGTGGTTCCTCGACGATATCACCGCGATCATGGGCGAGATCGGCGGCAAGCTCGATGTGGTCATGGTGCCGAAGGTCGAGGGGCCTTGGGACATCCACTATGTCGACCAGCTCCTTGCCCAGTTCGAGGCACGGCATCTGCTGCGCAAGCCGATCCTGATCCACGCCATCCTGGAGACGGCGGAGGGCGTGAAGAATGTCGAGGCGATCGCCACCGCCTCGCCACGCATGCACGGCATGAGCCTCGGCCCGGCCGACCTCGCCGCCTCGCGCGCCATGAAGACGACCCGCGTCGGCGGCGGCCACCCCGAATACAAGGTCATCGCCGACCCCTCCCCCGATGGCGGTCCTCGCGCTGTCGCGCAACAGGACCTCTGGCACTACACGCTCGCCAAGATGGTCGACGCCTGCGCCGCGGCCGGGATCAAGCCGTTCTACGGCCCCTTCGGCGATTTCGCCGACGAGGCGGCCTGCGAAGCGCAGTTCCGCAACGCCTTCCTGCTCGGCTGTGCCGGCGCCTGGACGCTGCACCCCTCGCAAATCGCCATCGCCAAGCGCGTCTTCAGTCCCGATCCGGCCGAGGTCGGCTTCGCCAAGCGGATTCTGGAGGCGATGCCGGACGGCTCCGGCGCCGTGATGATCGACGGCAAGATGCAGGACGACGCCACCTGGAAGCAGGCGAAGGTGATCGTAGACCTCGCCGCCCAGGTCGCCGCACGGGACCCGGATATGGCGCAGCGCTACGGAATGTGATGGGACAAACGGTCTCAATCGATTGATTTCGACGCATTTAGGACGCATTGCTTAAGCAAGGCGGCAAGACCTAAGCCGGCGGTGCATCGGCCGGCGCAAGATGGATCTGTCATGGAAGCGCGTTCGGCCAAGTTCAGGATCGGGCAGGTGGTGAAGCACCGCATCTACCCGTTCCGTGGCGTGATCTTCGACGTCGACCCGGTCTTCTCGAACACCGAGGAGTGGTGGATGGCGATTCCGGAAGCCATGCGCCCGTCGAAGGACCAGCCCTTCTACCACCTCTTCGCCGAGAACGAGGAGGCCGAATATGTCGCCTATGTCTCCGAGCAGAACCTCGTCGACGACGATTCCGGCGCGCCCGTGCGCCATCCCCGCGCCAAGGAATTCTTCCGCCGCGACCGCAAGGGCCGCTACAAGCTGGACCGCGCCGATCTGAACTGAGCTCGGCGGTCTTTCGTAACCCAAGATTGTCATTCCGGGGCGCGCCGCAGGCGCGAACCCGGAACCCACGACTGGGCGGAACATCAAGTGTTCGGTTGCGAGTGGCCCACCCGGTCGCGGATTCCGGGCTCTTCGCTGCGCGAAGCCCCGGAATGACAAAGGGCTGACCAGAATCATCCGGCAACCGTCCACAGACCCTGGCTGTCCCAAAGAAAAAGGCCGGCCCCGCGAGGGACCGGCCTTTTCTGTTTCAGGCGGTCGCGCCGTCGCTCAGGGCTTCGGCGGGGTCGCGGGCGCGGCGCCCGGAGCCGGAGCGGCAGCGCCGCCGGCGCCGAGGCGCTGGCGCAGCTCTTCCTGGCGCTTGGCGAGCTCGTCCTGGAGCTGCTTCTGCTGGTCCTCGAGCACCTTCGGATCGATCGCGGCGCCGTCGAAGCCCTTGGCGAAATCGGCCAGCGGGATGGTGAAGGTCAGCTCGCGGGCGCCCTGGTTCTGGACGCTGACGTTCAGGTTGGTGCCCTTCCGCATCGCATTGATGAAGTCGTCCTTGACCTGCGCCTCGGCGAAGCAGCCGTTCGGGAAGCAGATGGCATAGCGGCCGCCGGTCGGCTGCGCATTATCGACGCCGAAGCGGATGCCGGGCTGCAGAAGCAGGCCGAGCGGCATCAGGAAGCGCACGATCTTGTTGGCGTCGCCCTTGACGTCATAGACCGCGACGGCGAGCACCGGCTGGCCCTGGTCCGAGACGAAGTCACGGGTGGTGTAGCAGATTTCCTTGTTGGCGCCCTGGTCCTTGCCGCAGACCTTGGTCCAGCTCGTCTGCGAAGGCTCGGGCTTGACCTGGACGACGGTCGGGCCGGCGGCTGCGCCGGGCTGGGCGGGAGCGGCAGGCTGCTGGGCCGGCGCAGCCGGGCGGGTCGGCGTCGCCGGGCGCTGCGCCGGAGCCTGGGCGAAGCCCGCGACGGGCGCAAAGCCGATGGCCGTGCAGAGCACGAGGCCAAGCGCACGAGATGACAGGCGATACGAAGCGGACATTCTTGTCTTTCCTTACCAAGCGAATTCGGGATCACGACTTCGCAAGCCGCGCGCGTCACCGCTGATGGCCCAATCGCATGGGGCGCAGGCCATCGCAAGCCGTGCACATCAAGGCTGATTGAGGCGTTTGAATGACACCTTGCCCTCGCCTTTAGCGAGTTCGCCCCGAGGATTCCAGCCCGAATAGCTGCGTGACCCTGCTGCTCCCATGCTATTCTTGCGCAGGGAATCAGGTCGCGTGATGGAATTTCTTCAATTGCCCCAGGCGGTGAGCCGTCGAGGGGTCAACCTTCTACTGGCCTTGGCCCCGTTCGCCGTCCTGGCGCGCGGCCGCGAGGCGTTGGCCGATTCGGGCCCGCTGCGGCATGCCATCGCGATGCATGGCCTGCCGGCCCTGCCGTCCGGCTTCGCGCATCTGCCCTATGCCGACCCCAAGGCGCCCAAGGGCGGGCGCATCGTCATGGGCATCCAGGGCACCTTCGACAGCCTCAATCCCCTCGTCGTGCTCGGCGTCGCGCCCGATGCCGTGCCGAAATATGTCCAGCAGAGCCTGCTCTACCGCTCGGCGGACGAGCCTTTCACAGCCTATGGCCTGCTCGCCTCCGGCGTTTCGCTCGATGCCGACCGCAAGCAGCTCGCCTTCGAGATCGACGAGCGCGCGCGCTTTTCGGACGGCAGGCCGGTCACGGCCGAGGACGTGATCTTCACCTTCGAGATGCTGAAGGCGAAGGGCAAGCCGTTCCATCGCTCCAGCCTCGGCCGCGTGACCAGGGTCGCGGCGCCCTCGCCCCGGCGCGTCGAATTCGAGCTCGGCGATGGCTCCAATCGCGAATTGCCACTGGTGATCGGCGCGATGCCGATCTTCGCGAAGCACGCGACCAACGCTGAGACTTTCGGCGAAACAAGCTTCAAGCCGGCGCTCGGCTCCGGCCCCTACGCCGTCGAGGAGGTCCGTCCCGGCGAATCGCTCGTGCTGCGGCGGCGCAAGGATTTCTGGGCCGAGGATCATCCGCTCACGCGCGGGCTCTATAATGCCGACGAGATCCGCTACGATTTCTACCGGGACTCGAATGCGCTCTTCGAGGCGTTCAAGGCCGGGCTC
This sequence comes from Allobosea sp. TBD101, assembly GCF_059817965.1. Classification (NCBI taxonomy): domain Bacteria; kingdom Pseudomonadati; phylum Pseudomonadota; class Alphaproteobacteria; order Hyphomicrobiales; family Alloboseaceae; genus Allobosea; species Allobosea sp. TBD101. The sequence continues at coordinate 3,135,489 of NZ_CM187543.1, forward strand.
TACGATGTCCGCATCGAGGGCGATCCGACGCGCTGGATGACCGGCTACGATGTTCCCGCCGTGCATGACGGGCGCATCCGGCAGGAAACCCTGCATTTCGACACGCCCAAGGGCATGACCGGTCTCGTCTTCAACACGCGCCGGCCGATCTTCGCCGATGTCAGGGTGCGCGAGGCGCTGGGCCTGCTGTTCGACTTCGAATGGGTCAACCGCAACCTGTTCCATGGCGTCTATCGCCGGGCCGGCAGCTTCTTCTCCGATTCGGACCTCTCGGCGCTCGGCGTTGCCGCCGATGGCCGGGAGAAGGCGCTGCTCGCCGCTTTTCCGGGCGCCGTGCGCGAGGACATCCTCGCCGGAAGCTGGCGCCCCTCGGAGACCGACGGCTCCGGCCGCGACCGCGAGCAGGCGCGCAAGGCGCTCGGCCTGCTCAAGGCCGCCGGCTACGCGCTCCAGGATGGCGTGCTGCGCAACGGCAGGGCTGAGCCCTTCGCCTTCGAGATCACCGTCACCAGCAGGCCGCAGGAGCGGCTTGCGCTCAACTATGCGCAATCGCTTGCCCGGCTCGGCATCGCGGTCTCCGTGCGACTGATCGACGACGTGCAGTATTGGCGGCGCCTGTCAGCCTACGATTTCGACATGATCCAGTGGACCTGGCCGGCCTCGGCCTCGCCGGGCAACGAGCAGATCGGGCGCTGGGGCTCGGCCAATGCCGCCCGCAACGGCTCGCTGAACTATGCCGGCGTGAAATCGCCCGCCGTGGACGCCGTGCTGCAGGCCCTGCTCGGCGCCCGCGAGCGCGAGGATTTCGTCGCGGCGGTGCGGGCGCTCGACCGCTTGCTGATCTCCGGCTTCTACGTCGTGCCACTCTATTACCTGCCCGACACCTGGATCGCCTTCGCGCGTGGCGTCGTGCTGGCGGGGCGGCAGCCGGCCTATTTCCTCTCCAACGAGCTGCTGGCCCGCCTCCCGGCGGCAGCCCCGGCGAACTAGGACGTGCCGATGCGGGCGGAACAGGACGAAGCCTCAGCCTTGCTCGACGGTCTCGATCTCGACACCCTGCTCGCAGCCCTGACCCGCAATCGCGGCTACGACGCGGCTTTGCGCGATCCGCCAGGCCGGCGCGGCTGGAGCGACGTCACGCCGGGCTCGGTCAATTTCCTCGACCTCGACGAACGCATCGACCGGCTGGCGCGCCTGCTCGCCATCAACAAGGGCACGCCGGGCGCAAGTGTCGCGATCCTGGCGCCGCTGGGGCCGGAGGCGATCGTCTCGATCCTGGCGAGCCTGCGTGCGGGCCTGTCGCCCCTGATGCTACCCTTGCACGGCAACGAGCTCGAACTGCTCAAGCTGATCGAGGCTTCCGGCGCGGTGATGGCGCTCGGCGTCAGCCGGGTCGGGCCGCTGCGGCCTTTGCTCATGCTGCGCAATCTCGCCATGCGGGCCTTCGGGACACGCTTCGTCGGTGGCTTCGGTCCGGACGTGCCGGACGGCGTCGCTCCGCTCGACATGCTGATGGCCAGCCCGACGCTGCATCCGCTGCCGCAACTCGCCGAGCGACCGGTGTTGCAGATCGCCGACGGCGTGTCGCTGCAGGGGCCAATCGTGCTGCCGGAGCGGGAATTGCTCGGCAAGGCGCTCGAGATCTCGCGTGTACTGAAGCCGACTGTCTCGTCGCGGATCGTGACGACGCTGGTCGGCGGCGACCTTGCCGCGCTGGCAAGCGGACCAGGCGTGGCGATGCTCAGCGGACTCGAACTCCTGCCGCTCGGCCTGTTCAGCCTCGGCGACCTGCAAGCCTGTCTCGAAGGCGGGCGCAGCGTCCATCTGGTGCTGCCCGGCGCCATGGAGCCGGCGCTGGCGCATTCTCGGCTCGCCGGGCATCCGGCGCTGGCGAGCCTGGTCTTCGTCCACCGGGCCAATGAGCCACGCGGCCTTCCGGCGATCGACCGGCCAGATGTGGCGATCGTCGATATCGAGGCCCATTCGGCCGGGGACGTCACGGTGAGCAAGCGGCAGGGATCTTCGGTCGCCTGACGCCCCTTGATCCGGAACTCCGACAGTTGTCTCGCGTTGATAGGCGGGGCGTCTTCCTTGGAGTGGCAGCCATGCTTGCCGCCGTTCTCGCCCTTCTGTCTCTCTCAACAAACCCTGTGGCCGGCGGCGCCACTCCCGTCGCCGATTCGCCGCCGCGCTTCGACATCGCCGAGTCATGCCGCGATGTCGGCAAGTCCGGCACCGATATCGGCCGGCCCGCCAGCGCCTGCCGGGACGACGAGGAGCGGGCCCGTGATACACTCACTGCGCGCTGGGCCGAGTTCCAGCCGGCCGCCCGCACGACCTGCGTCGAGGGCGCGACCCAAGGCGGGCCACCGAGCTATGTCGAGGTGCTTACCTGCCTGGAGATGAAGAAGCCGTGACGCCAAGGCTCTCGCCGGTCATCGCCGCGCGCAGGAGCAAGTAGAGCACCGACGCGTTGAGCAGGTGCCAGAGCCAGTGCGTGCCGAGCGACAGGCTGCCGCAAAGCACGCCATCGATGCTGCGCATCGTCAGCGAGACGGCGAAAAGACCCGCGGCAAGCGTCAGCAACCGGCACGGCTCACGCAAGGCCGGCGCGCGCAACATCGCGAGCGCCATGCCGATCAATCCGAGCAGGAACGCCGCATAACCGGCCGAACCGACCGTTCCGACTGGCAGGATCGCCCGCCCCACGGCCGACAGGCCCAGCGCCAAAGCGAGGAAGGCGAGCGTTCCAGCCGCCGCCATCGCGCCCGACAATCCGAGAAAGCGCCTCAGCGCGAAGGCGAAGAACTGTATCGGCACGACATCGGCCAGCAGCGTCCAGCGATTCGGGATGGTGTGGAACAGGAACGAGCCGATGCCGATGGCGAAGACGAGGCCGATCAGGACGAGCGTGACCGCGTCGCGTCCGCCCTGCCGGCGCCACAGCCAGAATCCCGCCAGCGCGGCTACGAGGAAAGCGACGTTGGTCACCGCATTCAGGGGCTCGGCCCAGAAGCTGCCATCGATCCGCTCGCAATAGCCGAACTGCATCGCCCCGCCCGTCAGCCTCTCACCCCAGCGAAGCCGCCTGCTGCGACGGCTTCATGTCATCGTCCGCGTGTTGCCTTCGCGAGCCCGCTCCGCAAAGCTCGCGACTCGCTGGCAGGAGATATCCCGATGCGCATTCTTTGCTTCCCGCTTCTAGCGACCGTCCTGCTGGCCGGCGGGATGACGACACCCACACTCGCCAATCCCCAAGCCTGCGCCGATCTCTGGACGGCGCGCAACGAGATCTACAAGGCGCAGGGCTATTGCTTCCGCACCAAGCGCGCGATCGCGGCCTTCGGCAATGCCGGCTGCCAGTACGACAACGTCGAGGACCTGCCGCTCTCGGCCAATGACCACCGGGCGATCGCCGACATCCTCCGGCAGGAGCGCGCCTTGCGCTGCCCGCGCTGAAACCGATTGCCTGTGGAAGGCAGGGCTGCCCTGCGTCCAGCGAAGGGAAGGCCGTGCTAGAAGCGCCGGCCGCAAGTCCGCGCCCGACCCAACCCGACGATTCATCGCCCGCATGACCACCGCAATCGAGATGGGAACGACAAGGACCGGCGAGCCCGGTCTGATCGATCTCGCCGAATTGCTGGCGACGCGCCTGCTGGTGCAGGGCAATTCCGGCTCGGGCAAGTCGCATCTGCTACGCCGCTTGCTGGAGCAGAGCGCGCCATTGGTGCAGCAGGCAATCATCGATCCCGAGGGCGATTTCGTCTCGCTCGCCGACCAGTTCGGCCATGTCGTGGTCGATGCCGAATGCGGCGAGGCCGAACTGCAGCGCGTGGCGCTGCGCGTGCGCCAACACCGCGTCTCGGTGGTGCTCAATCTCGAAAATCTCGAAGCCGACGAGCAGTTGCGCGCCACCGCCGCCTTCCTCGGCGGGCTCTTCGATGTCGACCGCTCGCTCTGGTTCCCGATGCTGATCGTGGTCGACGAGGCCCAGCTCTTCGCCCCCGTCATGGCGGGCGAGGCCTCGGACGAGGCGCGGCGGCTTTCATTGGGCGCCATGACCAACCTGATGTGCCGCGGCCGCAAGCGTGGCCTTGCCGGCGTGATCGCGACGCAGCGCCTCGCCAAGCTTGCCAAGAACGTCGCGGCGGAAGCCTCGAACTTCCTGATGGGCCGCACCTTCCTCGATATCGACATGCAGCGCGCCGCCGACCTGCTCGGCATGGATCGCCGCCAGGCCGAGATGTTCCGCGACCTTGAACGCGGCCAGTTCGTCGCGCTCGGCCCTGCCCTGTCGAAGCGCCCGCTGCCGATCCGGATCGGCACGGTCTCCTCGGTCGATCGTGGCAGCGCGCCAGGCCTGATGCCGCTCCCGGAGCAGGCACCGGAGGACGCCGGCAAGCTGATCTTCACGCGCGGCGAGGACGAGCCGCTTCCGCTGGCCCGCCCTGCCCGCCCGGCGCCGCGCCCGCGGCCCGATCCGACCGAGGTACTGCGCCGGATCGAGAATTATCGCCCTGCCCCGCAGCCGGAACCCGAGCCCGAGATCGAGCTGGAGCCGGAAGAGCGCGAGGCGATCATGGTCGAGATCCTGCGCGAGTTGATGGGCGATCCCGAGGCGCGCTCGCGGCAGGTCGCGGTGCTCTATCAGGATTTCACCGTGCGCTGCCGGATGCGCCGGCTCGGCCGCACGCATCTGAGCCTGGAGGAGTTCCGCCGCCGGCTTGCGGTGGCGCGCGCCGGCGTCAGCGACAGCATCGCGACGAGCGAAGGCTGGCAGACCGCCGTCGCGTCATCAGGCACCTTGCCGGAAGACCTGCAGGGGCTGTTCCTCTACATCGCCCGCACCGCGATCGAAGGCCGCCCCTGCCCCAGCGATGCAGAGCTCGCGGAGGTCTATGGCAGCGCTTCGCCGAGCCGCGCGCGTCGCGTGCTCAGCTATATCGAGGAGCGCGGGCTGATCGTCTGCCATGTCGATTTCCGCGGCCAGCGCACGCTTGCCCTGCCCGCGCTCGGCGTCGAGACCGCGCCGGGACTGGCCCAGCCGCGCACGGCGGGCATGCCGCGCAGCGTGCGGGGGTGACCGGCGGGCCGCGGCGTGGCGCCTTCCTTCTCCCCCGCGAAACTTGACCACCCCGCCTCAGAGCGTGCATGACCTCAACCCGCATTCACGGGTTCGGCCATGCGCGTTCTGTTGATCGACAACTACGACAGCTTCACCTGGAACCTGGTCCATCTCATCGGTGGGCTGGGAGCCGAGGTCGATGTCTGGCGTAACGACGCGCTCACCGCCGAGGAAGCGCTTGCCGGCGATCACGACGCGATCGTGCTCTCGCCCGGCCCCTGTACGCCCAACGAGGCCGGAATCTGTCTGGACGTCATCCGCGAAGGCGCGGGCAAGAAGCCGATCTTCGGCGTCTGCCTCGGCCTTCAGGCGATGGGCCAGGCCTTCGGCGGCCATGTCGTGCGCGCGCCCCTGCCGATGCATGGCAAGGTCTCGCCGATCCGCCACCGGGCGCGCGGCCTGTTCCGCGGCATCAACGGCCCGCTGCAGGCGACGCGCTATCACTCGCTCGTGGTCGAGCGCGCCTCCTGCCCGGATGTCTTCGAGATCGAGGCGGAGAGCGATGACGGCCTGATCATGGCGCTCTCGCACCGGGAGCTGCCGGTCCACGGCGTCCAGTTCCATCCGGAGAGCATTGCCTCCGAGCATGGCGCGACGATCCTGCGGAATTTCCTCGACCTCGCGGAGCGATGGCAGAGCGAACGCGAAGCCTCCGCCCTGACCCTTTCAGCCTGATTCCGCAGAGTTCCCATGGACGATTTCAAACCCTTCATCGCCAAGGTCGCGACCGGCGCGACGCTCTCCCGCGAGGAAGCGCGCGACGCCTTCGACACCATCCTCTCGGGCGAAGTGACGAACGCCCAATCAGCCGCCTTCCTGATGGCGCTGCGCGTGCGCGGCGAGACGATCGACGAGATCGCCGGTGCCGTCGGCGCCATGCGCGGCAAGATGCTGCCGGTGAAGGCGCCGCCCGAGGCGATCGACATCGTCGGCACCGGCGGCGATTCCTCCGGCTCCTACAATGTCTCGACGCTGGCCTCGATCATCACCGCCGCCTGCGGCGTGCCGGTCGCCAAGCATGGCAACCGCGCGGCCTCCTCGCGCTCCGGCGCGGCGGACGTGCTGACCGCGCTCGGCGTCAAGGTCGGGCTCGACCCGGCCGCGACCGAGCATTGCATCCGCGAGGCCGGCGTCGGCTTCATGTTCGCGCCGACGCATCACGCCTCGATGCGCCATGTCGCCCCGGTGCGCACCGAGCTCGGCACGCGCACGATCTTCAACCTGCTCGGCCCGCTCTCCAACCCGGCCGGCGTCAAGCGCCAGCTCATCGGCGCCTTCTCCGAGACCTGGCTGGAGCCGATGGTCAAGGTGCTCGCTTCCCTGGGGTCGACCCGCGTCTGGGCCGTGCACGGCTCGGACGGGCTCGACGAGATCACCACCACCGGCCCGACCCGTGTCGTCTCGCTGGAGAACGGCAAGATCGAGAGTTTTTCGATCAGCCCGGCCGATGTCGGCCTTGAGCCCGCGAAGCCGGAGGTGCTGCGCGGCGGCACGCCTGAGGAGAATGCGGCGGCGCTAAATGCCGTGCTCGCCGGGGAGAAGACCGGCTTCCGCGGCATCGCCGCCTTCAATGCGGCTGCGGCGCTGCTCGTTGCCGGCAAGGCGACGGACCTGAAGGACGGCTTCGCCCAGGCGACGGCCGCGCTCGATTCCGGCAAGGCCAAGGCGACGCTCGCCGCGCTCGTCAAAGCCTCGAACGCGTGAGGCCGGCATGACCGATATCCTCGCGAAGATCGAAGCTTATAAGCGCCAGGAGATCGCGGCTGCGAAAGCCGCCGTCCCGCAGGCCGAAATCGAACGCCGGGCGCGCGCCGCCTCCAAGCCGCGCGGCTTCGCCGATGCGCTGGCAGGCAAGCTCGAGCAAGGCACGCCCGCGCTGATCGCCGAGATCAAGAAGGCGAGCCCGTCCAAGGGCCTGATCCGCGCCGATTTCGACCCGCCTTCGCTCGCCCGCGCTTATGCCGTCGGCGGCGCGGCCTGTCTCTCGGTGCTGACCGACGCGCCATCCTTCCAGGGCCGGCCGGACTTCCTGACCGCAGCGCGCGAGGCCGCCGGCCTGCCGGCTTTGCGCAAGGATTTCCTCTACGAGCCCTATCAGGTCTACGAGGCCCGCGCCTGGGGCGCCGACTGCATCCTGATCATCATGGCCGGCGTCGACGACGCCACCGCCAGAGCGCTGAACGAGACCGCGCGCGAGCTCGGCATGGACGTTCTCGTCGAGGTCCATGACGATGCCGAGCTCGACCGGGCGCTCAAGCTCGAAAGCCGCCTGCTCGGCATCAACAACCGCGATCTGCGCAGCTTCAATGTCGATCTCGCCGTGACCGAGCGATTGGCGCCGCGCGTGCCGGCCGACCGCATCGTCATCAGCGAGAGCGGCATCTTCACGCATGCCGACATTGCCCGGCTCAACCGGATCGGCGTCAACAGCTTCCTCGTCGGCGAAAGCCTGATGCGACAGGCCGACGTCACCGCCGCAACGCAGGCGCTGCTCACCGGCAAGGCCGTCGCGGCGTGAGCCGGCTCAGCCATCTCGACGCGCAAGGCCAGGCGCATATGGTCGATGTCGGCGGCAAGGCCGAGACGACCCGCATGGCGATCGCCGAAGGCCAGGTCGTCATGGCGCCGGAGACGATCGCGATCGTGCGCGACGGCAACGCCAAGAAGGGCGACGTGCTCGGCACCGCACGCCTCGCCGGCATCATGGCGGCGAAGCGCACGCATGAACTGATCCCGCTCTGCCATCCGCTGCTGCTCAGCAAGATCGCCGTCGATCTTACGATCGACGAGGCCCTGCCGGGCGTGCGCGTGCGCGCCGAGGTCAAGATGAAGGGCCAGACCGGCGTCGAGATGGAGGCGCTCACCGCCGTCTCCGTCGCCTGTCTTACCGTCTACGACATGGTCAAGGCCGTCGACCGTGCGATGCGGATCGAGAATATCCGGCTGCTGCACAAGTCTGGCGGCCAGTCGGGCGATTACGAGGCGAAAGCTAGCTGATGGCGCTCACTCCGGTCCCCGTCGCGCGCAAGGCGCTGCTCGACAGCATTCCGGAGCCGACGGGAGCGGAAACCCTGCCATTGGCGCAATGCGCCTGGCGGGTGCTCGCCGGCGAGGTCAAGGCGCTCAGGACCCAGCCGCCCTTCGCCAATTCGGCCATGGACGGCTATGCCGTGCGTGGCGACGAGATGGCGGAAGGCGTCTCGCTCTCGGTGATCGGCGAATCTGCTGCCGGCCGGGCCTATGAGGGCGCGGTCGGCCCGGGACAAGCCGTGCGCATCTTCACGGGCGCGCCGATGCCTGACGGCGCCGACACGATCCTGATGCAGGAAGATGCCGATGGCGTCGACAGCCCTGTCATTCGCGTCCGCGTGCCGCCTGCCAAGGGCAAATTCCTGCGCGCGGCGGGGCTCGACTTCCACGAGGGCGACGTTTTGCTGTCGGCCGGTCGCGTGCTCGACAGTGCGGCACTCGGCCTCGCCGCAGCGATGGGGCATCCGACTTTGCCGGTCCGGCGGAAGCCGCGCGTCGCGATTCTCGCCACGGGCGACGAGTTGGTGGCGCCGGGCGAGCCGGTCGGCCGCGACCAGATAGTCGCCTCGAACTCGTTTTCGCTCGCCGCTCTCGTCGAGAAGGCCGGCGGCACCGTGCTCGACCTTGGCATCGCCCGCGACGACCATGCCGATCTCGCCGCGAAGATCGCAAGGGCGCGCGCAGCCGATGCCGATGTGCTGATCACGCTCGGCGGCGCCTCGGTCGGCGCGCACGATCTCGTGCAGGAAGCGCTGACGCGGGCCGGCATGACGCTCGGATTCTGGAAGATCGCGATGCGGCCGGGCAAGCCGATGATGACCGGGCGGCTCGGCCGGATGGTCGTGGTCGGGCTGCCGGGCAATCCGGTCTCCTCGATCGTTTGCGGCCATCTCTTCGTGCTGCCCTTGATCGAGGCGCTGCTCGGCATTGCCGATGCCGATCGCGACCGCAGCATTCCCGCCATCCTCGGCCGCAACATGCCCGGCAATGACGAGCGCGAGGACTATCTGCGCTCGGAGCTCACGCTGACGCCGGAAGGCTGGGTCGCGACGCCCTTCGACCGGCAGGATTCCTCGATGCTTGGTACGCTCGCGCGGGCGCAGGCCCTGACGATTCGGCCTGCCCATGCCGCTCCCGCGAAGAAGGGTAATTCCTGCCGTATCCTGCCGCTGCGGTAGAGCGCGCGCTCTTTATTGCCCCCGCGACGTCATTCCGGGCAAGCGAAGCGCAGACCCGGAATCCATCGTAGAACGCCGCGCTCCATGATAGATTCCGGATCGGCGCCGCTGACGCGGCTTGTCCAGAATGACGGCGCGTTTTCCATACGGCTATCTCACGCTTCCGCCACGGCATAGCAGCTTGCGGAACACAAGCAGAACGCGTATGGTGTTCGTGCTTTGTTTCGAATCTGCGCTTTGAGGGGCTGGCGGCGACCATGCTGACACGCAAGCAACACGAACTCCTGCGCTTCATCCAGGAACGCTTGCGCGAAAGTGGCGTGCCGCCCTCCTTCGACGAAATGAAGGACGCGCTCGACCTGCGCTCGAAATCCGGCATCCATCGTCTCATCATGGCGCTGGAGGAGCGCGGCTTCATCCGCCGCCTGCCAAATCGGGCCCGCGCACTCGAAGTCATCAAGATGCCGGACGGGTTCGGCGCCCCGCAGCCGCGCCCGCGCTTCAGCCCGGCCGTCGTGCAGGGCGGTCTCGGCGCCCAGCCGAGCGTCGCCAAGCCCCGGCCAGCAGCGGTCGAGGACGACAGCCGGCATTCCATCGCCATTCCCGTCATGGGCCGGATCGCGGCGGGCACCCCGATCTCGGCGATCCAGAGCCGCAGTCACACCGTCTCGCTGCCGCCGGACATGCTCGGCTCCGGCGAGCATTACGCGCTCGAAGTCCGTGGCGATTCGATGGTGGAGGCCGGCATCCTCGACGGCGATACCGTCGTCATCCGCAAGCAGGACACGGCCAATACCGGCGATATCGTCGTCGCGCTGATCGACGACGAGGAGGCGACGCTGAAGCGCCTGCGCAAGCGTGGCTCCTCGATCGCGCTGGAAGCGGCCAATCCCGCTTATGAGACCCGCGTGCTCGGCCCCGACCGGGTCAAGATCCAGGGCCGCCTCGTCAACCTGATGCGACGCTACTGAAGGCGCTCGACATCGGCGTCGACCTCACTGTCGGAGGCTGATGCAGGCTGCACCGTTGCGGGCTGACCAACCGGCCGGGTTGCCACCTCTGCCGGGCGAGGCTCGCGCCGGCGGGTCCATGGACGGTCGGCTGCGGTCGGCTCCGAGGTTCGGCTGTTCCACCCGGTCGCCGTCCGGTAGAGCGAGGTCGCGCCGTCGCGTGATAGCGCCATCCGCTCGACCAGTCTGGCCTTGCAGGCCCCGCTCCAGGGAATGGCGGTGACGACGAGATCGGCGCGCAGGCAATCCTCGATGATCGCGAGACGCTCGCGCGTGTACGAGATCGTGCGCTTGTCGGTCGTCTGCGCGACGCAGGCCAACCGGTCGCAAGCAACACCGGCACGCAAAGTCGGATCATCGGGCGAGCGGCCGTCGCCATCGGCAGCAAGCCATTGCTGCAGGACGAAGCGACTGGGCTTGCCTGCGATGGCGAGGCGTCCGTCCAGCCCGCGGACGGCCAGCCCCGAGCCGTCGCGCTCGACCAGGATCTCCGGCCGCTCCGGCTCGCCGGCTATGACGACGCCGAAGACCAGCGGCACGGCCGCCAGCCAGCGCCAGGCCGTGGTCCAGAGCGTCAGCCAGAGCAGAGCCATCGCGAAACAGGCCAGCACGGCCGGGCCGAAGGCTGCGACCGTCACGGTGGAATGGTCGATGGTCGCGACCCAGTGCGCGACCTTGAGCACGACGTCGGAAGCCAACCCCATCAAGGCCCAGGCCGGCCAGTCCAGCCCGAACGGATAGGCCAGCACGCCGAACACCGCTGCCGGCATGACGAAAAGCGAGACGAAGGGCAGCGCCATGGCGTTGCCGAGCAGCCCAAACGGGTTGAAGGTCTGGAAGTGATAGGCGCCGAAGGGCGCGGTCGCCGCGGTCGCCAGCATGGTGGTGACGAGGATGCCGAGCGCCGCCGTCCAGATCGGCCCGAGCGGCCAGGGCAATGCCGACGGCGGCTCGCTGCGATCTCTCCGCTCCCAGCGCTCGGCGAAGGCGATCAGCGCCGCGACCGCGCCGAAGGACATCTGGAAGCTTGGCCCGAGCAGCGCTTCCGGCTCGCGCAGCAGCACGATCATGGCGGCGAGCGCGAGGTTGCGCATGCTGAGCGCCGCGCGATCGACCAGGATCGCGCCGAGCATGACCAGCGTCATGATCAGCGAGCGCTCGGTCGCGACGTCGCTGCCGGAGAAGATGCAATAGGCGGTCGCGCCCAGCATGGCCGCCACAGCGGCGAGTTTCTTGACCGGCCAGTGCAACGCCACCGTCTGCGACAGGGCCAGCAGCGCGCGCACCAGCCAGAAGATCGTGCCGGCGGCGAGCACCATGTGCAGGCCGGAGATCGAGACGATGTGATAGATACCGGCGGCACGCAGGTCGTTATTGGTGGCCTCGGTGATCAGGCCGCGCTTGCCGGTGACGAGCGCGGCGGCAACCGCCCCGCCCTGCCCGCCCCCGACCTCGGCGATGCGTTTGGTCAGGGCATTGCGGGCGCGGTCGATCGTCACGTCGATCGCGAGGCGCGCCGGCATCGGATATGGCGGTGCTGCCAGCGCGATCTTGCCGGAGATGCTGCCGACGGCGCCGATCCCGCGAAAGAAGGCGTCGCGGCCGAAATCGTAGCCGCCGGCTCGCGCCGGTCCCGGAGGTGGCAGCAGGCGCGCGGTTGCGACGATGTGGTCCCCCGGTGCGACGGAGCCCTGCCGGATATTGACGCGGACCCGCTTCGGCCGCTGGTCCACCGGCACATTGGCGAGATCGGTGACCAGTATGACGAGCCGCGCGCCACTGTCGCGGGCCTCGACGCTCTCGACGAAGCCGGAGAGCTTGCCGATGCGTGGCCGCTCCAGCATCGGCGCCGCGATATCGGCCGTGCGCCAGACGCCGGCAGCGAAGCCCAGAAAGCCGGCCGCCGCCGCGAGGCAGGTCATCGACGCGAGAGGGCGCCTCCGCAGGGCGAAGGCCGCCGCGCTGCTCAAGCCTAAGCCGAGCAGCGGCGCCCATAATGCCGGCTCACGATCGGCAGCGAAATAGAGCAGGATGCCGGCGCCCATCGCGATCGGCAGCCATAGGAAGGGCCGGCGCCTCTCGACCTCCAGCGCGAAACCCCGCGAGAGATGGAGCCAAAGCTGCCACAGCAACGGGCGAAGATTGGCCGCCAGCGGGGCCATGACGCCGAGCCGTGCCGGCAAGGCATCGGCGCGCGCGCCGCGCCGGCCCTGTGCCAGCCCCTGCCCCTGCCCCGGCGGTGCCGGCTGCATCGCCCGCTCTCCCCCGCCGGCGCTGCGATTTGACCGCTTAGCGTTTCCGGCAAAGCCATGTTACAGGGCGCGCGCCGGTTGTCATGTCACGATCCGGCCCCTTCCCCTGTCTTGCCCCGGACGGCCCTGGCCGCCCGGCCGGAGTTCCCTCCCATGAGCAACGCCGTCGTCACGCGCTTTGCGCCCTCGCCCACCGGATTCCTGCATATCGGCGGAGCCCGAACCGCGCTGTTCAACTGGCTCTATGCCCGCCGGCAAGGCGGCAAGATGCTGCTGCGCATCGAGGATACCGACCGGGAACGCTCGACCGATGCCGCCATCGCCGCGATTCTCGACGGGCTGGAATGGCTCGGGCTCGATTGGGACGGCCAGACCGTCTACCAGTTCCAGCGCGCCGCCCGGCATCGCGAAGTCGCCGAGCAGATGCTTGCCGCCGGCAAGGCCTATCACTGCTACGCGACCCAGGCCGAGCTCGAGGAGATGCGCGAGAAGGCCCGCGCCGAGGGCAAGCCGCTGCGCTATGACGGGCGCTGGCGCGGCCGCGATCCGGCGACCGCGCCGGAAGGCGCGAAGCCCGTCATCCGCCTCAAGGCGCCGCAGACCGGCGAGACCGTGGTCAATGACGAGGTCCAGGGCCGCGTCGTCTGGCAGAACGAGAATCTCGACGACCTCGTGCTGCTACGCTCGGACGGTACGCCGACCTATATGCTCGCTGTCGTCGTCGACGACCATGACATGGGCGTGACCCATATCATCCGCGGCGACGACCACCTGACCAATGCCGCCCGCCAGACGCAGATCTACGACGCGCTCGGCTGGGACGTGCCGAGCATGTCGCATATCCCGCTGATCCATGGCGCGGACGGCGCCAAGCTCTCGAAGCGCCACGGCGCGCTCGGCATCGATGCCTATCGCTCGATGGGCTATCTGCCGGCGGCGCTGCGCAACTATCTGGTGCGGCTGGGCTGGAGCCATGGCGATCAGGAGGTTTTCTCCACGCAGGAGATGATCGACGCCTTCAAGCTGTCCTCGATCGGCCGCTCGCCGGCGCGCTTCGACTACGCCAAGCTGGAGAACCTCAACGGCCTCTATATGCGTCAGTCGGATGATGCGGACCTGCTTGCCGCGCTCAAGGTCATCCTGCCGGAGATCGGGCCGGCGCGCGGCCTCGGCGCCACGCTCTCGCCGGAGCTGGAGGCAAAATTCCTCGCCGCCATGCCGGGCCTCAAGGAGCGCGCCAAGACGCTGATCGAACTGCTCGACAGCGCCTTCTATCTCTATGCCCAGCGCCCGCTGCAGCTCGACGACAAGGCCAAGGGCCTGCTCGACGAGGCCGCGCGCCAGCGCCTGCCGAAGATCGCGGAGAAGCTCGCCGCCGTCGACGACTGGTCGCCGGCCCCGCTGGAAGCGGCGGTTCGCGCCTATGTCGAGGAGAGCGGGCTCAAGCTCGGCCAGGCGGCACAGCCGCTGCGCGCCGCGCTGACCGGCCGGGCGATGTCGCCGGGCCTGTTCGACGTCATGGCGGTTCTGGGCCGCGAAGAGACGCTGGCCCGGCTCGCCGATCAGGCCGCCTGAACGGTTTTCGAAGGCCCGGATGGGCCCGCCCGATCCGCCTGAAAGCTCTCAGCCGCCGCCGTCCCCAAGACGGCGGCGGAGTTGCTCGCGCAGATATGAGCGCAGCGCGGTTCCAACCGCCTTTTGGCTCGGTTGAATGCACTGCGCAAATGGTCTAGTGACGCGCAAGTGCATTGCGGTGCGGCAACGCGGGCATGTACGAATATTGCTTGTAATTCAGTCACATGGACCATCTCTCCCGTTCTCCTTCCGACATCCGGCCGTCACCTCGCGGCCTTCGGATGCGAGATGCCCGGCGCGAAAGCGCGGAGAGGCGAAACCGGGGCTGAACAGCAGCGAGCCTTGAAAGGATCGGTATCGATGAGCGGAAATACCAGCCAGCTCCAGGTCGGCGACAAGACCGTCGACATGGCGATCAAGGAGGGGTCTGTCGGCCCCGCCGTCATCGACATCGCCAAGCTCTACGCCCAGACGGGCATGTTCACCTACGATCCCGGCTTCACCTCGACGGCGAGCTGCGAGTCGCAGATCACCTATATCGACGGCGACAAGGGCGTTCTGCTCTATCGCGGCTATCCGATCGAGCAGCTCGCCGAACATGGCGACTTCCTCGAGACCTGCTACCTGCTGCTCGAGGGCCAGCTGCCGACGGCCGCGCAGAAGGCCGATTTCGATTATCGCATCACGCGCCACACCATGGTGCACGAGCAGATGGCCCGCTTCTTCCAAGGCTTCCGCCGCGACGCCCACCCGATGGCGGTGATGGTCGGCTCGATCGGCGCAATGTCGGCCTTCTATCACGACTCCACCGACATCTCCGACCCGCATCAGCGCATGATCGCCTCGATGCGCATGATCGCGAAGGTGCCGACTCTTGCCGCGATGGCGTTCAAGTACACCGTCGGCCAGCCCTTCGTGTACCCGCTGAACTCGCTGGACTACACCTCGAACTTCCTGCGCATGTGCTTCGCGGTGCCGGCCGAGGAGTACAAGGTCAATCCGGTGCTGTCGCGCGCGCTCGACCGGATCTTCATCCTGCACGCCGACCACGAGCAGAACGCCTCGACCTCGACCGTGCGCCTCGCCGGCTCGTCGGGCGCCAATCCCTTCGCCTGCATCGCGGCCGGCACGGCCTGCCTGTGGGGACCCGCGCATGGCGGCGCCAACGAAGCCGCGCTCAAGATGCTCGAGGAGATCGGCTCGGTCGACAACATCCCGAAATACATCGCCAAGGCGAAGGACAAGAACGATCCGTTCCGCCTGATGGGCTTCGGCCACCGGGTCTACAAGAACTACGACCCGCGCGCGAAGATCATGCAGAAGACCACGCATGAGGTGCTGAACGAGCTCGGGATCAAGGACGACCCGCTGCTCGACGTCGCCGTCGAGCTGGAGCGCATCGCCCTCTCCGACGAGTACTTCATCGAGAAGAAGCTCTATCCGAACATCGATTTCTATTCGGGCATCACCTTGAAGGCGATGGGCTTCCCGACCTCGATGTTCACGGTGCTGTTCGCCGTCGCCCGCACGGTCGGCTGGATCGCGCAGTGGAAGGAAATGATCGAGGATCCCTCCCAGAAGATCGGCCGCCCGCGCCAGCTCTATACCGGCTCGGCCCAGCGCGACTATACCCCGATCGGCCGCCGCTGATCGCTGCGGTATCGACGACCCGGAAAGGCGCGCGGCGAAAGCCCCGCGCCTTTTTCATGGGTTTAAGAGCTTGCGATCGCCGTGGTGGTCGCTGTCCAGGACGCCACCACATTTGTCATTCCGGGGCTTCGCGTGCGCGAAGAACCCGGAACCTACGACTGGGCGAGCGGGCAACAACCGGGCACAAAATGTCTCACCCGGTCGTAGGTTCCGGGTTCGCGCCTGCGGCGCGCCCCGGAATGACAAGCGTTTGGTTCGAAGCCGCGGCCATGGGTGACGGGAGCGCTTAGCCGGCCTGCTCCGCCGGCAGGATGGCCAGGGCCGCAGCAACCGCGTTCGCCGCCGGGCTCGGCCCGGCCGAACGCATGATCGTCTCGACCTCGGCGAAGCCGTCGAGCTGCTCTTGGCGCTTGTCGCCCTCGGCCATCGCGGCAAGCAGGTGGCTGCTCAGCGCGTCGGCGGTCGCCTCTTCCTGGATGAATTCCGGGACGATGCTCCGGCCGAGGATCAGGTTGGGCAGGATCACGCTCGGCAGCTTGATGAGGCGCCGCGCCAGGAAGGCCTCCCAGCCGGCGCCGCGATAGGCCGCGACGGTCGGGATCTGCGACAGGGCGAGTTCCAGTGTCACGGTTCCCGAGGCCGCCAGCGCGGCGCGGGCCTCCCGGAACGCCGCGAGCTTGGCCGCCTCGCCCGTAACGATCTCCGGAGCCACCGGCCAGCGCGCCACGGCTTCCGCGATCAAGGGCTGGAGCCGCTGCACCGCCGGCAAGACGAAGCGGGCGCCCGGCACCGCTGCCGCAACCTTCGCCACCGCCTCGCCGAAGACCGGCATCAGATGGTGGATCTCGGAACGACGGCTGCCGGGCAGGACGAGCACGACCGGCTGCCCGGCGTTGTCGCGTCGACGCTGCTCCTCCGCATCGGGGCGCATCTCGGCGAGACGTTCCATCAGGGGATGGCCGACATAGACGGTCTCAGGGCCGTGCAGGCGCGCCAGCGCCGCAGGCTCGAAAGGCAGCAGGGCCAGGATGCGGTCGACATGCGGCGCCATCCGTCGCGCACGCCCGGAGCGCCAGGCCCAGACGCTGGGGCAGACCCAGTGCACGATCGGAATGGAAGGCGCCCGCGCCCTCACCTTCTTCGCGACGCGCAGGCAGAAATCCGGGCTGTCGATCGTCAGGAGCAGATCGGGCT
Organism: Allobosea sp. TBD101; assembly: GCF_059817965.1. Taxonomy (NCBI): domain Bacteria; kingdom Pseudomonadati; phylum Pseudomonadota; class Alphaproteobacteria; order Hyphomicrobiales; family Alloboseaceae; genus Allobosea; species Allobosea sp. TBD101. The sequence goes on from NZ_CM187543.1 coordinate 3,152,503, forward strand.
GGAACGCGGCGATACCGCGCGCCGCATCCTCCATCCGCCGCAGCAGCAAAGGCAGGCGCGCGATCACCGGGCCGAAACCCATCACGGCGATATCGGCCTGGGGAAAGAGCGATTTCAGTCCGGCTTCCGGCAAACCGTGATCACCGACACCACAAAGCTCGATCGGGCGATCGCCCATCTTCTCGCGCAGCGCGGCAAGGAAGCGCAGCGCCAGGGCATCGCCCGAGGCCTCGCCTGCGATAACGGCCAGCCGGAACGGCCGCATCAGGGAAAGCCCTCGACGAAGAGGCCAAGCTGGTCCGCCTGCCGACCGAGCGCGGCGCGGTCGCCGACCAGCACCGCGCCGGCCCGGACGCCAATGCCGGAGAGCCCGGCTTCGGCGATGTTCCGCAGGGTGTCCGGCCCGATGGCTGGCATGTCGACGCGCAGATCCTGACCGGTCTTCGGCACTTTCACGAGGAAGCCGTCGCCTTTCCCAATCTTGAGGCGCCCGCGTGCGACGAGATCGGCCACGCGCCGGATCATCGCATCGGTGCCTTCGGCGGCCTCGATCGCGACGACACGGTGATCGGCCAAGATCGCGGCCTGACCGACATCGAAAGGCGAGAGCGTCGCCAGCAAGGCGAAGCCACGCTCGAGCTCGGCACGCTGCTCCGGCGAGGCCTGCCGGCTGCCCAGCGCCCCGCGCGGCGCGGTCATCTCTGGCGCGATATCCGCCGGTCCATGGACACGAAAGCCCTGCATCTCGAAGAAACGGACCACGCCGCGCAGCAGATGGTCATCGCCGCCCAGAAAGGCCTTGGCGAAATGGGGCATGTATTTCAGCGTCGAAACCTCTGGGCGCAGGGAGCCGAAGCTCGGCCGTGGCAGAGCCCCGAGCATCACGATGTCGACGATGCCGCGCCGGCGCAGCTCCTCGAGGAGGCTGCCGAGCTGGCCGAGGCGGTATGTCCTGATATCCGCGCCGTCACCGAAAGCGGCGGGATCGGCCGCCCCGTCCAGCGCCGCGATATAGGGGCGCTCGCCCCTGCCCGTCACGATGCGGGCGAGCTGGAGCGGATAGTCGCCGCTCCCCACGATCATCGCGAGCGGGCCGCGCGGGGCGGTTGAATCGGCCGGCCGGTCGGTGTTCACCGCTCCGCGACAGTGGCGTCCCGCGGCGTGCAGAGCGCCTTGTCGCCGCCTTCCCTGATGAAGTTCAGGATCTCATGGACCAGAGGATCCTCGCTGAACTCGGCCGCGACATCCTCGACACGCTCGGTCAGAGTTCCCTCGGCCGCGAAAAGCAGCCGATAGGCACGGCGCAGCTCGTGGATCTGCTCGCGCGTGAAGCCGCGCCGCTTGAGGCCGATGAGATTCAAGCCGACAAGATGGGCGGGGTTGTCACGAATGGTACCGAACGGAATGACATCGCTCAGCACGCCGGCTCCGCCGCCGATGAAGGCATGGTCGCCGATACGGATGAACTGCTGCAGGCCGGCACCGCCACCAACGATGACGAAGTTGCCGATCGTGACATGACCGGCGCACATCACATTGTTCGAGAAGATGATGTTGTTGCCGAGGCGGCTGTCGTGGCCGACATGCGAATTGGCCAGGAAGAAGCAGCGATCACCGACGCTGGTGATCATCCCGCCGCCTTCCGTGCCGGGGTTCATGGTCACCCCCTCGCGGATCTGGCAATCCTCCCCGATCGTCAGTGTCGAGGGCTCGCCACGATACTTCACGTCCTGCGGCGGGTGGCCGATCGAGGCAAAGGGGAAGATGCGCGTGCGCGGGCCGATCGTGGTGCGGCCAGCCACGACCGCGTGACTGACGAGCTCGACGCCTTCGCCGAGCACGACGTCCGGACCGACCTGGCAGAACGGCCCGATCGTCACGCCCGCACCGAGCTGGGCCTTCGGATCGACCAGCGACATGGGATGGATGGATACGCTCATCGAGACGCTGCCCTGATCCTGAACCGTCGCAACGCTCAAATGACCATCGCCGAAATCTCGGCTTCGGCCACGAGCACCCCGTCGACGCGCGCCTCGCCGCGATAGAAAAAGATGTTGCGCTTGCGGGCGAGCTTGGTGAGGTGGAAGCGGATCTGGTCGCCCGGCGTAACCGGCTTGCGGAACTTCGCCTTGTCGATCGTAGTGAAAAGAACGGACTTGACCTCCTGCGCGCCGACTTCGCGGGCATTCACGACCAGCACGCCGGCCGTCTGAGCCATCGCCTCAATCATCAGCACGCCCGGAAACACCGGCCGCTCCGGGAAATGGCCGGTGAACTGCGGTTCGTTGACCGTCACGTTCTTGATGCCCACACCGGAGGTATCGCCGTCGATCTCGACGACGCGATCGACCAGCAGAAACGGATAACGGTGGGGGATGCTGGCCATGATCTTCTGGATATCGATTACACCCAGTGAAGTCGTCGCCTCAGTCATGGTCTGTCTTCTCCCGCGTGCCGTCACCGGGCCGCGCCTTGTCTTCACTTCAGTGGCTGGAAGCAGGCAACGCTCCTGCAACCGGCCACGATTTCAAAGCCTGCCGTCGCTTTGCCGGAAACAGAGCGGGTTGAGCAACAAAATTCTCAGCATCCGGAGCAGAAAGACCCTGTCCGCCGCCGGAAGCGCCCGACTCAATCCTGGGATGCGCCCGGCTTCTTGCCCCGGTTGGCCACCAGCGTCTTGAGCAGCGCCGTTTCGCGCGCCCAGCCGAGCGCGGGCTGAGCCGGATACCCGCCATAGCGCGCACCACGCGGAACATCGCCGGCGACGCCGCTCTGCGCCGCGATCTGGGCGCCGACGCCGATGGTGAGATGGCCGGCCAACCCGACCTGCCCGCCGAGCACCACGAAATCCTCCAATGTCGAGGAGCCCGCGAGGCCGGTCTGGGCGCAGATCACGCAATGGCGCCCGATGACGCAGTTATGGCCGATCTGGACGAGGTTATCGATCTTGGTGCCCTCGCCGATCACCGTGTCGCGGCTGGCGCCGCGGTCGATCGTGCTGTTGGCCCCGATCTCGACATCGTCCTGGATGATGACGCGGCCGACCTGCGGCACCTTCATATGCCCCTTGGGGCTCATCGCGAAGCCGAAGCCATCCTGCCCGATCCGCGCACCAGGGTGGACGATGACGCGATTGCCGATCAGGGACGCCTGGATCGTGCTGCCCGCCCCGATCGAGCAGTTGCGCCCGATCCGGACCTGCGGCCCGATGACCGCATGCGAGGCCACCACGGTCCCGGCGCCGATTTCCGCGCCCGGGCCGATCACGGCGCCGGGATCGACGGTGACGCCGGCTTCGAGCACGGCGGTGGCATGAACGATGGCGCCCGGCGCGACACCCTGCGAGGCGAAGATCGATTCAGGCTTCAGCGCATTCGGAAAGCAGCGCGCCATCACCTTCGCGAAGGCATGGTAGGGCGCCGGCGACACCAGAGCCACCGTTCCCGCCGGCACACGATCGGCGAAACGCGGCGAGACGAGGCACAGGCCCGCCTTGGTCGCAGCCAGGGCCTCCGTGTATTTCGGATTGTCCATATAGGCGAGATCGGCCGGGCCGGCGTTCTCGAGCGCGGCGATGCCGTCAAGTTTGCGCGATGGCTCCACGCCATCAGGCAGGCTTGCGCCTGAAATGCTTGCGACCTCGCCGAAGTCCAGCGAGGTCGCGAAGGGAAAGAAAACGGGCTCTGCCATGATCAGGTCCGGAGCGGGACCGCCGTCCATCCCACAGGGCGCGAGAATGGCGATCCAGGTCATTGTTATCGCATCGGTTTGTCCCGGGAAGTGGGAGCCACTTCCCGGTCGATGCCAAAGCCCCGCTATGTCAGAAGCGGGTGCCGCCCGAGAAGCGGAAGGCCTGGAGGCGATCGCCACCGTACTTGCCGACCAGACCCGTCTGCGGATTGAGGCCGATCTGGCCTTCGTCCTTGGTCAGGGCATAGGCATAGTCGAACCGGATCGGTCCCAGCGGGGACTGCCAGAGCAAGCTCACGCCGACCGACGAACGCAGGATGTTCTTGTCGCGGATACAGCCGATATTCGACTGCGCGCCACCGGTGATGACGTTGTACTGGCGCGCCTCGGAGCCGGCCGGGCAAGCGAAGGCCACCGACTTCGAGCCGCCGTCATAGTTGAACAGCGTACCGGCATCGGCGAAGAGCGCACCGCGCAGGCCGAGGTCGCGCGGCAGGCCGAAGAGCGGGAACTGCACTTCGACGGTGCCGCCGAAATAGGTCGTACCGCCCACCGCGTTCGCCGTCGGGTCGTTCAGCACGTCGCGCGGACCGATGCCGGAGGGCGCGAAACCACGCACCAGCGACGGGCCGAGGAAGTAGTGATCGACCATGCGCAGGTTGCCGCTGGTCGCCTGGACGTGACCGCCCTGGACACGCAGGAAGCCAACCACGTCGTCGAAGATCTCGCGGTAGTAGCGGGCATCGGCCGAGATGCGGAAGAACTTCGAGTCGCCACCGAGACCGGCGAATTCCGGCTTCAGCTCGGCCGAGAAACCGTTGCGCGGGTTCTGGACGTTGTCGAGCGAGTTGTAGTTGAAGTTCAGGCCGACGAGCGAGGTCAGGGTCGTACCCTGGGCCTCCTTGACCGCCACCGTCGCCTCGCCGTTGGTCACGCAGTTATAGAGCGCACCGGCACCGGCGTTCGGCGTGACGCCCGGGATCGGGTAGGTACAGTCGTTATAGGGCCGGTTGATCTCGTTCGGGATGTCGATCTCGGTCGTGTAGAGCGAGTAACGCGGCGTGATCGAGAACTCTTCCGTGATCGGGAAGGTGAAGCGCACCTGCCCGCCGGTCACGCGGCTTTCGAAGCGGCCGGTGTTGTAGTTGTCGTTGAACTTCGAGAACAGGTCGATGCCCGCCGCCACGCGATAGCCCAGGAAATAGGGCTCGGTGAAGGAGAAATCGACACCCTGCGTCCGCTGGCCGAGCGTGCCGGCGATACGGACGAACTGGCCGCGACCGAGGAAGTTCGACTCCGACAGCGAGATTTCGCCGATGACACCGTCCGAGGTCGAGTAACCGCCGGCTACCGAGAAGGAGCCGGTCGCCTTGTCCTCGACGTCGATATTGACGACGACGCGATCCGGAGCGGAGCCCGGCTCGTTGGTGATGCGGACCTTGGTGAAGAAACCGAGATTGTTCAGGCGACGCTCGGCGCGGTCGACCATGACCTTGTTGTAGGCATCGCCCTCGCCGAGATCGAGCTCGCGACGGACGACATAGTCGCGGGTGCGGGTGTTGCCGCGCACGTTGATGCGCTCGACATAGACCCGCGGCCCCTCGTCGACGACATAGGTGATGCCGATCACGCGACCCGCTGCATCGCGATCGCCGCGCGGACGAACCTGAGCGAAGGCATGGCCACGGCGCGCCACTTCCGTGGTGAGCGCAACCAGCGACTTCTCGACCGCCTCGGCGTTGTAGGTATCGCCCGTCGACGTCGCGACATAGCGCTGCAGGGCAGCGGCATCGACATCGCGCAGCGCGGAATCGACCGTGACATTGCCGACCTGATACCGCTGCCCCTCTTCGACCTGAATGTCGACGACCCAGCCGCCGGCTGCCTCATCGAAGCGGGCGCCGCTGTTGACGATCTGGAAATCGGCATAGCCGTTCTTCAGGTAGAAGCGGCGGATGAGATCCATATCGGAATTGATGCGATCAGGATCATAGACGTCGGAGGTCTTGACCCAGCTCAGGAAGTTCGACTCCGTCGACGTCATCAACCCGCGCAGGCGCCCGGCCGAATAGGCCTGATTGCCGCTGAAATTGATCGACTTGATGCCGGTCTTGCCGCTCTCGTTGATGGTGAAGACGATGTCCTGGCGGCCATTCGGCAGCGGAGCCACGCGGCCGCTCACCGAAGACAGTCCGTAGCCGACCCGGCGATAGGCTTCACGCAGGCGCTCGACGTCGGAGTTGATCAGCGCCTGGCTGACCGGGCCGCCGGCGCGCGACTGCACGACCTGCGACAGCTGCTCGCCCTTCAGCTTGCGGTTACCTTCGAATGCGACGCGATTGACCGTGCCGCTCTGCTCCTTGACCGAGACGACGGTCTGCGAGCCGCGCCGGCTGACCTGCACGCTGCTGAACAGGCCGGTCGCCAGCAGGCTCTCGCGGATCTCCTGGGGATTTTCGCGGCCGACGGCGTAGGAGCGAATCGTCTCCGCATCGACCTGCCGATTGCCGTGGACAACCACGGCCTGCGCGAAAGCCACACCACCACTCACGGCCAGCATCAAAGCCGAAAGTCCGATCGATCGAGAGAGCCGCAGCTTGGTCGTCCGGCTCTTTTGGGTCGACGTCATCGGGTCGCCTATTCCATCTCTCTGGTCACCACCCCAAACGGGGACCGCCATCAACCGATGGCAGCACGGGGACATTGCGGTTCAAACGCTTCTACAAAGTTTCCAGCAGGGTGCAAACCGCGATCATCGTTAATAAAGCGTTTTTAGGAATCTCGTTGCCGGCGGGCCACGCAGCATGCCGTTTTTCCGCCGCAAATCACCGCCCCGTCGGCGGTTTCAGAGCATCCCGCGGACGTGCACGATGTCGTTCCAGGTTACGAACAACATCAACATCAGCACGAGCGCCAGACCGACCCTGAAACCGATCTCCTGTGCCCGCGGGCTCAGCGGCCGGCCGCGCACGGCCTCGTAGAGATAGAACAGCAGGTGCCCGCCGTCGAGCATGGGAACCGGCACGAGATTCATCAGGCCGATCGAGACCGAAAGGATCGCGGCAAGATTGATCAGCCCGAGCAGCCCCCCATTCGAGGCGACGATGCCGGAGACCTGCGCGATCCGAATCGGCCCCGAAAGCTGGTCGGTGGATTCGCGCCCCGTCACCAGCTTGGCGATGTAGTCATAGGTCCGGGTTACGACGAACCAGGTCTCGACGAAACCGGCCTTGGTGGACTCGAGCAATCCGAATCGCTGGACCTTCCAATCCTCCGGGCGCGGCGAGGCCCTGACGCCGATCACGCCGATGCGCTGCGTGCCGAGCTGGGTCTTCATCTCGGTGAGCGCGGGCGTCACCGGCAAGGTTACGGTCCCGCCGTCGCGCTCGATCGAAACCTCGAGGCGTTCCTCGGGCCGGGTCGAAACGATGCGCTGCATGTCGGAGAAACTGGCGACCTTCTGGCCGTCGATGGCGATCACGATGTCGCCCGCCTTCAGGCCCGCCCGCTCCGCGGCACTGCCGGCGACGACGGCGTCGACGCGCGGGATCAGCACCTGCTTGCCGAAGAAGAAGGCCGAGCCGGCGAAGATCAGGATCGCCAGCAGGAAATTCGCGACCGGGCCGGCCGCGACGATCGCCGCCCGCTCACCGAGCGACTGTGCCGGGAAGGAGCGTGCGCGCTCCTGCGCCGACATCCGACCGACCGCATCATCGTCGGGGGCGCTGGAGGCGTCGGCATCGCCGGAGAACTTGACGTAGCCACCGAGCGGGATCAGCGCGAAACGCCAGCGCGTGCCATGCCTGTCGTTGAAGCCGAAGAGCTCGCGGCCGAAGCCGATCGAGAACGTCTTGACGTCGACGCCGCACCAGCGGCCGACCAGGAAATGCCCGAGCTCGTGGACGAAAACGACAATGGTCAGGACGAACAGGAACGGCAGCAGATAGCCGAGCACGAATTGCCCGGCATTCCAGAGCGACGCTGCGAATTCCATGAACCTATTCCCCCGGGGGTCCTGGATCATCGCGCACCGCATCGGATGCGATCACGATGATCTACTCATTGGTGCTGCATCGGACTTGTCCGGAAAGTGGATTCCGCTTTTCGGTCCGATGCAATGACAGCCTTTAGGTGACAGTGAACCGCGCTTGCGACAAGAGCGAGGCAGCCAGCCGCCTGGAGTCTTGGTCAATGGCGAGCGCGGCCGCGACATCGCCCGGCCCCTCCGATCCGGCGGCGGACGCCGCGCAGACCGCTTCCACCAATACGGCGATGTCGGAAAACCGGAGCCGCCGCTCCAGGAAGGCGGCGACGGCGACCTCATTGGCGGCGTTGAGCACGGCCGGCATCGCTCCGCCCTCGCGCAATGCGGCCATGGCGAGGCCGAGTGCCGGGAAGCGGATGAGATCGGGTCGCTCGAAGCTGAGCGGCGCTGCCAATGCCAGATCGAGGAAGCGCGGGGGCGGCGCGTCGAGGCGGCCGTCGATGCCGAGGCAATGCGCGGCCGCGACCCGCATGTCCGGCACCGCCATGCCGGCGCTGACCGAACCGTCGCGGAAGGTCACGAGGCCGTGGACGATCTGCTGGGGGTGGACGAGCACCTCGAGCTGATCCGGCCGCAGATCGAACAGGAAGCGGGCCTCGATCAGCTCGAGCCCCTTGTTCATCATGCTGGCGGAATCGATCGTGATCTTGGCGCCCATCGCGTAGTTCGGATGCTTCAACGCCTGTTCGGGCGTCGCCGCGGCGATGCGCTCGGCGCTCCAGGTCCGGAATGGGCCGCCGGAAGCGGTCAGCGTCATGCTGCGGATCGATGAGAGAGGCTCGGCCCCCAGGACCTGGAACAGGGCGTTGTGCTCGGAATCGAGCGGCAGCAAACGGGCACCGACCTCAGCAGCACGCGCCATCACCGCCCCACCGGCGCAGACCAGGCTTTCCTTGTTGGCGAGCGCGATCGCGCGCCCCGGCTGGAGCGCGGCGAAAGTCGCCTCCAGCCCGGCCGCGCCGGAAATCGCGCTGACCACGATATCGGCCGGGCGGTCGACCGCCTCCAGCACGGCGGAACGCCCGGCCCCGCACGCGATCCCCGTGCCGGAGAGCGCCTGCTTGAGCGCCGCGCCGCCTGCGGCATCGGCCAAAGCTGCGAAGGATGCGCCGGTCTCGACCGCGGTACGAGCCAGCGCCTGCGCATCCCGGCCGCCGACCACGGTCGCGATGGACAGGCGCCCGGGATTCTCGGCGACGACGTCGCGGACCGAACGTCCGACGGAGCCGGTTGCTCCCAGAAGCGTGACGCTGCGCAAGGGCATCGGGATCAAACGTCGAGATGCAGGGCGAAGAGCGCGAAGCCGGCCAATACCAGCACAGCCCAGTAACCGTCGAGCCGGTCGAGGAAACCGCCATGGCCGGGAATGAGCTTGCTCGAATCCTTGGTGTCGAAGCGGCGTTTGAGCGCGGATTCGAACAGGTCTCCCGCCTGGCTGACGATCGAACCGGCAAGGGAGGCCGCAACCACCGGCCCTGCCGCCGTCATGCCCTGCAGCGCCGGCACCAGGCGCCAGACGAGATAGCCGCCGACCATCCCCGCCACGGCCCCCCCGATCGCGCCCGACCAGGTCTTCTTGGGGCTGACCGCCGGCATCAGCTTGGGACCGCCAAGCTTGCGGCCTGTGAAATAGGCGGCGATGTCGGTGAGCCAGACGACAGCGAAGCTCCACAGGATCAAGGCGAGGCCAACACCCGGAAGATCGCGCAATGCGGGCGTGATCAGTGCGAAGGCCAGCGCATAAGCGACACCGCAGAGCTCCAGCGTCAGGCGCGAGCGCACGAAAGGCGTCGCGAGTGCGCCGAGAAGGGCAGCGGCCGAAGCCGTGCCCGCGAGCGCTGCGGGACTTGCCGGGGAAAAGGTCAGCGCCAGGCCGGTGGCGACCACCGCGATGCCGGCGGGAATCGCATTGCCGCGGCCGATGATCGCCAGCCACTCATAGGCCACGAGCCCCGCGACCAGAATCCAGACCAGCCGGAAGGGCCAGCCGCCCCAGAGCGTAACCAGCAGGATCAGGGCTCCGAGGACCAGCGCCGAGGCGACCCTGAGCTTCAGCTCGGAGTTCGTTCGCGGCGCGGAGGGGTTCGGCGCATTCACGCGACGCCCACGCTGCGGTCGGAGGGAGCGGACAGGCCGCCGAAACGGCGGTCGCGCTGGCGGTACTGGGCCAACGCATCCTCGAAGGCCGCGCGATCGAAATCGGGCCACATCACCGGCGCGAAGATGAACTCGGCATAGGCCGCCTGCCAGAGCAGGAAATTCGAGATCCGAGTCTCGCCCGAAGTGCGGATGACCAGTTCGGGATCGGGAAGGTCATGGGTATCGAGCTGACGGGCGATCGCGGCCTCGTCGATCGCGGCCGGGTCGATCCGCCCCGCCACGGCATCGGCCGCCAGCCGCCGCGTGGCGCGCATGATCTCATCGCGCGAGCCGTAGTTGAAGGCGATGACCAGCACGAGACCGGTATTGGCGCGGGTGCTGGTTTCCGCGTGCTCGACGAGACGGCGCAGGTCGGCCGCCAGATCGTCGCGGCTGCCGATGATCCGGACCCGGACATTGGCGGCCGAGAGCTCGGCGAGGTCCTTCTCGACGAAGTGCTTGAGCAGCCCCATCAGGAAGGAAACCTCGGCATAGGGCCGGCGCCAGTTCTCGGTGGAGAAGCTGTAGAGCGTCAGGACCTGGATGCCGAGATCGCTGGCATTGCGCACGGTGCGGCGCAGCGCGTCGAGCCCGCGGCGGTGTCCCTCCTGCCGCGGCAGCCCGCGCATCTGCGCCCAGCGCCCGTTGCCGTCCATGATGATGGCGACATGGGCCGGGTTGGACACGCCTGCGTCGCGCTGACCGGATGACATGCGGATGAGCCTCGCTCGGCTTCGGCCGAAGGAACGCGGGAGGTCCCCGCGCGGGAGATCAAACGTCCAGGAAATCAGACGTCCAGGAGATCAGACTTGCAGGAGATCAGACGTGCAGGATTTCCTTTTCCTTCGCCGCCAGCGCCTGGTCGATCTCGCCGATATGCTGGTCGGTCGCCTTCTGGACGAGGTCGGAATTGCGGGCGGCATCGTCCTTGGTCATGTCGCCGTCCTTCTCGAGCTTCTTGATCACGTCGATGCCGTCGCGGCGGACATGGCGCACCGAGATCTTGGCCTCCTCGGCGTATTTATGCGCGACCTTGACCATCTCCTTGCGGCGCTGCTCGTTCAGCTCGGGGATGCGGATGCGCAGCACCTGCCCTTCCGTCTGCGGGTTGAGGCCGAGATCGGATTCGCGGACCGCCTTGTCCACGGCGTTGACCATCGAGCGGTCCCAGACCTGCACGCTGAGCAGGCGCGGCTCGGGAACGCTCACCGTGGCAAGCTGGCTGAGCGGGGTGCGGGCGCCATAGGCCTCGACCATGATCGGGTCGAGCATGTTGGCGGATGCGCGGCCGGAGCGCAGCGAGGCGAGATCGCCCTTGAAGGACTGCACCGCACCGGCCATGCGGCGCTTGATGTCGGCGAGGTCGAACGTCGTCTGGGCCATTTCAATCGGAACCTTTGCAGGTAATTCAAAATCGGCGAGACCATGGCGGCGGGGCCGCGCAGGGTCAAGAATTACATGTTCGAACAGCATTTTCCCCCGCGATGAGCAAGGGAAAAGCGTCGATGCGGGCAGAACATGGCCGGTTGGCAGCGCAACCCGCTGGTCCGCAGCCTCCAGATGCCCATCTCATCCTAGAGAGCGGCTCGCCTGCCGGCCAGCGCCGCCTGCGCGGAACCACGGAGAAAACACGTGCCTCGCCTCAACCGCATCGTCGAGACCGCGCTCTATGTCGACGATCTCGACCGCGCCCGCGCCTTCTACGAGGACAAGCTCGGCCTTGCGCCGCTGCTCAAGACGAAAACGCTCTTCGCCTACGATGTCGGCGGCGCGAATGTGCTGCTGCTGTTCCAGCGCGGCGCCTCGCTCCAGACCCAGAGCGCGGCCGAGGGAACGATCCCGCCGCATGACGGCAACGGGCCGCTTCACATCGCCTTTGCGATCGATGCCGACGAACTCCCGGCCTGGGAGGCCAGGCTGGAGGAACGCGGCATCGCCGTGGAGGGGCGCATGCAATGGGAGCGCGGCGGCACGAGTCTCTACTTCCGCGACCCGGACGGGCATCTGCTGGAGCTGGCGACGCCCGGCCTGTGGCGGACCTATTGAGGCCGGCGCCTCAGGGCGTGACGTAGGTCGCCCTGCCCTCGCCGCGCAGGACGGCGGCCAGCATGCCGGGCTCGGCGATCGAAAAGACGACGATGGTCAGGCTCGCATCGCGGGCGAGCGCGAAGGCCGCAGTGTCCATCACCTTGAGGTCGCGCTTGATCGCGTCCTCATGGGTCAGCGTGTCGTAACGGGTCGCGGCCGGATCCTTCTTCGGGTCGGCGCTGTAGACGCCGTCGACCTGCGTCGCCTTGAGGAGGTGGCTGCAGCCGAGCTCGGCCGCGCGCAGGGCCGCGCCGGTGTCGGTGGTGAAATACGGGTTGCCGGTGCCGCCGCCGAGGATGACGACCTTGCCGTTGCTGAGATGGTCGAGCGCGCGCTTGCGGGCATAGCTCTCGCAGAGCGAGGGCATCGGCACCGCCGACATGGCGCGCGCCGGGGCGCCGGCCGCCTCGATCGCATGCTCCAGCGCGAGCGCGTTCATGACCGTGCCGAGCATGCCGATCGAATCGGCGGTGGTGCGGTCGAGGCCCTTGTTCAGGCCCTGGACGCCGCGGAAGAAATTGCCGCCGCCGACGACAATGCCGATCTCGACGCCCTCACGCGAGGCATGGGCGATATCGGCAGCGAGCGCCGTCAGAGTGACCCCATCGAGGCCGTTTCCGACCGGACCGGCAAGGGCTTCACCGGAGAGCTTCACGAGAACGCGTTGGGGTCTCATCGATGTCTCTCCGTCGTGTTGGGGGCCGGCCGCGATTCGACGCAGCCCTATCTTCCTACAAAAAAGGCCGCGCGATGCGCGGCCTTTCTGTGACTTGATACAGAGCTTATCAGCCCGTGGCTCCGCCGGCGGCAGCGACCTCGGCCGCGAAGTCCTGCTCTTCCTTCTCGATGCCCTCGCCGAGCGCGAAACGGGCGAAGCCGGTGAGCTTCACGGGAGCGCCGACCTTGCCCTCGATCTCCTTGAGGACCTGCGCGACCGACTTCGAGCCGTCATGGATATAGGCCTGCTCGAGCAGGCAATATTCCTTGGCGTAGCTCTTCAGGCCGCTCTCGGTGATCTTCTCGAGCACATGGGCGGGCTTGCCGGCATTCTTCTCGGCCAGGATCGCCTTCTCGCGCTCCAGGACTTCCGGGGCGACCGAAGCGAGATCGAGCGCGACCGGGTTGGTCGCGGCGACATGCATGGCGAGCTGGCGGCCGAGCGTAGCGAGCTCGTCCGACTTGCCGGTCGACTCGAGGGCGACGATGACGCCGATCTTGCCGAGGCCCTCGGTGATCGCGCCGTGGACATAGGAGCCGACCACGCCCGAGGAGACCTTGAGCGCAGCGACGCGGCGCAGCGTCATGTTCTCACCGATGGTGGCGATGGCGTTGGAGATCGCCTCCTGGACGGTGCCGCCGCCCGGATAGTGATGGCCGAGCAGCGCCTCGACGTCGCCGCCGCGCTCCAGCGCGACATCGGCGATGGTCTTGGCGAGCGCCTGGAATTCCGGGTTGCGCGCGACGAAGTCGGTCTCGGAGTTGACCTCGACGACGACGCCTTCGGTGCCCTGCACGGTGACGGCGACGAGGCCCTCGGCGGCGATGCGGCCGGCCTTCTTGGCGGCCTTCGACAGGCCCTTGGCGCGCAGCCAGTCGACGGCGGCTTCCATGTTGCCGTCGGTCGCCGAGAGGGCGGTCTTACAATCCATCATGCCCGCGCCGGTCTTGTCGCGGAGTTCCTTCACCATCGCGGCGGTGATCGCTGCCATCTGTCTTGTCCTTGCTGTCGGTGCGGCGCGGGCCCGAGGGCCGGCCACGGATCGGGATATTGCGGACGCCTGCATGGGGAAACGCCGACGCTCCGTTTCCGGCCGTCGGCGCGTCCTCTTAACATCTAGAAGCCGGCGTCAATCGAGAGGCCCGATTGCGACGCGCCGATGACGCGCCGCAACCGCTAACCGAATTACGCGTCGGCGAGATCGCGAGCCTGGGCGACCCAGCCCTCGCGGTCGATCTTGCCGCCGAGCTTCAGGTCGTGGTCGATCTTGGTCACGTCGGCCGGGGTCATCGCAGCGATCTGCCAGAAGTGGTAGATGCCGCCGTCGTTCAGCTTCTGAACCGCGTCCGGGCCCATGCCCGAGAGCTTGGTCAGATCGTCCGGAGCGCCACGCGGGGCGGTCAGCGTCTCGAAGGCGCCCGAAGCGGTCTCGAGAGCCTCCTCGACGACCGGCGCCTCGGCGGCGCCGATATCGATGCCCTGGTCGCCCGAGGCGCGGCCGATGCCGTCGATCGCCGAGCGGGCGATCAGGTCGCAATAGAACTGGATCGCGCGGCCGGCGTCGTCATTGGCCGGGACCGGGAAGGTGATGCCGTCAGGATCCGAGTTCGAGTCGACGATCGCGGCGACCGGGATGCCGAGGCGCTGGGCCTCCTTGATCGCGAGCGCTTCCTTGTTGGTGTCGATCACGAAGATCATGTCCGGCGTGCCGCCCATGTCCTTGATGCCGCCCAGAGCCTTTTCGAGCTTGTCGCGCTCACGCGACAGCATCAGGCGCTCCTTCTTGGTCAGGCCCGAGCCGCCGCCGTTGAGCAGCTCGTCGACCTTGCGCAGGCGCTGGATCGAAGCCGAAATGGTCTTCCAGTTGGTCAGCATGCCGCCGAGCCAGCGGGAGTTGACATAATACTGGGCCGAACGCTTGGCGGCATCGGCGATGGCATCCTGCGCCTGGCGCTTGGTGCCGACGAAGAGGACGCGGCCGCCACGGGCGACGGTGTCCGACACGGCCTGCAGGGCGCGGTGCAGCATCGGCACCGACTGCGACAGGTCGAGGATGTGGATGTTGTTGCGGACGCCGAAGATGTACGGGGACATCTTGGGGTTCCAGCGGTGGGCCTGGTGGCCGAAATGGGCACCGGCCTCGAGGAGCTGGCGCATGGAGAAATCAGGCAGAGCCATGGTGTTCTAGTCCTTCCGGTTGAGCCTCTGGAGCGCGAATGAACAAGGCATGAGCTGCCACGTCACCGGAACGCCTCGGGAAATCGAGGCGATGCGCTCCATGTGGGATGGGCTGCGCCTTACAGGGGATGGCGCTTCATTGCAAGCCGGCTCGACCGAGAAAGCCGGCAACGCGTCGTGATAAGGCCCATGCGGATACCGCATGGGCCTGTTTGCGAGAGGGCTGGGCGCGAGGGCGCCGGAGCCCGTCACGGATAGACGACCTTGAGCTGGTCGGCTTGCGTCTAGGCGAAAGATGGGGCGACCGAGCCCAAAAATGCGACCGCGGACACGGCCATCAACGACTTATAAAAGTTCATGGGGAATATCCTCACGCTATCATGTTCTCAAGCATGCCAAGAGGCACTTCCCCCCACCCCGGACTGCCTGACGTGCGCAGCCGGGCCGGACAACCCGGAACGCCGCGGCATGCCCGGCCTCGCGGGCAGGATTCGCGTTCGAGGCAGGCCGACCGAGCCGCGGGCCGGCTCCTTCGTCGAATCGACCGCGAGAAGCCGGAATCGGCGTGACGCTCGACCTGAGAACGATCTTCGTCACCGGCGCGCTGACCTGCTTCATCATCGGCGCGCTGCAGTTGATGACCTTCGCGACCGGCCGCTTCACCCGCAGCCCGGTCTGGTGGGGCGCCAGCAGCCTGTGCATCGGGACCGGCCTGCTCGGCGCGGCTTTCCGCGGCGCGATACCCGATATCGTTTCGATCGAGTTTGCCAACACCACCATGCTGGCGGGCTGCCTGCTGCTGCTCTTCGGCATCCGCAACTTCGCCGGCCGCGAACTCAACTGGTTCGGCTTCGGGGTGGTGCTCCTCGGCATCTGGACCCTGCTCGCGCTGTCGCCCGGGGCGGAAGGCTATTCGACACGCGTCATGGTCGTGGCGACGGTCATGGCGCTCTGCGATGCCGCCATCGTCCGCGAAGCCGTCCGGCTCGGCCGGCAGGAGAAGCTGCGCTCGGCCTGGCTGCTCGTCGCGCTGTTCTCGCCGACGGTGATGATCTATGCCGGCCGCATCGCGCTGGGAGCGCTGGACCGGGTCGGCACGACGCTGTTCCCGGCCGATTCGGGAGCGACGGGCTGGCTCGCCGCGATCGGCGTGACGTTCGTCATCCTGAGAGGCCAGGCCCTGCTGCTGCTCGCGGCCGAGCGCAGCAACCGCATTCTCGCGACGCTCGCCCGCCGCGATCCGCTGACGGGAGCGATGAATCGCTCCGGCCTCGAGCAATGGCTGGCGCAGCAGTCGCACGGCGAAAGGCGGGCTGCGCTGCTGCTCGTCGATATCGACCACTTCAAGAAGCTCAACGATACGCTCGGCCATGTGGCCGGCGACCGGACCCTGCGCCTGTTCGCGGATGCGGTGCGGGAGCAGTTGCGCAGCACCGACATCCTGGCCCGGCAGGGCGGTGACGAATTCACGATCATCCTCCCCGGCGTCGGCGTGCGGGAGGCGGTGCGGGTGGCCGAGCGCCTTCGCGGGGCCTTCCGCGACAAGGTCGCCGATCTCGCCGAGATCGGATTGCAGCCGACGCTCAGCATCGGCGTGGCCGAGGCCGAGCTCGGCGGGCGCGAGCTCGACGATCTCCTGGTCGAGGCGGACGAAGCGCTCTATCGCGCCAAGCGGCTCGGGCGTGACCGCGTCCAGGCACAGCTCAAGCCCGCAGCCTGAGGCCGGGCTCAGCCTCAGAGCACCAAGGCTGCGGCGGTTACGCGCCTGATGCCGGCTGATGCCATCTCGGCCCAAGCGCGATCAAGCGAGCCATCGAGATCGATCGCGCGGCAGGCATCCTCGACCACGATGGTCTCGAAGCCGGCGCGAGCGGCATCCTGCGCCGTCCAGCTCACGCAGAAATCGGTGGCGAGGCCGGCGACCACGACCTTGGCGATGCAACGCTCGCGCAGATAGCCTTCCAGCCCCGTCCGCGCCCGGCGATCGGCCTCGATGAAGCCGGAATAGCTGTCGATGCCCCGGCGAAAACCCTTGCGGATCACCGCTTCGGCATGAGGCAGGTCGAGCCCGGCATGGAAGGCGGCCCCGGTCGTCCCCTGCACGCAATGATCCGGCCAGAGCACCTGCGGGCCATAATCCAGCTCGATCGTCTCGAAGGGCTCGCGGCCGGGGTGGCTGGAGGCGAAGGAGGCGTGTCCCGCCGGGTGCCAGTCCTGCGTCAGCACGACATGGCGGAAGCGGCGCCCGAGCGCGTTGACTGCGGCTACGACCGCGTCGCCATCCGTCACGGCGAGGCTCCCGCCCGGACAGAAATCGTTCTGGACGTCGACGACGAGCAGGACGGTCCGGTCGTCGGCCATCGGCTTAGCTCCTATTGCAGCCTGACATCGACCACGCCGGGCGCGGCCCGCACGGCATTGGCGATCTGCTGATTGACCGGGAACTTGCCGGGCAACTCGATCTCGACCTCCTGGGCGCCGTCGTCGATGATCATCACGATCGAGACCTTGCCCTCGGCGCGCACGGCCTCGCGGGGTCGAATGCGCTCAGCGATGGACGCCACCGCCTTCTCGTCGCGCAGATAGACGACGAGGTCCTGCTTCTGGCGCGCGGCGAGGCCGTCGAGTTCCTCGGCATCCTCGATGCGCGGACGCACCTCTTCGCCATCGAGCACGGCGGAGAGACGCAGCACCAGCGCCCTGCCCGGCTCCAGCAGGTCACGCAATTTCATCAGCCCTTCCGAGAACAGCACGGCCTCGAACTGGCCGCTCGGATCGGACAGGTTGACGATGCCCATCTTGGAGCCGGATTTGGTGCGCCGCTCCGACTTGTCGATGACGGAAACCGCGACCTTGCCGACGCCGGTGCCGTTGACACGCACGGTCTGGGCGAAATCGGCATAGCGCTGCACGCGCAGGCGCTTCAGCACATGCTCGTAATCGTCGAGCGGATGGCCGGAGAGGAAAAAGCCGACCGCCTCATGCTCGCGCTTGAGCTTCTCGGCCGGCGCCCAGGGCTCGACCTGCGGAATGCGGAAGGCCTCCTGCACCACGCCGCCGCTCAAGAGATCGAACTGGCCGGCTGCGGCCTCGTCGCGGGTGCGGTTGGACAGCGCCAGCATGCCGTCGAGCGCCGCCACCGCCCGCGCGCGATCGGCCTCCAGCTCGTCGAGCGCGCCGGCCGCGATGAGCGCTTCCAGCGTGCGGCGGTTGACCAGCCGGGTGTCGATGCGGCGGGCGAGATCGGCGAGGTCGCGGAACGGGCCGGCGGATTGCCGTGCCGCCACCAGCGATTCCACCGCCGCCGTGCCGACGCCCTTGATGGCGCCGAGCGCGTAGAAGATCTTGCCGTCGGCCACGTCGAACTCGACGCCGGACTGGTTGATCGCCGGCCGCTCGACCTTGATGCCGAGCCGCTCGGCATCGCGGCGGAATTCCGAGAGCTTGTCGGTATTGCCCATGTCGAGCGTCATCGACGCGGCCAGGAACTCGACCGGGTAATTCGCCTTCAGATAGGCGGTCTGGAAGGCGACGATGGCATAGGCCGCCGCGTGGCTCTTGTTGAAGCCATAATCGGCGAACTTGGCGAGCAGGTCGAAGATCTCGGAGGCGATCTCCTTCTTGATGCCGCCCTCGATCGCGCCCTTCACGAAACGGTCGCGCTGGGCGTCCATCTCCGCCTTGATCTTCTTGCCCATGGCGCGGCGCAAGAGGTCGGCTTCGCCGAGCGAATAGCCGGAAAGCGCCTGCGCCACCTGCATCACCTGTTCCTGGTAGACGATGATGCCGTGGGTCTCGCGCAGATAGGGCTCCATGCCGGGATGGAGATAGGTCGGGTCCTCCAGCCCGAGCTTGCGGCGGCAATAGGTCGGGATGTTGTCCATCGGGCCCGGCCGGTAGAGCGCCACCAGCGCGATCAGGTCCTCGATCCGGTCGGCCTTCATCTCGACCAGCGCCTTGCGCATGCCGACCGATTCCACCTGGAACACGCCGACCGTCTCGCCGCGCGCCAGCATGGCGTAGGTCGTCGGATCGTCGAAGGGCAGTTGCGCCAGATCGATATGGATATCGCGCTGGGCGATGAGCTTCACCGCGGTCGTCAGCGTCGTCAGCGTCTTCAGGCCGAGGAAGTCGAACTTCACCAGCCCGGCCTGCTCGACCCATTTCATATTGAACTGGGTGACGCGCATGCCGGTGCGCGCGTCGACCGAGAGCGCGACGAGCTGTTCGAGCGGCCTGTCGCCGATCACCACGCCTGCGGCGTGGGTCGAAGCATGGCGGTGAAGCCCTTCCAGCTTCTGGCCAATTTCGAGCAACCGCGCGACGATCGGTTCCTCTTCGGCGGCCTGCTGCAGCTTGGGCTCGCCCTCGATCGCATCCTTCAGCGAGATCGGCTTGGCCGGGTTCTGCGGCACGAGCTTCGTCAGCTTGTCGACCTGGCCATAGGGCATTTCGAGCACGCGGCCGACGTCGCGCAGCACGCCGCGGGCGAGCAGCGTACCGAAGGTGATGATCTGGGCGACGCGCTCCTGCCCGTAATGGTGCTTGACGTACTCGATCACCTCTTCACGCCGGTTCTGGCAGAAGTCGATGTCGAAGTCCGGCATCGAGACGCGGTCGGGATTGAGGAAGCGCTCGAAGAGCAGGCCGAAGCGCAGCGGGTCGACGTCCGTAATGGTCAGCGCATAGGCGACCAGCGAACCCGCGCCCGAGCCGCGGCCCGGCCCGACCGGGATGTCATGGTTCTTCGCCCATTTGATGAAGTCCGAGACGATCAGGAAGTAGCCCGGGAACTTCATCCGCGTGATGATCGAGAGCTCGAAATCGAGCCGCTTCTCGTAATCCTCGACGGTAAAGCCCTCGGCCGGGCCGTGCTTGGCGAGCCGCGCGGCCAGGCCGGCGCGCGCCTGCTCCTGAAGCTCCTCCGCCTCGTCGCGGCCCTCCTCGCCGAAGCGCGGCAGGATCGGCTTGCGGGTGGTGACGCGCCAATGGCAGCGCATCGCGATCTCGACCGTGTTCGCCAGCGCTTCAGGCAGGTCGGCGAAGCGCTTCTTCATCTCGGCGCGCGAGGCGAAATAATGCTCGGGCGTGACGCGGCGGCGCGTGCCGTCGGAAACGAGGCGCCCCTCCGCCACCGCCAGCAGCGCGTCATGCGCGTCGAAATCGGCGGGCTTGGCGAAGAAGGGCTCGTTGGTCGCGACGATCGGCAGATCGGCATCATAGGCGAGCCGCAGGAGATGGGCCTCCCGCGCCGCCTCGCCGTCACCGCCATGGCGCTGGATCTCGACATAGAGCCGATCGCCATAGATGCCGGCGAGGGTCGCGAGGCGCGACTGCGCCTGCGGGAGCTGACCGAGGCGGAGCGCAACGTCGACCGGCCCGCCCTGCCCGCCGGTCAGCGCGATCAGGCCGGTATTGTAGGCGGCAAGGCGCTCGACCGTGGTGATCGGCTGGCCGGAGCCGCCGGTCGCCAACGCGGCCTCGCTGACGAGCTTCATCAGATTGCCGTAACCGGCCTCGTCCATGGCGAGCAGGACGATATGCGGCAGGCGCTGCAACTGCGCAGGCTTGCGGCCGCCCTCGCCCTCATCGGCGAAATCGACGGAGAGCTGCACGCCGACGATCGGCTGCAGGCCTGAGCCCGCCAGCTTCTCGGAGAATTCGAGGCCGCCGAAGAGATTGTCGGTGTCGGTCAGCGCCAGGGCCGGCTGTCCGTCGGCCGCCGCCATCTTGGCCAGCGTCGCGATGGTCATCGCGCCTTCGAGCAGCGAATAGCTCGAATGGACATGCAGGTGGACGAAGCCGATCTCCTGGAGAACGCGCGCCTCGCCAGCTTCCTGACCCATGTCCCACTCCTGTCGCCGCGCTGGCGACTCGTCCGTACCCAGCCCTTCTTATGCGTCCTGGGCGGGGCCGGCGTCGAGGCCTTGCGGCCCGGTCTGTGGATGGCTCCTGCCGCACTCAGACATGCGGGCCGGAGAAGATTGCAGCCCAGAGCCAGATCATGCCGAGGAAGACGCCGAGCGAGGCGATCTCGGCGAGGCCGGCGGCGAGTTTACGCGCTGCAGTCATGAGAACCTCCTGTGTTCGTGATAGGTTCAGTTTAGTTCTCTTTTTGTTCTCGTCAATGTCGATACGGAAGCCTGGAACGCGAACCCGGCGCGGAGGTTAACGAAATCCTACCGCCGTTCCGATGCAGGCGTTGGCGGTTATTGTCGCCTCTCTCGAACTTGCACCCTCGTCATGGTCGGGCTTGTCCCGACCATCCACGTCTTCCTTCGCTGATGACGGCGTTCAAGACGTGGATGCTCGCCACAAGGGCGAGCATGACGTGGCGTCGTTCCCGCCGGAACGACCCTTGTCATTCCGGGGCGCGCCGCAGGCGTGAACCCGGAACCCACGGCGGGGTGAGCGCTTCCAGTCATGCATTTGCTAGGGCTCACCCCGTCGTGGGTTCCGGGTTCTTCGCTGCGCGAAGCCCCGGAATGACAAGGGTGGTGCTCGCAAGGAACGATCCGGCGGGCGCCCGAAGGCTACAGCTTGACGACGAGCCCGTCGCGGATCGTGACCTGCCGGTCCATCTGGCGGGCGAGGTCGAGGTTGTGCGTCGCGATCAGCGCCGCCAGCCCCGAGGCCCGCGCCAGCGCCATCAGCGTGCCGAAGACATGCTGCGCGGTCTGCGGGTCGAGATTGCCGGTCGGCTCGTCGGCCAGCAGCAGCCGCGGCCCATTGGCGACGGCGCGGCCGATGGCGACGCGCTGCTGCTCGCCGCCGGACAATTCACCCGGCAGATGGTCGAGCCGCTCGCCGAGGCCGAGGAAGGTCAGAAGCTCCGATGCCCGCTCCTCGGCAAGGCCGCGGGCGAGGCCGCGGATGCGCTGCGGCAGCACCACGTTCTCCAGCGCCGTGAATTCCGGCAGGAGATGGTGGAACTGGTAGACGAAGCCGATCTCGGTGCGGCGCAGGCGCGTGCGGCCCTTGTCGTCGAGCTTGGTCGTGGCGAGCCCGCCGACGAACACCTCGCCGGCATCGGGCTTCTCCAGAAGGCCGGCGACATGCAGCAGCGTCGACTTGCCGGTGCCGCTGGGCGCAACCAGGGCTACGACCTCGCCCGGCCAGAGCGCGAAATCGGCCTTGCGCAGCACTTCGAGCGGCGCGTCGCTCTGCGGGTAATAGCGCTCGACCTGGGAGAGGAAGAGCGCGGGCATCTCCTGTGCCATGTGCTCAGCCCATCCTCAGCGCTTCGACCGGATCGAGCCGGGCAGCCTTCCAGGCCGGGTAGAGCGTTGCCAGCAGCGACAGGGTCAGCGCCATCAGCACCACGCTCACCACCTCGCGCCAATCCGTGACGGAGGGGATGTCGCTGAGGAAGCGCACGGTCGGGTCCCAGAGATTGGCGCCCGTGATCCAGTTCAGCGCTGCCATGATCGACTTGATGTTCTTGGCGAAGGCGACGCCGAGAGCGAGCCCGGCGAGCGTACCGATCACGCCGATCGCGGCGCCCGTGATCAGGAAGATGCGCAGCACCGTGCCGCGCGTGCAGCCCATGGTCCGCATGATCGCGATGTCGGCGGTCTTGTCCTTCACCAGCATGATCAGGCCGGAAACGATGTTCAAAGCCGCGACCAGCACGATCAGCGTCAGGATGATGAACATCACGTTCCGCTCGACTTCCAAGGCATTGAAGAAGCTGCGGTTCCTCTGACGCCAGTCGGAGAGCACGAGCGGGCGCGGCGCATCGGCCTCGATCGCGTCGCGGACGGCCTGGGTCTTGTCGGGATTGTCGACGAAGATCTCGATGACGTTCACGTCGCCGTCGCGGTTGAAATAGGCCTGAGCCTCGCCGAGCGGCATGTAGACGAAGGTGCCGTCGAACTCGGTCATGCCGATCTCGAAGATCGCCTTGACCGGATAGGCCTTGATGCGCGGCGCGGTGCCGAAGGGGGTCGAGGCGCCCTGCGGCGAGACGAGCGTCATCATGTCGCCGGTCTGGATGCCCAGCGCATTGGCGAGGCGGCGGCCGATCGCGACGCCAGGCGTCCCGCCGTCGAAGCCGTCGAGCGTACCGGACTTGATGTTGCCGCCGATGAAGGGGATCGCCTTGATGTCTTTCTCGCGAATGCCCCGCACCAGCACGCCGTTATTGCCGGTCTGCGAGGAGGCAAGCGCCTGCCCTTCGACCAGCGGAATGGCGTGGCTGATGCCGGAGATCTTGGCGAGCCGCGCCGCGACGCTGTCGTAATCGTCGAGCGGACGGTCGATCGGCGTCGCGAAGATATGGCCGTTCACGCCGACGATCTTGCTGAGCAGCTCGATGCGGAAGCCGTTCATCACCGACATCACGATGATCAGCGTGGCGACGCCGAGCATGATGCCGAGGAAGGAGAAGCCGGCGATGACCGAGACGAACCCCTCGCGGCGGCGCGTGCGAAGATAGCGCCCGGCGAGCTGCCATTCGAAACCGGCGAAGGCCTTGGTTCCGGTCGGAATCTCGCCGGCCGGGATTTCGGCGCTGTCGGCGACGGCGCTCATGCGGCAGCTCCCATCAGGTACGACTTCATGACGGTGCCCGCCGTCACGCCGCCCTGCCCTTGAAGCGATCGAGCGCGGCTTCCAGCGAGACGAGCTCACGCTCGCCACCGGCGCGGCGCTTCAGCTCGACCTTGCCCTCGGCCAGCCCCTTCGGGCCGACGATGATCTGCCAGGGCACGCCGATCAGGTCGGCGGTGGCGAATTTGGCGCCCGGCCGGTCGTCGGTGTCGTCGAGCGCGGCGTCGTAGCCCTTGGCGAGCAGGTGCTGGTAGATTCGCTCGGCCGCGCCATCGGTCGCGGCGTCGCCGGCCTTGAGGTTGATGACCGCCACGTCGAAGGGCGCGATCTCCTCGGGCCAGACGATGCCGGCATCGTCATGCCCGGCCTCGATCAGCGCCGCGACGAGGCGGCTCGGGCCGATGCCGTAGGAGCCGCCATGCAGCAGCACCGGCTGGCCGTCCGGGCCTGCAACGGTCGCGCCCATCGGCTCGGAATATTTCGTGCCGAAATAGAAGATATGGCCGACCTCGATACCGCGCGCCGAAACGCGCTTGTCTTCGGGAACCGCCTCGAAGGCGGCCTTGTCGTGCATTTCCTCGGTCGCGGCGTAGAGGCTCGTCCACTTGTCGAAGACGCCCTGCAGGCCGGCGACGCTGTCGAAATCGGTATCGGCGGCCGGCGTCTCGAAATTCAGGTAATCGCTATGGCAGAAGACCTCGCTCTCGCCGGTCGAGGCGAGCACGATGAACTCGTGGCTGAGATCGCCACCGATCGGGCCGGTATCGGCCTTCATCGGGATCGCCTTCAGGCCGAGCCGCGCGAAGGTGCGCAGATAGGCCGTGAACATGCGGTTATAGGCGTGGCGCGCAGCGTCCTTGTCGAGATCGAAGGAATAGGCGTCCTTCATCAGGAACTCGCGGCCGCGCATCACGCCGAAGCGCGGGCGGACCTCGTCGCGGAACTTCCACTGGATGTGGTAGAGATTGAGCGGCAGGTCCTTGTAGGACTTGACGTAGGAGCGGACGATCTCGGTGACCATCTCCTCGTTGGTCGGGCCGTACAGCATGTCGCGGTCGTGCCGGTCCTTGATGCGCAGCATCTCCTTGCCATAGGCGTCGTAGCGCCCGCTCTCGCGCCAGAGGTCGGCCGACTGGATGGTCGGCATCAGGATCTCGATGGCGCCCGAGCGATTCTGCTCCTCGCGCACGACGTTGCTGATCTTGTTCAGCACGCGCAGGCCGAGCGGCAGCCAGGAATAGATGCCCGCCGATTGCTGGCGGATCATGCCGGCGCGCAGCATCAGCCGGTGCGAGACGATCTCCGCTTCCTTGGGCGTGTCGCGCAGAAGGGGCAGGAAATAGCGGGAAAGACGCATCGGAAAACCTGTCGGAGGGCCCTGCGCGCGGAATCGCGCCAGGAGATCGGAGAGCGAGTCGGCCTGCCTGAGAGACACCATCGCTCTCGGCAAAAAGCAAACCAAAATCAGCAGGAAGCGGCGGAAGATGGCGAAGTTATGTGCCTTTCGCCGGGATCGCCCCGTCAGCCCTTGGCGAAGCGCGCCTTCAGCGCGGCGAGCACCGGGGCCGGCACGAAGGGCGAGACGTCGCCGCCCATCGCCGCGATCTGGCGCACCAAGGTCGCGGTGATGTGGCGCACGCCGGGCGAGGCCGGCAGGAACACCGTCTGCACATCCGGCGCCATCGTGCCGTTCATCCCGGCCATCTGCATCTCGTAATCGAGGTCGCTGCCGTCGCGCAGGCCGCGGATGATGATCGAGGCCCCTGCCCGGCGCGCCGCATCGACGGCGAGATCGTCGAAGGTCACGACATCGAGCGCGGCGCCCTTCGCCGCCAGCAACGGCCCGGCGACGGCGCGCAGCAATTCGGCGCGCTGCTCGACCGAGAGCAGAGGCGTCTTGCCGGGATGGACCCCGATCGCCAGGACGAGCCTGTCGCAGAGGCCGGCGGCCGCGGCGATGACGTCGGCATGGCCGTTGGTCACGGGGTCGAAGGAACCGGTGTAGAAAGCGATGCGTGCCATGGGGCCAGCGTTAGCGGCTGAACCGAAAAAGGACAAGCCGCATCAGAGGCTTGGCGCTCTCAGGACAGCGGCACCAGCGCGGCAAGCGCTGCGGCGCTGCCGATGATGATCGAGACGAGAACCATGAGCGAAGCCGCAGCGGAAGCGCGGCGGGAGCTGGCAAAGGACAGGCGGGTATCCATGAAGATAACCTCGGCGAATCGCGGTTGATCCGGTTTCCCTTGGGTGATGGCCGGTGCGGGCCGTCGCAAGGCGAGATTTTGACGAAACGGTGACATCGGCCGCTTGTTCCGGCTTTCGATTGCCTTTTTGGGCCCGGCAAGCCTAAACGATCGCGCCATGCTGACGATCAACGACATCACCTATCGCCTCGGCGAACGCCTGCTGCTCGACCATACCGGTGCCGCCATCCCCGACGGCGCGCGCGTCGGCTTCGTCGGCCGCAACGGCACCGGCAAGACCACCCTGTTCAAGATCATCACCGGCGATCTCGGCACCGAGAGCGGCAATATCAGCCTGCCGAGGGGCCGGCGCATCGGCGGCGTCGCGCAGGAAGCGCCGGGCGGCCCGGAGACGCTGATCGAAGTCGTGCTCGCCGCCGATACCGAGCGCATGGCCCTGATGACGGAGGCGGAGACCGCGACCGATCCGCACCGCATCGCCGAGATCGGCACGCGTCTCGCCGATATCGGCGCGCATTCGGCCCCGGCGCGCGCCGCGATGGTGCTGCACGGGCTCGGCTTCAACGAGGAGGCGCAGCAGCGCCCCTGCTCCGATTTCTCGGGCGGCTGGCGCATGCGCGTCGCGCTCGCGGCCGTGCTGTTCTCCGAGCCCGACCTGCTGCTGCTCGACGAACCCACCAACTATCTCGACCTCGAAGGCACGCTCTGGCTCTACGACTATCTGGAGCGCTATCCGCATACCGTGATCGTCATCAGCCACGATCGCGAACTGCTGGACACCTCGGTCGACCACATCATGCATCTCGACCAGGGCAAGCTGACGCTCTATCGCGGCGGCTATTCCTCCTTCGAGAAGCAGCGCGCCGAGAAGCAGATGCAGCTCGCTCGCGCCAAGGAGAAGCAGGACGCCGAGCGCAAGCATCTCCAATCCTTCGTCGACCGCTTCAAGGCCAAGGCGACCAAGGCCCGGCAGGCGCAGTCGCGCGTCAAGCGGCTGGAGAAGATGCAGACCATCGCCGCGATCGTCGACCGCGACGTGCAGCCCTTCGTCTTCCCCGGCCCGGAAAAGCCGCTCTCGCCGCCGATGATCGTGCTGGAGGATGCCGCCGCCGGCTATGGCGAGCGCAAGGTTCTGTCGCGGCTCAACCTGTCGCTCGCGCCGGATGACCGCATCGCGCTCCTCGGCTCGAACGGCAACGGCAAGTCGACCTTCTGCAAGCTCATCGGCGGCCGGCTCGACGCGATGTCCGGCGAGATGAAGAAGTCGAGCAAGCTGGAAACGGCCTATTTCGCCCAGCACCAGCTCGACGAGCTCCGCATCGAGGACACGCCGGTCGGGCATCTGCGCGACCTGATGCCGGATGCTCCTGAGGCCAAGGTGCGTTCCAAGGCAGCGCAGATCGGCTTCCCGGCAAGCAAGGCCGATACTCCGGTGAAGCTGCTCTCGGGCGGCGAGAAAGCCCGATTGATGCTGGGCTTGGCGACCTTCCACGGTCCGCATCTGCTCATCCTCGACGAGCCGACCAACCATCTCGACATCGACAGCCGCACCGCGCTGGTCAACGCGATCAACGACTATCCCGGCGCTGTCATCCTCGTCAGCCACGACCGCTTCCTGATCGAGGCCTGCGCCGACCGGCTCTGGCTCGTCGGCGGCGGCACGGTGAAGAATTTCGACGGCGACATGGACGATTACCGCACTTACGTGCTTGGCGCCGCCAAGGCCGAGAAGCGCGGCAAGCCCGCGCCGGACGCCAGCGCCAAGCCCAAGGCCGACGAGCGCAAGGAAGCCGCGACGAAGCGCGCTGCGCAGGGGCCGCTGCGCCAGAAGCTCAACCTCGCCGAGGCGCGCATCGCCAAACTGACCGGCCTGATCGAGAAGGTGGATGCTGCGCTCGCCAACGGCGCCTTCGCGCGCGACCCCGACAAGGCTGTTCAGATCTCGCGCCAGCGCGCGGAACTGTCGGAGGCGCTGGCCGCGGCCGAGGAGGAATGGCTGCTGCTCGGCGAGGAGCTGGAGAACGCGTAAGGCCTAGCTGGCCGGATCGTACATGAATTCGCGGAGTTCCTGCGCGCAGCGGCAGGCCCGCGCGAGCTTCGCCGCCCATTTCACCGCCTCTTCGCGCGACGGCAGCTCCAGCACAGCGAAGCCGCCATTGAGGCGGCTGCCGGGATAAATCTGCCCCGACACCGATCCATCCGCGGAGACGAGCACGGGGGCAACCGGCTCGTTGATCCCACCGGCGAAGACATAAACGCCGGCAGCCTTCGCCTCCTCGATCACGGCGCGGGAGTCGACGCCAGCGGCGGCCAACTGCTCGTCCGTGACGACCATCGCCTCGCTCGGAAAGGAGATGAGGTATTTCGTCATGATGCGATGATGCGTGACGGTTTCGATGGAAACAAGTGGACGGGCGCCGGGTGGCTTTCCCAGCCGGGACGCCTGAACGGGCCGGACGACGACATTGAAGAAGCACGAGCGCTATCTCGACATTCAGCGAAGCCGTAAGCTCGCCTGGACGAGCGAGCATGGAGCTTCCGGCCATGGATTGGCGGGCCTGGCACGAGAAATACGACAGCCCGGATTCCCGGATGTCGCGACGGCTGCGGACCGTTCAGGATCAAATCCGAACCGTGCTGGACAACAGCCGACCCGGCCCCTTCCAGGTCGTCAGCCTGTGCGCGGGGCAAGGGCGCGATCTGCTCGAGGTCCTCACGGATCATCCGAGGCGCAGCGATGTCAGGGCACGGCTCGTGGAACTGGATGGAAACAACACGGCGGTCGCCGCAGAATTCGCGCGCGCCAACACGCTCGATCAGATTGAGATCGTGACCGGCGATGCTTCGCTGACCGACCAGTATCATGGCATGGTGCCGGCGGATCTCGTGTTGATCTGCGGCCTGTTCGGCAACATCTCCGATGCGGACATCAAACGCACGATCGACACCTGCCCGCAGTTATGCGCGATCGGCGGGCATGTGATCTGGACCCGCCATCGTCGCTCGCCCGATCGCGTGCCGCTGATCTGCGAGCAGTTCGAAGCGCTGGGTTTTGAGCAGTGCAGGTTGTCGGGGGACGATACGGAGCTCGGCGTCGGCGTGCATCGCTTCTCGGGAGAGCCTCAACCGCTCGAAAACGGGCGGAGTATGTTCCGATTTGTCGGATATGACAGGCTCGCGAACTGAGCGACGAGCTGGCGCGAGCGCCATCGCTCAGACGCCGAGCAGCGGCGCTGACAGCAGGTAACGCTGCTGTTGGATGTCCTGCCCCCGTGAGCGCGATTCGACGCGAACGATGTCGAGCGGCTGAAATCCGAGCTTGAGGAGGATGTTCCCGGATGCCGCGTTCTCGGCAGCGTGCCCGGATCGGAGGCCCCGCAGCCGGACCTTCTCGAAAGCAAAATCCACGACCGCCTGTGCTGCCTCACGGGCGTAGCCGCGTCCCCAGGACGCCTGTTCGAACCAATACCCCAGTTCGCCTTCCTGCCCGGAGATTTCGTCGACATCGACGACGCCGATGAAGCGCCCCTCCAGCTAGACAGCGAACCGATAGGCTTCACCGGCCCCCCATTCGCGCCCATGGTCCGCGAACCAGGCCTCGATGCGCTCTCGATCCGGAGGGAACGCGGCCATGCGCAGCATTCGCGTCACGTCCCAGTCAGACTGAATTTCGAAGGCGCGTTCCACGTCGGAGACGCTCGTCGGGCGCAAAACGAGGCGCTCGGTCATCATCCGACAAGGAGGTATAGGGGCCATGCTCATCCACCGCGGCCGATGACAAAGCCAATATCACAGAGCCGGGCCCAGTCGATGCTCACATGACCGAAGTGGCTGTCAGCGGACCTCTTCCACTCCAGAGGCCGCCCGCAGCCTTTCAACTCACCCCTGCCCGGGCTTCACGATCCGGGTCAGGCGGTTGTCGGTGAAGAGGTAGATCTCGCGGCCGCCGGGCTCGGAATAGAGCACCTGGACCTCGCGCTGGCCCTTGCCGCTCTCGCCGACCAGCACGTCGGTCGGGCGCCCGCCCTTCAGCTTGACCAGTTCGCATTCGGTGATGCCGGGCGCGATCTCCTTCGGCAGCGGCCGGGTCGAGGGATCGAGCGAAACACCGACGCTGCACTCGCCCTCCGGGGTCAGCACCGGCTCCTGCGTCGAGATGCCGGCACTGGCCGAGGCGGTCTTCGTCGTGGTGACGCCGCCTCTGGTTTCGGACTGGAAGGCGAAGCCGCCCATGTCGACCGAGCAGCCGGCAAGGGCCGCGGTGCAGAGCAACAGAACAGGCAGTCTCACGCTTTCTTCTCCCAACGGCCGGCGTCGTCCTGCTGCCAGTAGCTGGCGGCATGGCCCGAGGCCCTGGCCTTCTTCCAATCCTCGCGAGCCGCGGCAAGCGCCTCGGGATCGTCGCCATCGAATATCAGGACGACGCGCTCGTAGTCCTGCATTGCGTCGGGAATGCGGACCCCGTCGGCGCAGATCCGGACCTGGGCGGCATTCGGATTATGCGCCTGGGTGGTCAGCACGACAGGATTGCTGGCCGCATCCGCCTCCAGCGCCGTGACATGCGGCAGGAAGCTCTCATCCGCATAGGTCCAGAGGTGGTCGTCGAGCACGCTCATCCGCTCCTGGCCGCCGACCTCGACGACGACTTTCTGGCCGCGCGACAAGGCGCGGTCGAGGATCGTCGGCAGGACCTGCTCCAACGGGCGGGACTGCAGATGGAAGAACAGGATCTCGGCCATTGAAACCCTTATCCTCTAACGGGTTACCAGCATTACCGCAGGAATCGAATCAATCCTCGTAGTGGTCGGCGACCAGCCGGTCGAGCAGGCGCACGCCCCAACCCGGCCCCCAGGAGCGGTTGATCTCCGAATTCGCCGCGGCCATTCCGGTTCCCGCGATGTCGAGATGCGCCCAGGGCGTGTCGTTGACATGGCGCTGCAGGAACTGCGCCGCGGTGATCGAGCCGCCATAGCGGCCGGCCGAGTTCTTCATGTCGGCGAATTTCGAGTCGATCAGCTTGTCGTAGGCCTTGCCGAGCGGCATGCGCCAGACCGTCTCGCCGGTGGCGAGGCCGGCTGCCGTCAGGCGCTCCGAGAGCTCGTCATTATTGCTGAACAGCCCGGCATTCTCCTGCGCCAGGGCAACGAGGATCGCGCCGGTCAGGGTCGCCAGGTTGATCATGAAGCGCGGCGAGAAGCGCTCCTGTGTGTACCAGAGCACATCCGCCAGCACGAGGCGGCCCTCGGCGTCGGTGTTGATGATCTCGATGGTCTGGCCGGAGAGCGAGGTCACGATATCGCCGGGGCGCTGGGCGTTGCCGTCAGGCATGTTCTCGACGAGGCCGATCACGCCGATGGCGTTGACCTTGGCCTTGCGGCCGGCGAGCGCCTGCATCAGGCCGACGACGCAGGCCGCTCCCGCCATGTCGCCCTTCATGTCCTCCATACCGGCGCCGGGCTTCAGCGAGATGCCGCCGGTGTCGAAGGTCACGCCCTTGCCGACGAAGGCGACGGGCTGCTCGTCCTTCTTCGCGCCGTTCCAGCGCATGATGGCGACGCGGCTTTCCCGACGCGAGCCCTGGCCGACGCCGAGCAGCGCGCGCATGCCGATCTTCTTCAGCGCCTTCTCATCGAGGATCTCGATCTCGACGCCGAGCTTTTCGAGCTTGGCGGCGCGGTCGGCGAATTCCTCGGGGTAGAGCACGTTCGGTGGCTCGTTCACGAGGTCGCGAGCCTGGATGACGCCGGCGGCGATGGCGTCAGCCGTCTTGACCGCCTTCTTGACCGCGGACGGGTCGAGCGCGCGCAGCGTGACCGTCAGCGGCTCGGCTTCATCCTTATCCTTGCTCTTGGTCTTGTAGCGATCGAAGGCATAGGCGCGCAGCCTGAGACCGAGTGCGATGTCGGCGGCCTGCTTCGCCGCGATCGCGCCCTCGGGCAGAGCGAGAACAATGTCGGCACTGCGGCCGGCCCCGAGGCGGCCGGCGATGGCGCCGCCCAGCTTGACGAAATCGAGCTTGGCGCGCTCGTCCTCAGGCCCGATTCCGACGACGATCAGGCGCTCGTAGGAGGCCCCCTCCGGCGAAGGCAATGTCAGCCCCGCCAGCGCCTTGCCCTTGAAACGTTCGGCAGCGGCAGCCCGCGTCAGCAGCGGCTGGGCGCCCTCGCCGGTCCATTGCAGCGCCGCGCCGGGCACCGCGAGCGCATCCGAAACGAGGATCACGAGATCCTGCCCCTCGACGGCATCCAGGGCTTTGATCTCGAGCTTCAGGCGCTGCGACATGATCCGCTCACAATCTTGCGAAAATGACAGGGGAAGGACACTAGACGGCAGACGACAAACGATTCCCGTTTGCGCCCTCGCCGCGCCTATACCATAGGGTGTGTCCGACGAACCACCTCGGAGGGCTCAAGGCTCTCCAGCTCCGGAACCGACGCGTGCTTCTCAACCGCCTCGATCGCTACATCCTGAAGATCGCGGCGGTCGCGGCGATCGTGCTCCTGCTCGGCCTGACCGGCGTGATCTGGGTCACGCAGGCGCTGCGCGAGGTCGATCTCATCACCGGCAAGGGCCAGACGGTCCTGATCTTCCTGACCGTGACGCTGCTTTCGCTGCCGGCGCTGATCGCCGGCATCGCGCCGGTCGCGCTGTTCATGGCGACGCTCTACACGCTCAACAGGCTCAACGGCGATTCCGAGCTGATCGTGATGAATGCCGCGGGCGTCGCACCGCAGCGGATCACGCGCCCCTTCATCGTGCTGACGATCGCGACCTCGCTGGTCGTCGCCTGGATGACGATCTCGGTGATGCCGGCGAGCTTCCGCATGCTGCGCGACCTGATCACGCTGATCCGTGCCGATTTCGTCGCCAATGTCGTCAAGGAAGGCCAGTTCGTCTCGCTCGATTCCGGCGTGACCTTC
This sequence comes from Allobosea sp. TBD101, assembly GCF_059817965.1. NCBI lineage: Bacteria > Pseudomonadati > Pseudomonadota > Alphaproteobacteria > Hyphomicrobiales > Alloboseaceae > Allobosea > Allobosea sp. TBD101. The sequence continues at coordinate 3,185,035 of NZ_CM187543.1, forward strand.
CACTACCGCGAAAAGGCCGGCGACGCGCTGGTCGGCATCTTCATGCAGGATCGCCGCGACCCGTCGCAGCCCTCGATCTATCTCGCCGAGCGCGGCCGGACGGTGGAAGCCGAGGGCCAGAGCTTCCTCATGCTGGAGAAGGGCACGATCCAGCGCGAGACCAAGAACACCAGCACGACCTCGATCATCTCCTTCGAGCGCTATGCCCTGAACCTCTCGGCGCTGACCGGCGATTCCAGCGGCGGCCCCGGCGAGGGCGACGGCGACAAGGTGATCTACAAGCCGCGCGAGCGCTCGACCTGGGAGCTCCTCCGGCAGGACACGAACGAGGCCTATTACAAGATCCAGGAAGGCCGTTTCCGGGCTGAACTGCACAACCGGCTGTCGTCCCCGCTCTATCCGTTCGCCTTCATGCTGATTGCGTTCGCCGCCATCGGCGAGGCGCGCACCACCCGCCAGGGCCGGGCGCTGGCGATCCAGTCGGCGGTCATGATCGTCGGCGCAACCCGCATCGCGGCCTATGCCGCCTGGACCGCGAGCGTGCGCTCGCCCTTTGCCGCCGCGCTGCTCTACATCCTGCCGATCATGGCCATCGTCCTGGCGACGGGCTTCATCTTCTACGGCGCGCGGATCCAGCCGATGCTGGCCCGCCTCCTTGCCCCCCTCACAACGCCGCTGGTCAACCTCGCGGCCCGTTTCCGGCGCGCCTGATGCTGCTGCTCACGACCTTCGGCCGCTATCTGACGAAGCGCTTCGCGCGCGCCATCGTCGGCGTCTTCGGCACCTTCTTCTTCCTGATCGGGACGCTCGATTTCGTCGAGCTGATGCGCCGCGCCGGCGATTCCCCGATCGCGACAACGCCGCGAATCGTGCAGCTTGCCCTGTTCCGGGCCCCGGCCGTGGCCGAGCAGATCTTCCCTTTCGCCGCGCTGTTCGGCGGCATGTTCGCATTGCTGACGCTGAGCCGGAAGCTCGAGCTCGTCGTCGCCCGCTCCGTCGGCGTCTCGGCCTGGCAGTTCCTCCAACCCGCCGCCACCGTCGCCGGCGTGATCGGGCTCGTCTCGATCATGATCTACAACCCCGTCGCCGCCGAGCTGAAGCGCAAGGCCACGGCTCTCGAAACACGCCTGTTCGTGCGTTCGGGCGGCAAATCCGGCCTGCCCAAGGAAATCTGGCTGAGGCAGCGCAGCGTCGACGGCCAGGCGATCATCCGCGCCGCCGGCGCCCTGCCCGACGAGGACGGCCTGTCCCAGGTCGCCTTCTTCATCTTCAATCCCGACGGCAGCTTCAAGGAGCGAATCGACGCCCGGCAGGCCGTGCTGCGCCCGGGGCACTGGGAGTTGAGCGACGCGCGCTCCACCTCCGCCACGGAAGAGCCACAGAGCTATAAGAGCTACGTGCTCGCAACGACGCTGGAGCCTGAACAGATGCGCCAGAGCTTCACCCCACCTGACGCGGTGGGCTTCTGGTCCATGCCTGCGGTGATCGAGCGGACGCAGCGCGCCGGGCTCGACACGACGCCCTATGAGCTGCGCTACCAATCGCTCATGGCGCGCCCGCTGCTGCTGATCGCGATGGTGCTGGTGGCAGCATCCGTTTCTTTAAGATTTTTCAGATTTGGTGGTGTGACCAAACTGGTGATAGGTGGCGTCGCCGCGGGGTTCGTGCTCTATGTGGCGACACAACTGTCGGAGGAACTCGGATCGTCGGGAATCGTCAATCCGATCGTCGCGGCGTGGTTGCCTGCAGCATTGGGGGCAATGCTGGGAGCACTCGCCCTCCTCCATCAGGAAGATGGGTGAAACGTACTGTGCCTATGGTTAATTTCGAGTTTACGAGATGGGTCCAGGAGTGAACCGGCTAGCGCACTTCGCTGCGGCGACGGCTCTCGCCTCCAGCCTGGCCTATCTGCTGGCCGGGCCGGCCCACGCCCAGAATCGGGCGGCCGGTGCGCAGCCCAAGCCTGCGACCGCCGCTGCGGCCAAGCCGCAGGACCGGATGGTCGTGGATGCGCGCGAACTCGTCTACGACAACGACAAGAAGACGGTCGCGGCCGTCGGCGACGTCCAGATCCTGTACCAGGGCCGGACGATCGAGGCCGATCGCGTCATCTACGACCAGGGCAACAAGCGCGTCACCGCCATCGGCAATGCCCGGATCACCGAATCCAACGGCACGGTCATCACCGGCGACAAGTTCAACCTGACCGACGATTTCCGCGACGGCTTCATCGACTCGCTGCGCGTCGTGAACCCGGACAAGACCCGTTTCTCGGCACCGCGCGCCGAACGCACCGACGGCGAAACCTTCGTCTTCGAAAAGGGCATCTACACGGCCTGCGAGCCCTGCAAGGACAACCCGGAGCGGCCGCCGCTCTGGCAGGTCCGCGCTGCGCGGATCATCCACAAGAAGTCCGAGCAGACCATCTATTACGAGGATGCCCGGGTCGAATTCGCCGGCATTCCGATGGCCTATATCCCCTATATGTCGGGCCCGGATTCGACGGTGAAGCGCAAGTCCGGCTTCCTGTCGCCGAAATTCATCAACACCTCGGCGCTCGGCTATGGCGTCGGCCTGCCCTATTTCCTCAATCTGGCACCGAATTACGACCTGACGTTCACGCCGACCTATTTCAGCCGCCAGGGCTTCCTGGGGCAGACGGAATGGCGGCACCGCCTGATGAACGGGTCCTATACGATCCGGGCCTCGGGCATCTTCCAACAGGACAAGAACGCCTTCCTGCCGAGCCCGCTCGGCCCGCGCGACAAGGAGTTCCGCGGCTCGGTGGAGACGAACGGCAAGTTCTTCATCAACCCGCGCTGGACGGTGGGCTGGAACGCCTCGATGTCGACGGATCGCTGGTTCTACAAGAACTACCGCATTCGCAACGAGAGCCTCAGCACCACCACCTATCTGCAGGAAGCGATCTCGACCGCCTATCTGAACGGCCAGAGCGAGAGCGCCTGGTTCGACCTGCGCGGCTACTACTTCCAGCCGTTGAACTACCAGGACTGGCAGAAGCAGCAGCCCGTCGTGCTGCCGGTGCTGGACTACGACAAGCGCGTCCACAAGCCGTCCTTCCTGGGTGGCGAGCTCTCGTTCACCGCCAACGTCACGAGCCTGACGCGCGATACAGCTGCCTTCACGCAGCTGCCGCAGCAGAAGAATTACCTGATCACGACGCCGAGCTATTCGCTCTATGACGGCTGCGCCGTTTACGACAAGAATCACTGCCTGGTGCGCGGGCTGGCCGGCAATGTCTCCCGGGCCACGGCACAGGTTGCCTGGCGGCGCAACTTCATCGACCCGCTCGGCCAGATGTGGACGCCCTACGCCTCGGTGCGGGCCGATATCTTCTCGGTCAACCCCGACACCACCGGGCTGATCAACTCGCGCGTCGCGACCATCGCCGACACCTCGGACGAGGTCTTCGGCCGGGTCATGCCGGCGATCGGGCTGATGTACCGCTACCCGTTCGTCGCCAAGACCGGCTGGGGCACCCATATCATCGAGCCGGTCGCCCAGGTGGTTGCCCGCCCGAACGAGACGAACAGCCTGCGCGTCGCCAACGAGGATGCGCAGAGCCTCGTCTTCGACGCCAACAACCTGTTCGAATGGAGCGGCAAGTTCTCCGGCTTCGACCGCGTCGAAGGCGGGACGCGCGCGAATGTCGGCGCGCTCTATACCGGCCGTTTCGGCAAGGAGGCGTTCGCCAACCTGCTCATCGGCCAGTCCTTCCAGCTCGGCGGACGCAATTCCTTCGCCAGCGGCGACATGCTCAATACCGGCCTGAATTCCGGCCTCGAAACCCGCAACTCCGACTATGTCGCCCGCGCCCAGCTCTCGCCGTTCAAGGGCTTCTTCCTGACCGGCGCGACCCGCCTCAACGCGACGACCTTCGAGGCCCAGCGGATCGACGCCGCCGCGACCTATGCCAACAGCATCATCACCGCCTCGGTCGGTTATGGCCGCTACGAGCCGCAGCCCGATCTCGGCATCTCGCGGCGCCGCGAGGGTCTGTCGCTCAACGGCTCGCTGCGCGTGGCCGAGAACTGGCGCCTGCGCGCCGGCGTGCTGTTCGACCTCGACAAGTACAAGTACGACCGCGAACGCTACCGGGATGCCTACGCATCCTATCTGGCGGCTCCGGCCGTGGCCGCGGTGCCGATCTACCCGAATACGGGTCCGTTCCAGACCGCGTCGACTTCGTTCGGCCTCAACTATACCGACGAGTGCACGGTCTTCGACATCAGCTATTCGCAGAGCTATGCCGATCGTCAGGCCGGATCGACGAAAGACACGCGTACAGTCATGTTCCGCCTCGAACTGCGCACGCTTGGCGAGATCAGCTATTCGCAGAACCTCAGCTCGAGCTCGTCGAGCGACGGTGTCAGCTCGAACTAGTCGCAGCGCCGGCCCGGATCAGCGGGTCGGCCCTCCCTTCAGGCCGCGGAGTTCGTCTTGCCGGCAACGCCGCTCGCATTGACACAAGGAGATCCGGCCGGGATCGGGCCGGAGCTGACGCTGCGTGCCTGGCTTGAACGTCACGAGCGCGCGCTTCCTGCTTTCGCCTGCATCGCCGACCCCGACCATCTCGCCGCTGTCGCCGGCCGGCTCGGCTGGAGCGTGCCGCTCCGCCTCTGCGACTGGGGCGATGCCGGCGCCGCCTTTGCCGAGATGCTGCCCGTCATCCCGCTCGCTTCCGGGGCAGGCAGGGCCATTCTGGGCAAGCCCGATCCGGCGACGGCCGGCGGCACGATCGACTCGATCGACCGGGCGGTCGCGGCCGTCCGTGCCGGCGAGGCCGCCGCCGTCGTGACCAATCCAATCGCAAAATCAGTGCTTTACCAAGCCGGCTTCAAGCATCCCGGCCATACCGAATACCTCGCGCATCTCGCGGCTCAGGGTGGCATCGCGCCGCGCCCGGTGATGATGCTCTGGTGCGAGGAACTCGCCGTCGTCCCGGTGACGATCCACGAACCCTTACGCCGGGTGCCCGAGCTGCTGACCACGGCGCTCATCGTCGAAACCGGCCGGATCGTCGCGGCGGAATTGCGCAGCCGCTTCGGTGTCGCCCAGCCGCGATTGGCGATCAGCGGGCTCAATCCGCATGCCGGCGAGAACGGCACGATGGGTCACGAGGACGAGGCGATCGTCGCGCCGGCCATCGCCCAGCTGCAGGCCGAAGGTATCGACGCACGCGGCCCTTACCCCGCCGACACGATGTTTCATGCGCGGGCGCGCGCCGGCTACGATGCGGCGCTGGCGATGTATCACGACCAGGCCCTGATCCCGATCAAGACGATCGCCTTCGACGAGGGCGTCAATGTCACGCTGGGCCTGCCTTTCATCCGGACCTCGCCGGACCATGGCACGGCCTTCGACATCGCAGGCCAGGGCATCGCGCGACCGGACAGCCTCTGCGCCGCGCTGAAACTCGCCGCCCGGATGGCCGAACGCAATCTCGCGGACACCGCTTCATGAGTCAGATCGACGACCTGCCGCCACTGCGCGACGTGGTGGAGCGCCATGGGCTGATGGCGCAGAAGGCGCTCGGCCAGAATTTCCTGTTCGACCTCAACCTGACGAGCCGCATCGCCCGTTCGGCCGGGCCACTCGAAGGCCAGACGGTGGTCGAGATCGGTCCCGGCCCCGGCGGGCTGACACGGGCGCTGCTGGCCAATGGCGCGGGCCGCGTCATCGCGATCGAACGCGACCGACGCTGCCTGCCGGCGCTTGCCGAGATCGCGGCGCATTATCCGGGGCGGCTGGAGGTCATCGACGGCGATGCGCTGGCGGTCGACCTGACGCCCCATCTCGGCGGCGGGCGGGCGCGGATCGTCGCCAACCTGCCCTATAATATCGGCACGCCGCTGCTGGTCGGCTGGCTCAGCCTCGAGCCTTGGCCGTCCTGGTGGGATTCGCTGACCCTGATGTTCCAGCGCGAGGTCGCCGAGCGCATCGTCGCGACGCCGGACGAGCGGGCCGATTACGGCCGGCTCGCGGTGCTGTCGAACTGGCGCTGCGAAACGAAGATCCTGTTCGACGTGCCGCGCAGCGCCTTCGTGCCGCCGCCGAAGATCACCTCGTCGATCGTCCAGCTCATACCGCGTGCGCAGCCGGAGCCCTGCGACCGGCGCCTGCTGGAGCGGGTGACGCTCGCGGCCTTCGGACAGCGTCGCAAGATGCTGCGGCAGAGCCTGAAGGCCGTGCTGCCGGACCCGACGCCGATCATCGAAGCCGCGGGCCTCGCCGAGACGGCGCGAGCCGAGGAGATCCCGGTCTCGGGATTCGTCAGGCTGGCGAACGCGCTGGCCGCGCAGCGCTAGGTACATCCTCGTCATTCCGGGGCTTCGCTTAGCGAAGAACCCGGAACCCACGACTGGGCGAGTGTTGGCGATCATGCGGCTGAAAGGGCTCACCCAGTCGTGGGTTCCGGGTTCGGCCTCCGGCCGCCCCGGAATGACAGGGGTTGTGGCGCCCGCTGATCAGGGCAGTTGTTCGGTCAGGAGCTGGTCGACGAAATCGGTGAGGCCGACGGCGCGGCTGCGCTTCAGGCGCTCGGCCGTCAGGATCGCCTTGATCTGCTCATAGGCCGTTTGAAGATCGTGGTTGACGATGACGTAGTCGTACTGGCTCCAGCGCGCGATCTCGTCGCGAGCATTGGCGAGGCGCTTGACGATGACCTCTTCGGCATCCTCGGCGCGGCGGATCAGGCGTGAACGAAGTTCCGCCATCGAGGGCGGCAGGATGAAGATGGTGACCACGTCGGCCCGCGCCTTCTTCACGATCTGCTGGGTGCCCTGCCAGTCGATGTCGAACAGCACGTCGCGCCCCGCCGCCAGCGAAGCCTCGACCTCCTTCCGCGGCGTGCCGTAGCCGTTGCCATGGACCTCGGCCCACTCCAGCAGGTCGTTGTGCTGCCGCATGGTGTCGAAGGCCGTGCGGTCGATGAAGCGATAATGCACGCCCTCGATTTCCGACGGACGCTTGGCGCGGGTCGTCACCGAGATCGAGAGGTCGAGATTGTTCTCGCTCTTGAGATTGCGGGTGAGCGTCGTCTTGCCGGCGCCCGAGGGCGAGGACAGGATCAGCATGAGGCCGCGGCGGGCCGGATGAAGGGTATCGGCCATCGGGCTCACTCTACGTTCTGAACCTGCTCGCGCATCTGGTCGACGACCGTGCGCAGCTCGAGCCCGATACGCGACAGGCCGGGATCGTTGGCCTTGGCGCAAAGCGTCGAAGCCTCGCGGCCGAATTCCTGCGCGAGGAAATCGAGCTTGCGGCCGATCGGGCCGCCCTTGGACAGGAGCTCGCGCAGAGCCACGACATGAGCCTGCAGGCGGTCGATCTCCTCGCGGATATCGGCGCGCACCGCGATCAGCGCAGCCTCCTGGTGAAGGCGCTGGGGCTCGAAGCCGTTATTCGCTCCCAGAAGCGTCTCGACCTGCGCCGCGATCCGGGCGCGGATCGCCTCGCTGCTGCGGGCGGGGTGATGCTCCGCTTCGCCGGCGAGCCGGGCGATGGTTTCGAGATGGCCGAGGACAATCGTTTCAAGCGCGCGTCCTTCGGCGGCCCGCGCATCCTTCAAGGCGTCGGTGACGGCCTCGAGACCGGCCAGAGCCGGCGCCTCGACCGCGCTCAGCGCATCCTGCGCCTCGTCGGCATAGTCGACGACGCCGCGGATGCCGAGCAGCCCGTCATAGGATGGCGGGTTGATCCCGGCAGCGGGCGGCAGCCTCTCCACGGCCTCAAGCAGCGCAGCGAGAACCGCCTCGTTGACGCGCGGGCGCGGCGGGCCGGCATCGCTGGTGACGGCGAGATTGACGTGAAGCGTTCCGCGCGAGAAGGCGCCACCCAGCCGCTTGCGGGCCGCCTCGGCGAGGACCTCGAAACCGGGTGGAACACGGACGCGCAGATCGAGCCCACGCCCGTTGACGCTGCGGATCTCCCAGGCCCAGCCGTGGACTCCGGCCGTTCCTGCCGCACGGGCAAACCCCGTCATGCTTTCGATGGCCATTGCCCCTGCCGCCTTCGTGTAAGATCGGGCGGGACCGTAGTGGCGCGCATCCGCGACAGCAAGCGGCCCGCTGCCGGAAAATGGGGATTGAGAGCCTTCCGGCCGGCAGATCAGGGCTTGAGCTGCGGAACCTGCTTCGGCGAGTTCAAGTCGAAGCTCTTGTTGAGCAGCGGGTCCCGTGTCGTGCCTTCCGAAGCGTCGAAGGCGCGGGCGCGCGTGCCCGCCACCGTTCCGACCGGCTGGGCGACCGGAACGCCGGCGGAGCCGGCATTGTCGGCCGCTGGCTGCGTCGTGGCGGGCGCCTCGGTGCGATTGTCGGGGCCGGCCGGGGGCTCGACCTTGTCGACGCTGTCCGCCGGCGGCTTGCCGCCCTGCTGCTGCGAACGCGTCGTCTCGATCTGGCGCCAGCGCCCGACATTGCGGTTGTGCTGCTCGAGGGTCTCGGCGAAGGCGTGGCCACCGCTGCCGTCGGCAACGAAGTAGAGGTCTTTGGTCCGCGAGTGATTGACGACAGCTTCCATGGCGGCGCGGCCGGGATTGGCGATCGGGCCCGGCGGCAGGCCGTTGATCACATAGGTGTTATAGGGTGTCGCCTGGGTGATCTCGCTGCGCATGATCGACCGGCCGAGCGTGCCCTTGCCGCCGACGAGGCCGTAGACGATCGTCGGGTCGGATTGCAGCCGCATCTTCTGGTTCAGGCGGTTGATGAAGACGCCGGCGACACGCGGGCGCTCGTCGGCGCGACCGGTCTCCTTCTCGACGATCGAGGCGAGGATGACCAGTTCCTCGGTCGTCTTGATCGGCAGGCCGGCGGGAATGCGGATATTCCTGAGAACCGCGACCTGGCTGCGCGCCATCACGTCGAGGATGCCCTTCCGGGAGAAGCCGCGCGGAAAGCGATAGGTGTCGGGCAGGATCGAGCCTTCCTTGGGCACTTCCGCGATATCGCCGGTCAGAAGCTCGTTGTTCCGCAGCCGCTCGACGATCTGCTCGCTCGTCAGCCCCTCGGGGATGGTGATCGAATACTCGACCGACTTGCCGCTGGAAATGACACCGAGGATCTCCTGCGGGCTGACGCGCGCCTTGAACAGGTACTCGCCCGCCTTCAGCTTGTGCCAGTCGCCGCTGACGATGGCCGCGATGCGGAAGCTCAGCGGATGCTCGATCAGGCCTTCGCGCTGCAGCAGCTCCGTGATCTCGGTGAGCCCGCTTTCCTTGGGGATGATGAGGGTGCGGTCGCTGGCGAGCGGCCCCGGCGCCTTGCTCTGGTTCGAGACGATCGCGATGCCGGCACCCACCACGCCGGCGCCGACGAGCGCGACCGTGAACAGACCACTCAGCATGGACAGGAAAGGGCTGCGCCGACGGCGACGGACCTTCGGCGGCGGCGCCGGCGGCGCTACGGGCTTGAGGGCCTCGCTCGGACTCTTCGGGGCGACGCGGGGCGTATCATTCACGATCAAGACGCTCGCAGCACGGGGTAGATGATCTCGGCACGGTGCAACCTGACCGCGCCTGCCGGAGTGGGCAGGCGACCGCACCGAAGCCGGACGGTCGCATTAGAGCCGGTTTCCTCGCGGCTGTGAACGCGGAATCACGCATTCGGCCGCATCGGCTACAGACTCTACCCAAGATTATGGCGAAACCGCGCTATCTCGCAGCGGCTCACTGTTCGGGTCGATAGCGCCGCATCACCAGCGAGGCATTGGTCCCGCCGAAGCCGAAGGAATTCGACAGCGCGTAGTCGATCTCGCGCTTGCGGGCGACATGCGGCACCAGGTCGATCTCGGTCTCGACGGACGGATTGTCGAGATTGATCGTCGGCGGCGCAACCTGGTCGCGGATGGCGAGCACAGTGAAGATCGCCTCGATCGCACCGGCAGCCCCCAGCAGATGGCCGGTCGCAGACTTGGTCGAGGACATGGACGGGCGCTTGGGCGCATTGGCCAGCAGGCGCTCGACGGCGCGCAGCTCGATCTCGTCACCGAGCGGCGTCGAGGTGCCATGGGCGTTGATGTAGTCGAGATCGCCAGCCGTGATGCCGGCGCGATCCAGCGCGGCCTGCATGCAGCGATAGGCGCCATCGCCATCCTCGGAGGGCGAGGTGATGTGATAGGCGTCGCCCGACATGCCGTAGCCGACGATCTCGGCATAGATGCGCGCGCCGCGAGCCAGAGCGTGATCGAGCTCCTCGAGCACGAGCACGCCAGCGCCCTCACCCATCACGAAGCCGTCGCGGTCCCTGTCATAGGGGCGCGAGGCCTTCTCGGGCGTATCGTTGAAACCGGTCGAGAGCGCGCGGCAGGCACAGAAGCCGGCAATGCCGATGCGGTTGATCGCCGATTCGGCGCCGCCCGCGACCATGACCTCGGCATCGCCCAGCGCGATCATGCGGGCAGCGTCGCCGACCGCATGCGCACCGGTCGAGCAGGCGGTCACGACGGCATGGTTCGGACCTTTCAGCCCGTGCTCGATCGAGACGTAGCCCGCCGCCAGATTGCTCAGGCGGCCGGGGATGAAGAAGGGCGAGAGGCGGCGCGGGCCGCGCTCCTTGAGCAGGAGCGAGGCTTCGTAGATGCCGCCGAGCCCGCCGATGCCGGAGCCGATGGCGACGCCGGTGCGGATCTGATCCTCGTAGCTTTCAGGCTTCCAGCCGGCGTCCTGCAACGCCTGCGTGGCCGCCGCCATGGCGAAGACGATGAAGTCATCGACCTTGCGCTGCTCCTTCGGCTCCATCCACTGGTCGGGATTGAAGGTCCCGTCGCTGCCGTCACCCCGCGGGATGTTGCAGGCGATCCGCGCCGGCAGGTCGCTGGCGTCGAAACTGGTGATGGGGCCAGCGCCACTGGCGCCGGCCAGAAGGCGCGACCAGGTCGGCTCGACGCCGCATGCAAGCGGCGTCACCATGCCGAGCCCGGTCACGACGACGCGCCGCATCGGATAACTGCGAGAAGCCATGGCTCTTTCTGCGTGGATCGACCCTGAGGGCCGATCAGGCGCTCTTCGCGGAGAGGAACTTCACGGCGTCGCCGACGGTCACGATCGTCTCGGCCGCATCGTCGGGGATCTCGACGCCGAACTCTTCCTCGAAGGCCATCACGAGCTCGACGGTGTCGAGGCTGTCCGCGCCCAGGTCCTCGATGAAGTTGGCGCCGTCGACGACCTTGTCGGCCTCGACGCCGAGGTGCTCGACCACGATCTTCTTCACGCGCTCGGCAACATCGCTCATGGGTCTTTTCCTTAGACTTAGAAACTGAAAACGCATCGCAGGGATGCGACGCGGTGGAGGGATCTCATTCCGAGCCGCCGCGCCACCTGACGATGTCCGCGATCCGGAAAGCTCGAAGCCTGCACAAACGCAACAACCGAGGTTTCGTCAAGTCCCCTCGGATCGCCCAGCGGCAGCGCGACGGCGCTAGTTAACACAACCTTTACGGGCTGGCGAGTGCGCCGCAGACTTATCAAAACCGATCTAAAATGAGCGCTAACGCCCCTAGATCATTGCCATTCCGCCGTTGACGTGGAGCGTCTGCCCGGTCACGTAACCGGCCTCCGTGCTGGCGAGGAAGGCCACGGCCGCGGCCACATCGGCGCCCTCGCCAAGGCGGCCCATCGGCACGCCGGCGAGAATGCCCTCGCGCTGCTTGTCGTTGAGGGCCTGCGTCATCGGCGACTCGATGAAGCCCGGAGCGACCACGTTGACGGTGATGTTGCGGCTGGCGACCTCGGCGGCCAGCGCCTTGGACATGCCGATCAGCCCCGCCTTGGCGGCAGCGTAGTTGCCCTGGCCGGGGTTGCCGGTCGTGCCGACGACGGAGCCGATCGCGACGATTCGGCCATAGCGGCGGCGCATCATCGACTTCACGGCGGCGCGCGACAGGCGGAAGGCGGCCGTCAGGTTGACCGCGAGCACGCTGTCCCAGTCCTCGTCCTTGAGGCGCATGAACAGGTTGTCGCGGGTGATGCCGGCATTGTTGACGAGGATATCGAGCCCGCCGAGCTTCTCCTCGGCGGTCGGCACCAGGGCCTCGACCGAATCCTTGTCGGAGAGGTTGCAGGGCGCGATCACGACGCGCTCGCCGAGCTCGACCGCCAGGGCTTCCAGCGCTTCGGCGCGCGTCCCCGAGATCGCGACGCTGGCGCCCTGCGCATGCAGCGTCCGGGCGATGGCTCCGCCGAGGCCACCGGTCGCGCCGGTGACCAGGGCCTTGCGGCCGGTCAGATCAAACATGTTCGCTCCCCTTGTTCGGCATCCTGCCGCTGCAGCCCGTCCTGGGTTTCTGCACTCCGCATCAGACCGAAAGTGGGAACCACTTCTCGGTTTGATGCGACGATATCAAGCCTTGCGGGCCTTCCAGGCCGCGATGTCCTCAGCCGTGCCGATCGAGACCGGCGCGGCGCCCGCGACGATACGCTTGACCAGCCCGGCCAGCACCTTGCCGCTGCCGGCCTCGACGAAATCGGTGACCCCGGCAGCCGCCATCGCCTGCACGCATTCGCGCCAGCGCACCGTGCCGGTGACCTGCGCGACGAGCGAGGCCCGGATCGCATCGGGGTCGCTCAGCGGCGCGGCGCCGACATTGGCGACGACCGGAACGACCGGCGCCTGCATCGTAACCTTGGCCAAGGCGTCGCGCATGGCGTCGGCGGCGGGCTGCATCAGGGCGCAATGGAAGGGCGCGGAGACCGGCAGCAGCATGGCACGCTTCACGCCGCGCTCGCCAGCAAGGGCGATGGCGCGGTCGATCGCGGCCTTCGCACCGGAAAGCACGACCTGACCGCCGCCATTGTCATTGGCCGCTTCACAAACTTCGCCCTGGGCCGCGGCGGCCGCAATCTCGCGAGCGAGATCGAGCTCGGCGCCGAGCAGCGCCGCCATGGCACCCTGTCCGGCCGGAACAGCCTTCTGCATGGCGTCGCCACGGATGCGCAGCAGGCGGGCGGCATCGCTGATCGAGAAGGTGCCGGCGGCGGCCAGCGCCGAGTACTCACCGAGCGAATGGCCAGCGACGAAGGCGGCATCGCGCTTCAGATCGAGCCCGGCTTCGCCTTCGAGCACGCGCACGACCGCAAGGCTGACCGCCATCAGGGCCGGCTGGGCATTAGCCGTCAGGGTCAGCTCCTCGGAAGGGCCGTCCCACATCACGGCGGAGAGCTTCTGCGACAGGGCCGCATCGACCTCGTCGAAAACCGCCTTCGCGACGGCGAAGTTGTCGGCCAGGCTCTTGCCCATGCCGACGGCCTGCGAACCCTGGCCCGGGAAGATGAAGGCTGTGGTCATGCGTGGAACGCCTCGTTCTTCACTACTTATGTATTATGACGGGGCTGTCACATCGGTTTAGCAGCCAAGTCAAGCACAAGGCCCATCTTTTCCGCCGGATGGGCGGTCTTCCACACCAGATTCCGGTTGCCATGACGCATCGGACCCTGTAACCACCGCCATCTGCTTGTTCGGCCGGAGGCTGAACGGATGGCGCATGTCCGCAAGGATCGGCGCAGGCTCGTTTCCCGAACCGTCATCCCGTGTCTCCGCCTTCGATGAAATCCTGTCGGGCCTTATCCAGGGCTCGGAGGGCTCCGCGCCGGGCGAAGCAGGGTGAAACAAGGAAGGCCACATATGGCATTGTACGAGCATGTGCTGCTCGCGCGGCAGGATGTCAGCGCGCAGCAGGTCGAAGCTCTTGTCGAGCTTTTCAAGGGCGTGATCGAAGCGAATGGCGGCGCCATCCGCAAGGTCGAGTACTGGGGCGTCAAGTCCCTCGGCTACCGCATCCGCAAGAACCGCAAGGCGCATTACACGCTGCTGAACATCGAGGCTCCCTCCGCCGCCGTGCTGGAGATGGAGCGCCAGATGCGCATCAACGAAGACGTCCTGCGCTTCATGACCGTCAAGGTCGAGGAGCTCGAGGAAGGTCCGTCGGCCATGCTGCAGAAGCGTGACCGCGAAGACCGTCCGGAGCGCGGCGGCGACCGTTTCGATCGCGGCCCGCGCCGTGATCGCCCGCGTCGTGACGACGAAGCGACCGAAACCACCGAAGCGGAGGCCTGAGAATGTCGACTGCATCCGCTGGCGCCCGTCGCCCCTTCTTCCGCCGCCGCAAGTCCTGCCCCTTCTCGGGCGAAGGCGCCCCGAAGATCGACTACAAGGACGTGCGTCTGCTCTCGCGCTACATCTCCGAGCGCGGCAAGATCGTTCCGTCCCGCATCACGGCGGTCTCCGCCAAGAAGCAGCGCGAGCTCGCCCAGGCGATCAAGCGCGCCCGCTTCCTCGGCCTGCTGCCCTACGTCATCCGCTGAGCCGTTCACCGGTTCCGGATACCGATAAATCCCGGAGGCGCCTCACGCGCCTCCGGTTCTCGCTTTCAAGATCAACCAGTCGCCCGTCGGTGAAACTCCCTCGGGTTCGTTGAGGCCAGAAGCCTCTCACCCTGCCGAGCCGCAAGGCTTGCGAGCAGCGGGACAGCAGGACGGACTTATGATTCCGATCGTCGGCATCGGCGCGGGCCTCGTTTCGGCCCTGCTCTTCTCAGTGGTGATCACCGGATCGCCGCTGGCTGCCGTGCTGTATTCGGCCGCTCCCCTCCCGATCTTCATCGCATCGCTGGGCTGGAACCACCGCTCCGGGCTGTTCGCCACGGCTGCGGGCGCGCTCGCCGTCGCGGTTGCGCTCGCCCCCACCGGCGGCATCGCCTTTGCCCTGATCATCGGCCTGCCGGCCTGGTGGATCGCCTATCTCGCACTTCTTGCCCGCGACGACACCGATGGCCGGGTCGAATGGTATCCGCTCGGCAACCTGCTGCTCTGGATCGCGGCCACCGCCGCGCTCGCCACCGTCGGCAGCGCGCTGGTGATGACCACCGATTACGAGACCTATCGCTCGGTGATCGCCCGCATGATCGAGAACCTGCTGAACGAGATGGTGCGCGGCAAGCTGATCGCGCTGCCCGGCGACGTGCAGGTCAAGGAACTCGCGCAGAGCCTGGCCCCGGCCGTTCCGCTCGGCATCGGCGCCTCCTTCGTCACCACCATCACCGCCAATCTCTGGCTCGCGGCCCGCACCGTGAAGATGTCAGACCGTCTGCCGCGGCCCTGGCCCTTCATCCCGTCGACGACGCTGCCGCGTCAGGCGCTGCTGCTGCTGATCGCCACGGGTTTCGTCGCGACGACCGGCGGCTTCATCGGCGTCGCCGCCATGGCCATGGCCGGCGCGCTGCTCGCCGCCTTCATGTTCAGCGGGCTCGCCACGCTGCACGACATCTCGCGCGGCCGTCCCTGGCGGCTGCCGATGCTGATCTCGATCTATGTCGCCCTCGTCGTGATGCAGGCCGTTCTGACGCCGCTGCTCGCGATCGCGGGCGTCATCGACACGCTGCTCGGCCTACGCAAGCGGGCCGCGCTGCCGCCTCCGCCTAACCATTCCTGAAACCTACGTCTGAAGACAAAAACAAGGAGAAGACCCATGGAAGTGATCCTGCTCGAACGCGTCGCCAAGCTCGGCCAGATGGGCGACATCGTGAAGGTTCGCGACGGCTTCGGCCGCAACTACCTGCTCGCCCGCGGCAAGGCGCTGCGCGCCACCGAGGACAACAAGAAGCGCTTCGAGAGCCAGAAGCTCGAGCTCGAGACCCGCAACCTCGAGCTGAAGTCCGAGGCCGACGCCGTCGCCGAGCGCCTGGACGGCCAGAGCGTCACCATCCTGCGCCAGTCGGGCGAGTCCGGCGTGCTCTACGGTTCGGTCTCGACCCGTGATATCGCCGAGGCCCTGACCAAGGACGGCTTCAACGTTTCGCGCGGCCAGGTGACGCTGAACACCCCGATCAAGACGCTCGGCCTGCACACCGTCCCGGTCGTGCTGCATCCGGAAGTCTCGGTCACGATCACCGTCAACATCGCCCGCTCGGCCGAAGAGGCTCAGCGCCAGGCTGCCGGCGAGAACGTCACGGCCCAGGAGAAGTTCGATCTCGACGATCTCGGCCTCGAGGTCGGCGCGGCGCTGGCCGAGGCCGGCGACGTCGAGCTCTGAGCCTTATCGCTCCCGAATCGAGTCAAGGGCGCCGTGGCAACACGGCGCCTTTTTCATTTCGGAGGCTGTGCAAAGTGGTGGATGGAACCGAAGCCTGCTGGCGCCGATTGTCAGAATGTTAAGGTAATTTTCTGCCCGACTCAGCCATGCCGGAGCGCAAGCTTCCGCGGCTGATTGTCGGCTTGAATTATCAGTCAGCATTGATTTATCGGGACGGCCATGGCCACCGCTACAGCTCTCGTCGCCCGCCTCGACAACCGCGAGGCGGAATTCCGCGTCCAGCCTCACAATATCGAGGCCGAGCAGGCGCTGCTGGGCGCGATCCTGGTCAATAACGACGCATTCTATCGCGTCTCCGACTTCCTGCAGCCGGACCATTTCTTCGAGCCGATCCATCAGCGCATCTACGAGCTGGCGTCGAGCATGATCCGCGCCGGCAAGATCGCGACGCCGATCACGCTCAAGACCTTCGTCAACGACCTCGATCTCGGCGAGATCACGCCGAGCCAGTATCTCGCCCGCCTCGCGGCCGAGGCGACGACCGTCATCAACGCCGCCGATTACGGCCGCACGATCTACGACCTCGCCGTGCGCCGGCAATTGATCGGCGTCGGCGAGGACCTCGTCAACGTCGCCTATGACGCTCCCGTCGAGATGGCGCCGCGCGAGCAGATCGAGGATGCCGAGCGCAAGCTCTACGAGCTTGCCGAAAAGGGCCGTTACGAGGGCGGCTTCCAGAAATTCGACGGGGCGCTGCGCCTCGCGATCGACATGGCGGCCAGCGCCTACCAGCGCGCCGGCGGTCTCTCCGGCATCTCAACCGGCCTGCGCGACGTCGACCAGCGCATGGGCGGCCTGCAGCGCTCGGACCTGCTGGTGCTCGCCGGACGCCCCGCCATGGGCAAGACTTCGCTTGCCACCAATATCGCCTTCAACATCGCCAAGGCGTGGCGCGGCGAGCGGCAGGAGGACGGCTCGATCAAGTCGGTCGACGGCGGCATCGTCGGCTTCTTCTCGCTCGAAATGTCGGCCGACCAGCTCGCGACCCGTATCGTCGCCGAGCAGTCGAGCATCTCCTCCTACAAGATCAGGCAGGGCCGCATCACCGAGGGCGATTTCGCCCGATTGACCGATGTCGCCGCCCAGATCGAAAAGCTGCCGCTCTATATCGACCAGACCGGCGGCATCTCGATCGCGCAATTGATGGCGCGCGCGCGCCGCCTGAAGCGCCAGAAGGGGCTCGACGTCCTGTTCATCGACTACCTGCAGCTCCTCTCCGGCTCGTCGAAGAACAGCCAGAACCGCGTGCAGGAGCTGACCGAGATCACGACCAGCCTGAAGGCGCTGGCGAAGGAGCTCAACGTCCCGATCATCGCGCTCTCGCAGCTCTCGCGCCAGGTCGAGAATCGCGACGACAAGCGCCCGCAACTCTCCGACCTGCGCGAATCCGGCTCGATCGAGCAGGACGCCGACGTGGTGATGTTCGTCTATCGCGAGGAGTATTACCTCAAGGGCAAGGAGCCGCGCCCCGGCACCGAAGAGCACAACAAGTGGCAGCTCGAGATGGAAGCCATGCACGGCGTCGCCGAACTGATCATCGGCAAGCAGCGTCACGGCCCGACCGGCGCGGTGGCCTTGCAGTTCGACGCGGATGTGACACGCTTCTCGGATCGCGCCGATGAGATGCGCCTGCCGGACCGTGAATGATGCCTGCCGACCTGCCTGATTCCGCCGCCTTCGGCGCGACCCTCACCATCGATCTCGACGCGCTGGTCTCGAACTGGCGCCTGCTCGGACAACGTGCCGGCACAGAGGCCGGAGCCGTGGTCAAGGCGGATGCCTACGGCATCGGCATCGAGCCGGCCGTGACGGCGCTGGCCAAGGCCGGCTGCAAGAGCTTCTTCGTCGCCCACATCTCTGAAGCCATCCGCGCCCGCAAGGTCGCGCCGGACGCCACGATCTATGTGCTGAACGGCCTGCTGCCCGGCGCCGCCGAGACCTTCGCCGCGCATGGGCTGTCGCCGGTGCTGGGCTCGCATGAGGAATTGCTGGAATGGGCCTCGTTCCGGCAGACCGGCGCGCAGGTCCGGCCGGCGGCGCTGCATGTCGACACGGCGATGAACCGGCTCGGCCTCTGGCCGGGCGAGGGTCTCAACCTCGCCCGCGAGCGCTCGGGCGTGATCGCGGCGGCGGGAATCGGACTGCTGATGAGCCATTTCGCCTCGTCGGAGGACGAGACCGATCCGGCCAATGCCCGCCAGATCGCCGCCTTCGCCGAGATCGCCGCGGCGCTGCCGGATGTGCCGGCCTCGCTCAAGAACTCGTCGGGCCATTTCCTCAAGGACTGCCCGTCCTATCAGCTGACCCGACCGGGCTATGCGCTCTATGGCGGCAATCCGACGCCCGGGCAGCCGAACCCGATGAAGCCGGTCGTGGGACTGGAGGCGACGATCATCCAGACCCGCGAGGTCGAGGACGGCACGCAAGTCGGCTATAATGGGCGCTGGACGGCCAAGGGCAGGCGCAAGCTCGCCACGATCTGCCTCGGCTATGCCGACGGCTATCCGCGCAACGGCAGCTGGACCGATACCTCGACCGGCGGCTCGGTGCTGATCGACGGCGTCTCCTGTCCCTTCGTCGGCTCGGTCTCGATGGACCTGATCATCATCGACGTCACCGACGCCCCCGCCGATACCGCCAAGCGCGGCGGGAGCGTGACGCTCATCGGCGGCCCTCTCGACCTGGAGACGGTCGGCGGCGGCGCCAAGACGATCGGCTACGAGATACTGACCAGCCTCGGCCGTCGCTATCACCGGCGTTATGTGGGGCTGTAGAAGGTGGGGCATTCCCTTGTCATTCCGGGGCTTCGCACCAGCGAAGAACCCGGAACCCACGACCGGGCGAGCGGTTGCCACCGCCTTCGGAATAAGTCGCGGCCCGTCGTGGATTCCGGGTTCGCGGCTGTGCCGCGCCCCGGAATGACAATCTAGCGATGGCCAAGCGCGGTCCGACCTATCACTGCCAGTCCTGCGGCGCGGTCTATCACCGCTGGCAGGGCAAGTGCGACGCCTGCGGGACATGGTCCTCGCTGGTCGAGGATGCGCAGGCGGCACCCGTTCCCGGCGGCGGCCGCCCCTCCTCAGGCGGCCGGGCGCGTGGCCGCGTCTTCGCGCTGGAGACGCTGAAGGGCGAGACGCAGGATGCGCCACGCATCGTCTCCGGCATCGGGGAACTGGACCGCGTCACCGGCGGCGGCTTCGTGCCGGGCTCGGTGCTGTTGATCGGCGGCGACCCCGGCATCGGCAAGTCGACATTGCTGATGCAGGCCTGCGCCGCGCTGGCGATGGGCGGGCGGCGCGTCGTCTATGTCTCGGGCGAGGAATCGACCGGGCAGGTCAGGCTCCGGGCCGAGCGCATGGGATTGGCCGAGGCGCCGGTCGATCTCGCGGCCGAGACCAATGTCGAGGACATCGTCGCGACCCTCAATCAGGGCGAGCGCCCTGCCCTGGTGGTGATCGATTCGATCCAGACGATGTGGTCCGGCGAGGTCGAGAGTGCGCCGGGCACGGTGACGCAGGTGCGCGGCTCGGCACAGGCGCTGATCCGCTATGCCAAGACGTCAGGCGTCTGCCTGATCCTCGTCGGCCACGTCACCAAGGACGGCCAGATCGCCGGACCACGCGTGGTCGAGCACATGGTCGACGCCGTGCTCTCCTTCGAAGGCGAAGGCGCGCATTCCTTCCGCATCCTGCGCGGCCAGAAGAACCGCTTCGGCGCGACCGACGAGATCGGCGTCTTCGAGATGACCGGCAAGGGCCTGTCGGAAGTCACCAACCCCTCGGCACTGTTCCTCGCCGGCCGCGACCAGCCGGCGCCGGGCGCGGCCGTCTTCGCGGGCATGGAGGGCACGCGGCCGGTTCTGGTCGAGATCCAGGCGCTGGTCGCCCCGACCGCGCTCGGCACGCCGCGGCGCGCCGTCGTCGGCTGGGAGAACAGCCGGCTCGCCATGGTGCTGGCGGTGCTCGAGACGCATGGAGGCCTCAGGCTCGGCCAGCACGACGTCTATCTCAACGTCGCGGGTGGCCTGCGCGTCAACGAGCCGGCGGCCGATGTCGCAGTCGCTGCCGCGCTGGTCTCGTCGCTGAGCGGGGCGACTTTGCCGCAGGAGGCGGTCTATTTCGGCGAGATCGCGCTTTCGGGCGCGATTCGGCCGGTCGCGGTCGCAGCGGCGCGCCTCAGGGAAGCGGCCAAGCTCGGCTTCGAGGCCGCGCTGATGCCGAGCGGCGGCGCCGATCACGGCGACGGCAACGGCCTGAACCTGCGCCGTTTCGGCCATGTCACGGAACTCGTTGCCGATATTGCCGCGCGCGCACCTCGCAGAGATGTGAAATGACTTTGCCGGAAGGGTGACTGAAAGCCCGGGAACGCGTATAGCAAAGCCGAAACGGCCGCCCTGCCTCCGGCCGGTCGGTACCTGACCATAGCAAAGCGGCCCTCCCCATGCCTGTCACCATTCTCGATCTCGTCGTCATCGGCGTGGTTCTGATCTCGGCTTTGCTCGCGGCCGTGCGCGGCTTCACGCGCGAAGTGCTGGCGATCGCCTCCTGGGTCGCAGCGGCGGCCGTGGCCTGGGTGTTCCATCCCCAGCTCGTGCCCTTCGTGAAGCAGTACATCCCGGCGAGCTCGGCGCAGGACACGATCGCGTTGGTCGCCGCGATCGCGGCCCTGTTCCTGGGCACGCTGATCGTCGTCTCGCTGATCACGGCCCGGATTTCCGATTTCGTGCTGGATTCGCGCATCGGCGCGCTGGACCGCACGCTCGGCTTCGTCTTCGGCGCGGCCCGCGGCCTGCTGCTGGCGGTGATCGGCTATGCCTTCTTCACCGGGCTCGTCGGCAGCGAGAAGCTGCCGAGCTGGGCCAAGGACGCCAAGGCCAAGCCTGTGCTGGAGGAGACCGGCCAGTCGCTGATCGCCATGCTGCCGCAAGACATGAAGGCCGATTTCTTCAAGAACCTGCTGAAGAAGCCCGGCGCCGAGACCGCGCCGGAGGCCCCGGCGGAGGAACCGCGCAGCCCCGCGACGCCGGCGCCGGTTGCACCTGCCCCAGCCCGTCCCTAATTAGCGCGTAGAACATCAGCACAAGCCCTCTGCGTGGAGCGCGACATGATCTCGCAAACCGAGCGTGATACCGCCTTCGACCCCAATGCCGACCGGCTGCGGGAGGAATGCGGCGTCTTCGGCATCTATGGCCATGCCGATGCCGCGGCGCTGACCGCGCTCGGCCTGCATGCGCTGCAGCATCGCGGCCAGGAGGCGGCGGGCATCGTCTCCTTCGACGGCAAGCGCTTCCATTCGGAGCGCCGGCTGGGCCTCGTCGGCGACGCCTTCTCGGAAGCGAGCGTCATCGACAAGCTCAAGGGCAAGCAGGCCATCGGCCATGTCCGCTACTCGACGACGGGCGAGACGATCCTGCGCAACGTCCAGCCGCTCTTCGCCGAGCTGCATGGCGGCGGCTTCGCCGTCGCGCATAACGGCAACCTGACCAACGGGCTGACGCTGCGTCGCAACCTCGTCCGCGACGGCGCGATCTACCAGTCGACCTCCGACACCGAGGTTCTGCTGCATCTCGTCGCGCGCAGCCGCAAGCAGCAATTCGTCGATCGCTTCATCGAGGCGATCCGCCAGATCGAGGGCGCCTATGCCTTCGTCGGCATCACCAACAAGAAGCTGATCGGCGCCCGCGATCCGCTCGGCATCCGCCCGCTGGTGCTCGGCGAGCTCGACGGCTGCCCGATCCTGACCTCGGAAACCTGTGCGCTCGACATCATCGGCGCGAAGTTCGTCCGCGAGATCGAGAACGGCGAGGTCGTGATCATCTCCGAGTCCGGGATCGAGAGCCACAAGCCCTTCCCGCCGGCAGCGGAGCGGCCCTGCATCTTCGAATACATCTACTTCGCCCGGCCCGACTCCATCGTGAAGGGCCGCAGCATCTATGAGCGCCGCAAGGCAATGGGCGCGGTGCTGGCGCAGGAAGCGCCGACCGAAGCCGACGTCGTCGTGCCCGTGCCGGATTCCGGCGTGCCGGCGGCGCTGGGCTATGCCCAGGCCAGCGGCATCCCGTTCGAACTCGGCATCATCCGCAACCACTATGTCGGCCGCACCTTCATCGAGCCGACGCAGAAGGTCCGCGAGCTCGGCGTCAAGCTGAAGCATTCGGCCAACCGCTCGGTGGTCGAGGGCAAGCGCATCATCCTGGTCGACGATTCGATCGTGCGCGGCACGACCTCGTTCAAGATCGTGAAGATGATGCGCGAGGCCGGCGCCAAGGAGGTGCATTTCCGCATCTCCTCGCCGCCGATCACCCATCCCGACTATTACGGCATCGACACGCCCGACCGCGAGAAGCTGCTGGCCGCGACCCATTCGCTTGAGGAGATGCGCCAGTTCGTCGGCGCGGATTCGCTGGCCTTCATCTCGGTGGACGGGCTCTACCGGGCGATGGGCCACGAGCGCCGCGACCCGGCCCGGCCGCAATTCACCGACCACTGCTTCACCGGCGACTATCCGACCTCGCTGACCGATATGGTCGGCGAGAGCGCCAAGCAGCAGATCTCGCTGCTGGCCGAAGCCGGCTGATCTTTTCGCGAGCGGGCTGTCATCCCGGGCAAGCGAAGCGCAAACCCGGGATCCATGCCTGAACCTTCATTGGCAGCGCTCCGGAATGGATCCCGGATCGGCGCTGCTTCGCAGCTTGTCCGGGATGACGAGCGCTTGATGAGACCGGGGCTGCGTCCGTCATGACCAAACCACTGCAGGGGCGCGTCGCGCTCGTCACCGGCGCCTCGCGCGGCATCGGCCGTTCCGCCGCCCTCGCCTTTGCCGAAGCGGGCGCGCATGTCATCGCGCTCGCCCGCACGGCTGGCGCGCTGGAGGAACTCGACGACGAGATCGTCGCGATCGGCGGCAGTGCCACGCTGGTACCGCTCGACCTCAGCGACGCCGGCGGGCTGGAGAAGCTCGGCCACGCCGTTACGGAACGCTGGGGCAAGCTCGACATCCTGCTCGCCAATGCCGGTATCCTCGGCTCGCTGAGCCCGCTCGACCATGTCACCGAGAAGGACTGGGCCAGGGTCCTCGAGATCAACGTCACAGCCAACTGGCGCCTGCTCAAGGCGCTCGACCCGGCGCTGCGCGCTTCGGATGCCGGCCGCGTCCTACTGATGACCTCGGGCGCTGCCCACAAGTGCACGGCCTATTGGGGGCCCTATTCGGTTTCAAAGGCTGCCGTGGAGGCCCTGGGGCGCACCTATGCGGCCGAGACGGCGACGACCCCGGTCAAGCTCATGCTGGTCAATCCCGGCCCCCTGCGCACCCGGATGCGGGCCGAGGCGATGCCGGGCGAAGACCCGCAGACGCTGAAGACGCCGGAGGAGCTGGCACCGCATCTGGTCAGGCTGGCCGCGCCGGATTGGTCCGAGAGCGGCAAGATCTTCGACTTCCCGCAGGGCAAGGTGCTGACCCCGCAGATGCCGGCCTGAACAGGCTCAGCCGCGCGCCAGCGAGGCCCGCACCAGCGTGATCAGATCGGGAATGGTGAGGTTCGGCAGGGCCGCCATCTCATCCAGGCCGAACCAGCGGATCTCATCGTGTTCGTCGACGAGATTGACCGCCGCCCCGCCCTCCCAGGCGCTGACGACATAGATGTGGTGGAGCGCGGCGCCGTTGCGCTCGGGGAAGCGCTCGGCTTCCGAGAGCACCAATTCATAGCGCGTCGGCGTCAGGCCGACCTCTTCGTGGCATTCCCGCAGCAGGGCCTGTTCCAGCGCCTCGCCAGGCTCGACCCTGCCGCCGATCGCATCCCAATGGCCGGGCCAGGCCTGCTTCCAGCAAGCGCGCAGGCCGAGCAGGACCTTCCGGTCGGCATCGACGAAGAGCGCGCTGACGGTTTCGATCATGCGCGCGCCCGCGATCGCTATTCGGCCCTGAGCCAGCGCAGCAGGCCGGCCTGATCGCCGCTCTCGACGGCAGCTGCGACGCGCCGCCCGACGGACGCGCCGAACTTGTAGCCATGGCCGGAGCAGGCCGAGACCGCCGTCACGCGGCCAATCTGCCGCGACAGGAACTTGCGGTCCGCCGTGAAGGTGTAGGCGCAGGTCACGACGCGTTCGACCCGGTACTCGGCGATGCGCGCGAAGGGCGGCGAGAAATAGTCGCGGATCTGCTCGCCCTCGTCCGCTCGCGGCTCGCGCTCCTCGTCGGGCTGGCGCGGGCGCTTGTGCACGCCGGCGCCAACCTTGAGGCCGGTGCCGTCGACCGGCGGCAGGACATAGCCGTCGACCGTACCGCCGACATCGACGATGACAGGCGCCGCCTCCCAGGCCGCCTTCAGGTCAGCCGGCGGGTCGAGATAGGCCACGGCGGTGCGATAGGTCGTGAGCACATCGGCAAGCTCCGGCAGGAGCTTCAGCACCCAGGCGCCGGAGCTGACGACGATGCGGTCGAAGCTCGCCGCCTCGCCATTCGCGAGACCGATGCGGCCGCTCTCGGGATCGATCGAGGTCACCGTCGCGCCCTCGCGCAGGGTGACGCCGCGCTCGCGCAGCAGGCGCACCATGTCGGCGGCGATGCGGGCCGGGAAGAGCGCGCCGCCTTCCGGGCTGAGATAGGCGTAGCGGATCGTCGCCGGATCGATGAAGGGGTAGCGCCGAGCGGTCTCGGCGGCGTCGTAGAGCTCGTAGGGCGAGGCCATGCGGTCGAGGCCCTCGCGGTACTCCTCGCCTTCGTCGCCCTCGGTCTGGGAGATGCCGAGCACGCCGCAGGGCGCGTAATGCTGCCTGCCCAGATCGGCCCAGAGTTCGTCCCAGGCCTCGAAGGCCTCGGTGATCGTGCGGGCATAGCCGTCGGCGCCGCCATAGGCGCGGCGGATGATGCGGTGCTGGTCGCCGGAGGCCGCATAGGGATTGGGGATCTGCGGTGCCTGCTCGAACAGCGTCACCTCATGCCCGCGCCTGTTCAGCGACCAGGCAGTGGAAAGCCCGGCGATACCGGCGCCGACGACCGCGATCCTCATCAGCCCTTGCGCTCCTTGTCATAGGGATTCTCGCCGCCGCGGCGATGCAGGCGGATCGGCGTGCCCGGAAGCTCGAACGCCTCCCGCAGGTTGTTGACGAGATAGCGGGTGTAGGACACCGGCAGATGGTCGAGCTGGTTGCCGAACAGCGCGAAGGTCGGCGGCCGGGCCTTGGCCTGCGTCATGTAGCGGATCTTGATGCGGCGCCCCGCGACGGCCGGGGGCGGATGCGCCGAGAGCACGCCTTCGAGCCAGCGGTTGATCCGCGCGGTCGAGACGCGGCGGTTCCAGACACCGTAAGCCGAGAACACGCCCTGCATCAGCTTGTCGATGCCCTCGCCGGCGAGGCCGGAGAGCGGGATGATCGGCACGCCGCGTACCTGCGCCAGCAGATGGTTGGCCTTCTCCTTGAGCTCGGCCAGCAGGCCCTGCTTGTCGGCGACGAGGTCCCATTTGTTGAGGCCGATGACGACCGCCCGGCCTTCGCGCTCGGTCAGGTCGACCAGCGTCAGGTCCTGCTTCTCGAAGGGGATGGTGGCATCGAGCAGCACGACCACGACCTCGGCGAAGCGGATCGCGCGCAGCGAATCCGCGACGGAGAGCTTCTCCAGCTTCTCCTCGATGCGGGCGCGCTTGCGCATGCCGGCGGTGTCGAAGAGCTTGACCTTGCGGCCGCGCCATTCCCAGTCGACCGAGATGGTGTCGCGGGTGATGCCGGCCTCGGGGCCGGTCAGCATCCGCTCCTCGCCGATCATGCGGTTGACCAGCGTCGACTTGCCGGCGTTCGGGCGGCCGATGATGGTGACACGCAGCGGGCGATCGGGATCGATATCCTCTTCGCCATCCGAATCGGCGGCGGGAACGTCGGCCCAGGCCGTCTCGTCCTCGTCGTCCTCGGGCTCGTCGGGGATGTAAGGCGCGAGCGCCTCCAGCAGGTCCGAGGTGCCCTCGCCATGCTCGGCCGAGAACGGCACGGGATCGCCGAGGCCGAGCCCGTAGGACTCGATGATGCCCTCGGTGCCCTTCTTGCCCTCGGCCTTGTTGGCGAGCAGGATCACCGGCTTGCCGGAGCGGCGCACCAGATCGGCGAAAGGCTGGTCCATCGGCGTGATGCCGAGGCGCGCGTCGATCATGAAGAGCACGACATCGGCCTGCGCGATCGCGGTCTCGGTCTGGGCGCGCATGCGGCCGGCGAGCGAATCCTTGTCGGCCTCTTCAAGGCCGGCAGTATCGATCACCTTGAAGCGGAGATGGCCGAGGGTGGCGTCACCCTCGCGGCGGTCGCGCGTCACGCCCGGCCGGTCGTCGACCAGGGCGAGCTTCTTGCCGACCAGCCGGTTGAACAGCGTCGACTTGCCGACATTGGGGCGCCCGATCAGGGCGACGATGGCTGTCATCAGATTTCACACATTTTCGCCGTCGTCCCGGCCCACCGAAGCGGGAAACCGGGGCGGCGGCGCCGTTGGAGCAAGGCTCCGGTTCAGTTCTTCACCGTGACGGGACCGCCACGGACCAAAGCGAGATAAAGCTCGACGCGCTGGCGCAGGGCCGCCGGCGCCTGCGGATCGGTGATCGCCGCGTCAAACCAGCGCCCGGCGTCCTCGAAGAGGTTGGCCTTGAGCGCGGCGATTCCAAGGAATTCGCGGGCGGTATGGCGCCAGACGCCCTGCGCGGTCGCGAGCGGCTCCAGCGCGGCCTTGACCTCCGCATAGGGAGCAAGATCGACGCGCAGGATGCCGGCGCGCAGCTTGGCGAGGTCGCGAGAGGTCTGGTCGAGCGAGGCGTCTGCGGCGAGCGCATCGAAGGCGGTGGCGCCGGCAGCAGCGCCGCGCTTGGCCGTTTCCGCGGCGAGGCGGAAGCGGGCGATCAGGCGATAGCCGGCGGGCGCCGTGGTCGACAATTCCTTCAGGATGGTCTCGGCCTGGGTGGCGTCGCCATCGCGCGAGGATTTCAGCGCGGCTTCGAGGCGTGCGCCGACGGCTTGCGAGGCCTGATTCTCGCGATGCAGCCAGTACTGCCAGCCGGCGACGGCCAGCACCGCCAGCACGGCGAGGCTGGTGACGACCCAGCCATATTTCTTCCAGAGTTCCGCTGCCTTGTCGCGGCGGACTTCCTCATCGATCTCGCGAAAAATATCGGCCATTTGACTGTCTTGATCCCTGTTGGGAGCCCGGTAGCATTTTCGGGCGGGGAATGCGAGCCGGTTCAGCGCATGGGGCAAGGCCATGATGGACGATGGCACTCCGACCGTGGCAAAATCGGCCCGGCCCTTGCTGCGCCGATCCGGACGGCCCTTTCAGCTTTCGGCCGTGGAGAATTCCATGAACCAGACGACAACCAGACGGGCCGGCCTCGCCGCCCTCACTCTTGCCGCCTTCGCCTGTGGAGCGCTTGCGACGCCCGCAGCCGCGCAGACCCAGCCGATCAAGGTCAAGGTCTTCATCGCCGCGATGTTCGAGATCGGCGAGAATACCGGAGACCGCGCCGGTGAGTTCCAGCACTGGTACGAGCGCTACTGGAAGGCGAGCCAGCCGCACGAGGTCAAGGGCGCGCTGAAGCCGGTCTATTGCAATGGCGACGGCGTCTGCGGCGGCGTGCTCGGCATGGGCAAGGTCAATTCATCATCCTCGATGCAGGCGATCCTGCTCGACCCCGCCTACGACTTCTCGCAGGCCTATTTCGTGCTGAGCGGCGTCGCCGGCACGCCGCCCTCGCGCGGCACGATCGGCGATGTCTCCTGGGGGAGCTGGCTGGTCGACTACGATCTCGGCCACCGCTGGGCACCGGAGGAAGGCAAGCCCGGCGAGCCGGTGTTCATGCCGCGCAAGGGTTATGAGGCCTATCGCGTCTTCCAGCTCAATCCGGTGCTGGTGAAATGGGCGGTGAGGCTCGGCTCGCGCGCGAACCTGCAGGATTCGGATTCCGCGAAGCAGTACCGCATGCGCTATCCCGACAAGCAGGCGCAAGCCGCTCCCTCCGTCCAGGTCGGCACGCATATGACCGGCGATACCTTCTTCCACGGGCCGGGCCTGTCGAAGGAGGCGCAATACATGGCCAAGCTCTACGGCGCCGACGATTACGTGATCACCGAGATGGAGGCCGCGGCGATCACGCTGGTGATCAAGCGGCAATTCGGCACCGACCGGATCATGAGCCTGCGCGGCGCGGTCAATTTCGACCAGGGCAACCCCAACGAGACGACGCTGCAGCATCTCGACCCGGCGCCGGGGCAGACGGCCGGCGGCTTCGCCGAGACCGTCGCCAATATCGAGGCGGTCGGTTCGAAGGTGGTCGACCACATCGTCGCGGACTGGCCGGTCTGGCAGAAGGGCGTGCCGGCGCTGCCGATGAAGTGAGGGTTGATTTCCACGCCCTTTGTCATTCCGGGGCTTCGCGAAGCGAAGAACCCGGAACCCACGACCGGGCGAGCCCTTGCCCGGTCGGATTGTCTAGCATCTCACCCAGTCGTGGGTTCCGGGTTCGCGCCTGCGGCGCGCCCCGGAATGACAGAGGTGGTTCGCTCTACGATCACCCTGCCCGGAAGAGCAGGCTGCCGTCGCCGTAGGAGTAGAAGCGGTAATTCGCTGCGATCGCATGGGCATAGGCGCGTTTCATCACGTCGAGCCCGCAGAAGGCGGAGACGAGCATGAACAGCGTCGAGCGCGGCAGATGGAAGTTCGTCATCAGGAGATCGACCGCCCGGAAGCGGTAGCCCGGCGTGATGAAGATCGCGGTGTCGCCCGAGAAAGGCTTGATCGTGCCGTCCTCCGCCGCCGCGCTCTCGATCAGGCGCAACGAGGTCGTGCCGACGCAGATGATGCGCCCGCCCTTCGCCTTGACGGCGTTCAACGCTGCCGCCGTTTCGGCTGAGACCGTGCCCCATTCGGCATGCATCCGGTGCTCGTCGGTATCATCCGCCTTCACCGGCAGGAAGGTGCCGGCGCCGACATGGAGCGTGACGAAATGCCGGCCGACGCCGCGCGCCTCCAGAGCCGCCAGCAGCTCCGGCGTGAAATGCAGCCCCGCGGTCGGCGCGGCCACGGCGCCATCCTTGCGGGCGAAATTGGTCTGGTAATCGGCCGTGTCGGCGCTGTCGGTCGGGCGCTTGCCGGCGATATAGGGCGGCAGCGGCAACTCGCCGAGCCGCGCGATCGCCTCGTCGAGATAGGCGCCGGTCAGGCTGAACTGCAGCTCGACCTCGCCGCCCTCGCCCTTGGCGATCACCTCGGCATGCAGGCGGCCGAGCTCGCAGGCATTGCTGGCGGCCTCCGAATCGAAAACCACGCGCTCGCCCAGCGCCAGCTTCTTGGCCGGGCGGGCGAAGGCGAGCCAGCGATCCTCGCTCTCGCGCTTGTGCAGCATGATCTCGACGCGGGCCGAATCCGCGCCGCGATAGCGCCGTCCGCGCAGGCGGGACGGGATGACGCGCGTATCGTTGAGGACGAGCGCATCGCCGGGCTGAAGCAGCGAGACGAGATCGCGGATGCCGCGATCCTCCAGCGGCTCGGGCGCATCGGGACGCACCACGAGCAGCCGCGCCGCATCGCGCGGGCTTGCGGGCCTGAGCGCGATACGCTCCTCGGGCAGGTCGAAATCGAAGAGATCGACGTTCATCCGGCAGAACTCGTTCTTGGCCCTATCCCCGCGCGGTCATCCCGGCCGGAGCGAAGCGAAGAGCCGGGATCCATGCCTGAACCTCGTCGGGAGACGCTCTGGCATGGATCCCGGGTCAAGCCCGGGATGACGCACGTTATTCTCGGGCGGAAACTCGAGAATCTCTGGCAGGAGATGCTCGGGTCAAGCCCGAGCATGACGGTGGGAAGACCTCAGTCCTCAGGCCGCGTCGGCCATCACCTTCATCGAAACGATCGAATCGGGATCACGCACCGGCTCGCCGCGCTTGATGGTGTCGACATTCTCCATGCCTTCGACGACCTGGCCCCAGACGGTGTACTGCTTGTCGAGGAAGCGGGCATCGTCGAACACGATGAAGAACTGGCTGTTGGCCGAGTTCGGGTTCTGGGCGCGGGCCATCGAGCAGATGCCGCGGACATGCGGCTCGGCGTTGAACTCCTGCTTCAGGTCCGGATAGCTCGAGCCGCCGGTGCCGGTGCCGTGCGGGCAGCCGACCTGGGCCATGAAGCCGTCGATGACGCGATGGAAGACGATGCCGTCATAGAAGCCTTCGCGGGCGAGCAGCTTGATGCGCTCGACATGGCCGGGCGCGAGATCGGGACGCAGCTTGATCACCACCTTGCCCTTGGTGGTTTCCATGACGAGGGTGTTCTCGGGATCGAGGGACATCAGGTTTGCCTTTCATTGAGCCGCGTGCGGCCGTGGAAGCGGATGGTGAAGGGTCGCCCCGCGATACTCGCTCCGAGGCCCGCCGACAACCTCATCGGCGTGCAGGAGCGGATCGCGGCAACCGCAGAATCGCTGAAGCGCCGCTGAAACTCGGCGTCGCCGCGCTTGGTTTCCCAAGTGACGCGCGGCTGGCCAAAGAGGCTGCCATCGCGCCGGAGGCTGAAGCGGAGCGAAACCATCGCGCCCGTCAGATCGCCTGGAAGCGGCGGCGGGTCCCAGCAGCGGCGGATCGCCGGGGCGATCTCGTCGAGCCGATCGACGGTTTCAATGCTCTCTGGCGGATTGTCAGGCGTGACCGAACCGATCAGGCCGATCTCGCCGCCACCGCGCAGCACGCGCGGGGTGCCGAGCCGGCGCTGGTCGAGGCCGGGGATGTCGTCGCCGCTGAACGGCCCGCCGACACCGGGATTGTAGCGCTGGCCGCTCTGCGGCGGCAGGATCGGGTTCTGTGAGCCCGAAGGCGGGGGCAGAACCGGATTCTGCGAGCCGGAGGGCGGCGGCAGGCCGAGATCGCGCGTGTCCTGCGCGAAGGCTCCGCCCATGCCGAGCGCCAGGGCGATCCCGACCAGGGCCGTTCGAACCATCGCCGTACCCTCCCCGGCTCGCCCTTGCTGCTATGAGCCGGCTTACTTCGCGTCGGCCTGCATGCGCATGCGGACGATCTTGTCGGGGCCGCTGACCTGGCCGTTATTGGCGCTGGAGCCCTTCTTGATCTTGCGGACGGCGTCCATGCCGGAAACCACTTCGCCGAAGAGCGTGTACTGGCCGGTCAGCGAGCCGCAGCCCTCGTAGCAGATGAAGAACTGCGAATTCGCCGAATCCGGCGACTGCGAACGGGCCATGCCGAGCGAGCCGACCTTGTAGGGCGTGGGCGTAAATTCGGCGGGCAGGTTCGGCAGGTCGGACTTGCCGGTGCCGGTGCCGGTCGGATCGCCGGTCTGGGCCATGAAGCCGTCGATGACGCGGTGGAAGACGATGCCGTCATAGAAGCCGCGCTTCACCAGCGTCTTGATCTGCGCGACATGCTTCGGCGCGAGGTCCGGCCGCAGGCGGATCGTCACCGGGCCGTCCTTGGTCTCGAGGATGACGGTGTTCTCGGGATCGGGCTTCGGCGTCTGAGCCTGGGCGAAACCGAGCGAGGCGACGACGGCAAGGGCGGCGAGCGAGCTGCGCAGCATGAAAATCTCCATGGCCGCCGGCGAGCCCGGCGGATGCCGGTCGATAGCCCTATCCTTTGGCCGGAACAAGGCATCGCGTCGATCAGCCGCCTGCCCTTGCTGCACTGCACAAGTGCAAGGAAGACTAATCTTGCAAAAATTCCAGGCTGAAGCTGCCTAAACTGATGACAGCGCCGTCACAATCGGCTAATCCTTCCGGCGCTGGGAGCGCTTTGCCAGTCGAAGCGCTGCGGACCAGGTCTCGGGAGGAGCAAACGCCCGCTTTGCAAAACGAGTCGCACGCTCTTTGAGACGTGTGCCGGTGCAGCGGTAAAAGCGGACTACCAAAGGCAAGGCATCGGCCTTGCCTTTTTTCTTGGGCGGTACCTTGAGCGGACGTGCCAATTTTCAGATGTCGTAGGTCACCCAGACATACCAGACGCCGGCGAAGATCACCGCCGCGATCAGCGAGGTGATGACGGCCTTCTTCAGCAAGCCCGGCAGCACGGGCGCGCCGGGCTCGGTGCCGGTCACGACATCGCCCGCCTCATGCTGGCTGCGGATGCCGAAGGGCAGCACCGCGAAAAGCGTGATCCACCAGATCACGAAATAGAGTGCGAGGCCGCCGACGATGTTCATGCCGCTTTCCCCGCGAGCGCGATGCAGGAGAAGGCGACCTTCGCCTCGGTCGGTACACCGAAGCGTGCGGTATGGCGGGCCGGTAAGCCGCCCGGGAAGTGCTTCACGTATTCGGCGTTGCAGGCGACGTAGTCGGCCGGGTCGGTGATCAGCATCGTCATCTGCACGACGCGGTCGAGGGAGCTCCCGGCCTCGGCCAGGATCTCGGCGACACGGCCGAGCGCGTTGCGGACCTCCTCGGCCGGGGTCTGGCCACGGTGGATGCCGCGCGCCGGGTCATGCGGCGCCGAGTGCCCGGAGACGAAGACGAGGCCGCCCGCGACGGTCGCGGCGCTGAAGGGGCGCGGCGAGCCGGCTTCCGGCTGGCCGAGAAAAGCAATGTCGGTCATCGTCGTCAGGCCTGTTCGAGTTCGACCAGCGTGCCCAGGAAATCCTTGGGGTGCAGGAACAGCACCGGCTTGCCATGGGCGCCGATGCGCGGCTCGCCCGAGCCGAGCACGCGCGCACCTTGCGCCTTGAGCCGGTCGCGTGCCGCGAGGATGTCGTCGACCTCGTAGCAGATGTGATGGATGCCGCCATCGGCGTTGCGCTCGAGGAACTTGGCGATCGGCGAGTCGGCCCCGAGCGGCTCCAGCAATTCGATCTTGGTATTGGGCAGTTCGACGAAGACGACGGTGACGCCGTGCTCCGGCTCGGGCTGCGGCTGCGACACGCGCGCGCCGAGCGTGTCGCGATAGAGCGCCGTCGAGGCTTCCAAGTCCTTCACCGCAATGGCGACGTGGTTCAGGCGTCCGATCATGTCTCTCTTCCCGATCACATCCATTCAACTCAGAAACACGGCGTCATCCCGGACAAGTCGCGATAGCGGCGCCGATCCGGGATCCATGCCTGAACCGTTCCGGTATGGATCCCGGGTCTTCGCTTCGCTACGCCCGGGATGACGGCGCACAGTTCATACGGGCCGTACCCTAAACCTCAATCACCAGCGCATGCACCAGCGGCTTCTTGCCCCACTCCTCATTGACCGCGCTGCGCACGCCGCGCTCCAGCGCGTTGCGCAGGGCCTCGGGATCACGGCGGCGGGCCTTCGGGATATTGTCGAGGAGATCGCCGACCGTATCGGCGACATATTCGTCGAAATCGATGCCGCCGAGCGTGCGCGGCGGCAGGCCGAGCACCGCGATCTCCGGCTCGCCGGCGATGCCGCCCTTGTCGTCGACGGCGACCGCGATCGAAACGATGCCGGCGAAGGACAGGCGGCGGCGCTCCTGAATGGTCTTCTCAAGAGCGTTCACCAGCACGGCACCGTCCTGATAGAGCCGGCCATGCCGGACCTCATCGACCTTGCGGGCGCCCTCTCCCGAGATCGCGACCACGTCGCCATTGCCGGCGCGCAGAACATGCTTCACGCCGAGGCTGCGGGCGAAGGTTTCATGCTCGGCCAGATGCAGGTCCTCGCCATGGGCGGGGATCGCGATCTGCGGCTTCAGCCAACCATAGAGCCGGGCCATCTCCTCGCGGCGGGGGTGACCGGAGACATGGACCAGATGGGTCCGGTCCGTGATGATCTCGATCTTGTCGCGGGCGAGCGCGTTCAGGATGTTGCCGACCGACTTCTCGTTGCCGGGGATGGTGCGCGACGAAAAGATCACGCGGTCGCCGGGCGAGAGCGCGATCTCGGGATGGTCGTCCGAGGCGATGCGCGAGAGCGCGGCGCGCGGCTCGCCCTGGCTGCCGGTGACCAGCGCCACGACCTTGTCGCGCGGCAGATAGCCATAGGCATCGACCGCGCGGAAGCCGGGGATGCCGTCGAGATAGCCGCATTCGCGGGCGACATCGATGACGCGGTCCATGGCGCGGCCGACGACCACGACCTCGCGCTGATCGGCCATCGCCGCCTCGGCGACGGCGCGCAAGCGTGCCACGTTCGACGCGAAGGTGGTGACCGCGACGCGGCCCGGCGCCGAGTGGATCAGCTCTTTCAGCTTGGCGGCGACATCGGCCTCGCTCGGGCTGATGCCGTCGCGCATGACATTGGTCGAGTCGCAGACCAGCGCCAGAACGCCCTCCTCGCCAAGCTCGCGCAGGCGCTTCTCGTCGGTCGGCAGGCCGACCTGCGGCGTCGGATCGATCTTCCAGTCGCCGGTATGGACGACGAGGCCGGCCGGCGTGCGGATGGCGAGCGCGTTCGATTCCGGAATCGAATGCGCCACGGGCACGAACTCGATATCGAAGGGCCCCAGCGTGATCGCTCCGCCCTGCGGCACGACATTGATGTCGACACTCGGCGCGCCTGGCTCGGAAAGGCGGCGCGTCGCGAGCAGGCCGGCGGCGAAGCGCGTGCAGTAGACCGGGGCGCGCAATGAGGGCCAGAGCGCGGCGAGCGCGCCGATATGATCCTCATGGGCGTGGGTGATGATGATGCCGAGAAGGTTCGCCCGTTCCTCAATGATGTAGCGCAGATCGGGCAGGACGATATCGACGCCCGGCACCTCCGGCCCGGCGAAGGACAGGCCGCAATCGACCAGGATCCACTTTCGTCGGCCCTCGGGCCCGAAGCCGTAGAGAGCGGCGTTCATGCCGATCTCGCCGAGGCCGCCGAGGGGAACGAAGACGAGCTGGTCGGAGGAGCGGGTCACTGGCAATCCTGATTCTGGCAATGGCTTGATCTATGCCGCGTGATGGCAACGAGCCCTAGCACGCCAGCGAGATGGCCTCCAGATCGACGGAGGCCGGGCAATAGGCACGGTCAGCCCGGAGGCCCGAAGAAGAGGTCGCCCGCATCGATCACGCGGCGGCCGGTTTCGGTTTCGAGTTCGAGGCGCCCCGACGGGTCGAGACCGATGAAGACGCCGCTGAGCGGCCCCTCGGGCAGGCGGATGGTGATGGTCTCGCCGAGGAAGGCGGCGCGCTCCAACCAGGCGGCGCGGGTCGGGCCGAAGCCACCGGGCTGCGACCAGATGGCGAAGCGCTGGGCGAAGGCATCGCTCAGGCCGGTCAGCATGGCCTCGACATTGGCCTGCGGCGCCACGGCCTTGAGGAAGGTCGCAGGGTACGGCGTGTCCGTGGGGCAGGAGGCGATATTGACGCCGCAGCCGACGATGACATTGAAGCGCCCTGCCCGGCTCTCGCCCTCCAGCAGCAGCCCGGAGGTCTTGGCCCGGTCGAGCAGCAGGTCGTTCGGCCATTTCAGCCTGAGGCCGGATGCGGCCGGACCGAGCAGCTTCGCGGCGGCATCGTGCAGGGCGAGGCCTACGACGAAACCGAGCTGCGGAGCCAAAGCCGGCTCGGACGGATCGGTCAGGAGCAGGCTGGCGTAGAGATTGCCGGGGGGCGAGCCCCATTGCCGGCCATGGCGGCCGCGGCCGGCATTCTGGCTGCGGGCGACGATCCAGAGCTTGCCGGGCTCGCCCTGATCGAGCGCGCGGCGGGCCTCCTCCATGGTGGAGCCGACCTCGTCGCGGACGATCAACCGATAGCCCGCGGCGCGGGCCGCCTCACCGAGCACGCGCCGTCAGCTCAGAACAGCGACTTCGCCGCAGCGGCCGCCGTGTCGAACAGCGGCGCCGGAACCAGCGAGAGCACCAGCACGAAGAGCGCCGAGACCAGCAGCACGGTGCGCACGCCGAGATCCGACTTCTCGAAAGCCGGCTTCGGCTCGTCGAAATACATCACCTTGACGAGACGCAGGTAGTAGTAGGCGCCGACGACGCTGGTCAGCACGCCGATCACCGCGAGCACATAGAGCTTGGCGTTGATCGCGGCCAGGAAGACGTACCACTTGGCCCAGAAGCCGGCGAGCGGCGGGATGCCGGCGAGCGAGAACATCATCATCGCCATCGCGAAGGCCATCCAGCCATTGGTGCGGGACAGGCCGGCGAGCTCCGAGATGTCCTCGACCAGCTTGCCGTCGCGGCGCATCATCAGCACGCAGGCGAAGGCGGCGAGCGTCGTGGCGAGATAGATCGCCATGTAGGTCATCACGCCCTGCACGCCCTCGGCCGTGCCGGCAGCGAGGCCGACCAGCGCATAGCCCATATTGGCGATCGAGGAGTAAGCGAGCAGGCGCTTGATGTTGCGCTGGCCGATCGCGGCGAAGGCGCCAAGGCCCATCGAGGCGATCGAGATGAAGACGATGATCTGGCGCCAGTCATGAATCGCGCCGGGGAAGGCGCCGATGAAGACGCGGATCACCATCGCCATGGCGGCCATCTTGGGCGCCGAGGCGAAGAAGGCCGCGACCGGGGTCGGCGCGCCCTCGTAGACGTCCGGCGTCCACATGTGGAACGGCACCGCCGAGATCTTGAAGGCGACGCCCGCCGCGATGAAGACGATGCCGAAAATCAGGCCGATGCCGGCATGGCCGCCGGCCGTCGCGGCCGCGATGCCCGGGAAGGTGACGGTGCCGGTGAAGCCATAGACCAGCGAGCCGCCATAGAGCAGCATGCCCGACGAGAGCGCGCCGAGCACGAAGTACTTCAGGCCGGCCTCGGTCGACTTGGCGTTGTCGCGGTCGAAGGCTGCGACGACATAGAGCGCCAGCGACTGCAACTCGAGGCCGACATAGAGGCTGATGAGATCGTTGGCCGAGATCATCATCATCATGCCGATCGTCGAGAGCACGACGAGGATCGGGAACTCGAAGCGCATCGTGCCCTGGCGCCGTAGCGTATCGGCCGAGAGCAGGATGGAGGCGCCGGCGCCGAGCAGCGTCAGCACCTTCATGAACCGGGCGAAGCCGTCGACGATGAAGCCATCGTTGAAGGTCAGCATCTTGCCGGTGCCGGAGACGACCATCACCAGCGCGACCGCGAGCAGCACAAGGGCGAGCCCTTCGAGCAGGCGCGTCGAGCGCTCGCCCTGGATCGCGCCGACCAGCACCATGGCGATGGCGCCGATGGCGAGGATGATTTCCGGCAGGGCCGGGCCGAGAGCGGGCAGAGCCATGACGAGACCTTACTGCGCGGCTGCCAGCGCCGTCTTCGCGACGGCGAGGGCTGCCTGATAGTTCTTGATGAGCGCTTCGGTCGGCGCCGCGAAGGCGTCGAGGATCGTGTGCGGCTGGATGCCGTACCAGATCGTCAGCAGGACGAGCGGGACCAGCGTCACGTATTCGCGGACGTTGAGGTCCTTGATGTCCTTCAGCTCGGGCTTGACCAGCTCGCCGAACACGACCCGGCGATAGAGCCAGAGCGCATAGGCCGCCGAGAGGATGACGCCGGAGGTCGCGAAGAACGCCACCCAGGGATTGGCGCGGAAGGCGCCGAGCAGCGTCAGGAACTCGCCGACGAAGCCGGCCGTGCCGGGCAGGCCGA
The DNA here is from genome assembly GCF_059817965.1 of Allobosea sp. TBD101. Lineage (NCBI taxonomy): Bacteria > Pseudomonadati > Pseudomonadota > Alphaproteobacteria > Hyphomicrobiales > Alloboseaceae > Allobosea > Allobosea sp. TBD101. Next base: position 3,222,623 of record NZ_CM187543.1, read on the forward strand.
CATTAGCCATGGTGAAGACCATGAAGACGACGGCATAGGCCGGCATCCGGTTCACCAAACCGCCATAGGCCGCGATCTCACGGGTATGCATGCGATCATAGATCACGCCGACGCAGAGGAAGAGCGCGCCGGAGACCAGCCCGTGGCTGACCATCTGGAACATCGCGCCCTGGATGCCCTGCGGCGTCAGGGTGAAGAGGCCCATCGTCACGAAGCCCATATGGGCGACCGAGGAATAGGCGATCAGCTTCTTCATGTCCTCCTGCATCAGCGCCACCAGCGAGGTGTAGACGATGGCGACGACCGAGAGGGCGAAGACCAGCGGCGCGAACAGCGCCGAGGCTTCCGGGAACATCGGGATCGAGAAGCGGATGAAGCCGTAACCGCCCATCTTCAGCAGGATCGCGGCCAGCACGACGGAGCCGGCGGTCGGCGCCTCGACGTGCGCGTCGGGCAGCCAGGTATGGACCGGCCACATCGGCATCTTCACCGCGAAGGAGGCGAAGAAGGCGAGCCACAGCCAAGTCTGCATCTGCGACGGGAACTTATGCGCCAGCAGCGTCGGGATGTCGGTCGTGCCGGCGTTCCAGTACATCGCCATCACGGCGAGCAGCATCAGGACCGAGCCGAGCAGCGTGTAGAGGAAGAACTTGTAGGACGCATAGACGCGCCGCTTGCCGCCCCAGATGCCGATGATCAGGAACATCGGGATCAGGCCTGCCTCGAAGAACAGGTAGAACAGCACGAGGTCGAGCGCCGCGAAGACGCCGATCATCAGCGCTTCCAGCACCAGGAACGCGATCATGTATTCGCGCACCCGCTTCTCGACCGAAGTCCAGGAGGCGACGATGCAGAACGGCATCAGGAAGGCCGTCAGCACGATGAAGGGGAAAGAGAAGCCGTCGACGCCGAGCTTGAACTTGATGGCGTCCGAAACCCAGGCGTGGGTCTCGACCATCTGGAAGCCGGGATTGGCGATGTCGAAGCGGTTCCAGGCGACGCAGGCAAGCAGGAAGGTCAGGCCGGTCGTGAACAGCGCGATCCAGCGCGCATTTGAATCGACCGCCGCCTGATCGCCGCGCTGGACGAGAATCAGGACCGCGCCGACCAGCGGCAGGACGAGAAGACCGGTGAGGATACCGAAGCCGAAGAAGGACATCATCTCACCCGCGAGCCACGAGATACCAGGTCACGAGCCCAGCGACGCCGATCAGCATGGCGAAGGCATAGTGATAGAGATAGCCGGTCTGCAGCCGGACCACCCGGTTGGTGACGTCGACCACGCGGGCCGAGACGCCGTCCGGGCCGAAGCCGTCAATGACCAGACCGTCGCCCTTCTTCCAGAGGAAGCGGCCGAGCCATTTCGACGGACGCACGAACAGGAAGTCGTAGAGCTCGTCGAAATACCACTTGTTGAGCAGGAACTGGTAGAGCGCCGGGTTGGCGGCGGCCAGCTTGCCGGGCACGTCCGGGCGGCGGACATACATGTAGTAGGCGAGCACGAAGCCGATCACCATCGCCACGAAGGGCGACCAGACGACCCATTTCGGCACTTCGTGCATGGCGTGCAGGATGTGGTTGTCCTTGCCCATGAACAGGGCCGACTTCCAGAACGTCTCGAAGTCGTGGCCGATGAAGGCTTCCTTGAAGACGAAGCCGGCAGCGACCGCGCCGACCGAGAGCACGGCGAGCGGGATCAGCATCACCCACGGGCTCTCATGCGGCGTGTGGTCGTGACCATGGCCGTGATCGTCATGGCCATGCGCGGCGTGCGCGTGGTCGTCATGGCCGTGACCATGCGAGTCGTGCCCATGCCCCCAGCGCGGCTTGCCCTCGAAGGTCATGAAGTAGAGCCGCCAGGAGTAGAACGAGGTCATGCAGGCCGCGATGACCAGCAGCGGGAAGGCATAGCTCGTCGCAGCGGCGCTATGGGCGGCATAGGCGCTCTCGATGATCGCATCCTTCGAGAAATAGCCGGCGAGGAACGGGAAGCCGGTCAGCGCCAGCGTGCCGATCGTCATGGCGAGCGCGGTCAGCGGGATGTGCTTCCGGAGGCCACCCATGTGGCGCATGTCCTGCTCGTGATGCATCGCATGGATGACCGAGCCGGCGCCCAGGAAGAGCAGCGCCTTGAAGAAGGCGTGGGTGAAGAGGTGGAAGATGCCGGCGCCGTAATTGCCGACGCCGAGCGCGACGAACATGTAGCCGAGCTGCGAGCAGGTCGAATAGGCGATGACGCGCTTGATGTCGTTCTGCACGAGGCCGACCGTCGCCGCGAAGAAGGCGGTGGTGGCGCCGATGACGACGACGACCGTGAGCGCGACCGGTGCGTATTCGAAGACCGGGGACAGGCGCGCCAACATGAAAACGCCGGCGGTGACCATGGTCGCGGCATGGATGAGGGCCGAAACCGGGGTCGGGCCTTCCATCGCGTCTGGCAGCCAGGTGTGCAGCAGGAACTGCGCGGACTTGCCCATGGCGCCCATGAAGAGCAGCAGGCAGGTCAGGGTCAGGGCGTTCCAGTCATAGCCGAGGAAGCGGAAGCTCTGGTTCACCAGTTCGCCGGCGCGCGGGAAGATCGCGTCGAAGCCGACAGAGCCGAACAGCACGAAAACGAGGAAGATGCCGAGCGAGAAGCCGAAATCGCCGACGCGGTTGACGATGAAGGCCTTCATCGCGGCCGCATTGGCCGAGGGCTTCTGATACCAGAAGCCGATGAGGAGATAGGAGGCGAGACCGACGCCTTCCCAGCCGAAGAACATCTGGACGAGGTTGTCCGACGTCACCAGCATCAGCATCGCGAAGGTGAAGAGCGAGAGATAGGCGAAGAAGCGCGGACGGTGCGGGTCCTCGTGCATGTAGCCGATCGAATAGAGGTGCACGAGGCTGGAGACCGTGTTGACCACGACCAGCATCACCGCGGTCAACGTATCGACGCGGAAGGCCCAATCGACCTGCAGCTGTCCCGACGAGATCCAGCTCGCGACCTGCACGCGGGTCGTGCCGGAGCCGAAGCCGACCTGGATGAAAGCGACCCAGGACAGGAGGGCGGAGACGATCAGCAGCGAGGTCGTGACGATCTCGGAGCCGCGTGCGCCGATCAGCCGGCCGAACAGGCCGGCGATCAGGAAGCCGATGAGAGGGAGGAAGACGATCGCGTGATACATGGCAGTGAGGTCCAGGCGCGAGGGCGCGCTCAGCCTTTCATCATGTTGATGTCTTCCACCGCGATCGTGCCGCGGTTGCGGAAGTAGACGACGAGAATGGCGAGGCCGATCGCGGCCTCAGCCGCCGCCACCGTGAGCACGAGCAGCGCGAAGACCTGGCCGACGATGTCGTTCAGGAAGCTCGAGAAGGCGACGAAGTTCAGGTTGACCGAGAGCAGGATGAGCTCGACCGACATCAGGATAACGATGATGTTCTTGCGGTTGACGAAGATGCCGAGCACGCCGAGCGTGAACAGGATGGCACTGACCGCGAGATAATGGCCCAGTCCGATCGTCATCACGCCATCTCCTCGGGAACGCCGGCGCGCGAAGGCACCTGCTTGACCGCCATCGCCGCGTCCTTGGTGCGGGCGTTCTGGGTCGGGACATGCTGGCGCTTGATGCCGGGCCGCTCGCGCAGCGTCAGCACGATCGCGCCGATCATGGCGACGAGCAGCACGAGGCCGGCCGCCTGGAAGTAGTAGACATACTGGGTGTAGAGCACGCGGCCGAGCGCCTCGGTGTTCGAGATGCCCGCCGGGATCGCGGCGACCGGCGCCTTGACGATCTGCGGATCGATGACCCAGGCGCCGACGACCAGCAGGAGCTCGACGGCGAAGATGAAGCCGATCAGCGCGCCGATCGGCAGGTAGTTCAGGAAGCCCTGGCGGAACTCGGCGAAATCGACGTCGAGCATCATCACCACGAAGAGGAAGAGCACCGCGACCGCGCCGACATAGACGACGACCAGCAGCATCGCGAGGAACTCGGCACCGAGCAGCATGAACAGCCCGGCCGCATTGACGAAGGCCAGGATGAGGTAGAGCACCGAGTGCACGGGATTGCGCGAGGTCACCACCATGAAGGCGGATGCCACGGTGATGCCTGCGAAGAGATAGAAGAAAGCCGCTGCGGCATTCATCTCGGTCAGCCCTTCCCGCCCCTTTTCGGCGCGGTCCTCGTTTGGTTCGTGCTCCGGGACTCAAGGACCCCGAGCAATTTGGAGCGTCTATAATCAGGCCCGCCGGGCGGGACAACCGCACGGCGGGTCTGTGAACTCAATTGCACCCTGCAACGTCATCCCGGACAAGCGAAGCGCCGATCCGGGATTCATCGTAAAGCGCGGTTCCCTCCGATGGGTCCCGGATCGGCGCCGCTTCGCGGCTTGTCCGGGATGACGCCGGAGAGGTCAATCAACTACCGATAGGGCGCGTCCATCGCGATGTTGCGCGCGATCTCGCGTTCCCAGCGCGCGCCGTTCGCGAGCAGCTTGTCCTTGTCGTAGAACAGCTCCTCGCGGGTCTCGGTCGCGAACTCGAAATTCGGCCCCTCGACGATGGCATCGACCGGGCAGGCTTCCTGGCAGAAGCCGCAGTAGATGCACTTGGTCATGTCGATGTCGTAACGGGTGGTGCGGCGCGTGCCGTCGTTGCGGCGCGGGCCGGCCTCGATGGTGATGGCCTGCGCCGGGCAGATCGCCTCGCAGAGCTTGCACGCGATGCAACGCTCCTCGCCGTTCGGGTAGCGGCGCAGCGCGTGCTCGCCACGGAAGCGCGGCGAGAGCTGGCCCTTCTCGAACGGGTAATTCAGCGTCGCCTTCGGCTTGAAGAAATAGCGCATCGACAGGCCGATAGCCCCGACGAACTCCTTCAGCAGCAGGCCCCTTGCGGCTTGCGCGAGTGACATCGCCTTCGTCCTTTACATCCTCAGCCGAACACCGTTCGGCCGATCACGAAACCCAGGATCGGCATCAAGCCGATCGTCATCACCACCAGCACCGCCCGCAGGATGCGGATACGGCGCTCATAGTCAGCCTTCTCGGCCTCGGTCGTCGAGCGATCCGTGCGCCGGAGCGCCCCGATCACCACCGCCGACATCAGCCGGTATTCCAGCAGGCCGAGCCCGAAGCCGATCAGGGCACCGAGCGGGCCGGCCCAACTCATCCCGCCACCGGCCCCCAGCCCGTCAGCTGCAGCACCAGCGCCACGATCACCACGCAAGCGAGCGAGAGCGGCAGGAAGACCTTCCAGCCCAGGCGCATCAATTGGTCGTAGCGGTAGCGCGGCACGAAGGCCTTCACCAGCGCGAACATGAAGAACACGAAGCAGACCTTGAGCGCGAACCAGAACACGCCGGGCAGCCAGGTGAAGGGCGGCAGTGCGACCGGGGGAGCCCAGCCGCCAAGGAAGAGGATCGTGGTCAGCGAGCACATGGTCATGATCGCCACGTATTCGCCGAGCATGAACAGCAGGTACGGGGTCGAGGAATACTCGACCATGAAGCCCGCCACGAGCTCCGACTCGGCTTCAGCCAGATCGAAGGGCGGCCGGTTCGTCTCGGCCAGCGCCGAGATGAAGAAGACCACGAACATCGGGAAGAGCGGGATGAAGTACCAATTCAGGATCGAGAGCCACGGCACGCCCAGCGCATGCGCCAGACCCCTGTTCTGCTGCGCCTCGACCACCGCCGAGAGGTTCAGCGAGCCGACGCAGAGCAGGACGGTGATGATCACGAAGCCGATCGAGACCTCGTAGGAGACCATCTGCGCCGCCGAGCGCAGCGCGCTCATGAACGGGTATTTCGAGTTCGAGGCCCAGCCGGCCATGATGATGCCGTAGACGCCGAGCGAGGAGATCGCGAGGATGTAGAGCACGCCGACATTGATGTCGGCGATCGCCCAGCCTTCCGCCACCGGGATCACCGCCCAGGCGCCGAGCGCCAGCAGGCAGGAGATGAACGGCGCCAGCAGGAAGATGCCCTTGTTGGCGCCGGACGGGATGATCGGCTCCTTGAGCGCGAACTTGATCAGGTCCGCGAAGCTCTGGAACAGGCCCCAGGGTCCGACCACGTTCGGGCCGCGGCGAAGCTGCACCGCCGCCCAGACCTTGCGGTCGGCGAGCAGGATATAGGCGATGAAGACCAGGAGGCAGACCAGCAGCAGCAGGCTCTTGCCGAGGATGATCGCGATATCGAGGACGAGGTCCCAGTTCATGGCCGCTTACTCCGCCGCCTGCTGATGCCGGCCGGAGGCCAGCGCCGAGCATTCCGCCATGACGGCGGAGGCACGCGCGATCGGGTTGGTCTGATAGAAATCGGCGACGACGGGCGCGAAGCCCGCCTTGTCGGTCTTGCCGCCGAGGCCGGCGAGCTTGCCGATCTCCGAGGCGTCGTTGACTGGGAGGCCGTCGAGCGCCGCGAAATGCGGATGCGCCTCATAGAGCGCCTTGCGCAGGCCGGAGAGCGAGTCGAAGGGCAGCGTCTTGCCCAGCGTCGCGGACAGCGCACGCAGGATCGCCCAGTCCTCGCGGGCATCGCCCGGCGGGAAGGTGGCGCGGTCGCCCATCTGCACACGGCCTTCCGTGTTCACATAGGTGCCGGACTTCTCGGTATAGGCCGCGCCCGGCAGGATGACGTCGGCGCGGTGCGCGCCCTTGTCGCCATGCGTGCCCTGATAGACGACGAAAGCACCGTCCGGCACCTCGATCTCGTCGGCGCCGAGCAGGAAGAGCACATCGAGCGCGCCCGGCTTGACCATGGCAGCCGCATCGAGACCACCCTCACCCGGCACGAAGCCGAGATCGAGCGCGCCGACGCGGGCAGCGGCGGTGTGGATCACGCCGAAGCCGTTCCAGCCCTCGGTGATCGCACCGAGCGCCTGCGCCGCCTTGGCGGCGAGCGAAAGCACGGCCTCGCCGTCAGTGCGGACGAGAGCGCCCTGCCCGACCAGCACCATCGGCTTGCCGCCGGCAGCGGCGGCCGACTTCACGACCTCGGCCAGCGTCTCCGGGCCGGCGCCGAGATAGTCGCAAGCGTAGGTCAGGTCGGCCTTCTCGCCGATGACGGAAACCTTGAAGTCGCCGCGCAGCCAGCGCTTGCGGATGCGGGCGTTCAGGATCGGCGCCTCGCGGCGCGGGTTCGAGCCGATGATCAGCAGCGAGGTCGCATCCTCGATGCCGGCGATGCCGGCGTTGAGGACGTAAGATGCGCGGCCGAATTTCGGATGCAGCTTCGTGCCGTCCTGACGGGCGTCGAGATTGGCGGAGCCGAGCGAGGCGATCAGGCTCTTCAGCGCAAACATGTCCTCGACAGCGGCGAGATCGCCGGCGATGGCGCCGATCTTCTCAGGCGACGTCGCCTTCACCTTGCCGGCAATGGCGGCGAAAGCCTCGTTCCAGCTCGCGGGACGCAGGCGGCCGTTCTCGCGGATATAGGGCCGGTCGAGACGCTGGGTCTTGAGGCCGTCGGCGACATGGCGGGTCTTGTCGGAGATCCACTCCTCGTTCACCGCCTCGTTGAGGCGGGGCAGGATGCGCATCACTTCCTTGCCGCGCGAGTCGACGCGGATGGCCGAGCCGACCGCGTCCATCACGTCGACGCTCTCGGTCTTGGAGAGCTCCCAGGGCCGGGCCTTGTTCTGGTAGGGCTTCGAGGTCAGCGCGCCGACCGGGCAGAGATCGACGACGTTGCTCTGGAGCTCCGACGACATCGCCTGCTCGAGATAGGTCGTGATCTCCATGTCCTCGCCGCGGCCGATGGCGCCGAGATCGGAGGCGCCGGCAACCTCGGTGGTGAAGCGGACGCAGCGCGTGCACTGGATGCAGCGCGTCATCGTCGTCTTGACCAGCGGGCCGATATACTTGTCCTCGACCGCGCGCTTGTTCTCGGCATAGCGCGAGGTGTCCGCGCCATAGGCCATCGCCTGGTCCTGCAGGTCGCACTCGCCGCCCTGGTCGCAGATCGGGCAATCCAGCGGGTGGTTGATGAGCAGGAACTCCATCACCCCTTCGCGGGCCTTCTTGACCATCGGAGACTTGGTCAGGACGACCGGCGGCTCGCCGTTCGGGCCGGGGCGCAGATCGCGCACGCCGATGGCGCAGGAGGCCTGCGGCTTCGGCGGACCACCCTTCACCTCGACGAGGCACATGCGGCAGTTGCCGGCGATCGAGAGGCGCTCGTGGAAGCAGAAGCGCGGCACCTCGACGCCCGCGGCCTCGCAGGCCTGGAGCACGGTGTACTCGGCGGGAACGTCGACCTCGACGCCGTCGATGAGGAGTTTCGTCATGGTCTCACTCCGCCGCCATCAGGCGCACAGGCTCGCTGTGCGGGTTGGCGGCATAGTCGTCGATGCGCTGCTCGATCTCGTGACGGAAATGCGCGATCAGGCCCTGGATCGGCCAGGCTGCGGCATCACCGAGCGCGCAGATCGTGTGGCCCTCGATCTGCTTGGTGACGTCGAGCAGCATGTCGATCTCGCGCTTCTGGGCACGGCCTTCGGCCATGCGTTCCATGACGCGCCACATCCAGCCCGTGCCTTCGCGGCAGGGCGTGCACTGGCCGCAGCTCTCGTGCTTATAGAAATGGCTGATGCGGGCGATGGCGCGGACGATGTCGGTCGACTTGTCCATCACGATCACCGCCGCCGTGCCGAGGCCGGAGCGCAACTTCGAAAGCGAGTCGAAATCCATCGGTGTGTCGATGATCTGCTCGGCCGGGACCATGCGCACCGACGAACCTCCGGGGATGACCGCCTTGAGATTGTCCCAACCGCCGCGGATGCCGCCGCAATGCTTGTCGATCAGCTCGCGGAAGGTCAGGCCCATCGCCTCTTCGACGTTGCAGGGCTTGTTCACATGGCCCGAGACGCAGAAGAGCTTGGTGCCGACATTATTCGGCGTGCCGATCGAGGAGAACCAGCTCGCGCCGCGGCGCAGGATGGTCGGGGCGACCGCGATCGACTCGACGTTGTTCACCGTGGTCGGGCAGCCATAGAGGCCCATATTGGCCGGGAATGGCGGCTTCAGCCGCGGCATGCCCTTCTTGCCCTCGAGGCTCTCCAGCAGCGCCGTCTCTTCGCCGCAGATATAGGCGCCGGCGCCGTGATGCACATAGAGATCAAAGGGATAGCCGTGGACGTTGTCCTTGCCGATGAGCTTGGCCGCATAGGCCTCGTCAACCGCGCGCTGCAGCGCCTCGCGCTCCCGGACATACTCGCCGCGGATATAGATATAGGCGGCATGCGCGCCCATGGCGAAGGAGGCGATCAGGCAGCCCTCGACCAGCGTATGCGGGTCGTTGCGCATGATCTCGCGATCCTTGCAGGTGCCCGGCTCCGACTCGTCGGCATTGACGACGAGATAATGCGGGCGCCCGTCGCTCTGCTTGGGCATGAACGACCATTTCAGCCCGGTCGGGAAGCCTGCGCCACCACGGCCGCGCAGGCCGGACTTCTTCATCTCGTCGATGATCCAGTCCCGGCCCTGCTCCAGGATGAACTTGGTGCCATCCCAGGCGCCGCGCTGGATCGCACCCTTCAGGGTACGGTCATGCAGGCCGTAGAGATTGGTGAAGATGCGATCGCGATCTGCGAGCATGTCCTAGTGCCTCACTCTGCCGGCTTGTCGCCAAGCTTCGACTCCGGGCGCCAACCCGTCGCGAGCTTCTTCGACTGAGCAATCCAGTCGTCACGCTCCGCCCGGCCCTTGAAGCCGGTCAGCCGCGCATCGACCCAGGCGAGCTCCGCCGGTGTCCATTTGGCGATCTGGTCGTAGTGCCAGACCCCCATCTCATTGAGCATCTTGCCGAGCTTCGGCCCGACGCCCCAGATCAGTTCGAGATCGTCGCCCTTGCCGCCGCGCGCGGCGGCCAGCAGCTCGGGCTTGCTCTCGTCGACCGCAGGCAGTTTATCCGCTGCCGCGGGCTTGGCAGCCTCGGCGACATCCTTCTTCTCGACCTTGCCCTTGGCGGCCGGCGTATCGCTCGCGGCGCTGGACGGCTGGGCGGGAGCAGAGGGCTTCGGACGGCTGGCGGCAGCGGTCTCGCTCGCAGGCTTCTCGGCAACGGCTGCCGGGGTTGCCTCGGCCTTCTTCGCCTCGGCTTCAGCAGCCTTCTTGGCTTCCGCCTCGGCAGCGGCCTTCGCAGCCGCGGCTTCGGCCGCGGCCTTGCGCTGCTCGACGATGCGCTTCTGCCAGTCGCCGGCGCCGATCATCGAGCCGTCATAGAGCGCCTTGTCGGTCAGCGTCTGCGGACCGCCTTCCGGCTCGGAGCCGGTGCGGCCGTTCTGCGGGCCGGGCTTGGTCGCACGACCGTTGCGGAGATCATCGAGGAGCTGGCGGAAATTCGCCGGCGTCAGGTCCTCGTAATAGTCGACATTGATCTGCGCCATCGGGGCGTTGCAGCAGGCGCCCAAGCACTCGACTTCGAGCCAGGAGAGCTTGCCGTCGGCGGTCACGGTCGATTGCGGGCCGATGACGTCTTCGCAGACCTTCTTCAGCGCTTCGGCGCCGCGCAGCGCGCAGGGCGTCGTGCCGCAGAGCTGGACGAAGAACTCGCCAACCGGCTGCAGGTTGAACATGGTGTAGAAGGTCGCGACCTCCAGCACCCGCATCGGCGCCATGCCGAGGCGCTTCGCGACGGTCTCGATCACCGCGCGCGAGACCCAGCCCTCCTGCTCCTGTGCCTTCCACAGAAGCGGAATGACGGCGGACGCCTGGCGGCCTTCCGGATACTTGGCGATCTGCTGGACGATCCAGTTCTCGTTCGCCGCGGTGAAGGCGAAGGAGGCGGGCTGGACCGGATCAGGGGCGAGACGACGGACGGACATCAGCGGTCAACTTCACCAAAGACGATATCGAGGGAGCCGAGGATCGCGGAGACGTCGGCGAGCATGTGCTTGCGGCACATGAAATCCATGGCCTGGAGATGGGCGAAGCCCGGGGCCTTGATCTTGCAGCGATAGGGCTTGTTGGTGCCGTCGGAGACCAGATAGACGCCGAACTCGCCCTTCGGCGCCTCGACCGCAGCATAGACCTCGCCGGCCGGGACCTTGTAGCCCTCGGTATAGAGCTTGAAGTGATGGATCAGCGCTTCCATCGAGCGCTTCATCTCACCGCGCTTGGGGGGCACCATCTTGCCGTCGAGCGAGGAGACCGGGCCGCCGCCATCGGGCGCCAGCAGCTTGTCGCAGCACTGCTTCATGATGCGCACCGACTGGCGCATCTCTTCCATGCGGATGTGGTAGCGGTCGAAGCAGTCGCCGTTCTTGCCGACGGGGATGTCGAATTCCATCTCCTCGTAGCACTCGTAGGGCTGCGACTTGCGCAGGTCCCAGGGCGCGCCGGAGCCGCGCACCATCACGCCCGAGAAGCCCCATTTCCAGCAGGTTTCGAGATCGACCACGCCGATATCGACGTTGCGCTGCTTGAAGATGCGGTTGTCGCTGAGCAGCCCTTCGAGGTCGTCACAGACCTTGAGGAACGGATCGCACCACTCGGCGATGTCATGGATCAGCGAGACCGGGATATCCTGGTGAACGCCGCCGGGCCGGACATAGGCCGCATGCATGCGCGCGCCGCAGGCCCGCTCGTAGAAGATCATCAGCTTCTCGCGCTCCTCGAAGCCCCAGAGCGGAGGCGTGAGGGCGCCGACGTCCATCGCCTGCGTGGTGACGTTCAAGAGATGTGAGAGGATGCGGCCGATCTCGGAATAGAGCACGCGAATGAGCTGGCCGCGGCGCGGCACGGTCACGCCGACGAGGCGCTCGACCGCGAGCGCATAGGCATGCTCCTGGTTCATCGGCGCGACATAGTCGAGCCGGTCGAAATAGGGCACGGCCTGGAGATAGGTCTTGGCCTCGATCAGCTTCTCGGTGCCGCGATGCAGCAGGCCGATATGCGGATCGACGCGCTCGACGATCTCGCCGTCAAGCTCCAGCACGAGGCGCAGCACGCCGTGCGCGGCCGGGTGCTGCGGGCCGAAGTTGATCGAGAAATTGCGGATATTGTGCTCGGTCATGCTCAGCCCGCCTGTTTCGCGGCGAATTCGGCGATCACCTGCGCGCCGGTCTTGCGGCTTCGCTCACCGGCGAAGGCGTAGAGGGCAGGCTTCTCGTCGATGAAGATCTCTTCGGCGAAGGTGAAGGACGATTGGTCGTCGAAGCTCTGGAAGGCCACAGCGACATGGCCGTCACCGCCCTCGCGCAAGCGCCAGAAGAGGCTCGTGCCGCAGGTCTTGCAGAAGACGCGTTCGGCCCAGTCGGAGGACGGGTAGACGCCGAGCGCCTGTTCGTCAGCGACCGACACCCCGGTGCAGGGAACGGCCATGAAGACGCCGCCGCTCCATTTCCGGCACATGCCGCAATGGCAGACGTCCATCTCGGCCTTCTCCGGCAGAGCGGTGAAACGCACCGCGCCGCAGAGGCAGCCGCCGGACAGGGTTTGCTGGCCGGATGCCATCACGCCCCCTTCGCCTTCTCGTCGCCCGGCAGCACGTAATCCGTGCCTTCCCAGGGCGAAAGGAAATCGAAGTTGCGGAATTCCTGGTTGAGCTTCACCGGCTCGTAGACGACGCGCTTCTGCTCGTCGTCGTAGCGAACCTCGACGAAGCCGGTCAGCGGGAAGTCCTTGCGCAGCGGATAACCCTCGAAGCCGTAATCGGTGAGGATGCGGCGCAGGTCCGGATGGCCGGAGAACAGGATGCCGTAGAAATCATAGGCCTCGCGCTCGAACCAGTTCGCCGCCGGGAAGACCTCGATGACGGAGGGAACGGGCGTCGCCTCGTCGGTCTGGACCTTCACGCGAATGCGGCGGTTATGGTGCGGCGCCAGCAGGTGGTAGACGACGTCGAAGCGCTTCTCGCGGCCGGGATAGTCGGCGCCGGCGATATCGGTGAAGTTCACGAAGCGGAAGCGCGGGTCGCTGTACAGCGTGCGCAGGACCTCGACGATCGAGGCCGCCTCGGCATGAACCGTCAGCTCCTCGAAGGCGACGACGGCCTCCGTCACCGCGCCGGGCAGCGCGGCCTTGATCTCTTCGCCGAGTTGTACGAGCGCTTCGCTCATCGTCTCACCTTCATCGCCTGCAGCATCGACCGAAAGAGCGCTCAGCGCTCGATCGTACCGGTGCGGCGGATCTTCTTCTGCAGCAGCAGGACGCCGTAGAGCAGCGCCTCGGCCGTCGGCGGGCAGCCCGGGACATAGATGTCGATCGGGACGATGCGGTCGCAGCCGCGAACCACCGAGTAGCTGTAGTGGTAATAGCCGCCGCCATTGGCGCAGGAGCCCATCGAGATGACGTAGCGCGGCTCCGGCATCTGGTCGTAGACCTTGCGGAGCGCCGGAGCCATCTTGTTGGTCAGCGTGCCCGCGACGATCATCACGTCGGACTGGCGCGGTGAGGCGCGCGGGGCGAAGCCGAAGCGCTCAACGTCGTAGCGCGGCATCGAGAGCTGCATCATCTCGACGGCGCAGCAGGCCAGGCCGAAGGTCATCCACATCAGCGAGCCCGTGCGAGCCCAGTTGATCAGGTCGTCGGTCGTGGTGACGAGGAAGCCCTTGTCGGCGAGTTCGTTGTTTATCTCGACGAAGAACGGATCACGCGCTCCCAACGGCTTGCCGTCGGGACCGAGCAAACCCCTCGGCGCCTGCGCGACGAGCGGATCACCACGATCGATCGCTGTGACTGCCATGACCTAATCCTCGTGAACCTTTGACTGCCGGATCGAATGCGGAGCGCCGCCTCGCAACCCGACAATCAGTCCCACTCCAGCGCGCCCTTGCGCCACTCGTAGATGAAACCCACGGTGAGCACGCCGAGAAAGACCATCATCGACCAGAAACCATACCAGCCGAGCCCGCCGAAGGCGACGGCCCAGGGGAACAGGAACGCGACCTCGAGATCGAAGATGATGAAGAGAATCGCGACCAGATAGAACCGGACGTCGAACTTCATGCGGGCGTCGTCGAAGGCGTTGAAGCCGCATTCATAGGCCGAGAGCTTTTCCGCATCCGGCTTGGAATAGGCGATCGCGAAGGGCGCGATCAGCAGGGCCAGGCCGATCACCGCCGAGACGCCGATGAACAGCACCAGCGGCAGGTAGTCGCTCAGAATGGATGGCACCGTGGCAGCTTGCATGGTCGAACTCATTTCAGGCGGCCGTGGCGCGGCTCGCTGTCCCAGTCGCTTAGACCCTCGATTAGAATGAAGCAAGACTCCGCCGCGCCGCACAATCGCCGCATCCGGGTTGAACCCGGCGCAGAATACGGCAAAATCCGGCCACGTCTCGCCGCAGCCCTGCCATGCATCGGTGAAAAATCGACAAAACCGCCTGCTTTCGGCATGCGGCAGCGGCAGCAATCCGTTCACCGTGCCGAATCGTTGCCGGCTGCGCGAGCGCTTTATCCCGAAAGGCCTTCGATGTTTCGTGATCCCCGCCCCGCTCGTCTGCCATCCATTTGCGGGCGCCCGGCCGCGCTATGAGCCCGGCCTGCCTTTCGCGCGTGCTGGCCATGCCGGCGCTCGCCCTGCTGCTCTCGACGACCGCGATCTGCGCCCAGGAGGGAGAGCCGATGCGCGCGCCCCTGCCGCCACAGCGCCCGTTCGATCTCGACCTCGAGGGCACGCCGAAGCTGCCACCGATCATCGTTCCGCCGCCGACGCCGCGTGCCTCGGCTCCCGATACTCCTGTGCCCGCCCCCTCCGAGGCAACGCCCCCAGCGGCGCCGGCTCAGGAAACCCCACCCACCGAAGCCACGCCGCCCAACCCCGGCGAGCCGGATGACGACGAAGGCGTCGAGTGGCCGAAGCTGACGCCCGGCCAGAAGGCCGGCGCCGAGCCCGATTTCGATCCGAACGAAAAGCCGGAGCGGCCGGGCATCTCGACCGATCCCGGCACCTCGATCACCTGCCTGCCGCAGGAACTGAAGGAGATCCTCGGCAAGATCGCCGACAAATACGGGGCGGTGAAGGTGACCTCGACCTGGCGCCCACCCTGGCGCGCCCGGCGCGGCTCCTATCACAAGGGCTGCCAGGCGATGGATTTCCGCGTCCCCGGCGTCAGGCCGCGGCTGGTGCTGGAATGGGTGCGCGCCCTGCCCGAGGTCGGCGGCAACCATGTCTACTGGAACGGGCTGATCCATATCGATACCGGGCCGCGCCGGCCCTGGTGAGCGCGGCGGGGTCTGAACCTCTGTCGCGGCAGCTCATTCCTCTTGCGCAGGACCACGGCGTCATCCCGGGCTTGACCCGGGATCCATGCCGGAGCGCTTCCGATAAAGGTTCGGGCATGGATCCCGGTTCTCCGCTTCGCTGCGTCCGGGATGACCCGCGCCTTTCGTTAGCGCCTGCCTTCAGAACACCCTCTTGCGCCTCAAAAAACAGGCTTGACTGTTTGTAAGTGGAGTCGCACCGTTTCCCCATCATTAAGGGAAACGAGATCGGGATGAGCAGCACCGGCAAGCGGCGATCGCAGAAGGAGCGCAGCGCGGAGACCTCCGCGCGGCTGATGAACGCGACCATCGACCTGCTGCACGATCAGGGGCTTGCCCGCACCACCACGCCCGAGATCGCCCGACTTGCGGGGGTCTCGAGGGGCGCGCTGACCCATCACTTCGCCGGGCGCGAGGCGATCATCAGCGCCTCTATCGCCGACCTGCTGGGCAAGGCGGCGCGCGGCCTGCACCGTTTCGCCGAGGATTTCATGGCGCGCGGCGGCTCCAGCGACGAGATCGTCGACTACGCCTGGCAGATGATGGACGACCGGCTGTTCTATGTGACGATGGAATACCTGCCGGAAGCGCGCCACAACCCGGCCTTCCGTGCCGATCTCATCCCCACGGTCAAGGAATTCCATGCCGGGCTCGATGCGGTCTGGACCGCGCTCGCCGCCCGCGCCGGCACCGACCCGGACCATACCCGCACCGTGATGAACGCGACGATGTGCCTGGTCCGCGGCATGATCAGCCAGACCGTGCTGCGGCCGAACGATCCGGCCTATTACGAAGGCCTGCTCAGTTTCTGGAAGCAGCAGGTCAGGCAGCATTTCCCGATGAAACCAGCGGCCGCCCTCGCCGGCCGGCGCAAGACGGCGACGGCATGACGGCAGCACTGACCATCCAGGGGCTGAAGCTTGGCTTCTACGGCGTCCAGGTGCTGCGCGGCGTCGATTTCGCGGTACCGCAAGGCTCCTTCACCGGGTTGATCGGGCCTAACGGCGCCGGCAAGTCGACCCTGTTCAACGCGGTCTCCGGGCTTTATCGGCCGCAAGCCGGCTCCGTCAGGCTCGGTACGACCGAGACGGCCGGGATGCCGCCGGAGAAGCTCGTCGCGGCAGGGCTGGTGCGCTCCTTCCAGCTCGCGCGCGGCTTTCCCAAGCTCAGCGTCTTCCAGCACCTGATGCTCTATGGCGCCGACCAGCCGGGCGAGGGCCTGCTGGCTGGGCTGATCGGCACGGGCGGAGCCAAGCGGCGCGAGGCGGAATTGTCCGAGCGCGCCTTCGGCATCGCCCGAAGGCTGAAGCTCGACCATGTGCTCGACAATCCCGTCACCGCGCTCTCCGGCGGCCAGAAGAAACTGGTCGAGATCGGTCGCGCCCTGATGGCCGAGCCGAAGCTGCTGCTGCTCGACGAGCCGATGGCCGGCGTCAATCCAAGCCTGACCGAACAGATCGCCGAGCATCTCGTTGGGCTCAACCGCGACGGGCTGACGATCTGCCTGATCGAACACGATATGGGGCTGATCAAGAAGCTCTGCGCGCCCGTCATCGTCATGGCCGAGGGCAAGACGCTGACGCAAGGGTCGTTCGACGAGGTCGCCGCCGACACCCGCGTGCAGGAAGCCTATCTCGGGAGGCGTCATTGAGCGCGGCACAGGGTGAGTTGCTCACCGTCGACGGCGTCGTCGCCGGTTATGGCGCAGCCGAGCAGATCCTGAAGGGCACCTCGCTCAGGGTCGCGCCGGGCGAGATCGTCTCGATCATCGGCCCGAACGGTGCCGGCAAGTCGACGCTGCTCAAGACCATCGCGGGCTTGGTCCAAGCGCGCGACGGTACGATCAAGCTGAAGGGCGGCGACGTCACCCGCGAGAACGCGCTCGGCCGGGCAAAGGCCGGCATCGGCTTCGTGCCGCAGGAGCGCAACGTCTTCGGCGCGATGACGGTCGCCGAAAATCTTGAGATCAGCGGCTTCCAGGAGCCCGGCAAGGTCGGCGCACGCGCTGAAGAGATGTATGCGCGCTATCCGATGCTCGCCGAGAAGCGCAAGGCGCTCGCACGCACGCTCTCGGGCGGCCAGCGCCAGATCCTCGCCATGGCGATGGGGCTGATGAACGCCCCTGCCCTGCTCCTGCTCGACGAGCCGACGGCCGGTCTCTCGCCCAAGGCTGCCGATGAATTGTTCGACGCCATCGTCGCGCTCAACAAGGGCGGCCTGCCGATCCTGATGGTCGAGCAGCACGCGCTCGAAGCGCTGCAGATCTCGACGCGTGGCTATGTGCTGGTCTCCGGCCGCAACAGCCGCGAGGGCGCCGGACCTGCGCTCGCCACCGATCCTGAAATCCGCCGCCTCTTCCTCGGCGGCTAGGACGACGCCGAAACGACAGCAAACCAACAAGACAACAGGGGAACATCATGACCGCGTTCACGACCGACCGCCGCACGCTTCTGGCAGGTGCCGCCGCGCTTGCCGGCCTCTCCGCCCTGCCCGGCCGCGCGCTCGCCCAGGGCGCCCCGATCAAGATCGGCACGCTGACGCCTCTCACCGGTGCCGGCGGCCCCTATGGCCCGGTCATGGTCAAGGCGGTCAAGGCCGTGATCGACGAGGTCAATGCCGCCGGCGGCGTGCTCGGCCGGAAGGTCGAGCTGATCTCGGAAGACGACCAGACCAATCCTGAGGCCGGCGTACGCGCCGCCCGCAAGCTGATCGACGTCGACAAGGTCTCCGCCATCCTCGGCACCTGGGCCTCCTCGGTCACCACCGCCGTCGCGCCGCTCTGCTGGGAATCGAAGACCTTCCTTGCGACCGTCTCCGGCGCCGATTCGATCACGCAGCTCCCGCATCAGGGCTACCTGATCCGCACCCAGCCGAACACGACCCTGCAGGGCCGCAAGTTCGGCGAGTTCTGCATCGCCGAGAAGGCCAAGCGCGTCTTCTTCCTCTCGCCGCAGACGCCTTTCGCCAAGAGCCAGTTCGACAACATCACCGAGGCCGTGAAGAAGGCCGGCGGCGAGACCGGCTCGCTGATCTATGACGACAAGAAGCCGGCCTATCGCAGCGAGATCGACGAGGTTCTGCGCTTCAAGCCCGACGCGATCATCTTCGGCGGCTACACCCCCGATACCGCCGTCATGCTCAAGGACGCCTATCGCGCCGGCTATGGCGGGCTGAAGGTCGCCTTCGGCTACGCGGTCAACCAGAAGCTGGTCGAGAGCGTGCCGGCCGAGGTCGTCGACAAGACCTTCACCATCGCGCCGTCGCCGGCCGAAGGCTCGAAGGCCTATGCGCGGCTGGTCAAGATGATCGGCGTCGCCTCGCCCGATCCCTACACCACCCAGGTCTACGACCAGATCAACCTGATCCTGATGGCGATCGCCATGGCCGGCGACAGCTCCGGCACCGCGATCAAGGATGCGGTCCGCAAGATCAGCCAGGCGCCGGGCGGCGCCAAGGTCGACAATGCCATCGACGGGCTCAAGGCGATCGCCGCCAAGCAGCCGGTCGATTATGACGGCGCCAGCGGCCCCTGCGACTTCACCGAGACCGGCGACATCGCCGATTGCCAGTTCCGCTACGAGCAGGTCCAGGGCGGCAAGCTGGCGCTGGTGAAGATCGCGTGAGCCAGCTCCTGCAGGCGCTCGTCAACGGGGTGATGACCGGGACGCTGATCGCCGTCCCGGCCATCGGCTTCTCCGCCATCTTCGCGGTTCTGCGCTATCCGAACTTCGCCATCGCGGCCTATGCCACCATCGGCGCCTTCGCAGCCTGGTGGGCGAATGTCGCGATGGAGTTGCCGATACCGGCTGCACTCCTTGTCGCCTTCGCGGTGACCGGATTCGTCGGCGTCGTTGCGGAAGAGACCTCGCTGAAGCGCCTGCGCAACAACGGCGCGCTGATCGTGGCCATCGCCTCGATCGCGCTCAATCTCGTGCTGGAAAACATCGTCCGCTTCA
The DNA here is from genome assembly GCF_059817965.1 of Allobosea sp. TBD101. Taxonomy (NCBI): domain Bacteria; kingdom Pseudomonadati; phylum Pseudomonadota; class Alphaproteobacteria; order Hyphomicrobiales; family Alloboseaceae; genus Allobosea; species Allobosea sp. TBD101. Next base: position 3,241,765 of record NZ_CM187543.1, read on the forward strand.
TCTTCGGCAACGAGATGCGCGGCTACGACCTGCCGATCGCGCGTGACATGCGCTTCGGTGACCTGCGCATCGGCCCGCAGCAGCTCCAGAGCCTGCTGCTCGCCATCGTGATCATGGCGGCGATGTTCCTGTTCCTGCGCTATACCCGCTTCGGCAAGGCGATGCGCGCCGTCGCCGACAATCCCGACCTCGCCCGGCTCAAGGGCATCGACCCCGCCAGGATCGCAATCGTCACGCTCTTCCTCGGCGCAGGGCTGACCGGTGTCGGCGGCGTGCTGATCGGTCTGGACACCTCGATCGATCCGCTGACCGGCTACCGCGTGCTGCTCTCGGTCTTCGCCGCCGCCGTTCTCGGCGGGCTCGGCTCGATTCCCGGCGCGGTCGCAGGCGCGCTGATGCTCGGTATCGCCGAGGAGCTCGCACTGCTCGTCGTGCCCGCGACCTATCGCACCGGCGTCGGCTTCGTCGCGATCCTGCTGATGCTCACCTTCCGCCCACGCGGCCTCCTCGGGGAAAGGGCCGCCTGATGCTGTCCTATCTGATCTTCACCCTGACGCTCTGCGCGATCTATGGCCTGCTCGCGCTGAGCCTGAACCTGATCTGGGGCAGCGCCGGCCTCGTCAATCTCGGCCTCGCAGGCTTCTTCGCCGTCGGCGCCTATGCCTCGGCCTTGGCGACAGGGGCTGGCGCGCCCGTGCTGATCGGCTGGGGGGCTGCGCTCCTCGTCGGCGCCGCGGTCGGCCTCGTCGTCACCTTCGCGACATTGCGCCTGCGCGACGACTATCTTGCCATCGTCACGCTCGGCTTCGCCGAGGTCATCCGGCTCGTCGCGCTGAACGAGCGCTGGCTGACCAACGGCTCGGACGGCATTTCCGGGATCAAGGCGCCGCTCAAGGCCGAGCTTGGCACGCAGAACTTCGCCTGGTTCTATCTCGGCCTCGCAACGCTGGTGCTGCTGATCGTCTGGGCGCTGCTGCGCCGGCTCGACGCTTCCCCCTATGGCCGGGCGCTCAAGGCGATCCGCGAGGACCAGCAGCTTGCGGCCTTCGCGGGCAAGCCGGTGCTGCGCTTCAAGCTCCAGGCCTTCGCGCTCTCGGCCGCGATCGCGGCGCTGGCGGGGGCGCTCTACGCGCATTTCCAGTCCTATGTCTCGCCCGACCATTTCCAGCCGCTGATCACGATCTACATCTTCCTCGCCGTCACGGCCGGCGGCGTCGGACGGCCGAGCGGAGCCGTGCTCGGCGCCTATCTCGTCGTGATCTTCCTGGAGGCGACGCGCTTCGTCACCGAATGGGTGCCGGGCCTGCAACCGGTGCAGCTCGCCGCGACGCGCGAGATGCTGATCGGCATCGCCCTCATCCTCGTCCTGCATCTCAAGCCGCAGGGCATCCTGCCCGAGCGCATTCCGAAGGCGCCGGTTCCTCCGACCGCCGCTTAAACCGAAGGCCTGCCCATGTCCGACGATCTCGCCACCCTCTCCGCCCTCATCAGGGAGCCCGGCCAGCCCGACACGGTGTTCAAGGCCTTCGAGGACATCACCCGCCGCCTCGTCGGCCATGAATTGTTCACGCTGCTCTATGTCGACGGGCAGGAGGTCGCGCGCATCTATTCCAACCGCCCGACCGAGTACCCGATCTCCGGCCGCAAGACGATGGGCCCGACGCCCTGGGGCAAGCATGTGCTGGACGGCCGCCAGCCCTATCTCGGCAAGGACAAGGCCGGCATCCGCTGGGCCTTCTTCGACCATGAATTGATCGAGAGCATGGGGCTGGGCTCAGTGATCAACATCCCCGCGATCTATGACGGCAAGGTCGTCGGCACGATCAACCTGCTCGCGCCCGAACACCATTACCGCGAGGAGCATGTTGCGCCGGTCGAGAAGCTGGCGCCGCTGCTGGTGCCGGCCTTCCTCGCCGCGCGTGCCGCCAACAAGGCCGCCTGATCCCGTTTCCCCGACGCATCCCGACCGAAGGAACATGCCAGTGGCTTCCACCCTGTTTACCAATGCCCGCATCGTCGACGGCTCGGCGCCCGAGGCCGGCGCGCCCGTCAGCGTCCTCGTCGAGGGCGGCACCATCCGCGAGGTCGGCAAGTCCGTGACCTCGGCCAAGGCCAAGGTCGTCGATCTCAAGGGCAAGACGCTGATGCCCGGCCTGATCGACGCCCATGTCCATGTCGTGGCCGGCGTCGCCGATCTCGGCGCGAATGCCCGCCTGCCGGATTCGCTGGTCACCGCCCGCTCCTTCGGGATCATGCGGGCGATGCTGATGCGCGGCTTCACCACGGTGCGCGATGTCGGCGGCGCCGATTTCGGCCTGAAGCAGGCGACGGAAGAAGGCGATTTCCCGACGCCGCGCCTCGTCATCTCCGGCAAGGCGCTGAGCCAGACCGGCGGCCATGCCGATTTCCGCGGCCGCTACGACGACCGCCCGAGCGTGATCGAGCGCCATCGGCTTGGCGCCCTCGGCCGTATCTGCGACGGCGTCGACCAGGTGCGCCGCGCCGCGCGCGAGGAGCTGAAGGGCGGCGCCGATTTCATCAAGATCATGGCCAATGGCGGCTGCGCCTCGCCGACCGACCCGATCCACTTCCTCGGCTTCTCGGTGAGCGAGCTGGAGGCCGTGGTCGAGGAAGCCCGGATGGCCGGCACCTATGTCTCGGCCCATGTCTATACTGACGACGCCATTCGCCGCTGCGTCGAGGCCGGCGTGCATTCGCTGGAACATTGCAACCTGATCAAGGCCGAGACGGCGAAGCTCGCTGCTTCGAAGGGCGCCGTCGCGGTGCCGACGCTGGTGACCTATGACAAGCTCGTCTCGGACGGACCGAAGCTCGGCTTCCCGCCGGATTCCGTCGCGAAGGTCGATGTCGTGCGCTCGGCCGGCATGGAATCGCTCGCCATCATGAAGAAGGCCGGCCTGACCATGGCCTATGGCAGCGACCTGCTCGGCGAGATGCACAAGTACCAGTCGGAAGAGTTCGTGATCCGCGGCCGGGCCCTGCCCGCGCATGAGGTCATCGCCTCGGCGACCCATGTCGCGGCGAAGCTCCTGAAGATGGAAGGCCTGATCGGCACGGTCTCGGCCGGCGCCCATGCCGACCTGATCGTCGTCGATGGCGATCCGCTGAAAGACCTCTCGCTCTTGACCCGCCAGGGCCGGCACATCCCGCTGATCATGAAGGGCGGCGCCTTCATGAAGCGCGCCAGCCTGAACTGACCCTTCGGAGCCGGCGAGGACACCCTCGCCGGCTTCAATCCCGGTAGGGGCTGTGCTCGCGGATCAACGCGGCATTGTGCTCGCGGAAGGACTCGACGAATTCGCGGGCGATGCGCGAGAGCGGGCGCGGCGCCGGCTGGAACATCGCATAGCGATAGGACAGGCGCGGCGCGAAGGGCCGCGCCACCAGCCCGACCTTTTGGAAATGCAGGCTGGTGACGACGTCGACGATGGTCACGCCGACGCCCTCCATCACCAGTGCGCAGGCCGTCCCGAAGAACTCGACATGCACGGCCATGCGCAGCCGCGCCGATTGCTCGGCGAAGGCGCGCTCGATCGCCTCATGCAGAAAATGGTCGGCATAGAGGGAGATGAACGGCGCATCGTCGAGATGGGCCGGCGTGATGACGGGCTCGGCCGCCAGCGGATGATCGGCCGGCAGCATGCAGACGCAGGGAACTTCGATCGTCTCGATGACCGAGGCCGGGCTCTCGATCGGATGCTCGGCGAAGCCGATATCGAAGGCCTCGATGCGTCCGAGATCGCGCACGGTCGGCGATGAGCGGGTGATGAAGCGCACCGTGCCGTCCGGCCAGCGCGTCAGCAATCGGGCGATGATCGGCGGCAAGGCATAGGTGGCGAGGCCGGGCTGGCTCGCCAGCGACAGCGTTCCCGAGCGCAGGCCCTTGAGATCGCGTGCGACCTGCCGGGTGCGTTCGAGCACGCCGAGCGTGCGCCGCGCCTCTTCGTAGAACAGCATCGCCTCGGGCGTGACCTGCAGCCTGCCCTTCTTGCGCTCAAACAGCGAGACGCCGAGTTCGTCCTCCAGCCGCGTGATCAGATTGCTGATCGCCGGCTGCGACTTCGCCAGCAGGGTCGCCGCAGCGCTCATCGAGCCGGTCTCGATGACGGCGCGAAAGGCTTCCAGATGCCGCGTGTCCAAGCTCGCCCCGCCGTCAAGTTATAATGCAGATTTATACCTTTTAGCCCATTTCGTTTTTGACGTAAGCCACGAAAACGGGACCATGGAGCCAAGCCTGAACGGCATGGGGAATGGGACCGCATCGGTGAAAGACTCGCTTGTCCTCGACAAGGTTGGGAAGCGCTATGGCGATTTCGTCGCGCTCGAACCGACCGATCTGACGATCAAGGCCGGCGAGTTCATCACGCTGCTCGGCCCCTCCGGCTCGGGCAAGACGACGATCCTGATGAGTATCGCCGGCTTCGTCGCACCCAGCAGCGGGCGCATGTTGCTCGACGGTCGCGACGTGACCGCGCTGCCGCCGGAGCGGCGCAATTTCGGCGTGGTCTTCCAGGGCTATGCGCTGTTCCCGCATCTCACCGTCTACGACAACGTCGCCTTTCCGTTGAGGGCGCGCGGCATCACCGGCGACGCCGCCCGGCCGAAGATCATGGCCGCGCTGGAGATGGCCAAGCTCCAGGCCTTCGCCCATCGCTATCCCCGCCAGTTGTCGGGCGGGCAGCAGCAGCGCGTGGCGCTCGCCCGCTCGCTGGTCTTTTCGCCGGAGCTGCTGCTGCTCGACGAGCCGCTGAGCGCGCTCGACAAGGCGCTGCGCAAGGAATTCCAGACCGAATTCCGGTCGATCCATCGCGAGGTCGGCTCGACCTTCATCTATGTCACGCATGATCAGGAGGAGGCGCTGACGATGTCGGACCGCATCGTCATCCTCGATCGCGGCCGCATCCTCCAGATCGCCCCGCCGGCAGAGCTTTACGAGCGGCCGGCCACCGAGTTCGTCGCCGGCTTCCTCGGCAAGAGCAATTTCCTGCGCGGCAAGGTCGCGTCGGCCAGTGGCGGGCAGGTCGAAATCCATATGCCCGGCTTCGCCGCGACGGCGAACGGGAACGGCATCGCGGCACAGGCAGGACAGGCGGCCGTCGCCGCGCTCCGGCCGGAGAAGATCAGGCTGGCGGCGCCGGCGACCGGCGCCGAGGCCGCTTCCTGTTCGGTGAGCGGCCGTGTCGGCGACATCACCTATCTCGGCTCCTCGATCGAGGTCGAGGTCAGGCTGGCGGATGGCGAAACGCTGCTGGCGACGGTTCCGGCCGGGCAGCGCAGCTTCACGCAGGGCGAGGAGATCGTCGCGTCCTGGGCGCCGGATGCGGCCATCCTCGTGCGTGGCAACGAGGCCTCGCCATGAGCGCGGTGGCTGCCACCGGAACCGGCGGAAGCGAGCGGCTCTACTGGCTGCTGCTGCTGGCGCCTTGCGTCTTCCTGGCGCTGTTCTACCTCGTGCCGGTGCTGAACGTGCTGGTGCTGAGCTTCACCGTGCCGAAGCCCGGCGTCGCCAACTATGCCGAGCTCGTCAATAACGGCGCCGTGCAGCGCGTGCTCTGGACGACGCTCAGGATCGGGGCGATCACCACGATTCTGGCGCTCGGGATCGGCTATGTCGTCGCCTATGCCCTGCTGCAATGCGGGCCGCGCGAGCGCCAGATCCTGCTCGGCATCGTCGTGGCGAGCTTCTGGATCAGCGCCCTCATCCGCGCCTTCGCCTGGGTCGCGCTGCTGCAATCGAAGGGGCTGGTCAACTCAATCCTGCTGTCGACCGGACTGATCGAGAGCCCGCTCAGCCTCGTGCGCAACGAACTCGGCGTGATCATCGGCATGACCCACTACATGCTGCCCTATGCGATCCTGCCGCTCTATACGAGCCTGCGCGGCATCGACGACCGGCTGGTGCCGGCGGCCCGCGCGCTCGGGGCGACGCCGGGACAGGCCTTCCGCTGGGTCTTCCTGCCGCTGAGCCTGCCCGGCCTGATCGGTGCGGGCGTGATCGTGATGATCTTCTCGCTCGGCTTCTACATCACCCCGGCCATCCTCGGCGGCGGGCGCACGATCATGGTCGCCGAATTCATCAGCGTGCAGATCTCAGAGACCTTGCGCTGGGGGCTGGCGGCGATGCTGGCGACCGTGCTGCTCGGCGCCGTGCTGCTGCTCGTGATGTGGCTCAGCCGCTTCATGGATGTCGAACAGGCGCTGAGGAAATAGCCATGGCAGCGCTCAGCGTCCCCTCGACCCATAACGGCATCTCGCTCAACCGGATCGTCGCCTGGCTCGCGGCCTCGTTCCTGTTGCTGCCGATCCTCGTCATCATCCCGATCTCGCTGACGCCAGAGCGCTATCTCTCGCTGCCGACGACGTCGATCTCGTTTCGCCATTACAACAGCCTCGTGACCGATGGCCGCTGGACGAAGAGCATCCTCGACAGCCTCGTCGTCGGTATCGGCGCGACGGTGCTGGCGACCGTCCTCGGCGTCGCCTTCGCGGTCGGAGCCTGGCGGCTGGGCGCGCCGCTCGCAAAGCGCCTGCGCCTGCTGTTGCTGGCGCCGATCATCGTGCCGCCGATCGTGCATGCCGTCGCCTTCTACCGCGCCTGGGCCACGCTCGGGCTGCTCGACACCTATCTCGGCCTGATCCTGATCCACGCGATGAAGGGGCTGCCCTTCGTCGTTCTCACCGTCGCCGGCACGCTGGCCAATGTCGATCCACGGCTGGAGCAGGCGGCGCGCAGCCTCGGCGCCAATCCGCGGCAGGCGATGGGCTGGGTCGTGCTGCCGCAGATCAAGGCCGGCATCGTCGCCGGCGCGGCCTTCGCCTTCATCACCTCCTGGGACGAGACCATCGTCGCGCTCTTCGTCACCAGCCGGGCGGTGACCACCCTACCCCGCCGGATCTGGGAGGGGCTCGCCGACAATATCGACCCCGCCATCGCCGCGCTCGGCACGGTGATGATCGTCCTGACCTTCGCCGCCGTCGCGATCTCGACGCTGCGCAGCACCGCCGCAAAAGCCTGACAACAGAGGGGAGACCAGCATGACCAGAGAGCATCAGGAATTCCGTGACGACTGCCTGGCGATCCTGCGCCGGGAGACCGAAGGCAAGCGCGTGCATCGCCGCCGCTTCCTGCAGGCGCTGGCCATGCTGGGGGCGATCCCGGCCGGTCTGCGGCTGACGCCGGCCCATGCGCAGAGCAGCGAGATCGTCGTCGTCAACTGGGGCGGCGATGCCGTGCCGGCCTATGACGCGATCTGGGCGCAGCCCTTCAACACCGCCAATCCCGGTGCGAAGGCGCTGATCAACGGCTCGGGACCGAGCTCGGGCAAGATCAAGGCGATGGTCGAGAGCGGCACTGTTACCTGGGACGTCTGCGACCGCACCGTGCCGGCCTCGATCGAGCTCGGCCGCCAGAACCTGCTGGAGAAGGTCGACTGGTCGATCGTGTCGCAGGACAAGGTCCGCGCCGCGCATCGCTCGGACTGGGGCGTCGGCGCCTATCTCTATTCCTTCGTGCTGACCTATGACGCCAAGGCCCTGAAGGGGCCGGCGCCGAAGAACTGGAAGGACTTCTGGAACGTCAAGGAATTCCCCGGCAAGCGCACGCTCCGCAACAATATCGAGGGTATGCTGGAAGCCGCGCTGCTCGCCGACGGCGTCAGCCGCGACAAGATCTACCCGATCGATGTCGACCGGGCGCTGGCCAAGATCAAGGAGATCAAGCCGCACACGATTTTCTGGACCACCGGCGCGGAGAGCCAGCAGCTCTTCCGCAACCAGGAGGTCGTTATGGGGAACCTGTGGCACACGCGCTCGATGCTGCTCGCCAAGGAGGTCGGCGACCACATCAAGTTCACCTTCGAGGACGGCATCCTGTTCCCCGGCGCCTGGATTGTGCCGAAGGGCAACCCGGCCAAGGCCGGCGCCTGGAAGTTCATCGCCTCGGCGCAGGACCCGAAGAGCCAGGTTGAGCTGTTCAAGCGCGTCGGCAACGGACCGGTGAACCCGGCCGCCGCCGCGATGGTGCCGGCCGAGATGAAGGCGCTGGACTGCGGCTCGCCCGAGAATTTCGCGCGCCAGGTCGCCGTCGACAACGAGTGGTATGCGCAGCACTACGCCACGATCCTCGCCCGCTACATGGACGCGATCGCGTCCTGAGCCTCGACCCTGACGGGCGGCATCGCGCCGCCCGTTCCCGCCTCTGCGACCAAGACACAGGACTATCGATGACAACGGCGCCGTTTTCGCTCGCCCAGACCTTCATGGGCGTCCCGCACCGCACCGAGATCGGCGACGCCAAGGCCGTGGTCCTCGGCCTGCCCTTCGATTGCGGCACGCATCCGCAGCGCGTCGGCTCGCGGCTCGGGCCGTCCTCGATCCGCGAGCAGTCGCTGCTGCTGCGCGCCTTCGACTTCGTCAACGGCATCAATCCGCTGGAGGCGCTCGGCGTCGTCGATGTCGGCGATGCCAAGGTCAGCCCCGGCGATCTCGAAGCCTCCTATGTCGCGATCGAGGCGGCCGTCGGCGCCATCGCCGAGACGCGGGCCGTCGCGGTGACGCTTGGCGGCGACGGGGCGATCGCGCTGCCGGAGATGCGGGCGCTGCACCGGGTCTATCCCGATCTCGTCACCATCCATATCGACGCCCATACCGACGCCTACCCGATCGAGGGCTACAATACCGCGACCGCCTTCGGCCGCGCCGCCGAGGAAGGATTGGTCGATCCGACCCGCTCCTACCAGATCGGCATGCGCGGCACGACGATGCTGCCCGGCGTCGGCGAATACGGGCGGAGCCTCGGCTACAACGTGATTCCGCTCGCCGAATTGCTGGAGCGCGGCATCGCCAAGGTCTTCGCCGAAGTCCGCGCCCATATCGGCGACCGGCCGGTCTATCTCTCCTACGACATGGATTTCTTCGACCCCTCGGTCGCGCCAGGCGTCTGCACGCCGACCTGGGGCGGGGCGACCTCGCGCGAGGGGCTGGCGGTGCTGGAAGCCTGCGCCGGGCTCAATCTGGTGGGCGTCAACATCAACACGGTCAGCCCACCTCACGATGTCGGCGGCATGTCGGCGCTGCTGGCCGCGCAGGTGACGTTGAACGCCCTCAACCTGATCGCGCGACAGCACCAGTCGAAGGCGGCGGAACGCGGCTGACCGGCCGGCTACATCGCGCGCAAAGCCGCCGCTCCGGCCTCGGCACTGCGCGCGATCTCGACGAGAAGCAGCGCCATCTCGTCGAAGACGCTGCGGTCGGTCTCGGCCTCGGTCAGAGTGTCGAGATCGGAGAGGAAGGACAGGAGCGCCTCGATCCGGATCTTGTGGTCGCGCGCATCGGTGAGGCGGCGCCGCGCCTCGCGCCGGCGTTCAAGCTGGTCGAAGCGGTCGAGGGCGCCGTCCAGCGTCTCGCGGCAGGCGCAATCGAGCCCCTCCGGTCGCAGCACGCGCCGCAACCGGACGATCAGCTCGCTCGCAGGCGTGTCCCGGCCGGGCTCGTGCTGCGAGGCCTTGTCGTAGCTGCCGCCCATCTCCGCCTCCCCTGTGAGGTCTAAACTGTGCCTCAGACGCTGGCCCGGACATGGACATGGCCGGGTGCCGCATGCAGGAAGCCGTTGGCCAAAGGCACGTCCGGATAGAGCGTGCCGAGCCGGTGCTCGGCCTCCTCCGCGTCGAGCCGCCCGTCGACGACCTCGCGGAACAACCTGGCGACCGCGACCATGTCACAGTCTTGCGGCGAGAGCCTGAGCGAAGCGACGCCGGCCTCGCGCAAGGCCGGGATGTCGCCGAGCAGGCAGGCCGCGCCATGCGACAGGGTCTGCACGCCGTTGACGGAGAGAAAGCCGGCGCCATCCAGCGTGTCGACCGCCATGCCGTCCGGGTCCTGCTCGCAGACGAAGCGGCAATTGTCCTTGGTCAGCTTGTGCGCGCGGGCATGGTAGCAGCGCGCCGAGATCGCCAGCGGCACCTTGCCGAAGGCGAAGACCTCGACGGCGACCTGCGGCAGCGCCGCGGCGATGGACGCGATGGCCGGCAACGGGAGTTCCGGCGGGAGGCAGATGCGGCTGGCGCCGCGCGCGGCCAGGAAGCCGGCTGCCGCCTCGTTATAGACGTTGACGAAGGGACCGACGGCGAAGGGCCTTTCGCCGAGCGAGGCGAGGCAAGTCAGGTCGTTGATCTCGACCTCGGCCTCGGCGGCCTGCATCAGCTCGCGGGTCTGGCGCCGCTCGCGCGGCAGCGAGACCAGGATCAGCGAGGCATGCAGCACCCGCTTGCCCGCGGCTTCCAGCCGCTCGACCACGGCGGGGATGTGATCCTGCTTGAAGGGCGTGCGCTTGGAGCAGACGGCCTCGCCGACCACCACCGTGTCGACCGGCGCTTCGTCGGCGATCCGGAAATAGAAGTCGCGCCAGCGCTCCGGCTGCCAATGATAGAGCACGGGACCGAGGGTGAGTTGCATCGTCGTCAATCCCTTAGCGCCAGCCCTTGCGATAGGCGCCGACCGTGCTCGCCTGCCCCTCCGCCATGGCGGCAAGGCCGGGAGCCGGCGCCCGGCGCCCCTCGTCGAGCGCGGCAAGAATGCCGCGGAAGGAGCGAACGACGCCGGCGATATAGGCGCGGCCGCGCTGGCGCCCTTCGATCTTGAGCGCGGTGACCCCGGCCTCACGGAGCGCCGGCAGCATCGCTGCCGCATCGAGGCTGACCGGCTCTTCGAAGATGTAGCCGGAGCTCTTCGGCGTGGTGAAGCGGCCCTTGCACAGGGTCGGGTAGCCCGCGGGCTCGTCCTTGCCGAAACTGTTGATGGTGAAGCCGCCGAGCGTCGAGACGATCTGCCCTTCGCGCTCGGCATAGGCGACATGGCTCGCCGGCGAGCAGACGCCGTTCATGTTCGGCGACTGGCCGGTGGCATAGGACGAAAGCGAGCAGCGCCCCTCCTCCATCACGCAGAGGCCGCCGAAGACGAAAACCTCGGTCTCGACAGCGCTTTCGCGGATGATCGCGGCGATCTCGGGCACGCTGAGCACACGCGGCAGCACGACACGGCGCGCGCCGAAGCTCTCGGCATAAAAGCGGATCGCGTCGGGATTGGCGGCCCCGGCCTGGACCGAAACATGCAGCCGCTGCGCCGGATGGCGGCGCGCGGCATAGTCGAGCGTCGCGAGATCGGCCAGGATCAAGGCATCCGCCCCGGCCGCGACGGCATCGTCGATCGCCGCCTGCCAGAGTCCGAAGGAGCCGGCGCGCGCGAAGGTATTGATCGCGACCAACACCTTGACGCCGTGGCGATGGGCGAAGGCGATGCCCTTCCTCAGCTCCTCGCGTGAAAAATTGAGGCCGGGGAAGTTACGCGCGTTGGTCTCGTCTCGGAAGCCGCAATAGACCGCGTCGGCTCCGGCCTCGACAGCCGCCTCGAGGCTTGCCGGCGTGCCGGCCGGGCAGATCAGTTCCACGAAGAGCCTCCCGCGACGGGCAGCGCCCGCATCCGCTCGCGCACGGCATCGGCAAGACGCGCGCCGAGCGGCCCGAAACCGCCGAGCAGGAGCTTGCCGAAATCGATGCGGGCGTCGTCGATGGCGTTGCGCAGGGCGAGCGAGGCCGCGACGTCGCCTTCCACCCAGAGCACGCGCGAGAAGAACAATGCGTCGCCGTCGAGCGAGCCTTCGGCCATGCCGATCAGGCCGGCGAGCGGGCCGCGGATGCTGGCATCGAGCCCTTCCGGCAAGGCGCGGACGGCGCGCGCCTGCGGCCGGCCCGGTCGCGGTTCCAACACGAAGGCGAAGGGCAGATCGGTGGGATCGATGCCGAAGCGCTTCTCGGCGTGTTCGCCGAGGCGGTCATAGAGATCAGGATGGGCGCGGCCGATGCGGGCGAGCATCAGCGCCAGTGCCGGCTGCAAGGGCGCCAACGGTAGGGGCGCGACCGCTCGCGACAGCCATGGCGGCAATCGCGGCGGCATCACCCGCAATCCTGTCGTCTCCGGCTCCGGCATCGCTCACCTCCGGCCTTGAGACTAGGCCGGCAGCCGCTGCGCTCGTTGCGCCCGCGCAAAGACGGCCGCGATTGAAGCGGGCGATGGTCCGGCAACCGGAGCCCCTGCCCTTGCCGATCCGCGACCTGCCTCGCTTCCGCGACCTCAATGCCTTCCTCGCCCATCTCGACGCCAACGGACAGCTCAGGCGGATCGCCGAGCCGGTCAGCGTCGTGCACGAGGTCACCGAGATCCATCGCCGCGTCATTGCCGATGACGGGCCGGCACTGCTGTTCGAGCGGCCCTTGCTGCCAAACGGGGTGGTCTCGTCCATGCCGCTCGTGACCAATCTGTTCGGCACGGTCGAACGCGTCGCCTGGGGCTTGGGCGTCGAGGCGGGACAGCTGCCCGCGCTCGGCGGCAAGCTCGCCGAGCTGCGCGAGCCGCGGCCGCCGCGCGGATTGAGCGAAGCCTGGCAGGCGTTGCCGCTGGCGCGCGCTGCTCTCTCGATGCGCCCGCGCGAATGCCGGCGGGCACCGGTGCAGGAACGCATCTTCCGGGGCGAGGACATCGACCTGACGGCACTGCCGGTGCAGCTCTGCTGGCCCGGCGAACCTGCGCCCCTGATCACCTGGCCGCTGGTCCTGACCGTGCCGCCCGAGCCCGCGCCCGGAGACGAGAGCAATCTCGGCGTCTACCGGATGCAGGTGCTCGGGCGCGACCGCGCCATCATGCGCTGGCTCGCCCATCGCGGCGGGGCGCGCCATCATGCGCAATGGCGCCGGATCGGCCGCGAGATGCCGGTCGCGGTGGTGATCGGCGCCGATCCCGCGACGATCCTCTCGGCCGTGCTGCCCTTGCCGGAAACCATGCCGGAGCTGCGCTTCTCCGGGCTGCTGCGCGGCGAGCGGCCTGCGCTCGTCCCTTGCGTCAGCGTTCCGCTTTCGGTGCCGGCCGAGGCCGAAATCGTGATCGAGGGCTTCGTTTCGCCCGACGAGACCGCGCCGGAAGGCCCCTATGGCGACCACACCGGCTATTACAACTCCGTCGAGCCCTTCCCGGTGATGCGGGTCACGGCCGTGACGACGCGGCGCGCGCCGCTCTATCTCTCGACCTTCACCGGCCGGGCGCCGGACGAGCCCTCGCGCATCGGCGAGGCGCTCAACGTGCTGTTCCTGCCATTGCTGCAACGGCAGTTCCCTGAGGTGGTCGATCTCTGGCTGCCGCCGGAAGCCTGCTCCTACCGGATTGCCGTCGTCGCCATCGCCAAGCGCTATCCCGGCCAGGCGCGGCGCCTCATGCTCGGCCTGTGGTCGCTGCTGCCGCAGTTCAGCTACACCAAGCTCGTCATCGTCGTGGACGACGATATCGACCCGCGCGACTGGGCGCAGGTGATGTGGGCGGTGGCGACGCGGGCCGACGCCAGCCGCGATCTCGTCACGCTCACCGACACGCCGATCGACTATCTCGACTTCGCCTCGCCGAAGCCGGGACTGGGCGGCAAGCTCGGCATCGACGCCACCAACAAGCTTGCGCCCGAGACCGAACGGGAATGGGGTCGGCCGATGGCGATGGACCCGGCCGTCATGGCCCGGATCGATGCGCTCTGGCCTTCGTTGAGGCTAGCGCCGACGGCCGGAGCTGCGCGATGAACCGGCCGCAGCGTGTCATCGTCGGGATCAGCGGCGCCTCGGGTGCCGCGATCGGGCTCAGGGTATTGGAAAGGCTCGCCGAGGTCGGCACAGTCGAGACCCATCTGGTGATCTCGCCGGCGGCGGAGCGGACGCTGGCGGCCGAAATCGACGCGGAGGCGCCTGCACGGGCCCGCGCGTTGGCATCGCAGTGCCACGACCATCGCGATATCGGCGCGAGCATCGCCAGCGGCTCGTTCCGCACGGCGGGGATGATCGTCGCGCCCTGCTCGATGCGCAGTCTCTGCGCCATCGCCTATGGCCAGCTCGGCGACCTCCTGACGCGCGCCGCCGACGTCCAGCTCAAGGAGCGGCGCCGGCTCGTGCTGGTGGCGCGGGAAAGCCCGCTGCATCTGGGCCATCTGCGGGCGATGGCGCAGGTCACCGAATATGGCGCGATCATCGCCCCGCCCGTCCCGGCCTTCTATCTGAAGCCGGCCGACATCGCAGCGATCGTCGACCAGATCGCCCTGCGCGCACTCGGCCTTCTCGGGCTCGATCTCGATGGGCCGGCGGCGACGGAATGGCACGGCGTGGAGCCGGGACTGGCCGGCCGCGCCGGAGATGTGCGATGATCCGGCTTCCTTCTCCATTGCCTGGAGGGGAAAACGGGGCGGTCCGGCGATGGCAGTCGCCGGGCCGCCTTTCACGTCGGGGCTAGCGCGCTGGCACGACCTTGCCGGGCAGCGACAGGTTGCCCGATGCGACCTTGAAGACATTGCTGACGCAGAGCAGCGGCGCGTGGAGATTGCCGTCGACCCTCAAGCCCGCCGTGACGCCGTCGAAGGACGCGGTGGCGAGCGCCCCGATGCTGGCGAGCGGGACCTGAACCTCGACGGCATCGCCCTTGAGCTCTGTCGGATAAGCCGGGCTGTCGATCAGTAGCGGCACGCCGGGCCAGGTCTCGGGCAGCTTCGGCTTGGCGCCCTCAGGGATGTCCTTGACCTTCAGCCCGCCGGGACAGGCCTTGTCCTCGTTGAGCACGACCCAGTGCGGATGCCAGACGTCGCGGTTCTTGGCGCCGCGCGCGCCGTCGTCGAAATCGGGATGGAAAGTCACGGCCAGGGCGACGATGCCCTGCCCGGCGTCGAAGCCGATATCGCCCGAGTTGAGCGAGGTCGGCCAGACATAGGCATAGACCTCCGAGCCCGGGAACTTGCCGGTCGCGGCCGGCTTCACCTTGCCCGCATCGGTACGGACACGGGTGCGGAAGACGGCCTTGCCGGCTTCCGTGGTGATGCGGGTCTCGACGATGTCGAAACTCGCCAGCACCTTGTCGTCGCTCTTCACCTTGATCTCATGAGCCATGACGGCCGGCGACAGGCCGAGCAAGGCCAGTGCCGCGAGGCCGAGGCCTGCGGTTCCCAATCGGTTCATGCGTGTGCTTCCTTCTCAGCTGGCGGGTGGTGCCTGGAGGGGTGGCCGGCCCTGTTCGAAGGCGGCCCAGTTGGCAGACTGAGTCGCGGGGTCGGCCGGTTCATGCTCGCCGCAGTCGAGCCGGAGATCCTCCGTCCCGATGGCCGCGTTCACGAAGGCGCAATGATGCGGATGGGCCGCGCCGGGACGGGCGTTCGGCCGGAAATGGCGGCAGGTCACGCAAAGGCGCTGGACGGGAATGGCGTCCGCGAGCTGGAGGCTGCGAACCAGCTTCACCTGCGCCAGCAGCAGGTTCGCCTGCTCGGCGGGCGAGAGCTGCGCGAGCGCCGCCGCGACCTGCGAGGCAGCGGTTGCGATCGCCTGGTTTATCCGCAACCCTTCGGCGGTCGGACGCAGTGCGACGGAGCGGGCATCCGCCGGGTCGGCCTGACGCAGGACCAGGCCCTTGCGGTCGAGCGCATTGAGCGTGTCCGTCACGCTGGCAGCGGAGACGCCGAGATGGGCGGCGATATCCTTCGGGCGGACGCCCGGCGGGCGGGCGGCGAGGAAACCGAGCACCTGCGCCTGCGTCGGATTGAGCCCCGCCTCGCCGGCTGCTGCCCAGAGATCGGCGCGCAGGACGAGGGCGATCCGCTCGAAGCCCTCGCGCAGCCGCGTCACGATATCGTTCGTCGGTTCGCTCATGGAAAAACAATTAGGACTCCTAATTATTTCTGTCAACGCTGCCGCGGTGCTTGCCGGAGTGTCGCCTGCGCATTCTCTGGCTATGGCGCAGCCGATTTCTTCGCCATAGTGGCCTTCGGCCGCATGCGGATTCGATGCCTGTGAAGCGATTGCCCGTCCTGCTCGTTGCATTCTGCGCCGTCACGCTGAGCAGCGCGGCGCAGGCCGCCGGCGATGCAGGCGAGATCGTCAGGCAGGCCATCCGCCGCCGCGACATCCAAACGGAGATGCCAGTTCCACAGCCACGCGCGGCGAGCTGGCTCGACTGGCTCAAATTCGACATCTCGGCCGATACGGCGCGCCTCCTGCTCTGGGGCGCCGTCATCCTCGGCGTGGCCGTGACGATCTGGTCGCTGCGCGACAGCCTGCCGGCCTTCAGCCGCTCGCGCCGGATCAAGGCCGGTGAGCTGCCGTCCGGCTTTTCCAACCCTTCCGTCCGGATGGAGGAAGCCCAGCTCGAAGCGGACGATCTCGCGGGCCGGGGGCACTATGGCGAGGCCATGCATGTGCTGCTGCTCAAGAGCCTCGCCGAGATCCGGTTGCGGCTCGGCACAAGCTTCGCGGTTTCGCTGACCAGCCGCGAGATCCTGCGCAAGGTCTCTCTTCCGCAGGCCGGGGCCGGCGCGCTCGGCGCGATCGTCCAGTCGGTCGAGCAGACCTATTTCGGCGGGCGGCCGGCGGGGCGGGAAGACTATCTCGGCTGCCGGCAGGAGTTCGAGACACTCAGGCGCTCGCTGGCGGCAGGCACGGCCTGATGGGCGCTGCGACCTTCCAGCCGCGCGTCCTTGCAGCGCTTGCCGCGGCGCTCTGCACGCTCTTCGCCGCCTCCCTGCTGCTGACGGGCATGGGCGGGCGTGAGGCGGCCGGCCTCTCTTCCGGCGCCAACAGCTATTCCAACTCCGCCGTAGGCCATCTCGCTTTCCACGACCTGCTCGGTGGCCTCGGTTACCGGACGCTGCGTGCCGAGGATCGGCCGCTGGAGGCGGCCGGCGAGAACGGCGTGCTCATCCTGGCCGAGCCGGCGGGAAGCCTGACGAGCGACGAGAACCGCAACAAGCTCTCGACCGCCGGCCGCATTCTGCTCGTCCTGCCGAAATGGACCGTGAAACCGGGGGAGCGGCGCAAGGATTGGATCGGGGAGGCAGAGCTCGCTCCGGCCTTGCGGGTCCAGTCAGCGCTCGGCGCGGCGGTGAGCGGCGGCGACATCATCCGGACCAAGCCGCCGGCCACCTATCGCAAGACGATCGCGGCGGCAGACCCGACCATCCAGGGCGAGCTCCAGCTGATCAAGGGCTCCAACCTCACGCCGCTGATCTCGACGCCGGACGGCATCCTGCTCGGCGAATTGCGGCAGGGCAACCGTCGCACCCTCGTGCTGTCCGATCCCGATCCGATCGAGAATCACGGCATCGGCAAGGGCGCGAATGCCGCCTTCGCGCGCGACGTGGTCGCCGCCCTGCTCGACGGCCGGAGCGGCCCGTTGGTCTTCGACGAGACCATCCACGGCTTCAAAAGATCGCCGCCCAACCTGCTGAAATTCCTCTACGAATTCCCGCTCAATCTCGTCCTCGTCCAGATCCTGGCCGCGGCCGCGCTGCTGCTCTGGGCGGCGATGAGGCGCTTCGGCGCGCCGCTGCCGGCGCCACGACGGCTCGATGCCGGCCGGCATGCGCTGATCGGCAACGCGGCAGCGCTGGTCGACTATGCCGGGCACCATGCCGCGTTCCTGCAACGCTATATCGCGATGACGCTTCAGGACGCCGCGCGGGTCTTGCGCGCCCCGGCCGGGCTCGAGGGCGCCGACCTGACCGCATGGCTCGCGCGCGCTTCAGAGGCGCGCGGCATCGATCCGAAACCGCTCGCGGGACTGGGCGACAACCCAGCCGCCGGCTCCCGCAATCTCGCCTCGCTGCTCGCCGCGGCGCAGGCGCTCCATCACTGGCGCAAGGATCTGCCGCATGGAACTCCGCGACGTCTCGACGATCACTGAAGGGCTTCGCGGCGAAATCCGTAAAGCCGTCGTCGGCCAGGACGAGGTCGTCGAGCTCATGCTCGTCAGCCTGCTCTGCGGCGGGCATGTCCTGCTCGAAGGCGTGCCGGGCACGGCCAAGACGCTGCTGGCGCAAAGCTTCGCCACCGGGCTCTCGCTGCGCTTCGGGCGCATCCAGTTCACGCCGGACATGATGCCGGGCGACCTGCTCGGCACCAATCTCTTCGATTTCCGCACCAGCAGCTTCAACCTGACGCGCGGGCCGATCTTCACCGACATCCTGCTCGCCGACGAGATCAACCGCACGCCGCCCAAGACGCAGGCCGCGCTGCTGCAGGCGATGAACGAGCGCAACGTTACGATCGACGGCACGACCCATCCGCTGGGCGAGGCCTTCATGGTGGTGGCGACGCAGAACCCGATCGAGCAGCAGGGCACCTATCCGCTGCCCGAAGCGCAGCTCGACCGCTTCCTGTTCAAGATCAACCTCGCCTATCCCAGCCGCGAGGAGGAGTTCGCCATCGTCGCGCGCCACGGGCACCGCGCCGCCATGCCCAAGCTCGCGGAATTCGGCCTCGCCCCGGTCGTCTCGGAGCAACATCTGCTGGCGGCGCGCGCACTGGTCGGGGGAATCGCTCTCGGCGAGCCGCTGGTCGGCTATATCGTCGACCTGATCCGCGCGACCCGCAGCCATCCGGCGATCGAGACCGGCGCCTCGCCGCGTGCCGCGACGATGCTGGCCTCGGCCAGTCGGGCGCGGGCCGCGACGCAAGGGCGCGACTTCGTCATCCCCGACGACGTCAAGGGCATCGCCCTGCCCCTGCTGCGCCACCGGATCGTGCTCGCGCCCAATGCCGAGATCGACGGGTTGGTCGCCGACAACGTGATCCTCGAGCTGATCGACCAGGTCGCCGTGCCGCGATGATCAGGCCGACACCGCGCGCCGTCCTGCTCTTCGGGGCGACCGTGCCGGTCGCCATCGGCCTCATGATCCATGACCAGACGCTCTGGCCGATCGCGCTCGATCTCGGCCTGTTCGTGCTGGCCCTGATCGGACTCGACGCCCTGCTCTGCGCCCGGCCGTCGCGGCTTTCGCTGACGGTCGATGCGCCCCCGCGCCTATACATCGGCAGCGAGGGGCAATTGAGCGTCAGCGCCGCCATCGAGGGCGCCGCGCGGGCAGTGTCGATCCAGCTCCTGCCAGAGCAAAGCGGCGATGTCGCGCCTCCCGAGCCCGCCCGGCTCGATGTCCTGCCGGGAACCGTTGGCGCGGTCACATTGCCGATCCGGCCACTCAGGCGCGGGCGGATCACCATCGAGGCGCTTTGGCTGCGCTGGCGTGGCCCGCTCGGCCTCGCCAGCCGGAGCCAGCGGCGGCCTCTGGCGCTTGCGATCGACGTCGTGCCCGATATCCGCGGCATCGCCTCGGCCGCCGTACAGTTCTTCAGCCGCGACGCGGTCGACGGCATCAAGGTCCAGCGCCAGAAGGGCGAAGGCACCGAATTCGAGGCGCTGCGCGACCATGTCCAGGGGCTCGACAACCGCTTCATCGACTGGAAGCACTCGGCCAAGCATCTCAAGCTCCTGTCGAAGGAATTCCGGATCGAGCGCAACCACCAGATCGTGCTTGCCTTCGATACCGGCTACCTGATGGCCGAGCCGATCGACGGCCTGCCGCGGCTCGACCATGCGATCCATGCCGGCCTGCTGCTGGGCTGGGTGGCGCTGCGCAGCGGCGACCATGTCGGCTCGTTCGGCTTCGATTCCCGCATCCGGCAATATCTCCAGCCCTCGCCCGGCCGGAGCGCCTTTGCCCGGCTTCAGAACGCGTCGGGCCAGCTCGGCTACCGGGCCGAGGAAACGAATTTCACGCTGGGGCTCGCCGAGCTCAATGCCCGCCTGAAACGCCGGGCGCTGGTCGTGCTGTTCACCGAATTCATCGACACCACGACGGCGGGTCTGCTGCTGGAAAGCCTGCAGCGCATGGCCAATCGCCATGCCGTGATCTTCGTCACCCTGCGCGACCCGCTGCTGGCCGATATCGTCGAGGCCGAGCCCGCAAGCTTCCGGCCGGTCGCCGAGGCGGTCGTCGCGCGCGACCTGCAGCGCGAGCGCGCCGTCGTGCTGGAGCGGCTGGCGCGGATGGGCGTGCATTGCCTGGAAATCCCACCGCGCGGCCTCGCCGTCGGCCTGGCCAACCGCTACCTCACCATCAAGCAGAGGGGGCTGCTATAGAACCGGACAGCTCCCCGATGGCCGCGCCAGCGGCTCCGGTCGCAACCGTCACGCTGCGCAGCGCCGAGTTCCGCCGCAACCGCGAGACGGCCTGGCGGATGCTCGACGAACTCGTCTCGCGCGTCGAGAAGAAGGGCCTGTCGCGCCTCTCCGCCGCGGAGTTGCAGGAACTGCCCCTGCTCTACCGAACCGCGGCCTCCTCGCTCTCGGTCGCCCGCTCGATCGCGCTCGACCGCAATCTGATCCTCTATCTCGAAGGGCTGGTGCTGCGCGCGTTCTTCGTCGTCTACGGCCCGCGCATCGGCATTCTCGAAGCCCTCAGTGGCTTCCTGAAGCGTGGCTTCCCGGCCGCCGTTCGCGGGGCGGGCTGGCATATCCTGCTGGCGACGCTCGCCATCGCCGCCGGGATCGGCATCGGCTACCTGATGGTGCTGCCGAACGAGGCCTGGTTCAGCCTGCTCGTTCCCGAAGGGCTGGCCGGCGGGCGCGGGCCGGCGAGCACGGCCGAGCAGTTGCGCCGGACGGAAATCTTCGCGCCCTGGCCGGGCTTCGTCGATTCCTTCGTGGTCTTTGCCAACTTCCTGTTCCGGCACAACGCCACGATCGGGATCATGACCTTCGGGCTCGGCGTGCTCGGCGGCGTCCCGACACTGCTGCTGCTCGGCTATCAGGGCCTCATCCTGGGCGCCTTCCTGGCGCTGCACTACAATCGCGGTCTGCTGATCGACTTCATCGGCTGGGTCTCGATCCATGGCGTGACCGAGATCGGCGCACTGATCCTGTGCGGTGCCGGCGGGCTCGTCATCGCCGAGAAGATCCTGTTTCCCGGCCGCTACAACCGCCTCGACAGCCTCGCCATGGCCGGCAAGGCCGCGGCCGGGCTCGCGGGCGGGGCCGTGCTGATGCTCTTCGTCGCCGGGATCATCGAGGGCGGCTTGCGCCAGCTCATCGCCTCGACGCCCTGGCGGCTTGCGATCGGCATCGCGACCGGCGTGCTGTGGACCGCCTATTTCCTCTCGATCGGCAGACGCGGACGCCATGGCCCAGCGACTTGACCGCATCAACCGTCTGCTCGACGGCATCACCCGCAACCGGCGCGAGATCATTACGCCGGAGGGGGTGGCGTTGGAGGTCGATATCGCCAACCATGGCGAGCGGCTCGTCGCCTTCCTGATCGACTTCCTGTTCTGGATGCTGGCGACCGTCCTGCTCTTCCTCGTGCTCGGCCTGACGTTCCTGCACGGCGCTACCGGCTCGGTGACGGTCACGGTCGTGCTGTTCCTGTCCTTCCTGCTCCGGAACCTCTACTTCATCCACTTCGAGCTGCAGAGCCAGGGCGCCACGCCGGGCAAGCGCATCGTCAACCTCAAGGTGATCGACAGGAGCGGCGGGCCGCTCCTGCCCGGCGCGATCGTCGCCCGCAACCTGACGCGCGAGGTCGAGATCTTCCTGCCGCTCGGGCTGTTCTTCGCCGTGCCGAAGATCGGAGCGGGGGCAGAATTCTGGACGGCGGCAAGCTATTTCGGCTGGGCGGTCGCGCTCTCGGCCCTGCCCTTCTTCAACCGCGACCATCTGCGAGCCGGCGATCTCATCGCCGGGACCATGGTGATCTCGGTGCCGCGCCGGGCGCTCCTGGCCGAGCTGGCGGAGGCGCAGAGCCGCTTCGTCTTCAGCCGTAAGCAGCTCGACGCCTATGGCGCCTTCGAATTGCAGGTGCTGGAAGAATTGCTGCGCCGGCCGCCCTCACCCGACACGCACAGCATGCAGAGCCAAGTCTGCGACAAGATCCGCCGCAAGATCGGCTGGGCGGAGCCGGTCCCGCCGGCCGAAGCGCTCGACTTCCTCAAGGCCTTCTACACGGCCGAGCGTGCGCATCTCGAACGCGAGCAGCAATTCGGCCGCTACCGCGCCGACAAGAACGAGCCCGCCGCGACCAACCCGTGAGGACCGGCAGCGGCGCGGCCGGTTTCGATCAGTCGAAGACGCTCGTCAGCGTGTCGAGGTCGATGCCTTCCTTGGCCATGCGCAGATCGTGATAGATCACGGCCGCGAGCACGGCGCCGAAGGCGGTCGAGACGACCTGCCAGGCGAAGCTCAAGGTCTGCCCGATGAAGCCGGCGCCGCCGATCCGCGCGAGCACGAGCATGCCGACCAGCGAGATCACCACAACGAGCAGGAAGAGCCCGAAGATCTGCCAGCGATAGCCCTTGGTCAGCGCGACGCTGCGGCTCATACTGGCGGTCACGCCCAGCTTCTCGATGACGCAGGCGGGAATGGCGACATAGAGCATGCAGCCGAGAATGACGCCGGGCACGACGAGAAGCAGCATACCGAGGCCTGTCGCAAGGCCGACCAGGATGCCGACGCCGATGACGGGGACGGTACGGGCGAGCCCGATCCGCAGGGAATCGCCGATGGTGAAGGGCTGCTGGCGCATCTCCTGGAAAGCGCCGTAGAGGCTCGTCGCCTGTGCCACGGTCTGGAGCACGAAGGTCAGCAGCCCGGTCAGCATCGCGCCAACGGCGATGCCGGATGGCGAAGGCGCGCTCGACGACAGCGCCCCCAGCGTCAGCAGGAAGATCGGAATCATCGGCACAAGGGCCAGCAGGACGAATTTGCCGAACTGGCGCCCCAGTATGGCGAAGGTCTTATTCATCACCGAGCCGACGCGAAACTGTCCCGGTGCGGCGGAAAATCCGCCGGTCGATGTGCTGCTCATGAGGAACCCCGCCGCGAATGAGGCCGAACTGTGGCACGGCCTGCGCAGGCATACAATCGGCGGCAGCGCGGGAGGCGCGCCGTTTGCCATGAAGGCGTGGCCGGCCTAGCCGCGCCGCAAAGCCGGCTATATGACGGTTTCATGGGTCGTTACGCCGCCACGATCAGGTTCGCCTTTCTCGCCTTGCTGGCTTTCGGCTGGCCCGCCATCGGCATGGCCGAGGGGCGGCGCGTCCAGATCATCACCTCGTTCCCGCCATCCTTCTTCGAGCCCTTCCGCAGCGCCTTCCGCAAGAATCATCCCGACATCGCCGTCGAGGTGGTGCAACGGAAGACGACGGCCGCGGTCATCGACATCCGCGCGCAGAAGCGGCCGGAGGCCGACCTGTTCTGGGCCTCCGCACCCGATGCCTTCGAACTGCTGAAGCGCGCGAACCTGCTGGCGCCGGTACAGCCGCGCAAGACCGGTGCGCCGGAGACCATCGCCGGCTATCCGGTCAACGATCCCGATCATCGCTATCTCGGCTTCGCCGTCTCGGGCTATGGGCTGGTCTACAATCCCGCCTATCTGGCGGCGCGCGGCCTGCCGGTGCCGCGCACCTGGGCCGATCTCGCGGCTCCCGTTTATGCAGGCCATATCGGTCTGACTTCGCCCGCCCGCTCGGGCACCACGCATCTGATGGTCGAGGCTCTCCTGCAATCTCTCGGCTGGGAGCGCGGCTGGGCCCTGTGGTCGGTCATCGGCGGCAATCTCGCGACGATCACGGCGCGCAGCTTCGGCGTCACCGCCGGCGTCGCCCGCGGCCGCTTCGGGATCGGCATCTCCATCGATTTCCTGACGGAGGCCAGGACGGGCGACGGTGAGACCAACCGTTTCGTGCTGCCCGGCGAGACGCTGTTCGCTCCCGCCAGCATCGCAAGGCTCGCGACCTCGCCCAATCCGAAGGAGGCCGAGCTCTTCATCGATTTCGTGCTCTCGCCGGAGGGGCAAAAGATGCTGCGCGAGCCGCGGATCGGGCGCCTCGCCATCTCGCCCTCGGCCTATGCTCCGGACGAGACGCCGCCGCATCTGTCGGAAACGGAAGGCATCTTCAACCGCACCGGCTTCGACGCCGGCCTGTCGGCGGGGCGCTACGAACTGGTCAACCTGATCTTCGACGAGTGGATCACCTTCCGCCGCACCGAGCACGCCAGGCTCTGGCGCGGCCTCCAGACGATGGAGGCCGCGCTGCTCACACGCCCTGACGAGCAGGCCGCCAGGCTCTTGACGCAGGCCCGGGCCGCTCTGACTCGGCCGCCGATCTCCACGGCCGAACTCGGAGAGCCGGGGCGCTTCCAGAACATCGTCCGCGTGCCGCGGGGGCTTCCTGTGCCCGAAGAGCAGGCACGGATCGAGACCGATATCCGGAATGCGATTGCAGCTCGCGCAACGGAGGCCAGCGACAACCTGCAACGTGCAGCCGAACGGCTGGCGGCTCTGGGCTGGCGCGACGAGAACCTGACCGGGGCGCGGCCATGACGCCCGCCTTGCCCAAGCGGCGCTTCGGCATCGGCGGCCGCCTGATCGTCGCCTTCCTCGGCGTCGGCCTTTTTGCGGTCGGCGCCGGCATCGTCGGCGTCATCTCCTATGAGCGGCTCAGCAAGGAGCTGGCGGCAATCGCCCGCGAACATCTGCCCGGTCTCGCCTCCGCCGCACGGCTGGCTGAGGCCAGCGCCCGCGTCATCGCCGGCATGCCGGAACTCGCCAATGCGGAGCGGCGTGACGGCTATGAGCGTGGCCGTCGCGTGGTGGGAGAGCGCTTGAGCGAGCTCGACAAGGTTCTGGCCGAGCGGACGGGCAGCGGTTTCGACGCGCCGCAGCTGACAGCCGTGGCGGCCGAGATCCGCCGCAATCTCGGCGCCATCGATGACGTGTCGGGGCGCCGTTTCACGCTGGCCGAGCGCATCCGCGGCGTCAGCGAAGAACTGCGCTGGCTCCAGGCCGACCTCATCGACGAGATCGAGCCGCTGACCGACGATGCCCGCTTCAACATCGATACCGCGCTCGGCCAGATCGGCAGCGAGGCTTCATCCGCCGGCAAGCCAAACACGATCCGCGAAGAAACCCGCAAGAGCGAAGCGCTGATGACGCTCAACGCCCAGGCCAACCTGATCGTCGGGTTGTTCGGGCGGCTCGGCACGGTCCAGACCCGCGAGGACATGGAGCAGACCGGCCATGTCATCGGCGAGGCGGTCGACCAACTCGAGGTCGAGGCCAAGGCGCTCGCAGGCTGGCCCGATACAATCACGGTGCGGCAGATCACGCAGCGCCTGGTCGGGCTCGCCGACACCACGACCGGCCTGCCCGGCCTCAAGCGCTCGGAACTCGCCGCGCTCGCCGATGCGCAGCGCCTGATCTCTGAAAGCCGTCGCCTCGTCACGGAACTGGGCTCACTGGTCTCGCAGGAGGTGCAGCGGACCGAGGCCGTGGCGAAGGAAGCCGCCGACCGCTCGGCCGAAGCGATACGGCTCGGCCGCAACCTGCTGCTCGCCATCGCTGCGGCGTCGCTGCTGGGCGCGCTCCTGATCGGCTGGTTCTATGTCCGACGCCATCTCGTGGCGCGCCTGCGGGTCCTGACCGAGGCCGCGACCAGCATCGCCAGCGGCCAGTCCTCGGCGCTGCTACCCAAGGCGGGCAATGACGAGCTCGGCGACCTCACCCGCGCGCTCGCCGTGTTCCGCCAGACGCGCGACGACCTGATCCAGGCGGCCAAGCTGGCTGCGCTCGGGCAGATGGCGGCGGGCCTCAGCCACGAGCTCAACCAGCCGCTCGCCGCGATCCGCTCCCATGCCCATAACGGTGCGCTGCTGCTGGAACGCGGGCGGCCCGACGAAGCGCGCAAGGCCATCGGCCGCATCCAGGCGCTGACGACGCGCGCAGCCGATCTGATCGCGCATCTCCGGCGCTTTGCCCGCAAACCCGGCGTGGTTCTAAACCCTGTCTCTGTCGGCGATGTCGTCGAAACCGCGCTGTCGTTGTTCGGGCCGCGCTTCGATGCCGAGCGCGTGACGCTGACCCGCGACCTGCCGGCCGGGCGGCTGCATGTCCATGCCGAGGAAATCCGGCTGGAGCAGGTGCTGGTCAATCTGATCGCCAATGCACTCGACGCCGTCGCAGGCATGGAGGGCGCGACGATCGCGATCGGTGCGCGCCGTGCTGGCCACAAGGTCGAGATCTGGGTCGCGGATAGCGGGCCCGGCATCGACCGGGCGCACTTGGAACGCATCTTCGACCCGTTCTTCACGACCAAGCCGGTCGGCTCGGGGCTCGGCCTTGGCCTCTCGCTGTCCTACAACATCATCAAGGATCTCGGCGGCACGCTCGCGGTCTCCGAGACCGGCCCCGCCGGCACCCGTTTCCTGATCACCCTCGAAGGGACGACAGCCCACGTCATGGCCCCGCTGGAAATCGACGCATGAGCACTCAAAAAGTCGTCCTCGTTGATGACGATGCCGAGGTGCTGGAAGCCTGGCGGCTGACGCTGGAGCTGGAAGGTTTTTCGGTGACTGCCAAGCGCTCGGCGGATGCCGCGCTGGCCGAACTCGGGCGCGATGCATCGGTCGTACTGGTCAGCGATGTCCGCATGCCCGGTCGCGACGGCTTCGGCCTGCTCGCGGCCGTGACCGCGATCGACGCGGAGATCCCCGTCGTGCTGATCACCGGCCATGCCGATGTTCCCATGGCGGTGAAGGCGATCCGCGAAGGTGCCTGGGATTTCGTCGAAAAGCCGGCCGATCCCGTCCGCCTGATCGAGACGATCCGGCGTGCCAGCGAATACCGCCGGCTGATCATCGAGAACCGCTCGCTCAGGGCCGGCGCCCATCCCGAAGACCCATGGGCGGCGCGTGTCGTCGGCCATTCCCCGGCGGTCGTGCGGTTGCGCAGCCGGCTTGCCTTGCTCGCCGATGCCGATACCGACGTGCTGCTCTTCGGCGAGACCGGCACCGGCAAGGAGGTCGCGGCCCGGGCGCTGCACGATCTCGGCAATCGCCGCACCGGGCGCTTCGTCGCGGTGAATTGCGGGGCGATCCCCGAGACCATGATCGAGAGCGAATTGTTCGGGCACGAGGCCGGCGCCTTCACCGGGGCGCGCGAGCGGCGGATCGGCAAGATCGAGCATGCCAGCGGCGGCACGCTCTTCCTCGACGAAATCGAGTCGATGCCGATGGCCGCGCAGGTGCGCCTGCTGCGCGCCTTGCAGGAACGGCGAATCGAGCGCCTCGGCTCCAACAAGGAGATCGCGGTCGATATCCGCATCGTCGCGGCGACAAAGACCGACCTCGCCGCGCTCGCCAAATCCGGCGGCTTCCGCGAGGACCTTGTCTACCGGCTGAACGTCGTGACCCTGCGCCTGCCGCCTCTGCGCGACCGGCGCGAGGATATCCCGCTGCTGTTCCAGCACTTCCTCGCGCTTGCCGCCGCCCGCGTCGGCCGCTCGGCACCGCCGCTGGGGCGCGACCTGCTGCAACGGCTGACGCGGCAGGATTGGCCGGGCAATGTGCGCGAACTCCGGAACGCCGCCGAACGCAGCCTGCTCGGCATGGACGAGGATTTCGAAGATGCCGATACCGGCGCGGCAGCATCCGACGGCGCGGAGCGCACGCTGGAGGAGCTGGTCGCCATCGCCGAGGCAGAGGCGATCGGCGCCGCCCTGAAGCGCCATGGCGGGCGCATCGGCATCACCGCCGCGGCGCTCGGCATCACCCGCAAGACGCTCTACCTCAAGATGCGCCGGTATGGCTTGAGCGGCGCGGCGGCGCTCGCAGACTGAGCAATCGAGGTCCACGAGTCAGGTTTTTCTTCGGACCCACACCGTCATCCCGGGCTTGACCCGGGATCCATCGTAAAGCGCTGCGCTCTATGATGGATCCCGGATCTCTGCTCCGCTGCGTCCGGGATGACGCGCGCTTTGTAAAGTGCCGGGTACTCCGCCCCACTGATCGTCATTGCGAGCGCAGCGAAGCAATCCAGGGGATCGGGTGAGAGCTCCGAGAGGTTCAACCCAGTCCCGCTGGATTGCTTCGTCGCTTCGCTCCTCGCAATGACGGCGGCGACGTTACCGCAATGACCCATCAGGGGCTCCGGCAAGTTACCGCCATGCCCCCGAAACCGGGTATCTGAAGACCCCTCCTTCCGAATTCCGCAACGAAATCAATGCCACCGGCACTTGGCATCACCATTGCTGAGAAGATGGCATCGACCTCGACGTCGACCAGATAACACGCTTCGGGAGGAAGCCATGTTGAATCGTAGAACCGCGCTCGCGACCACTCTTGGCCTGTCGTTGAGCGCCTCGTTTATGACCATCGCGCTGGCGCAGGCGCCTGCCGGGAAGGTCACGGTGGTGACCTCCTTCTCCAAGGACGTCACCGACCCCATGAAGAAGGCGTTCGAGAAGGCGGTTCCGGGCGTCACGCTCGAAGTGCAGAACCGCAACACCAATGCCGGCGTGAAATATGTCGAGGAGACCAAGGCGAACAACCAGGTCGACCTGTTCTGGGCCTCGGCGCCCGACGCCTTCGAGGTGCTGAAAGGCAAGAAGCTGCTCACCGCCTACAAGCCCAAGGCGACCGGCATCCCCGACAAGATCGGCTCCTATCCGATCAACGATCCGCAGGGCTTCTATTTCGGCTTCGCGGCCTCCGGCTACGGCATCATGTGGAATGACCGCTATGCCAAGGCCAACAAGCTGCCCGAGCCGAAGGAATGGCAGGACCTCGCCAAGCCGGTCTTCTACGATCATGTCGCGATCGCGGCGCCCTCCCGCTCCGGCACGACGCACCTGACGATCGAGACGATCCTGCAGGGCGAAGGCTGGGACAAGGGCTGGCGCACCATCAAGGCAATGGCCGGCAATTTCCGCTCGATCAACGAGCGCTCCTTCGGCGTGCCGGAGCAGGTCAATTCCGGCCAGGTCGGCGTCGGCGTCGTCATCGACTTCTTCGCCTTCTCGGCCCAGGCTTCGGGCTTCCCGGTCAAGTTCGTCTATCCGAGCGTGACGACGGTGGTCCCGGCCAATGTCGGCATCGTCACCAACCCGCCGAACAGGGTCGCAGCCGAGGCCTTCGTCGAGTTCCTGCTCTCGCCCGCCGGCCAGGAAGTGCTGCTCGAGCCCGGCATCCGCCGTCTGCCGGTCAACCCGGCCGTCTACGCCAAGGCCGGTGCCGATTATCCGAACCCCTTCACCGATCCGCGTTTCCAGAAGATGATCGGCTTCGACGTCGACAAGTCTGAAGGTCGCACGGCGGTCGTCGACACGCTGTTCGACCAGCTCATCTCCTTCCAGCTCGACGCGTTGAAGGGCGTCAACAAGGTGCTGCACGAGGTCGATGCGGCGCTGGCCAAGAAGCCGAACGACAAGGCCAAGGCGCTGGCCGAGGAAGCGCGCGTGCTGCTCGCCGCCATGCCGGTCAGCGAAGCGCAGGCCGCGAGCGCGGAGCTGCGCGGCGCCTTCACAGGCAGCAAGGAAAAGGGCGCCCGCCAGGCCGAGCTCGAGGCGCAATGGGCGAGCTTCGCCCGCGACAACTACGCCAAGGCCAAGGCCAAGGCTGAAGAAGCGCTCAAGGCGGCCAAGTAAGCTCGCCTGTCTTTGTCGTCCCGCGTGTCTTCCCGAGCGCGCTGCAGCGTGAAACGCTGCGGCGCAGACACGGGACCGCGCGACCAGTAGACGCCTTTTCCTGACAACGGTCCCGTGTCTGCGCAGCGGCATTTGCATGCCGCTGCGCGCACGGAATGACACCTGGCACCCACCCATGACAGCCATTCCGACCTCGGCTCCCCGCCCCCGTCGCATCACCGGCACGCCCGGCCAGATCGCGCTGGCGCTGGCAATCGCCGCCTTCCTCCTGATGTTCCTGGTGCTACCAGTGACGACGGTGATCTATGTCGCCTTCACCGAGAAGGGCACCTCGACCTTCACGCTCGTCAACTTCTACGACTTCGTCCGCACCGAGCTGTTCATGCGCTCGTTGTGGAACTCGTTCTATGTCTCTGCGATGTCTGTGGTCTGGGCGTCCGTCTTCGCCCTGCCGCTGGCCTATCTCACGACCCGCTTCGTCTTCCGCGGCGCGGCGATCGTCCAGACGCTGGGCTTCCTGCCGCTGATCATGCCGCCCTTCGTCGGGGCGGTTGCGATGCAGCTCTTCTTCGGCCGCAACGGCTCGGTCAACCTGCTGCTGGACGACTGGTTCGGCTTCAAGATCGACTTCATGGAAGGGCTGAACGGCGTCATCTTCGTCCAGTCCGTCCATTATTTCCCGTTCATCCTGATCAACCTCTCGGCGGCCCTGCGCAATGTCGACCGCGCCATGGAAGAGGCCGCGCAGAATCTCGGCTCCTCCGGCTTCCGGCTGTTCCGGCGGATCGTCTTCCCGCTGGCCATGCCGGGCTATCTCGCCGGCGCCTCTCTCGTCTTCGTCAAGGTCTTCGACGATCTCGCGACGCCGCTGCTGCTCAACGTCAAGGACATGCTGGCGCCGCAGGCCTATCTGCGGGTAACCTCGATCGGCATCGCCGACCCGATGGGCTATGTCATCTCGGTCGTGCTGATCATCGCCTCGGTTCTGGCGATGTGGCTCTCGGCAAGGGCGCTGAAGGGGCGCGACTACGCCACGACGCAGCGCGGCGGCGGCGGCCTCGCCAAGCGGGTGATGACGCCGATGGAGGCCGTGTTCGGCTACGGCATCGTCATCCTGATCCTGGCGCTGGTGCTGGCGCCGCATCTGGGCCTGCTGCTGCTCTCCTTCGCGACGATCTGGTCGTACTCGCCACTGCCCGATGCCTACACGATCGCGCATTACGGCCGCGTCTTCGGCGAGAGCTCGGTCTACATCAAGAACACGCTGATCTATGCCAGCATCGCCGGCGGCATCGACGTCGTGCTCGGGGTGGCGATCGCCTATCTGGTGCTGCGGACCAAGCTCATCGGTCGCGAATGGCTCGACTGGATGGCGACCGCCGCACTTGCCATCCCCGGCGTGGTGCTCGGCATCGGCTATCTCAGGACGTTCTACGGCATCACCCTGCCGGACGGGACTCCGCTCGCCGCGCTCTGGGTCACCGTCGTCATGGCGCTGGCGATCCGGCGCCTGCCCTATGCCCTGCGCGCCTGCTATGCGGCGCTCCAGCAGATCTCGGTCTCGCTTGAGGAAGCGGCCGAGAACCTTGGAGCCACCAAGGCGCGCACGGTCCGACGCATCGTCGTGCCGTTGATGGCCGGCGGCATCCTTGCCGGCTTCGTCACCTCGTTCTCGACGGCCGCCGTCGAGCTCTCGGCGACGCTGATGCTGGTGCAGTCCAACTCGGACGCACCGCTGGCCTATGGACTCTATGTCTTCATGCAGTCCGCCGCGGGGCGCGGCCCCGGTGCCGCGCTCGGCGTCGTCGCGGTGATCCTCGTCGCGGCCTGCACCTTCCTCTCCCATCTCATCATCGAACGCAGCCAGAAGGCCAAGGGAATGGGCCACTGATCATGAACGCAACCGTCTCTCTCACCACGCCCGCCGTCGCCGTCGACATCGAAGGCGTCAACCTGTCCTACGGCACCAATCATGTGCTCAAGAACGTCAATCTGGCGATCAGGCCGGGCGAGTTCTTCGCCTTCCTCGGCCCGTCCGGCTGCGGCAAGACCACGCTGCTGCGCCTGATCGCCGGCTTCAACCATGCCGATACCGGGGAGGTCCGGATCGGCGGCAAGCCGATCACCAACCTGCCGCCCTGGAAGCGCGATGTCGGCATGGTCTTCCAGTCCTATGCGCTCTGGCCGCATATGACGGTGCACCGCAATGTCGCCTTCGGACTGGAGGAGCGCGGCGTGAAGCGCGCCGAGGTCGAACGGCGCGTCGAGGCGGCGCTGGGCCTGGTCGGTCTCACCCATCTCGCCGAGCGGCGGCCCTCGCAGCTCTCGGGCGGCCAGCAGCAGCGTGTCGCAGTGGCGCGCACCGTGGCAGTCGAACCCAAGGTGCTGCTGCTCGACGAGCCGCTCTCCAATCTCGATGCCAAGATGCGCGTTCAGGTGCGACGCGAATTGCGCGACCTGCAGCAACGGCTGGGCCTGACCACGATCTTCGTCACCCACGATCAGGAAGAGGCAAACACGATCTGCGACCGGATCGCCGTGATGAATGACGGCATCGTCCAGCAGGTCGGGACGCCGATGGATCTCTATGAGCGGCCGGCCAACCTGTTCGTCGCCGGCTTCCTCGGCACCGCCAATATCCTCGACGGTAAGCTCATCGGCAGCGGCGCGGATCGGATCTTCGAGATTGAGGGCGGGACGCGCGTGCCGGTTCCCGCCGATGCGCAGGTACCGGCGGGGGCCAAGCTGGTCTTCCGGCCGCAGCATGCCAGTCTCGGTGACGCGGGCCCGGCCGGCGATGGGATGCTGGCCCTGCCCTGCGTCGTCGCCAACCGCGAGTTCCTCGGCGCCAGCGTGCGCTACGGCGTCCGCATCGGAACCACGGAAGTGGCGGTCGACGTGCCGTTCCAGTCCGGCAGCGGACTGTTCGAGGTCGAGAGCAGGGCGACGCTCAGGCTGTCGCCGCATGCGTTGTTGTGGTTGGCGGGTTAGAGGGCACTACCCTTGTCATTCCGGGGCGCGCCGCAGGCGCGAACCCGGAACCCACGACGGGGTGAGATATCCTATGCCGCGTAATGGGCCGTTCGCCCGGTCGTGGGTTCCGGGTTCTTCGCTCACGCGAAGCCCCGGAATGACAAGCGTTTGCGCCTGGTCGAGCAACGGCGCTATCTCACCCCCGCTGCTCGGCCTTGTCGCGCGCCCTCGCCTCGGCGCTGCGCTCTGCAGCCGGGCCGTAACCGCCGGCTCCGGGGGTGATGATCTCGACGATCTGGCCCTTCTCCAGCGCGCCGTCACCCTTGAAGAAGGGTACGACGCCATCGCTGAACGAGAACGAGCCGCCCTGCCCCTCGCCGCCGCCCGCGAGGCCCCAGGGCCGCGAGGTCAGGCGCGAATTGTCGACGTTGAGCCGGCATGGTGCTTCCGCACGGTAGACGCGGCGCAGGCCCATGCCGCCGCGCTGGCGGCCGTCGCCCCCTGAACCATCGACCAGCTCATAGCGCAGCAGGGTCAGCGGATATTCGAGTTCCAGCGCCTCGACCGGCAGGTTCGAGGTGTTGGTCATGTGGACATGGACGCCGTGGAGACCGTCCTTGTTGGCGCGGGCACCGGAACCACCGCCGATCGTCTCCAGATAGACCCAGAGTTCGCC
This sequence comes from Allobosea sp. TBD101, assembly GCF_059817965.1. Taxonomy (NCBI): domain Bacteria; kingdom Pseudomonadati; phylum Pseudomonadota; class Alphaproteobacteria; order Hyphomicrobiales; family Alloboseaceae; genus Allobosea; species Allobosea sp. TBD101. Next base: position 3,274,747 of record NZ_CM187543.1, read on the forward strand.
GCTGCCCGGCTGCTCGCCGGCGAAGGTCGCGGAAGCCACCGCGCCCGAGCAGGCTGCGATGACGCGATCCGGCACCGCCTGCGCGAGCGCGCCATGGATCAGGTCGACCACACGCTGGCAGGCGGCAATGCGGCCGTTGACGGCGGCGGGATGCACGCAGTTCAGCACCGTGCCCTCCGTCGCGGTAACGGTCAGCGGCCGCGCGAGCCCCGCATTGGGCGGGATGGTCGGGTCGGCGACGGTCTTGACCGCGTAATACACGGTCGAGAGCAGCGCGGTGTAGACCATGTTGAAGCCTGCCCGCATCTGCGGCGGCGAGTCGAAGGCCAGCGTCATCTCCTCGCCCGCGACGGTGATCGCGACCGAGAAGGTCAGCGGCTCGTCGATCTCGGGATTGTCGAAGGAATCCGAGAAGCGATAGGTGCCGTCGGGGATCGAGGCGATGCCGGCGCGCATCTTGCGCTCGGCATAGTCCTGCAAGGCCTTGCCGGCGGCGAGCACGGTGTCGCGGCCGTATTTGTCGCAGAGCGCGCGCAGCCGCTCGACGCCGAGGCGGTTCGCCGCCATCTGGGCGCGCAGGTCGGACAGGCGCTCGCGCGGGACCTGGCAGTTGAGCAGGATCAGCTCCTGCACGTCCTTCATCAGCACGCCGCCGTCATAGAGGCGGATCGGCGGGATGCGCAGGCCCTCCTGGTAGATATGGGCGTGGCCGCGATCGGCGAAATCGGAGTGGTGCGCCGTGTTGACCGCCCAGGCGATCATCACGCCCTCGTGGAAGACCGGCTCGGCCAGCACGATATCCGGCAGATGGGTGCCGCCGCCTTCATAGGCGTCGTTGCCGATGAAGACGTCGCCCGGCTTCATGTCGGCGACCGAGTGGCGCTTCAGGATATGCGGGATGATGCCGATGAAGGACCCGAGATGCATCGGGATATGCTCGGCCTGGCAGAGCGTCTGGCCTTCGACGTCGAAGAGCGCGGTCGAGCAGTCGCGGCGCTCCTTGATGTTGGTCGAATAGCTCGCCTTGACCAGGGCCTCGCCCATCTCCTCGGCGATCGAGGCGAAGGAGGAGCCGATGACCTCGACGGTGATCGGGTCGACGCTGACGGATGCGGTCGCGGTCATCACGGCATCTCCAGGATCAGGTTGAGATAGGGCTCGACCGTCGCGGTCATGCCCGGCAGCAGCACAGTGGTCGAATCCATCTGCTCGACGATGGCCGGCCCGGCGAAACGATTGCCGGATTTGAGCTTGTCGCGGTCGTAGATCGGGCAGACGACGAAGCCGCCGGCCTCGGGGAACCAGACCTCGCGGCTGCCGATGACGGCGTGCGAGGCGTCGGGCCCGGCATCGGGCTCCGGCCGGAAGGCGGCCTTCGGCACGAGGCCGACCGCCTCGACGCGATAGGTCACGAGCTGGACCGCCTCGCCTTCCGCGACGAAGCCGTAGAGCCGCTTGTGGGCGGCGGCGAAGCCCTCGGCCAACGCCGTGACGGTCGCGGGCGTGATCGGCCCGTCCGGCACGTCGATGGCGAGCTCGTAGTTCTGGCCGTGATAGCGCAGGTCGGCGGTGCGCTTCAGCCGGCGATCGGCCGCGGCGACGCCCTCCTCCGCGAACCAGTGATCCGCCTGTTCCTGCAGGGCGAAGAAGATATCCGCCATGTCGGGAACCAACGCTTCGGACAGCGTCGCCAATCGCGTCGTGGCGAAATTCGCGCGCAGGTCAGTGAGCAGCAGGCCGAGCGCGCAGCCGATGCCGGGATTGCGGGGCACGACGATGCGCTTCATGTCGAGTTCGCGCGCGAGCCGTGCGGCATGCAACGGCCCTGCCCCGCCAAAGGCGACCAGCGCGTAGTCGCGCGGATCATGCCCGCGCTGGACGCTGATGACGCGGATCGCCTTGGCCATGTTCGCGGTCACGACCGAGATGATGCCCTGCGCCGTCGCCATCAGGTCGAGGCCGAGCTCGTCTGCCAGGCGGCCGATCGCCTGTCTCGACAGGCTCTGGTCGATCGGCATGCGCCCGCCGAGCAGATGCGTCGGGTTCAGGGTCTGGAGCACGACATTGGCGTCGGTGACGGCGGGCTCGGTCGCACCCCGCCCGTAGCAGACGGGGCCAGGATCGGCGCCGGCCGAGCGCGGCCCGACCTTGAGCAGGCCGCCGGAATCGATCGCCGCGAGCGAGCCGCCGCCGGCGCCGACCGTGTGGATATCGAGCATCGGTGCCTTGATCGGATAGCCATGGACATTGGCTTCGGAGGCAAGCTTGGCCTCGCCGTCGTCGAGCAGGGCGACGTCCGAGGAGGTGCCGCCCATGTCGAAGGTGATGAGGCTCGGAATGCCAATCATCGCGCCGATCGCCTGAGCCGCGACAACGCCGGTCGAGGGACCGGAGAGCACCGTCCTTACCGGCAGGCGCGCCGCCATGTCGAAGCCGATGACGCCGCCATTGGATTGCGTCAGATGCGGCACCGCCTTGAGGCCGAGTTCCTTCAGGCGGTCGGCCAAGCGGCGGATATAGCCCTGCATGACCGGGCCGAGATAGGCATTCACGACGGTCGTCGAGATGCGCTCGTACTCGCGGAATTCGGGTGCGACCTCATGCGAGGCGCAGATGAAGGCCTCCGGGAACTCCTCGGTGACGATGCGCTTGGCGGCTTCCTCATGCTCCGGCCGGACGAAGCCGTAGAGGAAGCCGATGGCGACCGCCTTGACGCCCTCCGCCTTCAGCGTCTGCGCTGCCTGTCGCACGGCGCCCTCGTCGAGCGGCGTCTCGACCGATCCGTCATGGCGGACGCGTTCGGCGACGCCGAAGCGCAGGTCGCGGGTGACGAGCGGCGGGGCCTTGTCGGCCTGGAGATCATAGAGGTCCGGTCGCTTCTGCCGGCCGATCTCGATCAGGTCTCGAAACCCCTCGGTGGTGATCAGCCCGGTCTTCACACCGCGATGCTGGATCAGGGCATTGGTGCCGACCGTCGTGCCATGGCCGAAATAGGCGATGTCGGCGGGGCTGGCACCGACCCGCTCTACGCCTTCCTGCGTGCCGCGCGCGATGGCGCGGGAGGGGTCGTCAGGCGTCGAGGGCACTTTCCAGACCGCGACCATGCCGGTCGCGTCCTCGAACAGGCAGACATCGGTGAATGTGCCCCCGGAATCGATCCCGATCCGCCACGCCATCTCTGCCTTCCTCCCTTACGTCACCGCCGCCTCGGCAGGCGTCCACGCGACGCCATGGCCGAAGCCGCCTTGATAGCCGCAGACCTGCGCCGCCTGATCGGCTCCCGCCGCCAGGGCGGCGGCAATGCCGGCTCCGTCGAGAAGAGCCAGCAGGCAGGCCGCGATGAAACCGTCACCCGCGCCGAGCGTGTCCACCACGGATGCAGGGCTGGCCGGCTGCTCGTGGAAGCGGCCCGAGGCGAGCGCGAGGGCGCCCTTCGCGCCGCGCGTCGCCACGACCATCCCTGCGCCCCAGCCGATACAGCGCTCCAGCTGGGCGCGACACTCCGCATCGGAAGCAGAAGGATGCGACAGGAAGGCGATATCGACGGCCGGCAGCGTCGCGGCGAGGTTCTCGTCGGTCCAGCGTTCCGAGAAGTCGTAGGACAGGCGCCGGGCTGCACTGCGGACCACCGGCAAGGCGTCGCCAAGCTCGCCATAGATGCTGGAATGAACGAGGTCGAAGCCGGCGATATAGGCGCGGTCCTCAGCATCGAAGGTGCCCCACTCGCCGCGCACGCCGCGTTCGGAGCGCAGGAAGCGCCGGTCCTGCCCGTCATGGCCGATGAAGGCGCGGGCATTGGGGCCGGTCTTGATACGGCAGCGCGCGGTATCGACGCCCTCCTGCCGCAGGGCATCACTCAGGATTCCGCCGGCCTCATCCGAGCCGAGGCAGCCGAGGTAACCTGTTTCCGCCCCTAGACGCCTCGCCTGCACCGCGACATTGACCGCGTTACCGCCGGGAAACTGGAGGCCGCGATCGACATAGGTGTCGACCGTGTTGTCACCCAGCCCCAGAAGCCTCTGCACCATCGCGGCAACTCCCGATCAGTACGCCACCTTCCACATGTAGCGGCGGGTTGTCAGGGGCTGGTTCCGCAGCACCGAGAGATGCGCCGAGAAGCGCTTGAGCGCTGCCTGCAGGATATAAGGCGCGACGATCGGGCGGATCTCCGGGTCGATGCCCTTCATCGTGAAAGCACGGGAATCGTAGTTCATCACGCGCCCGGCATAGGTGTCGCAGAACTTCACGACGCGCTCCATCAGGGGCCGGCTCGGATCCTCGCCGGTGATCAGGATCATCGGTGTCTGCTTGTCGACGATCTCGAAGGGGCCGTGGAAAAACTCGGCCGCCTCGATCGGATAGCTGTGCAGCCAGAGCATCTCCATGAGGATGCAGACACCGAAGACATAGGCCGTGGTGAAGCCCGGCCCCGAGGCGACATGGTAGATGCTGTCATCGCCGGCATAGGTCACGGCGTCCGCCGCCGCGCGAGCCTCGTTCTGCTCGGCCGCATCGCACATCGCCGCCGGCAACGCGTCGAGCGAGGCGAGGAGCTTGGCGCCGAGCGGCCAGCCTTCCCTGGCCGCCATCAGGCCGCCGATCAGCGCCTGCATCAGCATGAACATGGCGGCGAAGGATTCGCTGGTGTCGCCGACGAGGAAATGCCGGGGCACCGTCTGCGCCAGCGGCTTCTCGCCATATTGGCTGAAGGCGACGATTTGGCAGGGCTTGTCCCTGAGAAAATGCGCAGCGGCCACCGTCTCCGGCGTCGTGCCGGATTTCGAGGCCAGCAGGACCAGCGTCCGCTCGTTCAGGCGCGGCGGGTCGATCGCCATGAACTCGGCCGGGAAATAGCGCCTGACCTCGATGCCCGGCGAATAGCGCTCCAGCCAGTACTGGATGCCGAGCATGGCCCGGTTCGCGGAGCCGCAGGCGATCAGGTAGACGCGGTCGATCTTGGGAGCCAGCTCCTGCCCCAGCGCGTAAGCCTTCGGCAATGCGGCACGGGTCTGCTCCAGCCCGGACAGGACCGCGTCACGGTCGAAGGCGATGGACATGGACGGGCTCCCGAGCGGGCTTTAAACTGGGCAGCGGAATTGGTATACACCAATTCCATATACCAATCACTGTCAAGCCTGTTGAGATGCCGACCAAACGCCCCTCCCGCCCTACAGCGCTACGCGACCGTTTCGCCCTCAAGACGAAGAAGGCGCCGCGCCTCGGATTCCGACCGGCGCGCGCGCCGAAAGGCACGGGAATCGAGGCACCGGGCACGGCCAACCCGCTGAAGGGGGCCAAGCCGATCTATGTCGAGGTGCAGGATTACCTGCTCGACCTGATCGGCGAACCGGATTACGGGCCCGGCGATCGCATCCCCTCGGAGCGGACGCTGGCTGACGCGCTCGGCATCAACCGGATGACGGTGCGCAAAGCGATCGACCGGCTGGTCGAGCGCAACGTGCTGGAGCGCAACGGCACCAGCGGCACGCGCATCCCGCTGGTCCAGGTATCGCGGCCGATCGATGCGCCGGCTTCGCTGGGCATCACCCGCATCATCCGCAATGCCGGCGGCGAGCCCGGCAGCAAGCTCCTGCATTTCGGCGAGGAAGCCGCGAGCGAGAGCATCGCGCAGCGCCTGGAACTGGCGCCCGGCAGCGCGCTGCTGATGGCACGGCGACTGCGCAGCGTGAACGACGAAGCCTTCTGCATCGAGACCAGCTATCTGCCGGCCAGCAGCGTGCCCGGCCTGTCGGCCGAGGACCTGATCTCCGGCCAATCACTCTATGAGTTACTGCGGCAGCGCTACGGCATCGAGATCAGCATCCGCGACCGCGAGATCAGCGTCGGCACCGCGACGGAGCAGGAAGCGCGGCTGCTCGCGCTGGCGCCGGGCTCGCCGACTCTGGTGCTACGGATCGTGGCGCGTGACGGCGAGGGCCGGCCGGTCGAGTACATGCGCTCGGTCAACCACCCCCATCACGTCGTCTTCCGCAGTTCCGCGCCCCCTGCCCGCGCCTGAGCGGAGCGCCGACCGCTCGCCTTCCCGCCTCGCAATCCTGCCGCCGGAGCCATCGTGATGGGCATCACCATCGAGACCATCGAGCCGGATCCGTCCCTGCCCGCCGCCAGCGACGTCGTCGTCATCGGCGGCGGCATCATCGGCATCACGACCGCGCTCTTCCTGGCGCGCGAGGGCATCTCGGTCACCGTCTGCGAGAAGGGCGAGGTCGGGCACGAGCAGTCCGGGCGCAACTGGGGCTGGGTGCGCGTCATGGGGCGCGACCCCGGCGAGATCCCGCTCGGGCTCGAAAGCATGCGCCTCTGGGAGGACATGGACCGGCTCGTCGGCGGCGACACCGGCTTCACCCGCTCCGGCATCGTCTATGTCGCCGATACGCCTGCCAAATTCGCCGAGCAGGAGGCCTGGCTCGAGCATGCCAGGACCTACCAGCTCGACTCGCGCCTCCTGAGCAGCCGCGAGATCGACGCCGTCCTGCCAGGGGGAAAACGCGCCTACGCCGGGGCCATGTTCACGCCGAGCGATGCCCGCGCCGAGCCGCAGAAGGCCGTGCCGGCCATGGCGCGGGCGCTGCGCCGCCATGGCGGCACCGTGCTGACGCGCTGTGCCGTACGCGGCATCGAGACGGCCGGCGGGCGCGTCAGCGCCGTCGTCACCGAGCGCGGCCGCATTGCCTGTCAGCGTGTCGTGCTGGCGGGCGGCGCCTGGTCGCGCCTGTTCCTCGGCAATCTCGGCATCGACCTGCCGGCGCTGAAGGTGCTCGGCTCAGTGTTCCGGACCGAACCACTCGACGGGCCGCCGACCCATGCCGTGGGCGCTTCCGACTTCGCCTTCCGCAAGCGGCAGGACGGCGGCTACACCATCGCCCATCGCGGGGCGAGCGTGGCCGAGATCGTGCCGGACAGTTTTCGCCTGCTCTTCGATTTCCTGCCGTCGCTGGCCAAGCAGCGCCATGAATTGCGGTTGCGGCTCGGCGGGCGCTTCCTTGAGGAAGCCCGCACGCCGAAAAGCTGGTCGCTTGATCAGGAAGCGCCGTTCGAACGAACCCGCATCCTCGATCCCAAGCCATCCGAGGCAATCCTGCAGGAAGCGCAGCGTAACCTCATCGCGGCCTTCCCGGCCTTCGCCGGCCTCAGGATCAAGGAAAGCTGGGGCGGGCTGATCGACGCCACACCCGACGCCGTGCCTGTTATCGGCGAGGTGCCGCGTCTGCCGGGCTTCTTCCTCGCCACCGGGTTCTCGGGCCACGGCTTCGGCATCGGCCCTGGCGCCGGGCGCCTGATCGCCGATCTCGTCAGCGGCCGCACGCCGCTGATCGACCCGAAGCCCTTCCGGCTGGAGCGGTTTTCGCGACTGGAGCGGACGACGCGGGCGGCCTAGCGGCCGATCCCGGTCTTGCGAGACCTTGCGGAAAGCTCGACCTGCCCCCTCTCCCCTTGCGGGAGAGGGTTGGGGTGAGGGGTCGCGCAACCCTTGCCGTCATTGCGAGGAGCGAAGAGACGAAACAATCCAGGGGGACCGGGTTGAAGCCCTCACCCGGTCCCCCTGGATTGCTTCGCGGCGCTCGCAATGACGGATAGGACAGCCCGACCCCTCATCCGTCTCGGCTGCGCCGAGCCACCTTCTCCCGCAAGGGGAGAAGGGAAGCCCGCTGCAGGCGCTCAGGCGAGCGCCGCCTCGTCGAGCGAATAGGCCGAGAAGAAGTTCGTCCCGCCCGGATAGCATTTGAAGCCGCTCAGGCCGGTGACCATCGCGTAGCCCTGCGAGCGCCAGGCCAACCCAACCATCGGCGCCTGCTCCAGGGCGTACTTCTCCAGCTCGGCATAGATCGTCTTGCGCTTGGCTGCGTCGAACTCGGCGCGACCCTTGGCGAAGAGCGCGTGGATTTCGGGCGTCGGGATCTGCCAACTGCGGGACATGTTCGGCGGCAGATCGCCGTCGAGCAAGGGCGCGAGGCCGTCGGGGTCGTTATTGTCGGCGGTCGTGCCCTGGATCATGAAATCGTAGCGGCCCTTGCCGGCGAGATCGACGCGCGCCGCCCAGTCCGGCAGGTTCAGCGTCACCTGGATGCCGATCTCGGCGAGATTGGCCTGCACCACCTCGGCCGTCGACTTGTGCATGCCGTATTGCGCGGTCGAGAGCAGGGTGCAGCTGAACCCGTTCGGCACGCCGGCTTCGGCCATCAGCTTCTTGGCCTTGGCCGGGTCGTAACTCCAGAACCCGGAGCGTCCCTTGTCGAAATAGGGGCTGCTCGAGGGGATCGGGATGCCTTCCAGCTTGCTGCCACGGCCGAAGAAGGCGGCCTGCACGATATCCTCGCGGCGGACGGCATGAGCCACAGCCTGGCGCAGGCGCATATCCTTGAACGGCCCGGCGCCGCCGTTGAAGTTCAGGCCCATGAAGGGGCCGTCGACCGCGACGAGGCGCAGACGGGAATCCTTCTCGATCGTGCCCATGGACTGCCAGGGCACATATTCGATGAGGTCGACATCGCCGGCCTGGAGGGCGGCGACGCGCAGGTTCTCGTCGGCATAGGCGACGAGCTTGATGCCATCGAGCTTCGGCAGGCCGGGCTTGTAGTATCTGTCGAATTTCACGACCTCGATCGAGGCGCCACGCTCCTGCCCCTTCAGCACGAACGGTCCCGCGCCGACGCCGAGCCCGGCCCGGCCCTCGATCGAGTCCTTGGCGATGATCGGCATATGCGGGCTTGCCAGCCAGATCGGCAGCGTCACGGTCGGCTGCTTCATGACGATGCGGACGGTGCGTGCGTCAGGCGTCTCGATGCGCTCGACGCCGCCGAACTCGGCCTTCATGAAGGCTGTCGAATTGGGCGCGGCGACCTGCTCCAGCGTCCATTTCACGTCCTCGGCCGTGACCGGCTTGCCGTTCTGGAACGTCGCCTGGCGCAGCTTGAAGACCCAGGTCGTATCGCCCTCGCGCTCCCAGGATTCGGCGAGTTCGGGCCTGACCTCGCCCTTTTCGTCGAAGCCGGTCAGGCCGCGGAAGATCAGGAGCTTGACCGTGAGTGCGGCCGTGCCGGTATGAAGCCAGGGCTGCAGGCTGGGCGGAAAACTCGACAGGCCGAAGCGAAGGATCTTCCCCCCGGCTTGAGCCTGGGCTCGCAAGCCCAGGAGAGGCAGGGCTGCACCGGCGGCGAGCACAATACGGCGAGAGACCGGCACCATCGAATACCCCTCCCTGTTTATGGCGGCCTACACGGCCGAGAGGGCAGAATGAGTTGGTGTATACCAGTTTGTCAATGCTTCCCGCGCTCGCCTGACGGCAGCAGCTCGGATACGGCAGCCCGCAGGATAGTTTCCCGCCGCACGAGGGCTTTCCTGCTGCAGTGCGGAAGATTGCGCAGCGCCACATCGGCCGATCGCGTTGTCCGCGCCTCAGCCTCAGCAACCTGCAGCGTTGCCGCACCGGCCCGGCTGGCCGGTGCCGCGCTATTGGAGTACACCAGCCTTGTCGTCGACGCCGGCCGTCCCAACGCTTGACTTCGAGGCGAAAGCGTCTCTAGCATCCCTTACTACAAGATATATTCTACAATTATGGATTAATCTTGCAAAGAGGGGTATCGCCAATGAGCGGGACGGATGAAGGCAAAAGGCTTCTGCTGAAGGGTGGACTGGTCGGCGGGCTCGCGCTGGCCGCAGCCGCAAGCACGGCCCGGGAGGCCGCGGCGCAATCCGCGCCCAACAGCCTGCTGCGCACGGTGCTGGATCGCGGCAAGCTGATCGTCGGCACGGGCTCCACCAATGCGCCCTGGCATTTCGAGGACGAGAAGGGCCAGCTCGTCGGGATGGACATCACCATGGGCCGGATCCTGGCCAAGGGGCTGTTCGACGATGCCAGCAAGGTCGAGTTCGTCCGGCAGGACGCGGCCCAGCGCATCCCCAACATCAATACCGGCAAGGTCGACATCGTCATCCAGTTCATGACCATGTCCCCGGCGCGCGCGCAGCTCATCGCCTTCTCGCGCCCCTATTATGTCGAAGGCATCGCCCTGCTGACCCGGCCGGACAGCGACAAGAAGAGCTTCGACGCGCTGCTCAAGGCGGGCTCCTCCGCCCGCGTCTCGATCCTGCAGAATGTCGATGCGGAGGCCTCGGTCAAGAAGGTTCTGCCGCAGGCGACCGTGATGCAGATCGACAGCCAGGCCAACGTCATCCTGGCGCTCGACTCCAAGCGCGTCGACGCCGCTGCGGTCGATCTCTCCACCGTCGGGTGGCTCGCCAAGCGCCACCCCGACAAGTACGCCGATGCCGGCAAGTCGTGGAACACGATGCTTTACGGCGCCGGCATGAAGCAGGGCGACCCGGACTGGGTGCGCTTCGTCAACACCACCTTCGACATCGCGATGTTCGGCCACCAGAACGAGCTCTACGACGCCGCGGCGAAGGACTATTTCGGCGCCGAGCCGCCGGCGCGCCAGCCCGGCCTGCCGCGCTTCTGACCGCCCCACGCTTCGCACAGGGAAGGGCGTGCCTTACGCCCTTCCCTCCCCGATGCCGGGTTGGAGTATCGGGCTCCCGCCCGACACTCCAACCCTTTGATCCTGCACCGGCTTTGCCGGAAACCGCATTCCACTTCTCGGGCCGATGCTCAAGTCCTCGGGGCCATGGCGAATTACCATTTCAACTTCGCGATCGTCTGGCGCTATGCCGGCAAGCTGTTCGAGGGGCTTCTGCTCAGCCTCGAACTCGCTGCCGCGAGCATCGCGATCGGCATGACGATCGGGCTCGTGCTCGCGCTGATCAGTCTCGACGGCCCGAAATGGGCGCGCCCCCTGATCGCGGCCTATGTCGAATTCGTCCGCAACGTGCCGCTGCTGTTGCTGGTCTATCTCGTCTTCTACGGCATCCCCAGCGCCATCGACCTGCAATATGATGCGGTCACCTCCTTCGTCGCGACGCTCGCGATCTATTCCGGCGCCTATCTGGTCGAGGTGATGCGCGCGGGGCTCGAGGCCGTGCCGCGCGGGCTGATCGAGGCCGGCAAGGCGATCGGGCTCACACCCATGAAGGTGCTCTGGCATGTGCGCCTGCCGACCGCGATGCGCATCGCCCTGCCCTCGCTCTCCAACACCTATGTCTCGCTGTTCAAGGACACTTCGATCGCCTCGGCCATCGCGGTGCCCGAACTCGCCTACGGCATGCGCTGGATCGAGACCCAGACCTTCCGCACGGTCGAGGTCTATCTCCTGGCGACACCGATCTACCTGATCACCAGCTACGCCATCCTGCTGCTGCTGCGCCTCGCCGAGCGGCGCTACGCGATCGCGCGGTGACGGCATGGCGACACTGATCCAGACCCTGCCCTTCCTCGTCGACGGCCTGCTGATGACCCTGCTGGTCTCGGCCTGCGTGATCGTCCTGTCGCTCATCGTCGGGTTGCCGCTGGGCTGCGTGCTCGCCTTCGGGCCGCTCTGGGCGCGCGTGCCGATCCGGCTCTATGCCGATTTCGTGCGCGGCGTGCCGATCCTCGTCCTGCTCTATTTCGTCTATTACGGCCTACCGGCGATCAAGGTGAATCTGCCGAGCCTGCTCGCCGCGATCGTGGCGCTGACGGCGTTCAAATCGGCGCAGATCATCGAGATCACGCGCGGTTCGTTCCAGTCGATCCCCACCGGCCAGACCGAGGCTGCGAAAGCGATCGGGCTCACCCTGTTCGACCGCTTCACGCATGTGCTGGCGCCGCAGGCCGTGCGCCGCTTCCTGCCGCCCTTCGTCAACAGCGTCGTCGACACCGTGAAGGGGTCGTCGCTGGTCTCGCTGCTCGGAATCGTCGACCTGATGCTGTCGCTGCAGCAGGTGATCGGGCGCACCCATGTGGCGCTGCCGCTCTATCTCATCGGCGCGCTGATGTATTTCGCCATCAACTTCCCACTCTCGGCGCTCAGCCGCCGGCTCGAGAAGCGCTTCGTCTGAAAGGAAGCATTCATGGCCGAGACGGATGCCCGTGCTACCGCCGGGACACCGGTGATCGCGATCGAGGGTCTGACCAAGTCCTTCGGTGCCAACCAGGTGCTGAAGGGCGTCGACCTTTCCGTCGGCAAGGGCGAGGTCGTCGCGATCATCGGCCCCTCCGGCAGCGGCAAGACCACGCTGCTGCGCTGCATCAACTTCCTCGAGGAATATGACGGCGGCTCGATCCGGATCGACGGCACCGAGGTCGGCTATCGCGATGGCGCGGGCGCCCGCAAACGCCGCAGCGACCGGGAGTTGGCCGCGATCCGCGTCGACGCGGCGATGGTGTTCCAGCAGTTCAACCTGTTCCCGCATCTCACCGCCGCGCAGAACATCATGCTCGGCCTGATGAAGTCGCGCGGTCGCTCGAAGGCCGAGGCGCGCGCCATCGCCGAGAAATGGCTGGCCCGCGTCGGGCTTTCGGCGAAGGTCGATGCCATGCCCTCGCAGATGTCGGGCGGCCAGCAGCAGCGCGTCGGCATCGCGCGGGCCGTGGCGATGGAGCCGAAGGTGCTGCTGCTCGACGAGATCACCTCCGCGCTCGACCCCGAACTCGTCGGCGAGGTGCTCGCCGTGGTGCAGGAACTCGCCACCGAGGGCCGCACCATGATCCTCGTGACCCATGAGATGGCCTTCGCGCGGGACGTGGCGGACCGCATCGTCTTCACCGACCAGGGCCGGATCGTCATCGACGCACCGCCCGCAAAAGTCTTCGGAGAGCAGCCGCATGAGCGGCTGCGCTCCTTCCTGTCACGTTTCGCCGGGTTCCGTCCCAATCCGGCCTGAGGAACCCATGAACGCAGTCCTGTCCACCCTCCCCGACACCACGCCCTACCGGCGGCTGGCGGAGCTCGGCCTTACGCTGCCCGAGCTGCCGCGGCCGATCGGCAATTTCGCCACCCATGTCCAGGAAGGCGGCCTGATCTACCTCTCCGGCCAGGGGCCGACGCATGAGGACGGCCGGCTCCATACCGGCAAGGTCGGCCGCGACGTCAGCGTCGCCGAGGCCTATGAGCATGCCCGGCTGACCGGCCTGAACCTGCTCGCCGTGCTGCATGAAGCGCTCGGCGATCTCGGCCGTGTCAGGCGCGTCGTCAAGTTGCTCGGCATGGTCAATGCCACCCCGGAATTCAGCGACCATCCCGCCGTCATCAATGGCTGCTCCGACCTCTTTGTCGCCGTGTTCGGCGAGGCCGGCAAGCATGCCCGTTCGGCAGTCGGTTTCGGCTCGCTGCCCCGCCAGATCACCGTCGAGATCGAAGCGATCGTCGCCGTGTCCTAGAGCATCGGCACGATGCTCTGACCGGGGCCCTTCGCCCCACTGTCCGTCTTCCAGGAGAACACAATGTCCGCTTCCGATATCCGCCCGTCCCTCGGGCTGCGCCCCGTCATCAACGTCTCCGGGACGATGACCGGGCTCGGCGCCTCGATCGTCGTGCCCGAGGCGATCGCCGCGATGACGGCGATCCTGCCGCAATTCGTCGAGATCGACGACCTCCAGCGCAAGGCCAGCGCCGTGATCGCGCGGCTCTGCGGCAGCGAGGCCGGCTTCGTCACCGCCTCCTGCTCGGCCGGGATCACGCTGGCGATCGCCGGCGCCATGACGGGCGACGATCTCTATGCCGTCGAGCAACTGCCGGATGCCAGCGGCCTCCAGGACGAGGTCGTGGTGATGATGGGCCACATGGTCGGCTATGGCGCGCCCGTCGACCAGGCGATCCGCCTCGCCGGCGCGACGCCGGTCGTCGTCGGCCAGGCCACCAGCGCCCGCGCCTACCAGCTCGCCGGCGCGATCTCGGAGCGGACGGCCGCCGCCCTCTATGTCGTCTCGCACCATACGGTGCAGTACGGGCTCATGCCGCTCGACGAGTTCGCGGCGGTCTGCCACGAGCACGGCGTGCCTGTGATCGTCGACGCGGCCTCCGAATACGACCTGCGCGGTTTCCTCGAAGCCGGGGCCGACATCGTGCTCTATTCCTCGCACAAGTTCCTGGGCGGGCCGACGGGCGGCATCGTCGCCGGCAACAAGGACCTCGTCCGCGCCGCCTTCATCCAGAATGGCGGCATCGGCCGCGGCATGAAGGTCGGCAAGGAGAGCGTGCTCGGCACGATGGCCGCGCTGGAAGCCTGGGAGAAGCGCGACCATGCCGGCATCCGGGCGCGCGAGCAGCGCGCGCTCGACCTCTGGCTCGCCCGCTTCGCCGACCGCCCCGGCGTGACCGCCGTCATCGAACCCGACCCGACGCATAACCCGCTCGATCGGATGAGGCTCTCGGTCGATCCCGAGCAGGCGCATATCACCGCCTGGGATCTGGCCGACGCGCTGGCGCGCGGCCCGCAGCCGGTGATCGTCAGGGACCACGAGGTCGAGCACGGCTATTTCTACCTTGACCCCTGCAACCTGCATCCGGGCCAGGAAGACATCGTCGCCGAGCGCATCGTTGCCGAACTGGAGACGGCACGGCGCAGCAACACGATCATCGCGAGCCCGCTGATCGAACGCCGCAACCGGCGCGCCGCCGCGCTGGCGAAATGGCCTGACTGAGCGCCAGCGGTCTTGACATTTGCTGCAGAGCAATATTCTCTTATTAAGCACTCTATTACATAATAAAAGAATGTGAGGGATCATGAAACGCCTACTTGGATGCCTGCTCGCCTGCAGCCTGCTCACCACGCCGTCCCTCGCCTTCGCACAGGAGGCGGGCGGCATCGCCACGGTCGCGACCATCGGCGAGCCGCCGACGCTCGACCCGATGGTCTCGACCGCCGACCTGGTCGGGACGATCACCCAGCATGTCTTCGAGACGCTCTACACCTTCGACAAGAGCTGGAAGGTGACGCCGCTGCTCGCGGACGCGCTGCCCACGATCAGCGCGGACGGCAAGCAGTACACGATCGCGCTCAGGGCCGGCGTGAAGTTCCATGATGGTTCGGATCTCACCGCCGAGGACGCCGTCGCTTCGCTGAAGCGCTGGATGAAGCTCGCCTCGCGCGGCAAGCAGGCGGCCGGCTTCATCGAGAGCGTCGAGGCCGCTGGCCCGAGCTCGCTCAAGATCACGCTGAAGCAGCCCTATGCGCCGCTGATGTCGCTGCTCGCCTTCAACAACTCCGCCGCGATCATCATTTCGGCGAAGAAGCAGGACGAGCCGATGAAGGAATTCATCGGAACCGGCCCCTACATGCTCAAGGAGCGCAAGGCTGATCAGTATATCCAGCTCGTCCGCTTCGCCGGCTACAAGCCGCGCGAGGGCGCCGGCGACGGCTATGGCGGGGCCCGGCGTCCGCTGCTCGACGAAGTCCGCTTCGTGCCGGTGCCGGACGCCAATACCCGTGTCGAATCGGCCGTCTCCGGCCAGTATTCCTATGTCGACTCGATCCCGGTGGAATCCTTCGACCGGCTGAAGGGCGCGGCCTCGCAGCCCGTCGTGCTGAAGCCCTTCGGCTATCCCGTCTTCGTGTTCAACACCGCCGAGGGTTCGGCCAAGGACCTTGGCGTCCGCAAGGCGATCCGCACAGCGCTCAGCATGGAAGACATGCTGGCGGCCGCGTTCGGCAGCAAGGAGTTCTACGCGCTCGACGGCAACATCTACCCGCCGGGTTATGTCTGGAACACGGATGCCGGCGTCGCCGGAAACTACAATGTCGGCGATGCCGACAAGGCGAAGGCCGCGGCAAAGGCTGCCGGCTACAAGGGCGAGCCGGTCCGCATCCTGACCAGCCGCCAGTACGAGTTCCACTACAAGATGGCGCAGGTCGCGGCCGAGTATCTCAAGCTCGCCGGCTTCACCGTCGACCTGCAGGTCGTCGACTGGGCGACGCTGACCCAGCGCCGCACCGACAAGGCCCTCTGGGAGATCTACATCACCCACAGCCCCTTCCTGCCGGAACCGGCGCTGATCGGCTCGCTCTCGACCAGCTCGCCCGGCTGGTGGGATACGCCGGCCCGCAAGACCGCCGTCGACGCCTTCACCTCGGAGGCCGATCCGGCGAAGCGCGCGGCGCTCTGGGCCAACGTCCAGAAGACGATCTATGACGAGGTGCCCTTCATCAAGATCGGCGACTTCAACGCCCTCTCGGCGAAATCCGCCAAGCTCGACGGCGTCGTGCCGGCGCCCTGGCCGTATTTCTGGAACGTCACCCTCAAGAAATGATCCCCCCTCTCCACCCGGCCGCGTGATCGCGGCCGGGTGGAGAGCAACGAGACGGTCAGGTCATGGTCGGCTACATCCTTCAGCGCCTCTCCGGCATGATCGCGGTCATGCTGCTCGTCGTCACGATCGTCTTCGTGATCGTTCGCGTGACGCCCGGCGATCCCGCTGCGGTCATGCTCGGCCCCGAGGCGACGGCCCAGGACGTCGCCGACCTGCGCACAAGGCTCGGTCTCGACCGTTCGATCATCTCGCAATACGTGATCTATGTCGGGCAGCTGCTGCGCGGCGATCTCGGCCAGTCGATCTTCCTGAACATGCCGGTGACCTCGGCGCTGATGGAGCGGGCGGAGCCGACCTTCTTCCTGACGCTGTTGTCGCTCGCGATCGCCAGCACCATCGCCCTGCCGGTCGGCATCTATGCCGCCTATCGGCGCGGCTCCTTCCTCGATCAGGCGGCGACGACGCTCGCCATGCTCGGCGCCAGCATCCCCGGCTTCTGGCTTGGCCTCATCCTGATGCAGGTCTTCGCGGTGCGTCTCGGCATCCTGCCCGTCTCCGGCTATGGCGGCCCCGATACCAGCCTGTTGGAGCGCATCCGCCACCTGATCCTGCCGGCAGTGGCGCTCGGACTCGTTTCCTCGGCGCTGATCATGCGCTTCACCCGCGCCTCGATGCTCGACGTGCTCGGCGACGACTATGTCCGCACAGCCCGCGCAAAAGGGCTGGGCGAGCAGGCCGTCATCCTTCGACATGCGCTGAAGAACGCGCTGATCCCGATCCTGACCGTGCTCGGCCTGACCGCCGCCGTGCTGGTCTCCGGCGCGGTGGTGACCGAGACGGTGTTCGGCCTGCCGGGTGTCGGCAATCTCGTGGTCTCGGCCGTGCTAAGGCGCGACTACCCGGTGATCCAGGGCGCGCTGCTGGTCATCGCCGGCCTGTATGTCCTGATCAATTTCGCGATCGACATGCTCTATCTGCTGGTCGATCCCAGGGTGCGCTACTGATGACCGATCTCGCTCCCGACGCACCGGCGCCGAACCGCGCCCGGATCTTCCTCCGCGATCTGCTGAAGCGCCGCATGGTGGCGATCGGCCTCGCTATCCTCATCGTCTTCGTGCTGCTGGCGGCGTTCGCGCCGCTGCTCGCCCCCTATGCGCCGGGCCGGCTCTCGGTCGTCAACCGGCTGAAGCCGCCCTCCGGGATCTACTGGTTCGGCACGGACGAGTTCGGCCGGGACATCTTCTCGCGCATGCTCTATGCGGGCCGGCTGTCGCTTTCGGTCGGCGCCGCCGTCGTCGTTTTGTCCTCGCTGATCGGCGTGACGCTCGGGCTGCTGGCCGGGTTCTTCAAGCGGCTGGACACGCCGATCGCACGCCTGATCGACGCGATGATGGCCTTCCCCGACATCCTGCTCGCGATCGCGCTGGTCGCGGCGCTCGGCCCCTCGCTGATGACGGTGATCATCGCGCTCTCGATCGTCTATGCGCCGCGGCTTGCGCGCATCGTCCGGGCCGCGACACTGGTGATCCGCGAGCTGCCCTATGTCGAGGCCGCCCGCGCCTTCGGCAACTCGACCTCCCGGATCATGTTCCGGCATGTGCTGCCCAATATCGTCTCGCCGATCACGGTGCAGGCCACCTTCATCTTCGCCAGCGCCATGCTGGCGGAAGCCGGCCTCTCCTTCCTCGGGCTCGGCGTCAGCCCGGATATCCCGACCTGGGGCACGATGATCTCGTCCGGCCGGCAATATATCGGCCAGGCCGACTGGATGACCTATTTCCCCGGCCTCGCCATCGTGCTCGCCGTGCTCTCCCTGCAGATGGTGGGCGACGGCCTGCGCGACCTGCTCGATCCGCGCCTGCGGAAGGATCTCTGACATGACACCTGCCACGCGGCAGCCGCTCCTGATCTCCAATGTGAAGCCGGTCTCCTTCGGGCCGGCGATCCCCACGGCGGCCACGGACATCCTCGTCGGCGGCGACGGCAGGATCGCCGCGATCGGCGCCGGTCTGGCGGCGCCGGCCGATGCCGAGCGCATCGACGGCAAGGGCGCCTTCGTCTCGCCGGGCTGGGTCGATCTCCATGTCCATGTCTGGCATGGCGGCACCGACATCTCGCTCAGGCCGAGCGATTGCGGAGCCGAGCGCGGCGTCACCACCATGGTCGATGCCGGCTCGGCCGGCGAAGCCAACTTCCACGGCTTCCGCGAATATGTCATCGAGCCGGCGCGCGAGCGGATCAAGGCCTTCCTCAATCTCGGCTCGATCGGGCTCGTCGCCTGCAACCGCGTGCCGGAACTGCGCGACATCAAGGACATCGATCTCGACCGCATCATCGAATGCTATGCCGAGAACAGCGAGCATATCGTCGGCCTCAAGGTGCGTGCGAGCCATGTCATCACCGGCTCCTGGGGCGTGACGCCGGTCAAGCTCGGCAAGAAGATCGCCAAGATCCTAAAGCTGCCGATGATGGTCCATGTCGGCGAGCCGCCCGCCCTCTATGACGAGGTGCTGGAGATCCTCGGGCCCGGCGACGTTGTCACCCACTGCTTCAACGGCAAGGCCGGGTCGAGCATCCTGGAGGACGAGGACCTGTTCAAGCTGGCCGAGCGCTGCGCCGCTGAGGGCGTGCGGCTCGATATCGGCCACGGCGGCGCCTCCTTCTCCTTCAAGGTGGCGGAGGCGGCGATCCAGCGCGGGCTGATGCCATTCTCGATCTCGACCGACCTGCATAACCGCTGCATGAACTTCCCGGTCTGGGACCTGGCGACGACGATGTCGAAGCTGCTCTGCGTCGGCATGCCCTTCGACGCCATCATCCACGCCGTGACCCATGCGCCGGCCTCGGTGATCAAGCTCGACATGACGGACCGGCTGACCATCGGCGAACGCGCCGATTTCACGATCTTCGACCTGATCGACAGCGATCTGGAGGCGACCGATTCCAATGGCGACGTCTCGAAGCTGACCCGGCTGTTCGAGCCGCGCCATGCGGTGATCGGCACTGATGCGATCGCCGCCAGCCGCTATGTGCCGCGTCCGCGCCGTCTTGTCCGGCACAGCCACGGGCTGTCCTGGCGTTGACGAAACGGCCGGCAAGGCAGAGAGGTTAGCCCCGATGGAAACCCAGCGGGGCAGCGCCGTTCGAAGCGGTATGCGGCAGGCATGAAAGCCCGGACATGAGCAAAGCCACGACGATGCCAGCCAGCGGAGACACGCCGGAGCCCGCCGGGCCGCGGCGCTCGCGCGTCAGCGGCATCGACCGCGCCGTACAGATCCTCGACCATCTCCAGCAGGAAGGCCGGGCCCAGACCGCCTATGAGGTCGCCCGCGCGATCAGCGCGCCGCTCTCGACGGTTTACGCCATCGTCGAGGACCTGCTCGACAAGAGCCTGCTGGCGCGCACCGGCGAGGGCGGCGTCTGGCTGGGTCCGCGGCTTTACCACTATGGCCTCGCCTATGCCCGCGATCTCCAAGTCATCAATGTCGCGACGCATGAGATGCATGTGCTGGCGCGCGAAGTCGGCGAAACCGTGCAGATCTGCGGCCGCGACGACGGCATGATGGTGGTCGAAGCGATGGCCGAGGGGCCCGGCCATTTCGTCATCACCTCGCGCGTCGGCACGCGCGTGCCATTGAACTGGACAGCCTCCGGCCGGCTGCTCGTCGCCGGACTGGATGAGACGGAGCGCGCCGCCCTGTTTCGCAAGAGCGCCAAGGCCTCGCCGACCGGCCGCGCCGTCACCGATTCCGCCACCCTGCTCGCCCAGTCGCGCGACGCGCTCGCGGCGGGTGTGTCGATCCAGGCCGGCGAGTCGGATTACGCCGTCGCCTGCATCGCCGCACCCGTGCTGGACGAGAGCGGTGCCTGCCCGATCACCGTCTCGATCGTGCTGCCCGAGTTCCGGGTGAACGAGGAGCACGCGAGTTTCGTCGAGGCGGTGAAGGACGCGGCCCGGCGCATCGAGGACAAGCTCGGCTGGCGCGTCGGCCCTTTCAGCGCCGGCCGCAAGTACGGCTAGTCTCTTCCGCGGACATACGACGGCGCCCATCGGACAGCACACGGTTTCCCTGGTGCGGTCAGCACCAGGGAAACCGCCGTCCCGACCGGCCTGAGGGCGATCCTGCCGGTCGACGCCCTGGATGTCAGCTCTCGCGGAAGGCGCGGGCCATGCTGTCCTTCAGCGGCTGCATCAGATACTCGAAGAAGGTGCGCTCGTGCGTCTGGATATAGACGTCGGCGGGCATTCCCGGTGTCGGCTGGAAGTCGCGGATGCCGGCGACGCTGTTCGCATCGAGACGGGCGCGCACGACGTAGAGATCGGAAACACCGGGATAGGCGCGCTGCTTCTCGTCGGGCAGCGCATCGGCCGAGATATAGATCACCCGGCCAGTGACCATGGGCGTGACGCGCTGGTTGAGCGCAGTCAGGCGCACTGTCGCGACCTGGCTGTGCTTGATCTTGTCGATGTCCTGCGGGCGTACGCGCGCCTCGATGATGAGCTCGTCCTGTAGCGAGACGATCTCCATGATGTTCTTGCCGGCCTCGATGACTCCGCCGGAGGTGTGATAGCGCAGCTTGACCACGGTGCCCCTCACCGGCGCGGTGATGTTCGAGCGGTCGAGCACGCCCTTCACGGTGTGGATGCGCTCACGCACGTCGTTGAGATCGGCGCTGATCTCCTGGAGCTGGTCCGAGGCGATCTTCTGCGCGTTCTTGCGCACGCCGTCGATCTGCTCGACCGAACGCGCGATCCGTTCGCGGGCATCGCCGATATCGCCGGTAATGCGGCCGGCCTCGCCGCCCAGATTGGCGGCAAGCCGCTGGAGCGAGAGCACTTCCGGCTTGCGGATGTAGCCGCGCTGCAGCAGGGCCTGCTTGCCCTCCAGCTCCTCCTTCAGCAATTGCGACTGCTTTTCGACGCCGGCGAGTTGCACCTTGCTGCCGGCAACCTTCTCCTCCAGCGCGTCGATGCTCTTCTGATGGGCCGCGATCTCGCTCGCCATGTTGTTCTGTCGGGCGCGGAAGACGCTGCGCTGGTTCGCCAGCAAGGCCGCGATATCGGGATCAGCCCGCTTGTCGAGCAGATGCGGCGGCCCAGTGAAGTCATCGAGGCCGGCGATCTCGGCCCTGAGCCGCCCCGCGATCATCTCCAGGCGATAGAGCTTCAGTTCATGGCGGCGCAGTTCGGCGCGGGCCGAGGTGTCGTCCAGTTTCACCAAACGCTGGCCGGGCACGACGACATCGCCCTCGCGAACGAGGATCTCGCGGATCACGCCACCTTCCAGATGCTGGATCGTCTTGTTCTGGCCGGTGGTGACGAAGACACCGGTGGCGATGACGGCGCCCGCGATCGGCGCGGTGTTGCCCCAGACGCCGAAGCCCATCACGGTCACGGCGACGATGACGGCGCCGCCGATCGTCGCCGATCGCGTGCTGCGCGGCACATCGTTGTACCAGGGCTGCGATATCAGTTGGACGCTCATGTGCCCGCTCCCCATCCATGCGCTATTGCGGCCGCGCCGCGCCGCCATCGATGCTGCGCTGGCCGACGATCATCGGCAAAATCTCGTCGCGGGTGCCGATGGCCTGCACCGCGCCGTCCTTGATCATCATGATCTTGTCGACGCTGCGCAGCAGGGACGGCCGCTGCGTCACGGCGACCACGGTCATGCCGCGCGCCTTCGCCCGCTGGAAGGCGCGGGCGAGAGCGGCCTCGCCGAGCACGTCGAGATTGGAGTTCGGCTCGTCCAGCACGACCAGCCGGGGATTGCCGTAGAACGCCCGCGCCAGGCCGAGACGCTGCTTCTGCCCGCCCGAGAGCGGGGCGCCGTCGATACCGATCTGCGTCTCGTAGCCATGGGTGAACTGGGCGACCATCTCGTGGATATCGGCGATCTCGGCAGCCTCGAAGACATCGGCATCGGAGGCGTCTTCCCGCATGCGGGCGATATTGGCCTTGATCGATGCCGGGAAAAGCTGCACGTCCTGCGGGAGATAGCCGACATTCTCGCCGAACTGGCGCGGGTCCCAGTTGCGCTGCTCCATCCGGTCAAGCCGCACCGTGCCTGCCGTCGGCGAGATCGAGCCGACGAGCATGCGGGCGAGCGTCGATTTCCCGCAGCCGGAGGCGCCGACGATGGCGAGCGAATCTCCGGGCTCGAGGCTGAAGCTGATGCCGTTCAGGATGACCTTCTTGTTCGGCGGCGGCACGTAGAGGATGCGCTCGACATCGAGGCGGCCCTTCGGGTTCGGCAGCCTCAGCCGGTCGAGATTGAGCGGCGAGGCCTGCAGCAGCGCCTTGACGCGCTGGAAGGCGGCGCGCGCATGGATGAAGCTGCGCCAGCCCTCGATCGTCCCCTCCATCGGCGCCAGCGCGCGACCGGCAACGACCGATGACGCGATGACCATGCCGCCGGTCAGCTGACCTTCGAGCGAGAGCATCGCGCCCCAGCCGAGCATCGCGACCTGCGTGCCCAGCCGGAAGAACTTGGAGGCGCCGGTCATCAGGATGTTGCGGTCCTGCGCGCTGACCTGGGCCTTGAGGGATTCGGCCGTCTCGCGCCCCCACATCAGCACCCCCTCGGGGATCATGCCCATCGCATTGATCACCTGCGCGTTGCGGGACATCGCCTCCGACTGGAGGTTCGCGCGCGTCGTGAAGGCGCTGGAGCGTGCGAAGGGCACCGCGGTGAACTGCTGATTGAAATAGGCGATGACGAACAGAATGACCGCCGCGATGGTGACGATGTAGCCGAGATGCGGATGAATCAGGTAGACCGCCAGCAGGTAGATCGGCGCCGTCGGCGCGTCGAGCATCGTCAGGATGACCGGGCCGGTCAGGAAGCTGCGGATCTGCTGGAGATCGGCCAGCGTCTGGAACTCGCGGTTCGAACCGGTCTGAGCGGCCTTGGCCGCCGCCGCGAGCACGGGCCCGCCGAGCCGGCTTTCGACATCGACCGCCACGCGCATCAGGATGAAGCGGCGCACCATGTCGAGCAGCACATGCGCACCGATCGCGACCATGACGATGAGCGACAGCATGATGAGCGTGTCGAGGCTGCGACTGGTCAGCACGCGATCCGACATCTGGAAGAGATAGATCGGCACGGCGAGCACCAGCGTGTTCACCACGACGGAGAACAAGGCGACGATCATCAGATTATGCCGTGCGCCGGAGAGCCCCTGACCAAGGACCTGCTTGAAGTCCCGGTCGCCAAGGCGCTGCTCGATCGGCGTGCCACGGCCTGATCCGCCGCGACCACCACCGCCGCCGCCGCTGCCACCGCCCTTGCCGCCGCGGTCGCCGTCATGGGCCGTCTTGGACGCCTCGGCCTGCGGCTTCGGACGCAGCAGGGCGGGCTCGGGAGCCGGCCGGCCATCGCGGCGCGCATCGGCGCGAACGGTGTCGCCTTGTGGCGACGACGCCGGCCCGACCGGCGCCAGAGCGACCCGACTATTGCTGTTAGCCGTGCGCTCGGGCCCGGCACTCGCCACGCCCATCGCAAGCGGCAGGCCAAGCACCCGGACCGGCACGGGACCGGCCTGAAGCGGTGCGGCTGGCGGTGGTGCCTCGCTCTTCTCGCTCATGCCCCTGCCCCGTTCCTGTTGTTACGCTTCAGACCATGATGCTCGACGTCAGATGATCCTGCTGGGGATCGACAGTGTGCGCGTGCGGACAATCGGGCTCCGGCTCGTGCGCCGCTTGCTCGGCGAAGGCGACGAGCTCCGGCACCAGCGTGGTCGTGTCGTGGATCGTCACGGTGTCACTGTCGGTGGCGATGTCGACCTGGATCAGCACGGCTTCCTCATAGGCATCGCCGCCGAGATAGTTGGAGGTCGAGAGGAGGCCGGGATCGACGATGACAGCTTCGTTGAGCGCGCTGTTGCCGCCCGCCGCCAAGCCCTGCTCGGTCCCCGCGCTGGCGCTGGCCTGGATGCTCTGGTCGCCATCGATCAGGAAGTTCACCTGCGTGATGACGTTGACATCGTAGTAGTCGCCGGAAGCGTAGAGAATTTTCAGCGTGCCCGAGGCGCTGCCATAGAGCTGCCAGTCGGCATTGGGGGTGAGGATGGTCGCACCGTCCGCGAGCAGACCCATCAGATCGTGATGGGCGTCGAGCATCGGCTTGAAGGCCGGCGCGTCGTAGCTCTCGATGGTGGCTCGGTTGGCCAGGCTGTTGAAGCCCGTGGTGACGATCGTCTCGCTATCCTCTCCGCCGGTGCTGTAGAGCTTGGCGGAATCGGGATCGAGCATGACGTTGTACTGGTAGATCCAGTCCGCGCGATGATAATTCCCGCCGATGATGATGATGTCGTAGCTGTCGAACCCGAAAACCTTGGTCAGGTTGATCTGCAGGTTCTCGCCGGTGCCGAGAGTGAAATAGGTGCCGCCTTCCGCCTGCACCGTCCGGTCGTTGTCGTCGAGACCGTTGAACTGAACGATCGACTTCACGTCGTAGAAGTCGCCGGACATGACGTCGACGACCCAATGCGGGGTGCCGGCCGCGCCGCGGACGCTGATCGTCGATTCATGCGTGATGAACTCGGCGATGTTGTGGACCTCGTTGCCCGCCGTCTTCACGATCGGTGAGAGATCCCCCGCGACGGCGATGTCGACATCGTCGTTGTCGACCAGGATGTTCACCTGGACGATGCCGCGGCTGTAGAAATAATCGCCGCCGACCGTCATCGAGCCGACGGCCTCGTTGGCATCGACGATCACGGCCGCATTGACCTGCGTGTTCAGGCCGGTTTCGGCCAGTGTCGCGACGCCTCCGGTCGGACCCGCAAGGTCCAGTTTCGCCTCGACGACGAGCTCGGCCGGCGCCTCGACCGGCCGCCAGGGCGCGATGTCGAGCAATGTCGGGGCGTAAGGCTCGGGAGCATTGGCGACGCCATCGACGATGCGCCCCACCCGCGCGGCGTCCACGGAGGTGCCTTCCGGATAGGGGCTGCCGGTCTCGGCCCAAGCAGCGTCGCGGCCGGAAATCAGCGCGACGGCGCTCTCGGTGCCGAACCGGAAGGCTGTCGCCATATCGGGAATGCCGTCCGGCACGACGTCGTTCGCCTGCGTCACCAGTTCGGCGAAACGATCGCCGAGTTGCAGTTCCGGCGGAACCACGACGCTGCCATCGGCATAGCGGATGTCGTCCGAGGTGATGAGATCGCGATCGCTCAGAATGTTGACCTGGCGAATCTGGGTCAGGTTCTCGGTACCGCCTTCCCGGTATTCGACGGTGATGACGCGCGGCGAGGCGCCCATGCCGAAACCGAGTTGATCGGCTTGAAGCGGAAGGGGCTTGAGCGGCGGCGAGACCGGCGCCAGAGGCCGGCTCAGGGCGCCGAAGCCCGCCGGCGACAGGTCTTGGCCCAGGCTCCCCGGCGGACGCGACGCCAGCGTCTCCTGGATCGTCGTCGGAACCGAGACCAATTCATCGAAAGCAAGCCCGCGAAGCAGCTCGCGTGCGGAATCGTGGAAATCCGGCGGCAGTGGCGACCACTGGTCACCTTCGTAGAAGGTCGGGGTACGCGCAACGGAATCGGCGAGATGCAGATACCCGATGAAGTGCCAGATGGTCTCGGTGATGCCGCCAGCCTGCATGGCATAATCCTCCGCTGCGTCCGGCTCGCACCGGGTGGGAAGATTCCACGCGCATCTCGCGCATGAGGAGAAGGATTACAGAGCGAAAACCGCGCGGGCCGAACCCGCGCGGTCGCTGACCTGGTCAGGTCTTAGAGGGAATCGTACGCGTCCCCGGAAACCATCGTCGCATCGACAGAGTTGAACTGGATGTTCGCACCCTGGACGATCGACTGGGTGAAGGCTTCCTGGCTGACACTGGCAGCGGCGGTCGCCGCGGCAGCACCGCCGAAGTCGCCGTCATCGCCGGTGAGCGAGCCGATATAGGCCTCAGCCGTGCCGCCCCTCGCGGTGGCGGTCATGCTGAAATCGCCCACCGAGTTCGGATCATCCCAGCAGCCCGCATCGGCCAAGCCACCGGCCGTGTAGCTCACGGTCGCGCTGGACAGCGAGTCGTTGTCGGTCAGGTTGTTGATCTGGTCGAGATTGAACTGGTTACCCGTCGTGAGCGACTGGGTGACGACATCCGGCATGACGATCGAGTTAGTGAGGCCGCTGATGGTCTCGATGTCGATCGCGTCGGGATCGATCGGGCCATCCGGCTCAGGCGCTTCAGCATCGACATCGACCCTCACATTCACGTCGACGCGGGTGTTGACGTGATTGTTGATGTCGTTGGTGACCTCGTTGTAGTTGAGGTTGCCGTTGGCATTGAGATTGCCGTTACCGTTCAGGTTGCCGTTGCCGTTCAGGTTACCGTTAGCGTTCCAGACTTCGGTCTCGACGGCCTGCCCGGCATACTGGAACTGGCCCTGCCCCTGGCCTTGTCCCTGACCCTGACCCTGACCCTGTAGCTGGGCCTGGAGTTCGGCCTGAGCCTGCAATTGGGCCTGATCTTGATTGTCGTCATGTTTCTGAGGCTTAGGCATGACACGCTCCTGATGTTCAGGAAACATCGCGACGTGCCGGATATGCGCCTCTCTTCTGCGCTGCGCGTTCCGTCACAAACGATGCCGATTGAATGAAAACGTCATGCTTTTTGGAACTTCGTCGCGCCGATACAGCGAAACTTCCTTCCCCGGGGTATGGAGCCCGGATAGACGCGGTCCTAAATCATTGGCCTCCCTCCCGATCACTCATTGTGGAATTCTCATTCCGAATGAACCCTCGGGTGATATTTTTATTCTGAAGCATTCAACCGGAATGAAGCGAAAAAACGTAGCATCGATCATATGCGCGAGCGTCAACCCGCACCGATGCCTACAAGATCAGAATAAATATTCCTCGCGGCCGTCATAGATCGCGCGGGCTTTAATTTAACAAGCCCGTGAGATTAGAAACTAAACTCGGATGCCTTTTGTGATTTTTGTTCCATCGGAGGCAGTCCGTTGCTATAAAGAGCCATGACGCACCGGGTGAGTCAACGTGTCGAATAAATACCCTGCGTTAACCGATTGTTGACTTTCATCGACCCAGGGATCGTCCCCTTGCTGCGCGCCGGAGGCTGGCTATGCCTTACGCCGTCCGCCTGCACGACGAACGAGCCGCCTTCCTCTCGCTGGAAGCGCTGATCTGGCGCGACGGGCCGGTTTGTCCGCATTGCCGGGAAAACTCCCGCCTCGGCCGGCTGAGTGGGTCAAGCTGCTCGATCGGCACCTGGAAATGCTACGCCTGCCGCAAGCCCTTCACGGTGAGGCACGGCACGATCTTCCAGAACAGTCACGTCCCGATGCATGTCTGGCTGCAGGGGCTCTACCTCCTGATGTCGAGCGGCCACCGCCTGAGTTCGCAGAAGCTCGGGCAGATTCTCGGCATTTCCGTCCGAACGGCCTGGCATCTGAAAGGCAAGATCGCAGCAGGGCTCGCGGCAAAAGAGGGCAATGTCGATGCTCCACCGGCGGGAACCTGGCCGCCACTCGATATCCGGGCGCCCCTGCAGCAGGAAGTGGCATCGCCGCCGCAGCCTGGACAGGCGGTCTATCGGGCACGCTACGAGCGCTTCCTCAACGCTCTCGACAATCTCGCCTCACCGTGCAGCGACACCGCCTTCTTCGACGCGCTTCACCGATTGCTGGCCTATTCCTCTCCCGCCCGCCCGTCCGCCGCACGTTTCGTGACGGCCGGAGAGCAGCAGCTCGAACTGAGCCTGTTCGACGAGCCGGAACAGCAGATGGACTGTTGCGGGCAAGACGATGCCCGGCTCTAGTGCGCCAGGGCGGCCGCGGCGCGGGTCTTCAGCCACGCCGCCTGCCGTGACGTCGTCAAACACCCAGGCGCCCGCCCTGCACCCGCGCGAGCGGATGATCGACATGCTCCTCCCAGAGCAGCACCAGCGTCGCATCCATCGCTTCGTTGTCGTCCGGATCGCCGCCACGTCCCGACATCGCCTCCAGGAACGCAGCCGCGCCACCGACACCGGCGGCGAAGGCCGGATCGGCGCGGCTGCTCCACAGACAGATCTCCTCCCCGATCAGCTCGGGGCCGATCCCGGTCACCGCATTCAGAACATCGGCCTGTACGGCGGCGAGCGTATCGCTGCGCATCGGGCCGCAATCACGTTGCGCGACCAGCGTGACGAGCGTCGCGAGGAAGCCGATGATCTGGGGGTGCAGCCAGTCGCCCGCCTGCAGGCCGTCGGCAGTGCCCGCTGCTCCACGCAGAAAGGGGTCGAGGGTGGCGTGAGCCAGCCGCCGTGCCCTGCGGATCTTGAGCAGCTCGAACATGGCCTCCTCGCCCCACCCGAAACCTCGCCTTGAAGGGGGGGAGCTATGCGCAGGCCCGCGAAGGGAACATCGGTCCTGCCGCCCCGCCCGGATTTCGACGCGCTGGAGATCGTCTCCGCGCGGCGATCGTCCGAGCGCAGGCTAGCCTTCATGAACCTGGTAGGCGACCTGAATCTTGCATGGTCGAACGACGAGAGCCTGTTCATCTACATATTGATGCTCCTGCTCGGCACGAACGAGCGGGCGGCGGCCATCGTCTTCGCCACGCTGAACACGACGCGGGCGCGGCTCGACCTGGTGCAGCGCCTCGCCAAGATCGCTCCGCTCGACAAGGCGGTGCGCGGCGAGATCAACGACATCGTCGAGCGCTTCTCGGCCGCGACGCGGCTGCGCAACGACCTCAGCCACGCGACCTTCGTCATCGATGCCGAGGGCGAGATCACCCATACCCAGCACATGAAGGTGGAGGAAAGCCGCGGCAACCTGCGCTTCGGCCTGCGCAAGGCCGTCGACCACGGCCGGCTGGAGGAAATCTCCCGGACGATCCATGACCTCCAAGCGCTCAACCGCCGGATCTGGGACCTGATGCCGGTGCTGGAGCAGGCTATGGCCGGACCGGAGAAATAGGCCCGGCCGGACCCAGGCCCCGGCTGGATTGCCATTCCTGGCCAGGCTGGGGTGGCCGGATGTCCGGCCTCCCCGCCTCAGCCCTCAAGCGCGAGAGAGCGCCGCCTCGACGCTCGCCGCCATTGCCAGCAAGGAGCGGTCGGCACCGCGCCGGCCGATCAGCATCATCCCGACCGGGAGCGAGCCTGCGGGAACCGGCAAAGGCAGCGAGAGCGAGGGCGTATCGAGCAGGTTGCCGACGCGGGGATTGCGCAGCACGAGGCCGTTGGCATGGTGGAAGCCGGCATCATCCGCGACGGACGCCAGAAGCGGCGCCCGGATCGGGGTCGTCGGCAGGAGATAGACGGTATCGTCGGTCATCGCCGCCTCGAAAGCCGCGACCGCCGCGGCACGCCGGCGCTGCATGCGGACATAATCGACGCCGAGGATGCCGGCACCCAGTTCAATGCGCGCGCGCGTCTTGGGATCGACCTCGCCGAGGCCGTCAACGCCGAGATCGCGCAAGGTCGCGCCAAGCTCGATCGAGGGGAAGCCGCCGATCTTGTCGAGCGCCGCCAGGGCATCGAGATGCGGGTCGAGCGAGCCGTCCTCAACGTTGAGGCCGGCACGCCGCAGCCGCTCCAGGCCGGCCTCGAACGCCTCGGCAACCTCGCTCTCCATCGCATCGAACAGCCGTCCGCGCGCGACCACGAAGCGGGCCTGCGGCCGCGGTGCCAGCGGCGCATGCGCCTCCCCGGCGAGGACGGCGTCGGTGATGGCGCAATCGGCGACACTGCGGGCGATGGGGCCGACCGTGTCGAGCGTGCTGGAGAGGGAAAAGGCGCCGGTCGTCGGAACGCGGCCCGAAGTCGGCTTGAAGCCAACCGCTCCGGTCAGGGCCGACGGGATGCGGATCGAGCCGCCGGTATCGCTGCCGATCGCGATCTCGGCCATGTCGTCTACCACCGAGACCACGGCGCCCGAAGATGACCCGCCCGGCGCACGGCTGCGATCGTGCGGATTGCCGGCGACGGGATCATGCGCGTTGGTGCCGAGCGCCGAGAAGGCGAATTCGGTCATCTGCGTCTTGCCGACGATAACGGCGCCGGCGGCGCGCAGGCGTTGGACGATCGGGGCGTCAGCGGCAGCCGGCGGCTGGCGGCGCAGGACCGCTGCTCCCGCCCGCGTCGTCTCGCCCGCCACGTCGAACAGGTCCTTGATCGAGACGATCCGGCCGTCGAGTGGTCCCAAGGGCTTTCCGGCCGCGATCCGGGCGTCGGAAGCCTCGGCCTCGCGCCGCGCCGCAGCTTCATAGAGCGTCGTGAAGACCCTCCCGCCTTCGAGCCTGGGGTCGCGAATCCGGGCGAGCACCTGGTCGAGGCGCATGGCGGCGGACGGGCGGGAGCTTTCGGTCATCGGAACACCTTTCTCGAACCACGACGCCGACGATGAAAAGCTTGGGATCAGCACCGGACAGAATCGGTGCGAGCGTATCCGCTGCAACCGCGCCGTAAATGGCTCTTGTTCACATTGCGCCGATCGGCGGCTAGAAATGGCTCGCGAGATTCCGCGGGCAGAACCTCGCCGCCCTGACGTGCCTTGCTTGCAAGGCACGCGGCCGTGCCTCCCCGCATTTCTGAAAGGCTGAAACATGTCCCAGTGGAGCGATTTCAAGCGCGACGCGATCTTCGTCGGCGGGCGCTGGCTGGACAAGGCATCGGGCGGAACGATCGACGTCACCGATCCGGCGACGGGCAAGTCCATCGGCACGGTTCCCTCCGCCGGCGTGGCGGAGACGCGCGCCGCGATCGAGGCCGCGCATGCAGCCTTCCCGGCCTGGGCCGCCAAGACCGCACAGGAGCGCGCGGCACTTCTACGCAAGCTCGCCGACGAAATCCTGAAGCACCAGGACGCGCTCGCCGAGCTTCTGACCCGCGAACAGGGCAAGCCGCTGGCCGAAGCCAGGGGCGAGGTCGGCATGAGCGCGGCCTATGTGCTGTGGTTCGCCGAGGAGGCACGGCGCGTCTATGGCGACGTCATCCCCTCCCCCTGGGCCGACCGGCGCATCATCGTGACCAAGCAGCCGCTCGGCGTCGTCGGCGCGATCACGCCCTGGAACTTCCCCTCCTCGATGCTCGCCCGCAAGATCGGCCCGGCGCTGGCCGCTGGCTGCACCGTCGTCGCCAAGCCTGCTTCGCAGACGCCCTATTCGGCGCTGGCCTGGGGCATCCTCGCCGAGAAGGCCGGCATCCCGGCCGGCGTCGTCAATGTCGTGACAGGTGACGCCCGCACCGTCGGTGGCGAGCTCACCGGCAATCCGCTCGTGCGCAAGATCACCTTCACCGGCTCGACCCCGGTCGGCAAGGTCCTGCTCAAGCAGGCGGCCGAGACGGTCAAGAAGGTCTCGATGGAACTCGGCGGCAACGCCCCCTTCATCGTCTTCGACGATGCCGATCTCGACCGGGCGGTCGAAGGCGCGATCGCCGCAAAATTCCGCAATTCCGGGCAGACCTGCGTCTGCACCAACCGATTCTATGCGCAGGCCGGCATCTACGACGCCTTCATCGAGAAGCTGGCGGCCGCAGCCCGCAAGCTCAAGCTCGGCTCGGGCCTCGAGGTCGGCGTGACGCAGGGTCCGCTGATCGACGACAAGGCACTCGTCAAGGTCGAGGAGATGGTGGCGGACGCCAAGGCCAAGGGCGGCACCGTCGCGACCGGCGGCAAGCGCTCGGAACTGGGGCAGAGCTTCTACGAGCCCACCGTGATCGCGGGCGCGACCAGCGCGATGCAGTTCGCCCGCGAGGAGATATTCGGACCGGTCGCTCCGGTCTTCCGCTTCGAGACCGAGGCGGAGGCGATCCGGCTCGCCAACGACACCGAGTACGGGCTCGCCTGCTACTTCTACACCCGCGATCTCGGCCGCACCTTCCGCGTCTCGGAAGCGCTGCAATACGGCATTGTCGGCGTAAACGAAGGCATCATCACCACCGAGGTCGCCCCCTTCGGTGGCGTCAAGGAATCCGGGCTGGGCTCCGAAGGCTCGAAATACGGCCTGCAGGACTATCTCGACGTGAAGTACACCTGCATCGGCGGACTTGGCGCCGGGGCCACGGCCTAGCTGGTCCCGCCTGAATGACGCGCGACATCGCAGCACGACGACACCACGCCATCCTGGCGAAGCTCGACGAGACGGGCTCCGTCACGGTGGAGGAGCTTGCGCAGGTGCTCGACGTGTCGCGCGAGACGGTCCGGCGTGATCTCAAGGCTCTGTCGGCCGGCAGCCTGCTCGCGATCGTCCATGGCGGCGCCATCCGCAACGAACGCTCGGAAGCGTCCTTCGCCAACCGGCGCACCGTGAACCGCGCCGGCAAGGAGGTGATCGCCGATCTCGCCGTCTCGCTGATCGGCGACGGCATGACCATCCTGCTCGATTCCGGCACGACGACCGAAGCGCTGGCGCGGGCGCTGGCCCGCTCCGACCGCAAGCGCCTGATCGTGCATACGACCTCGCTTGAGAATGCTCGGCTCGTCAGCCGGCTGGGTGGCGCCCGCGTCTTCCTGATCGGCGGCGAGTTCGACCGCAACGAGGATGCGACGACCGGCCCGGAGACGCTCAGGGCGATCGCGCGGCTCTCGGCCGATTTCGCCTTCGTCAGCGTCGGTGGGGTCGATCCGGGCGGATACGCGACCGACTATACCCGTGCCGGTGCCGCCACCCGCACAGCCCTGCTGAACGCGGCCGAGCAAGGCTTCCTGATGGCCGACAACAGCAAGTTCGGGCTCGTCCTGCCCAGCCGCATCGGCGGCGACAAGCCTTGCGCCGGGCTTCTGGTCGATCAGGCTCCGCCCGCCCAGCTCGCTGCGAAACTGGCGGAGCAAGGGATCAGGATTCACGTTGGATGATTTGACTGTTTTTGTGGTTTTTTGTTGTTTTCTGAATTCGACCCGCTAAGCTGCCTTCCATCGCGGAGGCGCTCATGTCCATTCCCACCCAATCCCGTGTCGTCATCATCGGCGGCGGCATCATCGGCTGCTCGGTCGCCTATCACCTGACCAAGCTCGGCTGGCGCGACG
Organism: Allobosea sp. TBD101; assembly: GCF_059817965.1. Taxonomy (NCBI): domain Bacteria; kingdom Pseudomonadati; phylum Pseudomonadota; class Alphaproteobacteria; order Hyphomicrobiales; family Alloboseaceae; genus Allobosea; species Allobosea sp. TBD101. Next base: position 3,307,878 of record NZ_CM187543.1, read on the forward strand.
TGCTGCTGCTGGAACAGGGGCGGCTCTCCTCCGGCACGACCTGGCATGCGGCCGGCCTTGTCGGACAGCTCCGCAGCCAGTCCAGCATGACACGGCTGATCCGCTATTCGACCGAGCTCTACGCCTCGCTGGAGAACGAGACCGGGCTCGCCACCGGCTGGAAACGCTGCGGCTCGGTCTCAGTCGCCCGGACCGAGGAGCGCATGACGCAGCTCCGCCGGACGATCTCGGCAGCGCGCGCGCAGGGCGTCGAGATCGAGGAGCTGAGTCCGCAGGAGGCCGGCGACAAATGGCCGGTGATGCGCACCGACGATCTGGTCGGCGGCGTCTGGTTGCCGGGCGACGGCAAGGCCAACCCCTCCGACATCACGCAGGCGCTGGCGCGCGGCGCCCGCAGCGGCGGCGCGACCGTGCGCGAAGGCATTCGCGTCACCGGCATCGAGACGGAGAAGGGCCGGGTCAAGGCGGTGCAGACCGATCAGGGCCGGGTCGAATGCGAGGTTCTGGTGATCTGCGCCGGGCAGTGGTCGCGCACCATCGGCCAGATGTGCGGGGTCTCGGTGCCGCTGCACTCGGCCGAGCACATGTACATCGTCACCGGCAAGATCGCGGGCGTCTCGCCCGATCTGCCGGTGATGCGCGATCCCGACGGCTACATCTACTTCAAGGAAGAGGTCGGCGGGCTCGTCATGGGCGGGTTCGAGCCGGATGCGAAGCCCTGGGGCATGGACGGCATCCCCTACCCGTTCGAATTCCAGCTCCTGCCCGACGACTGGGACCAGTTCGGCATCCTGATGGAGAACGCGCTCCAGCGCGTGCCGGCGCTGGAGACCGCCGAGATCAAGACCTTCCTCAACGGCCCCGAGAGCTTCACGCCGGACAACAACTTCCTGCTCGGCGAGGCGCCGGAGGTGGCGGGAATCTATGTCGGCGCCGGCTTCAACTCGATGGGCATCGCGTCGGCCGGGGGCGCCGGCCGGGCGCTGGCCGAATGGATCGTCGAGGGCGAGGCGACCAGCGACCTCTGGCCGGTCGATATCCGCCGCTTCGCCGATTTCAACAACAACCCGGCCTGGCTGAAGGACCGGATCAAGGAGACGCTCGGCCTCCACTACGCCATGCCCTGGCCGAACCGCGAGCTGGACACCGCCCGCCCCTTCCGACGCTCGCCGCTCTATGACCGCCTCGCCGCCAAGGGCGCCGTCTTCGGCTCGAAGATGGGCTGGGAGCGCGCGAACTATTTCGCCCGCACCGAGGCGGAGCGCACGATCGGCTATTCCTTCGGCCCGCAGAACTGGTTCGAGACGGTGGCAGTCGAGCATCGCGCCTGCCGCGAGGCGGCCGGGCTCGTCGACATGTCGAGCTTCGCCAAGTTCCTGCTGCAGGGGCCTCAGGCCGAGGCTGCCTTGCAGCGCCTCGCCGCCAACGACGTGGCCGTGCCGGTCGGGACTTCCGTCTATACGGCCCTGCTCAACGCCCGAGGTACGTTCGAAAGCGACCTCACCGCCGCGCGGATCGCGCCCGACAGCTATCTCCTGCTCACCGGCACCGCCCAGGCGACGCGCGACGCCCACTGGATCAGGCGCCAATTGCCTGAAGGCGTGACGCTGACCGACGTGACATCGTCCTATGCCGTGCTTTCGCTTGCCGGGCCGAAGGTACCCGAGCTTCTGGCCCGCCTCTCGCCGACCTCCTTCGACCTCGCGGACTTCCCGGCCAACGCGATCCGCAAGATCACGATCGGCTATGCCACGACCTGGACCTGCCGCCGCTCCTATCTCGGCGACGGGTTCGAGCTCTATGCCCCCGTCGAGTTCACCGCCGCGATCTATGACGCGCTGCACGAGGTCGGGGCCGATCTCGGGCTGGTGGATGCCGGCTATTACGCCGTCGACTCGCTGCGCATCGAGAAGGGTTTTCGAGCCTGGGGTCGCGAACTCACGCCGGATGTGAACCCCTACGAGGCCGGGCTCGGCTTCGCGGTGAAGCTCGGCAAGGGCGACTTCCTCGGCCGCGAGGCACTCATCACTGCCAAGGCCGCGCCGCGCACCAAACGCCTGATCGCTCTTGTCGGACCGCGCCCGAACGGGCAGATGGCCTGGGGCGGCGAAGCGATCCTGGCGGATGGCAAGCCGGTCGGCGAGATCACCTCGGCCGCGTTCGGCGCGAGCCTAGATGGCATCGTGGCACTGGGCTGGGCTTCAAGCGACCAGCCGATCGACCAGGGCTGGCTCGATGCACGGAGCTGGTCTATCGACCTCGCCGGCACCACTGTTCCGGTCAGCGCGAGCCTCACGGCGCCGCTCGATCGCAAGGCGCTCTAGATCATCGCGCGTCCTGAAGGACGCGATCACGATGATCTATCTCATTGGCGTTGCATCGGATTTATCCGAAAAGTGGATTCCACTTTTCGGTCCGATGCACTAGAGAAACGAGACCATGACTGAGGCCCATTCCGCGCATGCCCCGGCCCTCGGGCGGGACTTCAAGGTGCAGAAGCCCGACCGCATCCTGACGCTGTCCTGCGAGGACCGGCCGGGCATCGTCCATGCCGTCAGCGGTGTGCTCTACCGCCATGGCTGCAACATCCTCGAAAGCGCGCAGTTCAGCGATCCGCGCGACGGCCGCTTCTTCATGCGCGTCGCCTTCGCGACGGGCGAACGCTTCGACGAAGCCGCGTTCCGGCGCGAGTTCGACGGCGTCGCCGGCACCTTCCGCATGGATTGGGACGCGATCGACGCTGCCGCGCCGGCGCGGGTGCTCCTGATGGTCTCGCGCTTCGGCCATTGCCTGAACGACCTGCTGTTCCGGCAGGCGACCGGCAATCTCAACATCGAAATTCCCGCGATCGTCTCCAATCACCGTGATTTTGAAGCGCTGGCCAAGAGCTACGGCATTCCTTTCCACTACCTGCCGGTCACGCCCGCCACCAAGGCCGAGCAGGAAGCGCGCCTGCTGGAGATCGTCGCGGAGACGAATTCATCGCTGGTCGTGCTCGCCCGCTATATGCAGGTGCTGTCGAATGATCTCTGCCGGGCGCTGGATGGGCGGGCGATCAACATCCACCATTCCTTCCTGCCGAGCTTCAAGGGCGCCAAGCCCTATCATCAGGCCTATGATCGCGGCGTGAAGCTGATCGGCGCGACCGCGCATTACGTCACGCCCGATCTCGACGAAGGCCCGATCATCGACCAGGACGTCGGCCGCGCCGACCATTCGCTGGCGCCGGACGATCTGGTCAGCGCCGGCCGCGACATCGAGGCCGTCGTGCTGGCGCGGGCGCTGAGGCTCCATATCGAGCGCCGGGTGATGCTGGCCGGCCGCCGCACAGTGATCTTCCGCTAGGCTCAGGCGAAGGCGACATTCCGCGTCTGCGCCCGCAGGCGCGGGTCGTGCGAGCGGATCTGGACCGGCCTGCCGTCGAGGATCTCGAAGCAGCGCGCCAGCGTGTCGTCGGAGAGGCGCCGCATCGCCTCGAGCGTGAAGAAGGTCAGGTGCGGGAACAGGATGACGTCATTGCGGCCGAACAGCGGGCTGAGCGGGTGGCCGGAGCGGGCGAGCGGCTCCTGGCTGTAGACGTCGAGCCCGACGCCGCCGAGCTTCCCCGCCAGCACCGCCTCGACCAGCGCCACCTCGTCGATCAGCGCGCCGCGCGAGACATTGACGAGGATCGCATCCGACTTGAGGCAAGCCAACTCGGCCCGGCCGATGATATGGCGTGTCGCGTCGTTCAGGACGCTGTGCAGCGAGACGAGATCGCATTGCCGGAGCATCGCGTGGAGGTCGTCGACCTTCTCGATCCCGGCCGCCGCCATGGTCGCGGCATCGACATACGGATCGTAGCCGAGGACGCGCGCCCGGAACCCCTGCCCCGCCATCCGCGCCATGCTGCGCCCGATCTTGCCAGTGCCGACCAGCCCCAGCGTCGCGCCGGCGATATCGCGGCCTAGCCAGCGTGCCGCCGGCCAGATCCAGCCCTCGCTCTGAATAGCGCCTCCGATCTCCGGCAGGCGCTTCGCCAGCGCGATCATCAGGGCGAAGGCGCCCTCAGCGACCGTCTCCTCGGCGTATTCGGGCACGTTGACGACGGGGATGCCGCGCGCGCTCGCGGCGGGGATGTCGATGGCATCGATGCCGACGCCGTATTTGACGATGCCCTTGAGTTTGGGCGCCGCCGCGATCACCCGCGCAGTGATGGGCGTGTAGCACATCAGCAGCAGATCGGCGTCGGCGACCTCTCGCACGAGCGCCTCCTCGGAAATCCCGTCGGGGAGCGTGACGAGCTCGATGCCGCGGGCGCGAAGCCCTGCGTCGATCTCCGGGCATTCCAGTTCCCGGTCGGTGCGGACAGCCTTCATCACCGCCTCCTCAGCCCGCCAGGATCGCCTGCTCGACGATGCCGAGCGCGCGTTCGAGATCGGCCCGCGCGATCACCATCGGCGGCGACAGGGTCAGCACGTTGCCCTGGCTGATCTTGAAGCTCAGGCCCGCTTCCAGGCAGCGGTAATAGACCCGCTCAGCCAAGGCATTGTCAGGCGTCCAGGCATCGCGATCCGAAACGAGCTCGACCCCGAAGAGCAGGCCGCGCCCGCGCACGTCGCCGACGGCCGGGCAGCCCGCGCCGAAACTCCGCAGGCGCTCCATCGCATAGGCGCCCAGTTCGGCCGCGCGCTCGGTCAGCCCCTCCTCGCGGATGATGTTGATCGTCGTCAGCGCCGCGCGGGTGGTGACCGGGTTCTTCTCATGGGTGTAGTGGCCGATCGCATAGCCGCCGGCGACATCGAGATCGCGCCGCGCCACCACCGCCGCGATGGGCAGGATGCCACCGCCCAGCGCCTTGCCGAGCACGACCATATCGGGCTGCACTTCGTCATGCTCATGGGCGAAGAAGCGCCCGGTCTTGCCGAGCCCGGTCGGGATCTCGTCGAAGATCAGGAGCGTGCCGTGACGGTCGCAGGCCTCGCGCACGCTCTTCCAGAAGCCCGGCGCCGGCGGATAGGGCGTCGCCCGCATCGGCTCGGCGACGACGGCCGCGACATCCCCTTCCCGCGCCAGCACATAGGAGATCATGCGAGCGCAGGCGCGGGCCGAATCCTCCAGATTGTCATGGCCATAGGCACAGTTGCGGGTGCCCCAGGGCGCGACATGCTCGGCGCCGGGGAGGAGCGGTCCGGCGATCCCGGAGCGGAAGGTCGCCTCGCCGCCGACGCTGGAGGCGCCGAAGCCGGCGCCATGGAAGGCGTCCCAGAAGGACAGGGTCTTGAACCGGCCGGTCGCGGCACGCGCGAGCCGCAGCGCCACCTCGATCGCATCCGAGCCGCCGGTGGTGAAGAGCACCTTGCCGAGATCGCCCGGCGCCATCCGCCCGAGCGTCTCGGCCAGTTCGACGGCGGGTTCGCAAGTAAAGCGGCGCGGCGCGAAGCAGAGATTGTCGAGCTGTGCCTTGATCGCCTCCTTCAGGCGCGGATGGCCGTAGCCGATATGGTGGACGCTGTTGCCATGGAAATCCATGTAGCGCCGCCCCATCGTATCCTCGATCCAGATGCCCTCCGCCTTGGCGATGGCGGTGAGGCAGGGGCTCGACAGGCTCTGATGCAGGAAGGCGGCGGAGTCGCGCGCGAGCAATGCGCGGGTTCCGGCATCGCCGATCCCGGCAGACCAATCGCTGCGCGCCGCGGAGGTGTTGGATTCGCCCTCGGTATGGACGATGGCGGCGGTTTCGGCGCGCATGGCAGGATCCCGTTTTGTCCCTGCCGCCTGATGATTTCTCTCGGAACCACGGCGTCATTCCGGGCTTGCCCCGGGATCCATCGGAGGGCTCCGGAGCCCCATAATGGATCCCGGATCTGCGCGGCTTCGCCGCTTGCCCGGGATGACGCGGTGGTTCTGTCGGAAATCAGCAGGCTCCAGGGGGACTCTCTCGTCTCAGAATGCCCTTGCTTCGTTGATCTGAAAAATCGCTATTTCATATCCAAGTATAAATTCTAGCGATATCATTCCGGATCGATTTTTCCGAGGTTCCGCCCGCCATGCGTTATGTCCAGCTCCGGGCCTTCCATCAGGTCGCGCTATCCGGCGGCTTCTCGAAAGCAGCGCTCGCGCTCAACCTCACCCAGCCGGCGATCTCCGATCAGGTCCGGAAGCTGGAGGAGGAATACGATGTCGCGCTGTTCAGCCGTCGCCATCGACAGGTCGTCCTGACGCCGGCCGGCCAGAGGCTGCTCGCCGTCACGCATCGCCTGTTCGGGGCCGAGGGCGAAGCGCTGGAACTGCTGCAGGAGGAGCGCTCGCTGCGGACCGGCGCCCTCAGGATCGTCGCCGATTCCGTGCATCATGTGCTTGATGTGCTCACGGCCTTCCGCGAGCGCCATCCCGGCATCCAGGTCTCGATCTCGCAGGGCAATACCGGCAGCATCGTCGAGACGTTGATCGGCTACGATGCCGAGATCGGCGTGCTCGGCGAACTCGCCGACGAGCGGCCGTTCGAAGTGCTGCCGCTCAATGTCTCACCGATCATTGCCTTCGCGGCGAAGGACCACCCGGCGGCGGGGCGTCCGATGCTTTCCATTCGAGAACTGGCGGTCTGGCCGCTAGTTATGCGCGAACGCGGATCGCGCACGCGGCAATTGCTGGAGCAGCGCGCGGCGGAACAGGGTGTTGCGCTCGGCTACGCAGTGGAGGCGGAGGGCCGCGAAGCGGTGCGCGCCATCGTGGTGGCGGGCGGCGGCATCGGCTTCGTCTCGGCTGCCGAGTTCGGCGAGGACGATCCGCGGCTCGTCCGCATCCCACTCGACGGGCCGGCGCTGCTGATGCACGAGAAGCTGATCTGCCTGCACGAACGCCGCAACAGCAAGGCGATTCAGGCCTTTTTCGCGCTGGCGCGGTCCCTGCGCGGCCAGTCTCCGACGCTAGGGTAGCACCCTGCCCGTCCGCAGCGCATGCGCCCAGTCGGCGCGACCGTTCTGCTCGGCGCGACGCGCGGCATGCGCCCAGTCGTAGACGGCGAGATGGTGCTCGATCGCGATCTCCGCGCCGAACGTGACCACGGCGAAGCGGGCATGCGGCATGCCGCTCTCGGAGACATGGGCCGGATTCGTGTCGCGATAAGCGGGGTTCCCGACGCTGCCGGGATTGAGCACGATCGCACCGGAGCTCAGGCGCGCCGCGCGCGGCAGATGGCTGTGCCCGCAGAGCATCAGCGGCGCCGTCCGCCCGGCGAGGCGCTGCTCGATCGTGGCGATCGGCGACGGCATGAGATGGCCGTCATGCACCTCTTCCATCAGGTAGGTTTCATCATCCCCGGGGCTGGCATGGAAGCAGAGCGCGCCCTCGACCGTGATCTCGACCGGCAATCCGGCGAGCCAGGCGCGGGCTTCCGGGTCGAGCGCCTGCCAGGCGTAGCTGTCCGACTCGCCGAGCCCCAGGGCCGAGGCCGCGCCCAACGCCCGGTCGTGATTGCCGCGGACATGGGTGATCTCGCGCGAGCGCAGCAAGGCGACCGCCTCGGCCGGCCAGAGCGGGCCGGAGGCGCAATCGCCGAGATTGATCAGGCGATCGACGGACATCTCGTCGAGCCTCGCCAGCACCGCTTCGAGCGCCAGCAGGTTTCCATGGATATCGGCGATCACTCCAAGGCGCACGCTGGTCTCTATCCCCAGTGGTTCGGTTCCGCAGCCTAGCGAGCCGCGGCGGCAGGGCAATGCCCGCTGCCGCAACCCATGCCTAGCGCTGGCGCCATTGCTGCAGGCGGCCGAAGACCAGTTGGTCGAGGCCGACATGGAGGAGCTTCACGGCGATGGCGGTGACCATGATGACGCTCGCCATGCCCGCGGCGGAGGCCATCGCGCCGGCCTCGTCCATATGGACGATCGCGATCGAGGCCAGCTTGGTGTCGGCCCCGTAGAGGAAGATCACGGCGGAGACCGTGGTCAGCGCGTTGACGAAGACATAGACCGCGATGTCGAGAATCGCCGGCAGGCAGATCGGCGCGGTCACGCGGCGGAAGGTCGACCAGAACGGCACCTTGAGCGAGGCCGAGACCGACTCGAACTCGCCGTCGAGCTGCTTCAGGCTGGTCAGCGCCGTGATGTGGCCGACCGTATAGAAATGCGCGACGGTGTTGATCACCAGGATCGCCAGCGTCCCGTAGAGAAAGCCGAGCGGGTTCCAGCCGGCATTGTAGAAGAAGACATAGCCGAGGCCGAGCACGAGGCCGGGCACCGCCATCGGCAGCATCGCCAGGAACTGGGCGAAGCCGCGCAGCCGCGGGAACAGCTTCACCTTCTCGATCAGATAGGCGCCGGTGAAGATCAAGGCCGTGCCGATCACCGCCGTCAGCGAAGCCAGCAGCAGCGAGTTGCGATACGGCCCCCAGCCATCCGGCTCGACCGTGGAGAAGTCGTAATTGCCCAGGGTCAGCGAGAGATTATAGGGCCAGTATTTGACGAAGGAGCCCCAGAAAGCGACCGCGTAAGGGCCGACGATGGCGAGTGCGACCACGCTGACGAAGCCGAGCAGTGCGAGATCCCGGCGCCGATCCGGCTTGGGGACGTAAGGCACGGCGCGGGCCGAGAGCATGGCGCTCTGGCGCCGCTGCACCACCCGGTCGACGAAGAAGGCGAGCACGGCCGGCACCAGCAGGATGATGCCGACGACAGCGCCCATCGGGAAGTTCTGCTGGCCGACGACCTGTCGGTAGGCGTCGGTCGCCAGCACGCTGAACTGCCCGCCGATCACCTTGGGAATGCCGAAATCGGTGATGACCAGCGTGAAGACGACGAAGGTCGCGCTGATCACGCCATAGCGCGCGCCCGGCAGGGTGATCGTGTGGAAGATGCGCCAGCGCGAGGTGCCCATGGCATCCGCCGCCTCGCGCAGGCGCCCGTCGGAGAGCGCCAAAGCCGTGACGAGGATCAGCATCGCGTGGGGGAAGCAATAGAGCACCTCGGCGGCGATGATGCCGACGGGGCCGTAGAGCGAGGCACCCATCATCCAGGATTTCAGGATGCCCTGGTTGCCGAAGAGATAGATCAGCGCGAGGCCCGACAGCAGCGAGGGCGCGAAGACCGGCACCATCGCCGCGGCATAGAAGGCACCCTTGGCCGGGATGCAGCTGCGGCGCAGCGCATAGGCATAGAGGAAGGCGAGCGGCACCACGATCGCCGTGGTCACGCCGGCGACGAGCAAGCTGTTCAGCAGCGAATAGAACAGCGCGGGCGTCGTCGCGTAGCTGACGAAATTCGCGAGCCCGACGAACTTGCCGTCCGTGTTCTCCAGGCTCTTGGAGAGCAGCGCCCAGAGCGGCAGCGCGATGATCAGGACCAGCACCGCGCAGAGCGCCAGGATCAGCGCCCCGGCGACATGGCGTTCGCTGATCCGCGGCGCCGAGACTTTCACGGGCGTATCGGTCATCGGCAGGGGCTGTGCGAGATCGCTCATCGTCCCTCCCCGGCGAAGACGTGCAGGGCCTCGGGCGGAAAGGCGACGGTGCGCACCTGGCCCGGCACGATCCCGAGATCGCGCATGGCATTGGACGAGAAGTCGGCGGCGATCCGGGTCGCGCGCGAGCCCGTAGGCTGGAGATGCGCCCGGCAGAAGGAGCCGAGGAAGGCGAGATCCCCGATCGTCGCCTCGAAGCGGTTCGGCGTCTCCGCGCCGATGCCGCGGGTGCGGACCTCCTCGGGCCGCATCGCGAGCCGCACCGGCGTGCCTGCGGCGAAGGGCGCGGCATTGGCGACGACGAGGTCGAGTTCGTCGACCCTTACCTTGCCGGGTCCGGTCACGATCGCATCCATGAAGGTCATGTGTCCGACGAAATCGGCGACGAAGGGCGTTGCGGGGCGGCGGTAGATCTCCTCGGGCGAACCGACCTGCTCGACGGCGCCGTCGCGCATCACGACGATGCGGTCGGCCATGGCGAGCGCCTCCTCCTGGTCATGGGTCACCATGATCGTGGTCACCCCCAGCCGCTGCTGCAGCGAGCGCATCTCGTCGCGCAGGCGCTCCCGGACCTTGGCATCGAGCGCCGAGAGCGGTTCGTCGAGCAGGAGCAGTTCCGGCGAGGTGGCGAGAGCACGCGCCAGCGCCACGCGCTGCTGCTGGCCGCCCGAGAGTTGGACCGGATATTTCTTGCCCTGCTCAGGCAGGCCGACGAGCGTCAGCAGCTCGGCGACGCGCTTGGTGATCTCATCGCGGGTGCGGCGGCGGTTGACCAGCCCGTAGCCGACATTGTCGGCGACGGTGAGATTGGGGAAGAGCGCGTAGGATTGGAAGACGATGCCGAAATCGCGCTCGGACGGGCTCGCCCGCGACACGTCGCGGCCGCCCATATGGATGGTGCCGCTATCCTGGAGATCGAGGCCGGCGACCGCCCGCAGCAAGGTCGTCTTGCCGCAGCCGGACGGGCCGAGGAAGCAGACGAACTCGCCGCGATGGATGTCGAGGTCGATGTCGTGCAGCGCCCGGAACGCGCCGAAACTCTTGGCGAGGTTGCGGACCGAAAGAAATGGGGTCGTCATCGTGGACATCGTGCCGGCCTTCATATGAACGGGCAGAGACCCGCCCCGCACTGGCGGCGAGGCTTCTCTTGCGTCTTGCACAGACCATGCCGCCGCCCGCACGGACGGCGGCATGGCTGAGGCTCAGTTCTTCGGCGCAGCCTTGGACTCGTAGCGCTTCGACCATTCGGCGAGCACGCGGTCGCGATTATCGGCCATCCAGCCGAGATCGTTCTTGATCATGCCCGCCTCGGCGTTGGCGGGGTAGTTCGCCGGCTTGGTCCCGACGCCCGGCGCGGCGACGATCGCATAGGTCTTGGAGTAGAGTTCGTTGGCGTCCTTGGTCGTCGACCAGTCGGCGATCTTCTTGGCGAGCGCGAGGTTCTTGGAGCCCTTGACGATGGCGCTGGCTTCCATCTCCCAGCCGACGCCCTCCTTCGGGATCACGACCTCGATCGGCGCGCCCTTGCTCTTCTCGGAGGCGCCACGCATGTCGAGCGCCAGCCCGATCGTGCGCTCGCCGCGCGCGGCCTGGACACAAGGCGCCGAGCCGGAATGAAGGTAGGCGCCGATATTCTCATGAAGCCCGTCCATGAACTTCCAACCCTCGGCCTCGCCCATGCTCTGCAGCCAGCCGGCGACCATGAGGTAGCCGGTGCCCGACGAAGCCGGGTGCGGCATCACGATCTTGCCTTTGAAGGCCGGGTTCAGCAGGTCCTTCCAGGAGCTGGGAACGGCCACGCCCTTGGCCTCGGCGGTATTGTAGCAGACAACGCCGAGATAGGCGTCCATGCCGGTCCAGGTATAGGGCTCCTTGCTGTCGCGGAAGACCGGCTTCAGCGCGTCGGCGCCGGCAGGCTTGTAAGTCTCGAGCAGGCCGGCCTTCTCGAACATCAGCAGGCTCGACGCCGCCAGCCCCATCACCATGTCGGCACGGGGATTGTCCTTCTCGGCAAGGAAGCGGGCGGTGATGACACCGGTGGAGTCGCGGACCCAGACGACCTCCGCCTCGGGCACGGCCTTCTCGATCGAGGCCTTGAAGGGCGCGAGCTGGTCGTTCTCCAGGGCGGTGTAGACGGTCACTTTCGTCTTCTGTGCGTGAGCCATACCGGGAAGCGCGAGCGCGATAGCCCCGATGACGCAGGAAGCAAGCCAGTTCTTCATGTTCTCATCCCCTGTTTTTCGATTGGTTTGAACGCTCTTGCGACGTTTTCTTCCCCTGACAGACGAAAACGCAGGCGGATCGCTCCGCCTGCGTTGGCTTTTCTTGTTTCACGCGGTCCAGGGCATCGACCACGTCTTGACGTTGGTGAAGGATTTCATGGCCTCGACGACACCCTCCTTGTAGCCGAGGCCGGAATCCTTGATGCCGCCAAAGGGAGACATCTCGATCCGGTAGCCCGGCACTTCCCAGAGATTGACCGTGCCGACCTCGAGATCGGCGACGAAACGCTGGATGTAATCGTAGCGGTTCGTGCAGATGCCGGAAGAGAGACCATAGGCGGTGGAGTTGGAGATCCTGATGACCTCGGCGATGTCGTCGGGCACGCGGATGATCGGGATCACCGGGCCGAAGGTCTCCTCATGCACCAGCTCGCAGGTGTAGGGGATCTTGTCGACCACGGTCGGATGGAACAGCGCTCCCTCCGCCCGCTTGCCGTGGAGCACCTCTGCGCCCTTGGTCACGGCGTCGTCGACGCGGGCCTGGAAGAGCGCGGCCGAGCGGGCGTTGATGACGCAGCCGACATCGGTTTCCGGATCCATCGGGTCACCGCATTTCAGCTTCTTGGCCTTCTCGACGACCAGCTTGGAAAAGGCGTCTGCGACGCTCTCGACCACCAGGATGCGCTTCACCGCCGTGCAGCGCTGGCCCGAGTTCTTGGTCGCGCCGGTGACAGCAAGTTCGGCCGCCTTGTCGAGATCGGCATCTTCCATGACGATCAGCGGGTCGTTGCCGCCCAGTTCGAGCACGATGCGCTTGTAGCCGGCCTTGTCGGCGATGTGCTTGCCGACACGGACGGAGCCAGTGAAGGTCACCAGATCCGCGTCGGGGTCGGTGATCATGGCGTCGCCCATGGTCGAGGGATTGCCGGTGACGACCGAGAGCATCTCCGGCGGCAAACCGGCTTCATAGAGCACATCGGCGAGCGCCAGCGCGGTCAGCGGGGTGAGTTCCGTCGGCTTCAGCACGAGGCGGTTATTGGTCGCGATCGCCGGAGCCAGCTTGTGGCTGACCATGTTGAGCGGATGGTTGAAGGGCGTTATCGCGGAGATCACGCCGAGCAGCGGCTGGCGCGTCGTGAAGATCTTGCGCGCCTTGCCGTTCGGCGAGATGTCGCAGGAGAACATCTCGCCATCGTCCTTGATGGTGAGCTGTGCCGCGAACGACCAGACGTCGTAGGCGCGGCTGGCCTCGTAAAGCGAGTCCTTCCAGCACAGGCCCGCTTCCGCCGTGATCAGCCTGGCGAACAGCTCCTTGCGGTCGCGCAGCAGCTCGGCGGTCTTCTGCAGGATCTGCTGACGCTCGTAGCGCGAGAGCGTCGGCTTGAACGCCTTCGCCTTGGCGAAGGCCTCGCGGACATGCTCCGGCCGTGCGGCCGGGATCAGGCCGACGAGGCTGTCGTCATAGGGGTTCCTGACCTCGACCATGTCGTCGGTCGTGACCAGCTTGCCGGCGATGCGCATCGCCTCGCGCCGCACCGGCGGCTTCACCGTCGCGTTCATCTCAGTTCACCAGGTTCAGGGCGACGTCGAAGACATCGAAATTGCGCAAGATTCGGCCCTCCGGCACCGTGATCGGCCGGTTGGCGATCATCGGCACGCGCTGCTCGGTGATGCCGCCATGCGAGCGCAGCGGCTCGGTCAGGCCCGAGAGGTCGTGCTTGTCCGGCGAAGTGCCGATGACCTTCTGGCGCGTCGAGACGACCACGACATCGCCGATCCGGTCGGCCGGGAGTTCGAAGCGCTCGCAGGCTTCCGCCGAGGTCACCGCCAGCGCGATGCCCTCGATCCCGGAGATGCGGGCCGCGACCTCTTCCTGGCTGGCGCCATCGGGCAGGTAGACCGTGGCGAAGGAGCCGAGCGCGCCGTGATGGACCACATAGGGGTCGGTGATCGGCAGGATCACGCGCATCGTGCCCTTGCCGTACCACTCGTCCATCAGGCTCTGGAGATAGACGACATCCGGTTCGCCATTGGCGAGGTGCTTGTCGTTCATGCCGTGATCGGCGGTGATGACCAGCGTGCAGCCGAGTGCATCGAGCTTGCCGACATAACCGTCGAACATGGCGTAGAAGCTATCGGCCATCTCCGAACCGGGAGCAGCCTTGTGCTGCACATAGTCCGTGGTCGAGAGATACATCAGGTCCGGCTTGAACGTCTCCAGCAGCTTGACGCCGGCGGCGAAGACGAACTCCGAGAGATCCGCCGAATAGACCGACGGCACGGGCATGCCGACGAAATCGAGCACGTTCTCGATGCCATTCTCGGCCTTGTTGGCCTTGTCGGCCTTCTCCGAGGAGAAGGCGATGGCGCTGCCCGACGAGAAATCGAGGCCCTTGCCGAGCAGGGTGCGCAGCTTGTCCTTGGCGGTGACCATCGCGACCTTGAAGCCGGCCTTCTGGAACTCGGCCAGGATGGTCGGCGCCCGCAGGAAGCGGGCGTCGTTCATCATCACCTCTTCCTTGGCCTCGCGGTCGTAGAAGAAGTTGCCGGCAATGCCGTGCACGGCCGGCGGCCTGCCGGTGATGATCGAGAGGTTGTTCGGGTTGGTGAAGCTCGGGATCACCGAATAGGCATGGGTGCTGGCGCCGGTCTTCATGATCCGGTCGAGGTTCGGCGTCAGGCCCTTGGCGCTGGCCGCCTCGATATAGGCCGGCTCCGAACCGTCCATGCAGATCACCACCGTCGGGCGCTGCGGCCGGGCATAATTGCGGCCGTTCGCAACGACATCCGCGCCGATCTTCGTGTGCATTGTCATCTCAGGGCTCCTTACGCGGCCGACTTCAGGCCGACGCCCATTTCATCAAGGACATCCGACACTGTGGCGACGAAGGCGCGCATGTCCTGCGAACCGAGCGCGCCGATGCAGCCGATGCGGAAGCTGTCCGCGACCGTCAGCTTGCCGGGATAGATGACGTAGCCGGCATCCTTCAGCGCGTCGTAGAAGCGCTGGAAGACGAAGTTCTTATCCTCCGGCATGTGGAAGGTGACGATGATCGGCGCCTGCCGGGCCGCCGGCAGCAGCGTACGGAAACCGAGCCCTTCCATGCCCTCGATCAGGATACGGGCATTCTCGGCATAGCGCTCGCCGCGGCCGGCGACGCCGCCTTCGGCCCAGAACTCCTGCAAAGCTGCGTGGAAGGCGACGATGACGTGGATCGGCGGGGTGAAGCGGTACTGGCCGGTGCGCTCGAAGCCGGCATTCTGGTCGTAGAGATCGAGCACCAGCGTGGTGGCGTTGCCCTGGGTCTCGGCCAGCGCGCTCTTGCGGGCGATGACGAAGCCGAGGCCGGGAACGCCCTGGATGCACTTGTTCGAGGAGGCGGCGACGGCGTCGAAATAGACCTCGCGGCTGTCGAGCGGCAGGGCGCCGAAGGCGCTCATCGAGTCGACCAGCAAGCGGCGGCTATGGCGCTTGGCCAGCGCGGCGATCGCCTCAACCGGGTTGCGGATGCCGCTGGTCGTCTCGCAATGGACCGTGAAGATATGGGTGATCGCGGGGTCGGCGACCAGCATGCGGTCGACCTCGGCAAGATCCGGCGGGGTGTCCTCGGCGGTCTCGTGCACGGCGACGGCGCGGCCGGCGATCTCCAGGATACGCTTGGCGCGCTGGCCATAGGCGCCGTTGATCAGGACCAGGATCTTGCCGTCGCGCGGCACGAAGGTGGTCAGCATCGCCTCGACGGCGAAGGTGCCGGAGCCCTGCATCGGCACGGTGACGAAATCCTCGCCGCCATGGATGATCTTCGGCAGCTCTTCCAGAACCGCCTTGTTGATGCCGACGAAGGTCGCGTCGCGCGAACCCCAGTCATGCACCATCGCTTCCTTGATGGCCTTGCTGGTGGTCAGCGGGCCGGGGGTCAGGAGAAGCGGATCACCGGTTTCGGAAGAGGCAGGGCGGCGGGCCTGGGCCATGATGGTCTCGCGATGTGTTGCGGCGGGTGACTCGGACGCTAGGACCGCGATTGACATAGGTCCAATACATCGTTTCCATATCTCATATAGATAGGATCTATGGAAAATGGCCATCAGCTATTCCGGCCTTGCCGCGTTCCATGCGGTCGCCGAGGCGCAGAGCTTTACCGGTGCCGCGAAGACGCGCCATGTCAGCCAGCCCACCCTCTCCGCCCAGGTGCGCGGGCTGGAGGATGCCTATGGCGTGAGGCTCTTCGACCGGGCCGGCCGGCAGGTGAAGCTGACCCCGCTGGGCCAGAGCCTCTTCGTCATCACGACCAAACTGTTCTCTGCGGAGGACGAGGCGGAATCGCTTCTCGCCGGCAGCCGCACGCTCCAGCGCGGCCATCTGCGGATCGCCGCCGACAGCGCCACCCATGTCATGCCGGCACTCGCCCGCATGCGCGAGCGCTATCCCGGCCTGACCTTCTCTCTGACGATCGGCAACTCCTCGGAAGTCGTCGACCAGATCATGGATTTCGCCGCCGATGTGGCGATCACGGCCCGCGCCAATTCCGATCCGCGCATCCACAGCGTCCGGCTGCGCTCCGACGATCTCGTCGCCTTCGTCTCCGACCAGCATGAATTGGCGCGGCACGACCAGATTCCGATAGAGGCCTTCGCCGGCCAGGACATCGTGCTGCGCGAGCGCGGCTCGATCACGCGCGAGGTCTTCGAGAACCGGCTCTCCACGGCTGGCATCAAGCCGGCTAATCTGCTGGAGGTGCAGTCGCGCGAAGCGGTCCGCGAGGCCGTCGCCTTCGGCTTCGGGATCGGCGTGGTCTTCGCCGCCGAATTCAGGCCGGAAGCCGGCCTGAAGCGCATCATCATCACAGGGGCCGATTTCGACGTCGGCGAGTACATTGTCTGCCGAGCCGAGCGCCAGCGCCTGCCGCTGGTGCGCAGCTTCTTCGAAACGGTCCAGGACGTGATCGACGCGCGCTGAGGCTGACGGTGCGATGGTCCTCCCGCCCGGAACAGCCCTTAAGCCAGTCTCAGGACCGAAATTCCGGCCACCACGAAGGCGATGCCGATCCAGCCGCGCCCCGCCAATCTCTGCCTGAAAAGCACGAAGCCAGCCAACGCCGTCAGGACGATGCCGGCCCCGCCCCACAATGCGTAGGCGACCGACAGATCGATCCCGTGGATCGCCTGGGACAGCGCCGCCACGGAGAGCAGGATGCATCCGATTCCCGCAAACCCGGCGGCGAGCTTCCGGAACCCATCGGACAGCTTGATGAAGACGTTGGCCGCAACCTCCAGCCCGATGGCGCCAACCATCCAGGCAATGTGGACAAACTGGGCGTTCTGCATGGTCACGCCGCCTCTTTCGGCGCGCCGGCATTGACGAGCACCACGCCCAGGACCAGCAAGGCGATCCCTCCCAGCTTCAGCCAGCCCAGGGTCTCGCCGAAGACCTGATAACTGATAGCCGTCACGGCAATGAGGCCGACCGTTTCCCAGGTCGCGTAAGCCATGGCGACGGGCAGCACCTTCACCGCGAGCGAAAGAAAGAAGAAGCTCAGCCCCATCGGGATATACACAAGGGCAACGGCGGATGGCGCACCACTATCTGCCACCAATTTCATCGTCGTTACGCCGATCAGCTCGGCACCGATCGCAGCAAGCAAGAACAACCACGGACGCGCGCCCATCGAGGAGCCCCATAGAGTTTCACAATGGCGGCCAGAAGCACCAATCATTCCGATTGAAAAAGATGGAATGCATCATCAATTTCGATAGATTGTCGGGATGGAATGGTCCCTGGATCAGCTGCGCCAATTCGTGACGGCGGCGGAATGCGGCTCGTTCAGTGCCGCGGCTCGCAAGCTCGGCAGGGCCCAATCGGCCGTCAGCACCGCCATTTCGCTCTTCGAGATCGACCTCGGCGTAGAACTGTTCGATCGCTCTCGGCGCAACGCCCAGCTCACCGATGCGGGTCGGCTCCTGCTGCTCGAAGCGACGGAAGTCCTGCGCCAGGCCGAGGAGCTGGGCCAGCGCGCCCAGTTCCTGGCCAATGGCGATGATGCCAAAGTCGCCCTGGCTCTGGATGAGGCCCTGCCCCGCCCCGCCGTGAACAGGCTGATCCGGGAGCTGTCGGCGCGCTACCCCACGCTGGAGCTGACGCTGCTCAACGGCACGCCCACGGAGGTCACGGACTATATCGACCAGGAGCGCGCCGAGCTCGCCATCCATTTCGAGCGCGGTCCGTTGCGCGCCAAGTTCGATGGGCGCCATATCGGCACGGTCGCGCAGGGCGTTTTCGTCGCGGCCGGGCACCCTGTTCTGGACCGCCTGCCCGTCGGCCGCAGGGACCTCGCCCGTCATCGCCAGCTCATGATCCATGCCGACGATGTCGAGGCGATCGCCTACAGTCCCAAGGTCTGGCGCTCAGACAGCTTCTACAACATCGCGGAGATGGTGGCGGACGGCCTGGGCTGGGCGATCCTGCCGACCAACATCGCGGCGACGGCGAACGGCTCGACGCCTCTTTGCTCGGTCGACTGCCCATCCCTCGCCTTGCCGCCACTTTCGGTGCGGATGCTCTGGCGCCAGGGGCGCCAACTGCGCCCGCCGGAAAAATGGGTGGAGACGCGCTTCAGCGAATTGCTCCGCGAGAATGCGGAGCGCTGGGCTGATCCGGACGGCGCTTCATAGGCTCCGACCGCAAGGATATGTACAAAACCGCTTTTCCGATGAGGTCCAGCAGATCCTGGACGCCGAGGGAACAAGCGACGATTGAGCGCTGGAGTGCATCCGCGATTCTTCCAAGCGCGGATGCACTCCAGGTCGTTGTTTTATCGCGCCGTCATCGCGCGCGGGATCGCGGATCGGCGGCATCGCGCAGTGCATCGCCGAGCAGGTTGAGCGCGAACACCGTCAGCAGGATCGCGAGGCTCGGGAAAACGGCGAGCCACCAGGCGTCGAGGATGTTCTCGAAGCCCTCGCGGATCATGCCGCCCCAGGTCGCCGCCGGCGGCGGCACGCCGAGCCCGATGAAGCTCAGCGAGGCCTCGGTGCGGATGGCCGAGGCCAACCAGAGCGAGCTCATCACCACGACGTCGGAGAGCATGTTGGGCAGGATATGCCGCGTCATGATCCGGAACGGGCCGCAGCCATAGGAGCGGCTCGCCTCGACGAAATCGCGTTGGCGCAGCGTGATCGTCGGAGCGCGGGCGACGCGGGCGAAGGGCGCGATCTCGGTCACCGCGATCGCGATGATCAGGTTCTCAAGGCTCGCCCCGAGCATCGCGGCGATCATCAGGCCGAGCAGCAGTGTCGGAAAGGCGAGCATCACGTCGAGCACGCCCATGACGATCTGGTCGAAGAGGCCGCCGATATAGCCGGCGGCGACGCCGATCGCCGTGCCGACCAGCATCGCGATCAGGATCGCGAAGAAGCCGACGAAGAGCGAGATGCGGGCGCCGTAGATCAGGCGCGAGAGCACGTCGCGCCCGTAGGAGTCGGTGCCGAGCCAGAACTCGGCCGAAGGCGGCTCGAGCCGGGCGACGATGTTCTGCTCAAGGGGATCATGCGGTGCGATCCAGGGCGCGAGCGCCGCGACGCCGATGATGAACGCGAGCAGGACGAGACCGATCCAGGCGAGCCTGTTCTGGCTGAAGGCGAGCCAGAGGCCGCCCGGCCGGATATCGACGGTCGTGGTGGCGACGGCGCTCATGTGTATTTCACCCTCGGATCGACGAGGCCATAGGCCAGGTCCGTCAGCGTGTTCACGACGATCACGCAGATGGCGAAGATGATCATCAGCCCCTGCAGCAGCGTGTAGTCGCGGGCGTTCAATGCACCGATGATCAGCTTGCCCAGGCCCGGACGGTTGAAGATGATCTCGGTCAGCACGGAATTGCCGATCAGCGTGCCGAAATAGAGCCCGACCACCGTGATGATCGGGATCAGGCTGTTGCGCAGCGCATGCGTCACGACGAGCTGGCCGGGGCTGACGCCCTTGGCGCGGGCGGTGCGGATATAGTCCTCGGTCAGCACGCCGAGCATCGCCGCGCGGGTCACCCGCATCACATAGGCGGTCATGATGATGCCGAGGTTGAGCGCCGGCAGCGCCAGCGCCCGCAGTCTCTCCGCGAGATCGCCGGAGCCGCTGGTATTGCCGAGCACGGGGAACCAGCCGAGCTGGATCGCGAAGACGATCAGCATCAGGATGCCCGAGACGAAGGCCGGGAAGGACAGGCCGACCAGCGAGACGATGCGCGCGACGTAATCGACCCAGCCGTTGCGGGCGAGCGCCGCCGCGACGCCGAGCGGCAGGCCGAAGGCGAGGCCGATCACGATGGCGGCGACCGTCAGCTCGATGGTCGAGGGCAGGACGAGCAGCACCTCATGGATGACGTTGCGGCCGCTGCTGAGCGACTGGCCGAGATCGCCGGTGAGGATCTTGCCGATGAAGGCGAGATACTGGGCATAGACCGGCTGGTCGAGGCCGAGCTTCTCGCGCAGCGCCGCGAGCGAGGCGGCACTCGCCTGGTCGCCGAGAATGACGGTGGCGGCATCGCCCGGCACGAGCCGGACCAGCACGAAGATCGCCGTCAGCATCACGAACAGCGTCGGTATGGCGAGCAGAAGACGTCTGACGAAGAAGCCCGTCATGCGGCGACCCTTTCCTGCATCAGGCGTTGCGGTGCGAAGGGCACGATCTCGCGGCGCGTGCGGCCCTCGACGACGAGCTCGGCGAGAATCGATCCGACGACCGGCACGAGCTGGAAGCCGTGGCCGGAGAAGCCGAAGGCATGGACCAGCCCGGCGACACGGGGCGAGGCGCCGATCACTGGCAGGCGGTCGCGCGTCTGCGCCTCGATTCCCGTCCAGCAGCGGGCGATGCGCACGCCGCGCACGGCCGGGAAGAGGTCGCTGGCGGCGCGCGCGCCCTTGGCGAGCTCGCGGAAATTGACCGTGCTGCGCTCCCGGTCGAGATCGGCCGCGCCCTGCAGGCCGCCGCCGATCACGAGCGTGCCCTGGCTCGCCTGCTTGAAGGAGAGCGCCCGGCCGACGACGCTCACGACGGGGTCGAGCAGCGGCGCGAGGCGCTCCGTCACGATCATCATGGAAGCGCGCACGCCGAGCGCGATGTCGTCGCCGAACAATGCCGCGAGCCGCCCCGCCCAGGCGCCGGCCGCATTGACGACGACGGGCGCGCGAAAGCGACGGGCGCCGCAAACGAGCAGCCAGTCCTCCCCTTGCCGGTCGACCGTCTCGACGCCGCAGGCCTCGGCGATGACGACGCCTTCCGCCTCGCAAGCGCGGCGAAAGGCCAGGATGGTCCGGTGCGGATCGGCGGCGCCGTCGCGCCGCGCCACCAGCGCACCGACGCAATGCGGGCTCAGCGCGGGCACCAGGCGGCGCAGCTCCCTCGCGTCGATCAGCTCCTCATGCGCATAGCCGAGGCCGCGCATCCTCGCTTCGCGTTGCACGAGGGCCGGCATGTGCTCGTCCCGCTCCGCGACATTGAGCTGACCCTGCGCCTGGAACCCGCAATCGTCGCCGACGATCTCCTCGATCCGGTGCCACATCGCCATGGCCTCCAGCGAGATCGGTACCTCCGCGAGGTCGCGGTTGAGCGTGCGCACGCCGGCCGCCGTCGCGCCCGAGGCGTGCCGGCCGGTCCAGCGCCGCTCGATCACCACGACGCGCCGGCCGGCGCGGGCCAGATGCAGCGCGGCTGAAAGGCCGTGGAGACCGCCACCGACGACCGCGACGTCGAAGCTTTCCGCGTTCATGCGGCGGGCTCCCGTTCGTCGAGGCTGGCAAGCTCGCCCAGCGTCACCGGTTTCAGCGGCGGCCTGATGCGGTAGAAGCCGACCTGCTCGACCGGCCTGCCCTGAACCGCGGCGACGATATGAGCCATGGTGTAGCCGCATTGCCGTCCCTGGCACGGCCCCATGCCGGCGCGGGTGAAGGCCTTGAGCTGGTTCGGGCCGGGCCGCCCCTGTGCCGCGCGGCTGCGCAGCTCCCCAGCGGTCACCTCCTCGCAGCGGCAGACCAGCGTCTCGTCGGCCGGCGCGAAGACCTGAGGGCGCGGCGCATAGAGCGCGTCGAGGAAGGGGCGTAGCGCAAGCGCACGCGCAAGCGTCGCCCGTTCGGTTCGTGCCGTGGTTTCAGCGGCGCCCTCGTCCAGCTTTCCGAGCTTGCTCGCGACACGCAGCGCTGCGAGCCGTCCACGCGGTTCGGCAGCCTCGGCCCCGCCGATGCCGGCGCCGTCGCCGGCGACGAAGATCTTCGCCTGCGAGGTCTCGCCCCAGGCGTCAAGCACCGGGACCTGGCAATGCTGCCCGGCATTCCATTGCATCGCGCAGCCGAGCGCGAGCGGGGCGTGGATATTCGGCACGACACCTTCATGGACGAGCAGCACCTCGGCCGCGACCTGTGCCTCCCGGCCGTCCTGCGTGCGGTAGCGCAGGCTTTCGAGGCGCCCGTCGCCCTCGGCCCGCAACTCCGCGACGTGGCGGATGATCGGGAATCCGGCCCGCTTCAGCGCGAGCGACCAGGACAGTCCCTTCAGGAGGTCGCCGAACCGCGCGATCCCCTGCGGCAGATGGCGCAAGGCCGGGCCGAGACGGCCGCGCGGCGTGGTGTCGAGGAAGCCGGCGATCCGCCCGCCCGCCGCCAAGAGCTGCGTCATGTAGAGCAGCGGCAACGGCCCGCAGCCGGCGATCCAGACCGGCTTGTCCGGCACGGAATCGGCGGTCTTCAGCAGGATCTGCGCGGCACCGACCGTCAGCACGCCGGGCAGCGTCCAGCCCGGGAACGGCACGGGGCGTTCCTGCGCGCCGGTGGAGAGGATGATCGCCTCCGCCGTGACGCTGCGGGCCCTGCCCTCGCGGGTCAGGAAGGCACGAAAGCCCGGCTCGATCTGCCAGAGCTGCGCCTGCGGCTCGTAGAGCGCGCCGCAGGCGCGGAAGGCGGCGGCCCGGTCGACACCCGCCCGATAGGCCTCGCCCAGGCGGACGAGGCGCGGCGTCGCGGCGACGGTTTCGACGGCCCGCCAGATCTGGCCGCCGGGCGCCGGCTGATCGTCGACGACCCGCACGGAAAGGCCATGTTGGCGCGCCGTCACGGCGGCGGCCATTCCGGCAGGTCCGGCGCCGACGATCAGGAGATCGGTATGGCTGAGGTCGGGATGTGCGTTGCTCATGCCGAGAGGCTCCGGCGGCCTTGCTGCCGGGTGACGGACATGCCGTCTTGCACCGGTGTCAGGCATCCCTGCACGGAGCCTTGACCATCGACCTCGACGAGGCATTCGAAGCAAACGCCCATCATGCAGTAGGGCGCGCGGCGGCTTTCGGAGACCGGCGTCGTCCGGCTCCAGCCTTCGGGCTGGCGCAGCAGCAGCGCGGCGATGCTTTCACCGGCTTCGGCCCTGACCGGGCGCCCGTCGATATGGACCGTCACGGTGGCCGGCCCCGGATCATGCAGCTTGCGGAACATCGAAGCGTCTCTGGTGGAAGGGAGAAAAGTTCTCGGGCAGCGAGCCGGCGGCGATCGCCCCGGCCAGAATCTCGGCGTGGAAGGCCGCGAGCGTCACGCCGGAATGGCAAAGCGCGACGAAGGCGCCGGGATGGCTCTCGGACTGGGCATAGATCGGGTAGCTGTCGGGCGTCATGATGCGCAGGCCGGCCCATTGCCGGACGAGCCCGACATGCGCGAGGGCGGGGATCAGCCTGACCGTCTTGCGGCTCAGCCCGGCCGCCGCCTCCGTCGTCGTCGAGGCGTCGAGGCCGACCCTGTCCTTGGTCGCGCCGATCATCACGGTGCCCTCGGTCGTCTGGCGCAGGCCGCTCACCGGCAGCGGCAGGAAGGGGGCGAGCCTTTCGGTGACGAGAACCTGGCCGCGTTCCGGATGCACCGGCACGTCGAGCCCAACCTGCCGACCAAGTTCCGCCGAGCCGAGTCCTGCGGCGATGACGATGCGGGGCGCGCTCAGCGTCTCACCAGCCAGGACGAGCCTGAAATCGGCACCGGCCTTCTCGATCCGCTCGACCCGCGAACGGTGGCGGATGCCGCCGCCGAGGCGCAGCAGCCCGCCATGCAGGGCCGCCAGAAGCCGGAGCGGATTGGTGTGGCCGTCATGGCGGCCGAAGCTCGCGCCCGACACGTCGGGGCCCAACCCCGCTTTCGGCAGGAGACGCTCCAGCGCCTGCCGGTCGAGCATCTCCCAGTCCGGCTCGCCGGCGCCGCGCTGGTTGTGCAGGCGCATCATCTCGAGACGCCGCTTCTCGAAGCCGTCCTCCCCCAGGCAGAAGACCAGGCCGCCGTTCTGCTCGTAGCAGAGGTCGGTTCCCGTCTCAGCCTCGAGCCCGTCGGAAAAAGCGCGCCACAAGGCGATGCTGTGGCGCGTCAGCGCCTGATAAGCGGGCATGCCGAGGCCCTTGCCCTGCAGCCAGACCAGCCCGAAATTGGCACGCGCCGCCCGAAAGTCGCCGTCCTCGCCATCGAGCAGCAGGACCTTCTCGGCCCGCCGCGCGAGGCCATAGGCGATAGCCGCCCCGACCGTTCCCCCTCCGATGACGATGATGTCCGGCCGCATGCGAATTTCCCTTGCCGGCCGTGACGTTAGGAAGCCATGTTGTATTTCGTCAAAGTCGTATTTCTCTCCCTCCTATTCTTCAGGGTTATGGCATGGTCAGACGGCTCAACCTGCGACAGGTCGAGGCCTTCAAGGCGGTGATCGAATACGGGACGGTGAGCCGCGCGGCCGAGATGATCAACATCTCCCAGCCGGCGATGAGCAAGCTGATCGCGCATCTCGAAGCGGATACGGGCCTGCAGCTCTTCGACCGGGTGAAGGGGCGCCTGGCGGCGACGCGGCGCGGCATGCGGCTCTACGAGGAGATCGACCGGATCTTCGCCGGCGTGCGCCAGGTCGAGAACGCCGTCGACGCCATCCGCCGCGACGAGCAGAGCCGGCTATTGATCGGTGTGATGCCGGCCCTCTCAGGCGCTTTCATCCAGCAGGCGACCTGCCGCTTTCTCGCCAGTCAGCCGAAGGTCTTCTGCTCGGTTCAGTCGCGCAGCTCGCAATGGATTGCGGACGGGCTCCTCACCCGGAAACTCGATGTCGGCTTCACCGTGGCGCCGATCGACAATCCCTACATCGCGTCCGAGCCGCTGATGGCCCATCCGCTCGTCTGCATCATGCCGCTCGCGCACCCGCTGGCGGAGAAGAGCGTGATCAAGCCGGCCGATATCGACGGGGTCGACTTCGTCTCATTCGATCCGGAGAGCTTCACGAACCGGCGCATCGGGCAGGTTTTCGACGCGCATGGCGTCGCGCCCAATGTCGTCATGGTGGTGGGGGTTTCGCCGACCTTGTGCGAGTTCGTCGCTGCCGGCGTCGGCATATCGCTGGTTCATCCATCGGCCGTCGGGGGCCTACGCGGCAGGGTGGCGATCCGACGCTTCGAGCCCGCCGTCAAACTCGACTTCCAGCTGTGTCACATCCGCGAGAGCCGCAACGCCCGGCTGGTCGGCGCCTTCCTCGAAGGCGCCCGGCACGCGGCCGCGGAGATATCGCGGACGATCCTGATGCCGGACTGAGCCGGACATTCGCGAGAATCCGCAGCAGCCGCGCGTGGTCGCCCGCGCGCAGCTGCACCGTCAAGGGGGGGCCGGCGGAAGGCCGCGACATGGCCAAATCCGACACGCGGTCCCCGCCGTTTCACATCTCGCGCCCGCTTCAGCGCGCCTTCAGCGTCGTGGCTTCGGTAATCGCCGGAGCCAGGTTCATCGAACCTTTCAGCTCGTAGCCGAAATCGAGCCGGTCGCTGCGCGCCCAGACCTGCCGCAGCTCGAACAGCGGGATCGCGCAGACATCCTCCATGATCTTGCGCTGGGCTTCCTTCCACAAAGCCTTCTGCGCCTCGGCGTCGGAGGCCGTGCGCGCCTGCTCGATCTCCTTGTCGCCAACCTTGCAATGCGAGAAATTGGTCGCCGCTGTCGGCGTATTCACCGTGGCGCGCGAGTGGAAGAACTCGCTGAGATAGGTGTCCGCGATCGGAAAGCGCGCCGCGCCGTAGAACACCACGCCGCTCAGGTCCTTGCGCGTCTGGCTCTGATAGGTCGCGTGGTCGACGACCTGCATGTCGAGCTTGATCCCCGCCTTGGCGAGCTGCGCCTGGATGATCTCCATGATCGGCTGCTGCGCCGAGATGTTGGAGACGATGGCCTTGACCGTGATACCGTCCTTGTGGCCGGCCTCGGCCAGCAGGGCCTTGGCCTTGGCGAGGTCGAAGGCATAGCGGACGGAGCAATCCTCGCCGAGATAGCCGGGCGGCACCACCGAGCAGCCCTTCGGCCCGACATCCTTGCCGACATAGCGCACGAGGTCGTCGGTATTGACCGCGGCGGCGATGGCGCGGCGCACGCGGATGTCGTCGAGCGGCGGCACGCTCTGGTTGATGTGGAGCAGCCGGTACTCGCCCGGCCGGAAAATCTCGACATTGAAGCCGGGGCGCTTGCGGGCGGAATCGACCCAGCGCTGCTCACGCTTGGCATACATCAGGTCGACCTCGCCCGAGGTGAAGGCGAGCTCGCGGGCGCTGTCCGAAGGGATGTTGCGCACCATGATCGTGTCGATCTTCGGCTTGCCGCGGAAATAGGTCGGGTTGGCGGCGAGCTTGACGTATTGCTGGGTCACCTGCTCGACGAATGCGAAGGGGCCGGTGCCGACGGGGCGGCCGCCGAACTTGTCGCCGAGCTGCTCCGCGGCCTTGCGGCTGACGATGTTGCCGCCGTGATAATTCGTCACCCGCCCGAGGAAATTGACGTCCGGGTACTTCAAGGTGACACGCACGGTCAGGTCGTCGAGCTTCTCGACCTTGTCGACCGCCGCGAAATCCGAGGAAAAGGTCGAGCGCTTGGGATCGGCCGAGCGCTGGAGCGAATAGACGACGTCATCGGCCGAAAGCGTGCCCCAGTCGCCCTGGAACCTGACGTCCTTGCGCAAGTGGAAGGTCCAGAGCTTGCCATCCGGCGACTGCTCCCAGCGCTCGGCCAGATCCGGCTCGATATCCTTGGGATCAGCGCTACCCGGCTTGAAGCGGACGAGCCCGTTATAGATCCAGCCGACCACGCTCTTGTCGCTGGTGGCGCTGGCACGATGCGCATCGAGCGTCGAGACGTCGCCGTCGGCGGCGACGCGCAGCACGGTCTCCTGGGCCTGCCCCGCGGCAGGCAGGCAGGCGGCGAGCATCAGACCAGCAAGCCCGATAACGGAATTCTTCATCATGCACCCCCTCGATTTCAGTTCTTTGAGACAGTGTGGGCGGAGCGATCCCAAGCTGTCCAAGTCGAAATCAGGCAGGGTGTATTCCGGATGGTTATGCCCCTTCCCGCGATCAGGGGCAGCCAGTCCATCCTCACAGGCTGCGACGGCAGCCGCGCAGCCGTCCCTTCTAGCTCTGCATGCCGAAGACCACGAACGCTCCCCAGTTCGCCGGGTGGGCGTATTCGGCCGGCCCCTCCACCGCGATCAGCTCGCGGACCGCCGAGCGCAGAGCATAGTCCCAGCCGCGCTGCGGCGCGGCCGCCATGTCGCGCGCCGACTTCGTCATCAATGCGACCGTCGGGCCGGAGGGAATGGCCCAATGCGTGACGATCAGGCTCCTGGCGCCACTGGCGAGAAATGCTCGGGCAAGGCCCGACAGGCCCGTCGCTCCCGCGCGACCATCCGACGAGGCCGTGTTGCAGGCGGATAGGATGACGAGCTCCGCATCAAGGCGCATCTGCGCGATTTCGCTCATCGTCAGGATGCCATCATCCTCCGCACTGCTTTTCGCCGGAGGCGTCAGGACGAGGCCGGGCTCGGCAAGCCCGTCGAGATCGCCCGTGACCAGCCCGTGCGTGGCGAAAGCGATGATCCGATACGCATCGAGCGGCTG
This sequence comes from Allobosea sp. TBD101, assembly GCF_059817965.1. Taxonomy (NCBI): domain Bacteria; kingdom Pseudomonadati; phylum Pseudomonadota; class Alphaproteobacteria; order Hyphomicrobiales; family Alloboseaceae; genus Allobosea; species Allobosea sp. TBD101. The sequence continues at coordinate 3,335,455 of NZ_CM187543.1, forward strand.
CTGACGCAACGCGGCTTCCGTGGCTTGCCCTCCGAGCAGGATATCCTGAGGCCGTGCGCCGAAAGCGGTCGACAGCGCCTTGATCTCCTGCGCCGTCTCGGGAAGCGCCGGCAGGCGGCGCAGCGCGTCGGGATCGGCGAGCGAGCGCCGCGACAGCGCCGCTGATACGTCGACGGACCGGATCGAGCCCGGGCTGCCGGCGAGCTGCGGATCGCCGATCCCGAAGAAGCGCTGCGGCGCCTTGCTGGCCAATTGTCCGCGGCCTCGCGTCTCCAGCGAGCGGATGCCGGGCAGGTACAGGATCGACGGGCCGAGCGCGAGCCACTCCGCCTTGACCGAGCGGTAATCCGCAGGCGACGCGGGCTCCGTTGCCGGTACGCTGAGCGGAAGAACGCCCAGCGGAAGCGCCTGCAAGGGTCCATCCGCTACCACGATCAGCCGCGAAAGCGAGCCGACCTCGCTGCGCACCGGCCCCAGCAGCAGTTCGAACAAGGCATGGGCATCGCCGAAGGGAAAGCGCGGCAGCGTGCCGTCCGAAACGTCGAGGCCGGCGCGGACGCTGGCGATGCGCGCTTCGAGATCCTTCGCCACGACCGACGAGAACCACGCTCTGGGGGCGCCGCTTCTGGGGACGAGCATCCCGTAGACGCCGTCGCTGCCCGCGTGGAGCACCAGAAGCCCCGCCCCGGCCGCAAGCTTGGCTTGCGCGGCCGGCACCGAGATCGACTCGATCGAGGTCAGCTCCTCCGGCACCGGGAGCAATCGCGTGATCGCGCCGGCGGCAACCTCCCTCGCCTGCTCGAACCGGCGCTGCAGGGCGTCGATCCTGGCAGCGTCGAGCGCCCGCCCTCCCTCTCCGAAGGATTTGATTTCCTGCAGCCCGGCCTCCGCTTCACTGCGACGACGTATCGCGTCCGCGACGGTCACGTCGGCGGTGACCCGGCGCCGCTGCGAGGCCAGGAATGACAGCGCCGTATCGCTCATCATGGCGCGCTGCAGATCGACGAATGCGGCGTCGGCGAAGCCGACCGCGTCCTTGCCTGCCGCCGGATTGGCCGCAACCCGCGTCGCGAGCTGGGCGGAGAGCCGCAGCGCCGGCTTGAAGTCGCGAAACAGAACAGAGGCCTGCTCGCTCGCCGCCGTCCATTCCCGCGACAGCCGCGCCATGGCGATCGCCCTGACGCGCGCGAGGTGGAAGCGCACCTCCGCCCATTCCCGCTTCTCGTAGGCGAATTGCGCGAGGCGGGCATGGACGGGGACGAGCAACCCGGCGAGACCGCGCTGATAGTCGCTGACGAACTGCACATCGTCGGCACGCGGCTCGTTCTCCGGCCGCGACAGCCGGACGAAATCCTCCAGCACCATCCTGGCCGCGATCGAATACCCGGCCGTATGCAGATGGCGGGCGAAGTCGTCGATGGCTTCGAAGGCGTCCTGATCGGCTCCGAAATCACGTCCCGAATCCAGCGGCGTCGAAATATGATCCTTGATCAGCGCCCGCTTCTTGACCGGATCGCGCTCGGTAAGCGCCTGGAAGAACAGATTCGGCTCCGGCGCGTAGGCTGAACCGCCCGGTCCCGCTTCGTAGAGCGCGATCACGGTGGCGATGGATGCGCTGTTGCCCTTGAGCGTGGGGACTTTCTGCAGATATTCCAGGAAGGCTGGCCCGTACATCTGCACGGCCGCGCCCTTCACTTTCTTCTCCTCCAGATAATCCCCGACCAGCCTCTGGGCGGCCTCCTTCCGCTGCGCATCGGTCAGACGATTCACGCGGAACAGGTTCGTGGCGATATAGGCCTTGGCCTTGGCCGCGAGAGAGCTTCGACCGCCCAGAACCTGAAGAATCCGCTCTTCGGCCTTTCGCGTGAAATCCTCTCCGCAATCGGAACAGAAGCGCCGGCGCAGATGCGATATCTGCAGCTTGAGCAGGGCTTCATCGATGAAGGAGAGTTCGACCTCGGGCTGCTGGTCTCCGGGAGCGGAGGCTGCCGAGCTGCCCATCTTCCGGTCGATGTCCCGCTTGAACGTTTCCGCGGCCCGATTCATCTCCTCGACGATACCGATCGTCTTGAGCTGGTCGCCCTCAGCGTTCGCGGCCAGGGCTCGCAGCTCGAACAACCTCATCGGGTGGCGCTCGGCTTCGGCGGAATTGTCCACGCGCGTTCGAATGTTCTGGTTCGCCTTGGCCGCACGCTCGAGCAGATCTGTCGCCCGCGAGACCACTCCACTCTGCAATTCGAGCGCGCCCTGGCCGAGGAGAGCCCTGTACAGGCTCTCCTTGTCGCGGCCGTCGGCACCAAGGAAGCGGGCAGCGTCTCCGTAGAGTTCTCGCGCAACCTCCGGCACGTTGAGCGATCGCGCAGCATCGGCACTGACGATGGCGGCGCAGGCGTCATAGGCACTCTGTCCCTCCTTGCAGAGCCCCGCGGATCTGCCGAGCACCTCCATCCCGCGCCGATAAGCCTCCCGATCGACCAGGCGACCGTTCATGAGCGTGTCGAGATTGCCGAAGAAGCCGAGCGTATCGGTCCCCGTCTCGACCTCGAGGCCCCGGCGCGCAATCACCAGCGGCAGCATCGATGCGATCTCGGCTTTCATGCCGAGCGCTCGCATCGCCTCGAAGAACGGTTTGGCCTGCGACAGCATCAGGCAATCGAAGCCGCCCCCATCCGGTCCCGGATCGAAGGCCAGCGCCTGCGCGACGTCGATCTCCAGCCTCGTGCGATACTCGGGCAGCAGGCGCTCGACGGATTGGCGCAGCTCCGCATCGATCCGCTTCCTGGCCAGCACGAACACGATCAGGTCCATGCTGGCCTCGATGCGGAACCGCGCCGAATTCAACCGCTGGGCCAGCGCGATCTGCGATCGGATCACGCCTTCCCGCAACGGGCTTTCCTCGGGCACGGCCGATGCCAGCGTGCGCATCAGGGGAACCTGGCGCAGATCGCTGCCGAAATGGCGCTCGAAAATCACGGCGACGCTGGAATAGAGACGCGGCACCAGACCCGTTTCCGGCGATCCCCAACGCCCGCCGGCAAGATCAGACATCGCCTCGGCAAGAGCCTCGACCTGCTCTCTGGAGCCGGCACTCCTCGTCATCGCCTCGATGCCCGCGCTATGCTCCTTCTGGAACGCCTTGCCGTCGATCTTCGCGCCTGAATGGAGCATTCGGCCGAGATCGAAGCGCAGCAACCCGACATTGAAGCTGCCGGCGCCTTCGCGCGCGCCGAGCTGGACGATCGCCCGGTCCAGCGCATTGGCGCTGGCCTGAAGGCGAGCGTTGAAATCAGGCTTCCGCTCTCCTGCGAGCAACGCGATGGCCGCGCGGTGATCGCTGTTCACGAAAAGCGTCCGGCGTGGCTCGAAGGCTCCGATCGCGTCGCAGGCCGACGAACGTGCCGCGGCGGGCAGCACGCCCCAGATCAGAAGCAGGCCGGCAACGAGCAATCTGCGCATTGTGTCCCCCCACTGCGAAAAATGGCGTCTTGTCTACAATTCCATGTCGCGCCGTCCCGGCCGCGAGACCGCATCGGCATCAGGCAAAAAGCTGCGGTGGCCGATCGCGCTCATCCGCCCGCACCCACGACGAAGAATGGAGCCCACAGCGCCGGATGCGCGCTGTCCCCGCCCTTGACCAGCTCGCCCAGCATCGCCGTCCGCAAGGCCTGGGCCGGCGGCGTGCCAGCCGCCAGGCCGACGCCGAACCGTTCGATCAGGCTCGCCGTCGCCGCCGAGGCGACCCGCCAATGCGATACGACCAGTCCTCGTGCACCGGCGGCGATGAAGGCGCGCGCCAGCCCGGACAGGCCGTCCGCGCCCGGCCGTCCGTTCGGCGAGGCCGTGTTGCAGGCGGAGAGCACGACGAGATCGGCATTCAGCGAGAGCGCCGCGATCTCGCTGGCGGATAGCAGCCCGTCCTCCTGCGGCATGGCCTGCGCCGGCGGCGTCAGGACGATACCGGGCTCGGAGATACCGTCGAGCTCGCCCGCAACGAGCGCATGCGTCGCGAAGGTCACGATGCGGTATTGCGAGAGCATCTGGGTCTTCACCCGCGCCTCGGTCGCCCGCGGTCCGAGCCAGACCGCATCCGCGCTGCCCTTGAGCACCCCCGCCAGCGCCCGCAATTCTGTGGCGGTGTCCGGCAGCGAGGCCAGTTGTCTGAGCTGGCTCAGCCGCTCGCTCGCCGATCACGTTGCGATCCGGGTCATGTTCCCCCGTGTCTTCCCGTCGGCGGGGCCGAGTACCGGATCGCCGATGCCAAGAAACGGTTCCGCACCCCGCGAGGCGGGATTCAGCGCACGGAGCGTCACGAGCGAGCGGATATTCGGTAGGTTCGCCAGGGAGAGCTGTTCGATGAAATAGCGCGGGCGGGCACCGGGCGTCGCCGGCGGCTCGGCCAGGACGGCGAAGGGCAGGCTCTCCAGCGGGCCGTCGACGACGAGCGTGAGATGGGTTTTCCCGGCCAGCTCGGCGGCAAAGGGCAGGATCAGCGTCTGACGCAGAAGGATCGCGGCATCGTCGCGAAAGCGCTCCAGCTTGCCGTCGGCGATGTCGAGCCCGAGCCGGAGACCCGCGACCAGATCCGCGAGAGCCTCACGGCCGATATCGGCCTTGATCAGCTTCGTCGCGGAGGGCGTAACCAGAAGCAGATAGACCGAGCCTGCCGTGCTGTGGCTGCTCAGCAATGCCTCCTCCGGGCCGAGCGCGGCACGCAGCTCCTTCAGGGTCACGGGCGCGAAGGCTTCGGCCTCGACGAGGCGCGGCGCCTTCCGGGTCAGTTGCCTCGCCGTCTCCTCCAGCTTGCGGCGCGCCTCGGCCAGCCGTCGCGACGCAGCCAGCTTGGCCTCGTCGGTGTCCGCGCTCTCGATGCGCCCGCCCTCGCGCTCGATGAGATCGGCAAGGTCCTGACGCTCGCGCAGCAACCCGGCAACCGCCGGCTCGGATGCGGCGAGCCTGGCACCAAGGCGCGCCGTCGCATCGGCCGTCGCCGTCGCCCGCGAAAGCTGCATCGCCGTCAAGGCCCGGCCGGCCGCCTCGTCGCCATCCTTGCCGGCGAGGCTGCGCTTCATCGTTTCCGCCGCGATCGCGACCTGCAGGTCGAGCGGTTCGCGAAACCTGTTCGCCTCCCGCTGGCGATCCGCACCGGCGCCGCTGGCGCCGAGCCGCTGCGTGATCAGGGCCAGCACACGATCCGCCGCTGCGCTGGCGCCCGCAAGGTCGCCGACCTCGAAACGCGCCCTGGCCAAGGATGCCAGCCGCGGCGCTGCTTCCGGATCCCGGGCGATGAGGCCGGCGTCACGCTTCCCTTGGTCGCCGTCGACAAGCTGCGGCACTGCGGTCTGGAGATAGCGCAAGGCCACCTGCGGCTCTCCCGCAGCGAGCCAGAGCAGGCCCTCGTTCATGAATTCGACGAGCTGGGACTCGACCGAGCCGGGGAAATTTCCGGCGCAGAGATTGTCGTCCACCGCCTTGTCGATGTCGGAGACAGAAGGCGCCCGGCCGGCCGCGCGCTCGCGCCCAACCAGCTTCATGACGGCGATGCGGCCGAAAGCACAGGAATGATCATCCGCATCGGTCTTCGCGCGCCGATTGATGGCGCCGTAATCGCGATCGAGGATGAGCGAAGCCGGCGATTCCGCCAGATTGACCCGCTTCTTCGTGCCGCCGCCCGGGGCGATCTCGTCATATTGGGCAAACCAGACCGCCGCCACGTCGCCCGCAAGCCGCAGCTTCGGATAGCGATTCTCGGCCTGATACTGGAACGTGGATGCCGAGACCGCCTTGGCGCGTTCGAAAAGCGGCTTCTCATGATAGCGAACCGCGACATCCAGCGCGAAGACCATGCTCGGAACATGCTCCCCGCGGATCACTTTCGGGGTCGAGCGGTCATGCCCGTAGCGGGTCAGCATCGACCCGGCATGAGCGATGAAATCATCGCGCAGGACTGAATCGACCGCCGGCGGCAGTTTCTGCGCGAAGCTGAAAACCTCCTGGAGCAGGGCGACATCCGCCAATGGCGCGACATCGCGGGCGGCCTGGGCCACGAGATCGACCGCGCGCATGACATCACCCTCGTCGCGGGCATTGCGCGCCAGGATCAGCCGCGCCCTGGCGACATCGCCCGGCTTCAACGCATGGGCCGGGAAGCCTCCGAGCGCGATGCGGGCATAATCCGTCGCCAGGCTGCGGCGCCCGTACTCCTCATGGAAAAGCGCCGCGGCGATGGCATCCTCGGCCGCGCCCCAACCGCCGGTTTGCCCGGACGCCGGAGCCGGCCTCAGCTCGCGCGCCTTGTCGTACATCAGCTCGGCTTCGGCATAGCTGCCGCTGCCGGCCAGAGAATCCGCCACCATCCTCGCCATCGCAGCCGGATGCATACCGGGCTCGAACCCTCCAAAGGAGAAGGGAACGGCTAGCTCCATCGTACGCCTCAATTGCTCGACCGAGCCGTGCTCCGCGATGATGGCGATCGTCCAGGGCACGCCGGTGTAGACTGCGCGGGACCATTCCTTCGGATTCTGCCGCGCCTGAGAGCGCAGCTGCGCTTCCAGAAGCTCCGCCACCTTGGCGTTGCGGCCCGCCGACGCCAGGATGGGCACGAGGCGATCATATCCCATCGTGATGTCGCAGCCCCGGTTCCCGCTTGCGACGGTCGCATCGACGAGATCGGCCGCCGCCTTGCGCGCCTCGTCGGCGCGCCCTGCCTTGAAGCGGATATCGATCTGGCCGGCCCGGGCGGTCAGCTCCGGGCAGCGGGCGCCGGCCCGCTGATCGGCAACCATCGCCAGGACGCGCTCGAACCCCGGCAACTCGCTTGCGCGCGGGAAGGACCAGCGCCAGGCCTCGACCAGCGCCTCCTCCGCCGCGCCCGAACGCCGCTGGCGCAGCAGTTGCAAGCCATCGGCGAGGTGCCGCGCGACCTGCGCGCGATCGGAGCCGTCGCGATCGAACCGCCGGGCCAGGCGATGGACCGCCTGCGCATAGACCATGTCCAGCCGCGCATCCTGCCCGACATAAGGCGCGAGCGTCCTCACCGCGGCCGACAGCACGGCTGCGTGCTGACGTTCGGTTGCCTTCGTGCCGTAGGCCGCCCCCAGATCCGAGAGCAGCACGCCGATGCGCCAGTCGGTCTTGCCGAAGCCGCGGCCATATTCGTAGTCATTGATGATGCGTTCGAGCTCGCGCGCCGACGCCAGGCGCAGCACTTCGACCTGCGCCGCAGTCCCGCCCGGGACGAAGCGCCAGGGATCCACGGCGCGTTGCCGGGCGTCCGAATGGGCCTGATCGAGAACGACATAGGCGTCGTTCAGCAAGTCGCGCTGCTTTTGTCCCTGCGCCGTCGCCTCCCCGGCGAAACCGGCCAGCGCGGCGCAAAGCAGGGCGACGAGCAGCCGGATCATGATCGGGGCTTCTCGCCTGCGGCGAGGCCGGCCTTCAAGGCTCCGGCGGCCGGGAACGATGCCGCGATCGCGTTGAGGCGGGATGCCGCCTCGAGGAGATAGGCGCCGTCATCCTGCATGGCGAGCCACCCGGCCGAGAGATACTGGCGGTGCGCCATCGTCGGCGCCGCGGATGCCAGATCGGGAAGCGGCGGAATCGCGGCGACGACCTGAACCGGCCAGCGCACCGAGCGGCCGCGCTCGTCGACGATCACGATCTCGGCGCTGCCCGGCTTCAGCCGATGGCGCGCGAGCGTGGCTTCGCGCCTCTCGGTGCGCGTCTCCACCGAAACGCCCGCCTGCTCGATGCGAACCTTGAACGGCGCGTCGCCCCCGCTCCAGCCGAGCCATAGCGGCGCTTCATCGGCGACGATCTTCTGCGGCTTGCCCGCGCCCAGCCGAATGCGCGGCGGATTTCCCGAGCGCGTCACCAGATTCGCCGTCTGTGGCGCGCCATACCAGCCGACGATCTTTTCGAGCGAGCCGACGAACTGGGCCACGGCCTGCAGATAGCTGCCCTTGCCCTCGATCACGGCGACGCAGTCCTCGCTTCGGGCGCCTCTCGAACAGATCGTCAGGGGGCCTCGCTCCCGCGCAATGACGATCGTGGTATTGGCATGCGGCGCCCGGATCCGGTCGCCGTCATGGATGTACTCGCCCAGCACCAGCGGCCTTTCCGGTGTGTCCGAGCGCTGCAGCATCGCCTGCTGGGCTCCCGGAGACCATGGCTCGATCCGCTCGACGACGCCTACGATCTGCTTCTGGGTCTGCTGCCCCAACGCCTCTTCCATCGGCAGGGAGAAGAGCGCTCCGACGAATGCAATCGCAGCCTTCCGACGGGGCGTCACGGACGCAACTCCTGGGTTGTGGATTGTGCGCGTGCCCGTGCCAGCCGGCGCGCCCGAAGCATCTTCAGCAGCTTTGCCAGGATGGCACTGGCCAGCAGGTAGAAACCGTACATCAGCAGCGAGGTTTTGATCGCCGCGATCGCCGCCGCCGCATCCAGCCCCGCATAGCCGGACGCAATCGCGAAGATCAGCAGGCCGACTGCGATCAGGACCGTCGCGGCCTCGGCCGAAAACGCCCGCCCGGCCGCAACACAGGCGAGGAAGAGGATAGCTCCCCAGAGGGCCGACGCGGGCAGGCCGCGCGGCGGATCGCTCTGTGCCATCCACCGCACCCCCAGCAGCGTGTTCGCGAGGATGTCGACACCGGCCATCGCGCCGAGCGGAGTCACATGACTGTCCTGCGCATCGACATGGGTCGCGCCGATCAGCACGGCCCGGCCCCGCGCCAGATCGCAGGATAACCGCTGCTTCCCGTCCGCCGCCGTCATTGCCCCGCCTGTGCAGAAATCCGCCGACGCCCCGGCCGGCAAGCCGGCATCCGAGTCCAGAACTTCCAGCGCGGAGCGGAGCTGAACGGCCGGCACCGCCTGCCCCGACGCATCGCTCGCCGTACCCGCCGCATGCGCCCCGCGAATATCCCGCCAGAACGTGAAAGGGATGCTCAGCGAGCCACTCGCGGCGAAGGGTAAAGCGGATGCGCCTCCGGACACCGCTGCCGAGCGCGGCCCGCCTGCACAGTAGCGCTGCGCATAGGCATTGGCTGCCCCCTTGAGCGCGACAAGACGCTCCGCCCTGCCGTCCGGCTTCTCGAGGATATCCGCGGCGATCGCGGCAGCGGCGAGGAAAGCACGCGCCCCCTTGGCATTTTGCGGATTGCACACCGCCTCGACCGTCCGCCAGGAGCGCACCACGCCACCTGCTTCCTTGGCGTGGAGCGGAGAGGACCAGATGAGATTCGGCGCCTTCTCGACCACGGCCTCCAGCGCGGCGAGGGCTTCCTGCATGCCGTCCCTGGCCGCGTTGGCATAGGTCGGGATCGCGACGCTTGCCGGCCGCCGGAGAGCCTTGTTCTCCCTTTGGTACCAGAGCCTTCGCATCAGCAGAAGCGGCGCAACCTCCGCGCCGCGGCCGGCATAGGCCTCAAGATACTCCGTCACCTTGTCCAGGTCTTGGGCCGTCGCGGCCGACGTCACATCGACATCCACGAGAACAAGCGCCGCCTGCCGCCTGGAAGCCGCATCGATCAGCTTGAAGAGATCGCCCCGGGGCGTGGCGACGGGCTGCCCCCAATGTCTGAAGGTCGCATCGTCGATATCGATGACCGTCACAGCGAACCGGCCAGGCGGTTCATGCCCGGCGAAAGCCCGAATGCGCGCGAAATTGTCAGGATCCAGAAGCGCTTCAAGCGAAACGCCCGAGCGACTTTCTATCTTCATCACCACGAACAGCGCCACGATGATGGCGACAACAGCCACAACAGCCGCCAGAGGCAGCTTCGCAGCATCGGACACCTTGAATACGACCCTTCTCAGAAACGATCGCACTCTTTCAAACCTGCCCCAGCCTCAGGCGAGCACCGCTCGCATCACCACCCCAAGGATTGCAAGCTATCGAATCCAAAGAGGACATCAATCACAATCTCACCTGACCCCGAGAATGATCTACGACACTCAATATGACTTCAATCTTGATTTGTATCATTTCGCCATGAAACTCAGTCCGAAAAGAACTAATCAGCAAACGACAGATACATAATCTTCCTTTCTCACTGATCGCAAACCGTCAGCGGCGAAGAAGCCTCTCTCTCAAGCCGAATCGAGAAACCGGGAGATGCAGCGCATCGCCGTGGCCCGTCAGCGCCCGGAATACGCAACTGCGTGAAATTGAGCTGCGCGCGACGACATCGCAACGGCCAAGCACGCGCCGTTCTCGCGCCTGGAGCGAAACTCCAATGGCAAGCCCCCCAAAAGGCATCGGCCCGCCAGCCAAAGACCGAGCGCCTTGGAGCGGCCGACATCCCGCATGCTTCCGGCCGCTGGCTGCCCGCGGCCGCTTTCGGCGCCAATCAACGACCGGCGATGGCGCGCAACGGAGCCGAAATCACCGTGATAGGCAGCTTGACGATGGCTTCGAGCGAATTCCTGGCGATCTCATCCGCCCCTGCCGAGGATCGCTGGGTGGTCACGCCGCGTTCCAGCGCCTGCTGCAGTTGTGGGGCGATAACGGCAAGCTGAGCGAATTTCCCGTGATTGCTGGAATCCAACGCCTTCACCTCCGTCATATCGATGACGAGCGCGCCCAGCTCCGTCAGCTCCGCGGCATCGGCGTCGGCGCCGAGCCGCGCTTGCCCTCCCGCCAGGAAATTCGACAGACCGAGCGCCTTGTCGTCCTTGGACAGCACGATGATGAAGGGCTTCTTCGGCTTGCCGAAGCGGCGCATCTGGGCCTTGAACACGTCGATATCGATGTCCGGCGCTGCGAGGATCAACTGCCCGAACTTCGAGGTCTGAGGCAGGCCGCCGGTCATCTTGATCTGACGCAGAGCCTCGACGGTCACCCAGTTCCCCATCGAATGGGCCATGAGGTTCACTTCGTCGGCATTACTGGCGAAGACCAGCCGGATCGTCCGCTCGAGGTCATCGCGCGCGGCCGTCGCACTGTTGTTGTCATAGACGTATTGCGCGAGTTGCCCGCGCGATGCCCAGGTGAAGAGGACAGGAACGGCCGGCATCTTCGAGTCGTGGACGACCTGAGCGAAGCGGTAGAGCCCCTCCGCGAACATGGTGTTGTAGCCGTGAACGAAGAGGAAGACGCGCCGCTTCCCCTTGGGCAGGGATGCCAGTTGCGCGTTCAGCGCTTGCACGAAGGCCTTGTCCCCGTCGAGGTAACTCGCCTGACGCGTCACGAAGTTGGTCTTGGGATCGCCCGGTGCCGTCGACGCCCACTCGATCTGGCCGACCTCATGATTGGGCGGAACGGAAACGGCGATCCGGGCGAAATCAAGCCGCTCGGCCCGCTCACCGTTGAACAACGTCCCTGAGCGGTCATCACGCTTTCGCGTCGTGGCGACGAGAATCGTGTGGGTCGCGGCACCGACCTGCGTCTCGGTGACGGGCGAAAGGAAGCCCGCCTCGGGCCGTGCACCGCAAGCCGCGAGAACGAACGCTGCGGCGAGGGCTATGCCAAGCCGAAAGGACCTGACGAGAATGGGTGGCTTTCGTAACCTGCCTGTCGTTGACGCAACCTGCGAAACACTCAAGAGCCACCCCCCATTCGATATCCGCGAGAACGTCAGCGGCAGACTCTGCGACCATTGACGATCGCGCAGCGAACCGGCGCCGGCCTGACGACGACCGCACGCGGGGCGGGACGGCGCGCGTGCAGACGACCGCGTTCGCTTCGACCGGAACGGTGATCAACGCCAGTCCGAGCATACCGGAAGCCAGGATCAGGGCTTTCATGCGCGCTTCTCCTGCTGCTGACAATGGTGCGGCCGCAACAGCGGCCGACGAATTCGCTATCCGCCTTCGCATCCGGTCCCCGGTCGCAACGTAATCGGGAACCCGATGACTGAAGGGCTACTGAAGATATTTGACCTTCGCCTCGGAGTTCTGGCCGTTGAAGGCGAACGGCGCCTTGTCGAAGTCATCCAGCGATACCGGCGAGCCTAGGTCGGTGCCGATGTCGAGGCGCGCCCGCGCAACCATCTCACTGCAACTCGCGCCCATTTCGGCGCGATGACGCTGCAGCGCGCGTGCTCACGCGAAGCTCCCTTGCGGCAGCCCGAAGAGATGCGCCATGATGTTGCCGTGACGCGGCGATCACTATTTGCACGGCCTGCCGGGAGGGCATGTCGATGGGTTTCATCGTCAAGCCGCAGCAACAAGGAGCTTTGGCCCCCGTTCGAACGGCGACGCTATTCAAAGACTGAAAACGTCGGCCTTCTGGCCACCAGGGCACATTTTCGATCGGCAGCCGGATCGAGCGAGAGTTTGGCGCGAAATGGCAATAATCTCAGCCGGCCTCACGATAGGATGCCGAGCACCGTACCGACATCAGGCTGAACTGCCCCGTTGTTGCAATAAGCAAGATCTGCGGAAGGAGATGGAGATGTTCCGGAAGCTGCGTCACGATTTCAACGATGCCGAGCGTCCTCTGGGAGGAACGCCGTTTCGCAACCCCGCACAGGAACATGGTGCTCCCTGCGCGTTCGACGCACAAAACCCTATCCCGAGAAGAAGTCTGGCTATCCGGGCCGCCGCGCTGCTCTTGGGCCTCATGTTCGTCAGCGGGAGTGCGTACGCGCAGGCCCGCCCTGCCGGCCCACCGAGCGCCACCGTTCGCATCAAGCAGCTTCAGGTCGCGTTCATCGGCTCCGGTGCGATCGGCGGCGGCACGCTGCGCTTCCGCAACAAAACCTACGAGATCACGGTCGGCGGCCTCGGCGTTGGAGGGATCGGCGCTTCGAAGCTGACGGCAACCGGCAAGGTCTACGGCTTGACGGACGTGGCGAATTTCGCTGGCGCCTACGGTCAAATTCGCGAAGGCTGGGCGATCGGTCAGCAAGGGCGGGGCACGCTCTGGCTGCGCAATGCCAACGGCGTGATGATGCGCCTGGCGACGCAGAGACGCGGCCTGCAGCTTTCTCTGGGAGCGGACGGCGTCCTGATCGGCTTCAAGCGGTAGATCCTGAGAAACCTCCCCCGAAATCCGGACCTCGGCATGACCGCCGGCGCATGCGTTGTCGAAACGCCGGCGAAGCTATCCCTGCACACGCATTCCGAGCTTCATCCGCTTCCTTCAAGAGCCTTGCTGCACGCGCGCGGTGAGCAACACGAGCACGGCATCGGGCAGGACATACATCGCGACCCGCCCCGTCGGGATGAAGATGTCGCTCTTCGACTTGCGATAGGCATTGAGCGCGATGTTGACGTCGGAAAGCTCGGCCACGAGCGCACCGGCCGGCGATAGCGAGACGATCCGCGCGCCCGCCTTGAGCGCGATCTCGATATTCGAGACCAGATAGCTCGTGAGGCCGGAATAGGAGAGCGCGAAAACGACGTTGCGCGACGTCAGATGCGGCGCCGAAACCATCCGCAGCGTCGGGTCGGCATAGGCGACGCTGGCCATGCCGAGCCCCGCCATCCGGCGCTGCGCCTCGGCCGCAAGGAAACCTGAGCCGCCACCGATCAGCGTCACCGCAGATGATTGAAACGTCCAACCCAAATGATCGATTTCGCTCATAGACTCCCAAGATTTGATGCAGCACCAACAAAGATTCGATTGACATCCGTATCTCTATGATCGTTATAGATCATCAAAATGATCACAATCGATCACGGATTCAGGGATGAACGCTCCACTCTCCGGCCCCCAGCGGCAGGCGCGCCTCCTCGACCAGGCGCGTGCGCAGCATTTCGTCGACGTCCAGGCGCTGACGGAGCTGTTCGGCGTTTCCGTCGCCACCATTCGCCGCGACCTCGCCGAGCTTGAGACGCAAGGGCTTCTGCGCCGGACCCATGGCGGCGCCCTCTTCGTCGATCAGGTCACCCGCGACCCCGCCAATCGCGACCGCACCGTCGCCAATGTCGAGGCGAAGCGCCGGATCGCCCGGGCAGCGGCCGATCTCGTGGTGGATGGCGACACGGTCATCGTCGATGCCGGCACGACCTCGCTGGAGGTGGCGCGGCTGCTGGGCGCCCGCAGCGGCCTGACCATCATCACCAACGGCCTCGACGTCAGCTACGAGCTCGCGAACAACGCCACCGGCAGCAACCGGCTCTTCGTCATCGGCGGTGAGTTCCACGACGTGAACCACTCCTTTGCCGGGCCGCTCGCGGCCGAGGCGATGCGGCGCTTCAACGCCGACAAGGCCATCCTCAGCGTCTCCTCGGTCGATCTCGACCGCGGCACGATCGGCCTGTCGAGCCCGCAATTCGCCTGCGTCCAGCAGGCCATGATCGAGGCTGCGAAGGCCACCATCGTCGTCGCCGACGCCTCGAAATTCGGCCGCGCCTCGCTCTCCGTCGTGACGCGCTTTTCCGCACTCGACTGCATCGTGACGGATAGCGACGCACCCGCGGAAGCCGACCAGAAGACCGTCGCGCACGGTTCCCTGCTCGTTCGCGCCTGAGGAGGGCACCATGTCGGCAATCGAAGTCCGCGGCCTGACCAAAGCCTGGGGCACGACCCATGCCGTGGACGGCGTCGATTTCCGCGTCGAGGAAGGCGAGTTCCTGGCCCTGCTCGGCCCCTCCGGCTGCGGCAAGTCGACCACGCTCCGGCTGATCGCCGGCCTCGACCAGCCGACATCCGGGAGCATCGTCATCGGCGGTCGGGACGTCACCGAATTGCCGCCGGCAAGGCGCGCGCTCTCGATGGTCTTCCAGTCCTATGCGCTGTTCCCGCATCTGAACGTCGCCGACAACATCGTCTTCGGCCTGTCGGTGCGCGGCGTCTCGAAGGCGGAGCAGCGCGATCGCCTGGCCAGGGTCGTCGACATGCTCGGCCTCGCCCAACTGCTCGAGCGCAAGCCCTCGCAGCTCTCGGGTGGCCAGCAGCAACGCGTCGCGCTCGGGCGGGCGCTGATCGCCGAGACCAAGGTCTGCCTGATGGACGAGCCGCTCTCCAACCTCGACGCCAAGCTGCGCCACGAGATGCGCACCGAGATCCGCGCCCTGCAGCGCCGGCTCGGCATCACCATGGTCTTCGTCACCCATGACCAGACCGAGGCGATGAGCATGGCCGACCGCGTCATCTTGATGCGCAAGGGCGGTATCGAGCAGAACGGCACGCCCGCGGCCCTCTACGAAAAGCCGGCCTCGACCTTCGTCGGCGGCTTCATCGGCACGCCGCCGATGAACGTCATCGACATGCCCGCGGCCCTGCGCGCGCCCGATGGCAGCGGCCGGAAGCTCGGTATCCGCCCGGAGCACATCGCCTTCGCCGAAAGCGGCCTGAAGGTCACGGTCGAGGGCGCCGAGTATTTCGGCGCCGATTCCGTCACGGCCTGCCGCATCGACGACCAGACCCTCTTCGTGCGCACGCCAGGCCAGCCGCTGAAGACGCCGGGCTCGGAAGCCTATCTCTCCTGGCCCAGCAAGGCCGAAAGCCATTTCGACGGCCAGACCGGGTTGCGGATCGAGAGCGCCGCCTAGCAGCCGGTCCCGGCTGCCCATCACGCATAACAAGAGCGGCACCATCGCCGCGGGAACGGGAGGATACCATGCAGAGCACACGCAGGACGTTCAACAAGGCCGCGCTCGCGACGCTCGGCTCGCTCGCGATGCCAGCCATCGCACGCGCCGCCGACACCAAGATCAGCTTCTACTATCCCGTCCAGGTCGGCGGCCCGCTGACCAAGGTGGTCGACGGCTATGTCGCGAAGTTCAAGGCGGCCAATCCCGGCATCGAGGTCGAGGCCGTCTATTCCGGCAACTACAACGACACCACCACGAAATCGCTGACCGCGGCCAAGAGCGGTACGCCGCCGACGGTCGCGGTGCTGCTCGCCACCGATATCTACACCTTCCTCGACGAGGGCGTGATCGAGCCGTTCGACAGCTTCATCAAGACCGATGAGGACCGCAAATGGGTCGCCGGCTTCATGCCGGCCTTCCTGAAGAGCGCACAGGTCGACGGCAAGCTCTGGAGCGCCCCGTTCCAGCGCTCGACCGCCGTGCTCTACTGGAACAAGAAGGCCTTCGCCGAGAGTGGGCTCGACCCCGAGAAGTACCCGACGACCTGGGACGAGATGGTCGCCTATGGCAAGGCCGTGCTGCGCAAGGACGCCGCCGGCAAGGTGACGCGCTGGGGTGTCGGCATTCCCGGCAATGTCGGCTCGTCGCAATGGCTGTTCGGCGCGCTCGCGGCCCAGAACGGCGCCTCGCTGTTCAAGGAGGACGGCACCCAGACCTTCCTGTCCGATCCCAAGGTCGTGGAAGCCCTGCAGTTCTGGGTCGACCTCAGCAAGGTTCACGGTATCCATCCGCGCGGCATCCAGGAATGGGGCACCACCCCGGCCGACTTCCTGGAAGGCCGTATCGCGATGATCTGGACCACGACCGGCAACCTCACCAACATCAAGCGCAGCGCCGGCTTCGATTTCGGCGTCGCGCCCTATCCGGGCAAGGTCAAGCCCGCATCGGTGCTCGGCGGCGGCAATTTCTACATCTTCTCCAAGGCCTCGGCGGCGGAGAAGGAAGCGGCCTTCCGCTTCGTGAAGTTCATGACCTCGGACGAGTTGCTCGCCGACTGGAGCGTCCAGACCGGCTATGTCGCGCCACGCGACAACGCCTGGGAGACCCCGACGCTGAAGAAATATGTCGAGGAGATGCCGGCTGCGACCGTCGCCCGCAAGCAGATCGCCTCGTCGGTGCCGGAATTCTCGACCTATGAGAACGCCCGCACCACCAAGGTGCTCAACGACGCGCTCGGCGCCGCGCTGACCGGGGCCAAGACCCCACAGGTGGCGCTGACCGATGCGCAGGCCGAGATCGACCGCATCCTCAAGCCGTATCGCAAGTGATTGCTACCGCATCGGGTTTTTCCGAAAAGTGGCTTCCACTTTTCGGCCCGATGCCATGGACAGGACCGGCCCGATGAAGCTCTCGCGCAACGCCCTCTACGGAAGCCTGATGCTGCTGCCGGCGACGGTTTTGCTCTGGGTCTTCACCTACCAGCCGATCCTGGCCACCATCGTCAACAGCTTCTACTCGACGCCGCGCGGCCGGCGCCCCTCCCGCTTCGTCGGCCTTGACAACTACACGACGATGGTCGCCGACCCGGTGTTCTGGAAGGCGATGACCAACAACCTGCTCTATGCGGGCGTGACGATCCCGCTCTCGATCGTGCTGGCGCTGGCCATGGCCCTGCTGGTGCAGGGCAGCCTGCGCGGCACGACACTGACGCGCATGGCCTTCTTCACGCCGACCGTGCTGCCGATGGTCGCGGTCGCCAATATCTGGCTGTTCTTCTACGCGCCGGATTACGGGCTGATCGACCAGTTCCTCTCCCTGTTCGGGCTCGGCGGCAACAACTGGCTCGGCAATCGCGACACCGCGCTCTGGGCGCTGATCGCCATCACGGTCTGGAAGGAGGCAGGGTTCTTCATGATCTTCTACCTCGCCGGCCTGCAGCAGATCTCGCCGACCCTGCTCGAAGCCGCCGATCTCGAAGGTGCGAGCTATTGGCAGCGCCTGCGCCGGGTGGTGATCCCGCTGCTGATGCCGACGACTCTGTTCATCGCCATCAACGCCGTGATCGGCGCCTTCCGTCTCGTCGACCATGTCGTGGCGATGACCAAGGGCGGCCCGGACAACGCGACGATGCTGCTGCTCTACTATCTCTATCAGGTCGGCTTCAGCTTCTGGGACACCAACTATGCCGCCGCCATCACGGTCGTGCTGCTCGCCTTCCTGGCCGCGATCGCTCTGTTCCAGTTCGGCTATGCCGACAAGCGGGTGCACTATCGATGAGCGCCTTTTCCCGCATCCGGCCGGGCCTCGCGCTGGCAAATCTCTCCGCCTGGCTGCTCGCCCTGATCTGGGTCGCACCGCTGCTCTACGCCTTCTGGACGGCGTTCCATCCGCCGGCCTACGCGGCGCGCTTCGATCTCGCGGCGCCCTGGACGCTGGAGAATTTCGAGCGCGTCTGGCAGGCCGCGCCCTTCGCGCGCTATTTCCTGAACACCTTCCTGCTGGTGACCTTCATCCTGGTCAGCCAGCTCGTCATCTGCACGCTCGCAGCCTATGCCTTCGTCTGCTTTCCCTTCCGCGGCTCGAACCTGCTGTTCCTGCTCGTGCTGATCCAGTTGATGATCATGCCCGAGGCGCTGCTGATCGAGAACTATCGCACGCTTGGCGAGCTCGGCCTGCTCAACACGCTGGTCGGCATGGGCATGCCCTATCTCGCCTCGGCCTTCGGCATCTTCCTGATCCGCCAGACCTTCAAGGGCGTCCCGAAGGAGCTGGAGGAGGCAGCGCGGCTCGAGGGCGCCAATCCGTTCCAGATCCTCTGGCGCGTCTTCATCCCCGTCGCCCGGCCGACGCTGATCGCCTTCGGCCTGGTGACGGTGAGCTACCACTGGAACAACTTCCTCTGGCCGCTGGTGGTTTCGAACTCGGTCGAGACACGGCCAATCACGGTCGGTCTGCAGGTCTTCGCCACGGTCGAACAGGGCGTGGACTGGAGCTTGGTGACGGCGGCGACCTTGCTCTCGGTCGCGCCGCTGCTCTGTGCCTTCCTGATCTTCCAGCGCCAGTTCGTGCAAAGCTTCATGCGGGCCGGCATCCGCTGAGCCGGGAGGGATGACCATGCTGATCGCCCATGTTTCGGACTTCCACGTCTTCGCCGACCGGAAGGAAACCCGTCTGGTTCGCGACGATGCGGAAGCCGCGGCCCGCAAGGTCGTGGCCGATCTCGCCAGCTTCCGGCCGGCACTCGACGGCGTCGTCCTGACCGGCGACCTGACCGATGGCGGCTCGGAAGCCGACTATGCCTTGCTGAAGGACATCCTCGCGCCGCTTTCCTGCCCGGTCTTCGTCCTGCCCGGCAATCACGACAAACGCGTCACCCTGCGCGCCGCTTTCGGGGACCGGCTGCCCTTCGCACCCGAAGGTTTCCTGCATTATGAGGCACGGCTCGGCAATCTCCGGATCATCGCCCTCGACACGCTGGTCGAAGGCCGCGGCGAAGGCCGTCTCTGTGCCGAACGGCAGGCCTGGGCAGCCGCGCGTCTGGCCGAGCCGCATGACGGCCCGACCCTCGTCGCGATGCATCATCCCCCGTTCCCGACCGGGATCACCGCCCTCGACACCGCGAGGCTGGTCGAAGGCGCCGAGGCGCTCGGCCGCATGGTCCGCGAGGCGTCCTCCGACATCCGCATCCTCTGCGGCCATGTCCACCGCCCGGTACAAGCCAGCTGGAACGGCCGCTTCGCAGCGATCGGAGGCAGCCCCGCCTTCCAGATCGGGCTCGATCTCAGCGGCCAGGCCGAGGAACCCGGCCTCGTCGGCGAACCCTATGTCTATTTCATCCATCGCTTCGACGATCGCGGCGATGTCGCCATCCACACCCGCTACGTCCAGATATGATCGCATGAGCCTGCCCTCTGCCGCCGCCCAGGATGCCGTCGAAACGCTCGCCCGCGAGGCCGGCGCGATCGCGCTCGACCATTTCGCGCGGGTGGCGAGCCTGCCGGTGACGATGAAAGGGCATCTCGACCTCGTCACCGAGGCCGACCAGGCGGTCGAGCGCTTCATCGTTGCGCGCCTGCGCCAGCTCTTCCCGGAGGACGGTGTCCTCGGCGAGGAAGGCAGCGGCCAGGACAGCCGCAGCGGGCGGCTCTGGGTCGTCGACCCGATCGATGGCACCGCCAATTTCGTGCGCGGCAACGATCAATGGGCAGTCTCGATCGGCCTGTTCGAGGGCGGGCATCCACGCTTCGGCGTGATCCACGCGCCGGTCCGCGGCCAGCTCTTCCGCGGCGGCCCCGGCCAGCCGGCGACGCTCAACGGCATCGCCCTGCCCTTCGCCCAGCCGCTCGACCCGTCGCGGGCGCTGATCGGCATCAGCCTGCACCCGGCGACTTCGGTGGAGAAGCGCCTCGCCACGATCCGCCACATCATCGGAACGATGCGGCTCGACTTCCGCACCTGCGGCGCCTCGACCATCACGCTGATGGACATGGCAACGGGCCAGCTCGACGGCTATGTCTGCGACGGCATCGCAAGCTGGGACGTGATGGCGGCCCTGCCGATCCTCGAGAGCCTCGGCCATGCCTGCACGCTCGACTGGTCACGCATCGCCTTGACCGACAAGATCGGCTTCGCCTGCGGTACAGAGGCGTTCCTGCAGGCGATGGCGCCGGTCATCGAGCACCACCACACTCTCCCTCCTGCCGGCGCGCAGCCGAGCTGCGGAATGTAGCAAACATCCGTTTCGACGAAGAGGATCAGGCTCCCCGGCAAACCGGAAGCCCGGATCGTCGCCCTGCCAAGCGCTTTGGCCATCGCGTGCCATAAGCGGACATCAAGCGACCGCCAGTTGCCGGACCTTCGTTGCGGCCGCGCTCTACCGGCCCATCGCGTAGAACTCGTCGTTCGGTCGCATGCTGGTCACGTTGGCAAGGCGGTTCGACATCCCGAAGAAGGCCGCGATGGCGGCGATGTCCCAGATATCGTCCTCACTGAAGCCGTGCTTCTGCAGATCGGCGACGTCGTCGTCCCCGACCTCGTAGGCACGCGCCGAGACCTTCATGGCGAAGTCGAGCATCGCCTTCTGCCGGGGCGTGATGTCGGCCTTGCGGTAGTTGACCGCCACCTGGTCGGCGATCAGCGGGTTCTTGGCCCGCACGCGCAGGATCGCGCCATGGGCGACGACGCAATACTGGCACTGGTTGGCGTTGCTGGTCGCGACCACGATCATCTCGCGCTCGGCCTTGGTCAGGCCCTCCGCCTTGTTCATCAGGGCATCGTGATAGGCGAAGAAGGCGCGGAACTCCTCCGGGCGATGCGCCAGCGTCAGGAAGACGTTGGGCACGAAGCCGGACTTCTCCTGCACGGCGAGGATGCGCTCGCGGATGTCGTCCGGTAGCGCGTCGATCGCGGGAACCGGAAAGCGGCTGATGGCGGGTTGCGTCATGTCATCGATTCCTTCTTGCGCGGATTTGAGTGGCCAGCAGGGGCTCCTCCCCGTCTGGCGAAATGCGGAGCTAGACGGCGACCAGCCGCTCCATCTGCTCGCGATACTGCTCGATCGCGTCACCGGCCTCGCCTTCATAGCGTTCGACCCTGACCAGGCAGGTATGGGCCGAGCAGCCCTGGCCGAAGCGGGACGTGCCGATGTCGACCGTCAGGACGTTCGGGTTGCCGGCGATGTCGAGGCCGCTGTTGCCGGTCGGCGTGAACCAGGCCCCCGTCGGCAGGACGACGACCCTGCGCCGGACATCGTCGGTGAGCCGGGCCGTTGCGAGGCAGGCGCCGCGCTCGTTCCAGAGCCGGATCGCCTGGCCGTCCGCGATGCCCAGTTCGGCGGCGTCCTCAGGGTGGAGGCGCGCCTGCTCGCGGCCGCCGCGCTTGGCAGCCATGCTGGCCGGGCTCGTTTCGAGCTGGCTGTGCAGCCGCCCTTCCGGCTGATGCGAGATCAGGTGGAACTGCTCGGCCGCATCGGCCGCGCCGAGCCATTCGACCGGCTCGAGCCAGGCCGGGTGGGCCGGGCAATCGTCATAGCCGAGCGCGTCGAGGGTCTGGCTGCCCAGGACGATGCGCCCGCTCTCGGTTTCGAGGGCGTGGTCCTCGGGCCGCTCGCGGAACTCCGACAGATAGGAGTGCTCGGCCTCCGTCGGGCAGCGGGCGTAGCCTTGGGCCCAGAAGGCATCGAAATCGGGCATCGCGAAGCTGAGGCGCGTGGCGGCGTCCGTCCGGGTCGCATCGTAGAGATGGCGCAGCCAGCCCATCTCATCGCGGCCCTCGTCGAAGGCCGGTCCGACGCCCAGCTTTTCGGCGATGGTGCGGAAGATATCGAAATCGGAGCGGGAATCGCCAACCGACGCGATCGCCTTGTGCATGGCGATGACGAAATCCGAGCGCCGGTTGCCCGCGATGTCATTGCGCTCGATCGAGGTGTTGGCCGGCAGCACGATGTCGGCGCGTTGCGCGGTCGCCGTGAACATCGGGTCCTGGACGATGATCGTCTCCGGCCGCGTCCAGGCCTCGGCGAGGCGATTGAGGTCCTGATGGTGGTGATAGGGGTTGCCGCCGGCCCAGTAGACCAGCCGCGCATCCGGATAGGTCCGGGTTTCGCCCTCGTAGCTGTATTCGCCACCGGGATTGAGCAGCATGTCGCTGATCCGGGCGACGGGGATGAAGCTCTCCAGCGGCTTGCGCAACTGTGGGAGCGTCGGCGACTTGGCCAGGTTGATCGGCGCCCCGACACCGCCAAGCGAGGCATAGCCATAGCCTACGCCGCCGCCGGGAAGACCGATCTGGCCGGTCATCGCCGCCAGCGCCAGCGCCGCCCAGAAAGGCTGCTCGCCATGATGGGCCCGCTGCAGGCTCCAGCTCACGGTCAGCATGGAGCGGGTTTCGACGAGCCGTTGCGCCAGATCGGCGATCCAGCCGGCATCGAGCCCAGTGACACCCGCCGCCCAGGCCGCATCCTTGACCGCTCCGTCCCGGCTGCCGTCGAGATAGGCGATCAGCCGCTCCGCGCCGCTGGTGCAGCGTTCGAGGAAGGCGCGGTCGTGCCGGCCCCGCTTCAGGATCTCGCCGGCGAGCCCGAGCATCAGGGCCGTGTCGGTGTTCGGCCGGATCGGCCACCATTCGGCGTCGACCCAGTCCGGGATGTCGTCGCGCAGCGGCGAAACCAGGATGACCTTGACGCCTCGCTCGGCAATTTTGCGCAGATGGGTCTCGAGCGTGTGGCTCGCGATGCCGCCCGCCTCGTTCTGCGCGGTGCGCGGCGAGAGCGCGCCGAAGACGACGAGCGTCTCGGTATGCTCGGCGACGGTGTCGAGGGTATTGGCCTGGCCGCCGCAGGCGCCGTCGTCACCCAGCGTATGACGCAGGATCACCGGGCCGGCGGCGATCGAATAGGTGTCGACATGGCCGGTATAGCCGCCGACGAGATTCAGCATGCGCTTCAGTTGCGAAGGGGCGTGGTGGAACCGCCCGCAGCTCGTCCAGCCATAGGAGCCGGCGAAGATCGAGGCGTTGCCGAAGCGCTCAGAGACGCGCCGGATCTCGCCGGCGACGAGCGAGGTCGCGTCGTCCCAGCTCACCGGCACGAAACGGTCGCTTCCCCGGCCGCGGCGGTCGCTGTTCTCGCGGTTTTCCAGCCAGCCCGAGCGGACCAGCGGCGTCAGGACGCGGCGCTCCGTGCTCGCCCAGTCACGCACCGACTGGTTGATCGGCGATGGCGAAGGATCATGCTCGAAGGGCTCGATCCCGACGATCCGGCCATCCTCTACGAGGATCGTGTAGGCGCCCCAGTGGCTGCAATGCGGGAAGCGCTGGATCGTGCTCATCCGTGCACCTTCTGCCGGCCGGTTGTCGCCGCTCCCGCTTCGGGGCCTTGCGCCTCCTCCGCCGGGGCGAAGCCCGGCAGGGCATCGGCGAAGAGCTCGCCCTGCACGCCGGCCTCATCGAGGATCGCCGCGGTGTGCTCGCCAAAGCGCGGCGGCGCCATGCGGTAGGTGGCCGGGGTCCGCGACAACTTGATCGGGCTGCCGGTGCCGCGATAGGCCCCGATATCGACCACCATCCCGCGGTGATGCGTATGCGGATCGGCCATCACCTCGTCGATATTGCGGACGGCGCCGCAAGGCACGCCGGACTTGACCAGGCGCTCGGCCAGCGGGCCGCAGTCGAAACCGGCCATCGCGGCCTCCAGATCGGCCTTGAGCGCGTCGCGATTGATGTTGCGATCCTTGTTGGTCGCGTAGCGCGCGTCCTGCGCCAACTCCGGCCGGCCGATGATCTTGCAGAGCGTGGCGAATTGCCGGTTGTTGCCGACGGCGAGGAAGAGCGGCGCATCGCGCGTGGCGAAGACGTCGTAGGGGGTGATGTTGGGATGGGCGTTGCCGGAACGCCCCGCGACCTTTCCCGACAGGTAATAGTTCGGCAGATGCGGATGGAGCAGCGAGACCCCGCAATCATAGAGCGTCGCCTCGACGAACTGCCCCTTGCCGCTCGATGCGCGCTCCTGCAGCGCCATCAGGATGCCGATCACGGCATTGAGGCCCGTCACCATGTCGACCACGGGCAGCCCCACCCGCAGCGGCTCCCCGCCGAGCTCGCCATTGACGCTCATGATGCCGGCCGAGGCCTGGATCGCGGCGTCGTAGCCCGGCAGCCCGCCGAGCGGCCCGTCCGCGCCGAAGCCCGAGATGCGGCAATGGACGAGGCGCGGGAAGCGACGCTCCAGTTCCTCGCGGCCAAGGCCCCAGCGCTCAAGCGTGCCGGTCTTGAAGTTTTCGATGAAAACGTCGGCCGTCTCCAGCAGGCGCAGCAGCAGTTCGCGCCCCGCCTCCTGCGTCAGGTCGAGCGCCATGCCGCGCTTGTTGCGGTTGAGGCCGAGGAAATAGCTCGCCGCACCATCCAGGAAGGGGGGACCCCAACCGCGCGTCTCGTCGCCCGCGGGCGGTTCGATCTTGATGACGTCGGCGCCATGGTCGCCGAGGATCTGGCCGGCATAGGGCCCGCCGAGAACGCGGCTGGCGTCGATTACCTTGATGTCGGCGAGGGAGCCGGTGCGAGAATTCATGTGCTGTCCTGCTGGCTGTCTCGGGCGGATCCGGGCGTCACGCTTGGATCTCGCGCCGCATCTGGCTGGCGAATTCGGGATAGGTTTCGGCGAGCTCGTCCATGACCTGCCCGCGCAGGAGGTCGAGCGTCGCTCTGTCGGGCAGTTCGGTCTGCGGCGGCCGGTCGGCATGTTCGAACCTGAAGCCCGTCGCCTCCCGGACCTCCGCCAGCTCATGGCCGGGATGGAGGCTCTCCAGGGTGAAGCCGGGACGGGCCTTGTCGAAGCTGAACAGGGCCTTGCCGGTCAGCAGCGCCATCGGCCCACCCGTCCGGTAGATGCCGGGTTCGCTGACGCCGGGCGCGCTGGTGAAATCGACCTTCTCGACGAAGACGCGCGGGCTGTGCTCCTCGCGGAAGAGGATGACGCGGGGGACGACGAAATAAAGATAGGCCGAGCCGAAGGAGCCGGGCCAGCGCGGCGCCGAGGCCGGATAATCGCCGATGCCGACGAGGTTGATATTGCCGTGCCCGTCGATCTGGCCGCCGCCGAGGAAGAAGGCGTCGATCCGCCCCTGCCCGGCGCAATCGAACAGTTCGGCCGAGCCGTTCGTGAAGAAATTGTGCTCGACTGAGCCGAGGATCGAGATCCTGACCGGCGGCGCGCCGGCGCGCTTTTTCAAGGCGCGCAGCAGCATGGCGCCGGCGGCGGGAATCGGCGAGGAGGCACCGACCGCGACATGCCGGACGCCGTCGAGCAGGCGCGCGATCGTGGTGATCAGAATCTCGCGGGGGTGGATATCCGTCATCGGGCGGCGTCCTGCATCTGCCCGGCCGGCGCCGCGGCCATGTATTCGGCGAAACCCTCCGGCGTGCGCGCGGCCTTGGCGTAGCGCAGGATTTCGGCCGTGTCGGTCGCGTACTCGCCCCAGAGGCCATAGGGCCAGGCCCCGCGGGGAGCGACCGCGATCTCCGTCACATAGAGCGCCGGCAAGGTTCCGGCGGCGCTCATCTCGCTGCCGAGCAGGTTCTCCTCGACGATGCGCTCGACCGTCACCAGCGTCTGGTCCGCAGCATAGGCCATCGCGGCGAGCTCGCGCCGCCGCCCGATCCAGACATTGCCATGGCGGTCCGCCATCGGCGCATGGAAGATCGCGATATCCGGCCGCGCGGCGGGGATCAGGACGATCGGGTCGCCGTCTTCGGCGAAGGGATTGTCGATCACCCGCCAATCCAGCCGGAAGCGGAGGATGTCGCTGCCGATGATGCCACGCAGAGGCTGAAAGGGGTTGCCCTTCTGTGCGGCCATCAGCGCGGCATGGATCGCCGGACAGGTCGCGTCCCGGACAACGACCCGGCCTTGCGCAATCGCCTGGTTGAAGCGCGGCGCGCCACCGGCCTCGCCGAGCGAGACCGCGCTGGTCTCGACCGAGCGGACGAGCCCGGCGCCGACCAGTTGGTCGACCTGCAGGCCACCGGTGGGAACGCAGAAGAGATCGAGATCGCCGGCGCCATGCTCGATCAGGGCCCGGGTCATCGCCATCGAGACCCCGGCATAGTCGACCGGCAAAGCCAGCTGCATCCCCGCCTCGACACGGCGCGCCATGCCCTGCAGGTCCATCGCGTCCCTCCGTTTCACCCGCGGCACCAGCATCAAGATGCGGCGTCGCATTGTTCTGAATTATAGAACGTTATTCTGAAAATAACGTAGCGACCTGCTCGTCACGCTGTCAATACGGCCTTGGACGCTGCCCTCGCCGATCGTCCGCCAAGCATCGCCCGACCGTGATGAGACAGCTTGACAGCGTCGCGATCAAGCTGATTATTGAAAGAAAACAGAATAACGTTCTATATTTCAGAACACCGGAGGAAACGTGATGGCGACTGAACTGGCGTCTCTCGCCGAGCCGTCGGCGGGTGCCGGGATGTCGGGGGCGGCCCGGGCGCAGAACTCGATCGGCGCGGGCATCGTCCTGCGCGACGTGGTCAAGACCTACGGCGATTTCCGCGCAGCCGACTGCATCTCCCTCGACATCCAGCCGGGTGAGTTCATCACCCTGCTCGGCCCCTCGGGGAGCGGGAAGACGACGCTGCTCAACCTCATCGCCGGCTTCCAGAAGCTCGACAGCGGGGAGATGCATGTCGACGGCGCGCCGATCGATCATGTCCCGACGCATAAGCGCGGCTTCGGCATGGTCTTCCAGAGCTATGCGCTCTTTCCGACCATGACGGTGGCGCAGAACGTGGCGTTCCCGCTGCGCATGGCCGGCGTCGACCGCACCACCGCGGAACGCCGCGTCGCCGAGACGCTCGAGATCATGCGGCTTTCCGAGCATGCGCAGAAGACGCCCTCGCAGATGTCCGGCGGCCAGCAGCAGCGTGTCGCCATCGCCCGCGCCATCGTCCGGCGCCCGCGGATCGTCCTCATGGACGAGCCGCTCAGCGCGCTCGACCGGCGGCTCAGGGAATCCATCCAGATCGAGATCCGCGAGCTGCATCGCGCGATCGGCAGCACCATCCTGTTCGTCACCCATGATCAGGGCGAGGCACTGACGATGAGCGACCGCATCGCCGTGATGGATGCCGGGCGGATCGTGCAGATCGGCACGCCGGTCGACATCTACCGGCATCCGCAGAACCGCTTCGTCGCCTCCTTCGTCGGCGAGAGCAACCTGATCGAGGCCGAGATCGTCCAGCGCCGCGGCGCGACGATGGCGCTGCGCAACCGTGCCGGCTACGTCTTCGAGGCCGACGCGGGGCACGGCATCGAGGTCGGGCGCGCGACGGTGCTCGTGCGGCCGGAACGGATCGCCATCGCCGACGGCCCCGGGCCGCACGCGATGCCGGTCACAGTGACCTCGGCGCTGTTCCTCGGCGAGATCCTGCGGATCGAGGCGCGGGCCGACAGTGGAGAGACGCTGCTGATCCGCTGCATGGATGCGGCCGGGCGGAGCTTGCCCGCGGCCGGAGAACGGCTCCATGTGAGCTGGGGCGCGGCTGATTGCTGGGTGCTCGCGTGAGCGTCGCCGCAACCACCTTCGCCGGAGACAGGCGCAGGAGCCTCCTCGGCAGACTCTCCAACCCGGCGCTGCTCCTGCTGCCGGCGGGGCTCTTCCTCGGCTTCATCTATCTGCTGCCGGTCATCGACCTCTTCCGCCTCAGCGTCAGCGGGCCGACATGGTCGGTCTTCTTCGAACGCGTGTTCTCGGTGCCGCTCTACTGGGATTCGCTCGTCCGGACGATGCAGATATCCCTGACCGTCGCGACCCTGTGCCTGCTGCTCGGCTATCCCACCGCGCTTCTCATCCGGCGCACCTCCGGCATCACCCAGATCCTGATCACGGCGGCGGTGATCCTGCCCTATTTTATCGCGATCCTGATCCGCACCTATGCCTGGATGGTCCTGCTCGGCCGCAACGGCCCGGTGAACAAGCTGCTGACCGGGCTGGGCGTTCTGAGCGAGCCTGCCCAGCTTCTGTTCAACCGCGGCACGGTCCTGCTCGGCATGACAGCGGTACTGCTGCCGATCATGGTGCTCAGCATCTATTCCAGCGTGTCGCGCCTCGATGCGGCGCTGCCGCGCGCCGCGCAGGCTTCCGGCGCCGGGCCGATCGCCACCTTCTGGCGCATCCTCCTGCCGCTCACCCTGCCGGGAATGGGGGCGGGCTTTCTGCTCGTCTTCGTGGCCGCGCTCGGCTTCTTCATCACGCCGACCCTGCTCGGCGGGCCGGGCGACCAGATGTTCGCCATGCACATCGTGCAGCAGGCCGACTTCATCAACAGCGAAGGCTTCCTCCAGGCGCTCGCCGTCGTGCTCCTGGTCATCACCCTGCTCTTCGTCGGCGTCGCCGGCCATTTCCTCGGCTTCGAGTTCATCTGGGGCGGCAGCAAAGCAGAAGGCGGGGCAGCGCATGCAGCGGCCGCTCGCGCGAGCGAGGGCGCCCCGCGGCGGAGCCTCCTCAGCGGCATCGCCGACCGGATCGGCTGGCCCATCCTGCGGCTGCTGAGCCGGCTCAGCCCCGCCTGGGGAAGCTGGACCGTCTTCATTCTGGCCGGGGCGGTGATCGCCACGCTGATCCTGCCGATTCTCGTGGTGATGGTGATCTCGTTCAGCAGCGCCTCCTTCCTCACCTTCCCGCCGCCGGGCTTCTCGCTGCGCTGGTACGAGAAATTCTTCTCCGACCCGAACTGGATGGACGCCTTCTGGCATTCCGCAGTGATCGCCGCCGCGTCGGCCGGGATCTCGGTGGTGCTCGGCGCCTCCGCCGCGATGGGGATCGTACGCAGTGAGATCCGTGGCAAGTCGATCATCATGCTGCTGCTCGTCAGCCCGGTGATCGTGCCGCCGGTGGTACTCGGCCTTTCGCTCTACAGCCTGTTCCTGCGCTTCGATCTGGTGGGGTCGATCTGGGGCCTGGCCTCAGCGCATGCGATCGGCGGCATTCCGCTCGTCGTGATCATCGTCTCGGCCGCGCTCCAGAGCGTCGACAGGCGCCTCGAACAGGCGGCCGCCCTGCATGGCGCGTCCCCGCTCACCGTCTTCCGCACGGTGACGCTGCCGGCGATCGCGCCCGGTCTGGCGGCCGCGACCTTCTTCGCCTTTCTGCACTCGTTCGACGAGTTGGTGCTGTCGCTGTTCCTGTCGAGCGCACAGCTCAAGACGCTGCCGCTGATGCTCTGGGCCGACATCAACTACCAGCTCAACCCGGTCCTGGCGGTGGTCTCCTCGCTCGAGGTCCTGCTGGTCGTGATCGGGCTCGCGCTCGCGGGCCCGGTGCTGGCGCGAACCCGCGCCGGCGCCTGATACGCACTCAACAAAAGAAGAGGGAGGAAAGACATGGTGCAACGTATGAAGTTCTGGCGGATGCTCCCCGCCCTGGCGGCGATGGCGCTGCCGCTCGGCCTGGCTCAGGGCGCATCGGCCCAGAGCAAGGAGGTGATCGTGCAGGACCCGGGCGGCGCCTATGGCGAAGCCCTGCGCAAGATCATGTACGGACCGTTCGAGAAGGAGACGGGCATCAAGGTGGTGACCGTCCAGGAGGCGCGAAGCGGCCCGCGGCTGAAGGCTCAGGCCGAAGCCGGGAAGGCAGCCTGGGACCTCGCCTTCATCTTCGACCAGGAGACCAAGATCCTCGGCGATTGCTGCCTGGCGGACATCGACTACAAGAAGCTGTCCGAGCCCGCGCAGAAGACGCTCGCGGTGATGCCGGACAATCTCAAGCGGCCCAAGGGCGTCGCGCTTCAGGTCATCGGCGTCGGCCTCGCCTGGAACAAGGACAAGTACAAGGCCGGCAGCGAACCTCAGAGCTGGGCCGATTTCTGGGACGTGAAGAAATTCCCGGGGCGGCGCTGCATGCCGGCCTGGTCCCGCTTCACCTTCGAGGCGGCGCTGATGGCCGACGGCGTGGCGAAGGACAAGCTCTACCCGATCGACATGGACCGGGCGTTGAAGAAGCTCGCCGAGATCAAGCCCCATGTGACCAAGTGGTGGACCACCGCCGCGCAGCCGCCGCAGCTCCTGCTCGATGGCGAAGCCGACATGTGCATGGCCTATACCGGCTCGATGAGCAAATTCGCGCTCGAAGGCGCGCCGGTCGCGATCACCTGGAACCAGGGCTTCGTCTATTACGACTTCTTCTCGATCCCGAAGGGCGCGCCGAACTACGAGAATGCGCTGAAGGTCCTGTCCTGGCGGCTCGACCCCAAGCGAGCGGCCGCGCTCACCTCCAACTTCCCGGTCGCGCTGCCCTCTTCCGTGGTCTTCGACGCGGCCGATCCGAAGGTCAGCATCTATTGGGCGAACAACCCGAAGAACCTCGCCCAAGCGATCGAATGGAGCCCGGACTACTGGGGCGCGCCCTCGCCGGACGGCCGTTCGACCAATGAGGAGCACGGCCAGGAAAAGCTCAACGCGCTGCTGGCGAAGTAGCCGCCCCCCCCCGGAAACGGCCGCCGGCAAGGCGGCCGTCTTCCCGCGGAGCGCGACCGGGCATAGAGATAACCAGGTTCAGGAGACCGGGTTTACACGATGGACAAGGCGTTCACGAAGGGGCTGCGGCTCCTCGAGGTTCTGGCGCGCAGCAACAAGCCTCGCGGGATCACCGATCTCGCGAAGGAACTCGCATTCACGAAGAGCAACGTACACCGCCTGCTGGCGACCCTGCAGGCCCAGGGCTTCGTCCGGCAGACGCCGCCGAACAGCACCTATGAGCTGACGCTGAAGATATGGGAGCTCGGCAACAACGTCGTCCGGCGCCTGGACCTGGTCTCGATCGCCCGCCCGGCGATGGAACGCCTGGCCCAGGCCACCGGGGAGACGGTCCACCTCTCGGTGCTCGACGACACCGACGTGGTCTATGTCGACAAGATCGAGAGCAAGCATCAGATCAGGGCCCATACCAGCGTCGGCATGCGCGCGCCGGCCTTCGCGATGGCGACCGGCAAGGCCATGCTGGCACACGAACCCGATGAGGCGCTCGATCGTTTCCGGCCGCTCTTCAAGCGCTTCACCGCGACGACGCGGGTGACGCCCGAGGAGCTGATGGCCGATATCCGGCAAATCCGGCAGCAGGGCTACGCCATGGTCCTGCAAGGAGAGTGGCGCGACGGGATCGCCGCCTGCGCCTGCGCGGTCCTCGGCCGGGCCGGCGAGGTTGCCGGCGCGATCGGCATCTCGGGCCCGGACTCGCGGCTGAAGCGCAAGGAGTTGAAGCAGTTTTCGGAAGACGTCCGAGAGGCGGCGCGCTCGATCAGCGCGGCGCTCGGCCATCTGCCGGGGCAGTGAGAACAGCCGATGTGCCGCGAGCCGGCGCATCCGGCGAAACGAAATCATCGCAACAGCGACAGGGTCGAACCATGAACGATAGTTTCCGGGCCATGATGATCGTCGATCACGACGGGCGCCCGCGCGCGGAGTTCCGCGATCTCACGGTGGCGGACCTGCCCGACCACGACGTGCTCGTGGAAATCTCCTTCTCGACGCTGAATTACAAGGACGGCCTGGCGATCAGCGGCAAGGGCCGGATCGCGCGACGGCTGCCGATGGTGGCGGGGATCGACCTCGCCGGAACGGTGGTCGAAAGCCGCTCGCCCGACTGGAAGCCGGGCGACAAGGTCCTGGTCAATGGCTGGGGCCTGTCCGAGACGGAATGGGGCGGCTATGCGCGCTTCCAGAAGCTGAAGCCGCAATGGCTGACGCGGCTGCCCGACGCCTTCAGCTTCGAGGAGGCCATGGGCATCGGGACCGCCGGCTATACGGCGGCGCTCTGCGTCGATGCGCTCGAGGACTGGGGCGCGATCGCACCCGGCGGGCGCGAGGTGCTGGTGACGGGCGCTGCCGGCGGGGTCGGCTCGACCGCGATCAGCCTGCTCGCCCGCAAGGGCTACACGGTCACCGCGGCGACCGGCCGGCCGGAAACCCATGCCTATCTGTCGGAGCTCGGCGCCACCGGCTTCGTCGACCGGGCCGCTCTCGCGGAGAAGGGCGGCGCGCTGCAGAAGGAGCGCTGGGGCGGCGCGGTCGATTCCGTCGGCTCGACCACCCTGGCCAATGTGCTGGCGCAGACGGCCTATGGCGGGGCGGTCGCGGCCTGCGGGCTTGCGGGCGGCATGGATCTTCCGGCGACCGTCGCGCCGCATATCCTGCGGAGCGTCAGCCTGCTCGGCATCGACAGCGTGATGGCACCGGCCGGCAAGCGCGAGCGCGCCTGGAAGACGCTGGCCGCGCATCTCGACAAGGCGCAGCTCGGCCGCATCGCCCGCGTCGAGCCGATGTCGGCCCTGCCGGCGCTGGCGGAAGAGATCGTCGCCGGCAGGATCCGTGGCCGCGTGGTCATCGACGTCAGCCGCTGATCGGAAGGTCCGGCGCGCGCCTCGGCACAGACGAGGCGCGTCTCGCCGCAGTCATGGAATGCTGTTCTGACATAGGGAACACGATGCAATGACCAGCCGGGACGACCGCGAGTTGCGGCAATCCATCGTCATGGCCTGCCGCGAGATGACCGCCGCGGGCATCAACCAGGGCACGTCGGGCAATATCAGCGTTCGCGTCGATGACGGGATCCTGCTGACGCCGTCCGGGCTGGCCTATGACCAGATGACGCCCGATGACATCGTCTTCATGGACTGGGACGGCGGCTGGACGGCGCGGGAGGGCAACGTCCCCTCCACGGAGTGGCGTTTCCACCTCGACATCCTCAAGGCGAAGCCGGAGGCAAACGCGGTGGTCCACGCCCACCCGACCTACTGTACGACCCTGGCGATCATGCATCGCAGCATCCCCGCGATCCACTACATGATCGCCGCCGCCGGCGGAAACGACATCCCCTGTGCGCCCTATGCCCAATACGGCACGGCCGAGCTTTCGCGGCTGGCGCTGGAGGCGCTGGCCGACCGGCGCGCCTGCCTGCTCGCCCATCACGGCCTGATCGCGACCGGGGTCAGCCTGCGCAAGGCGCTTTGGCTCGCGGTCGAGGTCGAGACCCTGGCGCGGCAGTATCACGGCTGCCTCCAGATCGGCACGCCGCCGCTGCTGCCGGACGAGGAGATCGACAGCATCCTCAAGCGCTGGGGCCAGTACGGCCTGCGCGAGCGGCAACCGCACGCCCCCTCACCGGCCGCGGCGGGCTGACGCGACGTCGTCGCGCCGGTCTGCGCCACCACCCTCCTCCCGCTTCTATCGTCCGAGAAACCTGCCATGTCGCCCACCCATGATGTCAGCGTCTGCGGCTCCTACATCCTCGATATCCTCGGCGTGCCCGTGAGCGACATTCCGCCCGGCGGGACGCGCTACCTGATCGACGAAATCCGCCTCACCGTCGCGGGCACGGCGGGCGGAACCGTCGTTCCCTGCGCGCGGCTCGGCCTGAAGGCGCTCGCGGTCGGCGCGGTCGGCGCGGACGAGAAGGCCGATTGGGTGCTCGACGCGCTGCGGCGCGACGGCATCGACGTCTCGATGATGGAGCGCATGGCCGGCAACCCGACCTCGGCCACGATCCTGCCGATCCGGCCGGACGGGTCGCGCCCGGCGCTGCACGCCCGCGGCGCCTCCGCCCGCTGGCGCATCTCGGCCGCCGCGCAGGCCCGTGCCTGCGAGGGGCGGATCGTCCATCTCGGCGGCGTCGGCTCGCTGCTGGCGATGGATGGCGAGCCTTCGCGGGCGCTGCTCGCCGATGCGCGCAAGGCTGGCCGCACGACGACCCTCGACCTGATCTCGGCCCGCCCGGAGACCCTGGCGCTGCTGGAGCCGCTCCTGCCCGAGGTCGACTTCTTCATGCCGAGCATCGACGAGACGGCCGTGATGGTCGGGACGCATGATCCGGCCGCCTGCGCCCGCTTCTTCATCGAGCGCGGCGCGGGCGCCTGCGCGATCTCGCTCGGCGGCGAAGGCTCCTTCGTGATGACGCGGGATGGCCGGCACTTCACGATGCCGGCCTTCGAAGTCCCGGTGCGCGACACGACCGGCTGCGGCGATGCCTATTCCGGCGGCTTCATCGCCGGGCTCGTCCGGGGCTGGGAGCTGACCGAATGCGCCAGGCTCGCGACCGCGACGGCCGCGCTCGTCGCCACCGGCCTGGGTTCCGGCGCCAACCTCGTTTCCTTCGACGAGACCGTGAAGGCAATGAACAGCCTGCCGGTCCGCAAGGCCACCTGAGAGCGCTGGACCCTGTGACCTCTTTCCCATCCGAAGCGAGAACCGACATGACCAGACACGCCATCGTCACGGGCGCCAGCCGCGGCATCGGCCGGGCCATCGCCCTTGGACTTGCCGAGCGCGGCTATGATCTCGCGCTCACCGATATCGGCCCGCAGCAGGCCGCTCTCGCAGCGGTCGCGGGCGAGATTGCCGAGAGGGGCCGGCGCTGCGTCACCATCACGGCCGATGTCAGCAATCCCGAGGATTGCCGCCGCTCGGCCGACGAGGCCGTGCGCGGGCTCGGCCATGTCGATGCCCTCGTCAACAATGCCGGCATCCTGAAGCTCGCCTCGATCGAGGAGCTGACGCCCGAGATCTGGGACACCACCTTCGCAGTCAATGCGCGCGGCGTGTTCCAGATGACGCAGGCGCTGATCCCGCATATGCGCGAGCGGCGCTACGGCCGCATCGTCAACATCGCCTCGCTGGCCGCGCGCACCGGCGGGCCGGGCCAGTCCCATTACGCCGCATCGAAATCGGCGGTGGTCGGTTTCACGCGCGTCTCCTCGATGGAGCTCGGCCAGCACGGCGTCACCGTGAACGCGGTCTGCCCCGGCATCATCCAGACCGAGATGGGGATGAACAACCTGCGCGATCCCGAGCGCGTCGCCTATTTCGAGAAGGTCACCGACCTGCACCGGCTCGGCAATCCGGAAGACGTGGTCGGGCCGGTCGCCTTCTTCGCCTCGGACGACGCGGCCTTCGTGACCGGACAGGCTCTCAATGTGGATGGCGGCATCTTCTACAGCTAAAGCGTTCGCGATGTGACCTCCTGGTGGATCGAACACAGCGAGATCAACGGCATCCGTGCCTTCGACACCTTGCTCGGGGAGGAACTGCTTGGAGACCAGCTTGTCTCCGCTTTTCGCGCGCTTCCCGACTCGTCGGTCTGGCGGTGCTCGCCGTGCGCCTGTCGCGCGGCGAGCCAGCTCCCCATCACGCGGGACCTGGCGCGGCATGTCCCAGGCCCCATGAACGCTTGGACGTCGCAGGTGTCGTCGATCCCGGCCAGTGTCGACTAGAGCCGATTTCGATCTGATTGGATCGGATTGGGATTCCCAAATCAGGTTTGAGCTGATTCAGACTGTGTGCCGGATGGAGGCTGGCATGCATGTCGAAAGCTTTGTCGGTCGATCTTCGGGTTCGAGTTCTGGCGGCTGTCGCGGAGGGTCTGACGCATCGCCAGGCTGGTGAGCGGTTTCATCGACGAGACCTGGACCTCGACCAACATGGCCCGCCGCTACGGCCGTTCTCCGCGTGGCGAGCGCCTGCGGATGGCGACACCGCATGGTCACTGGAAAACGACGACCTTTGTCGGGGCGTTGACCCTTCGCGGCTTCATCGCGCCCTGGGTGCTGGACGGGCCGATCAATCGCGATGCCTTCGAGACCTATGTCGCCAAAGTGCTCGTGCCCGAGCTGCGCTCCGGCGACGTTGTCGTGATGGACAATCTCTCCGGCCACAAAGGCCCGAAAGTGCGCGAGCTGATCGAGGCCATCGGCGCCGAACTCCGCCACCTGCCGCCCTGCAGCCCAGACTTCAATCCGATCGAGATGGCTTTCTCGAAGCTCAAGGCCCTGCTCCGAAAAGCCGCCGAACGAACCGTCGATGGCCTCTGGAACGCCATCGGGACGCTTATCGGCATCTTCGAGCCAGAAGAATGTCGCAACTACTTCGCTGCGGCAGGATATGATGCAACCTGATCGGAAAACGCGCTAAGGGGCGCCGGAAAGCGGACCAGGAATCTCACAGCGACCGGCGATCTCGAACGGCGAAGATCGCGTCAGTTCCGGACGTTCAGATGGGCGGGGCCTCGGATCCCTCCCGCAGAGCGCTCGCGAGATGCCGCAATGCATTCTCCATGTCTTGTGGTGGTCGCGAGGCGAAGCCCATCAGCCAGCCTCGCGCCGAGCTGGGACCGAGTGTCAGCCGGTCAAGGCCGCGCAGGGCGAGGCCCGCATGATCCGCGACGGCAAGCGTTTCTGCCTCGTCATATGCGCGCTTCAACTGCGCAGTGACATGGAGGCCCGCCCGTG
Organism: Allobosea sp. TBD101; assembly: GCF_059817965.1. Taxonomy (NCBI): domain Bacteria; kingdom Pseudomonadati; phylum Pseudomonadota; class Alphaproteobacteria; order Hyphomicrobiales; family Alloboseaceae; genus Allobosea; species Allobosea sp. TBD101. Next base: position 3,371,713 of record NZ_CM187543.1, read on the forward strand.
GCGCATTGCAGGTGGCGAAGTCGCCCAAATGCCGCTCGAAAGCTGCGATGAAGAGATCGCGGCGCGCTTGGTATATCTGCCGCATCCGCCGGGTGTGGGCAGTGAAGTGCCCCTCGCGCATGAATTCGGCCAGCACCACCTGATTGAACTTGGCGGCGGAGCCGTCGATCAGCGAGCGCCCGGCGACGAAGGCTGAGACCAGAGGCTCGGGCACGACGAGGTAAGCAATGCGCAGCCCCGGAAACAGCACCTTGGTCATGGTGCCGACATAGAGGACGTTCCCGCCGGCATTCAGGCTCTGCAGCGCGGCGATAGGCCTGCCATCGTAACGGAATTCGCTGTCGTAATCGTCTTCGATGATCCAGGAGCCGCTCCTCTCCGACCAATCGAGTAGCGCCAGCCGCCTGTCGAGCGACATGGTGACGCCAAGCGGATACTGGTTCGACGGCGTGACGTAGACGGCGCGGACCTGTCCTTCCGCTTTAACGAGGCGTTCGACCACAAGCCCATCCTGATCGACGGATATGGGTAGCAGCGTGGTGCCGGCGCCCCGGAACGCCATCTGTGCACCGTGGTAGCCGGGATCTTCGATGGCGATCTGATCGCCGGCCGAGGCGACGAGTTTCGCGATCAGGCCGAGGGCCTGCTGGGAACTGCTGAGGACGAGAATCTGCCCGGGGCTAGCGGCGATCCCGCGGGAGGCCGCCAGGTAGTGCGCGATCTCCTCGCGTAGCGGCAGATACCCTTGCGCCTCGGCATAGAGCAGCTCCGCGCGCGAGCGCCCACGGGCGGCGCGCGCCGCAATGCGCTGCCAGATTTGCAGCGGAAAGGCTTCGACATCCGGAAGCAAGGTGAAAGGCACTGGCCTTCCACGATCAATGACACCTCCGCCGGCGGTCAGGGATAGTCCGCGCTCGGACAGTCCCGCAATCCCGCGGCTCGATGCGCACGCTCGGCGATCGGAGCCGGCGAGGACGGCATCGCGTGGTGCGACAAAGGTGCCGCTGCCGTGCCTCCGCACGACAAATCCTTCGAGCTCAAGCTGATGATAGGCGGTATCGACGGTTTCGCGGGCAATGCGGGCTTGCCTTGCCAGTGCCCGGCTCGACGGCAGGCGCGCGCCACCCGAGGCATGTCCGTCCAGCACGAGGCGCCGCACGGCCTGCTGCAACCGTGCCGCCAAGGTCGCAGCCGGAGCAGCTGTTTCCAGCAGCGTGAGCAGTATCTCGGCCGTCGATCGCGATGGTGAAAGTGGCTTGGTCATGCTGCCTGAATTGGCTGAGCTCGCCGGGTCAGTTCGGCCCTATGGAAATAGCCCTGGCGCGCGGCAATACCGGAACCGCAGCGCCTGTCATCCCGACGAAAGGCTGCCATGCTATCCGATCTCCATTGGGCCGCGCGAACGGCCGAAGATATCAATGACCTTGCGCGACGCGACGCCATCGTGGTGCTGCCGTTGAGCTCCACCGAGCAGCACGGCCCGCATTTGCCGACCGGCTGCGACACCATCCTGACCGAGGCTGTCGTCGAGCGCATGGCCCGTCTCGTCTCGCCGCATCGGCCGATCCTCATCGCCCCGACGGTCTGGATCGGGCTCGCCCAGCATCACATCGCATTCGGCGGCAGCTTCAGCGTCTCCATGGCGACCTATCACGCCTTGCTCCGCGACATCGTCACGTCGATCAGGGTCGCCGGTTTCCGCAAGCTCCTGCTCGTGAACGGGCATGGCGGCAACATCTCGGCACTCCACGTCCTGACGGATGCGCTCACGCAGGAGACCGGGCTGGCGGTGGCGAGCACGACCTACACACTGTTGCCGAATCAGCAGAGCGCTCTGGAGGCGATCCTCGAAGACCAGCTGATCCTGCAGCATGCCTGTGAGGCCGAAACCTCCATGATGATGGCCGCGCGCCCCGATCTGGTTCGGGTCGATCGGTTGGGGGAAGCTTTTCAACCCGGATACAGCAAGGGCGATGCGTCACCGCTGAGCGATCCCCTGCTGCTCTGGAGCTCCTTCAGGGATTTCTGCCCCAGCGGCGTTCGCGGCGACGCCCGTCGCGCTTCGGTGGAAAAGGGCGAACGCATCCTCGCGATTGCGGCGGAGCTGCTGGCCACGAAGCTCATCGCCGGCGAACCGTGGAACAGGCAGGTGGGGGCTGCGTGATGGATATTGCAATCAGAACCGTCGAGCGCCGCGATTTCGCGCAATGGCGGACGCTGTGGGACGGCTATAACCGCTTCTATGGTCGAGCCGGCCAGACTGCGCTGCCGGAAGACGTCACGCAGACCACCTGGGCACGCTTCTTCGACGCCTACGAGCCGGTCCACGGTTTGGTCGCGGAATGTGCCGGCGAGCTCGTCGGCCTCACGCACTACATCTTCCATCGCAGCACCACGATGATCGGGCCGACCTGCTATCTGCAGGACCTGTTCACGCGGGAGGTCGCAAGGGGCAAGGGCGTCGGCCGGATGTTGATCGCTGGCGTCTACGAGCATGCGGGCCACGCCGGGGCCGGGCGCGTCTATTGGCACACGCATGAAACCAACGCGACCGCGCGCAGGCTCTATGACGATGTCGCCTTGCGGTCCGGCTTCATCGTCTATCGCAAGGATTTGGCCTGATTCCGGCGCAATCCACCCGCCTGGGAGAGCGCAATCCGATCGGTGCGCGCGCTCTCGAAACTGCGCCGTACGGCGCTCGATGGGCGAGAGCTCGCGCGCCCCGCTCGAAATCGGGGCCGTCAGGGGCTCCAAAACGAAACGGGAAGCGCGCAGCTTTGCCGTCACTTTGCAGCGGCCCCGCTGACGGCCGGCCTGCTGCGCGGCAAGCCCCCATTCAGAACGAGATGGGCGACGAGCCCGATGACCAACCCCCAGAATGCCCCGCCGATCCCGAGCAGCTTGATGTTCGCGGCCGAGGCCAGGAACGTGATGAGCGCGGCTTCGCGGGACACCGGATCGGCCATCGCTCCCGCGAGGCTGCCTCCGATCGTGCCGAGCAGCGCCAGGCCGGCCAGCGTGGTGATGAAGGTCGCCGGGAAAGCCATGAAGACGGCAGCCAGCGTGACACCGAATATCCCGACGAGCACATAGAAGCAGCCGGCGGCGATGCCCGCGATCCAGCGCTTCGACGGGTCGGCGTGAGCCTCTCGCCCGGTGGCGATCGCGGCGGTGATCGCCGCGATATTGAAGGCATGCGACCCGAAAGGCGCCATGATGAGCGAGCCGAGGCCGGTCACGGTGACGATCGGGTTGGCGCTGGTCTTGAAGCCGTCATTTCGCAGCACGAGCATCCCGGGCATGTACTGGCCGCTCAACGTGATCAGGAAAAGCGGCAGGGCGATCGACAGGAGCGCATTCAGCGAGAAAGCCGGCATCGTGAAGACAGGCATTGCGAAGGCCGGCTTCAGCCCCGAAAGATCGACCCGTCCCTGCACGAGCAGGAAGCCCAGTCCGATGATCAGGATGCCGACCACGGCATAGCGCGCCGAGAAGCGCTTCAGCACCACATAGGCGCCGACCAGCAAGCCGACGAGCATCGGATCGATGCTCGCGCCGCCGAACGCGCCGATGCCGAACTGCAGCAGGATGCCGGCCAGCAGACCGGAAGCGATGCCCGGCGGGATCAACCGGATAACCTTCTCGAAACAGCCCGACAGCCCCAGCACCACGAAGGCCGCGGCCGAGATCATGTAGGCGCCGACGGCCTCGGCGTAAGGCGTGGTGCCGAGCGCGGCGACGAGGAAAGCCGCCGCCGGCGTCGACCAGGCGGTGATGATCGGCTCACGGTAACGCCAGCTCAGAAAGAGACCCGTCAGCCCCACGCCGATCGAGACCGACCAGACCCAGGACGCCGTCAGCTCGGGGCTCAACCCTGCGACCTTCGCAGCTTGGAAGACCAGGATGAAGGTGCCGCCATAGTTGACAATGACGGAGATCAGGCCGGCGACGACCGGGTGCGGCAGGTCACTCAAGCGAATGGAAGACGTTGCAGTGCGAGGCGACATGATCCTGAAAAGACCTCCTGGAGCTCGGGGAGCACGCGACGGCGAGCCGGGTTGACACATAGCCAGTGAATGGCCCGGTATGACCCGCCATTTCGCTCAAGAGGTTCAGACCATTTGTTCAGGCATTCCCAATTGGAATCCGCGAAGGCGTGGATCGCTCATCCCGCTCATGCGGCCATGCCCCTTCACGAACGAATCCAGCGCGCCATCCGGCAGTTGATCGTCGACGGGGCGCTTGGGGCAGGAAAGCCCTTGCCGGCCTCGCGTGCCCTTGCCACGTCGCTGGGTGTGTCGCGGGATACCGTCGAAGCGGCCTATGGCCGGCTTCACGCCGAAGGCTTCATCGAGCGCCGCGTCGGCAGCGGCAGTTTCGTGGCGCAGATCTCGGAATTCACGACCGGCCATCGGGCCGTTCGACGGGAAGCGTTGCTGCGCCACCAGGCCCCCAACCTCAGCAAGCGCGGAAACGCCATGTTCAGCAGCGGCGGGGTGCGCGAGATGCTGTCGCCTCAGCCCTTTGCGCCCGGGGTTCCGGAAACCCGGGCCTTTCCGCTTCCGCTCTGGGAGAGGCTGGAACGGCAGGTGCGCCGGGAAGTCGGCATCCAAGCCCTGGCACATGGCGACCCGCAAGGAATCGAAGCGCTGCGCCGCGTCATCGCCGACTACGTGAATCTCGAACGCGGCGCGCGCGCGACAGCAGACCGGGTGCTGATCCTCACCAGTTCACAGCAAGCCATGATGTTGTGCGCGAGCCTGTTACTCGATCCCGGCGACCGGATCTTCATCGAGGACCCAGCCTATTACGGCGCACGCAAAGGGTTCGACGCAGCCGGGCTGGAATGCGTCCCGATCCCGGTGGACCCGCAGGGAATCGCCGTCGAGCAGATTCTGGCCGAACCACGCAAGGCGAAAGCCGTTTCGTTGACGCCGTCCCATCAGTTCCCGACCGGCGCGACACTGGCACTGGATCGGCGCCTGGCCTTGATCGAGTGGGCGAGGCGGCATCAGGCCTGGATCATCGAAGACGATTACGACAGCGAATTCCACTATGCCGGGAAGCCGATGGCCTGCGTGCAGGGGCTCGATCGACATGACCGGACGATCTATATCGGCACCTTCACCAAATCTCTCTTTCCAGGCTTGCGGATCGGCTATGCCGTATTGCCGCCGCAGCTGGTGGAGCCGATGACCGTCGCGCGCACTCTCCTCGATGGGCATTCCGCCCCGATGGCTCAACTCACTTTGGCGCGGTTCATCGAAGGCGGACATTTCGGCGCCCATATCCGCACCATGCGCAGTATCTATGCGCAGCGACTCGATACGCTTGTCGGCCTTGTCGAAACGTACCTGTCGGACTTTATCGAGCCGCGCATTCCCGTCGGCGGGCTGCAGATGCCCTGCTTGCTGAGAGATGGTCTATCCGAACGCACCGCGATCGATGCGGCGCGGCGTTCCGGCGTCGAGCTCCTGGGATTGTCAGCGCTTCATGATCGAAGCGATGCTGCAGCCGGTTTCCTGATGGGCTTTGCCGCCTATACGCCCATGGAGATCGAGATCGCGATCAGGAAGTTGGCGGCTGCATTCCGGGCCGTCGCCAAACCATAGCGCCAATTCGGGCGCAGCAGCCTTCCACGCGAACGGCCCGAGCGCCATTCCGTTTCAGTGTTCGATGACGCAGGTCATCCGACAGTAGCCGAGAGCTGGCCAATGGTTCTCGTGAGTCACATCTCGGCTGCGACAATGCCGTCTCTGGGGCTTCAGCCGAAAGTCGACAGTCAGGTCAGGTGCCGGAGCCAGTTCGCCAGGCTGCCATCGCCCGCTTCGAGCGACGGTGACAGGCGCAGATGCGCGACGTCGCGCGGCGCGATGCCGAACTGAGCCTTGAAGGCGCGCGAGAAGGCATCGTCGCTCGAAAAGCCGAACTGACGCGCGATCTTGCCGATGCCGCCCCTTCCACGCGTCGACGTATTGAGTGCCAGGCGGGCGCGCGCCAGCCGGCGCTGGCGAATATAATCGGAGACGCCGCCGATCGGAGCGAAGAGGCGGTAGAGCGCCGAGCGCGACAGGCCGAATGCACTGCAGAGCATTCTGGCATCCAGAGCGGGATCGCCGATCCGCCGATCGATGAAGCGGCAGATCATCGCCACGCTCGCCGTCAGCGTTGCCGGGGCCTCGCTTTCGCGCATCAGCGCTGGCGACAGGCAGGCCGAAAGCAGTTGCGCGCTGGCCTTGGCGATATCGGGGGCCGCCGCCGGCTCGAGCGTGGGTGCTGCCTTCAGCAGGCTGCGCAGATGGTCGCCCGCCAGCGAGCCGAGCGGGCTTGCCCCGGACAGAACGGTGCCATGCACGCGGTCCAGACTGCCGGCATCGAGCGCAAGCAGGCTGCGCGGCAACACCAGGTTGACCGCCCGCATGTCGGTGGCATGCGAGCGAACCGGGCGGGACAGGTCGAAAACCAGGACGTCGCCCGGGCCGGCATGGACTTCTTCGCCATCCAGATCGAGCGTCGTATAACCAGCCTCGTACCTCTGGATCAGCAGGTGATCGACGCCGACCGCACCGATGAGGCTTTCCGAGCGTTCATAATGCTGGGCGCTCGTCGCCACCTGCCCAACCAGTGCCGTGCTCAGGTGGTGCCGATCGAGTTCGGCATGGAAACCGGCGTCCCAGTCGCCCGCGAGCGGCCGGACGTCGAAGATCGGCGCAATGGTCTCACGCCAGCTCCCGAAAAGCTGGCGCGCCTGATCGCCATCCCTGCCCATCGCCCAGCCTGCCCCCTTCTCGAGCACCGCCCGTTACCAGGCATCGGCGACGCTTTTTAGACGAGAGAGAGCTGCGATAACGTAAAGAGGCCGATCGCAGAATGCTGACACGCCGCCCCGGATGATTGGGACGCAGCGTCGCCTCTCCGTCGTCTCTCCGGTTTTCATTCCATGTTACGCGCCGATCAACCAGTCCACGCCTGCTGGACGACGTTGACGAGCCTTGCCTATGCCGATCATCGCCACGCGCCGCGCCCTTCTTCGCTCCGCCTTCCTCAGCGCGACCGCGGCATCGCTTCTTGCCGCTCTCATGCCGGTTGTCGTTTCGGCCTCGGACCTGCCCTCGCTGCCGGACGCATTCTTCGGCCGTCCCGCCCGCAATCTCCCGCGTGCCGCCATGGCACCGGCGCCCGCGTATTTCGTGACGCCCGAATACAACGCCAATTACGGTCTCGCTCAGATCAACGCCGCCGACGCCTATGCGCTTGGGCTCAGCGGCAAGGGCGTGCTGGTGGCGGTCGTCGACAGCGGCATCGAACTCACACATCCCGAATTTGACGGCAGGCTCTCGCCGCTATCGCGCAATTTCGGCTTCGACCTGCCCGACCCGACCGACATCCTCGACCGGGACAGGACGTCTCACGGGACCCATGTGGCCGGGACGATCGCCGCCGCGAGAGACGGCAATGGCATGCACGGTGTCGCCTACAATGCCGAGATCCTGGCCTTGCGCGCGATCGTCCCGGGCGGCGGAGACATTGCAGCCGCCATCCGCTACGCGAGCGAGCATGGCGCGAAGGTCCTAAACGGCAGCTACGGCCCGTCCTATCCCTCGCCTACCCTGCCGGACGGCAGCCCCAACCCCGACTACGCCGTCGTCCCGATCCAGCCCTACCATATCGACGGCACCTCAGCCGAAGTCTCGGCGATACGACAGGCCGGCGCCTCGGACATGGTCATGGTCTTTGCCGCTGGCAACGAGCGCGAGGACCAGCCGGTGATCGCGCGCAATCCGACGGGAGCCGCCTTCTACCCCGCGATCCGGCCGGAGAACGCCGACAAGAACCTCTATGTCTTCCTCGACGGCGATGACAACCAGATCAACGCGAGCGGCCTCGATTATTCGGATCTCCAGCCCTACACGATTGCCGTCGTCGCAGTGGATCGCGATCGCAGGATCGCGTCGTTCAGCAACTATTGCGGCATCGCGGCCGCCTGGTGCCTTGCGGCGCCCGGTGTCGGTATCCTCTCGACCGTGACCGCCGCCAATGGCAGCTCTCCGACCGAGCCGTATAATCTGTCCAGCGGAACCTCGATGGCCGCTCCGCATGTGGCAGGGGCAGCCGCCCTCGTCCGCGAAGCATTTCCCTTCATGACCGCGCCGCAAGTGGTCCAGTCCATCCTCACCACGGCGACCGATCTGGGCTCGCCCGAGATCTATGGCTGGGGCTTGCTCAATGCCGGCAAGGCAGTGCGCGGCCCCGGCCAGTTCGTGCAGACCTTCGACGTCGACACCAAGGGCTATTCGGCGACCTTCGGCAACGACATCACCGGCGCGGGCGGGCTGGTCAAGCGAGGCCTCGGCCGGCTCGAACTGAGCGGCCGCAACACCTATGCCGGCGGCACCGCCGTCATCGGTGGAACGCTGGCTCTCAACGGCTCCGTTACCTCCGCGGTTTCCGTCGGCCAGCAGGGCACCTTGCGCGGTACCGGCTCGATCGAGGCCGGCCTGTTCAGCGCCGGCACGGTGATGCCCGGCAACTCCCCGGGGACGCTGTTCGTCAAGGGCCCGGTGAATTTCGGCGGCACGAACCGCTTCGTGCTCGACATCGACGGGACCGGCACAGGCAACGGTGCGGGCAACTATTCGCGTCTCGTCGCACAGACCGCGTCGGGACATGTCACCGTGGATGGACGGATCGCTCCCGTGCTGCGTGGCATTGCCGGCGATGCCAGCAACAGTTTCATCCCTGTGTCCGGCAACGCCTTCCGGGTGCTGGTGGCCGAGGGCGGCCTGAGCGGCAGTTTCAGCGGGCTGGATCAGCCGGCCGATGGCTTGCCTGCAAACACCCGCTTCGACGCGCTCTATGGCGCCACCGGGCTGTCGCTGGTCGTGACGCCCGGCTCCTATGCCGCCCTCGCGGGCCTGAACGGCAATGCTTCATCGGTCGCAAGGGCACTCGATTCCGTGCGGCCGGCCGCAGGGACGCGCCCGGATGCCGCTCGGCAGGAGGTATTCGATGCACTCTACACAGCTGGGTCAGGCGCGCTTCCCGGTGCGCTGAGCTCGCTGTCGGGGCAGAGCTATGCCGATGCCCGCATGGCGATGATGAACGCCCAGCGGACGGTCAGCGCAGCCCTCGACCAGCGCCTGACGGCCGGCTGGTCCTCCCGCTACGACCGGCTCACCGGACTGGGAGCAACGAGCTATGCCAGCCTTGGCAGCACTCCGGCTGAACCTGGGCGGGTGCAGCCTGCCAGGGAAGGCACGCTCTGGGGACAGGCTCTCTACGGTTTCGGCCGCACGGGAGGCGATGCCAACGGGACGGGCTCGAGCTTCGGGCTCACCGGTGCCGTGATCGGCGCGGAAACCGCCGCCTTCGGGGCCGGAAGGATCGGCGCCGCCCTGGGATACACCCGCTCGAACGAAGATCCGAAGGCCGATGCCGCTGGCCGCGTCGCGCTCGACCATTACAGCCTGGCGACCTATGGCCGCGCCGATTTCGGTGCCTTGACCCTGCGCGGCTCGATCGGCGCCAGCTATGGCAGAACGGATATTCGCAGGACGATCCAACTCGGTAATGCTCAGCGGACCGCGCATGGCGAGGCCGACAGCTACGGCTTCTTCGGGAATGCCGTCGCCGGATATCGCCTCGCCACCCTGGCCGGCCTCGATCTCTCGCCCGAAGCCGGGATCAGCCTGCACCACTCCCGGCAGGATGGCCTGACCGAGACGCAGGCCGGGGCTTTCGCGCTCACCCTTCACGGTCAGAACCAGACTTCCGCGCGGTCCCTGGCTGGCGCCCGGCTGTCGACCTCCCTGGCGGGCGACGCGAAGCTGCGCCTCGACCTCAAGGCCTACTGGTCCCACGAGTTCGCCGACAACGTCGCGGTTCTGCAGGCGAGCCTGCTGGGTGCGAGCGTCGTGACGCGAAGCCCGGGCGCGGCGCGGGACGGAGCGGTGATTGGTGCAAGCCTGTCGGGCTTCGTCACCCCGCAGATCGAGGTGGCCGGCTCCTACGACGGCGACCTGCGCCTGGGCGCCACGACCCACCGCTTCTCCTTCCAGGCGATGACCCGCTGGTAGGCCGACCGGAGATGCCCATGCTTCCCCCCTTCGGACGACGCCTGCTGGGTGCCGGCCTGCCCGCTCTCCTCCTCGCCTGCATTCTTGGGGCGATGCTGTGGCACCAGCATCGCAGCGTCGAGCAGGTCGCATCCCGCAGCCGCGAGGAGCAGATGCGGCTGGTCGGGACCTTGCTCGGTTCGAGCTTCGATCAGGCCACCAGGTTCTCGCTCTCGCTCGCCGAATCCTTCGCGCGCAATGCCGAGGTTCGCGACGCGCTCGCCGCTGAAGACCGCACGCGGCTGCAAGCCCTGTCCCGGGACGCCTACCAGTATCTCAGCCGGCAGGCGAACGTGCAGATTTTCGGCTTTCACGACAAGGAGCTGCGCTACCTGCTGCGCATGCATCGCCCTGATCAGCATGGTGACGACATATCCGCGTTCCGGGCCATGATCGTCGCAGCCAACCGGTTGCGGCGCGCCCAGACCGGAATCGAGATCGGCATCGCCGGCATCGGCATCCGCGGCGTCGCGCTGGTCCAGCGTGGTGCTGAATTCTTCGGGACGATGGAGGTCGGGCTCGACCTTCGGCCGCTGATCGAGCTCGTCAAGACGGCGACGAACAGCGAGATCGCGATCGTGGCTGCCGCCTCCCTCACCGGCGTCGCGCTCGATCCGAAATTGCCTGCGGCCAGCGGCCTCAGCATCATGGCATCGACCGACGACCAGCTTTTCCTGGACCTGCTGCGTGCCCGGGGAACCCAACCGCAACGGGACATCGAGTTCGGCCGCAGGCAGATCGGCGAACGCAGCTACGCCTTCATGAGCCAGCCGTTGGTCGACTTCTCGGGCAAGCTGGTCGGCACCGTCCTGATGCTCAAGGAAGAGACCCGGTCCGACTGGGGCCGCCTGAACACCGAGCTATGGGTCATCGCGCTTTGCGGCGGGATTCTCGCCTTTGTCGGCTTTCTCGTATTGTCGCGCCCGCGGCGGGCCGTTGCATGATCGGCCGCCTGCTTTTCGTCCTCCCGATCCTCCTCGGCCTGGCTCAAGGCGCATGGGGCGAGGACAGAACGGGCAGCGGCAAGACTACGCTGCCGGAGGCCTCCGGCCTGCCCGTACGGGTGCATGTCGCGCTGCGCGTGCTGAATATCCTCGAGGTCAAGGAAGTCTCCGGGCAGGGGCGGTTGCACCTCGAATTGACGCAGCGTTGGCAGGACCCGCGCCTTGCCTTCGACGCTGTCGCGCGCGGCCTTGCCCGTGAGGATCGGGTCGGCGATGAGGCCGACGATCATCTCAAGACCATCTGGTCGCCCGGCCTCGCGCTCGACAACCAGATCGGTGACAAGGACGCCCGCATCGTCGCCCTTTCCGTGCATGCCGATGGCGAGGTGGTGTTGATCGAGCGCTTCGAAAGCGATTTCCGCTTTCGGATGAACATGGATGCCTTTCCCTTCGATCGGCAGAACCTGACGATCGGGCTCTCGCTTCCGCGTTACGCGCAGCAGGAGGCGATCATCCTGACGACGGAAGCCGACCGCCCCTTCTCCGGTGTCGAGGATGCGCTCTCGGTCGTCGACTGGCGGCCGGTCGGCCTGCGCTTCACCAACGATCTCGCGATCGGTTGGAATGCGCGCTCCTATTCGCGCCTCAACGCGACCGTGACGATCGCACGCTATGCCGAGCGCTATCACCTGCGCATCTTCGTTCCCATCATCGCGGTACTCGCGGTCTCGCTGTTCGTGCTGTGGTCTCCGGGTTTGAAGGAGCAGGACAAGGGAGGCCTGATCTTCTCGTCGCTGCTCGCCCTGGCCGCGATCAGCTTCACCTTCGAATCCTCGTTTCCCGGCTCGATCTCCCTCAATACCCCCGTCGCCGAGATGATTTCGCTCGGATACCTCTACCTCGTCACGGTGCTGATGTTCGAGATCGCGCTGTCGGTCGCGATTGCTCACCCCAGTTTCCGCTGGCGCGATCAGGCCGCCGATTTGCGCTGGCATCTGCGCTGGGCTGTGCCGGCGATGATGTTGATCATCTGCATCGGGGCAGCGGTCCGCGCCCTGCCTGGATAGTTCCGCTCGACCACCATCGCGCTCTCGAGACTCGCTCGAAGAGCGCGCGGTCCGGAAGGCTATCCGAAATCGCGTCATCATGGTCTGGTGAGCTCTGTGGGCCCGAATGGCCGCCATGGGCTAACGCGCCGATACTCCGCACGCGAGGCAGTGGTACGACTGCCAAGGGCGGCAAACCACATCAGCCAGCCCCCCTACTCGAAGAACAAGCTCGGTTTCGATTTCCGCGTCATTCGCGCAGCCGAGTTCGGTCCGGGCGAAACGAGGCAACTCGCCGACATGCGCAGATCCGGAACTGTCGAGGCGACAGCTGGCGGCGCTGACGTCCGGGCCGTATCGACCAAAATGGCCAACACCCTTGCTGCGTCAGCTCGCCCTCAGAAGACCTATAACCCGGTCAACCCGTCGAGAGTGCGGGAAGTCGATGCGATCAGGAGAGAGGGCCGGTCTAAGCTTCGCGAGAACAAAACGCGATGAAATCTATAACGGTGCCGGCCGGGCATTTGTAACGGGAGAGGTTAGACTATGGGTAAGTCTTTGATTTTAATGGCGCGGGCGACGGGGCTCGAACCCGCGACCTCCGGCGTGACAGGCCGGCACTCTAACCAACTGAGCTACGCCCGCGCTGGGCGGCTGAGGCATTCGCCGTCAGCGACGTGGTGAGTATTGCCCCCGGCCCGAAGTGTCAAGCGAGTGTCGCCGGCAAAATCACATCTGGGGAAAAATATCCTCGACCTCCCCTATTGGTCGCCTGCGCCCGCCCTGTTTTCCGGCGATGCGAGGCAGGGATCGAGCAGGACGTGACGCCTGTCCTGGCGGCTGTATCCGCCACGCAGGACCGCTTTATCGCCCGGTTTGAGATCGTTGGCGCCGTAGGTCACGCAGAGAACCCGGACGCCCGGCTCGGCGCAGACCGCGACATACCAGAGCGCGCCGTCCGTCCGGACGAGGCTCACCGTTCCCGCGATCGCCATGTCGACTCTCGAATCGGCAGGAATCGAATCGGGAAGCTGTGCCGCGATAGATTCGCAGCTCGCCGGCTTGCCGGGTTGCTCGGGGTGCGAGAAGGCCGGGCGACCGGTGAAGAAGGAATCGGGCAGCAGTGTCTGTGCCGCGCCCTGCCCCGAGACCAAGGCGAGTCCGACACAGGCAACGACACCCGCATAGCTCAGGACAGGACGAGGGCGGGTCGGGCAGCGCGTCTTCATGGCACCGGCAGGGTGACGATGAAGATGGCGGAATTCGGCCTCTGGGCGGCGTTTGCTGGCGGCCTGCCCGACAACGCTTGCGATGCGGCTGCCGAGGCCTTAAACGCGACCGCGTGGGGCGGTTAGCTCAGTTGGTAGAGCGTCTCCTTTACACGGAGAGGGTCGGCGGTTCGAGCCCGTCACCGCCCACCATAGCCAAATCGCTGATATCAAAGGATAATCAGAGTTTCAGCGACGCGAACGTACACCCGAATGTACACATCGGGAGCGTCGCGTGCGGCATGTATGGTTGCGAGGGTCCACGTTCTGGTTCTCCTTGCGGGTCCCTCGCCGTTTCATTCCTGTTTACGGCGTCACTCCAATCCGCGTGCGCATCGGCAAGGTGGATGCGATAGAGGCCCGGCGCCGAGCCCGTGTCATGGCTGCGCATTCGGATCTGGGGATGGATGCGGGAATGCAACGCGACGTTCTGATGCGAAGCTTGACGGCCCTTTCGGCCGAGCTCGATGTCCTTCGGCGCGATTGGATGTCGGCCGGCATGAAGATGCTGAACGCGCGCGAGAGTGCCGCGGAAGCCATCGAGGAACACGACTCCGAGATGGCCGAGCGGTGGAACCATGCCGCGGCGGTCCAGGAGGCCCGGCTCTCCGAGATCGACAACATCCGGAAGAGGCTGGCGAACCTCGGGACGGCGTTGGACTCCGACGGGATCGCCTGGGAAGCGGAGCGTCGGACCTATGAGCGCACCGTCGCGGCAGTCACGGTCGCCGCCGCCGAGGCGAAGGCTGCCCTCCTGGCCACCGTACCGGCTCCTCCCGTTCCTGCGTCAGAGGACCCCGACGCCTCTCCAGAATCCGATATCACCCGTGATACGCTGCTGAGCGTCGCCGCAACCCCTATCGTGAACTCCAGGTGCGTGGCTCTCAGTGCCGGAGGCAAGAACCGGTACGCCGATCACGTCCGTCACTCGCTGGCCAGCTTCCTGGAAATCGTGGGCGACAAGCCCCTCCGGAAGTACCTGCCATCCGATCTCCAGGACTATGCGAACGCGATGGCCAACGTGCCGCTCAACCTCGTGAAGCTCCGCGAGTTCCGAGGGATGACGCGCCAGGAGGCCGCAGAAGCCAATGCGCGGCTGAAACAGCCGAAGCCGTGCATGAAGACCGCAACGATCGATAAGTACGTCACAGAGGTACGGCACATCTGGCAGCGAGCCACCGCATCGGTCGCCGATATTCGGGACATCGGGGCAATATCCGTGACCATGCCTCGGAACGCTGCCCCCTCCCTCGATCGCGAGGGACTTCCCGCGGCCGATTTGACGACATGGTTCGCCGCGGCCGTGAAGCGTCGGGAACCTCATTATCGGTGGCTCCCGCTGCTCGGGCTGATCACCGGCATGCGACTGTCCGAGATCGTCTATCTCAAGCCCGGCGACATCGTTGACTTCGAAGGGCATCAGGTCTTCGACCTGCGGCGCTTCGTGACCAGTGGACGCCCTCTCAAGACCAAGACGAGCCGCCGAGTCGTGCCCGTGCATTCCCTGCTCCACGAAACAGGCTTCATGGCTTGGGTCCGGGACAACCGGCACAAGCCCTGGCTGTTTCCGGCGTTCCATGAAGCTGACGATCCCGCGGACGCGGCTCAGAAGCGAATGGGGTACTGGATGCAGAATCTCGGTGTTCACACGCCGAGCGTCGGAACCTTCCATAGCCTGCGGCACAACGCGAAATCCTGGCTCCGCATAGCCGCCAGCGAGCGTATCGCGGACCTGATGCAGGGGCACGCTCCGCGAACAGTCGGCGGACGTTACGGCTTCCGACTTCTGCAAGAGGAGGAAATCGCCAAGGTGATCGCTGCGTCTCCTCCGCGCAGCGTCGATTTCTCGCCGTATCTCCGGAAGCGGTAGAGGCAGGACACCGACCCCACCGACCAAGAGCCGGCCGGCTCGATGGTAGGCGGCGTTCCGGGATCTCGAAGCCGGCAGCACCTTTCCCGGAGAGAGCGAGCCCCCCTTCGTTTTGAATCCTTGCCCTTGGGGCAAGGAATTCCTCCGCCGATTGTTGACCTTTCCCATCGGTCGCTCGCCCCATGCCCTGGAAGAATGAACCTCATCGGCCCCGCAAGGGTGCCGAAGGCACGCTTGCGCTCGCCCTTGCGGGGCCGATGAGGTTCATTCAGGGCATACAGGGGGCGAGCGGCAGATGGGAAAGGCCGCTCCGGCGGGGAAGAGAGGAATACGTCCGTTCACGACCCTTGAAGGAAGTTGGGGTAGCGAGCAAACCGCCGCCTTAGAGCAGAGTAACGCTGGCTCGCCGAAGCTCGGAACCAAGGGCTGAAAAATCAACGCCGATGCGACAGCCTAAGCCGTAGCAGTCCCACTTGGCTTTATGAACTCAACGCCGATGTCCTTGTTCCTCCGCCACCGCAGGCGCACGCGCTGACGTTCGCCTTCGTAGGACAGTAGCAAATCAAATTCAGCCGGGAGCATCAAGCTTTCGGCAATTCGCAGCCGTGCCCCGCCGCGTGAAACATCAAGGACTATGCACTCGACGGATGCATTCAGGTGGTCCAGGAAACACTTGGCACGCGTATGAACTGACTGTCGATCTCCGCCCCGGCGTTCATGTTGACGCCTTCGGCGACGAGCCATGGAATACCGCAGCGGCTGGCCATCGATACCGGGGCCATCAATATGGTAACTGACCTGCCTAGCTATTGCTCGCTTAAGGGCTGAGTCTGCACGTTCGACTGCGGGTAGGGCCTCCTCCACGATACTTGGGTCGCAGGCCCCGGTCACACATTCGATCCTGAAATCGAGGTCGCTCACCGTCACCAGGAAGCTGACTTCGTTTGCGATCTGATTAATCTTCATTTCGAGTGCGGCTGTCGTCGCGACAGCGTTCAGCGCAACCACGAATGTTGAGTCCGGTCTTCGGCAAAAATATCCTAACTCTGAAATCGATAGGAGAAGTCGCTTTGCGAACTCACGCGTCAGTTCTTCGACAGCGACGAGCCCGAATTTCCGCGCGAAATAGCCGATATCGACGATTTGCATCGAGACGACACCAATCCTCCCCCTCGACTGGGATATCTCTTCATCAATTTTATGCAGCAATTCATGAGGAGAAAGTAGCCGTGATTGGCCATTTGACGGGTGCATGCAAGTGGTCTCATCACGGCAAGCTGACCGCCAGTTACCTTAGGTCATAAATAAATTCCTTGATATGGATCAAGCCCGGATCCTCCGTCGATCAGCAACCTGCCAATATCGGCGCGGTCGCTCAGGTTTTGAACGCCAGCTTCCGACCCATCTGCGACATTCGCCTGGGAACTCGTCTGTCGGCGTTTGACCTATGCATCGCCAGCAGGCAGCCTTGAACACATGGCCCCCCGGTCATTGCGCTGGCAGGCGCTCGCGGGGGGCGTGCAACGAGGTTCATCATGGCCGCCGGCATCGCACGTAGCAATCCTGCCCGTCGCTCTGACGGGTGAACCCGGGGCTGGCATACCCCGCCAGCCGCTCAGAGCCCCCCTCTACCCCCAAAGCAAAATTTGTTGACGACACAGCCCACCGCCTGGCCTCGGGCGGTCTTGGCGCCCGCATCCAGGCGTCCGTGCAGGCGCGGGGACCGCTGCCGGGAAAGTCGGACGCAGCCATCCTTCGCCTGTTCAGCCGCGTCCCTGCGGGCGTCGCGACCGATCCCCTCGCTTCCGCGCCATCGGCCGGCGCGAGGGGCGACGTCGCAGCGGCCCGCGAGGGCCGTCTTGCCAGCGGAGGAGCTACACCTACCCCCCTTCCAGAGAGGCAGGAGGAACACCAAAATTCTCCCACAACGAAACGGCGGTGGGATCTGAAGGCGGGGGTCGTGAAGATGCTCCGTCATGGCTTGAAACGTGACGAACGCGGCCCGGCTGTCTGCGGATGCGGCCGTGTCGGCTACGCCGTCGAGGAAGTGACGGTTCATCGCGGCGGTTCCGGAGAGAAACCTCGTGCATGGGTGTCGGGAGTGTATCGCTGCGGCTCCGGTTGGCTCTGTCCAACCTGCGCACCGGCGGTCGCTGCGGCGCGGGCGGCCCGCGTTCAGCGTGTGGTCGAATCCACGGCGGAGCGCGGCGGGCATTTCGTCATGGGCCTGGTCACCGTGAGCCACGACAGGACTGATAGCCTCGCCAGCGTGAAGGCGTTGGTGACCGAATCCTTCGCCGCCGCCCGGAATGGTTCGCCTTGGGATCGCATTCGGATTCGCGGGGGCATTCGGGGAGTGCTCGTCGCTCCCGAGGTTACTCATGGTACCCATGGCTGGCACTTCCACATCCATTTCGGAATGGCCTGCCTCGTCGAGAGCAAGGCCGCTGCCGCCACCGCGGGCGAGGCTTTGATTCAGCGCTTCATGCGCGCCGTCGAGAAACGCGGTGGCAAGGCCCTTCGTGATGGCCAAGGTGTCGCGGTGGCGGCTTCTCCGGAAGCGGCCGTCGAGTACATCTCGAAAGGAACCGCCTGGGAACTCGCTGCCGGGACAAGCGGCCATAAGGATCGCGTGGCGGGGCGGACGCAATGGGATATCGCGGAAGATGCCATCGCGGGCGATCAGGCCTCCTTCGCGCTTTGGCGTGAATATGCCGAAGTCATGCCCGGAACCCGATCCTGCGTCGTGTCGGCGGGGCTGGCGGCTGCCCTCGGGATCGAGCCTCACGACGATGACGACGAGCCGGGTGAGCAGGTGCTGACCGAGGAGGTTCGCGTCGTCGGCACGGTTTCGTCGCCGACCTGGACCCGAATTCTCCGCCTCGGTCTCGCCGGAACTTTCCTGGCCCGGATCGAAAGCGACGTCAGCTTGGACGGGACCGGCTTCGATGCAGCGCTGGCCGCGACCGTGGCCGAGGCCGATACCGCCTCCCTCCGGATCGAAATCGCGACGGCGCGCCGTCGCGACGCAGAACGGCAGGCATCGGCTGAGGCCGACCGGCTGATGGCGGTTCGCCGGGTCGCTTCCGCGGTTCGGTCTTCGACCGGCGCGGGGACGCGAGACCGGATCCGGCGCGCGATCCTCGCGGACGCTGCCGCCAATCCCGGTGTCGCGTCCCCCACCGCCGCGGAGATCCTACGGGAATTGGCGTCACGGCATTAACCGAGCCCCTCGAACAGGGGCTCCATTCCCGGCGCGAGCCCGCCAGGACGGTTGCGACGGCAGGTCGCCGCGACAGGAGAGCGCGATGGGAGTGGTGGTAAACGTACGGCAGCAGCCGAAGAGCTCGAAGTGGACGCGGGGCCTCGACGGCAGCTATCTGTCGGAGGCTTGGTTCACGAGCCCGATGATCTGCGTCGGACTCGAGGTTCGGAGGGCAGCGGCGCGGAGATGGTGCTGGCTCGTCTCCGATCATGACGGCGAGGGTGATGTCTGCGTGGTCGTCCGGAGCGGCCATGCCGATGGCATGGCGGAGGCGCGGGCGCTCGCGACCGCCGCCGCAGCGGCGGTACTCGACGATACGGCGAGGTTCATATCGGGCCGGGCAGCGTAGCCATACCGGCGCGGCGGAATGAGAATGCGGGGCGGCCTTCGGGTCGCCCCGTTCGCGTTCTGGAATCCCGCGGGAGCGTCCCCGAAGGGCCCCCGCGGCGCGGCCCTCGGAGAGCCGA
This sequence comes from Allobosea sp. TBD101, assembly GCF_059817965.1. NCBI lineage: Bacteria > Pseudomonadati > Pseudomonadota > Alphaproteobacteria > Hyphomicrobiales > Alloboseaceae > Allobosea > Allobosea sp. TBD101. The sequence goes on from NZ_CM187543.1 coordinate 3,390,688, forward strand.
CGACTTTGACCGCAGAGAAAAGTTGTAGTCGGTCACTACAACTTTTTGCGCCGGTGGCTCTTGGGGCTCAGGCTCCCCGACATGGGCTACCAGTTCATCCACCTCGAAGCTTACGCCAGGAAGAACGACAAGGCTGGACGCTCGGTCGGCTGGGTCCTGGACGAAGCCGCGCGCGAACCCGGCGCGAGCCCGCATGTGGCGCAGCCGTTGCCGCCGGAAATCGTCCACGGCGTTGGGCTCGAAGAGGTTCGCCGCCTCCATGACGAAGCCTGTGCAAACACGAAGGTTGTGCTGGCGAACGGGAAGGAGCGGGCCGTCCGCAAGGACCAGAAGAGCCTCCTGACGATCGTGGCATCGCACCCCGCGTCAATGGATTGCGTTCGCGCCGATACCGCCGTGGCTGCCGATGTCTCTGCCTGGGAGTCGAGGACGTTGGAATGGCTGCGCGCCCAGTACGGCGACAACCTGATCTCGGTGATTCGTCATGTCGACGAGAGCCACCCGCACCTCCATGTCTACGTTCTGCCCGCTGACCTCCGCGCCGTCCGTCTTCATCCCGGGAACGAAGCCAAGCGGGTCATTGTCGCCGCCGGCCCGCAGGGCGACGAAGATGCCAAGGCTTTGAATCGCCGCGGCGACCAAGCCTACAAGGCGGCTATGAGAGCGTGGCAGGATGGCTACCACCAGCATGTCGGCGTTCCGTGCGGTCTCGCGCGCCTCGGCCCCGGCCGCCGTCGCCTTTCCCGAGAGGAATGGCAAGCGGAGAGGTCCGCTGCCGCCGCCACCAAGAACGCCATCGATCGCGCGGCCCGGATCGACACCCGCGCCCACGAACACGTCGCGAAGGCCAAGGCGGTGGCAAGCACGACGGTCGCGACGGCGCAGGAAAGGACAGCCGCGGCCGAGAAGCGGGCGACGGAGGCGAAAGCGCTCCAGGCCGTGGCCGTCGCCCGCGAGCGGGAGGCGACCCAAGCTCTGGACCGTGCCGGCCATCAGGAGCTGACCGCGAAGGCCCTCCGGGCTGCTGCCGAAGTTCGAGAACAGAAGGCCGCTGCAACCTTGGCTCATGCCGGCGGCGAGGCGGAGCGGATCGTCGCCGCTGCGCGGGCAAAGGCATCACGAATTTCTTCGTGGAGCGGGCGACTACGGGCGTTCTTCGACGGACTGCGGAAATCGACGATCGCTGAGACCGTCCGCCGCGGGATGGCGGCAGACCTCGACCGGGAACGCGCTCGGGCTGATGAGGCTGCACGTCGAGCACTTCATGAAGCTGAGCGGCGGCGTGAGGCGGAGCGGCGCGCGAGGTCCGCCGCCGAGTCCGTGCAGGCGACCGCGCGGGAACGCGATCAAGCCCGCCAAGAACTGGCAGCGCTGCGGCCCGCCGTTCCGGAAGCAAGCATGGGTAGGAGGATGGGGCGATGAAGAGACGGTCATGCATCGAAATCGCGGCAGCCCGTGCGCGCCACGCCCGGGAGCGGGTTCGTACGAGCCCAGCCCCGTTCTCGCCGCTGCGCGGGGAAATTGCATTCGCGGTGGTTTGGCTGGCGAGCCTGTTTTCGAATCTCGTGCTGGCCCCTTTCCGGACTCGCCCCGCTCCCGGCCCGGAGCCGAGTTCATATGAGCCAACGCCGCAGGAACTCGGCGTGCCGGGGCCGCTGCGACCTCGGCCACATGGGCGTCTGCTGCACGGCCGGTATCGCACTGTGCCGTCGCTGAAGCGAATCTTTCGCGATCTTCGCCGACCGGTCGCGCACGATGCCGCGCGAGCGGCGCTCATGGCGAGAGTGGGCAGTGATACGGATACACTATCGTGGGCGAATGGGCTGATAGACGCTGGCACGGAATGGCGGCTCGCCCTTCATGCTCGTCCCGGGATCCTGGATGCCGAGGTGGTCGCTGCGTGGCGAGTCCAGGCTAAGGCCGATCACGCTGCCGCGGAGGCTGAGGCCAAGGCGGCCCTCAAGGCCAGGATCGGCGCGGCGAACGCGGCCGAGGATGCCGTTGACGGTGGAGTCGGCCCCAGGCCGACCGGCCCCTGAACCCCACGATGGAGAACCCCACCCAAAGCGACTTCGTCGCTGTACGAGGCTCCTACGGCCTCGCTTCAGCGGTTTGAAGGCCAGAATGGGGGAAATATCCCCTCCTCTCGACGGCGGTCCTGCTCCAGTCCGATAACCGGGAACTCGCTTCGGATTGTTGACATTCGTGGCGGAAAACGTACACATCCATGTAGGAGTTCGGGCGTTTGACTGCGACGAAATTCTCCGATTTTCCTTGTGATACCAGCACCTTGAGCTGATTGGCCGGTGACCACCCGTCACCGCCCACCATGACCCCGACACCGAGGGTATCCGGCGATCAGGAGCGATCCCTGCGCCGCTTGGCAGCGGCATCAAGCCGGGCAATCCGGCGCATCGCTTCGTCGACCCCGCTCGCACCGACCAGCTTGAGGGGGTCCAGTGGATGGACGGCCTGCGCCAGCGCCCGCCGCACCGGCGCGGGGAGGCTATCGAACGCCGCCCAGCGATCCGGCGTCAATTGCCGCTTTGGAAAGCGTTGCCGCTTCATGACCTGCCGATCGGTTTCGCCTGCGAGGAAACAGGCTCAAGATGGCCATGGTCAGGTCCGCCGACAATGACCAGCGCTGCGCCCAAACGAAAACCGCCGGCGCTTGCGCGCCGGCGGCTCGTTCCTTCAAGACCGGAGGTCAGTGGGCGACGACGCCCGCTGCGTCGTCGTCCGTGCCCTTGGGCAGCGGGGCCTTGAGATCCTCCTCCCAGACGATCGGAACCGGCTGGCGGGTCAGCGCGTGCTGGAGCACCTGCTCCATGCGCGCGACCGGAATGATCTCCATGCCGTCCTTCACCGACTTGGGAAGGTCGATCAGGTCCTTGGCGTTTTCCTCAGGGATCAGCACCTTCTTGATGCCGCCACGGAGCGCCGCCAGGAGCTTCTCCTTCAGACCGCCGATCGGCAGCACCCTGCCCCGCAGCGTGACCTCACCGGTCATGGCGACGTCGCGATTGGTCGGGATGCCGGTCAGGATCGAGACGATGGTGGTCGCCATCGCGATACCGGCAGACGGGCCGTCCTTCGGGGTCGCCCCTTCGGGAAGGTGGACGTGGATGTCACGCCGGTCGAAGAGCGGCGGCTCGATGCCGAAATCGACGGCCCGCGAGCGGACATAGGATGCCGCCGCCGAGATCGATTCCTTCATCACGTCGCGCAGGTTGCCGGTGACGGTCATGCGGCCCTTGCCGGGCATCATGACGCCCTCGATCGTCAGCAATTCGCCGCCGACCTCGGTCCAGGCCAGACCGGTGACGACACCGACCTGGTTCTCCGTCTCCGCCATGCCGTAGCGATAGCGCGGCGGGCCGAGATACTCTTCCAGCAGCGGCTCATCGACGACCACCTTGGCCTTCTTGCCAAGCACGATGTCCTTCACGCCCTTGCGGACCGTGTTGGAGATCTCGCGCTCGAGATTACGGACACCGGCCTCGCGGGTGTAACGCCGCACCAGGGTCTGCAGGGCGCCGTCGGTGATCGACCATTCCTTGCCGTCGAGCCCGTGCTTCTTGATCGCATTCGCGATCAGGTGCTTGCGCGCGATCTCAGTCTTCTCTTCCTCGGTGTAGCCGGCAATGCGGATCACCTCCATGCGGTCCAGAAGGGCCGGCGGGATGTTCAGCGTGTTCGCCGTGGTCACAAACATCACGTTCGACAGGTCGTAATCGACCTCGAGGTAATGGTCGTTGAAGGTCGAGTTCTGCTCGGGGTCGAGCACCTCCAGCAGGGCAGCCGAGGGATCGCCACGGAAGTCCTGACCCATCTTGTCGATCTCGTCGAGCAGGATGAGCGGGTTCGAGGTCTTGGCCTTCTTCATCGACTGGATGATCTTGCCGGGCATCGAGCCGATATAGGTGCGGCGGTGACCGCGGATCTCGGCCTCGTCACGCACGCCGCCGAGCGACATGCGCACGAACTCGCGGCCGGTCGCCTTGGCGATCGACTTGCCTAGCGAGGTCTTGCCGACGCCCGGAGGGCCGACGAGGCACAGGATCGGACCGGCGAGCTTGTTGGCGCGCTGCTGCACGGCGAGATATTCGACGATGCGGTCCTTGACCTTGTCGAGGCCGAAATGATCGTCGTCGAGCACCAGCTGGGCGGCGTTCAGATCCTTCTTGATCTTCGAGCGCTTGTTCCAGGGGATGCCGAGCATCCAGTCGAGATAGTTGCGCACCACGGTCGCTTCCGCGGACATCGGCGACATCTGGCGCAGCTTCTTCAGCTCCGCCGTCGCCTTGTCGCGGGCTTCCTTGGTCAGCTTGGTCTGGGCGATGCGCTCTTCCAGCTCGGCCAGCTCGTCACGGCCTTCCTCGCCGTCGCCCAGCTCCTTCTGGATCGCCTTCATCTGCTCGTTGAGATAGTACTCGCGCTGGGTCTTCTCCATCTGGCGCTTGACGCGCGAGCGGATGCGCTTCTCGACCTGAAGCACGGACATCTCGCTTTCCATCAGCGAGAGCACCTTCTCCAGGCGGTGGGCGACGTTGGTGATCTCCAGCACGCCCTGGCGATCGGCGATCTTGACCGCCAGATGCGAGGCGACGGTATCGGCGAGCTTGGTCGGCTCGTCGATCTGCGTGACCGCGGCGACGATCTCGCCCGAGATCTTCTTGTTGAGCTTCACATAGCTCTCGAACTCGCTGACGACCGAGCGGGCGAGCGCCTCGACTTCGACCTTCTTGCCTTCTTCCTCGGCCAGGCCGGTGGCCTCGGCCTCGTAGAAGGATTCGCTGGCCGCATAGGACGAGGCCTTGGCGCGGCCGACGCCCTCGACCAGCACCTTCACGGTGGAGTCGGGCAGCTTCAGGAGCTGCAGCACGCGGGCGAGCGTACCGATCTCGTAGATCTCGTTGGGCTGCGGGTCATCGTCGCCGGCGTTCTTCTGGGTCGCCAGCAGGATGAGCCCGTCCGTCTTCACCACTTCCTCGAGCGCGCGGATGGACTTCTCGCGGCCGACGAAGAGCGGGACGATCATGTGGGGGAAAACGACGATGTCGCGCAAAGGCAGAACCGGGAAGGTGCCGGTCTCGCCTGGGACGAAGGGGGCGCGTGGCGTCGAGCCAGTCATGGCAATTCCTTTGCAGTTGCGCCCGGCGGACCCCCGAGATGGGCGGAGCGATCGGACGTGTGCGGCCAAGGCGACCATTCGCCCCTCCGCCCTCGCGCATCGCACCCTCATCAGGCATGCGACTCTCGCAAGTGCACCTAAAGTGGAGACTTCCTCGCCGGCTTTCAAGCGAGGTATCCGGTTCATGCACTACAGCCTTGCATGGCCGGAGGGTCGGAGAAATTCCTATCCTTCAGCTTTGAATTCGCAGTGCTTTTTGCTCAGGCAATCTGGCCGTCATTGCGAGGAGCGGAGCGACGAAGCAATCCGGAAGGACTGGGCTGGAGCGTTCGACCCGGTTCCCCTGGATCACTTCGCTGCGCTCGCGATGACGTTCATAGCCGGATCGGGGGCATCTCATGTGTCGATTTCGGATCGGACTGTCGCGGCGCGAAACCGCCTTCAGCCCCATGCCGCCTGAAACGCAAAACGCGCGCCAAGGGCGCGCGTCCTGTTGTCGCAATGCAGGAGAGATCAGGAGGCCGAGGCCGTCTTCGTCTCGTCCTCGCGCTCCGCATAGATGAAGAGCGGGCGCGCCTTGTTCTCGACAGCCTCGGGGCCGATCACGACCTGCTCGACGCCTTCCAGGCCGGGCAGTTCGTACATGGTCTCGAGCAGAATGCCTTCCATGATCGAACGCAGGCCGCGCGCGCCGGTCTTCCGCTCGATCGCCTTGCGGGCGATCAGGCTGACGGCCTCGTCGGTGAAGGTGAGCTGGGTATCCTCCATCTCGAACAGGCGCTGATACTGCTTGACCAGCGCGTTCTTCGGCTCGGTCAGGATGGTCTTCAGCGCCGGCTCGTCGAGATCCTCCAGCGTCGCCAGGACCGGCAGGCGGCCGACGAACTCGGGAATCAGGCCGAACTTCAGGAGATCCTCGGGCTCGACCTGACGGAAGATCTGGCCGATGCGGCGATCATCCGGGGCCTCGACCTTGGCGCCAAAGCCGATCGAGGTGCCCTTGCCGCGGCTCGAAATGATCTTGTCGAGACCAGCGAAGGCGCCGCCGCAGATGAAGAGGATGTTCGTGGTGTCGACCTGCAGGAACTCCTGCTGCGGATGCTTGCGCCCGCCCTGCGGCGGCACGGAGGCGACGGTGCCTTCCATGATCTTGAGCAGCGCCTGCTGGACGCCCTCGCCCGAGACATCGCGGGTGATCGAGGGATTGTCCGACTTACGGCTGATCTTGTCGATCTCGTCGATATAGACGATGCCGCGCTGCGCCCGCTCGACATTGTAGTCGGAGGCCTGGAGCAGCTTGAGGATAATGTTCTCGACGTCCTCGCCGACATAGCCGGCCTCGGTCAGCGTCGTCGCATCGGCCATGGTGAACGGCACGTCGAGGATGCGGGCCAGCGTCTGCGCGAGCAGCGTCTTGCCCGAGCCGGTCGGCCCGATCAGCAGGATGTTCGACTTCGCGAGCTCGACGTCGTTCTGCTTCGTCGCATGCGAGAGGCGCTTGTAGTGGTTGTGCACCGCCACGGAGAGCACCTTCTTGGCGTGCTCCTGGCCGATGACGTAGTCGTCGAGGACCTTGCGGATCTCCTTCGGGGTCGGCACGCCGTCCTTCGACTTCACCAGCGCGGATTTCGATTCCTCGCGGATGATGTCCATGCAGAGCTCGACGCATTCATCGCAGATGAACACGGTCGGGCCCGCAATGAGCTTGCGCACCTCATGTTGGCTCTTGCCGCAGAAAGAGCAGTAAAGCGTGCTCTTCGAGTCGCCGCCGGGCTTGTTAGCCATCCGTCCATCTCCAGTTCGGGAGCCGGAAGCCGCATCGCCCGTGGCGCCTGCAGCCGTCGTCTCTCCGTCATACTTAAGCGCTCAGATCACGATGATTAGGTTAACGGCCCGTTCCGGTACATTCGGATACGCAGGGCCGGCCCAAGCCGGATCAGAATGGAGCGCCAGTCCGCTCACCCCCGACCCCATGCAAACACGGGGCCGTCCCTCATTCAATATGGGGGCTCGGATGAGCCGGGCCAACCCACAGGATCGCGAGCGCCCGATCAAGCCTCGGCCTCCGGCCGGCGCTCCATGACCTTGTCGATGAGGCCGAACTCCTTGGCCTGCTCGGCGGTCATGAAATTGTCGCGCTCCAGCGCGGCGTGGATGTCTTCGTAGGAGCGTCCGGTATGCTTCACGTAGATCTCGTTCAGCCGCTTCTTCAGGCTCTCGACTTCCCTGGCATGGATCAGGATGTCGGTGACCTGGCCCTGGAAACCGCCGGAGGGCTGGTGAACCATGATGCGCGCGTTCGGCAGGGCGAAGCGCATGTCCTTGGCGCCGGCCGTCAGCAGGAGCGAGCCCATCGAGGCGGCCTGGCCGATGCAGACCGTCGTCACCGGGCAGCGGATCAGCTGCATGGTGTCGTAGATCGAGAGGCCGGACGTCACCACGCCGCCCGGCGAATTGATGTAGAAGGAGATCTCCTTCTTGGGATTCTCGGCCTCGAGGAAGAGGAGCTGCGCCACGATCAGCGACGCCGAGTAATCCTCGACCGGGCCGGTCAGGAAGATGATGCGCTCGCGCAGCAGGCGCGAATAGATGTCGAAGGCGCGCTCGCCGCGGCTCGACTGCTCGACCACCATCGGGACGAGATTGTTGTAGGTCTCGAGCGGATCGCGAAGCATGGATCTGTCCTTGAGGTGAAGGCGCCGGGCAACCGGCGAAACATCGAATCGGCGGCGTTTAGGAAGCCACCCACATAAGCACGGCAATCGCGGCTGAAAAGGGAAGCGCCGCCGGTCGCGAAGGCCGGCGGCGCGATAGCTGTCGTTAAGGTTGCCGTGAGGCTCAGGCGGAGGCGTCGTCGGCCTTGGCTTCGGCCTTCTTCGTCTTCTTGGCGGCAGCCTTCTTCGGCTTGGCCTCGGTGGCTTCCTCGGCATCGTCGTCGGCGTAGAGCGCCTCGCGCGAAACCGTCTGGTCCTCGACCTTCACCTGACCGAGCAGATGGTCGACGACCTTCTCCTCGAAGATCGGGGCGCGGATTTCAGCCAGAGCCTGCGGGTTCTTGCGATAGAAGTCCCAGACCTGCTTCTCCTGGCCCGGGAACTGACGGGCGCGCTCGATCAGGGCCTGCGTGACCTCGTCATCCGAGATCTGGACCTTGGCCTGCTCGCCGATCTCGGCCAGCACGAGGCCCAGGCGCACGCGGCGCTCGGCGATCTTGCGGTAGTCGGCGCGGGCGGCGTCCTCGGTGGTGTCTTCGTCGGCGAAGGTCTTGTTGGCCTGCTTCATGTCGGCCTCGACCTGGCTCCACACGCTGGCGAACTCCTGCTCGACCAGGGTCGGCGGCAATTCGAAGGTGTACTTGCCGTCGAGCGCGTCGAGCAGGCCCTTCTTGAGCTTGCGGCGCGACTGAGCGGTGAAGTCACGGCCGATCTGCTCGCTCACGGCTTCCTTGAGCTTGTCGAGCGACTCCATGCCGAAGGCCTTGGCCAGCTCGTCATTGATCTCGATGGCGTCCGGGCCCTGCACGTCGGTGACGGTGACCTCGAACTCGGCCGGCTTGCCGGCGAGGTTCTCGGCCGCATAGTTCTCGGGGAAGGTCACCTTGACGGTGCGGGTCTCGCCAGTCTTGGCGCCCTCGAGCTGCTCCTCGAAGCCGGGAATGAACTGGCCGGCGCCGAGATCGAGCGGGATGCCCTCGCCCGTACCGCCGTCGAACTTCTCGCCGTCGAGCGTGCCGACGAAGGAGATGATCAGGCGGTCGCCCTTCTCGGCCTTGGCCTTCTCGCCCTTGGTGGAGTAGCTGCGGTTGCCGGAGGCCATGCGCAGCAGCGCGGCGTCGACATCGGCGTCCGGAACCTCGGCGACCGGCTTGACCAGCGAGACGTCCGAGAGATCGGCGAGCTCGATCTTCGGGAGAACCTCAAGCGCGACGGTGAAGGCGAGATCGCCCTTGGCCTCCATCGCGGCCTCGATCTCTTCCTTGTTCTCGGGGAAGCGGATCTGCGGCTCGAAGGCGAGCTTCAGGTTGTTGTCGGCGACGATCTTCTGGTTCGCCTCGTTGACGGCGTTCTGCAGAACGTCGGACATGACCGAGCGGCCATAGAGGCGGCGCAGATGCGCGACCGGCACCTTGCCCGGGCGGAAGCCGTTGATCTTGGCCTTGCCCTGGAGGTCCTGGAGGCTGCCATCGAGCCTGGTCTTCAGGTCGGCGGCGTTCAGCACCACCTGGAATTCGCGCTTGAGGCCCTGGGACAGGGTTTCGGTCACGTTCATTTTTCTACCGCCAACAGCTCGTTTACGTCTCAATGTCCAAAGCGCGACGCCGGTTTCGACCGCCGCCGCGCTCGCGAAAAACTAGACCGATGGTGCGGGCGGAGGGACTCGAACCCCCACGACTTTCGCCGCTGGTACCTAAAACCAGTGCGTCTACCAATTCCGCCACGCCCGCCGGCCGATAGCGCTGCGCGCGAGCAAACGCAGCGCGGCCATCGTCAAGCCGCAGGCCTATACGCATTTCGGCCGGGCCATGCAGCAAAAAAATGACGGTTCTGCAAATCGGCCTTTCCGGCGGGCATTTGCAAGCCAGGCAGGAACCGGCTCTCGCCAGAGCCGTTCGACCGGATTATGCGGTATGGCATGACGAAACCGCCCGCCGCCGTCCTGCCCCCGCTCACGCGCCGCCAATGGCTGGCGGGGCTCGCCGGCACCAGCCTGCTCGCGCCACGGGCGGGTTTCGCACAAGCGCAAGCTCCCACGGCCAAGCCCATCCCCGAACCGCAGCGGCAGACGCTCGTTGCCGGGCCGACGAAGGTGCGCCTGCGCCCATCGCCGCCCGTCGAGACCGAAATCTGGGCTTTCGACGGCGCCACGCCCGCCCCGCCGCTGCGAATCAGGCAGGGCGAGACCCTGGCCCTCAAGCTCGAGAACAAGACGACCGCCCCGCTCGACCTGCATTGGTACGGCCTGCGCGGCGAGGCTGAGCGCGACGGCGCCGCCAGCTTCACGCGCCCGCCGATCGCGCCCGGAGAGACCGGCGCATTCCGGATCACGCCGCAAGATTCGGGCACCCTGCTCTATCGCCCGCTCCGGGCCAGCATCTCATCCGAGCCTGCCGGCCGAGGCCTGAGCGGGCTGCTCATCGTCTCCGAGAAGGAGCCGCCGGCAGTCGATCTCGATCTGCCGGTCCTCGTCACGGACTGGCTCATCGGCGACGACCAGGCGATCCAGCCCTTCGTGCCGCAGGGCAACGCCGCGGCCTCGGCCGGACGCCTCGGCAGTTGGGTCACCGTCAACGGTCGCTCGCCGCCGCTGCCGATCACCGCCCGGCCGGGCGCGCGCATCCGCCTCAGGCTCGCGAATGCCTGCAACGCCCGGATCATGCGTTTGCGCTTCGACGGCGGAAAGGCGACCGTGATCGCGGTCGACAGCCAGCCGACCGAGAGTTTCGAACCCGTGCGTTCGCAACTGCCCTTCGCGCCGGGCACGCGTTACGACGTCATCCTCGACCTGCCGATCGAGGTCGGCGCCGCCGTGAATATCAGCGCGCTGATCGGCGGCGGGCTGCCATTGGTCAGGATCGTCACGGCAGGCCAGCCGCAAGTGCCGCCTGCGGCCGCGCCGGCCCTCAAGCTCAACCCTGCCCTGCCCCTCGGCGTGCGCATGCAGGATGCGCTTCGTCCCGAACTCGTGATCGAGGGCGGAGCGAGGCTGACCGAGGATCAGAAGCTCGATTTCTCGGGCGTCGACCTCGCCACCCCCTGGCGGGTCAATGGCGGCACCGGCTCGTTCGAGGGCAAGCCGCTGTTCAGCGTCAAGCGCGGCACGCCGATCGTGATGGCGATCGACAACCGCACCGCCTTCGTCCAGCCGTTCCACGTCCATGGCCACAGCTTCCGGCTGCTGCATCCGCTCGACGACGGCTGGGAGAACTATTTCCTGGACACCGTGCAGATTCCCGAGCGCAAGAAGCTGCACATCGCCTTCATCGCCGACAACCCCGGCCGCTGGCTGATCTCGTCGACGGTGCTGGAGCGCTTCGACCTCGGGCTGTGGAGCTGGTTCGAGGTGACGTGAAGGCAAAGGCGTGGAAACACCCTGTCATCCCGGACAAGCGGCGAAGCCGCGCCGATCCGGGATCCATGCCTGAGCCTTCACCGGAAACGTTCCGGAATGGATCCCGGGTCTCCCTACGGTCGCCCGGGATGACCGCATGGGATGGATCGGTGAGAAGAAGGCCTACAGCCCCAACCGCTCGACCACGTCCTGCACGATCGCGTCCTTGCTGTCCTCGACCGAGACGACCAGCGGCTTCTCGTCGTCGCCGGGCTCTTCCAGCGCGGCGAACTGGCTGTCGAGCAGGGCCGGCGGCATGAAATGGTGCTGGCGGGCGGCCATGCGCCGGCCGATCAGCTCGCGCGAGCCCTTGAGATAGACCAGCGCGACATCAGGCCGGTCGCCGACGATCACCTGCCGATAGGCGCGCTTGAGCGCCGAGCAGGTGACGATGCCGTGCTCGCCCCTGGCCCGGAGATCATCGATCCAGGCGGCGATGGCCGCGAGCCAGGGTTTGCGGTCGTCGTCGTTCAGCGGCGTGCCGCCGGCCATCTTGGCGACGTTCTCAGGGGGATGGAAGGAATCGGCATCGCGGAAGGGCCAGCCCAGGCGCTCGGCCAGCCGCTCGCCGAGCGAGGTCTTGCCCGAACTCGCGACGCCCATGACGAGGATGACGGCGGGGCGGCCGCCGCTTGCTGGCTGCGCCACCGTCTCAGCCCTGCTTCTTGGCTTCGACATGGCCGCCGAAGCCGGTGCGCATCGCCGAGAGGACCTTCTCGCCGAAGGTGTGGTCGACGCGCGAGCGGAAGCGCGCGAACAGCGCCGAGGTCAGCACCTCGGCCGGGGTCGCGGTCTCGACGGCGGCATCGACCGTCCAGCGGCCTTCGCCGGAATCCGAGACATTGCCGGTATAGCAGGACAGCTCCTCGTCGGCGGCCAGCGCCTCGGCCGTGAGATCGAGCAGCCAGGAGGTGACAACCGAACCGCGGCGCCAGACCTCCGCGATCTCGGCGGTATCGAAATCGAAGCCGTATTCGGCCGGCAGGCCTTCCTTGGCCGAGGCGTTGCGCAGCAGGTCGAAGCCCTCCGCGAAGGCCTGCATCATGCCGTACTCGATGCCGTTATGGATCATCTTGACGAAATGGCCGGAGCCGGTCGGGCCGCAATGCAGATAGCCCTGCTCGCTCGTCGGGTTGCGGCCCTCGCGATGCTTGGTCGGCTCGATCTCGCCCTTGCCGGGCGCCAGCGTCGCGAAGATCGGCTCCAGCCGGTCGAAAGCCGCCTTGTCGCCACCGATCATCAGGCAATAGCCGCGATCGAGCCCGTGGACGCCGCCGGAGGTGCCGATATCCATATAGTGGATGCCCTTTGCCCCAAGCTCCTTGCCGCGACGGACATCGTCCTTCCAGAAGGCATTGCCACCGTCGATCAGCGTATCGCCGGATGCGACGAGGCCGGCGAGCTCGGCCAGCGTCGCCTCGGTGATCTTGCCGGCCGGCAACATCACCCAGATCGCGCGCGGGGCCTTCAGCTTGGCGACCATATCCTTGAGGTCGGCGGCCAACGTCGCGCCATCGGCGGCGAGCGCCTGGCCCGGCTTCGGGTCGCGATCATAGACCACGCATTCATGGCCGGCGCGCATCAGCCGGCGCACGATATTGCCTCCCATACGGCCGAGGCCGATCACTCCAAGCTGCATGTCAGATACTCCGCAAAGCCGGCTTTCGCTGCTTCAAGCATGGAGGCGGCGGGCGGGGCAAGCGGGCTCGACGCAGGCCTCAGGTCCGGATTTGCGGCTGCAAAGCCCGCCAACGCCCCGGAGTGACGCCATAGGTGCGGCGGAACTGGCGGGTGAGATGGCTCTGGTCGGCGAAGCCGCAGGCGAAGGCCGCATCGGCCAAGGGCGCCCCCTCGGCCAGCAAACGGCGGGCGCGGTCGAGGCGGCGCATCACGAGGTAGTTATAGGGACTGGTGCCGAAGGCGGCACGGAACTGGCGCGCCAGAGCAAAGCGATCGAGCCCGGTCACAGCCTCCAGCCGGCTGGAATCGACGGTCTCCGTCGCATGGGCATCGAGATAATCGCGCGCCCGCTCCAACGCTGGAGCGTCGAGCCGGGCGGAGCGAACACCCGCCACTGAGGGATCGAGCGCGAGCAAGGCCTGCGCGAGCCGTTCGACCAGATCGTCCGCCGCCAGCGCGTCGAGCGGCTGGTCGAGGTCGCGCAGCGCGCGGGCGATAGCGGCGACGAGATGCGGCTCCTGCGAAACGGCTGTGGATATGAAGGGCAAGGCGCGGCCGCCCTCGCCCATCGCCCGCCGGATCAGGCGCGGCTCGACATAGAGCATGCGGTAGCGGAAGCCGCTCTCGATGCCGGAGCGGCCGTTATGGACCTCGTCGGGATGCAGGACGATGGCATGGCCACCGAGGCTGTCACGCCTTGCGCCGCGATAGTCGAAGGACTGCACGCCGGAGAGCGTCAGCCCGAAGGCATAGGTGTCGTGGCGGTGCGGGTCATAGGCATAGCCGCGGAAGAACGCCTCCATGCGCTCGATGCCGTCAGTGCCGGTGCCGAGCCGAACCCAGTCCCGCTGCAGCCCGCACGATCGTTCAAGACGGGCCTTCCCGGCCTCGGGTAGCGATGAGCCCATGCGTTACGATACCAAAATCGCCATCGTGGTTCGCGATGATCTCGCAACCTGGCAAAAACTCAATGTCGCCAGCTTCCTCTCCGGCGGGCTCGTCGGAACCTCCCCGGAACTCGCGGGCGAGGCCTACCGGGATGCATCCGGCCGCTTCTACGGGCCGCTGATCCGCCAGCCCGTCCTGGTCTTCGCGGCAAGCGCCGCGGAACTCACCAGCGCGCTCCAGCGGGCGCAGCAGCGCGGCGTCAGGCCGCATCTCTATACCAAAGAACTGTTCGCGACCGGCAATGACGTGGACAACCGCGCCGCTGTCGTTGCGGTGGCAACGGATGCGCTGGACCTCGTCGGCATCGGACTCCATGCCGAGCGCAAGGAGATCGACAAGATCATCAAGGGATTGAAGCTGCACGGGTAACGCCTCGCGGCCCGTGCCTTCCCCGCAGACTTCACTGCTCCTTCTTTAGGCAGGGCAAGACCGACCTCCCGCATTCACGGGCGGGAACGTGACTTTCCTCGTACTCGTCCAGCGCATTTTTTGGCATTTACGAACCCCACAGAATCGCCTTAGCCTCCTTCTTGTCGGTAACAACTGAAAGGAGGTGATCCAGTGTCTCATTGTCATCAACCGCTGGTGCAGAGCGGGCGGACCTGGACCTCTTCTTGCTGGGGTTTCTATTCCGCGTGAGTTTTCGCACCTTCAGATCCGGTTCGCCGGGTCGCGGTTCGGCAATGGAAGGGCAGCTCGCAAGGGCTGCCCTTCTTGCTTCTGGAGCCGCAATGCTGGCGCCCGGCCGCAAGCCGTGGCAGACAGGCGGCGTGTCACGCTTTTCCCTGCCCAACGCCCCGAGTACCGGCCGTGTCCGTTCCTGATCCGAGCCGCGAGGCCATTCTCGACTTCATCGAGGAAGAACGCGCCGCCGGCCGCGAGGTCGGCCGGCGCGAGATCGCCAAGGCCTTCGGCCTCGATGGCGGCGGCAATATCTGGCTGAAGCGCCTGCTCAAGGAGATGGCGGAGGAAGGCGAGATCGGCGGCGACGGCAAGGAGCGCCCGGTCCACCCGCGCGGCGCGCTGCCGCCCGTGCTGCTCTCCGAGATCAAGCGCCGTGACCGTGAGGGCGATCTCGTCGCCCAGCCGCTGGAATGGGACGAGGCGGAGAACGGCACCCCGCCGCAAATCCTGATCGAGCGCACCCGCGAGGGACGCCGCAAGGACAAGACGGCCGGCCCAGCTCCGGGTGTCGGCGATCAGGTCATTTTGAAGCTGACGCGTCTGCGCGGCGTCGAGGGCTTCGGCTATTCCGGCCGCGTCCTCAAGGTGATGGGCAAGGCCAGGGCCGCCGTGCTCGGCATCTTCCGCGCCCTGCCCGACGGTTCCGGCCGGCTGGTACCGATCGACAAGAAGGCACAGGGGCGCGAGGCCATCATCCCGAAGGGCCGCACCGGCGAAGCGCAGGATGGCGACCTCGTCTCGGTCTCCTTGCGCCGTGAGAGCCGCTTCGGCCCACCGGAGGCGCAGGTGCGCGAGCGGCTGGGCTCGATCAAGTCCGAGCGCGCCGTCAGCCTGATCGCGATCCATGCCCACGGCATCCCGCACGAATTCCCGCCGGCAGCCCTTCAAGAAGCGGCGAACGCGCCGCTTGCCAGCCTGAAAGGGCGCGAGGACTGGCGCGACCTGCCGCTCGTCACCATCGACCCGGCCGATGCCAAGGACCATGACGACGCGGTCCATGCGGCGCCGGACGAGAACCCCGACAATCCCGGCGGCTTCGTCGTCACCGTCGCCATTGCCGATGTCGCGGCCTATGTGACGCCGCATTCGGCGCTCGACCGCGAGGCGCTGGAGCGCGGCAACTCGGTCTATTTCCCCGACCGCGTCGTGCCGATGCTGCCGGAGCGTATCTCGAACGATCTGTGTTCTCTCCGCGAGCACGAGGACCGGCCGGCGCTCGCCGTCAGGCTCGTGCTCAAGGCCGACGGATCGAAGAAGAGCCACTCCTTCCACCGCGTGCTGATGCGCTCGGCGGCGAAGCTCTCCTACCAGCAGGCGCAAGCCGCCATCGACGGGCAAACCGACGAGAAGACCGCAGCGATCCGCGAGAGCGTGCTGATGCCGCTTTGGGCGGCGTACGGCATCGCGGCCCGTGCCCGCGACCAGCGCCAGCCGCTCGAGCTCGACCTGCCCGAGCGCAAGCTGATCCTCAAACCCGATGGCTCGGTCGACCGCGTCATCGTACCGGACCGGCTCGCGGCGCATCGCCTGATCGAGGAGTTCATGATCCTCGCCAATGTCGCGGCGGCCGAGACCCTGGAGAAGGCCGGCAGCCTCTTGATCTATCGCTGCCATGACGAGCCCTCGCTGGAGAAGATGCGGGCGCTCGGCGAAGTGCTGGCCTCGATCGGCATCAAGCTGCCGCAGGACGGGGCGTTGAGGCCCGTGCTGTTCAACCGCATCCTCGCCATGATCAAGGGCTCTGAGAACGAGACGCTGATCAACGAGGTCGTACTGCGCACGCAGGCGCAGGCCGAGTACGTCGCCGAGAATTACGGGCATTTTGGCCTGAACCTGCGCCGCTACGCTCATTTCACCTCGCCGATCCGGCGCTATGCCGACCTGATCGTGCATCGCGCCCTGATCACGGCGCTGAAGCTCGGCGATGACGGCCTGCCGAAGAGCACGACGCTTGCGGAGCTGCGCGAGGTCGCGACCCGCATTTCGGCGGCCGAGCGGCGCGCCATGGCGGCCGAGCGCGAGACCACCGACCGCCTGATCGCGCATTTCCTTGCCGGCCAGATCGGCGCGAGCTTCGACGGGCGCATCGGCGGCGTGCACAAGGCCGGGCTGTTCGTGAAGCTCGACGGGACCGGCGCGGACGGGTTCATTCCGGCCTCCACGCTCGGCGGTGACTATTATCGCTACGACGAGGCCGCGCATGCGCTGATCGGCGAGCGAACCGGCGAGAGCTGGCGGCTCGGCGACCGGGTCCATGTCAAGCTGGTCGAGGCCGCGCCGGTCGCGGGCGCGCTGCGCTTCGAATTGCTCTCGGAGGGGCGTATCGTGGCGACGGGACGCGCCGGCAAGCGACGCGGCGGGGCCGTGCCCTTCGGGACGAGCCGGCCGGCGGCAAGCTTCGGCAAGAAGGGCAAGCCAGGCGGGGGCGGCTTCGGCAAAAGCAAGCCGGGCAAGAGCAAGACCGGCAAGAGGCGGTGATGGCTGTCCAGATCCACAGCGCGGAGACGCATCTCGATGCGCGCGACTGGCGCCAGGCGGTCGCGCGGGGTTTGAGAGGCCGCTGCCCGCATTGCGGGAAAGGCCGGCTGTTCCGTGCCTTCCTGAAGCCCGTCGATCGATGCGAGGCCTGCGGCGAGGATCTGCATCACCAGCGCGCCGACGACCTGCCGCCCTATATCGTCATCACCATCGTCGGCCATATCATCGTCGGCGGCCTGCTCCTGGCGGAGAAACTCGGCGACTGGCCGATGTGGCTGCACATGGTCGTCTGGCCGGCACTGACTCTGATCCTCTCCATCGCGCTGATGCAGCCCGTGAAGGGCGGCGTCGTCGGCCTGCAATGGGCCGTGCGCATGCATGGCTTCGGCGGCGAGCCCGAACGCCCCGAGCGCCAGCCCCTGCCCCCTTCGGATTCACGCCCATGACCGACCACACCGTCACCCTCACCCAGGCCGAGCGGGCGCGCACGACCGCCAACCAGCGTCCCAAGGACGCCGCGACCATGATGATCCTGGATCGCAGCGGCGCACGGCCCAAGGTGCTGATGGGCAAGCGCCATGCGAGCCACAAATTCATGCCGGGCAAATACGTCTTCCCCGGCGGGCGGGTCGATGATGGCGACCGCCGCATGGTCGCGACCGGCGCGGTGCCGCAGATCTGCGAGGACCGGCTCGGCAAGCGCTGCCTGCGCCCCAGCGCCGGCAAGGCGCGCGCGCTGGCGATGGCCGCCATCCGCGAGACCTTCGAGGAAACCGGCCTGCTCTTCGGCTCCGACGAGTTCGGTGCACCGGATGCCCCGCCCCCCGGAAGCTGGACCGACTTCGCCGCGCAGGGGATCTATCCCGATCTCTCGGCGGTGACCTTCGTCGCCCGCGCGATCACGCCGCCACGCCGGCCGAAGCGATTCGACACCCGTTTCTTCACGATCGACGCTTCCGCCGTCGCCAAGCGGGTCGACGGGATCATCGGCCCCGATTCGGAACTGGTCGACCTGGTCTGGGTCAATTTCGACGAAGCCAAGGAGCTCGACCTGCCGACGATCACCAAGGTGATCATCCAGGAGGTCGAGGCCCGCATCGAGGGCGGTTTCGCGCCCTATCTGCCCGTCCCGTTCTACTGGGAGAAGCGCGGCAGCTTCGTGCGCGAGGAGCTCTGAAACGGCTGCACGGTCCGGGAAGCTATTCTTCCTTGACTTCGCCGGCCCTTTGCGGCATTTCCCGCGCTGACGGTTTGCCGGGTTCGCCCGGCCATTTTCTTTTCCGAGGGCCTTTGGCCCGCATGGCTCGAGGATAGACCCATGGCCAAGGCCGTGACGATCAAGATCAAACTGCTTTCGACCGCCGACACCGGCTTTTTCTACGTGACGAAGAAGAACTCGCGCACGATGACCGAGAAGATGTCGAAGAAGAAGTACGACCCGGTCGCGCGCAAGCACGTCGAGTTCAAGGAAACCAAGATCAAGTGAGGCTTGGCCTCCCGATCTGATTTCGCTTTAAAAACCGCCCTTTCGGGCGGTTTTTTCGTTTGAAGGTTTAGCGTCGCGACGACCGTCTCGGCAGCTTCAGAAGGCCCAGAGACGCCTTCGCTGCACGGCTACCCGCAATAGGCGCGGATGATCCTGCCGGTCTTCGAATTGGTCTCGATGGTCACCCGCTCCGGGCGGTAATCCATCGTCACGCCCTGCCCCGGGCGAATCTGCCGCACGATGGTCGCGCCGGTGGCTTGCTGGGCTTCAGCGTCACCAATACGAGCCTTGCCCGCCAGTGCCTCGGCCTCATCCTCGATGCACGCGCTGGCCAAGCCTGGCGCGGTTCCCATCGGAGCCTGCTGCGCATCGCTCTGGCAGGCCGCCAGCGTCAACGCCACGAGCGACAGGGCTCCTCCGGCCACCAGACATCTCTGCGTCATCGTCACAACCCCTTTCAGGCCATCCGAACGATCGCCGGAGGCTCTACGATCGCGATGAGACACAGCCATGGCAAGGGGATGGCTGCACTCAGGCCGCGATACCCGACGCCTCCGGGCTCACCGGAAGCTCAGCCTGCCATGTCGCCAGCGCGCTGCGACCGGTCTCGGTCAGCGCATAGACGCCGCGCCCGGAACGCTCGAACCAGCCATAGACATTGCGATGCAGGATCTTCTGCGCATCCGGGCAGGACGGCTTGAGGTCGCGCGGGCGCATCGGCTCCGCCGCCATGGCCGCCGCGCAGGCCAGAGCCTGCTGGCGATAGGCCGTCATGATCGGCTTGCGCGTGCCTCCGCCCATGGCCGGGTCGCCCCGGCGACGCTTGTGCTCGTCCACCAGCCGCGAGCGCCGGCGCGGGTCCTTGCGCGGCGTCGGCGCCGCCGGAGACACGAGGATATCGACATGGCCGGCCTTCGAGACGCCGAGCAAGCCGAAGCCGAGGCGGCGGCAGAGGTTGCGATAGCGCGGATCGCTCTCGCGCCCCTTGCCTCTCGCGGAGAGCTGGGCCGCCAACCAGATCTCGTCGCCGAGGCTCAGTCGGTCCACGCCCTGCAGGATAAGTTCGAGATTGAAACTCAGCTTCAGCTCTCCGATCACGACGACGGAGGGGTCGCCGTCGCGAAGCCCGACGAGATCGCAGGGCCCGATTTCGCCCTTCACGGTATAGCCCAGCCCTTCGAGGAAGCGCTTGACGGGCAGATAGAGCGACGTTTCCACATCCACCTCCGGAGAGCAGATAGCCATACTGACCGGCAGTTGTTTCGGAGAGGCAAACGCCGGCAGGCGTCTGAGGGCTCAAACGAAAAATCCACCCGCCATGGGCCGAGATGGTCGGCCCATGGCGGGTGGATTCAATCTCAACGATCCATGATCAGTCCCGAGCGCAATCCGAGCGGATCGCGCTATCTCCGATCATTCCCACTCACTTGTCAACGAGTCAAAAACTACCAGCAATTTCAGCATGTTAGCCCGGTTCGATTTTCTCAATACCATGAAAAATGCCATGTTCAGAAATGGCAAAAAGGCCGGGAACAAATAGCGAAAACTGGGGACAGCTGTGGAGGCCAGCGTCGGCGTCTCGCGATTGAGCGCGAAGCCATGCTAAATACCGAATCGGTCAGGCACATACGACCGCCTTCTGGCGCACCTGTGGCAAGGGGTGCTCCCCTGGAAGGAGGTGATTTATGTGATGTGTCCGATCAACCAGCCGGTGGTCGTGCGTGACTACGTGCGATTCCGTCTGAACCGCTGGGAGCATGTTCGCTCCCACTGTCGGGGTCTGCCGCGGGGCTAACCGCTAAGCAGACCCCTTTCGTGAACATCCCTTAGCGGGATGGGGAGGGGCCGGTTTCCTGGGAAGGGGACGGCCCCTCTTTCGCAAAGCGCGAAATCACAAAATGTGAACTCCGCCCTCGCGTCAAGGAATATGGCACCCTTCGAAAAATGTTCAGGGAGTACGCTCGGGCCTAGTTGACTCATTCAGCGCGATTCGGAGCCGCACGATCTCAAAGGCGGCATCCCGGACCAGCGTGTGAACATGGTCGTCGTCCCGCGCGCTGCCGCCGTGGGCGTTTGCCCTCCAGCGGCGAAGCGCTTCGGCCCTCTCCTGCTCTTCCTGGCGGAGCCTGTACAGGATGTCGTCGGAGCTCACTCGGAGAACTTCGTCGGTGGTCATGCTGCTCTCCTGGATTGAAGATCCGACGCTGCGCGATCAATGCCAGGGCCTTTGCGCAGCTCCTTGATGATCCTGTCCCGCTTCTTTGAAGGCATGCCGATCAGTTCTTGGTAGGCGGCAAGCACAGAAGCCATCATCAGCAAGTCGGAGCGCGCTGGCGTCGCATATCTGGCGCGCCACTCGATCTCGCCCAAGCGCTCGCAAGGCGCAGGCCAGCACATTCCATCAAAGCTGCGGTAGAAGTTCGCCTTCTCAGTCATGCTTCCTCCTTAGCCTGCTGGATGGCAGCGGAAGCGCGGACGATGGCGCGGCGGCTGGCGGCCTCAAGCCCTCGAACCATTCCGGGTTGATCTTGCATGTACCAATTCGCGAACTTGACATCTTCCTTTACGCCGCTCGTCCACATTTCTTCGGGCACGTATTCAACACTCACCCAATGCGGGCCGTCTTTTCTAAACCAAAGTCTTGTTTTTGGCAGGTTGGCGTACACGAGGCTTGGCACGCGCTCGCTGATACCCCTGAAGTCCAGGGTGATTTTCAGCGTCACCGCCAGCCGAAGCGCGTCGCCGTCGTTATCGCGAGGGTTCCAATTGAGCCACCGCTGTCCATCAAAAACCTGCCACCATTCGACACCTTCGACGAAGCCAAAGTATTTGCATTCGACATAACCCGCTGCCTTGGCTGCCAACTCCAACAATTCACGATCGTTCATACATCTCCTTTGCTGACGCCACAACTATACGCGCAGACGTTGACGTGATTTCAAAGTAATGACGTGGCATTACTTTAGCACAAGCGCGGACCTTTGTGTGGTTGGGTTTGCGAACCAGCGCGTAAGCACTGCTCATTGACGACGCGACTGCATCATCAACAACGTGACGGAGCTGGACCTGGGATAAGATGCTGGAATTGCTGAGCTAACGCCAGATCATCATGGTATCGGGCGGGAATTCGATACCATGCGCGGCGACGGGGTGGATTTCCCTGGCACAGCAACGGGTTACACCGCGCCAATACCATGATCCACCAAATGAACGCTGTATGGCATCAAGGCAGCTCAGGCCAAGCATCGAGCGCCATACCATGCACAATGCCATAAGACCTCGGAATCGATATTCTTTTACTTGATTCCAGAAATTCTGTGGAAAGATGAAAAAAGCCCGCTGTTACGCGGGCTTAGATCACATCATCTTTGGGTAATCTGAATCTATTCTTATAAGAATAGGAAAATAACCCTCACTCCCACTCGATCGTGCCGGGGGGCTTGCTCGTCACGTCGTAGACGACGCGGTTGATGCCCTTGACCTCGTTGATGATGCGGGTCGCGGCGCGGCCGAGGAAATTCATGTCGAAGGGATAGAAATCCGCCGTCATGCCATCGACCGAGGTCACGGCACGCAGCGCGCAGACATGGTCGTAGGTGCGGTAATCACCCATCACGCCGACGGTGCGCACCGGCAGCAGCACGGCGAAGGCCTGCCAGATCACGTCGTAGAGGCCCGCCTTGCGGATCTCGTCGAGATAGATCGCATCCGCCTTGCGCAGGATGTCGAGCTTCTCCTTGGTGATCTCGCCGGGGCAGCGGATGGCGAGGCCCGGACCCGGGAAGGGATGACGTCCGACGAAAGCCTCGGGCAGGCCGAGCTCGCGGCCGAGCACGCGGACCTCGTCCTTGAACAATTCCCGCAGCGGCTCGACGAGCTTCATCTTCATGCGTTCGGGCAGGCCACCGACATTGTGGTGGCTCTTGATGGTCACCGAAGGGCCGCCGGAGAAGGAGACGCTCTCGATCACGTCGGGATAGAGCGTGCCCTGGGCCAGGAAATCGGCGCCGCCGAGCCTGGCGGCCTCGGCATCGAAGACGTCGATGAAGAGCCGGCCGATGGTCTTGCGCTTGGCCTCCGGATCGGCGCCGCACTTGGCGAGCTCCGAGAGGAAAAGCTCTTCGGCCTCAACATGGACCAACGGGATGTTGTAGTGATCCCGGAACAGGCGGACGACCTCCTCGGCCTCGTTCATCCGCATCAGGCCGTGATCGACGAAGACGCAGGTGAGCTGGTCGCCGATCGCCTCGTGGATCAGCACCGCCGCCACCGCCGAGTCGACGCCGCCGGAGAGCCCGCAGATGACGCGGCCGGTGCCGACCTGCTCGCGGATCTTCTTCTGCATCTCGGAGCGGTAGGCCGACATGCTCCAGTCCGGCTTGCAGCCGCAGATCTCGACGACGAAATTGCGCAGCAGCTTGCCGCCATCGGGGGTGTGGACCACCTCGGGATGGAACATCGTGGTGTAGAAGCGTCGCTCTTCGTCGCTCGCCACCGCATAGGGGGCGTTCTCGGAGGTCGCCTTGACGGTGAAGCCGGCCGGGAGCTGCGTGACCCGGTCGCCATGGCTCATCCAGACCGGATAGCGACCGCCCTCTTCCCAAACGCCCTCGAACAGGGCCGAGGGGGTGACGATCTCGACATCGGCGCGGCCGAACTCGGCGGCGTGGCCGCCCTCGACCTTGCCGCCGAGCTGGTGTGCCATGGTCTGCTGACCGTAGCAGATGCCCATCAGCGGGATATTGGCAGAGAAGACCGCTTCGGGGGCGCGCGGGCTGCCCTCGTCCGGCACCGAGGCCGGGCCACCGGAGAAGATCACGCCCTTCGGCTTCATCCGGGTGAAGGCCTCGGAAGCGGACTGGAACGGGGCGATCTCGCAATAGACGCCGATCTCGCGGATGCGCCGCGCGATGAGCTGCGTCACCTGCGAGCCGAAATCGATGATGAGGATGGAGTCGTGATGGGGCTGAGCGCTCGTCATGGCGTTCCGTTAATGGATCGCGCGGGCGCGCGCAACGCCCGCGACAGTCTCAATCCCCGCGCTGGAGACAGGCCAGATAGAACCCGTCCGTCCCGGTGCGCCGCGGCGAGAGCTGCAGGCCGTAAGCTGTGCCAAAGCGAGCGAGCAGCGAGAAGTCGCTCTCGGCGCCCTTGAGCAGGTCGATCGGTGCGATGGCGGTGAAGCCCGCATGCTTGCCGAGGAAGGCGCGGATCGCCTCGTCGTTCTCCTCCGGCAACACCGAGCAGGTGATATAGGCGATACGGCCGCCCGGCTTCACCAGCCTCGCGGCGCGCGCCAGCACCTCGGCCTGGTCCTTGATGCGCTCGGCCAGTGCGCCGGGGCGCACGCGCCATTTCGCATCGGGGTTGCGTCGCCAGGTGCCGGAACCGGTGCAGGGCGCATCGACCAGCACGAGATCGACCTGGCCGGCGATATCGGCGAAGGGCTCATGGCCGCGCGAACGCGGAATGCGGACCTCGACGATGCCGGCACCCGAGCGCGCCAGCCGGTCATGCAGCGGCGCAAGCCGGCGGCTGTCGAGATCGGTGGCGTAGAGGCTGCCGCGATTGGCCATCAGCGCGGCGAGCGCCAGCGTCTTGCCCCCTGCCCCCGCGCAGAGATCGATCACTGTCTGGCCGGGCTTCGCGCCGGCGAGCAGCGTCACCAGTTGCGAGCCCTCGTCCTGGATCTCGAAAGCGCCGGCGAAGAAGCCGGGTTCGGTCTGGAGCGAGGGGCCGCGGCCGTCATGGCCGGGTTGGAAGCGCAAGGCGTCGGGGGACCAGGGGCCCGGCTCCGGCTGGAGATGGGAAAGGTCGCTCAGCACGGCGTCGCGACCGGCCTTGAGGCGGTTGACGCGCAGGTCGATCGGCGCGCGAGCGGCCAGCGCCTCGCCCTCCGCGATGGCAGCCTCGCCCAAACCCGCCTGGAAAGACGGCCAGAGCCATTCCGGCACATCGGCTTGAACCCAGTCGGGCGCGCCCTCGACCGAGAAAGCGGTGAGCAACGCGGTCTCGTCATCGCTCAGGGGCTGCGGAGCGTGATTCTCGCCGGAACAGAGCTGTGCGATCTCGGCAACGCCGAGGCCACGCAGTCCCGCGAGCATGCCGAGGACGAGCGCGCGCGGCGCCTCGGACGCCATCGCATAGCCGGAGGAGGCCTTGCGCCGGAGCGCGTCATAAACCAGCGAGGCGACCGCCGCGCGATCCTTCGAACCGGCGAAACGGCGCGACAGGCCCCAATCCTTGAGCGAATCGGCGGCCGGCCGGCGGCGTTCGACGATATCCTGGAGCACCTCGATGGCGGCGCTGATCCGGGCGGCTGGGGTCATGACACTTCAATCCTGGCATGGCCGGACGCGTTCCGGAATGCCGCAAAGGCGAGGCCGAACAGATTCGACCGGTTCAAACATGACGCTGGGACATGAAGGCCCCGGCGCCACACTCTTGACGCGGTCGTTTCACAAGGGGAAAGACGATGCAACCGCATGTCGCGGCCAACGGGATCTCCACACATGAAAAGCGCCAGCCGCATCGTCATCCTGAGCCTCGTCGCGCTGGGCCTCGCCGCCTGCGCCACCCAGCAGCCGGACTACACCCCGCCGGCCTCCAAGCGCCTCGACGCCAAGACGACCCTCGAGAACCGCCGCTGAGATTTTGCGGGACGGGACGGTAGCGCCCAAACAGTCTCCCGCTCGCATCAGCGCTCGAACGAAACCCGCCCCGGCTTGCCGGAGCGGGTTTTTCATGGGCAGGCAACCGCGCCCGTTTCCGGGCAGGGCTGCTGTGGTCATCCGCGCGAGGTCACTTTCGGCGGACGTCCAGCCCCAGCGCCTTTGCGACGATGATCGTCTGATCGATCGTGATGATCGCGCCTTTGATCTGCGTGTTCGCAGGTTCCAGCGCACTGAGATCGCTGCCTCTCAGGTCACAATTCGAGAAATCGGCGCTGTGCAGCCAGGCGCCTGACAGATCGACGTCTCGGATCGAGCCCTCCTGGCAGCGCGCGCCGGTCAGGTCCGCCTCGCGCAATCGGGTGCCCCGGAAGCTCGCTTTGCGCAGGTCCGCTCCGGGAAGGCCGGTGAACGACCAGTCGCCAGCGACGACCTGCATGCTGTCGAACTGGCAGCCATCGAACATGCTGCCCACGAACTTGCATTCGGTGAAGGTCGTATCGAAGAAATTGCACCCCGCGAAGGTGCAGTTCACGAAAGCCGCGCTGTGATGCGTGGATCCGTTGAAGCGCGCCCGGCGAAAGGTGCATTCGGTGAAGACGCAGCCAGTGTTCCGGGCCTCGCTCAGATCGAGATCGGCGAACGGCGTGCTCTGGTAGCGCTGCCGGTTGAGTTCGTCGCCATACCAATCCGCGCCGGCAATCGTTTCGATCGTCTTGGGCACGGGTTCGCCGTATCGTCGTTCAGCCATGATACCTGTGCTCGTCCGAAACGCGGCTCGCACACTATCCGATTCCCGACCACTCCCAAGTCAGGTGAAAGCCGCTACACTCCGCTCAAATCCAAGCGCTCGCCTTCATGGCCGTGTCATATCCGCCGCCTTAAGGTCCCACGCATTTTCGCGAGGCTGAGCCAGACCATGACAAAGCACTTCCTTCTCTCGACATCGCTCCTCGCCGCCCTGGCCTTCCAGGCGCCGGCCGCTTTTGCGCAAGCCGCTCCGACGCTGTCCGGCCAGAAGCCGATCGTCGTCGCCCATCGCGGCGCCAGCGGCTACCTGCCGGAGCATACGATCGAGGGCTACAAGCTCGCGATCCAGCAGGGTGCCGATTTCATCGAGCCCGACCTCGTCTCGACCAAGGACGGCGTGCTGATCGTGCGCCACGAGCCGATGCTATCAGGCACGACCGATGTCGCCGAGCGCCCGGAATTCGCCAATCGCAAGACCACCCGCAAGGTCGATGGCGTCGACACCACCGACTGGTTCGCCAACGATTTCACCGTGGCCGAGATCAAGACGCTGAAGGCCAAGCAGGCCTTCGCCGATCGCGACCAATCGCATAACGGCAAGTACCAGATCCCGACCTTCCAGGAGGTGATCGACCTCGCCAAGGCGGAGAGCGCCCGCACCGGCCGCACCATCGGCATCTATCCCGAGACCAAGCACCCGACCTATCACGCCGCGCTCGGCCTCGCCTTCGAGGACAAGCTTTTGGACATGCTCAAGGCCGCCGGCTGGACCGACAAGACCGCGCCGGTCTTCATCCAGAGCTTCGAAACGGCGAACCTGAAATACCTGCGCCCGAAGACGCAGTTGCGCCTCGTCCAGCTCGTCGATGGCGACGGCGTCGACAAGGACGGCAAGGTCACGCTCGCCGCGCCCTTCGACCGGCCCTACGACTTCGCCGTGCTCGGCGACAAGCGGACCTTCCAGGACATGCTCTCGACTGAGGGCCTCAAGGAGATCGCGACCTATGCCGACGGCGTGGGCCCGTGGAAGCCCTATCTGATCGGCGCCAAGCAGACGATCGGTGCCGACGGCAAGCCGCAGGACCTCAACGGTGACGGCGCGATCGACGAGCGCGACCGCACGCTGATCGCCCCGACCAATGTCGTGAAGGACGCCCATGCGGCGGGCCTGCTGGTCCATAGCTGGACCTTCCGCAGCGAGCCGAAGCGGCTGGCTTCCGACTTCAAGGGCGAGGCGAGCGCCGAGTACAAGGCGTTCTTCGCGATCGGACTCGACGGCCTGTTCTCGGACTTCCCCGACCAGGCGGTGAAGGCGCGCGACGGCAAGTAAGCGCCCTCGCCATAGACGGCACGGAGGGCATTTCACGTAAACGCGGGTCATCCCGGGCTTGACCCGGGATCCATGCCAGAGCGCTTCCGATCATGGTTCAGGCATGGATCCCGGCTCTGCGCTTCGCTCCGGCCGGGATGACCCGCGCTTCTGTGTAAAATCAGCACATTCTCGGAAGCGGTCACCCAACAAAAAGCGCGCCGGCCAGGCCGGCGCGCTTCGATCACTCGATGAACCGTTCTTTTCTCAGTGCAGGATCTGCGAGAGGAACAGTTTGGTGCGCTCGTGCTGCGGGTTCTTGAAGAACGCGTCGGGGGTGTTCATCTCGACGATCTGGCCGGCATCCATGAAGATGACGCGGTCGGCGACCTGACGGGCGAAGCCCATCTCGTGGGTGACGCAGAGCATGGTCATGCCCTCCTCGGCCAGCGAGACCATGGTGTCGAGCACCTCCTTGACCATTTCCGGATCGAGCGCCGAGGTCGGCTCGTCGAACAGCATGATCTTCGGGCTCATGCAGAGCGAGCGGGCGATCGCCACGCGCTGCTGCTGGCCGCCCGAGAGCTGGCCCGGATATTTATGAGCCTGTTCGGGAATCTTGACGCGCTTGAGATAGTGCATGCCGATCTCCTCGGCATCCTTCTTGGGCATCTTGCGCACCCAGATCGGCGCCAGCGTCAGGTTCTCGAGAATCGTCAGATGCGGGAACAGGTTGAAGTGCTGGAAGACCATGCCGACGTCGCGACGGATCTCGTCGATCTTCTTGAGATCGTTGGTGAGCTCCGTGCCGTCGACGATGATCTGGCCCTTCTGGTGCTCCTCCAGGCGGTTGATGCAGCGGATCATGGTCGACTTGCCCGAGCCGGACGGGCCGCAGATCACCAGCTTCTCGCCGCGGCCGACCTTCAGGTTGATATCGCGCAGCACGTGGAACTCGCCGTACCACTTGTTCACCCCGATCATCTCGACGGCGGTCGCGGTATTCAGCGAGGTCTGCTTCAGCGCCGCGGGGCGGGAGCCGGTCGTCTTGGTTTCTGCCATTGCCATGGTTGTCGTTCCTCTCAACGTTTTTGGCCGGCGGCGAGGCGCTTTTCGACCGCGATCGAATAGCGCGACATTCCCCAGCAGCACAGGAAATAGAAGATGGCGGCGAAAGCGTAACCTGTCGACCGGGTCGTGGGCGTGGCCCAGGTCGGATCGATCAGCGTCGCCTCGATGGTGCGCAGGAAGTCGAAGATGCCGACGATGGTGACCAGCGTCGTATCCTTGAACAGCCCGATGAAGGTGTTGACGATGCCCGGGATCACGATGCGCAGCGCCTGCGGCAGGATGATCAGGCGCATCATCTGCCAGTAGCCGAGGCCGAGCGACATCGCGCCCTCGTACTGGCCCTTCGGCATCGCCTGCAGGCCGCCGCGCACCACCTCCGCCATATAGGCGGCGGCGAAGAGCGCGACGCCGACCAGCGGCCGCAGCAGCCGGTCCGGCGACCATTCCTGCGGCACGAAGAGCGGCAGCATGGTGTTGGCCATGAAAAGCACGGTGATCAGCGGCACGCCACGCACGAACTCGATGAAGATCACCGAGAGCAGCTGGATCGCCGGCAGCCGCGAGCGGCGGCCGAGCGCCAGCAGCACGCCAAGCGGCAGCGAAAAGACGATGCCGACCGCCGAGATCAGGAAGGTCACGGTCATGCCGCCCCAGAGGCCGGTATCGACGCGCGGCAACCCGATCTTGTCGGCCAGGATCGCCAGGACCCCGAAGATGACGAGCGAGATCAGGATCAGACGCTTGGGCCCGTAGAAGCGCTGCCAGGCCGGCATCGCCTCCTCGACCGCGAGCTGCCCCTCGCCGATCCAGAACTTCATCAGCCCCGGCGCGAAGGAGAGCACCAGATAGAGCACCGCCAGCGCGAAGGTGACGATGATCAGGAAGCGCAGGAAGCTCTCGGCGCGCGGGCCGCCGAGCAGCAGGATGAAGGCGCTCGCCGGCATGATGACGAAGAAGAAGAAGACCCCGACCTTCTTCAGCGGCATCTTGTTCCAGAGCAGCCAGACCACGCCGAGCGCGAACATCGCGAAGACGATGTTGACGCGCCAGCGCTCCGCCACCGGATAGGAGCCGTAGATGAAATACTGGGTACGGTCAGCGACATAGGCCCAGCAGGCGCCGACCGGGCGCCCGACTTTGTCGGCGAGGCAGGCGTCGCGGTTCGCACCGGTCCAGACCGCGTCGAGGAAGTAGAAGCGGACCATCCCCGGCACCGTATCGACAACGAGCCAGACGCAGAGCAGCGTCAGGATCGCATTGAGCGGGCTGGAGAACAGGTTCGTCCTGATCCAGGCCAGAGGCCCGGCGACGGAGAGCGGCGCCGGCTCCTGCTGGAGGGTCTCCTTGCGGACGAAGGCGTAGGGCGCGTTTTCGGTTGTTGCGTCGGTCATCGCACAGCCCTCACCGTTCCACCAGCGCCATGCGCTTGTTGTAGATGTTCATGAACAGCGACGTCACCAGCGAGATCGTCAGATAGACCGCCATCGTGATCGAGACCATCTCGACTGCCTGGCCGGTCTGGTTCAGCACCGTGCCGGTGAAGACCTGGACGAGGTCGGGATAGCCGATCGCGACCGCCAGCGACGAGTTCTTGGTCAGGTTGAGGTAGTTCGAGGTCAGCGGCGGGATGATGACGCGCATCGCCTGCGGGATGACGACGAGCTTCAGCGTCGGCCCGTTGCGCAAGCCCAGTGCGTGTGCCGCCTCGGTCTGCCCCTTCGACACCGCGAGGATGCCGGCGCGCACGACCTCGGCGATGAAGCCGGCCGTATAGGTGGTCAGGCCGACCAGAAGCGCGACGAATTCCGGGAAGATCTGGATGCCGCCGCGCAGGTTGAAGCCGGCAAGCTCCGGATAGACGAAGGTGACCGGCCGACCCATGACGAAATAGACCAGCGTGGGCAGGATCACGATCAGGCCGAGCGCGACCAGGCCGATCGGATATTGCCGGCCGGTCGCCGCCTGCTGCTTGTGAGCCCAGGAGCGGAAAACGAGGGTGGCGACAAGGCCGATCAGGAATGCCCAGACGATCAGGCTGCCGCCGGGAGCCAGATGCGGATCGGGAAGGTAAAGGCCGCGGTTGTTGAGCAGCGCACCGGCCGGCAGCTCGATCGACTGGCGCGGGTTCGGCAGCGGCTTCAGCACCGCATTGTACCAGAAGAAGAGCTGGAGCAGCAGCGGGATGTTGCGGATGACCTCGACATAGATCATCGCGAGCTTGGAGATCACCCAGTTGTTCGACAACCGGGCGACGCCGACGAAGAAGCCCAGGAAGGTCGCGAAGATGATGCCCAACCCAGCGACGAGCAGCGTGTTCAGCAATCCGACGATGAACGCATCGCCATAGGTCGAGCCGCCGGAAGCCGAGAACGGGATCAGCTTCTGGTTGACGTCGAAGCCGGCGGCGTTGTGCCAGAAGCCGAAGCCGGAGGCGATCTTCTGCGCGCGCAGGTTTTCGATCGCGTTCGATGCCGCCGACCAGACCAGGAAGACGACGATCGCCACCAAAGCGATCTGATAGACATAGCCCCGGATCTTCGGGTCGTAAAATAGCGACGCCTTGCCTGGGGATACCTGTTCGTGGGGAATGCTCGACACCTGTCACGCCCTTTTTTGTTTCGCTTGTCGTGGCCGGCGATCCTGCGGCGGTGCGGTTGCGCCGCGGTCGTCTTGTTGCCCGTGCCACTCTTCTGGTTTTGGAATCGCGCCCGGCCGGCAGGCCGCGCGCGCTTGTCTCAGCCCCCGGTCCCCGCCCGCGCGGTGCGCTGCGACAGGTATCCGGCGCCGGCAGCTGCCGACGCAACGATCATCCTCATGTTGTCCCCTGTTCGGAGCAGGTTGGTCCCGCCCTCGGCTAGCCAGCAAGTCCCGGGCCAGACGACCCGGACCCCGCCGTATTTCCTTCGTCTCGCGCAGAGCCTTCCGGCTCCGTTTCATTCCGTCGTGAACCGGGTTTGACCCGGCCCTGCTCAGCGGATCGGCGGGGCGTATGCAGGCCGCCCCGAGTCCAAAGCGCATTCTGGCCACGTTCGATCCTCAGAGGCGAGTCCCGACCGAGGTTTCTCTCGAAAGATTCACCATAATTGCCGACATCGCGAAGAATGCGATAGGCCCAATCGCGATCGAGACCCAACGCCTCGCCGAAATCCCCCTCGATTCCGAGCAGACGCCGGATATCCGGTCGCTCGGAAGCCCGCATCGCGGCGGCATTACCCTGACCGACCCCAAGATCCTCGGCATTCACCATGGCGAAGAGCGTCCATTTGACCAGATCGAACCACTGGTCGTCGCCATGGCGCACGGCGGGGCCGAGCGGCTCCTTCGCGATCGTCTCGGGCAGGATGACGTGTTCTTGCGGTGCCGCCAGCTTCATCCGCTGGATCGCGAGGCCCGCCCGGTCATAAGCATAGGCGTCGCAGCGGCCGCTGGCATAGGCGTCGACGGTCTCCTCGCTGCCCTGGAAGGTGACGATCTCGTATCTCAGGCCGTGGCTGCGGAAGAAATCTGCGACGTTGAGCTCCGTCGTGGTGCCCTGCTCGGTGCAGACCGAGGCGCCGTTGAGTTGAAGCGCCGAAGCGAGGCCCAGCTTGGCGCGAACCACAAAGCCTTCGCCGCCGTAGAAATTAATGCCGGTGAAGTTGAGGCCGAGCGCGGTATCGCGCGCCATCGACCAGGTCGAGGTCCGCGACAGCAGATCGACCTCACCGGCCTGAAGCGCCGTGAAACGGTCCTTGGACAGGAGCGGGACGAATTGCACCTTTTCGGGATCGTCGAAGATCGCGGCGGCAACCGCCCGGCAGAGATCGACGTCGAAGCCGGTCCAGCGCCCCTGCCTGTCGGGGATCGAGAAACCGGCCAGCGAAGGCGCCGCACCGCAAATCACCGCACCGCGATGCCTGACCTGCTCCAGCAAGCCGCTCTCGGGAGCAGCCCGTCCGCTAGCCGGCGCGAGGGCCGCCATAGCGGCGAATGCCATCGCGAAGATGGGCGGCATCCTTGCTTTTCCCATGGCGGTACGGGCCCTGGACGACAGCAGCGACGGCACCATGCGGTAATCGAATACTCAAATCTTGCGCACCGTCGGCAAAGGCCGCCTCGGAGCGCGCACCCGAAACGAAAACGGGGCGCCGGTCAGGCCGGCGCCCCGGAAGGTTGTTAGCGAACCGGCGGAGCGTATTGCAGACCGCCCTTGGTCCAGAGCGCGTTCTGGCCGCGCGCGATCTTGAGCAGGGAGCCCTGGCCGACGTTACGCTCGAAGGATTCGCCGTAATTGCCGACATGCTTGACGATGCGGACGACCCAGTCCGCCGTCAGGCCGACCTGCTCGCCGAACTTGCCTTCGGTGCCGAGCAGACGCTTGATCTCCGGGTTGTCGGACTTCAGCTGCTGCTCGACATTCGCCTGGGTCACACCGAGCTCCTCGGCGTTCAGCATGGCGAAATGGGTCCACTTCACCAGGTTGAGCCACTGCGGGTCGTTGTTACGGACGGAGGGGCCGAGCGGCTCCTTGGAGATGATCTCCGGCAGCACGAGGTGCTCGTCCGGGTTCGTCAGCTTCAGACGCTCGGCATAGAGGCCCGAGGCGTCGGTGGTGAAGGCGTCGCAGCGGCCGGCGTCATAGGCCTTGATCGTCTCGTCCGAGCTGGCGAAGGCGACGACTTCGTACTTGAGGTTGTTGGCGCGGAAATAGTCGGCGAGGTTGAGTTCGGTCGTGGTGCCCTGCTGGGTGCAGACCGAGGCGCCGTTGAGCTGAAGCGCCGAGTTCACGCCGAGCTTCTTGCGGACCAGGAAGCCCTGGCCGTCATAGTAGTTCACGCCGGTGAAGAGCAGGCCGAGCGAGGCGTCGCGCGTCATCGTCCAGGTCGAGTTGCGGACGAGCACGTCGACTTCGCCCGACTGGAGCGCGGTGAAGCGGTCCTTGGCCGAAAGCGGGATGAACTTCACCTTGTTGGGATCGTTGAAGATCGTCGCCGAGATAGCGCGGCAGAGGTCGACGTCGAGCCCCTTCCAGTTGCCCTGCGCGTCCGGCACGCCGAAGCCGGCAAGGCCGGTATTCGAGCCGCAATTCAGGATGCCGCGCTGCTTGACCTGCGCGAGCGTGCCCTGGGCCGAGGCCCCGGTCGCGGACAGCGCCATGCCGATCCCTGCTGCGAGGGCGGCTGCAACAAACTTTTTCATCGGTACTCTCCCGTTGGAACCCCTTGTCCGGCTGATGCCGGAAGATATTTCTGGTCCCGCCGCCGGCGGCTTTTTCGCCGCTCGGTTGATCCCGCTTTCGCGCGGCGTCCCCATATCCTCGAGTCGATTGCCAGAGCGATTCATGAGCGTCAAGCAACCGCCATACGCATGAACCGCCCCTTGTTCCCTGCATACATCACATGCGAGTTTGTGGGGAGTGGTCAAGCCTGACCATGATTTCCCCCTTTTCTGGCCGTGCCTTTCCATGAAAAAGCTGACTTCGCCTGAATTCGCGCGCCTCGGCGAGCGCACGCGCCTCGTGCTGGCAGGGCGCGACCCGGCCGACAGCTACGGCTTTGTCAATGCGCCTATCGTACGAGGCTCGACAGTCGTCTATCCGAACACCGAGGACTTCCTGGTGCGCAAAGCGCGCTACACCTACGGCACCGACGGCAACCCGACGATCGACGCGCTGTTGGCCGCCGCCAATACGATCGAGGGCGGCGCCGGCGTCGTCGTGACGCCATCGGGGCTGATGGCCTGCACGCTCGCCTTCCTGACCCTGCTATCGTCCGGCGATCACGTTCTGGTGACGGACAGCGTCTACCGGCCGACGCGCATCTTCTGCGACACCTTCCTCAAGCGGATGGGCGTCGAGGTGACCTATTACGACCCGCTGGTCGGCGCCGACATCGCGGAGCTGTTCAAGCCGAACACCAGGGCCGTCTGGACCGAAGCGCCGGGCTCGCAGACCTTCGAGATGCAGGACATCCCGGCCATCGTGGCGGCAGCGCATGCGCGCGACATCCCGGTCGCGATGGACAATACCTGGGCGACGCCGCTGTTCTTCGATGCCCATGCCTTCGGCGTCGATCTCTCGGTGCAAGCCGGCACCAAATACTACGCCGCCCATTCGGACGTGCTGATCGGCACCGTTTCGGCCCGCACGCCGGAGCAGTTCAAGAAGCTGCGCGCAGCCTGGAACCAGCTCGGCCTCATCATTGCCCCGGAAGACGCGTTCCTGACCCTGCGCGGCATGCGCACGATGGCGATCCGCCTGAAGGAACAGATGCCGGCCGGTATCGCGGTAGCCGAATGGCTGCAGGGACGGCCCGAGGTCGCCCGTGTCCTCCACCCTGCCCTGCCGGGCGCGCCGGGCCACGAGATCTGGAAGCGCGACTTCACCGGCGCTTCCTCGCTCTTCACCTTCGAACTGAAGCCCGTTTCGATGAAGGCCGTCGGCGCGATGCTGGACGGGCTCGCCCTGTTCGGGATCGGCGCCTCCTGGGGCGGCTATGAGAGCCTCGTCCTGCCCTTCGACTGCAAGGACTACCGCACGGCGACGAAGCCGGACTTCAAGGGGCCGACGGTCCGCATCCATATCGGGCTCGAGGACATCGAGGACCTCAAGGCCGATCTCGATGCCGGCTTCGCAAGGCTGCGCGCGGTGGGGTGAGCCAGCCCTTTGTCATTCCGGGGCTTCGCGTAGCGAAGAACCCGGAACCCACGATCAGGCACTCCACTGACAACCGCACACCGAATGTCTCACCCCGTCGTGGGTTCCGGGTTCGCGCCTGCAGCGCGCCCCGGAATGACAAGGGTTGGGTGATCGAATGCCGACAGACCTCAGAGCCGCCCGATCTCGAAATCGCGGCCGAGCAGCTTCGCGAGCTGCTTGAGCCGCCCCTCGACGCGCTCGCTCGCCAGCGCCGCGAGGTCATCAGGGAAGCGCAGGAGCAGCCGATTGTCGACGCAGGAAGCCGGAATGCGCGGCAGGATGCCGGACATGCCGGCCGAGAGCAGATAGGCGACGCGGAAAATCGCCGCGATCAGCATCGCCCGTGTCAGGATCGCCGGCGGCAACAGCGTCTTCAACCCTGCTGCAGCCGGTGAACTCGCCTTCATCCCGGCATAGCGATGGAAGATCGTCAGCGCCAGGAAGGCCCGGCCGACATGGTCGAGGCCGGTGAAATAGGCATGGGCGATCACGTTCATGCTCTGCTCGCCGCGATAGTCGGGATGGGCGCGCCAGCCGATATCGGAGAGCAGGCAGACGGTCTCGACCATCCGGCCGGAGGGCTCGTCCTGCGGCAGGCCGGCCGTCTCCAGGATGCCGCGGGTCCAGTTGATCAGCTCGGCCGCATGACGCGGGTCGCGGGCGCGCAGCAGATTGTAATCGCGCGCGGCCTGCATGAGCGGATCGGCGCTCTGCTCCTCCGGCGAGAGCTGCTCGTGCAGCAGGCCCTCGCGCACGCCCTGCGCCGAGATGATGATCTCGCGCGGCTTGCCACGCTTGATCAGCTCGTCGAGCACCAGCGCACCATAGGCCAGCAGCGGACGGCGGGCCGAGGACACGGAATCGATCGCGTCGAGCACCGAGATATCGGCCCGTTCGACCAGCTTGACGAAATCGGCGACGTCGCGCGTCGGGACGGAGTAGCCGTGCATCACGTTCAGCGGATAGGCCGCGCGATGCTGGTGGAGGGTGGCGAGCGCGCGCCAGGTGCCGCCGACGGCGTAGAAGTCGCGGCCCTTCATGGCGGCGAGCTGCGGCAGCTTGTCGAGCTCGTCCTTGACGATCTTCTCGGCCGCCTTGAGCGAGCCCTTCGATCGGTCGAGCAGGGCGAGACCGCCGAGCGGGACGCTGGCACCCTGCCCCACCGCGCCGTCCTTGACCGAGATCAGCTCCAGGCTGCCGCCGCCGAGGTCGCCGACGACGCCGTCCGGGTTGTCGAAGCCCGAGATCACGCCGAGGCCGGAGAGCACGGCCTCGCGACCGCCCGAGATCAACTCGATCGGCTGCCCGATCGCCGCCTCGGCGCGGGCGATGAATTCCGGGCCGTTGCTGGCATAGCGCGCCGCAGCCGTCGCGATGACGCGGATCTCGCCGACATGCATGGCTTCGCAGAGGATGCGGAAGCGCACCAGCGCATTGATCGCCTTGGCGATGGCATCGTCGGCAAGACGGCCGGTCGAGGCGACCTGCCGGCCGAGACCGGCCATCTCCTTCTCGTTGAAGACCTGCGACGGCGCGCGGGCCAGCATCTCGTAGACGACGAGACGGACCGAGTTCGAGCCGATATCGACGATGGCGATCGTATGGGACAACGCGAGCCGCCCCGGCGCATGCCTGAGCTCAGGCCTTGCGTCCCCCTCGGCGCGAGAGGGAGCGGGGACTTGAATTGGAGAGCGATTTTCCACGTCCGGACAGACTCGGGTTCGTCATGAAGTACTTATGCGCGTTGAACGGCTCTTCGTTCGGCGCGGGGACAATGCGGCGCGAGCCGCCATCGGGCAATATCGTCCAGCTCTGCTCGTTGTCGAGCAGATTGGCCAACATGATCTGATCCAGCAACTGCTGATGCACAGTCGGATTGAGGATCGGCGTCAGCGCCTCGACGCGGCGGTCGAGATTGCGCGGCATCAGGTCGGCCGAGGAAATGTAGATCTTGGCCTTGGGCGACGGCATGCCGTGACCGGCGCCGAAGGCGTAGATGCGGGTATGCTCCAGGAAGCGGCCGATAATCGACTTGACCCGGATATTCTCGGATAGACCGGGCACGCCGGGCCTCAGGCAGCAGATGCCGCGCACGACGAAGTCGATCTCGACGCCGGCCTGGCTGGCGTCATAGAGCGCGTCGATAATCTCGGGATCGACCAGCGAATTGCACTTGCCCCAGATCGCGCCCTTGCGGCCGGCCTTCACATGGGCGATCTCCTCGGCGATGTCGGCGAGCAGGCGCTGCTTCAGGCTGGTCGGCGAGACGGCCATCCGCTCGAGACCAGCGGGCTCGGCATAGCCGGTGATGAAGTTGAAGATGCGGGCGACGTCCTGCGCGATCACCGGATCGGCGGTGAAGAAGGAGACGTCGGTATAGATGCGCGCCGTGATCGGGTGGTAGTTGCCGGTCGCGATGTGGCAGTAGCTGACGAGCTGCCCCGCCTCGCGGCGCACGACCAATGACAGCTTGGCGTGGGTCTTGAGCTCGATGAAGCCGTAGACGACCTGGACGCCGGCGCGCTCCATCTCCTTGGCCCAGCGGATATTGGCTTCCTCGTCGAAGCGGGCCTTGAGCTCGACCAGCGCCGTCACCGACTTGCCGGCCTCGGCCGCTTCGGTGAGCGCCTTGACGATCGGCGAGTTCGCGGAGGTGCGGTAGAGCGTCTGCTTGATCGCGACGACATTGGGGTCGCGCGCCGCCTGCTGCAGGAACTGCACGACGACGTCGAAGCTCTCATAGGGATGATGGACCAGCAGGTCCTTCTGCCGGATCGCCGCGAAGCAATCGCCGCCATGCTCGCGGATGCGCTCCGGGAAGCGAGCGTTGTAGGGCTTGAACTTCAGGTCCGGCCGGTCGACGCCGACGAGCTGCGAGAGCTCGGTCAGGCCGATCATGCCGTTGACCTCGACGACCTCGTCGTTGTCGACCTTGAGCTCGCGCACGATCAGCCGGCGCAGATGGTCCGGCATGCCGGTCGAGAGTTCGAGCCGGATGACGACGCCGAGGCGGCGCTGCTTCAGCATGGTCTCGAAGACGCGGACGAGGTCCTCCGCCTCCTCCTCGATGTCGAGATCGGAATCGCGGATGATGCGGAACGAGCCGGCACCCTTCACCTCGTAACCCGGGAAGAGCTTGCTGATGAACAGCGAGACCGCGTCGTCGAGCGCGATGAAGCGGTGCAGCCCTTCGCGCGCCAGGTCCGGCAACTCGATGAAGCGGTCGATCTTCGTGGGCACGCGGATCAGCGCGTCGAGCTGGCGCCCGTCATGCTTGCGCTCCAGCGCCAGCGCGATGGTGAAGCCGAGATTGGGGATGAAGGGGAAGGGATGCGCCGGGTCGATCGCCAGCGGCGTCAGCACCGGGAAGATGTAGTTGAGGAAGTAATCCTCCAGCCAGATCCGGTCCTGCGATCCGATATCGCCGGGCTGGAGCAGGTGGATGCGGTTCTCGTGCAGATCGTGGCGCAGCTCGGCCCAGCGCGCCTGCTGGTCGGCGGTCAAGGCCGCGACGGCTTCGCCGATGGCGACGAGCTGGCCGGCCGGCGTCAGGCCGTCCTGGCTGCGCGTGATGACGCCGGCCTTGAGCTGCTCGCGCAGGCCGGAGACGCGGACCATGAAGAACTCGTCGAGATTGTTCGCGGAGATCGAGAGGAAGCGCAGTTGCTCCAGCAGCGGGTGACTGCGATTCGAGGCTTCCTCCATGACGCGGCGGTTGAACTGGAGCCAGGAGAGCTCACGGTTCATGAAGCGCTCCGGTTGCTGGCGCAGCGACAGCGCGGCCTCCTCACCGGTAGTCTCGGCCTGGATCATCACAGTATCAGTCGTCATGCGCTTCATCCGTGCCCCGATCGGCCCCTCACCTGTCGCCGATCTTGAAGCCATCCTAGCGTGACGGTTCGATGACAAGCGACATGATTTGAGGAATGCCGGCTCGAGGAGACGCGGCCCGGTTCAACCCGCATCCTGCGGGAAGAGTTCCGCCAAAGCCTCCTGCACCAAGGGGCGCGTCACCCTGCGGCCGCGTTCGAGCGCAAGCCGGTCGAGCCGGTCGACAACCTGCCGCGCGGCGGCGAAGGAACGCTCCATCCGCATGGCGAGGGCGTCGATCACGGCGATATCGACGACGAGCTGGCGGTCGATGAAGAGCTTGACCAGCAATGCCCGCAGCAACCCGTCATCCGGTGGCTCGATCGTTGCGGCAGGAGCCAGCCTCAGGCGCGAGAGCAGGTCCGGTACCGTCAGCCCCCAGAGGTCGGGCGAGCGCCGCGCCGTCAGCAGCAACGAGCCGCCGCGCGCCTTGATCGCATTCATCAGATGGAACAGGGCGGGCTCGTCGAGGGAGCCTGAATCGCAATCCTCGATCACCAGCGCGCCGCCGGAGACGAAATGCGGCACCTGCGCCTCGTCCAGCTCCCTGGCGGAAATCGTCCAGGCATGGGCCGCGCGCGCCCAGATCGCGGCGAGATGGGTCTTGCCGGCGCCTTCCGGCCCGGTCAGGCGCAGCCAGGCTTCCGGCCAGGCCGGCCAGCGCTCGATCAGGCCATAGGCGGCCTCGTTGGAGGCGCCGACCAGAAAATCCTCGACGCCATGACGGCTGTCGACCGGCAGGTCGAAGGCGAGCTGGCGCGGACGCGGGGGAATTTCGGACATGGACAACTCAGGCGTCGGCGTCGATGCGCGCCTTGGCCGCCGCAGCGCGGGTGGCATCACCACCGTGATAAAGGTTGCTGGCGAGGTATTGCCGCAAGGCGAAGCGGCAGAGCACGCCGATGACGGCCGCGAGCGGCACCGCCAGCAACAGGCCGACGAAGCCGAACAGCGAGCCGAAGGCAAGCAGCGCGAACATCAGCCAGACCGGGTGAACGCCGATGGAATTGCCGACCAACTTGGGCTGGAGGATGTTCCCTTCGAGGAACTGCCCGGCAAAGAAGACGCCGAGCGTCGCCAAGGGCCAGGTCCAGTCCGGCCAGAACTGCACCGTCGCGACACCGACCGAGAGCACGAGTCCGGTCAGCGAGCCGACATAGGGGATGAAGGAGAGGAAACCCGAGATGATGCCGATCAGCGCGCCGAAATTGACCCCGATGATGCTGAGGCCAATGGCATAGAAGCCGCCGAGCAGCACGCAGACCAGCGCCTGCCCGCGCAGGAATCCCGCGATCGCCATGTCCATCTCGTGCAGCAGGCCGCGGATGGTGTCGCGATGCTCGAGCGGCAGCCAGCTGTCGACGGTCGCGACCATGCGGTCCCAGTCGGCCAGCAGGTAGAAGGCGATGACCGGTGTCAGCACCAGGAGCGAGAACACGCCAACGATGGCGGTGCCGCCGCTCCAGAGCGATTGGAGCAGGCCGCCGACCCATTTCATGCCGTCGCCGACGAGATTGCCGAGCGAACTCTGCGCCTCCTTGGTCAGTTCCGCGCCCCCGAAACGCTCGAGCCAGGGCGCGCTCTTCTCCAGCACCAGAGCCTGGAGCTTGGCGGCATCGCCGGGCAAACGGGCGACGAGGCCGGCGAGCTGCTGGCCGAGCAACGGCGCGAGCAGCACCAGCGCCAGCACGAAGATGAGCAGGAAGACGACGAGGATGACGATCGTCGCCGCCAGCCGATTCATGCCCATGCGCTCCAACCGGTCGGCGAGCGGATCGAGCAGATAGGCCAGCGTCAGCGCCGCGATGAAGGGCAGCAGCACATCGCGCAGCACCACCAGGAACAGGACGAAGACGACAAGGGAGCCGACCCAGAAGCCGATCTGGCGTTGCAACGTCATCGATCAGCCTCTCTCGCGTCTCACGGCCGGCAGGACATGTCAGATGTGCATCGGGGCCTGCGGTTCCAAGCCGTTCAGGCGGATAAAGCCCCGTCAACCTGCCATGTGGCGCAGCCAGAAGGCGAGATAGGCCGTCATCGAGGCGACCGTCAACAGAGCGACGAGGAGTTCACAGGCCAGCGCCAGCGCGCCGAGCTCGATGCCGAAGGCCCGCGAGCCCAAAGCGAGCGCGGCGAAGCCGATCTGCGCGGCAGTGTTGAGCTTGCTGACGACGATGGGCGCAATCGTCAGCGGCTTGTCGAGCAGCCAGGACAGGATCACCGCCGCCACGATCATCAGGTCCCTCGCGACGACGAGCACGACGAGCCAGACCGGGACCGCGCCGACGACGGCGAGCGTGATGTAGATCGAGACGATCAGCGCCTTGTCGGCGACCGGATCGAGCCATGCCCCCAGCTCGCTCGCCATGCCGCAGCGTTTGGCGAGGAAGCCGTCGACCGCATCCGAGATGCCGGCGACGACGAAAAGGATGAAGGCCGCATCCCAGTTCGCGTTGATGATCATGACGATGACCAGCGGCACCAGGAACAGGCGACCGATCGTGATCAGGTTGGGGATCGTCATGGCGGAGAGCTTTGCCCAATGCAGGGTACGACGCCAGAGGCTCGTGCGCGTCATGTCACTTTTCCGCGCGGTCATCCCGGACAAGCCGCCTATGGCGGCGTCGATCCGGGATCCATGCCTGACCCTTCATCGGAAATGCTCCGGCATGGATCCCGGGTCTCCCTCCGGTCGCCCGGGATGACACGAGTTGGTCTGTGAGAAACCAACAAAGCGCCCGCATATGCCTTGCCATGGCGGGCATGCTTGCCTATCGCTCCCGCGAGCACGCAAGGAAGGCGAAACGCAATGAGCAAGCCCGGCGCAAACGGACTGACCTATGCGCAGGCAGGTGTCGATATCGACGCCGGCAATGCCATGGTCGACGAGATCAAGCCGCTGGTGCGTGCGACGCGCCGGCCGGGCGCCGACGCGGAGATCGGCGGCTTCGGCGGGCTCTTCGACCTGAAAGCGGCCGGTTTCAACGACCCGATCCTGGTCGCAGCCAATGACGGCGTCGGCACCAAGGTCAAGATCGCGATCGAAAGCGGGCTGCATTCGACGATCGGCATCGACCTCGTCGCGATGTGCGTCAACGACCTGATCGTGCAGGGCGCCGAGCCCCTGCTCTTCCTCGACTATTACGCCACCGGCAAGCTCGACCCGAAGGTCGGCGTCGAGATCGTGCGCGGCATCGCCGATGGCTGCCGCCAGGCCGGCTGCGCACTGATCGGCGGCGAGACCGCCGAGATGCCGGGTATGTACGCAGAGAAGGATTACGACCTCGCCGGCTTCGCCGTCGGCGCCGCCGAACGCGGCACGCTGCTGCCGCGCGCTGACCTGAAGCCCGGCGACGTGGTGTTCGGCCTGCCCTCCTCCGGCGTGCACTCCAACGGCTATTCGCTGGTGCGCCGTATCGTCGAAGTCAGCGGCCTCGGCTGGGACGCGCCCGCTCCCTTCGCGCCCGAAAAGAGCCTTGCACAGGCGCTGCTGGAGCCGACCCGGATCTATGTGAAACCACTGTTGCAGGCGCTGAAGGCGACCGACGGCATCAAGGCGCTGGCGCATATCACCGGCGGCGGCTTCCCCGATAATATTCCGCGCGTGCTGCCCGACGGGCTTGGCGTCGCGCTCGACCTGCCCGCGATCCCGGTTCCGGCCGTGTTCGGCTGGCTCGCCAAGGTCGGCGGCGTCGCCGAGCGCGAAATGCTGCGCACCTTCAACTGCGGCATCGGCATGATCGTCGCGGCCGAGGCCGGCAAGGCGGACGAGGTTCTCGCCACCCTGAAGGCGGCCGGCGAGGCGCCGGTGAAGCTCGGCGAGATCGTGCCGGTCGCGGCCGGCGAGGAGCAGGTCGGCTATCGCGGCAAGCTCTCGCTGTGAGCGCCACCTTTCCCCGCAAGCGCGTCGGGGTGCTGATCTCCGGGCGCGGCTCCAACATGGTCTCGCTGGCGGAAGCGGCGCAGGCGCCGGGCTATCCGGCCGAGATCGCGCTCGTCATCTCCAACATCCCCGACGTCGCCGGGCTCGAGCGGGCGCGTGATTTCGGCATCGCCACAGCGACCGTCGACCACCGCTCCTTCGGCAAGGACCGCGAAGCGTTCGAGCGCGCGGTGGATGAAGTGCTGCGGGTCAACCAGATCGAGCTCATCGTGCTCGCCGGCTTCATGCGCATCCTGACGCCCTGGTTCGTGGCGCGCTGGGAAGGCCGGATGATCAACATCCACCCGTCGCTGCTGCCGCTGTTCAAGGGCACGCATACGCATCGGCAGGCGCTGGAAGCCGGCGTCACCGAACATGGCTGCTCGGCACATTTCGTCGTGCCGGAGCTCGATGCCGGGCCGGTTATTCTGCAGGCGAAGGTGCCGGTCCTGCCCGGCGACGACGAGGAGACGCTGGCAAAGCGCGTCCTCGTCGAAGAGCACAAGCTCTATCCGGAGGCACTGGCGGAAGTCGCCTCCGGCCGCGCGAAGCTCGAAGGCGGCGCGGTCATCCGCGGTTAGAGCAACTCAGCAATTCTCCGAATTACAGAATTGCTCTAAGCCTTTGCTTTGTCGCACATTCGCTAGCGCGGACCTTTGGTTCTTCACGCGAACCGGTATCCATTTCGCTCGAAAATGCTTTAGGCCGCGACGCTGCCCTCGGCGTTCGCCTGCATTCCGCTCCCCTCGCGCTTGCAGCGCTCCCATTCCTCCTTCGTGCGCTCCTCTTCCTTCTGCCAGCGACGGAAGAGATCGGCCCGTCGGGCGGGATAGCGCTCCTCCAGCGCAACGAGGCCAGTCAGGCGGTCGGTGCGGAAATGGCGGAAGGCCTGCCGAAGTTCGCACCAGGCGATGACGATGCGGACACGCTCGTAGAAGGTCATGCCGATCGGCCAGATCATGCGCTGCGTCGCATGCCCGCTCTCGTCGCTATAGTGGATCGAGAGCTTGCGGCCGTTGCGGATGGCGGCACGGACCGCCGCGACATCGACCTGATCGGTCGGCACATCGCCGGGATGGGACGCCGCGAACAAGGCACCATCGAGCAGGATCGGCCGCAGATGCGGCGGCAGCACTGCCGCGACCTTGCTGACGACATCCTCGGCAGCGCGCGCCAGCACCGGGTCAGCCCGCTCGCTCAGCCAACGCATGCCGACCAGAACGGCCTCGATCTCGTCGGGCGACAGCATCAAGGGCGGCAGGTCGAAGCCCGCATCGAGCACATAGCCGATGCCGGCCTCGCCGCGCACAGGCACGCCCTGGCGCACCAGTGCACCGATATCGCGATAGACCGTGCGCACGGAGACATCGAGCTCGGAGGCCAGCGTCTCGGCGGTCACGGGGCGCCTGCGACGACGCAGGCTCTGAATCATGTCGAGCAATCGTTCAGCGCGCTGCACGGCGGCGTCTCCCCACTCGTCTCCCGGCCCAACAGCCATGCCGCTCGATCGTTGGGATCGAGCGGATCACGATGTGGACCTGCGGCAGAATGGCTCAGCCGCGCTGACAGCTTCTGTCAGCAGTCTGTCAGCAGCAAGGCGCACTTGTCGAGAAGCATGCGCAGCCTCCTCGACTCACCGTTCAGCTTAGAACGGCCGCTTCAGCTTGCACTGGTCGATGAACTGCAGGCCCTTCTGGCGGGCCGTGTCGTTGAAATAGCCGGTGTCGCGGAAAGCCTGGATCTCGTCCTTGGTCATCGCCGCGACCGTGCCCTTGGCGTAGCAGCTGCAAGGGGTGTGGACAGCCTCGCGCGTCGTGCCCATGAGCTGCGACTGCGTGACCAGGCAGGCGTCGAAGGCGCGCAGCTGGATCATGTAGGGGGTGAGGTTCTTCGCCGTCGGATCGGGCGGCGGCAAGGTCGTCGAGCTGCTTGCGGCATAGGCCGAAACGCTCGCCAGAATCGACAATCCACCGGCCAGAACGACCG
Source organism: Allobosea sp. TBD101 (assembly GCF_059817965.1). Classification (NCBI taxonomy): domain Bacteria; kingdom Pseudomonadati; phylum Pseudomonadota; class Alphaproteobacteria; order Hyphomicrobiales; family Alloboseaceae; genus Allobosea; species Allobosea sp. TBD101. Next base: position 3,435,461 of record NZ_CM187543.1, read on the forward strand.
CACCCATCCGCCGCATCTTCATGATTCCGCCTGCCCTTCGAGAACGGAGCGCAGCGAAGACCACGATGCCGAGCTCGTACTCCGGCATGGTCATAGAGCGGCGCCGAGGTCAAGAGGCGGATTGGGACAGGAATGCCGATTTCATCGGCTGTGCGCCCCGTTCGACGCGCCTGCAGGCAGGATAAGCCTCCATGCCTTTCGTCCATGCGACCGGCAGATCGCAACCCGGCCAGCCGGAGCGAGTTTCGGCACCCATTTGGGGGTTGCCGCGCCGACCAGCGACATCGCCAATGCGAAGCTAGGAAAGCGGAGACGGCCCGCCCCTGAGTCGAATCCAGCCTGACAAACCGCCGCTACGCCCAGCAAGGCTGCGGTCACCTGATTTGTGGTGCCATGTGATGGACGATCCCGAGCGGCAGCGGTCTGCCTCCGATCTCCCGCGAGACGAGGCGAAAGCCGGAAGCAAGATCATGAGCCTGTTGCTCATGAGCGCCATCACCGTGACGATGGCGGCCTGGATCATCTTCCTGGGCTGGGCGGCGCGGTCGATCCTCGGCGACGGCTAGTCGATCTCGGGCGCACGCTCGGCCAATTCGAGGAACACCGCTGCGCAGAGCAGCCAGAGGATCGCCACTTCCATCATCGCCGGTCCTCCTAGAGTGCCTTTCGACCGACATCTCCGGCCTCGCGGTCCATTCTCTCCATCATCGATTAACGCGCGGTAATCGCGCCGCCGGCGGGCCCATGTCCGTTCGCCGACCCCTGCCCGCTTCACGCCCCTGGAACATGCGCAGAACGATGTTGTTCCGCGCGGCCGCGTTCCGCCGCAGTCCGCGGCAAAAACCGTGAGACACCGCGAAGCGAAGCGGTACGAAAGCCCCTGCCCACGGAACCGCAGACCCAATCCATTGATATCCCTTAAGATAACGAATCGGGAACCTTAACCGCGCATTAAACCTCGTCCGCCAGATTGCCGGCATCGCCTATCGGAGACGCCATAGCGTCGGAGTTCTGGATTATGCGTTGCGTTGCGTATCTGGCGGGTCTTTCGGCCTGCCTCACCCTGTCGCTGCCGGGCCAGGCCCAGGCCCAGTCGAGGGACTACTCGACCCTGACTTCGCCCCAGTCGGCGCAGAACTGGTACATCACGCTGGGCGCCGGCGTGCGCTACCAGCCCGACTACACAGGCTCGGACGATTATGTCTTCCGGGCTCGCCCGATCATCTCGCTGGGCAAGGGCCTGAAGAGCACCTGGTGGAGCGCAGAGGACGACGCGATGCTGAGCATCGGGGTCTTCTCCGGCCAGGGCTGGCGCATCGGCTTCTCGGGCGACCTGCTCTGGAAGCGCTCGGCCAAGGTCAATCCGGCCCTCGTCGCCATCCCCGCCACCAAGTTCGGAGCCGAGCTCGGCGGCTTCGCCGAATTCTACCCGACCTCCTGGCTGCGCGGCCGCGTCGACCTGCGCCGCGGTATCGCCGCGCATGACGGCGTCGTCGCCGACTTCAAGCTCGACGCCTTCTCCACCGTCGGGACCTGGACGCTGGGCGTCGGCCCGCGCATGCGGATCGCCTCGGCCGATTATGTCCGGACCTATTTCGGCACCGGCGGCGCGATGCCCGGCACCGGCGGCCTGCTGCAACGCTACAATGCCGGCGTCCATTCGGTCGGCGCGCTGGCGCAGGTGACCTATCACTGGTCCGACCAGCTCAAGACCACGGCCTATGTCGAGTACAAGCGCCTAGTCGGCGACGCCACGCGCTCCCCGATCGTCAGGCCGTTCGGCTCGCGCGATTCGCTCACCTTCGGCCTGTCGGCGAGCTATTCGTTCGACACCGGAACGAACTACTCCTTCGGGCTCTGAGGAGCCGCCGCATCTGGTCGCCAGGGGTTTAGAAGCACACCTGTGTCATTCCGGGGCGCGCCGCAGGCGCGGCCCTGGAACCCACGACCGGGTGAGACATCAGGTGTTCGGTTGCAAGCGGCTCGCCCGGTCGTGGGTTCCGGGCTCTTCGCTCACGCGAAGCCCCGGAATGACAAAGGTCGATCTCAACAAAAAAGGCGGGCCGGAAACCGGCCCGCCTTTCTGCTTTTCAGCGGTAGCTGAAATCAGCCGACGATCTCGTTGCCCGAGAAGAACTGGGCGATCTCGATCGCGGCCGTCTCCGGCGCGTCCGAACCGTGCACGGTGTTCTCGCCGACCGAGAGGGCGAAGAGCTTGCGGACGGTGCCCTCGGCGGCGTTCGCCGGATTGGTGGCGCCCATCACTTCACGGTGCTTGGCGATGGCGTCCTCGCCTTCCAGGACCTGCACGACGACCGGACCGGAGGTCATGAACTCGACGAGCTCGCCGAAGAACGGACGAGCCGCATGGACGGCGTAGAAGGTCTCGGCCTGGGCCTTGGTCATCTGGATGCGCTTCTGCGCGACGATGCGCAGGCCAGCCTTCTCGAAGACCGCGTTGACCGCGCCGGTGAGATTGCGCTTCGTCGCATCGGGCTTGAGAATGGAGAAGGTACGCTGGACAGCCATCGATCGATCCTTGGAACGGGTACGGAAAAAGGAAATGCGGCGCGCTTATAGCTGCCGCCTTCGCACCCCACAAGGCTCGTGCGCAGGACCGCCATGCCGGAAATCCATGAGCCGGCAGATCAATTCGGTGTTAGATTGAGGCGTTGACGACAAGGAGCCTGCCTATGCTGCTCATTGGTCTCGCCTTCGCCAGCTGCCTGGCGCTGCTTTGTGAAATCCTGTCCGTAACGCCCGATTCCATCACCAGGGATCGCAGGGGCAACCAGCCCCCGCCCTCGGGCGGCGTCGCGGCGTTCTGAACGGCGCCGCAAGGCGCCATCCTGCCGGATACCGAACGTGGCCTCAGTGCCGCGTCAGGAAAGCGCGGGCCTCGCGCAGCGCCGAGGCGATCTGATCGCGATCCATCTCGAGCGCAAGCTCCTGGCGATGCGCCGCCGCTCGGTCACAGCCACGGGCGAAGGCGACGTTGAACCACATCTGCGCCTTGACCAGGTCGATGGCGCCGGCGCGCCCGGAGGCATGCATCAGGCCGAGTTCGTAATAGGCTTCCGCCGACACCTCCGCCGGGATCACCAGCGAAGCGGGAACCGCGTTCATCTCCATGCGAGCCATGACAACCACCCTCTTGTCTTTGCGCCGGCCACCCGTCCAAAGGCCCCGGCTGATGAGTGCGAGAGTGGGTCCGATCTTTAAAATGCGCCCTAAATTTCGCGATGAATCGAGTCTCAACGAGACGTAATCAGGCGGTTAAATCAACGAAGGATTCATTTCGGAATCGCAAGAAGTCGAATGATTTCAATACCGTGATCTTACGTCACTTCCGCGCCCGTTGAGGATGGATTCACCTTGCGTAGCGGAAGCCGGGGAAACCTCTTCCGTAGCGGCAGCTTGGAGGCCGGCCGGATCCGCGATATGGTTCACATCTGAACCATGCAGACATAGCTGGTCGAACACGGGAGGATCGGATGCATCACGGAACCGGATCGAAGCTCGCGGCCTTCGCCGCGCTCGGCCTGCTGGCGAGCGTCACGGCTGCGGCGTCTCAGGAAGTCGTCGGCACCTGGGAGCGCGATACCGGCGCCTCACGCGTGCGCTTCACCAAATGCGGCGAAGCGCTTTGCGGCTCGCTCTCCTGGCTCAAGGACGAGAATGGGCCGGCCAAGGTCGGCCAGCGCATCTTCTACGACATGAAGCCGAACGGCGCGAACAAGTGGAGCGGCAGCGCCTTCAACCCCGAAGACGGCAAGACCTATTCGGGCACGATGACGCTCTCGGGCAGCACGCTGACCACGGCCGGCTGCGTCATGGGCGGGCTGATCTGCCGCTCGGTGAAGTGGAACCGCTCGAACTGACGTTTTCACGCCATAGGCGGGGAAACGTCATCCTCGGGCGAAGCGAAGCGCAGACCCGAGGATCTCTCGTCCAGAGATGCCCGGGTCAAGCCCGGGCATGACGGCTTGGGCTCAACGCGCCTTCTGGCCGAAGAGGATCGCCTTTTCCTGGGGCGTGCTGATGCCCGCCGGGTTGCGCAGTTCCTCGCCGACCTTGATGCCGCGCTGTACGGCGGGCCGCGCCAGCATCGTCTCCAGCCAGCGCGCAACATTCGGGAACTGCTTGAGGTCCTGGCCCTGCTTTTCCCAGCCACGGGCCCAGCCGATGCAGGCCATGTCGGCGATGGAATAGTCGCCACAGATATAGTCGCGGCCTTCGAGGCGCTTGTTCAGCACGCCGTAAAGCCGGTTGGCCTCGTTGGTGTAGCGGTCGATCGCGTAGGGCACGGGCTCGGGCGCGTAGAGGCGGAAATGGTGGGTCTGGCCGAGCATCGGGCCGAAGCCGCCCATCTGCCAGAACAGCCACTCATCGACCTCGACACGGCCGCGTTCGTCCTGCGGATAGAACTTGCCCGTCTTGCGGCCGAGATATTGCAGGATCGCGCCGGATTCGAAGACCGAGATCGGCTTGCCGTCCGGCCCGTCGGGATCGACGATCGCCGGCATGCGGTTGTTCGGGGAGATCGCGAGGAAGTCCGGCTTGAACTGGTCGCCCTTGCCGATGTTCACCGGGACGATGGTGTAGGGCAGCCCGGCTTCTTCGAGCATGATGGTGATCTTGAAGCCGTTCGGCGTCGGCCAGTAATAGAGGTCGATCGGCTTGGCGGGGGCTTCGGACATCGGTCGCTTCCTTTCAGGCGGTAGGCCTCGTTCCGAAACCTAGGAAGCGTGCGAAGGCCCCGGAAGGGGTTGCGGCCCGCTTCCGGCGCGGTCGCGCCATGCCCTGAGGGCGGGCTCGCTCAGGGCGAGAGCGCCATCTTGAAGCCCTCGTGGCTCTGCACGAAACCGAGGCCAGAGTAGAAGCGATGCGCGACGGGCCTGGCCTTGTGCGAGGTCAATTCGACGAGGCCGACGCCCTTCTCGGCCGCGAAGGCAATCGCGTGGCGCATCATGATCGCGCCGATGCCCCGCCCACGGGTCTCCGGCGCGACATGGACGCTCTCGATCTTGGCGCGGATGCGCCCGCGCTCGGCCATGCCCGGCAGGACGGTGATCTGGTAGGTGCCGACCACCCTGCCCTCCAATTCGGCGACGAAGAGCGTGTTGTAGGGATTGGCGGAGACCGCCTCGAAGGCCTTGAGATAGACCGGGTCCTGCGCCTCGGCGGCGATCTCATCCGGCGTGCGCTTCTGGACCGAGGCGCCATGCATGATCAGCTCCGCGACGCGCGGCACATCGGCCTTGACCGCCTCGCGCATGCGGATTTCGGAAGCGTCGGTCTTCGTCATAGGCCTGTCTCGTCCGTTATGCGCCTGCTCAGGCGACGAAGAGGCGCTTCGCCATCAGCAGGGTGTTGGGCGTGTCGTCGCGCCCGTCGAAACGGGCCTGCCTCTGCAGGAAAAAGCCCATGCGCTCGTAGAAGGCGATAGCCGGCTCGTTCTGGCTCTCGACTTCGAGCCGCGCCACCGGCGCCTCGGGAAAGCAGGCGAGCGCAACCTGCAACAAGGTGCGGCCGATGCCGACACCCTGCCGGGTCGGCAGGACGTAGAGCCGCGTCAGCAGCGCCGCGCCGTCGCGCTCTTGCCGGGCCGATGCCGTGGCGACGATCTCCTCGCCGACCAGCGCGACGAGGAAGACGCCCTCGTCGCGGCCGAGCTGCGCCTTCAGGTTCTCAAGGGAGTGCCAGGCATTGGTGATCTCGGCGACGCGCTGCCAGCCATAGATGCCGTCATAGGTGGCGTGCCAGGTCTCGACCAACAGAGCCCTGACCGCCGGGAGATCGGCGGCTTGGGCGTCGCGGATGACGAGATCGGCGGGCGTCACATGATCACTCGATGCCGAGCTTTGCTTTAAGGATCTCGTTCAGGGCCTGCGGGTTGGCCTTGCCGCCCGAGGCCTTCATCGCCTGGCCGACGAACCAGCCGAGCATGGTCGGCTTGGCCTTGACCTGCTCGACCTTGTCGGGATTGGCGGCGATCAGCTCGTCGACCGCCTTCTCGATGGCGCCGGTATCGGTGACCTGCTTCATGCCGCGGGCGTCGACGATCTGGCGGGGGTCGCCACCTTCGGTCCAGAGGATCTCGAACAGATCCTTGGCGATGCGGCCGGAGATCACACCCTCGCCGATCAGGTCGACGAGACCGCCCAGCTGCACGGCCGAGACCGGCGAGGCGGTGACGTCCTTGCCTTCCTTGTTGAGGCGGCCGAACAATTCGTTGATGACCCAGTTCGCTGCGGCCTTGCCGTCGCGCCCCTTGGCGACTTCCTCGAAATAGTCGGCCTGATCGCGCTCGGCGACCAGCACCGAGGCGTCATAGGGCGAGAGCCCGTAGGTCGCGATGAAGCGGGCCTTCTTGGCGTCCGGCAATTCCGGCAGAGCGCCCTTCAGGCTCTCGACGAAGGCATCGTCGAATTCGAGCGGCAGCAGGTCCGGGTCCGGGAAGTAGCGGTAGTCATGCGCTTCTTCCTTCGAGCGCATCGAACGGGTCTCGCCCTTGCCGGGATCGTAGAGGCGGGTTTCCTGGTCGATCGTGCCGCCATCCTCGATGATGCCGATCTGGCGGCGCGCCTCGGTCTCGACCGCCTGGCCGATGAAGCGGATCGAGTTGACGTTCTTGATTTCGCAACGCGTGCCCAGCGGATCGCCCGGCTTGCGCACGGAGACGTTCACGTCGGCGCGGAGATTGCCTTTCTCCATGTCGCCGTCGCAGGTGCCGAGATAGCGCAGGATGGTGCGCAGTTTGGAGACATAGGCCTTCGCCTCGTCCGCCGAGCGCAGGTCCGGCTTGGAGACGATCTCCATCAGCGCGACGCCCGAGCGATTGAGGTCGACGAAGCTCATCGTCGGGTGCTGGTCATGGATCGACTTGCCGGCATCCTGTTCCAGATGCAGCCGCTCGATGCCGACCGTGATCTGCTCGGTCGGCGAGAGATCGACGGTAATCTCGCCCTCGCCCACGATCGGGCTCTTGTACTGGCTGATCTGGTAACCCTGCGGCAGGTCCGGGTAGAAATAGTTCTTGCGGTCGAAGACCGAGCGGTTGTTGATCTGCGCGTTGAGGCCGAGACCGGTGCGCACCGCCTGCCTGACGCATTCGGCGTTGATCACCGGCAACATGCCCGGCATGGCGGCATCGACGAGGCTGACATGCTCGTTCGGCTCCGCGCCGAAACCCGTCGAGGCGCCGGAGAACAGCTTCGCATTGGAAGTGACCTGCGCATGGATCTCCATGCCGATCACGATTTCCCAATCGCCGGTCGCACCCTTGATCAGCTTCTTCGGGTCGGCGGGGCGGGCATGCGCGTTCATCTGGACTCTTCCGGCTTCACTATTTGCCTACGCGTTACGATGTCGGCGGGCGGGCGGCAAGCTTCCGTTGCGCCGCAGCCGCCTTCACGAGCCCTCGAGACATCCCGCCGCGTTGCGCTCCTGCAACCAGATGGCGGGAATGTGGCTTATGTGGCGCAATATTGCACGATTTGACGGGTGATGGTTCTTGACATTCGTCACTCGCCAACCCTTCTTGCGCAAAATGCCGGAAACCCCCATTGGTTGTGCCGGCTCGTTACCCCGGAGTTCCGTCATGTCACGCAGCCGTTTCATCGGTCTGGTGCTCACCGCCGCCTTCTCGTCGACCGCCCTGACGGCTTTCGACGCTGCCGCGCAGGGAGCTCCGCCGGCCCCTCCGGTGCAGGTCGCCAACCCGCTCGCCAAGCGCATCACCAACTGGGACGAGTTCACCGGCCGCTTCGAGGCCAGCGAACAGGTCGACGTGCGCGCCCGCGTCTCCGGCTTCATCGACAAGGTGCACTTCCGTGACGGCTCCCTCGTCCAGAAGGGCGACCTGCTCTTTACCATCGATCAGCGGCCTTACAAACTGGCCGTCGACGTGGCCCGCGCCGAGGTCGCCCGCGCCAAGGCCCAGGTCGAGCTCGCCCAGAACGAGGTCGAGCGCGCCGAGGGCCTGACCCAGAACCGCACGATCACGGCCCGCGACGTCGACCAGCGCCGCGCCAACCTGAACAGCGCGATCGGCTCCCTGCAGGGCGCCGAGGCCAACCTGAAGAACGCCGAGCTCAATCTCGAATGGACCGAGGTGCGCGCTCCGCTCGCCGGGCGCATCTCGAACCGCCGCGTCGATCCGGGCAACCTGATCGCCGGCGGCCAGTCGGGCGCCTCGCTGCTGACGACCATCGTCGCGGTGGCGCCGATCTACTTCACCTTCGACATCTCTGAGGCCGACTTCCTGCGCTATACCCGGATGAGCAATCCGCGCGAGCAAGCCGCCAAGGACAGCGGCGCGGTGGTCGAGGTGCGTCTCTCCGACGAGCCGAAATGGGGCCGCAGCGGCAAGGTCAACTTCTTCGACAACGCGCTGAACTCCCGTTCCGCCACGATCCGCGGCCGGGCCGTGTTCGAGAACAAGGACCAGTTCCTGACGCCAGGCGTGTTCGGCCGCCTGCGCTTCTTCGCCGGCGAGTCCGACGCATTGCTGGTGCCGGACACGGTCATCGCCTCGGACCAGGCCAACAAGATCGTGCTGACGGTCGGCCCCGAGAACAAGGTTGTTCCGAAGCCGGTCGTGCTCGGGCCGCTCAGCGAGGGCCTGCGGGTGATCCGCTCCGGCCTCACGGCGCAGGACAAGGTGATCGTCGGCGGCAACGCCAATCCGATGGTCCGCCCGGGCGTCGCCGTCTCGCCGCAGCCCGGCGAGATCAAGATGGCCGCGACGAACTGAGCGCCTGCCGCGCCGGCTTTCCGCAAGAGCCGGCGCTCGCCTTTCGGGCCATGCCAGGCCCCGCACTGAATCACGGACGCCACCGCGCGCCCGCCCGCCTTATTACGGCCAGGACATCCCCATGTTCCGCTTCGCCCATTTCTTCATCGACCGGCCGATCTTCGCCACCGTTCTCTCGGTGCTGCTGACGATCGCCGGCGCCATCGCGCAGCGCTCGCTGCCGATCGCCGAATATCCAGAGATCGCGCCGCCCACGGTCTCGATCACAGCCACCTATCCCGGCGCCTCGGCCGAGACGGTCGCCGCCACCGTGGCGACGCCGATCGAGCAGGAGGTGAACGGCGTCGACGACATGCTCTACATCACCTCGCAGTCGACCGGCGACGGGCGGGTGACCATCAACGTCGTCTTCAAGGGCGGCACCGACATCGACCAGGCGCAGGTGCTGGTTCAGAACCGCGTCTCGCAGGCCGAGGCGCGCCTGCCGCAAGACGTGCGTGCGCTCGGCATCCAGGTCCGCAAGGCCTCGCCCGACTTCCTGATGGTCATCAACATGATCTCGCCGGACGGATCGCGCGACGCACAGTACATTTCGAACTACGCCTCGCTCTACGTGAAGGACGTGCTGACCCGCGTCGATGGCGTCGGCGACGTGCAGGTCTTCGGTGCGCGCGACTTCTCGATGCGCATCTGGCTCGACCCGGCCAAGGTCGCGGCACGCAACCTCACGGCTGCCGACGTCGTCGCCGCTCTCCGGGCCGCGAACGTGCAGGTCGCGGCGGGCGCGCTGAACCAGCCACCGGCGAAGTCCGACGAAGCGTTCCAGTTCTCGGTCAACACGCTCGGCCGCCTGACCGACGTCTCCGAATTCGAGAGCATTGTCGTGCGTTCCGATGCGGATGGCGGCACGATCCGCGTGCGCGACATCGCCCGCGTCGAACTCGGTTCGCAGGACTACACCACCAACGCCTATCTCGATAACCGGAACACGGTCGCCATCGGCGTCTTCCAGCGCCCGGGCTCGAACGCGCTCGCAACCTCGGACAAGCTCATCGCGACGATGGGCGAAATGGCCAAGCAGTTCCCGGTCGGCCTCGAGCACCGCATCATCTACAATCCGACCGAGTTCATCGGCGAATCCGTCGACGCGGTCGTGCGGACGCTGCTCGAAGCGATCGTGCTCGTCGTGATCGTGGTGATCCTGTTCCTGCAGACCTGGCGCGCCGCGATCATCCCGATCGTCGCGATCCCGGTCTCGCTGGTCGGCACCTTCCTGGTGATGAGCGCGGTCGGCATCTCGTTCAACACCATCTCGCTCCTGGCGCTGGTTCTCGCCATCGGCATCGTCGTCGACGACGCGATCGTCGTGGTGGAGAACGTCGAGCGCTATCTCGCAGAGGGCCTCTCACCCAAGGAAGCCGCGCACAAGACCATGGACGAGGTCGGCGGCGCGCTGCTCGCGATCGCGCTCGTGCTCTGCGCGGTGTTCATCCCGACCGCCTTCATCAGCGGCCTGCAGGGCACCTTCTACCAGCAGTTCGCGGTGACGATCGCAGCCTCGACGGCGATCTCCTGCTTCGTCTCGCTGACGCTCTCGCCGGCGATGTCGGCCGTGCTGCTCAAGCCGCACAAGAAGCATGACGAGCACGAGCAGCACGGCTTCTTCTACAAGCTGGGCGCCCCGATCCGCTGGTTCTTCCACTACTTCAACGCCGGCTTCGACTGGCTGTCGCGCACCTATGGGCGCGTCACCTCGCGGCTCATCCGCATCGCGGTGATCCTGCTGATCGTCTATTCCGGCCTGATCGCGGCCACCGTCTGGGACATCCGCAGGACGCCGACCGGCCTCGTGCCGCAGCTCGACCGTGGCTATTTCATCGCCGTGCTCCAGCTGCCGCCCGGCTCGTCGCTGCAGCGTACGGACGCCGTGCTGCGCAAGGCCAACGAGATACTGCTGTCACGCCCTGGCGTGGCGCATACCGTCGCCTTCGCCGGCCTCGACGGCGCGACCTTCACCATCGCGCCTAACACCGGCGTCGCCTTCGTCACGCTCGCGCCGTTCAAGGACCGCGAGAAACTGGGGCTGACGACGCAGGGCATCTTTGCTGATCTCCGGCAACAGATGTTCGGCATCTCGGAAGCGTTCACCTTGCTGATCGAGCCGCCGGCCATCCCGGGCATCGGCACCGGTGGCGGCCTGAAGGGCTATGTGCAGGATCGCGGCGGCCGCGGGCTCACCGCGCTCGAAGGGGCGGCCTGGATCGTCGCCGGCTCGGCCGGGCAGGTTCCAGGCATCCAGCAGCCCTTCACGCTGTTCTCGACCAAGACGCCGCAGATCTATGCCGATATCGACCGCACCAAGGCGGAGATGCTCGGCGTGCCGGTGACGCGCATCTTCGAGACGCTGTCGGTCTATATGGGCTCGGCCTATATCAACGACTTCAACCTGCTCGGCCGGACCTATCGCGTGACGGCACAGGCGGATAATCCCTTCCGCCTGACCACCCGCGACGTCGCCAATCTCAAGACCCGCAACGCGGATGGCGAGATGGTGCCGATCGGCTCGATCGCGTCGTTCCACGACACGACCGGCGCCTATCGCGTGCCGCGGTACAACCTCTATCCGGCAGCCGAAGTGCAGCTCTCGATGGCGCATGGCTATTCGACCGGACAGGGCATCGCGGCGGTCGAGAAGATCGCGGCGGAGCGCCTGCCGGCAGGCTTCGGCTTCGAATGGACCGAGATCGCGCTGCAGGAGAAGCTCGCGGGCAACACCGCGGTCGTCGCCTTCGGCCTCGCGGTGGTATTCGTCTTCCTTCTGCTGGCTGCGCTCTACGAGAGCTGGCTCCTGCCGCTCTCGGTTATCCTGATCGTGCCGATGTGTATCCTGGCGGCGATGTTCGGGGTGAACTATGCGGGGCTCGACCGCAACATCCTGGTCGATATCGGCCTGGTGGTGCTCGTCGGCCTCGCCGCGAAGAACGCGATCCTGATCGTCGAGTTCGCCAAGCAGGCCGAGGACGAGGGCATGAACCGCCGCGACGCGGCCGTCGCTGCCGCCCGCACCCGCCTTCGGCCGATCCTGATGACCTCGATGGCTTTCATCCTCGGCGTGCTGCCGCTGACGGTGTCGATCGGTGCCGGCGCGGAGATGCGCCAGGCGATGGGCATCGCGGTGTTCTCAGGCATGCTGGGCGTGACGATCTTCGGCCTGATCTTCACCCCCGTGTTCTACGTGATGGTGCGCTGGCTGGCGGATCTGCGCGGGACCAAGCGGAAGGCGACGGCGGCCGAGCCGACCGGGGCGCATTGACGCCACTCTCCTTCCGGGGTGCTCGCGCATCCCGGAAGGAGAGAGATAACCAATATGGAAAAGGGGCCGCATCACTGCGGCCCCTTTTTTGTTCGCCATTTTTCAGCTTCGTGGTTCGGGCGCCAAACACGCAGGCTCAGATCAACCGATCAGCCGCTTCGCCACCGCCCGGCAGATGAGTGCGAGGCCGGCGGCAACGACCGTTCCGATGGCTCGCGCGGCTGGATCAGGAATGACCTCTCCCCGCATGAGCTGGAGGACCGTGAGCAGGATCATCAGCACGACGACGACGGCGAGGATGCCGGCAAGCGCGGTCAAGCAGGCATAGGCCATGGCGCGGCTGAAGATCATCGCCGTTTCCTCGGAGGGTTGCCTACCCTAACGATCAGGGAATGCGCATGTCATCCTGGGCGAGCAGCGCGAGACCCGGGATCCATTCCGGAACAGTTCAGGCATGGATCCCGGATCGGCGCGGCTTCGCCGCTTGTCCGGGATGACCAGCGCCTTTCAAAGCGGCCTCAGCAAAAACCGAAACCGGCTCAACCCCACCAGCGCTCGGAGACCGGGAAACGCCCGGCCGCCTGCTCGATGACTTCGCCGAGCGAGAACAGCGTCTCCTCGTCGAAGGGGCGGCCGATAAGCTGGAGGCCCAGCGGCAGGCCCTGCGCGTCGAGACCAGCGGGGACCGCGATACCCGGCAGGCCCGCCATGTTCACGGTCACCGTGAAGACGTCGTTGAGATACATCTCGACCGGATCGGCCGAGCCCTTCTCGCCGATGCCGAAGGCTGCCGACGGCGTCGCCGGCGTCAGCACGGCGTCGATGCCCTGCGCGTAGACCGTCTCGAAATCGCGCTTGATCAGCGTGCGGATCTTCTGGGCCCGGACGTAATAGGCGTCGTAATAGCCGGCCGAGAGGACATAGGTGCCGATCATGATGCGGCGCTTGACCTCGGCGCCGAAGCCGGCGGCGCGGGTCTTCTCATACATCTCGACGATGTCCTTGCCCTGCTCGCGCAGGCCGTAGCGGACGCCGTCATAGCGGGCGAGGTTCGAGGAGGCCTCGGCCGGGGCGACGATGTAATAGGCCGGCAGGGCGTATTTGGTATGCGGCAGCGAGATCTCGACGATCTCGGCGCCGGCTGCCTTGAGCCAGGCAATCCCCTGCTGCCAGAGCGCGTCGATCTCGGCGTTGAGGCCGTCGAGCCGGTATTCGCGAGGAATGCCGATCTTCATGCCCTTCACCGAGCGGCCGACGGCGGCCTCGTAGTCCGGCACCGCCATGTCCACCGAGGTCGTGTCCTTCGGATCGTGCCCGGACATCGAGCGCAGCATCACCGCCGCGTCGCGCACCGTCTTGGCGATCGGCCCGGCCTGATCGAGCGAGGAGGCGAAGGCGACGGTGCCCCAGCGCGAGCAGCGGCCATAGGTCGGCTTGATGCCGACCGTGCCGGTGAAGGCGGCCGGCTGGCGGATCGAGCCGCCGGTATCGGTCGCGGTCGCAGCAAGGCAGAGATCGGCGGCGACGGCCGAGGCCGAACCACCCGACGAGCCACCCGGCACCAGATGGGTGCCCTCGACGGCACCGCCCTGCCCTGCGCTCACGTTGGAGCCCTTGCGGCGCCAGGGGTTCACGACATTGCCGAAGGCCGAGGTCTCGTTCGACGAGCCCATGGCGAATTCGTCGTTGTTGAGCTTGCCGAGCATGACGGCGCCATCGCGCCAGAGCTGGCTCGTCACAGTCGATTCATAGGCCGGCACGAAATTGCCGAGGATGTTCGAGCAGGCGGTGGTCCGCACGCCGTTGGTCGCGAAGAGGTCCTTGATGCCGAGCGGCAGGCCCTCGAGCGGGCCGGCCTCGCCCTTGGCGAGCTTCTCGTCGGAAGCCGCGGCCTGCTTCAGGGCGTGCTCGGGGGTTTCAAGCACATAGGCGTTGAGGGCGCGGGCCTTCTCGACGGCGGCGATATGCGCCTTCGTCAATTCGGTCGCGGAGAAGGTCTTGGCTTTCAGGCCGTCGCGGGCCTCGGTCAGCGTCAGGCGGGTGAGATCGGTCACGGTTTCAATTCCGTTCTGCATGCGGATGGCGATCCCGGGTGGCGCTTCTCGCATCCGGGATGATGAAGGAGCGCGCCGCGCGCTTACTCGATCACCTTCGGCACCATGAAATAATCGTCCTCGGAAGCCGGGGCGTTGGCGACGATCGCGTCGGCGATCTCGCCATCCGTGACCACGTCCTCGCGCTGCTTCATCGCCATCGGCGTCACCGAGGTCATCGGCTCGACGCCGTCGACATTCACCTCGTTGAGCTGCTCGACGAAGCCGAGGATGGCGTTGAGCTCGCCTTGCAGCTTGGGCAGATCGGCCTCCGGCACGGCGATGCGCGCGAGATGCGCGACGCGTTTGACGGTGGCGAGATCGACCGACATGGCGGACTCCTGAATAGGGCGCGGATCGCGCGCCGGAAACGGTTCGCCGCGCTATAGCGCGGCGAACGGGCAAACGTAAATCAGCATTGAGCAATCAGGCCGGTTTCTCCGGCTCAGATCGCGAAAGCCTCGCCCTTCTTCGGCAGCACGACTTCGATGCCGCTGCCCTGCATACCGGCGACAAAGGCGTCGGCATTCTGGTCGATGATCGGGAAAGTGCCGTAATGGGCGGGGATCGCGACCTTCGGCTTGACGAAGCGCGTCATGGCGAGCGCAGCGACCTTGCCGCCCATGGTGAAGCGATCGCCGATCGGGCAAATGCAGGCCTCGACACCATGGATCTCGGCGAGCAGCGCCATGTCCGAGAAGATGTCGGTGTCGCCCATATGCCAGAGCGTCTTCTGGCCCTTGGCCTTGATGATCGCGCCATTGGCGTTGCCGACGGGGACGTTGACGCCCCCCTCGCCCATCCCGGCCGAATGATCGGCGCGGACGAGCGTGACGCTGAACGGACCGAGATCGACCGTGCCGCCGGTGTTCATCGGGCTGAAATTCTTCAGACCCTGCGAGGCCAGATGCATGGCGAGGTCATAGTTCGTGACGACGGTCGCGCCGGTCTTGGCAGCGATGTCCAGCGTGTCGCCGACATGGTCGCCATGGCCGTGGGTGACGACGATATGGCTGACGCCCTTGGAGATCGCCGCGACATCGCCCGCGAAGGCCGGGTTCCCGGTGAAGAACGGATCGATCAGAATGGCGGCGCCGTCGAGATCGACGCGGAAAGCGGAATGGCCGTACCAGGTGAGTTTCATGCGAAGGCTCCGGGCTTTCGAAATGCCGGCCACTATCTAGGCCGATCCGGGCCGCCGACCAAGTCGACATTGCGGACGGAGAGAGGCAGGCTGGCGCCATGACGAACCCACGGAATCGCCCCATGACCGACGCTGCAACGCTCGCCCGCCGGATCGCCCAGGGACATGGCGACGAACCGGCCGATCTCGTCATCAAGGGCGCGAAGCTGCTCGATCTCGTCACCGGCACGCTGGTGGAGAGCGATATCGCGATCTGCGGCGACACCATCGTCGGGACCTATGGAGCCTACGAGGGCAAGCGCGTCATCGATGCGAAGGGCCTGATCGCCGTGCCCGGCTTCATCGACACGCATCTGCACATCGAATCCTCGCTGGTGACGCCGCTCGAATTCGAGCGCTGCGTGCTGCCGCATGGCGTCACCACCGCGATCTGTGATCCGCACGAAATCTCGAACGTGCTGGGCGTCGAGGGCATCCGCTATTTCCTCGCCTGCGCCGAGGCGATGCGGATGGACCTGCGCGTCAACCTGTCGAGCTGCGTGCCGGCGACGCATCTGGAGACGGCCGGGGCCGCGCTGGAGGCCGGCGACCTCACCCCGATGATGGATCATCCCAAGGTGATCGGGCTGGCCGAGTTCATGAACTTCCCCGGCGTGATCCATCGCGATCCCGGCTGCCTCGCCAAGCTCGAAGCCTTCTCGCATCGCCATATCGACGGCCATGCACCACTGGTGCGGGGCATGGACATCAACGCCTATCTGGCCGCCGGCATCCGCACCGACCATGAGACGACGACCGCCGACGAGGCCCGCGAAAAGCTCGCCAAGGGTATGGCGATCCTGATCCGCGAGGGCTCGGTCTCGAAGGACCTGCATCAGCTGATCCCGCTGATCTCGCGCGACGCCTCGCCCTTCCTCGCCTTCTGCACCGATGACCGCAACCCGCTCGATATCGGCGAGGAGGGCCATCTCGACTACATGATCCGCACCGCCATCTCGGAGGGCGCGGATGCGCTCGCGACCTACCGCATCGCCTCGCTCTCGGCGGCGCGGAATTTCGGGCTTTTCGACCGCGGCTTCATCGGGCCGGGCAAGCGCGCCGATATCGTGCTGGTCGAAAACCTTGCCGCCTGCTCAGTGAAGCAGGTCCTGACGGGGGGCCGGCTGGTCGAGGAGGCGCTGTTCGCGGACCGGGCGAATATCGCTCCCGTCGGGCTCGGCAGCGTGAAGAGCCGCAAGCTCTCCCCCGCCGATTTCGCGGTGAAGGCCCGCGACGGCGAGACGCCGGTGATCGGCGTGGTGCCGGGGCGGATCATCACAGAGCGTCTGGCGATGGCCCTGCCCTCGCGCAACGGCGAGGCTCTGCCGGATCTCGCGCAGGATGCGATCAAGGTCACGGTGATCGAGCGGCACGGCAAGAACGGCGGCATCGCCACCGGCTTCGTCCATGGCTTCGGCATGAAGCGCGGCGCCATCGCCTCCTCGGTCGGGCATGACAGCCACAATCTCTGCGTCGTCGGCGTCGACGAGGCCTCGATGGCGGCGGCGGCCAATCGCCTGATCGCGATCGGCGGCGGCTTCGCCGTGGCCGATGGCGGGAAGGTGACGGCAGAACTGGCGCTGCCGGTCGCCGGGCTGATGAGCGAGCAGCCCTTCGAGGTGGTGCGGCACGATCTGGAACGCTTGCGCGCCGCGGCGAAAGCGCTCGACGTCGTGCTGGCCGAGCCCTTCCTGCAGGTCGCCTTCCTCACCCTACCGGTGATCCCGCATCTCAAGATCACCGACAAGGGACTGGTCGATGTCGATCGGTTCGATTTCGTGTGAGCCTGTGGCGCTGGCCCGTAGGGCGCGCCAGTCGACGGATATCTGGAATGGGTCGGGAACGGGCCGAAGGTGCAATTGACGATCGGTCGTCTGAATCCTTTAGATATTCTTGTCTCGATATGAGGTTGCCATGACACGCTGCGGTATCTTCACGTTTGCCTTTTCGTCGCTCCTGCTGCTCGGCCCAGCAACCGCGCAGCAGATTTATAGCCGCGAGCCGGCCAAGGGACAGATCATTGCCGGCCAGAAGGTTCTCGTCGACGACGGCCGATGCCCCAGAGGGCAAATACTTGAGGTAACCGGCGGCACAAATCCGGGCCTTCGAAATCGACAAGGCCAGTCGACAGAGCGCCAGCGTCGTTGCGTCGCGCGTCGGTAAAGTCCTGATTTTCGCGTCAGAACGCCCCTTCAGAGCCGCGCCCGTTCAACTCCACCGCATTGCCGGCGATATGCAGGGTCAGGATCAGGTTAGGCGCCGCGGCAAAGGCGCTCGGCGTCGTGCTGGCCGAGCCCTTCCTGCAGGTCGCCTTCCTCACTCTACCGGTGATCCCGCATCTCAAGATCACCGACAAGGGGCTGGTCGATGTCGATCGGTTTGATTTCGTATGAGTGCCGGCGATTATTTCGAGCACAATGCTAAATCTTCTTCTTAAAACATGCACACGAACATTTCCAGAATCCATCAATTACCCTAAAATGAGACATAAATGCTATATTATATCTATTTCCATTATTTACTGTGCATTATTTTTTTCTAAACATGCGCGCGCTGAAGAAACGCTGAACGGCAGAAAACTCGGAGATCTTTTTCGCAAAGAAATGCCGAGTTTTAAAGGTTTTATGGCTTGCCACAGGGTAACACGGAAGGATGACGGCACCCTGATCGAACAACAGATCTGTGAAGAATCTTGCTACGGACCGATGGACGGGAGAAAGTTTATACCTTCCTCCTGCATTAGAATTTGAAATTACGATCTTCAGAAATGCTGCGGGCGCGATAGGCGGATCGGAAGCGGTCTCTGTCGATTGCCCAGATTACTCCCCTAAATCCGCTCCTCCAGCGCCGCCATGACCTTCTCGGCGACGAGCCCGGACACCCGCCCGTTCGACTCTACCGTATTCCCGGCGATATGCGGCGTCAGGATCAGGTTCGGCGCGCCGGCGAAGACCTTGGCGGCGTCCTTGCCGAGCGGCTCCTGCTCGTAGACGTCGATCGCGGCGCCGCCGAGCTTGCCGGCCTTGAGCGCCTTGACCAGAGCCGCCTCGTCCATGATGCCGCCGCGCGCCGTGTTGATCAGGATCGCGTCCGGCTTCATCCGGGCGAAGGCCTTCGCGTCGATCATGCCGCGGGTTTCCGAGGTCAGCGGGACATGCAGGCTGATCACGTCGGCCTCGGCCAGCAACTCGTCGAGCTCCAGCCGCCGGACGCCGCTCCAGGCCGGGTCGTCCGCCGGAAGGCGCGGGTGGTAGGCCGCCACCTCCATACCGATCGCGCGGACATGGCGGGCGACGTCGCGGGCGATGGAGCCGAAGCCGACGAGACCCATCAGCTTGCCGGCGATCTCGCGGCCGATCAGCTTCGTCTTGGGGAATTCGCCGGCGACCATCGCGGCATTGGCGAAATAGGCGCCGCGCAGCAGGGTCATCGTCGTGCCGATGACATATTCGACGACGGAGAGGCTGTTGGCTCCTGTCGCGGGGAAGACGCGGATGCCGCGCGCGGCGCAGGCCTCCATGTCGAGATTGTCGAGGCCGACGCCGAGCCGGCCGATCACCTTCAGCCGCTTCGCCGCTTCCAGCACCTTGCCGCGCACCTGCGTCTGGTTGCGCACGATCACGGCCGGGACATCGGCGAAGAGCCGGGCCATCTCGTCCGGGTTGGCGTAGAGCTCGGGATCGTAATGGACCGAAAAGCGCGCCTTCAGGTTAGCGACGGCGGTGTCGTCCATGAATTCGGTGATGACGATATCGGTCATGGGGCAGTGCTGACGAGGAAGCGAAGGCGTTGATCGGGGCTGTAGAGCGGCGCGACGAAGGTTTCGATCAGCCGCCCGCCGTTCTTTTCGATAATACGGCGCGAGGCATGGTTGGTCGCGTCGCAGGTGATGGTGATTTCGGGCAAGCCGGCCTCGTGCGCCACGCCGAGCATCGCGGCGAGCGCTGCGGTGGCGTAGCCGTGACCGGCGAAGGCCGGCAGGATGGTGTAGCCGACATGGCCGAGAACATGCTCCGGCAGAGCCAGGATCGGGCGACCGTCCTTCTCCTGCCAGCGCAGGTTGATCGACCCGATGAAGGGCCGCTCCGGGCGATCCTCCGCGAAGATCCAGCGCGTCGGGCCGGGAATGCGATCGACCTCACGGCCATCCGGCAGCTTCACGCGGCCCGGGCCGCCACGCGTCTCGGCGAGGAAGGCATCGGGATCGGCCGCGATGGCTGCGAGCTGCTGGGGCGCGACGTTGCGCGTCGTATTCGGCGACCAGCCGCCGCGCAAAGCCGCCTGATAGGCGTCGAGCAGGGACCTGTCGGGAACTTGCAGCGAAATCCGCGCCGGCACGGGACTGTCCTTCCATGCGGCGGCGCCGCTATCCAAGGGCGCCGCTATCCAAGGGCGCCGCTATCCAAGTCGGCGCATATAGCCTGATAGCCGGCAATACGCGATGACTGTCGCGCTACAGCTGCCGGGGACCCGCCATTCGCCGGGCGCATCGGAGAAGGTATTGCTCGCGACGCGGGCCGGCGCATGATACCGCGATGGCATGACCAGCGCCGTCGTTCCGCTTGAATCCTTCATCGACCTGCCGGCGCATGCGCGCCTGCTCGGGCTCGACCTCGGCAGCAAGACGATCGGGCTTGCCCTCTCGGACCTCGAGCGGCAGATCGCGTCGCCCCTTGAGACGATCCAGCGGGTGAAGTTCGGGCTCGACGCGGCTGCCCTTCTGAAGATTGCGGAAAAGCATCAAGTGGCCGGGCTGGTGATCGGCCTGCCGCTCAACATGGATGGCACGGAGGGTCCGCGGGTGCAGTCGACCCGCGCCTTCGTGCGAAACCTCGCGCCGCTGACCGCGCTGCCGATCGTGTTTTGGGACGAGCGCATGTCGACGCTGGCGGTGACGCGCACCCTGCTCGATGCGGATGCCTCGCGCGCCAAGCGTGCCGCCGTCGTCGACAAGATGGCGGCAGCCTACATCCTGCAAGGCGCGCTCGACCGGCTCGGCCGGCTCGGCCCGCAGGAAGCCGAGGACGACGGCCAGAACGACTGAAGGCCGCCCCGCGCGACGGCGCGAAGCGGCCTCCGTGAAAAACGGCGTGGCGGATCCCGGACGGAACCGGCCTAGCGGTAGAGTTGGCCGCGCTTGATCGCCCGCTTCTGCGCCTCGCGCTCGTTCTTGACCGCGCGCTTCTGCTCTTCGAGCGTCATGCCCGCCATCGGATTCTGCGTGCGACCATAGCCACGGCCTCGACCGTCATCGCGACCATAGCCGCCGCCATAACGGGGCCCACGGTCATCGTACCGGGAGCCACGGCCGTCGTCGCCCCGGAAATCCCGGCGCTCATAGCCACGGCGATCGTAGCCGTCGCGGGGCCGGCGCTCATAGCCGTAGCCGTAACCCTGGCCCTGGCCACCATAATACTGGGCGACCGCAGGCTGGGCGGAAGCCCAGGCCATCACGACCAGACCGAAGCCCGCCACCACTGCGCGTCCAAGCGACTTCATCGTAACGACATCCCTCATCGGAAAACACATGACACCATTCCATGGCGTCGAAACCTCAAGAATATCCTGACAAACGCAATAAACCCGGGACATACAAAGGCCCGCGCATTGCGCGGGCCTTGCGAGGCAGGCCATTCAACGCCCGTCAGCGCTCATAGCGCCAGTCATAGGGCTGCTGATAGTAATAGCGGCGCGGATAGGCGTAGACTGGCGCAGGCTGCGCATAGTAGCCGTCATCGTAATAGTAGTTCGGCGCCGCATAGGCACGGTTCTGGGCCGCGATGGCCGCCGCGCCGAGGATGCCGAGACCGATGGCGCCAGCGACCGCCGCGCCGCGCGACGGACCGCGCCAATGGCCACGATAGCCGTTACGGTAGCGATACTGGGTGTATTCGGCCTGAGCCTTGTCGAGGCGCGCCGCGTCGAAACCGCGCGTTTCGGCCGCCATGGCGGGAACGGCGAAGCTGCCTGCGGCAACGCAGGCCACGGTCAGCGCAACAGCGGCCTTTTTCTTCAGAGACATCATGACGGCATCTCCTTTCGCGAGATCACCCAATGTTGAAGCCAGCATGGGGCAATCCGGTTGAATGGGACCTGAACCAATCGCGGCGGCATTGCGGCAGGCACAGGGCGGCTCTTCTCGCGTGCCCTTGCCGGCCATGAGAGGGCATGACAGGGACAGGTCGGTTCGACAGTCAAAACGGCTACCCGTCGGTATTGTTCCCGACGGGCTCTCGCGACGGCCTCTTGCAACGGCCTCTCCCCCGCCCTCCTGCCCCGCCCTCGCCTCCGGCCCCTCCATGCTCGACAGCCTGATCGCCGTATTTCTCGTCATTGCTACGGGCTGGTTCCTGAAAGCGCGAGGCGTGGTCTCGCCGGCGCATTGGGTCGGCGTTGAACGCCTGACCTATCAGGTGCTCTTTCCGGCGGTGGTGATCCATACGCTGGCCATGGCCGACCTGCGCAGCATGCCGGTGCTCGGCATGGGCTCGAGCCTCGTCCTCGCCATTCTCAGCGTCGCCGCCCTGCTCCTGCTCGCCCGCCCGCTGCTGGCGCGCGCCGGCATCGACGGGCCGGCCTTCACCTCGATCTTCCAGGGCTCGGTGCGCTGGAACACCTTCGTCGGCCTTGCGCTGGCGGCCGGCCTGCAGGGACATACAGGCACGACGCTGATGGCGATCGCCGTCGCCTCGATGATCCCGCTGCTCAACGTAATGTGCGTGTTCGTGCTCGCCCGCTATGCCAGCGGCAAGCCGATGAGCCTCGGCGCGACGATCCGCTCGATCCTCTACAACCCGTTCATCTGGTCCTCGGCGGCCGGGCTGGCGCTCAACCAGCTCCAGTGGATGCTGCCCAGCGCCTTCACCGGCTATCTCGACGTGCTCGGCCGCGCCTCACTCGGCATCGGCCTGCTCGTGGTCGGCTCGGCGCTCGACCTCGGCAAGCTGGCCCGCCCCCGGCTGGCCCATGCCGTGGCGGTCGGCCTTAAGCTCGCGGTCCTGCCCGTGCTTGCCTGGCTGTATGCCGGCTGGTTCGGCGTCACCGGCCCTGCCCTCGCGATGACGGTGGTCGCAAGCGCCGTGCCGACCGCGACCGCCGCCTATTTCCTGGCGCGCGACCTGGGCGGCGACGCACCCCTCATGGCTGAAATCACGACCCTGCAGACGCTGCTTGCGCTAGCGACGCTTCCGGCCGCAGTTTTTCTGCTGGCCTAATATACTAAAGATTGAATTTCATTCACATTTGCAATCTATAATTGTATACCGATCCGGGAGTCGAAGCTCTGCCGGACGAGCTGGTCCCCGACTATGCGAGGGAAGCCATCCGCCATGAAGCAAAAAGCGTCCAAGCTGATCTCACTTGAAGCCATCGCAAGCGGGGGCACCGGCGACGACGTTCCCAATAGGCCGATGTCACCGCTGGAAGCCGCCTCTTTCATCGAGGGCATGGCGGCCGAACTCCGCGGCATCGCCAAGGCGGCGAAGCTCGACGGCCTCGGCTATTTTCTCGAGATGGCCCGCATCGAGGCCTCCAGCGAGGTGGCCCGCATCGCCGACGTGAACGACGCACCCGGCAAGCTTGGGGCAATAGACCGTGTCTAAGCATCACGACGTGGCTTTACTTGCAGCCCTGGCCGCCCTAGAGCGGCACACAAGGTAGAAGGAGATTTATGCGCAGAGGCCGGAACTGAACCCGCAGAGAGCGGAATTTTGCGGCGCCCAGGTGGCGCCTGTCTTTGCACATATCCATCTACGGACACATTATGAAAACCGAGAATACGACTATCCGCGCCTATGAGACGGCGGACGTCGAAGGCTTGTCGCGAATCTGGCTCGCGGCCTCAAGCGAAGTCCACGCATTCATCGGCGAAGACCGGCTGCGCGAGCAGCAAACCTTGGTCGAGACCGTCTATCTGCCCCGTGCCGAAACATGGGTCGCCATGCGCGACGGGGAGCAAGCCGGCTTCATCAGCCTGATGGAGGATTTCATCGGCGGGCTGTTCGTGTCCCCGCGCCATCAAGGCTACGGCATCGGGCGCCTGCTCGTCGCACATGCATTGGCGCTGAAGGGCCAGTTGCAACTTGAAGTCTATACCGCCAACGATCGAGCCTACGCCTTCTACCGCGCTCTCGGGTTCGAAGAGGTGTCGCGCAGGCCCAGCGATGATCAGGGGCTGCCGTTCGAGAACGCCCAAATGCTGCTGAAACCCGTCGCGGCAAGCTCGGCCGAGCCGCGCTAGCCCGGCGATCAGCGACGCAAACGCGTCAGCAAACCACCTGGATGGCGGGTGATCTCGCCATCCAGTTCCAGCTCCACCAGCGTCCGATTAACCGCGCCGGCGCCCTGCCCGCTCGCGCGCACCAGATCGTCGAGGGCGACCGGCGTAGCGCCGAGCAGATCCAGAACGACGCGCTTGAGCTGCAACCCGTCGGCGGTTTCGACTACTACTGAAGCCGGCGCCAGCGGGGCCGCATCCTCATCCTGCCCGGTGAAGTCCGGAGCCGGCAGCACCTCCGGAAGATCGAGCTCATCCCACATCGCCTCGCCGGCCGGGTCGCGTGGCTGCTCGCGCAGCAGCATCTGCGCCCCCGGCTCACGCTGCCGCAGAGGCTGCAAGGCCTCGATGACATGGGCGGCTTCGGCGCAAAGCGTCGCGCCCTCGCGAATGAGGTGGTTGCCGCCCTCGGCACGCGGGTCGAGCGGCGAGCCCGGCACGGCGAAGACCAGCCGGCCCTGCTCGTTGGCGAAGCGCGCGGTGATCAACGAGCCCGAGCGGCGCGCGGCCTCGATCACGACCGTGCCCAGCGACAGCCCTGAGACCAGGCGGTTGCGGCGGGGAAAGTCGCGGGCCCGCGCGACCCAGCCGAGCGGCATCTCACTGACGATCGCACCGCGCTCCAGGATGCGGCGGGCGAGCGGAATGTTCTGCGGCGGATAGATCTGGTCGATCCCTCCGGCGAGCACGGCGACCGTGCCGGTCTCCAGGCTCGCCTCATGGGCGGCGGTGTCGATGCCGCGCGCGAGGCCCGAAACCACGTTGAAATCCGCCTCGCCGAGTTCGCGGGCAAGTCGCGCGGTGAACTTCATTCCCGCCGCGGAGGCATTGCGCGACCCCACAAGCGCCACACCGGATCGTTGCAGCACCTCGGCGCGACCGAGCACAGCAAGCAGGGGCGGAGCCGAATCGATCGCCTGCAAGGGCACGGGATATCCGGCCTCGCCGAGCGCGATGAAGCGGCCGCCTTGCCGCGACAGGCCGCCGAGTTCGCGCTCAGCCTCCCCGGCCGGGCAGATGCGGATAGTGCGGCCGGCCTGCCGGGCGAGATCCGGCAGCGCATCGAGCGCCGCGGCCGCGCCGCCGAAACGGTTCATCAGGGAGCGGAAGCTGCGCGGGCCGATGCTCTCGCTGCGGATCAACCGCAACCAATCGAGACGCTGGCGATCGGAAAGGACGATCCCAGCCATGTCGCCGTCAGCCCTTCTGGCCGATCTTGCCTTCACGCCCGGCCAGCAGCCGGGCGATATTCTCGCGGTGCATGATCCAGAGCAGGACGGTGAGCCCGGCCATGATGAGCGCCGCCTTCGGCATCCCGGCCCAGAACCAGAGCAGCAGCGGCGTCAGGACGCTGGCGACCAGCGCCGCGAGCGAGGAATAGCGGAACAGATAGGCCATGCTCAGCCAGATCGCGGCGAAGACGAGCGCGATCGAGGCCTTCACGCCGATCAGCACGCCGAGATAGGTCGCGACGCCTTTGCCGCCCTTGAAGCGCAACCAGGCCGGGAAGAGATGGCCAAGGAAGGCGCCGACGCCCGCCGCCAGCGCAGCCTCCGGCCCGCCGAGGAAGCGCGCGCCGACGAGAACCGCGACCGTACCCTTCAGCATGTCGCCGACGAGGGTGGCCGCCGCGAGCTTCTTGTTGCCGGTGCGCAGGACGTTGGTCGCGCCGATATTGCCGGAGCCGATGCTGCGCAGGTCCGGCCCGCCGGCGAGCCTGGTCAGGATGATGCCGAAGGGGATCGAGCCGAAGAGATAGCCGACGACGAGGGCAACCAGCGTGGCGGGGCCGGAGAGGCCCCAGTTCAGAACATCCGTCATGCCGCCCCTTTTCCCCCGCGGTTCGCGGACAGCCTAGCCCGGCTCGGCTTCGTAAGCCACCCGGCCGCCGACGAAGGTCGCGGCGACGATGCCTTCAAGGCGCGCCTCGTCGAAAGGCGAGTTCTTGGCACGCGACTTGAGCTTGCGCTTGTCGACGACGAAGGGCGCCTCGGGATCGAAGAGCACGAGGTCGGCGGGCGCGCCGATGGCGAGCCTGCCGGCGGAAAGGCCGATCAGCGCGGCCGGCCGGGCCGAGAGCGCAGCGAGCAATTGCGGCAGGCCGATCTGCCCGGCCTGGACCAGGCGCTGGGCAGCCGAAAGCATGGTCTCGATGCCGAGCGCGCCATCCGCGCATTCGGAGAAGGGCTGGCGCTTGGTCTCGACGTCCTGCGGGTCGTGGTCGGAGACGACGACGTCGATCACGCCCTCGGCCAGCGCCGCGACCATGGCAAGGCGATCGTCCTCATGGCGCAGCGGCGGCGTGACCTTGCAGAAGGTGCGATACTCGCCGACATCGTTCTCGTTGAGGGTGAGATTGTTGATCGAGACGCCGCAGGTGACGCGCACGCCGTCCTGCTTGGCGCGACGCACGAGCTCGACCGATTCCGCGCAGGAGATCATCGCGGCGTGGTAGCGGGCACCACTGGCGCGGGCGAGGCGGATGTCGCGCTCCAGCATCACCGTCTCGGCTTCGATCGGAATGCCCGGCAGGCCCTTGCGGCTGGCGAATTCGCCGTCGTTCATCACGCCGGAGCCGCGCAGATCGGGATCCTCGACATGGTTCATGATCAGGGCGTCGAAATTGCGCGCATAGATCATGGCGCGGCGCATGACTTGCGGATTGCGAAGCCCCTTGGCGCCATCGCAGAAGGCGACCGCTCCGGCCTCCAGCAACAGGCCGAACTCGGTGATCTCCTTGCCTTCCAACCCCTTGGTCAGGGCGGCGCAGGAGAGGACGTTGACGACGGCCTTGTCGCGGGCGCGGCGCTTGACGAAATCGATGATCGCGGGGTCGTCGATCACCGGGTTGGTATCCGGGCGGCAGACGACCGTGGTGACGCCGCCGGCGGCGGCGGCGTGAGAGCCGGTGCCGAGCGTCTCGCGGAATTCGGCGCCGGGCTCGCCGAGGAAGGCGCGCAGATCGACGAGGCCCGGCGTCAGAACCTGCCCCTTCGCATCGATGCGGCGCACGCCCTCACCCGTCGCGGGCGCGCCTTGCCATTCAACCGCGGCGATCGCGCCGTCGCGGATGAGAACGGAGCCAGTGCCTTCGCGCCCGGTGGCCGGGTCGATCAGGCGCGCGTTGACGATTGCGATGTCCTGCGTGTCAGCCATGTTCGGTCTCTTTACGCTCAGACATTCGGCAGATGCTGGGCCAGCGCGTCGAGCACCGCCATGCGGACGGCGACGCCCATCTCGACCTGCTCGCGGATCAGCGACTGGGCACCGTCGGCGACGGCCGAGGAAATCTCGACGCCGCGATTCATCGGGCCGGGATGCATCACCAGCGCGTCAGCTTGAGCCCGCGCCAGCTTCTCCTGATCGAGCCCGTAATAGCGGAAATACTCCTTCGCCGACGGCACGAAGGCGCCGTTCATGCGCTCGAGCTGAAGGCGCAGCATCATGACGATGTCGGCGCCCTCCAGGCCCTTGTTCATGTCGGTGAAGACCTCGACGCCCATGCGCTCGATGCCGGGCGGCAGCAGCGTCGTCGGCGCGATCAGGCGAACCTTCGCGCCGAGCGCATTGAGCAGAATGATGTTGGAGCGGGCGACGCGCGAATGCAGGATGTCGCCGCAGATCGCCACCGTCAGGCCCTGGATGCGGCCCTTGTTGCGACGGATCGTCAGCGCGTCGAGCAGGGCTTGCGTCGGATGCTCATGGGCGCCGTCGCCGGCATTGATCACCGAGCAGCCGACCTTGCGGGCGAGCAGGTTGACCGCGCCCGCCGCGTGATGGCGCACGACGATGATGTCGGGGCGCATCGCGCTGAGCGTCGCGGCGGTATCGATCAGCGTCTCGCCCTTCTTCACCGAAGAGAAGGCGACGGACATGTTCATCACATCGGCGCCGAGGCGCTTTCCGGCGAGCTCGAAGGAGGCCTGCGTCCGCGTCGAGGGCTCGAAGAACAGGTTGATCTGGGTGCGGCCGCGCAGGGCCGTCGTCTTCTTCTCGACCTGGCGGGAGAGGGAGACATAGTCCTCCGCCCTGTCCAATAGCGCTTCGATGTCCAGATGGGACAACCCCTCGATCCCGAGGAGATGGCGGTGCGGATAGAGCGGTGCTGGCGATGTCATTTGAAGCAGGCTGTTTAGGCGCGAGTCGGGCGCGGCGCAAGCGCGTCCCGACAGGGAGGGCACATGTCCTGTGGGTCGTGGAGCTTTTGCCGAAACGGCGCTACCAATCGGGTTTTCCGCCGCTCGTTGAGGATGCCGCCTTGTCCAGCCCGACCGATGCCTTCGTCCCCGCCCCCAATGGGGCCCTCTGGCAGACGATCGCGCCCGCCAAGGCCGGCTTCGACCCGGGCAGGCTGAAGGCGGCGGTCGATTTCGCCCGAGAACAGGAGAGCCCCTGGCCGCGCAGCCTGTATTACCCGGACGGCAGCTATGTCGGGAATGTCGAGTGGAACGAGCGCGGCCCCTGGACCGAGATCGTCGGCCCGGTGCGCGAGCGCGGCGGCCCGGCCGGCCTGATCCTGAAGGGCGGGCGCATCGTCGCCGAATGGGGCGACACCGCCCGCACCGACATGACCTTCTCGATCGCGAAGAGCTACCTCTCGGTGCTCGCCGGCATCGCGTTCGACGATGGGCTGATCAAGGATGTGGACGAGGCGGTGGGCGCGACGGTCGCCAGCCCAATCTTCTCCGGCGCGCATAACGGCCAGATCACCTGGCGCCACCTGCTGCAGCAATCGAGCGAATGGCAGGGCGAGATCTTCGGCAAGTCCGACCAGGTCGACCACAATCGCCAGATCGGCCCAGGCGCCGACAACAGCCGCAAGGGCCAGCGCCGCGAGCTCAAGACGCCCGGCAGCTTCTACGAGTACAACGACGTGCGCGTGAACGTTCTCTCCTACGCACTGCTCGAGCGCTTCCGCCGGCCGCTGCCTGAGGTTCTGCGCGAGCGGGTCATGGACCCGATCGGCGCCTCGCCGGACTGGCGCTGGGAGGGCTACTCTTCCTCCTTCACGGAGGTTGACGGGCGCTCGATCCAGTCGGTGCCGGGCGGCGGCCATTGGGGCGGCGGGTTGTTCATCGGCGCGCGCGACCATGCCCGCTTCGGCCTGCTGATCGGCCGCGAGGGCGACTGGGGCGGCCGGCAGATCCTGTCGCGCGACTGGGTCAGGCGCATGCTGACGCCCTCGCCCACCCTGACGAATTACGGCTATCTCTGGTGGCTGGCGGCGCGTCCGGGCGTGCCGGCTGCGTCCTTCTCGGCGCTCGGCGCCGGCAGCAACGTGATCTGGGTCGATCCCGAGCAGGATGTCGTCGCGGTGCTGCGCTGGATCAACGGCGCCCAGACCGATGGCTTCATCGACCGACTGGTGGCGGCGCGAGCCTGAGGGCCCCGCCCTCCCCGTCATGCTCGCCTCTGTGGCGAGCATCCACGTCTTGAATGCAATCAGTCATCGATGAAGACGTGGATGGTCGGGACAAGCCCGACCATGACGAAAACGGGCAGCCCCTTGGCGGTGGTGCGGAGCGATCGCTTCTTCGCTTGCAAAGCCTGCGATCGTCCCCATGTCTCACCGCTGCATCAGCGGGCCGGCGATCGTCGTCACCACCCATTCGGGGTTTGACACGGCGGGCGCGCTGAACCACCTTCGCGCGCAAATCCGAACCGCAGCGGTCTTGCGGGTCGCGGGACCGCCCTTCAGGGCCGGCTCCGCGCTCTGATCAAGGCTGTCATCGAGACACGAAAATCATGAAGCTCCTCGTCGTCGAGTCGCCGGCCAAGGCCAAGACGATCAACAAGTACCTGGGCTCCGACTACGAGGTCATCGCCTCGTTCGGGCATATCCGCGACCTGCCGGCCAAGGACGGCTCGGTCGAGCCAGACAACGACTTCTCCATGAAATGGGAGATCGAGGGCCGCGGCGCCAAGCAGGTCGCCGAGATCGCGCGCGCCGTGAAGGGCGCCGAGAAGCTGATCCTCGCCACCGACCCGGATCGCGAGGGCGAGGCCATCTCCTGGCATGTGCTGGAGGCGCTGAACCAGAAGAAGGTGCTCAAGGGCATTCCCGTCGAGCGCGTCACCTTCAACGCCGTGACCAAGGACGCCGTGCAGAAGGCGCTGGCCAATCCCCGCGCGATCGACCAGGCGCTGGTCGATGCCTATCTGGCCCGCCGGGCGCTCGACTATCTCGTCGGCTTCACGCTGTCGCCGGTGCTGTGGCGCAAGCTGCCGGGCGCCCGCTCGGCCGGCCGCGTGCAGTCGGTGGCGCTGCGCCTCGTCTGCGACCGCGAGCGCGAGATCGAGGCCTTCCGGGCCCGCGAATACTGGTCTCTGGTCGCGACGCTCGCGACCGCGTCCGGCCAGACCTTCGAGGCCCGCCTCGTCGGCGCCGACGGCAAGAAGATCGCCCGGCTCGATATCGGCAACGAGGAAGAGGCCAAAGCCTTCAAGGCGGCGCTGGAAACTGCGCTCTTCACCGTCAGCGAGGTCGAGGCCAAGCCGGTCAAGCGCCATCCGCAGCCGCCCTTCCAGACCTCGACGCTGCAGCAGGAGGCTTCGCGCAAACTGGGCCTGGCTCCGGCGCGGACGATGCAGCTCGCGCAGCGCCTCTATGAGGGCGTCGATATCGGCGGCGAGACTGTCGGCCTCATCACCTATATGCGTACCGACGGCGTCGACATGGACAGCTCGGCCATTGCGGCGGCGCGCAGCGTTATCGGCAAGGAGTTCGGCGCGAAATACGTCCCGAACGCGCCGCGCAAGTACATGGTCAAGGCCAAGAACGCGCAGGAGGCCCACGAGGCCATCCGCCCGACCGATCTCGGCCGCCTGCCGGCGATGGTCGCGCGCCAGCTCGAGCCGGAGCAGGCCAAGCTCTATGAGCTGATCTGGAAGCGCACCATCGCGAGCCAGATGGAATCGGCCGAGATGGAGCGCACCACAGTCGACATCGCGGCCAAGGTCGGCGCCCGCAATCTAGACCTGCGCGCCTCCGGCCAGGTCGTGCTCTTCGACGGCTTCCTGACGCTCTACCAGGAAAGCCGCGACGACGAGGAAGACGAGGACTCGAAGAAGCTGCCGGCGATGAAGGCCGCCGACAAGCTGGAAAAGCGCGCCATCGCCGCCGACCAGCATTTCACCGAGCCGCCGCCGCGCTTCTCGGAAGCGAGCCTCGTCAAGCGCATGGAAGAGCTCGGCATCGGCCGGCCGTCGACCTATGCCGCGACGCTCTCGACCCTGCGCGACCGCGAATATGTCCGCATCGAGAAGAAGCGCCTCGTGCCCGAGGACAAGGGCATGCTGGTGACGTCGTTCCTGGAGAGCTTCTTCAAGCGCTATGTCGAGTTCGACTTCACCGCAAATCTCGAGGAGAAGCTCGACCGCGTCTCCAATGCCGAGATCGACTGGAAGGCTTTGCTGCGCGAGTTCTGGGAGGAATTCCAGGCCTCGATCGGCGAGACCAAGGACCTGCGCGTCGGCGACGTGCTGGAGGCGCTCAACGGCATCCTCGGCGAGTATATCTTCCCGCAGAAGGCCGATGGTTCCGACCCGCGGGTGTGCCCGACCTGCGGCAACGGCCAGCTTTCGCTGAAGCTCGGCAAGTTCGGCGCCTTCGTCGGCTGCTCGAACTACCCGGAATGCCGCTATACGCGCCCGCTCTCCGTCCCTGCCGCCGATGGCGAGGCCAGCACTGAGGGCGGCCAGGGCGCGCCGGGCGTGCGCATCCTCGGCACGGACCCGGTGACCAATCTCGAAGTCACGCTGCGCGACGGCCGCTTCGGCCCCTATATCCAGCTCGGCGAGGGCGAGAAGCCGAAGCGCTCCAGCCTGCCCAAGGGCATGAGCCCGGCAAGCGTCACGCTGGAGAAGGCGCTGGCCCTGCTCTCGCTGCCGCGCGAAGTGGCGCGGCATCCCGAGAGCGGCGAGCCGATCCTCGTCGGCATCGGGCGCTTCGGGCCTTATGTCCAGCACGGCAAGGTCTACGCCAATATCGACAAGGACGACGACGTGCTCGAACTCGGCGCCAACCGCGCCATCGACCTGATCGTCGCCAAGGAGAGCGGCGGCGGGCGCGGCGGCAGGGCAGCGACGCCGGGCCGGGCGCTCGGCGACCATCCCGCCGGTGGCGCCCTGGAGGTCAAGGCCGGCAAGTACGGCCCTTATGTCGCCTGGGGCAAGATCTTCGCGACATTGCCCAAGACGATGACGGCCGAGAGCGTCACCCTCGAACAGGCGATCGAGCTGGCCAACGCCAAGGCCGAAGCGAAGGGCGGCAAGGGCAAGCCGAAGGCCGCCGCTGGTGCAGCCAAGGCTAAGGCACCGGCGAAGAAGGCTCCCGCGAAAAAGGCCGCCACCAAGAAGGCGACGGGAGAAGTGGCCGAAAAGGCACCGGCCAAGAGCAGGGCCAAGGCGGCGAGCGGCTGATCCGACAAGGGGCTGCCCCGCCTCGATCTGCCCCGGAACAAGCTCCGCTCTGCCCCGGGAGTGACGCAAACCAGCATGCAGCGTCTCGCATGAGATGCCCGGATCCAGCCCGGGCATGGCGGCGCTTGGCGGCCCAGCCCCGCCCCGCTCCGCCGTTGACTTCGCCAGCGATGGGAGGAGGATATCTGCTCTGATGCGTCACCGTGCAAGAGAGGGGCGCCTATCATGACCATCGCAAAGAAGCTCCAAAGCTACATCGACGGCCAGGGCATCGCCTATGACACCGTCGCCCACCATCGAACGGCCACCAGCAGCCAGGCGGCGCAGGCGGCCCATATTCCCGGCAGCAAGCTGGCCAAATCCGTCGTCGTCCATCACGAGACCGGCTATGTTCTCGCCGTCGTGCCGAGCACGCACCGGATCGAGCTTTCGCGCCTGCAGGCCATGATGGAGAAGCGGCTCGGCCTCGCCTCCGAGGACGAAATCGGCTCGCTGTTCTCCGATTGCGACATCGGCGCCGTACCGCCGGTCGGATCGGCCTATGACGTGCCGGTGATCCTCGACAAAAGCTTGGGCGACGCCAAGGAAGTCTATTTCGAAGGCGGCGACCACCGGACCTTGGTGCATGTCAGCGGTGCCGACTTCCGCAGCCTGATGAAGGATGCGCGGGTCGAAAGCTTCAGCCACCCGTCATAGGGCTTTGATCCATCGCCGGCGCAGCGGGAAACGGACGCTCTCCGGGGTGCAGCATGGCGAAAACCCGGACCTCGGGCGGCAGCAGGCGCGCCGACCGCAGGTCAGGCGTTTCCGGCGACCACCACGATGCGCTTGACCTCACCGCGCAGGAAGGCCTGCAGGAAGCGGTCATAGTCCTTGAACGAGATGCAGCCGTTCGAGTCGCCGCGCGGTCCGAGCAGATAGGTATGGGCGAGCAGGCCGGTGCGGCCATGGATGGCGCCACTGCCGCCGATCGGGTTCAGGCGGATGGCGCGCACGCCGTGGAAAAGCGCCTCGCGCTCGGTCAGCGTGTAGGTATGCGGCGGGGTGACGCCCTTCATGCGGACATGGGCATAGCGGACATCGTCCATCATCTCGCCGAAGCCGGAATGGGCCTCCAGCCGCTCACCATTGGGCATGTAGACCATCTTGGCGGCGATATCGTAGATCGCCGTGCCGGCCTCGGCGGTGCGCGTCGGCGTTCCGACCGAGGGGCTCAAGCGAGTGATGCGGCCGCGGTCGATGATGTCGTCCTGCGGCGCGGCATAGGCGAGCGCGGCCCCCGCCGGCGCAGCCTGCTTCTGCACGCCGAAGAGCTTCTCGAAGAAATTGCGGTTGTCTTCCGGCGTCGGCGCGGATGCGGCGGCCGTGCGGTTGCGGCGCGGCGTCGTCGGCTGCGCGACGCGCGGCTGGAGCTGCTGCGGCTGCTGGGGGTCTGCCTTCGGCAGCAGGTCGAGCGGACGCGGCACGGGCATGGGCGCGGCCTTCTCCGCCAGCGTGACCGGCGGCTGCGGCGGCAGCGGCAAGGCGGGCTCGGTGGGAGCGGCAGCCGCGATGGCGGAGGATGACGGCGTCTGACCGGCCAGCTGGAAGGCGGAACGGGCGGGAGCGCCCTGCGTGAAAGTCGAGCCCTTGCCATCCGACAAGCCGGGATTCAGCAGGCCGCTATAGGCCGGTGCCTGCTGCGCGACGCGGACGGCGGATGCCTTGCGGGCATTCGCGGACGACGGGTTGTTGGCATCCGGCCCCGGAGCGCCCTGCCCCAGCATCCAGAAGCCGGACATCGCACCACCGCTGAGCGCGAGTGCGAGCAAAAACCCCTTCAGGAAAGGCCGGCGGCGGCGGCGAGGCCGCACATAGGGCGCGCCACCTTCCCGGACATAGGTCGCATAGGTCATCCGCCGCACTCTCGATACGCTTACGCCACGCCCGGCGGCCGCAGGCACAGCGTTGCCGCACGCGCCCCGACAAAGCCGGGCGCAATGCACGTCGCGGTGTGACAGAGCATGCCGGGAGAACTCAAACTTCGTTCCGTATCGATAAGGCGCTGCCTTGGTTAATCGCCGGTGAACCGCATCGATAAATTTTCGCGATTCGCGCGCGGCGGAGCAGGCTTCGGCGCGGAGATGCATGACCATCGAAAGACGGCGCGATCGAGCCCGGAGGATGGAGGAAAAAAGACGAGGATTTTTCGTGGGCTGCCCCGATTGGCCCATCTTTTCCGGCAAGGCTGCAATCTCAGCCCATTTTTCCCAAACCGGCCTTCGAATCGGATATGTCGCAAGCATCGCAACCGCAGGAGTTGCAGCCGCCGGAGTCGCAGGATTCCAACGCGCCTGCGCCGGAGGCCGGGACCGCCGTGAGCCAGCCAGCCGAGCCGAGGACCAGTTCCGTCGCAGCGCTCGGCGCGATCGTCAGCGGCGCGCTGATCCTGCAGATCGCCTCGACCATCGTGAACACGGTGGTGCCGCTGAAGATGGCGCTGGAGCAGAAGGCGCCGCTGCTGATCGGCCTCGTCGGCTCGGCCTATTCCGTCGGCTTCCTCGCCGGCTGCTTCGTGATACCGGCGTTCATCCGCCGCGTCGGGCATATCCGCGCCTTCGCAGTCTTCGCCGCCCTGCAGGCGGTCTTCACCATCAGCTTCGCGCTGACGCCGCTCGATATCTGGGGCATCTCGCGGCTCGGCATGGGTTTTGCCGGCGCCGGGCACGCGATCTGCATCGAGAGCTGGATCAGCGGCCAGGCCAAGGCCGGCCAGCGCGGGCGGCTGTTCGGCTTCTACCAGATCCTCAACCGCCTGGCGCTGATCGGCTCGCAGATCGGCGTCGGCTACGTCTCGCTGCAGTCACACGACATCTTCCTGCTGGCGAGCGCGACCTTCTCCATCGCGCTGATCCCGGTCGGCATGACCCGCGCCAAGGGGCCGGAATCGGGCGAGGTCGTTTCGGTCCGCCTCAACACGATGTGGCAATATGCGCCAGCCTCCGTGATCGGCTGCCTCTATGTCGGCCTGATGGGTGGCGCGCTGACCAATATCGCACCGGCCTATGGCATCCTGATCGGCCTCGACCAGGCCTGGGCGATCCTGCTCACCGCCGGCATCCAGATCGGCGCGCTCGTGCTGCAATGGCCGCTCGGGCTCCTGGCGGACCGCGTCGACAGCCGCAAGATCATGCTGAGCGCCACCGGCTCGGTCGTACTCTGCTCGCTGGCGCTCGGAGCGGTGCTCTGGTTCTCCGTTCCCCATACGCGCTTCTGGCTGTTCGGGCTGTTCGCCCTGATCGGCGCCGGCGCGATGCCGATCTACACCGTCGCCGTCGCGCATGCCTATTTCCGGCTCGGCCGCGAACGCGCGCTCGGCCTCTCCGCTCAGTTGCTGTTCCTCTGGGCGGTGGGCTCCGCGATCGGCCCGCTGGTTGCTGCCGCCTTCATGCAGGCCGCGGGGCCGAACGGGCTCCTGGCCTATCTCGGCCTGCTCTCGGCGGCCGCGGCGGCCTATCTCGCCTTCCGGCTGCGGCGCAACCCGCCCTCGGCCAACCCGTTCGGCGAGCGCAAGCCGATGGCGCCGACCATCCCCGACGTCTCGCCTTCGGGACGCCGGAGCGAGGCCGAAGGGAATTAGGCGGCGGCCTTATTTCGCGACCGCGTGGCGGCTCGGCTTGGCCTTGAGTTTGAGCTCTTCCAGATCCTGCCGTTCGCGCGGCGTGTTGCGCATGAGCTGGTCCTTGCCGGGCCCGTACTGCACCGGCTGATCGGTATCGACGCCGTACCAGGCGGCGGCACGCAGCACGAAGGACGGGTCGGCCAGATGCGGGCGCCCGAGCGCCACGAGATCGGCACGGCCGGCGGCGACGATGGTGTTGACCTGATCGGCGGAGGTGATGTTGCCGACGCACATGGTCGCGACCTCGGCCTCGTTGCGGATGCGGTCCGAGAACGGCGTCTGGAACATGCGGCCATAGACAGGGCGCGATTCCCGTGCGGTCTGGCCGGTCGAGACGTCGACGAGGTCGCAACCCTCGGCCGCGAAAGCCTCGGCGATCGCGACGGAATCCGCCGCTGAGAGACCGCCTTCGACCCAGTCGGTCGCGGAGATGCGCACCGACATCGGCTTCTCGCGCGGCCAGGCCTCGCGCAGTGCCCGGAACACTTCCAGCGGATAGCGCAGACGGTTCTCGACCGGGCCGCCGTACTCGTCCGTGCGCTTGTTGGTCAGCGGCGAGAGGAAGCTGGCGAGCAGATAGCCATGGGCGCAGTGCAGCTCCAGCATGTCGAAGCCGGCGCGCTCGCCACGCTCGGCGGCGGCGACGAACTCGGCCTTGACCCGGTCCATCTCGGCGCGGGTCATCTCGCGCGGCACCTGGCTTTCCGGATAATAGGGCAGCGGCGAAGCCGAGACGATCGGCCAGGCGCCTTCCGGCAGAGGCCGGTCCATGCCCTCCCACATCAACCTGGTCGCGCCCTTTCGCCCGGCATGCCCGAGCTGGAGGCAGATCTTCGCGGCGGAATTCGCGTGAACGAAAGCCGTGATCCGCTTCCAGGCTGCCTCCTGCTCGTCATTCCACAAACCGGTGCAGCCGGGGGTGATGCGGGCGTCCGGCGCGACGCAGGTCATTTCGGTGAAGATCAGGCCGGGGCCGCCGATGGCGCGCGAGCCGTAATGCATCAGATGCCAGTCGCCCGGCAGGCCGTTATCAGCCGAATACTGGCACATCGGCGAGAGCGTCATGCGGTTCTCGACCCGCATCTCGCGCAGCTTGAAGGGCTGGAAGGCCGGCGGGACGGGCGAGCCGTCCTTGCGCCGTTTCGCGAGATCCCCGAGCCCATCGGCGACGAGCCTGTCGACCGCTGTCACCATTTCCGGCGCGCGCAGGGCCAGGTTGTCATAGGTAATCGCCTTGGAGCGGGTCATCAGGCCGAAGGCGAAGCGCAGGGGTTCGAAATCCCAGAATCGCTTCAGTTCCTCGAACCAGACCAGCGAGACATCGGCCGCATGCTGGGTCTTCTCGACCTCCTCGCGGCGCTGCGTCTCGAACAGCTTTAGGCCGGCGGCGACATCGAGCTTCGCCTGCCCCATCGCCTTGTGCAGCGCAATGGCGTCCTCCATCGCGAGCTTGGTGCCGGAACCGATCGAGAAATGCGCCGTCGCCTTGGCGTCGCCGATCAACACGACATTCTCGACCACCCAATGGCGGCAGCGGATCATCGGGAAATTGCGCCAGAGCGAGCGATTGGTGATGAGTTTGTGGCCTTCGAGTTCCTCGGCGAAGACGCCTTCGAGAAAGGCGGCCGACTGCGCCTCGTCCATCGCGCCGAGCCCCGCCTTCGCGAAGGTCTCGGGGTCGGTCTCCAGCACCCAGGTCGAGCGGCCGGCCTCGTACTGGTAGCAATGGGCGATGAAGACGCCGTGCTCCGTCTCCTTGAAGAAGAAGGTGAAGGCGTCGAAGGGGCGGGTCGAGCCCATCCAGGTGAAATGGTTCGGGCGCAGGTCGGTCTGCGGCTGGAAGCGCTCGCGCCAGTTCTCGCGGATGCGGCTATTGATGCCGTCGGCGCCGACGACGAGATCGTAATCGCGCTTCAGGGTCTCGGCATCGGCGACCTCGCTGCCGAAATGCAGGTTGACGCCGAGCTCGCGCGCCCTCGCCTGCACCAGCATCAGCAGCGAGCGGCGCGAGCAGCCGCAGAAGCCGTTGCCGGGCACGCGGTAGCTGTCGCCCTTGAAGTGGATTTCGATATCGTCCCAGTAGGCGAAATTATCGCGGATCGCGGCATAGCTCTGCGCATCCGCCGCCCTGAAGGTGTCGAGCGTCTGGTCAGAGAAGACCACGCCGAAGCCGAAGGTGTCGTCCGGCTGGTTGCGCTCGAAGACGTCGACCGTCAGCTCCGGCCAGTCCCGCTTCATCAGGAGCGCGAAATAGAGCCCCGCCGGCCCTCCGCCCACGACCGCGATACGCATCGACGCCTCCATCCGGGAGCCGGCCGACCCGGCTTGAGGAATTATTTTAAGCCTGAAATATTTTCGAACTCAAGAGGCTTTTGCGACCTCTCCGGCGGTCACACGTGCGTCGCATACGGCAAAACGCATTGCCAGCATGGCATTTTGCACTGCGAGATGGCGCCATTTCCCGTTCCCTGTCAGCCCGCTTGCAAATTCCTTCAGACTTAAAATATATTTGCCGCGGAGGTCGAATGGCCATGACACTGCAGGGACAGCGTGCACTGGTAACAGGTGGCGGACGCGGAATCGGCCGGGCCATTGCCGCCGCACTGACGCAGGCCGGAGCCAAGGTCAGCATCCTCGGACGCGACGAGGCGACCTTGAAGGAGGCCGTCGCCAACGGGGCCGCGGCCGATTGGGCGGCCTGCGATGTGCGCGACGAAGCCTCGGTCTCCGCGGCGCTCGACCGGCTCTCCCGCCAGCATGCCTTCGATATCGCCATCGCCAATGCGGGGGCGGTCGAGACCGGCCCGTTCATGCGCAGCGACAGCGAGCGCTTCCGCCGCATGCTCGACATCAACCTGATCGGCACGGTGAACCTGTTCCACGCCACGTTGCCGGCGATGCTGGAGCGCCGTCGCGGGCGGTTGATTGCCATCGCCTCAACCGCCGGGCATCGCGGCTACCCCTATGTCAGCGCCTATACGGCGGCGAAGCATGCCGTGGTCGGGCTGGTGAAATCGCTGGCGCTGGAGACGGCGCGCTCCGGCGTCACTGTGAACGCCGTCTGCCCGGGCTATGCCGACACGGACATGGCGACCGCCAGCATCGACAATGTCGCGACCAAGACCGGCAAGAGCCGCGAGGAGGCACTTGCGGCCATGATCAAGGACAATCCGCAGGGACGGCTGATCGCACCGGAAGAAGTCGCGGCCGCCGTGCTCTATCTCTGCGGACCGGGCAGCGATGCCGTCACCGGCCAGTCGCTGCTCGTCAATGGCGGGGAGTTCTGAGATGGAAACACCTCCCTCTTCGCTCATCCTCGACCGCGAGACCAAGGCCAGCGAGCGCCCCGGCGACCACAAGGACGAATTGCGCCTGTGGTTGAGGATGCTGACCTGCTCGACCCTGATCGAGACCGAGATCCGCAATCGCCTGCGCGAGGAATTCAAGACAACGCTGCCGCGCTTCGACCTGATGGCGCAGCTCGACAAGAGCGTGGTCGGCATGACCGTGGGCGAGGTGTCGCAGCGCCTGATGGTCTCGAACGGCAATGTCACCGCCGTCGTCGCCGGGCTCGTGACCGACGGGCTCGTCGACAAGCGCTCCGCCCCGCAGGACCGGCGTGTGCAGATCCTCACCCTGACGGCACAGGGCCGCAAGGTCTTCCGCGCCATGGCCGAGCGCCATGAGGACTGGATCGCCGAGTTGTTCGCCGGGCTCGACCAGCCCGCCATCGCGCAGCTCTTCAGGCTGCTCGGAGAGACCAAGAGCTCGCTGCATCGCGCCATCGCGGGGCGGGCCGGCGAAGCCGCCAAGGGAGATGCCTGATGGCCCTGACCGCCAATGCCACGACCCTGCCGCTCGCCGGCTTCAAGCCGGAGCATTTCGCCCTCTCGGTTTCCGGCAAGGTCGCGACGGTGACGCTGAACCGGCCTGAGAAAAAGAATCCGCTGACCTTCGCAAGCTATCGCGAACTCACGGATTTCTTCCTCGCCGCGCAGAAGGAAGAGGACGTCAAGGCGATCGTCGTCACCGGCGCCGGCGGCAATTTCTCCTCGGGCGGCGATGTCTTCGAGATCATCGGTCCGCTGGTCGCGATGGAGACCAAGGACCTGCTCAAGTTCACCCGGATGACCGGCGAACTGGTCAAGGCGATGCGGGCCTGCCCGCAGCCGATCATCGCCGCGATCGACGGCGTCTGCGCCGGCGCGGGCGCCATCGTCGCGATGGCCTCCGATCTCCGTCTCGGCACGGCCGGAGCCAAGATTGCCTTCCTGTTCAACCGCGTCGGGCTGGCCGGCTGCGACATGGGCGCCTGCGCGATGCTGCCGCGCATCATCGGCCAGGGCCGCGCCGCCGAGCTGCTCTATACCGGCCGTGTGCTCAAAGGCGAGGAAGCCGAACGCTGGGGCTTCCTCAACCGGCTCTGCGCGCCGGAGGCCGTTTTGATCGAGGCGCAGACGCTTGCTGCCGAACTCGCCGATGGCCCGACCTTCGCCAATGCCATGACCAAGCGCATGCTTGAAATGGAATGGGCGATGTCGGTCGAGAGCGCGATCGAGGCGGAAGCCGTGGCGCAGGCGCTCTGCATGCAGACAGAGGATTTTTCCCGCGCCTACCACGCCTTCGCCAACAAGCAGAAGCCGGTCTTCGAGGGCAACTGAGATGGGCAGCGCTTCCCCCCTCGGCCTCGACATCCTCGGCGATACGCTGGACTGGCCGTTCTTCGGGGAGAGCCACCGTGCCTTTGCCACGGAGCTCTCCGGCTGGGCCGATTCCTATCTGGCGGACCTGCCGCATACGCAAGTCGACGAGGCCTGCCGGGCGCGCGTCGCGGCGCTCGGCGCGGCGGGATTCCTGAAGGCGGCCGTGCCTGCTGCCTATGGCGGGCTCTCCGACAAGCTCGATGTCCGCACGCTCTGCCTCGCCCGCGAGATTTTGGCCGCGCATGACGGGCTCGCCGATTTCGCCTTCGCCATGCAGGGGCTCGGCACCGGCTCGATCTCGATCGCCGGCTCCGAGACGATGAAGCAGCGCATCCTGCCCGATGTCGCGGCCGGCAAACGCATCGCCGCCTTCGCCCTCTCCGAGAAGGAAGCCGGCTCGGACGTCGCCGCCATGGCGACGACCGCGACGCCGGACGGCCATACCCATGTCCGCATCGACGGCGAGAAGAGCTGGATCTCGAATGGCGGCATCGCCGACCATTACGTCGTCTTCGTTCGCACGGGCGAGGCGCCCGGCGCGCGCGGGCTCTCCGCATTCCTGGTCGAGGCCGATACGCCCGGACTGACCATCGCCGAACGTATCGAGGTGATTGCGCCGCATCCACTGGCGACCCTGCGCTTCGAGGGCTGCCGCGTGCCGCTCGAAAACCGCATCGGCGGGCCCGGCGACGGCTTCAAGGTCGCGATGGCGACGCTCGACATCTTCCGCTCGACAGTCGGCGCCGCCGCGCTCGGCTTCGCGAGGCGGGCGCTGCACGAGACGCTGGCGCACGCCAATGGCCGCAAGCTCTTCGGCGGCACGCTCGGCGACCTCCAGCTCTCGCAGGCGGCCATCGCCGACAGCGCCGCCGAGGTCGATGCCGCCGCCCTGCTCGTCTATCGCGCCGCCTGGACCAAGGACCGTGGCGCGGCGCGCGTCACCCGCGAAGCGGCGCTGGCGAAACTCATCGCGACCGAGAACGCCCAGCGCGTGATCGACCGGGCCGTCCAGATCCATGGCGGTCTCGGCGTCACCAAGGGCGTCAAGGTGGAGGAACTCTACAGGGAGATCAGGGCGCTGCGCATCTACGAGGGCGCAAGCGAGGTCCAGAAGGTCGTGATCGCGCGCGACCTGCTCAAGACACATGCCGGAAAGGCAGGGGAACGGAATGACAGCAACCGGGTTCGCGAGATCGGGACATGAAGACAGCTTCGCGCGGGACAACCTGCCGCCGCGCGAAAGCTGGCCCGATCTGAGACTGAAAGAAGCAGGGCTGGCCTATCCCGAGCGGCTGAACTGCGTCGTGGAATTGCTCGACCGGCACATCGCCGAGGGGCGCGGCGGACGCACGGCGGTGATCGCCAACGATCTGCACTGGAGCTATGCCGATCTTGCCGAGCAGGTGAACCGCATCGCCAATGTGCTGACCCGCGATCTCGGCGTGGTCAGCGGCAACCGCGTGCTGCTGCGCGCCGGCAACACGCCGATGATGGTCGCCGCCTATCTCGCGGTGATCAAGGCCGGCGGCGTCGCCGTCGCGACCATGCCGATGCTGCGGGCGGGCGAGCTCGCCTATCCCCTGCGCAAGGCCAGGATCGCGCTCGCGCTCTGCGACCACCGCCTCACCGCCGAGTTGGAGAGCGCCAGGGCGCAAGTGCCGGAACTTGCCCGCATCGTCGCCTTCGGCAGCGACGGCAGCGAGCTGGAAGCACTGATGGCGCAGCCGGGCTACGAGCATTTCGAAGCGGCCGACACGGCCCGCGACGATGTCTGCCTGATCGCCTTCACCTCCGGCACCACCGGCGAGCCCAAGGGCACGATGCATTTCCACCAGGACATGCTGGCGATCTGCGACTGCTATGGCGCGCGCGTGCTGAAGGCCTCGCCGGACGATCGCTTCACCGGCTCGCCGCCGCTCGCCTTCACCTTCGGGCTCGGCGGGCTCGTGCTCTTCCCGATGCGGATCGGCGCGGCGATGGTGCTGCCCGAGAAGGCCGGCCCGGCCGATCTGATCGACGCGGTCGAGCGGCACAAGGTCAGCGTCGTCTTCACCGCACCGACCGCCTATCGCGCCATGCTCGACAAGCTCGACGGGCGCGACATTTCCTCGCTCAGGATCTGCGTCTCGGCCGGCGAGGCGCTGCCCAAGGCGACTTTCGACGCCTGGCAGGCGCGGACCGGCATGAAACTGCTCGACGGCATCGGCGCGACCGAGATGCTGCATATCTTCATCGGCGCGCCGCGCGAGGCGATCCGGCCGGGTTCGACCGGGATTCCGGTGCCGGGCTACGAGGCGAAGATCGTCGATGCCGAAGGGCGCGACGTGCCCGACGGCACACCCGGGCGTCTCGCCGTGCGCGGTCCCACCGGCTGCCGCTATCTCGCCGACCCGCGGCAGGCGGTCTATGTCCTCGACGGCTGGAACATCACCGGCGACACCTATCTGCGCGATACGGACGGCTATTTCTGGTACCAGGCCCGTTCCGACGACATGATCGTCTCGGCTGGCTACAACATCGCCGGGCCCGAGGTCGAAGCCTGCCTGCTGACCCATGAGGCGGTAGCGGAGTGCGGCGTGGTCGGCGCGCCCTGCCCCGAGCGCGGGCAGATCGTGAAGGCCTATGTCGTGCTGCGCGAGGGCGTCACCGGCGACGCCGCGCTGGCCAAGGCGCTGCAGGAGCATGTGAAGGCCGGCATCGCGCCTTACAAATATCCGCGCGCCATCGAATTCGTCCCGGTCCTGCCGAAGACGGCGACCGGCAAGCTGCAACGCTTCGCCTTGCGCCAGATGGCGCAAGCCAAGACCTGATTTTCCGTCCAACAGAGCCCGAACGGCCGAAACCGAGGCGACACACCATGTCCGAACTCCCGCAATCCCGCGCCATCCTGCCCGAAGGCTGGCCGCAGCCGCGTGGCTACGCCAACGGCATGGTGGCGGAAGGCCGCGTGCTGGTGACCGGCGGGCTCGTCGGCTGGGATGCCGAGGGCGTCTTCGCTGAGGGATTCATCGGCCAGCTGCGCCAGACCTTCCTCAATATCAGGGCGGTGGTCGAGGCCGGTGGCGGGCGCGTCGAGGATATCGTGCGGCTGACCTGGTACGTCACGGATATCGCGACCTATCGCGCCAGCCTCAAGGATATGGGCCCGGCCTATCGCGAGGTGTTCGGCCGGCATTTCCCGGCGATGGCCGTGGTCGCGGTGACGGCGCTGGTCGAGCCGGAGGCGCTGCTGGAGATCGAGGCGACGGCGGTGGTCGCGCGGTAGCGTGCAAGTTGCCGAGATAAAGCCGGAGCCTCGGTTGTCATTCCGGGGCTTCGCGGAGCGAAGAACCCGGAACCCACGACCGGGTGAACCGCCGGCAGCCGAGCGTTGAATGTCTCACCCAGTCATGGGTTCCGGGTTCACGCCTGCGGCGTGCCCCGGAATGACAAAAGGGGAAGAAAGACCCGCCGTCGTCAGATCCCCGCGCCGTCCTGCAAGGTCCCGGCCGGCGCCTTGCGCCAGAGCCGCATATGCAGTGCCCGCAGGCCCGGCCGAAGCAGGATGTCGCCGAAGGCCAGCGCCAGGGACGCCGCCGCATTGGCCGTCAAGGCGAAAGCCGCTGCGAACAGTCCGGCCGTGCTCAGCACGCGCCAGCTCACGCCGGCAAGCCAGACCCTGCGATCCGGCGTGCCCGACCGGCCGACGATGCGGATGACGCCACGCTGCGCCCGCGCCAGCGCCCCGCCCTCGCCAACCGCACGCTGGGCATCATTCTCTCCCGGCTCGACGAAGCCGAAGGCCACCGTCTCGTTGCTGATGCGATCGATCAGGATGAAACCGCCGAGTTCGTGGCTGCGGACATAGGGCAGCGAGACCAGGGGACGATCGAGGCGCAGCGTCACCAGACCGATGCCGTTCATGCCCAGGCTCTGCGCCGGCAGCGCCTGGAAGCCCTCGATATCGATGCTGTGATGCAGCGTCTCGACCGTGGCATTGGCGCTCTGCGTCGCGAGCTTCACCAGGAACTGGCCACCTTCGAGCATGGCGCGCTCGCCGGTCCAGAGCAGCCGCGCCTTGAGGCCACGGCTCACCGGCAATGCCGCGCCGACCGCTGCGATGACAT
Organism: Allobosea sp. TBD101; assembly: GCF_059817965.1. Classification (NCBI taxonomy): domain Bacteria; kingdom Pseudomonadati; phylum Pseudomonadota; class Alphaproteobacteria; order Hyphomicrobiales; family Alloboseaceae; genus Allobosea; species Allobosea sp. TBD101. Next base: position 3,479,974 of record NZ_CM187543.1, read on the forward strand.
CGCCGCGCGAGATGTCGATATCGTCTTCCAGCGTCACCGTCGCGGCCTGGCCGGCGGCGATCTGGCTGGCTTCGCCGGCAGCACCGATCAATCGCGCGATGCGGCTGGAGCGACCGGAGGGCAGCGCCACGACGGGATCGCCGACGCGGGCGCGGCCGGCGACGGGCGTGCCGGCATAACCACGGAAATCGAGGTCGGGCCGGTTGACCCATTGCACCGGCAGGACGAAGCCCTCATCGGCCGGCGCGGCGCGCGCGATCGCGACGCTTTCGAGATAGGGCAGCAGCGCCGGGCCGTCATACCAGGGCATCAGCGCCGACGGGCGCATGACGTTCTCGCCGTCGCGGGCAGAAACTGGGATGAAACGGATCGAGGCGAAGCCGAGGTTTTGCACCGCCGCGCGATAATCATTCGCGATCCGCTCGAAAATGTCCGCGTCATAGCCGACGAGATCCATCTTGTTGATGGCGACCACGACATGGCGCACGCCGACCAGCGAGACGATGAAGGAGTGGCGCCGCGTCTGCGGCAGCAGGCCCTTGCGCGCGTCGACCAGGATGATGGCGAGATCGGCGGTGGAGGCGCCGGTCGCCATGTTGCGGGTGTATTGCTCGTGGCCGGGCGTGTCGGCGACGATGAAGCTGCGCGTCTGCGTCGCGAAATAGCGATAGGCGACATCGATGGTGATGCCCTGCTCGCGCTCGGCCGACAGACCGTCGACCAGAAGCGCGAAATCGGGCGCCTCGCCTTGCGTGCCGAACTTGCGGGAATCGCTGTCGAGGGCGCTGAGCTGGTCGTCGAAGACCGCACCGGCCTCGTAGAGCATGCGGCCGATCAGGGTCGACTTGCCGTCGTCGACCGAGCCGCAAGTGATAAAGCGCAGCAGCGAATGCTGGCCGGCTTCGCTGGTGGCGGGCGCATCATTGGCCGGAAGCGGTGCCTGCGCCGGTTTCGGTGCCTTCTTTTTGGCGAGCGCGAAGCCCATCAGAAATAGCCTTCCTGCTTTTTCTGTTCCATCGAGCCGGAGCCGTCATGGTCGATGACGCGGCCCTGCCGCTCGGAGGATCGGGAGGAGCGCATCTCGGCGATGATGTCGGAGAGGTTCGCCGCCTCGCTCTCGACCGCGCCGGTCAACGGATAGCAGCCCAGCGTGCGGAAGCGGACCATGCGGGTTTCGACGGCCTCGCCGGGCCGCAATTCCATGCGCTCGTCGTCGCGCATGATCCAGGCGCCACCACGCTGCACGACGGGGCGCGGCGCCGCGAAATAGAGCGGCACGACCGGGATGTTCTCCAGCGCGATGTAGTCCCAGACGTCGCGCTCGGTCCAGTTCGAGAGCGGAAACACACGGAAGCTCTCGCCGCGATGCTTGCGGGTGTTGAAGAGCTGCCAGGGCTCCGGGCGCTGGTTCTTCGGGTCCCAGCGATGCTCGGGCGAGCGCAGCGAGAAGACCCGCTCCTTGGCCCGACTCTTCTCCTCGTCGCGGCGCGCGCCACCGAAGGCCGCATCGAACTTGTGGAGGTCGAGCGCCTGCTTCAGCCCTTGCGTCTTCATCACATCGGTATGGACGCGCGAGCCGGAGGCGAAGGGATTGATGCCGGCCTCGACGCCCTCGCGGTTGATATGGACGATCAGGTCGAGCCCGAGCCGCTTCGCGGTTTCGTCGCGGAAGGCGATCATCTCGCGGAACTTCCAGGTCGTGTCGACATGGAGCAGCGGAAACGGCGGCCTGGCCGGGTAGAACGCCTTCATCGCGAGATGCAGCAGGACGGCGGAATCCTTGCCGATCGAATAGAGCAGAACCGGCTTGTCGCAGGTCGCCGCGACCTCGCGGATGATGAAGATCGCTTCCGCCTCGAGCTTCTGGAGATGGCTGAGCTGGATCATTGGCGCACCTCCGTGGCCGAGCGCGCGGCGCGCGCCAGCTTGCCGTCCTGCCCGACATGCAGGCCGCATTCCTTGGCCGCGTCGTCCTCCCACCACCAGCGCCCGGCCCGCTCGGGCTCGCCGGGGCGAATGGCGCGGGTGCAGGGCTGGCAACCGATCGAGACGAAACCCTGCCCGTGCAGCGGGTTGAGCGGCACGGCGTTCTCCTTCGCGAAGGCGAGCGCGCGCTCACGCGTCCAATCGATCAACGGGCTCGCCTTGACGAGGCCGCGGGCCGCATCGGCCTCCGCCAGCTTTACCCCGCCGCGAGCCGCCGACTGGTCGGCGCGCAGGCCGGTCAGCCAGATATCGGCGCCGGCGAGTGCACGGCCGAGCGGCTCGACCTTGCGGATATCACAGCAGGATTTGCGGGCATCGCGCGAGGCATAGAAGCCGTTGATGCCGTTCTGGCGAACATGAAGCTCGAGCGTGTCATGACGCGGGTAGTAGGGACGGATCATGATGCCGTAGCGCTCCTCGGTCTCCTGCCAGAGAGCGTAGACCTCGGGAAAGAGTCGGCCGGTATCGAGCGTCGCAAAGGTGACCGGCAGCTTCGCCGTCGCGATGAAATGGGTGAGGACCTGATCTTCGAGGCCGAAGGAGGTGGTGAAGACCACGCGCCCGTTCGCTTCCGCGATAATGCCGGCGAGACGCCCGGCAACATCCGCCTTGCCGAACGCCGCATCGAGCGCGGCTGCGCGATGCGCCAGCAGCGCCTCTGCCGGCGTGGTCGCGGTGGGTTCGTCCGAGCCGAAGCCATTCGCCATGGTCGTGGCCGCCTGTTCGGTAAATCGAACGACCCACTTATACCCATGGCAACAAAGGTTCAATTTACAGTAGGTAGCGTGTTTTTTCTTATTTCACTTCCGTTGGAGAAGTTTGTTTTGGCGGACGTTTCCGACGACGCCTCGAGCGATGCTCCGCCCTTGCCTCCTCCTCGCCGTCATCCCGGACAAGCGACGAAGTCGCGCCGATCCGGGATCCATTCCGGAGCCTATCGAATAGAGGCTCCGGAATGGATCCCGGGTCTCCCTTCGGTCGCCCGGGATGACCCGCATGGAGATGGCTAAGACCATGCGAAACACCTGCCGCTCAATGGAAATCCCGCGATTTCGGGAGGATGCGGACATTGCGCGGATGGCGATGGCGCGGCAGCGGCGGGTTCTTGAGTTCGTCGATGGGCATCGGCACCTCGGCGCGATGCGTATCCGAAAGCGAGAGCAGATCGATCGAACGGTCGGCGATGCGCTGCGCCATGAGATGAGTGACGCCTTCGACGCTTTTCTGGACCCGGCCCTCGACCAGCATCAATCGCGCGCCCATGACCTCGCGGCGGAAGCGCTCGAACAATCGCGCCCAGATCACGACATTGGTGATGCCGGTCTCGTCCTCCAGCGTGACGAAGATGGCGTTGCCCTTGCCCGGCCGCTGGCGCACCAGCACGATGCCTGCCGTGCGGACGAAGGCGGCATCGGGCTTCGCCTCGGTTTCCGCACAACTCAGCACGCCCTCGCGCCGGAAGCGCGGGCGCAGGAGCTGCATCGGATGCCCTTTCAGCGAGAGCCGGACGATCTGGTAATCGGCGACGATATGCTCGGCCAGCGGCATGAGCGGCAGCGCCATGCTCCGTTCCGAGCCCAGCTCGCGGGCCTGCGCGGACTGGAACAGCGGCAAAGCGGGATCGTCCGGCAGGCGCCGCACGGCCCAGAGCGCCTCGCGCCGGTCGAGGCCCAGCGAGCGGAAGGCATCGGCATCGGCGAGCAGACGCATGGCGCGGGCGGGTAGACTGGCTCGACGCATCAGCTCCTCGACGTCGCGGTAAGGGCCGCCAGCTTCCCGCTCCTCCGCAATGGCGAGGCCCCACTCATCCTTGAAGCCGTCGATCTGGCGGAAGCCGAGCCGCAGGGCGAAGGGGTCTCTCCCGCTCTCCTGGCGCGGCCGATCGCGGTAAGAACTTGTTTCCGAAACAGCTTCCAAGCTGTTGTCCAAAAAGCTGGAATTGACATCGGCCGGCCGTGGTTCGACGCCGCCGTTCTCCTCCGCCTCCCGTACGATCTGGGCCGGAGCATAGAAGCCCATCGGCTGGGAATTCAGCAATCCGGCAGCGAAAGCCGCCGGATAGTGCTTCTTGAGATAGGAGGAGATGTAGACCAGCTTGGCGAAGGAGGCCGCATGACTCTCCGGGAAGCCGTAGCTACCGAAGCCCTTGATCTGCTCGAAGCAACGCTGGGCGAAATCGCGTTCATAGCCGCGTGCGACCATGCGCTCGACCATCATCGTCTCGTAATTGCCGATGGTGCCGGCATTGCGGAAGGTCGCCATCGCCTTGCGCAGGCCGTTGGCTTCGATGTCGGAGAATTTGGCGGCAACCATGGCGAGCCGCATCGCCTGTTCCTGAAAGAGCGGAACGCCTTCGGTCTTGTTCAGGACTTCGAACAGCTCATCCGGCCGTCCATGCTCCGGCGAAGGAGCCGGATAGGTCACGTCTTCGATCCCCGCCCGCCGCTTCAGATAGGGATGGACCATGTTGCCCTGGATCGGGCCGGGCCGGACGATCGCAACCTGGATGACGAGATCGTAGAATTTCCGCGGCTTGAGCCGCGGCAGCATGTTCATCTGGGCGCGGCTCTCGACCTGGAAGACGCCAAGCGACTTGCCCTCGCAGAGCATATCATAGGTCGCTTCGTCGCCATCCTTGAGATCGGCGAGCGCGTAATCCCTTCCTCCGTTCGCCTTGATCAGATCGAACGCCTTGCGGATGCAGGTCAGCATGCCCAGCGCGAGCACATCGACCTTCATCAGCCCTAGTTCGTCGATGTCGTCGCGATCCCATTCGATGAAGGTGCGGTCCTCCATCGCGGCATTGCCAATCGGCACGGTCTCGTCGAGGCGCCCGCGCGACAGCACGAAGCCGCCGACATGCTGCGAGAGATGGCGCGGATAGCCCAATAGCCGGGTGGCGAAATCGACGGCGCGGCGGATCGTCGGATTGGTCGGATCGAGCCCGGCCTGGCGGACGCGGGCATCGCCGATCTCGCTGCCCCAGCTCCCCCAATTGGTATCGGCGATGCGGGCGGTGACGTCCTCGGTCAGGCCCAGCACCTTGCCGGCCTCGCGGATCGCGCTACGCGGCCGGTAATGGATCACGGTCGCGGCGATGCCGGCGCGGTGGCGGCCGTATTTCCCGTAGATCCACTGGATCACCTCCTCGCGCCGCTCATGCTCGAAATCGACATCGATATCGGGTGGTTCGCGGCGCTCGGTGGAGATGAAGCGCTCGAACAGCACGTCATTCTCGGCGGGGTCGACCGCGGTGATGCCGAGCACGTAGCAGACAGCGGAATTGGCGGCCGAGCCACGGCCCTGGCAGAGGATGCCCCGGCTGTCGGCAAACTCGACGATCTGGCGGATGGTCAGAAAGTAACGGGCGTATTTGAGCTTCTTGATCAGCACAAGCTCCTTGGTCAGCAGCCCTGCCACCTTTGCAGGCACTCCTTCCGGGTAGCAGATCAGGCTGCGCTGACGGACCAGCTCTTCCAGCCAGTCCTGATCCTTCCAACCGGGCGGAATCGGCTCGTCGGGATATTCATATTCAAGCTCGCCAAGATCGAACTCGATGCGGGAGAACAGGGCCTGCGTCTCGGCGACGGCCTCGGGCGCGTCGCGGAAGAGGCGCGCCATCTCCTGCGGCAGCTTGAGATGGCGCTCGGCATTGGATTCGAGCAGGCGCCCGGCCCGCTCGATGGTGGTGCCCTCGCGGATGCAGGTCAGCACGTCCTGCAGGTCGCGCTGGGCGATGGAATCGTAGAGCGCGTCATTGGTCGCGATCAGCGGGGTGCGGGTCGCGGCGGCGATATTCCTGAGGCGCGCGAGGCGGCGGCGGTCGTCGCCACGCCGGTGCATGCTAGCGGCGAGCCAGACCGCGCCGGGCGCGGCCTCGTCGAGCCGGGCGAGCAATGCGGGCAGGCTATCGAGGCTGCGCGCGGGCATCAGGATCAGCAGCAGGTCGCGGGCATCGTTCAGGAGGTCGTCAAGAACGAGACGGCATTCGCCCTTCTTCACGCCGTCCTTCAGGTTGCCATGGCTGAGCAGACGGCAGAGCCGGCCCCAGCCGGCGCGATTGGCAGGGTAGACGACGATATCGGGCGTGCCGTCGGCGAAGACGAGGCGGGTGCCAGTCGCGAGCTTGAAGCACTCCGCCTTCGCCTTCATCTGCGCGGGGGTGAAAGGCAGGGCGGCGAATTCAGGGTTCTCGGCCCAGTAATACTCGCCGGGGCTGCCACCTTCCCTGACCTTGTCGGGCGCCGGCAGGCCATCCTCGCGCAACTGCTTCAGCGCTGCCCAGGCGCGCACGACGCCCGCCACCGTGTTGCGGTCGGCGATGCCGATGCCGGAATAGCCGAGCAGCAGCGCCGTCAGCACCATATGCGGCCCCGGCGAGGCGCCGCGCAGGAAGGAAAAATGCGTGGCGGCAACGGGTTCGACGAAGGCATTCGCAATCTGATTCATGCGAAGAGCCCGTGCAGGAACCAGCGCGGCGGAGCGCTGTCGGCCTCGTAGAAACCGATGCGGTAAAGCCAGAAGCGGCGTCCTTGCGCATCCTCGACGCGGTAATAGTCGCGCATCGGCTCGTCCGAGCCGTCACGCCACCATTCGGGGGCGATGCGCTCGGGGCCTTCGGCGCGGGCGACGTCATGGATGAGGCGCCGCCAGCGGAAGCGGATCGGCGGTCCATCGGGGACCTCCGCGATGGCCTCGACCGGCTGGGGCGGCTCGAAGAGCTGGAGCGGGCGGGCCGGCGGCTCCTGCGGTTCGGGCGCGGACCAAGGCGTTTCCGGCAACGGCGCTGCGGCCGAGAGTGCCTTGGCAGCACGGACGGGATGATGCGTGTCCTGCGCCGCGAAGCGCAGCACGCGATTGCGGCCGAAGCGCGTGACGAGCCGGTCAACCAGATCGGCCACCGCCTCCTCCTCGACCGCCCGGCCGTCGAGGCTGTGCTGGGGCGTGTCGAGCGGCTCGCAGAGCGGCACGGCGAGCTTGATCGCATCGAAGCCGAAACCCGGATCGAGCGGATCAGCCAGGGTCTCGACGCGCTCGCGATAGAGCCGGAGCAGCGCCCCGGCGTCGCGTGACGGGCGGCCGGTCTCGATAGCGAGGCGGCGCACGGCGCCATCGCTGCGGAAGAAGCCGAGTTCGAAGACGCGCCCGCCCTCACCGCGCGCTTCCAGCACACGGGCTGCCTCTCCGATCAGCCTGACGACGACGGTCTCTAGGCTCGCGGTATCGGCAAAAGGCTCGGCGAAGTGACGCTCGACTACGCAATCGGGCGGCGAGCGCAAGGGCGTGATGCGGCGGTCCTCATGGCCGAGGATGCGCCGGAGCTTGACCGCCAGCGCCTCGCCGAAGCGGGCGGAGAGCGTCTCAGAGGGACGCTCCGCGAGATGGTCGAGCGTCTTGAGGCCGGCGCGGGAGAGCGCGATCACGGTCTCGGCGTCGGTATCGAGCGCGGCAGTCGACAGTGAACGCAGCAGCGCCTCTTCCTGGCCGGGGGGGACGATGCCACCCCGGCCATGGCGGGCGCAGGCGCGAGCGGCGTCGGGCGTGCCGGCGATGGCGGCTTTCAGTTTGAGGCCACCGCGCTGCATGGCGCGCCCGGCAAGATTACCGAGCCCCGCCTCGCCACCGAAGAGATGAGCGCAGCCGGTGATGTCGAGCATCAGGCCATGCGGCTCGTCGAGCGCGACCAGCGGCGTGAAGCGGTCGCAGAAACCGGCGAGCGCTTCGAGGAATTCGTTGTCGGCCTGCGGCTGCGTCTCCAATGCAACGAGATCGGGAATGCGGGCGCGGGCATCGGCCAGCGTCATCCCCCGCGTCAGGCCGAGAGCGACGGCGCGCTGGTCACAATCGACGAGGCGCAGCGCGTTGCCCTGCACCCCGGTCAGGACATGCGGCTTCTCAGCCGGCGCGCCGGAGGCCGGTATCGCGCCCGTCCGCCGCAACCTGTCCGTCGCCAGATAGGGGAACCAGAGGGCGAGATAGCGGCGCGGCATGGTCTGTCCGGGAAGCTCGGTCGAAAAGGCTGCGTTCCGCAAAGCAATGTCGGTCACGGTCCCACTCCACACGCCACTCACGCTCGGCCGCGCCGCCGCGCTGGCGCAGCAATCTCAGGGCGAAGGCCGGGGCGCCCGGCGCATTCGCCTCCAGAGCCCGCGAGGCGAGCGCCCTCACCTGCCAGCGCGTGCGCGCCGCGCTCGGTGCCTCGGCGGCCGCGACGCGCAGCAGCAGTACCGGCACGCCCGAGGCTTCCGCCGCGAGGGCGAGCCGGCGGCTCGCCGTCAGGTCGAAAGGGCGCGGCTCGCCCCAAGGCTCGATCAGCACGGCGCCCAACGCGGCACAGCGCGCCGCTTCAGCCCCGGCCCGAAGCACCCCTTCGCCATCGCGCGCCCGGACCAGGAGCAGGCGCGCCGGATCGAGCCCGAGCTCGTTCAGCCCCGGCGCATGGAGTCGCCCGGTCTCGGCATCGACGAAATCCTGCCGCGCCCAGAGAATGGTGCGTTCATCGGCCTTCTCCTCGCCCTGCCCCGCCCGCAATGCGAGTCCGAGCGCGAAACCGGTCGCAGCGGCGAGATCGGCGACCTCAGCGGCGTAGATCTCGTGCAGCGCGGCCCTTACGAGCCCGCCGTTCAGGACCTCGTCCAGAGCAGGCACGCCGAGACCGATCCGGCCGGCCGCGGCCGGACCGCTCCGCAGAGCGGCCTCAGCAAGGCTGCGGCGCAGATCGGACAGGGTCGGTGCGGTCTCTGGCATGGGAGTACGATAATTGTTCTCTCTTTGTTCTTTTATAGAACGCTCCCGGCCGGAAGGCGAGTCGAGTCTTCCAGCCGTCCCCATGCCCCTGCCAGAGGGTGACGCGGACCAGGTCTCGCCGCTGACGCCAGGGCCTTGATCTGCGAGGGCGGGCGGCCGAAGCGCTTGCGAAAGCAGCGGTTGAAATAGGAGAGACCACCAAAACCGACCTCATAAGCGACGGCGCTGATGGCCAGGGTCGCAGCCTCGGCCGTGACCAGCCGCTGCCAGGCGCGGTCGAGCCGGCGCTCCAGCACATGACCGGAAAAGGTCCGGCCCTCGGCCCCGAACAGCTTCTGGTGATGAGCGACGGCATGCCGACGAACGCGCCGCGGCGTGACGTCTCGCGCATCCCCTCACTGATCGATCTCAACATGGTGGAGCGGATCGAACTCGTCGCGGGTGCCTCCAGCCTCTATGGTGCGGGCGCGACCGGCGGCGCGGTCAGCACCGCAATCCGCGGATTCCCCAGATATCGGCCGTTCGCTGGCGCCGGAAGCCTCGGTCACGGTCTCCGGCAAGGTCGCCGACGCGATGGGCTACGGTTGCCTGTTCTCGCTGGCGACCGCCATCTCAGCCATCGCCGTGATCGCGACGGCCCGGATGCTCGCGCTGCGAAGATCATGCAGCCACCGGGCGCCGGAACGATCGAACTCGGCTGAGCATGGCGGAGAGCCCGTCCCCGCGCTAGCCTTGGCCGCATGTGGGAGATTCTCTCAACCTATTGGCCGCATATCCTCGCGGTCATCACCGTCGTGACGTCGACCGTCGCCGGCGCGCATGCGGTGATGACGAAGGACGAGGTGCGTGCCGCCATCGGCTGGGTCGGCGTCATCATCCTCTCGCCGATCGTCGGGCCGCTGCTCTACGCCATCGCCGGGGTCAACCGCATCCGGCGCGCCTCGATCCTGGCGCAGCGGCCGGGCCACGGCATGGCCGCCGCCGATTTCCATGTCGAGGACGAAGTCGTCGGGACGCATTTCGGCCGGCGCTTCCTCGCGCTCAAGACGCTCGGCGACCGTGTCGCCCGCCATCCGCTGACCACAGGCAACCGCATCGAGACGCTGGAGACCGGCGACGCGGCCTATGCCGCGATGCTCGCCGCGATCGCTGTGGCCGAACGCAGCATCATCCTGGAAAGCTATATCTTCGACCGCGATCCGCTCGGCCTGCGCATCGCCGACGCGCTGATCGAGGCGCATCGACGCGGCGTCGCGGTGCGGGTGCTGATCGACGCAGTCGGGGCGCGCTATTCCGTGCCGAGCATCGCCGGGCATCTGCGCGAGGGCGGTGTCGCCGTCGACGTCTTCAACGGCAACATCATCGTGGGCCTCAGGCTGCCCTACGCCAATCTCAGGACGCACCGGAAGATCATCGTCGTCGACGGCACGGTCGGCTTCATGGGCGGCATGAACATCCGCGAGGGCTTCACCCGCGAATTCGCCGGCGATGCCTTCGCCCATGACACGCATTTCCGTGTCGAAGGCCCCGTGGTGGCCGATCTCTTCGCGGTCGCGGCCGAGGACTGGTGCTTCGCCACAGGCGAAGCACTCGCAGGCCCCGCCTGGGAGATTCCGGCACTGGCGCGCGGCGGCATGCCGGTGCTGGCGCGCGCGGTGCCGACCGGGCCGGATTCCTATCTCGAAACCAATCACAAGCTGTTGATCGGGGCGCTGTCGGTGGCGCGCCATTCGGTCCGGATCATGTCGCCCTATTTCCTGCCGGACCAGGAACTGATCAGCGCGCTCGTCACCGCGGCACGGCGCGGTGTCGACATCGATATCGTCGTCCCCTCGGTGAACAATCTCGTGCTGGTCGACCGGGCCATGACTGCGCAATTCGACCAGATTCTGAAGAATTACTGCCGGATTTGGCGCTCAACCGGCGCCTTCGACCATTCCAAGCTCCTCGCCATCGACGGCAGCTGGGCCTATGTCGGTTCCTCCAATCTCGACCCGCGCTCTCTGCGTCTGAATTTCGAGATCGACCTCGAGGTTCTGGACCACGGTTTCGCCCGCGCGATCGAGCGCCGGATCGAGACGGTGATGGCCACTGCGACCCCGGTCACGCTTGCCGGCCTGCGCGCCCGGCCCTATGTCATGCGTCTGATCGACAGGCTGATCTGGCTCGGCTCACCCTATCTCTGAGCCGCAGCGGTCATACCCCTGATGCCATGAATGCCTATGCCGGTTCCCGTTCGACCAAGCGGATCCGGAGCACGAGCCGGCGGAGCGATGCAGAAGAAGAGCCAGAGCCTGCCCGCCAGCATCATCGCCTCGCTGCGCCAGCGTAAGAACCGCCCCGGCACCATCCCGGCCGGCGCGGACGGACGCTCCGGCGGCACGCTGGTCGCCTCCTACAACGTCCATAAATGCGTCGGCATCGATGGCCGCTTCGATCCCGGCCGGGTCGCGCAGGTGATCCGCGAGATCGCGCCCGACGTCATCGCCTTGCAGGAAGCCGACAAGCGTTTCGGCGCCCGCCACGGCCTGCTCGATCTCGCCCGACTGAAGGAGGAAACCGGCCTCATGCCGGTTCCCGTCGAGAGCGCCAATGCCGCGGCCCATGGCTGGCACGGCAATGTCGTGCTGTTCCGGCAGGGCTTGGTGCGCGACGTCCATCAGGTCTCGCTGCCGGGACTGGAACCGCGCGGCGCGCTCGTCGTCGACATCGACCTCGAAAGCGGAGCGGCGCTCAGGATCGTCGCGGCGCATCTCGGCCTGCTCAGGCGCTCGCGCTCGCAGCAGGCCCGCATGATCATCGACCTGATGCGCAGCCGGGACGAGCGCCCCACCCTCCTGCTCGGCGACCTCAACGAATGGCGCCTCGGCGGCCGCTCGGCGCTCAGCGCGCTCGATGCCGCCTTCGGCGCGATGCCGGTGCCGGTGCCGAGCTTCCCGGCCGGTCTGCCTTTGCTGGCCCTAGACCGGATCATCGCCAACCGCCCCGAAATCCTGTCGGAGGTCGCGGTCCACGACTCGCCGCTGGCGCGCGTCGCTTCCGACCATCTCCCGATCAAGGCCTTCGTCGACCCCGCCATGGCAGCGCTGCCGGTCAGCGCACCCGAGCTCGTGCTCGTGCCGACCGAGGCGGCACCACCCGGAAGGGCCGCGCCGCGAGACAAGGAAACGCCCTTGCCGCTCACCGCCCTGTCGCCCGGAAAGGGTCGCCGCGGCAGCAACCGCGAACTGGTGCGCAAGGCCGGCGACCAGTTGAAACGCGCCGTCAAACGGACCTTGCGACGACCGGACACGCCGCCGCGCTAGGTGACACGGCCAATTTCTGGCCGCGCCTGCCCGCCCCCCTCTTGTCATTCCGGGGGGCGCCGCAGGCGCGAACCCGGAACCCACGACCGGGTGAGACATCGTGTGTTCGGTTGCGAGCGGCTCGCCCAGTCGTGGGTTCCGGGTTCTTCGCTGCGCGAAGCCCCGGAATGACAAGGGTAGTTTGCACCCATGGTCATGCCGGCAATGCGCTTCAGCGCTGGCCAATCCCGGCGAAGCCTGCTTTCTGGATTCGCCAGCCGTCTCAGGACGCAGAATCAGATGCCGGATGCCTTGGCAGAGCGCCCGAGCGCGCTGCAACTTTTTTTGATCTTCGCGCGGATCGGGCTGACCAGCTTTGGCGGCGGCCTGAGCGGCTGGATGCTCCGCGAATTCGTGCAGCGGCGACGCCTGATGAGCGAGGAGGATTTCCTCAACGGGCTCTCGGTCGCGCAGGCCCTGCCCGGCGTCAATGTCACCAACATGGCGATCTGGATCGGCTACAGGCTCGGCGGGCGCAACGGCGCCATCGCCTCCTGGCTCGGCATCGTCGTGCCGGCCGCCTTCGTCATCGTCCTGATCGGCAGCGTCTTCGCCTCGCTTGCCGGCTATGAGCTCAGCCATGTCGCGCTCAGCGGCGCGGCCTCGGCAGCGATCGGCCTGTCGCTGGCGATGGGGCTGACCGCGGCAAGGCGCGTGCCGCGCCGGCTGTTCCCGCTCGCGATCATGGCCGCGACTTTCGTGGCCGTCGCGATCCTGAAATGGCCGCTGCTCTGGACGGTGCTCGGCTTCGGCTCGCTCAGCGTCGCCGTGACCTACCGGGACGGCTGAGCGCCACAGCATGCAATCCCTGCCCTTCAGCATCCTGCTCGTCTTCCTGCCGCTCTCGCTGGTGACCATCGGCGGCGGCCAGAGCGCCATCGCCGACATGCACCGCCAGATCGTCGAGGCGCATCACTGGATGAGCGCCGCGCAGTTCGTCGATGCCTTCGCCATCGCGCGGCTGGCGCCCGGCCCGGGCTCGCTGCTGGCGACGCTGATCGGCTGGCAGATCGCCGGGTTCTGGGGCGCGCTTGCGGCCACCGCCGGCATCTTCGGGCCGACCGCCTTCCTGATCTACGGCGTCGCCCATATCTGGTCGCGCTACGAGGGCGCCCGACTGCTGCGTGCGCTTGAGAAGGGCTTACGGCCCGTCGCGGCTGGGATGATCCTGGCGGCGAGCTATGTCCTGATCCAGTCGCTCGACAGCGGCTGGCTCGGCCGTGGCACCGCGCTCGCCTCGACCGCCCTGCTGTTGCTGACGCCGATCAATCCACTGCTGTTGATCGCCGGCGGCGCCGGCTGCTTCGTCGGGCTGCACTTTCTGGCGCTGATCTAAGCGCCTGTCGCAACGCTGAAGCCAACAGACACCGCGCCAGAACAGCGAACATCTCGAACAATCAATCTCTCAATCAGTCTGCAACCCCTTCTACAAACCCGCGCCTTACAATAATTATATTATATACAACGCTCAGTTTTGAATTATATCAATTATTATATTATAGATTCACAAAGAATCAACTTGCGAATCCTTTCGCTAGACCATTACACGCCCCGGACATGGGACTGGGGTTACGTAATGAATAATAATTCTAGACTGGTTTTCCTGACAGCGCTGCTGTCGACGACGGCGCTTTCGGTGGCACAGGCGCAAACGCCGCAGGCCAAAGGGCGCAGCAGCGAACAGATGATCTCGCTCGACCAGATCACGGTCACGGCGTCGCGCGGCGAGAAACAGGTGCTCGATGTTCCCGGCACCGTCAGCGTGATCACCCGGCAGGAACTCGACGAACGGATCACGCGCGACACGCAGGATCTGGTGCGCTACCAGCCTGGCGTCAGTGTCAACCGCATCACCACCGCCACGGACCCGTTCGGCAATTACGGCGGTTTCACCATCCGTGGCGTCGGCGGCAACCGCGTGCAGATGCAGGTCGACGGTTCCCGCGTGATCGAGCGTGTCACCGACGGCAATCGCGATTTCGTCGACCTGCCCTTCCTGAAGAATGTCGAGATCGTCCGTGGTCCCGGCTCGGTGCTCTGGGGTGCGGACGCGCTCGGCGGCATCGTCGCCTACCGAACGCTGGACCCGGAAGATCTCTTGAAGGGCAAGGACAAGCCCTATGCGGCCCGGCTGAGCACCAGCTATGACAGCCTCGACCGCTCCTTCGTGAAGACCGGGATCGCGGCCTTCCGCTTCTCGCCGATGCTCGAAGGCATCATCGGCGTCAGTCACAAGAGCGCCGAAGAGGCACGGCTGAGCAAGGCGCGCGCCGATGGCGGCCGCTGGGGCTGCCCGGTGCCGACCTTGCGCTTCCTTGGCTGCGACAAGCTCAATCCGCTCGACGTCACCGTCTGGAACAGCTTCGCCAAGCTCGTCTTCAAGCCGACGGCGGATCATACCTTCAAGCTGACCGGCGAATATTACGACAGCGATTCGACGGTGAACCAGCTCTACAACTACAACGTCGTGAGCGCGGGCATTCGGAACGGGCCGAATATCCGCAACCAGGTCAAGAGCCGCAAGCGGGTCGCATTCGAGCACGAATGGCAGGCCGGATTGAGCTTCCTCGATTCCGTGCGCTGGCAGGCGTCGTTCTCGCCGCAGGAGCGGACCTTCGTCACCAACAACCTGCAGAGGCTCGCCAATGGCCAGCAACGGCTGACACGCGGCCTGCACGACTATTCCGAACAGTTCTCACAGCTCGACATCCAGGCGAAGTCGAGCTTCGCGCTGAGCTCGAGCTTCCACCGCCTGACCTACGGCTTCCAGGGCGACATCACCAAGACGAACTACGAGCGTCGCGACGACGTGCGGAATCTCACCACCGGCGTGACGACGACAACGATCGCAGGCGGCTTCAACTTCGCGAACTCGACGACGAACCGCTACGATTTCTATCTCCAGGACGAGATCGAGCTGCTATCCGGCCGCTGGACGATCACGCCCGGCCTGCGCTACGCGAACTACAACATCGATCCACGGCCGGGGCCGGGCTACCAGGCCACCAAGGGCAAGGAGCCGCGCGAACTCACCTCGCACCGGCTGGTTCCCCAGATCGGCACGCTCTTCAAGCTCGACGATACCTATTCGGTCTATGGCCGCTATGCCGAGGGCTTCAAGATGCCGACGGCCGAGCAGCTCTATACCTCGCTGCCGTCCTCGACCTTCACCCTGATCCCGAGCCCGGATCTGCGGCCGGAAAGCGTGCGCTCCTACGAGGCCGGCTTCCGCGGCAAGTACGCCGATGGCTGGTTCTCGGTCGGCGTCTTCCACGCACGCTACAAGGACTTCATTCAGTCCCTGTACAACATCCCCGGCACGAACGATTACACCTACCGGAACCTGTCGCAGGTGCAGATCTCCGGCGTCGAGGCCTCGGCCGAGTGGCGCTTCCACGAGCGCTGGCTGGCGAGCGCGACGCTCAGCTACCAGTACGGCAAGCAGCGCGTCGAGGCGGGCCTGCCCGTCACACCCTTCGACGTCAATCCGTTCAAGGCCGTCACCGGGCTGAAGTACCTGATGCCGGAATACGGGCTCGAGGCCGAAGTCATCGGCACCTTCGCCGGCGGCGCGACCCGCGCCAGCTCGCCCACCCTCTTCAAGCAGGGCGGCTACTCGGTGTTCGACGCCTATCTGAGCTGGAAGCCGACCTCCGCCATTACTGTGCGCGGCGGCGTCGATAACATCTTCGACAAGCGCTACTTCGCCAATCTCGTCGGCGGAACGTCCTATGCGAAGGTTCCGTCGCCGGCATCGACCGCGGCCGCCAACCCGCTGGAACTCCAGACGGCGCCGGGGCGCACCTTCAAGCTCTCCGCTTCCGTCGAATTCTGATCCTGTTCGAGACGCCGGACGCCAAAAGCCCGGCGAATCAGCGGCGCCCTGGCCGAGACCCCGGGGCGTCGCAGCCCTTTCCGGAGACCAATATGAACAACGAGACCAATCCGCGCGAAAAGCTCGCGCAAGCGCCGGCCGAGATCCTCAAGAGCCTGCCCGCCATGGGGCGCGTCATGCTGAGCACCCGCTCCGGCGGCGCGACCCATGAGCGGATGGGTGTGGTCGAGGCCGTGACCATCGCCGGCAACGAGGTCCGCTTGTCCGGCGCCTTCCACGACAGCCGCATCGACCTCGCCACGGTCGTGCGTATCGTCGCCGACCGGACCAGCAAGATGCGCGATCGCGTGCTGCCGCGCCTGGAGTGCCAGGACGCGTCCGGCGAGACCTTGTTCAGCCTGATCGGACTCGATGGGCTGAAGCCCTTCGACAAGGCGCTGGAGCCGTTCGGCGCCGGCGAGAAACTGGAGCCGGTGCAGCGCGAGGCGCCGGGTGGCGGTGGCTCGGCGGACGTGCCGCAAGACGATCTCGGCGCCCGCAGCTTCGCAGCGATCCTGGCCAGCGGCGAGGCGATCGCGATCGATGTCGAGCGCGCCGGGCTGTTCCAGCACTGGCAGGGCGCCCTGCCCGAGCCGAAACCGGCGATGGGCTTCGTCAACATCATGCAGGGCGATTTCCATCTGCACCTCAAGGCTGGCTCGGTCTCCGACTGGACCCGGACGGAAAGCGCGGGAACCGTGGCGCTCGAAGCCCGCGACAGCGAGGGCAAGAGCTTCGGCCTCGTCCTGCGCGGCCCGGCGGCCGCCTTCGCAGAGGTGCCGGATGTCTCCCGCGGCTGAACCGGTGCCTGCAGGCGCAACCTTCGCCCATCCGCGCGCGACATGGCTTTGCCCCGACACGGGCCGCCTGCTGGCGCAAGGCGAACTGATGCAGGCTATGGCGCAGAAGCACGTCGTCGTGCTCGGCGAGACGCATGACGTCGCCGAGATTCATCGCTGGCAATTGCACGTTACCACCTGCCTGCACCTGCTGCGGCCGCAGATAGCTGTCGGTTTCGAGATGTTCCCGCTACGCATCCAGCCAGTGCTCGATGCCTGGGTCGCGGGCGAGCTGGACACCGCGACCTTCATCGAGCGTAGCGAATGGGTGCAGGTCTGGGGCTTCGATCCCGAGCTCTATCTGCCGCTGTTCCATTTCTGCCGGCAGCAGCGGGTGAAGATGCTGGCGCTGAACTGCCACCGCCCGCTGGTCACGCGGGTCGGACAGGTCGGCTGGGACGCCATCCCGGTCGAGGAGCGCGATGGGGTCACGCCGTCTGCCCCCGCGACCGATGGCTATCGCGACTATCTGGCCGCCATCACCGGCCGCTTCAGCGGCTCGGCCAAGCCGGAGGCGATGGCGCCGGAGCGCTTCGATCGCTTCGTGCGGGCGCAGCAATGCTGGGACCGCTCCTTCGCCTGCCGCATCGCCGATCATCTGGCTGAGGCGACCGACGATCCGCTGGTCATCGGCATCATCGGGCGCGGCCATCTCGAATACGGCCATGGCACGCCGTTCCAGCTCCGCGATCTCGGCATCGAGGATGTCGCGGTCTTGTTGCCGGCAACCGACGCTGCGCCTGAAGCGGAGCCACTTGCCGGCATTGCCGATGCGCTGTTCCGGCTCGACACGCCCGAGCCGCCGCAATCGCGACGGACGCCGCGAGCGGCGTCATGAAAGCCGTGCTCTCCCAGATCATCGGGCTGACCCGGCTCTGCATCGCCGGGCCGGGCGGCAAGGTCGGCGCGCTCTATTTCGCGCTGATCTTCGGGCTAGGCCTCGCTGGGGTGCAGGTCATGGTCCGTCTGATCTCCTGGACCGCCGATTTCTACAATGCGCTGCAGAAGATCGATGTCGACGGCGCGCTCCGGCAGATCGCGATCTTCTTCGGGCTGATCGCGATCAGCGTCGGCATCCACCTCACCAGCGCCTATCTGCGCAAGATGGTGCAGATCCGCTGGCGGCGCGCCCTGACCGAGGCCGCGCTCGACCGCTGGCTCGCCGGCAAGGCCTATTGGCACATGCGCGAGCGCACCGATCACGGGCTCGACAATCCCGACCAGCGCATCGCCGAGGATTGCCGCATCTTCGTCGAGAAGCTCACGGTCGAGGGGTTGGAACTTGCCACGAATATCGTCGCGCTGGTGACCTATGTCTCGATCCTGTGGTCGCTCTCGACCTTCGCGCTGTCATTCAGCTTGTTCGGGTATCCCATCGAGATTCCCCGTTACATGGTCTGGGCCGCACCGCTCTATGTCGCGATCGCCACCGTCATCACGCATGGGCTTGGCCGCCCGCTGAAGGCGCTGACGGTCGAGCAGCAGCGGCGCGAGGCCGATTTCCGCTTCTCGCTGGTGCGCCTGCGCGAGCATGTCGAGGCGGTGGCGCTGGCCGACGGCGAGCCGGCGGAACGGCGGCTCTTCCGCGAGCGCTTCGGTGCCATCGCCCGGAACTGGCAGAGGCTCGCCAATCGCGAACTCATACTCGGCTTCTTCACCCGCCCCTATTTCCAGACCGTGCTGCGCATCCCGCTCTTCCTGGCGTTGCCGGCCTATCTCGCCGGACGGGTCACCTTCGGCGGGCTGATGCAGATCGGTTCGGCCTTCCAGAACGTGGTGACGACGCTGTCCTGGTTCGTGTTCTCCTATCGCGACCTGACCGAACTCGCCGCGGCTGCGAGCCGTCTCTCGCATTTCATGCGGGGAGCCGAAGGCGCCATCTCGCCGCAGGCCGGCCCTGCCCTGCACAAGGCGGGCGACACGCGGCTACGCCTGCGCGACCTCGTGCTCGCAACGCCGTCCGGGCGCCGCCTCACCCCCATGCCCGATCTCGTGCTGGAGGCCGGCAGCAGCTATTGGCTCGCGGCACCGTCCGGCCATGGCAAGAGCACGCTGGCAAAAGCCATCGCCGGGCTCTGGACGCATGGCGAGGGCCGGATCGAGCGGCCCGAGGGCCGCATTCTCGTCCTGCCGCAGCAGCCCTATCTGCCGCTCGGGAGCTTGCGCTCCGCGCTGGCCTACCCGCAACCACCCGACGCGGTCGACGAGGCAACACTGCGCCAGGCGCTCGCCGCCGTCGGCCTCGAAGATCTTTGGTCGCTCGACGATGACGGCTGGACGGACAGGCGGCGCGGCCTGTCAGGCGGAGAACAGCAACGCCTCGCCCTTGCGCGCGCGTTGCTGCAAGCGCCCGACTGGCTGGTGCTCGACGAGGCAACGAGCGCGCTGGATGCGCAGGCCGAGGCGCAGACGCTGTCGGCGCTGCGCCGGGCTCTGCCGGCGAGCACTTTGGTCCTGATCGCGCATCGCGCCCCGCAAGGGCTTGGCTCGCTGCGGATGATCGAGCTTCGGCAGCAAGCGTCGCGCTCCGACGCCACTCTCGGCAGTGTCCTCGCCCAACCCGAGCCGGCAAGCTGAACCAAGATGGAACGTCTTTCTCGTCCGCTCTCGCTGCGCTGATGGCCTTTCCTTCGCTCGCTGACATGACGGGCGCCCTGCGGCGCCGGCTCGCCCAATGGCGCGATGTTCCGCGCCTGATGCGCTCGCTCTAGCAGACCGGCCCGCGGCTCTTCGTGGCTATCGCGGTGGTGCGCCTGCTGCGCGCTCCAGCCGCCGGCGATGCTCGGCGACCAGCTCGTAACCAATCCCCTCACGCAGCTCCAGAATGCGGTGACGCTGCTCGCGCTGGTCGCAGGGCTCGTGTTCTTCGTACCCTGGCTGATCGTGTTGCTATTAGCCGCCCTGCTGCCGACCCTGCTGGTCGAGGCGCATCTCGTAGCAGCACATTGAAGGGCGTTCTCCAGGAAACGCGCCGTCATTCCGGACGCGCCGCGGCAGCGGCGCCGATCCGGAAGCCATCGAAGGGCTCTGCGCTCCAAGATGGATCCCGGGTCAAGCCCGGGATGACGGCTTGGTTCCGCCGAGAATCGGAGAGCTTTACCGCCCGCGGATCAGGTCCGCAGCCTGATAGCTCCAATAGGTCATCTGAACTGCCGCCGTGCCGAAGGGGCCGCCGTTCCAGACCAGGCCGAAGGGCGCGAAGAGCTTGTAGCGGTCGCTGGCGCCGCGGATCGCCTCGGCGATGACGGTGCCACCGATCGCGGTGGTGTTCATGCCATGGCCGCCGAAGGCGGTGCAGTACCAGACGCCCGGCCGATACTGGCCGATCTGCGGCATCAGATGGCGCGCATAGGACATGAGGCCCGACCAGGCAGCCTCGACCTTGAGCTCGGCCAGCTGCGGATAGGTCGTGACCATCTCGTGGCGCAGGATTGCGGCGACGTCGCTGGGCTCGGTCGTGCGCGTGGTAATGCGCCCGCCCCAGAGGATGCGCGAGCCGCCCTCGACCGTGCGGTAATAATCGCCCGCGCGCCGGTCGTCGCCGACGCCGGTGCTGATGCGGATCGCCGAACGGATCAGGTCCGGCGCGGCCTCGGTCAGCAGCACATAGGTCGCGATCGGGATATAGGCGCGGCGCAGCGCCGGCAGCACATCGCCGGTATAGCCGCCGGTCGTGAACAGCACCTGATCGGCCTCGATCGTCGCCTTGGCCGTCTTCAGTTGCTTCACCGCGCCGTCGAGCTCGCAGGAGATGACCGGCGAGCCCTCATGCATCTTGCCGCCCAGCCGGACGATCTCGCGGGCCAGCGCACGGGCATAGTTCAGCGGGTGGAAATGGAAGGAATCGTCGGCCGTGAGCGAGGCGTGGTATTTCGGCGAATTCAGAAGGGCTCGGGTCTCGTCGCGACCGAGATAGCGCAGCTTGCGGCCGAAGCGCTTCTCCTGCGTGTCACGCACCGCCTGGAGCCCGGCGCCACCGTCATAGCGGACGACCTTCATGATGCCGGGCGACGGCGCGGCCTCGGCGATGGCGAGGCTTTCAATGTTGCCGCGAACGATCTCCACGCCTTCCATCGTCAGGCGATAGAGTTCGTCGGCCTGCTCGCGGCCGGTCTGGCGCTCGATCGCGGAAAGCGAGGTCGCATAGCCCGGGCTGACGAAGCCGCCGTTGCGGCCCGACGCGCCCCAGGCGACGCGCTCGGCCTCCAGCAGCAGGACCGAGCGACCGGCACGGGCGAGATTGAGCGCGGCGGTGAGGCCGGCGAGGCCGCCGCCGACGATGCAGATATCCGTCTTCAGCGTGCCTTCGGCCGGCGGATAGCTCTCTTCGGTCGCAAGCGTGCGGCGGTAATAGGTGTCGATGTAAGAGGACATGCGGTCTCGCGAAGGCAGGCGGCGGGTTGTTTTCGTTGTCGGCTCGCGCGATCCGCCACCGGTTTTCCCGGCAGCGCATCGCGGCTATCGAGGCTTACTCGGCGGCTTGCGCCGTGCGCGACCCCGGCGGGTCGAAGGCCTGGATCGGCGGCAGGTTGCCGTCGAAGCGCGCGACCTGCACGGTCGTGAGCTGGCCGGTGCAGCCCTGCGCCAAGGCCGAGGTGCCGATGTCGCGGGTCAGCACGTTCGGATTGCCATGGACGCAGAGCGGCTTGTCCTCGGTCAGGTCGACGGGGTCGTACCAGGCGCCGGTGGGCAGCTGGATCACGCCCTTACGGATGCCGTCGGTGACATGGACGGCCGCGAGGCAGGCGCCGCGCTCGTTCGAGAGCCGGATGATGTCGCCATCGGCGATGCCGCGCAGCGCCGCATCGTCCGGGTGCATATGCGCGACCTCGCGGCCGCGATGCTTGGCGTCGCTGCTATGGCCGCCGAAATCGAACTGACTGTGCAGGCGGGTCCGAGGCTGGTTGGCGACAAGCACGTAAGGATTGGTGTCATCAGGCACGTTGCTGGCGCCGAGCCAGGTCGGATGACCGGGGCAATCCGCCTCGCCGAAACCGGCGATGGTCTCCGAGAAAATCTCGAGCTTGCCTGATGGCGTCGGCAGCGGCGCTGCATCGGGATCGGCCCGGAAGGCGCGCAGCCTGCCGCCATCGTCCGGCTGCTGCGGCAGGTCGAAGCCCTCGCCCGCCCAGAATTCAGCGAAGCTCGGTGCCGGCAGGCCCTTCGCCGCCAACGCCGTGCGGGTCGGCTCGTAGAGATGCTCCAGCCATTGCCGGGCGGTGCGGCCCTCGGTGAAGGCCTCGCCCGTGCCGAGACGCTCGGCCAGATCGGCGAAGATCGAATAGTCGTCGCGCGCCTCGCCATAGGGCGCGACCACCGGATGCATCGGCACCAGCAGCGGGTCGTTGGGATTGCCGCCGATATCCTCGCGCTCCAGCGTCATCGTGCAGGGCAGCACGATATCGGCGTGGCGCGCCGTCGCGGTCCAGGCGAGTTCATGCACGACCAGCGTGTCGATGCGGGCGAAGGCCTCGCGCAAGCGGTTCAGGTCCTGATGATGGTGGAACGGGTTGCCGCCCGCCCAGTAGACCAGCTTGATCTCGGGATAGGTCCGGGTCTGACCATTGTAGCGATAGGTCGCGCTCGGGTTGAGCAGCATGTCGGAGATGCGCGCGACCGGGATGTAGTCGCTGATCGGGTTCCTGCCTTGCGAGAAGGTCGGCATCGGCACGGCATTGTAGCGTCGGCCGTAATAGGCGATGGCGCCGAGGCCGTAGCCATAGCCGCCCCCGGGCAAGCCGATCTGGCCGAGCGCAGCGGAGAGCACCAGGCCCATCCAGACCGGCTGCTCGCCATGGGTGGCGCGCTGCAGGGCGTGGGCCACGACGATGAGCGCGCGCTTGCCGTGGAGACGCTTCGCCAGCGCGACGATCTCCTCGGCCGACAAGCCGGCGATCGGGGCGGCCCAGGCCGCGTCCTTGGGCTGACCGTCAGTCTCGCCGAGCAGATAGCGCTCGAAGACCGGCCAGCCGACCGTGTAGCGGTCGAGGAAGGCGCGGTCGTGCAGACCGTTGATCACGAGCGTGTGGACCAGGGCCATCATCAGCGCGGTGTCGCTGCCCGGCTTGTTGGCGATCCAGTCGGCGCCAGCCCCCGGAGGCAGGTCGCCGCGCAGCGGGCTCACCAGCACGAACTCGCAGCCGCGCTCCTGCGCCCGCTCCATCGCGCCGCGCTCGACATGGCGGCTGGTGCCGCCGCCGGCGACCATGCTGTTCTTCAGCGCCATGCCGCCGAAGGCGAGCACGATCTCACTGTGATCGGCGATCTGCTCCCAGGAGACGTTGCGCTTCACCAGGTCCTCGTAGTCGCCGATGATATGCGGCACGAGGACGGAGGAGGCGCCCGAGGAATAGCTGTTGACCGACTTCACATAGCCGCCGGTCGAGGTGTTGAGGAAGCGGTGAATCTGGCTCTGCGCATGATGGAAGCGGCCGGCGCTCGCCCAGCCATAGGAGCCGCCGAAGATCGCGCCGGGGCCGTAGTCGTCGCGCACGCGGCGCAATTCGCCGGCGAGCTTGTCGAGCACCGCCGACCAGGACATCGGCACATATTCGTCGCGGCCGCGACGGTCGTCGGGACCGGGCCCGTTCTCCAGCCAGCCGCGCCGGACCATGGGCTGCGCGATGCGGGCGCGATGGCGTAGCGCCGCCGGGAAGTTCTGGATGATCTCGTTGGGATCGGGATCGCCCTCATGAGGGCGGACTTCGAGCTGGCCTTGCTTCATGCGTGCCGAGAACACGCCCCAGTGGGAGGTATGCGGGCGAAACGCCTCGCTCTCGGTCACAGCTTCGCTTGCCGGAACGACTGGAGCCGCCATCGCCTTCCCCCTCACCTTTCGGGCTTGAACAGCCTCCCCCCTCATTCCGCTGGTCCGCGGCCGATCGCAAGGGGCTTTCGCGGATTGCCGGCAAGCGCCGCACGCTTGGCCGAAAGCAGAAAGGCCCGGCTGCAGGGAGCAGCCGGGCCTTTCTCATGCCATTATCCGGATCGCGCCGCGCTCAGCGGATCGGCGCCGCGTATTGCAGGCCGCCATTGGTCCAGAGCGCGTTCTGGCCGCGGGCGATCTTCAGCAGCGAGCCCTGACCGAGGTTGCGCTCGAACATCTCGCCGTAATTGCCGGCCACCTTGATGGCGTTATAGGCCCAGTCGTTCTTGAGGCCGAGCGCCTCGCCGAAGGTGCCTTCCTTGCCGAGCAGGCGCTTGATCTCGGGATTGTCCGACTTCGCGCGCATCTCGTCGACATTCGCCTGGGTCACGCCGAGTTCCTCAGCCGTGACCTGGGCGAAATGGACCCAGGTGACGATGTCGAACCACTGGTCGTCGCCATGGCGGGTGACGTAGCCGAGCGGCTCCTTCGAGATCGTCTCCGGCAGGACGATGTGATCGGCCGGTGCCTTGAAGCGCATGCGCTCGGAATAGAGGCCGGAGGCGTCCGTGGTGAAAGCGTCGCAACGGCCGCTCTCATAGGCCTCGGTCGCCTCGTTGTTGGTGGCGAAGGTCACCGGCTCGAACTTCATGTTGTTCTTGCGGAAATAATCCGCGGTGTTGAGCTCGGTCGTGGTGCCCTGCTGGATGCAGATCGAGGCGCCGCTGAGCTCCTTCGCCGATTTGATGTTCAGCGACTTCTTCACCATGAAGCCCTGGCCGTCATAGTAGTAGGTCGCGCGGAAATTCTGGCCGAGCGTCGTGTCGCGGCTCATGGTCCAGGTCGTGGTGGCGGCAATGAGATCGGTCTCGCCCGACTGGAGCGCCGTGATCCGGTCCTTCGAGGGAAGCTGGATGAACTTCACCTTGGTCTGGTCGCCGAAGACGGCGGCGGCCAGCGCCCGGCAATAGTCCGCGTTGATGCCGGTCAGGACGCCGTTCGCGTCGGGAACCGCGAAGCCGGCGAGATTCGCTCCGGTCCCACAGTTCAGGACGCCGCGCGACTGAATGGTCTTCAGGGTCTGAGCTTCCGCCGACACCGACACGGTGCAGACGACAGCAGCGGCAAGCGCCAGTGAAAACTTCATAGTTCCATCCCTAGGTGACAATAGAGCCGACGATGTTCCACGCAGCCCGGCTCCCGTCAATCGGCAGCGCGGGCCTTGTCCCTCCGGAATTGACCGTTCCCGCTTATTGCAGATCGGCGAAGGCGAGCTTCAGGCGCTCCACCGCCTCCGAAACGACATCGCGCGGCGTCGCCAGATTGAAGCGCAGGAAGCTCTCGCCACCCTTGCCGAAGGTCGGGCCGTGATTGATGGCGATCCGGGCCTGCTTCTCGACGCGGGCGGTGAATTCGGCAGCTTCCATCCCCGTACCCGAAAAATCCGCCCAGGCGAGATAGGTCGATTCGAGCGGCATCGAGCGCACGCCCGGAATCGCGTCGATCCCGGCATCGAAGAGGCGGCGGTTGCCGTCGAGATAGAGGTTCAGCGCATCGACCCAGGCCGCGCCCTCCGGGCTGTAGGCGGCGGTCGCCATGGCCATGCCGAAGGAATTCGGGGAGATGCCGAGCGCATTCATGCGCCCGCGGAAAAGCTCGCGCAGCCGGGTGTCGGGAATGATGACATTGCCGATATGGGCGCCGGCGATGTTGAAGGTCTTGGTGGTCGCCGTCATCATGACCAGGCGATCCATGATCTCGGGCGCCGCGACCGGCATCACCGTATGCTTGTGGCCGGGCATGACCAGGTCGTGATGGATCTCGTCGGAGACCAGGATGAGGTCATGGCGCTTGCAGAAGTCGGCGATTGCCCGCAACTCGTCGCGCGTCCAGACACGGCCGCCCGGATTGTGCGGCGAGCAGAGGATGAGCATGCGCTCCTTGCCGGTCATCGCGGCGTCCCAGGCGGGGATATCGAGAACGTAGCGCCCCTCTTCCAGCGCCAGCGGGCATTCGACGACACGGCGGCCAGACGCGGTCACGATGCGCGCGAAGGCATGATAGACCGGCGTCATCAGGACGACGCCGTCGCCGGGCTTGGTATAGGCCTCGACGCAGAGCGCGGTGCCGTTCACCAGGCCATGCGTGGTGAAGACGGAGTCGGGCGAAACCTCCCAGCCGTGCCGGTTCAGCATCCACCAGCGGATCGCGGCGAGATAGGCCCGGTCATCACCGAAATAGCCGTAGATGCCGTGGGCATTCATGCCGTCGAGGGCGTGCTGCACGCAGGCCGGCGGACGAAAATCCATATCCGCCACCCACATCGCGATGCCGCCATCGGCCGGC
This sequence comes from Allobosea sp. TBD101, assembly GCF_059817965.1. NCBI lineage: Bacteria > Pseudomonadati > Pseudomonadota > Alphaproteobacteria > Hyphomicrobiales > Alloboseaceae > Allobosea > Allobosea sp. TBD101. Next base: position 3,505,975 of record NZ_CM187543.1, read on the forward strand.
ACGCCGTAGACGGTTTCCATCTTGTCCCATTTGGCCGAATGGGTGCCGCGGCGATCGATCCGCTCGTCGAAATTGGGAGAAAGCTGCATGAGGCCCTGCCGGCTGACACGGAGAATTTCCTTCTCCTAGCAGGTCTATCGGGAGAACACAGCCGCTGTCAGGCGCAATGCTGGAACACGACGGGCGCATTCGTCGCCCGCGCGGTGAGCGCCGAACGACGCAACTCGATGATCGCGGAGGGAAGGCTTGGGTGGCGCGCCAATCGGGATACAAGCGCGAACACTTATGTGCTTGAAATAGCCATGTGATTCAGTCTGCCGGAAGCCGAGACCGCCTCGTCTCGGCGCTGCCGGTCGTGGCCCTTGGGCGCCATCGGGAACGTTCGCTTTCAGGCTGTGAAGTTCCATTTACCTGCGGCGACTGATTCTTCGTCCATTACCTTACGGCATGTCCGACGCGTGTTTCTTGGCTCGTTTCGAGGAGGCTGGCATTTCGTCTAGCTCCGACGGCGATTGCGTTGGATGAAGCGATGGCAATATCCTCCCGCCGGAAGCCGCGCCCGCAAGGCCGGCAGACGCGGTCCAGTGTCGCCGCTCGGCGACGCGGCGAAACCTAGAATGACACCGGAGGTGCTTTGATGAGTTTCAGGACGACACTGGCCGCATTGGGCGTTGCAGGCCTGATGATGGCCGCCGGGCCGGCGCAGGCCGCCAAGGATCAACTGACCATCGGCGTCGCGCAATTCCCCTCGACGCTCCACCCCAATATCGATGCCGAGGTGATCAAGGCCTATACGCTGGGCTTCGCCATCCGGAACATCACCGCCTTCGACAAGGACTGGAAGAACACCTGCCTGAGCTGCACCGAGCTTCCCAGCGTGAAGAACGGCACGGCCAAGATCATCGACCTGCCCAATGGCGGCAAGGGCATGGAGGTCACGATCAAGCTGAAGCCCGATCTGAAATGGGCCGACGGCAAACCGGTCACGACCAAGGACCTGGAATTCACCTGGCGCATCGGGCGCGACCCCAAGACCGGCTTCTCCAACCCCAAGCCCTGGACGCGGGCGGTCAAGCTCGACGTGATCGATGCGACCACGGCGGTGCTCACCCTCGACAAGGTGCTGTCGTCCTACAACGAATGGGACCAGATCCTGCCCGAGCATATCGAGGGGCCCGTCTACGAGAAGGCCAAGGAGGCCGGCGACTACGTCAAGCAGACGACCTATTCTCGCAATCCGACCACGCCCGGCCTGTATAACGGCCCCTATATGGTGACCGGCTATATCTCCGGCTCGCAGGTCGTGCTCGAGCCCAATCCGCACTGGGCCGGCACCAAGCCCGGCTTCAAGCGCATCATCCTCAAGCTGATCGAGAACACCGCAGCCCTGCAGGCCAATCTCCTGTCGGGCGATGTCGACATGATCGGCGGCGAAGGCGTCGGCCTCTCGATCGACCAGGTCCTGGAGCTGCGCAAGCAACATCCCGATCGCTTCGAGTACCTGTTCAAGCCGAGCCTGAACTACGAGCATATCGACCTGCAGAACGGCAACCCGCTTCTCAAGGATGTGCGGGTCCGGCAGGCCCTGATCTACTCGGCCGATCGCAAGACCCTGACCGACCGCCTGTTCCAGGGTCTGCAACCGGTGGCCGACACCTGGGTCAATCCGCTCAATGCGAATTTCACCAAGGACACGCTGCACTACCCCTATGACCTCGCCAAGGCCAAGACCATCCTTGCGGAAGCGGGCTGGAAGCCCGGCCCGGACGGCATCTGCCGCGACGCTGCCGGCACGCGCCTGTCGCTGGAGTTCGGCACGACCGCGGGCAACCGTCTGCGCGAATTGCAGCAGGCCGTGCTGCAGAACAACTGGAAGGCCGCCTGCATCGAGGTCCGCATCAAGAACGAGCCGGCCCGGACCTTCTTCGGCGAGACCATGAAGAAGCGCAGCTATGGCGGGCTGGCCATGTACGCTTGGTCGAGCAGCGTGACGGAATCGCCGCGCCGGACGCTGGCGAGCGACAACATCCCGACCGAGGCCAACGCCTGGGGCGGCGCCAACTACATCAACTTCTCCAACCCGCGCATGGACGAGCTGATCACCAAGTCCGAATCGGCGCTCGATCCGGAGGAAGGCAAGGCGCTCTGGGCCGAGATGCAGAAGATCTACGCCCAGGAACTGCCGGTCATCCCGCTGTTCTTCCGCTCGGAGGCGCATGTCTATCCGAAGTGGCTGAAGGGCTACGAACCGACCGGGCACGGTCACTACGTCTCGATGTTCAGCGAGAACTGGCGCTCCGAGTGATCGGACAAGCTGCGAGCCCGAACGCGGCCGCGACGACGCGGCCGCTGGACGGGCAAGGCCTCACGCTGCGGCGCGCGGGAGCGCGCCGCGATAGGGAGTTGGGTTGATGGTGTCCTTCATCACCCGCCGGCTGCTGCAGACCTTCGTGGTGCTGCTCGTCATGTCGTTCGTGGTCTACGGGCTGATGGGGCTGATGCCCGGCGACCCCGTCGACATCATGGCCGCGAGCCAGCCCGGCATGACGCCGGAGGTCATGGCCAATCTCAGGGCGATCTATGGGCTCGATCAGCCGCTCATGGTTCGCTATGCGCGCTGGCTGATGGCGGTGCTGAGCGGCGATTTCGGCTTTTCGCGCACGCATGCGCGGCCCGTGCTGGAGGTTCTGACCCCGGCCCTGCTGCAAACCTGCAAGCTCATGCTGGCGAGCTTCACGCTCAGCGTCATCCTGTCGTTGATCCTGGGCATCGCCTCGGCGCTGAAGCCCGGCGGCTGGGTCGACAGTTTCGTCAGCCTGTTCGCCTTCGCCGGCATCTCGGTGCCGATCTTCTGGCTCGCCCTGGTGCTGATCCTGACCTTCGCGGTCGGGCTGCAATGGCTGCCGGCGGGCGGCATGGGTCAGGTCGGCAATTTCGGCTTCTGGGATCAGGTGCGGCATCTCACGCTGCCGGTCCTGGCGCTGACGCTGGCCAATACCGGCCAGTTCACCCGCTATGTCCGCGCTGCCATGATCGAGACGCTGCAGATGGATTTCGTCCGGACGGCACAGGCGAAGGGCGTCGGCAGCCGGCGCCTCATCCTGGTTCACGCGCTGCGCAACGCTCTGGTGCCATTCGTGACGATCATGGCGTTGAGCTTCGGCTCGCTGTTTTCCGGCGCCCTGGTCACCGAGACGATGTTCGCGCAGATGGGCATGGGCAAGATGATCTACGATTCCATCCTGTCCAACGACTTCAACCTCGCCTTGATCGGATTGCTGTTCGCGACGCTCACCACGCTGATGGCCAATCTTCTGGCCGATCTGGCCTATGTCGCCCTCGATCCGCGGATTCGACTGGAATGAGCACGCTGGACACGCCAATGGCGCCGAGCGAAGGCGGCAAGCCGCGCACTGCCGCGCCGCAGACGATCTGGGCGCTGCGCTGGCGCCGATTCCGCGGGCATCGCACCGGCGTCGCGAGCCTCGTCGTGCTCGCCCTGCTGGTCGCGTTCTGCCTGATGGCGGGGCCGCTCGAAGCCTGGCGGGGCATCGACGCGACGCAGACCGACCTGTTCAAGCGCTACCAGCCGATCTCCGCCGAGCACTGGCTCGGGACCGATGATGCCGGGCGCGACGTGCTGGCGAGGCTGATGTATGGCGGCCAGGTCTCGCTGCTGGTCGGTCTGCTGGCGACCCTCATCGGCGGCGTGTTCGGGGTCTCGCTGGGGCTGCTCGCCGGCTATTATGGCGGCCGTCTCGACAACGCGCTGATGCGCCTGACCGACGGCATGATCGCCCTGCCGCTGCTGCCGCTGCTGATCGTGCTCGGCGCGATCGACCTGACCAAGCTCGGCTTCTCCACCGAGGCCGCCCATTCGCAATCGATCGCCTTCTGGCGGATCATCCTGATCATCGCTCTGGTCGACTGGACGCCGATCGCCCGGATCGTCCGGGCCGCAAGCCTCTCCGTCAAGGAGCGCGACTATGTCAGCGCGGCACGCGGCAGCGGCGCGAACGCGCTCTACATCATGGCGCGGCATATCCTGCCCAACACGATCACCCCGATCATCGTCGCCTTCACCCTGACCGTCGGGCGCGTCATCCTGTTCGAGTCGGTGTTGAGCTTTCTCGGCTTCGGCATCGTGCCGCCGACGCCGAGCTGGGGCAACATGCTCAACAATGCCCAGGAGTTCGTGACAACCGCGCCGGCGCTGGCGATCTATCCGGGTCTCCTGATCTTCATCACGGTGATCGCCGTCAATTTCCTCGGCGACGCCATGCAGCACGCCTTCGATCCGCGTTCGGAGAAATAGCGCGGGCGCTCATACGCACGCCGCAAAGCCAAGCGGGATCGCCGCCGTCGATTTCAGCTCCTCCGTGAGGAATGGAGGAGACGCCGATGACGCTGCGCCTGGTCTTGTAGGCAGGGCCGCCTCGGCGATGTCGCGCTTTCAGCGCGAAGGCTGATGCTTCATGTAGGTGATCGCCAGTGCCCGACCCGCTCAGTACCAAATCGACGTACAAGCGCGTCAGCTCTAAGCCCATGAAAGGACAAGAGTTCTAGCTTTCAAGCGTTTGAAGGAGCGATGGCGCGGTCTACGGGACCCCTCTGGCCCGTTTTTGGACCTCTAACGAACCCGTTCTTTTGATTGCGGGTTTCCTGATCCGGGGTAGCGTTTTCGCTGTTTCGGAGCAGATCGGCCTGTGAAGCGGGCCGGAGAAGGTGGTGAGGCCGCGATCGAGGATGGGGCGTTTTGGACTGGTTCCCTTCACGAGATGCTCGGTCAAGGGAGGTATTTTCCGGTTCCGCCTCCAACTTCCTGCCGACGTGTTCGCGAGGCTCGCTGCTGCCGAAGTCGCCAATGCGCGACGGACGGTGAGCTTCTCGCTGAAGACGCGTGATCCCCTGACCGCCCGAAGCCGAGCCCTGCGGGCTGCCGCTGATGTCAGCGACATGATCTCGGCCATTCGGTCCGGGTCGATCCTGCCCTGGCAGTTCGTCCCGACCATGTACCAGCAGGATCGGATCATCATTCCGAACAGCGGCCAGAAGCCGGTGGTCTCGAAGCGTGCTGGTGCGGGCGTGGCGAAGCCGAAGAAGAACGCGATGACCCTGCACCGCGTGTACAAGGAGGTGTACCTGCCCCGGCGAGAAGATCGAAAGGGAGCACCGCCGCGCCGTAGGGCTCGGCTGGACATGGAGAAGGCGATCGCGCTCTTCGTGGCTTCTTCCAGTGACCTCGCCATCACCAACATCTCGCGGAGGGAGGCGGAGAAGTTCGTGCGCGGGCTGGAGGTGGGCTCGATCGGCACGAAGAAGAAGATCGTCATTGCGCTCTCGACGGTCTGCAATGCCGCCGTCGCGGCTGATCTGATCCCGGCCAACCCGTTCAGGGGCCTCGGCCCGGACAGATCGGCGATCGCAGCAGCCCGGCGCAGCTACTCCCGGCTCGATCATGATCAACTGGCCCGGTTCTTTGGCCGAACCGAGCGCGAGGACGGGGCGGTGCTGTGGCTTCCCCGATTACTCCTCCTGACCGGGGCTCGCCTGGAGGAGATGGCTCAGCTTCGCAGCGAGTGGTTCGTCCGCCGCGATGGCGTCGATGTGATCGACCTGCACGACGCGCAGGTGAAGAGCGCTCACAATCGCCGGTACATTCCGCTTCACCGCGACCTGCTCGACCTCGGCATCCTCGATCTGGTTAGCCGCTCTCCTGATCGGCTGTTCCCCGAGCTTCGGTATCGTCCTTCCGCCGAGCGCTGGAGCGGGGCGATCAGCATGAAGCTGAACAGGACGATCGACGAGGCTCTGGGGCGGGATCGGCGGCTGACGGTGCATTCGTTGCGCAAGACCTTCGAGCACGCCGCCTATGTGATCGGGGTACCCAAGCCTTCGATCAATGCGATCACCGGCCATAAACCGGCTGACGTGTCGGAGGAGCACTACCTGATGCTCCGGGACGATGTTGCGCTGCTGAAGCGGCACATCGACCAGATCGACTTCCCATTCCTGAAACAGGTCTGTTCCCCGATCGCGGTCTGAGAGGGGTCGTTTTTGACTGACTCTCGTGCACGAAGACCGAAAAGGGCATGGTCACCATGGTCATGCTCAACATGTTCTCGCTCACCCACATCACGTTGCCCTACGCGGCCACGGTCTCCTCACCGTTCTCGCTCGTGTCCGGGACGATCTCCCGGACCGTCAGGCCAGCGCGCTCCGCCCGCCCTTGAGCGCCCTGTAGATCGTGCTGGGCGCGACCTGAACGTGCTCGGCGATCTCGGCGACCGTCAGCGTGCCCTCGGTCATGAGCGTCTTCACGACGGTCAGCTTCACCGTGTCCAATGCCTTGGGGCGTCCTCCGACTCTTCCGCGTGCACGGGCTGCGCGAAGACCGGCCTGGGTACGCTCGCGGAGAAGCTCGACCTCCATCTGGCCCAAGGCCCCGAGAACGTTGAACATGAAGCGGCCCGCTGGGCTGGTCGTGTCGAAGCCCTCAGTGATGCTCTTCAGGCCGATCTCTCTCGCCCGCAGGTCTTCGGCGACATCGAGCAGGTGCCGGATCGACCTCGCCAACCGCGACAACGAGTAGATCGTGATCACGTCGCCTGGGCGGGCATGGTCGAGCAGCTTCTTCAGTTCGGGGCGGTCAGTCTTCAGGCCGCTCGCCGTCTCGATGTAAAGCTTCTCGCATCCGGCTGCCGTCAGCGCGTCGATCTGCAAGGCATGGTCCTGCGACGCTTGTGAACATCGCGCGTACCCGATCTGCATCCAGCCTCCCTCGCAAAACTCATCGCGAGGAGGTTCTCATGAGAAAGAGGTTTTGCAATCGAATTGTGCGACACCGTCGTCAGCAGAATCCCCGACGATCTCGCCCACATCACGTGCCTCGCGGAAACGACCGTTTGCGAGAGGCTAAGAAATTGGTGGTTGTCGCAGCCTGAGATGCCCGCCAATCTTCGCGACACACTCGGGCGACGGATGCGGTTGCCTGGATCACTCGCTGCGGGGGCGTATGACGGGGCAGCGGAAGCCGAGCGAGCTTTGGCGGCTGCTCATCGGGGCTGCCATGCTCGCCCTCGGAATCATCGTCGTTGCAGCTTCATGGTGGAAAGGCCCGCTATCCCGAGAGCGGTTGTCGCTGATCGAGCAGTTCGGCCCGATGACCGTGGCGACACCACTGGTCCGATACGGTGGCCCTGGCCACCGCCAGAGCAGTGGCACTTATCGGACCCAGGACATTCCGCTATTGGCGGCAGGTCGGATTTCAGGAACGTATCGCCCCGCGAAAACGCTGTGGGTCGATGATTTGGACCGCATCCCACGCAGTCAAAAACTGAGTTTCTTGGTCGATCCAGGCAGGCGTCTCGTCTACGAGGCGACGACCAATGGCAGGGTCCTCCTCGCCTATGAGGAGACGGCGGCAAAGCTGAACGAGACGGTTCGACAGAACATGTTGTTCGGGCTCGGCTTTGTCGCGATCGGCGGATTCTGGCTCGCGCCCATCGTGTGGCGTCATTGGCGGCGCGAGCGAGAAAGTCGCGAACCGAGTTGAAGCGTGTGATGGCCAATGGCATGCTGTCGGGCTTGTCCATGATGCTCTTATTGACCGGTCGGAGCGCAATCAAAAACAGATGGTTCCGACCACGCTCGCCGCCGCCTTCGAGCATCGTCGCCAGCCCCGATTCTACAGGGGTTTGCGATGACGGTCGGGAGCGCGTCGGCGGGAGGTTTTTGGGACCGGGGCTGGCGAGAGAGGGCGGTTGGTGGGCCGAGGATGGTGGCGCGAAACGCGCGACGGTCGGACCTTCAGGCGAAGGTGGAAACGGCAGGCCACCGGATAATCTTGGGACCGGATAATCTGGAGAAGGGAGATGATGGAGGCGGCTTCCATTGCTTCGCTGACGCGCGAATACCGCGCCTTCCGTAATTCGGCTTGCCGAAGGCCGTGAATACACATCGTGCAACCGAAATTCGCTGCCGTCGCGCAATGCTATTGGCTCAATCTTAGAAGCCGCTTAAGCTTCCAATCAGGATCGCGAGATCATTTCATGCACTCAATGGAACCTGCTGACTACAGATCAAGCGCGCCGGAACCGGAAGAGGTTCGGAAGCAGTTGGCTCGCATTCTCTCGAGTCCCGATTTCGCCGTCCCACAACGCCTGACAGCGTTTCTTACATTCGTAGTCGAAGAAGCACTCGCGGGTCGCGGCGACGGCGTTAAAGGTTACACAATCGCCACAAAGGTATTTGATCGGCCTCACGATTTCGATACCCTAAACGACCCTGTTGTTCGGATCGAAGCGCGACGGCTTCGCAGTGCCTTAGAGCGTTATTATCTAAAGGGCGGAATTTCGGATCAGGTTCTGATCGACATTCCAAAGGGGACGTACGCCCCAAAATTCTCGCGACGACATCAGGAGCCAGCACCTCATCGTACCGAGCCACTTGTAAGCGGACTACAAAGGGCCAAATTCGTGGTAGCGATTGTTGGGTCCGCCTTTGTCTTCACCGTAGTGGCGGTTTGGGCAGCCTTCGGCCACCGCTTTGCGAACTCTTCGCCGATCCCCGGAAATCCAGAAGTTAGTTTGGTGGTGTCTCCCTTCATCAATCTTTCTGGGCCGGAGGGAGGGCTCTATTCTGCAGGAATATCCGACGAACTCTTGAATCAACTGGCGCGCTTTAAGGAGTTAAGAATTATCAGCCGCGATGCCGCGTTAGCGTCGCGTGGCTCTTTGCAAGCCCCGCTTCAACCGGGCTCTGTAAATTATGCCCTTGAAGGAAGCGTTCGCGTGCACGACGGAAAGTTGCGCGTTTTGAGTCGACTACTCGATGGAAATACGAAACGCATCCTATGGAACAAAGTGTATTCTCGCGATATAAATCGATCAGATGCCGTTGAAATTGAAGCTGACATTGCGACAAGGGTCGCGACATCAGTCGCTCAACCATACGGGGCGATATTCACCCCGGTTTCGCTCGACGCCGCCGGGCGAACTCCCGCTGGGGCAGAGGCTCATTTGTGCATTCTGCGCTTCTACCAATACAGGAAAGAACCGACCCGAGAAGAACATCAGATAACGCGAGATTGCCTCATTGATACGGTGACACGCAACCCAGGTTATTCGACGGGGTGGGCGATGTTGGCCTACCTTTACCTCGACGAGGATCGCTTTGAGTTTAATCAACATCAAAAGGCACCCGCAGGAAAAAGGCGGGCGCGTGAGGCTGCGGAGCAGGCCGTAAATCTCGACCAAGCCAACGTTCGTGCCCTTCAGGCATTAATGACCGTGCTATTCTATAGCAAGGAGCCAGAAATCGCTCTGAAGATTGGAGAGCGCGCATTGGCACTCAATCCAAACGATACCGAAATGTTGGCCGAATTCGGTAGCCGCCTTGCTCAATTTGGGGAACGAAAGCGCGGACTATCGATGATTGAGGAGGCAATCGAAAGAAACCCCAATCATACAAGATATTACACTGCAATTCTAGCACAAAATTACTACATGTCGGGCGATAATGATCGAGCTTTATATTGGATAAAGCGCGCCGATATGAAGCGATTCTCGAACTACCATTTTGTCGCTGCACTAATTTTTGCACGCGCGAACATGAAACAGGAAGCCAAGGCCAGCGCCAGTGAGTTTCTGAAGATGCGGCCTAGGTTTTTTGATAACTTGGAGGCGGAACTCGCAATGAGGAATTACGGCGCGGCGGATCGTCGTATCATTATTGAAGGAGCCCGTCAGGCGGGATTTCCGGTCGGACAGATTGAATCATAGTATTCATCGGATCAGAGGCTCGGGGTTTTGCCCGTCACCAGCGCCAACGGGTCCGTAAGCGCGTCAAGTTATCGACCTCCTCTTGCCAACATTTCGTTCGACAAAATTCAAATCGGCATCATGTTTGCCTGCTCGCAGTCAACATGGGGTAATCATTGGGACCGATCGAGCACCTACCGTTTCCGCCACGCGAATTCCGTGGCTATTCATTGAATTTTGCGGCCCGACTGGAAGCCTCGCTTCCTCATTTCATCTTGAAAACTCTCTACGCCAGCAATCTCGCCCGGCAGGCCATCTTCGCCGTCGCTGCCGAAGTCGATCTCGACAGACCCAGGGACTTCCTGGATCGCATCGCGCATCATGCACCGGATGCTCTGGCTGGAATCGAACACCTTGATCCGCTGGCGCAAGTTGCGCGGGCGCTGATCCTGATGAAGCCGAAGAGCACGCTCGGAGCGCTCTATGGCACCTGCCCAGACGGGCTGCTGGGGGCCTTCTCCAGGTTCGGGTGCATGCCGTTGTATGGCTCGGAGATTTACAGGCAGACCTTCGACATTTTCGCGAGGTCCGAGAACCGAGGCCGTGCCAAAGCGCTCGGGCAACTGGAAGGCCAGCTTCGCTCTGAACATATTGTTGTCGCCGCTGGCCTCGACGACGTGCTCCAGCACAGAGCGGTGCTGGAGAGAACTAAACCCGCCGAAGTTCCCGCTTTGAACGCCTTCGCACGGATGATCGTGGACCTGTGCGACGCGACGCCCCAAGCGATCAAAGAATCGCTTGATAGCCTTCCGACCGGAACCAAAGGCGTGAAGATCGGCGAATGGGCACAGTCCTGGATGGGCCGCCAAGTTCGGCTGCCGTGTCCCCTCCCGATCGCTGATGATGATCCCGATCTGCGCGTTTGTTTGGGGGCTGAGCAGGCCAGCCTCGGACGCCGCTTCCGAAACTGTGCCGAGAGCCGGATGTCCTATGCATTCTTTGGCGAACGGATTCTGGTGGAGTGGATTCGGCCCGGCGAGAACGCCGTAATCGAACTGGCGCTTGTGCAGTCGGGGGCGGAAGCGCGCTATTCGTGCGAACAGGTGGTGGGTCCGCGCAACCGTCGTGTGAAACCCGCCGTTGCGGCGGCCATTCGCGAACGCTTCGACCAGCTTGGCATTCTGTATCAGGCCAGCCCGTTTCCAGCCGCCGAGCAGGAGGGGCTCCAAGCTCTGCTCGATCATTTTCCGAACGCGCCCTTCGCCGACTACCACGCTCGGCGCGTTGACGACGATGATGCCGAGGGCGAGAATGCAGAAATCGCCCGCATGCTCGATGAACTCACGGTCGATATGGCCGAGGGCGCGGCGTGATGGACGCGGCCATCGTCGAGATTCAGCAGGCTCCGGCGCGTGTGGTCCTCCGGGACCGCCAAGGTGTCGTCATCGGCGTGATCGAGCGCCAGCCACTGGTCGGCAAGCTGATCGCCCGTGACGCGCGCGTCGGCGCTTATGAGGAGCGAAGTAGGATAACGCGTGACAGGCATGGGCGGCTCGTTGGCCGAACCAACCTGCTCCAGGCGCTGCTTTTCCGGGAGCGCTGATGCGGACTCTTCTCGTCCTCGCCGCACTCGGCTGGGTTATCTCGCTGCCGTGGGTGACCTTGTTCGCTTACGTCGTGCTGATCGTTATCGCGATCGCCGTGCTGTGGCTGATCTCGGCTTCAATAGAACGCCATGCCGTTTCGGCCTCGCACGGCGGAAAGATCATCGACCACAACTACGTCGCTGCGCTCGAAGCCATGGTGGCGGAGGCGGAAACCCAGACAGACGCGCTGCGGTGCGAGATTGAGCGGCTTCGTTTGGCTGCTGCTTCGGAGTGCGATCCGAAGGCTGCCTTGTTCCGGCGCGTCGGACTCAATGACGGTGCGCCTCAATGGCTCGTAGCTGCGGCACGGCGCGCCTATCGCGTCGCTCTACACCCTGACAAGCATCCGGCGCACCGGAAGCAGGAAGCCGAGAGAAGGCTCAAGATGGCCGAGGGGGTGTTCGACCAGATCGCGGCTCGAAGCTAAGCCAATGCTTCATGCAGCGACCCAAGAGGCTCGTTCTCGGCATTGAGCCCAAGCAGGTTCCACTGCGGCGACCGAATGAATGCGCGCGGCGGTAGGACGATCCAACCATCCTCGTCGCCGACCGCGACAAACTGGCCCGCTGCGACGCAAAGCGCGGTCAGGGCGCAGACAAATGCCGCTCGGTCATCATGGTTGATGATGGCGCTTGGATTGAGCGTCAGTCTCCTTCCCGGCAGGAGGCACTCCATCAGCACACTGAAGCCGCCGGTCGCCGCGAGGTGACGGAAAAACGTGTCGGAGCGATCCCCTCTCCATGCCGAAAGGTGCTCCGGGTTGTCGATCATCAGTCCAAGGAACGAACTCGGAAACGCCTCCACTAGCGCTTTCTGGTCGATAGCCACACCGTGCCGAGCATCTTGTACATCGCAGCACGCGACGAGGTGTCGAACGCAGTCGTTGGCTTGCTCGTTCAGCAACTTGCCGACCGGAGCACTCGATTCGCCCGGCTTGCCGATCAGCGGACGGAGGCGGCGGGTCAGCATCCTTTCAGCCGTCCGATACCTGCCGATGATCCCGAAACCTCGGCGGATCGGACCGTCGAAGGCCGCCGCGATGATCTGGCGACCGCCCGCGACCTGGGCAATCACACGCTCGCGCTCCGGTTCGACAGCGCGGAAGCGCGCGATGTCCCATGAAACACCAGATGCGGACCAATCGAGCCGACAAATGGCACTGGATCGACGGGTTGGAGAGCATCCCACGTCGATGCCGACGACCGATCCCTGCTCCGTTATCAAGCGGCTGCTCCAGCGGGCGGTGCCGGAGTTTGCAGCCACTCGAATGCCGCAGCAATTCGCACGCTTTGAAGTCGGTGCAGCACGTCATGATCGAAGTGCTGAGCGGTACAGCGCGAGCGGGCGTCCGCGCATATTCGCGCGAACAGGCGGGTGGTCACCCAGGTGTCGGCGCTGGCCCGGTGAAGTTGCCCAGGAACGTTGATCCCGACCTCCCGCACGATGTCGCCAAGCCTGTAGCTCGCTCGGCCCGGAAACACGCGCCGGGCGAGCAGCAAGGTGCACAGTGTCCGAACTTGTCGCCCGTCGAGGAAATCCTGCGCCTCATGCTCCAGGAATTTTCGGTCGAACCCCGCGTTGTGGGCCACGACCGGCGATGCCGCGATGAAGTCGGCCAACTCACGCATCACGGCGGAGGACTTCGGCGCGCCGCTCAGCATCGCCGTCGTGATGCCGGTGATATGCGTGACCTCGGCGGGCACGCGGAGGCCGGGATCGACCAGTGTCGAAAACTCCTGACCAGCCCGACCATCGATGATCTCGCGGGCCGACACCTCGATCACGCGTGCTCCCAGGGTCGGGCTGAGACCCGTGGTCTCGAAGTCGAGGACGACGAAGCGCCCCATCGGGATGTTGTCCAACTACCTCAGCCCCTCAAGCTTCCCGCATGATTCCGCATTCCCAAACGATGCCGCCACCGGGCCGATCTCGGCAACATCAAAACGGCCTCCAATGACGGGACCGACGAATTGACCGTTAGGCTGGCAGTCACGATTCCTTGCCAGAATCGCGGTCTGTTCCCTCCTAGAATTACGACCTCCAGTTCATGAACCTGTACGATTTAGAAGCCGCTGCCCCTCTGCTCGGCAAGGAGCTTGTCCGAGCGCGACGGCATCACCGTGTCACCCGAAGCGCGCTCGCGATGGACGCGGGCATCAGTCGTATCACCCTCGCGAACCTGGAAGCCGGGCGTGGCTCGCTGGCCTCATTGATCGCCGTCCTCGCGGTCCTCGGCCACCGCTTCGCCGATCAACCTCCCGAGGTCGAGCTTGGCCGCTGGGTCGCTCAATCTCGGAAACGCGCAGGGCTGTCACAGGAACGTCTCTGCGCCCTGGCCCGAGTTTCGAAGCCTGCACTGGTGCGCGTCGAGCGGGGTGAAGGCAACATCTCGACGTTGATCGCGGCCATGGCGGGGCTGGACTTGTCGATGGCCTTGGTCGATGTCGCGATCGAGACCACGCCGCCGCCATCTCCTGCGCCCACCGCCCACGTTCTCCTGGGCGACTGTCGCGAGCATATGCGGGATTTCGCCCAGCAAGGGTTGCTGTTCGACGCCGTGATCTGCGATCCACCATATCACCTGTCGATCGCGCGCCGCTTTGGTGGAAAGCGAGCAGCGGCATTGAAGGGCGGCGAGCCGGGCAGTGACAACCCCTATAGGACTGTGGCCACCGGTTTTCTCGGGCAGGTATGGGACGGCGGCGACATCGCGTTCGATGTCGAGACATGGCATGCGGCATATGCCGTGCTGAAGCCGGGCGGTCACCTCGTCGCGTTTGGTGGACCCAGAACCTTCCATCGCCTCGCCGTCGCGATCGAGGATGCGGGCTTCGAGATACGAGACCAGATCATGTGGCTGTTCGGGTCCGGTTTTCCGAAATCTCTCAATCTTCGAGGCAAGCACGCAGGTCGCGGGACAGCCCTCAAACCCGGCTATGAGCCGATCATCATCGCGCGCAAGCCACTCGCGGAAACAAGCGTAGGGTCCAACGTCGTGAGGTTCGGCACCGGGGCGATGAACATCGATGCTTGCCGAATCCCCACGAGCGAATGGATCGAGCAAGGTCGGGCGGGCAGGAAACTCGGAACCTCCGTCGCACTGACTGGCCGTGGCCTATCTCCAACCGGCCCCGTGGGCATCGGGCACAAGGACCGGCCAACATCCCGCCCCGGTAGCAAGGGTGTTGCGAGCTATACTGAGGCCAACGTGGCGGCGGGAATTCGGCCAACGACGAGCCTGAAGCAGTGCGTCGAGGCCCCAAGGGCCGAGAACGGCAGGTGGCCAGCCAATGTGATCCTCACTGACATCGATGAGACTTGGGGGCGGTACTTCTACGCGGCCAAGGCATCGAAGGCCGACAGAGGTTCAGGAAACAACCATCCCACCGTCAAGCCCAACGATTTGATGCGATACCTCGTCCGGCTCGTAACCCCGCCCGGCGGAACGGTCTTCGATCCCTTCATGGGCTCCGGCTCGACCGGGATCGCGGCGATCCAGGAGGGCTTCAGCTTTGTCGGTTGCGAACAGCAGGCCGAGTATATCGAGATTGCGCGACGCCGGATCGCGAAGGTCTTGCCGAAGAACGGGTCGCCGCTCAGCGAGCTTCAGCCTCAGGAACAACCCGCGATCCGAAACGCATCTTAAAACCGATGGCGTCATAGTAGCTTTCGAAAAGATACTTCTGTCCGGCTCCGCGCGGGAGTTGATCGTACGCAACGGAGGCCGAGCAGTTTCGCTCAATCCAGAGACGACGTTCCGAGTTCATCGCCTGGAAATGGTCCTCTCCAAGGGTCTGGCGAGTCATGCCGTTCTGCTTCACGACGTACGGATGGCGAAGGTCTCTCTGGGTCTTGAGGTCTGCGGCAAGCTGGCGCAACGACTGTTTGAACGCGTCTGTCATCCCATATTTAGTTGAGGGGGCTCACCACCGCTAAATAGATCATGCCCAATTCCTGCTGTTCGGCCCATCGGTGCCAGAAGGTCTCGTGCCCCGGCTGCGCTTGGCGCTACGCGCTCCATGTCTCTCGCCGCATTCTCGCCTGCGAACCGCAGCGGCTCCACGCGCTGACGGTCGAGCGCGCCATTGCTGGTCCGCACGATATCGACCGATTGAGAAGGTCGGCCCACAACGCCGTGGCCTATCAGAGGCGTCGCTACCGGGGTTGGCGAAGCGTCGGGGTATGGGGCTGGTACGGTGAGGCGGACTTCCACGGCATTGTTGAGCTTGGCTCGATTTCGACCATTGAGTTCGTGCACACGTTCCGGCGGCGCGGAGAGGTACAGCTACGGTCGATCGAGATCGAGAACCTCCGCACCGAAGTCTACGGGGCGGCCCTGTCGGTCTCGGCGATATCGACTGTGGGCAGCAAAGGCCGATATCAGCCTCTGAAGGTCGCGATCGAGCCGGTGATGACGACCAGGAAGCGCCCTGTGCCGGTCATTGACGATGTGATGGTCGAAGCTATGCCGGTGCTTGTTTGAAGACGACCGCATTCGGCAGCCGGTCGCCCAGCAACACCGCCGGAGTTCAGAGCACCTGCGGGCCGGGCGGTGGTACTGAGCTTTGAGCATTGAACTCGGCGACCGCCCGCTCGACGATTGGCGCGCCAGGATCAGCCCTCCACATGGCGACGATAATCTCGCCCAGCCGGTTTTGAGCAGCCAAGCGATATGGCGGGGCGATCGGCGTGGAATGGTTGATTTCGATCCACGCGGCGTCGAACACCTCGACCAGATTGGTCATATCCTCTTCATCGGCGACAAGGGTTCGAAACGGCATGCAGTCCGCCTATGACGGCGGCGTAGGTCAAGCAAGCCCTCCACCTTTCGACCAAGGTCGAAGACCACCTTGCGCGCTTGCCAGCGGAGCAAGAGATAATTTCCACGCATTGCATGTGACATGGATGTTGAGGCTGCGTCAGGGCGTCGCCTATTCTCCTCATGTGACCTCGATCCCTCCCACCTGGGCGCATCTCCAGCCCGCATCGATCAAGGGCTGCTGGAGCCTCCCTACAGGATGCCGAGGGCTCTGCGGCTCATGCCTGACGACGTGCCGATCAAGACGGCGCTCGCCGTTCCAATGGTGGTCGCCGCGCGGCTGCTGCTGGACCTAGCGATGAAGCAGGGCGGCTTGGTCCTGACCCCGGCTGGCTTCCTCAAGGGGGTGGATGTCTGGCACGTCTTCGACCAGACGGAATGGCCGGGCTCCAACAAGACGCTCACGCTCTCGATGAACAAGGTCATCAACGAGCAGGACGCCCTTGGCGTCTTCTTCACCCGCATCGCCTTGCAGGTGGCTGGGCTGCTGCGGAAACGCGCCGGGGTCCTGAAACCGACCAAGGCCGCGAAATCATTGCTTGCGGAAGAAGCCGCGCCTGCTCTGCTCGGCGAACTGTTCCAAGCCGTGTTCTGGAGGATGAACCTTCAGGATTTCGACCGGAACCCGCTGGAGTTCTGGCCGCAACATCATGCCGGGCTGGCTCTTTGGTGCCTGTCGGTTACCGCTCACAAATGGTCGAGGACCGACCATCTTACCCCTGCCTGTACGATCATGGACACCATCGGCGAGCCCGTCGCGCATGACCTCCCAGGCTTCGCCATGCTGACCCGCGTCCTTCGGCCCCTGACGTGGCTTGGAATGCTGGAGACCCGCAGACAGAAACGTGTTTCCGGCTGGGGGCACGATGAGGATTTCCGAAAGACGCCGGTCTTCGACCAGATGCTGAAATTCAGGGTGGAGATGCTCGGCGCGGAGGACGCGCGGCATTGAGCCGGACTGAACCGCCGACGCACGGTGATCTGTCCTTCATCCCGTCTTCAGAGGCCGCCCGTCAGGCAAGGAATAGCCATTGGCGCGCCCTTCGTTGATGAGAAACTGAATGGCCTCACCAACGGCATCCCCCTGGGCATCGCGCGCCTCTGATTAATGTGCGCGCTGCTCGCGCTCCAGTTCCTCGATGCGGCGCAGCCATTCCTTCTGCGTCATTCAGCGGTCTCCAGGCTTGAGCGGAGGTCCCGGAAAAGAAGGGCCGCCGTTGTGGCGGCCAAAGTGTGGGACGGCGCGGATTGCGTCGCGCCACGTTCCGTATAACAGCCTGCTCGGCCTCTCTGAAAGGCACATCTGACGACGCTGCCGACCTGATGCTCGGCCAGGACGACGTGGGGCCTTGAGCCACAAGATCGCCCCCGGATCGCAGCACATGCGATGCGGTCGGGGCGCAGCGACCCGTTTCTCGGATATCCGAATGTCGGCGTCCTCGGATCGCGGCGGTCTTCAAATCGTGATAGAAATAATTGTACCCCGAACCGGGGTGGCGTCGAGGTCAAACTCACGTCGAAAGCCGTCTCGAACTACCCCCCGTTCGAGACGGCTTTCTTGTGCCCGAGAAGTGGCGCTGCGAACTGATCCCTGGCCGACCAGCTTCGGTTCAGGAGGATTCATTTCGCTTGCGATCGACGCCCCCGGCTTATCGCTCTTGCCCTTACGTTAGAATTGTGTAGGAGAGCCCGCGCTCAATAAGAACGACGGAACAGATGCGCGAATTTGCCATCAGATGCCCCGAGACCAGCCTGCCTGTCGCTACCGGTGAAAAAACGCATGATCGCGGAAAGGGGAAGTGCAACATTCCCCGCCTGTTGAAGGCATGTCCAGCCTGCGGCAGGTCACACGACTGGCTGGTCAGAGATGCTTGGTTGATCGAGGAAGTCACCGACGATAGGCCGCCTCAAGACGATGACCAGGAGCTTCTCTGAATACTGACGATTGCCCGTTCACACATCTGGGCTTCCAGTTCTGTGACAAGGCGAGGACGTTTCGCTGCGATTCCAGCCAGCGGCTACCGAGATGAGCGCCTTACTCGCGATACGTCCGGTGCAGCCTGGGCTTCGATCGGCCGGGCTTGGGCGCTGGCGAGGGGGGCGCGTGTCGAGATGTCGGCGGTTGGCACCAGACGGGCCGAGCTTCATCAAGTTCGTCGGCAAAAATCAGGCCGGTCGAGAGCAGCATGTCGTAAAGATCGATCAACAGCCCGAACTTGAGCCCGTTCGCCGCCGCGATTTCCCTGGCGTAGCGATTGAACAGATCGACCTCCGTTGCGGCAATCTGCCGGGCTACGATACAATCGTGCTCGTTCCGCAACGTCGGGGTTGGCGGCAAAAACTGCAACGAGCCAGTCCACCGCGCGTCGAGTTCACGCGCAGCTTGCAAATACGAGATCATGGCAAGACCTCGCTTCCAGATTGTGGGGTTTAGGTAGTCAGGCGGGCAGGCTCAGCGTGGTGTTCAGCTTGGTCGCCATCGTCATCAAGGCTACTGACGATGATCCTCCAACCAGCCGTCGTCAAGGGCATAGGGCACATCGCTCCGAGAACAGAGAATCGCCACGGCTAGAAGAGACCAGCCTGAGCGACCGCCGCCACGCCGATAGCCTACCCGTCGATGTAGGTGATAACATGATCTGGGAAACCACGCGCCCACTCGCGTGCCTCGAACTCCAACTCGGAAATCAGCAAGCGGTACTCGTCCGCGATGCCGCCAGCGCCTGCTGCGTTCGACCTCGACCAGTAGGCCGAGGCATCACAGGCCAGTTCGTAACTTCGCAGAGGTCTCGCAAAGCAGCGTCGGATGCGGCTTTCAAATGAAGGGCCGCCCGACCTTCCGGCCAGCGGAGCATCAGTCGCGCCAATCCGGCCCTCTGCTCGCGCGTCATCATGCTCCCTGCAACGCTCATGCGTTTCAGAAGTTTCCCGACAAATCCTTCGCCATCAATACCCATTCTCCTGGCTCATCCGATCCCGGAAACGGATGAAAGGGTCTTCTAGCCGCGATTGGCAAGAGGAGGAGGCTGCATCCGAAATGCTGCCCTGACCTTCGTGCTAACCTCTTTCAAGGTGGCGGACATCCGGTTGAGTTCCGACAAGCGGCCTGCCTGCTCCGGGCCGTATCGAGCAACCAGATACTCACGCTGATCATAGATTTGCCTGAGATGCGCCAGTGTCTTTACCCGGAGGCGAAGGCCCTTCTCAGTCGCCATAGCCGCCCGCTGAGCCAGATCGTGCTGGAGCCCACGCACCTGCTTATGATCGCTGCCGTGGAAGATGAGGAAGGCGTTCAGATATATCTCGACGGCATGAATCGCACACAGGCGCGCCGGGGCGGAGGACAGCGAGCTTTTGCGGCTAACCTGAGAAAGCAGCGAATGGGCCACTGCGAGATACTCGTCAGCCAAGCCAATGAACTGTTCAACCGTCGCTTCACTGCCCGGATAGGCGGCGCGCTCCGTGGTGGAGGCTGATGGCGGCGGCTTTGTCGGAGTGTCGGCGCTGAGGGCGGTCACCGGCTTGTTCTCTTCGTCGTCACCATCATCAACACCAGGGTCGGCGTCGGCCCTGCCATGGCCGAGCCAATCCCTCGGCTACCAGGATTTGGCCCACGGAGCGCCCGTTCTGGTAAACCACGCGCAGAAGGCGGCCATACTGATCCCGATCTCGCGACCCATAGCCTTCGAGCGAGAAAGACGCTTCAGACAGTAGCTCAGCCAAACGGTACTTTGCCCGATCGCCCAACGCCCTTTCACTCGCGCACTTGGCCTGCTCAGTTTCTGGGGCGTCGATGTCGGCAATTCTGATTTTTTCGGCTCGGTACCAGAATGTGTCTCCGTCAACGACGCAGTCGCCGGTCGCGCGTCCGCACATCCTGAACGACACCTGCTGGGTTTCGCTGAGCGATCGCGAACCTGGGCGGACAACGACCACCTGAGGTTCCGCAGGTAGAAATTCTCTTCGGATATGATTCACCCGCTCTGGCGAAGGCGTCAGCAGCCCGAGCCCCGCTCCCAGAGCGATGATGAACGAGCATCCGCACACCACGGCCCATTGAACCGCGCTCATCCCGGCAATGTCTCGTCGTAACGACATGCGCAGCCCCTCAACAGCGACACTGCCATCGACGATCTAAGGATTGGCAAACTTCTGCGCCGCAAATGGAGCGATGCCGCAGGTTTTTCGCGAAACTGCTGGCGGAAGCCAAGGCTCCGCCGCAAGTCGGTCGCCTAGTCCGCCGATACCGCCACTGAAACCTCAAACCCGGAAAGCTGTTCAAGCCTTCCAACGTTGAGCAGCCGCACGCCCTCTGGAACCGGCAAGATGATCCCCTCTCGCGCAAATCGGGCCAACGTGCGGCTGACCGTTTCCATTGTAACCCCGAGATAGTCCGCGATATCGCGACGAGACATCGGCAAATGCACTGTTATCGATTGCCTACCCACCCGCGCCCACCGTTCGCGCATCCTGAGAAGAAAACATGCAATCTTCTCTTCCGAGCGTCGGCGTCCGAGCAGCAGTATGTGTTCCTCGGCCTCCGCCAGTTGGGCCTGGGCGAGTTCGTAAAGGCGAGCCAACACCTCTGATTGCCCGGCGAACGAGATGTTGAGACCTTCACGTCGGAAGGAATGGGCTCTCACCGCATCGATCGCGTCCGCCGAAAAGCTCAGTTCATTTCCTAGAGAAGGAACGATCCAGTCTCCCGGTATCGAAAATCCGAGGATTTGGCGGCGACCATCCATGAGGGTCTTGTATCTTCTCACCACCCCAGCAGAGATCAAGAGCACATGTTGATTAGGTTTTCCTGCCTTGAACATGATCTCATTGGGCTCGAAAGATTTTTCACATGCAAGGTGTGGCCAGCGGGCCAAGGTTGTCTTAAGCGGCTTCGGCGAATCTAGCGGCTCATCGACCAAGCTATATGCCGTCGAAATCTCAGAAATTCGCTTTGTATTTACGCTAGTCATCGCGATCTCTCCGAATCTCATGACGATAGCGTCGGTCAATGTGTCGGGAAACCCTGCATTTCCTGGGCTGGCGACGATCCCCGATCGTGGCGTCGAGCGTAGCCGGAACCATCCCCTTCCGACCCTCGTCACGCCCCTCATCTCGCAAACGGTCGTTTCCGCGAGGCACGTGATGTGGGCGAGATCGTCGGGGATTCTGCTGACGACGGTGTCGCACAATTCGATTGCAAAACCTCTTTCTCATGAGAACCTCCTCGCGATGAGTTTTGCGAGGGAGGCTGGATGCAGATCGGGTACGCGCGATGTTCACAAGCGTCGCAGGACCATGCCTTGCAGATCGACGCGCTGACGGCAGCCGGATGCGAGAAGCTTTACATCGAGACGGCGAGCGGCCTGAAGACTGACCGCCCCGAACTGAAGAAGCTGCTCGACCATGCCCGCCCAGGCGACGTGATCACGATCTACTCGTTGTCGCGGTTGGCGAGGTCGATCCGGCACCTGCTCGATGTCGCCGAAGACCTGCGGGCGAGAGAGATCGGCCTGAAGAGCATCACTGAGGGCTTCGACACGACCAGCCCAGCGGGCCGCTTCATGTTCAACGTTCTCGGGGCCTTGGGCCAGATGGAGGTCGAGCTTCTCCGCGAGCGTACCCAGGCCGGTCTTCGCGCAGCCCGTGCACGCGGAAGAGTCGGAGGACGCCCCAAGGCATTGGACACGGTGAAGCTGACCGTCGTGAAGACGCTCATGACCGAGGGCACGCTGACGGTCGCCGAGATCGCCGAGCACGTTCAGGTCGCGCCCAGCACGATCTACAGGGCGCTCAAGGGCGGGCGGAGCGCGCTGGCCTGACGGTCCGGGAGATCGTCCCGGACACGAGCGAGAACGGTGAGGAGACCGTGGCCGCGTAGGGCAACGTGATGTGGGTGAGCGAGAACATGTTGAGCATGACCATGGTGACCATGCCCTTTTCGGTCTTCGTGCACGAGAGTCAGTCAAAAACGACCCCTCTCAGACCGCGATCGGGGAACAGACCTGTTTCAGGAATGGGAAGTCGATCTGGTCGATGTGCCGCTTCAGCAGCGCAACATCGTCCCGGAGCATCAGGTAGTGCTCCTCCGACACGTCAGCCGGTTTATGGCCGGTGATCGCATTGATCGAAGGCTTGGGTACCCCGATCACATAGGCGGCGTGCTCGAAGGTCTTGCGCAACGAATGCACCGTCAGCCGCCGATCCCGCCCCAGAGCCTCGTCGATCGTCCTGTTCAGCTTCATGCTGATCGCCCCGCTCCAGCGCTCGGCGGAAGGACGATACCGAAGCTCGGGGAACAGCCGATCAGGAGAGCGGCTAACCAGATCGAGGATGCCGAGGTCGAGCAGGTCGCGGTGAAGCGGAATGTACCGGCGATTGTGAGCGCTCTTCACCTGCGCGTCGTGCAGGTCGATCACATCGACGCCATCGCGGCGGACGAACCACTCGCTGCGAAGCTGAGCCATCTCCTCCAGGCGAGCCCCGGTCAGGAGGAGTAATCGGGGAAGCCACAGCACCGCCCCGTCCTCGCGCTCGGTTCGGCCAAAGAACCGGGCCAGTTGATCATGATCGAGCCGGGAGTAGCTGCGCCGGGCTGCTGCGATCGCCGATCTGTCCGGGCCGAGGCCCCTGAACGGGTTGGCCGGGATCAGATCAGCCGCGACGGCGGCATTGCAGACCGTCGAGAGCGCAATGACGATCTTCTTCTTCGTGCCGATCGAGCCCACCTCCAGCCCGCGCACGAACTTCTCCGCCTCCCTCCGCGAGATGTTGGTGATGGCGAGGTCACTGGAAGAAGCCACGAAGAGCGCGATCGCCTTCTCCATGTCCAGCCGAGCCCTACGGCGCGGCGGTGCTCCCTTTCGATCTTCTCGCCGGGGCAGGTACACCTCCTTGTACACGCGGTGCAGGGTCATCGCGTTCTTCTTCGGCTTCGCCACGCCCGCACCAGCACGCTTCGAGACCACCGGCTTCTGGCCGCTGTTCGGAATGATGATCCGATCCTGCTGGTACATGGTCGGGACGAACTGCCAGGGCAGGATCGACCCGGACCGAATGGCCGAGATCATGTCGCTGACATCAGCGGCAGCCCGCAGGGCTCGGCTTCGGGCGGTCAGGGGATCACGCGTCTTCAGCGAGAAGCTCACCGTCCGTCGCGCATTGGCGACTTCGGCAGCAGCGAGCCTCGCGAACACGTCGGCAGGAAGTTGGAGGCGGAACCGGAAAATACCTCCCTTGACCGAGCATCTCGTGAAGGGAACCAGTCCAAAACGCCCCATCCTCGATCGCGGCCTCACCACCTTCTCCGGCCCGCTTCACAGGCCGATCTGCTCCGAAACAGCGAAAACGCTACCCCGGATCAGGAAACCCGCAATCAAAAGAACGGGTTCGTTAGAGGTCCAAAAACGGGCCAGAGGGGTCCCGTAGACCGCGCCAGCCCTTGATTTTCCTCGATAATTTGCCGTTTTTAGGACTACTGGAAACCGGCTTTAGGACCGGTTTTTAGGACCGCTTTCGCGCGGCACGAATCCAGCCTGGAGGCACGGTCGCCGGGAGCATGCGGCGCGACGATGTTGTTGACGTTGTCCTGGTCGAGGACATGGTCATCGGCATGATCGACGAGGGGTGAGCGCGGGCTGCGTTCGCTATTCGCACGACCAAGCACCGCCTCCGCGTTCCTGCCGCAAGGGGGTGCCCAAGTTCCCAGGTTCCCAGAGGGATTTCGCCCCCCTTTTCGCGACAATCTCCCGCAGGCTGCGATCTCGCGCCGGTATGCCAAAACTGCTTGGGAACTCGGGAACCTGGGAACCGCCACTGCTATCACCTTGAAAAACAAGGACATGGCGGTTCCCAAGGCTCCCGGCAGCGATTGGGAACCGTGATCAGTCTTCGATGATGGTGGGCCTGACCCAAACAACGCGGATTTTCTGCCCGCCGATACTCATGCGGAATGTCAGACGCCCCTCATTCGTTTCCAAGAGATTGGCGCGATTGAGGGCTTCCAAAGCCCTCCTGGGATCGATCATTGCCCCTTTGAATACTTCCTGATCCCAAAGGTCCTTGTGAAAGAGATAGGCAGAGCCTGTTTGAGTTTCTCGACGCCACCCGATGCGATCCCGAATGACCTCGTTGGGGACATCGCTGGGCGCGAACCGCGTCATGCCATGAGAGAGGACAAAGCGCCTGACGTGTTTGATCGCGGCCTCGTCTTCCCCAGCACCAGAATGGCCGCGAGCCGAGAGCCAAACGGCGAAGCATTTACCGGCTGCGCGCAGCGCCTCATCTTTGGGCCAGGGCAAAATTCCCAGCGCCGTGGCGAGTTCGCCAGCGGCAGCGATGAGGCTGAAGCGCCCGGCCACGGATTCGACCTGTCCATCTGCACCCGGAGGAACATTCGCTTCGCGGAACTGCTGGCGGAAACCCTCGACGAGATCACGCAATTCGGTATCTCCGTTCGCACGAAGGTGGGAGACATCTTCAAGGAATTTCCGAATTGCTACGCCATAGTGGCGACCTGACGCCTCCCTGAGATGATCTGCGAGTGCTGCTGGCGATGCCTTGTCATGAAGATGCTCAAACGCACCCAGACCAACCCCGGCATCCGCCTCTACGTTGACGAGGCGAACGTGCAGACCCGTAGCCATAGAGCGGTTCGCTTCATTCATCTTGCTTTCGAGGCCGATCTCACCGGTCGAGAGCATGATGGCTCGCCAGGATACGCGCTCTCGCGCGCCGCCATGCACATTGGCCCGCTGCTTTCCTCCTTCGTTAGCCAACATGTAGATGGCGTCTCCAGCTTCCTTTCCGTTCGCCTGACCGATCTCGTCGAGAAGTATTACGCCATCACTGGAAGCTTTCGCGATCGCTTCGAGACCGTTCGAGGTAGCGCGCCACTGCATTACCTTACGAGTTCCCTTGCCCCAGACAGACGCAGCGGCAAAAAGGGATGTTGATTTACCTGATCGGCTTTTTCCGACAAGATGTATTCCGCCGCTAGGTTCTGCATTTACGTTCAATAGAGTTCCCGCGAATGCAGCAGACATAAAGAAGGCTACTCGGGAATTATTCACGGCATATTGAGCTACCTGATCTTGCCATTCATCCAGGGTGCCAGCCTGACCGACTTCATCGCCGACACGTCGTGATTGGGGATCGAGAATGACGTTATGTTCCGTTGGGCCGAAGACTTCCCCCGTTGGCAGCGCGTACACATAACCTGCGTCGTCTTGGTGCCACCCGGTTGTAGGCACCAACCGCAGCTTGCGATCTGTATGGAGCCCCTGGAAGAACTTACGTAGAAGCCGTGAATCTCCGCATCGAAGACCACCATCCTCCAGCATAGCCGCGATCGAGGAGCCACCATCTGGCGACGGAAGCTGCCGTCGCGCGACGATAGCCTCGTGTGGCACACTGCTATTGTCTGTCCATCCGACTACAACACCCCAGCCGTAACTGTTCGTGTCGCGGCATTCGCCGATGATTTTCAGCGGCCCGCACACCCACCTTTCCTCTGCGTCTCCCTCCTTCTTTGGGTGCGGATCGACAAACCAGACACCATCGCTGGCCAGGGAGAAGCCCTGCGGTAATCTCATTTCGAGCCGTGACTGCGTTGCGACGGAAGCGTTGTCCCGGAGGCGCTCGGATGGCTGCCAATCGGGACGAGCCTGCCGCGCCAGAAAAAACAAGGTACCGGCACCGATGTTGGACGGAGGCGACCGGCGCATTTCCTCCCACGCCTGCTGAGTCTTCCGGGCGTCATAGGCTGGATTCTTGCGGCTCCAGCTATCGAACGCATCGAACCCATCCCAGGACCCGCCTGTTGCCGCATACGCCGCAAGGCCGATGCGCTTCCAGTCATTCCAGTCGGCGGGACCGTCGTTCGGGATCACGTTGAGCGCGCGGGCCACGTCGGACGGCTCTGCTTCTGCTCCGTGGTGCTGCATGCGCGGCGGGTGCACGCTGGTCTCGTCGAGGCTCATCTGCCGAGTCTGGGTCGTTGCCCCAATCAGTTCACCCGCAGCATCGAGGAAACGCTCGACCTGCTCTTCGGTAACTGGAGCAAGGTCGGCGAGGACCACGCCGGTCCCCGGACCCATGTTGTTTTCCCATTGGATAGCGACGCCGGTCTCATGCAGGCCATAAGCGACCATCTGATTCCCCCAGCCGAGCACTTCGATTTTCATGCTCGCTCCCGCAGTCTTGCTGTCGTGCGAGGCCCCGGTCCGGTGAAGTTTACGCGGCTCTCCTTCTGCCGCACGGTATAGGATGGTGCACTTGACGCTGTTCGAACGCGTCTTCACCGGTCCGGGACCCAGCATGTCCAGGGCCAGCATCCGAATTCGAGCGGCAGTAGCCTCATCCTCTACATCAATGTCGAGGGGCCGGAGGCCGTCACACAGGAGACCGGTGTTGAGGGCCGCCGGAGAGACGGGGGCCTCGACAGCATACGGAGGGTTTTGCCGCGCCAGGACTTGCCAGTTTGCACCGTCCGGGCGTTTCCCCGGCGACGGACCGGAATCATCCGCGTTACGGACAGGGATCGGGCGGAATTCAGCCGTCCACATCTGCTTTCGCAAGCGGGCAACTTCATCTGTCGTTCCGCCCTGGTCGAAAGGCCAGTTCTTGTCTTCGTGTTCGAGTTCCATGATCTACCTCGTCGCTAGGTGCCGATTGCGGCCCAAGTTGCGACGAAGTTTTGCGAAACGGCTGGCCGGTGCTGGAAGGCCGGACACCAGTGTCCGCCTGCCGTGCACTGGTTATCCCAGATCGGACTTCTTCAAGGTTGCCGTCTCATGCCCACGAATGATCGCGATCTCGGATGCTTGAAGCGGGGGCAGTGGCGGGCTCTGCGGTGGAAGGCCCGTATCGAGGCGAAAAATGGAATGCGGTGCGAGAAGCGGGCGAGCCGCGCCGGACGGAACAAGCGTCGTCATGAGATCGGCAAGCCAGTTGCTGTAGGAGGACAATTTCGCCAATCTCAGAGGATCGCTCAAAGCATCGAAAATCCGTTCCGCCATCTCAGGCCCATCAAACGACAGGCCATCGGAAGGCCATTGGAAGCCACCAGCGATTATCGCCGCTGCCCACAATGGCGCGACCGGCGACCACTGTTTCCAATGCTTTTTCAGTATCCTCTCCTGGCCGAATCCCGAGGGCGTGACCTTTGCTTTGACCTGAAGCTTCACGCCCTCTAGCAGCGTGATTGCTTTTCCAAGCGAGGGGCTCGTCTCCAGGTCTTTGCTGGCTGCCATTCGCGCGATCGCCAAAACCAAGAGTGCCGATGCGAGCGCTCCGTGCTGCATTGCGTGCGCCATCTGTCTCTCGATCTCGGTCATGCCCGGTGCTTCCGCTACACCGCGATATCCGCCGTTTGGAAGAAAGAGGCGTTCCCTCACGTCCCGAACTACATTTGCAGCATTCTCAATGAATGCGATGCCGCCTAGTGACGGCCAATGCTGAAGTCGCGCGTGGCCTGCGAATCCACCATGGCGTTGCAGGCCGAGTGAAATTTCAGGCGGCGGATATATCGGGTTCGCGGCTGCGTCGGTGCTGAAGCCTTCGCCCCGGTGGATGACTTCGGCGGCGAAGGAGACGAGTGTCTCGGCACGCTTTCCCGTCTCGGGCCAGCACATTATCGCCAGCAGTTCCAGGCCGCTCGTCAGGCCCGTGGGTGTGAAGCTGATTGTTCTACTGGTGTTAGCCATGAGGCATTCCTACGCTGCCTCGCCTTTCCAATTCATTCCGGTGAACGCGCGGGAAGACTGATCACGGTTCCCAATCGCTGCCGGGAGCCTTGGGAACCGCCATGTCCTTGTTTTTCAAGGTGATAGCAGTGGCGGTTCCCAGGTTCCCGAGTTCCCAAGCAGTTTTGGCATACCGGCGCGAGATCGCAGCCTGCGGGAGATTGTCGCGAAAAGGGGGGCGAAATCCCTCTGGGAACCTGGGAACTTGGGCACCCCCTTGCGGCAGGAACGCGGAGGCGGTGCTTGGTCGTGCGAATAGCGAACGCAGCCCGCGCTCACCCCTCGTCGATCATGCCGATGACCATGTCCTCGACCAGGACAACGTCAACAACATCGTCGCGCCGCATGCTCCCGGCGACCGTGCCTCCAGGCTGGATTCGTGCCGCGCGAAAGCGGTCCTAAAAACCGGTCCTAAAGCCGGTTTCCAGTAGTCCTAAAAACGGCAAATTATCGAGGAAAATCAAGGGCTGGCGCGGTCTACGGGAGTCGAACCCGTCTCCCCAGCGTGAAAGGCTGGTGTCCTAACCGATAGACGAAGACCGCTTTGCCGCGAACCGCTGGGGTTCGTGCCGAAGCGGGGCGAGGTATAGTGGCAGGCTTCCCGCTCCGCAAGCACCCGTTCACAAGAAAATAGCCGGCAGCGCGTCAGACCGGGCGCGCGAGATCGAGGATGCGCAGTTCCGCCGTCTCCCGGCCGCCCCAGCGATTGAGCGAGAGCGTCGCCGCGAGGTGCACGATCTCGCCACGCGCGGCGAACAGAGCCTGGCCAAGCGGCTCCTGCGCCGCCCGGAAGGCGATGCCCCCGATACTGGCGCCGTCGCCGGAACGCAGCTTGATGCGGACATGGCCGCCAGTACCGATCTCGATCGCGTCGGTCAGGCGATGCGCCGGGAAGACGAAGACCGGCTCCGGACTGCCGGAACCAAAAGGGCCGGCCTTGTCGATCTCGGCGAGAAGACGAGGCGTCGCACCGCCCGCGCTGAGCGCTGCGTCAATCAGCAGCGCCTCGGCATCGCCGGCCGCCTCGACCTCGCGCTGAAGATGCGCGTTGAGGAAAGCGTGGAAGGCACCAGCCTGGCCGGACGCCAGCGTCACGCCCGCCGCCATGGCATGGCCGCCGCCCTTGACCGCATGCCCTGCCTCGACGGCCGCGCGTACCGCGCGGCCGAGGTCGACGCCTGCGACGGAGCGGCCGGAGCCGGTCGCGCCCCCCTCCCCGTTCAGCGCCAGTGCGAAGGCTGGACGGCGGAAGCGCTCCTTCAGCCGGGCCGCGACAAGGCCGACGATGCCGGGGTGCCAGTCGGCGCTGCCAGCGAGCAGGACCGGCAGCTCGGCCGTGCCGGCGAGCTCGTGCTCGGCCTGCGAGACCGCTTCCAGCACGGCGAGGCGCTCGATCTCCTGCCGCTCCTGATTGAGGCGGTTGAGCTCGGTCGCGATGGTGCGCGCCTCGACCTCGTCATCGGTCAGCAGCAGGCGCGCGCCCAGCGCGGCATCACCGATGCGCCCGCCGGCATTGATGCGCGGGCCGAGCAGGAAGCCGAGATGCCAAGGCTGTATCGGCCCGTCGAGGCCGGAGACGTCCATCAGCGCGGCGAGGCCCGGCCGCGCCCGGCTGCGCATCATCGCCAATCCCTGTCGGACGAAGGCGCGGTTGAGCCCCTGCAAGGGCACGACGTCGGCAACCGTCGCGAGCGCGACGAGATCCAGCATCGCCAGCAGGTCGGGTTCTCCACCACGCGCCGCCCAATGGCCATGCCGGCGTAGGGTCCGGCTCGTGGCGACCAGTGACAGGAAGACGACGCCAGCGGCGCAGAGGTGGCCGAGACCGGACAGGTCGTCCTGCCGGTTCGGATTGACCAGCGCCTCGACGGTGGGCAGCCGCTCCGGCGCCTGGTGGTGGTCGAGCACGACGACATCGAGACCGAGACGGCGCGCCTCCGCCAAAGGCTCCTCGCTGGTCGTGCCGCAATCGACCGTGACGAGCAGGGTCGCGCCCTCGCCCGCCAGCATGCGGATCGCCTCGCAATTGGGACCGTAGCCTTCGATCAGCCGGTCGGGGATGTGGATGCGCGGGCGTGCCCCGCCCTGCGTCAGGAAGCCCGCGAGCAGCGCCGAGGAACAAGCGCCGTCGACGTCGTAGTCCCCGAAGATCGCGACGCGCTCGCCGCGCATCGCCGCCTGTGCCAACCGGGCAGCGGCGGGTTCCATGTCCGTGAGGATGGCCGGGTCCGGCAGCAGGTCGCGCAGCTTCGGCTCGAGAAAGAGCGCGGCCTCGGCCGGCTCGACGCCGCGCGAGGCGAGCAGGCGCGAGAGGATGTCGGAGAGCCCTTCGCGCTGGGAGAGCGCCTCGGCCCGGCCGAGGCCCGCCGTATCGAGGCGATCGCGCCAGGGACGGCCAAGGGCGGAACGGGTCACGCCGAGAAAAACACGGGACTGCTGCACCAGACTCATCGTGCCAACGGCGTCGCCCATAGCGGGCGCGAGGTCAACCGGCGTCGAGCTTGGCCGGGCCCGGCAGCCCCGCCATACTGCATGCAAGCGCCCGGCAAAGCGCGCCTCACACCCCCGATCCCGCGCATGGACCATCGATCGCGGTCAGGCTCACCATCCTGACGCGGAAATCACCGGGCGCGTTGATGACGAACCTGTCGTCGCGTGGGCCGGACGATGGAGGCGAGCCGGGGCTCTATGCCGCCGGCCTCGGCTGCGGCGTGGATGGCTACCGGGCGCAGGAAGGCACCCTCCTTCGGCGGCTGCACCTTCTCGGGCCGCATCGCCGGACGAGCGGCGGCGGGGGCTGTGATTTGATTTCCTCTCACGTCATCCCGGACAAGCCGCGTCAGCGGCACCGATCCGGAATCCATGCCTGAACCGTTCCGGCATGGATCCCGGGCCTTCGCTTCGCTACGCCCGGGATGACCGTGTGAGCAAAGTACTCAGTCGAGCTGGAACTTCGAGAGCTCGCGATGCTCGCCATAGATGCGGCGGACGGTGCCGGTGATCGAGCGGTAGACCAGCGTCTCGGTCTCGATCACGTCCTTGCCGAAGCGCACGCCCGACAGCATGCCGCCATCGGTGACGCCCGTGGCGCAGACGATGACGTCGCCCGAGGCCATTTCCGACATGTCGTATTTCTTGTTGGGGTCCGTGACGCCCATGCCGGCCGCACGCACGCGCTTCTCCTCGGTGTCGAGGATGAGGCGGCCCTGCATCTGGCCGCCGACGCAGCGCAGCGCCGCAGCAGCCAGAACGCCTTCAGGGGCACCGCCGATGCCGAGATAGAGGTCGATGCCGGTCTTCTCGGGCTGGGTGCAGAAGATCACGCCGGCGACGTCGCCGTCGGTGATCAGGCGGATCGAGCAGCCGGTCTTGCGCACTTCCTCGATCAGCTTGGCATGGCGCGGGCGGTCCATGATCAGCGTCGAGATCTCGCTCGGCTTCACGCCCTTGGCCTTGGCCAGCGCATTGATGTTGTCGGCCGGCGAGGCATCGAGATCGATGACGCCCTGCGGATAGCCCGGGCCGATCGCGATCTTGTCCATGTAGACGTCAGGGGCATAGAGCAGGCTGCCGGCGCCGGCCATCGCCATCACGGCGATCGAGCCGGGCATGTCCTTGGCGCAGAGCGTGGTGCCCTCGAGCGGATCGACCGCGATATGCACCTTCGGGCCCTGCTTGTTGCCGACCTTCTCGCCGATGAAGAGCATCGGCGCCTCGTCGCGCTCGCCCTCGCCGATGACGATCTCGCCGTCGATCGGCAGGCGGTTCAGTTCACGGCGCATCGCGTCGACCGCGGCCTGGTCGGCCGCCTTCTCGTTGCCATGGCCGCGCCAGCGGGCGGCGGAGACGGCGGCGCGCTCGGTGACGCGCACGAGCTCCATCGAGAGATAGCGCTCGATGATCTGGTCGGGGGAGATGCGGAGATCGACGGACATGAAAAGAGTCCCCTTGCAATGAGTTTGGCAGGTATGGCCGGTCAGGCCTGTTCCCGCTCTATGCGGATGACTTGCGGCGGTTCCGCGACATGGCCGTCGGCGGTGACCTTTTCGAGCGCGGCGCGGATCGTGGTTTCGCTCGTGGCATAGGTGATGAGCACGACCGGAACCGGCGCGCCCGAGCGGCCGCCGGGATCGCGCGTCGCGGCCTCGGGCGAGCGGCGCTGGACGATGCTCTCCAGCGAAATATCGGCTTCGGCCATCCGGGTCGCGATGGCGGCAGCGGCGCCGGGGCGATCGGCGACCGCGAGACGGACATAGTAGCCGCCCTCATGGCGCTGCATCGGGGCGCGCTTCGCCTCTTCCAGGCGGGAGACGGGCAGGCCGAAGGGCAGGCCGGCGGTGCCGCGCGCGACGTCGGCGATATCGGCGACGACGGCCGAGGCCGTCGGGTCGCCGCCGGCGCCGGGGCCGACCAGCGTGATCTCGCGGACGGCGTCGGCATCGACGCTGACGGCATTGAGCACGCCCATGACCTGCGCGATCGGGGAGGATTTCGGCACCATGGTCGGGTGCACGCGCTGCTCGATGCCGGTCTTGGTGCGCTCGGCGACGCCAAGCAGCTTGATGCGATAGCCGAGATCGTCGGCCATCTTGAGGTCGAGCGGCGTGATCGCGGAAATGCCTTCGACATGAATCGCTTCGGCGTCGATCTTCGTACCGAAGGCGAGGCTCGTCAGGATCGCGAGTTTATGGGCGGTGTCGAAGCCTTCGACGTCGAAAGTGGGGTCCGCTTCGGCGTAACCGAGGCGCTGGGCGTCCTTCAGGCAGGCCTCGAAGGTCAGGCCCTCCTGCTCCATGCGCGAGAGGATGTAATTGCAGGTGCCGTTGAGGATGCCGGAGATGCGGCTGACATTGTTGCCGGCCAGCGCCTCGCGCAGGGTCTTCACGATCGGGATGCCACCGGCCGAGGAGGACTCGAAGGCGAGCGCCACGCCCTTGCTCTCGGCGAGGTCCGCGAGCGCGACGCCGTGCGCGGCCAGCAGCGCCTTGTTGGCGGTGACGACATGCTTGCCGGCCGACAGGGCCGCCTCGACGGCCGCCTTGGCCGGGCCGTCCGAGCCACCGATCAATTCGACGAAGCAGTCGATCTCGTCCGACTTCGCCAGCGCGACCGGATCGTCGAACCAGGAGAGCCCGCCGAGATCGATGCCGCGATCGCGATTGCGGTCGCGCGCCGAGACGGCGGTGACGCGGATCGTTCGGCCGCAGCGCGCCGCCAGCGCGTTTTCCTGTCGACGCAGGATGCGCAATGTGGAGGCGCCGACCGTGCCGAGGCCGGCAAGTCCGATGCGCAGGGGCTGGGAGGCAGGCGAAAGGGGCACGCTGGTCATGCGCGCGGCGTCGCATGAGGCGGGTTTCGTGTCAACGAGGAAGCACCGCCGCGCCCGCCAGATGCCCGCGCGGCCACAGGAGCGCTGCCATAATGGCGCGCATAGGCGCGGGAGAAGGCGGCAGCGCTGCCGTAACCGACCTGCCGCGCGACCGTCTTGATCAACCCGCCGCGCGCAAGTGCCCGGCGCCCCAACGCGAGGCGCCAGCCGTTGAGATAGGAGATCGGCGGCACCCCGACGATCTCCGCGAAGAGCGTCATGAAGCGCGTACGGGACAGACCGACAAGTCCGGCAAGATCGCCAGCCTGCCAGTTGCGCTGCGGCTGCTCGTGAATCGCGACGAGAGCGGGATAGATGTTGGGGTGCGCGAGCCCCGCCAGCAGGCCGGCATCGGCGGCCCCCGCCTCGATCGCATGCCGCAGGACCATGAGCAGGGCGAGGCGGCCGAGATAGTCGACCGCGAGCGGCGCGCCGCAGCGCCCCGCCTCCAGCTCCGTCACGAAGCCTTCGGCCACGGTCGACAATGCCGTGCCCGGCAGCAGCGGGACGAGCAGCGGATCGGGTACGGCCCGCATCAGGGGATTGGCGCTGCTCTCGAAATCGATATGCGCCGCGGCGCGTGTTGCGGTGAGGACGTCATGGGCACGGGTGCCGAGAGCGATGGCGGGCACCCCGCCGGCAGCAAGACCGATCACCATGTTCGCGCGCTCGCCCCCCGCCGGACGGAGCGGAACGACAGTGAGCGAGAACAGGCGAAAGAACACGGACAGCCGATCGCGCGGCGACCCTGAACCTTCGATCATGTTTTCTGAACCATCCATGACTTTAAATCTGACAACCTCCGCTTCATTAGGCAAGAGGAGTTCGCCATGCCCCATCCCCGTCAACCCGCCCCCGCACTCCGCGTCGATACCGTCGCACATGGTCCGTTCGATCTCGCGGCCCAGAAGCCCGAGCGCTTCACGCTGATCTGCTATTATCGCGGCCTGCATTGCCCGATCTGCGCAACCTATCTGCGGGAGCTCGAGCGGCTCGTGCCGGATTTCGCCCAGCGCGGGGTCGAGACGATCGCCATCAGCAGCGACGAGGCTGATCGTGCCCGGCAGATGGCGGAAAAGATCAACGCCTCCGGCCTGCGCATCGGCTACGGGCTCGATCTCGCCAGCGCGCGCGACTGGGGGCTCTACATCTCAGCCACACGCGGCAAGACCTCGATCGGGATCGAGGAGCCTGCCCTGTTCTCGGAGCCCGGTGTCTTCCTCGTCCGCACGGACGGCACGATCTACTATTCGTCCGTCCAGTCGATGCCCTTCGCGCGACCGGCCTTCTCCGAGCTGCTGCAGGCGCTCGATTTCGCGATCAAGAACGACTATCCGGCGCGCGGCGAGTACACCGGCCCCGTCTGACGTTCCGTACGGAACCGCGTCGCCGTCCTCAGCCGAAATGGCAGACGACCTCGGCGGCGACGCGCTTCACCTTGCCGTCCTCGAAACCGAGATAGATGCGCAGCAGATTGGTGCCGAAGGCGGTCGCCTTGATCGTGTGCAGCGCCTCAATCGTCGCGCCTTGCGAAACGGTGCTGTTCTCGACGGCAGGAGTCCAGAACCACGGCTTGGGCGGATCGATCGTGATCTCCGAGAGCGCGCGCTCGGCATCGGCCCTGCCAGTGCCGATCGGAATGTAGCGGGTGACGATCTCGGTCGCGTCCCGGGCGCATTCGCGGCCATTGGTGACGGCCAGCACGTCCGAGACCAGGGCCGAGCGCGTCTGCGGGATGCGGCCCCTCGAATAGTCATAGGTCGCGACGAGGCAGATCAGCGCGAAGGCGGCGAAAGCGACGCCGAGTAGACGGCCTTTGCGTGACATGGAAGCGAGCCCCGGGCGCGATGCGGAGCCATCCGTCCGCATCGCATCGGTTCCCATGTTTTGCAGGCGCGGTCCAGAGGCATGCGATGCCGCAGCCGCCCCGCCCTACCCCGCCTTCGGCATCTGGATGACGTTGTGCAGCGTCGTGTCGGCGCCCTTGAGGAAGCGGCCGATGTTGCGCGCGGCCTGGCGGATGCGCTGCTCGTTCTCGACGATGGCGATGCGGACGAAGTCATCGCCATGCTCGCCGAAGCCGATGCCCGGTGCGACCGCGACCTCGGCCTTTTCGATCAGCAGCTTCGAGAATTCCAGCGATCCGAGATGGCGGAACTTCTCGGGGATCGGCACCCACGCGAACATCGAGGCTTCCGGCGCCGGGAACTCCCAGCCGGCCTTGCCGAAGCTCTCGACCAGCGCGTCGCGGCGCTTGCGGTAGATATCGCGCATCTCGCGGATGCAGTCGTCGGGCCCGTTGAGCGCGGCGGCCGCCGCGACCTGGATCGGCGTATAGGCGCCGTAGTCGAGATAGGACTTCACCCGCGCCAGCGCCGCGAGCAAGCGCTCGTTGCCGACGGCGAAGCCCATCCGCCAGCCGGCCATCGAGAAGGTCTTCGACATCGAGGTGAACTCGACCGCGACATCGATCGCGCCCGGCACCTGCAGCATCGAGGGCGGCGGGTTGTTCTCGTCGAAATAGACCTCGGCATAGGCGAGGTCGGAGAGCAGGATCAGTTCATGCTTCCTCGCGAAGGCGACGAGGTCCCGGTAAAAGTCGAGCGAGGCGACATAAGCCGTCGGGTTCGCCGGGTAGCAGGTGACGAGCGCGATCGGCTTGGGCACCGAATGCATCATCGCACGCTCCAGCGCCGGGAACATCGCCGGCGTCGGCTCGGCCGGGACGGAGCGAATCACCCCGCCCGCCATCAGGAAGCCGAAGGCGTGGATCGGGTAGCTCGGATTCGGCACCAGCACGACATCGCCCGGTCCGGTGATGGCCTGCGCCATATTGGCGAAGCCTTCCTTCGAGCCCAGCGTCGCGACAACCTGCGTGTCGGGGTTCAGCTTCACGCCGAAACGGCGCTCGTAATAGTTCGCCTGGGCGCGGCGCAGGCCGCCGATGCCCTTCGAGGCCGAATAGCGGTCGGTGCGCGGCTTGCCGGCGGTCTCGACCAGCTTTTCGATGACGTGCTTCGGCGCCGGCAGGTCGGGATTGCCCATGCCGAGGTCGATGATGTCGACGCCCTTGGCGCGCTCGGCGGCCTTGATCTTGTTG
Source organism: Allobosea sp. TBD101 (assembly GCF_059817965.1). NCBI lineage: Bacteria > Pseudomonadati > Pseudomonadota > Alphaproteobacteria > Hyphomicrobiales > Alloboseaceae > Allobosea > Allobosea sp. TBD101. The sequence continues at coordinate 3,542,410 of NZ_CM187543.1, forward strand.
ACCTGTTCGAAAACGTAGGGCGGCAAGCGCTTGATACGGTGGAAATCGGTCATCTCGAACAGGTCCTCGGCCGCCGACGGGCGGTGTCATGATTGCGCCGGGATTACATCCTTGCGTTAAGGGTGCTTAGCATCGCATCTTTCGTCATGACAGAGCCGATGACGCAATATTTTGCGATTCGTAGCGTAGACCTATCGGCTTGCAGCCGCGCTGGCGTGCCTGAAGCGGCCTTGCTCTCAGTTCCGGGGAAGCTTCGCCGGCTCCGGCGGCGGCGTCGCGCCGAGCGCTTTGGCGGTGTCCCCGGCGGCCGCATTGGCCTTCTGCTTGGCTTCGAGAGCGGCCTCGATCTTCTTGTAGTCCTCGACCGGCTTGCGCGGGGCCGCGCGCGTCACGCTCGACCCGACGGGGACGTATTCGAGGTCGTTCGGCCGGGCTTCCCGGACGAAAGCCTTGGATTCCTGCGGGGTGGTCGCCAGGCCTGCAGCCTCGGCGACGCCCTTGAATCCCTCGTCGCTGCCGCAGCCGGCGAGCGCCACGCCGACCACGACCAGCGCCACCGGAATCAGGAGCGGCTTTTTCGCGGAGATTTCAGTCGGCATCGGGGCATCCAGAGGTTGTCGATTTCACTTGGTAAAGCACAGCGGCTGCGTCCTTAATAGGACCAAAATGGAGCGCGATGCGCTATCCTACGACGACAGGGGGAAAGGGCGACATATGAGCGGAAAGAGCGACAGGGCGAAGGACACCACCGGTCCGGCCGAGGCCGCTCCCGACTTCGACCAGTTCGCGCAGAATATGGGCCGTCTAGTCGAGGAATACGGCAAGGTCACCGCCGCCTACCTGAAGCCGATCGAGCGCGGCGAGGCCAAGACCGGCCAGGCCGACGAGGCCAGCGACATGGTCAAGACGCTGGGCCGTGTCGCCGAGCGCTGGGTCAACGATCCCTCGAAGATCATCGAGGCTCAGGCCTCCCTCACCGGCGACTTCATGAACCTGTGGAGCACGGCGCTGAAGCGCGCCAGCGGCGAGGAGGTCGCGCCCGTCGCCGAGCCGGACAAGCGCGACGGCCGCTTCAAGGACCCGGACTGGACGAACCACCCCACCTTCGACTTCATCAAGCAGGCTTATCTGATCGGCTCGCGCTGGGCCGAGACGATGGTCGACAAGGCCGACGACCTCGACCCGCATACGCGCGAGAAGGCCCGCTTCTACATCAAGCAGATCGCCGGGGCCCTCTCGCCCACCAATTTCGTCGCCACCAATCCCGAGTTGCTGCGCGAGACCATGCAGCAGAACGGCGAGAACCTCGTGCGCGGCATGAAGATGTATGCCGAGGATGTCGAGGCCGGAGGCGGCGAACTCAAGATTCGCCAGTCCGACGCAAGTTCCTTCGAGGTCGGCGTCAATATCGCGACGACACCGGGCAAGGTCATCTTCCGCAACGAGATCATCGAGCTGATCCAGTACGCGCCCTCGACGCCGCAGGTGCTGAAGCGGCCGCTGCTGATCGTGCCGCCCTGGATCAACAAGTTCTACATCCTCGATCTCAACCCGGAGAAGAGCTTCATCCGCTGGTGCGTGGCGCAGGGGCTGACCGTCTTCTGCATTTCCTGGGTCAATCCGGATGCGCGCCACGCCGCCAAGGATTTCGAGAGCTATATGCGCGAAGGCATCTTCGCCGCGCTCGACACGATCGAGGAGGCGACCGGGGAAAAGAAGGTCTCGGCGATCGGCTACTGCGTCGGCGGCACGCTGCTCGGCGTGACGCTGGCCTATATGGCGGCGGTGCGCGACAAACGCATCGAGAGCGCAACCTTCTTCACGACGCAGGTCGATTTCGCGCAGGCCGGCGAGCTCTCGGTCTTCGTCGACGAGGAGCAGATCCGCGCGATAGAGGAGCAGATGGCCCGGACCGGCTATCTCGACGGTGCGCGGATGGCGGGCGCCTTCAACATGCTCAGGCCGAACGACCTGATCTGGTCCTACGCGGTCAACAACTACCTGAAGGGCAAGGCGCCGACGCCCTTCGACCTGCTCTACTGGAATGCGGATTCGACCCGGATGCCGGCGGCGAACCACTCCTTCTATCTGCGCAACTGCTATCTCGACAACAAGCTCTCCAAGGGCGAGATGCGGATCGGCGGCAAGACCCTCGACCTCAAGCAGGTGACGATGCCGATCTACAATCTCGCGACGCGGGAGGACCATATCGCGCCGGCCCAGTCGGTCTTCAACGGCTCGCAGTGCTTCGGCGGGCCGGTCGAGCATGTCGTCGCCGGCTCCGGCCATATCGCCGGTGTCGTCAATCCGCCGGCCAAGGTGAAGTACCAGTACTGGACAGGCGGACCGGCCAAGGGCCGCTATGCCGACTGGCTGGCCAAGGCGGACGAGCATCCGGGCTCGTGGTGGCCGCACTGGTTCGGCTGGCTGGAGGCCCAGGCGCCGAAGAAGGTCGCCGCCCGCGAGCCGGGAGGCGGCAAGCTCAAGGCGCTCGCCGACGCGCCCGGCACTTATGTGAAGGTGAAGGCCTAGGCTTTCGTCCGGTCGTGCTCGCCCTTGTGGCGACCATCGACGCCTTCGCGCCGGGGCGGCTCGACGAGCCCTCCCCGTGAGTATGTCCCGCTATTCGCCCCGCCAGACACAGACGCTCAATGCAAGGCCGGTGACGACGGCCGGTTCAAACGGCCCTGCCGTCCCGGTCGAACCCGGCAGGCTTCACAAATCGGGATGCCATCTATCGCATGTGCTCGAACTATGCCGCGGCGTGGAACGCCCGGCATCCCGAGTAGGCCCCGCCTCGTTCCCCGCCCAGCAGAACACGCCGCGGACCGACCATAGTCGCACCGACAAAAAAGCCGGCCCGAAGGCCGGCTTTTGTCGTGAGGCGGTACCGCTCAGTTCTTGCGGACAACCGGGCGAGCCGGGAGCGTCTGCTTCGGGTCGTCCCAATTATAGGTGATGCCGACCGAGGCGATGTGAATGTAGGGCTTGGCCTCAGCGGTGTAATAGACCGGCGCGCCGCGGTTCCATTGCGGGTGAGCCGGATTGTAGTTCACCGACGCCTTCTTCACGTCGATATAGGTGTAGCCGACATCCAGCTTGATCCGGTCGGTGACCTGATAGCTCGCGCCGGCGCTGAGCCAGAGACGATCGTTATCCGAGATGTAGATGGTGCGGTTGCGGTCGTTGACCGCGGACATCTCGTAGCCGATGCCGGCGCGCAGCGTCAGGTCCTTGCTGTACTTGTACTCGACGCCGCCGCTGAAGAACCAGGCGTCGTCATACTGGAAATTCAGGCTGGTCTGCGGGCGGCCGTTGAGCTCGTTGACGATCGGGATGTTGCGGAAGCGGCTCCAGTTCGTCCACTCGACGCCGAGATGAGCCTGCCATTGATCGTTGATCACCTGCGAAACGCCGACGACGACCGAGTCGGGCAGGTTCAGGTTGGCCTTGACCGGGAAGCGGGCGAGGACGGGCGTGGGCGTGGCCAGCGACCCTTGGAGCGTCTGGCGGATCGAAGAACGATAGGCCACGCCGATATTGGTTCCCTCGAACGGGGTGAACGTCGCGCCGAGGCGATAGCCGAAATCGATCGTGTCGCCCTCGAGAATGACCGGGGAGGCCGTGGGCGCGAGGCCACCGGCCTGCTTCAGCTTGGCGCTCAGATACTGGATCTGCAGAGCGGCGCCGACCGAGAGCCAATCGTTGACCTTGTAGCCGACCGTCGGCGAGACGTTGACGGTCACGAGCTTGGCCGAACGCCCGTAAATCTGGGCGGCGTGAACCTGGTTGTCCGGCTTGGAACGCAGGCCATAGGGCGCGCCGGTGGTCATGCCGACCCAGAGCCGGTCAGTCAGTTGCCAGGCGCTGGCCGAAGCCGGGATGACGGCGCCATCGCCGCCAATGTTGCCGGTGCCGAACTGGATCGGGTTCAGCGGCGCCGGCGCGTCCGGGCCGCCGACCCGCGAGGGCGACGTCGGCTGATAGTCGCCATTGGCGTTGAGATAGGTGTAGTTCCAGTTGCTGTGGCGGCCGGGAAACATGGTGATGGTCGCCGGGTTCCAGGCCATCGCGCTCATACCGATTCCGCCCGAAGCCGCGCCGGCAAAGGCCATGCCGAGGCCTTCGGCGCCCTGGCCGCTGCGGATGGCGAATGAACTGGCCGAGGCCGCTCCAGCCGCGAGGAGAGCGGCAAGCGAGACCGAGGCGGCTGCGGCGGTACGAACAAGGCCCTTCATCGAATCCATCCCGATCTAGATTTTTCGAGGTCGGACACCTCGCTTGATTCGGAGCATGACCCGAGCCGTTTCCCGCCGCAATCCTACCTCCGGCGCCGTGGAATCGCCGTACCGCCTCCTCATTTGGGACCAACTCTGCCGAAAACAGACCAAAACTGACGATTTCCGACGATGCGCCAGCCCGATTGTTCAGAAAGATATAGTTTATATAAGAACTATTACCGGTTTTTGCCCATTTCCGGCTCGCCTCAATCCCCTAGACTCACCCTGGGTCAACCGTCGCTTTGGGAAGCCCCGTTGCATTCGCGCAACAATCCGGCCGCCTGCTCCATGCGGATGTCCCATGCGCGATGACGGGCTTGTGTTTCCGGTCGGCATCCGATCAGAATCCCCTCACCCATTTAGATCGTTTGAAAACGGGGGAAACACCTTGAAACTGCTCCGCTACGGCGCACCCGGCCAGGAGAAGCCGGCCCTTCTCGATGCCAAGGGCGGGTTGCGCGACCTGTCCGGCGTCATTCCCGACCTCGCCGGCAAGGCGCTGACCTCGGCCTCGCTCGCCAAGATCAAGGCAGTTGCGCCGGAATCCCTGCCGCTCGTCTCGGGCTCTCCGCGTATCGGCGCCTGCGTCGCGGACGTGCGCAACTTCATCGCGGTCGGCCTGAACTTCGCCGATCACGCGGCCGAGACCGGCGCCGAGATCCCGAAGGAACCGATCCTGTTCAACAAGGCTCCGAACTGCATCGTGGGTCCCAATGACGACGTGATCATCCCGAAGGGCTCGCAGAAGACCGACTGGGAAGTCGAGCTCGCCATCGTGATCGGCGACGGCGGCTCCTATATCGAGGAGAAGGACGCCATGGCGGCGATCGCCGGCTTCTGCGTCTGCAACGACGTCTCCGAGCGCGCCTTCCAGCAGGAGCGCGGCGGCCAGTGGGCCAAGGGCAAGGGTTGCCCGACCTTCGGGCCGCTCGGCCCGTGGCTCGTCACCACCGACGAGATCAAGGACATCCAGAATCTCGGCATGTGGCTCGAGGTCGACGGCGAGCGCGTGCAGAACGGCTCGACCAAGACGATGATCTTCGGCGCCGCCTATCTGGTCCACTATATCAGCCAGTTCATGCGCCTCGATCCGGGCGACGTCATCACCACCGGCACGCCTCCGGGCGTCGGCCTCGGCTTCAAGCCGCCGCGCTTCCTGAAGGGCGGCGAGGTCGTCACCCTCGGGATCGAGGGCCTCGGCGAGCAGAAGCAGAATTTCGTGCCCTACAAGGGCTGATCCGAAAGGGGCGCTCCGGCGCCCCTTTTCATTTTGACGATATGATGCCGGGCTGGTTCAGCACCTCGGCCGGCCGCGAAACGGACGCATGAGGGCCATGCAGGGCAGAACGAAAAGGCACTGCCGAAGCTGCTTGACCTGGCTTCGGCAGTGCAAGCCGATACTCGCCTGTGGCCTTGCGGCCTTTTTGAGGACCACCACCATGGCCTCATCGAAAGAATCTGCCATCCCCCAAATGGGGGCTTCCCTTACGTCACATTTCCGGCCGCCGACGCAGAAGCCGTCGAGCCGCCGGCCGAATCGCCGACTTCGCCATGATTGCGGACGGGCTGCCCGCTCCGCCCCTAGCGGCTTCAGCGCGGCCCGGCGCTCTTCAGCAGGCCGACCAGATCGGCCTGCCGGCGCGTGCCGGTCTTGGCGAGGATACGCTTCAGGGTCGTGCGCGCCGTCGCCTCTGTCACGCCGAGACGCAACGCGGCCTCCCGCGGCGGATGGCCGCCGGCGATGACCGCGGCCAGCCGCGCCTCGGCCGGGGTGAGATCGAACAAGCCGGCGATCAGGCCGGCATCCGGCCCCGCTCCCGCGACGACCGGCGTCGCGACGATGATAGCGCCGGCAAAAGAGAAGATGTCGCGCGCCCGGCCGCGCACCGGCGCAACATGCACGACCATCGGGTCGGCGCCGCGCCAGGACGGGATCGGGACGGACCGGACCGGCTGGGGCAGGTCCGTCCGCGAGAAGCCCGCGATCGCTGTCGCCAGCATGTCGTCTGCCGGGGTGTAGGCAAGAGCGAGACGGGCCGTGCGATCGTGGAACACATCAGGGATCAGGTCCTGGAACAGGGCGTTGGCCTCGAGCACATGGCCGCGCAGGCCGAGAACCGCAGCCGGCAATCCCATCAGTTCGAGCGCCTGCGACGCCGCGCGCGCGCGCTCCATCGCCAGACGGCGACCGAGCAGTCCGGCCCGGGCGAAATGCGGCCTCAGGCGGTCAAGAGCTGCAATGGCCCGCTCATCGACGGTGCCCTCCGCAAACGAGCGCTCGCAATGGACGATCGTGGTGTCGCCGGTCGGCGCGGCAATCACCGTGGCGACCCCGGACCCGTACCCGGCCGGGATCAGGATATCCTGATAGACCGGCTCATGCGCGATCTCGTCGGGACTGAAGACATCGTCATCGGTGATGAAACCGAGCCGGCCATGCGCGAGCAGGCGCTGTGCCCGTTCGTTGACGGCGAACGGGATGCGGCGCAGCACCTCTTCATAACCCTCGGTGAACTCCGGCGAAGAGCCGAGAAGGCGCGCCTCGTCGTCGAGCACGGTCCCCAGCAATGCCTCGCGACAACTGGCGATCCGGGCCGTGTCACGCAGCACGGCAGGCCAACTCTCAGGCACGATCGCGGCCTCGTAGATGCCGTCGATCAATGCATTCTCGAACTCGCTGCCCGTCACGTCGCACCTCTCGCGGTACAACCAACCTATCCCGCATGACGCGAAGATGTCTCGTCAAAAGACAGGTCGTGGTTGATGTCGCAGCGCGATAGCAGGCGGAAAGCGGCTCAGCCCTCCGGCAATCCAAGCATCAGGCGGATGTTCTGCACCGCGGCGCCGGATGCGCCCTTGCCGAGATTGTCGAGCCGCGCGACCAGCACCGCCTGGCCGAGATCGTCCTGCCCGAACACCATGAGCTCCAGTTTGTTGGTGTCGTTCAGCGCTTCCGGCTCGATCTTGCCACCCAAGCCGTCCTGCGTGACGACGCGGACATAGGTCGAGCCGGCATAGCGCTCGGCCAGCGCATGGTGGAGATCGGCCACGCCCGGCCGCCCTGGCAGCATGTCCAGATGCAACGGCACGGAAACCAGCATGCCCTGCCGGAAATTGCCGACGGAAGGCACGAAGATCGGCCGCCGGGTCAGGCGGGCATAAGCCTGCAACTCGGGCAGGTGCTTATGACGCAGGCCGAGGCCGTAAAGCTCGAAGGCGGGTGCGACGCCGGTCTCGAAATCCTCGATCATCGACTTGCCGCCGCCCGAATAGCCGGAGACGGCGTTGACGGTGACCGCATGGTCCGGCGCCATCAGCCCGGCATCGACGAGCGGACGCAGCAGCGCGATGGCGCCGGTGGGATAGCAACCGGGATTGGCGACACGGTCGGCCTTGGCGATCTTCGCGGCATGGCCGGGCTCGAGCTCGGCGAAGCCATAGACCCAGCCCGGGGCAACGCGATGGGCGGTCGCGGCATCGACGATCTTGGGCGCGCCGGCGCCGAGCTGATCGGCGAGCGCGACCGATTCCTTCGCGGCGTCGTCCGGCAGGCAGAGCACGACGAGATCGACGCTCGCCATCATGTCCTTGCGGGCGGCGGGGTCCTTGCGCTTGTCGGGATCGATGCTCTTGACCGCGACCTCCGGCACCACCGCCAGACGCTCGCGGATACCGAGACCGGTCGTGCCGGCTTCGCCGTCGATGAAGATGGTTTTCAGGTTCTGGCTCATCGGGACCCCCGGTGGCTGGGCAGACACAGCAATGGATGGGCTTCAGGCATAAAAAAACCGCGCTTCTGGCGCGGTCGCGGGCGTTCGGTCAGCAGCCGAGCGTCATCGCGGGCGCGCCGTGGCGGCCAGGCAGGGGCGACGTCGGATGAAGCTCGTCATCATGATCCCGTATATGTTCGTGCTTGGACGAGGTGTCAATCACGCCTTGCGCCCCACCTGATCATTGCTTCGCCTCGCTCCTCGCAAAGTCGACACGCGCCGCAGGCCCGAAAGCTGAATCGCGGGAAGCGCTTCCCTGCTTTTCCTCGCGAACCGATTCAACCGGCCTTCTTCAGTGCCAATGCCTGGATGTGATGCTGGGCGATGCTCGAGGCGGCGACCGCCGTGATGTCGGCATGGTCATAGGGCGGCGAGACCTCGACCACGTCCATGCCACGGATATCGAGATCGCGGATCGCCCAGAGGATGCGCAATGCCTGGTCCGCGGTGAAACCGCCCGAGACCGGCGTGCCGGTGCCGGGCGCGAAGGCGGGATCGAGCGCGTCGATATCGAAGGTGAGATAGGCCGCGCCCTCCCCGACCCGCTCGCGAATGCGCCGCGCCGTACCGGCGACGCCGAGTTCCTGCGCCTCATAGGCATCGATGACGGCGATGCCGCAATCACGCGGCGCAACGGTGCGGATGCCGACCTGAACCGAACGCTCGACATCGATCAGCCCCTCGCGCACCGCCTCCAGCACGAAGCTGCCATGGCCGATCCCGCCCGGACCGTCGTCCCAGGTGTCCTGATGGGCGTCGAACTGGATCAGCGCCAGCTTGCCGTGGCGGGCGACATGAGCGCGCAGCAGCGGCAGGGTGATGAAATGGTCACCACCGAGCGTGACGAGATGGGCGCCCGAAGCGAGGATGCCGGCGGCTTCCGTTTCGATGGCGCGGGCGCAAGCTCCGAGATCACCGCGCGGCAAGGCACAATCGCCATAATCCATGGCCAAGAGTCGGGCGAAAGGATCGATGCCCGAAGGGTATTGCGGATCGCCGTCGAAAATCGCGCTGGCGCGGCGGATCGCCTGCGGGCCGAAGCGGGTGCCCGGTCGGTTGGTGACGGAGAGATCGAAGGGCACGCCCCAGATGACGAGATCAGACCCCGCGACATCCTTGCCGTAGCGGCGGCGCATGAAGGAGAGCGCGCCGGCATAGGTCGGATCAGCGGCGCCGCCGCGCCTGTCGCCGGTGAAGGCGTGGTCGATCGGTGGCTTGTCGGAGGCTTCGGTCATGATCGTCTCAGTCAGCGGCGCGCGTTGAACCAGACATAGATGCACCACGGCAGGATCAGCGCGAGCGCCGTCAGGACGAGGCGCAGCATCGTCCAGGCGTTGGGGTTGTTGAGCGCGCGCCCATCAAGCGCCGGCACGCCATGGATCAGGCCGAGCGCGATGGCCGGAGCGAGGAAGACGACCAGCGCCCGGCCGATGCGTTGCCCGCGCGGGAGTTCCTCGCGCGCCAGCATCAGCAAGGCCGGCACGGCGATCAGGACGAAGGCGATCAGGACGAGAAGGACGCGCATGGGGTTCCGGGCAGAGTGTCGCTTGCAAGCACTATATGTCGTTTCTCACCCGCGCCGTCATCCCGGGCGACCGAAGTGAGACCCGGGATCCATGCCGGAACCTCTATCTCGAGCGCTCCGGCATGGATCCCGGATCGGCGCCGCTATCGCGGCTTGTTCAGGATGACGGCGCGGTTGGAGCAAGACGATTGGAGCAGGAAGGTTGAACGCTACCTCCCGCCACCGACCTTCAGGATGATTCCAGTCGTGTAGCTCGACGCGCCAGACAGCAGGAACAGCACCGCCTCGGCGATCTCGTCGGCAGTCGCGGCGCGCTTCAGCGGAATCAGCGGCGCGATCCGGGCGACGCGGCCGGCCTCGCCGGTCGAGAGCGCGTGGATCTCGGTCTCGGTGATGCCCGGCGCCACCGCGTTCACGCGGATGCCGTGCGCCGCCAGCTCCTTGGCAAGACCGATGGTGAGGGAATCGACTGCGCCCTTCGAGGCCGCGTACCAGACGTACTCGCCGGGTGAGCCCAGTTCCGCCGCGACGGAGGAGATGTTGACGATCGCCCTGCCCTCCGCAGCTTCGTTGGCGATGAGCGCCCGGGCCGCCTCGCGAGCGACGAGGATCGCGCCGGTGACGTTGACGTCGATGCATTCACGGATGACCGCCGTATCGGCGTCGACGAGCGGCCCTGACTTGCCGGTGATGCCGGCATTGTTGACGACATGGGTCAGCGGCCCCAGCGCCGCCCTCGCCTCGGCGAAGACGCGGACGATATCCGTCGCGCTCGCCATGTCGCCTTGAAACGCCACGGCCTTCGCACCCGCCGCCTCGCAGGCCGCGACGATCTTGGCGGCCGCACCGGCATTGCTCCGGTAGTTCACCGCGACATCGTAGCCGCGCCCGGCCGCCATGATGCAGGTCGCAGCGCCGATGCCGCGGCTGCCGCCGGTGACGAGAAGAACGGGGCGGGTCATGGCAGGCTCCTGCTGATCGGGCGCGAGAATGCCAGCCAATACGAAAAGGGTGGCTCTTGCGAGCCGCCCTTCCGCATACCGGTAATCCCGGAAACGATCAGCGCTTCGAGAACTGGAAGCTGCGGCGGGCCTTGGCCTTACCGAACTTCTTACGCTCGACGACACGCGAGTCGCGGGTCAGGAAGCCTTCCTTCTTGAGCGGGCCGCGAAGCTCCGGCTCGTAGAAGGTCAGCGCCTTGGAGATGCCGTGGCGCACCGCGCCGGCCTGGCCGGAGAGACCGCCGCCCTTGACCGAGACGATGACGTCGTACTGGGTCATGCGATCGACGAGCTGGAGCGGCTGCGCCAGCACGAGACGCAGCACCGGGCGAGCGAAGTAGATCTCCTGGTCGCGGCCGTTGACGGTGACCTTGCCGGAGCCCGGCTTGATCCAGACCCGGGCGATGGCGTTCTTGCGCTTGCCGGTGGCATAGGCGCGGCCCTGCGCATCGACCTTCTTGACGTGGACCGGAGCTTCCGGCTGAGCGGGCTTGGCGACGTCGCCGAGCTGGGAGAGAGACTGCAGAACTTCAGCCACGGTCAGACCCTCTTGTTCTTGCTGTTGAGCGCGGCGACGTCGAGCGCCTCCGGCGACTGGGCAGCGTGCGGATGCTCCGCGCCCTTGTAGACGCGCAGGTTGCCGAGGATCTGGCGGAAGAGCGGGCCGCGCGGCAGCATGCGCTCGACGGCCTTCTCGACGACGCGCTCAGGGAAGCGGCCTTCCAAGATGAACTTGGCCGAACGCTCCTTGATGCCACCCGGGAAACCCGTGTGGTGGTAGTAGTTCTTCTGCTCGCGCTTGCGGCCGGTGAAGGAAACCTTCTCGGCGTTGATCACGATGACATTGTCGCCGCAGTCGACATGCGGGGTGTAGGCGACCTTGTGCTTGCCGCGCAGACGCATCGCCACAACGGAGGCGAGACGGCCGACGACGAGCCCGGAGGCGTCGATCACAACCCACTTCTTTTCGACATCGGCGGGCTTGAGCGAGACGGTGGTCTTCATCGCGGTACCCCTTCGGTTGCGTAAAAAAGGACAAGCCGCCGGAGAGCCCGACGGCGGTGTGGCGTCGGGATAGGGGCAAGCAGGCCGACTGTCAAGCGTTACAATTGACGCCAAAAAGCAGAAAACGCCTATTTTTCAATAAGCTGAGAAAAACGGTATCAGGATACCGCATATTATTCCGCCGCCGCGACCCGCGCCCTGCCGCACCGCTCACCGCGCGACGGTGTGGGAAAGCACAAAGTTTGTCGGTTGGGGCGGGTAGTGTGTCGGCGGCGGAAAGCAAAGTTTGTCGGAAGCGTCTGTCCAACCCGGACAGTGTGTCAAACGGCTCGCAAAGTTGCCCCTCGAATGGAGTGCGCCCCTGCGGGTAGACAGGATCAGGCTGCGGATTTGACCGTGAGCCGGGCGTGTTGATCCTCGAACTGCTGCGGGCTGAGATAGCCGAGCGCGGAGTGCAGTCGGCTGGCGTTGTAGACGTGATCGATGAAGCGTGGAAGGTCGGCAGCCACATCCTCGAAGGTCTCGTAGGCCATTGGATATACTCGCCTCCGAAGGATGCTGAGGTTCTCGGGTCTTATTCCGAGCAATACGCTCAATCGGGCGGGAGGCGAGATTGTCTTCGACGCCGAAGCTGCAGCGGAACTGCTGAGACGAGAGCAGTCAGCGCTGACATTTACGCAGCTGCCGGCATACCTTGGCACCAACGTCGTTCAAACGAAGTTGCTGATCCAAGGCGGCTATATCAGGTCGATCATTGCGAGCGCCCGCTTCGAGGCCGGATTTCCCTCCTACGCCCGCGAGGATTTGGATCAATTTGTCGCGCTGCTTTCGGAGCGCGCGCAGGACGTGTTGATGGCCCCGGAGGGTGCTTACCAAATCATGCACGCTGCCAAGCGCGCATGCTGCAATTCCACAGAGATCGTCGATCTGCTGCTGGCCGGCAAGTTGTCCTGGGTCGGCAAGCTAACCAATGGGACCGGATACGACGCCATCCTCGTCGATCTTGATGAGATCCGCCGGTTCGTCCGAGGTCCAGAACTCGCCGGTTTGACTATGAATCAAGCCTACAAATCCTTGCGAATTAATCCACGGGCGCTGAACGCAGTCGTCGATGCCGGCTTGCTTACGACAGTTAAGCAGCGTCCCCCATCCAATCGCGCCACTCTCCAGATCATCCCACTGGCCGAAGTCGACAGGTTCCGATCCACATACATCACGTTATTTGAAGCCTGCGCAGTCCTCAACGAGCACCATCTCGTCCTCAGGAGGCAGCTCGCTCATGCAGGAGTCACACCCATGTGCGACCAGACAACAGCGAGAGTGACACTGTATCGAAGGATCGATGTGGCTGCGATCTACCCGGCAACAGGCAAACCTCTCGACCAGACAACGCCAGTGAGTTTGATCGAAAGACGGCGAACCCGCTCGGGCTGATTTGTCCCCGGGAAAGTCGCACATACCGATCCATCCTGCGGAAAATCACACCTCGATAATCACAGACGCGCCAGGCAGTTGCGCCTTTTCTGGCCAAGCCCCTCACGCCGCGCCCTGTCTAAGGAATTGTCCGGTCGCAATAGCCGGCGACGTTGTTCGTCTAACAATCGACAGCTGGACCGCCCTCAGCGGCACGGTCCGACCGAAGCAGCTACCTTCCCAGGCAAAAAGATCTTGCCGCCGCTTCCGGACGATCCGGCGCATCCCTTCATCATTCGCGCGCTATTCCCGAGATCGAATCCAGCTTGCGCCGACTCCTCAAGCTGTCTGGAGCTCAAGCTGGGCTGCGCCACTGACGATGGCGCCGGATAATACTGCCCATCGTGCCCGAATGATCATTGGTAGGCCCACCAGCCTAGCGGCCGAACCGCTAGGAGCCTGAATTGCGGCATCGACAAACTACGGCGCCCGCTACCAACAAACTTACTGTACGCGCCGTTTTTGACATCGAGTGAAATCAAGGGCTTACATTATTTCTTACCGACATTCTTTGTGCTTTCGGACAGACGGGAATCGAATAGGTCCCCGTCGCGTGACAGACCATCTCCGGTTCACCTTGCGAATAGAGGCAGACCTCGCCGACCGCGAGCCGCTTGCCGAGCTTGAGCAGCTTGGCCTCGCCGATCAGCGCCGCCTGGCCGGGCTTGCGCAGGAAGTTGAAATTCAGGCTCGTCGTCACCGCGAGGCCGACCGGGCCGATCTGGGCGAGGATCGCCGCATAGAGCGCGAGATCGGCCAGCGCCATCATGGTCGGGCCCGAGATCGTGCCGCCGGGGCGCAGGTGCTTCTCGTGGTAGTCGCAGCGCATCCGGGCCGTCATCGGCCCGACATCCTCGATGAAATAGGTGCGCCCGCCATGGTGGAGCTGGGGAAAGACCTCGTCGAGATAGGCATCGATCTCGGAGGCGCTCATGCGGGTCGTCATGCGGAAAACCACAGGCTGGAACGGGGCTTATCCCCTTGCAGCATGGCCGGCCGGCTCCGACAATAGGCGGAAATGCGGAAGGGAAGCACGATGAACGCCCATCACAAGCCGGAGGCCGCGCCCGTCCTGCTGCGCGAGGACGCCAAGGGGATCACAACGCTGACGCTGAACCGCCCGCAGGCACGCAACCCGCTGAGCGAGGCGATGCTGGCGGCGTTGAGCGAGACCTTCACCGCGATCGCGGCCGATCGCGCGGTCAAGGCCGTGATCCTCACGGCGGTCGGGCCGGTGTTCAGCGCCGGGCACGACCTCAAGGAGATGACCGCCCATCGCGCCGATCCCGACCGGGGCCGCGCCTATTTCGCGGATATCCTCGGGCGCTGTTCCGCCATGATGCAGCAGATCACGGCCCTGCCCCAGCCGGTGATCGTGGCTGTCGAGGGCACAGCCACCGCCGCCGGCTGCCAGCTCGTCGCGAGCTGCGACCTCGCGATCGCCGGCGAAGGCGCCCGCTTCTGCACGCCGGGCGTCCATATCGGGCTGTTCTGCTCGACGCCGATGGTCGCGCTTTCGCGCAACCTATCGGCCAAACATGCGCTGGAGATGCTGCTGCTGGGCGAGATGGTGCCGGCCGATGAGGCCCTGCGGATGGGCCTCGTCAATCGTGTCGTGCCGGCCGGCGACGCTCTGGCGGAAGCGCAGCGGCTCGCGGCGATCATCGCTTCGAAGTCTCCCGCAACGGTCAAGATCGGCAAGCGCGCCTTCTACGAGCAGCGCGAGATGGGGCTCAAGGCGGCTTATGACCACGCCTCGGCCGTGATGGTCGAGAACATGCTGGCACGGGACGCCGAGGAAGGCATCGGCGCCTTCGTGGAAAAGCGCGCGCCGGTGTGGAAGGGGTAGGACCACCCTCCCCGCCCCCGGCAACCACGGGGAGACCCGGGATGACGGCGCGGTCGCTGCATCCTATATCGGCCCTGCGCCTTCCCCGCCGCTGAGGCTCAGCTTCATGACCCACGACGCCTATCCCGACAGCCTGATCCGCGACATCCTGAAATCCGTGAAGCGGATCGCGCTGGTCGGCGCTTCCGCCAACGAGGCGCGGCCGAGCTGGATCGTAACGAAATACCTGATCGACCGGGGTTATGACGTCATTCCGGTCAATCCCGGCCTCGCCGGCCAGACGATCCTCGGCAAGACGGTCTATGCCACGCTCAAGGATATCCCCGGCCCGGTCGACATGGTCGAGATCTTCCGCAATTCGGAAGCGGCCGGCCCGATCACCGACGAGGCGCTGGCGCTCGATCCCCTGCCCAAGGTGATCTGGATGCAGCTCTCGGTGCGCAACGACGAAGCGGCGGCACGGGCCGAGGCGAAGGGCGTCACCGTCATCATGAACCGCTGCCCGAAGATCGAATACGGCCGCCTCTCCGGCGAGATCGGCTGGCAGGGCATCAATTCGCGCATCCTCTCGGCCAAGAAGCCGGTGCTCGCCGGCAAGGGCTTCCAGAAGCTGACGATCAACCGGCCGGGAACCTGACGCGGCCTGCCGCCCCGAATTGACGCTTCGACAACCGTTCGTTAAATCGAACGATCCGTTTTCGACGTCAGATTGTCAGGGAGCAGCCATGACCGACCGTGCACCGGGTTTCCACACACTCGCCATCCACGCCGGGGCAGCCCCTGACGCCGCGACGGGCGCACGCGCCACGCCGATCTACCAGACGACGTCCTTCGTCTTCGACGATGTCGACCATGCCGCCTCGCTGTTCGGCCTGCAGGCCTTCGGCAATATCTATACCCGCATCGGCAACCCGACGAACGCGGTGCTGGAAGAGCGCGTCGCAGCACTGGAGGGCGGCACGGCGGCGCTCGCCGTCGCGTCCGGCCACGCGGCCGAGTTCCTCTGCTTCCATGCGCTGCTGCAGCCGGGCGACGAGTTCGTCGCGGCGCGCAAGCTCTATGGCGGCTCGATCAACCAGTTCAACCATTCCTACAAGAGCTTCGGCTGGAACGTGATCTGGGCCGATCCGGACGATGTCGAGGGCTTCGCCGCCGCCGTGACGCCGAAGACCAAGGCGATCTTCATCGAGTCGATCGCCAATCCCGGCGGGGTCATCGTCGACATCGCTGCGATCAGCGCCATCGCCAAGAAGCACAACATCCCGCTCATCGTCGACAACACGATGGCCTCGCCCTATCTGCTGCGCCCGTTCGAGCACGGTGCCGACATCGTCGTGCATTCGGCGACGAAGTTCCTCGGCGGCCACGGCAACTCGATCGGCGGCCTGATCGTCGATGGCGGCTCGTTCAACTGGGTCGGCGACGACCGCTACCCGATGCTCTCCAAGCCGCGGCCGGAATATAACGGCATGGTGCTGGGCGAGACCTTCGGCAATTTCGCCTTCGCCATCGCGACCCGCGTGCTCGGCCTGCGCGATCTCGGCCCCGCGCTCTCGCCCTTCAACGCCTTCATGCTGCTGACCGGCATCGAGACCCTGCCGCTGCGCATGCAGCGTCATTGCGAGAGCACGCAGAAAGTCGCCGAGCATCTCCAGAAGCATCCGGCCGTCGAGTGGGTGAGCTACCCCGGCCTGGCCGGCGACAAGTACGAGGAACTTGCCAAGCGCTACACGCCGAAGGGCGCCGGCGCGGTCTTCACCTTCGGCCTCAAGGGCGGCTACGACGCCGGCGTCAAGCTGGTCTCGAACCTCAAGCTGTTCTCGCATCTCGCCAATATCGGTGACACCCGCTCTCTGGTGATCCACCCAGCCTCGACCACCCATCGCCAGCTCACCGACGAGCAGAAGATCGCATCCGGTGCCGGGCCGCAGGTCGTGCGCCTCTCGATCGGGCTCGAAGATGTCGAGGATCTGATCGCGGATCTGGATCAGGCGCTGGCATAAGCTCATGCCTCATTCTCGGGCTTGCCCCGAGAATCTCATGACCATGGAGGCGCCGGAAACGGCGCCTCTTTTGTTTGGGAGAACTCCGATTGTCATTCCGGGGCACGCCGCAGGCGTGAACCCGGAACCCACGACCGGGTGAGCCCTGCAAACAGTAGCGGACACGCCACGACCCAGTCGTGGGTTCCGGGCTCTTCGCTGCGCGAAGCCCCGGAATGACAAGCGGGCTGCTTATCCCCTTGCCGCCTGCTCGGTGCGGGTGACATGCACCACGCCCATCGCCAGCACGGCGAAGCCGAGCGCCTGATGGCTAAGCCCGGCCCAGAGCGGCACGACCAGCAGCAGCGTCACGATGCCGAGCGCCGATTGCGCCAGAACCAGCCCGGCGATCGCGGTCGCGCGTTTGGCGCCGCCCGATCCCGGCGCCGCGCGGCGCAGCCGCAGCACGTTCCACAAGGCGACAGCGAGAAGGACATAAGCGCCAAGGCGGTGGTTGAACTGCACCAATGCGACATTGTCGACGAAGTTCTCCCAGAACGGTGTCTGGGCGAAGAGCTGCGAGCTAGGGGGCACCAGCACGCCGTCCATCAGTGGCCAGGTGTTGAAGGTGAAGCCGGCCTTCGAGCCGGCGACCAGCCCGCCGAGCGCGACCTGCACGAACAGCAGGAGCAGCAGCAGCCAGGCGGTCGCCCTGCCCCGCGCCGGTTCGACCCGGCGCAGCGGGGTCAGCGCCGTCGCGAAAGCCACGACCGAAGCGAAGAACAGGCCGGCGAAGGTGAGATGCAGCGTCAGCTTCACCGGTGCGACGGCGATCATGCCGGGCTGGAGGCCCGAGGCGACCATGATCCAGCCGATCGCGCCTTGCAGGCCGAGCAGCAGCCCCATGCCGAACAGCGTCGCGGCCTGCCGGGCCGGCAGCAGACGGCGCGAGGCAACGACGAGGAAGCCGGCGAGATAGATCAGCCCGATGAAACGGCCGAGTTGCCGATGGCCCCATTCCCACCAGTAGATGAACTGGAACTGGCCCAGGCTCATGCCTTCGTTGAGAAGTTGGTATTGCGGGCTCGCGCGGTATTTGCCGAACTCCTCGGCCCAGGCTTCGGCGGAGAGCGGCGGCATCGCTCCGGTGATGGGCTTCCATTCGGTGATCGAGAGGCCGGAGCCGGTCAGCCGCGTCGCGCCGCCGACCACAACCATCAGGAAGACGAGCCCGGCCACGATCCAGAGCCAGCGGCGGATGCCGGCATGATCGGCCTTGGCGTCGGCGCGTGTCTGGTCGAGGGCGAGGGTCACGGGCGGGCTTTCGGTCGCAGGCGGGGATCTTTCGGCGCGCATCGCTTCACAAGCGCGCTCGCCGGTGACATAGACCCGTCGCTCCGGCGCGACAACGCCCGCATTGCCGCAGCAGCCCAGTCCGCGCGGTGGAGAGCCCGATGAAACAACGCAACCGCAAGCTGGTCGGGACCGTGCTGATCCTCGTCTTCGTCTGCGTCTACGCGCTCGTCGCGATGGCGCTGGCGCAGGGGCGGATCACCGAGGCGTCGAAGCCGGTGCAGACCATCGCTTATATCGCGCTCGGCCTTGCCTGGGTGCTGCCGCTGCTGCCGCTGATCAAGTGGATGGAGCGCAAGGACGAGGCTTGAGGCGTTTCGCCGATCCCGGCGGAAGAACCACGCGTGTCATTCCGGGGCGTGCCTTTAGGCGCGAACCCGGAACCCACGACCGGGCGAGCCGCCGGCCACTGAACACAAGATGTCTCACCCGGTCGTGGGTTCCGGGTTCTTCGCTCCGCGAAGCCCCGGAATGACAAGCCGAGGGCAAAACCCTAACCGACATCCAGCCTGCGCGCCCTACTTCGCAACCAGAACGGCAAACCCGACAGCAGCGCCCGCAGCGCCGCCTCGTTCTGATGGAGGCCGTTGAGCGAGACGCGCGGCAGGGCGTGGAGATGGCCGGCGTGCTCGGGAAAGAGATGGCCCGGCCGCGTCGTGACGGCGCTCTCGAAGCCCGCCTCTGCCGCCAGCGCGAAATCGCGCGGCCCGGCCGAGCCGGAATCGCCGACCGGATAGGCGAAATGGCGGACCGGCATGCCCAGCTCCGTCTCCAGACGCTGTTTGCTCTCGACAATCTCATGGCGCGCGACATCCGCATCGTGCTTCGCCAGCATCGGATGCGTCAGGGTATGGGCGCCGATGGTCACGCCCGGCGCGCCTGAGAGAGCCCGCAGCGTCTCCCAGGGCAGGCATTCTCGCTCGACAATGGCGGCCGGGTCGATGCCGGCCTCGGCCGCCAAGGTGGAAATCGCTGAGAGCAGAATCGCTTCCGGGCCGCGGCGTAGACGCCAGTAGAGCTTGGCGAAGGCGCGGTCCTTCTCGGCATCGGTTTCGGTCCGAGCCGTGAAACGGCCATCCGGCAGCGCGAGATTGATGTGCGGAAGAGCCCGGATCACCTCCTCCAGCTCGACCCACCAGAGCCGCGCCGTGCGATCGGCGAAGCCGGGCGTCACGAACAGGGTCCAGGGCGCCTCGTGCTTCGCGAGAACGGGCCAGGCCTCTTCGACATTGTCGCGGTAGCCATCGTCGAAGGTCAGCGCGACGAAGAAGCGGCCGGGCCTGGGATTGCGCAGGCGCGCCAGGGCCTCCTGCAACGAGACGATATCGTAGCCCTCGGCCCGGATCAGGCGCAGCGCGCGATCGAGGAAGTCCGGGGTGATGTCGAGCAGCGCGTTCGGCGCAAAGCCGCGCCGCTCCGCCGCCCGGACATGGTGCAGGGTCAGGATCACGCCCGCGCCTTGCGCAAAGCCGCGGCTCCAGCGGTCGGCGCCGGTCGCCGTCATCACCCTGAATGCGGCCGCGATGGCCCTGTGACGCCCGTTCATCGCCGCCAAATGCAACCGTCCCCTTGCAACCACCCGCTAACGCTATCGCGCGATGGCGCGGCGGGACCAAGGGATTGTGGCCGATCCGTTCACAATGACGGGTTAAGGACGCTCATCTGCTCTGCTCGTATGGGCGAAGGACACATGCCCGCCATCGCCGCTTCGACATCGGCCAACTCAGACGCGGCCACCGCCGCCCGGACCGCGCGACGCCCCTGGGCCTCGATCGCGATCGAGACCGATATCGCGGCGCTCGCCGACACCTGGCGTGCGTTCGAGGCGACCGCGCTGGTGACGCCCTATCAGAGCTATGACTGGATCAGGCCCTTCGTCGAGACGATCGGCGCAGCCCACGGCATGGCCTTGCGCTACGCGCTGGTGCGCGATGCCGGCGGCAAACTCTGCGCCTTGCTGCCGCTGACGATCACCGGCCGCAGCGGCTTCCGCTTTGCCGAGTTCATCGGCGGAAAGCACGCCAACTACCATATGGGGCTCTACGCTCCGGGTTTCGCCGCGCAGCTCGACACCGCCCTGACGACGCAGATGTTGACGGAGATCGGCAATGCCATCGGCGGACTCGATGCGCTCGCCTTCGTCAACCAGCCGATCACCTGGCAAGGCGTCGGCAACCCCGCCGCGCAGCTCGCCGCCGGCCCGAGTCCGAGCCGCGCCTACAAGCTCGCCCTGATCGCCGGCGACGGCGATGCGACGCTCAGGCGCTCGATGAGCAGCCACGCGCGCAAGAAGCTCAAGAACAAGCACAGCCGCTTCAAGGATTTCGGGCCGTCGGTGCTGACGCGGGCAACAACGCCCGGCGAAGCCGCACGGATCATCGACGCGTTCCTGGAGCAGAAGGCGGAGCGCTTCCGCTTCATGGGCGTGCCTGACCCCTTCGCCGAGCCGGCGATGCGCGCTTTCCTGGAACAGGCGGCGATGGATCGCCGTTCCGAGCGCCCTGCGATCGAGCTCTATGCCCTCGATCTCGAAGGTCGGCCGGTGGCGACCTATGTCGGCGCGACCCAGGGCGAGCGCTTCTCGGGCATGGCGACCTCGTTCGACATGGCGAGCGAAACCGTCAAGACCAGTCCGGGCGAATTGCTGCTGGCCGAATTGATCCGCCTGAAAGCCCGGGAGGGCGTGGCGGTCTTCGATCTCGGAGTCGGCGAAGCCCGCTACAAGACCACCTTCTGCGACGACCATGACGATCTCGTCGACAGCTTCCTGCCACTGACCTTCAAGGGCCGACTCTTCGCGCGGATCGCCCGGACGAAGCGCGAGTTGAAGCGGCTGATCAAACGTTCGCCGGCTGCGCTGAAGCTCGCCCACCGGGCATCGGGCTGGCTGCGGCGCAAACGCACAGAGGACGAGTAGGGCCGCGCCCGGCTCCGGCGGCTCAGGCGTCGACCGGCGCCTCCGTGCGCGACACCGGGGGCATCGGCACGCCGCCCTCGGCATCGAGGATCAACGTGACCGGCGCCTCGGTCAGTTCGCTCAGGCGATAGGCCGTTTCCAGTGCGTGGCCGTTGCCGACTTGCCCGCTCATCACGAGCCCGGCCTGCGCGCGGCGGGCGATCGGCGCCAGCACCGCGCCGTCGTCGTTCGAGGCGGTCGCGACCAGCACCCAGTCATAGGTCTCGCAAAGCGCATCGAGCGCGACATCGACGAGATCGGGAGCCGCCAGCACCGCGGCGCGACCGGCGCGGCCGGCCCCGATACGGTGCAGCCGCGAACCCGACGCGCGCATGATGATGTCGGAGAACAGCGCCTCGCCGGCGAGAAGCTCCGAGAAGCCGGCCTCCCCGCCCGCGGGGTCGGTGGACAGGTCGACGAGCACACAGCGGCAGCGCTGCGCCAGCAATTCGGCGAGGTCCCGCGGCCTTGCAGCCTCGTCGCCGGCGCCATCCAGGACCAGCGCCAACGGCGCCATGCCGCGCGACGGCTCGCGGGTCCGCTCGGCGATCTCGGCCAGCGTCAGCTCGGGCTGGTCCAGGTCGAGCCGGATCTGGCCGAGCTTCCCGGCATGGGTCAGCAGGCCGGCGACGCGCGCATGGCGCGGTGCGCCGGGCATCGGGCCGGGCGCCTCCTCATCCTCGTCCTCGGACGAGGCAGCGGAAACCCAGCGCGGCCCGCGCGGGGCGTCCGGCAGGGGGCGCCCCTGGCCGTTGAGCAATTCGCGGGTCACGATCGTCGCCAGCGCGATCAGGAAGGTCGCAAGCGTCGCAACCAGCACGACCGGGATCTTCTTCGGGAAGGAGGGCTCGGTCGGCTCGACCGCCCGCGAAATGATGCGGGCATCGGCCGGCGCGGCATTCATGGTGTCGCGCGCGACCGCCTCGCGATAGCGCTGCATGTACTGCTCGAGCTGCTCACGCAGCGTGCGGGCCTCGCGCTCCAGCGCGCGCAGCTGCACTTCGCTGTCATTGGCGCTGGAGACGTTCTTCTTCTGCCCGTCGAGCGCGGCCTGGAAGCTCTCGACGCGCTGGCCGGCGATCTTGGCCTCGTTCTCGAGCGTGCGCACGGTGCGCTCGGCAGCGGCGCGAAGCTGGCCTTCGAGGTCGAGAAGCTGGGCGTTGAGCTCCTTGATCCGCGGATGCTCCGGCAGCAGGCTGCGCGATTCCGCCGCGATCTGGGCGCGCAGGTTGACGCGCTGCTCGATCAGCCGGCGGACGAGGTCATTATTGGCGACGTCGGGGATCTCAAAGGTGCGGCCCTGCTTGATGGCATCGCGGATCAACCCCGCCTTGGCCTGCGACTCGGCCTGCTGGCTGCGAGCGCTGGAGAGCTGCGCCGACAGGTCGGTGAGCTGCTGGGAGGTGATCGTGGTGTTATTGGGGCCGGCGAAGAGGCCGTTCTTAGAGCGGAAGTCCTCGACCCTGGCCTCGGCCTCGGCGACGCGCTTGCGCAAGGGCTCGATCGTGGTCGAGAGCCAGTTCGAGGCGCTGCGGGCATTCTCCTGCTTCGCCTGCTCCTGGAATTCCAGATAGGTCTCGGCAATGGTGTTGGCCGCCTTCGCGGCGAGCGCGGCATCGCTCGACGTGAATTCGATGGAGACGATGCGCGAACGGGCGACGGGGAAGACCAGCAGCCGGTCGTAGTATTTCTCGAGAACGCGTTCCTCGGGGGAGCGGTCGGCCGGATGCCCCCCGAGCCCGATCATGACGGCGAGCTTGCGCACCGCGCTCAACGCTCCGACGCCGGAATCGAATTCGGCATTGCCGACGAGCCCGATCCGCTTCACCGCCTCGCGCGCCAGGTCGCGGGACATGATGATCTGGACCTGGCTCAGCACCGCTTCTGAATCGAACTGGCCGCTATCGGCCGCAGCCTGCCCCGGCAGCGTATAGAAGCCGCCGCGGCTTTCCAGCAGCAGCTTGGCTTCGCCGGTATAGCGCGGCGTCACGACGTTCACCGCGACGAAGGACAGGCCGAGGGCGGCGAGCGTCGGCGCGATGATCCAGAACTTGCGGCGCTTGATCGCGGCCCAGAGGGCGGAGAGATCGAGCATGTCGCCTCGGCCTTCGCCGGCGCCGCGCGCATCAATCCCAGCTTGAGCGGTCATGGGGCCACCTATCGACGCAAAACTCTCGTCCCGTGGAAGGGACGCGGGCGACATTGAAAGCTCAGTAAGGTTATCGCCGGGTAAATGCCGGCGGGATGGCGGCCCCGCTTTGGCCCTTGCCGTCTCCCGCCCCCGCTTCGGGCGCCGGCCGTCCGGGGCGATTCGGCCGCAGGAAACCCCGGCTTCGACCGGGCCTTGCGCCGCAATCAAAGTCGCGTGGCGCCTTGATTTCACACAGGAGGGACGGGCCGGCGCAGCAGAATTTTCGGCAAGGCCACCCTCTCGATCGTAAACGACGACCGCGCCCACCTGCCGGCGCAGTCCCTCTCGACAGCTCGCAATCGGCAAATTCTGCGCGAGAGACCCGGCGCCCGGTAAGGAAGCTTAACGGATCATTACCGCTATTCTGAACGGCGGCTTCACCGGCCATTCAGCGGGAGAAGCGAATCTCGGCTCGCTCGACCAAACGTGTCGCCATGATCGGGCCGCTGCCGACTGCAGCTACCCCCACAGCCTCGCAGTCGGCAGCGTTTTTTGCGCGCCCTCCCCCGAACGATCCGAAGCAGCCAGACGCGGCAACGCGGCCGGTCGATCGATGCCCGCAACGCCTCGCGGGAAGCCTTTGTTAACCATGTCGAGTCTAAAGATCGGGCCAGTTCTGCACGGGTAAGCCAGTGATGAGTCGACGCCTCGCCTCTCTCGCCTTGGCTGCCGCCATGACTGCGGGAGCCTGCGCGCCCCGCTATCCGGCGGCGGACTATGCGCTCGCCGAGCCGGCCGGCCCTTATCGGCTGGCCAGCGGCGACCGGCTGCGCGTCATCGTGTTCGGGCAGGACAATCTCTCCAACATCTATGCCGTCGACGGCGCCGGGCGCATCGCGATGCCGCTGATCGGCTCGGTCGAGGCGCAAGGACGCACGACGCAGCATCTCGCCCAGGCGATCGAGGCCAAGCTGCGCGGCGGCTATCTGCGCGAGCCCAAGGTTTCGGTCGAGGTCGACACATACCGCCCCTTCTTCGTGCTCGGCGAAGTCACCCAATCCGGCCAGTTCCCCTATGTTAACGGCATGACCGTGCAGACGGCGGTCGCGATCGCCGGCGGCTTCACGCCGCGCGGCCAGCGCTCCACGGCCGAGGTGACGCGCCAGATCGACGGCCAGACCGTGACCGCGACCGTGCCGATCACCTATCCGGTGCAGCCCGGCGATACGATCGTCATCAAGGAACGCTGGTTCTGAGATTGCGGCGCGCTCGATGACGGACAATCTCGCCGCCCGCCCCCTGAAAATCCTGCATGTCTTCCGCGCGCCGCTCGGCGGGCTGTTCCGGCATGTCCTCGATGTCGCGCGCGGCCAGGTCGAGCGCGGCCACAACGTCGGCATCTTCTGTGATTCCAGCACCGGCGGAGCGCGGGCCGACGCGGTCTTCCGCGAGCTCGCCGGCCGGCTGGCGCTGGGCGTGACCCGGGTGCCGATGTCGCGCTACCCGAACGCCACCGACCTCAAGGCCCAGTTTTCCGAGATCTCGCTGCGGCGACGCCTCGCGCCGGACGTGGTGCATTGCCACGGCTCGAAGGGCGGGGTCTATGGCCGCATCCCCGCGCTGTTTTCGCCCGGCCGGCGCTATGTTACCGCCTACACGCCCCATGGCGGCAGCTTCAACTACAAGCCCGGCGGCGTGGAGCATAAGGTCTATATGAGCGTCGAGCGCCTGCTCGAAGGCGCGACCGACATGTTCCTGTTCGAGAGCCGCTTCATCGCCGGCCGCTTCGAAGCCCATATCGGCCACCTGCCGCGCACGGATCATCGCATCGTGCTCAACGGGGTTTCCGACGCGGAATTCGAGCCGATCGATCACGAGGCCGCCGAATTCGATCTGCTCTATCTGGGCGAGCTGCGCTCGGCCAAGGGCGTCGACACCCTGATCGATGCGCTGGCGCTGCTGCGCCGTCGGGACGGGCTGACGCCGCGCATCCTCATCGTCGGTTCGGGCCCGGACGAAAGCGAACTGAAGCAGATGACGCGCGAGCGCGGCATTGCCGACCAGTGCGCCTTCGAGCCGCCGGCCCCCATCCGCAAAGCACTGGCGCGCGCCCGCGCGATGGTCATCCCGTCGCGAGCCGAGTCCCTGCCCTACGTCATCCTGGAAGCGGCAGCGGCCGCGCAGCCGCTGATTTCGACCGATGTCGGCGGTATCGGCGAGATCTACGGCCCCAACCATCGCCAGCGCCTGATCCCGGCCGACGACCCGGCGATCCTTGCCGGGGCGATCCGGGCGATGCTGGAGACACCGGGGCCCGAGCGCCTCGCCCAGGCGGCGGATCTCGCCGGCCATGTCCGGCAGAATTTCCGCCTGGACGACATGGTCGACGGCGTCATCGCCGGCTATCGCGACGCACTCAAGACACGCGGCATCGTCTGACGCGCCCCTTGTCATTCCGGGGCTTCGCGCAGCGAAGAACCCGGAACCCACGACCGGGCGAGCCGCTGGCAACGAGACACAAGATCTCTCACCCAGTCGTGGGTTCCGGGTTCGCGCCTGCGGCAGGCCCCGGAATGACAAAGGTGGCTCCGACAGACCTCAGACCAGCTTCAACGCCACGACGCCGCAGACCACGAGCAGGATGCCGAGCCAGCCCGCCGGCCTGATGCGCTGGCCGAAGACCAGCGCGCCGATGACGGCGGTGATCACCAGCCCCGCCCCGCCCCAGACCGCATAGGCCACCGAGAGGTCCATGCCCTCGATCGCCTTTGCGAGCGCGGCGAAGGCGCCCATGACGAGAACGATACCGCCGGCGCCCATGATGCGACGGCTCATGCCGTCCGAGAGCTTAAGCAGATAGGTGCCGCCGATTTCGAGCGCGACGGCAAGCACGAGCCAGAGGGCAGGCGCAGCCTGCACAAAGGAGGCATTCACGCGAGCCTCCCGTGATCCTCGCTGCGTTCGTGCCCCACTCCGTTCTCGATGAGGAGAATGCCGGCCAGGATGGCGGCGAGCCCTGCCGCTCGCGCGGGGGTCAGATGCTCGCCGAAGAGCACATGGCCGATGACCGCGATGCCGACGATGCCGAGCCCTTCCCAGACGGCATAGGCGACCGCCATGGGGATGACGCGCAGCGCGATGCTGAGCAGGATGAAGGAGAAGCCGATCAGGACCAGCGGCAATGAGCCGACGAGCCATGAGGTGGAGACGGCCGACTTCAGCGCGGCCGTCGCGACGATCTCGACGGCGATTGCCGCGAGCAGAACCAACCAATGAAAAGACATGATGCACACGGGCAAAGCCGGCGCTGAACGTCGCGGGTGCGACGCAGGGACAGCCAAGCAATCGTTAGAGTTTTAAATCGACGGATCCAAAAAGAAGACTGAGCCGGAGCTTTGCTCCAGCAACCGACGCCATAGGAAAAAAACCTATCGAGGCGCGGCGCTCTTCTTGAGCGTTATATGCTTCTCAGACACTCATCGATTGCCAATATGCCTACGCCAATCCAATCTGTCAACTCACGATCACTTGCAATAACAATCACTTGCGGGAAATCGCGGCTTCTTCGACCGTTCTAGACCTGTGCCAAATCACTGGCAGGCCAAGACAAAATCCACTTTTTCGCCATCGCGTTTTCGCAGAGTGCAAAACGGGTCCGGCGCGGGCCGCCGCCGGAGCTCGAAGGCTTACGAATCCATCGAAACAGCGAGCGGTCCGATTAAACGTTCCGTGAGCAATTTCGGGTAGAGCCGAACCGGGATCGCTGCACCCCCGGCGCGGCGCTCCGAGTTGAGGATGTAGGCTTATGGGGACTTTCGATGTCCGCGATATGATGAAGGCGGACGCGGCCGCCTCGGCGACGCCGGATGTCTTCGGCGGGACCGAGAAAGGGCCGACGCGGCGCTTCCATCCACTGGCCGAACGCATCGCGGCCATCCCCGTCAAGCCGACCCTCTCCCCGGTTATGATCGAGGGCGTGGCCCGGCTGCTCGACCTGATCGCCGTACTCGGCACGGGCGGGCTGATCTACTGGCTCTATGCGGCCGGAAAGGTCGAATACACGCTGCCTTACCAGGTGACGGTCGGGGCGTTGGCTCTCGGCGCGCTGGCGCTCTTCCAGGCATTGCAGCTCTACCCGATCGGCGCGCTGCGCCATTTCATCGGCAGCGCGGTCAGGCTGGTCACCGGCTGGACCATGCTCTTCCTGGTCGCGCTCGCGGCCTTCTTCTTCCTGAAGATCGGCGATCAGGTTTCGCGCGTCTGGCTGATCGGCTTCTATTTCTCCGGCGTCGGCGCCCTGCTCGCGGGGCGCGTGATCATGACGACCGGCGTGCGCTATCTCACCCGCAGCGGCCGGCTGGAGCGGCGTACGGCGATCGTCGGCGGCGGCGAAGCGGGCGAGGCCCTGATCCGCGCCCTGGAAACCCAGAAAGATACGGGCCTGCGCATCTGCGGCGTGTTCGACGACCGCAACGACGAGCGCTCGCCCGATCTCGTCGCCGGCTATCCCAAGCTCGGCACGATCGACGATCTCGTCGAGTTCGCGCGCCGCACCAAGCTCGATCTCGTCATCTTCACCCTGCCGATCTCGGCCGAAGCGCGGCTTCTGACCATGCTGCGCAAGCTCTGGGTGCTGCCGATCGACATCCGCCTTTCCGCCCACATGTCGAAGCTGCGCCTGCGCCCACGCTCCTATTCCTATTTCGGCGCCGTGCCGGTGCTCGACGTCTTCGACCGGCCGATCGCCGACTGGGACATCGTCGTCAAATGGGCGTTCGACAAGGTCGTCGGCACGCTCGCGCTGATCGCGCTCTCGCCGGTGATGCTGGCGACCGCGATCGCGATCAAGCTCGATTCCAAGGGGCCGGTGTTCTTCCGCCAGAAGCGCTACGGCTTCAACAACGAGACCGTCGACGTCCTGAAGTTCCGCTCGCTGCGCCACGACATGGCCGACCATGCCGCGGCCAAGCAGGTCACCAAGGACGACCCGCGGGTCACCCGCGTCGGCCGCTTCATCCGCAAGACCTCGATCGACGAACTGCCGCAGCTCATGAACGTCGTCTTCAAGGGCGACCTCTCGCTGGTCGGGCCGCGCCCGCATGCGATCCATGCCAAGGCCTCGAACCGCGCCTATGAGCAGGTCGTGGACGGCTATTTCGCGCGCCACAAGGTCAAGCCCGGCATCACCGGCTGGGCCCAGATCAACGGCTGGCGCGGCGAGACCGACACCGACGAGAAGATCCAGCGCCGCGTCGAGCACGACCTCTACTATATCGAGAACTGGTCCGTGCTGCTGGACCTCTACATCCTGCTGAAGACGCCGTTCTCGTTGCTGACCAAGAACGAGAACGCCTATTGAGCACGCTGGCGCAGACCCCGCCGCGCGGCGAACGACTGACGATCTCCTACGCGGCGATCAAGCGCGGCATCTTGTGGCTGCTCGGTGCATCCAGCGGGCTCGCGCTGATCGAGCCCTCGCCGTATGAGGTCGTCTTCCTGCTGGCGCTGTTCGTCTTCGCGCTGACGGGCATCCGGTTCTCCCAGAAGCTCCTGCCGCTCGCCGTGCTGCTGCTTGGCTACAATATCGGCGGCATCGTCTCCCTCATTCCCTGGATGAGCGACGGCGACGCGGTGCGCTTCACCGCCGTATCGGTCTATCTGATGATCACGGCAGTCTTCATCGCCGGCATCATGTCGCAGGATGCAGCCGGAAGGCTGGAGACACTGCGCCGCGGCTACCTGTTCGCTGCCTGGATCGCGGGATTGGCGGCACTTCTCGGCTATTTCGACATCGCCGGGCTCGGCCAGGCCTTCACGCTCTACGGCCGCGCCTCCGGCACCTTCAAGGACCCCAACGTGCTGGGGCCCTATCTCGCCCTGCCGATCGTCTATGTCCTGCAACGGATACTGACCGGTCAGGTCGGCATGCTGCGCGGCCTCATCACGCTCAGCGTACCGCTCGCCGCGCTGTTTCTCACCTTCTCCCGTGGCGCCTGGGGCGTGCTCCTCGTCTCGGCGGCGTTGATGGTCGCTCTCACCTTCCTGACCGCGTCCGACGCCGCGCGCCGGGCGCGCATCGTCACGATGTCGCTTGCGGCACTCGCCGCGGCGTTCGCAGCGCTGCTGGTC
The DNA here is from genome assembly GCF_059817965.1 of Allobosea sp. TBD101. Lineage (NCBI taxonomy): Bacteria > Pseudomonadati > Pseudomonadota > Alphaproteobacteria > Hyphomicrobiales > Alloboseaceae > Allobosea > Allobosea sp. TBD101. The sequence goes on from NZ_CM187543.1 coordinate 3,571,864, forward strand.
GCGCTCTCCTTCGAGGAGATCCGCAACGTCTTCGATGCACGCGCCAGCCTCAACCAGGACTATGACCTGGGCGTCACCGGCCGCTTCGGCAACCAGCTGCGCGCCATTCCGATGCTGCTCGATGCGCCCAACGGCTTCGGGCCCCTGCAATTCCGCTGGATCTTCAACCAGGCCGACCCGCACAATGTCTACATCAATGCCTTCGCCTCCTATGGCTGGCTCGGCGGGCTGTCCTGGGCCAGCCTGATGGTTGCAACCTCCTATATCGGCTGGCGGGTGGTGTTCCGGCCGGGCCCGACACAGCTGCATGCCATCGCGATCTGGTCCGTGCTTTTCGTCACCATCCTGCAGGGCTTCCAGATCGACAGCGACCACTGGCGGCATCTCTATCTGATGCTGGGCCTGATCTGGGGTCTGGCCGCATTGCGACCAGGCGACGGCGGCGGCGAGGAGCGCTCGTGACGGCAGCAGCGCCATCGACCCGCGAGAATGCCCCGGGTGGTCAGATCGAGACCATCCAGGCCCTGCGCGCGATCGCCGCACTGCTGGTGGTCTTCGGCCATGCCGCCCATGAGACGGAGGCCATCGGCCCGCGCGTGGGCCTGCCCGCCATCGACGCGTCCTTCATGTATTGGGGTATCGGCGTCGATATCTTCTTCGTGATTTCCGGCTTCATCATGGTCCATACCTCGGCCGACCTGTTTGGCCGGCCGGGCGCCTGGCGGATTTTCCTCGCCCGACGCATCGCCAGGATCGTGCCGCTCTACTGGCTCCTGACCAGCATCCTGCTGATCGGAGGCTTGATCGCTCCCCAGTTGCTCAACGTGCCGTTCGGCGACTGGCAGCACATCCTCGCCTCCTATCTCTTCATCCCGAGCCTGCGCGGCGGCGACGAGATCAGACCGGTGATGGCGCTGGGCTGGACGCTGAACCTGGAGATGTTCTTCTACGTGCTGTTTGCCGGCGCGCTGCTTTTGCCCCTGCGGCGCGGCATGATCGCGCTCGCGCTCGTCATCTCCGGCCTCGCCCTGGCCGGCGCGCTCCTGAAGCCGGCGCAGGTGCAGCTCGCCTTCTGGACGCAGCAGATCATCCTCGAATTCCTGTTCGGCTGCCTGCTGGCGCTTGTCCATCGACAGGGTATCCGGCTGCCGGCCGCAAGCGCCGTGCTGCTGGTTGCCCTCGGCTTCGCCGGCATGTTCAGGTTTCTCGGACTTGATGGACAGGAGACGATCGCGCCGGCTCTGCGCTGGGGCCTGCCCGCTGCCCTGATCGTCGGCGGCGCGGCGCTCTATCGCGGAGCCCCGCCGCGATTGGCGCTGCTGCTCACCGGCCTCGGCAACGCGTCCTACAGCCTCTACCTCTTCCATCCCTTCGCCTTGCGGCCGCTGCGGGAAGTCTGGGTCAAGCTGGTCGGAGGAGCGCTGCCGCTGGAACTCTACATCGCCCTCGCGATGACGGCCGCGGCGCTCACCTCGGTGCTCCTCTACGGCTGTGTCGAGCGCCCGATCGGGCGCCGGGTGCGTTTCCCTTCCGCGATGGTCCGCCCGCGCGGGGCCGGTTCGACGCAGACGGAAAGCGCTCAGCCCCTGCCCTTGCGCACGACGACATAGGCGTAGGTCGTCACGAGATTCCAGCCGATCCGCGCCGCCGTTGCATTGAAGGCGTGGTCGAGCTGCTTCAGCCCCGGCATCCGGTCGAAATAGCCATGCCCCCAGAAGCGCTGGACATGGGTCTCAGCAAAGCCGGCCCGCTTCAACATCGGCTCGAGCACGGCCGGGTCGCCGCGGCATCCATCGTAGAGCGCAGGAAACTTCGGATCGCCGCCGCCATCGCGGCGCGCCGGGAACAGGGCGTGGACGATGGCGTGCGAGGCCTTTTCCGGCAGGACGTGGTTCAGTGCGAAGACGGGCGCCCACAGCGTCGGGAAGAAGGCGAGCGCCACACCGCCCGGCGCCAGCAATTCATGGATGTTGCGCCAGGCGCGCTCGACCCCGTCGACATGCTCGAAGACCATGCGGGAGACCATCATGTCGTAGCCGCCACGCCGGACATCGGGCTCGGAGAGGTCTCCGGCGATATCGAAGCGCGCGGTCCTGAGCCCCCGCCCCGTCAGGGCCAGCTCGCCGGCATCGATGTCGTTGACGATGAGGTCGATGCCGTTGCGGGCGGCCTGCTCCTGGGTGAACAGCGGATCGCGCCCGCCGCCGATCTCGCAGACGCTGCGCAGGCCGAACTGATGCGCCAATCCGAGAATGGTCGCCTCGTAGTGGTCCCAGGCCCATTGCGAGTGCCAGTCGGGCTTGATCCCTCCGAAGAAGGTCGCAAGCGAGCCGGCCGGCTGCGCCGTAGCCCGGCGCCCCGGCCCGGAGCCTGCAATCGCAAGACTTGCCATCGTCATGATCGCCTCCGCTTCTGCGTGCCCTGCCCCCAGACGACATTGGCTGCTGGGCCTGACGGCCGCAACGGGAAGGTTAAACAACAGTTAACGCATGCCGGCCTTGCTGAAAGGCGGCTTCATGCGCCCAGCATCAAGACTGTTCATGATCGCATCGAAGCGCATTGCATCTGCCGCGCCTCACCACTATAAGCCGACCCGTCGGAGCGTAGCGCAGCCCGGTTAGCGCACTTGTCTGGGGGACAAGGGGTCGGAGGTTCGAATCCTCTCGCTCCGACCATTACATCCCGAGAATCGTCGGCTTCGAGCCGTTGCGATCTGCACTGCGGCTGCGCGGGCATGCGGATGATGTCGAGAATCCCTGCGGCTCGGCACAAGGCTCTTCCACAAGGTCTCCGTTATTCGCGCCGGGTCGGCGGCTCCAGCTACCGGGACATTCGCCTCGCGAGCCCCGATATCGTCCGCTGCAGCCGTGCGGTCCATCGCTGTTCATCGGCGTGTCGCACGATTCGCGCCGCGATCACGTCCCACTGCTCTTGCGAAAGATGCAGGTCGTGTTCGGCCTCGATTGCCTCGATGCGCACGGCCGGCGAGAGGGGATACCGCTCCGTCGCCAGCTCTCTTGCGCCATAATAGTCGGCTTCGCCCTGCAAAATGAGGAATGGCACCTGAAGCGACGCCAGATGCCGTGTTCGTGCCGGGTCTTCATCTGAACCGGGCGCGCGGAACGGGTAGCCCAGCGCCACCATGGCCGTCAGGGGCGCTCCTTCGCTGGCGGCAAGGGAGATGATGCGCCCGCCGGAGGATCGACCGATCGCGATCACCTGCTTTCCGGCGAAATGATCGCTCATGCGTACAAATGCCGACTTTCGCTTCTCGAGCCCACGATCCGCGTCGCAGATGTCGCGTTCTCCAAGAAACAGCACACCCTGCCCGGCAAGGCGTCGACGAAGAGCCTGCTCGACATGCTGGTCGACCGGGTGAGAATCCCCGGCCAGATACAAGAAAACTCTCATCCCCATGGGAGGGGCTTTCACCACCCCGCACCTTGCCGCGCAATCGACGCGTTCGCGATGTCCCCGGCTCTTTCTGCGTCGGTTCAAGACGCACTGCCCGGGCTGGCGTCACATCCCGGTAGGGATCCTCTCCCAAATGGGGGGCGACAGCGCCCGATCTGCGCTTTCGTCCTGAAACCGAGTGAGGGGCTCATGCTCGACCAGGATGGAGCTTCCGCGACAGTGATCGGCGTCACCGTGCCGCACTGGCTATTGTCCGCGATCAACGGAACGGCGGCACTGGTCCTCATGTTCGTGATCTGATCAGGGCAGCAGGCCTGCCTGCGGAAGCAGATACCCCAAATGGGGGCTGCTCGAACACTTGCTTCGATGCGATGAAGAAAGTGCGGCTCCAGGTAGTTCCACCATGACACACAAGCATCAGATGTCGCTCATCGCGCGACGGGCCCAGATTCGTCGTGCCACCGCCAACCGGAAGGATCTTCCTTCAGTGCAGCCGGCCGGCCGGCCCGATTTGCGCCTGGTCTCGAGCAGCCACGAAGCCGAGCGGGTCGCACAGATCGATCATCGCGACCTGGCCACGGCCGTCGAGTAGCGATCCGGTCCGCCCCCGCGCGTCCCGCGTTCAGCCCATAGTCATCTGCGATGGCCCTTGATGGCGGCACGGCACACGGATTGCCGTAGCGTCAATAATGGCCACGGACGGTATCGCGTTGAAGCAAGACTGGTTCCATTGCGAGGATTGCGGCTCGCCGGGCGTCTCGATTCCGCACGCGCTCAGCGATGCCAGCGTGGTCTCCTGCGCCAATTGCGGATTGAGCCTGAGCTCCTGGGCCGAGTATCGCCGCAGGATCGACCAGGCCCTGATGGCCGAGCAGGCCAGCAAAGCGCGCCGCGTCATCGTGGCGGACCCGATCGGGAGCGTCATGGCCGAAGCCTGACGACAAGCGCCCGTCGCCTTCGCCACACCGGTTCGAGCGCGAGATCGGGGCGGGCAGAGTTGTCCACTGCCCGGCATCGTCAACCGGCTTGCCAGACGTTACGTCAGGCTTCACGATCCCCTGACGTAGCGTCGATTGGGAGGTCGAAGATGCGTGCCGTGTCGCATTCGGTGGACATGCCGGTTTCGAGCCAGCGGGCGGTTCTGCTGCGCATGCTCGTGCTTCTGGCCATCACAATGGCCGTCCTCATGCCCCTGATCGACTAGGGGCCTCCGGCAAAGCCCGTTTTGCTCGCACGACGCGGCATCGCAGAACGATCTCCGCGATGCCGCGATCCCTCAGCGGTGCGCCAGCCAGTCCTTGAGCAAGCCGATATCGGCCTGGCCGAGCCCATGCCCTGCCGGCAGCATGCGGTGCTCGACCGTCGCACCGCTACCAGAGAGCCGGCAGGCAAGCGCCTCGGCATCGGTCTTCGGCACGATCGGATCGAGCGCGCCCGACAGGATCAGCACGGGCTTGCCCGCGAGATCGGCTTCCGACACTTCCACGAAAGGCACCATCGCGCGTAGAAGCGCGGCGCCGGCCAGGATTTCGGGCCGCTGCTGCAGAAGAGCCGCCGCGATATTGGCGCCGTTGGAGAAGCCCAGCGCGAGCGGCGCCGGCAGGCCATAACGCTCCCGCGCCCACAGCACGAATTCCGCCAGCTCGTCGGTGCGCCGCTTGAGATCGGCCTCGTCGAAGACGCCTTCCGCGAGACGGCGGAAGAAGCGCGGCGCCGAACCTTCCAGAACCTTGCCGCGCGGCGAGAGCAGGCTCGCGCCAGGGGCGACGGTGCGGCCGAGCGAGAGAAGATCGCGCTCGTCGCCGCCGGTGCCGTGCAGGAGCAGCAGCGGCCGGCGCGCCGGATCGCTGCCAGGCTCGAAGACATGAATGAAATCGGTATCGACGGTCGTGGCGGTCATGGTCATCTCCCTTCATCAAGCGGAGGCGCCCTGCCCCTTGCGGCAAGCAGGCAGAGCGCTGTGGTGTCGCTCCGCCGCCCGCCTGAATGGCGGGCGGCGGGTCTCGTCAGCCGAGAGCGGGCAGGACCGCCTCGATCTCCTTGCGATGCGCCTCGTACTGGAGCGGCAGCTTCAGCGAACGGCCGAGTTCGGCGGCAGGCTCATCGACCGCGAAGCCGGGAATATCCGTCGCGATCTCGAACAAGACATGGCCGGGCTCGCGGAAATAGACCGAGCGGAAATAGTTCCGGTCGCGCTGTTCCGTGGGGCTGATGCCATGGTTCTGAACAAGGCGGCGCACCATCTCCTCCTGCGCGGCGTCATCGGCCGCCCGGAAGGCGATATGGTGGACCGAGCCCGCGCCCTGCCGGGCCGGCAGGAAGCCACCGGCGACGCGCAGGTCGATCACCCCGCCGATCGCCGTGCCCTTCGCGGCATAACGGATCAGCGTGCCCTCGCGGCCGATCTCCGTGAAGCCGAAGACGTCACTGAGGATGGCGCCGGTCGGCGCGGCATCGGCCAGCAGCAGGCTGACGCTATGGAAGCCGCGCAGCGCATGCTCGGCGGGAATGCCGCCGTCAGTCCAGGCGGGCTCCTTCTCGACGCCCGGCAGGCCGACAAGGGCGAGCCTCATGCCGTCCGGGTCGCGAAAGCTCAGCACGGTCTCGCCGAAACGCTTCACCGGCACCTCATGCGGCACGCCCTGCTCGACGAAGCGATGAGCCCAGAAGCCGATCGAGCCTTCCGGAACCCGGAAGACCGTCTCCTGCGTCTCGCCGACGCCGAGCCGGCCGGGCGACGCATGTTCCCAAGGGAAAAACGTCAGGATCGAGCCGGGTGCGGCATCCACATCGCCGAAATAGAGGTGATAGGTGCCGGGATCGTCGAAGTTCACCGTCTTCTTGACGAGACGCAGACCGAGCACGCGAGCATAGAAGTCCAGATTGCGGCGCGCCGGACCGGAGATGGCGGTGACGTGGTGAAGGCCGTTGATCTGCATGGCGAGGTCCTCCGTTTTCCTGATCACGATGAGCGACATCCGCTCGGTTGACCGGAAGATCGGCATGAAGGCGGCCGAACGCCAGAGACAATTCATTGCATCCACGCAATGTCGTTATCGCCAATCTACAATTTGATTTGCGAACAAGGCTGACCAATCTTCTGACCCGAGACCAACCGGTCCCGTTTCAGGAGACTTCCCATGATCGACAATCGTCTCGCCCCTTATGGCGCCCTCGGCCTGCGCGTCGCGCTTGGCCTGATGTTCATCGCCCATGCCTATCTCAAGCTCGTCATCTTCACGCCCGCCGGCTTCACCGGCTTCCTTGGGCAGGTCGGCCTGCCGGGCTTCCTCGCCTGGCCGATCATGCTGGCCGAGCTCATCGGCGGCATCGCCATCCTCATCGGCTTCCATGGCCGCCTCGTCTCGGCCGCGCTGCTGCCGGTTCTGCTTGGCGCTCTCGCGATCCACGCTCCGAACGGCTGGGTCTTCAATGCGCCGAATGGCGGCTGGGAATATCCCGCCTTCCTCGCCCTGACCGCGCTGGCGCATGTGCTGATCGGCGACGGGGCGCTTGCCGTGACCCGCACGGGCTCCGCGGCGGCCGCCAAGCCGGCGCTGGCGTGACGCGAACCCGCCTTGAAGGGGCGCGCGCCTTGGCCGAGAGTGAGCGGATGAATCAAGCCGCGAAGCCCCTGGCCTGGGACGATTTCCGCCTGATCAAGGCGATCGCCGACAAGCGGGCGCTGCCGGCAGCCGCGGCAGCGCTCGGCGTCAATCACTCGACGGTGTTCCGCCGCCTCGGCCAGATCGAGGAGGCGCTCGGCACCCGCCTGTTCGAGCGCCATCGCAGCGGCTATGTCGCGACGCCGGCCGGCGAGGAGATGATCCAGCTCGCCGCCCGCGTCGACGACGACATCACCGCCTTCGCCCGCAAGCTCGCCGGGCAGGAGATCAAGCCGGCCGGGGAATTGCGCGTCGCCACCAACGACTCCCTGCTGGTCGACCTGCTGACGCCGCTCTTCGCCGGTTTTCTTGAGCAGTGCCCGGATATCCGGCTCGATATCCTGATCGGCAACCAGGCCGCCAACCTCTCCAAGCGCGATGCGGATGTCGCGATCCGCGCCACCGATCATCCGCCGGAGACGCTGGTCGGCCGCAAGTCCGCCCGCATAGCCTGGGCGCTCTATGGTCGCGCCGTCGACTTTCCCGAAGCCGAACGTCCTTCTCGCGAGAGCCTGTGGGAGCGCAGCTGGGTCTCGCTCGGCGACCAGTTCACCATGCTGAGCGCGGTGCGCTATCTCGCCCGCCATGTCGCGCCGGAGCGTGTCGTCTACCGGCTCAACACGGTGCTCGGCCTTGCCGAGGCGGTCCAGGCCGGGATCGGCGTCGGCTTCCTGCCCTGTTTCATCGGCGACACGCGTCCCGCCCTGAGACGCCTGGGAGAGCCGGACGCCGACCTTGCCGCCGATCTCTGGCTGCTGACCCATCCGGACATGCGGCACACGCCACGCGTCAGACTCTTCCTCGATTTCCTGGCGGTCGAACTCGCGCGATTGAAGCCGCTGGTCGAGGGCGATCGCCCGATCGGCGGCCGACCCGGATCAGGACCTCCGTCGATGGAGAGATCTCTGCGGTAGTTCCCGACGGACTTCCCCTGCGCCATCACGCAAACCCGGCAGCTATTGCTGCGCAGCCGGCGCGCGGGTTAGGCTCAAGCTATGGAGATCGTCATCCCGCTGATCATCGGCCTCAGCCTGATCTGGCTCGTCGGCCGCGGCGTGCCCTGGAACGCGAAGCTCATGACCCTCGTGGTCACGCTGGCCGTCATCGTGCTGATCGTGCTGCTGGAGCGCGGCGGCTACTGGCCGGAATCCTGGCGGCGCAGCTGAGCCCTGGCGCTCACGCCGAGACCAGCTTGAGCCCGACGATGCCGGCCACGATCAGGCCGATGCAGGCCAGCCGCAAGGCGCCTGCCGGCTCGCCCAGCAGGGCGATGCCGAGGATCGCCGTGCCGATCGTGCCGATGCCGGTCCAGACCGCATAGGCCGTGCCGACGGGCAGCGATTTCAAGGCGAGGCCAAGCAGGCCGAGGCTGACGACCATGCTCGCGCCGGTGAGCAACGTCGGGACGAGCCGCGTGAAGCCTTGCGTGTATTTCAGGCCGATGGCCCAGCCGATCTCGAACAGGCCCGCAATGAAGAGATAGAACCAGGCCATGCTGGCGCTCCCGGTGATGTGGCGCGACGAGCCGCGTCCAACAGGCAACCGAGATCTTTCCCGGTTCCCCGAACCTATGTTGCGGCCCTGGTACATCAAGGTTGCGAATCTGGCGTGCGTGCAAGTTGTGCACAGCCGGCGCGCATGTACGCCTTGCTCTTCTGCCGCGAGCGAACCTAGCTAATCGCCGGGGTAAGGGGCTTAACATGCTGATAATTCGAGTTCTTGGCGCGGCCGCCGTGGCTGCGGCCTTGGGTGGTTGCGCGACCGTCACACGCGGCACAACGAACCAGATCAGCATCAGCAGCGAACCGGGCGGCGCCGAAGCCCGTTCGTCGCTGGGGCACGCCTGCACGGCCACGCCCTGCACCTGGGAAGTCAGCCGCAAATCCGAGTTCGTCGTCAGCTTCTCGAAAGAAGGCTATGCCGACATGCAGGTGCCCGTCTCCACGCGCATTGCAGGCGCTGGCGCGGCCGGATTCGCTGGAAATATCCTGATCGGCGGCGTTGTCGGGATGGGCGTCGATGCCGCAACCGGCTCGACGCTGGAGCATTATCCCAATCCGGTGCTCGCCAGCCTGGTCCCGCTCAAGAAAGCCGGCGCGCTTGGCCGCGGAAAGCACAAGGCCACCATTCGCAGCAAGCCGGTCCAGCGCACCGGAGCGGATGAAGCGCCACAGAGCTGACCGCTTTCGGGCTGCCGCTGCGAACGAAGACGTCAGCCGCGTATACGGAGGACGTAGCGCGACGGGCGGTTGCGCCGCTTACTGCCGTCAGGCGGCGTCAGGCGCCGGCTGCAGGGCCTGTTCGAGTATGCGCCGGCACTCGCCGAGTTCCTTCATGACCGCGGTCAGGATGGAGACGTCGTCGAGCCCTTCGGGGACAGGCTGCCGATAAGGCGCCATCTGCTCCGGCGCGGCCTCAGCCATGGCGCCCGGCAAGGTGGCCGGTCCTGCGGACGCGGCAGCCGGCATAGCGCCGCTCATGGCCCCGATCGGCGCGCCGCGGCCGATCGCCTGGACATGGCGCGGCCCCTGCTCCTTCAGAATGCGCTGGAGGCCCTTGATCGTATAGCCTTCGCCATAGAGCAGGCGCCGGATGCCCTTGAGCAGAGCGACGTCGTCAGGCCTGTAGTAGCGGCGTCCGCCGCCACGCTTCAGCGGCTTGATCTGGTTGAAACGGGTTTCCCAGAATCGAAGCACATGCTGGGGTATGTCGAGGTCTTCGGCGACCTCGCTGATAGTCCGAAAGGCATCTGGGCTCTTGGTGTCCAATTCGGCCTCGGTATCGCCGGCGTGGAACTCCAGGCTCACTCAGTCTCACCCTCACCTGACTGCCCGTTGATGCGGGCCTTCATCACGTTCGAGGGTTTGAACACCATCACGCGACGCGGCTCGATGGGCACCTCAACGCCAGTTTTGGGATTACGCCCGATTCGCTCGCCTTTGTCTCGTACGACGAAAGAACCGAACGAAGACAGCTTCACATTCTCGCCGCGCGCGACCGCGTCGCAGATCTCGTCGAGCACCGCTTCGACGAGCTTCGACGACTCCGTCCGCGACAAGCCGATCTTCTGGTAGACAGCCTCGCACAGGTCCGCACGAGTGACCGTTTGCCCCGCCATTCATATCCTCCAAGGCGTATTGCAGGCGCAGCGGAAAACCGCCGGCCTTTCGCCATTACGGACGGCGGACGCTAGGCGCCCCCGTCGCGCGGGTCAATCCTCAAGGACGGCCATTGTGCCGCCTCAGGCCGGATTCGACCCGAAATAGCGATGTTTCATGACAATTTTCGTGGGTTTATTGCCGCAACGTCACCAGCGGATCAAGGCCGAGCCCCAGGTGAAGCCGCCGCCCATCGCCTCGATCAGGACGAGCTGGCCGCGCTTGATGCGGCCATCGGCATGAGCCTCGGCCAAGGCGAGCGGGATCGAGGCCGCCGAGGTGTTGCCGTGACGGTCGACGGTGACGACGACATGGTCATGGCTGATGCCGAGCTTGTCGGCCGTCGCGTCGATGATACGGCGGTTGGCCTGATGCGGCACGAACCAGTCGATATCGGCGCCTGACAGGCCGGTCTGCTCGAAAGTGTGGCGCACCGTCTCGGCGAGGTTGGTGACGGCATGGCGGAAGACTTCCTTGCCTTCCATGCGCAGGAAGCCGACCGTCTTGGTCGAGCCGGCACCGCCATCGACATAGAGCTTGTCCTTGTAGCGGCCGTCCGAGCGGATATGGGTGGTCAGGATGCCGCGATCGGCCAGCGTCCCCTCGCCCGGCGCGGCCTTGAGCACCACGGCGCCGGCGCCATCGCCGAACAGCACGCAGGTCGCGCGATCCTCCCAGTCGAGGATACGCGAGAAGGTCTCGGCGCCGATCACGAGGGCGGCGCGCGCGCTGCCCGTGGTCAGGAACTTGTCGGCCGTCGCCAGCGCAAAAACAAAGCCGGAGCAGACCGCCTGCACGTCGAACGCCACACCGCCGGTGATGCCCAGCGCCGCCTGGATCTGCGTTGCGGTCGCGGGAAAGGTGTGGTCCGGCGTCGCGGTCGCGACGATGATCAGGTCGATCTCGGAGGGGTCGATGCCGGCATCAGTGATCGCCGCCTGTGCGGCCTTGAGGCCGACGATGGATGTCGGTTCGTCATCGGCCGCGACATGGCGCTGGCGGATGCCGGTGCGCTGGACGATCCACTCGTCGCTGGTGTCGACGCGCGCGGCGAGCTCCGCATTGGTGACGATGCGCGCGGGCAGATAGGAGCCGCAGCCGACGACTTGAGAGCGCAGGATGGACAAAAAGGTTGTTCCCTATTCCGCCTCGGCGGGCTGCGCGACGGTCAGCTCCGGACGCGTGCTCGCGGCGACCATTTCGCGGACCTTCGCCATCAGGTCCTCGCGTGCCATTTCATAGCCCAATTCGGCGGCGCTGGCGAAGCCGATCGCATCCGTCCCGCCATGGCTCTTGATGACGATGCCTTCCAGTCCGAGGAAGACGCCGCCATTCGATTTACGCGGGTCGAGCTTGTCCTTCAGCGCCGCGAAGGCGCCGCGGGCGAAGACATAGCCGATCTTGGCCATCAGCGAACGGCTCATCGCCGCACGAAGATAATCGGCGATCTGGCGAGCGGTTCCCTCTGCGGTCTTGAGCGCGATATTGCCGGTGAAGCCCTCGGTGACGACGACGTCGACCGTGCCCTTGCCGAGATCATCGCCCTCGACGAAGCCGTGATAGGCGAGATGCGGCAGGTCGCTCTCGCGCAGGATGCGCCCGGCCTCCTTGACCGCCTCGACGCCCTTGATCTCCTCGACGCCGACATTGAGCAGGCCGACCGTCGGCCGGTCGAGATCGAGCACGACGCGAGCCATGGCCGCGCCCATCACCGCGAGGTCGACAAGGTGGCGCGCATCCGCGCCGATCGTGGCGCCGACATCGAGCACGATGCTCTCGCCGCGCGCGGTCGGCCACAGGCAGGCGATCGCCGGCCGGTCGACCTGCGGCATCGACTTCAGGCAGAATTTCGACATCGCCATCAGCGCGCCGGTATTGCCGGCGGAGACGGTGACATCCGCCTCCCCCGTCTTGGTCGCGTCGATCGCACGCCACATCGACGACTTGTAGCGGCCATAGCGCAAGGCCTGGCTCGGCTTGTCGTCCATCTTCACCGAGACCTCGGTGTGGTGGAAGGTCGTGACCGCCTTGAGCTTCGGATGCTGGTCGATCAGCGGCAGCACCTGCTTCTCGTCACCGAAAATGACGAAGCGGGCATCCGGGCGACGTTCCAGCATCAGGGCGGCGCCGGGAATGACGATGGCGGGGCCGTGATCCCCGCCCATCGCATCGAGCGCGATTGTAACCGGTCTTGTCATGGAATTCTGGCGTGTCCCGGAAATGGCCGACCTTCGATCCGGGACGGCTTGATGCCGGCCGGACAATAGCGACTTGGACCGTTGTCGCAAGCAGCGCAAGTGCCGGAGAGCGCTTCAATCACCGCGTTTCAACTTTGCCAGCGCCGCGAACGGCGATTCCGTGCCGGTGTCACCCGCCGACGACTCGAAGCTGGCGCCGGGCTTGCGCGGATAGGGATCGAGCGCCAGGGCCAGGAACTCCAAAGTGATGCCGCCGAGATCGATCGCGCCATCGACGATCGGCTCGGGCGGATCGGCTTCGTTCAGCAGAACCTCGATATCGATCTCCGCATCGTCCCGCTCGTTGCGCCGTGCGAAGGCGGCAACCTCTTCCTCCGGAGCGAAATCGAGCTGCACGGGCACGTCGAGCTGAACCGGGAACGGTTCGAGCGTCACGACGCAGGCCTGATGCAAGCGGGCCGCGATGCGGCCGTCGAGCTTCACGCGCTCGCCATTGCGCGAGAGGGTATAGCGCGCCTCCAGCGCCTCCACGGAAACGAGGCCAAGCTGCGCGGCGATGGCGGGCAACTGCTCCGCCTCGGCCCGCACCACAACCTCGCTGCCGCGCGGGCGGATCGCCTCGACACGGACCGGGTGCTTGAGCAGCGCAGCCGGCGGATGATCAGGCGTCATGAGCGACCTCCGGGGTCGAGAAGGCCGGGAACAGATCATCCCGGTTCAGGATGCCGTCGAGATCGGCGGCGGCCAACCTCTCCTGGGCGGCCCGCATATAAGCCGCGAGCGCAGGCGCCGCCTCCGGCGCGCAGGCATTGCGCCCCAGCGCTTCGGTCAACGCCTCAGGACCGGGGGCGACCAGCGCGGCCTCGTAGGCCTGCACCCGGCCATAGAACATCTGGCCGACCTTCTTCATCTTCTTGGGTACGGCGATGTCGCTGACGCCACCATTGCGGAAGCCGAGCTCGAGATAGGCGAAACAGGCGTCGACGAATTCCTGCGCCAGCTCTGCGGCCGGCGGCGGCAATTCGCGCAAGCGCCTCAGCACCAGGAAAATATGCAGGGTCAGCGATTCGAAACGGCCCTCGAAGCTGTCGGGAATCCCGCCTTCGATGTAGAGCGCCGGCAGGCGCGACGCCTCTGCGACCCGCGCGAACAGCGTGTCCACAGGGGAGCGCCGATTGGCGCGCTTGCCGAACAACCCGAAAATCACCTGTTTACTCCCGCCCGCTCTTGCCCGGGGCGTCCTCGCCTTGCCAAAGCCATCCTCGGGCGTTACGCCAACCCTTACCCTTTTGACAAGCGGCTTGGATCGTTCCGGCCGCGCTCGCCTTTCGGATCGTGCCCGCATGACCCAGATCACCCGCCGCACGGCTCTGCTCGGAGCTCTCGCGACCACATCCCTTGCGCTCGCCGGCTGCGGCCCCGATGCGGGCGGTTTCGTGCTGCCGACCTCCGCCGGCATCAACGAGGAGTTCCGGCGCGGCTTCGTGATGGACGACGCCCTGATCGCGCAGGTCAAGGTCGGCATGGACGTGCAGGCGGTGCTGACGACGCTCGGCACGCCCTCGACCACCTCGACGGTCGGCAATCGCACCTTCTACTATATCAGCCAGACGATGCGTCGCCGGTTCCAGTTCCAGGACCCGCAGCTCATCGACCAGCAGGTGCTGGTGATCTATTTCAACAAGGGCTTCAAGGTCGAGCGCATCGCCCATTACGGCCTGCAGGACGGCGTGATCTTCGACTTCATCAGCCGCACCACCCCGACGGGCGGCGAGGAGCAGAGCTTCCTGCGCAACCTGTTCCGGGGCGTCACCAAGTTCAATCCGCTCGGCTCGTAAGCAGGACGCCTTCCAACGATCGAAAAAGCCCGCGGCTCACGCCGCGGGCTTTTTCGTTTGGACGTGGCGGCACCGATCAGGAGGCTGCCGGGCGAGCGCGCAGCGGCACGGTCATGGCCATGACCCCGACAATTACAAGACCCAGCCCGGCCCAGGCTGTCGGCGCCAGCGCCTCCCCCAGGAAGACCATGCCGATCAACACGCCGGTCGGCACCCTGAGATAGGCGACGGATGTCGTCGCGACCGCGCCCAGCCGTGCGATCAATCGGAAATAGATCACGAAGGCCAGGGCCGTGGAGACGAGCGAGAGCGCGATCAGCGCCTGGATCGACTGGGCCGAGGGCGACAGCGTCCAGGGCCGGTCCAGCATCAGGCTGAGCGGCAGCAGGACGAGCGCGCCGCAGAGCAGCGAGCCGGCCGCCGGCATGATCGGATCCAGCCCCTTGAAGCTCCGCCCGAACAAGGCCGCGCCGCCATAGCAGATGCTGGCCGCGACCAGCGCCAGCTGCGCCCAGAGTTGCTCGCCGAAACCCGTCATCGCCTGCGTGCCGACAATGAGGACAGTGCCGGCGAGGCCGGCCGCGATGCCGGCGAGGCGCAGGCCCGGCAAGCGCTCGGCCGAAGCCGAGAAGCAGGACAGCAGGACGACGAAGATCGGGCTCGTCGAGCTCAGGATCGTGGCGAGCCCCGCATCGACGCTGCGCTCGGCCCAGGCGATCAGCGTGAAGGGCACGGCGCTGTTGAGGCCGGCCTGGACGAGGAACAAGCGCCAGGTCGCAAGATCGCGCGGCAGCCGCAGGCCGCGCCAGCGGATGACGACGAGCAGGACGAGGCCGGCGATCAGCGTCCGGGCGGTGATCAGGGTCAGCGGCGGGATCGTCTCCACGCCGAGCTTGATGAAGGTGTAGGAGCCGCCCCAGAGCCCGGCCAGCACCAGCAGAAGAGCAAGCTCCACGGCACGGTTCGGGGTGGCGGCAGGATGATCGAGCGTTCGGGCGGACATGGTTCCTCCTGGAGTTGGCAGGACCATGCCAGCGCGCCGGCGGCGGCGCATGCGGGAACGCTACGGACCCGGCCGTAGCTTCCAAGCTTGATTCAAGGGCTTGCCGATTTGATTCAAGGAGCAGCCGCAAGCTTTTGGCTGCAAAGATTTTCTGACGGCCAACCCGAGTGCTCTGCTTTCTGACGAAAACGCGGCGTCATCCCGGACAAGCTGCGCAGCAGCGCCGATCCGGAATCCATCGTAGAGCTCCGGAGCCCTTCGATGGATCCCGGGGCAAGCCCGGGATGACGGCGCGTTTCCGAGAAAACTCATTCGGCTCTGCCCAACGAAAAACCCGCGGCTTGCGCCGCGGGTCCGTGAGCATCTCGGTGCCGATCGCGATCAGGAATGCGCCAGGATCGCCAGGAGCAGCAGCGCGATGATGTTGGTGATCTTGATCGCCGGGTTCACGGCGGGGCCCGCCGTGTCCTTGTAGGGGTCGCCGACGGTGTCGCCGGTCACCGAGGCCTTGTGCGCGTCCGAGCCCTTGAGATGGCGCACGCCGTCCTTGTCGACGAAGCCGTCCTCGAAGCTCTTCTTGGCATTGTCCCAGGCGCCGCCGCCCGAGGTCATCGAGATCGCGACGAAGATGCCGGTGACGATCACGCCCATCAGCATGGCGCCGACAGCCGCGAAGGCGTTGTTCTTGCCGGCGATCCAGTAGATCACGAAATAGGTCACGATCGGCGCCAGCACCGGCAGGAGCGAGGGCACGACCATTTCCTTGATCGCGGCCCGCGTCAGCATGTCGACGGCACGGCCGTAATCGGGCCGGTCCTTGCCTTCCATGATGCCGGGCTTCTCCTTAAACTGCCGGCGCACTTCCTCGACGACGGAGCCCGCCGCGCGCCCGACCGCCGTCATGCCCATGCCGCCGAAGAGGAAGGGGATGAGGCCGCCGAGCAGCAGACCGACGACGACATAGGGGTTGGACAGCGAGAAATCGACGGTCACGCCCTTGAAGTACTGGAAGGCCGTCGAGCCCGCCTTGTTGGCCTCGGAGATGAAGAAGTTCAGGTCCGAGGTATAGGCGGCGAAGAGCACCAGCGCGCCGAGGCCGGCCGAACCGATGGCATAGCCCTTGGTCACCGCCTTGGTGGTGTTGCCGACCGCATCGAGCGCGTCGGTGGAGCTGCGCACTTCCTTGGGCAGGCCCGCCATCTCGGCGATGCCGCCGGCATTGTCCGTCACCGGGCCGAAGGCATCGAGCGCCACGACGACACCGGCCAGCGCCAGCATGGCGGTGGTCGCGATGGCGATGCCGAACAGGCCGGCAAGGCTGTAGGAGGCGATGATGCCGGCGATGATGACGATTGTCGGCAGCGCGGTCGATTCCAGGGATACCGCGAGGCCCTGGATGACGTTGGTGCCGTGGCCGGTGACCGAGGCCTGGGCGATCGAGACCACCGGGCGCTTGCCGGTGCCGGTATAGTACTCGGTGATGATGACGATGAGCAGCGTCACCGCGAGGCCGACCAGCGCGCAGGCGAAGAGCCCGCCCGAGGTGAAGCTGACGCCCTGCACCGTCTTGAAGGCGGCCGAGAAGCCGCCGAACATGGCGTAGTTCACGGCAGCGATCGCGCCGACGGAAAGCACGCCGGCCGCAATGAAGCCCTTGTAGAGCGCGCCCATGATCGACTGGTTGGCGCCGAGCTTCACGAAGAAGGTGCCGATGATCGAGGTGACGATGCAGGCCGCGCCGATCGCCATCGGGTAGAGCATCATCGTACCGAGTGCCGGCTGGCCGGCGAAGAAGATCGCGGCGAGCACCATGGTCGCGACCAGCGTCACCGCATAGGTCTCGAACAGGTCGGCGGCCATGCCGGCGCAGTCGCCGACATTGTCGCCGACATTGTCGGCGATGGTCGCCGGGTTGCGCGGATCGTCCTCGGGAATGCCGGCCTCAACCTTGCCGACGAGGTCGGCGCCAACGTCGGCGCCCTTGGTGAAGATGCCGCCGCCGAGACGGGCGAAGATCGAGATCAGCGAAGCGCCGAAGCCCAAAGCCACCAGCGAATCGATCACCGTGCGGCTGGAAGGCTCAAAACCGAGATAGGAGGTCAGGACGCCGTAATAGACGGCGACGCCGAGCAGCGCGAGGCCGGCGACGAGCATGCCGGTGACGGCGCCCGCCTTGAAGGCGACATCGAGGCCCTCGCCCAGCGACTGCATCGCAGCCTGGGCCGTGCGGACATTGGCGCGCACCGAGACGTTCATGCCGATGAAGCCCGCCATGCCCGAAAGCACCGCGCCGATCAGGAAGCCGATCGCTACCCATTTGCCGAGCAGCCAGGCGAGAACGACGAAGAGAACGACGCCGACCATGGAAATAGTCATGTACTGGCGTTTGAGATAGGCCTGCGCGCCTTCGGCAACCGCACCGGAAATCTCCTGCATGCGCTGGTTGCCGGCATCGCGCTTCATCACATCGCCATAGGCCCAGACGCCGTAGGCTATGGAAAGCGCACTCAATATGATGATGAGAAGCAGAGCTGACATTCGATTTCCTGACCCTAGAGCTTGCAGTCGGCGGGAGCGCTGTCGCTCCTCATTTTTGCAGCGTTGGACGTCAGGCAGCGAAAAAACGGGCCCTAAAGACTCAAGGCCCGCTCCGCGTCGCCAGTGTCAGGCGAATTTGTGGCAAGTTTCGGCGAGGAGCGCAAACGCCCCGGCTTACAAATTTCATCGGATGTCAGAGCGGATGGCGGATCGTCAGAGCGCGAGGTCGCGGTTGACGTTCTTGTAGAGCAGGTAGCAGGCATCGCCGTAGCCCGTCGGATAGAACTGTTGCGGGCAAAAGCCGCCCATCCAGATGAAATCCCGCGCCCAGATCTCGTGCCAGTCGGCGCCGAGCAAGTAGAGCCCCTGCCCTTCCAGCATGTAGAGGCCGTGCTCCATCACGTGGGTCTCGACCGCCGGGAAGCAGACGCCCGGCTTGAACCACATCAGGTTCATCTCGAAATCGAAGCGCATGTCGCCATAGGGCAGCAGGAACTGGAAGCCGCGCCCCGTCATGCCAGTGTGATTCGTGATCGGCACGGCGTCCTGATGCGAGACGATCGGCTCTGGCACGGCAAGACCTGGTACGGCCTCGTAGCGCTTGCGCAGAGCGAGCACGCGGATGCCCTCCGCCGATTCGTTGCACAGCGTGAAGGGCGTTGCCGGCGGGAGGTAGGCGAAGCCGCCAGCCGTGAGCGCCTGCGCCGCGCCGCCAGCGACCACGATCCGCGCCTCGCCGGAGAGGACGTAGAAGAAATGCTGGATACCGTCCTCGCCGAAAGCGGCCGGCGTGCCACCGCCAGGGGCGATCTCGAGGACATATTGGGCGAAGGCCGCGCCCATCACCGGCCCCGTGAGGACGCGCACGATCGTGTCCCGGTATTGTGGCAGCCGGCTGACCAGCACGCCCTCCGGCGGCATGAAGGCGTAGTTGGAGCAGACGACACCGCGATTATGCCCGATGGCGCCGGGCGGAACCTGGCCGGTCGCAGGCGGGAAGGCACGGTTGGTCATGCGTTTGCTCCGATCAGGGATCTGCCAGTGGCTCAGGCCGTGGCCGGACGCTGGAAGCGCTGCCATGCCACCAGCGCCAGGGCGATGGCGACCGGCGGGAAGACCAGCCAGTTCACGACCTCCCAGCCGCCATGGCTGAGCAGGCCGCCCGACGAGAAGGAGGCGATCGCGACAGAGCCGAAGACGAGGAAATCGTTGGCGGCCTGCACCTTCACGCGCTCTTCCGGCCGGTAGCAGTCGGTCACCAGTGCGGTCGCGCCGATGAAGCCGAAATTCCAGCCGACGCCGAGCAGGATCAGGGCCAGCCAGAAATGGCCGACGCTCAGGCCCGAAAGACCGACGACGGCGGCCAGCGCCGTCAGGCCGAGCCCGACGGCGGTCACCGTGCCCTTGCCGAAGTGGGCGATCAGACGGCCGGTGAAGAAGCTTGGCCCGAACATCGCCAGCACATGCCACTGGATGCCAAGCGTGGCGTCGCCGACCGAATGGCCGCAGGCGACCATCGCCATCGGCGCCGCCGTCATGACGAAGCTCATCAGGCCATAGGCGACGAGCGAGGCGGTGACCGAGGCGATGAACTTCGGCTGGCGCATGATCACCCCGAGCGGGCGCCCGCCGCCCGACCGGACCGCCGCGACCGGCGGGGCGCGCAGACGCGAGACGATCAGGATCGCGATCAGCGCCAGCATGCCCTGGGCGAGGAAGCTGGCGGCGAAGGGCGCGGCCGGCGTCAGGTCGCGCGTCCAGTAGACCGATTGCGGGCCGATGACGCCCGCGGCGAGCCCGCCGATCATCACCCAGGAGATCGCGCGTGGCCGGAAGGCATCGGTCGCGGTATCGGCGGCGGCGAAGCGATAGCTCTGGACGAAGGAGCCGTAGAGCCCGCAGACGAAGGTGCCCAAGCAGAACAGCCAGAACAGGCGCAGCGAAACACCGCCGGCCGCGATGCTCGCGCCGGCCGCGCCGACGAGCGCGCCGATCAGGTAGCCGTTGCGCCGCCCGAGCCGGCGCATGACCATCGCGGCCGGGATCACGCCCGCGGCGATGCCGAGCTGGAGCAGGCTGACCGGCACGGTCGCGAAAGCCTGGTCCGCGACGAGCTGGGCGCCGACGATGCCGCCGAGCGAGACGATGATCGCCGGGTTGGCGCCGCCGAGCGCCTGCGCGCCCGCGAGCACCAGCGCGTTGCGCTTGGCCAGCTTGTCGCCATCGAGAGCCGAGAAATGCTGATTCATCACAACGCGCCTCGCGGCCGCCATGATGCGCCGCTGTCAGAAATGAGAGAAGGAGCCCTGCGCGAAGCGGCGCGCCTCACCCTTCTCGCGATAAGTCACCACGCCGGCCTCGTCCGAGATCCGCCCGATCGGGACCAGCGAAAGCATCGTTCCCTCTGCGGCCGTGATCAGAGCAGGATATTCCCTTTCCGAGGCCGTGCAGAGAATTTCGTAATCGTCTCCGCCGGTCCAGGCCAGTTCCGCCAATGCGGGAACAGCCATGAGCGCGGCGCGGGCCGCCCCCGAGAGCGGAACCTCGCCGAGATCGATTTCGGCGCCGACGCCAGAGGCTTCCAGCAGCTTCGAGAGATCGCCGACGAGCCCGTCGGAAACGTCCATGGCGGCCGAGGCATGGCGCTGCAGCGCGTCGGCCAGCGCATGACGTGGCTGCGGATGCAGATAGCGATCGGCAAGGAAGGCGCGATCGTCGACCCCGAGTCCGGCAACCCAGCCCGGCTTGTCCGGGCCATGGACCTTGAGACCGAGCGCTCCGTCGCCAATGCTGCCGGAGACGAGCACGATATCGCCGGGCTTCGCACCGGAGCGCCTGACCATCCGCCCGGCCGGGACCGTGCCGAAGGCGGTGATCGACAGGGTGAGCGGCCCCGAGGTCGAGACGGTGTCGCCGCCGATCAGCGGGCAACCGGCCGCTTCGGCCATGCGGGCAAGGCCGGCGGCGAAATCGGCAAGCCAGCCCTCGGTCCAGCCGCGCGGCAAGGCGAGCGTCAGGACGAAGCCCTCGGGCTTCGCGCCCTTGGCGGCGAGGTCGGAGAGATTGACGGCCAGCGCCTTCCAGCCGATCGCGTCCGGCGGGTCGTCGGGGAAGAAATGGACGCCGGCGACAAGGGCGTCGGCGGTGACAACGACCTCGTAGCCGCGGCCGGGCCGCAGCAGCCCGGCATCGTCAAGAAGGCCAAGCCCGCCCGGCCCGGCGATCGGCGCGAAATAGCGGGCGATCAGCTCGAATTCGCCGGGGCGCTGATTGTCAGCCATGGGGCAGCGAAGCTCCGCAACTATTCCAAGGTCATCCCGGACAAGCAGCGAAGCTGCGCCGATCCGGGATCCATGCCTGAACCTTATTCGGAAGCGCTCCGGAATGGATCCCGGGTCTCCCTTCGGTCGCCCGGGATGACGGTTGAGGACAACCTACGCCGCCGGGATATCGAACTCGTCGGCGCGGAAGTCGCGGGCCATGCGATCGAGCACGGCGTTGACCATGCCGATCTCCTCGCCCTGATAGAAGGCGCGCGCGACCGCGACATATTCCGAGATCACGGCACGCGCCGGCACGTCCTTGCGGAAGGCGAGCTCATAAGCACCCGCGCGCAGGATCGCGCGGACCACTGCCTCGACCCGCTTCAGCGGCCAGTCCTTGGCCAGCAACTCGTCGACGGTACGATCCACCAGGCGCTGCTCACGGACGACGCCACTGAGAATATCGCGGAAGAAGGCGATTTCGGCTTGCGGCAATTCGATCTCCTCGACCTCCTTGCCGATCCAGAAATGCTCGAACTCGGCCATCGCCTCGACGACGCCACGGCCGCCGATTTCCATCTCGTAGAGCGCCTGCACGACCGAGAGCCGCGCGCCGCGCCGCTTCTCGGCGCGGCTCATTGGGACGGCTCCGCCAGCGAGCGCTTGTAGCGCAGCACGGCGAGCGCCGCTTCGGCGGCGCCGCCGCCCTTGTTCATATCCTCGCGATTGGCGCGAGCCCAGGCCTGCGCCTCGTTCTCGACGGTCAGGATGCCGTTGCCGAGCGGAAGCGCGAAGGCGACCGAGAGATCCATCAGCGCGCGCGAGCTTTCGCCGGCGACGATGTCGTAATGGCCGGTCTCGCCGCGGATGACGGTTCCGAGAGCGACGACGGCCTCATAGGGGTCGACGGCCTCGTCGGCGGCGCGCAGGCCGATGACGATCGCCGAGGGGATTTCCAGCGCACCGGGAACGGTGACGACATCGACGCGGCAGCCGGCTTCTTCCAGCGCCGCCATCGCGCCCGCC
This sequence comes from Allobosea sp. TBD101, assembly GCF_059817965.1. Lineage (NCBI taxonomy): Bacteria > Pseudomonadati > Pseudomonadota > Alphaproteobacteria > Hyphomicrobiales > Alloboseaceae > Allobosea > Allobosea sp. TBD101. The sequence goes on from NZ_CM187543.1 coordinate 3,593,967, forward strand.
AGCAATTCGTCGGCGTACTTGTCGTAGAAGCGCGCCTCGACCACGAGGACGCGAGCGCCGTCGATCTCGACGGCAGGAGTTGCGGCCTTGTCGGCCGAGGTCTGCCGGGGTCCGGCCATTTCTTCTATCCTTCTTGGAATGTGATCGGGCTGGTTACCCTTGCGGGCGCGCCTCCGCAAGCCGCGCGGCATACCGTGCCATCAGATCGACCTCGACATGAACGGGGTCGCCCTCCCCGCGCTGGCCCCAGGTGGTGACCGCGAAGGAGTGCGGAATCAGCAGGACGGTGAAGACATCGTCCTCCACCGAATTGACGGTGAGCGAGGTACCGTCGAGGCAAATCGAGCCCTTGGTCGCGATGAAGCGGGGCAGCCCCTGCGGCGCGCGGATATGGAAACGCGCGGTCGCGCCCCAGGGCTCGTCCGGATCGGGCTCGATCGCCTCGATCTTGAGGATGCGCCCGACGCCGTCGACATGGCCGGTGACGAGATGGCCGCCGAGCTCCTCGCCGACCTTGAGCGAGCGTTCCAGATTGATCCGCGTGCCCGGTTCCCACGAGCCGACGGAGGTCTTGGCCAGCGTCTCGGCGGCAGCCTCGACCTGGAAGACGCAGCCGGACTCGCCATCGGTGCGGGCACGCAGGGCGGTCACGGTCAGGCAGACGCCGGCACAGGCGATCGAGGCGCCGATGGCGATCCCCTCGGCCTCATAGGGGCAAGCGATGGCGAGGCGCTTGAGGCTCGGCCCCTTGCGCTCGGCCTCCACGACCTCGCCGATGGCGGTGACGATGCCGGTGAACATCAGCCTCTCCTCGAAAAATGCTCGAAACGGTCCTGACCGATCTGACAGGCCTCGACAAGGGCGTATAGATCGGGGTCGGCCAACTGGGCGGCAAGCCCCGGACGCACAGCAACAATGCCGGGCTGCCCCAGCGTTTTCGGCGAGGTTGAGACGATGACCTCGTCCGCCAGCCCTTCAAGCGCGAGCTTCTCGCCGATGCGCGGTCCGCCTTCCGAGAAGACGCGGTTGATGCCTCGCGTGCCGAGCAGGGTCAGCGCCTCGCGCAGGTCGAGATGACCGTCGGAGCCCAGCGAGACCCGCATGACCTCGACCCCGGCCGCGACCAGCGCCTGTTCCGGTTCGATCGGCGCCGTCTCGGCCGCGATCACCCAGACGGGAACCTCATGGGCCGTGCGAACGAGCTTCGACGCCAGCGGCAGGCGCAGATGCGTGTCGAGGATGACGCGGATCGGCGAGCGATCCGCCATGCCGGGCAGGCGCACGGTCAGTTGCGGATCGTCGGACAGCACCGAGCCGATGCCGAGCATGATGACATCGTGGTGCGCGCGCTGGAGATGGACCCAACCACCGGCGACCCGGCTCGACACGGCGAGCGGCACGCCTCCTGCCCCGCCGGCATAGCCATCGGCGGTGCGGGCAATCTTGAAGGTCACCATCGGGCGGCCCTGCGTGATGCGCGTGAGATAGCCGCGATGCGCTTGCCGCGCCTCGCCCTCCAGCACGCCGACCGTGACCTCGATGCCGGCCGTACGCAGCAACGCATGGCCGAGCCCGGCGATGAAGGGGTTGGGATCGGACATCGCCGAGACGACGCGCTTCACGCCCGAGAGGATGGTGTGCTCGACGCAAGGGATGCCGCCGCGCACCGAACGATGCGAGCAGGGTTCGAGCGTGACATAGAGCGTGCCGCCCATCGAAGCGGCGCCCGCTCGCGAGAAGGCGTGCGCCTCGCCATGCGGGCGGCCGCCGGGCTGGGTATGGCCGCGCGCGACGACCACGGGACCATCCGGCGTGTCGCGGGTGACGATGGCGCCGACGGAGGGGTTGGTCGCGGTCGTGCCGAGGCCGCGCGCGCCATAGGCGAGCGCCTGGCGCATGAAGAGGCGGTCGGTCTCCCGCTTACGTTCCGACGCGCGATCGTCGCCCGAAAGCGGCTTGGGATCAGTCATCGACGCGTCGCGGCGGGGCGGAGACGCCCTCCTCCTCGATCGTGCCGAGCTGGCCGAGCAGCTCCTCGAAGTCCTTAGCTTCGCGGAAATTCTTGTAGACCGAGGCGAAGCGGACATAGGCGACGTCGTCGAGGCCCTTGAGCCCTTCCATCACCAGCTCGCCGATGGCCGAGCTCTGGATCTCCGCCTCGCCCGCGCTTTCCAGCTGGCGGACGATGCCGTTGACCATGCGCTCGATCCGCTCCGGCGCGACCGGGCGCTTGCGCAAGGCGTGAGCGATCGAGGTCTCCAGCTTGTCGCGGTCGAAGGGCGTGCGCCGCCCCGACCGCTTCACGACGGTCAATTCGCGCAGCTGCACGCGCTCGAAGGTGGTGAAGCGGCCGCCGCAATCGGGACAGACCCGGCGGCGGCGGATCGAGGCGTGGTCGTCGGTGGGACGGGAGTCCTTCACCTGCGTGTCGAGGGAGCTGCAATAGGGGCAGCGCATGCGCTTATCCTTCGGAATGCCTGATCGGCGGGGCGACCGACGCTTCTTTGCCCCAGCACCGGTTTCCGCGCCAGATGCCCAGAGGCTGCTATGATGCGGCGGCGATGAACCTCAGGGCGCGCTGAGACGACGAACACTCGACCTTCACAGCGCGCGCGGCGGAGCTTCTATCATGGCAGAGAACGAGGGCAACATGGGCGAAGCGTTCGGCGGCCTGGTGCTGCTGGCCTTCGATCTGCTCGATTCCGAGATCGCCCGGTCCCCCGAGCGCATCGTCCAGACCTTCAAGAACCCGGCGCTGCTCAAGGCAGCCGAGAATGCGGTCCTGAGCTTCGCGAAATCCCGCAGCCCGACCGCCAGCTCCCAGTTGAGCCCAGAAGAGATCGGCAAGCTGCAGTCTTCGGTTGTCGATGGCGTGAAAACGGCCGCGACCGAGGCCTATATCAAGCAGATCAAGGAATCGTCGAAGTTCAAGGCTCTGGAAAAGCAGCTGAAGAACTTCGAGGACGCGGCGAAATCATCGGCGGTCGGCGTCTGGGTCGATCACAACAAAGGCATTCTCTATGTGGTCGGCGCGGTTCTGGCGGTCGGCGCCGGCGTCGCGCTCTACATCACCAAGCCCTCCGGCACGATCTACGGCATGGGCATCCGGGAGCTGGAGAAGCTCAAGTTCGAAGTGCTGAAGGTCGGCGCGCTGAAGCTCGGCGTCGGCGGCCTCGTCTTCGACCCCACGGCCGAGCGCTTTGGCGGGAAGGTGACCGGCAAGCTGGAATGGGAGCAGCTCAAGATCGACCTGTCGCTGCAGATCGTCACCGCCAACCTGAAGGCGCCCGAAATCACCAGCGAAGTCGGGCTCAAATACGGTGTGATCAGCCTGACCGCGGCCAACAAGCTCGACCTGACACAGCCGAAGGTCGACCTCACATTGAGGCTCAGCGCCAACAAGGATCGTTTCGGCCTGTCGGTTGCCGCCAAGATCAAGGACGACAACGTCACCGGCAGCGCCTCGGCCTCCTACAGGGTGGCCGAGAGCCTGAAGCTGGGCGTGGATCTCAGCCGCCGGAACCGCCCCGACATGGGGAACCAGAGCGAGAACCTGATCATGTTCGAGCTCAAGGGCACGTTCCCCTGAGCGCGAAGCGGGATGGTTTCCCGATCCGGTCTCAGTAGATCGGGAAGCGCGCCGTCAGCGCCTTGACCTTGGCGGTGACCGCCTGCTCGATCGCGGCGTTGCCTTCCTCGCCATGGGCAGCGAGACCGTCCAGCACCTCGGCGATCAGTTCGCCGACCTGCTTGAACTCGGCGATGCCGAAGCCGCGCGAGGTCGCCGCAGGCGTGCCGAGGCGGATGCCCGAGGTCGTCATCGGCTTCTCGGGGTCGAACGGGATGCCGTTCTTGTTGCAGGTGATGTGGGCGCGGCCGAGCGCGGCTTCCGCCGCCTTGCCGGTCAGCTTCTTCGAGCGCAGGTCGACCAGCATCAGATGGTTGTCGGTGCCGCCGGTGACGAGGTCGAAGCCCTTCGACTTCAGCGTCTCGGCCAGCGCCTTGGCGTTGGCGACGACAGCATGTGCGTAGGCCTTGAACTCCGGCTGCAGCGCCTCCTGGAACGAGACCGCCTTGGCCGCGATCACATGCATCAGCGGACCGCCCTGGATACCCGGGAAGATCGCCGAATTGACCTTCTTCGCGATCGCCTCGTCATTGGTCAGGATCATGCCGCCGCGCGGGCCGCGCAGCGTCTTGTGCGTCGTGGTGGTCACGACATGGGCGTGCGGGAACGGCGAGGGATGCGCGCCACCGGCGACGAGCCCGGCGAAATGCGCCATGTCGACGAAGAGATAGGCGCCGACCTTGTCGGCGATCTCGCGGAAGCGGGCGAAATCCCAGTGACGGGCATAGGCGGAGCCGCCGGCCACGATCATCTTCGGCTTGTGCTCGACTGCGAGGCGCTCCATCGCGTCGTAGTCGATCATCTGGTCGACGACGCAGACGCCATAAGACACGACGTTGAACCACTTGCCGGACTGGTTGACCGGCGCGCCATGGGTCAGGTGCCCGCCGGCGGCGAGGTCGAGGCCCATGAAGGTATCGCCCGGCTGCATCAGAGCCATGAAGACGCCCTGGTTGGCCTGCGAGCCGGAATTCGGCTGGACGTTCGCGTAAGTGCAGCCGAAGAGCCGCGTGGCGCGTTCGATCGCGAGCTTTTCGGCGATGTCGACGAACTGGCAGCCGCCATAATAGCGCCGGCCCGGATAGCCCTCGGCATATTTGTTGGTCATCACCGAGCCCTGCGCCTCGAGCACGGCGCGGGAGACGATGTTCTCGGAGGCGATCAGCTCGATCTCGTCGCGCTGGCGACCGAGCTCCAGGTCGATCGCGCGGGCGATCTCGGGATCGGCATCATGCAGCGAAGCGCCGAAGAAGGAGTTCGAGAGGTGCTTGTCCAGCGCGGCTTCGGTCATGTCCGGCTCCTGAAGTTCAACGGCCGGTGAGCGCCCGGCTCCGTCGCGGCTCCCCTATCATGTGGCGGGGGGCTGTCCAAGCGATAGATGGCGCGGAGGAAAAGCTGTATCGCCGCAGCCATCAGCCACCCCGTTTTCGCCGCTTCGGTAGCAAATTCTTCTCCTCTTCCGGACGAGACGGCGTGTAGGCGAGCGGCCGGCGCGAAGCGGTCCTCAGCAATGCCCGGAAAGCCGGACATTCCAGGTGAGTCGGCGCCCGGCAGTCCGCGACATGACGGAGCGCATCGCGCAGCGTCCTCAACCCGATCATCTGCCGCTGCAATTCGTCAGCCCGCGCCCGCAACTGCTCGCGCGGGATGTTCGGCTGCCCGTCCGCGCCGAACATCGCGGCGATCTCCTCCAGCGAGAAGCCGGCGGTCTTGCCGAGCCCGATCAGCGAGAGCCTGAGCAGGACATCGGGATCGTATTGTCGGCGCAGGCCGCGTCGCGCCTCCGAACGGATGAGGCCGATCTCCTCGTAATAGCGCAGGGCCGAGGCCGGCACGCCCGAGCGCTCCGCGACCTCTCCGATATCCAGCAACAGCATGCTTGACCTCAAGTCGACTTGAATTCGTAGGCTCTGCCGAACGGATGAAATCGGCAAGAGGAGAAACCATGGAAAGCCTTGTTGGAACAAGGGAAAGACCGATCTGGAGAGATCCGCGCGCCGCCGCGCTCCTGATGGCGGCGTCGCTCACCACAATGGCGAACGCGACGATCAGCCCGGCGCTTCCGAGCATCGAGCGCCTGTTCGCGGATGACCCGAACACCGCGCTGCTGACGCGGCTTCTGGTGCCGGCGCCCTCACTCAGCGTCGCGCTGTTCGCACCGCTGGCGGGCTTCGCAGCAGACCGCATCGGCCGGCGCGCGATGCTGCTCACCGGCGTCGTGCTATTCGTGATCGCAGGCTGTGCCGGGCTCGCCCTGCCCGATCTGCCCTCCATTTTCGCCAGCCGCCTCGTGCTCGGTGTCGCCGTCGCCCTGATCATGACGGCCCAGACCGCGCTGATCGGCGACTACTTCGCCGGGGACGACCGCAACGCGCTGACGGGCTTGCAGATCTCGGCGCGGAATTTCGGCGGGCTGGTCTTCATTTCACTAGCGGGTTGGGCCGCAACCCTGTCGCCGCGCCTGCCTTTCGCGATCTATGGGCTGGCAGCGATCTTCCTGCCGTTGATGTGGCTGGCCATCATCGAGCCGCCGCGCATCGCAGCCGCGTCGGGTGTACTGCCGGCGGATGGCGATGGCGGACACCCATCCTGGCGCCGCCTGCTCGCCGCGCTGGTCCTGCTTCAGGGCCTGACGAACATGATCTTCTTCCTGATGCCGACGCAGATCTCGTTCTTCCTGGAGGTCCGGGGCTACGAGAGCGCGCCGATGACCGGCACGGTCCTCGGCCTGCTGATGATCTCGGGTGGCGGCTGCGCCCTGCTTTATCGGCGCGTCCGGCAGATGTTCGGCTCCGCAGGCATCTTCGCCGCCGGCTATGCCGCGATGGCGCTGGGCTTCCTGTCCCTCTCCGGCGCGGCATCGACGCCGCTGCTGTTCATCGCGGCGCTCCTGATCGGGGCCGGCTATGCGCTGGTTTCGCCGAGCTTCGTCGCGATGGCGCTCGACCTGGCACCCCGGCGGTCGCGGGGCATGGCGGGCGGCATCCTGACCGCCTCGATCTTCATCGGCCAGTTCTGCTCGCCGCTGGCCAGCACGCCCCTGATCGCAAGCCACGGCTATGGGACGTTGTTTGGCGGCACGGCCTGGCTGCTCGCGATCATGGCGCTTGCGGCCGGTGCCGCGAAGCTCCTCCGTAGGAACCGCTGACCGCCCACGGGCGGCGCAAGTCGCGGCTGGGTCGCTCCCAACTCCGCACAGAAGGAGCCGGAACCTGGCGCTTCCGCCCAGGACATCGAGGCGCCCACATTATGGTTAACAAATTATGGCTTGCGGCTTGCTGTGCCTGACCTAGCGCAACACTGGATGCCTCTCGATGACACAGAACGCCCCAAAACAGAACGCGAGTCGTGTTTCAGCTTCGACTCAGCCGATCTCCAAGCAGCTCAAGAAGGCATTTCTCGGTGGCGCGAGCGCCTTCGTCCTGTCGCTGCCATTGCCGAGCCAGGAGGCGACAGCCGAAACCTGGACGGTGACCAGGCAATATTATCCGGGCGGATCGACGAGCGTCTATCGCTGGTCACCGGACGGCTACAGCAACATCTCTCGCCTCAACAATGGCGCGCCCGGAAACAACTGCCCCGTTCCGGCCTTCGAGGTCATGAACCCTGGCCGCGGGGAAGCGCGCTGCGTCGGCTATGTCGCGCCATCCTGGCTGACGCGCTGACGCCAGCCGAGCAACTTCGTTCCATGAAAAAGCCCGCCGGAGACCGGCGGGCTTTTCGAAACGCGCGTAAATCGCAAGCGTCAGATGTCCTGATCACCCTGCAGCGCGGCGACAGGCGCCGGTCCGAGGCCGTCCTTGTTGTAGATGTCGTCGCGGAACTGCACGCCGCCATCGGGCGTGGCCCAGGCGGTGACATAGACCCAGTAGCACGCCACCGGATCGGCGATGCGGGCATTGACGCGCTGGCCGGACTGGATGGTCTCGTCGATCTTGGCGCGGTCCCAGCCGGGGGTGTTCTTCAGGAGCCAGGCGACATAGTCGCGCACGTTCTGGACGCGCATGCAGCCCGAGGAAACGAAGCGGTAATCGTCGCCGAAGATGCCCTTCGACGGGGTGTCGTGCATGTAGACGCCGTGCGGGCTCGGGATATTGATGCGCACGAAGCCGAGCGAGTTGAACTCGCCGCCCGGATCCTGCCGGAAGGTGTAGCGCGTCGCCTCATCGGAATTCCAGTTGACGCTCGCCGGCGCGATCTCGCCGCCATTCGGCGAGATGATGCGGATCTTGTTCTCGGTCAGGTAGTTCGGCTGCTTGCGCATGGTCGGGATCAGATCCTTGCGGATGATCGAGGCCGGAACCGTCCAGGTCGGGTTGAAATTGACTTCGGGAATCTTCGTCTGCAACAGCGGCGACTGGCGGTCGATCTTGCCGACGCCGGCAGCATGGCGCGTCGCGACATGGCCGTTCTCGACGGTCTCCACCGTAGCGGCCGGGATGTTGGCGACGACATAGCGCCCGCCGAGGTTGCCGGACCAGCTGCGCAGCCGGACGACATTGGTCTCGAGCTGGCGGATGCGGCGGTCGATCGGCACGTTGAGCGCGGCGACGGTGGCGCGGTTGATCGCGCCCGTCGTCGACAGGCCGACGCGCGACTGGAAGCGGCGCACGCCCGCCTCGACATAGGAGTCATAGATGCTGCTCTCGCCGGCCGCGGCATCGAGATCGCCGGTGACGATCAGGCGGCGGCGCAGGGCCACCACGCCCGGCCCCTTCGCACCCACGTTCATGCGGTCGGGCAACTGAACCTGCGGCCAGCCGCCACGCGCCGCGAGATCGCGATAGGCCACGATCGCCTGCTCGGTCGCCTGCAGGGCCTCGGCTGAGAGCATCGGCGTCGAGGAGCGCGCCACCGCGTTGCGGGCGCCGGCATCGTAGCTCTGGCGCCACTCGGCCTGCTGGGCGAGCGCCGGTGCAGCAGCGGCCGTGGCGGCGCCCGACAGCAGGGCCAGCACGGTTTCGCGGCGGGTCAGGCTCAAATGCGACATCTCTTCCCTCTTCAAGACTTCACGCAAGCACGTAGACCACACAAAAACGTCGCCGGAACAGGCGACGCTGGCGATGCACTGGCGCGACGGACAAGCTCACTGCCGCCGACGGTGTCCTAGCACAGTTAACGAGGCGTGATGACAGAGGCGAATTTAGGGCATGGCCCGCTTTTGCTGCATGCATGGCTGCAAAACAACAGTGCCCCCGGCAGCGACCGGAAACGCGCCGGCGCGACCGGGAGGTTGTCCCGGCCGCGTCCTGGCAGGCGGATAAACAGGTCGTCGCCGAGAAGCGACTGATATCTCAGAGCTTGTAGCGGATCTGATCGGTCCAGAAGCGCTCGAGGCGCAGCAGGGCGTTGTTCATCCGCTCGAAGTCGTCGGCCGCGATGCCCCCGATCTGCTCGACCGTGCGGACATGCTTGTCGTACACGCCCTTCACGATGTCGTGCACGCTGGCACCCTTCTCGGTCAGGCTGATGCGGACCGAACGGCGGTCGATGCGCGACCGGGCATGGTGGAGATAGCCGAGCTCGACCAGCTTCTTGACGTTGTAGGACACGTTCGAGCCGAGATAGTAGCCGCGGGTGCGCAGCTCGCTCGCCGACAGCTCGGCATCGCCGATATTGTAGAGCAGCAGGGCCTGCACGCTGTTGACGTCGTCACGGCCACGACGCTCGAACTCATCCTTGATGACATCGAGCAGGCGGCGATGCAGCCGCTCCACCAGCGTGAGGGACTCAAGATAAAGAGGCTTCACGTTGAGATCTGCATCGCCGGTCTTGGCAACATCAGAAGTCTTGACGCTCGCTTTCATGGTATATCCCGCCTGTTGTGTGTCGGCCAGGATTTGCCTCCCGGTCCGCTTCTGAAAAACACCATATGCTGGAGCGGATGAAAACGAGTTTAAATATCAGGATGAATCAGGGATTTACCCCTTTGGGTGAATCGTAAGTGAAGCCAGAAACGCTTAAGCTAAAGCGATTCTTACCATGACTCGGAGCAATCGAGCGGTCAGGCGCCCCAACCGTCATTGCGAACCAGCGCGGCTGACCCGCGCTGTCATCCCGTGCGCGGCGCAGACACGGGACCGCGCGACGAGAAGACGCCTTTTCCTGAGGACGGTCCCGCATCTGCGCAGCGGCATTGCATGCCGTAGCGCGCGGGAAGACACCTTCTGCCGACACGCCGCCAGCTATTCCGCCTCGTTCTCGGCCGCCCAGGTTGCCAGGAAATAGACCGCGATCAGCCCGATATAGAGTCCGACGAGCCAGGCCGTCATCGGCACGAAGCGCGGAAAGAGGAATCCGAGCAGCATCTGGCTGATCGCGGCCAGCAGCCAGAGCACGCCGCCCCAGGTCGAGGTCAGCCAGAGGCCGACGGCGGCGACGAGATCGATCACCGCGAAATAGACGATGATCGCCTGATAGCTCAGCAGGCGATTCTCGAAAGGCGGCTGCGGGTTGCCGGGCAGGCCAAAGATCACCATCCAAGCCGTCAGCCCCTTGGCGAGCCAAAAGGCTGACAGCAAGCGCAGGAACCAGACGAGGGCGAGCCGCCAGCGGTTGGCCTGCTTGCCCTCGGCCTCACCCGTCCGGGCGCCTCGCAGGGCCTCGCCATCTCCTCCCAGGCCCAAGCTCAACCCTCCAGCTTCAATTCGTCGGCGCCGAGCGGCGCGAAATAGGCGTCGATATCCGCCGGCCGGACGTCGTCGAGCGTCGCCGGCTGCCAGCGCGGCGCCTGGTCCTTGTCGATCACCACGGCGCGAACGCCCTCATAGAAGTCGTGGCCGCGGGCAATGCGCGAGACGATGCGATATTCCGTGCGCATCGCCTCGGCGAAATCGAGCCCGGCGCCGCGCCGCATCTGCTCGAAGGCGATGGCGACGCTGGTCGGCGACTTGACCGCGATGGTCTGCAGCAGCTTGCCGGCGAAGGCACTGCCCTTCTCGGCAGCCTGGCGCAGACGAGCGATCACCTCCGGCAAGGTCGCGGCCGTGAAGGCCTCGGCCATCACCGCCCGCTCAGCATGCAAGGGGCCGGGGCCGCGCTGGAGGGTGAAGCCCGCAAGGATGTCGTCGACAGAACCGGGCCTGGTCAGCGCATCGGCAAGCTCCGCCATGCGCTCGCTCGGCACGCCATGGGTCGCAAGGCCGCCTGCCAGCGCATCGGCCGCACCGACCCGCTCGCCGGTGAGCGCGAGGAAGCTGCCGAAACCGCCTTCAAGGCGCGGCAAGGCGTAGGTTGCGCCGACATCCGGGAAGAAGCCGATGCCGACCTCCGGCATGGCGAAGAGATAGCGGTCTCCGGCGATGCGGTGGCTGCCATGCAGGGATATGCCGACGCCGCCGCCCATGACGATGCCGTCGATCAGCGCGACATAGGGCTTGGGATAGGTCTTGATGCGGTGGTTGAGGATGTATTCCTCGCCCCAGAAGGCGAGCATCTCGTCATGCCGCCCGGCCTTGCCGCAATCATGCAGCCAGCGGATATCGCCGCCGGCCGAAAAGGCCTTCTCGCTCGTGCTGACCACGACGACGCGCGTGACCTGCGGGTCGTTCTCCCAGGCATCAAGCGCGCGGGCGAGCTCGCGGACCATGCCGAGGCTCAGCGCGTTCAGCGCCTTCGGCCGGTTGAGCACGACGACGCCGGCAGCGCCGCGAATCTCGCAGATGATCTCGCGATCTTCAGTCATGGTCCGATCCCGCTTCCGTGGGCAGCGGTTCTGGAAGGCGGGACATGGCTTGTCAACGCGAGGGATCGGCGGTCCATCTGGGCATCAACGCAGGATGATGCCGCGCCCGTAGCCGCCATGGGCGGAGGGCAGCACGGTGCAGACCATGGCCCGGCCATGCTGTTTCTCCACCGATTGCAGCGCCGTGACCTGCTCCTCATAGCTTTCGGTACGGCGAAGGCTTTCGACCGTCCCCTTGATCGATTTCAGGTTCTGCTCGATGCGCTGCCAGCCGATCCGCAGCGATGGACAATGGCGTTCGGCGTAATCGGCGGAAGCCAGCGCACTCGCGGTCTGCGCTTCGATCGCGTCGCGGCGCGTGACCTCGGCTATGGCCGGCCCGGCGGCAACCAAGAGAACGGGGACGATTGTCCAGAGCGATTTCGGCACGCGGGAGGTCCTTGCGGTCAGCAAGGCAGAGTTCGTCGCGAAAGGATGCGCAAGGCAAGAGCGGGATCGTCGCCATCCACGGCCGCCGCGATGCCGGCAAAGTTGCGACCATGCGCCCTGTTTTGGAATCGTTCCGATGTGATAAAGAAGCGATAGGCCGACTTCGCCCGCATGACGAACGCCGCGCCCGTACCGTTCATCGCTTGAGGCAATCGCCATGGAATCCCCGGTCGTGCGGCCCTTCCCGACTCCGAAATCCCGTCATGACGACGCACCGTCGCTCGGCCTGACGCGCCGCATGCGGCGCAACCGCAAGGCGGACTGGTCGCGCCGGCTGGTGCGGGAATCGGCTCTGACGACCGACGACCTGATCTGGCCGATCTTCCTGATGGATTCCAGCGAGGCCCGTTCCCCGGTGGAATGGATGCCCGGCGTCGACCGCCTCAATATCGACGAGGCCGTGCGCCAGGCGGCCGAAGCCGCCGCGCTCGGCATCCCCGCGATCGCGCCCTTCCCCTTCATCGACAAGGCCCTGCGCGACCCCACCGGCTCGGAGGCGCTCAATACCGGCAACCTGATGTGCCGCGCCGTGCGCGCGATCAAGCGCGAGGTGCCCGGCATCGGCATCATCTGCGACGCCGCGCTCGACCCTTATACCTCGCATGGTCATGACGGCGTGATGGAGGGCGAGCGCGTCCTCAACGACGCCAGCGTGCAGATCCTCGTCGGGCAGGCCTTGGCACTGGCCGACGCCGGGGCTGACGTCATCGCCCCCTCCGACATGATGGACGGGCGTATCGGCGCGATCCGGGCGGCGCTCGACGGCGAGGGCCATGAGGACGTGCAGATCATGGCCTATGCGGCGAAATACGCCTCGGCCTTCTACGGCCCGTTCCGCGATGCGATCGGCACCAATGCCACGCTCGTCGGCGACAAGCGCACCTACCAGATGGACCCGGCCAATTCGGACGAGGCGATCGCGGAAGTGATGCTCGACCTCGAGGAAGGCGCCGACATGGTGATGATCAAGCCCGGGCTGCCCTATCTCGACGTGGTGGCGCGGGTGAAGGATCATTTCCGCGTGCCGACCTTCGCCTATCAGGTCTCCGGCGAGTACGCGATGATCATGGCCGCCGCCAATAATGGCTGGCTCGACGGCGACAAGGCGATGCTGGAAAGCCTGCTCGCCTTCAAGCGCGCCGGTGCCGACGGCGTGCTGACCTATTTCGCCCCGCGCGTGGCGAAGACGCTGAAGGCCGGTGCTTAAGCAAGCCAAGGGTGTCATCCCGCACGCGCTGCGGCACGATAGTGCTGCTGCGCAGATGCGGGATCGTCTCCAATAAGGGGGCGCCTTCTCGTCGCGCGGTCCCGTGTCTGCGGCGCATCGCTTACGCGCTGCACCGCGCACGGGATGACACCTCGGCCCCGCAAGCGCTACCGTCACGCCAGCATGCGCCCGCTCCTCCTGTCGATTCTGGCTGCCGTCACGCTCGCCCTCGCGGGCTGCGGCGCCGATTTCGATACCGACCAGACGCGCCTCTGCCGGCAGGCGATCCCGCCGCTCAATCCGCCCAACGCCCGCATCGAGATCGAGCGGACCACCAAGGGGCCCGTGCCGCGCGCGCTCCGGCTGCTCTACCGGGTCCAGCTCGGCGACGGCCTTTCGCGCCATCGCAGCATCGATTGCCTGTTCGCAAGCGAAGGAACCGGGCCGAGCCGTGGCGCCATGATCGGCATCGCCTCGGACGGGCGGCCGATGGCCGATGCGAGCTTCTACCTGCTGCGGCGCTTCTACCTGGAGGACCGGGCCTCGCCCCCGCCAGACCCGGCCGAACCTGCAGCCGAGACCCTGCCGTCGATCCCCGCCGGCCTCGCCTACGGCCTGCAGCAGGGCCTGGGCGCCCTGCCCTCGGCCGCGATCTACGGCATGCTCGCCGCCGCCTATGCCCTCGTCTATGGCCTGACCGGGCGGATCATCCTCAGCTTCGGCGAGTTCGCGGCGCTGGGTGCACTGGCCTCGGTCGTCGGGGTCGCGCTGCTGCTCTCGCTCACGATCTCGACGCCGCTTTCGGGGCTTGCCGTCGCGTTCGCGGTCGCGATCGCCGTCTGTGCCCTGCATGGATTCGCCATGGGCCGCTTCGTGCTGCGCCATCTCGAACGCGCGACCGGCCAGCAGCTGCTGATCGCCACGATCGGGCTCGCCATCGCCATGTCGGAATATCTCCGGCTGGCGCAGGGGCCGGAACTGCGCTGGCTGCCGCCGGTGTTCAACACGCCGATCCCGCTCGCCCATACCGGCAATTTCGTGGTCACGCTGAATCCGCTCGCGCTGGCGCTGGCGGCAATCGGGCTTGGTGCGACGCTCGCTGTCGTCATGCTGATCCGCCGCACGGCCTATGGCCGCGCCTGGCGGGCTGTGTCGGACGACGCCAAGACCGCCGCGCTGTTCGGCGTCGACGCGCGCGCGGTCCACGACGTTGCCGTCATCATCGCCTGCGTCTGCTGCGGCATCGCCGGCGTCATCGTCACCGCGATCTATGGCGGCATGGGCTTTGCCGGCGGCTTCTCGCTCGGCCTGAAGGCGCTCGTCGCGGCGGTCCTCGGCGGCATCGGCTCGGTCAGCGGCGCAGCTTTGGGCGGCCTCTGCATCGCCGCCTTCGAGGCGATCTGGTCGGCGACGCTGCCGATCGAGCAGCGCGACCTCGCGGTCTATTCATTGCTCGCCATCGTGCTGATCTGGCGCCCCGGCGGCTTTTTCGGCGACGGCGAATTGACGCCGCGCCGCGTGTGATGCCCTCTCCTTCGCCTGCCGACCGGATTCGAGACCCGAGCATGAGCGAGAGCTTCGCGATCACCCCCGAGGATATCGACGCCGCTGCCGGGCGGATCGCCGGGCATGTGCTGCGCACGCCCTTGGTGCCGGCGCCACGCCTCTCAGAACTGACCGGCGCGACCGTGCTCGTGAAGCACGAGAACATGCAAGCGACCGCCTCGTTCAAGGAACGCGGTGCGGTCAACAAGCTGCTCTCGCTGAGCGAGGCCGAACGGGCGCGCGGCGTCATCGCGATGTCGGCGGGCAACCATGCCCAGGCAGTGGCTTATCACGCGAAGCGCTTCGGCACGCCTGCGACGATCGTGATGCCCGAGCCGACGCCGCTGGTGAAGGTCGAGAACACCCGCGCCCATGGCGCCCGCGTCGTGCTGCACGGCGAGACGCTCGCCGAAGCCAGCCAGAAGGCGCATGAACTTGCCGGAGCCGAGAAACTCACCTTCGTCCACCCTTACGACGACGCGGCCGTGATGGCCGGGCAAGGCACGCTCGCACGCGAAATGCTGGCGGACGCACCCGATCTCGACATGCTGATCATCCCGCTCGGTGGCGGCGGCCTGATGGCCGGCAACGCGGTCGCGGCCAAGGCGATCAAGCCGGGAATCGAGCTGATTGGCGTCGAGGCCGGGCTCTACCCCTCCTTCTTCAACGCCGTGCACAGGCAGGACCAGCCGATCGGTGGGCCAACGCTCGCCGAAGGCATCGCGGTCAAGACCGTCGGCCAGCTGACCCTGCCGGTGATCTCCGTCCTGGTCGGCGACATCGTCCTCGTCGGCGAGGACCTGATCGAACGCGCCGTCAACGCTTATGCCAGTCTTCAACACAGTCTTGCAGAGGGCGCCGGCGCGGCCGGCCTCGCCGCGATGCTGAAGGAGCCGGAGCGCTATGCCGGCCGCAAGGTCGGGCTCGTGCTCACCGGCGGCAATATCGATACGCGCCTGCTCGCCGCCATCATAGTACGCGAGCTGGAGCGCGACGACCGCATCGTCGCCTTCCGCCTGACCACCAGCGACCGGCCGGGCCTGCTCGGCAGGATCGCGAGCCTGCTCGGCGAGGAAGGAGCCAATATCCTCGAAGTCAGCCATGGCCGGCTCTTCCTCGACGTGCCCGCGAAGGGCGTCACGCTCGACGTCACCGTGGAGACGCGCGGGGCGGCGCATTCGCGCGCGATCGAGGACGCGCTCGCCAAGAACGGCTTCGCGCCGCGACGGATTCTGCCGCGCGGTCTTGCGGAACCGGCCCGCTAAACAAACATTATCCGACGGGCGCAGCATTCCGCGCGCCGATGGAGGATCGAAGTCCCGATGAGCGATACCCGTTATGGCCAGCCGCCGGTCACGGCGCTGGAGCCGCGTCCCTACCAGAACGTCAGTGGCGTTCTCGGCTCGCGACTGTTCGCCTGGCTGGTCGACATCGTCGTGCTGTTCTTCCTGGGCTGGCTGGTCGTGTTCCTGCTGGCCCTGCTCGGCGTCGTCACCTTCGGCGCGACCTGGCTGCTGATTCCGATCGCCACCGTCGCGACGGCGCTCGGCTATGCCGCACTGACGATCGGCGGGCGCAAGCAGTCGACCTGGGGCATGCGCGTCGCAGGCCTGAGGGTCGAGACCGCCAGCGGCGGGCGCCCCGACGGGCTGGCCGCAGCCGTGCATGCGCTTCTGTTCTATGTCGCGGCCGGCACCTTCCTGCTCTGGCTCGTCGACGTCGCCTGCGGCTTTGCCCGCGAGGACCGGCGCATGGGCCACGACCTGCTGACGGGCCTCGTCGTTGTTCGCACCTGATTGAGCCAGGTCAAAAGACCGCGAAACCGCTCCCGATCGGCCGCGCCGCGCTTGTTGCCGGTGCGGCCGATGTTACATTGAGAGTCGGAAGCTTCCGGGGAGCCAGCCGACGTGACGCGCCCATTGCGGGATGCCCCGCAATTCTACCTGACCTCGCCTACCACGTGCCCGTATCTGCCCGGGCGCGAGGAGCGGAAGGTGTTCACGCACCTCGTCGGCTCGCGGGCCCGCGAGCTCAACGACGTGCTCTCGCAAGGCGGCTTCCGGCGTTCGCAGAGCATCGCCTATCGCCCGGCCTGCGAGATGTGTCGCGCCTGCGTCTCGGTGCGCGTCTGCGTCAACGATTTCCGGATGACGCGCGGCTTCCGCCGGGTGCTCGCCCGCAACAGCGACCTGATCGGCGAAGCCCTGCCGCCGCGGCCGCGCTCCGAGCATTATTCCCTGTTCCGCTCCTATCTCGACGAGCGCCATCCCGATGGCGGCATGGCGACGATGTCGGCGCTCGATTTCGCGATGATGGTCGAGGACACCCATGTCGAGACCAGCCTGATCGAATATCGCCGCCGCGGCCCCGATTCCGGTTTCACCGGGCGAGGCGCCGGCGACCTCTTCGCGATGGCCCTGACCGATACGCTCAGCGACGGGCTCTCGATGGTCTATTCGGTCTATGACCCCGGACTGGAACTGCGCTCGCTCGGCACCTTCATGGTGCTCGACCATATCGCCCGGGCGCGCCGCCTCGGCCTGCCTTACGTCTATCTCGGCTATTGGGTCGAGGGCTCGCCGAAGATGACCTACAAGTCGCGCTTCCTGCCGCAGGAACGCCTGATGCCGCAAGGCTGGGAGCGGGTTGAACGCAACGTTTCAACCGATTGAAACGCATCAGCGACGCGCGGAAAACGCGCTTGCCGCCCATCGCTCCTGCCGACACTGTAGCGGCAACGGCCCGCGGCAGACACGCATGACAGGAGCCGCACCGGAGGAATGATGAGCCAGGAACTGACCGACAGGCTGGAGCGCTGCTACACCGGCATCATCCACGACACGATGCGGGCGATGGGCCTGAAGGACTTCGTCCTGCCGCCGGAACTGCGCCCGCTCCTGCCCGGCCAGAAGCTGGCGGGGCCGGCCTTCACCGTCGAGGGCAAGACCGGCGAATTCGATGCGCATGAGACGCTGCTGGGCTGGACCGGCCTGCTCTCGGCCGCCAAGCCCGGCCATGTCTGGGTCTGCCAGCCGAACACCAACGAGATCGCGCTGATGGGCGAGCTCTCGGCCGAGACGCTGAAGAACAAGGGCGTGCGCGGCTGCGTCATCGACGGCCTCTCGCGCGATACCGAATTCATGGTCGAGATGGGCTTCCAGGCCTATTTCAAGGCCTATACGCCGCGCGACATCGTCGGCGCCTGGCTTCCCAAGGCGGTCGACGAGCCGATCAAGATCGGCGAGGTCCGGATCCGGCCGGGCGACTATATCCTCGCCGATCGCGACGGCGTCGTGCGCATCCCCGCCGAGATCATCGAGGAAGTCCTGGAGAAGTCCGAGACCGCGATCACGGCCGAGAACAAGGTCCGCACCGCGATCCTCGCCGGCACCGATCCGCAGAAGGCCTATCTGCAATACGGCAAGTTCTGAATCTCCGCGCTCGTCATTCCGGGCGCAGCGCAGCGGAGACCCGGAATCCATTCCGAAGCGCTCACAAATGAAGTTCAGGCATAGATCCCGGATCGGCGCCGCCAAGGCGGCTTGTCCGGGATGACAGCCGGAGGGAAGGAAACAGGGCCATGACCCACGATCCGCGCCTCATCCTGCTTGATCCGCGCGATAACGTTTTCGTCGCGCGGGTTCGCCTCAAGGCCGGCGAGACGGTGGAGACCGGCGCCGGCCCGGCGACGCTCGACCGCGACATCGCGCTCGCCCACAAACTCGCCCGCCGCACGATTGCGGCCGGCGAGAAGATCCTGAAATACGGCGCGCCGATCGGCGTCGCGACCGAGACGATCGCACCGGGCGCGCATGTCCATGTCCACAACATGCGCAGCGACTACACACCGACCCATCATCTCGAAGACGAACGCAAGGCAGGAGCCTCGGCATGAGCACGATGCGCGGCTATCTCCGGTCCGACGGGCGCAAGGGCATCCGCAACACCGTCGCAGTCGCCTATCTCGTCGAATGCGCCCACCATGTCGCACGCGAAATCGCCCTGCCCTGGCGCGAGGAAGGCGTCCACGCCATCGGCTTCCCCGGCTGCTATCCGAACTCCTATGCCGAACGGATGATGGAGCAGCTCTGCACCCATCCGAATGTGGGCGCCGTGCTGCTGGTCTCGCTCGGCTGCGAGAGCTTCAACAAATACGCGCTGGAGCGGGCGGTGCGCGCCAGCGGGCGGCCGGTGAAGACGATCATCATCCAGGGCACCGGCGGCACCCGCGCCTCGATCCGCGAGGGCCGCGCCTGGGTCGAGGAACAGCGTGCCCTGCTCGATGCGCAGGAGACCGTGCCGATGGCCGTCTCCGAACTCGTGGTCGGCACGGTCTGCGGCGGCTCGGACGGCACCTCCGGCATCACCGGCAATCCGGCCGCAGGACGCGCCTTCGACCAGCTCATCGCAGAGGGCGCCGCCTGCATCTTCGAGGAAACCGGCGAGCTGATCGGCTGCGAGCACATCATGGCGGCGCGCGCGGTCACCCCCGAGCTCGGCGCCGAGCTGGAGAAATCCGTGGCCAAGGCGGCACGCTACTACGCGACGCTCGGCTACGGCTCCTTCGCCGCCGGCAATGCCGAGGGCGGGCTCTCCACCATCGAGGAAAAATCGATGGGCGCCTATGCCAAGTCCGGGGCATCGCCAATCTCCGGCCTAATCAAGCCGGGCGACGTGCCGCCTCATGGCGGGCTCTATTTGCTCGACGTCGTGCCGGATGGCGAAGTCCGCTTCGGCTTCCCGAACATCAACGACAATGCCGAGATTGCGGAACTGATCGCCTGTGGCGCGCATTGCGTGCTGTTCGTGACGGGGCGCGGCTCGGTCGTCGGCTCGGCGATCTCGCCCGTCGTCAAAATCTGCGCCAATCCCGAGACCTATCGCCGGATGTCCGAGGACATGGATGTCGATGCAGGGCGCATTCTCGAAGGCCGCGCCGGGCTCGACGAAGTCGGCACCGAGATCCGCGATCTCGTCGTCTCGCTCGGTAAGGGCGGCCGGACGAAGTCCGAAGAGCTCGGCCATCAGGAGTTCATCCTGACCTACAAGAGCTTCGAGCCGCTCGGCCCAGCCTGCCTGCCGGCGTAAGCAAGGGCGCGTCACGAAGCCCGCTTCCGCCGATCGCGCGGATTGGGTAAGCCTTCGTCCATGACGGGCGCTGCGGGACGGATGAACTGGCGAAGGAGCGCGATCGCGCTCATCGCCGTCTATGTCCTCGTCCTGCAGACGACGCTGGTCGCGCTTGCTGCCGGATTGTCGGCGCAGCCCTCTGCCGGGCTCGTGCATCCGCTCTGCGCGCCCGGCCAGACGGCGCCGTTCGATCCCGCCCCCGATAGCAGCGGCGCGAAACTGCCGGATTGCTGCGCGAGCTTGTGCCTGTCGACGGCGATCGCCCTGCCGCCGCCATCTCCGACCGCCGACCCTGCCGCGCATCGGCCCGTCCTCGCCTTCGCTCGCAGCCTGTCGGCGGAACAGGTCTCGTCTCCCTCCGCACCGGGTTCTCCACTCGGCGCGCGCGCTCCCCCTGTCCCGGTCTGAAGCCCTTCCTCCTTCAGCTCAGACCAGGATTTATCCATGACAACCGTCTCAACGGCGACGGCCGCGCCCGAACGCGCAGG
Source organism: Allobosea sp. TBD101 (assembly GCF_059817965.1). Lineage (NCBI taxonomy): Bacteria > Pseudomonadati > Pseudomonadota > Alphaproteobacteria > Hyphomicrobiales > Alloboseaceae > Allobosea > Allobosea sp. TBD101. The sequence continues at coordinate 3,614,138 of NZ_CM187543.1, forward strand.
CCGGCCAGCCGCATCGCTTTACCGCGCCGTCTGGCGCTGGCATTTCTATGCCGGACTGATCACCCTGCCCTTCCTCATCCTGCTGGCCGTGACCGGCGGGCTCTACCTCTTCCGGGCCGAGATCGACGGCCTGATCCATCGCGACGTCAAGCGGGTCGAGGCCCGGATGACGGGCGAGCGGCCGCCCAGCGAAATCGTGGCGCAGGCCGTGAAAGCCTTCCCCGGACAGGCGGTGAAGTACCTGCCGGCGGAAACCGCGACCGCCTCGGCCGAGGTCACGGTCCGCAATCCGGCGGGGACGCGGATGGTGGTCTATGTCGACCCCTACGATGCCCGCGTGCTCGGCCAGATCCCCGACAAGGGCACGGTGATGTGGGTGATCCGGCAGATCCACAGCCTCGCCTATTTCGGGCCGATCGCGAACGGCGCCCTCGAAATCGCCGGGGGCTGGGCGATCCTGCTGGTGCTGACCGGCCTCTATCTGTGGTGGCCGCGCAAGCAGAGCGGCGGCGTTGTCACGGTCCGGGGCAAGCCGCGCCAGCGCGTGTTCTGGCGCGATCTCCATGCGGTTACCGGCCTCGTTGCCGGCGGCTTCATCCTGTTCCTCGCGATCACCGGCATGCCCTGGTCGGTGCTCTGGGGCGCCAAGGTCAATCAATGGGCCAACGGCCATAACTTCGGTTATCCGACCGGCCTGCGCGTCGCCGTGCCGATGTCGGACGAGCATCTCGCCCATGTCGCGCCAACGACATGGGCGCTGGAGCAAGCGAAGCTGCCGGCCTCTCAGGCCGCGGGTGGCGATGTGATCGGCCTCGATGCCGCCGTCGCCACCTTCGATCGGCTGGGCCTGACGCGCGGCTATGCCGTCAATCTCCCCGGCGGCCCAAGCGGGGTCTATACCGGCTCGGTCTACCCGAAGGACATGGCGCTCCAGCGCGTCATCCATCTCGACCAGTATAGCGGCAAACCTCTGATCGACATGAGCTATGCCGATTACGGCCCGCTCGGCAAAGCGCTGGAATGGGGCATCAATGTCCATATGGGGCAGGAATTCGGCGTAGCGAACCAGATCGTGATGCTCGCCGCCTGCTTCGCCATCGTCCTGCTCTGCGTCTCGGCGTTGGTGATGTGGTGGAAGCGGCGCCCGCAAGGGTCGCTCGGCGTGCCGCCGCTGCCGGCTGAGAAGGCAACGCTGCGTGTGGTCGTGGCCTTGCTCGCCATTGGCGGTCTCATCTTTCCGCTGGTCGGGCTGTCGCTCATCGTCATGGTGATGATCGACGCCGTACTGACAAGAAACACACAACCTATGAGCGCATAACCGAGGAGCCTGCTTCCCCGAGCAGCAGGCTTACCCACGGACTGAACAACGGGGCGTCATTGCCCCGTTGTTCAGAAAAGAACGCGATCGCCTTAAGAGTAAATCAAGCCGGACCTGCGCAGAGTGCTGCCACTGCTTTGCCGTGGGAGCCCTCATGCTGCGTAACCTGACCCGGATGCCGGCGGACATGTCGTCGGATTCGCGCCGGCAGCTTCTCCATGCCGTGACGGATCTCTTCCTGCTCGACCACGATCCGAACGAGGCCGTGAAGGAGCATTACGGTGAGATCGCGGCCGGCTCGCTCGGCCATCTCGGCGACGAGGACCGCAAGGGCTATGCCGATCGCGTTGCCGCGATGCCGACCCTGCCGCACAATGTCGCGGTCACGCTCGGCGGCGACGGCAATGCCGAGGTCGCGCGCCTCGTGCTGTCGCTCTCCCCGGTCCTGACCGATACCGATCTCGCCGCCATCGCTGTCAGCCAGTCGCAGCAACATCTCGTCGCCATTGCCGAGCGCGCGCGCCTCTCCGAGGGCGTCACCGACATCCTCGTCGAACGCGGCGACCAGAAGGTGCTGCATACCGTCAGCGCCAATGAAGGCGCCGCCTTCTCCGATCGCGGCTTCGACCGGCTGCTGGAGCGTGGCGGGGACGATGCCGCCATCACCGACGCCCTCGCCCGGCGCTCCGATCTCGCGCCGAACCGCGCGCAGCGCGTCCTGCGGATCGTCGAACAGTTCTCCGACGGCGGCAATGCGGCGCCTGCCACTGACGCGAGCGTCTCGCTTGCCCGCCAGGCGCGCCAGCAACGCCTCGAGGTCAAGCTGCTGCTCTCCGACCTCGCCGCCAAGGTGCGCGAGGTCGACGACGTCTTGACCATGCTGGCCGACGAGGATCGCGCCTATCACCTCTCGCAGGTGCTCTCCGAAATCGGCGGCATCTCGATCGAACAGGCGCTGCGCGTGCTGATGCAGCGGGATTCCAGCGGCATCGCCGTCGCCTGCCGCTCGCTCGGCATCGGCGCCACCGCCTTCCGCGCCATCCTGCAATTGCGGGCACGCCGGCTCTATTTCTCACCGCGCGACGTCGATGACGATGTCGACGCCTATGACAAGCTCGATCTCGCGACGGCGGAGCGGACGCTGCGCTTCCTCAAGCTCAGGACCAAGATCGCCTGAGGCGCAGCCGGCCCCGGCCACAAAACCGCGACATTCGCCTCGCTCCATGCTAGCTTCCGACCGAGCACGCTGTCGCGAGGACGCTTTCGACGTGAGATTTCCGCTTCTATCCGCCGCGACGCTCGCCGCTCTGCTCGGCGCAGGTGAATCGGCGCAGGCGCAGGCGTACCTGCCGCTCTCCGGTTTCGCGCCGCTGCCCTCCTTCGCCTGGGACCAGCCCAGCCTCTCGCCGAAATGGGAGGGGTCCTATGCCCGCATCTCTTCGGGCTTCCAGGTCACCAGCAGCAAGCATATGCGCACCAGCGCCGGCCCGACGATCGGGCTGGAAGCGGGCAAGATGCTGCGCGAGGGCAATTTCGTCTACGGTATCGCCGGCGCGATCGACTACGCCCCCGCTGTCGGCGGCTATGGTTATCCGAGCTTCGGCAATGTCGCCTATACTCGTGACTTGGCCGGCGCCTTCAGGGTTCAGGCTGGCGTGCTGGTGACGCCCGACGTCCTGCTCTACACCTCGGCGGGATTGAGCGCGGCCAACGAGACCTGGCGCTACGGCGCGACGGCCTTCTCCTCGCCTTTCAGCCGCAGCAACATCGCCGTGCGACCCGAGGCGCGCGCCGGAGTGCTCTGGGCCGTCACCGACAAGATCACGATCGGCCTCGAAGCCGGCATCATCGGGCAGGAAATCCGCTGAGACGCTGATTCAGGCGGCTGCAACCTTGATTCCGGCTTTCCCGGCAAGCCTTTGATCTGGCGTCATTCTCGGGCTTGACCCGAGAAGCCTTTGCCAAGAGCGCGCTGGTCCCGAGATGCTCGGACCAAGCCCGAGCATGACGCTATTCCTGCCTCACCCGCCGAAGGTATTGCTCTTTGGGAAGCCCTTGGGCGGCAGGCGCCCGGCTTCGGCGCGGTGGCCGAGCCATTCCAGCAGGTCGGCCTGCGTCACCGTCCAGGTGCGGCCGGAGGTGTCGAGCCAGGTCAGGCCATCAGCGAGGTTGAAGGTCCTGGCGTCGGAGAGGCCGCCATCCTTGTAGCGTTGCAGGCGCACGCCCTTGCCACGGCCCATCTCCGCCACTTCCGAGATCGGGAAACAGAGCAGCTTGCGGTTCTCGCCGATGATCGCGACATGGTCGCCATCGGCCGGCGCCGCCAGCATCGCGACATGCGTACCGTCGACATTGAGCACCTGCCGACCCTTACGGGTATTGGCGACGACATCGTCGGCGGGCGCGACGAAGCCCCTGCCCTCGCTCGACACCATCAGCAGTTTCGTGCCCGGCTTGTAGGGGAAGGCGGAGACGATCTCGGCCGTCTCCTCCAGCTCGATCATCAGGCGGATCGGATCGCCGAAGCCGCGTCCGCCCGGCAGCTTGGACGCATCCAGCGTGAAGACCTTGCCGTTCGAGGCGAGCACCAGGACCTTCGCCGTCGTCTCGGTGAAGAAGGCGGTCTGGAGCGCGTCGTCGCCCTTGAAGGAGAAGCTCGACTTGTCCTGGACATGGCCCTTCAAGGCCCTGATCCAGCCCTTCTTCGAGATGACGACCGTGATCGGCTCACGCTCGACCATGGCCTGGGTCAGGTCGATATCGGCAGTCTCCGGCATATCGGCGAAATCGGTGCGGCGCTTGCCGATCGCCGTTTCCGGGCCGAAGGTCTTCTTCACCTGCCGGATGTCCCAGGCGATGGTCTTCCACTGCGTCGCCTCGGAGGCGAGCAGGCCTTCGATCTGCTCCTTCTCCTTGGTCAGTTCGTCGAGCTCGGTCTTGAGCTGCATCTCCTCGAGCTTGCGCAGGGCGCGCAGGCGCGTGTCGAGGATCGCGTTGGCCTGGATCTCGGTGAGGTCGAAGACCTTCATCAGTTCGATCTTGGGCTCGTCCTCCTCGCGGATGATTTTGATCACCCGGTCGAGGTCGAGATAGACGATGAGCAGGCCGCGCAGGATTTCGAGGCGCTTGTCGATCTGGCCGAGCCGGAAGCGCGAGCGCCGCTGCAAGACCTCGCGGCGATGGTCGAGCCAGGCGCGCAGAGCCTCGGCGAGGCCGAGCACGCGCGGCACCAGCCCGCCGGTCAGCACGTTCATGTTCATCGAAATGCGCGATTCGAGCTCGGAGAGCCGGAACAGCGATTCCATCATCAGGTTGGGATCGACATTGCGGGCGCGCGGCTCGATGACGATGCGGATATCCTCGGCCGACTCGTCGCGCAGGTCGCCGACCAAAGGCAGCTTCTTGTCGTTGAGGAGCTCGGCGATCTTCTCGATCAGCCGGCCCTTCGAGACCATGTAGGGGATCTCGGTGACCACAGCGAGCCAGGTGCCGCGGCCCTGATCCTCGGAATGCCAGCGCGCGCGGGTGCGGAAGGCGCCGCGGCCGGTGCGGTAGGTCTCCGCCATCGAGGCGCGGGTCTCGACGATGATGCCGCCGGTCGGGAAATCCGGGCCGGGCACGAAGGTCATCAGCTGCTCGGAGGTCGTCTCCGGGTGCTGGATCAGGTAAAGCGCGGCGTCGCAGAGCTCGGCTGCGTTGTGCGGCGGGATCGAGGTCGCCATGCCGACCGCGATGCCCTGCGAGCCGTTGGCCAGCAGGTTCGGGAAGGCGGCGGGGAGCACGACCGGCTCCTCGTCCTCGCCGTTATAGGTCTCGCGAAAATCGACCGCATCCTCGTCGATGCCGTCGAGGAGCAGGCGCGCGACCTCGGTCATGCGCGCTTCGGTATAGCGGTAGGCGGCGGCGTTATCGCCGTCGATATTGCCGAAATTGCCCTGCCCGTCGACGAGCGGATAGCGCTGGGCGAAATCCTGCGCGAGGCGCACCAGCGCGTCATAGACCGACTGGTCGCCATGCGGGTGGAACTTACCGATGACGTCGCCGACGATGCGGGCGCATTTCTTGTGGACCTGGCCGGGGTCGAGCCGCAACAGCCGCATGGCGTGCAGGATACGGCGATGGACCGGCTTCAGGCCGTCGCGCGCATCCGGCAGGGCGCGGTGCATGATGGTGGAGAGCGCATAGGCGAGATAGCGCTCTTCGAGCGCCGATTTCAGATCGATGCGCTCGGCTTCATCTTCCGGCGGCGGATCGACCGGTTTGCCCATGCTGCGTCAGCCCTTGTGCTGTCCAAAAATTCGCGCCTGCTCTATGGCACGTCGCGAATCAGCCCGCCAGAACAATGCAGGTACGAAGACCCCGGCGCAAACGCGGGGAGTGCGTTTTTGCGCTTAGGCGGTGGATGATTCGGCAGGCGGCGCATTGGCCGCAGCGCGCGTCGCCAGTTCGACCAGCCGCGTCCGCTCCGGCGGTTCGTGCAGGCCGCGCGGATCGAGGATATGGCGGCGCAGGAAGAAGCCCGTCAGCGCAAAGCCCGAGAGGATGTCGGCTGGAGACGGGCGCCGCCCGCCCTGCCCCTCGACAAGGAAGGCCGGAAGCTTCAGCAGACGGTCGAGATAGGGCTGCGCAGCCCGCCGGCTGACCGCCTTGCCGGATTTCGGCGAGACATGGCTGAGATCATCAGGCGAACCAGTGACAGCGCAGCGCGCCAGATCGAGCCCGAAACCAAGTTCGGTGAGCATCGCCAGTTCGAAACGGATGATCAGCGCCGGCGCCATCTCGGCCTCGTCGAGATGGGCCACGAGGACGGACAACCCTTCATAGAGACCGGGATGCGGATCGCGCTCCGGCAGCAGGCGCAGCAGGCCGGCGATGGTGCCGAGCCCGTAGAGCGCGACCGGCGCCGCGATCAGGCGGGCGGCATGGGAGGCGAGCAGCTCGACCTTGTACTCGCCGAGATGCTCGTCGAGCCGGGCACGCCAGGTCAGCGAGACATTGTTGCCGGGCTGCAGCGAGGCCTGCGCCTTGGAGGAGCGCCCGCCCCTGACGAGGCCGAGATGGCGGCCGTGCTTGCGCGTCATCGCCTCCAAGATCACGGCGCTTTCGCCGTGAGCCTTGAGGCCGATGATCGTGCCCTCGTCCGTCCATTCCATAAGGACAGGATTTAGGGCGTGACGCACGACGCCGCAATTTCATACGCGACGTCATCCCGGATCTGCGCTGCTCCGCAGCTTGTCCGGGATGACGGCGCGGTTGGTAACGACGGAGCGCGCCTCACGCCACGTACTGGGCGATACCGCCGCCGAAGGACCAATCCTCGCGCTTGACCTCGACGAGGTTGATGAAGATGTCGTCCGGATTCAGGCCGGGCTCCTTCATGAGATTCTCGGTGATCGTGGCGTAGAGCTTCTTCTTCTGCGTCACGCCGCGCGTATTGGCGACGGTAAGCTGAATGATCACCAGCCTGTCGCTGCGGTTGAAGCCAAAATAATTGGCGTCGAAGACGAACTCGTCGGCATCGTGCTGGTGGACGACGGCGAAGAGATCCTTCTCCGGCACTTCGAAGGTCTCGCGCAGCGCCTTGTAGACGCCATCGATGATGGCAGCCGGCTCGGAAGCCGGGCGGCCGCGGCGCATGGAAATCCTGATCAGGGGCATGGTCTGTCTCCGTCTCGAGGCGCAACCGCGCCTGTCGAAGAGGACCATAGGCCGCCTCTAATAATCTGAATATCCTATCTATGATGATACCAATGATATGATATTATGATTTATGGGCACTCTGGACATCGACGCCGTCGCCTCCTTCCTGCGCGCGGCCGAGCTGAAAAGCTTCACCCGCGCCGCCGAGGCGCTCGGCACGACGCAGTCGCTGGTCAGCACGCGGGTGAAGCGACTGGAAGATGGGCTCGGCCGGCTGCTGCTGCAGCGCCACCCGCGGCTTGTCCGCTTGACGGCCGAGGGCGAGCGCTTCCTGCCGGCCGCGCGCGAGTTGATGGCCGCCCATGGCAAGGCGCTCGCGGCCTTCGCGGTCGCGCCCGAGCATATCGCGGTCGGCATCAGCGAGCAGGCTGTCGGCGCCGAGGTCCCGGCCGTGCTCGCACGCCTGACGGCGCATGATCCTGGCATCGTCATCAATCTCAGGATCGAGCCGTCGCGGATGCTGGAAGAGGCGTTCGAACGAGGCGAGCTCGATGTCGTGATCGTGCGCCGGCTCGCGGCGGGGCGGACCGGCGAGGTCCTGCGCGACGATGCGGTCGGCTGGTTCGCGGCGCCCCGCCTCGTGCGGCCGCCCGATGCGCCTGTACCGCTGGTCAGCCTCGTCGCGGAGTGTCGCCTGCGCCGGCACAGCATGGATACGCTGGACCGCGCCGGCATCGCATGGCGCGAAGCCTTCGTCGGCGGCGGCATGGCAGCGGTTGCGGCGGCCGTTCAGGTCGGGCTCGGCATTTCGCCGCTGGCCGCGCGGATCGCGCCGGCGGGCGCGGTCGATATCGGGCCTGCATGGGGGCTGCCCGTGCTCGGCGGATCGCAGGTCGTGCTCAGGAGCAATGTCGCAACGCCGCGCGCGGGCGCTTTCGTTCGCGAACTGGCAGCGGCTTTCCGGGGGTAGTCTTCACCCCGATGGCGCCGCCCTGCAGCCGTCGGCGCCAGATCGCACCGGTCTCGTCCCCTTGTCATTCCGGGGCGCGCCACAGGCGCGAACCCGGAACCCACGACCGGGTGGGACCTTCAATGACGGGTTGCAAATGGCCCACCCCATCGTGGGTTCCGGGTTCTTCGCTCCGCGAAGCCCCGGAATGACAAAGGTGGTTTCCGGCTCGGGTCGCAGGCCTGAGCCGGGAATGACCGTAGCCCCTACCCGACCACGCGCTCGACGCGGCTGATCACCCGCTTCTCGCGCAACTCGCTGATGATGGCCGAGAGGTGCTTCAGGTCCCAGACCGTGAGGTCGATGGTGACATCGGTGAAGTCCTGGTTCGGGCGGTTCATCGAGACGGAATCGATGTTGCCGTCATGCTCCGCGATGGTCGTGGTGATCTGGGCGAGCGAGCCGGGCTCGTTGATCGACTTCAGGGCGATGCGTGCCGGGAAGCGCTGCGGCGCCTTGTCGTCGAGGTCCCAGCGGACATCGAGCCAGCGATCCGGCTCGTTGTCGAAGGCGGCGAGCGCGGGCGACTGGATCGGGTAGATCGTCACCCCCTCGCCCGGGGTCAGGATGCCGACGATGCGATCGCCCGGTACAGCCCCGCCATGCGGCGCGAAGCGCACCGGCAGGTCTCCGCCAAGACCGCGGATCGGGATCGCGGTATCCGGCTCCTCGCCCGGCAGCTTGAACTTGAGGTTCTCGTTCTGGCGCAGCTCGAACCAGCCCTTTCCGCTGGCGGCCGCGCCTGGCTTGCCCTCGGTCGAACCGCGCTTCTCCAGTTCGAGGTCTGGATAGACGGCCTTGACCACGTCGCCCGAATACATCTCGCCACGCCCGACGGCGGCGAGCACGTCGTCCACGGTGTTGCGGGCAAGGCGTTTCAGCGCAGCCTTGAGCTTGTCGTCGGAGAAGGCGCGCTCGGCGCGGGAGAAAGCGCGTTCGAGGATCTGGCGGCCAAGGCCGGCATATTGACGACGCACGGCGGCGCGGGTGGCGCGGCGGATGGCGGCGCGGGCCTTGCCGGTGACGACGAGCGATTCCCAGGCAGCCGGCGGAGCCTGCCCGTCGGCACGGGTGATCTCGACCTCGTCGCCGTTCTGCAACTCGGTCAGGAGCGGCGCGATGCGGCCGTTGATCTTGGCTCCGACGGCGCTGTTGCCGACATCGGTATGAACCGCATAGGCGAAATCGATCGGCGTCGCGCCGCGCGGCAGGGCGATGAGCCGCCCCTTCGGCGTGAAGCAGAAGACCTGATCGTGGAAGAGCTCGAGCTTGGTGTGCTCGAGGAATTCCTCGGGGCTGTCGCCCTCGGCCAGCAGATCGACGGTGCGGCGCAGCCATTGATAGGCGCGGCTCTCGTCGGCCAGGCCGATCGGCTCGCCGGCGCGGCCATCCTTGTAATGCGCATGGGCGGCGATGCCGTATTCGGCGATGCGGTCCATATTGTCGGTGCGGATCTGCAGTTCGACGCGGCTATGGCCGGGACCGACCACCGTCGTATGGATCGAACGGTAGTCGTTCTGCTTCGGCGTCGAGATGTAGTCCTTGTAGCGGCCGGGCACCATCGGCCAGGTCATGTGGACGATGCCGAGCACGCGGTAGCAATCCTCCGGCCTCTCGACGATGACGCGGAAGCCGAAGATGTCGGAGAGCTGCTCGAAGGAGACGGATTTCCGCTCCATCTTCTTCCAGATCGAATAGGGACGCTTGCGGCGCCCGAAGACCTCGGCCTGGATGCCGCTGGCGGCGAGCTTGCCCTTCAGGTCCTCCTCGATCTCGCCGATGACCTTGCCCTCACGTGCGGTCACTTCCTCCAGCCGCTTGGTCACGGTGGCGTGGGCTTCGGGCTTGATGTGGCGGAAGGAGAGTTCCTCCAGCTCCTCGCGCAGTTCCTGCATACCCATGCGGCCGGCGAGCGGCGCGTAGATCTCGATCGTCTCCTCGGCGATGCGCAGGCGCTTCTCGGGCGGGACGAAATGCAGCGTCCGCATGTTGTGCAGGCGGTCGGCCAGCTTGACCAGCAGCACGCGGATGTCGTCGACGATGGCGAGCAGCAGCTTGCGGAAATTCTCGCCCTGCGCCGCCTTCTTCGAGACGAGATCGAGCTTCTTGATCTTGGTAAGGCCGTCGACAAGCCGGCGGATGTCCGGCCCGAACATGGTCTCGATCTCTTCCAGCGTCGCGGCCGTGTCCTCGACCGTGTCGTGCAGGACGGCGGCGACGATGGTGGCGTCGTCGAGCTTGAGATCGGTCAGAATCGCCGCGACTTCGAGCGGATGCGCGAAGAAGGGATCGCCGGAGGCGCGCTTCTGCGTGCCGTGAGCACGCATGGCATAGACATAGGCCCGGTTGAGCAGGTCCTCGTCGGTATTCGGATTGTAGCTCCTGACCCGGTCAACGAGCTCGTATTGCCGCATCATGCCCATGCGGGCCCCAGCCTCGTCCTGCAATCATTGCAACACATTATTATTTGCACAGGCATCGGCGGCAGCAAGGCGTTTTCCGGAAGGGTCATGAAAAAAGCCCGGCAGTGCCGGGCTTTAGTCGGAAACGGTGAACAATCGATTCACATTCGATCCGCGCACCGGATTTCGTGATCGAGGATCAGTCCTCGTCGTCGGCGCTCTCGGTCGGCGGCACGAGGCCGTCGAGGCCGCGCAGCAGGTCCTCTTCGCTCATGCGGTCGAACTGCACTTCGCTGTCCGGCGTCGCGGCGCTGGTGGGGCTGGCGAGCAGCGGAACGGTCTCCTGCTCCGGCTCGTCGACCTCGACATGCTTCTGCAGCGAGTGGATCAGATCTTCCTTGAGATCCTCGGGCTTGAGCTTCTCATCGGCGATCTCGCGGAGCGCAACGACGGGGTTCTTGTCGTTGTCGCGGGGAACGAGGATCGACGAGCCCGACTGGATCATCCGCGCGCGGTGGCTGGCAAGCAGCACCAGCTCGAAGCGGTTCTCGACCTTGTCGATGCAGTCTTCAACGGTAACGCGAGCCATGGCCGGCTTCTTCCGATCTCAGCGATGCAGGGAATGGATTGAGCACGGCCTTACAGGCAAAGCCACCGCGATGCAAGAAATTCGCGGTGGCCGCGTCGGCCTCAGGCGCCTAAGCGGCGCACCATATCATCCAGCGTCGGCTCGGGCCGGCCTGCGACCTCGCCGCCGCGCGCGCCCATTGCAGGGAGTTCGTGCGGCTTCAGCTCGGCGAAGCGCATCCGCATCGTCGTCGCGACGCCCTCGCCGAAGGCGATCGCCTCGCGATTACCGATCGAGGACAGGAAATTGATCGTGCTGGCGGAGGCGTCGGAGATCGCCGAGCGAATGATCTGCTGGTCGCGCTCGTTCGCCAGTCGCATCGCGAAGATGGTCGAGCATTGCGACAGGATGGTCGGGTCGAGCTCACCCGGGCGCTGCGTCACGATGCCGAGATAGGCGCCGTATTTGCGGCCCTCCTTGGCGATCCGGGCGAGCGCCTGCCGCGTCGGCGCGAAACCGAGTTTGGGATCGGAGGGCACATAGCGATGCGCCTCCTCGCAGAGCACGAGGATTTCGCAGGCGCCCTGACTCGCGCTGGCAAGGTCGAAGGCCAGGCGCGACAGCACCGAGGCCACTGCGTTCACGACCTCGGCGGGCAGGCCGCCGAGCTGGAAGGCCGTGATCGGCCGGCCATGCATCGGAATGCGGAAAACCTGGGAGAGGATCGGCGCCACGGTCTCGTACATGTTGGCCCGGCCGAACATGAAACGATAGCGCGGATCGGCATGCAGCGATTCCAGCCGCACCTTCAGCGAGCGCAGGGCGACGCGGGGCCAGCGCTGCTCGTGCAAGCCGATCAGCTCGTCGATGACGGCGAACAGATCCTTGAGCCGATAGGGCGTGGCAGCGTCAACTCCCCCGGTCTGGTGCGCGTCCGCCGACTGGCGCGGGGCGCCGAGATCGAGCGGGCGCTTCAGCAGGCTGGAACCGAGATCGCGCGCCAGATCCTGCCCGCTGGGCAGGCGATAGCGCGACCGCGCGGCCGAGACGACCTCGCGCAGGATATCCGGCTCGTCCTCAAGGGCCGCCCGCCCCCGGAACACGACATCGGCCAGCTCGTCCTGCTTGAACATCCAGAAGGGCAGATCGAGGCTTTCGCCGTCGATGGTCAGGGCCAGGTCCGGAAAGGCGCTGGAGTATTCGTTGTGCGGATCGAGGATGAGCACACGCAGGCGCGGCCGAACCGATACGGCACGGCGCAGCAGCAGCGAGACCGCGCTCGACTTGCCGACGCCGGTGGTCCCGACCAGGGCGAAGTGACGCGACAGCATATCCTGGATGCTCACGGTCGCGGGAATGCTCGTATCCTGCGTGACATGGCCGATCTCGACGCCGGAACGGTCGCCGAGATCATGGACCAGCGCGAGATCGCCTGCCCGGATGCGATGCGCGATCGCACCGATCGGCGGAAAGGTGCTGATGCCGCTCTGGAAACGCACTCGCCCCTCGGCGCTTTCTTGCACTTCACCGAGAAATTCCACCTCGACCTGGATCGGGTTCTCCTCGGACTCGCTCCAGGCCGGCTCGACGGCATGCAGCTTGTAGACCAGCGCGACGATGCGGCTCGAGCCCAGGTTGATGGAGACCATCCGGCCGATGGCCCAGGCATCACTCGCCAGCCAGTTTCCCGTCGAGACCGCGCTGAGAATCGTGGCACGCGAGCCGTCGCAGGCGATGACACGGCCGAGCGCCCGTTCGGGCGGCTGCTGGCTGTCACGCCGGTCCGGCTGGATGTCGGTTTGGAAGGCCGCGTTTTTCAGTGGAAGCTGCATCGATCTGCGCAAACCCTGCTCTGTCGGAAGTCGACATTACGGAGTTCCGGTTACGATTACCTTCACGAAGAGCGCTTATTCCGCTTCATCGAATCGTAATGGTTCCGCCACTCGCCAGACCGATCACAATTCGTGAGCCCGGCATCACAATCCCTGCATTGAGCCGATGCGCTGCTTTCGTCTAAGCAGGACTTAAAGAACACAAGCGGAGTGCATCATGGCCGATCGGCTGCGTCTTGGCGTCAATATCGACCATGTCGCCACGGTGCGAAACGCGCGCGGCGGCACCCTGCCCGATCCGGTCCGGGCCGCCCATCTCGCCATCGCCGCCGGCGCCGACGGCATCACCGCCCATCTGCGCGAGGACCGGCGCCATATCCGCGATGCCGACGTGGAGCGCCTCGCCACCGAACTGACCCGGCCGCTCAATTTCGAGATGGGCGCAACCGAAGAAATGATCGCGCTGGCGGAGCGGCTGAAGCCGCATGCGGCCTGCCTCGTGCCGGAGAAGCGCGAGGAGCGCACCACGGAGGGCGGCCTCGACGTCGTCGGGCAGGAAGCTCATCTGACACCCGTGATCGCCCGGCTGAAGGCGGCCGGCTGCCGCGTCTCGCTGTTCATCGAGCCGGACGAGGCGCCGATCGCGATGGCGGCGAAGCTCGGCGCGCCGGTCGTCGAGCTGCATACCGGGAGCTGGTGCCACGCCGTCATCGATGGCGAGGCGGCCAAGGCGGAGGCAGAGTTCCAGCGGCTGGCGAAAGGCGCCGCGCTCGGAGCCAAGCTCGGCCTCGAAGTCCATGCCGGGCACGGACTCGACTACGACACCGCACGCACGCTCGCCCGCGTCCCGGCCTTCGTCGAGTTCAATATCGGCCATTTCCTGATCGGCGAAGCGATCTTCATCGGCCTCGAAGAAGCGATCCGCCGGATGCGGCAGGCTATGGATGAAGGCTGCGCCGGCCGCTGAACGTCCGGCCGCGGCCCTTCCCCATCCTAAGGCGGTTCCTGTCCGACCAAAACCGCGCTACATCGCGGGCATGATCCTCGGTATCGGCTCCGATCTCTGCGATATCCGCCGCATCGAGCGCTCGCTCGAGCGCTTCGGCGAGCGCTTCACCCAGCGCGTCTTCACCGAAGGCGAGCGGGCGAAGTCCGACCGTCGCGCGACCCGCGCCGCTTCTTACGCCCGCCGCTTCGCCGCCAAGGAAGCCTGCTCGAAAGCGCTGGGCACCGGCATGAGCCTCGGCGTGTTCTGGCGCGACATGGAGGTCGTCAACCTGCCGGGCGGGCGCCCGACGATGCGATTGACCGGTGGCGCGGCGGAGCGCCTGAAGGCCATGACCCCACCGGGCTATGAGGCTTTCGTCCATGTCTCGCTGACGGACGACCCGCCTCTGGCGCAGGCCTTCGTGGTGATCGAGGCACGGCCAGTCCCCTGAACCGCCCTCTCTTCAAGCAGAAGCCGCCGCCTTTCCGGAGCACCGCTTGGGATGCACCGGAACGACGGCGGCTTTCGAGACGCTACCGGTTAAGCCCGCCGATCAGCGGCCGGTGACCTGGCCTTCCGGCTCGTCGCTCAGCCAGCGATAGATCACGCCGCCGAGCACGCCACCGATCAGCGGGGCGACCCAGAACAGCCAGAGTTGCTGGAGAGCCCAGCCGCCGACGAAGAGCGCCGGGCCGGTGCTGCGGGCCGGGTTCACCGAGGTGTTCGTCACCGGAATGCTGACGAGATGGATCAGGCAGAGCCCGAGGCCGATCGCAAGCGGCGCGAAGCCGGCGGGCGCCTTGCCATGGGTCGCGCCCATGATGATGAAGAGGAACATCATGGTCATCACGACTTCCACGAGGAAGGCCGAGACGAGATTGTACTTGCCGGGCGAATGCTCGGCATAGCCGTTCGAGGCGAAGCCGCCGGCGAGGTCGAAGCCCGGCGCGCCGCGCGCGATGAGGTAGAGGACGCCGGCCGCGACGATGGCGCCGACGACTTGCGCAACGATGTACGGAACGACCTGACCCGCCGGGAAGCGCCCGCCGGCCGCAAGGCCGACCGTCACTGCCGGGTTGAGATGGCAGCCGGAGATATGGCCGATCGCATAGGCCATCGTCACGACGGTCAGGCCGAAGGCCAGCGATACGCCGAGCAACCCGATACCGACATTCGGAAATCCCGCGGCGATGACCGCGCTGCCGCAACCCGCAAAAGTCAACCAGAACGTGCCAATGGCTTCGGCGGCCAATTTCTTCGTGCTCATGAGTGTTTCCCCCAGTGTCGCGCGACTGTGATGCTGTTGGCGAAAATGAAGGCAGTCAATCTGCCACACGGGTGTAAACTACCCCAATCTTGCCATTTCCCCGCGTTGGATTTGCGTTTGACATCCTTTCGCCATCCACTGGCGCCCTTCCCTCTTGCCGCTCTTGCGCGTTGTCGCAGGCGCGATAGTCGGCTAGACCGCGCGCTGGACTGCAGCCTCAGGAGCGCCCGCGTGGCCAACGACGTCGACAGCAAAAGCAAGGCGGCCAAGGATGAAGGCGGCGTTCTCGAGACGATCAAGGTCGTCGTCCAGGCGCTGCTCATCGCGCTCGTCATCCGCACCCTGCTGTTCCAGCCGTTCAACATCCCCTCGGGTTCGCTGATCCCGACGCTGCTGATCGGCGACTATCTGTTCGTGTCGAAATACACCTACGGCTATTCCAAGCACTCGGTCCCGTTCAGCCCGCCGCTGTTCTCAGGGAGGGTCTGGGCGTCCGAGCCCAAGCGCGGCGACATCGCCGTGTTCAAGCTGCCGAGCGACAACTCGACCGACTACATCAAGCGCGTCATCGGCCTGCCGGGCGACCGCATTCAGATGATCGACGGCATCCTGCACATCAACAACCAGCCGGTGAAGCGCGAGCGCATCGCCGACTATGTGACCGCCGACAACTGGGGCCGCAGCGTGCCCACGATCCAGTATCGCGAGACGCTGCCCAACGGCGTCAGCCACCAGATCATCGAGCGCGAGGGCGATACCGGTACCTTCGACAACACGCAGGTCTTCATCGTGCCGCCCGGCCATTTCTTCATGATGGGCGACAACCGCGACAACTCGCTCGACTCGCGTGACCGCAGCGTCGGCCCCGTGCCGTTCGAGAATTTCGTCGGGCGGGCCGAAATCATCTTCTTCTCGATCGAGGACGGCGCCTCTGCCTGGAAGATCTGGGAATGGCCCTATACGGTTCGCTGGAACCGTCTGTTCAGCACCATCAAGTGAGCAAGGTGGGCGACGGCGGGCGCAAGGCCCCGGATACGGCGCGGCTCGAAGCCGCGCTCGGGCACCGCTTCGCGGACCAGAGCCTGCTCGCCACGGCGCTCACCCATATGAGCGCCGAAGGTTCACGGCTGGCGAGCTATCAGCGCCTCGAATTCCTCGGCGACCGCGTGCTCGGCCTGTCGGTCGCCGACCTGCTGTTCCGGCAGTTCCCGCAGTCGGAGGAAGGCAATCTCTCGCGCCGGCTCGCCGACCTCGTCCGCAAGGAGACCTGCGCCGAGGTCGCGCAAAGCTGGAATCTCGGCCAGTTCATGCGGCTCGGCGAAGGTGAAATCCTCGGCGGCGCCCGCAAGAACAAGGCGATCCTGGCCGATGCCTGCGAGGCCATCATCGGCGCGGTCTTCATCGATGGCGGCTACGAGGCGGCGCGTGCGCTGGTCGAGCGCGCCTTCGGCGAGCGCATGCTGAAGCCGGTACGCCCTTTACGCGACGCCAAGACGGCGCTGCAGGAATGGGCGCAAGGCAAGGGCTACCCGACGCCGACCTATAGCGAGCGCGGCCGCTCCGGCCCCGACCACGCGCCGGTCTTCGTCGTAGCCGCCAAGATCATCGGGCTCGCCGACGCCGAGGCGCGCGGCCCTTCGAAGCGGCTGGCCGAGCAGGCCGCCGCCGAAACCTTCCTGAGGCGCGAGGGCCTATGGAACGACAACCCGGAAAGTGACAATGTCTGAAACCGATCAAGCCACGCGCTGCGGCTTCGTCGCGCTGATCGGCGCGCCGAATGCCGGCAAGTCGACGCTGCTGAACCAGCTCGTCGGCGCCAAGATCTCGATCGTCTCGCGCAAGGTGCAGACGACGCGCACGCAGGTGCGCGGCATCGCGCTCTCCGGCACGGCGCAGATCATCTTCGTCGACACGCCCGGCATCTTCGCGCCCAAGCGCCGGCTCGACCGCGCCATGGTAACAAGCGCCTGGGGCGGCGCCACCGATGCCGACCTGATCGGCGTGCTGATCGACGTCGCGCGCTTCGACCATGAGGAGAACACGGCGCTGTTCGAGCGGCTTGCCGAGCTGAAGCAGCCGAAATTCCTGATCCTCAACAAGATCGACACGGTGCCGAAGGAGAAGCTGCTCGAAATCACTGCCAAGGTGAACGAGCGCGGCAGCTTCGAGACGACCTTCATGGTCGCGGCGCTGACCGGCTACGGCGTCAAGGACATCCTGGCCTGGCTGGAGAAGCGCCTGCCGCTCGGGCCCTGGCTCTATCCGGAGGACCAGATCTCGGACGCACCGCTGCGCTTCCTCGCCGCCGAGATCACCCGCGAGAAGATGTTCGAGCGGCTGCATGACGAACTGCCCTATCGCTCCACCGTCGAGACCGAGAGCTGGCAGCAGAAGCCGGACGGCTCCGTGCGCATCGAGCAGACGATTTATGTCGAGCGCGAGGGCCAGCGGAAGATCGTGCTCGGCGAAGGCGGGCAGACGATCAAGGCGATCGGCCAGAAGGCGCGCGTCGAGATCGCCGAGGCGGCCGAGGCCAAGGTCCATCTCTTCCTGTTCGTGAAGGTGCGCGAGAACTGGAGCGACGATCCGGAGCGCTACCGCGAGATGGGGCTGGAATTCCCCAAGGGCAAAGCCTGAGCGACGCAGCAAACGTGATGCGTAGCGAGAAGGACAAGATGCTGGCCGGCGAACTCTACCGCGCCGACAGCCCTGAGCTCATCGCCGACAATCGCCGCATCAGCGCCTGGATGGAGCGTTTCAACGCAACCGGTGCGACGCCGGACGCGCGGCTGCCGCTGATGCAGGAGGCCTTCGGCCATGTCGGGCGCGACGTCGTCATCCGCCCGCCCTTCCATTGCGACTACGGCTACAATATCAGCTTGGGCGACGGCGTTTTCCTGAACTTCAACTGCATCATCCTCGACGTCGTCGCTGTCACGATCGGCGACGGCACGCAGATCGGCCCGGGCGTGCAGATCCTGACCGCCGACCATCCGCGCGATCCCGAGCGGCGCCGGCAGATGCTGGAATTCGGGCGCCCGGTCAGCATCGGGCGCAATGTCTGGATCGGCGGCGGCGCGATCATTCTGCCCGGCATCACGATCGGCGACGACGCCATCATCGGCGCGGGCAGCGTGGTTACGCGCGACGTGCCGGCCGGCGCCACGGCAGTCGGCAACCCGGCGCGCCTGCGACCCTGACGTAACAGAAAATTGAGCTGTGTCAGTGTGCCACGGACAGCCCTTGCAACTTGTCAAATTTCAGTCATGAAACGACATCGTTAGAACGCGTTTCGCGTCCATTTTATTGCCTTAAGATATTTCAGCAGGAGTGATTGCCATGAGCGCCACACCGCGCATCGCGCTTTTCATCGATGGCGCCAATCTCTACGCCACATCGAAGCAGCTCGGCTTCGACATGGACTACCGGCGCCTGCTGCGGGAATTCCAGGGGCGCGGCAACCTGATCCGCGCCTTCTATTTCACCACGCTGATCGAGAGTGAGGAGTATTCCTCGATCCGGCCGCTGGTCGACTGGCTGGATTACAACGGCTACCGGGTGATCACCAAGGCGGCGAAGGAGTTCACCGACGCCACCGGCCGGCGCCGGATCAAGGGCAATATGGATATCGAGCTGGCGATCGAGATGCTGGAGCTCGCGCCGCATCTCGACCAGATCTACCTGTTCTCCGGCGACGGCGATTTCCGGCCGCTGGTCGAGGCGGTGCAGCGCAAGGGCGTCAAGGTCTCGGTGGTCTCGACGATCTCGACCAACCCGCCGATGGTCTCGGACGAGTTGCGCCGTCAATGCGACGAGTTCGTCGACCTCGCCCAGCTCATGCAGAAGATCGGCCGCGACCCGGCCGAGCGGGCGAGCCGGAGCGCAGGGCCCGCCGGTGGAACGCCGATCACGCCTGGCAATCCGTCGCTGGAACGCCGCTACGGCATCCGCCAGGGCGACGAGCCGGCCGAGGGGTGAGCGAAACGTCGCTTCAGCACAGCGCGGGAACGGTGTTCAGCCGCCCGTCTTCAGCAACCGCTGCTTGTCGCGGTTCCAGTCGCGCTCTTTCTCGGTCTCGCGCTTGTCGTGGAGCTTCTTGCCCTTGCCGAGGCCGAGCTCAACCTTCGCCCTGCCCCTGTCGTTGAAGTAGACCTTGAGCGGTATCAGGGCCATGCCCTCGCGCTGGACCGCGCCCATCAGCTTGTTGATCTCCCGCCTGTGAAGCAGGAGCTTCCGCGGCCGGCGGACCTCGTGATTGAAGCGGTTCGCCTCAAGATATTCCGGAATATGGGCGTTGAACAGAAAGAGCTCCGTCCCCATCGGGCCGGCATAGCTCTCTCCGATCGTCGCCTTGCCGCCGCGCAGCGACTTGATCTCGGTCCCTTGCAAGGCGATGCCCGCCTCCACGGTTTCCTTGATCTCGTAGTTGAAGCGCGCCTTGCGGTTATCGGCCGCGAGACGATAGCGCTCCGGATCGGGTTTCTTCATGCCGTTCCGCTGAATCCATGCTGCTCGACCGGCGCTGCCAGAGTTTGAGAATCCGATTCTGAACCGGCGCCCAAGCCTCTGAAACCACTGGTCTTGTCATTCTTCCGCTTACCCCGGCGGGGCAAGCGGATGACCGCGCTATCCGGCGCGGCCATCCATCCTATTTAGGCATTCAACAGCCCGGCGAAAACCATGGCCTCGCGAATGACCTTGCCCGTCGCCGGGGTGACCGGCATCAGCGGCAGGCGAACCTCCTCCTCGATGCGGCCGAGCAGCGCAAGGCCATGCTTGGCGCCGGCGAGGCCGGGCTCCTTGAAGATGGCGTCATGGAGCGGCACCAGCCGGTCCTGCACCTTCAGCGCACCGGCATAGTCGCCCTTCTGGACGGCTTCCATCAGGTCGGCGCAGAGGCGCGGCGCGACATTGGCGACGACCGAGATGCAGCCATGGCCGCCGGCCGCCATATAGGCGAGCGCGGTCATGTCCTCGCCGGAGAGCTGGATGAAATCCGGCCCCATGGCGTGGCGCTGCTGCGAGACGCGGGCGAGGTTGGCGGTGGCATCCTTCACGCCGGCGATGTTCTTCAGCTCATAGAGCCGCGTCATCGTCTCGACCGACATGTCCACCACCGAGCGCGGCGGGATGTTGTAGATGATGATCGGAATGCCGACCGCATCGTTCACCGCCTTGAAGTGCTGGTACATGCCCTCCTGGGTCGGCTTGTTGTAATAGGGCGTGACCACGAGCACGGCATCGGCGCCGGCCTTCTCGGCATGGACGGCGAGGTCGATCGCCTCGATCGTGTTGTTCGAGCCGGCGCCGGCGATCACCGGGACACGGCCCTTGTTCTGGTCGATGACGATCTCGACGACGCGCTTGTGCTCGTCATGGGAGAGCGTCGGGCTCTCGCCGGTGGTGCCGACAGGCACGAGCCCGTTCGAGCCGTTCTCGATCTGCCATTCGACCAGCGCGCGCAGCGCCTGCTCATCGACCTTGCCGGACTTGAACGGCGTGACCAGAGCGGGCATCGAGCCGGTAAAGGCAATGTGCTTGGTCATGGGACGATCCTGGGACGAAAACGCGGGTTACGGGGCCGCCACACATAAACCGTCGTCTCGCCAAGGCAAAGCCGGCAAGTCATGAAAATGCGTGGCCTCATAGTTAAGCCTTCATCAACGGCCTTCCTCGACCATCCGTCGATGACCATCCGAGCCTGGAGTTCCGCCATGGCCTCGCCTGCGGCCGCGAGGAGACTGATCTGCCTGCTGCTGCCCGTCCTGCTCTCGGCGTCTTCGACGCGGGCGGGCGATGACGGCATGCTCGCGACCCAACGCAAGCTCGCCATGCTCGGCGATGTCGAGGCCACGGGCGCGCTGCCCTATCCGGCCAACGCACTGCGAGGCGAGGACGCCATCAATGTCGAGGCCGTTAAGGCGGCCGTCGCCGCCTATCGCCGCGGCGCGCTCACGGAGGGCGACGACCTCGCGGCGCGGCTCGACGACCGCTCCGTGCGATCGCTGCTCGAATGGGTCGCGATCCATGCCAATGCCGGGGCCGTTTCCTTCCTGCGGATCGACGCCTTCCTGCGCGAGCACCCGAACTATCCGGCCACGACCCGCTTTGGACGCCGCGCCGAAGAGGCGCTGATTGCCGAGAAGAAGAGCCCGGCCATCGTGCGCGCCTTCTTCCATGGCCAGCAGCCGGTCTCTCCGGCCGGGCGGATCGCTCTCGCGATCGCGCTCAAGGAGGAGGGCAAGGTTGAGGAGGCCAACGCTCTCATCCGCCAGAGCTGGCGAAAGGACGTTTTCGGGCAGGCTCTCGAAAAGATCGCGCTCGGCGCCTTCGAGACGGTTCTTACCAAGGACGATCACCGCCTGCGCGCCGAGCGCTTCCTGTTCCGCGAGAATGGCGAGGCGGCCCTGCGCAACGCGGCCCGCGTCTCGGCTGATTACGTCGTGCTGGCCAAGGCGCGGCTCGCCAGCGCCAAGGCGCGCCGACCGATCTCCGAGAAGCTGATTGCGGCGGTGCCGGCCTCGCTGCGCGGTGATATCTCCTTCGCCTTCCTGCAAGCCCAGCAGGCGCGCCGCGGCGACAAGCTCGACGATGCCGTGAAGGCGCTGACCGCGATCCCGCGCGACCCCGCCCTGCTTGGCGACGGCGATGGCTGGTGGGAGGAGAGGCGCATCATCGCGCGCAAGCTCCTCGATGCCGGTCAGCCGCAGAAGGCCTACGAGGTCTCGTCAGGCCACGGAGCCGAGGACGCGGCCGAGCGGATCGAAGCCGAGTGGCATGCCGGCTTCGTCGCGCTGCGCTTCCTCAAGAAGCCGGATGTGGCTCTGAAGCATTTCGAGACGGCTGCCGGCATCGCCGAGACGCCGATCTCGGTCGCGCGTGCCGCCTATTGGCAGGGGCGCGCCTATGAGGATCTCGGCAGGGCCGAGGAAGCCAAGGCCGCCTTCGGCAAGGCTGCGGAACAGCCGATCGCCTATTACGGGCAATTGGCGCGGGCGAAGCTCGGCTTCTCCGATCTGCCGCTGCGACGTACCAGCGCCGCCGGTCTCGAAACGTTGCCGGGTCATCGCGCCGTGCGCCTGCTCTACCGCATCGGCGAGCGCGATCTCGCCACGCTGATGTTGAACGATCTGGCACAGCGCCTGCATACGACCGAGGCGCTGGAGGCGATCGCCGCCATCGCCCGGCGCGAGACCGATGCGCGCGCGCAGGTCGGCATCGGCAAGGCGGCGCTGCAACGCGGCTTCCCGCTCGACATGGCCGCCTATCCGGTCAACGGCATTCCCGATTTCGACGTGCTCGGCGACCCGATGGAACGCGCCATCGTTCATGCCATCGCCCGGCAGGAGAGCGCCTTCGACCCGACCGCGATGTCCGGCGCCGGGGCGCGCGGGCTGATGCAGATGATGCCGGCAACCGCCCGCGAGACGGCAAGGCGCGCCAGCCTGCCCTTCGATTGGGGCAAGCTCGGAAAGGACCCGCTCTATGCGGCGCGGATGGGCGCGGCCCATCTCAACGACCTGCTCAAGGAATGGCGCGGCTCCTATATCCTGACCTTCGCAGCCTATAATGCCGGCTCGCCCAATGTGAAGAAATGGATCGCGGCCTATGGCGACCCGCGCGATCCGGAGGTCGATGCCGTCGACTGGGTCGAGCGCATCCCCTTCTCCGAGACGCGCAACTACGTCCAGCGCGTGATGGAGAACCTGCAGGTCTATCGCGAGCGCCTGAACCAGCGCACGGCCTATCTGATCGATTACGACCTGAAGCGCGGCGGCAAGCGGGACTGAGGGCTCTCTAACCACCCTTGTCATTCCGAGGCTTCGCGAAGCGAAGAACCCGGAACCCACGACCGGGTGAGCCCTCGACATCTCTACATAGGATGCTTCACCCGGTCGTGGGTTCCGGGTTCGCGCCTGCGGCACGCCCCGGAATGACAACCGTTGCTGCTTCCTAATCCCCCGCAACGACCTTCCCTGCCGATTGCATTGTTTGAAATTTTCAAGCACCTCTGCAAAGCAGCGGAGGGATTTCGATGCTGCAGGACATTGCCGATTTCGCGCCCACGCTTGAGGCCTGGCGCCGCGACCTTCACGCCCATCCCGAGATCGCCTTCCAGGAATTCCGGACCTCGGATTTCGTCGCGAAGATGCTCGCCTCCTTCGGCATCGAGGTGCATCGCGGGCTCGGCGGCACCGGGCTTGTCGGCGTCATCAAGGGCGCGGCGGAAGGGCCGACCATCGGCCTGCGCGCCGATATGGACGCGCTGCCGATGGAGGAGGATACCGGGCTCGACTATCGCTCGACCACGAAGAACCAATTCCATGGCTGCGGTCATGACGGGCACACCGTGATGCTGCTGGCCGCGGCGCGCCATCTCGCCGCCAACCCGCCCAAGCGCGGCAAGGTCCATCTGATCTTCCAGCCGGCCGAGGAGATCGGCCAGGGCGCCGAGCGCATGATCGCGGACGGCCTGTTCGAGCGCTTCCCCTGCTCCGAGGTCTATGCGCTCCACACCATCCCGCTCTACGAGGAAGGCACTGCCGCGGTGCGCCCGGGCCCGACGCTGAGTGGCACGACCGTGTTCGAGATCACGATCAAGGGCAAGGGCGGCCATGGCGCGGCGCCCCATACCACCAATGATCCGCTGCAGGTCGCGGCGCGGCTGGCGATCGAAATCTCGTCCGTCGTCGGTCGCCATGTCGACCCGATGCAGCCCGCGGTGATCAGCCTCGGCAGGCTCGTTGCCGGCACGGCCTCCAACATCATCCCCGACTCTGCCGAGCTCAGCGGCACGATCCGCACCTACAATGCCGAGACGGAAGCCCGCATTATCGACAAGCTCGATGCGGCCTGCCGGGGCATGGCGCTGATGTCGGGCTGCACGATCACCTGCGAGAAGAAGGCGAGCTGCCCGCCCTGCCTCAACGACCCGCGCGCCGCCGCGGCGGCTGCGGCTGCTGCCGGCACCGTGCTCGGCGAAGCCAATGTGCAGACCGATCTCACGGCCCTGCCCTTCTCCGACGATTTCGCGCTGATGCTGCGGCAATGGCCTGGCGCCTATATCTTCCTCGGCCAGCCCGGCGCGATGTGCCACCATCCGACCTTCGATTTCGACGACCGCCTGCTACCGGTCGGCGCCAGCATCCTGTGCCGCCTCGTCGAGCGCCAGACCGGAGCCAACGCGTGACCGCAGCCGCTATCCAGGGCGCCGAGCCGCGCTCCCCGGCCATGGTCCGCCGCGCTGTCATATCCTCGGTGATCGGCAACGGCCTCGAATGGTACGACTTCCTCGTCTACGGCTTCTTCGCGACGGTGATCGCGCAGGTCTTCTTCCCGACCTCCGACCCGCTGGTCTCGGCCCTGCTGACGGCAGCGACCTTCGCGATCTCCTTCCTCGTCCGTCCGATCGGCGGGGTGCTGCTCTCGACCTATGCCGACCGCTTCGGCCGCAAGCCGATCCTGACGGTGATGATCCTGGTCATGGGATTCTCGACCGTGCTGATCGGGCTGACGCCGAGCTATGCGACGATCGGCATCCTCGCGCCGATCCTCGTCATCCTCGCCCGCATCCTGCAAGGCATCTCGGTCGGCGCCGAATTCGCTTCCGCCACCGCCATGTTGGTCGAGTACGCGCCGCCCGGCCGGAAGATGATGTTCGGCAGCTTCCAGATGTGCTCGCAGGCGCTGGCGCTCGCGCTCGCCGCCTTCTCCGGCTACGCGCTGGCGACGCTGCTGACGCCGGAGGCGTTGCAGGGCTGGGGCTGGCGCATTCCCTTCCTGCTGGGCTCGCTGATCACGCCGCTCGGCTTCTATATCCGCCGCTTCGTCGACGAATCCCCGGAATATGAGAAGGACACCAAGCAGGGCGAAGGCCAGACGCCGTTCCGCACCGTTCTGTCCGAGCACCGCAATGCGCTGCTGCGCTGCTTCGGCATCATGATCCCCGGCACGGCCTCGAACTATGTCTGGTTCATCTTCCTGCCGGGCTATGTGATCCGCCAGCTCAAGCTGCCCTTCACCAGCGCCATGCTGAGCTCGCTGATCGGCGGCATCCTGCTCTTCATCTTCGTGCCGATCATGGGCCATCTCGCCGATCGCTGGAGCGCCTTCCGCGTCTGGCTGTTGGGCATGCTGAGCTTCGCGCTGCTCTCCTATCCGCTGCTGGCCTATGTCGTGGCGGAGCCGAGCTTCGAGCGCCTGCAGATCGCTCAAGCGATCTGCGCGCTCTCGATCGCCGCGATCTGGGCACCGATGCCCGGCCTGCTCGCCGGCATGTTCCCGACGCAGGTGCGCTCGACCGGCATGTCGATCGCTTACAATGTCGTGGTGCTGCTGTTCGGCGGGCTCGCGCCCTTCACGCTGACCTGGCTGGTGGCGAAGACGGGATCGGACATGGTTCCGTCCTATTATCTCCTCGCCTGCACGGCATTGTCGCTCCTCGTGCTGGGCCTGGCGCACCGAACGCGCACGCAAGGCTGAGCAAGGGAGCACGATGGTCCGCGACTCGTTCCTGACCTTCCGGCTCGACCAGTTGAGTCAGACCGCGATGGCGAAGGCTTCGCAGATCTACAAGGAGCGGCTCGGGCTCAATATCCGCGAGTTGCGGGTGTTGCGCGCCATCGGCGACCAGCCCGGACTGTCGTCCCGGAGCCTGTCGGAGGCGACCTTCATCGAGCAGACGCTGGTCTCCAAGCACCTGCGCAAGCTGGTCGATGCAGGATTGGTCCAGCGCGCCCTGGAAAGCGCCGACGCGCGACGCGTCGCGCTGCATCTGACGACGCAGGGCCAAGCCAGCCGCGAGACGGCCGACCGGCTCGGCGAGGAGATGGAGCAAGACTTCCTCTCGGTTCTGACGCCGGAAGAGCTCGTTCAGTTCAATCACTGCCTCGCCAAGCTGCGCGGCTGGGGCGCCTCCTGAACCGAAAGCCGGCTTTCGCGAGCGCGGCTGCCATGGTTAGGTGCGCTCCCGCCGCATCCGCCTCCTTTGAGTCCAGCATGACGCCCGAAACCGGTTTCACGTCCCGCTTCGTCAGCGCCAGCGACGGTCTCAAGCTGCACTTGCGCGATTACGGCTCGCTCGCAGCGACCGCGCTGCCGGTCATCTGCCTGCCCGGCTTCGCCCGCACTGCTGCCGACTTCCACGAACTGGCGGTCGCCCTGGCGCAAGATGAGGACAAGCCGCGCCGCGTGCTGGCGCTCGACTATCGCGGCCGAGGACTCTCGGAATACGACAAGAACTGGAAGAACTACGATATCCGCGTCGAACTCGACGATCTGATCCAGGTTCTCGTCGCGAGCGGCATCGAACAGGCCGTCTTCGTCGGCACCTCGCGCGGCGGCCTGCTCACCATGGCGCTGGCGGCAGCGCGGCCCGCCATGATCCGCGGCGTCGTCTTCAACGATGTCGGCCCGGTGATCGATGCGCGCGGCCTGCTGCGCATCCGCGGCTATGTCGGCAAGCTGCCGGTGCCGCGCAGCTTCCAGGAAGGCGCCGAGATCCTGAAGCGGCTCTCCGACCAGCAGTTCCCGATCCTCGGCGAGGCGGAGTGGGAGATGATGGCGCGCCGCACCTGGACCGATCGCGACGGCGCCCTGAAGCCCGATTACGACGTCAGGCTGATGAAGGTGCTGGAGGAACTCGATCTCGAAGCACCGCTGCCGGTACTCTGGACCTATTTCGATGCGCTCAAGGCCGTGCCGATGCTGGCGATCCGCGGCGCCAATTCCGACCTTCTGGCGGAGAAGACGCTGGAAGAGATGGCGGAGCGCCATCCCGATTGCGAAACCCATACCGCGCCTGGACAGGGCCATGCCCCGCTGCTCGGCAGCAAGGACATGATCCGGCGGATCGTCAAGCTGATCGCGCGGGCCGAGCGCCGCGCGATCTGATGCGGTTCAGGGCTTCGGGCGTTCGGCCTTGTCCTCGACGATCCCGGCGACATTGCCCTGCCCCGCCGTGCCATCGTCGCGCGAGGTTTCGACCTCGCCGGCCTTGGCTCGCCTGGCGAACTCCGTCTCTGTCCCGGCCGCCAGAAGCTTGGCCTGCCCGACCCAGTCCTCACGCTCGATCCGACCGGGAAAGGCGAGATAGCCGCCGACCCATTCGACATTCTCCGGTGTCCAGTCGGCGATCTGCTCGAAATGCCAGATGCCGAGGCCGTGAAGACGGCCCTCGTTCTGCCGGCCGATACCCTTGATCAGCTTGAGATCGTCGGGCGTGTCGTCGCGGGCCGTGACGAGCCCAGCCGGGCGCTGGCCGGGCAGCTCGGTTTCGTTCTCGACCGGCGGCAGGCGGACCAGCAATGCGGCAGCCGGCGCCGTCGACGCTGCGGCCGCCATAACGGCTGGCTGCGGGGCAGCGACTGGTACCGCACTCGGCTGCGATGCCGCTGGCTTCCGCACCAGACCGGCACAAGCGCACCCCGCCCAATAGGCGGCGACAAACAGCAATGCCGTCTCGACCCAGGTCGCCGGCATGCCGTTCAGGAGTTGGAGCCAGGTCGAGGCAGCACCGGCAATCCAGAGCGCGGCCAGCACGCTCCAGGCACCGCTCCAGAAACGGGCCTTGCCGCCGTCATGGCTGATCCAGCCCATGGCGAAGCCCAGGCCGAAGGCGGCGAGCAGGAACCAGACGAACTGGCTGGCGAGATAGAGCATGCCGGCCTCCTATTTCGCGACCGTGAACTGCACGCGGCGGTTCATCGCCCGGGCCTCCGGCGCCTCATGCGGCACGAGCGGGCGGGCGCTGCCATAGCCCTTGACCGCAAGCTGACCGGGTTCGATGCCGCGCCGCGCCAGTTCATCGCGCACGCGCAAGGCCCGGCGCAGCGATAGGTCCATATTGTCGAAGCCGCGCCGCTCGCCGTCGCGATTGGCATGACCTTCGATCACGACCGGGGAGCCGGGGCATTTCTGCAGAATGGCCGCGGCCTCGCTGATCACGCGCTCGGTCGTGGCGTCGAGTTCGACGACCGAGGTTCCCTGACCGAACAGGACGGTATTGCGCCTGGTCAGCCCGTCGAGATCGTTCTGGCAGCTCGCCGGTGGATCGACGACGCAGCCGGTCTGCCGCAGGCTGACGGCGGCGTCCACCTTGAAGCCTTGCGGCAGACCGGTGGCGGCGCTGGTCTCGATCTCGCTCTTGATCAGGTCGCGGCAGGTCAAGCCGCGCAGCGTCACCTGATCGTTCACGACCGACGCCGAACCGAGATCGAGGCGCAGAAGATCGGCGAGCACCGCCCGTACCGTCGCGGCGAAGCCCGCGGGGGCACCGGGGACGACGATCGTCGTGTCCTCGAAGCGATCCTTCAGCGGGGAATCGCCGACCAGTGCCCGCAGCGCTGCTTGCATCGCCTGATCGGGCAGGTATCCGGAGAGCCTCAGGCCGGTCCGGTCCGCCGCGAGCGAGAGCCCGTAGGGCCGCACGACGACGCTGTCCGGCAGGTTGGCCAAGGCCAGGCCGGCGGGAGCGTTGCGGGAGAGAAGATCGCGCAGCGCCGCCAGGCTCGCGGCGTCCGCGATCTCGCCCGCGATCGCGAAAGCCCTTTCGCGGATCGTTACGGAGCCGGTCTTGAGCTTCGAGAGAGCCTCGAGCGCAAAGGCGGTCGAGGCCGGCAGGTCGAGTTCCGACCGCAGGGCCGGCTCGATGGCCATTCGGTCATCGACGGTCGCTGCGCCGAAGAGGCCGCGCGCGGCGGCGAGAATGTTCGCGCGCACCGCCTCGTCCGGCAGCTTGCCGTTCAACCGGACGCCGCCATCGCTACGAACCGCGCTCCAATCCAGAGGCACGGGCGCAACCGCGCGCGGAGCTGCCACCGGCGCACCTGCAGGCGGCGTGGGGACAGGCGTTTGCGGTGGCGCAGGCGCCGGTGCGGGTTCGGGAGACGCTGCAGCGCCTTCCGGCTTCGGCGAAGCAGGCAGGACATCGTGCAGGATCAGCCCCGGCACCTCCGGAAGCGGCACCACGACCGGCACCGGCGGCGGAACGGGCGGACATTCGATCGCAGCCTGCGCCACCGAATCCGGACCATCCATCTGGGCGACCTGCAGGCGCAAGGCCTGGCAGGCCTCGTAGGTCTCAGGCCCCTTCCCGGCCAGAGTGTAGGCGTCGCCGTTGATCTCGACCTTGCCTTGCCGCAGCCGCGCCAGATCCCCGACCGCACGCGCGATCTTCGCGAGAAAGGCCGATGGTGCGCCGAGCGCCGGCTTCATCTCGTCGCGAAGGGCAACGCTTGCGCCGAGCGCCTGCCGTGCCGCTGCCAGCACCTGCCGGCGCACGTCCTGGTCGGGATAGAACCCGCGCACGACAACCGCGCCGCCGGCCTCATGCTCGGCGCTCCAGCGATAGGGCGTCACGATTGGCGGTTCGAGATCGCATTTCACGGCGCGGAAGCCGGGGCGCTCCGCCTGGGCCAGCGCGGCTTCGAGGGCCAGGAACGCATCCGAGCTGATCGCCTTGCCCTCGATGCAGAAGCGACCATCGTCAAGGGCGATCCGCCCCGAAGCCAGTTTCGGCAGTTCGGCGAGCATCGCCACCGCCATCGCGGCAAACCCCTCAGGTGCGCCAAAGGCGACGGTCTGGCGGTCGTCGATCCGCAGACCGGGCAAGGCCGCCGATGCCACCGCCATATTGGCCGCCGCAGTCTCGAGATCCGGCACGAAGCCACCGAGCGTCACCATGTCGAGCTGGCGACTGACGAACCAGGAATAGGGCTTCTGAGCGACGACCTGCGACAGTCCGCCGAGTGTCCGGCGCACGCCGAATTCGCCGTGCAGCCGGGCCATCGCCTTGCTCGCGCCGTCGGAGGACAGGACTTCGCCGCCGATGGTGACATCCCGACCATCGACCTGGGCAACGACCGGTCGGGCGCCCGGCGTCGTACCGGCCGCGGCCGCCACGGCCTGCTCGGCGCGCAGACCGACATCGCGCTCGATCGCGGGATCGAGCGCGAGATTCCCGGCTCCCCACAACAAGCCCAGTGGGATCAGCCCCCAGAGCCAACGCGCTGGTTGAGACATGCACCGCCCCCTGCCCCATGCCGACCCGGTGTCGGCGCGGGTATCCCCTGTCGGGATCGCTCTTGTTTTCTCAAGGACTTGTCGAGCGATCCGCAGATATCGATTCAACGGACGATCGAAGCCGCGCCCTTCTGGGATCGCGGCCGGAACGCCCCTGCCAGATCAGGCCGGGCGAGTAGGCTCCGTCAACAGCGAAGCCGGGACAACCCACATAAAAAAGAAGCCCCGGGTTTCCCCGGGGCTTCCTGACTAGAGATCGGAAACCGATCAGAAGTCGCGCTGGATGCGCAGACGGCCGCTCCAGGAGTCGTCCGACTTGATGTAGCGAGCCGGGAGGCCAGCAACGGTCTTCGGATCAAGAACGCGACCACCAAACTCGGTGCGGGCATAGAGGACTTCGACACCGATGTCGAGACCAGAGACCGGCGACCACACCAGGTTCGCGCTGGCAACCAGTTCCTTCGGATCGTAGGTGTTGACCGAAGCCACACCGTTGATCGCCGGGGTCAGGTTGGCAGTCTGGAGAGCCGAGTACGACACCAGGAAGTCCGAACGGATCGCCGGGGTCCAGTAGTGGCGCATGGCGGCGAGCAGGGTGTAGCCGGTGTTCGACTTCACACGACCAAAGCCGTCCGTGGCAAAGTTACCGACCGGATAGGCCGGAACGCGGCCGTGACCGGCGTTGGAGCCCCAGCCGATGTACTCGAGAGCGCCGTCGGCGTAAGCAGCCTGGAAGAAGATGGCATCGCCAGCGGCGAGCATCGGCAGGTTGATCTTCACGCCACCCTGGATGGCCCAGCCCATCTCGTCCGACTTGCGACCGGTACCGAAGGTCGGAGCATACGGGTTGCTATAGGTGCTGCGATCACCGAAGGCGCCCGACAGCGAAGCCGAACCCCAACCCTGATCGACGCGGATCTGACCGACGACGTCAGGATAGGTCATGCCGGCGTAGCCACCGGTCGGACGCAGAACACCCGCGGGATCGAGGTAGTTCGCAGCCGCACCCAGACGACCAGTCGTACGCGGATCTTCGAGCGAGAGCGTGGCCGTGAAGCCACCGCCGAAGGACGCGGTGTAGGCGAGCAGGTTGACCTGACGGTCAGAGGTGCGGGCGCCGTGGAAGGTGTAGTCGTTGGCGTAGAACTGGAACATCGACGCCGTACGACCGGCGGTCAACGGGCCGAGCTGGATGACGGCGTCGGTCAGACCGATCGAGTCGTCCTGGTTCACGCCGTTGACGCCCGAGAAGCGGTTAGCCGCCGAGTTGGTGCCGCCGTAACGGTACACGCCCGTGGTGGTCGTCAGGTCATAACGGATGAACGTGCGCAGCGTGCCGTAAGCGGTCTGGTTGCGAGCGTCCAGGAAGATACGGCCGCGAGCGCGGGTACCGAACATGTCCTGGCCGGCGCTCCAACGCTCGCCGAAGGAGTACTCAGCGCGGACACGACCACCGATGCGGAGGCAGGTGTCGGTGCCGGGCAGGTAGAAGAAGTTCGCGCCGAAAGCGGAGCAAACACGAACGTATTCGACCGGAGCGGCCTTCCGCGAAGGAAGGTCGGCGGCCTGAGCCCCGGCGACCGCGGCGATGCCGGCGGCGGAACCGAGGAGGAGGCTCTTGACGAGCTTCATTTGGTAACCTCCAAAAGAGTTTCGAGACCCTCGGGCTTCAGCCTGCCCCCCGCCCCAGACTTTCAGCCTGATCGCAGAACCTGCCTATTCCCGGTCTTTCGCCTGCGTCACCGACCTATTTCGGAGGCGAAGGCGAAAAACAGCGACCGGGAACGTCCCGACGCATTTCCACCATACGAAAGCCGCCCCGCCGATCAACCACGATCCACCTCTCGGGCCTGTGAACGGGGTGCTTTGGAAACCGGTGTTGCAGGCGAGCCACGCTTTGACCGGCGAAATTCACCAAGCATTAACCGCAACGGCACCGCACAAGCGGTTTTTGCCTTGCGAAGCCGGGGAATCGCTCCTCCGGAAATCGAATTCGGGCCGAATCTCTGCACAGCCCGATTCTCGGAGGAAGCCTGCTCAGTATTCCCACTCGGCCCCGATTCCGACAGCGGCGCTGCCATCCGCCCCGGTCTCGGCCTGGAGCTTCAGGCGCTTGGTCACGTCGATACCGACCGAGACGCCGCTATCCTCCGGCTTGGAACCGACCTTCACGCCCACCGAGATGTTGTCGCTGATATAGCGCGAAGCCCCGACGGTCGGCCCGCCCGCACCCATCTGAATGTCGAGATTGTCGACGCCGAGCGATTTGCGCAGCCGCTCGAAGGTGTCGTCGCCACCGCCACCGGCGAACTGCGCCGCCGCCTGTGCGAGCTGCAGGGCCTGGAACGGCGAGAGCGAGCCCGAGGCACGGGCGAAGAGCAGCCGCGACAGCACTTCATCCGGCGGCAGTTCGGGCTGCGACGTGAAGGCGAAGACCGGCTGGTCGGCCGGGCCACTGATGATGATCCGGGCGGTCACGTCGCCCGCACTGGTCTGGGCGATGAAATCGAGATCGGGAATCAGCCCGCCGGCGAAGGTCAGCCGGCCGCGGCTGAAATCGAGCCGCTGCGTCAACACGCTGAGCCGCCCGCGGCGCAGTTCGAAGCCGCCGTCCAATGCCGGCGCCGAGGAGGTGCCGCCGACGCGGATCTCGCCGCCGAGCTCGGCATCGATGCCGCGACCGCGGATGAAGACCTTGTTGGGAGCGGAAACCGTCAAAGCGAGCATGGCATCGAAAGCCGGCGCGGGGCGGCCACCGCGCCCCTTGGCCTTCTGCGTCTTGCGAGCGGCAGCGAGCCGTGCGGCGGCAGCGCCCTTCGCATTCACATGCTTGATGCCGTCGACCGGCCGCAGCGTCGCCGGCAGACGATCCGGCACGGAGACTTCGAGCGAGGCGATGTCGACCCGGCCACTGAGACGCGGGCGCTGCGCCAACGGCCCGGTGATCTCGAGGTTCAGCCCCGCGACCGCCGTCACCAGCCCGCTGGAGACGAGCTGGGCGCGATCGCCGCGGATGCGGATATTGCCGGGAAAGCCGGCGACCGGGTCGACTTTGACCTGCCCGCTCGCGGAGATCGTCCCGCCGTTCGGCGTCTGGGCGGAGGCGCGCTCGATCGTCAGGTTGTCGCCATTGGCAGCGATCCGTGCCTCGATGGCGTTGAAGCGAATGCCTTGCAGGGCGTCGGTGAAGCTGCCGCCCGACAGTGTCGCGTTGCCGCTGAGGCGCGGGGCCGAGGCGGTTCCGCCGGCACGCATATCGAGAGCGACCGCACCCGTGACGCGCTGGCCGCTTGCAGCGAGCATGGTGTTGGCGAGCGCCGCGTCGACGCGCCCCTGGGCCGCGAGGTCAAGCGGACCGGAGGCGTTGAGCGGCGCAGTGCCGCGTAACGTAAGGCTCGCGCCCTTTCCGGCATTCACGGTCGCGAAGATACCGGCGGCATCGCCCTTGAGCGCTCCCTCGCCCTGGATCTCGACCGGCGGCAGGCCGGCCTGCCGGGTTTCGGGCGTGACGAGCTGTGCGATCCTCAGCTTCCATGGGCCTGATAGATCGCCCGGCCGGCCCTTGACCTGCGCCTCCGCATTCAGCGTGCCGCCGAGCTTCAGGCTGGGGACCGCGATGCTGGCGGCGGAGAGCGGCACCTCGCGGGCCGCGAAGCGCAAGTCGAGCGTCTCGCCGGCGCGGCCATCGAGCGTCACCCGCCCCTTGTCGATCAGCAGAGCCAGATTGGCGATCTCGACGCCGGAAGCCGGGAAGCTGAACGCAGCGGGGTTGGCGAGCGTGATCGCGCGGCCATCGCGGCGCGCGTCGAAAGAGGCGAGTTCCAGCTTCAAGGGCTCGCCGGGAACGAGGCGGCCGGCGCCCTTCAGGGCAAAGCCGCGGGCATTGGCGCTCAGCGTGAAGGCGCTGGCATCGGGCGCGCCCTTCGAATCGAAGCGGATGCCGCTGATCGCCTCGCCAGCCGCGACGGCGCGATCGATGGCGATGGCGGCATCGAGCATCGGGCGGCCATAGATATCCTTGGCATTGGCGCGGGCATCGAGCTTGTCGATCGTCAGCGAGGGGCCGGCGAGCCGTGAACCGCGAGCGGTCAGGTCGATATCCTGTCGACCTCCCGGCGCCGCCAGCACGATATCGGCATCGAGCTGGCCGCCGAGCTTGGTCAGGGCCAGCGCCGAGAGATCGTCGAGGTTGCGGGCCGCGAGCGTCAGGCGTCCGGCGGCGCGGCTGGCGGGATCGAGGGTCAGGCCGCCATTCAGGCGGACCGAGCCGAGCGCAAAATCGAGCGTCGAGAGGTTCCAGCCGTCATCTGGCTGACGCGCGAGGCGCAGCGAGCCGGTGGCCGGCTTAGCATCGACTTCGCCGGTGAGCGTGACATTGGCGTCGAGCGCGCCCTGCAGGTCCTTGGCCACCGCATCGATCGTCAGGCGCGGGATCGGTCGGGCGAGCGCGGTCGCGTTGGCGACAGCGATGTGGGCGGTGGCATCGAGCTTGTTCTGCGGGCCGGTGATCCGGGCGGTGACGTCGCCACGGCCGGAGAGGCGCGGATCGGCGCGCTTGAGATCGGGCAGGTTCAGCGCGAGCTTCAGGTCGGATTGCTGCCGCCCGATCGCGCCGTCCGCCGTGAAGGCGGCATGCTGGCCGGCGACGCGCAAGCCGCTCACCTTGTAGTCACCGGCGAGCGCATTGACGCGGCCCGCGAGCGTCAGATTGCCGGCGAGCAGGCGGTCGAGGGCGGCTTCGCCCGTGGCGAGGCGCTCGGCCTTGCCGGCAAGCGTCGCCGCGTAGTTGTTCAGGCGCGGCGTGGCGTCGAGATCGGCAGTGATATCCGCCCTGCCCGCGAGCGGCCGGCCGGCCAAGCCGCTCAATCGGGCGAGATCGGGCAGCACCGCCTTGAGCTGGCCGAGCATGCGCGCCTGGCCGAGCTTGCCCTTGTAATCCAGTTCGACACCGGAGAGCGCGAGCCTCAGAGTCTCGAAATCGGCGGTGCCGTCATCCTGCCCGGTGCCGCGCAAGGCGAAGGTGACCTTGTCGCCGACCGCGCGCATCAGCGCCTTGTCGGCCAGCACGATCCCGCTGGCCTCGCCGTCCGAGGTCAGGGCGATGCGGGTGCCGGGCTCACCGATGGTGCCGGTCGGCGTCGCATTGAAGGCGAGCGCGACCTTGCCGAACTGGCCCGCGGGCAACTTGGCATCGCTTGCGTCGAGCTTCGCGACGACGGTCGGGCCGGCCACCGGGCCACGGATCGTCGCGTCGAAGGCGAGCTTGCCGATTTCGGTACCGGACGCGACCGTGCGGCCATCCGCATTGGGGCGGGAGGCGGCCGTCACGCGCAGATCGAGCGTCTTGTCGGGATTGTAGCGGCCGAGCACATCGAGACGCGCCAACGCGGAGACCAGTGCGAGATTGCGGATATCGACGCCGCTGTCGTCGCGGAAGCCGACCGCGCCGTCGAGGCGGGTCGAGCCGGCGAAGACCGGCGCCACCGGCGCCGGCATCAGCCCTTCGATGCGGGCATCGAGCGCGAGCGCGAGCTGGCGTTCGGCACCCGAGCGCGACAGCGTCGCAGAGCCATCGGCACCGATCGTCGGGCCGGCCGTGAAAACGAGGCTGGAGCGGAAGGCATCGAGCGGGCCGTCGCCGGTCACGTCGAGCTTGACCGGGGGCTCGCCGGGCAGGCCCGCGACCTTGGAGATCAGGCCACCCGCCGGCTCGTCGAGCTTGGCCGCGAGCTGCAGGCGCGTGCTTTCGGGCACGAAGGACATGGTGACGTCGAAGAGCCCGCCCATATCGAGCCGCTTCGCCTCGAGCTTGAGGTCGAGCCCTTCATTCGGCGGCCCCAGTCGCGCGGCGCCATTGGCGCTCAAGCGGGCGGCAACGCCGAGCACGGGTTCGCCCAGCGCCAGTTCGTTGAGCTGGAGCGCCCGGATGATCACCTTGAGCGGCAGCTCCGGCAGGATCGGCTCGTTGCTCGGCGGGGCCGCACCCGCCGGCTGCGGCGCGGGCTTGCGCAGGATTTCAAGCTTGCCGATCTCCAGCCGGTCGACATCGAGCCGGCGCAGCAGCAGCGCACTGCGGGTCCAGATCAGGCGAACGCGGTCAAGGCGCAGCCAGGCGCCGTCGCGATCGGAGAGGACGATGTCGCGGATCTCGACATCGGAGGAAAGTGCGCCGTTGACCTGGCCGATCGAGACCTGGCTGGTGCTGCTCGACAGAGCCTTGGAGATCAGGTCGGCGATGACGCCGCGATCGGTCTGGGCATTCTGGGCGAAGCCGCCGAAATGCGCCGAGAACAGGAAGCCCGCCGTCAGCAGCAGGGTAAAGAGCGCGAGGCGCGGAACGGTGAAGAGCCGGCGCATCAGAAGGCCTGCCCGATGCTGACATAGAGCGCGACCGGCTTGTCACCCTTGCGCGGATTGAGCGGCGCGGCGATGTCGACCCGGATCGGCCCGATGCCGGTATAGTAACGGAAGCCCAGACCTGCGGCCATCTGCAGCTTCTGCTTGCCGTCCGGCAGGCTCGATTCGAAGGCGGTGCCGGCGTCGAAGAAGGGCACGATTCCGATCGTATCGGTGATCTTGATGCGTGCCTCGGCCGAGAGTTCCAACAGGCTGCGTCCGCCGATGATCTGCTGGTAGGGTCCGAGCGGCGACAGGCTACGATAGGCATAACCGCGCACGGAACCGCCGCCGCCGGCATAGAAGCGCCGCGTCGCCGGAATCTCGTCGAGGCTGGCGCCGGCAACAGAGCCGAAGCCGATGCGGCCGGCGAGGATGTAACGGGCGTCTTCGTCGAGCGCGTAATAGGCGGAGACCGACGCCTTGGTCTGGTAGATCCCGACAGTCGAGCCGAGGAAGGTCGGATAGGGCGTGAAGGAAGCCGTCGCGCGATAGCCGCGCGTGGGATCAAGCAAGCTGTCGGTGGAATCGTATTTCACCGAAAGGGGAATGCCGACGAGGGTGTAATCCACCTGCCCGAGCACGTCGCTGGTCTGGCCGCGCTCGACCTCGATGCCGCCCTGGACCGAGAAAGTATTGCTGAAACGGTGGCGG
Organism: Allobosea sp. TBD101; assembly: GCF_059817965.1. Taxonomy (NCBI): domain Bacteria; kingdom Pseudomonadati; phylum Pseudomonadota; class Alphaproteobacteria; order Hyphomicrobiales; family Alloboseaceae; genus Allobosea; species Allobosea sp. TBD101. The sequence goes on from NZ_CM187543.1 coordinate 3,651,233, forward strand.
ATCGCCGTCGTGACGTTGGCGTAGCGGGCGGTGTAGCCGCCATAGCGGTTGAGGCCGACGCGCTCGCGCGTCGCGACGCCGTCGAGCAACAGGTCGTTGCGGCTGCCGCCAAGAGCCGGCTTCATGAAGCTGAAGGCGAAGCGGCCGCCGAGATCGGATTCCTTGAAGTCCCCGAAGCTCTGGAGCTTTGTGCCGTCGATGCGCGGCGCGAAGAAGACGCTGGCCTCCAGCCGCAGGCGCTCGGCGCCGCCGAACAGGTTGCGGTGTTCCCAATAGGTCTTCACCGCCGGGCCGTCGATGGTCGAGTAGCGGGCCGAGAAGCCGAGCAGGCGCTTGGGCCGCTCGGTCACCTCGACGAAGATCGGCAGATTCCCGGCGCCGTCGAGCTTGTCGTCCTCGCGGATGCGGACGGAGCCGATGGCGGGGATCGTCGCGATCGAGCGGCGCGTATCGGCCAGAGCCTTCGGCGAATAGGGGTCGCCGGGCTCCAGATAGATGAAGGAGCGCACCACTTCCGGCGGAATCTCGTCGGTCTGCCCGACCGTGATGTCGCCAAAGCCGGCGAGCGGACCGGGCGCGATGACATAGGTCACATCCATGATGCCGGCGGCATGGTCGACGACGGGCCGGAGTTCGACGACCTTGGCGAGCGGCCGTGACTGTGCCCGCATATGGTCGACCAATGCCGCCTGCGCCGCCCGAAGCGCGGAGGCGGTCGCAGGATCGCCTTCCTTCAGTCGAGAGACCTTGATCGGATCGGTGATCGCCGGGGGACCTGCCTCGTCGCGCTCGACGACGTCGATCCTGCGCAGGCCGAATATCTTTCCGGGCCGGGCCCGCACCGTGATCGGCACGGCGTCGCGGTTGCGATGGGCTTCGAGCGTCCGCACCAGCGCCGCGTCGGGCTCGGCCCCGACCTTGAGCGAGACACCATCGACGATCAGCGTGACATCGGCGTTGAAATAGCCCTGCGACCAGAGCGCATCGAGCATCGGGTTGAGATCGGTCGCCATCCGGCGCGACAGGCTTTCGCCGTCGGGCGGGGCGTCCTGACGCAGCCGATAGAGCAGCGAGGCGTCCTGCAGCGAGCGCGTCAGCGCCTTGGCATCGTCGGCCTCGCCGAGGTCGAATTCGAGCTTGTAGGGCAAGGCAGCAGCGCTCGGCGCCGACGGCTCGTCCTTCTTGGTGAAGAGGCCGAACACGTCGAGCGACGAGAGATCAAAAGCCCGGGCAGGTTCAGCCTGCAGGCTCAGCAGTGTGGCAAACGCACAGCTGCCGCTCAGCGCGACCGCATGCCTTGCCCTACGCCAGAACCGCATCCACCCTCCAAGCAACCCCCCGCCACACGCAAATTCATGCCCAAGCCCGCCGCCATCATAGGCAGGCGACAGGCTCGCGCAATGCTCAAGGACTCGAACGTTCCTGCTAACGAAGGGTAAACGGGTTTCCGCGAAACCCCAATTGGGCACGGAATTCCGTTTTTCACGCCATACCGGAACAAAGCCGGACGTAACCGGAACCGGCAGGAACAGTGCAAAACTGATTTCTCAGCCTTTCGGCCTCCCCTGCTCTCGCTTCCGCAGCTCCGCTTCGATCGCCTCGCGCAGCAGATCCGTCTTATCCTCGCCCGGCTTCAAAGCAGCGGCGATGCGCTCCAGCGAGCCGGGCGGAAGCGGCGCAATGATCTTGTCCGGGTAGCGAAGCTTACGGCCCATCCGAGGGCGCGTAACGCATATGAGATTTTCCGACAAGCCACCCATATTTCGCATATGCCTTATTGACGACGATAACGCATATGCCTTATATAAGTCATATGACTTATGAGAGCAACCCGATGAACGAAACAACGACACAGCCCCTCGGCGGCCAGTTCCTGACCCGTTCTCTCCCCACCCAGGCCCCTCGCCATGGGTGAGCGGACACACACCCCAGGGCCTTGGTTCGTCAGCGGCGTCCGCTTCAGGATGAACGGCAGCGAATGGCATAGCGTCAATCGCTACGACGAGGCCAAGAAGCAGGATCAGAATATTGCCTGCATCGGGTTTGACCCGAGGACAGGCGACGGCCTAGCTGACGCCCGCTTGATCGCCGCCGCGCCCGACATGTTCGCCGGCATCGAGGAGGCTCGCTCGCAAGCCGAGATGCTTCTTCTGGCGGTCCTCGAAGGTGACCCGCGCAACGAACTGACGGTCCGCGTCAACGACATTCTCGAAACCCTTCGCAAGGCCTCCCCCCATGTCTGAGCGGGCAAGCACGAAGGGGCGGGTCCGCATCATCAACGCGGATTGCCGCGAGGCTCTGAAGGGGCTTCCCGATCAGAGCGTCCACTGCTGCGTGACATCGCCGCCGTATTTCGGGCTGCGGGACTATGGCCATGATGGGCAGATCGGGCTTGAGCCGACGCCTGACGAGTTCGTCGCTGCCATGGTCAAGGTATTCCGCGAGGTGCGTCGCGTGCTGCGGGACGATGGCACGCTTTGGCTGAACCTGGGGGATAGCTACAACGCTCACCCAGGCCAGCGGAAAACGACTGACAAGGCTGGTTCGAAGCAGCAATCCAACGCTGGGAGCCCCGGCGCCCCATCGCGTCACGTTGACGGTTTAAAGCCGAAAGACCTCATCGGCATTCCGTGGCGGGTTGCGTTCGCGCTCCAGGCAGACGGTTGGTATCTCCGCCAGGACATCATCTGGCACAAGCCAAACCCGATGCCGGAGAGCATCAAGGACCGTTGCACGAAGGCTCACGAATACATCTTCCTGCTGTCGAAGAGCGAGCGCTACCACTTCGACAGCGAGGCGATTGCAGAGCAAGTTGCCGAGGCGTCTATCGCCCGTCTCGCCCAAAACGTGGGGGAGCAGGCAGGGTCGGACCGCGCCCCCGGCAAGACTAACGGCTCTATGAAGGCCGTGGGACGCCCGCAAGCTCTTCGAGCTTCCGAGATTGCCCGCGAGAAGGGCTTAACGCAGGCCCATATCGAAGCCATCCGCGCGGTCGGCATATCCGACGCGGGTAAGGCTCTCGTCACGACCAATGGCGCCGGGCGGAATGCCGAAGAAATCAAACGCCTTGCCGCAGAAGCGAAGGCGGCACTTGGGGGATATTACCGTGAGTTCCTAATGGGCGGTACGCGCAACAAGCGGAGTGTCTGGGAGGTCGCAACACAGCCGTTCAAAGGCGCTCATTTTGCGACCTTCCCGCCTGATCTGATCGAGCCCTGCATAAAGGCAGGGTGCCCGGCTGGCGGGACGGTGCTCGATCCCTTTGGCGGCGCCGGCACCACAGGCCTCGTTGCTGACCGTCTCGGTCGCAGCGCCGTGCTTATCGAACTCAACCCCGAATACGCCGCCATGGCTCACGCCCGCATCGCAGGCGACGCCGGCATGTTCGCGAACGTGGAGGCTGCGTGATGGCGATCGTAAGTTCTGGCCGGAATCGCGCGGATGCCAACTCCAAAAATCCCCTCTCTGAAGGGAGGGAGAGGTCATGAGGGATCACTCTGACCTGATCGAGCGGGCGCGGGCGATTGCAACCTACAACGGCGCAGGCGTGCACGACGATTTGCGCGCTGCGATCCGAGACCTGACGGAAGCCCTCTCGTCTCAGTCCCTCTCCTTGTCGGAGGCGAGGGAAGAGATCGAGAGGTTGAGGGGGGCCTTTGCGGCCTCGAACGATGACATATGCCAGACGCTAGGAAAGGCGCTCGGCTATCCATGGTTCAAGGACGACCAGAAGAACTTCCCCGGCGCGACCGAGGCCAACGGCGTCTGTGTTGGCGACCACGTGGCTGAAAGCATCGCAGCGGAAGCAGCCAACCGATTTGACGCGCTCAAGGCGGATATGGCGGTGGTGCTGCGCGCTGAACTGGACCGTCTTGAGGCGGCGGCCCCGTTGAACGCTCGCGAGACGGCACGCTACCTGATGGTCGAGCGGCGTCTATCGGCTCTGGAGAACTGCAAACCGGCGCTCGCGGATGCCACAAATGATCCTGCCGCCCCCTCCCTCTCCTCACTGCGGAAAGGGGCGGAGGTCGCGGTCAAGCCGCTGGAGTGGCACCGCGTAACCTATGGCTGGCTGGCACCCCCGATTGAGAAAGGAGTCGCAGAGCTCCGCGATCGAGGGAATCGCCCGGCAACGCCAGTGTGAACGCGATAAGCAGCAGCCCCCCGGCCATAATCCATTCGAACAGGCGGTTCGAGGAATAGGGACCGGCCGTATGCCTGACACGGGCAATCATGCGCCCGCCTTCCAGCCGCAAGCGCCGACGCCCTTGGCGTTGTGAGCGTCGACCTGGGCCATCGTCTCCGCCGTGTCCTCCGACGGCGCGCCGCGGATCGGGGTGAATATCCGGCAGCCGTCAATCACGGTCGAACTGCATGACGCGAGAGCGATCACCGCGCAGCACGCGATCAACCTCTTTGTGAGCCGCATCGGCTTTCTCCTGCTGCTTGCGTTCGACTTTGAGGAGGGCGCCCTCTTCGCCGGCCTCGCGCTGCTGGCAGCCATAGATGCCGACGCCCGCGAAGAGCGCGAGGATGGCCCAGGCCTGCCAGGGGATGGCCTTGGCGCCGCGCGCCAGCCATGCGCCAAGCTCGGCGAGGGCGATCACGCTGCGACCCCTTCAGGCAGGTCGAGCGCGTCGGCGCGCGCCCGGGCCCTGTGGCTGGCATAGGCGCGATAGGCGAAGCCGCCGGCGGTCATCAGCACGCCGGTGATGACCAGCGTCGTGACGACATAGCCAATGACGGTCGAGGCTCCGGCGAGCGGCTCGAGCTGCTGGCGCGCCGCCTCGAGCACGCCGCCAAGCGAGCCCGACGAGATGCCGGCACCGGTCGCGGCGTCGGCGCCGCCCTTGGCGGGCAGCGGCTTGGCCTGGTCGATCGTCGCCTTGGCGTTGCCGCCCGCGAAGAAGATCGGCTTCGGCGCGACGGAGCCGGTGGCCCAGGCCTGGCCGATCTGCTCGACCTGCGCGACCCGTGAGGTCCAACCGCCCTTGAAGGTGGGCCAGATCCGCAACGCCTTCAGGAAGGCGAGACGGCGCTCCAGGATCTGGGCGATGAGGGCGTCGTGGTCGTGGTGGTTCTCGACGGCCGCGAGAGTTGCCTCCCCGATCACGCCGTCGATCCGGTTCATGCCGAGCGCGCGCTGCAGCCACTTCACGGATTGCGAGGGGCCCGAATTCACGGCGCCATCCATGACGACATAATCCACGCCAGCGGGAAGCCGATCGCCCTTGATCACGTCCCAATACTGCCGGCGATAGATGTCGCGCAGTTCGATATCGGTGATCAGGCGCACAGATTGCGGCTGCAGGTCGCGGCGGCGGCGATAGGCATCATAAACCCGCTGCGTCACGCCCTTCATGGTCGCGCCGCCGGGATCGGCCTTGTGTTTCGACCAGCCGCCCTCGTGGACGAGTACGCCGGACAGGACCGGCACGAAGTTCTGCGCGGTCATCGGCAGGCCTCCATCTTAAGGCAATGGCGAGCGGCCTTCCACAGATCGCCCATGCCATCGTCTCTCGGCACGCAGGCGGAGAGCAGGGCGAGCGTCAGCGCCCCCGCGAACAGGGTTCGAAGCATTGAGGCCTCCGGGGATCAGGCGATGAGGATCAGGACGCCCCAGAGTGCGCCGACGACGAGCTCGGCGCGCAGCCAGTCCAGCGGCTGCAAGGGGCGGAAGAGGACGTGATAGGCGACAGTGGCGACCGCGGCGAACGACACGCCGGCGAGCCAGAATTCCGGCCGGCCGGTCAGCCAGGCGACGGCGAGCACGCCGGGCAGGACGAAGAGCATCCGCGCGAAGACCGGCAGGATCGAGCCGGGCAGCGCAAGCAGGGCCGCCTCGACGACGTTGGGGCTGCGATCCGGCCGCGCGCCGCCGACCCGCATCAGCACATGGCCCCAGCCGAAGACAGCCCAGAACAGGTAGCCGCCGGCCAAGGCCAGCGCGACCCGCCAGGGTTGGGCAAAGAGCGCAACCAAACCTATCGCCGGCGCGACATAAAGCAGGGCTCGGCCGCGCAACCAGGCAGGCTTCCAGCGGGCATCGCCGCGCGCGCGATTGAGCCCGGCGCTCAGGAAGAGCACCAGCAGGCTGGCGGACATGAGATATCTCCGGACAGGGAAACGCCCGCGCGAGACAGGCGGGTCACTCGATGGTCGGCGCGCGCTCGGCCACCTCAAGAAAGACGGCGGCGCAGAGCAGCCAGCAGATTGCGACGATCATCATGGACTTACATGCCCTGCAATGGGTGATGGGTTCAGAGCGGTTGCCGCCCCCGCCGAATTCGCTTAAGTAAAGATGCGGCGTTTCTGCCGTTTTGTGTCTAATTACTTAAGAGAATTAAGGTGAAAATTGATATTGATATGATAGAGAAAAACAATCGCTACCATGAGTGCCGACTGTTCATATTTATCAACGAGGCAGATAGCGATCCGGCGATGAAGCTGCAGGTCGCTTTTGCGAAGCGCGATCTGATTTGGCTACGTGCTCAGACTGCTATCATTGGTGATCATTAAGCTTACGCCGGGGCGATTCCCTAGACGGGCAAAATCGCCCCGCCGCCCATCTGCGGCGAGTAAGGGTAGTGGGTTCAGATCGTTCGAATGGATGATGCAACGGCAGGCCCAGTCAGGCGTTGTTGTCGCGAGGTCTGGCCCCGCCTCGTTCACGCCGCCCGATTGGGAGGGGCTGGCCCGGCCGTCAGAGGCGGCGGTCGGGCCTTCACATCACTGAGCCGTAGCCGTAGCTCGGCGTGTCGCCGCCGTTCGTCTGGAGATTCTGGCCAGCCAGGACGAGGTGTGTTCCATCGCTGTTGTAGTAACCCGAAGCCGTATCGAGCGCGTCGGCAGCGGTCTTCAGCTTGCTATCCCCGCCAACAGTGATCTCCGAAACCGGGAGAACGGCATGAAGGCCATCATATGTCTGGCCTGCGCCGGACAGCGTGTCGGTCAGATACTGAGCAGTAATCAACTTGCTCCCGCTATCCATGATCAGGTCTCGGAACGCCTCGATCTGGGTCTGGGTCGTTCCGTTGCTGGTCGCGATGTTTGAAACAGTCCTATGCGAAAAGCCGCGCTGGAAGACGCCTTCTTGCCCAACGGTCGCGCTGTTGAGGTAGGTCACATAGTTCGCATAGTGGGTGGCAGCAGAAAGACCCCCTGTCCCCATGTCGTTGCGGCCGATCTGAGTGACGGCGATGTTGTTCGACGCCCCGCCAGAGAATTTGCCTGCCGCCGAAGCCGGCCCGAAGATCGACTGCGCCGCGTTCTTCTGCGTCTGGAGGTTCGAAATCTGATGCCCCGATGTGCCGAGATTGATCACGCGGCAGTCGGTTGGGACCAGCTCCGCCCCCGGTTCGGTCAACAACATGCCGATGTTTCCGGCACTGTCTGGCGAGACCGGAAGCGCCGTGGGGATGCCGTCCGTGATGCTATCCCCCATCAGGACGATTTGACGGGTGAGGGTCGGGATTGCCCAGTTCGCGACCATGGCGGCTGCGATGGCATCGGCCTCCGCATTCGTCAGCGACTGGTTGAAGAAAGCGAATTCGTAGAGGTCAAACTGATAGGCGTCGGCGGTGATCGCGTTGCTTGCCCCAGGGACACCGCCGATGACGAGGCCGCTCATGCCCGTCGTGGTTCCGGTCACCTGAGTTGGATTAACACCGACATCGAGGTTGAGGTATCCGCGCTGACCGCCAAGAGCCGTGGTGCGCGAGGCGAAGCCAGAAAGGTGCAACTGGCAGCCGGGCACCATCTTCCAGCCATTGGTTGCGTCAGAGCCGATGAGTTGGTTGATGCTCGGAGCGCCAGACGAAACCACACGCGCCTGCATGAGGACCTGCGCGGCGGTGGCTGTCGTATTGTTACTGTCGTCCGTGTAGCTCAGATAGCGAGCATTTATGAAATTGACGGTGGCGCGATGCTTATGCATCCGGCCAACGAAGAAGACCCCATTGGCCCGCAGGCTGATGCCGGTCAGCGTTGCGGCTGCACTACCGGCTTGCGACCCTTGGAAACGCCAGACCTTACGCCCCAGTGCGTCCGTTATCTGCTTCGGGCCAATCGTGCCGCCGCCGGCCGCTAGCCCAGAGAATGCAGCAAGAGCCCTCAAGTCAGAGCAAGCAGTAACGCGGTCACCGGAAAGCGTCGGCGATTGGCTGTTCGGGTGGTAGTGGACGGTCGGCTGAACGCTGGGGAAGACGGTTGCAGCCGTGCCAGGCAGCGCAGGGCCGGACCCACCACCCGTGCCAAGACGGCGCGTCGCCCTCAGACCGGGCAACCGGGCATTGAGCTGTCCCTTCACGTCACGTCTCCCAGCGCGCGGCGACCGTCACCTGGGTGTTGCCGTCGTCCTTGCGCTTGACGCCGAGGACGTTGGCATTGGCGATACCGAAGAAGGTGAAGGCGCTCTGATCGAAGATCGGGACACCGACGCCGGCTGCGCCCTGCTGGACGAGGATTGTCGTGCCGGTGTCGTTGACGACGGTGACCTGCTTGCACGCCTGTGAGGCGAAGGCGCTGTAGGTCGAGCCCGGATTGTTCGTCTGAGCGGAGATGTTCCCACCGCTCGCCATCTGCGGGGTGACGCTGAGCAGGCCGGCCAGCGCAGTCGTGATAGATTTCAAGCGATCGAGGAGCGTGTTCGCGGTCGGGTTGGCTTGGACCTCGCCTAGCTTCGCATGCAATCCGTCATCGGTCGCGACGGTGATCCGCAGCGTCCCTGCGGCAACTCCCGCTCCGCTATTGCCAAGCAGCGTCCGGATTCGCTTGAGGATCGCCGTAATGGTGCCGTTGCCGGCGGCCTCAGCATCGGCCGGAGCGCCAAGCGCGGCGTTCGCGGTGTCCTGCTTCGCGTCGGTCGCGGCGCCATTCGGAAGAGCCGAGGAATCGACGTGGTGGTGTGTCACCTCGCCATTGCTGCCGTCGGTCGTCGACTTGATCTTGACGAGCGCCTGGGTGACGAAATCCTTGATGTTGAAGGCCATGTATTGAGCTCCTCAGGCGGCCGCGGCGAAGGCGGCGTAATCGTCATCGTCGTAGGTGTTGGAAGGCGGCGTCGGCGTCAGATCCGAGGCGCGGACGCCGACCAGAACGCAGCGCAGAATGGCCATGCCGCTGACCGAAGGGCTCGGCCCTCTGATCTCGCGGAGCCCGGCGCCGGCTGTATGCATCGTCCGGCCCATCGGGTTGACGAGGGTTAACCGCAGGAAAGCCTGCCCGCTTCGCTCGAGCTTGGCCGTCTCTTCCTCGACCATTCGGAGGCGGCCATGCGCTTCGCCCGCAGCAGGGGCCGCCTCGCCGATCTCGACAGCGACCGCAATATCGCCGCGCGGCGAGCCGCCGATCCAGACATCCGCGGCCACCGTCCAGCCGGTCGTGTCGACGGGCGTTTTCTCCGCGAGGATGACGAAGCGCTGAACGATCTCATCGCCAGCGACGAATGGGATCTCGCCTGCGAGCGTTAGCCCACAACCGCCATAGCGCGTCATCGGCGCGTCCTTTCAGGCACGAAAAAGCCGCCCGGAGGCGGCGGTTTTGGATGGGCTCAAGGCTGGATGGCAAGCGGCGCTCGTGCTAAGTCGATGCACCTGCAGCCTTGATTTTGAGCAATTTCAATGGACGGAATTCTGGCGAAGACGAAACTCGCCGACCTTTGGCGGACCTATTTTTCGGGTCTGACGCAGGAGCGCCCTGAACCCCTGCCCACGACGGCACCGGGTTCCAGGAAGATCCACACAATCTTTCTGGAGACGATCACGCGCTGCAATTTGCGCTGCACTTACTGCCACCGAACCGACAACATCTACCGTTCTAAGAACACGAAGATGGCGTTCCCTGCGTTCAAGACGATCATCGACAAGATCGATACGACTCATCACCTTTTCGGCGCGGCCAAGCCTGCGATCTGGCTCCACGGCTATGGGGAGCCGACGCTCCATCCAGAGCTTGCGCAGCAGATCGCGTACGCGTCCCACTCCGGGAAATTCCGTGAAGTTCGGATCGTTTCGAACCTCCTGGCGACTTCAAAAGAAGCCTATGAAGGTTACTTCGCGGCCGGGCTGTCGCACCTTTACGTATCATTCGACACATTGGACACCGACATCATCGCCAAGACGCGCGTCGGGACCGATCCCGTTCGCTATGATGAGACCATTCGGTACCTGGCCGCCAACCACGGCGAAAAGCTGCGGGTAATCACGGTGCTGTCGCCGTCCAATCTCCCAACGATCGGCGAAGTCTTCGCCTATCTGAAGGGGCTCGGCATCAAGCAGTGGATTATCCAGCTCATGTTCGACCATGGCGCGCAGGAATTCGCGATCAGCCCCAAAGATGTCGAGTCGCTGCAATCCATCATTGCTGACAAGGGCGAAATGAAGATTTTCGCCGAGGGGTTCCCTTATCCGAAGTGCACACAGCCTGACGACACGCTGGTGATCGGGGTGTCGGGGAATATCTCCGCGTGCTGCACGTACTTCGCCGAGGAATACATTTCGAACGGCAACGCTCTGCGCGAAAATCCGCTGGAGGTCTTCGAATCTGACAGGTTCAATCTGTTCCGGAAGGAATTCCAGGATCGGACCCATTCCCTCTGCTCAACATGCCCGATGTGGGGCCCCCCGCAAGAAGCCGCGCTTTCCGCCGCCTCCTGAGAGCGCCTATCTCACGGCAGTGATCGCGGTTGACCGCTTCATCGTCAGGCCTCCGGAGGGAGGCCTTGGAGGACGCGAGCCTTCCGGCCCGCGGTGATGATCTGGTTGTCGACCATCGCCTGAAGACCGGTCGCGAGGCGCGGATCCGACAGATCGATGAACTGGGCGCCGACGGCACGATCGTACCAGAGCTTGGTCGGCGGGTCGGTCATGGCAGCCCCGGCCAAGGCGAGCTGCTCGTCGCCCGTGAACAGGTCCATGAACTCGAGGAAGGAGAGCTGCACCGGAGCGGGCTGCTCGGCCTCCGCTTCGATATCTGCGATCGCCGTGGCGAGCGCTGCATCATAGCCCGCCCTGTCGAGATCCTCCGGCAAATAGGAGATGGACCCGTCCTCCTCCTCGCGCACCAGTTCGGCACCGAGCGCAATCAGCGCGCGGACCTCCGCTCGATGAAGTCCCATCATCAGTTTTCGACCTCATAGACGGTGAAGGTGGAGGAGAAGCCGTCGACCCATCCGCCGCTGTCCAGAGATGACGGATTTACTACCACCGTCGTGGTGGCGGCTATTGCTTGGCCAACGCGATATTCGATCGCGACGTCGCCTTTCGCGATGCCCGCCCAGGAGAACTTGTTGACCTGCGGCGTCTGATAGCTGGCGCCGGAGTTGTTATAGAGCAAGTAATGGTTTTGATACTGGTCGTTGCCGGATATGCCGTTGAGCCGCGCCCGCGCATAGGTCGTCGAGTTGGTGTCCGCCAAGCGCAACGAGGGCGCGGCCTCAAAGACCAGGCGGGTGGCATCCTTCAGCTTCGGATAGGTCCCAGTCCAAAGGACAATGCCGGGGTTCAGCGAACCAGTCAGCACCTGACGAGCTGTCAGTGTGTAAGTCCGATAGTTCAGGATGCGGCCGCCCTCGCCGGTTAATGCGGCGCCGATGTCGCTGGGCAGCATCGAGAGGATGCGGATATTCGTGCCGTCGTCGACCGTCGTGTAGGCCACGCCCGAGACCAGATCGCCGATCGCAGGGTCGGAGCCATCCCGCTTCTTGATTCGACGATTGCCGAGGCCGGCGATATTGGCGTTGACCGTCGTCGAGGTATTTGTCGCCGGAGCGATGATGTCGAAGCTCAGCCCTGCCGCATACGCCAGCGGGGCGAGCGAGAGCCCGACGACCCAGGCATTCGCCGTCCCGGTCGCAACCGAATAGTTCATGCCCTTCTGGATGGCGCGCGCGAGGCGATCGAGGTCTGCGTCGTCGACCGTCAGGCCGGCCCCAGAGATCGCGTGCGCAATCTGGCCGGTCGTAAACCACTCAAGCCAGTTGTCGAGCTGCTCATCCAAAGGGCCGCACGGGTAGCCGTTGGTGAGCTCGCCCGAGTTCGGGGCGCGACGGCTCCCGCTCGCCGCGAAGGGCAAGGAAATTGTGGCCATGAAGGCTCCTCAGATCAGGCGCAGGTATAGGTGTGCGGGTCGGCCGGACAGATGATCTCGGACCCGTCGCAATAGCCGCCCCAACCGGTCCCGTAGCCAGCAGCAAGGGCATTGCCACGATGAACAAGACCATCGATCCCGGGGGCGATGGGCAGCACGCGGAATGCGACGGGCAATTGCATCTCCTCGTCGTCCGTCAGATCGCGACCAGGGGCGATGACGACCCGGCCAACCTTCGCGTCGATGACCCATGCGGTTGGGCCCCAGATGTGGCGCGCAGCGGTCTGCAGTGAGGCGATGTCGTAGAGCCCGAGGACTTGATACCGGCGGGCTTTCAGCAAGCCGCGGAACGTCTCGTCATCGTCGATGCAAAGCGTGCTGCTGCCGAGTGGAGGGCATGAGATGAAGACGGAGCCGGGCGCGCAGTAGCCGGCGAGCGTATATGGCCCGCCGTACCCGCCGCCGCAGCCGTAACCCACCACAAGCGGCGTTTCGCAGATGCAATGGCACCGCTGTAGCCCGAGCTGCTTGCCGAGGATGGTGAGCTGATCGCCGACTGCCGTGTCGATATCGAAGAAATCGGGGATCGCGCAAAGCTTGATCGCGGCATCCTCGGATTGCCCGAGAAACGCGCGGATTATGCCGAGGAACTTGACCGCCTCGCGGTATTCAGTGGCGACCTTGTTGATCTCGACCTCGACAAGCTCGCCAACGACTGGGCAGGCATGCTCACTCATACCGGGATCACCGTGATCCGATCAGCCGAGATCGACATGATCTGGAAGAAGTTGAGGGCGAGATCAGGGGGGATGGCCACTGGCGCGGCCGGCGCGATCGAGGCCCTGACCTCCATGACCTGCACATTCGGATAACGGCTTTCAACCGCCTGCCGGATCAGAAATTCCGTGACATCCTGGCCATTGCGGGGGCGGCTTGCGCCGGTCAGCGCTTGAGCGATGCCTGCCGCGATGGCAAGCGCCGAGGGTGGCGGGCAACCCAGCCGGTCAGCCTGGGCCAAGACCTCAACCTCTAGCCTGATCGAGATCTCGGCTGGGCGCACGATGCGGATCGACCGGCAGAACCCGTCGATCGTCGTTTCCACGATCGCATTGCCGTGGGTGCCGATGCCCGGAACGACGTAGGATCGGACGGTGCGGGCGATCTCGTCGTCATCGCCGCCGATGATGGCGACGGCAACGTGCTGCGGCGGGATCCCATCGGCGTCGGTCGCCTGCTCTGCATTCACGTAAGTCTGAACCCATGTCACGCCCGACAAAGCCGAGAGCGCCTGCGAGAGGTCGCTCATGTCGATGCGGGCGCGGCCGGCGTTCGTGATTGCCTGCCGGAAATCGATGTCGCTCTCACCAGGGGCGCGAGCCAGCAGACGGAGCTTTGCGATCTGGTCGAGCCGGGCGCCTTCCGCCTGGTCCGGATCGAGGCTTTGATAAGACAGGCGTCACCATCGACGGCCGTCCGATCGAGGACATCCGGGAGATCGACGGCGTCGTGGCGGTCGTCCGCAATAGCGTCGGATGGTGCACGGTGCCTCGCGCGGTGATCGAGAAGATCGCAGCCTATCAGGGGACGGTGGCACATCCGGTCCCAGCGCCAGAGCCGATGAAGAAGGTCGGGATAGATCCCGGCGATCGCGTCCGGATCATCGACGGGCCGTTCGCCAGCTTCCAGGCAACCGTGGTCGACATCCTCGGGTTGGAAACCGCAGGTGTCCTCATCGACATATTCGGGCGCGAGACGAAGGCAGAGTTCGATGTTCGGCAGATCGAGCTGGTGAAGAAAACCGGGAAGGGTGTTGACGATCGCTTCGCCGCATGAGACATAGCGATTCATGGTTTGTTCGGTAGTGTGATCGCCACCTCGCGCGGCTTGATCTCACGGACCCCACGCCGCCACTCTGGCGGGACCATGCGAAGCTTTGCCCGGCGACTGCGGATGTACCAGCGCCAAGGGTAACAGGAGCCCGGCCGAGAGGTCGGGCTTTCTCGTATCCAGATCGAGTTCATGTCCAAGCAGACAGATTGGGAAGCGATCGAGCGCGAGTATCGCGCCGGTCAGCTATCGGTCGCGGAGATCGGACGCCAGCACGGCGTCAGCCACACTGCGATCAACAAGCGCGCCAAGAAAGAGGGATGGGAGCGTGACCTCTCCGGCAAAGTCCGGCAGGTGGTTTCAGCCCGTCTGGTTTCAGCTCAGGTTTCAGCGGCCAACGCACGAGACACGAAGCGATGAGAACCGGCGATGAAGCTCGCGCTCCATTCGCTCATCGCCCTTGATCGACCCAGCAAGGACCAGAGGTGTCGGGTGTGCGGTCTGCATGTTGCCGATCCTGTGCTTCAGATCTCGGGTGGTACCAATCTTGAGGAAGGGGCCGGAGCGGACGAAGTAGACGAACGAGGGGCGGCGTCGCAGAGCTGTTGCTTCCTTGGCACGCGTCTTCGTTCGGGCCTCTGCCTCAACCTTCTCCCGTCGAATTTGGGGGCGTGATCTGGCGGCCAATCTTGTGGCCGCCGGCATGCCGGTCTGACGCCGCTCGATAAATGCCTGGATGTCGTCAGGGTGGAAACGTATCGACCGTCTGACTTTGCCCATCGACATATCAATGTACGCGATAGCCCCGCCCTTGATGAGCTTGCGCAACTGGCGCTCGCAGATGCCGAGCGTTTCGGCGGCCGAGCGCATAGGGATGAGTGTGGGCATCTCAGACGCTCCTTGATGGGTCGGCCGCCTTCGCCCGCAACGCCGCCCGGCTGGCGATCTCGGCGCGCATGGCCCGCAGGCGCTTCCACTCGGCCTGCGCGGCGTCGGCACGCTCGACCATCTCGCGCTCGCCTGCCGTGAGGTGGTTGCGCCATGACGATTGACGCTGGGGCTTGAACCGGGCCATCACCGGCGCGGCCCCGGAATGTCGCCGTGAGCCTCGGCTTGCGGGTCCCGCCCGTAGATGCGGCGATCCAGCGCGCGCCAGCAGAGCCCGCCGATGATCGCCAGGAAGATCAGTGGCAAAGCGATGTGGTCATAGTCGCTCATCGTCTCACCCATTCGCCAGAGAGCTTCTGTTTCCAGCCGGAGGCGCGCGAGCCGGGCAGGGGGCGGCGCGACGGAGCCTTGAGCCCGCGATGTGCTGCCTCACGGCGCTTGGCGCGCGCGATGTCCTTCACGTCGCCCTTGGTCTTAAGCCGGTGGCACGGCCGGCAAAGCGGCCGGAGGTTTTCCTCGGTGTCATCGCCGCCGATCTCAAGCGGGATATGATGGTCGAAGTCGACGCCGCCGATGTCGGTCGGCTGGAAGCACATCTGGCACGTCCGGTTGAACCGTTCCCAGATGCGCGTGCGCTCGGTCGTGCCGATATGGCGTCGGTTCATGCCGCCCTCGCTTCGTCGGCGAAGACGACGCCATGCTGAGCGCCGAAGGCGAAGATCAGCTCGATCAGGTCCGTCATCTCCTGCTTGGTCAGATCGGACGAGGAGCGCCCGATGTTGACGAAGCCGGTCCCATCGAGATTCGGAACAGCCTGGACCTCGCGCTTGAGCGCATCGAGGAAGACGAGCTTCCAGCAATCCGGCTTCATCTGCCGGCCATGCCATGCGACCTGCCGGCTGATATCCGTGAGCATCGCCCACATGCGATCGTTCTGCGGCAGCGTGCGCTTGCTCAGCTTGAATTCGCAGCGGGTCCCGTGAGCCGCCCTCATCACCAAGGAGGCAGCACGGCTTCTCGCCATGGGGCTGTCGAGGATGACGAGGGCGCGGCTCATGCGGCCTCCTTGCGCCCGTAGGCGCGGACGCAATCGACGATCATGTCGAGCTCGGCGTTGAACTGGTCGACGGCGCTCGAAAGCTCTCGAATGTAGGGTTCAACGGCGAGTGGTTCCGCGAGGTCGACGACTTGGCGGTCTATGTCGCCAATATCGGGAATGAGGCGCGATGACCCGCCTCCCCGCTCAGCCCGTTTTCGTCGATCGCAAGACAGCAGCCGAAATGTTGATGATCAGCGTCGACACCTTCGATACCTGGCTGCGCGCCGGGTTCATCCCGCCACCCCAGATCGACCGCGGGCAGATCATCAGGTGGCATTGGCCGTCCTTGGAGGAACGCCTTGCCGGCAATCCAGAGGCGCAGCACCATGACCCCTCAGTCATAGGAGCTCGCAATGTCACGAAGGGCCGTAGTCGTGTCGCTGCCTAAGGGTGTCACCCGTGTGATCAGCAAGACGGGCACCGTCTACTGGTACCATCAGGATCGGCGCGGGAAGCCAGATGCCGGCCCCCGCACGAAGCTGCCTGAGTACGGCACACGCGAGTTTTGGGAAGCCATCGCGAAGCTGACGGGCGACGCGCGCCCGGCTGGCGACACGATGCGGACGCTGATCGATACCTACAAGTCGCAGCCTGAATGGCTGAAGCACCGCCCGCGGACCGTCGAGACATACGAGGCTGCGCTGAACCACGTTATTAATGCGTGGGGGGATCTGCACCCGGCTGCCATCACAGTCGCTGGCGTGCTTGCCTTGCGCGCGGAATTCGCCTCTCGCCCATCAATGGGAAATCTGGTGCTCGTCCAAGTCCGAGCCCTGATGAAGCTGGCGGTGCAGACCGGACTACGCAGCGACAATCCGGCTCGCGAAATCGACGCCATGGACGAGGAGCCGGACGAGGCCAAGCCTCTGTCGCAAGCCGCATGGGACGCCATCACATCCGATGCCGCTCCTCTTGCGCTGCGTCGCTATGCCGTCCTAGGGCGCGCCACCGGGCAGCGGATCTCGGACGTGGTCCGACTTAGGCCCGCAGACCGCGATCAGGACGGATTGCAGCACACCATCACGAAGCTTGGTGACAAGCCCCATTGGAGCCCGTTGCGGGTCGAAGAGGCGGCCCTGATCGATAGCTGGAAGCAATTTCCCGCCTCGACCTATGTGACCACCACGCAGGGGCGCCGGTACACCGACAGCGCGTTCCGCAAAGCTTGGAATGCTTTCGCGGCGACCGAAGAAGGGGCGGCCCTCCGAGGTTTCACCCCCCATGACCTGCGCGCCACCAAGGTCTGTGACGAGCGGATCAGAGGCAAGAACCATCAGCAGATCGCGGCCATGGTCGGCATGTCGATCCAGATGGTGATGAAATACAGCCGCCATATCGACCAGCGATTGGCGGCGCGCGGAACGGGCGAAGAACGCCCGTCTGCAAAAACTGATAACGCGTGAAAAATCTTTAGGCCGAAAACCCCGTAGAAATAGGACCTGACGCCGATGTGGACGCTAACGAAGGGTTAAGGTCACGGTGGCGAGCGGCGAAAGCCGGGTCACGACCTCGCCCTTTCCGGGCGAGAGCACGCCGCCGCAGAGGCTGCCCGTGGTCACGATCTGGCCTGCCTTCAGGCTGCCGAGATCATCGCTCTTGCGGTTCGCCCAGGCGAGGAAGGGTGTCATCGGATCGCCGTTTCCGTGCACGGCCGGCTGGTCGTAGATCGTCACGCCGTTGAGCGAGATGAAGCAACCGAGGCTGGCCAGATCATCGAGCGTGGCGATGTCGAGTTCCGGCCCGATCACATAGCCGCCATGGCCCATCGCATCGGCAAGCCAGAGCGGAAAGGCGACATTGCCGGACCAGTTGGCGAGGCGGCTCTCGACGATCTCGATGCCGAGATAGGCCTTGTCGCAGCAGGCGAGCAGTTCGGCGCGCGAATAAGCCTGAGCCGGACGGAACGGCACGTCGCGGGCGAGCCGGAGCGCGATCTCGATCTCGATGCGCAGTTCCGCACCGATCGCGCCGCCATAGACATCGCCGGGGGCCAGATAAGGACCGGGCATCAGGCCGGCAACCGCCGTGCCGTCCTCGGCGATGCCGACCTTCCAGCCGGCCTCGGGCAGGCCCAGCGCCTTGCCGACCGCCGCCTGCGCGAGGAGCCCCTCGGAGAGGGTCGCCGGCACCGGCAGTCCCGCGATCTCAGCCAGGGAACGCTCGCGGCGGGCTTTCACCAGCGCATCGCTGATGGTCTCGACGGTGGTCGGCATGGGACTTCCTCTGCATCCGGGCAGCAAGCGTATCGGGCTCCTGCTATCGCAGCAGGCCAGGTGGGACAAGGCGCCTGAACGCACCGGCGCCCGGCATGCCGCCCATGGAACCTCGCCGCGGCTATTCCGTTCCCCGAGCATGCCCCAGATACTTCATCATTCTCGGCGGGCGTTGCTGCGCGGCTTTGCCGGCCTCGTCCTGTTCGGCTCGGCGGTGCAGGCGCAATCGCCGGTTCCGGCCCAGGAATTCGTGCGCCAGACGGCGATTGTACAGATGTTCGGGATCGAGGCGGCGACGCTGGCGCTGCACAAGACCAGCTCGCCCGCGATCAAGGATTTCGCGCACGCTCTGACCAGCAGGCAGGGCGCGGCGACCAGCGGCCTGCGTCGGATCGTCGCCAAGCGTTCGGACATCGCCCTGCCCGACCGGCCGGACGGGCGCCGGCTCGACCTGCTGCGCGGTCTCACCGACAAGCAGGGGTCCGACTTCGACAGAGCCTATGTCGAAATCCAGCGCAGCACGCATCACGAAGCCGCCTTGCTGATGGAGCGCTATGCCAGCGAGGGCGACGATGCCGAACTGAAGCGCTTCGCGACGCAGTCACTGCCGCTGTTCCGCGAACTCGATCGCAAGTCCCAGGAATTGGCGGTCTCGCCATAGGAATGTAGCCACCTCTTCGCGAGGCGAAGACCATTGTCATTCCGTGGCGCAACCCAGGTGCGAACCCGGAACCCACGACTTGGCGAGGCGCTTGACGCGCGGTTGTTGGCCGTTCACCCGGTCGTGGGTTCCGGGTTCTTCGCTCCGCGAAGCCCCGGAATGACAAAGTGGACCGCCATCAGACCTTCGAGCGCCCCCCGGCCTCGCGCTCGTAGACAGCGAGGAAAGCTCTGCCCATCAGCGAGTTTTCGCTGTCGATGAGCTTGCGCAGCGTTGCTGCGCGGATTGCCTGGAGCTGCGGATCGTCAGGCACGGCCGCGGCCGCGAGTTCGGCCAAGGCCACGGCGAGCCGGTTCTGCCCCTGCCCGGCCAGAGCCTCGGCGCGCGCGGCGAGCTTGCGGGCGCCGCCGGCGAGATCGGCAAGCTCGGCGGCCAGCTCCGCGGTGCGGGCCGGCTTCAGGTGGGCGGCGTTACCGTCGAACCAGCCGGCATTGAGATGATAGATGCTGCGGACGAGAAATTCCGGATCGTCGTATTTCGGCAGCAGATAGGGCTTCGCGAGATAGCTCGCGGGCACCTTGACCTTGCTCAGGACGTCTTCGAGCGTCGCCCCGGCGTTCATCAGCGCCAGTGTCTCGCGGACGAGATGCTCCAATGCCTCGGCGCCGTCGCTCAGCATACGCGCCACCCGCTCCGCCCCGAAGACGACGGGGCCGTGGCCGGGGATCAGCGTTTCCGGCTTGAGCGCCTCCATCCGCCGGAGCGCCTGCGCCCATTCGGCAGCGTAGCGCTGGACCTTGCGGGGATTGCCGGCATTGGGGAACACCCAGATGACGAAATCGCCGCTCGCCAGCACGCGCCGCTCCGGCAGCCAGACGAAGGTCGCGTCATCCGTCTCGCCGCGGCCGTGGAAGAGTTCGAGCCCCTCCCCGCCGATCGTCAGCGACAGGGTGTCGTCATAGACCTCGTCCGGGCGGCGCTGGCCGATCGGGTAGACGTAGCCCGGCATGTTGAACTGCTGGCTCTGCACGAGGCTGTTGAAGCCGTGCGAGTCGACATAGCGCTGCATGCGCCGAGCGACATTGCGATGGGCGACAATGCGCGGACGTGGCCATCCGCGCGCATCCGCCTCCTCGTCGATCAGCTTGATGCCGCTGGTGTGGTCGATATGGCCATGGGTGAAGATCACGGTGTGGATCGGGCCATCGTCCCAGGAGCGGATGACGTCGAGCGTCTGCCGGGCGGTGTCGGGCTTGGCCGTATCGATCAGCACGAGGCCTTCCGGCGTGCGGATCGCCGTCACGCTGCCGCAGAAATACGTGGTGTGGACGGTGATGATGTTGTCGTCCACCTGCGTGATCGCGCCATGCGAGACTGCAGCCGTCCATTCCTCCATCGCGGCGGAACCATCCCAGAGACGCTCGAACAACGGGTCCTGTTTCATGCGGCATCCTCCGGCAAAGCCCTCCCCTGTTTAGCATCAACCGCCGGCCGCGACAGGCCGAACCGGCCGCATGCTGACAGCAGGCGTCAGCGGACGGAACGGTCAGCGCTGCCGCGCAATCCCCGGCAAAGCGGAAGTCTCGGCCGTACCGCAGGTTACGAGCTCTGGACATCCCGCCCCAAAGCCCGGCAAGAAGCGGGCGGGCGCCGCGGCTATCCAAGACCGCGCATGCGACAAGAATCGTCCGGGAGGAACAGGAAATGAAATCGCTCTGGGTCATGGCCGTCGCACTCGGCGCCACGCTCAGCCTGCCCGCGCAGGCACAGGACAAGGTCAAGCTGGTCGACGTCATCGAGTTGTCGGGCGCGGGTGCCGCCGCCGGCACCAACTGGAAGAACGGCGCCGACATGGCCGCCGCCGACATCAATGCGAAGGGTGGCATCCTCGGCAAGCAGGTCGAGATCGTCCATTACGACACGCAGACCAATCCGGGGAACACCCGCGCCGCCGTGCAGCGCGGCATCGACGAGGGCGCCTATGCCATCCTCGGACCGATCTTCTCAGGCCCGATCGGCGCCTCCATGCAGATCTCGCAGCGCGCCGAAGTCGCGCAGATCGTCGGCGGCGAGGCGGCTGGCTTCACCAAGCAGGGCAACCCCTACATCTTCCGGACCTCGCTCAGCCAGACGGCGGCGATGCCGAAGATCGCCAAATACCTGAAGGACACCGTCAAGGCCGGCTCGATCGCCGTGGTCTGGGTGAATAACGACTTCGGCAAGGGCGGCCGCGACGCTATCCTGCCCGAACTCGAGAAGGCCGGCATCAAGGTCGCCGTCGACGTCTCGACCGAGCAGGGCCAGGCCGATTTCACCGCCGACGCGATCAAGGTGAAGAACGCCAATGCCGATGCCGTCTTCGTCTATCTGAACGAGGAAGAGAGCGCCCGCTTCCTGCGCGCCGCCAAGCAGCAGGGCATCACCAAGCCGATGATCGGCGAGACGACCCTGCTCGGCGCCAAGGTGCTGGAGCTCGCGGGCGACGCCGCCAACGGCGCCAAGGGCCATGTCGGCCTCTCGACCGATGCCCCGATCCCCGCTCTGCAGGAATTCGGCAAGCGCTACCGCGAGAAATACGGCTTCGCCTCCGACCATAACGGCGTGAAAGGCTACATGGCCGTGTTCATGGTGAAATGGGCGACCGAGAAGCAGAAGAAGCTCGACAAGAAGGGCCTCGCCGACACGCTGCGCGGCGCGACCATCAAGGCGAGCGAGGAGCCGGGCATCCTGATCGACACCGTGATCGAGCAGAACGGCGATCTCGACCGCGAGAGTTTCCTCGCTGAGGTCGTCAACGGCAAGCAGGTGATCAACACCACCCTGCCCCGGATCAAGCCGTAAGCGGCCAGCGGCGAACTCATCCTCGACGTCATCCCGGGCGAGCAGCGCTCGATCCGGGATCCATCGAAGGGCGTCGCGGCTGTATGGATCCCGGAGCTCCGCTTCGCTGCGTCCGGGATGACGCACGCTGATTGAACACGAAACGCTCTCCAACCGAGCGCATATCGCATGGCCGAATTCATCGCCTATCTCATTGCCGGCATCGCCACGGGCGCGATCTATGCGCTCGCCGCGATCGGCTTCACGCTGGTCTGGCAGACCTCGCAGACGATCAACTTCGCGCAGGGCGAATTCGTCATGCTGCCGGCCGTGCTGATCCTGCTCGCGGTCAAGCTCTTCGGCCTGCCGCTCTGGGTCGGCGGACTGCTGGGGATCGCGGTCTTCCTGCTGATCTTCGGCGCCGGCTTCAAGCTCGTCGTGGTCGATCCGATGATCAAGCACGGCGTGCTGCCGCTCGCCATCGCCACCATGGCGCTGTCGATCGTGATGAAGGAAGGCGCCAAGGACGGCTTCTCGGCAGAGGCGCAGAGCTTCCCCTCGCTGGTGCCGACCGACATGATCAATCTGCTGGGCGCCTCGATCTCGCTGCAGCACCTTGCGATCATCGTCGTCGCCTTCGCCGCGATCGGCCTGCTGCAATGGTTCGTCGGCGGCACACGGCTCGGCCGGCAGATGCAGGCGACCGCGCAGAACCCGACGGTGGCGCGCATCCTCGGCATCCCGGTCGAGCGGATGGTACTATTGACCTTCCTGCTCAATGCCGCGCTCGCGGTCGTCGCCTCGCTTCTGATCTCGCCGATCTATCTGGCGAAGTTCTCGAATGGCGAGACCATCGGCCTTTTCGCGTTCATCGCCGCCATCGTCGGCGGCTTCAACCAGGTGCGCGGCGCGCTCGTCGGCGGCATCCTGATCGGCGTCGCGGATTCGCTGGCGGCAGCCTACATCTCGACGCAGTACCGGCTGGCCGTGCCGCTGGTGCTGCTCGTCGCCATCATCCTGATCAAGCCGGAAGGACTGATGGGCCGCAAGGAGGAGCGCCGCGTATGAGCGCCCCCGCCGTCCAGAATTCCGTGGCCCCGCGCCGCGCCACCGGCCGGATCGATGCCGCGTTGATCGGCCTCATCCTCGGCGCCATCATCCTCTGGTTCGCGCCGGTCGGGATGGGCCGCTACGGCACCTATGTGCTGTCGCTCTGGCTCGTCATGAGCATCGGCGTGATGGGGCTCAACCTCACGCTGGGCTATGCCGGCCAGACTTCGCTGGCGCAGGCTGCCTTCATGGGGCTCGGCGCCTATACGACCGCGATCCTGACCACAAAATACGGGGTGAGCTGGTATGCCGCCTTCGCGCTCTCGGGCCTCCTGACCTTCGCGGTCGGCCTGCTGCTCGGCTTCCCGGCTTTGCGTGTCCGCACGCATTACCTCGCCTTCGTCACGCTCGCCTTCTCGACGCTGATCTGGCTGGTGCTGCGTAACGAGCAATGGCTGACCGGCGGCGTCTTCGGCATCTCCAACATCAATCGGCCGGACTTTTTCGGCATCAAGCTGTTCGGCGCGCTGGAATTCCACCGCTTCGTCGTCGTGGTCACACTGATCCTGTCGCTCAAGCTGTGGTGGCTGATCCGCAGCCCTTGGGGCCGTGCCTTCACGGCCCTGCGCGAGAACCCGGTGCGAGCCGCGAGCCTCGGCATCGATACCCGCGCCTACACGCTGCTCGCCTTCGCCATCGGCTCGGCCTATGGCGGCTTCGCGGGCGCGCTCTATGCGCCGCTGGTCGAGTTCATCGACCCCTCGCCCTTCTCGCTGTCGCAAAGCCTGTTCCTGCTGCTGATGGTGGTCGCGGGCGGGGCCGGCTATCTCTTCGGCCCCTTCGTCGGCGCGCTGCTCGGCGTCGTGTTGCCGGAATGGCTGCGCTTCGCCGGCTCGCTCTACCTGATCATCTTCGCCGCGATCGTGCTCGCGCTGCTGGTCATCTGCCCGCAGGGCGTCAGCGGCCTGATCGAACGCGGCTGGAATGCGCTCCGGCGCAAGACCGGAGGCGCGCGATGAGCCCGGTCCTCGAAGTTCACGACCTGCACAAGGCCTTCGGTGGCATCAAGGCCGTGAACGGCGTCTCCTTCTCGGTGAACGAAGGCGAAATCCTCGGCATCATCGGGCCGAACGGCTGCGGCAAGTCGACCTTGTTCAACTGCATCCTCGGCCAGCTCGAACCATCGCAAGGCGCGGTGAGGCTCGACGGCCGCGATGTCACCAATATGCGTCCGTCCGCGCTCAACCGGCTCGGCGTCAGCCGCACCTTCCAGCTCCTGCAGGTCTTCCCGGAACTCTCGGTGCGCGAGAACCTGATCCTCGCGGGCCAGGAGCATCAGGGCTCGATGCTCGGCCGGCTGTTCGGCGCGCGCGATGCCGGCCTGTCCGACAAGGCCGAACAGATGATCGGCTTCTTCAAGCTCGGCCATCTGGCGGACGCCAAGGCCGGCGGCCTGTCCTATGGCCAACAGAAGCTGCTCGACGCCGCGATGGCCTTCATGGCCGGCCCGCGCCTCGTGCTGCTCGACGAGCCGGCCGGCGGGGTCAATCTGACCATGCTCGGCGATCTCAAGGAGCGGCTGCGCGCGATCAACGCCGAACAGGGCGCGACCTTCGTCGTGATCGAGCACAACATGGATTTCGTGATGTCGCTCTGCACACGCGTGATCGTGCTGGCCGAGGGCAAGGTGCTGGCCGAAGGCACGCCGGCCGAGGTCCGCGCCAATCCGGCCGTCATCGAGGCCTATCTGGGACACTGAGGAGCGCAGCGATGAGCACACCGATCCTCGAACTCGACGGCGTGGTCGGCGGCTATGGCGCTATGACCATCCTGAACGGCACCTCGTTCGCGGTGAAGCGCGGCGCGATCACCACCGTCATCGGGCCGAACGGCGCCGGCAAATCGACCGTGCTCAAGGCGATCTTCGGCCTGCTCAAGCTGCGCGAGGGCCGCATCCGCTTCGATGGGCAGGACATCACCGGCTGGAGCCAGCGCAAGCTCCTCGAAGCCGGCATCTGCTATGTCCCGCAAGGGCGCAACATCTTCCCGGAGCTCTCGGTGCGCCACAATATCGAGCTCGGCACCGTCGCCGCCGGCGCGGGGATCACCGACATGCCGCAGCGGCTTGAAGCGGCGCTCGACCGCTTCCCGGCGCTCCGTCGCAAGGCCGACCAGCAGGCCTCGACGCTCTCCGGCGGCGAGCAGAAGCAGCTCGAGATCGTGCGCGGCCTGCTGCTCGACCCCAAGCTCGTGCTGATCGACGAGCCCTCGATCGGCCTGTCGCCGCTCATGGTGCAGGAGACCTTCGGCATCCTGAAAGACCTTCGGGCCAAAGGCGTCTCGATCCTGATGGTCGAGCAGAACGCCCGCTCGGCGCTGGAGATTTCCGACGAGGGCCTCGTGCTCGAACTTGGCCGCACCCGCATGCAGGGGCCGGCGGCGGAGATTTTGGCCGATCCGCGCATCGGACAGCTCTTCCTCGGCGGCACGCTGACCGACGCGGCCTGACGGCGCAGGCGTCAGGCTTTGACAGTGGCGCCCTCTCCTGTCGGGATGGCGGCGGATACCGAGACCGGAGCCCACCCATGAAGATTCGCGCCGCCGTCCTGAACGCCAGCCCGGTTGCCGCGCCCTATGCGCAGAGCCGCCCGCTGCGGATCGAGGAACTCGATCTCGCCCCGCCCGGCCGCGACGAGGTGCTCGTCCGTGTCCGCGCCGCCGGCCTTTGTCATTCCGACCTCTCGGTGATCGACGGTAATCGTCTCCGCCCGGTGCCGATGGTGCTCGGTCATGAGGCGGCCGGCGAAGTGGTCGAAACCGGCGAAGGCGTCGACGATCTCAAGCCCGGCGACCGCGTCGTGATGGTGTTCGTGCCCTCCTGCGGACATTGCGCGCCCTGTGCCGAGGGACGCCCTGCCCTCTGTGAGCCCGGGAATGCCGCCAATGGGCGCGGCGAGATGCTCGGCGGCGGGCGGCGGCTCTCGACGCATGGCCAGCCGGTGCATCACCATATCGGCGTCTCCGCCTTCGCCGAGCATGCGGTGATCTCGCGCCGCTCGCTGGTCAAGATCGAGGCCGATATCCCGCACGAGATCGCGGCCCTGTTCGGCTGCGCGGTGCTGACCGGCGTCGGCGCCGCCGTGAACACGGCGCGGATCAAGGCCGGCGAGACGGTCGCCGTGGTCGGGCTCGGCGGCGTCGGGCTTTCGGCCCTGCTCGGCGCCATCGCTTGCGGCGCCTCGCGTGTCATCGCGGTCGATCTTGCGCAGGACAAGCTCGATCTGGCGCTGGCGCTGGGCGCGACCGATGCCTTCAAGGCCGACACGCCCGATGCGGTCGAAGCCATTCGTGCAGCGACCAAGGGCGGCGTCGATCACGGGCTGGAAATGGCCGGCTCGGTCAAGGCGCTCGATCTCGCCTACCAGATCACGCGGCGCGGCGGCACGACGACGACGGCCGGCTTGGCCAACCCCGCTCATACACTGTCGCTCTCGCCGGTCCGGCTGGTCGCCGAGGAGCGGACGCTGAAGGGCTCCTATGTCGGCTCCTGCGTGCCCTCGCGCGATATCCCGCGCTTCATTGAGCTCTACCAGCGCGGCCGGCTGGCCGTAGACAAGCTCTGGACCAGCTCGGGCAGCCTCGACGAGATCAACGAAGGCTTCGATGCGCTCCACGAAGGCCGCACGATCCGCCACATCGTCAGGATGTGACGCAGCTGGAGCGAGGTTTGGGAAGCAACCCTTTCATCGCCGTATCAACGACATAGCGCCCGCTCGTGACAGATTGATTCAAGCTGCGTCGGCTTCGCAAGTGCCGCGTTTCAATCACTCGGGAGACCCTATCACGCACGAACCAGCCGTTCGCGTTTGACTCGGCCGCGCCGGGGCGCTCTTCCTCTCTCGACTGTCTGGGGAATACTGATGTCGAATGCGCTGGAAGGTATCGTCGTGGTCGCGCTGGAGCAGGCGGTGGCCGCGCCGGTCGCGAGCTGCAAGCTCGCCGATGCCGGTGCGCGCGTCATCAAGCTGGAGCGGCCGGAGGGCGATTTCGCGCGCGGCTATGACGGCTTCGCCAAGGGCCAGTCCTCCTATTTCGTCTGGATCAACCGGGGCAAGGAATCCTGCCGGGTAGACCTGCGCCAGCCTGACGATCTCGCGCTGGTCGAGGTGATGATCGCGTCGGCCGATATCTTCATCCAGAACCTGGCGCCCGGTGCCACTGAGCGGCTCGGGCTCGGCAGCGCTACGCTCGGGCAGCGTCATCCCCGCCTCATCACCTGCGATATCTCCGGCTATGCGCCGGGCACGCCGCATGAGCGGCGCAAGGCCTATGACCTGCTGATCCAGGCGGAATCGGGCTTGTCCGCCATCACCGGCACCGCCGATTCCGGCCCCTCGCGCATCGGCGTCTCGATCGCCGATATCGCGACCGGACAGGCGGCCTATGCCGCGATTCTCGAAGCGCTGCTGAAACGAGCGCGGACAGGCGCGGGCTCGGCGATTGCGCTGTCGCTGTTCGACACGCTCGCCGAGCTGATGAACGTGCCCTATCTGACGCGCCGCTATGGCGGCATAGAGCCGGCGCGCGTCGGGCTCGCCCATCCCTCGATCGCACCCTATGGCGTGTTCTCGCTCGCCGACGGCGAGGTGCTGGTCTCGATCCAGAGCGAGCGGGAATGGCAGGTCTTCGCCCGCGAGGTGCTGGAAAGTCCGGAACTGGCCGATAATCCGCGCTTCGCCTCCAATGTGCTGCGGGTGAAGGAGCGTGCCCTGCTCGATGGTGAGGTGCAGACGCGGCTCGGCGGGCGGCGCTTCGCCGATGTCACTGCGGCGCTCGATCGGCATGCGATCGCCTACGGCACGGTCTCCAGCATCGGCGGATTGATCGACCATCCCGCCGCAACCGCCCTGCCCGTGCCGACGCCGAATGGGTCGGTCGAAGTGCTGGCGCCTTCGGCGGTCGTCGATGGGAAGCGGGTCGCGATGCGGCCGGTGCCGGCGCTGGGCCAGCACGATGCGGCACTGCGCGCCGAATTCGCCCGCCAGACCGAGGAAAGCCCGTCATGAGCATCGACATCGCCCGGCTCGCCACTTGGACCGGCAGGACCGAGGAAGCGCAGGACATCGTCACGCCGCGGCTGGTACAGAGCTTCACGGCCACCTTCGGCCGCCATCTCGCGGCTCATGGTTCGGGCGAGGCGCCACTGGCGCTGCATTGGTGCCTGGCGCCGCCGATCTCGGATATCGACGCCTGCGGGCCGGACGGCCATGCCGCCAAGGGCGAGTTCCTGCCGCCGGTGCCGCTACCGCGGCGGATGTGGGCTGGCGGGCGGATCGAGACGCTGGCGCCGCTGCGCGAAGGCGACCATGTCATCCGGCGCTCCCGGATCGGCGACATCGCCTACAAGGAGGGGCGCAGCGGCCCGCTCTGCTTCGTCGCCGTCCATCATGACTACGTGACCGAGCGCGGCGTGGCCCTGCGCGAGCGACACGACATCGTCTATCGCGAGGCGGCGCAGCCCGGCGCCTCTCCTACCGGAGCGTCTGGCCCGGCATCCGATGGCGAGCCGGCCGATCTCGTCTGGGAGGTCGAGGGCAGCCCGCTCTTGCTGTTCCGCTACTCGGCCCTGACCTTCAACGGCCACCGCATCCACTACGATGTCCCCTATGCGACCGGGACGGAGGGTTATGCGGGCCTCGTCGTACACGGGCCGATCCAGGCGACGCTGATCGCCAACATCCTGACGACGCTGACGGATGGCGCGCCGATCCGGCTCGACTACCGGGGCCTGAGCCCGCTGATCGCCGGCGACGTCTTCCGGGTGAAGGCGAGGCGGCTGGCCGATGGCAGCGTCAAGGGCTGGACCGAGGGCGTCGACGGGCGCGTGCGCATGGAAGGCTTCCACCGCCCGGCTGATTAATCTTCCTGCTGACTTGCCCCCCTTTGTCATTCCGGGGCGCGCCGCAGGCGCGAACCCGGAATGACAAAGGTGGGCTCGACCATTGGCTCGACGCCTCAAGCAGGCGCGACGAAGGGCTGCGATATCTCGGCAAAGACCGGCAGCGCCTCCAATCCTGCGGCATGGGCCGCAAGGGCCGGTATGGCAGCGGCATCGACCAGTCCCGGATGCGCCTCGGTGATGAAGCGCAACGCCACCGCTGCCGCGATATCGGCATGGCCCAACGCCTCGCCGAGCCAGTAGGGCGTCGTGCGGCCGGCGCGATCGCGCTCGAGGGCGGCGAGCGCCGAGAGGATCTGGCCGCGGCAGCGCTCCGACCAGACCGCCGAGACCTGCTCGTGCAGGCGCAATTCGTAGAACAGGCTGACCGCCTTCTCGGCCGCTCCCATCGCGAGCGCGACGACGGAGAGGGTCTGGCGTCGCAGTGGACCGCTGCGCGGGCAGAGCGCGCGTTCCGGCCCGGCGAGATCGTCGAGCGCATCGATCATGCCCGCGCTGTCGAACAGCACCTCGCCGTGGTCGAGCACCAGTGTCGGCACCCGCATCAGCGGATTGAAGACCCTGACCTTCTCGCCGTCGGCGAAGACGGACCAGGGCCGATGCTCGAAAGGCACGCCGTAGAGCACGAGCGTGATGCCGACACGGCGGACGAAGGGCGAGTCATATTGGCCGATCAGGATCATCGCGGTTTCCGTTCACCATCTTTCGAATGCCGGGCGAGCCGGCCATCTTCCCGCTGTCACGGCCGCGCCGCAATGCTAACGTCCTGTCCCGGCAAGGATAGCGGGAGCCGGGCATGGCAAGGGATCATCGTCTCAACCGTCGCGAGACGCTCAAGGCCGGAGCCGCGATCACCGCCAGTGCCGTCTTGCCGGGGATGGCCGCCGCGCAAGCCCCGACGAAGCTGAAGCTGCGCGTGCTGGAGACCACCGATCTCCACGTCAACATCATGCCTTACGACTATTTCCGCGACGGTCCGGACGACACGGTCGGCCTCGCCAAGACCGCGAGCCTGATCAAGGCGGCGCAAGCGGATGCGAAGAACAGCCTGCTCTTCGACAACGGCGATTTCCTGCAAGGCTCCTCGCTCGGCGACTACATCGCCTACAAGAAGGGGCTCAAGGCCGGCGACACCCATCCGATGCTCGCAGCGATGAACGCCCTGCCCTATCTCTGCGGCACGATCGGCAACCATGAGTTCAATTACGGGCTGGAGTTTCTCGACCACGGCCTCGCCAAGGCCGATTTCCCGATGGTCTGCGCCAATGTCGAGCGCATCGGAGGCTATTCGCTGGTCGATCCCTGGCGCCTGTTCGAGCAGAGCTTCGAGGACGAAGCCGGCAACCGGCATGTGCTCAAGATCGGGGTGATCGGCTTCGTGCCGCCGCAGATCATGCAATGGGACAAGGGCCATCTCGACGGCAAGCTCATCGCGACCGATATCGTCGATGCCGCCGAAAAGCACATGCCCGGCCTGCGCGACGCCCAGCCCGACCTCGTCATCGCCCTCTGCCATTCCGGCATCGCGGGCGGCACGCGGCGCGGCATGGAGGAGAATGCGGCGCTCCACCTCTCGAAGGTCGAGGACATCGACGTCATCCTGACCGGGCATCAGCATCTGGTCTTTCCCGGCGGCAAGTCCTTCGACGGCATTGCCGGCGTCGACAACGTCAAGGGCTCGCTCAACGGCAAGCCGGCCTGCCAGCCCGGCTTCTGGGGATCACATCTCGGCATCGTCGATCTCGAACTGGAGAAGCGTGGCGAGCGCTGGAAGATCGCCGATTTCAAGGTCGAGGCGAAACCGATCTACGAGCGCACGCCCGACCGCAAGATCGTACCGAAAGCGGCCGCGGAACCCGCGGTCCTGGCCGCGGTCAAGGCCGACCACGAGGCGACGCTGACCTACATGCGCGAGCCGGTGGGCAGCACGGCCGCGCCGATCAACTCCTATTTCGCGCTGGTGGCGGACGATCCTTCCATCCAGATCGTCGCCGAGGCGCAGATCGCCTATGCCAAGCCGCTGATGGCGCAGACGCGCTGGAAGAACCTGCCGATCCTCTCGGCGGCGGCGCCGTTCAAGTCGGGCGGGCGCTCGGGCTCCTCCTTCTACACCGACATTCCCGCCGGGCCGCTGGCGCTGAAGAACATCGCCGATATCTATCTCTATCCGAATACGGTTCAGATCGTGAAAGTGAGCGGATCCGACGTGAGGGAGTGGCTGGAGCGCTCTGCCGGCATCTTCAACCGCATCGACCCTGCAAAGAGCGACGAGCAGTCGCTGATCAACCCCGCCTTCCCCGCCTTCAATTTCGACGTGATCGACGGCGTAACCTATCGGATCGATGTCACGCAGGCCTCGCGCTACGACAATGACGGCAAGCTCGTCGCACCGGACGCACACCGCATTCTCGATCTTGCCTTTGCCGGCGAGCCGATCGACGAGAAGACGGAATTCCTCATCGTCACCAATAACTACCGCGCTTCCGGCGGCGGCAACTTCCCGGGCACGAGGACGACGGTGGTGCTGGAGGCACCCGATCTCAACCGCGACGTCATCGTGCGCCATATCCTCGGCAAGAAGACGATCGATCCGAAGACCGACGGCAACTGGTCGCTAGCGCCCCTGCCCGCCGGCGTCCATGCGACCTTCCTGACCTCGCCCGCGGCGGCAGGCAAGCTGCCCGAAGGACTGAAGGCGGAGCCGGCCGGAGACGGGCCGGAAGGTTTCGCCAAGTACCGGCTACGCGGCTGAGCTCCCGATATCCGCCACGATTGATGATTTGTCGGCGAAACCGCCAAAGCGACATACAGTTCTTTAATAGATTTTTAGCGAGAATAGCGGGTAGGCCAAACGACAAGCAGACATAGCGACGGAACGCCTGATGATCGTCGACGTTCACGAGACCGACAGCGCGATGAAATCGGAGCTGGTGGCAGCGCTCTATGCCACGCCCGGAACGATCTTCATCGGCACCGTCACGGTCGCGGCGGTGATGGTGGCGAGCGCATTGCTGACCGGCGGCGACATCGCCTTCCACGTCATGGCGGCGGTTATGGTCGCGATCGGCGTGTTCCGCTATCTGTCGCATCGCTACTACAAGGGCATCCAACTCGCCACGGCCACCGAAAGCCAGATCGGCAGGCTGGAAAACCTCGCCATGGCCGGTGCCTGGTCGACCGCCAGCCTGATCTCGGCCTATGGCTGCTATGCCATCCTGCGCTACACCTACGAGCCCGTCGCCGCTCTCGCGATCGCCCAGACGATCGGCTATCTCGCCGGCATCTCCGGGCGCAACAGCTCGCGGCCGGTGATCACCCGCGTGCAGGTGCTGGCTGCGGCGACGCCGTTCACACTGGCGCTGCTCTGGACGCGCGACCCCGCCTATCTGGTGATCGGCCTTTCGGTCCTGCTCACCACCGTCCTGACCTTCTCCAGCGCCCAGATGATCCACAAGATCTTCCTCGCCCGCCTGCGCACGATGCGGGAGCTCGAGCACCTCGCGATCAACGACACGATCACCAGCCTCTACAACCGTCGCGGCTTCATGCGCGAGATCAGGCAGATGGCGGCATCCGGCCGCCCGGTCACGCTGATCTCGATCGATATCGACCGCTTCAAGAGCATCAATGACAGCCTCGGACATGATATCGGCGACGCGCTGCTGCAGGGCTTCAGCGAGACGCTGCTCGCCGAGCTCGGCGTCGGCGACATCGCGGCGCGCACCGGCGGCGACGAGTTCATGGTCGCGACTTCGCGCGATGCCGAGGGCGCGAGTGCGCTTGCCGCCCGGCTCATCATGATGCTCGCCGGCCAGCGCGTCATCGGCGGGCGCCACATCACCGCCACCGCCAGCATGGGCATCGCGCCCGCCGGCTGCGCCGCCTCGATCGACGAGGCCCTGAAATGTGTCGACATCGCCCTCTACCGAGCCAAGCTCGACGGGAGGAATCGCTTCGTCATGTATACCGACGCGATCCGCAACGAGCATGAAGACGGCGTGGCGCTCGAAACCGAGCTGCGCGACGCGATCCGCCGCGGCGAGTTCGAGCTGCATTTCCAGCCGATCTACAACCCGCGCTCCGGCACCGCGACCATGGCGGAGGCACTGCTGCGCTGGCGCCACCCGCGCCGCGGCATGGTCAGCCCCGAAATCTTCATCCCGTTGGCCGAACGGACCGGACTCATCACGGTGCTGGGCTCCTGGGTGCTGGGCGAGGCGATCCGGTCGGCCCTGTCCTGGCCACGCAGCGTCGGCGTCAGCGTCAATGTCTCGGCCCGCCAGTTCGACCATGGCCATGACATCGTCGGCGTCGTCGAGGCCTTGCTGCGGATGAGCGGCATCGAGCCCCAGCGCCTGACGATCGAGATCACCGAGAGCTCGCTGATCGACGATCCCGACCATGTCGTCTCTCGGCTCGTGGCGCTGCGTGCGCTCGGGGTGCGGATCGCGCTCGACGATTTCGGCACGGGTTATTCCTCGCTCAGCTATCTCGCGCATCTGCCGATCGACACGATCAAGATCGACCAGGCCTTCACCCAGGAGATCGGCACCTCGCGCAAGGCGGATTCGCTGATGAACGCGATCGCCCAGCTCGCGCATGACCTGAAGCTGCGCCTGATCGTCGAGGGCGTGGAGACGCAGGAGCAGCTCACCGTCATCGAAAAGCACGCCGTCCACGGCATTCAGGGCTATATCTTCGCCCGGCCGATGACAGCGGCCGATTTGCTGCCCATGATCGGCAACCGTGTTCCCACGGGGCGGATGGGGTCGGCGCGCTCGCGCTCCGGCTCGCGCAAGCCGGGCCGCTTCAGTCAGGTTGCCTGATACGCCCCGGACGCAGACGACCGCGCGAGCCGGAGGCCAGAGGCAGCTGATGCAACGCCCGAACTATCCGAGCGGAAAGGATCTGCTGAGCGCCGATGCCGTGTCGCGCTTCGACCTCGACGACATCATCGAACGCGCCGAGCGGCATCTGCATGAGGAAGAACTGGAGAAGGCCGGCCTGCCCCTGCCCGAGCAGCCGCCGGCCCCGCGCCGCCGGCCGAAGGTGATCGCCACCCTGTTCGACCAGCGCAGCACGCGCACGCGCCTCGGCTTCCAGACGGCGGCTGCGCGGCTCGGCCACCAGTCGATCGACGCCTACGACACCGATCGCAGCCGCATGGGCACCGCGACCGGCGAGTCGATCGAGGACCATATCCATACCGTCGAGCTCTACAGCGACCTGCTCATCGTGCGCTCGCATCTGGAGGACATGCCCTATCGCGTCGGGCGCCTGAGCTACCTGCCGGTGATCAATGCCGGCAACGGCGCCGACGAGCATCCGACCCAGGCCCTCGTCGACATCTTCGCGATCCGGCAGATGCGCGGTGCGATCGAGAATCTCAGCATCGCGCTGTCGAGCGACTCGCGCGCGCGCTTCGCGATCTCCTTCGTGAAGATGCTGCGCCTCTCCCCGCCGAAACGCTTCACGCTGTGCTGCCTGCCGGATACGCCGATCAACCCGGCGATGCGCGAGGCGATGACTGTCCTCGCCGATCTCGGCTCGCAGGTCGGCCTCGTCCACGACATCCGCCATACGCTCGACCACGACGTGCTCAGCATCCAGATGCAGGACATGAGCAAATTCGCCCATGCCTCCCTCGGCAACGAGGCCGTGGACAAGGAAAAAGAGAGCGAACCCTTCACCCTGACTGCCCGCAAGGTTCTCGACGCCCGTTCAGACACGTTGATCCTCAACCCTCTTCCGCGCTTCTCGGAGCTCGACACCTCATGCGACAGCCTCCCGAACGCAGGCTATTTCCGTCAGGTCCAGCTCTCCGTGCCGATGCGAATGGCCATCCTGGAGCGCATGTTGCTGGGCATTCCCTGGACGGGGCAGGCCGAGGCTTTCCGATCTTCCTCGGGTGGATGAGCGCCTATCTCGCGTCCTATCTCGCGATCGCCCTCTCGATCCGCCTGCTCTCCGGTTATCTCACCGTCATCGAGATCGGCCTTCTGCGCTCGGTCGGCAGCCTCGCCATCGCCGGCGCTGCCGTCTGGGCGGGCGAGGCCGAGCAGCGCCGCGCCATCATTCCCCCGAAGCTGCGCGAGGATGTCGTCCGCAGCGTCCTGCACCTCGCCGGCTCGCTCGCGCTGATCTGGAGCCTGGCGCATCTGCCGCTCGCGCTGGTGACCACGATCGAGTTCTCGGGCCCGCTCTTCGCCGCGCTACTACTCTTCCTGACCCTGCGCCGCCGGCCGGGTATCGGTGCAACGGTCGGCCTTGCCGTGCTCGCGACCGGAATCGGGCTCCTGGTGTTCAGGCTGGACGCCGTCCCCAGCCGTGACCTCGCCATCGCCATCGGCGCCGTCGCGATGCTGACCACAACCAATCTCATGCTGGCCCGACTGGCGGCGCAGCGCAGCACCTTGTCCATCGTGCTGCTGATGCACGCCATCCAACTGCCGCTCTATCTGCTGCTCTGGTTCTTCGTACCGGAACAGTGGTCGCCGCCGCGGCAGCCCTATCGGCTGGCCTTCGCGCTGCCCGAGTTCGCTGTCATCGGCGGCGCTGTGCTCGCGCTCATCGTCGGCGGCTTCGTCTCGCAGGCGGCGCTCGCCAATGCCTCGCGCCACGCTTCGCCGCTACAACTCTGCAGCGCCGACACGCTGCGCGTGCCACTGATCACGCTCGCGGCCTATCTTTTGCTGGCAGAGCTACCGCCGGCAGAGCTTCTGCTGCCGGGGCTCTGGGTGCTCTGCGGCGTCATCATCACCAGCCTGCCGGTTTCGGCGGCTGCGAAGCCACGCCCGGAACAGGCCGGGCGCGCTTGAGTTCAGGTTTTCAGGGCGCGATCTCGAAGATCACGTTGACCTGCGTCCGGTAGGTGTTCTCGCCGCTGGCCAGCGGCACGGCGGCATCGCTGGCGGCCATGCGCACGGCGCCGCCATAGGGCATCGGGCGCGGCATGATCGACTGCTCCTCGATCGAGAGGATCTTGCCGAGCTTGACGTCGGCCGCCTCGGCCAGGGTCTTGGCCCGCGCCACCGCATCGGCGACCGCGCGCTTGCGCGCCTCGGTCAGGGTCGGCTTCATGTCGTCCTTGACGAAGGCGATACCGCCGCCCTGGTTGACGCCGAGCCCGACCGCCTTGTCGAGGATGCCACCGGCATCTGCGAGGTTGCGGACCCGGACGGTCAGCGCGTTGCTGACGCTGTAGCCCGCGATCTTCGGCTCGCCGCTGCGGTCCTTGCCCGGCTGGGCATAGCGCGGCTGGATGCTCAGGCCCGAGGTCTGGAGATCGCGCTCGGCGACGCCGACTTCCTTGAGCGCGGCCAGCACCTGCTTCATCGCATCGTTATTGGCGGTGAGCGCGGCGCGCGCCGTCTCGGCCTCGCGCAGGACGGTGAGGTTCAGGATCGCCATGTCCGGCGCGACATTCACCTCGCCCTCCCCGGTCACGCTGATGCGCGGGCTGGGCTGCGACGGGCTTTGCTGGGCTGCAGCGGGGACGGACAGCAAGGCCGCCGCGCCGACGAGCACGGTTCCGGCCAGAGCAAAGGCAAGGCGATTCGACATGATGTCTCCTGTTGACCCGGCCTCCATCGGCCGGCGACGCATCCGAGCCGGGACATCTTGGCGAAATTATCACGATGCGGCGCGACAGGCCGCCGCGCCGACCAGCGCATGTCCGCGTGGAACACGGGCATGCGGACATGCGCTGGCATTTTGTTTCAACGCATTTTCTTCACGCGAACCGGCGGCCACTTCGCTCGAAAATGCTCTATTCCTCGACCAACCGCCGCGCGATCACCTGCGCCTGGATCTCGGCCGCGCCTTCGAAGATGTTGAGGATGCGGGCGTCGCAGAGCACGCGGCTCACCGGATATTCCAGCGCGAAGCCGTTGCCGCCATGGATCTGCAAGGCGTTGTCGGCCGCCGCCCAGGCCACGCGGGCGCCGAGGAGCTTGGCCATGCCCGCTTCAAGGTCGCAGCGCCGGTCGGCGTCCTTCTCGCGGGCGGCGAAATAGGTGAGCTGACGCGCGATCAGGATTTCGGCCGCCATCATCGCGAGCTTGTCGGCGACACGCGGGAAGGCGATCAGCGGCTTGCCGAACTGGATGCGCTCCTGCGCATAGCGCAAGCCGAGATCGAAGGCCGATTGCGCCACGCCGATGGCGCGGGCCGCGGTCTGGATTCGGGCTGCCTCGAAGGTCTGCATGAGCTGCTTGAAGCCCTGGCCGGGCACGCCGCCAAGCAGGTTTTCGCCCTTCACCTCGAAGCCGTCGAAGGCGAGCTCGTATTCCTTCATGCCGCGATAGCCGAGCACCTCGATCTCGCCGCCGGTCAGCCCTGCGATCGGGAACGGATCCGCATCGCTGCCGCGCGGCTTCTCGGCGATCAGCATCGAGAGGCCCTTGTAGCCGGGCTCCGTCGGATCGGTACGCACCAGCAGCGTCATGATGTCGGCGCGGACGGGGTGGGTGATCCAGGTCTTGTTGCCGCTGACCTTCCAGACATCGCCTTCCTTCACGGCCTTGGTGCGCAGCGAGGCGAGGTCGGAGCCGGTATTGGGCTCGGTGAAGACCGCCGTCGGCAGAACCTCGCCGGAGGCGATCTTCGGCAGCCACTTCTCCTTCTGCTCGGGCGTGCCGCCGCAGAGGATCAGCTCGGCCGCGATCTCCGAACGGGTGCCGAGCGAGCCGACGCCGATATAGCCGCGCGAGAGCTCCTCCGAGACGACGCACATCGAAACCTTCGACAGGCCCATGCCACCGAATTCCTCGGGGATGGTCAGGCCGAAGACGCCGAGCTCGGCCATCTTCTCGACCACCGGCATCGGGATGTACTCGTTCTCCAGATGCCATTCATGGGCGTGCGGCGTCACCTCGGCGGCGCAGAAGCGGCGCATCTCCGAGCGGATCGCCTCCAACGTCTCGTCGAGACCGGTATCGCCGATGCTGGCGGCGCCCTGGTCCTGACTGAAGAGCGCGACGAAGCGGGCGCGGTTCTCGGGGGTATTGCCATCGGCGATCAGGGCATCGACGGCATCCGAAGCAGCAGCGGCCACGGCTTTCTGCGAGAGGCCGAGCGCCGGCAAGCGGAGGATTTCGCCTTGGCTCATCGGAATGCCGCCGAAGATCTGGGCGGCATATTCGCCGGCGCCGATGCGCAGGGCGTAGTCCTCGACGGCGCCGTAGCGCGCTTCCGCCTCGAGGCGTTCGCCATAGGCCTTGAGCTCGCGCAGGGCCGTGACATAGGTCGCAAGCCAGGACAGGCCATGAGCGGCGTGCTGCTCGGCCTCCAGCCGGGCGGAGGAAATCCGGCCGTCGACGAGCACCTTCTGCCGCACTGCGGCAACGGCTTCCTTGAACAGGGTCTCAAAGCCAGGCAGCGCCGCCGCGATCAGCGTGATCGCGTTCGCCCGATTCTCAGCCTTTGCGGCCGTATTGGCGTTCATGGTCTTCGACCCTCCCTTTGTTGCGACGCAGCATAAGGGGAGATCAAGCGAAACCGAAACCCTCCTTTTTGGGGAGAAGCTATTTACGGCTGGCGAGGACGACACCAAGGATCGTCACGGCCAT
Source organism: Allobosea sp. TBD101 (assembly GCF_059817965.1). Taxonomy (NCBI): domain Bacteria; kingdom Pseudomonadati; phylum Pseudomonadota; class Alphaproteobacteria; order Hyphomicrobiales; family Alloboseaceae; genus Allobosea; species Allobosea sp. TBD101. The sequence continues at coordinate 3,689,406 of NZ_CM187543.1, forward strand.
GCCGCCGATCTGGAGCGGGGTCAGCGTCTCCCCGAAGAGCAGCCAGGCCTCGACCGCCACAAGCGCCGGCACGAGGTAGAGGAAGGTGACGATGCGCGAGACTTCGCCGCGCCGGAGCATGAACAGATAGAGCCAGATGCTGCCGATCGAGAGCACGATCACCGACCAGGCCAGCACGAGCAGCATGGTCAGGTTCCAGTCGATCCGCATCGGCTCGAAGGCGACGGCGAAGGGCAGCACGACGAGGCCGGCCGCGACATACTGGATCGCGGTGATCGTGCGCAGGTCGCCGGAGACGACGCGCGCCTTCTGGTAGAAGGAACCGGCGGTCACCGCGAACATGCCGCCGATATTGATCAGCATCGGCACCGCGATGCCCCAGAGCGCCGCCGGCTCGACATTGGCAAGCTGCGGCTCCAACACCAGCGCGATGCCGAGGAAACCACAGGCGATGCCGAGCCAGCGCAGGCCCGAAATGCGCTCGCCGACGAGAGCCGGCGCGAAGAGTGCGGTCAGGATCGGCTGCAAGCCGGCGATCAGGCCGGAGATGCCGGCCGGCAGGCCGTGGCGCACCGCCCACCAGACGCCGGCGAGGTAGATCCCGTGCAGCAGGATGCCGGTGATCGCCACGTCGATGACGGCCCGGCGGCTGCGCGGCCAGGGCGCCCCGGTCGCAAGCGCGATCAGGGTCAGCAGCGCGGCGGCGCTGGAGAAGCGCACGACGAGGAAAGTCAGGGCGTCGGCGTGACGGGCCGAATAGCCGGCGACCACCCAGCCCGTGGACCAGAGGAAGGTGAAGAGCAGCGGGATCGCGCGCAGGATGAGAGGCGAAGACATTGGCACCTGAAACCGCCGGACTTCACCGTCTCTAACGCCGATCAGCCGTCGCCGACAGAGCGCCGGCGCGCCTGCCCCATGCTTCCATCGTCGATGTCAGCCTCAATCGCGGTCGGGCGCGCCCGGCGGGAACAGCTTGCGGAAGGGTCTCGCCTCCTCGACGGCGCGCGCGAAGGACGGCCGCGCCAGCAACCTAGCCCGGTAGGCGCGAAGATTGCCGAAGGCGGCGTCGATCTCATGGACCCAGTCGGCATAGAACAGCGAGGGGGCCGCCGCGCAATCGGCAAGACTGAAAGCGTCGCCGCTGGCCCAGCGCCGTCCGGCGAGCGTGCCATCCAGCCAGCGATAGGCGTCGTCCAGCTTCGCGCGCGCCCTGGCGACGCCGAAGGGATCGCGGGCATCGGCCGGACGCAGATGATCGAAGACGATCGCCTGCATCTGCGTCATCACGTAGTTGTCGAAGAAGCGGTCCATCATCCGCACGCCGAGCGCCTGTTTCGCGTCAGCCGGCACCAGCTGGACCGGCCCCGGATGAAACAGGCCGAGATGCTCGATGATGATGCTCGACTCGACGACGGGCGTCTCGCCATCGACAAGCACCGGCATGTGCTTCATCGGCCAGAGCTTGGCCCACTCAACGCCCGCCTCGGGATCATCCAGGCTGAGCTGGCGGGAGGTGAAGGGCGTCGCGTTCTCGTAGAGCGCCACGATGACCTTCTGACAATACGACGAAAACGGATGGGCGTAGAGCGTGAGCGACACGGGAGCCTCCTGCACGGGCCTTGGCTGCCCCCTGCATAGGCAAACTGATTGCAGATTGCAATCAGTTATCACTCCGACCCGACGCCTCCGGGAGCGGACCAACGCGGTCAGCCGCAATCCTTAACAAAAAACGACGCCTGCCTTTCCGCTTCGTCAACCAATCCTCAATGCACTGTGGGCAATGTCGTTTGCGACCGAAAATCTTCACGATGCCGCACGCTTCTCATCCTTTTCCCACCGCCAGCGCAGAGTTGCTGAACAGCGAGCACGAAGGCTTCGTTACCTTCGCGCGCAACGCGTTCGCCTCCGCGATCCTGAACTTTGCAGCCGTGGTTGCCGTAGCAGCCATGCTGTGGCGGCCCGATCGCGTGCCTGCTCTGGTCGGCTGGGTTGGGGTGACGCTGGCCTATTCATTGTCGATGGGCCTCGACATTGCCGCCTCGCGCACCCGGCTTCACGAGCGTTCACCCTGGCCGATGCGGATCGTGCATCTGCGCGCGCCGATACTCGGGCTGATTTGGGGCGCGCTGCCCTGGGTCGCGGGAGAAACTGCCGATCCGCGGGAAAACATCGCGATCGGCCTCGTCATCACCGGCATGATCGCCAGCGGCATGACCCGCTTCGTTGTCGTGCCGCGCGCAGCCCTGACTTACGGCCTCACGCTCGCCGCAACCACCGTCCTGGCCTTCGCCCAGTTTTCCGTCGGCACGGCCGCGACGGCCGCCATCCTGCTCGCTCTCTACCTCGTGTTCATGACCCGCCACGTCACGGCCTATGGCGCGACATTGACCGAGGCAGTACGCGGCCGCAATGCCGCGATCGAAAGCAGCCGGGAGCGTGCCGAACTCCAGCAGAACGCCCTGGCGGAGCGCGACGAAACGAGCCGCCGGCACGACGAGTTGATGGAGATCGTGGCGACCTTCCGCCAGTCGATGGCCGGCTTTCAGACGATCGTCCGACGCGAGACACAGGGCATCGCCGCCAGCGCTGCCTCGCTCTCCGGCACAGCGGAAACGACGGCGAGCCAGGCCGGCGCCGCCCGGAATGCGGCGACGAGCGCGACCGGCGAGATCGATGCCATCGCCGCCAGCACCGGCCATCTCAACGACGCGATCGCCCTGATCGGCGAGCGGACCTATCGCGCCGGCGCGGTGATCAGCGACACCGTCTCGGTCAGCGCGACGGCGATGGCCGACATCGCACAGCTTTCCGCGCTGATGCAGGGCATCGCCGGAATCGTCGAGATGATCCAGGCGATCGCCGGGCGCACCAACCTGCTCGCCCTGAACGCGACAATCGAGGCGGCGCGTGCCGGCGAGGCCGGGCGCGGCTTCTCCGTCGTCGCCGCCGAGGTCAAGGGCCTGGCCGCGCAGACGACGGAGGCCAGCAACGAGATCATCACCCGGATCGGCGCGATCGGCGCATCGGCCGCCAATGTGACGCGGTCGATCGAGGCGATCCGGCAGGCCGTGCTCGACGTCCATGACGTCACGCATGCCATCGTTTCCGCGGTCGAGGAGCAGCGGGCATCGACCGCCGCGATGTCGAGCAACATCGATTCCGCCGCCGATCATAGCCGTCAAGCGACCGAGCGCGTCGAACAGGCCTACAACGCCGTGGGCGAGACCAAGACCGAGATCGAGAAGGCCCGGCAGGCGGCCGAGATCATGGCCGAAGTGGCGGGATCGCTGACCACGTCGGTCGACGCTTTCCTGCACCGCATGGAAGCGGTGAATGCCGGCGAGCGGGCCGCCTGAGCCGCGCTGTCATACCGGAGCAGCCTGCGGTATCAATCCCGCCCCCATAGACACGGGGCTTCTTCGTCATGGTCGGGCTTGTCCCGACCATCCACGTCTTCTTTCGGCCCCTGCGGTGTTCAAGACGTGGATGCTCGCCACAAGGGCGAGCATGACGACGGCTGGAACAACGTCGTGCTCACGAGGTCTCAGCCGGCCAGCGCCTCGGCGACATCCTCATAGGTCCTGAGGCCCGTGCGCGGCGCATAGACCAGCACCGACATGTTGCCCGGCGCATGCTCGTTCTTCCACATCTTGTGATGGGCGAAGGGGATCTTGTCCCACGGGAAGACCTCGGACATGCAGGGGTCGATGCGCCGGTCGATCACGAACTGGTTGGCGGCACTGGCCTGCTTGAGATGGGCGAAATGCGAGCCTTGGACGCGCTTCTGCCGCATCCAGACATAGCGGGCGTCGAAGGTGATGTTGAAGCCCGAGGTGCCCGCGCAGAACACCACCATGCCACCGCGCTTGGCGACGAGGCAGGAGACCGGGAAAGTCGCCTCGCCCGGATGCTCGAAGACGATGTCGACATCCTTCTTGCCGGTGATGTCCCAGATCGCCTTGCCGAACTTGCGGGCCTCCTTGGTCCATTCATTGTATTCGGGCGAGTTGACCTTGGGCATCTGGCCCCAGCAGTTGAAATCCTTGCGGTTGATGACGCCCTTGGCGCCGAGGCCGAGCACGTAGTCGCGCTTGGTCTCGTCCGAGATCACGCCGATGGCATTGGCGCCGGAGGCCGCGCAGAGCTGCACGCCGAAGACGCCGAGGCCGCCCGAGGCGCCCCAGACGAGCACGTTGTCGCCGGGCTTGATGGTGTGCGGGGCGTGGCCGAACAGCATGCGATAAGCGGTGGCCAGCGTCAGCGTGTAGCAGGCGGCCTCCTCCCAGGCGAGGTGCTTCGGCTTGTGCATGAGCTGGCGCGACTGCACCCGGCAGAACTGGGCGAAGGAGCCATCCGGCGTCTCGTAGCCCCAGATGCGCTGGGTGGCCGAGAACATCGGATCGCCGCCATTGCACTCCTCATCGTCGCCGTCATCCTGGTTGCAATGGACGATGACCTCGTCGCCGACCTTCCAGCGCTTCACCTTGGAGCCGACGGCCCAGACGATGCCCGCAGCATCGGAGCCGGCGACATGGAAGGGCGCCTTGTGGACGTCGAAGGGCGAGATCGGCTGGCCGAGGCCGGCCCAGATGCCGTTATAGTTGACGCCGCCAGCCATCACGAGAAGTAGCACCTCCTCCTCGCCGATCGACCATGTCGGCACGACCTCGACCTGGAAGCTCTCCTGCGGCGCCCCGTGGCGCTCGCGCCGGATCGCCCATGCATACATCTTCTCCGGGACATGACCGAGCGGCGGCAATTCGTCGAGCTCGTAGAGATCCTTGAGCGGCTTCACGGCGGCCTGCGACTTCGACATGGTCGTCTCCCTGCTCTCTTCCGTCGTTGCCCGGCCCGGAGCTCAGCATCGGACTGGGACGCCGATCATGCACCATATGTTGCGCTGCGCCATTAACCTAAGGAATCACACCGCAGCGCAAAACACTTTCTTTCCGGCGCTTGCGCTTTCTTCATCGTTTGCTGCAACGCTGGCCTTCCGTGCGGCACCGAGGAGAAGCGATGCCCGGTCTGCTGAAGCTCGTCGGCCTGCCCGATATGTCCATGCTGTCCGCGATCATCGTCATGGCGATGATCTGGCTCAGCGCCCTTTTGATCGGCTGGCTCGCCGACCTGCTGCTCGACGATGGCGGTTTCGGCGTGATGTTCAACGCCGGCATCGCGCTTGTCGGTGCCTTCGCCGGCGCCTGGTTGTGGCATCGCTACGGCATTCCCACGCGCTTTCCGGCCGAGGCCGTGCGCGCAGCGATCGCGACGGGCTCCGGTCTGCTGCTGCTGATCGGGATGGCCGTCATCCGGCCGTGAGCATCAGTGCGCGAGCGCGGCCGCGAAGCTGTTCAGGTACTTCATCCCGGTATCGCACATCAGCGTGACGACGGTCGCGCTAGGGCCGAGGCGCTCGGCCAGCCGCAAAGCGGCAACAACATTGCCGCCGGTCGAGGTTCCCGCGAACAACCCCTCCTCCCGCGCGAGACGCAATGCCATCGCCGTCGCCTCGGCCGTCGAAACCGGCTCGATGGCGTCGACGAGATCGGCCCGCCAGAGCGGCACGACATAGCCCGCGCCGATGCCGTCGATCTTGTGCGCGCCGGTCGGGCCACCCGAGAGCACGGCCGATTCGGCCGGCTCGACCGCCATCAGGGCGATCTTCGGGTCGCGCCGGAGCAGCGCCTCTCCCGTCCCGCGCAGCGACGCGGCCGTGCCGACGCTCTGCACGAAGCCGCAGATGCGACCGCCGGTCTGCTCCCAGATCTCGTCCGCCAGCCGGTCATAAGCCGCGAGCTGGTCGGTGTTGCGCATCTGGTCGGTCCAGAAGGCGCCCGTCTCGGCCGCGGTGACGCGGGCTGCCTCGATCATGTCCTTGGTCAGTTTTTCGGTCATGCGTCCGGATTCGCTTGGAATGATCGTCAGCTCGGCCCCGAGCAGGCGCATATGGGTCAGCTTCTCGCGGGCGAAGGCGTCGGAGGTGACGATGTGCAGGCGATAGCCCTTCACCGCACAGACCTGCGCGAGCGAAACGCCGGTGCTGCCACCGGTATACTCGACGACGCTGCCGCCCGGCTGGAGCCGCCCGTCGCGCTCGGCCGCCTCGATCATCGCCAGAGCCATCCGGTCCTTCATGCTGCCGGTCGGGTTTTCGCTCTCGAGCTTGAGCAGGACGCGCGCGCCATTCACCGGCACGATCCGGCGCAGCGGCAAGAGCGTGGTGCCGCCGATACGGCTCAGGATGTCGATGGGCATGGCAGGTCCCCTGATAGCAATTAGATGTATATGCAATTATTGCATCTACATGTAAATTCAGATTCGCCATGAAAGAGACAAGCGGATTTCGTTGGGAATTGCGGGCGCTGGCGGCCGGCTGCGCAGGCTTAAGCCTGCGCCAGGCCGCACGCCGCGTGACGCTGCTTCACGACGAAGCGCTGCGGGATAGCGGTCTCAGCCTCGCCCAGGTCGGATTGATGGCCCAGATCGCGACGAGCGCCGATGACCGCATGGCGGCGCTGGCCGCACGGGCCGGGCTCGATCCCTCGACGCTATCGCGCAACCTGCGAGGGCTGGAGCGCGACGGGCTGATCGAGATCGCGACAGTGGAGAAGGACCTGCGCCGCCGCGCCGTCTGGCTGACGGAAGAAGGGCTCAGGCGCCTTCAAGGCGCGCTGCCGGCCTGGCGAGACGCTCAGGCCCGGATCGCGGAATTCTTCCCGGCCGATCTTCTGGGACGGATAACCGCGGCGAGCGAGAAGCTGGGCGGGCAGAAGGAATGAGCGCCAGATTGGTCGGGCTTTTGCTGGATCATTGCTGACAAGCGTCGCGCTCGAAATCACTCCGATCGGCGGTCAGGCAACCTACCCTCGGCCGCTGCGGCTGGCGGCGAGCATGTAGTTCACGTCCATGTCACGCGAAGCGCTCCAGCGGCCGGTCAGCGGGTTGAAGACCACGCCGGTCTGCGTGCCGATCGTGAAGCCGTTGCCCTCGATGGCGCCGCCGAGCTCGGCCGGCGTCACGAACTTCTCCCAATCATGCGTGCCCTTCGGCAGCCAGCGCAGCACGTATTCGGCACCGACGATCGCGAGCGCATAGGATTTCAGCGTGCGGTTGAGGGTCGCCATCACCAGCAGGCCATCGGGCTTCACCGCCGCGCAGCAGGCTGCGACGAAAGCCTCGACATCGGCGACATGCTCGACGACCTCCATGGCCAGCACGATGTCGAAACGCTTGCCGGATTCGACCACCGCCTCGATCGTCTCCTCGCGATAGTCGATCGAAAGCCCGCTCTTCTCGGCATGGGCGCGCGCGACCGCGATATTGGTCGGGGCCGGATCGAGGCCGGTGACCTCGGCGCCAAGCCGCGCGAGCGGTTCCGAGAGCACGCCGCCGCCGCAGCCGATATCGACCAGGCTCAGGCCGTCGAGAGCCCGCATGCGCTTCGAATCCCGCCCAAAATGAGCGCAGGCCTCGTCGCGGACATAGCCCAGCCGGACCGGGTTGAACTTGTGCAGGACGGCCATGGGACCCTTCGGGTCCCACCAGTCGCGGGCGATTGCATCGAAGCGGGCGACCTCGGCCGGGTCGATCGTCGAGCCTGTGCGCTGGGTCGCAGCCGCCATGAACCGGTCCTTCGCTTATGCGATGCCGCATTGACACCGCGCCTGTCGCCCGTCATCTACACCCGCCCCGCTGCAAGTGCGAGGGCGACCTTTCGACCCGGCCTCGCCGGGGACAGCTATTGAAAAGACCGTCATGGCCCGTCTGGTGATGAAATTCGGCGGCACCTCTGTCGCCACTGTCGAGCGGATCAAGAACGCGGCGCGCCACGTCAAACGCGAGTTCGACGCCGGCCACGAGGTCGCGGTCGTAGTCTCCGCGATGTCGGGCAAGACCAACGAGCTCGTCGGCTGGTGCAAGGAAGCGGCCCCGATGTTCGATCAGGCCGAATACGACACCGTCGTCGCCTCGGGCGAGCAGGTCACCTCCGGGCTGATGGCCATCGTCCTTCAGGAGATGGGCCTGCCGGCACGCTCCTGGCAGGGCTGGCAGATCCCGCTCTACGGCTCCGACGCGCATGGCTCGGCCCGGATCGAGAGTGTCGATGGCGCCGGCATCCTCGCGGGCTTCGACCGCAGCCGCGAGATCGCGGTCTGCTCCGGCTTCCAGGGCGTCAATCCGCGCACGCATCGCATCGTCACGCTCGGCCGCGGCGGTTCCGACACCAGTGCTGTCGCGCTCGCCGCCGGTCTCAAGGCCGATCGCTGCGACATCTACACCGATGTCGACGGCGTCTACACCACCGATCCGCGCGTGGTGCCCAAGGCCAAACGCATGGACAAGGTCTCCTTCGAGGAAATGCTCGAAATGGCCTCGCTCGGCTCCAAGGTGCTGCAGGTGCGCTCGGTCGAGATCGCCATGACACAGCGCGTGCCGACCTATGTGCGCTCCTCCTTCGACGACCCCGAAAACCCCAATCCTGGCACCCTCATCTGCGACGAGGACGACATCGTGGAACAGCAGATCGTCACCGGCATCGCCTTCTCCCGGGACGAAGCCCAGATCACCCTCCGCCGCGTGGCCGACAAGCCCGGCGTCGCCGCGGCGATCTTCGGCCCGCTCGCCGATGCCAATATCAATGTCGACATGATCATCCAGGTCGTCTCCGACGACCAGGCGACCACAGACATCACCTTCACCGTGCCGACGGCGGATTACGAGCGCGCCCGGACGCTGCTCGAGAGCAAGCACGACGTGATCTCCTACCAGGAGATCCAGGGTGCGACCGACGTGGTGAAGATCTCGGCGATCGGCGTCGGCATGCGCTCGCATGCGGGCGTCGCGGCGCGCGCCTTCCGGGCATTGGCCGAGAAGGGCATCAACATCCGCGCGATCACGACCTCCGAGATCAAGTTCTCGGTGCTGATCGACTCGGCCTATACCGAGCTCGCGGTGCGCACGCTGCACTCGCTCTACGGGCTCGACGCGGCCTGAGGCTGCATAAGCCTCGACGTCGTTCCAGAAGCGTCATGCTCGCCCTTGTGGCGAGCATCCACGTCTTAAGCACCGCACTGCACGAGGAAGACGTGGATGGTCGGGACAAGCCCGACCATGGCGGAAACGCGCGTTCTCGCCCTTCTCACTCCGCCGGATGCGCGATCGTCGGCGGCTCCTGCTTGCTGCGGCGGAACCAGCTGCCGAGCTTCACCAGCCCTTCCGAGAGCCTGTCCATGTAGAGGAACAGGACGGGCGTGATGAACAGCGTCAGCACCTGGGAGATCATCAGGCCGCCGACCACGGCGATGCCGAGCGGCTGGCGCAGTTCGGCGCTGGCGCCGGCGCCGAGTGCGATCGGCAAGGTACCCATCAGCGCCGCCAGCGTCGTCATCAGGATCGGCCGGAAGCGCATGATGCAGGCCTGATGGATCGCCTCCTGGGCCGACTTGCCCTCGCGCCTGAGCACCAGCGCCACGTCGATCATCATGATCGCGTTCTTCTTGACGATGCCGATCAGCATCAGCAGCCCGATGATCGCGATGACCGAGAGCTCGAGGTCGAAGAGCCTGAGCGCGCCGAGCGCACCGACCGCCGCCGATGGCAGGCCGGTCAGGATGGTTAGCGGGTGGATGAAGCTCTCGTAGAGGATGCCGAGCACGATGTAGATCGTCAGGATCGCGCCGGCGATCAGCAGGCCTTGATTGGCGAGCGAATCCTGGAAGGTCTTGGCCGTGCCGGCGAGCGTGGTCGAGATCGACTTCGGCAGGCCGAGTTCGTCCTTGATCGCCGCGATGCGATTGACGCTGTCACCGAGCGCGACGCCGGCCGGCAGGTTGTAGGAGATCGTCACCGCCGGAAGCTGGCCGAGCTGGTTGACGGTGAGCTGGCCGGCCGTGCGCTCGATCCGGGCGATGGCGCCAAGCGGCACCAGCGTGCCGGACTTGGTGCGGACGCGGATGGCGTTCAGCCGCTCCGGCGTCCAGTGCTCGTTCGGGTTGAACTCGACCACGACATTGTAGCTGTCGCCGGCGGTGTAGATCGTCGAGACCTGCCGCACGCCGAAGCCGGAATAGAGCGTCGAGCGCAGAATGTCGGAGCCGATGCCGAGCGCGTTGGCCTTGTCGCGATCGACCACCACCGTCGCCTGCAGGGCGTTGTCCTGAAGGTCGGTGGTGACGTCGACGAAGGTCGAGCGGTCGCGTGTCATCGCGTCGGCAAGGCGCACGGCCCAGCCGTTCATCTGCTGCTGGTCGAGCCCCTGCACGACGAGCTGGTACTGGCTCTTCGAGGAACGCGCGCCGATGCGCAGGTTCTGGACGGGGGTCATATAGGTGCTGATGCCCGCCACCTGGGCGAGATCGCGCCTGAGCGAGGCCAATACCGCTTCGATCTTCGGCCGCTCGTCGAGCGGCTTCAATTCGACGAAGAGGCGCCCGGCATTGAGCGCGCTGCCGCCGCCATTGCCGCCGACGGTCGAGGCGACATGGGCGACGTAAGGTGACTTGCGGAAGATCTCGGCGACTTCGGCCTGCAATTTCTGCATCGCGTCGAAGGAGATGTCCTGCCGCGCCTCGGTCGCGACCTGGAGCTGGCCGATATCCTCCTGCGGGAAGAAGCCCTTCGGCGTAGTCTGGAGCAGCCAGACGCTGCCCGCCATGGTCAGGAAGAAGGCGAGCAGCATCAGCGGCTGGAAGCGCAGGCAGAATGTTACCCCCGCGTCATAGCCGGCGAGCAGCTTGTCGAAGCCCTTCTCCAGCAGGCGGCCGAGCGCGTTCTCCTTGTGATGCTCGGAATAGCCAGAGAGCAGGCGCGAGCACAGCATCGGCGTCAGCGTCAGCGAGACGAAGGCGGAAGCCAGGATCGAGACCGTCACCACCACCGCGAACTCGTTGAAGATGCGGCCGATGACGCCGCCCATCAGCAGGACGGGGATGAAGACCGCGACCAGCGAGAGCGAGATCGAGATGATGGTGAAGCCGATCTCGCCCGCGCCCTTCAGCGAGGCCTCGAAGGCGGAGAGCCCATCCTCCTCCATGTGCCGGACGATGTTCTCGAGCATGACGATGGCGTCGTCGACGACGAGGCCGACCGAGAGCGTCAGGCCCAGCAGCGAGATGTTGTCGATCGAGAAATTGAGCAGGTACATCGCGGCAAGCGTGGCGATGATCGAGATCGGCACCGCGACCGCCGGGATGAAGGTGGCAGCCACCCGGCGCAGGAAGACGAAGATCACCATGACGACCAGCGCGATGGTCAGGAGCAGCGTGAACTGCACGTCTTCGACCGCCTGGCGGATCGAGGTCGAGCGGTCGTTGAGCAGCGCGAGCGAGGCGGCCGCCGGGAGCTGGTCCTCGAAGGCCGGGATCATCGCCTTGACGCGGTCGACCACCTCGACGGTGTTGGCGTCGGGCTGGCGCTGCACGGCGAGCACGATCGCGGGCGTGCCGTCATAGGTGCTGCGGGTCTGGGTGTTCTCGACGGAATCGATCACCTTGGCGACGTCGCCGAGCCGGACCGGCTTGCCCGAGCGCGTGGTGATGATGACGTTGGCGAACTGGGCCGCGTCGGCGAGCTGCGTCTTTGCCTGGATGGTGAGCTGCTGGGCCGAGTTCTGGATGGTGCCGACCGGCGTGTTGGCGTTGGTCGCGGTGATCGCCAGTTGCAACTCGTCGAGGCCGATGCCACGCGCGGCGAGCGCGGTCGGGTCAAACTGGATGCGCACCGCATATTTCTGGCTGCCCCAGATCAGCACCTGCGCGACACCGTCGACGGTGGAAAGCGCCGGCGAGATGACCTGCTGGGCGAAGGCGTCGAGCTGCGAGAGCGGTATCACGTCGCTCTTCAACGCCATCAGGATGATCGGCGCATCGGCCGGATTCACCTTGCGATAGCTCGGCGGTGTCGTCATCTCGATCGGCAATTGCCGCTGAGTGCGCGTGATCGCGGCCTGCACGTCGGCAGCGGCGGCGTCGATATTGCGGTTCAGCACGAACTGGATCGCGATCGAGGTCGCCCCCTGCGAGTTCGTGGTCGAGATCGAATCGATGCCGGCAATGGTGCCGAATTGCTTGACCAGAGGCGTCGCGACCGAGGTCGCCATCGTGTCGGGCGAGGCGCCCGGCAATTGCGCGGAGACGTTGACGACCGGAAACTCGGCGCGCGGCAGGGCCGCGACCGGCAGGAAGCGCCAGGCGAAGAGCCCCGCCAGGACCAGCGAGGCCGACATCAGGATGGTCGCGACCGGGTGGCGGATGCAAAAGGCGGAGACGTTCATGAGCGTGCGCCTTCCGCAACCGGCGTCGCCTGCGCCGGCTTCTCGCCGGTCGCCGCGCGCTCGCGCACCCTGGTGCCCTGCTTCAGCCGCATCTGGCCGTCGGTGACGACGCGTTCGCCCGGCGCGATGCCTTCGGTCACCGCCGTGCGCTCGCCATCGCTGAGCGCGACCTTGATCTGGCGGAGATCGACCGTGGAATCCGGCTTCATGACGAAGGCATAGGGGCCCTTCTGCCCTGTCTGCACCGCGACGGTCGAAATCACCGTCACGCCCGTCAGGACCTCCGGAATGATCTCGACATCGACATACTGCCCCGGCCAGAGGCTGAGATCGTCATTGGCGAAAGCGGCCTTGGCGGTGATCGTGCCGGAGGCGATGTCGACGGTGGAATCGACGAAATTGAGCTTGCCCTCGGTGGCCGTGCGGGCGGCATTCGGGACGCGGGCGGTCACCGGCACAGGCTTCGAGGCCGCCAGCGCTCCCTGCAAGATCGGCAACTCGCTCTCCGGCAGGGCGAAGGAGACGCGCAGGGGCTTCATCTGGGTGATGGTCAGCAGGCCGGTGCCGCTGCTGTTGGCGCTGGCATTGACGAGATTGCCCGGTGTGACCTGCACCGTGCCGATGCGGCCATCGATCGGCGCGGTGATGCGGGTATAGCTCAGCTTGAGCCGGTCGGCATCGAGCGTCGCATGGTCGCCCTGAATGCTGGCGGCAGAGCTCTTCTCATCGGCTATCGCCTGGTCGACCTGCACCTGTGTGCCGGCGTTACGCACCAGGAGCTGCCTGTAGCGCTCGAGATCGGCGAGATTGCGGGTATGGGTCGCCTCGTCGCGGGCCAGCATCGCCTCGTCCTTGGCGATCTGGGCCTTGATGTCGCGATCATCGAGCGTGAAGAGCAGGTCGCCGGCCTTGACGAACTGCCCGTCGGTGACGTGCTGCGCCATGATCTGGCTGTCGATGCGGGAGCGCACGAGCACGCTCGCCGGCGTCTCGACGAAGCCGATGGCGTGCTTGCGCACCGGGAAGTCGGCCTGCACGGCGGCAGCGGTGACGACCGCGACCGGAGCGCCCTCGCCCCGCCCGCCGCGGGCCGTGCGCGCAGCCTCAGGCGAACGCGCATGCCAATACCAGGCTCCACCGGCTGCAAGGCCGATGGCAACGACGCCGATGATCAATCCTGAACGCTTCATAATCTGTCCACTCGCTCAGGCTGCGTTGCCGGCAGCGGCCGGCGCCTTGTCGTCGGATCGGGCACGGATCTGCTCGCGGATCGCGGCCAACGTGCCGAGCGCCGACAGGATTGCTTCCTCGTCAGTCTCGCCCAGCACGTCCTGGGCGATCTCGGTCCGGACGGAATCGAGATCGTCGACCAGCGCCCGCCCCTCCGGCGTGAGGAAGAGGCGATAGGCACGACGGTCCGAAGGGTCCTCGCGGCGCTCGATCAGGTTCTGGCTCTGCAAGCGGTCGAGCAGGCGGGCAAGCGAGATCGGCTGCAAATCCATCTGCTCGGCAAGCGCGGCCTGTTTCAGCCCCTCCTGACGCCTGAGGCGGGACATCACGCCCCACTGCGCCCGCGTCGTGCCGTGCTGGCGCGCGCGCTGCTCGACATGGGTCCGGAGCAGCCGCGAGGTTTCAACCAGCTGGAAAACCAGTTCCCGCCGCAAGGGTCGCTTCATTCGCAGGTCTCCCAATCGTAAGCCTGCTTATCATGTGCCGGATTACGGCTTTTTCAGGAGTGGATTGTGCGACGCACGCAAAGGTGATCAGGCGTAGCGGAAGTGACGATTATCGGCCGGTGAAGGCCGCCGGCCGCTTCTCCAGAAAGGCCGTCACGCCCTCGCGAAAATCGGCGGTCGCCGTCGTCTCGCGGAAGGCGTCCCGCTCCGCTTCGAGATGATCCGCAAGAGCGGCATCGGGAGCCTCCGTCAGCAAAGTGCGGATGCGGCCATAGGCGCCGGTCGGCCCCGCCGCGAGCTTGCGAGCCATTGCCAGGGCCTCGCCGCGGGCCTGAGCGACGGGCACGACACGATTGACGAGACCCATCCTCAGCGCCTCGTCAGCCTCGAATGTCTCCGCCAGCAACGCGATCTCGCGCGCCTTGCGCTGGCCGACGAGCCGGGCCAGCCGGTAGGTGCCGCCGAGATCAGGCGTCGCGCCGATCCGGGCGTATGCCATGGTGAAGCGGGCATCATCGGCGGCGATGGCGAGATCGCAGGCCAGCGCGAGGCTGAATCCGCCACCGGCAATGGCGCCATGCAGGCAGGCGACCGAGGGCAGCGGCAGGGAATCGAGCAGCCGCAGCGCCTCGTGCAGCGGTGCCATGATCGCCTCGATGCCGGCCGCGATGTCGTGGCCTGCGAGGAACTGCGAGACATCGCCGCCGGCACAGAAGGCCCGGCCATTGCCTTGCAGCAGAATGGCGCGGACATCGCTGCTGGCCGCGATCGCCTTCACCTGCGTCAGAAAGAGCTCGGCCATCGGGGCGTCGATGGCGTTCAGCACCGCCGGCCGGTTGAGCGTCAGGATGGCGACGCCGCCGTCACGGGTGAGCTGAACCGAATCGGAAGCGTCGGACATGGCGGTCTCTGGGAGAGCGGATAATCGATGCGAAGCTAGAGCATACTGATTTCCAACGGAACCTGAGCGTCATCCCGGGCAAGCTGCGGAGCAGCGCAGATCCGGGATCCATCGTAAAGCTCCGGCGCCCTTCGATGGATCCCGGGGCAAGCCCGGGATGACGGTGTGGTTCCGAGGAAACTCAGCACGCCCGAGGCTGGGGCGGACATCATTGTGCGCGCGAGGTGCATCTGCACGCATCGGGCATCGCGTTTGCGCGAGGGCCACTGGCCTTGGCTGCGCGTGGGCTTCTAGACTGTGCGGGAAACCTGCCCCTTCCGAGACCCTGTCCCGTCATGAGCCAGCTCTTCAGCCCCTATCAGCTTGGCAGCCTCACGCTTGCCAACCGCATCGTCATCGCCCCGATGTGCCAGTATTCGGCGCAGGATGGCTGCGCCACTGACTGGCACACCATCCATCTCGGGCATCTCGCCTTGTCCGGCGCCGGCCTCCTGATCATCGAAGCGACGGCCGTCGAGCCGGATGGCCGGATCAGCCCGTTCGATCTCGGACTCTGGTCGGATGAAACCGAAGCCGCGCTCGGCAAGGCTCTGGATGCAACGCGCCGCTGGTCGGACATGCCGATCGCGATCCAGCTCGCCCATGCCGGGCGCAAGGCCTCCCTCGCCCAGCCCTGGAAGGGCGGCGGCCAGCTCGGCCTCGATCAGGGCGGCTGGACGGTCGAAGCGCCCTCGGAGATCGGCTTCGAGACCTACCCGCGGCCGCCGCGCGCCCTCGCCCACGATGACATCGCGCGCTTGATCGAGGCCTTCGCGGACTCGGCCCGCCGGGCCGTACGGCTCGGCTTCGCCGCGATCGAGCTGCATGGCGCGCATGGCTATCTGATGCACCAGTTCCTCTCGCCGTTCTCGAACAAGCGCGAGGACGAATATGGCGGCTCGCTGGAGAACCGCATGCGCTTCCCGCTCGCGGTGCTCGATGCGGTGCGTGCCGTGGTGCCGGCGGGCTATCCGGTCGGCTTCCGCATTTCCGGCACGGACTGGGTCGAGGGCGGCTGGGATATCGAGCAGAGCATCGCCTTCTCGGCAGCGGCCAAGGCGCGCGGCGCCGATTTCATCGACATGTCCGGTGGTGGCTTGTCGGCAAAACAGAAGATTCCACTCGGCCCGAGCTATCAGGTGCCGCTGGCGCGGGCCGTGAAGCAGGCCACAGGCATCACCACCATGGCCGTCGGTCTGATCACCGAGGCCGAGCAGGCCGAAGCGATCATCGGCACGGGCGAGGCCGATTTCGTCGCGCTGGCACGCGGCATCCTCTACAACCCGCGCTGGCCCTGGCACGCTGCCGCCCAGCTAGGGGCCACCGTCAAGGCGCCGAACCAGTATCTGCGCTCGCAGCCGCGGCAGTATTCCAAGCTGTTCGCCTGAGTTTGCAACGCTGTTCCAGGTCATCCCGGACGGAGCGAAGCGGAGATCCGGGATCCATGCCTGAACCGTTCCGGCATGGATCCCGGGTCTCCCTGCGGTCGCCCGGGATGACCGTGTACTTTATGAAGTTCGACAGAATCGCCGGAGCCGCCGAGACATGACCGCCTATTCCGACCTCTCCGCCCATTTCGGCCGCATCGCCGCGCTGTCGAACGCCATCGGCATCCTGCAATGGGACAACGATGTGATGATGCCGAAGGGCGCAGCCGAGACGCGGGCCGAGAGCATGGCCCTGCTCCATGTCATGCGCCACGGCCTCTCGACCGATGCCCGCATCGGCGACTGGCTCGCCGAGGCCGAGAACGACGGCAGCCTCGGCGCCTGGGAGAAGGCCAACCTGCGCGAGATCCGGCGCGTCTGGACAGTCGATACCGCGCTGCCCTCCGAACTGGTGGAAGCGTCGAGCAAGGCGGTCTCGGCTTGCGAGATGCGCTGGCGCCAGGCGCGGGCCGATTCCGATTTCACCGGACTTCTGCCCTATCTCGCCGAGGTCCTGAACCTCCAGCGCCAGATCGGCCGGGCGAAGGGCGAAAAGCTCGGGCTCTCCCCCTATGACGCGCTGCTCAACGATTATGAGCCCGGCGGCCGCTCCGCCAAGATCGACGGGCTGTTCGACGATCTCGCCGCCTTCCTGCCCGGCTTCACGCAGGAGGCGATGGCAGTGCAGGCGCGCCGACCGGCGCAACCGGCGCTGGACGGCCCCTTCGCCACCGAGACGCAGCGGGCGCTGGGTCTCAAGTTCATGGCGGCGCTGGGCTATGATTTCGAGCGCGGCCGGCTCGACATCTCGACCCATCCCTTCTGCGGCGGCGCCGATAACGATGTCCGCATCACCACGCGCTATGACGAGGCCGATTTCACCAAGGCGCTGATGGGCGTGCTGCACGAGACCGGGCACGCGCTCTACGAACAGGGTCGGCCGCAAAGCTATCTCAACCAGCCGGTCGGCGCCGCGCGCGGCATGAGCCTGCATGAGAGCCAGTCGCTGCTGATGGAAATGCAGGCCTGCCGCTCGCGCCAGTTCCTGACCTACGCCGCTCCCTTGATGCGCGAAAGCTTCGGCGGGACGGGTCCGGCCTGGGAGAGCGAGGCGCTTTGGCATCGCTATACCCGCGTCGAGCCCGGCTTCATCCGCGTCGACGCCGACGAGGTGACCTACCCCGCCCATGTCATCCTGCGCTACCGGCTGGAAAAGGCGCTGATCGCCGACGAGATGCCGCTCGCGGAGCTACCCTCCGCCTGGAATGCCGGAATGAAATCCCTACTCGGCGTCACCGTGCCGAACGACCGGCTCGGCTGCCTGCAGGATATCCACTGGCCGTCCGGCGGCTGGGGCTATTTCCCGACCTATACGCTGGGCGCCATGACTGCGGCCCAGATCTTCGACGCGGCCTGCAAGACGGAAGGCTCGATCCTGCCCGGCATCGGCAAGGGCGATTTCAGCCCGCTGGTCGGCTGGCTGCGTGTCAATGTCCACGGCAAGGGCTCGCTGCTCCCGACCGACGAGCTGCTCACCGAAGCGACCGGCCGGCCGCTCGACGCCTCGGTGTTCAAGGCTCACCTGCGCAGGCGCTATATCGACGAGGTGTGAGGATCTTTCATTTTATTTAGTAAAAACAAAAACTTAAGCCATAGCCGATCGCCGGTCGGCCATGCAGCTTTCGGGCTTGCATCGGGGCGCCCGAAGCGGGATGTCGGAGACGACCTCCCGCTTCGGTGAACGATCATGCCCCAGACCAAACCCGCCCCCCGCATCGCCATCACCTATTGCTCGATGTGCAACTGGATGCTGCGCTCGGCCTGGCTCGGGCAGGAACTGCTCTCGACCTTCGGACAGGATCTCGGCGAGGTTGCGCTGATCCCGCGCACCGGCGGCATCTTCCAGATCCATTATGACGGCGAATTGATCTGGGACCGCAAGGCCGATGGCGGCTTCCCGGATTCCAAGGTGCTGAAGCAGCGCGTGCGCGACCGGCTCGACCCCGAGCGCAGCCTCGGCCATGTCGACGGACACACGATGTCGGCCGAGGCGGAGAGCTGAGAGCGCTCTCCACAGTCGCAATACTTCGCGGTCATCCCGGACAAGCGGCGAAGCCGCGCCGATCCGGGATCCATGCCTGAACCCATTCCGGAAGCGCTCCGGAATGGATCCCGGGTCTCCGCTTCGCTACGCCCGGGATGACAGTGTTCAGGCGGTTGCCGCGTGCTTCCGCGTCGCGGCGATCCAGGCCTTCAGCCGGCCTTCGGGATCGGCGTTCAGGGTGATGTCGGTCACCGCCGCGACGATATCGGCGCCGGCCTCGAAGACGCCCGGCGCCCGCTCCAGCGAGACGCCGCCGATGCCGACCAGCGGCAGGTCGCCGATGCGGCGTTTCCATTCGCCCAGCCGCTCGAGCCCCTGCGGGCCGAAGCGCATCTGCTTCAGGATCGTCGGATAAACCGGGCCGAGCGCGACATAGTCGGGCTTCGCAGTCAGTGCGCGCTCCAGCTCGGGCTCGTCATGGCTGCTGATGCCGAGCTTCAGGCCGGCCTTGCGGATCGCGCCGAGATCGGCGTCGTCGAGATCCTCCTGGCCGAGGTGCAGCCAGTCGCAACCCTCGGCGATGGCGAGCTTCCAGTAGTCGTTGACGACGAGCACGCAGCCAGCCGCGGCGCAGAGCGTCTTCGCCCGCGCGATCTCACGCGCGACCTCGGTCTCGGGGCGGTCCTTGACGCGCAATTGCACCAGCTTGACGCCAAGCGGCAGCATCCGCTCCAGCCAGTCGGCGCTGTCGAAGATGGGGTAGAACGGGTCGAGCTTCATGCGGGAGCAATCTTTCAGGCGAGGAAGGCTTTGCCCATGACGGGCGTCGAGGGAGCGGCCATGTCGCGCGCCTCGATCGGCTGCGCGGCAAAAGCCTGGCGGCCGGCGCGGATGGCGAGCGCGAAGGCCTCCGCCATCGCGGCGGGATCGCCGGCCTTCGCGACGGCAGTGTTGAGCAGGATGCCGTCATAGCCCATCTCCATCGCCTGCGCGGCATGGGAGGGCAGGCCGATGCCGGCATCGACGACGAGCGGCACATCCGGGAAATGCTGGCGCATGCTGCGCAGGCCATAGGGGTTGTTGAGCCCCCTGCCCGATCCGATCGGCGCGCCCCAGGGCATCAGCACCTCGCAACCGGCATCGAGCAGGCGCCCGCCGATAACGAGGTCCTCGGTGGTGTAGGGAAAGACCTTGAAGCCGTCATCGGTGAGGATGCGCGCGGCCTCAACCAGCGCGATCACGTCCGGCTGCAGCGTATCATCCTCGCCGATCACCTCGAGCTTGATCCAGTCGGTGCCGAAGACCTCGCGGGCCATCTGCGCCGTGGTCACTGCCTCCTTGACGGTATGGCAGCCGGCCGTGTTCGGCAGAACCTTGACGCCGAGCTCGCGGATCAGCGCCCAGAAGGCCTGCCCAGCGCCGCCGGAGGATTCCCGGCGCAGCGAGACGGTGACGACCTCAGTGCCGGAGCGCTTCACCGCCTCGGCCAGGATCGCGGGCGACGGGTATTGCGCCGTACCCAGGAAGAGCGGGTTCTGCGGCTCGAAGCCATAGAAGGACGCCATCTCAGCCTCCCTGCATCGGCGCGACGATCTCGACGCGGTCGCCCTCGCTCAGGGCCGTTTCGGCGCGCTTGCGAGCCGGCACGAAATCGCCGTTCACAGCAGTCGCGACGATGCGGCCGCCAAAGCCCAGCTCGGCCAGCGCCTCGGCCAAGGTCTTCGCCGCGACCGTCTGGGGGGCGCCGTTAAGCAGCAATGTCATGCAGCATCTCCAGTGTTGCTTGCGGGTTCAGCACGGCCTCGGTCGCCATCCGCGCCATGGCGGGGCTGAGCAGGAAACCGTGGCGATAGAGCCCGTTGACATGGATCACCCGGCCGCGACGCGTCAGCCGCGGCAGGTTGTCGGGAAAGGCCGGGCGGGCATCGGTGCCGATCTCGACAACCTCCGCTTCGGCGAAAGCGGGATGCAGCGCGTAAGCCGCGCCGAGCAATTCCAGCATGGCGCGCGCGGAGATGCGGCGGCGCTCGCCGCTCTCGACCATCGTCGCGCCAACCATGAAGAGCCCGTCCGCACGCGGTACGATGTAGAGCGGAATGCGCGGATGCAGCAGCCGGACCGGGCGGGACAGGCGGATATCATCGCTCCGCAGCAGCAGCATCTCGCCCTTGACGCCGCGCAGGTCCGGCAGGTCATCGCGCGCCGCCAGCCCCCGGCAGTCGAGGACGATATCGGCATCCAGATCGGCGGGCTCGGCGGCACTGTTGAATTGAATGACGGTGCCGTTCGCGAGCAGCCTCTCGGCAAGCGCAGCGATCGCGAGACGGGGATCGAGATGGCACTCCCCGCCAAAGAACAATCCTCGCGAAAAGCGTCTGGCGAGATCGGGCTCCAGCCCGGAAATGGCCTCGCCGTCGACCTCCTCGAAATGGCTGGTGCGCTGGCCGAACCGGCGCAGTTCCGAGCGATCCCGGCTCGGTGCTACGACGAGCGTGCCATGGCGGGTGACGCCACCGGCATGATGCTCCCACCAATCGGCGGCCTGCTGCCCGAGCCGGACCACCGGCTCCTCGGCGCTCTCGCCCTCACACCAGGGCGCGAGCATGCCGCCGGCATACCAGGAACAAGCCTCGGCGCCGATGCGGGGGCCGCGCTCATGGATGGTTACCCGTGCGCCGCGCGCCAGCAGTTCGGTGGCGCAGGCCAGGCCGACCACGCCGGCGCCGACCACCGCGACATTCAGGCCCGACTGAAGGCGTTGCGCCGTCATGCTCTTCCCTGCTCCCGGAAAGGCAGCGGCCTGGGGCACGATCAAGATGTCTGCCGAAGACCGTTCCCTTCGCCGGCATTACCCGGATCAGGTGCGATGGGTTGACGCGAACCACGTCTCTCAGCCTTTCGGCACCCCAACGGACGGCCTCAATCTAGTGTCTGCCGTGCATCGGGGCAAGGCGAGCTGGCGCAAGGCTCGATTGTGTACTGCGCTGGCTTGCTGCGCGCACGATCAGATCACTCCCTTCACACGGGAGTGCTCTATGGCTCTCTCGGACACATGCACAGGCTGTGCAAAGGAAGTTGCCAACGAGGCTTGTCAAACGGCTCCGCAATCGGGCATAGAGCCTCTCGCCGGAGACGTGGCCGAGAGGCTGAAGGCACTCGTTTGCTAAATGAGCATACCCCACAAGGGTATCGAGGGTTCGAATCCCTCCGTCTCCGCCACTTCCCCTTCGATTTCCCAATCACGTGGATTGGACACGAAAGCAATCTCGCAGAAGAATCGAGAGTGCGTTTGCGCAGCGCCTCGCGAATCTCCGGCCTTCAGGCCGCGGCATGAACCGCTCCTATCCAACGAATGCGTTAGCCTGGCATCTCAAGCTGGGGGTACCGAGCCCTGAAGGCCGCAGAAGACCACGACCTCGCCCTTCTTGACGGAAATGCCACAGTTGGTGAGCGTGAAAATACCGATGCCGTTTCGAGGCGTCTTGCTGCGCTTTCAGGCCGCCGCCCTGTTCTGAAGAACCCTGACCAACCCGCTCAGGCCGGAGCAGATGGCCCAGTAGGCGGCGCCGGCCAAGAGAAGCATCGGGACCAGCGTGCCGTCGCGCTCGCCGATGCTCACCGTGTTGCGGAAGAAATCGCCGAGCGAGATGACGTAGACCAGCGACGTATCCTGGAAAATCACGATGCATTGCGTCAGCATGATCGGCAGCATGGCGCGGAAGGCCTGCGGCAGGATGACGAGGCGCATCGTCTGATAACGGGTCATGCCGAGGGCGGCAGCGGCTTCGAACTGCCCCTTGGACAGGCCGAGAATGCCGGCGCGGATGATCTCCGCGAAGAAGGCCGTTTCGAGCAGGACGAAGGCGACCATGGCCGAGACGAGCCGGATGTCGATGCTTGGGGAAAGGCCGAAGACCGTTCTCAGGACCTGCGGCACGATCAGGAAGAACCAGAGCAGCAGCATCACTAGCGGCACCGCCCTGAAGAGCGCGACATAGCATTTGGCGAAGAGCTGCAGCGGCCTTCGGCCGGAAACGGCGCAGATCGCCAGAACGGTACCGCCGACGATCCCCCCGGCGATCGCGACCAGGGTGACCTGCAGCGTGACTGCGACGCCGGCCCCGATCACGTTCCTGGCGGCGACGATGCTGTCCCAGTCGAGAGCGAACATGTCAGGCTCCCATCATGCCCGGGAGCCGGGAGCGCCGCTGAATCCACTCCATCAGGCGCAGGATGACGACGTTCAGCCCGATATAGGCGAGCGTCACCACGATGAAGGATTCATAGGGCTGCGCCGTGAAATCGACGAGCTGCCGGGCCTGGCCGCTGAGCTCGAGCAGCCCGATGGTCGACGCCACCGCGGAGTTCTTCGAAATGATCAGGAACTCGGAGGTCAAGGGCGGCAGGATGCGCCGGAAGCATTGCGGCAACAGGACGAGACGGAAGGTCTGCAGCCGCGTGAGGCCGAGTGCCTGCGCGGCCTGGACCTGGCCGTCGGGCAAAGCGGCGATTCCGGCGCGGACCTGCTCGCAGATGCGGGCGCCGGTGAAGAAACCGAGCGCCAGCACGGAGACGACGAAGACCTGGGTGCTCGGCGTGATGCTCTTGATCCAGTCGCCGACGGCCGTCGGCAGCACTTCCGGAACGACGAAGAACCAGATGAAGAACTGCACGATCAGCGGCACATTGCGGAAGAGCGAGACATAGGTCGCTCCGACGGCGTCGCAGAGGCGGCTCGGCCAGGCGCGCAGGATGCCGAAGCCGGTGCCGATGACGAGGGCGAGCAGCCATGCCGAAAGCGTCAACGCCGCGGTCAGCAGCAGTCCATGCAGGATCCAGCCGAGATAGGTCGCGGCCTCGCCGGTCGCCACCGGCTGCAACAGGACGCCCCAGTTCCAATTGTAGCCCATGATCCACCCGGCAATGACGGGGCGGGCAAGCCCGCCCCTCAGGTCAATTGAGGATCTTGTCGTTCGGGGCGGCGAAAAGTGCCTTCATGTCGTCCGACAAGGCAAAATCCAGATTGAGCCCGCGCGGCGGGATCGGCGCCCGGAACCACTTGTCGTAGATCGCGACGGCCCTGCCGGAGGTCTGCAGCTCCGCGATCGTCTCGTCGAGCAACGTCTTGAGCTGCACGTCGCCCTTGCGGACCATGCAGCCATAGGCCTCGCGCGATTGCGGCGTGCCGGTGATGACGAACTCGGAAGCGTCCTTCGTCTTGGCGCGCTCGCCGGCGAGAAGGGCATCATCCATCATCATCGCCTTGGCGCGACCGGTCGACAGCATCAGGAAGGACTCGGCATGGTCCTTGGCGCTGATGATGTTCATGCCCATGCCCTGCTCGACATTCATCTTGCGCAGCAGGATCTCGGAGGTCGTGCCGGCGCCGACGACGACGTTCTGGCCCTTGAGATCGGGGAAATCCGCGATGCCGGCGCTCTTGCGGGCGAGCAGGCGCGTGCCGATGACGAAGAAGGTGTTGGAGAAATCGACCTGCTGCTCGCGCGAGGCGTTGTGCGTGGTCGTCGTGCACTCGAAATCGATGGTGCCGTTCTGCAGCAGCGAGATCCGGTTCTGCGAGGTGATCGGCAGCTTGCGGATCTGGAGGTCGGGCTTGCCGAGCTTCGCCTTGATGCGATCGAGGATCGCCGCGGTCAGGTCCATAGAGTAGCCGACCGGATTCTTGCTGTCGTCGTAATAGGAGAACGGGATCGAGGCCTCGCGGTGGCCGATCACCACCACGCCGTCGTCTGCGATCTTCTTCAACGCACCCTCGAGCGGCGCTGTCTGGCTGGAAGCGGCTGCAGGCATCAGCAGCGCGGCCGCGACAGCGGCAGCGCCAAGGTAAGTGGACAGCACCGTCTTCATCTCGATGATCCTCCCTCGCTAAGAACCGACGATCGACGAGACGTCGATCACGTACATCTGCCGCTCATGCTCGTGCATCGAGTCGATGCAGACGCGGCGGCCGTCCTGGCTCCAGCGCGGATGGAGATCGCAGCGGTTCTCCTTCGACAGGGCCGGATCGGTGTAGAAGCTGCCAATGTCGTGCCGGACACCCTTGGCGATGTCATAGAGGATCAGGATCCGCTCGTTGCTGACGGGATCCGGATAGGTGTCGGTCAGGAGCCAGCGCTGGTCGACCGGCGAATAGGTCATGTGGCCGTTCTCGGTCAGCACGTCCCGGCCGATCACGGACACGCCGACCGGGTCGGTATCGGCGTAGAGATGGTAGTGGATCGAGCCGGCATGCGGGCCCCAGACGATGATGTGGCCGTCGTCGCGCCAGAGCGGATGGGAGATCTGGTATTCCGACTTCTCGTAGTCGAAGGTGCCGACCGCGCCCGGGTCGAAATCCTCCCGCAATTGCGGCAGGGGATGATCGGAGCATTCCAGCAGCCGGATATTGCCGCCATCGGGGTCCATCGTGATCAGCCGGTGCAGGAAGCAGGTCTCGTCCTCGACGCGCTCGGTCCAGCGATGCAGGAAGAGGACGCGGCTGGAGGACGGGTTGATCTCGATATGGCTGACCCAGTGGATCGCCTTGTCCATGGACGGGCGATGATCCAGGGCCTTGAGATCGGCATAGCTGACCAGCAGCCGGGTCTCTCCGGTTTCGAGATCGAGACGGTGGATACCGTCATCGGCCGGGCAAAGCGGCAGGTCGGCGCGACGCCCGGCGAGACCGACATAGCCGATGGTCCTGTGGGTGACGTAAAGCCGCTCGTAATCCACGGTCAGGGCGTAGCGGCCGTTCGGTGCGGCGACGTAGATCGGCGTGTCGAGGTCCCGCGCGTTGCCGCTGGCGAGGTCGAAGATCACCGAGCCGAAGCCGGGATAGAGCCCACGGCCATCACGGGTGCGGACATTGTAGATCAGGCGCTCGCTGCGGGCCGCGTCGAGCCATTGCAACTGGGCGCCCATCTGCCAGTTCCAGGCCGTCGTCCGGCCGCAAGGGTGGAAGGCACCGTCCCCGGCCAGGTCGAAATAGCCGACCTCGGCGGCGCTGTCGGAGGCCAGCTCGAAATCGCGCGCCGCGACACGCTGGCCGAGCAGGAGGCGATCGCCGGCGCCCCAGTTGGTCTTGTCGTAATAGCCGAAGAAATGATGACCGACGCCGCTTCCGACCCGCTGGATCGGGCAGCTTCTCGGGATCGGTTGAACCAGGCTGTGCATCGCCGCCACTTGTGCTTTCGAGGTCCGGGCGGAGCTGCCCGCAGCGGTTCCGTCATCCGAAAGCGGCGAGGAACAGGTCACGAAGCTAGGCCTTCAGGGGGATGCGAAAAAATTCTTTCTCAAAACATTTGTATGCAGAAATGATATATGTCAGGTGCCGTCGACACTGAGAGGATCGCCATGGGCAGGCCGTTGAATTTCCAGCAGATCCAGGTCTTCAAGACGGTCATGGAAACCGGCACGACGACCAAGGCGGCGATCGCGCTCAACACGACCCAGCCTTCGATCAGCCGCAAGCTCGCCGACCTCCAGCAGGCGGCCGGTTTGCAGCTCTTCGAATTGCATCACGGGCGCTTGCGCCCGACACGCGAGGGCCGCCACCTCTACCAGTCGGTCCGCAAGCATTTCGAAGGGCTCGAGAAGATCGAGACCGTGGTCGGCATCCTCCGGAAATCCGGCGCCGGCGTATTGCGCATCGGCTGCACCCCGACGCTCGCCACGGGCCTGCTGCCGAAGGTGATCGACCGCTTCATGCAGCGCTTCCCCGGCACCTTCATCAATCTGCAGACGGAGGCGACGCCGCAGCTTGAGGAACATCTGCGCCAGGAGCTGGTCGACATCGCCCTCACCACCGGGACGATGGACACCGCCTTGTTTCAATGCACGACGATCGCCCGGTCGAAGGCGGTCTGCATCGTTCCTCACGAGCATGAGCTCGCCCGTCTGCCCTCGGTCGATCTCGACATGCTCCAGCGCTACCGGCTGATCCTGCTCAACGATTCCGACAATATCGTCATCCGCATGCGCGAATTGCTCGCCGAGGGAGGCTATCCCGAGGATGTCGCGGTAGAAACCAACTCGTCGATCACCATCTGCGCGCTGGTTGCAGCCGGTGTCGGGATCGGCGTCGTCAATCCCTATGTCGCCAACACGTTTTCCGGGCAGTTCGCGATCAAGGAGCTCAATCCGCCGATCCCGGTCGAGGTGCTGCTGGCGCAATCGATCACGATGGCGCCGTCGATGCTGACCAAGGCCTTCTCCGAGATGCTGGCTTCGCCATAGGCATCTCGGAGATCGGACAGGCGTTCAGGCTTCGCGCTGCGCCATCGTCGTGACACGATCGAGGATCGTGTCGGTCTCGCCGAGCCAATCGGACATCCGCGCCTCCATGAACAGATCGGGAGCGATGCCGAAGCCGTCATACATCTCGCCGCTCTTCTGGAAGGACGCCATCGTGGACAGCCGCACCTGGATGCAGCTGTTCGGCAGCAGGAAGGGAATGCTGTTGCCGCTGCGCCCGTTACTCGTCGAGCCGATCAGCGTGACGTTGCGCCAACCCTTGAAGGTCGAGACGAAGATGTCCCCGGCGCTGCCGACGCCCCAGTCCATCAGGAGGTAGACCGGCCGGTCGTAGTGCAGTTTGCCGGGCAAGGCGCTCAGCACGCCGTAATACCAGTCGGTGAAGTCGCCCTCAGGCACCTGCCACTGCGGGTGGAATCCAGCCAGCAGGGCTTCCAGAGCGGTCTTTTCGTCGGCAGGGCGGCCCGGGTCGGCACGGAAGAACATCGCCTTGTCCTCGACCTTGAGCAGGTCGATCAGGGTCTGGACAGGCGTATCGGCCGGCGCTCTCAACCGCGCGACGTTATGGATGTAGGGGCCGTCCTCCGGCGTCATGAAATAGGGAAAGAGCGCAGACAGGCACTCGCGCGTCCCGCCGCCGCATTGTCTTGCGTCGATGATCAGTGCGTCGGTGTCGCGCAGGGGCGCCATCAGCGCGTCGACACGCGCGGCGAGAGTGCTGTCGCTCTGCGAATAGATGCGGAGATAGCCGATATTCCCCGGCCGGACGCCGCTTTCGTTCGACAATGGCAGCAACGGCCCGGACATCTCCAGCGCCTCCGCGACCGGGACCATGACAGTCCTGGTCGAGCGATTGGTCGTGTCGCACAGCTCGAGCGCGATATCGGAAGCCTCCGGCAGCCCGAGCTCGCGACGCATGTAGCCGACATGGCGAAGCAGCCGCAGGCTGCGCGCCAGGCGCTGCGAGCGCGAGGCATAGGGGCCGCTCGTGATGTCGCCGGCCTTTTCCAGCCATTGGAAGAACGGCCGGCCGTCGATGGAGCTGATGAACGGGTGCTCCGCATCGAGCAGGCGCCGCGTCTGCGGATCATAGGCGAAGGCAAGGTTGTTCTCGATGCCGACCGCGAAAGGGCTGACGCCACTCGGCAGCTCCTGCATCCAGTCGACGACCTGGGCGTGGGAATCGCCGAGATGCTGGACGAGCTTCTGGATCTGGAGGGCGAGGTTGCGGATCGAGACCTGCTCCGGCAGTTGCGCGGTCATCGCGTCGATGGCCCGCTCATAGGGATAAGCGACCGCCGCCACATAGGAATGGCGGTCCCGGATGATGTCACGCAAGGCCACGAGGTCGGCCGCGGCCTGCTTCCGCGTGAGGAGGGTATCGCGGGGACCGCCGTCGAACAGCCGATTGTTCAGGAAAGGTGCGAAGGGATTCATCAAAGCAGTTACCTCGACGGTCGGTATCGCTGCGCTACCGGGCGGATCATCGCGAGCGGGGATCGAAGGCGCGCCGGACGGCCTCACCGAGCATCACCAGCGCCAGCACGGTGACGGTCAGCACCAGGCTGGGAAAAAGCAGCATATGCGGCGCGGTGGCGAGATAGGGCTGGGCGTCGCTGATCGCAGTGCCCCACGAGATCACCGGCGGCTGCAGCCCCAGGCCGAGATAGGACAGGGTCGCTTCCGTCCCCACATAGCCGCCGAGCGAGAGCGTCGCGAGCACGAGCAGCGGCGCGACCGAATTCGGCAGCACGTGGCGAAGGGCGATCCGGAGACTGCTTGCGCCGGCGGCGCGCGCGGCATCGACGTAGTCGGCATTCCGCGTTTGCAGCACGCTGGCGCGCATCAGCCGCGCCTCCGTCGCCCAGCCGAGCAGCGACAGCACCAGTGCGAGACGCAGCACGCCGCTGCCGGAACTGCCCAGCGTGGCGAGGATGACGATCGCTCCGAGCAAGGTCGGCAGGCCGAGGACGACATCGGTGACGCGCGAGATGACGGCATCGACCACGCCGCCCTTCAGGCCGGCCACGAGCCCCAGCATTCCGCCAATGAAAGAGCTTCCGAGCGTCGCCAGAAGCGCCACGGACAATGAGGCACGGGCACCGTGGACCGTCCGCGCGAACACGTCGCAACCCTGGATGTCGAAGCCGAACCAGCTTCCGTAGGCAGGCGGCTTGCGTGAGTTCAGCAACATGCAGCGCTGCGGATCGACATTCGTGAAGAGGCCCGGCGCGACCGCCATCGCGACGAGGATCACGAGGATCACAAGCGCGACCCAGACGAGCGGCGACCGGCCGAGTTGGGCCAGCGCCTCGCCGGTGAGAGAGCGGCTGGGCCGGCGCGGCTCTGTTCCGGCGGGCGGAGCAGCCTGAAGACAATCAGTCATAGCGGATCCGGGGGTCCAGGACGGCGTAGGAGAGGTCGACCAGGAGGTTGATGAAGAGATAGGCGACGACGACCACGGTGACGGCGCCGACGATGGTGATGCCGTCATGGCTGCGGATCGACTGGACGATCAGCCCGCCGACGCCGCTGATGTTGAAGACGCCCTCGACCACGACCGCCCCGGCGAGCAGGCCGCCAATATCCTTGCCGATATAGGTCACGGCCGGGATCAGGCTGTTGCGCAGGGCATGCACGACGACGATGCGCGCCTCGCCGAGCCCCTTGGCCCGGGCCGTGCGGATATAGTCGCTCTGCATGCTCTCGATCACGGCTGACCGCGTCAGGCGGGAGAGCGTGACCTGATGCGCCAGCGCCAGAACGATGGCCGGCAGCAGGAGCTCGGCGAAACTCGTCGGATCGCTCACCGTCACCGGGAACCAGCCGAGGCGGACGCCGAAGACGAGCTGCGCCAGATTGGCGATGACGAAGCTGGGAAAGGCGATGATCCCCAATCCCAGCATCATGGTCGCGGTGTCGAATGTCTTCCCCGGACGCAGGGCCGCGACGACGCCGATGGTGATGCCGAGCAGCACCTCGATCAGCACGGCCAGGAGCGCCAGCCGGACCGTCGCGGGAAAGGCCGCGACGAGCTGCTCTGAGACATCGCGCCCCGTGAAGGAGCGGCCGAGGTCGCCGCGCCCGAGATCGGCGAGGTAGTATCCGTAGCGGACGATCAGCGGGCGATCGAGTTTGAACTCCTCGGTCGCTGCCGCGACGAAGGCGTCCGGGCATTCCCGATCGCCGCATTTGCCCGCGAGCGGGTCTCCCGGCATGCCCCAGGCCAGGAAGAAGACGACGAAGGTCGTCCCCAGGAACACCGGGATGAACTGCAGCAGCCGGCGCAGGATGTAGCCCGTCATGTCGTCGCTCGCATGTCTCGGCCGTGGCGGATGCTCCGCCTCAGTCCTTCAGCAACAGGGCCGAGTAGTCGATGCGACCGTTGGCGTAGAGCGTGACGGAGCGCACCTTCGGCGAGTGACCGACGGTCATGGCCGGGTTCCAGAGCGGCACGCGCGGCATCTCCGCGGTGAGCATACGCTCGGCCTCCCGATAGGTCTTGATCGCGGCGGAGGTCTCTTCCTTCGCGGCCTTGTCGAGCAGCGCATCGAAGGCGGCGTTTTCATAGGCGCCCCGGTTGGACGTCCCATCCTTCGAGTAGAGCGGGATCAGGGCATTGTCGATCGAGGGGTAATCCATGGTCCAGTTCGAGGGGAACGGGCCATCGGCCTTGCCGGAGCGCGTGAACGAACGGAACGTCGCGTTGTCGGACAGTGCCGAGGTCACGCAGGCGATGGACAGCGTGTTCTGGATGCTGTTGCAGACCGCATCCATCGCGGATTTCACCTCGCTGTCGCCCGCATAGTAGAGCTTGATCTCGCCCTTGTAGCCGCCGGCCTGCGCCAGCAGCGACTTGGCCTTCTCGGGATTGAAGCTGCAATATTCGCCGCAGGCTCCGGGCTGGTAGCCTTCGGTGCCCGGCGGAACCCAGCCGGTGGCGGGCTGCCCGATGCCGTTGAAGAGGATGTCGACGATCGCCTTGCGGTCGATCGCCATCGAGAGCGCCTGCCGGATCGCCGGCTTCAGCAATTGCGGGTTGGCGTCGGTATAGGGCATGCCGAGCGCCTGGATATTCGCGCGCGGCTGGATGACGGCGCGACCGCGCAGGTCGCGCTTCCAGAGATCGGCGACGAGTTTGGAAGCGGGAATGTCGCGCAGCAGGTCGAGATTGCCGGCGACCAGATCGTTATAGGCCGCCTCGCGGCTCGTATAGATCCTGAGGTCGACCCCCTTGATCGAAGGCTTTGCCGGCCCTGAATAGCCGGGGAAGGCCGCCAGCTTGTATCCGGAATCCGGCGCGCCGGAGACGAACTGGAACGGCCCGGCGCCGATCGGCTTCCGGCCAAACGCCGCGGGATCGGCGAAGAAGGAATCCGGCATCGGATAGAAGGCCTTGTAGCTGAGCTGGGCTCTGAAGACAGGCACCGGCATCCTCAGCTCGACCTGGAACTCATGGTCGCCGATGACCTTGAGACCGCTCATCCGGTTGGTCGCGGGAACCGGCGGCTTCTCGCCCTTCGGTGCCTTCGGATTCAGATCGCCATAACCGACGATGACGGAGAACCAGTCATTGTTCGATTGGCCGTTGGGGCCGTAGGCCGCCCAGTTCCAGGCATCGACGAAGTTCTTCGCGAGCACTTCGGTCCCGTCGTGGAACTTGCGTCCCTTCTGAAGTTTGACCGTCCAGGTCTTGTTGTCGGCGGTCGTGATCGACGCGGCGACATCCTCGATGATCGCGCCGGTCTTCGCGTCGGTCGTGACGAGCCCGGCGAGGATCGGCTGCAGGATGTCGGAACCGCAGCTCTCGTTGGTGTTGGTCGGGATCAGCGGGCCCGCCGGCGTGCAGGCCGAAACGGCGACCCAGCCCGGCTGAGGAGCCTGGGCGTGGCCAAGCGAGATGCCCGCCATCAAGGTTCCGCATGCCGCCGCGAATTGCAGGGCGGCAACGCCAGTCGAAAATCGGGTCTGCTTCATGTTTTCCTCCCAGAAATTTGGGTCAGCAACGCGCTGCGCAGCGTCGAGCCACCGGACCCGCCCAGCCGCCAGTGCCCCTGTTGCTTTTGTTGGAGCGGAGCGCCACCCGGAGCCGTCCGGCGCAAGGCATCGAACAGACAGGTCGAAGGATAGGGCTTGGAGGAAATACGGAAAATTCTTTTACAGAACATCTGTATGCAGAAATGATATGTCGACCGCTGGGCGCCCGGCGACCAGGCAGGGGCACTGCGGCTGAACATCCCGCTCAAGACCATCATTGAGTGATGAGCGAGAGCATCAAGGGCGAAGCCCGACCAGATGCTGGCAAGTGAAGTCCGAGAGCCCGCGCCTGTTCGGAGCCGGGCATGAAAGACCCAGTTCAGATGGTCGAGTGGAGATGGAGCAAGTCCAGACGAAACGATTGCCCACGCGGATTGGAGCAACGGCCCGAGGTTGCCCCCCGCGCGGCTTCAAACGCTTCCGGACGCTTCCTTCCGCGGGTCGGCCTCGACCAGATATTCGATGTGCCGGCGCCCGGAGGCTCCCGGGCGGATAGAAACCGCGACGCCGAAGATGCGTTGGATCGCCTCGGCGGTCAGGACCTCCTCCGGCGCACCCGCCGCCTGAAGACGCCCGTCATGCAACAGCGCGATCTCGTCGCAGAACATGGCGGCGAGGTTGAGATCGTGCAGCGCCATGATGCAGGTGATGCCGAGGCGTCGGACCAGGCTCAGGATCGAGAGCTGGTGCTGGATGTCGAGATGGTTGGTCGGCTCGTCCAGGATGAGTTCGCTCGGCTCCTGCGCGAGCGCGCGGGCGATATGGACGCGCTGGCGTTCCCCTCCCGAAAGCGTGTGCCAGAACTGATCGTGGCGCTCGGTGAGCCCGACCCGCGCCAGCGCTTCGTTCACGGCGCCCTCGTCGGCTTCGCTCCACGAGGCCAGCGCCGCACGATGCGGCGTGCGGCCGAGGCGGACGACATCGCAGACGGACAGCTGAATCTCGGTGGTCGCCTGCTGCTCGACGAAGGCGAGGCGGCGGGCCAGCTCGCGGCGGGGCACGCTGGCGATGTCGTTTCCGTCGAGGGTGACGACGCCGCTCGCGACGTTGCGCAGGCGGCAGAGCAGCCGGAGCAGGCTCGATTTTCCGGAGCCGTTGGGGCCGATCAGGCCGAGCACCCGGCCGGGTGCAGCTTCCAGCGTCACACCGTCGACGATCATCCGGCCGCCGGCACCCCAGCGGACCTCGCGGGTCGCGAGCGTCATGCCGGCCTCCGGGCGCGGTAGAGGATGAGCGCGAAGACGGGTGCGCCGAACAGCGCTGTCACCACGCCGATCGGCAGGATCTGCTGGGGTATCAGGATGCGGGAAAGGATGTCGGCCAGGATCATGAAGATCGCGCCGATGACGAGACAGGCTGGCAGCAAGCGGGCATGGCCGGAGCCCACGAGGAAGCGCGCGGCATGGGGAATGATCAGCCCGACGAAGCCGACCGTGCCGACGATCGAGACCATCACCGCCGTCATTACCGCCGTCGTGGCGAAGAGCACGACCTTCACCCGCGTGACGGCGACGCCCAGCGAAGCTGCGGCGTCGACGCCGAAGGCGAAGGCGTCGAGCGCCTTGGCGTGCAGCATGCAGATGCCGAAGCCGATGAAGGCGACCGGCGCCGCCATCCAGATGTCGGGCCAGCGCACGCCGCCGAAATTGCCGAGCAGCCAGAACATCACACCGCGCGCCTGCTCGGCGCTGGCGAGCGTCGTGACGATCGTGGCGGTCGCCGCATTGAAGAGTTGCGAGGTCGCGACACCGGCGAGGATGACGCGATCGCTCGCCCCGCCCGCCCCTGCCGCCAGCAGCGCCACGACGACGAGCGCAGCGCAGGAACCGATGAAGGCGCCGGCCGAAACGGAGAGCACCGCGCCGCCGATGCTGATGCCGAGGATCAGCACCGCGACGGCGCCGGTCGAGGCGCCGGCCGAGATGCCGAGGATATAGGGTTCTGCCAGCGGGTTGCGCAGCAGGGCCTGCAGGATCGCGCCCGACAAGGCGAGTGCGCCACCGCAGAGCCCCGCCATCAGCGCGCGGCTGAGGCGATAATCGAAGATCACGCCCTGCTGGATCGCGCTGATGGGAAAGTCGAGATCGAACAGCCCGTTGCCGAGCGCCTTCAGGGCCGTATCCAGCGGGATGCGCATCTCGCCGATAGTCACGGCCAGCGCGACCGAGAGGATCAGCGCCAGCAGCGAGGCCAGCGCGATCGCGACACGCGCCGGCCAGTTCGGCCCATGGGCGGCGTGGCTCAACGCGAGAGCCCGAATCCGGCGATCGCTTTGGCCAGCGTCTCGATGCCGTCGACCGTGTCGAGCCCGGCGCGGGTCGCACCGACATCCATGATGACGACGCGGTTATTCTTCACGGCGTCCAGCTTGCTGGCGACCGGATCGGTCTTCAGGAACTCCAGCTTCTTCTCGATATCGTCGGCCGGGAAGCGGCGGCGATCCATCTTCACGGTGACGATCACGGCGGGGTTGGCAGCGGCGATGCTCTCCCAGCCGACCAGCGGCCATTCCTCATTGGTCGTGATGACGTTGCGGGCGCCGAGCTTGGAGAGGATATAGGCGGGCACGCCGTTCTTGCCGGCCATGAAGCCGTCGCCCTTGATGTCCTTGCTGGAGAACCAGACGACGACCGGAACGTCCTGCGCCTTCAGCTTCGAGACCTGCTCGACGGCCTTGTCCTCGCGCGCCTTGAGCTCGGCGACGAGCGTCTCGGCCCGATCGGCGACATCGAAGATCGCGCCGAATTCGCGGATGTTGCGATAGACCAGATCCATCGTGAACATCTGGGTGCGGACGCCGTCGCCGGCACCGGAATTGTCCTTGCCGACGCAATCGGTCGGGGAGACGTAGGACGGCACCTTGACCTTGGCGAACTGGTCGCGCTTGCCGACGATGCCGTTGGGCCCGACATGCCATTCGAACATCGCGGTGACGAGATCGGGCTCCTGCGCCAGCACCGCCTCGAAGCTTGGGTCGTTATCGGCGAGGCGCTTCACCTTGGCATTGACCGCCTCATAGGGCTTGGCGACCGGCGAGAACCACACCGCCGTGCCGACGACGCGGTCGCCAAGGCCGAGCGCGTAGAGGATTTCCGTCTGGGTCTGGCCGATCGCGACGACGCGCTTGGGCGCCGCGTTGAAGGTGATCGTCTCGCGGCAATTCTCCAGCGTCAGCGGATATTTGGTCGGCGCCGCAGTGGCCGTGCCGGCGGCGAGAGCGCCGAACAGCGCGGCGACCGACATGCGAAGCAGGGAATTGAACGGGCGCGCTGCCGGCATCGAGGCCATCCGAAATGTAACAATGTTGCATTTCTGATAGAATGCGCGACAGGCAGCCGTCAAGCCGCCCTGAGCGGCCGGTGCAGTGGTCTTCGTGAACATGGATTTCATCGCTCCCCGAGATGACGGCCGGGGCAGCTTTGGCATGTGGGACGGAAAGGCGGCACAGGGCCACCATCGACTCACAAGCTCCGGAAAACCCCGTCCGAAAGACGTCTTCGACGACCGGGGCAGGTCTCCTGGCTCGCGGGTCGATGCCTGTTCCGCCCGGCCTTCCCGGCGCGTCAGGCGCCAGTGGACGATGGACGGAGAGCTCGCCGCTTACAGTTGCGGGGGCAGCCTCGGCTTTGGCGCGGGTCGCACCTCACCGAATTCCCTCTTAGCTCCGGGAGCAACCCGGAGAACCTCGATCGGCGCACACCCTATAAGGGCGTGGCGCTGCGTCAAGCGAACATCGCGTCAGAGACTTGACGTGCTGTAGAGCCTCTTGCCGCCGACGGAGATCTCGACCTCCTGCAAATAGCTGCGCAGCGCGGTCGTCGCGACCTCGATGCCGAGGCCCGGCGCATTAGGGGCCGCAACCTGCCCGTTCGCGTCGCGCTCCAGATGATTGGCGGAGATCGCGGTGGCGAGCGGCTTCGGCATGGCCGGGTATTCGCAGATCTCGTGATCGGCGAGGCCGGCATAGGGCTGGAGCGAGGCCGAGAGCGCCAGATGCGAGGTGAAAGTGTGGTTGACGAAGGTTACGCCCTTGGCGACCGCATAATCCGCCACCGCCTTGGACGGACCGATGCCGCCGATCCGGCCGCAATCGATCTGGACATAGCCGATGCCGCCATAATCGATGAGCTGCCGGGCCATGGATTCGTTATGGGCGCCCTCCCCACCGGCCAGGCGAACCTTGGGGCTGCGCCTGGCGAGCGCGCCATAGGCTTCGAGCGCGCTGGCGTGGAACGGCTCCTCGAACCAGAGCACGTTCGCCTTCTCCATCGCGGGCAGACGGGCGGCGGCGCGCTCGACATCCTCGATGAAGATCTGGCCGGTATCGACGAGCAGGATGCCGTCCTGCCCCAAACCCTCGCGGGCGGCGACGAAATGCTCGGCATCGGCCTCGACGCTGCCGCGGCCGATCGGCCCCCAGCCGAACTTGGCGGCGCGGAAGCTACGTTTGCGGGCATCGCGGGCGCGGTCGAGTGTCTCCTGCGCCGTGTCGCCGAACAGGACCGAGGCATAGGGCGTCTTGGGATGGCTCTTGGCATAGCCGAGCAGGCGCCAGACCGGCTCGGAGCGCATCTTGCCGAGGATGTCCCATAAGGCCATCTCGACGCCGGAGAAGGTATGCGGCGCCTGCAGCAGGTCCATCGAGTTATAGGCGACGGCAGCAGCGATGCGGGCGATATCCTCCGGGCCTTCCAGCGTCTGGCCGAGCACGGAATCGGCGACCGGCCGGCAGACGCCATGCGACATCGGACAGATGAAGGCGGCGATGGAGGGCAGTGGCGCCGCCTCGCATTCGCCCCAGCCGACATGGCCGCCGGCGGCGACCCTGACCAGCAGCGCATCCTGGCTGCCGTCGGCTTCGTCGGTGACGACGGGCATGGCGAGATAGAAGAAATCGACGGCCTCGATCCTGGGCACAGGTCTTCTCCTCACAGTTCGTAGATCGTGGCGCGGGGCGTGAAGGTGACACCCTCGTCGAGCGGGTAGATCGGCCGGGCGCAGATGGTGTGACCCAGGCTTTTCAGGTTGGCGGAGGTTGCGCCGGGCGCATCGATGTTGAAGTTCCGCGCGCACCACTGGTCGAACATGTGGAACTCGGTGTGCGGCGACTTCACCACGATCAGGTCGAAATCGGTCGGGTCGATGCCGTTGGCGTAATACATCGCCCGGTCGAACAGGCTGACAGAGCGGCTCATCACAACGACGGTAACGTTGTCCCAGGTCAGAACCGCGGTCGGCCCGGCTCTCAGGGGCGCTTTCATCGTCTCCAGCGCCGCCTCGCCATCCGAGAGCAATTTGACCTTGGCCTTGACCTTCATCGGCGGGAAGCGGGCGGGATCGATCGAACCGCCGAGCGCGACCTCGATCGTCGCGCCGACTCCGGCCTTGTGCGCAGCAGCCGCAGCCGGCGCGTCGACGATCTGGGCCAATACACGCTTGCCGTAGCCGGCCTTGCGCAAGGCGGCGAGGATCAGGTTGCTGTCGCCGGAGGCACCGGATGAGGTCGCGTCAGCGGCATCGGTGAAGATCACGGGACCGTCGATGCTGCGGGCCTGCGCGATGGCGCGCTCCAGCGGGACGAGCTTGCCCTGCATGCGGAAGCGCAAGGGCCAGAATTCCTCGGCCAAGCGGATCGCCTCGCGCTCGGCCGTCGCCTTGTCGCCATCGGTCAGGATCAGCACTTGCGAGCACAGCTCGGGCACGTCGGTGAAGGGGTTGCCGATCATGATGCCGGCCGCGAGCGCCCGCCCCTCCTCCTCCAGCCGGCGGCATTCGGCCAGAAGCTCGCCATAGCAACCGGTCTTGGTGATGAGCTCGTCGCCGCGCACCAGGGCCGGAATGACGACGCGGGCAGCGATGGGTTTGATGCCGCCGGCCATCAGCTTCAGCAGGAGTTCGGCCGCGCGGCGTCCGGTATCGGCGAAATCGACATGCGGATAGGTCCAGTAGATCGCGAAACCATCGACGTTGCGGAGCATGCGGTCGGTCAGGATGCCGTGCAGGTCGAGCGAGATCACGATCGGCATGTCCGGGCCGACGCGCTCGCGCAGCTTCTCCAACAGGTAGCCTTCGGGGTCGAGCTCGCCATCGCTCCCCATCGCGCCATGCAGCGAGACATAGATGCCATCGATGTGGTCGAGCTTGGCAAAGATGGCAGTGAGGATTTCCTCGGAGAGCTTCTTCCAGCCTGTCGCCGAGAGCGGCCCGGCGCTGCCGGAGCGGGCGCAGATCGTCGGCACGATCTCGATATCGGGCCTCGCCTCGAAGACCGCGAGCGCGCCGCCGAGTTCCTGGTTCTGGCCGCGCTGGACGTAAAGCCCTTCGCCATGATGGATCAGGAAATTCTCGTAATGCGACGGCAGCGGGTTGAAGGAGGAGATCTCCTGCTTGCAGTCGGCGATCAGGATGCGCTTCATCGGGCGGCTCCTAGAGGCTGTTAGTGACCATGGGAGGGATTTGACGCTGGCGATTTTGCGCGAATGCAAGGAGTTCGAGGACGCAAACCTTCCGGTTTGCTACGAAGAACGACACGGCAGTCGCGCAAAAGCGCCGCGCCCTCCGGGTGAGGTGAAAACCGCAGAGCTGCAGCGTCGCACCGCTTGCCGATACCAGTGGTATCGGCGGCGCGATGCTCCTCCCATCTCTGCGGTTTTGACCTCATCAGATGCCTCCCATGGTCACTAACAGCCTCTAGGGGTCAGAATTTCAGGCGGGGGTCGAGCACGTCGCGCAGGCCGTCGCCGAGCAGGTTGAGGCCGAGCACGCAGGCGATGATCGCGAGGCCCGGAAACACCGTGATCCACGGGGCCTCGCGCATGAAGTCGCGCCCCTGGGCGATGATCGAGCCGAAGGAGGCCGCCGGCGGCGGCGGACCGGCGCCGACGAAGGAGAGCGCAGCCTCGGCCAGCACCGCGATGGCGAAGACATAGGTCAGGCGCACGATCAGCGGGCCGGCGACATTGCGCAGCACATGCTTGAACAGGATGGTCCATTCGCCGACGCCGATCGAGCGGGCGGCGGCGATGTATTCCTGCTCCTTTTCGAGCAGCACCGAGGCGCGCACGATGCGGGCCGTATGCGGCGTCGTGGCGATGGCGAGCGCGATAACGACATTGGTCAGCGAGGCTCCGAGCACCGCCGAGACCACCATGGCGAGCACGATCGACGGGAACGCCATCAGCGCGTCCATGATCCGCATGATCGGCTGGTCGAGCCGGTAGAAATAACCAGCGATCGCGCCGCTCAGCGTACCCGCGATTCCCGCCAGCACGACGGTGCAGGCACCGATGGCGAGCGAGATGCGGGCGCCGATCATCACGCGCGAGAGGATGTCGCGACCGAAATGGTCGGTGCCGAACCAGTGCACGGCGCTTGGGGCCGCAAGGCGGGCGCGGACATTGCTCTTGAGCGGATCGAAAGGCGTCAGCCAATCGGCGGCAAGCGCGACCGCGACCATCAGCAGCACCAGCACCGCCCCGATCACGAAGGAGCGGTTACGGAAGAGGCGCCCCCAGAGGGCGCGGCCGACGAGAGGCGTGCCCTGCATCAGGCCAGCCTCACGCGCGGATCGACCACGGCGTAGAGGATGTCGACGACGAGATTGATCGCGAGATAAACCACCGCGAGGAAGAGCAGACCACCTTGCAGCACCGGGAAGTCTCGCGAGGCGATGGCGCCGACGATCAAGCGGCCGATTCCGGGGATGGAGAAGACCTGCTCGACGATGACCGCGCCGCCGAGCAAGGCGCCGGAGACGATGCCGATCACGGTGAGGATCGGGATCATCGCGTTGGGCAATGCATGGCGCAGGACGACATGCAGCTTGGCCAGCCCCTTGGCATCGGCGGTGCGGACATAATCCTGCGAGAGCGTGTCGAGCATCGAGGCGCGCGCCATGCGGGCGATGAAGCCGACCTGCACCAATCCCAGCGTCAGCGCGGGCAGAACCATGCCGCGCAGCCACTGGCCCGGCGATTCCATGAAGGGCGTGAAGCCGCCGCTCGGCAGCCAGCCGAGCGCCACCGCGAAGACCAGCACCATGACGAGGCCGAGCCAGAAATCCGGCACGGAAAGCCCGAGCAGGGCCGTGGTCATCACCGCCTGATCAGGCCAGCGGTTGTGATTGACGGCGGCGATGATGCCGGCCGCGACGCCGAAGAAGACGGCGAAGGCGAGCGCCAATGCCGCCAGCGAGAGCGTGACCGGCAGGCGCTCGATCAGGGCGGCCGTGACCGAGCGGTTGAGCAGGATCGACTGGCCGAGATCGCCGCTGAGGATGCGCCCATACCAGCCGAACATCTGCTGCGGCAGCGAGAGGTCGAGCCCGAGCGCACTGCGCAGCTTGGCGACCTGGTCGGGTGTCGCCGAAGCGTCGAGGAAGGCTGCCGCCGGATCGCCCGGCACCAGCCAGATCAACGCGAAAGACATCAGCGAGACCAGGACGAGCACGAGAAAGGCGCCCGCGAGCCGGCGGATCAGGAAATGTCCCATGCCGCTCCTCGTCGAGTGAAAGGTGAAGGCGCCGCCGCCAGGCGGCCCGCAGGGTCAGACCAGCGGGCCGGGTTCGCTTCCGAGAGCCCTCATCCTGAGGAGCCGCGCCAGCGGCGTCTCGAAGGATGTTTCAGGAGGCTCCGGAACCATCTGGACCATCCTTCGAGACGGCCCTGCGGGCCTCCTCAGGATGAGGGCTAAAGAGGCCCAAAAGACCACTCAGGGCTCCAGCCAGACGCCCCACATGCGCGGGATGCGATAGGGCTTGAAGTTCTTGAGCTTCGCCGTCGAGGCCTGGAAGACCCCGTAGTTGCCGGCCTTCATCGCCACGGCCGCATCGTACATGTGCTTCTGGAAGGCATCGAAGAGGGCCTTGCGCTTGCCTTCGTCCATCTCGGCGTTGAAGGCGGCGGCGATGCGGTCGATCTCCGGGTCCTTCGCCTGCTGCGACAGGCCGTTGACCCAGGGCGCCATCACCGAGCCCGGCCCTTCATAGGGTTCGATGCCGAAGCCGTGCGTCCAGAAGGTCCAGCCGGTCGGGGTAAAGCCGATCTTCGAGACGGTCGGCCAGTCGGCGACGGTAATGTCGACCTCGACACCGATCTCCTTCAGCTTCTGCTGGACCAGCGTCGCGGTGTCGACATTGGGGCGCAGATTGTCGGTGATGAAGGTGATCTTGCCGCCCTTGTAGGAGGATTTGGCGAGCAATTCCTTGGCGAGCTTGATGTCGTTCTTGTTGTATTTGTCGCTGCCGACGGTCGAATGGAAGGCCGCGCCCGGATAGAGCCAGCTCGGATCCATCTGGTAGATATCGGCATAGGAGATCGCCATGATCTCCTCCATATCGAGCGCCGCCTGGACGGCCAGCCGGAAATTCACGTCATTGGCCGGCGCCTGCGCCTGGTTGAACTTGATCACCTGCAGGCCGAACGGCATCGACTTGTGGATGGTGAAGCGGTTGTCGGTGCCCAGCCGCTTGGCGGTCGGGCCGTCGACGGTCTCGTTGAGCTGGATCTGGCCGGCCTCGAGCGCGGCGCTGCGGGCGCCGCCTTCCGGCATGAAGCGGAAGGTCACGGTGTCCAAGAAGGCTTCCTTCTTGCCGGCGAAGCCGTCCCGGCCGGTGCCCTTCGGATTGGGCGCATAGCCGTCATAGCGCGTCAGCTTGACGTGACTGTCCGGCCTGTACTCGACGAACTTGTAGGGGCCGGTGCCGATGACCTCGATCTTGCCGGCCTCCTTGGCGGCCTCGCTCGCCGGGTAGATCGCGATCGGGGCGCGTGGCGAGGAGAGATTGTCGAGGAAGGTCGATTGCGCCTGTTTCAGCGTGACCGTGACCTCGTGCTCGCCGCTCGCCTTGATCGTATCGATGGCGGCGACCAGCGCCGGCGAGGCGCCGACCTTGCGGTAGCGCTCCAGCGAGGCGACGACATCGGCCGCATCGAGCTTCTTGCCGTTATGGAAGGTCACGTCCTTGCGGATCGGGAAGACATAGGTTTTGCCATCGGGCGAGACCGTCACGCCCTCGGCCAGCTCCGGCACCGGCTTGGCGTTCTCGTCGCGGGCATAGAGTGTCTCGAAGATGTGGAGCGTGACGTTGCGCGAGGCCTGCGCCGAGGTGATCTGCGCATCGAGCGAGGGCGGCGCCTGGCTGATGCCGATGACGACGTCGCCGCCCTTGCGCTGGGCCAGCGCGCCTTGCGCCCCTCCGAGCACAAGCGCTGCCGCGAGGGCGGCGCCGAAGATGAGGTGCTTTGCCATGTTCTTGTCCCCTCAGGATTGATGGTCAGGCACGTGGTGGTTCAGGCGTAAGCTTGGTCAGGCGGCGGCGCGCACCGCGTCGTAATCCTCCATCAGCACGGCAACCGCGTCGCCGCGCTGGACCCGGCCCGGACCGGCGGACATCCAGAGCACGCCGTCGCGGCGGTAGCGCACCTCCAGCGGCTCGCGGTCGATGTCCTCGACGAAATGCAGGTAGCCCGCGAGATCGCCGGCGCGGCAGATGTCGCCGACGACATTGCGCGGCTCGAACAGTCCGCCGGCCGGCGCGAAGGAATAGCCGGCGGCATCGCGCACCATCATGTGGCGGGTGCCGGGCGAGCCGTCGCGCTGCGTCGTGTCGGGCTTGCCGTCCATCACGCCGCAATGCTTGAGGATATTGGTCAGCGCCCGGTCGGCGATGCGCACGCCCTCGACATTGACCCGGCCCCAGCCGCCAAGCTCGGTGCCGAGCGACAGGATGCCGCGGCGCTCGACCGAAGAGGTCAGCGTCGCGCCCTCGTCGACGCCCCAGAACACGACATTGTAGGGCGCGCCGAAGGCCGCCGCCGCAGCCATGGTACGCTCGCGCAATTTGGCGTCGGAGACGTAGTGCATGTTGGTCGAAAGCGCCGAGTCGCCGGAATGGCCAGCGGTGTGAAGGTCGACGGAGACATCGACCAGCGGCAGCACCACGCTATCGACGAAATGCGCCAGCATCTCCGAGAAGGTGCCGCGCGGATTGCCGGGGAAGCAGCGGTTCATGTCGCGATTGTCGACCGGCGAGAGCCGCGTGTCGTTCAGCACGGCGGGCATGTTCAGCGCCGGAATCATGATCACCCTACCCTGCACCTTGGCCGGGTCGAGGCTGCGGGCGAGGCGCGAGACGGCGATCTGGCCTTCGTACTCGTCACCATGAACCCCGCCGGTGAACAGGACAGTCGGACCGGAGCCATTCTTCACGCTGATGACGGGGATTTCGACGACGCCCCAGCCGGAGGTGTTGCGGGACAGAGGCGCCCGCAGATAACCCGCTTGCCTGCCTGAAGATTCGAAGTCGATCTCGCAACGAACCCGACTTTCCGACGCCATGGCGAACCCCTCTCGCTCTTGCGTTTCGTATGATTGTATACGATCATACGACCTGTCAAGCGAGAGGCAGAGAGCCGGATGACGGATACGGGCGGACCAGTGCGGGCAGCCGGAACGGCAGTACAGGAGCGGGCGAAGAGCGCCGCGCCCGACTGGCAGCCCTTGCAACCGCAGACGCTCGTCGACCATGCCATCGAGGCGATCATCGCCGGGGCGGCCGCCGGGCTGATCCTGCCGGGGGACCGGATCGTCGAGGTCGACCTCGCCCGCAAGCTCGGTGTCAGCCGCGTGCCGGTGCGTGAGGCTTTGCGCCTGCTCGAAAGCCAGGGCGTCGTGGTCAGCGAACCCTACAAGGGCATTCGGCTCCGCCCGGTGACGAACGAGCGCGTCTCGGACCTGA
Organism: Allobosea sp. TBD101; assembly: GCF_059817965.1. NCBI lineage: Bacteria > Pseudomonadati > Pseudomonadota > Alphaproteobacteria > Hyphomicrobiales > Alloboseaceae > Allobosea > Allobosea sp. TBD101. The sequence goes on from NZ_CM187543.1 coordinate 3,732,794, forward strand.
TCGAGGCGCGCATCGCGCTGGAAGCGAGCGCCGTGGTGCGTGCCGTCGCCGCCGGCCGCAATCGCGGGGCTCATCTCGACGAACTCCGTGCCGCCGTGGCGGAGATGGAATTGATGGCGGCGCGCGGCAGCGCCTATGGCGTCGCGGTCGCCGATACCGGCTTCCACCGCGCACTCTGCCGGCTCGGCGGCAACAGCGTCACCTTCGACCTGTGGGAGACGCTGGCGCCGCAATGCACGATCATTTTCGGCCTGGCCACCTTCGGCAAACCGATGGCCGGCGTGGTCGAGGAGCATGTCGACCTGCTCGCCGCCTTCGAGGCCGGCGATATCGCGGTGATCACCCGCACGCTCGACGAGCACATCACCGTCATGAACCACGCGATGGATTACGAGGCCATCGTCGCCCAGCGCCGCAAGGAAAGGGATTTGCCGTGAACGACCAGCCCATCCAGACGCGCGCGGCCGGCCGGACGGCGGGGCTCCCGCCCTTCCGCATCACCCGCATCGAGGCCGCCCCCCTGTTCGGCGAAAGCCCGAAAGGCGGCTGGTCGGCCGAGATCCGGCCGGAGGATTCGATCCATGCGCTGATCGCGGTCCATACCGATCAGGGCCTCACCGGCTATGGCAGCGTCTTCACCGATGGCCGGCTCGTGCAGGCGGGCCTCAAGGTGCTGGAGCCGCTCTTCCTCGGCGCGGATGCGCTCTCGCCCGATTTCGTCAGCGAGAAGCTGCATCAGAACACCTTCTGGATGGGGCGCGGCGGCACGCTGACCCATACGATCAGCGGCATCGACATCGCCCTCTGGGACATTCTCGGCCAGGCGACGGGGCTCAGCGTCGGGCGCCTGCTGGGCGGGCGCTATCGCGAACGCGTGCAGCCCTATTGCTCGCTGCTGATGGAGGAGCCGGCGGCGATGAAGGATGTCGTCGCGAGCTATCGCGACAAGGGTTTCAGTGCCTTCAAGATCGGCTGGGGGCCGTTCGGCCGGGCGCTCGACGTCAAGCTCGACGAGGCGATCGTGCGGGCCGCGCGCGAGGCGGCCGGCGAGAAGTCCAAGCTCTTCGTCGATGCCGGCGCCAGCGACGCGCTTTGGCCGCATGGGCTGAAATGGGCCAAGCGCACGGCCGAGATGCTCGCGGATTACGAGGTCGGCTGGTTCGAGGAGCCGGTCAGGCCCGATGCCATCGACGATTATCGCGAATTGCGCCGCTCCTCGGCCGTACCGATCGCCGGCTGCGAGGTGCTGACCCGGCGCCAGAGCTTCATTCCCTGGCTGACGACCGGCGCGCTCGACATCGTCCAGCCCGACGTCACCAAGGTCGGCGGCATCTCCGAGCAGCGCCGCATCGCCTGGATGGCCTATGATCTCGGCATCAAATATGTCGGCCATGGCTGGAACACGGCGCTCGGCCTCGCCGCCGACCTGCAGATGGCCGCGGCCTTCCCGGATGCCGATCTCGTCGAGTTCATCGGCGGCAGCCCCTATGTCGACGGCATCCTCGCCACGCCCTTCGCACTCGATGCCGAGGGCTGGCTGACGATTCCGGACCTGCCGGGGCTCGGCGTCACGATCGATCGCGACAAGCTCGGCCGCTATACACCGGATCCGGGGGCACTGTTCGTGTGATGCCCCGGGAACTGGCTGTCTTGTAAGAAAACGCGGGTCATCCCGGACGGAGCGCAGCGAAGATCCGGGATCCATGCCTGAACCTCAATCGGAAGCGTTCCGGAATGGATCCCGGGTCAAGCCCGGGATGACCCGCGTGGTTCCGAGAATGGTCGGCCAGCCCCTGCCGCCATTTCACTCCGCCATCGCATAGGCCGCCCTATCGATGCCATGACGGGCGAGCTTGTCGTAGAAGGTCTTGCGGGGGATGCCGAGCGTCTCCAGCGTCGCGCGGACATCGCCGCGATTGGCCTCCAGCGCCTCGCGGATCAGATTGGCCTCGATCGCGTTGAGGCGATCCGGCAGGCTGGCGACCGGGACATCGTTGCGGTTGGGCTGCGCCGGCAGGACGCTGGAGAGGCCGAGCGCTACACGTTCGGCGAAATGGACGAGCTCGCGGACATTGCCCGGCCAGTCGTTCTCGACCAGATGCCGCTCGACCGCGCGATCCAGAACCGGCACCGGCCGGCGATACTTTTCCGCCGCACGGGCGAGAAAGCGCGTGAAGAGCAGCGGAATGTCGCGGCGGCGCTCGCGCAGCGGCGGAATGCGGAGCGTCACCACGTTCAGCCGATAATACAGGTCCTCGCGAAAATCGCGGCGTTGGGCGGGATCGCCGAGATCGGCCTTGGTCGCGGCCACAACCCGCAGATCAACGCGGCGCAAGTCGTTCGAGCCGAGCGGGGCGATCTCGCGCATCTCCAATACGCGCAGCAGCTTGACCTGAGCCGAAGGCGGCATGCTCTCCAGTTCGTCGAGGAAGAGCGTGCCGCCGCTGGAATGCTCGATGCGGCCGATCCGCTTTTTCTGCGCGCCGGTGAAGGCGCCGGGCTCGTAGCCGAACAACTCGCTCTCGATGACGCTGTCGGGCAGCGCGCCGCAGTTCAGCGCGACGAACGGCTTGTCGCGGCGGCGACCGAGCCGGTGCAGCAGCCCGGCGACGACCTCCTTGCCGGTGCCCGTCTCGCCGAGCACGAGCACGTCGACATCGACATCGGCGAGTTCGCGGATGGTCTGGCGCAGGCGCGTGATCGCGGCGGTCTCGCCGATCAGCGCGGTCTCCTCCTCGCCCTGTTCGGCCAGCGCCCGCAGCCGCCGATTCTCGAGGACGAGCGCGCGCTTCTCGGCCGCGCGCCGGAGTGTCTCGACGAGGCGCTCGCCGGCATAGGGCTTGGCGATGAAGTCGTAAGCGCCCTCGCTCATCGCGCCGACGGCGGTGGCGATATCGGCATGGCCGGAGATCATGATCACCGGGATATCGGGGTCGAGCGCCCGCAAGCGCCGGAACAGTTCGATCCCGTCCATGCCGGGCATGCGGATATCGGTGACGACAATGCCGGCATAGTCCGGCCCGATCCGTTCCAGCGCCGCTTCGCCCGAGGATAGTGCCACCGCCCGGAAGCCGGCGAGGCGCAGTGCCTGGACATTGGCATCGCGCAGATCGGGGTCGTCATCGACGAAGGAGACCTCGATCGCAGCGATGGAGCCTGCGGAATCGCTCATGCCGCCGCCCTTTCGAGAGTGATGATGAAGCTGGCTCCGGCGCCGGGAGCGCTCGTCGCGTTCAAGGTGCCGCCGAAGGAGACGATCATGTCCTGCGAGATCACCAGCCCGAGGCCGAGCCCCTTGGGCTTCGACGTGCTGAACGGGACGAAGAGCTGCGCCAGCGCCTGCTCGGACAAGCCGGGGCCGCGATCCGTAATCGCGATCTCGACCCTCTCGTCGCCTGGCGTGACCGTGATCGCGAGCGCAGGCTCGCCGCCCTGCCCGCCTTCCATCAACGCCTCGATCGCATTGCGCAACAGGTTGACGAAGACCTGTTCGAGTTCGATCGGGCGGGCGATGACATGGATCGGCTCCGGCGGCACGGTGACGAGCGGCGTCACGCCCGCCTGCCGCAAGGGACCTTCGAGCAGGGTCAAGGCGCCCTCGATGATCGTGCCGATCGGAACCGGGGCCAACGGCTCCTTGCCGCGCCGCGCGAAGCCGCGCAAAGCCTCGGTGATCGCGCCGATCCGGTCGGTCAGCGAGACGATCCGGACCAGCGCCCCGTCCGCATCCGCAGGCTCGGCACGCTTGAGGAAGGCGCGGGCGTTCTCGGCATAGGTGCGCAGCGCCGCCAGCGGCTGGTTGACCTCATGCGCGACGCCGGCGGTGACCTGGCCGAGCGTCGCGAGGCGGTTGGCCTTGGCCAATTCCTCGCGGAGATTGGAGAGCCGTTCCTGTGCGCGGGTGCGCTTCGCCATCTCGGCGACGAGGCGTTCATTGGCTCCGGCCAGCTCGGCCGTGCGCTCGGCGACGCGGTCCTCCAGTTCGGCCTTGGAGCGGGCATCGGCCTCCTGCCGGGCGAGGTTGCGCTGTCGGCGATGCAGCGCGAAGCCAGCCAGCGCCGCCCCCGGCATCAGCAGGAGCGCAACCAGCGCCTGCGATTGCGAGCGTCCGGCGGTGATCGCGGCATCGACAGGCTGGAGCACCTCCAAGAGCCAGTCCGTGGTCGCGACAGGCTGACGGATGCGGACATAGCGCCCGGCGAAGGCATCTGCGCCCTGCACGAGATCCCCGCGCTCCTGCAGCGGCAGCATTGTCAGCGGAGCGGTACCGAACTGAAGCGAATCCCGGATCGCGGCCGCGGTCGCCGGAGCAAGCGGCGCCTCGACCCGGAAGCGCCAATCCTCGACCGTCGAGAGCAGCACCACGCCTCGCCGGTCGACGACATAGGTCTGGCCGCCGAGCGCCCGCCAATCCGCCTCGACGCGATCGAACTCGGCCTTGACGACGATGACGCCGAGGCTCCGGCCGCCCTCCTCGATCCGCCGGGAGACGTAGATGCCGGGGCGCTGGCTGACGGTGCCGAGCGCGAATTGCTCGGCCGCGCCATTCGCGACGGCGCCCTTGAAGTAGTCGCGGAAGCTGTAGTCGCTGCCGACGAAGCTCGTGGGCTCGTTCCAGTTGCTGGCCGCGATCGCGACGCCGTCGGGACCGAGGAGATAGATCACCGCCGTACGGGCTTCGCGGGCGATGGCTTCGAGCTTGAGGTCCAGCCCGTGGCGGCTGCCGCCGGTCAGGGCCTGCCGGACATCGGGATCGCGCGCCAGGATGACCGGCAGCGCACGCTGCTTCTCGAGTTCACCGCGCAGGATCGCGAGCGCCAGCGTGCCGCCGTCCGTGGCACGGCTCTGCGTCGCCGCGATGGCGCGGCTGCGGCCGATCTCGCCGACGGCGAACAGCGAGGCGATGGCCAGCGCGGCGACGACCAGTCCGAAGACCAGCCAGCGCAGCGTCACGGCACTTTTCCACGGGTCGCGCCTGGAGCGGCTCATCCCCTGTCGTTGTGCGGTTTCCCGCACAAATCAAGAGGCCGCGTGCGGAATTCCACTCGGACCGCTCGCAGATTGATTCCGGATGGAAGCGCAACCCTTTGTTTTCACACGATTCCTCTCATCTCGATCGATTGGCACGCCGGTTGCGAAAGAGGGGCAGCGGTTTCGAACAAAACCAAGACGACCGCCGACCCAAGGAGCAGACCATGGCGACCATGATCGACGTCGCGCCCGCTCAGCCGGCGCACCCGAAGAAGTTCTATCAACATCTCTATGTGCAGGTGCTGTTCGCCATCGCGGCGGGCATCCTGCTTGGCCATTTCTGGCCGGAACAGGGCGCCGCCCTGAAGCCGCTCGGCGATTCCTTCATCAAGCTCGTGAAGATGATCATCGCGCCGGTGATCTTCCTGACGGTCTCGACCGGTATCGCCGGGATGACCGACATGAAGAAGGTCGGGCGCGTCGCCGGCAAGGCGATGATCTATTTCCTGTGCTTCTCGACGCTGGCGCTGATCGTCGGCCTCGTCATCGGCAACCTGATCCAGCCCGGCGCCGGCCTGCACATCAATCCCGCCAGCCTCGATGCCAAGGCCGTGCAGGGCTACGCCGCCAAGGCGCATGACACGAGCATCGTCGGCTTCCTGCAGAACATCATCCCGGACACGATCGTCGGCGCCTTCGCCTCGGGCGACATCCTGCAGGTGCTGTTCTTCTCCGTGCTGTTCGGCCTGTCGCTGGCGATGGTCGGCGAGCGCGGCAAGCCGGTGCTCGACTTCCTGCAGGCGCTCTCGACCCCGATCTTCAAGCTGGTCGCGATCCTGATGAAGGCCGCCCCGATCGGCGCCTTCGGCGCGATGGCCTTCACCATCGGCCGCTACGGCATCGGCTCGGTCGCCAACCTCGCCTTCCTGATCCTGACCTTCTACATCACGGCGGCGGTCTTCGTGCTGGTCGTGCTCGGCGCGGTCGCTCGCTATAACGGCTTCTCGGTGCTGGCGCTGATCCGCTACATCAAGGACGAGATCCTGCTCGTCATCGGCACCTCCTCCTCGGAAGCGGCGCTGCCGAGCCTGATGGAGAAGATGGAAGCCGCCGGCTGCAAGCGCTCGGTCGTCGGGCTCGTCATCCCGACCGGCTATTCCTTCAACCTCGACGGCACGAACATCTACATGACGCTGGCGGCGCTGTTCATCGCGCAGGCGATGGATATCCACCTGCCGCTCGGCGACCAGATCCTGCTGCTGCTCGTCGCGATGCTGTCCTCGAAGGGCGCGGCCGGCATCACCGGGGCCGGCTTCATCACGCTCGCCGCCACGCTCTCCGTCGTCCCGGCCGTCCCGGTCGCCGGCATGGCGCTGATCCTCGGCATCGACCGCTTCATGTCGGAATGCCGGGCGGTGACCAACTTCATCGGCAATGCCGTGGCCACGATCGTGGTGGCGCGCTGGGAAGGCGAACTCGACGAGAACCGCCTGAAGGCCGCGCTCGCTGGCGAATTGCCGGATTTCCTCGACGAGCCGCTGATGGCTCCGGCGGAGTGATCGGCACGGCCGGCACGATGATGGACCGTGGCTCCTGCGAGCCGCGGTCGATCACTCACGCAATCGGTTGAGCGGCGAAGGCGCCGGTCACTTCCGGCAGACGAAGAGGCGGTCGAGCCCCTGCGGCTCGAGCGCATGTTTCTCGGTCAGGCGGCTGCGGTCGCCATCTTCCGCAGAGAACCTGATCTCGTCGACGTCGAAACCGGCGGCAGCGAGCTTGTCGGGAAAGTCGCGGCCATAGAGCCGGACATGGTCCCAGCCGCAGATGCGCTCGATCTCGGCGGCCGGCATATCCGCCGGCGGCTCCCAGGTCTCGGCCCGCGACTGGTCGAGCGGCACCGAGAAGAAGGCGGTGCCGCCGGGCTTCAGGACGCGGAAGCACTCGCGCATGCCCTGGGCGTCATCGGGAACGCGCTCCAGGATATGATGGCAGATCAGATAGTCGAAATGGTCGTCGGCGAACTGGATATTGGTGATGTCGACGACGGCATTGGCGACCTTGCTGATTTTGACGTCGCCGGCGACGTAACGGGGATTGTCCTTCCACAAGCGGAAGAACGGCCGCTCCGGCGAGAAATGCAGCACGGCCTTGTCGGCCAGGTCCAGGCGGTTGGCGCGCAGGTACAGCCCCATGATCCGGTCGCGCTCCTTGGAGGAGCAGTTCGGGCAGCGCGCCTCGGGCCGCGGGCCGACATCGAGGAAGCGCCCCTCATGACCGCAGATGGTACAGAGCCGCGCCGGGCGCGCCTGCAGGAACTGGCCCGGCTTGCGAACTGCCGCGCGCAGATATTCCTGCGCGAATACACCGATGTTCATGCCAAAAACCGCCATGGCGCGACGTTCTGGCCGCGACCGGCAGCCCGGCACGACAGGTCGCAGCCCCCCCACGAGAAATACGAACGTTTGGAATATTCGAGCGTCTTTGAGAAAGCCATTGTTATTATGCATCTCCCATTTGGGGGGTGACGCAAAGAATCGTGCCGGAGCACGTCGACGATCCGTCGATATGCTCCGGCACCTCCATGTTTACTACGCTTCCCGAGGCGGACGCTGCTGCGGACGGCGCCCCGGCATTCTCAGAGCGTCGAGCGGCGCACCGTCAGGTCGGAGCGCTCGTAGACGGCCGGCAGCAGGTCGACGCCGAGGCCGGGCGCCTCCATCGGGTAGACATAGCCGTTCTCGATGCGGGGCATCTCGGTGACCAGTTCCAGATACCAGCCGCGATAGAAGGCGCGCACCGATTCCTGGATCAGCGTGTTCGGCTGGCTGAAAGAGGTGTGGACCGCCGCGACGAAGCCGACCGGGCCGATGCAGTCATGCGGCGCGAAGGGGCGGTGCCAGGTCTCAGCCAGCGCCGCGATCTTGCGGCCCTCGGTCAGGCCGCCGGTCCAGCACAGGTCGACCATCACGACATGGGCGGCGTCGCGCTCCAGCATGTCCTTGTAGGGCCAGCGCGAACCCAGCGTCTCGCTGGCGCAAACCCAGACATCGGTCGAGCGAGCGTATTCAGCCAGCGCCTGCGGCGAGTTCATCTTGATCGGGTCCTCGTACCAGGTCGGCTTGTAGGGCTCGAGCACGCGGGCGATCTGCTTGGCTGTCGGCAGGTTCCAGAGCGAGTGGAACTCGACCATGATCTCCATCTTGTCGCCGACGGCCTTGCGGATCTTCTCGAAGGGCTCGACCGCCTTCTTCATCTGCTCGGCCGTGATGTAGAGGCCCTGGTTCTCGATCGCGGGCGGATCGAAGGGCCAGATTTTCATGGCGGTGATGCCCTGCTCCAGCAGGTTCTCGGCCAGCGCGTCGGCGCGGTTCATGAAGCCGTCGAGGTCCTCATAGGGGCTGCCCTCGTCGCCCAGGCTCCAGTTCGAGACCGGCTTGATGTTGCTGGAGCGGACATAGCGAGTGCCGGCGCAGGTGTTGTAGATGCGCTGCTTGTCGCGGCAGAGGCCGCCCAGCATCTGGTGCACGGGCTGGCCGCAGACCTTGCCGAAATGGTCCCAGAGCGCGATGTCGATCGCCGAGGTCGCGCGCGATTCCGCGCCGGTCGAGGACTGCGCCATCGGCAGGTTGGTCATCTCGCGATGCAGCGCCTCGATATGCAGCGGGTTCTTGCCGAGCAGGCGGCCGGCCAACGTGTCGTGGATATGCGCCTCGACGGAGGCAGCGCCGTAGAACGTCTCGCCCAACCCGATGTGGCCTGAATCGGTGTGGACTCGCACCCAGAGCACATTGCCGAATTCCTCGGCGCGCAGGGTTTCGATGGCGGTGATCTTCATGGCGTTTCGTCCTGTTCAATCAGTCCGGGAGCAGGCGCGCAGACCCCTCGCCGCTTGTCGGTTATCGTGGGCTCACAGCACCGAGATCATGCCGCCGTCGACATAGATGATCTGGCCGCTGACATAGTCGGAAGCCGAGGAGGCGAGGTAGACGCAGGTGCCGGCGAGCTCGTCCGGGCGGCCCCAGCGGCGGGCGGGCGTGCGGCCCTTCACCCAGGCGTCGAAGGTGGGGTTATCGATCAGCGCCTGGTTCATGTCGGTGAGCATGTAGCCAGGGCCGATCGCATTGGCCTGGATGCCGAGCTCGCCCCATTCCGCCGCCATGGCCTTGGTCAGCATCTTGATGCCGCCCTTGGCCACCGTGTAGGGCGCGACGGTCGCGCGGGCGAGTTCGCTGGTCAGCGAGCCGATATTGATGACCTTGCCATGGCCGCGCTTGGCCATGCGGCGGGCCGCCTCGCGACCGACGACGAAGGCGCTGGTCAGGTTGGTGTCGAGCACGCGGCGCCAGTCGGCCGTCTCCAGCTCCAGCATCGGCTTGCGGAACTGGATGCCGGCATTGTTGACGAGAATGTCGACCGCGACGCCCTCGGCATCGAGTGCCGCGAAGGCGGTGACCACGGCCTGCTCATCGGTCACGTCGAAGTTGAGGCCCCGCACGGTGTGGCCGGCCGCGGTCATCGCCGCGACGGCCTCGGAGAGGCGCCCGGCATCGGCACCGTTGAGGATGATACTCGCACCAGCGGCCGCGAGCCCTTCGGCCATGGCACGGCCGAGCCCGCGCGAGGAACCGGTCACGAGCGCGGTGCGCCCCGAGAGATCGAAGGGAGAGGTCACGCTTGAGCGTCCTATGTCGATGGGATCTGGAGGGCCGGATGGGCCGGCATCGTACCGCTCGCGGCGAGCTTAGCCGCGTAGCGGCGGTAGGATTCGCCGATATGCTTGCGCATCGCCTCGCCGGCGCCGGCCGGGTCGCGGGCACGAATGCGGCCGAGGATGGCGGCATGGTCGGCACGGCGGATCGCGATGTTCGAATCCTCGCCGCGATCCTTGTCGCGCATGCTGCGGATCGAATTGAGCAGCGGGCTCGAGACGAACTGGAGCACGGTCAGGAAGAGCGGGTTATGCGCGGCCGTTGCGATGGCGAGATGCAGCGCGAGGTCATGGGCCGAGCTGTCCTCCCCCGTATCGTCGGCGGCGTTCAGCGCGGCCTCGGCCGCTTCCATCCGGGCCAGGTCCTCCGGCGTATGGCGCAGCGAGGCCAGTTGCGCTGCCTCGACTTCCAGCCCGAGGCGGAATTCCAGGAATTGCAGGATCGACTGCTCGGAGGCCGCGATCTCGGCCCGGCGCAGGCGCAATGAATCCTGCTGGTTGACGAAGAGCCCGAGCCCCCGGCGGCTTTCGACGATGCCGTCGGCCTTCAGATAGGCGATGGCCTCGCGCACCACCGGCCGGCTGACGCCGAGCTGGCGGGCAAGCTCCGTCTCGGAGGGCAGCCGATCGCCCGGCTGCAAGGCGCCCGAACGGATCGAGGTCGCCAGCGCGGTGGCGGCATCGCTCGCGAGATTGGGCCGTGATCCGATGGATGAGAGCTGCATGGTGACTTCCTGCTAGAGCATCATTGTCATGTTGTCAGTTGTTTGACAACCTGACTTCTGCCGCGTTATGGGTGCCGCAACGGCGCCCGCCTCCAGAGCGAAAACAACGCGCCGCGATCGAGGGAAGGCCGATATGCTCGCAGGGACCCGCCGGACTCCGCCCGTCGCCGGAGCAGCCTTGGCCGCGCCGTCAAGAGGCCGGGACGGTCAGGCCGGATCTTCCCGCGACGTCCACGCCGAGATCAAGAGACACCGGACATGAGTCCCTGCCCTCGGCGGTGGACAACGCCGCCGAGCGGTTGAGCCTGCCTTCGTTCGGTGACACATCCCCCAGCAACTGTTCCGGAGACGAGTATCGTGACCAAGACCCATCCGACACGCTTCGCTTTCATCGCCGCACTGGCCGCTGCCCTGCTGGGCTCGACAGCGGCCATGGCCGAGGTCAAGGCGAAGATCGGCCATGCGATGCCCGACACGCACCCGCAGGCGACCGCCGTCGCCAAGTTCGCGGAACTCGCCGGCACCTATACCAATGGCAACGTCAAGATTCAGGCGTTCCACTCGGCCATGCTCGGCAGCGACGAGAAGCAGCTCCAGGCGACGCAGGCCGGCACGCAGGAATTCTACATCGGCACGCTGGCGCCACTCTCGACCCGCGTGAAGGAAGTCCAGGTCTGGGACCTGCCCTTCCTGTTCCAGAACGAGAAGGAGGTCTACGCGGTCCTCGACGGCGCCTCGGTCAAGAAGATCTTCGAGAAGATCGAGCCGAGCGGCCTCGTCGGCCTGACCTGGACCGGCATGGGCTTCCGCAACCTCTCGAACAGCCGCCGTGCCGTGAAGACGGCCGAGGACGTCAACGGCCTGAAGCTGCGCGTGATGGCGAACCCGGTGGCGCTCGACACCTGGAAGTCGATCGGTGCCAACGCCGTGCCGATGGCCTTCTCGGAAGTGTTCACCGCGCTCGAGGTCAAGGCGCTCGACGGGCAGGAGAACCCGCTCCAGCACATGTGGGCGAACAAGATGCAGGAAGTGCAGAAGCACATCTCCATCACCAACCACGTCTACACGCCGGTGGCGCTGGTCGCTTCCAAGAAGTTCTGGGACTCGCTCTCGGCCGCTGACAAGGCCGGCGTCCAGAAGGCCGCGACCGAGGCCGGCCTGCTGCAGCGCAAGCTGCTCGACGAGGGCGACCGCGACGTGATCACCAAGTTCAAGGCCGCTGGCGTTTCGGTGGACGAGGTCTCGGCCGACGACCTGCGCAAGGTGCAGGCCAAGGTTCAGCCGGTGGTCGACAAGTTCAAGGGGCAGATCGGCGAGGAGTTCGTGAACGGCTTCGTCGCCGAGATCGAAAAGGCACGCGCCGCCAAGTAATGCACGCGACGACAGCCGGCCCGAGTGGCCGGCTGTCCTTTTCTCAAGTACCGGCGCCGAGCCGGCGATCCCCTTCCAAGTGCCGCCGGCGAGGTGACCGATGACCAGCCTGCTCAAGACAGCGACGGACGGTTTCTACCGCCTGATCGAGGTCATCCTCGTGATCTGCATGGCCGTGATGCTGGTCATGGTCTTCGGCAACGTGATGCTGCGGATCTTCTTCAACACCGGCATCGACCTGTCGGAAGAAATCCCGCGCTTCGCCTTCGTCTGGATGACCTTCCTCGGCGGCATCATCGGCCTGCACCGGCGCAGCCATCTCGGCGTCGACATGGTGGTCCAGGCGCTGCCGATCTTCGGCCGCAAGGTCTGCTGGGCGATCAGCCAGGTCATCATGCTGATCTGCGCGCTGTTCATCTTCTACGGCACTTATCTCCAGCACGACATCATCGCCGGCAACGCCTCGCCGGTCGCGCAGCTCAGCATGATCTGGGTCTATGGCGTGAGCTATGTCACCGGCGCCGCGATCGCGCTGATCTGCCTGTCGAACCTGATCCGCCTCGCGCTGGGACAGGTCTCCGACAATGAGCTGATCGACGTGCACGAGGAGGGAATGGCCGAGGGACTCGAAGCCGAGCGCGACATGAAGGCGCAGGGAGCCAAGCCGTGATCGTCTTCGTCTTCATCACGTCGCTGCTCGGCCTGATGGCGCTGGGCATGCCGGTCGCCTTCGCGCTGATCGGCTGCGGCCTCGCCATGATGCTCTACATGGGCATCTCCGACCCGCAGATCATCATCCAGAACATGTGGGACGGCGCCAATTCCTTCCCGCTGCTGGCCGTGCCCTTCTTCATGCTGGCCGGCGAGCTGATGAATGCCGGCGGCATGACGCGCCGGATCATCACCATGGCCATGGCCTGGATCGGCCATATCCGCGGCGGCCTCGGCTATGTCGCTGTTATCGCCGCCGTCATCATGGCCTCGCTCTCGGGCTCGGCCGTCGCCGACACCGCGGCGCTCGCCTCCGTACTCGTGCCGCTGATGCGCAATGCCGGCTACGACATCAACCGTTCCTGCGGCCTGATCGCCTGCGGCGGCATCATCGCGCCGGTCATTCCGCCCTCGATCGGCATGATCATCTTCGGCGTCACCGGCGGCGTCTCGATCACCAAGCTGTTCATCGCCGGCATCGTGCCGGGCGTGATGATGGGTATGGCGATCATGCTGGCCTGGCGCTGGAGCATCAAGCGCGACAACCCGCGCGTCGAGCCGAAGCGCAGCATGCGCGAACGGCTGGTCGAAACCCGCAATGCCGGCTGGGCGCTGGTGCTGCCCGTGGTCATCATCGGCGGGCTCAAGGTCGGCTGGTTCACCCCGACCGAGGCCGCGGTGATCGCAGCCGCCTACTCGCTCTTCGTCGGTGTCTTCATCTATCGCGAGATCAAGATCCGCGACCTGTTCGGCCTGATGTACCGCGCGGCCGAGACAACCGCCGTCATCATGTTCCTGGTCGCGGCGGCCGGCGTTTCTGCCTGGCTGATCACCACGGCCAACATTCCCCAGCAGGTCGCCGACATGGTCGCGCCCTTCATGGAGAACAAGATCCTGCTGATGGCCATCCTGATGGTGATGGTCTTCATCGTCGGCACGGCGCTCGACTTCACCCCGACAGTGCTGATCCTGACGCCGGTGCTGATGCCGGTGGTCAAGCAGGCGGGCATCGACCCGGTCTATTTCGGCGTGCTGTTCATCATGAACAACGCCATCGGACTGGTGACACCGCCGGTCGGGACCGTGCTGAACGTGGTCTGCGGCGTCGCCAAGGTGCCGATGACGGGCGTCATCAAGGGCGTGACGCCCTTCATGGTCGCCCAGCTCATCGTGCTGGCCCTGCTGGTGATCTTCCCGCAGATCGTGATGTGGCCGCTGCAGATGATGTCGCGCTGAGGCATCACCAGAGCGAGACCGACCGGCAAAAGGAAGGCTCCGCAAGCTCCAGCGGAGCCCGTCTCTACCCGAGCCGCCTGCCATGCGACAGCGTCCGGCGCCGGGCCCGCTCGCGTCGCTGCGCCGCCCCCGCCGATCGTACATCGAAAGTCTAAGAAGCCGCTCATCCGCCCTCCCGAAGTGCGCCTTGACGCCTCCGTTGCAGAGTTTCACTATTCCAAATTGAACAACGCCTTGTCGTTCGCCTGGGAGGTTGAGATGCTGCATGAGCTCTCGCGTCGCCAGTTTCTGAAAGCCGCGGGTGCGGGTGTCGCCGGCTCTGCCGTCGCCGCGCTTGGGTTCGGGGGCGCCGAAGAGGCGCTTGCCCAGGCCGTGCGGCCCTTCAAGCTGGCGCGCACCACAGAAACACGAAACACCTGTCCGTACTGCTCCGTCGCCTGCGGCGTGATCATGTACAGCCTGGGCGACAAGTCCAAGAACGCCCATCCGGCGGTCATCCATATCGAAGGCGATCCGGACCACCCGACCAATCGCGGCACGCTGTGCCCGAAGGGATCCGCCCTCCTCGACTTCGTTCATTCCGAGACCCGCACCAAGGTCCCGCAATATCGCGGCCCAGGCGAGAAGGCCTTCCGGCAGATCAGCTGGAACGAGGCGCTCGACCGCATCGCGCGGCTGATGAAGGACGATCGCGACAAGAACTTCGTCGCCAAGAACCAGGATGGCACGACGGTCAACCGCTGGCTGACCACGGGCTTCCTGGCCGCTTCGGCCACCACCAACGAGACGGCCTTCCTGACCTACAAGGTCGTGCGAAGCACCGGGATATTGGCGTTCGACAACCAGGCGCGCGTTTGACACGGACCGACGGTGGCCAGTCTGGCCCCAACATTCGGTCGCGGTGCGATGACCAACTCCTGGACGGACATCAAGAACACCGACCTCGTCATCATCATGGGCGGCAATGCCGCCGAAGCGCATCCGTGCGGATTCAAATGGGTCACTGAGGCGAAAGCCCAACGTGGTGCCAAGTTGATCGTCGTCGATCCGCGCTTCACGCGCTCGGCCTCGGTCGCGGATTTCTATGCGCCGATCCGGCAAGGCACCGACATCGCCTTCCTGCTCGGGGCGATGAAGTACTGCATCGACAACGACAAGATCCAGCACGACTACGTGCGCGCCTTTACCAACGCGCCCTATATCGTGAAGGAGGGCTTCGGCTATCAGGACGGCCTGTTCACCGGCTATGACGAGGCCAAGCGCGACTATGACCGCTCGAGCTGGGAATACGAGCTCGGGCCGGACGGCTATGTCCAGATCGACGAGACGCTCCAGCATCCGCGCTCAGTCTACCAACTCCTGAAGAAGCACATCGCGGCCTATACGCCGGAGATGGTCGAGCGCATCTGCGGCACGCCGAAGGACAAGTTCCTGGCGATCTGCAAGATGATCTCGGAGACCTCCGCGCGCGACAAGGTCATGACCTCGATGTACGCGCTCGGCTGGACGCAGCACTCCAAGGGCTCGCAGAACATCCGCTCGATGGCGATGCTGCAATTGCTGCTCGGCAATATCGGCGTGCGCGGCGGCGGCATGAACGCGCTGCGCGGGCACTCCAACATCCAGGGTCTGACCGATATCGGCCTGATGTCGAACCTGATCCCGGGCTATCTCACGCTGGGGACCGACAGGGAGGTCGATTTCCAGACCTACATGTCGACGCGCGGCTTCAAGCCGCTGCGGCCGAACCAGATGAGCTACTGGCAGAACTACAAGAAGTTCATGGTGAGCTTCCTGAAGTCGATGTGGGGCAAGGCCGCAACGCCGGAAAACGACTTCGCCTACCAGTGGCTGCCGAAGCTCGACGTGCCCGGCTACGACATGCTCCGGTACTTCGACATGATGCACCAGGGCAAGGTGAACGGCTATTTCTGCCAGGGCTTCAACCCGCTGCTCTCCCTGTCCAATCGCGGCAAGGTCTCGGCATCGCTGTCGAAGCTGAAATTCCTAGTGGTGATGGACCCGCTGCAGACCGAGACCGCGCGGTTCTGGAAGGACGAAGGCGTCCATAACGACGTCAAGCCCGAGTCGATCCAGACCGAGGTCTTCGAGCTGCCGACGACCTGCTTCGCCGAGGACGAGGGCTCGCTGGTCAATTCCGGCCGCTGGTTGCAATGGCACTGGCCGGGGCAGGAACCTCCGGGCGAGGCCAAGCCTGATACTTGGATCATGGCGCAGATCCACCAGCGCCTGCGCGCCCTCTACGAGAAGGAGGGCGGCGCCTTCCCGGATCCGATCGTCAATCTGCACTGGCCCTATCGCCAGCCCGACGATCCGCAGCCGGACGAGATGGCCAAGGAGATGAACGGCTATGTCGTCTCGACGGTAACGGACCCGGTCGACCCGACCAAGGTCCTGCTGGAGAAGGGCAAGCAGGTCGACACGTTCGGCCAGTTGCGCGACGACGGCTCGACGGCCTGCGGCTGCTGGATCTATTCCGGCTCGTGGACCGAGCGGGGCAACATGATGGCCCGCCGCGACACCAACGACCCGGCCAATACCGGCGCCTATCCCAACTGGGCCTTCTCCTGGCCGGCCAACCGGCGCATCCTCTACAATCGCGCCTCGGCCGATATCGACGGCAAGCCCTGGGATCCCAAGCGCAAGCTGATCGAGTGGAACGGTACGGCCTGGACTGGCTACGACGTGCCGGACATCGCGGTCACGGCCAAGCCGCGGGATGTCGGTCCGTTCATCATGAACCCCGAGGGGACGGCACGCCTGTTCTCGCGCGGCATGATGAAGGACGGCCCCTTCCCGGCCCATTACGAGCCGTTCGAAAGCCCGGTCGCCAATGTCATGGCGCCCAAGATCCGCGGCAACCCCGCCGCGCGCATCTTCAAGGACGACCTCGCCGCGCTCGGGACCTCCGACAAGTTCCCCTATGCGGCGACCTCCTACCGCCTGACCGAGCACTTCCACTACTGGACGAAGCATGTCTGGGTGAATGCGGTGCTCCAGCCGGAGTTCTTCGTCGAGATCAGCGAGCAGCTGGCCGCGGAGAAGAACATCCAGAAGGGCGGCTGGGTGAAGGTCTCCTCGGCCCGCGGCACGGTCTATGCCAAGGCGGTGGTGACCAAGCGCATCAAGCCGCTGATCTGCGACGGCAAGACCGTCCATGTCGTCGGCATCCCGCTCCACTGGGGCTTCACCGGTGCGGCCAAGAAGGGCTTCGGCCCCAACAGCCTCACCCCGTTCGTCGGCGACGCCAACATCGAGACGCCCGAGTTCAAGGCGTTCCTGGTGAATGTCGAGCCGTCCAACGGTCCGGCGACGAGCTAGGGAGGGTCCAATGGCAGGATTGCAGAGTCAGGACTTCGCCCGCATCTCGGCGACCACCTTCAGGCCGCCGGATGTCCGCCACGATTTCGAGGTGGCCAAGCTCATCGACGTCTCCAAATGCATCGGTTGCAAGGCATGCCAGGCGGCCTGCCTCGAGTGGAACAACCTGCGCGAGGAGGTCGGGATCAACCGGGGTGTCTACGACAACCCGCACGACCTGACGCCGAACAGCTGGACGCTGATGCGGTTCACCGAATGGGAGAACCCGGAGAGCGGCAATCTCGAATGGCTGATCCGCAAGGACGGCTGCATGCATTGCGCCGATCCGGGCTGCCTCAAGGCCTGCCCCTCGCCCGGCGCGATCGTGCAGTACAATAACGGCATCGTCGACTTCGTCTCGGAGAACTGCATCGGCTGCGGCTATTGCGTGAAGGGCTGCCCCTTCAACATCCCGCGCATCAGCCAGGCCGATCACAAGGCCTATAAATGCACGCTCTGCTCGGACCGGGTCTCGGTCGGCCAGGCGCCGGCCTGCGCCAAGGCTTGCCCGACCGGCGCGATCGTGTTCGGCACCAAGAAGGCGATGCTCGACCATGCCCAGGGCCGTATCACCGACCTGAAGTCGCGCGGCTTCAAGAATGCCGGCATCTACGATCCGCCCGGCGTCGGCGGCACGCATGTGATGTATGTGCTGCATCACGCCGACAAGCCGCAGCTCTACGCCAACCTGCCGAACAACCCGCGCATCAGCCAGGTCGTCGAGCTCTGGAAGGGGCTGACCAAATATGCCGGCATGGCGGCCGTCGGTTTCGCCGCCGCCTTCGCCTTCGTCCATGCGACGATCGCCCGACGCAACGATGTCAGCCGCGCCGAAGACCGCGAGGCCGAGCATCTGATCGACGAGGAGGCAGCCCGTGGCCGTAAGACGTGAAGAGGAGCGCACGACCGTCGACCGCTATCCCGGCCGCGTGCGCGTCAATCACTGGGTCACCGCGATCTCGCTGATCCTGCTCACCCTCAGCGGGGCCGCGCTGTTCCATCCGGCGCTGTTCTTCCTGTCGAGCCTGTTCGGCGGTGGCTCCAACACACGCGCGCTGCATCCCTGGATCGGCGTCGTCCTGCTCGCCAGCTTCGCGATCCTCTTCATCCAGATGGTCAAATACAATTTCTGGACGAAGGCCGACACCCGATGGATGAGCCATATCGGCGAAGCGATGTCGGGCCGCGAGGAGAACCTGCCCGAGATCGGCAAGTATAACGGCGCGCAGAAGATCGTCTTCTGGCTGATGACGCTCCTGATCATCGTCCTGTTCGGGACGGGCATCGTGATCTGGTACGAGTATTTCGGCGCGAGCTTCACCATCGAGCAGCAGCGCGTCGGCCATATCGTGCATGCGCTGGCGGCGATCGCCATGCTGCTCGTCGTCATCGTCCATATCTATGCCGGCTTCTATGTCCGTGGCACGATCAGCGCCATGACCGAGGGCAAGGTGACGGGCGGCTGGGCCTTCCGCCACCACCGGCTCTGGCT
Source organism: Allobosea sp. TBD101 (assembly GCF_059817965.1). Classification (NCBI taxonomy): domain Bacteria; kingdom Pseudomonadati; phylum Pseudomonadota; class Alphaproteobacteria; order Hyphomicrobiales; family Alloboseaceae; genus Allobosea; species Allobosea sp. TBD101. The sequence continues at coordinate 3,751,389 of NZ_CM187543.1, forward strand.
GCGGCAGGAAGCGCGCGAGGGCGTGATCGACGAGCGCCAGGCGCCGCCGCGCCGCCACAGCGCCGGCCCGGCCGAATGAGTTCGACTGCGGGGCGGCACCCGCCGCTCCGCCTCCCGTGACCCGTGCGGTTCGAGAGGACAAGGAATGAGCGACGACCAGGATCTCGTCACCTTCGAAGATGTCGGCACGCCTGAACGCGACAAGCCGCCTTTCCTGCGCCTGCCAGAGCCTGCGAAGCTGTTTGCCTTGCGGGCGGAACGGTTCGCCGCGCTGGCGCCGGGGCATCAGCTCGAAGCCTATCTCAGCTTTCTCGGCGGCTTGAGCGAGGCGCAGGCGACGCTGGCGGCGACGATCGACGCGCCCGGCCTGCCCGCTCCCGGTGATCTGCGATTGCGCGCGGCCAACGGCATGCCGCTGCTTCCGCGCGAGGAACTAGCCACCGATCCGGCGGTTTCGGAGGCCTTCGACCGACTGGCGGCATTGCTGGCCGATGTCGCTATGCCGGACCTCGCCCGCGCCGCCCTCGCCCGCGCCGTCGCGGCGGAACCGGAGGCACGACAGGCGATGTTTGCCGCCGTCCTGGCCGATGCGGTGCCGGTCGAGGCCGTTGCCGAGCACATCTTTGCCGCCGCCGCCCTGCAGGTCGTCGCAGCGCTGCGCAGCGCGCGGCTCGACCCCGCCCTGCCCCAGCCGGTCGCCGACGGCGTCTGTCCCTGCTGCGGCGGCCCGCCGGTGGCGAGCGCGGTCGTCGCCGACCTTAATGTCGAGGGCGTGCGCTATGTCCAGTGCTCGCTCTGCGCGGCACAGTGGAACCATGTCCGGGTGAAATGCGTCTCCTGCGGCTCGACCAAGGGCATCGCCTATCAGGAGATCGAGGGCATCGCCGACACGATCAAGGCCGAGACCTGCGACGAATGCCGGACCTATGTGAAGATCCTGAACCGCCGCAAGGCCCCGGAGCTGGAAGCCGTGGCGGACGATGTCGCGAGCCTCGGGCTCGACCTGCTGGTGACCGAGGCCGGCTGGAGCCGGGCCGGGGTGAACCCATTCCTGCTCGGATACTGATCAAGCGTCTCCCGGAGGGAGCCTGATGAACAAGCCGGAAAGCTTCCGCCCGCCATCGGTCGACACGGTGCTGCGCAGCCCCGCAGGCGGGCTCGCGATCGCGCAGCACGGGCGGGCTGCCGCGACGGATGCGGTCCGGCATGTGATCGAGCGGTTGCGGGCGGGCGGTGCGCCGGCGGCGGCCTCGGCTGAGCAGGTCGGCCGCATGGCGCTGGGCTGGCTGGACGAGCAGAACCGCCCCTCGCAGCGCCCGGTCATCAACCTGACCGGTACGGTACTGCACACCAATCTCGGCCGCGCGCTCCTGGCCGAGGAGGCGATCGAGGCCGTGGTCGCGGCGATGCGCGCGCCGACCAATCTCGAATACGAGATCGAGGCAGGTCAACGCGGCGAGCGCGATGCGCATGTTCGCGGCCTCATCCGCGAGCTGACCGGCGCCGAGGACGCGATCCTCGTCAACAACAACGCCTCGGCCGTTCTGCTCGTGCTGAACACCCTCGCCCGGGATCGCGAAGCCATCGTCTCGCGCGGCGAACTGATCGAGATCGGCGGCGCCTTCCGCATGCCGGACATCATGGCGCGTGCCGGCGCGACCTTGCGCGAGGTCGGCACCACCAATCGCACGCATCTCAAGGACTATGCCGAGGCCATCGGTCCCGAGACCGGCCTACTGATGAAGGTCCACACCTCGAATTACGTGGTGCAGGGCTTCACCGCCGAGGTCGAGCCGGCGGAACTCGCGAAGCTCGCGCGCCAGCACGATGTGCCCTTCGTCGACGACCTCGGCTCGGGCACGCTGATCGACCTCTCGCGCTGGGGCCTGCGCCGCGAGAAGACGGTGCAGGATGCGCTGAAAGGCGGTGCCGATCTCGTCACCTTCTCCGGCGACAAACTACTCGGCGGGCCGCAGGCCGGCATCGTCGCCGGGCGCAAGGGCCTGATCGCGAAACTGGCGAAGAACCCGCTGAAGCGGGCGCTGCGGCTCGACAAGCTCCGGCTCGCGGCGCTGGAAGCGACGCTCAGGCTCTATCGCGACCCCGACCGATTGGCGCAGCGCCTGCCGACGCTCAGACTGTTCACGCGGACTGCCGCCGAATTGCGCGCGCTGGCCGAGCGCCTTCAGCACAAGGTCACAGCGGCAGTCGGCCCGGGCTGGATCGTCGAGATCAGCGACTGCGCCAGCCAGATCGGCTCCGGCGCGCTGCCATTGGAGACGCTGCCGAGTGCGGGGCTTGCACTGCGGCCGGCCGGCAAGGCTGCGGGTTCCGCCGTCGAAAAACTGGCGGCGGCCTTCCGCGCCGTGCCGGTGCCGGTAATCGGACGGATCGCGCAGGGCGCGCTCATCCTCGACCTGCGCTGCCTGGAGGACGAGGTGCTGTTCGCGGCGCAGCTCGACGCTCTGAAACCCGGATCGCCCGATGCGCTGGCTTGAGCGCCTTTTCGGCCGTGACGTGGCCGCCGATGGCGATGTCGCCGCCACGATGGCGCAAGCTACAGCGGCCGTCGAACGCGGCGACCATGCGGCTGCGCTCGCGCTTTGGGGGCCGCTCGCCCATGCCGGCGTCGGGCGGGCGCAGAACAATATCGGCGCCTGCTTCGCCGAGGGACTCGGCGTCGAACGCGATCCGGCCCTGGCTCTGCGCTGGCTGACCTTGGCGGCGGAAAGCGGCGATCCGGTCGGGCAGCGCAATCTGGCCGCCTTGCATTTCAAGGGCGAAGGCGTCGCGCAGAGCGATGCCGAGGCGATGCGGCTCTATCGGCTCGCCGCCGAACAGGGCGACGCCCCGGCACAGGACATGCTGTCCTGGATGCTGCTGGAAGGCGGAGTTTCCAACGACCGGGCCGAGGCTCTGCGCTGGGCGCAGGCGGCGGCAGAGGCCGGCATCGCCACCAGCATGACGCGGCTCGGCATGATGCATCACGATGCACTGGGCGTGGATCGCGATGCCGATGCCGCCGCGCAATGGTGGCAGCGCGGCATGGCGGCCGGCGATCCGGATTCCGAGGCCATGCTCGGCGCTGCGACCCTGCTTGGCCAGGGCGTGCCGGCCAATGCCGAACGCGCGCTCGCGCTGCTGCTCTCGGCCGAGGGCAAGGGCAGCTCGCTCGCGGCGCCCTTCATCAAGGCCGCGCGCGCGGCTGTCTCTCCCGCAGAGACGGCGCCATGATCATCGGAACCGCCGGCCATATCGACCATGGCAAGACCTCGCTGGTCCGGCGGCTGACCGGTGTCGATACCGACCGTTTGAAAGAGGAGAAGGCGCGCGGCATCTCGATCGCGCTCGGCTTCGCTTATTGGCCCCAAGCAGACGGCTCGATCGTCGGCTTCATCGACGTGCCCGGCCATGAGAAATTCGTGCACACGATGCTGGCCGGCGCCACCGGCATCGACCTGCTGCTCTTGGTCGTCGCGGCCGATGACGGCGTGATGCCGCAGACGCGTGAGCATGTCGCGATCGCCCGGCTGCTCGGCATCGCCGAGGCCGTGGTCGCAGTTACGAAGGCCGATCTGGTCGACGCCGAGCGCATAGAGACCGTCGAGGGAGAGATCGCAGCGCTGCTGGGGTCAAGCCCCTTTGCCGGGGCACCGATGCTCCCTGTCTCGACGCTGACGGGAGAAGGCCTGCCCGCGCTCGCCGACCTGCTCGCCGCTCGCGCCCTGGAAGCCCAGGCGCGGCAGGGCGACGGCGCCTTCCGGCTGGCGGTCGATCGCTGCTTCACCTTGCAAGGCGCAGGAACGGTGGTGACGGGCACCGTTCTGTCCGGGAGTGTGGCGATTGGCGACAGCGTCGTCGTCTCGCCCGGCGGCCTGCCGGCGCGGGTACGCTCGATCCACGCCCAGAACCGCCCGGCCGAGCGCGGCATGGCCGGCGAGCGCTGCGCGCTCAATCTTGCCGGCCCCGGCATCACGAAGGACGCCATCCGGCATGGCGAGATGGTGCTGGCGCCGGCACTCCATGCGCCGACGATGCGGATCGACGCCGAAGTCACGCTGCTGCCCGGCGAGAAGGCGCTGACGATGTGGCAGCCAGTCCGCCTGCACCATGCCGCCGCCGAGATCGGCGCCCGCATCGTCCTGCTCGGCGACGAGACCGCGCCCGGCGCGGACGGCCTGATCCAGCTCGTTCTCGACGAGCCGCTCGCCGCCGCGGTGCTCGACCGGTTCGTGCTGCGCGACGCCAGTGCGACGCGCACGATCGGCGGCGGCCGCTTCCTTGACCTGCGCGCGCCGGAACGCCGACGGCGCAGCCCGGAGCGCCTGGCCCAGCTCGCGGCGCTCAGCAATTTCGACCCCGCGGATGCGCTGCAGGCCCTGCTCGCGGTGCCACCCTATCACGCCGATCTCGACGGCTTCGTCCGCGACCGCGCGCTCGGCCCCGGTGCGGCGGAAAATCTGTCGAACCGGCTCGACCTCGTCAGGATCGGCCCGCTCGCACTGTTGCCCGCACATTGGCAGGTATTGGCGCAGGCCGCGACCGAGAGGCTCGACGCCTTTCATGCCGAGCATCCCGACCTGCCCGGCATGGGACTGGAGCGCCTGCGCTTCGCCGTCGCGCCGCGCTGGCCCGCGCCCCTATTCCGGCAGGCCCTCGCCCGGCTCGCGGAGGACGGCGTGTTGGTGCCGGCCGGGTCATGGCTCCGGCGGCCCGGTCACGAAGCCCGGCTCTTGCCGGAGGACGAGGCGCTCTGGGAGCGAATCGCGCCGCTGATCGCTGAGGGCGAGCGCTTCCGACCACCTCGCGTGCGCGATATCGGCCAGATGCTCGGGCGGCCCGAGGAGGAGATCCGGCGCCTGCTACGTCTCACCGGCCGGCGCGGCGATGTCCATGAGGTCGCGCTCGACCATTTCTTCCTGCGCGATACGCTTGCCGAGATGGTCGGCATCGCGGCCGAGCTTGCGGCGTTGCATCCGGCCGGCTTCAATGCGGCGCAGTTCCGAGACAGGCTCGACAACGGCCGAAAGGTCGCTATCCAGATTCTCGAGTTCTTCGATCGCCACGGCATCACGATCCGCCGCGGCGACCTGAGACGCATCAACCGGCGGCGGCTCGACCTGTTCGGCCCGCCGCCCGGCTTGAGCGATGGAGGAGAAGCGTCCCCGGTGGGGCGTCCGGACTTCAAATCCGGGAGGGGCCGTCAGACGGTCTCTGGTGGGTTCGACTCCCATTCTCTTCCGCCAATTCACTGAGGGCGCATGACGGACGCCGAAACAGCCGCGATCGGCCTGATCGCCCGCTTCGAAGAGGCTGCGGAAGCCGCGCGCGAAGCCGAAGATGCCTATCGGCGTGAGGCGGCGAAGCGGATCGAAGCGCTCGCGCAGGCCCGCGGCCGGGCCTTCCGGCGCCTCAACCTGCTGCGACAGGCAAGCACGGCCCTCGCGGCGGCCGAGGAGCCGATCGCACGCGCCCGGTTCCTCGTCGCCCAGTCTCTGGGCTGGGACGAGATCGGGCCCCGACAGGAACTGGTCCTGGCGCGGCTGACGCCTGTCTTCGAAGCCCTTCAGACCAGCATGGCCGATGATCGCGGCAACCCGGAAGCCGTGCAGGAAGCCCTCGCCACCTTCGAAGACTGGTACGGCGCCGAGACCGGCAGCGATTTCTACGCCCTGTTCGACCGCTACATGCCCGAGACGCCGCGTGTCGACTTCTAGGGGGTTGGGAACCGATTTCGACCGCTGGCTCGGCAAGCTCTTCCGCAAGGGCCCGTTCACGGCGCTGATCGTGCTGGTGAGGATCGCCGAGCCCAAGGTCGAGCCACTGCGCTCGACGTTCGTCCATGTCGTCGGCAACGAGATCGACTGGGGCGACATCGTCCTGATGCTGCGCGGCGCCGGCGTCAACTGGGACGGCGCCGCCTTCTTCCCGACCCGCGACGACGATGGCGGGCTCGTACCCGACGCGACCGCCCGCAACCGCCTGCGCGAGCTGGAAGCGGCGCTGCGCGAGGACCGACTCACCCTCAACAAGGGCGCCTTCTTCGACGTCTGGGGCCGGAACCTCGAGGTGCAGGAGGCGCGGTGACGCTTCTCAGCTCACCACGACCTGCGCCGGCCCGGCCTCGACCGCGCCGATGATCCGCGCCGCCGGATAGCCGGCTGCCTTGATCTGCGCGAGCAGGGCATCGGCCCGCTCGACTGCGCAGGAAACCAGCAGGCCACCCGAGGTCTGCGGATCGGTGAGCAGATGGCGCTGCCAATCGGGCAGCCCCTCCGGGAGAACCGCGCCCTCGCCATAGCTCGTCCAGTTCCTGTGGGAAGCGCCGGTGACCCTGCCCTCCCGCGCCAGACGCTCGGCCTGCGTCAGGAACGGCAGGTCGGAAAGCCGGAGCTTCAGCGTAACGCCGGAGCCGCGCGCCATCTCGAGCCCATGGCCGAGGATGCCGAAACCGGTGACATCGGTGACCGCATGGACGGCGGGATCCTCCGCCAGGTCGGCGCCGACGCGGTTGAGCAGCGTCGTCGAGGCGACCATCTCGTCATAGGCGGCGGCCGAGAGCTCGCCCTTCTTGAAGGCGGCCGAGTAGATGCCGACGCCTAGCGCCTTGGTCAGGATCAGCGCATCGCCGGGCTTCGCGCCGCTGTTGCGGCGCAGGTTCGCAGGCTTGAGCAGGCCGATGACCGCGAGTCCGTAGATCGGCTCCGGCGCATCGATCGAATGGCCGCCGGCGACCGGAATACCGGCCTCGGCGCAGATCGAGGCACCGCCCTTCAGGATCTCGCGCGTCACCTCGATCGGCAATTTGTCGAGCGGCATGCCGAGGATCGCGAGCGCCATGATCGGCCGCCCGCCCATGGCATAGACGTCGGAAATCGCGTTGGTCGCGGCGATGCGGCCGAAATCGCGGGGATCGTCGACGACGGGCATGAAAAAATCGGTGGTGGCGACGACGCAGGTGTTCTCGTCGACCTGCCAGACTGCGGCATCGTCGCCCGTCTCGGTGCCGACGAGGAGCTGGCTGTAGGGGCCGGCGGCCGGATGCCCCGCCAGCAATTGCTGAAGCACGGCCGGTGCCAGCTTGCACCCGCAGCCGCCGCCATGGGCCAGGCTGGTGAGGCGCAGCGGCTGCGCAGGCGCCGTCGCGGCGAGCGGGCTCGTCTGATTCATCGTCGGGAACTCCAGGGGATCAGGGCCTGGCAGCTCTGCGGCAAAGCGCGGGCCTCCGCGCAAACGCGCGCCCGTCGTCGACCAGACCGATGAGGGCCCCGGCACCCGGGAGCCGCAGCAGCAAGCATGCGCCATCGTTTCCGCATCGGCCGGCAGCGTCAACGCTTCCTTTGGCGCATACCTGACGATTCTGGAGCGAGCGTGCCGTTCCGGCGCGTGCTCAGCTCAGCCCGCCACGCCACAAAACGCGTTCAAGCCGCAGATTGGCCCGAGATTTTTTGAGCTTGCAACCACTTGGCGGGAAAATGGTGCCCAGGGACGGAGTCGAACCGCCGACACTGCGATTTTCAGTCGCATGCTCTACCAACTGAGCTACCTGGGCGAACCGGGAGCGGCGCGAGGCCGTTCGTGTTGGTGGGGGCGATATAGAGGCAGGCGCTCGGCCTGTCCAGTCACTTCAGCCGGCTTTCTTCAATACGGCGTCAACTGGCTCCAGGCCTGTGGATTGGGTGGCCCGAAATCGCCGTTGAATGCCGTCAGTCAGCCTGGTTCAGGGAGAGCCCGCCGCCTCCCGGCATTCGCAACGCCCGAGCACCGCTGCGAGGCGATCGATGGCGGCCAGCGCTGCGCGCCGGGCCTGCTCCGATTCGGCGATGGCAGCATGGCCATAGAGAAGCTTGGCGAACCCGATGGTGTCGTTCACCACCTGGAACGAGGCTTCTTGCAGCTCGCGGGTTTCGCGCAGCACATCATGGAGATGCGCAACGTGGGTTTCCGCGCTTTCCTGCAAAGCCTTCGCGTTGAGAAGGCCAGCCTTGAGCACGTCGGCGCGCAGCGCTTCGATGTCGCGCGCCAGCAGATCCTTCATCCAGTCAGCCATTGCCCCTCCGTCGAAGGAGATTGCGTCAAGAGGCCAAGCAAGCTTCAAACTATCACCGAAGGGGGATCGGCAGCAGCGTCAAACCTGCCAATTGGTTAGCCGGTCCTTTCCAACCGGACGGAGAGAAGAGACTGCAGGGGCCGCCATCGCCACCGGGCTGGCGGCGTTAACGCGTCTCGCCGCCGCTTCCGGGATCGCGCTGCGTGATCAGCCGCGCGCTGCGATGGCCGCTGACATAGATCCACAGCCAGTTGAGCGCGACGGCGAGCCGGTTGCGCAAGCCGATCAGGAAGAAGATGTGGGCGATGCCCCAGATCCACCAGGCCAGGCGCCCGCGCAGCTTGATCCAGCCGAAATCGACGATGGCCGCGCGCTTGCCGATCGTCGCGAGATTGCCGGCATTCCGATAGGCGAAGGGCGGTGGGGTCGGTTTGCCCCGCAGCCGTGCCTTGATGAGGCCAGCGACATAGTGCCCCTGCTGCTTGGCCGCGGGAGCGATGCCGGGCACCGGCTTGCCGTCGGCGCCGGCAACGAAGGCGGTATCACCGATCACGAAGATGTCGGGTTCGCCGGGAGCCGTGAGATCGGGCTCGACGCGGACGCGGCCCGCCCGGTCGGCCGGCGCCTCCAGCCATTCTGCCGCCGGCGAAGCGGCGACGCCGGCCGCCCACAGAATGGTCCGCGCCGGCAGGACATCACCGCCGAGCATGATGCCGTCAGCGCGGCATTCGGAGACCGGCTGGCCCAGTCTGACCTCGACCCCGAGGCGGTTCAGCGCCCGCTCGGCATAGGCCGAGAGGTCCTCGGTGAAGCCGGCGAGGATACGCGGGCCGGCCTCGACCAGCACGACACGGGCGCTGCGCGTATCGAAATTGCGGAAATCACCGCGCAGCGTGTCATGCGCCAGCTCGGCGATGGTGCCGGCAAGCTCGACGCCGGTCGGCCCCGCCCCGATGATCACGAAGGTCAGCCATTGCGCGCGTCGCTCCGGGTCGGTCTCCCATTCCGCCTGCTCGAAGGCCGAGAGGATGCGCCGCCGGATCCGCGTCGCATCCTCCAGCGTCTTGACGCCGGGCGCATAGGGCTCCCACTCGTCATGGCCGAAATAGGCATGGCGGGCGCCGGTCGCGAGGATCAGCGTGTCGAAACCAATCGGCCGCTCGCCCTCCAGCAGCACCTGCTTGTTCGCCTTGTCGACGCCGGTGACCGTGCCGAGCAGGGTCGTGACGTTCTTGTGGCCGCGCAGCAGGAAGCGGATCGGCCAGGCAATCTCGGAAGTCGGCAGCGAGGCGGTCGCGACCTGATAGAGCAATGGCTGGAAGAGATGATGGTTGCGCTGGTCGATCATGGTGATCCGGACCGGAGCGCTGGCGAGATTGCGCGCGGCTTCGAGCCCGCCGAAGCCGGCGCCGACGATGACGACGTGATGCTCCGGCGTGGCGGTCATCGGCCCGGCCGCCGGTGAGAGATCGCGGCTTGTGAGGTCAGCATGCGGAGAACTCCCGCGACGGCCACTCGATTGTCCACCACAGCTTGCACCGATGGGGTCTCGGAACTCAATCCGTACCACGGACGGCGTTTCCGCCCTTCAGTCCTCGCGCTCGCGCTGCTGCGGCGCGCCCTCCTCCGCATCCTCGACGGGCTCGCCGGGAATCACATAGCTTCCCTTCAGCCAGCGGCCGAGGTCGATATCGGCGCAGCGTGGCGAGCAGAATGGCTTGAAGCGCGCAACCGCCGGCTTGCCGCAGATCGCACAGGGCTTCGCGGCCGGCGGTGCTTTGTCGGTGTCAGTCATATTTGAGCGTGATGCCTCCATCGACGACGAGTTCGATGCCGGTGATGTAGCGCGCCTCGTCGCTGGCGAGGAAGAGCGCGGCATTGGCCACGTCCCAGGCCTCGCCCATATGCCCCATCGGGACCTGCGCGGCGCGCGCGGCCCACATCGCATCGACATCGCCCTTGCCGTAGACGGCGGCGAGGCCGGCGGAATGCTCGACCATCGGCGTCTTCATCAGGCCGGGCAGGATCGCGTTGACGCGAATCTTCTGCGGAGCGAACTGCACCGCCGTCGTCCGGGTGAGCTGGTTGAGCGCCGCCTTGGTCGCGGAATAGCTGGCATAGGGCACGCCGGTATGGCGGATCGAGGCGATCGACGAGATGTTGATGATCGAACCGCCCTCGCCCGTTTCCGCGAACTGGCGCTGCATCACCGGGATGACATGCTTCATCGCCAGGAAGGCGCCGGTGAGGTTGACCCGGAAGACGCGCTCCCAGACCTCCTCCGAGAGATCGACGACGCTGCCGACCTCGGCGATGCCGACATTGTTGTCGAGGATGTCGATGCGACCATAGCGGCCGAGCGCCTGGGCGACGAGCCCGGCGACCTGCTCCGCCTTGGTAACATCCGCCTGCATGGCGAAGGCCTCGCCGCCCTCGTTGCGGATGATGCCGGCGGTCTCCTCGGCGGCGTCGCGGTTGATGTCGGCGCAGACGACCTTGGCGCCCTCACGGGTGAAGGTCGTCGCCGTCGCCTTGCCGTTGCCCCAGCCCGGCCCGATCGACCCCGCCCCGGCCACGATCGCGACCTTGCCGCTCAGACGTCCCGTCATCTCCGCTTCCCCCTCATCGGCGCGTTCCAGCGCGGCGCGTTTCCCGGCGGCAGGATCGGCCGCGAGACGTGATCCGGCAACCCGCATCGGCGCCGTATCAGGCTGCGTTCATCCAGCCGAAGCGAATGGGGAAACCCTCTCCGCCGAGAAGATTGACCGTCTCGTAGAGCGGCAGGCCGACGACGCCGGTATAGGAGCCGACGAGCTTGACGACGAAGGAGCCGGCAATGCCTTGCACGGCATAACCGCCGGCCTTGCCGCGCCATTCGCCCGAGGCGAGATAGGTCTCGATATCCTCGGTGGAGAGGCGCTTGAAGCGCAGGCGCGTCTCGACGATGCGGTCCCGGATCGTGCCGGACGGCGTCACCAGCGCGACACCGGTATAGACGCGATGCGCGCGGCCCGAGAGCAGGCGCAGGCAGGCGGCCGCCTCATCAACGATCTCGGCCTTGGGCAGGATGCGCCGGCCGACGGCGACGACCGTGTCGGCTGCGAGGATATAGCAACCTTCGAGATCGGCACGGGCCTTGGCGCCCTCGCACGCAGCCTGAGCCTTCTCGCGCGCCAGGCGGCGGGCGAGATCGCGCGGGCGCTCGCCCTTCAGCGGGCTCTCGTCGAGATCGGCGGGCAGCAACGCGTCCGGCTTCAAGCCAGCCTGCTCCAGCAGGGCGAGGCGGCGCGGCGAGGCCGATGCGAGAACGAGCATCGGCCGCCAGCCGGGATGTTTGGGAGTGGAGAAAAGGCTCAACAGGCTGCTCGACAGAATTAAGGTGCCGGGGAAGATCGGCACCGGATCAGCCTTTAGAGCATTTCCGCAGCCCGATAAATCCATCCGGAGAGGCAGCGCCGACGAGGTGCCACCCATTTGGGCATCCAGCCCGGCTGCCCGAAATCCGGGCGGGAGGCTGGTATACTAGGCATTGCCAAGCCGGGCCGTTGCCGGCAGACTTCCCTCCCCTCGGCGCTCCGCTCTCTGGTGACGCCGATCTATTGGAGTTTCCCTCATGGCCCTACCGCGCAAATCGACGGGCTCCGCCCTTGCGACCGGGGCGGAGGCGCAGGTTCTCGCGGCCCGCGTGATGTCCATGCATGCCGAAGCCGGCCTGACCATCGCCATGCGGATGCCGCTTCTGATGAAGGGCGCCTTCGGCGACAGCCACGGCCAGCGCGAGGCGACCAAGGCCGTGACGGAAAAGGTATCGGCCGTGCTCGAGAGCAGCTTTGCCGCGACGCAGGCAACGACGGCCTTCTGGTGGGGCCTCGCCTTCAACCCGTTCGGCCAGTTCGATCTCACTACAGCGGCGGTCAAGGCTGCCGACAGCACGCTGGAGCCCTTCGCCCGGCGCACCCGCGCCAACGCGGCGCGCCTCAGCGGCTATCGCCGCTAAAGCTCTCCGACCCATCAGGCCTGACTATCGGGTGCCGCTTCCGTCGCGGTAACCGGCGCTTGGAGCGCGTGCTCGCGCTCCAGCTTGCGGTAGCGCGCGACGCTGACCGGAATCAGCGCGAGATAGGCGATCACGACAACCGCCAGCACCTCGAAGGTGTATGCGAAGAGCAGGCCGGCGACGACCACCACGGCGACGAAGATCGGCAGCACCTGGGTGCGCGGGATGCGGGTGCCGAGCGTCTTGCCGGCATAGCAGGGGATGCGCGAGATCGTCAGGAAAGCGATGAACAGGATGTAGATGCCGACAGGGAGCGCGCCGTATTCCTGCACGGGCACGCCGATCATGTGCAGATAGACCGGCAACATGGCCGTGATCGCACCGGCGGGAGCCGGCATGCCGACGAAGAAGTTCTTCTGCCATTCCGGCCGGTCGGGATCGTCGATCATCACGTTGAAGCGCGCGAGCCGAAGCGCCATGGCGCAGGCCAGCGTCAGCACGATGATCCAGCCGAACGACTTCAGGTCGTGCAGGACGAAGATCCACAGGACATAGCCGGTGGCGACGCCGAAATTCACGAAATCGGAGAGCGAATCGAGCTCGGCGCCGAAGCGCGAGGTGCCCTTGAGCATGCGGGCCAGACGGCCGTCGACACCATCGAGCGCCGCCGCGATCAGAATGCAGATCGTCGCCGTCTCGAGCTTGCCCTCGACGATCAGGCGCATCGCGGTGAGGCCAAGGCAGAGCGCCAGCAGCGTGATGACGTTCGGCGCCAGAAGCCGGAAGGGAATCGGCTTGAAGCGGGCGCGCCTGGATTCGGCGCGCTCGGGCTCGAAGGGAGGAAACAGGTCGCTCATGTCAGCCGGAATACGCGGTTTTGAGGGCGCAGGCTAGGCGCCCGCGCGTGTCATCCCGCGCGCGCTGCGGCGCAAAGTGCCGCTGCGCAGATGCGGGATCGTCATCAGGATTGGGTGTTCTTCTCGGGAGCGTTGGGATCGGGCGCCCCTTTCGGGGAGCGGTCCCGTGTCTGCGCAGCGGCATTCGCATGCCGCAGCGCGCACGGGATGACACCGCCTCTTTGGGCGCTTGCCCTCAGATGTCGCGGAAGCTGCGCGCCACCGGCTCGTTGCCGCTCAGGTCGGCCAGCACGGTTTCGCCGGCGATCATGGTCTGGCCCTCGCCGACCAGCGGCACGACATGGGACGGCAGATAGACGTCGACGCGCGAGCCGAAGCGGATCAGGCCGAAGCGCTCGCCGGTGCCGAGCACGTCGCCTTCCTTGACGAAGGGCACGATGCGCCGTGCGATCAGGCCGGCGATCTGGACGACGCCGACGATGCCGGACTTGGTCTCGATCGCCAGCGCGTTGCGCTCGTTGTCGTCGCTCGCCTTGTCGAGTTCGGCATTGAGGAAGAGGCCGGGCGTATAGGCGATCTTGGCGATGCGGCCGGGCACCGGCGCACGGTTCACATGGCAGTCGAAGACGTTCATGAAGATCGAGATGCGGGTCATCGGCTCGGCCGGCAGCTCGAGCTCCGGCGGCGGCAGCGACTGTGCGATCTGGCTGATGCGGCCGTCGGCCGGCGAGATCACCAGCCCCTCGCGTTGCGGCGTGACGCGGACCGGATCGCGGAAGAAATAGCAGATCCAGATCGTGATGATCGCGCCGATCCAGCCGAAGGGCGACCAGAGATTGGCGAGGATGATCGTCGCGACCAGGCCGATCGCGATAAAGACATAGCCCTCCTTGTGGATGGGCACGATCACCTTGCGGACGGAATCGACGAGGGACATAGCGGTTTCCGTTAGGCTGTCGGCGCCGGGCGCACGGGAATGACATGGTCGCCGTCGAAGGCCGGCGGCGAACGTTGCGCTGATTTAGGGCGTTCCAGCGCGAAGGGAAAGCCCCGGCACGCGCCGGTGAACGGCGCGCGATGTCGCGGCCTTTCCGGTCAGGCTACCCGGTGCGGAACCTGGACGAAGCGCGCCGCCGCCTTCCAGGTCAGCAGGGCGAAGACCACAAGCACGATGCCCTGGGCGATGCCGAAGGGCGGCTCGGACTGCGTCGGGGCCAGCGCACGCAGGGCCGGAACCTTCGAGAAGAGCTGCGCGACGAGCACGAAGATCAGCAGGTAGAAGGACAGCACGGCCATGATCGCATAGATCCGGCGCCAGCCATCCTCCAGCCTGCGCCCATAAAGTGCGTAGGCCGCGATCGCGACCAGCACGATATGGATCGCGCCGACGACATGCGACGGCAGCACGCCGTTGAACGGGAAGCCGAAGCCGGTCGCACTGGTGGCGAAGGCCGTGGAGAGGAAGATGCCGGTCCAGCCCGGCCGCGTATGTCCATGGAGCAGTCCGACCGTGACCGGAAACCCGGCCACGATGGCGATCAGGCTCAGCCAGGTGTGAAAACCTACGAATGTGGTCGGATCGAACATGGCAGCCCCCCAGCTTCACCCTGCCTGGGCAGCATGCAGAAAACGGACCGCAGTTGCGAGCGGTTTCAAACTGGCCGGCGCGTGCCGCCGGCCCAGCTTCTACGACAGCGTCACCCGAACGCTCTCGCCCTCGGCCTCGGTCGCGCGCTGGAGCGTGGCCTTGGCCTCGTCGACCTCGCGCTGGCGGTTCCACATCGCGGCGTAGACGCCGTTCGCCGCCAGCAGATCGCGGTGATGGCCACGCTCGACGATCTGGCCCTTGTCGAGCACGATGATCTCGTCGGCATTGACCACGGTGGAGAGCCGGTGAGCGATGACCAGCGTCGTGCGGCCCTCGCTGACCCGGTCGAGCGCGTCCTGGATTTCCTTCTCGGTGAAGGAATCGAGTGCCGAGGTCGCCTCGTCGAGGACGAGCACCGGCGGCCCCTTCAGGATGGTGCGGGCGATGGCGACACGCTGCTTCTCGCCGCCGGAGAGCTTCAGGCCGCGTTCACCGACCGAGGTCGAATAGCCCTCGGGCAGCAGGCGGATGAAGCGGTCGATCTGGGCGAGGCGTGCGGCCTCCTCGACCTCGGCCGTCGTCGCCTCGGGGCGGCCATAGAGGATGTTGTACTCGATGGTGTCGTTGAACAGCACCGTATCCTGCGGGACCATGCCGATGGCGGCGCGCAACGAGATCTGCTGGACATCGGCGATCGGCTGGCCATCGATCAGGATGCGGCCGGCCTGCGGTTCGTAGAAGCGGAAGAGCAGGCGCGAGATCGTCGACTTGCCGGCGCCCGACGGACCGACGATGGCGACGGTCTGGCCCGGCAGGACCTTGAACGAGACGCCGCGCAGGATCGGCCGCTCCGGCACATAAGCGAAATGCACGTCCTCGAACGCGACCTCGCCGGCGGGCACCGCCAGCGGTTTCGCGCCGGGCTTGTCCTGGATCTCGGGATCGCGGCCGATCAGCGAGAACATCTGGGCGATGTCGAGCGTCGCCTGCTTGATCTCGCGATAGACGGTGCCCATGAAATTCAGCGGCAGGTAGAGCTGGATCAGCATGGCGTTGATCAGGATGAGATCGCCGACCGTGTTGGTGCCGGCCTGGAAACCGCGCACCGCCATCACCATCGAGAGCGTCAGCCCCACCGCGAAGATCGCGGCCTGGCCGAAATTGAGCCAGGCCAGCGAGGTATAGGACCTGATCGAGTTGCGCTCATAGCGCGCCATCGACTGGTCGTAGCGGGCGGTCTCGCGAGCCTCGGCGCCGAAATACTTCACCGTCTCGTAATTCAGCAGCGAGTCGATCGCCTTGGCATTGGCGTCGGTATCCGACTCGTTCATCGCCGAGCGGATGGCGATGCGCCACTCCGTCGCCTTGATGGTGTAAGTCATATAGGCCGTGACCATCGTCACCAGCACGACGACATAGCGCCAGTCGAACAGATAGAGCAGCACCGTGATGATCAGCACGACCTCGATGATCACCGGCACGAGCTGGTTGAGGCCGAGGCGGACCATCTCCTCGATGCCGTTGCGGCCGCGCTCCAGCACGCGGGTGAGCCCGCCCGTCTTGCGCTCGAGATGGAAGCGCAGCGAGAGATGGTGGAGATGGCCGAAGGTCTGGAGCGCCAGCGTCCGCACCGCATGCATGAAGACCGGGGCGAAGATCGCGTCGCGCATCTGGACGAAAGCGGCCGCGCCGACGCGGGCGAGACCGTAGAGCACCGTCAGCGCCAGCGGCGCGCCGACCAGCCAGGGCAGCCATTTCTCAAGATTGGAATAGGAGCCGGCCAGCGCGTCCGTCACCCATTTGAAGGTGAAGGGCACGCCCATCAGCACCAACCGCCCGCAGAGCATCAGAGCGAAAGCCGCGACGACGCGCGTGCGCAGGTCGGCACGCTCCGCCGGCCAAAGATAGGGCCAGAGCGCACGGAAGGTGGCGAAGAAGCCGGACCCGGGCTGGATCACGGCAGAGCGTTGGAAGCTCGGCGCCGGAGGCGGCGCGGACGGCGCGGACATTTTCAAACGATTCCAGTTAGAGCGCCCATATAGACGCAATCGGACGCCATTGCATGGGAATGTCGTTGCGTGGGGAGCATGCGGCAGCTCGCCCGAAAGCTGCCTTGCCATCGCCCCATCCCAGGTATCCGATCCCGGCTCTGGCGCTCGACGTCCGCCATCAGGGAAGGAAACACCATGAAGGCTCAACAGCTTGCAGCCGCCGGGGTCGGCATTACCGCCGCGCTCGTCCTCGCTCTGCCTGCCGTGGCGCAGAACTCTCGACCGCATCCGCAGATCACGATCACCAACCAGCGCACCGTGCCGCTCATCAATTTCGCGATCGCCACGCCCGGCGACCAGCCGCGCCTCGTCGCCAAGCTCGCCAAGCCGCTGGCGCCCGGCAAAAGCGTTGCGCTGAAGCTCAACAAGCCGCAGGGCTGCGCCTATACGGTGCAGGCGAAATTCGAGGACGAAGCCGAGAGCGACGCCGATATGGACCTGTGCAGGGACCGGGTGATCCGGCTGACGGAGTAGGATTGGCGAGCCCGCCAAACAGCGCCCTTCTCCCCTTGCGGGAGAAGGTGCCGGCAGGCGGATGAGGGGTCTCGCGACGGTCATCGCCAGCCACAGACCAAGCTTCCGAACCTGTGCGACCCCTCATCCGGCCCTGCGGGCCACCTTCTCCCGCAAGGGGAGAAGGGAAGGCTCCGGTCACGCCGTCGCGCCGGCCTTGACCAGCTTGTAGGTGATCGAGTCGACCAGCGCCTGGAACGAGGCGTCGATGATGTTGGCGCTGACGCCGACCGTGGTCCAGCGCTCGCCGGTCTCGTCGCCCGACTCGATCAGGACGCGGGTCACGGCATCGGTGCCACCCTGGAAGATGCGGACCTTGTAGTCGACGAGGCGCAAGCCCCCGATCAATGACTGGTAGCGGCCGAGATCCTTGCGGAGCGCGATATCGAGCGCATTGACCGGGCCGGCATCGCCCTCCGCCGCCGAGATCAGCACATCGTCGCCGACCTTCACCTTCACGATCGCCTCGGAGAAGGTGACGAGCTCGCCCAGCGCATTGTAGCGCCGCTCGACATTCACGGCGAAGCGCTCGACCGCGAAATAATCCGGGACTTCGCCGAGGATGCGCTTCACCAGCAGGAAGAACGAAGCGTCAGCGCCCTCGAAGGCATAGCCCTGCGCCTCCTTGTCCTTGACCTCCTGCAGCACGCGGTTGAGGCGCGGATCGTCGCGGCCGAGGGTGACGCCGATGCGCTCCAGCTCGGCGACGAGGTTCGACTTGCCGCCCTGGTCGGAGATCAGGACCTTGCGGGTGTTGCCGGTCGCCTCGGGCATGACATGCTCGTAGGTGCGCGGGTCCTTCAGCACGGCCGAGGCGTGGATGCCGGCCTTGGTCGCGAAGGCCGAGGCGCCGACGAAGGGCGCGTGCCGGTTTGGCGCCCGGTTCAGCATCTCGTCGAGCGCCCGCGAGACATGGGTCAATTCGCCGAGCTGATCCTCGCTGACGCCGAGTTCGAAACGGCCGCGATAGCGCTCCTTGAGCTTCAGCGCGCCGATCAGCGTGACGAGATTGGCATTGCCGCAGCGCTCGCCGAGCCCGTTGAGCGTGCCCTGGATCTGGCGCGCGCCGGCCTCGACCGCCGCCAGTGAATTGGCGACCGCGCAGCCGCAATCGTCATGGGCGTGGATGCCGAGATTGTCGCCCGGCACGGTCTTGGCGACCTCGCGCACGATCGCGCCGACCTCGTCCGGTAGCGTGCCGCCATTGGTGTCGCAGAGCACGACCCAGCGGGCGCCGGCCTCATACGCCGTGCGGGCGCAGGCGAGCGCGTAATCGGGGTTCGCCTTGTAACCATCGAAGAAATGCTCGCAATCGAGCATCACCTCGCGGCTGGCAGCCTTGGCTGCTTCGACGCTCTCGCGGATGCCGGCGAGGTTCTCCTCCAGCGAGATCTCGAGCGCGACATGGACATGGTAGTCCCAAGCTTTGGCGACGAAGACGATGGCGTCGGCCTTGGCCTCCAGCAGCGCGGCGATACCGGGATCGTTGGCGGCCGAGCGCCCTGCCCGCTTAGTCATGCCGAAGGCGGCGAATTTCGCCTGCTTCGTCGCCTTCTGCTCGAAGAAGGCGGTATCCAGCGGGTTGGCGCCGGGATAGCCGCCCTCGACATAATCGACGCCGAGCCGGTCGAGCAGGCTTGCGACCGCGCGCTTGTCGTCGAGCGAGAAGTCGACGCCCGTGGTCTGGGCGCCGTCGCGCAGGGTCGTGTCGAAGAGATGGACGCGGGCCGCGCTCATCGTCCCCGCCTCAACTTGAAGCGGACGACGCGCGGCACGACCATGGCCAGCATGACCAGCTTGATGGCGAAGGAGAGCGAGCCCGCCGGGCGGATCTTGGGGGTCATCGCTTCACCTCCCAGGCCGTCGTCGGCTCGCCGGTGGCGGGGTCCTTGCCGTCCTTGAGCGCGATGCCCATCGCGGCG
This sequence comes from Allobosea sp. TBD101, assembly GCF_059817965.1. Classification (NCBI taxonomy): domain Bacteria; kingdom Pseudomonadati; phylum Pseudomonadota; class Alphaproteobacteria; order Hyphomicrobiales; family Alloboseaceae; genus Allobosea; species Allobosea sp. TBD101. The sequence goes on from NZ_CM187543.1 coordinate 3,770,367, forward strand.
AGCTCGTCGCGGAGACGATCGGACTCGGCGAAGTTCTTGGCGAGGCGGGCGGCGAGGCGGGCGGCGATCAGGCGTTCGATCGTTGCGTGCTCAAGATCTGCGCCGGACGGTCCATCCGTCACCTCGTACCCATAGCTGTAAATATCGCTCGGCTCCTCACCACTCCAAAGACCTAGGAAGGCAAGAGTGTTGGCGAGCCGTTGTGAAGCTTGGGCATCCATCTTCATTGAAGCGGATTGGAGCGAGTGGAGCTGAGCTACCGCCTTCGCCGTGTTCAAGTCATCCAAGAGCGCTTCGAGCACAATTGGGTCGGGCAACGCGCTATCGGGCTTGTGCCCCGAAGCCGTGCTTACCCATTCAAACAACGTCTTCCTGACCTCAACGAGCCTATTGACCGTCCAATCAATCGGCTGGCGATAGTGAGTCATCAACATCGCGAGACGAAGCACCTTGCCGTGCCACATGTTGGAGCCAAAAACGCGCGTCTCCAGCAGTTCGTTGATGGTGACGAAGTTGCCGAGGCTCTTCGACATCTTCTCGCCTTCGACCTGCAGGAAGCCGTTATGCATCCAGATATTGGCCATCAGCGGCTGCCCTTCCGCCCCGCCGAAGGCGCAGCAGGACTGGGTGATCTCGTTCTCGTGGTGCGGGAAGACGAGGTCGATGCCGCCGCCATGGATGTCGAAGACGTTCTTCATGGGATCGTCGCAGGCGAGTCCGCCACCGAAGGGGGTCAGCAGCTTCGCCATCGACATGGCCGAGCATTCGATATGCCAGCCGGGACGGCCGGGCGTGGCGATGCCGGCCGGCGACGGCCAGCCGGGATCGATGCTGTCGCGGCTCGGCTTCCACAGCACGAAATCCATTGCGTCGCGCTTGTAGGGCGCGACATCGACACGGGCGCCGGCGAGCATCTCGTCGAGCGAGCGGCGGGCGAGCGTGCCGTATTTCGGTGCCTTCACGAGATGCGCCACGGCCGGGACATGGAAGAGCACATGCTCCTCGGCGACATAGGCGACGCCGCGGGCGATCAGGCGCTCGATGATCGCCTTCATCTCCTCGATATGCTCGGTGGCGCGCGGTTCCGTCGTCGGGCGCAAAGTGCCGAGCGCATCGATATCGGCATGGAACTGCGCGGTCGTGGTCTCAGTGACCTTGGCGATCGCCTCGTTCAGCGGCAGGCCGGGATAATCACGCGCCGCGCGGGCGTTGATCTTGTCGTCGACGTCCGTGAGGTTGCGGGCATAGGTGACGTGATCGGCGCCGTAGATGTGGCGCAGCAGCCGGTAGAGCACGTCGAAGACGATGACCGGGCGGGCATTGCCGATATGGGCGTAGTCGTAGACCGTCGGGCCGCAGACATACATGCGGACATTCGACGGATCGATCGGCGCGAAGTCCTGCTTCGTCCGCGTCAGCGTGTTGTAGAGCCTCAGGGTCGGCGACATCGGGGCGAAATCCTGGAACGAAACGAACGGCGAAATACGAAAGGGCGACCTGGCCGCTGGCCGGGGGCGCTTTTGTCGGTTCGTTTTTCAGGACGAGGACGTGAGCAGCCGGCCAGCGAAAGCTAGCGGCAAATAATGCAAGGGCTGTTGATGGCGGCTCGCGTCATGATCGGAGCTGATTGCCTTTCCGCGCGCTTTCCGTCAAGAGGGCGCCCGATTGCTGCATTGCAGCATTGCCTCAGAATTGCCGCGGTTCATTCAAATTTAACCGGCCGGAACCATCCTCCCGATTCGCGGGTTCTGCGCCCGCAACCCATCAGGAACCCAAATTCATGCGCCGCGCCGTGGCTCTCGTCGGACTGCTCGGGATCGTTGCCGCCGGCATCTCGCTGTCGGTCATGCCGACCAGCCATACGGCCGCTGCCGCGAACGAGCCGCGCACCTTCCTGATTCCGGCCAGCGACGGCTACGGCGTCGCCGACTGCATCTCGTCCAAGGCCGAATGCGGCAAGATTGTCGCCAATGCCTGGTGCGAGTCGCAAGGCTTCGGGAAGGCGGTCGCCTTCGGCGTCGCCACCCGCGAGGACTTCACCGGCTCGGTGACCAAGCAGAGCCCGGCCCAGACGGCCGAGCAGCCGCTCAGCATCACCTGCGGCGAATAGCCCTCTACAGTCTCACCGAATCCATTCCGAGCACTTCGGCGGCTCGCCCGACGCGCCCCAGGGCATGAGCGGCACGGTCGAGGTCGAGTTCTGCGGGGAACCGTCGATCAGCTTGTCGGTATAGACGAGATAGACCAGCACGTTGCGCTTGGCGTCGCAGCCGCGCACGATCTGCATCTTCTTCCATACCAGCGAGCGGCGCTCGCGGAAGACGACATCACCCTGCTCCGCCTTCTCCTTGAACTTGATCGGGCCGATCTGGCGGCAGGCGAGCGAGACCTCCGAGACCTCCTCGGCGACGCCGAACATGCCGGACATGCCGCCCTTCTCGGGCACGGTATAATGGCAGGCGACGCCCTCGACGATCGGGTCGTCAACGCCATAGACGGCGAGCTTGTCGTTCGGCGTCAGCATCTTCCAGACGGTCGATTTCCTGAAGATCAGGTCTTCCTGCGCCGTGGCTGGCGACAGCATCATTCCCGACAGGGTGAGGGCCAGAGCGGCCAGGACCCAACGACGAAGCAGCATTCCCATTCTCCCGGCGCGTTCCAGCTTGGCGCCGGTCAGGATATGGGAAGTCGGGCGGCTGCGCACCAGAGCTTTGCGCCGCACAATATCGGTCAGGCGCAAAGCCGCTGGTCTCAACCCGTCAGCGGCTTGAAGACGAGATAGGCGGCCACGAGCGCGCCGATCACGCCGAGCGCGAAGAGAACCAACTTCAACCGCGTCATCGTGCTGGCGAAGGCGACATTGCCGCCATCCACCTGCGGGTAGCGATCGAGCAATCGCGCCACGGCGAAATTCTCGGCGACATCGCAGAGCCCGCCGATCAGCCAGCCGCCGCCACAGAGCGCCGCCACCCACCAGGGCTGGCCGCGCATCGCAAGACCAGCGACGATCAGGGCGCCAACGATCGCATAGGTGAAGGCGCAGGCGACATCGGCCGGCAGGACACGGTTGCGGTAGCGCGCGCGCTTGTCCTCACCATAGAGCGTGAACAGCTTCTCGACATCGGCGACGCTGTAGCCGTCCCAGTCGCTTTCGAGCATGCGCGGCACGCCCTGCCGGCTCGACCAGACGCCAACCGCCCAGAACAGCACCACCACCAGGACCGGCCCCCAGATGAAGAAGGCCAGCGGAATGGTGGTCGAATAGAACGGCACGGTCTCGATCATGGCGTCTCGGTTCTCGCGTCTGGCATCGGCCTGAGGTTATCCGGCGGCCCGGCTGCCGCCAAGCCGAGACAACCGGAACTGGATTAGCTGTGGGGCAGAATTTCCTGCTCGATCGCGCCGAAGATCGAATGCCCGGAAGCATCCTTCATCTCGATGCGGACGGTGTCGCCGAAGCGCAGGAACGGTGTCTTCGGCCCGCCCTGCCGGATCGTCTCGACCATGCGCTGCTCGGCGATGCAGGCATAGCCCAGCCCGCCCTCGGCCACGGGCCGGCCCGGGCCGCCATCGGCGTCACGGTTCGAGACCGTGCCGGCGCCGATCACCGTGCCGGCCGAGAGGCGGCGCGTCGCGGCGGCATGGGCGATCAGCGTGCCGAAATCGAAGGTCATGTCGGCGCCGGCATCGGGCTTGCCAAAGAGCGAGCCGTTGACCTGCGCCAGCAGCGGCAGATGCAAACGCCCGTCGCGCCAGGCACCGCCCAACTCGTCCGGCGTCACCGCGGCCGGCGAAAAGGCCGAGGACGGCTTCGACTGAACGAAACCGAAGCCTTTCGCCAATTCGCCGGGAATCCGGTTCCGCAAGCTCACGTCGTTGACGAGCATGACGAGGCGGATGCACCGGAGCGCCTCGTCGCGGCTTGCGCCCATCGGCACGTCACCGGTGACGACCGCGATCTCGGCCTCGAAATCGATGCCGTCCTCCTCGCTGCGGGCCTGCACGGCCTGGCGCGGGCCGAGCGAGGCGTCGCTGCCGCCCTGATACATCAGCGGATCGATCCAGAAGCTCTCCGGCATGGTGGCGCCCCGCGCTTTCCGGACGAGATCGACGTGATTCACATAGGCCGAGCCGTCGAGCCATTGATAGGCGCGCGGCAGCGGCGCGGCGCAGTCATGCTCATGGAAGCGGAAGGACGGGACCGAGCCGTGCTCCAGCCCCTCGGCGAGATCGGCGAGACGCGGAGCGTGGCGATCCCAATCGTCGAGCGCCGCCTGCAGCGTCGGCACGACCGGAAAGGCGTCGGTGGCGCGGGTCAGGTCCCGCGAGACGACGACGAGACGGCCGTCACGGCCATGCGCGAGCGAGGCGAGCTTCATGTCTTTTCATTCCTTCCCGGACGCGCCAATAAGGGCATAACAAGCCCTCGGGAGGAAACCATATGGAACGTCGCAGCTTTTTGAAATCGGGGGCGCTGGCCGCCGCCGCGACGACGGTCGCGATGCCCGCGATCGCACAGTCGCAGCCCGAGGTGAAATGGCGCCTGACGTCGAGCTTCCCGAAGTCGCTCGACACGATCTTCGGCACGGCGCAGCAGTTCTCGAAATATGTCTCCGAGGCGACCGACGGCAAGTTCGACATCCAGGTCTTCGCGCCCGGCGAGATCGTGCCCGGCCTGCAGGCGCTCGATGCGGTCTCATCCGGCACGGTCGAATGCGCGCATTCGCCGACCTATTTCTATATCGGCAAGGACCCGACGCTGGGTCTCGGCACCGGCATCCCCTTCGGCCTCAACGCCCGCCAGCAGCATAGCTGGTGGTATTTCGGCGGCGGCGAGCAGATCGTGAACGGCGTGCTCGACCGCTTCAACGCCTATTCGATCCCCTGCGGCAATTCCGGCTGCCAGATGGGCGGCTTCTTCCGCAACGAATTGAAGAGCATCGACGACCTCAAGGGCCTGAAATTCCGCATCGGCGGCATGGGCGGGGCAGTTCTGGCCAAGCTTGGCGTGGTGCCGACGCAGATCGCGCCGGGCGACGTCTATCCGGCGCTGGAGCGCGGCACGATCGACGCGGCCGAGTTCGTCGGCCCCTATGACGACGAGAAGCTCGGCTTCATCCGCGTCGCCAAGTACTATTACTATCCCGGCTGGTGGGAGGGCGGCGCCATGCTGCACCTGATCATCGGCAAGGACGCCTGGAACAAGCTGCCGAAGCACTATCAGGCAATTGTCCAGAACGCCTGCGAGGCGGCCAACAACTGGATGCTGGCCAAGTACGACTTCGTGAACCCGGGTGGGTTGCGCCGGCTGGTGGCCCAGGGCGCGCAACTCAAGGCGTTCCCGCTGCCGGTGATGGAAGCGGCGCTGAAGGCGGCGGAGGAATACTACGCCGAGACCAGCGCCAAGAGCCCGGATTTCAAGAAGGGCTACGATTCGATGGTCGCCTTCCGCGGCGAGAATCTGCTCTGGTGGCAGGTCGCGGAACTGTCCTACGACTCGTTCATGAACAGGCTGAAGGCGCGCTGACGCGCGCCTTCCTCCTCGCCATGACGACGAAACCACCCACCGATCCCGAGGCCAAGGCGCTCCATCTGGAGCGTTTCCTGCCCTATCGCCTCAATGTCGTCGGCACGCTCGGCGGCCGCGCGCTCGGCCGCATCTATGGCGAGCATTTCGGCATCGGCATCCCGGAATGGCGCGTGGTGGCGCAGCTCGGCGAGTTCGGCAAGCTGACCTCGCGCGACATCGGCGAGCTCGCCCAGATGCACAAGACCAAGGTCTCGCGCGCCGTCGGCGAGCTGGAGAAGCGCGGTCTCGTCTCGCGCGCCGAGAACCGGCAGGACCGGCGCGAATCCTTCGTCGCGCTGACGCCGGCGGGAAAGCGCATCTACGACCAGATCGTGCCGCTGGCACTGGGCTTCGAGGCGCGCTGGATCGAGGGCATCGCGCCTGACGAGCTCAAGGTGTTCGAGCGCGTGCTCTCGACGTTGACCGAGCGCGGCCGGCATCTCGCCGGAAACTATCGCGAGGAAGACGGGGCTTAGTTCCTCCCTCTCCCCGCTGCGGTCATCCCGGACAAGCCGCGAAGCGGCGCCGATCCGGGATCCATGCCGGAACGTTTCCGATGAAGGTTCAGGCATGGATCCCAGGTCTCCGCTTCGCTTCGCCCGGGATGACATGTCGAGGGTGAGCGACTCGGCAGAGTTTCCTAGAAATACCGCGCCAGGTTGCGCCTGATGCGCTGCGCCGGGTCCTCGCCCTTCGGCGGATATGCGAAAGCCGTTCCGGTAATCGCCTCATAGGCACGGACGTAGACCGCAGAGGTCTCGTCGATCAGCTCCTGCGGGATCGGCGGCAGGTCCTGCGTATAGGGGTCGCAGCGTGCCACGACCCAGTTGCGCACGAAATCCTTGTCGAAGGATTCGGGCTTGCCCCCGGCGGCGAAGCGCTCGGGATAGCTTTCGGCGAACCAGTAGCGGCTCGAATCCGGCGTATGGATCTCGTCGGCCAGCACGATGTTGCCCTCAGTATCGGTGCCGAACTCGTATTTCGTGTCGGCGAGGATCAGGCCGCGCCCGCGGGCGAGCTTCTGGCCACGGGCGAAGAGCGCCAACGCATAGGCCGAGACCGTGTCCCATTGCTTCTGCGTCAGCAACCCCTCCCCGACGATCTGCTCGGCCGAGAGCGGCTCGTCATGGCCGCCGTCGAAGGCCTTGCTGGTCGGGGTGATGATCGCCTGCGGCAGCGCCTCGTTGTCGCGCAAGCCCTCCGGCAAGGTCATGCCGTACATCTCGCGCCGGCCCTGCTTATACATCGTCAGGATCGAGGTCCCGGTCGTGCCGGCGAGATAGCCGCGCACCACCATCTCGACCGGCAGGATCTCCAGCCGCTTGCCGACCACGACATTCGGGTCCGGATATTCCAGCACATGGTTGGGGCAGATATCGGCGGTCTGCTCGAACCAGTAGCGCGCGGTCTGCGTCAGCACCTGGCCCTTCAGCGGAATCGAGGCGATCGCCCGGTCGAAGGCGGAGAGCCGGTCCGTCGAGATCAGGATGCGGCGATTATCGGGCAGGTCGTAATTCTCGCGGACCTTGCCGCGATAATAATTCGGCAGCTCGGGAATGACGGCTTCGTGAAGAGGCAGATAATCGGACATGGGCGGGGCTTGCCTCATTGGCGCTGCACGGAAGGCCGGCGCGGCCGGGCCGCTGCCGCAGGTCTTCTAAAGCACGCGCCGATCCGACTGCAACGCAGTCGGATCGGATAACGCGTTCTCTCACTCAAGTTTGGAGACGGATTCACGGATCAGGTTGAATCAACCTGATCGGACCCGGCTCCAGCGAAAGCGGTAGTTTTCCACCACCGCGACGGCGCGCGCTTCCCCGCATTGCTGCGCTTGTCCGAATATGGCATGCGAAGCTCCGTGATGGAGCGTCCCCGCGGCCTTTCAGGCGAGGCTCCGCTCCATAGTTCCGTCGTGTTTGGCGGGTGTTCTAGACCACAGTTCCCGAACAGGGCCGGCCTGCCGGCTCGACTATGGATGACGTGACCCGACCTGCGATGATGCTGCGACTGTCCAGACGCTTCGGCATGGCCCTTCTGATGCTGGCGGCCCTCGGCGGCACCGCCGTGGCGCAGTCGGCGTCCTGCAATGCCTGGCGCGCCGAACTGGAGAGCCTTCACGGCCGCAGCGGCGGCGATCCGCGCGCGACGCAGGCCGCGCAGCGCGTCGGCGCCCAGCTCGCGCAATTGAGCAACCAGTATCGCTCGATGGGTTGCGACCGCGGCTTCAGCTTCTTCGACTCGCCGCCGCCGCAATGCAATTTCGTCCGCCAGCAGATCGGCCAGCTGCAAAACCAGTACGGCGCGCTGCAGCGCCAGGCCGAAGTCGGCGGCATCGAGCAGCGCCGGGCCCAACTCGCCGCCGCGATCAACAACAACTGCCGGGCGCAGCCGCGCGGCTTCTTCGACACGATCTTCGGACGCGATCCCGGCCCCGGCACGCTCGATTCGACCTTGCCCGAGCTCGATCCCGAGCAGCCGACGGAGCCGGCGAAGCCGCGTCTGGGCGGTCCGCAGACCGTCTGCGTGCGCACCTGCGACGGCTACTTCTTCCCGCTCTCGAACAACACCGGCAATGGCGACGAGATGTGCCAGGCGCTGTGCCCGGGCACCGAGACGCTGGCCTATGGCATGAGCGCCGGCGGCGACATCCAGAACGCCGCCTCCCGCTCGACCGGCCAGCCCTATTCCTCGCTGGCCAATGCCGGAAAATACACCCGCAGCTTCGACGCCGCCTGTACCTGCCGCGGCCAGGGGCAGAGCTGGTCTGCCGCGCTCAGGGACGCCGAGTACCTGCTCGACAAGCGCAAGGGCGACGTCATCCTGAGCGAGCAGCGCGCGGCCGAATTGTCGCGCCCGAAAGCCGACCCGAAGCGCAAGGGCGCTGCGGCCGCCCAGCCGGCAGCGGCGCCGGTTCCGGCCATCCCTGACGAGAAGCCGATGCCATCAGAGGATTCGCCGACGGCCGGCACCGAGTCGGCCGGCGTCGGCCCCGTCATCGTCGGCGAGAAGGTGCTCGACAAGAAGGACGGGCTGAAGAGCGAATCGGGCAGCGCCACCGGCGAGCGCCGGACGGTGCGGATCGTCGCGCCCAATCTCGCGCCCAATCTGGGCCCACAGGTCGCGCGGCCCTGAACGCAAAAAGTTCCATGCGGCCAGCGCATGGAAGACCATCAGAGAACGGCGCGATGATTTCTGGACGCATGACCGGATCGGCAGCATAAGGGGCCATCCAAGCCGCCTCCGGGAGGCCGCCAGACCCGTCCCACGGCCCCTTCGCGCCGCGCGCCCGCTTCTGACGCTCCCCAGCTCAGAAGGCCGCCATGTCCGAGACGACAGCGACATCTCCCACCCATCCCATCCAGTTCGACGACGCCAAGCGCCGCCTCAAGGCGATTTTCATTGGCTCGGTCGGCAATCTCGTCGAGTGGTATGATTTCTACGCCTATACGGCTTTCGCGCTCTATTTCGCGCCGCATTTCTTTCCGTCGCACGACCCGGTGGTGCAGCAGCTCAACGCAGCGACGTTGTTCGCGGCCGGCTTCATCGTGCGTCCGCTCGGCGGCTGGCTGTTCGGACATATCGCCGACCGCTATGGACGGCGCCTGTCGCTGACCGTCTCCGTCCTGATGATGTGCTTCGGCTCACTGATCATCGCATTGACGCCGACCTATGCCACGATCGGCTTCGCGGCACCGGCCATGCTGGCGCTGGCGCGCATCATCGAGGGCCTGAGCCTCGGCGGCGAATACGGCGCCTCGGCAACCTATCTCTCCGAGATCGCCGACCCTGAACATCGCGGCTTCTATTCGAGCTTCCAGTACGTCACGCTGATCGGCGGGCAGTTGACCGCGATCCTGGTGCTGCTGCTGCTCCAGAACGTCTTCCTGACACATGAGCAGCTCGTCGCCTGGGGCTGGCGCATTCCCTTCGTCATCGGCGCGCTCCTGGCGATCACCGCCATGTTCATGCGCCGCCATATGCACGAGACCGAGTCGTTCGAGGCCGCCAAGAAGAGCGGCATCAAACGCGAGAGCTCGCTGCGTGGCCTGCTGAAATATCCGCGCGAGGTCGCGATCGTGGTTGGCTTGACGGCCGGCGGCACGGCCGCATTCTACACCTTCACCACCTATATGCAGACCTTCGTGCGCCAGACGGCCGGCTTCTCCGACATCACCACGACCTATGTCATTGCCGGCTCGCTGATCTTCGCCGCGGCGCTGCAGCCGATCTACGGGCTGATCTCGGACAAGATCGGCCGCAAGCCGATGCTGATCTTCTTCGGCGTCTGCGGTACGCTGTTCACGGTGCCGCTGCTGACGACGCTCGCCGGCACCAAGTCACCCTGGATGGCCTTCCTGCTGATCTCAGCAGCCTGGATCTTCGTCGCCGGCTACACCTCGATCAATGCCGTGGTGAAGGCGGAGCTGTTCCCGACAGCAATCCGCGCCACTGGCGTGGCCGTGCCCTATGCGCTCACCGTCTCGATCTTCGGCGGCACGGCGCCGGCCATCGCCCTGTTCTTCAAGCAGCAGGGCCACGAGCAGTGGTTCTATTACTACCTTGCTGGCATCATCTTCCTGTCGTTCCTGGTCTATTCGACGATGCGCGACACCAAGCACGCCTCGGCGATGGAGCGGCACGAGTAAGGAGGGGGCGTCCGGAGCCTTGTCATTCCGGGGCAGGCCGTTAGGCCTGAACCCGGAACCCACAACCGGGCGAGCCCTTGATGACGGCGTCTTGAAGCGCTTCACCCAGTCGTGGGTTCCGGGTTCGAGCGCTACGCGCTCGCCCCGGAATGACAAAGGTTAGATCGTCAAGCGCTTTCGCCCGCCAGCCGCTTCAGCGCCTTACTCCGGCCGATCAGCGGCAGCAGCGCGGCGAGTTCCGGGCCGTGATCAAGCCCCGTCAGCGCCTGGCGGAGCGGCATGAACAGCGCCTTGCCCTTGGCTCCCGTCGCGGCCGAAACAGCCTGCGTCCAGCTTTTCCAGGTCGTGGCATCGAAGGGCTCGGCCGGCAGAAGCCCGGCCGCGGTCGCGGCGAAGCCGGCATCGGCGATCACGGGCTCGATCGGCCCCTGCACCACGCGCCACCACTGAGCCGCCTCGTCCAGCTTGGCAAGATTGCCGCGCACGGCCTGCCAGAACGCCTCGTCGGCCGCGACGCCCAGCGCCGCCAGCCGATTGGAAACAGCAGCGAGCGGTAACTGGTGCAGCGTGCGGGCGCTCAGCGTCTCCAGTTCGTGCTCGTCGAATTTGGCCGGCGCGCGCGAGACATGGGCGAGCTCGACGAGGCCGGCGAGTTCGTCGAGGCTCGCGACCGGACGCACGGCATCGGAGGTGCCGACCAACGTCGCCAGCGCCGCCACGGCCAACGCCTCGACGCCAGTCTCGCGCAAGCCGCGCAGCGAGAGATGGCCGAGGCGCTTGGACAGCCCCTCGCCGCTCGCCGTGGTCAGCAGGTTGTGATGCCCGAAGGCAGGCAGGCTCGCGCCGAGCGCCTCGAAGATCTGGGCCTGGACGGCCGTGTTGGTGACATGGTCCTCACCGCGAATGACATGGGTCACACCGGTCTCGATATCGTCGACGACGGAGGGCAGCGTGTAGAGATAGCTGCCGTCCTCGCGGACCAGGACCGGGTCCGAGAGCGAGGCGCAATCGACGTGGGAAGCACCGCGCACCAGATCGTCCCAGGCGACCTCGCGCGGCTCCAGCAGGAAACGCCAGTGGGGTTTACGCCCCTCCGCCGCGAAGGCGGCCTTCTGCTCGGCTGTGAGCTTCAGCGCGGCGCGGTCGTAGATCGGCGGCAGGCCACGGGCGAGCTGGCGCTTGCGGCGGCGATCCAGCTCGTCGGCCGTCTCATAGCAGGCATAGAGCCGCCCTGCCCCGCGCAGCTTGTCGGCGGCGGCGTCATAGATCGCCAGCCGCTCGGACTGCCTGATCACCTGATCGGGCACGATGCCGAGCCAGCCGAGGTCCTCGGCGATGGCATCAGCATATTCCGCCTTCGAGCGGGCGATGTCGGTATCATCGTAGCGCAGCAGGAAGCGGCCGCTGTGCCGGCGGGCGAACAGCCAGTTGAACAGCGCCGGCCGGGCGTTGCCGATATGGAGATAGCCGGTGGGCGACGGCGCGAAGCGAACCAGAGGCGAGGTCATGGCCGGCTTATGGCGCGTTTGCCGGCGGGCGACAATCCGGCACTCAAACCGAATTCCCCATCGTTAACCCGCCATTAGGGTTACCAAGGCATGAATTGTCCCCGGAGCGAGGTGAAACGGGTGGAACCGAACCGTCGCTCGGGGAGATCAGGATGCGCATCCGTTCCATCGCGCTCATGTTTGGGTCCACGGCCCTCGCGACCAGCCTTCTCGCCGCACCAACGCTAGCGGCGGACTATCCCGTGCTGCGCGGCTCGCAGATCGAGGACGCCCCTCCGCCTCCCAGTCAGTTCACCTGGGAAGGTTTCTATGTCGGCGGCTTTGCGGGGCAGGCACAATCCCGCTTCGAGCGCGATCAGAGCGTCGACAGGCTCATCGACTATGCGATGCTGAACACCACGATCGCGAACTCGATCAACGTCTACGACCTGACGCGCACCATGCCGCGCCGCGACAGCGGCGCCATGTTCGGCGGCTATGCCGGCTATAACTGGGCCTTCGGCGACGTCGTCATGGGCCTGGAAGCGGATTACTCGCGCATCGACCAGGCAGCTGCCGCTTCCCGCCTCGAGTCGCGACGCGTCGGCAACGAGTACCTCACGGTCGGCCTGAACCAGAGCGCCCGGATCAACGACTATGCCTCGCTGCGCGCCCGCTTCGGCTACACCTATGGCCGGTGGATGCCCTATGTCACGTTCGGCGCGGCGGTCGGGCGCTTCGACACCAATGTCTCGGTCTACAGCGACTGGGGGCCGACCGACGTCAACGGCGTTGCGCTTGGCAGCTATGTCGGCTGGCCGCGCATGGTCGGCGGTCCCAAGAAGGATGTCTGGGGCTTCGGCGGCGTGATCGGCGGCGGCATCGAGGCTGCGCTGGCCGACAACATCCTCGTCCGCGCCGAATATCTCTATACCCGCTTCAACGATGTCGAGGGCATCACCACGAGCCTGAACCAGGCCCGCGTCGGCGCCGCCCTGAAGTTCTGAGAAATCACTGACGGCATCAAGAAAAAGGCCGGGGCGAGAGCCCCGGCCTTTCCTGTTCGTGGACTATGCGAAGCGCCCTACTCGGCCGCCTCGACCTCGGGCCGCGCCCGGCCGGCGCGCTGGCGCTTGACCAGCTCGGCGACGATGAAGGCGAGTTCCAGCGCCTGTTCCGCGTTGAGGCGCGGATCGCAGAACGTATGATAGCGGTCGTTGAGGTCCGCATCGGTCATGCCGCGCGCGCCGCCGGTGCATTCGGTGACGTTCTTGCCGGTCATCTCCAGATGCAGGCCGCCGGCATGAGTACCTTCGGCCTGGTGGACGGCGAAGAAGTTCTTCACCTCGCCCAGGATCAGGTCGAAGGGCCGGGTCTTGTAGCCGCTCGCCGCCTTGACCGTGTTGCCGTGCATCGGGTCGCAGGACCAGACGACGTTGCGGCCTTCCCGCTTCGTCGCCCGCACCAGCGCCGGCAGATGGTCGAAGACCTTGTCGGCGCCGAAGCGCGCAATCAGCGTGAGCCGCCCGGCCTGGTTCTGCGGATCGAGCACGTCAATCAGCTTGAGCAGGCCATCTACCGTGGTCGAGGGACCGCATTTCAGGCCGATCGGATTCTTGATGCCACGGAAGAACTCGACATGGGCATGGTCGATCTGACGCGTACGGTCACCGATCCAGAGCATATGCCCGGAGGTGTCGTACCACTCGCCGGTCGTCGAATCCGTCCGCGTCATCGCCTGCTCGTAGCCGAGCAGCAGCGCCTCGTGGCTGGTGTAGAAGTCGGTCGTGCGCATCTCCGGATGTGTCTCCGGGTCGATGCCGATGGCGCGCATGAATTCCAGCGCCTCGGTGATGCGCTCGGCTACCTCCTGGTAGCGATGCGACTGCGGGCTATCCTTGACGAAGCCGAGCATCCAGCGATGCGCGTTGTCGAGATTGGCATAGCCGCCGGTCGCGAAGGCGCGGATCAGGTTCAGCGTCGCTGCCGACTGACGATAGCCCTCGAGCTGGCGGCGCGGATCGGGGATGCGCGCCTCGGCCGTGAACTCGTTGTCGTTGACGATATCGCCCTTGTAGCTCGGCAGCTCGACGCCACCGATCGTCTCGGTCGGGGCCGAGCGCGGCTTGGCGAACTGGCCGGCGATGCGGCCGACCTTCACCACCGGCGAGCCGCCCGCGAAGGTCAGAACCACCGCCATCTGCAGGAACAGCCGGAAGAAGTCGCGGATGTTGTCGGCCGAATGCTCGGCGAAGCTCTCGGCGCAGTCGCCTCCCTGCAGCAGGAAGGCCTCACCGGCGGCGACCTTGCTCAACGCCCGTTTGAGCTTGCGCGCCTCGCCTGCAAAAACGAGCGGCGGAAAGCCGGCGAGCTGCTGCTCAACCGCCTTCAAGGCTGCCTGGTCCGGATATTCCGGAATCTGCTGGACGGGCTTGGCCCTCCAGCTCTCTGGCGTCCACCGCTCGGACATGGGACTTACGTGCTCCTGACTGTGAGATCGCGCATCGTTAACCTCTTGGTAGCGCGAAGGGGCGGCTATACACCGATGATGTGGGAATGGCCACCGCCTGAGGGAAGCCCTCGCGGCAGGCCGCCCGGCCACTCAGCGCATGCGCCGGCAAAAGCGATTCTTCGCAACGGGATAGCGCGTGCCGCTGCTCTATCGCGGCAACGGCCTGCCATCCTGATTCAAGCGCTTCACAAGGCGATTCAACGGGGAAGCGGGAGCGACCTTCGTCATTCCGGTGTTTCGCACGACGACGAACCCGGAATGACAAACGTGGTTCCGCTGCTTCAACCGGCCCGCGGCGTGCGCATCGTCACCAGTTCCTCGGCGGCGCTCGGATGCAGCGCGACGGTGCGGTCGAAATCGGCCTTGGTCGCGCCCATCGTCACCGCGATGGCGACCGCCTGGACGATCTCGCCGGCATCATGGCCGAGGATATGGACGCCGAGCACCTTGTCCGATTGCGCATCGACGACGAGCTTCATGTAGATGCGCTCCTGACGGCCGGAGATCGTCGCCTTCATCGGGCGGAAGCCGGATTCGAAGACCTTGACCTCATGGCCTGCGGCGAGAGCCTGCGCTTCCGACAGGCCGACGGTGCCGATCTCCGGCGTCGTGAAGACGGCTGAGGCGATGGTGGCGTGGTCCACCGTCCAGTTGCGGCTGCCGAAGGTCGAGTCGGCGAAGGCATGGCCCTCGCGGATCGCGACTGGCGTCAGGTTGACCCGGTTGGTCACATCGCCGACGGCATGGATCGAGGGCACGCTGCTGGCTGATGCCACATCGACCTTGATCTCGCCGAGCGGGCCCTGAGCGACGCCGGCCTTGTCGAGGCCAAGCCCCTTCGTGTTCGGCCGGCGGCCGGTCGCGACGAGGACGACATCGGCATCGATCGGCTCACCCTTGGCGCAATGGGCGCGGCGGCTGCCGTCTGCCAGCTCCTCGATCCGGTCAATCGTGCAGCCGAGCCGCAAGGTGATGCCGGCATGGACGAGCGCATCACGCAGGCGGGTGCGGATATCCTCGTCGAAGCCGCGCAGGATGTTGTCGCCCCGGTGCAGTACCGTCACCGCGACACCGAGCCGGGCGAAGAGGCTGGCGAATTCCAGCGCGATATAGCCGCCACCGACGACCAGAAGGCGCTTCGGCAGCGCCGGCAGGTTGAAGACTTCGTTCGAGGAGATGCCGAGTTCGCCGCCGGGGATCGGCGGATCGAAGGACGGCCAGCCGCCGGTCGCGACCAGGATATGACGGGCGCGGATCACCTCTCCGCTCTTCGTCAGCCGGACCTGATGCGGCCCCTCGACGACCGCGCGTTCCTCGCGGATCGCGACCTTGGCGCCCTCGAGCCCCTTGCGGTAAAGGCCGGACAGGCGCGTGACCTCGTTCGCCACCGCATCCCGCAGCGTCGCCCAGTCGAAGACCGGCGCCTGGGGCAAGGTCCAGCCGAAGCCGGCCGCATCCTCGAAATCCTCCGCGAAACGGCTGGCATAGACGAAGAGCTTCTTGGGCACGCAGCCGCGGATGACGCAGGTGCCGCCGATCCGGTCCTCCTCGGCGATCATGACGCGGGCGCCGTGGCCGGCGGCGATGCGGGCCGCGCGCGTGCCGCCGGAGCCGGCACCGATGACGAAGAGATCGACGTCGAAATCAGTCATGGTCTTCTCCCTGAGGCGCCGCAGCGCCCGGACCGAACCAGAGGACCGCAGCCCCCAGAACGGCAATCCACCAGCCCTGCCAGGCACCGTGCCCGACGACTGAAATCGCGAAGGCGCCGGCAAACAGCGCAAGGCGCGGCGCCATCTCGCGCGCCGGCAGGCGGCGCAGCCGCGCGAGCAGCAGCAGGCCCGCCAAAGCGAGGATACCCGCACCGATCGCCCCGGTTTCAACCCAGGCCTGCAGCGGCATGTCGTGCGGATGGCTCGCCGCCAGGAGCTCGCGGCGCGCGGGCGAGACCTCCGCCGCCACCGGATGCTGATGCATGGTGGCCGAGGTTCCGAAGCCGGCGCCGGCGATCGGTCGCGCGCGCGCAACCTCACCGAAGCTATGCCAGATATCGATGCGGGCCTGGCCGGTCATCACGGCGAAACGATCCAGGATCAGCGAAGGCAGCCAGTTCTGGGCGGCGATGCCGAGAACGGGGGCCACTGCCATGGCGAGAAGGAAGGCGCAGCCCGCTGCCGTCAGCGTCAGGCGCGGCCAGAGCGCCGACAGCCCCCAGCAGAGGGCGCAGACGGCAACGCCGAGCCGCGCCGAGGAGCTTTCCGAGCGCAGCGCGAGAGCGGTCACAACCAGGGCGAGAACAATCGCCAGTATCCGATCCGACCGGCGCGCGCCGGGCAGGCTCCACAGACCATGAATCACCGGCAGCGCCAGCACGAGCGCCGTGATCGCCGGGCGGTTGAAGACGAAGCTCCACAGCTTGCCGACACCTAGCGCAGCCCTTTGGGACAACCCGGAAGCGAGTTCGAAGATCGCCAGCAGGCAGGCGAGGATGATCGCCAGCGCGAGCGCGCGCAACCATGCGGGCTGCGGCCGGAACCGACCCGAAGCGGCAATGGCGAGGGCGAAGACGATCGGCAGCACAAGCTCGCCCCAGACCCGCAAGGAGGCCCCAGGCCTGTGGCTCCACGAGATCGAGACGAGAGCCCAGCCGAGGAACGCAGCCACGGCCAGCCCGAGCGGAGTCGCGAGCAGCCGCCACATGCGCAAGGCGAGATCGCCCATCCCGCCCGAGGCGACGGCCACGGCGACGAAGGGAATGACCGCCAGACCGAGCAGGAGCGTCGAGGAGCGGTTGGCGAGCCACATCGCCACCGGCATCAGCACCATCAGCGCCACGCCGATCCCGATCAGGCGCGATGGCAACGGCCCGCGGTGCGGCGCGGAATCCTGGCGATCGGCGAGACGCGTCTGGCTCATAGCCTGCGCTTACGCGATAGCGGGAAACGCCGCCAGCGCGTTGTCACGCAAATGCGTCACAGTCGTAGGATGAAAGGTGTAGATTCTGCGGTTGATGCCCGCCTCCTTCGAAAATTCTTGACTTCCGATTATGCAATCAGGCGCAATTGACGACCGGCGCGGCTAGGTGCCACAGGCGGATCGCCCAAGAAACCCGTGGGCCAAAGCCCGCAAGCGGAGGAATTCATGCTGACATCCATCCTGAAGCGCACGGCCCTGACGGCGGTGGCGCTGGCTGCCCTCTCCACCGCCGCCTTCGCCCAGCTCAATGAACTGAAGATCATGGCCCCCGCAGCGCCCGGCGGCGGCTGGGATGGCACGGCCCGCTCGATGCAGCAGGCGATGACGGCGGCCGGCATCGTGAAGAGCGTGCAGGTCAACAACGTGACCGGCGCGGGCGGCACCATCGGCCTCGCCCAGCTGATCGGCGCCAAGGGTGCCGGCGACCAGCTGATGGTCAACGGCTTCGTCATGGTCGGCGCGATCCTGCTCAACAAATCGCCGGTCAACCTGACCCAGATCACGCCGATCGCGCGCCTCACCGCCGAGGCCGAGGTCATCGTGGTGCCGACGGAATCGCCGCTCAAGACCGCCAAGGACCTGGCCGAGCGCCTGAAGGCCGACCCGGCCAAGGTGACCTGGGCCGGTGGCTCGGCCGGCGGCACGGACCACATCCTCGCGGCGCTCTTCGCGCAGGCGGTCGGCGCCGACGCCAAGAAGATCAACTACATCCCGTTCTCGGGCGGCGGCGAGGCTCTGGCGGCCATGCTAGGCGGGCGCGTCACGGCCGGCGTCTCCGGCTATGGCGAGTTCGAGGGCCAGATCAAGGCCGGCAAGCTGCGCGTGCTCGCCGTCTCCTCGTCCAAGCGCCTCGAGAACGCCCCGGATGCGCCCACGCTGAAGGAGCAGGGCATCGATCTCGAGCTCCTGAACTGGCGTTCGGTCGTCGCGCCTCCCGGCCTCTCGGCCGAGCAGACCAAGGCCCTGACCGACAGCGTCGAGAAGATGGTCAAGTCGAAGGAGTGGCAGGAGATCCTCAAGGCCCGCGGCTGGGACAATGCCTTCCTGCCCGGCGCCGCCTTCGACACCTTCCTGAAGGGCGAGATCGAGCGTGTCGGCAAGGTGATGACCGAAGTCGGCCTGGTGAAGTAAGCCAATCACGACGACAGAATCATAAGGGGCCGGGCGACCGGCCCCTTTTCCAACCGCCGGAAGCGCCTCAAAAGCGCCGGACACGACTGCGGAAACGCCATGACCAACGACACGCGCACGCAAGGTGCCAACAAGCCGGCCCTGGTGGTGGGCGTCCTGCTGCTGATCGTCGCCGTCCTCGTCGGCTATGACGCCTCGCAGCAGACCATCACCTCCACCTACGGCATCGGCCCGACCGCGATGCCCTATGTCGTAGCCGTCGGGCTCGTCATCCTCGGCCTCTCGCATTTCGTCGTCGCCTTCCGCGAAGGGCTGCCTCAGCCCGACGAAGCCGACAATCCCGCCCTGCTCTGGATCGCGGGCGGACTGATCTTCCTGATCGCCTGCATCGGGCTCGGCGGCGGCTTCATCATCGCCATCGCCGTGGTCTTCGCCTGCACCGCGCGCGGCATGGGCCGCCAGGCCCTGGCTGTCGATGCCGCGATCGGCTTCGTGCTCGGCCTCATCATCTTCCTCGTCTTCGCCAAGCTCCTGACGCTGATCCTGCCGTCGGGCCCGCTCGAGCGCCTGTTCCTCTGAGGAGAGCGCGACATGGATACCCTGCTCTCCCTGCTCAACGGCTTCGGCGTCGCCTTCGAGCCCGCCAAGCTCATGTTCTGCCTGATCGGCGTGTTCCTCGGCACGGCCGTCGGCGTGCTCCCCGGCATCGGCCCGGCGCTGACCGTCGCGCTGCTGCTGCCGGTGACCTTCAAGCTCGACCCGGCCGGCTCGCTGATCATGTTCGCCGGCATCTACTATGGCGGCATGTATGGCGGCTCGACCACCGCGATCCTGCTCAATGCCCCCGGAGAGAGCGCATCGCTCGCCACAGCGCTCGAAGGCTCGAAGATGGCCAAGGCCGGCCGCGGCGGCCCGGCGCTTGCAACCTCGGCGATCGGCTCCTTCGTCGCCGGCCTGATCGCGACGATCGGGCTCGCCTTCCTCGCGCCCCTGCTGGTCGAGCTCGCGGTGAAATTCGGTCCCTGGGACTATTTCGCGCTGATGATCGTCGCCTTCGTCACGGTCTCCGCGACCTTCGGCGACTCGCCCCTGCGCGGCCTCACCAGCCTGTTCCTCGGCATCGCGCTCGGCCTGATCGGCATCGACAAGCTCACCGGCCAGGCGCGGCTGACCTTCGGCGTGCCGGAGCTGCTCAACGGCGTCGAGGTCACCACGCTCGCCGTCGGCCTGTTCGCCGTCGGCGAGGCCTTCTACGTCGCCTCCAAGCGCGCCCGCGATCCCGAGGAGATCATCCCGATCAAGGGCTCGCTGTGGATGACCAAGGAGGACTGGAAGCGCTCCTGGGCGCCCTGGCTGCGCGGCACCGCCTTCGGCTTCCCGATCGGCGCCCTGCCGGCCGGCGGCGCGGAGGTTCCGACCTTCCTGAGCTATTCGACCGAGCGCAAGCTCTGCAAATACCCCGACGAGTTCGGCAAGGGCGCGATCGAGGGCGTGGCCGGGCCGGAAGCCGCCAACAACGCCTCGGCCGCCGGTACGCTGGTGCCGCTCTTGACGCTCGGCCTGCCGACCTCGGCGACGGCGGCGATCATGCTCGCCGGCTTCCAGCAATACGGGCTCAATCCCGGCCCGCTGCTCTTCGCCGAGAAGCCGGACCTGGTCTGGGGCCTGATCGCATCGCTCTTCGTCGCCAACGTCATGCTGGTGATCCTGAACCTGCCGCTGATCGGGCTCTGGGTCAGGCTGCTCGCGATCCCTCAGCCCTGGCTCTATGCCGGCATCCTCGTCTTCGCGACGATGGGCACGCTCGCGGTCAACAGCTCGCCGGTGGAACTCGGCATGCTCTTCGCCTTCGGCTTCCTGGGCTACCTGATGCGGCGCTACGACTATCCGGTCGCACCGATGGTCGTGGGCCTCATCCTCGGCCCGATGGCAGAGGCACAACTGCGCCGCGCCCTACAGATCAGCCTGGGCGATCCGATGATCCTGCTGGAGAACCCGATCTCGGCGACGCTGCTCGGCATCGCCTTCATCGCGCTGGTGGCACCGTTCGTGATGAAGGGCCTGAACCGCTTCAAGGCTTCCGAGGACTGACGAGACCGAGCCGAATGAGGCTCTCGCCCGTCGCGACGAGAGCCTCATTCGGCGGGCGCGGCTGCCAGCCCAGCATGGCCTGCGCCTTCGCGCTCGTCGCATTCTTGCTGCGGCCGAGTTCGGCGGTCGCGGCCTGACGCGCGGTCGCGCTGAAGCGCGCGGCGAAGCGCACCAGCCAGTCCGGCAGCACGCGGGTTGAAACCCGCTGCGCATTCTCGCCGAGGCCGTCCTTCAGGGCCTGGGCGATCGCCTGCATCGTCATGAAATCGCCGGCCGTCGCCAGGAAGCGCTCGCCGGCCGCCGCCGCATCGGTCATGGCGCGCAGATGCAGGTCGGCGACATCGCGCACATCGACGACGCCGAACATCAGACGCGGCACCGCCCAGAGCCGGCCGTCCAGCATGGTCTTGACCAGCAGGATCGAGGGCGAGAGGTCCGGCCCCAGCAGCGGGCCGAAGATGCCGACGGGATTGACGACCGCAAGCTCCAGCCCCTGCCCTTCGCCATCGACGAAATCCCAGGCGGCCCGTTCGGCCAGCGTCTTGGATTTCGGATAGGCGGCAAGGCCCGACGCTGCGGCATTCGACCAGTCGCGCTCGTCATAGGGGCGCTTCATCGTCCGGCCATAGCCGATCGCGGCGAAGGACGAGGTCAGGACGACGCGCCTCACCCCGGCCCGATGTGCGGCGCGCAGGACGCGCAGCGTGCCCTCGCGCGCCGGCCGGATCAGCTCGTCCTCGTCCTTCGGTTCGGCTGCAGCGACCGGCGAAGCGACATGCAGGGCATAGGTGCAGCCGGCGGCCGCCTCGGCCCAGCCCTCGCCCTGCATCAAATCGGCGATGACGACCTGCAAGCGGCCGCCGGCATCCATCCCGGCCGCACGCAAGGCTTCCCTGAGCGGCGCTTCCCGCCCGGAAGCGCGCAGCGTCGTGCGGACATCGTAGCCCGCCGCGAGCAGCGACAGGATGCAATGTCCCGCGAGGAAGCCGGAGCCCCCTGTCACGAGGACGAGATCACGGGTCATGTCGCTGGCTCCGGCTTCGCGCTTCAACCAACCCGGCCATAAAGTGAGCTTCGGCCCGATGCCAGTACCCCGGCGCGCCGGGCGCCAGGTTGCGCGACAACGAAAAAGGCCGGCAATCGCTCGCCGGCCTCGTCGGGATATCCTGAGGCGCCGTCAGGCGCGCCGCATCACAGCGTGTGGCCGCGCTTGCGCATCTCCTGCGAGAAGCGGTCGAACAGATACTGGCTAGTCTGCTCGCTCCAGGGCTTCAGCACGGTGAAGATGTCATCCATCGCATCGCGCCGCAGCGCATTGTAGCGCTGGCCGATCGGCGACTTGAAAAAGCCGGCGACCTCCTTGAGATCCGCCTCGTTCATCCTCCGGGCGAAGACCTCGGACGACGTCTTGGCCATCTCGTCGATGCGCTTGTCGGCCTCCGGCTTCAGCACCGCAATGACGGCATCGGCGTCCTTCTTCATTTCCGGCCGGGTCGCGGTGAGCTGCTGCACGCTCGCCTCGAACTCGGTGAAGATGCTCGTGATGGTTTGCGTGATACCGGTCAGGTCCGCGACCTCGCGTGCCACCTGGAGATGGCTCGGGGTCAGCGCCGGCGCCTGGGCGAAGGCGGGAGCTGCGCAGACAAGCGCCAGACCAAGGGCAGCCTGAGCGAGAGAACGGCGGATCATGCGTTGAAACCCCTTCATCAGCGAACCGTCGCCGGTGCGCGATTGCGCTACCAGCCATGACAGATCGGTCATTGTGGCGCGTTCCTTAGCGTGTCTCGCGCCGGAATGGAATTATTCGATGCTGCCGAGCAGCTTGAGGCCATCAGCGCCCGCGAGGATGGCTCCGCTCGCCAGCCCGATGAACAGGCCGTGCTCGACAACGCCGGGCACGATGTTCAGCGCCTGCGCCAGCAATTCCGGACGTTCGATCGTGCCGAGATGGGCGTCGAGAATGTAATGACCGCCATCGGTGACCAGCGTGGTGCCGTCCGCCCGTTGGCGCAGCACAAGCTTGCCCGCGGCACCGGAGGCGGCGATGGCAGCAGTTACGGCCCGGCGCGTCGCTTCCAGCCCGAAGGGTACGACCTCGATCGGCAGCGGGAAGCGGCCGAGCGTCTGCACCAGCTTGCCGTCATCGGCGATGACGATCATGCGGGCGGAGGCCGCCGCGACGATCTTCTCGCGCAGCAGCGCCGCACCGCCGCCCTTGATCAGGCGCAGCTGCGGATCGACCTCGTCGGCGCCGTCGACGGTGAGGTCTAGCTCGGGCGTCTCGTCGAGCGTCGACATCGGAATGCCCAGCGACACGGCCTGCGCCTGCGTCGCCTCAGAGGTCGAGACGCAGAGCACCTCGAAACCGGCGGCAACCTTGACGCCGAGCAGATCGACGAAATGCTTCGCGGTGGAGCCGGTGCCGAGGCCGAGCCGCATGCCCGGCCGCACGAGTTCGAGTGCGCGGGCGGCAGCCTGCTTCTTCAGGTCGTCGGCATTCATGATGGTCCGTCCGGCTCAGATTGTGGAAAACGCCCGCCGTCCCATCCTAGCAGCCTCTGCGGACGACGGCGCTCTCCTGCCCCGGCAGGGCGAGCGAGTCCAGCGCGCGGAAGACTTAAGGCGTCATTTCGTCTGGGGCGTGCACACCGTCTTGTCGTCGAAGACGTAGCAGATGCTCATCTCGCCAGTACGGATGTTGACGCGGAAAATACCGCCCTCCTTCTCATGGCGGGACGGCATCAGGCCATAATCGCTGGGTGCCTGCGGCCCGGCCCCCTCGCCCGACGGGAAGCAGACGGTCAGGCCGACGCCGCCCTCCTTGAGCTGGAACTGGCAAGCGCCGACCTCGCCCGTCGCCTTGTCGATCCGATAGACGCGGTTGAGGTCGTTCTGCGGCGCGGGCGCGAATTCGAAGGGCCCGGCCCAGGCCGGCGCCGCGCCCGCCATCGCAAGCCCCGCGCCGAGCACCAGCCCTGCGATTCCAGCCCGTCTTCCCATGAAATCCGACATGATGATCTTCCCTGCCGCCGGCAGCGCGACGAATCGCGCGCACGATACCATCTCGCGCGGCAATTTTGGGGAGGCCGGCGCACGGGACTTGCCAGCCCGGCCACAACGACCTTTAACCGAATCCTGCCCGACCGAATCACCTCGAAGGTTCCGACCATGAGTCTGCCCCCGATCGTAGTCTTCGATCTCGACGGAACCCTGGCCGAGACCGCACCCGACATCATGCGGGTCCTCAACCTGATCCTGGTGCGCGAAGGCCTGGCGGCGCTGCCGCTGGAGCGGGCGCGCGAACTCGTCGGCGCGGGCGTGCGCGTCCTGATCGAGCGCGGCTTCAAGGTCTCGGGACAGCCGCTCGATCTGGAGACTCTGGAGCGGCTCTTCCAGGAATTCATGGAGATCTATGCGCAGGACACGGCGGGGAGCAGCCACCTCTATGACGGCGTGCTCGGCGCGCTCGATGTCTTGGCCACGCAAGGCTATGCGCTCGCTGTCTGCACCAACAAGCCGATCCTGCACACGCGGCTGATCCTCGACCATTTCGGCATCGCAGACCGCTTCGCGGCCGTCGCCGGGCGCGACAGCTTCCCCTATTTCAAGCCGGACCCGCGCCATCTCACCCTGACGATCGCGGCGGCGAAGGCCGATCCGGCGCGGGCCGTGATGATCGGGGATTCCCGCACGGACATCGCAACCGCACGCGCCGCCGGCATCCCGACGATCTGCGTGCCCTTCGGCTATACCGATGTGCCGATCGAGACGCTGGAGCCCGATTTGATCATCCAGCATTTCGACGAGCTGGCCGGCGCGGTCGACCGCGTGTTCAAATCTCCTTCCCGCACATCCTTGACGGCATGAAGCGCGCCGACTAGGAGAGGCCGGGTCCGGGCGATTAGCTCAGCGGTAGAGCACTCCCTTCACACGGGAGGGGTCGCAGGTTCGAACCCTGCATCGCCCACCATTCAACCCATTGTCCGATAACGGCTTTTGGCCTTTGGGTTGGCACCGATCCGGCGCAGTTCTGCCGCGTTCAATCGAAGTTCAATCGCAAACAGCTTCGTTTTGGTCAGCTTCTGAAGCTCACCGATCACGAAATCCGTGGCAATCGCGACCTCTTCGAGCGCTTCAACCGCGAAACCCTCGTAGTGATCCGTCGTCGAGGAGCCCTCCTCCACGACGTGTCCAAGCCACATCGAACGGCGCTCGCGAGTCACGAAGGGGCAAAGCTTGCGGACCATCGTCGCCATAAAGCGGCGCGTCGAATATTGGGTCAGTTCCGGTACCCCGGCTTCATCCGCGATTCGCTTCACCGCCTTTTTGACAGTGCCGACCCGCTTGAGCTTGTAGACGAGCAGCGGGATCTCTTCATTGGGCCGCCGGCCGTATCGCTGCTCGAAGCGCGCCAGATCCTCCGCCTGCCAGTGGTCGATCCAACTCGCCAAACCGCGCGTTATCGGCAGGGTCGGCCTGCGCTTGTCATTCTGGACGCGGCCGGGTGGGTTCAGGTCGATCGCGCCGAGACGCCTGTCATATTGCGCGGCTGGGGTGAATTCCGTGATCGCCTCGGGCCTTGCCCAGGTGTTCAACGCCAGGATCAACCAGCGGCGCAGGTGCGGTGTCTCCAGCGCGTCGATGAAGGTGGCCATCTCGGCCATCGTAGGAACATAGCCCCCCTTCTTCGGCGGCGGCAGCTTCAGCTCCTTTGCGATACGTTCGCCCTGATAAACGATCTTCGGCACATGCGAGACGATCGCGCCCTCGACCGGCTGGCCGATGGCGTCGAGGCGCATCTTGACCGCCGCAGCATCGTTCATCGCGGCGCCGAGAACATTGATCACGCGCTCGATGGTCGCTGCGCTATGCTTATGCGTGCGGTGAAGCCAGCCGGCGAAATCGAGTTGCCGGGATGGCGTCCAGAATGACAGCGGAGCGGAGACCTGCTTCACAGCCTTCAGATACTCGACGACTAGGTCTACAGCGCGCAGCGCCTGCGCCTCGCTACGAATCGTCGTCGCATGACCGTTCAGATAGGCCTCCATCACATGCACCGTCAGGACCTGGCTTGGTCCCGGGCATTCGCTAGCGGAGCGGGCCGGCGCGGCCGCGACGAGGGCGACGAGGGCTTGCTTTGCTTCCTCGCCATCCGCTGTACGCAGGCTTCGGCGGCGGACAGCGCGAGCTCCGGCGTCATAGCGACAGGCGTAGTACACACCGCCGCGATCGGGGTGAGGAACTTCGAGGTAGTAACCGCCGAATTCCCATCCGACGGCGTCGCCTCGCTGTTCATCTCCCTTTTGCTTTCGTTGGGCCACGCTGCACTCCGGTGGTAGCTGCGATCGAGGTATTCCTGCACGGCTTCCGCCGTGTAGTGTGGGCCATTGGGAAAGGCGTAGAAGGCGACCAGTCCCTTTTTGCGAGCCCGGCGCATCTCGCCGGACTTGAGGAATCGCCAACGCTCCTCGACCTGAGCTTCCGAGAGATACGCGTCGGGATCGATGACATGCGCGCCGGCGAGAAGCATCTCAGTCCTCCGCCTCCCGCCTGGCGCGGTCCTGCAGCTTGGCGGCAACCTGCTGGATGCGCTCGATGGAATGCGCGCGGTCGAAGCCTCGGCTTACCAGGCGATCGACGATCGCCTTGGCGAGCTGCTGGAGTTCTGAGAACTGGCCTCGGGAAATGGTCATACAAGCCTCGAGGCATGCCGTTGCGATGTCGGACCGCTCCGGCGTGCGTTCGGCAATCAGCCGCTCGCGATACTTTCGCTGGTATTCTCTCTGCCTCTTAAGGCGCCTGCGCCAGCGGCGGGCATCTTCTGGATCGTGGAAGGTCATGTCGCGGGCCTCCTTGGTCCCGAGACCCCCCATCTTCGTCAGATCGACGAAAGTTAGAACAAGAGAAAAAAATCGCCTGGTCGCCGACCATCCGCGTGAGCTCAGCGCGTTTTTTTCCCTTACGTTTTCATGGAAAGGCACCGTGAGCTCACGAAGGAAGCTCACGGGGTTAGCGAACGGTGATGTGAGAGAGGCGACGACCATGGTCACTCCGCCCCCTGGTAGCCTGTATTCAGGCTGCTGGCGCTGCCGTATGGATTAGCCTTGATGTCGATCCTCAGGGAAGGATGAGCTGAGAAGCTCATTATTCGCTTCAGTTGGGCGATCTTCGCCGCCGCCTCTGCGATCCCGCGATCTAGCTCCGCATTGAGGGAACTGACGAAATCCGCCCCCGCTGCGGTTCCTGCGGAGCCTAAATCGAGCTTTGGTGCTTCGAGCGTCTTGGCTGCCTTTCCCTTGCCGATCGTCAGCGGCAGATTGCCGAAGCTAGCGAGGCGATCGAGGCTCGAAATGCCACTCGAAGCGTCGCCTGCCCCCTTCGTCGCCTGGCTGACAATGCGCATGTTGTCGAACTCGCGGACCATACGATCCTGCCGCAGGCGCTCCCAGTCATGGAGGGCGGATTGGATGCGCTCTGCGTGGATATTGTCAGGGCCGGCGAGCAGGCTCTTTGCGGTCAGGGTGGTTGCACCCTGGAACAGTCCAGCTTCTTTCTGCAGGCCGTCTCTTGATGCCTTGCCGAGCTTCTGCCTGCGATATTCCGCTTCCGCGGCGCGCCGCACTTCCTCGTTCTCGGCATAGGCGACGACATAGGGCAGCGTCGAAGTGTCGTATTTCCCGCCAGAGATGTTCTTCAGGGTCTGGATGTCCTGAGCCTTCTTGTCGACCGGCGGAGAGGGCTCGGGAGGGAGTTTGCCCGCGATGCGAGCCGCTTCGGCGTCGACATCGCGCAGCTTATCCAGCCGGTTCGCGGCTTTCTCCGAAGCGTCGACAGACTGGTTGATCACATCAGCGAAGGCGCCGCCGACCTCCTTGAGACGATCGCCGACGCGCTTCATCACGACATCGATCGACTGCTGCGCGCGGTCGAGCCTGTTGAAATCCTTCTCCAGCGCGATGGTGAAGCCGTTGCGCACAGACCCCAAGGTCTTCGTCTTGTCGTTCGCGAGCGTCAGCAGCTTGACGATCCGATCATAGCCACCAGTCAGGCGAGCGATGTCGTCGGCATATTCCATGCCGAAAAGATCTTTCAGCACAGAGATGCGCTTAGTGCCTTCGAGCTTTTTGAGGGCTCCGAGCAGCTCCATGATCGCACCGGTCGCGTTCTTTTCGACGCTCTTCCGAAATTGCTTAGGCTTCAGGCCAGCCAGCTTCAGGGCGTCATCGAAATCGTCATCCGGAACGGCGATCTTGGTGAGCATGGCGTTGAGGCCTGTGCTCGCCACCTCAGTCCCGACACCAACCTCCTTCAGAGCCGCGCCGAAGGCGAGCATGTTCTCGGCCGATATGCCAAGAATCTTGCCGGCGCCGCCCACGCGTCGAAGTATCTCGATCAGGTCTTTCTCGCTCGATGCGGAGCTGTCGGCGACAGAGTTGATCGCGTCGCCGATCGCCTCGATGCGCTTCTGGTTCGCATCGTAGATGTTGCCGATCTCGGCGAGCGCCTGCCCGGTTTCGGCAGCGTTCGTACCCCAGGCGACGGTGGCCTTTGACGCATATTCCGTGAACTGACCAAGCTCGCGCGCTGGACGGCCGGCGAAGCCTGCAGCCGCATATAGCTGCGCCAACTCTTCCTTCGTCTTGCCCGTGGCACGAGCCAGGTCGAGCAGGAACTTCTCCTGCTCTTTCAGAGATTGCGAGCTGGCGTCGGTTGCGCGCTGTACGTTGTACATCTCGCGCTCCATCGAGACCGACGACTTGAAGGCGCGTCGGGCGATGTCCACGGCCGAGATGGCGCCGCCGAGCGCGCCCATGGCGCGCGCGGCTGTCGACGAGAACGCGGCCATGCTTGTCTTCTCACGAGCACGGAATTTGTCGAGCTCGCGCGCCGCGGCATTGAGGCCGGGGCGCAGCTTGTTTTGTGCCGTCAGGATGGCCTCGGCGCGAACCGCTACAACCATTGCTCACCTCACGTAGGCGGCCCAGCGGGCCAGACGGGGAAGGTCCATGCGTTCGATCTCCGAGGGGGCTACGCCGCCTGCGACGAGGGCGCGGATGCGGGCATCAACCGCTTCCGCGCGCTCGTAAAAAAACCGAGGACGACCTCTTCGATCAGCATCCCGAGCGCTGGATCGCGCTCGCGGCCGATGACATCGGCATCGTGATCGACCATGAGCCTGCCAATCCACTGCTGCAGCTTCTCGCGGTCGGTGTATGGCGTGGCCAGACCTGCCTCACCGAAGATGAGGGACCGTGGATCACCGACCTCCCAGATCTCGCGGACGCTCGGCGGCCGGATAGTCACATAAGGCCGCGCCTCACCACCGATCCCGACGATCGGGGCGGAGAAGAAAACGCGGACACAGCCATCGGGCTGGTCTTCGCTTCGCGGCGCGCGGGATTGTTCCATCATCGATAAGTCCTTTGCTGGATGACGCCGGAGGAATCGACCGGCAGGGTGGAGGGCGAGCGCAGGCGCGCGCCCGAACGGCGTGGGTCCTTCCGGGCCGCCCCGGCGCTGCGACGGGTCAACGGCGCGGGGTTTTCCCAGTGAGGCAGGTTTCCCGGACGGGTTGACAGGGTTGCCAGCGTTGACAACCGGCGACACCGCCAGAGCGTGTTCGGGCGCCCCGGGGCGTGTTCGGGGTGTTCGGTCAGGTTTGAACCGACCCGGCTAGCGAAATCGGGCGCCGCATCCACGTCGCAGGGTCGGGTGGCCCGGGAAGGACCCGCAGCCTGGCCGCGTCCAACCTGTCCAACCTCTGCAGAGGGCCGAAACAGAGGTTGGACGCGCCAAGTGGTTGATTTGATTAGCCGCGTCCAACCTGTCCAACCTGTCCAACCTAAAACAGAGGTATAGAAGAAATAGGAGGAACGACGGTCGCGCCGCATTACACGCGCGCGTGGGGGCGAAAAAGGTTGGACAGGTTGGACAGGTTGGACGCGGCCTTTGTTTCCAAAGGCTTGCGGCGTCCAACCTCTGATTTTCCGCCATCCCGAGGTTGGACGTGATGATGGGAGGTTGGACGCCAAGGGCTTATGTGCCATCGCTCGCCCCCTCCCCCGCGCTCTCATCGTCGGACCATGCGATCGGCTGGCCCACCAGCTCCTCGAAAGCCGCGCGACAGTCTTCGAGCGCAGGAACGATCCATGCGCGGAAGCGCTGGAAATCGCCGCCTTCGCCCCTCATGAGCTTCCGCGCCTCCCGCAATCCCGGGATCAGCTTGCGCAGCGCGATTCCAAGCTCAGTTTCGCCCGATCGATGCCGGATGCCGGTGCGATCACTGTCAGCCAGGTATTCCGCGAACAGATGCGTCTTCGCGATCTCCGCCTGCCAATCGCTGCCGCTGCGCACCATCGATCCCCGATGCAGGCAGTCCAGCCACCAGCGCTCGACGTGCTTCAGCGACCGGATCTTCTGCTCGAGGAGTGCCTCGGTCTTCGGGATCAGACGAAGGTTCACGCTCGATAGATCGAAGTCGAGCAGATCGGCCAGAAGCGCTTCGTATCCGCCGGCCTCAAGCTCCTCCTGCATCTCGGCGAAATAGCCGTGGTTATCCCTGGCAAGGTCCGAGATCGTGAAAACGGCGAAGCGGCGCTCCTCCTTGCCAGCCGGCACAACCCAGTCCTCATTCGAGGTCATGATCAGCCGGAGATAATTGTCGACCCGCACCGGATCGACGCCTTTCGCCTCGATCATCTGGGTTCCGGATGTCACGAGGCTTTTGAGGCGGCCTTCAGCAGCCTTATCGCCCGCCCACACGGCTTCTTCAGCCTGCATGAGCAGGCAGGCCGCCATATGCGCGTTGAATTGTCCGGTGATGTAGCGCGGGTCGTCGACAAGGAAATAGTGGTCAGCGATCAGCCGACCGATGACCTCACCGACCTTGGTCTTGCCCGTGCCCATACGGCCGCGAAACACGAGGGCCGTTCCGATCCGCTCGCGCGGCCGCTGCACCAGGTGCGCGAACCACCCGAATATCCATGTGAACAGGTCCTGATTGCCCGAGCAGACATTTGTCAGGAGGTGGTCGCGGAAAATCTTGTACTTGCCGGCGCCCTTCTTCGGCTCGACGGAAAAGCCACGCCAGAGGTTCAGATAGCCAGACGTTCCACCTGCATTGTGGCGATCCGGATGGAACTCGATGCCGTCGTATTGCCGGCGGGCGCTGGCGCGAAGCCACCGATCGGCCCAGGTGATCGTCCTGATCTTTCCGTCAGCGCCGGTTACTTGGGTGAATTTGTTTCCGAAATAGGCGCGGAAGGCATCGATCGCGAGAATGCGGACCCGATCTTCCGTTTTCGCCTGGGTCATCTCGCGGACGACTACGGCCTTCGAGCCCATCAGGACGAGGGCAAACTGCCGGTTCATCTCTTCGATGTCGAAGCCCCATTCCTGGGCTGCTGGAGCGGCCGACCCGGCTTCACTCTCTTCGTCCAGGCCTGGCAGATCGGGACCGCTCGCGGAGGTGGATTCCGCGCCGGCGATCAACGCGCGCAGCTCGTCAGCCGACAGGTCGCTCTTAGCGAGCGCTTCGTCGACCATATCTGCGGTAAGGGTGGGCGGGGCGTCGGCCATCTTAGCTCATGATGTTTCGGAGGAACCGTCCCTCGCTGCTTCAACCGGGAGTGACGGCCAAAGCAGCGAGGGTGGTTAGCGACGGGCGGTCTCCCGGCGCCCGCCATTCCGGCGACTAGGCGCCGGCGTTCCGATACGCCCCGCGGAAATCAACCGCGGAGAAGCCGACATCGTGCTCGACCTTCGCCCGCAGACCCTGCGCACTGAACGGTGTTTCGAAGGTCAGCCGCGGCGCGGTGTAACCGTCGAGCAGGCTGTAGATGAAGGTGGGTACCTTCTGCGGGTCCGCGAAGAGGTACCAGGCGTTGCCGGGGATCTCCGGCGAGATGATCTTCTCGAACGCGCCCGCGAACGGGTTGGCACTGGCAGCAGATTCCGGCGTGATCGAAGCAAGCAGCTGGTCGATCTCGGTCTCCTTGTCCGGCCCGCCCACGATGAACTTCGGCTCCGACTGGACAAAAAGCCCATCGAGCGATTTGCGCTTGCGCATCGCGGCCCGCCCCAGTGAGACACCGCTGCTGCTCACTGCCGCCGCGGCCCCGGCAAGGCTGCCATCCGTGGTGTTGAAGACGCCACGACCGGTCGCCTGCAGAAGCGGCCCGGCGCCTGCGCTTGAAAGAACCAGTGTCCAGAACAGGCGATCTTCGAAAGCAACCACGTTGCCCACTGAGTGATTCAGGACATCAGCAATCGCGCCCAGCTGATCGTTGACCAGCATTGCGCGAGAGAGGCTGATCCCGATGCCGTAGGCGGAAACCGCCATGTACTCGCGGCTCTCGGAGAAGGTGCCGTACTTGATCTCGCCGCCCTCGGGGTTCACCGGCTGCAGCGCAGGGAAGTCTCCAGGCCGGTAGTAGGGGGCAGGTCGGAAATCGGACACGTCGCGGCGACGGCAGAGCTGACGGTACGTTGGAAGCGCCGCGGCGTACCGGGCCGCCATATGACCGGCGGTGGCGGTTTCGAACATCAGTGGGAAGTCGCTGGTCGCGTGGAAAGCGCGACGGAGGATCTCCTCGCGGCCAGCCACGTCGTGCGGAATGCGACCACGGTGACCGAGAACCTCGGCAGCCATCTCGACGATCGGAAGACCGCGATAGCGGGCTGCTGAGGCCTCGAGGGGCGCTTCCTCGCCGGCAAGTGCACGCCGGATTTCGAGCGCCATGTCGCGGACGCGAGATTCGCCCTCGTCACGCTCGACGCGAACCGCGCTGAACGAAGGCGACTGACGGGCGAGAAGAGCTTCGTTCACGACGCTGCGGAACGCTTCGACAGTGGTGCCGTTCTCGACCGCCTCGTCGATACGAAGCTGATCCAAGCCGGCGCGGCGGCCAAGGTCTGCCAGCGTGCTGACGCGGGAACGCTCGGCGCGCTCCGCTCGCCGAGCGGTCGCGGACGCAGCCGTGTTGCTCTCCGACTGGCTTTCGAGGGTGAGGGTTTCGTCATCTTCGGGGGGCATGCGGGTTCCTTTCAGGGATCGGACAACTGCGGCCTTGTCGGCGGGGATCGCCACGAGCGAGATTTCGTAGAGCTCCCAGTCGACGGCCCGGATCGTGTCGGTGGCGGAGTTTGAATGGCGCTGGTTCCAGGAATTGACCCGGAAACCGATCGAAAATTGCGACAGCTCGCCGCGCGCGACCTGGCCCTCAGCCTTGCGGCCTTCATCCGTGTCGGCGAAGCGAAGCAGCGCGACGAGTTGCCCGTTCTTGAGGTTGACCTTGGCCACGGTTCCGATCGGGCGGTCGGGATCGTGGTTGAGCAGGAAAGCCATGCGGCCGCCGGTAGCCCGGCTGAGGTCGGCGGCATCGGCCGACATGACGAGAATTTCCCCAACGCCGAACCGCTTGATCGGCGTATCGGTGGCGACGACGGCCTCAACGGTGCGGGCGGCGGCGTCGTAGCTCGACGGGGCCGCGATCGCGCGAGGGTCCGGCGCCTTCAGGCGCGTCCTCATTTCATCGGGGGCGCGGGTGAGGATGGCGACGTTCATGCGGGCATCTCCACAACGAAAGGGCCGAGCAGCTCGTCGATCCTGGCGAGGCACTTCAGCGCCTCTGCGATCAGTTCGTTCGATCGCGCCATCTCGGCCAGGACAGCCGCCCGAGAATCATCGTCGACACCGGAGAGCGCCGTCGGAACAGTCGTGACGGTGAAGTGGGGCACGTCGATCACGAGCGCCGATGGCTGGCGCTGACCGAGATGCTTGCGGGGGAAGATGACAACGCTCATGCGCCGCTCCCCTCCACGTTATCATCGAGGAGATCCTCGATTTCGTCGACCGCATCGACGATCGCCGACATGGCCTCGAACTCAAGGACGTAGCGGCCGTGCTCGTCGAATTCCGCAACCTCCAGATCGAGGTGCTCGCGCAGCGTTGCGAGCGCAGATGCTGCGGGATGGCCTGCTGAGATGGGCATCTGCGTCAGCATCCGCGCTCAGCCCGACTTGCGACCGAAGATGATCGAGGTCAGTTGTGCCTCGAACTCATTCACCTGGCTCGAAAGGTTGTAATAGAAGCCGAAGTCCTTGAAGAACCCATCGCCGAGCGGGAGCGTGAACTCGCCACCGACCGAGGAGACGTTGGCGAAGCTTTCCGGCGTGTACCCGGGCCGGCAGAAGGCGAAGAGCGGGGACTGCGCGTAGTGCGCATGGCTCATCTCCAGCAGGCCCTGCCCGCGATGGATCGGAACGCCGTCCTCGACCGATTTGCCGCTCTTGTTGCAGCCGAGGGCGAAGAAGGCGGCGGACTTCACATCGAGACCGCGATTCACCAGGTCGGCGGTGATCTTCCACTGCAGCGCGTGGACGATGTCGCTATCAAAGCGGTCGGTATGGGCGTCGAGGAACGGCACGACCTCGCGAAAGCGCCACTGCCGTTGCTTGTCAGCGGAGACCCCCGACAGAGCGGCGATCTCCGCCGGCTTGAGATCGATGGTGACGCCGCGGTGGAGCTGTTCCCCGAAAACGTCGTTCCAAAAGCGGACCATGACTGCCTCTTGCATGGGGTTGATCTAAAAAGCGTTTTATCATGCAACGTTGTATTATGCAACGCGGCGATAGTTGCGCAAATTCAGATACTTATCCAGCATTGGCACCGCCTGTGGCGCTGCCGAAGATTTGATTGAGCTCGTCCTTGTCCGGAGGCGAGCCGGCGGCGATCTGACGAAGGACGAAGGCATTCCGGGCTTCGACCTCGGCCATCGTCACGGGCCGATGAGCGAATATCTCCGTGCGGATGGCCCAAGCGCGCCAACTGGCCGCGTCAGCCAATGCCTCGGCCGCCGTGAACCCGCAGGCGCGCTCGGCCTCGATGAGAGCCGCCTCCTGCCGCTCCAGTTCGGCGATGAGCGCATCGCGTCGCGCTTTGACTGCAGGCGCGAACTCCGCCTGCAGGCGATCCTTCTGCCAGGCATCAATCCGCCGATCGAAGGCATCATGCACCTGGCACGGGTATCTGAACCGTCGCGCGCCGTCCGATACGCCTACCGCGGGAAGCTGGGCCGCCGCGAAGATGCGGTCCGCTTCCGCAGAGAGGAAAGTGGCCTCCTCGTTCGCCATCTCCCAATCGGCAATCAGTTCGCCCATCCGGGAATACTCAGGGGACGCAGAGACAGCCGGAAAAGCGGCCGCGCTGGCCGCAACGGCTAGACATTCGCGGCGGCTGATCGCGTTAGCCTTCATGGCCGGCCTCCTCGCTGGCCGTCTCCGGAAACAGATCGGCCAATCGCTGGTAGACGTCCCGCCAAGGGTTTGTGGTCGGAGCCGCGAGATAATTGACGCCATCCCGTTCCGCATCGAGGCCGGCTGCGTCGATCATGACCGTTAGTGCGGACGACATGAGCCGCCGGATCGCCCGCTCGTCTTCGGGACGCGGCGTGTCCTCCATCGTGGTCCAGGCGAAAATCTTGACCGCTGCCGCGAGTTGAACCGCGGCGCCGCCGAGAGAACTCGCAGGCGCCGTGGCCAGCGCTCGGATCAAGGCCTCTTCCCGGTCGAAAGCGTGATCGAGGGCCATCTTGATCAGCCCTGCCCCAGCCGCGTTGGTGGCTTCCATCGCCGCGATCTCGTCTTCGGCGCGAAAGATGTCGTCGCCAGCACGGGCGATTGATCGTCCCAGGATGAGGTGGAAATCTTCGGTGTCTTCGGGCAAGCCGGTAGCGGCTGCCGCAACGCGTGCGCTGGGCATTGTCGTTCTCCGAGATGGGAAGAAGGTCAGTTGCTGGCGGGGGCGGGCTTGGCCGGCTGAGCGCTGGATGCCGCGAGCGCCGTCTCGAGATGGACGATCAGCTCTGCGTTCATGGAGCGGCGATTGGCGCGAGCCGCGACGGCCAGACGCTCGCGCATGCCATCCGGTAGTCTGACCATGAACTTGTCGGACTGACGACTTGTAGCTGTGCTCGACATGAATGCATTCCTTATGGCCTAGTGCCATAATGGCCTAGTGCCATATCAAGTCAAGCGAATATGGCACTAGGCCAGCATTTTCTTTTCTGGCCTAAGGCCATACGAATTGCTGATGCCGCAAGAGACCCCCAGTCGTGACCTCGATAAGGTCATTGTCCGCCTACCCGACGGCATGCGTGAGCAGCTGAAAGAGGCGGCAAAATTCGCCAAACGCAGCATGAATGCTGAGATCGTCGCTCGCTTGGCGGACAGCTTTGAGCCAGGCAAACAGCGCGAGCCGATCCTCTACGTGACCTCTCGGCAGGATCTATCCCCAGGCGCCCATGACCTCGGAGAGGCGATTGCTCGCCTTGAAGAGGTAACCGCCAAGCTCCGGGGCCAGATGCCGAAATCAAAAGACTGATGTCTGATGCCAGACGACCTCGCGGCGATGCTCTTCCGTCGAACCTTCCGCCTCGAGGGCTAAGCCGGGTGCAGGCGGCAGCCTATATCGGCGTCTCGCCTACCCTCTTCGACATCCTGGTGAACGACGGCCGGATGCCGCGCTCAAAGCAGATCAATACCCGTAAGGTGTGGGACCTGCGAAAGCTCGACCTTGCGTTCGAAGCCCTGCCGGAAGACGGACAGGACTCCACCGACGCACCCGCGCAGCGAATCCACTTCGCGGTGTGATTAGAGCGTTGAAGCGTCAACAGCAGCTCAATCGCAAAACTCCTTTCGTTCTGCTCTTGATCTTCCTATGTTCAGCAGGGACAGGAGATGAACCGCCCGCATTTTCAATCGCTTGAGGGCTGGGAACTTCGTTCACACGGGAGGGGTCACAGGTTCGATCCCTGTATCGCCCACCATTTTTCCGGAAATCACTCAGTCTTCTGACGCGGCAGCGCGCCAAGCCGTGCTGCGTCCGGCCTCACCCGGCCTTGTCCGGCGATGCCCGCTCCAACGCCGCCACAACCTCATCGACGCTCTCCTTCACGCCGAGAAGGAAATCCTTCCCGAAAGCGATGATCGTGTCAGCCGGCTGCCCCTTGAACTGATAGACCACGGCCACCTGCTCGGGATTGACGTAAACGGGCTTTCCGTCGGCCGGCGAGGTGAACTTGCAGAGCTTCGGCATGATCGGCTTCGGTCCTGTGCTGCGGGGGTCCTGTCGAAGGGAGCGCGGCATGGCCACCGGCGTGCCTTCAGGCTGCTCCAATACCGACCGATCTTCCGGAACGCAAAAGGCCCACCGGCACCTGCCGCATGCCCTGCCCCATACCGCAGGATGGCGTCACCGAGAGCACGGAGCGCGGCCAGCGCTGCCGGCGGCCGCTACTCGCTCGTCCGTCAGCGCAGTACGACCGCCGCCCCATCGGGCAACGGCGCGCCGCCCTTGCCGATCCGGGCGAGCTCCTCGCCGAAGCGAGCCGCAATCGCCAGCCGGAAATGCAGGGGGTCCCAATAATTGGCGTCCTGCGACGTGATCGGCGAGGCATGGGCGTAGTCGACGACGACAGCGCCATGGCGGCGAGCCAGGGCGGCGATCTGCGCCTTGCAGCTTGCATAGCGCTGCCAGCCGGCCGAGCCTTGGCGCGGATAGGCGGCCAGATGGGCGGGCGGCAGCACCAGCATCACCTGCGTCGCCTTCGGGAAGGCACTGATGCTGTCTTCCAGCCAGGACAGGGCCGGGAAGCGCCATGCTGCACTCTCGGCCGGCGTGACGACGGCTGGCGGAGACAGGGGCGCAAGGTCCGCGACCAGGCCGCCATGGCCCGCATAGATATGCCAGCGCGCCCGGGCGAGATCGTAGCTCGCCTCCGGCGGCGTGAAGACCTCGTAGCCGTCGCCGCGGATACGCTCGCGCGACCAGCCGAGCCGATGGGCCATGAGCCGGCCTGCGATCTCCAGATTGGTCAAGTTGAGCAGCTTCGGCCAGTCTCCCCAGCCGACCTCGCGGGAAAGCCAGGCCGGCACCGGCCGCGGTGTCAGGCGCTTGGCCTCATCGGTCGCATCAGCCTCGCACCAGGTCGTGTCGATACCCCAGATCAGGCGCTTGGGCGCGCGAACATGTTCCCGGAAGAGCCGCGCCATCTGCGTCTGCTCCCAGGGCGTCGCCGCATTCATCGCGAGGTTGACGAAGCGGGCGTCGAGGCCGCGCGAGAGAACCTCGGGGTCGAGCAGCCGCATCGTCGAGGTGCCGACCACCGCCGCGTCGAAACGCCCGGAGCGGACGAGTTGCGGATACATGAAGCGCTGGTTGATATCCATGATCGGCCGCGGCGCCTGGCCGGCATGGACGCGCATGCCGAAGGGGTCGAGCATCGCGACGAAGGCGAAGAGCAGGCCGGCGACGACCAGCGCCGACGCCAGGAACCATCGCGACCACTTGATCCAGGCCTTCGCCATTCCGGCCTTCCGCTCCGACGCCAGATCCAACAGAAGCGCGACCGACGACGAGCCGGCGGCTGTGCGGCGTCCTCTTCGCACAGGCCGGCGCCTCGTCACAACGCGAAAGGCACGGCCGCATGGCCGCAGGCCACCGAACATGGCAGAGAAGGTCGATGACGCCAGACCGTGTTCACCTCTCCATCAGCCTGCTGCAAGGGCTCGCGCTGCTGCTCGGCTTCGTGCTGCTTTCCTCAGCGGCGCGGGCGACCGAAGAGCCGATGCCGGCGTCATCCGGCATCCAGGACGCGCTGTGCCGATTGATCGACGACGCAGCAAAGGCGCAGGGCCTGCCCGCCGCCTTCCTGACCAGGCTGATCTTCCAGGAATCGAGCTTCCGCGCGGGCGTCACCAGCCCCGCCGGCGCGCAGGGCGTCGCCCAGTTCATGCCCGGCACCGCGCGCGAGCGCGGCCTCGTCGATCCGTTCGATCCCGAGCAGGCGGTGCCCAAGGCAGCGCATTTCCTGGCCGAGCTGCGCGACCGCTTCGGCAACTGGGGGCTCGCAGCCGCCGCCTATAATGGCGGGCCGAATCGCGTTGCCGGCTGGATCGCCGCACGAAAGGCCGGCCAGCCCCGCTTCCTGCCGAGCGAGACCGAGAACTACGTCTTCGCCATCACCGGCCGAACCGCCGAGGACTGGGCGGAGGAGGCCGTCGGCCGCGCCAATGGCGACGGGCGCTCGCCGCCGGTGCCGCCGGCGACGCGCGACGGCGATCCGCTGGCGAGCTGCGCGCCCACGCTCATGGCGATCCGGCAGGCGCGCCCTGCCCTGCCAGCGATCGCGGAAGCACCCTTCGCGCCCTGGGGCGTGCAGCTTGCCGGCAACTTCTCCAAGGCGCGCGCGCTCGCCACGTTCCAGCGGGCCGGCGCCCGCCATCGCGCGATCATCGGAGCACTGCCGCCAATGGTGATCGGGACGCGCCTGCGCAGTCGCGGCACCCGCGCCTTCTACCGGGTGCGCCTGCCCGCCGCGACGCGCGCCGAGGCGATCGCGCTCTGCCGGCGCATCCAGGCGGATCGCGGCGCCTGCGTCGTCTTGCGGAGCTGACGGCGATCCGGCGATGTTGCATGCGCGCAACGCAGCCCTGCAAAGCTCGATCGCTCCCGGCGATGTGATTGCGGCTGGATTGCACGACCCTGGGGAAGCTGACAGGACGTTCAGGAGACGTTGACTTTTCTGCGTCAATTTCGCGACCCAGCCGTCCCGATCCGCCCGAGGTTCCTCCGATGATCCGCTCCCTCCGCCCGGCCCTGCTCGCCAGCCTTGGCCTGCTTGCCCTGGGCTCCGCCGCACGAGCCGAAATCGACCCTCTGACCCGTCAGCCGCTGGTCCAGTACGTGGATCCGGCGAAGGCGCAGGCCACTGCCATCCCGCGCGAGGTCGTCGATTATCCGACGAAGCACAGGCCCGGC
The DNA here is from genome assembly GCF_059817965.1 of Allobosea sp. TBD101. Lineage (NCBI taxonomy): Bacteria > Pseudomonadati > Pseudomonadota > Alphaproteobacteria > Hyphomicrobiales > Alloboseaceae > Allobosea > Allobosea sp. TBD101. The sequence continues at coordinate 3,809,599 of NZ_CM187543.1, forward strand.
ACGATCGTGATCGATTCGACCGAGCGGCGCCTCTATTTCGTGATGTCGGACGGCAAGGCGGTTCGCTACGGCGTCGGCGTCGGCCGCCCCGGCTTCGATTGGGCGGGCACCCAGACCATCTCGCGCAAGCAGGAATGGCCGACCTGGACGCCGCCGGCCCAGATGCTGAAGCGCCGCCCGGACCTGCCGCGCTTCATGCCGGGCGGCCCGGACAACCCGATGGGCGCGCGCGCGCTCTATCTCGGCTCGACCCTCTATCGCATCCACGGCTCGAACGAGCCGGAGACGATCGGCCAGGCGGTCTCCTCGGGCTGCATCCGCATGCTGAACGAGGACGTGATCGACCTCTACGAGCGCGCCAAGGTCGGCACCCGCGTCGTGGTTGCGCGCTGAGCGAAGCGCAGATTTCGATGGAAAGGCCGGCGGAAACGCCGGCCTTTTTCGTTGGGACTTAGCGCCGCCTTTCGCGCGACAGCCCCTTCTCGGCCAGCGCCGCGACATAAGCCCGCATCTTCTCCTCGCCCTGCTCGCCGAGCTCGCGCAGGTAGTCCCAGGCGTAGATGCCGGTCTCGTGCATATCGTCGAAGCCAAGCCTGACAGCGTAATGGCCGACCGGCTCGACCCTGAGGATCTCGACCTCGGCCTTGCCAGGCACGATCGTCTTCTGGCTGGGATGGTGGCCCTGGACCTCGGCCGAAGGGCTTTCGACGCGCAAAAGCTCGGCCGGCAGCGCGAAGCTCGCGCCGTCGTCGAAGGCGACATGCAGGGTCCGGCGGTCCTTGGAGAGGCGCAGTTCGGTCGGCCAGGATGACATGGGCGGTATTCGTCCTTCGCAGGCTGCCATCGGACGGACCGCCGCGCGTCCTATCGGGCGCGCGACGATCCGTCGATTTGTTATCGCATCGGATTAATCCGAAACGTGCATTCCACTTTTCGGTCCGATGCTAGCGCTTGACCTTCACGGGCGCAGTGCCAATGTCATGCTATAGCAATGTGAAGGCGCGCCCGCATCCTGCGCGGACCGGCCGCTCCACAATGCGGGAACGTGAGGCAGACGTGCTGCTCGACGACATGAAGCCGCTGACGCGGCCGCCCTTGGTCGACCCGTTCGGCCGCAAGATTTCCTATCTGCGCATCTCGGTGACGGATCGCTGCGATTTTCGCTGCGTCTACTGCATGTCCGAGGACATGAAGTTCCTGCCGCGCAAGGAATTGCTGACGCTGGAGGAGCTCGACCGGATCGCAAGCGCCTTCGTCGCGCGCGGCACCCGCAAACTGCGCCTGACCGGCGGCGAACCGCTGGTGCGCCGCGACATCATGAGCCTGTTCCGCTCGCTCTCGCGGCATCTCACCTCCGGCGCACTGGACGAGCTGACGCTGACCACCAACGGCTCGCTGCTGCATCGCTATGCCGCCGAGCTCGCCGGTTATGGCGTGCGCCGCATCAATGTATCGATCGACACGCTCGACCCCGACAAGTTCCGCGAGATCACCCGCCGGGGAGACCTCAAGGTGGTGCTCGACGGCGTCGAGGCGGCGCGCAAGGCCGGCATGCGGGTCAAGATCAACGCGGTCGCGCTGAAGGGCGTCAACGACGACGAGATCGAGCATCTGATGCTGTGGTCGCATGGGCTCGGCATGGACCTGACCCTGATCGAGGTCATGCCGATGGGCGAGATCGAGGTCGGCCGCGTCGACCAGTATCTGCCGCTCTCGGTGGTGCGCGGGCGCCTGATGGACAAGTACACGCTCGTCGACGACCCCTACCGAACCGGCGGGCCGGCGCGCTATGTCCGCGTCAAGGAGACCGGCGGGCTCGTCGGTTTCATCACGCCGCTGACCCATAATTTCTGCGAGAGCTGCAACCGCGTGCGCCTGACCTGCACCGGCACACTCTATATGTGCCTCGGCCAGGAAGACGCCGCCGATCTGCGCGCCCCGGTCCGGGCCTCGCAGGACGACGCCCTGCTTTTCCGCGCCATGGACGAGGCGATCGCCCGCAAGCCGAAGGGGCACGATTTCATCATCGACCGCCGCCATAACGGTCCTGCCGTCGGCCGGCACATGAGCGTCACCGGCGGCTGAGCCGGCCTCGAAGCCTGTCCCTCGCTTGACCCCTCGGCCGAATGCGGTCACCGTCCGGGCCGACGGGTGGAGTTGCATGCGGTCACAGTTCAAGGCGATGGCCCGCCGGATCAAGGCGGCCGCGAGCGCGATCGATGGTGCCGTGAGGCAGACCCATGCGGCGCGGCTCGCCATCATGGCCGCGAATCTGCGGCGCGCCCTGCCCCTGATCGCCATGCTGCTTCTCGCGACGCTGCTACTGTGCCTGTTCCTGGCCTGGTCCTCGGCGCGTGGGGTTTTCGCCGCGCTGTCGCCGGCCTCTCCAACGGGGATCATGGCTGGTATCGCGGCCATCGTCGCCGGGCTTGCCGTTCTCGAACTCTGCGCGGCCTTCGCCATCACCATCATGACCGCGGCCCTGCAACTCGCCTACGATACCGGCCGCCACTGCGTTCTGGCCTCGCTGGCGATCGCGAGCGCGCTCGGGCTGGCGTTGATGCTCTCGCATCTGGCTGTCGAGGGAATTCCAGCCCTTGCGGGTGTGGTCCTGCCCACCCTTGGCCTGTGCGGGCTCGTGGCGCTGACGATCTGGTTCAAGCGCGCCTATCTGCGCCCGGCCTATCCGGGCTTTCGCGACTTCTGGGCCGATATCGTCGAAGCCCGCCATTTCCTGATGCGAGCCGCCCATGGCGAATGACGACGGCGCAACCTCGCGGGTCGTCCGGATGACGCCCGCTCCGACAGCCCATCATCTGGCCGAGTCGGTCAAGGCCGGGCATCACGGCGCGAGCGACGCCGTCGAGAACCAGCCGCCGGCGCATGCGACGATGCTGTCGCAGACCGAGCAGACCCTGATCGCCCGGGCGCGCGAGCATTTCGCCACGCTGCGGCAAGAGGCGGCGGTGAGCCTCAACGCGATCCAGGCCGAGATCGTCAGCCGGCGGGAATTGTTCACGCAGCAGCGCTTCGAGCGCCGCGTGCGCGGCGTCGAGGCGACAATGCGCGCGATGCTGAGCAAGCATGGCGGCGAGCTGGAGCAGCGCGTCTATGACGCGCTCCGCGCCAAGCGCGAATACGCCTTCTTCAATTACGAGAACAAGCGCCGGGCCGATCCCAAGCTCGACAAGTGGCAGTTCATCCTCTTCTTCCTCGTCGTGCCGCTGGTGATCGAGAGCCTGCTCAACGGCAATTTCTTCGCCGAGGCCAGCGATTTCGGGCTCGTCGGCGGTGCTGCCACCGCCGTCATCATATCCGCGCTGAACGTCGCGCTCGGCTTCTTCATGGGGGTCGGGCCGGCGCGCTACTGCCAGCATGTGAAGAGCTCGCACCTGTTCTGGGCGCTGCCGGCCTATGCCGGGATGATCGGACTGATCGTGCTCTTCAATCTGGCCGTCGGGCATTACCGGGAGATGCTGATCGCCAACCCGGATGCGCGCTCCTTCCAGGTCATGCCGCGGATGATGGAGAACCCGTTCGCGATCTACGACATCAAGTCGGTCGCGCTGGTCATCATCGGCTGCCTCGTCGCCTTCGTCTCGGCGAGCAAGGGCTATACCGCCTTCGGCACCTATCCCGGCCACGCGACCGCCTATAAGCGCTGGCGCCAGCGCTGGAGCGCGGTCGAGGAGGAGCGGCGTCGGCTCGATGCCGAATTGCTGCCGGAGCTGGAGGCGATCCGTACGCAGGTCGACGGTTTTCGCGAGGATTGCCGCGACGAACTCGGCAAATTGCAAGGCGTGAAAGCTGCTGCCGAGAAGGCGCGCGACCTCTATCTCTCGCGTCTCGGCCAACTGCGCGCCGCCAAGGACGCCGCGATGATGCAGTATCGCGAGGCCAATCTCAGGGTCCGCACCGATCTCGCTCCGGCCTATTTCACGCAATCGCTCAACCTCGCCGAGATCGACCAGCCGGCGGAGCTGCCGGAATATGTCGCGGCCCGCCGCCAGATCGACGATTTCGAGCAGCAGCTCACCAGCATGCCGGCGCTGATCGAAGCCAAGCTCAAGGACCGGCTGGTGCTGCTGCGCGGCATCGACCTTGCCGGTGAGATCGAGCAAGTAAAGCTCCGCGCGGCGCAAGCCGGGCGCGAGGCCTTCGAGCAGGACGAAGCGGCCCAGAAGCAGGCGGCGGAGGACTTCGCCGCAATGAAGCGCTAATGAGCTGATCATGAAGACCGAGAACTGGGCGATCGTCGCCTCCGTGCTCGCCGGGCTTGGCCTTGTCGGCTTCTTCGCGGCGCCTTCCCTGCTGCGTGGCCCGCCACGCGACCAGGAGACGCTATGCCCGAAGACCGGGCCCGTCGGGCATACGCTGATCCTCGTCGACAAGAGCGACCCGTGGAGCGAAGTCCAGGCCAAGCGACTGAAGGCGCTGGTCAAGCAGGTCGGCGACGAGTTGCCGACCGACCGGATGCTGTCGATCTATGTCTTCAACGACGTGTTCGAGCCTGGTTTCCCCTCGCTCGTCTCGCTCTGCAATCCCGGCAAAACCGCGAGCGAATTGATCGGCAACCCGCGGCGTGAATACGTCAAATGGGTCGAGAAATTTGGCCGGCCGCTCGACGAGGCACTGACGGTGTTGACGCAGCCCGGCAAGGGCAACCAGTCGCCGATCGTCGAGGCGATCGGGGACGTCGCCTCACGCCGCGAGAACCGCGTCCCGACCGGGGACCGCAAGATCCTGCTCGTCTCCGACATGCTGCAGAACTCGAACCAGTTCACGATGTTCGGCAACGCGGCCGGTGCGCGCGATCCGGAGCGTTTGCGGCGCCTGCTCGGCAAGGTCTGGCAGGATTCGGGCGCGTCGGGCTGGGATCTGAGCGTGCATCAGGTCCAGGGCGTGTATGACGCGGCCAGGCTCGAACAGGCGGCGGTGCTTTGGAAAGGCGCTTTCCAGAAGCTCAATATCAGCGTGGGCTGGGACCGGCTGTAGGCGGGCGCTGTCATCCCGTGCGCGGTGCAGCGCGAAGCGGTGCGCCGCAGACACGGGACCGCATGACGTGAAGGTGCCTTTTCCGAAGGACGGTCCCGTGTCTGCGCAGCGGCATTCACATGCCGCAGCGCGCACGGGATGACACGCGTCAGAGCCGATACCCCATCCGGACGCCGCCCCAATGGCGGCCACGGACGCGCAGCGGCGCGTTGACCTCGCTCAGCAACTCGCTGCGGCCGTTCTCGATCTCATGCCGGCTGAGTTGGACGAGGAACGGCCGGATCGAACGCCCGGCGCTCAGACCGGCGCGGCTTTCGATGATGCGCCGGTTGCGGGCATAAGCCCCATTCCAGGCGGAGTCACCGGCGCGTTGCGGCAGGGACCATACAGGGTGATGGACCGGCACATAACCGTTGCGGTCACTCGGCAAGGCGAAGACCAGGCGCGGATCAGCCGCGAGCGTGCCAGCCAGCAACGGCGGCAGGACGGCTTCCAGCGCCGGCAGGCTGGGACTCAGATATTGCCTCGGCTCACTATCGAGCACCGGGACGTAACGGAGATCGAACAGATCATTCTCGGAGAGCAGGCCACGCTCGATCGCCTGCTCCATCGCGCCCGCAACCTCGCGCGCGAAATCCTGGGCTCGCTCGATCAGCGGGCGCCATGAGCGCTCGATCTCCTCGATCATGCCCGCGAGCTCGCCGCAGCCGGCGGCATCGCCGGCGAAGGCGAGATGCAGGCCGAGTTCGCTGGCACCCGTCATGCGACAAGGCAGCGGCGGCAGCCCCTCGATCGTGACCATGCCCACACTGCCGGTCGGCAGCCGTGCCAGCGGCGAGCCGGCCAGCAAGGCCCCGCCTCGGCCGAGATCGACCAGCCGACCGGGGACATCGACGCTGCCGATGACGAGATGCGCCTTGCGCGCCGTGGGGAAGCGATCGAAACGGCGCCGGTCCGCGAAGGCCGAATGGCGCAGCACGGGCTTGAAGCGCCTGAGCATGTTGCCGACGAGGCGGCTGCCCTTCTGCGTGGCCCGGCGGGCGCGCTCGTTCTCCGCAACCGTCTCATGCGCGATACGGTCGATCTCGTCGGCGCGACGCGCGACGCCCTCGACGAACAGCGCCGCCTCGTGTGCGTTGCGGGAGAGCTCTGCGGTCGAGCTCGCCTGTTCCTGGGAAGCACGCCCGATCGTCGCCATGATCGGATTGACGTCCCGCACGATCTGCAAGGTGTCGTTGACGATCCCGGTCGAACCCTGGGCGGCGCGGGTCAAACGATCGACTCGTTCACGGATATGGCCGACGGCTTCGCTGACCTCGACCGAAAGCGACTTCACCTCATGCGCGACGACGCCGAAGCCCCGCCCGGCCTCGCCGGCGCGAGCGGCCTCGATCGCCGCGTTGAGTGCGAGAAGGTTGGTCTGGCGGGCGATCTCCGCGATCGAATCGACGATACCCTTGATCTCACCGGTTGCAGTCGCCAGGCCATCCAGCATCAGCGCCGCCTCGCCGGCCCGCGACACGGCGGCGTCGAGTTTGTCACGGACATCGACCATGGCGCCATCGACCTGCTCGGCCGCCTGCGAGACCTGATGGGTCGCGGCGGCAAGAGCGGAGGCGTTCACGCTGGCGGCGCCGACGGCCATGCGCATGCTGCCGGCATTCTCGAGGATCGTGCGCGAACCGCTCTCGGATTCGGCCGAGCGTTCCTCGACCTCGCCCAGCTCCTTCGTCAGCTGCTGCATCGCGCGCAGGATGTCGCGCTCGATATCATCGACGGCGTCATGTGCGGCGGCGTCATAGGGCTGAATCGCGACCTGCCGGGGTGCAGCCTCCTCGACCGGCACCGGCGCCGCGGGGACTTCCTCCACCGCATGTCGAGCGCCTAGCCATCGTCGAATCCTGCCCTGCATCCCTACCCAATCTCCCCATAGGTCAAGCTCGCGTCCGGTTATGGTCCCCGCCCGTTAACAAAGGCTTCCACGCCGCCGCACGGCGCCCTTGCCGGAGACGCATTGGACCCCCGCTGCCGGCCCCTGTATGGCTGGAATTCACGCGCCATCAGGACAGGCAGCCATGAGCGAGCACAGCTATGACGTCATCGTCGCGGGCGTCGGCGCCATGGGGTCCGCCGCCTGCTGGCATCTGGCCCAGCGCGGGCTCAAGGTGCTCGGTCTCGAACGCTTCGATCTCGGCCATGCGATGGGCTCGTCCCACGGCCTGACCCGCATCATCCGCCTCGCCTATTTCGAGGGCTCGCACTACGTCCCCATCGTCAAGCGGGCGCATGAATTGTGGGCGCAGACCGGCGAACAGGCCGGCATGAAGCTGCTCCATGTCACGGGCTCGCTCGATCTCGCGCCCAAGGGCGGCGGACCGGTCGAATCCTCGCTGCAATCCTGCCTCGACCACGGGCTGACGCATGAAGTCCTGGAAGGTTCGGAGGTGACGCGCCGCTTCCCGGCTTTCCAGCTGCCGGAAGGGCATATCGGCCTGTGGCAGCCGGATGGCGGCTTCGTCGCCTCGGAGAAGGCGATCTATGCCCATGTCGGGCTGGCGCAGTCGCGTGGCGCCGAAATCCGCACCAACGAACCGCTGCTCGACTGGACGCCGACGGCGCAGGGCGGCGTGATCGTGCGCACCGAGCGCGGCACTTACTCCGCCGGGCGCCTCGTCATCACCTCCGGCGGCTGGATCGCCGACGCGGTGCCGGCACTGAGCCGGCAGGTCAACACGGTGAAGCAGGCGATCGGCTGGTTCACCACGCGCCGGCCGGAACTGTTCCGCGAAGGCGCCTTCCCGGTCTTCATCCTCAGCGTCGAGGAAGGCAATTTCTACGGCTTCCCGCTCTATGAGCATCCCGGCTTCAAGCTCGGCGGCCCGCATTTCGGCCGCGAGCCGATGGACCCGCGCGACCCCGACCGCACGCCGAGCGCAACCCAAGTCGCGCGCATCCGCGAATGCCTGGCGCGCTACATCCCCGATGCCGCCGGCGAGCCGCTGACGGTGAAGGGCTGCATCTACACCGTCTCGCCGGACGAGGGTTTCATCATCGACACGGTGCCGGGCGTGCCGCAGGCCGTCTTCGCTTCGGCCTGCTCGGGCCATGGCTTCAAGTTCGCGAGCGCAATCGGCGAGATCCTCGCCGACCTGTCGACCGTCGGACAGTCGCCGTTCGACCTGAAACCGTTCTCCCTGTCACGCCTGCCGGCCTGAAGCCTTCCGAACTGGATTCCATCCCTTGGCCAGCGCAGCCGAAAACCGCCGCGGCATCATCTTCATGCTCGCGGCGATGTCACTTTTCGTCATCAACGACGTGTTCATGAAGCTCGCGCGCGAGGCTTACCCGGCCGGGCAGTCGATCGCGCTCAGGGCCGGCATCGCGGTCGTGATCGGCTTCGCGCTCGTCTTCCTCGCCCGCGAGGGCGATCGCCTGCGCCTGGCGTTCCGCCCCCGCGTGCTGCAGCGCGGCATTATCGAGGCCTTCGGCGCGCTGACTTTCGGCTGGTCGCTCGGCCTCATGCCGCTCGCCAATCTCACCGCGATCAACATGGCCTCGCCGCTGCTCATCGTCGCGCTGGCGGTTCTGCTGGGCATGGAGCGCGTCGGCTGGCGGCGGGTGGTGGCGTTGGCCGTCGGCTTCGTCGGCGTGCTGTTCGTGGTGCGCCCGGGCGCCGAATCCTTCAACGCCGCCGCCATCGTCGCCGTCATCAGCGCCATCCTCGTCGCCGGCCGGGACCTGACGACCCGCACCATCGGCGACGACGTGCCCTCGACGGTGGTATCGCTGACCACGACCGTCCTCGTCGGCATCGTCGCCGTCGCCTACGGCTTCACCGAGGAGTGGCTGCCGATCTGGCGCGTGGAGACCATCTATGTCGCGCTCGCCGCCGTCCTGGTCACAGCCGGCACCTTCTTCATCATCAGCGCCTTCCGGCGCACCGATGTCGGCGTGATCTCGCAGTATCGCTACGCCATCGTCGTCTTCGCGACCGTGCTGGGCTATGCCGTCTGGGGCGACGTGCCGGATCTCTACGCCCTCATCGGCGTCGCACTGATCGTCGGCAGCGGGCTCTACACCATGCATCGCCAGCGCGTGCGGCCCGATTCCAACCTGAAACTCACGCGGAAGCGGCCAGCATGACGGCTGCGGTCAAGCCCACGCTTGCGATCCTCGTCGCGATCTCGGCGCTGCAGCCGATCGCGCTCAACCTGCTCGCACCAGCGACGCCCGCGCTCGCCCGGCATTTTTCTTCGAACTACGCGACGATCCAGCTCACGCTGACGCTGTTCCTCGTCGCGGTCGCCGTGACCCAGCTCATCATCGGACCGCTATCCGACCGCTTCGGGCGCCGCCCCTGCGTCAATGCTGGTGTCGTCCTGTTCGCGCTCGGCTCCGTACTCGGAGCGCTGGCCCCCACGACGCATGTCCTGCTGATCGCGCGGGTGCTGGAAGGGGCCGGCGGCGGCGCGGTCTTCGCGCTATCGCGCGCGATCATCCGCGACACCGCCGACCGCGACAACGCCGCGAGCCAGATCGCCACCGTCACCATGGTGATGGTGGTGGCGCCGATGCTCGCGCCCTGGCTCGGCGGCCAGATCGAGACCGCCTTCGGCTGGCGCGCGATCTTCTGGTTCATGACCCTGTTCGGCGCGGCCGTGCTTGTCTTCACGCTTGCGCGCCTGCCGGAGACCGCGCCCAATCTCGGCCGGCAGAGCTCGCTGCTCGGCGTCTTCCGCGTCTTTCCGGAACTGGTGCGCAACCGCGACTTCATGCTGAACGTCATGGTGGGATCATCGGCCTCGTCGGCCTTCTTCGTCTTCATCGCGGCGACGCCCTATATCATCGTCGAGACGATGGGGCGCGGCTCCGACGTCTACGGCACCTATTTCATCCTGAACGCGCTCGGCTACATGATCGGCAACTTCGCGATGTCGCGGCTGGCGGTGCGCATGGGCACGCAGACGATGGTGCGGCGCGGCCTGATGATCTCCTTCGTCGGAACCGCGATAGCGCTCGCCCTGTCGCTCTCGCCCTGGTGGTCGCCGTTGGCACTGTTCCTGCCGCTGGCCCTGAACGCGGTCGGCAACGGCATGACGATCCCCGGCGCGACGGCCGAGGCCCTTTCGGCCCGGCCGGAGCTGGCGGGCTCGGCGGCCGGGTTATTGGGCGCGACCCAGCTCGGCTTCAGCGCAGCGCTCACCGTCTTGATCAGTTGGCTCGTGACGCTGTGGCCGCAATCGATGAACCTGTTCGTCTGGCTTCTGACGACGACCGGGTTGGCCGCCGTCACGTTCGTGCGGAAACGGCCTCAGGCCACTTGAGCGACCACCGCGGCAAGCCGTCGGCGCCACCCTTTGTCATTCCGGGGCTTCGCGGAGCGAAGAACCCGGAACCCACGACCGGGTGAGCCGCTTGCAATCGAACACCTGATGTCTCACCCAGTCGTGGGTTCCGGGTTCGCGCCTGCGGCGCGCCCCGGAATGACAAAGGCGGTTCTGCCTAAGGCAAAGGGACGCCCTCAGCCTTCGAGACGAGCGATCAGGCTCGACGTATCCCAGCGATTGCCGCCCATCTTCTGGACTTCGGCATAGAACTGGTCGACCAGCGCGGTGACCGGCAGCTGCGCGCCGTTGCGGCGGGCCTCGTCGAGCACGATGCCGAGATCCTTGCGCATCCAGTCGACGGCGAAGCCGAAATCGAACTTGTTCTGGTTCATCGTCTTGCCGCGGTTCTCCATCTGCCAGGAGCCGGCGGCGCCCTTGGAGATGACCTCCAGCATGGTCTCGACATCGAGCCCGGCGCGCTTGGCGAAATGGACGCCTTCCGACAAGCCCTGGACGAGGCCGGCAATGCAGATCTGGTTGACCATCTTGGTGAGCTGGCCGGAACCGGCCGGGCCCATCAGCTTGCACATGCGCGCGAAGCTCGCGATCACCGGCTCGACGCGGGCATAGGTCTCGGGCTCGCCGCCGCACATCACGGTCAGCACGCCGTTCTCGGCGCCGGCCTGCCCGCCCGAGACCGGCGCGTCGACGAAGCCGAAGCCGCCCTGCTTCGCGGCCTCGTAAAGCTCGCGCGCGACATTGGCGGAGGCCGTGGTGTGGTCGACGAAGACCGCGCCCTTCTCCATGCCGGCAAAGGCTCCGTTCTCGCCCGTCGTCACCGAGCGCAGGTCGTCGTCATTGCCGACGCAGCAGAAGACGATCTCCTGCCCCCTGGCGGCCTCGGCCGGGGTCGGCGCCGAGAGCCCGCCATGGCGGGAGACCCAATCCTGCGCCTTCGTCGGGTTGCGGTTGTAGACGGTGACCTCATGACCCTTGGCCTTGAGATGGCCGGCCATGGGGAACCCCATCACGCCGAGACCGATGAATGCGACTTTGGCCATGCCGAACTCCCGCTTTTCTTCAAAGATAATCCCGCTTTAGCGTGCACGCGCCGGGCGGGGAAGGCGATTGCACGCCATTCGCCCATGCGGCTTTTCCCTTGCGGGCGCGAGGCGCGCGGCTTAGCTCCGGTTCATGACCATATCCAACGACGACGAATTGCAGGCGCTGAAGGAGATCGGCGGCATCGTGGCCCGCGCACTCGCGGCCATGGGCAAGGCGATCGAGCCCGGCATGACCACCGCCGAACTCGACACGATCGGCCGCGACTATCTCGAACACCATGGCGCGCGCCCTGCCCCGGAGCTCGCCTATGAATTCCCCGGCGCGGCCTGCATCAGCATCAACGAGGAGATCGCCCACGGCATTCCCGGCGAGCGGCGCATCCTGGCGGGCGATCTCGTCAATATCGACGTCTCCGCCGAGAAGAACGGCTTCTTCGCCGATACCGGCGCGTCCTTCGCCGTGCCGCCGATCAGGCCGAAGCTGGAGCGGCTCTGCCGCGACGGCCGCCGCGCGCTCTGGGCCGGCATCGGGCAGGTCGGCGCCGGCAAGCCGCTGGCCGGAATCGGGCAGGCCATCGGGCGCTTCGCCGACAAGAACGGCTATACGCTGGTGCGCAATCTCGCGAGCCACGGCGTCGGCCGTTCGCTCCACGAGGAACCCAAGGAGATCGCGACCTGGCCGGATCGCAGCGAACGCCGGACCATGACGAACGGGCTCGTCTTCACCGTCGAGCCGTTCCTGTCGCTGGGCGCAGACTGGGCGGAGAACGCAGACGGTGATCGCTGGACGCTCTACAGCGATCCGTGCGCGCCCACCGTCCAGTACGAGCACACCGTCGTCGCCACCCCACGGGGCGCGGTGGTGCTGACCCTGCCGGGCTGAGACCGGGTCAGCGCAGCGCCATGTGCCGGCTCAACCTGATTTCGAGCCTGTCCCAGACGCGGCGGATGATCTCGACCAGCACGAGATAGATCAGCGCGGCATAGAGATAGATCGTGAGGTCGAAGGAGCGTGCGAAGGCGAGCCGCGTCGCGCCCATCAGGTCGAACAGCGTCACCAGCGAGACGATGGCGCTCGACTTGATCATCACGATCAGCTCGTTTCCGAGCGGGCGCAGCGCCAGGATCATCGCCTGCGGCAGCACGACGAGGCGCAGCGTCGACCAGCGATGCAGGCCGAGCGAGAGCGCCCCCTCGAATTGGCCGCGCGGGATGGCCTGGATGGCGCCGCGCAGGATCTCGGCCTGATAGGCGGCGGTATTGATGGTGAAGGTGAACAGCGCGCAGAAGAACGGCTCGCGGAAGAACCACCACAGGCCGATGCCCTGCCAGAACTCGCGGAACTGGCCGAGCCCGTAATAGACGAGGAAAAGCTGACAGAGCAGCGGCGTGCCGCGCAGGAAGGTGGTGTAGCCGCTCACCGCCATCCGCGCCCAGCGCGGGCCGTAGAGCCGGGTCACGGCAAGGCCGAGCGCCAGAAAGAATCCGATGGCGACCGAGATCGCCACGAGTTCGAAGGTGACCCAGAGGCCGCTCGCCATGCGGCAGCCGTAGTTCTGCAGCACTTCGCTGCCGACCCAGGCGCCGGGATATTCGCACCAGTTCATCGCGTCGCTCCGCCGAAGGCGGCCTGGCCGCGATTGGTGCGCTGCTCGAGCTTGTCGATGCCCCAGGCGGAGACCAGCGAGAAGAAGAAATAGAGCAGCATCGCCGTGCCGAAGAACAGGAACGGCTCCTTGGTCACGACATTGGCCCGCGTCGCAATGAACATGATGTCCTGCAGCGTGATCACGGAGATCAGCGAGGTCTCCTTCAGAAGCACCATCCAGTTATTGCCGAGGCCGGGCAGCGCCACGCGGATCAGTTGCGGGAAGACGACGAGGCGGAAGGCCTGCGCCTTCGAGAGGCCGAGCGCGGCGGCAGCCTCGCGCTGGCCCTTCTGGATCGAATTGAGCGCGCCGACCCAGACCTCGCTGGAGAAGGCGGCAAGCACCATGCCGAGCGCGACCATGCCCGCGCCAAAGGGCGGAATCGAGAAGCCCGGCCAGACCTGCTGCACCAGGATCTGGATGCCGAAATAGATGATGTAGAGTGTGAGCAATTCCGGCACGCCGCGGAACACGGTGGTGTAGATCGTCGCCAGCGCGCGCAGCAGGATGTTATCGGAGCGCTTCAAGAGCGCGATAACGAGACCGAGCCCCAGGCCGAATGGCAGGGTTGCGAGCGCGACCGAGAGCGTCGTGGCGGCGCCCTGAAGCAGGGCCGGCCCCCAGCCGGAAGGGCCGAAGCCGAGCAATGCGAATTTTTCGAGCATGAGGTGCCGTGCGGGAGAGAATGCTCGCCGGCGCAAAGGCGCCGGCGAGAGTCAGGCGTTTGCAGGCGTCACTTGGAGAATTTCAGCCACTTGTCCTGAATCTTCTGGTTCGAGCCGTCGGCGGTCGTCTCGGCGATCGCCTTGTCGAACATGGCCTTCAGCGCCGTGTCGGACTTGCGGATCGCGGCACCTACACCCGGGCCATGGATCGCGTCGTCGCGCTTCACCTCGGCGACGAACTTGCAGCAATCCTTGCCCTTGCCGGTCAGGAAGTCCGAGAGGGCGAGCGCGTCAGCGACGATATAGTCGAGCCGGCCGTTGATCAGGTCGAGATTGGCCTCTTCCTGGGTCGGGTAGAGCCGGGGCGTCGAGTCCTTGTAGTACTTCTCGAGATAGTTGGCGTGGATGGTCGAGCCCTGCGCGCCGATCGCCTTGCCCTTCAGCGCCGCCGGCGAGATGTCGTCCGACTTGGTGCTCTTCGGGCCGATCATCCAGATCGGGGTCTTGTTGTAAGGCGTGGTGAAGTCGACCTGCTTCTTGCGCTCATCGGTCGCGTTCATGCCGGCGATGATGACGTCGTATTTGTTGGCCAGCAGCGCCGGGATGATGCCGTCCCAGTCCTGCACGACCCAGGTGCATTTCACCTTCATCCGCTCGCAGAGCAGGTTGCCGTAGTCGATCTCGTAGCCTTCGAGCTCCTTCTTGGCATTCAGGTTGTTGAAGGGCGGATAGGCGCCTTCCGTGCCGATCCGGATCTCCTTCCACTCCTTGGCCTGGGCGAGCGCCCCTGTCGCGCCGGCAACCGTCAACGCCGCCGCCGCGATGAAACGAACGAAACTCTTCATGGAACCTCCGCAGATTCAGCCGGCCGGTCTTCCTGTTGTCCCGGTCCGGTTCTGTGGCGACAGATTGGGCGCAGTTTCGCGCCGCTCGCAAGAGGGAGCGGCGCAGCTTTTCGCGGCTTGCACGCCCAAACGACCGGCGCTGACCGGAATGCGACCAAAGAAGCAGGTGATGGGCGGGCCGGAAAGGCCCCGCCATCAGGTTCAGCGGCGCGCGTCGAGAACAGCGACGATCCAGATCGCGAGACCGCCCAGCGCCAGGCCTGAGCCGACCCAGCCGGTCGAGGTCCAGCCGTAGCCGGCGGCAATCGCCATGCCGCCGAGCCAGGGGCCGAGCGCATTGGCGGCGTTGAAGGCGCTGTGGTTGAGCGCGGCAGCGAGCGTCTGCGCGTCGTCGGCAACGTCCATCAGGCGGGTCTGGAGCATGGCGCCGAGTCCGCCGCCGCTGCCGATCATGAAGATGACCAGCGAGACCGCCCAGATGTTGCCGGCCGCGAAGGGAAAGGCCGCCAGCCAGAAGGCGCTCCAGAGCAGCATGCCCGCGGTTGCGGGAACGAGCGCACGGTCGGCGGCCCAGCCGGCGACGAGCGTGCCGGCCGTCAATCCCAGACCGAAGATCGCGAGCACGACGGGAACGAGCGCGGGCGAAGCCTCGGTCACCGCCATCAGGGTCGAGGCGACATAGGTATAGACAGCAAAGAGGCCGCCGAAGCCGATCGCGCCGGTCGCCAGCGTCAGCCAGACCTGCCGCCGCTTCAGGGCGCCGAGCTCCCGCAGCGGGCTCGCGCCCGGCTGGACGGTGTCGCGCGGCGCGAACAGGGCGATCAGGACCACCGTCAGCAGGGCGAGGCCGGCGACGATGGCGAAACCCGTGCGCCAGCCCAGCACCTGCCCCATCCAGCTCGCGGCAGGAACGCCGAGAATCGTCGCAACCGTCAGGCCGAGCATGACGCGCGCCACCGATTGCGCCCGGCGATTCGGCGCCGAGAGTGAGGCCGCAACCAGCGCCGCGACACCGAAATAGGCGCCGTGCGGCAGACCGCTCAGGAAGCGGAAGACCAGCATCCAGTGATAGGTCGGGGCCAGCGCGCTCAACCCGTTGCCGAGCGCGAAGAGGGCCATCAGACCGATCAATAGCGTGCGGCGCGGAATCCGCGCCGCCAGCACGGCGATCAGGGGCGCGCCGACGACGACGCCGAGCGCATAGATGCTGATGACATGGCCCGCGGTCGGCTCGTCGATGCCGAGACCCGCCGAGAAATACGGCAGCAGGCTCATCGTCGCGAATTCGGTGGTGCCGATGGCGAAGCCGCCCATGACGAGCGCGAACAGCACGAGCCCTGCCGAGGTAGGCGCGTGAGCGGACGCGGATACGTCCAGGCTGCGATCGTTCGCGGCGAGCGTCGTATTGGGCTTTCACGGAAGGCGGCAGCGAATGCTGCGATGCAACATGAAATAGCCATGCATCACCAACCGATCAACGACGCCCGCGGCGATACTTCATGCAATCTGCGCATATCGTTTTGGCTTCCGAGCCCTCGGATCAAATGCGCTATAAGGCGGCTTCCCAGACAGGCGAGAGCGACGTGATACCCTGGACCACCCTTGATACGGCAGCCTTGCCGGACGGCAGCGGCGACCTCAGGCTCAAGCAGCGCGGCAGCGAATTCTCGATCATGCTCGGCAGCAACGAGCTGATGAACAGCCGCCTCAGCGGATCGGAAGAGGCGCTGGCGACATTGGTCTGCGACAGGCTGGGACAGCGCCGGCAGCCGAGCATCCTGATCGGCGGCCTCGGCATGGGCTTCACCCTGCGGGCCGCGCTCGACCATCTGCCTGATGATGCGCAAGTGGAGGTGGCGGAACTCATTCCCGCCGTCGTCGTCTGGGCGCGGGGGCCGATGGCCGCGGTCTTCGCCGGCTCTCTCGACGATACCCGCGTGCGGGTGAATGTCACCGACGTCGCCGCCGCGATCGGCGCCGGCAAGGCGCGCCACGACGCCATCCTGCTCGATGTCGACAATGGCCCGGAAGGGCTCACCGTCGCCGGCAACGACCAGCTCTACGGGGCGGAGGGGCTGCAGGCCGCCCGGGCGGCATTACGGCCGGGCGGCATTCTGGCGGTCTGGTCCTCGGGGCCGGATCACGGCTTCACTCGGCGTTTGCGCCAGGCCGGCTTCGCCACCGAAGAGGTGACCGCACGCGCCCGCCGCACCGGCGGCGGGGCTCGGCATGTGATCTGGCTGGCAACGCGGCCCTGAGAGCGGCGCCGCCGCCGCTCAGTTGACGAGGCAGAAGAGCTCGCAAGGAGCGGCGGTCACGGCCGTGGCGAAATCCGTGATCGCCTTCTGCGCTTCCGGCTTCAGGGACGGGCGAACCGCCTGGAGCGCCGACACGAGCGCAGTCCGGTCCGGCGGGGCCAGTGCGGTGGCGATGCCGGCGGCATTCTCGGCGAAGGCCTGCGCGATCAACAGGCGATTCGCATCGCGCAGTTCGGGGCTGCGCAGCGCCAGCGCCGCGCCGACGACGATCTCCTGCAGGCCGAGCCGCATCTCCCGCAAGCCCCGTGCCCGATCCTCGGTCTTGTCCTGATCCTTCAGCCTGGCGGCGAAATCATTGATCGCCGACAGGACGCCGCCCGCCGTCTGAAGCAGGAAGACGCGCGCCCGGGTCAGCTCGTCCTGAAACTCGACGGCATTCGCCGCCTGGTCCGGGGCCTTCCGGCCCGGCTGCGGCGAGAACAGGGCATAGGCCTGCAGGATGCTGGTCTGCTTCTTCACGAAATCGATCAGCGTGGGGAGATCGTCAGCGCCATAGGGCGGCTTGCCGAGGATTGCCGGGGCGTTCCAGACATCGGCCAGAACCTTGCCGTCGACCGGGTCCGACAGGCGCGGCAGGTTGGGCTTGCCGTCATACAGCTTGAACAGCGATTCGACGGAGGCGTAGGCGGCGTCCAGATAGGCCTTTCCGTTGGCGGGCACCTCGGCGCGCGCGGCGGGAGCCAGCAGGCAGAGCCCGCCGAGCGCGGCGATCCGTGCGATCGATCGAATCCGAATCATGGTCGTCCTTTTCCCGAAGCGCGCGCCTCAGCCAGCAGGCAGAGCTCGGTGAAGAGCACCTGTGCCGCGCACTGCGCCGTGTTGCTTGTCGCGTCGTATTGCGGGGCGACTTCTACGACATCCGCGGCGACGATGTCGCGTCCCTTCAGCGCCCGCAGGATCGCCAAGGCCTCGCGCGGGCTCAGGCCCCCGACTTCGGGCGTGCCCGTACCCGGCGCAAAGCCCGGATCGAGCGAATCGACATCGAAGGAGACATAGGTCGGCCCGTCGCCGATCACGGCCAATGCCTTCGCGATCACCGCCTCCAGGCCGAGATCGTCGACCTCGTTGGCGTGGATCACGGTCATGCCGGACTCGTAGGAGAACTCCCAGAGATATTCGGCGCCGCCGCGGATGCCGATCTGGATCACGCGCTCGGGATCGAGCACCCCGTCCAGCACCGCCTGCCGGAACGGCCCGCCATGATGGAATTTCGAACCCTCATAGGGGCCGGATGTATCGCAATGGGCGTCGATATGGACCATGCCGACCGGGCGCTTCGCGCCGACCGCCTTCAGGATCGAATAGGTGATCGAGTGGTCGCCGCCGACGGCCAGCGGCGAAACGCCGGCCTCGACGATCGTCCTGAAGGTCGCCTCGATATCCTCGTGGCAGCTCTCCAGCGAGTAACGCGAGCGGAACGGCACGTCGCCGATATCGGCCGCCTTGAGCATGGTGAAAGGGGCCGTGCCCAGCACATGATCCATCGGCCCCATGCGCTCGATCGCACGCACCGCGCGCGGACCGAGGCGCGCGCCGGCGCGATTGGTGACGCCGAGATCCATCGGCACGCCGATGATCGCGACGTCGAGCCCGCCGAGGCCGGGCGTGGTCAGGGCATCGGGGCGGTAGGGCGCACCGACGAAGGTCGCGACATCGGCGAAGGGCCATTTGCGCTTGTCGCCGGTGAACTGGGCTGCGGCCACCTTGGCGAAGTGCGGATGGTGAATGTCACCGCCGCCGGCGCCGGCATAACGCTGCCGCAGCTTCGCGAGCCTGTCCTGATCCATGCCGGCCTCCCCGCCTCACGCTCTTCAGCCGGGGATGCGTTCGAGCATCGTCATCGGCCCGTTATGGTAATCGACCTGTCCAAAGC
This sequence comes from Allobosea sp. TBD101, assembly GCF_059817965.1. Lineage (NCBI taxonomy): Bacteria > Pseudomonadati > Pseudomonadota > Alphaproteobacteria > Hyphomicrobiales > Alloboseaceae > Allobosea > Allobosea sp. TBD101. Next base: position 3,828,335 of record NZ_CM187543.1, read on the forward strand.
TCTTGTAGCCGAGCTTGTGCGCCACGCGGAAGGAGGCAAGATTCTCGGGCGCGATGATGCAGACGCTGCGCTGCTCGCCATGGGTCGCGGCGAACCAGCGATGGGCCGCCGCCGCAGCCTCACCCGCATAGCCCTTGCCATGCGCGGCGCTGGCCAGGATCCAGCCAGCCTCGGGCGCATTGTCGAAATCGGGGGACAGGCCCCGGCAACCGTCGAACAGGCCGACTTCGCCGACCAGTGCGCCGCTGCCCTTCTCGACGACCGCGAACATGCCATAGCCGCGCAGGGCCCAGTGGCCGACGAGGCGCATCAGCCGGTGCCAAGCCTCCTCGCGATTGAGGGCCCGGCCGCCGAGGAAACGGACGACATTCAGGTCGCTGCGCATCGCATGGATCGCGTCGAGATCATCGATCTCGGGACGGCGCAGGCGCAGGTTTTCGGTCTCGATCATGCCCGCTTTAACCATCGCCGGAGGAGCGCGCCAAGATGCGGACGGAAACTAGCCGAAAGTCGCAGGAATCGGCGATGAAATCCCTCGCGCTTCGAAAACCCATTCGCTACAACCCGATTCCGAACGCCGGGCGGCAGAAGCTGTTTCGAAACGCCCGCACCCGCCAGACATCCGAGGAGAGTCCCTAGATGAAGCGTCGTCAGTTTATCCAGACCGCCGCAGCCGGCGCCGCTGCGACCGCCGTCGCCATGCCGGCCGTCGCCCAGTCGAATCCGGAAATCAAATGGCGCCTGGCGTCGAGCTTCCCGAAGTCCCTCGACACGATCTATGCCGGCGCCGAGATCATGGCGAAAATGGTCTCCGAGCTGACCGACGGCAAGTTCCAGATCCAGGTCTTCGCGGCCGGTGAAATCGTGCCGGCGCTGCAGGCGGCCGACGCCGTGACCAACGGCACCGTCGAGATGGCCCACACCGTCTCGTACTACTATGTCGGCAAGGACCCGACCTTCGCTGTCGCCGCCTCGGTGCCATTCGGCCTCAATGCCCGCCAGCAGAACGCCTGGCTGTTCCAGAACGGCGGCAACGAACTGTTCAACGAGTTCTACAAGAAGTTCAACATCTACGGCCTGCCCTGCGGCAATACCGGCGCGCAGATGGGCGGCTGGTTCCGCAAGGAGATCAAGTCGGTCGCCGACCTCCAGGGCCTGAAGATGCGCATCGGCGGCATCGCCGGCTCGGTGCTGAGCAAGCTCGGCGTCGTGCCGCAGCAGATCGGCGGCGGCGACATCTACCCGGCGCTCGAGAAGGGCACGATCGACGGCGCCGAGTGGGTCGGCCCCTATGACGACGAGAAGCTCGGTTTCGCCAAGGTCGCACCGTACTACTATTATCCGGGCTTCTGGGAGGGCGGCCCGACCGTGCACGCCTTCGTCAACCTGGAGAAGTGGAACGCCCTGCCGAAGGCCTACCAGGCCGCGCTGACCGCCGCCTGCACCTATGCCAACACGCAGATGGCCGCCCGCTACGACGTAGTGAACCCGGCGGCGCTGAAGCGCCTCGTCGCGGCCGGCACGCAGCTTCGCCCGTTCCCGCAGGACGTGATGGAAGCTTCCCTGAAGGCCTCCAACGAGCTCTATGCCGAGATCTCGGCCAAGAACCCGGACTTCAAGAAGGCGATCGACGCCATGGCTGCCTTCCGTTCCGACCAGTATCTCTGGTGGCAGGTCGCCGAGCTCAGCTTCGACGTCTTCCAGGTCCGCACCCGCGCTCGCTGAGCTTACCGGCGCGACAATCGCTCGACAAAGCAAGGCCCGGCGAAAGCCGGGCCTTGCTGCATTCCGGGCTCGGTCCTTCCCCTCTCCCGCCCATGATCGATCTGCGAAAAACAGGGTTCGGCGTCGATTCATGATGAAATTGCATGATAGCTATGCAAATTTCTCTTGCGCCGGCCAACAGACCTGCTTTGCTGGCGCGCATCGGCACGACCGGAAAACCGGCGAGACCCAGAGGGAGGGTATGGTTGATGAAGCGACGCCTATTCTTGAAGACCGCAGCGGCAGGGGCAGCTGCGGGCGCGATCGCCAGTCCGGCCATCGCGCAGTCGATGCCGGAGATCAGGTGGCGCATCACCTCATCCTTCCCGAAATCGCTGGATACCATCTACGGGGCTTCTGAAGTTCTCGCCAAAGCCGTCTCGGAAGCGACCGACGGCAACTTTCAGATCCAGGTTTTTGCGGCCGGCGAGATCGTGCCGGCATTGCAGGCGGCGGATGCCGTCACGAACGGCACCGTCGAGATGTGCCACACCGCGTCCTATTACTATGTCGGCAAGGATCCGACCTACGCTTTCGGCACCGCGGTGCCGTTCGGGCTCAATGCGCGCATGCAGAACGCCTGGTTCTACCATGGCGGCGGCAACGAGCTGCTGAACGAATTCTACAGGAAGGCGAGCATCTACGCCCTGCCCGGCGGCAATACCGGCTGCCAGATGGGTGGCTGGTTCCGCAAGGAGATCAAGACGGTCGCCGACCTGCAGGGCATCAAGATGCGCATCGGCGGCTTCGCCGGGCAGGTGATGAGCAAGCTCGGCGTCGTGCCGCAGCAGATCGGCGGCGGCGACATCTATCCGGCGCTCGAAAAGGGCACGATCGACGCGGCCGAGTGGGTCGGCCCGGCCGATGACGAGAAGCTCGGCTTCAACAAGGTTGCGCCGTATTACTATTATCCGGGCTGGTGGGAAGGCGGCGCCTCACTGCATTTCTTCATCAACACGAAGAAATGGGAAGAGCTGCCGAAGACCTACAAATCGCTGCTCACCACGGCCGCGGCCCAGGCCAATATCGACATGCAGGCGAAATACGACGCCCGCAATCCGCCGGCCCTGAAGCGTCTGGTCGCCGGTGGCGCGCAATTGCGCCCGTTCTCGCAGGAGATCCTCGAAGCCTGCCTGAAGGCCTCGAAGGAGGTCTATGCCGAGACCTCGGCCAAGAATCCGGACTTCAAGAAGATCTACGATTCGATGGCGGCCTTCCGCGGCGACGAATATCTCTGGTTCCAGATCGCCGAATACACCTTCGACAACTTCCTGATCCGCTCGCGCGTTTCGAATCAGCTCTGATCCAACAGAGCCCGTAGCGCGAGGGATACTCACCCCGGCGCGAGCCGGGGTTTTTCTATGGCCGGGCCTGAACGGGCGATCTTGCCACAACTGCGCCTTGCTGGCTCAGTAGCAAGGACCGTCGCCACGGATGTTCGCCATGCTCCGCACCGCCACCCTCGCCCTGCTTCTGACCGGCCTCGCAACGGCAGCTTCGGCACAGTCGATCGGCGAGCCGTTGCCCCGGAAATCAGCGCCGTACGAGGCCACCGCGAAACCGGCCGCCAAACCCGGTTCCGCCGCCCGTCCCTGCCCGGAATACGGCGCGGGCTTCATCCGGATGGAAGGTTCGGCGTTCTGCGTGCGGGCGGGCGGCGCCGTCCGAGCCGAATTCGGCAAGAGCTCCCGCAATGGCTATGGCAGCCGCGCCGACGGGGTAGTCTATCTCGAAAGCCGCGGCCAGACAGCGCTCGGTCCCGTCCGCACGGTGGTCGGCGTGCGTGGCCAGGTCAATCGCGGGCTCGATTCCGGCCCCTTCCGCTACTGAGCATCCGGACTACCGCAGCAGGCGCGTCACTTCCTGCCGCAAGGCGGGCAGGAGTTCCTTCTCGAACCACGGGTTGCGCTTGAGCCAGGCATTGTTGCGCCATGACGGGTGCGGCAGCGGCAGGACGCGCGGAAAGCCCGGCCGCGCGAGGATTTCACGCCAGTCAGCGACGGTCGCGGAGAGATTGGCCGCTTCCTTCGCACCGAGATGCCAGCTCTGGGCATAACGCCCGATCGCCAGCACGAGTTCGACCCGCGGCAGACCCGCGAAAACGCGGCTCCGCCAGGTCGGCGCGCATTCCCGCCGCGGAGGCTTGTCGCCGCCCTTGGCATCGAGGCCGGGAAAGCAGAACCCCATCGGCACGATCGCCACCTTGGCCGCATCGTAGAACAGCGCTTCGTCGATGCCGAGCCAACTGCGCAGGCGCACGCCCGAAGGGTCGGTGAAGGGCCGGCCGCTGGCATGGACGCGGGTGCCCGGCGCCTGCCCGGCGATGCAGAGCCGGGCCGTCGCCGCAGCCTGGATGACCGGGCGGGGCTGATGCGGCAAGGGCGGCAGGTAGAGCGGAGCGTCACGGCAGATGCGGCAGGCTCGCAGCTCCGCCAGCACCTCATCGAGCCCCTCGCCGGGGCTCATCGGCCTGCCAGACGCGACCGGCCCGGTGCCCGCGAGATCAGGCCGTCGCAAACCCAGTCGGATTTCTTCGTGGCGTAGTCGTATGGATCGCCCTTCTCGACGCGAGCGAGGCCGTTGATCCGGCCGCTCGGGCGGCTGCGGATGACGATCAGGTCGCCGCTGGTCTCGATGGCGAAGCAATAGGTGCGGCGCGTTTCGAGTGGTCCGTAATAATAGCAGACGGAATCCGGCGTCGTGGTCCAGCAGGCATCGGTATTCGTCAGATGGCGATTATGCCCGCTCGCCCGACCATCGGCGTGATGATACTCACTGAACGGCAGGTTGCTGCCGGAATAGCGGCCGGAGACGGTGTTGCCCTCGAAGAGCCGCCTGATCTGATCGCCGCTCAGGCGCTCGACCGCAGGTGCCTGGCTTGCGGCCAGCAGGCCGAACGCAAAGCCGGCGATACCTGCGAGCCTGGTCATCAGCGCCGCGCCAGCTTCCGGCTCATCGGGGGACCGGGCGCCCGCGAGATAAGCCCGTCGCAATACCAGGGCGTGCCGTTATCGCTATGATTGCGGGGATTGCCGAGTTCGACCTTGGCCAGCGCGTTGACCATGCCGTTGCCGTTGTTGCGCAGGACGTAGAGATCGCCGCTCATCTCAACCGAGAAGCAATGCACCGTGCGATCGGTCTGCGGGCCGTAATAGTAGCAGATGCTATCCGGCTTGGTGATCCAGCAGGCATCGGCATTGGACTGCCAGCCGTTATGGCCGAGCGCCCTGCCATCGGGGTCGTGATATTCGGTGAAGAAGCCGCCATTGGTGTAGCGGCCGGAGACCGTATTGCCCCGGAAGGCGCGCTCGATCGCCTGGCCGCTCAGCCTTTCGGCGGCCGGTGCATGAGCGGGCGAGGTCAGGACGGCGAGCAGGGCCAAAGCGAACCGGCGCATCAGATCTTCCAGCTCGGGCGGCCGGACAATTCGCCATGCCAGCGGCGGATATGGACGAAATCCTCCGGCAGCGGGATGCGCGACGGCTTCATGAAATCGATGGCGATGCCGGCCGTGATGTCGGCCACCGTCAGGGCATCGCCGCAGATGAAGGGATTGGCCGCGAGCTGCAATTCGAGCAGCCAGAGATGGTCGTCCATCTGGTCGCGATTGGCCTCGGCCCATTCCGGCACCTGCTCCTCCAGCTCCGCCATCGAGGGATGGCTGTGGCGGAAGACGGCGGCGACGCTGGCGAAGAGGCCGAGCTCGACGCGGCGGTTCCACATCTCGATGGTCGCCTGCTCCTTCGCATCGCGGCCGAAGAGCGGCGGCTGCGGGTGCAGCGCCTCGATATAGCGGCAGATCGCGATGGTCTCGGCGAGTGCCGTGCCGTCGTCGAGTTCGAGGACAGGCAGGCGCTGGGCGGGGTTGAGCCGGGTGAAAGCCTCGGTCCTGTGCTCCTTCTTGGCGATGTCGACCGGCACGAGCTCCGGCAGCGGCACGCCCTTCTCGGCGAAGAAGATGCGGACCCGTCGTGGATTCGGCGCCCGTCCGCCATCATAGAGCTTCATCGGATCCCCTCCGTCTGCCGCCGTACCCGATCACGGCCCACGCCGGAAGGTCAACCGGATTGCCGGCGCTTCATGACGCCAGCAAGGCGGAAAGCCTCAGCGAGAGTGGCTGCGGCGCCAGGCTTCCGGGCGCTCGAACTGCGTGGCCCAGATGCCGCGGCCGGCGGCTCGCGCCGCGTCCTCCTCGGCACGGTAGGCGCCGTAGGAGACCGCATGGCCTTCGCGCACCAGCGTCGCGTTGATGTCGGTGCCGCCCTGCCGGCAGCGGGCGAGGCCGCGGCCATAGCGATCGGCCTTGCCGATCTCGCAATGCGTCTCGCCGCGCGCCAGCATCGCCTGCAACGCGCGGCGCGCCTCGCGCCCGCACGCAACCGGCCTGCCGTCGCGGGCAGTGCAGCTCTGGCGGTATTCGGGTGCGTCGATGCCTTCCAGACGCAATTCCTCGCCGAGCAGCCGGACCGAATCGCCATCGATCGCCTGAGCCGCTCCCGTGAGTTCGCGCGCCGGCCCGAGCCGATACTGCAGGATCGCGCCGGCAAGCCCGAGAAAGCCGAGCAGGCCGAGCGCCACGACGAAGTCGACCGGCCGGCCGACGCGGCGCCAGCCGAAAGGTCCATAGCGGGAGCGACCGAATCCGAAGGGTGCCATCAGGAAGAGCTTAACGATTTGGTGTCCATGATGGCGAGCCGGGCCCTGCATGCCGCAGGGACCGAACGAGGATACACGCTCCCTATCATGGCGGAAGTGACGGCCGAACAGGTGCAGCGCGGGCGCGGACCCGACCCCTCGGCCGTGGCACGCCGGAAGCTGGTCACGCGCGAGGTCAAGTCCGCGCGCGAACGGCTGACCTCCTCGACCGGGCTGGAACGCGCCTTCGACAACGAACTGCTGCGCGTCTTCGCGCAATACCGGATCGCGGGCTCCGCCGGCACGCTGGTCCTCGTGCTTGGCATCGCCGCCGCCTCTTGCCTCTGGCTGCCTGCTCCGCTCGTCGCGGTCTGGAGCGGCACGGTGCTGCTCTCGACGATGATCATCGTGCTGATGGCGCGACGCTTCCTGACAAAGGCTGCCGGCGAGGTCCGGTTGAAATTCTGGCGCCGGCTCTTCGCCCTCGCCGAGGGCATGCACGGCCTGACCTGGTCGCTGCTGCTGTTCCTGTTCGTCTCGGTCGATGCGCCCGGTGCCAAGGTCTTCGCCACCACCGCCCTGCTGATCGTCAGCGCGCTCACCGTCATGCTCTCGGCGACGATCCCGATCGCGGTCTATGCCGGGCTGAGCCCGATCATCCTCGGAATCATGGTCTTCTTCTGGGACCGGCGCGACATGGACAGCGTCACCATGGCGCTGATGGCGGCCTCGGCCCAGCTCTTCTTCATCTTCCTCGCCAACCGGCTCTATGCGAGCTCGGTCGCCTCGATCGTGTTCAGGGCCGAGAAGGACGCGCTGATCGCCGAGCTCGAAACCGCCAACGCCAATTCGGACGAGGCCCGGCGCAAGGCGGAAGAGGCAAACCTCGCCAAATCGCGCTTCCTCGCGACGATGAGCCACGAGTTGCGCACGCCGCTCAACGCCATCCTCGGCTTTTCCGAGGTGATGAAGAACGAGATCTTCGGCGGGCATGCCAATGCCGCCTACAAGGAATACTCGGCCGATATCCACGGCTCGGGCCAGCACCTGCTCAATCTGATCAACGAGATTCTCGACCTCTCGCGCATAGAAGCCGGCAAATACGAGCTGAACGAGGAGGCGCTTTCGCTTCCCAGCATCGTCGAGGAGTGCCAGCACATGCTGGCGCTGCGGGCCAAGGCCAAGGGCCAGAGCATCCGGGCGCTGGCCGAGCCCGACCTGCCGCGCGTCTGGGCCGATGAGCGCGCCATCCGTCAGGCCGTGCTCAACGTGCTCTCGAACGCGATCAAGTTCACGCCCCAGGGTGGCGAAATCACCGTCAAGGTCGGCTGGACCGCGACGGGCGGACAATATGTCTCCGTCACCGATACCGGCCCCGGCATTCCCGAGAACGAGATTCCGATCGTGATGCAGAGCTTCGGGCGTGGCTCCCTTGCGATCAAGACGGCCGAGCAGGGCTCAGGCCTCGGCCTGCCGATCGTCAAGGGGCTGATCGACCTGCATGGCGGCGGCTTCCTCCTCAAGTCCAAGCCGCGCGCCGGCACCGAGGTGACGATCACGCTGCCGGCCGAACGCGTGATGGACACGCTCGCCGCCTTGCCCGAACCGAAGGCGAAGCCGCGCGCCGCCTGATCCAGCCGCCCGAATCTCGCCTCATCGCTCGGCGACATCCTTTCACAGCCTCGTTCAGGCATTTCCTCCAGCCTCTCGGACCATCGGATCATGAACCGGAAAACGCGCGTCGCCGTGCTCTATGGGGGTAAGTCGGGCGAGCATGAGGTATCGCTGAAATCGGCGGCCTCGGTCCTGCGCTATATCGACCGCGAGCGCTTCGAGCCCGTCCCGGTGAGCATCGATAAGCAGGGCCGCTGGCAGTGCCACGACTTGCGCCGGATCGAAGGGGCCAATACCGAGAGCCTGCCCATCCCAACGGATTCGCCCGCGATCCGGCTGGAGCCGCAAGGCGAGCGCACCGCGATCCTGCCTGCCGACAGCACCGCGCCGGCGATCGCGCCGGTCGATGTCGTGTTCCCGGTGATCCATGGCCCGCTCTGCGAGGATGGCGCGATGCAGGGCCTGCTGGAACTCGCCGGGGCGGCCTATGTCGGCTCGGGAGTGCTGGCCTCGGCGGTCGGCATGCACAAGGACATCGCGAAGCGGCTGGCGGCGCTCGCCGGCCTGCCGGTCGCGCCTTATCTCGCCCTATCCCGCCGCGACTGGCGGCGCGATCCCGCGGGCTCGGCCAAGGCGGCCGAGGGGCGGCTCACGCTCCCCGTCTTCGTCAAGCCCTGCAACATGGGCTCCAGCGTCGGCGTCCATAAGGTCAAGAGCTGGGAGGCGCTCGACGCCGCGCTCACCGACGCCTTCCAGTACGACACCAAGGTCCTGATCGAGCAGGGCATCGATGCCCGCGAGATCGAGGTCGCGGTGCTCGACGGCGATCCGCCGGTGGCGAGCGTCGCCAGCGAACTCAATGCCGGCCCGCAGCATGAATTCTACTCCTACGAGGCGAAGTATCTCGACCAGGACGGCGCCAGCGTCGACCTGCCGGCCAAGCTCGATGCCGCGCAGATGGCGCGCGTGCGGCAGCTCGCGATCGATGCCTTCCTTGCGCTGGAATGCAGCGGTCTCGCGCGCGTCGATTTCTTCCTCGATCGCCAGAGCGGCGCCTTCTACTTCAACGAGATCAACACGCTGCCGGGCTTCACCGCGATCAGCATGTATCCGAAGATGATGGAGGCCTCCGGCCTGCCTTACCCCGCCCTGATCACACGGCTGATCGAGCTGGCACAGGAGCGCCATGCCGAGCGGGCGGGATTGAAGACGGATTACGCGGAGTAGGAGCTCCACCGCCGTCATTCTCGGGCGAGGCGAAGCTTCGACCCGAGAATCTCAGGACAAAAAAGATGCTGGTTTCCGAGATGCTCGGGTCAGGTCTGCGCATGACGGCTGGAATCAATCCTTCCGCGTGACCTGTGCCTGCTCGAAGGTCGCCATGCCCGAATGGACCGCCGCCGCTGCCTTGACGAGGCCGGCGGCAAGCGCAGCGCCCGTGCCCTCGCCGAGGCGCATGTCGAGCGCCAGCAGCGGCACCTTGCCGAGACGGGCGAGCACGTCGGCATGGGCGCCCTCTGCCGAGAGATGGCCGGCGATGCAATGGTCGATGGTCGAAGGCTCGATCGCGTGCAGGATCGCCGCGGCGGCCGTCACGACATAGCCGTCGAGGATCACCGGGATGCGCTGCGAGCGCGCGGCGATGATGGCGCCGCAGATCGCCGCGACCTCGCGCCCGCCGAGACGGCGGAGCACTTCGAGCGGGTCCTTGAGATGGGCGCGATGCAAAGCGAGGCCGGCTTCCACCGCCGCGACCTTGCGCTTCAGCCCCTCGTCGTCGACGCCGGTGCCGCGACCGCACCAATGCGCGGCATCGCCACCATAGAGCGCCGCATAGATCGCCGCCGCCGAGGTGGTGTTGCCGATGCCCATCTCGCCGAGGCAGAGCAGGTCGGTGCCGCCGACGAGCGCTTCCATGCCGAAGGCCATGGTGGCGACGCAGGCGCGCTCGTCGAGCGCGTCGGTCTGGGTGAAGTCGCCAGTCGGCAGGTCGAGCGCGAGGTCGAAGACCTTGAAGCCGAGATCATAGGCCGCGCAGATCTGGTTGATCGCAGCGCCGCCGGCGGCGAAATTCTCCAGCATCTGCCGCGTCACCGTCTGCGGGTAAGCCGAGACGCCCTGCGCGACCACACCATGGTTGCCGGCGAAGACGCAGACCAGCGGGCGCCTGACTTCCGGCGGAGCCTTGCCCTGCCAGGCGGCGAGCCATTCGGCGATCTCCTCCAGGCGGCCGAGGCTGCCGGCCGGCTTGGTGAGGTTGGCGTCGCGGGCGCGCACCGCATTGGCCGCCGCCATGTCGGGGCCGGGCATCGCGGCGATGAGCTCGCGGATATCATCGAAGGGCAATCCGGAGGCGGCCATGGTCAAATCCATCTCGCGAGGGCGCCGCATCAGCGCATCGGCATGGCGGCAGGATTAGCGCTGCTGCTATAGGGTCGGGAGCGTGAAGACAATCGAGCGAGACGACGCGGCAGGCATGGCAGAGGCCGAAACCACGAGCGAGGCGCCCCCGCCGGACTGGCCGGGCTGGGGAATCGCGACCGCGATCTGCCTGCGCTTCTGGTCGCGCCTGCCCATGCCGTTGCTGCCTGGCGAGAGCGATGGCCATGGCATTCCGGATTTCCGTGAGGTGCCGCGCGCCCTGCCCTTCGCTGCGCTGGTCATCGCCGCGCCGGCCGCGCTCGTCGCGCTGGGGGCCGGGCTTGCAGGGCTTAGTGGCTTCATCGTCGCAGCGCTGGCGCTGACGACGCTCGCGCTGACGACGGGCGCTTTCCATGAGGACGGATTGGCCGATACCGCCGACGGTCTCTTCGGCGGGCATACGGTCGAGCGCCGGCTGGAGATCATGAAGGATAGCCGCATCGGCTCCTATGGCGCGCTGGCGCTGGGGCTCTCGCTGCTGCTACGTGCGAGCCTGATCGCGATGATCCTCGACAGGTCCGGCGCATGGGCGGCGGCGGCCACGGTGCTCGTGGCGGCGCCCTGGTCGCGTGCAGAAGGACTGTTCATGCTCGCGACGCAGCCGGCGGCACGCAACAGCGGGGCTGCGGCGGCCGTCGGCCAGCCGACGGTGCTGACGGCGCGGATCGCTTTGGGACTCAGCCTCTTTCTCGCGACCGGGATTGGCCTTGCGGCGCAATTGCCGATCGCTGGACTACTGATCGGGTTCGCGCTGGCGCATGGCGCGGCTGCCGTGTTGTCGCGCATGGCACGGCGGCTCATCGGCGGGCAGACGGGCGACATCCTTGGCGCGGCCCAGCAGCTCGCCGAGATCGCGATCTATCTCGGGCTGGCGCTGGCTCTGGGGTGGGTGGGACGGTGAGCGCCGCCTCGACGCCCTGCATCAAAATCTGCGTGATCGACCCCATGAGCAAGCTCTGCGAGGGCTGCGGGCGGACGCTCGCCGAGATCGCGCAATGGGGCCGATTGAGCGAAGCCGAGCGGCTGGCGATCATGGCGGTGCTGCCGAAGCGATTGGCCGATCGCAAGGACTGAAGGTCAGTCTTGATCCGCGCTGGCGAGACGAACCAGCGCATCGCCGGTCAGCCGATAGAACACCTTCTTCGGATAGGTGGCAGCGCCGAGGCCATCGTAGAAGCGCAGCAAAGCCGCGTCGTCGGCATCGGCCGTCCAGTCGATGCGTCGGTGCCCGCGCTCCACTGCCAGCTCGGCGAGCGCCGTCATCAATTTGCGGCCGAGCCCGGCACCGCGGGCTGCATCGGCGACGTAGATTTCCTTGAGGAAGAAGCCGCTCTTCAGGCCCGGACCCGGATAGAGATTGCAGGCGGAGGCGAAGCCGAGCACCGCCGCGCCCTTGACCGCGATCAGGATATCGACGCCGGCCGGCAGAGCCGCGAGGCCCGCAAGAATCTCCTCGGTAGCCGGGCACGGCACGCTGTAATGCCCTTGCATCTCGACCATCAGCGCTGTCAACGCCTCATGGTCTTCGGGCCGCAGCAACCGGATCGCGGTCTCGCTCATGGCCGGTCGCCTCAGTGGATCAGCGACCAGACGAAGCGGCTGGCGACGAAAAGCAGGAACAGGCCGAAGGCGATCTCGAGGCGGCGCTTGGAGAGCCGATGAGCGAGGCTGGCACCGATCGGGGCGGTCCAGATCGAGGTCGGGATGAACAGGATCATGCCGATCAGCGAGACATAGCCGAGCGAAAGCGGCGGCAACGTGCCCAGGGCCATCTGCGGCCAGCCGGCATAGATGAAGCCGAGCGCGCCCGGGATCGAGATCAGCACGCCCAAGCCCGATGACGTCGCGACCGCCTGATGGATCGGCCGGCCGTAGAAGGTCATGAACAGGCTGGAGAGCTGGCCGCCGCCGATACCCATCAGCGCCGAGAGCACGCCGATGATACCGCCATAGGCCACCATCAGCGGCTTGCCGGGCATATCCTCGCCGAATTTCCAGCGATCGGCGGCGAAGAGCAGGCGCAGCGCCGAGATCGTGGCGACCACGACGAAGACGATCTTGAAGAGATCGGCCGGTGCGAAACGGGCGATCCAGCTTCCGGCGAGGACGCCGACGATCACGGGCACGGCCCAGACCTTGAGGATCGAGAGATCGACCAGCCCCTTGGCGCGGTGGGCGTTGAAGGAGCGAATCGACGTCGGGATGATAATCGCGAGCGAGGTGCCGACGCTGAGCGGCATGCGCACCTCCTCCGCCACGCCGATGACGCGGAAGATCTCGTAGAGCACGGGCACGATGACCGCGCCGCCACCGACGCCGAAGACGCCAGCGAGAAGGCCGGTGACCGCGCCGGCCAGCACGAGCGAGACGGCGAGGAAGGCGAGATCGCCGATGGGGATGCCAGCAAACATGACGAGAGATCCGGTGAAGCCGCCCGATCTCTCGGCGATTTGGCCGGCGGGGGCAAGATGCCACCCCCGCATAGCCGTTGCGTGTAGCAAGACCCTGGGGCTGCCGCGCTTCGATGGAAACGCGGGTCATCCCGGACGGAGCGAAGCGAAGATCCGGGATCCATGCCTGAACCTTGATCGGCGACGTTCCGGCATGGCCCCCGGGCCAAGCCCGGGATGACCGTGCGCTTCCTTGCAGAAACGGCACGCTTTCGTCTTGTCCGCCCCAGCGGCCTCAGCCGCGCGCGGTGTCGAGGATCGGAGCGAAGCCGCCATAGACGACTCGCTTACCATCGAAAGGCATCTCCATCGCCGCCATGCGCGGATCCGACATCATCTTGCCCCAGGCGGCGGCGCGCACCTCTCGGGAGGGCCATTCGACCCAGCTGAAGACCACCGTCTCGCCGGCCTGCGCCTTCACCGCGCCCTTGAAGTCGGTGAGCTTGCCGTCCGGCACATCGTCGCCCCAGGCATCGACCACGCGACGGGCGCCGTATTCCTTGAACAAGGCCGCGTGCCCGGCGGAGAAATCGCGGTAGGCCGCCTTGCGCTCGTCAGGCACGGCGACGAGGACACCGTCGAGATAGCCCATCGCGCCGCCCTCGCCTTCGTCGAGAATCGGGGCGAAGCCGCCATAGATCATGCGCTTGCCGTCGAAGGGCATGGCCTCGCCCATCGCCTTCATGCGCGGATCGCTCATGATCTTCTCGTTGGCGGCGTCGCGCGTCGCCCGGTCGGGATATTCGAACCAGGAGAAGACCACGACCTCGTCCGGCGTCGCCTTCACGGCGCCCTTGAAGTCGGTCACCTTGCCGTCCGGAACATCGTCGCCCCAGGCCTCGACATGGCGCCTGACGCCGAATTCCTTGAACAGCGGCGCCGCGTCGGCCGCCTGCTTGCGGTACTCTTCCTTGTTCGCGGCGGGCACCGCCACGACGAAACCATCGACGTAAGCCATTGCATATCTCCCTGTTCGCGGCTGCATCGGCAGCAGCTCGATAAATGTTGATATCAACACGACAGACCCGGAATGGGTCCGCAAAATCGTTCTCAATCGCAGCGGGAGCTCACGGCGAGCTCAGGCTGGAAACTCGCCGCGCCCAGAGGCTTGCTGGGATAGCGGTCATGATGGCGGACCCAATCCATGATTCCGACCTCGTTGCGCCCCTTCGGGGTCATGTCGAGGAAGTTATGGGCGCCGATCAGGAGGTCGCCGCCGCGGGCATAGGTCGAGTAGGTGTGGAAGATCTCGCCGGCCTCGTTGCGATAGAAGACGCTGAAGCCCGGCATCTCGCCGCTCTGCCCGTCATGCATCGCGTAATTGTACTCGTAGCGGCCCGCCGCCTTCTCCTCCGCGCTCGGCGAGACATGGAAGTCGTGGTTGAAGTCGCTGTTGGCCGAGGAGACCCAAGGGAAATCCCAGCCCATGCGGTGCCGGAAATTCTGGAACTCGGCGTAAGGGGCGCGCGAGACCACGACGAGGCTGACATCGTGATGCCTCAGGTGCCGGTTGGCGCCGTCGAAATGATCGGCGAGAAACGAGCAGCTCGGGCAGCCCTCCCGGGCACCCGGCCCGAACATGAAGTGGTAGATGATCAGCTGGCTGTTGCCGGCGAAGAGATCGCCCAGCGACAGCGCCCCATCCCATCCCTCGAAGGTGTAATTCTTCCCGATCCTGACCCAGGGCAGCGCGCGCCGCTCGGCCGACAGGGCGTCGCGCCGGCGTGTCAGCTCCTTCTCATTGGCGAGGTGCAGCTTGCGCGCGGCAAGCCACTCCTCACGGGATACGATCCTGTGTTCCATCGTCTCCTCTCCTCCAATTTCCGCCGGCTCCGGGCCGGCGGCTTCTTCGGCGCGGCGCGGATCATGCCGCGGCGCGCGTTCGCTCAGGCGAAATAGGCCTCGAGCTTGACCATGGTGCCCGTCCAGCCATGGGTGTGGCCGCGGACGGCGGCATCGTCGGCGAGCTTCTCGTGCAGGAGCGTCAGGATCGTGCCCTCGCCATCCGGCTTGAGCGTGACGGTGACGCGCGAGACCCGCTCGGGCGTGGTGATCCAGGACCAGCTGAAGACGAGGCGCTCATTCTCGACGACCTCGAGATAGCGGCCGAGAACCTCGTGGCGCTCGCCGGTGTTTTCGATCATCACGACGCGATAGGCACCGCCGACGCGCGGATCGATCTCCGCCTCCTGCGCCACGACATTCTCCGGTCCGAACCAGCGCACGAGCAGGTCCGGGTCGGTCCAGGCCTGGTAGACCTCGGCCGGCGAGGCATTGAGGCGGCGCTTCATCGTGAGGCTGGGTGTCACCGGTTGATGCATATGCCCTCTTCCCTCTCCCGCCCTCTAGCCTCTTGGCTCTTCAGCCTCTTGGCGTTTTTTGTCCCGGCTCTTCAGCCTTCACCCTTGCGCCGCGCTTCGAGCAGCGCTTCCAGCGCATCCAGGCGCTCGGTCCAGAACCGCTGATAGCGCGCCAGCCAGCCCATCGCCTCCTCCATCGGCTCCGCATTCAGGTGGCAGGACACGGTGCGCCCCGCCTTGGTCCGCGTCAGCAGCCCGGCATCCGAGAGGACGTCGAGATGCTTCATGATGGCCGGGAGCGAGACCGGAAACGGCTTCGCCAGCTCGCTGACCGACAGCCCGTCCTCCCGCTCCAAGCGCGCCAGCAAGGCCCTCCGCGTCGGATCCGCCAGGGCAGAGAAGGTTCGATCGAGCTGCGCGTCCTTAAACTTAACCATTAAGTTAAGTGTAAGCAGCCAAGACATCGCGTGTCAAGTCGGGCTTTCGGACGTGCCGGCTGGCTGTTGGGAAAGGCGAAGTTTGCCGCAGTTAAAGATAGTGACCGCAATCCTGTGACGCGATCTGGGCGCAGCCCTTCAACGCCGCCAATCTCGGCGCGAGGGTGCTGATCAATGACTCGGGGCCGAGCTCCGGCAAGATCAAGGCGATGGTCGAGAGCGGCACTGTCACCTGAGACGTCTGCGACCGCACTGTGCTGGCCTCGATCGAGCTCGGCCGCCAGAACCTGCTGGAGAAGGTCGACTGGTCGATCGCGTCGCAGGACAAGGTCTGCGCCGCGCATCGCTCGGACTGGGGCGTCGGCGCCTATCTCTATTTCTTCGTGCTGACCTACGACGCCAAGGCGTTTAAAGGCCCGGCGCCTAAGAACTGGAAGGACTTCTGGAACGTCAAAGAATTCCCAGGCAAGCGCACGCTCCGCAACAATATCGAGAGCATGCTGGAGGCGGCGCTGCTCGCCGACGGCGTCAGCCGCGACAAGATCTACCCGATCGACGTCGACCGGGCGCTCGCCAAGGTCAAGGAGATACAGCCGCACACCATCTTCTGGACAATCGGCGCGGAGAGCCAGGTGAGCTGCTCGGTGACCTTGCGGGTGATGACCTGCGTGTCGCGCGCCTCCTCGTCGTCGATGATTTCGCCTTTGCCGCGCGAGGCGAACATGCCTTCGGTCGACTCGCGCACGATCACGAAGTCGATGTCTTTCCAGCGCTCATGGGTGAGAATGGCCGGCGTGCCGGGAATGGCGCGGATCGGCCGAACGCCGGCATAGAGGCCAAAGGCTATCCGCATGTCGAGCTGCGGCGCGATCTCGGTCCCGTCCGGAAAGCGGATGTCCGGCCAGCCCATCGCTCCGAACAGGATGGCGTCGGCCTTGCCGGCACGCTCCAGCCCGTCCTTGGGCAGGATGGCGCCGGTCTCCTTGTAATGATGGGCACCGCCGGGAATGTTCTCTTGGCGAAAGGACAGGTCGAAGCGTTTCTCGACCGCGTCCAGCACGATGGCCGCAGCCTCCATGACTTCGATGCCGATGCCTTCGCCGGGCATCACGGCAAGATGGAATGAGTTCGACGTCATAGCCTCTGGATTCCGTGTCGTTCGATGATGCTGGTGAGCTCGAGACCGCCGCGCTTGCGATGCTCGTGGTAGATTTCGCGGGCGCGCTCGACATTCCCGGCGAGGATGGCCTCGACCACGGCGCGGTGCTCGGCGGTGGACTGGACCGGCAACGGCCGCAGCGAGAGCGTGAACATGCGTGCGCGATGCGCCTGGTCCCAGACCTGCATGATCATCGCCGCCAGGCGCTTGTTGCCGCAGAGGCGCGCGAGATGGAGGTGGAAGGCTTCGTCGGCCGCGGCCCAGGCCTGCAGGTCGGGCGTGCCCTCCAGCGCTGATTCCATCGCATCGCAGGACGTTATCAGATGGGCGAGCTCCGCCCTATCCGGCCTGCGCCGGGCCAGAAGCTCGACGGCGGTCGGTTCGAGCGACATGAGCACTTCGTAGATCTCACGCATGTCGCCGGGCGAAAGCGCCGAGATGCGCACGCCATGGCGCGGCACGATCTCGAGCAGCCCCTCCTGCTGCAACCGCACGAAGGCCTCGCGAACCGGTGTCCGCGAAGCGTCCAGCTCGGCCGCGATCTCGCTCTCGAGGATCTGCGCGCCTGGCGGATAGCGATTGTCGAGGATGTGCTGCTTCAGCTGCCCATACACAGCATTCGTCGAGCGCCGGGCGGGCTCGAACGTGTCCGGCGTGGCTTTGAGCTGTCCGCGTTCTCAACTGCTCTCCGGTTGCCGTGGCTGAGGCCGCCGATACCAGCAAACACGATCCATCCGGCCGCGGGGAGCGATGCCCACCTTGTCACTCCAAGGCTGCCAAATTTCGCCTCGCGGTGGACTTCGCCATATCGTGCCGAACTCCATCGGCCCGGTGATCGTTATCATTGCCGTAGATGTTGGGCCGCGAGATCTCGCTTTCCAGCTTATCGTTTCCCGGGATTGGAGTGGTCCCGCCCACGCCTGAGCGGTGAGCAATGATCGCCGAAGGCAGGGAGAAGTTCGATACGAGGTGGCGCGCGGTTTGCCGGGAATAGCCATCCTGTCGGAGGGGACATCGTGGCGGGGCGGGCTCACTTTGCGCATCCGGATGGAGTGCGCCCCTGCGGGTAGACAGGATCAGGCTGCGGATTTGACCGTTAGCCGGGCGTGTTGATCCTCGAACTGCTGCGGGCTGAGATAGCCGAGAGCTGAGTGCAGTCGGCTGGCGTTGTAGACGTGATCGATGAAGCGTGGAAGGTCGGCAGCGACATCCTCGAAAATCTCATAGGCCATGGGATAGACGGCTTCGACCTTGAGCGTCTTCATGAAGCTTTCCGCTTTGGCGTTATCGTAGGGATTGCCGCGGCGCCCCATCGATCCGACGAGACCGTGTTCAGCAAGAGCTTCCCGATAACGCCCCGCAGCATATTGCGATCCGCGGTCGGTGTGGTGGACGCAGCCGGGCGACGGTTTTCGCTTTTCGAGGGCGGAGCGCAGGGCCGCCAGCGTCAGCCTGACGTCGATCGAGCGGCCGATGGCATATCCGACGACCTTGCGTGACCAGGCGTCGAGGATCACGGCAACGTAGACGAAGCCGGCAGCGATCGCGACGTAGGTTCTTTAATTGATCGCCTGCGCTTGGTGATATTGTAGCTGTGATCGGTCGACTGCAAGGTTCTTTTCGAAGTCGTCTCTGGCGAGCGCTTCATCTCGGCATCCAAGGCTTCGACGTCCCGAAGGTGATATTCGCGATGCACAAGGTGCTCGCACGTAGATCGCACGGGATCAGTCGACTGCCTGCCGCCTCAACCGACACGGCAACAATGGCAGGCGCGGTTCAGGGCGCCTGTGTTGTTTCGGATCAGGCCTCCTGCAGCTTGAAGGTGGTACCGTCGCGCCAGATGGCATGCATGATCACGGCGAGTTTTCGCGCCAAGGCAACGACCGCTTTCTTATGGCTGGTGCGCTTTTTCAACGCCGTCGCCCAGTCCTTCAGTCCCTGCCCGCTGACCGCCTTCGCGCGGCATAGCAGGCTGTTGGCGGCCTCGTACAGTACGGTGCGCAACATCTGGTCGCCACGTCGTGAGATGCGGCCACCATAATCCATTTCGCCGGACTGGAAGCGGCGCGATGTCAGTCCAGCATAGGCGCCCACCGAGCGGGAGCGACGAAACCGCGCGGGATTGTCGATGGTCGCGACGAACGTCACAGCGCTGACCGCTCCCACCCCTGGGATACTCATGAGGCGTCGGCAGGCCTCGTCCTCGCGCGCATGTCTCAGCATGGCTTTTGACAGTTGGGCGACCTGACGCAGTGCCTCGGTACGGATCCGGAGCAACGGCAGGATGATGTCCGTCAGCATCGGCGCGCGCGCCACGGCGTCGGCCGTGCGCTGTTCGAAGGTGCGAAGATGTCTCGGAAACACCACGCCGAAGCTGGCCAGCAGCCCCCTGATCGTATTCTCGACGTTCATCCGGGTCTTGATCGCAACCTCCCGAGCCCGGAGCAGTGCGCGGCGCTCCTGAGCGTCCTGGCTCTTTACGATGACCTTGCGATAAAAGCCGGTACGGGCAAGGTCGGCCAGCATCGCGGCATCGTTGGCGTCGGTCTTGTTGTGCATCTGGCTGAGCACCGCATGTGCCTGGCGCGCATCAACGCACACGATCGGCACACCGCGACCGGCGAGCTCATGATAGAGCCAGTTCGCCATGCGGCCAGTCTCCATCACGACCGTGACAATTGGCAACCCGCTGGCCGACAACGCGTCGGTGATCGCATCGGCGTCCGTCGCCTTCTTGGTTGTCAAAACCGATCTGCCGTCGTGATCCCGGATACAGATCGCCGTCTCGTCCTTCGAAACGTCCAGTCCTGCAAAGTAGCGTTCCATCATGCTCTCCTCGCTTCGGCAGCCTCAGCATGGCGTCGGAAAGGGGGAGCGATCAATTACGCCGAGTGATGTCGGCCACCCAGAGCTGGTTCGGCCCATCCGGCACGATATCCTTCGCCAGGTTCGGGAAGATCGGCAGTTCGTGAACGCTATCGGTGATGGCGATGTAGCGCCGGCGCCGACGCGGCTGAAGACCATGCTCGCGCATCAGGCGTCGGATTTTCTTATCATTGACGACAAAGCCGCGGTGCCGCAGCGCTGCCTGCATCCGGCGGTAGCCATAGGCCTCGAAACTGTCGGAGATTGCCGCCATCGTCTCGACGAGCGCCGTGTTGTCGATGCTGGTGGCCGGCTTGTCGTAATAGGTCGAGCGCGCGATCCTCCATTAGCCGACATCCTTCTGCAACGGAGATGCCGCGGGGCCGGTGACGACGGATGTAGTCGCGCTTCTCGGCCGCGGTCCGTGCTTCAGAGCCCCCTTTAGGAACTCGATCTCCAGGGTCTGTCTGCCGACCAATCACTCCAGCGCCGCGATGCGCGCCTCGTAGGCCTCGATCGTATCGGCGGCGGCGGCCTCGTCGTCAAAGGCGCCGGCCTCGAACTTCTGGATCCAGATGCGGATCAGGTTGCGCGACAGATCATGTCGTCGGGCGAGGCTGTGAAGCGTCTCGCCCGCCAAATAATCCTGCGCCACCTGGCGCTTGAACTCGACGCTGTGGGAACGATGTCGAACCATGGGCTTTCATCCTTCGAAAGCCCAGCTCCCCGGTCAATTGCTCGTCGTCGCCATGTCCGCCTCAAGGGGCGCACTCCACTCCTGGCCGGCGGGCAGGTCCGACATTCTTGAATTAGAGCAGTCTGCGCCCGGCGAGGTACCGCATCAGATGCGAGGCGCCATAGGTCCAGGGCGCGCATTCATCGGTTCGCTTCATCCGGTTGACGAGGCTGCCGAGCTCCGGCGCGGCGATGGTGACGATGTCCCCGTATTTATGGGTGAAGCCGCCGCCGGGCGCGTCGCGATCCTTGATCGGCGCGAACATGGTCCCGAGGTAGAGCGCGGCTCCGTCCGGATACTGATGATGCGGGCCGATCATCTGCGCGGCGAGATCGGCGGGGTCGCGGCTGATCCTGGCGATTGATGACGAGCCTTCCAGCCGGAAACCGTCCTCGCCCTCGACCGTCAGCGTCACCGTGGTCTTGCGGACATGGTCGAGCGTGAAACCGGCATCGAACAGGCGGATGAAGGGACCGACCGCGGCGGCGGCATTGTTGTCCTTGGCCTTGCCGAGCAGCAGGGCCGAGCGGCCCTCGACATCGCGCAGGTTGACGTCGTTGCCGAGCGTGGCGCCCACGATGCGTCCGTCCGAGGCGACGACCAGCACGATCTCGGGCTCGGGATTGTTCCAGCTCGAGGCCGGATGCAGGCCGGCATCCGCCCCGGTGCCGACCGTCGACATCGGCGGAGCCTTGGTGAAGATCTCGGCATCCGGCCCGATCCCGACTTCGAGATACTGGCTCCAGGCGCCCTGCTTGATCAGGACGTCCTTGAGATGCATCGCCTCGGGCGAGCCGGGCTTCAGTTTCGATAGGTCGTCGCCGATGAGCATGCCGATCTCGGTACGGATCGTTGCAGCCGCGGCCGGGTTGCCGCGTGCCTTCTCCTCGATCACGCGCTCCAGCATCGAGACCGCGAAGGTGACGCCGGCCGCCTTCACCGCCTGCAGGTCGAGCGGCGAAAGCAGCCAGGGGCGCTTCGGGTCGCGGCCATCCACCGGCGTGTTGGCGAGGACCTCCGCGAGCGAGCCGATCGCCTCGCCCTGAGCTGCGCGCAGCGCGGCGGCCGGATCGGCGCTTTCGCAGAGGTCGCGACTGGTCGTGAAGCTGCGGGTCACGTCGATGACCTGCCCGTCGCGCAGCGTCGCCACGGAGGGGCCGCCCAGATCGGGGCGCCAGACGCGACCGGCCAGCACGGCGGCGGAAGCATCCTTCGGCAGGGTCGCGGCGACGGAGAGATCGAGGATGGGCATGGTCACCAGTATGTTGAACAGCAAAGAACAAGGCGGCGCCAGTAGAGGCAGCTAAGCGCCTAATCCGCCCATCAGCATGTACTTGATCTCGACGAACTCATCCATGCCGTGCAGCGAGCCCTCTCGGCCGAGGCCGGACTCCTTGACGCCGCCGAAGGGGGCGACCTCGGTGCCCAGGATGGCCGAATTGATGCCGACCATGCCGTATTCCAGCTCCTCGGCGACGCGGAAGGCGCGGCCGAGATCCTTCGAGTAGAAATAGGCGGCGAGGCCGAAGGGGGTGTCGTTCGCCATCGCGACGACCTCCTCCTCGGTCTTGAAGCGGTAGACCGGCGCGACGGGGCCGAAGGTCTCTTCATTGGTCACCAGCATCTTCGTGGTGACGCCCGACAGCACGGTCGGCTCGTAGAAGGTGCGGCCGAGCGCGTGGCGGTGGCCGCCGACGACGACCTTGGCCCCGTTGCTGACCGCATCGGCGACGTGACGCTCGACCTTCTCCACCGCGCGTTCGTTGATCAGCGGGCCTTGGACGACGCCGACCTCGGTACCGTTGCCGACCTTCATCTTGGCGACCTCGCCGGCGAACTTCGCGACGAACTCGTCATGGATGCCGTCCTGCACGAACAGGCGGTTGGTGCAGACACAGGTCTGGCCCATGTTGCGGAACTTGGCCGCGATGGCGCCCTGCACGGCGGCGTCGACATCGGCATCGTCGAAGACGATGAAGGGCGCGTTGCCGCCGAGCTCCAGGCCGACCTTCTTCACGGTCGTGGCCGCCTGCTGCATCAGCAGCTTGCCGACCGGGGTTGAGCCGGTGAAGCCGATGAAGCGCACCGCCGGATGCGAGGTCATCACCTTGCCGATGGCGACCGCATCGCCGGTGACTGTGTTTCGGCGTGCAAGTTTGACCCCATGAGGCGGGGGATCGGCGTCCAACTTTGACCCCCTTGAGCCGGTTTCGGTGAGACTGTCCGTCCTGGTTTCGGATGGGCGGGCGGGGGATGAAGGGCGTGGATACGATTGCGCGGATCCGGCGCGAGTTTTCGATCCGCGGGAAGACGATCAAGGAGATCGCCCGCGAGCTGCACGTCTCTCGGAACACGGTGCGCAAGGTGCTGCGCTCTGGCGCGACGTCGTTCGAGTATGAGCGGAAGGTTCAGCCGCAGCCGAAGATAGGGCCCTGGCGCCCTGAGCTGGATCGGCTTCTGATGGCGAACGACGGCAAGCCGGCCCGCGAGCGCCTGACGCTGATCCGTCTTTTCGAAGAGCTGCGGGATCTCGGCTACGAGGGCGGATACGATGCCGTTCGTCGCTATGCGCGAGGCTGGCGCCGCGAGCAATCCGCCGTCACAGCCGACGCCTATGTGCCTTTGAGCTTCGCGCCCGGCGAGGCCTACCAGTTCGACTGGAGCCACGAGATCGTCGTCATCAATGGCGCCACGACCCAGGTGAAGGTGGCGCATGTCCGGCTTTGTCACTCGCGCATGCTGTTCGTACGGGCCTATCCGCGCGAGAGCCAGGAGATGGTCTTCGACGCCCATGACCGCGCCTTCGCCTTCTTCAAGGGCGCCTGCACGCGCGGCATCTACGACAACATGAAGACCGCTGTGGAGACGATCTTCGTCGGCAAGGAGCGGGCCTATAACCGCCGCTTCCAGCAGATGTGCAGCCACTATCTGGTCGACCCTGTCGCCTGCACGCCAGCCTCGGGCTGGGAGAAGGGGCAGGTCGAGAACCAGGTCGGGCTCGTGCGCGAGCGCTTCTTCGCCCCGCGCCTGCGGGTCAAGAACTACGACGAGTTGAACGCCTGGCTGCTGGATCAGGTGCTTCGCTACGCCAAGGCCCACCGCCATCCGGAGCAACGTGACCGCACAATCTGGGAGATGTTCGAAGCCGAGCGCCCGAGCCTGGTGCCTTACGCGGGGCGGTTCGACGGCTTCCACTCACTGCCAGCCTCGGTGTCGAAGACCTGTCTCGTGCGCTTCGACAACAACAAGTACTCGGTCATCGCGAGTGCGGTCGGGCGCCCCGTCGAGATCCGCGCCTATGCCGATCGGATCGAGCTGCGCCAGGACGGGCGTATCGTCGGCGAGCATCCCCGCTGCTATGGCCGCGACCAGACCATCTACGATCCCTGGCACTATGTCCCGGTACTGGCTCGCAAGCCGGGCGCCCTGCGGAACGGAGCGCCCTTCAAGGACTGGGTCTTGCCCGGTGCGATCGACCGGGTCCGGCGCAAGCTCGCGGCCGTTCAAGACGGCGACCGGCAGATGGTTGAGATCCTCACCGCGGTGCTGAGCGACGGATTGTCCGCCGTCGAAGCCGCCTGCGCGGATGCTCTGCGGCAAGGCGTCCACTCCGCCGACGTGATCATCAACATCCTGGCCCGGCGCCGCGAGCCGGCGGCAGCGATCACGATCATGACGCCCGATGCCTTGCGCCTGCACCATGAGCCTGCCGCCGATTGTGCCCAAGGCTGACCTTTCGCTTCGAATCTACGATCAAAATCGCAGGCTTGGCGGATTCGCCCCTGCTCTCTTAATCCAGACTGAGTAGGAGTCTGCGATCTTTTGAATGCAGCCTGCTTTCTCGCGCCGGCCGCATACTTACAAATGTTGCCGCGATGTTTGCGCCAGGAGCGGACTCTCGCTCGTTGCCCGGAAGCAGACGTTTTGCGGAGGATGGCCGAGAAGCGCGTCGCTAGGCGCGAATAGTCCTTTTTGCGACCGCCCATTGGGCCAGCGCCTCCTCATCGATCTCGACGCCGAGCCCCGGAGCCTCGGACAGGTTGTAGCTGTCTCCTTCGATCATGGGCCCTTGCCGAACGAAGCGGCTGCGCGCGGGTGGGTTGTCGTTCTCGTAGGATTCGAGGATCACAAAATTGGTCACCAGCGCCGCCAGCGTCACCGATGCGGCGATCGCAACAGGTCCGTGCGGATTATGCGGCACGACGCCGATATTGTAGGTCTCAGCCGCGTTGGCGATCTTGATCGCCTCGGTCAGCCCTCCGACGCGGATGATCGAGGGCTGCACCAGTCCGACAGCCTGCCGCTCCATGATCTCCGCGAATTGCCGGCGGGAATGCAGCCTTTCCCCGAAGGCGATGCGGGTCCGCGTGGCCGATGACAGCCGTGCCAGCGCGTCCGCGCTCTGGAACTCGGTCGGCTCCTCGACGAAGACGAGGTCGCAATCAGCCACGCTGGAGCAGAACTGCGCAGCCGAGGCCCAGTCGAGCCGGCGCCAGAGATCGACCATCAATCCGATCGACGGGCCGACGGCGTCGCGAACCGCCCGCACCTCCGCCACCGCTTTCGGCACGTCGTGCTGCCGAACGCGATACTGGAGCTGATCGGCGGTCCCGAACGGATACCATTTCAGGGCGGTGGCGCCGCGCGAAACCGCGTCCTGCGCCTTCCGGATCAGGTCCTGCGTCGATCGGTATCCGGCCCACCACTGATTCAGGTAGACGCCGACGCGATCGCGCACGGCGCCGCCGAGGAGCTTGTGCACCGGCAGGCCGTAAGCCTTGCCGGTGATGTCCCACAGCGCCTGGTCGATCGCGGCGAGAGCGGCCATGCTGCTGGCGCCCTCGCCCCAATAGACCTTGTCCTTGAGCAGTGCCCAATGCTTCGCGACCGCGGTCGGGTCTTGCCCCGCTATGGCGCGAAAGCCTTCCTCGATACCGGCGACGACAGACGGCCAGCGATGGTCGAGCGTCGCCTCACCGAAACCGACGATGCCCCGGTCGGTCTGGATGGCCGCGTAGAGGTAATGCTTGTTGGCATCCGCGAGCACATAGGTTCGCAATTCGGCGATCTTCATGGCCCGTCCCCTGCGCCTGCTCCGTGAGATTACCGGCCGGCCGCAGCCGTCACGATGATCTCGACGAGGACGTCCGGCGCGCCCATCTCGCATTGGGCCGTCGCGCGGGTCGGCGCGGCGTTCGGTGCGGTCCAGGCATTCCAGATCTCGTTCATGCCTTCGAAATCGCGCGCGAGGTCCTTGATCCAGATCTGCGCGGTCAGGACGCGGCTCTTGTCGGTGCCCGCCTTGGCAAGGAACTGCTCGATCTTTTCGAGCGTCTGCCGGGTCTGCCCCTTGATGTCCTGGCTGCGATCGTCGGCGGTCATGCCGCCGACATAGACGACGCCGTTGTAGACGACGACGCGGCTGCGGCGCGGATCGGTTTCGATGCGGACGATGTCGTTCATGGTCTTCTCCTCGTGGTGAAATGGGGGACGGGAATTCAGTCGACGAAGTCGCCGAGCATGACCGGCTTGATCGGCGCCCTGATGCGGTAGTAGCCCACGTCGTCAGGGCTGGCGCCGCGCGCCTCGGCGATGATCTCCGTCACCATCAATCCGCACAGACGCCCCTGACAGGGACCCATTCCGCAGCGGCCGAACGCCTTCGTCTGGTTCGGGCCGCGGCAGCCGAGCTCGACATAGCCGCGGATCTGCCCAGCCGCGACCTCTTCGCACCGGCAGACGATGACCGCAGGGTCACGCGGGATGCGGTTCGCATCGGCCGGCCGGTAGAGGCTGTTCAGGAAGCGCCGGATATGGCTTTGCCGTTCGAATAGAGCCAGCAGCGCCGCGCGCCGGCCGGCGTCGACGTCTTGACAGAAACGCTCGGCGATGGCGAGCGCCGACAGCCTTCCCTGGGTTGCCGAAGCCTGCGCGCCGACGATCGCCCGGCTGTCTCCTGCAACATAGATCGGCGTTTCGCCCAGCCGGCCCCAACGATCCGTCTCGGGCAACCAGCACAGCTGTTCGCCGTCCCAGCGATGGGCCGCACCCGTCGACCATGACAGCTGCGTATTCGGCACGACGCCCTGATGCAGCAGGACCAGCGAAGCAGGCAGCGTCACCCGCCGGCCGCGATGCAGAAAGGAGAGGCCCTCGGCTTGCCGCTCACCCTGGATCGCGAGATCGCTCGCGGCAGAATAGAACCTGACTCCGTTCCGGCGCAGCGTCGCGATCAGTTTGAGGCCCTTGGCGAGATCGCGCCAGCCGCGCACGGCACCGACACCGTGCCGTATGGCGCCCAGATAGCCCGACCCTGCCGTCGTATCGACGATGGCCGCGATCGTCACGCCGGCGCGGAGATATTGCCAGGCGAGGAGGTAGAGCAGCGGCCCGCAACCGGCTAGGACGACCGGCCCGCTGGGCAGCGCGCCGGAGCCTTTCAGCAGGATCTGCGCGGCGCCTGCCCCCAGGACGCCGGGAAGGGTCCAGCCCCTGATCGGAAACGGCCGTTCCATGGCGCCGCTGGCGAGCAGCACGGCCTTGCCGACGACCTGTCGCGATCTTCCGTCCGCGACGTAGTCCACGGCACCGTTCTGCGCGACGTTCCAGACGGTCGCTCCATGCAGATGCCCGGCACCGCTGTCGCGGAACTCGGCCGCGAGACTGCGCCCGGCCTCGTAATCCTTGCCGAGAACCGCGATGCGATCGGCGGGCGCGGCTTCGATATTGCGATAGATCTGCCCGCCGAGCGCCGGCTGTTCGTCGAGAACGATCACGGAGAGACCGAGCGCGCGCGCCTCGCAGGCCGCAGCCATGCCCGCCGGCCCGCAGCCGACGACGACGAGATCCGCCGCAGCGCTCATGGCTCTTCTCCGGGTCTGAATTCATCGAGATGGGCCGCACCGAGCTGGCGCGCGACGACCATCCCTTCGTGGACGGGAATCAGGCAGCTTTGCCGCGCCGGCACCCCGTCGATCTCGACGAGACATTCAAAGCAGACGCCCATCATGCAGTAAGGCGCGCGCGGAACACCGCCGACGACGCTCGACCGGAATTCCCTGACGCCGCCGACGAGCAGGGCCGCGGCAACCGTGATGCCGGCTGGAACCCGCAAGGGCGTGCCCTCGAAGACGATCGTGACCGAGGCGTCGGCCGGCGCGTCCGGCACGGTGAAGAGCGGTTCAATGGTCATGGGAGAAGCTCGCGTCGGCGTCCAGGAAGCGATCGCCGGTGAACACCTCGAACCCGGCCGGCACCTGCGAGAGACCGGCCATCCAGGGGCCGACGACGTAGCAATGGGCCGCCGCGAGCGTGACGCCGCTATGGCTGGTGGCGAGGAAGGCCCCCGGGCAGGACGCCGATTCCTGGTAGATCGGGTAACCGTCCGGAGTCAGCGGCCGCAGGGCGCCCCACGCCCGGACAAGGCGCGCGCGCGCCAGAGCCGGAAAGGTTTCGACCGCGCGGCGTGCCAGTATCTCGATCTTGTCGGTCGTCGTGCCGTCGTCGAGGCCGACATCCTCGGAGGTCGAACCGATCTGGACGCTGCCCTCCCGCGTCTGCCGGCACTTGTTCGTGGGGTAGTCGAGGAACGGCTTCAGCCGCTCGGTGATGAGAACCTGGCCGCGCGTGGATGCGATGGGGGCGTGCAGGCCGACCTGCGCGGCCAATCCGGCGTTGCCGAGCCCTGCCGCCAGCACGATCCGGTCGCTCTTCCAGCTCTGGCGATCCTGCGAGACCGCCTCGAAGGACCCGTTGGCGGGATCGTGCCTGATCTCGGCAATGTCGACGCCGGTGATCACATCCGCCCCGCGATGGCGAAGCGCGGCATGCAGGCCGCGCAGCAACATCAGGGGATTGGCGTGGCCGTCGAGCGGGCAGAAGCTCCCCCCCACCACGGCCGGCCCGATCCCGGGGAGATATTGCCGGAGCTCGGAGGGGTCCATCATCTTGAAGGGGATGCCGCCGACCTCGCGATCGATCCGTTCCAGAAGATCGGCGCGCGCCCTGACATCGGCATCGTCGAAGCCCAGCCAGAAGCCCCCCGGCTGTTCGAGACCGGCATCGACATCGGTCAGATCGACCAGTTCCTTCTGCAGGTTCGGCCAGAGCTTCAGCGCATCGCGGCTCCAGCTCGCGTAGCGGGGCATCTTGCCGCCCTTGCTCGAGACCCAGACCAGGCCGAAATTGCCGCGGGAGGCGCGAAACGCGGTATCTCCCTGGTCGAGAACGCGGACGCGCATTCCCGCCCGCAGCGCTCCGTAGGCAATGGCGGCCCCGACAAGCCCGCCCCCTACCACCGTCATCGTCTGGCTGCTCATGTCCGCAACTCCGGTCCAGGCCGGCTTTCGTCTCGAATTTCGGGCGCAACTGTCCTGCCGGCGCCGATCGGGCGACCGGTCGGGACGGTCGTTTCGGCTATTTCTTTCCGATGAGAACCCTGTCCAGGCCGACCATGCGGTCGAGGATGAACATGAAGGCCATCGTTCCCAGGATCAGGATGGTGGAGACCGACGTCGTCACCGGATCCGTGAGCTGGGATATGCGGTTGTAGAGCGCGACGGGCAGCGTCGTGGTTCCGGGCGTCGCGACGAAGATCGTCATCGTGACCTCGTCGAAGCTCTGGATGAAGGCGAGCACCCATCCCGCCGCGACGCCCGGCAGGATGAGCGGCAGGAGAATGCGGCGGAAGGCGACCGCTCGCGAGGCTCCGAGCGACCGGGCGGCCGTCTCCGCGTCACGTTCGAGCCCGATCACGGCGGCGAGCGTCAGCCGCAGCGAATACGGCACGACGGTGATCGCGTGAACGAGCACCAGGGCCACGAAGGAGCCGGTCCACTCCATGATCGAGAAAAAGCGCAGGAAGGCGACGCCGAGCACGACATGGGGGATCATCAGCGGCGACATCAGGAACGCCATCAACCCGTCGCGTCCGAAAAACCGATGACGGGCGATCGCGAGCGCCGCGGGCACCGCGACGATCGTCGCCAATGTCGCCGAGGCCAGACCGAGCCAGATCGACAGCCAGAACGCGCTGATCAGTTCCGGCGCCGCCAGGATTTCCCGGTACCAGCGCAGCGACATGCCGTCGAAGGGCATCGAAAGGTATTCCTTGTCGGAGAGCGAGACCAGCATCACCACGACCAGCGGTGCCAGGATGAACACGGTGAGCAGCGCATGGAAGACCAGCGCCAGCGGCCCGTTCCTTGAGATATCCCGGCCGCTCATGCGAACACCTGCTTGAAACGCCGCTCGACGAGCCGGTTGCAGCCGACGATGATCAGGATGTTGGCAAGCAGCAGGAGCACCGCGATCGCGGCTCCGAGCGGCCAGTTCAGCGAGTTGAAGAACTCGTCGTAGAGCGTGGTGGCGACGACCTTGACCCTGCGCCCGCCGATGATCGCCGGGGTGGCATAGGCCGATGCCGCCAGGGCGAAGACGATGATGGCTCCGGACAGGATGCCGGGCATCAGCTGCGGCAGCATGATGCGGCGGAAGGTGGTGAAAGGCCCCGCTCCGAGCGAGCGGGCCGCGTGCTCGATCTGCCCATCGAGGCACTGCATGGCGCTCCACACGGCAATGACCATGAAGGGCAGGAAAACATGGGTCAGGACGATGATGACGCCTGTCATCGAGAACAGCAGCCGGATCGGCTCGTCCACCAGGCCGAGCCCGCGAAGCGCCGTGTTCACCACGCCCTGGCTGCCGAGCAGCACCGACCAGCCCAGCGTGCGCACCACGACGGAGATCAGCAGCGGCCCGAGGATCACGACGAAGAAGGTGCCGCGCCAGACCGGCTTCATCTTGGCGAGGATCAGGGTCTCGGGCACCCCGAGGACGATGCAGATCAGCGTGACAGCGAGCGCCATCCCGCCCGTCCGCAGGAAGATTTCCCGGTAGTAGCCGTCGAGCAGGACTTCGAGATAGTTGCCGAAACCATAGCTCTGCTGGATGCCGCGCATGCCGTCGAAGGCGTTGAACGACAGGATCGCAGTCAGAACCAGCGGAATGGCCAGCAAGGCGAGAAAGAGCGCGAGAGCCGGCAGCGAGAGCAGCCAGGGCAGGCCGCGGCTGGTCTGGGGGGTCGTGCTAGCCATCGGAACGCTCCGTCGCGATGACGCGCAGATCCTCGGCGTTCCAGCTCACTCCGATCGTTTCCCCCTCCTCGGGCTGCACCGTCCCGGTATTCTGCTGGGTGATACGAAGCATGCCGAGTTCGGTCTCGATTTCGTAGATCCACGACCCGCCGAGGAACAGGCGGGTACTGACACGCCCCTGGAGGGTGGCCTGGTCCGGCGAGCCGAGGCGCAGGCGCTCCGGACGGACGAACACGGCGATGTTGGGCCCCGCGTGATCTTTCGCGACCTTGGTCCGGAACGAGGTCGGTCCGACCCGGACGGTCGCCTCGTCGGCGATCCGGCTTTCGATCCGTCCGCTCAGCACGTTCGTGTGCCCCAGGAAGCTCGAAGCGAATTGCGATGCCGGCCTGTCGTAGACCTCCTGCGGCGTGCCGAGCTGCGCGATCCCGCCATTCGTCATGACGGCGATCCGGTCGCTCATCGTCATCGCCTCGACCTGATCGTGGGTGACCAGGATCGCGGTGATGCCGAGCCGCCGCTGCAGGGAGCGAAGCTCGACATGCATCTCGCCGCGAAGCTTGGCGTCGAGATTCGACATCGGCTCGTCCAGCAGGAGAACCCGCGGACGGATGGCCAGGGCGCGGGCGATGGCGACACGCTGGCGCTGGCCACCGGACAGCTCGCTGGGATAACGCCCCTCGAGACCGGCCAGGCGGACCATCGCCAGGGCCTCTTCGACCCGTCGCTTCAGCTCACCGCGCTCGACCCGGCGCATCTCAAGGCCGAAGCCGATATTCTGGGCCACGGTCAAATGCGGAAAGAGCGCATAGCTCTGGAAGACGACGCCCATGTCGCGCTTCTCCGGCGCGATGCTGGTCAGGTCCTGCCCGTCGACGACGATGCTCCCCGTCGTCGGCGGAACGAAGCCCGCCACCATCTGCAAGGTCGTCGTCTTGCCGCAGCCCGATGGGCCGAGCAGCGAGAGGAATTCGCCTTCGTTCACATCCAGGTCCACGCCGCGAACGGCCTGGACCGGGCCATAGCTCTTCGACAGGGCGCGCAGAGACAAACTGCTCATTTCGATGGGCCTTCGCTTCGACGGCTGCGGAGATCGGGCGCTTGCGCCCTCATCTCTCGATCGTGCGGTTCCAGCGATTGGTCCACTCGGCGCGGTTCTTGTTGATCTCGCTCCACTTGACCGAGATCATCCTGCCGACGCGCTCATCGCCGTATGGGACCTGCGCGGCCAGCTTGTCATCCAGCCTGGTCTCGCGATTGGTGGGGCCGAAGCCTTCCGTGGCCAGCTTCGCCTGGATCTCGGGCGTGACGAGATATTGCAGGAAAGCCTGCGATGCTTCGGGAAGACTGTTCTGGACCACCGGGCAGGCGCCGAGCACGAGCGCAGGCGTCCCCTCCTTCGGATACACGAATTCCATCGGGAAGCCGGTGTTCTTCAGTGCGATCGCGCGGCTGCTGCCCCAAACGGCTACGTCGACATCGTTGTTCTGGAACATCTCGGCGAGCTTCGCGGGCGAGGAAGACCAGCTCAGGACGTTCGGCGCCAGCGATTTCCGGATGGAGTCGAAGCCGGGCTCGATATTGCTCTCGTCGCCGCCGTTGATGCGGGCGAACATCACGAGCGTATGGACCCCGTAGGTGCCGGACAGCGAGGAAGCGGTCAGGCGCCCCTCCAGCTTCCTGTCGGTCAGGTCCTTCCAGGAGGTCGGCGCCGGCCAACCCTTCTTCTTGTAGTTCGCCGCATTATAGGCGATGCCGGTCGCCACCAGCCCGACGCCGATGCCATTTCCGCCGAACTGGGCGAACGGATAGATATCCTTGTAGATCGGGGCGTCGCTCAGCTTGTCGCAATAGCCGAACTGGATCGCCTGATAGAGCGGCCCGTCATCGAAGATGGCGACATTGATCTCCTGCTTGCCGGCCTGAGCCTGCAGCTTCGCGACGATCTCGCTCGAAATCCCGGGAACGTAAGTAATCTTGACGTTATGCTTGGATTCGAACTCGGGAATGATCTGGCTTTGGAAGAGTTTCTGCGTGCTGCCGCCGGGTCCGGCGACATACATGGTTTGCTGAGCCAATGCGGGGGAAGCAAAAGCCAGGGTTCCCGCCAGCAACAGATTACGAAATCGATTCATGACCCCTCCGAATTTTTTATCTGATCTGAGATGCGGCGCGCGCTCCTCCCGCACCACGATCTCATGAGCAGGCAGGCTATGAACCGCCTGTCATTAGAGCAAATAGAAATACACCGGGGGTCTATGCAGTTATGATATAGGCTTCGCCTTCCGCCGCCGCGGATTTCCAGGCCCCGTTCCGGGAGCGGATTGACGCCCGTCCCGGCGCGGTTTTCGCTATTTTTCGCCGCGTTCCCGCACAGCCGAGAGGGCTGCCTTCTCCTCCATCGTCACGGCCTTGAGGATCTCGATGAAGCTGGCGACCAAACGGTTTTCCGGACGCCCCTTCGGATAGATCAGCAAGGCTTCATGCTTGATCGAGGGGCGGAAGGGGCGCATGACGACGCCCAGATGCCGGTAGTCCTGCGCCGCCAGCGGATTGACGATCGCCACGCCGAGCCCTTGTGCGACCAGCGAGCAGGTGATCGTACTGAACGGCGTTTCCAGGGTGATGCGCCGATCGATTCCGGCCTTCGAGAACACCTCGTCGACGTTCGAACGGCCGTGGTCGTTCTGCGCGAAGGAGATATAGGGCTCGTCGGCGAGATCGGCCGGGCGCACCGCCGCCTTGCCGGCCAGGCGATGCTCCGCCGGCATCAGGCAGACCCCATCGACGCTGTAGAGCTCCTCGCTGGAAAACCCGTAATTCTCATAGAGATGCGATACGATTCCGACATCGCAGGACATTTCATCCACCCATTGCGACACAGCCGCCGAATGTCCCGCATGAATCGAAATGCCGGTTTCCGGATAGATTTCCGCAAACCGCTTGATCGAGCGCGGGATCAGGCCATGGGCCAGGGTCTGGATCGATCCGATCCGCAGAAGGCCTCCGCCAAACCGACGAATCCGGTTTGCCGCCTCCTCCAACCGCCGAAGGCCGTGGAAGCTGCGCTGAACCTCGTTGAAGAACGACAAGCCGTCCGTCGTCGGCACGACCTTTCCCGGCATTCGCTCGAACAGCTGTAACCCCGCGGCCTTTTCCAGTTGCGCGATCGAGCGGCTCACATTCGGCTGCGACGTGTGGAGAATCCGGGCGGCGGCCGTGGTCGAGCCGGTGATCATGACGGCGCGAAAGGCCTCGATGTGAGAAAACCGCACTCCTTCGCGCTCCCTCAAAGCACTCGGCATCCGGATCTGCTCGTCCTTGGCGACATGGCGGATGCCATCATTCGCGACACCGTGCCGTCTGCCTGGATCGAGCGCAACGGTGCTGATGACGTTGAACGCCATTTCGTTCCGACTGAACCGGGCCGCGCTCGCGCGGGCGAATTATCGCCCGCGGCTGGCTAGCGCCATAAGCCGACTTTGGCGCCTTGCCTGAAAGCAGGTATTCGAAACAGCTGATCTGCACGAACGTTTCGCAAGATCCGATTGGGGGACGCTCACCGATGGTGAGCGTCCCAGAGCCCAACGCGAGCCTACATCGCAGGAAGGACCGCGATATCCCTGGCAGCAGTACCGAGACCCGTGACCTTGCCCAGCGCAGTCGCCTTTCCGGTCGCCAGATCGACCTTGTGCAGCGCGCCGTCAGCCAGGAGCCAGCCGGTGTTAGTGCCATCGGCCGTCGTTTCGATGTCGAACGCGATCGCCTTCGGAGTGATTCCGAGCTTGCCGACCGCGCCCAGCACGCCATCATTGGGCGGCGCCTGCTTGATCAAGCCGCCCATCTTGCCGTCGATGTCGTAGAGGGCCGTCTCCTTCGTGCCCTTGACCGAGTTGGTGTAGGCGCCGGCCACGATCACGGGGGCCTCGCCCTTGTGCATGTCGGTCTCGGCGAATTTCAGCTTGCCGTCGACCGTGGTCTTGCCGTCGTCGACATTGACGCGAAGGTTCGTGCCGTCGGAGCCGATCACCCGCAGCCGGTCGGCAGCCGGATTGAAGTCGACCGTAGCCATGGCGCCGGCTGACAGCACGGTGTCCATCTTCGACTTCATCGTGGCCTTGCCAGCCTTGTCGATTATATAGATCGTGCCGTCGACGCCAAGCGCGTAGAGCATGCCGTCGGCCGGCCTGACATCGATACCGGCGATCTTGCCGGCGATGCCGGTGACCTTCATCGACTTACCGGCTTTGAGGGTCGCAGTATCGACCAAGGTGAGCGTGTCATCGCCGGTCAGGGCTGCGAGCATGGCAGCCTGTGCGGCAAATCCGCTGCCGAGCAGCGTGGAAATGACGAGGGCGAAACGGATCGTCTTGGTCATCTTGTCCTCCGGTTCTGTCATGCGCCGCGGCCTGGATACCTGCTGGCGGCGCGCGTGCCGGATAGCGTTGAGACAAGGCATTGGATGCGCTCGAAAAAATAAAGCTGCTCGGGTGCATCCATCATGGCGCGGGCGGCGTAACCTCCCGTCGTGCCGCCCATCCGGGGCGGCCGAGTCCAGGGATGCCGTATGGCCGTCAATGCCGCGCAATCACAGGGAGCAGGCATCGAGCAGGCGCTGGCGGCCTGTGCTGGCGGCGATAAAAACGCCCTCCGGCGCATCTACGACCAGGAATGCCCGCGTATGATCGGTGTGGCGCAGCGCATGCTGAAGCGCCGCGCCCTGGCGGAGGAAGCGGTGCAGGACAGTTTCATCCTGATCTGGCGGCATGCGGGACGCTTCGATCCGCAACGCGGTTCAGGCCTGTCCTGGATCTACGCCATCCTGCGCAACCGTACGCTGTCGATCCTGCGCGACGAACGGCGGATGGAGACCGATGAAAGCCTGATTGGTCACGAGGCCGCCAGCGAGGAGGATGATCCCGAGACCGTGATCGCGAAGCTCTCCGATGCCAAGGCATTGCGCGGCTGCCTGGAAACCCTGCCGGCTCCCCGTCGCGGCATGGTGCTGCTCGCCTTCGTGCAGGGGCTGAGCCATGGCGAGATCGCTGGCAGGCTCGGCATGCCGCTCGGGACGGTGAAATCCTGGATCCGCCGATCCCTGATCGCACTCAAGGAGTGCCTTGGATGACGCAGGAACCCGACCGCGAGATCCTTGCTGGAGAATATGTGCTCGGCCTGCTCGATGGCGCTGAGAAGGAGGCCTTCGAGCGGTGGATGGCGGGTGACGCAAAGCTGGATGCCGCGGTAACCCGCTGGCAGACGCGGCTGGCGCCGATCGACGCAACCGCACAAATGGTCGCGCCATCTGCCGGGCTCTGGCAGCGCATCGAGAGCGGCCTTGACCGCGCGCCCGCTCCAAGCCCGGCCGTGGCTGCACGGCCCGCGCTCGGCGTGAGGGTCTGGCAGTGGTGGGACAGTCTCTGGCTCTGGCGCGGGGCCGCTTTGGCCGGCGTTGCCGCCGCGCTCCTGCTGGCTTTCGGGCTCGTTGCGGCCCTTGACCGTGCGCGTCGCCAACCCGTGATGGTCGCCGTTCTGCTCACCGAGACCAATGTCGCAGCGGCCGTCGTGAATACGTTCGCCGATGGGCGCGTCGAGTTGCTGCCGCTTCAGGATATCGCCGTGCCGCAGGGACGTGCGCTGGAAATCTGGACATTGTGGGACCGTGCAGCCGGGCCGCGTTCGGTTGGCCTCATCGACCGGGCGCGCGCCGTGCCCCTGCGATTGGACAACCTGCCGCTTGGCGCTGACCAGCTCTTCGAGATCACGGTGGAACCTGCCACCGGTTCTCCCACGGGGCGCCCGACCGGCCCGATCGTCGCGAAGGGGCTGACCACGCGGCGCCTCTAGAAAGTTGGCACGGATGGGATGCGGCGGGACAGGCCGCACCCGTCAGCGGCCTTGCAAGGCGATCAGGTTGACGTCGATTGTCCGGGCACGGAAGCCGGCCTCGCAGTAGCATAGATAGAATTCCCACAGCCTACGAAACGGCTCATCGAACCCCAAGGGAGCGATCTCGGCCCAGCTTTCCAGAAAGCGCCGGCGCCACTCCTTCAAGGTTAGGGCGTAGCTGCCCCCGAAGTCGAGCAGCTCGACCACGGCGAGAGCGGCAGCCTCGGCACTGTTCTTCAGCACCGGGACCGACGGCAGGCTGCCTCCGGGGAAGATGTAGCGTTGGATGAAATCGGTGCCCTGCTGGTAGCTCTCGAACAACGCATCGTTGATCGTGATCGCCTGCAGGACGACGCGACCGCCCGGCTTCAATGAGCGATTGAGAGTGTCGAAATAGGACGGCCAGTAGGCGCGGCCGACTGCCTCGATCATCTCGATCGAAATGATGCGGTCGAACTGCCCAACAATGTCGCGATAGTCGCGGAGCTCGATGGTGACGCAGTCGGACAGGCCGGCATCGGCGATGCGCTGCCGTGCGGCTTCGAGCTGGGCCGGCGACAAGGTGATCGCCGTCACGCGGCAACCCTCGCGGGCCAGCCGTTCCGCCAGCGCACCCCAGCCACAGCCGATCTCCAGGACATGTTCGCCACCCGAAAGGTCGAGCATGGCGACGATCCGGTCGAGCCGGCGCTGCTGAGCGGCCTCGAGGGTCTCGGTCGGCGCCTCATAGAGTGCCGAGGAATACATCATGCTGGCGTCGAGCCAGTGGCGGTAGAAGTCATTGCCGAGATCGTAATGCGCCGTGATGTTGCGGCGGCTGCCGCGGCGTGTATTGGCATTGAGGACATGTCGCAGGCGGTTGAGCAGTCGTGCCGGCCAGGCACCCGAAATCAGCCTGCGCAGCGTCGCATCATTGCGCGCACCCAGCTCGATCAAGGCCGTGAGATCCGGCGTGTGAAGGTCGCCATCGCGATAGGCCTCGGCCAGGCCGATATCGCCGTCGCGCAAGAGGCGGCGCATCGATCGCCAGTTGTTCAGGATCATCGTCGCCTGTGGTCCGGGCAGACCGGGCGCGCTGCAAAGCCGTTCGCCATCCGGCGTAAAGACCGTCAGGTGGCCGATGGCAATCCGCGCCAGCACGCGACGCAGGAACCAGCGTGACAGACGGATACCCCCTGGCAGGTAGAGCGCCTGTTCGGGCATGCCAAAATGCTGTTCCACATCGGGCTGGCTCATGGCTCAATCGGTCCTTTCGTATGAGCTGTCACGGCCCTGCCGAGACTGAAGGGGGGCTCGGGCGCCGCCGGATGCGGGCGCCAGGAAATCCGCTTCGCCAGCAGCCGCAGGGCATGCCAGTGAATGGCCGCAGTGACCTTCAGGGTGAGCAGCGGATGCGTCGCGAGCAGCCGCAGCAGGGCTGCGTCGCTCAGCTCCGTTCGCTTGCCGCTCAACACGGCAGTGATCAGGCGCCCTTCGGTATCGCTGCCCTCGATGGCGACGGAAACGCGCTCGGCCGGCGGGGTGACCGTAAAGGCGTAGCGCATGTCGAGGTTCATGAACGGCGAGACGTGGAAGACTTTGTCTGCTTCCTGCCTGAATGCGCCTTCGGAACGATCGGCTGGCGCCACATAGCTATGAATCTCGCCGAAGGTGTTGTGCACCTCGTAGACGGTGGCGCAGACGCTGCCGTCGCGGCGGTAGCAGAAATAGGTGCTGAGCGGGTTGAAGGCGTAGCCCAGGATGCGTGGCATGGTCAGCAACCGGATCGGGCCGCCGTCATGCGCGATCCCGGCTTTCGCCAGGATTTCCTCGATCTGGGCCCGCAGGGGCCGCCCGCTGCGATCCCCGTAATCCGCGTCGCGAAAGGCGTAGAGATTGAAGCGGTTGCGCGAGAAGAAGCGGAGCTTCGCCGAAAACCCGTCGATCTCGTCGAGATCGAGCAGCATCCAGAACACGCGATAGGCCAGCGCATGCGGTCGCGGCCGGAACCGATGATGCCTGACGCGGCCGACATAGAGGGCGGATCGCAAGGTCATGCGGCCTGCTCCAGCCGGGGCTGGATCGGAATGCGCCCGGATTCATCGCGGACGTTCCAGGGCCGGCGGACGCCGCCGAGCGCCTCGGCGACGGCAAGCCCCGCCTGCAGGCCATCCTCGTGGAAGCCCGATCCGAAATAGGCGCCGCAGAACCAGCTTCGACGCATGCCCTGCAAGGACCAGAGCCGTTCCTGCGCGCCGAGCGCCGCCGCGTCGAACAGCGGATGCTCGTAGATCTCCTCGTGGAATATGGTCTCTTCGCGCAGCGTATCCGACGGATTGAGCGTGACGAAGAAGGGCTGAGCCTCCGGCAGCCCCTGGAGCCGGTTCATCCAGTATGTCACCGCGCAGGCGGAATCGGGCTGCGCGCGTTGACCGATATGGTTCCAGCTCGCCCAGGCGCGGCGGCGCTTCGGCATCAACGCTTCGTCGCCATGCAGGACGGCGCGGTTGCGGCTGTAGCGGAAGGCGCCCAGCGCCCCGGCTTCCGTCGGGCCGGGGTCAGCGAGCATGGCGAGCGTCTGGTCGGCATGGCCTGCGAAGACGACCTGGTCGAATGTCTCGGTCCAGCCGTCGCCCGTCAGGACGACATCGTTTGCGCCACGTCGAACCTGACGCACCGGCGCGCCGACCCTGACCTCACCCAAAAAGGCGGCCCGCAGTTTCTGCACATAGACGCTGCTGCCGCCGGTCACGGTCCGCCAGACCGGCCGGTCTGTGAGCTGGAGCAGCCCGTGATTGTGATGGAAGCGCAGGAAGGCGGCGGCCGGATAGGACAGGATCTCCGAGCAGGGAGCCGACCAGATCGCTGCTGCCATCGGCAGGAGATGATCGTCCCGGAAAGCGGCGCCGTAGCCTCCGGCGGCGAGATAGTCGCCGAGCGAGATATCAGCAGCGCGCCCCGCCAGCACGTCCCTCGATGCATTCCGGTAGAAGCGGGTGATGTCCTGCAGCATGGCCCAGAAGCGCGGGCGCACCAGATTGCTGCGCTGGGCGAACAGGCCTGCGACGCTGGTGCCGCTATATTCGAGACGCCCCCCATCGAGCGAGACGGCGAAGGACATCTCGGTCGGCTGGGTGGCGACGCGCAAATGCTCCATCAGCGCGATGAAGTTCGGATAGGTCGCCTCGTTGTAGACGATGAAGCCGGTATCGACCGCCGTCTCGCCGCCGGCCCCTGCGACGCGAACCGTGTTGGCGTGGCCGCCAAGGCGAGGCGCGGCCTCGAACAGCACCACGTCATGCGCCTGCCCCAGCAGCCAGGCCGCCGAGAGACCGGATATCCCGGCACCGATCACGGCGATCCGCATCGCCTTGCCCTGTGCCCGTTCCATCGTCGCTGCTTCATCGATCATGACGGGTATACGCGGCTGGGGCCGGACTGGATTTGCCGCCGCGCGAGCAAAAGCGCGCCGGCCGAGTGACCCGCCGCAGCGCTTCCTGCGTAAACGAAGACAGGCCGGGACTTTCCGCGAGGGCGACGATGCCGATGAGCCGAATGAAGCGGGTGTTTGCAGCGATCGGTGCCTACGCGGCGCATCCCGATCCGCGGGCCGCGATCGCCAATACCGTCGCGCTGGTCATCGTCTCGAACCAGCCCTTCTACCCGCTCTATCTTTACTGGGCGGTCTCGCCCGTCGTCACGCCGTCCTACGTCACGTTCCTGTCGACGCCCTTCTTCGCGGCGGTGCCGGCCGTCATGCGGCGCAGCGCCGTGCTCGGCCGAGCGCTGCTTCTTGTCGCCGGCATCGGCAATACCTTGCTCTGCCGGGCCGCCTTTGGCCCGGGCTCAGGGGTCGAGGTCTTCCTGTTTCCTTGCCTCATGCTGGCGCTGATGCTGTTTCGCCGCACGGAGCGCCGCTTCGCGCTCGGCTTCGCGGCACTGGCCTTGGCCGCCTATCTGCTGCCGGCCGCCATCCTGGGGGCGCCGATACATCTCTACGAGCCGAGCGAATACGCAGCCTTGCAGCGCCTGAATTTTCTGAGCGCCGCGTCCCTGACCGTCCTGATCGGATGGCTGTTCGTCGGGCGTCCGGACACAAATTCGCGCGCCGATGAAACCGACGGCGCTGCCGGAGCGTAGACGAAACGCATCCGCCGAAAGGACTTCATCATGACGCGCCTTCCGCTTGTCCTCGCCCTCATCGCTTTTTCGGCCCATAGCGCCGCCGCCAACGATCTCGACGGGACATGGTTGCGCGACGACGGCAACGCCCGCGTGAAGATCGCGCCCTGCGGTGACAAGATCTGCGCCACCAATCTCTGGATCGGCGACACCAGCACGGGCGAGGCGGCCGGCGACAAGCTCGTCATGACGCTGGCCCGCCAGCCCGACGGTACGTTTTCCGGCAGCGCCTACGACGCGAAGCGCGACTGGACCTATTCGATGACGATCACTGCTAAACCTGGTGCTCTCACCACCCGCGGCTGCATCGCGGCGAAACTGATCTGCCGCGACGTGACCTGGAAGGCCGTGGAGTGATGGCGCCCGCTCTCGCCCAAGTGATCCAGTGCGGAGCGGGCCGCGTATCTCATATATGGTTCCCGCACTCGCCCTGACCGTCGACGGCATGCGCAACGCGGGAGCTGTCGCGCAAGGAGTTCGGTTTATCGTCTTGTTCGACCCCAACAGTCTGATTGCCGCCATCGCGCGCTCGGGCGACCGGGCGGCTTTTGCCGAATTGTTCGACCATTTCGCGCCGCGCGTGAAGGGATTGCTGATGCGCGGCGGCGCCCCGGCCGAGCTGGCCGAGGAGGTCGCGCAGGAAACCCTGTTGGCCGTCTGGCGGAAGGCTGCCCTGTTCGATCCGGCGAAGGCCAGCGCCTCGACCTGGATCGCAACGATCGCGCGCAACCTGCGCATCGACATTGCCCGACGCGAGACCCGGTCGCGGCTGTCGCAAGTTTACGAGATCCTAGATGAAGAACCCCCTGAACAACCCGATGCGATGCTCTCCGGCGCCGAACGCGATGCGCGCGTGCGTGCCGCGATGACCCACCTTTCGCCCGACCAGTACCGCGTGGTCGAACTCGCCTTCATCGAAGGCTTCAGTCACCAGGATGTCGCCGATCGCCTCGCGATCCCGCTGGGCACGGTGAAATCCCGCCTGCGCCTGGCCCTGTCGCATCTGCGCGGCCGGCTGGAGGATCTGCGATGAGCATGTTGCATCGCCCGTCCGACGAGACGCTTGCCGCCTTCGCAGCGGGCCAGCTCGACGAAGGCCTCGCGGTCGTCGTCGCCTGCCATATCGAGGCGGATCAGGAGAGCCGTGGTCGCCTGCGCGAACTCCAGGCCGTGCAAGGCGCGCTGCTGGATGCGGCCGAGCCCGTCGCAATGGCTTCCGGCCCAAGTCCTGCGGCTATTGCAGCACGACCCGAGGTAGTATCGGCTGCGACCGCCCAGATGTCCGAGGGGATGCCGAAGGTGCTGCGCCCCTATGGGCTCGGCCCCTGGCGCCCCATCGGCATCCGCATCGCCATGCGACGCGTCGAGGTTCCCGGAGCAGATGCGCGCGTCTTCATGCTGCGCGCCGGGCCCGGAATCTCCCTGCCGCACCACAAGCATACCGGGTTCGAATGGACCACGATCCTCGCCGGCGCCTATGAGCACGAATATGGGCGCTACGCAGCCGGCGATTTCGACGAGGCCGATGCAGAGCATGATCATACGCCGCGGGTCGATCCCGTCGAGGGCTGCACCTGCATCGTTGCGATGACCGGGAGCGTGCAGTTGCAGGGCTGGCTCGGCCGGCTGCTGCAACCACTGGTGCGGTTTTGACGATCGCGTCCTTCGCAGCAGCTCTGGTCTTCGTGGCCGTGGCGATGTCCGCCTTCATGGCCCTTGCGACGCTGGTCGAGCGCCGCACCGGCAATTCCGGCTGGATCGACGTGGTCTGGACTTTCGGATTGGGGCTGACGGGTATCGCCGGCGCCTTGCTGCCCTTCGGGGCGGGGCCGATGCCACGACGCCTCGTCGTGGCCGGGCTCGCATTGGCCTGGGCGCTTCG
The DNA here is from genome assembly GCF_059817965.1 of Allobosea sp. TBD101. Lineage (NCBI taxonomy): Bacteria > Pseudomonadati > Pseudomonadota > Alphaproteobacteria > Hyphomicrobiales > Alloboseaceae > Allobosea > Allobosea sp. TBD101. The sequence continues at coordinate 3,870,742 of NZ_CM187543.1, forward strand.
GCTCGGCCTGCACATCGCGCAACGGACCGCCGGTATCACCGAAGATCCCCGTTACGCGAAGCTGAAGCGGGACTGGGGCAGCGCCGCACCACGGCAACTGGCCCGGCTGCTGCAGATGCAGGCGCTGGTCAGCATTCCCCTGGGGTTGGGGATCGTCCTCGCCGCTCATAACCCCGCGCCGGCGCTGGGCTGGCAGGATCTTGCCGGTGTCGCCATATTCGTCGCCGGCCTCGCAGGCGGCGCCATCGCCGATGGCCAGTTGCGGGCCTTCGCACGCTCGGGAGCAGGCGGCGTCTGCGACTCCGGCCTGTGGCGCTGGTCGCGGCATCCCAACTACTTCTTCGAATGCCTGCTCTGGTGCTCCTATCCCGTGATCGCGCTCGCGACCGGCTATCCCTGGGGTTGGCTTGCCCTGCTGGCACCGGCCTGCATCACGCTGCTTCTCACCCGCATCTCCGGCATACCGCCCCTGGAAGAGCACATGCTCGCCAAACACGGCGAGGCCTATCGCGCATACCAGCATCGAACCAGCGCCCTGATCCTGCTGCCGCCAAAAGGAGCGACGTGATGACGATCATGCAGAGGCTTTCGACCTGGGGCGAAGGCCTCCCCGTTCCCGATGCCGTCAGCCGCATGGTGATCGCATCGCTGGTCGGACGCACCGCGCGCGCACTTGCGGCGCAGTCGGCCGATGCCGCAGCCTTCGCCCGCGACATGGCGGATTTTCCGATCGCCATTCATACCGATGCCGCCAATGCCCAGCACTACGAGGTGCCGGCCTCCTTCTTCGAACAGGTGCTCGGCCCTCGTCGCAAGTATTCCTGCTGCTACTATGCCGATCCCGGTGACACGCTGGCGGCGGCGGAAGACAAGGCGCTGGAGCTGACCGCGGAGCATGCCGATCTCGCCGATGGGCAGGACATCCTCGAACTCGGCTGCGGCTGGGGTTCGCTCTCGCTCTGGATGGCGGAGCGCTATCCGCAGGCGCGGATCGTATCGGTTTCCAACTCGGCTTCGCAGCGCGCCTATATCGAAGATCAGGCGCAACGCCGTCATCTCGGCAATCTCCGCGTCGTCACCGCCGACATGAACGCGTTCGGGACGGAGGAGCGTTTCGATCGCGTCGTCTCCGTCGAAATGTTCGAGCACATGGCGAACTGGCGCGAACTGCTCGGGCGCATTCGTGGCTGGCTGAAGCCGGACGGACGGCTCTTCATCCACGTCTTCGCCCACCGGCAGGGCTGCTACCGTTTCGATGCTGCGGATACGGGTGACTGGATCGCGCAGCATTTCTTCACCGGCGGCCTGATGCCGGGCGCGACGCTCGCGCACCAGTTTCCCGATCTCTTCACTGTCGAGGCCGAATGGCGCTGGAGCGGCGAGCATTATAGCGCCACGGCCGAGGACTGGCTGGCGAATTTCGATCGCAATCTCGCAACGATCGATCCGATCCTGCGCGAGACCTATGGCGCGGAAGCGCCACTCTGGCGCCGTCGCTGGCGGCTCTTCTTTCTCGCGACGAGCGGCTTGTTCGGCCATGCCGGCGGCGAGGCCTGGGGCGTCCATCACTATCGGTTGCGGGCAGCCTGACGGATTGGTCGGCTGGGGACTAGACCCAGCCCCAACCGGCAAGGCGGCGGACGATGACGAAAGCGACCCATGTGCACAGGCCGACGACGACCGTGCCATAGACGAGGTCGACGAGCGTGATCGTCAGCGTCCAGGGCCGCAGCGTGGCATAGTTGGTGAGGTCGTAGGTCGCATACGCGAGCAGGCCGATGAATGCGCCATTGAGTAATGCGGTACTCGCGCTACCGTCACGCAGCGCCGGCATCAGCGCGAAATAGACGACCCCGAGCGGAAAACCGAAATAGAACAGCGCCGCCGGCCAATAGCGCACCTGCTCGACGATCAAGTCGCCGAGCACCGGCCGATAGAGCCTGGTCGTCATCGTGCTCAGCCAGATGGCGTCGCAAATGCCGAATGCGATGAGGAAGGCGATGTAACCGGCAACGAAGCGCATGGCGATCTCCCTGGTCTTGCGGGAGATACGCCGAGCGGGCCGGCATGGTTCAGTTCCGCTCGCGATCCTGTCTCGTCACGGAAATCCGTTCCGGCGGGTGAAGCGTACAGGAGACGATGCCTCCTCGACCCCAGGTAACCATGACGCTCCGGATTGCCCGACGCACTATCCTGCCGCTGCTCGCCGGGCTTGCCTTGCCTGCATGCTCAGCCCTGCGTCCCGGCGCCTTGACCAACGGCGCGCGTGATGTGGCCTACGGCCCGCATCCCCGGCAGCAAATGGATATCTACGTGCCTTCCGACGGTGGCAGCGCGCCGAAGCCGGTGGTTTTCTTCATCTATGGCGGGTCCTGGGCCAATGGCGCCAAGGAAACCTATTCCTTCGTCGGGGACGCGCTGTCGGCTCGCGGCTTCGTCACGGTAATCGCGGATTATCGCTTGGTGCCGGAGGTCCGTTTCCCGGTCTTCATCGAAGACGGTGCGCTGGCGCTGCGCTTCGTGCGAGACAACATCGCCCGCTTCGGCGGCTCCCCGCGAGCCATTCACCTGATGGGGCATTCGGCTGGCGCCTACAACGCGATGATGCTGACGCTGGAATGGCGTTATCTCGCCGCCGTCGGAATGCATACCGGCGAGATCCGCTCCACCGTCGGCCTTTCAGGCCCTTACGACTTTCTGCCTTTCGACATCGACGTCACGAAAGAAGCGTTCGGAAACGCACGCGACCCCGCCCAGACTCAACCTATCAACTTTGCAAGGCGGGACGTGCCGCCGGTCTTTCTGGCTACGGGATCGAGCGACACGACGGTCCTTCCGCGCAACAGCGAGCGGCTTGCGCTCGCGTTCAGAAGGGCGGGCTCGCGATCGGTCTCGCTGAAGATCTATCAGGGGCTCGGCCATGCCAGCACGGCCACAGCGCTGGCCAGGCTTCTGCAATGGCAAGCGCCTGTTCTCGACGACGTCGTCGCCTTTCTTCAGGCGACATGAGTTGGGTGACTGCCGGGTTCTGCATCAGCGGTGTTTCCACCGCGTATTATTTACCTGGGGCGCCGGGAAGCGGACGTTCCAGATGTCGACAATGGGCCAATTTCGGAAGCCGCCCCTCCCATAAGCGAACCGCAGCTCGGCTGACGCAGTCCTCAAGCAGGCGGTGCAGGAGCCTGGTTGCGGAAGCACTTTGCCTTAACTGCGGCACCTTCAACTTTAACACTACCGTGCCCGCGCTTATATATTTCAATAGGTTAGGAAACGAATTGATGGTCAGTGCGGCAAACTTCGCCTTTCCCCACACTGGCTCAGGCCGCGGCAGCAGCCTCGTGGCGCGACACATGGGCAATGGCGGCGCGCAGGTCTTCCAGCGTGGCCTCGGCGCCGACGCAGCGCTCGGCAAGATGGCGGCGGAACATGCGCGCGCCGGGGCGGCCCGGAAAGAGCCCGACGAGATGGCGGGTGAAGGCATGCACGCGCCCGCCCCGCTCGATATGCGCAGCGATGTGCGGCTCCAGCGCCTCCAGCATGGCGAAAGCATCCGTCACCGGCGCCTCCTGCCCGAAGAGCAGCGGATCGGCCTTAAGCAGGATTTCGGGGTTCTGATAGGCCTCGCGGCCGATCATCACGCCGTCGAGCTTCTCCAGATGCCCCTGCCATTCGGACGAGGCCTTGATGCCGCCGTTGATCGCGATCGGCAAGCCCGGATTGGCCGCCTTCAGGCGATAGGCGCGCTCGTAATCGAGCGGCGGGATCTCGCGGTTCTCCTTGGGCGACAGCCCCTGCAGCCAGGCCTTGCGGGCATGGACGATGAGGGCATCGACGCCGGCCGCGCGCACCGAAGCGGTCAATGCGTCAAGCGCGCTTTCAGGGTCCTGATCGTCGACGCCGATGCGGCATTTCACCGTGACGGGGATCGAGACCACCGCCTTCATCGCCGCGACGCAATCACCGACCAGTGCTGGCTCGCGCATCAAGCAGGCGCCGAATGCCCCGCCCTGCACCCGGTCCGAGGGGCAGCCGCAGTTCAGGTTGATCTCGTCATAGCCGAAGTCGGCGCCGATCTTCGCGGCTTCCGCCAGCAGCCTGGGGTCATTGCCGCCAAGCTGGAGCGCAACCGGATGCTCGACCGCGTCGAAACCGATCAATCGCTCGCGGTCGCCGCGGATCACCGCCTGCGCCGTCACCATCTCGGTATAGAGCAGCGCATGGCGCGACATGAGGCGGTGGATGACCCGGCAATGCCGGTCCGTCCAGTCCATCATCGGTGCCACGGAGAAGCGCATATTCGGAAGCGGCAACGTCATGGCCGCTCCCGTATAGCATTCGGCCCGGTTTTGCACGCCCGGGCCGCGTCTCTCACTTCTTGGCGCGGGCGACGATCTGCGTCGGGTTGACGAAGCGCAAGGCGATCACGAGCCAGATCAGGGTCGTGACCATGTAGATCACCGCCATGGCGTCGATCGACTGCACCGCGCGGACACCAGCAGCGAAGACCGCGTAGTAGAGTGCGACGACGAGCGTCTGGCTGGTCGGGCCAGCCGTGAGGAAGGTCAGCTCGAACATGGCGAGCGTCCTGACCAGCACCAGCAGCAACGCCGCGAGGATGCCGGGCATGAGCAGCGGCAGCAGCACATGTACGAAGAGCTTGAAGGTGTTGGCGCCGAAGACGCGCGCCGCCGCCTCGATCTTGGTGTCGATCTGCTCGATGAACGGGATCATCACCAGGATGACGAAGGGCACGGTCGGCACGAGATTGGCGAGCACGACGCCCGACATCTGGCCTGCGAAACCGGTCTGGTAGAGCACCGTCGCCAGCGGGATGCCGAAGGTGATCGGCGGTACCAGGAGCGGCAGCAGGAAGAGCAGCATGACGAGCTTCTTGCCCGGGAAGTCCCGCCGCGCCAGCGCATAGGCCGCCGGCACGCCGATCAGGCCGGAGAGCGCCACCACCAGGAAGACGATCTGGAAGGTGACGGAGAGCACGTCATAGAGCTGGAATTCCGACCAGGCGGCCGAATACCAGCGCGTCGTCCAGCCGGCCGGCAGCCAGGTACCGAGCCAGCGCGTCGAGAAGGACGAGGTCACCACGGTCGCGATCATCGCGAACAGGTTGACGACGAAGAAGCCGATCAGCGTCCAGTTGGCGGCCGCCCAGAGCTTCGTCGAGAGACGGATGTCTTTCACCATCGGATCAGCCCTTTCCGCCGCCGGCAGGGCCGCGATACAGCAAGCCACGCGCGGCCAGCACCACGACGACGATGGTGAGCTGAACCACGCCCATGATCATCGCGACGGCCGAAGCCATGGAGTAGTCGTATTCCTCGAAGGCCGCCTGATAGGCCGCGATCGAGATCACGCGGGTCGGCCCCGAGGGCGCGCCGAGCAGCACGGCCGAGGGGAAGACCGAGAAGGCCTGCACGAAGCTCAGGCAGAAGGTGATCGCGAGCCCCGGCAGCAAGAGCGGGAACAGGATGTGCTTGAAGCGGTCCCAAGGCCCCGCCCCCAGCGTCGCGCCCGCCTGCTCCAGCGCCGGATCGATGCCAGAGAGGTAGGACAGCGTCAAAAGGAAGGTGAAGGGGAAGCCGGTGATGACCAGCGAGAGCATCACGCCCCAGTAATTGTGCAGCAGCTTCACCGGCGAGGAGATGATGCCGAAGGTCATCAGCACGCGGTTGAACCAGCCCTGCGGCCCGAGATAGTTCAAGAGGCCCTCGGCGACGAGAACGGTGCCGAGCGTGATCGGAATGACCAGAATCGTGGTCAGCAGGCGCTGGTTCTTCATCAGCCGGACGCGGAAGGCGATCGGGATCGCCAGCAGGAGCGTCGCGATGGTCACCGGCAGCGCGAGCCAGAGCGTCGTCGCGATCGTCCCGTAGAGGAAGCGATCCGAGAAGAAGCGCTGGTAGTTGGCGAAGATGCCGCCCTGCTTCGGCTCGAAGGAGAGGAAGAGCCCGTAGAAGAACGGGTAGATGAACAGCGCCAGCAGGAACAGCACCGCCGGCAGGACGAGCAGCGTCAGCCCGTCGAGCCCGCGTGCCGCCAGCCGCTGCTTCAGCGGGATGGTGGAGGTGTCGGTGCTCACGCCGCCGCTCCATAGACGAGGACGCGGTCGGGATCGGCGGCGAGCGTAACGGCCTCGCCGGGCGACAGCTTGTCATGGGCGAGGAAGGACAGGTCGGTTCCGTCAGCCATGCGGGCGAAGCCGACGAATTCGCGGCCGCGGAACTCGGTCGAGACCACCTGCGCCTTGAGGCCGGACTGGCCGGCAGCGACCGGATGCAGGTCCTCCGGGCGGATCGCCAGATAGCCCTCAGTGCCGGCGGACAGCGCGGCTCGCGCACGGCCGGAGAGCTGCGCATCGCCGACCGTGACAGCCGCCTTGCCGTCGCCGACGGAGGCGACCTTGCCCTTCACCTTGTTGCGGAAGCCCATGAACTCGGCGACGTCGAGATGGTCCGGCCGCATGAACAGGTCTTCCGGCGTGCCGACCTGGCGGACCTGGCCGTCACGCAGCACGACGATACGGTCGGCGAGCGAGAGCGCCTCCTCCTGGTCGTGGGTGACGTAGATCGTGGTGGCGCCGAGCGTGTTGTGGATGCGGCGGATCTCGGCGCGCATCTCGAGACGCAGCTTGGCGTCGAGATTCGAAAGCGGCTCGTCCATCAGCACCAGCGGCGGCTCGACGACGATGGCACGCGCGATGGCGACGCGCTGCTGCTGGCCGCCGGAGAGCTGGCCCGGCAGCTTCTCGGTCTGGCCCTGCAGGCGCACCAGCGCGGCGGCTTCCGCGACGCGTTTGTCGATCTCGGCGCGCGGCAGGCCGCGCATCTTCAGGCCGAAGCCGATATTCTTGTTCACGCTCATATGCGGGAAGAGCGCGTAGCTCTGGAAGACCATGCCGAAGCCGCGCTCTTCCGGGCGCAGCGGATCGATGCGCTTGTCGTCGAGCCAGATGCCCCCGCCGGTCGCCGGCAGCAGCCCCGCGATCAGGTTCAGCGTCGTCGACTTGCCGCAGCCGGACGGGCCGAGCAGCGCGATGAACTCGCCCTTGCCGATCGTCAGCGAGACGTCCTTGAGCGCGTTATGGGTGCCGAAGTCACGGCTCAGACGGTCGAGCCGAAGCTCGCGGAACGAGGCTGCGTTGATGGTCATGGCTTCCGGATGAATCTGAGAACACGGGATCGGAACAGCAGGCGGCGGGCCTCGGACAAAGCCGGGGCCCGCCGCTGCGATCGGACTTACTTCTTCTTGGCGCCGCCGACCTGCTCGTCCCAGATGCGGAAGGCGATCACCATCTTGTCGGGGTTGAGCGGAGTTTCCATCGGGTTGTCGGCGATGAGCTTCTCGTATTCGGGGCGGCCGAACTCGGCGATCGCCTTCTGGCTGGAGGCCGGGGCCATCGAGAGCGGCACGTCCTTCACCGCCGGGCCCGGATAGAAGTAGCCCTCGTCATAGGTAAAGGCCTGCTGAGCGGGCGTCAGCATGTGGCGGATCAGGTCGAGCAGCACGTTGAGCTTCTCGTCCGAGACGCCCTTCGGGATCATCATGTACTGGGCGTCGGTGACCCAGTGGAAGCCTTTGAGCGCCTGGATCTTGGCTTCCTTCGGCACGATGCCGAGCACGCGCGGGTTGATGTCCCAGCCGGTGGTCGAAACGATGATGTCGCGCGAGCCGTCGCCGAGCTCCTTCATCGTCTGGCCGGTGCCACCCGGATAGTACTCGATGTTCTCGCCGAGCTCCTTGAGATAGGCCCAGGTCTTGTCCCAGCCCTTCTCAGGGTCCTTCGGGTCCTTGTCGCCGAGGAGATAGGGCAAGCCCATGATCCAGGTGCGGCCGGGGCCGGAATTGGCCGGGCGGCCGTAGAAGAAGCGGTTCTTGTTCTGCTTGGTCCAGGCCAGCAGCTCTTCCGCCGTGGTCGGAACCTGCTTGACGCGGTCCGGCATGTATTCGAGCAGCGGGCCGGAGGGGTAGTAGACCATCGCCATGGCCTGGCCCTGCCCGAGATTGTGCATGGCGAGCGCCGGCTTGAGGTAGATGTCCTCCGGCTTCGGCAGTTCGGCCTGCAGGCGCGGCAGCAGATCGACCCAGAGCTTCTGGTCGATGCCGGCCGACAGCACGTCCAGACCGCCGATGACCATGTCGATATCGAGGCGGCCGGCAGCCTGCTGGGCCTTGATCTTCGCCGGCAGTTCCGGCGCCGGGGCCTTGGTGAAGACCATGCGCGAGACGGCCTTGGGATTGGCCTTCGGGTAGTTCTCCAGCGGCGTCTGGACCAGGGCGAGAGCCCCGCCGACGTCGATGATGCTGATCGTCAGCGGCGAGGCCGGCAGCTTGAGCTGCTGCGCGAAGACGCCGGGCGCATGCGCTGCGACGCCGAGACCGGCGACGCCACCGATGAAATGACGCCGATTGATGCTGTCGTGAGCCATGATCTCTCCTCCAGATGTGGATGCCCGCTTACGAGCTTTATTATGTTGCGCTGGCCCGACCGTTCCGATCCGGCCCCCTGCCCCTCGCCCCGGAAACCGGCCAAGTTGACGCAGCCCCCGGTTGATCAGTATCCTAGTATACTAGTCGTCGAGAGCTTGGCAATGGCCCACCCTGCAACCCGTCACAGCACGGACCAAATCTACAGCGTTCTGCGCGCCGACGTGATCAGCGGCGCACTGAAACCGCGCGAAGCCATGTCGGAGGCGCGAATGGCGCTGCGCTTCGGCGTCAGCCGCACGCCGGTGCGCGAAGCGTTCAAGCGACTGGTCGACGAGGGCTTCCTCGTCGCCGTGCCGCAGGTCGGCACCTTCGTCGCGCCGATCGACCTCGCCGCCGTCCGAGACAGCCAGTTCATCCGCGAGACGCTGGAATGCCGCACGGTCGTGCTGGCCGCACAGCGCATCAGCGATGCCGATTGCCGCCGGCTCGCGGCGCAGATCGAGGAGCAGGCGGAGGCTGTGCGACGGGGAGAGCGTTCCGAAATCTTCCGCCTCGACGAGGTGTTCCATGCCGAGATTTCCCGCATCGCCGGGCACCGCGCCGTCTGGAGCATGATCGAGGGCGTGAAGGCCCAGATGGACCGGGTGCGCTGCCTGTCACTGGAAACGCCGTCCTGGTCCGAAGTGATCCTGAACGAGCACCGGATCATCGCGGCCTGCGTCATGAAGCATGACGCGAAAGGCGCAGAAGCGGCGATGCGCGCGCATCTGCGCACGGTGTTCGCGACGATCGACACGATCGCGAAGGACCACGCGGACGCCTTCGACGATTCCCGCCTCGCCCACGACGCCTCCTGACTCCCGCCTGCCGCACAGCGACCTTTCTCACAAGGATATCATATCATGGAACAATGCTGGCGCTGGTTCGGGCCGGACGATGTCGTGACTCTGGCGCAGGCCCGGCAAGCCGGCGCGACCGGCATCGTCAACGCGCTGCACCAGATCCCCTATGGCGTGGTCTGGAGCCTCGAGGAGATCGAGAAGCGCCGGGCGATGATCCGTTCCGACAAGAGCCTCGGACTCCGCTGGAGCGTGGTCGAGAGCCTGCCGATCCATGAGAGCGTCAAGATCGGCAACGGCGACCTCGAAACCATCTTCGAGAACTATCGCCAGTCGATGCGCAACCTCGCCGCCTGCGGCATTGAGGTCATCTGCTATAATTTCATGCCGGTGCTGGACTGGACCCGCACCGAGCTCGCCCACAAATTGCCAGGCGGTGGCACGGCGCTTCGCTTCAACCTGCACGAATATGTCGCGCTCGACCATTTCATGCTGAAGCGTAAGGGAGCCGACGAAGGACATTCGGCCGAGGTGATGGACAAGGCCAGGGCTTGGTTCGACAGGTCTTCGCAGGCCGACCGCGACCGGCTGCTCTCCAGCGTGATGGCCGGCCTGCCCGGCGCCTTCGACCGCTATGACCTGCCCGGCCTCGCCCGCATCCTCGAGCGCTATGCCGGCATGACCCATGACAAGCTGCGCGCCAACCTGAAGCGCTTCCTCGAAGAGATCATCCCGACCGCCGAGGAGGTCGGCATCCGCATGTGCATCCATCCGGACGACCCGCCGCGCTCGCTCTTCGGCCTGCCGCGGATCTGCTCGACCGAGGACGACATCGCCTTCATCCTCGGCTCGGTCGATTCGCCCTCGAACGGGCTGACCCTGTGCTCAGGCTCGCTCGGCGCCAATCCGAAGAACGACGTGCCGCAGATTGCGCGGCGCTTCGCCGACAAGATCTGGTTCGCGCATCTGCGCAACGTCGCCAAGGACCCGGACGGCTCCTTCATGGAGGCCGAGCATCTCGGCGGCGACACCGACATGGTCACGCTGGTCGACGTGCTGATGGCCGAGGAGCAGCGCCGGAAGGCTGCCGGTCACCCGCACTGGCAGATCCCGATGCGGCCGGACCATGGCCACGAACTGCTCGACGATATCGGCAAGGGCGGCTTCCCGGGCTATCCCGCCGTCGGGCGCCTGCGCGGCCTCGCGGAACTCCGCGGCGTGATGACCACGCTGGCGCAGGTCAAGGGCTACGCGGCCTGAAACACGAAAGGCGGGCCAAAAGCCCGCCTTTCGCAATTAGTCGCAGCTATTGCGAGATCAATGATCGTGGGAATGGCCCTTGTGGCCATGCGCGGCGCCATGGCCGTGACCATGATCGTGGTGACCATGGCCGTGATGATCATGGCCGCAGCCACAGCCGTCGCCATGGGCGTGCTCGTGCTTGTGGTCATGCGCATGATCGTGGCTGTGCTGCACGTGGTCATGCCCATGGCCGTGATGATGACCGTGATGGTCGTGGCCATGGTGATGATCGTGCCCGCAGCCGCAATCATCGCCATGGGCGTGGTGGTGAACTTCCGCCTCTGGCTGGAACGGACGCTCGACCACCGCCATCGAACAGCCCTGCCCGCGCACCAGCTCGCCGAGCGCCGCATCGTTCGGAACGTAGAGGGCATCGGCCGTCATTTCGGCCGGGACATGGTGCCCGCCGAGATGCCAGGCGAGGCGCACCAGCCGCAACGGGTTCTCGGCGCGGATTTCGAGCAGGCTTTCCGGCGCGGCCTTGATCTGGACCAGCGTGCCGTCTTCCAGCTTCAGCGCGTCGCCATCGTTCAGCGCCGCCGGCTTGTCGAGCGCGATCGCGAATTCCAGCCCGCCCGTCGCTCGTACGCTCACGCCATTGATCGTGCGGTCGCGGTGGCCCAGCGGCAGCGTATCGACGACGCGCTCAGCCTTGACGGCGGCCTTGCGAAGAACGGAGGTGGCGCGAAGCATCGGCGGCGATCCCATGACTTGAGGCCGGACGCCACGCGACCGAACCCGGATCGCAGCTTAGTAGCACAAACCGGCGGCCGTGCTACCAAGCTTGGATGTCACAGGGCCTCAGCGCGGCAGCGCCTTGACCTCTGTGTCGAACTTCTTGAGCAGGCGCGAGCGCTCGGCCGGCGAGCCCCAACGCGGGGTGTCGTAGTCGATCAGCTTCATCTCGGAGAATTTCGGCGCGTCCGGCGAGAGCAGCGAATTCTTGTTCGACGGGATCGAGTTGATCTTCAGCTTCGCATTGATGTTCTGGGCATCGGGCGAGAGCGTGAAATCGACGAACTTGCGCGCAGCCTCAGGGTTCTTGCCGCCCTTGATGATCGAGACGGAGCCGGTCTCGTAGCCCGTGCCCTCGCAGGGAGCGACCGTCTCGATCGGCGCGCCCTGCAGCTTCTGCGTCAGCATGTCGTGGATGAAGGCGATGCCGACCGCCGTCTCGCCGAGCGCCGCCGCCTTGACGGGAGCGATGCCGGACTTGGTGTACTGGCTGATGTTCTTGTGCAGGGCCTTGAGATACTCGAAGCCCTTCTCCTCGCCGAGGCGCTGCACCGTGGTCGCCAGGAAGACATAGGCCGTTCCGGACGAGCTGGGATCGGCGATCTGAACCTCGTCGCGCAGCTTGGGATCGAGCAGGTCCGCCCAGCATTTCGGCGCAGCGATGCCCTTCTTCTTCAGGACCTCGGTATTGTAGCCGACGCCGAGCGCGCCGAGATAAATGCCGTTGGTGCGGAACTTCGACTGCTCGGCATGGCGCTGCGCCCAGTCATGCAGTTCCGGCAGCTTCGGCGACTTGTACTCGTCGAGCAGGCCTTCGTCGGCCGCCTGGAGATGCGGCTCGCCCGGCCCGCCCCACCAGACGTCGCCGCGCGGATTGCTCGCCTCGGCCTTGACCTGCGCATAGACCTCGCCGGTGCTCTTGCGGACCATCGCGACCTTGATGCCGGTCGCCTTCTCGAACATCGCCGCGCCCTCGCGGCACTGCTCCTCGAGGATCGAGCAATAGACGGTGACCTGGCCCTGGGCGAAGGCCGGAGCCGTGAAAGCCAGGCCGGCGAAGAGCGCGCCAACAGGCGCAAGGCGCGAAGCAACCATGATGATCCTCCCGATCGGATTCGTTTGCCGACGAAAAGACCGATGGGAGGTTGGGGAGTCAAGCGAAGGGCGGCTAGGCCTCACCTTCCGGCTTGTCGGGCGCGGGAGCGGCCACCGCCTCGACCGGCTTCGCGCGTTTCTTCTTGGCAACGGGCTTCTTGCGCCGCTTCGCCCGCGCCTTCGGCAATTGCGCCTCCTGCAGCATCTCCAACTGGACCTGCTGGATCTCTGCGAGACGCTGCCATTGACGGGTGACGAGATGGTCCATCTTCTCGTGCAGGTGGCGGATTTCGAGTTCAGCCTTCAGGTTGACCTGGTAGTCGTTGAGCGAGCGCAGGCGGTCCTTCGATTCCTGCCGCTTCTGACTCATCATGATGATCGGCGCCTGCACCGCCGCGATGCAGGACAGCACGAGGTTGAGCAAGATGAAGGGATAGGGGTCGAAGGCCTTCAGCTCGCCCATCAGGGCGTTGATCGCCATCCAGACCACCAGCACGACACCGAAGCTGATCAGGAAGGCCCAGGAGCCGCCGAAGCTCGCGAGATTGTCGGAAAAGCGCTCGCCCAGCGTGCGGTGCTCCTCGAAATCATCCTCGGTATTCTCGGCGATGGTCTCCTGCCGGGCGATGCTTTCGGCGACCTCGCGGTCGAGGTCGGAATATTCGCCGTGCTCCTCGCGCAGGATTTCCTCGACATAGCGGGTGCGGTAGCGCGCGAGCTCCTTCAGGCTGATCAGCGCGTGATCGGGCATATCCGGGAAATCACTGCGGATATGGTCGGCCAGCGCGGGGCGCAGCGTGCCGACCTCGACGAGGTTCTTTCGCGCCGTCTCCTGCCCGCTGATGGCGCAGATGCCGCGCTTCTTGCTGGCCGCGACGGCGGCGCTCGCCGGATCGGCCAGGGTCGCGAGAGAGGCCAACGCCGTCCCCGCGACCCGATCTTCATCCTGTTCCTGTGTCATTCCCTGCCCGTCATCGCGTGCCGTGTCTTCCGCAGATTGCACCTGATCCCGGGGCGGATACCAGCACCTGAAAAAGCCGCGCCTATGGCAGCCGCCACCGAAACGAGATCGCCCGGCGAGGCGGCTGCCTCTCCGGGCTCATGGTCGTCGCGGGGCCGCAGGCCGGCCGTTCAGGCGAGGCCTCAGCCTTTCGGCTTGCCGTCCTTGTCCGATACGTCGGAATCCTCGTCATCCTCTTCGGACTCCTCAGCCTCATCCTCTTCGTCTTCGTCGTCCTCTTCGCCGAGGTCGAGATATTCGTAGCCGAAGACGATCTCGCCGGTTTCCGGATCGAAGGCGCTGGCCGAGGAATCCTCGAAGGCCTCGATCAGCAATTCGGCATCATCGGCCCCGTCGACGTCGAAGCGGCGCACAGCCTCCTCGCCATCGGCCCGGAGAACGAGCTCGATCGACCAACCCTTCCCCGTGGTGTCGTAGATGCATTTCAGACCCTGGATCGCCAGCATGATGCTCTCTCCTGAGCTTAACCGATGCGCGGCAGCGCGCGCCGGGTCAGATGCCCGACGCGCGTGACGACTGCGCGACGCTGGAGAGGAGAAAGCCGTCGCGACTGCTAGCCGGCGGCCTGCGCCAGGAAGCGCTCGACCTCGTCACGCTTTGGCGCACCGCTGCGGCCGCCGAAGCGGGTGCATTTGATCGCCGCCGCCGCCGAGGCGAAGCGGATCGCCGCCGGTTCGGCCTGCCCCTCGGCCAATGCGAGCGCGAAGGCGCCGTGCCAGACATCGCCGGCGCCCAGCGTATCCACCGTCTCGACGACGAAAGCCGGGCTGTGCCGGACCTCCCCGTCCTCGACGAAGAGCACGCCGTCCTTGCCGAGCGTGACCGCAAGCCACGTCGGGACGCCGGCCGCAACCTTGGCAAGGCCGGCACGCGGATCCTCCTCGCCCGAGATCTCGCGCAAAGCCTGCTGGCTGAAGGCGACATGGCTCGCCGTGCCTACCAGATCGGGATGCGGCGGCCTGCGGTCGCCGTCGAGCACGCCGGGCACGCTGGCTGCGCGGGCGAGCTTCAGGGCGGCAAGCGCCCCCTCCCCCCAGCGCGTATCGGCGAGCACCGCTCCTACGCCCTCGGGAAGGTTCCGGGGCAGCCAGGCGACGCCCTCCGGCATCGCCGGATCGGAATAGGAGATCACCATGCGCTCGCCCTCGGCATCGACCAGGATGGCTGAGACCGGCGAGCGTAGGCCGGCGACCCGGCGCGCGAAGGCCGTATCGACCCCTTCCGATTCGAGATCGGCGACGATCTGATCGCCGGTCAGGTCATCGGCGAGGCGCGTCGCCAGCCAGCATGCGCCGCTGAGGCGGGCGATCGCGACCGAGGCATTGCCGGCGCAACCGCCGCCGACGACAGCGAGCCCGCGCGAGCGGTATTTCTCGCCGCGGGTCGGCATGGTCTCGACGCTGTAGACATAGTCCAGCGTCGCGATTCCCAGGCAGAAGACGCCGGCCAAGGCCTTACCAGCTCCCGGTGTTCGGCATGCTCGCCCACGGCTCGGCCGGCGGCTTCGGCTCGCCCTTCTGGAGCAGTTCGATCGAGATGTTGTCGGGCGAGCGGATGAAGGCCATGTTGCCATCGCGCGGCGGGCGGTTGATGGTGACGCCAGCCTTCATCAGCTTGTCGCAGGTCGCGTAGATGTCATCGACCTCATAGGCGAGATGGCCAAAATTGCGGCCGCCGGTGTAATTCTCCGGGTCCCAATTGTAGGTCAGTTCCAGCGTCGGGCTGCCGCGCGAAGCACCGGCCTTCGCTCCCGCCAGATCGTCTGAAGCCGCGAGGAAGACCAGCGTGAAGCGGCCCTTCTCGTTCTCGATGCGGCGGGTTTCGACCAGCCCGAACTTGGTAACGTAGAAATCCAGCGCCTGATCCAGGTTGGTCACGCGCACCATGGTGTGGAGATATCGCATCGGTCTTCCTCGTTGTGGGGCGGCAGGGTTGATCCGTTTCCTAAATCAGGCAAGAGCATCGGCACTCCAGACCACCTCGCCAAGCCATCTGAACAGGACGCGCCATGACGACAACGCAAGACGGGCCGGCGACGGCACCGGCCGTGCGCGCTACGCCCGCCCAGATCGCCCAGATCAAGCAGCGCGCCGCGATCATCTCGGTGATGGCGACGATCCTGCTGACGGCGGCCAAGATCGTCGGCGCCATCATCTCCGGCTCGCTAGCCCTACTCACCGATGCCCTGCAGGGGCTGGTCGATGTCGGCTCGACGCTGTTCACCTGGTTCGCGGTCCGCGCCTCCGACAAGCCGGCCGACGACGAGCATCATTACGGCCATGGCAAGGTCGAGGCGCTGGCCGCGCTGGTCGAGACCGCGATCCTGTTCACGCTGGCCGGCGCGATCCTGTGGGAGGCGGGCAACCGGCTTTGGACCAACGTCATCGCGCATGTCGAGGTGACGCCGCTCGTTATCGGCGTGCTCGTGCTGTCGATGATCGTCGACGCCATCCGCTGGCGCTCGCTGACCAAGGTCGCCAGGGAGACCGGCAGCGAGGCGCTTGCCGGCGAAGCCACGCATTTCTCGGCGGATTTCGTCGGCTCGACGCTGGTCCTTATCGGCCTGATCGGTGTCTGGTACGGCTTCGAGCGGGCCGACACCGCCGCCGCCTTCGCGATCGCCGCCTATACCGCCTTCTCGGCCTACCGACTTGCCCGGCGCGTACTCGACACGCTGATGGACACCGCGCCCGAAGGCGTCAGCGAAAAACTTCGTGAGGTCGCACGCGGCGTGCCCGGCGTCGTCGGCGTCAACTGGCTGCGGGTTCGCCCGGCCGGAGGACGCGTCCATGGCGAGATCGGCATCAGCGTCTCGCGCACCCTGCCGCTCGACCGCGTCGTCGCGATCAAGGCCCAGCTTGGCGAGGCCTTGCTCAAGGCCGAGCACGGCGCCGAGATCACGATCACGGCCGACCCCGTGCAGGTCGACGACGAGACCGCGCTGGAGCGCGTGCTGCTGATCGCGCTCAAGCTGAAGATCCCGGTGCATCACGTCACCGTGCACTCGATCGGCGACAAGCTCTCGGTCAGCCTCGACATGGAGGTCGACCAGGGCCTGCCGCTCGGCGAGGCGCATGAGATCGCGACCCGGCTGGAAAGCGCGATCCGGGCGGAATTCGGGGGCGAGACCGAGGTCGAGACCCATATCGAGCCGATGGAGACCGGCCAGCCTTCCGGCCACAACGCCGCCTGGGAAACCGTCGAGGACATCGGCAAGGCGCTTGCGGGCGAGGCCGCGAAGGTTTCCGGACCGATCCACGACATCCACAGCGTGCGTGTGCGCCAGACCGCCAAGGGGCTGGTGGTCAATTACCATTGCCGCGTCGACCCCACGCTCAATGTTGCCGCCGTACACGACGCCGTCGACGCGATCGAGCGCGCGGTGCGCCTCGCACGGCCGCAGGTCTGCCGGCTGGTGAGCCATGCGGAGCCGGCGGTTCCGACCGCGTCGTAACGCTCCACCCGCGTCATTCCGGACAAGCCGCGCCAGCGGCGCCGATCCGGAATCCATCGCAGGGCAATGCGCTCTTCAATGGATTCCGGATCAAGCCCGGAATGACGGGTGTTTCCCTCCCAAGATGAAACGCCCTACATACGCACCCTGACTCTCGCCATCAGGGCTTCCATGCGTACCGAAGATGCTCCGCTGATCCGCCTCGAGGATTACCGCCCCAGCGACTGGCTGATCGACACGGTCGATCTCGACGTCAGCTTGCATCCGCAGAAGACGCGGGTGCGGGCCCTGCTGGCACTGCGCCCCAATCCGGAAGGGCAGCCCGGCGCGCCGCTCAGGCTCGACGGCGACGAACTCGTCCTGAAATCGCTGGCCATCGACGGCAAGCCGCTCGATGCCTCTGCCTACACCGTGACGCCGCAGGCACTGACGCTCCCGAATCCGCCGCCGCATGACTTCACGCTGACGATCGAGACCGAGCTCGATCCATCCGCCAATACCAAGCTGATGGGGCTCTATCGCTCCTCGAAGGTCTATTGCACGCAGTGCGAGGCGGACGGCTTCCGCCGCATCACCTATTTCCTCGACCGGCCGGACGTGATGAGCGTCTACACCGTCAGGCTCGAGGCGGCGAAGGCGGAAGCGCCGGTGCTGCTCTCCAACGGCAATCTCGTCGCGGCGGCGGAACTGCCCGGCGGCGACCGGCATTTTGCCGTCTGGCATGACCCGCACCCGAAGCCCGCCTATCTCTTCGCGCTGGTCGGCGGGGCGCTGGACCATGTCCGGCAGGATTACGTCACCGCCGACGGCCACAAGGTCGAGCTCGCCGTCTATGTCGAGCCGGGCAAGGCCGATCGCGCCGGCTGGGCGCTGGATTCGCTGGTGCGCTGCATGCGCTGGGACGAGCAGGTCTTCGGCCGCAATTACGATCTCGACGTGTTCAACGTCGTCGCCGTGTCCGATTTCAACATGGGGGCGATGGAGAACAAGGGCCTCAACATCTTCAACGACAAATACGTCCTCGCCGATCCGCAGACCGCGACCGACGGCGACTATGCCTCGATCGAGGCGATCATCGCGCATGAGTATTTCCACAACTGGACCGGCAACCGCATCACCTGCCGCGACTGGTTCCAGCTCTGCCTGAAGGAGGGCCTCACCGTCTTCCGCGACCAGGAATTCTCGTCCGACGAACGCTCGCGCCCGGTGAAGCGCATCGCCGATGTCCGCACGCTGCGCTCGACCCAGTTCTCGGAGGATGCCGGCCCCCTCGCCCATCCGGTCAGGCCGCGCGCCTACAAGGAAATCAACAACTTCTACACGCCGACGGTCTATGAGAAAGGCGCGGAAGTCATCCGCATGCTCAAGGTGCTGATCGGCGACGACGCCTTCAAGCGCGGCATGGACCTCTATTTCGAGCGCTGCGACGGCACGGCCGCGACGATCGAGGAATTCCTCGCCTGCTTCGCCGAGACCTCGGGCCAGAACCTCGACCATTTCGCCCGCTGGTACGAGCAGGCGGGCACGCCGACCATCGTGGCGTCGGGCCGCTATGACGCGGCTGCCAAACGCTACACGCTCGATCTGGCGCAGAGCACGCCGCCGACGCCCGGCCAAACTGAGAAGCAGCCGGTCGTTCTCCCGATCAAGCTCGGCCTCGTCGGCGCCAAGGGCGACCTGCCGCTGAAGACGGCCTCGAACGCCTATGCCGGCGACGGGCTCATCGTGCTCGACCAGGCTTCCCTCTCGATCACCTTCGAGGATGTTCCCGAGGCGCCGATCCCCTCGCTGATGCGCGGCTTCTCGGCCCCGGCGCGGCTCGACCTCGATTTGAGCGATAGCGACCTGCTGCGGCTATTCTCGGCCGACAGCGATTCCTTCAACCGCTGGCAGTCGCTCCAGAGCGTTGCCACACGCGTGCTCGTGGCCGCCGGCAAACCCGGCGCCGACGCCAACGTGCTGACAACGACCGCCAGCAAGCTCGGTGAGGCTCTGCAGGTCTTCCTCAAGGCCGATGCGCTGTCCGATCCCGCCTTCGCCGCGCAGGTGCTGCGCCTGCCCGCGCCGGCCGACATCGCCCGCGAGATCGGCGGGGATGTCGATCCCGACGCGATCTTCGCCGCCCATCGCAAGCTGTCGGGCGCGATCGGCAAGGCATTGCTCGGCGAATTGCCTGGGCTACGCGGGGCGCTCGCTGCGAGCGGCGCCTATCGCCCCGATGCGGCCTCGGCCGGGCGGCGGGCGCTGCGCAACGAATTGCTCGGGCTGGCAGCACTGGCTGCCCCGACCGAGGCCGCCGATCTCTGCGAAGGGCAGTTCACTGGGGGCGATAACCTGACCGATCGGCTCGCCGCGCTGGCTGCGATGACGCTGATCCCCGGTGAGCGCCGGGAAGCCCTGATCAGGCGCTTCGCCGAGGCCTATGCCGGCGAGCCGCTGGTGCTCGACAAATGGCTAATGGCCCAGGCGCTGATCGCCGAGCCCGGCACGCTGGAGCGGGTCAAGCGGCTGATGCAGCACCCGGCCTTCTCGCTCGGCAATCCCAACCGCGTGCGGGCGCTGATCGGCGGCTTCGCGGCCAATCTCACCCAGTTCAACCGGGCCGATGGTGCGGGCTACGAGTTCGTCGCCGATATCGTCGTCGCGCTCGACAAGACCAATCCGCAGGTCGCCTCCCGGCTGCTCGGCTCGTTCAAGAGCTGGCGTATGCTGGAGCCCGGCCGCAAGCGCCTCGCGCAGGAGGCTTTGGGCACCGTCGCACGCCTGCCGAACCTGTCGCGGGACGTCGCCGACATCGCCGAAAGAGCGCTCGCCTGAGAAGCTGACACCATCCGCAGCCCTCATCCTGAGGAGCAGCCGCAGGCTGCGTCTCGAAGGATGTTCCGGGAGGCTCCGGAACCATCTGGAGCATCCTTCGAGACGCAGCCTGCGGCTCCTCAGGATGAGGGCTGAGGCGTCACGACAGCCTTCCGGGCCAAGCTTCACAGGCGTTCCGCGGAATGGTTAACGGCGACCTGTCCAAAACGTTAACGTTTCATTACCCGCGCAGGATTCATCGCCATAAGCACTGCAACCTAAAGGAGAATTCGGCACTCCTGACTCAACTCAGGGCTAGACAAACCGAGGCGCCCGGATTCAACTGACAGTGATTCGCGGGGATGCGGCACGTCTCCCGATCTTACTGACGGTAAAGTTCCGAAGGGGGACCGGGCATGTCGCGTGCCAACGCGGGCTGCGCACCTGTGCGCGCCGATACGATTCTGGGTGTAGCGCGTTCGCTGACGCACCCTCTGTATCATCGCTTCGAAAGCTTCGAACCCACCTTCCGCACCGCAATCCCTGCGTTTGTGGGACTTTTCCTCATCATTCTCGGCGCCGGCGCGCTGATCCAGACATCGGCCATGCGCGACGACGCCCTCATCGACGCGGCCGGCGACATGGACCTGGTCTCGGCGCTGATTGCCCGTGAGCTCGACACCGCCACGCTGGCGGGCAAGGAGCCGGCCACGGTCCTGGCAGCGCTGACCGCTCGCCACCTCGCAGCCCATGGCCGCTTCGTCCATGTCAGCGGCGCCGATGGCCGCGTCATCGCCAGCGAGCCGGTGATCGGCCAGACGCAACGCACCCTCGTCGACTTCCTCGGCCAGACCCAGCCGCTCACCGTGTTCGGTGACCGCGCCGGCGTGATGCGCATCACCTTGCCGAGCGGCGCCGATGTCTTCGCCAGCGTGCGCAACCTCGCCGCCCCCCTCGGGCAGGTCGCAGTGCTGCAGCCGGTCTCCCGCGCGCTCTCGGTCTGGCAGCTCCGCCGCTCCGGCCTGATCCTCCTGTTCGGTGCCGCCGGCCTCATCCTCGGCGTCACCACGCTCGCCTTCATGCTCCAGTCGAAGCGGGCGAGCGCCGCCGACCAGGATTGCGACTGCGTCCGCGAGCGCATCGACACCGCGCTCAACCGCGGCCATTGCGGCCTGTGGGACTGGGATCTCGCGCGCGGCCGCATCTACTGGTCGGATTCGATGTATGCTCTGCTCGGCTATGACCGCACCGGCGAGTACATGTCCTTCGGCGAGGTCTCGAGCTTCATCAACCAGGAAGACGTCGATCTCTATGCGCTGGCCGACGCGATCAGCCGCGGCGAGGCCGATCATCTCGACCGCGAGTTCCGCGTCCGCTCCGCCTCGGGCGAATGGATCTGGCTCAAGGCCCGCGCCGAGCTGGTGATCGACCGCCGCACGCGCTCCCGCCATCTCGTCGGCATCGTCGTCGACATCTCCGAGCAACGCCGCATGGCCGAGCGCACCGCGACCTCGGACGCCCGCCTGCGCGATGCCGTCGAGGCGATCTCGGAAGCCTTCGTGCTCTGGGATGCCGACAATCGCCTCGTGCTCTGCAACGCCAAGTATCAGCAGCTCCACCAGCTCCCGACCGACGCCCTGCAATCGGGCGTCTCCTACGACGAGATCATGGAGCTTTCCGCCCAGCCGCAGATCGACCGCGAGCCGCTGCGGGTCCAGCGCGGCAATGCCGGCGCCTCCTACGAGGCCCGCCTCTCGGACGGCCGCTGGCTGCAGATCAACGGCCGCCGCACCAAGGATGGCGGCTCGGTCTCGGTCGGCACCGACATCACCAAGCTCAAGCAGCAGGAAGAGCGGCTGACCCAGTCCGAGCACCAGCTCCTGATGCATGTCACCGATCTCAAGGCCTCCCGCCAGAAGCTCGAAGCCCAGGCGCAGCAGCTCGCCGATCTCGCCGAGCGCTATCTCGAGCAGAAGGCCGCCGCCGAAGGCGCCAACCGCGCCAAGTCCGAGTTCCTCGCCAATATGAGCCATGAGCTGCGCACGCCGCTCAACGCCATCATCGGCTTCTCCGAGATCATGGAGAACGGCATGTTCGGCCCGCTCGGCGAGAAATATACCGACTATGTCCGCGACATCCGCACCAGCGGCGGCTACCTCCTGGGCATCATCGACGACATCCTCGACATGTCGCGCATCGAATCCGGCCGGGTCCGGCTGGAGAAGACCGAGATCGCGCTCGGCCCGGTGCTCGACCAGGCGCTGCAGAAGGTCCAGCCGGAAGTCGAACGCAAGCAGCTCGTGCTGGCCATCGAAGGCCCGCTCGACACCCATCTCGAAGCCGATCCGCACGCGCTCTACCAGATCCTCGGCAACCTGCTCGACAACGCCGCCAAGTTCACGCCGGAAGGCGGACGGATCGCGGTGCGCACCCGCCATGTCCCCGGTGCGCTCAACATCTTCATCGAGGATACCGGCATCGGCATCCCCAAGGAGAAGATCGACCGCGTCGGCCGCCCGTTCGAGCAGGTCGAGGGCGATCTCGTCCGCAGCTACAAGGGCTCGGGGCTCGGCCTCGCCATCGCCCGCTCGCTCACCGAGCTGCATGGCGGCTCGCTGCGCCTGCGCTCGGCGATGGGCGCCGGCACCATCGTCATGGTCCACCTGCCGCTCGACGGCGGCGCCCATCGCGTGACCGCCCAGGCAGCATAGGGCTCACCCAGCCTTCGCCTGGGACAAGATGCGGGTGAAGATCGCCCGCACGCTGGAGCGGACCTCGTCCAGCTCCGCCTTCAGAACCTTCGCATCCGGCCGCCCGACCGCCGTCGCGATGCGACGCAGCACCCGGGGCGGCACGGCCTTGGGATCGAACGCCTCCTCGACTGTGAAGCGCTGCCAGAGCTGGACGTCACCGATCAGGCGATGCGCCTCCAGCAGCACAGAGGCATCGCCATCCGAAAGCAGGCCGGCAGCCTTGGCGGCGACGAAGACCGAGGCCGTGTCGTTGACGATCAGGCCGGGATGCTTGCTGGCATAGGCCAGCACGAAAAACTGGGCGAGGAAGTCGAGATCGGTGATGCCGCCGGCCGCGAGCTTCAGGTCCCACGGGTCCTTCTCGCCCTTCTCCCTGGCGATCAGCGCGCGCATCTCGGAGACAGCCGTGGCGACCTTGGCCGGCTCGCGCTTGCGCGAGAGGATCGCGCGGATCGAGGCCTCGATGCGCTTGGCCAGACCGGCATCGCCGGCGACGACGCGGGCGCGGGTCAGCGCCATCTCCTCCCAGATCTCGGCCTCCCCGGCATGATAGGCCTCGAAGCCCGCGAACTGGGTCGCGGCCGGGCTCTTGTTGCCGGTCGGGCGCAGGCGCATGTCGACCTGATAGAGCGTGCCGCGCCGCGTCGGCACAGTCAGCGCCGCGACGAGGCGCTGGGTGAAGCGGACATGCCAGGTGACCGGATCGAGGCTGCGGGCGCCATCGCTGGAGCCGGCGTCCTCCGGCCGATCATAAAGCAGGATCAGGTCGAGATCGGATGAGGGCGTGAGCTCGCCGGCACCGAGCCGGCCGAGGGCAAGCACCACCGTCTCTGCGCCCTCGATCGCGCCATGATCTTCCGTGAAGGACCGTCGGGTATCGGCGAAGGCGACGCGCAGGCAGGCTTCGGCAACCACGCAATAGGCCTGCCCCGCTCCTTGCGCCGGATAGACGCCGGAGAGCAACCGGGCTCCGACGAGGAAATTCTCCTGCCTGGCAGCGTCACGCAGGCGGTCGAGCCCGTCCTCGACGCTGGGCGGCGGGGAACCGACATAGTTGCGGATGCGGCGCTCCAGCGCCTCGACATCGAGCACCGCCTGCCCGAAGGCGGGATCAATGACGCCGTCGAGGACATGCGGGTGCAGGGCCGCGACCTTGGCGAGGCGCGGCGCGCTGCCGAGGATTTCGGCGAAGAGCGTCAGTAGGGAATCATGCGAGCGCAGCAGCGTCAGCAGTTCGATCGCCGCCGGCATACGGACGAAGGCGTTGTCGAGATGAGCGAGCGCGCCGTCGGGATCGGCGGTACGGCCGAGCGCGACGAGCAAGGCCGGCGTCAGTTCCGTCAACACCTCGCGGGCGCGGGCGCTGGTGACAGCGGCGCGGCGGCCGAAATGCCAGCCACGCACGGTTTCCGCAGCGGCCGCGCCATCGCGGAAGCCAAGCTTGCCGAGCGTCTCGATGGTCTCGGGATCTGTCTCCGAACCGGTGAAGCTGAGCGTCCCGGCCTCGGAGGCGAGGCTAGGCCCTTCCTCGAACAGCAGGGCGTAATGGCTCTCGACGCGCTTCGCATGAGTGGTCAGCGCCTTGCCGAAGGCAGCCGTCGAGGGATAGCCGCAGAAACGGGCGAAGGCTTCGAGTTCGCCCGCCGCCTTGGGCAGCGTCTGCGTCTGCTCGTCGGCCTGCATCTGCAGGCGGTGCTCGATGGTGCGCAGCCAGCGATAGGATTCGGAGAGCTCGTCGCGGGCCGGCGGCGTGATCCAACCCTCCTCCGTCAGCTCCTTGAGCATGTCGAGCGTGCGCGCACCGCGCAGGGCCGGCCGCCTTCCGCCGAAGACGAGTTGCTGCGTCTGCACGAAGAACTCGATCTCACGGATGCCGCCGCGCCCGAGCTTCACGTTATGGCCGGCGACCGCGATGGTCTCGTGGCCCTTCACCGTCTGGATCTGGCGCTTCATCGCGTGGATGTCGGCGATGGTGGCGAAGTCGAAATACTTGCGCCAGATGAAGGGCGCGAGGTCCCCAAGAAAACGGCGGCCCAGCTCGATATCCCCGGCGATGGGCCGGGCCTTGATCATGGCGGCGCGTTCCCAGTTCTGCCCCACCGTCTCGTAATAGGAATAGGCCGAGGGCAGCGAGACCGCGACATGGGTCGAGGCCGGGTCCGGCCGCAGGCGCAGGTCGACGCGGAAGACATAGCCGTCGGGCGTGCGCTCCTGGATGATGCGCGCGATCTGCTGGGTCAGTTTGACGAAGAAGCTCGAGGGCTCGCCGACGCCGGCCGCTTCCGCGGCCTCGGGATCGAAGAAGACGACGATGTCAATGTCGGAGGAATAGTTCAGCTCGCCGGCACCATGCTTGCCGAGCGCCAGCACGACGAGGCCGGAGCCGAGGCCGGGATCGGTGGGATCGGCGAGGTTGATCCGGCCGAGATCGGCGGCTTGGCGCAGGACATGGTTGGTGGCGAGGCGCGTCGCCGTATCGGCGGTCGCGGTGAGCGCGGCCGTCACGGTCTCGACATCCCAGACGCCACCGATATCGGCGAGCGCGATCAGCAGCGCCATCGAGCGGCGGAAGCGGCGCAATTCGCGCATCAGATCGGCGGTTTCGCAGCCCGCCCCGGCAAAGGCCGCGATGCCAGCCAGCAGCACGTCGCGACGGGTCTCCGGCGCTTCCGTCAGGCTGGCCAGCAGCCCTGACGGATCGAAACGCATGATCTGCGTCAGGAAGGGCGAATGAGCGAGGATGCCGGCGACCAGCGCGGCGCTCAGGGGTTGTTCCGCCAGACGCGCGCTCAACGCCCCGGCCACTTCCTCGTCATGCAGCCGCTCGATCAGCTCGCGCTTCAGCAGCGCTTCGGCCTTGGCCTTCGCCGGCAGGACCGGCGCAGCCGCAAGCCTGTCACAGAGCCGTTCCGCCATTGCTCACCGTCCTGCCTCAAAGAGACGGCAGGCCAGCAGGGTTTGGCGCCGCTGTCGAGGCGACAGGCTCCGTCAGGGCCGGCGTGTCCACAGGCTTCGGGCTGCCGGCCGGCAGCAGGATGACCACGCGCAGGCCCGGCGCATTGTCCTCCAGCCGGAGCTGACCGCCGTGCAGGCGCACCACGCCGGCCACCAGCGACAGGCCGAGGCCGAAGCCCGGCTTGCTGCGGCTGGCATCAAGCCGGACGAAGCGATCGAGGACACGGCCGCGATCGACCTCCGGGATGCCGGGGCCGTGATCGGCCACAGAAAGCTCGACCTGATCGCCGATCTGCCGGGCCGAGACCGCCACTGTGCCGTCGCCACCCTGCTCCGGGGCGCCGTATTTCAGAGCGTTGTCGATGAGGTTATTCAGGGCCTGGCCGATCAGCTCGCGGTTGCCCTGGACTTTGAGACCGGGCGCGACCTCGCAGGTCAGCGTCAACTCCGCCTCTTCGGCCAGCGGCTCGTAGAGCTCGGCGAGGCCGGAGACGATCTCGGACAGGTCGAGCTCACCCATGTTCTCGCTGGCGCGGCCGGCCTCCAGGCGGGCGATCATCAGAAGAGCATTGAAGACGCGGATCAGGTTGTCCGCCTCCTCGATCGCACCATCGAGCGCAGCCCGCAATTCGTCCGGCGACTGTGCCGTGCGCAGAGCCTCCTCGGCGCGGTTGCGCAGGCGGGTCAGCGGCGTCTTGAGGTCGTGGGCGATGTTGTCGGTGACCTGCTGCATCCCGGCCATCAGCTCGCCGATGCGATCGAGCATGGCATTGAGGTTGAGCGCGAGCCGGTCGAGCTCGTCGCCGGTGCCGGTGATGGCGAGCCGGCCTTTCAGGTCGCCCGCCATGATGCCGTGCGCGGTCTCGGTCATGCCGTCGATGCGCTTCAGCACGCGCCGCGCCACGAACCAGCTCGCGAAGCAGCCGAGGACGAAGACCAGCGCCAGCGACCAGCCGGCAGCGCGGCGGATGACGGTGCCGAGACGCTCGCGCTCCTCGAGGTCGCGGCCGACGAGCAGGCGGAACCCGGCCGGCAGGAAGTAGACGCGCACGAGCGCATGGCTCGGCCGGTCGACTGTCTCGCTGGAGCGGGCATATTCGATCTCGCTCTCGCCGGTGCGGTCGAGCGTGCCGGGCGGGATCGCCTCGACATTGCCGGCGATGCGCTCGCCGACCGGCGTGGTGACGAGATAGAGCGAGGCACCGGGCGCCCGCGAACGACGATCGACGATGTTGACGATACGGCGGATGCCGCCCTGGCGCTGCTGCTCGGCCAGGCCCTGGATCTCGGCATCGATGGTCGAGCGGATCTGGTCGTCGAGCAGGCGCTTGGCGTTCCAGGCGACGTAACCCAGCACGAAGGCGGCGAAGAGCGCGAAGATGACGAGATAGGCCGCCGTCAGCTTGAAGGCGGTCGTGCGGAACAGCGTCGGCAGGAACTTCTGGCGCTTCTTCGGCCCGGAGCCCGTTTGGCTTGAGAAAACCCTTTCGTCAGCGGGAGTCACGGACCATGTATCCCGCGCCGCGGATGGTGTGGATCATCGGCTGCTCGAAGCCCTTGTCGACCTTGGCGCGCAGGCGGCTGACATGCACGTCGATGACATTGGTCTGGGGATCGAAATGATAGTCCCAGACGTTCTCCAGCAGCATCGTGCGGGTCACGACCTGCCCGGCATGCTTCATGAGATATTCGAGCAGGCGGAACTCGCGCGGCTGCAGGACGATCTCCTGCCCGGCGCGAGTGACGCGATGGGCGAGCCGGTCGAGCACCAGTTCACCGACGCGATAGGTCGTGGGTTCTGAGGCGGGGGCGCCCCGGCGGCGGGCGAGCACCTCGACGCGAGCGAGCAGCTCCGAGAAGGCGTAGGGCTTGGGCAGGTAGTCGTCGCCGCCGGCACGCAGGCCCTTCACCCGGTCGTCGACCTGGGCGAGCGCCGAGAGGATCAGCGCAGGCGTGTCGTCCTTCTGTTCGCGCAGCGAACGGATCAGCGAGAGCCCGTCGAGGCGCGGCAGCATGCGGTCGACGACCAGCACGTCATACCCGCCCCCCTCGGCCATGGCATAGCCCTCCAGCCCGTCCGCGGCATGGTCGGCGACATGGCCGACCTCGCGGAATGCCTTGGTCAGATAGGCCGCAGCCTCGGCGTCATCTTCGACGATCAGGAGTCGCATGAACCAACTCTAGCTTATCAAACGCGAGAACGGCAGGCTGGATGATACGCATCCGGCCTGCCGCCGCGAGGGCAAAGTCCCTGGGCTGGGGCGACAGGGAACCGAGGGACCTGCCGACTACATTCAGGCTGCCGGCTGGCGGCCGACCTCGAAGGTCACGTCACGCGACTTGCCTTCGCGGAAGACGGTGATCGTCGTCTTGGTGCCCGGCGCGAAGGTCGCGATCTTGCGCGACAGCTCGCGGGCATCCTTGATCGCCTCGCCGTTGACGGCGGTGATGGTGTCGCCGCGGCGGATGCCGGCCTTGGCTGCGGGGCCGTTGCCCTGCGCCTCGGCGACAAGCGCGCCCTTGGCATCCTTCAGGCCAATGGCGTCGGCCATCTCGGTCGTGACCGGCTGGATCTGCACGCCGATGAAGCCGCGCGCCACCGTGCCGTCCTTCTTCAGCGATTCGACCACCTGCTTGACGGTGGAGGCCGGGATCGCGAAGGCGATGCCGACATTGCCGCCGGAAGGCGAGTAGATCGCAGTGTTGACGCCGACGACCTCGCCGGCCTGGTTGAAGGTCGGGCCGCCCGAATTGCCGCGGTTGATCGGTGCATCGATCTGGATGAAGTCGTCATAGGGTCCCGACCCGATATCGCGGCCCTGCGCCGAGACGATGCCGGCCGTGACCGTGCCGCCCAAGCCGAAGGGATTGCCGATCGCCAGCACCCAGTCGCCGATCCGCGCCTTGGCGTCGGCGAGCTGGACGTAAGGATAGTTGCCGCTGTCCTTGACCTTGAGCAGGGCGAGATCGGTGCGCGGATCGGTGCCGACCACCTTGGCTTCCAGCGTCTTGCCGGAATCGGTGACCAACTGGACCTCGACCGCGTTCTCGACGACGTGGTTGTTGGTCACGACATAGCCGTCCTGGCTGACGAAGAAGCCGGAGCCCTGGGACATGCTCTGGCGCGGCTGCGGCCGGTTCGGCATGGCGCCCTCGCCGCGCTCCCGGAAGAAGCGGCGCAGCTGCGGAGGAATGTCGTCAAGGCTCTGCTCGTCACCGGCGGAGGCGACCTGCGCCTTCACGCGGACGGAGACGACGGCCGGCTTCACCTTCTCGACGAGGTCGGCGAAGGAGGGGAGCGCCGTCTGCGCGCCGGAAAGCTGGATCGGCTGCGCGATGGCATTGTGGTTCTGCATCAGCGCGCTGTCGGCGATGCCGGCGGCGAGGCCAATGCCGAGAATGGCGGTGCCGGCGAGAAGGGCGCCGCGCTTCAGGATGGACTTGCGATTTTCGGTCTGTGTCGTCATGGCGGGAACCTCATGGAGTGACAGGGTTCTGTCCCTGCTCATGAGGAAGACCATGACGCCCGCCGCCTTACGCGGCTTTGGCCTGAAGATGACGGTTTCGTAAGGTTGCGCGGTTCAGCCCTGCTCGTCCCGCAACAGCCTATCGACGCGCCTGCGCTCCTCATCTGTCAGCGGCACCGACGCGACAGTCTCCTCGCCCATCCGTTGCCGCCCGCGCCGCCAGACGAAGGCCACACCGGCGAACAGGATGAGGAACGGCGCGCCCCAGAGCAGCAGCGTCCGCGCATTGAACGGCGGGCGTAGCAGGACGAAATCGCCGTAGCGCGCGACAACGAAATCGACCACGGCCTTGTCGTCGTCGCCGGCGACCAGCCGCTCTCTGACCAGAATGCGCAGGTCGCGGGCGAGCGGCGCGTCGGAATCGTCGATCGATTGATTCTGGCAGACGAGGCAACGCAGGCCGCCGGAGATGTTGCGCGCTCGCTGTTCCAGCGCCTGATTGGGCAGGACCTCGTCGGGCTGCACGGCGCGGGCACCGGGCGCCACCAGCAGCATCAGGCCGAGGATGAGGACGATCCGCCGCATCGGCCTACTCCGCCGGCTGCACGGCAGCCGCCGGCGCGGCGCGTTTCGGCGCCGCGAGCCGGAAGCGTCGGTCGGTCAGTGAAAGCCCGCCGCCGAGCGCCATGACGAGCGAGCCGATCCAGATCAGCAGGATCAACGGCTTGTCATAGAGGCGAACCGCGACGCCACCATCCTGCGCCTCGCCAAGGCTGACATAGGCCTGGCTCAGGCCGTCGGTCCGGATTCCGGCCTCGGTCGTCGGCATCGAGCGGGCCGTGTAGACGCGCTTGGATGCTTCGACCGGCATCAGTTCGCGATCGCCCGAGAAAACCTGGAAGCGGGCGACCTCGGCCCGGAAATTCGGGCCGGTCCGCGGTGAGATGGCTTCCAGCACGATGGTGTAGCGGCCACTGGTCAGGCGCTCGCCGGGCTTCAGGACCGTGATCGCCTCGGTGCTCCAGGCCTGCGCGGCGATGCCGATGATGCTCAGGCCGATGCCGGCATGAGCGAAAGCCGTGCCCCAGGCAGAGCGCGGCAGGCCGCGGGCCCGCGACAGCATCGCGCGCCAACCGCTGGCACGCGCGACGATGCGCTCGCCGAGATCGAAGCCGGCAGCAAGGACGAGGAAGACGCCCAAGCCGATACCGAGCGGCGCCAGAACCGGCCCGCCGCGGGTGAAGAAGAGCAGCGCGAGCGCCGCCAGCACCGCGATGCCGAAGGCAAAGGCATTGCGCTGTGCCGCGCCGAGCAGGTCGCCACGCTTCCAGGCCAGCGACTGGCCGATCGGCAGGAGCAGCAGCAGCGGAACCATCACCGGCACGAAGGTCGCGTTGTAGAAGGGCGGGCCGACCGAGATCTTGTCGCCGGTCACCATCTCCAGCAGCAGCGGATAGAGCGTGCCGACGAAGACGGTGGCGCAGGCTGTCGCCAGGAAGACGTTGTTGACGACGAGCGCGCTCTCCCGGGAGACCGGCGCGAACAGACCGCCCTGCCGCAGCAGCGGCGCCCGCCAGGCGAAGAGCGCCAACGAGCCGCCGACGAAGAAGATCAGGATGAGGAGAATGAAGAGGCCGCGCGCCGGATCGGTGGCGAAGGAATGGACCGAGGTCAGCACGCCCGAGCGGACGATGAAGGTGCCGAGCAGCGAGAGCGAGAAGGTCAGGATCGCGAGCAGGATCGTCCAGACCTTCAGCGCGTCGCGCTTCTCCATCACCACGGTCGAGTGGATCAGGGCCGTTCCGGCAAGCCAGGGCATGAAGGAGGCGTTCTCGACCGGGTCCCAGAACCACCAGCCGCCCCAGCCGAGCTCGTAATAGGCCCAGTAGGAGCCCATCGCGATGCCGAGCGTCAGGAAAGTCCAGGCCAGGAGCGTCCAGGGGCGAACCGCGCGCGCCCACATCGCATCGATGCGCCCGTCGATCAGTGCGGCGACCGCGAAGGCATAGGTGATCGAGAAGCCGACATAGCCGACATAGAGCAGCGGCGGATGGATCGCGAGGCCGAGGTCCTGCAGAATCGGGTTGAGATCCTGCCCCTCGGCCGGCACCGGCGACAGCCGCTGGAACGGGTTCGAGGTCAGCAGGGTGAAGGCGAGGAAGGCCACCGCAACCAGCCCCTGTGCGGCGAGCGTCCCGGCCCGCAGGCGCGGCGGCAGCGAGCGGCGCGAGAGTGCGACCAGCGCCCCGAACAGCGTCAGGATCAGCACCCAGAGCAGCATCGAGCCTTCATGGTTGCCCCAGACGGAGGTGAATTTGTAGATCAGCGGCTGGGCCGAGTGGGAATTGGCGACGACATTGCCGACCGAGAAATCGGAGCGGACATAGGATGTCACCAGAGCAGCGAAGGACAGGGCGACCAGCGCGAACGAGACCAGCGCCGCGCTGCTGCCGACAGAGGCCAGCGTGCGATCCTGCCGGAGCACGCCCCAGAACGGCACGACCGCCTGGATGACGGAAACACCGAGCGCGAGCGCCAGCGCGTAATGGCCGATTTCGACGATCATGCTCGGCTCACGGCTTTGCCGGGGCGGCAGCCGGCGTGCTGGTACCGCCTGCCTGCCAATGCCCCTGCTTCTTCAGCGCGTCGGCGACCTCGCGCGGCATATAGGTCTCGTCATGCTTCGCCAGCACCGAATCCGCCTTGAAGCGCCCGGCGCCCTCGAAGACACCCTCGGTGACGACGCCCTGCCCTTCCCGGAAGAGATCGGGCAGCAGGCCGTCATAGCCGACCTTGATCGAGGTCTTGCCGTCGGTGACGCCGAAGGAGATGCGCCGGCCAGTGCCACGCTGGACCGAGCCGGTCTCGACCAGCCCGCCCAGGCGCATGCGGGTACCGGGCTGCACGCCCTTCTCGGCGATCTCGGTCGGACCGTAGAAGAAGACGATCGTATCGCGCATCGCGAAGAGGACGAGGCCGGCTGCGAGGAACAGCACGGTGCCGGCCGCCGCGATCAGCGTCAGCCTGCGCTGCTTGCGGGTGAAGCGGCGTTTCGCCGGAAGCGGCTGCGTCGGCTGTGCGATCGTCATGGCGCGGCCTCCTTCAAGGCCAATTCATCGGCGAGAGCGTCGATGGCCGCAAGCGCGGTCTTGTCCTCGGCCAGCCGCTCGCGCGCGGTCTTGACGGCTTGGAGCGCCGCGGGCTTGTCCCCAAGGACGGCGCGGGCGCGGATCAGGCGGCTCCACTCGGACACGCTGCCGCCCCCAGTGCTCAGCCGCTCGGCAAGCCCGTCGACCATCGCCTTGATCGCCTGCTGGCGCTCGGCTTCGGGAAGGGCTGCGACCGCCTGGCGGCCGGCATCGGCCTGCATCCGCTCCAACCGGGCGCGGACGGCTCCGGTCCAGTCGGCATCGGCGGGCGCTTCGGCGAGGAGCTGAGAGAGCGCGGCCTGTGCGCCCTCGCCGTCACCATCCTGCTCCTTGGCCAGAGCGAGATAATAGCGCGCCCGCGGGCTTTTCGGATCGAGCTTGACGGCCTCGCCCAGCGCTTCGCGCGCCGCGGCGGTCACGACGCCGCCGGCTTCCATGATGCGGGCCTCGCCCAGCCCGGCGAAGAGATCGGCATCGGGCTTGCCGGATCGGACCGCGGCGGCGAAGGCTTTCGCAGCCTCCTCGTAGCGACCCTGGCGCAGATAGATCGGCGCGAGCAGCGACCAGCCCTTCGCATCCCCCGGATTGGCGGAGAGATGGGCTTCCATGCGCGCGAGCACGAGGGCGAAATCCTGCTGCGGCCCGGCCTTCTCCAATCGCGCCGCCAGCGGCTGATCGGGTTGGCCGGGAGAGCCGTAGAGACCGTAGATCAGCAGGGCGAGCAGCGGCACGACCGAAAGCATCAGGGCGGAACTCGCTCGACGGCGGCGCAGCGAAGGCTCGGTCTCGCCAGCAGGCCCGGTTTCATCGCCAGCAGCGCGCAAGAGCCGGCGCGCAGCTTCGGTGCGGGCGGCCTGCGCCTCCTCTTCGCCGATCAGCTTGCGCGCGAGATCGCGGTCGATCTCCTTGAGCTGGGAGCGGTACAGGCTGCGGGCATCCGAAACATCGGCAAAGCCCTGCACCCGGCCATGGCCGAGCGGCCAGAGCAAGGCGAAGATCGCTGCTCCCGTCATCGCTGCAAAGATGGCCCAGATCATCATGCCGCGTTCTTAGCCAATCATCCGCTCGGGTTCATGGTGACAAAGGGTCACGCGGCAAAGAATTCTTCTAAACCGAAGGCAGTTCCAGCCGCGCCCTCAAGCCGCCCAGCGGCGAGCGTTGCAGAGTCAGGCCGCCGCCATAAAGCTTGGCGAGGTCGACGACGATGGAGAGGCCGAGGCCAGAGCCCGGCGTGGTCTCGTCGAGCCGGCGCCCCCGTTTCAGGACTTCGGCCATAGCGCCCTCCGGCAGACCGGGGCCGTCATCGTCGATCAGCAGCGCGATCCGCTCGGTATCGGCAGCCTTTTCGCTGGCAAGGGAAACCTCGACGGTCGACCCCGCCCATTTGAAGGCGTTATCAAGGAGATTGCCGAGCATTTCCTCCAGATCCTGCTTCTCGCCGCGGAAGCGCAGGTTGGGCGGAATCGCATGCGAACCGGAGATGCCCTTGCCCTGCGAGATCTTGGTGAAGGTGCGCAGCAAGGCATCGAGCGAGGGCGCGATCTCGGTCACGCCGCCGAGCGCGCCCGAAAGCGCCGCCGCCCGGGCCCGGTCGAGATAATATTGCACTTGGTCGCGCATGATCGCGGCCTGCGCACGGACGGTCTGGGGCAACTGGCCGTCGCCGCCGCTCGTGCCGGCCTCGTTCATCATCACGCTGAGCGGTGTCTTCAGTGCGTGCGCGAGGTTGCCGACCTGGGTGCGGGCGCGATCGAGAATCTCGTGATTGGCATCGATGAGCTGGTTGAGCTCGCTCGCGAGCGGCGCGAGATCGGGCGGATACTGCCCGACGATCCGCGGATTTTCGCCCGTTCGCACGGCGCCGACAGCGGAGCGCAGGCGCACCAGCGGGCGCAGGCCGAAACGGACCTGCACAAGCGTGGAAGCGACCAGGGCGATGCCGAGCAGCAGGAAGGTCATCGCCAGCGCGAAGCGGAAATCCTGGATATCGCCCTCGATTTCATCAGCCGGCGCTGCGACGGCGACAGTGAAGCGCCCGTCCTCGCCGACATCGATCTCGCGCTCCAGGATGCGCAGGCGGCGGTCGTCCGGACCGGAAACATAGCTTTCGCGCAGGCCACGACTGTTCGGCGCGATCGATTGGTCGAGCAGTTTGGGCAGTTGCCCGCCGACCAGCGAGCGCGAGGCGCGGACATTCGGCCGCTCGCCGTCGAGCCTGGTGATCTGCCAGTACCAGCCGGTCAGCGGCAGGTCGAAGCGCGGCTCGCCGAGATCGCCGATCGTCTGGCGCTCGGTCTCGGGCGGCGCGGCGAGGTCGGCGACCAGCTGCTTGATATAGACCGAGAGCCGCTCGTCGAAGCCGCGCTCGGCCGAGCGGCGATAAAAGGTGGTCAGGCCGACGCCGGCCAGCACCAGGATCAGCACGCAGCAGACGGCCGCCGAGAAGAACAGCCGCGTTCCCAGCGAATAGCGATGGGATTTGAGCGGCATCGCCCGCGATCAGACCTTTTCCGGAGCGGCGGCGATATAGCCGAGCCCCCGGACGGTCTCGATGACATCGACGCCGAGCTTCTTGCGCAGACGGCCGACGAAGACCTCGATCGTATTGGAATCGCGGTCGAAATCCTGATCGTAGAGATGCTCGACCAGTTCGGTGCGCGACACCACCCGCCCCTGATGGTGCATCAGGTAGGAAAGCAGCCGGTATTCATGCGAGGTCAGCTTGACCGGATTGCCGTCGACGACGACGCGGCTCGCGCGGGTGTCAAGCCGGACGGGGCCGCAGACCAGTTCCGAGGTGGCGTGGCCGGCGGCGCGGCGCAGCAGCGCCCGGACGCGCGCCAGCAATTCCTCGATATGGAAGGGCTTGACGACATAGTCGTCCGCGCCGGCATCGAAGCCCGAGACCTTGTCGCTCCAGCGGTCGCGCGCGGTCAGGATCAGCACCGGCATGGTCTTGCCGGCGCGGCGCCAGCCCTGCAGCACGGCGACGCCATCGACCTTCGGCAGGCCGAGATCGAGAATCACCGCGTCGTAGGGCTCGGTCTCGCCGAGATAGAGACCCTCCTCGCCGTCGAAAGCCTTGTCGACGGCATAGCCGGCATTCTCGAGCGCGGTCACGATCTGGCGGTTGAGGTCCTTGTCGTCCTCGACGACGAGCAATCTCACGGTAGGGTCGCTCCAGTTAGGGGTAGCCGCAACGGCTGTCAGCGGATGGTGGCGATCTTGCCGGATTGTCCTTCCAGCGTCACCCTCGCGACGCGACCGTCACGCTTCAGCGTCGTCACCACATAGACGAATTCCTCGCCCTGGCGACAGAGCCTGATGCGGACGACCTCGCCCGGAGCGGCATGGCGGGCATGGCGCGAGGCCTCGGCCGGCTGCATCACGCGCCCCTCGGCGACGGCATCTCGCGTCTCCTCGGAGGACAGGCATGAGATCGGCGTCGCGTCGTCGACGCGGATCACCGGCATCGGCGAGGAGGCGATAAGCGCAAAGGCAAGGATCGGTTCGACCGGCATCATCGACATGGGCTAGTCCCATCCGCCTGAATGCGCCATGAATGCATCGCCTCGTTCACAACTCACAGTAGATCAACGCACCGAAATCCGTCCACGCCATTCGCGGCCGCGGCCGACCGTGGCGCTGAGCTGCCGGAGCGAGAGTCCGATTTCCTGCTGCGGCGCACCGAAATCGGCGAGCTCCTGCGCAGCCGGATAGGTCCATGCCGGTGCGTTCACGATTTCGGTACGAAGCGGCGTCTCGCCGTCGAGGACAGCGAGGACGTAACGCTCTCCCTCTTCTCCGAGTGGCACCTCCACCAGGTCCCAGGAATCGCCATCGATTCGCGTCCGCCTTAGCCAGTCGATGTCGATACCGGCCCCGGTCCTGATCGCCTTCGGCCGGACGGGCGATAGCGGGACAAGCGCCTCCCCGGCGATCGGGGCCACGAATTCCACCATCGTGGCATCGCCGACATCGTCGCGGGCCGGGCCGATGCGATAGCGCTGCGTCCGGCCGAGATGGGCCAGATCGCTCGTCAAAGCGACGGCGGCACCATCCAGCACGACGACGCGAGAACCGGCCGGAAGAGTGCGCGCCGCCGCACTCTCGCTGCCGCCGATTCCACGAATCAGGCTGGACAAGCGGAAGCGCTGTGGTCCGATCAGTTCGACCTGCGAAGCCGTGGCGATTTCGACGATGCCGTCCGCTCCCACCAGAGCGAGCGCATTCGCGCCGGCCAACGCTGCCTCCGGCGAAACGGAAGACAGCACGCCGCCGCGCAGCCTGACCTCCAGCACAGCGTGCCGATCCGTCCGCCAGAACGGCCCCGGCGGCAGTGCCGTCAAGGTCTCGCCAACGATCGAAGGCGCCTCGACGAAGCCATCCAGCGCAAACTGCCCGGCCTCGTCAGCGCTCCATATCGCAAGGCCACCCGGCCAGGGCGCGGCGAAAGCAGCGAGCGACAGCAGAGGCGGCGGTTGCACGGTGACGATCGGCAGGGCCAGCGGCACCGCCAGCGGGCGGCCGGGCAGAGCGGGCGGCAGTCGCGGCGGCCGCGTCCCGCCGCTCGCTCCAACCGCCACATAGATCGCCGGTTCGACGGCGCGGGCGCTGACACGTCGTGTCGTGCCGTCTGCGATACGCGTGACGCGGAACAGGCGGGTGCCGGCCTCGGCCGGAACGGACAGGACATCGCCGGGCTCGAGCGCGATGCAGCGTGGAGACAACTCGCATTCGAGGGTTTCGCGCCCGGCCCAGGCTTCCTGCAGTCGCTGGTCCGCCAGGCGCCGCCCTTCAGCGGAGCGGGTCACGATCGCGGTTTCGACCGCGACCTCGCGACGAGCCGCTCCCGCCAACCGGCGCGAGCGTGCGGCGGCGCTTCGGTAATCAGCCTCGCTGTCGCTGAAGCCGAGGCGCAGTTCGAGCGGCAGTTCGGTCTCCTGGCTGCGGCGGAGCGTGAACGGCTCGCCATCGCGGTCTGGGACGAGATCGTCGGGTCCAAGCAGGCGAGCGACCTTGCCGCCCCTGCCCTCGAAGCGCAGAGCCCCAGCGCTCATGATCGCGTCGAAACCGAAGCTCTGGGCCAGCGGCTCCAGCGCCTGCCGCGCCGAAAGCGGCCGATCCAGCACATAGCCGTCGACGAAGCCATCGACGGTGACCCGATCCGCAAGCGGCAGGCCGAAATCGGCCAGAAGCTTCGCGACGAGCCGGTCGACCGGCGTGCCTTCCAGACGCCCATTCAGCCAATGGCCGGTTTCGAAATTCGCCCCATCGGCCCAGATGCCGGAGAGATCCGGAAAGGCGGGGAACGGCCGCATATCCCAGGTCCAGACGAAAATCCGGTTGGGATCGACCATGCGGATACCGCTGACCGGATGGACCGGATTGCGTGCGGGGTCGAACCCGACCCGCGCCGGATCGAAGCCCGAAATGATCGCCTCGAGGGCGCGCGCCTGCACGAGATCGTCGCGCGCGCCGCTCGAAAACGGCGGATAGCCGCCCTCGTCCGATTTGGGATCGGGGAACATGTTGGGTGCGTTGGCGCCCTTGTCGACCGCAGGCACGCCGATCTCGGTCAGCCAGATCGGCTTTCCGCCCGGCACGAACGGAGTCGCGGTCGTCTCGACGCCGCCCACGCGGCGGATATGAGCCTGGCTCCACCAGCCCCGAAGATCCTTGGGCCGAAAGATCCAGGGCTTGCCATAGGCGCCATCGGTGATCGGCAGGCGCGTCTGCGCGGCCCGGCCGGCCTCGTCGGCGTAGTGCCAGTCATAAGCTTCGCCGGCGGTGAGGCGCTGGCGCAGATAAGCGAGATCGGCCGGGCCGCGCGCGATCGCGGCATCGGCATGGCTGCCGGAATCGCGCCAGTCCGAGAGCGGCGGATAGAAATCGATGCCGATCGCGCCGATGGCGGGAGAAGCCCAGAGCGGATCGAGCGGAAAATCGACACTGTCGCCATCGCCGCGGACATCCGCGCCATACTCGGTCCAGTCGGCGGCATAGGTCAGCGTGGCGCCCGGCAGCATGGACTTGACGTCCTGCGCGATGGCAACGAGCTGGTCGACCATCGGATAGCCGGATGCGCCACGCAGATGCGTCAGCCCGACCATCTCGGAACCGACCACGAAGCCGTCGACGCCGCCGGCTGCCTGCGCCAGCACCGCGCAATGCATGACGAGCCGGCGATAGGACCACTCGTCCGGCTTGGCGCAGGCGACGCTGGAGCCCGCTAGCGCCATATCGGCCGGTGCAACGGTGCCGACGAAGGATGCGACCTGTGCCGCAACCGCAGCGCTGCCTTCCGGGCTGCCCGGCCGACCCGGCGCGGGATCGCAGGTGATGCGGCCGCGCCAGGGATAGCGCGGCTGGCTGGCGGCGCCGGAATAGGGATCCGGCAACGCGCTTCCGGCCGGGATGTCCATCATCAGGAAGGGGTAGAGCACGACCTCCAGCCCGTAATCGAAGCGCAGGCGCCGGATCAACGCGATGACACTCTCGTCCGAGGGCGTGCCGCCGAAAGCCGGCCGGCCACCAACCTGGCTGACGGCACGGGCGGAGGACCGTGACAGCCCCACCACCGACCATTGCGCTCCGACCGTCGGCTTGTGCGGGATCTCGACGCGGGGAGTGACACTGCAAGACCCGACACGCAGATCGTCGCCGAACCAGGACACGACCAGCGACACGCGGCGCAGATTGGGGCAGAGCGCCGTGAGATAGCGCAGCGCCGTATCGGCATCGTTGCCGCTATACAGCTGGTGTCGCGTCAGGCTTTCAGTGACGCCGGGCTCGG
Source organism: Allobosea sp. TBD101 (assembly GCF_059817965.1). Classification (NCBI taxonomy): domain Bacteria; kingdom Pseudomonadati; phylum Pseudomonadota; class Alphaproteobacteria; order Hyphomicrobiales; family Alloboseaceae; genus Allobosea; species Allobosea sp. TBD101. Next base: position 3,909,546 of record NZ_CM187543.1, read on the forward strand.
GCTCGTGGCTGACCGGGCGGGTATCATAGACGAACTCGCCCGCACCCGGCGTCAGCGCCACCGCGCGGATCATACCACCCAGCCCGTCGACGGCGCGCACGACCTCAAAATCGAATTGCGGCACGCGGTTGCCGTAGTCGGCCAGCGGAAAGCGCTCGAACACGACATAGGCAAGCCCGCGATAGGCCGGGGCCTCGCCTGCCTCCTTCGCCGTGATCAGCGGATCGGGCTCCTGCGTCTCGTAGCCGTGATGCACGCGCATCTGCACGGTCTGGACATCGAGCTCGCGCCCATCGACCCAGATGCGCCGGATGAAGGCGATCGGCCCTTCGCACAGGCCGATCGCGAGATTGGCATGGTAGCTATAGGTCGTCTCGAAGGTCTTCTTCGCACGGCTGCCGCCCTTGCCGCCGCCCTTGGTACGCGTGATCGAGACCCTGACCTCCTCCTCGAAGCGCGTCGCCCAGATCAATTGGCCGCCCAGCCGCGCCCGGCCGTAGAGGCGGGGGATCGCCGCCCCCTCCGTCGCGGCGAGGCCATTGACCTCCTTGAGGCGCGGGCCTTCGACGATCTTGTTCCCGCCACCGGCGCCGCCGAGCCAGGCCTGATCGATGCTGGCGCCGGCAAGCCCACCCAAGGCCTGGCCGATGACGCCGCCGACCGGCCCGCCAAGGGCCGACCCAAGGGCAGCGCCGGCAACCTGGAGAAGAAGCGTCGCCATCAGTCGGTCACTCCGGGGAAGGAAAAGGCGTGGCTGAGATGGCGCCGCCACCAGGGCGTGAAGGCGACCTCGGCGACGGCCGCGCCGTCATGGGCATGGATGATGCGGTCCGGGCCTGCGAGAATCGCGCAATGCTTGGCTGGCAGATGCTCGCGCCAGCGGAAGAGCAGCACGTCACCCGGCCGCACGTCCGAAAGAGTGTGCGGCTGCAGGTGGCGCTCGGCAGCCAGCGCCAACGTCTCCTGCCGCAGGCTTTCGGCCCAGCTCGGCGAATAGGGTGGCGGCGTTTCCGGCTCGTCGCCGCAAAGGTCGCGCCAGACGCCGCGCACCAGCCCGAGGCAATCGCAGCCGACGCCGCGCAGCGAGGCCTGATGATGATAGGGCGTGCCCAGCCAGAGCCGCGCAGCGTCGACGATCTCGTCGCGCCTCATCGGAACAGGCTCCCGCCATCGAGCCCGCCGTCGCCGGGGCGGACGCCGCCGATGATGAAGTCCGTCGTCGGCATATGCGGGAAGCCGCGGAAATTGACGCCGTTGCCGAATTTGGCGCGACAGGTCGCGAAGCTCTTGTCGCAACCCGGCGTGACCCTGAATCCGTCGCCCAGGGCGATCGGCGCAGCCGGCGCCTGCCAGAGCTGGAACAGTGCCTGCGCGCCCTCGCGGCCGTGCCGCTTCACCTCGGTGGCGAAGCCTGCGTTGGCACCGCTGGTAAAGAGGAGCCGACCGCCGGTAAAATGGCCATCCGCATAAGATGCCATGCCCTCGGCCGAGAGCGAGAGGCGGCCGTCGCTCTCAACGACCTCCGCTTCCGCCGCGACAAGCGCGAGTCCACAACGCGCGTCGCCGAGATCGGCCGAACACGAGCGCATGTAGAGCCGGCCGCGCTCCTCGTCGAAGGCCTTGGCAAAGCTGCGGATCTCGGCGGTGAAGCTTGCTTCCCCGCGCTTGATCTCGCCGACGAAACCCTCCTCCAGCAAAATCCGCTGACCAGGATCGGCCCAATTGAGCAGCCAGACGCGCACGCGCGCATCGTCATAGAGCCCGCGCGCCAGATCGGCCTCGTTCAGGCCGAGGGCGGCGAAGGCGCCGGCAACCTCGCCACCTCCAATGGCGAAGCCCAGCTCCGCCGCGCTTTCCGCCGCTTCCAGCCCGGCGGTCGCGGCGAAGTCGACGCCGTCGAAGGACAGCTTGCGATCATGGTCGGTAAAGCCGAGCACGAGTCCGTCACGGCGCGTCAGGCTCCAGCAATGGCAAAGCGTGGTCGCAGTCGCCGCGATATGGGCGGCGAGACCGGATGGAATGTCGCGCATGGGCAGACCTCACGGAATGATCTCGATCACGGGGACGCGCGGGATCTCGCCGGCCGCGAAGGCGGAGAGATCGACCTCGATCGCATCGGTGTCGAAGCGGACAGGCACGTCGAAGGCGAAGCCGGCAGTCAGGACGGCGGCCGGCGGCGGGATCGATCCGGCGGCGAAGGAGACCTGCCCGGTCGACAGGTTGCAGGAGAAGGCACCACCAGCCAGCTCGACGCCATCCATGGCGACCCGGACCGTGCCGGCGCAGGGCTTGATGATCTCGCGGCTATAGGCGGACGCACCCGTCCCATAGGCCTTGCAGAGTTGGAAGCCGGTCGCGACGCCATCGCCGACCCCGATGACCTGGTCGGTCGCAGCCGGCTGCTGCGAGGGCCGGCAGCTCTTCCAGTCAAGCTGGTCATGCCAGCGAAAGCCATAGAGCCGGCCGCGACGCTCCTCGAAGAAGCTCACCACCGCTGCCAGCGCATCGAGATTGCGGATGCCGAGCCCGGCATCGTAGCGGCGGCGCGAATGCGCCCAGCGGCTGTTGCGCACCTCCCGCCCGGAGGCGAGCGTCACGATCTGGGTCTGGCGCTCCGGCCCGCCGCGCGCGCCGCGTGCGACATCGAGCGGGAAGCGAACCTCATGGAAATCCGGCATCCGCCCCTCCCTCAAAGAGCGCGCCGCCCACGCGCGACCGCGCGGGCGATCGCCGCGGAGACCTGTGCCTCCGAGCGACGGAAGCTGTCGGCATCGGGGGTCGAGACCTGCACGACGACATTGAGCGGCCGGCTCTGTCCGCTGCCGGCGCGCACGCCGAGGCGCCCGTCGGGACCGCGGGCGAGCGGCATGATCGCCTCGGCGCCGCGCTCACCCATCAAGCCGAGCCCCCGCCCGGTCGGGAAATAGGACGGCGAGGCGACGATGCCGCCTTCGGCGAAGGGCGCGACCGGAATGCTGCCGCCAGAGCCTCCGAAGCCGATGCCTCCGAACAGGCCGGTCAGACCCTTGATGCTGCTCCCGAGCAGGCTCGACAGACCGGTCTGCAGCGGTTTCAGCGCCGTCTTGAGCAGGCTGTCGGTCATCGAGCGGCCGACGCTGCGCAGCACGTCCTCGAAGCGCTTGCCCTCGACCACGCCGCGCGAGAAGGCGCCGACGATCGACTTGCCGAAGCTTTCCGAAGAGCGGCTCAGTGACTGGGTCAGCCGGTCCATCGTCTTGAGGTCCGAGAGGCGTCCTCCCGACTCCAAACCATCGTCATCCGTCATGGCCATCTCCTCGATAGATTGGTTGGAATTGCCGCCTCAGGCATCGGGGAAAACAGCCATCAGAGCAGCGAGCGCCGGACGTTCCGGCGCGGAGCCTCGGGAACGGTCCTGATGAGCCCGTAACGCCGCTGCGATCTCGCGCGGCGTCGCCGCCCAGAAGCGATCGGGCGGCCAGGCCAGCCGGCCGAGCCCGAAGGCCATCACCTCGTCCCAGGGAAAACCCGCCGGCGCGCCTACGCCGACGGCTGCGGAGGGCGGGCTGCGTCACCACCCTCGCCGAAGGTCGCCTCGAGCAGTGCGATCGCCGCCTTGATGGCACCATTCAGGCCGCCATCGAAGGAGAGCTCCGCGACATCCTCGTCGCGGATCGCCTGGCCCGCTCCGCGCAGGCCGGCAGCGATGATGCGGATGATGTCGCGGGCGGAGAGCCTGCCGTCGACGAAGCGTTCGCCCAGCGCGGGGAGGCTGTCGACGGCGAAGGCGTGTTCGAGCTCAGCAAGCGCGCCGAGCGTCAGGCGCATCGGCAAGGTTTCACCGGCGACCATGAGCGCGGTCTCGCCGCGATGATGATTGACCATGGCTGTCCCCTCAGAGCGCCGCGAAGGCCAGAAGCCCGGCGGATTCCAGCGACAGGTCGAAGGTGACCTCTCCGGCATGGTCGCCGCGATATTCCAGGCCCGTGAGCTGGAACGGCCCCGAGATCGTGCCGAAATCGGGGACGACGATCTGCCAGTCGCGGATCGTCCCGTCGAAAAACGTCTGGCGGACGAGTGCATCCGACGCCTCGTCCTTGAAGATGCCGGCGCCGCTGATGTTGGCGCGGCGCACGCCGGCTCCCGCCAGCAATTCGCGCCAGCGCCCGGCCGATTCCGAATGCGTCACGTCGACGGTCTCGGCGTTGAACGCGATCTGCCGCGCCCTTAGGCCGGCGACCGTGACGAAGCCGCCGGCACCATCCCCCGCCTTGAGCAGCAGGTCCTTGCCCTTCTGTGCCGCCATGCGGCTTCTCCTTTGTCAGCTAGAGCGTTTCGATGGCGGCGCGGAAGCGGATCGTCACCTGAGGCAACCCGTTGCGGGTCTCGCGGGCGAGCCGGCTCGACAGCCAACGCAGATTGATGAGCGCGTGCCCGTCCAGAGTGAGGCCGACCTGATCGAGCGCTGTGACGATCAGGCCGGCGGCTTCCAGCGCCTGGCGCGACGAGCCGCTTTGCGCGGCCCAGACGACGAGCGCGAACTCCTGCTCGCAGCCCCGGTCGCTGCCGGTCGACCAGTCGCGCGCCTCGACCTCGCCATGAACGACATAGATCCCGCGCGCCGCGCGTGGCGCCTCATCGAAGATGCGGTCGGGGCCAATCAGCGTGGTCAAAGCTGCATTCGCGACGAGGCGCGCCTGTACGGCGGCACGAAGGGCCAGGATGGCATCGCTCATGGCGTCACCTCCTCGACCAAACAGATCAGCCGGCGGCGTGCGCCATCGGGATCTGCGGCGGAGCGGATGTCGAACAGGCGATCGCCGTCGCGCAGGCGCCTGCCCGCATCGACATCGCCGCGCCAGCGCATGGTGATGCGATAGTTGCGCGACTGCTCCGGCCGGCCCTGACGCCAGGCCTCGGTGCCGGATATCCACTCGATCTGAGCCCAGAGCGCAGCGACGGTCTCGAACACCTGCGTCGCGCCGCCCAGCCCGTCCGGCGCGGCCACCGGCCCCTCCAGCACGAGCCGGCGCCGCATCCGGCCGATGGCGGAAGGTTCCTGCGCCATTCAGAGCCTCCCACGGCGAAACGGCGCGACCAGCGCGGCAATGGCGAGCGGCAACGCCTGTGCGTCGCGCCCGGCGACGTCGCCGCGCTGCTCGAACCAGCGGGCGGCGAGGCGCAGCACGGCCTGCCGCAGCGGCGCCGGCACGGCCGCAGCCGTTGCCCCGAAGCCAACGGCGATATCGATCTCGATCGCGCCATGGGCGCGGCCGATCTCCGGCACCTCGCCCGTCAGGCGGATGACCGGCGGATCGGCAGCCTTGTCCAGGGTCAGGGAGGCGACCGCGACGGCCTGAGCCGAACCCAATACGTCATAGACGCGCGCGGCCTCGATCCGCAGCAGCGGCGAGAGCGGCAGGCGAATCTCGCCGCCCGCCGGCCAGCGATCGAGCACCATGCGCCAGGGCTGCTCGATCAGGCAGCGACCCGACGCGGCCTCGATCATCAGTCTTGCGGCCGTGATCAGAGTGGCAAGTAAACTGTCCTCATCGGTCTGATCGAGGCGCAGGAACTGGCGAGCTTCAGTGAGCGTCACCGGCTCCATCACCGGCGGGCCCAGGGCGAGCGGCGTCATAGGCGCTCCCTTCATTCGTTGGATTTCATGGGCTCGACCGCGAAGCCGCAGTCGAAAGGGTTCATCTGCGGCGCCGGGCGCGCTATTGAGCGCCCTCTCGGAGAGGAGCTCCCGATGCACATCGCCAACGGAATCGCCGCCATCGGCCTCGCCTGCGCTTTCGGAAGCTTCGGGAGCCTGCCGGCGCGGGCCGTCGTGGCCGGGCAGGAGGGCGGACCTGCTGCCAGCTCGACGCTGATGGTGCTCAACGCCCGCGGCGGGGTCTGCACCGGCATCGTCCTGTCGGCACGCGCCATCCTGACCGCCGCCCATTGCGCTGCCGGCGGCACCGAACTCCGGGTTCACTGGCGGGAGGGCGGAGAGCCCGTCCTCGTCGTGCCGTCAGCGGTCGCGATGCATCCGGAATTCGATGCCGGCGCGATCCGCAGCCGCCGCCGCACGATCGACCTCGCGCTGGTCCGCCTGGCGGAGCCCCTGCCCGGCCGGTTCAGCGCGGCCGGGCTCGTCGACGGCTCGCTGCCGCGCGCCGGCAGCAGCGTCACGCTCGCCGGCTACGGCGTCTCCCGCGAGGGCGAAGCTCGCAGCACGGGCACCTATCGTTCGGCGGCACTGACCACCGTCGAGCCTTATGGCCCCGGCCGCATCCTGCTCTGGGCAGCCGACGACGCCGGTGGCGGCAAGCGACCGGGCGCCGGCGCCTGCCAGGGCGATTCCGGCGGGCCGATCTTCGGCAATGACGGCATCGTCGCGGTCACGAGCTGGTCGACCGGCCCCTCCGGGCGCCAATGCGGACTGCTCAGCCAGGGCGTTCTGGTCGCGCCGCAGCGCGGCTGGATCGATTCCACCCTGTCGAAATGGGGCCAAAGCGCCCGCTGGACGCGCGGCCGCTGACGGAGGGGCTGGACTGTGCCGCGCCACAGCCTAGATTGATCGATCGGTCCATTGGTTCGTTTCATGATCTCGCGCTCGTCACTCGCTCTTGCCTGCTTTCTGGCCGTCAGTGCCGCTCAGCCGGCGCTCGCCGTGGTCGGCGGCGTCGATTCGCGCGATGCGCTCGGCGCCCGCGCCTCGACCGTCCGCGTCGAGACGAGCCGCGGCGAACTCTGCACGGGAGCGGTGATCGCGCCCGAGATCGTGCTCACCGCGGCGCATTGCCTGATGGGCGGCGGCTCGATCAGCGTCGTCAGTCTGGACACCCGCTTCCGGGCCCGCCGCCAGATGGTGGTCGCGGTCCTGCCGCATCCGAGCTTCGTGCCGGGGACGACGCCCCGCACCCAGCCCGGCACCGACCTCGCCCTGCTGCGCCTGGCGCAGCCGCTGCCGCGTGACATCGAGCCTTTGACACTCGGCAGCGGGCTCTGGCAGGGCGAGACCATCACCATGGCCGGCTACGGGCTGTCGGCGGAGAACAACAAGCGCACAGCCCGACGCCTGCGCGAGACGCAGCTGGTCAATGCTGGCAACTACACTACGCAGAACACCGTCAAGGTCGCGGTCGACGCCGAGAACCGCGGCGAGACGCCGGGAGCCGGCGCCTGCCGCGGCGATTCCGGCGGGCCGGTGCTGCGCGGCAACGGGACCCGATCGCGCGACCTCGTCGGCATCGTCAGCTGGTCCAGCGGGCCGCTGAAAACGCAGGCGCGCCGGATCTGCGGCGGCTTCACCGCGATCACCCCGGTCAGCGATTATCGCGGCTGGATCACCGAAGGCACTGCGCGGCTACGTGCGCTCGGCAGCGAAGCGCCGCCGGAGCAGGCTGCCGAACCACGCGCCGCCTTCAGTTGGTGGTTTTCGCGCTGATTGTTCCGCGGACCGGGCCGTCATGCTCGCCCTTGTGGCGAGCATCCACGTCTTGAACGCGACCTTCGACCAGCGAACACGTAGATGGTCGGGACAAGCCCGACCATGACGGAGACCGCGCGGCCAACGGCTCAGACCGCGAACTTCAGCCCCTTGATCGCCGCGAAATCCTGCACGCCGCCGCCGACGCGCTTGGTCGTGTAGAACAACACATAGGGCTTGGCGGAATAGGGATCGCGCAGGATGCGGACGCCGGCCCGGTCGACGACGAGATAGCCGCGCCGGAAGTCGCCCTGTGCATCGTCGTCGGTGTCGGCCTCGGCCATGCATTCCCCTCCGCCTTCGCGGCCGTGGCGGGTCTCGAAGTCGCCAACGTCAACCTGCTGGTCGCGGTGCTGATCTGGCTGATGATCGTGCCGATGCTGCTCAAGATCGACTTCGGCGCCCTCGGGGAGGTTCGGAGGCACTGGCGTGGCGTGGGGGTCACCCTCTTCGTTAACTGGGCCGTGAAGCCCTTCTCCATGGCGTTGCTGGGGGCGTTCTTCATCGGCCACCTATTCGCGCCAATGCTGCCCGCCGATCAAATCCAGAGCTACATCGCGGGCCTGATCCTGCTCGCGGCGGCGCCCTGCACGGCCATGGTCTTCGTCTGGTCGAACTTGTGCGAGGGGGAGCCCCACTTCACGCTCAGCCAAGTCGCCCTGAACGACCTCCTGATGGTCGTCCTGTTCGCCCCGCTGGTGGGTCTGCTGCTCGGGGTCGCCTCCATCACCGTGCCGTGGTCGACGTTACTGCTGTCGGTCGCCCTCTATATCGTCGTCCCCGTCGTGGTCGCTCAGGTCTGGAGAAGGGCCCTAGCGGCCTTGGGCGCGGGCGCACTTCAGCGGACACTAGGCATCCTCCAGCCGGCCTCCCTCGCAGCCCTACTGGCCACCCTCGTGCTGCTCTTCGGGTTTCAGGGAGAACAAATCCTGGCCCAGCCGGTGGTCATCGGCCTCCTCGCGGTTCCCATCATCATTCAGGTCTACCTAAATGCGGGGCTGGCCTACTGGCTGAGCCGGAAGCTCGGGGTGGCGTGGTGCGTGGCTGCTCCAGCCGCACTGATCGGCGCGAGCAACTTCTTCGAGTTGTCAGTGGCGGCGGCCATCCGCTCGTTGCGGCTCCCTGCGACGCCCCTGTCGGCGTCCCCTATGATGCCCCTCGCGTGGGCCACTACAGCCTGCCAGCGGTCATCGCAGGTGGTCCATGTGGGGTTGCCTGCGTTCTTCTCGATTCTGGCCCTGACGAGGTCCGTGTAGGGCTTCAGGACCTCCTTGGTGATGCCGACCTGCCCGACGTCTCCATGGCGTCTCCAGCGGCTTTTGTGGGTCGTGCAGAAGTGCCCGTAGCGGGTTGCGGACTTGCCGCACCCCGGAGCACGGCATAGGCCGGCCATTCGATGTTCCGATTAGTTGCGTCCGTCCCCCGACAGACAGGAGCGGAAATAAAAGTCAGCGCGACGCGCCGCAAGCCTGAGCGGTGCGGCCGAACGCCTCGCATAGGAAAAGTGCAGTGACTGCACCTTTAGAGCCGGCGTCGAGCCATCTGGTGGCGCCCGTGTATGGGAGGAGTTCAGTATGGGTCAGAGCAGCGCAAGGCCGACGCCGCTGGCCGCCGTCAACACGACCACAATCCACGGAGAAACCTGCCACACCGTCAGCAGGGCGAAGGCTACCGCCGCCACAGCGAAATCTCTCGGGTTCACCACGGCGCTGGTCCAAACCGGGCTGTAGAGGGCGGCGCCGAGAATGCCGACCACTGATGCATTCGCCCCCCGCATTGCTGCCTGTGCTGCCGGTCGGGCTCGGAATGCGCTCCAGAAGGGAAGAGCCGATGTGACCAGCAGGAGCCCCGGAAGGAAGATGGCAACCAAGCAGATGGCGGCGCCGATCAGCCCGTTGGGTTGAGGCTGCATGGCTGCCCCGAGATAAGCGGCGAAGGTGAAAAGGGGTCCCGGTACGGCCTGAGCTACGCCGTAGCCTGCAAGGAAGCCATCTGGTGTGATCCAACCCGGCTTGACTACGGCGGTTTCGAGCAGTGGGAGGACTACGTGGCCACCGCCAAAGACGAGCGCACCCGCGCGAAAGAAGGCGTCGAAAAGCCCGACACTATGAGAGCCCGTTGCCATCGTGGCGAGGGGCAAGCCCGCCAGCAACAGGAAGAAAATGACCAGCGCCACTATACCGGCGGACTTCGAGACCCTGAAGGCACCGTGGAATCCTTGACCGGGTTTTCCGTCGCGGCAAAGCCATAGGCCGGCTATGGCACCCATGGCGATGGCTGCGATCTGGCCAACTGACCCGGCAGCAAAGACCACGACAAGGATTGCAGCAAGGGCGATGCCGGCCCTCGGCCGATCCGGGGTTAGCGAACGCGCCATACCCCACACGGCCTGAGCCACGACTGCGACCGCCACCAGCTTGAGACCGTGGATCAGTCCCGCACCGAGCGGACTGCTGAACGCGGAAACGCCCGATGCGAAGAGCACAAGAAGGAGGGCGGAAGGCAAGGTGAAGGCGCACCATGCCGCCAAGGCGCCTATCGGGCCGGCTCTAAGGAGCCCCAAGGCATAGCCCACTTGGCTGGAGGCCGGGCCGGGCAGAAACTGGCAGAGAGCCACAAGGTCGGCATAGGCAGCTTCGTCTAGCCATTTCCGCTTCACGACGAGTTCGTTCCTGAAGTAGCCGAGGTGGGCCACAGGGCCGCCAAAGGAGGTTAGGCCGAGCTTCAAAAAGACGCGGAGGACTTCAACGGGCGTTCCGGCCGGGCGGATTGTTTCAGGTGAGGAGGGCTCAGGGCGTGCCAAGTTAGGGGCGTTCATAAGTCGCTCGCGGTCGTAGGAAGGCATCACGCCTGTTTCGTCGAAGCAGAGATAGTCTCTCCCTCATACCATCCACGTGACGACTTCACGATCCGCACGACCGACAGCATCACGGGCACCTCGACCAGCACCCCTACAACCGTCGCCAGCGCGGCTCCCGAGTTCAAGCCGAAGAGGCTGATGACGCTCTCGACCATCTCGCCGCCCTGGTTGACCTCGACCACCAGCGCGTCCGCTTCATGGCGACGATAGAGCGCGACCGCCCTCTCCGCCCATTCCTGCGGCCGCGCGCCGGCCAATGTCGCGTCCTCCAGCACATGGCCGATGCCGTCATGGTCGACGCCGGCGACGATGAGGCCGCAACGGTCGGCCCGCTGCGACGAGGTGGCGGGCGGATCGACCGCGACCGCGATCCGGGCGAACGCCGGTTTCTCGCGCTCGCGGGCAGCCTCGATCATGGCTCGTGTCCAGAGCGCGTCCGGGCTCTCCTCGACGATCTCGCCGTCGAGTTCCTGCCGGCCGAGCCGCGTCCCGCCATAGGTCTGCGTGACAGTACGGACGAACTCGGCGGCGAGGTTGTAGCGGTTGTCCTGCGTGCGCGCCCGGCTCACCGCGACATGCGGCTCGACCAGCAGGCGCTTCACCAAGGGCAGCGGACGCGGCGTCGTTGTCACGACCTGGCGGGGATGGTCGCCAAGGCGCAGGCCGAATTGCAGCATATCCCAGCACTCCCCAAGGTTCGGCCATTTCGCCAGTTCGTCGGACCAGGCGGCGCCGAATTGCGGACCACGCAACCCTTCCGGGTCTTCGGCGGTGAAGACCTGCGCGATCGCGCCGTTCGTCCATTGCAGCCGGCGCAGCGAAGGCTGCCAGATCGGCCGCTCCCAGCGGTTATGGATCGAGAGCAACCCGGAGACGCCCTCGATCATCACGTCGCGAACCTGCGCTTGGGTTTCTCCGACGAGGGCGATCCGTTCCGTTGGCAGATCCGTGAAGGGCGGATGGCCCAGCGCCATGCCCTTGACCCATTCGGCGCCGGTGCGGGTCTTGCCGGCGCCGCGTCCGCCCAGGACCAGCCAGATCGGCTTCAGCGGCTCTGGCGGCAATTGATCGGGGCGTGCCCAGATCTCCCAGGTGCTGCGAATGAGCTCGACGTCATCCGCCGTCGCCGTCGGCATCAGCTTCTTGAGAATCCTCACCCGCGTCCTGAGCGGCAAGGGCCTCAAGACGTCGAGCAAGATCCTGACGGAGCAGTGCGACATGTCGCAGATCGTCGGCAGCGGAAGGGTCATCCGAGCGCTTGTCCTTCCTTGCTGCCGGGGGCTCCTCGATCGCGACCAGCTCGCGCACGGTGCGGGCGAGCACGGCGAGCGCCTTGGCGTCGGCCTCGCTCGCGGTCGCGCCTTTCGGCAGGTCGGCGAGGTGCTCCTCATGGGTATCGATCTGGCGTTTGGCAGCGCGCCAGAGCTGCCCCACCACCGCCTTGCGTGAGACCGCCTTCCGTTTCGACTTGGGCTCGGCAGCCGGTTGCGACGTCATCTCGTTCTCTTCGGCCATCGCGTCCTTCCCGATGACAGGCACGAGAAAGCCGCCGGCTGGAGAGCGCGGCGGCTTCGTTCGGGCAGATTTCGTGAGCGTTCCTGATCTCTACCGGATCAGCGCCACGATGTCAAGGATAAAATTCCTACAATCCTGAGGGGTGGCAGACCGAAAATCAGGCCTGCTCCTTCTCGATCCACTTGTAGGTCGCGGCCGGGACATAGTTCTGCATCCGATCGAGCAAGGTCGCCGGCTCGGTATCGGTCATTGCCATCGCCCGGTGGCTCTGCTTCAGGAAACCGGCCTCGACGGTGCGGTCGAGGAAGGTCGCGAGCGGATCGTAGAATCCGGCGACATTGAGCAGGCCGAGCGGCTTGGCGTGGATGCCAAGCTGGCCCCAGGTCCAGATCTCGAACAATTCCTCGAAGGTGCCGATCCCGCCGGGCATGGCGATGAAGCCGTCCGAGAGCTCGGCCATGCGCGCCTTACGGGTGTGCATGGTGTCGACGACCTCGAGCCGGGTCAGCCCGACATGGCCGACTTCCTTGTCCTTCAGCGCCTGGGGAATGACGCCGTGCACCTGCCCGCCGGCCTCCATCGCCGCATTGGCGACGATGCCCATCAGGCCGACCGCACCGCCGCCATAGACCAGCGTCAGGCCGCGCCGGGCGACCTCGGCTCCCATGGCGCGGGCGCCCGCTGCATAGACGGGGTCATTGCCGGGATTGGAGCCGCAGAAGACACAGACGGATTTCATGAACCGAGAGCTTGCAAGATGCGGGCCCAGGAGCGCTGGCCCTTGTGGAAGGAGGACAGGTCGTATTTCTCGTTGGGCGAATGGACCCGGTCGTCGTCGAGGCCGAAGCCGACGAAGAGCGTGTCGATGCCGAGGGTACGCTTGAAATCGCCACCGACGGGGATCGAGCCGCCGCTGCCGATCGAGACGACACGGCCGCCCCATTCATCGGCGAGCGCGACGCGCGCCTTCTGGAGCACCGGAGAATCCACCGGCACGGCGAGCGCAGGCGAGCCGGAATGGCTGATGAATTCGGCGGTCACATCGTCGGGCAGGCGCTCGCGGATGAACTGATGGAAGGCGGCTGCGATCTTGGCCGGGTCCTGGTCGCCGACGAGGCGGAACGAGACCTTGGCCGAGGCTTGGCCTGGAATGACCGTCTTGCTGCCCTCGCCGGTATAGCCGCCCCAGATGCCGTTGACGTCGCAGGTCGGGCGCGACTGAATCTGCTCGATCAGCATCCGGCCCTTTTCGCCGATGGAATGCTTCAGACCGATCTGCCCGAGGAATTCCTTCTCCGTCAGGTTGAGATCGGCCCATTCCGCCTTCTGGGCGTTGGTCGGCTCGTGCACGCCCTCGTAGAAACCGGGAATGGTGATGCGGCCGGTCTCGTCATGGATCTCGCCGAGGATGCGCGCGAGGAGATGGATCGGGTTGGCCGCCGCGCCACCGAAAAGGCCGGAATGCAGGTCGCGGTCGGCGGCCGTCAGCGTCACCTCCTGATAGACCATACCGCGCAGGGTCGAGGTGATCAGCGGCGTCTCGCGGTCCCACATGCCGGTGTCGCAGACCAGCGCATAGTCCGCCTTCAGCTCGGCGGCATTGGCCTTGATATAGCCGGGCAGGTTGACGGAGCCGGATTCCTCCTCGCCCTCGACGAGGATGGTCAGGCCGATCGGCAGGTCGCCGGTCTCGGCCAGCGTCGCGCGCACGGCCTCGATGAAGGTCATCACCTGGCCCTTGTCGTCGCAGGCACCCCGCGCCGAGATGATCTTGCGACCGGGCTCCAGCTCGCGGACCACTGGCTTGAACGGATCGGTGTCCCAGAGGCTGACGGGATCGACCGGCTGGACGTCGTAATGGCCGTAGAACAGCGCATGCGGCGCGCCGGGCTTGGGGCGATGGGCGAGGACGACGGGGTGCCCGCCGGTCTCGCGCAGTTCCGCCTTGAAGCCGAGCGTTTCCAGATCGGCCCGCAGCCATTCGGCGGCAGCGCGGGTCTGTGCATTGTAGGCCGGATCGGTGCCGATCGAGGGGATTTCGAGCCAGGTTGAGAGGCGATCGAGCGATGCGTCGAGCCCATCGTCGAGACGGGCGAGAATGGCGGGAAGCTTGGTCATGGCAGCCATCGGATGCGATTCAGATGACGTCATCATGGCAAGCCCAGGTGCGGGCGTCAGCTCCTATTCGCGCATGACGGGCAGGCTCGCTCCTCTCAGTCACCTCTAGTTGCCAATCGTTCGCAACTAATTTGACAGACCTGCTGCAAGCCGATACCCCTTATTGCAATCCAGTTGCAGCAAGGCATCGTCATGTCGCAGGGCGCCCCGGAATCCTCGTCGATCTGGCTTCGATCGCGGGGCGAGCCGTCGCTGACGGATGTCTTTCGCACTATCAAGGTGACGCCGACCTCCTCGAACTGGCGCAAGTTCCTCGCCTTCTTCGGGCCGGGCTATCTCGTTGCCGTCGGCTATATGGACCCCGGCAACTGGGCAACATCGCTCGCCGGCGGCGCCCAGTACGGCTACACGCTGCTCGTCGTCGCGCTGGTCTCGAACCTGATGGCGATCATCCTGCAATCGCTCTGCGCGCGGCTCGCCATCGCCACCGGGCGCGACCTCGCCCAGGCCTGCCGGGACGCCTATCCGCCCTATATGGCCTTGCCGCTCTGGCTGCTCGCCGAACTCGCGATCTGCGCGACCGACCTCGCCGAGGTGATCGGCACCGCGATCGGCCTCAACCTGCTTTTCGGCGTCCCGCTCGAAATCGGCGTGTTGATCACCGCCTTCGACGTCTTCGTCATCCTCTGGCTGCAGACCCGCGGCTTTCGCTGGATCGAGGCCTTCATCATCACCCTGCTTGGCGTCATCGCGGTATGCTTCGGCATCCAGATCGCGCTGGCCGATCCGAACTGGGGCGAGGTCATCCGCGGCTTCGCGCCGACGACCGAAATCGTGACCAACCCGAACATGCTCTACATCGCACTCGGCATCATCGGCGCGACGGTGATGCCGCATAACCTCTACCTGCATTCCGGCATCGTGCAGACCCGCGCCTATGGCGAGACTCTGCCGGAGAAGCGCGAGGCCCTGAAATTCGCGACGATCGACTCCACCATCGCGCTCTGCTTCGCACTCTTCATCAACGCCTCAATCCTGATCCTGGCCGCTGCGACCTTCCACAAGGCCGGGCACACCGATGTCGCCGAGCTCGGCCGGGCGCAGGAGCTCCTGCAGCCCCTGCTCGGCGCTTCGATCGCGCCGTCGCTCTTCGCCATCGCCCTGCTCTGCTGTGGCCTGAATTCGACGGTGACCGCGACCATGGCCGGGCAGATCGTGATGGAGGGCTTCCTGCGCATCCGGCTGCCGGCTTGGATGCGGCGGCTGGTGACGCGCCTCGTCGCGATCGTCCCGGCCATCGCCGTGACGCTGATCTATGGCGAGAGCCAGACGGCGAAGCTCCTGATCCTGAGCCAGGTCGTGCTCAGCCTGCAACTGCCCTTCGCGGTGGTGCCGCTGGTGATGTTCACGGCGTCAAAGGCGAAGATGGGCGCGCTCGTCGCCCCGCGCTGGCTGACTCTGACCGCTGCCATCATCGCCGCGATCATCATCGTGCTGAACATCAAGTTGATCATCGATTTCGTCACGGGGGCGTGACACATCGAGCATACGCGCCGTCATTCCGGGAGCATGCCGCAAGCATGAGCCCGGAACCCATGACCACTCTGTTATTCCAGTCAGCGTCGTGCTCGCCCTTGTGGCGAGCATCCACGTCTTGAGCACGGCCTTCGTCCCGCGAAGACGTGGATGGTCGGGACAAGCCCGACCATGACGGAAAGGTCGTGTTCATGGGTTCCGGGTTCTTCGCTGCGCGAAGCCCCGGAAAGACGGCGGGGTTCTGCGCTCTAGCGCTTTCCCGACATCGAGCCCAGAATGCCGCGCAGGATCGCGGTGCCGACCTGCCGGCCGATCGAAGTCGCAGCCGACCGCGCCGCCGAGGTGATGATCTTCTCGGTCATGCTCTGCGGCAACGCGCCGCCGCGCGTGCCCGGCCCGGTCTTCGGACGCTGCTGGGGAGCGCCGCCGCCGAGCCAGCCGCCGATCGTGTCGAGGATGCCGCCGCCCCCGCCATTCGTCGAGGCCTCGACCGGCGAACCGTCCGGGTTGAGGTTCTTGCGCTTCATCAGCTCTTCATAGGCCGACTCGCGATCGACCATGGTCTCGTACTTGCCCTTCTCGGGCGATGCATTGATCGCCTGCTGGCGCTGCTGCGGCGAGCAGGGGCCGACCTGCGCCATCGGCGGCGCGATCAGGGCGCGCTCGACCATCTCGGGCGAGCCCTTGCCTTCGAGCATCGAGATCAGCGCCTCGCCGACGGCGAGCTGGCTGATCGCCTCCTCGGTCTTGATCTTCGGGTTCTGGCGGAAGGTCTCGGCCGCGGCGCGCACCGCCTTCTGGTCGCGGGGCGTGAAGGCGCGCAATGCGTGCTGGACACGGTTGCCGAGCTGGGCCAGCACCGTATCGGGGATATCGAGCGGGTTCTGCGTCACGAAATAGACGCCGACGCCCTTGGAACGGATCAGGCGCACGACCTGCTCGACCGCGGTCAGCAGCGCCTTGGGTGCGCCGTTGAACAGCAGATGCGCCTCGTCGAAGAAGAAGACGAGCTTGGGCTTGTCGAGATCGCCGACCTCCGGGAGCTGCTCGAACAGCTCCGAAAGCAGCCAGAGCAGGAAGGTCGCGTAAAGCCGCGGATTGTTCATCAGCTTGTCGGCGGCGAGGATATTGACGACGCCGCGGCCGTCGCGATCCGTCCTCATCAGGTCGTTGATGTCGAGCGCCGGCTCGCCGAAGAACAGATCACCCTTCTGGTTCTCGAGCACGAGCAGCGCGCGCTGGATCGTGCCGACCGACGCCGAGGTGACGTTGCCGTATTTGGTGGTCAGTTCCTGCGCGTTCTCGGCGATGAAGGTCAGGATCGCGCGCAGGTCCTTGAGGTCGAGGAGCAGCAGCTTCTGCTCGTCGGCGATGCGGAAGGCGATGTTGAGCACGCCCTCCTGCGTATCGTTGAGGTCGAGCAGGCGCGCCAGCAGCAGCGGCCCCATCTCGGAGATGGTAGCGCGAACCGGGTGGCCCTGCTCGCCGAACACGTCCCAGAACACGGTGGTGAACTGGTCCGGCTCGTATTTCAGGCCGAGCTCCTTGGCCCGGTTGACGAAGGGCGGCTTGGAATCGCCGGGCGCCACGATGCCGGAGAGATCGCCCTTGATGTCGGCCGCGAAGACCGGGACGCCATTGCGAGCGAAGCCTTCGGCCATCACCTGCAGCGTCACGGTCTTGCCGGTGCCGGTCGCCCCGGTCACCAGCCCATGGCGATTGGCGAGCTTGAGCAGGAGGTTTTCAGGCTTGCCGCTCTTGCCGATCAGAATCGCGCCATCATTCGCCATTGAAATTCGCCCATGAGGTTTCGTGCCGGTCCGGCAAGGGTGTAACCAAACGACGCAGAAGGCGGAAGCCCAATGACCGTTGGAAATCAGATCGTAAATATGTAAACTATTTTTCGAAGGCTTCGTGCGGAAGCCGTTTTGGCGAGGGGTTTTGGAACCATGGAAGAACTGCTGACGCGCGTGGCTGCGGCCGCCGGCATCAACGAAGAGCTCGCCCGCAAGGGCGTCGGCATCATTCTCGCATTCCTGCAGAAGGAAGGCCCGGCCGCCGAGATCGGCCAGCTGATGGCGGCTTTGCCGGGCGCGCAGGCGCTGGCCGATGCCGAAGGCGGCGCCAAGGGCGGCATGCTCGGCGCGATCGGCGGCCTGATGGGCGGCGGTGGCGGCGTGATGGCGCTCGGCGGCCAGCTCATGAGCGCCGGCCTTTCCATGGGCCAGATCCAGAGCGTCTCGAAGGAGATGTTCGCGGTGGGCCGCGAGAAGGCCGGGGAGGACGCGATGGGCGCGATCGTCGGCGCGATCCCGGGCCTCGGCCAGTTCGTCTAAGCTCGCCGAACCATCCGAACGCCGCGGCACTGTCTCAGGATGGCGCCGCGGCGTTTTTGCATTCTCGCACTCGCCTTGCGACGAAGTAGGGATGGCGGTGCGCGCGCGCCCATGGCAATCAGCGCTCCACGGCTGCACACTGTGCGGAAGAGGAGTATCGGCGCGCATGAACTCGGCTGCCCCATCCGACCTTCCCTATCTCGACGCTTTCGCGGCGCCGTCTCATGACGCGTGGCGCGCGGCGGTCGACAAGGTCCTGAAGGGCGGCGATTTCGAGAAGAAGCTCGTTGGCCGTACCGCCGACGGCATCCGCATCGAGCCGCTCTATCCTGCCGCCGCTACGCCCGCTCGCGCCCTACGCGCCGAGACAGGGCGCTGGCATGTCGCCGCCCGGCTCGACCATCCGCAACCGGACGCAGCGCAGACGCTGGCTCTCGCCGATCTCGAGGGGGGCGCCGACACGCTCACCATCAGCTTCGCCGGGGCGCTGGCGGCACGCGGCTACGGCCTTGTCGCCGACGACGTGACGACGCTCGATGCCGCGCTCCAGGGCGTGATGCTGGACCTCATTCGCCTGCGTCTCGACCCCGCCCCGCAAGGCCGCATCAACGCCTTGCTGCTGGCCGCCCTGATCGAAAAGCGCGGCCATGCGGCAAGCGAGGTCTCCGTCTCGTTCGGCCTCGATCCGATCGGCGTCTTCGCCAGCCGCGGCTCGCTCGTGGCCGCATGGCCGGAACTCGGCCGCCGGCTCGCGGCAACGATCCGCACCCTGAAGGAGCGCGGCTTCACCGGCCCCTTCATCGAGGTCGACAGCCGGCCCTATCACGAGGCTGGCGCCAGCGAGGCGCAAGAGCTCGGCGCGGCGCTCGCCACGGCTGTCACCTATCTGCGTACGCTCGAGGCGCAAGGCCTGCACCTGTCCGAGGCGCGCGATACGCTGGCCTTCACGCTGGTCGCGGATACCGACGAATTCCTGACCGTGGCGAAGTTCCGTGCCGCGCGCCTGCTCTGGAGCCGCATCCAGCAGGCCTGCGGCCTGTCGCCGAAGCCGGTCCGCATCCATGCCGAAACGGCGTGGCGCTCGCTGACGAAGCGCGACCCGAACGTCAACCTGCTGCGCGGCACCGTCGCGGCCTTCGCGGCCGGGGTCGGCGGCGCCGATTCGATCGCCGTCCAGCCCTTCACCGCCGCGCTCGGCTTGCCCGATGCCTTCGCGCGCCGCGTCGCCCGCAACACCCAGCTCATCCTGCTCGAAGAGAGCAATCTCTGGCGCGTCGCCGATCCCGCGGCCGGCGCCGGCGGCTTTGAAGCGCTGACGCAGACGCTTTGCGAGCAGGGCTGGCAGGCCTTCCAGGAGATCGAACGGCAACGCAGCGGCGATCTCGGCGGCATCGTCGCATCACTGGTCGACCGCCATCTCCAGAAGACGCTCGCCGAGCAGCGAACCGCTCGCGCCAAGGCGGTGGCGACGCGCCGCGAGCCGATCACCGGCACCAGCGAATTCCCCAATATCCGCGAGGAGACGGCGACTGCGCTCGCCATCGCGCCGGTCAAGCTCGACGGAAAGCGCGTGCAAGGCAGCCTCGCCGAGCGCAACCAGGGGGAGATCATCCGCTCCTTCGTCGATGGCGCCGGCCGGGCCGATGCGCTGGCCGCGCCCGCCACTGGCCTGCGTGCCGATCCCCTGCCCTCGCTGCGGCTGTCGGAACCGTTCGAGGCTTTGCGCGACAAGGCCGATGCCCAGCCCAAGCGCCCGGTCGTCTTCCTGGCGACGCTCGGTCCGATCGCCGATTTCACGGCCCGCGCCGGCTTCGCCCGCAACCTATTCGAGGCCGGCGGCCTCGCAGCGCCGAGCGGCGACGGCTTCGCCAAGGATGGCGCCACCGATCTCGACGCTCTCGTGGGCGCCTTCCGTGCGTCCGGTGCGAAGCTCGCCTGCTTGTGCGGTTCCGATTCAGCCTATGCCGCAGAGGGTCCTGCGGCGGCCGAGGCGCTAGCCAAAGCCGGCGCCACCGTCTGGCTCGCCGGCCGCCCGGCCGAGACCGAAGCCTTGAACAAGGCGGGCGTGACCTCGTTCATCTACATGGGCTGCGACGTGGTCGAGACGCTCGCGCGAGCGCAGGCCATCACAGGCGCCTGACCGGAGACAAGAGTTTGACTGCCATCGCCCTCACCATCGCCGGTTCGGATTCGAGCGGCGGCGCCGGCATCCAGGCCGATCTCAAGACCTTCGCGGCGCATCAGGTCTATGGCGCCAGCGTGATCGTGGCGCTGACCGCGCAGAACACCAAGGGCGTCAGCGGCATCCATGCCGTGCCGCGCGACTTCGTCGCCCAGCAGATGGATGCCGTCTTCGAGGACCTCGACGTCAACGCCGTCAAGATCGGCATGCTGGCGACGGCCGAGCTGATCGAGACCGTCGCGGCCGGGCTGAAGCGTCACAGTGCGAAGAACGTCGTGCTCGACCCCGTGATGATCGCGGCCTCCGGCGCGCGGCTGCTGGAAAGCGCGGCGGTCGAGGCGATCCGCACGCATCTCTTCCCGCTCGCGACCCTGATCACGCCGAACCTGCCGGAAGCCGCTGCCCTGCTCGGCACGAGCATGGCCGAGACTGATGAGGCCATGGACGATCAGGCCGAGAAGCTCGCAGCGCTCGGCGCGGCCAATGTCCTGGTCAAGGGCGGCCACGGTACCGGCGAGATCAGCAGCGACCTCCTGTTGCTTGCAGGTGGCGCGCGCCAGCGCTTCAACGCACCGCGCCTCGCGACGCGCAACACGCACGGCACGGGCTGCACGCTCTCCTCCGCCATCGCCGCCAATCTCGCCAAGGGGCAGGCACTGGCGGAGGCTGTCGGCCACGCCAAGACCTATATCTCCGCCGCCATCGCCGCCGCCGATCAGATCGCGGTTGGCCACGGCCACGGACCGGTGCATCATTTCCACCATTGGTGGGACAGGACCGACGGGAGCCAGTCATGACCGCGATCCCGGATTTCACGAAGCTCGCCTTTGCCACCGGTGCTCGCCCTGCCACCGGCTCGCTGCCGACGGGCGAAGCCTGGCAGACGCCCGAGGACATCCCGGTCAAGCCGGTTTACACGGCCGCCGACCGCGACGGCCTGCCCTTCGTCGAGACGCTGCCCGGCATCGCGCCTTATCTGCGCGGCCCTTACCCGACGATGTATGTCAACCAGCCCTGGACGATCCGGCAATATGCCGGCTTCTCGACGGCCGAGGATTCGAACGCCTTCTACCGGCGCAACCTCGCCGCCGGACAGAAGGGGCTCTCGGTCGCCTTCGACCTCGCGACCCATCGCGGCTACGATTCCGACCATCCGCGCGTCGCCGGCGATGTCGGCATGGCCGGCGTCGCGATCGACTCGATCTACGACATGCGCACGCTGTTCTCCGGCATCCCCCTCGACCAGATGAGCGTGTCGATGACGATGAACGGCGCCGTGCTGCCGGTGCTGGCGCTCTATATCGTCGCAGCGGAAGAACAGGCCGTGCCGCAGGCCAAGCTCTCGGGGACCATCCAGAACGACATCCTCAAGGAGTTCATGGTCCGCAACACCTATATCTACCCGCCCTCGCCCTCGATGCGGATCATCGGCGACATCTTCGCCTTCACCTCGGCCAACATGCCGAAGTTCAACTCGATCTCGATCTCCGGCTACCACATGCAGGAGGCCGGGGCGACGCAGGACCTCGAGCTCGGCTACACATTGGCCGACGGCGTCGAATATATCCGCGCCGGCCAGCGCGCGGGCCTGTCCGTCGACGTCTTCGCGCCGCGCCTGTCCTTCTTCTGGGCGATCGGCATGAACTTCTTCATGGAAGTCGCCAAGATGCGGGCCGCCCGGCTGATCTGGGCGAAGCTGGTCAAGGACTTCGGCGCGCAGAACGAGAAGTCCCTTCCCTTGCGCACCCATTGCCAGACCTCGGGCTGGTCGCTGACGGCGCAGGACGTGTTCAACAACGTGCCGCGCACGATGATCGAGGCGATGGCGGCGACCCAAGGCCATACCCAGTCGCTGCACACCAATGCCCTCGACGAGGCTTTGGCGCTGCCGACCGATTTCTCGGCCCGCATCGCCCGCAACACCCAGATCCTGCTGCAGCAGGAAAGCGGCACGACCCGGATCATCGATCCCTGGGGCGGTTCTTACTATGTCGAGCGGCTGACAGCGGAGCTGGCGGAGAAAGCCTGGGGCCATATCCAGGAGGTTGAGAAGCTCGGCGGCATGGCCAAGGCCATCGAGGCCGGCATCCCGAAGCTGCGCATCGAGGAGGCCGCCGCCAAGACGCAGGCCCGCATAGACGGCGGCCTTCAGAAGATCATCGGCGTCAACTGCTACAAGCCCGACAATGAGGCGACGATCGACGTGCTCAAGGTCGACAATGCCGCGGTGCGCGCCCAGCAGCTCGACAAGCTCAGGCGCCTCAAGGCCGAGCGCAACGAGACCGAGGTGCAGGCGGCGCTGACCGCGCTGACCAATGGCGCCGCCGGCAACGGCAACCTGCTCGACCTCGCGGTCAAGGCCGCCCGCGCCAAGGCAACCGTCGGCGAGATCTCCATGGCGATGGAGCAGGTCTTCGGGCGCCACCGGGCCGAGATCAAGGCGATCTCCGGCGTCTACAAGCGGGAGGTCGGCGAGATGAACCCAGCCGTGACGCGCGTCCAGTTGATGTGCGAGGCGTTCGAGGAGGCGGATGGCCGCCGCCCGCGCATCCTCGTCGCCAAGATGGGCCAGGACGGGCATGATCGCGGCCAGAGGGTCATCGCCTCGGCCTTCGCCGATCTCGGCTTCGACGTCGATATCGGCCCGCTCTTCGCGACGCCAGACGAGGCGGCGCGGCAGGCGGTCGAGAACGACGTCCATATCGTCGGCGTCTCCTCGCTCGCGGCCGGACATCTCACGCTGGTGCCGGAATTGAAGGCCGCTCTCGCCAAGGCCGGCCGGCCCGACATCATGATCGTCGTCGGCGGCGTCATCCCGCCGCAGGATTTCGACGCGCTGATCGAGGCCGGCGCCTCGGCGATCTTCCCGCCCGGCACCGTCATTGCAGACGCCGCCGAAAAGCTGCTGGAAGAGCTCAACCAGCGCCTCGGCTACGCCCAGCGGACGGCAGCGGAATAAAAGAAGGCGGGCGCTGCCAGCCGGCAGCGCCCGCCCCATGATCACGACCGACGTGGCGACACTTACCGCCAGCCGTAACCATAACCGTAGCGCGGCGGAGGCGGCCGCATGCCATAACCGTCGGAATAACGATGCCAGCGCCGCTGGCCCCAGAAGCCGTGGACGGCGGGCGGCGCCGGGCGCCAGCCATAGCCGTAAGCCGGGCGATCGTAGGAGCGTTCATAGCCGCCGAAGGCCTGAGCCTCGCCTGCTCCGGCGAATGCCGAGGCTGTAAGCATAGCGCCGCTGAGCGCGAGCGCTGCCAAACCGATCCGGGCGCGATTGCCAAACATGGTCTCATGTCCTGTTCCGGCAGGGGACTCCCTGCCACGGATCGGACATTCGCATGGCGTGGCTGAACGGGCTTTGAGAGCGCCGTTCAGCCACCGTTTAGCTGCCGGACAATTGCTCGCGCTTCAGCAAGATCGAGGCGGCAATCACGACGACGGCGACCGCCCCGATCATGATCGTGCAGGCGGCATTGATCTCCGGCGAGACGCCGAGCTTGACCGCCGAATAGAGCCGCATCGGCAGCGTGGTCGCGCCCGGCCCCGTGGTGAAGCTTGCGATGACGAGGTCGTCGAGCGAGAGCGTGAAGGCCAGCATCCAGGCCGCCGCCACCGCCGGCCAGATCAGCGGCAAGGTTACGGTCCAGAAGGTGACGAAGGGCGTGGCCCCCAAATCCTGAGCTGCCTCTTCCAGCGAGCGGTCGAAGCCGACGAGCCGCGACTGCACGACGATGCAGGCAAAGCCGAGGCTGAAGGTCGCGTGGGCGATCGTCACGGTCCAGAAGCCGCGCTCGACATCGGCGGCGACGAAGAGCAACAGCAGCGACAGGCCCGTCACCACCTCGGGCATAACGAGCGGCGCCAGCACCATGCCGGAGAACATCGTGCGTCCGATGAAGCGGCCATGGCGCGCCAGCGCGAGCGCCGCCAGCGTTCCTAGGATCGTCGCCAGGGTGGCCGAGACGAAGCCGAGGCGGATCGAGAGCCAGGCTGCGTCGAGCAGCGGCCCATTCTGCATCAGCGCGCCATACCAATGTGTCGAGAAGCCGCCCCAGACCGTCACCAGCCGCGAGGCGTTGAAGGAGTAGGCGATCAACGTCACGATCGGCAGGTAGAGGAAGGCGAAGCCGACGATCAGCGCGAGGATCAGTCCGGGACCGAGCCGGCTCATGCCGCCCCCTCCCGGCGCAGGCGCGCGCGCTGAGCCAAGACGAGCGGCAGCACCAGCACGACGAGCAGTACCACCGCCACGGCCGAGGCCAACGGCCAGTCGCGGTTCGAGAAGAACTCGTTCCACAGCACCTTGCCGATCATCACGGTATCCGGGCCGCCAAGCAGGTCGGGGATGACGAACTCGCCGACGGCGGGGATGAAGACCAGTGCGGAGCCGGCGAGGATGCCCGGCAGCGACAGCGGCAAGGTCACCGTCAGGAAGGCCGTGACCGGGGTGGCGCCGAGATCGGCGGCCGCCTCCAGCAGGCCGCGATCGAGCTTCTCCAGCGTAGCGAAGAGCGGCAGCACCATGAAGGGCAAGTAGGAGTAGACCATGCCGAGCAGCACGGCCGTCTCGGTGTTGAGCAGGCGCAGCGGCTCGGCCTCGAAGCCGAGCAGGCTGAGCGACGCATCGAGCAGACCGTCCGGCCTGAGGATGCCGATCCAGGCATAGACCCGGATCAGGAACGAGGTCCAGAACGGCAGGATGACGAAGACGAGCAGGATGCCGCGCCAACGTGCGGGCGCCGAGGCCATCGCATAAGCCAGCGGATAGCCGATCGCCAGCGCGAAGAGTGTGGTCAGCGCCGCGATGCGCAGGGAGTAGAGATAGCTCTGCCAGTAGAGCGCATCGTCGCCGAGCAGGCTGAAGTTCGCGAGATCGAGCTGGGAGAGGAATTCGCCGAGCCGGGCAAGGCCTTCCCAATGCGGCGCATAGGGCGGCAGGGCCGTCGCTGCCTGCGAGAAGGCCATGCGCAGCACGATGCCGAAGGGGACGAGGAAGAACAACGTGAGCCAGAGATACGGCACGGCCACGACGAGGCGGCGCAGCCACTGCAGCGAAGCGACCGCGCTCATGGCGGCAGTACCACGCCGGCCTCGACATCCCAGGAGAGCCAGACCTTGTCGTCCCAGGCGAAGGGCCGGGCCAGCCGGCGCGTGCGGTTGGCCAGCGCGACCTTGACCAATTGACCGCCCTCGCCGCCGAGCATCACCTGGATCATCGTGAAGTCGCCGAGATAGCCGATATCCCAGATCTCGCCGGCAACCTTGTTGACGGCCTGAGTGGGCTCGTCATGGGCGATCTCGATCTTCTCCGGCCGGATGCCAACGACGAGAGAGTCACCCGGCTCCAGGGCCGGCGCCTCCTCGTCGAGCTCGATGGTGCCGACATGCGGTATCTCGGCCCGGACCAACTCGCCCTGGACGGTCGCGATCCGACCCTCGAAGATGTTGATATCGCCCACGAACTCGGCGACATGGCGGTTCGCAGGCGCCTCGTAGATCACGTCGGGCGGGCCGATCTGGACGAGCTTGCCATGGTCCATCACCGCCATGCGGTCGGCCATGGTCATCGCCTCATCCTGGTCATGGGTGACGACCATGAAGGTGAGCCCGAGCTCGCTCTGCAGGTCCATCAACTCGAACTGGGTCTGCTCGCGCAGCTTCTTGTCGAGCGCCGCCATCGGCTCGTCGAGCAGCAGCAGCTTCGGCCGCTTGGCCAGCGAGCGGGCAAGCGCGACGCGCTGGCGCTGGCCGCCGGAGAGCTGATGCGGCTTGCGCCCGCCCAAGCCCGAAAGCTTGACCAGCGCCAGCATCTCCTCGACGCGCCGGTCGATCTCGGCGCGCGGCAAACCCTCGCGCTTCAGCCCGTAGGCGATGTTGCCGGCCACGCTGAGATGCGGGAACAGCGCGTAGGACTGGAACATCATGTTGATCGGCCGCAGATGCGGCGGGATGGCAGTGATGTCCTGCCCATCGAGCAGAATCCTGCCTTCGTCCGGCGTCTCAAAGCCGGCGAGCATGCGCATCAGCGTGGTCTTGCCGCAGCCGGAAGGCCCAAGCAGCGCGAAGAACTCGCGCGGATAAAGCGCGAGCGAGAGATCGCCCACCGCGGTGACGTCGCCGAAGCGCTTGGTCACGCCCTGGAACTGGACCAGCGGCTTCGCCGCCGGGTCGTTCCAGGGCTGGAAGGCCCGGCGCACGCTGCCGGGCGAGGTCTTCTTCATGGTGCTCGCGACCTGTCCGGAGCCGGTCACTTGCCGGTCTTGACGCGGGTCCAGAGCCGATTCACCAGCCGCTGGGACTTTTGGTCATAGGGCGTGATCGTGTAGAGCCGCCCCATCACTTCGTCCGACGGATAGATGCCGGGATTGTCGCGTACCGCCGCCGACAGGAACGGCTTTGAGGCGAGGTTGCCGTTGGCATACTGGATGAAGTCCGAGTTCTTTGCGGCCATCTCCGGCTTGTTGACGAAGTCGATGAACTTCATCGCCGCGTCGACATTGCCGGCATCCTTCGGGATCACGAAGGAGTCGAACCACATCAATGCGCCTTCCTTCGGGATGGAATAAGCGATCTGGACGCCGTTCTTGGCTTCCTCGGCGCGCTTCTTGGCCTGGAGGATGTCGCCGGAATAGCCCACGGCCAGGCAGATATCACCGTTCGCGAGCGCGTTGATGTATTCCGAGGAGTGGAACTTCTGGATATGCGGGCGGATCTTGCGCAGGAGTTCGCCGGCCTTGTTGAGATCGGCCTCGTTCTTGGAATCCGGATTGAGGCCGAGATAGCGCAGGGCCGCCGGGAACATCTCCTCGACCGCGTCGAGCACGTGCACGCCGCAGTTCGAGAGCTTCTTGAGCTGGTCGGGCTCGAAGACGATCTTCCAGGAATCGATCACGGCATCGGGGCCGAGCCGTTCCTTGATCTTGGCGGTGTTATAGCCGATCCCGGTCGTGCCCCACATGTAGTTCACGGCGTATTTGTTGCCGGAATCATACTTTGAGAGCCGCGTCTGGATCTCCGGCCAGATGTTCTTGAGGTTCGGCGCCTTGTCCTTCTCGACCGGCTGATAGAGCCCGATCGGGATATGGCGCGGCAGGAAGGAGGCGGTGACGACGATCAGGTCGTAGCCGGTCTTGCCGGCCAGAAGCTTGGTCTCCACCGTCTCCATCTGATCGAAGGTGTCGTAGACGACGGTGATGCCGGTTTCCTTCTTGAAGGCGTCGAGCACCTCCGGATCGACATAATCAGACCAGTTGAAGATGCGCAGTTGCTTGTCCTGCGCGGCCACTGGCGCGGCCAGAAGTCCCAGTCCGATCGCGCAAGCGGCAATCGCCTCGGTCAGTCGCTTCGTCGTCCTACCCAATCCGCCCCTCCATCGTGTTGGCGCGCGCACGCTACCAGCTTTCCCCCCGGCATCAACCGCCATCGGGTGCAACCGAACACCCGCGCACAGGCAAGCTGCGCCTGACGCAAGCGTGAACGGCGACAGCCTTGCCGGCCCACGCCGCCATGCACATACCGTACCGCATGCGTCTGCTCCGCCGTTTCCTGCTGTTCTTTGCGATCGCCTTCCTGCTGCCGCTCGCAAGCCACGCCGGCTGGTGGGCCTGGCAGGAGCGTGCGCCGAACTGGCAGCGCGCCGACTGGACCAGCGCCAAGCTCCTGCCCGCGGCCTCGGATGCTGCGGAAGCGACGGTGCATGTCTTCGCCGCGCGCGTCGGCCGCTGGCGCGGCATCTTCGCCCATCATTCCTGGGTGGTGGTGAAGGAGCGTGGCGCCAGCGCCTATACGCGCTTTGATGTCGTCGGCTGGGGCGCCCCGCTTCGGGTCAATCACCGCGACGCCGATGGGCGCTGGTTCGGCAACATGCCGGAACCGGTCACCGAGATCCGCGGCGAGGCCGCCGAGCAACTGATCCCACGCATCCGTGCGGCCGTGGCCGCTTACGCCTATTCCAGCCCCGGCAGCTATCTCGCATGGCCGGGACCGAACTCGAACAGCTTCGTCCAGCATGTCCTGGCCGAGGTGCCCGAGCTTCGGCAAGCGCTGCCGCCGACCGCACTCGGCAAGGACTGGCGCGCCGACGGCCTCTTCGCCGGGCTGACCGCGAGCCGCACCGGCATCCAGGCGTCGCTCTATGGGCTTGCCGGCGTCACCGTCGGCTGGGTCGAAGGCATCGAGATCAACCTGCTCGGCCTCGTCGCCGGGCTCGACCTGCGCAGCCCGGCGCTGAAGCTGCCGGGCTGGGGACGGGTCGGGGTTTAGGGCACAGAAGCGTTCAAACCGCCTCGAAGGCCTGCGCCAGATCCGAGATCAGGTCCTCGATATTCTCGATTCCGACGGAGATGCGGATCAGCGCATCGGTGAGGCCGATCTCCTCGCGCATTTCACGGGCAACGCCGGAATGGGTCATCGCGGCGGGATGCGAGACCAGCGTCTCGGTGCCGCCGAGGCTGACCGCGAGCTTCATGATCTGGAGGTTGTCGAGCAGCGCGAAGGCCTCCTTCTCGCCGCCCTTGACGTCGAAGGCGAAGGTCGAGCCCGCCGCCGTGCACTGGCGGTCGAAGACGGCCTTGCGCGGGTCGCCGTCCTTGAGATTGCCGAGATAGTGGACCCTGGCGACCTTGCGGTGGCTCTCCAGGTATTCCGCCACGAGCTTGGCGTTCTCGTTGGCGCGGCTCATGCGGATGTCGAGCGTCTCCAGCGAGCGCATCAGCATCCAGCAGGAATTGGGATCGAGCTGCGTACCCAGCGAGCCGCGCCAGGCCTTCACCTGCCGCACCAGCGCCTCGGAGCCGCTGATCGAGCCGCCGACGAGGTCGGAATGGCCGCCGACATATTTGGTCAGCGAGAGCAGCGAGAGATCGGCGCCCTGCTTCAGCGGCTTCTGGTATTTCGGGCCGAGCATGGTGTTGTCGACGACGACGGGCGGGCGGTGGCCCTGCGACTTCTCCAGCTCATCCGCGATCATCTTGCAGGCGGCGAGGTCGACGAGGCCGTTGGTCGGGTTGGCCGGGGTTTCGACCAGGATCATCGCGACGCGCCCCTTGGCGGCTGCCGCCTTGGCCACGTCACGCATCTGCGCGATGTCGAGACCATCGGTGAAGCCGAAGGGCGTAACGCCGAAGGCGCCCATCTGGTTCTTCAGCAGCGTCTCGGTACCGCCATAGAGCGGGCGCGAATGCAGGATCGTGTCGCCCGGCCGCAGGAAGGCGAAGCAGGTCGTCGCGATCGCCGCCATGCCCGAGGCGAAGACGGCGCATTTCTCGGCCTCGTCCCAGATCGCCAGGCGATCCTCGAGGATCTCCATATTGGGATGGTTGAAGCGCGAATAGACGAGGCCGGGCTTCTCGCCGGGCTTGGGCTGGCGCCGGCCGGAGGTGAAATCGAAGAAGTCCTTGCCCTGCTGGGCATTCTGGAAAACGAAGGTCGAGGTCAGGAAGACCGGCGGCTTCAGCGAGCCTTCCGACATGGCCGGCGAATAACCGAAGCCCATCATCAGCGTCTCGGGATGGAGCTTGCGGTTGGCGATCCGGTCCTTGTGGTAGTTGTCTTCGCTCATGGCCGTCTCCCTTGCGATCCTGCGGCGCAGGCCGGTTTCTGACACCAGATTATTCCCATCAGCGCGCCATTGCTTGGCCGATCAGCATCATCCTAATGTGCCACGAGCAGCTTTCTGCTCAATTTTGTCAGGGATGGAGCATATCGTGCTAGATAGCATCGACCGCCGGATTCTCGCCGTTCTGCGTGAGGACGGGCGCATCACCAACCAGGACCTGTCGCAGCGGGTCGGGCTCTCGCCGACGCCATGCCTCCGGCGCCTGAAGCGGCTGGAGGAGACCGGCGTCATCCAGGGCTACACCGCTGTCGTCGACCCCAAGGCCTACGGGCTGCCCTTCAGCGTCTTCGTCTCGGTGCGGCTGACCCAGCAGAATCAGGAGCAGATCGCTGAGTTCGAGAAGGCGGTCGAAAGCTGGAGCGAGGTCGCCGAGTGCTATCTGATGACCGGCTCTCAGGATTACCTGCTGCGCGTCGTCACCGACGGCATCGAGGGCTATGAGCGCTTCCTGAAGCAGAAGGCGACGCGGCTGAAATGCATCCAGTCGGTCGAATCCAATTTCGCGCTGGCGACGATCAAGAAGCGCTCCGGCCTGCCGCCGGTCTAAAGGCTCTCAACGGGCGTCGAACAGTTCCGCAGCCGCAGCCTTCACCATGCCGCCCTGGTGATGCGCCACGCCCGGCACGACAACCTCGCGCCAGCGAAGCGCAATGCCGAGACGGCGCGCTTCGTCGCGGGCCGCAGCCATGAAGTGCTCGCCGCGGGCGAAGCGCGTCGCACCCTGCTCCTCGGCGCCGCGTGACTTGTTGAGCTGGTGGTGATCGGGATCGATGTCCTGATCACCCAGCATAACCAGCATCGGCTTGGCGAGCGCCCGGGCCAGCGTGGCATCGGTGACCGGCGTGCCCTTGAGCGAATAGGGGTAGGCGCGCTCGCCGGCGAGAGCCGGCAGCGTGTAGTAGCCGGCATTCGCCACGGCTGCCGTCGCGATGCGAGCCTCCGGCATCAGCATGATCATGCGGTGCACGAACTGGGCGCCGGCCGAATGCCCGAAGATCGTATAGCTGTCGCCCGCAACACGGCCGCTGGCGCGAGCGGCGTCGAACAGCCTTTCGATCAGGCCGAAAGTCCATTTCGTCTTGTCGGATTCACTACGGACGTCACCTTGCTGGAACCGGCGGCTGGGAAACTGCTCCTTGTCGAAGCGCGGGGCCAGAACGAGGAACCCGGCCCGGTCGGCAGCGGCTTTCCAGGCATCGCGCGCGCCTTTCGCGTTGCGACCCATGCCATGGACCGCGATCAGCAGGGGGCAAGGCTTGGCCGCGCAGGCCGGCGGCGCATAGCTCGAAACCGCGATGGCAACGGACAACGGGTCGGCATAGCTGCCCTCAGCCGGACCGGTCCCGGCGAAGAGCGCCGGCGTTTCGGCAGAAGCGACGGACAGGCCGAGGCCCAGCGCCAGCACGACGGCCGTCAGTCCCCAACGCAACCGCGCCATTCCGCTCGCTCCTCTAGCCGCCGCGATCCATGGCGCGGCGCACGACCTGCGTGACTTCGCTGTTCGAAAGGAAGAGATCGTGCCGCAGCATGCTCCAGCCCCGGCCGGAGGTGTCGGCGACGCGTACTCCCAAAGCCTCCAGCCGCGAACGGTCCGCCGCGCCGGCGCGCGCGACGCCGCCGGCGATGCGGGCGGAGACGGCAAGCGCCCGGTCGCCGGGGTCGATGATCACGGTCATGCGCTGGGCCAGCGGGCCGAGCTTCTTCACCGTCTGCTCGAAGGCGTCGATATCGACGTCCGGCGAGGCCAGCACGACCGAGCCGATCCGGGCGTAGATCTCCTGGGAATCGCGCAGCTCGCGCAGGCCTTCCAGGGTCAGGAAAGTGCCCATGGAATGGGCGACGATGTGGATGCGGCCGACGGTGGGGTTGGCGACGAGCGCCTGCAAAGACTGGACGAAGCCGTCGCGCGACCAGAGCGCGCTCTCGCGATCATAGGCGTAATCGAAGAGCTTGCCGCCCGAAGGCCAGGTGAACAGGGCGGTCCGGCCCTGGAATTCCAGCGAATGGGAGAGCTGGCCGGCGCTGCGCGCGGCGGTCTCGAAGGTCTCGTTGAAGCCGTGGATGTAGAGCAGGACGTCGCGCCCGTTCACGGCGTCCGAGAAGGCTCGTGGCGCGTTCCCCGAGGTCTCACGCGAAATCCCGAGCACGGCCCAGTCACCGCTTACCGCCGAGGAAACACGACCCGCGATGCCGCGCCCGGGCGGCGACAGCCGCGCCTCGGCAAAGGTGAGCGGGCCGCGATCCGTGTTGAAGAACGGCGTGGCGTTGCCGGTCGACCGGCGCGTCGTCATGACGAGCAAGCGCGGGTCCTTGCCGAGCGCCGAGGTATCGGCGCGCTCGGGTTCGGAAAACGGCGATACGCTCGCCTCGCTCTGCGCGCAGGCGGCGAGGCCGAGCGGCAGGAACGCGGCGAGGGCCAGCGAACGGCATGAAAAGGCGCGCCTTGTAACGGGCATTGAGACAGGTATCCGGTCAGAATGTGAGGGGCCGAACTGGCAGCCATACCTCTAAAGGCAGGCCAAGGCGGCCAGAATGGGGCAAGCGATCAGCTTCCGATCAGAAGCGGCCGGGGCGTTGCGCGGAGGCGACATCACTGCGCCGCGCCGGAAATGATCTGGATCGGCGCGGTGACGACGAGCCCGACGGTCGAGCCGACCGTACCCATGACGCCGCCGGCGACATCGCCAAGCCTGTCACCGAAGCGCGGCCCGGCGAAGCCGATGCCTCGATCCTGCTGCAGCCTCTGGCCGATGAGCTGCACCACCTTCGGCGACGATGCGAATTTCGCGTGGTTGAGGCTGTCCCCGGAGGAGACCTCGGACAGATCGATCAGCCGCACGCCGAGCTTCTCCAGATCCGCGATCGTCTCGGTATCCTTGCTCGACACCGCGCCCAGCCGCGTCTTGTCACCGGCAAAGCGCCGGGAGAAGTCGAGCGCTCGATCGTCAGCCGAGACGAAGACCGTCAGCGGCCGGCGGATCGCGCGCATCTGCATCTTGAACACGTCGAGATCGACATCTGGCGCAGCGAGCATCACGTCGCGCAGCTTGCCGCCGAAACTGCCGTCGCCGCGGATCGCGGCCTGGCGTAGCGTCTCCAGCGTCAGGAGCGTCCCCATGGAATGGGCGAGGATGTCCATGCGCGAAGCGCCGAGATCGCGAGCGATGGCGCGCAGGTTCAGTTCGAGGAAATCGCGCGAATAGAAGGCGCTTTCGCGATCGTAGGGATAGGCCAGCAACTGACCGCGCGACGGCCAGGTGAACAGCACCGGCACGCCCTTGAAACCGGAATCATAGACGATCTGGGCGAAGCGATAGGCCGCATCCGCGAAATTGGTGTTGTAGCCGTGGACGAAGATCAGAATGTCGCGCTGGGAGGGCGGCCGCCGCTGCAGTTCCTTGCGCACGTCGGAGACGATCGGTGCGAGATCGAGCTTCTGGATATAGGTCGCAGTGAAATGCTTGGCGGGGTCGCCCGGCCCCGAATCGGGCAGCTCTAGGTCCCCGGCCTTGTGGCTGCGCGGCACGGTGATGTCGAGACGGGCGAAGGAGAGCTTGGGCCCGCGCTCGCCGCTGAAATAGACCGGCTGCGCCGAGACCTCGCGCGTCGTCGCGACGTAGATCTGGACGGTCCCCGCGACATCCGCCTTCGGAGCTTCGCTCAGCTCCAGCACGCGCGGCGTGCCGCAGGCTGCGAGCGCCAGCGGCAGGAACAAGGCCAACAGGAAAACACGAAGCCGCATCGCCACGCACATCATTGCCAACTCGTCTCATCGCAACGGCGAATTCACAAGATGCCGACATGACACAGTGATGAAGCAAGTGACGCGCGAGGACGCCTTGTCGCCCGCTCCCGCGACTTGCTAACTGGCGACATGGTCGACAACAGCTCTCCAGCCGATCCACTCGGCGAAGCCATCCTCGCCGGCGAGCGCGCCGCGCTGGCCCGTGCGATCACGCTGGCGGAATCGCGCCGCGCCGACCATCGCGAGCAGGCGCAGGCCCTGATCCAGCGGCTGCTCCCGCATACCGGCCGCGCCATCCGGGTCGGGATCACCGGCGTGCCCGGCGTCGGCAAGTCGACCACGATCGATGCGCTGGGCACTTACCTCACCGGCAAGGGCCACAAGGTCGCGGTGCTCGCCGTCGACCCCTCCTCGACCCGCACCGGCGGCTCGATCCTTGGCGACAAGACGCGGATGGCCCGGCTCGCGGTCGATCCAAACGCCTATATCCGCCCCTCCCCCTCCTCGGGCACGCTCGGCGGCGTCGCCGCCAAGACGCGCGAGACGATGCTGCTCTGCGAGGCCGCCGGCTTTGACGTGATCCTGGTCGAAACTGTCGGCGTCGGGCAGTCGGAGACCGCGGTCGCCGATCTCACCGACTTCTTCCTCGTGCTGATGCTGCCCAATGCCGGCGACGAATTGCAGGGGATCAAGAAGGGCATCATCGAGCTCGCCGACATGATCGCGGTCAACAAGGCCGATGGCGATGGCGCGACGCCTGCCCGCGCCGCAGCCGCCCAGTACAAGGCCGCGCTACATATCCTGGCGCCGACCTCGGCGCTGTGGAGCACGCCGGTCGTGACGATCTCGGGGCTGACCGGGCTCGGCCTCGATGCGCTCTGGTCGAAGGTCGAGGATCACCGCGCCCGCTTCGAGGCCAAGGGCTTGATCGCAGAGAAGCGCCGCCGGCAGGACGTGAAATGGATGTGGGCGATGGTGCAGGACCGGCTGCAGGCGAAGCTCCGGCACGATCCCGCTCTCAAGGCTCGCACCCCTGAACTGGAAGCCGCGGTCGCGGAGGGCCGCCTGCCCCCGACATCGGCCGCGGACGAGATCGCGCAGGCTCTCGGACTGTAAGCTCCACACCGGGAGCGTCGGTTTCAGATCGGCACAGATGGAGCTGGCACGCGGCTTGATCCGCGCCGGCGGAGCAGGAGCTTCCATGGTGCTTTCCCGACGCAACGTTCTGGCGATGGGCCTTTTCGGCACGGCCTCGGTCGTTCTGCCCGCCCACGCCCAATCCCGCGGCGCGACTGCCGGGCCGCTCGGCCATCTCGGGCTCGATGCCGGCCAGCTCGGCCTGCGTCCCGGCGCGAGCGAGGATCAGTCGCGGCAATTGCAGGCTGCGCTGAAGCAAGCCGCTGGGCGCGGTGCGCCGCTCCTGCTGCCTCCGGGCCGCTACCGGATCGGCGGCGTCGCCCTGCCCGAGAATGCCCGGATCGTCGGCGTACCCGGCGAAACGCATCTCGTCACCGCCAATGGCCAGCCCGTGCTGATCGCCCGCAATCTCAGCCGGGCCGAGCTTTCCGGCCTGAGTTTCGACGGGCTCGACATTCCCGCCGCCCAGCGCAGCGGCCTGCTCGCGGCCGAGAATGTCGGCGAACTCGTGATCTCTGGCTGTGCCTTCGCCAAGGCCGGCTCGGTCGGACTGACGCTCGATCGCTGCGGCGGGCGCGTCGCGGCGAACCATTTCCGCGAGATGCGGGATGCCGCCCTGTTCGCGATCGATTCGAAGGGGCTCACCATCGAGCAGAACCGGGTCGAGGATTGCGGCAATAACGGCATTCAGATCTGGCGCAACCAGCCGGGCGATGATGGCTCCATCGTGCGCGGCAACCATGTCCAGCGCATCCGCACCGATGCCGGCGGCAGCGGGCAGAACGGCAACGGCATCAGCGTCTTCCGTGCCGGCGGCGTGATCATCGAGGGCAACCAGTTGCGCGACTGCGCGATGACCTTCATCCGCAACAATTCCGGCTCGGGCGTCCAGATGCTCGGCAACCGGGGGCGGCGCTGCGGCGAAGTCGGCCTCTACAGCGAATTCGCCTTCGAGGGCGCGATCATCGCCAACAACCTCGTCGAGGACTGCGCGGCCGGCGCCACCATGACCAATCTGGACCATGGCGGGCGCCTGGCGGTCTGCGCCAACAACATCATCCGCCGGGCGACGCGCAAGGCCGTGCCCTATAGCAAGGATCCGGTCGGCGGCTACGGCATCCATGTCGAGGCGGAAGCAGCCGTGACCGGCAACGTCATCGAGGAGGCCAGCGATATCGGCATCGCGCTCGGCTGGTCCTGGGGCATGCGCAACCTCGCCGCCACCGGCAACGTCATCCGCAAGACCGGGATCGGCGTCTCGGTCTCGCTGGTGCCGAAGGAGCGCAACGCGCTCGTTGCCAACAACATCATCGCCGAGGCCCGCGACGGCGCCGTGATCGGCACCGAATACGGCAAACCCGTTACCGGCGACCTGACGAAAGCCCCCGATGCCAGAGCCTCGGGGATCGTGGTGGCGAACAACGCGGTGCGTTGAGCCCAGCTCAGGCTGGCGCGCGGATGCGGCCGACCTCGATGCCGTTCCAGTTCCTCAGGACGGTCTCGCGCAGCGGCGCGAAGGCGACCTGCGTGGCGTCATCCATCGGCAGGAAGCGCGCGATCAAGGCGCCGAGCGCGATCTCGGCGGCGCGGCCGGCGCCGTCATCGCATTTCAGGGCGATGCCGTAGCCCAGTTCCGGCAGGGACGCGCAATAGACGCCCTCGGCCCCGGTTTTGGTAAAGGCGCGCGCGCCGAGCAAGCCCATCAACCGCGTGTCGTAGCGGCCGGTGCCGGCGACCATGAAGGGATGGGCCGCAGCCGCAGCCCGGATGCGCGCCGCCGCCTTCGCCCGTTCCGGCCCGAAGCCCCTACCGGTGCCGAAGCGAGCGAAGCCCAGGGCCAGCGCCGAAAGCGGCACGGCATAGGACGGGATCGAGCAGCCATCGATGCCCATCCGATCGGCGCTATGGGCGGCGCCGGTCACCGCTTCCAGCGCGCCGCGCACGGCCTGCTGCACGGGATGGGCAGCCTTCACATAGCCGGTCGGGTCCTCGTCCATGTTGCAGGACAGGCAGACAAAGCCGGCATGCTTGCCGGAGCAGTTGTTGTTGAGCGCGCTCGGCTCGGCGCCCGATTTCGCCAGGGCGCGGGACACGAGCTCGTTCGACGGCCAATGCGCGCCGCATTCGAGGCAACCGGCATCGCGGCCGGCCTTGCGCAGCATCGAAAGCGAGGTCTCGGCATGGAGCGGTTCGCCGGAATGCGAGGAGACGGCGAGCGCGATCTCGGCCTCGGTCAGCCCGTAGCGGTCGGCGGCGCCGCTCTCAATCAGCGGCAGGCCCTGGATCGCCTTGACGGCCGAGCGCGGGAAGACCGGGCGCGCGACATCGCCGGCCGAGAAGACCACGCCGCCATCGGCATCGACGACGATCGCCGCGCCGCGATGACGCGATTCGACGACATTGCCGCGCGTGACCTCGGCGAGAACAGGGTTTTCCATGGCGACCTCCGTTGCCCATTCATCCGGGCTTGCCGCCTTTTGGCGCCGGACCGGGGTCCTGTCAAAAGCGCTGGCGCGAAGCGCGCCGGGCTGCCACGGTGCGGCCCAACCGACCCACGCCCTTCAGCGATGGAAGACCGATGTCGCCGGACTACGAGACCGAGTACAACAACCGCGCCCGCGTGCCGGAACATCCCGGCATCATCGCCGGCTGGCAGGCCGATGCCGCCGCCTATCGCAGCGAGGCCCTGTGCGAGCTCGATGTCTCCTATGGCGAGGGCGAGCGCCAAGCCTACGACCTGTTCAAGCCCGAGACGATCCGTGGCAACGCATTGGTGATGTTCATCCATGGCGGCTACTGGCAGGCGCTCGACCGCAGCTATTTCTCGCATATGGCGCGCGGGTTGAACCAGCTCGGCCTGCCGGTCGCAGTCGTCGGCTACGACCTCTGCCCGCAGGTCCATCTCGGCCATATCGTCTGGGAATTGCAGCAGGCGGCAGCGGCGCTGTGGCGACGCTTCGGCCTGCCTGTCGTCGCTTCCGGACATTCCGCCGGCGGCCATCTCAGCGCCTGCACGCTCGCCACCGACTGGAAGAATGTCGATCCCGACCTGCCGGACCAGCTCGTGCCGGCGGCCTATGGCATCTCCGGCCTCTACAACCTGAAGCCTCTCGTCGAGACCAGCATCAACAAGGCGCTGAATCTCGACCTGGCCGCCGCGGAACTCGAGAGCCCGCTGTTCTGGCCGGCCCCCTCGCGTTTGACGATGGATGCTGTGGTCGGCGGCGCCGAGAGCGAAGAGTACCACCGGCAGAGCCGCCGGCTCACAGACGTCTGGGGGCTGGAGGGTGTAACGACACGCTATGAGGAAATCCCCGGCGCCAACCATTTCACCGTGATCGCCGGACTGACCGATCCCGAGAGCGCGATGACACGACGGATCGCCGCGCTCGCGGGCGCTTGATCTTTCTGCCCAGACGATTCTATCCAGACCCGACAGAGTTTCGGAGCGCGCGATGCAGACCTTCTTCGTCGAGATCAAATGCAAGCTCGGCAAGACCTACGAGGTCGCCAGCGAACTGGCCGATCGCGAGATCGCCTCCGAGATCTACTCGACCGCCGGCAATTACGACATCCTGGCCAAGTTCCATGTCGCAGCCGATGTCGATATCGGCCATTTCGTCGCGCAGAAGGTGCAGTCGATCCCCGAGATCGCCGACACCCATACGATCATCACCTTCAAGGCGTTCTGACCTTCGCGGCGACGGCGCGGAGAATTTGGCGAATCGTTTCCGGCGCTTGCGTGCGATTTCTCGCATGCCGATTCAGCATCTTGCCAGATTGCTTCAAGTTCGCGCCTGCGCCTTCCTTTCGAATCCGGCGAAACTGCTAGCGGCATCCCGACGGCTTGACGGCATGGGGGCTTTCGCGCGACCAGCATCCCTCTGACTGCAGGGACCATCGCGCCATGAAAAGCACGCTCTCCTCCGATCTGCGCTCGGGCGCGCTCGTCTATCATCGCCAGCCCCGGCCCGGTAAGCTCGAGATCCAGGCGACCAAGCCGCTCGGCAACCAGCGCGATCTGGCACTAGCCTATTCCCCCGGCGTCGCCGCTGCCTGCGAAGCGATCGTCGATGATCCCTCCGAAGCCGCCGAGCTGACCTCGCGCCAGAACCTCGTCGCCGTCATCACCAACGGCACGGCCGTGCTCGGCCTCGGCGATATCGGCCCGCTCGCCTCCAAGCCAGTGATGGAGGGCAAGGCCGTCCTCTTCAAGAAATTCGCCGGCATCGACTGCTTCGACATCGAGGTCGAGCAGAAGAACATCGAGAAATTCGTCGAGGTGGTCGCCGCGCTGGAGCCGACCTTCGGCGGCATCAATCTCGAGGATATCAAGGGGCCGGAATGCTTCGAGATCGAGGAGCAGCTCAAGGCCCGGATGAACATCCCGGTCTTCCATGACGACCAGCACGGCACGGCGATCATCGTCGGAGCCGCCGTCCTGAACGGGCTAGACCTCGCGGGCAAGAAGATCGCCGACGTCAAGATCGTCGTCTCCGGCGCGGGCGCCGCCGCGCTCGCCTGCACCAACCTGCTGGTCGAGCTCGGCGCGCAGCGTAAGAACATCTGGGTCACCGATATCGACGGCGTGGTCTACAAGGGCCGCAACACGCTGATGGACCGCTGGAAGGAGGTCTATGCGCAGGAGACCGACGCCCGGACGCTCAGCGACGTCATCGGCGGCGCAGACATCTTCCTCGGCCTCTCCGCCGCCGGCGTGCTCAAGCCCGAGATGGCCAAGCAGATGGCACAGAGGCCGCTGATTCTGGCACTCGCCAATCCCAATCCCGAGATCACCCCGGAAGACGCGCTCGCCGTTCGCCCCGACGCGATGATCTGCACCGGCCGCTCGGACTATCCGAACCAGGTCAACAACGTCCTCTGCTTCCCCTACATCTTCCGCGGCGCGCTCGACGTGCAGGCGACGACGATCAACGAGGCGATGAAGCTCGCCGCCGTGCGCGCCATCGCCTCGCTCGCCCGCGAGGCGACCTCCGACATCGCGGCGCGCGCCTATGGCGGCGAGGCCTCGACCTTCGGTGCGAATTCGCTCATCCCGAACCCGTTCGATCCGCGCCTGATCATGCGCATCGCCCCGGCCGTCGCCGAGGCCGCGATGGCGACCGGTGTCGCCCGCAAGCCGCTGCTCGACATCGAGGCCTATCGCGAGCAGCTCTCGCGCTTCGTCTTCCGCTCCGGCTTCCTGATGAAGCCGCTGTTCCAGAAGGCGAAGGCCGATCCCAAGCGCGTGATCTATGCCGAGGGCGAGGACGAGCGCGTGCTGCGCGCCGCCCAGGTCGCGCTGGAGGAAGGGCTCGCCATCCCGATCCTGATCGGCCGCCCGAGCGTGATCGAGACGCGCATCCAGCGCTTCGGCCTTACGCTCAAGCCCGGCGTCGATTTCGAGGTGGTGAACCCCGAGGACGACCCGCGCTATCGCGACTATGTCCAGACCTATCTCGACATTGCCGGCCGGCGCGGTATCACGCCCGAGGCGGCGCGCTCGCTGGTGCGCACCAACAACACGGTGATCGCGGCGCTCGCCGTCGCCCGCGGCGAGGCCGATGCGATGATCTCGGGCCTCGAAGGCCGGTTCATGTCGCGCCTGCGGCATATCAAGGACATCATCGGGCTGGCGCCGGACGTCTGCGACCTTGCGGCGATGACCCTGATCATCACCAACAAGGGCGCCTTCTTCATGTCGGACACCCATGTGAAACACGACCCGACGGCGGAGGAGATCGCCGACATGACCGTGCTGGCGGCGAGCCATGTCCAGCGCTTCGGCATCGATCCGAAGATCGCGCTGCTGTCGCATTCCGATTTCGGTGCGGCCGATACGCCCTCCTCGCTCAAGATGCGCAAGGCGCTGAAGCTGATCCGCGAACGGGCGCCGCATCTCGAATGCGACGGCGAGATGGAGGCCGATACCGCTCTCGTGCCGCTGATCCGCGAGCGCGTCCTGCCCTCCTCGACACTGAAGGACATGGCCAACGTCCTGATCTTCCCCAATCTCGACGCGGCCAACATCTCCTACCAGTTCGCCAAGGTGATGGCGGATGCGCTGCCGGTCGGGCCGATCCTGATCGGCACGGCCAAGCCCGCGCATATCCTCACCGGCTCGGTGACGGCCCGCGGCGTGGTCAACATGACCGCCGTCGCGGTGGTCGAGGCGCAGGAGAGCGCGGCGGAAGCGGCCAGCCGCTGAGCCTGTAGCCAGCTCCTGACAATCACGGCGCGAAAACCACGGCCCCATCGTCGTTTTCGTGCTTGGCAGACTCGACGTAACGGGGTCTACTTCCCCCGTCGGGCATCGCTCGCAACGGCGCCCGGCTGAGGGAGGTTGCCATGCTCGACGTCACGCGCCGCCATGCCCCCTTGGCGCTCGCTGCCATCCTGGCCGCAACACGCGCAGCCGCCCAGGGCCGCATCGTCTTCCACCGCGGCAATGACGGCGATCCGGAGACGCTTGATCCGCACAAGACCTCAACCGTCGCCGAAGCCCATCTGCTGCGCGACCTGCGCGAAGGGCTCGTCATCCACGACATGAAGGGCGAGGTCGCGCCCGGCGTCGCCGAGAGCTGGACGATGAGTCCGGACGGCAAGACTTGGCGCTTCAGGCTGCGCGACAACGCGAAATGGTCGAATGGCGACCCGGTCAGGGCCTCGGATTTCGTCTACTCCCTCCGGCGCATCATCAATCCCGAGACCGGCGCGAAATACGCCAACCTGCTGTTCCCGATCCGCAATGCCCAGGCGATCCACAAAGCGACCGCCGGCTCATCAATCGAAGCGCTCGGCGTCAGCGCTCCAGACGAGGGCACGCTGGAGATCGCGCTGGAGCAGCCGACGCCCTATCTGCTCGAACTCCTGACCCATCAGAGCGCCCTGCCGATGCACCAGGCCAGCGTGGCCATGGCGGCGCAGGAGCCGGCGCGGCCGGAGAACTGGATCACGAACGGCCCTTACATGCTCAAGGAGCTGGCGCCGAACTCGCATATCCGGCTCGACCGGAACCCACATTTCCACGCAGCCGCCGATGTGAAGATCGATACGGTGATCTTCTACCCGGCCTCCAACCTCGCGGCGGCGGCGCGGCGCTTCCAGGCTGGCGATCTGCATCTCACCACCGACATCCCGGCCGACCAGTTCAAGGCCCTGAAGGAGAAGCTCGGTGATCAGGTCAGGATCGGTCCCTATCTCGCGACCTATTTCCTGATCATCAACAGCGCCAAGCCACCCTTTGACGACGAGCGTGTCAGGCGCGCGCTCTCCTTGCAGGTCGATCGCGAATTCATCGCCGACCGCATCTGGGGCGGCACGATGCTGCCGGCCTATGGCGTGATCCCCCCGCATATCGGCAACTACGGCGAGCGCGCCGAACTCGATTTCCGCCATGCCTCGGTGCTGGAACGCGAGGAAGAGGCGAAACGTCTGCTCGCCGCAGCCGGCTTCGGCAGCGTCCCGCTCCAAATCGAGTTCCGCTTCAATACCACAGACAATAACCGCCGCACGGCGGAAGCGATCGCCGAGCAATGGCGCGCCATCGGCGTCGAAACCCGCTTCGTCGAGACCGATTTCCGGACGCATTTCGCCTATTTGCGTGACGGCGGCGATTTCGACGTCGCCCGCTATGGCTGGGTCGGCGACTATTCCGATCCGCAGAACTTCCTGTTCCTGTTCGAGAGCGACAATGCCGGCTTCAACATCGGCAAGTACAGGAACCCCCAGTTCGACGCGCTGATGAAACTCGCGACCGAGGAACTCGACCTCGCCCGGCGCGCCACGATCCTGCGCGAGGCCGACAGCATCGTCATCCGCGAGGAGCCCTGGATTCCTGTGCTGCATTACTCGACCAAGAACCTGGTCTCGCCGAAGCTTATCGGCTTCGAGCAGAACCTGCGCGGCGCGATCCCGACGCGGTTCCTGAGCCTGAAGGCATGAAGCCCTCTCGGCCGGCCCTGCACCAGACGCCGGGCCGTTTCCCCGCCTTGAGGCTCGCAACCGGCGCCAAGCTTCGCTAGGAAGGATCCGCGTTCCCTTCCAATCAGCGAGTCCGCATCGATGAGCCGCATCGTCTACGTCAATGGCGCCTATCTTCCCGAGGAAGAGGCCAAGATCTCTGTTTTCGACCGCGGCTTCATCTTCGGCGACGGCATCTACGAAGTTTCGGCAGTGATCGGTGGCAAGCTCGTCGATTGCGAGGCGCATCTGACCCGGCTCGAGCGCTCCTGCGGAGAGATCCGCCTCGGCCTGCCCTGGTCGAAGGCCGAGCTCGTCGCGATCCATGAAGAGCTGATCAAGCGCAACAACCTCGACGAGGGCGGCATCTACCTGCAGGTCTCGCGCGGCGCGGCCGATCGCGACTTCCCCTTCCCGAAGGATGTCCAGCCGACGCTGGTGATGTTCACCCAGGCCCGTAACTTCGTGAACGCGCCGGGCGCCAAGACCGGCATCAAGGTCGTCTCGACGCCGGACCTGCGCTGGGCGCGCCGCGACATCAAGAGCGTCAACCTGCTCGCCCCCGTGCTCGCCAAGCAGTTCGCGCTGGAAAGCGGCGCGCAGGAGGCCTGGCTGGTCGAGGACGGCGTGGTGACCGAGGGCGCCTCCTCCACCGCCTGGATCGTCAAGGGCAAGACGCTGATCTCGCGCCCGCTCTCGCACAAGGTGCTGCCGGGCATCACCCGCAAGGCCGTGCTGGCCTATCTCGCGGAATCCGGCTTCACCTTCGAGGAGCGCGAGTTCACGCTGGAAGAGGCGCTTGACGCCGAGGAGGCCTTCATCACCTCCGCGACCAGCCTCGTCATGCCGGTGACCACGATCGACGGCCACACGATCCATAACGGCGCGCCCGGCCCGACCGCGCAGCGCCTGCGTGATATCTATATCGACTACGCCCGCAAGGGTGGCGTGCTGG
Source organism: Allobosea sp. TBD101 (assembly GCF_059817965.1). Classification (NCBI taxonomy): domain Bacteria; kingdom Pseudomonadati; phylum Pseudomonadota; class Alphaproteobacteria; order Hyphomicrobiales; family Alloboseaceae; genus Allobosea; species Allobosea sp. TBD101. The sequence goes on from NZ_CM187543.1 coordinate 3,952,973, forward strand.
GCTGAGCCCCTACGCGGGCCATCCCGGACAAGCCGCGTGAGCGGCGCCGATCCGGGATCCATGCCTGAACCGTTCCGGCATGGATCCCGGGTCTGCGCTTCGCTGCGCCCGGGATGACCTTGAGGTGGTGGAAAGGTCTTTACAGACCCGCCCGCTCCCCCATCACATAGGTCGCGGCGACATTGCGCTCGTCGCCGAGCGTGACGAGCACGAAGAGTTCCTCTGCGAGATCGCGCACCGTCTCCATGCGATGCGCCATCGCCCGCGTCGCAGCCGTATCGAGCACCACGACATCTGCCTCGCGACCGGGCTCGAAGCCCCCGATCACATGATCGAGTCCGAGCGCAATCGCATTGCCGCGCGTGATCGCATGCAGTGCCGCGAAAGCGGAAAGCGACTGCCCCTGCAAATGCAGCACCTTGTAGGCCTCGGCCATGGTCCTGAGCATCGAATAGGACGTGCCACCGCCGATATCCGTGGCAACCGCGACCTTCACCCCGCGCTGCCGGGCATGGGCCCAGTCGAAAAGCCCTGAGCCAAGGAACAGGTTCGAGGTCGGGCAGAACACCGCGACCGCGCCCGTCTCGGCAAAGGCCTGCCATTCGTTATGGATCATGTGAATGCAGTGGCCCATCAAACTTTTCGGGCCGAGCAGGCCGTAGCGCCGATAGATATCGGCATAATCAGCCGCTTCCGGATAAAGCTCGCAGGCGAAGGCGATCTCGGCCCGGTTCTCGTCGATATGGGTCTGGACATGGCAATCGGGATGCTCGGCCGCGAGCCTCCCTGCCGCCGCCATCTGCTCCGGCGTCGAGGTGATCGCGAAGCGCGGCGTGATCGCGTAGAGTTGCCGGCCCCTGCCGTGCCAGCGCGCGATCAGCGCCTTCGAATCGCGATAGCTGCTCTCGGCCGTGTCGGTCAGCGCTTCCGGCGCGTTGCGGTCCATCATGACCTTGCCGGCGATCATGCGGGTATTGCGGCGCTGCGATTCCGTGAAGAAGGCCTCGGCCGATTGCGGATGGACCGAGCAATAAACCGCCGCCGTGGTCGTACCGTTGGCCAGCAACTCGTCGAGGAAGAAGCGTGAAAGCTTCTCGGCATGGCCCTGTTCGCCGAGCTTCTGTTCCTCGACGAAGGTGTATTTGTTCAGCCATTCCATCAGTTGCGCGCCATAGGAGGCGACGACCTGCGTCTGCGGCATGTGGATATGGGCGTCGATGAAGCCCGGCATGATCAGATGCGGGCGATGGTCGACGATCTCGGCATCAGCCGGCAGTGTCCGCAGCAGGTCACGCGCCTCGCCCGCCGCCTTGACCAGCCCGTTCTCGATGATGAGCAAACCATCCGCGATGAAGCGATGCGCGGCCTCGCCAGCCGTGTGCGGGTCATCGACGAACCAGAGCAGGCGGCCGCGCAGGCCACGCAGAACGGTGGATGCAGTCACGTCGGGCAGCTCCGGCACAATTCCACATCACATCTGCACCAAATCGAAGCTTCCGGCCAAGCGCGGATCATGCCTAATCTGCAGGCATGATTTGGCTTTGCGAAGGAAGCGGGCGTGATGCGTGAAAGCTTGCGCTTCCTGCTCGGCGACAGGCTGGTCGAGATCGATCGCTGCGATCCGACCTTGACCGTGCTCGACTGGCTGCGCCTCAACCAGCGCATGACCGGCACCAAGGAAGGCTGTGCCGAGGGCGATTGCGGCGCCTGCACCGTCGTTGTCGGGCGGCTCGATCGCGGCCTGCTGCGCTACGAGGCGATCAATGCCTGCATTCGCTTCCTGCCGACGCTGGACGGCTGCCAGTTGCTCACCGTCGAGCATCTGAAGGGCGTGGACGGCGCCCTTCACCCGGTCCAGCAGGCAATGGTGGAGTGCCACGGCTCGCAATGCGGTTTCTGCACGCCGGGCTTCGTGATGTCACTGCTGGCGCTCCGGCTGAACGAGGCGGAGCCAAGCGTCGGCCGCATCGAGGATGTGCTCGCCGGCAACCTCTGCCGCTGCACCGGCTACGAGCCGATCATCGCCGCCGGCCGCCGCATGGACGAGATCGCGCCGCGCGAGGCGGATCGCTTCCTGCTGGAGCGCGAGGCCGTTGCGACGCGGCTCACGGCCTTGAGCGATGACGAGACGCTGGCCTTGCAAGGAGACGGCGGCCGGTTCTATGCGCCAGCAACGGTCGAGGCTTTGGCTGAACTCGTCGCGGCCCATCCGCAGGCGACGCTGATTGCCGGCGCGACCGATGTCGGGCTCTGGGTCACCAAGGCGATGAAGCGGCTCGACCCGGTGATTTCTCTCGGGCGGATCGAAGCGTTGCGCGCCATCACCGACGAAGGCGACCATCTCCGCTTCGGCGCGATGGCTGGTCATATCGACGTCCGCACGGCACTGGCCGCCCTCTCCCCACAGCTCGACGAGTTGATGCGGCGCTTCGGCGGCGAGCAGGTGCGCAATGCCGGCACGGTCGGCGGCAACATCGCCAACGGCTCGCCGATCGGAGACCTGCCGCCAGCGCTGATCGCGCTGGATGCGACGCTGGTGCTGGCGCGGCGCGGCGAAACCGGAATCGAGCGCCGGAGCGTTCCGCTCGAAAGCTTCTTCATCGAGTACCGCAAGCAGGACCGGCGCCGGGGCGAATTCGTCGAGGCCGTGCTGGTGCCGAAGCTGGCGGAGGGCATGCTGTTCAATACCTCCAAGGTCTCGAAGCGTTTCGACGAGGACATTTCCGCCGTCTGCGGCGCCTTCAAGCTGACGCTCGGCAGCGATGGGCGGATCAGCGAAGCCCGCCTCGCCTATGGCGGCATGGCTGGCGTCCCGAAGCGCGCGGCGGCAGCCGAAGCGGCCCTGGTTGGTCAACACTGGAGCGAAGAGGCGGTCACGGCGGCCATCGCAACCCTCCCGCAGGATTTCTCGCCGCTCGACGACATGCGCGCCTCGGCGCATTATCGGCTGACGATCGCCGGCAACCTGCTGCGCCGTTTCCTGATCGAGACGACCCAAGCCGGGATGCAAACGCGGGTCGCCGGCCTGCTGGCGGAGGCCGCCCATGGCTGACGCGCGCCGCAAGCTCGATATCGGACTGGAGAGCGGCCCGGTCGGCAGCTCCCGCATCCATGATTCCGCGCCCAAGCATGTCGCGGGCGAAGCGCTCTATATCGACGACATCGCCGCGCCCGAAGGCCTGCTGCACGCCTATCTCGGTACGAGCACAATCGCTCATGGCCGGCTACTCTCCCTCGATCTCGCCGCGGTCCGTGCCGCGCCGGGTGTCGCTGTCGTGCTGACAGCCGCGGATATCCCCGGCGCCAACGACATCTCCTCGACGCATCTGCATGACGAGCCGGTCTTCGCGACCGATGCCGTCCTGTTCCACGGCCAGCCGCTCTTTGCGGTTGTGGCAGAGACGCGCGAGCAGGCCCGACAGGCCGCGGCATTGGCGAAGGCGGAGTATGCCGAAGAAGCGCCGCTGATCGACATCGCTGCGGCACGCGAGGCCGGCGGCAAGCTGGTCACCGCCCCGCTCAAGCTGGAACGCGGCGATGTCGCGGCAGCCCTGGGCGTAAGCCCGCGCCGGCTGCAGGGTTCAATGACGATCGGTGGGCAGGAGCATTTCTACCTCGAGAGCCAGATCGCGCTCGCGATCCCCGGCGAGGACGAGGACATGGCCGTGCTGGTCTCGACCCAGCATCCGAGCGAGGTCCAGCACATGGTCGCGGCCGTGCTCGGCGTCGGCTCGCATGCGGTGACGGTCGAGGTGCGGCGCATGGGCGGCGGCTTCGGCGGCAAGGAGACGCAGGCCAATCTCTTCGCCTGCGTCGCCGCGATTTGCGCCCACAAGCTGAAACGCCCGGTCAAGCTCCGGCCCGACCGCGACGACGACATGGCGATCACGGGCAAGCGCCATGATTTCGTCTGCGACTATGAGATCGGCTTCGACGACGAGGGCCGCATCCATGCGCTCGATACCGTCTATGCGGCGCGCTGCGGCTGGAACGCCGACCTGTCGGGGCCGGTGACCGACCGCGCCCTGTTCCACATGGATAATTGCTATTTCTATCCGGCGGTGCGCGCCCGCTCCGAGCCGCTCTTCACCAATACCTGCTCGAACACCGCCTTCCGCGGCTTCGGCGGCCCGCAAGGCATGGTCGGGGCCGAGCGCTTCATCGAGGAGGTCGCCTTCGCCACCGGGCTCGACCCGCTGGAGGTGCGCCGGCGCAATCTCTATGGCGGCGCCGGCCGCGACGTCACGCCCTATCACCAGACGGTCGAGGACAATATCGCGGCGGATGTCATCGCCGAGCTGGAGCGGCGCTGCGACTACCAGGCCCGCAAGGCCGCGATCCGCAAGGCCAACAAGACGAGCCCGATCATCAAGCGCGGCATCGCGCTGACGCCGGTGAAGTTCGGCATCTCCTTCACCGCGACCTGGTTCAACCAGGCCGGGGCGCTGGTGCATGTCTATACCGACGGCACGGTCGCGCTGAACCATGGCGGCACCGAGATGGGGCAAGGACTCTACGTCAAGGTGGCGCAGGTCGTGGCGCATGCCTTCGGCATCGGGCTCGACCAGATCAAGATCACCGCGACAACGACCGGCAAGGTGCCGAACACATCGGCGACCGCCGCCTCGTCGGGCTCCGATCTCAATGGGATGGCAGCGCTCGATGCCTGCGAGACGATCAAGAAGCGGCTGACGGAGTTTGCCGCGAAGCACTGGCAGGTCGAGGCAGAGGACATCGCCTTCCTGCCCGGCCGCGTGAAGATCGGCACCCGCGAGATCGCCTTCAAGGAGCTGATCGCGGCCGCCTATATGGCTCGCGTCCAGCTTTCGGCGACGGGCTTCTACGCGACGCCGAAAATCCATTGGGACCGCAAGGCCGGGCGCGGCCACCCCTTCTATTATTTCGCCTATGGCGCCGCGGCAGCCGAGGTCGCCATCGATACGCTGACAGGCGAATACAAGGTCGAGCGGGTCGATATCCTGCATGATTGCGGGCAGTCGCTGAACCCGGCGATTGACAAGGGCCAGATCGAGGGCGGCTTCGTACAGGGCATGGGCTGGCTCACGACCGAAGAGCTGGTCTGGGACAGGAAGGGCCGCCTCTGGACCCATGCGCCCTCGACCTACAAGATCCCCGTCGCCTCGGACCGTCCGCGCATCTTCAACGTCCATCTGCTGGACAATGCGCCGAACCGCGAGCCGACGATCCACCGCTCCAAGGCGGTGGGCGAGCCGCCCTTGATGCTGGCGATCTCGGTTCTGCACGCGCTGTCGGATGCGGTGGCGAGCGTCGGCGATCACCGCATCTGCCCGCGCCTCGATGCGCCCGCGACGCCGGAGCGCGTGCTGGATGCAGTCGAGCGCGTCAGGGCTGAGGCGGGACGATGACCCTCGCCGCTTTCCTCACAGCTCATCAGCGCGACGGCATCGTTCTCGTCCGCATCGAAGTCGCGGAAGGCTCGACGCCGCGCGAGGCCGGAGCTTGCATGGCGGTGAGCCCCGGCGCTATCGCTGGCACCATCGGCGGCGGGCAGCTCGAACTCCACTGCATCGACCTCGCCCGGCATATGCTGAGCGACGGCGCCGAGGATCAGTTGCTCGACATTCCGCTCGGCCCGCAGATGGGGCAATGCTGCGGCGGGCGGGTGCGCGTGTCGCTGCGCCATGCCGGCGCGGCCGAGATCGCGCTGTTCGGCACCCGCGAGAAGGCAGAAGCCGCGGCGCGGCCACCGGTCCTGATCTTCGGCGCCGGCCATACCGGCCGCGCGCTGGCGCATGCACTGGCGCCCCTGCCCTTATCGGTCTCGCTGATCGACGACCGCGATGACGTCATGAGCGGGCTGCCAGCCGCGGTCACCTGCATCCGCATGGCCGATCCCGTCGATGCGGTCGCGAGCGCGCCGGCCAAGGCCGCCTTCGTCGTGCTCTCGCACAGCCACGCACTCGACTACCGGCTGACGGAGGCGGCTCTGGCGCGCGGCGATGCGACTTATGTCGGCATGATCGGCTCGGCCACCAAGCGCGCCCGCTTCGAGGCCGGTTTCCTGCGCGCAGGCGGCCGGCGTACGGCGCTCGACCGCCTCACCTGCCCGATCGGCGGTTCGGATGTGGACGACAAGCGCCCGGAGGTGATCGCGGCCTTGACGGCAGCCGAGCTGGTGCGTTGCTTGCTTGGCCGCCGGGAGCCGGCGAAAGGGAGACGTTCGCGACATGAATCAGCCGCGTGAGCAGGAAGTGCCGCCGCGGCTGGCGCTCGCCCATATCTCGAAGAGCTTTCCCGGCGTCAAAGCCAATGAAGACATCAGCCTGAGCGTCCAACCCGGCGAAATCCACGCCCTGCTTGGCGAGAACGGCGCTGGCAAGTCGACGCTGGTCAAGATCATCTACGGCGTCCAGCAGGCCGACGAAGGCACCATCTCCTGGAACGGCTCGCCGGTTTCGATCCCCTCGCCCAAGGCCGCGCGCAAGCTCGGCATCGGCATGGTCTTCCAGCATTTCTCGCTGTTCGACGCGATGACGGTGATCGAGAACATCGCGCTCGGGCTCGACGAAGCCGTCGATCGCGACGAGCTGAAGCAGCGCGTCGCCGCCATCCTGCAATCCTATTCGCTGCCGCTCGACCCCGAGCGCGAGGTCCATACGCTCTCGGTCGGCGAGCGCCAACGCATCGAGATCGTTCGCTGCCTGCTGCAGAAGCCGAAGCTCTTGATCATGGACGAGCCGACCTCGGTGCTGACGCCGCAGGAGGTCGAGCGCCTGTTCGCGACTTTGCGCCAGATCGCGGCCGAGGGCTGCTCGATCCTCTACATCTCGCACAAGCTGCACGAGATCAAAGCGCTCTGCGACAGCGCCACGATCCTGCGCGGCGGGCACGTCGTCGCGACCTGCGACCCCAAGATCGAGACCACCAAGCGCATGGCCGAGCTGATGATCGGCGCGGAACTGCGCAAGATCGAGCACGGCAAGGCAACCGGCACCGGTGCGGTCCGGCTGGAGATCAAGGGTCTGTCGCTCCCCGGGGAGCCACCCTTCGGCACCGATCTGGAGAGCGTTTCCTTCGAGGCGCGGGCCGGCGAGATCCTCGGCATCGCCGGTGTCGCCGGCAATGGACAGGCTGAACTTCTGACCGCGCTTTCGGGCGAAAAGCTCGCGGCCCATGCCGAAGCGATCAGGCTCGACGGGAAAGCCGTCGGTCTGGAAGGCGCAGGGGCGCGCCGGGCGCTTGGCCTCGCCTGCGTGCCGGAGGAGCGCAACGGCCATGCCGCCGTGCCGGATTTCTCGCTCTCGGACAATAGCATCCTGACGGCGCGCCATCGCCTGCCGCTGGCGCCGCATGGCTTCATCAGCCGCGCTAGCGTGAAGCGTTTCGCCGATGGCGTGATCAAACTTTTCGACGTTCGGACCACCGGCAACGCGGCGCTGGCCCGCTCGCTCTCGGGCGGCAATTTGCAGAAATTCATCATGGGCCGCGAGATCGGGCAGCAGCCCGCCGTACTCGTCGTCTCGCAGCCGACCTGGGGCGTCGATGCCGGTGCTGCCGCCGCGATCCGGCAAGAGCTTGTCGATCTCGCCGCCAAGGGCTCGGCCGTGGTGGTGATCTCGCAGGATCTCGATGAATTGCTGGAGCTCGCCGACAGGCTCTGCGTCATCAACGAGGGCCGGCTCTCGGCCCCGCGCCCGGTTGCCAGCCTCGGCATCGACGAGATCGGCCTGATGATGGGCGGCGTCCATGGCGCGGAGGCGGCCCATGCTTGAGTGGCGTCGTCGCCGCGAGCCGAGCACGCTGATGCTGCTCGCAAGCCCGCTGATCGCGATCGGGCTCACCATGCTCACGGGCGTGATCGTCTTCACCGCCATGGGTTATGACGGCTTCCACGCCGTCGAGAGCATCTTCCTGACGCCCTTCCTTGAGCCGCAACGCTGGGGCGATATCGGGGTCAAGGGCGCGCCGCTCGTGATGATCGCGCTTGGCCTCGCCATCGGCTTCCGTGCCAATGTCTGGAACATCGGCGCCGAGGGGCAATACGTCATGGGCGCCATCGCCGGCACCGGCGTCGCCCTCCTGACCCATGACATGACGGGATGGTGGATCCTGCCCGCCATGGTGCTGGCCGGCATCCTCGGCGGCATGGCCTGGGCCGCGATCCCTGCCTTCCTGCGGGTGAAATTGCAGGTCAGCGAAATCCTGACCAGCCTGATGCTGACCTATGTCGCCGTGCAGTTCCTGTATTTCCTCGTGCGCGGCCCCTGGAAAGACCCCGGCGGCTTCAATTTCCCGCAGACCCGGATGTTCACCGCCGACCAGACGCTGCCGACGGTGCTGGAAGGGACGCTCGTCCATCTCGGCATCCCCGCCGCGCTCGTCCTCGCGGTCATCGCCTGGCTGCTGATGGAGAAAACGACGGCGGGCTACGCGATCAAGGTCGTCGGCCTGGCGCCCGCAGCCGCGCGCCATGGCGGCTTCAGCGCGGCGCGTACGACCTGGGCGACGCTGCTGATCAGCGGCGCGCTCGCCGGCCTCGCCGGGCTGTTCGAGGCAGCCGGCCCCTTCGGCCAGCTCACGCCGCAATTCCCGGTCGGCTACGGCTTCACGGCGATCATCGTCGCCTTCCTCGGGCGGCTGAACCCGCTCGGCATCGTCTTCGGCGGCATCGTGCTGGCGGGAACCTATGTCGGCGGCGAGATCGCGCAATCGACAGTCAGGCTGCCGCAGGCGGCGACCGGTCTGTTCCAGGCGACGTTGCTGTTCATGCTGCTCGCCACCGACGTGCTGGTGCGCTGGCGGATCGCCTTCAAGCGGAGGGCGACGTGATGGCTTCGATGCGCACCCACCCCTGTCATTCCGGGGCTTCGCGCAGCGAAGAACCCGGAACCCACGACTGGGCGAGACCTTCCAAACGCATGATCACAAGCTTTCACCCGGTCGTGGGTTCCGGGTTCGTGCCTGCGGCACGCCCCGGAATGACAAAGGGCGAGGCGGCGACATGACCTCCGCGATGCTCGTCTCCATCCTGATGACCCTGATCGCGGCCTCGACGCCGCTGCTACTGGCCGCGCTGGGCGAGCTCATCGCCGAAAAGGCGGGTGTGCTCAATCTCGGGGTCGAAGGCATGATGCTCTGCGGCGCCGTCGCGGGCTTCGCCGTTGCCTTCTCGACCGGCAGCACCGGCATCGGCCTCGTCGCGGCCGCCTTCGCCGGCGTCGCCGCCTCGATGATCTTCGCCGTTCTCGCGCTCTCGCTGATGGCCAATCAGGTCGCGACGGGGCTGGCGCTAACGATCTTCGGCATCGGCGCGTCGTCGCTGATCGGGGCGGGCTTCGTCGGGCGCACGATCGCGCGGCTCCAGCCGGTCTTTCCGGCGGCGTTGTCGGAGCATCCGATCCTGCGCGTGATCTTCGGCCACGACATCCTCGTCTATCTCTCGCTCGCCCTCGTCGCAGGGGTGAGCTGGTTCCTGCGCCGGACGCGGCCGGGGCTGATCCTGCGCGCCGTCGGCGAGAACGATGCCTCAGCCCATGCGATCGGCTATCCCGTCGTCGCCATCCGCTACGCTGCCGTCGCCTTCGGCGGTGCGCTGGCGGGGCTCGGCGGCGCCTATTTCTCGCTGGCGCTGACACCGATGTGGGCGGACCGCCTGACCGCCGGACGCGGCTGGATCGCGCTGGCGCTGGTCGTGTTCTCGGCCTGGAGGCCGGGTCGCCTGCTGCTCGGGGCCTATCTCTTCGGCGCCGTGATGACGCTCGAATTGCAGCTCAAGGCCGCCGGCGTCACCTGGCTCGCGCCGGAGGTGCTGGCGATGGCCCCCTACCTTGCGACCATTGCAGTTCTGACCATGATGTCGCTAGGACGGAAGACCGGCCGGCTCGACGCGCCCGCCTGCCTCGGCAAACCCTTCTCGGCGTCCTGACGCCGCAACTTACAACGGGGAGTTCTCGTAATGACCAGCATCATCACCCGCCGCCGGCTGACCTTCGGTGCGGCAGCCGCCTCCACCTTGCCGATCCTCGGCCGCGGCGCCTCGGCGCAGGCCCCGCTCGGCGTCGGCTTCGTCTATGTCGGCCCGATCGGCGACCACGGCTACACCTGGACGCATAATCAGGGCCGGCTCGCGCTGGAGAAGGAATACGGCGCCAAGATCAAGACGAGCTTCATCGAGAACGTCGCCGAGGGGCCGGACGCGGCGCGCGCCATCCGCCAGCTCGCCCAGGCCGGCAACCAGCTGATCTTCACGACTTCCTTCGGCTTCATGAACCCGACGATCCAGGTCGCCAAGCAGTTCCCGAAGATTTATTTCGAGCACGCCACCGGCTATATGCGCGCCGAGAACGTCGCGACCTACGATGCGCGCTTCTACGAGGGCCGCGCCGTGATCGGCACCATCGCCGGCCATATGTCGAAGACCGGCCAGGCGGGCTATGTCGCCTCCTTCCCGATCCCGGAAGTGGTGATGGGCATCAACGCCTTCCACCTCGCCGCCCGCAAGGTGAACCCGAACTTCAAGACCAAGGTCGTGTGGTGCTCGACCTGGTACGACCCCGCCAAGGAAGCCGACGCCGCCAAGGCGCTGATCGATCAGGGCGCCGACATGATCACCCAGCACACCGATTCCGCCGCCCCGCTCCAGGCGGCCGAGCAGCGCGGCGTCTTCGCCTTCGGCCAGGCCTCGGACATGAAGTCCTTCGCGCCGAAGGCCCATCTCTCGGCCATCGTCGACGACTGGTCGGGCTACTACATCAAGCGCGTCAAGGACGTGATGGACGGCAACTGGAAGAGCGGCGCCGTCTGGCACGGGCTCAAGGACGGCATGGTCAAGATCGCGCCGTATAACGACGCCGTCACGCCCGCCGCCCGCGCCGCCGCCGACGAGGTCACCAAGGGCATCATCGCCGGCACGCTCCATCCGTTCACCGGCGAGCTCAAGGACCAGAAGGGCGTGGTGCGCCTCAAGGCCGGTGAAAAGGCCAGCGACGAGATGCTCTCGAAGATGGACTGGTACGTCGACGGCATCCAGGCCTGATCTTCACGCCTTCGCTGCGGCGGCTCCCCGAGCCGCCGCAGCGATTCGCCGCCCCCGGCGCCTGACGAATGGTCAATTCGACCGCAGAAGCCTGTCATGGCTCTAAATCGGGCTCGTTCCCGCCTAAATCCGATGGAACGAAGCCGTTTCCTGTGCGTATCTACCGCCGCGGGCATCGTCTTTCCGCGTTAGCCGTGGCAACTGCGTGAGTTGCGCGCCGCGAATGGCACCCATGTGTCGCGGTCGCTCGTGTCGGAAACGGGCATGAACGGCCGTCATCCTGCACGCGACGCCTGAACCACCTTCTCAAGGAGGAATTCATGACCAAGAACGAACTGATCGCCGCCATCGCCGACGAGACCGGCAAGACCAAGGCCGACGTCTCGGCCATCCTGGCCTCGCTCGGCGCGACCGTCGCCAAGACCCTGAAGAAGGGCGACGACGTCACTCTCGGCGGCATCGGCAAGCTCTCTGCTGCCAAGCGTGAAGCCCGCGAGGCCCGCAACCCCTCGACCGGCGCAACCATCAAGGTGCCCGCCAAGACCGTCGTGAAGTTCAAGGTCACCAAGGACCTCGCCGACGCGGTGGCGTAAGGCCATCATCGGGATCGAGCGGCGTTCGCGCCTGAAACGCGGACGCTGCTTGACCCGGCGCCCCATGCCCACACATTAGCGGCATGTTCCTTCGCCTCTTCACCGATCTGCGCGCCGCCAAGGTCCCCGTGACCCTGCGCGAATATCTGACGCTGCTCGAAGGGGTGGAGGCCGATCTCGCCGAGCACCGCGTCGACGAGTTCTATTATCTCGCCCGCGCCACGCTGGTGAAGGACGAGCGCCATCTCGACAAGTTCGACCGCGTCTTCGCCCAGGTCTTCAAGGGCATGGAGACGCTGCAGCAGGCGATCGAGGAATCCGGCATTCCCGAGGAATGGCTGCGCAAGCTCGCCGAAAAATTCCTGACCGACGAAGAGAAGGCCCAGATCGATGCGATGGGCTGGGAGAAGCTCTGGGAGACGCTGAAGCAGCGCCTGGAAGAGCAGAAGGGCCGCCATCAGGGCGGCAATAAATGGATCGGCACCGCCGGCACCTCGCCCTATGGCGCCTATGGCTACAATCCCGAAGGCATCCGCATCGGCCAGGACAAGAACCGTAATTTCCGCGCGGTGAAGGTCTGGGACAAGCGTGAGTTCAAGGATTTCGACGATACGCGCGAGCTCGGCGTGCGCAACATGCGGATCGCGCTTCGGCGCCTGCGCCGCTTCGCCCGCACCGGCGCAGCCGAAGAACTCGACCTCGACACCACGATTTCAGAGACGGCCAAGCACGGTTATCTCGACGTCCAGCTTCGGCCCGAGCGCCGCAACGCCGTGAAGGTGCTGCTCTTCCTCGATGTCGGCGGGTCGATGGACTGGCATATCGAGCTGGCCGAGGAGCTGTTCTCGGCGGCACGGGCCGAGTTCAAGCATTTCGAGCATTTCTACTTCCACAACTGCCCTTATGAGCGGGTCTGGAAGGAGAACCGTCGGCGCCACGACCAGCAGATCGCGACCTGGGACGTGCTCCGGACCTACCCCTCCGACTATCGCCTCGTCTTCATCGGCGACGCCTCGATGAGCCCCTACGAGATCGCAATGCCCGGCGGCTCGGTCGAGCATTGGAACGAGGAAGCCGGCGAGGTCTGGATGGAGCGATTGGCGACCAAATTCCCGAAATCCGTCTGGCTCAACCCCGTGCAGCAAAACCTCTGGAACTACACCCAGTCGATCCGCCAGATCGGCGGCCTGATGGGCGGGCGCATGTTCCCGCTGACGCTCGACGGGCTCGATGGCGCGATGAAGGTTCTGGCGCGGTGATCAATACTGTCATGAACGAAGACGACGACGGCCCTGCCCCGAGCTGGCGCCAGCGCCCGAAGCCCGTCGGCTTCGAGATCGCCTACAAGCTGGAGGGCGACACGCTCGAGGTCGACCGGACCCGCCGGGTCGACAGCATCCGCTTGAGCGCGGTCGAGCAGGTGCGCTTCGTCTATGCGCCCGGCAACATCTCGTCGAAGGGTTACAAGACGCAGCTCCGGCTCAGCGACGGCCGGACCGTGACCTTCGGCAACCTGTCCTGGCGCTCACTGACCGATCTCGACCGCGACGACCCGCGCTATCACCGCTTCGTCACTGCGCTGTCGGCGGCGATCGCGCGGGCCAATCCCAAAGCCCGCTTCATCGCCGGCCGGCCGAAGCCGATCTGGCTCGGCGTCGCCGCAGTCGGTGCACTCTCGCTCCTGATGCTGACGGCCTTCACGCTGCGCGCCTTCCAGCAGGGCGCGACCAATGCCGGCCTGCTCGGCGTGCTGCTGATTGCCGCCTCGTTCTGGCAGGTCTGGCCTCTGGTCAGCCTCAACCGGCCGCGCGAACTAGCGACCGGCGAGGTGCCCGACAGCCTCGTCCCGGGCGGGACGGGCTGAGGATCAGCGGACGACCAGCACCGAGCATTTTGCCCGGCGCACGATGGCCGAGGCGTTCGAGCCGATGACATAGGCCAGCATGCCGGGCTCGTGCGAGCCGATGACGATGAGGTCGATGCCGCCGGCGTCGGCCTCCGCCAGCACCTCGCCATGGACGGAGCCGATCAGCACCTTGGCCGAGACCTGCTCGGCCGGGAGATCGATCTTCGCCGCGATCTCGGCGAGCTTCGCCTCGGCGTCCTCCTGCTGCTCGGTATCGAAATCCGCCGGCACGAATTCCATATAGGTGATCGGAATGAGCGAGCGGACATAAACAAGCCGTACTCGTCCACCCGAAATCTTGGCGAAGGATACGGCTGCCGCGATCGCCGGCTGGGCGAGTTCGGCCTCGGCGAGATCTACGGGGACCATGATCGATCTGTACATCGCATCCTCCTAGGCTAGTTATGCAACCACTATGAAGTTTGCCAGTAAGCGCGCCATGATCCAGCGCAAAATGCGGGATGCGGCGCAGCGACGCGCTCCTTCCCGTATCCTCGGCCTTTCCGTCATTGCGAGCGCAGCGACGAAGCAATGACGTGAAAGCCGTCGGAAAGCGCTTCAGCCCTGGCGCGCCGGGGTACGGACGACGAGCCCATCGAGGTCGTCGCGGATGCGGATCTGGCAGGAGAGGCGCGAGCTGGGGCGGACATCGAAGGCGAAGTCCAGCATGTCCTCTTCCATATGCTCGGCAGGGCCGACGGCCGCGGTCCAGGCATCGTCGACATAGACATGGCAGGTCGCGCAAGCGCAGGCGCCGCCGCATTCCGCCTCGATGCCGGGGATCGCGTTGCGGATTGCCGTCTCCATCACGGTCGAGCCGGTTTCGGCCTCGACGGTGCGGCTCTCGCCCTGAGCGTCGATGAAGGTGATATTGGGCATGAAGGACTCCGGCGGCGCGATGACGGCCTCCGCTTAGAGCATTTCAAAGCGGCACGGAACGGGGTTTCGCGCCGCAGCCCCCTGCTCAGGCGGCGCAATCGAAGCGCGCGATGACCGCCCTCGCCTCGGCCGCAGCCAGGGCGAGCGCATCGAGCGCGCTCTCGCTCGCCTTCTGCTCCGGCCCGGCAAGGCCCTCCTCGATCCGGTCGGCCGCCTCGGCGACCTGCCAGGCACCGACGGCGCGGGCCGCGCCCTTCAGGGTGTGGGCCGCATCCATCCGCGCCTGCCGGTCCGCGCTGCCGTGGATGGCGCGCAGATGGACGACACATTGCTGGGCGAAAAGCGTGAGCAATTCGCGCTCAAGCTCATGATCTCCGGCGGTCTGGCGAGAAAGATAGGCGAAATCGATGGCCTTCTCGGTCATGTCGGGAACTCTTGGAAACTGGTCATCAAATGGCCGCATCGGCCGGTCTCTTGCCCTTCAGGAAGCGCCCGGATGGTAAACGAGGCGTTAACGACGTTTGTGAATCGCGCAGTCAAATGGGTTTCCAAGGGTCCAGGGGTCCACTACCCTTCCAATTGGTAAATGATGGGCGCAGTGTCTCCGTTCACCCGGCCAGAGGCGGCATGGGGCGGCGGAGATCACCGTATGCGCCCATGTTCAGTAGCGTGGCGAGGCGGCAACGATGAATCGACCCAAGAAGCTCCAGGACCCCACTGAAGCTGCGATGTCGGCGATCGAAGAGGCGCTGCGCCTTGACCAGCCCAAGGACGGCACTGACACGCCTGTCGAGACCGAGCCCCGGCTGCCCACGACCAGCGAGAACGACCTGAAGCTCGAACTGCCGCGCGTCGAGCCGGCCCCGGCGTCGCCTCCGCCGGTTCCTGCTGCCCCCGCCCAGCAGCAGCCTGCGCCGCCGCGCGCCGCGATCGCGCCCGATACCAGCCGCGTCGCCAATGACGACCGCCGGGATTCCAGCTCGCTCGTCCAGGCCTTCGCCGTGCGCCCCTCAAGCAGGCCCTACTGGTTCGCCGCGCTCGCCTCGCTCGCCTGGCTCGGTGGCGCCGCCTTCGTCCTGCTCGGCCGCTACGGCTCGTTCAGCAACGGCCTGCCCGAGCCCGTCGCCAGCTTCGGCATCGGCGAATGGACCTTGCTCGCGCTCTCGATCGGCGCGCCGGTCGTGTTCTTCTTCGTCCTGGCGGCGCTCTATCGCCGCACCCAGGAAATGCGCCTGATCTCGCGCGCCATGACCGAGGTCGCGCTGCGTCTGGCCGAGCCCGAGGTCGCTGGGGCGGATTCCGTCCTCTCCCTCAGCCAGACCATCCGCCGCGAGGTCGCCGCCATGGGCGACGGCATCGAACGCGCAGTCGCACGCGCCGGCGAGCTTGAAACCATCGTCCGCGGCGAGATTTCGACGCTGGAGCGCGCCTATGCAGACAACGAGATCCGCCTGCGCTCACTGATCGACGAGCTTGTCACCCAGCGCGAGGCCGTGGTCGGCAATGCCGAGCGCGTCAAGCTCGCCATCAGCGGCGCCCATGACGGGCTCGCCAAAGATCTCGACAGCGCCAGCCGCACCATCGCGGAAGCTGTCTCGCAGGCCGGCGACCGCGTCACCGGCTCGCTCGGCGCCAAGGGCGACCAGATCACGCAGGCGCTCGGCCGCGCCGGCGAGAAGATGATCGAGGAGATCAGCGGCCGCAGCCACGACCTCGTCGAGCGCCTGCAGATCACCTCCGGCGAAGTCTCCGAGCGCCTGGCCGGCGCCAGCGGCAACCTGTCGGACATGCTCGACGGCCGCGCCAAGGAAATCGCGAGTTCGCTGGAGCGCACCGGAGCCGTCCTCACCGAGGGCCTGACCACCGGCGCCCAGGACGTCACCCGCGCCATCAGCGAGACCGGCAACCAGGTCGCCGAAACCCTCACCGGCCGCGTCGAGACGGTCAACGAACTGCTCAAGAACACCGGCGAGACCCTCGCTCGCGACATCTCGGCGCGCGGCACGGAAGCGGCCGAGCGCTTCGAGGTCAGCAGCCGCAACATGGTCGCGCTGATCGAGAGCCAGAGCGAGGCCCTGCAGGCGCGCCTGGCGGAATCCGGCGAAGCCCTGCGCAGCGCCCTCTCCGACGAGGGCGAGAGCGTCACGACGCGCCTCGCCGAGGTCGGGCGCGGGGTCAACAGCCTGCTCAACCGCCAGAACGAAGCCATCGCCAACCGCCTCACCGAGGTCGGCGAGAGCGTCCACGGCCTCATCGGCACGCATGGCGACACGCTGGTCAATCGCCTCAACGACACCGCCCGTACCGTCGACGACGTGCTGCGCGAGCGCAGCGAAGCGATCATCCTGCGCGTCAACGACGCCAGCCAGTCCCTCAGCGAGTCCGTCGCGCAGCATGGCGACACCCTCACCGGCCGCATCACCGATGTCGCGGGCCAGGTGAACGGGCTCTTCACCGAGCAGGGCAGCAAGCTCGTCGACCGCCTCAACGAAACCGGCCAGACCGTCCATACCCTGCTCGACCAGCAGGCCGAGAAGCTCGTCGACCGCGTCTCCAGCGCCGGCAGCGAGCTCGCCGACCTCGTCGGCCAGCAGAGCGACAGCGTCGTCGGCCGCGTGTCGGAGGCCAGCACCGAGCTGGCCCGCGTCCTGGCGGAGCGCAGCGAAGCAGCCGTCGCCAGCGTCTCCGGCGCCAGCAACGACCTTGCCCGCCTGATGGGCGAACAGAGCGACGCGACCGTCGCGCGCGTCTCCAATGCCGGCGTCGATGTCGCCAAGCTCCTCTCGGAGCGTAGCGAAGCCCTGGTCGCCAGTGTCTCCGGCGCGGTCAACACCGTCGAAACCCGCCTGCGCGACGAAAGCGAACTGCTCGTCAGCCGCCTGACTCAGGCCGGGCAGGATGTCAGCGCCGTCGTCGGCAGCGAGAGCGAACGCCTGATCTCCGGCCTCTCCGATACCGGCATGCGCGTCAGCGCCCTGCTCGAGGAGCAGGCCGGCGCGATGACCGTGAAGGTTTCGCAGGCCGGACTCGAGATCAAGGACCTGCTCGGCAGCGAGAGCCAAGCGCTGGCCAGCCGCGTCGCCGATGTCGGCCGCTCGGTGCACGGCATCCTGGCGGAGCGCTCGAACGCGCTGATCACCCGCCTCGCCGAGACCGGCGCCGGCATCGACCAGCAGCTCGACGAGCGCGGCGCCGTTCTGGCGTCCCGCATCACCGGCAGCATCGAAGCTGCCCAGAATGCGCTCGAACAGCAGCAGACGGGCTTCCTCGCCAGCATCAGCGAGACCGGGGAGAAGGTCGGCGCCTTGCTCGGCGAGCAGCGCGAGACGATGGTGCGCGATCTCGTCGACACTGGCCGCGAGGTCCACACCCTGCTCGGCGAGCAGAGCGAGGATCTGGCACGCCGCATGACCGAGGCGACCCGTACCCTCACCGAGACGATCAATGTCGACGGTCGCCATGTCGCCGACCGCGTCTCCGAAGCGACGCAAGGGTTGCGCGACACCTTCACCGTCCATGCCGAGGAGGCGCGCACCATGCTTGCCGGCACCGGCCGCGAGATCGTGCTGGCGCTGACCCAGCAGGGCGGGCGTGTCAACGAGGCGCTCTCGGCCAATGCCGAGTCGATGCTGCGTTCGGTCGAAGGCCGTGCGCAGGCGCTGAACGAGGCACTGGCTCTGCGCCACGATGCGCTGACCAAGCTCTTCGACGAGCGCGGGCACGAGATCGAGGCCGCGCTCGGCGGGCGTCTTGCAGCGTTCTCGACGCTGTTCGATACGCAGGGCCGCGACGTCGAGACCGCGCTCGCCGCGCGCCTTGGCGCGTTCGAGGACCTCATCGTCGTCCAGGGCGGCATGCTGACCGCCAAGATCTCCGGCGATGCGCAACAGCTCACGGCCGCGCTCCATACCGGCATCGCGCAGGTCGAGAAGCTGATCTCCGAAGACAGCGTCATGCTGGCTGACAAGGCCGGAACGCGCGCGCTGGAAGCAGCCGAGCTCCTCGCCAACCGCACCCGCGAGGCGGCGGAGGCGATGGAGAGCCAGATCAAGCTGTTCGAAGACCGCTCGGGCACCAAGAGCGCCGAGATCGCCGGCACGCTCGACAGCCTGATCGCCCGCATCGACGGCAGCCTCGGCTCGCGCGCCACAGCCCTCAACGAGGCGCTGGTCGAGCGCACGGTCGACATCGCCCGCGTGCTGGCCGAAGGCGGACGCGAGGTTACCAAGGCGCTTGCCGCCAAGGCCGACGAGATCGGCGAGGTCGTCACCTCCAAGAGCGAGTCGCTCACCCGCACGCTCAGCGACAAGGCCGACACGATCAACGCGACGCTCGGCGGCCGCGCCCTCCAGATCGCCGACACGCTCGACCAGAGCGTCGCGCGCTTCGAGGAGCGCGTCGTCGGCCGGCTCGACACGGTGTCTCACACCCTCGACACGCGCGGCGACGAGATCGCCGCCACGCTGCAGGGTCGTTCGGAGGCCATCGCTACGGTGCTGGCCGAGCGGGCGCAGGAATTGCGCGCGCTGTTCGACGACCAGGGCGGCGGCATGGTCTCGGCGCTCGCCGGCCAGAGCGAGGCGATCGCCGCCGCACTCACCGAGCGCGCCGAGCAGCTGCGCACGCTGTTCGACGATCGCGGGCTCGGCATCGTCGCGGCGCTCGGCCGTCGCGGCGACGCCATCTCGGGTGCGCTCGATCAGCGCGCCGAGCAACTGCGCGCGATCTTCGAGGGCCAGGGCGCCGGCATCGTCACGGCGTTGGAACGCCAGGGCACGGCGATCGCCAATTCGCTGGACGAGCGGACCGATGCCATGCGCGCCGCGTTCGACGCCAAGGGCCACGGCCTCATCGAGCTCATCGGCCGCCAGGGCGAGACCCTCACCCAGTCACTCGACGAGCGGGTGGAGACCCTGCGCGCCGTGTTCGACGCCAAGGGCAACGGTGCCGTCGAGGCGCTGAACGAGCGCGGCGAGGCTCTCGCCGCCGAGTTCGCCACGGTCGGCGAGACGGTGGTGCGCGCGCTCGAAAGCCGCGGCAACGCCATCGTCGCCGGCCTGCGCGATCGCGGCGCGGTCATCGCCAACGCGGTCGAGGCTTCGTCCAACGCGCTGCGCGAGACGCTCGAGGCCGGTTCGCGCCAGTCGATCGAGGCGCTGGTCGGCACCAACGAGCAGCTGCGCGAGGAGCTCGGCGGCATGCTCGGACGCCTCGGCGAGGCCAACAAGCTGATGCAGCAGATCGTCAACGGCGCGAACAAGAACCTCGCCGCCGTCGAGAACAGCCTGTCGACCCGCGTCGGCGAATTGCAGACTGTGATCGGCACCGTGATGGCGGAGGCCGGCTCGGCCTCGCAGCAGGTCACGGCGCAGATCGCCGAGCTGAAGAGCTTCTCGGAAGGCACGCTGCGCGAGACGACCGCGCTGATCGGCCAGCTCGACGATCGCGGCACGTCCCTCAATGACGTGACGCAGGCCAGCAGCGCGGCGCTCAACGCCGTCGCCGGCCGACTGGAGCAGATCGAGGGCCGCGTCGGCAAGGCGCTGGCCGAGCGCCGCGATGCGCTGGAGCAGCTGCACGGGCTGATCGCCAACCGCACCGACGATGTCGAGTCGATCACCCGCTCCTTCGCCGCGCTGATCGACGACTCGCTCAGCACGGCCGAAGCGCGCGCCCGCCAGATCGGCACTGTCCTGTCCGACTCGGCGGAATCGACGACCAACGCGATCGCCCAGCAATTCGAGACGATCCGCTCGGCCACCGGCCAGGAGCGCGAGCGCACGGCGGAAGCCCTGCGCGCGGCCTATGCCCAGGTCTCGACCGAGATCGGCGGCGAGATCACCAAGGTGACCGAGCGCTTCCAGAAGGCGGCGCAGGACATGCGCGGCATCACCGGCGACATCCAGCGCGAGCTGGAAGCCACCCGCGCCGAACTGAAGCGCGGCGTGCTCGAACTGCCGGCGGAAGCCCAGGAATCGACCTCGGCCATGCGCCGGGTCGTGGCCGAGCAGATCAAGGCACTGAACGATCTCACCGAGATCGTGACGCGGTCCGGCCGCCGCGGCGACGTTTCGCTGCCGATCGACCATGTCGCCAGCCGGCGCCCAGTCGCGGCTGCAGCCGCCCCTGCCCCGGTTGCCCCGGCACGGCCCGCCCAGGCGTTCACGCCGGCTCCGCAGCCTGCGCCCGTCGCGGAGGAGCCGCTGCTGCGGCCGTCCATCGATGCGGCGAGCGAGCCCGCGCAACCCGCCGTGCCGCGCGCGACCGTCCGGATCGAGACCGCGACCGCGCCGACCCGCCCGGCCACGGTGCAGGAGGCCCCGCGCCGCCAGCCGGAGCCGGCCCAGCAGCAGCCGGCGAAGGCTGGCTGGCTCTCGGACCTGCTGACCCGCGCCTCGCGCGAGGACAAGCAGCCGGAGCCGAGCAAGCCGACGTCCCATTCGATCGAGAAGCTCGACTCGCTCTCCGTCGACATCGCGCGGATGATCGACCATGACGCGGCCGTGGAACTGTGGGATCGCTACAAGCGCGGCGAGCGCAACGTCTTCACCCGCCGGCTCTACACGCTGCAGGGCCAGCAGACCTTCGACGAGATGCGCCGCAAGTATCGCCGCGACGCCGAATTCAAGGATACGGTCGACCGCTATATCGAGGAGTTCGAGCGCCTGCTCGGCGAAGCCGCCAAGGACGACCGCGACTCGATGGTGGCCAAGACCTACCTGACCTCGGAGACCGGCAAGGTCTACACGATGCTGGCCCATGCCAGCGGGCGCTTCGAGTAAGCACGCAGCTTCCAGCAACTGAGACGCGAAAGGCCGCCCGAGAGGGCGGCCTTTCCGTTACAGGTTGCTGCACCGGGGCCGGCTACGTGCCTAGGGCGCGCTGATTTCCCATGGTAACTCGGGTCATCCCGGCCGGAGCGAAGCGAAGAGCCGGGATCCATGCCTGAACCTTGATCGGAAGCGTTCCGGCATGGATCCCGGGTCAAGCCCGGGATGACGGCGTGGTTCCGTCTCAAATCAGCACGCTCTAAGCCGCCGCCCGGAAGCGCGCCTCGCCCCGGCTCACGAAGCAGCTCCTGTCGAACAGCGAGAGGTCGAGCGGATTGGGCAACCGCACATCCGCGATCTCGGGGAATGGCTTGCCGGCCCCCTCGTAGGCGCGGTCGATCTGCGAGATGAAGACGAGGATCAAACCCTCCTCTCGTGCAAAGGCTTTCAGCGCCCTCACCTGCAGCTCCAGTTCCGGCGTGTCGCGGCGCTGGTCGAGCAGTTGCAGATAATCGATCACCGCGACGGTGCCGCGCGGCGCATCTGCCAGCCTTGCGACGATATAGTCAGCGCTGATGGCATCGGAACAGTCGCAGTCGAACAAGCCAGCGAAGTCATTCGGCTCGATGTTGATCGCCCGCAGCCGGGACAGCACGTCGGCCGGCGTGTATTCGAGCGTCAGGAACACGCCGCGACGCCCGGCCCGCATGGCTTCCGCCAGAAGCGCGAGGCTCGCCAAGGTCTTGCCCTGCCCCGGCCGCCCGGCGACCAGGGCGAGATCCCCCGGCTCCAGCAGGGACCAAAAGGCGCGAACCGATGTCATTCCCGGCTGCTTTGCCGTGAGCAGGCTCCAGCTGCGATAGCCTTCCTCTGCCGCGATGCGATCGAGTGCGGCGTGCAACGGTATGCGTTCCGCCCGGCTCATAAGCCTGGCCTTGCGCTTCAACTGATGGATCGGGGCCGACAAACTCATGACGTGAACCTCCTATCGCGAGCAGCTGGCGCAATCCCTCCTCATGCGTGATGCCCGGACAGTCGGTCATGTCGTCGGAATGCCCTGCATGATGATGCTTCCCCGGCTGGAGGGGGGAGGCTCGGGCCGAGCCAGAATCACAGCCTAGCGCAGCCGCGGGCCGAAGAAAATCACCAGCGACAGCCGGACGCGCTCAGCGCGCCCAGCGCACGATCTCGACCAGCACCTGCGACAGCGCCCGGTCGAGCGCCTGGGTTGCCCCCGGTCCGTCGACCGCGCCGGCCGGCACACGCGCCGCGAACAGGCGCGCCCGCTGGATCTGTCCGGTCCGGTCGCCGACGATCCGGGCAGTGATCTCGACCACCGCCGTGCTCGTCGCCGCATCGATGTTGAAGCTGCGGATATTGGTGTTGAGCTGCACGTCGGGGGAGATGCGCTGCCCCGGACCGGAGACCGAGCCGACCCGGCCGGCATTCTCGAAGGTCTGGATCAGGCGGGCCTGCACCAGCGCCGGAACCCGGTCCGCCCATTGCGCGCCGCCGACGAAGGAGAGCGCGCCGCTCGAATCCCGGACGATGACGCGATCGGAATCGAGCGCCTGGACCGCCGTCGGCTCGGCCACCACCATGATGGCCCGCGAGCCGCCGACCTTACCGAGCCCGCCGGGTGCCGAGAGATCGAAGGTGGTCGGCGTCGCTCCGCCGCCGCAGCCGGCAAGCAGCGCGGCCACGGCCAGGACGGGGAGAAAGCGGCGAGCCCGGCGGGCCGGAGGAAGCTGAACCTCGGTCGTCATGGGCTAGCGGGATCCGTTGTACTGGGGAAGCGGCGGCTTGCCGCCGAAAATGAACTGCTGCGGGTTGCGTTCAAAATTCCGCAAAGTGCGGTTGAGTTCCGTCAAGGTCCTCTTGCCATCCGATGCCAGCGACTCGACATCGCGCAGGCCCGGCCCGGTGAAGCGGCTGATGCCGGCGGTGATCTCGGCCGTGCGCTTGTCGAGATTATCGGCCAGCGTCCGGATCGACTTGGCGGCATCGGCGACCTCCTGGAAGGCGGTGCGGCCATCGGGACCCGATCCGGATTCAAGGAAGCCCGTGGCGGCCTTCAGCACGCCTTCTATCTGGTCTGCCGCCTTGTCCAGCTTGGCCGTAATCGAAGCTGCGTCCTTGACTGCCTTGGCGACATCGGCACTCGAGCCGCCGAGCGCGCCGGTGAACTTGTCGACATTGTCGACGATGCTGGCGATCCGGTTGCGATCGACCGAACGCACCACCGCGGTCAGCTCCTCGCTCAGCGATTGCAGCTTCTGCGAAAGCGGCTGGATCGTCTCGGCAATGCTGCCGAAACTCGCCATCAGCTTGTCGATGCCATCGGCATTGTTGCCGAGCGCCTGCGAGAACTTCTCGACATTGCGGACGGTGTTGTTGATCGGCGTGGCGTTCTGCTTGATCAGCCCATCGAGCGAGGTGAGCATGCCATCGGCCTTCTGCGCGACGTTGCGCACGGTCTCGATGATGTCCTGCAGCTCCGAGCGCTCGGCGATGATCGTCGGCATCGGCTCGCCGGGCTTGGCCTTCAGGACCGGCGCCGTGGGATCGCCGCCGATGAGCTGGAGCGCGACCACGCCAGCCAAGCCCTGAGCCTCGATGCGCGCGCGCGTGTCCTCGCGCAAGGGCGTCGTGTTGGCGACCTGGATTACGGCGTAGATGCGGCGCGGGTCGTCCGGCTGGAGTTCGATATTGGTGACCTCGCCGACGCGCAGGCCGTTGAACAGCACACTTGATCCGCGGCCAAGCCCAGTCACCGTGCCGGTGAAGATGACGCGGATATTCTCCTTGCTTCCCGCCCCACCACTGTTGAACCAGTAGACGAAGCCGAAAGCCGCCGCGAGGACCGCGAGCGTGAACAGACCGACGAGTGCATAATTGGCGCGCGATTCCATCGTCTAGCCGTTTTGTCCCTGCTCTCCCGCCGGCAGCCTGGCCATGGCGCGCTCCCCGCCGAAATAGGCCTTCAACCATGGATGGTCGGACGCCAGCATCGCCGCCAGCGGGCCGACCGCGATCACCTTCTTGTCCGCCAGAGCGGCGATTCGGTCGCAGGCATGATACAGGCTGTCGAGGTCGTGGGTTACCATGAAGACGGTGAGGCCCAGCGTCTGCTTCAGGGTCATGATCAGATCGTCGAATTCGGCGGCGCCGATCGGGTCCAGCCCCGATGTCGGCTCGTCCAGAAAGACGATCTCGGGATCGAGCGCGAGCGCGCGGGCCAGAGCCGCCCGCTTGATCATGCCGCCAGAAAGCTCGGAAGGCGCCTTGTCGGCGGCGTCCCGCGGCAGGCCGACCAGATCGAGCTTCACCATCGCCAGTTCGTCGAGCAGGTCCGGCGAGAGCTGGAGGTACTCGCGCATCGGCACCTGAATGTTCTGCTTCACGGTCAGGGCCGAGAACAGCGCGCCCTGCTGGAACATGACGCCGAAGCGCCGCTCGAGCACGCGGCGCTGCTGCTGGTTGAGATCGTCGACATCCTCGCCGAAGACCTCGATCGTACCCCGCCGCTTGCGGACGAGGCCGAGGATCGTGCGCGTCAGCACCGACTTGCCCTGTCCGGAGCCCCCGACGAAGCCGAGTATCTCGCCGCGCATCACGTCGAGATCGAGCCCGTCCATGATCACCTTGTCGCCGAAGGCGACCTTGAGGTCACGGACGCGGATGACGGCCTCGGGTTCGCCGGGAGCCTGCGTCCGATGGTGAGGATGAGAAGCGTCCCGCAGCGTCATCGTCAGAACTCGATCGAGGCGAAGAATATGGCGAAGAGCCCGTCGACGACGATGACCATGAAGATCGCCTTCACCACCGAGGCCGTGACCTGCCGGCCGAGCGATTCCGCCGAGCCCTTGACCGCGAGCCCCTCGATCGAGGCGATCAGCCCGATCACGAAGGCCATGAAGGGCGCCTTGATCAGGCCAACGGCGAAATGCTTCCAGGTGATGACCGATTGCAGGCGGGCGAGGAAAGTGTCGACGCCGATGCCGCCGTAGAGCCACGACACGAGCCCGGCTCCGACCAACCCGGCCATCGCCGAGATGAAGGTGAGGATCGGCAGCGAGATGATGAGCGCGAGGATGCGCGGCACCACCAGAACCTCGATCGGATCGAGGCCCATCACGCGCAGCGCATCGATCTCCTCGCGCATCTTCATCGAGCCGATCTCGGCGGTGAAGGCCGAGCCCGAGCGGCCGGCGATCATGATCGAGGTCAGCAACACCGCGAGTTCGCGCAGGATCAGGATGCCGGTCAGGTTCACCACGAAGGCGGAGGCGCCGAATTGCTGAAGCTGGAAGATGCCCTGCTGCGCGACGATGCAGCCGACCAGGAACGAGATCAGCATGATGATCGGCGCGCCGTTGAAGGCGATCAGCTCGATCTGGTTTATCAGCGACGGCCCCCGGAACTTGCGCGGGCCGAGCACGACACTGACCGAGCCGACCACGACCTCGCCGAGGAACATGGCACCGCCGACCATGTCGCGGCCGAAACGCACGACGCCCTCCCCGATATCGACGAGAATGTCGACGACACCGACATGCCGGTGCGGCTTCGGCGGATCGTCGTCATGGACCTGGACTTCGGCCAGGAGGATGCCGTGCTCCGGCCTGCTGCTGACGAGTTCGATTTCGACGCCGTCACGCTCCTGCCGGGCCTTCAGGCGGTTGAGGACATAGGCGCCGAGCGTATCGAGCCGCGTCACGTCGGAGAGATCGATCCGGGCGCCGGAGGTTGCAGGGAGGCGCTCGGTGATCTCGCCGATCAGCTCCTCGATGCGCGGGGCGCGGTCGGCGCTCCATGAGCCCGAGAGCGCCACCGCGAGCGCGCCCGCGTCATCGCGGATAGTCGCCTGCGGTTCGGCGTAATCGAGGCTCGCCATATCGCCGTGAGGTCCTTGTTCCCCTGGCCGAAACGGCCATGCAGCATTTGCGCGACCGCGTATCGCGGGCCACACCAGCCTCCACCCCTGCCCTGTATTGCCGTGCTGCGCGAGCTTGGCAAGTTTCGGGCAATCCAGTGCTTTCCGCTGCGCCGCCAATGCCGCGAAAGGCTCGGGAACCGCGCCTTCTCCGGCGATTTGTTCCAGTTCGGGGCGAAAGCAGCAATTCCTTAAGAAATCGCAAGGCAGGCTCGGATTGTAACGTCACGACCGCCTCCTGATTCGGCCGGTCCTTTCGAAGGCAGATTCGTCATGGGCGACGCGCGCTCGCTGACACCGCTGAGCCAGGCCGACTATGTGGCGATCGAAGCCGCGGTGATGGAAACGGCGCGCGGTCGCTGGTTCATGGTCGAGTACGCCAAGCGCAACCGGCAGGCGGACACGCTGCAACTGCTCGGCGCCATCCAGAGGATCGAACGGGTCGTCGGCCTCGGCGTGCAGGAGACCAGCCGGGAAGCCAATCTGATCGAGGCAGCCGCGCTGATCAGCGACCTGCGCACGGATCTCGAACGCATCAGCGGCAAGGCCGAAGCGCGCTCGTCCGGGCTCGCCGCCCAGATCGAGAAGGCCGCCGGCTCTGTGCTCGCCGCGACCGAGAGCATCCAGGAGGCCGCCTGGGCGCTGCGCGAAACCGGAGCGGATACGGAAGCCTGCGATGCGCTCGATCACCGTGCCGCCGATATCTCGACGGCGATCGGGGTGGTCGACAGCGTGGTCCAGCGCATCGACAAGATCGCCGACACCATCGCGATGCTGGATTCCAGCCTGCGGGCCTTCGGCGAGGTTTCGCGCGAGAGCAGCGTGAACTTCGAGTCGATGGCTGCGATGACGGTGCCGCCTCCCTCCGCCGCGCCGCGCCACTACGACGATCTCGACATCGCGACCGACGGCCAAGAGCCGGTTCCTCTGGAATTCAAGGACGCCGCCTCCGAAGCGCGTTTCGCGACCGTCCACCTGCTCGACGACGATATCGTGTTCGACGAAGCCGATGCCGCACTGCCGGAGCCCGCGCGCCTGGGTGCGAGCCCCTCGGAAACGGCCTTGCGCGAGATCGACGCGCTGCCGGCCGAGCGCAAGCTCGCCTATTTCGTCTAGCTTCGCCGGGCGGGCCGCTCAGTTCTCGCGGCGGATGGCGCTTTCGTGCCAGCGGTGCAGCAGAAGATGCGAGATCAGGCTGGTCGCCAGGAAGATCGCGATGCCTGACAGCGAGATCATCACCAGCGCCGCGAAGACACGCGGAATCTTGAGCTGGTAGCCTGCTTCCAGGATGCGATAGGCCAGCCCCGAAGCGCTGCCGCCGGTCCCTGCGACGAACTCCGCCACGACCGCGCCGATCAGCGCGAGGCCGCCCGAAATCTTCAAGCCAGCCAGAAAATAAGGTAGCGCCGCCGGCAGCTTGAGATAGCGCATCGTCTGCCAGCGCGAGGCCCCGTAGAGTTCGAACAGGTTGACGAGATTGTGGTCGGCCGAGTTCAACCCGAGGATCGTGTTCGACAGGATCGGGAAGAAGGCGACGATCCAGGCACAGATCAGGAGCGACAGGTCGATGTCGTTGGCCCAGATGATGATCAGCGGGGCGATGGCGACGATCGGCGTGACCTGCAGGATGACGGCATAGGGCAAAAGCGCCATCTCCAGCCATTTCGACTGGCTGAACAGCACGGCGAGCGTCACGCCGACGACGACCGCGGCGGCCAACGCCATGAAGGTAATCTTCAAGGTGACCCAGAGCGACCCGGACAGCGTGCCCCAATCCGCGACCAGCGTCTGTCCCACGAGGATCGGCCCAGGCAGGACATAATGCGGGATCTCGTTCCAGCGAACGGCGAACTCCCAGAGCCCCAGCACAGCGACGCCGATGACCAGCGGCGCGAGGATGCGCGGCCAGACGCTGGCAGGCAGGCCGAGGATGCGGGTCTCGGCCATCACGACGGGCAGCGCCTGCGCGTCGGTGCCGTCCGGGCTCAGTGTTTCGACGGGCGCGCTCATTGGCCGATCGCCTCCTTGAGCTTGGTGGAGGCGACGCGGCAGAGATGGGCATATTCGCCGGAGGTCCGGAACAGGTCGTCGCGCGGGTAGGCGGCATCGACCGAAAGATCGGCCATGACCCGGCCGGGGCGCGCCGCCATCACCACGATGCGCTGCGAGAGATAGACGGACTCGAAGACCGAATGGGTGACGAAGACGGCGGTGAAGCGCTCGCGCTCCCACAGCGCCAGCAGGTCGTCGTTGAGGCGATGGCGCGTGATCTCGTCGAGCGCCGCGAAGGGCTCGTCCATCAGCAGGATCTTCGGCCGCATCACCAGCGCACGCGCAATCGAGACGCGCATCTTCATGCCGCCGGACAATTCGCGCGGATAGGATGTCTCGAAACCCTTGAGCCCGACCAGCGCCAGCATCTCGGCGGCGCGCGCCTCGGCCTCGGCCCTTGGCACGTCCTTGAGCTTCAGCGGCAGCATGACGTTGGCGAGCGCGTTGGCCCAGGGCATCAGCGTCGGATCCTGGAAGACGAAGCCGAGATCGCGTGCGCCATGGCCGGCGCTACCCTGCGCCTCGCCGGTCTCGCCCGGCCAGGTGATGGAACCGGTCGTCGGCGCGCCAAGGCCGGCGATCATGCGCAGCAGCGTCGACTTTCCGCAGCCGGAGGGGCCGAGCAGGCTGATGAACTGCCCTGCCCCGAGCTCCAGATCGACATCGCGAACGGCGAGCGTGCCGTTGGCGAATTGCTTCGAAACGTGCCGGATCGCCACCAGCGGGGTGCCGGCGCTCTCCTTGCCTGGGGGTGTGCTTAGATAGGCTGTGTCCAAAGCCTGATGATCCGATCTCGATACCAATAACGCCGCGTCATCCCGGGCGACCGAAGGAAGACCCGAGGTCCATGCCGGAACGGTTCAGGCATGTATCCCGGATCGGCGCCGCTATCGCGGCTTGTCCGGGATGACCCGTTTTTTTTTCGCAGAGGCCTGAATCAGCCCTTGCCGATGCCCTTGTTGACGAAGTCGAGGCTGTAAGCCTTCTTCACGTCGACGCCGGCCGGGACGACGCCGGCCTCGCTCATCGTCTTGTAGAAGCTCGCCCAGCGCGCATCGGTCATCGCGCCGATGCCGAGCGTCTTGGCGTCGCCGGAGACGACGATGCCGCGATCGTTCATCACCTTGAGCGCATAGTCGATCTTCTCCTGATCCATGTCGGGATTATCCTTCAGGATCCGGGCATTGGCGGCGGCGTTGCCGGGGCCGCCCTTCATGTACTCGGCCCAGCCTTCCAGCGTGGCGTCGGTGAAGCGCTGCACCAGCTCCTTCTTCTCCTGGACCATCTTCCGGGAGATCGTGATCGTGGTGTTGTAGTTCTCGAAGCCGGCATCGGCGAGGAGATGCACGACCGGCTCGACGCCCGCCTTGCGGATGACGAACGGCTCGGAAGACAGGAACCCCTGCTGCGTCAGCTTCTTGTCGGCCAGGAACGGCGCCATGTTGAAGGTGTAGGGACGAATCTGCTCGTCCTGGAAACCGAACTTCAGCTTCAGGAAGGGCCAGAAGCCGACGCGGGCCTGCACCGCGATCAGGATCGGCTTGCCCTTCAGATCGGCGAGCGTGTCGTTGCCCTGGCCCGGATGCGAGATCAGGACCTGCGGGTCCTTCTGGAAGATCGAGGCGATGCAGAGGAAGGGCAGGTTCTCATGCGCGAAGCTGAGCGCCTCCAGCGAGTTGCCCATGATCATGTCGACGCGGCCGCCGAGCAGGAGCTGGGTCGGGTTCTGCTGCGGGCCGCCGGGACGGATCTCCACGTCGAGGCCGTATTTCTTGTAGATGCCGTTGGTCGCCGCGAGATAGAAGCCGCCATGCTCGGTCTGGGCGCGCCAGTTGGTCTGGTAGCTGACCTTGTCGAGCGTCTGCGCGTTGACGCGCGCGCCCGGCACAGGGATCAGCAGGGAGGCGGTGGAGCCGCCGATCAGCCCGAGTGCGGCACGCCGGTTCACACGATATTTCATCGTCGTCATCTCGCTCTCTCCCCTCGCGCTGCGGCCGGCCCGGCCACTGGCCCGTCTCCTTATCCCATGCGATAGGACGACGGGACAATGCAACGCCGGGCCGTCGGGTTTCTGCACAGAAACAAGGCGATCAAGCCGGCTCCTGACAGGCCTGATCATGACCGCACGTTTCTGGGGCGACCTGAAGAGCTCCGACTTCGCCACGCTTTCGCCTGACCGCACCGTCGCGGTGCTGCCGCTGGCGGCGATCGAGCAGCACGGCCCGCATCTGCCGGTCTCGGTCGACACCACCGTGATGAACGGGATGCTGGCCGAGGCAATGCCGCTGGTGCCAGTCGATCTCGACGTTCTCGTCCTGCCGACGCAGGCCGTCTGCAAGTCGAACGAGCACCTGCATTCGCCGGGCACCGTGACGATCGGCTGGGAGTGCGCGATCCGCTCCTGGCTGGAGATCGGCGAGAGCGTGAAGCGGGCGGGCCTGCGCAAGCTCGTGCTGGTCACCTCGCATGGCGGCAATGTCGATCCGATGAAGATCGTGGCGCGGGAGCTGCGCGTCGACCACGGCATGCTCGCCGTCTGCACCGCCTGGACATCCTTCGGCCTGCCTGAAGGGCTCTATGGAGAGCTGGATGTCCGCCACGGCATTCATGGCGGCGATGTCGAGACCTCGCTGATGCTGCATTTCCGGCCCGACCTCGTCGACATGAGCAAGGCCGCGCTGTTCAAGCCGCATACGGTGACCATGGCCGAGGAAGGCTATGCCCACCTGCGCCCGACCGGTCCGCATGCCTTCGCCTGGATGGCGCAGGATGTGAACCGGGCCGGTGCCGCAGGCGACGCGACCCTCGCGACTGCCAAGAAAGGCAAGGCAACGGCCGCATTGCAGGCGAAGGGCTTCGTCGCGCTCATGGCCGATGTCGCACGCATGCCGCTCGACACGCTCTACAAGGCGGATTGATCGATAGAGCTCGACCACCCCACCGGGTCATCCCGGGCTTGACCCGGGATCCATCATAGAGCGCAGAGCCCTACGATGGATCCCGGATCGGCGCTGCTGCGCAGCTTGTCCGGGATGACGGTGCGCTTGTAACAAGCGACATTTCCCCTCCCGCCCCTCACTCGGGATCGAGGAGGCGCGGCCCCGGCCCCTCCTCGGCCAGGCGGTCGAACGGGTTGTGCAGCGGGCAATCCCGCACCGAGAGACAGCCGCAGCCGATGCAGCCGTTCAGGTGGTCGCGCAACCGTGTCAGCCGGTCGATGCGGCGCTCCAGCTCCTGCTTCCAGGCGGATGAAAGCCGCGTCCAGTCCGCCACGGTCGGCGTGCGCTCCTGTGGCAGCGCCTTGAAGGCCTCGCGGATGGTCTTCAGCGGAATGCCGGCGCGCTGCGCCACCTTGATGATCGCGACCCGGCGCAGCACCTCGCGGGCATAGCGGCGCTGGTTGCCCTGCGTGCGATGGCTGCGGATCAGCCCTTCCGCCTCATAGAAATGCAATGCCGAGACGGCAAGGCCGCTGCGGCGGGCGACATCGCCGACACTGAGTTCGCCCGGCAAACGCGCCTGCTGGGACATCGGAATACGCCTCTTGACCTTAACCTTACTTGAGGTTCTATAAGCCGCGCTCCCGTGATGCAAACCGGAGCGCCTCCATGCACCAGAAGGTCGATACGCGGATCAGGCTCGCCCTGATCTATGGCAGCAGCCGCGAAGGCCGCTTCTGCGACAAGGTCGCCGGCTGGGCGATCTCCCAGATCGCGGGCGACGGCCCCTTCGACCTCGCGGTCGTCGACCCCGGCGAGATCGACCTGCCGCCGCGCCATGTCAGCGGCAAGCACCCAGCGCTTGAAGAGCTCAGGAGCATCATCGGCTGGGCCGACGGCTTCGTCGTCGTGACGCCGGAATACAACCGCGGCTACCCGGCGATCCTGAAATTCCTGATCGACGCCGTCGGGCAGGAGTGGCGCGGCAAGCCCGTGGGCTTCGTCTCCTATGGCGGCATCTCGGGGGGCCTGCGCGCCGTCGAGCAATTGCGCCTCGTCTTCGGGGAACTGCACGCCGCGCCGATCCGCGACGGCGTCGCCTTCGCCGATGTCTGGAGCCGCTTCGATGCGGAGGGCACCCTGCTCGATGCCGACCGCGCGGAACAGGCGATGGCGACGATGCTGGCGCAGCTCCATTGGTGGGCGAGCGCGCTGCGCAAGGCGCGCGAGAGCGTGCCCTACGGACAGTTCGCGGCGGCGTGACAGACTGTCTGATCAAGCCAAAAGCGCGGTCATCCCGGACGGAGCAAAGCGGAGATCCGGGATCCATTCCGGAGCCCGTCCGAAAAAGGTTCCGGAATGGATCCCGGGTCTCCCTGCGGTCACCCGGGATGACCCGCATATTTTAAAGCAAGCTCTCAGGACACGGGCTCGCGATCGTTCCAAACCAAGCTGATACGTCACGCGAACGTGGAAAGAGCTTCACAAATCCGAACTGGTCTCCTCGTGGCGGGATGCGGAACAATGCTCCTCCCGAGACTAGATCATCGCGCGTCCTCGCGGACGCAAAGCGACGATCTAACTCTTTGTTACCGCATCGGTTTTTTCGAAAAATGGTCCCCATTCTTCGGTCCGATGCAGGAGGAGCCGACGGATATGAAGCTCAAACTTCTCCGCAACGCGACGCTGAAGCTCACCTATGGCGGCAGGACTTTCCTGATCGACCCGGATTTCGGCCCGCGCCATAGCCGCCGTTCCTTCACCGGGCGCTCGGAGAACCCAATGGTCGAGCTGCCCGAGCCGATCGAGGACATCATCACGGGCGTCGACACGGTGATCGTCTCGCACCTGCATGCCGACCATTTCGACGAGGTCGCCAAGGAGAGCCTGCCAAAGGACCTGCCCGTCATCTGCCAGCCCGGCGACGAGGCCGCGATCGCGCAGGCGGGTTTCTCCTCAATCACGGCGATCGACTGCTACGTCAGGTTGGGGCCGATCATCCTGAAGCGACATCCGGCCCAGCACGGAACCGGGGCCGTCGCCGACAAGATGGGGCCGGTGATGGGCCTGAGCTTCGAGGCGCCGGGCGAGCCGACGCTCTACTGGTGCGGCGACAGCGTGCTCTATCCGCCGCTGCGCGATGCCGCGACGGCGACGGGGCCGGACGTGATCGTCACGCATTCCTGCGGGGCGATGTGGGACAACACGCTGATCGTGATGGACGATGAGCAGACGCTCGACCTCGCCGAGGCCTTTCCGCTGGCGACCGTGATCGCGACGCATATGGAGGCGCTCGATCACGCCACAATCAGCCGCACCGCTCTCCGCAAGGCGGCGAAGGAACGCGGCGTCGATACGCGGCGCCTGCGCATCCCCGCCGATGGCGAAATGATCGAACTCGGCGTGCCGGCGCTGGTGTGAGCCCACTCAAACGCGCCGTCATCCCGGGCGACCAAAGGGAGACCCGGGATCCATGCCGGAGCACCTCCGGCACAGGTTCAGGCATGGATCCCGGCCCTTCGCTTCGCTCCGGCCGGGGTGACACGCGATGAAGGTAGAGAGGCTTACTCACCCGCCTTCAGCTGCTTGGCGTAGATATCCTTGTACTGCTCGCGCAGCAGGTTCTTCTGGACCTTGCCCATGGTGTTGCGCGGCAGTTCCGCTACGACGAAGACCTGCTTCGGCTGCTTGAACTTGGCAAGCCGCTGCTCCAGCGCCGCGGCGATGCCCTTCGCGGTGACATCGGCGCCGGGCTTGCAGACCACGACGGCCGTGACGCCCTCGCCGAAATCGGGATGCGGGCAACCGATGACGGCGCTCTCGATCACGCCCGGCATCTCGTCGATCTCGGTCTCGACTTCCTTGGGGTAGACGTTGTAGCCGCCGGTGATGATCAGGTCCTTGCCGCGCCCGACGATATGGACGTAGCCGGCCGGGTCGATCTTGCCGAGGTCGCCGGTGATGAAGAAGCCGTCGGCCCTGAACTCGGCCTTGGTCTTCTCCGGGTTGCGCCAGTAGCCCTTGAAGACGTTGGGGCCCTTGACCTCGATCATGCCGATCTCGTCGCGGGCGATCTCCTTACCGGTCTCGGGATCGGTGACGCGGGCCGAGACCCCCGGCAGCGGGAAGCCGACCGTGCCGGCCACCCGGTCCCCCTCATAGGGGTTCGAGGTGTTCATGTTGGTCTCGGTCATGCCGTAGCGCTCGAGGATGGCGTGGCCGGTCTTCTCGCGCCATTCGCGATGCGTCTCGGCCAGCAGCGGCGCCGAGCCGGAGACGAAGAGACGCATGTGCTTCGTCGCCTCCTTGGTCAGGCGGGCATCCTGCAGCAGGCGGACATAGAAGGTCGGCACGCCCATCATGCTCGTCGCCTGCGGCAGATATTTGAAGACCTGCTCGGGATCGAACTTGGGCAGCAGGATCATCGAGGCGCCGGACAAGAGGATCACGTTCGTCGCGACGAAGAGGCCGTGGGTATGGAAGATCGGCAGGGCGTGGAGCAGCACGTCGCCCTTCGTGAAGCGCCAGTAATCGACCAGCGCCAGCGCATTGGACGACAGGTTGTCGTGGCTGAGCATCGCGCCCTTGGAGCGGCCGGTCGTGCCGGAGGTGTAGAGGATCGCGGCGAGATCGTCCGGCCCGCGCGCGACGTCGGCAAAAGTCATCGGAGCCGCATTCGCCTTGTCGAGCAGGCTCCCAGAGCCGATGCCGAGTGTCTCCAGCTTCGCGCCGGCCTTCTCGGCATAGGGACGCAGGGCCTCAGCCTTGGCGGGATCGCAGACGAAGACGGCTGGCTCGGCATCGCCCAGGAAATACTCGATCTCGGCCGGGGTATAGGCGGTGTTAAGCGGCAGGAAGATCGCACCCGCCCGGACCGTTCCGAGATAGAGCATCAGCGCCTCGAAGCTCTTCTCGACCTGGACGGCGACGCGATCGCCCGGCTTCACGCCAAGCCCGACGAGGGCGTTCGCGAAGTGCGCGGACACCGCGACCATGTCGCCATAGGAGAAACGCCGGCCGTCATCGAGCAGCGCGAAGGGCGCGTCGGGCGCCGGCATGCGCGAGCGGATCAGGTCGAAGAGGTGGTTGCCCATGATTTCGGGTCCTTTCAGGCGTTTCCGTATCGATGTCGTCTACAATGCAGCCCTCATCCTGAGGAGCAGCCGGAGGCTGCGTCTCGAAGGATGCTCCAAAAGGCTCCCGAACCGTCTGGAGCATCCTTCGAGACGCCGCTGTCGCGGCTCCTCAGGATGAGGGCTGAGGGGATTTGCACAACACTCAACTCGCCGCCGGGCGCAGCAGCTTGCGCACGCCGGAGGAGGCCACCACCGTGTTGCGGGTGGCGAAGGCCTCGTGATTGGTCTCGATGTCGTCGAGGTCGTAGCGGTAATTGACCATCACGCCATGGGACTCACGCAGGCCCCGCGCCGAGAGATTGCCGCCGACATTGATCCGCTCCAGCCGCGCGCCGTTGCCAAGATGGAATCGAGCGACGGGATCGATGACGCGGCCCGAGCTGGTGCGTGCCCGCAGCATGTACTGCGCCATCATCTGGCCGAGCAGCTTGTCGCGGCGCGCCTTCGTGGCATCGTCGAGCGAGATCGTCTCGCCGGCCGGGCGGGCCATTTCTGAGCGCTCCTCATTGGTGAGGACGAGATCGCCGGGCTCCTTGGCAATATCGGCAAGCCAGCGCGCGAAGCCGGGCACCGGCGAGAGCGTGACGAAGGTATCGAGCCCCGGCAGTTCGCGCTTCAGGTCTTCGGCCACCTGCTTGATCAGGAAATTGCCGAAGGAGATGCCGCGCAAACCCTCCTGGCAGTTCGAGATCGAGTAGAACACCGCCGTCGTCGCCTGCTGCGCGGGCAGGATCGCGCGCTCGGGCTCCAGCACCTCGCCGATGCTGCGCGGGATACCGCCGGTCAGCGCGACCTCGACGAAGATCAGGGGATCGTCGACGAGCTGCGGATGGAAGAAGGCGAAGCAGCGCCGGTCCGCCGGCTCCAGCCGGCGCCTCAGATCGTCCCAGCCCTGGATTTCGTGCACCGCCTCGTAGCGGATGATCTTCTCCAGCACGTTGGCGGGCGTGCGCCAGTCGATGCGACGCAGGACAAGGAAGCCGCGGTTGAACCAGGAGCCGAAGAGATGGCGGAAATCGTCATCGATGCCCTTCAGCTCCGGCTCCGCCGCCATGGCCTCGAACAGCGCCTCGCGCATGCGCACCAGCACATGCGTGCCTTCGGGCGCGAGGTTGAGGCGGCGCAACAGCTCCTGCCGCCGCGGCTCGGCCGCGAGATGAAGCGCCGAGATCGTCGCGGCATCCGGCTTGGCGCGATAGGCCTCGATCGCCGCATCGAGGCGGTCGTGATCGGGGCCGAAGCGCTCCTGCAGCATATTGAAGAAGGCGAGCCGACCGGGCTTGTCGAGCCCCTGCCAGGCTTCCAGCACAGCTTGCGCCAGCGCCATGCCCGAGGCCTCGCCGCGGCCGGAGAGCAGGTCCTCGCAGAGCTTGTCGATCGGGCGCGAGCGGCTCCCCAGGAAACGCTCGAAGCCGATCAGCGCGCGGCCGCGATCCGCCACGCTGGTCAGAAGTTCGCCCAGAAATGCCATGTCCATGCCGGCTCCCAGTTCGCAGGCTGATCCTATACGAGATTCAGCGCAGGCAAATCGGGCATCAGCGCAGCAGGCTCCAGGCCTTCAGGAAGAAATCCGGCGTGCCGAAATTGCCGGACTTCAGCGCGACGACCATCTCCGGCCCGTCGACGACGCGGGTCCAGGGCACGCCGGGGTCGATTTCGGGGCCAATCTCCAGCGTGCGGATACTCAAGCCCAGCACAGTCGCGCCTGAAGTCTCGCCGCCAGCGACGAGAAGCCGCGTCACGCCGCCCTCGGAAAGCCGGCGCGCCAGTTCGGCAAAGGCCTCCTCGACGATGGCTCCAGCCCTATCGCGGCCGAGCTTGTCCTGCACGGCCGCGACCTCCGACGGATCGTCGCTGGAGTAGACGAGGAACGGCTTGTCGGCCGGCTGCGCCAAGGCCCATGCGGCAAGGCCGGCGGCGTCCTGGCTGCCATCGGCCAGCGCCAGCGGATCGACCTTGAGCGCGGGATAGCCTGCCTCCAGCGCCGCCTTGATCTGGCCGCGCGTCGCGGTCGAGCAGCTGCCGGAGATGATGCCGGCGCGACCGGCCGGCGCCTTCAGATCCTGCGGGCCGGGACGCTCCGGCAGAAGCCCGGCGCGGCGGAAATTCTGCGGCAGGCCCATGGCGATGCCCGAGCCTCCGGTCAGCAGGACATGCTCGGACACGGCATGGCCGAGCGTCATCAGGTCCTCATTTGTCAGCGCGTCGGTGACGGCATAGCGGATGCCGTCGGCCTGCAACTTCGCGAGGCGCGCCTTCACGGCGGCCGGACCGGCGAGCACGGTGGCGTAGTCGACGAGGCCGGTCTCGGTCTTCGCCTGTGCCGACATCAATCGCATCAGGCTGGAATCCCGCATCGGCGTCAGCGGGTGGTCCTTCATCGAGCTTTCATGCAGCGGCACGGCCCCGACGAAGAGATAGCCCTGATAGATCGAGCGGCCATTCGCCGGGAAAGCCGGGCAGACGATGGCGAGCTTGGCGCCCAGCCGCTCCGCCAGAGCATTCGCCACCGGCCCGATATTGCCCTCGGCCGTCGAATCGAAGGTCGAGCAGTATTTGAACAGAATCTGGCGCGCGCCGCCCTTGAGCAGCGCCTCGCAGGCGGCGAGCGAATCCGCGACGGCATCGGCGACCGGGTTGGTCCGCGATTTCAGCGCGACGACGACGGCATCGGCCTCAGGCAGGGCGGAGCCGGCCGGAGGCACGCCGATGACCTGAACGGTGCGCATGCCCGCCCGGTTCAGCATCAGCGCGACATCGGTCGCACCCGTCATGTCGTCGGCGATCACGCCCAGCAGCATGCTCATTCTCCCCTGCCCCACGCGGGCCTTGCCTTGCGATCGCCGTTCTAGCCCCTGCCGAAAGGGGTGGCGACCGCCATCGCCGCATCGTGCATGTCCGCCCCGGACATGGAACCCGCTTACCGCCAGGCCGCGCCTGCCCACAGGGCAGGCAGCGCTGCCTGCGAATTGATGCGGCGCATCATCGACGCCGGCCTCGTTCTGAGTCAGGTTAGTGCCACAAGGAACGAATTGAGCAGGACGACCCGCTGCCGACGCGGCGGGAACGTTCGCCGACAACCGTCCGGAACGAGGGGAAATCATGAAGCTTTTGAAGGTTGCGATCTCCGCTGCCGCGCTCGCACTCGCGACGTTGCCGGCCCTGGCCCAGTCGCCATCCACCCTGCGCATCGGCCTGCAGGAAGACCCCGACATGCTGGACCCGCACAAGGCGCGCACCTTCGTCGGCCGCATCGTTTTCATGGGGCTGTGCGACCGGCTGGTCGACATCACGCCGGAGCTGAAGCTGGTGCCGCGGCTGGCGACGGAGTGGAATTTCTCGGCCGATGGGCTGACGCTGACGATGAAGCTGCGCAGCGATGCGAAGTTCCACGATGGCGAGGCCTTCAACGCCGAGGCCGCCAAGGCCAATCTCGACCGCGCCCGCACCCTGCCCGATTCGCTGCGCAGGGCCGAGCTTGCATCGGTCGAGAGCGTCGAGGCGCCCGATGCCACCACGCTGGTGCTGAAGCTGAAGCGCCCGGACGCGACGCTACTCTCGCAGCTCACCGACCGCGCCGGCATGATGCTCTCGCCCAAGACCCTCTCGGGCGATGTCGCGGCGAAGCCGGTCTGCTCCGGCCCCTACAAGTTCGTCGAGCGCGTGCAGAACGACCGCATCGTGCTCGAAAAATTCAAAGAGCACTGGGAGGCCGACAAGTACAATTTCGACCGCGTGCTCTATCGCTCGATCCCCGACACGACGGTTCGCCTCGCCAATCTGCGCTCGGGCGAGCTCGACATGCTGGAGCGGCTGGCCCCGACCGATGTGAAATCGGCCCAATCGGACAAGTCCCTGAAGATCGAGAGCATCGCCAATCTCGGCTACCAGGGCATCACCATCAACACGAACAATGGCGAGGCCGCCAACCAGCCGATGGGCAAGGACAAGCGCGTGCGCCAGGCGCTCTCGCTGTCGATCGATCGCAAGGTGCTGAGCCAGGTCGTGTTCGAGGGGCTCTATGCGCCGTCGAACCAGCCGTTCAACCCCGGCAATTTCTACGTCAGCGCCGACCTGCCCGTTCCCGCCCGCGATCTCGCCAAGGCCAAGGCGCTGCTCAAGGAAGCCGGACAGTCCAAGGTCTCGGTCGAACTCTTCGTCACCAACAACCCGGTCGACGCCCAGCTCGGCCAGGTGATCCAGGCGATGGCGCAGGAAGCCGGCATCGACATCCAGATCCGCTCGACCGAATTCGCCAGCCAGCTGCGCGACCAGCAGCAGGGCAAGTTCCAGATGAGCCGCGTCGGCTGGTCCGGCCGCATCGACCCGGACGGCAACATCCACCCCTTCGCGCATTCGAAGGGCAACCAGAACGACGGCAAATACGCCAATGCGGAGGTGGACAAGTTGCTGGACGAAGCCCGCACGATCTACGAGCCGGCCGAACGCAAGAAGCGCTACGACGCCGCGCAGAAGATCCTGCAGGACGAATTGCCGATCGTTTATCTCTATAACCAGACTGTGTTCTTCGCGATGCGCTCCAACCTGCAGGGCTTCGCGATCAATCCCGACGGCATCATCCGGCTGGCGGGAATGAAGCGCTCGTGAGGGGAGCTTTCGGCTTCACAATCGCGCCGTCATCCCGGGCGGCCGAAGGTCGACCCGGGATCCATCGTAGAGCGCAGTTCTCTACAATGGATCCCGGAGTTCCGCTTCGCTACATCCGGGATGACGGAGCAGGTTCGAGC
The DNA here is from genome assembly GCF_059817965.1 of Allobosea sp. TBD101. Lineage (NCBI taxonomy): Bacteria > Pseudomonadati > Pseudomonadota > Alphaproteobacteria > Hyphomicrobiales > Alloboseaceae > Allobosea > Allobosea sp. TBD101. Next base: position 3,992,949 of record NZ_CM187543.1, read on the forward strand.
GCATCATGTTCACCCTGATCCTCCGCCGCATCCTGATCGCGATCCCGACGCTGTTCCTGGTATCGCTCTTCGTCTTCGCCCTGCAGCGCGCGCTGCCGGGCGACCCCTTCCTCGTCATCGCCGGCGAGGAACGCGACCCCGAGGTGATCGCGCGGCTGCGCGAGATCTACCGGATGGACGATCCGATCTTCGTCCAGTTCTTCGCCTGGCTCGGACAGGTCGTGCAGGGCGATTTCGGCCGCTCGCTGCGCACGGGCGAGCCGGTGCTCAACCTGATCCTGCAGAAGCTGCCGGTGACGATCCAGCTCGCCACGGCCTCGATCCTCGTCGCGATCTGCATCGGCATCCCGATCGGCATCCTGGCGGCGCGGCGCAAGGGCACGGTGGTCGACTACTCCGCCAGCGCGGTCGCGCTGTCGGGGCTGTCGATCCCGAATTTCTGGTTCGGGATCATGCTGATCCTGCTGGTCTCGGTGCACCTGAAATGGCTGCCGGCCTCGGGCTATGAATCGATCTTCGAGCACCCGTGGGAGGCGATCAAGCGCCTGATCATGCCGGCCTTCGTGCTCGGCAACGGGCTCGCCGCCTTCCTGATGCGCCATACCCGCTCGGCGATGCTGGAGGTGCTGCGCTCGGACTATGTCCGTACCGCCCGCGCCAAGGGGCTCGACGAAGATGCGGTCGTGCATCGCCATGCCCTGCGCAACGCGCTGATGCCGATCATCACCCTGACGACCCTGCTCTTCGGCGAATTGCTGGCGGGCGCGGTGCTGACCGAGCAGGTCTTCACCATCCCCGGCTTCGGCAAGCTGATCGTCGATGCCGTGTTCAACCGCGACTATGGCGTGGTGCAGGGCGTGGTGCTGTGCACGGCCATCGGCTTCATCCTGATGAACCTCATCGCCGATATCCTCTACGTCCTCGTCAATCCGCGTCTGAGGGCCGGCTGATGGCATCGCTCGATTCCATCTCCTCGACAGGCGCCGCGAGCGGCGTCAGCGCCCGCCCCGGCGTGCTCGCCCGACTGATCCGCAACAGGTCGGCGCTGATCGGCGGCAGCATCGTGCTGGTCTTCCTGCTGATGGCGGTGCTGGCGCCGGTGCTGCCATTGGCCGACCCGTTCAAGTCGAACTTCCTCGCCATCCGAAAGCCCCCCTCGGAACTGTACTGGTTCGGCACGGACGAGCTCGGGCGCGATCAGGTCTCGCGATTGTTCTTCGGTGCGCAGGCTTCGCTGCTCGCCGGCATCGTCTCGGTCCTGATCGCGGTGGCGATCGGCCTGCCCTTCGGCCTGCTCGCCGGCTGGTATGGCGGCTGGATCGACATCGTGATCTCGCGCGTTACCGAGGCCCTGCTCGCCTGCCCGTTCCTGATCCTCGCCATCGCCTTCGCCGCCGTGCTCGGCCCGTCGCTGACCAATGCGATGATCGCGATCGGCCTCTCGGCGGTACCGATCTTCATCCGGCTGATCCGAGGCCAGGTGATGAGCGTGAAAGCGGAGGATTTCGTCGAGGGTGCGCGGGCGGTCGGGGCACGAGACCTTCGATTGATGTTCCGCCATGTGCTGCCCAACACCCTGTCCCCCATCGTGGTGCAATCGACATTGTTCATGGCGCAGGCGATCATCCTGGAGGCCGCCCTCTCCTTCCTCGGCCTCGGCCAGCAGCCGCCGGCGCCATCCTGGGGGCAGATGCTCAACGTCGCCAAGAACTTCATGGAGCAGGCGCCGTGGATGTCGGTGGCGCCGGGCATCTGCATTTTCCTCGCCGTGCTCGGCTTCAACCTGCTCGGCGACGGCCTGCGCGACGCGCTCGACCCGAAAGAAAACTAGGCTTCAGGGATACGCCCATGTTCACCACCCGCCCCGAAATCCTCGGCACCTTCGGTGTCGTCACCTCGACGCACTGGCTCGCGACCGCGTCCGGCATGGCGATGCTGGAAAAGGGCGGCAACGCCTTCGACGCCTGCGCCGCCGCGGCCTTCGTGCTGCAGGTGGTGGAGCCGCATCTCGTCGGTCCGGCCGGCGACATGCCCGCCGTGTTCTATTCGGCTGAAACCGGGAAGGTCGAGACGCTCTGCGCACAGGGTCCCGCCCCGCAGGCCGCGACCATCGCGGCCTACAAGGCGCTCGGCCTCGACCTGATCCCCGGTTCCGGCCTGCTCGCCACCGTCATCCCCGGCGCCTTCGGCGGCTGGATGACGCTGCTGCGCGACCATGGCCGGCTGAAGCTGCGCGACGTTCTCGAACCCGCGATCGGCTATTTCGAGAACGGCCATCCGATGCTGCCGCGCGTCTCGGATTCGATCCGCGAGCTGACCGACCTCTTCAGCAACGAGTGGGCGACATCGGGCGACGTCTACCTGCCGGGCGGCAATGTTCCGGAGGCGCGCAAGCTCTTCGCCAACAAGGCCGCGGCCGAGACCTACAAGCGCATCCTCGCCGAGGCGGAAGCCAAGGGCAGCGACCGCCAGGAGCAGATCCAGGGCGCCTATGACGCCTGGTACAAGGGCTTCGTCGCCGAGGCGATGGATCGCTTCTGCCGCACGCAGGAGGTGATGGATTCCTCCGGCCGCCGCAACAAGGGCCTGCTGACCGCGCAGGACATGGCGAACTACAAGCCGACCTATGAGACGCCGACCTCGGTGACCTATCACGGCTGGGAGGTCTTCAAGATCGGGCCCTGGGGCCAGGGCCCGGCCTTCCTGCAGACGCTGAAGATCCTGGAGGGCGTCGATCTCGCCGGGATGGGGCCGGCCAGCCCCGAGTTCGTCCACCATGTCGTCGAGGCGATGAAGCTCGCCTTCGCCGATCGCGAGGCCTATTACGGCGACCCGGATTTCGTGAAGGTGCCGCTGGCGACGCTGCTCTCCGAGGATTACGCGGCCGGGCGGCGCGGGCTGATCGGCGAGCGCGCCTCGCTGGAGCTGCGGCCGGGCGTCGTCTCCGGCTACGAGGCGCAGGTCGCGCATGCGATGAAGGCGCTCGGCGCCATCGCGCAGCCGACCCAGGGTGGTGCCAGCGTCGGCGAGCCGACGATGGCCTCGATGGTCGCGGCCGGGCGCAAGGGCGACACCGTCCATATCGACGTCATCGACAAATGGGGCAACATGATCGCGGCGACGCCTTCGGGCGGCTGGCTGCAATCCTCGCCGGTCATCCCGGAGCTCGGCTTCCCGCTCAATTCCCGCGCCCAGATGTTCTGGCTGGAAGAAGGCCTGCCCTCCTCGCTCGCGCCCGGCAAGCGGCCGCGCACGACGCTGACGCCCTCGATCGCCTTCGAGCACGGCAAGCCCCGTCTCGCCTTTGGCACGCCGGGCGGCGACCAGCAGGAGCAGTGGCAGCTCGGCCTGTTCCTGCGCCGCGTGCATCACGGCCTCAACCTGCAGGAAGCGATCGACCTGCCGCTGTTCCACACGCAGCATTTCCCCTCCTCCTTCTACCCGCGCTCGTCGCGGCCGGGCCATATGATGATCGAGGAGAGCATCGGCACTGCGGCCCTCGCCGAGCTGGAGCGCAGGGGCCATGCCGTGGAGAAGGCCCCGGCCTGGACGGTCGGGCGGCTGACTGCGGCAGAACGCGGCGATGACGGCCTCTTGCGCGCCGCCGCGACGCCGCGTCTGATGCAGGCCTATGCTGCGGGGCGATGAGGAGCTGACTACATGACCTGGTCCATCGTCGCCCGCGACGCCGCTACCGGCGCCTATGGCGTCGCCGTCTCGACCTGCGCCTTCGCCGTCGGTGCCCGCGTGCCCTATGGCGGCGGGCGGATCGGAGCGATCGCCACGCAAGCCTTCGTCAATCCGCTCTACGGGGTGGACGGCCTTCGGCTCCTGCAGGAGGGCCGTTCAGCGGTCGAGATCATCGCGACGCTGACGGCAGCCGACGAGGGCCGCGCCCATCGCCAGCTCCATGTCATCGACCGCGACGGCAAGACCGCCTCGCATACGGGCACGGCCTGCATCGACTGGTGCGGTGCCGTCGATGGACCGCAGGTCTCGGTCGCCGGCAACATGCTCGCCGGGCCCGAGGTCGTGCAGCAGACGCTGAAGGCTTACATCGCCGCCTCAGCGCTCGATTTCGACGAGCGCTTGCTGGTGGCGCTGGAGGCCGGCGAGAAGGCCGGCGGTGACAAGCGCGGCAAGCAATCCGCCGCGATCCGCGTCTGGAGCGGCGAGCCCGTGCCCAGCCTCGACATCCGCGTCGACGACCATGCCGACCCGTTGAAGGAGCTGCGGCGGCTCTGGCGTGTCGCGCATCAGCGCTCGGTGCCGTTCCAGCAGGCTTCGCCCTCGCGCGGCCGCCCAGCCGGCGTCACCGACCGCGCCGAGCTCGACCGGCTCTGCACGGAATACGCTGCCACCTGGAACGCCCGGCACCCGGAAAGCTGATCAGTGCCCGGCATTCTCGCGGCGCCCGGCGCGTGATAGGCTGACGCTTCGTCATTCTGTCATGCCGACGAGCGGAGAATGCGATGGCCGATCCGGATACCGAAGCCCTCCAGAAGCGCATCGCCACGCTGGAGGCGCAGGTCGCAGCGCTGCTGCAAGCGATTTCGGCGGATCGCGGCGGCAATGTCGTCATCAACGCGCCGGGTTCGCTGACCGTCAATTGCGGGATGGGCATTGCTTTCACCGCCGGCAGCGTGATGACCCTGACCGCGGGCGGGGTGATGGCAATGACGGCCGGGGTCAATCTTTCCGTGACCTCAGGCGCCAATGCCACCATGGTCATCGGCAACCGCCTGCGCGTCAGCAGCGGTCATGAAGCGTCGTTCGAAACACGGAGCTTCAACGTGAGCGCGGCGGTGGGCTGCGATATCGATAGCGGGCAAAACTTCGCCATCACGGCCGGCAAGGACATGGCGATGAGCATCGGGAAGGACATGGCCGTCCATGTCGGCAAGACGCTTGCGATCGAAAGCGCGGACGCCGCTTCACTGAAAAGCGGCGATGCCAGGCTGAGCATGAAGAAAGACGGCAGCGTCCAGCTGCAAGGGCGAGATATCGCGCTCAACGCGTCCGGACGCCTCGAAGCCAAGGCGTCCGGCAATGTCACGATCAAGGGATCGAAGGTCCTGCAGAATTGAAACGCGCCCGTCATGCTCGCCCTTGTGGCGAGCATCCACGTCCTTGATCACGGCCTTCGACCAGCGAAGACGTGGATGGTCGGGACAAGCCCGACCATGACGGATGGGCTCAGGTCAGGCGTCCACGGGCCGCGACCGGCAGTTCACCGATCAGCTTGTCGCCGCGCACGGTGATCAGACGGTCGACCATGTTGACGACGACGCAGACATGGTTCGGCACCACACGCACGACCTCGCCGACCAGCGGGCGCTTGTTCGAGGCCGAGAGGTCGAGGAAGCCGTGTTCCTCGGCGAACTGCGCGATCCGCGCGGCCGGGTATTCGAGGATATAGCCGTGGCCGTCGAGATTGCCCTTGTCGCTGGTCAGCGTCTTCGAGCCTGAATCGAGGATGCCGCGGTCCGCGCCGGCCCGGCTCACCACCGTCGCGTAGACCATGAGCGCGCAATCCTCGAGCGTCGCCACGCCGGCCGCGATCTGCATGCGGTCGTTGAAGATCGAGGTGCCCGAGCGGTGCTCGGTCGAGCCCTTCAGCTTGCCGATATGGGGCAGATTGGGCGAACCACCGGTCGAGACGATGTCGGCCTTGAGGCCGGCATCGCGCAGGCCCGCATTGGCCGTGTCGAGGAAGACCTGCGTGCGGTCCCAGCCGTCCTCCGGCGGGTACATCAGGAAGCCGGCGAAGCGCAGGCCGGGCGAAGCCGCGACCATCTTGGCGAGCTCCACCGCCTCGCCGGGGGTCTCGACGCCGGCGCGCTTGCGGCCGGTATCGCATTCGATGACCACTTCCAGGTCGCGGCCGGCGATCTCGGCCGCGCGCGGCAGGCCGGAGATGGTGACGGGGTTGTCGGCAGCGACGATCATGCGGACGCGTCTTTGCAGGGCTCCCAGACGCCCCAGCTTTTCTTCGCCGATGATGTTGTAGCTGATCAGGATGTCGTCGATGCCGCCATCGGCCATGACCTCGGCCTCGCCGAGTTTCTGGCAGGTAATGCCGCGTGCGCCGGCCTCGATCTGGAGGCGGGCCAGCTCGGGCGACTTGTGCGTCTTGATATGCGGGCGGTTGGCGAGACCGGCGGCGTCGCAAGTGGCCTGGAGGCGGGCGATATTGGCATCGACCTTGTCGAGATCGATCACCACGGCGGGCGTGCCGTAGACGCGGGCGATCTCGGCGGCAAGCGGGGTAGCGGCCGGCTGGTCGACGGCGCGGGAGGTGGTCGCGGTGACGCTCATGGGTGCACCTTCACGATGACCTCGATCTCGACGGTCATGCGGTTCGGCAGCGAGCCCATGCCGACGGCCGAGCGGGCATGGCGGCCGCGATCGCCGAGCACGGCGACGAACAGGTCCGAGCAGCCATTGATGACCTTGGGATGATCCGAGAAATCCGGCACCGCATTGACCATGCCGAGCAGCTTGACCACCTCGACCTTGTCGAGGGAGCCGACCGCCTTCTTCATCGCCGCGAGCAGCCCGAGGCCGGTCTGCTTGGCGTGCTCATAAGCCTGCTCGACCGTGACATCGGCGCCGACCTTTCCGGTCGGATAGGTGCCGTCGGCCCGCTTCGGCCCCTGGCCCGAGAGATAGACCATATCGCCGACCTGCTTGAAGCTGACATAGGTCGCGACCGGCGTCGGCACGTCTGGCAGGGTCAGCCCCAGCTCCTTCAGCTTGTCTTCGGCGCTCATGGCGTTCCTCTCCTCAAAGTCCAGCCGGCATCTGTCGCACCGGCCTGTCTCAGTTCGTCAGTTCACGGCGCATATAGCGGGCCGCATCGTCATAGCTCGCAAGCTTGCGATCAAGCGCGGGGTCATGCACCTCGCGAAAGCCTTGCCGCCGCCAGAAGCCGGTCGAATCGTTGACTGCGACCAGCGCCAGGCTCGTATGCCCGGTTTCGGCGGCATGACGGGCGATCTCGGTGACGATCGCGCCCGCCGCCCCGCTGCCACGCCCGGCCGGCAGCAAGGCGAGATCGTGAAGATACCAGTTCGCGACATCGTCCGGGATGGCGCCGAGCAGGGAATTCAGGGCCGGGACCGTACCCGCCGGCCAGGGATGGCTGACGAGATATCCGTGCAACGCGCCATCTTCGCCGGCCAGCACATGGCAGCCCTCCGGCGCCAGGCGCAGCCGCTCGGCGAAGACCGCCTCGTCCTCGGGATAATCCGGGTGCACGACGGCCGCGATCGCCATCACGGCCGTCAGGTCGGCCGGCGCCATGCGGCGCCAACCCGTTTCACTGGACATGAACGCTTACGCCGCGACCTTCGGGAATTTGCTGGTCCGCTTCGGGTGCCACCACTTGCCCTTGAGCACGACGCCCTCGGAGGCGATCTTGCGGTCGCCGATCAGGTGCTCGCCGACGACGTCAACATAGTCGAACTTACCTTCCTTGACCGTCAGGATCGTCGCGTCGCCGAGCGAACCGACCTTGAGCGAACCGTATTCCGGGCGCTTCAGCGCCATGGCGGCATTCACGGTCGAGGCCGCGATGACATTGTTCAGGGTCATGCCCATGCAGAGGAATTTCGACATCGTGGTGACCTGGTCATAGGCCGGGCCGTCGATGCAGAGCTTGTGCACGTCAGACGAGATCACGTCCGGCTCGAAGCCATTGGCGAGCATGGCGCGGGTGGTCTTGAACGAGAACGAGCCCTTGCCGTGGCCGATATCGAAGATGACGCCGCGCTTGCGGGCGGCCAGCACCTCGGGCTTCACCGTGCCCTGCGCAGTCGCGGGCGCGTTCGGGAAGGGGCGGAAGGCGTGGGTCAGCACGTCGCCCGGCCGCAGCATGCCGATGACTTCCTCATAGGACGGCGGCGGATGGTCGATATGGCACATCAAGGGCATGCCGACCTCGTTGGCGACCTGCAGCGCGATGTTCAGCGGCACGGTGCCGGACGTACCGGAAGCATGCAGGCCGACGCGGACCTTGATGCCGACGATCAGGTCGCGGTTCTTGTCGGCGACCTCGGCGCAGTCGATAGGGTTCATCAGGCGCAGGTCGCCGCTCTCGCCGACCATGACGCGGTGGTCGAAGCCGTAGATGCCGGCATGCGAGACGTGGAGATAGGCGAGGATGCGGGCCTGGCTCTGCTCGATGACATGCTTGCGGAAGCCCGGCCAGTTGCCGGGGCCGGCCGAGCCGGTATCGACCGAGGTGGTGACACCGGAGAGCCGGCAGAACTCGTCGGCGTCGATGCCGAGCGAGGTGCCGCCCCAGTAGACATGGGTGTGCAGGTCGATCAGGCCGGGCGAGACGATGTAGCCGGAGACGTCGCGGATCTCCTTGGCGCCCTTCAGGTCCTTGCCGAAGCCGGACACCTTGCCGTCCGTGAAGGCGACATCGAGGATGCCGTCATGCTTCTGGGAGGGGTCGATGACGCGACCGCCCTTCAGGATGAGATCGTGGGTCACTTTTTTGTCCTCTGGAGGCTGATCAAATCGGGGAGACGGCGCCCTTGCGCTCGACGATCAGGCCGTAGGCCTGAGGCTCGCGATGCCGGGCGAAATTGAAGGTCGAGGCCTTGTAGCTCTTGCCGAGGTCCATGTCGCAACGGGCGACGACGAGTTCATCGCCCTCGGTCACGGCCTGCGCCACCACTTCGCCGGTCGGCGCGATGATGCAGGAGCCGCCGATCTGGTCGACGCCGGCCTCCAGCCCCGCCTTGGCGACGCCGACGACCCAGGTGGCGTTCTGGTAGGCGCCCGCCTGCATCACGAGCTGATTGTGGAAGTTGCCGAGCCGGTCATGGTCCGGCGCCGGCGGGTTGTGCTTGGGCGTGTTGTAGCCGAGCACGATCAGTTCGACGTCCTGCAGGCCCATCGAGCGATAGCTCTCCGGCCAGCGGCGGTCGTTGCAGATCATCATGCCGATATTGGCGTCCATCGTCCGCCAGACCGGCCAGCCGAGCTCGCCGGTCTCGAAATAGCGCTTCTCCAGGTTCTGGAAGGGCGCGGCGGGGCGGTGCTCCGGATGGCCCGGCAGATGGATTTTGCGGTACTTGCCGACGATCGCGCCCGACTTGTCGACGAGGATCGCGGTGTTGAAGCGGCGCTTGCGGCCCTGCTCGAAGGCGAGCTCGCAATAGCCGAGGTGGAAGCCGATGCCGAGGCGCTTGCTCTCCTCGAAGAGCGGCGCCGTCTCATTCGAGGGCATGGCGCTTTCGAAATGGCTGTCGATCTCGGCTTCGTCGTCGATCCACCAATGCGGGAAGAAGGCGGTGAGCGCAGCTTCCGGGTAGACGACGAGATCGGCGCCGTGGCTCTTCGCCTGCCGCATCAGCTCGATCATGCGGGCAACCGCCGAGGCGCGGCTCTCATCGCGCTGGATGGGGCCGAGCTGGGCGGCGGCGACGGTCAGGATTCGGGTCACGTCATAGGCTCCGGATGAGGTTCACCCTCAAGGGCAAGGCTTTCAAGCACTGAGCCGGCGCGTCAAGCGCCGGCAATGCGGGGCGTGGGTTGTCCCAGCTGCGGGGCAGGCCCTCAGAGAGTCTTGGCGAGCCGCGGATCGAGCGAGTCGCGCAGGCCGTCGCCGAGCAGGTTCACCGCAAGCACGGTGATCGAGAGGAACACGGCCGGGAACAGGATGATGTGCGGCCGAACCTGCCAGAGCGCTCTGCCCTCGGCCATGATGTTGCCCCAGGATGGCGTCGCCGGCGGCACGCCCGCGCCGATGAAGGACAGGATCGCCTCGACGATCATGGCGCTGGCGCAGATATAGGTCGCCTGGACGCTCATCGGTGCGAAGGTGTTGGGCAGGATATGGCGCCAGATGATACGCGGCACGCGCGCACCGTTGGCCACCGCCGCCTCGACATAGGGCTGCTCGCGCAAGGACAGCACGACGCCGCGCACGAGGCGCGCCACGCGCGGAATCTCGGCGACGGTGATGGCGATGATCACGTTCTGGATCGAGCCGCGCGTGAGCGCCATCAGGGCGATGGCGAGCAGGATCGGCGGGATCGACATCATGCCGTCGATGATGCGCATGATGATGCCGTCGGCCCAGCGCACGAAGCCGGCGAAGAGGCCGATGGTGAGCCCGATGATCGAGGACAGGACCGCGACGCTGAAGCCCACGAGCAGCGACACGCGAGCGCCGTAAACCACGCGCGAATAGACGTCGCGGCCGAGCATGTCGGTGCCGAACCAGTAGAGCTCGGACGGTACGCGGGTACGCCGCGACGGCGCGATCGCGGTCGGGTCGGTGGTCCAGAGCAGCGGCGCGAAAATGCCGATCAGCGCCATCAGGATCAGGAGCCCGCCGCCGATCGCCACCGAAGGATGGCGACGCAGATAGCGGCGGAAGCGGGCGGCGCGGCTCAGTTCAGCCTTTGCCGGTTCGGCGGCAGGCGCCGCGAGGGTCGATGAAGCGGTCAATAGCGGATCCTCGGGTCGACGAGGGTATAGGTCAGGTCGATCAGCAGGTTCACGAGCACGTAGACCAGGCTGAACATGAGCACGACGCCCTGGATGACGGGGTAGTCGCGCCGCAGGATGGCATCGACCGTGAGCCGGCCGAGGCCGGGAATGGCGAAGACGCTCTCGGTGACGACGGCGCCGCCGATCAAGAGCGCGATGCCGATGCCGATGATGGTGACGATCGGCACCGCGGCGTTCTTCAGCGAATGCAGGAAGAGCACGTCCTTCTGCGTCACGCCCTTGGCCTGGGCGGTGCGGACATAGTCCTGCTGCAGCACCTCGAGCATGGTCGCGCGGGTGATGCGCGCGATCAGCGCGATGTAGACGAGACCGAGCGTGACGGCCGGCAGGATCAGGTTCCTGAGCCAGGGCCAGAAGCCCTGCGAGAACGGCGTGTAGCCCTGCACCGGCAGCCAGTCGAGCTTGAGCGCGAAGAAATAGGCGAGCAGGTAGCCGACGACGAAGACCGGCACCGAGAAGCCGAGCACGGCGAAGCCCATCGCCGCCTTGTCGACCCAGCTTCCGGCCTTCCAGGCCGCGACCACGCCCATCGGCACCGCGACCACGACGGCGAAGATCAGCGTCAACACCATCAGGGAGAGCGTCGGCTCGATGCGCTGCGCGATGAGCTGCGTCACCGGGAGGTTGGTGAAGATCGAGGTGCCGAGATCGCCCTGGATCACGCGGAAGGACCATTCGGCGAAACGGACCAGATAGGGTCGGTCCAGGCCGAGGCTGGCGCGGATGCGCTCGACATCGGCCGGCGACGCCTGGTCACCGGCGATGATGGCGGCGGGATCGCCGGGCGCGACATAGAGCAACGAAAAGACGAACAGCGCCACGAAGGCCATCACGGGGATGGTCGTGACGATGCGCCTGACGACGAAAGCAAGCATAGGGCAGTCGGACCTCGTTCACGGCGAATCCAGGAGCCGCGGCCCGGACTTCTTCCAGGTCGCGACGAAGCGAGGCAGCAGAGCCGAGCGGACTCCGCAAAGGCGGAGCGGCCTTGCCGCTCCGCGCGAGGCGATCAGCCCTTCTTGACGTCCCAGAAGAACGGCAGCGGCCCGCTGACCACGCCGGTGACGTTCTTCCGCCAGGCCTGGTAGCTGAGGTAGAAGCCGGTCGGCGCGAAGACGACGTTCTCGACCGCCGCCTTGTTGAGCCGAGCCAGTGCCGCCTTCTCCTCGGCGAGGTCTTTGGCGTTGAACCAGTTGGTCACCTCGGTCTCGACCGAAGGCACGTCCGGCCAGCCGAACCAGGCCTTGTCGCCATTGGCGCGAATCGCTGTGTAGGCGGCGGGATTGGTGCAGTCGGCGCCGGCGTGCCAGGTGTGGAACATGCTCCAGCCGCCCTGGCCCGGAGGCGTCTTCTGGGCGCGGCGGGAACCGACCGTGCCCCAGTCGGTGGCGACGAAGTCGACGTTCATGCCGATGCTCTTGAGCAGCGAGGCGGTGACGTCGCCCATCGACTTGGTCGCGGCCATGTCCTGCGCGACGACGCAGACCACCGGCTCGCCCTTGTAGCCGGCCTCGGCGAGGAGCTTCTTGGCTTCGGCGACATTGCGCTTCTTCAGGATGTCGCCGCCTTCCTCGGTGTAGAGCGGCGTGCCCGGGGTGAAGAAGCCCGGCAGCGGCTTCCAGAGCTTGTCGTCATCGCCGACGACGGCGCGCATGTAGTCTTCCTGGTTCAGCGCCGTCAGCACGGCCTGACGCACCTTCACGTTGTTGAAGGGCGGGAACAGGTGGTTCATGCGGAAGGCGCCGACATTGCCCAGGGGATCGCCGATATCGACATTGATGTCCTTGTGGCCCTTCAGCACCGGCACGAGATCGGCGAGCGGAGTCTCCCACCAGTCGACCTCGCCGTTCTGGAGGGCGGCAGCGGCGGTCGCCGGATCGGGCATGATGACCCATTCGATCCGGTCGACGAGGATGTTCTTGCCGCCGGCGAGCCAGTCCGCCTTTTCGGAGCGGGGCTTGTAGTCGGCGAATTTCTCGAACACCGCCTTGGCGCCCGGCACCCAGTCGCTGCGCATGAACTTCATCGGCCCGGAGCCGATATATTCGGTGATCTGCGTGAACGGGTCGGTCTTGGCGATGCGCTCGGGCATCACGAAGGAACAGGGCGCGTTGTTCTTGGCCAGCGCCAGCAGCATCTTCGGGAAGGGCTGCTTCAGCGACCATTTCCAGGTTAGCTCATCGACGGGCGCGAGCTCTACCTGTATGGCCCGGAGCATCAGGCCCATCGGATCGCGCGCCGACCAGCGCACGAGGCTGGCGACCACGTCCTTGGAGGTGACCGGCGTGCCGTCATGGAACTTGAGGCCGGAGCGCAGCTTGAAGGTCCAGTTCAGGCCGTCGGAGGAAACCTCCTCGCTCTCGACCATCTGGCGCTGCGGCTGGAACTTGGAATCGATGCCGTAGAGCGTGTCCCAGACCAGCGCCGCGGCGTTGCGGACGACGTATTGCGTTCCCCAGATCGGGTCGAAATTGGCGAGATTGGCCTGCGGTACGAAGCGTAGCGTCTTGGTTGGACTTTGCGCGAGGGCCGGCATCGCCAGCCCGCCGGTCGCGGCAGCCATGCCGGCGCCCGTCGCGGATTTCAGAAACGTCCTGCGATCCATCATGCTCTCCCCTGAAGCGGCGCCTCTGAACGGGCTGCCTTGGCGCGAGTTTGGGCAGAAAAACTCCGCCTGACAACACGCCTCAGCACCCGATCAGGGCTGTCCAACCGCCTGCACGGTTCGTGCCAGACGGAACTTCTGGGGGGGAGAACCCGGTGTTTCGGCTCCGGACGGGCTTTTTCGGCCCGTTCCGGGAAAAGCGAAAAATATTCGCGCCTAAATCGGTTTGACCGGCTCATCGACCCGCGCGAAGGGCCGCGCCTGTTCGAAGGCCGCCGCCGCCCGCAGCACGAGCGCATCCTTGCCGAAGGCCCCGACGATCTGGAGGCCCGCGGGCAGCCCTGCTTTCGTCAGGCCGCAAGGCACCGAGACCGCCGGCTGCTCAGTGATGTTGAAGGGATAGGTGAAGGGGGTCCAGCGCGTCCAGTCGTCGCCATAAGCGCCATGTTCGGGCGTATCGCGCCCGACCGCGAAGGCCGGCAGCGGCAGGGTCGGCGTCAGCAGCAGGTCGTAGCGCTGGTGGAACTGCGCCATCTTGTAGGCCAACGCGTTGCGCCGGTTCAGGAGCGCGTCGACATAGGCCGAGGCCGGGATGCGCTCGCCCTGCTCCGCCACCGCGACGAGGCCCGGGTCCATCTGCTTGCGGCCGGCCGTATCGATGCTCTTCAAGGCCAGCGCCGCGCCGGAGGACCAGAGCGTCATCAGAATCTCGATGGGATCATCGAAGCCGGGATCGACCTCCTCCACCGTCGCGCCGAGTTCGGCGAAGGCCTGGGCGGCGGCGGCCGTCAGGGCGGCGATCTCGGGATCGACGGTCACGTCCTGGCCGAGACGCGGCGACCAGGCGACGCGCAGGCCCCGCATGCTGCCCTTGAGCCCGTCGACATAATCCGGCGGGCGGTCCGTCAGCGCAGTCATGTCGCGCGCATCGGGCTGCCCGATCACCTTCATCGCGAGCGCGGTATCCGTGACGGTACGGGTCAGCGGCCCGAGATGGGCGAGGAAACCCATGACCGAGATCGGCCAGGCCGGCACGCGGCCATAGCTCGGCTTCAGGCCGACGACGCCGGTGAAGGCGGCGGGGATACGGATCGAGCCTGCCCCGTCCGTACCCATATGGAGACAGCCGAGATTGAGCGCGGCGCAGACCGCGGCGCCGGAGGAGGAGCCGCCCGGCCCCGTGCCAGTGTTCCAGGGATTGCGGGTTATACCGGTCAGCGGGGAATCGCCGACGCCCTTCCAGCCATATTCCGGCATGGTGGTCTTGCCGAGGAAGACCGTTCCGGCCTCGCGCAGCCTTGCCGTGATCGGCGAATCCTCGGCGAAGGGCGCATCCGAGGCGATGGCCGAGCCGCGCTGCATCGACCAGCCCGCGACGCCGAGATTGTCCTTGATCGTCACCGGCACGCCGTCGAGCGGGCCGATCGCCTCGCCGTTCAGCCAGCGTGCCTGCGAGGCCTCGGCCATGGCGAGCGTCAACGCCTCGTCACGGACCGCGAAGGCGTTGACCGCGGGCTCGAAGCGCTCGATGCGGGCGAGCGTATCCTTCGCGACCTCGACGGGAGACAGCTGCTTGCTGGCGTAGAGCGGGCCGAGTTCGGCGGCGGAAAGCGAGGCGATCGACGACATACGGGGACCTCTCAGGCGTTGGCGACGCGCCAGGCGGTGGTGAGTAGGATGTTGGCGCCGGCGACCATGTCGTCATCGGTGCTGAACTCGGCCGGATTGTGCGAGAGACCACCGATCGAGGGGATGAACACCATCGCCGTCGGGCAGAGCCGCGCCATCATCTGCGCGTCGTGGCCCGCGCCGGAGATCATGCGGCGGACGGCCAAGCCGAACTCGCCGGCGCTGCGCTCGACCTCGGCAATGATCTCCTCGGCGAAGGGCGTCGCGGGGAAGCGGGCGAGGTCGCGGAAGGAGATCTCGATGCCGTCGCGCTCGGCGAGTTCGGCGCAGAAGGCTCGCACCGCCGCCTCTGCCTGAGCCAGCGGCGCATCGAGCGGGTTGCGCAGGTCGAGCGTCATCACCACCGTCTCGGGCACGACGTTGACGTTGCCGGGCTGGACGCGGATGACGCCGCTATTGGCGAGCTGGTTGGGGATGGTCTTGGTCAGTTCGTTGGCGAAGATATTGATGCGCGCGGCGGCAAGGCCGGGGTCCTTGCGATAGGCCATCGGCGTCGTGCCGGCGTGGCTCGGGCGGCCCTTCAGAGTCAGTTCCAGCCAGCAGATGCCCTGGATGCCGGTGACCGCGCCGAGCCCGCCGCCTTCGTTCTCAAGGATCGGCCCCTGCTCGATATGCATCTCGATATAAGCGTGCGCCGGCAGGAAGCCCGGCTTCTCCGCGCCCTCATAACCGATGCGCTTCAGTTCGGCGCCGAGCCCGATGCCGTCGGAATCGACCTCCCTGTGCGCCGCCTCGACACTCATGCCACCGGCCCAGACATAGGAGCCGAGCATGTCGGGGTGGAAGCGCGCGCCCTCCTCGTTGGTGAAGGCGATCACCGCCATGTCTCGCTTCGGCGTCAGGCCGGCATCGCGCAAAGCCGCGAGAACCTCGACGCCCGCGACGACGCCGAGCGCACCGTCGAAGCGCCCGCCGGTGCCGACCGTGTCGATATGCGAGCCCATGATGACGGCCGGGCCGTCCTCAAGCCCCTTGAGAATGCCGACGATATTGCCGATGGCGTCGACGCGGGTATCGAGGCCGAGCGCCTTCATCTGGGCGACGAGCCAGTCGCGCCCCTGCCTGTCCTCGTCGGTCAGGGCGAGGCGCCGGCAGCCGCCTTCCGGCGTGGCGCCGATCTTCGAGAGTTCTGCCAGCCGTGAGGTCAGCCTCGCGCCGTCGATCCTCAGATTGGTGCTCATCGCCTCAGGCCCTCCATCGTCTGCGAGGCAAGATGCAGACCGCGGCGGCGCTTGTCGACCCGCGTCCAGCGCATCGGCTCCGGACGGTGGAGCGCGTGGCAACGGCTATTTCGATACTCCGATCGGCGGTAGAAGCGGCGCCCCATGTCCGAGATCGCCGAATCCCGTCCGCATCACTCCTGGCTCACCGAGGCGCGCGCCATGCTGGCCCTGAGCTGGCCGATGGTGCTGACCAATGTCGCGCAGACGGCGATGACGGCGACCGACGTCATCATGATGGGCCATCTCGGCCCGGACGCGCTGGCGGCCGGCGCGCTCGGCACCAATCTCTACAATGCCGTCCTGATCTTCGGCATCGGCGTGATGGGCGCGGTCTCGCCGATGATCGCGATCGAGCTCGGCCGCAACAAGCATGCGGTGCGTGACCTGCGTCGCACGGTCCGGCAGGGCTTCTGGGCCGCCGCCACCATGGTCGGGCCGATGTGGCTCTTCCTCTGGCAGGCCGAGTTCATCCTGAGGGCGATGGGGCAGGACCCCGTCCTGTCCAAGGCCGCCGCGTCCTATGTCCACACGCTGCAATGGGGGCTGCTGCCCTTCTTCCTCTATCTGTGCCTGCGTGGCTTCGTCGCCGCGCTCCTGCGGCCGCGCTGGGCCTTCATCGTCGTGCTGTTCGCGCTGGTGTTCAATGCCTTCGCCAACTGGTGCCTGATGTTTGGGCGGCTCGGCTTCCCGGCGCTCGGCCTGCCCGGCTCGGGACTGGCGACGGCCCTGTCATCGGCGCTGATGTTCGCGGGGCTTGCGCTCGTCGTCTCGCTCGACAGGCGCTTCCGGCGCTATCATCTGCTCGGCCGCTTCTGGGTGCCCGACTGGCCGCGCTACCGCGCCTTCTGGCGCCTCGGCCTACCGATCGGCCTGACGCTCGCCTTTGAGGTCGTCATCTTCAACGGCGCCGCCTTCCTGATGGGGCTGATCGGCGCATCCTCGCTGGCTGCCCATGCCATCGCGATCCAGATCGCCTCGCTGACTTTCATGGTGCCCCTCGGCATCGGCCAGGCGGGTACCGTCCGCGTCGGTCGCGCTTTCGGCGCCGGCGACAAGGAGGGCATCCGCAGAGCCGGCACGATGGCCCTGATCCTCGCGCTGAGCTTCATGACATTTACGGCCCTGCTGATGGCGGTCGTACCGGAATGGCTGGTCGCGCCCTTCCTCGACCGCTCCAAGCCCGGCGCGGAAGCGGTCGCAGAGCTGGCGATGCTCTTCCTGTTCTACGCCGCCGTGTTCCAGATCGTCGATGGCGCGCAGGTCATCGGCTCCTCGATCCTGCGCGGACTCGGCGATACGCGCCTGCCGATGATCCTCGCCGGCATCGGTTACTGGGGCATCGGCCTGCCGCTTTCGGCCGCACTGGGTTTCCTGACGCCACTCGCCGGCCGCGGCATCTGGATCGGGCTGGCGATCGGGCTGACCGTGGTCTCGGTGATGATGCTCTGGCGCTGGTGGGCCCGCGAAAGGCTGGGCCTGCTCAAGTGGGGACTACACGAAGCAACCTGAGCCGCGAGCAGGTTCGCCCGAGCCGCTCACCCGCCTGTTGCCGAACGGCAACAGCGTTGCACGGACACAATTTGGCCATCTCCTGTTCACCCCAAGGCCATCTCGGCCACCTTGAACGGGGGTCATCAACGGCGCATGGAACCACCGCGCCGTTCCGCCGTTCATTCATGCCTATAACGCCGAGTTGTCCGTCGATGTCCCCCGTCCGTCCGTCCGCCTCTCTCCTCGCCCGGCCGACCCGCCGCGTCTTCGCGGCTCTCAGCCCGCTCTTCCTGGCGGCCTGCGTCAGCCAGCGCCAGCAGCCCGTCCAGACCGCTGCGTATCAGGGGCCGCATATCAGCGCCGAATATCTGGCGATGTATGGCGAGCGGCCGGATGAGAAGCACCCGCTGCCCGCGACGGATCTCTCCGAGGTCGAGCCGCAGTTCCTGCGCCGCATCGTCTCCTACCAGACCCGCGAGCAGCCCGGCACGATCGTCATCGACACCGACGCCCGCTATCTGTACCTCGTGATGGAAGGCGGTCGCGCCGTCCGTTACGGCATCGGCGTCGGCAAGCAGGGCATGTCCTGGCGTGGCCGCGCCACGGTCGCCCGCAAGGCGCAGTGGCCGCGCTGGACCCCGACCCCGGCGATGATCGCCCGCGAGCCGGAGCGGAACCGCCCTTGGGCCGGCGGCATGGCCGGCGGCATCGAGAACCCGCTCGGCGCCCGCGCGCTCTATCTTTACCAGGGCGGCCGCGACACGCTCTATCGCATCCATGGCACCTCCGAGCCGTGGTCGATCGGCAAGTCGGTCTCGTCCGGCTGCATCCGCCTGTTCAACCAGGACATCATCGACCTCTACAACCGCGTCCCGAGCGGCACGACCGTCGTGGTGCTGAACCGCGGCACGCTGCAGGCGCCGACCGAGGTCGACGAGATGCCGCCGCCGGACGACGATTTCGGCAGCATCTGACGCCGACCTGATATTTATCATCGCATCGGCCCGAAAGGTGGAACACACCTTTCGGGCCGATGCGTTTCCCCGGGGCGCCGCCTTGATACCGTCACAGGCCGATCCCACCTCTTGAGCGCGGCGCAACCGCGCCGCGCAACGAGAGGAGATGACGATGACGCCGCAAGAACGCGACGTGATCGCCGGGATTTTCGACCGCCTTCGGCAGGCGGCCAACCAGCCCCGCGACCCCGAGGCTGAGAATTTCATCGCGGAACGCCTGCGCGAGCAGCCCTATGCCCCCTATGCCATGGCCCAGGCGGTCTATGTGCAGGAGCAGGCGCTCGCCAACCTGAACCAGCAGGTTGAGAGCCTGCAGGCGCAATTGCGCGCGGCACAGACGCGCGCCAGCGAGGCAGCCCAGCCGCAGGCTGGCGGGTTCCTGTCCGGCATCTTCGGCGGCGGATCGGTACCGCGCACCGGCTCGGTTCCACCCGTGCCGCCGCGCGCCGACGCTTCCGCACCGTCCGGTGCCTGGAACACCCAGCCGCAGTCGCAAGGCGCTCCCGGTCAGGCCATGCCGATGCAGGCACAGGGCCAGCCGGGCCCGTGGAGCAACCAGCCTCAGCAGCCATCGCGTGGCGGCGGCTTCATGGCGAGCGCACTGACCACGGCAGCCGGCGTCGCGGGCGGCATGATGCTCGGCAACGTGCTGACCAACGCCTTCGGCGGAGGCAGCAAACCCGCAGCCCAGACCGCGAGCGACACCGGCGCGAGCTCCGGCTCGACACCGGCTGCGCCGCAGCAGGCGGCGGACCAGAGCGCCAGCGCCCAGCCCGCGGCCGACCAGACCGCACAGGATCGCGGCTACGGCCAGGGCTATGACGGCGAGGCCAATTACCAGAACGCGAGCCATGACGACGCCGATCCCGGCTTCGACGATGGCGGCGGGGACGACGACAGCTGGGTCTGAGGACGCCCCCTCGCCCTTGACTGGCTGAGACATGAAAACGGCGGCCCGCGATGCGAGGCCGCCGTTTTTCATTCGCCGCGGATGAGGCTTGGCCTCAGATCACCAGCACCTTCGCACCGACGCGAACGCGCTCGTAGAGATCGGTGACGTCGTCATTGGTCATGCGGATGCAGCCCGAGGACACCGCCTGCCCGATCGTGTTCGGCTCATTGGTGCCGTGGATGCGGTAGAGCGTCGATCCCAGATACATGGCGCGCGCGCCCATCGGGTTGTCGGGGCCTCCGCTCATGAAGCGCGGCAGATCGGGCCGGCGCTTCAGCATCTCGGCCGGCGGCGTCCAGCTCGGCCATTCCGCCTTGCGGGTGATCGTCTTCATGCCAGCCCAGGAGAAGCCGGGCCGGCCGACGCCGATGCCGTAGCGCATCGCCCGGCCACCCGGCTGCACCAGGAAGAGGAAGCGCTGCGGCGTGTCGATGATGATCGTGCCCGGCTTGTGCGGGCCGTCATAGGCGACTTCCTGCTTGCGGAAGCGCGGATCGACGATGTGCTGGATGCCCTGCTGCGGCTCGACAGGCTCGCCGAGCGCGGCCATGCGGCGGCCGGCGCGCGGCTGGCGCGCCGCCTCGAACGGGTCGGTCTCGTAGCCGCCTTGCGGCTGCATGCGCTGGCCATAGGCATAGCCGCCGGGGCGGTTATAGACCGCGCCGCCACGGCCTGCCGGCGTCGGATCGCGACCGGTCATCAGCATCTCGATGAAACCACCGCCATAATTGCCGCGCCCGCCGCCGGACGCCATCGGGTCGTTCGGCGCGGCATAGCCGTAATTCTGGCGATAGCCCTGCGCGAGGGCCGGCCCGGCCAGGGCCAGGGCTCCGGCCGCGGCGAGGAGCGGAAGGAATATCTTGCGACGCATGACTCAGGCACTCTCGACATCGACTGCCGGAAAGCCTGCGGCGCGCCCTCAAAGGAATGGTGAATCGTTGACTCTCAGGCGCTGAAATCGGCCTTAAACCGCATAATTCGCGGAATTAACCTTAGCGAGCGGTCAAGCGACAGGGTGAAGGAAACCTTGTCGGCTCCAGCCTCACCGGCGCACGGAGCGCCGGGCGAGCCAGCGCAGCTTCAGGCCGGTACGCCAGCGGCCGACATCGCAGGCCAGGATCACCGCCGCATACACCAACCCGCCGAGCCCGATCTGGAGCGACAGCTCCAGCGCCGCCGGAAGCGTGCCGCGCAGCGGCCAGATCGCGAGCCCCATCACGGCACCGGCGACGAGGATGCAAGCGATTTCGCGCAGCGGCGGCAAGGCCGGAAGCGCGCGCAACGCCACCACCGCCGTGACCAGCAGCGCCGTCAGATAGGCCGCGCTCTGCGCGACCGCGACCGTCGCCGGCTCAAGTGCGCCCGGCAGCGCGAAGATGATGGCGAGATCGACGATGAGCCCCGCCAGGGCGGCGAGCGCGGCGATGAGCGTGCGTTTCGCCAGCAGAAAGACCGGCGCGAGCGCAGCCTGGAACAGTGCAATAGCGGCGAAACCCGGCAGGAGCAGTGCCATATGCCCTGCGAAATGGCCGCGGAAACCTTGCGGGACGAAGAGACGTTCAAAGGATGGCAGGATCAGCCAGAAGCCGAGTGCCACCGGCAGCACGCAGGCGACCACGACGACCATGTTGCGGGCGATGCGCTTCTGCGCCGCGACGCGTCCGCGCGTCTCGTCGAGGCGGATGACTTCGCGCAGCAGCACGATCTCCAGCATCGAGGCCAGCACGGGGAAGAGCCGCAGGCCGATATCCGAGGCCAGCGAGAAATAGCCAGCCTCGGCAAAGCCGTGGCTCTCGGCGAGAATCGCGCGGTTGAGGAGCGGGATCGTCGCATAGACCGCATTGCCCGCGACCAGCGGCAGGGCGTAGCGCGCGAAATTGCGCATCAAATCGCTCCGCAGCGCGCCCGATACCGGTCTCGCATCGGCCAGCCGGCCGCGATTGGCGAGAACAGCAGCAACCGCGCTGAGCACGCCGCCGAGCAGGACAATGGCCGGATCACGGGTCCACCAGGCGCCGCCGACCATCAAGATCAGAGCCGCAACGCTCCGGACGAGGACGAGCCGGGCATAGGCCGCATCGAGGAAGCGGGCGCGGGCGATGGCCGCGTGATAGTCGAACCAGCCGGCAGCGATGCCGCCCGCGACCGAGACCATCAGCAGCGCCGCCGGCAACCTGGCATCGACGCCTGCGAGCATCGCGGCGGCGAGAAGCGCGCAAAGCGACAGGCTGACGCCGGCAAAGAGCAGGTCGAGCGTCGCCCGGATGCCGGGATCACTCTCGCGACTCTGGAGCGAATAGAAGCGGACGACCGAGAGCTTCAGCCAGTCGAGCAGCGCCGTGTTGACGAGCACGACAGTGGCGGCGCCGATGGCGTAGAGCCCGAAGGCCTCCGGGCCGAGGAACAGGGCGACGAGCAGCCCGAGGACGAAGTTCAGCCCGGCATTGACGATGAAGGGCAGAAGAACGGTCATCGTGCCTTCGCCAATCCGTCCGATCCACATGAGGCCAGGATGGAAGCGCCCGACTCAAGCCAAGCGCGCGCCTTCCGGGATCGGGGTAGCCGGACACGGCGGGTTTTCCAAGGGGGCGGTCGCGGCACCCGGTCCTCCGTCGCCCGTGCCCTGCCGCCACGGCATTACCCGATGCCGTTTCCGCATCTGTACGACGGCAGAATTTGACCCTAAGGCAAGTACCATGACCCCGCCTATCCGGCTTGCCCGCGACGACGATTCCGGCCCCCTCTCCGCCCTCATTGCGGCGAGTTTCGCCGAGTATCCGGGCTGCGTCTTCGTCGAGGACGAGTTGCCCGAATTGCGCCGGCCGGCTTCCTATTTCGCAGCCAAGGGCGGCGTGCTCTGGATCGTGGATGGGCCGGACGGGCGTATCGCCGGCTCGCTTGGTGTCACCCCGGTGCCCGAGCAGAACGCCGTCGAGCTCGCCAAGGTCTATGTCGACCCCGCCTTCCGCGGCGCTGGACTGGCGCAGGCACTGTTCGCCAAGGCGCTGGACTTCGCGGAACAGGGCGGCTTCGGCGAGATGGTGCTGTGGTCGGATACCCGTTTCGCGCGTGGCCATCGCTTCTACGAGAAGCTCGGCTTCGCGCGCTGGCCGGGCGAGCGCTATCTGGGCGATGTCTCGGAAAGCTGGGAGTATCATTTCCGCAAGTCGCTTCGCGGCTCATGACCCTCTCCGTAGCCCTCCGGGCCGCACTCGGCATCGCCCTGCTCACCGCCATGGACGGGGTGATCAAGGGCCAGATGCAGCAGCACCCCTTCATCGTGGCGCTGTTCATGCGCTTCCTGATGGGCGGCATCTGCGCGCTCATCGTGCTCGCCATCGCCCGGCCGCCGCGACCAACGCAGGCCAGCCTCGTCGGCAATCTCGCGCGGGTCCCGCTGGTCGTGGTCACCGCCGGCAGCTTCTTCTATTCGGTCTCGGTGCTGCCGCTGGCGGAGGCCTTGACCCTCTCCTTCCTCGCACCGGTCTTCGTCGCGCTGCTCGGCGGGCTGCTGCTCAAGGAGAAGATCGACAGGCGCATCCTGCAGGCCCTCGGCTTCGGGATCGCCGGCATGCTGGTGATGGTCTGGCCGCGGCTGCAGGGCCATGTCAGCGGCGCCGGGCTCGGCGTCGCGGCCGCGCTGTTCTCGGCGGTCAGCTATGCCTTCAACCTGATCCTGCTCCGGCGCATCGCGGTCAGGGAGCATCCGACCGTCATCGTCGCCTTCCAGAATGTCGGGCCGGCGGTGTGTCTCGCCATCCCGGCAGCGCTTGCCTTCGTGCCGATGACACTGGCGGATCTCGCGGCCTATCTCTTCGCGGGAGCATTGGGCGTTGCAGGCCACCTCACGCTGACCTCGGCCTATGCGCGCGCCGCTGCCTCGCGCCTGGCCCCGATCGAGTACACGGCGCTGATCTGGGCGAGCCTGCTCGGCTTCTTCGTGTTCGGCGAGGTGCCGCTCTACACGACCTATCTCGGCGCATTGCTGATCGTCGCGGGCGCCATCGCCGTCAGCCGGCGCTGATTTCGCCCTTGAGGTGATAGGTCAGCGCGAGCGCGATGCAGTGGTCGAGGGCCTCGGCCGGGACAGGCTCGCCCAGACGGAAGACCAGTGCCCGCTCGCCGTCCACCTGCAAGAGGTCGGGATAGAGCTGCCGGAAGGTGTCCGCCAAGCTGGTCTGGCAATGAACGAAGAGCGCGTAGGCCTCAGGCTCGTTCCGCAGCGGACCGAGGCGGATCGTCGTGCCGATCCGCGGCCTGACGGGATGATAGGCCGGCTCGTTCCATTTCAGGGTTTCGGCGAGAGCGCCAATTGCGGGCGTCGCGGCTGCAACGCCGAAGATGCGCTGGCGCAGATCGAGCAGCGGACCGCGCAGTGGTGCCGGAAAGGACTGATACCGCGCCTCGACATCCGGGGCATGGAACGGAACGACGGGCATCGGGCAGCTCCTAGGAGACCATTCTCCAATAGCGCGACGGTAGGAGGCAGCCCAGTGGCCGCTCAGCCCTCTGCGCGCTTGCCCGGCAGCACCAGGCAGGTCTCGGTGCCATGCGCGAGCAGCTTGCCGCGCGCATCGACCAGCTTGCCCTCCGTCGTGACCACCGTATTGCCGCGATGGATCAGCTTGCCCTCGCAGCGCACCGGGCCGCTATCCGGCATGACCGGGCGGACATAGTTCAGCTTCATCTCCAGCGTGGTGTAGCCCTCGCCCGGCTTCAGCGTGGCATGGGCGGCGCAGGCCATGGCGGAATCGAGGATCGTCGCCGTCCAGCCGCCATGGATCGTGCCGAGCGGGTTGAAGAAGCGCGGCGATGGCGTCCCGACGAAGACCACTCTGCCCTCATCGGCCTCGACCAGCTCGAAATCCATGGCGTCGGCGAAGGGCGGCGCCGGATTGGTGCCGGCGATGATCCCGCGCAAGAAGCTCAAGCCATCACCCGCGACGAGTTCCTCGCGAGACACCACCCCAACCGCGCGCTTCATGCCGATCTCCATTCGTGTATCTGCACGATAGAGATATGGACGAGCGGTGGTCAACCAGCCTTCGTGACTTCAGCGCTCGCCGCGCGCGGCCCGGCGCAAGGCCTTGAGGCCGTCGCGGGTCTCACGCCAGCGCTCCTCGCCGAAGCCGCCCTCGATCTTGTCCTGCGCCATCCGCCAGTACGGGATCGCGGCCTCGATCGCAGCCCTGCCCTTCTCCGTCACCGCATAGACCGAGGCCCGGCCGCGACACTCCACCGGTTCGACCATGCCCTCGGCCGCGAGAAGCTGGAGGTTGCGCGTCAGCGAGGTTCGCTCCAGCGCGAAGCGTTCAGCCAACTCCGTGACCGATTTCCATTGCCCGGTTGAGAGCGCCGAGAGCAGCACGAACTGCGTGATCTTGAGACCGCTCGGGCGCATCGCCTCGTCATAGGCCCGCGTCACGGCGCGTGCGGTCATGCGGACGTGCAGCGCCACGCAGGAGCGGGCGATGGCGTCGAGGCGCGGGTCGGGCGAGGGCGTCGTCATTCCGCCATGTTAGCGTGTTCAAGCGCTGCTGCCAGCAGGCCTGAAGCGACCTGCGACACCGCATCCGCCGCCGTTCACTTTATCGCCGGGTGCTTCCTTGACTCTCCGTACCCCCGCGCCTATCTCCGCTGGCATCTGTTAGCACTCTCACTTGGTGACTGCTAACAGCCTCCCCCGGGAGCCCTTCAGCGGCCCCCGAAACGAATAAGACCGAGAGGAAGACAGAACCATGAAGTTCCGTCCTTTGCATGACCGCGTCGTGGTCCGCCGCCTCGACAGCGAGGAAAAGACCAAGGGTGGCATCATCATCCCCGAGACCGCCAAGGAAAAGCCCCAGGAGGGCGAGGTCATCGCCGTCGGTTCCGGCGCGCGTGACGAAGCCGGCAAGCTCGTCGCTCTCGACGTCAAGAAGGGCGACCGCGTCCTGTTCGGCAAGTGGTCGGGCACCGAGGTCAAGATCGATGGCCAGGATCTCCTGATCATGAAGGAATCCGACATCATGGGCGTCGTCGGCTGATAGCCGCCTGACCGCTTTCCTACCTTCCCAATTCCAGTCCAAGGAGTAGCTCTCATGGCTGCCAAAGACGTCAAATTCGGCACTGAAGCCCGCGACAAGATGCTGCGCGGCGTGGATGTCCTCGCCAATGCCGTGAAGGTCACGCTGGGTCCGAAGGGCCGCAACGTCGTGATCGAGAAGTCGTTCGGCGCTCCGCGCATCACCAAGGACGGCGTCACCGTCGCCAAGGAGATCGAACTTTCCGACAAGTTCGAGAACATGGGCGCCCAGATGGTCCGCGAAGTCGCTTCGCGCCAGAACGACCATGCCGGCGACGGCACCACCACCGCCACCGTTCTCGCCCAGGCGATCGTTCGTGAAGGCGCCAAGTCGGTTGCGGCCGGCATGAACCCGATGGACCTGAAGCGCGGCATCGATCTGGCCGTCGAGGCCATCGTCGCCGACCTCAAGAAGAACTCGAAGAAGGTCACCTCGAACGCGGAAGTCGCGCAGGTCGGCACCATCTCGGCCAACGGCGACTCGTCGGTCGGCGAGATGATCTCGAAGGCCATGCAGAAGGTCGGCAACGAGGGTGTCATCACCGTCGAGGAAGCCAAGACCGCCGACACCGAGCTCGACGTCGTCGAGGGCATGCAGTTCGACCGCGGCTACCTCTCGCCGTACTTCATCACCAACTCCGAGAAGATGATCGCGGAGCTGGACGACCCCTACATCCTCGTCTTCGAGAAGAAGCTGTCCTCGCTGCAGGCGATGCTGCCGATCCTCGAGGCCGTCGTTCAGACCGGCAAGCCGCTCCTCATCATCGCCGAGGACGTCGAGGGCGAGGCTCTGGCCACGCTCGTCGTCAACAAGCTCCGTGGCGGCCTGAAGGTCGCGGCCGTCAAGGCTCCGGGCTTCGGTGATCGCCGCAAGGCCATGCTCGAGGACATCTCGATCCTGACCGCCGGCCAGATGATCTCGGAAGACCTCGGCATCAAGCTCGAGACCGTGACGCTCAACATGCTCGGCCGCGCCAAGCGCGTGCGCATCGAGAAGGAGAACACCACGATCATCGACGGCGCCGGCAAGAAGAAGGACATCGAGGCTCGCGTCGGCCAGATCAAGGCCCAGATCGAGGAGACCTCCTCGGACTACGACCGTGAGAAGCTCCAGGAGCGTCTGGCCAAGCTCGCCGGCGGCGTCGCGGTCATCCGCGTCGGCGGCGCGACCGAGGTCGAGGTCAAGGAGAAGAAGGACCGCGTCGACGACGCCCTGAACGCCACCCGCGCTGCGGTGGAAGAAGGCATCCTTCCGGGCGGTGGCGTTGCGCTCCTGCGCGCCCTGTCCTCGGTCAAGGGCATCAAGACCCAGAACGACGACCAGAAGACCGGCGTCGAGATCGTCCGCAAGGCGATCGCCGCTCCGGCCCGCCAGATCGTCGACAACGCCGGCGATGACGGCGCGGTCGTGGTCGGCAAGCTGCTCGAGTCGAAGGAATACACCTTCGGCTACAACGCCCAGACCGGCGAGTACGGCGATCTGGTCAAGGCCGGCATCATCGACCCGACCAAGGTCGTCCGCACGGCGATCCAGGACGCGGCTTCGATCGCTGGCCTGCTGATCACCACCGAGGCGATGGTCGCTGACCTGCCGAAGAAGGACGCCCCGATGCCCCCGATGGGCGGCGGCGGCATGGGCGGCATGGACTTCTGAGGAAGTCCGGCTTCTCGAAAGCTACAAGGAAAGGCCCGGCGCAAGCCGGGCCTTTTCTCGTTTCACGGCACTGTCATCCGCCCGCCATCCAGCCGTCGTCACCGCAGCTCATCGAGGCGCTATCTCGTTCCCCGTCGCGCGGAGACAGCCATGCCGACACGCCGTTACGTTCTTGCCGGCCTCGCCGCCGGCAGCATCGCCCCCGCCTTCGCGCAGGCTTCCGACTGGCGGCAGAACATCAAGGAGGTCCGCTTCGGCGTCTCCTCCGCCGAGAACGAGGCCGGCGCCATCGCCCGGACCCAGCCGATGGTCGACTACCTGTCACAGCGGCTCGGCGTACCCGTGCGCTTCTTCCGGGTCTCGGACTACGCCGGCCTTGTCGAAGCGATGCGCGCCGACCAGGTCGATTTCGCCCGCTTCGGACCGGCGGTCTACGCGCTCGGGCGCCGTGTGCTCGGCGACAAGCTCCAGCCGCTGCTGCGCGACGTCGATAACCACGGGCAGGAAGGCTATTATTCCGTGTTGCTGGTGCGGTCGGAGAGCCCCTACCGGAGCCTTGCGGATCTCAAGGGCAAGGTGATGGCCTTCGCCGACCCGAACTCGACCTCCGGCTACGCCTTCCCCTCCTATTTCCTGCGCAAGCAGGGCATCGACCCGAAAACCCATTTCAGCGGCACGGTCTTCTCCGGCGGCCATGACAATTCGGTGCTGGCGCTGGTGCGCGGCCAGTTCGACATCGTCGCGACCCACCAGACAAATGCAGAGCACGGCGTCGCGCAAAGGCTCGCCGATCGCGGGATGATTTCGGCCGGCTCGACCCGCGTGATCTGGACATCGCCGCTGATCCCGGCCAGCCCATTCTCGACCCGCGCCAACCTGCCGCAGGGGCTGAAGGACGATTTCGTCGCCGCCATGAACGCGATGAAAGAGGCCGCTCCGGAGGCGTGGAAGAGTTTTACCGACGGCCATGTCTCGCGCTATGCGCCGGCCCGCCACGAGGATTATCTCGACGTGATCGCCGTCACCGAGGAGCTGGAGGCCCAGCGCAAGGCCCGCAGCGGCTGAGGCCAGACAGGACCATCTTCACAGCTTCCGGCGCCCATTGCTGCATCGCCATGCATTTTCCGCCTTGGCTGATGAAAGCGCAGGCAGTGCCTCCGCCGACATCCTGGCCTATACAGGCGAGAAGCGACCCCCAACGGGATCGCGCGCTAAAGTTGCATGCCGTAAGGAGATGCAGATGAACAAGTCACAATTTCTGTCGGGCGCCGCGCTGGCTGCCGCGCTCTTCCTCTCCGCCCAGACCGCACAGGCCGACATCACCATCGGCCTCGTCGCGCCGCTGACCGGCCCGGTCGCCGCCTATGGCGACCAGGTCAAGAACGGCGCCCAGACCGCGGTCGACGTGATCAACAAGGCCGGCGGCGTGCTCGGCGAGAAGCTCGTGCTGAAGCTCGCCGACGATGCCGGCGACCCGAAGCAGGGCGTCTCCTCCGCTAACCTGCTGGTCGGCGACAAGGTCAAGTTCGTGGTCGGACCGGTGACTTCCGGCGTCGCCATGGCGGTCTCGGACGTGTTTTCGGAGAGCGGCGTGCTGATGGTGACGCCGACCGCGACCTCGCCGGCGCTGACGACGCGCGGCCTGACGAACGTCTTCCGCACCTGCGGCCGCGACGACCAGCAGGCCGACATCGCCGCGACTTACGTCCTGAAGAACCTCAAGGACAAGAAGATCGCGATCGTCCACGACAAGGGCACCTACGGCAAGGGCCTGGCCGACGCCTTCCAGAAGGGTATCAATGCCGGCGGGCTCAAGGAAGTGGCGGCGCTGACCGTCAATCCCGGCGACAAGGATCTCTCTGCCGTGGTGACGCGCCTGAAGGCCGCGAATGTCGAGGCTATCTATTTCGGCGGCTACCATCCCGAGGGCGGCCTGCTCGCGCGCCAGCTCGCCGATGCCGGCGTCAAGGCGACGATCATCGGCGGCGAGGGCCTGTCCAATACCGAGTACGCGGCGATCGGTGGCGACCATGCTACCGGCACGCTCTTCACCAACGCGACCGACGCGCTGAAGAACCCCGACTCGGCCCAGGCCGTCGCGGCGCTGAAGGAGAAGGGCATCCCGCCGGAAGCCTTCACGCTCAACGCCTATGCGGCCGTCGAGGTGCTCAAGGCTGCGATCGAGAAGGCCGGCAAGCCGGGC
Organism: Allobosea sp. TBD101; assembly: GCF_059817965.1. Classification (NCBI taxonomy): domain Bacteria; kingdom Pseudomonadati; phylum Pseudomonadota; class Alphaproteobacteria; order Hyphomicrobiales; family Alloboseaceae; genus Allobosea; species Allobosea sp. TBD101. Next base: position 4,022,379 of record NZ_CM187543.1, read on the forward strand.
GACGCGAACGGCGCCGCCAAGGCCCTGCAGTCCGGCATGCCGGTCAAGACGGCGATCGGCACGCTGACCTACGGCAAGACCGGCGACCTGAGCTCGCCGAGCTTCTCGATGTACAAGTGGGACGCCGGCAAGATCATCGCCGCGCTGTGATCGGCTAAAGCCGACCCTTCCAGCTTCGCGCCCCGGACGAGCCCGCTCGCCCGGGGCGCTTCGTTTCGGCTCGACGCGCGGTCCATTGCAAGAGCGCGGGTCATCCCGGACAAGCCGCGAAGCGGCACCGATCCGGGACCCATGCCGGAGCCTTTCCGATAAAGCTTCCGGCATGGATCCCGGGTCTCCCTTCGGTCGCCCGGGATGACCGCGCCCTTTTTCTGGAAGCCGGTTCTCAGGGCCTTTGCGCTCCTCGCCACCGCCTCTCCGCGAGATGACAATTTGCTCATACTGTCGCGCCGCCATTGAAAGGCCACTCCCGCTGCGACATGGTCCGAATCGTGGCTTTCACCGTCTCCCGCCAGGATTCCCATCTATGCGCTTGTTGAGCATTCTCGTCGCCGCGCTGGCGGCCGCCACGCTGGTCGTCGGCCAGCAGGCCGGATCGGCCGGTGTGATCGGCATGGGCGTCGTCGGCCTGCTGCTGGCGGTCGTCACCTTCCGCTCGCCGGCCCTGCCCTTCTTCCTGCGGATCTTCTCCAGCGTCTTCGCGATCGAGTATCTTGTATTCGGCGCATCCGCGATCGCGGCCCATCTGGGCTGGTGGCCGGCAGCGCTCGGCATCCCGCCCGTCCCGACCAGCCTGCCCACGACGGTCGGCGTCTTCGCGGTCCTGATCTACGCGATCTCCTTCGTGCCGGTGATCGCGCGCATTGCGCGATTGGCCTCGCCCTATTTCGAATCCGATGAGATCACCACCGCCAACCTTTGGCCGATCGGGCCGTTCAGCATCCGGCTCGGCACGCTTGCGGTCTCGCTCTTCGTCTTCCTGATCGTGCTGAACCAGACGCAGGTCGGCATCACGCTGCGCCTCTCCTTCTTTAACCGCGACATGTACGACGCGCTGCAGAACAAGGACGCCGCCGCGTTCTGGTACCAGCTCTTCTATGTGTTCTGTGTCTGGGCCCTGCTCTGGGTCATCTCGAACCTCGTCGAGCTGTTCGCCAACTATACGATCCTGATCCGCTGGCGGCAGTTCATGGCGAACGAGTATACGAAAGCGTGGCTCGACCATGCGACGCATTACCGAATCGCGCTCGCCGGTACCGTCGACAACCCCGACCAGCGTATCGCCGAAGACACGCGCTCCTTCGTCAACCAGACCTACGGCTTCGCGCTGCCCCTGCTCTCGCAGGTTTCCACGCTGGTCTCGTTCTCGATCATCCTTTGGAACATCCCCGTCGCCTTCACCTTGCCGGGTACCTCCTTCGCCGTTCCGGGCTACATTTTCTGGGTGGCATTCTTCTATGCGGCTGCGGCGACATGGCTGACCCATATCATCGGCCGCCCCCTGATCCGCCTCGAATTCGAGCAGGAGAAGCGCGAGGCGAATTTCCGCTTCTCGCTGGCGCGCCTGCGCGAATATTCCGAGCAGATCGCGCTGATGGTCGGCGAACCGACAGAGCGCGGTCAGCTGGCCCAGCGCTTCCGCGACATCGTCGAGAACTTCTACCGGCTGGTCTGGCGCCGGCTGAAACTGACCAGCTTCACGCTGTCCTACAACCAGCTCAGCGTCGTCCTGCCCTACATCATTCTGGCGCCGTATTATTTCGCCGGCACGATCACGCTCGGCGTCATGATGCAGGTCGCCGGCGCCTTCGACAGGGTGCAGACGGCGCTGTCCTTCATCATCAACAGCTACTCCTCGATCGCCTCCTACCTCGCCTCGATCAACCGCCTCACCTCCTTCGAAGCGGCAATCGCTGAGGCGCAGCACGGCTCGATCAGCGAAGAGGCGCTCGGCCGCGAAACCTCGCGCGACGAGAGCCTGCATATCCGCGACGCCACCCTCCTCCTGCCGAACGGCAAGCCGATCGTGAAGCTCGGCGCGCTCGATCTCGGTACCGCGCGCTCGACGCTGCTGATCGGCCCTTCCGGCTCCGGCAAGTCGACGCTGTTCCGCGCCATCGCCGGCATCTGGCCCTTCGGCGACGGCAAGGTCGGCATTCCCGCCAACGCCGAGATCATGCTGCTGCCGCAGCGGCCCTATCTACCGCAGGGCTCGCTCCGGGCGGCGCTCGCCTACCCGGCCGAGGAAGGCGCCTATGACGACGCCGCGACCCGCGCCGCGATGGAGAAGGTCAAGCTCGGCCATCTCGCTGAGAAGCTCGACGAGGTCGATCTCTGGGGGCAGCGGCTCTCGGGTGGTGAGCAGCAACGGCTCGCCGTCGCGCGCGCACTCCTGAGCAAGCCGGACTGGCTCTTCCTCGACGAGGCGACGGCCTCGCTCGACGAGAAGCTGGAAGGCGAGATCTACGCGACGATCGACCACGAATTGCCGCAGACCTGCATCGTCTCGATCGGCCATCGCGCGACGCTGCGCGCCATGCACGATGCCCTCGTCACCATGGAGCCGAATGCGGACGGCACCTTCACGCCGACCCCGACAGCAAAAGCGCCGGCGGCCTGAACCGCGGCCTTCGGCCCTCCGGATCGGGCGGCAGCGCATATGCCGCTCCCGGATGCAGCGAGCACCACATCGGCGAAACAAGAAAGGGTCGCTCGCGCGACCCTTTTTCCATCATCCCGCAAGAAACCTCGCCCCCCAAGGGGCGGAAGCGCGCCTGTCAGAGCGAGCGGCTGAGCGTCAATTCTCCGGCCCCACCCTTCAGGACGAGACGGCCATTGACCAGATCCCATTTCTGGGCCGCGCGCAGCGCCGTCAGGAACGCCTTTTCGAAATCGAGCAGGCCCTTGTCGCAGGCGCGCTTGGTGATGGCGATCGGACCGACTGCGAGCCCCTGCTGGCGCAAGGGGTAGGCGGAGGCCGAGAAGGTATTGCAGCCGGCAAAGCCGGTGCCGCGCAGGTTCTGGTCGATCATCAGGGTCGCGCGCCGGTCCTGGACCGGCTTGCCGTTCAACGCTACGACACTCCAGCTCGCCCCGAGCGGGAAGGTCTTCTCCTGCTGCGGCGTCGGGATCGGCGTGGTGTTGCCGGCTCTCTCTTCGGCTGAAATCGCCGGCCCTCGGCGCTGCGCCGCCGCTTCGCCCGGCATCAGCATCGGCACGGCCAGGGCCGCAAGAACGGCCGCGAGGCCAAGGCGTCGAATCATGATCGTCTTACCTGCATTCACTCGCACGGCAGCGAGGCGTGCCGCCAAACCGGTTAACACGCCTAGAGGCCAATTGGTTCGGGATCAAGGCTGAAGCGCGGGCGATCCCGTCATTCCGATGCTGCCGTGCAGCATCAGATGCGGGCGTTCAAACGCTCCAGCAACCGGTTCGCGCGGCGGAAGACATAGGCCGGCGCACTGACGGTGACATCGTCGGCGCCGAGGCCATCGAGATGCTCGACCAGCGCAAAGACCGCCTTGTCCGGGCAGTGCAGCGTCAGCGGCGTTCCAGAGGCCGGCGCACCGAACGGCAGGCGCGCGCCGAAGCGTTCCTCCAGCGCGGCGAGCACATCCGGAGCGAGATCGAGCCGCGCGCGGACCTCACGGAGCGTACGCCCCTCCTCCTCCGCCGCGATCCGCGACAGGATGGTCTTGGCCGCGGCCTTCGCCCGCGCCCCCCACGGGGCCTGCATCGAGGCGACGAGATTGGCCTCGGAGGCCAGCATCACGCCGTCGTCGAGGACCTTCAGCGCATTGGCGGAGAGCGTCGCACCGGTCGTGGTGATGTCCACGACGATCTCGGCCGTGCCGGCAGCCGGCGCGCCCTCGGTCGCGCCGAGGCTTTCGACGATGCGGTAATCGGCGAGACCGTGCTGCGCGAAGAAGCGGCGGGTCAGGTGCACGTATTTGGTCGCGACGCGCAGCTTCTTGCCGTGACGCGCCCGCATGGCCGAGGCGACGTCGTCGAGATCGGCCATGTTGCGCACGTCGATCCAGGCCTGCGGCACGGCGACGACGACATTGGCTTGGCCGAAGCCGAGCGGCGTCAGCATCTCGACCGCCGCATCGGCATCCGAGAGCTGCTCGCGAACGAGATCCTCGCCGGTGATGCCGATATGGGCGGCACCGGAGGAGAGCTGCGCCACGATCTCGGAGGCTGAGAGGAAGGCGACTTCAGCGCCATCGACGCCGGCAATCGCACCGCGATAGTCGCGCTCGCCGCGCGACTTGACGAATTTCAGCCCGGCGCGGCCGAAGAAGGCGGTGGCATTCTCCTGCAGGCGGCCCTTCGAGGGCACGGCGAGGACGAGCGGGGCGTCGTTGTCCGGCATCTGGCTCATGCGGCGTCTCCCGTCAGGCGGTCGAGCCAGAGCGAGGCGCCGACAGCGGGAAGTGGCTGGCGCGCGCCGAGGCGGCCGAGGACGTTGTCGTAGCGGCCGCCGCCGGCAACGGGCTTGCCGTCGCCGCGGGCCGTGTCGTGAAGCTCGAAGATGAAGCCGGTGTAGTAGTCGAGATTGCGGGCGAAGCCGGCCGAGAACCGGATGGCGCCGATATCGACGCCGCGCGCGGCCAGGAAGCCGGTGCGCTCGTCGAAGGCGTCGAGCTGCCGGCCGATATCGAGCGAGGCCTGATCGGCAAGGCCACGCAGCGAGGCCGAGGCCGCGTCCGGATCGCCGGAGACCGCGAGCACCTGCGCCAGCAGCGCCTTGACGTCGCCATTGACCGGGTTCTCACGCTCGGCGGCGCGCGCCAGGAAGCGCTCGGCGATATCGGCGGCGGAGCGTCCGCCCACGGTCGAGATGCCGGCGATCGAGAGCACATCCTCGACGAAAGCGCGGGCGGCCTTGGGGTCCTGCCCTTCGAGCGCCTTGAGCAGGCCGGCATGGGCGGCATCGCCATCGGTGGCCGGGGGATCGAGCGCATCGACCGCATCGGTGCCCTTGCCCTGCACCACGGCGCGGACCAGCCGACGACGGGCGCCTTGCGGTACAGCAAGGCCGTCGAGCAGCGCGCCAAGCACGGCGACATCGCCCATGACGATGCGCGGCTCGGCGAGGCCGAGCATGGCTGTCGCCTCGATGGTCAATGCCATGATCTCGGCGTCAGTGGCGGTGAAATCGTCACGGCCGAAGGATTCAAGCCCCGCCTGCAGGAACTCGCCCGGCTCACCGGAGCGCATGCGGAAGACCGGGCCGGCATAGGCATAGGCCGCCGGCTCCGCCCGGCCCGAGGCGATGTGATCGAGCGCGACGGGGATGGTGTATTCGGGGCGCAGGCACCAGTCGCGGCCGTCGGCATCCTGCGTCATGAAGATACGGCGGCGGATATCCTCGCCGGAGAGATCGAGGAAGACGTCGGCCGGCTGCAGGATCGCCGGCTCGGCATGCTCATAGCCCTCGCCGGCGAAGAGCGCGATCACGGTCTCGATGCTGGCGCGGCTTGCGGGCACGGCTCGTCCTGTCCTGTTGCGAGCGCCGCGCCGGAAATCAGCATCGGATGGCTCCGAAAAGGGAACGCCACTTTTCGGTCCGATGCTCTAGCAGCGACGCCGCGAATTTTCGAGGGATTTGAGGGAAATGGGTGAACGGAGTTTCGCGTCCCTTCCCTTCTCCCCTTGCGGGAGAAGGTGGCTCGGCGAAGCCGAGACGGATGAGGGGTCGCGCGACGCTTCGAGCATCGTGGCCGGAACAGGCGCCGACAATGGATCACAGCGCGACCCCTCATCCGCCTGCCGGCACCTTCTCCCGCAAGGGGAGAAGGGCGCTCACGAATGTCGCGCCAGCACCCGCTTCACGCCCTCGACCAGTTCGGCGACCGGCACGGCGAACTGGGCTTCAGCCTGTTTGGCCTTGTGCTCCGCGGAATCCTTGACGTCTCGGCTGGCGGCGGCGAGCTCGGCGCCGAGGATCAGGTCCTTGATGACGACGGTCCCGGCCTCGCGTTCGGACGAGCCTTGAATAACCGCGCAGATCGCGCCGCGACGATCGGCATATTTCATCTGCGCGTTGAAGCCGGAGGCGCCGAGATAGAGGTCCGCGCGCAGGAGCGGCTTGCCGTCCGCATCCTTGGCCCGGCGCAGGGCCGAGACCATCGCCTGATAGCCCGGCATGAATTCCGGCGACTTGTTGTCCATCGCCGTGACGACGACGAGCGGGAGTTCGTTGCGGCTGTCGACGATCGGCGACTTCACCGCCTTCAGCGCCGAGAACAGCCGGGAGACGCCGATCGAGAAGCCGGTCGCCGGCACGGGCTCGGGTCGGAAGCGACCGACGAGGCCGTCATAGCGCCCACCGCCCGCAACCGAGCCGAACCGCACGACCTGGCCGTCGTCGTTGGTGACGGGGAAGGTCAGCTCAACCTCGTAGACCGGGCCGGTATAGTATTCGAGGCCACGGACGACGGAGGGGTCGATGATGATCCGCCCGAGATAGCCCGCCGCCGTGATCAGCTCGCGGATCTGCTCCAGTTCCGCGATGCCGGCCTGACCGTTCTCCGCGCCCTCGACGAGGCTGCCCAGGTCAGAGATCGCTGCAGCCGAGAGCTTGGCGGAGCCTTCGCTGTCCTGAGCATTCGTCTTGCCCAGTTCGGCGAGCTTCTGGCCGAGCTCAAGATAGCGCAGGATGCGGTCGGCCTGCGCGTCGGTGAGCCCTGCGCCCTTGGTGAAGTCGCCGCTCTCGTCCTTGCGGCCTTCGCCGAGAAGCTTGCGGACCTCTTCGAGCGGGAACTTGTCGGCCTTGTCGATCGCGCGCAGCACGGTCAGGCGCGCGGCGGGGTCGATCCCGGCCGCATCCATCACGCCGTCGAGCACCTTGCGGTTATTGACCTTCACGACATAGTCGCCGCGCTTGATGCCGAGCTTCTCCATCGTGTCGGCAGCGAGCATGCAGATCTCGGCATCGCCCGCGACGGTGCCGGAGCCGACGATATCGGCGTCGAACTGCATGAACTGGCGGAAGCGGCCCGGCCCCGGCTTCTCGTTGCGGAAGACGTAGCCGACGCGATAGCTGCGATAGGGCTTCGGGAGGGCGTCGAAATTCTCGGCGACATAACGGGCGAGCGGTGCCGTCAGGTCGTAGCGCAGCGAGAGCCACTGCTCGTCATCGTCCTGGAAGGAGAAGACGCCCTCGTTCGGCCGGTCCTGATCCGGCAGGAATTTGCCGAGCGCGTCGGTGTATTCGACGAAGGGCGTCTCGACGGGATCGAAGCCATAGACCGAGAAGCTCTCGCGGATGACGGAGAGCATGCGCTCGGTGGCGGCGACATCGGCCGGGCCACGATCGACGAAGCCGCGCGGCTGGCGGGCCTTCAGCTTGGCAGGGGCGGTCTTGTCGGCGGACATGGGGCGAGCTCGGACAATCAACGGAAAGTTGACTGCGGGTTAGACCGTACGGGCGCGAGGGGCAAGCTCGACTACTCGGCAGCCGCCAGCCGCGCCGCCCTTAAAGGCCTATCCTCGATCCCCGCCCGCGCCAGCTTCTCCGGCAATGGCCCGCCGGTCGCCCAATCCAGCAACTCGGCGGTGTGAACCACCGGCACGCCTGAGCCCTTGTCCGAAAAACCCTTTGCGAGCTGGGTCATGCAGCCGATGTTACCGGTCGCGACCAGCATCGGCTTCGTCCGCTCGATATTGCCGATCTTGCGCTCGCGCAGCTTCCCCGCGATCTCGGGCTGGAGGATGTTGTAGACGCCGGCCGAGCCGCAGCAGATATGGCCCTCCGGCACCTCCTTGACCTTGAAGCCGGCGCTCGACAACAGGCGCTTCGGCCCATCCTTGAGCTGCTGGCCGTGCTGCATCGAGCAGGCGGAGTGATAGGCGATCGGCATCGCGACGTCGCGGATTGGAACGAGTTCCAGCGTCTCCAGGAACTCGGTTACGTCCTTCGCCAAGCCTGAGACCTTCGCCGCCTTCTCAGCATAGGCCGGCTCGTTGCGGAACATGAAGCCGTAATCCTTGATCGTGGTGCCGCAGCCGGAAGCGGTGATCAGGATCGCGTCGAGCCCCTCACCATCGACCTCCGCCATCCAGGCGTCGATGTTCTTGCGTGCGAAGGACAGGGCATCGTGCTCCTGCCCCATATGATGGACGAGCGCGCCGCAGCAGCCCTCCCCCTTCGGCAGCACGACCTCGACGCCATGGCGGTTGAGCAGGCGGATCGTCGCCTCGTTGATGGCGGGATCGAGCACCGGCTGGGCGCAGCCGGAGAGCAGCGCGACGCGCTTCTTGCGCTCGGTCGGCGGCGGGAAGCTATGCGGGCCTTCCATGGCGGAGCGTGTCGGCAGGCGCGCGGGCGCCAGAGCCAGCATCGCCTTCAGGCGCGAACCGACGACCGGGATGACGCCCAGCACGGGCGCGAACGGCTTGCCGACCAGCGCCATCAGCATCGCGGCGCGGAAACGGCCGGGATAGGGCAATATCGCCGCCAGCACCTTGCGCAACAACCTGTCATGCCAGGAGCGGGTATAGGTCTCCTCGATATGGGCGCGGGCGTGATCGACGAGGTGCATGTAATGCACGCCCGAGGGGCAGGTCGACATGCAGGAGAGGCAGGAGAGGCAGCGGTCGACATGCTTCACCACCTCTTCGGTGGCGGGCTTGCCGTTCTCCAGCATGTCCTTGATCAGGTAGATGCGCCCGCGCGGCGAATCGAGCTCGTCGCCGAGCAGCAGATAGGTCGGGCAGGTCGCGGTGCAGAAGCCGCAATGCACGCAGGTCCGCAGGATCTTCTCCGAAGCCGGCATACGCGGGTCGGAAGCAAGGCGCTCGGGAGTGAAGTTCGTCTGCATCGATTCAGGCCCCGCCCTGCCAGGCTTTGATCCAGTCCATCGGCCAGAGCAGCATGATGACGTTGAGGGTGAGGTTGTCGCGGATCAGCCAGCCGACAATGAGTTCCATCGCCAGCGCGCTGGTCACCGTCAGCCAGACCGGTACGAGCCGGGCGATCAGGAAGCCCAGCACCATCGAGAGGGTATCGCTGACCGAGTTCAGGACGCTGTCGCCGTAATAGTCGAGCGAGATCGTCGCCGAGCGGTAGTGGTTGATCACGGCGTCGGTGTTCTCGGCGATTTCCCAGGCGCCTTCGAGCAGGATCGAGAGCAGGAGCGCGAGGCCGAAGGCGATCGGCAGGCCGGTGATGCGACGGATCAGCCAGAACAGGCCGTAGAACAGGAAGCCGTGGATGATATGCGAGAAGGTGTACCAGTCGGCGATGTGCTGGGAGTTCTCGGAAGAAACCACCGTGCCTTGCCAGAACTTGATCGCCCCGCATTTGCAGATCGGCTCGCGACCCATCCAGAGCAGGATCGCGGCGACGCCCGCGATCAGCAGCGCGGCCACGAACACGAGCGCGACGGGGCCGAGCCGGTTGGATGCCCAGCTTGCGCGGCCATCGCGGGTTTCGGCGGAAAGCGTGTCAGCGAGCGTCATCAGATCCCCGCATAGATCCGGCCGGGCTCGAAGATGCCGGCGGGATCGAAGCTTTTCTTGATGCCGGCGGTCACCCGCATCAGCGGCTCTGCCAGCGGCTGGAACACGTCGACGGCGGCGCGGATCGCATCGGACGCGCGGACCAGCGTGGCATGGCCGCCGAGCGGCTTCAGCGCGGCGCGGATCGCGGCGGCGCCGGCATCGCCATAGGCGGGAACTGCCAGCCAGACCAGTCCGCCGCCCCAGTCGTAGAAGCAGCGTGCGGCCGGGATCATCCGCCTGATCGCGGCGGCGGCCGTCGGGCCGTTGGTCGGAGCGAGCGAGAGCCGCCAGACCGCGTCATCGCTGCCGGCGAAGAAGGCCGCATCGCGGATATCGCTCCAGAGTGCGGTCGGGGCTTTTCCTTCCAGCCGATCGGGCGTGCCATAGTCGCCGAGCAGCAGCGCGAGTTCACCGGCACGGTAGTCGATCGAGTCCGAGAAATTCTCCAGACGCAACAGGGTCAGCGCCTCCTCGCCAGCGATCCGGGCCGGGAGATGCGCCGCCGCCATCGGTTCGAAGGGCGAGCCCAGCGCCTTCGCCAGCAGCGCAACACCCACTTCGTCGGAGAGGCCGCGCCATTGCAGCGTGACGATGCGTTCCGGCCGCGGCAGCACGCGGAATGTGACTTCGGTGAGGAAGCCGAGCGTGCCGTGGCAGCCGCTGAGGAGCTTCACCAGATCGAGGCCAGTGACGTTCTTCATCACCCGCCCGCCGGACTTGATCATCTCGCCGCGGCCATTGACCAGCCTGACCCCGATCAGAGAGTCACGGGCGGCGCCGGCATTGATCCGGCGCGGGCCAGAGATGTTGCAGGCGGCGATGGCGCCGATCGTCGGCTCGCCCTCGCTGCCATAGAGGGCGCGGTGGTCCATCGGCTCGAAGGGCAGCATCTGGCCGCGCTCGGCGAGGGTTTCCTGCACGAGTGCGAGCGGCGTGCCGGCGCGGGCCGCGATGACCATCTCGGCCGGCTCGTAGAGCGTGATGCCGGTCAAGCCGACGCTGGACAGCGTGCTCGCGGCCTGGGCCGGGCGTCCGAGGCCAGAGCGCGTGCCGCCGCCCCGCAGCGTGAGCGGCACGGCGCTGTCGATGACCGACTTCACGACGGCGCAGGCCTGCGCCTCGGTGGTGGGAGTGTGGACGATCATGCGCTGCCCTTTGTCATTCCGGGGCTTCGCGCAGCGAAGAACCCGGAACCCACGACAGGGTGCCCCCGTTCAAGCCAGCCCTTCATAGAGATCCGTCCATTCGGGATTGATGTCCTCGATCAATTTGATCTTCCAGGCGCGGCGCCATTTCTTCAGTGCCTTCTCCCGATCGATGGCTTCGTGGACCCATTCGAATTCTTCGTACCAGACAAGTCGATCAACGTCGTATCGCGAGGTAAAGCCAATATTCTGCTTCGCCTTGTGTTCTTGAACGCGCCTCGCAAGATCATTGGTGATACCCAGATAGAGCGTGCCGTCCTTCTTTCGGGCGAGGAGATAGACGAAGTACGGCATCCCTCTCACCCAGTCGTGGGTTCCGGGTTCTCGCTGCGCGAGCCCCGGAATGACAAAGCTACGCCGCCACCCTGCCTTCCAGCGGGAACACCTTCGCCGGGTTGAGCAGCCAGCTTTCGTCGAACACCGCCCTCACCCGCATCTGCTGGGCGAGGTCTTCCGGATTGAACTGGAAGGTCATCAGGTCGCGCTTCTCGATGCCGACGCCGTGCTCGCCGGTGAGGCAGCCGCCGACCTCGACGCAGAGCTTGAGGATGTCCATGCCGGCATCCTCCGCCTTCTGCGCCTCGACCGGATCGTTGCAGTTGTAGAGGATCAACGGATGGAGATTGCCGTCGCCGGCATGGAAGACATTGGCGACGCGCAGGCCATAGCCTTTCACGATCTCGTCCATGCGCTTCAGCACATAAGGCAATTGGCCCGTCGGGATGGTGCCGTCCATGCAGATATAGTCGGCGATGCGGCCGGTGGCGCCGAAGGCGGATTTGCGGCCCTTCCAGATCGCCGCCGCCTCCATCGCCGATTTCGATTCCTTGACGGTGCTCACCCCGTGCTCCCGCGCTATCGCGACAATGCGGGCGAGCTGGGCGTCCATCTCCTCGTCGGAACCCTCGACCTCGATGATCAGCAGCGCCTCGACATCCATCGGGTAGCCGGCCTTGGCGAAGGCCTCGCAGATCTCGATCGCCGGCTTGTCCATGAACTCCATCGCGACCGGGATGATGCCGGCGCCGATGATCGCAGCCACGGCCGAGCCCGCCTGCTCGCTGGTCGGGAAGCCGAACAGCACGGGACGCGCACCCTCGGCCGTGCGCAGGATGCGCACCGTCGCCTCAGTGATGATCCCGAGCTGGCCTTCCGAGCCGTTGATCAGCCCGAGCAGGTCATAGCCGGGGGCATCGAGATGGGCGCCGCCGATCTCCACAATGCTGCCGTCGAGCAGGACCATGGTCACGCCGAGCACGTTGTTGGTGGTGACCCCGTATTTCAGGCAGTGCGCCCCGCCCGAATTCATGCCGATATTGCCGCCGATCGAGCAGGCGAGCTGCGACGACGGATCGGGCGCATAGAAGAAGCCTTCAGCCGACACCGCGCCGGTGACCGCGAGATTGGTGACGCCGGCCTCGACCCGCGCGACACGGTTGGCATAGTCGATCGCGAGGATGCGGTTCATCTTGGAGACGCCGACGACCACCGCGTCCTCCTGCGGGATCGCGCCGCCCGCGAGCGAGGTGCCAGAGCCGCGCGGCACCACCGGCACGCCCTGCTCCCGGCAATAGCGCAGGACAGCGGCGACCTCCTGCGTGGTCGATGGCAGAACGACGGCGAGCGGCATGCGCCGATAGGCGGTCAGCGCATCGGTCTCGTAGGGGCGGCGCTCATCGTCGCTGGTGATCAGCGCCTGCGGCGAGACAAGGCGCGCGAGGCCGGCGATGATCGATTCGCGACGGGCGAGAATGCCGGCATCCGGCACCGGAAAGGCTATCGCGCTCATCTTTCCCCTCCACTCTCGACGACTCATCCACACCACTGACGGGCATTTGTCTGCGCGGCAGATTAGATCAATTCAATGGCACTTGCAGCGTGGCCAAAGCCAGCCATTATTTCCAGATTGGAAAAGGTGGCGTAGCGATGGACCGGTTTGGCGATCTCGACGTGTTCGCACATGTGGTGACGACCAAGAGCATGTCGGCGGCCGGCCGGCAGCTTAACCTGTCGCCGGCGGTGATCTCGAAGCGCATCCGCCGGCTGGAGGAGCGGCTCGGCGTGCGCCTGCTCCAGCGCACGACGCGGCAGCTTGCCCTCACCGAGGCCGGACAAGGCTTCTACGAGCGCGTCGTCTCGATCCTGTCCTCGATCGAGGAGGCCGAATCCTGGGTATCGAGCGGCGCCGGACAGGTGCGCGGGACGCTGCGCGTCTCGGCGCCGACTTCCTTCGGCCGGATGCATGTCGCGCCGCATCTCAAGCGCTTCCTCGACGCCAATCCGCTGGTGACGGTCGAGCTCGTGCTCAGCGACGCCTTCGTCGATGTCGTGGGCGAAGGCTTCGACCTGGCGATCCGCATCGCCGACCTGCAGGATTCCAGCCTCGTCGCCAAGCGCCTCGCCCGCAACCACCGGGTGCTCTGCGCGACGCCGGGCTATCTGGCGGAGCACGGCACGCCAAACGAGATCGCTGACCTGTCGCGCCATACCCTGATCGCCCATAACGCCGACCACTGGCGGCTCGACGGGCCTGAGGGACCGGTCTCGGTGCGGGTCAACGGCCCCTTGCGCACCAACTCGAGCGAGGTCGTGCGCGAGGCCTTGCTGGGCGGCGTCGGCATCGCCCTGCGCTCGACCTGGGATGTCGGGCCGGAGCTCAAATCCGGGACGCTACAGCGGGTCCTGCCGGCCTATGCGGTCGGCTCGCGTGTCGCGATCTATGCAGTCTACCCGAGCCGCCGGCACATGGAGCAGAAGGTGCGCGCCTTCGTCGACTATCTCGGCGAACTCTATGGCGCCACGCCCTATTGGGATGCGGGGCTTGCGCTCTAGGGCATTGCCCTGCCCCGCGCGGGCGGAGATGCTCCGGCAAGGATTTCAGGGAGGTTTGCATGTTCGGCCTGCTCGAAGGCACGGGGGTTACGGTCCTCGATCCGCGGTTCCATCGCGTCATTCCGGGCTCAGCCCGCGTCGAGCGCCTCTGGACGGGCGCACGCTGGTCTGAGGGACCGGCCTGGTTCCCGGCCCATAACACGCTGGTCTGGTCGGACATCCCGAACGACCGTATGCTGCGCTACGACGCGCTGGGCGGACAGGTCGGCACCTTCCGCCAGCCGGCGCGCAATTCCAACGGCAACACGATCGACCGCGAAGGCCGGCTCGTCACCTGCGAGCATGGCGGGCGGCAGGTGACGCGCACCGAGCATGACGGCTCGGTCACCGTGCTGGCCAGCCATTTCGGCGGCAAGCGACTGAACTCTCCGAACGACGCCGTGGTGAAGTCGGATGGCTCGATCTGGTTCACCGACCCCGATTACGGCATCCTCAGCGACTACGAGGGCGACAAGGCGCCCGGCGAGATCGGTGCCTGCAATGTCTACCGGATCGACGGCCAAACCGGCGAGATCGCCATCGTCGCCGATGATTTCGTCAAGCCCAACGGCCTCGCCTTCTCGCCGGACGAGAGCATCCTCTACATCGCCGATACCGGCGGGAGCCACGATCCCGAGAACGGGCCGCGGCATATCCGCAGCTTCAGAGTGGGCGCGGATGGCGTCACGCTCGGAACGTCAGAGGTGTTCGCCATCTGCACCGCCGGGCTGTTCGACGGCTTCCGCCTCGATGTCGAGGGTCGGATCTGGACCAGCGCCGCCGACGGCGTCCACATCTACCACCCGGACGGCACGCTGATCGGCAAGGTCCATATTCCGGAGATCACCGCCAATGTCTGCTGGGGCGGCCCGAAACTCAACCGCCTGTTCATCTGCGGCACGACCTCGCTCTACGCGGTCATGACGCATACGAACGGAGCTACGCGGCCGACCTAGCGACGCCTGCTCCAACGTCCCGCCCGACGTAATCGGCGACATCGCGCATGCGCTTCAGCGTGCGCCAGTAGATGTCCTCCATCAGGAGATGGGCGAACTCGCCGTTGCGGCCGATGCTGTAGAGGCCGTCGACGCCCGTGCTTTCAGCGAAACCCTGGCGGCGCTCCTCGTAGCGCGAGAGATAGACGGGATAGGCCAAGGGCGTCTTCAGCATGCCGCCCGCGCCGATATAGCGCTCGCGCAGATGCGGATAGATGCGGCACAGGCCGTCCAGGCAGGCCTGCGCCAGTTTCTCGTCCGACATCGTCCACCAGGAATCTCCGACCTCGCAGCCGATATCGAAGGTCAGTTGCGTGCGCCCCTCCGGCGCGAGCCAAGGCATGGAGAACGGTGCTTCGGTGACCCGGAAGAAGGGCTGCGTGCGATCCGGCACCCAGAGCATCGTGTCGGGCAGGAGGTTGCGGCCCTCGAACCGCAGGTTGACGAAGATCATCGGGCGGTAGCGGAAGCCGGCGAGTTCATCGAGCGCGTCGGTGCCCTCGACGAGCCTGGGCAGGACATGGACCGGGGCCGTGCTGACCACGGCGGAGACACCGATCTCGCGGCCATTGACCTTCACCGCCACGACCTTGCCGTTCTCGACGTAGACACGCTCGACCTTCGATTCGAGCGCGATGCTGTCGCTGAGGCGCGCAACCGTCGGCTCCAGCAGCTTGGCGACGCCGCCCTCGGGATAGACATGATAGACGCGCGGGCTTTCCGGCATCTCGTGCGAATAGCCGTTGCAGACCGCCCTGCCCGAAAGCCGCGAGGCCGCCTTCAGCATGAAGGTCTTCATCACACCAGCCGCGAGCTTATGGCCGACGGCAGGCGAGAGTTCGTGAGCCCGCGCGCCCGACCAGGCTTCGGCAAGCGGTATCGCGACATCCTCGGCGAGCGCCTCGCCATAGGCATTGCGGAACCAGTCGGCCGCGCTTTCGACCGGCCGGGGATGAAGACGGGCGGAAACGGCGCTCGCCACGTAGCGGGGCGAGAGCGCGAGCCCGAAGGGGTAGCTGTAGCTCCTGCCGCCCAGCGCGACCGCCTCGCCGTAATGACAGACGGTTCTCGAGATGCCGCTCGCCCCCATTGCATCGGCCAGGCAGTTGCTGACGAAATGCGCGCCGAAATCGTAAGTATAACCTTCGGCATCCTTGAAGGATGAGGCCATGCCCCCGACAGCGCGGCCGCTTTCGAAGACCGTGGCGCGGATGCCGCGACGTTCCAGCTCATAGGCTGCGGTAAGACCGGCAATGCCGGCGCCGATGACCGCGACGGGCTTGGCGGGACGGCGCCAGACGGTCGGCGCCTGCACGGCGATGTTCATGGCGGTCGCTCCGCTGCCATCGACCTCCGTCGACGGCTAAGTACTTAGCAGGAGCGAATGAATTCGGATTTGCGAGGAAGCCGCAATCACGGACCCGAAGTATAATGGATCTTTAAGCTTAACCGGCCCAGACGGTCAGCGCGGCGGCGCGTTCCTCATGCGGCTGAGCACGAGCGGCATCGCCAGGCCGATGACGACGAAGCGTACGAGATGATGCGCGCCGACATAGAGCGTATCGAGCCCCATCGCGAAGGCTAGCATCGCCATCGCCTCCAGGCCACCTGGCGCGAAGGCCGCCATGCCGCTGGCAAAGGAGACACCGGCGAGCCAGGCAGCCGGCCAGGCGAACAGGAAGGCGACGCCAATCGAGACGGCGAAGCCGCCGATGGCGAGCGGAAACAGCCCCTTCAGCTCATTGCGCGGGATATGGGCGATGCGCCCGCCCATGGTGGTACCAAGCAATATCTGCACGGCGATCTGGATCGGCATGGGCAACGCACCCTCGACAAGGCCGCTACCGTGCAGGGCTGCGCTGGCGAAGG
Organism: Allobosea sp. TBD101; assembly: GCF_059817965.1. NCBI lineage: Bacteria > Pseudomonadati > Pseudomonadota > Alphaproteobacteria > Hyphomicrobiales > Alloboseaceae > Allobosea > Allobosea sp. TBD101. The sequence goes on from NZ_CM187543.1 coordinate 4,038,829, forward strand.
TCGCGCCGAACATCAATGGCGCGGAGAGCCCGAGCCGCTCGAAGAGGAGGCCCAGCGCCAGTCCGGACATGGTCACGCCGAACATGGTGCCGGCATCGACCTCTTGAAGGGCGGCTGCCGGCATGCTGGCAGCAGCGCCACTCAATTGCATCACGCTGGGCAGGAGCGCGACCAGCACCAACAGGCGAAACAGCTGGACGACGGAGATCCGCCCGATATTGGCGCCCTTCGCCTGCGCCACCGCGAGCACTGTCGACAAGGCGCCGGGCGCAGCGGCGAGCAGGGCATCGATCCAGGGCCAGCGCGCGACATGGCGCAGATAGGCCCCGGTTGCGAGCATGATCACGGTAACGCCGACGAGGAGGATGATCAGCGAGGCGGGATAGCGCGCCGCTGCCGCCAGCGCCTCGGGCGTCGCGGCCGAGCCGATGATCACGCCGGAGAGAACCATGGTGGAATCGAACCAGGGCCGGCGCAGGTTCGGCAGCGGGCGCATCAACGCGACGACCGCGCTGATCAGCATCGATCCGGACAGCCAGGCTGCGGGCATGCCGAGCAGCGCAAAGGCCCCGCCCCCGATGGCCGCGAGCGCGATGACCAGGATTTCCCGCCAGAGAATGACCAGCCGGTTCGTGGGGTAGCCGAACGGTTTCATCGCGTTCCCGCCGCGCCGGGAACAGGCGGCGCCGGGCGTTCATGGCGATGGCGCGGCAGCGGGTCAACCGACCTGCTGCCCGCCGGATGCAAGGCGGCGTTGCGCCGCCTGCCTTGGACTCAGCCGGCGGCCAAAGCCTTCTGCAGGCGCGCGACGGCCTCGACCAGATCGCTGGACTTGCGGGCGAAGCAGAGGCGCAGGCCCGTCTCGCCGCCGGGACCGAAGGCGGTGCCGGGCGCGAGACCGACATTGGCGCTGTCGACCAGATCGAGCGCGAGCTTGCGGGAATCCTCGCGGCCATCAACCGAGAAGAACTGGTAGAACGCCCCGACCGGCGCCGAAAGCGTGACGCGGTTCGTCGCCTTCAGCCCCTCGAACACGATCCGGCGGCCTTCGGCGGCGCGCGCGATCTGCTCGGCGACGAAGCCCTCGCCCTCGTCGAGGGCAGCGATGGCGCCGCGCTGGACGAAGACCGGCGAGCCGGAGGTCGAGTACTGGATCAGGTTCTCGACGACCTGCCCGAAGGCGACGGGCACCTCGATCCAGCCGATGCGCCAGCCGGTCATGGCCCAGTTCTTCGAGAAGGTCTGGACGAAGATGACGCGGTCCTCCGCCTCCATAATGTCGTGGAAGGAGGGCGCGCGCTCCGAACCGTCATAGATGAAGCGGCCATAGATCTCGTCGGCGACGATCCAGATGCCGTGCTTGCGCGAGAGCGCCAGCAGCGCCTCCTGCTCGGCCCGGGTCGCGGTCCAACCGGTCGGGTTGGACGGAGAGTTCACCAGGATGCCGCGGGTGCGCGGCGTGATCGCCGCCGCGAGCCGGTCGAGATCGAGGGTGAACTGGCCTTGCTTGTAATCCATCGGCACGCAGACGGTGCTGGCGCCGCTGACGCCGACCGCTGCGCCGAAATTCGGCCAGGCCGGGGTCGGGATGAGGATTTCGTCGCCGGGGCCGGCGATCATCCGCACCGCGATCTGGACCGACTGCATGCCCGAGCCGGTGACGTAGAAGCTCTCGGGCGAGAACGCGCGGCCGTAAAGGCGCTGGTGATAGCGGGCGAGAGCCTCCCGCAATTCCGGGATGCCGCGCTGCCAGGTGTAGAAGGTCTCGCCCGCCGCAAGCGAGCGCGCGGCCGCATCCGAGATGAACGCCGGGGTCGAAAGGTCGCCCTCGCCGACCCAGAGCGGGATCAGGCCTGGCTTGAGGCGGCCGTGATTGACCACCTCGACGATGCCGCTTTCCGGCGCATTCCGGGCCTCGGGGCGAAGCTCGGCAAGCAGGGTGCTGCCCGGCAGGATGGCGCTGTTCATCGGGGTCGGCCTCGCGAAAATACGGTGGCTCACCTTTAGCCGATCGCGGCGCGGCGAGGCATGAAATCGCGAGATCGGGTCGATCGGCGGCCGTGATGAATCACGGCCGCGCGGGGGTAAGGGATCAGGTCTGTTTCTGCTTGAGCAGGTCGCGGATCTCACCGAGCAGGACGACGTCGTCGGGCTTGGCCGGGGGAGCCTCTTCCTTCGCCGGCTGCTGCTTCTGCAGCTTGTTGATGCCCTTGACGACCATGAAGAGGACCATGGCGATGATCAGGAAGTTGATGCCGACCGTGACGAAGTTGCCATAGGCGAGGACCGCGCCCTGCTTCTTGGCTTCCGAAAGGATCGGCGACGTGACGGCGCTGTTGAGGCCGATGAAATAGTTCGAGAAATCGACGCCGCCGAGCGCGCCGATGAAGGGCATGATGATGTCGGCGACGAGGGAGTCGACGATCTTGCTGAAGGCCGCGCCGATGATGACACCGATGGCGAGGTCGACGACATTGCCCTTCAGGGCGAATTTCTTGAATTCTTCCAACATGCTGCACCCCTTGAGAATCGGCAAGGCTACCCCAACAGCCTGCCCCGGACGCTAGACCAGCCGCACAGAACAGGGAAAGCCCGAAAACACGCCGAAGCCGACCCTGGGGCACCTGAAACCCAAAGAGCTGGGGATGAATCCGGCACGAAGGCTTGCGCCAATGGCCTATGGCGAGCTGGCAGGCCCTCCGATACTCTACGGAAAACCAAGAAGCGGAATTCCATGACGCCTGCACCCCGACCTCGTTCGCATACGACATCCGCGAGGACGGCATGATCCCCGCCTGGTCCGTGGTGCTGGTCGCGCTCGCCTATCTGTGCGGGCTCTTCGCCGTCGCGCATATGGCCGACACCTCCGGACGCAAGCTGATGACCGGCCGGGCGCGGACGACGATCTATGCGCTGGCGCTCGGCGTCTACTGCACCTCCTGGACCTTCTACGGCTCGGTCGGCTTCGCCAGCCGCGCGGGGTTCGATTTCCTCGGCATCTATGTCGGGCCGATCCTCGTGATCGGGCTGGGCCACCGCTTCGTCGGCCGCATCGTCGGCATCGCCAAGTCGCAGAACATCACCTCGATCGCCGATTTCGTCGGCGCCCGCTACGGCAAGAGCGAACGCGTCGCGGCGCTGGTCTGCATCGTCGCGGTGATCGGGGCGCTGCCCTATATCTCGCTGCAGTTGAAGGCCGTCGCGAACTCGCTCTCGGTCTTCCTCGCGGCGACCGGCGGCCATCCGCCGACGCCGGACGTGCCGATGCTGAGCGACCTGCCCTTCCTCGTCGCGATCGTGCTCGCCGGCTTCGCCTGCGCCTTCGGCACCCGCCATATCGATGCAACCGAACACCAGGATGGGCTCGTGCTGGCGATCGCGGTGGAATCGCTGATCAAGCTCGTCGCCTTCCTCGTGCTCGGCTTTTTCATCGTCTACGGGCTGTTCGGCGGCGCCGGCGACCTGCTGGCGCAGGCGGCCCATCCCGCCAACAGGGTCCCGCCGATCTGGGAGCGCACCTCGAGCTGGCCGAACTTCCTGACGCTCACGCTGCTGTCGAGCTGCGCCGCGCTCCTGCTGGCGCGGCAGTTCCACATGACGATCGTCGAGAACCGCGACGTGCGCGACGTGCGCCGCGCCGCGTGGATGTTCCCGCTCTATCTCGTGCTGATCAACCTGTTCGTGCTGCCGCTGGCGGCGGCGGGCGAGATCCTGATCCCCGGCAGCGGCGTCGACCGCGACATGACCGTGCTGCTGCTGCCGTTGCAGCGAGAGGCCGGGGTGATCGCGCTCCTGGTCTTCGTCGGCGGCCTTTCGGCGGCGACGGCGATGGTGATCGTCGCCTCGGTCGCGCTCGCGATCATGATCTCCAACCATCTCGTGATGCCGCTCCTGCTGCGCGGCCGGCGGGGCCTGAGCGATCCGGGCCGGGCGGTCCGATTCTTTGGCAGGCGGGGCGCCAGCAACAGCAATCTTGGCGGCGATCTCGGCTCGCAGGTGGTGATCATCCGCCGGCTGAGCATCTTCGTCGTGATCCTGCTCGGCTATCTCTATTACCGCGCCTCGGGCGAGGCGGCGCTGGTCTCGATCGGCCTGCTCTCCTTCGCGGCGACGGCGCAGATCGCGCCGGCCTTCTTCGGCGGCCTGTTCTGGCGGCGCGGCACGGCGCTGGGCGCCGTGGCCGGTCTGACGGTCGGGACGCTGGTCTGGGCCTATACGCTGCTGATGCCGAGCCTCGCCCTGCCCGGCGGCTGGTGGAGCGAAATCGTCGCGCATGGCCCGTTCGGCGCCGGCATCTTCCGGCCGGAGGGGTTGTTCGGGCTTGAATGGCCGGCACTGCCGCATGGCGTGTTCTGGAGCCTGAGCTTCAACATCCTCGCCTATATCGGCTTCTCGCTGCTCCGGCCCGCCAATGCGATGGAGCGGCTGCAGGCCAATGCCTTCGTCGAATCGCAGCCGACGACGATGGCCCAGTCCTTCTCGCTCTGGCGCACCACCATCACCGAGGGCGAGCTGCAATCGACGATCGCGCGCTATCTCGGGGCGGAACGCACCCAGCGCGCCTTCGAGGGTTTCAACAGCGGCCGCGGCGAGGCCTCGGAAAGCGGGCGCCAGGCCGATATTCACCTGCTGCGCTTCGGCGAGCACCTGCTCTCCTCGGCGATCGGCGCGGCCTCCTCGCGGCTCGTGCTGTCGCTGCTGCTGAAGCGGCGCAACCTCTCGACCGAGGCCGCCTTCAAGCTGCTCGACGACGCCTCGGCCGCGCTCCAGTACAACCGCGACATCCTCCAGCACGGTCTCGACCATGCCGGCCAGGGCATCACCGTGCTCGACCGGGACCTCAGGCTGCTCGCCTGGAACCAGGCCTTCATCCAGCTCTACGACCTGCCGGCCTCGCTGGTCCGCTTCGGCACGGGGCTCGACGAGATCGTGCGCTACAACGCGGCGCGCGGCGCCTATGGCACCGGCGCACGCGACGAATTGATGGCGGCGCGGCTGGAGAGCTTCATCAACGACCGCGAGCCCGTGCGTCTGAAGCTCTACCCGTCGAAGAAGGTCATCGAGGTCCGCACCAACGCCCTGCCTGATGGCGGCTTCGTCACGACCTATACCGACATCACCGACACCGTCGCCGGCGAGGAGGAGCTCGAACGCGCGAACGAGGGCCTCGAACGCCGCGTCGCCGAGCGCACCGAGGAACTGCTGCACGTCAATGCCGAACTCCAGCGCGCCAAGGCCGAGGCCGAGGCCGCCAACGCCTCAAAGACGCGCTTCCTCGCCGCCGCCAGCCACGACATCCTGCAGCCGCTCAACGCCGCGCGCCTCTACGCGACCTCGCTGGTCGAGCGTGATCGCAGCGGCGGCCAGCCGGAACTCGCCGAGAATATCGACGCCTCGCTCGACGCTGTCGAGGAGATCCTGACCGCGCTTCTGGAGATATCGCGGCTCGATGGCGGCGCTCTCAAGCCGGAGCTGTCATCCTTCCGGCTGGACGAGCTGATGCGCCAGCTCCAGCGCGAATTCGAACCGAGCGCCCAGGAGAAGGGCCTGAAGCTCGTCTTCATGCCGACCAGCCTGACGCTGCGCTCAGATCGGCGCCTGCTGCGCCGGCTGCTGCAGAACCTGATCTCGAACGCGATCAAATACACGCCGAACGGCAAGGTGCTGATCGGCTGCCGGCGCCGTGGCAATCAGGTCGCCGTCGAGGTGATCGATACAGGGCTCGGCATCCCCCAAAGCAAGCAGAAGACTGTCTTCCGCGAGTTCCAACGGCTCGACCAGGGCGCGAAGGTGGCGCGCGGCCTCGGCCTCGGGCTCTCGATCGTGCAGCGCATCGCGCGTGCGCTCGACCATGGCCTGACGCTCGATTCGGCGCCCGGACGCGGCACGCGCTTCTCGGTCTCGGTCCCGCGCGCCGCGCCGCTGCCGCCGATGACGACTGCGGCTGCCCCGCGCAATGCGCCGGCAGGCCAGCTCGCAGGCATGCGGCTTCTGGTCGTCGACAACGAGCCCGCCATCCTCGACGGCATGAAGCGTCTGCTCGAAGGCTGGGGCTGCCGCGTCACGATCGCCGCCAGCCTGGACGAGGCGCTGCCGCATGTCGGCAGCAAGGGCGAGCCGGATGTGCTGATCGCCGACTACCATCTTGACCACGGCAACGGCCTGACCGCGATCAGCGCGCTGCGTTCCCGTGCCCGCACGCCAATGCCGGCGATCCTGCTCACCGCCGACCGGACGCCGCATGTGCGCGAGGCGGCGAACGCGCTCGACGTGCATCTGCTCAACAAGCCGCTGAAGCCGGCTGCGCTCCGCGCGCTGCTGGCGCAATGGCGGGCGACGCGGCTGGCGGCGGAGTAGGGCTCAGGTGGTAGCCGAGGCGGCGCTGCGCATGGCATCCTCGGAGGCGAGGAAGGCCGCGACCTCCGGGCTCGGCTGCGGGCTCTCCGCGGTGACGCCGATCTCGCCGAGCAGCCGCGCGACCGGGACATAGGCGCGCGCCTTCTTGTCATAGAGCGCGGCCCGAACCAGCGCGACCGCCGCGACGATCTCGGTGCCGTCCCGGCCCTGCATCAGCATGCGATGCTGCATGACCAGCCAGCCCTCGCTCCAGCACAGGATCGTCGTCTCGACCCGGAACGGGCGGAACAGCCGCATCTCGCGGCGGAAGCGGGTCGTGCCGGCCGAGATCCATCAGCGTCCAGTAGCGGCCGTTGTTCATATGCAGGCTGGTGTCGAGATCGTGGAACCAGACCCGGAAAGGCAGCACCGAGGCCTCGCCAGGCAGGTCGAGCCGCGGGCGGAAACGCGTCGTCAGCAGGAGCCAGATCAGGCGAAACCAGAGATTCATGGGGAGTTTTTCGGCGCGAGATCGATCGGAACTGCGCCTCCATGTCATGGAGATGCCGGCGATGTCGATCATGCTATCGTCGCCTGTCGTTGCGGAGCTGGACCTTGCCCACCCTTCACGTTTCCCCGCTGTCGCGGCTGGATGAGACCGTTGCTGCCGTCCGTGCCCGGCATCTGGTGACGCTGATCAATGTCGGCACGGAGGTCGCGCGGCCGGCCGGGATTGCGCCCGAGCGACATCTCTTCCTGGGGATGTCCGACATTAGTCAGGCGCTCGACGGCCATGTCCTCGCCGGCCAGGAGCACATGCATCGCCTCATCGCCTTCCTGCGGGAGTGGGATCGCGCAGAGCCGATGGTGATCCATTGCTGGGCCGGGATCAGCCGCTCGACGGCAGCGGCCTATATCGCAGCCTGCACACTTGGGCCGGAGCGTGATGAAGACGAGGTGGCTGACGCTTTGCGCAGCGCGGCCCCTTCCGCCACGCCGAATGCCCGGCTCATCGCGCTGGCCGATGCGACGCTCGGGCGGCGCGGCCGGATGACCCGCGCAATCCAGCGAATCGGGCGCGGCGCCGATGCCTTCGAAGGCACGCCCTTCGCCATGCCGCTCGCCTGAACTCCAGCTTCGGGCCACGCAGCTTCCTGCGCGCATTTCCCGCCCCGGCTGTGATTGCTACGGCACCCTCGCCGCTTCGCTGCAGAAGATTGCTTGCATCGGGTGAATTTTGCGACGATGCATCGCGCGGGAGGCCAAAGAGCCTCTAACAGAATCCGGAGGGGTCTCGATGGGCTTTGGAGGAACCGCATGCCAGGAGGAGCGCGCAGCCGATATCTGCCGATATCGGCAAGTCGGTCCGACGCCGCAGGCGGCCCTCCAAAGCCCACCTTCGGCGCCGGGAATTCGACCGCCCGCGGCGTCGCGGCGCTTGCCGATACCAACGGTATCGGCTTCACCCCGCTCCTGGCGGAGCGGACGAATTGCCGGCGTCGAGACCCCTCCGGATTCTGTTAGAGGCTCTTGCCCGTGACCATGACGATCGAGCTCGACTCGCGCGACCGCTCCATCCTGCGGATTCTCCAGCAGGACGGACGCATCACCAATTCGGACCTCGCCGAGAAGGTGCATCTGTCGCCCTCGGCCTGCCTGCGCCGCGTGCGGCAGCTCGAGGAAAGCGGCCTGATCCGCGGCTATGCGATGATGCTCGACGACAAGATCGCGGGCTTTCCCGGCACGGCCTTCGTCTTCGTCACGCTCGACCAGCAGGGCCGCGCCTCGCTGGAGAGCTTCGAGCAGGCGGTGCAGAGCCTGCCCGAGATTCTCGAATGCCATCTGCTGGCCGGCGCGCATGACTATCTGATGCGGGTGATCTACCGCGACAGCGCCGATTTCGAGCGCATCCATACCGATATCATCACGCAATTGCCGGGCGTCACCCGCGTGCAGTCGACGCTGACGCTGCGCACGATCAAGAAGACCTCCGCCCTGCCGGTCTGAGTCAGCAGCGCCGCGAGACGGGTTGCAGCCGGACGCGCGCCAGCCGATAAGCTCACCCGCAAAGAGGAATCAGGCCGTGAGCGAAGAGAAGACCAACGCCGATGTCGCCGCCCTGCCCTTCGAGGCGGCGATGAAGGAGCTCGAAGGCATCGTGGCGCGGCTGGAGCGCGGTGACGTTCCGCTCGAGGAATCGATCGCGATCTATACGCGCGGCGAAGCGCTGAAGGCGCGCTGCGACGCGCTGCTGAAGCAGGCGGAAGCCCGGATCGAGCGCATCACGCTCGGCACCGATGGCAAGCCGACGGGCGCTGCCCCGCTCGACGTCGAGAACTGAGCCGCCGGGGCGCCTTCGGCGCCGGAACGACAGCGACAAGATCATCACGCAATACCGCGGCGCTCCAAGTGCCGCGGCATTGCATTTTTGCCAGCCACCGGTTGCGACCGGGCGCTTGCCTGTGAGCCGCGTCCGGCTCAGGTTCAGCCTCGACCAAGGAGGCCCTCATGTCGCAGCTCCCCGCCGACGACCCGATCCTGGGCGATGCCCGCTCCTGCGAGGCGATCGAGAAGGTGATCGTCCCCCGCTCCCATGACCTCGGTGGCTTTCAGGTCCGCCGGGCGCTGCCCGCCATCGGCCAGCGCATGGTCGGCCCCTTCATCTTCTTCGACCAGATGGGCCCGGCCGAGTTCCATCTCGGCGAAGGCCTCGACGTCCGGCCGCATCCGCATATCGGGCTCTCGACCGTGACCTATCTGTTCGACGGCGAGATCATGCATCGCGACTCGCTGGGCACGGCACTGGCGATCAAGCCCGGCGCGGTGAACCTGATGACGGCCGGGCGCGGCATCGTCCATTCCGAGCGCACCGGCATGGAAGCCCGCGCTACCGGCCCGAAGCTCTACGGCATCCAGGCCTGGCTCGCCCTGCCGAAGACCCATGAGGAGGTCGCGCCCGAGTTCAAGCACCATGGCGCAGGCGAGCTGCCGCGCATCGTCGAGGGCGGCAAGCGCATCAGCCTGATCATGGGCTCGGCCTATGGCCAGACCTCACCGGTGAAGTTCCCGTGGGACGCGCTCTATGCCGAGGCCGTGCTCTCGCCCGGCGCGATCCTGCCGCTCGATCCCGACTATGACGAGCGCGCGATCTATATCGTCTCCGGCAAGATCGACATCGCCGGCGACGAGTTCGGCGCCGGCCAGCTCCTCGTCTTCAAGCCGGGCGACCGCATCTCGATCCTCGCCATCGACCAGGCCCGCGTCATGATCGTCGGCGGCGAGCCGATGGACGGCCCGCGCAATATCTGGTGGAACTTCGTCTCCTCCTCGAAGGAGCGTATCGAGCAGGCCAAGCACGAATGGAAGACCGGCCGCTTCGACACCGTGCCCGGCGACGAGAGCGAGTTCATCCCGCTGCCCGAGGGCTGAGCCGGCCCATTCAGACCGCCTCGGAAATGTCCCTGAGCTTCGGCACCCGCGAGAAGCCGATCACCAGCAATTGGATCAGGAAGCCTGTGGCCGCGAGGCCCAGGCACGCGGCGATGCCGAGGTTTGCCGCCACGGAGGCACCGATCGCGGCGCCGATCGGCCGCGCGCCGAAAGTCGCCGTCATGATCAGGGCGGAGACGCGGCCGAGCATGGCGTTCGGCGTCACCGCCTGCCGCAATGTCATGGTCGAGATCGTCCAGATGATCGGCCCGACGCCGAACAGGAAGAAGCTCGCCGCGACGAGATAGGCCGAGGGCAGCCAGAGCGTCGCGAACATCACGCCCGCCGCGCAAAGCCCGGCGAAGGGGCCTAGCAGGATCAGCGTCCCGAACGTGACCTGCTTCGCAATGGCGGGCGCGAGGATGGCGCCGACGATCATGCCCGCGCCGTAGATGCCGAGCGAGATGCCGACTTGCGTGGCGCTCAGCCCCAGATTCTGGACGGCATAGGCGACATAGACCGCCTGGAAGATGAACCAGGAGACGTTGAAGAACACCGCCGTCATCAGGATCGGCCGGAGCAGGTCATGGCCGGCGACGAAGCGGGCGCCTTCCTTCAGATCGTGCAACAGGTCGCGCCGGGGGCCTGACGGCGCCTCGTCCTTCGGCAGGCCGGCCAGCAGCATCGCGGCGAGGATCGAGAGCCCGGCCGCCAGCCCATAAGCGGTGGAGACGCCGATCCAGCCGACGAGCGCCCCGCCCAGCGCCGGTCCACCGGCATAGGCGGCGCTGCGGGCCAGCTCCAGCCAGCGATTGGCATCGGCCAGCCGCTCACGCGGCACCACCGAGGGAACGAAGGCCGGAGCCGCCACGCTGTAGCAGACCGTGCCGATAGCCCCGAGCGCGCCGATCAAGGCGAGCCAGGTCAGGTTGAGGCTCCCGGCCGCCAGCAGCAGCGGGATCGCCAGCAGGGACACCGCGCGCAACACCTCGGTGCCGACCATGAGCCGGCGCCGGGAGGCGCGGTCGACCATCAAACCGGCGGGAATGGACAACAGGAGGAAGGGCAAGGTCTGCGCCGTCTGCAGCCAGCCGGTCTCGGCCGGCCCCGCCGCCAGCAGCAGCACCGCGGCCAAGGGTGCCGCCGCCAGCGCGATCTGCTCGGAAAACTGGGCGAAGAGATTGGACCAGCCGATGCGGCGGAATGCCGTAGGCAAGGGCGTGGCAGCGGTCGGTTGCATGGTCTGATATCCTCGGAAGCGGTCGTGAACGCACTGAAATCCGTTGCCGGCGTCGGAACCACCCGTTTCGTGGCAAGACGGCGCCCGTGCCGTCGATTTGGTCGAAAGCGCAACTGCGGTTTGCAAGCGCGCCGCGCAGGCTCTATTTCGAGGGCATCCCAGCGAAGGATCAGACAGCCTCGTGCCCCGTCCCGCCACGCCGCTCCTCGACACGATCCATGACCCCGCCGATCTGCGGGCCCTCGACGACGCCGAGCTGCGGCAGGTCGCCGACGAGCTCCGGCTCGAGACGATCGACGCCGTCTCCGTCACCGGCGGCCATCTCGGCGCCGGGCTCGGCGTGGTCGAGCTGACCGTGGCGCTGCACCATGTCTTCGACACGCCGCGCGACCGATTGATCTGGGATGTCGGCCACCAGGCCTATCCACACAAGATCCTGACCGGGCGGCGCGAGCGCATCCGCACCTTGCGCCAGCCGGGCGGGCTGTCCGGCTTCACCAAGCGCGCCGAGAGCGACTACGACCCGTTCGGCGCGGCGCATTCCTCGACCTCGATCTCGGCCGGGCTCGGCATGGCCGTCGGGCGCGATCTCAAGGGCGATCAGAACAACGTCATCGCCGTGATCGGCGATGGCGCCATGTCGGCCGGCATGGCCTATGAGGCGATGAACAATGCCGGCGCGCTCGGCTCGCGCCTCATCGTCATCCTCAACGACAACGACATGTCGATCGCCCCGCCGGTCGGCGCGATGTCGGCCTATCTGGCGCGGCTCGTCTCGGGGCGGACCTATCGCTCGATCCGCGAGGTCGCCAAGCAGCTCGCCGAGAAGCTGCCGCGCTTCTTCCACGACAAAGCCAAGCGCACCGAGGAATATGCCCGCGGCTTCTGGACCGGCGGGACGATGTTCGAGGAGCTCGGCTTCTACTATGTCGGGCCGATCGACGGGCATAATCTCGACCACCTGCTGCCGGTGCTGCGCAATGTCCGCGACGCCGGGAACGGGCCGATCCTCGTCCATGTCGTGACGCAGAAGGGCAAGGGCTACGCCCCGGCCGAGGCCAGCGCCGACAAGTACCATGGCGTGGTCAAGTTCGACCCCGTCACCGGCCAGCAGGCCAAGGCGCCGGCGAACGCGCCGAGCTACACCAATGTCTTCGCCCAGGCCCTGATCAAGCAGGCGCGCGAGGATGACAAGGTCGTCGCCGTCACCGCCGCGATGCCGTCCGGCACCGGACTCGACGCTTTCGGCAAGGAGTTCCCAGCTCGCACCTTCGATGTCGGCATCGCCGAGCAACATGCCGTGACCTTCGCCGCCGGCCTCGCGACCGAGGGCTACAAGCCCTTCGTCGCGATCTACTCGACCTTCATGCAGCGCGCCTACGACCAGATCGTGCATGACGTGGCGATTCAGAAGCTGCCCGTGCGCTTCGCACTCGACCGCGCCGGGCTCGTCGGCGCCGACGGCGCGACCCATGCCGGCTCCTTCGATGTCGCCTATCTCGCCTGCCTGCCGGACATGGTGGTGATGGCGGCGGCCGACGAGGCCGAACTGACCCATATGGTCGCGACCGCAGCCGCCTATGACGAAGGGCCGATCGCCTTCCGCTATCCGCGCGGCGAAGGGGTCGGCGTCGAGATCCCCGATGTCGGCGTACCCCTCGAGATCGGGAAGGGCCGCATCGTCCGCGAGGGCACCCGGATCGCCCTGCTCTCGCTCGGGACACGCCTTGCCGAATGCCTCAAGGCCGCCGAGCTCTTGGCGCAGCGCGGCCTGTCGACGACGGTCGCCGATGCCCGCTTTGCCAAACCGCTCGACGAGATCATGATCCTGAAGCTCGCCCGCGAGCATGAGGTTCTCGTCACGGTCGAGGAAGGCTCGGTCGGCGGCTTCGGCAGCCATGTCCTGCATTTGCTCGCGCAGAACGGCGCGCTCGATGCCGGCCTGAAGGTCAGGAGCCTGACGCTGCCCGATACGTTCCAGGACCATGACAAGCCGGACGCGATGTATGCCGCCGCCGGGCTCGATGCCGCCGGCATCGTCAAGGCCGTCGAGACTGCACTGGGTCGGCCCAGCGCGGTGAAGCTGGCCTGACGGCTGGGGCATGAAGAGCCGGGCCGACCAGCTGCTCGTCGAGCGCGGCTTCTTCGAGAGTCGGGCACGGGCGCAGGCCGCGATCGCAGCCGGGCTCGTCACCGTCAATGGCACTCCGGTGCGCAAGGCCTCGGAAATGGTGGCCGACGACGCGGAACTGACCGCGCAGGCACCGCACCCTTACGTCTCGCGTGGTGGGCTGAAACTGGCGGGCGCGCTCAATGCCTTCGGCTTCGATCCAAAGGGGCTCGCCTGCCTCGATGTCGGCTCCTCGACCGGCGGCTTCACCGACCTGCTCCTGAAGCGCGGCGCGCGCCATGTCGTCGCCGTCGATGTCGGACGCGACCAGCTGCATCATTCGCTGCGGACCGATCCGCGCGTCACCAGCTTCGAGGGACAGGATATCCGCACGCTGGCCGTCGAAGCCCTGCCGGAACGGCCGAGCCTTGCTGCGATCGATGTCAGCTTCATCTCGCTCAAGCTCGTGCTGCCCGCGGTCGCCAACCTGCTCGCGCCGCAGGCCGGTATCGCGGCGCTGATCAAGCCGCAGTTCGAAGCCGGCCGCGCCGCGCTCAAGAAAGGCATCGTCCGCGACGAGGCGATCCAGCTTCAGGTTTGCGATGAGATCGTCGCGACGCTGAAGGCGCTCGGTTTTGCAGTTGAAGGGCCGATCCCCTCTCCGATCGAGGGCGGCGACGGCAACCGCGAATTTCTGGTCGGAGCGCGGCGCTAGCATCATTCCGATGCTGCGACGAATGCCCGATCAGCGTGCGAGCAAGGCGTCGATCTGCGTCTGCAACACGGCATCCTCGAATGCCGCGATGTCGATCGTGCCATTCGCGTTGATGAATTGCGTCGCACGGGCGATCTGCCGACGCAGAGCCTCGCTGGCGACCTCGACGATAATTGGCAGCTCGGGCTGAGGCGGCGTTTCCGCGAGCAGCGCCGTCACCGTGCGCACCAACCGCGTCATCGCATGGCAGGCCTCGTCGAAAGACCGGGCCCTGTTCGGGTTCAGGTCGTCATAGGCGGCGAGAGCCGAAGCGGCACAGCGCAGGGCCGATGCGGCGAAATGCTCGCGATAGCCGACAGCCTGCCAAGCCTGAAGATCGGCGAGGATGCTGTCATCCATCGCGACCATCTCGATCAGCATCAGGGCTTCGCTGTAGCGATTGAGGAAATCGGTCGACAGGCGCGGGAGGACACCGGCGTCGAGCCGTTCGGCCGCCGTTCCAGCCAGCATCTCCGTCGCGATGACGCTCATCCGCTACCCCAAACCGGCGCGACTATGTTGGTGCAACCGCAAATAAAGTGTTGCTTCCAAGCGCTCGTCTTGACGTAAACAGCCTGCATGTGCGGACGCTATGCGATCACCCTGCCTCCCGAGGCGATGCGCGATGCCTTCGGCTACCGCGAGCAGCCGAACTTCCCGCCGCGCTACAATATCGCGCCGACGCAGCCCGTGCCGGTGATCCGACCTCATGACGGAGCGCCGCAGTTCCTGCTGATGCGCTGGGGTTTCATTCCCGGCTGGGTCAAGGACCTCAAGGATTTCCCGCTCGTCATCAATATCCGCATGGAGAGCGCCGCCGAGAAGCCCTCCTTCCGCAATGCCCTGACGCGGCGGCGCTGCCTGCTGCCGGCCGATGCCTTCTACGAATGGCGGCGCAGCGGAACCGGCAAGCAGGCCCAGAGTGAGGCTTTCCTGTTCCGCAAGCCGGATCGCGGCCTCTTCGCCTTCGCCGCGCTGTGGGAGACATGGCATTCGCCTGATGGCTCCGAGATCGACACCGTCGCGATGATGACGGGAACAGCCAACGGCACGATGGCTCCGATCCATCACCGCAGCCCGATCATCCTCGATCCCAGCGACTACCAGGCCTGGCTCGACCCGCAAGCTACGTCGGAACAGACCGGGCGCCTGCTGAGACCGCCGCCGGACGATCTGCTGGAGGCTGTGGCGATCGGCAATGCCGTCAACAAGGTCGCCAATGACGCCGCCGAGGTCCAGTTGCCGCTGGCCGAGCTTCCGCAACGGGAGCCGCCCGAGGAGCCGAAGCGCCATGCGCGCAAAGCGACCCGGCCTCCCACGGATGACGGGCAAGGCAGCCTGTTCTAGCGCCGGATTCGTGCTCTGATCGTCGCCAGAAGACGACGAGGAGACACGAAGATGCACGGCCGCCGCCCTACCATGACCTCCCGCCACGGCATGGTCGCCGCGGCCCATCCTTTGGCGGCACAGGCCGGCGCAAGGCTGCTCGCGCAAGGTGGTAACGCCTTCGATGCCGCGGCCGCCACGGCTGCCGCGCTCAACGTGGTCGAGCCCTTCATGTCCGGGCTTGCCGGCATGGGCCTGTCGACGATGTGGGTCGCAGCCGAAAAACGGGTGCGCGTGCTCGATTTCGTGCCGCCGATCCCGGCGAGCTTCCAGGCGGACCGCTTCAGCAAGCGCACCGATCTGGAGCGCGGCGCACTCGCCGTCGCCTCGCCCGGCAATCTCGCCGGCTGGTGCGAGCTGGTGAAGACCTATGGCCGCAAATCGCTGGCCGAGGTCTTCGCGCCGGCGATCGCCTTGGCGCGGGACGGCTTCGCGCTGGCCGAGTTCGGCGCGGCGGAGTTCGAGGAGAACGACCCGCTCCTGGAGAAGATTCCCGCGCTCTATCCGGCATGGTCGAAGAACTACCAGCCCAACGGCCCGATGCATCTCGGTTCGGTGCTCGTCCAGTCGGACCTCGCGAAGACACTGGGCGAGATCGCCGAGAAGGGACCGGAGCATTTCTATCGCGGGGCGCTCGGCGAGAAAGTCATCGCGCATCTGCAGGCGCTCGGCGGCTCGCTGACCATGGCCGACCTCGCCGCCGTGAAGACGGTCTGGCGCGAGCCGATGGCGGCGAGCTTCAAGGGGCTGTCGGTGCATGTGCCGCCGCCGCCCTGCGAGGGCTTCCAGTTCCTGCTGACCTTGCGCCTGCTCGACGGGATCGATCTTGCGTCGAAGCCGCGGGACGGGGCGGACCATCTCGATCTCGTCTATCGCGCGATCCGCCTCGCGGCGGGCGAGCGCATCGCCCATAACAACCCCTCGCCGGAGAAGCTCGCCGAGATCATGTCGGATGCGTCGGTCGCACGGCTGCGCCAGCGCCTGACCGACGGCAAGCCGGTGACCGGCCCGACCGAGCAATGGGTGCCGCAAGACAAGGAAGACCCGGCGCATACGACGTCGCTCTCGGTCGCCGACAGTGAAGGCAACCTGATCTGCATCACGCAGAGCCTCGGCAGCCCCTTCGGCAGCGGTGTCGTCGTGCCCGGCACGGGGCTCTGCTTCAACAACTTCCTGTACTGGGCCGATGTCCAGCCCGGCAGCCCGAACCGCTCCAAGCCCGGCGACGACCTGCCGATGTGCATGTCGCCCACGCTCTCGACCCGCGACGGCAAGCCGGTGCTCGCGCTCGGCACGCCCGGCAGCTACGGCATCATGCAGACGCAGGCTCAGGCCATGGTCCAGCACCTCGTTTACGGCCTGCCACTCCAGGAGGCGATCGAGGCACCGCGAGCGCGGCTCTGGGACGGTCGCCTCGTCGAGATCGAGAACCGCATCACGCCGGAAACGATCGCCGAGCTGGTCAGGCGCGGGCACGAGGCGCGCGCCTTCGATGTCGGCTGGACGATGCGCTGCGGCGGCATGCAGGCGGTGGCGGTCGATCCGGCGACCGGCGTCTTCACCGGCGCCGCCGACCCGCGCCGCGATGGGTACGTCGCGACGCCGTAGCGCCCTTCTGAAGCCCTCATCCTGAGGAGCGCTTTGCAGAAGCGCATCTCAAAGGATGTTCCAGCAGGCTCGGGAGACATCTGGAGCATCCTTCGAGACGCCGCTTCGCGGCTCCTCAGGATGAGGGCTGAAGAGTCAGGCGACGATCTCGCCGCGGAAGGCCCAGCGGGTCATCCGCCGCTCGACCAGGGCACAGAACGCATAGAGCGCGATGCCCATGATGGCGATGGAGAAGAGCCCGGCGAAGGTCGTCGGCGCGTCGTTGCGCGCGCCCGCCGAAAGCATCAGGAAGCCGATGCCGCGATTGCCGCCGACCGTCTCGGACAGCACCGAGCCGACGAAGGCCAGCGTCACCGCGACCTTCAGGCTGGCGAAGAGATAGGGCATCGCGCGGGGCACGCCGACCTTGGTCAGGATTTCCCATTGGCTGGCGCCGAGCGAGCGCATCACGTCGCGCATCTCGGGCTCGATGGTGGCGAGGCCCGTGGCGACGTTCACGACGATCGGGAAGAAGGAGATGACGAAGGCGGTGATCACCGCCGGCAAAGCGCCGACGCCGACCCAGATCATCAGGATCGGCACGATCGCAACCTTCGGGATCGCATTAAAGGCGATCAGCAGCGGGTACAGGCCCGAATAGACGAAGGGCGATGCGCCAACGGCGAGGCCAAGCAGCAGGCCGAAGCCGATCGCCAGCGCGAAGCCGATCAGCGTCGTCCAGAGCGTCTCCAGGCAGAAGCGCAGCAGGATGTCCCAGCGCAGGACCATCGTCTCGATGATGCGGCTCGGGCGCGGCGCCAGGATTTCCGGCACGTCGAAGACGATGCAGGCGATCTCCCAGAGCAGCAGCAGCCCGCCCATGGCAAGCCAGGGCATGGCGAGGAGCAGGATGCGTTTCTGAGGCTCCGTCATGATCCTTGTCCCGCCGGGGGCCGCATCAGGCATGCTCCATATGGATGCGCTCGCGCAGTTCGTGGACGATGTCGACGAACTCGACCGTGAAGGTCGCCTCCAGCGTGCGCGGGCGCGGCAATTCGATCTTGCGGATCTTGACGATCTTTCCAGGCCGCCGGCTCATCACATAGACGGTGTCGGCGAGATAGACTGCCTCGCGCAGGTCGTGCGTGACCAGAACCGCCGTGAAGCGGCGCTCCATCCAGAGCTTCTGCATCACGCCCCAGAGCTCCTCGCGCGTGAAGGCGTCGAGCGCGCCGAAGGGCTCGTCGAGCATCAGGATATCGGGCTCGTGGACGAGCGCTCGGCACAGGCTGGAGCGCTGCTGCATGCCACCCGAGAGCTGCCAGGGGTATTTGTCGCCGAAGCCGCCAAGGCCGACCGAAGCCAGCAGCGCCTCGCCGCGCGCCACATACTCAGCCTTGTTGGCGCGGAAGCGGCGCTTGTGCGGCTCGACCACCTCCAGCGGCAGCAGGATGTTGTCGAGCGTCGTGCGCCAGGGCATCAGCGTCGGCGCCTGGAAGGCCATGCCGACGCCGCGGATCGGCCCCTTCACCACTTGCCCGTGCACGCGGACCTCTCCCCCGGTCGGCGGCAGCAGCCCGGTGACGAGCTTCATCAGGGTCGACTTGCCACAGCCGGACGGGCCGACCACGGCGATGAACTCGCCCTTGGCGATGGAGAGCGTCGCATCCTCCAGCGCCTGCATGCGGTTGGACCCGCTGCCATAGGCGAGGCTGACCTGCCGCAGTTCGACGAGGGAACCTTCGTGTGTTTCAGCCATCCGGGCGTCGTCTCGGGCTTGCCCCGAGAAGCTCGGGGAGGAAAGGCTTGGGCGCGATGGCCGGGCCTGACCCGGCCACGACGGCGGAACGGTCAGGGGCCGAGCATCCGCTCCGCCTTCGGCGGCAGGAACTTTGCCGTGAAGACCTTGTCAGGCTCGGGCGCGGACGGCAGGCCGAAGGCCTCGGCGACATCCTTGACCGAGCGGGCGAAGCGCGCCGGCTCGACATCGCCCATTCCGTTCGCCTTCACGAAGGGGGTGAGCACATTGAGCCTGAGCGACATGTCGAGGCGCTCGGCCTCCAGCTTCTCGTCGATCAGCGGGTCGCGCTTCTTGGCGGCGGCGATGCCGATGGCCGGGTTGGCGGCGACCTCACGCCAGGCCTTCGCGGTGGCGCGCAGGAAGCCGGTTACCGCTTCCGGCTTGGCGGCCAGCGCTGGCGAGACGATGATACCGTTGCCGTAAACGTCCATCTTGTAGTCGGAGTAGTTGAAGGAGACGACATCCTCCGGCTTCACGCCGCGCGCCTTCAGGTCGAGGATCGACGAGAAATAGTGGCCGGAGATGAAGTCGACCGTGCCCTGCACCAGCGACTGCTCGCGCAATTGCGGGGTCAGGTTGACGTGCTGGACGGATGCCGCGTCGATGCCGTTCTTCTTGGCGAAGGCTGGGAAGAGACGGAACGAGGCGTCGAAGACCGGCGCACCGAGCTTCTTGCCGGCGAGGTCGGTGGGCTTGGTGATGCCGCTCTTCTTCAGGGCGTGGACGCCGAAGGGCGGGAAGTCATAGGCCATGAAGACGCAGAGGATTTCCTTGCCGGCGTTCTTCGCGTTGTACTCGATCAGCGAGTTCACGTCGGCGAAGCCGATATCGTAGGCGCCGGTAGCGACGCGCTGGACCGCGCCGGCCGAGCCCTGGCCGGGGTCCATGGTGACGTCGAGCCCCTCGGCCTTGTAGTAGCCCTTGTCGAGCGCGACGAGGAAGGGCGAGGTCGGGCCCTGGAAGACCCAGTCGAGCGTGAACTTGAGCGGCGTCTGGGCGGCGGCGGGCAGCGCACCGGCCATCGCAGCCGCTCCGGCGAGAGCCAGCGCGGCGAGCGCGCGGCGCGTCGGCCCCCTGCCCCTCTTGCGGGCACAATTCGACAGCATCCGCGTCACGCCGATCATGGCAGCCAACCCCTCATGTTATCGTTATGAGGGCGAAGGCTAGAGATGCCGCCAAAAGCGGTCAATCGAGCGGAAAGGCCCTCCTGCCAAATTTTTGAGCAGGGGCCTCCGGCGGCAGCCTTCCGCGGTGCAGGCTGCCGATTGGACGGTCAAGCTTCCGACCTGCGGATCAATCCTGCGCCAGCACCGCGCCCGGATTGAGAATCCGCTTCGGGTCGAGCGTGCGCTTCAGCGTGCGCATCAGGTCGAGTTCGACGGGGTCCTTCACGCCGGGCAGCAGGTCGCGCTTCAGGCGGCCGATGCCGTGCTCGGCCGAGATCGAGCCGTGGAGCTCGGCAACGATGGCGTGGACCGCCTCGTTCATCTCGCTCCAGCGCGCGAGGAAGCCGGCCTTGTCGGCGCCGACCGGCTGGCTGACGTTGAAATGGATGTTGCCGTCGCCGAGGTGGCCGAAGGGCACAGGTCGGCAGCCCGGCACCATCGCCTCCACCGCCGCGATGGCGCGGGCCAGGAACTCCGGCGTCGCATGGATCGGCACGGAGACGTCGTGCTTGATCGAGCCGCCCTCATAGGTCTGCACTTCCGAGAGCATCTCGCGCAGCTTCCAGAAATCGGCGCGCTGGGCCAGAGAACCCGCCAAGGCCGCATCCGTCACGATGCCTTTCTCCAGCGCTTCGCCGAGGAAGGCCTCGACATGCTCGTCGAGCCCCGAGGCCTGCTGGGCGGAGACTTCCATCAGCACATACCAGGGCGACGGCTCGGAGAGCGGATCGCGCGTGCCGGAAGCGTGGCGCAGGACGAAATCCATGCCGATGCGCGGCATCAATTCGAAAGTGGTAAGCGTGCCGCCGGCGCCGGCCTTGGCGGCGTTCAGCAGTTCGAGCGCCGCCGCCGGATCGGGCACGGCGAGGAAGGCGGTGGCGCGCGCCGCCGGCGCGGGGAAGAGCTTCAGCACCGCCGCCGTGATGATGCCGAGCGTGCCTTCGGCGCCGATGAAGAGGTTCTTCAGGTCGTAGCCGGTATTGTCCTTGCGGAGCTGGCGCAGGCCGTTCCAGATGCGCCCGTCCGGCAGCACGACCTCCAGCCCCATGCAGAGCTCGCGGGCATTGCCATAGGCCAGCACGGCGGTGCCGCCGGCATTGGTCGAGAGATTGCCGCCGATGGTGCAGGAGCCTTCCGACGCCAGCGAGAGCGGGAAGAGCCGGCCCGCCGCCTCCGCCGCGTCCTGCGCGCGCTTCAGGGTAACGCCGGCCTCGACGATCATCGTGTCGCCATCGGTGTCGACGGCGCGGATCTTATCGAGGCGCTGCAGCGACAGGATGACCTCCTTGCCCTCGGAGATCGGGATCTGGCCGCCGACGAGGCCGGTATTGCCGCCTTGCGGCACCAGCACCGTGCCGGTCTCGGCCGCGAGCTTCACCAGCTCGGCGACCTCGGCGGTCGAGCCGGGGCGCACGATGCCTTGCGCCTTGCCGCGGAAGAGATCGCGCCATTCCTTGAGATAGGGCACCATCGCGTCGGCATCGGTGATGACGTTCTTCGCGCCGACGATAGCGGCCATGCGATCGAGAATTGCGCTCATCCTGAAGCCCTGCCCTAGCCCTTCCTGCCCCGCCGGAACACGCCGACGAGCTCGACATGAGCGGAATAGCGGAACTGGTCGACCGGCGTCACGGCCTCCAGCGCATAGCCGCCCGCAACGAGGGTCGCGGCGTCGCGCGCGAAGCTCGCCGGATCGCAGGAGACGTAGATCACGTCCTTGACCTTGGACGCCGCCAGTCGCTTGACCTGCGCCTCCGCACCGGCCCGCGGCGGATCAAGTACGACGACGTCGAAACCGTTGAGCTCATGCTCAAGCAGCGGGCGTCGGAACAGGTCGCGCGTCTCGGTCGCGATCGGCTTCAACCCTTGCGTCGCACCGGCGCCCTTGGCGAGCGCCAGCATCGCCGCCTTGTCGCTCTCGATGGCCAGCACCTGCATCTTCTCCGCAATGCGGAAGCTGAACGGGCCACAGCCGGCGAAGAGATCGGCGGCACGCTTGCCTTTAGGCAGCGCCGCCATGACGAGCCCAGCCAGCACGTCCTCGCCCGCGCCCGTCGCCTGCAGGAAGCCACCGGCGGCCGGCGCGACCAGCGCCTTGCCCATGCGCTGCAAGGGCGGCCGGCGCTCGACGACGATCTCGCCATGGTTGGAGAGCCGGGCGAGGTCGAGGCGTTCGGCAAGCTGCGTCAGGGCGAGCCTGAGCTTGTCGCCAAGCGGGCCATGGCCGCGGATATCGACATCGAGCCCGGCTTCAGAGGCGGTGACCTGGATATCGAGCGGCTTGTTCGCGCTGCCCATGCGGTTCGCCAGCATCAGGGCGACGGCCGGCGCGCGATCGAGCCCCGGCGCCAGCACCGGACAGGCTTCGACCGAAATCAGATCGTGGCTGCGTGCCGCCATGAAGCCGACCACCATCGCCTCGCCCTGCCGGCGGGCATGGAAAGTGACGCGGCGGCGGCCTGCGCCATGGGCGTCCACGAGATCGCCGACCGGCGCCTCGATGCCGGCACGGCTCAGGGCGGTCACGACCTGCTGGCGCTTCCATTCGCGATAGAGGCCGGGTGCCATGTGCTGGGCCGCGCAGCCGCCGCAGCGGGTGAAGAGCGGGCAGATCGCGGCGATGCGAGATTCAGACGGTGCGATGATCTCGACGAGCTGGCCGCGCTCGCCATCGACCACGGCACGCACGGTTTCGCCCGGCAACGCATAGGGAATGAAGATGCTGCCAGAGGCAGCCTGCACGATGCCGTCGCCCTTCTGGCCGAGGCGATCGACGGTGAGAACTTCATTCATGGCGAGCTTCGGAGAAGAAATTTCTCCCGCTTGCGACTTGGCGACTGGCATTGTTCCGAACTCGGGGCGAAAGGCCCGCTCACTGATGACCGCTGAGAGGCTTTCGCCTATCAGGTTGGAGAGACATTGGGAAATCCTGCCATGACTATCCGCGCGAAGATCGACATGAAGGATGGCGTCATCGAAGCCATCGGCAACACCCCGCTCATCAAGCTCGAGCGCGCCTCTGCGGAAACCGGCTGCACCATCCTCGGCAAGGCCGAGTTCATGAATCCCGGCCAGTCGGTGAAGGACCGGGCCGCGCTCGCCATCATCCGCGACGCCGAGGCGAAGGGGCAGTTGAAGCCGGGCGGCGTCATCGTCGAGGGCACGGCGGGCAATACCGGCATCGGCATCGCGCTCGTCGGCAATGCGCTGGGCTATCGCTCGGTCATCGTCATCCCGGAGACGCAGTCGCAGGAAAAGAAGGACATGCTGCGGCTGGCCGGCGCGACGCTGGTCGAGGTGCCGGCCGCGCCCTACGCCAACCCGAACAACTATGTGAAGGTCTCCGGTCGCCTCGCCGAGGAGCTGGCGAAGACCGAGCCCAACGGCGCGGTCTGGGCCAACCAGTTCGACAATGTCGCCAACCGGCAGGGCCATCTCGACACGACCGGCCCGGAAATCTGGGACCAGACGGCGGGCCAGATCGACGGCTTCATCTGCGCGGTCGGCTCGGGCGGGACGCTGGCCGGCGTCGGCATGGCCCTGAAGGCGCGCAACCCCAAGGTGACGATCGGGCTGGCCGATCCAATGGGGGCGGCGCTCTATTCCTACTACACGGCGGGCGTGCTCAAGGCCGAGGGCTCCTCGATCACCGAGGGTATCGGCCAGGGCCGGATCACCGCCAATCTGGTGGATGCGCCGGTCGATGTCGCCTTCCAGATCCCGGATGCGGAAGCGGTGCAGATCGTCTTCGATCTGCTGGAGCAGGAGGGCCTCTGCCTCGGCGGCTCGTCGGGCATCAATGTCGCCGGCGCGATCCGGCTGGCCAAGCAGATGGGGCCGGGCCACACCATCGTGACGGTGCTCTGCGACTACGGCACGCGCTACCAGTCGAAGCTGTTCAACCCGGACTTCCTGCGCTCGAAGAACCTGCCGGTTCCCGGCTGGCTGGAGCGGGACGGTTCGGCGCTCAAGCAAGCCGTCAGCAAGGTGATGGCCTGAGGCGGCAACCGCCTCAGGCCATTCGTGATCACGCCGCGCGCGGCGTCGCGTCGATCGCCTCGATATCGCCGGCGCGGTCGTACTGCGCCTGATCGAGCATGCCCTGCCGCTTGGCGACGAGAGTGGGCACCAGCGCCTGACCGGCAACGTTCACCGCCGTGCGGCCCATGTCGAGGATCGGGTCGATCGCGAGCAGCAGGCCGACACCGGCCAGCGGCAGGCCGAGCGTCGAGAGCGTCAGCGTCAGCATCACCGTTGCGCCGGTGAGGCCGGCGGTCGCGGCCGAGCCGATGACCGAGACGAAGGCGATCAGGACATATTCCTGGATGCCGAGCGGCACGCCGTAGAACTGCGCGACGAAGATCGCGGAGATCGCCGGGTAGATCGCGGCGCAGCCGTCCATCTTCGTGGTCGCGCCGAGCGGTACGGCGAAGGCAGCGTATTCGCGGGGCACGCCGAGGCTCTTCTCGGTCACGGCCTCGGTCACCGGCAAGGTGCCGATCGAGGAGCGCGAGACGAAGGCGAGCTGGATCGCCGGCCAAGCACCCGCGAAGAAGCGCGCCGGCGACAGGCCGTGCAACACGAGCAGCGCGGGGTAGACGACGAGCAGCACGATCGCGAGACCGAGATAGACGGCGAAGGCGTACCAGGAGAGCTGCTCCAGCGTCTGCCAGCCGTACTGCGCCACGGCATTGCCGAGCAGGCCGATGGTGCCGATCGGCGTCAGCCGGATCACCCACCACAGGACCTTGCGGACGATCGCCAGGAAGGACTCGTTCAGCGCCAGAAAGCTGTTGGCGCGCTCGCCGACCTTCAGCGCCGCGACGCCGACGACGATCGAGATCACCAGCAATTGCAGCACGTTGAAGCCGAGGCGCGTGATCGCGCCACTGCCTTCGACGCGCGTCGTCGCCTGCAGGCCGAACATGTTGGCGGGCACGAGGCCCTTCAGGAAGTCGAGCCAGGAACCGACGGAGCCCGGCGCCTTGGCGCTGGCGGCGGCCACGCCGGCATTGATGCCGGGCTGGATGATAAGGCCGAGCGCGATGCCGATCAGCACGGCGATGAAGGCGGTAATCGCGAACCAGAGCAGCGTCTGCCAGACCAGCGCGGCGGCATTCGAGAGCTGGCGGAGATTGCTGATCGAGGCGACGATCGCGGTGAAGATCAGGGGTGGCACCAGCGCCTGCAGCAGCTGCACGAAGATCGAGCCGGTGGTCGAGAGCGTGACGGTCAGCCAATTCGGCTGGCCCGGCGCGACCGGGCCCATGTTGCGTGCGACCCAGCCGAGCACGAGGCCGATCACCATGGCGGCCAGGACCTGGAAGCCGAAGCTGGCATAGAACGGTTTTGAACCGGCTCCGGCTGTGCCGGTCCGGGGAATTGCGGTGGTCATGACAGGATCTCTTCTAGCTCGGCCCACGGCCGTAGATGAATGTTCCTATACACTCTCAGGATCGACCTCCGCAAAAGCAGATATTTTTGTAATTCACGCAAATTGCGATAAAAATATTCTCTTTTGGAGCACATCGCGAGGATGAAGCCGACGACGCCGAGAACGGTGTTCTCATCAGGCCCCAATCGCCTCGCGGCAACGCTCTCGTTTGCCGGAAAAGTGATTTCCACGGAGATCGAACAGTTCTAGCCTGCACGTCGATGATCCAGCGATCGGCGAGGTGGTCGCATGTCAGTCTCGGAAGTTCGGCTCAGCCCCTCCGCCGCGCGGGAAGCGCTGCCCGAGCAGGACCATCCACCTCCGGACGGCGTCATCGCCTCAGGCGTCTATGTCCATGGGGTGCGCGTCGCCGATATCCCGGTGACGGAAGCCGGCGAATGGGCGCGCAAGGACGACCATGTCGTCTGGATCGGCCTGTTCGAGCCGGAGCCCGCGCTGCTGCGCTGCGTGCAGCAGCAGTTCAACCTGCACCCGCTCGCGGTCGAGGACGCTACTAACGCGCATCAGCGGCCCAAGCTTGAGCAATATGGCGACGCGCTCTTCGTGGTCGCCCGCACCGCCCAGTTGATCGACGGGCGCATCGCCTTCGGCGAGACCCATATCTTCGTCGGGCGCGGCTATATCGTCAGCGTCCGGCACGGCGCCTCGACCTCGTACAAGTCGGTGCGGCAGCATTGGGAGACCTGCCCGACCTCGCTGGCCAAGGGCGAGGATTTCATCCTCTACGCGATCCTCGATTTCATCGTCGACAACTACATGCCGGTGCTGGAAGCGATCCATGACGAGGTCGAGGAGATCGAGGACAAGATCCTGGCTAAGCCGATGGGGCGCTCCGATATCGAGCGGCTCTACATGCTCAGGCGCGACCTGCTGCGCCTGCGCAATGCGGTGGCGCCCTTGGTCGATGTCTGCCAGCGCCTGATGAACGGCACGGTGCCGCAGGTCCGGCCGACGCTCGCCCCGATGTTCCGCGACGTGACCGACCATGTCCGCACCGTGCAGGAGAAGATCGACAGCCTGCGCGAGGTGCTGGCCTTCGCCTTCGAGGCGAGCCTTCTGGTCGGACAAAGCCAGGAGAGCCTGATCACCAAGCGCCTGGCATCCTGGGCCGCCATCCTGGCGGTGCCGACGGCGGTGGCAGGCATCTACGGCATGAATTTCGAGAACATGCCGGAACTCAAGATGTATTACGGCTATTATTCCGTGCTGGCGCTGATCGTCTGCACCTGCTCGATCCTGTATTGGCGTTTCAAGCAGAACGGCTGGCTGTAGCTGCCATACCGCATTTTCTTCACGCGAACCGGTATCCACTTCGCTCGAAAATGCTTCAGCGCAGCGGCCAGACCAGCAGGATCATCGGCACCGCAAGCAGGATGACCAGCAGCGACAACGGCGCGCCGAGTCTTGCATAATCGCTGAAGCGATAGCCGCCCGGCCCCATCACCAGCGTGTTGCACTGGTGGCCGATCGGCGTGAGGAAGTCGCAGGCCGCGCCGATCGCCACCGCCATCAGGAAGGCGTCGGGATTGTAGCCGAGGTTTTTCGCGAAACCCGCGCCGATCGGCGCCATCACCAGCACCGTCGCGGCGTTGTTCAGGAACGGCGTCACCGCCATCGCCGCGACAAGAATGAGGGCGACCGAGGCCCAGCCCGGCAAGCCGCCGCCGATCATCGCGAGCCAGGAGGCGAAGAGATCGGTCGCGCCGGTCGTCCGCAGGGAATCGGAGACCGGGATCAGCGCCGCCAGCATCAGCAGGATCGGCGCATCGATGCTCTGATAGGCCTCGCGCAGCGGCACGCAGCGGAACGCGATCAGCAGCACGGCGGCGGCGAAGAAGACGAGCGGCACCGGCGCGAGCCCGGCCGCGAGCGCTATGATCGCCGCCAGCACGATCGTCACGGTCAGGACGACGCGGCGTGTCGAGCCCAACGGCACCAGCCGGTCGGCCAGCGGCAGGAGGCCAAGTTCGGAGAGCTTTTCCGGCAGCAGCTTCTCGTCGCCCTGGATGACGACGATGTCGCCCGCCCGCAGACGGATGTCGCGCAGCCGCTGGCTGAAGCGCTCGCCGGAGCGGCTGATCGCGATCATGTTGACGCCGAAGCGGCTATGCAGAGCGATATCGCCGGCCGACTGGCCGATCAGCGTCGAGTCCGGGCCGATGATCGCCTCGGCGATGCGGTCGGGGTCGAGCGCGTCCTGCTTCTGCGTCGGGCGGTCCTTGCCGGCGAGATCGAGCCCGCCTTCTGCGACGACCCGCTCCAGCACGGCGGCATCGCCGCGCAGCAGAATGATGTCGCCGGCCTGCAGGGAGGCGTCGGGGAGCGGCGCCTGCACACGGCGCTCGTTGCGCAGGATCGAGACGATCTCGATCCCGCCGCCGCCGATGACCTTGAGATCGGCGACCGTCTTGCCGGCGAGCGGTGATTTCTTTCGGAGCCTGGCCTCGGTCAGGTAGTCCTTGATGTCGATCGCCTGGTCGAGCGAGACGGCGCCGCGGCGGTTGCGCGGCAGCAGGCGATAACCGACGCTGAGGAAAAGGCAGCCGGCAACGGCCACAACGATCCCGACCGGGGCGAAATCGAACATCCGGAAGGGCTCGCCGCCGAGCTCCTGCCGGACGCGGGAGACGATGACGTTCGGCGAGGTGCCGACCAGCGTGACGATACCGCCGAGCAGCGAGGCGAAGGCCATCGGCATCAGGAAGACCGAGGGCGATTTCCCGCTCTTGCGGGCGAGCTGGTAGGCGATCGGCAGCATCATCGCGAGCGCGCCGATATTCTTGATGATCGCCGACATCACGGCGACGACGAAGACGAGGAGCGGCACCTGCAGCTGCGTCGAGGTCAGGCCCGTGCCCAGCTTGGAGAACAATCGCTCGATGATGCGCGAGCGTGCGACCGCAGCGCTGAGGACCAGCGCGCTGCCGACGATGATGACGATGTCGTCCGAGAAGCCCTTGAAGGCATCCGCCGCCGGCACCAGCCCGAGCGCGACAGCGGTGAGCAGCGCGAGCATCGCGACGATATCGTAGCGCAGCCGCCCCCACAGGAAGGCGGCCATCATGCCGGCGACGAGAAGAACGGAGAGAATCTGCGGCTGGGTCATCCGACCTTCAACGTATCGCGCGCGGTCAGCGCCTCACAGCCACTTCTTCCAGCGGAAGAACAGGTAGGGCAGGATCGCGAACAGGATCATCAGGCCGACCGCGAGCGGATAGCCCCACTGCCACTCCAACTCCGGCATCGTCTTGAAGTTCATGCCGTAGATCGAGGCGATCAACGTCGGCGGCATCAGCGCGACGGAGACGACCGAGAACAGCTTGATGATCTTGTTCTGCTCGATCGAGACGAGGCCGAGCGTGGCGTCCATCATGAACTGCAGCTTGTTCGACAGGAAGGCTGCGTGCTCCTCGATGGCCTGCACGTCACGCACCGCGGAGCGCCATTCGGCCGAGAAGCCGGTCTGCGCCTTCTTCGGCCGGGTATAGTTGGCCGAGAGGAAGAGCAGTACGCGCTCAACCGAAACCATGCTCTCGCGGACGTTGGAGATGATGTGCTCGTACTGGCCGATCTTCTGGATCACGACCTGATAGACGCCGCCGCGCTCGACATCCTGGCCACGCCCGGCGAAGACGCGGCGCGAGGCGATGTCGATCTTGTCGCCGACGCCGCGCAGCACCTCGGCGGCGCGGTCGACGATCGCCTCGATCAGCCCGTCCAGCACCGCTTCCGGCTGTTGGCCGCAGCCTCCCGGCTTGGTCGCGCGGTTGAGGAAGATGTTGAAGGCGCCCGGCTCGTCATAGCGTACCGTGACCAGCGCCTTGTCGGTGAGGATGAAGGTCACATCCGCCAGCAGCGGGACGATGGTGTCGGATTGGCAGATGATCCGCGCGGTCATGTAGCGCGCGCCGTTCTCGGTATAGATGATCTCGGACGGCTCGAGATCGTGCATCTCCTCACGCGTCGGGATCGAGATGCCCAGATGCTTCTCGACTCGCTTGTCCTCCTCCGGCGTCGGATTGAGCAGGTCGATCCAGACCACGTCGTCGGGAAAGTCCCCGTAGGCGTCGAGCTTGCCGGGGCGGAGCTTGTCGCGCGTGTCGGGGCACGAGCCGTGGATCGTCAGCATGGGCGCGAATCTCGCTGCACGGTCGGGATGGAAACCGGCAGGAACTCCGATCCGAGCCGCGTGTCAAACCGATGACGGCCCGGATCGAAGCGTTGCCGAGCCGTCAGACCCCACCCTTCACGCCCTGCGGCGGCAGGCTGTCGGCCGGCACGAAGAAATCCGGCATCAGCGGCACCGAGGGGTCGACGCGGTACGGGGTGAAATCGGTGACGCCCTCGCCGGCCATGAAGCTGTCGTCGATCAGGAAATGGCCCGAGAATTCGCGGGAGGGCTTCGAGAAGATCATGTGGGCGGCGTCGGCGAGGATCTCGGGCGTGCGGCTCGCCTGCACCATCTTGTCGCCGCCGAGCAGGTTTTGGACAGCCGCCGTCGCGATGGTGGTGCGCGGCCAGAGCGCGTTGACCGCGATGCCCTGGCGCGCCAGCTCACCGGCGAGGCCGAGCACGCACAGGCTCATGCCGTATTTCGCGATAGAATAGGCCAGATGCGGCGCGAACCACTGCGTCTTCATGTCGAGCGGCGGCGACAGCATCAGGATATGCGGGTTCTGCGCCTTCTCCAGATGGGGAATGGCATATTTCGAGACCATGAAGGTGCCGCGCGTGTTGATCTGGTGCATCAGATCGAAGCGCTTCATGTCGGTCATCTGGGTGTTGCTGAGCTGGATCGCGCTGGCATTGTTCACGACGATGTCGATCCCGCCGAAGGTCTCGGCGGTCTTGGCGATCGCCTCGGCGACGCTCTGCTCGTCGCGGACATCGACCATCAGCGGCAAGCATTTGCCGCCGGCCGCCTCGATCTCGGCGGCCGAAGTGTAGATCGTGCCGGGGAGCTTGGGATGCGGCTCGGCCGTCTTGGCGGCGATGGTGACGTTGGCGCCGTCCCGCGCCGCCCGGAGCGCGATGGCGAGACCGATGCCGCGCGAGCCGCCGGTGATGAAAAGCGTCTTACCCTTGAGCGACATCGCCGCCTCCCTCCTGATTGTCGATGACGTAGCGGGCCGGCTGCGAGCCATCCCGGTCGGTGAAGCCATAGGCGCGCGCCAGATCGGCGACATGGAGAACCTTGCCGGAATGGCGCATGACATCGGCATCAGCCGCCAGTGCCGCGACGGCGCGGCCGGCATAGAGTGGCGTTTCGGTGGTCTGGTCGCCGAGCCCCGCGTCGCGAACGCGCTCGGTCAGGACGTGGCCGGGCGACAGGCCCAGTGCGGTGACGCCGAAGGGCTTCAGCTCCTCCGCCATCGCGAAGCTCAACCGGTTCATCGTCGCCTTGGCGAGGTCGTAGAAGACATCGCCGAGATAGGCGCCCGCCATGTCGAAGCTCAGCGTGACGATGAGGCCAGAGCGGGCCTGCACCATGGCCGGCGCCACCGCCCGCGCCAGCAAAAGCTGCGCATAGACGCCGCTCTCGAAGCTTTCGCCCAGCCTTGCCACCGGTCGGCGCCAGAACGGCGTGCCGAAGCCGGAACCGTCGGGGTAGCGCTCGCCGTCATAGCCTTCATTGCCGCCCCAGACCGCGTCGACGACGCAATCGAGCCGGCCGAAGCGGCGCAAGGTCCAGGCGACGAGCCCGTCGACATCACGCTCGCTGGTATGGTCGCAGCGATAGGGATAGCCCTTGCCGCCGGCCGCCTCGACCTCGCGAGCGGCGTCCTCGAAGGTTTCGGAACGCTGGTCGGTGCGCGGCCCGGCCTCGCTGGAGCGGCCGGTTACGATGACGGTCGCGCCGGCCTCGCCCAAGGCCTTGGCGATACCGCGTCCGAGGCCGCGCGAGGCACCCGCGGCGAGGCAGATGCGGCCGGAGAGAGAGACGGTCATGCCAACACTCTCGGCCCTGATGGGCCAATCCGCCTCATCCCTCCAGGGTCACCCCGGACAAGCCGCATCGGCGGCGCC
This sequence comes from Allobosea sp. TBD101, assembly GCF_059817965.1. Classification (NCBI taxonomy): domain Bacteria; kingdom Pseudomonadati; phylum Pseudomonadota; class Alphaproteobacteria; order Hyphomicrobiales; family Alloboseaceae; genus Allobosea; species Allobosea sp. TBD101. Next base: position 4,070,120 of record NZ_CM187543.1, read on the forward strand.
GATCCGGGATCCATGCCTGAACCTTTGCGGGGAGCGCTCCGGCATGGATCCCGGGTCTCCGCTTCGCTGCGCCCGGGATGACTCGTGGAGGGGGACAGGAAATCCGCTAGCCACTCGCCACCCGCTGCTCTATAGCCCCGCTCCCCTCGCAACGGAGCAGCACCATGGACAGCACCGATGTCGCCGCTTGCTGGGAGGCCAATGCCGAGACATGGACCCGGCACGCGCGGGCCGGCTACGACCTCTATCGCGACGCGCTGAACAGCCCCGTCTTCTTCGCTAACCTGCCAGATATCGCGGGGCTCGATGGCCTCGATATCGGCTGCGGCGAAGGCTCGAACACGCGCAAGCTGGCCGAAGCCGGCGGGCGCATGATCGCCGTCGACATCGCACCGACCTTCCTGCGTCACGCGCAGGAGGCGGAAGCCGCGAAGCCGCTCGGCATCGACTACCGGTTCGGGGACGGCACCGCCCTGCCCTTCCCGGACGAACAGTTCGACTTCGCAACGGCCTTCATGTCGCTGATGGACATGCCGTTTCAGGACAAGGCGCTGGCGGAAGCCGCGCGCGTGCTGAAGCCGGGCGGCTTTTTGCAGTTCTCTATTCTCCACCCCTGCTTTGCTCCGCCCTATCGCAAGGTGTTGCGCGACGATGACGGCAACATCCGCGCGATCGAGGTCGGCCGCTATTTCGACGGCGTCGACGGCGAGATCGAGACCTGGCGCTTCGGCGCCGCCCCGACCGAGGTCAAGGCCAGCGTCGAGCCGTTCCGGGTGCCGCGCTTCCACCGCACGCTGAGCGAATGGGTGGCGATGATCGTCGCAGCCGGGCTGACCATCGAGCACATGGCCGAGCCGCATGTCGATGCCGAGACGGCGCGGACCATCCCCTATCTCGCCGACACGCACATCGTCCCGCTGTTCCTGCATATCCGCGCCCGCAAGGGCGCAGCCTGAACGGGGCGCGGCTGCGCTCACGCGGCGAAGACCGCGGCCGCGTCGGCGATGGCGCCGGCGCCCTCCGTCACCGCGAGTTCGAGGGCCGGCGCCTCGGTCACAATGCATTCGGCATAGAAGCGGGCCGTGGCGAGGTCGGCGGTGCCATCCGCTTCGGAGCGCGTGGCAAGCGCCTTCCTGGCCAGTCCCGTGCCGCCCTGCGCCAGCGCGAAGAGCTTGAGATAGGGCGTGGCCCCGGCTAGCGCGTCGGCAGGCTTGCTGCCGAGCGCACCGAGCATCCATTCCGTGGCTCGCTCCAGCGAATCGACGGCAGCACCGAGGCGGGCGGCGGCATGGCCGAAGCCCGGATTGTTGGCGCGCTCGACCTCGGAGACGATGCCGCGCATCTCGTTGATGAGGGCATGCACCGCGTCGCCGCCGGATAGCGGCAGCTTGCGGGTGACGAGGTCGATGGCCTGGATGCCGTTGGTGCCCTCGTAGATCGCGGCGATGCGGGCATCGCGCAGATGCTGGGCGGCGCCGGTCTCCTCGATGAAACCCATGCCGCCATGGACCTGCACGCCGGTCGAGGCGACGTCGATGCCGATATCGGTGGCATAGGCCTTGGCGATCGGTGTCAGGATCGCAGCGCGCTCGGAAGCGGCCTTGCGCCTGGCCTCGTCGGTCTCGCGATGCGAGCGGTCGAGCGCCTCCGCGACCTGATAGGAGATGGCGCGGGCACCTTGCGTCTTGGCGCGCATGTCCATCAGCATGCGGCGCACGTCCGGGTGGACGACGATCGGGCTCATCGGCGCGCCCTTGGGCGCATCGAGCGCTGCGCCCTGCTTGCGCTCATGGGCGAAGGCGAGCGCCTGCTGATAGGCGCGCTCGGCAATGGCGACGCCCTGCAGCGCGACGTTGAGGCGAGCATTGTTCATCATCGTGAACATGCAGGCGAGGCCGCGGTTCTCCTCGCCGATCAGCCAGCCGATCGCGCCGTCATTGTCGCCGAAGGCCATCGAGCAGGTCGGCGAGGCATGGATGCCGAGCTTGTGCTCGATGCCGGAGCAGCGCAGGTCGTTATGGGCGCCGAGCGAACCATCGGCATTGACCATGAACTTCGGCACGAGGAAGAGCGAGATGCCGCGCGTGCCGGGAGGGGCGTCGGGCAGGCGCGCCAGCACGAGATGGATGATGTTCTCGGTCAGGTCGTGCTCGCCATAGGTGATGAAGATCTTCTGGCCGGTGATGCGATAGGTGCCGTCACCGACGCGCTCGGCCTTGCTGCGCAGCGCATTGAGGTCGGAGCCGGCCTGCGGCTCGGTCAGGTTCATCGTGCCCATCCACTCGCCGGAGACGAGCTTGGCGAGATAGGTCTCCTTGAGATGGTCGGAGCCATGGGCATGGAGCGCCTCGATCGCGCCGACCGTCAGCAGCGGACCGAGCGCGAAGGCGAAGGCGGCCGAGTTCCACATCTCGATGCAGGCCGATTGCAGCAAAGCCGGCAGGCCCTGCCCGCCATAGGCTTCCGGTGCCGGCAGCGCGTTCCAGCCGGCCTCGGCCCAGGCCTTGTAGGCCTCCTTCCAGCCCGGCGGCGTGGTAACCGCGCCGTCCTTCAGCTTCGAGCCGTTGAGATCGCCGACGCGGTTCAGCGGCGCGATGACGTCGGCGGCGAATTTCGCGGCCTCGTCGAGCACGGCTTCGGCGACGCCGCCTTCGAGCTCCGGCGCTAGCCCGTCGGCAATCAGCCGGTCGAGCCCCGCGACGTGGCGCATGGTGGAGAGCATGTCCGAAACCGGGGCGCGATAGCTCATAGGTCGTCTCCCTGAGGCTCGCGCCCGCCCGAAAGGCGGCCGCAGCCTGCATTTGCCGTTGCCGCGATGGTAGCGAGGAACTATCGCCTAAGCCACGCGCAAGCGAGCGCGACCTTCGTCCCGTGTCGCACCCGTCAGTTAGTTTATATATAAACCATCATCGGTCAATCTCGCCGTGAATCACTCCCTGCCCGCTCCGCGCCATACGAAGCTCCTCGTCCCCGATGCGTCCGGCATCGCTGAGGCTGCGGCACTGCTGCGTGCGGGCGGGCTCGTCGCGATGCCGACCGAAACGGTCTACGGGCTCGCGGCCGACGCGACCTCGGGCACGGCCGTTGCCGGCATCTATGCGGCCAAGGAGCGGCCGAGCTTCAACCCGCTGATCTCGCATCTGCCCGATCTGGCGAGCGCGCGCCGGCAGGGCCTCTTCGATGCGAATGCGCTGGCGCTGGCGCAAGCCTTCTGGCCGGGGCCGCTGACGCTTGTCGTTCCAGCCTCGTCAGGCTGCACGGTGAGCGACCTCGCGCGGGCGGGGCTTCCTTCGGTCGCACTGCGCGTTCCGGCGCATCCGGTCGCGCATGCCGTGCTGGAAGCGGCCGGGCGGCCGATCGCGGCACCTTCCGCCAATCGCTCCGGCCGGATCAGCGCGACCAGCGCTGCGCATGTTCTGGCCGATCTGGAAGGCCGTATCGACGCTGTCCTCGATGCCGGCCCGACGGAGGTCGGCGTCGAATCGACCATCGTCGCCTGCCTCGACGGCGCGCCGCGGCTGCTGCGCCCCGGCGGGGTGCCGCGCGAGGCGATCGAGCACGTGATCGGCCGGCCGCTGGTGATTGCGGGCGATGCCGGCCATGCGCCGATCTCGCCCGGCATGCTCGCCTCGCATTATGCGCCTGCGGCACGCGTGAGGCTTGATGCCGACGCTCCGGACGATGGCGAGGCCTGGCTCGGCTTCGGTCCCGAGACGCATGAGCATCCGGCCTCGCTCAATCTCAGCCCGAGCGGCGACCTGCGCGAGGCCGCCGCCCATCTCTTCGGCTACATGCGCCGGCTCGACGAAATGGGGCGGAGAACCATCGCCGTCGCCCGCATTCCCGAGCATGGACTCGGTGAGGCGATCAACGACCGGCTGCGGCGCGCTGCGGCACCGCGCTGACGGCCTCATAGCCCTCATCCTGAGGAGCGAGCCGAAGGCTCGCGTCTCGAAGGATGCTCCAGATGTCACCAGAGCCTCCTGAAGCATCCTTCGAGACGCGCCTGCGGCGCTCCTCAGAATGAGGCTCGGAGATGGTTCGCTCTCCCGAATTTGAATTCCTCCAACTTGCATCACTGCAAGATATCGGCTTGCGTGCGCGCAGGAGGATGCCTTGCCGATGAATGCCAAGCTCGCCTGGGACGATTTCCGGCTGATCAAGGCCATTGCGGATCATGACGGGCTGACCGGGGCGGCGGCGGCGCTCTCGGTCAATCATTCGACCGTGTTCCGGCGGCTCGGCCAGATCGAGGAGCTCGTCGGCCTGCCGCTCTTCGAGCGGCGCAAGACCGGCTATGTCGCGACGGTCGCAGGCGCCGAGATGGCTGCGCTGGCAAGCCGGATGGACGAGGACGTCACCGCCTTCGCCCGGCGCCTCGCCGGGCGGGACGTCGCGCCCTCCGGCGAATTACGGATCACCACGACCGATACGCTCTATCAGAACGTGCTGCTGCCGATCTTCGCCGCCTTTCGCAAGGCGCATCCGCTGATCCGGCTCGATGTCGTCATCGGCAACCAGGCGCTCAATCTGTCGAAGCGCGATGCCGATATCGCGATCCGCGCCAGCGACACGCCGGGCGAGACGCTGGTCGGCCGCCGCATCGCCACCATCGCCTGGGCGATCTATGGCCGCGCCGCGGACGGGATCACGCCCGAAGAGGAAGCCAGCCCCGCCCTGCTCTACCAGCGCGACTGGGTCGCACTCGGCGACCAGCTCTCGCATGTGAAGGCCGCCCGCTTCGTGCGCGAGCATGTCGCGCCGGAGCGGATCGCGCTGAAGAGTTCGGCCGTGCTGGGGATCGCGGAGGCGGTGGCGCAGGGCCTCGGCATCGGGCCGCTGCCCTGCTTCATCGCCGACCAGCGGCCGGACCTGATGCGTTTACTGCCGCCCAATCCGGATTTTGCCACGGGCTTGTGGGTGCTGACCCATCCCGATATCCGGCATGTGCCGCGCGTGCGCGCCTTCATGGATTTCTGCAGCAACGAACTCACGCGGCAGCGGACGCTGTTCGAGGGGTAGGCTTCAGCCCATCTCGACGACGCCGCGCAGGATGCGGGGGCCCGATCAGGGGCGGCAGTTCCATGCCCCGCGCAGCCCGCAGGCAGCGATGACGCCGCCGTATTTCGTCACCGGGAACAGGCTCGCCAGTGCCTGCGAGCCGACGGCATCGACGCCATCGGCCGCGCGAGGAAACGTCTTCCCGCTCAGGCGGGCTGCGCTGCCGGCCTGTGCACCGGCCGCTCGACGATCGGCAGGTTGATCAGGGCCGACGCGACGCCGAGCGCGACCGAGAGCCACCAGACGAACTGATAGTTGCCCATCGATTCGTAGAGCACGCCGCCGAGCCAGACGCCCAGAAAACCGCCGACCTGGTGCGAGAAGAAGGCGAAGCCGTAGAGCATCGCCATGTACTTGGTGCCGAACATCAGCATGACCAGCGAAGAGGTCGGCGGCACGGTCGAGAGCCAGAACAGGCCGATCACGATACCGAAGGTGATCGCGGTGGTCGGGCTCGGCGGCAGCAGGATGAAGGCGGCGATCGCCACGGCTCGTCCGAGGTAGATCCAGGCGAGGAGATGGCGCTTCGGCATTCGCGTCGAGAGCCAGCCCGAGGAGAGCGAGCCCACGGCATTGGCGAGACCGATGACGGCCAGCGTCCAGCCACCGACCCAGGCCGGCAGGCCGGCATCCTTGAGATAGGCCGGCATATGTACGGTGATGAAGGCGAGCTGGAAGCCGCAGGTGAAGAAGCCGAGCACGAGCAGGACATAGCTGCGATGCTTGAAGGCCTCGCTCAGCGCCTGCACGATGGTCTGGTTCGGCACGTTGGCCGCGGCGGCCCCTGCCGCGGCGCCGGTCTTGCGCGTCGCCATGACGATCGAGATCGGCAGGATCGGCAGCAGCGTGAAGGCGAAGACGATGAGCGCCTGCTGCCAGCCCAGCGTGTCGATCAGGATGTTGCCGATCGGCGGGAACAGGAATTGGCCGAAGGAGCCGGCGGCCGTGCCGGCGCCGAAGGCCATCGGCCGCCACTGCTCCGGCAGGAGCTTGCCGAAGGCGGCGAGCACGAGATTGAACGAGCAGGCCGAGAGGCCGAAGCCGATCAGCACGCCGGCGCCGAAATGGAGCTGCAGCGGCGTCGTCGCATAGGCCATCATGACGAGGCCGCCAGCGTAGAGAAGCGCGCCGACGCAGAGCACACGCGCCGTGCCGTAGCGATCGGCGATGGCGCCCGCGAAGGGCGCGCCGAGACCCCAGAGCAGGTTCTGGATCGCCAGCGCCAGGCCGAAGATGTCGCGGCCCCAGTTGAACTGGATCGTCATCGGGATCTGGAACAAGCCGGCGCTGGCACGCGGGCCGAAGGTGATGAGCGCGATAAGGCAACCGGCGGCGACGATGATCTCCGGAGCGTAGCTGCGCGCTGGCGTGGACGTCATGGCTGTCTCCGAAGCCTCGAATGTGTGGCTACACGTTAGCGCCCTGCTCAGACGGCAACCAACGCGATTTCGTGAAACCTCGCATCACGGCGACGCATGAAAGGCAAGACGCGTTCTCGCTTTCCCCGTATGGTAGAAAGCCGCTCGGCGATGCCCAGACGATGAGGAGTCGTGCGCCCTCGCACCGTCATGGCGCGCGATTCTCCGCCGCTGTTAACCGGCGCTCAACCTTACCGAGGTGATAACGGATTCCAACGAAGGCGCGCGAGTACCGACTGCGTTTTTCGTTCCGTGCGATCGGGACGGGTGTGTCGCTTTGAGTCATTGGCGTGTGCACAGGCATGGGCGGAAGGCGCCCCCCCTCGGCATCAAATGGGCCGCGAGCACCGTCGCGCCCTGGGCCCTGTCCGTCGGCATGCTCGTGTCCTTCACTGCCTCCGCCGGCCAGAATTTCGGGCCGACCGGCCTGCCGTCGAGCGCGATTCCCCGCGTCGCTCCGGGCCCTGTCTCCGAACTCGCGGAAGGTCCCTCGATGCTGGTCGCGGCCAGCGCCTTCCGGCTGCCCGGCCTCGCCCTGACCTCCGCCGTCACACAGGCCAAGCTCTCGTTCGAGGATCCGGAGCGCCGCATCGTCGTCGACCCGCGCGCGCCGCGCGAAGACATGAAGCGCTCCGCCGCCGCGGCCTTTCCCGAGGTCGACCGCACCGCCAAAGGCGACATGCTGCCGAGCCTGCGGCCGGGCCTCACCGAGCATCCCTCCATCGAACTGGAGCGCGTCGTCTTCGGGGACACGCAACCCAAGCTCATCTCCGGCGGCTTCTCGATCGACGCCATGCGCGCGGCCGAAGCCGTCGACGGGCCGCAAACCGGCTTCGAGCCCTACGCCAATGACGAGGGCCTCACCGATCCGGCCCTGTCGGATTCCTCGCCTGTCTCGCCGCTGAAGCCCAAGATCACCTCGGCGCGCCAGGCTGAACTCCATCTGGAAAGCATCGACGGCTCGTCGCCCTCGGTGCCGCAGGCAAGCCAGGTTTCATCCTCGACGCCGCTCGTCGGCTCGATCATCGGCACGCTGACGCCGTCGGCCCTGCCCGCCCACTCCGCGCCGCAGCAGCAGCGCGGGCGGATCGCGCTCGCGTCGGCGCCAGCCAATCGCGACCTGCGCCTGGCCGAGCCCGGCGTGAAGCAGGACTACACCAAGCTGATCGCGCCGGAGAGCATGGCGAAAGAACAGCGCTGCCTCGCGGAAGCCGTCTATTTCGAAGCCCGTTCCGAGTCGCTCCAGGGGCAGGCGGCGGTGGCGCAGGTCGTGCTCAACCGCGTGAAGAGCGGGCTCTATCCGAGCAGCGTCTGCGGCGTGGTCTACCAGAACAGCAACCGCTACCTGGCCTGCCAGTTCACCTTCACCTGCGAGGGCAAGTCGCTGCGCATCACCGAGCCGGCTTCCTGGCGCGACGCGGTCAGGATCGCGCGCGAGGTCTATGACGGCACGACCTATCTGCCGGAAGTCGGCGCCTCGACCCATTATCACGCCAATTACGTGCGGCCGTACTGGGCGAAGAAGCTCAGGAAGATGGACACGATCGGCCAGCACGTCTTCTATCAGCTGCGGCCCGGACAGACCTGACGCGGTGTAGCGCGAACTTTCAAATGGCAACGCGCGAACAATCAAATGGCAACAGATTGAGTTTCTGACACGCCCCGGATACGGGCGGTTTCGGCCTCAACCATTGGTGGGGAGGATCTTCGGATCACGTACCCGACGAGGCCCCCATGCTTAGGAACGTCCCCTCCTGGATCTGGCGCGAGCTGCTGCACTTCATGCTGCAGAGCTTGCCACCTGACTGGCTAACCGAACCGATCCGCTCGCTGCTCGGCTAGAACAGGCTCCCTTGTGGCGGCGGCTCAGGAGGCGGCGGCGGAGCCTCTTCCTCAGCCGGTGTGGCCGTAGCCGGGTCATCGTCGCCGACTCCCGTCTTGTTCATCCGCCGGTCGACGATCCACTCCTGGAGCTCGGGCGGCGGGCGCATCAGCACCTCTTTGCCGGCCGAACCGTCCAGCCAGGCTTCGAAGTCGTTGGGATGGAGCATCGCCGGCATGCGGTGGTGGATCTTCGACATCCACTGGTCGGCGTCCCGGGTGATGATGCTGGCGCTGATGATCTCCTCGCCGTTCTCATCGCGCCAGCGCTCCCAGATGCCGGCGAAGGCGAGGATCGCGCCGTCCCGGGCACTGATGTAGTGCGGCGTCTTGTTCCTGTCGTCGCCGGTCCACTCGTAGAAGCCGCTGGCTGGGATGATGCAGCGGTTCTTGACGTAGGCGCGCTTGAACAGTCCGTTCGTGTCGACGCCCTCGATGCGCGAATTGATATGGGGCTTGATCTGCTTCGCCGTGCCTTTGTGCCAGGGCGGGATCAGGCCCCAGCGGACCTTCCAGATCTGGGGGCCGGCCGGCGTGCGTACAACGATGTCAATCAGCGTGGTCGGCCCGATATTGTAGCGGGCCTGGACGTTCCGGGGCGGCGATTCCGGCGTGGTTAGCGGCTGGCTGAACGCGTAGATCTCGCCCCAGGTATAGGCTTGGCTGAATCGGCCGCACATGGGCTGCTCATGGGATCGATTGATACCCGAAGCTGCGTTGAAACGGCCTTGAAGGCCAGCCCCTTTACAAAGGGTGATGGGTTTAGATCAGGGCCACGGCGTCCCCGCTCCGACATCCGTGACGGCAGCCGGAGAAATCGCGATGTATTTCGCGCCAGTGCCGCGATTGATGCCGCCCGCGTCGTTCCACTGTGCAGCGTTGCCGATAGCACAGACGCGAGACGGAGCGCCAAACGGCCCGCTGCCGTCAGACCCGATGTGATCGGCGGTAAAAAGCGTCCGAACAGTCGGGTCGGTGATGTCGGCGCGAACCTGAGTATTGAGAACGAAACCGCCCCACTGGCCGCTGAGGTTCGCCGTGCTTGACCCCGCGACGATACCGCCGAGGCCCATTTGAACGCTTCCGAGCGTGCGAGTATAGCCAACCGAACCCGTGCCGGCCCAAGATGTGATTGAGCCTGTCCTGTCCGTGCCGTCGAGGAAGACCTTCGCCCCGTTCGCGGCGAGAGCTTGCGAGGTATCCCACGCGATGAAAACATCACGCTCGATATTATCGCAGACGCTGACGCTGGTATTGATGACGCCGAGGGTCGTCCCGGCGTTATTGCGCAAAGTGACGCGAATGAAGCCAGTCGTCAGAACCTGCGCGATAATAACGGCGGTCCCGGCGACAGAGTTGTAGAGGCTAACGTTTGAAGCTGGCGCAGCCGCGATCTTGAGCTTCGGGATGAACAGCGTTCCGGTCGGGCTATCGACTGTATCCAGCGCTCCGGCCGAAGCGACCGCGAACCTGTCAGGATCGGTATGCGCGAAGGCGACGACCGGGAAGACAGCGCTCGATGCGGTCGCGACGCTCCAAGTGAACGTCTCGCCGCCGATGGTGACATTGGCGTTGACGGCGGTCGACCCACTCGCGCTGCTGGTCACTTCGAGCTGAAGGTATCGACCATCTGTTATAGTGCTGGCGGTCGACGTCCATGCAGTCGCGTTCGTCCCGTTCTTGTCGTCGGCCGTGCGATATCTGACGCCAGCAGGAACCGTGATCGCGCGGTTCTCAAAGCAGTGAACGAAGCTCCACTCCGAAGTGTAGACCGTCGAAATCGTGGCCCCGGCGACAGGCGCGAACGCGACAAAGCTCGGGAGATCAGACCATGGCCGGTTCGCAGGCACGCCCCAGCGGTCTAGTAGTGTGGCGGCAGTATCAGTCGGGCGCACGGCTCCGAGCGGCGCAAAGGCCACCTTCGGGCGCAGAGCTGCAACGATCTCGTCCTCGGTATCAGCGCCATCCCATGTCGCATCATTGGCATCGAACCATGTGCCGTAGGAGGCGGTATTATTACCCCGCCCCGTGATGACGTTGCCGAGCGCGCCAGCCGCGCCGCCGACTGCGATCAAAGCCTCAGCGAAGTTGCCATCAATGAACTGATGATCCGGGTAAGTGGTATCGCCGTTGATGTCGATCGTTGAAAGGGTGGTTCCGTTCTCTGCGGTAACGCCGGAGACGGAGTTCGTGACGAGTTCGTTTTGGATCGGCGCGTTGTTGCGAGGGTTGGTTAGGAGGGTGTTGCGGAAGATGTATGCCCACGCCGCTCCCGTGTTGGCTTCGCGGAACTGGATACCCTTCGATGTGATGCGCGACGACAGCAAGTTGTCGATGAGGCGCGGCGCGAGGAACGGGTATCCGTCATTGATGTCCGACATAAAGACGCGCTGCGGCTGGCCGCGCGCCCCAGGCCTCTGGAGGGCGATATTGCCAGCCAGAAGGAGACCCGCAATCGGAAAGTTATAGCCAGGCTGCGCCGCGAAAATCTGGACCATATCGCCGTGCGGGTTGGCGTTGTCCTGCGGCTGGCAGAACATGTCGGCGAAGACATTGCCGGAAATGTCGACAGGACCGTTTGCTGAGGTCGCGGCAGCGGTGTAGCCGAACGAGATGAAGTCGCCATAGGGGCGGAGGAGCTTGTTCTTGCGGATCGTGATCGAGCCGCCATTACCGATGTGGTTGAACTTGATGAGCCCCCACATGTCGGCGAACGTACTGTTCTGGATCGTGATCGAGCCGGTGATGGTCGAGCCCGCGCCTTTGACCGAACCGAAGCCGTACCACGCCTGGAAGAAGTTGTTCTGCGCCGAGAAGCTACCCGACGATCCAAACTGCGGATAGGTGGTGGCGTCGGCAGTGGGATCGAACGCGATGAAATCCCGCGCCCAATCGCCGCCGCGAACGTCGCAGCCGTCGACCAAGAGGCCGTTGACGTTCCCGTTGGCGGCGATCAAGGGCGGCGGCTGGCTTCCCCATGCTGGCGGCGCTGCATTCGGCTGGACCCGCAGCTTGAGCAGGGAAACGTTCTGCGCCGCGTTGACGTAGATCGACCGCATGACGTGACCGGCGACTGAAGCACCGCGAACCGTAATGCCGGCCTTTGTGACAGTCAGATCGCCAAACGTAGAGCCGTCAGCCAGTTCGATGATCTTGCCAGCCGTCGCCGCCGTATTGGCTGCGCTGAACTCGGCATCGTTGCTGACGATGTAGTCAGCAGGCGCAGCGCCGGCACCACCACCCGTGCCAAGGCGGCAAGTCGCCTTGCCGAACCGCTCTGGCCTCAAGCCTGCCTGCGCCAACTGGAAGCGCATCGGATCAGCTCAGCGCCGCCGGAGCGACCTTGAGCGCCTCGCCGGCCTTCAGCGTGACCGGCAGGCAGCCATCCTGGACGACGAGGGCGCGCGGCTCGGCCGTCGCGTCATTGCCCTTCGCCACCCAGATCTGGCCGCCGAGCGCATAGACCAGGAAGACGCGGTCGGCCGTGCCGGCGGCGGCCGCGGCGACGAGCTCCTGGGCGCCGGCGAGCGCGGCTTGCGTGAAGCCGGCCCCGATCGTCTGGACCGAGCTGATCGTCTGGCCGTTGGCAGCGATGGCACTCTGGAGCGTGACGAGATCTGCGCGCGCGGTGGTCATGGGCGCTCCTTCAGCGGTTCGGTTGGTTCAGCGTGTGGCGAACGAGAGCGGCCACGCCGGCGCCGTCCATGCCATCATGGCCATCGCGGCGAGCGGCGCAGGCGGTGAGCGCCAGGGCGAGGACGAGCAGGGTCAGGGCGCGCATGGTCAGGCTCCGATGATGAGGACGCCCCAGAGCGCGCCCACGGCGAGCTCGGCGCGCAGCCAGTCCATGGCGTTCAGGGGGCGGAAGAGGACGTGATAGCCGACCGTGGCGATGGCCGCGAAGGTCGGCGCCGCCAGCCAGAACTCCGGCCGGCCGGTCAGCCAGGCGATAGCGATGATCCCGGGCAGGACGAAGAGCATCCGCGCGAATACCGGCAGGAGCGAGCCGGGCATAGCAAGCAGCACCGCTTCGACCAAATCCGGCGATCGGTCCGGCCGATGACCGCCAACCCGCATCAGGACATGGCCCCAGCCCCAGACAGCCCAGAAGGCATAGGCGGCGGCGAAGGCCAGCGCTACCGGCCAGGGTTGCGCCAGCAGGGCAACGGCGCCGATCGCCGGCGCGACATAGAATAAGGCGCGTCCCGGAAGCCAGTCGGGCTTCCAGCGGTCATCACCGCGCAGGCGATTCAGGACGGCGCAGGCGACGAGGACGATCAGCGCGGTCACGGCGTCACCTCAAAGGCGGCCTCGATCTCTTCCGCCGTCGAGACGGTGCCGGCCTCGATGGCCATCAGCACGCCGGCCTCGATCACGAAGAGATTGCGCACGTGCTCGCGAGCGGCGATCGCCAGCGCAGGGAAGTCGGCGTTCGAGACCGGGCGGAACTGCCCATCCGCGAATTTCCAGCCATCGCCGTCGATCCTGACGCCCTGCACGATCGCCTGGAGCTCGGAGAGAATCTTGCCCTGGCTGCGGTCATCGGTATGGAGCGGCCAGCCGTTCCAGCTTCCGCCCACCTGCTCGCGCTGCCAGCGCAGGTCAGCAGCATAAGCGACGAGCTTGCCCCTGGCTTCGGCCGCGATCGCCGCGCCGGCCGCCGCCAGAGCCGCATCGTAGCCGGACAGATCGAGATCCACCGGAAGATGCGAAATCGAACCGTCGGTGGCCTCGATGACGGTCTCGGCGCCGAGCGCGATCAGCGCGCGGACTTCGGGTCGGTCCAGGCCCATCATCAGTTTTCGACCTCATAGACGGTGAAGATGGAAGAATAGCCGTTGACCCAGCCGGTGCCGTCCGCGCTCGACGGATTGACGATGATCGTCCCGGTATTGGTCTGTTGCTGGCCGACGCGGAACTCGATCAGGACGTCGCCCTTGTTGATCCCGGTCCACGAGAACTTGTTGAACTGGACCGGCTGGTAGTTGTCCGGGTCGTTGTTGGCGAAGAGGTAATGGTTTTGCAGCCGGTCGGTGCCGGCATCAGAATTGAGCCGGGCGCGGGCATAGGTCGTCGAGGCATTCGAATTGAGCCGGAGCGATGGCGAGGCCTCGAAGACGAGGCGGGTCGCGTCCTTCAACTTCGGAAAGGTCTGCGACCACAGCACGATGCCGGGGTTGAGCGCACCGGTCAGTACCGAGCGCGCCGTCGTCGTGTACACCCGATAGTTGAGGATGCGGCCGCCTTCGCCGGTCAGGGCTGCACCGATTTCGCTAGGCAGCATCGATGTGATGACGAGGTTAGCCCCATGGACGAGCATCCTGTAGGGCTGGCCGCCAACCAAATCGCCGATTGCCGGATCAGTGCCGTTCAGCCTCTTGATCCGCCGGTTGCCGAGACCTTCGACATTGCAATTGACGGTGGTGTCGGTGTTCGTCGCCGGCGCGACAATTGTTAGGGGCATGCCCGCCAGGTAGGCGAGCGGAGCGAGCGGGAGATCGGCGGTCCAGGCATTGGCCGAGCCGCCGGCAATTGCATAGTTCAGGAGCCCTGACTGGATAAGCCTGCCGAGTTGCTGGGTTTCCGCGTTGGACGGATCCTCGGGACCCAGATCGATCAGACCGACGATCTCTTCCTGGATGGCGTTGTGCCAGGTGGCCGCAAGCTCGGTGCCGGGAATCCCTGCGACCGTGTCCTTGCCCCGAAAGCCGCGACGGCCGCCGCCGAGGTCGATGGTGTTGGCGCCTAGGATACGGTCCATGGATGGGCCTCAGATGTAACGGAAGGCGACTTCGGTATGCGCCGGTTTGGCGCGCCGGATGTCGCATTCGACGTCGGACAGGATGATATCGAGCAGCAGATCACCCGCCTGGGCTTCGTCGACCTTCGCGACGATCTCTCCGAGCAGCGCGAGCTCGATCGTCCAGGCGAATTGCTCGGGGCTTTCGATCAGCTCGTCGCCGGCCTGGGCGGCATCGGCCTGCGTGGTGCGGTTCTCGAGGATGGTGATGGCGACGCCGCGCCTAGCAGCGAGCTCCGTGAAATACGGGATCGAGGCGCCGCCCCGAGCCGTCCAGCGCTGATGCGCCAGCTGCCGGCGCTGTTCGAGCGACATGGTCGACGGATCGCGGCCGCACGGATCCGGCCCCAGCACGCGCTCGAAATCCGGCAGGAGGAACGTTGCGGTCCGCGGATCGATCTCCTCCATCATCTGTTCAGCCGTCAGCTCGACGGCAGCGGTGCCGGCGGCGCTGGCTTTGAACAGCGTTTCAAACAGGCTTGGCGGGGCGCCTTGCGCGCAATGCGGCCAGACCCAGCCGCGCGGTGCGAGGCTGACGATGTCGGCCTGGGCCTGGTCCTTCGTCCGGCTCATGGCGCCACCCAGGTGATCGCGCCGCGGCTGGCGAGCTCGCGCGGCGCGCAGACGACGTCGCCAGCCGGCACGGTCAGAACATGGGCGTATTCGCCATTGGCGGCAGAGATGGCCTCCGAGATCCGCGAATGCGCCAAGGTCCCGCCGATCTCGGCTTCGCGGGCGTGGAACTCATCGAGGGCGGCAGCGACAGCGGCGCGATTGGGCGCAGTGTCAGGTGTCAGCTTGATCGTGTAGGGCTGGACCTTCGGCAGATAGCTCATGACGATGACCTCGGCGGTCACCGGACGCTGCGTCTCGAGATGGGCGGCAATCGCGTCGATTTCGGCAGGCGTCGGTTCGACCGGTACCGTGGCCGTGCCCATAGCGACGACGACGCCGACCGTGCCATAGCCGACCCAGTTCGGGAAGGCCTTGACCTTCGAGGCCGCGAACGCGGCGAAGACCCAGTTGGGATAGTCGAACCCCGCGCCGCCATGGCCGGGCTCCCGAATCTCCGCCAGCAGCCGCGCCAGCAGCGATTCGGGTGTCTCCTCGGTCGCGCCGCCAGCAAGCCCCCCGACATCGAGGGTGGCGCTCTGCGGATCGAGGCCGGCGAGCGCCGTCACAATCGGCAGGACGGCTCCCCCGGCGGTATTGGCCTCCGGCCCGCCCTCCGTTGCGACCAGGGCAAGCGTGACCGTGCCGTCGCCGGCGACAACCCCGGGGGCCGAGGTCTCGGCCAGGCCGCCGCCCGGCGTCCGCAATTGCAGGCCGACCGGCACCGCCAGACCCGGCGTTCCCGTGAACACGGCGTATCCGACTGCCTTGGTCGCCGGCCGCATGAACACGCCCCAGATCGATGCGTGGCGGATCAGAGCCTCGCGCTCGGCCGTGTCCGGCATGTACTGGTCGCCCCACCAGCGCAGATGCAGATGGGTTTCGAAGAGACCGTTCGCGTCAGTGCGCAGATGGGCCGCGATCAGGCCCTTCTCCGAGCGGACCGCGCGTGCGATCGCGGCCGGAGGCTTGTCGGGGCGCAGCGCGATCAGCGCCGCCTCCATCTCGGCCTCGGCGCGGCCGAGGATCTCGTCGGGGGTCGGGAGCGGGAACGGCATCAGCGCACCCGGATCTGGCGTTCGACGACCTGGCCGGCGACGGAGCAGCGCAGGCCGAGCAGGCCGGGCCTGACCCAGGCGGCACTGACCGCGGCCGCCTGGCCGAGCTCGGTCTGCGCCCAGGCCAGGGCCTCCTCCGCCCAGAACTGGGCGAAGCGGCGCGTGGTCTCGGTCTGCTTGGCGCGATCGAGCAGCCAGATCCGGCAGCCGATCTTGCGGCCGAGCCGATCGAGCGCATCGCCGACCCAGCCGCGGCGGGTGACGAAGGAGTTCGCAGCGTTCAGCGCATCGATGCCGCTCGGGAGCTCGTCATCGGGCTCGGCCCGGCGATCGGTGCCGAGCGAGATCAGCATCGGCGTCAGCGCGGTTTCGTCGAGCAGGAGATCGCAGTCGTCGCCCAGCGCCAGATCGGCGCGGCGCGTTGCCGGGTCATAGACCAGAGCTGCGTCGAGGAACGAGGACATGGCGCCGAAAGTGACGCGCGCGCGCGGGCCTGGGCAGGCCCCGAACTCGGGGCCTCAGACGTCCGGTTCGGGATCCGGACCGACCACGGGCGGGATCGAGCACCAGACGCCGGCATTGTCGACCAACACGTAATGGTCACCCTTGCGGATCTTGCTGTAGGTCGGCCGGACGACGGTGCGGGAATCGGTCCCGACCTTGGCGACGACGCGGTCCTCCGTCACCTCCACCGTGGTGTCCTTGACCTTCACGAAGACCTTCTTCGTGGTCAGGAGCTCGATCGTCCCGTCGGCTTTGATATGGACGCGGTCGCCCTTGAGGTTGTGCAGGGCTGCTTCGCCCTCGGCGAGATTGCCGAGGCGGGAGCCGGCGGCCGCGACCGGCAAGCCGACGAGATCGCCCTGGTCGCCGCCGACCGCAAAGACGATCATCAGTCCGCCGGCGGGCGCCCGCGAGACCAGGCCGAAGGGCTGGGCGACCTCGACATCGGTGCGGTCGACATGGCGATGCGTGGTGACGCTCGCGGTCTGGCTGCCGCCTTTGTCATTGGTCGAGCGCACCTTCGCCCGGGCGACGATGCCGCGGAAGGCATGGACGATCTCCTTCACATCCATGGGTGCCTCACAGCGGGTTTGCGGTGCCGTCGAGCTTGCCGCCCTTGGCGGAGCTCGCCTTGCCCTTGGACTTGCCAGTGCCGCGATCGGCGCGGCGGTCGTTCTCAGGCAGAAGGTCGTAAGCCTCCGGCCCGGTCATGCGCAGCTTGGTCTGATGGCCGCGATCGCCATAGGCGACGCGGATACCGGCGACGAGCATGTCGCGGTCTATGTTGGAATAGGCGTCCATGACGGCGGCGATGGTGTTGGGCTTCCACAGCCCGCCGGCGGCCTGGAAATCCGGCCAGGAATAATCCTCCTTGTCGCCCTTGCCGCGGCGCGTCCGCATCTCCCATTCGGCCTGGCGCTGGGCATCGAGGGCCGTGGCCTTGGTCCGGGCCATGGCGATGAAGGGCCGCCAGCGCGTCACCTCGGGATCCCGGGCATGGCCCATGACGGCCGTTCCGGCGCCTTCCGGCTGGTCCTGCGGATCGTCGCTCGCCGGCGCCGGCTGCGTAGGGGCCTCCTCGAGTGGCTCGGCCGAGGCGTCGAGCGCCGCCGTCTTGGCCCGGCGGCCGCCGTTCTTCTCGCTCTGCCCCTTGACGAAATAGTCGCTGAAGCGCTCCCGGGCCGAGAAGGAGCCGCGCAGCCGCGTGACGTTTCCGGGGAAGCGGATCTCGCTGGCGGCTCGCTCCTGGCCGGAGCGGGTGATGACGAGCGTGCCCACGCGATCGGTGGTGATCAGGACGCCGCGCTGCTTGGCGTATTTCGACAGGATGGAGAGGACCGTCTCGCCCGCTTCCACGGTGCATTTGTCGAATTTGGGCGAGACGTCCGTGTCGCAGCGGACCTTGATGCCGAAGGGCGCGCAGAGCTTCTCGGCCAGCTCGGTCAGCGTGATGTCGCGATACTCGTGCTTGCCGCGCGGATCCGGCGGGCAGTCTACCAGGTCGCCGGTCACGTCCCGGCCGGTGATGACGGTGGCAGACTGGCCGACCGAGGCGTCGGGCATGACATCGTCAATCCAGCCGATCAGCCAGACCTCGCCGTCGATCGAGATCGTGACCTTCTTGCCCCAGTCGATCAGGCCGGTGGCATCGACCGCGGCGGCGTAGTCCCAGGCCTGCATCGCCCGCAATTCATCGCGACAGGTGAGTTCGAACGAAGCCGAGAGCTCGGAGAGGTCATGGCAGAGATCGGCGCGGACGAACTGGCTGAATTCCTGCCCGTCGATCGAGAGCGTGATCCGGCGGGTCGGCTCGATCTGGATCACCGGAGCACCTCGATCGGGCCGGGGCCGAGCAGGGCCGGATGGCGCAGGCGATTGCGCCGGACGATATCGGTGGCGAAGGCGATGACGGCGGCGGGATCGTCGCCGGCGAGGTGCTGCGCCAGCAGCAGCGCCGAGGCCTGGCCGGGCGGCACCTCGACGCGCTCGACCGAGGGCAAGCGGCCGATCGCTTCCGACAGATCCATGGCAAGCCGACTGCGCAATTCGCCGAGCGCGCGCCACAGGGCTGCCGCCGGCGCGACCTGGCTGCCGGCGAGCTCGGCCGCACTGCGCTGGCAGCGGCGCAGGCGATCGTCGAGCATCGCGGTGACGACTTGCGCGTCCTGACGGGAGTTGAAGGGGATTTGAACGACGAGGCGGGCAGCCTCCGCCAGCGCGCCGGATTCGGCCGCGACCAGGACGGCGCGCTGCGGGGCGGCGGTCGGCAATTCCGTGAGAGGCACCGGCGCCAGGCCGATCAGCGGCACCTCCTCGGCCGGGCGCAGGCGCCGGCCGATATCGCTGGCGATCGCCATCAGGAGCGTGGCGCCGGCGCGCGGATCCGCCGCCGGCGGGGCGAGCGCCTCCGGGCCGGGGCCGATACCGCTGGCCGGCTGCGGCCGATACGCGACCGAGAGGCCGGCAAACAGGGCGGCGGGCGCCGCGGCTAAGGCCGATGCCGTCTCGATCCGCGAGGACAAGGCAACGCCGGCTGCGATCGCCGCCTCGGCCGTGGCGATGGCCGGCAGGAGCGAGGCGGCCCGCTGCGCCTGGCCGGCCCAGCCGGCGGCGATCGCGATCGCCGACGAGCTCGCGCCGACCGCCAGCGCATAGGTCGCGGCGGCAAGGGGCGAGGCCGAGAGCGCCAGGCGAGCCAGCGAGACGGCGGCCCCGGCCAGGCCGCCGGCCGCCGCCAACAACGGGCCGAGCGTGGCGAGGAAGCCGGCGCCGGCCGTGACCGGATCGAATTCGGCATCGATGCGGGCGACGCGCAGCTCCGAGACGTCGAATTCGATCGAGGCCGGGCGCAACAGGACGCAGCGGATCGGCCCGCGCCAGGGATGGATCAGGGTCGCCGGGCCCGGCGCCCGGAAGGCGGCGTGCAGGGCCTGCGCCTGGGCGACATAGTCGTCGCCGATGACGAGACCGGAGATCCGGATCGGCCCATCGAGCGGGCCGGTATCGTCATGGGTCTTCAGGTCGAGCCCGGGAAACAGCACCTGGTGAATGCGGCGGCCGACCGAATGCTGGGCGTTGATCACCCAGAAGCGCTGGCCGCGCCAGGCCGCCGGCATCAACCCGGGCAGCAGGCCGTCGACATCGTCGAAGAGCGCCATCAGGCAGGCCCCGCCAGGACTTTCACTTAAGCTCTCCCCAGCATGCTGCCGCGGTTCGGCGTGATCGGCACGGCCGGGTTCTCCGACTGGACATTGACGATGCGCGAGCCCTCGGCTGCCTCGACGACGATGCGGCCGCCGACATTGGTGTTGCTGTTGGCGGCCGGGCCGCCGGCGGTGCGGGTGAAGCCGGCCGAGCCGCCGATGCCGCCCGGCGCCGAGCCAGGCGTGATCGTGCCGGTCGGGTTGCCCATCGGGTCGACGCCGGAGCCGCCGGGCGTGCCCGGGGTCGCTCCGCCGCCAAGCCAAGAGGGAAGCTTGATGATCTTCGAGAGATCGATGCTGCCGATAGCCGAGATGATCCGTCCCGGGAGACCGGCACACAATGCGATGAGCGCGTCGATCCCGCGAGCGAAGCCATCAACCAAGGCCTTGGCCAGGTACGACCCGACCGAAAGAAGGTCGACCTTCATCAATGCATCGACGAGCTGCTGGCCTGCCTGGGATCCGGCCCGGGAGATCATCGCGCCGAATTCGACCATCGCGGTCCAGGCGCGGGCAGGCCAACTCGTGATGGCCTCGGCGACGTTGGTCCAGATCTGGGCGAGCTGCGGACCGATCGTCGACCAGTTCTGCCAGACATAGAGCGCGCCGGCGGCCAGCGCCGCGAGGCCGATGATGATGAGGCCGATCGGCGAGAGGAGCAACGCCAATACGGCGGCCAGCGCGCTGACGACCGGCGTAAGAACTGCGATAGCAGCACCGAGCGCGAGAAGCGCCCCCGTCCAGGACAACACGCCATTGATCAGACCGGGCCATTTCTTGTCGATCTGATCGATCCAGTGGAGGAGTTGCTGCAGCCATTTGATTGCCGTGGGCAGGTTCGATGCGAAGGCCAAGCCAATCCTGTTGGCAAGAGACCCGGTCAGCACTCCAAACTGCTTGAGTTGAGGCTCAAGCCCCTTCATGCGGGTGGCGAAGTCGTCGATGATGACGTCGGTTCCCGCTTCCTTAAGCTGGCGCTTGAAGTCCTTGTATTTGTCGACGGCCTGCATGAAGGGCAGCAGGAACCCGAGCACCTGCATGTCGGCGTAGAGCTTGCCGACCTTCGTGCCTTCGAGCAGCGTTCGGATCTGCTTTTCGCGTTCCTTGTCGTTGACTCCGGCCTTCTTCATGATCTTGTCGATCTCGGCCTGCTGCGGCTTCAGCTTATCCATCATCTTCTGAAGGACGGCTTCGATCGGGTTGATGCCCTTCGCCGCGGCGTTCGTCATGACGCCGGTGACATCGACCTTCAGCTCCTTCTCGAACTTCTTGATCGCCTCGGGCGCGTTGATCTTCGTGAGGAAGTTGTTGAGGTTCGTAGCGGCCTGGCTGGGATCGGCCGTCCCGAGCATGGCGATCTGCAGACTGGCGCCGAGCGTTTCGACAGCCTCGGCGCCGGTGACGCCGAACTTGGCCATCTGAGCCGAGAGCTCTGGGAATTCGCGCGCCATGTTCGCAAACTCGAACCGCCCGAGCTTACCGGCAACAACGAGTTTGCCCAGCATCGCCTCCATCTGATCCGCCGGCACTTTCAACGATTCGCTCAGCGAGAATGCCGTCTTCGCCGTGTCCTCGATCGTGGCGCCGGTAGCGGTCGCAACTTTTGCGATGGTCGGCATCAGCTTGTCGATCAGGGTTGAGTTCATGCCCGCCGAGATCAGCGTCTTCGCGCCTTTGGCAACATCCATCGAGGTCTGGCCGGTATCGAATGCGAGCTTCTGGTACTGCTTCGACAGATCTCCGATCATGGTCTCAGCTGCCGCACCGGTTTTGCCGGCGGTGATCGCAATGTCGCGCAGCTGGGCATCCCAAGCCGCGGCCTGCTGGATCGGCGCGGCGAACGACAACGCGGCAAGCGCGCCGCCGATGACGCCGATCTTGCGGCCGAGATTGCCGACCGCCGTGGCGGTGGCCGAGATCCCGCGGGTGAGGCCGCGGAGAGGCGCCGTCAGCCGGTCGACGAGCTGGACGAGGACCGAGACCTTCATGTTCGGATCGGCCATCGCCCTATCCCTTCGCGGCCTCCGCCGCCTGACGTTCGAGCTCGGCGGCGATGTTGAACTGCCAGCGGAGCTCGCGAAGCGTCAGTCGCTCGGCCTTGTCGAAGCCGCCGCCGTAATAGCGGGCGACGCTGCCGATGATGAGGTGCCAGTCGTCCGGCCACTCACTCCTGCAGAAACGAGATCACGGCAGCTGCGGCCGTGACGTCCCTTGCAAGCATGTTGTCGAAAAGCGGGTCCATGCGGTGCTGCTTGATGCCGGTCGCTTGGGCGAGCGCGACCACGGTCTGCTTCTCCGGCGGAGCCATGGCGATCATGCGCAGGTTCAGGCCGGTCATCTCGCGGAAGGTCAGCGCTGAGTAGGTTTCCTCGCGCTGGCCGCCGGCGTTCTTGATGGTCAGCATCACCGGCTTGATCAGCGGCAGCGTGATCGTGCCGTCGTCGTTCCGGACGGCGCGCTCCGGCAGGGTCGCCTTCTTCGCCTCGGCGGCATCGTCATCCACGACGACGCCGGCGACGGGAGCGCCGGCGTCCTCGGCATCCTCGATCACGAGGGCGGTATTGGATTCCGGCTTCACGCGAGCACCTCTTCGTAGTCACCGGCGGCCCATTTCAAGGCGACCTTTCCGCCCTCGCCGCCGGTCATTTCGCGATTGTCGGTCAGGAAGGCGTCCGGCCAGACATAGGTCTGCCCGGTATCGCAGATGACCTGCAGCTCGCCTTCCTCGGAGGTGTAGAGATCCTTCATGCGCTGGCCGCGCTCCAGCGCGGTCGTCGCCTCGATCTCCGAGCCCTCGTATTCCTGGGCGCGGCCGACCTTGCGGCCGTACACCACAGCGTTGTTCTTCAGGCCGCCTAGCTTCAGCTTGGCACCCTTCTCGACCGGGACGTTCCGGCCCTTCCAGACGATGTCGATGATGCCGAGCGTCTGCGCCATCGGATGTTCCTTTCAAGGCGCGTTGAAGCGCCGGTTCAGACGGCCGGTCAGACCTGGAATTCGAGCGCCGCGGCAAGCACCATCAGGTTGCCGATGATGCGGATCTGCTGCTGGGCGTTCAGGCGGTTCTTGTCGGTCTCGTCGCGCTCGAAGACGCTTTCCGAGACGGTGCGGTTGACGTCCTCGATCCAGGCCTGGCGCTCATAGAGCTTGCAGCGCGTCGCCCAGGAGCCGGCCATCCGGCGCGGCGTCACCACCGCGTCGTTGTTGTTGGCGGCCGGGCTGTCGTCGTCGGCGAGCTTGTGGCGTGGATAGAGCAGCGTGACATAGGTCGCCCAGTCGTAGCGGATCCGCGTCAGGGTCTTCGGGACCATGATGTCGAGATAGGCGGTGTCCGGCGCGCCGAGCGTCGTCGTCTTGTAGGCCGTGATGACCCGCTCCAGCACGATCGTGCCGTCCGCCAGGCGCGTCCAGGTCGAGATGCCCTGGCGCAGCAGGAGGTCGCGCTCGGTCTCGGTGAAGCAGTCGATCGAATCCGGCCCGGCGATGCCGGTGAGCGGGAGCGAGCGCAACTGGCGGGCCGGGTCGTTGGTCAGGTGGAACGAGCCGATGCCGGCGAGCGCGGCCGCCCATTCCCAGGGCGCCGACATCGCGTTCTTGGCGCCGATCGGCGAGAGATAGGGCGAGTTGGTCAGCGCGCCCTTCGTCCCGAGCTGGCCATAGGTGCCGGCATGGCCGACATAGGCATGGCCGTCCTTCTTGCCCATCGCCTGGAAGCGCGCCGCGAGCTCGGCGGTCAGCGCCGCGAGATTGGCGGCATCGTCCCAGGGCATGATGAAATCGGTGAACCACTCGTTGGCGATCGCCGTGAGCAGCGTGGTCACGTCCGGATTGCCGGAGCCGGCGACGCCGGCGGCGATCGCGACCGCGATCGTGCCCGGCAGAATCTCGTCGGGGAACTTGCGCATGCGGACATCGATGGCGTTGCCGCACTCGCCAGCATGCTTGGCGGTGAGCGTGACGACGCCGGCGGCCGAGGTGGCGACCACGGGCATGCTGGCATCGGCATTGATCGCGACAACCGCGGCGGCGGCGAGCTGCGACACCGTCATCGCGGCGGTCGCAGCGAAGCGGACGCGGCGGTTCTTGACGTAGATCGGGATCGTGCCGGCGCCGGAGCCGGTGAAGGTCATGGTCTTCGTCGCCTTCACGCCGGCGCCGTTATCGGCCAGCGCGATCGCGTAGAAGCGCGTCGTCTTGTTCACCTGCTTGAAGGCCGCGACCACGTCCTGGCCGATCGAGCCGGCGCCGAACAGCACCGTCGCATCCTCCGGCCGGGTGATTTCGTAGAGCTGACCTGCGACGGCCGAGCCCGCCGCCAGCTTCTGGACGAAGGCGACGACGCGCGTCGGGAAGGCGACCAGGCCCATGTTCCGGTAGTTCGGGCGCGCCTCGACATAGGTGCCGGGAACGCGCCAGTCATACGGGATCTCGTTGAGGTTGATCATCGCGACGGGTCCTTACTTCGACGGCTTCGCGGGCTTGGAGCCCTCGGGAGCGAGCGGCGGCGGAGGCGGGTCTCCAGCGGGCGCGGGAGCGTCGACCTCGACGGCCGCCGGCGGCTCCGCCTCGACCAGGTCGCGGTCCTCGATCCGCCGTCGGACGAACAGCGAGAGCTCGGCCCAGTCGCCGGCCTCCGGCCAGGGCGTGCCGTCCTCGCGGCGCACGGTGCGGCCCTCGGCTGCCTTCAGGTACTTGCGGGCGTCGGTCATGGCTGCCTCACGTCAGTGATCGCGTCCGGGTCCTGGCCCTCCGGCCAGGGCTCGAAGGCGGAAAGCATGCGAAGGAATTCCGGAGCGGCGGCGAGATCGCCCTCGATGTCGCCGATGACGACGGTCGAGGCGATGTCGAGCGTGGCGATCGCGATGTCGTGGTCGTCATATCCCTCGGCATAAGCCTGGGCGGCCGCGGTGATTGAAAATGTACCGAGATCCGGCACGGTGAAGCCGTTGAGCAGCATCATCGCCCCGGTCATGGCCGGAAACAGGCCAGGGCCGGCGCTATCGCCTAGGAAGCGTGGCTTCCCCTTGTTCGGGTTCTTTACCAGGACAGTGAGACGCAGACCGAGCGCGCCCTGGAAGCGGCGGCCGACCTTCTGATCGGTGGGATTGAACTGGCGCCAGCCGAGCGCCAGACCCGGCGTCTTGCGGACGATCGCCTTGAACTCGGTGATGTTCATCGGATCGGGGACGATGTGGAAATCCCAGACCTTGGGCAGGAAGACGGTGCGCAGCCGCGCCTCGATCGCGGTGAAGGAGGCGCTGATCGGATCGACGGCGCTCACAGCCCGCGCTCCCCGAAACGGCCGAACATGCGCTCGCGGTCCTGTGTCCGTCCGACGCTGCTGGGCTGGGAGGGCGCGACGCCGTCGAGCGTGACGGTGCCGGCCGCGATCTGCGTCAGCCAGGCGACGATGTCCTTGCGGTCGTTCTTGACCTGGTCGGCCGGCTCCCGATCGCCGCCGACGCAGAGGTCGTAGCGAGCGAGGATGCACGAGGCGCGGGTGATGACCTGCGGCGCGAGCGCCAGCGGCACGAGATAGCGCTTGCGCAAATAGCTATCGATGATGCCGTCCGCATCGGCGATTGCCTGCTCCACCGGCGCTTCGTTCACCGTCTCCGGCAGCTCGCCATCGACGGAGGAGAGCCGCAGCATCTCCGTCTCGCCGAAGCGGCCGATCATGTCCTGGACGGTGGCGTAGGCCATCGGGATCCCCGTTAAAACTGGTGGCGGCTTCTCACCGCCTCGGGGGAAGCAGTCCCCTACAGCCGCCGGGTTCGCGCCGGCAGACGCCTACTCAGCTCTCCCGACACATCCGGGCCATACGAGGCGCTTGGATGCCGTTGCCCTCGGAGCCTTTCGCTCGGAATTCCGGGCTAGCGCCTGGCCTTGCGCGTCACGCGCTCCTTCAGGTCCGCAAGCGCCGCTTCGCCCTCGGGCGGGAGGATCACGGTCAGCATGGGCTCGGCGTCGAAGGCGAGGAGCTGCTCGGCCGTGAAGTCCGTGGCCGGATAGCGGGCATCCGCCGGATGGGCGATGCCGCCGCGGCGAAAGCCCTCATGGGCGCGATTGATGATGCGGATCTCCGGCACGCTCTTGGCCGCTTCGGCCTCGGCCGCCTTCTCTTCGTCGGACATCGAAACTCTCCAGGTGAACGCTCTCTCTGGAACCGCCGGCGCCGCCGGCGGCTCGTGAGAAGGCGCCGCGCCGATCAGGCGAGCCAGGGGCAGACCATGACCGTGGCGGTGCCCTTCCACTCGTTGGTGGCGCCGTTCGGCAGATGGTCGTTGTTGATGAGCCGGTTCGCCGCGCCTTCGAGATTCGGCGGAACGAGGAGCAGACGGGGCTTCACGCCGAGCGGACGGCCATGATCGCCCTTCATCGATGAGAGCGCGGAACGCGCGGTCTCGTAATGCGCGGCGTCGAGCGTCTGCTTCGAGCCCCAGGCGAACTGCCAGAAGCCGAAACCGACATTGTGCCGGGCGTCGGTGCCGTACACGAACTCCTTCTTGTCGAAGACGTTCTTGTCGGTCTCCTTGTCCATGCTGACGAGGTTCCAGGCCTTGCGCTTCTGCAGGATGATCGGCTTCAGCACGCGGGTGTCGTCGATCAGGAACCAGGGCGAGCCCGAGCCGCCATCGGTGTTGGCGACCGAGAGGATGGTCTGGCCGTCCTCGGCGATCACCGGATGGTCGGTGTCGAAGAAATACTGCTTGTCGTAGCAGGCCGTGCTGAAGCCGGCCTTCAGGAGGCCGAAGCAGAGCTGGTCGTAATGCGATCCGGAGGACGCGCCGAGCTCGGTAAACATCGGCGTGTAGATGCCGATATTGTCGTCCTCGATATCGTCGCGGCTGACGGAGATCGTCAGCTCGTAGGACTTGTTGCGGATCGAGTAGCCGCCCTGGCTGATGTTGTGGACGACGCGATCGCCCAGCCATTCCCGGACATTCGGCATCTTGCCGAGCCAGCCGTAGTCCTGCTCGCGCGTGGTCGAGGGAACCGTGGTGGCGATCTTGTCGAACTGGGAGGCCGCCTGGCCGTCCTGGCCGGTTTTGAACGCGGCGTTGAAGCCGATGTTCAAGGTTCGGATCGATTGCTGGTTGATCTGCATGGAGCTGGCCTCTGTGAAGGAAGACGGCCGTCAGAGGCCGGAGCGGACCCAGACGCCGAGCGCGTCGACATCCGTGATCTTGCCGGCGACCGAGCGGGTGTTGGTGCCATTGGTCTTCGCCACCGTCTGATCGTCGACGATGTAGCAATCCGAGCCGATATCGGCGGCGGTGATCGCGTCCCCGGCCGAGGAATTCGCCCAGCGGAAGTTGCCGCGACGCGCCTTGACCGTGACGGCGTCATCGGCGCCGGCCGAGTTGTCGACGAAGGCTTCGCAGCGGCCGATCGCCTTCAGCGTGGTCGCGACCGCACCCGGAACGAGCCGGCCGTTGGCATCGAGCGCGACGAGCGCGCCGGCGAAATACTTCTTCGCCGCGGCGGCCGGGCGTTCGAGCAGCTCGGGCTGGCGGATCGGGGTGTTGCGGTCGGCGGTCAGTGCGGTCATCGGTCAGTGCTCCGTTCGGCAGCGATCGAGAGGCCTCAGAGCGAGGCCGTCTCCAGCTCCGCCTTGCTCTTGAGGAATTCCTTGGGGTCGATGCCCATCATCTGGGCGACGGCCGCCTCATCGGCGCTCAACGCGCCGTCCGCCGGCTTCGGCGGGTTGACGATGCCGCCGGAATTGATCGAGACGAGCGCATTGACCTCGGCCTCGACGGCCGCGGCGTCCTTCTGGTGGCGCGAAATGTAGTGGTCGCGCATCGGTTTGATCGGCTTGCCGGCCGCGATCGCGCTGTCGATGAAGGTGGTCGCCTTCTCCTTCGCCTGGTCGGCCGAGAGCGCGGTGAGCTGCGACTGCAGCGAGATCACGGTCTGGCGCAATTCGGCCTCGGAGCCGTTGCGCGACATGAGCTGGGTCTGCAGCTCGGTCGGGGTGAGCTTGTCGAGATCCAGGCCGGCCGCCTTGCAGTGAGCCGAAATGGCCGCGAGCTTGCCCGCATCCGCAGCCTTGGCAGTGGCGCCGGCTACGATGTCGTCGGACTTGGCGTCGGCAGCGAGGCCGAGCGCGGTCGTGACTTTGCCCAGGGTGGAGCCGGCGAGCGCATGCGCCGAGACCGAGGTCAGCATCGTGTCCTCGGCAGCATCGGCAGGAAGGCCGAGCGCCTGGCGCAGCTTGGCGATGAAATCCATGGAATCGCTCCGGGAATGAAGAGTGGTCAGGGTCAGGTTGGGGGTGTTGGTCAGAGACGCCCTGAGAAGGCGCACCACGCGGCCGCCATCCTTCAGCGCCGAGAACACCGGCGAGATGCCGCGATAGGCTTTGTCCTGCATCAGGACAGTGCCGGTGCCGGTCCATTCGACGCGGCCCCAAATCCCATCCGACCGAGCCTGCAACTCGACAATCCAGCCGCGCGCCGGCGCCGGCTGCCCCTTCGGGCCGGCGAGGTCGATCGCGTGGTTCTCGTCGATCGCGAGGCGGCCGGCGGCCATGGAATTGCGGATTACATTCTCGGCATCCTGGAGTGTGAAAGGCCCACGTCCGTCCTCACCGGAAAAAGACCCGGCGGGCATCAGGTGAACCCATTCGGGCACACCGGCTGCCGCCGGGATCTGGAAGTGAAGGGAGGAAACGAACGTCGTCATCCCCGCCAATCTGGCGGCGGCGCCTATAACGAAACAGGCCCCGAATTCGGGGCCTGCTGCGGGCGGATCAGCGGATGCGCGTCGGGGATGATGACCCGGAACCGATGGCGCGATCAAGGGCGCCGGTGACGACGTCGACGATCATCTCCCGATCGTCGCGGCTGATGCCGAGATAGGGCCGCGCCGGGATCGTGACCGAGCGGGCATGCACGACGCGGTTGCCGAGGCGGAAGACGAGCCGGCCGGAGCCCTTGGGCGTGATGACGCCGCCCTCCTGGTGGATCGCGGCATAGATCTTGTTCGAACCGACCGCGACCTGGTCGCGGCCGGCATTGAAGGTGATCGAGCCCTGCAAGCCGCCGCGCATGCCGGCCTCGCGCAGGATGCCCGGCCCCTTCTTGCCGGCGGCATAGGTCGGATTGAGCGAAGCCCAGGCTCCGCCATCCGGACCGACGCCATCGTCCATGCGATCCTGCGTCGAGGTGACCAGGCCGGTGCCGATCGCCCGCATGATCGGCGTCGTATCGGAAACCGCCATGGCAAGGCGGCCGAAGGCGCTCTGCGCCTGGGAAACGTCCATGCGGGTGATGAGCTGGATCCCGCTCATGCGGAGATCTCAGTCTTCGACGACGGCCCTGTCGTCGGTCCAGGCCGCGCCGAGGCGGCCGTGGCGGCGAATGTCGGCTTCGGCCTGGCGCCGGCTTTCGAGGTGATCGCGGATCGTCTCGATCGTCTCGCCGGACATGAGCGCGGGCAGGTCCTCACGGCCCGTCACCTTGACGAGCTCGGCGAGGAGCGAGGCGCGCTCGACGTCCTGGTTCGGCGATCGGTTCAACAACGATCCTGACCTCATTCGCGGTTTCGGTCCGGTCCATCACCCGGAAGCGGGTGCCTGGCCGGAAGATGAACTCGTACTCATGGTGCTTTACCACGGGCACCGTATGCACATAGGCGATGCCACTATAGCCTTTCGGGACCCGGGCCTCAACAACCACCGCGGGATCGCCCTTGCCGAAGGCGGTGGCGATCTCCTCCTGCAGTGAGAACGAGGAGAACTGGCGGTATTGGAAGCTGCGGCCCGGCTTGAGATTGCGCAGCGGATCGTCCCGGCCGAGGCCGCGCGCCAGGCGCATGTCACGCGGGGCCGCCGCCTGCGCCAGGGCGGCGTCGAGATGACGGACCTGGTCGACGATGTAGGTTGGCGTCGTGCCGGCCCCGCCGCGGAGATGGCGGTTCATGTCGCGGTAGCCGGAGCCCTTGTAATCGGCGAGCGAGCTGCGCTGGGCCGGCGTTAGCTTCGCGGCCCAGTCGGCATAAGCGCCGGTCATGCTGCGATCGGCCTCGGCGAGCTCGATCGGGTTGCGCGGCATCGGCGGCGCATCGAACCGCATCGGCGGCGCCGAGGGCACTGACCCCGGCTGCGGCGCCAGTCCGCGCACGGCCGCCGGCGGGCTTTCCTTCCAGGTCTTGCCCGGGTTGTAGTCGAAGCCAAAATCGACGCCTTCCGAGCCTTTCAGCACCTCGCCGGTCTTCTTCGAGACCATCTGCATCGGAATGCGTTCCGGCGCCTGGTCGACGCCGGTGCGCCCCTGCCGCTTCAAACCGGCTTCACTGACCGGGCGAACGCGGCAGCCGCAGCCCCAGCCATTCGGCGGATAGGCCCAGTCCCAGAACGGATCGTCGGCCCGCAGCACGGTGCCGTTCCAGGCCAGGTGCTGCTTGCGGGGGTGGCGGGCGCCGCTATGCACATATTGCCAGTACGGGAAGGCCAGCAGCGTCTCGGGCTCGGTCTGCTGCACATAGCGCCCGGCCGAATAGGCCATCGACAGGTTGGTTTCGTAGATGACCCGTGAGCGCCAACCCGGGCGGCCGGTGTGCTCCCAGCCATGCTTGCGGACGATCTCGCCGAAGCGGCCGCGGAAATCCTGGAGCGTGGTGCCTTGCTCAAGCGCCTTCAGGATCTCCGCGCGGAAATCGGCGACCAGCGCATCGGTCGTCGCGCCGGCCACCGTGAAGCTTTTCGCGTTCGCCTTCTGCCAGACGTCGGTCCAGCCCGTGGACGTGACGCTGGCCTTCTGCTGCAAGAACGCGATCGCCTCCTCGAAGGGCAGATCGAGCGCGGCAGAGGTCGTGCTGAAGCCGGTCAAGGGGCGAGCCCCATAAATGGCTCAGGACGGCCGCGAGCCGCCGCGGCTCCCGAGCGAGGCAGAATTTTTTGAAACTGAAATTGAAGCACCTGCGGGCGATAGGCGGGCCATTGGCGGTGCCGGGTCACCCCTTCAGCCGAGACGGTCACCGGGATTGCCTCCGATCTCCTCCAGGAGCGCGGCGCGTCCCGCCATGTTCGCCAGCGCCAGGCCGCGCCCCATCGCCTCGGCAAGCGCCTTCGGATCGAGCTGCATCAGCGCCAGGCGCTGCGCGAGATCCTGCATGTCGGTAGCGGCGTCGAACTGGGCGCGGATCTCGGCCGTGAGACCGGCCATGGCGCCGGCCGCATCCTCGACGAGCTGCTCGGTCAGCTTCTCGACCAGGTCCGGCTCCGGGGCGCTGGCGTGGCGGGAGACGATATGGCGCAGCGTGTCGAGCGACGCGGGCTTGCCCGCCGGCGGCGGCAGGGCGCCGAGCTTGTCGAGGGCGGGATCCGGAGCGGGTGGCGGCGGCGGCCGGCCGCCGATGAGCTCGGCGGCCTTGCCGTCCTTCCGGGGCTTGGCCGGATCCGAGAAGCCGAGCCGGTCGCGCAGCTCGCTCGCCTCGACCGTGAGACCTTGCGGGCCGAGCTTGTCGAGCGCGTTGACGACATCGTTCAACGGCACTTCATCGGGCCGGCCGATGTTGACCCGCGGGTATTTCGCCTGCGGGCCGAAGTTCAGGGCGATGATCAGCGGCACGAGCTGCACCGTCAGCGAGGCCGAGCAGAGCTTGGCGTCGGCGCGCTCGATATCCTCCTGGACCAGACGATGTTCCTGCGAGACGGCATGGCCGCCGGAGACCGCATCCGTGGTCGTAGTCTGGCCCAGGACCGCCTTCGAGACCTGCCTGTCGTGCCAGTCAGCCTTCCGCTCGAAGAGCTGACCGGGCGTGCCCGTGCCCTTGTCGACCGAGACGAACTCGATCTCCATCTCCTTCGGGATGATCGCGGCGCAGTCGCCGGCGATGTTGGCGACGGCACGCCAGAGCACCTCCTTGTCCGCGTCCGACGCCGCCCGGTCGAACTTGCCGACCCGCGTCGGCATGCCGTAGTTTTGCGCGAAGGTCGCCCAGTCCTTCACCGTGAACGCCTTGAACATCCACGACCAGGAGACAACGCGGGCGAGGCCGGACCGGATCGTCAGGCCGCTCTTGGCCCTGTGCTTGTGGACGATGAACTTATGCGGCGAGAGCGGCTCGCGGGTGACGCCCTCGGCCAGCACCACGGTCTCGCCGTCGACCAGGTCGAAATCGAACCAGCGCTGCGGCCGCCAGTCGAGGCGCTTGGGCAGAACGGCCTCCGGCGTCGATTCCCACTCGATCTCCAGGACCGAGAAGCCCTTGCCGATAGCGTCCAGCATGTCGAACAGCGCGAGCTCAAGCACGCCCTCCTTCAGCCATTCGCGCAGGAAATCGGCATGGCGGACATACTCGCCATCGTCGCTCGCCGCCTCGATCGTGATCGGGAGCTGGGAGACCTGCCGGCGGCGCGTGCCGAGCACAGCCAGATAATGCGGGTCGCGCTCCTCGATGTCCTCAGCGAGCTCCAGCCAGGCGAGCGGGTTTCCGGTCGCGGCGGCGCGATGGATCGAGGCCAGCCGCGTCGGCGTCAGGCCATCGGCCGGATGGCCGGAGACCGGCGTGCGGACGCCGGTGAGCGTCGGGCCGGCCTTGGGCGGGCCGAACATGTCCTCGTAGTCGATCGGCCGGCCGTCCGGCCCCAGCAGCTTGGACACCCGGGCCATCACAGGCTCCTGCGCAGGCGCGGCAACAGCGTGCTGCGCGGTTCATCATCGTCATGGTGGCGGCCGGCGCCCATGCCACGCGGGCCGTCGAGCGCCACCGGGCTGGAGCCGGCGACCGCCTGGTAGCTGTAGGAGATGATCACCATCAGCGAGGCGAAATGCGCCAGCGCCGCCGCGATCGCCGCGTCACCGTGGCGGGTCCGCTTCTTGCCGTCCGCGGCGCCTTCGCCCTTCTCGGTCGTACGGGCCTTCGGCACGCGGGCGACACCGTCGATCATCTTGACCAACCGGAAGTCGTTGCCAGTCTCGTGGTCCTTCGGGATGTCCATGCCGCCGGCTTCCAGCGTCGCCTTCATCGGCGGCATGTTCTCGCGATACCAGTCGACGGTGAACTTGACCTGGGCGATCCGCTCCATCCCGTATTTCTGGGCGGTGCGCTCGGCATGGGCCGCGCCATTGCCGCCGGCATCGAGGGCGGCGCCGGCGAAGCGCGGCAACCGGTCGATCAGCCACCACAGCACGAACTCCTGTTCGTCGAAGGGGATGTTCCGGAGCTCGATCGTGAACGGGCAATGCCGGTGCATGCTCTTCGTCATCTGCACCGGCCAGATCAGCGAGAGGTCGCCGATGCGGCCGAAATCCTGGCCGAGGAAACTCTGGCAGTCCGGCAGGAGGCGATGCAGCTCCGGCTCGACGACCGCCGCCAGCCAGGCCTCGGCCGCCGAGCGCCGCAGGTGCTTCGGCTCGGCCGCGAAGGAACTGGGCATCTCCCAGCGCAGCACCTTCGCCTCGGCCTTCATGTTGGCCTCGACGACCGCCGGAAGCAGCCAGACGCCCGAGCCCTCGGACGGGATGCAGAAGAGCTCCTCGTCGGCGCCGGCGCCGTAGTGGCGGATGATGCCGTCGCGCCAGGTGGCCTCGCCCTCCGGCGTCCAGGCCTCGCCCTTGCGCTGGCAGATCCGCTGATAGAGCCCGTCGCGCAACGCGTCGTCGAAGTCGATGCGGACCAGGCCGTAGTCGAAGGCGCCGGAGCGGATGTCCTTCACATACTGGTTGAAGGGATTCATCTCGCCGTCATGGGTCGAGATCACCACGACCATGCCGCCCCAGATCAGCAGCGCCATGGCCGCCTTCAGCAGCTCGGCGAGATCGTCATGGAAGGCGGCCTCGTCGACGATGACATAGCCCTGCTTGCCGCGCAGCGAGCGCGGGCGCGACGGCAGGGCCACGATCTCGTAGCCGGAGGCGAAGCGGATCCGAAAGGCCTTGATCTGGCGGGTTTCGTCGGTCGCGGGGTTGTAATCCTCGAACAGGAACTCGCCGCTTTCGACCGCGGCTTTCGAGAACAGCTTCGCCCACATGCCGCAGACGTCGATGAACTCCTGCGCCATCTCCAGATTGTAGCCGATATAGAAGGTGTCCATGCCGCCGGCGGCATGCTCGGCCGCCGAGACCAGGACCGCATCCGACGCGAAGGCCCAGGTGAGGCCGGTGCGGCGGCTCTTCTCGATGAAGGTGACCTCGTGAAGGAGGCGCTCGCGGATCGAGCGCTTCTGGTACTCCAGAAGAAGCTCGGAGCGCGGCAGCTCCTGGAGCTCGGGCGGGAGGCCATAAAGCGATTCCTTGCGGAGCCGCTCCCATTCCTCCTTCGTGATCGCGCGGCCGATCGCGAGCTCTTCGGCTTGCGGCAGCGCGCTCATTTCGGCTTGTCCGCCAGGTTGAGGAACTCATCGCGCAGCTCGGTCACGCGCTCCTTCGACAGACCGGCTTTCTTGGCGACGGCGCTGAAGGCGGCTGCCGTTTTCTGCCGATACTCATCCTGGAGCTTGCCGCGCCGGACCGAGGACATGGCCTGACCCTTCACCGTGTCGTGGAAGGCGCGGGCGAGCTCCATCGCCTCCTTCGGCGAGCGCTGGGCGGCATCGGCCTGGGTGAGCTCGAAGACGAGCATCTTGATGAATTCGCCGAGCACGATGTTGTTGTCGTCGACCTTCTCCGGCGTGAACTGGTCGGCGATGCCGGTGAAGATGTGCCGGGCTTCGTCGAGCCGGATCTGCACGGCGCGCAGCTTCACCGCCTTGCGGTTGAAGGCCGAGGAGCTGATCGGGTCGACGCCCTTGGTCGCCAGCCGGTCGTTGAGCTCGAAGAGGATATCCGCCTGGGTACGCTGGCGCTGGTTGAGCTCGCCGATCGCCCAGACGATATCGTCCTGGGCTTCGTCGGGCACCAGGTCCATGGAGGCGAGCCGGTTGCGGATGCCGGCCATGGCTCAGGCCTCCGGACGCGACGGGCGCTTGACGCCTTCGATGACGAGGCGCCGGCCGACATGGTCCGAGCCCTTGGCGGTGAGCTGGGCGACACGCACGGTGCCGGCGGTGACGACGGTGACCGCCGACATCGAGGCCAGCCAGTTGAGCTCGTCATGGACCCAGTCCCGGCTCTTGGCGATGCCGTAGGTTTCCAGCGTGACGCGCAGCAGTTCGGAATTGAGCCGGCCGTCCGACTGCTCTTCCAGGGCGCGCAGGATGATGAGACGGGCTTCCTGCCTGACGAGATTGTCGAAGCTCATCGCTTGGCCTGCTCCAGCAAGAATTCCTGCAAGCGTTCGGAGATCGCGGCGACCGGCTTGAGCTGCTCGCCCATGGCGCGCATCTCGCCACGCAGTTCCGAGAGCGAAAGCTGGATGGTGTGGACCGAGCCGCGATCCGGGAGGTGGCGGAACTCGTTTTCCAGCGCCGCCACGCGGTCCTCGATCTTGTCGGCCTTGTCGATGGCGCGGTTGAACTTGCTGTCGAGCGATTCCGTCGCGCGGTCGTGGTCGACCTTGGTGACGAACTTCGTCGACAGCAGCACGATGACGAGCGAGCCGAGCAGCGAGAGCACGCCGCCATAGGATTGCAGGAAATTCAGCACGTCGTTCACGGCCTCGCTCCATCCACGGCCGCAACGGCCGCCGCTCGCCTGGTCTCGCAGATGCGCAGGTTGGCGCGATCGCGCCCCCAGCTATTGGTGACCTCGGAAGCGGTCATGTCGCGGTCCGGCAGGGCGGCCGGGTCGGGGCAGCGCTGGCGGGCAATGGCCGGAAGCTCCGGCCGGATGAACTCGACCTTCACGGTCGGCTCAGGGTCGGGCGCCGTCGAGCACCCGGACGCGATCGCGCCGGAGCACAAGATCAGCGCCGCCAGCAAGCGCCGCATCGTTCTTCTCCAGTTCCTTCAACTGCTCTTGAAAGCGGGTTTCAGCGTCTCGGGCGGCGCTCTCGGCGCGGGCCGAAGCCAGCGCCTGGTCCGCCCTGGCATTGGCCGCTGCCGTGTTCGCCTTCGCGATCTCGGCCTGCCAGTGCGTATCCCGTTCCTTCCGGGCTCCAGCAGCAGCCTCCGTCTGAAGACGGCCAATCTCCACAAGGCCGCGCCAGAAGCCCAGCGCAGCCAGCGCCAGCAGCGCGACCAGAAGGAAGAGAGCAGCAAGCGGCCTCCAGTTCTTGAGAGCCCAGGCGGCCAACATCACGCCGCCTCCGAGAGGCAGAGCTGGCGCTCGGCCTGGCGCCGCCGGGTGAGGCCCGGGAAGACGACGCCGCCGGCCTTATTCCACTTGACCAGGGCATCGCAGGCGGCGCGAGGCTGACCGGCGTTGAGGAGGCGGACCACGCTGGAGCCGCAATAGGCGCCGATGCCGACATTGTAGGCGAAGGACACCATCGCGACCTGACGGCGCACCGGCATCTCGACCTTGGTGCAGGAGAGCACGCCCTGCTCGAATTCCTGCAGGCCCTTCAGAAGCATGGCGTCGCATTCGGCCTTGGTGGCCGTCATGCCCATTTTCACGCCGCGGGTCTCGCCGTAGCAGATGGTCGCGACGCCGACGACGTCGCGATAGGCGGTCTGGCGCAGGCCCTCGAAGCCGCCGACGAGGGTGATGGCGAGCGCGGCCGCGGCCGTGCCCTTCTGCAGGCGGGTGCGCGGGCGGAGCGTCAGGACCGAGCTCATGCCTCAGCCCCCGAGACCGTCTCCTGCGCGATCAGGCGGGCGATGAAGGCGCCTGCGGTGGCGGCGAAGGACAGGCCGGCGAAGACGCCGCGAGAGACCGGCAAGATCTCCTGGACGAGCGGCAGTGCGATCTCGGCGCCGGACAGCAGGCCCGCCAGCACGATGAAGCGGATCGACCAGGCGTGCTTCAGCACGCGCTTCCAGTTCCAGACGAGTTTCAACGGGGCTGCTCCGGCGCCCGGGCACGCGCCCGGAAATCAGACCGAAGATGCGGGGGGCGGCGTCAAGCAGACAGGCCCCGAGATCGGTGCCCTAACCGGCTTTGGAGAAGAGATCGAGCTGGGCCGAGGCCGGGCGCCCATAGCGCTTGATGATATCGTCGACCGTCGTTTCCGAGCAGCCGGCCCGCAGCGCGATCTTGGGGCGGGACAGGCCCTGCGCCTTGTAACAGAGCACCCGCCATTGCCGGCCGACCGGCAGCTTGACGCGCGTCGCGCCGTAATTCGCCCGCATCTTCTGCGCCGCGTCAAGGCCGATGATGCCGACGAGCGATTCCGCATCGCCTTCGACCGCGCTGACATAGACGCGCGTGCCGCCGCGCGCTTCCAGGAGGCGCAAGGCCGCGTCCTCGCCGATCAGCTCGACCAGGCGCGCGACGTCATCTGTCGGCGGCGGAAGGTTGTTCATCGCCGGCGCTTTCGCGGGTGGCGATCATCGGCAATGACGGTGACCAGGTTGCCGCCTTCGACGACGTAACGCAGGCCGTCGACCACGATGACGAAGTTGGCCGTGCCGGCGCGTTCGGCCATCTTGCGGCCGCGCTCCAGCGACCCGGAGATGAGGCTGCGCAGCTGCTCGACATCGAGGGCGCCGGAGCGCTCGAGGAAACGGACGAAGGCGTGATCGGTGACGTGGATCATGCCGGCTTCCTCACCCGCTTCTGCCAGGCCTTCAGCTGTTCGATCGCCTCGCGAGTCTGCGGCGGCTTCAGGAATTCCGGTGCGGCGACCTTGAAGCGGCCGAGCACCCAGGCGCGCAGCGCGTCGCGGTCGAGCGGTCCGGCATGGAGTGCGCCCCAGAGCGCATAGAGCTTGCGGGTATCGTCGCGATCGGCGCGCGGCCTGGTCGACTCCTTCGGCTGCCAGCCGAGGCGCTTGAACTCCGCGATCACCGCGTTGGCCTGCCTGTCGCTGAGCTCGCGGGAGCTGTCCGTGCCGGTGATGCGGACGAGCAGGCCGCGATATTCCGGCTCCTGCAAATTGAGCTCGCGCCGAGCGATCTGGATCTTCTTCAGCATCGCGGGATGGGTGCTCATCGGCGAGTCCTCGCAATGGCGGCCAGGAGGGCGACGCGGCGTTTCGTCAGCTGCTTCAACTGGCCTTCAATGACGGTCGATCGCCGCGGGACGATATCGGCGATGATCTGCTTCAGCCGCTCGCGCTTCTCGTCGAGCCGGCGCAGCTCGTCCTTCGCCAGCAGTGCCGAGATGGCGCTGGCGTCGGAAGGTGCTGGGCGCGGGGCGAAGAAGCGCGGCATGGGTCAGGCGCTCCCATCGAGGAGCGGCGCCGGTGCGGGCCGGGCGAAGCGGGCCGCGTCGGTCGGAAAGGAAAAGACGGTGCGGCGGCCAGGCGGGATCCAGAGCGGCGCGCGCGGCTCAGCGCCATGCTTCCAGCAGACCCAGCAATAATCCGTCGCAGTATCGCCGGCCGGCTCCCAGCGACCGCGATGCATCGGCACGCGCTCGACATAGTAGGCGATCAGGAACGGCGGGAATTCGCGGAAGAGCTCATAGCGCTCGATCGTGTGCAGCCACTGCGTCCGGACGAGCAGCGCGACGCCGCGGCGGGCGAGCGCCAAAGCAACACGCGCGAATTCCACGGCCAGATTGAACGGCGGATTCGTGAAGTACCAGGCCGCCGGTTCGTCGATATCGACGTCGGGATTCAAGAAGTCCCGCTGGGCGCCGAATCCGTAAGGGTGGATGTCGAAGGCCTCGACGTTGATGAAGGTTTCACCGAGCGGCGCGGCCATGTGCCCCTCGCCGCAGGCGGGATCCTGGACGACGTCGCAGATCCGCGCGCCGAGCACCGGCAAGGCGACATGTTGGATGAAGGCGCGTGTCGCCCAAGGCGGCGTCGGGAAGAAGTCTAGCGAGTCCGCCGGCTCAACGCGCTGCGCGGCGACGGCGGGTGAGAAGGCGAAGGCGCGCTGGATCATGCCGCACCGCCTTCGCCGGTACTGTTCCCCGCCAGTATCTGGCTCTCGGCGATGGTTTCGCCCCAAGCCATTACCGCCTTCCGCGCCTCGGCGGGCAACTTCAGGAATGCGCGGATCTCGTCGGCGTTCACCGCCAGCGTTTCGAGCGTGCGGACAGCCGTCTCCAGCTTCAGCAGCCCGTGCTCGGCGATTGCCGGCTTGCGCAGTTCGCGGATCTTGGCGCCGGTCATGAGGCTGCGCTGCCGAACGACGGCGAATTTCACCTCCTCGATCTGCTGGACGAGCGGGATGGCGGGGGCGGTCACGCCGCCACCTTCAGGTTGAGCTTGTCGATTGCCGCGCGCGCGTCCACGTCCAAGGCGTAGCCATGCCCCCAGCGCGTGACGATGCTGGCGCGGAACGGGCGCATCTTCGCGCGGACCTTGCAGACATAGACGTCCACGATCTTCTCCAACGGCTCGTCGCGGCCGTCATTGCGGTACATGGCCGCCATGATCTGATCCTTGGTGCATTCGATGCGGGCATAGAGGGCCGAGACGAGCCGGCCCTCGGCGACCGTCAGGCCCCATTCGAGCGGCAGCGCGACAACGGGCACGAGCAGCCGTTCGAGGAACGCCACGCGCTCTTCCAGCCATTCATTGCGCTCTCTCAGCGCCAGAAGCTCGGCGTCAGGCTGCACGGCGCTTCCTCGTGTTCTGGTAGAGCGAGATCGCCAGCGCTCGCCATTTCGGCAGGGACTTGGCCAGAGCGAGATCCGCGGCCTTGCGCTGCATGTCCGGCCAGCGCCCAATCAGCGTCGCCTTCAGATCGTCGGTCGCGATCTCGCCGGCATAAGTCGAGCCATGGAGAAGTTCCTCGGCGGCCTTGATGGCATCGGAGGTGATTGGCGCGAGACGAGCCTGCGCTAGGGTCTCCAGGACGATGCGGGCTTGCATAGCGGTACGCCTGCGACACAGGCCCGCGAGCGCTGCGACTGCGACCGTCTCACCAATCTCGAAGATGCCCTGGGGGCGAACGCTGCGAAGCACGGTGACGCCAGCGCGGCTGCAAACCTGCATGACAGTTTGGGCGCTCTCGTCGCCGGCGGCGACCGCAGCATGAAATAAGCTGAGAGCGGTCAGACCCACGCGATCACGGTTGTGGCCAAGGAAGGCTCGCGCCCGCTCTAGTTGGTCAGCGCCCTCGACGATCATCACCGGGATTTTGGGGATGCCGCCGTGGCTAGCGGCTCCGATCGCGGTGTGCTGGCCGTCCAGAATATGCAGGCCGGCATCCGTCTCGGCCACGATGGGGGGCTTGAAGCGCCGCCAGGACCAGCCGGCCGCGATCCGATGGATCAGCCGCACGGAGGCCTCGGTGAGATTGCGCTGGTACTTCGGGTCGATCAGCAGCGAGGTGGGAGCGATCCACTCGAAGCGCGGCACAAAGGCCTCGCGCTCCGCCGGTGTCCAGCCCTCGGGCAGCTGCATGGGTTCCACAGTGCGCAGGCTCATCCGAATATCTCCGTCAGTTCGGGAAGGGTTTCGGGCTCGGGCTGGCGGCGCAGCACCGCGAATTCCTGCGGAGGCGCCGAGACGCCCTCTGTGCGTTGGTAGACATCCAGCCGATGAAGCAGGCAGTAGCTCGTCGGCCAGGACACCGCCGCGCCGCAGACGCGTCGCCCTCCGAACAGGTCGCGGCTGCCGTCGACTGCATCGCAGACGATCCAGCGGCATTGGCCTGAGACGGCCTTGGAGAGGAGGATGCTCACCGGCGCCCCTCCTTCTCCAGCTCGTCGAGCCGGCGCCGCGCCTCGTCGATCGAGCCGTATTGCTCGGCGCGCTCCGCAATCTCGCCAGCCGCCAAGGCGATCAGGAGAGCGAAGAAGAAGGCGCCGAGCAGCGACGTACTCGTCCAGACAGCGAAGCCGAAGATCGAGACGATCGCGACCACGGCCAGCACGGGCGCCAGAACGCCGCTGCCGGTGTTGCGGCGGATATGGAGGATGGGCTCGATCATGTCGGGGACGCCTCCGCCTTCTCCCGAGCAACCCGATGCTGCGCATCGAGCAGATCGAGCTCCGCCTGAGTGATCTCAACGAGGCCGTCAGGGATCACCCAATCCGAGGCACCGTGGCGGATGGTGTGATCAGGATGACGAGCCAAGTGCTCGGCAGCAGCGCGACCAGCATGCGGTATGCGAGCGATCAGATCATCGCCGACCCACCCGATCGACGCCGCTTCGATCATGAAACCGATGCCGCCCGAGCCCCAGCCCCCGTTGGGAGCTTCCCAGGACAGGTTATTCACGACGGCGTCAGCGAAGACGAAGCGGTTGCTCGGCTTCTCTGGCAGCCCGGCAAATTCCTCCGCAGCGGCTGACCCGCGCTTCGGCGTGGCCAAGCCCTTCCGGTCTGGCTTGGTCCAGCCCGCCGGCGGAGCATTCTTCTCGAAGAAGAGCCCGCGCAGTCGTTCTCCGGGGAAACCGTTCGGAAGGCCGGTCGCACCTATCGCGTGCGCGAAGTCCACGTAAGCCTTCGTGAAGGCGACCATCTGCGCGCGATACTCGCGAGCCCGCGAGAGGAACGGTTCGCCGACGATCTTGACGATAGCGAGGCTGCTCATGGCGCCCTCACGCGGCCGCGAGGTCGATCGTCACCGTCGACCAGGCGCCATCCTCGTCGCGGATCCGGAAGCGGAGATAGGCCTTCGTGCCGATGACGCGGATCGAGTCCCGGATCGCGTCCATGGCGCGCTGCCAGCGCTCGTCGGCGATCTCCATGGCGAGCATGGAGAACAGTTCGCCACGGTTGATCTGGCCTTCCTTCTCGACACTGAAGACGCGATTTACCAGGGAGCGGAGGGCCTCGTGGCTGTCAGCGCCCCATTCCTTCAGGCACTCATCTACCAGGCGCTTGGCTGCCTGAAGCTCCGGGCCGAACGCGATCTGGTCGGCGATCTTCACCTCGACCTTCATCGTGTCGTCGAAGGAGGTGTAGCTGCAGTTGCCCTTACCCGTGCTGGGCGGCACACCGTATTGCTGCTCCAGCAGAGACTGGAAGGCCGCCAGATCCTCGAAGGTGTGTCCCTTGAAGCGCTTGATCTGATCGGAGAGGTCGCGGGCGAAGAACATCACCTTGCGCACCATCTCGTCTTCGAGAACGCGCTGGGCCTTGATCGTCCCGTAGGCCATCAGGTTGCGCCTGGCATCGCGCATGAATTTCTCGCCGCCGATCTCGACGACGCCGGCCTTCATAGCCGCCCGTTCGTCCAGGACGTCCTCGGCGAGCGCGGTCAAGCCTGCCTCGACGAAGACGCGCTCTGCGACATCCGCCCAGTCCTTTGCGCTCTCGCCATCCAGCTCCCGCCAAGCCGGTCCGGGAGACGGCAGGCGAGTATGCTCACGCATGGCCTGGTAAAGTATGCGGCCGCGCTCCAGGCGCGCCGTGTCGGTTTCAGGCAGCATCGGAAGTCTCCATGTCGGGGGAAAGCGGGGACGGCGTGGGCGCATCGCTGGGGCCGAGGAGCTCGACGACCAGGCGCGACATGCCGATGATTTCGTAGATCGAGACGCGGGCCGCCTCGCGCTCCGGCGCGGAGAGCACGCGCCGGGCCGCCTGCAACGGGTCGCAGGAGGCGGCGTAGGCAAGCAGGCCGCGCCGCTCCAAGAGGCGCAGCGTGGCGAGGACGGTATCCGTCGCCAGCCGGAACTCCGGATCCGCTTGGCGCAGAGCCGCAGCACGCTCGACGCCATGATCGACGGTGGAGCGCTCGCGCATGCCGGTCAGCCGGCCGAGCGTGGCATTGCTCAGCGTGGTGAGCTGGCGCGCCAGCCACCAGGCCGCCCAGCGCGCCTGCGAGACCTCGTCGTTGCGAAGATCCGACAACAGGACCGTGACAGGCTCGCCAGTGGTGGCGGAGACCGCCTGCAGGATCATGTCGAAGGTGACGTGACGCTCGCTCATGCGGCGTCTCCACCGCCGAGCGGGCGCGGCCGCGGCGCGATCGGCATGACCACGACATTCGTGTCGCCGATGCGCGTGGCGAGGGCGGCGAGGCCGGGACGCGAGACCTGCACCGGCCCGCCGCCATCCAGCTGGCGCTGGAGTTCGCGCTGCTGCTCCCGCAACGCCGCCTGATACCCCGGCTCGATCGAAGGCGGGGCGGCGCGATCGAGATCGAATGCGACGGCGTGGAGTTCGTCTTCGAGCTCCGGCATCAGCTCGGCCTGGCCGACGACCAGGTCGGCTTCCTTGGCCGACTGGCGCACGAGATCCGCCATGCGCTCGCACTGGTCGGCGGAGAGGCCGACGCCCGATCGTGCGGACCGATCGAGATGGGCCGCCAGGAAACGCAGATCGAGGGGGAGAGAGCTCGCCGCCATGATCAGAGCTTCCGGCCGAAGCGGGCGCGATCATGCGCCCGCTGCTCGTCACGCTCGACGCCGGCGAAGCCGACCAGGCCGGCGATGCCGAGCAGCACGCCGGCGCACATGAAGAAGGCGGAGGCCTCGCTGTTGGCGACGTAGCTCTGGATACTGCCGGCGGCGAACGGGCCGAGGACGGCCATCCCAGCGCAAAGGAGTTTGAAAGCGGATTGAAGCATCAGGCGGCGTCCTTCTGCTGGCGATTGGGACAGGTGCGGCAGGCGTGAAACAGCCGCGCGCGAGTGGAATTCGTGGCGGCGAAGGGCTTGGCCTGTTCGGTCAGGCAGCGATCGCGGCCGATCTCGTCGAGGATCGGGCACATGACGGTCTCGCCCATCAGGGCGCCACGGATCTTGAGGAAGACCTTGGGCAGGTCGCCGGGATACTTGTTCGCCAGGACATGGCTGATCACCGCGTCGGAATATCCGAGCTGCTGGGCGATGGCGCGGGAGGTCCGGGCCTTGCAGGCCTCGGCGAGGATGAGAACCTCGGCCGGGATGGCCTCCCCCCAGGCGGCCTGTGCCTTCGCGATCTGGTCGTTGCGAGGGGTGCTCATGCGGCCCTCCCGACGATTTCCGAGCTGTTAAGGTTAATGGACCGCCCGAGATTGCGATCGTAGAGCACGGCGCCGCGCTCGATCGTCGCCGGGGAGAGCGGGCCGGTGTTGAAGGCCGGCATCAGCTTCCAGCGCGCCTGCTGGCCTGAACGCGTGCGATGCCCAACCTCGGCGACGTAGCCCGCCTTCGCGAGCACCCCGACGTAGCCGCGCGCCAGCTTCTCTGACACCGGCACATCGGAAGTCGTAGCCGCGATGGCGAGCTCGCGAACGGAGAAGAGCTTGAGGGCACGGATCGCGGTCCAGAGCTGCTGGCGGCCGCGGCCGCGGCTGTCCTCGAAACTGGCGCGGCGCTGGATCGGCGCCGGCAGGCGACGATCCTTCACGGTGTAGATCGTCGCAGTCCGGTTCTTGATCGTCGGCCGCTCACCGACCGGCAGCGCGTGCCCCTGCTTGGCGCAGAAGAGGACATAGGCCTTCACGGTGCGCAGCGCGCAGCCATTGGTGAGCTTGTGGACGTCGGCGATGGTGAAGCCACCCTTCGCCGAGAGCTCGACCATCATCTTCCAGTAGTGCTGCGGCCCGGAGAGGCCGTCGCTCGGCAGGACGCGCTTCATGCCGCCCTCCGACCGCGAGCCGGGGGCTCGCCGGTGTAGAATTCGGCATCGGGAAACGCGTCGAGATTGCCCTGATTATGGACGCGCGCCCATTCCACCGCCTTTTCGAGGTTCACGGTGATGCGGCGGGCACGGCCGGTCGACTTGCGCCGGTTGCGCTCCAGGAAGTCCTCTGAATATTTCAGCCCTTCCGGCACGAAGAGACGCGCCAGCAAGGCGGTATCCTCGATATCGCAAGGCTGGGCGGCGACCCATTCGAGGACGCGGTTATGGGTGCGCTCCGAGCG
Source organism: Allobosea sp. TBD101 (assembly GCF_059817965.1). NCBI lineage: Bacteria > Pseudomonadati > Pseudomonadota > Alphaproteobacteria > Hyphomicrobiales > Alloboseaceae > Allobosea > Allobosea sp. TBD101. Next base: position 4,114,344 of record NZ_CM187543.1, read on the forward strand.
CTGCAGCTTGGAGGGCAACTCCTCCTCGCCGATCAGGATGATCGGCACCTGCGTCGCCTCGTGGATCTCGCGGATGATCTCGATGAAGCCCTTGTCGACAGCCTTGTCGGCTTCGTCGATCAGCAGCGGCGGGTGACCGGGCAGCGCGAGCCGCTCGATCGCCATCTCGGTGAGCTTCGGCACGGTCCCCTTGGGATCGTGAACGCCGAGCTCCTTCATGATCGCGCGGATCAGGGTCAGCCGAGTCCAGCTGTCGCCGATCTCGACCCGCAGCGCGTCCTTCTTGTTCTGAAGGTAGATGGCGGCGAAGGTCTTTCCGTAGCCGGAATAACCGTTGAAGACGCCGAGGCCAGGCAGATGCGGCGGCCGCTCGATCAGCCGCTCGGCCAAGGTGAGCATGGCCGCCACGTTCTTGAGCGGGGCCAGCGTTCCCTTGGGCTTGTGCGAAGTTCCGTTGCTCATGTATCTTTCCTCGTGATGACTGTTCAGCCCCGGTTCGCCGGGGCTCTTTTTTTGGGCGGGGCCTAACGCAACGCCGCCTCTCCAAATTCTTCGCGCAGGGCCTTCTCGGCCCGGTATTCGGCACTGGTCTGGTAGGAGCCGAGCCAGACGGCATCGGCCGTCTCGACCGGATCGCCGGCGGTGATGGCCGCCTCGATGTCGAGGGCGCGGCGGAAGCGCTGGCGCGGTGTCTCCTGCTGGCGCAGCGGCGTGACCTTCGCCGGGGCGGCAGGCATCGCCGCCTCCTCCAGGAGCTCCCGGTGCCGTGCTGCCGCCACCTCGGACAAGGGCGCCACTGCTGGGGCCTCGCCACGACGCAGGGCCGCCACCTCGGAAGCGGTGTCCAGCGCCGGCGTGGTATGGTTCTCCGAGCGCGGCGGGAAGGCGACGAGGTTGCCATTCTCCTGTGCGGCGAGCGCGAGCCGGTTCTCCAGCACCGTGCGCTCGGTGACCCGGCGCTTCGTCTGCTTGCGGATCGCGTCGGTCTGCTCGTCGATGATCCGCTTCTGCGCGGCGCGGGTCTCGGCCAGAAGCTGAGCCGGATCGACGCCCGCGAGCTCGGCATTGGTGGCGCGGCCGATGAGCTCGGCGCGGCTGTCATCGGCGAAGAGCCAGATCGTGCCCTTGTCAGCCGGGTCGAGCGCGACGAAGACGCGGGTTCCGACCAGGACGCCGGGCGCCAGATAATGGAAATCGCCGATCCGGACGCCGTTCTTGCCCACGGTGCGATAGCCGTCGCCGGCCGGCGCCTGCATCAGCAGGGTTGCGAGCGCATCGGCATCGACGGTGCGGATCGGATGGCGTGAGGAGGCGGCGCGGGCGAAGGGCGATACCCTGTTGAGGCCACCGTGCTCGCGCTGGGCGTAGATCGTGTCCGCCCACTGGTCGACGAGCTGCTGCAGCTCTTCTCCCGTCATGGTGACGTTGAACGCGTCGTTCTCGGTCTGGCCGAGGCGCTGGCTGAAAGCCTTGCGTCCTTCGATCCGTTTGCGATGGGCGACATTGTGGCCGATGAAACCCGGCAGCATCGTCGCGCAATCGCTCTGGAAGGTGCGGATGTGGCGCTCTACGAAGCCCTTCTGGTGAGGGCTGAAGGCATCGGAGCGGATCGCCTCGACTTGCAGCTTGGCGAACAGGCGCACGGTGGCGCGAGCCACGAAATCCGAGCCGTTATCTGTCTTCACCGCATCCGGCACGCCCCAGGCGAGGATCGCCTTGCGCATCAGCAGTTGCACGGCCTCGGCGCGCGGGGTTTTCGAGATGAACAGGATGAGGCGGCGCGACCAAACGTCGATGCAGACATAGATCGCATGGCGACCGTCGACGCAGAGCGCATCGACTGGCGAAGCGTCGATCTGCCAGAACGCGTTCAGATGCGGCGCGAGATAGGCGTAGGAGCCGGACACCCGCATCTTTGAGCGGAAGCCATCCGGGTCCATCATTCGCAGCAGGCCGGCCGCGTATTCCTGCTTCCAGGCGCCAAAGCGGACCTCGAAGGCGCGCAGCCCTGGCAGCGACAGGCCGGCAGCGACGAGACGGGCGCCGAATTCCTGCTGGACCGTCTCGTGGAGCTGGCGGGCGGAATAGAGCTCGTTGAACGAATGGACGCCGAGCACGAAATGCTTGATCTCGCCGTCGAAAGCGCTGTCAAGCACGCCTTGACCGCGTCGCGCAGCGCCCTTGTCGACTGCCAGCCGCTCGGTTTCGCCTTCCCGCGAGGCCGAGAGCCAGCGGAGCACCGTGCGCGTGGCAAGGCGCGGCAGGAGCTGCGCGGCCCAGCCCGGAATGTCGATCTTCCCGAGGTTGTAGAGGTCGACGAAATAGCTGATCGCGAGCGTCTGCTTCAGCTCGGAGGCGCGGACGAAGGCTTTCATCGCCGCGAGCACGGCGAGGCGTGCATCCAGTTGCAAAATGGCCTTGCCGGTCGTGCCGGGCGCGGGCTCCGGCGCCTGCTGCAGCGCCTCGCCGCCAGTTGGGGACGGTGCTGCGGCCCCGTAAATGGCGGTGCGGGCCGCCACCGGCAGCAGGTTGACGTGATATTCCAGCCCGCCGCCGCGGCCGGCGCGCTGACGGCAGTATGCCGAGAAGCGTTCCCAATCCTCGCGCTTGGCGAGCTCGACCACGTTCTGACGGGTCGTCGGCATGCCCGGCAGCGCGAGCTCGGCGATTTCGGAAGAGGTCAGCCAGAGTTTCACGGGCGGACCCCGGTGATGATCAGGCCTTTCAGGAGATAGATTTCGTCGAGCAGCAGCCGGACCTCTTCCCCACTCAGCCGAGCGCCGCGCCGACGCTCTCCGCAGTCGTCGAGGCGGTCGATCAGAGCCACCAGCCTACGCCGCTCGTCGCGGCGCTCGGCTACGGCTCGGCGCTCGCGGGCACCGGAAACCCGCTCGGGGCTAGCCCCATCGGCGATCAACCGGGCGATCTCGACATTGCACTCCGAAACGGTCTGGCTCATTCCGCACCGCCCTTCTTCGCGCGGGCGGGCTTCTGCCCTGCCTCGGCGGCGTCGATCTTCGCCTGCACCATCGCCTTTGCGTCCCGAAGCTGGGCGAGCGACCACTGGCGGCCGAGCAGCGCTTCAAGGCGAGCCAGCAGCTGGTCAGCCTCGCGCACGGCGCCACCCTTAGGAGCGAGGCCGGCGGCGAAACGAGCGTTGGAGAAAGACAGGAATGGCTTCTCGGCCACGACCGTCGCGATAGCGATCTGCTGCTCGGCGGGAAGCGCCGCCAAGGCCTGCAACTGCGACTGGTTCCGCGAGAGCTGTGAGCCCCGGATCAGATTGACCGCTTCGGGGGCAAGGGCGGCCGCGATCTGTGTGGCGCGGCGGACCGCACGCGCGGACAGATCAACCTGCCGCTCGATGTCCTTCGCGAAGCCCTCAAAAGTGGCCAAGTTGGCCACTTTTCCTTCGCCTCTGTTTTTCTTGGGTTTTTTGGCCTTGCCATGCGCCGTATCAGGGTGCAGCGCCTCATAGGCCCGCTTGCGCTCGACCAGGAAAATGGCGCGGTCGAGCTTGCTGAGTTCGACCCGGGCCAAGTTTTCGTCGATCTCGATTAGGCGCGCCTGGTCGTCGTCGCACTGGATCTCGATCGCGTCGACCTCGGCCCAACCGATCTGCTGTCCGCCAGCAAGGCGATGCGCGCCGACGACGAGCTTGAACGCTGTTTTAGGCGAGGCGTGACGACGCACGATGACCGCCTGTTGCTGGCCGAGCAGCGAGAGCGAGGCCGCGATAACCTGCGCATGAGCCGCATCGACCGGCCGGAGCCGATCAGAGACGTCGATATTGTCGATCCTCACCCGAAAGACAGGGGAGCGGGGAAGCTCGGCAAGGAGGCCGGAAAAGACGGCTGGCGACGGCTGGAAGGTCATGCCGCCCTCTTGGCGCGGATGAGACCGATGCGATTGCCGTTCTCGTCGTAGAACTGCGGCCAGATCTCGTGCAGCGGCAAATCCAAGGCCTCAGAAATGAGCGCCTGAACCTTCGGTGCCGGACGTTCCATGCCGCCATAGACCGTGAAGCGGCTGAGACCGGCGTCTTCGGCCAACTGCGCAGCGGTGGTCCCCCGCTCGCGGAGCGCGAAAATGATCGCCTGCTTGGTCCAATTGCTCGCCATAGGTGTCCTGTCTCGCAACGCCGAATTTGCTGTGTTAACCACACATGTAGACGGCACTTGTGATGTTATCGTCAGATATGAGAGGCAATGTCAACTCAAATCTGAGGATCATCCTCAGCAGGCAGCAAAATTGATGAACGACCGCGCAGGGATGGCGATCAGAATTGACGATGCGATCAAGCGTAAGTTCTCGACCCGAGAGGCTGCAGCGCCGATCATCGGTTTCCCGCTGGCGTCTCTGGATCGCTATTGCCGAGGCGAATCCGACGTACCGGCAACTCGCCTCGGCCAAATTGCGCGCGCATGCGGGGTAACGGCCGACTTCCTCATTTTTGGGGAATCCGACGCCGCAATTCTGACGATAGATCGCTCATCAGAGCCTAAGCCAGGGCCTGCGGCCGACTTCATGAGCGATGTGGTGCATATCCCGCGACTCGATGTCGTTGCGAGTGCGGGACCCGGCATCGAAAACCCGTTCCCCGAGACGATCGACTACGTTCCGTTCCCGAAGCGCTGGCTCGACGAGCTTGGCGTGCCTGAAAGCTACGCTCGCTTGCTCGATCTCGGCGGCGATAGCATGGAGCCCACCATCCGCGACGGGTCGATCTGCCTGTTGGACACCCGTTTCCAGACCCCGCGCGTCGAAGGTGTCTATTCGTTGATCGACGGCAAGGATGTCCGCATCAAGCGCATCGGCCGCGGCTGGGAAGGCAAGATCGTGTTGATCAGCGACAATGAGCGCTATGAATCCGAGACTTTGGCCGCGCCGGAGGCGGAAGCGCTTAGGATCGCGGGCAAGATCGTCTGGGCAGGTGGAAAAATCTAGGGAGGGCTGCAATGAAGAAGGCAGGGGGAATTATCGCGCTGATCGCCGGAATTTTCGGTGTCATCGCTGCATTTGTGACGCTGGGTGTCGGCGGCATGGGCTCCGCTCTTGAGGCGAAGGACGCCCAACTTGTCGTCAAGCTTGGTTGGGGAGGTGTGGCCTTCTCGTTCCTGACGATCGTGCTCGGCGCAATCTGCATGGGGGCGACATCTCGCTGGCCCGGCATGCTGCTAATCGTCTGCGCTATTGCAGGGGCCATCTTGGGAGGCACGTTCGTCGCGGTCTTTATGGTGCTGGCGTTGATCGGCGGTATCCTCGCGCTGTTCGGCAAGCGCCCGACCTCGGCGGTGGCGTGATGCGGCGTCTCGCCTTTCTGACTGGCGCGATTCTACTAATCGCGCCCGCCGCCGCGCAGGACTTCAAATCAATGCAGCTCGCCCACGAGCTCGGCTCGGTGCTCGCCTCCGAGGAGGCGTGCAGTCTGTCTTACGACCAAGCCGCGATTGCCGCCTTCATCGAGAAGAAGGTCCGCGCCGACGACATGGCGTTTTCCGGCCAGCTTAACCTGCAGACGAGCGGCGTCGGCTATCAGCTCAAGAGCATGAGCGCCTCTGCGAAGACAGCGCATTGCACCCAGATCCGCAGGGTCGCCAAGTCCTACGGCTTCATTAAATGAGCGGGGCGGCCGCGTCGGCCGCCCCTCCTTTTCAAGCCACCTTCAAGTCGTGAGCCGAGAGATCCCAGTTGTCGGCCGGGACGTCCGTGGCTTCCCTCATGCCGTCGACCTCGGCCGGCAACGTCCCGTGACGGGCGATGATCACCGCATCCTCGTACTCGCCCGTCGCCGGATCCCCCGTACGGTGGAAGGCGACGACGCCGACGCGCACGGCCTTGAACCGTTCGAACATGCGCATGGCGTGGTCATGATCCCGCGCCGGGATCGGCTCCTCCGCTGCAATCTTGCCCTTTGAGCCCTTCACGGCTTTGTAGGGCTGGACGACGAAATAGGTGAGATGTGCGACGGTTTCCCGCTCCGGGCTCGCCTTACTCATGACTTTCTCCTGTTGGCGCCCCAGTCTTCCGCTGGGGCAGCCTCATCGAAGCGCGTTCTTGTTTCGTTCTCAAGAGCGTTCTATGACACCGGGAGTCAGGAGCGGAGGTGGCGGTGAACAGCGGGGACAACCAGGAGGAGTATGAGCGTCGGACGCGCCAGGGCCGCTGGGAGGCCCTGTTCTATCTGGGCTGCATCGCCTTCGGCCTGGCCATCGGCTTCATGCTCCGGGGCTGGCCGTGACCAGGCGCAAGGGCGAGATCACCGACAAGCAGCGCGATCGTACGCATCCCTTCCAGGTCGAGATCGTCGTGCCGCTCGGCGGCCTGCACGCCGCTGCCGCCATCATGTATCGCTGGGCCGCCTGGTTCGACCATGTGACGACGAACAAAGGCGGCCTCATGAGCTGGTGCTTCCTCGATGCGCGGACTGCCGATGCCTTCGCGATGGATTGCGGCGGCCGGCGCGTCGACAAGCCTGTCAGCCCCTACGGCCTCGCCCTCGACCAGCCCGGCAGCAAGGAGCTGGAGCGCCGCGCCAAAGCGTCGCTCTATGCCATCGAAATGGTGACCGGCGGGAAGGCGATTGATACAACCAGACCGTTCAAGGAGGCCTGGAAAATTCCGTTCTCGACATTCAATGATCCCGCCGATGTCGCGCGGGCGCAGGGCGCGCTCGACAAGGCCTGGGCCGAGGTCGCTCCGTCGATCCCGGAGGAGAAGCACGAGCTCGAACGAGCACGCATGGCCTACCTCGTCGCGAGCTACGCGCTCGTGGCGGAGGATGAAGACGAGCTGGCGCGGCGGGCGGTGGAACGGTTCCGGCAGCGCTGATTCAGCATGACAGTTCGAGAATGGGCATGATGCCCGTTCTCTTGAGCCATGGGATTGAAAACGCGAGGCTTTTCGCAACTGTCATGCCGACCTGCGCAATCGGGGCAAATCGTGACAGTTCCGCGCGGCGCCGGGACGGGATTTCAAGGGGTTAGCGGCAGCCGCGATTTCTGGCCTTCTGCCTTTCTGGCTTTCGGGCCTCGAAATCCGCGAAGGATCAAATGGCAATGAATGCCGCGCTGCGCCCCGCCTAAGTGCTTGCAGCGCCGCCGCTTTCCGCCTGATCCCGGATAGTCCCGGTTAATCCCGCCTCATTGCCATGTGATTGTTCGTGTCACACGCGGCAGAACGCCTGCGGTCTCATCCTCCCTGAAGCGGCAGGCCGGCGCGACCGCTACCCGAACAGGAAATGCCAGACGCCGTAACCGACGACGCCGACCCAGCCGAGCGTCACGACCGCAGTCAGGCCCAGATAGAGCGCGATGAACGCGTTGTCCTTGATATCGCCCATGTAACCTTCCGGAAGGTGCGCCCGACGATCCTGCCCGGCATCGAACCGGCCGGCGGGCTTCGGCATGAGCCGAGCCGCGCCTCGCATATGTCGTAGCGAACTCTGCGCGGCCCGCATCCTGCGTTCGAAGGGTTCGGCAGCAAGGGATGTGCTTCCAGCAGCGATCCCAGCCGTTAAGAAGACAGGCCTTCTCCGCTGCTTGGACAGCCGGCATTCAAATCTCTAAAAATAGAACGTTCTCATTAGCTTGAGTGCAATCTGCGTGAATACGCGCGCCAGCACCGAATTGGTTAATTTTACCTTGTTTTAGCGTTTACCTTGCGTTCATCACTTCCAGCAGGCTTCCTGTCCCCAACGAACGGCGCCTGGCGCCGAAACCGACAGGTCAGGTCCAACATGGTGCGCTCGCTTTCCTCAGGGGTCATCGCCGCTTCCAGCCTCGCAGCCGCGCTCGTGCTCGGCGCCTCGGTCGCCCAGGCCGGTGGCGGCTGCCGCGGCTCCGCCTGCTACAACCTCGTGAATACGCCGCCGGTCTACGGCTCGATCAACGAAACCTACCAGGTCCGTCCGGCCCAGGTTCAGCGCCGCGTCGTCCCGGCCGAATACGAGACGGTCACCGACAACGTGATGATCGCCCCTGAGCGCCGCATCCCGCACCACCGCGCCGCCGTCTACGAGACGGTGACCGAAAAGGTGATGATCTCGGCCGCCACCCGCCGCTGGGAAGTGACCCGCGACGCTTATGGCAACACGGTCGGCTGCTGGGTGGATGTGCCCGCCCGCTACGGCTACCAGAGCCGCCGCGTCGAGGTTTCTCCGGCCACCATCGATTACGAGACGGTCCCGGCCGTCTACACACAGCGTCAGCGCCAGGTGATGGTGCGTCCGACCCAGGTGGTGCGGGAAGAGATCCCCGCCGTCTACGAGACACGGCAGCGCCAGGTGATGGTCAGCCCCGGCTCGCAGTATTGGTCCCGCTCCCGCTACTGAGCGGACCGGGACAGAGTTTCACGCAGACCCTTTTTTACCACGGAACGACCACTTTCACCCCGGCCTCGCGCCGGGGTTTTTTCTTGGGCGGTTTTCTGATGGAAGGATCGCGCCACTCTCGGGCGCAGCGGAGCGCAAATCCGAGGATGTCGAGAAGACAGCGGCGCCGGAGCGTCCTCGGTCACGCGATGCCCGGGTCAAGCCGGAGCACGACGCACGGGGAGAGGTGTGGCTCGCCCTTCAGGCGATCCTGCCGCCGAGCAGCAGGATGCAGACACCGACCGCGAAGGCGAGGAAGCGGACGGGCATGCCGACCAATGAGCCCGGAGGGCGCCCCGTCGCAAAGCCGACGAGCAATTCGACGATCCCCAGCCCGAACAGCACGATGGCGAAGGGCGGCAGGGCTCCGTCCGGGGCGATGAGGCCGGCCCGAACCGCCCAGGCGACGACAGCGCCGAGAGCGGCGCCCAGCGCGACGAACAGCAGCTCGCTTCGCGACGGGCGCATCGCTCTTATCAGCGCCGGCGGAAGTTCTGGCGCGGCGGACCGCCCGGAGCCGGACCAGCCGTCTTCTGACGGAAGTTGATGCGGCCGCGATCGAGATCGTAAGGCGACATCTCGACGATGACACGGTCGCCCGCGATGGTGCGGATGCGGTTCTTCTTCATCTTGCCGGCCGCATAGGCCAGGATGATGTGCTCGTTGTCGAGCTTCACCCGGTAGTTGCCGTCCGGGAGCACTTCGACCACGGTGCCGTCGAATTCAAGCAGTTCTTCTTTCGCCATCTGTCGTCCTTCGTGAGCCCTAGGGCGCGTGGGCGAGCCATCTTCAAAGAGGCTCGCCCCTGGTTCTGGTCGATCGCGCGTCAGCGCGCGCGCCGCCGGGCGCCGTTGGTGCGTGGTTGCTGTGTTCTTTGCTGCAAGAACGCGACGCCGCCAAGCCCTTCTTTTGCGGAAACGCCGTCTTTTCGCTGCGCCGCCTGCTCAGGACGCGGGCCGCGCTCGGGATGACGGGGGCGCTCGTGACGCTCCTGACGCTGGCCGCCATTGGCAGGCTGGTTGCGCTGGCCGCCCTCGCCGGGCTTGCCGCCGCGCGGCTGCTGCTGCCCTTGCGGGCGAGCCTGCTGGCCCTGCGGACGAGCCTGCTGGCCCTGCGGGCGGCCTGGACCGCCACGTCCGCCACCGTTCTGCTGCTGGCCACGCCCGCCACCGCGCTGGTTCTGCGGCGGCTTCTTCGGCGTGCGGCCGTCCCAGTAAGGAACGGCGCCGATCGGAGTGATCGCGACCTTGGTCAGCTTCTCGATGGCAGCGAGATCGCCGCGCTCTTCCGGCGTGCAGAAGGCGATGGCGAGGCCCGACGCGCCAGCGCGTGCCGTGCGGCCGATGCGGTGGACATAGGTCTCGGGCACGTTCGGCAGGTCGAAATTCACAACATGGCTGATGCCGTCGACATCGATGCCGCGCGCGGCGATGTCGGTCGCGACGAGGATGCGGAGCGAACCGTCGCGGAAGGCGCCGAGCGCCCGCTCGCGCTGGCTCTGGCTCTTGTTGCCGTGGATCGCGGCCGCCTCGATGCCGGACGTGCCGAGCTGGCGCACGACCTTGTCGGCGCCGTGCTTGGTGCGGGTGAAGACGATGGCGCGCTCCAGCTCGGGCACGTTCAGCGTCTTCGCCAGCAGCGCCGGCTTGTCGTGAGCTTCCGTGAAGATGACGCGCTGGTCGATCTTCTCGGCGGTGGTCGCGACCGGTGCCACAGCGACCTCGACCGGATCGGTCAGGTAGGCGGAGGCGATCTCGCGGATCGGCTTCGGCATGGTCGCCGAGAAGAGCAGCGTGTGGCGCTCCTTCGGGATCAGGGTCGCGATGCGGCGCAGCGCATGGATGAAGCCGAGGTCGAGCATCTGATCGGCCTCGTCGAGGACGAGGAACTCGATCTCGCGCAGCGAGACGGCGCGCTGGTCGACGAGGTCGAGCAACCGGCCGGGCGTAGCAACGAGGATATCGACCTTTTCGCCGAGCGCGCGGATCTGCTTGCCGACGGGCACGCCGCCGAAGATCACCGTCGATTTCAGCGAGGTGTAGCGGGCGTAGGTGCGGATGCTGGCTTCGATCTGGGCCGAGAGCTCACGCGTCGGCGACAGGATGAGCGCGCGCACCGAGCGGGCCGGCATCTGGCGCGGCTTGGCGAGCAGCCGATGCAGCATCGGCAGCGAGAAGGCAGCCGTCTTGCCGGTGCCGGTCTGGGCGGCACCGAGGAGGTCGCGGCCCTGCAGAATATGGGGGATCGCCTGCGCCTGGATCGGCGTCGGCGTTTCATAGCCCTCGGCCGCGAGCGCCTTGAGAAGGGGCTCGGCGAGGCCGAGATCGGTAAACTTGGTCAAGAAGGATCTTTCCGGACGCCGCGATGCGAGGGGCGCATGTGGGTTTCGGCTGCGCCGCAGGCTCGCATCCGGCCTGAATTCAAAAATAGTCGGACCTGCCGGCGAACCGCTAGCCACAGCGCCGGCAGGCTTGTCGTGGACCGGGGCCGCTATAGCACCGGACCGAAAAGTGGGTTCCACTTTTCGGAGAACTTCGATGCGATAACTAAGAGATCGATCATCGTGGCCGCGTCCTATCGGACGCGCGATGATCCGGGCTCTCCCGGTCGATCGGTATCAGCTCAGGCGACGACGAGGTTGCCGGCCGAGGTCTTGCCGGTCTTGCGATCGGCAACGAGTTCGTAGGAGACGACCTGGCCGTCGCGCAGCTCGCGGAGACCCGCGCGCTCGACAGCGGAGATGTGGACGAACACGTCCTGGCCGCCGTTCTCAGGGGTGATGAAGCCGTAACCCTTGGTGGAGTTGAACCACTTCACGGTGCCTTTTTCCATGGCATGGAATCCTTACGTTTCAGATCCGCGTATCGTTGCGACCCAGAGCTCGACGCGCGGACGCCTTGCAGTGGTCTTGTAGCGATGTGTGGTGGATCTGAATCGTGCCCGCCGACCGGATTACCCGCGCGGAGGATTGGCCAGAACCCGGCCGCATCTCGTCATACATCGGTGCGGATAGCACGAAATGCAAGAACCGTCCAGCAAGGGCCTCCCAGGCCCGCCGCAATCACTTGGCTGGGCCGAGCTCCCGCAGGATTTCAGTGAGCCCGCCGAGATCGCCGATCCTGCGATAGCGATCATGCCCCGCCGGCTCCTCGGCATGTTCCAGCACCCAGGTCAGTTCATGCGGAACATGGACAGCCCAGGAACCGGCCTCCAGCGCGGGCAGGATGTCGGATTTCAGGGAGTTTCCGACCATCATCGCCCGCCCTGCCCCGTCGCCATGACGGGCGAAGATGCGGCCGTAGGTCTCCGGCTTCTTGTCGCTGACGATCTCGACCGCGTGGAAGAAGTCGCCGAGACCGGACTGGGCGAGCTTGCGCTCCTGGTCGAAGAGATCACCCTTGGTGATCAGCACCAGCCGGTAATCGCCGGAGAGTACCGCAAGCGTCTCCTGGACATGCGGCAACGTCTCGACCGGATGAGCCGCCATCTCGCGCCCGGCAGCGAGGATCTCTCCGATCACGGCAGCCGGGACCTGCCCGCGCGTGATCTCGATCGCCGTCTCAATCATCGAGAGCACGAAGCCCTTGATACCGAAGCCGTAGAAACCGAGATTGCGCTTCTCGGCTTCGAGCAGGCGCCCGGAAATCTCGGCCGCCTCGCCATGCTCGCCAAGCAGCGCGACGAAGCGATCCTCCGTCATCCGGAAGAACTGCTCGTTCTGCCAGAGCGTGTCGTCGGCATCGAAGCCGATGGTGGTCAGCTTCGATGCCATGACCGGTTCTCAGCCATCCTTCGGCTTGATCGCGCCGAGCGCCGCCTGTGCGGCGGCGAGGCGGGCGATCGGCACGCGGAAGGGCGAGCAGGAGACGTAGTCGAGCCCGACGCTCTCGCAGAAGCCGATCGAGGCGGGGTCGCCGCCATGCTCGCCGCAGATGCCGAGCTTGATGCCGGAACGCGTCTTGCGGCCGCGTTCGGCGGCGAGCTTCACCAATTCGCCGACACCGTCCTGATCGATAGTGACGAAGGGGTCGGCATCGAGCAGGCCCTTGGCGGTGTAGGAGCCGAGGAAGGAGGAGGCGTCGTCGCGGCTGATGCCGAGCGTCGTCTGGGTCAGGTCGTTGGTGCCGAAGGAGAAGAACTCGGCACTCTCCGCGATCTCGGCGGCGCGCAAGGCGGCGCGCGGCAATTCGATCATGGTGCCGACCTGATAGTCGATCTTCGTGCCGCTCTCTTCGATCACGGCCTTGGCCATCGCATCGATGCGGCCCTTGACCAGATCGAGCTCCGGCTTGCCCATGACGAGCGGCACCATCACCTCGGGGATCACCGGCTTGCCGGTCTCCTTGGCGGCGATGACGGCGGCCTCGAAGATGGCGCGCGCCTGCATCTCGGCGATCTCGGGGAAGGCGACCGCCAGGCGGCAGCCGCGGAAGCCGAGCATCGGGTTGAACTCGTGCAGCTCGGCAGCGCGCTGGCGCAGCGCGTCCGACGTGACGCCGAGCGCGGCCGCGACCTCGCCGATCTCCTTGTCGCCCTGCGGCAGGAACTCGTGCAGCGGCGGATCGAGCAGGCGGATCGTCACCGGCAGGCCGCTCATGATGGTGAAGAGCTGGACGAAGTCCTGGCGCTGCACCGGCAGGAGCTTGGCGAGGGCGGCGCGACGGCCCTTGTCGTCCTGGGCGAGGATCATCTCGCGCACCGCCTGAATGCGGCCCTCGTCGAAGAACATGTGTTCGGTGCGGCAGAGCCCGATGCCCTCGGCGCCGAACTCGCGGGCGGTCCTGGCGTCCTCCGGGGTCTCGGCATTGGCGCGGACCTTGAGGCGCCGGACCTTGTCGGCCCAACCCATCAGCGTCGCGAACTCGCCGGAGAGCTCCGGCTTCTGCATCTTGATCTCGCCGAGCAGCACCTGGCCACTGCCGCCGTCGATGGTGACGAAATCGCCGGCCTTCAACGTGGTCGGCCCGACCGTGAGTGTGCCCTTGGCGTAGTCGATGCGGATCTGGCCGGCGCCGGAGACGCAGGGCTTGCCCATGCCGCGCGCTACGACCGCGGCATGCGAGGTCATGCCGCCTCGCGAGGTCAGGATACCCTCGGCAGCGTGCATGCCGTGGATGTCCTCGGGCGAGGTCTCGACGCGGACGAGGATGACCTTCTTGCCCGCCTTCTTCGCAGCCTCGGCATCATCGGAATTGAAGACGATCTCGCCGGCGGCGGCGCCGGGCGAGGCCGGCAGGCCAACGGTCAGCACGCGGCGCTCGGCCTTGGGATCGATGGTCGGATGCAGGAGCTGATCGAGCGCGCCGGGCTCGACGCGGCCGACCGCCTCCTCCTGCGTAATCAGGCCTTCGCTGGCGAGCTCGACCGCGATCCTGAGCGCCGCCTTGGCGGTGCGCTTGCCGGACCGGGTCTGCAGCATCCAGAGCTTGCCCTCCTGGATGGTGAACTCCATGTCCTGCATGTCGCGATAATGCTTCTCGAGGATGCCGTAGATGCGGCAAAGCTCGGCATAGGCCTCCGGCATCTCCCGTTCCATCGAGGGCTTGTCGGAGCCGGCCTCCTTCCTGGCGGCCTCTGTGATGTCCTGGGGGGTGCGGATGCCGGCGACGACGTCCTCGCCCTGGGCGTTGATCAGGAACTCGCCGTAGAGCGCGTTCTCGCCGGTCGAGGGATTGCGGGTGAAGGCGACGCCGGTCGCCGAGGTGTCGCCCATATTGCCGAACACCATCGACTGGACGTTGACCGCCGTGCCCCAGCTCGCGGGAATGCTGTTCAGCTCGCGATACTTGATGGCGCGGTTATTCATCCAGGAGGAGAACACGGCGCCGACAGCGCCCCAGAGCTGCTTTTCCGGCTCCTGCGGGAAGTCGGAGCCCAGCTCCTTCTTCACGATCTCCTTGTACTTGCCGACCAGCACCTTCCAGTCGGCGGCCTTGAGGTCGGTATCGAGATGGAGGCCCTTGCGCTCCTTGTAGTCCTCCAGCGCCTCCTCGAAGAGGCCGTGGTCCACGTCGAGCACGACATTGGAATACATGGTGATGAAGCGGCGATAGCTGTCCCAGGCGAAGCGTTCGTCGCCCGAGGCCTTGGCGACGGCCTCGACCGTCTCGTCGTTGAGGCCGAGATTGAGGACAGTGTCCATCATGCCCGGCATCGAGGCGCGCGCGCCGGAACGGACCGAGACGAGAAGCGGATTGGCGGGGTCGCCGAAGGTCTTACCCGTGAGCTTGGCCATGCCGGCGAGCGCGGCCTTGACCTGCCCGTCGAGCTCGGCCGGGAAGCTCCTGCCGTTGTCGTAATAGGCCGTGCAGACCTCGGTGGTGATGGTGAAGCCGGGCGGAACGGGCAGGCCCAGATTGCTCATCTCGGCGAGGTTCGCACCCTTGCCGCCGAGCAGGTTCTTCATTCCCGCCTCACCCTCGGCCTTGCCGTCGCCGAAGGTGTAAACCCACTTCCCGCCTGCCATCACATAGCCTCTTCTGTTCAACCGGACGAGGCAAACGCCGCGCCGGCGCGAAAATTTCGTGTGCGTGCCGCCAATGACTCATGGTCATCGACCGCTGGGATGAGGCGCTCATGCCCAAAACGACATGAACAATCAATGAGCGTGTGCAGCATCGACTGATGCAGCGCAATAGCACCCGATCGCAGCGGCTTCGAGCCATCTTCCCTTGTCCTTCCGGGGCGCGCCGCAGGCGCGAACCCGGAACCCACGACCGGGTGAGACAGTCGATGCTGCGTAATTCAAGACCCACCCAGTCGTGGGTTCCGGGTTCTTCGCTGCGCGAAGCCCCGGAATGACAAGGTTGGTTCCGACCCGGATCGATCCAGCGATGGCCCACACTAGCTAGGCGCCCTTCCCCCGTGCAGCCCGGGGCCAGCGCAGCGGCCAGTTGACGACGCGCTCTGCGACCTCCTCCTCGGGCACCTCGTCCTCATTGGCGAAGACTCGGCCGCGCACGGAGACGCCGGACGCGACCACCGTCTCGGGATCGCCCGAGACCAGCGGATGCCACCAGGGCAGGTCCTTGCCTTCGGCAATGAGGCGATAGCCGCAGGTCGGCGGCAGCCAGGGCAGCGTGCGCACCTCCTCCGGCGTCAACGTCACGCAGTCCGGCACCTTCTGCGAACGGTTCGGATAATCCCGGCAGCGGCAGGTGCCGGCCTCGAACAGGCGGCAGCCGACATCGGTGGCGAAGATGCGCCCGGTATCCTCGTCCTCGAGCTTGACGAGGCAGCAGCGGCCGCAGCCGTCGCAGAGCGATTCCCATTGCTCCGTCGACATCGCCTCCAGCGGCGTCGTCAGCCAGAACGGCTGCTGTTTCGGCGGGATCTGCGTCATGGCAGGCTTATGCGCCCGCCGGCGCGAAGATGGAAGGCCATTCCCGCTCGGCTTGCGTATCGAAACGGGACAACCGCCCCGGCGCATGTCCTGCTCGCCCCGATGGAATTTACCACCTCGCCTCTTATCCGGGCGCGGGGCACGCCTATGTCTCCATTACCGGGCGCTCTCCTGTTGCCAAGACAGCAAGCACGCGGCAGGACTTATCGTCGGGGCCATTCGGGAAGCCGGGAACGGCCATGGAGTTCAGGAAGGCGGGCTGGAGGACGCGGCTGAAGCGCTTCGCGCTGGCCGCCGATTCATGGCTGGACGCCGGCCTGTGGGGCGCCGGGCGCCGTGCCGGCGAAATCCATGAGCGCATCCGCAGCGTCGCCGACCGCCTGACCGTCACCGGCGGCAAGCGCCTCGCCGTCGAGTTCGCCAGCGAGGGCCTGAATATCGGCATCGTTGGCGCCATCTTCGTACTGGCTCTGGCCCTGCCGGCCTTTCGGATCGGCAATGACGAGGCCCTCAGGAACCAGGTCTTCGCCGTCACCTTCCTCGACCGCTACGGCGCGCCGATCGGCCATCGCGGTGCACGGCACGACGATTCGCTGAAGCTGGAGGAGATGCCGGACCATCTGCTCAAGGCCGTGCTCGCCACCGAGGACCGGCGCTTCTACGACCATTTCGGCATCGACCTGATCGGCACCTCGCGGGCGCTGCTGGTCAATACGCGCGCGTCCGGCGTCGTCCAGGGTGGCTCGTCCCTCACCCAGCAGCTCGCCAAGAACCTCTTCCTCAACAACGAGCGCTCGCTCGATCGCAAGATCAAGGAAGCCTTCCTGGCGCTGTGGCTGGAGACGCGGCTGACCAAGAACGAGATCCTCAAGCTCTATCTCGACCGCGCCTATATGGGCGGCGGCACTTTCGGCGCGGCGGCGGCGGCGGAGTACTATTTCGGCAAGTCCGTAAGGGACGTTTCGCTGGCCGAGGCCGCGATGCTCGCCGGCCTGTTCAAGGCGCCGACGAAATATGCTCCTCACGTCAACCTGCCGGCCGCCCGCGCGCGCGCCAACGACGTGCTCAACGCCATGGTCGATGCCGGCTTCATGACGGCCGGCCAGGTCGACAGCGCCAAGCGCAACCCGGCAACGCCGATCGACCGCAAGCGCGATTCCAGCCCCGACTACTATCTCGACTGGGCCTTCGAGGCGATGAAGGAGCTCGCTTCAGAAGGCAAGCTCGGCGCCGACCGCGTGCTGACGGTGAAGACGCCGCATGATTCCGCGATCCAGCAACGCGCCGACGAGGCAATCGAGACGATCCTGCGCCAGCATGGCCCGGCCTATCGGGTGAGGCAGGCGGCAACCGTCGTGATGGACCCGGACGGTGCCGTGCGCGCCATCGTCGGCGGCCGTGACTACGGCGCGAGCCAGTTCAACCGGGCGACCGCCGGCCAGCGCCAGCCGGGTTCCTCGTTCAAACCCTTCGTCTATGCCGCCGCGCTCTCGGCCGGGCTCTACAAGCCGAGCACGATCGTCACCGACCGGCCGGTCTGCATCGGCAACTGGTGCCCGAACAATTACGGACGCTCCTATGCCGGCTCGATGCCGCTAACGGTCGCGCTGGCGAAGTCGATCAATACCATCCCCGTCCAGATGTCGATCGCCATCGGCCGCGCCACCGGCGAGACGCATGAGGCACGCGCAGCCACCATCGGCCGCAAGAAGATCATCGAGACGGCCCATGCCATGGGCCTGACCACGCCACTCACCGACACCGTCTCGCTGCCGATCGGCGCGGGCGAGGTCACCGTCATCGACATGGCCGCCGGCTATTCCGCCCTCGCCAATGGCGGGCGCCGGGCCAAGCCCTATGCCGCGATCGAGATCGCCAATTCGCAGGGCGAGGTGATCTACCGTCACGACCGCGACGAGCCGGAACCGAAGCAGGTGCTGAGCCCGCAGGTGGCGCAGGACATGAACTTCATGCTCTCCAAGGTGCCGACCGAGGGCACGGGCCGGCGCGCCGCACTCGACGGCGTCGTCACCGCCGGCAAGACCGGCACCACCAACGGCTACAAGGACGCCTGGTATGTCGGCTATTCCGGCAATCTCGTCGGCGCGGTCTGGTTCGGCAACGACAATTCGGCCGAGACCGCGAACATGACCGGCGGCTCGCTGCCCGCGATGACCTGGAAAGAGATCATGCAGTTCGCCCATCAGGGGCTGGAGCTGAAGCCGATTCCGGGCGTGCCGGCGGCCGATCCCAAGGGAGCAGCGGTCGCCAAGGCCGGCACCACCACGACGCCTGCCGGCCCAGCATCCGGCCCCGGCGCCGGCCATATGCCGCGCCAGTCCTTCGAGGTGCTCTCGGCGGTCGGGTCGATGTTCAAATCCGTGGAGCCGCGGCGCGTCGCGAGCCGCCCCGTGCAGGTCGGCATCCGCGAGATCGCGGGCAACGAACCGCGGGTGCGTTGAAGCGCAGGCGGTTGACGATAGCGGGTGCGGACGGTCAACTCTCCCTTGTCATGGAGGCGTGGGTCATCCTGGACGGAGCGTAGCGGAGATCCGGGATCCATGCCCGAACCTTGACCGGAAGCGCTCCGGAATGGATTCCGGGTCAAGCCCGGGATGACGGTGTGTTTCTGTAGACAATCAGCGGCCCCCAGGCGGAAGGACAGCGTGCGGATTCTCGACCTCGCCTATATCCTCGCGCTCGGTGCCGGACTTGGCCTCGGCTCCGCCCATTGGGCGGTGGCCGGACGTTCCGCGATCGGCCGGGTCGAGGTCGGCGCCTGGACGGCTTGGCCACGCAGCGGCAGCCGCGAGGTCGACCCCTATATGCGCGCCTATCTCGCCCGCGGCGTCCATCTGCCGTTCGGCTCCGGCGAGGGGCTTGAGCTGATCGCCGAGCGGGACGGTGCAGGGCAAGCACTGGACGGGCGCTGCCGCTACAGGCTCTCCGGCGCGACGCCGACGGCGCGCGGCTGGACCATCGGCATCAGCGATGGTGACGGCCTGCCTTTCCGCCTGCCGCTGGAGCGCACGAGCTTTACCGATTCGGAGATCGTCCGCCCCGAGGATGGCGGCCTGGCCATTCTCGCCTCGTCCACGCCGGAGGCCGGCAACTGGCTGCCGCTGCCGGCGAGCGGGCGCTTCCAGATCCGCCTGCGGCTCTACGATACGCCGATCTCCAGCCAAACCGGCGAGACGCGGGCCGGCAACCTGCCGCGCATCACCCGCGTCGACTGCCGATGAGCGCCGTCAGCCACGATCCACCGGAACGACGCGGCGCGCTCTTCGCCGGCTGGCGGCAGCGCCTGCGCGCGGGGTTCACGCGCTTCGTCATGGCGACGCTGGCCGGGCTCATCCTCGCGGCGATCGTGCATATCGTCACCGTGCTGGCGATCCCGGCGCTCTCGCAGCGCGACGCCGCCCATGCCTATCGCGAGCTCGGCACCGAAGGTCATGCCGAAATCGCCCCCTCCCCCGGCAATGCCCGCGGCCTGCCTGCCCTGCGAGAAGCCGATCCCAATGTCGTCACCGCCATCTGCAGCTACGATCTCTCGACTGGGCCGATGCGGATTGTCGCCCGCACCGGCACGTTGCTGCTCGGCCTGACGCTGCATCGCCAGGGCGGCGGCGTGCTCTATGCCATCACCGACCGGGCTGCGATCCGCGGCACGCTCGAGTTCCTGGTGATGACCGAAGCGCAGCGCGACGAGCGCATCGCCGCCGACGAAGAGGGCGAAACCAGCCGCGAGCTGCGCATCGTCTCCGATACCGAACAGGGCCTGATCGTCGCCCGCGTGCTGCTGCGCCTGCCCTCGGACAGGGCCGATGCGGAGGCGCTCGCGACGGGCGTCGCCTGCGGGCTGGCGAATTGAAGCGGTTTTCGATTTTCAGGCGCGTGTCATCCCGGGCGTAGCGCAGCGGAGATCCGGGATCCATGCCTGAACCTCGATCGCCGGCGCTCCGGAATGGATCCCGGGTCAAGCCCGGGATGACGGCGCGTTTCCGCGAGTCATCACGCAGCTCTTACCCCTTGTAGACGACCGGGCGCTTGCCTTCGCCGAAGGCGCCGTTGAGCTGCATCTGGCAGAGCGGCTTGGCTTCCATCTCCAGCGCCATGATCGCACGCTCGGCCTTCACGGCTTCGCGCGACGGCATCTCGACGACGAGATTGGCCAGCGCGTAGCGGTAGCTTCGGATGCGGAAATCGACGCGTTCGCAGACCCAGAAGACCAGCCCCTCGTTCTCGACGACGCGCGCATAAGCAGGAGCCTGCTTGTCGACGGGCACATCGGGGGAACCCTCGGCGGCCCGTATCCGGACCCGGTCCATGTTCACGACGCGCCCCGCGTTGGCGCGGAACGGACCGATCAGCAGGCGGTCGGCATTGGCATCCTCGGCCAGCCGGTTGTAGCGCGAGGCCTGCGAGGCGAAGGATATCGAGGTCAACCCGCGGAAGTAGTCGGAAAAATCGGTCGACTGGGCCGCGACAGGCATGATGCGGGCATGGGCGAGATTGGAAACTTCACCCTGGAAGACGCTGTTGGGACTGGACGGCATAACGAAGCGCCAGGCGCGGTCGCGCATCTGCTCCTCGTCGTCGGTCAGGCGGAAATAGGATGCCTGTTCGCCGCGCGCGGTCGCGGACCAGAAGCCGGTTTCGGGCGCGATCAATTGCGACCACACCGTCGGCCGCGGCCGGCCGAGATCGCCGGTCGTGGCGGTGCAGGCCGAAACGGCCACGGCCGCCAGCATGGCGAGCAGCAGCTTGGACGGCCCTTGTGTCACGCAGGCTGCCTGCGGGCGCTTTTCCGCGCAGCGACCTTGCGCGGCCGTGTGCCGGTGGAGGCCTTCGCGGCCGGCGGCCGGGCCTCGGGCGCGCGCTCGTAGCGGACGCCCGTGAAGAACAAGATGTCTGCCGTCTGCGGCGGGAGGGAGCATGCCGAAGCCGGCTGCGGGCGCCGCTGCGGCGCAAAGGGGATGACGACGGCCATGATGCGCCTCCTTATCCAGCGCCAGAGTTGCAACGCGAGAATCGGCGAGGTGCGGGCAGCACCAGGTCGCAGGCCCCGCAAGCCCATCAGGCCCGGACATGGTTAACGCAGCCTTAACGGTCGGGGATTAATGCTGCTCCACCATCGGTTTTCCAGCCCGAGCCTGCCATGCCCGCATCCGTTTCCAAGGAACTCGCCGATCTCGCGCGCCTGGCGCGTGAGGGCGGGCTCGACCTCAGCCCGATCTCGTTGCGGGTCAAAGCCGATCTCCTGCTCTCGACGCCGCGCCCCTCTTCCGGCGATCTGGCTGCCTTCAGCGAGATGGCCGAGGCGCTGCTGCCCGGCATCGACGAGGCGACCGCCCTCATCCTGGCGCGCAAGCTCGCCGGCTGGGCCCATACGCCCGCGCCGGTTCTCGCCGGACTCGCCGCCAAGGGCGGGCTCGTGCTGGCCGCGCTTTTGCGCCATGGGATGCCCGTTCCGGAAGCGGAGATCGAGCGTCTCGTCGAGACCGGAGACGAGGCGATGCGCGCGGCGCTGGCCGTTCGGTCCGACCTCACCGCCCAGGCCGTCACCATGCTCGTCGCGAACGAACGGCGCGAGCTCGACCTCGCCCTGATCGCCAATCACAACGCCCCGATGCCGCGCGCCGCCGTAGACCTGCTGATCGCGCGGGCGCGAATCGAGCCCGCCTATCGGCCCGGCCTGCTCGCTCGTCCCGACCTGTCCAACATGGAACTCGCGCCGCTTTTCCTGCATGCCGGTGCGGAACGACGCCTTGCGATCCTCGAATCGCTGATGGCGCGCGAAGCACTGCACCCCAGCGACAGGCGCCCGGCCCTGTCCGGTCCGGCTTTTGCCGGCTGGCTCGACCTTGCCGCCGAGGATCGTGACGCCGCCTTCTCCGCCATCGCCGACCATCTCGGCGGCGGCAAAGCTCTTGCGGCTGCGATGGCCGGCGACGCGTCGCGGGATCTTGCGGCGCTCGCGCTGACCGCGAGCGGCACCACGATCGAGGAAGCGACGCGCTTCCTGATCCGGCTCGGCGACGATGCCGCCCATTCGGTCGAGCGCATCTTCGCACTGGTCACGCTGATGCGCTCGGTAAGGCCCGCCATCGCCTTCCGCCTGGCGATGCATATCGCCGGCACGGGGGTAGCCACGCCGCAGCGGCGGGGCCAGCACCTGCCGGCGATGGATCCGAGCGGCACGCCATCGCGCGCCGGCCATGTCCGGCCGGAAGCGCAACCGGCGATGTCGGACGTCCTCGGAAAGATCGGGGCGAAGCGCGAGCGCGGCTGAGCAGGCGCGCTCAGGCAGGCCGTATCAGGCCTCGACGAGCGCGAGTCTCGGGTCGCCGGCGCGGTTCTCGATCTCGACCAGCCAGAGATCGCCATCGAAGCGCAATTCACGCTCGACACGGTCCTCGATCGCCAGCGGATCGGCATCGAGCAGGAGCTGGAAGCGACGCTCGCCATCGTCCTCGGCCAGCGCCTGCGGTGCCGGGCCGTAGAGCGCGGCAGTGCCGTCGAGCCGGTCGAGCTTGACGAAGATGGCGCCCGCCTCGCGCGCGCCGCGGCGGCGCAGCACGGCAACGAGGCCGTCGAAAGCTGCCTGCCGCAGATAAGCCGAAACCCAGAAGTCGCTGGTCAGGCGCGCCATCTCCGGCGCCGCCGATCAGGTACGCGGTGTTGCGGCGGAACGGTTGGCGGACCTGACATCCGCCGGCGGGCGCAGGTCACCATTGATCAGATCCGCGATCGGATCACGCGCGGGAGCGGCGGCAGCGCGGGGCGCAGGAGCCGGGGCGGCGGCGCGCGGCGCAGCCGGGACGGCAGCCGGCGGACGGGGCTGCGCCTCACGGGCGGCCTGCGTCTGCGAAAGATCGGTCGGGCGCGCCGGCGGCCGGATCGGCTGTGCCGCCGGTGCCTCGACGACCGGAGCAGGCGCAGGCTCGGCGCGGCGCTCGGCGGCGGCCCGCGACTGCGAGACCGGCGCGGGAGCGGAGAGCATCGGAGCCGGATGGCGCGCCTTCTGGAACATCAGCGCATTGGCGACGATGGCGACGGAGACGATGCCGAAAGCCAGCAGGACCAGCGCCCTGCCCGGCCGCTGCCCGGCAATGCGGGCGACCCGGCCGAGCCAGGATGTCTTGCGGCGCGCCGGCTGGGCGCGGCGCACCGGAGCGGACAGGGAGGCGCCGGAATGGGCGCGGGCGGCCATGGTCACGGACATTGCGTCAGCTCGTCTTCAGGCGGTCAGGCGGAGAGGTTCTTTGGTGTCGAGACCCCGGCGGGGAGCTCGGGCGAAAGTCACGATCTTGGCAGGCTGTTCGACGCCCTGCATGCCGCCAACCGGCAAGCGGACGGAGACACGCGTGCCGATGCCCGGCGCGCTCTCGACCGTCAGGCGGCCGCCATGCAGGCCAACGAGGCCGCGCACCACGGACAGGCCGAGGCCGGTGCCTTCATGGGCCCGGTCATAGGCGCCCTTGGCCTGGAAGAAGGGATCGCCCAGCCGGGGCAGGTCGGCGGCGGCGATGCCGATGCCGGTATCGGAGACGGAGAGGTCGATCGTGTCGCCGTCGCGCACGACGGCGAGCGTCACGCGCCCTCCGGCCGGGGTGAACTTGATGGCGTTCGAGAGCAGGTTGAGCACGACCTGCTTCAACGCACGCCGATCGCCTTCCACCGCCGGGAGGCCCGGGCCGACCACGCGCTCCAGCGCGATGCCGCCGGTTTCGGCCCGCAGCGCCATCAGCGTGCAGCAGTCTTGCGCCATCGCGGCAAGGTCGAGCGGCTCGCGCTCGATGGTCATGGCGCCGCTCTCGATCTTCGAGATGTCGAGCAATGTGTTGACGACATCGAGCAGGTGATGGCCGGAAGCGTGGATGATGCGCGCGTATTCCAGGCGCTTCTGCGCATCGAGCCAGCCATTGTCCTCGGCGCTCAGCATCTCGGAAAAGCCGATGATCGCATTGAGCGGCGTGCGCAATTCATGGCTCACCGTCGCCAGGAACTGGCCCTTGACGTCGTTCGCGCGCAGCGCCTCGGCATGGCCGCGCTCGCGAGCTTCCTCGGTGGCGCGACGCGCCGTCACGTCGCGCATCACGCAGACGACGGCGGCACCGTCCGCGGCAGCGGCACCCGCGACACGGCAGGCCTGCATCTCCAGCCAGAGCGAAACCGGTAGGCGGCTCTCGCCGGCGCCCTCGCACGGCACGAAGAGCGTCCGGAAACAGGCGGTCACCCCCTCCTCGCCATGAGCGGCATCGCTCAGGGCTTTCAGGAAAAGCGGCCGGTCGGCGATGTGGACGCGCTCGAACAAGCCGCGCCCGAGCAGTTCGCGCGGGTCGGCGCCGGCCAGCGTGCGCGCCGCGGCATTGGCGAAGACGACCGCACCGCCGGCATCGTGCCAGGTGACGAGATCGCCGACATGATCGAGCAGAAGCTGCGAGCGCGCATCCGAGACGCGCTGCACGCGCTCCTCGGCATGGCGCCGGCGCAGCAGGACAGCCGTCACCACCAGAGCCTGGACGAGCGCGGATATCGCCAGAAGCGGCATCGCTTCACCTGTCCATGGCGAGGCTTCGGCGAACAGACCGAGCGACTGCAATCCGATGGCGGCGAACAGCGCGCCCACTGCGATCCAGCCGGCCCGCAGCATGAAGCCGCGCGAACCGAAAAGCGCCGCCTCGACCGGCACGACCGCCAGCCAGAGCAGCAGGGGCGAGGACATGCCACCGGTCGCGCCGGCCAGCGCCACGATGAAGAGAGAGAGCGCAGCGGAGGACAGCGCATGCGCCGCATCGAGACGGCCAGTGCGGGCAACCAGCGCGACGGAGAAAACCGCAAGCGCGGCGGCGACGATCATGGCGGCCTCGAAGGCGCCGGGTGCGCCGCGCCAGGCCAGATAGGCCGGAGCGAGGCCGAGCATGCCTGCGCCGACGAGCAGGCGCGACAGAACGAAACGTTCGTGACGCTGCCTTTCCGCCGGGTTCGACTGCACCGATGCATGCACCAGTGCCGCCGCCTGTGTCCTCAGTGCCGTGATCGCCATACGGAACGCAACGCCTTACTCTCGCGGATACCCCCATCCGCTTGGCGCATCTCGCCATGGTCGGTTTAAGCGGGGCTTAAGGCGAAGGCGGACGAAAGCGCCCGCCAGATCGACCTGTTAGATTTTTCTAATATTTTTCATATAGTTATCTCAAATGCGATCGATTTTCCGACGGCCGGCGATGTTCGCGGCAAGGTGAATGGAAACTGAAGATCACCTGCGGTATTCGACTCGCATTTGAGCGTTTGGAATGACGCGATTTTTCGAGATCCCGGGCTAGGTTGTCGTCGCGGCGCACAGGAAGGCGCCAGCGACGGAGACAGAGATGGCCCACCTGCTGCGCAAGATCGCGATCATCGGCCTGATCGCCGTGAATTCGCCGGTGCACAGTGGCAAACCGGCCGACGACGCCCCGCCTCAGGCCGTACGGCAGGCCGCAGAGACCATCCGGACCGAGGCGCGCAGCGTGGCTGGCAGCCTGACGGCCGCGCGCGAGGCCGCCGAAATCCTGGCAGGGATGGACCCGGTCCTGCGCGAGCGCATCCTGAACGCCGCGGCGACGGCCGTGATCGGTAAGCCGACGCCTCAGCGCTGAATGCTTGACGCTCCCCCGCAATCGCGGGAAGAGGCCGGACATGACCACAAGCCTCGACGACATCGTCGCGAATTTCGAACTGCTCGACGAGTGGGACGATCGCTATCGCTATCTCATCGAACTCGGCAAGAGCCTGGAGCCCCTGCCCGATGACGCGCATATCGACGCCAACAAGGTGCGCGGCTGCGCCAGCCAGGTCTGGCTCGTATCCCATCGCGCAGGCGGTAGCGGCCCGCAGACCCGGCTTCGCTTCGTCGGCGACAGCGACGCCCATATCGTGCGCGGGCTGGTGGCGCTGGCGCTGGCGATCTTCTCCGGGCGGGAGGCTTCCGACATCCTCGCGACCGATGCCTTCGCCATCTATGAGCGCCTCGGCCTTGCCGCCCATCTCACGCCGCAGCGCTCGAACGGCGTGCGGGCCATGATCGACCGGATCAAGCGCGACGCTCAGGCTGCAGTCGCCGCCTGAGCGCTTTCAGCCGGATGCCGGGAATTCGTGCGGCCGGGCATCGGCCGCCTGCCAGCTCCGCATTCCCTGCTGCCGGGCACGGCGGTCAAGGCCGTAATGCGTCACCAGTGCCGCCAGCGCGACCCGCAGCACGACCTTGGCCGAGCGCGGCGGCCAGCGACGCTCCTTCTCGACGAGATCGAGCCCCTTGAGAAAGCCGCAGATATCGATCGCGAGACCTGACAGCTCAGGCCCCAGCCTGTCGCAAGCCAGCCTGACACGCTGACGCGCCGCGAGCGCGGTGTCGGAGGAGCCTGCGACATCGCGCGGCCCGGTTACGGCCGGCTCCGGCGAGAGCGCCGCGTCCCAGTTCATCGTCACGCGCGGCAACATGCCGGCCAGGGTGATATCGGCCCGGAAGCGCTCGCCCGCCGCGAATTCCTCGCTGCTGATCTGCGGCCTGCCGTCTTTTCCGGGGCGGCGATACAGCCAGAGCAGCGGGCTTTCGCGGTCGTCCACGACGGGAGCAGACCGCACTGCAGCCCCGGATCGCGCCTTCTCTACAGCCGAAGCGCCCGAAACGGATGGAGCGAGCCCGAGCCGTGCCGGCTTTTCGTCCCGCGCCCAGGACACGCGCCCCTCGGCCTCGAGGGCCTGCACCGTTTCCGCAGCAACATAGCCGGCGCCCAGGCTCGTGCCGTTCACCGTCCGGAACAGCGCGATGCGGCCGCAGCCCAAGGGCGAAACCAGGCCGTAGCATCCAGGCCCGGCAAGGTGCTTCAGAAGGCGAGCGCCCTCATTGCCTGCGATCCCGGCGGTCATCGGCAGGCCTCCGCAGGCGGTTCGACCAGCCTCGCCATCGCCGCCAGAAGCGCGGCCTCCAGAGCGGCCAGACCGAATTCGAGGGCTGGATCGTCGCGGCGATCCTCGATCAGCGCGCAGGCGTGGCGCACGGTCGTGCGGTCCCGGCCGAAACAGATGCCGACGCGGGTGAGACTGAGCCCGAAGGCGACATGAGCCAGATACATCGCCGTCTGCCGGGCCAGCGCGATCGGTTTCCGGCCCCGGCTCGCAGCCCGCAGACCGACCAGGGGAATGCGGATCGCGGCGACGGTCGCCACTTCCGCCAGTCGCGCCCCGGCGGTCGCTCGCAGGATCGGTTGCGATTGGTCACGCGATATGTTCATGTTATGTTCCTATCCAGCGCCACCCGCCTTTCCGGGAAGCCTCGCGCTAATAGGATTATATTCTTATAACTCGACTGACAAGCCCGGACCCGGTTTTATCCCCGCCGCTGCCGTGCGCGCGAGATGCGCAAGAAAAAAGCCGCCGAGATCATCGGCGGCTTTTTTCTTCAGGGTGGCGCGTCCATTCGGCGCCGGCCAGTTGCTCAGCGGCGCTTGCGGCGCTGCTGGCCCAGGCCCATCTTCTTCGCAAGCTGAGAGCGTGCCTCGGCATAGTTCGGCGCGACCATCGGATAGTCCGGCGGCAGGCCCCACTTCTCGCGATACTGCTCGGGCGACATGTTGTACTGCGTGCGCAGGTGCCGCTTCAGCGACTTGAACTTCTTTCCGTCTTCCAGGCAGATCAGGTAATCGGCCGTAATCGACTTCTTGACGGGAATGGCAGGCTTGGGAGCCTCGACCTGCACCACCGGTGCAGCGCCGCCGATCACGCGGCTCAACGCCGAGTGTACTTCGCTGATCAGAGCCGGCAGGTCGGAGGCCGGCACCGAATTGTTGGAGACGTAAGCGGAAACGATATCCGCCGTCAGCTCAATGAAATCAGCGCCCTCATTATCAGCCATGGCGATGTCTCTCCTTATCGTTCTTGGTAGCGTTCTGCGCTGATCGTCCACCGCCTCGTATCCGATAGCCTGATCAATATTGCCAATAATGGGTCAAGCACCATCGGCTCAGAATCGGATAACGCGGACTGATCACAATATGCGTTTAGTCGATACTGTTTATTCGTGCAAGCCAGCAATTCCCAACAATTCATGAATGCAAAGCTCAACAATTCATCCATGGGATGCTGCAATGCACTGAGCAGAAAAATTCAAAGCCGGGGCGCCCCGCACTGTCTTGCAAGCTGTTGCCGCCGCCTCTACCTGTCGGCTCCCCATGCCGGAGATCGCCATGCGTCAGGATCAGGCCCCTCGCTCCTCGAGCACCGCAGCACTCCGGCGCAAACCTGCGCCGTTGCCGCCAAAGGCCGAGATTCGCACGACGGAGATGCAGGTCCACGGGGTCACGCTGCGCGACGACTATGGCTGGCTGCGCGCCATCAACTGGAAAGACGTGCTGCGCGAGCCCGACGTCCTGCCCGCCGACATCCGCAACTATCTCGAAGCCGAGAACACCTATTGCAAGGCGCTGATGGCGCCGACCCGGGCCTTGCAGAAAGAACTGGTCAAGGAAATGCGCGGCCGGATCAAGGAAGACGATTCGAGCGTTCCGCAGCCGGATGGCCCCTTCCTGTACTATTCACGCTATCGCAAGGGTGCCGAGCATCCGCTGATCTGCCGCAAGCCCCGCAGCATGGCGGGCAAGAGCGGCCGGGCGGGCGAGCAGATCATGCTCGACGCCGATGCGTTGGCCGAGGACAAGGATTTCTTCGATCTCGGCGACGCCGCGCATAGCCCGGATCATCGCCTGCTCGCGTGGAGCGCCGACGAAGCGGGCTCGGAACTGCACAGTATCCACGTCAAGGACCTGGAGAGCGGCAACGACCTGCCCGACCTCGTCAAGGACACGACCGGCGAGATCATCTGGGCACGCGATTCCCGCTCGTTCTTCTATGTCGCGCTCGACGACGACCATCGCCCGTCACGGGTGAAGCGCCATCGCCTCGGCACGCCTGCCGAGGCGGACGACTTGCTGCATGACGAAGCCGATGCCGGCATGTTCGTCGATATCGACAAGACCCAGTCCGGCCGCTTCCTGCTGATCACCATCGGCGATCACGAGACATCGGAAACGCGCATCCTCGATCTCGACCGCCCGGAGGCGAAGCCGGTGCTCGTCGCAGAGCGCGAGCCGGGGCGCCAGTACAGCCTGGAGCATCACGGCGACGTCTTCGTGATCCTGACCAATGCCGACGGCGCCGAGGACTTCAAGATCGTCACGGCCCCCGTCGATGCGCCTGATCCGGCGAACTGGCGCGACCTGATCGCGCACAAACCGGGCCGCCTCATCCTCGACCATGTCTGCCTGAAGGGGCGCCTGATCCGGCTGGAGCGCGAGGACGGGCTGCCGCGCATCGTCATCCGCCACCTCGCCGATGGCGTGGAGAGCAACATCGCCTTCGACGAGGAAGCCTATGGGCTCGGCATGGATGCGGGCTACGAATTCGAGACCGATACGCTGCGCTTCATCTATGCCTCGATGGCACGGCCGGCAGAAACCTATGATTACAACCTGATTACCGGCGAACGGACCTTGCTGAAGCGGCAGGACGTGCCCTCCGGGCATGATCCGGCCAGCTACAAGGTGCGCCGCATCTTCGCCACGGCGCCGGACGGCGCGCGCGTGCCGATCTCGATCCTGCACCGGGCCGACCTCGCGCTCGACGGCAGGGCGCCCTGCCTGCTCTACGGCTACGGCTCCTACGGTTCGGCGATGTCGGCCTCGTTCCGGACGCGGCCGCTCAGCCTGGTCGATCGTGGCTTCGTCTATGCCATCGCCCATGTGCGCGGCGGCACGGACAAGGGCTGGCGCTGGTATCTCGACGGCAAGCGCGAGAACAAGAGCAACACCTTCACCGATTTCATCGCCGCCGCAGGCGCGCTGGCCGATGCCGGCTTCACGACGCGCGGGCGCATCGTCGCCGAGGGCGGCAGTGCCGGCGGCATGCTGATGGGGGCCGTCGCCAACATGGCGCCGGAGCTCTTCGCCGGCATCGTCGCGGAAGTGCCCTTCGTCGACGTGCTCAACACGATCCTCGACGACACCCTGCCGCTGACGCCGCCGGAATGGCCGGAATGGGGCGACCCGATCCGCGACGTGAAGGCCTTCGAGACCATCCGCAGCTACTCGCCCTACGACAATGTCACGGCGCAGAATTATCCGCCGATCCTCGCCATGGCCGGGCTGACCGATCCGCGCGTGACCTACTGGGAGCCGGCGAAATGGGTCGCACGCTTACGCGCCACGATGACCGGCGGCGGCCCCATCCTGCTGCATACCAACATGGAAGCTGGCCATGCCGGTTCGGCCGGGCGCTTCGACTCGCTGAAGGAGACCGCCCTGGCTTATGCCTTCGCCATCCATACCGTCGGCGAAGGCTGGGATGCGGCGAAAGGCGCCTGATCAGACGCCGAGCCGGCTCTTCTCGCTGGCGAGATAGACCTTGAGCTCGTCCATCGAGCCGAAGCTGTACTCGCCCTCGGGCGTGCGGGCGCAGATCGAGCCATCGGCATAGATGGTGAAATGCGCGTCGCCGACCTGATAGGCACCGACGATGCCCTCGTCGGACGCCGCTCGGCTGTCAGCAGGGGCCGGAGGCTCCTCGGCCTGCGGCTCGTCGACTGTGGCAGGCTCGGGCAACGCTTCCACGTGCGGGGTGTCCGGCTCCTCATGAACAGGCGCTTCGACCGGGTAGGCAAACGTTTCAGCTTCGGCGCCGATGGCCTCGGGCTCGGCCCGCTCATCGAAGGCATGAGCCTCGGTTCGCGGCGGCCAGAGCGGAGCGGTCTCTTGCACCGGGGCCAGCGCTTCGGCCGGCGGCGTATCGAGCCAGGGCTCGCGGCGCGGCGAGGCTTTGTCCATCCAGGACTCCGCCGCGGCGAACGGATCCGGTTCCGGGGAGAAGGATGGCTCGATGCGGCCGGTTTCGGGCTCCGGCTCGTTGAGATGGCCCACCAGGCTCGCGCGCAGCGCGCTGAACTCGTCGAGCTCGTCCTCGTCGGCAGCCGGCGCCTCTGCGGGTTCGTCCGGGATGGCCTCACGTTCCGCGACCGGCTGCTCCGGAAGCGAGGCCTCGAAGGATTCCGGCTCGTCATGTCCAGCGGGAGCTTCCTCCTCGGCGGTGGGCTGGACCTTCGCGGTAACCGGCTCGGCCGACTCATGCCCTTCCGCTTCGAATGCCGCAGGATACTCGAGAGGCTCCGGCGCCGCCACGGTCGACGGCGCCTCTTCGAACATGTCGGGCAATGGCCCGGCGCTTTCCGCCACGGGTTCGGCAGCCGTCTCGGGCGCGTCCTCGACGGCGGGCTCCGGTTCCTCCAGTTTCTGCGCGACGAGCGCGCCGAACAAATCCCTGTCTCCGGATGAGGCCGGCGCCTCGGCAGGAGCCGGCGTGCGCTCGTCGTCGGATACCGCGAGGGCCTGCGCCACGATGCCCGTTGCCGCAGCGCCCGCGACCGCGCCGATCGCAGCCGGAGCCACGGAACGCGAGAAGACCGTGGCTTCGGGCCGCGCCGGCACGGCAAACGGCGCCTGCTCAACGGCGGCGGCCGGAAGCGGCGCCTGCGCCCGAAGCTCGATCGCCTCGATCAGCGCGCGCCGGGTTGCGCGGACTTCCTTCAGGACCCAGGCGAGCGAAAGCATGATCAGACCAACGCCGCTTGCGATCGAGCCGATGATGACCTGCGTGAAGCCACGCTCCAGCACCATATAAGGCCAGCCGTCATAGATGGCGTAGGCGCCACCGCCGAACAGAAGCAGACCCAGAACGGTAAAAATCGCGATCAATTCGGTATCCTTGGCAGGGCCGTGACAGCTCTGGGCTGAGGCGACCGTCGCGTCACTATCTAACGTATTGAATAAGGGAGAGTTTCCAATCCAGACCGCTAAGGGAGAGAAATCTGGCGCGATTGTGGCGACCTGTCGAGAAGACATATGCTTTTCGCAACCGGAGCAGTTGTCGACCGGCGCGCGGGCGCTTAACTATCGCGGGGAATGGCAAGGTCTCCACGGCCTCGCCTGCCCCAACGGCAGGCCATTCTCATTTCAAGCGATTTCACAGCCCAAGGAGAGGCCTCATGTCCTTTACCCTTCCCGACCTTCCCTACGCCCATGATGCGCTCCAGCCCTTCATGTCGAAGGAGACGCTCGAGTACCATCACGACAAGCACCACCTCGCCTATGTGACCAACGGCAACAATGCCATCAAGGGCACGGAGTTCGAGGGCAAGTCGCTGGAGGAGATCGTCAAGGGCTCCTACGGCAAGAACCCCGCCGTCTTCAACAACGCTGGCCAGCACTACAACCACCTTCACTTCTGGAAGTGGATGAAGCCGAATGGCGGCGGCAAGATCCCGGGCGCGCTGGAGAAGGCGATCGTCGACTCGTTCGGCTCGGTCGAGAAATTCAAGGAAGACTTCGTCGCCGCCGGCGTCGGCCAGTTCGGCTCGGGCTGGGCCTGGCTCGAGGTCAAGGGCGGCAAGCTCGCCGTCAGCAAAACCCCGAACGGCGAGAGCCCGCTCGTCCATGGCGCGACCCCGATCCTCGGCGTCGACGTCTGGGAGCACTCCTACTACATCGACTACCGCAACCGTCGCCCCGACTATCTCAAGGCCTTCCTCGAGAGCCTGGTGAACTGGGACTACGTGGCCGAGCGCTTCGACGCTGCCAAGTAATCGGCAGGTTGCCGGAAACGAAAACGGGGCCTCACGGCCCCGTTTTTTGTTTGTGGGTGTCTTCCCGCATGCGCTGCGGCGCGAAGTGCCGCTGCGCATGCGGGACCGTCATCACGAAGAGGCGCCTTCTCGTCTCACGGTCCCGTGTCTGCGGCGCATCGCTTCGCGCTGCACCGCGCACGGGATGACCCGCGCCCTATAACCTGCCGGACCGGTGCTCAGGCGGCGACGTTGCGCAGGAACTGATCGACGGTC
Source organism: Allobosea sp. TBD101 (assembly GCF_059817965.1). Classification (NCBI taxonomy): domain Bacteria; kingdom Pseudomonadati; phylum Pseudomonadota; class Alphaproteobacteria; order Hyphomicrobiales; family Alloboseaceae; genus Allobosea; species Allobosea sp. TBD101. The sequence goes on from NZ_CM187543.1 coordinate 4,146,984, forward strand.
GAGTCAAGGCGCTGCGCCTGGTCGGCGACCTCGCCGGCCGCGCCGCGCACCTGCTCCGCCGAGCGACCGGTCTCCTCGACGCTGTCGGCGAGCACGCTGAGATCGCTCGACACCGAGAGCGCCGAGGTGCTCGCCATGGCGACGCCGCTGGCGATTTCGCCGGTCGCAATGGCCTGCTGCTCGATCGAGGTGGCAACCGAGTTTGCGAACTTCTCGATGGCGTTCATGCGCTCGGCGATGTTCTGGATCGAACCGACGACCTGACCCGTCGCGCCCTGGATCGCGGCGACCTGCGCCACGATGCGGTCAGTCGCATCGGCGGTCTGCGCCGCCAGCGACTTGACCTCGTTGGCCACCACGGCGAAGCCGCGGCCTGCCTCGCCGGCACGCGCCGCCTCGATGGTGGCATTGAGGGCGAGCAGGTTGGTCTGCGCGGCGATGTCGCGGATCAGGTTGACGACCTCGCCGATGGCGCGGGCGGTTTCGTCGAGCGCCCGCACGGAGCCGGCCGTATCGCGCGAGACGGACGCCGCCTCGACGATCTCGGTCCGGACACGGCGCACCTGGAACTCGACCTCGCGGATGGCCGCGCCCATCTCTTCGGCCGCCTGCGCGGCGTTCTCGACATTGCCCGAGGCGCCATGGGCGTTGTCGGCCGCGCGCGCCGCACGCTCGGAGGATTCCGCGGCGACGCGGGCGAGACCGTCCGAAGCCTCGCGCATGCGCTCCGCATTGTTCTTGAAGGCTTCGAGCGCCAGGCCAACCTCGCTGCGGAACGAGGTGATCGCATGGTCGACGCCCTGCTGGCGCGCGACCCTCTCGACCTCGGCCACGCTCTGCTTCTCCTCCAGCGTCGCCCGTTCGGCGAGGCGGATCTTGAGGACGCCGAGCGCCCGCGCGATCGCGCCGATCTCGTCGCGCCGGCCCAGCGCGTCGATCGGTGTCGAGAGATTGCCGTCGGAGATGCTGACGATCGCCTTGGTCATGCTGCGCAGGGGGCGCATCGCCCGCGACAGCGAGAACCAGAGCAGCGGGCCGAGCACCAGCAGGATGACCAGGCCGAGCCCGATCGTCACGAACTGCTCCCAGGCGGCGCGCGCCACGAGACGCGTCTTGTCGAAGCGCAGAGCGACATAGCCGATCTGCATATTCTGGGTGCCGACGCGCACGGCATGGATCTTCGTCAGGTAGACGTCGTCCTCGATATCGATCTCGATGCGCGTCTCCAGTGCTTTCCACGGCTCCTCGCCGATCGCATTGGCGAGCCAGCGCGGCGTGAGCGACAGGCGCGCCTCCATCGTGCGCCCGGCGGAGGCCAGGGCAACGAGATCGTCGCCAACGATACCGGCATCGAAATCGGGGTCGCGCTGCAACGAGGAGAGAAGATCTCCGAGCGTGCTGTTGTCCCGCGACAGGATCAGGGACGGCGAGGCGTTGACCACCATCAGGGTCAGCGCCGTGACCTTCTGGTCGAGATCGGCACGCGTGCGGGTCTCATTGTAGCGGGCGATCGCCATCACCACGAAGACGATGGCAATGGCGACAATCGCCACGGCCGCCGTTGCGATCTGCCGGCTGAGGGAACCCAGGCTCTGCCCGCCCGGCTGCGCCGGCTCTCCCGCTCCGGCTGCGCGCCTGAACATCTTCATCGAGCCGATCATCTCCGAAACCGGCGCATGCTGCTGCGAAGAGCGGCGCCCCCAACCCGCTGTCACAATGGCCGATCCCGGTAAACAAATCGCTTGCGCGCGCGGCGGGCGATCAAGCATCCAAAGCAGAGAAGCGGCTCAACGGCAGGCCGGGTGGAGGCACGAAGGCGGCGATGGCCGCATGCTCGACAGGCCGCGAGGCCACCACCGGGTCGAGCGTGGCCAACTCGTCATCGACAAAGCCCGGATGGCACATCACCAGATGGCACGGGCCCGGCTCGATCAGGAAACCGGCGAGGTCCGCAGCGAAATCCCGTTGCGGATCGAACGGCGCCACGCCGGAGAAACCCCGGTTGACGCGTAGGCCCCGCTTCAGCGCCGCACCGCGGAAGCCGGTGGCGAGGCCGGCAATGACGAGCGCCTTGCCCACCGCCACGCCTCGCGCGCGAATCGCAGCCGGGCGATCCGCAGTGTCGCGGACATAGAGGGCGCCCGCGGGATAACGTCGTGCGAGGCTATCCAGCAATGCGCGGCGCACGCCGGGCAGCACATGGACATGCTGGTGTCCGTCGACGAAATCCGGCGGCCGGCCCAGCGCCTCCTCGAAAGCGTCCAGCTGGCGCGCGATCTCGGCTGCAATCTCCTTGCGCACGGCCGGAGAGGTGGCGGCAGCGCGCGCGACATCCTTCAGGCTCGGAAAGGTGCCGCCGGGTGCGAGCCGCGGCATCGCCGAGAGCGGCGCGGCGCAGGTCAGGTTGAGATGCAGGCCGAGATCGGCCTTGCCGGTGAAAGCAGCGAGTTCCGGTGCGAGCCGGCGCCAATGCGGGCGATTGGTCATCGCACCCGTTGCGGTCAACTTGCCTTGCCGGAGGAGGTCGAGAATCGCGCGGCTGACGCCCTCCGTCATGGCGAAATCATCGGCGCACAGGATAAAGCCCTTCGCCATCGCGCGTATTGTCCCTCGTTGACCGGGTTCGCGCTATAGCGCGACGCCGTCATGATGGAAACGCGCCGCCATGAAGCCGCGCGTTTTACCAAGGCCGTTTTGCCGCGCGGGCTTGTCGCCCGGCAAGCTTTGCGGTTCTGTGCGTCGCGCATCGCCCCGAGAGGCGAATGCGCCCGCAATTGAAAGGTCGTTCGTGTCGGATATCGGGTCTCAGCCGGTTCAACCTGTGCCTCGGGCTTCGCGCTGGCCAGAGCTTTCCATCGTCGTGCCCGTGCACAACGAGGCCGATAATCTGCCCCTGCTCGTCGAGCGACTGCGGACGACTCTCAACGGGAAAGTCGAATCCTGGGAGGTCGTCTTCGTCGACGATGGCAGCCGCGACGAGACGCTGGCGGTGATCCGCGACCTCAACCTGGCCGACCCGCGAATCAACGCCGTCTCCTTCAGCCGCAATTTCGGCAAGGAAATCGCGATCGCTGCGGGGCTCGACCATGCGCTGGGCGATGCCGTCATCATCATGGACGCCGATCTCCAGCATCCGCCGGAAACCATCCCCGCCTTCCTCGCCAGATGGCGCGAAGGCTATCTCAACGTCTACGGCCAGCGCACCGACCGCGAAGGTGAAACCCGGATGAAGCGCGGTTTCGCCAAGCTGTTTTACCGCATCTTCGGCTATTTCGGCGAAACGCCGCTGCCGGAAGGCGCCGGAGATTTCCGCCTGCTCGACCGCAAGGCCGTCGATGCCCTGCGGGCGCTGCCGGAACGCGCCCGGTTCTCGAAGGGCCTCTATGCCTGGGTCGGCTTCCGTTCGATCGGCGTGCCCTTCCAGGTCGCGGAGCGCGAGCACGGCCAGTCCAAGTTCAAATATCGCAAACTGTTCTCCTTCGCCTTCGACGGCCTCTCCTCATTCTCGACCGTGCCGCTGAAGATCGCGACATGGTCGGGGGCGGTCATCGCTGTGATTGCGACGTTCTCGGCGCTCTACTTCATGCTGCGGACACTGCTCTTCGGCACCGACCTGCCCGGCTTCCCCTCGCTGATCGTCTCGATCATGTTCTTCTCGGGAATCCAGCTCGTCTCGCTCGGCATGATCGGAGAGTATGTCGGGCGCATCTTCGCCGAGGTGAAGCGCCGGCCGCTCTACCTGATCGGCGAGCGCGTCGGCTTCGACGCCCGCACTGTCGAACATCCGCGCGGCGACGCCCTGCCGCCGCTGATCCGCTAGATCACCTCCATGCTCAGAAACATCCTGTCGGTCGGCGGCTACACGCTGATCTCGCGGATCACCGGGTTCGCGCGCGACATCGTGCTCGCCGCCGTGCTCGGCGCCGGCGCAACGATGGATGCGTTCTCGGTTGCGCTGCGCCTGCCCAACCATTTCCGCGCCATCTTCGGCGAAGGCGCCTTCAACCAGGCCTATGTGCCGACCTATGCCCATGTTGCCGAGAAGCAGGGGCAGGAGGCGGCCAATCTCTTCGCCGACCGGCTCTTCACAGTGCTGCTGATCGTGCAGGTCGCGCTGCTGGCGCTGGCGCTGCCCCTGATGCCCTGGCTGGTGACGTTGCTGGCGCCGGGTTTCAGCAAGGACCCGGCGGTGTTCGAGCTTGCGGTCGCGCTGACGCGGATCACCTTCCCCTATCTGCTGTTCGTGACCATGGTCACGTTCCTCGGGGCAACGCTCAACGCCGTCGAGCGCTATGCCGCCTTCGCCGCCGCGCCGATCCTGTTCAACCTCTTCGTCATCGCCGCGCTGGCCGTGCCCTTCCTGTTTCCGAGCGCAGCCCATGCCGCCGCCTGGGGGGTTGCGATCTCAGGCGTGGCGCAATGGGGCCTGCTCTATGTCGCTGCCAAGCGGGCCGGCGTTTCGAGCAAGCTGGTGCGGCCACGGCGGGATGCCGGGGTCCGGCGTTTCCTGAAGGCTTTCGGCCCGGCCGTGATAGGCTCGGCCGGCGTGCAGATCGCGATCTTCGCCGACACCATCATCGCCTCGCTGCTGCCCCGCGGCGGCTATGCGGCGCTCTACTATGCCGAGAGGCTCTACCAGTTGCCGCTCGGGCTGATCGCGATCGCTGTCGGCACCGTCGCGCTTTCGGCGATGAGCCGCGCCGTCGCGCGGGGCGACGAGGCCGCCGCCAACCGCGCGCAGAACCGCGCCATCGCGATCTCGCTCGCCGCCAGTGCGCCCTTCGTCGCCGCCTTCGTCGCCGTACCGGAACTGATGGTCGCCGGCCTGTTCCAACGCGGCGCCTTCGATGCGCCGGCGAGCGCGGCGGCCGGTGCCGTGCTCTTCGCCTATGCGCTCGGCTTACCGGCGATCGTGATGATCCGCACGCAGGTCTCGGCTTTCCAGGCGCGCGGCGACACGACGACACCGATGCTTGTCTCGCTCGCGGCCATCGCGTGCAATCTCGCGCTGAAGCTCCTGCTCTGGCGCGACTGGGGCGCGCCGGGCCTGGCGCTCGCGACCGCCGCCGGCGCCTGGGTCAATCTGATCGCGCTGTTCGTGCTGGCGCGGCGACGCGGCTTGACCGAGCTCGACCGGCGCCTGCCGGGCTACGCGGCGATCATCTGCGGGGCGGCGGCGCTCTGCGGCCTGCTGGCCTGGTGGGGGAAACCGACGGCGCTCAAGCTGACGGCGGCCCTGCCCTTCGAACCGATCTTGATGGCGGTGCTTCTCGTGTCCGGGATTGCGGCCGTGCTTTACGCCGTGCTGGCCGGCGGCTTGCTCAAGGTGACGGGGCTGCTCAGGTTGTTGCACTGAAGCGGACAGCCTGTGCCCTCTGTCATTCCGGGGCGCCCGAAGGGCGAACCCGGAATGACAAAGGGCAGTTCCCAAGGGACGATCAGGCGACGAAGCCCCCTGCTCCGCCGAGCAGGGCCACGGCTTCGGCAACCATGCGCTCGACGATCTCGCCAGCGCCGGGAATATCCGTGATCAAGCCGGCGGCCTCGCCGAAGATGACGGCGGCCTTGTCGGGATCGCCGGCCATGAAAGCTTCGCGATAGGCCGGCCCCTCGGCTGCGATGGCGTCCTTCAGAGCGGCGTCGCGCCCGGCCCATTTCGCGATGAAGGCATTGTCCGAGACGCGGATATCGAAGGGCTTCGGCCAGTCGAGCTGGCGGGCGATATCGGGCAGCGAGGAGCGCACGGTCTGGTCGCCGGTCGCGGCGACGGCCACCGCGTGATGGCGCTCGTGCACCATCGCTTCACGGCTCGCCCAGAAGCGCGTGCCGGCCAGCACGCCATCGGCGCCAAGCATCAGGGCCGCAGCGAGCCCGCGGCCATCGGCGATGCCGCCAGCGGCAACGAGCAGTGTATCGGGGCTTTCCCGGGCGATCAGGTCGACCGCTTCCGGCACGAAGGGCAACGTCGCACGAGTGGCACCATGCCCGCCGGCTTCGGAACCTTGCGCGACGATGATGGTCGCGCCCGCCTCGATGGCGTCCCGGACATGGGCAAGCGTCTGGCACTGGCAGATCAAGGGCACGCCCGCCGCCGCGATCTCGGTGGCGAAGGGGCGCGGATCGCCGAAGGAGAGCATCAGCGCTGCCGGCTTGTGCGCCAGCGCCTGCGTCAGAAGCTCAGGCTTTTTCGCCATCGACCAGGTGATGAAGCCGCAGCCGACCTGGGTATTGCCGGCTGCCGCGAACTGCTGCTCGATCCAACCGGCGTCGCCATAGCCCCCACCGATGAGGCCGAGGCCGCCGGCACGGGTGACCGCAGCGGCGAGTGCCCCGCCGCCTGCCAGCGCCATCGGCGCCGACAGGATGGGATGGGCGATGCCGAGGCGTTCGGTCAATCGCGTAGCGAGGCGCGCCATGGATCAGGCCTTTCGGCTCAGGCCGCCTTCGGCTTGCTGTGAGCGTAGTCCATGTAGAGCTCGCGGGCGCGGCGGAAGAGCGGGCCGGGCTGGAGCGTGCGGTTGTCGATGCGGGTCACCGGCATGCACTTGGAATAGTTGCCGGACATGAATATCTCGTCGGCCTGCTCGAAATCCTCGTAACGCAGGCTGCATTCCTCGACCGGAATGCCGCTCTCGCGCATCAGCTTGATGACGCGCTGGCGGGTGATGCCGTTCAGGAAGGTGCCGTTCGGAACGGGGGTCTTCACGACGCCGTCCTTGGCAAGGAAGATATTCGAGGTCGCGGTCTCCGCGACATTGCCTTGCATGTCGAGCACCAGCGCGTTGTCGAAGCCGGCGGCCTTGGCCACCTTCAGCACGCGGGCATTGTTCGGGTAGAGGCAGCCGGCCTTGGCGTCCGTCGGGGCGGTCTCGTAGCTCGGGCGGCGGAAGGCGCCCTTGGTCACCGAGAAGCCGGCGGTCGGCTGCGGCATCGCCGCCTCGAACAGGCAGAGCGCGAACTGGGTCGATTCGGGATCGGGCATGATGGTGGACGGGCCGTCCGCCTCGCCCCAGTACATCGGCTTGACGTAAATCGCCGTGCCGGGAGCGAATTTCTTGACGCCCTCGAACATCTTCCCGACGATGAAATCCGCCTCGACGGTCGGCTTCAGGCCGAGCGCCGTCGCCGAGCGGTTCACGCGGGCGGCATGCAGGTCGATATCGGGCGCGACGCCGTCGAAATAGCGGCCGCCGTCGAAGACCGAGGAGCTCTGCCAGAGCACATGGCTGCGCGGACCGACGATGCCGGGGTTGCCCTCATGCCAGGCGCCATCGAACCAGGTCCACGTCTGAGAATACCATGCCATGACGGCGCTCCATTGTAGGCGATTTAACTCAGCCGCACCGTCCTCCCCCCACCGCTCGCCGTCAACATGCGGCAATGCATATCGGGATGACGTGATGTGATGGAAGCAATCGGCCCGCGTGATGGATCAGTAGCCCAGCGCGCGCAGGCCCGAGATCGCCGCCATGCCGACCAGCAGCGCCAGCAATTCGCTGCGCCGCAGGATCATGGTGCCGACGGCGGCCAGCAGCGCGACCGCCGCAGCCCAACCCAATCGCTCGATCAGGGGCAGCACCGTCGCCACCACGATCGAGCCGGGCAGCGCCGCAAGCCCGCGCCGGACATGCGGGGTCAGCGGGATGATGCTCATCAGCGCCACGCCGGAGATGCGGCAGAGATAGGTCGCGGCCGCCATCGCTGTGATGGCGATGATCGCGCCCCAGGCGCCGGGATCAGGCAGCGTCATCGCTGAACGCCCCCGTGACCGCGCCGGCGAGCGAGCCGACGATGATGAAGGCATAGCCGTCGACGAGACGCGCCGTGACCAGCGCGACGAGGCCGGCGACGGCCCATGGCACCATGCCGCGCCGACCGCGCCAGAGCGGCACGATCATCGCGGCGAAGAAGATCGGCATGACCAGGTCGATGCCGTAACGGCGCGGATCGCTCACCAGCGCGCCGAGCATATAGCCGCCGCCGGTCGCGATCACCCAGACCAGCCAGAGCGCGAGCCCCGCACCGACCAGCACGCCGAGATCGCGCCCGCCCTCGGCCCGGTAGCGCGTGCCGATCAGCCAGTTGGCATCGGTGAAGAAGAACAGATGGAAGGCGTTGAGCGTCTTCGGATATTTCGCGAACCAAGGCTGCAGCGAGGCGCCCTGCAGCACCATACGCGCATTGACGGTCGCGGTGACCACGGCGATGCCGGCAATGGCGCCCCAGCTCCATTCGGGGCGCCAGAGTTCCAGCGAGACGAGCTGGGCGACGCCCGCATAGACGAAGCCGCTCATCAGCATGGTCTGGAAGAAGGACAGTCCCTTGGCCGACGCGGCCGCGCCGAAGGCGACGGCGAAGACGACGATACCCGGCATCAGCACGGAGACCTTGCGCAGTCCGAGCATCATACCCGCAGCGGTGATCGGCGCTTCCGGGTTAACCGGTGGCGTGTTCGGTTCGTCTGACATGATCCTTCCAAAAGCGGGAAAGCCCGCGCGAAGGTCAACGCGCGCGAACGGTGCGGCTGCATGAATTCCGCGCAGGGCGCGACAGCCTTCGGCAGGAGCATTACAGATGGGCGATGCACTGGTTCGACGATGCCGACGCCATCGCCCCTGCCCTTCCCGCGATCTGGCTCGTCCGGACGGATGCCAATCCGCACAACCTGACGGAGCGCTCGGCGCTCAGACGTGGCATGGCGCGGTCGATCCTGGCGCGCCAGCTCGGCTGCCGCGAGGGCGATGTCGCCATCGCGCACGACGCGGCCGGACGTCCGTTTCTCGATCTCCCCCGAGAGACCGGTCTCCATCTCTCGCTGGCGACGCGGGCCGGCGTCGTCGCCGTCGGCCTGGCATGCCAGCCGCTGGGGGTCGACGTGGAGCAGGTCGACGAGCGGACCGCGCCGCCGCTCGACCTGTTGCATCCCGATGAGCGCAGCGCCCTCGCAGCAGCGGGCGCTGCCCAACAAGCCCGGAACTTCGCCCGCCTCTGGGCTGCGAAGGAAGCCTATGTGAAGGCGCTGGGATCGGGCTTTCGCAGGGCGCCGGAGAGTTTCGCGGTATCGCTCCTGTCGGAGACAGCCTTTCGGGTGACCGACGCCTCCGCACCTGCCGACATCGCCGGCGCTCTGCGCGCCATGAAAAACGGCGGCCATGAGATCATGGCCGCCGCAATTGTCGTGACCCGTCAGGCTGAACGCATCAGCCCAGCTGATCGATCGGCTTCTTCTTGAGGGCGTAGCCGACGATGCAGACGAAAGCCGCACCGAGCACCGCCGCCGTATAGAACGGCACCTTCGCAGGCAGGAGACCGGCCGGGTTGGTGTCGGAGACCGGCACGGTCTGGACCCAATTCGGCATGTGCACCTGAAGCCACTGCATCACCGCCATGTCGCTGAGCAGCATCTCGCCGGCGATCCAGCCGAGCAGGGCCGCACCGAGCCAGATCAAGATCGGGAAGCGTTCGAGAATGGTCGAGAGCATGCGGGCGCCGAAGATGATGAGCGGGATCGTCAGCAGCAGGCCGAACACGAACAGCTCGAAATGGCCACGCGCCGCGGCAGCGATCGCGAGCACGTTGTCGAGGCTCATCACCGCGTCGGCGATGGCGATGGTGCGTACCGCCTTCCAGAGATTGTCGCTGGCTGCGACCTCGCCATGCGCCTCTTCCTCACCCTTGGCGAGCTTGATGGCGATCCAGAACAGGAGCAGCGCGCCGACGACCTTCAGGAACGGGATGTTCAGGAGGTAGCTGACAACCACCGCGAAGATGATGCGCAAGCCCACCGCCGCAGCGGCGCCGAGCCAGATGCCGACCTTGCGCTGCTTCTCCGGCAGCGAGCGCACGGCGAGCGCGATCACGACCGCGTTGTCGCCCGAAAGCAGCAGATCGATCCAGATGATCTGGAGCAGCGAAGTCCAGAAGGCGGAAGATGCGAAATCCATCGGTCAGGTTGTCCCTTTGCAGTTTGTCAGAGAGCCGGATCGGGCCGGCGTGATTTGATGAGGTAGCCGAGGCCGAGCACGAGCAACGCGCCCAGGATCGCGGCCGGGTATTCGAGCTTGTGCAGCAGTTCTTCGCCGAAGCGGGCGATCAGCCAGGGATCGCTCTCGAACATCTCGCCCGCGACCCAGCCCAGCAGCGCCGCGCCGGCCCAGACCAGGACCGGGAAGCGAGTCAGCAAGCTGGTGATCAGCGAAGCGCCGAGCACGATCAGCGGGATCGAGATGACCAAGCCGGCGATTAGCAGGGGAATTGAATCCTTGGCAACGGCGGCGATGGCCAGCACATTGTCGAGGCTCATGACGATGTCGGCGATCGCGACGGTCTGCACCGCCTTCCAGAGCTTGCTGCTGGCGGTTATCGAATCCTCGTCCTGGCCCTCGTCCTCGACGATCAGCTTGACCGCGATCCAGATCAGAAGGCCCGCGCCGACGATGCGCAGGAGGGGCGTGTTCAGGAGCGAGGCAATCAGCACGGTGAAGAGCACGCGCAGCACGACCGCGACACCGGCGCCGAGCGCGATGCCCTTGGTGCGCTGCGCCGGTGCCAGCGCCCGGCAAGCCAGCGCGATGACGACGGCGTTGTCACCCGAGAGCACGATGTTGAGCAGGATGATCTCGGCCAGCTTGCCCCAGACAAGCGGGTCGACGATCGAAACCGACGACAAATCCATGATCATCAAACCTTTGAATACATATTGCGCATGACGCCCAGCCGACCGTCCTAAAGCGCCTGCTCGACGGCCTTGCCGGCGGCTTCCGTGCCGAGCGAGCCACCGAGATCGCGCGTGCGGGTCCGGGCGTCGCCGAGCGCGCGCTCGATCGCGGCCTCGATGCCCTTCGCGGCCTCGTGCTCGCCGAGATGGTCGAGCATCATCGCGCCGGACCAGATCATGCCGACGGGATTGGCGATGCCCTGCCCGGCGATATCCGGCGCCGAACCGTGAACCGGCTCGAACAGCGAGGGATGGTCGCCGGTCGGGTTGATGTTGCCGGAGGGCGCGATGCCGATCGTGCCCGTGCAGGCCGGGCCGAGATCGGAAAGGATGTCGCCGAACAGGTTGGAGGCGACGACGACGTCGAAACGGTCCGGATTGAGCACGAAATGCGCGGTCAGGATGTCGATATGGTACTGGTCGACGGCGACGCCCGGATAGCTCTTCGCCATCTCCTTCACCCGTTCGTCCCAGTAGGGCATGGTGATCGAGATGCCGTTCGACTTGGTGGCGGAGGTCAGCTTCTTGCGCGGGCGGCGCTGCGCCAGATCGAAGGCGTATTTCAGCACGCGGTCGACGCCGACGCGGCTCATCACCGTTTCCTGGATGACGATCTCACGCTCGGTGCCGGCATACATCCGGCCGCCGACCGAGGAATACTCGCCCTCGGTGTTCTCGCGCACGACGAAGAAGTCGATATCGCCGGGCTTGCGACCCACGAGCGGGCCGGGCACGCCAGGCATCAGGCGGACGGGGCGCAGGTTGACGTATTGGTCGAACTCGCGCCGGAACAGCAGCAGCGAACCCCAGAGCGAGATATGGTCCGGCACCTGCTGGGGCATGCCGACGGCGCCGAAATAGATTGCGTCATGGCCGCCGATCTTCTCTTTCCAGTCGTCCGGCAGCATCTTGCCGTGCTTGGCGTAGTAGTCGCAGGAGGAGAAATCGAACGAGTCGAGGCGCAGCTCGAAGCCGTATTTCTTCGAGGCGGTCTCCAGCACGCGCAGGCCCTCGGGCATGACTTCCTTGCCGATGCCGTCACCGGCGATCACGGCGATGCGGTAAACGCGGTTGGTCCCGGTCATGCGGTTTCTCCGAAGAAAGCCCTGAACTCGGCGGCGACGAGATCGGGGACCTCCTCCGCCAGATAATGTCCGCCGGGCAGAGCCCGGCCGCGCACATCCTGCGCACGCTCGCGCCACAAGGCCAGAGGGTCGAAGCACTTGCCGATGACGCCGCGCTCGCCCCAGAGCGCCAGCAGCGGGCAGGCGAGCTTCCGGCCGCCATCGGCATCGTCATGGGCGATGTCGATCGTCGCGGCGGCGCGATAATCCTCGCAGCTGGCATGGATCATGGCGGGATCGCGGAAGCAGCGCAGGTATTCGGCAAGTGCCTCCGGCTCGAACAGGCGCATGTCGGAGGCGCGCCGGCTCGTCCAGTAGAAATCCGGATCGCTCTCGATCATGCGTTCCGGCATCGGGGCCGGCTGGATCAGGAAGAACCAGTGCCAGTAGGCGCGGGCGAAAGCGTCGGTCGTGTCGCGATACATCTCGCGCGTCGGCGCGATGTCGAGGGTGGCGAGCTTCAGGACGCGCTCGCCATGGTCGAGCGCCAGACGATGCGCGACGCGGGCGCCGCGGTCATGCGAGCCGACGAAGAAGCGCTCGTGCCCCAGCACGCTCATCACCTCGGCCATGTCCTGCGCCATCGCGCGCTTCGCGTAAGGCGCGTGCCCGGCGTCGCTCGGCGGCTTGTCGGAATCGCCGTAGCCGCGCAGGTCCGGGCAGATCAGGGTGAAGTGCGGCGCGAGCAGCGGGGCGATCCGGCGCCACATCACATGCGTCTGCGGATAGCCGTGCAGCAGCAGGAGTGGCGGCCCCTCACCGCCGATCCGCGCGCGAATCCGCGGGCCCGACGTCGCGACGTCGAGCAGACGAAAACCGGGGAACAGATTGTCCGTGACGGGACGTTCGGTGAGAAACATAGAACCGCAGGAATGCAAGAATGCGTCAGCGCATACCCCGATAGCTTAGGGATTTCGCGCACGGATTATTACATAATATCGATAAATGGTGAGAAGCGGCTTCTGGCTGACGAATGCGGGCGAGCCGACCCGTCATGCTCGCCCCTGTGGCGAGCATCCACGTCTTGAACACCGTCCTCGACCAAGGAAGATGTGGATGGTCGGGACAAGCCCGACCATGACGACAAGACGATATCAGCCGCGGAGCGTCGCGCCGTAGCGCTTGCCGATCTCGGCGACGATCTTGCTGCCGACGGCCTCGATCTCGGCCTCGGTCAGCGTCTTCTCGGTCGGCTGCAGCGTCACCGCCAGCGCGACCGACTTCTTGCCGGCCTCGACGCCCGCGCCTTCATAGAGGTCGAAGACGCCGACATTGGCGATCAGCGCGCGGTCGGCGCCCTGCGCCGTCTTGACCATGTCGCCGGCCGCCACCGCCTTGTCGACGATGAAGGCGAAATCGCGCGTCACCGGCTGGAAGTCGGAGAGCACGAGCTTCGGCTTGACCTTGGTCGGCTTGGCCTTGGGCAGCGGCAGCGCGTCGAGATGGATCTCGAAGGCGACCAGCGGCCCCTTCACGTCGAGCGCCTTGAGGATCTTGGGATGAACCTCGCCGAAGGCGCCGATCACGCCCTTGGGGCCGAACTGGAGCGTGGCCGAGCGGCCGGGATGCGCCCAGGCCGGGCCACCCGCGACGATCTGGAGACCGCCGGTCGGAATGCCGAGCCCAGAGAGCAGGCCGAGCACATCCGCCTTGGCATCGAAGACATCGACATTCTTCGCGCCGCCATCCCAGTGACGGCCGGTGCCGTCGAGGCGGGCGGTGCCGCGGCGCAGACCGCTCGCGGCGATGAGCTGGCCTTCCGGCTCGTCGCTCTTGAAGACCTGACCGACCTCGAACAGCGCGACATCCGGGAAGCCGCGATCGGCATTGCTCTGCGCGGCGCGGATCAGCCCCGGCAGCAGCGAGGGGCGCATATCCGAGAGATCGGCGGCGATCGGGTTGGCAAGCGCCAGCTTCGGCGAACCGCCGCCGAAGAGCTTGGCCTGATCATGCGAGATGAAGGACCAGGTCACGGCCTCGACGAGGCCGCGCGCGGCGAGCGTGCGCTTGGCGGTGCGGGTGCGCTTCTGCAGCACGGTGAGCACCGGCTTGACGACCTCGCCCTTGATGCGCGGCAGCGGCGTCGAGGCGACGCGGTCGAGCCCGGCGATGCGGACGATCTCCTCGACAAGATCGGCCTTGCCGCCGACATCGGCGCGCCAGGACGGCGGCGCCACCTTCACTCGGTCACCCGCGCCAGAGACGTCGAAGCCGAGCGAGATGAGAGCCGCCTGCATCTCCGCCTGCGGCAGGTCGAGCCCGGTCAGGCGTTTGACCTCGGACCAGGGGAAATCGATCACGGCCGGGCTGCCGGGCAACTCGCCGACGAATTCCATCTCGGAAGCTTCGCCGCCGCAGAGTTCGATCACCAGCGCGGTTGCGAGATCGAGGCCCGGCCGGGCGAAATCGGGATCGACGCCACGCTCGAAGCGATAGCGCGCATCCGAATTGATGCCGAGCGCGCGGCCGGAGCGGGCGACATTGAGCGGGTCCCAGAGCGCGCTCTCGATCAGCACATCGGTGGTGGTCTCGCTTGAGCCCGAGGCCTCGCCGCCCATGATGCCGGCGAGCGATTCAACGCCGTGCTCGTCGGCGATCACGACCTGCTCGTCGGTCAGCGTATAGGTCTTGCCGTCGAGGGCGAGGATCGTCTCGCCAGCCTTGGCGCGGCGGACGGTGAGATTGCCCTTCACCTTGGCGGCGTCGAAGACGTGCAGCGGCCGGTTGCGGTCGAGCGTCATGAAATTGGTGATGTCGACCAGCGCGTTGATCGGACGCAGGCCGACAGCGCGCAGGCGCGCCTGCAGCCAGTCCGGCGAGGGGCCGTTCCTGACGCCGCGCACGAGGCGCAGCGCGAAGGCCGGGCAGAGCTTCTTGTCCTCGCCAGCGAAGTCGAGCGTGACCTTGACCGGGCACGGGAAGGAGCCAGGGATCGGCTGGATGGCCTTCGATTTGAGCTTGCCGATGCCGGCGGCGGCGAGGTCGCGGGCGATACCGGCAACGCCGAGCGCATCGGCCCGGTTCGGCGTCACCGCGATCTCGATCACGGCGTCGTCGAGCCCGGCATAAAGGGCGTAGGGCTGGCCGACCGGAGCATCCGCCGGCAGTTCGATGATGCCGTCATGATCCTCGGAGAGCTCGAGCTCGGCTTCCGAGACCAGCATGCCGTTCGATTCGATGCCGCGGATCACGCCCTTGCCGAGCGTGACCTTCTTGCCGGGGATGTAGCTGCCCGGCGGCGAGAACACGCCCTTCATGCCGGTGCGGGCGTTCGGCGCGCCGCAGACGACCTGCACGGGCTCGCCCGCGCCGGTATCGACCATGCAGACGCGCAGGCGATCGGCGTTCGGGTGCTGCTTCGCCTCGATGACGTAGGCGATGGTGAAGGCCGACAGCGCGGCGGCGCGATCCTCGATCGCCTCGACCTCGAGGCCGACGCGGGTCAAGGTCTCGGCGATCTCCGCAACGGAGGCGTCGGTGTCGAGATGCTCTTTGAGCCAGGAGATCGTGAACTTCATGCGTCTGCGTCCATCGGGGCGAGCACTTCCACCAGACGGAAGCGTTCGCAAAGCAAGGGCATGTCGGGGCTGAAGACACCGATGCGCCGGAAATAGGATTCGTGGGCGTCCCGCCAGAAGGCCAAGGAGCGGTCGCCCTCCCCTTCGTCGAAGGCGAAGGCCTCGTCAACTTCGTCGAAGCGTCGCGGGATGAGCTCGATCGTCTCGATGACGCAGACCGGCCGCCCGGCGCCATCGAGCACGATCCAGAGCTCGTTGAGCTTGGGGCAATCGGGCGCCCCGAGCGTGTTCACCGTCGCGATCTTGCGGCCGCTGATGACCAGCGCCGCGAGTTCGTTCGCGAGTTCCGGGCTGTCGCCGAAGGAAAAGCTCGGGCAGCCGCGATAGCGCTCGGGCAGGGAGGCGACGAGGTCAGCGTCCATCGTGCCCCGCCTGTGCCGACGCCGCCGGCCGCGCATCGTTGAGCTTGTTGGCGCCGTCCGTGCGGATCTTCATGGCATTGCCGCGCCAGCTCACCTCGCCGCCGACGAAGGCATAGGCCCAGATGCCGGGGAAGGCGATGTCGCGTGCCAGCATGGCGAGCGGCGTACGCCAGTTCAGGAACCAGCCGACGCTGGCGGACAGCACGATATCGCCGACATACCAGACGAGCAGGACGAGGAGCGGCGCGAGCCAGGCCGACAGCCCCAGCGCGGATGCGCCGGAAGCAGCGAGCACGGCGGCAAGGAAAGGCGTGGAGAGGATCTCCAGCGCGAAGAAGGGCAGGAAGGTCACGCGCCGCAGACGCGCCCAGCGGAACTGGCGCTGCACGACGTCCCTCAGTCGGCGCCGGCCAAGCGGCTGCTCGAAGGGCTGGCCGACGAGATGGACCTGCCGGCCGGTATTGCGCACCAGCTTGGTCGAGGCCGCATCCTCGGCGATCTCGGCACCGAGCGCGGCGATGCCGCCATTGGCGTCGAGGAAGGGCTTGTTCCAGAGCATCGACTTGCCCTGCGCGAAGCCGAGGCCCAGCGCCTCGCCGACATATTGCCAGCGCGCCTGGAAGGCGTTGAGGAAGGCGCATTCGACTTCGGCGCCAATGCACAGAGGCCGGGAGCCGGCCGGCGTCGAACAGACGAGGCCGGTCGTGGGCTGCCAGGCGGCCAGCATGCGCTGAATGTAATCCTTGGGCATCAGCACGTTGGAATCGGCGAGGATGACCCAGTCAGTCGGAGCCGCCTCCCAGCCGCGCACGCAGTTGTTGAGCTTGGGGTTGGCGCTGACCGGCACGTCGCCGACGATCAGGCGAACCTTCTCGGCGCCGTAGATGCCGACCAATTCCTCGATCAGCGGGATGATCGGGTCATGGGCATCGGCGACGCAGAAGATCGTGCTGTAGCGGGGATAGTCGAGCTCCAGCCCCGAGACCGCCGTCTCGCGGCTGAAGGCCTCGATGCCGCGCACCGGGCGGACGATCGTGACCGGCGGCAATTCGTCGAGCAAGGCCGAGCGCTGCAGGGGCCGGCGCAGCCGCCAGAGCGCGATGGCCTGGCTGACCAGGTTCATCACGACCAGCAGCACGGCGATCGCCGCCGCCCAGCCCGCAGGCGTCATCGCGCCCTCCCCTGCCCGGTCGATGCCGTCATGAGGAGAGACCGCCCGTCAGCGTCGGCAGGTCGAGCGGGCGGAAGCCGTAATGGGCGAGCCAGCGCACATCCGCCTCGAAGAAGGGGCGCAAGTCCGGCATGCCGTATTTCAGCATGGCAATGCGATCGATGCCCATGCCCCAGGCGAAGCCCTGATAGACCTCCGGGTCGAGCCCGCAATTCTTCAGCACGTTCGGGTGGACCATGCCGCAGCCGAGGATTTCCAGCCAGTCGTCGCCCTCGCCGAAGCGGATTTCGCCGCCCTTGCGCGAGCACTGGATGTCGACCTCCATCGAGGGCTCGGTGAAGGGGAAGAAGGACGGGCGGAAGCGCATCTTCACGTCGTCGATCTCGAAGAAGGACTTGCAGAACTCCTCCAGGATCCACTTGAGGTGGCCGAGATTGGCGGACTTGTCGATGACGAGCCCCTCGACCTGATGGAACATCGGGGTGTGGGTCTGGTCGGAATCGTTGCGATAGGTCCGGCCCGGGCAGATCACGCGGATCGGCGGCTGCTGCGCCAGCATGGTGCGGACCTGAACCGGCGAGGTGTGGGTGCGCAGGAGCTTGCGCTCGCCGTTCTCATCGGGCGCGAAGAAGAAGGTGTCGTGCATCTCGCGGGCGGGATGGCCGACCGGGAAGTTCAGCTTGGTGAAGTTGAGATCGTCGGTCTCGACATCCGGCCCTTCGGCAATCGCGAAGCCCATGTCGCCGAAGATCGCGGTGATCTCGTCGATGACCTGGCTGATCGGGTGGATGCGACCCCGCGCCTCCGGGCCGTCCTGCACCGGCAGCGACACGTCGACGCGCTCGGAGGCGAGCCGGGCTTCGAGAGCAGCCTCGCCGAGCGCTTCCTTGCGGGCCGCAATCGCGCCCTGCACGCGGTCGCGCAGGCCGTTGATCTGGGGCCCCTTCTCCTTGCGTTCGTCCGGCGTCATGCTGCCCAAGGTCTTGAGCAGGCCCGAGATCGAGCCCGACTTGCCGAGGGCGCCGATGCGCACATCCTCGATGGCGGCTTCATCGGCGGCAGAATCGATCGCGGCGAGGACGTCGCGTTCCAGGGTGGCGATATCGGTCATGAATTCAGTCGCAAGCGTTTGAAGGCGTGGGAACGGGCGCGTTCTAGCGGGAACGGCCGGGTTATGCCAGAGCGAAGCGACGACTTGAGGAGGCTGCCTTGCCCGACAATACCCGCCAGAAGGAATCGCCCTCTTACCGGATGGCCGCGCTCGACCCGGATTTCATCCTCGGCGATTCGATGCGCGGCGCGCGCTTCATGCTGGAATACCAGAAGGCAGAAGACAGCCTGAGGGCCCGCGGCGTCGTCTCGACCATCGTCGTCTTCGGCTCGGCCCGGGTGCGCGAGGGCAATCCCTGGTACGAGGCCGCCCGCACCTTCGGCCGCATCGCCTCGGAGCGCGGGGGCGCGCTGCGCGATGGCGAGGCCGGGCGCCATCACGTCATCGCCACGGGCGGTGGGCCGGGCATCATGGAAGCGGCCAATCGCGGCGCGACGGAAGCCGGCGCGATCTCGATCGGCTTCAATATCACCCTGCCGCACGAGCAGGAGCCGAATGCCTGGTCGACCCCGGACCTGACCTTCCTGTTCCACTATTTCGCGATGCGGAAGATGCATCTGGCGATGCGCGCCTCGGCACTGGTCGTCTTCCCCGGCGGCTTCGGCACGCTCGACGAACTCTTCGAGATCATGACGCTGGTCCAGACCGGCAAGATGGGGCCGGTACCGATCGTGCTCTACGATTCCGGCTACTGGAAGGGCCTGCTCAATCTCGAGCGCATGGCCGAGGCCGGCTTCATCCGGCCCGACGACCTGAAGCTGTTCGCTTACGCGGATTCGCCGGAGGAGGCTTACGACCGGATCGCCGAAGGCGCCGGCGACGGCTGGAACCAGCCGAAGAACGGCAGCGTGCAGACGTAGGGCACCCATCGCATCGTCATGGTCGGGCTTGTCCCGACCATCCACGTCTTCGCTGGTCGAAGCTCGTGCTCAAGACGTGGATGCTCGCCACAAGGGCGAGCATGACGGAGGAGCAACCCAAAGAAAAAGGCCAGCGTCACCGCCGGCCTTTTCCAATTCAGCACTGCAAGACTGCTCAGGCAGCCTTGGCCTCGGCGCCCAGCACGCCCTTGACCGTCTCGACCACGGCAGCGAACGAGGCTGCGTCGTCGATGGCCATGGCCGACAGGGTCTTGCGGTCCAGCTCGATGCCCGACTTGATCAGGCCGCCGATGAAGACCGAATAGGTCAGGCCGTGCTCGCGCACCGCAGCGTTGAGACGCTGAATCCAGAGCGCGCGGAACGTGCGCTTCTTGTTCTTGCGGTCGCGATAGGCGTACTGCATCGAGCGATCGACGGCCGCCTTGGCGGCGCGGATCGTATTCTTGCGGCGGCCATAGAAGCCCTTGGCGGCCTTGAACGTCTTCTTGTGCTTGGCGTGGGCGGTAACGCCCCGTTTCACGCGAGCCATGTCATGATCTCCGGAATGTCAGGTGGCGTCAGCCGTTGGGAAGGAAGAACTTCTTCACGTTGGCAGCATCGCCCTCGAAGAGGGTCGTGGTGCCGCGGTGATTGCGGATCTGCTTGTTGGTCCGCTTGATCATCCCGTGACGCTTGCCGGCCTGGGCGTAGAGCACCTTGCCGGTTCCGGTGATCTTGAACCGCTTTTTGGCGGCCGATTTGGTCTTGATCTTGGGCATTTGAGCTCCTCAATGGTCGTGGCTGCGCGTCTTTTGAACGCGTTGCCAATGTCTTGCTTTCAGGAAGCAAAGCACGATCGCCACGGCAGCCCTTATCAGCCGGGCGATCGAAGGCCGGGCCTATCGCAGAAATCAACGGCTTTTGCAAGTGCGAAGCCGGCAATGCCGCGCAAGGTGCCCCGCTCTTATCCTCAGGCGGCTTCGCAGACCAGGGCCTCCGCCCGCGCGCCGAGCAGGCGGCTGTAGCCGACGAGCACGACCAGCAGCGCGGCGACGCCCGCCCCGACTGAGACCCAGAAGCCGCTATGGGCGCCATGGATGTCGATCAGGATGCCGGCGGCCGAGGCGCCGGCCGCCATGCCGATATTGATGCCGGTGATGGCCCAGGTCATGCCCTCGGTGAGCTGGCGCGGCGGCACCAGACGCTCGACCAGGCCCATGGCGATGATGATGGTCGGCGAAACCGCCGCGCCCGCCATGAAGAAGACCAGCGCCAGCGAGTAGAGCCCGGTTACCGCCAGCAGCGGCAAGGTGGTCGCCGCCGCCAGCGCGATCGCGGCGAGGAACTGCATGGCGAGCGAAGCCTTGAGCCTCATCGTGCCAAAGACGAGGCCAACGATGAGCGAACCCGTCGCATAGACGGCGAGAGGCAGGCTCGCCGCCGCCTTCTGTCCCTGCGCCTCCGCGAACGCGACGGCAGTGATCTCGGCCGTTCCGAAGATCGCACCGATCGCGATCATCACGAGCACAATGATCTGGACGCCCCCGACGCGGATGACCGAGGTGTCCGTGCCGACGACACGCGCACGGACGGGCGGCTCGGTGCGCCGCTGCGCGCAGAGCAAGGGCACGCCGACGACGAGGAAGATCAGGGCGGCAAGCGGCCCGGCCTCGGGAAAGAGCCCGACGCTCAGCCCGATCGCGACGATCGGCCCGATAATGAAGATGACCTCGTCGACCACCGATTCGAAGGCAAAGGCCGTGCGCAATTGCGGGGTGTCGCGATAGAACTCGGTCCAGCGCGCCCTGACCATTGCACCGATGCTCGGCATCAGGCCGGCCAGCAGCGCGAAGACGAAGAGCAGCCAGCTCGGCGCGCCCGTCCAGGTCGCGACCATCAGGCCGCCAAGCGCGAGCGCCCCGGCAGCTGCGGCCGGCAGCAGCACGCGACGCTGGCCGTAACGATCGACAAGGCGCGAGACCTGCGGGGTGATCAGCGCGCTCGCGAGCGCGAAGGTCGCGGCGACGGCGCCCGCGATCGCATATTCCCCGCGCCGCTCCGACAGCATGGTGACGATGCCGAGCCCGACCATCGAGGCCGGCAGGCGGGCGATGAAACCGGCCGAGGAAAAGGCGAAGGCGCCAGGCACCTGGAAGATTTCGCGATAGGGGTTAGGCATGATTCAGACCGTGCAATGCGGCATACGCCGCGTATGTCAGTGAACGCGTAATTGCATACGCCTCGTATGTCAATTAACATACAAGGCGTATGTGATGAGGATATGATGGCCCGCAGACTTCGTGCCGACATGATCGCGGAAACCCGCGCCAGCCTGATCGCCGCCGCGCGCGCGGCCTTCGGCACGGTGGGCTATGCGGCGGCCTCGATGGACGAGATGACCGCTGCAGCAGGGCTGACGCGCGGCGCGCTCTATCACCATTTCGGCGACAAGAAGGGGCTATTCGCCGCCGTGATCGACCAGATCGACGCGGAGATGACGGTGCGATTGCGCGCCGTCTCGGCCAGGGCCGGGGATCGCTGGACCGGCTTCCGCGACGAATGCGCCGCCTATCTCGCGATGTCGCTGGAGCCGGAAACGCAACGCATCATGTTGCGCGACGGCCCGGCCGTACTTGGCGATCCCTGGAGCTGGCCGATCCAGAACGACTGCATCCGCATGATGGCCCAAGGCCTCGACGCGCTCGTCGCCGAGGGCGTTCTGGCACCGCTCGATCCCGAAGCGGTGGCGACACTGATCTTCGGTGCGACCCAGCACGCAGCACAGTGGATCGCCCATACGCCCAACCCGGAAGCCGCGCTCAAAGGCGCGACCGATGCCTTTGACGCGATGCTCGACGGGCTGCTGAAAAAAGCGAAATGAAAAAGGGCGCCAGCGGCGCCCTTTTTCTCGATCCGTAAGCGATCGTGGATGACGCGCGCCTCAGCGCGGCGCGAGCACCATCACCATCTGGCGGCCTTCGAGCTGCCAGTCGCTCTCGACCTTGGCAATCTCGGCGGTATCGACCTTGACGCGCTCCAGCACCTTCACGCCGAGATCCTGATGCGCCATCTCGCGGCCGCGGAAACGCAGGGTGACCTTCACCTTGTCGCCTTCCTCGAAGAAGCCGTGCATGGCCTTCATCTTCACGTCGTAGTCGTGCTTGTCGATGCCGGGGCGCAGCTTGATTTCCTTGATCTCGATGGTGCGCTGCTTCTTGCGCGCCTCCGAGGCCTTCTTCTGCTCCAGAAAGCGGAAGCGACCATAATCGAGGATCTTGCAGACCGGCGGAACAGAGTTCGGGGCGATCTCGACGAGGTCGAGGCCGGCATCCTCGGCAAGCTTCAACGCATCGAAGAACGAGACCACGCCACGGTTGGCGCCGGTATCGTCGATGAGCTGAACCTCGCGAACTCCGCGGATATCGCGGTTCGAGCGGGGACCTTCCTTGGTCGGGGTCGGGGCAGCGCGGTAGGGACGACGAATGGGGGTATTCTCCTGTACTTGGCGCACTTCGCGCCGTTGTTGCAGACACATTGCACAAAGACGGGCGATGTCAATGCATGACACCGCGATGGCGGGCATCTCCCACCGCAGAAGCCGGTCAGCGCTCCAGCAACGCGCAATAGACGTCGAGGGTTTCCGCGACCATCGCTTCGAGTGAGAAGTTCCGCTCGACATGGACCCGCGCCCGCCGCGCCAGCGCATCGCGGGCGGAAGGGCGCAAAGCCAGCGCCTCGTTCAATCCGGCCGCAAGAGCCGCGGCATCGCCCGGAGGCACATGCCAGCCGGTGCGCTCGCTCGGCGCGGTCTGCGGCGGCGCCAGCACCGTCTCGGGCACGGCACCGAGATCCGAGACCACGACGGGCGTGCCCATCGCCTGCGCTTCGACCGCGACGCGACCGAAGGCTTCCGGATCGGTCGAGGGCACGGCGACGACGGCTGCCGAGAGCATCGCCGCCGGCATGTCGGTGCAGTGGCCGACGCGCTTCACGCGGCCTTCCAGCCCGGCCTTGGCGATCAGCGCATCGAGTTCCCGGACATAGCCGTCCCTGCCCTGCGCATCGCCGGCGAGGATGAAGGCCGTGTCGGTATCGCCGCCGTCGCGCATGATGCGCGCCGCCTCGATCAGCACGCGCTGGCCCTTCCAGTTGGTCAGACGGCCGGGCAGCAGCACGATGCGCTGGTGAGGCTCGACGCCCCAGGCCTTGCGCAGGGCCTGCACCCGCTCGGCACCGACCGCCGCAGGCGCGAAGGCCGAGAAATTGGTGCCGCGATTCACGACCCTGACCCGGTCACCCGCCACCGGATGCTTCGCCTGGATCAGGCCCGCCGTGTAGTGGGAATTGGCGATGACGACATCGCCGCGCGCCATCACCGAGTTATAGAGCGTCTTCACCGCAGAGCGGCTGTTATAGGAGCCGTGATAGGTGGTGACGAAAGGCAGCTTCAGCAGCCGCGCCGCGCCGAGCGCGACCCAGGCCGGGGCGCGCGAGCGGGCATGGATCAGCTCCACCCCCTCCTGCTTGCAGAGCCGCGCGAGCTTGCGGATGTTGAAGAGCATCGCGACCGGGTTCTTGGAGGCGGCCGGAAACGGCAGCCAGACCCCGCCCTTGGCCTGCAATTCGGCGACGAGGCGCCCGCCCTCGGTGGCGACCAGCGCGCGGGCGCCGGCATCGGTCAGCCCCTTGGCGATGTCGACGGCAGTGCGTTCGGCTCCGCCGGCTTCCAGCTCGGGAATGATCTGCAGGATCGTCCGCCCCGCCAGCGGATGCGTTTCGGTCGAAGGCAGAGAAAGATGGGCACCCGGCTTGAAGGACATTCGCTCTCGGTCTGGAATTTCTTTAACGGGGCGAATATGCCCCCATCGGTTGACTGCCGCAGCCTCTAATCGCCGCGGCCGGATGATTCGCCACAGGAGATTTGCCTTGGAGCGCCAGCCGCCGCAATGGCTCGAGGTCGGAGACGGCCCCTCAAAGCGCCGCCTCGCCTATCTCCTGCAGGAGGGAACCGGCGCGCCGGTGGTCTGGCTCGGCGGCTTCCGTTCCGACATGCGCGCGACCAAGGCCGAAGCGCTGGCCGAATGGGCGCGCGACGCAGGCCGGACCTGCCTGCGCTTCGACTATGGCGGCCATGGCGAGAGTGATGGCGACTTCGGCAACTTCACCCTGTCGGACTGGCTCGGCGACGCGGTTGCGGCGATCGAAAGCCAGTGCCGCCAGCGTCCGATCCTGGTGGGTTCCTCGATGGGCGGCTGGATCGCGCTGCTCGCGGCGCGCCGCCTAGTCGGTACGCCGTTGCAGCCTGCGGGCCTCGTCCTGATCGCGCCGGCCGTCGATTTCTCCGAGGATCTGATGTGGGCGCAGATGCCCGATTCGATCCGCCGGACGATCCTTGATGAAGGCGTCTGGCTGCGGCCTTCGGAGTACTCACCCGAACCGACCCCGATCACCCGCGCCCTGATCGAGGACGGCCGCCGCCACCTGATGTTCGGCGGCGAGATCAAGGCCGGCTGCCCGGTGCATATCCTGCAAGGCATGCGCGATCCCGACGTGCCCTGGCGCCAGGCGCTGAAGCTCGTCGAGCATCTCAGCGGCGATCCGGTCGTGCTGACGCTGATCAAGGACGGCGATCACCGCCTGTCCACGCCGGACGATATCGTGAGGCTGCAATCGGCGGTCGCCGGGATCGCGACCGCGCCCTGAAGATCGGGCTGGCCAGCGTCAGTGGACGCTGACCATCCGCAGATCATGCTCCCAGGCATTGGCCGTGGCGGCCTCGCGCGAATCCGTCACGAGGATCGGTGCGCCGTCGGCCGAGAGCAGGGTGAAGAGCTGCAAGCCGGACTCGATCTTGGGAGCCTGCGGGAAAATCCGCATCAGCTCGTCGGAGCTCATCGACTTGATGTAAGCAACCTCGCCAGCACCGAGCGCGGCGAATTCCGCGGGGGTGAGCGGGTTGGTCTGGATAAGATTGCTGTCCTGTTTCATCGCGCCCTCCTTCAGAGCAGTGCGAATGCGGTTCTGATACTGCGCCTTCAATTATGAACAGATGCGAAAACCGCTGACGCACCCTTCAAAAGCTGGACGGGTTTCCGCCCTCTACTCCCGGCTCATGATATCGATACGCCGGATGAGCCGTTCCGGTTCCGGCCTGATGAGATCAATCGCGAGCAGGCCGTTCGACAGATCGGCGCCGAGGACCTGCATGCCGTCGGCCAGCAGGAAGCTCCGCTGGAACTGGCGAGCGGCGATGCCGCGGTGCAGGAACTGGCGATTCTTGTCGTCGCTCTGGCGCCCCCGGATCGTCAGCTGGCTCTCTTCCAGCGTGATCTCGAGCTGCTCCCGCGCGAAGCCCGCGACGGCCAGCGTGATGCGCAGGCGGTCGGGCTCATCCTCCGTCCGGGGCAGCCGCTCGATATTGTAGGGCGGATAACCCTCGCTCGCGCCCTTGGCGACGCGATCGAGCGCACGCTCGATATCGTCGAAGCCGAGCAGGAACGGATGGGACAGGCTAGGTGGACGCGTCATCACTCCAGGCCCTCGAAAGGCGCCTCACAATCATCGGGACCCGCCGCCGGGCAGCATCCCGCAGGCGAGAGGCGAACCCTCCCGCTTGAACAAGATATGGCGAAGCGCAGAGGTCGCTTCAAGGGGAGCGGCACTGAGCCGGCAACCCGGAAGGGGGCGGGGATGTCCGACGATGTCCGGGAAAGGAATGGTACAGCCACCCCGGCTTGAACGGGGGACCTCTAGATCCACAATCTAGCGCTCTAACCAACTGAGCTATGGCTGCCCGTACCGAGGGCTTCGCGACCGGCCGCCGTGGCGGGGGTCGTCAGCGGCGCGGACCCTAGTGCCGACTCTCCGCTTTTGCAACCGCGTAATTCAACTCCGGCTGCGGAATTTCGGCGCGGCCTTCGCGCGCGCCGAATCCGGCCGCTCGATCAGTCCTTGCGCAGGGCCGCGTTGGCGGTGCGCGCCAGCTCCTTCAGGTGCTCGGCATAGGACTCGTAGCTGCGGCGCACCGCCTTGGCCTGCAAGGCGATCGCCTCCGAGGCGCTGTGGGTGCGCGCGAGCGACTGCGCATCGCCGAGTGTCGCCTCCAGCTCGGCACAGGCATGATCGAGCATGCGGGCCTGCAGGGCACCGAAGGCGCGCGCCATGGTGAGCGCCTGGCTCATCGCCGTCGCCGTGACGACGGCAGCGGCCTCGGGCGGGCGCGGCAGAGGCAGCGAATCGAGGGAGGCGGGCTGCGGCGGCGGCGCCTTGGCGGCCGGCGCGGGCTCCGCCGGCTTCGCAACCGGGGCGACCGGCGCGGGCCGAACAGGCTCCGGCTTGGCGACGGCGGCCTTGGCGGGAGCCGATTCGGATACGGCAGGCTTGGCCAGCGCCGGCTTCGTTTCGGCGATCACCGGCCCGGACACCGCGACGGCAGGCTTGGCGACCTTCGCGGCCAGCTTCGGCCCGGCAACCTTGGTCGCAGGCTTCTCGACCCGGACCTTGACCGGCGCCGCCTTTTTCGGAGCGCTCGCGAGGGCGGGCTTGCTGACGGGAGCCGGCTCGGCTGCCGCGGCGGGAGTCGGCGACGGCGCAGAGGCCGCAATCTTGACAGGCGCCGGCTTGGCAGGAGCGGCAGCAACGGGCTGCGCGGGGGCCTTCGGCTTCTCGGGTTCCACGGCGGATGGCGGCATCGCGGCGGGCGCGGGCGTCAGCGCCTTGACCGGGGACAGGCTGACCGGAACCTTGGACTTGGTCCGGGTCGGAGCAGGCTTGACCATGACAGCTCTCCTTCGGCGGCAAACAGCGAAGGCCGGGCTCCGTGGCCCGGCCGAACTATGATGTGGCGCCCCCGGGGCGCGCCCGATCGATCAGGCTTCAGCGACCCTTGGTCGCCTTGCTGACGGTCTCGGCGGCCTTGGTCGCGGCATCCTGCGCGGCGGTGCCGAGGTCCTTGAGCTGATCCTGGAGCGCGGCGACCTGCGACTTCAGGAAGTCGGACTGATGCTGCATCACCTCGGTCAGGTCCTTCGACTTCACCAGCTTCTGGGCGAAATCGAACGCGGCCGCGACATTGTTCTCGGCATAGGCGATGGCCTTGCGGGTCGCGTCCTGAGTGTTGGCGCGGGCGCTCTCGGCCGAACCATGGGCATTGTCGACAGCCTTATGGGCAGCGCCCATGAATCCGTCGAACGCCTTGCGGGCCTGCTCGACGCTGCGCTCGGCGAACTCGCGCATTTCTGTGGGCACTTCATAAGGCAGCTTGCCGTTCATCGAATCCTCCTGTCGTGTGGCGATCCATCCCTAGATCATTGTGCACTGCAATATCATTGTTGCACCGCAATGACAACAACGTGACATTCGGTGACAGCCGCCATGTTAACGCTGTTTCGATGAGAAGCGGGAGAGCGATCTTCGGCTCCATGGATTTGCCGCCGTTTGGGGTCTATTAAGGCTTTGTTAGGCATAACAGGCGCGATCGAACGAGCGGGCAGGCATGAACGAGGCCGGAGAGGACTGGGCGAAGTGGAGCGTGGCGGCGGCTGAAGACGCCGCCCTTGCAGCCTTTGCCGCCGGCGGAGCCCTGCTGCTCTGGGACCCGGCCACCGAGCAGCCGTATCTGGTCAACGCCGCCGCGCAAGCGCTGCTCGGCGGACAGACGAACCTGCCGGCACCGACGCGGCAGCGCCTGAACCTGCTGGCCGGCGGCCTGGCCTCGGTCAACGGTATCCGCCTCGAGCGCCTGCGCCTGACTGCGAGTTTCGCCGCGGTGCCGGTCACCTGCGGCAGCAAGCTGGTTTCGCTCGCCAATGGACGCTCTGCGCTGGCGCTCGCCGTGCAGGCTTCCGAACTGCGCCGCCTCGGCGTCTCGGTTCCTCAGACAGCTCCTTCCGAACGTGCCCCTATCGCCGCTCCGGCTGCCGTTGCGGCGCCGCCCCGCGAAGAGGCGCCCTCCCCCGCCAAGCCGGCCATGGTCCGCTTCCTCTGGCAGAGTGACCGCGAGGGCAGGCTGACCAAGCTCTCCGACAATATCGCTGTCCTGACCGGGCAAGCGGCGGCGGCCGGGCTGATCGGCCAGCGCTGGCAGGACCTGCCCGGCACCACCCTTGCCGACAGCGATGGCGGCCTGATCGAGCGATTCGCCAAGGCCACGACCTGGAGCAGCCATAGCGTGCTCTGGCGCACCGATTCGCCCGGCGAGGCCGCACCGGTCGAGATCTCGGGCGTGCCGGTGCTCGATGCCGCGCGCCAGCTTGCCGGCTTCCGTGGTTTCGGCATCGCCCGGCTCAACGAGCGCCGCCCCTTCCCGGAAACTGCGGCGCCGGGTGGCGATGCCAACAGACAGGCGGAGCAGGTTCCGCCTGTCGCCGAGACCGCGCAGGACGATGCGCTGCTGCCTGCCGCCAATCTCGCCGCCATGAGCGACACGCCTCCGGCTGCGTCGCCCATCGCCGAAGATTCGACGGCCTTTGCCTCACCCGGCCCGATCGACGCGAAAGCGCCGGTCGTCAGCACGCTTGAGAGGGACGAGCTGCCCGAGGATAATGACGAGGGCGCGGAAGAAACCGCCTCGCACGTTCCCGAGCCGCCGCCGGAAGAGGCTTCGGCGGAACCCGTTTCCGAAGCGCCCGAGCCCGATTCGCTGGCCGGCAAGATCGTACCGCTGCGCAACGGCCACCTCACCGCGATCCGGCCGGTTCTCGAACCGTCGAAGCCGCATCTGAGCTCGGCCGAGCGCAACGCCTTCCGCGAGATCGCCAAGGCGCTGGGCGCGCGGCTTGCCGGCGACGACGAGCCGAGCGCGCCGCGCCTGCCGCCGGTCGCGCCATTGCAGGTCAAGGAGAAGGACGAGGCATCGGCCGCGAAGATGGCCGCGGAGGCGGACACAGGCCTTGCCCCCGCCCGGCAGCGCAACTCCCATGCCGACGTGCTCGACCGGCTGCCGATCGCCGTCCTCGTCAATCGCGGCGACGAGGCGCTCTATGCCAACCGCACGCTGCTCGAACTGCTTGATTATGCCGATCTCGCCGACCTCAAGGCCGGCGGCAAGGTCAGCCGCCTGATCAAGGAGGCCACGCGCACCGATGGCGGCACGATGACGCTGATCGACCGCCTCGGCCATCTGGTCCATGTCGATGCCGTGCTGTCGAGCGTGAGCTGGCAGGACGAGCCGGCGACGCTGATGGCCTTCCGCCATCCCAATGGCGACGGCAGCGAAGTGCCGGCGCTGACGCCGGAAGAGGCCGAGGAAGCCGAGCTTGCGGCCGAGTTCGCGGCTGAGGAGGCCGAATCGGCGGCCCGGGTCGAGGCGCTCCGGCTCGATGCCGATGCGCGCGATGCCCGTATCGGCGAACTCACCGCCATGCTCGACACCGCGACGGACGGCGTCGTCACCGTCGACGATCGCGGGCGCATCCTCTCGCTGAACAAGGCGGCCGAGGCGCTGTTCGGCTATGATCAGCGCGAGGTCACCGGCGAATTGTTCACCCTGCTCTTCGCAGGCGAGAGCCATGCGCCGGCGCTCGACTATCTTGAAGGGCTGAAGGGCGGCGGCGTCGCCTCGGTGCTCAACGATGGCCGCGAGGTGCAGGGCCGCGTGCGGCAGGGCGGCAAGATCGCGCTGTTCATGACGATGGGCCAGATCGCCCATGGCAGCGAGCCGCGCTTCTGCGCCGTGCTGCGCGACCTGACCGCCTGGAAGAAGACCGAGGGCGAGCTGGTCGAGGCGCGCAAGGCGGCGGAGACGGCGAGCGCCCAGAAATCCGACGTGCTCGCCAAGATCAGCCACGAAATCCGCACGCCGCTCAACG
This sequence comes from Allobosea sp. TBD101, assembly GCF_059817965.1. Classification (NCBI taxonomy): domain Bacteria; kingdom Pseudomonadati; phylum Pseudomonadota; class Alphaproteobacteria; order Hyphomicrobiales; family Alloboseaceae; genus Allobosea; species Allobosea sp. TBD101. The sequence goes on from NZ_CM187543.1 coordinate 4,176,715, forward strand.
CGATCATCGGCTTCGCCGAGGTGATGGCGGAGGAGCGCTTCGGGCCGATCGCCAACGAGCGCTACAAGGAATACCTGCGCGACATCCACCAGTCGGGCGGCTACGTCATCAGCCTCGTCAACGACCTGCTCGACCTTGCCAAGATCGAGGCCGGCAAGCTCGATCTCGACTTCGTCAGCGTCAACCTGAACGAGATCGCGCTGTCGACCGTGTCGCTGCTCCAGCCGGAGGCGCAGCGCGGCCGCGTCGTGCTGCGCTCGGGGCTCTCGCCGAAGCTGCCGCCCGTCGTCGCCGACGAGCGCTCGATCCGCCAGATCGCGATCAACCTGCTCTCGAACGCGGTGAAGTTCACCGATGCCGGCGGGCAGGTCATCATCTCAACGGCGCTCGGCGACCAGGGCGAGGCTATCCTCAGGGTCCGCGATACCGGCATCGGCATGGACGACGACGAGCTTCGCCTCGCGCTCGAACCCTTCCGCCAGGTGCCGACGACGCGGCGTGCCGGCGGCACCGGGCTCGGCCTGCCGCTGACCAAGGCGCTGGTCGAAGCCAACCGCGCCGCGATGGCGATCACCAGCGTCAAGAAAGAGGGCACGCTGGTCGAGATCACCTTCCCGCCGCAGCGCGTGCTGGCGAGCTGATCGAACAGCGATGCTGATCCGAAAAAGCCCGGAGCTACCGCTCCGGGCTTTTTCTTTTGGTCAGAGCAGCGTCCCGGTCAGGATCGCGGCGGCGACGCCGAAATAGATCACCAGGCCGGTGACATCGACCAGCGTCGCGACGAAGGGCGCCGAGGCGCTGGCGGGATCGAAGCCGAGCCGCTTCAACGCGAAAGGCAGCATCGAACCGGCGAGTGAGCCGAAGGTGACGATGCCGACGAGCGCGCCGCCAACCGTCGCCGCGATCAGGATCCAGTGCGGCCCGTAATCGTAGAGGCCGAGCCATTGCCACGCGACGATCCGAACGACGCCGATCAGGCCGAGAATGCTGCCGAGCGTGAGGCCGGTCGGCAATTCGCGCAGCGCGATCCGCCACCAGTCCTTCAGCGTGACCTCGCGGAGCGCCAGCGCCCGGATGATCAGTGACGTCGCCTGCGAACCGGAATTGCCGCCCGAGCTCATGATCAGCGGAATGAAGAGCGTCAGTACCAGCGCCTTCTCCAGCTCGCCCTCGAAGAACTGCATGACGGAGGCCGTCAGCATCTCGCCGACCAGCAGGATCGAGAGCCAGCCGGCGCGCTTGCGGATCATCGCAACGAAGCCGATCTCGTTATAGGGCTGGTCCAGCGCCTCCATGCCGCCGAGCTTCTGCACGTCCTCGGTGGTCTCGGCGATCATCGCGTCGATGACGTCGTCGAAGGTGACGATGCCGATGATCTGCTCATCCGCATCGACGACGGGAACGGACAGCAGGTCGTACTTGGTGATGAGGCGGGCGACCTCCTCGCGATCGACCTCGGCGGTGACGCAGATCGGCTTGTGCGCGGGCACGACCGACTCGACCGGCGCCTCCGGATCGCCACTGATCAGGCGGCGCAGCGAGACGGCACGCACCAGCTTGCGGGTCACCGAATCGAGCACGTAGATCGCGTAGACCGTCTCGCGCGAGCGCTCGACGCGGCGGATATGGTCGAGCGTCTGCTGCACCGTCCAGTTCGAGGGCACGCTGACGAACTCGGTCGTCATGATCGAGCCCGCGCTGTGCTCGGGATAGGCCAGCAGCTTCTTGAGGTCGGACCGGGTCTGGCGGTCGATGCGGCCGCTCAGTCGTTGTCGAACCTCCTCGTCGAACTCCTGGAAGACGTCGGCCGCGCGGTCCGCCGACATGGCGGAGAGCAGCGCACCGGCGCGTTGGTCCGGCAGCAGCGCCACGGCGTCGGCTGCTGCCGTGAGTTCGGGCTGATCCAGCACCTCGACGGCGCGTTCGAACGGCAGTTCGGCCAGGACATGCGCGATGGTCGCGTCGTCCTGGTCGTTCAGCGTCTCGACGATGTCGGCGACGTGTTCCTGTGCCAGCGTCTGGGCCAGCGTCACGGCAAGGAGGTCCGTGGTGGCGGCGGTATCATTCATGGCTCTGTTCCTTGCGATCGGGCCGTCGTGGCCGGATCGCAGGCGAGCCGGGAAACCCGGTCAGGCGCGCGAGGCGGCAGCGGACGGCTTCGACTGTCGGCTGGGACTGTCGCTGGGCATCGGGTCGGGATTTCCTGTGAGCAGCCGGCCGCAGAGGCCGGAAGCAGGAGGCCAATGCACCCGCAAGGCGCGCGCGTCAAACGGTTTTTTGCTCCGCGCGCCGCGATGATTGGCATTGGCCGATGCCAGGCGCTCGGCCTATTGTCGCCGCGACGCGCCGGCCTCTGCCGGGCGCGTCCTCCGTTCCGCACTCTCTCGCTGGATCCCGCCGATGTCCCTGACCATCTATGGCTGTTACCGCTCGCGCGCCTCGCGCAACATCTGGCTCGCCAACGAGCTCGGCCTGGCCTTCACGCATGTGCCGGTGATCCAGGCCTATCGCCTGCCGGACCCGAACGCGCCCGGCGTGCCGCTGCATACCCGCAGCGCCGACTTCCTGAAGATCAACCCGAACGGCCATATCCCCAGCATCGACGACAACGGCTTCAAGCTGCACGAATCGCTGGCGATCAACCTCTATCTCGCGCGCAAGCATGGCGGCCCGCTCGCTCCCAAGGACGCGCAGGAGGAAGGGCTTGCGGTGATGTGGTCGCTCTGGGCCGCGACCGAATGCGAGACCCACGCGCTCAACCTGCAGTTCCACCTCGCGGCCTATCCGCCGGAGAAGCGCAAGCCGGAGCTGGTCGAGGCTGCTCTCGCCGCCCTGCCCGGCCCCTTCGGCGTGCTCGAAAAGACGCTGGCCGAGAACGGCGGCTATGTGATGGGCAACCGCTTCACCGTCGCCGACATCAACGTCGCGGAGATCTTCCGCTACGCCAAGCCCGCGACCCAGCTCTTCGACGCCCATCCGGGGGTGAAGGCCTGGCTCGACGCCTGCCAGGCACGGCCCGCCTTCCAGGCGATGTGGCAGGCGCGCGACGCCGAGGCCGCCTGAGCGGAAGAGCCTCCACAGAATACGGGTGGCCGGGTCTCGCCCGGCCACCTACTGACGCGGAATGACCCGGCCAAAGAGCAGAGCTTCCGCCATGACACAGCCGACACCCGCTCCCGCGCTGCGCATGGGCCTGCTCGAATGGCTCCTGCTGATCATCCTGTCGGTGTTGTGGGGAGGCTCGTTCTTCTTCAACAAGCTCACCGTGGCGGAATGGCCGCCCTTCGCCGTGGTGCAGGTGCGCGTCGGCCTCGCCGCGCTGGCGCTGCTGCTCGCCGTACGAATCGCCGGGCAGTCGATGGCGGTGGGGCGTGAACTCTGGCTCGCCTTCTTCGGGATGGGCATCCTCAACAACCTGATCCCGTTCAGCCTGTTTCTCTGGGGCCAGCAGCAGATCGCGAGCGGCCTCGCCTCGATCCTGAACGCGACCACGCCGATCTTCGCGGTGCTGGTGATGCACTGCTTCGGCAACGAGAAAGCGACCGGGCTGAAACTCGGCGGCGTGCTGGCCGGCCTGATCGGCGTCGCCATCCTGATGGGGCCGGACGCGATCAGCGGGCTCGGCTCCAATCTGGCGGCGCAGATCGCCTGCGTCCTCGCCGCGGTCTCCTACGCCTTCTCCGGCCTGCTCGGCCGGCGCTTCCGCGGGGTGTCGCCGCTGGTCGCTGCCACCGGCCAGCTCTCGGCCTCGACGCTGATGATGATCCCGATCGTCTTCGTGATGCATCCGCCCTGGACGCTGCCGGTACCGTCCCAGACGGCATTTCTCGCTCTCGTCGGACTGGCGCTGATCTCGACGGCGCTGGCCTATCTCCTGTTCTTCCGGATCATGCGCACCGCCGGGCCGAGCAATGTCATGCTGGTCACCTTCCTGATCCCGGTCAGTGCCATCCTGCTTGGCTCGGGGCTGCTGGGGGAGGATCTGCTGCCGCGCCATTTCGCAGGCATGGCTGCGATCTTCGTCGGACTAGCCCTCATCGACGGCCGCATCATGCGTATTGCGCGGGCGAGTCCGGCTCCGACCTCCTGACCCCACACGCATTCTCCGGAGCCTTCAACGGCTGAGCGCCTTGTCCCGTGCTCAGCCGAAAGGCTTTGTTGCCTAAAGATTATGAATTTCTGTAAGGTCGACACCTTGGCCGGAACCGCTATTGGCCACGGCCACCGATAGAGATATCGCGGCAAGCGATACACGGGACAGGGGACGGCTTATGGATGTGCGGCAACTGCGATGCTTCATCGCGGTGGCAGAAGAGCTGCACTTCGGCCGCGCGGCCGAGCGGCTCGGCGTTGCGCCTCCTGCGCTATCGCGCCAGATCAGCGCCCTCGAAGACGAACTCGGCGTCGCCCTTTTGACCCGCACCACCCGGCAGGTCGCGATGACGCGCGCCGGGCTGATCATGCTGGAAGAAGCCAAGGGCATCCTCGTCAAGATGGAGCATGCCTCGCGCGCCGTGCGCGAGGCCTCGCTTGCCTCCGGCAAGGTGTTGCGCGTCGGTGCGATCGACGCGGCTTCGTCGAGCTTCGTGCCGGAAGCTCTGGTGACCTTCCGCGCCCGCTTTCCCGGCGTCGAGATCAAGTTCGTCGAGGCGATCACCACCGCCCTGATCCAGATGCTGGAAACCGGCAAGCTCGACATGGCGCTCACCCGCCCGCCGCGAAAGCCGACCGATTGTGCCTTCGAGATTCTACGGGTCGAGCGGCCGGTCGTGGTGCTGAACGAGAACCATCCACTCGCCGCCCGCGAGCACCTGACCATGCTGGACCTCGTCGGCGAGCCCTTCGTCGTGCCCTCTAAGCGCCTGCGGCCTTATGCCTACGATCTGGTCATGGCCTATTTCGAGAGCGTCGGCGCGGTTCCGAACGTGACGATCGAGGCCACCGAAAAGCCGGCGATGATGTCGGCGGTCGCCGCCGGGCTCGGCATGGCGCTCGCACCGGACTGGGTCTCCCGCTTGTCCTTCCCCGGCGTGACGATGCGACGCCTGCGCGGCGCGATGCTCGACCCGCCGCCGGCGGGCGCCCTGGTCGGCGTCTCCTGGCGGCCGCAGCAGAAGCTGCCCTCCCGCGACGATTTCCTCGCGATCCTCAGGGAAAGCGTGACGCTGCTCGACGACCGCCACGTCCTGCCCTTCGTCCCACCGAAACCGCAGCAACGAACCGCCCGCACCGGGCCGCCAATCGGAGGTTCCTGATGAGTTTGAACCAGATGGAGCGGGCGCAGGGTCTGCGCATAAGATCGTCGCAGGACCTGGCCGGCGGCCTGTTCATGATCCTGATTGCGCTCGGCGCCTTCGTCTTCTCCTGGGAGCTGCCGGCCGGCACGCTGCGCCAGCTCGGACCCGGCATGCTGCCCAAGGCCTTCGCGGTGATCTGCGGCGCGCTCGGCGTGATGCTGGCGCTCGCTTCGCTGCGCTACAACGGCGAGAAGCTATCGGGCTGGTCGTGGAAGGGCATCTTCTTCGCGCTCGGCGGCGCCTGCCTGTTCGCGCTGACCATCCGCGGCTTCGAGTTCGGCCCGATCCGCGTTCCCGCGCTCGGCCTGCTGGTCTCCGGTCCGCTCCTGATCTTCTTCGCCGGTCTCGCCGCGGACGACCGCAAGATCAAGGAACTCCTGATCTTCGCGATCGCGATGTCCGCCGGCTGCATCCTGCTGTTCAAATACGCGCTGTCGCTGCCGATCCCGCTCGCGCCCTGGCTGCTGGGGATCTGACCGATGGATATGTTCTCCAATCTCGCGCTGGGCTTCGGCGTCGCTCTGACGATGAAGAACATCGCGCTCTGCTTCGCCGGCTGCCTCGTCGGCACGCTGATCGGCGTGCTGCCCGGCGTCGGGCCGATCGCGACGATCTCGATCCTGCTGCCGATCACCTTCGGGCTCGATCCGACCGGCGCGCTGATCATGCTCGCCGGCATCTATTACGGCGCGCAGTACGGCGGCTCGACCACGGCGATCCTGGTCAACATTCCCGGCGAGGCGACCTCGGTCGTCACCACACTGGACGGCCACCAGATGGCCAAGCAGGGCCGCGCCGGCATCGCGCTCGGCACCGCGGCGATGGGCTCCTTCTTCGCGGGCTGCGTCGCGACCCTGATCATCGCCGCGCTCGGCGCGCCGCTGACCAAGATGGCGCTGCTGTTCGGACCGGCCGAATATTTCTCGCTGATGGTGATGGGCCTGTGCTTCGCGGTCGTGCTGGCGCGCGGCTCGATCCTCAAGGCCTTCTGCATGATCATGCTCGGCCTGCTGTTCTCGACCGTCGGCACCGACCTCGAAACCGGGCAGGAGCGCCTGACCTTCGGCATCGCCTCGCTCTCCGACGGCATCGACTTCTCGGTGCTGGCGATGGGCGTGTTCGGCTTCGCCGAGGTGCTGCGCAATCTCGAGAGCCCCGAGGCGCGCGACGTCGTCAAGGGCAAGATCGGCCGACTCCTGCCGGACTGGAACGATATCAAGCAGGCGACCGCGCCGGTGCTGCGCGGCACCGCGATCGGCGGCATCCTGGGCATCCTGCCGGGCAACGGCGCGGTGCTCGGCCCCTTCGCCAGCTACACCATGGAAAAGAAGATCGCCAAGGACCCCTCGCGCTTCGGCAAGGGCGCGATCGAGGGCGTGGCGGGGCCGGAATCGGCCAATAATGCCGGCGCGCAGACCGCCTTCATCCCGCTGCTCACGCTCGGCATTCCGCCGAATGCGGTGATGGCGCTGATGGTCGGCGCGATGACGATCCACGGCATCATCCCCGGCCCGCAGGTCATGACCCGCAACCCCGAGCTGTTCTGGGGCATGATCGCCTCGATGTGGGTTGGTAACCTGATGCTGCTGATCATCAACCTGCCGCTGGTCGGCCTCTGGGTGCGGCTGCTGCAGGTGCCCTACCGGCTGATGTTCCCGGCGATCCTGATCTTCTGCTGCATCGGCATCTACTCGGTGAACAACCAGCCGCTCGACGTCGCCTTCACGGCGCTGTTCGGCCTGTTCGGCTATCTCCTGATCAAGCTCGGCTTCGAACCGGCGCCGCTGCTGCTCGGCTTCGTGCTCGGCAAGCTGATGGAGGAGAAGCTCCGGCAGGCGCTGATCATCTCGCGCGGCTCGTTCTGGACCTTTGTCGAGCGGCCGATTTCGGCCGGGCTGCTGGCGGTGGCCGTGCTTGTGCTCGTCATCGCGCTTCTGCCCTCGATCTCGAAGAAGCGCGAGGAAGTCTTCACCGAATGACGGGGTTGCCGCCCCGGCGGCAGCCCCCCAGTTTCATCTCAAGCTAATCCCAGGGAGGAATACGCATGAAGAAGCTCGTTCTCGGCCTTGCCGCGGCCGCCACGCTGGCTTTCGCCGGTGGCGCACAGGCGCAGGGCTATCCGACGAAGCCGATCACCATGATCGTGCCCTTCGCGGCCGGCGGCCCGACCGACATCATCGCCCGCATCGTCGCCGACAACATGTCGAAGACGCTCGGCCAGCAGATCGTGATCGAAAACGTCGCCGGCGCCGGCGGCACCACCGGCATCACCCGCGCCGTGACCGCCGCGCCCGACGGCTACACCATCGCGATGGGGCATCTCGGCACCTTCTCGGCGGCGCCCGCCACCTATCCCGGCCTGAAATACGACCCGATCAACGGCATGCAGACGATCGGCCTCGCCGGCGGCACACCGATCCTGATCGTCGCCCGCAAGAACCTCGAGGCGCCCGATCTCAAGGCCTTCGTCGCCGCCGTGAAGGCCAACCCGGACAAGTTCAACGAAGCCCATGCCGGCCTCGGCTCGGTCTCATGGACGACCTGTACCCTGCTCAAGGGCATCCTCGGCACGCCGAAGATCAACGCCGTCGCCTATCGCGGCACGGGTCCTGCCCTGAACGACCTCGTCTCCGGCCAGGTCGACTTCATGTGCGACCAGATCGTCTCGGTCGCCGAGCAGGTTCGCGCCAACACGATCAAGGCCTATGCCATCGCCTCGGCCCAGCGCTCGCCGGCGCTGCCGGATGTGCCCACCACCAAGGAAGCCGGCCTGCCCGACTACCAGATCGAGGCCTGGAACGGCATCGCCGGCCCGAAGGGCATGCCGAAGGAGGCCGTGGACAAGCTGGTCGACGCGCTGAACAAGGCGCTCAACGACGAGGGCACCAAGAAGCGCCTGCTCGATCTCGGCACCGTGCTGCCGACGGCCGAGGAGAGGACACCCGCCGGCTTCGCAGCCCTGATCAAGCGCGACGCCGACAAGCTGACACCGGCGCTCTCGGCCGCGCCGAAGCAGTAAGCTTCCAGCGCGTTCAGACGATAATGCGGCGGGCCTTCGGGTCCGCCGTTTTCGTTTCCGACATTGATCTCGCAAGGCAAGCGCCAGGTCAGGCCATTATCATGACCTGCCAAACCTCTGTTTCGGAAAGAATTTCTTCGATCTGTTTCCGACCATTAATATCTCGTGACCCGATTTCCGGGAACTGTTCCGACACGTTGCGGTTGTCCTCGCCGAAGGTTCGCTTCGAAAGGAGACATACCATGTTCAAGAAGCTTGCTCTTGTTGCCGCCCTGGCCATCACCCCGGCGGTCGCCTTCGCCCAGAGCCAGCCCTCGGGTGGCGCGGTCGGCGGTGCGACCAGCGGTGCCGCGGCCGGCGCGGTCGGTGGCGCGGTTGTCGGCGGCCCGGTCGGCGCGGTGGTCGGCGGTGTCGGCGGCGCCGTGGTCGGCGCGATCGTCGGCGATGCGGCCGAGCCGAAGTTCCGCACCTACGTCGTCCAGCAGCGCGTCCCGTCCTACACCTATGCCGAGCCGGTCGCCGTCGGCACGGTGCTGCCGCAGCAGGGCGTCGTCTACCATCAGCTGCCGGCCGATTACGCGCCGAACGCCTCGAACTATCGCTATACGGTCGTGAATGACCGCACGGTTATCGTCGAGCCGCAGACGCGTCGCATCGTGCAGATCATCGAGTAACGCCGCCACGATCCGAAAGACCGGCGCTTTCAACCCCAGACACGCCTGTCTCTCAGGCCAGGCCCGCTCCGGAAACGGGGCGGGCCGCTTTGCGTCGGGGAGAGTTCAGCGCGTGCCGAACATCCGGTCGCCGGCATCGCCGAGACCGGGAACGATATAGCCGTGATCGTTCAAGCGTTCGTCGATCGCCGCCGTCCAGATGCGGACATCGGGATGGGCGCCGCGCAAGCGGGCGATACCCTCCGGCGAGGCCAGCAGACAGACGAAACGCAGGTCCTTGGCGCCGCGCTCCTTCAGGCGCTCGACCGCCGCGACGGCGGAGTTCGCCGTTGCCAGCATCGGGTCCATCACCACGATCATGCGGTCGGCGATGTCGGACGGCGCCTTGAAATAGTACTCGACGGCCTGGAGCGTGTCGGGATCGCGATAGAGCCCGATATGGGCGACGCGGGCTGCGGGCACGAGTTCCAGCATGCCGTCGAGGAAGCCGACGCCGGCGCGCAGGATCGGCGCGAAGACCATCTTCTTGCCGGAGATGACCGGCTGCATCGACTTCTGCAGCGGCGTCTCGATCTCGATCAGCTCGGTCGGCAGGTCGCGCGTCACCTCGTAGCAGAGCAGCATGCCGATCTCGTTGAGGAGCTGGCGGAAGCTCTTGGTCGAGCGATCCTTCTCGCGCATCAGCGTGAGCTTGTGCTGGACCAGCGGATGGTCGACGACGGTGACGCCGTCCTGGCTCGAAGTCATACGCCGGTTACCCCTCTATCTCTCGGACTTGGCTCTCGAACCTTGGCTTACCCTCAAAATACCGTGCCATCGCTGACGATGGTCAAGGGCGGGCCGCCATCCACACGCTTTTCGCGCGCGATCCGGCGCCCGGCCGCCCAGGTCCCGCCTTCGAGCACCTTGGCGAGCGGGAGTTCCTCGCGCGAGCGGCCGAAGCGCTGACGGATCAGCCCTCCGACTTCGTCGAGCAGGGCGACGGTCAGCGCCCGCCATTCCACCACGAGTGGCGACGAGACCTCGTGGGCCTTCGTCCGGTCCGTCTCATCCTTCAATGCGATGACGCCGCTATCGAGGAAAAGCCCGCCATTGCGGTATTCCGGCAGGCCGGTCATCTCATCGATATCGACGACCGCGATGCCGGCCCATTGCAGCGGCTCGATCAGCGAATAGGTCAGCCATTGCGAGAGCTTGTGGAAGGGTACCAGCCCCTCGGTCGGCTTACCCGCCGCGATCAGCGGATGACGCCAGGTGTCACCGAGCGCCACGCCGGCCAGCGTCAGGCGCGACGGCCAGATGCCGCCGAAGGTGCCGAGCACCTCGCCCAGCATATGCGGCGCCCGCAGCGTGCCGGTCTCGGCCGCCGCAGCGAAGCGATCGAACAGCGCTCCGGGTCGCGACAAGCCCTGCCGCTCCAGTTCCTCGCCAAGGCGGTTGAGCAGGGCCGCGCGGCCTTCGAGCGCGAGCAGCGGATTGCCCGGCCCGGCCTGGAAGCCGTGCGCCAGCGCCGCCGCATCGAGCCGTTTCATGCCAGCTGCATCGGCCTGCAGGGGAGACGCGGGATCGCTGGAGAACAGGCCAGCGGCGAACATGTCGAGCGAGGCGAGCGCCAGCCCTTCCGAACGGCCGATCTCGCGGCCGGTCGCGGCGTCGCGATAGCGCCAGTCGGGACCGGCACCCGCATCGAGCAGAACGCTGACCACCGCGAGATCATAGGCGGCGCGGCCGCGCGCGGCGGGATTGGCGAAGCCTGCGGCCTGGTCGAGCTTCTGCCAGCGATCCGCGCCATCGACGCTGAAATGGCGCCAGCGCGCATGGAAGGGGATGTCGAGGGTCGGATAGTTCGCGCGGATCGTCTCCAGCACATAATCGGCGCAGGCTTCGAGCCGTTCGGGATGAACGCTGAAATGGAGGAGTTGGCCGGCGAGCCCGAGCTCCAGCATCTCCTGCGCGCGCTCGCGTACGGCAGCGGGTTTCAACAGGGCGCGGAACGCCTCGGGATCGCGGTCGGGCATCATCAACTCGGTAAGCGTGACGGAATCAGAACTTGTCGAGGTCGCGGCCGACCGTCGATTTCAGGGCGTTGTCGCCGGGCGCACCGTCGGGCGAGTAATAGCCTGCGGCCTTCTTGGCCTCGATCTCGACGGAAGCATCGGGCGGGACCAATTCGGGCGGGATCGCGACGCGCTCGCCGATGGTGATGCCGCTCTCGACCATGGCATCGTATTTCATGTTCGACATCGACATCAGCCGGTCGATATGGGTGACGCCGAGCCAGTGCAGCACATCCGGCATGAGCTGCTGGAAGCGGGCATCCTGCACGCCGGCGACGCATTCGGTGCGCTCGAAATAGGTCGCGGCGGAATCGCCGCCCTCCTGGCGCTTGCGGGCGTTGTAGACGAGGAACTTGGTGACCTCGCCGAGCGCCCGGCCCTCCTTGCGGTTGTAGACGATGAGGCCGACGCCGCCACTCTGGGCCTCCTTCACGCATTCCTCGATGCCATGCGTGAGATAGGGCCGGCAGGTGCAGATATCGGAGCCGAAGACGTCCGAGCCGTTGCATTCGTCATGGACGCGGCAGGCGATGCGCGCCTTCGGATCGGCAAGCCGCGAAGCCTCGCCCATGACATAGGCGGTGATCGAGCCGATCGGCGGCAGGAAGACCTTGAGGTCCGGCCGCGTCACCAGCTCGGGATACATGCCGCCGGTCTGCTCGAAGAGCGTGCGGCGCAGGTCGCTTTCGGTCGCGCCGAAGCGCTCGGCGATGCCCGGCAGGTACCAGACCGGATCGACCGCGATCTTGGTGACGCTGATATCGCCGGAAGCGTGCAGGATATGACCGTCCGCGGCGAGGCGATGCGCACCCATCGCGGCGAGGATCTCGGGCAGGTTGAGCCTGGCCTTGGTGATCGCGATCGAGGGGCGGATATCGATGCCCTCGCCGATCAGCCGACCGAAATCCTGCGCGACCGTGTGCCCGAACGGATCGAGCGAGACGATCTTCTTCGGGGCTGCCCATTGCGGCTGGGGCAGGATCTCCGCCGTCGGGTAGGTATTGGTCAGGTCCGGGCGCTGCTGCGGGTTCATCGCGCGGGCCGAGATCGCCAGCGCCCGATAGACCGAATAGGAGCCACCATGGGCGCCGATGACGTTGCGGTCGGCGGGATTGGTCGTGGAGGCGATGATCGGGCCGCGCTCGGCGGCGGTGGGAGCGCCCCATCGGATCGGAAAGCGCGCGGCGGCGCTGCCCGGCTCGGGATGGGAGGTCAGCCTGATATGGCCGTTGCGGTTCGGCGCGTTCATCGCGGTCACGTCCTGAAACGGAAGAAGGCCCCGGGACGGGATCGTCCGGGGCCCTCTGGACCTCATGAAGTCTGAACCAGCGCGATGGCGCCGTCAATCGCCTTAGAAAACAGCGAGATAGCGCAGCAGCGAGATGATGCCGATCACGATCACGATGATCTGGACGACGTTCTTGATCTGCCCGTCGAGCGGCAGCATCCGCACGAGGTAGAGCACGAGGCCGATGACGAGAACGGTGATCAGCAGCGAAATCAGAATGCCCATGCTTTCAGCCCTTTGTCTCGGCCGGTAGCCGGCCCCCCGGAGCCCAACCGCGACGCATTCGCGGCCTGTCAGCCCCGGCGAAAGAACGTCGCAGGGCGGGAATAGGTTCCGGAGGCGGGTTTTCCGGCGAAAGGGGGCAAGGCGGCTATTAGGTAGTACGCGGGAGCCGCAACAGAAAACCCCTCTCCTGTAAGGAGAGGGGAGGGGTGAGGCGTAGGCCCTTGGACCAGTCTGGCGCGGGGCCAACCGCAGCCGTGGTGAGTGCTCGGCCAAAGCGTCCAACGGCCTACCCCTCACCCTGCCCTCTCCCTCCGTGAGAGGGTTCCCCGCGCTATCCTGGCCTTATCCGGCGATGCGGTCGAAATCCGCGACGGCGCGCGTCGCCTGGCGGAGCTGGTTGAGCAGCTTCAGGCGGTTGGCGCGCAGGGCCGGGTCGGGATCGTTGACCGTGACCTTGTCGAAGAAGGCATCGACCGCCGGGCGGATTTCGGCGAGCGCGGCCATGGCGCCCTCGTAATCCTCGGCAGCGACCGCAGCCTCGGCCTTCGGCGTCGCCTGCGCCAGCGCGACGGCGAGCGCCTTCTCCTCGATCAGGCCGGCATCGGCGATGAGGTGCAGGTCCGGAGCGTCGGCGAAGGCGCCCTCCCCGTCCTTCTTCTCCTCGGCCTTGAGGATATTGGCGGCGCGCTTGTAGCCCGCGAGCAGGTTCCGGCCGTCCTCGGTATCGAGGAAGCGGCCGAGCGCGGCGACGCGGCGGGTGATGAGGAGCAGGTCGTCGGAACCTATCGCGTCTCCATCGCCCAAAACGGCATCCACGAGGTCATGCCTTGCACCTTGATCCCGCAAGGTGACCTTTAGACGGTCATGGAAAAATGTGAGGAGGTCTTGCAGCGTTGCAACCGCCCAATCTTTCTCCTCTTGAGAAACTTCTTTATTCACTAGTTTCGCCGAATGGATCAGCTCCGTCACTACAGCCATTTTCAAATTGGGCGAAAGACGCTCAGCAAGACGAAAATCAGCGGAGCGTTGCTTAAGATTTGCTGCATGGACCATTCGGCGCAGATGACGCGCTACGGTGACCCCAATCTCAAACTTCACCCCATTCTCAACCACCAGCCGGATCACGCCCAGCGCCGCGCGGCGCAGCGCGTACGGGTCCTTGCTCCCGGTCGGCTTCTCGTCGATGGCCCAGAAGCCGACGAGCGTGTCGAGCTTGTCGGCCAGCGCTACGGCGACCGAAACCGGATCGGTCGGAACGCGGTCGGACGGGCCGACCGGCTTGTAGTGCTCCTCGACCGCCGCTGCGACCGAAGCGTCCTCGCCCTGCAGCTCGGCATATTTCCGGCCCATCAGGCCCTGCAGTTCCGGGAACTCGCCGACCATCTCGGTCGGGAGGTCGGCCTTGGCGAGTTTGGCGGCGCGCTCGGCCTTCTCGGGGTCGGCGCCGACGATCGGCGCCAGTTCCCTCGCCAGCGCCGCGATGCGCTGGACGCGCTCGCCTTGCGTGCCGAGCTTGGCGTGGAAAACGACGCCGAGCTTGTCGAGCTTGGCCATGCGCTGGTCGAGCGGCTTGGCCAGATCGAGCCCGAGCTTTTCGGCGCTGTCCTTGAGGGTATCGAGATCAGGCAGCGCGCCGCGATCGGTCTGCCAGAAATAGGCGGCGTCCGAGAGGCGCGCGCGCACGACGCGGCCATTGCCGGCGGTGATCGCCACGCCGCCATCGCTGGCCGCGAGGTTCGCGGTCAGCAGGAAGCGGTTGGCGATATTCCCGGTCACGGGGTCGCGCAGCACGAAGCATTTCTGGTTGGCGCGGATGGTGGCGCGGATCGCCTCGCCGGGGATGTCGAGGAAGCGCTCCTCGAAGGAGCCCATCAGCACGACCGGCCATTCGACGAGGCCGGCGACCTCCTCCAGCAGGCCCTCGTCCTCGACGAGGTCGAGCCCCTGCGCGAAGGCGAGGTTGCGGGCGTCGGTGAGGATGATCTCCTTGCGCCGGTCGGCATCGAGCACGACCTTCGCCTTCTCGAGCGAGGTCACATAGTCGTCGAGCCGCTTCACTGTGATCGGGCCGGGCGCATGGAAGCGGTGGCCATAGGTGACGTTGCCCGAGACGATGCCGTCGACCTCGAAGGGCACGACCTCCGGGTCCTCGGTCTCGGCGGCGCCGAAGGTGCAGAGGATCGAATGCAGCGGGCGGACCCAGCGCAGGCTGGCGCCAGCGGCCGAGGCCTTGCCCCAGCGCATCGATTTCGGCCAGGGGAAGGCGCGGATCACGGCCGGGACGATCTCGGCGATGGCCGCGACCGTCTCCTGGCCGGGCTTCTCGATGATGGCGACGTAGCTGTCGCCCTTCTTCGGGTCGCTGACGATGGTCGCCTGATCGAGCGAAGTCAGCCCGGCAGCCTTGAGGAAGCCCTGCACGGCGGCTTCGGGCGCGCCGACGCGCGGACCCTTGCGCTCCTCGCGCACGTCGCGGCCGCGAACGGGGAGACCGGCGATATGCAGCGCCAGCCGGCGCGGCGTCGCGAAGGCCTTGGCGCCTTCGTAAACGAGACCGCGCTCGACCAGCGCATCGGTGACGAGCTTCCTGAGGTCGTCGGCCGCCTTGCGCTGCATGCGCGCGGGAATTTCTTCCGAGAAGAGTTCGAGCAGAAGATCGGGCATCAGTTCGCTCCCCCGCCGTCGGTCTTCAACCAGGCCGCGCCGCAGGCCTTGGCGAGCTCGCGCACGCGCAGGATGTAGCTCTGCCGCTCGGTGACCGAGATCACGCCGCGCGCATCGAGCAGGTTGAAGGTATGGCCGGCCTTGAGGCACTGGTCGTAAGCCGGCTGGACCATGAGGTGCCGGTCGCCGGCCTCGCCCTTTTGCAGGAGGGCGCGGCATTCGGCCTCCGCCTCGGCGAAGCGCCTGAACAGGGCATCGGTATCGGCGTGTTCGAAATTGTAGCGGGAATATTCCTGTTCGGCCTGCAGGAAGACATCGCGATAGTTGACCTTCTCGTCGCCCTCGAGCCCGTTGAAGTTGAGCTCCATGATGCTCTCGACGTTCTGCAGATAGCAGGCGAGGCGTTCGAGGCCGTAGGTCAGCTCGCCGGAGACTGGCGCGCATTCGATGCCGGCCACCTGCTGGAAATAGGTGAACTGGCTGACTTCCATGCCGTCGCACCAGCATTCCCAGCCGAGGCCCCAGGCACCCAGGGTCGGGTTCTCCCAGTCGTCCTCGACGAAGCGGATGTCGTGCAGGAGCATGTCGATGCCGATCGCTTCGAGCGACTGGAGATAGAGCTCCTGGAGGTTCGGCGGGTTCGGCTTCAGGATGACCTGGAACTGATAATAATGCTGCAGCCGGTTGGGGTTCTCGCCATAGCGGCCGTCCTTGGGCCGGCGCGAGGGCTGGACATAGGCGGCCCGCCAGGGCTTCGGCCCAAGCGAACGCAGCATCGTGCCGGGATGGGAGGTGCCGGCACCGACCTCCATGTCATAGGGCTGCAGCACCACGCAACCTCGCTCGGCCCAGAAGCGCTGCAAGGTCAGCAGCAGCCCCTGGAAGGAGCGGGTCGGGTCCATCGCCGGGGAGGAAGCCGGGATGGCGGAATGCGAGAGTGGCGCGGGGGCGGACAAGTGCCTGCAACCTTCCGATAACGAGGGAATGCTGCGGTGATTAGGGTTCGCACCCGCCAGGGTCAAGCGCGGGCCGGAACCGGATGCGGACAGGTTTCGTTCATAACCGGTCTGATATCGACAAAGGCAACCGCACGGTTCGCGATGTTCGGGGCGAGCATTTGATGCCGGGCCGGCGGCTGCAAAACCAAGGAGTAAGCCCATGTTGACAACCCGCATCATTGCCGCCGCCTTCGGCGCCGCAACCTTGCTCGGTGCCGCCATGAGCAGCGCCCCGGCCTCCGCGGCCCCGATTTCCGCCGGCACGACCTTTGCCGCCGGCGCCGAGACCGGCCTCGTCCAGCAGGCCTGGCACTACGGCCGCCCGCATTACCGCCCGGGCCGCCCACACTACCGCCCGCGCTGCTGGACCGAGTCCCGCCGCGTCTGGAACGGCTATCGCTGGATCCGGCGGACCGTGCGCGTCTGCCGCTGACGGCAGTGCATATCGCTGAAGGCGGACAGAACGGCGCGGGATCGCGCCGTTCACCTCCCAAGGGCCTGAGGCGATGAAGGACGACGGGCCTCCAGCGGCTGGACCGCTGGAGCGATCCATGGAGACGACGATGTTCCGGGCAGCCATCCTCGCAGCAGCAACGGCCGTCGTCCTCGGCGGCGGCGCCCTGATGGCGACATCGCCCGCCGCTGCGCCGGTCGCAGCTGCGGCAGGACAATCCGCCCAGGCAGGGCAGGACCTCGTCCGGTTGGCCCAGTACTACGGACCGCGCCGTCCTTACCGGGCGCGGCCTTCCTATCATCGCCCGCGCTGCTTCTGGTCCGAGCGTCGCGTCTGGGACGGCTGGCGCTGGGTGGTCCGCCCGGTGCGCATCTGCCGCTGAGCGGCGCCAAGCATGGCCGCAATGCGGCCATTGGCTGAAGGCAAACTGAACGACGCGCTCCTTTGCCGTTCAGGTTCGGGGTCCTAGTGTTCAATTCAAGGGCGGCGTTTTCATCCGACGGCAGGGACTGCCGACGCCATCTCATGGAGGTTTTCATGTTTCGGACAATGATCGTCACCATGGCGACCGCCGGCGCGCTCGGCGTGGCCGGCGTCGCCGCCACTCCCGCCTCCGCCACCCCGATCGGGGCTGCGCCGATCGCAGCCGCTTCTGCGGTCGCGAGCGAAGGCATGGTCCAGCAGGCGCAGTATTATTACGGCCCGCGCCGCTATTACGGGCCGCCGCGTTATTACGGACCCCGCTATTACGGGCCGCGGCGCTATTATGGTCCGCCGCGCTACTACGGCCCGCGGCCCTATTACGGCCCGCCGCGCTTCTACGGCCCGCGCCCCTATTACTGGTAATCGGGCGCGAGGCGCTCGCGGCCGCGATGCACCGCATCGCTGAACGGGGTCAGCCTGCCATCGGCGCCATTGATCACGAAAGCCGGCAGCAGCGTTGCCGGCTTTCTGCTGTTCAGGATCGCCGTGACGATGATGCGGATCGCCGGTCTGTCGGCAAAGGCATGGATCGGGCGGACCGCGACCGCGCCGAAACCGGTTTCGAGACCGGCCAGCACCTCCGGCAGCGCCTCGACCCGGTGAATCAGCGCGAGATACCCGCCCGGCCGAAGCAGGCGCCGGGCCGTGCGCAGCCAGGGCGCGAGCGCCCCTTCGGCGACATGGGCCGCCTTGCGATTGAGGACAGGCGAGGCCCGGCTGCCGCCCGGCGGATAGAAGGGCGGGTTCATCGCGACGGCGTCATATGACGCGGCAGCCAAGCCGAGTTCGGAGAGAATCGCGGCCCGCGCCGTGACATCGCCCGCGATGGCCGTCACGCGTCCCGCCATCTCGTTGAGCCCGGCATTGCGTGCAGCCAGGGCTGCAAGCTCCGGATCGCGCTCCAGCAATGTGACGCGGAGGCCCGGTTGCAGCAGGGCCGCAGCAAGGCCGATCGTGCCGACGCCGGCCCCAATATCGAGCAAGGCCCGCTGCCCCAATTCCGGCAGGGCCGCCGCCAACAGAATCGCATCGCTGCCAGCGCGGTGCCCCTTGCGCGGCTGAAGCAGCCTCAAACGACCATCGAGCAGCCTGTCCTCGACGATCTCGCCCAGCGCCGAGCCCGGTTCGATCTCACTCATCGCGCAGTTCTGCGCCGTAGCCGGCCTCGATCAGCAATGCACGCGCGCGCCTGCGATCGGCCTCGCGCACCAGCAAGCGGCGCGGGAAGGCGCCGATCATGCCCTCGAGCGAGCTGATATGCTGATCGGCGATCAGGCAATCGAGATTGGCCGAAGCCAGCAGGGCCTCGACGGCTCCGAGCAGGATGAGATCATTGGTGCGCATGAGTTCGTGCATGGCTCCATGGAGCCCAAGCACCCCACCCTGCGCAAGAGCCGAGCGCTTTCAGCCCCCGCTCACGAAAAGGTGCGGCGTCACGCCGGTTTGCAGGGGCTGGCGTCCCATGCGACGGTTGTGGCATTGCACAAGCGCGCCGCCCGGCGCGAGAATCTGACCCGGAGTGTTTTCAGTGGGCGTCGTCGTCTCCCTCGAGGAACGGGAATCGAATCAGGCGAGCATCGAGCCGCTGGTCGCGCTGACGCGCGCGGACATGGAACGCGTCAACGCGATGATCCTGTCGCGCACCGGGTCCGACGTGACGATGATCCCGGAGGTCGCCAACCACCTGATCTCCTCGGGCGGCAAGCGTTTGCGGCCGATGCTGACGCTCGCCATGGCCGATCTCTGCGGCTATGCCGGCGACGGCCACGTCAAGCTCGCGGCCTCCGTCGAGTTCATGCACACCGCGACGCTGCTGCATGACGACGTCGTCGACGAGAGCGACATGCGCCGCGGCAAGCTCGCCGCCCGCATGCTCTGGGGCAACGAGGCGAGCGTGCTGGTCGGCGACTTCCTGCTCGGCCAGGCCTTCAAGATGATGGTCGAGGTCGGCTCGCTGCGCGCGCTCGACATTCTGTCGACGGCCGCCTCGGTGATCGCCGAAGGCGAGGTGCTGCAGCTCTCGGTCGCCAAGAACACGGAGACGACCGAGGACGAATATCTCTCGGTGATCCGCGGCAAGACGGCCGAGCTCTTCGCCGCCGCCTGCGAGGTCGGGCCGGTGATCGCCGGCTCCTCCAAGGCCGATGCCGCCGCCTGCCGCAGCTACGGCCTCAATCTCGGCATCGCCTTCCAGCTCATCGACGACGCGCTCGACTATGGCGGCGTCGCGGCCAAGCTCGGCAAGAATACCGGCGACGATTTTCGCGAGGGCAAGATCACCCTGCCGGTCGTGCTCTCCTTCCGCCGCGGCGACGAGGTCGAGCGTGCGTTCTGGAAGCGCACGCTGCAGGACGGCGAGATTCGCGATGGCGACCTGGAAGAGGCACGGACGATCATGCGCCGGCACAAGGCGCTCGACGACACCATCGCCCGCGCCGAGCACTATGCCCGGATGGCCAAGGATGCTCTCGGCCTGTTCCCGGCCTCGCCGATGAAACAGGCGCTCAACGCCGCCGTCGATTTCTGCGTCGCGCGGGCGCACTGAGCGGGCCGGCATGGCATCAGGTGACGAGCCTGAAATCGAGACCTTATCGTCGCGGATCGTCTACCAGAACCGCTGGATGAGCGTGCGCGAGGACGCCATCCGGCGGCAAGACGGCTCGCATGGCATCTACGGTGTCGTCGAGAAGACCGATTTCGTGGCGATCGTTCCCGTCGAGCCGGATGGCAGCATCCATCTCGTCGAGCAATATCGCTACCCTGTCGGAGGGCGCTTCTGGGAAGTGCCGCAGGGCTCGTGGGAGTCGAACCCGGAAGCCGATCCTCTGACGGTTGCCCAGGGCGAGCTGCGCGAGGAAACCGGTCTTCAAGCCGCTGACATGGCCAAGCTCGGCTATCTCTTCGAAGGCTACGGCTATTCGAACCAGGGGTGCCATATCTTCCTGGCCCGGCAGCTCACCCAACAGGCCCGCGATCTCGACCATGAGGAGCAGGGCCTGATCTGCCGCCGCTTTCCGGCCTGCGAAGTCATGGCCATGATCCAGAGCGGCCAGATCCGGGACGCCATCACGGTCGCCGCCATCGGCCTGCTCGTGATGCAAGGCCTGCTGCCGCAAGCCTTCGATCCGCCGCGCTGAAGCGCGCGACAAACCCGGCTCACCCCAGCAGCGTCGGCTTGATCCACCAGTCCGGGCGCTCGCGCTGCAGCGCCTTCGCCGCGGCAGCGCTGGCCGTGCAATCGTCGAACAGCGCGTAACAGGTCGCGCCGGAACCCGACATCCGCGCCAGCCGGCAACCCGGCAGCGCCACGAGACGCTCCAGAACCTCGTCGATCACCGGCGCGACGCGCTGCGCCGGCGCGGCGAGATCGTTCGTCGTCGATGCAAGATATCCCGTCAGCTCCGCAGCCGATGCAGGCGCCACAAGCTCCGTCGCGCGCGCGTCGGCCAACGTCTCGCCGGCCTTGAGCCCGAGCGCGCGGAACACCGGAACCGTCTCGACACCGACGCCCGGATTGGCCAACACGGCGAAGAGCGGCGGCAACCTGAGCACCGGGCCAAGCTTCTCGCCGATCCCCGCCATCAGCCGCGCCCGCGAATCGAGGCAGACCGGCACGTCGGCGCCGACGCCCGCAGCGATCTCCCGCAGGAGCGGATCGGCCGGGGCGATGCCGTTCAGGCGCGCGAGCAGGCGTAGCGCCGCAGCCGCATCGGCCGAGCCGCCGCCGATCCCGGAGGCGACCGGCAAGCGCTTGACGAGATGGAAGCACCCGACATGCAGACCCGGCCGCGCAGCAGCGAGCGCGCGGGCGGCGCGCAGGACGAGGTTGCTGTCATCGGCGGACAGCCCTTCGGCGCGCGGCCCGGCGAGCGTGAGGGAGAGTGGCGCACCGGGATCGAGCGAGAGCGTATCGCCCACGCCAGCGAAAGCGACGAGGCTTTCGAGCTCATGATAACCGTCGGCGCGCCGGCCGAGCACGCGCAGGTCGAGATTGACCTTGGCGCGGGCGCGCGTCGTCAGCGGCGGGGCCACGGCGTCAGGCCGGCGACTCGACAGCGTCAGCCGCCATCCTTCTTCGGGGCTTCGGTCGCATTGGCCGAAGGCTCCTCAAGACCGCGATCGATCTTGCGCAGGATCTTCTCCAGGTCCTCGGGCTCGGGCTTGAGATCGCGGGCATGGTTCCACTGGAACTTCGCCTCGAGCTGGCGGCCGGTGCGCCAATAGACGTCGCCGAGATGGTCGTTGATCACCGGATCGGAGGGGCGCAGCTCCGAGGCGCGCTCGATCTCGCGCGAGGCATCCTCGTAGCGGCCGAGGCGGTAATAGGCCCAGCCCAGCGAATCGATGATGTAGCCGTCGCGCGGGCGCAGTTCGACGGCACGGCGCAGCATGTCGAGCGCCTCGTCGAGCTTGAGGTGCTTGTCGACCAGCGAATAGCCGAGATAGTTGAGCACCAGCGCGCGCTCGCGGCCGAGCGGATCGGGCAGGAGTTCCAGCGCCTTGCGCAGGTCAGCCTCGGCCTCAGGCCAGCGGTTGGTGCGCTCGCGCGCGATGCCACGGAAATAGAACAGGTCCCAGTTGGCACGGCCGGGCGAAGCAAGCTTTGCGATAGCCCTGTCATAGGCCGTTGAGGCCTCAGCGAACTGCTTGCGCGAGCGATAGATGTTGCCGAGCGCGGAGAGCGCGTCGACATCGTCCGGGCGCTCCGCGATCACCTTGTCGAGATGCTTCACGGCCTCTTCGGGCTTGCCGAGATTCTCCAGCGCCAGACCGGCCTGGATCTCGGCATTCGGACGCAGCGGCGAGGTCGCCGGCATCTTGTCGTAGACGGCGACGGCGTCCTCCGGCTGGCGGGCGCGCTCCAGGATGTCGCCGAGCGTCAGGATGGCGAGGTCGTGGCCGGGGTCGAGATAGATCGCCATGCGCAAGTAGAGCAGAGCGGCCGCCTCGTCGCCCTGGCGGTTCCCGGCGCTGGCGAGGCCGTAGAGCACCTCGGCAGCGCCCTGCTGCGGGGTCGAAATCTGGCGCGGCGGCGCATCCTTCTTGCCGACGAGCGCCATGCCCTCGCGGATGACGGGGTGATTCGGCAACAGGCGGTCGAAAGCGGCATAGGTTTCGGCGGCGCCGTTGAAATCGCCACTGCGAGCCTGGAAGCGCGCCCAGAGGTCGACCAGCCGGAGCGTGGTCTTCTCGGCGTCGTAGGCCGATTTCAGCCGCTTCTCCGCATCGGCCTTGCGGCCGGCGGCATCGAGGATCAACCCGGCGTGATAATCGCGGAAGAGGTTGTAGGACGGCTCGCCCTTGAGACGCTCCAGCGTCTCGATCGCGCGGCGGGAATTGCCCGAGCCGAGATAGGACCATGCCGAGAGCAGCGTCGCGGTGATATCGGCCGCGCGGCCCCTGCCCCCGCGCTGGAGGTGGTTGCGCGCGGTCTGGTAGCTCTTCTGCTTGATCGAGCGGATGCCGATGACGAGCTGAGCGAGGCCGTTGCTCGGGTCCTGCTGGATCAGCTTGTCGGCGGCCCGGAAGGCGTCCGGCATGGCGCCGTCGGCCAGGAAGGCGACGAAGGCGCGCTCGGTCAGGTCGTTGTTCTGCGGGTCTTCCTTGATCGCTTCGCGCAGATAGACGGAGGCCGCGCCGAGATCGCGCGAGGCGCCGGCGACGATGGCCGCGAGATAGTTGCCTTCCAGGCTGTCACCTGGCTCAAGCGTGTCGGCCGCACGCGGTTGCGTCGCCCCCTGGGCGGCGGCCACGGCTGGCAGGAACATCAACAGCGACAGCGCAGCAGCCGTGCCGGAGGCACGCACCTTCTTCAAAAATGTCACGACTGCCATTCTCCCTCGGTCCGCGGATTCACCATCTCGGGGCGCACTTTTCCAGCGGACCGTGATCACTTCGCGTAGGCCGCCAAGATGGCGGTTTCCGGGCGGGCGGGCAAGCCGGCCAGCTACTCAATGCGCCGGTTTCGTAGCAACCGCGCAACACTCGCCGAAATCCGCATGACGGAAGGGTCGGCACCGAAAAACAGCCACCATTGCGCAGGGATATCAGGCCATATTCGCCCTTGTCTGCAGATATTGCAGCGATTCCACTGGGACTGTTCCAATGAAGAAGATCATTCTGAGCGTTGCCGCCGTCGCGCTCCTCGGCGGCTTCGTCGCCGGCTGCGCCAAGACCGAGACCAAGCCGGCCGCCCCGATCGTCCGCAAGGGCTGATCGGCCCCAGGCCTGACGACAAAGGGCGCGCCTCCCGGCGCGCCCTTTTTTGTTTCAGCGGATGGGCATGCACGCCGATTGTCATTCCGGGGCGCACTGTAGGTGCGAACCCGGAACCCACGACCGCGTGAGACACTCGATTCGCGTTTGTTGGCGGCTCACCCAGTCGTGGGTTCCGGGTTCTTCGCTCCGCGAAGCCCCGGAATGACAAGAGCAGCGTCCACTCAGAACGACCAGACCGTCGACCGCACCGGAGGCAAGCCGAGCAGGATCACATATTCGCGTAGCCGGGCCCGCCGCCGCCTTCCGGCACCGTCCAGGTGATGTTCTGGGCGGGGTCCTTGATGTCGCAGGTCTTGCAGTGGACGCAGTTCTGCGCGTTGATCACGAAGCGTGGATTGCTCTTCGTCTCGGCGTTCTCATAAACGACCTCGTAGACGCCCGCCGGGCAGTAGAGCCGCGCCGGCTCCCCATAGAGCGGCAGGTTCTGCGAGATCGGGACCGACGGGTCGGTCAGCTTCAGATGCGCCGGCTGGTCTTCCTCGTGATTGGTCGAGGACAGGAAGACCGAGGAGAGCTTGTCGAAGGAGATCTTGCCGTCCGGCTTCGGATAGCTGATTGGCGTGACTTCGGAGAGTGGCTTCAGCATCGCGAAATCCGGCTTGCCATGCTTCAGCGTGCCGAAGGGCGACCAGCCGAAGAGCTGGTTCAGCCACATGTCGATGCCGCCGAGCCCGATGCCCAGGAAGGTGCCGAACTTGGACCAGAGCGGCTTGACGTTGCGGACGCGCTTCAGGTCCTTACCGATGGCGCTGCCGCGCCAGCTCGCCTCGATCTCGACGACCTCATCATGCTTTCGCCCCGCCTGCAGCGCCGACACCAGCTTCTCCGCCGCCAGCATGCCCGACAGGATGGCGTTGTGGCTGCCCTTGATGCGGGGCACGTTGACGAAGCCCGCCGCGCAGCCGATCAGCGCGCCGCCTGGGAAAGTCAGCTTCGGCACGGACTGCCAGCCGCCCTCGGTGATCGCGCGCGAGCCGTAGGCGATGCGCTTGGCGCCCTCGAAGGTGTCGCGGATCAGCGGATGCGTCTTGAAGCGCTGGAACTCGTCGAAGGGCGAGAGCGTCGGGTTCTGGTAGTTCAGATGGACGACGAAGCCGACCGAGACCAGGTTGTCGTCGAAATGGTAGAGGAAGGAGCCGCCACCCGTGCTGTTGTCGAGCGGCCAGCCGAAGGAGTGCTGGACGCGGCCCTTGTGGAATTTCTCCGGCTTGACCTGCCAGAGTTCCTTCAGGCCGATGCCGTATTTCTGGGGCTCGCGACCCTCATCGAGGGCAAACTTCCTGATCGCAATCTTGGAGAGCGAACCGCGCGCGCCCTCGCCCAGGAGCGTATAGCGACCACGCAGCTCCATGCCGCGGGTGAAGCGATCCGAGACCGTGCCGTCCTTGGCGATACCCATGTCGCCGGTGGCGATGCCGGCGACAGAGCCGTCCTCGTTGAAGAGCAGTTCGGCAGCGGCGAAGCCCGGATAGATCTCGACGCCGAGCGCCTCGGCCCGCGCGCCCAGGAACTTCGCGACGAGCCCGAGCGAGCCGACGAAGTTGCCGTGATTGTTCATCAGCGAGGGCATGCCGAAATTCGGCAGGCGGATGCCGTTCGGCTGCGTCAGGAAATAGAAGATGTCCTCCTTGACCTCGGTGGTCAGGGGGCGATCGGGGTCCTCGCGCCAATCCGGCAACAAACGGTCGAGGCCGATCGGATCGATGACCGCGCCGGAGAGGATATGGGCGCCGACCTCGGCGCCCTTCTCGACCACGACGACGGAAATGTTCTCGTCGAGCTGCTTCAGCCGGATCGCGGCGGCCAGGCCCGCGGGGCCGGCACCGACGATGACGACGTCATAGTCCATGCTCTCGCGCGGTTCGCTCTGCGCTTCCTTGAGATCCATCCTGCCCTCCGCCTCAGCGACCGCGCCGCATGATAGTTTATATATGAACTATTTTGCCGGGTCGTTCAATGCCGGCTTTCGTCCAGTCTGGAACCCCTCTATCCAAGCGCGCGTTCCATTTTGCAACTGCGTCGGCTCGCGAAGCAGCCTTGCACGGTATAGTATGCGCCAATGAGCCTGTCCGATGCAGTCGGCCCCGACGCGCCCGATCCCTATGAGTTGCTGAGCTGGTACGCCGAGATGGGCGTGACCGAGGCGCTCGACGAGACGCCGCGCAACCATTTCGCCGATCCGGTTCCCGCTGGGGGCAATGGACAGCCGCGCCTGCGCGCCCTGCCCGGCCGCCCGGCTGCGCCGGCACGGCCGATGGCGGCTGCAGCGACGGCACCGGACGATGCGGCGGTCAGCGCCAAAGCACTCGCCCGCGAGGCACGTACGCTCGACGAGCTGAAGACGGCATTGGCCGGGTTCGAAGGCTGCGCGCTCAAGGCCACCGCCAAGAACCTCGTCTTCGCCGACGGCAACCCTGAAGGCCGGGTGATGATGGTCGGCGAGGCGCCGGGCGCCGACGAGGACCGAATCGGCCTGCCCTTCGTCGGGCGCTCCGGGCAGTTGCTCGACCGGATGCTCGCCGCCATCGGGCTGAGCCGGAAGGATGACGTCTATATCGCCAACCTGCTGCCATGGCGCCCGCCGGGCAACCGCACGCCGACGCCGCAGGAGGTCGCGATCTGCCTGCCCTTCATCCAGCGCCAGATCGAACTCGCCGATCCCGACATCCTGGTCTGCGTTGGCGGCCCCTCGGCGCAAGGCCTGCTAGGCTTCACCGGCATCCTGCGCTCGCGCGGGAAATGGGTGGAATACGACACCGGCGCGCGGCGCATCCGGGCGATCGCGACCCTGCACCCAGCCTATCTGCTGCGCCGCCCGCACGACAAGCGCCTCGCCTGGCGCGACCTGCGTGCGCTCAAGGCCGCGCTCGACGGGAAGAATTGACGCAGCGACGTTGCGCGCAGGCGCAGCACAAGGCAGACTTGCATTAGATCACATCCAGAAGCGCCCCTTTGGGCGGAACCCAGCGCCTTGGCAGCGCGGCCGACGGAGTTCTGCGATGGTCATCGATGCATTCCTGCTCTCACGCATCCAGTTCGCCTTCACGGTTTCCTTCCACATCGTCTTTCCCGCCTTCACGATCGGGCTTTCGGCCTATATCGCGACGCTGCTCGGGCTGTGGCTGAAGACGGGCGATGCGAAATTCCATCTGCTCGCGCGCTTCTGGACCAAGATCTTCGCAGTCTCCTTCGCCATGGGCGTGGTCTCCGGCATCGTGCTGTCCTACCAGTTCGGCACCAACTGGAGCCGGTTCTCGACGGCGGTCGGCAACGTCATCGGACCATTGATCGGCTACGAGGTGCTCTCGGCCTTCTTCCTCGAGGCCTCCTTCCTCGGCGTGATGCTGTTCGGCTGGAAGCGCGTACCGCCCTGGCTGCATTTCCTTTCCGCCGTCATCGTCGCGGGCGGCACGGCGCTCTCGGGCTTCTGGATCCTCTCGGCCAATAGCTGGATGCAGTATCCGGCCGGCCATGAAGTGCGCGACGGCATCGCCTATCCCGTCGACTGGATGAAGATCGTCTTCAATCCGACTTTCCCCTTACGCTTCGCCCATATGATGACGGCCGCCTATCTGACGACTGCCTTCGTCGTGCTCGCGACCGGGGCGCGACACCTGCTCGCCGGGCACCGCACCGAATCGGCCAAGACGATGGTGCGGATGGCGATCCTGATGATCGCCCTGACCGCGCCGCTCCAGGCCGTGATCGGCGATTTCCATGGCCGCGACACCGCGACCTACCAGCCGGCTAAGCTCGCCGCGATCGAGGCGCACTGGGATTCGTCGAAGCCCGGCGCGCTCGTGCTCTTCGCCTGGCCCGACGAGAAGGCCGAGCTCAACCGGTTCGAGATCTCGATCCCCGGCGTCGCCAGCCTCGTCACCCATGGCAGCATGAACGCGCTTTTCCCGAGCCTGAAGGATTTCAAGGTCGAGGATCGCCCGCCCGTGCTCATCCCCTTCTTCGCCTTCCGGGCGATGGTCGGGATCGGCGTGCTGATGATCCTGTTCGGCTGGGTCGGCGCCTGGCTCTGGCGCAAGGGCACCGTCTTCGAATCGCGGCGCTGGCTCTGGATCGCGCAATACACCTGGCCGGCCGGCTTCATCGCCATCCTCTCCGGATGGTTCGTGACCGAGGTCGGACGCCAGCCCTGGCTGGCGACGGGCATCATCCGCTCGGCCGACGCCGTCTCGCCGGTCACGACGCTCCAGGTCGCAATCTCGCTCGCCCTGTTCGTCTGCGTCTATTCCGTCGTCTTCACAGCCGGGATCCTGCTGATCAACCGCCTGATCGACAAGGGGCCGGACGAGATATCCGGCGAGGATGCGCCGGAGCAGCCGTCGCAGCGTCCGCTCAAGGCGGCGCAGGGGGAGGCCGCCGCGATCTTCGGCGACGGCAAGCCCGGCGACGACAAGATCCAGCCCGCGATCTGAGGAGACAATCCATGGAATGGTATCTCCCCGTGATCTGGGCCGGGCTGATCGGCACCGCCGTGATGCTCTATGTCGTGCTCGACGGTTTCGACCTCGGCATCGCCATCCTCTTCCCGACGACGAAGGACGAGGGCGAGCGCGACCAGATGATGAATTCGGTCGCGCCGTTCTGGGACGGCAACGAAACCTGGCTGGTGCTGGGCGGCGGCGGGCTCTGGGTCGCCTTCCCGCAGGCCTATGCCATCATCATGCCCGCCTTCTACATCCCGGTCATCCTGATGCTGCTGGCGCTGATCTTCCGCGGCGTCGCCTTCGAGTTCCGCTGGGTCGCCAAGCCGCATCACCACCGCTGGGACCTCGCCTTCTGGCTCGGCTCCACAGTCGCCGCCTTCTCGCAGGGGCTGATCCTCGGCGGGCTGATCCAGGGCGTCACGGTCGCGAACGGCCAGTTCGCCGGCGGCCCGTTCGACTGGCTGACGCCCTTCACCGTGATGTGCGGCCTCGGCGTTGTGGTGGGCTATGCCCTGCTCGGCGCGACCTGGCTGATCTTCAAGACCGAAGGCCCGGTCGCGGAGCGGGCACGCCGGCAGGCCAGGACGTTGCTGCTGGCGCTGATGGGCTTCGCCGCGCTGGTTTCGCTGTGGACGCCCCTCGCGCATCCGCGCATCGCCGAGCGCTGGTTCACGCCGGGCAATCTCGCCCTGCTATGGCCCTTCCCGGTGCTGACGGCGTTCTGCGGCTACATGGCCTGGAAGCGGCTCCACGGCGCGCATGAATTCACGCCCTTCGCCTTCACCATCGCGATCTTCCTGCTCTGCTTCCTCGGGCTGTCGATCTCGAACTTCCCCTATCTCGTACCGCCCTCGGTGACGATCTGGGATGCGGCGGCCGCGCCGTCCTCCCATATCTTCGTGCTGATCGGCGTCGCCTTCCTGCTGCCGATGATCCTGTTCTATACCGCCTTCGTGTACTGGACCTTCCGCGGCAAGGTCAGGATCGACAGCGGCTACCACTGAGCGGAACCTCCGCAGTCACCGGGCGTTCAGGAGCAGCCTGCAATGACGACTTGAGTTCCCCGCATCTCCCGGCGAGATTGCGGGGGAGCTTCGCCAGGGATGCCTTCATGCAGTGGGAAGATTACCGCCAGTCCGACAATCTCGAGGACCGGCGCGGCAGCGGTGGTGGCGGCGGCTTCGCCGGCATGCCCGGCGGACGCGGCGGCGTCGGCATCGGCACGATGGTGGTGCTCGGCCTGCTCGGCTGGGCTCTCGGCATCGACCCGCGCCTGCTCATCGGCGGCGCCGAACTGATCGGCGGCATCGGCGGACGCCCGCAGACGCAGGAGACGCGCCGGTCCTCCGGCCCGCCACAGGACGAGATGGGCCGCTTCGTCTCGGCCGTTCTGGCGCAGAACGAGGATGTCTGGTCGAAGATCCTGCCGCAGCAGGCCAATACCCGCTATCAGCCCCCCCGGCTCGTGCTGTTCTCCGGCGTCGATCGCTCGGGCTGCGGCACCGCGCAATCGGCGATGGGGCCGTTCTATTGCCCGGTCGACAAGAAGGTCTATCTCGACACCTCCTTCTTCCAGGAGATGCAGCGCAAGCTCGGCGGCGGCGGCGACTTCGCCTATGCCTATGTCGTCGGCCACGAGGTCGGCCACCACATTCAGAACCTGCTCGGCATCCTGCCCAAGGCCAATCAGCTCCGCGAGCGCTCCTCCGAGCGCGACGCGAACGCGATCTCGGTCCGGATCGAGTTGCAGGCCGACTGCTTCGCCGGTGTCTGGGCCCACAACATCCAGGCCATGGGCCGGCTCGACCAGGGCGATATCGAGGAAGCGCTGCGCTCGGCTGCGGCGATCGGCGACGACAAGCTGCAGCAGGCGTCGCGGGGCGTGGTCGTGCCCGATTCCTTCACGCACGGCTCCTCGGCGCAGCGCACGCGCTGGTTCAATGTCGGCTTCCAGTCGGGCTCGATGCAGCGCTGCGATACGTTCCGGAACCCGGTCTGACGCGACACCCGCTGTCCCGGGCGGCCATTCCGGCAAGACCCGGAAACAGAACGGGCCCGAACCGGGCCCGCGACTTCCAACATTCGGCGCGGAGGGCTGAAATCCAGCCCTCCGCTTCGTTTTCATGGAGCCTTCAGCTCCAGAATCCTTCCTGATGCACGCGAGGCGAGAACGTATCCTCGTCCTCCTGCTGTTCCTCGCGCTTGTCCTCGTCGCGCTCGGCTTCGAACGCAGAACAGGGATCGTGCCGTTCAAGCATGGGTCTCTCCTTTCGAGGGTCTGAGGGAGGTGCTTTGGCAATCGTCTACATACGAACTTATGCTGCATCGCACAAGTTTCCGAGAAAAATGCGCCCAGCCATGCATTCCAGGCATAACGAATCCAGGACATCGCAGCTTGCCGAAACGGCCTAGCCCGCCCGTTCCCGCTGGACCGGCAGTCGCACCGGAGCCCGGTCTAGACGGCCGACCAGCGCCATCGCCTTTGGCATGACCAGCCCTGCCCCGAGCGCGCGCGCGCCCATAGAGAAGGCGACCCGCTCGCGCAGCGATGCGGCAACCCCGCGCGACGGAATCAGGGCCGGCTTCCCCGCTGCGAGCAGCAAATGGCGCTCCACCGCCTGGACCCAATGGGCCTGCGGCACATCGCCGGCCTCGAACAGAACGAGGCGATCGCCGCGGGCCCCGGCGGCGCCATTGCGCCAGGCGCTGTTCTTGTCGGCACGCAGATAGCGGGCACCGGTCGCGTCGGCCGCCCGCTCGGTCTCGGGCGAGCCCGTCGTGTCGACGATGACCGCATGGCCGAGAAAGCCCTCGGCGACCGCCGGAATCAGCACCGCAAGCGTCGCGGCAAGCGCCTGCTGGGAACCATCGCTGCGGATCACGGCTGTGAGCATGAGCAAAACCCTATGCCGCAACGCAGCATGCCACAATCCCGCCGCTTGCCTTTTGTTCTCTATATGTTCACTCTACATGAGACCAAAAGGCACCGATTCCCGGTGCGCGACCCGGTTCGAAAACCATGCCACAGGCCAGACCCACTTCCCGGCCCTTCCCGGCGGCCCAGCCCCTGCGGCGGGCCGACAGGGAGCTGAGCGTCTCGGCGCCCATGGTCGCACCGGCCGACCCGATGGCCTATGCCGGTCACCGCATCGATCCCGACAGGCGGCGCGGCCGCGGCGCCACGATCAATCCGGGCGGCCGCTACGAGGCCGAGCAACGCGTCGCCGACGACGACGGCTGGGGCTCGCTGGAGGAGCTGCCGCCGTTCTCGACCGAGATCGCCTATGAGAAGGCGCGCACCATCATCACGCGCAACGACTCGCCCGATATCTCCTTCGACCGCTCGATCAACCCCTATCGCGGCTGCGAGCATGGCTGCGTCTACTGCTTCGCCCGGCCGACCCATGCCTATCTCGGCCTGTCGCCGGGGCTCGATTTCGAGAGCAAGCTGACGGCCAAGCCCGATGCGGCGGCGCTGCTGGAGAAGGAACTCTCCTCGCCATCCTACCAACCGCGCACGATCGCGATCGGTACCAATACCGACGCCTACCAGCCGATCGAGAAGAAGCTCAGGATCATGCGGCAGATCCTGGAGGTGCTGGCGAAGTTCAACCACCCGGTCGGCATCGTCACGAAATCGGCGCTGGTGCAGCGCGACATCGATATTCTCGCGCCGATGGCGGAGAAGGGTTTGGTCAAGGTCGCGCTTTCCGTAACGACGCTCGATCCCAAGACCGCACGCGGCATGGAGCCGCGCGCCGCCTCGCCCGCCAAGCGGCTGGAGACGATCCGCAAGCTCTCCGAGGCCGGCATTCCGGTCACGGTGCTGGTCGCGCCGATCATCCCGGCGATCAACGAGCATGAGATCGAACGCATCCTCGACGCAGCGAAGGCGGCGGGCGCCGAGGCTGCCGGCTACGTCCTGCTCCGGCTGCCGCTCGAAGTGCGCGACATCGTGCAGGAATGGCTGCTGACGCACCATCCCGACAAGCTCCGGCATGTGATGTCGCTGATCCGCTCGACGCGCGGCGGCAAGGATTACGATTCGCAATGGGGCCAGCGCATGGTCGGCTCCGGCCCCTATGCCTGGATGATCGGGCGGCGCTTCGAGATGGCTGCCGAGCGCATCGGCTTCAACACGACGCGCCGCCGGTTGCGGACGGATCTTTTCGTGAAGCCTGAGAAGGAGAAAGCGCAGCTGAGCCTGTTTTGA
The DNA here is from genome assembly GCF_059817965.1 of Allobosea sp. TBD101. Classification (NCBI taxonomy): domain Bacteria; kingdom Pseudomonadati; phylum Pseudomonadota; class Alphaproteobacteria; order Hyphomicrobiales; family Alloboseaceae; genus Allobosea; species Allobosea sp. TBD101. The sequence goes on from NZ_CM187543.1 coordinate 4,208,808, forward strand.
GGAACGGTTCATGGCTCTCAGCGGTGGAGCACGCCTCCACCGCTCTGGCCCGGCGACCTGACCTGCTGCATAACCCCGCCATGCCCGCCGATTTCAGCCGCGAGACCTCCGCCATCGCCCAAGGCCTGTGGCCGCTCGCCGGCATCGACGAGGTCGGGCGCGGGCCGCTTGCGGGCCCCGTGGTTGCCGCTGCGGTGATCCTCGACCCGGCTCGAGTGCCAGATGGACTCGACGATTCGAAGAAGCTTCCAGCCGCGATCCGCGAAGAGCTGTTCGGCGAAATCATGGAACGGGCTCTGGCCGTCGCCGTCGCCAGCGTCACGGCGGTCGAGATCGACGCCATCAACATCCGCCAGGCGACGCTGCTCGCGATGCGCCGGGCCGTAGCGGCGCTGCCGCTGACGCCATTGCATATCCTGGTCGACGGTAACGACCCGCCGCAATTCGCCTGCTCCTGCGAGGCGATCATCCAGGGCGACGGGCAGATCGCCTCGATCGCGGCGGCGTCCATCATCGCCAAGGTGACGCGTGATCGGATGATGGCGCGGCTGTCCCAGCGCTACCCCGCCTATGACTTCTCCAGCCATGTCGGCTACGGCACGCCTGCGCATCGCAAGGCGATTGCCGCGCACGGCCCCTGCCCCGAGCACCGCTATTCCTTCGCGCCGGTGAAGGGCGTCTGGTTCCGCTGAACCTCGTTCCACCGCGCGTCATTCTCGGGCGGAGCGAAGCGCAGACCCGAGAATCTCCGGTCGGAAGAGGCTCCAACACCTCTCTTGCACGAGATGCTCGCGTCAAGTCCGAGCATGACGGCGAGCGCGGAACCAAAGCGGGTGACATGGGCCTCGCAAACTGCCCTAACGGCAGCCCCAGACGTTAACCGCCGTTTACGAATTTCGCTTGATTCACAATGGGCTAGGCAAAAATTGCAGCCCCAGAATGACACGCATTTTTTTCAAAGCAGAAACCCGACCTTTACCCTGTCTGACCAATATCGCCCTCGTTGAAGTTGCGTAACGGTCTTGGCGTCATGGGTATTCTGCGTACCGGGACCGCCAGTGCTCCCGTCCGGATTCAGGTTTCGCGTACCGGACGGCCTGCACTGGGGGCTCGGATGAAGGCCAAGAGCCTTCCCGAACAAATCGGCATCCCTCGGGAGCTGCCGCTCGATCAGATCCTCGTCGGCGACTGCGTCGCGGCGATGAACGCGCTGCCGCCGGCAAGCGTCGACCTGATCTTCGCCGATCCTCCCTATAATCTCCAGCTTGGCGGCGATCTGCGCCGGCCCGACGACAGCCTCGTCGATGCCGTCGACGACGACTGGGACAAGTTCGCCTCCTTCTCCGACTACGACCGCTTCACCCGCGACTGGCTGTCGGCCGCGCGCCGCATCCTGAAGCCGGACGGAGCGCTGTGGGTCATCGGCAGCTACCACAACATCTTCCGCGTCGGCGCGACGCTGCAGGATCTCGGCTTCTGGATGCTGAACGACATCGTCTGGCGCAAGGCCAATCCGATGCCGAATTTCCGCGGCCGGCGCTTCACCAACGCGCATGAGACGCTGATCTGGGCTGCGCGTGGCGAAAGCTCGAAATACACCTTCCACTATGAAGCGCTGAAGGGCGGCAATGACGACCTGCAGATGCGCTCGGACTGGTATCTGCCCCTCTGCACCGGCGACGAACGCCTGAAGGACGACAACGGCGCGAAGGTCCATCCGACGCAGAAGCCGGAGGCGCTGCTCGCCCGCGTGCTGCTCTCGGCCTCGAATCCCGGCGACGTCATCCTCGACCCGTTCTTCGGCACGGGCACGACCGGCGCCGTCGCCAAGGCACTCGGCCGCCATTTCATCGGGCTCGAGCGCGATCCGGTCTATGCCAAGGCGGCGCGCGAGCGCATCGCCGCGGTGACGCCGCTGGCGCCGGAAGCGTTTTCGACCGCCCCCTCCAAGCGGAGCGAGCCGCGCGTGCCGTTCCTCAGCCTGGTCGAAGCCGGGCTGGTGAAGGCGGGCGAGACCGTCCACGACGAGAAGCGCCGCTACAAGGCCACGGTGCGGGCCGACGGCACGCTGCTGCTCGGCCCGGCGGTCGGCTCGATCCACAAGGTCGGCGCGCTGGCCCAGGGCCTGCCGGCCTGCAACGGCTGGACCTTCTGGCATGTCGAGCGCGATGGCGGATTGACCGTCCTCGATGCCCTGCGCGGCGAGATCAGGGCGCAGATGGCGGCTGCCTGAACCGGCGGGCGCCAGCGCCCGGCCCTCCCGTCATTCGTTCAGAGGATGCACGCCCGCCGCCCGCGAGCGCATGTTCGCCCGCATGACATAGTGGGGCGGCGACATGGCGACGATCCTCAAGAACGGCTCCCGTGGACCCGAGGTCAAGGCGCTCCAGGAAGCGCTGAACGCCAAGCTCAAGCCGGTGCCCAAGCTCGTGCCCGACGGCCAGTTCGGCACCTTCACACATAACGCGGTCGTCGCCTTCCAGCGCAAGAACTGGCTGGTCGAGGATGGCCAGGCGGGGCCTGCGACCCAGGCCTGCCTCTACGATACCGAGGCCTTCGCGCCGATCCTGCACAACGTCCCCTTCATCGCGCAGCCGACCAACACGACCTGTTGGGCGACTTCGACGGCGATGATGAAGAAATCGACCGTGCCGATCATCATCGCCAAGACGCCGCCGGATATGATCGCCTCCGATGGCGGGCTCTTGAACTCCTCCGAAAGCGACCAGGCGATCGTCACCGGCCAGCGCTATGGCCGCATTCACGGGCTGCGCTGCAACGCGCCGCAATCCTGGTCGGTCGAGCAGCTCAGGCAGGCCGTTTCGCGCGGGCCGCTGATGTTCGACATGCTCTGGCGCGTCGACGAGTACACGGCCGGACGCGGCAGCCCCGGCCATATGATCGTCATCGTCGGCATGCGCGGCGACGGCAATCCGGACGGCACCGGCACGACGCTGCGCATCCACGATCCCTGGCCGCCGAACCGCGGCAAGATCTATTCGAAGGGCTATTTCAAATGGTCCGTCGAATTGCCGACGATGACCTATCGCGTCTTCGAGCTGTAGAGCCCGGCGCGCTCGACCACCTTCAGCATCAGGCTCGGCAACGGCTCGCTGGCGAGATCGGCGAGCCCAGTGAAGCGCATGCCGGCCGGCGCCGGCGTGCGAGCCGGAACGCTGCCGGTGAACACGGTCAGTTCCAACGGGAAATGCGTGAAGACATGGCGGACCGGCTCTGCCGCCTGCGTCCAGCTCAAGGGCAAGGGCGCGTCCTGCGCGGCACCGTCGAGTTCGTAATCGGCGCGCCATTCGCTGGTCGGCACCTCGGCCATGCCCCCGAGCAGGCCCTTGGCCGGCCGCGTGCGCAGCAGGATCGCGCCATCCTGCCGGATCAGCACGAAGGCCGCGCCATAGCGCGTGACGCCGGCCTTCTTCTTCGCCTTGCGGGGAAAACCCTCCTGCGTTCCGGCGATGCGCGCCCGGCACGGCTCGCGCCAGGGGCAGAGGCTGCAGGCGGGATTGCGCGGCGTGCAGATGGTGGCGCCGAGATCCATCAGGGCCTGAGCGAAGTCGCCCGGCCGGCCGTGCGGCAGCAGCGCCAGCACGTGCTCTCGAATCAGGGGCCGGGCGCCGGGCAATTCGTCCTCGATGGCGAAGAGCCGGGTCATGACGCGCTCGACATTGCCGTCGACGGCTGCGGCCGGCCGGTCGAAGGCGATCGCCGCGACGGCGCCGGCCGTATAGGCGCCGATGCCCGGCAGGTCGCGTAGCCCCTCCTCCGTATCGGGGAAGCGGCCGCGATGGTTCTCCACCACCGCCTTGGCGCAGGCATGGAGGTTGCGGGCGCGGGAATAGTAGCCGAGCCCGGCCCAGGCCTGCATGACCTCCTCGGACGGCGCCTCTGCGAGCGCCTTCACAGTCGGGAAGCGGGCCATGAAGCGCTCGTAATAGGGCTTCACCGCCGTGACCGTGGTCTGCTGCAGCATGATCTCGGAGGCCCAGACCCGGTAGGGATCGGGCCGCTCGCCCGCATTCGCGCGCCATGGCAGCGCCCGGCGATGGCGGTCGTACCAGGCGAGAAGGGCGGCGGCGCGGGCGGGAGGGGCGGCTTCCAGGCTCATCAGGTTCAAACTACAGCCTTCAAGGACGGGATCCACACCTGTTCATCGCGAACCGCGACCACCGCGGATCGGCAACGCCCTCGCCTTTCAACGAAGCACGACGGCCAAGGCGAGACGCGCTGTGTTCACGTCGCCGTGAACAGCTTCGCGCCAGCGTAACCTCGGAGCACTTCGTCGCGAAATCACAGCAGTACCCCACGAGCACAAGGACAGGAACCGCTCATGCTCTCGCGCCGTCATCTCCTCGCCGTCGCGGCTTTCGCCGGCCTCGTCTCATCTGTTCCCAGCCACGCCGCCGAGAACATTCCCTACACGCCCGGAGCCTTCGGCGAGGCGCAGAAGGCCGGAAAGCCGATCCTCGTCGAGATTCATGCCGATTGGTGCCCGACCTGCCGCGCACAGGCCCCGATCATCTCCGATCTGCGCAAGAATCCGCGGCTCAAGGATCTCGTCGTGTTTCGCGTCGATTTCGACGGCCAGAAGGATGTTGTCAAACAGTTCGGGGCGCGCATGCAAAGCACGCTGATCGTCTTCAAGGGCTCCCGCGAAGCCGGACGTTCGGTCGGCGACACGAACGGAAAGACGATCGAAACCCTGCTCGTCAAAGCGCTCTAGAGACGTCCAATGGTTCTCGGCAGCCTGGGCCTTGCCTTCCTGGCCGGTCTTCTTTCGATCCTGTCCCCATGCGTGTTGCCGCTCCTGCCGATCGTGCTGGGCAGCGCGGCGACCGAGCATCGCTTCGGGCCCCTGGCGCTTGCTGCGGGCGTAGCTCTGTCCTTCGTCGCCGTCGGTCTGTTTGTCGCGACGATCGGCTATGGCCTCGGTCTCGATGCCGATGTCTTCCGGACCGCTGCAGCCATCCTGATGATCGCGGTCGGCGGCGTTCTCGCCATTCCGCCACTTCAGGTCCGCCTCGCCGCAGCCGGCGGCCCGGTCAGCGACTGGGCCGAGCGTAATCTGTCCGGCTTCTCCACGCAGGGGATCTCCGGGCAGTTCGGTGTCGGGCTGCTCCTTGGAGCCGTATGGGCGCCTTGCGTCGGCCCGACGCTGGGAGCCGCGTCCGTGCTGGCCGCGCAAGGCGAAAGCCTTGGCCAGGTCGCCGGGATCATGACGGCGTTCGGCTTCGGCGCGGCTATTCCCCTGATGGCGCTTGGCCTGATGTCGCGCCAGGCAATGTTGCGCTGGCGGCAGCAGATGCTCCAGGGCGGTAAGACGGTGAAGATTCTGTTGGGGATCGTGCTGATCGTCGTCGGCCTCTTGATCGTCAGCGGCTACGACAAGGCGATCGAAGCCGAACTCGTCAGTCGCTCGCCGGCCTGGCTGGTCAATCTAACCACGCGCTTCTGAGATGCGGCTCGCCCCCGCGGGGAAGCTCTTGCGAGCCGGCGGCCCAGACCCGATAGGGACCGGGCCGCCGGCCGCATTCGCGCGCCAGGGCAGCGCCCGGCGATGTCGGTCGTACCAGGCGAGAAGGTCGGCGGCGCGAGGCAGGGGAACAGGAATGTCCATGCAGCGGGTTTGACGCGAGAGGTCGATGCTGTGGAAGGGTTGGGCGCCCACCTCGCGAGCTGCTACTTCAGCGTTGCGATAATCGCGTCGATATCCCCGCAATCCCGCGCGGAAGGCGCCTGCCCGGCACGCTCGTCGACCGCCCTTATCGCCTCATGAGCCTTCCTGAGGCGCTCGATCGTCGCCGGCGACTGATCCTTCATCATCATGTTGGAGGTGATCTCCATCACCTGCATGGAACGCCTGTTGAGTTCCTCCTTGGTGCAGGCCCCGGCGGTGGGAGGAGCGGTCCCGACATCATCCTTGGCGCCCGCAGGCTTCGCCTTCGCGGCAGCATCTTGCAAACGGACCGTCGAGACGGCGAGATCGCAGGCCGGCGCGAATTGCTCGGCCTTGTCCGCCCGGTAGATGCATTCGAAATTATAGGCCTTGCCGTTCACGATCGTGAAGACATAGCGCTTGATCTGCGGACGCTCCTTGCTGAAGGGCATGCGAACGTTCTGGAAGACCATGTCGACGGCGGGCCCACCGAGCATCGTGGTCATGGTCGAGGATCTGAGCGTGATCGAGGGCAGACGCGCGATCGCCTTGGTGAATTCGTCAGTGATCTGCGGCCGCGTTGCCTCGCTCGCCTCCTTGATATCGCCCGCGTCACGCGGGCCGAGGAAGGTCACGATGACATCGCCATTCGTAGACGAGGATGCGGTCACACCCGTCACATCGCCGGTTCCATCGGCGAATTCGTGATCCAGCGTGAAACTCTGGGGATAGCTGAACGTATAGGAGCCGTCGGGGGCGTCGAAAGCCCGCGTGCCCTGAGCGGCAACGGCGGTCGGCATGGTCAATGCAAGGGCCACTAGCAGGCCGGCACGTGCAAAAAGCGACATCATCTTCTTTCTGTCTTGCTACGGGTGGCCTATCGCGGCGGCGCGATCCTGATGGATCGTTCGCGTTCGACGGCCATTTCGGTATGGTGGAACGTCTTCAAGACAGAATTCGCCTCACCGCGCTGCGCCACCGACCGGTGGCGATTGCGCAGCCCATTCCTAGGCAACCGCTTGCAGCCCACAAGCGCCGCGCCCACAATGCAGCCATGTCCGCCAAACCACTCGCAGAGCTGATCGACGACTGCATCGCGCCCGCGCTCGCCGCACAGGGTTTCGCGGGGCGCGCCATCGTCTCGCTCTGGCCGGAGATCGTCGGCGAGCGGCTGGCGGCGCGTTCGCGACCGCTCAAGATCGACTGGCCGCGACGGCGGCCGGCGCCGGGCGAGGCCTCCGAGCCGGCGACGATGGTGGTGCGGGTCGAGAGCGCCTTCGCGCTGGAGATGCAGCATCTCGGACCGCTGCTGGTCGAGCGCGTCAATACGCATCTGGGCTGGCGGGCCGTCGGCAAGCTCGTGCTCAAGCAGGGGCCGGTCGCAGCGCCGGTCGTGGCGAAGCCGGTACCGAAGCTGGATGGAGAAACCGTGGCGCGCGTCGAGGCTCAGGTCGCAGGCGTCGCGGACGAAGGATTGCGCGAGGCCTTGGCCCGGCTCGGACGGGCAGTGGCGCTGCGCACGAAAACGCAAGGCGACGACACGGCTTCGTGAGCGGAGCGGTACGCGGCACGATGCGCTCTTGCCACAATCGCGATCACCTCTATAGCTCCAACCGTTTTCGACCTTTCCGAGGATATCTCACGATGACGAACAGGCGACAGCTCCTGACCGGCGCAGCCGGCATCGCCGCTGCCGCGCTCGCCGGCGGCACCGCCGCGCGGGCCCAGACCAAGCTGCCCGATGCCGGCCCGCTGGGCGACGTCTGGCTCGGCCCGGCCGATGCCAAGGTCACCATCGTCGAATATGCCTCGCTGACCTGCTCGCATTGCGCGACCTTCCACGCCGCGACCTGGCCGGAGCTCAAGAAGAAGTACATCGACACCGGCAAGGTGCGCTTCACCCTGCGCGAGTTCCCGCTCGACCCGCTGGCGACGGCCGGCTTCATGCTCGCCCGCTGCAACGGCAACGACAAATATGTCCCGATGACCGATCTGCTGTTCGCGCAGCAGCGCAACTGGGCTTTCACCGACAAGCCGGTCGATGCCCTCTCGTCGCTGGTGAAGCAGGCCGGTTTCACACAGGAATCCTTCGAAGCCTGCTTGAAGCGCCAGGATATCTATGACGCCGTCACGGTAGTGAAGGATGGCGGGGCCAAGGCTGGCGTGGATTCGACGCCGACCTTTTTCATCAACGGGCAGAAGCGGTCAGGTGCGCTCACGATCGCCGAATTCGACAAGATCCTGGAGCCGCTCCTCGGCAATTGAGGCGGCGGTTTTCCGCTCGCGCTCTCCAAGCGCGGCATTTGTCTCAGCCCTCATCCTGAGGAGCCGCAGAGCGGCGTCTCGAAGGATGGTTCCAGTGCGCTCTGGAGCATCCTTCGAGACGCAGCCGAACCGGCTGCTCCTCAGGATGAGGGCTGAGGCATTTCGGGCCTGCGCGGTGGCTTCATGCATCTGACGCGCCTCAAGCTCGCCGGTTTCAAGACTTTCGTCGAGCCGACGGAGTTCCCGATCGAGCCGGGGCTGACCGGCGTCGTCGGTCCCAATGGCTGCGGCAAGTCCAATCTCGTCGAAGCCCTGCGCTGGGTGATGGGCGAAAGCTCGTTCAAGAACATGCGCGGCTCGGGGATGGACGACGTCATCTTCGGCGGCTCGAACGAGCGCCCGGCCCGCAACATGGCCGAGGTCTCGCTCACCCTCGACAACAGCGACCGCAAGGCGCCGGCCGCCTTCAACGAAGCCGATGTGCTGGAGGTCACGCGCCGGATCGAGCGCGAGGAAGGCTCGACCTATCGCATCAACGGCAAGGAGGTGCGGGCCAAGGACGTGCAGCTCCTCTTCGCCGACGCGGCGACCGGCGCACGCTCGCCGGCCCTCGTCCGGCAGGGGCAGATCAGCGAGATCATCTCGGCCAAGCCGCAATCGCGCCGCCGGATCCTCGAGGACGCTGCCGGCATCGCCGGCCTGCACAGCCGCCGCCACGAGGCCGAACTGCGCCTGCGCGGGGCCGAGGACAACCTGACCCGGCTGGAAGACGTGCTCGGCGAGATCGACGGGCAGATCGACGCCCTGCAGCGGCAGGCGCGGCAAGCCGGGCGCTATCGCAGCCTTGCCGCCGATATCCGCCGGGCCGAGGCGACGCTCGCCGTCATCGCCCTGCACGATGCCCGCGCCCAGGAAGCGCAGGCCGCGCACGTGCTGGAAGAGGCCGCGCGCGGCGTCGCCGACCAGACCAGCCTCCAGGCCGAGGCCGCCAAAAGGCAGGCCGTCGCCGCCCATGAACTGCCGGCGCTGCGCGAGGGCGAGGCGACGGCTGCCGCCGCCTTGGTACGATTGAAGCGCGGGCTGGACGAACTCGAAGCCGAGAACAGGCGGGCCCGGCAGCGCACCGAGGAACTCGGCAAGCGCCTCAGCGAATTGCAGGCCGATCTGTCACGGCAGGAAACGATCGGCCGCGATGCGTCCGAGAGTCTGGCACGGCTCGCGGAAGAAGACGCTGCGCTGACCCGGGAAGGCGATGGCGCCGGAGCGGGCGTTGAGGCGGCGACGGCAGCGCAGCGCGCGGCGGAAGCGGCGCTCGCTGCCGCAGAAACCGAGCAAGCCGCCGCGCAAGCCGCGCTGTCAGACCTTGCCGCGCGGCGCGGCGCGCTGGAACGATCGCTACGAGAAGCGCGCGAGCGGCAGGATCGCGCCGGGGCCGAGCGCGACAAGCTGCGCCGCGAGCTGGAGGTTCTCGATGCCTCCGATGCGAAGACGCTGCTCGACAAACTGCGCGAAGCTCTGGCTGCGGCCGAGAAGGCGCTGAAATCCGCCGACGCGGATGTCGTTACGGCGCGCAATGCCGTCGCCTCGGCGCGCGAGCGCGAGGCCGGGCAGCGCGCCCCTCTCGCCGAGGCCGACCGCCGGGCGCAGCGCCTCGACACCGAGATCGGCACGTTGCGCAAGCTGCTTGCTCCGGCCGCAGGCGACCGCTGGCCGGCGGTGCTCGAAGCCGTCAGCGTCGCCAAGGGTTACGAGATCGCGCTCGGCGCTGCGCTGGGCGACGATCTCGACGCTTCGACCGAAGCAACCGCCCCGGCCCACTGGGACGATACCGGCGAAGGCCAGGATGATGCTGCCTTGCCCGTGGGCTCCGAACCGCTGCTCGCCCATGTACGGGCACCGGCGGCCCTGCGACGGCGGCTGGCACAGATCGGCGTCGTCATGCCCGCGGACGGAGAGGTTCTGCGGCGCTCCCTGAAACAGGGCCAGATCCTGGTGTCGCAAGCGGGCGATCTCTGGCGCTGGGACGGCTTCACCAGTGCCGCCGACGCCCCCTCGCCCGCAGCGCGGCGCCTCTCCGAGAAGAATCGCCTTGCCGATCTCGAACGCGAGGCGAAAGCGGCGCGAGAGGCTGCTGAGGCCGCGCGCCGGTCTCTGGAGGCCGAGAGCGCGGCGGCAAGACAGGCCGCGCAGGCCGAAAGTGCCGCGATCGAGGCTGCGAAGCAGGCACGACGCGGCGTCGATCAGGCCCGCGAGCAGCTGACCGTTGCCGAGCGCAAGGCAGCCGAGACGCTGGTAAAACGCTCGACGCTGGCGGAAGCGATCAAACGCCTCGGCCAGACCGTGTCCGAGACATCGCAACAGGCCGCGACTCAGGAGACCGGGCTTTCGGCCCTGCCCGCCTCCGCCGAGCTAGAGAACACCCTGCTCAAGGCCCGCGTGCTGCTCGGCGAGGCGCGCACCGCCGCCTCCGATGCGCGGGCCCGGGTCCAGACCCTGGCGCGGGAGGCGGATCTGCGTGCGCGCCGCCGCGAGGCCATCGCCGCCGATATCAAGGCCTGGCAACTGCGCACGACTGCCAGCCTCCAGAGCGCCGAGGAGACGCAGCGCCGAATCGAGGCTGCCAGCGCCGAGCAGAAGACGCTTCTCGAAGCCCCCGATACCTTCCTGACCGAGCGGCGGCGCCTCGTCGCCGAGATCGAGCAGGCGGAAGGCGCCCGCCGGGAAGCCGCCGACAGGTTGGCTGCCGGCGAAACCACACTGGCGGAGGCCGACCGGCAGGCGCGCATCGCGCTTGAGGGCCTGTCCGGCGCCCGCGAACGCCGCGCCTCGGCCGAAGCGCGACTGGAAGCCGCCCGCCAGCGCCTCGGTGACATCATCCGGCAGATCGAGGATGGGCTCGAGACCGGGCTGGACGGCTTGCAGACGATCGCAGGAATCAAGCCGGGCGATGCGCTGCCCGAGCCGGAGGCGATCGAGCGGCGGCTTGCCAATCTCAAGGGCGAGCGCGAGCGGCTCGGCGCCGTCAATCTGCGCGCCGAGGACGAACTGACCGAGGTGAAGGCCAAGCGCGAAGGGCTTTCGGGCGAGCGCGACGACCTCACCGAGGCGATCCGCCGCCTGCGGCAGGCGATCGGCGCGCTCAACCGCGAGGGCCGCGAGCGCCTGATCGCCGCCTTCGACGTCGTCAACGGCCATTTCCAGCGGCTGTTCGGCGTGCTGTTCGGCGGCGGCGAGGCCGAGCTCAAGCTGGTGGATTCGGAAGACCCGCTCGATGCCGGGCTGGAGATCATCGCCCGCCCGCCCGGCAAGAAGCCGCAGGTGATGACGCTGCTTTCCGGCGGCGAGCAGGCGCTGACCGCAACCGCACTGATCTTCGCGGTGTTCCTGACCAATCCCTCGCCGATCTGCGTGCTCGACGAGGTCGACGCGCCGCTCGACGACGCCAATGTCGAACGCTACTGCGACCTGCTCGTCGACATGGCCCGCAACACCGAGACCCGCTTCATCCTGATCACGCACAACCCGATCACCATGGCGCGGATGGAGCGGCTCTTCGGCGTGACCATGGCCGAGCGTGGGGTCAGTCAGATGGTCTCGGTCGACCTGGCGACGGCCGAGCGCATTCGCGACGCGGGATAAGCGGCCGCCTGCCGCCCGATCATCCCCAAAAACCTGGCCGGGAACGGCCGCGCCCCGCTGAAAAAATGCCACATTCGCTCCCGCAATGCGGCGAGATTGTCGCACTTAGCCAGAATTTATAGATATTCCAATGCGTTAGACATTATCTGCCTGCCTTGACAGCGCGGGGGGCTGCCAATAAAGGAGGCCGTGCTGACGACGGCTCGATGCGCGGGTTTGGTCGTGGTTATAGTGGTTTTTCGCGGGATCGCGGCGTAAACGCGATCAAGACGGAGAACCAAGGCCATGTCCGAACCCGACCCAAACGCCTCAGACTCGGAGTTGCGCGCAAGACTGGGCTCCCTGAAATCCGCGATCAAGCGGGCGGAAGAGAGCGAAAAGCCGGGCGCGAGCCCGGTTGGAGAGGACAAGGCCCTTGCGGGTGCGATGTCCTCAGGCTTTCGCGCCGCGACGGATCTCGCAGGTGGCATCATCGCAGGCGCCCTGATCGGGTACCTCGGCGACCGATGGCTTGGAACGTCCCCGTTCCTGCTGATCGCCTTCCTGGTGATCGGAGCCATCGCGGGCTTCAGATCCGTCTATCGGCTCGGTTCGCGTCCGACCTCCGGGTCGAAGGGCGGCCCGAAGGCGAATTGATCGAAAGGCGGCCTATCCCGGCCGCGCGACGAGGAACGAGACCATGGCGGCCGGCGGCGGAATCGATCCGATCCACCAATTCCACATCACGAATCTCGTTGAGCTGAAGCCGCTCGGCATCAACCTGTCGTTCACCAACACCTCGCTGTGGATGGTGATCGTGCTCGCCGTCGTCTCGGCGCTCATGATCTACGGCTCGAGCCAGCGTGCGGTCGTTCCCGGCCGCCTGCAGTCGCTCGCCGAGATGACCTACGAATTCGTCGCCTCCACGCTGACCGGCGTGATGGGCAAGGAAGGCATGAAGTTCTTCCCGTTCGTGTTCTCGCTGTTCATGTTCGTGCTGGCGAGCAACATGCTCGGCATGATCCCCGGCTCGTTCACCGTCACCAGCCAGATCATCGTCACCGCTGCCTTCGCCGTGCTCATCATCAGCGTCGTCGTGATCTACGGCATCGTGAAGCATGGCAGCCACTTCTTCGGCCTGTTCGTGCCGTCAGGCGTGCCCGGCTGGCTGCTGCCCTTCATCGTGCTGATCGAGATCGTGTCCTTCCTGTCGCGCCCGGTTTCGCTGTCGCTTCGTCTGTTCGGCAACATGCTGGCCGGCCATATCGCGCTCAAGGTCTTCGGCGGCTTCGTCGTCGCGCTCATCGCCGCGGGTGGCGCTGCGACCATCATCGCGCCGCTGCCGCTGCTGCTGGCGGTTGCGCTGACTGCGATGGAGTTCCTCGTCGCTTTCCTGCAGGCCTATGTCTTCGCGATCCTGACCTGCGTCTATCTCAACGACGCGCTGCACCCCGGCCACTGAGGCCAGGGGTAGCGCTCGCGAGAGTTCATCCCACCCTGTCATAAAGTTCCACACTGGAGATAAGACCATGGATCCTGTTGCAGCCAAGTTCATCGGCGCCGGCCTCGCCTCGCTCGGCATGGGCCTCGCCGCCATCGGCGTCGGCACCATCTTCGGCAACTTCCTCTCGGGCGCGCTCCGCAACCCGTCGGCGGCTGACGGCCAGTTCCCGCGCGCCTTCATCGGCGCGGCGCTCGCCGAAGGTCTGGGCATCTTCGCGTTCGTCGTCGCGCTCGTTCTGCTCTTCGTGGTCTGACGCTTTCGTCGATCGCTTTCTCGTCGCGCGTCGGAGCCATCCGGCCAAACGCGCGACGGTTTCCTATCTTTCAGCGCTGAAAGGCACGCTATGCCGGTTCGATCTTCAGGGTTCGCGCGAAAAGGATGGCCGATGGCTGTCGCCTCGTTCGCTGCTCTGCTGGCGGGTGCGGCGCAGGCTGCCACTCCGGGCCTGAGCGGCGAGAAGGCCTCCTTCCCGCCCTTCGACCCCACGCACTTCGCCAGCAACCTGTTCTGGCTCGCGGTCACCTTCGGTGCCCTGTACTGGCTGATGTCCAAGGTCGCGCTGCCGCGCCTGGGCTCCATCCTGGAAGAGCGCGCCGAGACGATCGGTCGCGACCTCGATCAGGCCACGCAGATGCAGGGCAAGGCCGAGGACATGGCGCAGGCCTATGAGAAGGCCCTCGGCGAGGCCCGCAAGAACGCCCAGGGCATCGCCCAGACGGCGCGCGAGGCTGGTGCCAAGGCGAGCGACGCCCAGCGTCACGCCACCGAGGCTGAGCTTGCCGCCAAGATGGCGCAGGCCGAGGCGACCATCGCCAAGACCAAGACCAAGGCGATGGGCAACGTTCGCGATCTCGGCAGCGATATCGCCGCCGCCATCGTCACCAAGCTGACCGGTCAGGCTCCCAGCGCCAGCGAGGCGTCGGCGGCTGTCGACCAGGCCCTGACGCGCGGCTGAGGAGAGTTCAGATGGATACTTTCTGGGTCGGCGTCGCGCTCGTCATCTTCCTTGCCATTCTGGTCAAGTTCGGCGTGCCGGGCGCGATCGTGAAGGCACTCGACGCTCGCGGCGAGAAGGTCGCGCAGGAGCTGGCGGAAGCCCGTCGCCTGCGTCAGGAGGCTGAGAAGCTGCTCGCGGAGTACGATGCCAAGCGCAAGGCCGCCGAGGCCGAAGCCGCCGAGATCGTCTCCTCCGCCAATGACGAGGCCAAGCGCCTCGCGGCGGAAGCCGAGGCCAAGCTGGCCGACTTCGTCGCCCGCCGCACCAAGGCGGCCGAGGAGAAGATCGCCCAGGCCGAGAGCCAGGCCGAGGCCGAGGTTCGCGCCGCGGCTGCGGACGCTGCCACCAAGGCCGCCGAGACCATCCTGCGCGGCCAGATGGCCGGCAAGGCCGGCGACGCCGCCTTCGCGGCCGGGCTGACCGAGGTCAAGGCCAAGCTCAACTGAGCTGGAGCCGATTGCTCGATATGATGACGCCGCGCCCGCAAGGACGCGGCGTTTTTATTTGCCCTGGAAGCCAGTGCCTCACCGGGGCCCGTTGACGCGAACGGAGCACAACGTCATCCCGGACGCAGCGAAACGGAGATCCGGGATCCTTCGTAGGGCTCCTGAGCCCTTCGATGGATCCCGGGTCAAGCCCGGGATGACGGCGTGGTTCCGAGAACTATTTCGCAAGCCTGATCGCGTGCCTGCAAGCTACGGAGTTTTGGGATGATCGGTCGCCTCGCCCGCCTGCTCGCCGTTGCTCTCCTCCCCTTCGTGGCAGCTACGGCTGCCGCAAACGCCTTTGAGAAGGTGAGCTTTCCCTCACGCGATTCGCTTGATCTCGTGGGTTGGCTGGCGCGCCCCGCCGGCACGGGCCCCTTCCCGGTCGTGATCGGCCTGCATGGCTGCGCCGGGCTCTACAGAGGCTCAGGCGAGATCAACGCCCGCGAGAGCGACTGGTCGCAGCGCCTGACCAGTGCGGGTTTTGCCGTGCTCCTCGTCGACAGCTTCGGGCCTCGCGGCATCAAGGCGCTGTGCAATGACCGGGAGCGCTCGCTAACGCCGGCCGGGCGCGCCCACGATGCCTTCGCCGCCATCGACTGGCTGGAAAAACAAGGCTTCGCCATGAAGCAGCGCATCGCCCTGATCGGCTGGTCGAATGGCGGCTCGACGGCGCTGCGCGTCGCCGGCGCATCCGAGGCGAAGCGCCTGCGCCATGTCATCGCCTTCTATCCCGGCTGCCGCGTCATCCTGAAGCGCGGCTGGCAGGCACAGACGGATACCGCGATCTTCCAGGGCCTGGCCGACGACTGGACGCCGGCTGCGCCTTGCGAGGAGCTTGCGCGTAACGGTGGAGCCCGTTTCGTCGGCTTCCCCGGCGCCCACCATGATTTCGACCATCCGAGCCTGCCCCTGCGCGAACGCAAGGCTGCCTATTCGCAGCGGCCCGACGGCATGGTCACGATCGGCAGCGATCCGAAGGCGCGCACTGATGCGATCGACGCGGTGATGGCGATCCTGAAGCGGCCTTAGGTTGCCCGGATTGTTGCAGAGCTTTCCAGGTCGGCACCACCGTTGTCATTCCGGGGCTTCGCGGAGCGAAGAACCCGGAACCCACGACTGGGCGAGCCGCTCGCAACCGAACACGCCATGCCCAACCCAGTCGTGGGTTCCGGGTTCGCGCCTGCGGCGCGCCCCGGAATGACAAGGGTCGTGCTCGATAAAGCGTCAGTTGCTGGCGGTCGCCGTCGCGGCCGGCGGATTGCCTGAAGCGGTCATCCGCGCCGCGGCGGGCCTTGCCGGCGGCACCACGGCCGTCTTGGGCTTGGGCTTACGCGGCTGGATCGTCGAGGTGACGATGCCCTGCGGCGTGTCGAGCCCGTAGATGTCGTCGCGGAACTGGACCTGCCCGTCCGCGCCCTGCCAACCCGTGAGATAGACCCAGGCGACCGGAACCTGCTTCTTCAGCGTGATGTTCTTGCGCTCGCCCTTGGCGATCTCGTCCTCGATCGACTGGCGGTTCCATTCCGTGCCTTCGAGCAGCCAGGCTCCGAGGTCGCGGACGCCCTCGATGCGGGCGCAGCCGGAGGAGTTGAAGCGCACATCGTTGCGGAACAGCGTCTTCTTCGGCGTGTCATGCATGTAGACCGCATCGCCGTTGGGCATGTCGATCTTCATCTGACCGAGCGAGTTCGTCGGACCCGGTTCCTGACGCACGTAGAAATAGGGGTTCTTCAGGGTCGCCCAATTGACGCTGGCCGGGTCGATTTCCTTGTTCTCGGCCCCCAGCAGCTTCATGTTCGACTTCGCGATGAATGTCGGATCCTTGCGCATATGCGGGATGATGTCGGCCTTCACGATCGACATCGGCACCGTCCAATATGGGTTCAGATTGACCGAGGAGATATTGGCCTGGATCACCGGCGAGGGCCGGTCCGGCCGGCCGACGATGGCGAGATGGCGCTGGGCGACCGTGCCGTTCTCGACTGCCTCGACGCTGGCGCCGGGGATGTTCACCACGACATAGCGGCTGGCGAAGTTGAAGCCGTTGCCCTTGAGGCGCTCCAGCGTCGCGGTGAGCTGGTTGAGGCGCGATTCGACCGGCGTGTTCATCGCCTTCAGGGTCAGGCGCCCGACCGTGCCGAGATCCGACAGGCCATGGCGGCGCTGGAAGCGCTTCACCGCCTCGACCACGTTAGCATCATAGACATCGCCTGCCACGGCTTCGGGCGCGAGATCGCCGCTGGCGAGCAGGCGCTGCTTCAACGCGGCGACATCGGCGCCTTGCGAATCCGGCTTCAGGGAGGTGGCGCTCGCCGGCACCTTGGGCCAGCCGCCGCGATTGGCGACGTCCTCATGGGCGATCAGCGCCTCGAGCGTGCGGTCATAGGTGTTGGGGCCATAGCTCGGCTCATTGGCACGCACGAGCGCCGTCGAGGCCAGCAAAGCAGCTGCCGCAAGAGCGAGGATGGAGGGACGCGCAGACATGAAAACCCCCGGGCCGCACAGAGCGGCACCGGGGGATCATTCCGCGACATGGTCAAGGAATGCTTAAGAAGCTGCCAGCGTCCTTCACCATGCTGACGAATGCCGTCAGCATGGCCGAAAACGCCTTACTCGGCGGCCTTGGCCGGAGCCGGCTTTTCCCATTTCAGCACCGGCGAACGGGCGGCGCGGGTCTCGTCGAGTCGGCGGATCGGAGCGTGATGCGGAGCGCTGGTGAAGCGCTCCTTGTCGTTCCCCTTGGCCGCGATGGCGAGGTCGCGCAGCGTCGCGATGAAGAGGTCGAGCGCCGCCTTCGATTCCGACTCGGTCGGCTCGATCAGCATGGCGCCATGGACGACGAGCGGGAAATAGACCGTCATCGGATGGTAGCCCTCGTCGATCATCGCCTTGGCGAAATCGAGCGTCGAGACACCCGAGCCCTTCAGCCATTCATCGTCGAACAACACCTCGTGCATCGACGGGTGATCCGGGAAGGGCAGCGACATCAGGTCACTGAGTCCGGCGCGGATGTAGTTGGCGTTCAGCACCGCATCTTCCGAAGCCTGGCGCATGCCGTCCGAACCGTGGCTGAGCATGTAGGCGAGCGCACGGACATACATGCCCATCTGGCCGTGGAAGGCGGTCATGCGGCCGAAGGGCTGGTTGCCCGCCGGGGCTTCGCCGCGCGACTCGATCAGATGCGGCTTGCCGTTCTCGACATGGATGAAGGGCACCGGCGCGAAGGGCGCCAGGCGCTCGGAGAGCACGACCGGGCCGGCACCCGGACCGCCGCCGCCATGCGGCGTCGAGAAGGTCTTGTGCAGGTTGATGTGCATCGCGTCGACGCCGAGATCGCCCGGACGGGCCTTGCCGACGATGGCGTTGAAGTTGGCGCCGTCGCAGTAGAAATAAGCGCCCGCCTCATGCATCGCCGCGGCGATCTCGACGATCTGAGGCTCGAAGATGCCGCAGGTGTTCGGGTTGGTCAGCATGATCGCGGCGATGTCCGGCCCGAGCAGGGCCTTGACGTCCTCGACCGCGACGGTGCCGTCCGGACGGGCCGGAACCGCCTTCACCGAGAAGCCGATCAGGGCCGCCGTCGCCGGATTGGTGCCGTGAGCCGATTCGGGCACGAGCACGACATTACGGGTCGCGCCCTCGCCCTTGGCGGCGATCGCAGCCTTGATCGCCATCATGCCGCAGGCCTCGCCATGGGCGCCGGCCTTCGGCGACAGCGCCACGGCCGGCATGCCGGTCAGCGTCATCAGGTAGCGGGCGAGCTCGAGCATCAGGTCGAGCGCGCCGTGCACGGTCGAGGTCGGCTGGAGCGGATGCACATCGGAGAAGCCCGGCAGACGCGCCACCTTCTCGTTGAGGCGGGCATTATGCTTCATCGTGCAGGAGCCGAGCGGGAAGAGCCCGGTATCGATGCCGTAGTTCTTCTGGCTGAGGCGCACGAAGTGGCGCATCGTCTCGGGCTCGGAGAGGCCGGGCAGGCCGATCTCGCCCTGGCGGGCATGCTTGCCGAGGCGCGACTTGAACGGCGCCGGCTTGTCGATATCGACGCCGGTCGCCTCATGATGGCCGATCTCGAAGATCAGCGGCTCGACCTGCTGGAGTGCCTTGTTGCCGGTGAAGGTGGCGTGCTCGGCATGAGCGGCCTCGCCGGCCTGGGTGGGACGTCCCTGACGGTTCAACATCACAGCACCTCCACGAGCGCCGCCACGAGGGCCGCCCGGTCTTCATCGGTATTCACCTCGGTCGAGGCGATGATCAGCAGGTCGTCGAGCCCGGCCTTGGGCAGGAGCCGCGAGACGGGAACGCCGGCCAGGATGCCCTTGGCAGCGAGCACTTCGACGACCTCGGCGGCTGGCTTCTTCAGCTTCACGGTGAACTCGTTGAAGAAGCTGTCGTTGAGCACGGTCACGCCTTCGACGCCCGCGAGAGCGTCGGCGAGCTTCACGGCATTGGCGTGGTTCACTTCCGCGAGACGGGCCAGACCGGTCTGGCCGAGCAGCGTCATATGGATGGTGAAGGCCAGCACGCAGAGGCCCGAATTGGTGCAGATGTTCGAGGTCGCCTTGTCGCGGCGGATATGCTGCTCGCGGGTCGAGAGCGTCAGCACGAAGCCTCGCTGGCCGGTCGAATCGACCGTCTCGCCGCAGAGCCGGCCCGGCATCTGGCGGATATATTTCGACTTGGCGGCGAAGAGGCCGACATAGGGGCCGCCGAAGTTCAGCGCATTGCCGATCGACTGGCCCTCGCCGACGACGATGTCGGCATCCTGCGCGCCCGGCGGCACGACGGCACCGAGCGAGACGACCTCGGTGAAGACTGCGATCAGCAGCGCGCCATGGGCATGGGCCTTCTCGGCGATCGGCTTGAGATCGCGCAGGTTGCCGAACACGTCCGGCGACTGGACGACGACGCAGGAGACGCTGTCGTCGATCTGGGAGAGGATGTCCTCATTGGCCGCGACGTCGGGCTTCAGCGCCACGACCTCGTCATTGGCCATCTCGGAGAGGGTCTCGACGACCGCGGTGTAATGCGGATGCAGGCCGCCGGAGAGCACCGCCTTGCGGCGCTTAGTGACGCGGTGCGCCATCAGCACGGCTTCGCCGGTGCCGGTCGAGCCGTCATACATCGAGGCGTTGGCGACCTCCATGCCGGTCAGCGCGGCGACCTGGGTCTGGAACTCGAAGAGATATTGCAGCGTGCCCTGCGCGATCTCGGGCTGGTAGGGCGTGTAGCTGGTCAGGAATTCCGAGCGCTGGATCAGGTGATCCACCGTCGCCGGGACGTGGTGCTTATAGGCGCCGGCGCCGACGAAGAAGGGAACGGCGGAGGCGGCGGTGTTCTTGCCGGCCATCTTGCCGAGGATGCGCTCGACCTCGAGCTCGCCCTTGGCGCGGGGCAGGTCGACCGGGGCCTTCAACAGCTTGCCGGCCGGCACATCGCTGAACAGCGCGTCGACATCGGAGACGCCGATCCGCGCGAGCATGTCCTCGCGGTCGGTATCGGTGAGCGGGAGATAGCGCATGGGGTGATTCCGTTTCGGGGTGTCATCCCGTGCGCGCTGCGGCATGGAATGCCGCTGCGCAGACACGGGACCGTGCGACGAGAAGGCGCCTTATCCTGAGGGCGGTCCCGCATCTGCGCCGCAGCACTTCGTGCCGCAGCGCGTGCGGGATGACGCCTCGTCAGAGCGACTTCACGTAGTCCTGGTACTCAGCCTCGTTCATCAGGGCGTCGAGCTCGCCGGCGTCCTTGATCTTGATCTTCAGGAACCAGCCCTTGCCGGCCGGATCCTCGTTGACGGTGCCGGGCGCCGCTTCGAGCTCGCCATTGACCGCGACGACCTCGCCGGAAACCGGGGCGTAGACCTCCGACGCGGCCTTGACGCTCTCGACCACGGCGGCTTCGCCGCCCTTGGTCAGCGCCTTGCCGACGGTCGGCAGCTCGACGAAGACGACGTCGCCAAGCTGCGACTGGGCGTAGTCGGAGATGCCGACGGTGCCGACGTCACCCTCGATGCGGATATATTCGTGGTCCTTGCTGTAACGGGTCTCGGCCATGGTTTCCTCCTGGCGTCAGTTGTCTGGAAAAGGGTTCAGCGCTTGTAGCCGTTCGGCACGAAGGGCATCGTCGCCACGACGGCCGGCAGCGGCTTGCCGCGCACGATGAGATTGAGCTGCGTGCCCGGCGCGGAATGGGCCTTGGCGACGTAGCCCATGGCGCAGGGGCCATTGAGCGTCGGGCCGAAGCCGCCGGAGGTCACGACGCCGATCACCTCGCCCTCGGGCGTCGCGATCTCGGTGCCCTCGCGGGCCGGAGCGCGGCCTTCCGGCTTGAGGCCGACGCGGATGCGCGAGACGCCTTCCGCCAGCTCGCGCTGAACGCGCGCGGCGCCGGGGAAACCACCCTCCTCGCGGCGGCGCTTCTGGATCGACCAGTTGAGCGCAGCCTCGATCGGCGAGGTCGTGGTGTCGATGTCATGGCCATAGAGGCACAGGCCCGCTTCGAGGCGCAGCGAATCGCGGGCGCCGAGGCCGATCGGCTTGACGTTGCCGTCGAGCAGCAGCGTGTCCCAGATCTCGCCGATCCTGTCGGCGGCAGCCGAGATCTCGTAGCCATCCTCGCCGGTATAGCCGGAGCGGCTGACATTGGCCTTGATGCCGGCGACCTTCATGGTGCGCGAGGTCATGAAGCCCATCTCGGCGGCTTCAGGCGCGATCGCGGCAAGTGCGGCCGCCGCGCCCGGTCCCTGCAGCGCGATCAGGCCGCGATGCTCGGCCTTGACCAGCTTCACATTGGCCGGCAGGCGTGCCTCGATATGGGCGTAGTCGGCATCCTTGCAGGCGGCGTTGACGACGACATAGAGCGCACCGTCCTCATCGGGATCGATCGAGCGCGTCACCATCAGGTCGTCGAGGATACCGCCCTCCTCGTTGAGGAGCTGCGAATAGCGCTGCTTGCCGGGGGCGAGGTTGACGATATCGGCGGGGATCAGCGCTTCCAACGCCCTGGCCGTGGTCTCGTGATCGGGGCCGATCAGGAAGCACTGGCCCATATGCGAGACGTCGAAGAGCCCGGCCTTCTCGCGCGTCCAGTTATGCTCGGTCAGGATGCCCATCGGATACTGCACCGGCATGTCGTAGCCGGCGAAGGGCACCATGCGGGCGCCCAGCGCAACATGGCGCGCGTGCAGCGGGGTCTTCAGCGGCGCGCTCGCGCCAGCGGTATCGGTATTGGCCTCGGCAGCCATGGCATGCCCCTCCCAGAGTCAAGCGCAAGCCCCGGACGATAGTGTCCGGAACGCGCCCCCTCTGTCTCGGCACCTGAGAGATTTCCCCACCCGACCCAAAGGATCGGACAAGTTACACCCGTCGGTGGGCGGGCATCGCTGCCCGCCGCTTTCCAGAGCGCCAAATCCCCAGCGGCCCTTTTGCCTGAGCGTTTCCGGGGCGGTTGCGCCTTCGGCGCCGGGCTCGAAGCCCGGTCTCTCCCGCGGGGATATGCGGCTTGGGCACAGATACAAGACGCGCCGACTGAGTCAATCGGCGCGCCGTCGTCTTTCACGGCAAAGCAGTTTTGTCAGCGACGCCGGCGCGCCGGCGCGGCAGGCCCGCCGCCGCCCAGGCCGACGAAGATCTCGATGTCGCCCTTGCCGGCCGGCACCATGATGCCTTCCTCGACATGGGTGAAATCGGCGCCGCTCTGGCCGGAGGGAATCGTAGCACCGACGCGCGCGCTGCGCTTGCCGATGGTGCTGGCCCCGCGCATCACCGTGGTCGTCAGCGTCCCGCCATAGCTGCCGGGACTGCCGGCCGGGCCGAGCAGCACCCTGCCCTCGACGCCGACCTTGAGGCGGAAGGTGCCGTTGCCGGTCGGCGTGCACTGGCGCGCGACGTTGGTGATCGAGACCTGGTAGCGCAGACCGCTCGAATCCTGCCCGGATTGGGCACGGATCGCAGCGCCGCCATCGGAGATGATGACGTCAGGGCAGATCAGAGGATCCTCCTCGCTGTCCTTCGGCAGCTGATCCGCCGGCGGAGGCGTCGTGGACTGGAACATGAAGACGTTGAGCGCAGTGTTGCCCGCGGACGAGGACGAGCCCGATCCGCAGCCGGCAAGGCCAAGGCACAACAGCGGCAAAGCGAGCCAGCGTCCCTGACGAAGAGTTTGATCGATCACGGCAGCGCCTCCACGCCCGGGCCGAAGCCATTGAGGGAGACGGGCACGCCCACCCCCTCTTCCGGCGTCTGGAATACGATGAAAGTCGCGCTTTTGCCGCCCTTGAGCTGGCCGAGCAGGGCGTCGTCCATGACGACCTCCGCCACGCAACCGGTGGTCAGGCAGCGCACGAAGCCGGCGCGGCCGATATCCTTGTCGTCGATCTTGAGCCCGAGGCCGGAGGGCAACAGCACGCCGAGCGGGGCGACGACGCGCAGGAGCCGGCTCTTCTGGTCCGCCGTCTTCAGCACGATGACGAGGAGCGTCAGATTGGGACGATCCTCGGCCGCGACGTTCTGGACGAGCGCGCATTGTTCCGCCTTTGCGCCCGGCGGCACCTCGCAACGCATCTGCCAGTCGCCATGTGTGGAGCGCACCGCGCCCTGCGCGAAAGCGGAGCCGGCGGCGAGGCTCGTCCCCATGAGCGCCAGCGCCAGGGCGCCGAGCGCTCCGATGATCCTCATCATCCCTGCCATCCCTTCCAAACCGGACTTGAAGCCGCAGCAGAAGCGCAGAATTCAGGCAAAACGCCGACCGCGCCAGAGAATCCCGCCGCCTCTCAACATAAAACGCGTTGGGACCATGCAGGGTGGGTCCTGTCAAGGCGGCATGGCGGCTCGGCGCGCGCGTCAAGGCCTCGCGTGATTATGCCGCACGGTCATTGGGGGCAGTCTTCATTGTGCCACTGGCGCAAGCGCGATCTTTGATTTATCGCAATCTCGAAGAATGAGGCGACTTCGCGGTCGCCCCTTCATGCGTGGGGCCAAGCCGGTCGGCTCCCATGCAAGTCGATTGAGGAGCATGTCGGATCAATGCGATTTCTGAGCAGGACCTTTGCAACAGCGGCCGCCACGGCCCTTGCCGTCGCCGCGTTGGCGACTGTCCCGGCCCTCGCCGGCACCGGCATGCCCTCCCCCTGGCAGCTGAACCTGCAGGGGGCGGTGACGCCCGTCGCCGAGTTCATCCACTGGTTCCATGACTGGCTGAACATCATCATCACGATCGTCACGCTCTTCGTGCTGGCGCTGATGATCTATGTCATCTTCCGCTTCAACGAGAAGGCGAATCCGGTCCCCTCCAAGACCACGCATAACGCCCTGCTCGAAGTGTGCTGGACCGTCATCCCGGTCCTCATCCTCGTCGTGATCGCGATCCCGTCCTTCCGCCTGCTCAAGCTGCAGCTCGAGGTGCCGCAGGCCGACATGACCCTGAAGGTCACCGGCAACCAGTGGCGCTGGACCTACGAGTATCCCAAGGAGAACGGCGGCTTCACCTTCGATTCGCTGATGCTGAACGAAGAGGATCGCGCCAAGGCGATCGCCAGCAACAAGATCAAGGCCGCCGAAGCGCCGCGCCTGCTCGCCGTCGACAACGAGGCCGTCGTCCCGGTCGGCAAGACCGTCCGCGTCCAGGTGACCGCCTCCGACGTCATCCACAAATTCACGGTCCCGTCCTTCGGCATCAAGATCGACGCCATTCCCGGCCGCCTGAACGAGACCTGGTTCAAGGCCGAGCGCGAAGGCATCTATTACGGCCAGTGCTCGTTCATCTGCGGCCAGGACCACGCCTACATGCCGATCGCCGTCCGCGTCGTCAGCCAGGAGCGCTACGCCGCCTGGCTCGCGGAAGCGAAGCAGAAATTCGCCAATGCCGAAGACGCGGGCAGCAAGTTCGCTGCCGCGTCCAAGTAAGTCGCCGAGGAGAAGAACAATGGCAACAGCGGCTCACGCCCACGGCCATGACGAGGCCCATCACGCCAATCCGACCGGATGGCGCCGTTGGCTCCTGTCGACCAACCACAAGGACATCGGCACGCTCTACCTGATCTTCTCGATCATGGCGGGCCTCGTCGGCGGCTTCCTCTCGATCATGATGCGCATCGAGCTGCAGCAGCCCGGCCTGCAGATCTTCGCCAACGGCCAGAGCTACAACGTCTTCGTCACCGGCCACGGCCTGATCATGATCTTCTTCATGGTCATGCCCGCCGTCATCGGCGGTTTCGGCAACTGGTTCGTGCCGCTGATGATCGGCGCGCCGGACATGGCCTTCCCGCGCATGAACAACATCTCGTTCTGGCTGACGGTCGCCGCCTTCATCCTGATGATCATCTCGATGTTCGTCGAGGGGGCTCCGGGTGCGAAGGGCGTCGGCACGGGCTGGACGGTCTATCCGCCGTTCTCGACATCCGGCCACCCCGGCCCGTCGGTCGATTTCGGCATCCTGTCGCTGCACCTGGCCGGTGCCGCCTCGATCCTCGGCGCGATCAACTTCATCACCACGATCCTGAACATGCGCGCGCCGGGCATGACCATGCACCGCATGCCGCTGTTCGCCTGGGGCGTGCTGGTCACCGCCTTCCTGCTGCTGCTCTCGCTCCCGGTTCTCGCCGGCGCGATCACCATGCTGCTGACGGACCGCAATTTCGGCACGACCTTCTATGATCCGGCCGGCGGCGGTGATCCGATCCTGTACCAGCACCTGTTCTGGTTCTTCGGCCACCCCGAAGTGTACATCATGATTCTGCCGGCCTTCGGCATCGTCAGCCACATCATCTCGACCTTCTCGAAGAAGCCGATCTTCGGCTATCTCGGCATGGCCTACGCCATGGTCGCGATCGGCGTCGTCGGCTTCATCGTGTGGGCGCACCACATGTACACCGCCGGCCTGTCGCTCAATACGCAGCGCTATTTCGTGTTCGCGACGATGGTCATCGCGGTGCCGACCGGCATCAAGATCTTCTCGTGGATCGCGACGATGTGGGGCGGCTCGATCCGCTTCACCGCGCCGATGGTCTGGGCGATGGGCTTCATCTTCCTGTTCACCGTCGGCGGCGTCACCGGCGTGGTGCTGGCGAATGCCGGCGTCGACCGCTCGCTGCATGCGACCTACTACGTCGTGGCCCACTTCCACTACGTGCTGTCGCTCGGCGCCGTGTTCGGCATCTTCGCGGGCTTCTACTACTGGTTCCCGAAGATGAGCGGCTACGTGATCCCGGACTGGATCGGCACGCTGCACTTCTGGGTCGCCTTCGTCGGCGCGAACCTGCTGTTCTTCCCGCAGCACTTCCTCGGCCTGGCCGGCATGCCGCGTCACTATGTCGACTATCCCGACGCCTTCGCTGGCTGGCACTTCTGGTCGTCGATCGGCTCCTACATCTTCGCCTTCGGCCTGCTGATCTTCTTCTACGGCGTCATCGTCGCCTTCACGAAGAAGCAGCTCGCCGGCGACAATCCGTGGGGCGAAGGTGCCACGACGCTGGAGTGGACCCTGTCCTCGCCGCCGCCGTTCCACCAGTTCGAGACGCTGCCGCGCATCACCGGCTCGGACCACTGAGACTTCGATCATCGCGCGTCGATGGACGCGCGATGATCTCGCCGATTGCTGGAGCATCCGATTTTTCCGAAAAGTGGGATCCACTTTTCGGTCAGATGCTCGAGGCGGCGGGCCTCACCGGCCCGCCGCCGCCCTTCCCCCGAGCGCCCCGAGGGGCGTTCCGGAGACGGGTGGCAAACACCGCCGCGTAGACCCTGCGCCCGCGGGCGCCGTTCACAAGAGTACGAAGACGATTCGACTGATGTCTGCTGCGTTCGAAACCCGCACCGATGGCCTGACAGCCTCCACCGGCGAGGCGCGCGATTTCTTCGCGCTGCTGAAGCCGCGCGTGATGTCGCTGGTCATCGTGACGGCACTGACCGGCATGGCCACCGCGCCGGGCTCGGTGCATCCCGTCCTCGCCATCGCCGCCCTGCTGGCGATCGCGGTCGGCGCCGGCGCGTCGGGCTGCCTCAACATGTGGTACGACGCCGATATCGACGCGCTGATGAGCCGCACCGCCAAGCGGCCGATCCCGTCGGGCCGGATCCTGCCCGCGGAGGCGCTGGCCTTCGGACTGACGCTGTCGATCGGCTCGGTGCTGGTGCTCGGCCTCGTCGCCAATGCGCTGGCCGCGGCGATGCTCGCCTTCACCATCTTCTTCTACGCCGTCGTCTATTCGATGTGGCTGAAGCGCTGGACGCCGCAGAACATCGTGATCGGCGGCGCCGCCGGCGCCTTCCCGCCGATGATCGGCGAGGCCGTCATGACCGGCGATTTCGGCTGGCATTCCGTTGTTCTGTTCGCGATCATCTTCCTGTGGACGCCGCCGCATTTCTGGGCGCTGGCGCTGGTGAAGTCCGGCGACTACGCGCGCGCCGGCATCCCGATGATGCCGAATGTCGCCGGCCCGGCCGCGACCCGCCGGCAGATCGTGCTCTATTCGCTGATCATGGCGCCGGTCGCCGTCCTGCCGGCGCTGATGGGCTTCGGCGGCCTGCTCTATCTCGCGGTCTCGGTCTCGACCGGCCTCGTCATGATCGCGCTGTCGGTCCAGGTCTGGCTGCGCAGCGAAGGCCCGGCCGCGACCAAAGCCTGCTGGTCGCTGTTCGGCTTCTCGATCCTCTATCTCTTCCTGCTGTTCGCCGTGCTGATCGTCGAGAACGGTTTCGGGCTGATGTGGGCCCTGCCGAAGGTGATCGGATGAGCGAGCAACAGCCCCGTCCGCCTGCGCCCGCCCCGTTCTCGCCCGAGGACATGGCACGACGCCGCCGCCGCTCGATCGCGTTGGCGCTCGTGCTCGGCGGGCTCGTGGTCTTCTTTTTCGTCGTGACGCTGGTGAAGACCGGCCCCGCGATCCTGAACCGGCCGCTGTGATGACGGCGCCCGCTCCCCAGCAGCGCAAGGGTAATCCGGCGCGCACCGCGCTGGTTTGCCTCGGCGTCGCCTTCGGCATGCTCGGCGCGTCCTTCGCGGCGGTGCCGCTCTATGACCTGTTCTGCAAGGTCACCGGCTTCGGCGGCACGCCAATGATCGGCACGGCCGGCGCCGGCAAGATTCTCGACCGGACGATGGCCGTGCGTTTCGACGCCAATGTCGCGCCGGGCCTGGGCTGGAAATTCGAGGCGGAAAGCTCGGAGATCAAGGTCAGGGTCGGCGAGACACAGACCGTGTTCTACAAGATGACGAATCGGTCGGACCGCACCGTCACGGGCATCGCGACCTACAATGTCGCACCCGAGAAGGGCGCCGCCTATTTCGTCAAGATCCAGTGCTTCTGCTTCACGGAGCACACGCTGAAGCCCGGCGAGAGCTTCGAAGCGCCGGTGGTGTTCTATATCGACCCCGAAATCGCTGGGAATCGCGAGCTCGACGGGGTTCACGCCATCACGCTGTCCTACACCTATTTCGCCTCCAAGTCGGGCCAGCCCGTCGCGGAGGACAAGGCCGGCCCCGTCAAGGGTGACGCGGGCAATCCGAAACTGTAGAACCACGCTAGACCACAAGCGCGGACAAAAAGCCGTACGCGGAGACTGAATACGATGGCCGGGGCCCATACGAAGCACCACGACTACCACCTCGTCGATCCGAGCCCGTGGCCGCTCGTCGGCGCCGCCAGCGCGACGATCATGGCGATCGGCGCGGTGATGTGGATGAAGGCGATGCCGGTCGGCGGCATGCATCTCGGCCCGCTGGTCTTCGGCGCCGGCCTGCTCGGCGTGCTCTACACCATGCTCGCCTGGTGGATGGACGTGGTGCGCGAGGCCGAGCGCGAGGGTCACCACACCCGCGTCGTCCAGATCCATCACCGCTACGGCATGATCATGTTCATCGCCTCCGAGGTGATGTTCTTCGTCGCCTGGTTCTGGGCCTATTTCGACGCGAGCCTGTTCTCCGGCGAGCAGATCAACTATCTCCGCTACGATTTCACCGGCGGGCATTGGCCGCCGAAGGGCATCGAGACCTTCGATCCCTGGCACCTGCCGCTGCTCAACACGCTGATCCTGCTGACCTCGGGCACGACCGTGACCTGGGCGCATTACGCCCTGATCAACAACGATCGCGCCGGCCTGAAGCAGGCTCTGTGGCTGACCGTCATCCTCGGCGTGCTGTTCACGATCTGCCAGGGCTACGAGTATTCGCACGCCACGTTCGCCTTCAAAGGCAACATCTACGGCTCCACCTTCTTCATGGCGACGGGCTTCCACGGCTTCCACGTCATCATCGGCACGATCTTCCTGGCGATCTGCCTGTACCGAGCCTATCTCGGCCACTTCAAGCCGGACCAGCATCTCGGCTTCGAGTTCGCCGCCTGGTACTGGCACTTCGTCGACGTGGTCTGGCTGTTCCTGTTCGCCGCGATCTATGTCTGGGGCGCGGGCGCGCCTGCCGCCGGACACTGACGCTACCGCTTACCGCGCTCTCGCGGTCAACGTCTGAAAGGCGGCCGCGAGGCCGCCTTTCCTGTTTCGGAGGCTGCAATGGCCGGTCCTGAACCCAAACTTCCCTCCCCTTACTCGACGGGTCTGGCAGGCCGCTGTCCACGCTGTGGCGAGGGCGCGCTGTTCGACGGTTTCCTCAAGCTCAAGCCGCGCTGCAATGCCTGCGGGCTCGACTACAAGTTCGCCGATTCGGCCGACGGCCCCGCCGTGTTCATCATGCTGATCGCCGGCTTTGTCGTGCTCGGCGCGGCGCTCTATGTCGAAATCGCCTATGAGCCGCCGATCTGGCTGCACATGCTGCTGTGGCTGCCACTGGCCGTCATCCTCTGCCTCGGCCTGCTCAGGCCGATGAAGGGCCTCGCCGTCGCCCTGCAATATGCCCACAAGGCCGAGGAAGGCAGGCGCGAATCGTGACCGCCGTGTCGTCCCCTGCTCCCCGCAAACCCGGATTGCTGCTGCCGACGCTGCTGACCATCGTCGGCACGCTGGTCCTGTGCACGCTCGGTGCCTGGCAGCTCGAGCGCATGACCGAGAAGCACGCTTATATCGACCGCCTCAAGGAACAGGCCGCCGGGACCCCTGCGCCGATGCCGCCCAAGGCCGACTGGGCCAAGCTCGATGCCGCCGCGCTCGACCTGACCCATGTCGTCGCCAAGGGCAGCTATGTCGACGATCGCATCGCCGGCGTGCGCACCACGATCGCCGCCGGCCCACCCGGCAGCCGGCAACTTTCCGGCTTCGGGCGCTGGATCTTCCAGGCGTTCAAGCTCGAGGATGGCGGTATCATCCTGGTCAATCGCGGCTTCGTGCCGGAAGGCCGGCTCGGCCAGATCGGCCCGGCGAGCGGCCCTGACACGATCAAGGGCTTCCTGCGGGCGCCCGAAGCCCGCAACAGCTTCACCCCGCAGGATCTGCCGGCGATCCGCGAATTCTACACGCGCGATCCGGCCGCGATCGCGGCCGCGCTCGGCCAGCCGCCCGCGCCCTTCTATCTGGAGGCCGCCCGCGAGGGCGACGGCATGACGCCGCCAGCCGGGGTCGATGTGCGCGAGTTGATCGCCCGCATACCCGACAACCACCTGCAATATGCGCTGACCTGGTTCGGGCTGGCGCTGACGCTGCTCGGGGTCTTTGCGGCCTGGGTCTGGCAAACGCGGAAGGGCACGGCGGCAGGCTGAGCGCCAACGGTTTTGCCCAAAGCGCCGGACCGGCCTATAGCATCAGGCTGAGATCACCGAGGCCAAGATCGTGCTGCATGTTTCCACCCGGGGTGAAGCCCCGGCGCTGAGCTTTTCCGATGCGCTCCTGACCGGGCTTGCCCGCGACGGCGGGCTCTATCTGCCGCAGAGCTGGCCCAAACTCTCCGCCGCGGAGATCGCCGGCTTCGCCGGAAAGCCCTACACCGCGGTCGCCGAGCGCGTGCTCGGCGCGCTCGCCGACGGCGATATCGAGAGCGGCGCGCTCTCGGACATGATCCACCAGGCCTATGCCGGCTTCCGCCACCCGGCCGTCTGCCCGCTGACGCAGATCGGCGACAATCTCTTCGTGCTGGAGCTGTTCCACGGCCCGACGCTCGCCTTCAAGGACGTGGCGATGCAATTGCTCGGCCGCCTGATGGACCATGTCCTCGGCCAGCGCGGCCAGCGCGCGACCATCGTCGGCGCAACCTCGGGCGACACGGGTGGCGCTGCCATCGACGCCTTCAAGGGCCTGAAGAGCGTCGACGTCTTCATCCTCTACCCGCAAGGCCGCGTCTCCGACGTGCAGCGTCGGCAGATGACCACGGTCGATGCCGACAACGTCCATGCCATTGCGGTCGAGGGTACGTTCGACGACTGCCAGAACCTCGTGAAGGCGATGTTCAACCATCACGCCTTCCGCGATGAGATCGGGCTCTCGGGCGTCAACTCGATCAACTGGGCGCGCATCGCGGCGCAGGTGGTCTATTACTTCACCGCCGCCGTCTCGCTCGGCGGGCCGGGCCGGAAGGTCTCGTTCACGGTCCCGACCGGCAATTTCGGCGACATTCTCGCCGGCTGGGTCGCCAAGCAGATGGGCCTGCCGATCGAGCGGCTGGGCATCGCGACCAACAGCAACGATATCCTGGCGCGCACGCTCGAAACCGGCGCCTATGAGATGCGCGGCGTCGCGGCGACGACCTCGCCCTCGATGGACATCCAGATCTCCTCGAATTTCGAGCGCCTGCTGTTCGAAGCGCATGGCCGTGACGGTGCTGCCGTGCGCCGCCTGATGCAATCGCTGCAGCAATCCGGCCGCTTCGAGATCGCCGGCGAGCCGCTCCAGCGCATCCGCAGCGAGTTCGACGCCGCCGCGCAGAGCGAAGATCAGATCGCGGCCGAGATCAGGAAGAGCTGGACCGAGGCCGGCTATCTGCTCGATCCGCATACCGCCATCGGCGTCGGCGCGGCGCGGCAGGCGCTGAAGCGCGATCCCGCGACGCCGATGATCGTGCTCGGCACGGCCCATCCGGCCAAGTTCCCGGCCGCGGTGAAGGCCGCGAGCGGGATCGAGCCGGCGCTTCCGGCCCATCTCGCCGACCTGATGGAGCGCAAGGAGCGTGTGACGCTGCTGCCGAACGACCTCGGCAAGATCGAGACCTTCGTGCGCGAGCACGCGCGGGCCGTGAGCGGGGCGGCAGCGTGAGCGCGACCGCTCCGGTGGACGAGCACGAGCTGGCAGCGCCCGCGCGGCCGGACGGGCCTCACGATCCCGATGTCGCCCTGACCACGCTGCCGTCTGGCCTGCGCATCGTCTCGCAGCGCATGGACCATGCCGCGACCGTCTCGCTCGGCATCTGGATCGGGGCCGGGTCGCGCGACGAGCTGGCGAATGAGCACGGGCTCGCCCATCTGCTCGAGCATATGGCGTTCAAGGGCACGGCGCGGCGCAGCGCGCTGGAGATCGCCGAGGAGATCGAGAGCGTCGGCGGCGACCTCAACGCCGCGACCTCCGTCGAATATACCTGCTACACCGCCCGCGTGCTCGGCTCGGACCTCGGCCTCGCCGTCGATATCCTTGCCGACATCATCACCTCGCCGTCGCTGACCGAGGAGGAATTGAAACGCGAGAAGGGCGTGATCCTGCAGGAGATCTCGGCGGTCCAGGATACGCCCGACGACCTCGTCTATGACCGCTTCCTGCAGGCGGCCTTCCCGGACCAGCCGATCGGCCGGCCGATCCTCGGCACCGCCAAGACGGTGAAGAGCTTCACGCCCGACGCGATCCGCGCCTATCTCGCCCGCAACTACCATGCCGGCAACATGGTGCTCGCGGCCTCCGGCGCGGTCGACCATGACGAGCTGGTCGCGCTGGCGAAGGAACATCTTTCGAAGCTGTCGGCTGCTCCCGCCAAGCCGGTTCCGCGCGAAGCCGGCGAATATCGCGGCGGCGAGGCCCGCATCGGCAGCGACGAGGAGCAGATCCATCTCGTGCTCGGCCTGCCCGGCCTGCCGTTCAAGGGCGGCGCGCATTACGCGCTGCAGATCTTCGCCTCGGTGCTCGGCGGCGGCCTGTCGTCGCGCCTGTTCCAGGAGGTGCGAGAGCAGCGCGGCCTGGCCTACGCGATCGATGCCTTCCACTGGCCCTTCTCCGATTGCGGCGTCTTCGGCATCGGGGCCGGCACGGCCCCTGAGGATGCGGGCGAACTGATCGAGGTCGCGCTCGGTTGCCTGCGTCAGGCGGCGGAAGACGTCAGCGAGGCGGAAGTCGCCCGCGCCCGCGCCCAGATGAAGGTCGGCTTGCTGGCCTCCCTCGAAAGCCCCGGCGGCAAGCTTGAGCAGATGGCGCGGCAGGTGCTGCTCTTCGGCCGGGCGATCCCGCGCGAGGAGCTCGCGGCCCGGCTCGATGCGGTCACGCTGGATGACGTGCGCGCCGCCGGCCGTTCCTTGCTGGGGCACCAGCCGACGATCGCGGCGGTGGGCCCGACCCATGGCCTGCCGCCGGCCAAGCGCCTGCGTCATGCGGCCCGGGCGGCGGACTGACCGGCGATGGCGCTCTTCCGTTTCCCGAGCGAGCTGCCGAGCCGCCCGCTGATCCGGACGCCGAATCTCTATCTGCGCGCGCCCCAGGCCAGCGACCACGCGGCCTGGGCGCTGTTGCGCATGGAAAGCCGCGAATTCCTGACGCCCTGGGAGCCGACCTGGAACGAGGACGACCTCACCCGCGCCTCGTTCCGCCTGCGTGCCAAGCGCGCCGCCCGCGAGATTTCGACCGACGAGGCCTATTCGCTCTTCATCTTCGAGACCGGCACGGAAACCCTGATCGGCGGGCTGACGCTCGGGCTGATCCGGCGCGGCGTCGCGCAGGCGTGCACGCTCGGCTACTGGATGGGCCGACGCCATGCCGGCAAGGGGCATATGACGGAAGCGGTGCGTGGCGCCGTGCGCTTCGCCTTCTCCGACCTCGCATTGCATCGCGTCGAGGCCGCCTGCCTGCCCAGTAACGAGCCGTCGCGGCGCCTGCTGGAGCGTGTCGGCTTCCAGCACGAGGGACTGGCGCGAGCCTACCTCAAGATCAACGGCAACTGGGCCGACCACCTACTCTATGCCGTGCTCTCCACCGATACCTTGCCTGGAAGCAGACCGTGACTGCGGCGGTTGACCACAGCCCCGCTCCGCCTTGCCCTTGCCATGAGCGGCCGATAGGGCTTTTCGTTAAACTTCGAACGATCGCTTCCCGCCTGATAGCCGAGCACAGCTTGTCCATTTCCGAGCGCATCTTCCGGGCCGGCCTCGCCCTGGCCGGCCTTGTCCTGTGGTTCTGCGCCGCGGCCCTGCCGGCCCAGGCCGTCGAGGCGGTCCGCGTTCCCGTCGACGCCCCCGTGATCGATCTGACCAATGTCGTCGAGCGCAACAAATCCGACGGCGACGTCATCCAGATCTCGACCGCGCCGGGACCGGACGGCATCGTCAGGCGTATCGCCGTCAAGGCCCGCGAAGCCGGCGCGCGCCCCGACTGGATCGTCTTCGCGCTCACCAACGATTCCGACGAGCAGATCGACCGCCTGCTGGTCGCGCCATTCCACCGGCTGATCGGCTCCGGCGTGATCTGGCCCGATCTCGGCGACAAGCGCATCGAAGCGGTGACGGCGAGCCAGGGCCTCTCGCCCGATCGCGAGCCCAGCCCCGATGCCGACGTCTTCCTGATCACGCTCGACCCCGGCACGACGGTCACCTTCGTCGCCGAGCTCAAATCGCCGAACCTGCCGCAGCTCTATCTCTACGAAGCCGAGGCCTACCGGCAGAAGACCAACGGCCTGACGCTCTACAAGGGCATCATCATCGGCATCGCGGGCCTGCTGGCGCTGTTCCTGACCATCATCTTCGTCGTCAAGGGCGCGGTCATCTTCCCGGCGGCGGCGGCGCTGGCCTGGGCGGTTCTGGCCTATGCGGGCCTCGATTTCGGCTTCTTCCAGCGGCTCTTCCCGCTGACCCCGGCGATCGAGCGAATCTACCGCGCGGGTGCCGAGGTCGTGCTGGCGGCGACGCTGCTCGTATTCCTCTTCGCCTATCTCAACCTGTCGCGCTGGCACGTGCGCTACGGCCATGTGACGCTGCTCTGGATCCTCGGCCTCGCCGGGCTGATCGGGCTTGCCGTCTTCGACGCGCCGATGGCGTCCGGCATCGCGCGCATCTCGATCGCGGCTGTGGCGGCGATCGGCTTCATCCTGGTCGTGCATCTGGCGACGCATGGCTACGAGCGCGCGGTGATGCTGATCCCGACCTGGTTCCTGCTCGCCGTCTGGGTGACTGCCGCGAGCTTCACCGTCACCGGGCAGTTCCAGCGCGACCTGGTGGCGCCTGCCTTGTTGGGCGGCCTTGTCCTGATCGTGCTGCTGATCGGCTTCACCGTCATCCAGCACGCCTTTGCCGGCGGCGCGATCTCGCAGGGGCTGGTCTCCGACACGGAACGCCGGGCGCTCGCGCTCTCCGGCTCGGGCGACCTTGTCTTCGACTGGGATGTCAGCTCCGACAAGATCTTCGTCTCCCCGCAGATCGAGACGCTGCTCGGCCTGCCCAAGGGCGCGCTCGAAGGCTCGGCCGCGCGCTGGCTGGAGCACATGCATGTCGCCGATCGCGACCGCTACCGCGTCACGCTCGACGCCGTGCTGGAGCAGCGCCGCGGCAAGCTCAATCTCGACCTGCGCCTGCGCTCCGCGAATGGCGCCTATCACTGGATCAACGTCAAGGCGCGGCCGGTGATCGGCTCCGACGGCGAGGTTATCCGCGTCATCGGCACGCTGGCCGATGTCACCGAGCAGCGCACCGCGCAGGAGCGCCTGCTCCACGACGCCGTCCATGACAACCTGACCGGCCTGCCCAACCGGAAGCTGTTCCAGGACCGGCTGGGCGCGATCTTCGGCTTCACCCGCGCCGACGACAATATCCGCCCGACCGTGCTCGTCATCGATGTCGACCGCTTCAAGCAGGTCAACGAGTCCGTCGGCTTCTCGGCCGGCGATTCGATCCTGCTGACGCTGGCGCGTCGCCTCGGGCGCCTGCTCCGGGCACAGGACACGCTCGCCCGCATCGGCGGCGACACCTTCGCGATGATCCTCGTCTCCGAGCGTGATCCCGAGCGCATCCTGGCTTTGGCTGAGCTCGTCCGCCGCGCCGTCTCGACCCCGATCACCTATGCCGAGCGCGAGATCGTGCTGACGCCCTCGATCGGGCTCGCCCTATTCGACCCGGCCCCGGCCTCGCGCAAGGAAGACGCGCTGAAGAATGCCGAGCTCGCCATGGCCCATGCCAAGCGCCAGGGCGGCAACAAGATCGAGGTCTTCGTGCCGGCGATGCGGACCGACCGCAACGACCGCCTCGCGCTCGAAAGCGACCTGCGGCGGGCGATCGAGCGCAACGAGATCCAGGTCATGTACCAGCCGATCGTCCGGCTTGAGGACCGCACCATCGCCGGTTTCGAGGCGCTGGTACGCTGGGACCATCCGCGCGAAGGCCGGCTGATGCCGCAGGATTTCCTCGCCATCGCCGAGGAAACCGGGCTGATCGTCGATCTCGGTGTCTATGTCATGGACAAGACGGCGCGCGAGCTGGAGGCCTGGCAGGCGGCGCTCGAAGTCGATCCGCCGATCTTCGCCAGCGTCAACGTTTCCAGCCGGCAATTGCTGCGCCACGACCTGCTGCATGACGTGAAGACCGTGCTCGGGCGCCGCCGCGTGCTGCCGGGCACGCTCAAGCTCGAGATCACCGAGAGCCTCGTCATGGAGAACCCGGAATATGCGGCGCAGATGCTGCAGCGTATCCGCGATCTCGGCGCCGGCCTCTCGCTCGACGATTTCGGGACGGGCTATTCCTCGCTGTCCTATCTGCAGCGCTTCCCGTTCGACACGATCAAGATCGACCAGAGCTTCGTGCGCCAGATGGGCAATGGCCGCCCGCCGGTGATCCTGCGCTCGATCGTGCAGCTCGCCGCCGACCTCCACATGGATGTCGTCGCCGAGGGTGCGGAGAGCGAGTCGGACGCCATCGAGCTCTACCAGCTCGGCTGCCAATATGCGCAGGGCTACATCTTCGGCCAGCCGATGACGGCGGCGGAAGCCCGGCGCCTGATGGGCGCGGCGGCTGCGGCAACCGAGGCGGCTTGAGGCCTATCGATACCTGACCGCAGAGGTTCCAGGCTCCACCCTTGTCATTCCGGGGCTTTGCGCAGCGAAGAACCCGGAACCCACGACCGGGTGAGCCGCCGGCAACCACGGATCAAATGTCTCACCCCGTCGTGGGTTCCGGGTTCGCGCTTGCAGCGCGCCCCGGAATGACAAGGGGAGCGCCCTCAGGCGTGCCCGGCCTCGCGCGAGAGAAATGCCGGGTCGATGCCGATCTTGCCGAGCGCCCGCTGGTACTTGGTCTCGACACTCTCGTCGAAGAGCAGCTCGGGATCGGCGGCGCAGTGCAGCCAGCCGTTCGACTGGATCTCGGCCTCCAGTTGCCCCGCAGCCCAGCCCGCATAACCCAGCGCCAGCACCGCGCTCTCCGGTCCCTCGCCAGTGGCGATGGCACGCAGGATATCCAGCGTCGCGGTCAGGCAGATGCCCTCGTCGATCGGCAGGGTCGCCGACTCCAGGAAGAAGTCGGCGGTATGCAGAACGAAGCCGCGCTTGGTTTCGACCGGCCCGCCGCGCAGCACCTGCATGCGCTCGGCCCGGCTCGGCAAACGGATCACCTCCTCGGAGGGAATCACGTCGAGCTGGACGAGCAGCTCCGGGAATTTCGTATCGCCCGCCGGCTTGTTGACGATGATGCCCATCGCTCCGTCCTCGGAATGGGCGCAGACATAGACGACGCTGCGGCTGAAACGTGAATCGGCCATACCCGGCATCGCGATCAGGCACTGCCCATCGAGATAGCTGCGGCCGCCGACGCGCGATTGTGAGCCGATCTTCATGAGGTCCATGCTAGATGCTGTCGGGCCTTATCGGCAAGGCTTGGGTTGGCCCCTCTCCCGCAGACCCAAGCCCGGGCCGCAATCCTCGATGCATTTCGGATCACGTTCGCGTGCGCCGGAGGGGCAACGTCGGACAATGCCGCCGCTATCGCGATTGCGCCCCATTCCTGCGCGAGGTTACCGCGAGATCGTTCAGGCGCCGACGGGCGGAGGAAGACAGGTTTTGTTCGCTTTTCAGGCTCGCAATCGGTAAAGGCTGGGCCCGTGAACCGCATTCTTCCCCTGCTGGCCCTGCTGCCTCTGGCGCTCGGCCCCGCTGCCCACGCGCAGGACGTGGCGAACGAGGCCGCGACCTCGCCGTGGTCCGCGAGCGAGCATGCCAAGCTGCGCCTTATCGCCGGGCCGACGACATCGACCGGCAAGCAGCGCGTCGGCGTCGAGATCGTGATGTCACCGGGCTACAAGACCTATTGGCGCAGCCCCGGGCAATTCGGCGTGCCGCCGGCCTTCGACTGGTCGGGCTCGACCAATATCGGCGGGCTCGACGTGCGCTGGCCGGTGCCGGAGCGCTTCCAGGATTCGGCCGGTTATTCCATCGGCTATGTCGGCGAGGTCGTGATCCCGATCTCGGTCCAGCCGGTCGATCCGTCGCGACCGGTCCTCGTCGTGCTCAAGCTCGACTATGCGGTCTGCGAGAAGATCTGCATTCCCGCCAAGGGCGAGGCGAGCCTGTGGCTCGAGCCGGGCGTGACGACCGTGTCCTCGCCCCGGCTCGAAAGCTTCGAGGCGCGCGTGCCGGTCCCAGTCAAGCCGGGCGCCCACAAGGAGAAGATCGCGATCGTCGAGGCCGGTCTCGATGACAGCGTGGTCGACCCGGGCCTGCGCCTGATCCTGCAACCGCCGACGGAGGGCCGGATCGAGGATATCTTCGTCGAGGGCTCGGGCATGTGGTCCTTCGGCAAATCCCGCCTGACGCCGCAGGCGGACGGCACCGTCATCGCCCAGATCCGCATCGACGAGCGGCCGAAGGGCGTGGCCGGCCCGGTTCCGCTGATCTTCACCGTGCGCGGCACGCCCCGGCCGATCGAGACGCGGCTCGACCTCGACATCCCCGCCTCAAAGCCCTAATCCCTCAAGCCGAGCGGCCCCTCTGGCCGCAGGCTTCACGGAGAGACAGGCTCATGACCATCAAGGTGGGTGACAAGCTTCCCCAGGCGACGTTCCGCGTCATGACCGCCGACGGCCCGGCCGCGCGCACGACGGACGACCTGTTCAGTGGCAAGAAGGTGGTGCTCTTCGCCGTGCCCGGCGCGTTCACCCCGACCTGCCATCGCAACCACCTGCCCGGCTATCTGGAGAAGGCGGCCGAGATCAAGGCCAAGGGCGTCGACGCCATCATGGTGACCGGCGTGAACGACGTCTTCGTCATGGATGCCTGGTCGAAGGCGACCGGCGGCGCCGGCGTGATCGAGTTCCTCTCGGACGGCAATGCCGATTTCGCCAAGGAAATCGGCCTCTCGCTGGACGGCTCGGGCTTCGGCCTCGGCACCCGCTCGCAGCGCTATTCGATGCTGGTCGAGGACGGCGTGGTGAAGGTGCTCAGCGTCGAGGAAGCTGCCGGCAAGGCCGAGGCCTCCGGCGCCGAGGCGATGCTCGGCAAGCTCTGAGCCCGAGGGCACGGAAACGGACTGGAGCCCGCGCAGCCGCTGCGCGGGCTTTTTCTGTCGGGCTATCGCGTCAAAGCGCTTGGCGTGGCGAAGGTCTCAATTGAGGTAGGAATGGACAGAAGGCTCTTCGCCTCGTGCGCGCCTTGCATGTCATCCCGCTTCGGATTGAAGCAGAGCCCGGCTTTTGCTGCGCAATTCGTCCCTGGAACCGTCGCTAGATCCAGACCGTTCGGCCGAGCCCTTCGCATCCGTGACGTGAAAGCGTTGCCTCGGTCGGTTCGATCATCCTCTCAGTGGCGCCCAAGAGAAAGCTCGCCGTCTGTGGCTCGCGAAACTCGTCCATCTGTTGCCGGCTTGCTCCGGAGTAGATCCCGCGCAAAATCCGTAGACAGCCACTATGCGTCACGACCACATGAAGAACACCATCATTGAGGTTGCGAACCCAGTCGAAAAGGCGGTCGTACACTTCGGTCTTGGTTTCAGCGCCTTCCATCCGAGAATTCCACGGGTCGGCCAGGTGAGCGGCGTGCTCCTCCGGCCGGCTTGCCGCGATCTCATCCTGCTTCATACCCTCCCAAACGCCATAGGAACGCTCCCTGAGAGCTGAAGCCATGTCGAACGTACAGAATGGCAGAGACCACAAGCCGGCGAGAATGGCTGCGGTCTGCTGAGCTCTTCCGAGAGGGCTGCACCAGAAGTGCTTCGGCCTCGCTGTTGTGATTTCGGGAGCGAGAGTCTCGCCAACAGCGAGCACCTGCCTGACGCCGTTGAGCGTGAGCGGACTGTCGCGGTGACCTTGCAGCATGGAACGGCTATTCCAGTCAGTCTCAGCATGTCGAATGACGAGAAGTTCGGGCAGTTTGGTCAATCTGGGCTCTCCTATGCTCCTTCGCCCCAGCAACCTCCGGGCCATCTTTCGGCCCCCGAATCTCTCAGCGTTTACAAGGACTGGACTGCAGAGAATGGGAAATAATTTTCTCAACAGCCAGCGCTGATGTTACCGTTCTTTCGCACCGACAGAACTGCGCTCCAGGAAGGAGCGGCACGAGAAATGGAAGAAGTTCATTCGCCTTCAAACGAGAATAGCGTGATCGGTCCGCTGCTGGCGGGTGATGCAATTCACTGATGGCAGCAGCGGGTCGGAAGCCGACCTAGCTTTTGACATTGCCGGGAGTGCGCTGCCTCTTAAATTGCTCCACTTCTCTGGCGTATGGGGAGAGGACATGCCGTTTCAAGGCGTAGTTGTCGAACCTGCGGAGCTGGCAAAATTGGCGCGCGCCTTCGACGCCGCCTGGATGGCGGTGAACAGCGTGAACACCGTCGGCGGCCAGCAGCAGAGGCGGGCGAGAGCCCGCCTGGCAGGCATCATTCTTGATCTTTGGAGGGAGGATCCCGCTCAGGCTCTGAGCGCCAGCGCTGTCGAGCGCTTCCTGGCATCGGACCAGCTCAACTGATCGATCCGATCTGCGCTTGTCATGAGACAAGCTGCAAAGCCCCGGCTAGCTTCCGGATCGGAGGAGAATACCGATGGCCGAGATTACCATTCGCCCGCTTGCCGCGACCGACCGGGAGGCCTGGACGCCGCTCTGGCGGGGATACCTGACCTTCTACAAGGCGACGCTGCCGCCGGAAATCGA
This sequence comes from Allobosea sp. TBD101, assembly GCF_059817965.1. Lineage (NCBI taxonomy): Bacteria > Pseudomonadati > Pseudomonadota > Alphaproteobacteria > Hyphomicrobiales > Alloboseaceae > Allobosea > Allobosea sp. TBD101. The sequence goes on from NZ_CM187543.1 coordinate 4,249,538, forward strand.
CGCGATCACCTTCGGGCGCCTGACCGGCGGAGAGGAGCCGATGGGCGGCTTCCTCGCCTTCGAGGGCGACAAGCCGCTCGGCATGGTCAACTGGGTGCTCCACCGCACGACCTGGAGCGAGAAGCCGATCTGCTATCTGCAGGACCTGTTCACCGTGCCGGAATCGCGCGGCACCGGCGTCGGCCGCAAGCTGATCGAGGCCGTGAACCAAATGGCGCGGGCGAAGAACTGCTACCGCGTCTACTGGCAGACGCATGAATCCAACCTGCAGGGACAGGCGCTCTACGACAAGGTCGCCGACAAGTCGGGCTTCATCGTCTACCGCCAGCCTCTGGGCTGAGAGACCCGGCCGGAGCGACCGTGATCGCGGTCCGGGACAGGCGTGAGATCATCGAGCGGCTCGGTGCCGAGCCGCTCGCCAATGTCGTGCTGCTGAAGCATCTGCAAGCCTTCCCGCGGCATACGCAGGCGTTTCAGCGTCTCTCGTCGGCCGGTATGGCAACGCTTATCGTGCTCGACACCGCAGCAAGCGATTACGACCGCAAGACCTATCCGACGGCCGCCCATGCCGCCCTCATCCGCAGCGACGATAACGCGCTGGCGGAAGCTCTGCTGAACGAGCTTCCGGCCGATGGAGGCATCGTCTTCAAGCTCGGCAGCGCGGCCGAGCATGATGTCGTCCAGCGGCGCTATCCGCTCGTGCGCAAGACCAGCTTCCTGTCGTTCACATCGCCAGATCGCACCAGCGGTCGTGAAGGAGTTGTCGTCGCAACCAGCGCCACGGACGCCATGTACGCGCTCTACCGGATGCAGAATCATGAACGGGACTGGCTCTCGCCGCTTCTGGCCGGCGGACGCGCCTTTACATGCGTAATCGGCTCAAGCGACGAGCCGCTCTCCGTCTGCCTCGCCTTCGAGAGCCATGGCAACGTCTGGGAGATCGGCGGCGTGGTCACGCGGCCCGACCAGCGCGGGCGCGGCCTTGGATCGTGCGTGGTCGCCGCGGCACTGGGCGAACTGGCGCGGCGCGGGCTGATCGCCCGCTATCAGGTCCACGAGGATAATACCGCCTCGATCCGGCTGGCCGAGGCGCTCGGTATGAAACCGCTCCTGCGGCTGACCCATTACCTGCACGAACGCCCTTGAGCGGCGATTCCGCCCTCAGCGTTGCCACACGCTGTTGCGCACCGGAACGACCCCGTCGAAGGACATCTGGATACCGTTCCCGGAAACCGCGTCGACGGCGTGGATGTGCAGATGCGGCTCGGTGCTGTTGCCCGAATTGCCAACCTCGCCGATGGGATCGCCGATCCGGACAGGCTTGCCGACAGCGACAACAACGCTTCCCTTGCGCAGATGAGCGAGCTCGACCAGCAGCCCGCCGCAGGCCAGCACGACGTGATTGCCAGCAGGGTTGTTGCGGTCAGCCTGCGGCGGCGACAGGTCGGGCAGGCCGTCGACAGCCGCCGCAACGGTTCCATCACAAGGGCTGATCACAGGCTTGCCGAAAATGGCGTAGCGCGCAGGGTCGTGAGGCAACAGGCCCGACGCCCGAAAGCCCGAGGCTCCCAGGGCAGTGATATCGACGGCATGGCGCTGGGCGCGATGGCCGCTGTGATGGTTGAGAATGCCGATACCGCCGCCCTGGGCCACGACAAAGCGCCCAGCATCGAGCGGAAACGCGAGTGCATGCGGCCGATCCCGCGCGATCAGCCCGCTCACGACATAAACGAGCGCCATCCCGGACAATGCGAGCGAGACCAGCCTGTGACCGTGACTATGCCAGACCGGCAATGCCCCAGTTGCCTGCCATGGCCGCCTGGCATGGCGCATCAGGGAGACGACCGCCGCTGCGCCAACCGCTCCGACGAGCACGACGCGGCTCCACATACCCGCCATGTCCCAGCGCCCGAGCAGCAGAACCAGAGACAGGAACACCGCCGTCTCGGCCAGCACGATCAGCCATGCCAGGCGCCCCGGTTCGTGGAGACGCCATAATCTCCACGCCAAAGCGGCGGGAACGGCAAGGCAGATAAGCAGTAACAGGAGGACGACGGCGATCATCGACCGTAACTATGCAGCGGTCCGGAAAGCGCCAGGTCGAACCGCCTCGCTATCGAGGGCGCCGACGAGGCCTCAACGACCACCGCTCTTGAACGGCGCCATCCCCGCCCGCGCCAGGGCGTCGGCGCGCTCGTTCATCTCGTCGCCGGCATGGCCCTTGACCCATTTCCACTCGATCTTGTGGCGGCCGAGCGCCGCCTCGAGGCGCTGCCAGAGTTCGGCGTTCTTGACCGGCTTGCGATCGGCCGTCTTCCAGCCGTTCTTCTTCCAGCCATGGATCCAGCCGGTGATGCCCTGCCGCAGATACTGGCTGTCGGTATGGAGCGCGACCGTGACGGGGCGCTTCAGTGCCTCCAGCGCGGCGATCGCCGCCATCAATTCCATGCGGTTATTGGTGGTCTGCGCCTCGCCGCCGGAGAGTTCCTTCTCGACGCCGTTGAAGGTGAGGATCGCGCCCCAGCCGCCGGGGCCGGGATTCCCGGAACAGGCGCCGTCCGTCCAGACTTCGACCGTCTCGCCGCTCATCGCTTCAACCCGTATTCGCGGGCGTCAGTGATGCGCTGATGGAAGACGAGCCTGCGGTCGTATTCGAGCGGGTCGAGCGGCTTGACCAGCGCGCCCGGCGGCACGTTCAGCCAGTCAACCAGTCGCGTCACCAGAAAGCGCAGGGCCGAGCCGCGGCAGAGCTGCGGCAGCGCCTCGACCTCCGCCGCGGTCAGCGGCCGCACGCTCTCATAGCCGGCGAGCAGTGCCTGGCCCTTGGTCAGGTTGAACGAGGCATCGGCCTCGAAACACCAGGAATTCAGGCAGATCGCCAGATCATAGGCGAAGGCATCGGTGCAGGCGAAATAGAAGTCGATCAGGCCGGACAGTTTGTCCTTGATGAAGAAGACATTGTTCGGAAAGAGATCGGCATGGATCACGCCGCGCGGCAGATCCTGCGGCCACGAGCGCTCATGGACCCCCACCTCAGCCATGACGCGCCGCGCCAGCCCCGGAGAAACCGTATCCGCCGCCGCCCCCGCCTGCTCGGCCAGCGGGCGCCAGCCCGGCACCGACAGTGAATTGACCCGCTCCATGCCGAAATCGGCGCCGGCCTCGTGCAATTGGGCAAGTCCGCGCCCGAGCTCGGCGCAATGCGTCACGTTCGGGCGCCGGACGGAGAGGCCGTCGAGGAAGGTGACGATCGCCGCCGGGCGACCGGCCAAACGGCCGACGGCCGCGCCATCATCCATGCGCAGCGGGACCGGGCAGATCAGGCCGCGCCGCGCGAGATGATCCATCAGCCCGATGAAGAAGGGCAGCTCCGTCTCGTCCACCCGCTCTTCGTAGAGCGTTAGGATGTAGAAAGCCTTGGTCGTATGCAGCAGGAAGTTCGAGTTCGAGACGCCCTCGGCGATGCCCTTGACGGAGAGGAGATCGCCGATGCCGTAGCGCGCCACGAAGGCAGCCAGCTCGTCATCGGGCACTTCGGTATAGACGGCCACGCTTGCACTCTTCTGCTGGGATTATTCCGCCGCGTCCGGCGTCGCCTCGCCGCGCAACTCACGCGGCAGCGGGAAGAAGACGTTTTCATCGGCGGTCGAGACGGTCTCGACGCGGACATCGTAGCGCGCGGCGAAGGCGTCGATGATCTCCTCGACCAGCACCTCGGGCGCGCTCGCGCCAGCGGTGATGCCGAGGCTGCGGATGTTCCCGAAGACCGACCAGTCGATCTCGTCGGTGCGCAGCACGAGCCGCGCGACCGGGCAGCCGGCGCGCTCGGCGACCTCGCGCAGGCGCTGCGAGTTCGAGGAATTGGGCGAGCCGACGACGATCAGCCCCTCGACCTGCGGCGCGACGCGCTTCACCGCCTCCTGGCGGTTGGTCGTGGCGTAGCAAATGTCTTCCTTGTGCGGGGCGATCAGCTCCGGGAAGCGGGCCTGCAAGGCCTCGACGATCTCGCGGGTGTCGTCGACCGAGAGCGTGGTCTGGGTGACATAGGCGAGCGGCTGGCCTTCCGGCGCCTGAAGCGTCGCGACGTCTTCAAGCGTCTCGATCAGGGTGATCGCGCCCTCGGGCAACTGGCCCATGGTGCCGATCACTTCCGGGTGGCCGGCATGGCCGACAAGCAGGATATGGCGGCCGCGCTTGTGATGGACCTCGGCCTCGCGATGAACTTTGGTCACCAGCGGGCAGGTCGCGTCGATGGCGAAGAGATTGCGCGCCTTCGCCGCCGCCGGCACCGCCTTGGCGACGCCATGGGCCGAGAAGATCACCGGCCGCGTCTCGTCCGGCACCTCGTCGAGCTCGGCGACGAAGACCGCGCCCTTCCGCTTCAGGGATTCGACGACGTATTTGTTATGGACGATCTCGTGGCGGACATAGACCGGCGCGCCATGCAGCTTCAGCGCCTTCTCGACGGCGTCGATGGCGCGCACCACCCCGGCGCAGAAGCCGCGCGGGGCACAGAGCAGGATGTCGAGCGGCGGCTTGGTCACGCGCGAAGAAATCTCCATCGGTCAGCGTCTTCTTTCGGCGGGATGGGGGCGATGTCAAGGAAGCGAAGCAACGCAGGCTTGGCCGCCATGCCGATTGCCTCTCGCAGGATCGCCGTCGAAAGCCTAGATAGAGCCACGGCCCGCCACGCCGCGCGTCGCGCCGGACCGCCAAGCCCGTTTCCAAAGCCCCGAGTTCCGCATGGCCGACGCCGCCTCGCATGTCAGCTTTCTGCCGCCGATCCTGACCTTCTGCGCTGCGGCGGTGATTGCCGTTCCGCTCTTCCGCAAGCTCGGTCAGTCGGCGGTGCTGGGCTATCTCGCGGCCGGCATCGTGATCGGTCCCTCGATCCTCGGCGTGATCAAGGACCCCGACGCGATCCGCGGCACGGCCGAGATCGGCGTCGTGCTGCTGCTCTTCCTCGTCGGCCTCGAATTGCAGCCCTCGCGGCTCTATTCGATGCGCAAGGATATCCTCGGCTCCGGCCTCGCGCAGATGGCGCTCAGCGCCGGCGGCATCGGCCTGTTCGGCTGGTATTTCGGCCTGTCGGTGGCAGGCGCGGTCGCCGTCGGCGTGGCGCTCGCGCTGTCGGCGACCTCGATCGCGCTGCAATTGCTGGAGGAGCGCGGCGACGGCAACGAGACCTATGGCCGACGCACCTTCTCGATCCTGCTGTTCCAGGATATGGCGATCGCGCCGGTGCTGGCGTTGCTGCCGCTGCTTGCGACCACGGGCGGACAAGAAGCCGGCAGCCCGATGATGGCTCTCGCCAGCCTTGGCATTGCACTCCTCGCACTCGTGCTGATCGTGCTGGCCGGGCGCTATGTCATGAACCCGTTCTTCCGCATCCTCGCCCATACCGGCGCGAAGGACGTGATGACGGCCGCCGCCCTGCTGATCGTGCTGGGCGCGGCATTGCTCATGGAACATGTCGGGCTCTCGATGGCGATGGGCGCCTTCCTCGCCGGCGTGATGCTGGCCGATTCGCATTTCCGGCATGAGCTGGAGGCCGATATCGAGCCCTTCCGCGGCGTGCTGCTCGGCCTGTTCTTCATGGCGGTCGGCATGTCGCTCGACCTCAAGCTCGTCGCCGACAACTGGCTGCTGCTGGCGCTCGCCGCGCCACTGCTGGTGCTGTTCAAGATCGCGGTCGTCACCTCGATCCTGCGGCTGTCCTGCTCGTCCTGGCTCGAAGCGGTCCGGGCCGGCGCCCTGCTCTCGCCGGCCGGCGAATTCGCCTTCGTGCTCTTGCCGCTCGGCCTCGCGAACGGGCTGCTCACCGCCCAGCAAGCGGCGATGGTCACGGCGCTCGCGGCGATCAGCATGCTGCTCGGCCCGATCGTCGCCAAGCTGATCGACGCGGTGCTGCTGGCCCGCATCAAGCCTGCGACGATGGACGAGGACTATGACGGCGTCGGCGACAGCCCGGTGATGGTGATCGGCTTCGGCCGCTTCGGCCAGATCGTGACGCAGGCGCTGCTGCTCCAGCATATCGACGTGACCGTGATCGATTCCGATGTCGAGCGCATCCGCTCGGCCGCGCAGTTCGGCTTCAAGATTTATTATGGCGACGGCACGCGGCTCGACGTGCTGCGCGCGGCCGGCGCCGGCAAGGCCCGCGTCATCTGCATCTGCGTCGACGACAGGCAGGCGGCGCTCAGGATCGTCGAGATGGTCAAGGCCGAGTTCCCGAGCGCACGACTGCATGTGCGGGCCTATGACCGCATCCATGCGATCGAACTGATGAAGGCGAATGTCGATTTCCAGATGCGCGAGACCTTCGAATCGGCGCTGGGCTTCGGGCGCGTCACCCTGGAGACGCTGGGCCTGACCCGCGACGAGGCCGATCTCGTGATCGACCATGTCCGCGACCGCGACGCCCAGCGCATGGAGATCCAGTTCCACGAGGGGCTCACCGCAGCGATCAACCGCGTGCCGCGCGTCTCGCCGGAGCCGCTGGTTCCGCCCAAGGTCAAGTCGAAGCCGCTCACGGCCGAGACGCGGCACGTCATCGAGGACGGCGGGGCGGAGGTCGCGGTCGGCGGCGTCGGAGAACCCGAACGATGAGCGAGGCCTCGGCCCGGCCACAGGCCGTCTTCCTCGAAGGCCCATTGATGCGCCATGTCGCGGTGATGACCGCGACGGGCTCGGTCGGTCTGATGGCGGTCTTCGTCGTCGACCTCCTGTCGCTGCTCTATGTCTCCTGGCTCGGCCGCCCGGAGGCGACGGCCGGCGTCGGCTTCGCCACCATCGTGCTCTACCTGATGGTCTCGGTGAATGTCGGGCTGATGATCGCCGTGACCGCGCTGACCTCGCGCAGCGTCGGCGCGGGCGATCGCCCGGCGGCGCGGCGCATCGCGGCCTCGACCATGGCTCTTTCGGCGCTGGTGGCGCTCGTCCTGTCGCTCGCGGCGCTGCCGTTCCTGCCGAAGCTTCTCAGCCTGCTCGGCGCGCGCGACCAATCGCATGCCGTCGCCCTCTCCTTCCTCACCATCGTGCTGCCGTCGAACATCCTGATGGCGATCGGCATGGGCTTCTCCGGCATCCTGCGCGCGGTCGGTGACGCGAAACGAGCGATGTTCGTCACGCTCGGCGGCGGCATCGTCACCGCAGGGCTCGACCCGCTGCTGATCTTCGGCTTCGGGCTCGGGCCGGACGGCGCCGCGATCGCCATCGTGCTGGCGCGAATCATCATCTGCGCCATCGGCTTCCACGGCTGCGTTGTCGTCCACGACATGATCGAGCGCCCACGTCTCTCCTTCATCCGGCAGGACGCCGCCCGGACCTTCTCCATCGCCGGCCCGGCGATCCTGACAAATCTCTCGAACCCGATCGCCAACGCGGTCTTCGCCAGCGTCGTCGCGCGCTTCGGCGATGCAGCCGTGGCGGCACTCGCGATCATGGACCGGCTGGTCCCGGTCGCCTTCGGCGTGCTCTTCGCGCTGTCGGGCGCGGTCGGGCCGATCCTCGGCCAGAACTGGGGTGCCGGACGCTTCGACCGGATGCGCCGGGGCCTGACCGACGCAGCGATCTTCGCCGGCATCTCCGTCCTCGTTTCCTGGGCGCTGCTCTTCGGCTTTCGCGGCGCCATCGTCTCCGCCTTCCACGCAACGGGGCTGACGGCGGAGCTCGTGCTGTTCTTCTGCCTGATCGCCGGGCCGATGTGGATCTTCGTCGGCATGCTCTTCGTCGCCAATGCCGCCTTCAACAATCTCGGCATGCCGTTCCTGTCGACACTGTTCAGCTGGGGCCGCGCCACGCTGGGCACAATGCCGCTTGCCGTTCTCGGCGCGCATCTGGCCGGGCCGAAGGGCGCGATGGCCGGCTCGGCGCTCGGCGCCGTCGCATTCGGCGTGCTGGCGCTCGTCTTCGCTTATCGCGGCATCACCCGGCTGGAGCGGCGGGCCGCGCAGCGCCAGGCCGCAACCGATTTGCCAGGCAAGGACACCCTGCTATCGTCGCCCTAGGTACGGAGCCAAAGGCCGGCCGGGGAGAAGCGCCCATGATGAACCTGTTCGATATCATGCAGTCGGCCCAGCACGGCCAGGCGCTGCCGAACCTTGCCCAGCAATATGGCCTGAGCCTACAGCAGACGCAGGCCGCGCTCGATGCCCTGCTGCCGGCCTTCTCGATGGGGCTTCAGCGGCAGACGCGCGACCCCTATGCCTTTGGCTCGCTGGCCCAGATGATGACCGCCTCGCCCTATGCCCGCTTCTTCGAGGCCGGCGGCTACGGCATTCCGGCCGGCGCCCAGAATGCCGGCAACGACGTGCTCAGCCAACTCTTCGGCTCGCGCGAGGTCAGCCAGGCGATCGCCGCGCAGGCAGCCGCGACCAGCGGCGTCTCGCAGGCGATCCTGAAGCAGATGCTGCCGGTCATCGCGGCGATGCTGATGGGTGGCCTGTCCAAGACATCGAGCAACGAGGGGCTGGGCGGCATCCTCGGCCAGTTCGCCGAGATGATGCGCGGCCAGATGCCCGGCATGCAGCCGGCGCCGCAGCCGCAGATGCCGGCCAATCCGTTCGAGGCGATCCTCAAGGGCATGTTCGGCCAGGCCGGCCAGCCGCAGCCCAGTCCGCAGGCGTCTCCGTCCGACCCGTTCGGCGGTGCTCTCGGCCAGATTCTCGGCGGCATGTTCGGCGGCATGGCGTCGCAACCCGAACCCGCGCCTGCCCCCGCTCCACGCAGCGCGCCGCGGCGCGCGCCCGCACCGGAACCCGAGCCCGAGGAGGCCGCGCCCTCACCCTCGGCCAACGGACCGGGTTCGATCGGCCTCGACGCGCTCAACCAGATGTTCGAGCACGGCCGCCAGATCCAGGACGACCATCAGAACGCACTGAAATCGATCCTCGACGCCATGCTCGGCGGCGGACAGGGCCGCCGCTGAGGCGGATTCAGCTCCTCATCTGCTGAAGACATGAAAAAGGGCGGAAGCACGAAGCTCCCGCCCGCAGGGACGCTGACGCCAAGGGGTCAGGCGCAGCGTGCAACCGCAATATCGGCCTTCTTCGCCAGCATCGACGTCGACCCGGCATGGCGCAGGGCGTGTTCCCGCCGCGCAGAGGCAATGCTCGACGCGGAGCGCGAGCGCTCCGCCAGCACGGCGGACGGGTCCTCCAGCCAGGAGGTGGCCAGTGCGCCGTCGATATCCGAACGGACGAGGCCGAGATCCTTGAGCCCGCGCTCGTCGAGCTCGGCGGAAAGACGCATCACTTCGCGGCGGTGGACGAGAGCGCGCACGAGTTGAATCGTTCCGTTCACTCCGATGGTGGCAACACGCGTGACGCCGGCCGAAACGGACGAGAGCGACTTCGCAGTGATAGTCATGAGCAGCATGACGGCCTCCTCTGGCGGTGCGGAACGTGGATCTGAGCCTCTCCATCCCGCCCGGACGCGCCATTGACAGGAAATCTGGAGTGCACCCGGACCTTAGCGAGGCTCTGGTCATCAGCCAAACGAATGGTTATGATGTCTCGCAACACTGATATTGATGGACAGTGACGGGGATCGCCAATGGCCCATGTGCTCGATGCCGATCAGCTCAAGACCTTCGTCGCGATCGCCGATACCGGTTCCTTTACCCGCGCCGCCGAGATCGTCTTCAAGACGCAATCGGCCGTTTCCATGCAGATGAAGCGGCTCGAGGAGCGGGTCGGGCGACCCCTGTTCGGCCGCGACGGTCGCCATGCCAAGCTGACCGAGGATGGCGAGCGCCTGCTCGACTATGCCCGCCGGATCGTGCGGCTCAATCTCGAATGCGTCGCCTCCTTCGCCGATGCCGACCTGAAGGGTCGCATCCGCCTTGGCGTGCCCGACGATTATGCCGATCGCTACCTGCCCGAAATCCTGGCGCGCTTCGCCCATTCGAATCCGCGCGCCGAGGTTACGGTGGTCTGCGAGCCGACGCCGATGCTGGCCGAGCGGATCGCGACCGGCGATATCGACCTGGCGATCATCACCCATGTCGAGAGCCGCGGCCAGGGCGAGATCATCCGCATCGAGCCGCTGCTCTGGGTCACCTCGGCGCGCCACAGCGTGCATGAGACGGACCCGCTGCCGCTCGCGCTCGGGCGGCCGACCTGCAACTGGCGGCAGGCCGCGGTCGACGCGCTTGAATCGAAGGGGCGCCGCTTCCGCGTGCTCTATGCGAGCTGGAATTCCACGGCAGTCGGCGCAGCCGTGCTGGCCGGGCTCGCGATCTCGGTCCTGCCGGAGAGCGCGGTCAGGCCGGGCATGCGCATCCTCGGCCCGTCCGAGGGCTTCGCCACCTTGCCCTCATGCAAGATCGGGCTGCTGCGGACCCGCTTCGACCCGTCAGTGCTCTCGAATGCGCTGGCCGAGCACATCATCCAAAGCCTCGACAATCTCGCGAGCTTCAAGACGGCGGCGGAATAGGCACCGGCCGGTCCGGCATCGAGGCAAGGGAAGCGGCTCACGCGCCGGCCCCGCAGGCCTCAGGGCGTGAAACCGGCCGCCATGGACTTGAAAAAGCGGACGACCGACTCGCCGATGAGCACGGCGCTCGTGATGATCGTCAACGAAATCAGGCTGACGACAAAGCCGTACTCGATCAGCGTCGCGCCGCGTTCGTCGCGAAGAAAAACAGCAAAGCTGGTGCGGAGCTGATCCATGCCGCTAGTTTATCGCCGCAAACTGCGGCCAAATCGTTAATCTACCCGCTGCAATGCGGCGGGTATCACGATTTTCCGGGACGCTCGAGCCTACAACGCCAATTCGGTGAAGACCGGCTCGACGGTGCCGCCCCATTCGCCGCGATAGCGCGCCGCAAGATGCTGGGCGAGCGTCTGCCCGCGCGCCACGATCCCGTGCAGGGGAGCGAGGTAGGCGCTTTCATCCGTGCCAGCGGCATTCAGGCGCGCCCGGCGGGCGAGACCGGCCCGCGACAGTTCCAGCACTTCGCCGGCGATCTCGCCGAGCTTGCGCCCGCCGATCGTCGCGGCCAATCCTTCGCGCGGAACCGCATCGCGCAGCGCCTGCCGCTCCGCAGCGCTCCAGTTCTTGACGAGGTCCCAGGCCGCGTCGAGCGCGGTCGCATCATAGAGCAACCCGACCCAGAAGGCCGGCATCGCGGCGAGCATGTCGGGCGGGCCGGCATCGGCGCCGCGCATCTCCAGGAAGCGCTTCAGCCTGACTTCGGGGAAGACCGTCGAGAGATGGTTGGCCCAATCGGACATCGTGGCCTTCTCGCCCGGCAACTGCGGCAGGCGTCCGGCCAAAAGGTCGCGGAAAGATGCGCCGGCGACGTCGTGATAGGTGTCGCCGCGCTTGACGAAATACATGGGCACGTCGAGCGCCCAGTCGACATAACCCTCATAGGACATGCCCTCGTCGAAGGCGAAGGCGAGCATGCCGGAGCGGGCGAGGTCGGTATCGCGCCAGATCTCGGAGCGCATCGACTGGAAGCCGTTGAGCTTGCGTTCGAGGAAGGGCGAGGAAGCGAACAGCGCGGTGGAGAGCGGCTGCAGCGCCAGCGAGACCCTGAGCTTGCGGACCATGTCCGCTTCGCTGGCGAAATCGAGATTGACCTGGACGGTACAGGTCCGGAACATCATGTCGAGGCCCCTCGTGCCGACCTTCGGCATGTAGTTCGCCATGATCTTGTAGCGGCCCTTCGGCATCACCGGCGTCTCGGCGCGGGTCCAGAGCGGCGAGGCGCCGAGCGCGACGAAGCCGATGCCGTACGGAGCGGCCACCGCCTTGACGTCGGCGAGATGGGCCTGAAGCTCGGCCTGCGTCTCGTGAAGCGTCTCCAGCGGCGCGCCGGACAATTCGAACTGTCCGCCCGGCTCCAGCGAGATCGCCCCGCCGCCATCCGGCCCGGCCAAGCCGATGATATGGCCGGCATCGACGATCGGCTCCCAGCCGAGCCGCTGCTGCATGCCCTCCAGCAAGGCGCGGATGCCGCCGGCGCCGGCGCGCCCCTCATAGGGGACGGGAGCGAGATCGCTTTGATAGAACGGGAATTTCTCGTGCTCGGTGCCGATCCGGAAGGACGAGGCCGGTTTCTCGCCGTCGGCGATCCACGCAATCAGTTCGGCCTTGGAATCGACCGGGGTCGAATCGGACACGTCGCGAGCCATGGGCGCTCCGGCAGATGAGGCAAGACGACCGGCCCCGACACCGAAGGTGCAGAGGAAGCCGGCAGAGGATGCACAGACATAGGCGAGCGCCGGGCGCTCCACAACGACCGGAACCGTGCATTCGTGCAAAGGCGACCGGCGCTGGCGACAGGCCTGCTATCCTTCCGTCAGACGCGAGGCCAGTCGCCGAGAACCGCCTGAACCAGTGCAAGGGCCGCTACCGCGGCCGTGTCCGCCCGCAGGATGCGCGGGCCGAGCGAGATCGGCAGCGTGTTGGGCCGCGCGCGGATCAGGTTCCTCTCGGCCTCGTCGAAGCCACCTTCGGGTCCGATCAGGACGGCAAGCGGCGCGGGCTTGCACTCCGCCAGTGCCGAGATCGGGCTCGCCTCCGCCAGGCCTTCATCGCAGAAGATCAGCACCCGTTCCGGCGCCAGGCCCGAGAGCGCGGCTTCGAGCGGCCGCTCCGGCTCGATCTGCGGCAGGCTCAGGATGCCGCATTGTTCGGCCGCCTCGACGGCATTGGCGCGCATCCGGTCGAGGTTCAATCGCGAAACCTGAGTGCGCCGGGTCAGGACGGGCTGCAGCACGCCCGCCCCCATCTCCACCGCCTTCTGCGCCATGTAATCCAGCCGTGCATGCTTCAACGGGGCGAACAGATAATGCAGGTCGGATGCCGGTGGCTGCGGCCTGGTCTGGCGCACAAGCTCCAGATTCGCCTGCTTGCGCCCTTCCGGCACGAGGCGCGCCAGCCATTCGCCGTCACGCCCGTTGAAGACGAGCACCGTGCCCTCGGCCCGCAAACGCAGGACATTGAGCAGATAGTTGGCCTGCTCGCGCTCGAGCGGGAGAATCGCGGCAGCAGCGAGAGGCTGGTCGATGAAGAGCCGGTGCCGGGCGAAATCGGGAACGGACATGAGCGCAGGCGCCTCCAGGCTTCGATGATAGCGGTGAGGACAGCGCGAAAAACGCCACAATCCCCATGTAGCAGGCGCGGCACCCCAGAAGGCCACCCATGGACTCGCAAGAGTCGTTGGCGTTAACAGCGCCTGCTGTTAAGGACGTATCTAACGATCGGCCGGGCGGGCCGGCAATCCGGAGTAAGGACACCATGCGGCGTTGGATGGCTTCAGGCGTTATCGCGGTGCTCGGCCTTGCCGTGGCCCCGTTCCTGGCGGCTGCCCCCGCACATGCGCAGGCCTCGGGCTGCGAGCAGATCCAGAAGCTGCTCGCCGAGCGGCAATCGATCGTGTCGCGGCTGTCGGCCGCCCAGAAGGCCAAGAAGAAGATGACGCCGCAGGAAGCCTGCAGCTCCTTCGGCCGCCTCGTCAGCAACGGCGACGCCGCGATCAAGTTCGCCACGGCCAACCAGGACTGGTGCCAGATTCCCGCGACCTTCATCGAAGGCATGCAGGCCGACAACAAGAAGGTGGCCGGCTTCCGCACCCAGGCCTGCAACGCCGTCAAGCAGCAGGCACAGATGATGCGCCGCGCCCAGCAGCAGGCACAGGGCTCCAGCCCGTTCGGCGGCGCCGATTCCATCACCAGTGGCGTCGGCGGCGGGATGCGCGTCCCGCAGGGCGCGCTCTAACCGGCGCCACGGCGCCATGCCCGAGCCGACACCCGCAGGAACGATGCCGGGGCGCGACGCCCCGCTTCCTGACGCACCTTTGCCCGATGCGCTCAAAGGGCATTGGGTCGACACGCGGGCTCCCTTCGCGACCAGACCGTTCCTGAAACTCGCCCGCATCGAGCGGCCGATCGGCTGGTGGCTCCTGCTCATGCCCTGCTGGTGGGCGGCGGGACTTGCCGCCATCGCTGCCGGCCAGCCTTATCCCAATCCCTGGCACTGCCTGCTCTTCTTTGTCGGCGCGGTGCTGATGCGCGGCGCGGGCTGCACCTTCAACGACATCATCGACCGCAAGCTCGACGCCGAGGTGGCGCGCACACGCGGCCGGCCTCTGCCGTCCGGGCAGGTGACGGCGAAGGCAGCCGCCCTGTTCATGGTTGCGCAAGCGCTCCTCGGTCTGGTCGTGCTGCTGCAATTCAACCGCTTCACGATCGTGCTCGGCATCGCCTCGCTCGTGATCGTCGCGATCTATCCGTTCATGAAGCGGATCACGAACATGCCGCAATTCGTGCTCGGCCTCGCCTTCTCATGGGGCGGCTTGATGGGCTGGAGCGCCGTTTTCGGCCGGCTCGACGCACCCGCGTACCTGATCTACGCGGCCTCCATCGCCTGGACGGTCGGTTACGACACGATCTACGCGATGCAGGATCTGGAAGACGACGTCATCGCCGGCATCCGCTCGAGCGCACGCTATTTCGGCGACCATACGCGCGAGGCCGTGGCGCTCTGCTTCGCGCTGGCGGCCGTGCTCACGGGCATCGCGATCTGGCTGGTTGGCGGCGGGCCGGCCGCCTGGCTCGGCTTCGCCGCCTTCGTCCTGCATCTCGGCCGGCAGGTTACCCGCATCAACGGCGCGACAGCGCCCGAAGCACTCAGGATATTCCGCTCGAATCGCGACGCCGGCCTGCTGCTGGCGGCCGGGTTCGCGCTCGATGCGATGAGTCGTTCGATATTCTGAGGATCAGTCGGTCATCCGGTCGCCGCTGACAATCACCGGCAGTTCGGGCAGACGTCCGGTCTTGCGGCGTGTCAGGAAGCGCGGGCGGCGGCCGTTGAGCAGGCCGTGACGGCGGCGGATGCGGACCGCCCCCAGCGCGACGCGGCCGAGCTGCGGATAGGGCTCCGTCACCACGCCATCGGCCCCTTCGAGCAAGAGCGGCAGGCCACTGGTCCTGCCGAAATCCCGCCAGAGCGCAACCGCGTCGTCCTGATCCACGGAAGCCACGACGATTGAGCGGCCGTCGCCGGCGGTCAGGGCCAGTTCGAAACGCTCGTCGTCACCGGCAGGATTGGCCAGCCGCAGCGCGACGCCGCGCCAATTGGCCTTGCCGCGCAGAATCCGCACCGAACCGATGCGCTCGATCGCCGGAGCGACCGGACGGGCCGGCATCGGGTTGCGGGAAACGATCGCTGTGGTGGTCGGAGCACCGGAGAGAGCAGGCACAAAACCGCTCTCTCCGGCAGCCTGCGTGACGCTGGCCATCGGTTATAACGCCTCTCTCTAATCCCTGCTGCAACGGAGCCCTCTGTCGATGCCGGGGCTCTCGTGCTTGCCCTGCGAGGATGGCCGCCAGCCGTGTCCGAGCGCTTAAAGGGTTGGGTTAAAGGAAGGTGTTTTCGCCCCGATCGGGCCCGAAACGAGCCCTTTCCCGCCGGATGCTTGACGGAATCTTTCGATCAGTGGCCGCATTTTCGGCTTGAAACAGCGACTTTCACGGCCGATAGGAAAGCCATGAACGCCATCACGCTACCGATCGCGGCCGAGCTGCTGAAGGCCGTCGGTGAAAGCTGCCTGGAAGCCGGCACGATCGCCCTGGAGCTGTTCCGGCCGGGCGCGACGACGGCCGCGCGGACCTGGTCGAAGAGCGGCGGATCGCCCGTCACCGAAGCGGATATCGGCGTCGACACCTTTCTGCGGATCCGGTTGTCCGAGCTGCTGCCGGAAGCCGCCTGGCTGTCCGAGGAAACGGTCGACGATGCGCAGCGGCTGTCGCACCGCTTCGTCTGGGTCGTCGATCCGATCGACGGCACGCGCGCCTTCATGCAGGGCTCGCCGGACTGGGCCGTCTGCGTCGCGCTGCTCGACCAGGGCGCGCCCGTCCTCGGCATCGTCCATGCGCCGGCCTGCCAGGCCACCTACCACGCGCTCGCCAGCGGCGGCGCGACGCTCAACGGCGAGATCATCCAGACCTCATCCGCGAACACGCTGGCCGGCGCTCGCATCGCCGGCCCCAAGCCGATGCTCGATGCGCTTGCGCAGTTCGAGAGCTTCGAGGCGGTCGGCCGGATTCCCTCGCTGGCGCTGCGCCTGACGCGCATCGCCGACGGCACCATCGATGCCGGCCTGATCTCGCCCGATGCCCGTGACTGGGATCTGGCTGCGGCCGATCTCGTGCTGAGCGAGGCCGGCGGGCGGCTCACCGACGGCGAGGGGAGCCCGGTCGTGTACAATCGCGCGATGCCGGTCCATGGCATGCTCGCGGCCAGCAACGGCAGGCTTGCCACGCCTTTGCAGGGCGCGATCGAGCGGCTGCGCGACGGACGGACGCAGCCCGTCTGACGATTTTTTTCAACGCTTCCGCGCGGCCCGCTCGCATGGACCGCCGGGATGGCTTATGGGGGCGCCAAGCAGCCCCTGCAGGAGAGTTCGATGAGCGCGGAACCGGAACAGAAACAGCTTCTTCACCTCGTGCTGGGTGGCGAACTCGCCTCGCTCGACGGCATTACCTTCAAGGATCTGGCGAAGCTCGACATCGTCGGCGTCTTCCCGAACTATGCCACGGCCCACACCGCCTGGAAGGCCAAGGCGCAGCAGACCGTCGACCAGGCGCAGACGCGCTATTTCATCGTCCATCTTCACCGGCTGCTCGACCCCGAGACCGCCAAGAGCTGAGCCAAGACAGGCTTAGAACGACAGGACCCATGGGTTTTTCGATCCTCAAGACACGCGTGGCGCAGGAAACGCTCGGTCGCCTGCTGGCCGGCTATCTGCGCCTCGTGCAGCGCACGAACCGGATCGTCTTCGAGCCTGCCGATATCTACGACCATGTCCGGCCTGACCTGCCGCTGATCTTCGCGATGTGGCACGGCCAGCACATCATGATCCCCTTCGCCCGGCCGGACTGGATGCCGGCCTGCTCGCTGGTCTCGCGCCATGGCGATGGCGGCTTCAATGCCGTGGCGCTACGCGAGCTCGGCATCGGCGCGATCCGCGGCTCGGGCGCGCTCGGCAAGAAAGTTCGCGAGAAGGGGGGCGCCGCCGCCTTCCTCGCGATGGTCCGCAGGCTCGCGGCGGGCGACACCATGGTGCTGACGGCCGATGTGCCGAAACGCGCCCGTATCGTCGGCCCCGGCATCATCGCTTTGGCCCGGGCTTCCGGGCGGCCGATCCGCGCGGTCGCCGTGGTCACCAGCCGCCGCATCGATTTCAACAGCTGGGACCGTGCCTCGATCGGCCTGCCCTTCGGGCGCTGCGCCATCGTCGTCGGCGAGCCGATCCTGGTCGCGCGCGACGCCGACGAGGCGGCGCAGGAGGCGGCGCGCCTCGCGGTTCAGGCCAGCCTCGACGACGTCCATGCCCGCGGCTATGCGCTGGTCGGCAGCAGCGATCCGGGCGCCGGCCTGCGTGAAAAGCAGCTGACTGCCGGGGCACCGGCATGAGTGGCAAGGGCGCGATCCTCCGCAGCTATCGCTACGCGACCTCCCTGCTGGAGCCCGCGGCAGCCGGGCTCCTGCTCTGGCGCCAGCGGCGCGGCAAGGAGGATGCCACGCGGCTTGCCGAACGGCGCGGCCACGCGGGTGTCAAGCGGCCGAACAAGCCGCTGGTCTGGCTGCACGGCGCCAGCGTCGGCGAGACCGTGACCCTGCTGCCCCTGATCGCCAAACTGCAGAAGCGCGGCTTCGCTGTGCTGGTGACCTCGGGTACCGTCACCTCGGCGAAGCTGATGGCGGCCAGGCTGCCGGGCGGCGTGATCCACCAATACATCCCGCTCGACGTTCCCCGCTACATGCGCCGCTTCATGGATCACTGGCGCCCGGACCTGTGCCTGATCTGCGAATCCGAGATCTGGCCGAATTTGCTGATCGAGGCGCAGCGCCGCGATATCCCCGTCGTGATGGTCAATGGCCGGATGTCGGAGCGCTCCTTCGCGCGCTGGTACAAGATGCCGAAGACCTCGCGCTTCCTGCTCTCCTGCTTCGAGGCCTGCCTCGCGCAGTCGCAGGGCGATGCCGAGCGCCTGGCCCAGCTCGGCGCGCCGCGCGTCAGCGTCAGCGGCAACTTGAAATTCGACGTGCCGGCCCCGCCGGCCGACCCCGACACGCTCGCCATCCTCGACGGCCAGACGACCGGCCGCCCGGTCTGGATCGCCGCCAGCACGCATCCCGGCGAGGACGAGCTGGTGCTCGCCGCCCATCTCGCGATCAAGCCCTATCTGCCGAAGCTGCTCACCATCATCGCACCGCGCCACCCGCAACGCGGCCCGGAGATCGAGGCGCTGGCGGAAGCGAACGACGTCGCCGTCTCGCGCCGCGCGACTGGGGGCAGCCCCGAGCGCGATGTCGATCTCTATGTCGCGGATACCGTCAACGAGCTCGGGCTGTTCTACCGTTTGTCGCAGGTCGCCTTCCTCGGCGGCTCGCTGGTCGAAGGCATTGGCGGGCATAACCCGATCGAGCCGGCGAAGCTCGGTTGCGCCCTGCTGCACGGGCCGCATGTCCATAACAATGCTGAGATCTTCGCCGCCTTCGACCGCGACGGCGGCTCGCGCGCGGTCGCCGATGCGCAGGCGCTGGCCGGGGCGGCCCATCGCTGGCTGAACAACCCGGCCGAGGCCCGGCAGGCGGCGCGCGCTGCCGCGCAGACCGCGACCGAACTCGGCGGCGCGCTGAACCGCACGCTCCATGCAATCGAGCCCCTGTTGATGCGGGTCGCGATCGGCCAGCGCGAGAGCGCGCCCTGATGCTGCGGCGCGCCCCGCGCTTCTGGTGGCGGGAGACACCAACGCTGCTCGCCCGGTTGCTCCAGCCGCTCGGCTTCCTCTACGGCCGGATCACCTTGCAGCGGATGCGGCAGCCCGGAACCGAAGCCGGCCTTCCGGTGATCTGCGTCGGCAACTTCATCGCCGGCGGCGCCGGCAAGACGCCGACGGCGATCACCATCGCCCGCCTGCTGGACGCACGGGGCGAAAAGCCCTTCGTGCTGATGCGCGGCTATGGCGGCCGGCTCGCCGGGCCGGTCGAGGTCGATCCCGACCGGCATCGCGCGGCCGATACCGGCGACGAGCCGCTGCTGATGGCGCGCCATGTCCGCACGGTCATCGCCCGCGACCGGGTGGCCGGCGCGAGGCTGGCGCGAGGGCTTGGCGCCAGCGTCGTCGTGATGGATGACGGGCTGCAGAACCCGTCGCTGGTCAAGCATCTCAAACTCGCGGTGGTCGACGGGTCGAGCGGAGCCGGCAACGGCCTGTGCCTTCCTGCCGGACCGCTGCGTGCTCCGCTTGCAGAGCAGATGAGCGAGGCAGACGCCGTCATCGTGATCGGTGGCGGGGATGCAGGAGAACGCGTCGCCGCCGTCGCGCGAGCGGCGAAGAAGCCGGTTCTCGCAGCCGCCCTCAAGCCCGCCGCTACCGCCGTCGAGCGCTTGCGCGGGGGGAAGGTCGTGGCGCTGTCAGGGATCGGGCGGCCGGAAAAATTCGCTGCGACCTTGCGGGATGCTGGGGCGATCATCGCGGCCGAACAGGCCCATGGCGATCACCACGCCTATCTGGAAAGCGATGTCGCGACTGCGCTCGCGATCGCCCGGGAACACGCTGCGTTGATCGCGACGACGGAGAAGGACTGGACCAAGCTCGCGCCGCTCTGGCCCGGGAATGCGCGCGACGTGCTGGTCGTGGTGCCGGTTACGCTGGCTTTCGCGGAGCCGGCCGCGATCAGCGACCTGCTTGCCGCCCTCGGCAAGGCGAGCTGAGTTGTCGTCAGGCGCGGCCGGCGCGGCGCAGCCTGAGCAGCGCGGCTTCCGACGATGAATAGGCTTCCTGCCATTCGATCGACCAGTAGCGGAGATCGTCGAGACGGATCGGCGCGCCCGTCACGGCGCAGCGCACGAAGGCGCCCGGTTTGACGACATGGAAGTCGCCGGCGCGGTAGTCGACGACGGCTTCGGGGCCATGAGGCGGGAGACGCTCGCTGATATTCATCAAAATTGCATCAAATCATTGATCGGGAAACGGAAAGCCAGGATACTCCGAGGTTTGTGATAACCCTCTGGTCGGCGATGTCCAGTCTCCTGCGCCTCATGGCGTGCCTGATGAGCCTTGCGCTGCTCGCAACACCGGCTGCTCGCGCCGGTGGCTACGAGCGCGTGGCCATTCCCTCCGAGCAGGGAACGCTGACGGGTCTCTTCTATCTGCCGGCCGGCCAGGGGCCTTTCCCGGCGGTGATCGCCCTGCATGGTTGCGGCGGCTTGTGGCGCGCTCAAGGCCAACTCTCGATGCGGCATGCCGATTGGGGCGAGCGCCTCGCCGCCGCCGGCTTCGCCGTGCTGATGCCGGACAGCTACGGCTCGCGCGGGCTCGGCTCGCAATGCGGCGTGAAGGACCTGACGGTGCGGGCCGGGCGCGAGCGCGTCGCCGATGCCGCGGCGGCCCGGATCTGGCTGCAGCAGCGCGGCAACATCAAGCCTGACTCGATCGCCCTGCTCGGCTGGTCGAGCGGCGGCCTGACCGTGCTGACCGCGATCCGCAAGGAGCAGGCCCCGACAGATGGCAAGCCGGATTTCAAGCGCGCCGCGGCCTTCTATCCGAGCTGCCGCAGCCAGTCGGAATCGCCGAGCTTCTCCGCCCGCATCCCGCTGCTGATCCTGATGGGTGATGCCGACGACTGGACCCCGGCCGCGCCCTGCAGCCATCTCGCCAAGGCGGCTCAAGGACGCGGCGAGCAGGTCGGCCTCGTGCTCTATCCCGGCGCCCTTCACGATTTCGACCATCCGCGCCTCGAGGTAAGAGAACGCGAGAATATCGCCTATTCCGCCAGCGGCACCGGCAAGGCAACGGTCGGCACCAATATGGCGGCACGCGAGGACGCGCTGAAGCGGGTCAAGGCCTTCCTGACCGCTCCTTGAAGTCGATAGGCTTTCGTTGACCGACGCGGGTCATCCCGGACGCAGCGAAGCGAAGATCCGGGATCCATTCCTGAACCTCAATCGGGTCCGCTCCAGCATGTATCCCGGGTCAAGCCCGGGATGACGCCTTGTTTGCGCGGAAAACAAGCAGGTTCTAGAACAGATCGCCCTGCGATCCCGGCACCGGCGCCTTGCGCAAGGGGCGCGGCGCTGACGGCTTCGCTCCGCCGGCTTCGCCGCCCGAAACGGTGACGCCGAAGCTGCCATCGGCCAGTTGCACCGAAAGCGCCCTGCCCGGCTGGGCGACCTCGACGCTGCGCACCAATGCGCCGGCCTCGTCGCGGATCAGGGCATAACCGCGCGACAGCACCGCCTCCGGCCCGAGCGAGCGGATCAGCGTCCAGAGCGAGGCGAGCCGGTCAGCGCGCCGATGCAAGGTCTGGCCGAAGGCTCGCTCAGCCCGCTGAGCCAAGCCGACGGCGCGTTCGCCGCGCTGGACCAGGCTCTGGCCAAAAGCGTTGCGAGCACGTGTTTCCAGCGTCGCTAGACGGTCTCGGGCGTTGGCGATCCGGGTGCGCTCGCCGGACACGGCATTGCCCCGCGCGGCGGCAAGCGCCCGCCCGAAGCTGTCGAGCTGTGCCCGCAACCGGGCGAGTGCAACGCGCGGCGAGCGCGCGTCCAGCCGGCGAGACAGGGCCTGCAGTTGCTGCTCATGCGTGCGCGCATTGCGGGCAAGGGCTGGCGCCAGCCTCGTTGCCGCGAGGTCCAACCGCTGACGCGGGCCGGACAGAACGGCTTCCGGCCCCGGCAAGGCGCGGGCGAGAGCCCTCAAGTCGCTGCGGCGGCGGTCCGACAGGCGGAGCATCGCCCCCGCATGGCGACGTGCGAGATCGGCAATGAAGCCCATCAACTCGGCGCGTACCGGCACGACCTTCTCGGCGGCACCCGTCGGCGTGGGCGCACGCAGGTCGGCGGCGTGGTCGATCAGCGTCCAGTCGGTCTCGTGGCCGACGGCGGAGACAAGCGGGATTTCCGAGGCTGCGGCGGCACGGACCACGATCTCCTCGTTGAAGCTCATCAGGTCTTCGAGCGAGCCGCCGCCGCGCGCGACGATGATTACATCCGGCCGGGGAATGCGCCCTCCCACCGGCAGAGCGTTGAAGCCGGCGATGGCATTGGCGACCTCGGCCGCGCTGGTCTCGCCCTGCACACGCACCGGCCAGACCAGGACATGGCGCGGGAAGCGATCCTCAAGGCGGTGCAGGATGTCGCGGATGACCGCGCCGGTCGGCGAGGTCACCACACCGATGACCGAAGGCAGATAGGGGATGAGCTGCTTGCGCTCCTCGGCGAAAAGGCCCTCTGCCGCGAGCCGCTTGCGGCGCTCCTCCAGCAGCGCCATCAGCGCGCCGGCACCGGCCAGCTCCAACGAATCGATGACGATCTGGTAGCTCGACTTGCCGGCGAAGGTGGTGATCTTGCCGGTGGCGACGACCTCCAGCCCTTCCTGCGGGCGCGTCTTGAGGCGGCCGAATACGCCCTTCCAGATCACCGCGTCGATCTTGGCGTTGGTGTCCTTCAGCGAGAAATAGACATGGCCGGAGGCGACCGGGCCACGATAGCCGGAAATCTCGCCGCGCACGCGCACGAAGCCGAAATTGTCCTCGATGGTACGCTTCAGCGCACCGGAGAGGTCCGAGACGCTCCATTCGGGCGCATTGCCGGTCGTCTGCTGCGATTCGCTGGTCATGGCCGGACCATAGCGGGATGAAAGAGACAGCAGAAGCGTTGCCCATGGCGCTAGGTGCCGCTATTGCGCCCGTGACGGAGCGGAGAGCGCCATGAAAATTCTTCTGATCGGTTCGGGCGGCCGCGAGCATGCGCTCGCCTGGGCAATTTCGGCCTCGCCGCTCTGCGACGCGCTGTTCATCGCGCCGGGCAATCCCGGCACCGCCCATTGCGGCGAGAATGTCGTGGTCGATATCGCCGACCATGCCGCCGTCGTCGCCTTCTGCCGGTTGCAGGGCATCGACCTCGTGGTCGTCGGACCGGAAGGGCCGCTCGTCGCCGGCATCGCCGACGATCTCAGGGCAGCGGGCATCAAGGTCTTCGGCCCGTCCAAGGCTGCCGCCCAGCTCGAGGGGTCGAAGGGCTTCACCAAGGAACTCTGCGCCGAGTTCAATATCCCGACCGCCGGCTTCGGCCGCTTCAGCGACGCGGCTTCCGCCAAGACTTACGTCGCCACGCAGGGCGCGCCGATCGTGATCAAGGCCGACGGCCTCGCCGCCGGCAAGGGCGTGATCATGGCCGAGACGCTGGATCAGGCGAACGAAGCCATCGACATGATGTTCTCGGGCAGCTTCGGCGCGGCCGGGGCCGAGGTCGTGGTCGAGGAATGGATGATCGGCGAGGAAGCGAGCTTCTTCGCGCTCTGCGACGGCGCACATGCGCTGGCGCTCGCCTCGGCACAGGACCACAAGCGCGTCGGCGACGGCGATACCGGCCCGAATACCGGCGGCATGGGCGCCTATTCGCCGGCCCCCGTGATGACGCCCGCTCTGACCGAGCGCGTCATGGCCGAGATCATCCGGCCGACACTGGCCGGCATGGCGAAGCGCGGCACGCCGTTCCAGGGCGTGCTCTTCGCCGGGCTGATGATCACGGCGCAGGGGCCGAAGCTGATCGAGTACAACACACGCTTCGGCGATCCCGAATGCGAGGTGCTGATGCCGCGCCTGAAGAGCGACATCGTGCCGGCGCTGCTCGCCGCCTGCGACGGCGTGCTCGACCAGGTCGATCTGCGCTGGCGCGACGAGGCGGCGCTGACCGTGGTGCTCGCGGCCAAAGGCTATCCCGCCAAGCCGGAGACCGGCAGCGTCATCCGCGACGTCGAGAAGGCCGAGGCGCTGGATGAGGTCCTCGTCTTCCACGCCGGCACGAAACTCAAGAATGGCGATCTCGTCGCCAATGGCGGGCGCGTGCTGAACGTGGTCGCGCTCGGCAAGAGTGTCGGCGAGGCGCAGAAGCGTGCCTATGAGGCCGTCGACAAGATCGACTGGCCCGGCGGCTTCTGCCGCCGCGACATCGGCTGGCAGGCGGTCAAGCGCGAGCAAGGCTGACACAGCGCTGTGACGGGGGCTATGCTGCCGCGCATGGCGAACATCGATAGTCTCTTCCCCGGCTTCAAGGCGCACTGGATCGACGGGCCGGTCGGCAAGGTCTTCGCGCGCGTCGGCGGCGAGGGCCCGCCGCTGGTGCTGATCCACGGCTTTCCGCAGACCCATGCCGAATGGCACCGGCTGGCGCCGGAGCTGGCCAAGACGCACACCGTCGTCTGCCCCGACCTGCGCGGCTATGGCTGGTCGGCGGCGCCGCATGGCGATGGCGGCCGGGAGACCTATACCAAGCGCGGCATGGGCGAGGATATCGTCGCGGTGATGCAGGCGCTCGGCCATATCCGCTTCGGCGTGATCGGCCATGATCGCGGCGCGCGCGTCGCCTATCGCCTCGCGCTCGACCATCCCGGCCGCGTCGAGCGTCTCGTCCTGCTCGACATCCTGCCGACCGTCTCGATGTGGGAGGGCATGAACGCGGCGCGCGCCATGCAGGTCTATCACTGGACCTTCCTGGCCCAGCCCGAGCCGATCCCGGAGAACCTGCTCAAGGCCGATCCGGTCGGCTGGCTCGACCGCACCATCGCGAGCTGGAGCCGGGCGAAGACTCTCGACCTGTTCGACCCGCTGGCGATGCAATCCTACGCGGAATCCTTCAGCGATCCCTCGCGCAGCCATGCCGCCTGCGAGGATTATCGCGCCGGCGCCACCATCGATATCGAACACGACAAGGCCGATCTCGCGGCGGGCAAGCGCATCCTCTGTCCGACGCTCGTGCTCTGGGGCGAGGCCGGCATCCCGGCCAAGGGCGCAAGCCCGCTCGCCATCTGGCACCAGACTTTCGCGCCACAGGCCGAAGGGCAGGCGATAGACAGCGGCCATTTCCTGCCGGAGGAGAACCCACAGGCGACGCTCGCGGCGCTTAAGCCGTTCCTGGCGCGGGCTGCGGCCTGAGCCGGTCCAGGGGAACAATCGGCATGCCACGTTCCCGCCCCTCCGAAGCGCCGCCAAGCGGAAGTGCGCCCGAGATTGCACTCGTGCTTGGAGCAGGTGGAGCACGGGGTCTCAGCCATATCGCAGTGCTCGAGGCGTTCGACGAGCTCGGCCTCAAGCCCGCGCGAATATCCGGCTGCTCGATCGGCGCCATCATCGGCGCGGCCTATGCCGCCGGGCTCTCCGGCCGGGAGCTGCGCGAGCATGTGCTGGCGACCTTCCGCGACCGGGCAAGGGTGATCGCGCGCCTGCTCGACTGCCGCGTCGGCAAACTCGCCGACCTCGTGCGTGGCCTCGGCAATCCCGTGCTCATCGACGGCGAAAGGCTGCTCGACCTGTTCTGGCCGGAAGCTGTGCCCGATCACTTCGAGGAGCTGACGATCCCGTTCACAGCGGTTGCCGCGGACTACCATCGCCACAGCGAAGTCACGCTGCATGACGGGCCACTGACGCCGGCGGTTGCTGCCTCGCTTGCTATTCCGGGGCTGATCCGGCCGGTCGCGCTCGGTGGGCGCGTGCTGATCGATGGCGGCGCCATCGATCCCCTGCCCTATCGGAAGTTGCTGGCGCCCGGTCGCATCGTGGTCGCGGTCGATGTCAGCGCGCCCATGACCGAGCCCGGCGAGGCGCGCATTCCCGGGGCGATGGAGGCGCTCGTCGGCGCCTCGCAGATCCTGACGCGGACGCTGGTCCAGCGCCTGATCGAGCAGGAGCCGCCGGATGTCCTGATCCGGGCCGGCGCCGACCGCATCGGTGGGCTGGACTTCTTCAAGGCCAAGGCGATCCTCGCGGCATCCGAGCCGACCAAGGACGAGGTCAAGCGAGCGCTGGAACGGGCTCTCGAAGCGCAGGGCTGACCGGCTCCGGAGCATCGCAGCGGAAGCCGGGAAGCACGGCTTCCAACACCCCTCGCCCTGCCTCGGTCAGGATCACGGCGCGGCCATCCTTGCGGCGGCGGACCCAATCCATCTCGAAGCAGCGGCAAGCAAGCGAGGCCGCGAGATGGCCGGCGAGATGCGGCCGGCGCTCGCTCCAGTCGAGGCAGGGACGCAAGGCGGCGCGGCGGCTCCTGGCCGTGGCGTCGGGATCGAGCCCCAGCGCCCTGAAGATCGCCTTGCCCGAGGCCGTCAGCGCATAGCCGCCCTCGCTCGCGGCGAGATGGCCGCCCGCCATCAACGCATCATGGATGCCGATACCGAGCCTTCCGGCGAAATGGTCGTAGCAGGTGCGGGCCTGACTCAGTTCCGCGCCGACGCGCGAAGGCAGGCGCCGGCTGGTGCCGTCGAGATTGGCGAGCACCATCAGGCCTTCCAGCGCCGTCGCGACCTCCGGACCGGCCAGCCGGTAATAGCGATGGCGCCCCTGCACGGCGACGTCGATCAGCTTGCCCTGCATCAGCTTGGCGAGATGGCCGCTCGCGGTCTGCGGCGCGACGCCGGCGATCCAGGCGAGTTCCTTCGCCGTCAGCGCGCGGCCGTCCATCAGCGCGTGCAGCATGTTGGCGCGGGCCGGGTCGCCCATCAGGTGGGCGATCTCCGCGAGATAGGGACCTTGCATGCTCATGGCCGCATGATGCTCCATCGCCTTCGCATCGCAAGCGGGAACGCTACGGCGACGGCCGTAGCATCGGGCCGCGACAGCCGCCGTCAGCGATGCCACAAGCAAGACATGGACAACACGACCCTCCTCCTCTTCGTCACCGCGACCTTCGTGCTCGCCGGCTTCGTCAAGGGCGTCATCGGACTGGGCTTGCCGACCATCGCGGTCGGCATCCTCGGCGTCGTGATGGCCCCGGCACAAGCCGCGGCACTGCTGGTCGTGCCCAATCTCGTCACCAATGGCTGGCAGATCGCGACCGGGCCGAAACTGCATTCGACCCTGCATCGGCTCTGGCCGATGCTCGCGACCATCTGCCTGGGTACCTGGGCTGGCGCCGGCCTGCTGCAGCAACAGAAGGACGGCAACGCCACGCTCTGGTTGGGCTTGGCACTCGTGCTCTACGCCCTTGTCGGCCTGAAGGCTGCAAAGCTGCGCGTTCCCGCACGCTGGGAAGGTTGGCTCGGCCCCGTTATCGGCTTCACGACGGGTGTCGTCACGGCGGCCACAGGCGTCTTCGTTCTGCCGGCCGTGCCCTATCTGCAGGCGCTCGGCTTCGACAAGGACGAGCTGGTGCAGGCGCTCGGCATCTCCTTCATCGTCTCGACGCTGGCGCTCTCCTTCGGCCTGATCGGTGCCGGGGCGCTCAACGGCACGGTCGCCTGGCAATCGCTGCTGGCGCTCGTCCCGGCGCTGATCGGCATGGGCGGCGGGCAGTTCATCCGCAGCCGCATCTCGCCGGCCACCTTCAAGATCTGCTTCTTCGCCGGCTTGCTGGCGCTGGGTGCCTATCTCTGCTGGCGCAGCCTCGGCTGATGGTCCGGCCCTTGCTTGGCAAAGCGGGGCCGGCTCACAAGTTTAACCAAGCACTAACCATACGGGCGCAGCCTCGAGCGGCAGCAGCAGGAGCGCCAGCATGGATGCCTTCACCATGGTCATCATGGCCTGCGTCGCGGGCGAGGCGCATTGCGCGACCAGCCGCATCAGCGAAATGGGCTTCACCACGGTGCAAGCTTGCGAGGCGCGAATCGACGATGTCGCCCGGACGATGACCAGGGAATTCGGCAAGCGCCCTGAATTCAAGGGCCGGCAGGTGACCTATGACGTCTCCTGCATGGACCGCGCGCAGCTGGCAGCCAAGTTCGGCATCGCCTCGTCGGATACCTGAGCGTCAGCGCCGCTCGCGGAAGAAATCCCGGAGCAGCCCCGCGGCCTCGGTCTCGCGCAGGCCACCATAAACCTCCGGCGCATGGTGGCAGGTCGGGCTCTCGTAGAGCCTGACGCCGTTCTCGACCGCGCCGCCCTTCGGATCGCCCGCTCCGAAATAGAGCCGCCTGATCCGGGAAAACGAGATCGCCGCCGCGCACATCGGGCAGGGCTCGAGCGTGACGTAGAGATCGCAGCCGATCAGGCGCTCGCTGCCGATCACCTCGCAGGCGAGCCGAAGCGCCAGCATTTCGGCATGCGCCGTTGGGTCCTTCAGTTCCAGCGTGCGGTTGCCGGCGCGGCCGAGGACCGTTCCTTCACGCACGATCACAGCGCCGACCGGGACCTCGCCACGCAAGGCAGCCGCCTTCGCCTCGTCGAAGGCGAGCGCCATCGCGTCAAGCGCGGAGGGTGATTGCGGTTTCGACATCAAGAACCCCAGCTTTGGCGCTCGCAGCGAGGGAAAGCCTCTGCTACAAGCGCCGGTTATAGCGAATAAGCGAGCCAGGCCTTTCCCGCAAAGCGGTTGTGCCCGGCCGGCTCAGGAGCAACCATGAAAGACGACGACAACAACAGAGGCCGCGGCCCACGCAAGGGCGGCGGCGCCGGCGGCCGTGGACCCGGCTCCGGTGGCAAAGGCTTCGGTGGCCGCTCAGGCGGCGAAGGTCGCGGCCCCGCGCGCGATGGCGAACGCAAGCCGTTCCGCAGCCGTTCGGGCGGCGATGACCGCCCGGCCCGCCGCTTCGAGCGCCCTGCCGAGGGCGAGGCTCCGCGCCCGCGCCGCTTCGATGGCGACCGCCCGGTCCGCGCCAGGGCCGAGGGCGAAGGTCGCGGCTTCCGCGAGCGTTCGGGCGAGGAGCGTCCGCGCCGCACCGGCGACCGTCCCTTCGCCGGCCGCGACAGGCCGCAGGGCGACCGGCCGCCGCGTGGCGAGGGCCGCGACGGCGAGAAGCGCTTTTCGCGTCCGCGCGGGCCGCGTTTCGAAGGGCATGACGATCGTCCGCGCCGCCCACGCGAGGATGCGCCCGAGCGCAAGCTGATCACGGCCGACGAACCGGAGCGGATCGCCAAGGTGATGGCGCGCGCCGGCGTCGCCTCGCGCCGCGACAGCGAGGCGATGATCGCGGAAGGCCGCGTCAGCGTGAACGGCACTGTGCTGGACAGCCCGGCCCGCGACGTGAAGCCGACCGATATCGTGCTGATCGACGGCGAGCCCTTGCCGGCCCGCGAGCGCACAAGGCTGTGGCTTTACCACAAGCCCCGCGGCGTGGTGACGACCAATTTCGACCCGGAAGGCCGGCCGACCGTCTTCGACGTGCTGCCGGAGGACCTGCCGCGCGTGCTGACCATCGGCCGGCTCGACATCAACACCGAAGGCCTGCTGCTGCTCACCAATGACGGCGGGCTGGCGCGGGTGCTGGAGCTGCCGGAAACCGGCTGGCTGCGCCGCTACCGCGTCCGCGCCTTCGGCGAGGTGACGCAGGACGTGCTCGACACGGTGAAGGACGGCGTCACCATCGATGACGTCCATTACGGGCCGGTGATCGCGCGCTTCGAGCGCCAGCAGGGCTTCAACACCTGGCTGACCGTCGATCTGCGCGAGGGCAAGAACCGCGAGGTCAAGACCGTGCTCGAGCATCTCGGGCTGACGGTGAACCGGCTGATCCGCATCTCCTTCGGCCCGTTCCAGCTCGGCGAGCTCGAAGAGGGGGAGGTCGATGAGATTCGCTCGCGCGTGCTGCAGGACCAGCTCGGCACCGAGCTCGCGGCCAAGGCCGGTGCCGATTTCGAATCGCCGCGTCGCGACGCCCTGCCCGCCGCACCGCGCCCGGCCCCGGGCGGCGACGACCGCCCGCGCCGCCGCCGCGAACCGGCCGAGGATGAGCATGAGACCCGCCGCGAGGCGGTGCGCGAATTGCGCGGCGACAAGCCTTGGACCCGCACGGTCTGGCGCGATGCCGAGACCGAGCCGCAGCGCGAACGCAAGGCCCCGCCACGCCGCGGCGCCGACCCGAAGCTGGAGCGGCAGGAACGCGAGGCCACCGGCGACGTGAAGCGCCGCCGCGACACGCCGATCGCCGACCCGAAGGGCCGGCGGGTGCTGGTCGAGCGCGTCAGCGCGCCGGTGGCGGAGGAGCGCGCCGCGCCCGCCCGTGAGAGCAAGCGCAGGCCCGACCGCATGCCGCGCCAGGAGCGCGGTCGCGAAGAGCGTGGCGGCGACGAGGCGCGTACGTCGCGCCCGCTCACGCGCACCGGTGGCGATGAACGGCCGGCGCGGCGTCCGCGCCGCGAGGACGACGGACGCGACCGCGGCGGCGACCGGCCGTGGGAGGATCGCGCGCCGCGCGGCGAGCGTCCTGACCGCCCGCCTCGGGACGGCGCTGAGCGCCCTGCCCGCGCCTTCCGCGAGCGTTCATCCGAAGAGAGGCCGCGCGGCCGGAGTTTCGGTGACAAGCCTGCCGGCAAGGGCTTCGGGGGCAAAAGCTTCGGCGGACGGTCTTCGGACCGGCCGGGCGATGACCGGCCTCGTGGCCGCAGCTTCGGCGACAAGCCGGGTGGCAAGAGCTTCGGAGGCCGTTCATCCGAGCGGCCGGCAGGCGGCGGACGGCCCTTCGGCGGCAAGCCGGGCGGCGGGCGTCCGGGCGGCCGAGGCCCGCGCCCCGGCGGCGGCGGCAAAGGTCCCCGCCCCGGTGGCGGCAACCGCGGCTAAGCGATGCGGATCGTCGGCGGACGCCTGCGCGGCCGGCCTCTGGCCGGCCCGAAGCCGGGGATCGGCAGCATCCGGCCGACCTCGGACCGGCTGCGCGAATCCCTGTTCAACGTGCTTGCCCATGCCTATGGCGAGGCGGTCGAGGGCGCGCGCGTGCTCGATCTCTTCGCCGGCACGGGCGCGCTCGGCTTCGAGGCCTTGTCGCGCGGCGCGGGCTTCGCGCTCATGGTCGATGACGGCAGCGAGGCGCGCGGCATCATCCGCGAGAACCAGATGGCGCTCGGGCTCGCCGGCTTCAGCCGCATCTTCCGCCGCGACGCGACCAAGCTCGGCCCGATCACCGGCATGGCGCCGTTCGGCCTCGTCTTCTGCGACCCGCCCTATCGCAAGGGACTGGGCGAAAAGGCGCTGGTCTCGGCCCGCGAGGGCGGCTGGCTGGCGCCGGATGCGCTGATCGTGCTGGAAGAGGCGGCGGATGCCGAGATCAGCCTGCCGGAGGGCTTCGAGGAGCTGGAGCGGCGGAGTTACGGCGAGACGCAGGTGATCGTGCTACGGGTCAAGGAATAGGCCCCAATACGGCACGGCAGGCCGGCTGACAGTTCTGCGCCTGACCGCAGGCAGACCTTCCGAACCCGGCCACGCTTCAAGGGGCGTGGCAACTTCGTTTTCAAAAAAGCGCCATCGCAGGGGCTGACCGGGGGCGCGCTTCGCGCCCAGCCGCCAAGGGGGTATTGTAGCTTCAATTGCGGCGCTGCCGGATCTGCGAGCCCATGTCGGACGTTATGGCGATACGGAGCCTCGTTGCTGGAGCCGGGGCCAGCTCTCAGGAGCGAAAGCGATGTCCGGACATGCTCTTCTGAACGCGCAGACCGTCGAAGACTGCATCATCGACCAGGGCTGGGAGCGCTACACCCCCGAGGACCACGCCATCTGGCGCGTGCTGTTCGAGCGTCAGCAGCGGACCCTCAGGGGCCATGTCTGCCAGGAATATCTCGACGGTCTTGCAGCGCTCGGCATAGGCCCCGAAGGCGTGCCGGATTTCGCGCGCATGAACGAACGGCTGCGGCGGCTGACCGGTTGGGAGGTCGTGGCGGTTCCGGGGCTCATCCCGTCGCGTCCCTTCTTCCAGATGCTGGCCAACCGCCAGTTTCCGGCAGGCACCTTCATCCGCAGCCGCGAGCAGCTCGACTATCTGGAGGAGCCCGACATCTTCCATGATGTCTTCGGCCACGTGCCGCTGCTGACCAACCCCGCCTATGCCGACTACATGAACGAATATGGCCGTATCGGGCTTGTCGCGGTCGAGACCAAGGGGGTGAAGTTCCTCGCCCGCCTCAACTGGTACACCATCGAATTCGGGCTGATCCGCAAGCCCGAAGGCATCCGCATCTACGGCGCCGGCATCGTCTCGTCCTTCGGTGAGGCGACATATGTGGTGGACGACCCCTCCGCCCACCACTTGGCCTTCGATCTCGAGCGCGTGCTGCGCACCGGCTATTACATCGACGATTTCCAGGCGAGCTATTTCGTCATCGACCGCTTCGAGCAGCTGTTCGACCTGCTCAGGCGCAGCGATTTCGCGACCCGCTTCGACGAACTCCGTGCCCAGCCGGCCCACACGCCCTTCGAGATCCTGCCGCAGGACGCGGTCGTCCGGAAAGGCAGCGGCCATTTCTGGCGCGATTTCCCGACAACGAAGACGAAGCTGAAGTGAGATTGAAGCCGAGCTGCCGGCTTGGGTCGGAAGCGGACTTAGCCCTTCAACCATACCACCAGTGCATCTCGCGTAGGCTGGCTGGCAAGAAGCTCCGAGAGCTCATCGTACCATCGCGGAAATCCGTCGATCTCGCTGATTGCATTCATGATGGACTGGACAGCGTCATCATCAGCGATCAAGGCGGAATTGGCCTCGAAGAACCGGTACGCCTCCTCCATGCTGATTTCACGGCGCTGGAGGTTCATCAGCGCGCGGGCAGCAGATTGTGTGAACTGGCTCCAATGATCCATAGGGGCTACCTAATCTGCACGTGAGGTTCCGCAATGGGTCGAAAGCGGACGCCCCTCCTTCACCTTCTCCCGAACAATCGCTCGATATCCGAGAGCTTCAATTCGACATAGGTCGGCCGGCCGTGGTTGCACTGGCCGGAATTCGGCGTGATCTCCATCTCGCGCAGCAGCGCGTCCATCTCCTCGGGGCGCATGCGACGGCCGGCGCGGACCGAGTTGTGGCAGGCCATCGTCGCGAGCACATGGTCGAGCCGGCGCTCCAGCGAACCCGCCGTGCCATGTTCGGCGAGCGCATCGGCGACATCGCGGACGAGGCGCTGGAGATTGCCGCCGGCGAGCTGGCTCGGCGCCTCGCGCACCAGAACCGCGCCGGGGCCGAAGGATTCAAGCACGAGGCCGAGGCCTTCGAGCTCGCTACCCGCCGCGATCAGGCGGTCGGCATCGACGGGGTCGAGCTCGACCACCTCGGGCAGCAGCAGCGGCTGGCGGGCGATGCCGTTACGGGCGCGCTCGGCCTTGAGGCGCTCATAGACGAGGCGCTCATGGGCGGCGTGCTGGTCGACGATGACGACGCCTTCGCGGGTCTGGGCGACGATATAGGTTTCGTGGACCTGAGCGCGGGCGGCGCCGAGCGGCCGGTCGAGTGCATCGGCCGAGGGCTCGGCCAGATGCGCGCGGGCATCGGCGGACGGCGCGGCGAAATCGGAGAAGCCGGATTGCGGGGAGCTCGTCGGGATCGGGGAAGGAGCACTCCAGGCGGACGCCTGCGGGAAAGAGGGGCGCGGGATCGCGTTGCTGCTGCCGCCCATCGAGAGCACGGCGCGGAAGGCGTCGAGCGTGCGGGCGCCGCCCGTCGTAGTCGCGCGGTGGCCGGCGGCGGCGAGCGCCGCCTTCAGGCCGGTGACGACGAGGCCGCGGACCAGAGCGGGATCGCGGAAGCGCACCTCGCTCTTGGCCGGGTGGACGTTGACGTCGACCGAGCGCGGATCGCAGCCGATATCGAGGAAGAGCACGGGATGCCGGTCCGAGGGGACGACATCGGCATAGGCGCCGCGCACGGCTGAGAGCAGCAGCTTGTCGCGCACCGGCCGGCCGTTGACGGAAAGATGCACGCCGGCCGAGGTGCCGCGATGGAAGGTCGGCAGACCGGCGAAGCCGGAGATTCCGAAACCCTCGCGCTCGGCTTCAATGCGCAGCGCGTTCTCGGGAAAGTCGCGGCCGAGCGCGCGGCCGAGACGGCGCAGCAGACCCTCCTCCCCGATCGGCTCGGCCGGCCAGTCGAAGGCGCTGATATGCTCGCCTTCGAGCGAGAAGCGAATTTCCGGATGGGCGATGGCGAGGCGCCGAAGCATCTCGGAGACGGCCTGTGCCTCGGCCCGGTCACTCTTCAGGAATTTCAGGCGGGCCGGGGTGAAGATGAAGAGGTCGCTGACCTCGATGCGCGTGCCGGGCGCGGCGGCAACGGGGCGGACGACGCCTTTCTCGCCGGCCTCGACCACGAGGCCCGAGCCTTGCGCGGCATCGCGCCGGCGCGTCGCGATCGAGAGCCTTGCGACCGAGCCGATCGAGGGCAAGGCCTCGCCGCGGAAGCCCAGCGTTTCGATGGCGAAGAGATCGCCGTCGGGGAGCTTCGAGGTGGCATGGCGGTCGACGGCGAGTTCGAGGTCTTCCGGCGTCATGCCGGCGCCGTCATCGACGACGCGGATCAGTTCGCGTCCACCGCCCTGGATGGTGACGGCGATCGATCGCGCGCCGGCATCGATCGCGTTCTCGACCAGCTCCTTCACGGCGGCAGCCGGCCGCTCGATCACCTCGCCAGCGGCGATGCGGTCGACCAGGACGGGATCGAGGCGGCGGACG
Source organism: Allobosea sp. TBD101 (assembly GCF_059817965.1). Taxonomy (NCBI): domain Bacteria; kingdom Pseudomonadati; phylum Pseudomonadota; class Alphaproteobacteria; order Hyphomicrobiales; family Alloboseaceae; genus Allobosea; species Allobosea sp. TBD101. The sequence continues at coordinate 4,283,913 of NZ_CM187543.1, forward strand.
GTCATGGCTTCTTCGTCGTTACGGTGCGGAGCGCTCAACCTTTGTCATTCCGGGGCTTCGCGTCAGCGAAGAACCCGGAACCCACGGCTGGGCAAGACGACCCAGGTAGCCTGGAAAGGGCTCGCCCAGTCGTGGGTTCCGGGTTCGGCTCTGCGAGCCGCCCCGGAATGACAACGGGCGCGCCTGCGACTCAAGCCCGCCCTTCGGCAAGATAGCGCTTGGCCAGGAGCTTCGCCTCTTCCACCGCCGGCTGGTCGAACGGATCCACGCCCATGGCGTAGCCGGTCAGGATCGTCTCCAGCATGAAATGCATCAGCATCTCGCCATGGCTGGTCTCGTCGATGCGCTCGACATGGAAGCGGCGGACCGCGCAGCCGTTCTTGGCGAAGGTGTCGATCATGGCGATGCCTTGCGCCGCGACGAGGTCGCCGATCGTCTTGCCGGCGAAATCGGCCTGGCCGATCTTCTCCGCCAGGGCGGCGTCGATCTGCGGGCCCTTGCCCTTCACGCTGGTGGTGATGACCGTGAAGAACTTGTCCTTGGGGCCGGCGAGATAGAGCTGCTGCTGCGAATGCTGGTCGACGGGGCCGAGCGCGCCGACGGGCTGCGTGCCCTGCCCGTCCTTGCCGAGGCTCTCGGCCCAAAGCTGCATCCACCAGCGAGTGAGCAAAGCAAGCTTGTCGGCATAGGGCATCAGCACGGCGATGTTCTTGCCCGAGCGCATCGCGGCAAGATGAAGCGCAGCGCCGACCGCAGCCGGCGTCTCGCGGACATCCTTGCCGGTGAAGAGCGGCGCCACCGCGCGACCGGCGCCGAGCCGGAGCGCCTCGATGTCGAGACCGAGCACGGCGGCCGGCAGCAGGCCGCAATTAGTCAGGACGGAATAGCGGCCACCGACATCGGTATGATGCTCGAGGAAAGGCGTGCCGAAGGGTTCGAGCAGCGCGCGCAGGGGATGCAGCTTTCCGGGCTTGGCCGGCTCGGAAAGCCCTTCGAAATGCGCGCCGATCTGCTGATCCGAGAGATGCGCGCCGCGCAAGGCCTCGATCGCGGCTATCGATTGCAGCAGCGTCTCGCCGGTGCCGCCCGATTTGGAAATGGCGACGAACTTGGTCGTCTTGAGCGGCAGCTTGGCGAGCAGCGCCGCATAGGTCGCCGGGTCGAGATTATCGATGAAATGGACGCGCACGCCGGAGGCGAACTGCGAGAGACCGGCAATGCCGTAGCCGGTGAGCTGCGCCAAGGTCTGGCCGCCGAGGCTGGAACCGCCGGTGCCGAGCACCAGCACGTCGGTCGTGCCGCCGGATTTCAACCGCTCGGCAGCGGCCTTCACGGGACCGAGATCAGCGGTGTCGCTCGGCAGCTTCAGCAGCGGGAGCGAACCGTCCTTCGCCTGCGCCTGCAACTTCGCCAGCGCGGGCTTGAGATCGGCCAGCGCCGTCTCGAAGGCCGCATCGGGAATGCCACCCTTGCCGACCTTGGACTCGAGCGCGAGATCGAAGCTTTGCTGGAGCATGTAGACCTATCCGTATCGACGAGAAGACGAAGGCTATTTCAGACCAGGGCGACGGGCCTGCCAACCGCCTGCACGAGCAGTTCGGAGTTGCCGAACAAGCGCTGCGCGACGCGCCTGACATCGGCGAGCGTCACCGCCGCGAAGAGGCCGTTGCGGCGGGCGAGGAAATCCGGGGTGTCGCCGCGCAGCGCGAGAGCCAGCAATTCGCCCGCGATCTTCGGCGAGGTGTCGAAGCGCAGCGGATAGGAGCCGATGATGTAGCGCTTGGCTTCCTCGACCTCGTGCTCGGTCGGGCCTTCCTCGGCCAGCTTCAGCATCTCCTCACGGATGACCTTCATCGATTCCGCGGCGCGGTCGTTGCGGGTGGCGGTGCCGCCGACCAGCATCGCGCTCTCGCGCAGCGGCATCAGGCTGGAGGAAACGCCATAGGCAAGCCCGCGCTTCTCGCGCACCTCCATGAACAGGCGCGAGGTGAAGGCCGAACCGCCGAGGATGTGGTTGAGCACGCTCGCGGCGATGAAATCCGGATCGTCCCACATCAGGCCGGGACCGACGAAGCGCAGCACGGTCTGCGGCACGTCGAGATCGATGACATGGGTCTGGCCGAGGCCCTGAATCGGCAGGGGCTGAGCGGGGCGCGGGCGCGCTTCGCCCACGGGCAATTCACCGAAGAGTGCATCCAACCGCCCGGCCAGTTCGGCCGCGGTGATATCCCCGACCACGACGATCTTGAGGCCCGCACGGTCCATCAGCGTGGGCCGCAGCGCCTTCAGCGCAGGAGCTTCCAGCCTGGAAACGCTGTCGATATCGCCCTTCTCGGGCCGGCTATAGGCATGCCCGGGGAAGGCGGCGGCATAGAGCGCGTTGCGGCACATCACCTCGGGATTCTTCGCCTGGCGCTGCAAACCGGCGATGATCTGGGCCCGGACGCGGGCGACGGCGTCGGCATCGAAGCGCGGCTGGTTGAGCGCCAGCCCGAGCAGGTCGAAAGCCGTGTCGCGATGCGTGGAGAGCGTCTGGAGATAGCCGTGGAAATCGTCGCGGCGGGCGTCGAAGCCGAGGCTGATGGCGTGGTCGGCCATGCGGCCCTGAAAGGCCTCGGCGTCGAGATCGCCAGCGCCCTCGTCGAGCAGGCCGGAGATCAGATAGGCGCTGCCGGCGGCATTCTCGGGATCGCGGCTGGCGCCGCCGTCGAAGGCGAAATCGATCGCGATCAGCGGCAGGCTGTGCTCTTCGACCAGCCAAGCCTCGACCCCGCCGGGCGAGCGGACGGTCTGGACGGCGATGGCGGGGCCGGCCGTGTTGAGCTTCGGCGTCGGAATCGGGGCGTTCATGTCGCTTCCTGTCGGCGGGACGCGAGGCCCGCCCGTTCGAACGAGAGACGGCGTCGTCAGGCCGGCAGCAGCAGGCCGGTGACGCTGCGATCAGGCTTGAGATAGCGGCGCGCAGCCTCGATCACGGCATCACGGCCGATGGCCTCAATGCGCTCAGGCCAGGCGAGCACGTCCTCGACGGTCTCGCCCACGGCCAGAGCTGCCCCGAAGATGCGGGCGAGCGAGGACTGGTTGTCTCGGGCGAAGACCGTCTCCGCCACCAGCCGGGTACGGGCACGGGCCAGCTCCAGTTCGCTCGGCCCTTCCGCCAGGAAGGTGGCAAGCGCCGCATCCAGCCCTGCCTCCATTGCCGCCATCTCGACGCCGGGGCGCGGGCTGGCAGAGATCTGGAAAGCGGCGCGGTCGACCATCGAGCCCATGAAATAGGCGCTGGCGCCGGCTGCCAGCTCGTCCTCGACGCAGAGCTTGCGATAGAGCCGCGAGGTCGTGCCCCCGCCGAGGATCTCGGCGACGAGTTCGAGCGCCAACACCTCGTCGCGCTCGCCGCTCGTATAGGTCGGGCTCAGCCAGCCGCGCCGCAAAGAGGGCTGCTGCACGCGCGGGTCGTTGAGCTGCACGCGGCGCGAAGCGCGGGGTTCCGGCTCGATCGGGCGGGAGCGGATGGGCGCCGCGCCGCGGGCCGCGATCCTGCCATAGGTCTCCTCGGCGAGACGGCGGACCTCGGCGGCATCGGTATCGCCGGCGACGACGAGGATCGCGTTCTCGGGCGTGTAGAAGCGCTGGTAATAAGCGAAGGCATCATCCCGGCTCAGGCGCTCGATCTCGTGCTCCCAGCCGATGATCGGCGTGCCGTAGGGATGGTGGAAGAACAGCGTCGCCGAGAATTCCTCGCCGAGCTGAGCGGCGGGATCGGAATCGACGCGCATGCGCCGCTCCTCCAGCACCACGTCGCGCTCGGGGGCGACCACGCTCTCGTCGAAGGAGAGGCCGGTCATCCGGTCGGCCTCGTAATCCATCATCGCGCGCAGATGCTCCTTCGGCACGCGCTGGAAATAGGCGGTGTAGTCGAAGGAGGTGAAGGCGTTCTCCTGACCGCCGTAACCCGCGACGATCTTGGAGAACTCGCCGGCCGGCCAAGCTTTCGTGCCCTTGAACATCAGGTGCTCGAGGAAATGCGCGATGCCCGACTTGCCGGCCGGATCGTCAGCCGAACCGTTGCGGTACCAGACCATGTGGGTGACGACCGGGGCACGCCGGTCCCTGACCACCACGACATCGAGGCCATTGGCCAACCGGAAGGATTCGACCGGCTCCGCCTGGTCGGTCCGGTGCGCATGGATGTTCACCTGATGCCGTCTCCTTGATCGAAAAAAGGGCGAGCGCGACGCGCCCGCCCTTCATGACAACTTGGTCGGGCGACCCTGCTTCGGCAAGGGGCGATCGCAGCAGACGATCACGCTCTCGCCGATGGCGGCCTACGGCCGCATCACCGGCCCACGCCCGGCCGCGAACTCGCGGATGCCGGGATCCTGCGTATCTTCAACCGGACCACGCGCACCCGGGCCGACGGCGGCCGTCGCAGCCGGGCGACGATAGCCTGCCGGCGGCTCCGCGAGCGTGCGACGCGGCGGCTCGGAGCCATAGGCGGCGGCGTTCTCGTCGACCTTGGCCTGACGCGCGGCCATCTCGCGACCGACCACGATCGGCTTGATGATGTTGTTGTAGTTGCTGTCGTCTTCGCTAAACAGAGGTCCCCTCGACTGACGCGTCGTCCGACCTTGGCGAATCTCCTCAGCCGACAGGCGGGCGTTGTTCCGGAGGCCGTGAGGTTCCACGTAAGGCGCCGGATTGGCCGCATCCTTGCGGCGCTGGACATCCGGATCGTTCGGCCAGGCGGCGTTGCGCTCGCTGGCCGCCTGCTGCGGGCGCGGCAGCGTCGAATTCGGCGGGACAACCAGCGGAGCGCGGGCGCGATAGTCGATGTCGGCCCCCTCGCCCTTGCCGAAGACGCCCTGCATGAAGTTGTAGATGAGCGAGCCTTCCTGCGCGAAGGCCGGTGACGCCCCGAGCACAAGCCCGCCGGCGATGAGCAGATGAGCCACGCGGATGCGTTTGGCCATGTCAAAACTCCCTTCGGACAATCTCGCCCCGTCTCAAACCCCAGACGAACGGCAAAACAATGGCGAAACCGTCGTTAAGCTGCTTTTTCCACGCTTGGGCGGAAGGACTCATATAGCAGGCCGAGCACTCCGACAACGATCGCAACGTCGGCGATGTTGAAGATATACCAGCTGAAGCTGCCCCAGTGGAAATGGACGAAGTCAACGACCGCGCCATAGACGGCGCGATCGACGCCATTGCCGAGCGCCCCGCCGATGATCAGCGCGAGGCTGAGCACGCTGAAAACCCGTGGCTCGCGCCACATCCAGCGCCAGAGCCAGATCGCCGCGACAAAGGAGATGACGACGAGGAACCAGCGGCCGAGATCGGTGCCCTGCTGGAACAGGCCGTAGGAGATGCCGCGATTCCAGGCCAGTACGATCGTCAGGAAGGACGTCAGATCGTACGGCCCGTTCTCGGCCAGCCCGACGCTGTAGAGCAGCCACGACTTCAGGAGCTGATCGGCGATGAAGACGACCAGGACGACGACGAGGCCGAGGCGACGGGCGGACGTCATCAGGCGCGCACTCCCAGCTCCTTCAACGCCTTCGCATCGCGCGGCGTGACCTGGGGATAAGCCTTGTCGGCCGTCGCCGGATCAAAATACTTCCAGGACCGGGCGCATTTGATGCCGGCCGCGCGATGCGGCACGACCGCGACGCCCGGCACGTCGGCGAGGCGGAAGGCATCGGCCGGCCCCTCGCCGCTTTCGACGCGGATGCCCGAGGTGATGCTGATCTCGGCGAGATCGGCGCCGGACAGGGCCGCGTAGAGGTCGGCGTCCGAGACGAAGACCTGCGGCGCCGCCTCCAGCGAGGAGCCCAGGCGCTTGGCCGCGCGCTCCAGCTCGAGCGCGCCGGTGACGACGCGGCGCACGCGGCGGATCTTGGCCCAGCGCTCGGCCAACTCCGGATCGAGCCAGCTCGCCTTGGCCGTGACGAAGCGCTCGAGATGGACCGAGCCCTCGCCCGCCTTCTGGTCGGGGTAACGATCGAGCCAGGCTTCCTCGGCGGTGAAGACCAGGATCGGCGCGAGCCAGGTCGTCAGGCAGCGGAAGAGATGGTCGACGACGGTGAGCGCGCTCTTGCGGACATGGCTCGACAGCGGATCGCAGTAGAGCGCGTCCTTGCGCACGTCGAAATAGAAGGCCGAGAGCTCGGTGTTCATGAACTGCGAGAGCAGGAACACGACCTTCTTGTAGTCATAGGTGCGATAGGCTTCCTCGACCTGCGGCCCGATCTCGGCGAGGCGGTGCAGCATCAGCCGCTCCAGCTCCGGCATGGTCTGCTGATCGGAGACGCGGACATCTTCGCTGAAATGGGCGAGCGTGCCGAGCATCCAGCGCATGGTGTTGCGCAGCTTGCGATAGGTCTCGACGAAGGTCTTGAGGATTTCCTTGCCGATGCGCAGGTCGTCGGAATAATCGGCGGCCGCGACCCAGAGGCGCAGGATATCGGCGCCGCTATCCTTGATGATGTCCTGCGGAGCGGTGACGTTGCCCTTCGACTTCGACATCTTCTCGCCCTTCTCGTCCAGGCAGAAGCCATGGGTGAGGACGATGTCGTAGGGCGCCCGGCCGCGCGTGCCGCAGCTCTCGAGCAGGCTCGAATGGAACCAGCCGCGATGCTGGTCCGAGCCTTCGAGATACATCACGCGGTCCTTGCCGCCATCGCCACGGCGGCGGGCGCGCAGGTCGGCGCGCTTCTCCAGCGTGAAGGCATGGGTCGAGCCGGAATCGAACCAGACGTCGAGCACGTCGGTGACGCGCTCGTACTGCGCCGGATCATAGCCGAAGGGCTTGAGGAAGCGGGCACCGTCGAGATCGGTGAACCAGGCATCCGCGCCCTCGGCCTCGAAGGCCTCGGCGATGGCCGCGTTCACGCGGTCATCGACCAGGATGTCCTTCGTTTCCTTCTGGACGAAGACGGTGATCGGCACGCCCCAGGCGCGCTGGCGCGAGACGACCCAGTCCGGCCGATTGGCGATCATGCCGGTGATGCGGTTCTCGCCGGCGGCGGGCACCCACTCGGTTTCCTTGATCGCCTTCAGCGCGCGGTTGCGCAGCGTGTCGGTATTGCCGCCCGCGACCGGCTGCGGATCGGCCGCATCCGGCGCGCCGGCCTCGCCGATCGGCTTGTCCATGGCGATGAACCATTGCGGCGTGTTGCGGAAGATCACCGGCTTCTTCGAGCGCCAGGAATGCGGATACTGATGCTTCAGGCGGCCGCGCGCGATGATGTTGCCGGCCTCGACCAGCGCCTTGATCACGACGTCATTGGCGTTGCCCTTGTCGCCCTTGTCGGTGATGACCTGCGCGCCCTCGAAGCCCGGCGCTTCCTTGGTGAAGCGGCCATCGGCGTCGACGGTGTAGGGGATGCGGGTCTCGATGCCGCGCTCGGTGAGCTGGCGGCCATTGGCCATCCAGACGTCAAAGTCCTCGCGGCCATGACTCGGCGCCGTGTGGACGAAGCCGGTACCGGCATCATCCGTGACATGGTCGCCGTCGAGAAGGGGAACGACGAAATCGTAGCCGCGGCCGCGCAGCGGATGGGCGCACTCGACCGGAAAGAGTTCCGTGGGATCTAGGTCTGCAACCAGCTCGAAGCCATCGACCTTTGCTGCCTTGAAAACGCTTTCAGCGAGGTTTTTGGCAAGGACATAAGTCGCGCCGGTCTTGGCCCAGTTGCTCTCGGGCGCAGCCGTTACCTTGTAGAGGCCATAGGCGACTTTGTGGCTATAGGCGATAGCGCGATTGCCGGGGATCGTCCAAGGCGTCGTCGTCCAGATGACGACAGAAGCATTTAGAAGCTGATCCGCAACCGGCCCGAGACCCAAGACCATCTTCACCGGAAAAGCCACGAAGATCGTGTCGCTGACATGCTCCTCGTACTCGACCTCGGCCTCGGCCAGCGCGGTCTTCTCGACCACCGACCACATCACCGGCTTGGAGCCGCGATAGAGCTGGCCGGTTTCGGCGAATTTCATGATCTCGCGGGCGATCTGCGCCTCGGCCGGGTAGGCCATGGTCAGGTAGGGATTGGCCCAGTCGCCCTCGACGCCCAAGCGCTTGAACTCCTCGCGCTGGACATCGACCCAGTGCTCGGCGAAGGCGCGGCACTCCCTACGGAACTCGACGACCGGTACGTCGTCCTTGTTCAGCCCCTTGGCGCGGTACTGCTCCTCGATCTTCCATTCGATCGGCAGGCCGTGGCAGTCCCAGCCTGGGACATAGTTGGAATCATAGCCCAGCATCTGCTGCGAGCGCGTGACGAGGTCCTTCAGCACCTTGTTCAGCGCATGGCCGATATGGATGTTGCCGTTGGCATAGGGAGGGCCATCGTGGAGCACGAATCTGTCGCGCCCCTGCCCCGCTTCGCGCAGTTTGCGGTAGAGATCCATCTTGGCCCAGCGGGCGAGCAGCTCCGGCTCGCGCTGCGGCAGGCCGGCCCGCATCGGGAACTCGGTCTGGGGCAGGAAGAGCGTCTGGGAATAGTCGACGCCGTCGGCAGCGGTCTCGGAGGCTTTGGCGGTGTTGGTCTTGTCGGTCATCATCCGGCTCGGACAGTCGGGACGGCGAGCCGGTCAGGGGCCTCGGGCGTCCACTCTTGAAACGGGAAAAGCGGTCTTCAACCCGGACTGCGCAAGCGCCCGCGCTTGTCTAGCGCGAGGCGGCAGCCGGGCCCGTAATTCGCCGGGAAAAATCGATCAGCATGGCGCGTTCTGCGGGCATGGAGGGCTTCTAGCAGGCGCGGCTCAAGGAAGGAAGGCCGGCGTCTTCGCCAGAATGTCGCGTGCGCGGGCGCTGTCGGCGTCCATCTGGGCGATCAGGGCCTCGAGCGTATCGAACTTCTCCTCGCCGCGCAGCCAGTCGACTAAGGCGACGTCGACGCGCTGGCCATAGAGATCGCCGGAGAAATCGAAGACGAAGGTTTCCAGCCGCGGCGCGCCATCGTCGAAGGTCGGGCGGCGGCCGAAGCTCGCGACACCGTCATGCCAGATGCCGTCGATCTTCATCCGGACCGCGTAGATGCCATGGCGCAGCCTGCAGTCGCGAGCGAGCTGCATGTTGGCCGTGGGATAGCCGAGTTCGCGCCCGCGCTTGTCGCCATGGGCGATCAGCCCGCGCACCAGCCAGGGCCGGCCAAGGAATTCGGCAGCGTGCGCGACATCGCCGGTTTCCAGCGCCGTGCGGATCAGCGTCGAGGAGACTGGCTCGCCCTTCCAGCTGAAAGGCGGCACCACCGCGACCGGAATGCCGGCGGCGAGGCCGTGGGCCTGCAGCATCTCGGGCGAGCCGGTCCGGCCCTTGCCGAAATGAAAGTCGTAGCCGCAGACGAGGCCGGTGGCACCGAGCCTGCCGATCAGCAGGTCATCGACGAAGCTTTCGGCGGGGATCGCCGCGATGTCGCGGTCGAAGGGCAGGACGAAAACCTGAGCAAAGCCTGCCTCCGTCAACCCTTCGAGCTTGAGCTGCGGCGCGGTTAGCCTGAAGACCGGCTCATCGGGCCGGAAGACGCTGCGCGGATGCGGCTCGAAGGTGAAGGCGGCCGGGCGGCTCCCGAGCTCGCCGGCGAGGGACGCGGCGCGATGCGCCAGCTCAGCATGGCCGCGATGGACGCCATCGAAATTGCCAAGCGCCAGGACGGCGCCGCGCAAGGCTTCGGGAACGGGCTTGTCGAGGTCGAGGACCACGGCCGTCGGCTCGGGGCGGTCAGGCTCATCGGCTTGGGATGGCATCAATCGGGAACGTCCACCTGCCCTTGAAACACGGGCGTTGACCGTCTTTGCGGCGAAGGCCGGCGGGGCGTCAAGGTCGCCGGATCGCGAAAAGGCCTCAGCCGCGCGGCTTCGGCGGCATGGCGACCCAGGCCTCGCCCTCCATCACCGCCTTGCCGTCGACGAGGCATTCGCAGAAGAAGCGCACCCGGCGGCGCTCGGCCACCAGCTCGACGACCTCGACGCGGGCTGTGACGACATCGCCGATCTTGACCGGAGCCAGGAAGGTCAGGGTCTGCGAGAGATAGACGGCGCCCGGCCCCGGCAACCGCGTGCCGAGCAAGGCGGATATGAGGCTCGCCGTCAGCATGCCATGGGCGATTCGCTGGCCGAACTTGGTCCCGGCGGCGAAATGGTCGCAGAGATGGATCGGGTTGGCGTCGCCCGAGAGTTCGGCGAAGAGCGCGACGTCACGCTCCATGACGGTCCGCATCAGGCTTTCGCTGCGGCCGATGGCCAGATCCTCGAAAGCGTGGACGGTGTAGAGCCCGCCAGATATCGGCTGAACTGTCATGGGTCCCGCGCGGCCCGTGGGCCTGTGCCCTCCTGTCTGCAATCGAGTTAAGCATCTCGCAACCGCAACATCAGCGCAATTGGACTTTGGTGCGGCGCACCAACCTGCCCTTACGTTAGTTCGCAATCGGATTAACCGCTTCGCAAGGCGCGGCAGCTATCTACTCAGGCGAGCGGCACGGCGCTGGTATCTTCCAGCACCGCAACCGTCATGCCTGGAGCATCAGAATGGCTCTCGACCCGTCCATGCCGATCCTCGTCGTCGACGACTACCAGACGATGGTCCGCATCATCCGCAACCTGCTGAAGCAGCTCGGCTTCGAGAACGTCGACGATGCTTCGGACGGCACGGCCGCCATCTCGAAGATGCGCGACAAGAAATACGGCCTCGTGATCTCCGACTGGAACATGGAGCCGATGAGCGGCTTCGAGCTGCTCCAGAAGGTTCGCGAGGAGACGGCGCTGGCGGAAACGCCCTTCATCATCGTCACAGCGGAATCGAAGACCGAGAACGTCGTCGCGGCGAAGAAGGCCGGCGTCAGCAACTACATCGTCAAGCCGTTCAACGCGCAGACGCTGAAGACCAAGATCGAGTCGGTCTGCGCGGCAGCGTAAGCACCGCCATGTTCGGGCTTGGTCCGAGCATCTCAGGACGAGAGGACGTCCTATCCTGAAGGTGCTTCTCGGGTCTACGCTTCGCTTCGCCCGAAAATGACGGCCAGCTTACCGCCTTATCGGCCTCACCAGACCAGATGCGGCATCGCATAGGCCGGGCGATGCGTCTGCCGGCCGAACCAGCCGTGACGCTCTTCCCATGACGCTTCCATCAGATCCTGGGCATGGATGCCGGCCAGCACCATGATGCCGGCCGCGCCGAAGGCGTCGGCACCGGCGATATCGGTCCGGATCGCATCGCCGATCGCGCAGATCCTGTCGCGGGAGATCGCGGCTCCCCGGGCCTTTTCAGCGGCCGCCACTGCCGCCTCGTAGATCGGCCGATGCGGCTTGCCGGCATAGATCGCCCGCCCCCCGATCTCCTCATAGGCGAGCGCGACCGAACCGGCGCAGGGAATGATGCGCCCGCCACGCTCGACCACGAGGTCGGGATTGGCACAGATCAGCGGCAGCCCGCGCGCGGCGAAGCCGGCAAGCAGATCGGCATAGGTCGCGGCCGTGTCCTTCTCGTCGTCGAACAGGCCGGTGCAGAGCACATAGGCCGCTTCGTCGGGGGAGACTTCGCGCACGTCGAGCCCGGCGATCAGCGGCAGGTCGCGATCGGGGCCGAGGCGGAACATCGGCTCGCCCGCCCGCTCGCGAATCAGCGAGCGGCAGACATCGCCGGAGGTGACGATCGCATCCCAGGCCTCGCGCGGCACGGCGAAGCCATCGAGCTGGCCGACGATGACATCGGCCGGGCGCGGGGCATTGGTGACGAGGACGACGCTGATGCCGCGCTCACGCATCCGCATCAGCGCCGCGACCGCGTCGCGATAGGCGGCAACGCCGTTATGGACCACGCCCCAGACGTCGCACAGGCAGAGATCGAAGCGGTCCGCGACCTCGGAAAAACCCGAAAGCGGAATGGTGGAAGCGATCCCCGATGGCGACACTGTCTCGATCTCCGGCGATGATTGTCAGCGACGGGCGAGCTTCGCCCCTCGACAAGGTCTGATCTAGACGGGTTTCGCCGGAAGCGGAACCGGAGAGCGCAGGAAACGGCCGTGCGTCAGGCGCTGGCGCGGCGCAGCACGGCCCTGAACGGCAGCCGTTCCGGGCGCGCATCCTGCGGGGCCGGCTCGGAAACGGCGGCTGGAGATTGTGCAACCCGATCCTGGCCGAGCAACCGATCGACGATGCTCTCCGGCGGCCGGGAGGGCGCGGCCGGCGCCGGCAGTGGCGCAGGCGCGGGTTCCGGCTCGGCGAAGACTTCGGGCTTGACCGGACGCGGCGGCGAGAAGGCCTGCCCCTGCCCCATCGCGGCGCCGAGCTCGATCATGTCGGCTGCTGCGGGATTGTCCTCGACCTGGTCCGCGACGAGGGTGATCGAGACGCGTGCAAGCAGGGTGGCGAGATCGCCCGCGTCGATATCGCTCTGGATCCGGCCGTCGAGATGGGCCTGCAGCAGCGCGGCCGGCGCCTTCACATAGCGGACGCCGCGATCGAACAGGGCGCTCGGATCGAGGCGCAGGTCGACGAGTTGATCGAGCGCGAAACGCACCCCGTTCGCCGACATGGCGCCGAGCAGGCCGAGACTGGTCGGGTCAAGCGCGCGGAACACCGCCTGCGGCATCTCGATGACCAGATGCCCCGTATGCTCGCGGTACTTGTCGAGGATGCGGGTCAGGGCCGCCAGCGCGCGCGACGAGTTCCAGGTCGCATTGCTGAAATTGCAGGAGACGAAGATGCCGCCGTCCTTCGCGCCGAGATGGCGGGCGATCGCCAGCGCCCGCGTCAGGACGAGCGCATCAAGCGTCGGCCCGAAGCCCCGCGTCTCGACGGTCTCGATGAATTCGTGCGGCAGCAGCAGCGTGTTCTCGTCCAGCCGCAGGCGCACCAGCGCCTCATAGCCGCAGGTCCGGCGCTGCGGCAGCGAGACGATCGGCTGCAGATGGACTTCGAGCGCACCCTCGCCGAGGGCCTTGCCGATCAAGGCAGCACGTTCGGCTTCCGCTTCCTCCCGCGCCGCAGCGGCGGCAGCGGCCCGTTCGGCGGCAAGCTTTTCGGCTCGCTCCCGGCGTGCCGCTTCCGGATCGAGCACCACCTCGGGCACCGGCGCGGGCAGTCCAGCGGCAGGTTCCGGCAGGCGGGCCAGGACTGTCTCATGGTCGGCCAGTGTCGTCGCGACCTGATGAATCAGGTCGCCGAGCAGGCCTACCTCGGCCGTCAGCTCATGAATCGCAGCGCGCGCAGGCGCGGCATCGGCGTCGCGCATCGGCATCTGCTGGACACGCTGCGACAGGGCATCCAGGCGAATGGCGTTGGTGGCGAGCCGGACCTTGACCTCGCCGAGACCCGCCATGGCCTGCTCGTGCCGGGCAAGGCCGCGGTGTTCGAAGGCCCGCATCGCCAGCATGAGCCCGGCTCCGGACGCGAGCAGGCCGAGCGCCGCGCCAAGTCCACCGGGAAGCAGGATCGCGACCGCAGCGCCGGCCGACAGACCGGTCACGGCGCCGGCAAGAGGAGGCAGGGCTTTCAGGCGGGCAGGTGCCACGGCAGCGCTCGCGCTATGTCAGGGAATCGGAATGGGAACGAATCACGGTAACAGCCGGCAGATTAACCTTGCCGGCGCGGTTATGCGAGCGACGCGCCTCATTCCCGCCACACCCGCCCCTCGACCCCAGCGGGACTTATGGCTTGCTCAGGCCGAGCGCGGAGAGAATCTTGTCGATCACCGACGGGGCGAATGCTCTCCGCTGCAGGAAAGCGCGCGGATCCTGCCCGAAAAGCGGGGCTTTCTCGATGAGCTGAGCGATCGCCTTCGCCTGCTTCTCCGGATCGTTGTCAGCCGCCGCCTTGAGCGCCTGACCGAGCAGGCTGAGCTGGCTCGTATCCGTGGCCAGCATTGCGGCATGGCTCTCAGACGCCTTTCCCGCACCGATCAGATAAGCGCCGAGGAATGCATAGAAGTCGTAGCGCGGCGAGTGGGCGACACTCAGCGACGTCGCACGCTCCAGCAGGGGGAGCCCTTCGAGCGGGCGATCGAGCCGGACATAAAGCGCGCCGACATCCGCCAGAATATCCGGATCATAGGGATTGCGGGCCTGCGCCTCGCGGCCCATCTGGATTGCCTCGTCGGTTGCGCCGCGCAGCAGCAGCACCTTCATCATGGCCTGATAGGCCCGCGCTCCGGAGGGCGCGAGGCGGATAGCCGTCAGCGCCGCCGCAAGAGAACGGTCGAGCGGAGGCCGCGAGGCGTCAGTGTCGCTGTGCGGACCATCGCCCTGCGGGGCGGCGGCCGTGCCGTGCTCGCCGAGCGTTATGATCGCAAGATGGGCCCAGCCCGGGTAGAAACCCGGATCCTGCTCCACCAACTGGGCAAGGCAAAGCCGCGCGGCCTGATGCAGCTCCGGCAGCATCACACGGCGCGCGTCGAAAGCCTTCAGGATGCAGCGGATAGCGGGAGACGGAGCGGACTGGCGCGCGTCGGCGGGAATGATGCCAAAAGGCTCCGTCAGCCGCGTCGCCAGCCGGCGCGCCATCTCGGCGAGATCACCTTCCTGGAGCGCGGCCAGCGACGTCCGGCTCGACGACGCGGTCCAGACGATGCGCCCGTCCCGCACGGAGCGCAGGCGACCCAGCCCTTCCGCCTCGCCGTCGGTGCCCTGGGCGTCGATCTCCAGGAGGTAGTCGACCTCGTCCGAAAGAACAGCTTCGGGCGGCAATGTCTTGATCGTCACGAGATCGTCGAACCGGGCCATGGCATCGACGAGCAATGCCGAGAAGCGGCGCAGGACATCGGCCAGCCTGGGATCCGAAGGCCGATCGGGAATCGCAATCGCGACGCGCAGCAGGGAAGGCCCCGCCAAGGCGTCGGACCGCGCGCCGGCAGCTTGCTCGCTCGCGGCAGGCTTCACCGCCGCGGGCCGGATCGGCTCGCGCGCCGGCCCCAGATACCACCAACCCAGCGCGAGCAGCCCCAGCGCGAGCGCGGCGAGGGTCAGGTGTGTCCAGCGGCGGGCCGTGCGCCGGTCCGGTTCAGGCGCCTCATCGGTGAATTCGGTCGCAACCCGGTTCCCCTCCCCGCCGAACCAGGTGAAAACCGGGACATAGCCGCCGACCGGCATCGATATCTGCACGGGATCGCCGCGGCCGTCGCCCGCATAGTACTGTGCCAGGGCCCGCCGCAGCCGCCCGGCCTCGACGCGAACGATGGGATCGAGCTGCGGGTTGAAATCGGCGGGGCGACCGAGCCCCTCAACCGCGATCGTATAGCCCTTCAGCTCGGCCGCGCGCCCCTCGACCGTGCGCTCGACGACGAAGCTCAGAAAGGCCGAAAGCTGGGGAGCGGCCCGAAAGGCATCCGAAACCAGGACACGGTCGAGACCCGCGCGAATGATCGCCGCGGCCCGTACATCCAGCCGTCCAGGATCATCTACGCCTTCCGTCATCGGGGTCCATTCTCATTGTGCCCCTCAAGCGGGGATTGTACGCCATCGGCGACCTAACGTCATCCACAAGCAGGTTCGTGCCGTCATCCGCTGGGCGCAGCCATCCTCGGCCATGATGGCGATTTACAGGCGGCTTGCTCCTGCTAGCTTCAACCAAGGTTAATCCACAGGGGTTTCGAATGACGTCCGCATCCTCCGCCATCGCCACGCCGAACGATCTCGAAGCCTACTGGATGCCGTTCACGGCCAACCGGTCGTTCAAGAAGAACCCGCGCATGGTCGCGCGCGCCGAGGGCATGTTCTACTACACGCCCGACAACAAGCCGGTCATGGACGGCACGGCGGGCCTGTGGTGCTGCAATGCCGGCCATGCCCGCGAACCGATCATCCAGGCGATTCAGGCCCAGGCGCGAGACCTCGACTACGCCCCCTCCTTCCAGTACGGCCACCCCAAGGTCTTCGCCGCAGCCGCCCGCATCGCGGCGCTGGCGCCGGGCGATCTCGACCATGTCTTCTTCGCGGGCTCGGGCTCGGAAGCCGGCGATTCCGCGCTCAAGATCGCGCTGGCCTACTGGAACGTCACCGGCAAGGCCGCCAAGACCCGCCTGATCGGCCGCGAGCGCGGCTATCATGGCGTCGGCTTCGGCGGCATCTCGGTCGGCGGCATGTCGAACAACCGCAAGTTCTTCGGCTCGCTGCTCACCGGCGTCGACCATCTCGCCCATACCTATGACCGCGAGAAGCAGGCCTTCAGCAAGGGCGAGCCGGAATACGGCGCGCATTTCGCCGATGATCTCGAGCGCATCGTCGCGCTGCACGACGCCTCGACCATCGCCGCGGTGATCGTCGAGCCGATGGCGGGCTCCACCGGCGCGCTGCCGCCGCCGAAGGGCTATCTCAAGCGCCTGCGCGAGATCTGCGACAAGCACAACATCCTCCTGATCTTCGACGAGGTCATCACCGGCTTCGGGCGCCTCGGCTTCGCCTTCGCCGCCGAGCGCTACGGCGTGATCCCGGACATGATCACCTTTGCCAAGGGCGTGACCTCCGGCACGGTACCGATGGGCGGCGTCATCGTGCGCAAGCACATCTACGACGCCTTCATGGGCGGGCCGGACAACGTGATCGAGCTGTTCCACGGCTACACCTATTCGGGCCATCCGCTGGCGGCCGCCGCCTGCCTGGCGACGCTCGACATCTACCGCGACGAAGGCCTGTTCGAGCGGGCGCGCGCGATGGAAGGCGCCTGGGCCGACGCGGTGATGAGCCTGAAGGGCGAACCGAACGTCGTCGACATCCGCACGCTCGGCATTGTCGGCGCCGTCGATCTCGCGCCGCGCGCCGATGGCGTCGGCAAGCGAGCCTTCGAGGCGATGGACCGCCTCTTCCGCGAAGAAGGCCTGATGGTGCGGACAGCCGCCGACACCATCGCCTTCTCGCCCCCGCTGATCATCTCGGAGAGCCAGATCGAAGAGCTGATCGACAAGCTGCGCCGGGCGATCCGGGCGGTCGCGAACTGAGGCAGCGATAGGCTGGGATTTGTTGGACATGGATCGACGCACGTTCCTTGCCGGTGCGAGCGCGGCCCTCGTGGCGCGCTCGGCCGCGGCGCAAGCGCCGGCTCGCCAATGGCAATCCCTGTCTCTCACCGAGGCGGGCTTCAAACCCGATGCGAGCGAGCGCCTTGAGAAAGCCTTCGCCGACGGCGAACTGAAGGGGCTTCATGGGCTGGTCGTGCTCCGGCACGGCAAGATCGCGATGGAGCACTACTTCACCGGTCCGGACGAGATCTGGGGCGACAGCCGTGGCACCGTCGCCTTCAACGCCGACGAGCTCCACGATCTCCGCTCGGTCTCGAAGAGCATCGTCGGGCTGATCTACGGCATCGCGCTCGGCGAGGGACACGTTCCGAAGCCGGACGCGCCGGTGCTGGCGAGCTTCCCGGATTATCGCGATCTCGCTGCCGATGCGGACCGGCAGCGCATCAAGATCGAGCATGTGCTGACCATGAGCATGGGCCTCGCCTGGGACGAGAGCCTGCCCTACACCGATCCGCGCAACAGCGAGATCGCGATGGAGCGGGCGGCCGATCGTTACCGCTTCATCCTCGAGCAGCCGATTACCCGCCCGCCCGGCGAGGCCTGGACCTATAGCGGCGGCGCCACGGCCCTGCTGGGCCACCTCGTCGCCAAGGGCTCCGGCCAGCGCCTCGGCGCCTATGCTTCGAGCCGCCTGTTCGCGCCGCTCGGAATCGGCAATTTCGTCTGGACGAACGGCATGGATGGGAAGGAGGAAGCCGCGGCCTCGGGCCTGCGCCTGCGTCCGCGCGACCTTGCCGCGATCGGGCAGCTTCTGCTCGACAAGGGCAGCCATGGCGGCCGGCAGATCATACCGGCCGACTGGGTGGAGCAGGCCCTCACCCAGCGCGCGCAGCGACAGGACGGGACCGGCTACGGCTATCAATGGTATCTCGGCCGCGACCGTGCCGGAAATGCCTGGTACGGCGCCGAAGGCAATGGCGGGCAACGCCTCATCATCGCGCCCAAGCAGCAGATCGTCATCGCCGTGACGGCGGGGAACTACAATCTCCCCGGCAATTCGCGGCTGCCGCTGCGCGTGGCGAGCGAGTTCGTCTTCGGCGCCCTCGCCCAATAGGCGGCGTGCCGTTCAGACGCGCCGGAGCTTGTTGTAGCGGGCGATCAGCCTGTCGCGCTTGAGCCGCGACAGGCGGTCGATCCAGAAGACGCCGTCGAGCTGGTCGATCTCGTGCTGATGGCAGACAGCCAGCAGGCCGTTCGCCTCCTCGACATGCTCCACCCCGTCGAGATCGTGGTAGCGCACCCGGACATGGGCGTGGCGCTCCAGTTCGTCGGTGACGCCCGGCATCGAGACGCTGCCCTCGACATGGCGGATGGTCTCCCGCGAGACGCCGTCCAGCACCGGATTGGCATAGGTCCGGACGTCGCCGGGCGTCAGCTCCAGCACGACCAGCCGCAGCGACACACCGACATGCGGCGCGGTGATGCCGATGCCGGGCGCGCCGCGCATCGTGTCGAGCAGATCGGCCGCAAGCTCGCGCAGATCGGCGTCGAAGCGCATGACGGGCGCCGCCGCCACGCGCAGACGCGGATCGGGAAAACTCAGGATCGGACGTGGAGGCATACGTAGGCTCGGTCTTCGCTATCCCTGTTCGGTTCCCGCTTCCTAACGGAACACGGGTCCCGACCCCAGCGCGGCATTCTCACTTCGTCGTGTAGCCGCCATTCACCAGGATGGTCTGGCCCGTCATCCACCAGCCATCGGAGACAAGGAAGCGGACCCAGGGGACGATATCCTCGATGTCGGTCAGTCCGGTCTTCGAAAAGGGCGAGAGTGCCGCCGCCGTCTTATGATAGGCGACCGCATCGGCGCCTTCGGCGGGATAGAAGAACGGCGTATCCATCGGGCCGGGGCCGATCGCGGTGACCGAGATGCCGCGGGCGCCGAATTCCTTGGAGGCGGCGCGGGTGTAATGCTCGACCGGGGCCTTGGTGCCGGCATAGCTGGCATAGAACGGCGTGTAGGCACCGAGCAGCGAGGTCACCAGCGTGCAGACCTTGCCGTTGTCGCTGACATGCTTCCCGGCCTCCTTGAGGAAGAAGAACGCCGTCTTCGAATTGACCGCGCTCATCTCGTCGAACTCGGCCTCGCTGATTTCGACCATCGGCTTCTTCAGCACCTTGCCGACCGTGTTGACCGCAATGTCGATCGAGCCCATCGCCGCCTTGGCGTCGGTAAAGAGCTTCTCCATCGCAGCCGCCGAGGTCAGGTCAGCCTGGAAGGCATGGGCCGCCGCACCGGCAGCCTTGATCGCCGCGAGGGTCTGCTCGGCCTCGGCCTTGGCCGGAGCACTGTTGTAGTGGATGGCGACGGCCTTCGCGCCCTGCACCGCCAGGTCCTTCGCCAGCAGACCGCCGAGATTCTTGGCGCCACCGGCGATCAGGACCGTCTTACCCTTGATGCCGTGATCGGCCATCGCATGCTCCTGTTCGCTGCAATCGATGGCCACAACATATCGTCCCGAAATCGGCCATAAAGATTTTGATCAGGACATCACTGGTCAAGAATCGCGAACAATATGGAGCGCCGATTTGGACCGCATCGACCTCTTCCGCATCTATGCCCGCGTCGTCGAATGCGAGAGTTTCACCCAGGCTGCCAAGGCGCTCGGACTGCCGCGTTCCTCGGTCTCGGCGGCGGTCGCCACCCTCGAACAACGGATCGGCACGCGGCTTCTCCACCGGACGACGCGGCGGGTCTCGGCGACGCAAGATGGCGCAGCCTTCTACGAGCATTGCGCAAGGCTTGTCGCCGATGTCGAGGAAACCGAGGCGCTGTTCCGTCATGGCACGGCGAGCCCTGCCGGGCGCCTGAGGATCGATGTGCCCGGCCGGATCGGGCGCCTGATCATCGCGCCGGCCCTGCCGGATTTCCTCGCCCGCTATCCCGAGATCGATATCGACCTCAGCGTCACCGACCGGGCAAGCAACCTGATCGAGGACGGCATCGACTGCGTGCTGCGCGTCGGTCCCTTGAGCGATTCAGGACTGATCGCGCGTGCGGTCGGGGAATTGCCGCTGATCAATGTCGCAACTCCCAGCTACCTCGCCGCCCATGGCACGCCCGGACATCCCGGCGAACTCGACGGACACAAGGCCGTCAACTACGCCTCGCCGTCGACGGGGCGGATCGAACCCTGGGAATGGCTGGAGGATGGCGCGGTTTACAGCCGCGCGCTGCCCGGCCGCGTCACCGTCAACAGCGCAGAGGCGTACATCGCCTGCTGCCTCGCCGGGCTCGGGCTGATCCAGATTCCAGCCTATGATGTCGCCGAGCATCTCGCGGCGGGCGAGCTCGTCGAGGTGATGCCCCGGCACCAGGCTGCGCCGATGCCGATGACATTGCTCTATCCCCACCGCCGGCACCTGTCGCGCCGGCTGCAGGTCTTCGCGGACTGGCTCGTGGCGCTATTGCGCACGAGATTAGCGGCGTGAGCCGGAAGGCTCAGGCCACCCTCTTCTCGGCTGTGCCGTAGAAGCTCTCGCCGGTCTTGGCCATGCGCTTCAGCAGGCGGTTCGGCTTGAAGCGCTCGCCATGGGCTTTGGCCAGCTTCTCGCAAAGCTTCACGAAACCGGCCGCGCCCATATTGTCGATATAGGACAGCGTGCCGCCCGAGTAAGGCGCGAAGCCGAAGCCAATGATCGAGCCGACATCGGCCTCGCGCGGATCGGTGACGACGCCTTCCTCATAGGTCTTCGCGGCTTCGAGCGCCTGCGTCACCAGGAGGCGATGCTTCAGCTCCTCCATGTCGACGCTCTCGGGGTCGAGCCGCTTGCCGACGAGCTCGGCGAGACCCGGCCAGAGCCGCTTCGGCCCGGCTTCCGGATAATCGTAGAAGCCCTTCCTGTTCTTGCGGCCAAGGCGGCCGTGCTTCTCGACCATGTCGGCGAGCAGCTTCTCCTGCGCCGGATCGACCGCGCCCTCGCCGAGCTGGGCCTGGGTCGCCTTCAGCACCTTGTAGGCGAGATCGACCGCAACCTCGTCATTGAGCGAGAGCGGGCCGACCGGCATGCCGGCCTGCTTGCCGGCGGCCTCGATCATCGCCGGCGGCACGCCCTCCATCAGCATGAGGTGGCCTTCGCGGATGTAGTTGCCGACGCAGCGATTGGCATAAAAGCCCCTGACGTCGTTGACGACGATCGGCGTCTTCTTGATGGCGCGGACGAAGTCCAGCGCCATGGCGAGCGCCTTCTTGCCGGTCTTCTTGGCCATGATGACCTCGACCAGCAGCATCTTCTCGACCGGCGAGAAGAAATGGATGCCGATGAAATTCCTCGGCCGCTGGCTGTTCTCGGCGAGGCCGGTGATCGGCAGCGTCGAGGTGTTGGAGCCGAAGATGGTGCGAGGACCGACCACGGCCTCGACCTTGGCGATGACCTCGGCCTTGACCTTCGGGTCCTCGAAGACCGCCTCGACGATCAGGTCGCAGCCCTTGAGATCGGCATAGTCAGCCGAGGCCTTGATGCGGCCGAGCAGCGCGTCGCGGTCGGCGGTCTTGGCGCGGCCCTTCATGATCTGGTCGGAGACCAGCTTGTGCGAGTACGCCTTGCCCTTCTCAGCCGCCTCGATGTCGCGGTCGACGAGCACGACCTCAAGGCCGGCATTGGCGGTGACATAGGCGATGCCGGCGCCCATGAAGCCGGCACCGATGACGCCGACCTTCTTGAGCTTGGACGGCGGCACGTCAGCCGGGCGGCGGGCGCCCTTGTTGAGCTCCTGCATCGAGACGAAGAGCGAGCGGATCATCGAGGCCGCCTCCTTCGTCCGCAGAATTTTTGCGAAGTAGCGGCTCTCGACCTTGAGGCCGAGATCGATCGGGAGCTGCAAGCCCTCATAGACCGCGCAGAGGATGGCGCGTGCGGCCGGGTAGTTGTCGTTGGTCTCGCGGCGATAGATCGCGCTGGCCGGCGGCCAGATCTGCATGCCGGCCGGCGAATGCACCTTGTTGGAGGGCAGCTTGAAGCCCTTCTGGTCCCAGGCTTGAGTCGCCTGCGGGTTGGCCTTGAGCCAGTCCTTGGCGTTCTGGACGATGTCGGCACGCGGAGCGACGACATGGACGAGGCCGGAATTGCGCGCCGGCAATGCCTTCACCTGCTCGCCCTTGAACATCATCTGGAGCGCGTCGCCGGTCTGCATCAGGCGCGCCACGCGCTGGGTGCCGCCGGCGCCCGGAAACAGCCCGACCTTGATCTCGGGCAGGCCGACGCGGGTCGAGGCATCGTCAGAGACGACGCGGTACTGGCAGGCGAGCGAGAGCTCGAAAGCGCCGCCGAGGCAGACGCCATGGATCGCCGCGGCGAAGGGTTTCCCGCAGGTCTCGAGCTTGCGGTAGAGTTGGCTGAGCTTGCGGCTCTCGTCGAAGAAGCTCTGCATCGCGACCGCCTCGCCCTTCTCCTTGGCGAGCGTCACATAGAGATCGCGCAGGCCCTGGAGCATGGTGAGGTCGGCGCCGCCGGAGAAGCTCTCCTTGCCGGAGGTGATGACGCAGCCCTTGATGGCTTCATCGCCCGCGACCTTGTCGACGATCTGGTTGAGCTCTTCCATCACCTGCGGGGTGATGACGTTCATCGAGCGGCCCGGCATGTCCCAGGTCGCGACGGCAATGCCGTCGGCGTCGGTCTCGAAGCGGAAATTGGTGAGGTTCATGGACGTTCCCTCCGGTGGGTCGGGTCATCCCGGACGCCGCATCGCGGCGATCCGGGATCGTCATCAGGAAAAGGCAGTGTTCGGGCGTTCTCTCGTCACGCGGTCCCGTGTCTGCGCAGCGGCACTGCGTGCCGCAGCGCGCACGGGATGACGCCTGTCACACCCGCTCGATGATGGTGGCGACGCCCATGCCGACGGCGACGCAAAGCGTCACCAAAGCGGTCTGCTTGTCCTGCCGCTCCAGCTCGTCGAGCACGGTACCCAGCACCATCGCGCCGGTCGCGCCGAGTGGGTGGCCCATGGCGATGGCGCCGCCGTTGACGTTCAGGATGGCGTCGTCGATGTCGAGCGCCTGCTGGTAGCGCAGCACGACCGAGGAGAAGGCCTCGTTCAATTCGAACAGGTCGATATCCCCAATCGACATGCCGGCCTTCTTCAGCACGCGCTCGGTGACGTCGACCGGGCCGGTCAGCATCAACGCCAGGTCGGAGCCGACGGTCGCGAAGGCCTTGATGCGGGCGCGCGGCTTCAGGCCGGCCACCTTGCCGGCCTTCTTGGAGCCGACGAGCACGGCGGCCGCGCCATCGACGATGCCCGACGAATTGCCGGCATGGTGGACGTGGTTGACGAACTCGACATCCGGGTGCGCCGAGGTCGCGACGGCATCGAAGCCGCCCATCTCGCCCATCTGGACGAAGGAGGCCTTGAGCGCGGCCAGCGTCTGCATGTCGGTGCCGGGACGGATCGTCTCGTCGCGGTCGAGGATGACGAGGCCGTTGACGTCGGTGACGGGGATCACCGAGTTCTTGAAGCGGCCTTCGGTCCAGGCCTTGGCGGCGCGCTGATGCGAGCGCACCGCGAAGGCGTCGACATCGTCGCGGGAGAAGCCGTATTTGGTCGCGATAAGATCGGCCGCGACGCCCTGCGGCATGAAATAGGTGTCGATGGCGACGCTGGGGTCGACAGCGATGCCGAAGCCCGAGGCGCCCATGCCGACGCGCGACATCGACTCGACTCCACCGCCGATCGCCATCTCCTTCTGGCCGGACATGACCTGTGCCGCGGCGAGGTTCACCGCGTCGAGGCCCGAGGCGCAGAAGCGGTTGATCTGGACGCCCGGAACTTCCTTGCCGTAGCCGGCCTTGAGCGCGACGGTGCGGGCGATATCGGCGCCGGCCTCGCCGACCGGGTCTACGCAACCCATCACCACGTCCTCGACGAGGAGCGGATCGAGATCGTTGCGGTCCTTGATCGCGCGCAAGGCCTGGGTGCCGAGCTCGATCGCCGTGACTTCGTGAAGCGAGCCATCAGCCTTGCCCTTGCCGCGCGGCGTCCGGACGTGATCGTAGATGAATGCGTCTGCCATGTTGCTCCTCCCGGAGTGGCCGGTCGTTTTCGGCTCTTCACTCGGCGTCAGACTGAGCCGCTTCGAACCCAGAGTAATCGAAAGAAACGCGCCGTCATCCCGGACGGAGCGAAGCGGAGATCCGGGATCCATCGAAGGGCGCCGGAGCTCGATGATGGATCCCGGATCGCCGCCGCTTCGCGGCTTGTCCGGGATGACGGGTTCAGCTCGGAAAATCCGTCAGAACTGCTCGACGCTGAGCGCCATGGTGGTGTCCGCGCCGGAGGTGATCCGCGCCAGATGGGCTGCGGTTTCCGGCAAGGTGCGCTCCATGAAGAAGCGGGCCGTGACGAGCTTGCCACTCATGCGCTCGTCGGCACCGGCCTTGAGCTTCTCCTGCGCCGCCTTGGCCATCTTCACCCACATGTAGCCGAGCGAGACGAGACCGAGCAGATGCATGAAATCGGAGGCGCCCGCGCCGGCATTGTCTGGCTTGGCGAGGGCGTTGTTCATGAACCACATCGCCGCCTGCTGGAGATGACCGAGCGAGACCTGGAGCGGCCCGAGCAGCGGCTTCAGCGCTTCGTCCTCGGCATTCTCCTTCAGGAAGCCGCCGACCTCGTTGAAGAAGGCCATGATGCCGCGGCCGCCGTCGCGGCCGAGCTTGCGGCCGACGAGATCCATCGCCTGCACGCCATTGGCGCCCTCGTAGATCATGGCGATGCGGGCATCCCGAACGAACTGCTCGACGCCGGTCTCGGCGATGTAACCGTGGCCGCCGAACATCTGCTGCGCCTTCACCGCGTTGTCGAAGCCGACATCGGTGAGCACGCCCTTGAGCACCGGGGTCATCAGGCCGAGCTGGTCGTCGGCCGCCTGGCGCTCGGCCGCATCGCCGGAGCGATGGGCGATGTCGGACTTCAGCGCGTTCCAGAGCACGAAGGCACGGGCCGCCTCGTTGAAGGCCTTGATCGACATCAGCGTGCGGCGCACATCCGGGTGGACGATGATCGGGTCGGCCGGCTTGGCCGGCTCCTTGGCGCCGGTCAGCGCGCGGCCTTGCAGGCGCTCCTTCGCATAGGCGACAGCGTTCTGATAGGCGACCTCGGACTGGGCGAGTCCCTGGATCGCGACGCCGAGGCGAGCCTCATTCATCATCACGAACATGGCGTTGAGGCCCTTGTTCTCGGCTCCGACCAGCCAGCCCTGGGCGCCGTCATAGTTCATGACGCAGGTCGCGTTGCCGTGGATGCCCATCTTGTGCTCGATCGAGCCGCAGGACACGTGGTTGTTCTCTCCGACAGAGCCATCCCCGCTTAACTTGTTGCGCGGCACGACGAAGAGCGAAATGCCTTTCACGCCGGCCGGCGCGCCCTCGATGCGGGCGAGCACGAGGTGGACGATGTTCTCGGTGATGTCCTGCTCGCCGGCAGAGATGAAGATCTTGGTGCCGGAGATGGCGTAGGAGCCGTCACCGTTCGGCACGGCCTTGGTCTTGAGCAGGCCGAGATCGGTGCCGCAATGCGGCTCGGTCAGGTTCATGGTGCCCGACCAGGTGCCGTCGATCATCTTCGGCAGGTAGGTCTGCTTGATCTCGTCGGAGCCATGGACGTAGAGCGCGGCGATCGCGCCCATGGTCAGGCCCGGATACATGGCGAAAGCCATGTTCGCAGCCGAGGCGTATTCGTTCATCACGGCGCCGAGCGTGTAGGGCAGGCCCTGACCGCCATATTCCGGGTCCATGGCAAGGCCGATCCAGCCGCCGCCGGCATAGGCCTGATAGGCCTCCTTGAAACCCTTCGGGGTGGTCACGCTGCCGTCGGGATGGCGGGTGCAGCCTTCCTGGTCGCCGGAATAATTGATCGGCTGGAGGACTTCCTCGCAGAGCTTCGCGCCCTCGCCGAGCACGGCCTCGATCACGTCCCCAGACGCATCGGCGAAGCCCGGCAGGTTGTTGTAGCGCTCGATGTTGAAGACGTCGTTGAGCAGGAAAAGCGTGTCGTCGACGGGCGCCTTGTAGACCGGCATCGGATCCTCCCTCTCGTCGCAAAGGCGGCGCTTGAACCCTGCCGCCGCATCAAGATAGTTCATATATAAACAATTTGAGCGAAGTTGCAACTGCAACGTTGCGACTTTGTGGTCCTCGGGATGGCGGGAGCGTGACGCGGCCATAAAAAAAGCCCCGGCGGAGCCGGGGCTTTGGGGATGACGCGCTTGAGCTTGCGCCGGAAAACCGCCGCTCAGGCCTTGCCGAGCCGCGAAAGCGAGGCTTCGAGCTCGGTGATCGCGCTCTCGATCTCGGCGCGCTGGCTGCGCAGCAGCTCAAGCTGCTCGACGATCTGCTCGCGGCTGAGCTGAAGGCCGCCGACGGAGGCCGCCTTATCGCCGGCCCCGCCCTTCTTGTCCTCGTTGGCGAGCATGGCGCGGATCTCGACGAGCGTGAAACCGAGCTGCTTGCCCTTGAGGATCAGGGCGAGCCGGGCCCGGTCGCGCGCCGAATAGATGCGCGTCATCCCGGAGCGGCTCGGCGCGATAAGGCCGCGCGCTTCATAGAAGCGCAGCGTGCGCAGCGTCACGCCGAAATCGCGGGCGAGGTCGCTGATGGTGAAATCGCCGGTCTGGTCGGCGTCGGCAGAGGCGGCGGCGGAGCGGGTTTCATGAATCGAGGAACCCGCCATAGCCAAGCTTTGGCGTGACATGAAAGCTGCAATCCTTGCGATGGGATCGAATCGCCGACCTTCTGACGGCATCGACCGATACCCAAGTGATAGGCAAGGTCCTCCCGCAGCGTCAGGTAATACGTCGCCCTGGCGGGGTAAGTTACCGTTACATGCCCCGGAAAGGCGTCCTCCCATGGGGCATTCGGAGAAAATTAACGATCGGGACCCCGGTTATTAACCTGCTGTTTACCATGCCGGCCAAATGTCGGGAACGCGCATCGGCCTCGTGGCTTCGTCAACGGTATCTTCACGATCAGCCGAGGTTCGCGCGGAAGGCGACGGCATCAGGGGGCCTCGCTTGCCGCAGACAAGGTCCCCTTAGGCGAGCGAGATCATGGCCAATAGCTTGCCCTGGAGCGTGAAGGGCGTCGATCCCCGGACGCGCGATGCGGCAAAGGCGGCAGCCCGCCGGGCGGGCATGACGCTGGGCGAATGGCTCGACCACAAGATTCGCGACGAGAGCGACGTGGGCCCTGCTCCGTCCGCACCGGAGCAGCTCGACATAGCCGCGCTGTCCGAGCGGCTGGCCCGCCTGTCACAGGGCCGGACCGACACAGCGCCGCGTCAGGCCCCTCCCACCCCAGCCCCGTCACGCGAGGCTATCGACAGCCTCGTCGGCCAGGCGGCCGCGCTCGAAAGCATGACCCGCGAAGCCAATGCCCGGACCGCTGGCGCGCTGGATTCGATCACCCGCTGGATCGAGAAGACCGAGGACCGCCTGTCGTCGAGCGAGCGCGGCTCCGCCGAGCGGCAGGAGCGCGCCACCAACGTCATCGCCGACGCGATCAAGACGATGGGCGAGCGCATCGCCGAGATCGAGCGCCGCGATCTCGAGGCCCAGCAGGTCCGCGCCGAGCAGGCGCCCCGCCTCGCCTTCAGCCGCGAGGGGCTGGCCGCCGCCGTCACCGATATCCGCACGCGCCAGCGCTTCCTCGATACCGACGAGGCCGTGGCCGCCCGCCCGACTGCGGTCGCGCCCGAGCGCATCTCGGCCTTGCGCGAGGATTTGCGCGAGATCGGCTCGCGCCTCTCCTATGACGGCCGCCGCCCGCCGCAACCGCAGCGGCCTGCCGCCCCGGTGCGTGTCGACACCAGCGCCATCGAGGCCAAGATCGGTCTCCTGGCCGATCGCCTCGACCGGCTCGATCGGCGCGACCAGTTCGAACCCCTGCTCAAGCCCCTCACCCGCATCGAGGCGGAAGTCTCGCGGCTGTCGCAGGACCGGGCAGGCGAGAGCTATCAGCGCTTCCAGCTCGAAATCGCGCATCTCGCCGCCAAGGTCGATGCGCTCGCGACCCGCGGCGGCCAGGTCAGCAATCTCGACCCTGTCCGGCGCGACATCGCGGAACTGCGCGACCTGCTCGGCGCCGGCGCGCAGGACCACAAGCTCGACGACCTCTCCCAGCAGGTCGCCACGCTCGGTTTCGAGATCGGCCGGCTGCGCGACGTCCAGCCCGACATGAGCGAGTTGCGCAGCCTGGCGAGCGCGATCGACGACGTGCGCGGCGCCGTACTGTCGCAGCGCGGCGACTTCCCCGGCGCCAGCCTGCTGACGTCGCTGGGCACCCAGATCGACGCCCTCTCGCACAAGTTCGACGCGATCGCCTCCCAGAAGCTCGACGAGGCCCATGGGACGCGGCAGAGCGACTACCTCGCCAGCCGCATCGACTCGCTGCAGCAGCAGATCGAGGTCCTGGCCGAACAGGGGCCGTCGGCCGTCACCCGGCAGATCGAGGCTCTTTCCGGCCGGATCGAGAGCCTCGCGGCCTCGAGCCAACTGACCCGGATGGTCGGAGAGGGCCCGGCTTCGGTCGACCTCAACCCGATCGAGCAGATGCTGCGCCACCTCGCCGATAAGATCGACGAGGCCGGCGCGCCCGGCGCGAACGCCGAATCCTTCGATGCCCTCGAACGGCAGATCTCCGGCATCGCCAGCCGTCTCGACGAGGCGTCCGCGACCCGTTCCGCCGAAAACGGCATGGAGCGCACGCTGCAGGATCTCGTCGTGCACCTGCGCACCATGCGCGAGGAAACGGCGGCCGAACGCGCCGCTCTCACTCAGGCCGCCAGCACGGCGTCCGGCCAGGGCATCGCCGAATTGTCGAGCCTGGTCACGGGCCTGCGCGACACCCATGTCTCGTCCGACAGCCAGACGCGGAACGCGCTCGGCGCCGTCCACGGCTCGCTCGAGGCGATCATGTCGCGACTCGCGAGCCTCGAAGCCGAATTGCAGGGCGAGCGGCGCCCCCAGACGAACGGGCTGGCCGCAGCGATGCGCTCCGGGGATGGCGTCGTCCGCTCCAATCCCGTTCCGGCTCGCGACGGCTCGAACATCTCGCTCGGCGCCGCCGCGCAGGACCGCTTCGGCGCTCCGGCAAGCGAGCCCGCCCGCACCGAGCCGACCTTGCCGGCGAGCACGGCCTTCGACATCCCGCTGGAGCCCGGCTCCGGACGCCCGCGCCCCGAGACTGCGATCGGCGGTGCGCAGGACCCGCAATCGGTCCGCCAGAGCCTGATCGCCGCCGCGCGGCGCTCGGCCAAGGCCGCGAGCGAAGCCGCCGCCGCGACGCCCTCGCCCGCCGTGGAGCCGTCGGCGAAGAGCCCCGGCCGCCTCAAGGAGATTCTGGAGAAGCGCAAGCGCCCCCTGTTGCTCGGCCTCGCCGCGCTGATCCTCGCCATGGGCACCGCACATCTCGTGACGACCCAGTTGCGCGGCGGCGGCGCCAAGACCGCCAACAGCGAAGCGCGCAGCCTGATCACGCCGCCCGCCGCCCAGCCCGAGGCACCGGCCGCGCCGGCACAGGCTCCCGCCAAGGACCAGTCCTCGGCGCTGCCCACCGCCCCGCAGGATGCGCAGCCCCCCGCCAGCAACGCCGCGCCCGAGCGATCCATCACCGCTTCGGCCGCGCCCGCCACTCCGGCAGCCACTGAAGCGGCTCCGCCGGCACCGGCCGAGCAGACCCAGCTCGTCACCGGGATCGGCGACCTGCCGGCCGGGTTCGGCAGTGCCGGCCTGCGCAAGGCGGCTCAGGACGGCGATGCCCGTGCCGTCTACGAGCTGGCGACCAAGGCCGCCGACGGCCCGGCCAACCAGCGCGACCCGAAGCTGGCGCTGCGCCTGTTCGAGCGTGCGGCGGTCGCCGGCCTCGCGCCTGCCCAGTTCCGCGTCGGCAACATGTTCGAGAAGGGCATCGGCACGCAGCGCGACCTGTCGCTCGCCCGGATCTGGTACCAACGCGCCGCCGAGCGCGGCAACGCCAAGGCCATGCATAACCTCGCGGTGCTCCATGCCGAAGGCGCTTCCGGCAAGCCGGACTATGCCATGGCCACCGAATGGTTCCGCCGCGCCGCCGAGCTCGGCGTCCGCGACAGCCAGTACAATCTCGCCGTTCTGCTCGGACGCGGCCTCGGCGCCCCGACCGATCTCGCCCAGTCCTTCCTCTGGTTCTCGGTCGCGGCCGGCCAGGGCGACGAGGATGCCGGCCGCAAGCGCGACGAGGTGGCCCAGCGCCTGAAGCCGGAGGACCTCGCCGCGGCCAAGGGGCTGGCGGCGAGCTGGAAGCCCAAGACGCTCGACGCCGCCTCGAACGAGGTGACGCCACCCGCCAAGGGCTGGGACCCCCAGCCGACCGCAGCGGCGCCGAAGCCCGGCAAACCGTCCCGGACCTGAGCCGCGTTGCGCAACGTCATGCTTTCGACGTGTTGACGCGGCAGGAAGAACGATCGTTTCCTGAGGCGGGCCGGAAGCGGCCCGCCTTTTCCTTTCGGAAATTCGTCTTAACCCGGACAGCGTAGTCTGGGACCCATCAGGCGCAGGTCCATGTCCATGCGCCAGCCTTGCGAGGGGTAAGCGTGCAGATTTACCTGCCGATCGCCGAGCTGCCGATCAGCGTCCTGATGGTTCTCGGCCTGAGTGGCGCGGTGGGCTTCATCTCCGGCCTATTCGGCGTCGGCGGCGGCTTCCTGCTGACGCCGCTGCTGATCTTCCTCGACATCCCGCCGGCGGTCGCCGTCGCGACGGTCGCGGCGCAGGTCGCGGGCTCCTCGATGACCGGCGTCCTCACCTATCTCCGGCGCAAGGCGCTGGACCTCAAGCTCGGCGGCGTGCTGGTCAGCGGCGGCATCCTCGGCACCGTGCTCGGCGTGCTGTTCTTCAACGCCATGCGCCGGCTCGGCCAGCTCGAGCTCGTCATCACGCTGTCCTATGTCACGCTGTTCTCGATCATCGGCGGGCTGATGCTCTACGACGCGCTGCGCGCGATGCTGCGCGTCCGGGCCGGCAAGCCGGCCCGGCTGAAGCGGCGCGGCGGCATGCATCCCTGGTGGATGGGCCTGCCCTTCCGCCAGCGCTTCTATCGCTCAGGCCTCTATTGCAGCGTGATCCCGATCGCCCTGCTCGCCATCGTGATCGGCTTCATCGGCGCGGTCCTCGGCGTCGGCGGCGGCTTCATTCTCGTGCCCGGCCTGATCTACTTCTTCCGGATTCCGCCGGCCGTGGTGGTCGGCACCTCGCTGTTCCAGATCCTGGTGACGATGACCGGCGCGACCGTGCTCCACGCCGTCACCAACCAGTCGGTCGATATCGTGCTGGCCGTGCTGCTGCTGGTCGGCGGCGTGATCGGCGCGCAGTTCGGCGGGCGGGCGGCGCGCAACCTCAATGTCGAATCCTTCCGCCTGCTGCTGGCGCTGCTGATCCTGTCGGTCGGTCTGCGCTTCGCCATCGAGCTGTTCATCCCGCCGAGCGAGCCCTTCTCGGTGGTCGTGCCGGAGAGCGGACGATGAGGTGGCTCGCCGCACTCCTCGCCGCTCTCGCGATCGGTATCGCAACCGGCGCCGCCCGCGCCGAAACACTGATCGCGGCGATGTCGAGCCACCAGATCCAGATCACCTCGAACTATACCGGCAGCCAGCTCACCGTGTTCGGACTGGTCGAGCGCGATGGACGGACGGTCGCGCGCGGCGATCCCTACGACATCATCGTCACGGTGCGCGGCCCCAGGCGCATGCTGCTGGTGCGCGAAAAGGAGCAGTTCGGCCCGATCTGGATCAACCGGACGCAACGGCGCTTTCCCGAGAACCCGGTGTTCCTGCATGTCGCCACCAACCGGCCGATCGCAGAGATGATGAGCAACGAGACGGCGCAGCGCGACCGGATCGGCCTCGTCAATGCCGAACGGCCCTCCGGCAGCTGGGTCGATCTCGATCCCGGCGCGCGGCGCTTCCGCGAAAGCCTTGTCCGGATCATGCAGAGCAAGGACCTCTACGGCTACGAGGAGCGCGGCGTCACCTTCCTGTCGAGCGCGCTGTTCAGCGCGCCCGTCGACATCCCCGCGACAGCCCCGACCGGCTCCTACACCGTCGACATCGTGCTCTATTCCGGCGGCGTTCCGCTGGCGCGCCAGCAGACCAATTTCGAGGTGATCAAGACCGGCATCGAGCAACGCTTGGCTCAGGGCGCCTATGACTGGGCCGTCCTGTACGGTCTTGCCACGGTGCTGCTGGCGCTGTTCCTCGGCTGGGGGGCGAGCGTGATCTTCCGGCGCGACTAGAGTAATTTCGTAATTCTTCGAATCATGAAATTACTCTAGGTATTTGTTTTATAGCATTTTCTTCACGCGAACCGGTGTCCACTTCGCTCGAAAATGCTCTAGAGCAATTCCGCATAGGGCAGGAAGGGCGCAGAATCGCCCACCTCGACCCGCGCGACGTCCTCGGCCAACACGACAAGCCCATCGGATTGCGCGAGCGAGGCGAGCGAGCCGGCTCCCTCGCCGGGATGCTTGCGCGCGATGATCCCGCCTTCGGCATCCTGCTCCAGCGACACCCGCAGGAACTCGCGACGGCCCGACTTCCTGGCACAGGCGAAGCCCAACCGGACCGGCCGGGCTGTCGGTGGAGCATAGGTTTCGCCAGCGAGCCGGGCCAGTAGCGGGCGGGCGACGAAGGCGAAGCCGACGAAGACCGCGACGGGATTGCCGGGTAGTCCGACGAAGGGCGTCCCGGCGACGCTGCCGATCGCGATCGGCTTGCCCGGCTTGATCGCGACCCGCCAGAGATCGAGCGCGCCGCAAGCGAGCACAGCATCCCTGACATGATCGGCCTCGCCGACCGAGACGCCGCCGGAGGTGATGACGAGATCGCAATCGGCCGCCGCCTCGCGCAGCCGCCGCTCGAGGCCCGTTGCCTCGTCGCGCAGGATGCCGAGATCGGCGACCTCGGCACCGGCACGCGTCAGCATCGCGCGCAACATCGCCCGGTTGGCGTCGTAGATCGCGCCGGGGCCAAGCGGCTGGCCGGGCTCGATGAGTTCATCGCCGGTGGAAAACAGCGCGACGCGCGGGCGGCGGCGCGCGGTGACGTCAGCCAGCCCGAGCGCCGCCAGCAGCCCGAGATCCTGCGGGCGCAGGCGCCGGCCGGCCGGCAGCACCTCCCGCCCGCGCGCGACATCCTCGCCCGCCAGGCGCAGATTGGCGCCGCGCTTGATTCCCGCCGGCAGGATAACCGCGCCATCGCTTGCGACGACATCCTCCTGCATCACGATGGTATCGGCGCCCGCGGGAACCGGAGCGCCGGTAAAGATGCGCCAGGCGCCTCTCTCCAATCTCGCGGGGACCTCACCGGCCATCGTCCTGCCCAGCACCGGCACGCTGGTCGCCGCTCCAGCCGCGAGATCGGCGAAGCGGATGGCATAGCCATCCACCGCGGAATTGGCGAAGGGCGGGAGATCGCGCGGCGCGATCAGCGCTTGCGCCAGCACACGACCGTCGGCCTCGGCGAGCGGCAGTTCGACCGTGCCGGCGACCGGATGCACGCGCGAGGCCGCATCGGCCGCCGCTGCATCAAGCGTGACGAGCCCGGAATCGGTCCGGCCACCGCCCAGCCGCGCCATCACGGTCCCCGCCTGCTTCGGCTGCCTGAGCGCATCGCCGCCCGTTTCCTCCCGATCGATCATTCTTCATCGTCGCCACCGCAGACGGGGTCAAGCACCCTGCGGCACGGCGGCGGTTGCCCGCTCCCGAACTGCCGTCCTATGAAGCAGCATGACGACGACGGGCACGACCCTGGACACCATTCCGCTCGACCTGCGCGGCCTGAAATGCCCGCTCCCGGTGCTGCGCGTGCGCAAGGCGCTGATTGCCGCACCGGCCGGCAGCTTGCTCATCGTGCACTGCACGGATCCAATGGCCGCCATCGACCTGCCGAATCTCGTCCGCGAAACCGGCGACATCATCGAGCAACAGGGGGATGCGGACGGCGCCCTCGTCTTCCATATCCGCAAGGCGGCTTAGCCGCGACAGACCAGCCAACGGAGTCCAACGACGTGACCGTCTCCCAAGCCGATGTCCTGCGGGCGCTCGAACTGGTGAAGCTGCCGGCGAGCGGGCAATCCCTCGCCGCCTCCGGCCGCATCGGCGACATCCTCGTCGATGGCGGCAAGGTGATCTTCGCCATCGGCATCGACGCGACGGAAGCCGCAGCGATGGAGCCGGTGCGCAAGGCGGCCGAGAGCGCCGTCGGCGGCCTGCCGGGCGTGACGCAGGTTCTGGTGGGGCTGACCGCCGACAAGGCCGCCCCCTCCGCCGGCATGCAGGCGCGCCAGCAGGCGCAGCGCCCCGGACCGGGCGGCGCGCCGAAGCCTGCCGGCGTGCCGGGTGTGAAGCAGATCATCGCGGTGGCCAGCGGCAAGGGCGGCGTCGGCAAGTCGACGACCGCAGCCAATCTCGCGGTGGCGCTCGCGACGCTCGGCCTCAAGGTCGGCGTGCTCGATTCCGACATCTACGGGCCGTCCATGCCGAAGATCTTCGGCATCACCGGCAAGCCACAGATCGTCTCGGGCCGGACGCTCGCGCCGATGGAAGCCTATGGCCTCAAGGTGATGTCGATCGGTTTCCTCGTCGATGAGGAAACACCGATGATATGGCGCGGGCCGATGGTGATCTCGGCGATCACCCAGATGCTGCGCGAGGTCGCCTGGGGCGAGCTCGACGTGCTGGTCGTCGACATGCCGCCGGGCACCGGCGACGCCCAGCTCACCATGGCCCAGCAGGTGCCGCTCGCCGGCGCCGTCATCGTCTCGACGCCGCAGGACCTCGCCTTGCTCGACGCACGCCGCGGCGTCGCCATGTTCAGGAAGGTCGCGGTGCCGATCCTCGGCCTCGTCGAGAACATGAGCTATTTCACCTGCCCGGCCTGCGGACATCGCTCCGACATCTTCGCCCATGGCGGCGCCCGTCACGAGGCCGAGCGGCTCGGCATCCCCTTCCTCGGCGAGATCCCGCTGGCCATGCCGATCCGCGAGACCTCGGACGGCGGCCGGCCGATCGTCGCGAGCGATCCGTCGAGCGCCCATGCCAAGGCCTATGTCGCGCTGGCGCGGCAGGTGCAGGCCAGCCTCGGGGGCGCGGTCCGGGCAGCGCCGCGCATCGTGATCGAGTAAAGCGGCACCGCGGCACGGGCGGCTTGACAGGCCGCCATAAATGTTCCTATTTTGTTCTCATCATTTATCGACTTTGCGTGGAACCGCGCGGTCATCCCGGACAAGCCGCCTATGGCGGCGCCGATCCGGGATCCATGCCGGAGTGCTTCCGGCAAAGGTTCAGGCGTGGATCCCGGCTCTTCGTTTCGCTTCGGCCGGGATGACCCGCGTTTTGATGTGAAAAGGACGAAAGACATGGCCGTCCATCGTGCCCGCCATATCGGGATCGGTATCGATCGCCCGGTCGAGGAGGTCTACGCCTTCCTCGCCGACCCCGTGAACTTCCCGCGCTGGGCCGAGGGCCTCGGCCACAGCTTCGTGCCGGTCGAGGGCATGACCTGGCGCGCCGAGACGCCGATGGGGCCGATGCGCATCCTGTTCAGCGAGCCGAACAATCATGGCGTGCTCGACCATGCCGTCATCCCCGAGCACGGCCCGGCCATGCACAATCCGATGCGGGTCGTTGCCAATGGCGACGGGGCGGAGCTCGTCTTCACGCTGTTCCAGCGCGACGGCATGTCAGACGACGAGATGGCGCGCGATGCCGCCATGGTCAGCCGCGATCTCGCGACGCTGAAGGCGCTGCTGGAGGGATAGGCGCCGTCAGTTCGCGCCCGTCGCGAGGCGCTCAGCTTCGGCGAGGTCCTCCGGCGTGTTGACGTTGAAGAAGGGATCGATCGGCTCTGCCGGCCACTCGGCAACGGCAACGCCATGACCTTGCGCCCAGCGGCCGAGCCTGCGCTCGCCCGCGGCCAATGCCTCGCGCAGATCCTCCCGCAACGCGACCGGCCAGAGACCGATGGCGTGGTGTTGCCGCCCAGCCGAGGCAGCGCAGGCGAGCGGCGTGCCGGCGGCAACGCGCACATGATGCAATCGTGCAGCGAGATCACCCGGAATGAAGGGCGTATCGGCCGCGACGCTCAGCAGCCAAAAGGTTTGCGGCCGATGCGCGGCGATCCAGTCGAGCCCGGCCAGAACACCTGCGAGCGGTCCGGCGAAATCCGGCACCGTATCGGCGACGACCGGCAGGCCGAATGCGGCCAGACGAGCCGGATCGCCGTTGGCATTGAGCAGGAGCCCATCGCATTGGCCGCGCAGGCGATCGACGACATGAGCAAGGATCGGCCGGCCGGCGAGCGGCTTCAGCGCCTTGTCGCCGCCGCCCATCCGCCGGGCGAGGCCGCCCGCAAGGATCAGGCCGATGGTCGGCGTTTCCGCGCGCCCTGTCATTCCGACACCCTGCCCGGGAAGATCACCCCACGGGCCTCAGGCCGCGACGGCCGTCACTGCCTGCGCCCAGTGCTCGACGGCCTCCTCGTCGGGCGGCAGTTCGAGCCAGTCGTCGCCGGCGAATGCGCGCCAGGCGGGCAGGAAATCGCTGCGCACGGCGATCAGGAGCGGCAAGCCGGCGAGCAGCGCGCCGGCGATCTCCTGGCGCAGGCCCTCGCCCAAAGCCTCCTGCTTGCCGAAGCGGTTGACGATCACGAGATCGACGCCTCCGGCCAGTGCATCGGAGAAGGCAACGGCGGCGGCGGCCAATCCGGCCGCATCGAGATGGCAGCCCGAGGCGCCGGCGCCGAGATCCTGGCTGATCGGGAAGCGCCGGCCGCTGGCGACGTCCTCCAGCGACATCGCCATGCAGCGGTCGTCGCAGGTGGCATCGTTATGCTGGACCACGCCGCCGAGGCGCAGGCCCTGCCGCTTCAGCCGGCCGACGAGGCCGTGCATGAAGACATCGATCGGAAAGCCGCTCGCAAAGGGGATGGCTGCCAGCATGGTCATGCCGGTTTCTCTCACGAACGCCGCCGCTCGACCAGAGGCGACGATGCCACGCCCCCCGCGATCCCGCCGGAGAGATGTCGCGACAGTGTTGCGCCGCACCTACAGTCGCGGGCGCTTGCGCCCGCTAGGGTGACGGCGGCTCATCCCGGGCGGCCGGGCAGGCCGAGAGGCTGTCAGGACCCGCCGGAACGCATGATCCGCAACAACGCCCAAGCTCCGCTCGACCCGGCCACCGATGCCGCGCTGCTGCTGCGGCGCATCGGCTTCGGCACGCTGGCGCTCGTCCTGCCGCTGGCCGCGCTGGTCTCACGCCGGGCCGCCGTCGTGCTGGTGCCGATCGGCGTCGTGCTGCTGATCATCGCGACCCTGATCGAGGACCCCCGCAGATTCGTGGGCATGCTCCGGGCGCTTCTGGTCAGCCGCCCCGGCCTGATCCTGATCGGCCTGATCGGATGGGCCTTCCTGTCGCTGGTCTGGAGTCCGTTCCCGGCAGCGGCCGCCGAGAAGGCCGCCAATCTGCTGCTCGCAGCCGTGCTCGGCTTCGTCGGCCTTTCCGCCCTGCCCGAGCGGATGCGCTCCTCGAACCTCAACCTCGTCGCGCTGGGTACCGGCAGCGCCGGCATTTTCGCGCTCGGGCTGATCGCGGTCGCGGCGCTGCGCCATGCCGAGACGCCGCCCGGCGCCGTCGAGCGCGGCGTTTCGATCATTCTGATCATGGCCTGGCCGGCGCTGGCCTGGCTGCTGTCGCGCGAACGCGGTCTCAGCGCGCTCGGGCTGGCGCTCGTCGTGACGCTGCTGGCGCTGACGCGGTTCGAGGATGGCGAGACTCTGGCGATGATCTTCGGCGCCGTCGCCTTCGGCGCGGTCACGGCCAACCCCGAGCGCGCGGCGCAGATCATCGCGGCGATCGTCGCCGGGCTGATGCTGTTCGCGCCGGTCCTGCCCTTCCTGATGGCGCCGCTCGTCACGATCCTGCCCGACAGCGCCGATGATTTCGCGCAGATGCTGTCGATCTGGGCCGACGTGATCCGGCAATCGCCGATCGAGCTGATCACCGGGCACGGCCTCGACACCGTGGTCCGCGGGCAGATGAGCGGGACCTTGCCGCAGCCCGCTCCGGCGACGCTGCTGTTCGAAACCTGGTATGAGCTCGGGCTGGTCGGCGCTGCTGCCGCGGCCGCCTGCCTCTATTTCGCGATCCGCGCTGCCGGCCGCATGACCGGGGCGCTCGCCGCCGGCGGCGTCGCCGCCTTCACCACCGCCTTCGCGCTCAGCGTCTTCGGCTTCGCGCCGCTGCTGCCGTGGTGGCTGATGACGCTGACCGCCGTGATGCTGCTGTTCGGCGCCATCGCGCGGGGCCAGTATCGCACCGACCGGCCCGCCGTGCCGCTGCCGACGCGCCCGGTCAACCATACGCGACCGAAGGCGAGCCCGCCGCCCGCTCCCTGACGGCAGCTTTCAGCCACGCCCTCACGGGGTTCGTCGACGCTTGACGGGCGGGCATCCGCCGCGCTCTCGTGCCGCCGGATCGGAATCGCCCCGGCAGAGGACCAGAGCCCCATGACATTCGACGTCACCGCATTCGACGTCACCCTTGCCGACGTCCAGGCCGCCGCGGCGCGCATTGCCGGCAAGGTCCGCCGCACGCCGACCTACTACAGCGCGGGGCTTTCGGCGCGGCTTGGCGTCGAGACCTGGGTGAAGGTCGAGAGCCTGCAGCTCGGAGGCTCCTTCAAGGTTCGCGGCTGCTACAACAAGCTGATGGGGCTGGGCGAGGTCGAACTGAAGCGCGGTGTCGTCACCGTCTCCGGCGGAAACCATGCCATCGCCGTGTCGCTCGTTGCGAAGGCCGTCGGGACGCGGGCGCTGGTGCTGATGCCGAAGGCGACGCCGGCGCTGAATATCCGTCTGACGGAAGAGGCCGGCGGGCAAGTCGAGCTCTGCGAGGGTTCCCTCGCCGCCTTCGCCAAGGCAGAGGATTATGCCACGCAAGGCATGACGCATGTCCATTCCTATGACGACCCGGCCATCATCGCCGGGCACGGCACGCTCGGCCTTGAACTGGCGGCCGACGCTGGCGGACGGCTCGACCATGTCTTCATCTCGGTCGGCGGCGGCGGCTTTTCGGCCGGTGTCGGCACGGCGCTCAAGGGCCTTGATCCGGCCGTGCGCCTGCACGGCGTCGAGACCGAGGGCGCCACAACGATGACGCAGGCGCTGGCGGCCGGCGAACCTGTCGCGATCCGCCCGACCTCGATCGCCCGCACGCTCGGCGCTCCTTTCGCGACGAAGCGCACCATGGCAGCGGCACGGCAGTTCCTCGAGGACATCATCGTGGTGCCCGACGCGGACGCCGTCCGCGAGCTCGTCTGGGTGCTCCAGAACGGGCGGGTGCTGCTGGAGCCGGCAGCGGCCTGCGTGGTCGCCGCCGCGTTGGCGCGCAAGGACAGCTTCCAGCAGGGCGAGCGCGTCTGCCTCGTACTCTGCGGCTCGAATGTCGCGCTCGAGGATATCGCGAGCTGGCGCACGAGCTTCGGCGTCTGACGCCGATCCCGCTGCCATTCCGGAACCGGCCATGAACGACCGATCGATCCCGACGCTGCAAACGCAGCGCCTCGCGCTGCGCCCCATGACAGAGGCGGATTTTCCAGCCTATGCCGCCCTCCTGGCCTCGCCCCGCTCCGGCGGGTTCGGCGGGCCACTGTCACGAAAACAAGCCTGGGGCCTGTTCTGCCATGACATCGCCTGCTGGAGCTTGTTCGGCCATGGCGGGCTGATGATCGACCGGCGCACGGACGGCCTCTGCATCGGCCAGGTCGGCATCAGCCACGGCCCGCTCTTCCCGGAGAAGGAGCTGGGCTGGCTGCTCTACGAGGGCAACGAGGGGCAGGGTTACGCCACCGAGGCCGCCCGCTCCTTACGCGACTGGGCCGCGCAGGCACTCGAGGTCTCCGAACTGGTGAGTTATATCGCGCCGGACAACGCAGCCTCGGTCGCCGTGGCGGAGCGGCTCGGCGCGGTCCGCGATCTCGTGGCCGACAGACCCGATCCGAATGATCTGGTCTATCGGCACAGGCTCACGACCGCGCCCCGCTAGAGAGCGCGCGGGTTTCGTCAGTTGCTGTTGCGGGCGAGCCTCGCATAACGGCTGCGCTTGCTGGCGGAGGCGTAACGGCTGCGCTTGTGGCCGTACCAGGATGCCTCGCGCTGGCCGACATCGGCATGGACCAGACCGTTGGAATAAGTGCCGACACCGCCGACATTGTCGATCGCGCGCGCCGCGGCCGCGGCCTTGCGCGACGACGTCGCCATCGGCCGGAAATCGATCGCCCGGCCGCTGTAGTGCTGCGAGTTCCGGGCATGGCGGCCGCCGCAGGTCGAGGTGATCTGGATCGGACCGATCTTCGCGACGAGTTCGGCGATCATCGCCTTGGTTTCGGGCTTCAGGCAACCGAGGCCTTTGACCTGCGGCTGAAAGGATATTTTCTCGGGCGTACCATCGGCCATGGCAGCAGCAGGCAAGAAACCGCATAGTAACGCAAGCAACGACAAGCGACGCATCATCTACCAAACATGTAATGGGGAATTGGAAAGGATCAGGCCAGATAAGCTCGATGGCCCGAACGGATGCCGCTGTCTCTAATCGTGAAGCAAGGCCAAATCGTGGCTGGTGCATTTTCGAGTTATTGTACTAACGCTACCCAGATCGCTCATGGCTCTTGGTCATGCCGTCAATGCCCCCTGGCTGGTGGCCTGGAACGGCGCCGGGAAAGGGAGCTGTCATCCCGTGCGCGGTGCAGCGCGCAGCGGTGCTCCGCAGACACGGGACCGCATGACGAGGAGGCGCCTCTACGCGCAGCCTCTCAAAAAGGCACCCTTTCCTGAGAACGGTCCCGTGTCTGCGCAGCGGCATGGAATGCCGCAGCGCGCACGGGATGCCCCGGTGGATCGGCCTTCGCGCCCGCCCGCCATTCCGCCGAGGCCCATCCCCTGCGCGCCACCGGCTTGGACAGGCAGGGCGCGGCTGGGCTAGCCTGTGCGACGGCACCCGCTTTCTGCGCGGTCGCCCCATTCCATCTCAGAGGATACGATGCCCAAGACCGACATCATCGCGGCGCTCACCCCGGAAATCACCGCGATCCGCCGCGACATCCATCGCCACCCCGAGCTGATGTACGACGTCCATCGGACCGCCGGCCTCGTCGCCGACAAGCTGCGCGAATGGGGCGTCGATGAAGTCGCCACCGGCGTCGGCCAGACCGGCGTCGTCGGCGTCATCAAGGGCAAGGGCCAGGATTCCGGCCGGGTCATCGCCATGCGGGCCGACATGGACGCGCTGCCGATCCACGAGGAGACCAATCTCCCGCACCGCTCGACCGTGCCCGGCAAGATGCATGCCTGCGGCCATGACGGCCATACCGCCATGCTGCTCGGCGCCGCCAAATACCTGACCGAGACCCGCGACTTCGACGGCACCGCCGTGCTGATCTTCCAGCCGGCCGAAGAGGGCGGCGCCGGCGCCAAGGCGATGATCGACGACGGTCTGATCACCCGCTTCGGCATCCAGGAAGTCTACGGCATGCACAACAAGCCGGGCGTGCCGGTCGGCAAGTTCGAGATCCGCAAGGGTCCTGCGATGGCCGCGGCCGACCAGCTCCACATCAAGATCGAGGGCCTCGGCGGCCATGCGGCCGCGCCGCATCGCGTCAACGACCCGATCGTCGCGTCCTGCGCGCTCGTGACCGCGCTGCAGACGGTTGCCTCGCGCAATGCCGACCCGCTCGACTCGATCGTCGTCTCGGTGACGGCGCTCAATGCCGGCGAGGCCTTCAACGTCATTCCGCAGACCGCGGAGATCAAGGGCTCGGTGCGCACGCTGACGCCGGAGACCCGCGATCTCGCCGAGAAGCGCATCACCGAGATCGTCGAGGGCGTGATGAAGGCCTTCGGCATGAAGTACCAGCTCAATTATCGCCGCGGCTATCCGGTGACCTTCAACCATTCCGGCCAGACCGATTTCGCCACCAGCGTGACGAAGGAGGCCTTCGGCTCGGATGCAATCAACACCGAGGTGCCGCCGACCATGGGCTCGGAAGACTTCTCCTACATGCTGGAGGAGCGTCCCGGCGCCTTCATCAATATCGGCAACGGCGACTCGGCAGGCCTGCATAACCCAGCCTACGAGTTCAACGATGCGGCGATCCCGGTGGGCGTGAACTACTGGGCGAGCCTCATCGAGATCGCCATGCCGCAGCGCGGTTGACGGCTGAGGCGATGAGCGACATCGATTGTCTGGTGATCGGGGCCGGCGTCGTCGGCCTCGCGGTTGCCCGCGAGCTGGCGCTGGCCGGACGCGAGGTCGTCATCGCCGAGGCTGCCGAGGGCATCGGCACCCAGACCTCGGCGCGCAATTCCGAGGTCATCCATGCCGGGATCTATTATCCGCCCGGCTCCCTGAAGGCCCGCGTCTGTGTCGCGGGCCGTGAGCTGCTCTATCGCTACCTGCAAGAGCGCAGTCTGCCGCACAAGGCTTGCGGCAAGCTGATCGTCGCCACCTCGGAAGCCCAGAAGCCGGCGCTGGAGACGATCATGACCCGCGCCAAGGCGTCCGGCGTCGACACGCTGCGCTGGCTCTCCGGCGCCGAGGCCAAGGCAATGGAGCCGGAGGTGCGCTGCGAGATCGCGCTGCTCTCGCCCGAGACGGGCGTCGTCGACAGCCATGCGCTGATGCTGTCGCTGCTCGGCGAATGCGAAGCGGCCGGCGGTTCGCTTGCGCTGAACACGCCGATCACCGGCTGGCGCCGCGAAGCGGAAGGCTTCAGCGTCGATTTCGGCGGCGACGATCCGGCGACCTATAGCGTTCGGACCGTGGTCAATTCGGCCGGCCATGGCGCGCCGAAGCTGCTCGGCCTGCTCGACGGCTTCCCGGCCGCGCATGTGCCGGTGCAGCACTATGCCAAGGGCAATTATTTCGCGCTGACGGGCAAGCAGCCCTTCAGCCATCTGGTCTATCCCGTGCCGGAGGCGGCGGGGCTGGGCATCCACGCCACGATCGACATGGGCGGGCGGGTGAAGTTCGGGCCTGATGTCGAATGGGTCGAGAGCGACCAGGACCTGGTCGTCGATCCGGCGCGGGCGAAGAAATTCTACGCGGCGATCCGGACGTACTGGCCGGGACTGCCGGATGCTGCGCTGGTCGCGGACTATGCCGGCATCCGGCCGAAGCTGCACGGGCCGACCGAGCCGATGCCGGATTTCCGCATCGACGGGCCGGAGGTGCATGGGGTGGCGGAACTGGTCAACCTGCTTGGCATCGAGAGTCCGGGACTCACAAGCTCGCTCGCGATTGCGGAGATAGTACGGGAGAAGCTCGCGGCGTGAAGGGTGTCTTCCCGCACGCGCTGCGGCACGCAGTGCTGCTGCGCAGATGCGGGACCGTCATCAGGAAAAGGCGCCTTCTCGTCACGCGGTCCCGTGTCTGCGCAGCAGCGTTACACGCTGCAGCGCGCACGGGATGACCCGGCGGCGGGCCTCATA
Organism: Allobosea sp. TBD101; assembly: GCF_059817965.1. Taxonomy (NCBI): domain Bacteria; kingdom Pseudomonadati; phylum Pseudomonadota; class Alphaproteobacteria; order Hyphomicrobiales; family Alloboseaceae; genus Allobosea; species Allobosea sp. TBD101. The sequence continues at coordinate 4,327,425 of NZ_CM187543.1, forward strand.
GGAAAGCTCTTGAGAAGCCTGCGGCGTAAAGGTGTCATCCCGCACGCGCTGCGGCACGTAGTGCTGCTGCGCAGATGCGGGACCGTCCTCAGGAAGAGGCACCTTCTCGTCACGCGGTCCCGTGTCTGCGCAGCAGCGTTACACGCTGCAGCGCGCACGGGATGACACCCTTCTTTTCCCGCCCTTACGCCCGCGCCTTCTGGAACGCCTCCTTCGCCTCGCGCGCCAGCGTCTCGATCCGCTTCCAGTCACCCGCGGCGATCGCATCGGCCGGGACCAGCCACGAGCCACCGACGCAGATGACCTGCGGCAAGGCGAGATAATCACCGAGATTCTTGAGGCCTACACCGCCGGTCGGGCAGAAGGTCATTTGCGGGAACGGGCCGGACAGCGCCTTCAAGGCCGGCGGGCCGCCGGCCTGCTCGGCCGGGAAGAATTTCGCGGTGGTGCGGCCAGCCGCAACGGCGCGCATGCAATCCGAAGCGGTCGCCACGCCCGGCAGCCAGGGCAGGCCCGCCTTGCGCAGGGCCTCGTCGACGCTCTCGCTGAAGCCGGGGCTGACCACAGCCTGCGCGCCGGCATCCTTGACCTGCTGGGCCTGGGCCGGTGTCACGACGGTACCGGCAACCGCCAAAGCCTTCGGCACCGATTTCGCGATGGCCGCGAGGGCTTCCATCGCGGCCGGGCGGCGCAGCGTGACCTCGACGACATCGATACCACCGGCAACCAATGCATGAGCGAGATCGACGGCGCGCGAGGCGTCCTCGATCACCACGACGGGGATCACGCCGCAGCTCTTCAACCGGGCAATCGCGGCAGTCTCGTCCATGGTCTCGTCTTTCAATCGATTTGAGCAGGAAATCCGGCTCTACTCCTTCGCCCAGTAGACGTCGAGCCCTCGCGCGCTGCCGAGCAGAAGATCGACCGGCAGCGGCTGCTGTGCGCGCCCTGGAGCGGCCTTGAGCACCGCCTCCTTGACGGCGCCGGAGACGAGCAGGCTCGCCCAGCCGGCACCGAGCAGGCGGGCGGGCGAGAGCGACAGGCGCGGCGGCAACCCCGGTGGGCGGGCGACGACGATGCCGCTGTCAGGCACGGCGTTAAACGTCGCCTCCGCGCCCGGGAAGAGCGAGGCGACATGCCCGTCCGCGCCCATGCCGCTGACGAGCAGGTCGATAGGCGGCAGTTCCGCGAGCTTCGCGCCGAGCAGAGCGGCGGCGGCCTCGATATCGCTGCCATGCTCGTGGAAGGACAGGAAGCTCGCACGCCCCGCGATCAGCGGCGCGAACTGCGCCCGGATCATGCGCTCGTTCGAGGCGGCATCGTCGGCCGCGACGAAACGCTCGTCGGTCGGCAGCAGCGTGACCTGTTCCCAGGCCAGATCATGCCGGCCGAGCGCGGCGAGGAAGCCCGCCGGAGTCGTGCCGCCGGGCACGGCGAGAAGCGCCCTGCCCTGCCCCGCAAGCAGCTCCTTCAGCCGGACCGCGACTGCCTCCGCCAGAGCCTCCGATGCATCGGCGAGTGTGGCGAAGCGGTGCCAGGCGAGCGGGCCGGCCATCAGACCAGATCCGGATCGGCCCAGGAGCGGCCGTCGCGCTCGATCAGGCCGATCGCCTGCGACGGCCCCCAGGAGCCGGCGGCGTAGCGATGCGGATGCGGATAGTAGTCCTGCCAGCCGGCGATGATCGGATCGACCCAGGTCCAGGCCTGCTCGACCTCGTCGCGGTGCATGAACAGCGTCTGGTCGCCGCGGATGACGTCGGTCAGCAGGCGCTCATAGGCGTCGGGCGTGCGCTCGTCGAAGGCGGTGGAATAGCGCAGGTCGAGCTGGCGCGGCACGATCTTGAGCCGGCCGGAGCCCGGCACCTTCATCATCAACTGGAGCTGGACACCGTCGTTCGGCTGCAGGCGGATGAAGAGGCGGTTGGCGTCGAGCCGGTCGCAGGAGCCGCCGCCGAAGATCGAATGCGGCACCGGCTTGAAGGTGACGGCGATCTCGGAATAGCGCTGCGCCATGCGCTTGCCGGTGCGCAGATAGATCGGCACGCCGGCCCAGCGCCAGTTGTCGACCTCGCAGCGGATGGCGACGAAGGTCTCGGTGTTCGAGCCGTGGCCGAGTTCCTCGGAATAGCCGCGCACGCGCTGGCCGTCGATCTGCCCGGCGCCGTACTGGCCGCGCACCGTGTAGCGCTGGACATCCGGCCCGACGATGGGGCGCAGGGCCTTCAGCACCTTGATCTTCTCCTCGCGGACGGCACCGGCCTCCAGCATGTTCGGCGGCTCGATGGCGAAGAGGGTCAGCAATTGCATGAGATGGTTCTGGACCATGTCGCGCATATGCCCGGACTTGTCGTAATAGCCGGCGCGCTGCTCCAGCCCGACCGTCTCGGCCACGGTGATCTGGACATGGTCGATGTCGCGGCTCGACCAGGAGCGCTCGAACAGCGTGTTGGCGAAGCGCAGGACGAGCAGGTTCTGCACCGTCTCCTTGCCGAGATAATGGTCGATCCGGTAGGTGCGGCTTTCCGGCAGGATACGGGCGACGGCATCGTTGATCGCCCGCGCCGAGGCGAGGTCGCGGCCAAGCGGCTTCTCCAGGATGACGCGCGAGGTCGGCGTCAGGATCTCGGCCTTGGCGAGATTCTCGCAGATCGGAATGAAGAGATCGGGCGGGGTCGAGAGGTAGAAGGAGCGGACGCGCTCGCTCTCTCCCAAGGCCTGCTTCAGCGCGCCATAGGTCTCGGGCTTCACCGCATCGAGCATCACCATGGTCAGGCGGCGCAGGAAGGGCTCGACCTGATCCTTCGGGATGCCCTCCTCGTCAAGGCGCTTGGCGATCTGCTTCGGCAGGCCCTCGACATCCTCTTCCTTGCGGACGATGGCGAGGATGCGGCTCTCGCCAGGCAGGACGCCCTCGCGGTTGCGTTGGGCGAGCGCCGGAAAGAGCTTGCGCAGCGCGAGATCGCCGCTCGCGCCGAAGATCACGAGATCGAAGGGCGGGACCGGCGTCCGCTCGGGAATGGTCTCGGGCCGAAGCGCGTTGTCCACGATGGCGTCCATAGGTCTCACAACTCCGTCAGGCGGTGCCGGTTCGCAATGCGGTGCCCGTCATTGCGAGAAGCGCAAGCGACGAAGCAATCCAGGGGACTGGGCCGCAGCCGTTCAACCCAGTCCCCTGGATTGCTTCGCTACGCTCGCAATGACGGAGCGGCCAACCGGGATACACTGTACCGAAAGGCTGCGGCCAGAGTGGGACGGTTTTGCCGCGCTGCAAAGAGGGGACGGCGCAGGGCCGATCCCCTCGTCGTTCAGCCCGCGCGCCGGAAGCCCGCGCTCGCGGTCAGCAACTGCTGGGCATAGGCCGTCTGCGGCTGACGCGCGGCCAGCGTCTCGACCGTCATCTCCTCGACCGCGCGGCCGAACTGCATGACCAGCAGGCGCTCGCACATATGGCCGACGACCGAGAGATCGTGGCTGACGAGGATATAGGTCAGCTTGCGCTCCTGCCTGAGCGCCGCGAGCAGGTTCAGCACCTCCGCCTGGATCGAGACGTCGAGCGCCGAGGTCGGCTCGTCCAGGAGCAGGATCGAGGGTTCGAGCACCAGCGCACGGGCGATCGCGACGCGCTGGCGCTGGCCGCCCGAGAGCTGGTGCGGATAGCGGAAGCGGAACGAGGCGGGCAGGCCGACATCCGTGAGCGCCTTGCCGATGCGGGCCTCAGCGTTGTCGAGGCCGTGGATGGCGAGCGGCTCGGCCAGCGTGTCGTCGACCGTCTTCTTGGGGTGCAGCGAGCCATAGGGGTCCTGGAAGACCATCTGGACGTTGCGATAGAAGGTCTTGTCGCGGACCTTGGGCTGCACGACGCCCTCGATCGTGACATTGCCGCTCCATTCCCGGTTGAGGCCGGAGAGCACGCGCAGCACGGTCGACTTGCCCGAACCGGACTCGCCGACGAGGCCGTAGCTCTCGCCCCTGCGGACGTCGAAGGAGAGGTCCTTCACGACATGGGAGTCGCCGAAGGAGACGTTGAGCTTGTCGACGGAGATCGCTGTGTTCGTCATGCCAGCCACGCCGGGTCACGGTTGAGGGTGGCGAGCTTCGCCCGGGGATGGTCGAGGTCCGGTAGGCATTCTAGCAGGCCGAGCGTATAGGGATGGCGGCGGCTGCGCGCCGCCGGATCGGCGAGCTCGGCCGCCGGCAGCGTCTCCATGACCTTGCCGCCATACATGACGATGACGCGGTCGCAGAAGGACTGCACCAGATGCAGGTCGTGGCTGATGAAGATCAGCCCCATGCCGCGCTCGGTGACGAGGTCGTCGAGGATCTTGAGGATCTGGAGCTGGACGGTGACGTCGAGCGCCGAGGTCGGCTCGTCGGCGATCAGGACTTCGGGCTCGGCGATCAGCATCATCGCGATCATGACGCGCTGGCCCATGCCGCCCGAAACCTCGTGCGGGTAGAGATCGTAGACGCGCGCAGGCTCGCGGATCTGGACCTGCTCCAGCATGGCGAGGCTGCGCTCGCGCGCCTCGCGGACGCCGGCCTTGCGGTGGATGCGATAGGCCTCGGCGATCTGGCTGCCCACGGTCTCGACCGGGTTCAGCGAGAATTTCGGGTCCTGCATCACCATGGAGATATGGCGGCCGCGCAGCTTGCGGCGTGCGCCCTTGTCCATGGCCGTCAGGTCCTGACCACGGAAGCGCATACGGTCGGCGCTGACGACGCCCGGATGCGGGATCAGGTCGAGGATGGCGCGGCCGGTCATCGACTTGCCCGAGCCGGACTCGCCGACGATGCCGAGCCGCTCGCGGCCCAGCGTGAAGGAGAGGCCGCGCACGGCCCGGACGATCCCGGTCGGCGTGTGGAAGTCGACCTTGAGATTGTCGACTTCAAGAAGAGGCTGTTCGCTCGTCATCGACTTACCTCGCATCCATGACGTCGCGGAGCCCGTCGCCGAGCAGATTGAACCCGAGCGCGACGATGCAGATCGCCACGCCGGGGAAGGTCGCGACCCACCACTGGTCGAAGATCTGCTCGCGGCCGGCCGAGATCATCGCGCCCCATTCCGGCATCGGCGGCTGCGCGCCGAGGCCGAGGAAGCCGAGGCCGGCGGCGGTCAGGATGATGCCGGCCATGTCGAAGGTGGTGCGCACGATCAGCGAGGACATGCACATCGGCACGACATGCTTCCAGATGATGCGCGCCTGCGAGGCGCCCTGCAGGCGCATCGCGGCGATATAATCCTGGTTGCGGATCACCATCGTCTCGGCGCGGGCGACGCGGGCATAGGGCGGCCAGGTCGTGATCGCGATGGCGATGATGGCGTTGACGATGCCGGGGCCGAGCGCCGCGACGAAGGCCAGCGCCAGCACGAGGCGCGGGAAGGCCAGGAAGACGTCGGTGATGCGCATCAGCAGACGATCGACCCAACCACCGTAATAGCCGGAGATCGCGCCGATCAGCAGGCCGAAGGGGCCGACGGTGACCACGACCAGCAGCACGATCACCAGCGTGATGCGCGTGCCGTAGACGATGCGGCTGAAGATGTCGCGGCCGAGCGCGTCGGTGCCGAACCAGTTGGTCGTCGACGGCGGCAGCAGCCGCTTGTCGAGCGCCTGCGCGATCGGGTCGAAGGGCGCGATCAGGGGCGCGAAGGCGGCGATCAGCAGCAGCAGGACGATGATGGCGAGGCCCGCCACCGCCATCGGGTTGCGCTTGAAGGCAAGCCATTGCCGGTAAAGCTGGCCGAGACGGGCCTGTCGGCGTGACTCAGGCGAGTCGCTGATCAGCCAGGCGTGCAGGCCGGGAGAGGAAGTGTCGCTCATGTCCGTCTCCTCAACGCACGCGCGGATCGGCCAGGCGGCCGATGATGTCGGTCAGGAGATTGACCCCGATGAAGACGACGCCGACCACCAGCGTCCCACCGAGCACCGCATTCATGTCGGCGTTGAGCAGCGCATTGGTGAGATAGCGGCCGAGGCCGGGCCAGGCGAAGATCGTCTCGGTCAGCACCGAGCCCTCCAGCAGGTGCATGTAGGAGAGCGCGATCACGGTGAAGAGCGGCACGGCGGCATTGCGCAGCGCGTGGCGCCAGATCACGGCGGTCTCGGAGACGCCCTTCACGCGGGCGGCGATGACATATTGCTGCTGCAGCTCGGTGATCATGAAGCTGCGGGTCATGCGGCTGATATAGGCCACCGAGAGCAGGCCGAGCACCAGAGCCGGCAGGATCAGATGCGAGAGGGCGTCCCAGAACGCCTCCCATTCACCCTCCAGCGCGGCGTCGATCATGATGACGCCGGTGCGGGTGGTGACGATGTCCTGCCAGACGACCGAGATGCGCCCGGGCCCGGAGACCCAGCCGAGCTTGGCGTAGAACAGCAGGAGCGCCATCAGGCCGATCCAGAAGACCGGGACGGAATAACCGACGAGGCCGACGACGCGGGCGACCTGATCCTGCCAGCGGCCCTGGTTGACGGCGGCGACGATGCCGAGCGGGACGCCGATGAGCACGCCGATCAGCGTGCCCAAAGTCGCGAGTTCAAGCGTCGCCGGGAAGACGCGCTTGATGTCCTCGACGACCGGGTTGGAGGTCAGCACGGAGGTGCCGAGATTCCCGGTGAAGACCTTGCCGATATAGATGGCGAATTGCTGCCAGAGCGGCTTGTCGAGGCCGAGCTCGATGCGCGCCGCCTCATAGGTTTCAGGCCGGGCGTTGTCGCCGACGACGGCTAGCACCGGGTCGATCGGAATGACGCGGGCGATGAAGAAGGTGACCAGCAGCAGGCCGAACATGGTGATGACCACGGTCGTCAACTCGCGCGAGAGCGCGCGGCCCCAGCGCCGCAGCCTGCCCGGCGCGGCGGCCTTGCCTGTGGGAGCTTGCGTCACGGCTGTCATGACCCGCCTCCATTTCCAGTGTTTTTCGTCGGAGCGCCGGGGATCGCCGCAGGCGTTTCACGCCGCGCCAGAATCCAGACCATGTCCGGGATGAGCATGAAAGGAAGCCCGCCGCGACCTTTCGGAATCGCGGCGGGCTCCTGAGCCAGAAGGCTCAGTTCTTGACGATGGTGGAGTAGCGGTTGGTGTCGGAGCTCGGTCCGATGACCCAGCCCTTCACGTTCTTGCGCTCGGCCGAGACCTCGATCTGCTGGAACATGATGACGAAGGGCGAGACCTTCTGGTGGTCGCGCTGCAGACCTTCATAGGTGGTCTTGCGCTTGCCAGCATCGGCTTCCAGCACGGCGCCCTGCGTGACCTTGGTCATCTCCGGGATGTTCCAGGCATTGCGCCAGGCCAGCGTCTTCGACTTCGCATCCTCACCGTTATCCTCGTTGATGGCGAAGGTCTCGGCATTCGTGTGCGGGTCGAGATAGTCCGGGCCCCACTGGCCGATATAGATGTCGTGGGTGCGGGCGCGGTACTTGGTCAGCGTCTGCTTGCCGTCACCGGGGACGATCTCGAGCTTGACGCCGGCCTGGGCCCAGGTCGCCTGGATCGCCTGCGCGATATCGGTGATCGGGGAGATCGAGCGGGTGTCCATGGTGACGGTGAAGCCGTTGCTGAGACCAGCCTTGGCGAGCAGCTCCTTCGCCTTGGCGACGTTGAGCTGGTAGGGCTTGTCCGAGATCGCGCCGAGGAAGCCCTGCGGCAGGAACGACTCATGGTGCTTGTAGGTGCCCTCAAGGATGTTCTTCTCGATCGAGGCGTAATCGACCAGGAGCTTCAGCGCCTCGCGGACCTCGGGCTTGGCGAGGTTCGGGTTCTTCTGGTTCAGGCCCATATAGAGGATATAGCCCTTGTCGCCCTGGACGATCTCAAGGTCCTTGTTGTTCTTGACCGCTGCGAGCTGGTCCTTCGAGAGGTTGCGGGCGATGTCGACGTCGCCCTTCTCGACGAGCAGGCGCTGCGAGGCCGGCTCGGCGACATGGCGTACGACGATGCGCTTGCTCTTCGGCGCGCCCTTGTACCAGCTCTCGTTGGCGTCGAGCGTGTACTGCTCGTTCGGGCGATAGCTGCGGACCTTGAAAGCACCCGAGCCGGCCGAGTTCAGCTTGAGCCAACCATTGCCCCAGTCGCCGTCCTTCTCATTGGCCTTGACCAGCTTCGAGTCGACGATGGCGGCGACGCCGGAGGTCAGGCAGTTATAGAAGAAGGTCGGCGCGTAGGGCTTCGAGACCGTGATCTGGACGGTGTTCTCGTCGACGGCCTTGACCTTGTCGAGCACGTTCTCGGCAACGAAACCGAACTGGCGCAGGATGAAGCCCGGCGACTTGTTGAGCGTAACCGCGCGCTGGAAGGAGTAGACCACGTCGGCGGCCGTCATCGGGTTGCCCGAGTGGAACTTGACGCCTTTGCGCAGCTTGAAGGTGTAGGTCAGGTTGTCGGGGCTGACGGTCCAGCTCTCGGCGAGATCCGGAATCAGCTCGTTGTTCTTGGAAATGTCGATGTTGATGAGCTTGTCGTAGACGTTAGCGCCGACCTCGACGCCCGAGAACTCGAAAGCCTCGGCCGGGTCGAGCGTGATGATGTCGTCGATCTGCTTGGCCATCACGATCGTGTCCTTCGGCGTCTGCGCGAAGGCGGCGGTGGTCGACATCAGGGCCGTAAAGGCCGAAACCACCATCAATTTGGCTACGTGACGCATCGGATTCCCCATCGTTCGTGTTGCGCGGGCGCTGTCCGCCCGTTGGGCGCTATCTGCAACCAGTCCGGTGCGGCTGTCCAGTCGACCAACGGCCATGGAAAGGGCGGAACGGCTCATTTTGCACATCTCTTGAGCAGCGAAGCCGGGTCATGAGGCCATCCGGGCGCTGGCGATGCCTTGCGCGCGTCAACCGCCCGGCTAACCTGACGTTACAGGCGGCGCTCGCCTGGGATTAGGGGGCGAAACTTGGCCATCATCGCCGCGCTGAACCATGTCACGCATTACCGCTACGACCGGCCAGTCACGCTCGGGCCGCAGATCGTGCGCCTGCGGCCGGCGCCGCATTGTCGCGCCGCGATCGAGAGCTATTCGCTGAAGGTGACGCCGGCCCAGCATTTCGTGAACTGGCAGCAGGACCCGGCCGGCAACTGGCTGGCGCGCTATGTCTTCCCGGAGCCGGTGACCGAGTTCCGGATCGAGGTCGATGTCGTCACCGAACTGTCGATCATCAATCCCTTCGACTTCTTCGTCGAGACGCAGGCCGAGAACTTCCCCTTCGCCTATACGCCAGAGCAGACCGAGGAACTCTCACCCTATCTGGTGACGGAGCCGGCCGGCCCGCTGCTTGAAGCCTTCCTCGCCGAATTGCCGCGCGAGCCGATGAACACGGTCAACTTCATCGTCGACCTCAACGCCCGCCTGCAACAGCGCATCGCCTACGGCATCCGGATGGAGCCGGGCGTGCAGGAGCCGGAGCACACGCTGTCGATCGGATCTGGCTCCTGCCGCGACACGAGCTGGCTCCTGGTCCAGGCGCTCCGGCATCTCGGTCTCGCAGCACGTTTCGTCTCCGGCTACCTGATCCAGATGAAGGCGGATATCGACCCGCTCGAAGGCCCGCGCGGGACGGACAAGGATTTCACCGACCTGCATGCCTGGGCCGAGGTCTATATCCCCGGCGCCGGCTGGGTCGGGCTCGACCCGACCTCGGGCCTGCTCACCGGAGAGGGCCACCTGCCGCTGGCCGCGACGGCGCATTACCGCTCGGCTGCGCCGGTCTCGGGCGTGGCGAGCTATGCCGAGACCAGTTTCGACTTCCAGATGAGCGTAACGCGCGTGCACGAGGTGCCGCGCATCACCCTGCCCTTCTCCGATGCCTCCTGGGGCGAACTCGATGCGCTCGGCGAGACCGTCGAGGCCGATCTCAAGGCGCAGGATGTCCGCCTCACCATGGGCGGCGAGCCGACCTTCGTCTCGATCGACGACCAGACCGGCGCGGAATGGAACATCGCCGCGGTCGGGCCGACCAAGCGCCAGCGGGCCGACACGCTGATCCGGCGGCTGCGCCAGCGCTTCGCCCCGGGCGGGATGCTGCATTACGGCCAGGGCAAATGGTATCCGGGCGAAACCCTGCCGCGCTGGGCCTTCGCTCTGTACTGGCGCCGCGACGGCGAGCCGATCTGGCGCAATGCCGACCTGATCGCCCGCGAGCCGGAAGCCCAGACCGGCGGGGACCGCGAGCTGGAGATCAGCGCCACCATTCGCGATGCCGAAGCCTTGGCGCAGGGGCTGTCCGAGAAGCTCGGGCTCGGCGCCGATTATGTGGTGCCGGCCTATGAGGATACCGGTGTCTGGCTGCTCAAGGAGGCGCAGCTTCCCGACAATGTCGATCCACTCGATTCGCGCCTCTCCGATCCGGAGGAGCGCTCGCGGATGGCACGCGTCTTCGAGCTCGGCCTCGGCAATCCGCGCGGCTATGTCATCCCGGTTCAGCGCTGGCAGGCGGGCGCGAGCGACCGCCGCTGGCGCTCGGAGAAATGGCGCTTACGCCGCGGCAAGCTCTTCCTTGTGCCGGGCGACTCGCCGGTCGGCTACCGCTTGCCGCTGGGCACGCTGCCGGTCGTGCCCAAGGCCGAGTATCCGCATATCCATCCGCAGGACCCGCTGGAGCCGCGCCCGCCTTTGGCGGCGGCGGGACCGGCCGGAGCAAGCTGGACCGATCATCCCGAGGCGCGTCCTGCGGAACCGACCTCCACGGAGGAGCGGCCCGGCCCGGCGCAGATGAGCGTGGAAGCGCAGGCCACCGCCTCAGGGCCGGTCCAGGACCGGCGCGAGCAGGAGATCGGCGGCGATCATGTCCGCACAGCGCTCAGCCTCGAAATCCGCGATAACGTGCTCTGCGTCTTCCTGCCCCCGGTCGAGCGGCTGGAGGATTATCTCGACCTCGTCGCCTCGGTCGAGGCGGTGGCGGAGGAGTTCGGCCAGCCCGTGCATATCGAGGGCTATGCGCCGCCCTTCGACCCGCGCCTCGACGTGATCAAGGTCACGCCCGATCCCGGCGTGATCGAGGTCAATATCCACCCGGCGACGGAATGGCGCGAGGCTGCGGCGATCACGCAGGGCGTCTACGAGGAGGCGCGGCTGGCGCGGCTCTGTGCCGAGAAATTCATGGTCGACGGCCGTCATACCGGCACCGGCGGCGGCAACCATGTCGTGCTTGGCGGCGTGACGCCGGCCGACTCGCCCTTCCTGCGCCGGCCGGATCTGCTCAAGAGCATCATCCTCTACTGGAACCGGCACCCCGCTCTCTCCTACCTGTTCTCAGGCCTGTTCATCGGCCCGACCAGCCAGGCCCCGCGCATCGACGAGGCCCGGCAGGATCAGCTCTACGAGCTGGAGATCGCGCTGGCGCAGGTGCCCGGGCCCGGCGAGGCGCCGATCCCGCTCTGGCTGGTCGACCGGCTGTTCCGCAATCTCCTGGTTGACGTCTCCGGCAACACGCACCGCACCGAAATCTGCATCGACAAGCTCTATTCGCCGGACGGACCAACCGGCAGGCTCGGGCTCGTCGAGTTCCGCGGCTTCGAAATGCCGCCGGATGCGCGGATGTCGCTTGCCCAGCAATTGCTGCTGCGTGCGCTGATCGCCTGGTTCTGGCGCGAACCGCTGGACGGCAAGCTGGTCCGATGGGGTACCGCTCTGCATGACCGCTTCATGCTGCCGGAGATGGTCTGGCAGGATTTCAAGGACGTGCTCGGCGACCTCCAGCGGGCCGGCTATGCCTTCGACCCCGTCTGGTTCGAGGCGCAGGCCGAGTTCCGTTTCCCCTTCTTCGGCAAGGTCGCGCATGGCGGCGTCGAGATCGAAATCCGGCAGGCGCTCGAGCCCTGGCATGTCATGGGCGAGGAAGGCGCGATCGGCGGCACGGTGCGCTATGTCGATTCCTCGATCGAGCGCCTGCAGGTCAAGGCGACCGGGCTGGTGCCGGGTCGCCATCTCGTGACCTGTAACGGCCGCCGCCTGCCGATGACCGCGACCAGCACCTCCGGCGAGGCGGTCGCGGCGGTGCGCTTCAAGGCGTGGCAGCCGGCGTCCGGCCTGCATCCGACGATCCCCGTGCATGCGCCCCTGACCTTCGACATCGTCGATCTCTGGTCCGGCCGCTCGCTCGGCGGCTGCGTCTATCATGTCGCCCATCCCGGGGGGCGCAATTACGAGACACCCCCGGTCAATTCCTACGAGGCGGAGGCAAGACGGCTCGCACGTTTCGAGGCGATCGGGCATAGTCCAGGCCCTCTGGCGATTCCGCCGGAAGAACGCAGCGCCGAATTCCCGCTCACGCTGGATTTGAGGCGCCCGGCAGGGATTTAGAGCGAAGCATGTCGGTGCAGGGTCGCACCCGATCGGGACGCAGCAGGGCCGAGCGGCGCGCCGCGCTGCTCGCCGGCTATCGCCCGCTACCGGGTGTCTTCGACGAGTTCATCGACGAGAACGGCCAAGTGCGCTCGCATTGGGAGCCGTTTCTCTCGGCCTGGTGCGCGCTGTCGCCTTCGGAGCTGACGCAGCGCTTCGGGCTCGCCGACCGGCATGTGCGCGATACCGGCGTGTCCTATCGCGTCCATGGCGATATTGACGAGCGCGATCCCGGCGTCGGCGAACGCGCCTGGCCGCTCTCGCATGTGCCCCTCGTCATCCCCGAGACGGAATGGCAGGCGATCGCCGCCGGCGTGACGCAGCGCGCCGAACTGCTTTCGACCGTGCTCGACGATATCTACGGGCCGGGCGAGCTGATCGCGGGGGGCCACCTACCCGCCGCTGTCGTCACCGGCAGCCCCGATTACTTGCGCCCGCTTCATGGCATCGCGGGTGGTGGCACGCTCCAGCTCTATGCCGCCGATCTCGGCCGCGGTCCGGATGGGCGCTGGTGGGTTTTGCAGGATCGCACGCAGGCACCGTCCGGAACCGGCTACGCGCTGGAGAATCGGCTGGCGCTGGCGCGCGCCTTCCCCGACATGTTCCGCAACATGAATATCGAGCGGCTGGCGGCCTTCTTCCAGAGCTTCCGTGCCGGTCTGGTCGCGCGCTCGAAGCGCGTCGAGCCGCGCATCGCGCTGCTGACGCCCGGCTCGCTCAACGAAAGCTATTTCGAGCAGGCCTATCTCGCGCGCTATCTCGGCTTCCTGCTGGTCGAGGGCGGCGACCTGCTGATGCGCGAGGGCCGAGTGCATGTCCGCACCATCGCCGGCCTGAAGCGTGCCGACGTGATCTGGCGGCGCATCGACGGCGATTTCGCCGATCCGCTGGAACTCAATTCCGGCTCGGCGCTCGGCGTTGCCGGGCTGGTCGAGGCCGTTCGGCAGGGGCAGGTCCATGTCGCCAACGGGCTCGGCTCCGGCGTCGTCGAGGCCCGCGCCCTGATGGGCTTCCTGCCGGCGCTCGCCCGGCAGGTGCTCGGCCAGGATCTGATCCTGCCGAATATCGCGACCTGGTGGTGCGGCCAACCGCAGGAACGCCAGACCGTGCTCGACCGGCTCGGCGAAATGAGCATCGCGCCGGCCTTCCGCGGCGCCGGCAACGGAGCGGACTCGACGCAGGTCGTCGCCGGGGAATTGCCGGAGGCGGAGCGCGCGGCCCTGCGCGGCCGTATCGAGGCGCGCGGCATGGACTATGTCGGGCAGGAGGTCGTCCGGCTCTCGACCATGCCGGTCTTCCAGAACGGCCGGCTCGAACCGCACCCGATGACGCTGCGCGTCTTCGCCGCGGCGACGCCGGATGGCTGGAAGGTGATGCCCGGCGGCTTCTGCCGCATCTCGGACGAACCCGATGCCCGCGCGGTCAGCATGCGCAACGGCGTGCGCTCCAGCGATGTCTGGGTCACTTCGGAGGAGCCGGTCGCGCAGGTCAGCCTGCTGCCGACGCCGGACCGGGTCAGCATCCGCCGCGTCACCGGCACCTTGCCGAGCCGGGCGGCCGACAACCTGTTCTGGCTCGGGCGCTATCTGGAGCGCGGCGAGGCCACCTTACGCCTCGTGCGCGCGCTGCTCGGCCGCCTGATCGATCCCGATCCCGCGCCGGGGCGCAGCGACACGGTGCGCCAGCTCGCCGGCATGCTCGTGGCCTCGGGAGCCGCCCCCGGTGGGCAGGAGAAGCGGACGCCGGCGGCACAGGCCTATGCCGCGATCTACAGCCTCGACGATTACGGCTCGGCCGCCGCCTCGCTGCGCGAGGCGCGGCGCACCGCTTCGGTCATCCGCGAACGCCTCTCCGTCGATGCCTGGCGGCTGTTCGGCGACCTGCAGCACCAGCTCGATCCCGAGGAGGGCCGCAAGCCGAGCGAGGGCGAGGCCTATGAGATCGCCGACCGCGCGCTGAAATCGCTCGCCGCCTTCTCCGGCCTCGGCCAGGAGAACATGGTGCGCGGCAATGGCTGGCGTTTCCTCGATATCGGCCGTCGCCTGGAGCGCGGCATCGCGACCTGCCGCTTCGCCCGGCAACTCGCGGACAGCAACGCCTCCGGCGACAATCTCGACGCCCTGCTTGACCTGACGGATTCGCAGATCACCTATCGCTCGCGCTATCTGCTCGGCGCCAGCCTGCAGCCGGTGCTCGACCTGGTGATGCTGGACCCCTACAATCCGCGCTCCGTCGCCTTCCAGGTCGAGCGGTTGGACACCGAGATCGCCAACCTGCCGACGCTCACCGATGACGGCATGCTGGAAGCGCCGCGCCGGCTGGTGCTGCGGCTCGCGGCCGATTGCCGGACGATGGAGGCGAGCCGGCTCGACCGGACCAGCATCCTCCTGTTCGAGCAGTTGCTGATGGGGCTCTCCGGCGCGATCGCCGATCGCTATTTCCTGCAGAACAGCGGCCCCGAAGGCTCGCGGATGACGAGCATCGCGTGATCTACGAGCTGCGCCACGTCACGACCTACGGCTATAGCCGGCCGGTGCCCTTTTCGCGCTGCATCCTCCGGCTCTTGCCGCGCGACGGGGCGGGCCAACGCGTGCTCAAGAGCGAGTTGCTGATCACGCCGCGCCCGGCCGAGCGCAATGACGGCATCTGCTTCTTCGGCAACCACATGACCACGATCACCATCACCAAGCCGCATCGCGAGCTGAAACTCGAGATGCGCGCGCGGATCGAGGTCGACCGGCCACCTCCGCCCCATGCCGGGCTGACGCGGAACTGGGAGGATGTCGCGACGCTGGCGCTCGATTCACGGAGCCTCCAGCCGGATTCGCCGGCGCATCACCTCTATCCGAGCCGGCTCGTGCCGCATGTTCCGGCCGTGGTCGATTATGCGCGGTCGAGCTTCGCCGCGGGGCGCCCGGTGCTGGAGGCCGCCTGCGACCTGATGACCCGGATCAGGCGCGATTTCGTCTACGATCCCGAGGCGACGGAGGTGACGACGCCACTGGCGGAGGCTTTCGACCAGCGCCACGGCGTCTGCCAGGATTTCGCGCACATCATGATCGCCGGTCTCAGGGGGCTCGGCCTGCCGGCGGCTTACGTCTCCGGCTATATCCGCACCATCCCGCCGCCGGGCCAGAAGCGCCTCGAAGGCGCCGATGCCAGCCATGCCTGGGCGATGCTGTGGTGCGGGCCGGAAATCGGCTGGGTCGGGCTCGATCCCACCAATGACCTGATCGTGGCGGACGACCATATCGTCACCGCCTTCGGCCGCGACTATACCGATGTCGCGCCACTCGACGGCGTGGTGATCGGGCCGGGCACGCAGAAGGTCGGCGTCGCCGTGGACGTGGTCCCGGTCGGCTGAAGGCGCCTTTGCCAACCTGAACCGTCATTGCGAGGAGCGAAGCGACGAAGCAATCCAAGGGGACGTAGAGCTCTGCTGCCCCTGGATTGCTTCGCTACGCTCGCAATGACGGCGAAGCCTCAGGCCAGCGTGTAGGCCGTCTTGACCGTGGTGTAGAACTCCTTGGCGTAGGCGCCCTGCTCGCGCGGGCCGTAGCTGGAGCCCTTCCGGCCGCCAAACGGCACATGATAGTCGACGCCCGCCGTCGGCAGGTTGACCATCACCATGCCGGCCTCGCTGTTACGCTTGAAATGCGTCGCGTGCTTGAGCGAGGTCGTGCAGATGCCGGAGGAAAGTCCGAACTCGGTGTCGTTGGCGACAGCCAGCGCCTCGTCATAGTCCTTGACGCGGACGATGTTGGCGACCGGGCCGAAGACCTCCTCGCGCGAGATGCGCATGGCATTGGTCGTCTCGGTGAACAGCGCCGGCGCGAGATAGAAGCCGGGGGTGTCGCGCTTCAGAAGTTCGCCGCCGAAGACCAGCTTGCCGCCCTCGTCCTTGGCGATCTGGATGTATTTCAGGTCCTGATCGAGCTGGCTCTGGTCGACGACCGGGCCGATATGGGTACCGGCCTTCAGCGCATCGTCGACGACGACGGTCTTCAGGCGCTCGATGCAGGCCTCGACGAATTTGTCGTGGATGCCGGCCTGGACGATCAGGCGCGAGGAGGCCGTGCAGCGCTGGCCGGTCGAGAAGAAGGCGCCGTTGACGGCCACCTCGACAGCGACCTTCAGGTCGGCGTCGTCGAGCACGACGAGCGGGTTCTTGCCGCCCATCTCGAGCTGGACCTTCTTCATCGGATTGCCGGCGATGCAGGCAGCCGCAACCTTGCGACCGGTGCCGACCGAGCCGGTGAAGGAGATCGCCGAGACGGCCTTATGCTCGAGCAGCGCCTGGCCGACGACCGAGCCGCGGCCCATGACGAGGTTGAGCGCACCCTTGGGCAGGCCCGCACGCTGCAGGATGTCGACCAGTGCCCAGGCCGAGCCCGGCACGAGATCGGCGGGCTTCAGGACGACGCAATTGCCCCAGGCGAGCGCAGGCGCAATCTTCCAGGCGGGGATCGCGATCGGGAAGTTCCAGGGCGTGATCATGCCGACGATGCCGACCGCCTCGCGGGTGATCTCGACACCGACGCCGGGGCGCACCGAGGGGACCATCTCACCGCCGAGTCGCAGGCACTCGCCGGCGAAGAAGGCGAAGACCTGGCCGGCGCGGGTGGCTTCGCCGATGCCCTCGCCAAGCGTCTTGCCCTCTTCCCGCGAGAGCAGCCGGCCGAGCTCGTCCTTGCGGGCGAGGATCTCGTCGGAGGCCTTCTTCAGGATATCGTAGCGCTCCTGCGGGGTGGAGCGGCTCCAGGCCGGGAAGGCGGCCTTGGCGGCGGCGACCGCGTTGTTCAGGTCCTCGACCGAGCCTTGCGTGTACTCGCCGACGACGTCGTTGGTGTTCGAGGGATTGATGTTGCGCGAGGCATTGGCGCCGCCGGCCCATTCGCCGGCGATGAGGTTCTTGAAGGGCGCGTTCATCTTGTTCTCCCACGACACAGGTTCGTGGTTCGGGTGTTAGCGCCTTTGGGCCGGCAAGGCCAATGCCCTTTGCCCAGCCGGCTCTCCCGCAGCCGCATCGCGGACCATGGCTGGGGACTACTTCTCCTTGATCGACAAACCGTTCTTGCCGACCGAGATCTCGATGCCATCAGGCTGCTTCTTCTCCTGGTAGAGCGAATAGCCGGTCACGGCGAGGGCAGCGACGAGGATGAGGACCAGCACGGCCAGGAGATTACGCGATAGAGCCATGGAGCATTCCCGATATGGCGGCGGAGCCGCGAGCCCAATCCCAACGCAGGCCGGGTCGCGATGTTCCCCGCAGCGCGCGGAACGTTGCCTCACGCGCGGCGTTGCCATGACGCACAGGCTGGTTTCCACGTGGGACCGGCCGTGACAGGATCGCACCGGCAGGAGGTTGCCATGCCAGACACCGAACTGCAGGAACGCATCTGGGCCGCGCTGGCCGCGCACCCCGTCTACATGGTCTCGCTCGTCGCAGAGGGCGACATCAGGACACGGCCGATGTCAGGGCATCTCGACCGTGATCATCACCGCCTGCTCTTCATCACCCACCGGCATACCGGCATCATCGGAGCGGCCCTGCGTTCGCCTTCCGTCGGCGTCGCGATCAGCCATGAAGACCGCAATTTCTACGCGGCGATCTCCTGCTCGGCCTCCGAGGTCCCGAGCCGCGAGACGCTGCGGCAGGTCTGGACGCCGATCGCCAGCGCCTGGTTCCCGAACGGGCCGGATGATCCCGACGCGACCCTGCTCGCGCTGACGCCAACATCGGCCGAAATCTGGGACGGGCCGTCGAGCAGCATGCTCGTCGCGTTCAAGCTGGCGACCGCCAAGATCCTCGGCCGCACGCCCGATCTCGGCGTCAACGCAACGATCGACATGCGCTGAACCCTCCCGGGTCAGGCTGGATCGGCTTCCACCATCTTGCGGCCGAGCCAGGCCGTCGCGACGCTAGACCAGACAATGCCGAGGGCCCAGCCACCGAGCACGTCGGAGGGCCAGTGCACGCCGAGATAGACGCGACTCAGCCCGATCAGGCCGACCATGACCACGGCCATGACCATGCAGAAGCGGGCGATATCGGCCCGCCGCGAAGCGAGACCGACGAAGCCGGCGATGGTCAGCAATGTCACGGCCGAGAGGAAGGCGTGGCCGCTCGGGAAGCTGGCGGTGAAGGTCAGGGCGGCATGCTCGACGATATCGGGCCGCTCGCGGGCGATCGCGATCTTCAGGCCGGTGCTCGCCAGGAAGGCGGCAACGAGGCTGACGACGAGCCCGATCGCGAGACGGCGGTAGCCGCAGAGCCAGAGCGCCAGCGTCGCCGTCAGCGCCATGAAGAACAGGCCGACGAAGCTGCCGAGCGCCGTCATGTCGCGCACCGCCTCCTGGAACCAGGCCGGCCCGATCGGAATCGCGGGATTGGCCGCATCGCGGAACAGCATGATCAGCGTGGTGTCGAGAGCGAAGCTGCGCCCGGAAACGATCAGCAGCGCGAGCCCGAGGAAAACCAAGGCGGCGACAGCGGGAACCAGGATACGAGACTGGGGCAAGAAAGGCGGTCTCCGGGAGGGGTCGGACAGGAGGTTATCCGAGATGGGCCGGGATCGAACAGGCGGCGTTCTGC
Source organism: Allobosea sp. TBD101 (assembly GCF_059817965.1). Classification (NCBI taxonomy): domain Bacteria; kingdom Pseudomonadati; phylum Pseudomonadota; class Alphaproteobacteria; order Hyphomicrobiales; family Alloboseaceae; genus Allobosea; species Allobosea sp. TBD101. Next base: position 4,346,357 of record NZ_CM187543.1, read on the forward strand.
CGCCATGATCCGGCTTCGCTCAATGACTGGCGGGGCGTGCGGCGATCACCCGCAAAGCCTTGGGCAACAGGCCGTAGCGCAACGGGCCGGCCTTGCGCTCGACCTCGCCGTCGAAGGTGATGTGGCCGCGCCGCTTGTCGCGCCGGGTCAACGTCACGGCATCGCCGGTGAAGGAGGTCAGGTTGTGCGAGTCGCGCCAGTGGCCCGAGACCACCGAGAGCGCCGCCTTGCCGCGCGAATAGAGTCCGCCGGCATTCAGGACATGAACCTCGAAGACGCCTTCGTCGAGTTGCGGGCGGCGCCAGTCCGCCCCCTCGAAGCGGTTGACGGTGACGAGCACGGCATCAGCCTCGACGATGCGATGATCGCCGCCGACGGCGATGTCGAGCGTGACCGGCCGGGTGAACAGGATCGAGCGCGTCGCGGCGATGCCGAAGGCGGCGGCGCGGCTGAAGGGAAAGCGGCGGCGGGCATATTCACGCTCGCGCGCCATCAGGCTGAAAAAGCCCATGCCAGAGATCGAGTGGAACAGGCGGTCGTTGACCCGGCCGACATCCATCTCGACCGGCTCCCCCCCACAAAGCGCCGCAACCTGCTGCTCGAGCGTGCCGAACAGGCCGAGATCGCGGCCAAGCACATTCACTGTTCCCATCGGCAGGATGCCGATCGGGCGATCGGCCTGGATCAGGACCGGCAGGGCGCCGTTGATCGTGCCGTCACCGCCGGCCAGGACCGGCATCGCATGGCTGTCCTCGATCGCGAGCGAGAGCGCGTCGTCGATCTCGCGCGGAGGTACGAGACGGACATCCGCGCCACAGCCATGGGCGGCGAAGGCCGCCTCCAGCCGCGTGGCGAAAGCATCGGCACCGGCTTCGAGAACCGTGCCGGCACGGGCATTGACGATGACGGTGTAGCGCATGGTGCTGGGGTAGATGGGTGGCGCTCGACCACGCGCAAGAGCGCTTACGCAGCGGCCGGGCGGGCGTCGAACTGTTCCGGCATCCGCGGCATCAGCGGCATCGGCACCTCCTCGACCTCTTCGGTGACGACCTCGAAACGCTGCAGCGTATGCGCGCCGAAGGAGCTGATCATCGCGACATCGGTCGCGTCGCGGCCACGCGCGATGACGATGCGGCCGATGCGCGGCTCGTTATGGCGGGCATCGAAGGTGTGCCAGCGCCCGCCGAGGAAGACCTCGAACCAGGCGTTGAAATCCATCGGCGCCGGATTAGCGGGCACGCCGATATCGCCGAGATAGCCGTTGCAGTAGCGCGCCGGGATGTTCATGCAGCGGCAGAGCGTGATCGCGAGATGTGCGAAGTCGCGACAGACTCCGATCCGCTCTTCGAAGGCTTCGGCGGCCGTGCGGGTGTTGCGCGCGTAATGATAGCCGAAGCTCAGGTGATTGTGGACGAAGTCGACGATCGCCTGCACCCGCGACCAGCCCGGCTGGATCTGTCCGAACAGGCCCCAGGCCTGATCGTAGAGCTTGTCGGTCTCGCAATAGCGGCTGCCCAGCAGATAGACGAGCGCCGAGTCGGGGAGACGCGACGGCGAAACCTCGCGGGCGGCCGGGTTGATGATATCGGGCTCACCGGAATCATGGACAACGCCTTGCGATTCCAGGCGGATGCCGCCGGATGGCGCGATCATGCGTCGACGAATATTGCCGAACGCATCGAGATCCTGCGTCATCGCGATCGCCAGAGAGGGATCGGCCAGAGCGGTCAGCTTCATCTCGTCCGGCGCCGTCAGATCGTGCCGGCGCGACGGGTGCACGTCGAGCAGCGTGATCAAGGGCATGTCATGGGCACAGACCAACTCGATCCGATAGCCGTAGCGGATGCGCATCTCGCCTTCTCCTGATGTGAGGGCCGGACCGCTACGCGGACTCGCCGCTGCGGATCGTCGGGTGTCGAAATCCCCCAGCGATGAGACGCGCCAAGGGGCTCTACTGTTCCCGTGGATTGACGAAAAATGATCGATCAGCCGCAAAATTCGGGTATTTCTCGAACACCTCAAAAAGAAGATGCGGGCCTTTCGGCCCGCATCCCGCCGCCACGACGGTTCGGCTGGGGGGATAGCAACCGCCGCGACTTGCGCCCTGATCGGCTCCACGTTTCCCTGAAACACGGAACCGATTCAAATCTTCGATTTATTGCGCATTCGCTGGCACGGACCTTAGGCTCTGCCCGCGAACCGACATCGAATTCGCTCCGAAACGCTTCGCCGCTACATCATCCAGTAGGGCATCGTGCCGTAGTAGTCGTGGACACGCTTGCCATAAGCCTTGTCGTCCCAGTCGGGCTCGCCCTCGCTGTCATACATGGGCGCCGCCTCGAGCTGTTCCTTGGTCAGCGGCACGACATAGCCGCCGCGCTGCGTGTCGTAGTCGAGGACGCTCCACGGGATCGGATGGTATTTCTCGCCCAGTCCGAGAAAGCCGCCGAAGGACATGATCGCGTAGGCGACCTTGCCGGTCAGCTTGTCGAGCATCACGTCGTAGATCTCACCGAGATGGTCGCCGCCGGCGTTGTAGACATCGGTGCCGGCGACGCGTGCACCCGCGATCAGCGGGTTGGCGGTCGTGCTGGCTGTCATGGGAACATCGGTCATGGTCTTCCCCCTTGTCTCGCGATGCGATGCCGGAGAACCCGTCATCCGGCGGCCCTTGCCTTTCCAACCGGCGCTGCAGCGATAGGTTCCGGCGCATCGCGAATTTTCGCGGCCTTCGTGCGGACACAAAACCCGTCTCCAAAACGGAGGACCGGCGAAAAGGCCGCTCGTGGCTCACAAACCGGCGGAACCTTAGCCGTCCGGCGCTGTTTGCTGCTGCGAGCGACTCGTCATCTCACGGAGGAGGAGAGGTCATGATCATCAAGAAGCTTATGCTCGTCGCGGCGCTGGGCGCTGCTCTCGGCGCCTGCACGGCGCGCGAGCAGAATGCCGGCACGGGCGCGCTGATCGGTGCGGGCGCCGGCGCCATCATCGGCGGCGCTGCGACAGGACGTGCCGGCGGCGCGCTGGCCGGTGCTGCAATCGGTGGCGCGAGCGGCGCGATCATCGGTGGCGCCGCGACGCGTCAAAGCTGTTACGGGCGGGACGAATGGGGCCGCCGCTTCGTCTACGATTGCTGAGGTAACAGCAACCCTACAAAGGCCCGCCTGACCGGCGGGCCTTTTCATTTGTACGCGATGGCGTGGCGCGCCCAGCCCTCAGGCCGCCCCATATGGCCCGAAGCGCCCGACGAAGCGGTGACGGAAGCCGGGATAGAGCAGACGCACGGCCGTCACCGGCTGCGACTGGTTCCAGGTTCGCCGCTCGACCAGCAGGCAGGGCTCTCCAACCGCGATCTCGAGCAAGGCGGCCTGCTCGTCCCCTGCCCCGATCGCGCTGATCGCATGCTCGGCCTGCGACCAGAGGCTGTGCTGCAACAGCCAGTCGCCCGGCGGGGTCGCGGCGAAATCCTCATCCGCAAGGCCGGTCACGCCGGCCGCGTGGATAACGCGCTCCTCCAGCACATGCGGCTTGCCGTCGGCGCGGTGCAGGACGAGGAGATGCGCGATCCTGTCCGAACGCTTCAGGCCGAAGAGCTCGGCCACCTCCGGCGAAGGCCGGCCATCGGTGCGCGCCAGCACCTCATAGGCGTAGGCCTGGCCGAGCTGGCGCACCTCTTCCGGGATCGACAGGATGTCGAGCATGGCGTGGCTCGCCGGTGGCGTGGCGACCACGGTCCCCGAGCGGCGGCGGCGGACGATCAAACCCTCGCGGGCAAGCTGGACGAGCGCGCGATGCACGGTCATGCGCGAGGCGCCGAGCTGCTCCATCAATGCATGCTCGGGCGGCACGCTCGTGCCCGGCGGCCATTCCCCGCTGACGACGAGATCGCGGATCGCGCGCCGGATCTGGTCATAGACCGGCCCGGCACCGTCCAGTTTCACCGCGTCGAGCCGGGTCTCCGTCATCGTCGTCCCTGATCATTCGGCTGCGAGCAGGCGCCGCATCACGCCGGCGAAGCGCGTGCGCACCGAATCGCGGGCGACATGACGCCCCTCGGCCACCACCCTCCTGCCACCGACGACGGCATCGCGCAAAGGCATCGCGTTGGCGGCGAAGATCGCGCTGTCGACAGCCTCGGCACCCGACCTGCCGACGAGGGCCGGATGATCGGTGTCGAGCGTGATGAAATCGGCGCGATGGCCGGGCGCAATGGCGCCGATGGCACGGCCGCAGGCGCGCGCGCCGCCGGCGCAGGCCGCCTGCCAGAGCGCGAGACCGGTCGAGGCCTTCTCCTCCGCGAAAAGCGCGCGGCGACGGTCGCGCAGGCGCTGCGAGTACTCGAGCTGCCGCAGTTCCGAGCCCGCATCGATCTGGATGTTGGAATCGCTGCCGACGCCATAGGCGCCCCCGGACTGCGCATAACGGATGCCGTCGAAGATGCCATCGCCGAGGCTCGACTCGGTGATCGGGCAGAGACCGGCGACCGCGCCGCTGCGGGCGATGCCGTCACGCTCGGCATCGCTCAGATGCGTCGCATGGATCAGGCACCAGCGCTTGTCGAGCGGGATCGCGTCCATCAGCAATTCGACCGGGCGCTTGCCGGTGATCTTCAGGCTGGCCTCGACCTCGGGCACCTGCTCGGCGACATGGATATGCACGGGATCGTTCGGGCGCAGCGACGAGACCCAGCCGAGATCGTCGAGTGCAACTGCGCGCAGCGAATGCGGGGCGACGCCGAGCCGCGCGTCCGGCAGATCGCGGATCGCGGCAAGGCTGCCTTCGAGCAGGCGCTGATAGGCGTCGCGCTCGTTGACGAAGCGGCGCTGGCCGTGGACCGAAGGCGCCTGCCCGAAATTGCCGAAGCGGTAGAGTACCGGAAGCAGCGTGAGGCCGAGCCCGGTTTCCTGCGCGGCCGACGCGATCGCCTGCCCCATCGTCGCGATATTCGCGTAGGCGCGGCCATCCTTGTCGTGGTGGAGATAGTGGAACTCCGCGAGCGCGGTGAAGCCGCCCTCCAGCATCTCGACGAAGGCCTGCGCGGCGATCGCCTGCACATCGTCGGGATCGAGCCGGTCGAGGAAGCGGTACATCACCTCGCGCCAGGTCCAGAAGGAATCCTCCGGAGCGCCGCGACGCTCGGAGAGGCCGGCCATGCCGCGCTGGAAGGCGTGGCTGTGCAGGTTCGGCATGCCCGGCAGCGCGATGCCTGAGAAGCTACGGACATCTCCCGTCGGCTTCACCCCCGCCTCGACGGAAACGATCGCCCCCTCAGTGACGGTCAGCTTCACATCGCTGGCAAAACCTTCGGGCAGAAGAGCCTCGGCCAGATGCAGGGTCTCGGTCACCGTTTCGCTCCGTCGCTCGCTGGCGTCTAATTACATATGCAAATAACACTTGCCAATTGCATATGCAATTAGATAGCATGGCTTCACATCAAAGAGTAGCGGGAGGACGCACGGTGGCGAAAGCGCCTGGTGAGACGCTGGCTTGCGACAAGCTCTGGACGAATGCGCGGCTGGCGACGATGTCGCCGACGGTCGATACCCCCTATGGAGCGATCGAGGATGGCGTGATCGCGGCCCACGACGGGCGCATCGTCTATGCAGGGCCGCGCGATGAGGCGCCCGCCTTCCAGGCCGCCGAGACCGTCGATTGCGCGGGGCGCTGGATCACGCCCGGACTGATCGATTGCCACACCCATCTCGTCTATGGCGGCGACCGGGCGCATGAGTTCGAGCTTCGTCTCCAGGGCGCGACCTATGAGGAGATCGCGCGGGCCGGCGGCGGCATCCTCTCCACCGTCAAGGCAACGCGCGAGGCGAGCGAGGATGCGCTCTTCGCCTCCGCCGACCGGCGCCTCGCCGCGCTGCTGGCCGAGGGCGTCACCACCGTCGAGATCAAGTCCGGCTACGGGCTGGAGCAGCAGGCGGAACTCAAGCAATTGCGCGTCGCGCGCCGGATCGGCCGCGAGCGGCCCGTCACTGTCCGCACCACCTTCCTCGGCGCCCATGCCGTGCCGCCGGAATACAAGGGCCGTTCGGGCGACTACGCCGCGCTCGTCGCAGGACCGATGCTCGATGCCGTCGCGGCCGAGGGGCTGGCCGATGCCGTCGACGTCTTCTGCGAGGGTATCGCCTTCTCGCCGGACGAGACCAAGGCCGTGTTCGAGGCCGCCAAGGCCAAGGGCCTGGCGATCAAGGTCCATGCCGAGCAGCTCTCCAACCTGCATGGCGCGAAGCTGGCGGCCGAGATGGGCGCGCTCTCCGCCGACCATCTCGAATATCTCGACGAGGACGGCGTCATCGCCATGGCCAAAGCCGGCACGGTCGCGGTCGTGCTGCCCGGCGCCTTCTATTTCCTGCGCGAGACGCAGAAGCCGCCGATCGAACTGATGCGCAAGCATGGCGCGGCGATCGCGCTCGCGACCGATGCCAATCCGGGCTCGTCGCCGATGACCTCGCCCTTGCTCGTCCTCAACATGGCCTGCACGCTCTTCCGGATGACGCCGGAAGAGGCGCTGGCGGGTCTTACCCGCCATGCCGCCAAGGCTCTCGGCCTCCAGGACGAGGTTGGCACGATCGAGCCCGGCAAGCGTTGCGATCTCGCCATCTGGGAGATCGAGCGCCCGGCAGAACTCGCCTACCGCATCGGTTTCAATCCCCTTCACACCCGCATCTGGAACGGACAATGACCACGGTTTCGCTAAACCCGGGCGCAGCCCATCTCACCGACTGGCGCGCGATCCTCGACGGCGCCGTCGCCTCGCTCGGCGGCGATAGCGCCAGGAACATCGCCTCCGGCCAGAAGATCGTCGAAGAGATCGTCGCCGCCGGCACCGTGACCTATGGCGTCAATACCGGCTTCGGGAAGCTCGCCAGCGTCCGCATCGCTGATGCCGATCTCGCCAAGCTCCAGAGCAACCTGATCGTCTCGCACGCGGTCGGCACCGGCCCTGCCCTGCCCGACGGCGTGGTGCGCATGCTGCTGGCGATGAAGGCGGCGAGCCTGGCGCGCGGCGCCTCCGGCGTGCGGCCCGTCGTGATCGAAGCGCTGACCAACGCACTCAAGGCCGATGCCCTGCCGGTGATCCCGGCCAAGGGCTCGGTCGGCGCCTCCGGTGACCTTGCCCCGCTCGCCCATATGACCGCAGCCCTGATGGGCTTCGGCGAGATCCGCCTCAAGGGCGAGACCTTGCCGGCGGCGGACGCCCTGAAGCGCGCGGGCCTCGCTCCGCTGGCGCTCGGCGCCAAGGAAGGCCTCGCGCTGATCAACGGCACGCAAGTCTCGACCACGCTGGCTCTGACCGGCCTCGCTGCGATCGCCCGCGTCTTCGACGCCGCGCTCGTCGCCGGCGCGCTCTCCGTCGACGCGCTGAAGGGTTCCGACACCCCGTTCGATCCGCGCATCCAGAATCTCCGTGGCCAGCCGGGCCAGATCAAGGTCGCCAAGATCCTGCTCGACCTGATCGCCGGCAGCGCCATCCGCGAGAGCCATCGCCATGGCGACAGCAAGGTGCAGGACCCCTATTCGCTGCGCTGCCAGCCGCAGGTCATGGGCGCTGTGCGCGACCTCATCGGCAACGCCGCCGCCACGCTGACCATCGAGGCCAATGCCGTCACCGACAACCCGCTGGTGCTCGGCCCCGGCGAGATCGTCTCGGGCGGCAATTTCCACGCCGAGCCGGTCGCCTTCGCCGCCGACATCCTGGCCATGGCCGTCTGCGAGATCGGCAACCTCTCGGAGCGCCGCATGGCGCTTCTGGTCGATCCCGTCATGAGCGGCCTGCCGCCCTTCCTTGCCCGTGATGCCGGCCTGAACTCGGGCTTCATGATCGCACAGGTCACCGCCGCCGCGCTCGCCTCCGAGAACAAGCAGAAGGCGTATCCGGCTTCGGTCGACACCATCCCGACCTCGGCCAACCAGGAAGACCATGTCTCGATGGCGACGCATGGCGCCTTCCGCCTGATCGACATGGCGAAGAATGCCGCCAGCGTCATCGGCGTCGAATTGATGGCGGCGGCGGAAGCGATCGAGCATCACCGCCCGCTCAAGACCAGCCCGCGGCTGGAGCCGGTGCTCGCCCTGCTGCGCAGCAAGATCGCGCCGCTGACCGAGGACCGCTATCTCGCGCCCGATCTCGCGGCCGCGACCGAGTTCGTGCTCTCCGGCGCGGTCGGCAAGGCGGCCGGCCTCGACAGCTTCGCCGAGTGCAGCGCATGAGCGCCGACATCGTCACGGTCACGCGGGGCTCGTCCCCGCTGATCCTCTCGATGCCGCATCCCGGCACCGGCGTTCCGCCAGAAGTCGCGGCGCAGCTCAACGCGCGCGGAAAGCTGGTCGAGGATACCGACTGGCACATGCGCCAGCTCTACGGCTTCGCCGTGCCGTTCGCGCCGAGCATCGTCGAAGCGCAGCTTTCGCGCTTCGTCATCGACCTCAACCGCGACCCGGCCGGCGTCTCGCTCTATCCGGGCCAGGCGACGACCGAACTCGTGCCGACAACGACCTTCGACGGCGCGCCGATCTGGCAGACCGGGCCGGACGCCACCGAGATCGAGCGGCGCAAGGCGGCCTATTTCCAGCCCTATCACACGGCGCTGGCCAACGAGATCGAACGGGTGAAGGCCGAGCACGGCTATTGCGTGCTGTGGGACTGTCACTCGATCAAGTCGGTGATCCCGCGCCTGTTCGAGGGCACGCTGCCGACGCTCAATCTCGGCACGAATTCCGGCCAAAGCTGCGCATCGAGTGTCGAGGCTGCCGCCGTCACCGCGATGGCGGGCCAGCCGCTCACCCAGATCGCCAATGGCCGCTTCAAGGGTGGCTGGATCACGCGCCATTACGGGCGCCCCGCAAGCCAAGTCCACGCGCTCCAGATGGAAATCGCGCTCTCGGCCTATCTCTCCGAGGAGAACGCGCCCTGGACCTTCGACGCACCGAAGGCCGCTTCCTTGCAAACCGCCTTGTCCGCCATCATCGCCGCCGCCCTCGATGCGGCCAAGACTCTCGAACGGAGCCGCTCATGACCCGCCTGGACAATACCCGCGTCATCCGCCCCGCCACCGGCACCGAACTCAGCGCCAAGAGCTGGCTGACCGAGGCGCCGCTGCGCATGCTGATGAACAACCTGCATCCTGATGTCGCCGAGAACCCGCAGGAGCTCGTGGTCTATGGCGGCATCGGCCGCGCCGCCCGTTCCTGGGAGGATTTCGACCGCATCGTCGAAACGCTGCGCCAGCTCGAGGCCGACGAGACGCTGCTCGTGCAGTCCGGCAAGCCGGTCGGCGTGTTCCGCACCCACAAGGATGCGCCGCGCGTCCTGATCGCAAACTCGAACCTCGTGCCGCACTGGGCCAACTGGGACCATTTCAACGAGCTCGATAAGAAGGGGCTCGCGATGTACGGCCAGATGACGGCCGGCTCCTGGATCTATATCGGCACCCAGGGCATCGTGCAGGGCACCTACGAGACCTTCGTCGAGGCCGGCCGCCAGCACTATGGCGGCAACCTCAAGGGCAAATGGGTCCTGACCGGCGGCCTCGGCGGCATGGGCGGCGCCCAGCCGCTCGCCGCGGTTATGGCCGGCGCTTCCTGCCTCGCCGTCGAGTGCAACCCGGACTCGATCGATTTCCGCCTGCGCACCCGCTATCTCGACGAGAAGGCCGAGACGCTCGACGAAGCGCTGGAGATGATCGCCCGCTGGACTGAGAAAGGCGAGGCGAAGTCGGTCGGCCTGCTCGGCAACTGCGCCGAGATCCTGCCCGAGATGGTCCGCCGCGGCATCCGCCCCGACATGGTCACCGACCAGACCTCGGCGCATGATCCGATCAACGGCTACCTGCCGAAGGGCTGGACCATGGGCCAGTGGAAGCAGGCGCGGGAGGCCAACCCGAAGTCCGTCGAGACCGCGGCCCGCGCCTCCATGCGCGAGCATGTCGAGGCGATGATCGCCTTCCAGGACATGGGCATCCCGACCTTCGACTACGGCAACAACATCCGCCAGGTCGCCAAGGAAGCGGGTCTCGAGAACGCCTTCGCCTTCCCGGGCTTCGTGCCGGCCTATATCCGCCCGCTGTTCTGCCGCGGGATCGGCCCGTTCCGCTGGGCCGCCCTCTCGGGCGATCCTGAGGACATCTACAAGACCGACGCCAAGGTGAAGGAGCTGCTGCCCGACAACAAGCACCTGCATAACTGGCTCGACATGGCGCGCGAGCGCATCGCGTTCCAGGGCGTGCCGGCGCGCATCTGCTGGGTCGGCCTCGGCGACCGTCACCGCCTCGGCCTCGCCTTCAACGAGATGGTCAGGAACGGCGAGCTCAAGGCGCCGGTCGTGATCGGCCGCGACCATCTCGATTCCGGCTCGGTCGCCTCGCCGAACCGCGAGACGGAAGCGATGAAGGACGGCTCGGACGCGGTCTCCGACTGGCCGCTGCTCAACGCCCTGCTAAACACGGCGTCGGGCGCGACCTGGGTCTCGCTGCACCATGGGGGCGGCGTCGGCATGGGCTTCTCGCAGCATTCGGGTGTCGTGATCTGCGCCGACGGCACGGATGACGCGGCTGCCCGCCTGGCGCGCGTGCTCTGGAACGACCCGGCCACCGGCGTGATGCGCCATGCCGACGCCGGCTACGACATCGCGCTGGACTGCGCCCGCGACAAGGGGCTCAACCTGCCGGGTATCCTGGGCTGAGCCCTCGTGTCATTCCGGGGCTCCGCGCCAGCGGAGAACCCGGAACCCACGACCGGGCGAGCCTTGTCCAACCACGATGTTCTACCCAGTCGTGGGTTCCGGGTTCGCCCTTCGGGCGCCCCGGAATGACAAGGGTTCGGCATGAATTCGAAGGAGCCTGCCATGCGCATCATCCGCGCCGCCAATTGCAAGGTCATGCCGTGGAAGAACGGCGGCGGCACCACGACCGAGATCGCTGTTTCTCCTGAGGGAGCCTCCCTGAGCGATTTCGACTGGCGCATCTCAATGGCTCATGTCGGGCAGGACGGACCGTTCTCGTCCTTCCACGGCATTGATCGCACCCTGTCGGTGCTGACCGGCAACGGCATTCGGCTGGCTTTCGGTGATGGCGAGACGGTGGCGCTCGATCGCGCGACCGCGCCGTTCTTCTTCGCCGCCGACCGGGCAGTGGATGGCGTGCTGGTCGATGGAGCGATCGACGACCTCAACGTGATGAGCCGGCACGGGGCCTGGAGTCACAGCGTCGAGCGGCTGACAGGCGGAGCGTATGAGATTGCGGCCGAGCGCGGATTGCTGGTTCTGGTCGCGCGCCGGGGCGATTGGCTGGTGAATGGCATGGCGCTGGCCGCCGGGGACAGCGCCGTGCTCCAAGCTCCGGTGACCGCAAAACTCGCCGCCGGGAATGGCGGCGAGCTGTTCGTCGTAAAGCTGGCACCAACGCGCTAGGCCGCCTGCCGCGGCTGCGGGCCGACATAGACCGATTGCGGACGGATCAGGCGGCCGCCGGCGATCTGCTCCTTGGCATGGGCGAGCCAGCCCGTCGTACGGCCGAGCGCAAAGACGCAGGTGAAGCTGTCCGGCGAGAAGCCGAGCGCCTCCAGCAGCAGCGCCGTGTAGAACTCGACATTGGTTTCCAGCGTGCGGTTCGGCTTGCGCTCGCGCAGGATGGCGAGCGCCGCCTGCTCGACCGCCTCGGCCAGCGCGAGCCGCCCGCTATCGGCGCCGAGCCGGCGGATCGCGCCCTTCAGCGCATCGGCGCGCGGATCGCGCACGCGATAGATGCGGTGGCCGAAGCCCATCAGCCGGTCGCCGCGATCGAGCGCGGTTTCCAGCCAGGTACGGGCGTTGCCGGGCGCGCCGATCGCATCGAGCATCTCGATCACCGGACCGGGCGCGCCGCCATGGAGCGGCCCCTTCAATGCACCGATCCCGGCGAGCACGGCCGAGACCAGGCCGGCGCGGGTCGAGGCGACGACGCGCGAGGCGAAGGTCGAGGCGTTAAGGCCGTGATCGGCCACCGTGACGAGATAGGTGTCGAGCGCGGCGGCCTGCTGCTTCGTCGGCGCCTTGCCCGTCAGCATGCGCAGCGTATCGGCTGCCTGAGACAGCGACGGATCGGGCGCAACCGGCGCTAGGCCTTGGCGTAGGCGCAGCGACGCGGCGGTGAACACGGCGGGCGCCGCCAGAAGCCGCAACACCGTGCCGACATCCTCGCCGTCAGGAACCAGCGCCGTCATCGCGCGGATCATCTCGACCGGCCCGAGCGTCACGGGGATAACGGCCTCCTGCACCACCGTCGCGAACAGCTCCTGCCGGGCCGCGCCGAGCGCCGCCGGCAGATCCTTCATGGCGGGCAGATCCGGCACGAAGCCGTCGAGCATCAGCGCGGCCATCTCCTCGAAGGAGGTATGGCCCGCGAGCTCATCGAGACTATGGCCGCGCATCACCAGCCGGCCCGCCGCTCCATCGACTTCCGAGAGCACGGTATGGGCGGCAACGACATCTTCAAGGCCATCGGACATGGCGGGTTCTCCTCAACATCTGAGGCTTGAAGATTGATAGCTTCATCAGTAGAATCAATCTTGAACAATATAATCAATATATTTTGCCATGACCGACTGGCTGACGGCACAACAGGTAATGCAGCGGCTCGGGCTGAAGCCGCAGACGCTCTACGCCTATGTCAGCCGCGGGCTGATCGAGGCGCGCGGCGATGCGGGCGACTCGCGCCGGCGGCTCTACCGGGCAGAGGACGTGGCCCGGCTGGAGCATCGCAAGGCGCGCGGGCGCAAGCCCGCCGCCATCGCCGAGGATGCGATCGCCTTCGGCGAGCCGATCCTGGCCTCCGGCATCGCCACGATCCAGCGCGGCAAGCTCTGGTATCGCGGGCAGGATGCCGAGGTGCTGGCCGAGACGGCGAAGCTGGAAGATGTCGCGCGGCTGCTGTGGGATTGCGGCTCGCAGCGCTTCCCGCCGCTGTTCACGATCGTTCCGGAGGCGCCACCGCGGCAGCGCATGTTCGCCGTGATCGCCGCGCGCGCCGCCAGCGATCCCGCCATGGCCGGCCGTACCAAGAAGGCGCTCTATCTGGAGGCGGCTTCCGTCATCGACTCGCTGGTCGACGCCATCGCCGGGCGGCCGGGACAGGGGCCGATCCATCACCGTTTGGCACAGGCCTGGGGCTGCGACGAACGCGGCGCCGACCTGATCCGTCGCGCGCTGGTGCTGCTCGCCGATCACGAGCTCAACGCCTCGACCTTTGCCGTTCGTGTCGCGGCTTCGACGCGCGCCTCGCTCGCCGCTAGCATCCTCGCCGGGCTCGCGACATTGTCGGGGCCGCTGCATGGCGGGATGACGCCGCGTGTGCTCGGCCTGATGCGCGAGATCGCAAGCGAAGGCGTCGAGATGGCGGTCTCGGCGCGGCTTGCCACCGGCATGCCCCTGCCCGGCTTCGGCCATCCGCTCTATCCCGATGGCGATGCTCGGGCTCGTGCGCTGCTCACGGCCTTCACGCTACCGCCAGCCTATGAGGAGACGCGCCGGGCCGTCACGGCGCTGACCGGCGAGGAGCCGAATATCGATTTCGTGCTGACGGCGATCGCGAACGAACTCGGGCTCGCGCCGGACGTGCCGTTCCAATTATTCGCTGCCGCACGCTGCGCCGGCTGGATCGCGCATGCGCTGGAGCAGGGCGAAACCGGACGCCTGATCCGACCTCGCGCCCGCTATGTCGGGCCGGAGCCGGCTTGAACCATCGTTGTCATTCCGGGGCTTCGCACAGCGAAGAACCCGGAATGACAAGCCTGGAGCTTGCCTAGAGCGCCTTCCCCAGCTCGCCCTCGCGCTCCGCGATATAGCCGCGCGTGATCGGCAAACCATCGAGCTTCTTGGCAAGCTGGAACTGAAAGACGACGAGGTCGTCATGCCGGAAGCTCGCCTCGCAGGCGGCGAGATAGAATTCCCACATCCGGGCGAAGCGCTCGTCATACATGGCGACGGCCTCATCGCGCCGGGCGAGGAAGTTCTCGCGCCAGATCTTCAGTGTCTCGGCATAGTGCAGGCGCAGCACCTCGACATCGGTGATCACGAGCCCTTCCTGCTCGACCGCCGCCGCCACCTCCGACATGGCGGGGATATAGCCGCCGGGGAAGATGTACTTGGCGATGAAGGGATTGGTCGCGCCGGGCGGTGACGAACGACCGATGGTGTGGACCAGCGCTACGCCGTCATCGCTGAGCAATTCCCGGATCTTGCGGAAGTAGTCGCGGTAGAAGCCGACGCCGACATGCTCGAACATGCCGACCGAGACGATGCGGTCGAAGGGCTCGTTCAGATGGCGATAGTCCTGCAAGCGGAACTCGACCGGCAGGCCGGCTTCGGCGCCGCGCTGCCTGGCGATGGCGAGTTGCTCTTCGGAGAGCGTGATGCCGGTGACCGAGGCGCCGGTCTCCCCGGCGATGGACAGCGCCATGCCGCCCCAGCCACAGCCGATGTCGAGCACGCGCTGGCCAGGCTGGAGATCGAGCTTGCCCATGATGTGGCGCTTCTTGGCGAGCTGCGCTTGCGCGAGCGTCATGCCGGGCTCGGCGAAATAGGCGCAGGAATACTGCATGTCCGGATCGAGGAAGAGCCGGAAGAAATCGCTCTTGAGATCGTAGTGATGCGCGACATTGCGCCGGGCGAGCGCCGGCGTGTTGTGCTGGTGGAAGCGCCGAACCGCCGTGCGCAAGCCTTCCAGAACCTTGCCCCAGCCCTTGGGGCGCGCCCGGTGCATGGCTGCGACCAGCGCGTCGAGCAGGTCGTAGAGCGAGCCTTGCTCGACGACCACGCGCCCATCCATCACCGCCTCGCCGAGGGCGAGCTCGGGATTGAGCGCGAGTTTCAGTTCCGTCGGTGAATCGACGATGCGCATCCGCAAACGCGGCGCGGCACCCTGCCCGACCGACTGCAATGTACCATCGGGGAATACGACATCGATACGTGGCTCGATCGCGAGCCGAGACAACATCCTGGCAATCAGCGAATGCATTGGCCCCACCTTTGGCAGCGCCCCTTTCGCTGAAGATGGCAACGCAATGCGCCGTCGTAACGGCCCCTCAGCGCAAGGCAGCCACACGCCTGCGACATGACAACGCAGGCGATGCGGTTCAGTTCCGCCAGGGAAGCAGGGCTAGCGCTAGACTAGTGATCCGCGGCGATGACCTCGGCGCGGATCTCCTCGACCAGCCGCTCCTTCAGGGCGACGAATTCCGGCGTCGTCTTGATGGTGTAGGGCCGCGGATGCGGCAGATCGACGGGGATGTCGGCCTTGATCCGTCCCGGGCGCTTGCTCATCACCACAACGCGCGAGCCGACGAAGATCGCCTCTTCGATATCATGGGTGACGAAGAGCACGGTCTTCTGCTCGCGCTCCCAGATGCCGAGCAGCATTTCCTGCATCAGCGCCCGGGTCTGGTTGTCGAGCGCGCCGAAGGGCTCGTCGAGCAGCAGGATCTTGGGGTCGTTGGCGAGCGCGCGGGCGATCGCCGTGCGCTGCTGCATGCCGCCGGAGAGTTGCTTCGGGAAATGGTCGACGAATTGGCCCAGCCCGACGCGCACCGCCCAGTCACGCGCGACCTTCAGGCGCTCGGCTTCGGACACGCCCTTCTCGCGCAGGCCGAAGGCGATGTTCTGCTGCACCGTCAGCCAGGGGAAGAGCGTGTAGCTCTGGAAGACGAAGCCGCGATCGGCGCCCGGCCCTGAAACGGCAGAGCCATCGAGCAGGACGCGGCCTTCGCTCGCGGTCTCCAGCCCGCCGATGATGCGCAGCAAGGTCGACTTGCCGCAGCCGGAGGGGCCGAGGATGGTGATGAAGTCGTTGTCGGCAACGTTGAGCGAGGCCGGCATCAGGGCGCGCGTCGGCTCAGCCCCGCGCTGCGCCGGAAAGACCTTGCCGACATTCTCGATGACAAGCTTGCTCATGTGCGCGCCCACGGGAACAGGCGCTGGTTGACCGCCTTGAAGAGGAAATCCGAGACCAGGCCGATCAGGCCGATCACGATGATGCCGAAGATGATCTGCCCGGTGTTCAGCAGCGCCTGGCTGTCGGTGATCATGTGGCCGATGCCCGAGGACGAGCCGATCAGCTCGGCGACGATGACATAGGTCCAGGCCCAGCCGAGCACGAGGCGGAAGATCTCGGCGATCTCGGGCGCCGCATTCGGCAGCATGACGCGGCGCACGACCGAGCTGTCGGTCGCGCCCAGCGTATAGGCGGCGTCGACGAGATCGCGACGGATCGAGCCGACGGAGACCGCGATCATCAGGATGAGCTGGAAGACCGAGCCGATGAAGATGACGAGCAGCTTCTGCGTCTCGCCGATGCCGGCCCACAAGATCAGGAGCGGGATGAAGGCCGAGGCCGGCAGATAGCGCGCAAAGGAGACGAAGGGCTCGAGGAAGGCCTCGATCGGCTTGTAGGCGCCCATCAGGATGCCGATCGGCAGGGCGACGAGGACGGCCAGGATGAAGCCACCGACGACGCGCCAGATCGTCATCATGATGTCGAACCCGAAGCCGTAGCGGACCATCAGGTTGTAGCCCTCGCCGACCATGGTCAGCGGATCGGCCAGGAAGAGGCGCTGGACATAGCCGCCGAAGGTCGCGACCGACCAGAGCGCGACGAAGAGTGCGAAGAAAGCCAGGCCGTAGCCGATACGGGCCGAGGCCGAGACGGGTTGCAAGGGTCTCATCGCGGTAGGGTTCCGGTCACGGCCATGGCCAGTTGCTTCCAGGGTTCGATCGACCAGAAGCCGGCTGCGGCGCCTGAAGTCGAGGGGAGGACGTAGATGTCGGCATCGGCCAGTCGGCGCGCCTGCGGCCCGTAGGCGAGCCGCCCCTGGCTGATCCCAAGGGCGGCCTGAGCCGCACGCTTGCCGTTGAAGGCGAGGATGCGGGGCCGGTTCGCAGCGATCCGCTCGACGAAGCCGGCCAGATCGAAATGGTCGCCACGCAGCGCGGAATCCGGACCCGATGTGCGCTTGGCGACATCGGTCAGGCCTATCCGATAGCGCAGCAGGGTCCGGAACTCCTCAGGCTGGAGCCTCTCCGGCACGAGCCCGATCTGGTGGAGAACCGGCCAAAACTTGTTGCCCGGCCCGGCATAATAGGCGCCGCGCCTGGCCGAGGCGGCACCGGCCTGCGTGCCGCAGAAGACGACGCGCAGGCCGGGCTCCAGAACATCCGGGAGGATGTCGCCGATCACGCAGTCGCTGTCACTTGCCGGTGACGAATTTCGTGTCGACCAGCGTGGCGAGATCGGGCTTGGCCTTGATCAGGCCGATCTCGAGGAGCAGGTCCGCAGCCTTGGCCGAGAAGGCCTGCCAGTCGCCGGCGAAGAACTTCTTGTTGCCCTCGGCATCCGACCAGCGCAGGAAGCCGGCCGACTTGCCGAACTGCTCGCCGGTCTGCTTCACGTCGGCGCCCATGATCTCGTAGGCCTTGGCCTGGTCCTTCTTGATCATCTCGAGTGCCTCGAAATAGCTCTGGGTCAGTGCCGCCGCCGCCTTGTCGTTGACGAGGAAAGCCGGCGTGCAGCCGAAGGTGTCCATCACCATCGGGTAATCGAGGGTCGTCGCGATGATCTTGCCGGCAGCGGTATTGTCGCGGACCGTGGAGAGATAGGGTTCGTAGGTCATGGCCGCGTCGTTCTGGCCGGCGATGAAAGCCTGCGCGGCCGGACCCGGCTCCATGTTGACGACCTTGACGTCCTTCACCGAGAGGCCGTTCTCCTTGAGCATCCAGGCCAGCGCGAAATAGGGCGAGGTGCCGGGCGCGGAAGCCGCGACCGTCTTGCCCTTCAGGTCCTTGATCGCCGCGACATCCTTGCGCACGGCCATGCCGTCGGCACCGTAGCTCTTGTCGAGCTGGAAGATCTGCTTGGTCTTGACGCCCGCCGCATCCCAGACGATCCAGGTCTCGACCGTGGTCGCGGCGCACTGGATGTCGCCCGATGCGATGGCGAGGTGGCGGTCCTTCTGCGGGATCTTCTTGATGGTCACGTCGAGGCCGTTCTTCGCGAAGATGCCGGCCTCCTTGGCAAGCACCAGCGGCGCAAAGCCGGTCCAGCCGGAAATGCCGATATTCACCTTGGTCTGCGCCTGGACACCGCCCGCCGCGAGAAGCGCAACAAGGCCAAAACCGACTGCCGCGCCAGCGCGCTTGAAAACTGCCATGATTGAAACCCTTCCCCTGTTTTTTGGCTGACACCTCACTCAGACGCCTAAACGTCATCCATGGTGCGATGCAACCTTCGTTCCAGATTAGCGTAATTGCATATGCAAAAACGTCAAGCGGCCGATCAGCGCCGCTTGGGAAAGTCATGACATTCTCTCGTTTGACAGGGCAGAGGGAATTTCCTCCTCTTCCGCCCGCTGGCGCGTAGACGCCCTTATTTCTTTGAGTCGAGGTTTTCCGATGAACGGCGCCGACCGCCTTTGCGACACGCTTCTGATCAACGGGGTCGATACGTGCTTCGCCAATCCCGGAACCTCCGAGATGCATTTCGTCGCGGCGCTCGACCGCAAGCCCGAAATGCGCTGCGTGCTCGGCCTGTTCGAGGGTGTGGTGACCGGCGCGGCCGACGGCTATGCCCGGATGGCCGACAAGCCGGCGGCTACGCTGCTGCATTGCGGCCCTGGCATGGCGAATGCGCTCGCCAACATGCACAACGCGCGGCGCGCCCGCACGCCAATGATCAATGTCGTCGGCGACCACGCGACCTACCATCTCCAGCATGATGCGCCGCTGACCAGCGATATCGAGAGCCTGGCCGAGCCGATGTCGCATTTCGTCCGCCGCATCGCGACGCCGGAGGATGTCGGCCCGGCGATCGGAGAGGCCTATGTCGCCTCGCTGACCCTGCCCGGCGTCACCACCGTGATCCTGCCGGCCGACTGCGCCTGGGGCAGCGTCGAGCCCGCCACGTTGAAGCCGACCGAACTGCCGGCGCTCAAGAGCGTCGATGGCGCGACGATCCGCGAGGTCGCAGCCGGGCTGCGCAAGCATGGCAAGCGCGGCGCGATCATGCTGACCGGCCTCGCGCTCCGCGAAAAGCCGATGGAGATGGCTGCTCGCATCTGCGCGGTGACCGGCGCCCAAATCTTCAGCCAGATGTCGAACGGGCGCATCCAGCGCGGCGCCGGCCGCGTCGCCATGCCCAAGGTGTTCTATCCGATCGACAAGGCGCTCGAGCAGCTCAAGGATGTCGATTATCTCGTGCTCGTCGGCGCGCAGGTCCCGGTCGGCTTCTTCGCCTATCCCGGCAAGCCCGGCCGCCTGATCCATGACGGCTGCGAGGTCGCCAAGCTCGCGATCCCCGGCGACGACCTGCCGGCCGCGATAACCGGGCTCGCCGAGGAGATGGGCGCAACGAAGACGGCCCCGCTCTACATCGCCCCGGCGCGCAAGGAACAGCTCGGCCTGCCGACCGGCAAGCTCGATGCCGACAAGGCCTGCGCCATCGTCTCCGCCCTGCTGCCGGAGAACTGCATCGTCTGCGACGAGTCGGTCTCGTCCGGCCGCAGCTTCTATTACGATTGCCACAGCGCGCCGCAGCACGACTATATCCAGCTCACCGGCGGCGCGATCGGCGAAGGCATTCCGCTTGCAATCGGCGCGGCCGTCGCCTGCCCCGACCGCAAGGTGATCGGCATGCAGGCCGACGGCTCAGGCATGTACACGGTGCAGGGGCTGTGGACCCAGGCGCGCGAGAACCTCGACATCGTCACCGTCGTCTTCGCCAACCGGACCTACCAGATCCTGCATGGCGAGATGCGCGCCGTCGGCGTCAACGATTTCGGCCGCAACGCCACGCTGATGCTGAACATCGACGAGCCAGCGCTGGACTGGGTGATGATGGCCAAGGGCATGGGCGTCGAAGCCGCGCGGGCGACGACGGCCGAGGAGTTCGCGAGCCTGTTCAAGGCCGCGCTGAGCCGCAAGGGGCCGTTCCTGATCGAAGCGGCGATCTGAGGATCGCCAAAGGGTGTCATCCCGCACGCGCTGCGGCACGAAGTGCTGCGGCGCAGATGCGGGACCGTCCGCAGGAAAGGGCGCCTTCTCGTCACGCGGTCCCGTGTCTGCGCAGCGGCATTCACATGCCGCAGCGCGCACGGGATGACGCGGTGGTTGGCGGTCGCAAACGCTGCACGGGGGCCGTTGACGTGGGGCGTCACCCCGCACGCGTTGCAACACGCAGTGTTGCTGCGCAGATGCGGGACTGTCCGCAGGAAAGAGTGCCTTCTCGTCATGCGGTCCCGTGTCTGCGCAGCGGCATTTCATGCCGCAGCGCGCACGGGAAGACACATGGGGTTACGAAGAAGAGCGTTACTTGAACTCGCCCAGGAACGCGTCGAGGCAATCGCCGATCGCCTCGATGGCGTAACCGCCCTCCTGCACCACGAGCGTCGGCAGGCCGAAACCCTTCACCTGCCGGCCGATCGTGCCGAAATCCGAAGCTTCCAGCTTCAGCACACCGATCGGGTCGTCCTTGTGGGCGTCGTAGCCGAGCGCGATCACCACGACCTCGGCGCCGAAATCGCGGATCGCCTTGCCGGCCTCGGCGACGGCCGCCTCCATCGCCGCACCGCCCGCACCATGCGCCAAGGGCAGGTTGAGGTTGAAGCCCTCGCCCGGGCCGTTGCCGCGCTCGTCGGCATAGCCGGTGAAGAACGGATAGTAGTTCGTGGGATCGGCATGGACCGAGATCGTCAGCACGTCGTCACGGCGGTAGAAGATCTGCTGCGTGCCGTCGCCGTGATGGGCGTCGACGTCGAGGATCGCGACCTTGCCGAATTGCGAGCGCAGGCGCTGGGCCGCGATCGCGGTGTTGTTGAGATAGCAGAAGCCGGTGGCGCGATCGGCGCGGGCATGGTGGCCGGACGGACGGCAGAGCGAGTAGACGGCGCGTTCGCCGGCCAGGATCGCATCGGCTGCGGAAACCGCGGTCTCCGAGGAGCGCAGCGTCGAATGCCAGCAATGCTCGCCGATCGGGACCGAGAGATCGCCGAGATACCAGCCGAGCTGGCCGATGAAGCCGGTGGGACGGCAGGGCGGACGGACATCCTCGTCCGGGCGGCCGCTCCAATAGGGGAAGGTGCTCGGCCAGACTTCCGGGCCGCGCTCGGCCGGCAGGTCCTGCCAGCGCGCCCAGGCGGTTTCGAGGAACCTGACGAAGCCCGCATCATGGATCGCCAGAACCGGTTCAGTGCCATGCGCCGCCGGCTGCTCCGGCGTGATGCCGTGTTTCCTGAGCGCGCCAAGCAGGCGTTCCGTCCGTTCCGGCAGGTCCTTGGGGGCCACGACCTTGCCGAAGCGCATGTATTGCTGGGGATCGTGAAGGGCTTGGTCGGGGTGATAGAAGGCGCGCATCGGGCGAAGGATCCTCGTCAGATCGCGAGGCGACCGTCAGCCCCGCGTGAGCGATGCTAGCAACCGCCGCCGCGCCGGTCAGCCATGACGATGCCGCCCTCCCCTGCGTGGGAGGCGGGACTGACGCTCAATGCGGCGAGAGCAGCGCCACGAACTCCCGCGCCAGAGCGTCGATCGAGTAGCGTTCCGGCCGGTACCAGTCGGT
Organism: Allobosea sp. TBD101; assembly: GCF_059817965.1. Lineage (NCBI taxonomy): Bacteria > Pseudomonadati > Pseudomonadota > Alphaproteobacteria > Hyphomicrobiales > Alloboseaceae > Allobosea > Allobosea sp. TBD101. The sequence goes on from NZ_CM187543.1 coordinate 4,367,941, forward strand.
CGAGCCATTGAGCGCGCCGAGCAGGAAGAGCCTGAGCACATCCGGCGAATTCCCGGCCGGCATGCCGCCCGCCTGCTGCCATTCGGCGATCAGTTGCCGCCAGACATCCTCATAGGCGCGGCGCACGGCCCGCACGCTCTCCGGCACGGGCGCCGCGCCGAAGGTGAAGACCTTGATGCTGGCGGAGGTGTAGTCGCCATGGCCGTGCAGCGCCGAGAGATGCGCGCGGATCGCAGCCTCCAGCCGCACGCGCGGCGAAGCGCCCTCCTCAGCCGCCAGCGCCGCGACGACCGCCTCATGGACGAAGCGCACGCCATCGTTGACGACCTCCTCGACGATTTCCTCCTTCGAGCCGAAATGGTAGTAGAGGCTCGCCTTGCGGATGCCGACGGCCTCGGCGATCTCGCGCAGGGTGGTCTGGTGATAGCCGCCGCCACGCAGCAGCCGCGCAGCATGGTCGAGGATCAGGCGGCGCGAGCCACCTTCGGCTGCAGGCCGCGTCGCTGGGGCGTCACTCACAGCCGCTTTGCGACTTCTTCGAGCATGACCTCGGTCGCGCCGCCGCCGATCGACTGGACGCGGGCGTCGCGGGTCATGCGCTCGATCGCGCTCTCACGCATGTAGCCCATGCCGCCATGGAACTGCAGGCAGTCGTACATGACTTCGTTGACCAGTTCGCCGCAATAGGCCTTGGCCATCGAAACCTCGCGCGTGGCGTCGAAGCCCTGCGCGTCGAGCCAGGCGGCGTGATAGACGAGCTGGCGGCCGGCCTCGACCTTGCCCGCAAGCTCGGCGAGGCGCTGGCGGATCGCCTGCTTCTCCCAGAGCGGCGCGCCGAAAGCTTTCCGCGTCTTCACATAGTCCAGCGTCAGGTCGATCGCGGCCTGCGCCTCGCCCATCGCCATGGCGCCGATCACGGTGCGCTCGTTCTGGAAATTGCTCATGATCGCGTAGAAGCCGCGGCCCTCCTGCCCGAGCAGATTCTCGGCCGGCACCTTGCAATCGACGAAGGAGAGTTCGGCGGTGTCCGAGGAACGCCAACCATGCTTGTCGAGGGCGCGCGAGACCGAGAAGCCCGGCATGCCCTTCTCGACGAGGAAGATCGAGACCGATTGCGAGGGCCGCGCTTGCGGATCCGTCTTGGCGGCGACGCAGTAGAGATCGGCATGGACGCCGTTGGTGATGAACATCTTGGCGCCGTTGAGGACGTAATGGTCGCCCTCGCGCCGCGCCGTGGTGCGGATGCCCTTCACGTCCGAGCCGGCATCGGGCTCGGTCACGGCGACGGCAACGATCTTCTCGCCGGCGATGATATCGGGCAGGTACTTGTCCTTCTGCGCCTGGCTGCCGGCATTGGCGATGTGGACAGAGGCCATGTCGGTATGGACCAGCGCGGTGATCGCGACGCCGGAGAAGGTCGAGCGGCCCAGTTCCTCGGCCAGCACGACAGTCGCCATCGTGTCCATCTCGGAGCCACCATAATCGGCGGGGTAGCGGATACCGAAGAAGCCGAGCTCGCCCATCTTGCGCAGCACGTCGCGCGGAACGAAACCGTCCTCCTCCCATTGCACGGCATGCGGCTTGATCTCGGTCTCGACGAAGCGGCGGACCTGGTCGCGCAGCGCCTCATGCTCCTCGGTGAAGTAAGGCGAGCGGCGCGCGCCTTCCGCGACAATCTTTCCGCCTGACGACATCGCCCTCTCCCGTCTCTGCGCAGCGCCATCGGCGAGCTACCTGCCGGACGGTAGGTGAATGGCCCGCCGAGATCAAGCTACCCGCAGTTCGCGGTGATGTCAGGCGACGTCGTCCCAGTGGGCGATCATGCTGCGGCCCTTGCCGGCGCGCTTGGCGCCATAGAGCGCCTGATCGGCCGCGCGCGTCAGCACCTCCGCCGTCCACTGTCCGGAATCCCGTTCCGGCTTGACGGAGACCCCGACACTGGCGCCGACGGTGACGAGCTGCCCCATCAGCATGAACGGCGCCTTGACGATCGACACCGCTCGGTTGGCAACTTCGGAGATCGCAGCTGCATCCTCGACGCCGCGCACGACCAGGGCGAACTCGTCGCCGCCAAGCCGCGCCACGATGTCGCCCGGCCGCACGACGCCCTTCAGGCGCATCGCGACCTGCTTGAGCAAGTCGTCGCCGGCCTGGTGGCCGTGGCGATCGTTGATGAGCTTGAAGCCGTCGAGATCGAGCAGCAGAAGCCCTAGCGCCTCTCCACTATCGCCGGCCTCGTCGAGAACGCTATCCAGTCCGCGGCGGTTCAGGAGCCCGGTCAGAGGGTCGTGACTCGCGGCGAAATCGAGCTCGCGCCGGACCATCAACAGTTCCTCGAACTGGCCGATGATATGATCGGAACTCTCGTAGATCGAATAGAGGTAGACGAGCAGCAGGACACTGAGCGCCTGATAGAGCGGATCGCCGGAAACCAGGAAGGCGACGACCAGCGTGCCGATCGCGATGGTCGAGAGCACGGCGCAGATCCAGTAGCGCAAGGTGCGCAGATAGGATCCAGCGGTCAGCGCCATGGTCAGGCCGAGGCTGAGAACGAAGCCTTCGGCATGGTCGACAGCCGCAGCCGTCAGGGTCAGCGTGGCGATGACCAGCGTGAAGGCGAAGGCCGTGTAGGCATAGCCGGCCTCCCAGCGCCGCGCCTCCGCCAGGGTCAGCTTGCGCGCGGGATCGCGCCGCTTGAAGCCGGCGATATTGGCGATGCGCAGCAGCGTCGTCACGATGCCGGCTCCCGTCAGCCACCAGAAGATCGTTTCACCGGTCTGCACGGCCATGATGGCGGAGCCGACGATCAGCCCGGCCGCGATGCAGAGGATTTGTGGCAGGGCCGCGAAGAGACGCGAGATGATCTCGATCTCGATATCCGCGGGCAGCTGCGCGGCGCGTTTGCGGGGCCTCATCAGCAGATGCATGGGCATGGCTCTACGCACGAGGCTCTAAGAACCCGTCAGCCCGATCCCCGGCATTTTAGCGATTGGATCGGCAATAGCCGCGCCCGCCATTTGCTGCTGTCGGCGAGACCACTTTTCGTCGACCCATCGGCCCGCTTCGAAGCGTCCTTCCCGCGCCTCTAGGCCGCCTCAGAAGCCGTTCATGATGAACCGGCTAGAGAGAGGACGAACGCTGCGCCGGCCCGCTTGCCGGCGCGGATATCGAAAGGAACGAACATGCTGAGTCGCCAACTCACGATCTCGGTTCTGGCCTGCGCCGTCCTGCTCAGCGCAATCCCGGCCCAGGCCCAGTATTACGGCGGCCCCTATCGCGGCGCGCCGTCCTATAACGATGATGACGATGATGACGACGACCGTCCGCGGCGGCGCTATGACCGCCGCGGCTACGGCTATGAGCGCCCGTATTACAGGCAGCCACGCTACGGTAATATCTGCGTGACCAGCCGGGGCGATTGCCCGACGCCGCCCTTGCCCTATGGCTCGGGCTGCGGCTGCAATATTCCGGGTTTCGGCCCCAAGCGCGGCATCGTGCAGTAGCCGGCCTCAGAGTCTTGCTTTAGCGCATTTTCTTCACGCGAACCGGTATCCACTTCGCTCGAAAATGCTCTCAGAACCGGCGGGTGCTCTCCGTCCCGAGATAGCAGATGCCCTCGCCGGGCTTGGCCTTGGGATTGGGGAAGATGATGAAGCCGTCGCGCGGCATCGCCACGATCGTGCCGTCGGCGCGACGGGCGATCGGCGTGCCCCCAGCGACGCGGTCACCGGTCTTCCACGAGCCTTCGACCCGGTCGCCCTCGGCCTCGCAGATGACGAGGTCGTCCATATGGACGACGACGCGCTTCTCGGGGGCCGGCGGCGCCTCGTCGGTCAGCCCGAGATGGGCGAGCACGTTGCGGATCGCCTTGTAGCCGACATCGACGGAGGCCGGGTCCTCGTGGCGCCCGCATTCCAGCGTCACGCCATAGCCGCCGGCGAAGCGCATGAACTCCGTCGTGCCGAAGCCTTCGGTGACAGCGAGCCGTGGCAGGCCCAGGCGCTCGCGCGCCGCGATCAGCCGGACATAGATGTCGAGCCAGCCATGGATCATCAGGTCGACACCAAGGCTGGCGGCGAAGGCGGCCTCGGCCGCGCCATGCCGGAAGGGTTCGAGCGTGCCACGATTGTCGTCCGGGCCGAAGAAGACGAAGGGGACGCCTTCCCCGGTGAAGGAATGGACGTCGAGCAGCATGTCGTGCTGGCGCAGGATGGCGGAGAGGCGGTTGCCGAGCCTGTCCTCGTTATCGACAGGCTGCGGCCGCTCGCGCAGGTCACGATTGAGGTTGCGATCGCCCTCGCGGGTGTTCTGCCTGTAGGCCTTGGGATTGGCGACGGGCAGGAAGGTGACCTCGCCGCGCTGGATCGAAACCCGGCCGGCGCGGCAATCTTCGATCACGCGGGCGATGGCGTTGGGCCCGCAGGTCTCGTTGCCGTGAACGGCGCCGAAGACGAGGAGCTTCGGCCCCGCCTTCAGCCCGTGGAAGCGGATGGTCTCAAGCGGCGGATCGATCAGGTCAGGCGTCGTCATAGGCTCTGGTATCAGGCTTTGCGAAGTTGCGAATGCGGGTCGAGGATGTCACGCAGGCCGTCGCCCAGCAGGTTCAGGCCGAGCACGGTCATGAAGATGGCGAGGCCGGGGAAGATCGAGATCCAGGGTGCGGTGGTGATCTGGTCGCGCGCATCGGAGAGCATCGAACCCCAGCTTGGGAAGGGCGGGCGGATGCCGAGGCCCAGGAAGGAGAGCGCCGCCTCCGCCAGCACGGCGCCGCCCATGCCGAGCGTGCCGATGACGATGATCGGACCGGCGATGTTCGGCAGGATCTGCAGCAGCATGATGCGCAGGTTGCTCGAGCCGAAGGAGCGCGCCGCCTCGACATAGCCCTGCTGCTTGATCGACAGCGTCGCGGCCCGCGACAGCCGGCAGGTATAGGACCAGTTGGTCAGGCCGAGCGCGATCAGCAAGCTGGTCAGGCCCGGCTGGAGGATCGCCATGATGGCGAGTGCGAAGACCAGCGAGGGGATCGACAGCATGAGGTTGGTCAGGCCGTTGACGAAATCATCCCACCAGCCGCCGAAGTACCCCGCCGACATGCCCAGCGCCACGCCGATCACGGTGTTGATCAATTGCGAGATGATGCCGACCGTCAGCGAGATGCGCGCGCCGTAGAGCACGCGGCTGTAGATGTCGCGGCCCTGCGCATCCGTGCCGAACCAGAACTCGGCACCGGGCTGAACCTCGGCATTCATCAGATTGGCATCCATGACGGGATCGGTATGCGCCAGCCAGGGCGCCAGCGTCCCGCCGACGACGACGGCAGCGAAGAGCACGCCGCCGATCCACAGATTAGCCCGGAATTTCATCGGCTGCCCCGCCCCTAGGTGTATTTGATGCGCGGATCGATCAGAGCGCAGAGCACGTCCACGATGATGTTCACGACGAGGAAGAAAAGCACGAGCAGCAGGATGCAGGCCTGGACGACGGGAATGTCGCGCAGCGACACGCTGTCGACCAGGAGCGAGCCGATGCCCGGCCAGGCGAAAAGCTTCTCGATCACCACGGCGCCGCCCATGATCGAGCCGAACTGCAGGCCCAGCGTCGTCAGCACGATGACCATCGCGTTGCGCGCCACATGCCAGCGCATCACCCGGACCTCGCTGTTGCCCTTGGCGCGGGCGGTGCGGACGAAGTCGGCGTTCATGACCTCGAGCACGGCGGCGCGCGTGGTGCGGGCCAGCAAGGCGAGCGGCGCCACGCCGAGCGCGACCGCCGGCAGCACGATGTAGCGCGGATTGCCGTCGCCATAGCCGAAGCTCGGGAACCAGCCGAGCACCAGCGCGAAGGCATACATCAGCATCAGCCCGAGCCAGAACTGCGGCAGGGACAGGCCTGACACGGCGACGAACATCGACTGCATGTCGAGCCAGCCACCCGGTTTCAGTGCCGCCAGGAAGCCGAGCGGAACACCGAGGACGATCGCGAACGTCATGGCGGCGATGGCCAATTGAAGACTGGGCCAGATTCGCTCGACCAGTGAATTGATCACCGGCTGGCGGGTGCGGAACGAGGTGCCGAGATCGAACGTCGCAAGCTTCACGGCATAATTCGCGAAGCGAACATGGACGGGATCGTCGAGGCCGAATTGCTTGTTCATGCGCGCGACCTGCTCGGCATCGACGACCGAGCGGCCGTCGGACATCTGAGTCGAGGCGAAATCGCCGGGAATGACGCTGAACATCACGAAGATCAGCCCGGCGACCGCAAGCAGGATCGGAATGGCCTGCAGCAGGCGACGGATGACATAGGGCAGCATGGTAAACTCCTGATCGCCGCCGCGGGGCGGACTCAGGTCAAGGCTCGAAAATCGCCGTCACCCCGGACGAGCAGCGTGGCCGCCGGTCCGGGGTGCGGGTGTCATCGAGCTGGCGAGAACCTCCGCTGAGGCGCGCTTACTTCGCCGCAGGCGAAGTCGCGTCGACCCAGAGATCCTCGTAGCGCTGGAGCGCGAGCTCCGTCGCATTCGCCTGCAGGCCATGCAGCCAGGGCTGATAGGCCAGCACCGCCTTGTTGTAGTTGAAGAACCAGACCGGAGCCTCGTCCTGCAGCAGCGCGTTGGCCTTCTTCAGCAGTTCGACCTTCTTGGCAGCGTCCTTCTCTGCGGCAGCATCGTCCAGCACCTTGTCGTAGGCCGGGTTCTTGAAGCCGGTGTAGTTGCAGGACGAGCGCGGCGTCGCCGAATGGAAGCACTTCAGCGTGGTCAGCGGATCCGGTCCGGACGTGTTCGACCAGATATAGGCCTGGAAATCGCCCTTCGCGACGACGCCACCGAGAGCCGAGGTTTCCACCGGCTTGACCTTCACCTTGATGCCGACCTTGGCGAGCATCGGGATCGTCGCCTCGACGATCGGGATACCCCAGCTCTCGTTCGGCGTGGCTGTCCACTCGAACTCGAAGCCGTCCGGATAGCCCGCCTCGGTCAGGAGCTTCTTCGCCTTATCCGGGTCAAAGGCGTAGGGCTTGGCGCCCTTGTCGAAAGCCGGCGAAGACAGCGGCAGCCAGCTCACGGCGCGATAGGCCTTGTCGCGCACCAGGCGCTTGATGATCAGCTCGCTGTCGATGGCATGGTTGATCGCCTGGCGCACCCGCTTGTCGGAGAAGGGCTTGAATTCGGGATTCATGCCCATGTTGCGGGTGAAGACCTCCGCGACCTCAAGGATGCCCTTCGAGAGGTTCGGATCGGCCTTGTACGCAACGTACTGGGTCGAGCCGAGAATCGAGACGTCGATCTCCTTGTTGCGGAAGGCGACGTCGCGGGCCGCGGCCTCACCCATCGGCGAGATCACCAGCTTGTCCGCATAGGGCTTGCCGGCCTTGTAGTACTTCTCCCAGCGCTCGAAGACCATGCGCGAGCCGGGCACATGCTCGACGAACTTGAAGGGGCCGAGGCCGATCGGCTTGTTAAAGAAGTCCGCCTCCTGCGCCTCCTTGGCCGGCAGGATCGCGGTGGGGGCGCTGAAGAACAGGAAGCCCGGATCGACCGCGTCGGTCATCGTCATCTCGATGGTGCGATCGTCGATCTTCTTAAGGCCGGAGATTTCCTTCGCCTTGCCTTCGCGAACCTCGGCGCCGCCCTTGATGCGCGAGACGTGACGCGCGCCGGGATAGCTCTTCGATCCGTCAACGAGGCGGGTGAACGACCAGATCACGTCATCGGCCGACAGTTTGCGGCCATTGTGGAAATAGGCCTCGCGTAGCTTCAGCGTATGCGTCAGACCGTCGGCCGAGGTCGAGAAGGACTCGACGAGCTCGGGCTCCGGCTTGCCGGTATTGGAATCCCAGCGGAACAGCATGCCGTGCAGCGCATAGCCGTAGATCTCGTCCTGGATCTGGTTCGAGACGTGGCTGTCATTGCTGACGAAGGAGGCGCCATAGGGCGCCGTGAAGCGGATCGTTCCGCCGCGACGCGGCTCCTGAGCCTGTGCAGATACGGTGAAGGCTACCAGCGTCAGCGCGGTAGCGAAGGCAAGTTTCTTCAACAACACGATCAATCCTCCCGTTTCCCATCTGCTCCGGCTGATCCGGAGTTGTTTGCTTTGAAGTGGAACCATAACGGCTTTGCCGCGCTTGTCTTCCCCCGCACGGTCAAATTCCCCGAATAGCTCTGCGATTCACGGTGTCGCAGAGCTGTTCGGAGCCCCGTTTCGCATTTTCTTCACGCGAACCGGCATTTTTCGCTCGAAGATGCTCTGCCTCAAGCTCCCCGCTCATAGACGACCGCGCCGCCGAGGATGGTCAGATCGCAGCGCGTGTCCTTGAGGATGTCGGCGGGAGCGGCGCTCAGCAGGTCGCGCGAGAACACCGCGACGTCGGCGAGGAGGCCCGGCGCGAGCCGGCCCTTCACATTCTCCTGCTTCTGCGAGAAGGCGCCGAACTCGGTATAGGCCTGCAGCGCCTCCTCGATCGAGACGCGCTGGCTTTCGTCCATCACCGTGCCTTTCCAGGTCTCACGCGTCAGCATGGTGTGGAAATTCGGGAAGGGGTTGGGATCGCAGACCGGTGCGTCGCTGCCCGTCGCCGGCTTGAGGCCGAGATCGAACCAGGTGCGGAAGGGATAGCTCGGCATCGCGCGCTCCGGGCCGAGCACCTTCACATAGGCATCGCCGAAATCATGGATGAAGACCTGCTGCGGGCAGGGATAGATGCCGGCCTTGACCATGCGCTCATGCTGGGCAGGGGTCGAGAAGCCGCAATGCTCGATGCGGTGGCGCCGGTCCGGATCGGGATAGGCCGCAAGCGCCTTCTCGTAAGCCGTGATGAGCTGCTCGATCGCGGCATCGCCGATGGCGTGGCAGACGAGCTGATAGCCCTTCTTGTGGGCGTCGAGCACCATACGCTCAAGCTCGGCATCCTCCCACATCCAGACGCCGGTGGTCTTGTCCTCGCCGAGATAGGGCTCCGTCATCCAGGCGGTGCGGCCGCCGGCCGAACCGTCGAGGAAGAGCTTGACGCCGCCGATCATCAGCATCTCGTCGCCGGTGCCGGAGATCAGTCCGGCGTCGTAGCATTGCGGCACGATCGAGCGACCGTCGTCGCCGAGCAAGGTCAGCCAGGTGCGGACCGGCAGGCGGCCGTCGCGCTTGGCGCGGTGATAGGCCGCGATCTCGCGGAAGCCGCCCTTCTGGCCGACGGCGGCGTCCATGCAGCTGGTGATGCCGAGCGAGAGCAGATACTGCCCGCCGCGCTCGATGCCGGCGATGATGTCCTCCTCGGTCGCGGCCGGAATTGCCGCCTGGACTGGGGCGCGGGCATTCTCGGCGAGCAGGCCGGTGAGGCGACCGTTCTGCTGCTCGATCAGGCCGCCCTGCGGTGTCGGGGACGTCTCGTCGATGCCGCCAAGGCGCAGCGCCTCGGAATTGCAGATCGCGATATGGCCGCAGGCGCGCACCAGCATCACCGGATTGTTCGGAGCCGCGCGGTCCAGCTCCTCGCGATAGGGATGGCGGCCGGTGTCGAGCTTGGTCTGATCGTAGCCGCGCGAGAGGATCCATTCGCCGGGCTTGGACTGTGCGGCGCGGGCCGAAATCGCGCCGAGCAGCGCCTCCAGCGTCGGCGCGCTCTCGGGCTTGGAATCGACCCAGCCCATGGTCATGCCCAGCGAGACCAGATGCAGATGCGAGTCGTTGAGGCCCGGCGTCGCCAGCCGGCCCTTCAGGTCGATGACGCGGGTCTTCGGCCCGATCAGCGGCTTGATCTCGGCATCGCTGCCGGCCGCCAGCACCTTGTCGCGGAAGATCGCCAGCGCCTCGACGACGCCCTCCTCGCGCCCGCACCAGATCGGCCCGTTGCGCAATACGATATCGGCCTGAATCGCCATGGTGTTCTCCTCACATTCAGTCGTCGCCGGCGCTTACGAGCGGCGGTCAGATATCGTCGAGCGGGAAGATCGGGCGGCGGACCTTCTTGTAAGGCCGCTCCTTGAAATTGCGGGTCGAAAGCGCGCCGGTATCGACCTCCAGAACCTCGCGGGCGATCGGCTCGAAGGCGGCGCGGAAATGCTGCATCGACTTGACGATCACCGTCGACTTTCGGGTCGGATCGACGCCCAGCGAGGTGAACTGCGCGAGGTCGGTCGCCTGGCCGTTATGGGTGATGACGATGATCTCAACATCGTCGACGCGGAGCAGCGCCGAGAGCCCGTAATTGCGCCAGACGCCGCCAGCCATCGGGCCATGGCAGAGGAAATAGCCGTCGGTGATCGCGACGACATGGGCGTCGAGATCGAGCGGCCCGCCGCCCATGGTCGGGTCGACCTTGCCGCCGAGCTTGATCCGGCCACGCTTGCCGACGCCGATCGCCTGCGCGGCCAGCACGGCCTCGGGGTCGTTGATCGCGTGGAAGCCGACATTTTTCAGCCCGGCATCGAGCACAGCGCGCAGCAGGTTGGTGGCATCGCCATAGGCGCCGGAGCCGGGATTGTCGGAATAGTCCGAGATCACCACCGGCTTGTAGCCGGACTTGCCCGTATCGGCCTCGCCGGCCTTGGCGCGGGCCATGGCCTCGGCCAGCGGCGTGAAATGGATCGAGGAGAAGCGGCGCTGCTCCCAGGCATAGTCCATCAGCTCCTCGGCGATGGCTTGCGCCTTGGCGCGATCATCGGCCGTGACCGCGATCGAAGGGCCGATATCGTGGACGTCGGCCGAGGAGAAGCCGGCCTGGACGCTGACGACCAGCGCATCGCCGGAAGCTTCGAGCGCATCGCCACGGCGCAGCAGCTCAAGGAAGGGCGGCGAGGTGGTGCGGCCACCGTCGAGGGCATAGAGGATCGGGCGGCGAGCGAGCGCGACCCTGGGCTTGATCTCGCCCTTGATCGCCCGCTGTAGCAATTCGGCGGCCTGCCAGGTCCGCTCGTATTGGTCGATATGCGGATAGGTCCGGTAGGAGATCAGCGCGTTGGCGTTGTCGGCCATGAGCTGCGTGACCGTGGCATGCAGGTCGAGCACCGCAACGACAGGAACGTCAGGACCGATGCGCTTGCGAAGCCGGGCGAGCAACTCGCCCTCGCCGTCATCAGAGCTTTCCGTCGACATGGCGCCGTGAAGATGCAGCAGCACGCCATCGACGCCTTGAGCGGCATCGACGATCTGGCCGGCGAAGAGATCGAAGGCGTGATCGGTGACGCGGCCGGACGGGTTGGCGCCGGTCACCAGCGGATGGACAACGCTCCAGCCGAACTTGTCGGCCGCCTCGAAGGCCGCGCCCATCGAGGTGCGCGTGCCGCGGAAGGCCCCGGGGATCTCGTTGTCGCGGAAGGCGCCATGCGCCCGGAACGTGGCCTCGTCCGTAAGCTGAACACTGAAAGTGTTCGTCTCATGCATGAACTCGGCGATCAAAACGCGCGGCACCGTCATCTCCCCAAAACGTGTCGTTCAATTTTTTTGACAGTTTTGGCGAGACAACTGGGTTTTGGCCACTGATTTTCGCGCATGCATCCCCAGAAACCTGCGCGCTTGTCGAATTGTGGTGAATATGCTCGACGACGGTAAGGAGCCGAAAGGCTGATGCCGCCTCCGCGAAATCTCCAGCGGCAGCAAAGGGATAGACGACACACCGCCGCGCCGAACTCGACGCCGCGGCGAAGGACCGGTGGCCCGAACGGGCGCTACAGCGACTTGAAGCTCGGATAATGCCCGCGATAGCTCTTCTCGAGGATCGCGACGCCGCCGCGCTCCTTCAGAATCTGCGCGACCGAAAGGCCGAGTTCACGCGCCTGTTCCGGCAGCGCGCTCTGATCCGCGACGACGCGCTCGGTACCCTCGATCGAGGTCACCTGCGCATGCAGCGTCAGGCGGCCGTCCTGCCATGTCGCACAGGCGCCGACCGGCAGGCTGCAACCAGCCCCCAGCGCATGCATCATCTCGCGTTCGGCCTCGGCCTCGGCACGGGCCTGCGGGCACTCGATCGCCTTCAGCACCTCGATCACCGCCGTATCCTCGGCGCGGGCCTCGAGCCCGAGCGCGCCCTGCCCGACCGCATAAGGGAACAGGGACGGGGCGAGCGTCTCCGACGAGGCTTCGTCCAGCCCCAGCCGGCGCAAGCCGGCTTGCGCGAGAATGACCGCATCGAGCGCATCCTCTCCGCCGATCTTGGCGAGGCGGGGCCCGACATTGCCGCGGATCGGAACAACGGTCACATCCGGCCGCAGGTTCAGGATCTGCGCGCGCCGCCGAAGCGACCCCGTGCCGACGCGTGCTCCCTGGCGCAGCGAGGCCATGGTCGCGCCGCAGAGCGCGTCACGCGGGTCCTCGCGCGGCGGCACCGAAGCCAGGACGAGTCCCTCATGCAGGGTGGTCGGCAGATCCTTCAGCGAATGGACGACGAAGTCGACCTCGCGCTTCACCAGTTGCTGCTCGTGCTCGACGGCGAAGACGCCGACCATGCCGAACTGGTGGAATTCGGAGACGCGATCGCGGTCGGCGATGGTGGCGATCTGGCAGAGGGTGAATTCCGCCTGCGGGAACTTCTCCCGGATCAAGCCCATGACGTGGTGGGTCTGGGCCATCGCCAGCGGGCTGCGGCGCGTGCCGATCCTCAGATGCATGATCTCAAAGCTTTCGGTCTTGTCCGGCCGGGCCGGTTGTTGCGGCGGTCTATAACAGCGGGGCGGCGGGCTGACGAGTGCGGCACATGCCCATTCTGCGCTGGATCAATCGCGGGCGGCGGCCCCACCGTGCAATCGGATGGTCGCCATCGCCTGCCGGAGTACCTCGAACACGCGCGGATCGCGCGACTGGGCGACGTTGAAGCGAATGAAATCGCCGGCCGTCTGAGCAACGCTGAAGACATTTCCGGGTGCCAGCACCACGCCCTGCATCACCGCGAGCTGGGCCAGCTCGGCGGAATCGATGCCTTCAGGCAGGCGGCACCAGAGATAGAAGCCACCGCGCGGCATCAGCCACGGGATAATCCCCAAGGGCTCCAGCCGGGTCGAGACCTCGCGCCGCGCCTGGGCGAGCCGGCGATGCAGCTCCTCCATATGCTTGCGGTAGCTGCCACCGGCGAGGACGCCGGCCAGCAATTCCGTCGAAACCGGGCTTGGACCGCCGAAATTGGTCGCGACCTGCAGGTTGACCAGCCCTTCGATCCAATCCGCCCGCGCCGCGATATAGCCGCAGCGAATGGCCGCCGAGAGTGTCTTGGAGAAGCTGCCGATCCGGATGACCCGCTCCAGCCCATCGAGCGCCGCCAAACGCGCCGAGGGCTCGGGCTCGAAATCAGCAAAGATGTCGTCCTCGACGATGATCATGTCGCTGGCAGCAGCGGCGCTCAGTACGCGATAGGCGGCCTGTGGCGACAAGCCGGCGCCGGTCGGATTATGCAATCCGGAATTGGTCAGGTAGAGGCGCGGGCGCTCAGCCGAGACCACCGCTTCGAAAGCGGCGATGTCCGGCCCTGTCGGCGTATAAGGCGCGCTCAGGACGCGCACCTGATGCGCCCGCAGCAAAGCCTGAAAGTTGAAATAGCAGGGGTCATCGACAAGCACGGCATCGCCCGGCCGCAACAAGAAGCGGCAGATCAGGTCGAGCGCCTGCGTGCCCGAGCCGGTCAGCATGAGCTGCTCCGGCGAAACCGCGAGCCCGGCCTCGGCGAAGCGCCCGAGCAGGAGGCGGCGCAGGACGGAGGCGCCGCGCGTGCCGCCGTAATCGGTCAGGATCGCACCATCGGCCCGCGCCAGCGCCCGGAAGCCGCGGCGCAGAGCTTCGTCCGGCATCCAATCGGGCGGCAGCCAGCCGCAGCCGGGCTTCAGCGCGCCGGGCTCGGCATCGAGCGACTGGCGCGAGACCCAGAACGGATCGACCACCAGTTCCTGCGGCGAGGCCGCCTGCGTCAGCGCCAGCGGCGGCAGGCCGCCGCTGGTGACATAGAAGCCGGAGCCCTGCCGCGCGCGGATCAGCCCCTCGGCCGCGAGGCGGTCATAAGCCTCGACGACGGTGGAGGGAGAAACCTTCATCGTCGCGGCGAAGCCGCGGATCGAAGGCAGGCGGTCGCCCGGCGCCAGCGTCCGCGCGGCCAGCCTGCCGCGGATCGCCGCCATTACCGCCTCCGTTCGCGTCGCGGCAGGTTCGCTCAATCGGATTGTATGGTCATCCATAGCCATACAGTTTACCATGAATGTATCGGTCTGTCGCTGGCTTCGTCGGCCGCCCACGCCTATAGCACGGCTTGGCGTGAAGGAGCAGGCAGGTCGCATGATGAAGGATTGGGGCGGCAAGGGCTGGGGCAGCGGGCTCATCGGCGTGCTGATCTTCAGCGGCTCGTTGCCGGCGACGCGCGTGGCCGTGGCCGGCTTCTCGCCCCTGTTCCTGACCGGCGCCCGCGCCGCCATCGCAGCCCTGCTGGGCACCGCCTGCCTCATGCTCTTGCGTCAGCAATGGCCAAGCCGCGCCGATATCCGCCCGCTCGCGGTCGTCGCGCTCGGCGTCGTACTCGGCTTTCCGCTGCTGACCGCGCTCGCCCTCCAGCACATCCCCTCGGCGCGCTCGATCGTCTTCATTGGGCTCTTGCCGCTTGCGACTGCACTGTTCGGCGTGCTGCGCGGCGGCGAGCGGCCGAGCCCTGTGTTCTGGCTGTTCTCGGGTCTCGGTAGCGCGACGGTCGTCGGCTTCACGCTCGCCAATAGCGACAGCGGCTCGTTGACGGGGGATCTGCTGATGGTTGCCGCCGTCCTGCTCTGCGGGCTCGGCTACGCCGAAGGCGCGACGCTCTCGCGTCGGCTCGGCGGCTGGCAGGTGATCTCCTGGGCGCTGCTCCTGTCGCTGCCGGCGATGGCGGTGATCACCCTGCTGTTCTGGCCATCGACCTGGCAGGGCATCGGGGCGCCGGCCTGGATCGGCCTCGGCTATGTTTCGGTCTTCAGCATGCTGGTCGGCTTCGTGTTCTGGTATCGAGGCTTGGCGCTCGGCGGCACGGCGACGGTCGGCCAGCTTCAGCTGCTGCAACCGTTCTTCGGGCTGACGCTGGCAGGCTGGCTGCTCGGCGAACCGATCGCCTGGACGATGATCGCGGCGACCGCCGTGGTGGTGCTCTGCGTCGCCGGGGCGAAGCGCTTCGCCTGAACCGAAGCTCTTGGATTTCGCGCAGCCCAAGGCCATCTTGGAGGTCGAGGAGATTGCGCGATGGCGAGCGGATGGGCTCCGGACGGAGCGGTTCAGGACCAGATCGACGGCTCGATTTCGGATGCGGTTCGCCTCGCGCGCTCGCGGCTGCCCAGCGGCCCGGGCGAGATCCATTGCCAGGAATGCGGCGAGGAGATCCCCGAAGCGCGGCGCCTTGCCATGCCCGGCGCCCGGCTCTGCGTTGCCTGCCAGTCCGGCCATGACCGATCGGCGGCGCTCTCCGGCTACAACCGACGCGGCAGCAAGGACAGTCAGCTCAAATAGACCCGCCGACCTAAGCGCCAGCGGAGCGCAGGACGGCGACGAACTTGATCGCGCTGGCCGAGAGCGGCCGATCCTTCAGCGAGGTCATGCCGATGCTGCGCTGGATCACTGGCGCGACGAGAGGGACCATGGCCAGTTCGTCGGCGTTGAACATGGCGAAGGTCATCGTCGGTAGCACCGTCACGCCGAGCCCCGCCGCTGCCAGCGCCGCGGCACAGGAAATCTGATCGACCTCATAGGCCGGCGCGGCCGGCAGATCGGCGTGGATGAAGCCTGCATCGGTGAAGCGCCGGACCGAGGAGGACGGCGACATCGCAATGAAGTCGAAGGGTGCCAGCTCGCTCCAGTCGACGCTGCCGCGCCCGGACAAGGGATGCCGGCGCGACACGACGAGCATCAGCCGGTCGCTCGCGATCTCCTCGAAGGCGAAAGCGCCCTGTCCGTCGGGCCGGCCGGCGATGACGAGATCGACGCTGCCGTCCTGCAGCATCGCCATCGCGCGATCCTGCAAGGCATCGCGCACCGCGACCGCAATGCCCGGATAACGATCACGGAAGGCCCGCAGCGCTGGCGGCAGCAAGGTACAGACGGCAGACGGCAATGCGGCGACGGACAAGCGGCCATGCACGCTGTCGCCCCGCCGCGCGATCGCTTCGAAAGTACCCGCCAGGCTTCGCATCGCTTCCCGCGCGCTGGCCACGACATGCTGGCCTTCATAGGTCAGAGCCAGCTGCCGCGTCGTCCGGTCGACCAGCCTGCAACCGAGTTCCCCCTCGACGCGCCTCAAGGTTTCGCTGACAGAGGGCTGCGATACGCCGAGCTTTTCCGCAGCAGCGGTCAAGCTCAGGGTATCGCCGATAGCGACGAGGATTTCGAGCTGGCGCAGGGTCTGGTTCATTGGCGAAGCCGGGCGGAAAGGCGAAGCTTTTTATAGGTCAAGCCTATATATAAATTAAGCGCCATTATTTGACGTTTTTCCCTGCGAGCGCTTGCATGCCTGCGCATGAATGACGCGGACGGCATGGAAACGCAGTGGTGACACAGCAGGTTTGGATCGGAGCTGCGGCGGGTTTCGCCGGTGATCGCGCCGATGCGTCGGGGCCGCTGATCGCGACGCTCGCGCGTCATGACGGCCCGCGATTCCTGATTTTCGAGACCCTGGCGGAACGCACCCTGGCGCTCGCCCAGCTCGACCGCCTGGCAGATCCGACGCGCGGCGAGGTTCCGGCCCTGAGGCGCCTGCTTTGGCCGGCGCTGGCGCCCTGCGCCGCTGCGGGCATCAAGATCATCGGCAATTTCGGCGGGGCCAACCCGTTCGGCGCCGCCGCGAAAATCAGGAGCTGGGCCATCGAGCTCGGCTGCCCCAACCTTAAGATCGCGGTGGTGGCCGGCGACGATCTGCGGGACATGTTCAGCTCGGCCGATTTCGCCCGCATGGAAACCGACGGCGCCCTGCTACGCGACGAGCCCGCCATCGTGGCGGCGAATGCCTATCTGGGGGCGGATGCGATCGCCGCGGCGCTGAGCGCGGGCGCGGATATCGTCGTGACGGGGCGCGTCGCCGATCCCGCCCTCGTGCTCGGCCCGCTCAAACACAGTTTCGGCTGGGCGGATGACGATTGGGACAGGCTCGCGGCCGGCATTCTGGCTGGCCATCTGCTCGAATGCGGATCGCAGGTGACCGGCGGTTACTTCGCCGATCCCGGCGTCAAGGACGTGCCGGGGATGGCTATGTTGGGCTATCCGATCGCCGAAGTCGAGCCGGACGGAACCTTCGTCGTCACCAAGCCGGCGGGGACGGGCGGGCTCGTCGACCGCCGGACGGTCACGGAACAGGCGCTCTACGAGATCCATGATCCGGCCGACTATCTGACGCCGGATGTGGTGCTCGATCTCACGCAGGTCGAACTCGCGGAAATCGGGCCGGACCGGGTGCGGGTGACCGGCGCGCGCGGGCACCCCCGGCCCGAGACGCTGAAAGCGACGATCTGCTTCGACGGCGGATTTCTCGCCGAAGCCGAGATCTCCTATGCCGGCCCCAATGCGAAATCCCGCGCCGCCCTCGCCATCGACACGGTGAGGAAGCGCCTCGCCCGCCTTCACCCCGCCCTGCGCGTTCGCGCCGATCTGATCGGAGTCGTCAGCGTCTTCGGCGATACGGCCGGCTCGCGGCTGAATGCCGAGCTTCCAAACTTCGCGGACGGCGATCTGCGCGTCCGGTTCGCAGCCGAGGCCACCGACCGCGCTGCGGCGGAGTGCCTGCTCGACGAGGTCGAGGCGCTGTATTGCGCCGGCCCGGCCGGCGGCGGCGGCGTCCGCAGACGCCTGACGCCTGACGCCCCGGCTGCGCAGCGCGTCCTGCCTGGTGGATCGCAAGCACGTCGCACCGCAAGTCTCGTTTCTGGAGATGGCATGACCCGCGCGGTTTCGCTCTACGAACTCGCCCATGCCCGTTCCGGCGACAAGGGCAACCGGCTCAACATCGTCGTCATCTGCCACGAACCGCGTTTCTACGAGCCGCTGCGCGAGCGCTTGACGGCAGCTTTCGTCGCGCGCGTCTTCCGCGAGCGCAAGCCCAGCGCCGTCAGGCGCTATGAGCTGCCGAAGCTCAACGCCTTCAACTTCGTGCTCGACGATGTGCTGGATGGTGGCGTCAACGGCAGCCTCGGGCTCGACGGCCACGGCAAGACGCTCTCCTTCCTGCTGCTCTCAGCCGAGATCGAGATGCCGACCGAGCTGCTGACTCCGGCCGCGGAGCCTACTCCCGAACCCATGAGCGGAGGCTCGCGATGAGCGCCGAACCCGTCATCGACTACCTGCAGCGTCGCCATGACGGTGTGATGGCCCGCCTCGATGCCTTCCTCAGGCTGCCGAGCGTCAGCACCGACCCCGCCTATGCGCAGGGCATGGCGGATACGCGCGCCTTCCTGCTGGACTGGCTGAAAGGTATCGGCCTGAGCGACGTCCAGCTTCTCGACGGCGACGGGCAGCCGGCGGTCTACGGCGCCTGGCTCGGCGCGCCGGGAGCGCCGACGATCATCGTCTACGGCCATTACGACGTACAGCCGCCGGACCCGCTGGCGCTCTGGCAATCGCCGCCCTTCGAGCCGACGATCCGCGACGGGCGCCTCTACGCGCGCGGTGCCTCGGATGTGAAGGGCTCGACCACGATCGCGATCGAGACGGTCGCGGCCTTTCTCGCCGTCGAGGGGCGCTGCCCGGTCAATATCAAGCTGTTCATCGAGGGCGAGGAGGAGACCGGCAGCCCGAGCCTGCACGAGATCGTCCGCCGCTACGGCGACCTGCTGCAAGCCGATGCGATGATCTCGGCCGATGGCGGCCGGGCGAGCCCGACCGTTCCCACGATCAATGTCGGCGCACGCGGCCTGACCAAGCTCGAACTGGTCGTCCGGACCGCCGACAAGGAATTGCATTCCGGCCGCTATGGCGGTTCGGTCCGCAATGCCCTGCATGAACTCGCCGCCATTATCGCCACCCTCCACGATGCCGACGGCGCCATCGCCATCCCCGCCCTGATGGATGCCGTGCGGCCGCTGTCAGAGCGCGACCGGCGCGATACGGCGGCCCTGCCCTTCGACGAGGCCGCCTTCGTCGCGGATGTCGGCGGCATCGCTGCCGGCGAGCCCGGCTACAGCGTCCGGGAACGACTGACGCTACGCCCCGCGATCGACGTAAACGGCCTGTGGGGCGGCTATACCGGCGCCGGCTCCAAGACCGTCATCCCGGACGAGGCGCGGGCCAAGATCACCATCCGCCTGGCGCCGGGACAGGACCCCGACCAGGCCTGCCAGGCCCTGAAGGACCATATCCTCGCCGTGGCGCGGCCGGGAGTTCGGGTCAGCTTCGAAGCGATCGGCGGGGGCTCGCCGGCCTCCACGCTCGTAGCGGAACACCCGCTGGTGCAGGCGGCGACGGCCGTGCTGCGCCGAACCTCCGGGCAGGAGCCCGTGCATGTGCGCCTCGGCGCGACCGTGCCGATCACCGCGATCTTCAAGGAGGCGATGGGACTGGACACGCTGATGTTCGGCTTCAATCTGCCGGACGAGGACGTGCACGCGCCCAACGAATTCTTCCACATCCCCTCGGTCGCGCTGGGGCTCCGAGCCTGGCCGATGCTGCTGCAGGAGCTGGCGCGATACGCCCCGTCGGCTTTCCGCCCGCAGACAGGGTGAGGAGCCCACAGCGCCAGCGGTGCCCGCCTTCGCGAAGGCCGCAACGACCGGGGCTGCCTATGCGGCGGCGAGGCCGCCGTTCTTCTCGATGAAGGCGACGATCTCCTCCACGCCTGTGAGCCGGTTCAGGTCGGAGAAGACGAAGGGCCTGCCAGGGCGCTGCTTTTGCGTGTCCGACCGCATCACGTCGAGATTGGCCCCGACATAGGGCGCCAGGTCGATCTTGTTGATGATCAGCAGGTCCGAGCGGGTGATGCCGGGCCCACCCTTGCGCGGGATCTTCTCGCCGCCGGCGACGTCGATGACATAGAGCGTGATGTCGGCGAGATCGGGCGAGAAGGTCGCGGCGAGGTTATCGCCGCCGGATTCGATGAACACCACGTCGAGATCGGGAAAGCGGCGGCGCATCTCGGCGATGGCGGCGAGGTTGATCGAGGCGTCCTCGCGGATCGCAGTATGCGGGCAGCCGCCGGTCTCGACGCCGATGATGCGCTCTTCCGGCAGCGCCTGCAGCCGGTTGAGGATCAGCTCGTCCTCCTTGGTGAAGATGTCGTTGGTGACGACGGCGACGGAGTAGCGCTCACGCATCGCCTTGCAGAGCTTTTCGGTGAGGGTCGTCTTGCCGACGCCGACCGGGCCGCCGATGCCGACCCGGAGCGGACCGTTTGAGGATTTCACGAGCGAAAGACCCTTGAATACTGCGTTTCGTGGTTCATCGAGAGGATATCGGCGCGAATGGTGCAGGAGCCGAGATCGTCAAGGGTCGAGACGGCGGCGCGCTGGGCGGTGCGCAGGATGACGGGTTCAAGCGCCGCGAGCGTCGCCACCCCGTCGCGCTGGCCGAGCGGCACCAGTCGCACGCAGGCCTGAACGAGATTCGAGGCGAAGGCGTGGAGATAGGCGGTGAGCGCATCGGCGAGCCCGATGCAGTGGCGCGCGGCGGCGGCCCCGACGGCCACCGGATAGGCGAGCCCCCCCTCCCCGCCTGCCGCCTCGCCGCCCCAGGCGGTCATAGCCTCGACGAAGGCGCTGCCTTGCAGGGTCGTCTCCATATGGCGCTCGCGCGAACCGGACATCGCGTCGGCCAGTTCGGCGACGGCGTTCAGGCTCTCACCCGCCGCAACGTTGCGCCAAGCTTCGGCCAGAAGAACGGCGTCGTTCCAAGCGGAGCCACGCTCCAGCAGCGTTTCCAGCCATTCGCACAGGCTCGCGCGGTCGCGGATCAGCCCGTCATGGATCGCCCGTTCCAGCCCATGGCTATAGGCGAAGGCTCCGACCGGAAAGGCCGGAGAGAGCCATGTCATCAGACGCGTGAGCGCGACGGCCTCAGTCATGATGATGATGGTCGTGGCCATGTGCGTGACCATGTCCATGCGTGTGGCCATGGCCGTGATCATGCCCATTGGCATGATAGGCGCCATGCACCGGCTGGAAGCGCGCGACGACTTCTCGAACGGAGGCACCGAGCCCTTCGAGCATCGCCCGGATGACGTGGTCACGCTGGATCAGGATGCTGGTTTCGTCGATCTGCGCCGGCAAATGGCGGTTGCCCAGATGCCAGGCGAGATGACGCAACGGACATGTGCCCGGCAGCACCTCGTAAAGCTCCTCCTCCGCCGCGAGGATCGCGACGGCGCGGCCATCGTCGAGCACGAGCCGATCGCCATCGGCGAACAGCACCGGCGCGGGCAGGTCGACCATGATCTCCTCGCCCTGATCGGTCGTCACCAGCTTGCGGCGGAGGTGGCGGGCGGCATGGTCGAGCCGGAGCGTGCCGGCCGGAACGCCGCTACCGCCGTGGCTATGGGAAATGGCGCGGAGCATGCTCAAGCCTCGGATCAGAACAGGAAATAGCGCTGCGCCATCGGCAGCACGGTCGCGGGCTCGCAGGTCAGCAGCTCGCCATCGGCGCGCACCTCGTAGGTCTCGGGGTCGACCTCCATATGCGGGGTGGCGTCGTTGAGAACCATCGAAGCCTTGGAGATGCCGCCGCGCGTGTTCTCGACCGCGATCATGCCTTTGGCGACGCCGAGCTTCTCCTTGAGGCCCTTGGCGATCGCCGCCCGGCTGACGAAGGTCACGGAGGAGACAGCAGGGGCGCGGCCCATGGCGCCGAACATCGGCCGGTAATGCATCGGCTGGGGCGTAGGGATCGAGGCGTTGGGATCGCCCATCGGGGCAGCCGCGATCATGCCGCCGACCAGCACCATCTCCGGCTTCACCCCGAAGAAGGCGGGGTTCCAGAGCACGAGATCGGCGCGCTTTCCCACCTCGATCGAGCCGACATGCTTCGACAGGCCCTGCGCGATCGCCGGATTGATCGTGTATTTCGCGATGTAGCGGCGCACGCGCAGATTATCGTTCTCGCCGCTCTCGCCGGGCAGGCGCCCGCGCTGGACCTTCATCTTGTGGGCGGTCTGCCAGGTCCGGATCGGCACCTCACCAACGCGGCCCATGGCCTGGCTGTCCGACGAGATGATCGAGAAGGCGCCGATATCGTGCAGGATGTCCTCGGCCGCGATCGTTTCCTTGCGGATGCGGCTCTCGGCGAAGGCGATGTCCTCGGGTATCGAGGGCGACAGGTGATGGCAGACCATCAGCATGTCCAGATGCTCGGCGATGGTGTTCTGCGTGTAGGGCCGCGTCGGATTGGTCGAGGACGGGATGACGTTCCTGAGGCCGCAGACCTTGATGATATCCGGCGCATGGCCGCCGCCGGCCCCTTCCGTGTGGAAGGCATGGATGGTGCGGCCCTTGAAGGCCGCGACCGTGTCCTCGACGAAGCCGCTTTCGTTCAGCGTGTCCGTGTGGATCATCACCTGAACGTCGTGGTCGTCGGCAACGCTGAGGCAGTTGTCGATCGCAGCCGGCGTCGTGCCCCAGTCCTCATGGAGCTTCAGCGCGCAGGCGCCACCCTCGATCATCTCGATCAGCGCGGCGGGCTTCGACGCGTTGCCCTTGCCGGAGAGGCCGAGGTTGATCGGCACCGCATCGAAGGACTGGATCATCCGGCCGAGATGCCAGGGGCCGGGCGTGCAGGTCGTCGCCAGCGTGCCATGGGCCGGGCCGGTGCCGCCGCCGAGCATGGTGGTGACGCCGGACATCAACGCCTCGTCGATCTGCTGCGGGCAGATGAAGTGGATATGGGCGTCGACGCCGCCGGCGGTGAGGATCTTGCCCTCGCCGGCGATCGCCTCGGTACCGGGGCCGATGACGATGGTGACGCCGGGTTGTGTATCCGGGTTGCCGGCCTTGCCGATCGCGGCGATCCGCCCATCCTTCAGGCCGACATCGGCTTTCACGATGCCCCAGTGATCGACGATCAGCGCATTGGTGATGACGGTATCGACCGCGCCCTCGGCGCGGCTCGCCTGGCTCTGGCCCATGCCGTCGCGGATGACCTTGCCGCCGCCGAACTTCACCTCCTCGCCATAGACCGTGAAGTCCTTCTCGACCTCGATGATGAGATCGGTATCGGCGAGGCGGACGCGGTCGCCGACCGTCGGTCCGTACATCTGCGCGTAAGCGGCGTGGGAGAGCTTGGCCGGCATCAGAGTTTCCCCATCACCTTCTGCTGGAAGCCGTAGACGACGCGCCCGCCGCCAAGCGGCACGAGGCGGACCTCGCGCTGCTGGCCGGGCTCGAAGCGCACGGCGGTGCCGGCGGCGATGTCGAGCCGCATGCCCCGCGCGACGGCACGGTCGAAATCGAGCGCCTCGTTGGTCTCGAAGAAATGATAGTGCGAGCCAACCTGGATCGGCCGGTCGCCGGTGTTGGCGACGAGCAGCGTAACCTGCTCCGCCCCCGCGTTGAGGATGATGTCACCCACGGCGGGAAAGACCTCTCCGGGGATCATCGCCTCAGGCTCCCGCGACCAGCCAGAGCCCGCCGAGCGCGGTCAGGCCGCCAGCAATCCGTGCAGCAACCCGGCCGCGATGCGAGAGCGCGTTGCCGGCAAGCCCGATACCGATGCCGACGGCATGCAGCAGCGCGGTCGCCAGCGCGAAGCCGACCATGAAGGACAGGCTCGTCGCCTCGCCGAGCTCGCCGCCATGGGCATAGCCATGGAACAGCGCGAAGAATCCAACCACGGCCATACCGACGACCACCGGGACCTGCAGCGCGACCAGCGCCAGCAGGCCGAGCACCACGACGGAGGCCGCGATCGCCGGCTCGACGAAGGGTAGACCGATGCTGGCGAGCGCTGCCACGAAGCCGAGCATCATCGTGACAACGAAGGCCGTGGGGATCATCCAGACGGCACGCCCGCCGACGAGGAAGGCCCAGAGGCCGACGCCGACCATCGCCAGGATATGGTCGGCCCCGAAAAGCGGATGCGAGAAGCCGGCGGCAAAGGAGCCGTGCTCGGCCGGGTTGAGATGCGCGAAGGCCGGGCTAGCCGCACCGACGCTCAGGATCAGGGCGATCGACAATCTCTTCATGGCGGCCTCCGGCTTCAACGGATGGGTTCGTGGACGGTGACGAGCTTGGTGCCGTCCGGAAAGGTGGCTTCGACCTGCACGTCGTGGATCATCTCGGCGATGCCCTCCATGACCTGCGCGCGGGTCACGACATGGGCGCCCGCCTCCATCAGATCGGCGACGCTGCGGCCATCGCGTGCGCCCTCGACGACGAAATCGGAGATCAGGGCGATGGCCTCGGGGTGGTTGAGCTTCACCCCGCGCTCGAGCCGGCGCCGGGCGACCATGGCCGCCATGGAGATCAGGAGCTTGTCCTTCTCGCGCGGTGTCAGGTTCATGAGAGCCTCTAGAGTTGCCAGACCTTGGGCAGCGGCCGGCCGCCCAGGAGAAGGGTGAGCAGCGGCTCCAGCCGTCGCCGGAGCGCGAGCCCGGTCTCCTCGACCAGACGTGCGAGAAACTTGCCGTTCCAGGCGCTGGCGCCGCCGTTGGGTCCAATGATGGATCGGGCCTGATCGAGAAAGCGCTCGGGCGCGGCTCCGGCAAACAACACCGTCGCCATGGCGCGGCAGCCGGCCATGGCGGGCTGCGGTGCGAGCCGGGCCGCGATATTGCCCCCGACGCGCAGATCGTCGGCAAAGAGCAGTCGGCCGTCGCGGCGAATGCGCCAGCGGTCGTGCAGATGGCCGCTATGCAAGGTCTCGCCCATCGCCTGCCGGCCGAAGAGCACGGCCTCGACGGCGACCAACTCGGCATCATCGGCGAGATCGACATCGAGCGAACGGGACAGGCGCCCTCCGTCGAACAGGATGGTCTCTTGCGGCAGCCAGGCGAGCCGGGCGTCGGCCGCAAGCCGCAGGCGGTTGGTTACGGCGGCATCCGCCCCGGTCGAGCGGTAGATGCGTTCGCAGGCCTGAGTGGTGACGGCGGCCGCGGCGCCGGCAGCGAGGGTCACCTCGGCACCGAAGCGGTCTCCCCCGGTCAGCCCGCCCGCCGTGTTGATGATGATCGCCTGCGGATCGTCGGTTCCGAGCGGTCGCGGGAAGCGCAGCTTAGCGCAGCCCTCCTGGAACAGCCGATCAAGGCAGGTTTGGCCATCGCGCGAGCGGAAGCTCACGCTCGCCCGTCCATGGGCGCGCTGCATCCGCGCCGTCACGGAGTTCTGGAGATCGTCAATCGCCAGCATCGTCAGGGCCGCTTCGCATGCAGCAGGGTTTGCAGAAAACGCTGCATCTAGACCTGAATCAAGCGCTGAACCTGCGCGCCGTCGAGTTCGCTCATCGGCCCCGACAGCACGACCTCACCACGGTCCATCACGAACATCGTGTCGGCGAGATCGCAGGCGAAGTCGAAATACTGCTCGACCAGCACGATCGCCATGCCGCCCTTCTGGCGGAGATAGTCGATTGCGCGGCCGATATCCTTGATGATCGAGGGCTGAATGCCCTCGGTCGGCTCGTCCAGCACCAGCAGCCTGGGTCGGGTGACCAGCGCCCGCGCAATCGCGAGTTGCTGCTGCTGGCCACCCGAGAGGTCTCCGCCGCGCCGGCCCAGCATGGTCTTCAGCACGGGGAACAGGTCGAAGAGTTCATCCGGGACGAAGCGCTCCTTGCGCTTCAGCGGCGCGAAGCCGGTCTCCAGATTCTCCTTCACCGTCAGGAGCGGGAATACCTCCCGCCCCTGCGGCACATAGGCGATGCCGGCCCGCGCGCGATCCTCGCTGCGCAGGGCCGAGATGTCCTCTCCGTCGAGGCGGATATGGCCGCCGGAAATCGGCTGATGGCCGACGATGGCGCGCATCAGCGAGGTCTTGCCGACGCCGTTGCGGCCCATCACGCAGGTGACCTTGCCGGTCTCGGCCGTAACGGAGACGCGGCGCAGCGCCTGGGCGGCACCGTAATGCAGGTTGATGGCGTCGACGGTCAGCATCGTGTCGCCTCCACCCTGATCTTGCAGGAAAAAGCGCGGGTCATCCCGGGCGGAGCGAAGCGCAGACCCAGGATCCATGCCGGAACCTTCATTGGCAACGCTCTGGCATGGATCCCGGATCGGCGCCGCTGCGCTGCTTGTCCGGGATGACGGAGGAGGAGCAAGGCGAGTGTTACGATCATCCCTTACCGCCCCAGATAGACTTCGACGACGCGCTCATTGGCGCTGACATGGTCGAGCGGGCCTTCTGCCAGCACCGAACCCTCATGCAGCACCGTGACCTTCACGCCGAGTTCGCGGATGAAGCCCATGTCGTGCTCGACGACGATCACCGAATGATCCCGTGCGATCTCCTTGAGCAGCACGGCCGTCTGCGCCGTCTCGCCGTCGGTCATGCCGGCGGCGGGCTCGTCGACGAGCAGGAGCCTGGGATCCTGGGCCAGCAGCATGCCGATCTCCAGCCACTGCTTCTGGCCATGCGAGAGCGAACCCGCCAGCCGGTCGCGCTTGTCGGCGAGACGGATGATGCCGAGGATGTCGTCGATGCGCTTTTGCTGCGGTGCTTCCGTCTTCCAGAACAGCGTCTTAGCCACCGTGCGCTTCAACTTCAGGGCGAGCAGGATGTTGTCCTCGATCGTGTGGCTGTCGAAGACGGTCGGCTTCTGGAACTTGCGGCCGATGCCGAGATTGGCGATCGCGGCCTCGTCGAGCTTGGTCAGGTCGACGGTGCCGCCGAACATCACCGTGCCGACGTCCGGCTTCGTCTTGCCGGTGATGATGTCCATCATCGTGGTCTTGCCGGCGCCGTTCGGGCCGATGATGGCGCGCATTTCGCCGGGCTCGATGGTGAGCGACAGGCCGCGGATCGCCTTGAAGCCGTCGAAGGAAACGCTGACGCCGTCGAGATAGAGCAGCGAGGAGGTCAGCGCGCCGGGCACGGGAGCGTTCATCGCCTTCACTCCGCCGGGGCCGGCTCGGCGGCCGGCGTTGCATCGCGCTTGCGGCGGCGTGCCCACAAGGCCTCGGCCGTGCCCAGAATGCCCTTGGGCAGGAAGAGCGTGACGACGACGAAGAGCCCACCGAGCGCGAAGAGCCAGTACGGCGCCATGAAGCCGGAGGTGAACATCGTCTTCGCCCAGTTGACCACGACGGCGCCGAGCGCCGCGCCGACCAGCGTGCCGCGCCCGCCGACAGCGACCCAGATCACGGTCTCGATCGAGTTGGCCGGAGCGAATTCGCTGGGATTGATGATCCCGACCTGCGGCACGTAAAGCGCGCCGGCCACGCCCGCCATGCAGGCCGAGACGGTGAAGACGAAGAGCTTGAAGCGGTCGACCCGGTAGCCGAGGAAGCGCGTGCGGGATTCCGCGTCGCGGATCGCGATCACGACCTTGCCGAGCTTCGAGACGACGATGCCGCGCGCGATCAGGAAACCGGCCGCCAGCATGACGCAGGTCATGGCAAACAGAGCAGCGCGTGTCGTCTGGGCCTGGATGTTGAAGCCGAGGATGTCCTTGAAATCAGTCAGGCCGTTATTGCCCCCGAAGCCCATGTCGTTGCGGAAGAAGGCGAGCAGCAGCGCATAGGTCAGCGCCTGCGTGATGATCGAGAGGTAGACGCCGGTGACGCGCGAGCGAAAAGCGAACCAGCCGAAGACGAAGGCGAGCAGGCCGGGCACCGCCAGCACCATCAGCATGGCGAAGGGAAAGGATGAGAAGCCCCACCAGTACCAAGGCAGCTCCTGCCAGTTCAGGAAGACCATGAAATCCGGCAGGATCGGATTGCCGTAGACGCCGCGCGAGCCGATCTGGCGCATCAGATAGAGGCCCATGGCGTAGCCGCCGAGCGCGAAGAAGGCGCCGTGGCCGAGGCTCAGGATGCCGCAATAGCCCCAGACGAGATCGAGCGAGACCGCCAGCAGCGCGTAGCAGAGATATTTGCCCCAGAGCGACATGGTCGAGGTCGGGACATGGAAGGGCGAGGATACCGGCAGCAGCAGGTTCGAGAGCGGCACCAGCACGGCCAAGCCCAGCAGGATCGCGAGGAAGATACCGCCCCGCCGGTCCATGTTCTGGAGGAGGAAGCGGGTGATCATGCTTCCACCGCCCGCCCCTTGAGCGCGAACAGACCGCGCGGGCGCTTCTGGATGAAGAGGATGATGCAGACAAGCAGCGCGATCTTGCCGAGCACCGCACCGGCATAGGGTTCGAGCAGCTTGTTGGCGATGCCGAGCGTCATGGCACCGACCAGCGTGCCCCAGAGATTGCCGACGCCGCCGAAGACCACGACCATGAAGCTATCGATGATGTAGCTCTGACCGAGATTGGGACTGACATTGTCGATCTGCGAGAGCGCGACGCCGGCGAGCCCCGCAACGCCAGAGCCGAGGCCGAAGGTCAGCGCGTCGATGCGGCCGGTGCGGATGCCCATGGCGGAGGCCATGCGCCGGTTCTGCGTGACGGCGCGCATCTGCAAGCCCATCGGCGTCAGCTTCAAAATGGCGAGCAGGGTCGCGAAGACCAGCGCGGCAAAGACGATGATCCAGAGCCGGTTATAGGTGATCGCCAGGCCGCCGAGTTCGAAGGCGCCCGACATGAAGGAGGGTGCGCCGACCTCGCGATTGGTCGGGCCGAAGGCGGTGCGCACCGCCTGCTGCAGGATCAGGCTGATGCCCCAGGTCGCGAGCAGCGTCTCCAGCGGACGGCCATAGAGGAAGCGGATGACGCCGCGCTCGATGGCGATGCCGACCGCCCCGGCAACGATGAAGGCGGCCGGCAGCGCAATCGCCAGCGACCAGTCGAACAGCCAGGGCGCATTGGAGCGGATCACCTCCTGCACCACGAAGGTGGTGTAGGCGCCGAGCATGACCATCTCGCCATGAGCCATGTTGATGACGCCCATGACGCCGAAGGTGATGGCGAGGCCGATAGCGGCGAGCAGCAACACCGAGCCAAGCGAGAGCCCGTACCAGAGGTTCTGAGCGGCGGCCCAGAGCTTCAAACGGCCTTCGATGGCGGTGATCGCCTTGGCCTGCGCTTCCTTGAGGGCCGGCGTCGCGTCGCCCGGTAGGGCGCGCAACGTCGCGAGGGCGTCCTGATCGCCCCGCTCGCGCAGAACCTCGATCGCGGCGTGCCGATCAAGGGGCTGCGTGTCCGGCTTGGCGATCAGGATCGCGGCCTGGGCCTGGCGCAGGGCAGCAAGCGCGCGGGGATTGGTTTCCTTGCCGATCGCGGCCTCGACGATCGGCAGCAGGCCGGCATCGCGGGACTTGAACACCGCTTCGGCCGCAGCCACGCGCTTCGCCGGATCGGGATTGAGCAGGCCGAGACCGCCGAGCGCGGCCTGTGCCGCGCGACGGACGGCATTATTCAGGCGAACGGGCTTCACATCGGCAGGAGCGGCTGCGAGTGCAGCGCCCGTCTTCGCATCGACGAAGCTACCTGCCGCCGTCTTGACTGCAACACCGCCGGGACCGGCGAGCAGGCGCCCGTCGCTCAAGGCTTCGACGATCAGCGCGGCATTGGGGTGAGCGGTCGAGACCAGTATCTCGATGGCGCGGGACGTGTCGGAATAGCTGTCTGCCGCCAGCCGCGTGAAGGCTTCGTCTGCGGTCTGCGCGATCGACGCGAACGAGGCGGCGACCAGCGCGACGAGAATGACGAGCGCATGCTTCAGGCGGTGGAAGATCGGCATCGATCCGGTTCACTTGTCGGCTGGTGATTGCCTGGAAAAGCCGCGCCGCGTAGCGGCGAATGAAGGGCGGCCGGGATGTTTCCCGTGCCGCCCCTCCCCCTCATGACCTCAGACGGCGCCGCACTTGCCGGTCTTGACGTTGAAATTGCCGCATTTCTTCTCGACCCAGTCGCCGACGAGATCCTTCGAGCCGTCGAGCTCCTTCGACCAGGCATCTCCGGGAACGAGGCCCGCGGTCTTCCAGACCACCTCGAACTGGCCGTCGTCCTTGATCTCGCCGATGAAGACCGGCTTGGTGATGTGGTGGTTCGGGAGCATCTTCGAGATGCCGCCGGTGAGGTTCGGCGCCTCGATGCCGGGCAGCGCGTCGATGACCTTGTCGGGATCGACGGTCCCGGCCTTCTGAACCGCCTTCACCCACATCGCGAAGCCGACGACATGGGCTTCCATCGGGTCGTTGGTGACGCGCTTCGGGTTCTTGGTGAAGGCCTGCCACTGCTTGATGAAAGCCTCGTTCTCCGGCGTCTTGATCGACTGGAAGTAGTTCCAGGCGGCGAGATGGCCGACGAGCGGCTTAGTGTCGATGCCGGCAAGCTCCTCCTCGCCGACCGAGAAGGCGACGACCGGGATGTCGGTCGCCTTGATGCCCTGGTTGCCGAGCTCCTTGTAGAAGGGCACGTTGGCGTCGCCGTTGATGGTCGAGACCACCGCCGTCTTCTTGCCGGCCGAGCCGAACTTCTTGATGTCGGAGACGATGGTCTGCCAGTCGGAATGACCGAAGGGCGTGTAGTTGACCATGATGTCCTCGGGCTTCACGCCCTTGGACTTCAGATACGCCTCGAGAATCTTGTTGGTCGTGCGCGGATAGACATAGTCCGTGCCGGCCAGCACCCAGCGCTCGACCTTCTCTTCCTTGGCGAGATAGTCGACGGCGGGGATCGCCTGCTGGTTCGGCGCCGCGCCCGTATAGAAGACGTTGCGCTCACTCTCCTCGCCCTCGTACTGGACGGGGTAGAACAGGATGTTGTTGAGCTCCTTGAAGACCGGCAGCACCGACTTGCGCGATACCGAGGTCCAGCAGCCGAAGGTCGCCGCGACCTTGTCCTTGGTGATCAGCTCGCGCGCCTTCTCGGCGAAGAGCGGCCAGTTCGAGGCGGGATCGACGACGACAGCCTCCAGCTTCTTGCCGAGGAGACCGCCCTTCTTGTTCTGCTCTTCGATGAGCATGAGCATGACGTCCTTCAGCGTCGTCTCGGAGATCGCCATCGTGCCCGAGAGCGAGTGAAGGATGCCGACCTTGATGGTGTCCTGCTGCGCCACCGCCGGCAGGCGGGAGGAGCCGAGGAAGGCGGCACCGGCCAGAGCGGTGCCGAGGAATTCACGACGGTTGCTGTTCACGGCCATCTCCCGAAGGATTGTTGTTGACGGCGCCCCCTCGACGCCGACGGACCGTGCGGCCCATGTCCCCAAGCTTCGCAAGCGGTGTGCCAACACCTCCGACAGCGCCGTTCGCGGGATCAGATGGCCTTTTCAAGGGATGCGAAGAGCAATCGAGCGCCCGCGATGATAGCGCCGGCCTCGTCGTAGCGGCTTAGATACGCCTATTTTCTGAGCACCATACGCAAGAAGGACTAAATTGACCTCATTCTAGGCAGATACTCCGAGATTCTCGTAAGCAGCGTAGCCGGCCGCTGAACGGCAACAGCGCAAATCCGGATCAAGCCAAACAAAAAGCCGCCCTTTCGAGGCGGCCGCGACGGTCACTGAAAACCGGGAAGATACCGCAATCAGACGGCGGATGCCCGCCCGGAAGCGGGGACTGGGGTTATAGCGAGACCTCCGAAGGCAGCCTCAAGCCGCATTCGGACCGCTCAGTTGGGAGCGTCGTTCCAGTAGTCGCTCATTTCCTGCTGGCGCTTCTGGTCCGGCAAAACGCCTTTGCCCCCGTAGAGGATCGCGGCGCCCCGGATCTGGGCCTCAGTGAGGTCGGTGCGATAACCCTCCAGCTCCTTGTCGTAGGTGAGCTTGTCCCATGGGATCGTAACGTGGTGGCTGCCGATGCCAAGAAAGCCCCCGAATGTCACGTCGACGAAGACGACACGGCCACTGACCTTCTCGATCAACAGCCGCTTGATGGTGCCGATCTGATCATATTTGAGGTCAAATACGGCAGTCCCTTCGACACGATCACTTTCGATGATCAGATGCGGCACAGCCGGTCGCTCAGCGGGCCCCCAGAGATAAAAGCCGTTCTCGAGGATGCCGGCCGCCACGACCGCCCTGCTGACGGGGATGGCCCACTCCTCATTGGGCTGGATCTCTCGCACGAGAGTCCACGGCCCAAGCCCCGTAGGCAATCTGCCGCCAGTACGCTCCTCGGCGAAGGCGCGCAGGTCAGGGGAGCTCGCGGCCTGGAACAAGCAGTAGGTTCTCATCAGTGCCTCCCTTTGCCGGATCGAAGCCTGCGGCCTGCCGTTCATGGGGCTGGTCCTGTCGCGCAAGCCATTGCCTCCTCGCCCCCCCAAACGCCGGCACGCTCAGCGGTCGGGAGCCCCCGGATCGCCCGTCATGAACCGGCCGCGAAGTAGAAGACCCGGGTGAACAGCGTGTGCTCCGACTCGAAGACCATGATCCCGGCGAAAACCAAGAGCACCAGCGGCGGGACGAGGATCGCATAGGTCAGCGCCAGCCGCTCCCAGGCCATGTGCATGAAGACTGCGACGATCAGGCCTGCTTTCAGCATCATGAAGGTCAGGATCAGCGACCAGCGCAGGTAGCCGACAAGGCCGAAATAATCGACCAGGTAGGAGCAGGCGCTGAGGATGAACAGCCAGCCCCAGACGACAAGATAGAGCCTGATCGGATGCTGCCGAGCATCGGTATGAGCTTCTGCCTGTGCCATGGCGACCTCACCAGAGATAGAACAGCGCGAAGATGAAGACCCAGACGAGATCGACGAAGTGCCAGTAGAGCCCCGTGATCTCGACGATCTCGTAATGGCCCCTGCGGCTGGTGAAGAAGCCGCGCCGGCCATCGTCGAAATCGCTGCGCCAGACCTTGCGGGCGATGATGAGCAGGAAGATCACGCCGATCGTGACGTGAGTGCCGTGGAAGCCGGTGATCATGAAGAAGCTCGCGCCGAACTGCTCCGCGCCCCAGGGGTTGCCCCAGGGCCGGACGCCTTCCGAGATCAGCTTGGACCATTCGAAGGCCTGCATGCCGACGAAGGCGGCGCCCAGCAGGGCGGTCAGCAATAGCAGGATCGCCGTCTTCCGGCGGTCGCGGCGGTAGCCGAAATTGACCGCCATCGCCATCGTGCCGCTGCTGCTGATCAGGACGAAGGTCATGATCGCGATCAGCAGGAGCGGGAAATGGTGGCCGGCGACCTCGAGCGCGAAGACCTCGCTCGGGTTGGGCCAGGCTATGGTCGTCGATATCCGCGCGGTCATGTAGGAGATCAGGAAGGTCGCGAAGACGAAGGTGTCGCTGAGCAGGAAGACCCACATCATGGCCTTCCCCCAGGAGACGTCCTTGAAAGCCCGCCGGTCAGACGACCAGTCCGAGACGAGGCTGGGCAGGCCGGCGGAGGCGGCGGCCTCTTTATGTGCGGCGGAGGGCAGGACCTCGTTCATCGCTCGCAACCTCGCTTAACTCAGCAGCCCCCGGCAGATCGCGATCAGCTCGTCCGTCCAGCGCATCATCACGGCAAACAGCACGAGCCAGACCGCGAGCATGAAATGCCAATAGGTGGCGCAGAGCTCGACACCGAGCCGCAAGGCGCCGATCGCCTGTGGCGTGCTGCCCAACGGAACGACGAAGGCTCTCGTCGTGACGCGGCAGAGCGCGACCAGCCCGCCGAGCATGTGCAGGCCATGGATCGCGGTGACCAGACAAAAGAAGGCGCCGGCCGGGTTCGACGCGGTGAAATAGCCGGTGTCGGCAAGTTCGCGCCAGGCCAGCAGCTGGCCGGCGAGAAAGGCCAGCGCCGATACCCCCGCCGCGAGCAGGCCGGAGCGAATGCCGTCGAGCTCGCCGCGACGTGCGGCTGCGACCGTGGTCTGCAGCGCGAGGCTGCTCAGCATCAGCAGACCCGTGCTGAACCACAGCACCACCGGCATCGGCAGCGTGCGCCAATCGGCCATGCCCATCCGCATGAAATAGGCGCTGACCAACAGCGCGAAAAGCGAGCCGGCCACAGTGAGGAAGGCGGCGAGGCCGAGCTTGGCGATGGGGCGCCACGCCGGGGCGTGCCAGTCCGTCGCCTGCGGGATGCCCACTTCCAGCCAGGGCTTCGTGGCGAGCCCCTGGTGCAGGAGCCACCAGCCGGCAAAGCCCGCCAGGACGACCATGAAGGCGACGATCACGATCATGACCGCGCCCCCTCTGTCACGCCGGGCTCGGGCGGTTGGTTCTGCGGCAGGAAATCCTGCGCCGCGCCGGGCACGCTGTAGTCATAGGCCCAGCGGTAGACCACCGGCAGCTCCTTGCCCCAGTTGCCATGGGCGGGCGGCGTCTGCGGCGTCTGCCATTCCAGCGTCGTCGCGCGCCAGGGATTGCCGCCGGAGGACTCGCCGCGCCTCAGGCTCCAGAACAGGTTGAACAGGAAGACGAGCTGCGCCGCGCCGACGATCAGCGCGACCACCGTGATGAAGATATTGAGGTCCACGGTCGACGGCGGCACGAAGCTCATCGCGCCCATCTCGTAATAGCGCCGGGGCACCCCCATCAGCCCAATATAGTGCATCGGAAAGAAGATCGCGTAGGCGCCGAGGAAGGTGATCCAGAAGTGCAGCTTGCCGAGCGCGGTGTTGAGCATGCGGCCGGTGATCTTCGGATACCAGTGATAGATCGCGCCGAAGACGACGAGGATCGGCGCGACCCCCATCACCATGTGAAAATGCGCGACGACGAACATGGTGTCGGAGAGCGGCACGTCGACCACGACATTGCCGAGGAAGAGCCCGGTCAACCCGCCATTGACGAAGGTGACGATGAAGCCGAGCGCGAACAGCATCGGCGGCGTCAGGTGGATATCGCCGCGCCAGAGCGTCAGGATCCAGTTGTAGACCTTGATCGCGGTGGGGATGGCGATGATCAGCGTCGTCGTGGCGAAGAAGAACCCGAAGGCCGGGTGCATGCCGCTGACATACATGTGGTGCGCCCAGACCACGAAGCTCAGCGCCCCGATCGCGACCAGCGCCCAGACCATCATGCGATAGCCGAAGATGTTCTTGCGGGCGTGGGTGCTGATCAGGTCGGAGACGATACCGAAGGCCGGCAGCGCGACGATGTAG
This sequence comes from Allobosea sp. TBD101, assembly GCF_059817965.1. Taxonomy (NCBI): domain Bacteria; kingdom Pseudomonadati; phylum Pseudomonadota; class Alphaproteobacteria; order Hyphomicrobiales; family Alloboseaceae; genus Allobosea; species Allobosea sp. TBD101. The sequence continues at coordinate 4,402,905 of NZ_CM187543.1, forward strand.
ACCTCCGGATGGCCGAAGAACCAGAACAGGTGCTGAAACAGGATCGGGCTGCCGCCACGATAGGCCAGCCGCTCGCCCATCGCGATGATCGAGGGCATGAAAAAGCTCGTGCCGATCAGCCGGTCGAGCGTCATCATCACCGCGCCGACGAACAGCGCCGGGAAGGCGAGCAGCGCCATCACCGTCGCCGTGAAGATGCCCCAGATCGTCAGCGGCATCCGCATCAAGGTCATGCCCCTGCAGCGCCCCTGCAGCACGGTCACGACATAGTTCAGCCCGCCCATGGTGAAGCCGATGATGAAGAGCATCAGCGAGGCCAGCATGATGACGATGCCCCATTGCTGACCGGGCGTGCTGGCGAGGATCGCCTGGGGCGGGTAGAGCGTCCAGCCCGCGCCGGTCGGCCCGCCCGGAACGAAGAAACCGGCGACCAGGACCATGACCGCGAGGAAATAGATCCAGAAGCTCAGCATGTTCACATAGGGAAAGACCATGTCCCGCGCGCCGAGCATCAGCGGGATCAGGTAGTTGCCGAAGCCGCCGAGGAAGAGCGCGGTCAGCAGATAGATCACCATGATCATCCCGTGCATGGTGATGAGCTGATAGTAGCGCTCGGCGTCGATGAAGCTCAGCAGGCCGGGGAAGGCGAGCTGCATCCGCATCAGCCAGGACAGCACGAGCGCGACCAGCCCAATTGCCAGCGCCGTCAGCGCATACTGGATGGCGATGACCTTGGCGTCCTGCGAGAAGACGTATTTCGTGATCCAGCTCCTCGGGTGATAGAGCTCGACATCGTCGTGCTCCGCCACCGGAGCCGGGCCTGCCACGCCATGCGCCACATCCGCCATCAGGGCATCCTTCCGCTCCTCGTCGGATCGGGCGGCCCGTTGAGGGCCGATCCCGCCCCTTCCTAATTCCTCGCCTGCGCCCTGGACGGCGCCTGCAGTTGGGCGAAGGTTTTCTGTTGCTGCAGCCAGGCCTGGTAGTTGCTGCCCGGCTCGACCACGACGCCGCCGCGCATGAAGGCGTGGCCGGTGCTGCAGAGCTCGGCGCAAAGCGCTTCGAACGTGCCGGTGCGGGTCGGGGTCAGCCAGTAATAGGTGACGACGCCCGGGATCATGTCCATCTTGGCGCGGAACTCCGGCACGTAGAAATTGTGCAGCACGTCGAGCGAGCGCAGCAGGAGCTTTACCGGCTTGCCGAGCGGGAGATGGAGCTGATCACCCTGAATGATGACGTCGTCCTGCCCGTACGGATCGTTCGGGGCAAGGCCGAGCGGATTCTCCGGGGTGACATGGGCGGCGTCGGTCGCGCCGAGCCGGCCATCGGCCCCCGGCAGACGGTAGCTCCATTGCCATTGCTGACCGACGATCTCGACGGTCGCGGCATCGCCGGGCACCGTCACGAACTGCTTCCAGACGACGAGGCCGGGTGCGAGCATTGCCGCGACGCCGATACCGGTGCCGATCGCGAGCCACCATTCCAGCCGCTTGTTCTCGGGTTCGTAGGCGGCGCGGTTGCCCTCACGATGGCGGAACCGGAGCACGCAATAGGCCATGAACAGCACGACGGCCGCGAAGACGACGCCGGTGATCCAGAACGTGACGATGATGGTGTCGTCGATGTAGCGCCAGTTGGAGGCGATCGGCGTCCACCACCACGGACTCAGGAAGTGGAAGGCGACCGAGCCGATCACGACGAGAACCAAGACGATTGCGATGCCCATCCCTCTTTCCTCCTGGCGAGGGCAGCGTGAACAGGAACCAAGCCATGTCGCGGCGCATGGCATGCGTCATGCGCTACGTGGACGAACTCCCTTTCGGCATGGGAACAGTGTCGCGGCCCGCGATGGATCGGGCCCCAGCTCAAAACGAACGCGGCTGAAGGCATCGCTTGCGGCACATGACCGCTGCGGGGCGCGGGCTCGGGCGAGCGCGCCTTCGGGCTGCAAGTTTTGCTTCCTGTTCGCCATCGCCGAACCCTGGGTTCGCCTGGACGACCACACGTCGAATCTGATGCAAAAGCTTTCAGCCGGGCTGCAGGAACTTCAAGCCTTCAGCCCTTCGCATCATGTTGTCATCCTGCTCGCGGGAGTTGTCAATCGATCCCGCATCGCAGGCCATCGCCGGAACAGCTGCATTCGAACGCCGACCCGGTTATTTTTTCTTTCCGTCTGCATCAAACTGCTTGAGGAAGGCGACGATGTCGTCGATCTCCTGCTCGACCTTGAGGCCTGGAAACACCATCTTGGTGTTCGGGATCTTTACCTGCGGCGCCTTGATGTAGTCCCTGAAGGTGAGCTCATCCCACAGGATGCCAGAGTTCTTGTTAGCGGCTGAATAGCTGTAGCCCTCGATCGATCCCGCCGGCCGGCCGATAAGGCCGTTCAGTTTCGGCCCCACCGCGTTCTTGGCCGCCTCCCCAATCTGGTGGCAGGCGCGGCACCTCTGGAAAATCTTCTCACCGGCAGCAGGATCGCCGACCGCTTGGGCCGGGTGGGACAGAGCCGCAAACATCAACGAGGCCATCAAGGTCCAGCGCAGCATCGAAGGCTCTCCTTCGAATTTGGATGCGACCCGATCCGACAGTCCACGGCCGAGCCGCACAGACTTTCACGATATTCTTACACCATTGCCGGTCTTGCTCCAATCCGGGGCGATCTTCTGGGAAGACCTGAAGCTCCGAGTCGGAGTTGCCCCGTTTCCGTGGACTGTTCATGGCTGGGGCGGATCAGAGCAGCTCGCGACGCCTCCTTTCGTATTCGATGAGCGAGAGGCAGCCCAACGTCGAATGGCGGCGTGACGGGTCGTAAAAGCTCGATGAAGTGAAAGACGGCCGTCCGCGCCTCGCTGCGGGCGGCTTCAGATCGAAACTAGCGAGGAGAATCAACAACCAAAGCGGTTGGATGGTGCCGCTTGAGGGATTCGAACCCCCGACCCCCTCATTACGAATGAGGTGCTCTACCAGCTGAGCTAAAGCGGCAACGGGTGGCGCTGTACCAGCAGGCGGATGGCTTGGCAAGCCAAACTCACCGTCATGCACACCGTCTCGACGCGGCTGCACACGGCAGCCGTCAATCCTTGCGCAGCTTCTCCGTCTCCGGCTTCTCCTGGCCGAGCGCGACGATGCCGCGGCGGATGGCACGGGTGCGGGTGAAGTGCTTGTGCAGAGTCTCGCCGTCGCCGTAGCGGATAGCGCGGGTGAGCAGCGCCAGATCCTCGTTGAAACGGCCGAGCATCTCCAGCACGGCTTCCTTGTTGTGCAGGAAGACGTCGCGCCACATCGTCGGGTCCGACGCCGCGATACGGGTGAAATCGCGGAAGCCGCCGGCCGAGAACTTGATCACCTCGGACTGCGTCACCGCCTCCAGGTCTTCGGCCGTGCCGACAATGTTGTAGGCGATGAGATGCGGCAGATGGCTGGTGACCGCGAGCACGAGATCATGATGCTGCGCGCTCATCACCTCGACCAGCGCGCCCATCCCCTCCCAGAACTGGCGGGTTTTCGCGATGGCCGCCGCGTCCGTACCCTCAGGCGGGGTCAGGATGCACCAGCGATTGAGGAAGAGGCTCGGAAAGCCGGCATCGGGACCGGAATTCTCCGTGCCCGCCACCGGATGGGCGGGCACGAAGGCAACGCCCTCGGGCAGATGGGGCAGGACAGCGTCGACGACCGAGCCCTTGACCGAGCCGACATCGGAGACGATCGCGCCCTGCTTCAGCTCGCTGGCAATCTCGGCCGCGACAGGGCCGCAGGCGCCGACAGGAACGCAGAGGATGATGTGGTCGGCATCGACAGCCGCTTCCGCCGCCGTCTCCGCAACGGCATGGCCGAGACCCAGCTCGCGCGCCCGCCTGCGGACGGCTTCGTCGCGATCGGCCAGCACGATCGTACCGGCGAGGTTCAGCTCCTTCGCCGCGCGCGCGATCGAGGAGCCGATCAACCCAATGCCGATGATGGCGAGGCGGGCGAAGACCGGCTCAGAACGGCGCGGCGCGAAGCTTTCCGCCATCTCGGTCACGCCTTGAGAAAGTCGGCGAGCGCGGCGACGACGAGGCGGTTCGCCTCCTCGGAGCCGATGGTCATGCGCAGCGCGTCCGGCAGGCCATAGCCGCCGACGGCGCGCAGGATGAGGCCGCGCTGGGTCAGGAAGGCGTCGGCCTCCTTGGCGGTCTTGCCGGCCGTCTTGGTGAAGTGGATCAGCACGAAATTGCCGACCGAGGGCGTCACGGTCAGGCCGAGCTTCTCCAGCTCCGTCGTGGTCCAGGCGAGCCATTTCTCGTTGTGCTCGAGCGCGGCAGCAACGTGCGCCTCGTCGGTAACGGCGGCGGCGCCGGCCTCGATCGCAGCGCCGTTGACGTTGAAGGGCCCGCGGATGCGTTCGAGCGCATCGATGATATGGGCCGGCGCATACATCCAGCCGATGCGCAGATTGGCGAGGCCGTAGATCTTCGAGAAAGTGCGGGTCATCACGACATTCTCGCTCTCGGCAACGAGCTCGATGCCGGAGGCGTAGTCGTTGCGGCGGACATATTCGGCATAGGCCGCATCGAGGACGAGCAGGACATGCGGCGGCAGGCCGGCCTGCAGGCGCTTGACCTCGTCGAAGGGCAGATAGGTGCCGGTCGGGTTGTTGGGATTGGCGAGGAAGACGATCTTGGTCTTCGGCGTCACCGCCGCCAGGATGCCGTCGACATCGGCGGTGTAGTTCTTCTCGGGCACGATGACCGGCTTGCCGCCCATGGCGAGGATGGCGATGCGGTAAACCAGGAAGCCGTACTGGCTGTAGATGCCCTCGTCGCCCGCGCCGAGATAGGCTTTGGTGACGAGCTCCAGCAGCTCATCCGAGCCGTTGCCGCAGATGATCCGCGCCGGATCCAGACCGTAGCGACCGGCGATCGCCTGCTTGAGCTTGGTCGACGTGCCGTCCGGATAGAGCTCCAGCTTGGCGGCGAGGCCTTCGAAGGCGGCGATGGCCTTCGGGCTCGGGCCGAGCGGGGTCTCGTTGGACGAGAGCTTGTGCAGCTTCACGCCGGCGGGCGCGGCGGATTTGCCGGGGACATAGGCCTCGATATCGAGGACGCCGGGACGCGGGACGGGACGGGTCGCCATGACGATTGACCTTGCAGCAGGAAGCCAGCCCGTTCAGCGGGCGGATTTGACGGAGAAGCGGGCGGCGTGACTGCCGACCTCGGCGAAGTCGCTGAGGCCTGCCGGCACGAGCGCCTGGCGGATCGCGGCCTGGTCGACCTCGCCGGAGGCCGCGACCAGAAGCGAGAGATGCGAGCCGTCGGCGGCGGAAGCCGAGACCTCAGCCAGATGCTCGGCGAGGCCGTGTCGCAGGTTCTCGGACCAGCGCTCGACGCGGGCGGCATAGAGCACGATCTCGCGCACGGCGGCATCCGCCAGCGGCTTGGCGATGCAATAGACCGGGGTTCCCGCGGGATGGTTCGGCCGTTCGACGAAGGGCAGCCGCGCGATGATCTTGGGGGCATCCGCCCCGATCAGGTCGCGCCACCAGATGCCGGCGCTGGCGCCCTGGTCCATGCGGAAGATGCCGAGATCGCCGGCCGACTCCGCCACCGCGTGGATGACCGAACGCGCATCCTCATGCGGAATGTAGGGCACAGTGAAACCGAAATGGAAGCGGGCGGAATCGCGCATCGCCGGGTCGCCGCCGGAGGTGTCGGCGTGAACCGAGTAGTTCGCCTGCACATAGGTGAAGGTCGCGATGATGATGCGCCAGACGCTCTCGACCGTGTCGAGCGGCAGCAGGCCCTTATGGCTGAGCGCGAGCCGCTTCATGATATCGGCCTCGCGGCCGGGGCGGAAGGCGGAGCCGGAGGCCTGCGTCTTCTTGATCGAGATCAGCGTCTCGATAATCTGCGAACGCTCCATCAGGAGCGCGTGCATCTCGCTGTCGATGCGATCGATCCCGGCGCGCAGGTCGGCGAGGGTGGTCGGGGCGGCTTCGGTCATGGGCAACGCGCTTTCCGGCAAGGCCACGCTCCTTAGCGCTCCCGCAACGCCTTGGCAAAGCCGGCTGCGCAGTCCCGCGTTGACAGCGACGCGCCGACACGGCATCGCTAGAGTTCGATTTTCCGAACGCCTGGACCGGCAAGACAAATCCTACTGCCGAAGCGGACGACATGAGCGATCTCTCCCCTAGCCTGGCCGATCCGCAGAAGGAGGCGAACGAGCCCTCCAGCCCGGTCGCGCGCTTCGGCCCTGATACGCCGCTGCTGATGGATTGCGGCGTCGTGCTCGACCACTGGCAGATCGCCTACCAGACCTACGGCGAGCTGAATGCCGACAAATCGAACGCCATTCTGGTCTGCCACGCCCTGACTGGCGACCAGTATGTCGCGAGCCGCAATCCGATCACCGGCAAGGGCGGCTGGTGGACGGCGATGATCGGGCCAGGCAAACCGATCGACACAGACCGCTTCTTCGTGATCTGCGCCAATGTCATCGGCGGCTGCACCGGCACGACCGGGCCGGCCTCGACCAATCCGGCGACGGGCAAGCCCTGGGGCCTGTCCTTCCCGGTCGTCACCATCCGCGACATGGTGCGAGCGCAGGCCGCGCTGGTCGACTCGTTGGGCATCGAGACGCTGTTCTGCGTCGCCGGCGGTTCAATGGGCGGCATGCAGGTGCTGCAATGGGCGGCGAGCTATCCCAACCGCGTGTTCTCGGCTCTGCCACTGGCGACCGGCGCCAAGCATTCGGCCCAGAACATCGCCTTCCACGAGGTCGGCCGGCAGGCGGTGATGGCCGACCCCGAATGGCGGCAGGGGCGCTATCTCGAAGAGGGCACGCGCCCGGCGAAGGGATTGTCGGTCGCGCGGATGGGCGCGCATATCACCTACCTCTCGGAGCAGGCGCTGCATCGCAAGTTCGGCCGCAAATTGCAGGACCGGGCGGCGCCGACCTTCTCCTTCGACGCCGACTTTCAGGTCGAGAGCTATCTGCGCCATCAGGGCTTGAGCTTCGTCGAGCGCTTCGACGCCAATTCCTACCTCTATGTGACGCGCGCGATGGATTATTTCGACCTCGCCGCCGACCATGACGGCGTGCTGGCGCGCGCCTTCACCGGCACCAAGACGCGCTTCTGCGTGGCCTCCTTCACCTCGGACTGGCTGTTCCCGACGGCGGATTCGCGCGCAATCGTGCATGCGCTCAATGCGGCCGGCGCCTCGGTCTCCTTCGTCGAGCTGGAGAGCGACAAGGGGCACGACGCCTTCCTGCTGGAAGAGCCCAATCTCTTCGCCACGACGCGCGGCTTCATCGGCGCGGCGGCCCGGGCACGGGGGCTTTGATGAACACCGCCCCTTGTCATTCCGGGGCGGCCCGCAGGGTCGAACCCGGAACCCACGACCGGGTGAGCCCGATCGAGCTGCAAAGACGTGAGACAGAGCCCAGTCGTGGGTTCCGGGTTCTTCGCTCAGCGAAGCCCCGGAATGACAAGGGGCGAGCCTGAGCATGACGAGCTGCCTATCATGACCCTCCCCGACACCAACCAGACCAACCGCATCGACCTCCGGCTCGTCGCCGAGATGGTGCAGCCCGGCACGCGCGTGCTCGATGTCGGCTGCGGCGACGGCGCCCTGCTCGCGCTGCTGGCCGAGAGCCGCCAGGTCGATGCGCGGGGTATCGAATTATCGCGGGAGGGCGTGGCCGATTGCGTCGCGCGCGGGCTTTCAGTGATCCAGGGTGACGCCGATACCGACCTCGGCGACTACCCGGACGACTCATTCGACTACGTCATCCTCTCCCAGACGATCCAGGCGACGCGCAATCCGCGCCTCGTTCTGGAGCAGATGCTGCGCATCGGCCGGCACGCCATCGTCTCCTTCCCGAATTTCGGGCATTGGCGGATGCGCTCGCAGGTATTCTTCCAGGGGCGGATGCCGGTGACCGACTCCCTGCCCTATGCCTGGTGGGACACGCCCAACATCCATTTCTGCACGATCCGGGACTTCGTGGCGCTTTGCGACCAGATCGGCGCCAAGAAGGAGCGTGCGGTGGCGCTCGACGCCGCCGGCGGACGGGTCGGTGTCAACGCGCCCTGGTGGTTCTGGAACCTGTTCGGCGCGCAGGCGGTATTTCTGCTCAAGCGGGGGTGAGGGACTGACCCGTCATGCTCGCCCTTGTGGCGAGCATCCACGCCTTGAACACCGTCCTCGACATGCGAAGACGTGGATGGTCGGGACAAGCCCGACCATGACGAAAAAGCGCCGCCCGAAGGCGGCGCTCCCAACTATCAGTTCAACGCCACGCCAGCCGGCCGCTTCTCCTTCACGCCGGGAACGGCCCCCAGCATCAGCGAACCCGGGCCGACGGTGATCGGCACATCCTCGCCATCGACGATGTCGCCCGCGAGGATCGCCTCGGCCAGCGGGTCCTGCACCGACTTCTGGATCACGCGCTTCAGCGGGCGCGCGCCATAGGCCGGGTCGTAACCCTTGTCCGCCAGCCACTCGCGCGCCTCCTTCGAGAGCTCGAGCGTGATCTTGCGGTCGGTCAGCAGCTTCTGCAGCCGGGCCATCTGGATATCGACGATCGCGTCCATGTCCTTCCGCCTGAGGCGATGGAACAGGATGATGTCGTCGATCCGGTTCAGGAACTCGGGTCGGAAGGCGTGGCGGACCACGCCCATGACCTCGTCGCGAACCGCGTCGCTGTCCTGCCCCTCGGGCTGGTTCACCAGGAACTCCGAACCGAGATTCGAGGTCATGATGATCAGCACGTTGCGGAAATCGACGGTGCGGCCCTGGCCATCGGTCAGGCGGCCGTCGTCGAGCACCTGCAGCAGGACGTTGAACACGTCCGGATGCGCCTTCTCAACCTCGTCGAACAGCACGACCTGATAGGGCCGGCGCCGCACGGCTTCCGTCAGCGCCCCGCCCTCCTCATAGCCGACATAGCCGGGAGGCGCGCCGATCAGTCGGGCGACCGAGTGCTTCTCCATGTACTCGGACATGTCGATGCGCACGAGCGCGGTGTCGTCGTCGAACAGGAACGAGGCCAGCGCCTTGGTCAGCTCGGTCTTGCCGACGCCTGTGGGGCCGAGGAACATGAACGAGCCGATCGGACGGTTCGGGTCCTGAAGGCCGGCACGGGCGCGACGGACCGCGGTCGAGACCGCCTCCACCGCTTCCTTCTGCCCGACGACGCGAGCACCGAGAACCTCCTCCATGCGGAGCAGCTTCTCCTTCTCGCCTTCGAGCATCCGGTCGACCGGCACGCCGGTCCAGCGGGAGACGACGGCGGCGACGTGATCAGGCGTCACCGCCTCCTCGACCATGCCGGCATCGTCGCCCTTCTCCTCGATCTCGGCCAGACGCTTCTCGAGCCCAGGGATCTCGCCATAGGCGAGCTCGCCCGCGCGCTGGTACTCGCCCTTGCGCTGCGCCTGGGCGAGCTCGTTGCGAGCGTTGTCGAGCTTGGTCTTGATCTCCGCGGCTGCGCCCAGCTTGTCCTTCTCGGCCTTCCACTTGGTGGTGATGGTGTCGGAGCGCGTCTCGAGGTCGGCCAGTTCGGATTCAAGTCGCTTCAGCCGCTCCTTCGAGCCGGCATCGCTCTCCTTCTTGAGCGCCTCCTGCTCGATCTTGAGACGGACGATCTCGCGGTCGATCGAATCCAGCTCCTCGGGCTTGGAATCGACCTGCATGCGCAGGCGTGCTCCGGCCTCGTCGACGAGATCGATCGCCTTGTCCGGCAGGAAGCGGTCGGTGATGTAGCGGTTCGACAGGGTCGCGGCCGAGACCAGCGCCGAATCCGTGATGCGGACGCGGTGATGCTGCTCGTACTTCTCCTTGAGACCGCGCAGGATCGAGATGGTGTCCTCGACCGTCGGCTCCTCGACGAAGACGGGCTGGAAGCGCCGCGCCAAAGCCGCGTCCTTCTCGACATATTTGCGGTACTCGTCGAGCGTGGTCGCGCCAACGCAGTGCAGTTCGCCGCGCGCCAGAGCGGGCTTCAGCAGGTTCGACGCATCCATCGCGCCGTCGGTCTTGCCGGCGCCGACGAGGGTATGCATCTCGTCGATGAACAGGATAACGCCGCCATCCGAGGACGAGACCTCGGTCAGCACAGCCTTCAGCCGCTCCTCGAACTCGCCGCGATATTTCGCGCCGGCGATGAGCGAGCCCATGTCGAGCGCGAGCAATTCCTTGTCCTTCAGACTCTCGGGCACGTCGCCATTGACGATGCGTAGCGCGAGGCCTTCGGCGATGGCGGTCTTGCCGACGCCGGGCTCACCGATCAGGACGGGATTGTTCTTGGTCCGGCGCGACAGCACCTGGATGGTGCGACGGATCTCCTCGTCGCGGCCGATGACCGGGTCGAGCTTGCCCTCACGCGCCGCGGCGGTGAGGTCGCGGGCGTATTTCTTCAGCGCGTCATAGGCCTGCTCGGCGCTAGCCGAATCGGCGGTGCGGCCCTTGCGGATCGCTTCGATCGCGGCATTCAGCGCCTGCGGCGTCACGCCCGCCTTGGAGAGCGCCTTGCCGGCCTCGCTGTCCTTCTCGACCGCGAGCGCGAGCAAGAGCCGCTCGACCGTGACGAACGAGTCGCCGGCCTTCTCGGCCGCCTTCTCGGCGGTGTCGAAGACGCGCGCGAGACCCGGCGTCAGGTTGAGGCCGCCCGAGCCGCCCGAAACCTTCGGGAGCTTGGCCAAGGCCTGGTCGACGAGCTGCAGCGCGACGCGCGACTGGCCGCCCGCCCGGTCGATCAGACCGGCCGCCATGCCTTCATTGTCGTCGAGCAGCGCCTTCAGAAGATGCTCGGGGGTGAACTGCTGGTTGCCCTCGCGCAAGGCGATCGTCTGTGCCGCCTGGAGGAAACCCTTCGCCCGATCCGTATATTTCTCGATATTCATTCAGCTATCTCCGCCCGCGGGCCACGCCCCGTAGCAACGTGAACCTGCTGCCTTTCATCAAGATGGAGCGCCGCAATGGGCCGCCCCTCGCCCTCCAAGATAGTGTGACTTTCACGCAACGGAAGAGGCTTGACCCAGAATTGACCTGGCGCAAGCCGCAGGCGCAGATCGGGCATGGCCGGGACCAAGCGACAGCAGGCGATTCGGAAAGCGTTGAGGGCGCTGGCGCCGGGCATTCCGCTCTCCGACGCCGAGGCCGTGGTGACGCTGGCGGAGCGGCGCCACATGAAGGACCTTCCGCCCTCGACGGCGCTCTGGCTCGCGCTGGGTAGCCATGTTCGACACGTCCATACCGATTACGAGCGCCTGCTGGGCGAGGGTTACGACCGCGATGCCGCCCGCTTCTTCGTCGCGGGGGACACCGACGCCATTCTCGCCGGCTGGGGCTGTCAGCGCTCTGTCAGCGATGGCGAAGACGACGCATCCGATTGATCGAAACAGATACAAGATTTGATCTGTCAGGACCAGCCGACAAGGCTATGGTCCGCGACCTTGCTTGAACGAGACCCACCATGCGCATCGAAACGCTCTACCGCTACCCCGTGAAGGGCCTCTCGCCGGAACGGCTGAAGCGGGCGGCATTGCCGGTCGGTGGCTTCTTCCCGGGCGACCGGCTCTTCGCCATCGAGAACGGCCCCTCCGGCTTCGATGCGGCCGAGCCCGTGCACCAGCCCAAGATCAAGTACCTGATGCTGATGCGCAACGAGTCGCTGGCGCGGCTGAAGACCCGCTATGACGATGCCAGCGGCGATCTCGTCATTCATGAGGGCGGGCAGGAGGTGCTGCGCGCGGCGACCGCCAGCGACGAGGGCCATGCCGCGATTACCAGCTTCTTCTCCGGCTTCATGCCCGAGGAATTGCGCGGCGAGCCGAAGCTGCTGACGGCGCCCCCGACCTATCGTTTCACCGATTCGCGCTCCGGCTTCGTCTCGATCATCAACCTCGCCAGCGTCGCCGATCTCGAAGGGCGCCTCGGGCAGCCGGTCGATCCGCTGCGCTTCCGCGGCAACCTGATGGTCAGCGGGCTCGCGCCCTGGGCGGAGAACGACCTCGTCGACCGCGAGCTCACGGGCCCCGGCGGCCTGCGCCTGCAGGTGATCAAGCGGATCGAGCGCTGCGCGGCGACCAATGTCGACCCCGACACCGGCACGCGCGACATGCAGATTCCGAAGGCGCTGATGAAGAACTATGGCCATGTCGATTGCGGGATCTATTGCCGCATCCTCGCGGACGGCGCCCTGGTCGAAGGCGACAGCCTGGCCGTGGCGGATGCGCCGGTCGAACTTGGCATCGCCTGATCCGCGCAGATAAAGAAAAAGGGCCCGAGAGGGCCCTTTTCCATATCCAATGCCTGATGCCGGAGACGGATTACTCGGCCGAGTTATCCGTCTCCGAGCCCAGCGCGTCCATGACCTCGCGGGGCGAGCGGCGACGACGGGTGCGCTTCGGCGCAGCGTCATCCGCAGCCGGGTCCGCCGGAGCGGCAACCGGCTCGGTGGGGGCCTCGACCGGCTCCGGCGCGGGGACACGCACGGGGTTGGTCAGGAAGGACGGCAGCGCGGCGGCGACGTCATCGCCGGCATCGGCCTCGACCTCGCGCTCACGGCGCGGACGGCGCTCGCGCTGGGGGCGTTCGGCCCGCTCCGGGCGACGCTCTGCCTGAGCCTGCTCGGGAGCAGCCTCAACGGCGCCGCCTTCGCTGACCGGAATGTCGGAACGTGGGGCATCGGGGCGCGGCGCATAGCCGCCGGGAGCGCCCTGGCCGCCTTCGGCGTTACGGTCGAAGCGACGCTCGCCACGATCCTGACGATCGAAACGGCGCTCGTTGTTATTGTTGTTGCGATCGTTGTTGAAACGCTCGCGACGGTTGTTGCGGTCGAAGCGCTGGCCGCCCTGCTGCTGGCCGTCGCCGCCCTCGCCCTCGGGGCGCTGGCCGCCGCCATGGCCGTTATAGCCATTGTTGTTGGGATAGCCGTTGGCGCGCATCTCCGGCTGCGGGCCGGTGCCGGGCTGGAAGGACTGACCGTCCTCGTCGCCCTCTTCCTCGCCCTCGTCCGCATCTTCGACGAAGGCGCGATTCGGCGGGAAGGAATGGCCAAACTGCTGAGCCATCTGCTCCTGCGCCGCAAGCAGGATGCGGTAGTAATGCTCGGCGTACTGGAAATAGCTCTCGGCAGCGACGGTATCGCCCGAAGACTGAGCATCCCGCGCGAGCTGCAGGTACTTCTCGGCGACATGTTGCGCCGTACCGCGAACCTTGACGTCCGGACCGTTGGACTCGTAGCTACGCTGCAACGGGTTCGGAGATTTGCGATTGCCGTTGTTGTTGCCGCCGCCGCTATTGTTGCGGCCGCGCATACGCCGGTTCTGACCTGGTCTCATTCGCGTCTGTCTCGCGCTTCTGTGTTCAAAGCAACCGTGGTGCCGTCATGCGCGCTGCGATGCACAGCGGGTTGCGACGCTGTGTCGGACGAAGGTGACCTGAAGGGGCGATACGCCGTTCCTGGTCTTCACGCGCTCTTTTCCAAAAAGGGGTTTCAACCCCATGAGCCGATCGGCGCCACGCGCCTTCGGGGCTCCATCCGGTTGTCAGCTGCACCGCTTCAGGAACACGCCTGCAAACGATGCCGAACTCGAGCAAATCCTGTACGATCGGGAACTGCCCAGAGGCCCGGCTCTGACGCCACCAGCTTCGGCTGGATGCTGCATAGCTGCTTTTGGCTGCTTCTCCAAGCGAAATCGACCAAAAGCCTGTGCATTATCAAGCGAGCGTGAAGATCAATGCCCGCTCATGCCCCCCCAGATCGTTGCGGCTGCCGCGGAATTCGAAGCTGCCCTGCCGCATCAGCGCCACGACATCCGGCCCCTGCCCTGCTCCGATCTCAAAGACGATGATGCCGCCGGGCGCAAGCAAGGGCGGGAGGGATGACGCGAACAGACGGTAGGGACCGAGCCCGTCAGCACCGCCATCGAGAGCAAGCAGGGGGTCGTGCTCACGGACTTCGACGGACAGCGTCGCGATCTCGGCCGATGGGATATAGGGCGGGTTCGAGACGATGACGTCGAAGGGGCCGGTCAACCCCTCCGTCCAGCTGCCTTGCCGGAACATCGCCCGGCCATCGACGCCATTGAGAGCGGCGTTGCCGGCGGCCGTCCGGCAGGCCTCTTCGGACAGGTCGATGCCGAGCCCCTGCGCCTGCGGCAACTCACTGAGGAGCGCGATCAGCAGGCAACCGGTGCCGGTCCCGAGATCGAGCAGCTTCAGCGCCTCCTCGCGACGCCCGGCGAGCTGGGCAAGAGCCGTCTCGACGATCGTCTCGCTATCGGGGCGCGGTTCCAGCGTTGCCGGCGAGAGGCGGAAAGGCAGCCCCCAGAACTCGCGTTCGCCGAGGATGCGCCAGACCGGCTCGCCGGCGATGCGGCGCACAGCGAACCCTTCCAGCCGCGTCAGAGCTTCGCCGGGCAGAACCAGATCCGGGTCCGGGTTTTCAGCGCCCAGACTGCCTTCGACCAGCAATCGCGCATCGAGACCGGGACTGGGCGAGCCAGCGCGCAGGAGTCTCTGCGCAAGGCGACGCCGCGCCTCCCTGACGGTCGGCACGGCGCCCTCCCCTCGTGCGTTTCCAGCGAAGCCCATGGCGGGCTCCGCAATCCCCGAAGCGGCGGCTAGTTGCCGTTCATCTTCAGGTCCATGCAGGTCTTCATCTTCTTGTTGATCGCGGCCTTGCTTTCGCGGGTCCTGCCCATCTCCATCTGGCACGCCTTGCGCGCCTGAGACTGCGTCATCGCGCCCTGCAGCGCCGCCGGCTGACCCGAGGTCATCTTGCGGAAGGTGCGCTCCTGAGCCTGCGAGACGCCGCTCATCGCCAGCGCCATCAGCCCGGTCACCGCCATCGTCGAGAACATCTTGATCATGAGAGGGTCCCCCCTTCGCTGGTGTCGATACCTGATCAACGCGGGACGGGACTTTTGGTTTCATCGCGCCCGCCTCACGCCATACCCTCGGCCGCCAGCAGCTTCGCCTGATGCTCGGCGGTCAGCGCGTCGATGATCTCATCGAGAACGAGACCCTGCATCATCTCATCGAGTTTGTAGAGCGTCAGGTTGATCCGGTGGTCGGTGACGCGTCCCTGCGGGAAATTATAGGTGCGGATTCGCTCGGAGCGATCGCCCGACCCGACCTGCGAACGCCGGTCCGCCGAGCGCTCGGAATCGATGCGCAGGCGCTCCATGTCGAAGAGCTTGGCGCGCAGCAGCTCGTAGGCGCGCGCCTTGTTCTTGTGTTGGGAGCGCTCGTCCTGGACCAGCACGACGGTATTGGTCGGGATATGGGTGAGGCGCACCGCCGATTCCGTCTTGTTGACGTGCTGGCCGCCGGCACCGCCCGAGCGCAACGTGTCGGTGCGGATATCGGCCTCGTTGAGGACAATGTCGACATCAGTGGCCAGCGGCAGCGTCGCGACCGTCGCGGCGGAGGTGTGGATACGCCCGCTCGCCTCGGTATCCGGCACGCGCTGGACGCGGTGGACGCCGGATTCGAATTTGAGCCTGGCATAGACGCCGCGGCCGTTGATTTCGGCGATGACCTCCTTGTAGCCCCCCATCGTCCCCTCGCTCTCGGAGAGGATATCGACGCTCCAGCCCTTCTGGGCGGCATGGCGCTGGTACATGCGCAGGAGGTCGCCGGCGAAGAGCGAGGCCTCGTCGCCGCCGGTGCCGGCCCGGATCTCGAGGATGACGCCGCGCTCATCGGCGGCATCCTTCGGCAGCAGGGCCACGAGGATCTCGCGGGCGCGCGCCTCGATCTCGGCGCGGGCCGTGTCGCGCTCCTCATAGGCGAGGTCGCGGAATTCGGCATCGGTCGCGGGATCGGCGATCAGAGCCTCCGCTTCTTCCAGCGAGACCTGCGCCTGCCGCCAGGAGGCGATCGCTGCGACCACCGGATCGAGCTCCGCCAGTTCCTTGGCGAGCTCGACGGTGCGCGCCGCCTCGGTCGCATGGTTGATCTCGTCGGTTGCGGCGGCATGGCGCGCCACGATGACGTCGAGACGATCCTGGGGAAGCTGGAGGGACATTCAATGAACTCGTGAAACGAAAGGGAAAAGCGGCAGCGGACGGCGAGCTTGAGCGTCGCTAGACCGGGACCTTGAACTCGGTCGCGAAGGCAGCGAGCTGCGAGCGCAGACTGGTGGCACCTTCCGGCGAGGCGAGCATCCAGTCCATGCGCTCGCGCAGCTTGCCCGTATCGAGCGCGCGCAGCATCGCCTTCACCGGCCCGATCGAGGCCGCCGACATCGAGAAGCCGCGATAGCCCAGCCCGATCAGGGCCATCGTCTCCAGCGGCTTGCCACCCATCTCGCCGCAGACGGTGACAGGGCAGCCGGTCTCGGCCGCCGCCTCGATGATGCGCCGGAGGGCGCGAAGCGGGCCGACGCCGAGCGGATCGAAGCGATCGGCGACGCGCTTGTTCTCGCGATCGGCGGCGAAGAGGAACTGCATGAGGTCGTTGGTGCCGATCGAAAGGAAATCGGCCTCGCGGGCGATCTCGGGCAATTCGAAGAGCAGCGAGGGCACTTCGACCATGACCCCGACGCGCAGGTCGCGCGGCGGCGTGACGCCCTGCTTCTCCAGCATCACCTGCTCGCGGCGGATGATCATGCGGGCGCGGCGGAATTCCTCGGTGGTCGCGACCATCGGCAGCATGATCTTGAGGTCGCGGCCGGCGCCGGCCCGCAACATCGCACGCACCTGCGCCCGCAGCAGCCGCGGCTTGTCGAGGCCGATGCGGATCGCGCGCCAGCCGAGCGCCGGGTTTTCCTCCTCGACCCGCTCCATGTAGGGCAGCACCTTGTCGCCGCCGATATCGAGCGTGCGGAAGGTGACGGGCAATTCCGCCGCGGCCTCCAGAACGGCAGCATAGAGCGCCTGCTGCTCGGCGGTGGTCGGCATGTGCTGCGCCACCATGAACTGCAATTCGGTGCGGAACAGGCCGATCCCGGAGGCGGCCGTCGCCTCGATATTCGGCATGTCGACGATCAGGCCCGCATTGATCTGCAAGGTGATGTCGACCCCGTCGCGGGTGATCGCCGGGAGTTCCTTGAGCTTCTGGTACTGCTTCTGCTTGCGGGCGCGCAGCCGAGCCTTGTCCTTGTAGGCGTTCTCGACGTCGGGCTGCGGGCGGATTTGCACTTCGCCGGCCTGACCGTCGACGATGATGGCATCGCCCGCCTCGACCAGCGCCGTCGCGTTGACGACCTCGCCGACGGCGGGAATGCCGAGCGCGCGCGCGACGATGGCGATATGGCTGGTCGGCCCGCCCTCTTCCAGCACGAGCCCGCGCAGATGGGCGCGGTCGTAGTCCAGCAGCGCCGCCGGCCCCATCGAGCGGGCGACGAGGATGGCGTTCTCCGGCAGGTTCTCGCGGGCGACGCCGTTCGCCTTGCCGACCAGCGTGCGCAGCAGACGGTTGGCGAGATCGTCGAGATCATGCAGCCGCTCGCGCAGATAGGGGTCGGTCTGGCGCAGCATCTTGGCGCGCGTGTCGGACTGGACGCGCTCGACCGCCGCCTCGGCGGTGAGGCCCGTCAGCACGACCTCGCGCATGCGGCGCAGCCAGCCCTGGTCGTGGGCGAACATGCGGAAGGTCTCGAGCACGTCGCGATGCTCGCCGGTATGGGCGACGTCGCCGCGCTCGACCAGCTCGTCGATCGAGGCGCGCATCTCGCCGATCGCGGCTTCGAGACGGCCGACCTCGGCCGCCGGATTCTCGGCGATGAGATTGGTGATCGCGACGCGCGGCTCGTGCAGCACGACATGGCCGAGGCCGACACCATCGGCCAGCGCCACGCCGACCCCGTGGATCGGCCGGTCGAGGCCGATCGAAGCGCCCGGCGCCGCCAGCGACTTCAGGCCGCCGGCCGCGATCATCTCCGCCATCAGCATGGCGGTGGTCTGGAGCGTCTCGATCTCGTCTTCGGAGTAGAGCCGCGTCGCCCGGTTCTGGATGACGAGCACGCCCATCACAGCGCCGCCGCGCAGGATCGGCACACCGAGGAAGGAGCGATAGACCTCTTCGCCCGTCTCCGGACGGTAGGAGAAGGAGGGATGCGCCTGCGCATCCGACAGCGCCAGCGGCTCGGCCTCGCTCGCGATCAGGCCGACGAGGCCCTCGCCAGCTCGCATGGTGGTGAGGTGGACCGCCTCGCGGTTGAGGCCTTCGGTGGCGTAGAGTTCAAGCGAGCCGTCCTCGCGCAGGACGTAGACCGAGCAGACTTCGGCGACGAGATTGCCGGCGATCAGCACGACGAGCCGGTCCAGCCGCTCCTGCGGGCTGATCGAAGCCGCCATGACCTCGCGGAGACGGCGCAACAGAACGCCCGGTCCTCCGAGAGCGCCTCGCATCGATCTCAGCCCTCCGCCCGCCTCCTCAGCCATCGACGATACGATGCCTGTCCAGACCTGAGTCGCCCGCTCCGACCCTGCTGCCTTCTAGCGACCAAAGACCTTATTCGGCAAGGGCCGCGAACGGGGCACGCAGCATCACCCCAAGAATTCGGTCGTTTCCCTGACCCAAGTGCCAAGTCTCAAGGTCGCACCAGGGCGAGATAAGAGCCTGTCGCAGCGCTCCGCTTCCGGCGCGATCCTGCCGACATCTTGCGTACACCGGCTTCCGGAGGCGCCGATGACGCGGCCGATGCCTCGTTCCGGTTGGCCCGCCGCGCGCCGGGGCGCGGCTCCTTGCGTGTTCCCTCGACGGCCGCAGCGTCGCTGGCTGCGCCCTCTCCCGCCAATGCCGCGAGATATTGGCGCGTCCACCAGTCGATATCGGTCGCGGCGATGACGGCATAGAGGCGCTCGAAGCGGCGGATGCGCTCGGTCTTCGGCATGGCGAGCGCGGTGCGGATCGCCTCCGCCACCTCATGGGAATCGAAGGGATTGACGATCAGCGCCTCGCCCATCTGCTGGGCGGCGCCGGCAAAGCGCGAGAGCACGAGCACGCCGGGATCGGCCGGGTCCTGCGCCGCGATGTATTCCTTGGCGACGAGATTCATGCCGTCGCGCATCGGCGTGACCAACCCGACCTGGGCGCGGCGATAGAAGCCGGCCAGCGCCTTGCGCGAATAGGCCTTCTTGACCACGCGGATCGGCGTCCAGTCGAACTCGCCGAGCTGGGCGTTGAGGCGCCCGGCAACCTCGTCGGATTGACGGTCGAGATCGGCATATTCCGGGACATCGCTGCGCGAGGGCGGTGCGATCTGCAACAGGCTGACGCGGCCACGCTCCTCGGGATGGTCGCGCAGGAACTCCCCGAAGGCTTCCAGGCGCTGCACGATGCCCTTGGAATAATCGAGCCGGTCGACGCCGATGACGAGCTTGCGTTCGCCGAGCGATTCCCGCGTAGCGCGCAAGGGTGTCGCCGCCTGGCGCACGGAAGCGGCAGCGAGCTTGCGGAAGCCCTCGACATCGATTCCGATCGGAAAGGTCTGCACGGAAGTCTCACGCGTGCCCAGCTTGACGCGTTGTCCGTCCGAGCGGGCGCCGCAGAGCGAAACCAGCCCGCCGATCAGGTTGCGGGCGTCGCCTTCGGTCTGCATGCCGACGAGGTCATAGGCGGCCATGGTGCGGATCAGGGTCGCGCTGAAGGGCAAGGCGCCGATGACATCGGCCGCCGGCCAGGGGATGTGATGGAAATAGCCGATCCGGTTGGTGATGCCGCGCCGGCGCAGCTCCGCCGCCAGCGGGATCAGGTGGTAATCGTGGATCCAGATGAGGTCGTCGGGCTTGATCAGCCCTGCGAGCGCACGGGCGAAGCGGCGGTTGACGCCGAGATAGCCCGTGTAATCGCTGCGCTGGAACTCGGTGAGGCCGAGCCGGTAATGCATCAGCGGCCAGAGCGCCCGGTTCGAGAAACCGAGATAATAGCTCTGGCGCTCGGCCTCGCTGAGATCGGTCACGGCATAGGTGACATTGCCGTGTTCGACCTGCCGGATCTGCGTCGGAGCGCCCTCGCTCACAGCCCCGCTCCAGCCGAACCACAGGCCGCCCCGCTGCTCCAGCGCCTCGCGCAAGGCGACTGCCAGTCCGCCTGCCATCACCTTTTCATGACGATCGGGAATCGTGACCCGGTTGGAAACGACGACAAGGCGCATGGACGAGCATTCTCCGACAGGGGCCGCCCGCATTTCGCCATCGGCGGCAGGAACAGAACGCTTCCGAAAGCGTAATGTTTCCGTGGTGCGGACGCGGTCACATGGCAGCGCGATGGCAGCCGTGCGGTGAAATCGTGACAACCATGGTAGGCTTTCGACAGATCGAGACAACCCCTCGACCCCAATTTTCGACACGGCGACGACCATTCGATAAGACAGGAAAGGATATCCCTGGCTGCGCGGCCGCTCTTCTGCCTCCTTCTCTGCCCAAATACGAGATGATGACGACCTTGATCGAACCCCACATCGCCACAGGCTCTCACGAGATCGATTCCGCGGATCGCGAAATCGCTCTGTTCCTCGACTTTGACGGAACGCTGGTGGAAATCGCCCCCTCGCCGGAGGATGTCCATCTCGACCGGCGGGTGGCTCCGGCACTGACCGTGCTGCGCGCGCAGCTCGGCGGCGCGCTGGCGCTCGTCTCGGGGCGCCCGATCGGCTTTCTCGACGAGATGCTGGCCCCGCACCGCTTCGACATCGCCGGACTGCACGGCGCCCAGATCCGCGCCGACGGCGAAATCCGCTCGCAGGCCGACACCCATGAAGGCATGCGCGCGGCGCTGCGCGATCTCGTCCGCTTCGCCAACAGCCATGTCGGCATCATCGTCGAGGACAAGCGCATCTCCGGCGCGCTGCACTGGCGCCTAGCCCCCGCGCTGGAGGAAGAGGCCCTGGTCTTGATCCGTGGCATCGCCGCGCGGATGGGGCCGGGCATGCGCCTGCAGGAAGGCAAGGCCGTCGCGGAACTCGTGCCGGCCGGCGCCAGCAAGGGCAGCGCCATCGCCTGGCTGATGGCGACGCCGACCTATGCCGGCCGCCAGCCGGTCTTCATCGGCGACGACATCACCGACGAGGGCGGGTTCGAGGCCGTCAATGCGATGGGCGGCGTCTCCGTGCGCATCGGCGCGGATCGCGAGAGCCATGCCACCTGCCGGCTCGCCTCACCGACAGCGCTCCGGCACATCCTTCTCGAAGCCGCCGAAAGCGGCCATCTTTCCGCTGCCAGCTTCAAGCAGGACTGACCGACCATGACCGTTACGACCTCGACCGCGGGGCATCACTCCGCCTCGCTCGACCTCGGCGTGATCGGCAATTGCTCGATCGCCGCTCTCATCGACCGCCGCGCCCGCATCGTCTGGGGCTGCTTCCCGCGCTTCGACCGCGACCCTGTGTTCTGCTCGCTGATCGACAACCGGGGCGAAGACGGCGACGACGAGCCTGAAAAGGGGTTCTTCGGCATCGAACTCGTCGGCATGACCCGTTGCGAGCAGGGCTATCTCGACAACACCGCGATCCTCTCCTCCGTGCTCTCCGACGATCAGGGCAATGCGATCGAGATCCTCGACTTCGCACCGCGCTTCGTGCGCTACGAGCGCTTCTTTCGACCGCCGCAGCTGGTGCGCCGCGTTCGCCGCGTCTCCGGCCGGCCGCGCATCCGCGTACTGGTCAAGCCTTGCCTCGGCATCGGCGAGGAGCCCGACGAGATCACGCGCGGCTCCAACCATGTCCGCTATGTCGGCGCCGACCAGACGATCCGGCTGACGACCAATGCGCCGCTCTCCTATGTCGTCGAAGGCACGCCCTTCGCCGTCGACCAATCCTATTCCTTCTTCATCGGCTCGGACGAGGCGTTGCGCGCCGAGATCGAGACGACCTCGCGCGAATTCCTCGACAAGACCACCGATTACTGGCGCGACTGGGTGCGCTCGCTCTCGATCCCCTTCGAGTACCAGAAGGAGGTGATCCGGGCCGCAATCACGCTGAAGCTCTGTTCCTTCGAGGAGACCGGCGCGATCGTCGCGGCACTCACGACCTCGATCCCGGAAGCGCCGGGGACGCAGCGCAACTGGGATTATCGCTATTGCTGGCTGCGCGACGCCTATTTCGTCGTCCATGCGCTGAACCGACTCGGCACGACGCGGACGATGGAGGATTATCTCAGCTTCATCACCAATATCGTCGACACCTTCTCCGAAAGCGGCGCCGAGCACCTGCCGCCGCTCTATCCGATCACGCGCGGCGGCTCGCTCACCGAGTTCGAGGCCCGCAACCTGTCAGGCTATCGCGGACACAAGCCGGTGCGATTCGGCAACGGTGCGGCGACGCAGATCCAGAACGATGGCTACGGAGCGGTCGTGCTGGCGGCGACACATTCCTTCTTCGACCGGCGCCTGATTCAGCCGGGCAAGGAGGCCTTGTTCGGACAGCTCGAACGCATGGGCGAACTCGCCATCGCCTATTTCGACAAGCCCGATGCCGGCCCCTGGGAACTGCGCGAGAAGGAGGCCGTGCATTCCTTCTCCAGCGTAATGTGCTGGACGGCCTGCGACCGGCTTGCCCGCATCGCCGGCACGCTCGGGCGCGCCGATCGCAAGGAATTCTGGAAGGGTGAGGCCAAGCGCCTGAAGGCCACCATCGCCGAGCAGATCTGGAACGAGACGAAGGGGCATTTCGTCTCGACCTTCGGCGGAGAAGACCTCGACGCCACCCTGCTGCTGCTGGCCGAGCTCGGCTTCGTCAAGCCGGACGATGCCCGCTTCGTCGCGACCGTCGAGGCGATCGGCCGCGATCTGAAGCGCGGCGACCTACTGCTGCGCTACGCCACGCAGGACGATTTCGGCTACATGCATACCGGCTTCCTGATCTGCGCCTTCTGGTATGTCGATGCGCTCAACGCGATCGGGCGCAGCGAGGAGGCGAAGGAGCTGTTCGGACGCATCCTGCAGCGACGCAACAGCTTCGGCCTGCTCTCGGAGGATGCCGACCTGAAGACCGGCGAGCTCTGGGGGAATTTCCCGCAGACCTATTCGCATGTCGGCCTCATCAACTGCGCGATGCGGTTGAGCCGCGACTGGGAAGAGGCGTTCTGAGGTCCGAGGGCACCCGCCCTTCTCCCCTTGCGGGAGAAGGTGGCAGCGCGAAGCGCTGACGGATGAGGGCGCGCGCCGAACTTGCCAGTAGGATGTTCGGCTCACGATCGGCGTCGCGAGACCCCTCACCCTAACCCTCTCCCGCAAGGGGAGAGGGGATATGGCGTGCCCGGCAAAAGCAGTCTGCCCTCACTCCACCCTGGCGGCCGCGCGCATCACCGCCAGCGCGAGCACCTGCGCCGCCGGGACGATGCTCTCGACCTCGAGGAATTCGTCCGGGGTATGGGCCATGCCGCCGATCGGGCCGACGCTGCACAAGGTCGGGGTGCCCTGCGCGGCGGTGAAGCCGGAATCGGCGCAGCCGCCGGTGAACTCTGCGGTGACGCCGATGCCGAAGGCGGCGGCCGCCTCGCGATAGGTGTCGTAGAGCGCAGCCGATTCCGAGGAGCGCTCCAGCGGCAGGAACTCGCCCTTGATCGAGAGCACGGCGCTGGTGCCGGCCACCTCGGGCGCTTCGATGATCGCCTTGATCTTGCCGACCATCTCGTCGCGCTGGGCGGCGGTGACATAGCGCAGGTCAATCTCGCACCAGGCGCTGGGCGCGATGGTGTTGACGGTCTGGCCACCGCCGATCAGGCCGACATTGACGGTGATGCCCTTCTCCAGATCGGTCAGGCCCTGCAGCTTCGGGATCTTGTGGCCGAGATCGACAATGGCCGAGGCGCCTTTCTCGTAGTTCGCGCCGGAATGGGCCGGCTTGCCGGTGAACTCGGCCCGCATGAAGACTCCACCCTTGCGGCCGCTGGTAACCGACTGCTTCTGGTCCTTCGCGAAATCGGTGCCGGCCGGCAGGCGGCTGGGCTCGGCATTGAAGACGCAGCGCGACTCACGTGCGGCAGCCTCGATGACCGGGCGAGAGGATGGCGAGCCGATCTCCTCGTCGCTGGTCGTCAGCATCAGGAGCGGCGCGGCGAGGCCGCCGCATTCGGCGAAAGCCGCGGCGACGAAGGCCGAGATCATCACGCCCGCCTTCATGTCGGCGACACCCGGGCCATAGGCGCGGCCGCCCTTGATGGTGAAGGGCCGGCGCGTCGGCTCGCCCTGTGGGAAGACGGTGTCGCGATGGCCGAGCAGCATGACCGGGCGCTGGTCGTTGGCCGCCGGGTTGGGCAGGCGCGCCCGAACGGCGTCGCCGAAGCGGCTATCCGGCACGATCTCGACCTCGAGGCCGTTCGCCTTGTGGAAGCGCGCGACGACCTCACCGGCGCGATCGACACCAGCCTTGTCGTAGGAGCCCGAGTCGGTGTCGACCAGTTCGCGCAGCAGCGCGACCATGCCTTCCTTGCGGCTCGCCAGCCACTCGGTGACCTTCTTCTCCTCGGGGGTCAGGGCGCTCATCGCTTCACTCGCATTCGTTCCGGATGGGACAATGCGGGTGAGCTTATCGCCATTGCCGGCGGCGGCAACGGCAGACGACGACGGCCATGCCATTCATACGGTGCATGGCCTCGACGGCGCATGACGACCGGCTTGAAAACTCAGGCGATGCCGGCCCACCAGGCGAGGACATACACGAACGTGCCAGCCGCCATCGGCACCAGCGGATTGACCTTGGAACGATAGGTCACCAGCGCCGTCGCGGCCGTGATCGCATAGCCGACGAGACCGGCATCGGCGGCCAGCGTCGCGACCACGCCGCTCGCGAGCATCAGGCCGAGCGCGATCGGCACCAGCGCCAGCGTCATGGTCCGAACTACGCGATGCCCGCCGAAGCGCTGTAGCCCGCGGCTGGAGGCAAGCGCCAGCAGGCAAGAGGGCAGCAGCAGCGCGGTCGTCGCGACCAGGAGGCCGACTGTTCCGGCGACATGCCAGCCGATGATGCTGCCGAGCATGATGTTGGGGCCGGGCGCCGTCTGCGCGATGGCGAAGAGACGCGCGAAGGTCGGCGCATCCATCCAGCCGAGGATCTCGACGACCTGGCGATGGATTTCCGGCACCACCGCATTGGCGCCGCCGATCGCCATCAACGAGATCGTGCCAAAGGTGACAATCAGCTGGAAGAAGACGCCGCGCTCCATCAGGCCCGCCTTGCTCCCAGCGTCGCCGCGGCCAGACCGAGCGGCACCAGCACCAGCAGGGTCGGCAGCATGGGCAGCCGCAGCAGGCCGACCGCGACGAAGGCGGCCGCAGCCATGACCCAGGCCCAGCGCGCGAGGCCGGCCTTGGTCAGCAGCCGTAGCGCCGTTCCAAGAATGAGCCCGGCGGCACTGGCAGCCGCGCCGGTCAACGCGATCTGTGCCAGCGGGTGGCCGGAGACCGCGCCATAGACATTGGCGAGCCCGACGAGGCAAAGGAGCGGCATCGCCATCAGCGCGAAGACGCAGGTCAGGGCACCGATCCCGCCCCTGAAGCGGTCGCCGAGCATCACCGCCGCATTGACCGTGTTGGCGCCGGGCAGCGCCTGGCAGATGCCCATCAATTCGGCATAGCCGCGATCGTCGAGCCAGTTGCGCTCGGTGACGATGATATGGCGCGCGATCGGCCCGACGCCGCCGAAGCCCATCAACCCGATCTTGAGGAAGCCGGTGAACAGGTCCGTCAGACTCGGTCGAGGGGCTTCCGATGCGGTTTCGAGGGTCGACATCCGGACTTGCTAGCGCCGCGATTCCATCGCCATCCGCAGCGCAAAGCCGGCGAGCACCGTCCCCATGATCCAGCGCTGTACCAACGACCAGAAGGGTCGCGTCCGCAAGAACAGCGCGATGCTGCCGGCGGCCGTCGCGATGAGGGCGTTGACGCTGCCGCTGATCGCGATCTGGACGAAGCCGAGCACGACCGACTGGGTCAGCACGTTGCCGGCGGTCGGATCGATGAACTGCGGCAGCAGCGCGAGATAGAACATCGCGATCTTCGGATTGAGCAGGCTGGTCAGGAAGCCCATGGCGAAGAGCTTGCGCGGCCCGTCATGGGGCAAATCGCGGACATGGAAGGGCGAGCTGCCGCCCGGCCGCACCGCCTGCCAGGCGAGCCAGAGCAGATAGGCCGCGCCGCCGAGCCTGAGCACGTCATAGGCATAGGGCACGGCGAAGAGCAGCGCGGTGATGCCGAAGGCGGCGCAGAACATGTAGACGAAGAAGCCGAGGATCACGCCGCCGAGCGAAATCAGGCCGGCGCCCCTGCCCTGCGCGATCGAGCGCGAAATCAGGTAGATCATGTTTGGGCCGGGCGTCAGCACCATGCCGAGCGCGATCAGCGAGAAGGTGATGAGGGTCGTCGTCTCGGGCATGTGAAGCGCTCCGGCGGAACTCAGCGCTTGGACCATGGATCGCGATAGCCGGCAATCGGCTGCGCCATGGGAGCGGCCATGCAAGCCGTTGCTGCGCCGCGTACTCCCGGCATTGCCGCGACGGAACCCGCCGCTTCGCCGGCGGTTGTCTCCTGCAAGCGGATGGGGGGAAGACATGACGCTGTTCAGCCGGGTTCTCTACACGGTCATCGCCTTCGCGCTGCTGGGTGCTTCGATCGTGCTGATCGGCGTCGCGGTCTGGCGGACGTCGCAGGGCTTCTGGACCGGCGAGGGTGCGCTCGACACGATGCTCGACGGGATCGGCCTCGTGATCATCGCGGTGGCGGTCGCCGATGTAGGCAAGTTCCTGTTCGAGGAGGAGGTCATCGCCGACCGCGAGATGCGCCGCCCGGCCGAAGCGCGGGGATCGCTGACCAAGTTCATGTCGATCATGATCGTGGCGCTTTCGCTGGAATCGCTGGTGCTGATCGCCAAGACCTCGCGCGAAACGATGGGCGATGTCGTCTATCCCGGCTTGCTGATGCTGCTCGCCGTATTGGCCCTGATCGGGCTCGGCCTGTTCCAGAAGCTCAGCCAGAACGCCACCGCAGCCGTGCCGCCGGATCGGGAAGACGATGAGGGCGACGAAATCAATGATCGCCCGATCGTGGCTTACAAGCCGATCCCGCGCTCCAAACGCCGGAATGCCTCTCCCGCTGCGGACCCTGCCTAGCGCGGTTCGTCGACGAGGAAGAGATCGGTATCGTCAGGCTTCACACCGGCCGCCGTGAGCATGGCGTGGATCTGGCCGCGATGATGGGTCTGGTGATTGAAAAAATGGACCAGTGCGAAGGCGCGCGGCTTGCCCATCTCGCGACCGGCAGCGCCCGAGTACCAGATCAGCGTGCCGCGCAGCCAATCTGCCGTGACGGTCTCCGCCCAGTCGAGAATGGCCTGGTCGCGCATGCGGCGCCGCGCGCAGAACTGCGCCCAACCCTCGAAATAGACCGCCGAGTCGCGACCGCCGACAGACGGCTTCTCGCTGCCGATGAGGCGGCTGAGCCAGGTCTCGTCGGCCCAGAGGATATGGTTGAAGGTGCCGTGGATCGACTTGAAGAAGGCTCCGCGATCGAGCTTGCGGGCTTCGTCGGTCAATCCGTCCGCCGCCGCCATCAGGCTGCGGTTCTGCCAGGCATTGTAGCGGGCCATGGTCTGGACGAAAGCCGGATCGATCATGGCGGCCTCCTCGTCAGATGACGTTGGCCTCCTTGAGCGGCCGGTTCGCAACGACGCGCTCGTGGCCGAGATCGGCAAGGTCGAGCGAGCGATAGCGGCCATGCGCGATATGCTCGGCAAGCCCACGCCCGACCGCGGGCGATTGCTGCAGACCGTGGCCGGAGAAGCCATTGGCGAGATAGAGATTGGGCATCCCCACCGCCGGGCCGATGATCGCGTTATGGTCGAGCCCGCACATGTCGTAGGGGCCGGCCCAGGCGCGGCCGGGCTTGATCTGCTCGAAGGCCGGGATGCGGGTGGCGAGCGAGGGCCACACCACCTCCTCGAAGAAGCCCCAGTCGACATCCTCGGCGGCGGGGTCGTTCTCGATCCATTCGACATCCTGCTCCGGCGTCAGGGGCGAGCAGCTGCCGATGAAGAGCTGACCTTCCGCCGTGCGCTTGCCCTCCTGCCGGCACCAGGCGCCGGTCGTGTCGATCAGGAGCGGGCAGCCGTCGACATCGCCCTTGCAGGTGAAGGAGAAGACATAGCGCTTCATCGACTTCACGGGGATCGAAACGCCCGCCGTCGCCGCGAGCTTGGCGCCATGGGTGCCGCTGGCGTTGACGACGGCGCCGCAGGCGATGCGGCTGCCATCGGCGAGTTCGACCGCAGTGACGCGGCCGCCTTCCGTGACATAGCCGGCAACCTCGCCCTGCCGGTACTCGACGCCGAGGCTGCGCGCCTTCTTGCGGAACGCCTGGAGCAGCGCCCAGCCATCGAACCAGCCCTCCCCGCTGACGCCGAAGGTGCCGCAGGCGAGATCATCCGTACTGAGCCAGGGGAAGCGCTGCTTCAGCGTCGCGGGGTCGTAGAGCGCGATATCGGCGCCCTCGGAGGCTTGCAGCTTCTGGTTGGCTTCGAGGATCGGCGCGCCGGCCTCGCTGGCGAGATAGAGATAACCGCCCTCATGCAGGTCGATGGCCGGAACCTCGCCATCGACAGCGAGATGCTTCCCGATATTGCGCAGGAAATCGATGCCGAAGAGCGAGATGCGGATATTCACCGCGCTGGAGAACTGCTGGCGGATCGAGGCGGCCGAGAGCGCGGAGGCCGAGAAGCGATAGGTCGGGTCCTTCTCGATCACCACGACCTTGCCGGTGAAGCCGGGATCGGCGGCCAGATGATAGGCGACGGAGGAGCCGATCGCGGCCCCACCGCAGATCACGACATCGGCGCTTTCGGAGACGGGCGGCATGGCAGGCCTCGCGCAGCCGGCTTCGCTGGAAAAGCCGGGTTGGTGAATTTCGCGCATGAATGAACGAGCGCGAGGCGCTTGTCGAGAGGCGGCTTAGCCCGACGGCGCGCATTCCCCGAGCAGCCAGTCGCGGAAGGCGATGACGGTCGGCAGATTGGCCTTCTCCTCGGGATAGACGAGATAGTAGCCCTCCTTGCCGGTCACCGGCCGGTCGATCGGGATGACCAGCGCGCCGGAACGCAACTCCTCCTCGACCAGGAAGCGCGGCACGATCGCAAGTCCGAGCCCCGCGACAGCGGCCTGCGCGATCATGGCGAACTGCTCGAAGCGCGGCCCCATCAGGGCGCGCTCCGGCGCCAGCCCCTGCTGTTCGAGCCAGTTCGCCCAGGCGCGGGGCCGTGTCGATTGCTGGAGCAGCGGCGCCCGCAGCATGTCGGCCGCCTCGGTGATGCCGGCGCGCGCCAGCAGCGAGGGCGCGGCGACGGGTACGACCTCCTCGCCCATCAGACGGTGAAGCCGCGCGCCCGGCCAGTTCTCGGCACCGAAATGCACGGCGGCATCGACCGGCTCGCGGGCGAAGTCAAAGGGTACGAGCCGCGTGGTGAAATTGATGGTGATGCCGGGATGGGCCTCGGTGAAGCGCGGCAGGCGCGGGATCAGCCAGCGCGTGCCGAAGGTCGGCAGGGTCGCGAGATTGAGCACGCCGGCCGCACCGCGAAAGGCCATGGCGGAGACGGTCGCCGCCGCGAGCCGGGACAGGCCGTCGCGGATGTCGTTGGCATAGGCCGCGCCGGCCGCCGTCAGGCTGACACGCTTCTTGACCCGCTCGAACAGGCTGACGCCGAGCACCTTTTCGAGATGCGCGACCTGCCGGCTGACCGCGCCCTGCGTCAGGTTCAGCTCCTCTGCCGCACGCGTGAAACTGCCATGCCGGGCCGCCGCCTCGAAGGCGGCGAGCGCGGAGAGCGAGGGCACCGACAAGCGGCCGGGAACGAGCGCATCATCCATGAAAAATTCTCATCAAGTGGTGAGAACATATCGGTTGCCGTCACGCCATGAAAGAGGGCATTGTTCCGGCCTCAAGCGCGGCGGCCTCCGGTTACCGCGCTTTTATGTCATGCGCCCTAGGGCACGCGCCCTTTGGCTCCCGCTCGCGACCGCTGGAAGACACAGATGGCCACATCCCTGCCGAAAGACACGCTCGCCCTGCTCAAGCGCCTCGGCGTCTCTGAAAGCGCCTATGCCGATGCCGGCCTCTCGGCCGGCTCGCCGATCACCGGTGAGACCGTCGTGACCCTGCGCGAGACCTCGCCGGCCGAGGCCGAGGCCGCGATCGGCCGGGCCCAGTCCGCCTATCTCGCCTGGCGCAAGGTGCCGGCGCCGCGCCGCGGCGAGTTCGTCCGCCTGCTCGGCGAGGAGCTGCGCGCCGCCAAGACCGACCTCGGCCTGCTGGTGACGCTCGAAGCCGGCAAGGTCACTTCCGAGGGCCTCGGCGAGGTCCAGGAGATGATCGACATCTGCGACTTCGCCGTCGGCCTGTCGCGCCAGCTCTACGGCCTGACCATCGCCACCGAGCGCCCGAACCATCGCATGATGGAGACCTGGCATCCGATCGGCGTCGTGGGCGTGATCTCGGCCTTCAACTTCCCGGTCGCGGTCTGGTGCTGGAACGCGGCGCTCGCCTTCGTCTGCGGCGACAGCGTCGTCTGGAAGCCCTCCGAGAAGACCCCGCTCACCGCGCTCGCTGTGCAGGCCATCGTCGAGAAGACGATGAAGCGCTTCGGGCCGGAAGCTCCGATCGGCCTCTCCGAGGTACTGGTCGGCGGCCGCGAGCTCGGCGACATCCTGGTCCAGGACCATCGCGTTCCGGTCGTCTCGGCCACGGGCTCGACCCGCATGGGCAAGGAAGTCGGCCAGAAGCTGGCAGCGCGCTTCGCCCGCGCCATCCTCGAGCTCGGCGGCAACAACGCCGCGATCGTCGCCCCCTCGGCCGATCTCGACCTCGCGCTGCGCGGCATCGCCTTCGCGGCGATGGGCACCGCCGGCCAGCGCTGCACCACGCTGCGCCGCCTGATCGTGCATGAAAGCGTCTATGACGCGCTCGTGCCGAAGCTCGCCAAGGTCTACGGCTCCGTGAAGATCGGCGATCCCCGCGAGGCCGGCGTGCTGGTCGGCCCGCTGGTCGACGAGGCCGCCTATCAGGGCATGCAGAAGGCGCTCTCCGAGGCCAAGGCCGAGGGCGGCAAGGTTCATGGCGGCGAGAAAGTCGATGTCGGCGCTGGTGGCTTCTATGTCCGCCCTGCGCTGGTCGAGATGCCCAGGCAGTGCGGCCCGGTCGAGCGCGAGACCTTCGCGCCCATCCTCTATGTCATGAAGTACTCGTCCATCGACGAGGCGATCGCGATCCAGAACGCCGTCGGCGCCGGCCTGTCCTCCTCGATCTTCACGCTGAACATGCGCGAGGCCGAACTCTTCGTCTCGGACGAGGGTTCGGATTGCGGCATCGCCAACGTCAATATCGGCCCTTCGGGCGCCGAGATCGGCGGCGCGTTCGGCGGCGAGAAGGAGACCGGCGGCGGCCGCGAGGCCGGATCGGATGCCTGGAAGGCCTATATGCGCCGCGCCACCAACACGCTGAATTACGGCACCACCCTGCCGCTGGCGCAGGGCGTCAGCTTCGACGTGGATGCGTGATCGGTAGGATCTAACAACATCCGCGCCGTCATCCCGGCCGGAGCGAAGCGCAGAGCCGGGATCCATGCCTGAACCGTTCAGGAATGGATCCCGGGTCTCCCTCCGGTCGCCCGGGATGACATCGCAACAGGTTCAAGGGAGACGAACACCATGGCCGGCAGCCACAAGCTCGCGAAGTTCACCTGGGACGATGCCTATCTGCTCGACGAGCAGCTGAACGAGGACGAGCGGCTGATCCGCGACACGGCCCGCGCCTATGCGCAGGAGAAGCTCGCTCCCCGCATCCATGACGCCTATCTCGACGAGAAGACCGATCGTTCGATCTTCAATGAAATGGGCGAGCTCGGCCTGCTCGGCGTCACCGTCCCCGAGGAATACGGCTGCGCCGGCGCCAACTACGTCTCCTACGGGCTCGTCGCCCGCGAGGTCGAGCGCATCGACTCCGGCTACCGCTCGATGATGTCGGTGCAGTCCTCGCTGGTAATGTACCCGATCTATGCCTATGGCAGCGAGGAGCAGCGCAAGAAGTACCTGCCGAAGCTGGGCTCCGGCGAATGGGTCGGCTGCTTCGGCCTCACCGAGCCGGATGCCGGCTCCGACCCTGGCGGCATGAAGACCCGCGCCGAGAAGGTCGCCGACGGCTACAAGCTGACGGGATCCAAGATGTGGATCTCGAACTCGCCGATCGCCGACGTCTTCGTCGTCTGGGCGAAATCGGCTGCGCATGACAACCAGATCCGCGGCTTCATCCTCGACAAGGGCATGAAGGGCCTCTCCGCGCCGAAGATCGGTGGCAAGCTTTCACTGCGCGCCTCGATCACCGGCGAGGTCGTCATGGACGGCGTCATCGTTCCCGAAGAGAACCTGCTGCCGAACGTCTCGGGGCTCTCCGGCCCGTTTGGCTGCCTCAACCGCGCCCGCTACGGCATCTCCTGGGGCGTGATGGGTGCCGCCGAGGATTGCTTCCACCGCGCGCGCCAGTACGGGCTCGACCGCAAGCAGTTCAACAAGCCGCTGGCCCAGACGCAGCTCTACCAGAAGAAGCTCGCGGACATGCTGACCGAGATCACCCTCGGCTTGCAGGGTAGCTTGCGCGTCGGGCGCCTGCTCGACGACGGCAAGATGGCCCCGGAGATGATCTCGCTGGTCAAGCGCAACAATTGCGGCAAGGCGCTCGACATCGCCCGCCAGGCCCGCGACATGCACGGCGGCAACGGCATCCAGATCGAGTATCAGGTGATGCGCCACGCGGCGAACCTCGAGACGGTGAACACCTACGAGGGCACGCATGACGTCCACGCGCTGATCCTCGGCCGCGCGATCACCGGCCTGCAGGCGTTCTTCTGAGCCCTACCACCCCCCTCCGCGTCATCCCGGGCGACCGCAGGTCGACCCGGGATCCATGCTGGAACATCGCCGTTTGGCGGTCAGGCATGGATCCCGGCTCTCCGCTTCGCTCCGGCCGGGATGACGGCGCGGATCGAGCCTGATGACTTCGACCCCACCGCTTACCGGCCTGCGCGTCCTCGAACTGGCGCGCATCCTCGCAGGTCCCTGGATCGGCCAGCTCCTGGCCGATCTCGGCGCCGATGTCGTCAAGGTCGAGGCGCCCGAGGGCGACGACACCCGCAAATGGGGCCCGCCCTTCGTCGAAGGTACCGGCGACGAACATCTCTCCGCCGCCTATTTCCACGCCGCCAACCGTGGCAAGCGTTCGATCACCGCCGATTTCCGCACAGCCGAGGGGCAGGCATTGGTCAGGCGTCTCGCCGCCCACGCTGACGTCGTGATCGAGAACTTCAAGGTCGGCGGCCTCTCGAAATACGGGCTCGACGCGGCCTCGCTGCGCAAGGAATTCCCGCGGCTGATCTATTGTTCGGTCACCGGCTTCGGGCAGGACGGCCCCTATGCGCCGCGCGCCGGCTACGACTTTCTCGTCCAGGGGATGGGCGGAGCGATGTCGATCACCGGCGAGCCTGCGGGCGCGCCGATGAAGGCGGGCTATGCCGTCGCCGACATCTATACCGGGCTCTATGCCTCGGTCGGCATCCTCTCGGCTTTGCGCCAGCGCGACGCCACCGGCGAGGGCGCGACGCTCGATCTCGCTTTGCTCGACTCGCAGGTCGCGGTGCTCGGCAACCAGGCGATGAACTATCTGGTCGGCGGCAACCCGCCGCCGCGGCTCGGCAACGCCCATCCGAACATCGTGCCCTATGACGTGTTCCCGGTCGCCGACGGCCATATCATCATCGCGACCGGCAATGACGGGCAGTGGCGCAAGCTCTGCGAGGTGCTGGGCGAGCCGGCGCTGGCCGACCATCCCGACTATCTCGACAACAAGTCGCGCGTGAAGAACCGCGTCGCGCTGACGGCGAAGCTGCATCTGCTCTGCCAGCGCCATGCCAAGGCCGATCTGCTCGCCGGGCTGGAGAAGGTCGGTGTGCCCGCCGGCCCGATCAACGATATCGCCGAGGTCTTCGCCGACCCGCAGATCGTCGCGCGCGGCGTCAAGGTCGATCTGCCGAGCGCAGCGGCGAAAGCGGGCAGCATTCCGACCGTCGCCTCGCCGATCGTGATGAACGGCGTGCGACAGGTGGCCGGGCGGCCGAGCCCCCGGCTCGGCGAGCACGCAGACGACATCTTGAACGACCCGGCCTGGGGAGGGCCGCAGCATGGCTAATCGCACTGGCGGGCAGATCCTCGTCGACCAGCTTCTGATCCACGGCGCCACCGACGCCTTCTGCGTGCCGGGCGAGAGCTATCTCGCCGTGCTCGACGCGCTGCACGACGCCTCGATGAAGGTCACCATCTGCCGCGCCGAAGGCGGCGCCTGCATGATGGCGGAAGCCGCCGGCAAGCTCACCGGCAAGCCCGGCATCTGCTTCGTGACGCGCGGCCCCGGCGCCACCAACG
Source organism: Allobosea sp. TBD101 (assembly GCF_059817965.1). Lineage (NCBI taxonomy): Bacteria > Pseudomonadati > Pseudomonadota > Alphaproteobacteria > Hyphomicrobiales > Alloboseaceae > Allobosea > Allobosea sp. TBD101. Next base: position 4,437,292 of record NZ_CM187543.1, read on the forward strand.
CCTCGCCCGGCATCCATATCGCCGACCAGGATTCGACGCCGCTGATCCTCTTCGTCGGCCAGATCGACGGCAGCATGCGCGAGCGCGAGGCCTTCCAGGAGCTCGACTACCGCGCCGTCTTCGGCACCATGACCAAATGGGCGACCGAGATCGACGATGCCGCGCGCATCCCGGAGATCATCAGCCGCGCCTTCCATGTCGCGACCTCCGGCCGCCCCGGCCCGGTCGTGATCGCGCTGCCCGAGGACGTGCTGACCGACCTCGCCGACGTCGCCGACGCCGAGCCCTATCAGATCACCGAGCAGCACCCTGCCCCGGCGCAGATGGCCGATCTCGCCAAGCGCCTCGCCGCAGCGAAGTCGCCGATCGCGATCCTCGGCGGCTCGCGCTGGAGCCCGGAGGCGATCGCCGATTTCCAGGCCTTCGCCGAGCGCTTCGACCTGCCGGTCGCAGTCTCGTTCCGCCGGCAGATGCTGTTCTCGGCCGATCATGCGAACTTCGCCGGGGATCTCGGCATCGGCCCGAACCCGAAGCTGCTCGCCCGCATCAAGGAGAGCGACCTCGTCCTGCTGGTCGGCGGGCGTCTCTCGGAGATGCCGAGCCAGTCCTACACGCTGTTCGGCATTCCCAATCCGGGCCGGCCGCTGGTCCATGTCCATGCCGATCCGGAAGAGCTTGGCCGGGTCTACCGCCCGACGCTGGCGATCAATGCTTCGCCCGCCGGCTTCTGCGCCGCGCTCGAGGCGATCGAGCCGCCCAAGGCTCCCGCCTGGAAGGGCGCTGGCGCTGCCGCGCATGAAGCCTATATCGCCTGGAGCGAGCAGCCGGCGCCCGTGCCCGGCGAGTTCCACCCCGGCGAGATGGTGCGCTGGCTGCGCAGCCAACTCCCCGACGACGCCATCATGTGCAACGGCGCCGGCAATTACGCGACCTGGGTGCACCGCTTCCACCGCTTCAACAAATTCGCGACGCAGCTCGCGCCGACCTGCGGCTCGATGGGCTATGGCGTGCCGGCCGCGATCGGCGCCAAGCGGATTTTCCCGGACAGAACGGTGATCGCCTTTGCGGGCGACGGCTGCTTCCTGATGAACGGCCAGGATTTCGCGACGGCCGTGCAATACGACCTTCCCGTCATCGTCGTCGTCGTCGACAACGGCATGTACGGCACGATCCGCATGCATCAGGAGCGCGAATATCCCGGCCGCGTCTCGGCGACGACGCTGAAGAACCCGGATTTCGCGGCCTATGCCAAGGCCTTCGGCGGCCATGGCGAGCGCGTCGAGAAGACCTCGGAATTCGCGCCGGCCTTCGAGCGCGCGGTGAAGAGCGGCAAGCCCGCGATCATCCACTGCCTGCTCGATCCCGAGGCGATCACCCCGGCGAAGTCGCTCTCGACGATCCGTGCCGAGGCTTTCGCGGCTCAAGCTAAAAAGTAAACGCCCCGGACGAGAATCTTAACCTCGTCCGTGAACCTGAACCGAACCTTTCGCGACCATTGAGCGTTGAGCTGATGGTAGCGGAGGGCAAGGCGATGGCACGCAACGGGATGGCGCGGTTCGGACTCGCGGCGGCGCTCCTTATGGCGGCCGCGCCTGCGGCGGAAGCTGCCGGCCTGTTCGACGATCTCGCTCGCGCGCTGTTCGGTGGCGGGCCGCGTCTGCGGGCCTCTCCGATCTACGAATATGACGACGAGCCGCGCGTGCGGGCGCCGCGTGCGCGGGCGCCGGAGGCGTCCTCGAAGCCCAAACCGCCCGTCGTCCAGCTCGATCCCCAGGCCGACAAGCAGTGGTATCTGAAGGACCCGACGCTGCGGCGCGGCGATATCGTCGTCACGGCCCGCGGCGTGCTGGTTTATCAGGGCCGTGATGCCGATGCCTCGCGCGCCGCCGATTTTGTCGCGCTCGGCGGCAGCGATTCCAAGGGCTGGAAACAGCAATTGCAGTCGGCAGCAGCCGGCGGGCGGGCCCGCTTCAACGACCTCAGCACGCCGGCCAAGCCGGCTGTTACGGCCGAAGCGGCCGAGTAGGCCGCAGCCGAATTCAGCGCGATTTCACGCCGTCGAAGGTCGAGCGGATCGCACGCGCCAGCGCGATCGCAGCCCAGCCCTGGAAGATCAGCTCGATCGCGAAGAAGGTGCCGAGCACCCAGACGCTCGAGCCCGGCCATTGCGCCAGGATCATGCCACCGAGCAGCAGCGACAGCGCACCCGACAGTGCCAGCCATCGCCAAGCCGGCAGCTCCCGGTTCTGGAAGGCGACGACCAGGCGCAACACGCCGGTCGCGACCAGGGCAGCGCCGGCCAGCAGCGTCAGCGAGGCCGTGGCGAGAAGCGGATTGGCGAAGGTCATCAGGCCGACCGCGACATAGAGCAGGCCGATGAGAATGTGCAGCACGCGGCTCTTCCAGCCCTGATGCCGGAAGGCGTCGATCAGCACGACGACGCCGCCGACGAGGATCATCGCCCCGAACCAGATCGCGCTGGCGAGGCTGAGCATCGCGACAGCACCGAGCCCGACGATGCCGAGGATAACGAGGGCGATGCCGGCCGCCATCAGCCAGCCCGAATTGCGCCGGAGCGGGACGAGATGGGTGGCGAGCGAGGAGCCCGGACGGGGCGCGGATTCTGCAGGCGTGGTCATGGCCGACTCCGGTTGGGCGGGCCGCGACAGCCGTGGCGGCCTCGTCAGTGCAGACCGCTATCAGAAGCCCGCGCGCAGGCCGCGTCAATGATCTACCGCAAGGCGCGCCGTCAGTAGGTGGCGCGACCGCCCGAGAGATCGAAGACCGCGCCGGTCGAGAAGCTGCAGCGCGCGCTCGCGAGCCAGGCGACAAGCTCGGCCAACTCATCGACCGTCCCGAGCCGCTTCAGCGGGCTCTTGCCGATCATCGTCGCGACCGTCTCCGCACTCATCTGCTGGAGCAGCTCGGTCTCGACCGCGGCCGGCGCGACCGCGTTGACGAGAACGCCGGTGCCGGCGAGTTCCTTGCCATGCGCCTTGGTGAAGGCGATGACGCCGGCCTTGGCGGCGCTGTAGGCCGAGAGCGTCGGCGTGCCCTCCTTGCCGGCGAGCGAGGCGATGTTGACGATGCGGCCATGGCCGCGCGGTATCATCACATCGGCTACCGCCTGCGAGCAGAGGAAGGTGCCGGTCAGGTTGATCGCCTGCACCTTCTGCCATTGCGCCAGCGGCGTCTCCGCGACCGTGGTCGAGGGGCCGGTCAAACCGGCATTGTTGACGAGCACGGCGATGGGACCGTGCTCGCGCTCGGTTGCGGCCAAGGCCTGAGTGACCGAGTTCTCGTCGGAGACGTCGCAGGCGAGATGCAGGCGCCCGGCCGTTGCGGGCGCCACGATATCCCAGACGACGGGAACGAGGCCGTCCTGCTCCAGCCGCTCGGCTACCGCGGCGCCGATACCCTTGGCGCCGCCGGTGACGACGGCGATCCGCCGCTCTGCCATGGCGGGGTCAGCCGAGCTTCGCGGTGACGAGCTTACGCAGGCCGCGCAGGTCCTTGACGAAGCCGCGGATGCCTTCGGCCAGCTTCTCCGTGCCCATCGCATCCTCGTTCATGGCAAAGCGGAAGGCCTTCTCGTCGAAGCCGAGCTTCCGGCTGCCGCCCGCTTCCATCTGCGGCGAGGAGGCGGGCGAGAGGCGGCGCGGCAGGTCGCCGGTCGCGGCGGCGAGCTCGTCGAGCAGGCCAGGCCCGATGGTCAGGCGGTCGCAGCCGGCCAGCGCCTCGATCTCGCCGGTGTTGCGGAAGGAGGCGCCCATCACGACCGTCTTGATGCCGAAGGCCTTGTAATAGGCGTAGATGCTCTTGACCGAGACGACGCCGGGATCGGTCTCGGCGGTGTAGGGGCCGCCGCCGGCCTTGACGTGCCAGTCGAGGATGCGGCCGACGAAGGGCGAGATCAGGAAGGCGTTGGCCTCGGCCGCCGCAACCGCCTGCGGCAGCGCGAAGAGCAGGGTCAGGTTGCAGTCGATGCCCTCGGCCTGCAGCACCTTGGCGGCCTGCAGCCCCTCCCAGGTCGAGGCGATCTTGATGAGGATGCGATCCTTCTCGACGCCGCGCTCCTTGTAGGCGGCGATGACGGCGCGCGCCTTCTCGATGGTCGCGGCCGTGTCGAAGGAGAGATCGGCATCGACCTCGGTCGAGACGCGGCCGGGGACGATCTTGGTCAGCTCCGTGCCGAAGCTCACGGCAAGGCGGTCGCAGACGGCATGGACCGCCTTCTCACTGCCGCCCTGCTTCTTGCCCCAGCCGATCGCCTCGTCGACGATATGGGCATAGGCCGGCGTCTCCACCGCCTTCAGGATCAGGGTCGGATTGGTGGTGCAATCGACAGGCTTCAGGCGACGCACGGCCTCGATGTCGCCGGTGTCGGCGACGACGGTGGTCATCTGGCGGAGCTGGTCGAGCTTGGAGGCGGTCATCAAATCAATCCTCGGCATTTCTTCTTGTCGTAACGCATTCACTGTGACGCCTGTTCAGCGCCATTGCGAGAGCAATGAAGCAATTCGGCCATGCGCCTCGGCTCCCGTCATGGTCGGCCTCGTGCCGGCCATCCACGTCTTCGCTGATTGAGGGCGGGGTCAAGACGTGGATGCTCGCCACAAGGGCGAGCATGACGGTGATGAAGACGGCAGGACGCCGCCAGCCTTAGCTCTTCACCGCGCCCGAAGTCAGCCCACCGACCATGTTCTTGCGGAACAGGTAGTAGATCACCGCCGGCGGGATGGCATAGAGCAGGCCCGCCGCCATCAGCAGGTTCCAGGGCGCGTCGTCGGCCGAGAGGAAGAGGCCGAGGCCCACCGCCAGCGGAACCGCCTTCTCCGAGGAGAGCAGCAGGAAGGCGTAGAGATACTCGTTCCAGGCGAGCAGCAGCGCGTAGATGCCGATCACCACCATCGAAGGCTTCATCAGCGGCAGGTAGACCAGCCGGAAGAGCTGGATCGAGGTGGCGCCGTCCATCACCGCGGCCTCGTCGAGCTCCTTCGGCAATTTGTCGGAGGCCTGCTTCAGCACCCAGATCGCATAGGGCGAAGCCAGCGCGACCATGGCCAGGATCAGCGAGGCCTGCGTGTTGAGGAGGCCGTAGGAGCCCATCGCCTTGTACATGGGGATGGCGAGGAAGGCGGCCGGGATCAGGTAGGTCGCCAGCGCGAGGTTCATCATGGTGCGCCCGCCCCTGACCTTGAGGCGCGCGATGGCGAAGGCCGCGAAGGTCGCGACGAAGAGTGTGATCAGCCCCGTCGCCACCGCGATGAAGAAGCTGTTGAACATCTGCCGCCAGAAATTGTGCAGGTAGTAGTGCTGCTGGGCGAAGACGATCTGGAAGTTCTGCAGCGTCGGCTGGTCGGGCCAGAGCTTGCCGGCCAGCATCGATTCCTGGTTGGAAATCGAGAGCACGAAGAGGTGATAGATCGGCAGCAGCGTCCAGACCAGGACGGGGACCGCGATCAGGAGCAGCTTACCTTCGTCGAGGAACTTCTTCATGCGTCCGGCCCCTTCGACAGGCGCTTCACCATCACGAAGACCATCGGCAGGATCAGCGGCATGGCGACGATGATCGAGGCGATGCCGAGATCGAGATTGTTGTTGCGCATGTAGCGGATGCCGAGCGTCGCCAGCACGTGGTTGAGATCGCCCGGCCCGCCGCCCGTGAGCAGGTAGACGCTGTTGAAGTCGCCCAGCGTCCAGATCATCGAGAGCATGGTCGAGGTGACGTAGAGCGTCGCCAGCGACGGCCAGGTGATGAAGCGGAACTGTTGCCAGCGATTGGCGCCGTCGACGCTCGCGGCCTCATACAAGTCCTGCGCGATGGCGAGCCGGCCGGTGATCAGGATCAGTGTCCAGAACGGCAGCGACTTCCAGATATGGACGAAGATCGATGAGATGAAGGCGAGCGTGGGATCGGTGAGCCAGCCCGGTCCTTCCATGATGCCGAACCACTGGAAGAGCTGCTGGTTCAGCATGCCGTTCTCGGGATTCAGCATCACCCGGAAGGACAGGATGGTCGGGATCGACGGCACCGCCCAGGGCAGGATGAACAGCACCAGCACGATGCGGATCCAGGGCCGCTGCTGCACGAAGAAACCCGACAGCATGAGCGCGATCAGGAATTTCAGGTTCACCGCCACGAACAGGAAGATGATCGTGTTGACGACGGTGCGGATGAAGATCGGGTCGGCGAAGAGCGCCCGGTAGGAATTCCAGTTGAGGCCGAGCCAGAGGCCATAGGCCACCGGATAGACCACCATGACGGCGAAGACGAGCACATAGGGCGCCAGCATGATCGCCCCCCACATCGCGCGGTCCCGCGTGAACCCCGATGCGTCATCGCGCGGCGCCGCTAGCGGCGCGGTCATGGCGGCTGTGCTCATGGACTCTCCGGATTTGTCAGAGGTTCTTGTCACCCTGTGAAAGATACGCCGCGGCAATCCTTGCCGCGGCGGGTCGTTGACGCAAGCGCAACGAAGGCGCGTGTCAGCCGGCGATCTGCTTGATGCGGGCGATCATCTCGTCCACGGCCTGCTCGGCCGGGATCTTGTCCTGAACCACGCGGTTCACGGCCTTGGCCCAGACGTTCTCGGCGTTCACGGTCGTGAAATTGTAGTTGTAGACGAACTGGAACGGCACGGTGCCGTCCTTGTACTGCTTGTAGACCACCGCGCGATGCGGGTCCTTGCCATCGGACCAGAACGGCGCGTCGATCGCCTTCAGCGTCGTCGGCACCCAGCGGCCGGCCGAGCCCTCGACGAAGGGCCGCAGGTTCTCGTCCTTCATGAAGAAGGCCATGAACTCCTTGGCGCGCTTCTTGTTCTTGGCATCGGCGAAGATCACCGCGGTCTTGACGGCGGCGAGGTTGGTCATCTTGCTGCCGTCCGCCTTGAGCGGGAATTCGGCGGTGCGGATGTTGTCCTCGTAGTTCTTCTTGGCCGTCGCCCGCTGCTCGGCGGTCAGCGCCTGGTTGTTCATGTCGTCCATGTGCTTGCCGGCGATCGAGATCGTGGCGTTGTGCGTGGCGACGGTGGTGCGGTTGTGGAAGGCGACGTTGTTGTCGGGGTCCAGCCAGTTCACCGAAGACGGCGGCGAGCAGCCGCGCTGGAAGACGTTGGCGTAGGACTTCACAGCCTCGACCATCGCCTTCTTGTTCTCGGGCTGATCGAGCACGATCTTGCCGTTCTCGTCGACGACCTTGGCGTTATAGGCGTTGGCGAAGGTCAGGAAGGAATAGAAGGTGTCTGACGCCGCGACGCCCATCGGGTGGCCGATGCCGTAGACGCGCTTGCCCTTGGCGCGCATCGCGCCCTGGACCTTGTCGCACCAGAAATCCCAGTAGCCGTTCCAGGTCTTCGGGATATCGGCTTCCTTGAAGCCCGCCTCCTCCAGCATGTCCTTCCAGTAGGTGATGTGCATCATCTGCTGCTCGACCGGGAAGGCATAGTATGACTTCTTGCCCGCCTTGCCGTTCATCAGGAAGGTGGTCGAGAGCGCCATCGGCTGGAACTCGCCCTTCAGCGGCTCGATCACGTCCGAGACGTCCTCGAGCTTGCCGTCATAGGCCCATTTGCCGGTGGTGCGGAAATCGTAGGTGGTGCAGAAGCCGACATCCGGCGGCGTGCCGGCATCGACCGCGCCGACCGATTTGGTGACGCAGTCCTCGGTCGCGTAGAGCGAGAGTTCGACCTTGACGCCCGTGGCCTTCTGGAACTTGTCGACGACGGCGAGCAGCGCATCGTCCTCGCCCTTGTAGAATCCCTTGGTGAACCAGGCCGTCAGCGTCTCCTGCGCCATGGCGGCGCCGGACCAGCCCGCGACCACCGCCGCGACAGCGGTTCCCATGGCAAAATGCCGTACAAGCTTCATCCGATATCCTCCCGTTTAAACCGTTTTAAAGCGACCTTATAGTCGTCTTGCCGCGACCCTAATCGAAAAGCCCCGCACGAAACAAGCGGGGGCGCTCGCTCAAAAAGTATTTCTAATTGCAGGCTGTACAACCGTTCCACTGGAGAAACATTCGGCCGCTTCATGGAACTGTCATGTGACGGGTCTACCGGCAGCGCCATCTCGCAACAGCGATCAAGAGATGGAGTACCGACATGCAGCGCAAGGCCCTGAGCGCCTTCATCCTCGCCGCCGGCCTCGCCGCCGCGCCGCAGGTCCTCGCAGCCGAGGGCAAGCTGGTGCTCTATACCAGCCAGCCCAATACCGACGCCCAGCAGACCATCGACGCCTTCAAGGCGAAGTATCCCAAGGTCGAAGTCTCCTTCGTCCGCGACGGCACGCCACGCGTGATGGCGAAGCTGAAGGCCGAGTTCGAGGCTGGCGCCCCGCAGGCCGACGTGCTGCTCATCGCCGATGCCGTGACCATGGAAGGCCTGAAGAAGGACGGGCGCCTGCTCGCCCATAACAAGGCCGATCTCGGCGCCTATCCGGCCGGCATCCACGACCCCCAGAGGATGTGGTTCGCGACCAAGCTGATCACCACCGGCATCGTCTACAACACCAAGGCCGCGATGAAGCCCGCGAGCTGGACGGACCTCGTCAAGCCGGAAGCAAAGAACCAACTGGCCATGCCGAGCCCGCTGAACTCGGGCGCAGCGCTGATCCACACGATCACGCTGACCAGCAATCTTCGGGACGGTTGGGGCTTCTACGAGAAGCTCAAGGAGAACGGCACGCTGGCCGCCGGCGCCAATGGCGACATCCTGCGCCAGGTCGCCACCGGCGAGAAGCTCTACGGCATGATCGTCGACTTCATGCCAATCCGCGAGAAGGCCAAGGGCGCGCCGGTCGAGTTCGTCTTCCCGAGCGAGGGCGTCTCCGCCGTCAGCGAGCCGGTCGCGATCCTCAAGACCAGCAAGAACCCCGAAGCCGCCAAGGCCTTCATCGACTTCCTGCTCTCGAAGGAGGGCCAGGAGCTCGCGCTGAAGCAGGGCTATGTCGCCGCCCATCCGGATGTCGCCCTGCCGGCCGGCTATCCCGCCCGCAGCGCGATCAAACTGATGGCCTTCGACGCCGCCAAGGCGCTGGCTGACGAGACCGCCGCCCGCAAGCGCTTCGGTTCGATCTTCGAGTGATCATGGCCTTGCTCTCGCAGTGGCCGGCACGATGACGCTGGCCCTTGCCCGAAACAGCCAGCGGGAGCCCGCGATCGCGGCCCCGCCGGCTCCACGTTTGCGCCTGCCAGAAGGCTGGGGCCTGCCGGCGCTCGTCGTCGCAGTCGCGCTGCTGCTCGGCGGCCTGCCCTTCTTCCGATTGGTCGCGGCTGCCTTCGCGCCCGGCTGGCAGTTCGCGCCGGGCGAAGCCTTCGCCGAGATGACGAGCCGCGCGGCTGTCACCGCGACCTGGCATACGTTGGAGACGGCCTCGCTCTCGGCGCTCGGCGCGCTCTTCGTCGGCGGCATCGTCGCGCTGGCGCTCGGCGTTACCGATGTCAGGGGCAAGCGCCCCCTCGCCTTCGCCTTCGTGTTCTCGATGATGATCGCGCCGCAGGTGGCGGCACTCGCTTTCCTCAGCCTGCTCGCACCGAACTCGCCAATCCTGTCGCTGATCGGCCTCGCGCCGCCGCCGGGCACGCCGAACCCGCTGCTCGGACGCGGCGGCATCATCCTCGTCATGGCGCTGCATCATGCGCCGCTCGTCGCGATCACGCTCTGGACCGGGCTGCGCAGCATCCCGCAATCGCTGGTCGAAGCAGCGCAGATGGAAGGAGCAGCGCCCGCGACCATCACCACCAGAATCATCATCCCGGTGCTGCGGCCGCAGATCATCGCCGCCGGGCTGATTGCCTTCGTCGCGGGCGTCGGCAATTTCGGCATTCCGGCCCTGCTCGGCCTGCCCGTGAACTACCTGACGCTGCCGACGCTGATCTATCGCCGGCTATCGAGCTTCGGCCCGTCGAGCCTCGGCGAGACGGCGGCTCTCGCCGTGCTGGTCGGCGTGGTCGCAGCGCTCGGCATCGTCGCGGCAGCGCTCGCCGCGCGCAACCAGCGCGGCAAGGTCGAGATCGAGCGACCGCTCGAGCCGTACTGGCTGCTCGGCCCCGTCCGCACCTTTGTCGCCGCCGGTCTGTGGCTGCTGCTCACGCTGAAACTCGGGCTCCCGCTGCTCGCCCTGCTCAGCGAGGCACTGACGCCGGCGCTAGGTGTAGCGCTTTCCTGGCAGACGCTGACCTTCGACAAGTTCACGGAAGTTCTGTTCCGGCAGGCCGTGACCATGCGCGCGTTCCGCAACTCGCTCTTCTTCGCCGGCAGCGCCGCGCTGATCCTCGCCATCCTCGCGATCGTCTTCGCCTATGCGCTGGAAAGGCGGCTCGGCAAGCTCAGGCGCGCCGTCGAATTGATGATCGAATTGCCCTATGCCCTGCCCGGCATCGTGCTCGCCATCACCTGCATCCTGATCTTCCTGAAGCCGCTGCCGCTGATCGGTGTCAGCATTTACGGCACGCCCTTCATTATCCTCTTCGCCTATCTCGCCCGCTTCCTGCCGCTGGCGCTGAAGGCGCCGGTCGCGGCGATGGCGCAGATCGAGGCGCATCACGAGGATGCTGCGAAGCTCGACGGCGCCGGTCTCACGCAGATGCTGCGCTTCATCGTCGCCCCGATCCTGGCGCCAGCTGCTGCCGTCTCGGCGCTGATGGTCTTCCTCGTCGCCTTCAACGAGCTGACGGTCTCGGCGCTGCTCTGGTCCTCGGGCACGGAGACGCTCGGAGTCGTCCTGTTCAGCCTCAAGGAAGCGGGTCTCGCCGGCGAGGCGGCGGCGGTGGCGATCAGCGCCTGCGTGGTCATCCTCATCGTGATGCTGGCGCTCGACCTGATCGGTCGCAACCGACAGCACAATATCCTGCCGTGGCGGATTTGACGTAGTCCAAGCGGCCTTTGACGGCAGACGTGACGGAAAATTAAACTTGCGGGCGCCCTAGATGGAGCATGGGTGCCCATCAGACATTGCAGGCCAGGCCGGAGCCCGTACCGGACGATCGCCAGATCCTCGTCATCGAGGATTCGCGGACCTTCTCGCTCGCGCTGCGGCAGCTTCTTCAGGCCGAGACCGGGCTGCCGGTGACGACCTGCGCCTCGCTGAAGGAGGTCAGCGACCTGATCGTCGCAGCGCCTGGCGCCTATGCGATCGCCGTGGTCGATCTCAACCTTCCCGATGCGCCGCGCGGCGAAGCGCTCGACTGGACCGTGACGCACGGCATCCCCTCGGTCGTCTTCACCGCCACCTTTGATCTTGCCACGCGCGGCCGGATCATGGAGCGGGAGGTCATCGACTACGTCCTGAAGGACAACGAGTTCGCCCTTCCCAATATCGTCGGCACGGTCAAGCGGGCGCTGAACAACCGCAACACCCGTATCCTCGTCGTCGACGATACCCGCACGACCCGCAAGGTGCTCGCGCGGATGCTGTCGATTCAGCAATATGCCGTGGTCGAGGCCGGGTCCGGGCAGGAGGCTCTGACCATCCTGGAGAGCAATTCCGATATCCAGCTTGTCGTCAGCGACTACTACATGCCCGACATGGACGGGTTCGAGCTGGCGCGGCGCATCCGCCGCCAGCGTCCGGACGTGCGCGTCCTCGGCATCTCCTCATCGACCGACCGCCAGACCTCGGCCGGCTTCCTCAAGGCCGGCGCGCATGATTTCGTCTCGCGCCCCTTCGTGCTGGAGGAGCTGCAATGCCGCATCGCCTCCAATGTCGAGGTGCTTGAGCAACTCAGGCAATTGCAGGACCTTGCCGCCCGCGATTTCCTCACTGGCCTGTTCAACCGCCGCCACTTCTTCGCCCGTGGCCGGCAGCTTGTCAGCGAAGCCCGCGAGATGGGCCTGCCGATCTCGGTCGCCATCCTCGACATCGATCATTTCAAGCGGCTCAACGACCGGCACGGCCATGACGGCGGCGACAAGGCGCTGACGGCTGTCGCCCGGACGCTCGGTGTCATGGCGGAGCGCGGCTTCAACCTGCTCGCCCGCATCGGCGGCGAGGAGTTCGCCATCATCTTCCCGGGTGCCGACCTCGACGAGGCCGAGCGCCTGTGCGGCGACATCCGCGCGGCCATTGCCGGCGCGCCGCTCGTCATCAACGGGGAAACCTTGCCGCTCACGGTGTCAATCGGCGTCGCCGCGCTCATGCCCGATGCCATGCTCGAAACCTGCCTCGGCCAGGCGGACGAGGCGCTCTACGTCGCGAAGCAGGATGGGCGCGACAGGGTCCGCACCGCCGCCTGAGCCAAGGCAAGCCGCCTCTCGGCGAAGCGACTTGCCTTCGGGCCATTCTTCTCAGGCGATGTAACGGGGTGCCGGCCTGCGGGTCTGCGATGCCGCGATGATCGCACCACGAGCCTGCTCGAAGCCGGCCCAGAGCCCTTCGTCCGCGACCGACGGCCAGGTGATGGTCTCGCCTCGATCGAGCCCGGCCAGTGCCGCATCGACGAGTTCATCCACAACCATGACCTTCTCGGGGTCGAAGCTTTCGAGCGGCACGCCCGCAAGCTCCCAGATGTCGGTCGCCGTCGCCGGGGGATGCACGCTCTGAACCTTCACGCCCGTCCCCTCGACTTCCGCCTGCAGGCCGCGCGAGAACGCCAGCACGAACGCCTTCGTCGCGCTGTAGACCGCGCTATGCGGCAGCGTGTGGAGACTAAGAATCGACGCGATATTGACGATCGTACCACGGTTGCGGGCGACGAGGCCCGGCAAGACCGCATGGGTCAGCCAGGTCAGCGCCGTGACGTTCAGGGCGATCTGCGCAATCGAATCGGCGGCTGGAGCCTTGGCGATCGGCGCGAAGCGGGCGATGCCGGCATTGTTGACGAACAGCTCGATATCGCCCCGCGCGGCGAGATCCTTTTCGACGCGTGCGAGATCGGACTCGTTCGCGAGATCGGCGACCAGAATCGCGACCTTGCGGCCATGGGCTGAGACGATGCGGTCGGCGACCTCCTGAAGCCGATCGCGCCGGCGCGCGATCAACAGCAGATCATAGCCGCGGGCCGCGAGGCGATCGGCATAGACAGCGCCGATGCCGGCGGACGCGCCGGTGATGACGGCGAGCTTGCGGTGGGAAAGCGTGCTCATGATGAAAACCTTGTTGATTGAGCACTCAACTTTTTTGTTGAGCGCTCAATCAAATGGGATGCGCTACCCCTCTTTCAATAGTGCGGGGCTCAACTATTTTAGTGGCATGGATCAGATTCCGGCCAATGAGACGGATGGCTGCACCGCTCCCGGCATCGTCACGGAAGCCGGCCTCGCGCTTGCCTGCACAAACACCGCCCTGCGCCGCGCGACGCGGCGCCTCGGCCAGCTTTATGACGACGCCATCTCGCCGCTCGGCCTCAAGGCGACCCAGTTCGGGCTGCTCGTCGCCATCAACGGGCTTAGCGCACAGGACAAGGGGCCGACGCTCAACGAGATCGCGACGCACCAGCTTGTCCAGATCTCGGCGTTAACCCATGCGTTGCGCCCGCTGGTTCGGGATGGGCTCGTCGCGCTCCATCCCGACCTGGAAGACCGGCGCAGCAAGCGGGCGACGCTCACCCCTGCCGGCCGAAGCCTCATGCAGCAGGCCATCTCCCGCTGGGCCGATGCCAATGGCCGTATCGAGACGACGCTCGGCCCGACTGTTGCCGGAAACCTGCGAGCTCTTGCCGACCTGATATCGTCCGAGCGCTTCCTTGCCGCCTATCACGGCGGGCTACCGCTCAAGCCATAAGGCTTCGCCCCCGCGCTACTCGGCCGCGATGCGCGGCTCTGGTCTGTGCTCGCCCATCAGCAGGGCGCGCGAGGCCTTCACCTCGCGGACGACGAAATCAACGATGGCGCGCACCCGCGCCACGTCTTTCAGGTCGGCATGGACGAGCAGCCAGAATGAGCGCGTGATCGAGACCGTCTCCGGCAGGACGGGCACGAGCCGCTTCTCCCCTTCCGCCATGAAATGATGGATCACGCCGATGCCGGCGCCGGCCGTCACGGCATTCATCTGGGCGATGACGCTCGAACTCTGGACATGGGCGCGCAGGCCCTTGGCGACCTCGTCGAGATAGTCGAGCTCGGGCGAGAAGATGAGGTCGTCGATATAGCCGATGATGCGATGCTCGAAGAGATCCTCAGGCTTGGTCACCGGCGGCATCGCGGCGAGGTATTCCGGCGAGGCGTAGAGCCCGAGCCGATAGTCCGAGAGCTTGCGGGCGACGACCTTGCCTTCCTTGGGCGGCGCCAGCGTGATCGCGACATCGGCCTCGCGCTTGGACAGCGAGAGCAGGCGCGGCATGGCGATGAGCTGGATTTCCAGACCCGGATAGGACTTCGCGAAGAGCGCCAGCCGCGGCGCCAGGAAGGACGTACCGAAACCATCAGGCGCGCCGATCCTGACCGTGCCGGACAGCGCCATATCGGCGCCACCGATATCGCTCTGGATCGCCAGCGCCTCGGTCTCCATGCTCTCGGCCTTGGCCAGCAGCCGCTCGCCATGGGCGGTCAGCGTGTAGCCTTGCGGGCGGCGTTCGAAGAGCTTGGCCTTCAGCGCCTCCTCCAGCGAGGTGATGCGGCGCGAGACGGTGGCGTGATCCGCACCGAGCCTGCGTGCGGCGGCGGTCAAGCGGCCCGAACGCGCCACGGCCAGAAAGAAGCGGAGGTCGTCCCAGTCGAAGCGCTCCAAGGCTCTCTCCCGTATTTGTGTTTACGCACGGCCTGCGTTTCACACTCGCTATAGCCGTGCGCAAACGAGAATGGTAGGGAGATGGCAAGATCAACACACCACCAATTCGTAGGGAGGGCGCGATGCGTCAGGTTGGGCATTTCATCGGCGGCAAGCATGTCGCGGGCACGTCGGGCCGCACGGCAGACATCTACCAGCCGATGGACGGCACCATCATCGGCAAGGTCGCACTCGCCTCGGCTGCCGAACTCGACGCCGCCGTGCAGAACGCCGCCGAGGCGCAGCCGAAATGGGCCGCGACCAACCCGCAGCGCCGCGCCCGCGTGCTGATGAAGTTCCTCGACCTGATCGCGCAGAACAATGACGAGCTCGCCGAGCTGCTCGCCCGCGAGCACGGCAAGACCATTCCCGATGCCAAGGGCGACATCCAGCGTGGTGTCGAGGTGATCGAGTATTCGCTCGGCGTGCCCGGCCTGATGAAGGGCGAGTTCACCGACGGCGCCGGCCCCGGCATCGACATCTACTCGATGCGCCAGCCGCTCGGCGTCTGCGCCGGCATCACGCCGTTCAACTTCCCGGCGATGATCCCGCTCTGGAAGCTCGGCCCCGCGATCGCCTGCGGCAACGCCTTCATCCTGAAGCCGTCCGAGCGTGACCCGGGCGTGCCGATGCGCCTTGCCGAGCTGTTCATCGAGGCTGGTGGCCCTCCCGGCATCCTGAACGTCGTCAACGGCGACAAGGAATCGGTCGACGCCATCCTCGACAATCCCGAGATCAAGGCAGTCGGCTTCGTCGGTTCGACCCCGATCGCGGAATATATCTACAGCCGCGGCTGCGCGAACGGTAAGCGCGTGCAGTGCTTCGGCGGCGCCAAGAACCACATGATCATCATGCCCGACGCCGACATGGACCAGACGGTCGATGCCCTGATCGGCGCCGGTTACGGCTCCGCCGGCGAGCGCTGCATGGCGATCTCGGTCGCCGTCCCCGTCGGAAAGGCCACGGCCGACGAGCTGGTCAAGCGCCTGATCCCGCGCGTCGAGAGCCTGAAGATCGGCCCCTCGACCGACGTCAACGCCGATTACGGCCCGGTCGTCACCAAGGCGGCGATGGAGAAGATCAAGCAGTACGTCGATGTCGGCGTCCAGGAAGGCGCCAAGCTCCTGGTCGACGGCCGCGACTTCAAGATGCAGGGCTACGAGAACGGCTTCTATGTCGGCGGCTGCCTGTTCGACAACGTCACCAAGGACATGCGCATCTACAAGGAAGAGATCTTCGGGCCGGTGCTCTCGGTGCTGCGCGCCGACACCTATGAAGAGGCGCTGAAGCTGACCAACGACCACGAATACGGCAACGGCACCGCGATCTTCACCCGCGACGGCGATGCGGCGCGCGACTTCGCCTCGAAGGTCCAGGTCGGCATGGTCGGCATCAACCTGCCGATCCCGGTTCCGCTGGCCTATTACACCTTCGGCGGCTGGAAGCGCTCCTCCTTCGGCGACCTCAACCAGCACGGCCCGGACTCGATCCGCTTCTACACCAAGACCAAGACGGTGACGGCGCGCTGGCCGAGCGGTATCAAGGACGGTGCGAGCTTCGTCATCCCGACGATGAACTGAGGCGCCACCGACGGAGAGGGCCATGGAGCGATCGCTGCGCATCATCGCAACGTCGCTCGCCCTCCTCTGCGGCATGGGGCCGGTCCTCGCGACCGGCCCCGCTCCCCCGGTCGAGGATGCGCTCTGTGAGCCGGGCGCATCCGAGAACGTGCCCCTCACCGAGACGCAGCTCGCCCGCTGCCGCCAGCTCTGGCAGGAGCGGTTGCAGGCGGCGCGGGAACGAAGCCGGCTGTTCCACGAGCAGGCGGTCGCGGACAGGGAGCAGCAGCGCGCCGCAACGGCCAGCCGGGCGCCACGCTCGGCCGCGCCGGTGACCGTCGAAACCTTCATCAGCACCGGCGACGTCGCCTATGGCGACGTGGTGGTGACCGACAAGGGACCGCGCGTCTTCGTCGGCAAGACCGGGGAACCGGCCACGGCGCAGGATTTCGTGGCGCTCGACTCCGCCCGATCTCCCCATCGCAGCCGTGCCGGGGCCTATGACGGGGCCTACCCGCAGCCCGGACGATCTCAGGCCGCGAAGCCGCGGCCCGACGCCCCCACCCAGCAGGAGCGCAAGCCTTGAGCCCGTTTTCCCTGACCGAGGACCAGATCGCCATCCGCGACATGGCGCAGGATTTCGCAGCGGAGACGCTCGCGCCTCACGCCGCACGCTGGGACGAGGAGAAGCATTTCCCGGTCGAGGAGATGCGCGCCGCCGCGGCGCTCGGCATGGGCGGCATCTATATCCGCGACGATGTCGGCGGCTCCGGCCTGACCCGACTCGATGCCGCCTTGATCTTCGAGGCGCTCTCGACGGGCTGCCCGACGGTTGCCGCCTATATCTCGATTCACAACATGTGCGCCTGGATGATCGACCGCTACGGCGATGACGAGCAGCGCCAGCGCTTCCTGCCGAAGCTCTGCACGATGGAGCACCTGGCAAGCTACTGCCTGACCGAGCCGGGCGCCGGCTCCGACGCCGCTGCGCTGAAGACCAGGGCCGTGCTGGACGGCGACCATTACGTCCTCGACGGGCAGAAGCAGTTCATCTCGGGCGCCGGTGTCTCCGACATCTATGTCGTGATGGCGCGCACCGGCGAGGCCGGCCCCGGAGGCATCTCGACCATCGTCGTCGAGAAAGACACGCCCGGCCTGTCCTTCGGCGCCAACGAGAAGAAGATGGGCTGGAACGCCCAGCCGACGCGCGCCGTGATCCTCGAGAACTGCCGCGTGCCCGTCGCCAACCGTCTCGGCCCTGAGGGCATCGGCTTCAAGATCGCGATGGCCGGCCTGGACGGCGGCCGGCTCAATATCGGCGCCTGCTCGCTCGGCGGGGCGCAAGGCGCGCTCGACCGGTCGATCGCCTACGCCAGGGAGCGCAAGGCCTTCGGCAGCGCCATCGCGGATTTCCAGGCCCTGCAGTTCAAGCTCGCCGACATGGCCACGGAGCTGGAGGCGGCCCGCAGCTTGCTCTGGCGCGCGGCAGCCGCGCTCGACGCCAAGACGCCCGACGCGACCAAGCTCTGCGCGATGGCCAAGCGCATCGCCACCGATACCGGCTTCGATGTCGCCAATCACGCCCTCCAGATCCATGGCGGCTACGGCTATCTCGCCGATTACGGCATCGAGAAGATCGTCCGGGACCTGCGCGTCCACCAGATCCTCGAAGGCACCAACGAGGTGATGCGCATGATCGTCGCGCGCGGGCTGGTCGGCCGGGCCAAGGGGAACTGACGGCGACCAGCGATCCCCGACCGCGAGACGAGACAGCGCCTTTTCCGATGACGATCCCTGGCCTGCTCTTCGAGCAACCCGGGATGACACCAAGAACGACGAGAGGAACCGCAGCATGACCAACATCGCCTTCATTGGCCTCGGCAACATGGGCGGCCCGATGGCCGGGAACCTCGTCAAGGCCGGCCATAGCGTCAAAGCCTTCGATCTCGCGCAGGCCTCGAAGGATGCCGCGGCCGAGATGGGCGTCGGCATCGCCGGCTCGGCCAAGGAGGCCGTGGCCGAGGCGGAAGTCGTGGTGACGATGCTGCCGGCGGGCAAGCATGTCCTCGCCGTCTGGGCCGACATCCTGCCGGCGGTGAAGCCCGGCACGCTCTTGATCGATTCCTCGACCATCGATGTCGAAAGCGCCCGCAAGGCCCATGCACTGGCGGCCGAGCGCGGCTGCCTCTCGCTCGACGCGCCGGTCTCGGGCGGCACCGGCGGCGCCAAGGCTGCGACACTGACCTTCATGGTCGGCGGCACGGAGGATGCCTTCGGCAAGGGCGAGCCGATCCTCGCCAAGATGGGCCGCAAGATCGTGCATTGCGGCGGCGCCGGCAACGGCCAGGCCGCCAAGATCTGCAACAATATGATCCTGGGCATCTCGATGATCGGCGTCTCCGAGGCCTTCGTGCTCGGCGAGAAGCTCGGCCTCTCGCATCAGGCGCTGTTCGACGTCGCCTCGACCTCGTCCGGCCAGTGCTGGTCGTTGACGACCTATTGCCCGGTGCCTGGCCCGGTGCCGACCTCGCCGGCCAATAACGAGTACAAGCCGGGCTTCGCCTCGGCGCTGATGCTGAAGGACCTGAAATTGGCGCAGGAGGCGGCGCAGGCGGCGGGAGCCTCGACCCCGCTCGGCGCGGCCGCCGCGCAGCTCTTCGGGCTGCACAATGCCTGGGGCGAAGGCGGCACGGATTTCTCCGGCATCATCCATCTTCTGCGGGGACGCGGGGAGGCGTGAGACGCGCTTGCGCGGCATGGCGTCGCGGGTCTAGACCCGAAGCATGAACGACGCCCTGCCTCGCCGCGAACGCTCCTCCCTCACCGGCTTCGCGATCAACCGGCTCGACCGGCGCGAAGACCTGCGCAACAAGCCCGATGCGGTGACGGCCCTGCGCCACCGCTCGGATACGCGGATCGCGGTCGTCGCCGGCGAGACGCCGATCCTGAAGCGCCTCGACGGCGAGGCGCTGACGGTCTGGTTCAGCCATGGCGAGACCGAGATGCTCGGCCCTGCGGCCGAGGAAATCTTCATGGGGATGGCCGAGGACGGCACGCCCCGCTTCGGGCGCCTGCTCGACAAGGCCCTGGCCGAGCCGCTGAAGGAGCGGTCCGAGCTGTTCGTCACCGACCTGCGCTCGGTCGCGCTGAAGCGCATCGTGCCGGAGGACGAAGTCGGGCCGCTCGGCGAAGCGAAGGCCGTGCTCGACTGGCATGCCCGCCACCGCTTCTGCGCCCAGTGCGGCGGGCCGACCGTTGCCGGCGCCTCAGGCTGGCGGCGCGAATGCACATCTTGCGGCGCGCTGCATTTCCCACGCACCGACCCGGTCGTGATCATGCTGGTGACGCGCGGCGATGCCTGCCTGCTGGCGCGTCAGGCCCGGTTCGCGCCGGGCATGTATTCCTGCATCGCCGGCTTCGTCGAGCCCGGCGAGACGCTTGAGGACGCCGTGCGTCGCGAGAGCTGGGAAGAGGCGGGCTTGAGGGTCGGCAATGTCCGCTACCTCGCCTCACAGCCCTGGCCCTTCCCTTCCTCGATCATGATGGGCTGCATCGCCGAGGCGCTCGGCGACGAGATCACGCTCGACATGACCGAGTTGGAAGAAGGCCGCTGGTTCCCGCGTGAGGAGGTGCTGCAGATGCTGGAAGGCAAGCATCCCGACGGCCTCGCCTGCCCGCAGCATATCGCCATCGCCAACACGCTGGTGCGGGCCTGGGCGCTGGAAGGCGAGCGCATCTAGCCTGATTCCTCCTATGGAGAGCCGGACATGACCTCCGAGCAGCATGCTATCGAGGAACGCATCCGGTCGAGCTTCGCCAAGCAAGGCCTGATGGCGACGCTGGGGGCCAACCTCGGCTCCGTCGAACCGGGTAAAGTCGAGATCGTCCTGATACCGGGTCCGGCCGTTTCGCAGCAGCACGGCTTCGTGCATGCCGGCGCCGTCAGCGCCATCGCCGATTCCGCTGCGGGCTATGCGGGCTTGAGCCTGATGCCGCCCGGACGCGGCGTGCTCACGACGGAGTTCAAGATCAACCTCGTCGCGCCTGCCATCGGCGAGCGGATCATCGCGCGCGGCGAGGTCGTGAAGAGCGGCCGCACACTGACGCTGGCTCAGGCCAAGGTGTTCGCCGAAGCCGGCGGGAAAGAGAAGCTCGTCGCCCTACTGACCGCGACGCTGATGGCCATCGAGGGCCAGGAAGGCGTCAGCGACTGACGCCCTTATCCACCGCACTCATGCCATCGACGGAACCGCGACGTCATCCCGGACAAGCCGCGAAGCGGCGCCGATCCGGGATCCATCGTAGAGCGCCTGAGCCCTCCGATGGATCCCGGGTCAAGCCCGGGATGACGGCGTGAGTCCGAGGGAACATTCTGCCTGGCGAAGCGAAATGCGCCGGACGCGCCTTACTCGCCGGGTTCCTCGATCGTCGAGCGGAAGTCATTGGCGGGGTAGACGCCCATGATCTTCATCTCCTTGGAAAAATAGGAGAGCTCGTCGAGCGCGCGGCGCAGCGCCGGATCGTCGGGATGCCCCTCGACATCGGCATAGAACATCGTCGCCGAGAAATGGCCGTCGACCATGTAGCTTTCCAGCTTGGTCATGTTGATGCCGTTGGTGGCGAAGCCGCCCATCGCCTTGTAGAGCGCGGCCGGAATGTTGCGGACGCGGAACATCAGCGTCGTCACGGTCCGGCCCGCACCCTGCCGGGCATATTCCGGATATTTCGAGAGCACGACGAAGCGCGTGGTGTTGTGCTTCTCGTCCTCGATATCCTCCATCAGGATGTCGAGACCATAGACCTCGGCCGCGATGCGCGGAGCGATGGCGGCGCGCGTCATGTCATTGACCTCGGCGACCTGACGGGCGGAGCCGGCTGTATCGGCAGCGACCTCGGCCTTGAGGCCGAGCTTGCGGATGATCTTCCGGCACTGGCCGAGCGCGTGGATATGGCTCTGGACGATCTGGATCGTGGCGAGCGTCGCGCCCTTCGCCGCCATCAGGTGGAAGCGGATCGGCAGGAAATGCTCGCCGATGATGTGCAGGCCCGAGCGCGGCAGCAGATGATGGATATCGGCGACGCGGCCGGCGATCGAATTGTCGATCGGGATCATGCCGTAGCGAGCGGTCCCGTCACTGACGGCCGAGAGCGCGTCCTCAAAGGTGGCGCAAGGCAGAAGCTCGCAGTCCGGAAACACCTGGAGGGCCGCCTGCGAGGAGAAGGCTCCGGGCTCACCCTGATAAGACACGACGAAGGACATGGGACGACTTCAGGCTCCTCGGCTTCTTGTTATGACGCGGTTTGGCTGGTCTAGGGTCTGTACTCATTATGAACGTTGTTTTGACGCGAGGCATTTTGGTCGGCTGGCAGGAGCGTGGGCGCAGCAAACCGCCCGGTTTGCAAGGCCACGCGACGCACCAGCCGCCCAAAAGGCCCGCGCCCCTTCGGGGTCGGGCCAAAACGGCCGAGAGCAAGGAGGAGCCCGCAGCCCGATACCCCAGGTATCGGGCAAGGGACCGACGCAGCTATCGGCCGTTTTGGCCCGATCAAAACAATGTTCATAATGAGGACAGCCCCTAGCCTCAGCGCGCTTTCAGGATCGCGCGGGCGCGATCGAGATCAGGGGGGGTGTCGACGCCGCGCGGCACGTGGTCGATGACCATGACGTCGATGCGCATGCCGTCTTCCAGCGCCCGCAGCTGCTCCAGCTTCTCGCGCAGCTCCAGCGGCGATTGCGGCAGGCTGACGAAACGGTCGAGCGCGGCCCGGCGATAGGCGTAGAGGCCGACATGGTGATAGAGCGGCCCCTCGCCGTAAGGCGCCGTGGCGCGCGTGAAATAAAGCGCGCGCATATGGCCGGGCGCGATCTCGCTGCCGATGAGCTTCACGACGCTCGGCGCCGTCTTCTCGTCCTCGTCGTCGATCACGCCGGCCAGCGTCGCGATATCCACAGCCGGATCGGCGAGCGGCTTCACCGCAGCGGCGATTGCCGAAGGCGCCAGGGTCGGGAAATCGCCCTGCACATTGACGATGATGTCGTAATGCCTGTCAGGGTCGAGGAGATCGGCGGCTTCCTTGATCCGGTCCGAGCCGGTCTGATGGTCGGCGCTGGTCATCACCGCCTTGCCGCCGGCGGCCTCGATCGCAGCCGCGATTTCAGGCGCATCGGTCGCCACCGCGACGTCTCCGGCGCCGGATTCGACCGCACGGCGCCAGACATGGACGATCATCGGCTCGCCATGGATGTCGGCAAGCGGCTTGCCGGGCAGGCGCGTCGCCTGCATGCGGGCCGGGATCAGGATCAGCGGATGGGCCATTTTCTGAAGCGTGCTCGGCTGGGCTGCCACTGGCAAAAGCCGGCGGCGGCAAAAAGTCTCAAACGGTGCGTGCTTATACGAGTTGCAATGAAGCGCGCAAAGCGGTTAAGCAACGGCGGAAGCTGGAGCCTTTCAAGACTCCGGCCAAGCGCTATCTCGTCTCCCGGGCCTCGGCCACGGAGGGCACCCAGGGTTCGGATACGATGAACATCGAAGCCAACAAGATCGCAGGCGCGGTTCTCTCCACGCTGCTCGTCGTGCTGGGCCTCAACATGACGGCCGGTATCGTGTTTGCGCCGAAGAAGCCGGCGGTGCCGGGCTTCGAGCTGCCGAGCGAGGAGCCGGCCGCGGGCGGAGCAGCCGCCGCTCCCGCCGCCGAGGAGCCGATCGCGGCGCGCCTCGCCAAGGCCGACATCGCCAAGGGCGAGAAGGCCACCGCCGCCTGCAAGGCCTGCCACACCTTCGAGAAGGGCGGCGCCAACAAGGTCGGTCCGCATCTCTTCGACGTCTATGGCCGCAACGAGGGCTCGGTCGCCGGCTTCGGCTACTCGGCCGCGATGAAGGGCCGCGCCGACAAGACCTGGGACGCCGATGCGCTCGATCACTTCCTGAAGAGCCCGAAGGCCTATGTGCCCGGCACGATCATGGCCTTCGCCGGCATCGCCAAGCCGGATACCCGCGCCGACGTCGTCGCCTACCTAAACACGCTGGCCGACGCGCCGAAGCCGCTGCCGAAGCCCTGAGGCCAGAGGCGAACGGCCGATCTGCGATCACGAAGCCGGGCTTTGCCCGGCTTTTTCGTTTCAGCGCCTTGCTCCCGCCTCGCACGTGCCCGCACAATCCGCCTCCTGCCAGCCATTGCCGGAACCTTGCGCGCAGGCGACACAGGACAAGGGCGAATCAGACGGAGACGCGAAACGATGGCGATGCGCATCACACGCCGCAGATTGCTGGAAGCCGCGGGGGCCGCGACCGTCGCGGGTGCGCTGCCCCAGCTTCCCCAGGCGGCGCTGGCGCAGGATGCCGAATCGCATGGGCTCTCGACCTTCGGCGAGCTCGCCCTGCCGCCCGACTTTCCGCATTTCGCCTATGTGAACCCAAAGGCGCCGAAGGGCGGCCTGCTGACCGTCCAGATCAAGCGCGGCGGCGGCAACCAGAGCTTCGACACCTTCAACACGCTCAACACCTATGTGCTGCAGGGCGATGGCGCGGCCGGCATGGATGCCTGCTTCGACAGCCTGATGGCCGGCTCCGGCGACGAGCCGGGCTCGGCCTACGGCTTGCTGGCGCGGAGCGTCACTGTTTCCGCGGACAAGCTGACCTATCGGTTCCGCCTGCGGCCCGAAGCGAAATTCCATGACGGCTCGCGGGTGACGGCCCGCGACGTCGCCTTCTCGATGAACATCCTGAAGGCGAAAGGGCACCCGTCCTACCGCCTGCTTCTCAACGAGCTCGTTACGGCGGAGGCAGAGGGCGACGACATCTTCGTTGCGAAGTTCTCGCCGAAGCGCGGGCGCGACCTGCATCTCGTCGTCGCCGGCCTGCCGGTCTTCTCGGAAAAATACTGGTCAACGCGCGATTTTGGCGCCTCGACGCTGGAGCCGCCGCTCGGCTCCGGGGCCTACAAGGTCGGGCGCCTCGAGCAGGGCCGCTTCATCGAATTCGAGCGCGTGCCGGACTATTGGGCCAAGGATCTGCCGGTGAATATCGGCACCAATAATTTCGATCGGGTGCGCTGGGAGTATTTCCGCGACCGGCAGGTGGCGTTCGAGGCCTTCAAGGGCGGCGCCATCACCTTCCAGGAGGAGTTCACCTCGCGCATCTGGGCGACGGGCTACGATTTCCCGGCCGTGCACGAGGGCAAAGTCAAGAAGGAGACCCTGCCCAAGACCGAGCCGGTCGGCTCGCAGGGCTGGGTCTACAACACAAGGCGCGAGAAATTCGCCGATCCGCGGATCCGCGAGGCGCTGGGCCTGGCCTTCGATTTCGAGTGGACGCGCAAGAACATCATGTTCGGCTCCTTCGAGCGCATGACCTCCTATTTCGAGAATTCGGATTCGAAGGCGGTCGGCAAGCCTTCACCTGAAGAACTGAAGCTGCTGGAGCCCTGGCGCGGGAAGGTACCGGACGAGGTCTTCGGCGAGCCCTTCCTGCCGCCGGTATCGGACGGCTCGGGCAGCGACCGCAACCTGCTGCGCAAGGCCGACGAGATGCTGCGTGCCGCCGGCTGCAAGCGCGACGGCAATGTGATGAAGCTGCCGAACGGCCAGCCCTTCGAGATCGAGTTCCTCGATTCAAACCCGGCCCTGCAGCCGCATACGCAGCCCTTCCAGGCCAATCTGAAGCGGCTCGGCATCAACGCCACCTCGCGCCTCGTCGACCCCGCGCAGTATCAGCGCCGCCTCGACGAATTCGATTTCGACATCATCAGCCGGGCGCTCTCGGGCGGATCGATCCCGAGCGACACGCTCAGCATCGTCTATGGTTCGGAAGCGGCGAAGACCAGGGGCTCGCGCAATGTCGGCGGCATCAGCCATCCCGCCATCGACGCGATGATCCAGTCTATCGGCCAGGCCAAGACCTATGCCGAGTGCATCGTCGCCGCGAAATGCCTCGACCGCCTGCTGCGCGCCGGGCGCTACTGGATTCCGATGTGGTGGAACGACGAGGAATGGCTGGCCTACTGGGACATGTACGACCGGCCGGCGACCAAGCCGAAATACTCGTCCGGCGCGCCGGGCATCTGGTGGTACGACGCCGAGAAGGCCAAGCGGATCGGAAAGGCGTGAGCGGGGCATGCTGAGCTATATCGCCCGGCGCCTCGCGCTGATGGTGCCGACGCTGTTCGGCATCCTGCTCGTCTCCTTCGTCATCGTGCAATTCGCGCCGGGCGGGCCGGTCGAGCGCGTGATCTCGCAGCTCCAGAACCCGAACAGCGGTGGCGCGGCCGACCGCGTCGGCGGCGGGCAGATGGGCGATGCCGGTGCGCAGGGCGACGGCTCAGCCTATCGCGGCGCGCAGGGGCTCGACCCCGCTTTCATCAAGGAGCTGGAGAAGCAGTTCGGCTTCGACAAGCCGGCGCATGAGCGCTTCCTGAAGATGCTCGGGGACTATGCCCGGTTCGATTTCGGCCGCTCCTATTTCCGCGACGCGCCGGTTCTTCAGCTCATCAAGGAGAAGCTGCCGGTCTCGATCACGCTCGGGCTGTGGATGACGCTGATCTCCTATGCGATCTCGATCCCGCTCGGCATCCGCAAGGCGGTGAAGGAAGGCTCGCGCTTCGACACCTGGACGAGCGCGGTCGTCATCGTCGGCTATGCCATCCCGAGCTTCCTGTTCGCGATCCTGCTGATCGTGCTCTTTGCCGGCGGCTCGTTCTGGCAGATCTTCCCACTGCGGGGCCTGACCTCCGACAACTGGGCGGAGCTCAGCCTGTTCGGCAAGGCGAAGGACTATCTCTGGCACATCACGCTGCCGGTTCTGGCGATGGCGCTCGGCGCCTTCGCGACCTCGACGCTGCTGACCAAGAACTCCTTCCTCGACGAGATCAGGAAGCAATATGTCCTGACCGCGCGGATGAAGGGCCTCAGCGAGCGCGGCGTGCTCTACGGCCATGTCTTCCGCAATGCGATGCTGATCGTCATCGCCGGCTTCCCCGGCGCCTTCGTGCATGCACTCTTCGCGGGCTCGCTGCTGATCGAGACGATCTTCTCGCTCGACGGGCTCGGCCTTCTCTCCTTCGAGGCGATCGTCAACCGCGACTATCCCGTGGTCTTCGCCAATCTCTTCATCTTCTCCCTGATCGGCCTCGTCGTGCACCTGATCACCGACCTGACCTATAGCTGGGTCGATCCCCGCATCGATTTCGAGAGCCGGGAGGCGTGAGCATGGACACGCTGATCGACGCTCCCCCGCCTGCCCTGCGCAGCGACGCACCCCTCGCGCCGGCCGAGGCCAAACAGGGCTGGCTCAAGCTCTCGCCGATCAACCGGCGCCGGTTCAACAACTTCAAGGCCAACAAGCGCGGCTGGTGGTCGCTCTGGCTCTTCCTCGCGCTGTTCGTGCTCTCGCTCTTCGCCGAGTTCATCGCCAACGACCGGCCGCTCGTCGTGCGCTACAAGGACGAGTGGTTGTTCCCGGTCGCGGTGAACTACCCGGAGGAGAAATTCGGCGGCTTCCTTGCCACCACCGATTACCGCGACCCGGTCATCGCCAAGGAGATCGCGGCCAACGGCTTCGCGATCTGGCCGCTGGTCCGCTACTCCTACCGCACGCATAATCTCGACCTTCCCGTCCCGGCTCCTGCCCCGCCGACCTGGCTGCTCAAGGACGAGCAGTGCAAGACGATCGCGGAGCGCATCGGCGGATCGACCTGCCGCGACCTCGAATGGAACTGGCTCGGCACCGACGACCAGGGCCGCGACGTGGTGGCGCGGCTGATCTACGGCTTCCGCATCTCCGTGCTGTTCGGGCTGATCCTCTGCGCCTTCTCCTCGGTGATCGGCATTACGGCCGGTGCCATCCAGGGCTATTTCGGCGGCTGGACCGACCTGATCTTCCAGCGACTGATCGAGATCTGGACCTCGATCCCGGCGCTCTACCTGCTGATCATCGTCGCAGCGATCATCACGCCGAGCTTCTTCGTGCTGCTTGGCATCCTCCTGCTGTTCTCCTGGGTGGCGCTGGTCGGCGTCGTACGCGCCGAGTTCCTGCGGGCACGCAATTTCGAGTATGTCCGGGCGGCGCGTGCGCTCGGCCTCTCCAACCGCACCATCATGGTCCGGCACCTGCTGCCCAACGCGATGGTCGCGACACTGACCTTCCTGCCCTTCATCCTGAACGGCTCGATCACCACGCTGACCTCGCTCGACTTCCTCGGCTTCGGTCTGCCGCCGGGCTCGCCCTCGCTCGGCGAATTGCTGGCGCAGGGCAAGGCGAACCTCCAGGCGCCCTGGCTCGGCCTCTCCGGCTTCATCGTGATCGCGCTGATGCTGTCGCTGCTGATCTTCATCGGCGAAGCAGTGCGCGACGCCTTCGACCCGCGGAAGACCTTCGCATGACCGCGCCGCTTCTCTCCGTCGAAGACCTCTCCGTCGCCTTCCGCCAGGGCGGGCGGGAAACGCTGGCCGTCGACCGCGTTTCTTTCTCGATCGCCAAAGGCGAGACCCTGGCGCTGGTCGGTGAATCCGGCTCGGGCAAGTCCGTTTCGGCGCTGTCGATCCTCAAGCTCCTGAACTATCCGGCGGCGCATCATCCGTCCGGCAAGGTGCTGTTCAACGGGCAAGACCTGATCGCGGCCGACGAGGACGCGATGCGCAAGGTGCGCGGCAACGACATCACCATGGTGTTCCAGGAGCCGATGACCTCGCTGAACCCGCTGCATACGATCGAGCGGCAGATCGGCGAGATTCTAGAACTGCACAAGGGCTTGCGCGGCGAGAAGGCTCGCGCCCGCACGCTGGAGCTGCTCGATCTCGTCGGCATCCGCGACGCCGCGAGCCGGCTCGACGCCTATCCGCACCAGCTCTCGGGCGGGCAGCGCCAGCGCGTGATGATCGCGATGGCGCTCGCCAACGAGCCGGAACTGCTGGTCGCCGACGAGCCGACGACCGCGCTCGACGTCACTGTGCAGGCGCAGATCCTGAAGCTGCTCAAGGAGCTGCAGGAAAAGCTCGGCATGGCGATGCTGTTCATCACCCATGACCTAGGCATCGTCCGGCGGATCGCCGACCGGGTCTGCGTGATGCTGAAGGGCAAGATCGTCGAGCACGGCCCCGTGGCCGAGATCTTCGCCAACCCGCAGCACGACTATACCAAGCGCCTGCTCGCCGCCGAGCCGAAAGGCCGCCCTGCCCCGGTCCCGAGCGATGCGGCAACGCTGCTGGAGGCAGGGCCGGTCAAGGTCTGGTTCCCGATCAAGTCCGGCCTGCTGCGCCGCGTCAGCGGCCATGTGAAGGCAGTGGACGGCATCTCGGTCACGGTGCGCGAGGGCGAGACGCTGGGCGTCGTCGGCGAGTCCGGCTCAGGCAAGACCACGCTCGGCCTGGCGATCCTCCGGCTGATCGCCTCGGAAGGGCCGATCGTCTTCCTCGGCGACCGGATCGACGGGCTCTCCAGCAAGCAGGTCCGGCCCAAGCGCAAGGATCTGCAGGTCGTCTTCCAGGACCCCTATGGCTCGCTCTCGCCGCGCATGTCGGTGGCCGAGATCGTGGCGGAGGGGCTCGCCATCCAGCAGCCGAACCTGACCTATCCGCAACGCCGCGAGATCGTCGCGCAGGCGCTGATCGATGTGGGCTTGGATCCGGCGGCGATGGACCGCTACCCTCACGAGTTCTCGGGCGGCCAGCGCCAGCGCATCGCGATCGCGCGGGCCATGGCGCTCGATCCGAAATTCGTGGTGCTGGACGAGCCGACCTCGGCGCTCGACATGTCCGTGCAGGCGCAGATCGTCGAACTGCTGCGCGGGCTGCAAGCGAAGCGCAAGCTGGGCTATCTCTTCATCAGCCACGACCTCAAGGTCGTCAGGGCGCTGTCGCATCGGGTGGTGGTGATGCAGAACGGCAAGGTGGTCGAGGAAGGTCCGGCCGAGGCGATCTTCGCTGAGCCGCGCGAAGCCTATACCCAGGCCCTACTCGCCGCCGCGCTCAACCTCGATACCGCCAGAACCACCGCGGTGAGGGACTGAGCATGGCGCGCGCGCTCCTGATCGTGCTGGACTCGGTCGGCTGCGGCGGCGCAGCCGATGCGGCGGCCTATGGCGATGCGGGCTCCGACACGCTCGGCCATATCGCGGAGGCCTGCGCCGATGGGCGCGGCGACCGCGAAGGCTTGCGCAGCGGGCCGCTCAGACTGCCGAACCTCGTGCGGCTCGGCCTCGCCCATGCCTGCGAGGCCTCGACCGGCCGGCCGCTCGCCGGCGTCGCGAAGCCGGCCAGGCCCGAAGGGCGCTGGGGTTACGGCGTCGAAATCAGCCAGGGCAAGGACACCCCGTCCGGCCATTGGGAGATCGCCGGCTGCCCGGTGCCGTTCCAGTGGGGTTATTTCACCGATCTGGAGAACTCCTTCCCGCCGGAGCTCGTCGCCGGCATCATCAAGGAAGGTGCCCTTCCCGGCATCCTCGGCAACAAGCATGCCTCGGGCACCGCGATCATCGACGAACTCGGACCGGAGCATATCCGGACGGGCAAGCCGATCTGCTACACCTCGGTCGATTCCGTGCTGCAGATCGCGGCGCATGAGGAGCATTTCGGGCTCGAGCGACTCTATGCGCTCTGCAAGGTCACGCGCGGGCTCGTCGATCCCCTGCGGATCGGCCGCGTCATCGCGCGGCCCTTCGTCGGCTCGCCGGAGGAAGGCTTCACCCGCACCGGCAACCGCAAGGATTTCGCCATCCCGCCGCCGGACGAGACGATCCTGGACCGGCTGACGAGCCGAGGGCGGACGGTCGTCACTGTCGGCAAGATCGGCGATATCTTCGCCCATCGGTCGACCGGCACCGAGATCAAGCCCTTCGGCAATGCGGCCATGCTCGACGCAGCGCTGGAAGCCTGGGACGGCCTGCCCGACGGCGGCTTCTGCTTCGTGAATCTCGTCGATTTCGACACCGAATTCGGTCACCGGCGCGACATTCCCGG
The DNA here is from genome assembly GCF_059817965.1 of Allobosea sp. TBD101. Lineage (NCBI taxonomy): Bacteria > Pseudomonadati > Pseudomonadota > Alphaproteobacteria > Hyphomicrobiales > Alloboseaceae > Allobosea > Allobosea sp. TBD101. Next base: position 4,467,508 of record NZ_CM187543.1, read on the forward strand.
CTACGCTGCCGCACTCGAAGCCTTCGACCGCCACCTGCCCCATATCGAAGCCGCGTTGCGGCCGGGCGACATCGCCGTCGTCACCGCCGACCATGGCAATGATCCGAGCTGGCCCGGCAGCGACCATACTCGCGAGCATGTGCCGATCATTGCCTTTGGTCCCGGCATAGGTGCAGAGCCGCTCGGGCGCCGCGGCAGCTTCGCCGATATCGCGGCGAGCCTGGGCACCTTCCTCGGCATCGGACCGGTCGGCCCCGGCCGCCCCTGGTAGCCGTCAGGCCGTCGCGACCTGCCCACAGAAGCTCGCGACCTCCTGACGGATCTCCTGCGCCTGCTGCGCGAGCGTGCTGGCGGCACTCTGCAATTGCTGGGCGGCGCCATGGGTCTGGCGGGTCATGACCTCGAAGCCGCCGGCGACGTCGGCGCTGCGCTGCGCACCCTCGAAGGACAGCCGAACCTGATGCGCGATCTCCGCGGTGGCGCGGCTCTGCTCGTCGACGGAGAGCGCGATCGCATTGGCGATGCTCTCGACATCGCCGATCGCCTCGACGATGTCGCGGATCGCCTTGAGCGAGCGTTGCGAGGCCTGCTGCATCGTGCCGATCTGGAGCGAGACCTCGTCGGTCGCCTTGGCCGTCTGGGCCGAGAGCGTCTTGACCTCGCTGGCAACGACGGCGAAGCCGCGGCCCATCTCACCGGCGCGCGCCGCCTCGATCGTGGCATTGAGCGCGAGCATGCTGGTCTGGGCGGCAATGCCGCGGATGATCTCGACGACGGCACCGACATTCTCGCTGCTCTGGGCGAGGTGCTCGATCTCGGCGCTGGCGCGACGAGCCAGATCGGCGGCCACCTTCGAGCCGTCGGCCGATTGACCGGCATTGCGGCCGATCTCGCCGATGGAAGCGACGAGCTCGGTGCTGGCCGCCGAGAGATGATCGATGCTGTCCATCGTGCCGGCGGCGGAATCGGAGACCATCGCGGTCTGGCGACGGACATGGTCGGAGGTTTCGGTCAGCGCCCCGGCCTCGGTGTTCATCGCCGCGGCAGAATGGTCCAGCACGGCCATCGCCTGGTCCATCTGCGCGCGGAAGCCGGCGACGACGTCGCGCAGCATTTCGGCACGCCGGCCGAGCTCCTCGGCAAGGTTGCGCTCCTTGTCGCCGGCGATGCGCTCGCGCTCGGCCACTTCCTGCGCTCGCGCGAGATTCTGCTCGTTCACGGCGAACATGCGCTGCAGCACGACGGCGAAGATCGCAAGGAACGTCGTCTCGATGATGACGATCACCGCATGGAGCAGCACCCGTAGCAGGCTGCCACCCTGGTAGAAGACGGCGGCCGGCAAGGCGTATTGCAGCACGAGATGGTGCGCGGCAGTCAACGTCGCGCCCATCAGGATCGGCCGCCAGTCGCAGAAGCCGGCCAGCAGCGCCAGCACCGCGAAATAGTACATGTGGATGTCCGGCTGCCAGGGATGGCCGGCAAAGCTGAACACCAGGATGGAGACCTGCCCGATCAGCACGGCCGCAATGATGAGCTGCGTCACGATGGCCGGGCCGACCAGGCGATAGACCAGCACGGCTGCGAGCGCGGCCAGCGCCGCCATCGCGACCGGCACGGTGCCTGATGTGCCGTTAGCCCAGAAGCCGAGCGCGAGGAGCGGCACATGGAACAGCCCGAGTGCGAGCAGGGCCTGCGCGACCCTCTGGCGTACCGCTGACAGGGTCCAGATCATGACGATGCCTCCGTTCGGCCGGGACTATCGAGGCATCCGGCAAGACCCGCCAGGACGAGGGAGAACCACGCGCCTTTCGGCAGGGATGGCGCCTGTCCGTTCAGCGTCGGCGCCACGATGACGACCGCGCTCAAACGGCCACTGCGCAACACGCGATGACCGGCAGCGAAGCTCAACGCCACGGCTTCCGCGCCCTCGGTCCAGGGCGGGAAGACGATCGCGACCGGCTCGGTGCCGTCGGTCGGCCGCGGCAGGCTGGCGAGGGCTCCGAAGCTGACCAGCAGGCAGACCAACCCGACCAGAAGACCGCCACCGGGCGACAGTCGCTCCGCGCGAGCCGCAGCGGGTTCCGCTGGAGATATCGAAGGCATCGGGGGCATCACTCGGGGCAAAGGCGGCATACAAGCGAAGCAACCGTAGCTGCGTAAAATTTTGCTTAAGCCTTTCACTCGGGTTGAACGGCGCTTGCTCGTCCGAGAACGTGTTTAATTTTCATAAAGAGGAGAGATTTGCAACCTTTAGTTGCATATACTTGTCGAGGAACGGCCATGCTGCCTGCCTTGTCACGTTTCCCCCGAAATCAGCGCGTCACTCGCGCAGTCGAGTTCGCCTTCGTCGCGCCGATCCTGCTGCTGCTCTTCGGCATCATGGACTACGTCTTCGGCATCGACCACAGCATCCAGCAGATCGCAGCCGAGGCGGCGCGCTCGTCGGTATCCGGCCTCAACGACGCCGAACGCTCCCGGATCGCCCGCGATTTCATCGCCGCCCATGCCCGGTCCTACACCTTCATCGACCCGACCAAGCTGAGAGTCCGTACCGGCCAGACCGGCCCGCATATGCGGAGCTTCGAGGTTGCCGTCGCCTATGACATGAGCGGCTCGGTCTATGGCAACCTTCCGCCGACCGGCCTCGCCGCTACAACCCATGATTGAGCGTCGGGCAATCGCCCAGCGCAGTGGATATTGAACGGCTTCCGCGATCTCGAGGCAAAGGGGCGGACACGCATGCTCAGGCTCAGGAACTTCGCCGGGAATCAGCGGGGCGGCGCCGCGATCCTCTTCGCGATCTCTGCCACCGTGCTGGTCGGGTTCGGCACGCTCTGCATCGGGCTCGGCCAGGCCGATAGCTGGGGCAGCGGCGTCCGCTGCGGCGGAGCGGTGCTGGTACGGTGAGCTTCGTCAGCTCTGAAGGCGTTGCTTGATCCGCTTGATCAGCCCGTCCCTGACGTCACGATAGGCATCGAGCTTCTGCTCGCGCGAGCCCTGGAACACGGTGGGATCGACGGTCGGCCAGTACTCGACCTCGGCGGCATGGGTCCGCGTCAGGTCCAACGCCTTGTGATGGGCCTCGGGCGAGAGCGTGATGATCAGGTCGAAATTGAGCCCTTCCCACTCCTCCAGTTCCTCGATCGATTTCGGCTTGTGCTTGCTGAGATCGATGCCGATCTCGTCAAGGATCGCGTGCACGAAGCCGTCCGGCTCGCCTTTGCGGGCGCCGGCCGACTGGACATAGATCGACTTGCCGAAGAAATGCTTGGCCAGAGCCTCGGCCATGGGCGAGCGCACGGCGTTCATCGCGCACATGAACAGCACGCTCTGGACCTTGCGCGGGGCCTCCAAGCGCGTCAGCCTTTCCAGTGCAGAGCGTAGATCAATGTGAACAGGCGGCGGGCCGTATCGAAATCGACCTCGACCTTGTTGGCCAGCCGCTCCGCCAGAATGCCGGCGGCCTCGTCATGCAGGCCGCGCCGGCCCATGTCGATCGCCTCGATCTGTGTCGGCGTCGCGGTCCGGATCGCTGCGTAATAGCTGTCGCAGACCAGTTCGTAGTCCTTGATGATGCGCCGGAACGGGCTGAGCGAGAGATGATGCGTCACCACCGGCGCGCCGTCCGCCGCCTTGATCTCGAAGACGAGGCGCCGCTCGACCATGGCGAGATGCGCGAGATACGGTCCGCCGTCATGCTCGGGAACGGCGAAGCTGTTGCGCTCGATCAGGTCGTAGATCGCGACGGCGCGCTCATGCTCCTGATCGGGCGTGCCCCGGCCGAGGGAATTCTCGTCGAGGGTCAGGCCGACCAGGCGCTGGTTGGTGGCAGTCGAGACGTCGGACATCACTCCTCCGGCCATGGCGCCGCCTGTCGGACGGAGCTCTAGAGATTCAACCTGATCGTCACGGATCGGCCGTGCGCCTGCAAGCCCTCGGCTTCGGCCAATTGCGTCGCAGCAGAAGCCAGCGCGCGCAGGCCCTCGGGGCCGCATTTCAGGAGCGAGGTTCGCTTCATGAAATCACCGACGCCGAGGCCCGACGAGAAGCGGGCCGAGCGGGCCGTCGGCAGGACGTGGTTGGGACCGCCGACATAGTCGCCGATCGCCTCGGGCGTATGGCCTCCGAGGAAGATCGCCCCGGCATTGCGGATCAGCCCTGCGAGCCGGTCCGGATCGGCGGTCATGATCTCGAGATGCTCGGGCGCGAGCCGGTCGACCAGCGGCACGGCGGCTTCGAGATCGGCGACGAGCAGGATCGCGCCGAATTCCTGCCAGCTGCGGCCGGCGATCTCCGCCCGTGGCAACGTCGCGAGCTGCGCCATCACCGCCTTCTCGACCTCGGCGGCGAGCGCCACGTCGTCAGTCATCAGGATCGATTGGGCGGAGACGTCATGCTCGGCCTGCGCCAGCAGGTCGGCGGCGATCCAGTCTGGATTGGCGCTGCGATCGGCGATCACCAGCACTTCGGAGGGACCGGCGATCATGTCGATGCCGACCTGGCCGAAGACGCGGCGCTTGGCAGCGGCGACATAGGCATTGCCGGGGCCGACGATCTTGGCGACCGGCGCGATCGTGGCCGTGCCATAGGCGAGCGCCGCGACGGCCTGCGCGCCGCCGATGCGATAGACCTCGTCGACGCCAGCGAGCCGGGCGGCGGCGAGCACCAGCGGATTGGTTTCGCCCCGCGGTGTGGGAGCGACCATGACGATGCGCGGCACGCCGGCGACCTTCGCCGGGATCGCATTCATCAGCACCGAGGACGGGTAGCTCGCGGTACCCCCGGGCACATAGAGCCCGACCGCCTCGATCGCACTCCAGCGCCAGCCGGCGCCGACGCCAGCCGCGTCCTCGACCCAGGAATCGGCCGGCTTCTGGCGGCGATGATAGGCTTCGATGCGCGCGCGCGCCGTCTCCAGCGCGGTCAGCAGTTCGGGCGAACAGGCGGCGACGGCCGCGTCGATCTCGGCCTCGGAGACGCGTAATGCCTCAGGGGTCAGGTCGAGCGCGTCGAAGCGGGATGTGTAGTCGATCAGCGCCGCATCGCCCTTCTCGCGGACATCCGCAATGATGTCGGCGGCGATGCGATCGACCTCTTCGGAGACCTCGCGCTTGGCGGAGAGCAGCGCCATGAAGTCCTCAGCGAAGCGGGCATCCCTGTCGTCGAGCCTGATCGGCATGGGTATCCTCGGGGAATTCGAACTCTAAATCGTCATTCCGGGCGTAGCGCAGCGAAGACCCGGAATCCATCGTAGAGCACAGCCCCTTCGATGGATCCCGGATCGGCGCCGCTTCGCGGCTTGTCCGGGATGACGGCGCGTTCTTAGACGAAGGGTATGTAAGGTTGAAGCGGGCGACGGCTGAAAAGCTGCGCCGACCTCACGGGCTCAGGTGCCGTCGGGATGGCCGGGCGTCGCCATGGCTTCCCAGACCGGGCCGAGATCCTTCATCTGGGCCTCGATGCATTCGACCGAGAGGCGGATCGCCGCCCCTTCCGAGAAATGCAGGGTCACCTCGCCGGCCGGCTCCTCGCTCAGATCGAAGGTAACGGCGAGCAGGTTCAGGACCTTGTCGGGATCGTTCTTGTTCAGCTTGGCGCTGCGCACGGACTGGACGCGGTCGAAATGCAGCGCAGTCAGGCGGCGCCTGCGCTGGCCGTGCTGGGCGCCCTCCCAATCGAAGCGACGCAGCGCGAGCGCGAAGCGCTGCTCGCGCGGCAGATAGACGAGGTCGGCTGCCTTCAGCACCGCATCCTGGAGATGGGCTGAGACAATCGCGAGGTCATCCGCGTCGAGCGCGATGAGCTTCAGCGGGTCGGCGGCATCGTCTGACATGATCTTGTTCTGACGAGCCGCCCCAAGAAAATCAACAGTCGATAATCAACCGCTGATGCGCTCGACCAGCGCGCCACAGCGGCTGAGCTTGGCTTCCAGCGCCTCGAAACCGCGATCGAGATGGTAGACGCGATTGATCGTGGTGTCGCCCTCGGCGGCAAGCCCGCCGATGACCAGCGAGACCGAGGCACGCAGGTCCGTCGCCATCACCGGCGCGCCGGTCAGCTTCTCGACGCCCTCGACAAGGGCGACATCGCCGTCCAGCCGGATCTTCGCGCCGAGGCGGGCGAGCTCCTGCACATGCATGAAGCGGTTCTCGAAAATGGTCTCGCGGATGCGCGAGGTGCCCTTGGCCCGGGTCATCAGCGCCATGAACTGCGCCTGCAGGTCGGTCGGGAAGCCGGGGAAGGGATCGGTGTCGATATCGACTGCGGTCAGGCCCTGTCCGTTGCGGCGCACACGGATGCCCTCATTGGTCGAGTCGATATCGACGCCGGCCTTGGTGAGCACGTCGAGCGCCGATTGCAGCAATTCCGGCCGCGCGCCTTCCAGCATCACGTCGCCGCCGGTCATCGCCACGGCCATCGCATAGGTACCGGCCTCGATGCGATCCGGCAGAACGGCATGATGCGCACCGCCGAGGCGCGCAACACCGGTCACGACGATGCGCGGGGTGCCCGCGCCCTCGATCTTGGCGCCCATCTTGACGAGGCAGGCGGCGAGGTCGGTGACCTCCGGCTCGCAGGCGGCGTTCTCGATCACCGTCGTGCCCTGGGCCAGAACCGCAGCCATCAGCGCCGTGTGGGTGCCGCCGACCGTCACCTTCGGGAAGACGATCTCGCCGCCCTTCAGTCCCCTGGGCGCGCGCGCCAGCGCATAGCCGTTCTCGATCACGATCTCGGCGCCGAGCTTCTCCAGCGCCATCAGCAAAAGATCGACCGGGCGCGTGCCGATGGCGCAGCCGCCGGGCAGCGAGACCTTGGCCTCGCCCATGCGGGCCAGGATCGGCGCGATCACCCAGAAGCTCGCCCGCATGGTCGAGACCAGCTCATAGGGCGCGCAGGTATCGACGATCTGGCGGGCGGTCAGCGAGATGGTCTGGCCTGTCTCGGCCGACTGGCCGATGCGCTTGCCGGCGACGGTACGATCGACGCCCTGGTTGGACAGGATGCGCGAGAGCGCCGTCACGTCCGAGAGGCGCGGAACATTGGTCAGCGTCAGCGTCTCGTCGGTCAGCAGGCTCGCGATCATCAGCGGCAAGGCGGCGTTCTTCGCGCCGGAAATCGGAATGGCGCCATTGAGGCGCTGGCCGCCGGTGATGCGGATCTTGTCCATCGTCGGGTCCTGCTCGGCCGGCCGGACTCAGGGCCGGCGGCGCGTGGGAGAATAAGGAAATTCAGGTCCGGGAGGAATCGGCCTGAGAGGGCGGCTCCGGCTCACGCGCTTGCGCTTCGTCCGAACGGCGAGCGCGAGCCTGGGCCTTACGGCGCTTCAGATTCTCGCGGAGCGCGGCGGCAAGGCGCGCCTGCTTCTCGTCTTCGGCTGTCTGGCGGGTCACGGCATCAGCTCTGGATGGGGTGTTTGAACGCGGGAACGCGGCGAATTCGCGGCGGTATCGTTAGACCCTGAGCCGCCGCCGGACAAGCACGACGATGACGGCACGGCACTGCCCAGCAGCAGGGCGGAATCGTGCCGAAGCAAGTCAGCCCGGGACCGCGCTTTCCGGCATCGGACGATCCTTCTCCAATCTCCCGCCGCAGCATTCCAATTGTTTCCCGATCACGCCATCGGCGCGAAATTTTCGCCCGAGCGGCCGCGGCGCGGCTCTTGCCTCGCAGGGGCCCAAGGCGGCGGCACACACCCACCATGACGATTGGTAAGGTAAAAATCCTTAATGCTATTAACCATTTCCGGGAGATTTCGTTTACACTTCGTTAAGAACGTTTACGCTGCCCGGCATCAAGGAGTTTGTGGAGTAGCGTCATGTTGCAGTCCTTGAAGTTGGGAACAGGAAACCTCGCGCCGACCCTGCTGGAGAGCTGCGAAGTCATCGATGCGATCCGCTACAACGCAGGCTTCCTGCCGGAGGTGGAGATCGCGTATGAGCCGGACATCAAGACGCTCTGGGTCACGATCCGGCCGGAGCTGAAGCCCGTCTTCACGCTCCAGCTGCTCGACAGCCTGGTGAAGATTCAGAGCGCGATCGTCGCGCTATGGGGAGCTCCGGATCAGTATCACCGCGCTCCCGTGCGCTTCCTCGCCTTCCGCGGCGCAGGGCCGTTCTTCACACTCGGCGGCGATCTCGATTTCTATCTGGACTGTCTGGCCAAGAACGACCGCGCGTCGCTGGCGGAATATGCCCGCCTCTCGGCGGAGGGCGCGATCTGGAACTCCGGCGGCCTCAACGGCCTCGTGGTGACGCTCTCGACGATCCACGCCAAGGCGATCGGCGGCGGCATCGACGCGCCGCGCTCATGCAATGTCATGATCGCCGAGGAGCAGGCCTCGTTCGTCTACCCGGAAATCAAGTTCAACCACTTCCCGATCACGGCGGTGGCCATCCTGTCACGGCGCATGGGCCAGCGCGCCGCCGAGCAGATGCTGCTCTCCGGCGAGGAGATGAGCGCCCAGGAGTTCATGGCGGCAGGCGGCCTCGAGGCCGTGGTCCCGACCGGCACGGGCGAAAGCTGGATCCGCAAATACTGCGCGGACTCGCTGCCGATCCATGCGGCCAAGACCGCCCTGTTCTCGGCGTTCAACCGTCGCCATGGCGACCTGCGCGAAGAGCTCGGCCATCTCGGCCAGATCTGGACGGACTGCATGCTGCGCCTGAGCCCGAGCGCGATCTCGAAGCTGCAGCGCATCGCCCAGACGCAAGACCGGATGCTGGCGCGCGTCTACCAGCGCCACCTCGCCCCGGTCTGACCGGGGGCGCGGCACTCGCCACCCCTTGTCCGGAGCACGCCCCCGGAAAACCACACGAAGCATTTACCTCTGCTCTCGTACAACCCACTGGCATGATGCACGACGTGCGGGAACCGCACGTCGTACCGCGTGGGGCGGCAAAGGCAGGAGTAGATGGCAGGCGCGCTCAAGCGACTGGTAACGGCTGGCGGGCGCGAGCAGGGCGAGACCATCGACCTGACCGGCTATACGCTGCTGGTCAGTTCGCTGTTCTCCTCGCCGGCCTCGATCATTCCCGGCGGCATCGCCGGCATCCTGACGCCTTTCCTGTGCTGGATCTCCACCGGCATGGACATCTTCATGAGCCTCACCATCCTGGTGACGCTCATCGTCATCCTGCGCATCATGACGGTCGTGGCCTATCGCCGGCGCAACCACGCCCAGGACAGCTACGCCGAGACCCGGCGCTGGGACCGCGACTATTTCCTCGGCGCCACGGTGTTCAGCGCCGTCCTCGGCTACAGCTGCTATGTCGCGCTGGTCCAGACGGACGATCCTGCCGCGCACATCACCTCGGTCGCCTCGACCATCGCGCTGGCCTCGGGCTATGTCGCACGCAATGCCGGCCGGCCGAAATTCGTCGCGGTACAGCTCCTGACCTTCTGCATCCCGATGGCGATCGGGCTGATCGGCGCCCATAACCCCTATTATCGCTATATCGGCTATTTCGCCTTCCTGTACGTGGCGGCCAATATCGCGATCACCAATTCGCTGCACCGGAACCTGCTCGCGCTCAGCGACGCCAACAAGCAGTCCAAGGCGCTCGCCTCCGCCCTGCATTCGCAGAACCTGACGCTCGACGCCGCGCTCAACACCATGATCGACGGGCTGGCGATGTTCGATCGCAGCCTCAAGCTCGCGGTCAGCAATGCGCCCCACAGCACGCTCTACGGCCTGCCGGAGACGCTCGCCCTGCCCGGCACGCCATTGACGGCGATCGCGCGCTTCCTGGTCGAACGGCAGGTGATCAGCCAGGAGCAGTTGCGCGACATCCGCACGGCATTGACCGAGGTACAGTCGACCCAGCAGGCCACCAGCAGGGAGCTTGTGACGCGCGGCGGGCTCGTACTGGTCGTGACGCTCGCGCCGGCGGCCGAGGGCGGCATCCTGATGCTCACCGAGGACGCCACCGAACGCAAGGCGACCGAGGCGCGCATCGAGCAGATGGCACGCTTCGACGAATTGACAGGGCTGGCGAACCGCTTCGAATACACCACCCAGATCACGGAAACCTTCGCCAAGCTGGAGCGCACGGGCGAGGGCTTCGCGCTGCTCTATCTCGATCTCGACGGCTTCAAGCAGGTCAATGACAGCCTGGGCCACGATATCGGCGACCATGTGCTGATGGAGACCGCGAGCCGCCTGCGCAGCGCGATCCGCAGCAACGACATGCTCGCCCGCTTCGGCGGCGACGAGTTCCTGCTGATCCTGCCGTCCGCAGACCATCTCGTCGTCACCGCCATCGCCCAGCGCATGATCGACGTGATGGCGCGGGCCTTCGATGTCGAGGGCAAGACCGTCTACGTCACCGCCAGCATCGGCATTGCCATGGCGCCGCTCGACGGCGCCAATCCGGCCGACCTGCTCCGCCATGCCGACACGGCGCTCTACAAGGCCAAGTCCGCCGGCCGGAACAAGCTGACATTCTTCAATCCGGCCATGGCCGAGGAGATGATGGAGCGGCACGAGATCGAGGTCGATCTGCGCAAGGCCTGCATCGATGGTTCGCTCGAACTCTACTACCAGCCGATCATCGACCTGAAGACCCAGAAGGTCGTCTCGCGCGAGGCGCTGATGCGCTGGCGCCATCCCACACGCGGCATGGTGCCGCCCAGCGTGTTCATCCCGATCGCCGAACAATCCGGCCTGATCGCCGGCATGGGCGACTGGGCGATCCGTCAGGCCTGCCGCGATGCCGCGAGCTGGGAGCCGGGCATCGGCGTCTCCGTCAACGTTTCGCCGCTGCAGTTCCGCGAGCCGCGCCGGATCGTCGAGACGGTCAAGGGCGCCCTCCTCGCCTCGCAGCTCGAATCGCGGCGCCTGATGCTCGAAGTCACGGAATCGCTGCTGATCGAGGACGACAAGCTGGCGCTTTCGGTGCTCGACGAATTGCGGGCGCTGGGCGTGACCTTCGCGCTCGACGATTTCGGAACCGGCTATTCCTCGCTCGCCTACCTCTCGACCTACCCGTTCGCGCAGGTGAAGATCGACCAGAGCTTCGCGCGCGAGGTCCATACCAACGAGGCCTCCAAGGCCGTCATCGAAGCGGTCTGCCAATTGGCGCGCCGGCTCCAGATGAATGTCGTGGTCGAAGGCATCGAGACCGAGCAGCAGCGCATCGCCGTCCAGCTGCTGGGCGCCCACCGCGCCCAGGGCTTCCTGTTCGGCCGCCCGGAAGCGCTGGCCAGCATCAAGGACCGCAACGGCAACGGCAATCGCAGCGTCGCCTGAGCACGGGTAACGCGCTCTTTTTCTCTGCCGGCTGCTCCCGGGCCTTGATTCCGCCGGCCCGGCAACGCATCAGCGATAGGGAAAGCCAGCGAGACGGGACATCCGGTGGGCGACGGCACGGCCAAGGCGGCGAAACCAGCCGCGTTGACACCTGACATCTGCGTCATCGGCGCGGGCGGAAACGGCAGCGCGCTGGCGATTGCCGCGGCGGCCTTCGGCGTCCCCGTCGTCCTGGTCGAGCGAGACGCCATCGGCGGAGACCGAGGGCCGCTCGCCGCCCGCGCGCTGATCAAGATCGGAGCCCGTGCGCAAGCCCTGAGCGATGCCGGGCGTTTCGGCCTCACCGCAACCGAACCGCAGCCGAACCCGGCCCAGATCCACGACCATATCCAGCGCGCCTCGGCGGCCGACCGGGCCAATCATTCGGCCGAGCGGTTGGCCACGCTCGGCATCACCGTCATCCGGGGCGAAGCCCGCTTCACCAGCCGTAGCACGGTCACCGTCGAGGGGCAGCCGATCAAGGCGCGCCGCTTCGTCGTCGCCACCGGCGCGCGCACCGTCCCGCCCGCGATACCGGGGCTCGATTCGATACCGGTTCTTCGGGAGGCCGATCTTGCCGGCCTGACTCGACTGCCGGAACGGCCGATCGTCCTTGGCGGCGCGGGCACCGCCCTGGCCCAGGCCCTGCGCCGGCTCGGCTGCGCCGCGACCCTCGTCGCACCTCAGGGCCTTCTGGCGGGCCATGACGAGGAAGCCGCGACGATCCTGCGCCGCCGCCTGCTGCGCGAGGGGCTGGCGCTTCATGAGGGCAACGAGCCGCTGCGGGTCGAGCGCACGCGCTCGGGATTTCGCCTCGTCCTGACCTCGCCCTCGGACGAAGCGACGATCGAGGGCTCGCATCTCATCCTTTGCGGCCCGCGCCAGCCCGCGATCGATACGCTCGACCTCGAATTCGGCGGTATCCGCCATGACGCCTCCGGCATCATGGTCGATCGGAGCCTGCGGACGAGCAATCGCCGCGTCTACGCCCTGGGGGCCTGCGCCGGCGGGGCGGCGGCGGCTCCCTCCGATCGCGCCGGCAACGACCATGTCGGACTCGTGCTGCGCGGCATCCTGTTCCGCCAGCCCGTAAAAATCGATCAGGAAAGCGAGCCGCGCGTCGTCTGGAGCCAGCCGCAGGTCGCCTCGATCGGGCTCTCGGAGACGGCGGCTCGCACGACAGCCGGGTCAATCCGGGTACTGCGCTGGCCATTCTCCGAGACCGCCGCCGCGCAGGCCGACGGCGAGACCGAAGGCTTCGTCAAGGCGATCGTCGATCGCAAGGGCCATATCCTCGGCGTCACCATCGTCGGTGAAGACGCGGGCGAACTGATCGCACCGTGGTGCGTCGCGATGCGCGCCGGGCTCAGCATCGGCTCGGTCGCCGGCATGCCGTTGCCATTCAGCTCCCGCTCCGACGCCTCGCGTCGCGCCGCGCTCTCTTTCCATGCGGCTTTGACGACACGGCCGGCCTTGCGCCGCCTCATCGGCTTTCTGCGTCGTTTCGGCTAAGATCACCGACGATGCATGCACCCAAGCCAGCCTTGTCGGTCAGCCAGCCGCGCGGCCTCACGCGCCTCGGCCTCTCGGCCAAGCTGCTGCTCGTCACCGTGCTCTTCGTCATGCTGGCGGAGGTGCTGATCTACCTGCCCTCCATCGCGAACTTCCGGCGCAACTGGCTGAATGACCGGATCGCCGCCGCGCAGGTCGCCGCGCTGGTGCTCGAAGGTGCGCCCGAAGACGGCCTGCCGGAGGGCAGCGAAAACCGCCTGCTGATGGGCGTCGGCGCCCGCGCCATCGCCGCCCGCGTCGGCGGAGCGCGGCGCCTGCTCAGCCTCGATTCAATGCCACCGCCGGAGGTCTCGCGCGCGGTCGACCTGCGCAACCTGAGCTGGCTGAGCGCGATCAACGAAGCACTGGCCGTGCTCGTCTCGCCGGCGACCATGCCGATCCGCGTGGTCGGCGAAGCGGTCGGCGGTGCCGATTTCGTCGAGATCGTCATCGACGAGGCGCCGCTGCGCCGGGCGATGCTGAAATTCTCCTGGAGCCTGCTGCTGATCTCGCTGCTGCTCACCGGCTTGACCGCGCTTGCCGTCTATATCGCGCTCAATGCGCTGATCATCGGGCCGATCCGGCATCTGGCGGCCAATGTCATGGAGTTCGAGGCCGATCCCGAGAACCCCCGGCGGATCATCGAGCCCTCGCTGCGCGCCGACGAGATCGGCGAGGCGGAGCGCGCGCTCGCCCGCATGGAGGCGACGCTGGCCGATGAGCTGCGCACCAAGAAGCATCTCGCCGAACTCGGCCTCGCCGTCTCCAAGATCAATCACGACCTGCGCAACATGCTGGCGGCGGCGCAGCTCATGTCCGACCAGTTGATCGAGACCCGCGACGCCAAGATCCGCCGGTTCGCGCCGCGCCTGATCGCGACGCTCGGCCGCGCCATCGATTTCTGCCAGGCGACCCTCGCCTATGGCCGCGCCGCCGAGGCGACACCCGCGATCCGCGACGTCCCGCTGAGGCAGCTCGTCGCCGAACAAGCGGAGATGCTCGGCCTCGGCGAGGGCAAGCAGCCGCGCTTCGAGAACCGCGTCCCCCCCGAATTGTCGGCGCCCTGCGACCCCGACCAGATGGCGCGCGTGCTGACCAACCTGATGCGCAACGCGATCCAGGCGCTGACGCGGGCCGGGGCGGAGGCCGGAAACCTGCCGGTCCTGACGGTGACGGGTGGGCCGGAGAACGGCTCGGTGGCGCTACGCATCATCGACAACGGCCCCGGCGTGCCGGAGCGGGCGCGGGCCAACCTGTTCCAGGCCTTCCGCGGCTCGGTGACGCCCGGCGGCACCGGCCTCGGGCTGGCGGTCGCAGCCGAGCTGGTCCGGCTCCATGGCGGCTCGATCGCGCTGGAACCTTCGAGCACGGGCGCGATCTTCGCGGTTATGCTGCCGGCGCGGCGCGCCAACGGGCATTAAGGCGCTGTGCTTGACGAAACTACGCCGTCATTCCGGGGCTTCGCGCAGCGAAGAGCCCGGAACCCATGACCGCAACCTTGTTCCAGTTTTCGTCATGCTCGCCCTTGTGGCGAGCATCCACGTCTTGAGCACCGCATTGCAGACAGGAAGACGTGGATGGTCGGGACAAGCCCGACCATGACGGAAATGGTGTGTTCATGGGTTCCGGGCTCGACCCTACGGGTCGCCCCGGAATGACAACGAGTGAGAAGCGTACCTACTGGCTCGCCCAGATCACCCGCGCCATGAAGGCGATCTCGGCATTGTTCAGCACGCGGTCGGCATGCTCCGGGTTGAGCGAGGCCAACTCGACCGTCTTGGCCGTCTGGCGCTTGAGCTGCTTGGCCAGCACCTCGCCCTCCACCGTCTTGACCACGACCCGGTCGCCGCGCCTCACCGTCGCGGTCGGCGAGACGATGATGGTGTCGCCGTCGCGATAGAGCGGCAGCATCGAATCGCCTGATATCTCCAGCGCATAGGCCTTTTCGTCGGCGACGCCGGGGAAGGCGACCTCCTCCCAGCCCGTGCCGGCGGGGAAACCGCCATCGTCGAAGAAGCCGCCCGAGCCTGCCTGGGCGAAGCCGATCAAGGGAATCGTACGCGCCGGCGCGGGCTCCCGGCGCAGCACCACGCTCATGAACTCATCGAAAGACGCGCCGGTCGCGACCAGGATCTTGGAGATCGATTCGGTCGAGGGCCAACGCTCACGCCCATCCGGAGCGACGCGCTTGGAGCGATTGAAGGTGGTGGCATCGAGCCCGGCCTTGCGCGCCAGCCCCGAGGCGGTGAAACCGTAGCGCTGGGCGAGCGTGTCGATCGCCCCCCAGATCTGGTCATGTGACAGCATCGCGCAGGCCTCGCTTCGCTCTTGCCGTGGGGCGGGGATTGAAGATAGGAAATATCCCCTATCGTATAAGATTTCAATCCGAATCTCGCCACAATCAGACAACGGCTTGCGGAATCCTCCTGCCAGCGTTTAAGCCGGTGCCCGACATGTCCGCGCGAGACTTCCGGTGCCCCTGATCTACAAGATATGCCCTGCCGCGCTCTGGTCGGAAGCCGAGGCCAAGGGCCGTTTCGACGGCGCCCCGGTCGACCTCGCCGACGGCTATATCCATTTCTCCATGGGCGCCCAGGTCGCCGAGACCGCGGCGAAGCATTTCGCCGGACAGGACGGGCTCCTGCTCATCGCCATCGAGGACGAACGCCTCGGCCCGGCCCTACGCTACGAGACCTCGCGCGGCGGCGCGCTCTTCCCGCATCTTTATGCCCCGCTCGATCCGAAGGTTGTCCGCTGGATCGCCCCCATGCCGCTGAAGACCGACGGCAGCCACATTCTTCCGGAGACGCTCGCATGATCGGCGGCCTGTTCAACCTCGCCCGCCCGCTGATCCACCGCATGGATGCGGAGACGGCGCACCGGCTGACCGTCACCGCGCTCGCCACGGCACCGGCATTGAAGCCTGGAGCCGACGATCCCGCGCTCGCGACCGAGGCGTTCGGGCTGTCCTTCTCCAACCCGGTCGGCCTCGCGGCCGGCTTCGACAAGAATGCCGAGGCGATCGACGGCGCGCTGGGGCTCGGCTTCGGCTTCGTCGAGGTCGGCGGCGTAACGCCGCTGCCGCAGCCCGGCAACCCGCGCCCGCGCGTCTTCCGCCTGCTGGAGGACGAGGCCGTCATCAACCGCTACGGCCTCAACAGCGAGGGCATGGAGGCCGTGGCGAAGCGGCTCGAGGCGCGCCGGGGCCGCAGTGGGCTCGTCGGCGTCAATCTCGGCGCCAACAAGGAATCGGCCGACCGCGCGGCCGACTACGCCACGCTGGCGCGCCGGCTCGCCCCGCTCGCCGATTTCCTGACGATCAACGTTTCCTCGCCGAACACGCCGGGCCTGCGCGACCTGCAGGCGGAAAGCGCGCTCGACGATCTCGTCGCACGCACGCTCGCCGCGCGGGACGAGGTCGCGGCCAGCGGCAAGCGCACGCCGATCCTGATCAAGATCGCGCCGGATCTCACCCTGCCCGAGCTCGACGGCATGATCGCCGTCGCGCGCAAGCGCCATGTCGACGGGCTGATCGTCTCGAACACCACGATCGCGCGCCCGGAGAGCCTGCGCAGCGCCAGCAAGGCCGAGACCGGCGGGCTTTCCGGCAAGCCGCTCTTCACGGCCTCTACCCGCATCCTGGCCGAGGCCTTCCTGCGCGTCGAAGGGCAGTTCCCGCTGGTCGGCGTCGGCGGCGTCGATTCGGCCGAGACGGCCTTCGCCAAGATCCGTGCCGGCGCCACGCTGGTACAGTTCTACTCGGCGATGGTGTTCAAGGGGCCGGGCCTCGCCAAGGAGATCAAGACCGGCCTCGCCACGCGGGCACGGCGCGCCGGGCTGACACGCCTGACCGCCCTGATCGGGCGCGATGCGGCGGCGATCGCGCGCGGCGAAGGGCTGTAAGGCTTACTTCCGCGCCGCGAAGAGCCGCATCAGCAGCCAAAGCGGGACGACGATCAGGGCGCCGGCGATGACCCATTGCCCGACCTCGCGCACCGCGCCGAAGCCGAGCCCGGTGATCGAGCGCAGGAAGCGCGCGGCGGCCTCATAGAGGCTCTGCGGGGAGAGGCCGAGGAAAGCCATCGCCGCGCCGACCAGAAGCGAGATGAAGATCAGGCGGACGAGGACGCTGAGGGGCGAGCCGCCGAGAAACCGTTCCATGGAAGCCATCGTCATCCTGTTGCACCCCAAGTCGATCCGGGGCGCTTCCGCGCTGTCTTACCCTGAAACAGGCCGCGCTTGAACGGGGACTGAACGCCGCCTTCGATTTCTCATAGACCAAACTGCCCGCATAAAGCGCGGGTCATCCCGGACGCAGCGAAGCGGAGATCCGGGATCCATGCCCGAACCTTTTCTGGAAACGCTCAGGCATGGATCCCGGGTCAAGCCCGGGATGACCTCGCCAGGTTTTCGAAGGCAGCTCAGCTGTCAGGCAACGATCGTCAGGCCGTCGCCGCGGCGCCCGTCGTCGCCCAGGCGGTGCCGGCGATCTTCGAGGCCGCGATCACGGCCTGCGTGCGGCTGTCGACGTCGAGCTTGGTCAGGATCGCCGAGACATGCGCCTTCACCGTCGCCTCGGAGACGCCGAGCTCATAGGCGATCTGCTTGTTGAGAAGTCCCTCCGACAGCATCATCAGCACGCGCACCTGCTGCGGCGTCAGCGTCGACAGGCGGCGGACCATATCGGCGATCTCGGCATCCACGGGGGCCGAGAGATCGACGCCGGGCGGGGTCCAGACGCTGCCGTCGAGCACCGCACGGATCGCCTCGCCCATCTGCGCGACATCGGCCGTCTTAGGCAGGAAGCCGAGCGCGCCGAACTCGATGCAACGGCGAATCACCGCCGGATCGTCATTGGCGGAGACGACGATGACCGGGATCTCCGGGTGGTCGGCCCGCAGAAAAAGCAGGCCCGAGAAGCCCTGCACACCCGGCATGGTCAAATCGAGCAGGACGAGATCGGCATCGCCGCCGCTCGCCAGCGCCTCCGTCAGAGCTTCCAGCGAGCCGACTTCGCTGACCTCGGCCCCACCGATGGCGCTCGACACCGCCTGACGCAGCGCACCGCGAAACAGCGGATGGTCGTCCGCGATGACGATCCGCGTCGAAGGCTGCTTGCTCATCGCCCCACTCCTTAAAGCCTGCACCGCCCCCGCCCGAAAGCCACGTTATCCGCTTCGGGCCGATGCATTTGTCCGACCCGGGCATTTTGCCTCAGGCAGGCCGCGCATCACAAGCATTGCAAGCGCAAGGCTGCAACCCATTCCGACTCAACCATTGGTCGGCAACAGCGCTTCCAGTACCTCGATATGGTCGGCCTCAACAGGCGGCTTGTCCCAGCGGATGCGGTTGATCCGGGGGAAACGCATGGCGAGGCCGGATTTGTGCCGGGTCGAGCGCTGCAGGCCCTCGAAGGCGACCTCGAAGACAAGGCCGGACCCAGCCTCATGCGTAACCTCACGCACCGGGCCGAAGCGATTCAGCGTGTTCTTGCGGACATATTTGTCGATCTCGATCAGCTCCTCGTCGGTGAAGCCGAAATAGGCCTTGCCGACCGGGACCAATTCCTCACCGCCATCCTCGCCCACGCGCCAGACGCCGAAGGTGTAGTCGGAGTAGAAGGACGAGCGCTTGCCGTGGCCGCGCTGGGCATACATCAGCACGCAGTCGACAAGCCGGGCATCGCGCTTCCATTTCCACCAGTAGCCCTTCGGGCGGCCGGGCAGGTAAGGCGAATCGCGGCGCTTGATCATGCAGCCCTCGACCGCCTCCGCATCAGCGCCCGCCCCTGCACCGGCCGGATCGGCGCGCGCAGCGGTCAATTCCTCCCATGAGGCGAAAGGGATCACCGGCGAGAGATCGAAGCGGATGCTGGCGAGGCGCGAGAGGAAAGCCTCCAGCCGCTGGCGCCGCTCTTCCAGGGGCAGGTGGCGGATATCCTCCTCGCCATCGACGAGCAGATCGTAGACGCGGATATGGGCGGGGAACTCGCCCAGCATCTTGGCGGTGACAGTCTTGCGGTTGAGCCTTTGCTGGAGCGTGTTGAAACTCTGGACCGTGCTCTCCCGCATCACCAGCAATTCGCCGTCGAGCGCGCCGTCTATCGTCAGTTCCTCAATAAGATCGGGGAAGGCGGCGGCAATGTCCTCGCCGGTGCGCGAATAGAGCCGCGTCAGGCGCGTGCCGTCGGCCTTGCGGCCGCTCACCGCCTGAACGCGGATGCCGTCCCATTTCCATTCGGCGGAGAACTCGGCCGGGTCGAGCTTGTCGAAATCGCCGTCCTCGATCGGATGCGAGAGCATGACCGGACGGAACGGCGCGGGATCGCGCGCCTCGGGCCGTGCGCCCTTGCCCTCCAGCCAGGCGAAGAGTTCGGCATAAGGCGGCTCCAGCCCGTGCCAGACCTGCTCGACCTCGTCGGGCGGAACGCCACCGAGGCTGGCCGCGGCCGTCTTGGCCAGGCGGGCGGAGACACCGATGCGCAAGGCCCCGGTGATGAGCTTCAGCAGCGCCCAGCGGCCGGTCTCGTCGAGCGCATCGAGCCAGCCGGCGACGAGACGCGGCAGATCGGTCTTGCCGGCCTCGCGCAGGCTCTCGACCACCTCCGGCAGATGCGGCACCGCGTTGGAGCCATGCCGGGCCGGCCACATCAGCGCGACCGTCTCCGAGAGATCGCCGACATAGTCATAGGACAGCGCGAAGAGCACCGGGTCGGTGCGCTCGGCGATCAGCGCACGGATCAGTCCGGCCTTGGCGTTGCGGAAGACGAGCCCGCCCGTCATCGCAGCCAGCGCGTAGCCGCGATCGGGATCGGGCGTCGTGCGCAGGTAATCGGCGATCAGCGCAATCTTGGCGTTGCGGCGCGGCTCATAGGCCAGGCGATCGAGCAGCCAGGCGAAGCGGTTCATGCTGTCGCCTCCGCGCCACACCGCGCCGGTTCGTTTCTGTTGCACCGCATCGTTCAGATACCGTTCATGAAGCAAACCTTAACGGCAATGGAGTAGCTGGGAGAGAGACGCCGATGCGTGCCGCGATGCGGTTCCTTGCCTTGCCTGTCATCGCTGCAATGGTGTCGGTCGGAGCCCCCGCGCAAGCGGCGAGCTTCTCCTGCCGCGAGACGCCGATCGTGCGCTCGAACGCTGCGCTTGCGCCGCTCTCCGCCAAGGTCTCGCAGGGCAAGGCCCTGACGATCCTCGCCATCGGCTCGTCCTCGACCGAAGGCGTCGGTGCCAGCGCCAAGGACAAGACCTATCCCGCCCGCCTGCAGGCCCTGCTCGCCAAGTCCTGGCCGAAGTCGCAGGTCGAGATCGTCAATGCCGGCATCGGCGGCGAGACCGCGCCGCAGACGCTCGCGCGCATGAAGGCTGCGATGGCCGCGCGTCCCTACGACCTCGTGATCTGGCAGGTCGGCACCAACGACGCCGTCCGAGGCGGCGATCTCGACGCCTTCAAGGCGATGATCGGCGAAGGCATTTCGCTCGTCCGCGAGGCCGGCCCGGCGCTGACCATCCTCGACCCGCAGTTCTTCCCCGCCGTGCACGATCCGCAGCGCTACGGCCAATATGTCGAAGCGGTCGGCGAAGTCGCCCGTCGCGAGGCCGTGCCGGTCTTCGGCCGCTACGACGCGATGCGCGAATGGCACCGCAACGATGCCGAGGCCTTCAAGGCCGCGCTCTGGACCGATGGCTTCCACATGAGCGATGCCGGTTATGACTGCCTCGCCCGCGACATGGCCAATGCCATGCTCGGCATGGCCGCGCCGTCGCGCCCGGTCGTCGCCGCCTCGCGCTGACCGGAGCCTAGACAGAAGCCACATCGGCCGCCTCCCCTACGGGATCGGCCTCGCCCTCGTCGCCATAGCCGACGAGATGCAGCGGCCTGGCCTTGAGGCCCGCCGTGCCGCACCAATGGACGAGCGCATCGGCCTCGCCATGGGTCACCCAGATCTCGCCGGCCTGGACCTCCTTGATCGTCGCCAGCAGATCGTCCCAATCGGCATGGTCGGAGATGACGAGCGGCAGCTCGACGCCCTTCTGGCGAGCCCGTGCCCTGATCCGCATCCAGCCCGAGGCGAAGGCCGTGACCGGATCGGGAAAGCGGCGCGCCCACAGATCCTGCGTCGCGCTCGGCGGGCAGATGACGATCTCGCCGCCCAGCGTCTTGCGGTCGGTGTCGGCAACCAGCCTGATCTCGCCGAGCGGAATGCCCTCGGCTTCGTAGAAGGCCGTGATCTTCTCGACGGCGCCATGGATGTAGATCGGCCTGTTGTAGCCGGCCTCGCGGATCAGAGCCATGACGCGCTGCGCCTTGCCCAGCGAATAGGCGCCGACGATATGGGCTCGCTCCGGGAAGAGCCTGACGGATTCGACGAGCTTGGCCACTTCTGCTGCCGCAGACGGATGGCGGAAGACCGGCAGGCCGAAGGTCGCCTCGGTGATGAAGACGTCACACAGCACCGGCTCGAAACCGGCGCAGGTCGGGTCGCGCTCGCGCTTGTAGTCGCCGGAGGCGACGATGCGCAGGCCCCGGCTTTCGACCGCAATCTGGGCGGAGCCGAGAACATGACCAGCCGGCACGAAGGTGAAATCGACCTCGCCAATGCGGGTCGCTTCGCCGGGCACCGCGACCTGCTGCGAGCCCGCAAAGCCCTCGCCGTAGCGCAGCGCCATGATCGCCAGCGTCTCCCGCGTCGCCAGCACGGCGCCATGGCCAGCGCGGGCATGGTCGGAATGGCCATGCGTGATCAGCGCTCGCGCCACGGGCCGGACCGGGTCGATATGGATGTCGGCGGGCGGGCAATAAAGCCCGGCCGGCGTCGGCAGCAGCAGTTCGGAGGGGCGCCAGCGCGCGCCTTGTCTGGCCAGCGTCATGTTCCTCCGTGCAGCGTTGCGATGCGGGCGCATGGCCGCCCGCCACCCGAAATCGGCATTGGACTGCTTCGAAAGGCGGATTTAGCTTCGCGTTGCGTTGCTCTAGACCCGCCTCCCCCACATCCGAGGATTCGCCCATGCATTTTGCCAGCTCCGGCGACCCGGTGCTCGACCGCCGTTACGGCCGAGCCAAAGCCGCGCTGGAAGATGGCGATCCACAAGCCGCGGTAGACATCCTCGACCAAACCGTGGCGCAAGCCTACCACTTCACAGCCGCCTGGCACCTCTACGGGCTGGCGCAGGAAGCGCTCGGCCACAGGGAGGATGCGGCAACCGCCTGGCGGCAATGCCTCGACCTCGACCCCAACGACCATTTCGGCGCGCGGCTCGACCTTGCCCGCATCGGCGCCTTGCCGGCCGAGCAGGCAACCTCGGAGAACTTCTCCGGCGCGCTGTTCGACGCCTATGCCGACCGCTTCGACAGCCATCTCACAAAAACCCTGCATTACAACGCGCCCGACCTGCTGAAGGAGGCTCTCGTCCGCTGCTGCAGCAACGCCGGCCGGCCCTTCCGGTTCGACATCGTCTACGATCTCGGCTGCGGCACCGGATTGATGGGCGAGGCGATCCACGAGCAGAGCGGCTTCATCGCCGGCTGCGATCTCTCGCCGCGCATGATCGAGCGGGCCCGGGCCAAGATGGCGCCGGACGGCACGCCGCTCTACGACAAGCTTGCGGTTGCCGGCCTGACGAGCTTCCTCGCCAGCCGGCCGGACGCTTCCGCCGATCTCGTCGTCGCGGCCGATGTCTTCGTCTATCTCGGCGATCTCGCCCCCTGCTTCGCCCAGAGCGCGCGCGTGCTGGAGCCGGATGGGCTGCTGGCCTTCACGGTGCAGAGCCATGACGCCGAAGGCGTGGTGGTCGGAGAAGACAGGCGGTTCGCACATGCGGAGGGCTGGCTGAGGGAGCGGCTGGTCGAAGCCGGGCTCACCCCCGTACTCGTCGAGCCCGCCAGTACGCGGCAGGATCGGGGCGCCCCCGTGCCGGGGCTGCTGGTCGTGGCGGAGAAGCGGTGAAAACCATCCGCCTCGGCAACGAAAAATAAGACCCGGCCGCAAGGGGGGGTCGCGACCGGGCCAGCCCCAGATGCGGCGTTGAGGCGGGGCCACACCTCGCAGTGTATACGCTGCGACTGCGCCTTTGGATGCATGGTGACAGCCACACGCTGACACTTTGAGGCGACCAATTGAAGCGATGGCTTTATTCCCCTTTCGTTCTCCCCCGTCTCCCCCTATCTTCGGCCGGCATGGCCGCCCCCTCCCCGCTCCCTCCTGCCTTCGAGGCCTGGTTCGCTGGTCGCGGCTGGAGCGTGCGGCCGCATCAGCTCGCGCTGCTGGAGGAGGCCCGCGCCGGACGCTCGACGCTGCTGGTCGCACCGACCGGCGCCGGCAAGACACTCGCCGGCTTCCTGCCCTCGCTGGTCGAGCTGGCCGAGCGCAAGGGCCGGCATGACGGGTTACACACCCTTTATATCTCGCCGCTGAAGGCGCTCGCCGTCGATATCGCCCGCAATCTCGAAGCGCCCGTACGCGAGATGGGACTGCCCATCACGATCGAGACGCGTACCGGCGATACCTCCGCCGCCAAGCGCACGCGCCAGATCCAGCGCCCGCCCGATATCCTGCTGACGACGCCGGAGCAGCTCGCGCTGCTGGTCTCGCATCGCGATGCAGCGCCGTTCTTCTCATCCTTGCGCCGCATCGTGCTCGACGAACTGCATGCGCTGGTGACCTCCAAGCGCGGCGACCTGCTGGCGCTCGGTCTCGCGCGACTGAAGGCGCTGGCGCCGCAGGTCTCGGCCGTTGGGCTCTCCGCCACGGTGCGTGAGCCGGCCGACCTGCAACGCTATCTCGGCGGCGCCGGGACACCGGCGGGACTCGTCACCGTCGCAGGCGGGGCCAAGCCGCGCATCGGCATTCTCGACACCGAGCGCCGCCTGCCGATCGCCGGCCACACAACGCGGCATGCGATGGCCGAAGTCTATGAGGCCATCCGCACGCACAAACTGACGCTGGTCTTCGTCAACACGCGCATGCAGGCGGAATTCGCGTTCCAGGCCTTGTGGGACCTCAATGACGACAACCTGCCGATCGCGCTGCATCACGGCTCGCTCGATGCCCAGCAGCGCCGCAAGGTCGAGGCGGCGATGGCCGATGGCCGGCTCAAGGCCGTGGTCTGCACCGCGACACTCGATCTCGGCATCGACTGGGGCGATGTCGATCTCGTCGTCAATCTCGGCGCGCCCAAGGGGGCGAGCCGGCTGATCCAGCGCATCGGCCGCTCCAACCACCGCATGGACGAGCCCTCGGAGGCGCTGCTGGTGCCCTCCAACCGGTTCGAGCTGCTGGAGTGCCGCGCCGCGCTCGAAGCCGTCCACGAGGCCGCGCAGGACACGCCGCCGCCACGCATCGGCGCGCTCGATGTCCTCGCCCAGCATGTCCTCGGCGTCGCCTGCTCCGACGGGTTTCAGGCCGATGCGCTCTATGAGGAGATTCGGACCGCCTCGCCTTACGCCGATCTCACCCGCGCGGATTTCGACGCCGTCGTCAATTTCGTCGCGACCGGCGGCTATGCGCTGAAGAGCTATGAGCGCTTCGCCAAGCTTCGGCAGGACAAGGCCGGGCTGTGGCGGGCGAGCAACGCGCGCGTCATCCAGCAATACCGCATGAATGTCGGCACCATCGTCGAGGCGACGATGCTGAAGGTGCGGCTCGGCCGGGCGCGGGCCGGAAAGCCCGGCAGTTCTTCAACGCCAAAGGTTGCCGGCATGATTACGCGCGGCGGGCGCGTGCTCGGCGAGATCGAGGAGTATTTCGCCGAGACGATGGTGTCGGGCGACACCTTCATCTTCGCCGGCGAGGTGCTGCGCTTCGAGGGCATCGTCGAGAACGAGGCGGTCTGCTCGCGCGCCGCCGCCGGCACCGATCCGAAGATCCCGTCCTATGACGGCGGCAAGTTCCCGCTCTCCACCTTCCTCGCCGCCCGCGTCCGCGCCATCCTGGCCTCGCCCAGCCTCTGGCATACGCTTCCGGAGGAAGTCTCCGCCTGGCTGCACGCGCAGAAGCGGATATCGCGTCTGCCGCAGCCCGGTGAGCTCCTGGTCGAGACCTTTCCACGCGGCGGGCGCTTCTATCTCGCCGCCTACCCCTTCGAGGGCCGCCTCGCGCATCAGACGCTGGGCATGCTGCTGACGCGACGCCTGGAGCGCGCCCGGATGCGCCCGCTCGGCTTCGTCTGCAACGATTACGGCATGGCTTGCTGGACGCTCGGCGACATGACGGCCGCGATCGCCCGCGGCGCACTCAATCTCGACGACTTGTTCGCGCAGGACATGCTCGGCGACGATCTCGAGGACTGGATGGCGGAATCGGCGCTGATGAAGCGCACCTTCCGCTCCTGCGCCATCATCGGCGGGCTGATCGAGCGCCGCTTCCCCGGCCAGGAGAAGAGCGGCCGACAGGTGACGATCTCGACCGACCTCGTCTACGATGTGCTGCGCCGGCACGAGCCCGACCATATCCTGCTCAAGGCGGCGCGGGCCGATGCGGCGACGGGCCTGCTCGACATTCGCCGACTTGGTGAGATGCTGACACGGATCAGCGGCCGAATCGTGCATCAGCCGCTCGACCATGTCTCGCCGCTCGGCGTCTCCGTGATGCTCGAGATCGGGCGCGAGGCAGTCTTCGGCGAAGCGGCGGACGAGATCCTGGCAGAAGCAGAGGCGATGTTGACGGAAGAGGCGATGGCGTGACGGTTGCAGCCGCAGTGCCGGCCAAAGGGCCTGGGGAGACGGGCGAGGCCTTCATGCTGGGCCGGCTCGCGCTCGTGCCCGATCTCTCCGCCGCGCTCTGGCTGCCGGAGGAACGCACGCTCGTCGTCGCGGACCTGCATCTGGAGAAAGGCTCGGCCTATGCGGCGCGCGGCGTGATGTTGCCGCCCTATGATTCGACCGCGACGCTTGCGGCGCTTGCCGCCGCGATCCGGCGCCACCAGCCGGCCCGCGTAATCGCGCTGGGCGATTCCTTTCATGACCGCGATGCGGAAAACCGTCTCGCGCCGGAGATGCGGGCCGGACTCACTGCGATGCAGCAGGGCCGCGACTGGGTCTGGATCACCGGCAATCATGACCCGGCGATCAGCCGCGCCATGGGTGGCGAGAGCATGGCGGAGATCGTGATTGCCAACGTGACCTTGCGCCACGAGCCTGCCGCTTGCGAGGGCGGCTACGAAATCGCCGGGCATCTGCATCCGGCCGCCAAGGTCAGGATGCGCGGGCGAGCGATCCGGCGGCGCTGTTTCGCCTTGTCGGCGCAGCGCTGTGTGATGCCGGCGATGGGTGCTTATGCCGGCGGCCTCAACCTGCGCGACGCCGCTTTCCGGCCGTTGTTCCGCGAAGGATTGAGCGCCCATCTGCTTGGCGACGGCCGGCTCTTCCGGATCGATCCACGGTTATTGTTGCCGGATTGATCGAGCGGGTTGCGTCCGTCACAAGGTTGTGGCATCAGGGCGCCGCTTCGGAACGACGCCAGCGCCCGCAACCGCCTCAGAGCAACCGCGAACGCATCGGCTGCCGGACCTGCTGCGGTAGCTCAGTGGTAGAGCACTCCATTGGTAATGGAGAGGTCGAGAGTTCAATCCTCTCTCGCAGCACCAGCCATCTCCCGGACAACCCGCGAATTTCCAGCGACGACGAAATTGGTGCGCAATTGGCGCGGCTTGTCGTTTATCCCACCCGCAGAAAGCCCCATTGGAGGGGCGTCGAGCGGCTGAGCGTGCGGCCATCAGGGCCTTTGTCTCTGAAGGCCGATGCTGGATTTTCCAAATAGCTTGGCGGTTAAGTTAAAGAGACGAGTTCGCTCTGTGCTGAGACGAGTTGCCTGGCACCGGCCAATGACTGGTCGGCCGGCGTCCACGATCGACGATGGCGAGCCCCTTGCAGCCACGATCACCGCTGGTCGTGTCGGGGAGGAAATCGAAGCTCCAGCGCACCCTGCCCGATCAGCTCATACTGACCAGCAGCAGCATCAGCTCCGCTTGCCGCGACGTGCCGGTCTTCTGGAAGATCGCCTTCAAGCGCGTCCGGGCGGTTCCCTGGGTAATGCCCAGCTTCTCTGCCGCCTCGGCGATCGTTTCGCCCAGCAGCAGGCGCTTGCAGAAGGCGATCTCCGACTGCGTCAGGCCGAAGCCTCCGCCGAGCGCCTCGAGGCTGCCGGCGTTCGATGCCCTTGAGCCGAGATCGACGGCCAGCACCAGGACCATGCGCCGGAGCGGAAGCAAGGCAAGACGCGATCGCCCGGGCGGCTGCGCGATCGGCAACGTGGCAAGCGATACCTGCCATGCACCGGCCGCGGTGCGGAAACCGATCCGCGAGATCGGCGTCGGCTCTCCTCGGGACAGCTTCCCCAGAGCCATCGCGAAGCGGGCATCCGCAGCCGCATCCGCAAGATGGCAGCGGCCATGTCGAACAGTCACGCCATGCCCCGAAGCGAAGAGACGTTCCGCAAGCCGGTTTGCCTCGCGCAGGCAACGGTCGCCATCGACGATGAAGGCCGCGCAGCGGCTGCGTTCCACAAGGGCCGCTTCGGCGACCGCCGTTTCCAGATCCGCGCGCAGGAGGCGGGCCAGATTGAGCGAACGATCGAGATTGCCGCGGATACCGGCCAGGACCTTCACCGCCGCCCTGTCGTAGACGCCGGATTTCGAGAGAGGGTAATGCACAAGGAGGTTCACGACCTCGCCGCTCTCGCCGACGAGCTTCATGGCGGCGGCCGCCACCGCGCGGTTCTGGGGAAGCAGCCAATCGTTGTAAAACTCGGTCTTGATGAAGTTCTGCGCCGGGGAGACCTCCTCCGAGGCCGCAATCGTGGTTCCCTTGATGCGCCCCCAATACGCATTCCAAGGATTGACGTATGCGAAATGCTCCGCGTAGGCGGCCATGAAGGCCGGTTCCATATTCTGGAGCGACAGGAAGTTAAGACGGTTTTCGGGGAAGCTCACATTGGCGAGCCCACCCCAGGAACCGGGGAAGGCCTCGCTCAGGATCGCCGGCACCTCGCCCCATGATCCCTCGCCGAATGTCGCGGCATCGATAGCCGCCGCCAGCTTCCGGCTGATGACCGACACGCGGTCCTCGTCATAGGCGTCCAGCGATACCCATCCCATTCCCGATGCGTCCCAAGCCCTCGGCAGTGGTGACCTTGCCATGGTTGATCAGCCCGGCCCGCCTCCAGATTAGTCATTTAAGCGCATGAGAGAAGAGAGATTGCGGAATCTTGCGGTGACGACAGGGTACGGGTGCAACAACGAGACTTACACCGTTTCCCGAACGCCGCATTCCGCCGGGCGCGCCCGGCCGCTAGGGTGACCGCCCGTTGACGGAGCCTACCATGCCCAAGCGCATCATCACCTCGGACCGCATCCACAAGGGCCGCCTGCCCTTTGCCCAGGCGACGGTCGCCGGCGGCTTCATGTTCGTCTGCTGCGTCGGGACCGACAAGGACGGCAAGCTCGCCGTCGGCGATCCCCGCGCCCAGACCCAGCAATGCATCGACAATATCAAGGCGCTGCTCGAAGAGGCCGGCGGCAGCCTCGACGATGTCGTGAAGTGCACGGTCTACGTCACCGACCGCGCCTATTGGGAGCCGATGAACGAGGTCTATTTCGCCAATTTCGCCGAGGCGACGCCGCATCGCGTCTCCTGCATCGTCAACGGACTCGGTTCTCCGAACTGCATCGTCGAGATCGACGCGACCGCCTATCTCGGCGACAAGGCCTGATCGGCCTCCGGCGCCAGCCGCATCGCGCGGGCATAGCCGCGCGGTGCGAAACGCAGCGCCATCAAACCGGCCAGCACCGCGCAGGTCAGATGCATCAGCCAGCCGGCGGTGAAGCTGCCGCCGGCATCGCGCAGCAGCGCGACGATCCCCGGCGGAATGGCGGAGATCAGGAAGCCGCCGCCCTGCATCAGCGCCGACAAGGCGCCGGCATTGGCGGGATTGTCGATATGGTCGAGCGCCACGATCAGGAACAACGCGAAGCCGGCGCCAAGCCCGACACCGATCGCCACCGCCCAGCCGGTCGGCGCCGCGAGCGGCCACCACGCCAAGCCGGCAAAGCCGGCGATCTGACAAGCCAGCGCGAGCCAGATCCAGAAGCGGCGGTCGGGATTGCGCGCCGCCAATGCGGGAATACCGAGCGCCGCCACGGCCTGGCTTGCGGCCATTACAGCCAGCAAACCGCCACTCTGCGCCCCCGACCAGCCCATCGCCTGATAGGCAGGCGCAAGCCAGGCGACCACCGAGGCATAGCCGCCATTCACCAGTCCGAAACAGACCATCAGGAGCCAGCTGCGCGGACGGCGCAACAGAGCAAACGTCGACAGCCCGCCGCGCTGCCCCGCACGTCCTGAAGGCAGAGCCACAGCCGAGACCAGCGCCGCCAGGGCGGCCGGCAACGCGATCCAGCCGAGGCCGAGATGCCAGCTCCCGAAACGTTCGGCGATCACCGGCGAGAGCTGCGCGCCCAGGGCGCCGCCGCCCATCAGCATCGCCGAGTAGAGCCCCATCACCACCGCGACCCGACCGGGAAACTCGGCCTTGACGATGCCGGGAAAGACCGACTGCACCACCGCAACACCAAGCCCGCACAAGGCGGCCGTCGCGATCAGCCCCTCGCCACTCGTCGTGACCAGCCGCAGAGCCGCGGCTGCGCAAAGGACGCAGAGCGCGCCGACCACGGCCATCCTTGCGCCGAGCACACGCTGGAGCCACGGCCCGGCGAACGCGCACACGCCCATCAGCAGCATCGGCACCAGCGTGAACAGCGAGAGGCTGCCAAAACCCAAGCCCGTCGCGGCCTGGATTTCCGCCGCGAGCGGGCCAATGCCGGTCAGGAACGGGCGCAGGTTCAGGCCGACCAGCACCACAGCCGCAAGCAGCAACACGCGCGAAGCGCCGGGTCGTTCAGGTGTCATAGGCTCAAGCCGACTTAGGCTGGCGTCGCTTCCACTCGGCATAGAGATCGGGCCCGGATTCGAGGCGAACCGGCACATAAGCGATCTTCATCGACTGCTCGGCGAACGGTTTCGCCAGATCGGCATAGATCGCCGCCGTCGACAGGCCGAAGGGGGCGCCGTCATCGTTGGAATAGGCGTAATAGACCTCGCTGACGCCGGAGAGCCGCATCGCCGCCATGCACATCGGGCAGGGATGGCCGCTGGCATAGACCGCGCAGCCGGCGAGGTTCGGTGAAGCGAGCTTGCGGCTCGCCGCGCGCAAGGCCGTCATCTCGGCATGGGCGGTCGGGTCGTTGGTCGTGACGATCTCGTTGACGCCGGTCGCAACGACCTCGCTGTCCTTGACGACCACGGCGCCGAAAGGCCGGCCACCGTGCTCCATGTTGGTTTGAGCGAGCTCGATGGCCTCACAAAGGAAACGCTGTGCCTGGCTCATGATCGTCACCCCGTTCAACGGCCGCCGGCAGCCTGCAGAATCTGCTGCATCTTCGTCTGGCCGCGGCTGCGGGCATGCTGGAGCGGGGTCACGCCGTCGCGATCGGCGAGGTTCACATCGGCGCCCGCCGCGAGCAGGTCCTTGACGATCTGCTGATGCTTCTCGCCGCCATCGCTGAGGATGATCGCCTCCAGCAGGCCGGTCCAGCCGAGATTGTTGACGTGATCGACCTTGACGCCAGCCGCGATCAGCGTGCGGACCGTCTCGACATGGCCGCGCTCGCAGGCCGGGATCAGCGCCGTGCCGCCATAGCGATTGGTACTCTTCAGGTCGGCGCCGTGTTCGAGCGTCAGCTTGAGGATGGCGAGGTGACCGCGCGCCCCGGCATAGAGATAGGGGCTGTCGTTCATCCCGTCCTTGGCGTTGACGTCGGCGCCGGCCTCGATCAGGGCGCGGGCGGCATTGACGCGGTTCTCGTGGGTCGCGACCAGGAGGGCGGTCTGAGCCCGGCTGTCGCGGCCGTCGACGGCGACGCCCTCGACGAGGAGCCGCTTGATCGTGGCGACATCATCCTTGGCGGCGGCGGCATGCAATCTGGTGTCGGTCATGGCTTGTCCGAAGGCTGTCTGCGGGCCGAAGGCCAGTAGGAGAAGAACGAAGGCAAGGATCGGCGAAAATCGAGTCAATTCCGTCTCCTTGGGACGCGCGGGCGGCATCGGCCGGCGCGGCGGCACCCCGTCGATCAGGCAAGGCAAGCTTGCCTTGGTCCCTGAATAAAGGTCTCGGTGTCCATCTGAAAATTAAATATCTGGATATCGTCCAGTGGCCCTGCGAATATGATCAGCATCCCTGCTCCAGACCAACGGCACCGGCCGCCGATGCTCGATCCCCGCCTGCTCCGCTCCTTCGTCGCCATCGCCGATACCGGCAGCTTCACCCAGGCGGCCGAGCGTCTCAACATGACGCAATCGACCATCAGCCAGCAGCTCGCGCGGCTGGAGGAAGCGGTCGGGCGCGGCTTGATCGATCGCGTCGCCCGCCCGGTCCGCGCCACAGCCTCGGGCGAGCGCCTGCTCGGCTATGCCCGGCGCATCCTGACGCTGCAGCAGGAGGCGGAGACAATGCTCGGCGATTCCGCCGGTACAGCCTCTATCCGCATCGGCGTGCCCGACGATATCGTGACCGGCAACATGGCCCAGGTCTTCGCCGGCTTCACGCGGCAGCATCGCGAAGTCCGCCTCGACGTGGTCGCGGGCTTGAGCCGCGAGTTGACGCGACGCTACCGGGCCGGCGAATTCGACATCGTCATCGTCAAGGAGCCCTCCGCAAGCGCCGACCACCGCGCCAGCTATCCCGAGGCGATGGCCTGGTTCGAGAGCGCCGAGGCGCCGGAGAGCTGGCCCGAGCCGCTGCCGCTTGTCACCTTCCCACCCGGCGGGCTTTATCGCGACGCCATGTTCGAGCGGATCGAGCGCGAGCGGCATCGCTGGTACATCGCCCTGTCGAGCAGCAATCTCTATAACGTCATCGTGGCGGTCGAGGCCGGGCTCGGGCTCTCGCTCCTGCCCGTCGGCACCACGATCGGCCGCCAGGTCAGGCCCTATACGGCCTTCGGCGCAGAGCCGGCGATGGTCGTCTCGATCTATTCCTGGGAGAAAGGCGGGCTCATCGCCGAACTCGTCGCCGCGATGAGCGCGGTGCTGGCCCAGCGCTACAGCATCCCCGCGCCGAACTGAGCCGCGTCAGGCGCGACGGGCCGGGATCAGGATCGCGCCGGAAGCGGCGATCACGAGGCAGAGGCCCAGCCAATCGGTCGGCGTCGGCCGCTCGCCGAGCAGCAGCACCGAGCCGAGCACGCCGATCGCAGGCACCATCAGCGTGCCGAGACTGGCTATTCCCGCCGGCAGGCGCGCCACGACCGTGAACCAGAGGAAATAGGCGAGCGCCTGCGCGCCGATGATGTGGAAGCTCAGCGCCGTCAGCACGCGCGGCGACAGGAGCTTCGGCACTGGCAGCCCCTCGAAGACCAGCATGCCGATGCCTGCGACGAGGCCGCCGATCAGCAATTGCCAGGCGGCTATGGTCAGCGCCGGGGCCGAGACCGGCCAGCGCTTGGTCACGATCGTACCGAATGCCCAGCTCACCGCCGCAAGCAGCGCCAGCGTCAGGCCGAAGGAAAGCTGCCCGGCGAGGATCAACGGCAGGCCGAGGCAGACGAGACCGGAGATGCCGAGCGCGAGCCCGGCGAGGCGCCGGCCGTCGAAAACCTCGCCCAACACGAAGCGGGCGAGCAGCGTCGCCCAGATCGGCATGGTGAAGGTCAGGATCGCCGCGCGCGAGGTCGGCGCAGCGAGCTGCGCGAAGGCGAGCAGCACGTTGAAGGCGGCGATCGAGAGGAAGCCGGCGACGATCAGCCGCAGCCATTGCGCGCGCGGCACCGCAAGCGGGACGCCGCGTGCCAACGCGATCCCGACAAGCACCAGTCCGGCGAAGCTCATGCCGGCAGCGCGCAGGGTCCAGGGCGCGATCTCGGTCAGCGAGATCCGCACCGCCGGCCAGTTGAAGCCCCAGAGCAGCCCGAGCAGGGGAACGAGCAGCAGCGCCCTGCCCGGCTTGCCCTCGCTCACCCCTCGATGCTTTCGAGCCCGCACCATTCAGCGACGAAGAGCGCCATGGCCCCGGTGATGCGCTTCACCGAAGCCAGGCTGACGCGCTCGTCGAAGGCGTGGATGTTCTCGCCCATCGGGCCGTAGCAGAGCGCCGGGATCTTGTCGTAGAGCGCGTGGACGCGGGTATCGAGATAGGCGGCCGTCATGAAGCTCTTCAGCGGCTTGCCGAGCGCGGCTTCATGGGCGCGGGCGAGCACGGCCTCGGCCTCGCTGCCGGGTTCCAGCACATAGCCCTCGGCCCAGAAGCCGTTGAAGGTCACCTTCGGCGGATTGTTCGCCAGGAAGGAATCGCTACGCGCGGCCTCGCGGATGCAATCCTCGATACGCTGCGCCGTCTCCTTGGCGGTGATGCCGGGATAGAGCCCGACGCGGCAGTCGACCCGGCACCAGCAGGGCACCGAGGAGGCCCAGTCGCCGCCCTCGATCTTGCCGATGTTCAGGTTGATCGGGTGCGGATCGTCCTCGAAATGCTCGCGGCCGGCCTTCTCGAGATTGAACTGCTCCTCAAGCTTGCGCAAAGCCGCCACGACGCGATAGGCGGCATCGATCGCGTTGGCGCCGGTGCCCATCTCGCGGACATGGGCGGGGATGCCGCGCACCTCGAACTGGAACCAGAGCACGCCGGCATTGGCGCGGGCCAGCATCTCGTATTCCGGCTCCGGGATCAGCGCGGCCTCGGCGCGATAGCCGCGCAGATGCGTCATCAGCGCGCCGTTGCCGGTCGATTCCTCCTCGACGACGGATTCGACATAGACCGTCGCCGCCGGCTGCATGCCGATGCGACGCAGCGCATCGAGGCAGAAGAGATTGGCGGCGGCACCGGCCTTCATGTCGGCGCTGCCGCGGCCATACATCCAGTCGCCCTCGATGACAGGGTCGAACGGCGCGCGCTTCCATTGATCGGCGGGGCCGGCCGGAACGACGTCGACATGGGCCTGCAGGATCAGCGAGCGGCCCTTCTCCTCGCGGGGGCGATGGATGCCGACGACGATCGGGGCTTCGGAATGCGTGTCGGAGAAGGGCGCGCCGCCGGGATGGGCCGCGATCAGCTCCCTGTCCATGGCGAAGCGGTCCATGGTGAAGCCGCGCTGCTTCATAGCCCGGAAGATAAAATCCTGGACCGTATGCTCCTGCCCACGGGTCGAGGCGAAGCGGACCAGCTCCTGTGTATAGGCGACCTGCTCGTCGAAGCCCGCCTCGACGGCGGCGAGGATCTTGTCACGCAAGGCGGGATCGAGAGGCATGGGGCGGGTCTCCTTTAGGCCAAATCCGTCATGCTCGGCCTTGTGCCGAGCATCCACGCCTTACGACATGGATGAAGGGAAAGACGTGGATGGTCGGGACAAGCCCGACCATGACGCGGAGCGCTGCCCTATTACTGCCCGAAGCGCCCGCCGCCCGGCACCGCCGCCAGCAGCTGCCGCGTATACGCGTGCTGCGGGTCGGCGAAGATCGCCGCCGTCGGCCCGGTCTCGACGATGCGGCCGCGCTGCATCACGGCGATGCGGTCGCAAATCTGCGCGGCGACGCGCAGGTCATGCGTGACGAAGAGGATGGCGAGGCCGAGCCGACTCTGGATGTCCTTGATCAGCTTCAGAATCTGCGCCTGCACGGAAACATCGAGCGCCGAGACCGCCTCGTCCGCGACGAGCACATCCGGTTCGAGCGCGAGCGCCCTCGCGATGCCGACGCGCTGGCGCTGGCCGCCCGAGAATTCATGCGGGTAGCGGTCGATGGCATTGGCGGAAAGGCCGACAAGCTCCAGCAGCTCCTTCGCCCGCGCCAGCGCTTCCTTGCGCGGGGTGCCATGGGCGACCGGGCCATCCGAGATGATGCGGCCGACGGTCTGGCGCGGGTTGAGCGAGGCGAAGGGATCCTGGAAGACCATCTGGATGCGCTTGCGCTGGCGGCGCAGTTCGGCCGGCTTCAGTTCGGAGAGGACGAGATCGCCGAGCGCGATCCGGCCGCGATCCGGCTCGATCAGGCGCAGGCAGCAGCGCCCTACCGTCGACTTACCCGAGCCAGATTCTCCGACGAGGCCGAGCGTCTCGCCACGGACGAGCGCGAAGGAGATGTCGTCGGCCGCCTTGACCTCGCGCGCGACGCCGAAGAGCGAGCGCTTGCGATAGGTCTTGCCGAGCCCCTCGACGCTGATCACCGGCGCGGTATCCGGCAACGGCGGCAGCACGGCCGGCGTCAGCGAGGGCACGGCGGCGAGCAGCTTCTGGGTATAGGGATGGCTGGGCGAGCCGAGCACCTGATCGGCCGTGCCCTCCTCGACCAGCACGCCCTTCTCCAGCACGGCGATGCGGTCGGCGATCTCGGCGACCACGCCCATGTCATGGGTGATGAAGAGCACGGCCGTGCCGTGGCGATGGCGCAGGTTGTCGATGAGCTTGAGGATCTGCGCCTGGGTGGTCACGTCGAGCGCGGTCGTCGGCTCGTCGGCGATCAGGAGCTTCGGCTCCAAGGCGAGCGCCATCGCGATCATCACGCGCTGGCGCTGGCCGCCGGACAGCTCATGCGGATAGGCCTTGGCGAGGCGTGGCGGATCGGGCAGGCCGACCTCGGTCAGGAGATCGATGGCGCGGGCCCGGCGCGTCGCCCTGTCGTGCAGGCCATGGGCCTCGAAGGTCTCGACGATCTGGTCGGAGATGCGCATGACCGGGTTGAGCGAGGTCATCGGCTCCTGGAAGATCATGCCGACCTCGCGGCCGCGGACGTCCTGCATCGCCTGTTCGTCGAGCGCGAGAAGGTCGCGGCCCGCGAGTTTGACCTGGCCGGCAACCGGCTTCACCGCCTTGGGCAGCAGGCCCATCACGGCATGGGCGATCATCGACTTGCCGGAACCGGATTCGCCAACGACGCAGAGCGTCTCGCCCGTCTGGATGGCGAGCGAGACGTTCTCGACGGCGTTCGGCCGGTCGGCCATCGCCGGCAGGGCCAGCGTCAGGCCTTCGATGGAGAGCGCGGGCGCGGTCATTCGCGCCCCCGTGCGAGACGCGGGTTCAAGGCATCGTTCAGCCCCTCTCCGGCGAGGTTGAGCGCGAGCACTGTCAGGAAGATCGCGAAACCGGGGAAGAAGCTGATCCACCAGGCGTCGAGCAGGCGCGTGCGGCCGGCTCCGACCATATAGCCCCAGCTCATCAGGTTGGGATCGCCGAGACCCAGGAAGGAGAGCGAGGATTCCAGCAGGATCGCCGAGCCGATCATCAGCGAGCCCATGACGATGATCGGAGCGATGGTGTTGGGCAGGACCTGGCTGAAGATGATCCGCGGCGTCGACTGGCCGATGGTGACGGCCGCCTGGACATATTCGCGACTTCGCAACGAGAGCACCTCCCCTCGCACCAATCGCGCAACCGGTGGCCAACTGACCACGCCGATCGCGAGGACGATCGAGCCGAGCTGCGGCTGCAGGATCGCAACCAGCACGATCGCGAGCGCGAAGGAGGGAATGGTCTGGAAGAACTCGGTGAAGCGCATCAGCGCGTCATCGACGAAGCCACCGGCATAGCCGGCGACCGCGCCGAGCGGCACGCCGATCACCAGCGCGACCAGCGTCGAGACCACGCCGATCATCAGCGAGACGCGGGCGCCATGGACGAGGCCCGAGGCAAGATTGCGGCCGAGCGTGTCGGTGCCAAGCGGGAAGCGTTCGTTGACGAAGGGCGCCAGGAAAGGCCGGGCCACCGGACGCCAGGGCGATTGCGGATAGAGCGTCGGCGCCAGGATCGCGAAGGCGATGACGGCGAGCAGGATGAGGATGCCGATGACGGCGCCGCGATTGCGGGCGAAGCGCTTGAGGAAGTTCATGCGTTTGCCTCGATGCGCGGATCGACGATCCGGTAGACCAGATCGGTCGCGATGTTGAAGCAGACGACCATCGCCGAGGAGACGAAGAAGACGCCAAGCAGGACGGAATAATCGCGCTGGACCAGCGCATCGAACATCAGCCGACCGATGCCCGGCCAGGCGAAGACGGTCTCCGTGAGGACAGCGCCGCCGACGAGCTGGCCTGCCTGCAAGCCAGCCAGCGTCACCACCGGCAGGATGGCATTGCGCGCGACATGGCGACGCCAGACGCGAGGCTGCGACACGCCCTTGGCGCGCGCCGTCTTGACGAAATCGGCACCCGCCACCTCCAGCATCGAAGCGCGCATCATCCGGGCATAGAGCGCGGTGAAGAACAGGCCGAGCGTGAGCGAAGGCAGGATGAGATGCTGGCCGATATCGAGCGCGCGGGCGAGGCCGGTATAGTTCGCTCCGATGGTCTCGTAGCCGACATTGGGCACGAACCCGAGCTTCAGCGCGAAGACGATCTGGCTCATCAGCGCGATCCAGAACAGCGGCGTGGCGTAGAAGGCCAGCGCCAGCGTGGTGATCAGGCTGTCGGACCATTTTCCGGCCCGGCGGGCGGCGAGCGCACCCATCGCCGTGCCGACGACGAGCGAGACGACGAAGGCAGCGCCCGTCAGCAGCAGTGTCGCCGGCAGGCGCTCCATGATCAGGTTCAGCACCGGCTGTTGCTGGCGGTAGCTGAAGCCGAGATCGAAGGTGAGATAGCCCTTCAAATAGATCCAGAGCTGGGTCAGGAAGGGCTGATCGAGACCGAAGCGCGCGCGCAGTTGTTCGAGCAACTGCGCATCGGCGGCACCCGCCTCGCCGGCAAGCACCTGGGCGGGATCGCCGGGCGCGGCACGGATCAGCAGGAAGTTCAGCACGGCGATGGCGAAGAGGACGATGACGCCCTTCACGAGCCGACCGGCGAGGAATTGCGCGAGGTTCATTCAGGACTTTCGTGAAGCCTGTCATCCCGCACGCACTGCGGCGCGAAGTGCCGCAGCGCAGACGCGGGACCGTCGTCGGATGGGGCGACCCAGGAGCCAACCCCGATACGATCCCGGATCGCCGCTTCGCGGTGTCCGGGATGACGCGTCCCTTCGGGCCTTTACTCCTTCCAGGCGTCGCGGAAGCCGTCGTTCACACCGACGCCGGTGGTGACGAGGTTCTTGACGTTGCAGCGGTAGATGGTCGGGAAGTCCATCTCCAGCAGCCAGAGCACCGGCAGTTCGTCAGCCAGGACCTTCTGCACCTTGGTGTAGAGCTCCTGGCGCTCCTTGTCGGTCGGCGCGATCGCCGCATCGGCGAAGAGCTTGTCGACCTCGGGGTTGGAGTAGCCGCCGACATTGGCGAAGGGATTGCCCTTGGCGATGTTGGAGGAGATGTAGGAGCGCGCCACGCCCATGGCGGGGTCGCCGAGCTGGTAGAGGAAGTTGAAGTTCAGGTCGAAATCCCAGTTCGACGCCTTCTGCGTCCAGCCGGGCACGTCGGTGTTCTCGATCTGCACTTTGACGCCGACATCCTCGAGGTTCTGCTTGATCGCCTCGGACCAGCGGCTCCAGGTCTCGCCATAGGGCAGGTTCAGGAGCCTGATCGTCTCGCCCTTGTAGCCGGAAGCCTTGATCAGCTCCTTCGCCTTTGCGGGGTCATAGCTGTATTTCGGCACGTCGCCCGAATAGAACTTGGTCTTGGACGAAATCGGCCCGGTCGGCAGCTTGCCGAGGCCGCCCCAGACCACGTCCTTCCCGAATTCGCGGTCGATCGCGTACATCAGCCCCTGGCGGAACTGCTTGTTGCCGAGGATACCGTTGCGCACGTTGGGCGTGAGCCAGGCATGGGGGGCGAACATCTCCCAGCCCTTGGTCGTCATGCAGGTATTGGGCAGCTTCGACAGGCGCGCGACGTCGTAGACATCGACCGAGCCGCCGGTCAGCACGTCGACCTTGCCCGTCTCGTAGGCAACGGCGCGGGCGGCTGCATCGGGAATGATCTGCCAGTAGATCTCGTCGAGGTTCGGCTTGCCCTTCAGCCAGTAGTCCTCGTTCTTGACGAGGTGGATATAGGAGCCCTTCTTCCACTCCTTGAGCTTGAAGGGGCCGGTGCCGATCGGCGTGTTGTTGGCGGGGTTCGCGCGGTAATCCGTGCCGTCATAGATGTGCTTCGGGATCATCGGCGCGGAGGCGACCTCCTGCGTCATGACCATCGGGCCGAAGGGCTGCTTCAGCGTGATCTTCACGGTGAGGTCGTCGACCTTCTCGATCTTCTCGACCTGGGCGTTGACGATCGGGCGCCAGCGCGGATGGACGTCGCGCAGGAACTTGTCGAGGGTGAAGACGACATCATCGGCCGTGAACGGCTTGCCGTCATGCCATTTCACGCCTTCCTGGAGCTTGAAGGTGTAGGTCTTCGCGTCCGGCGAGATCTCCCAGCTCTTGGCGAGCGAGGGCTGCGGCTCGAGTTTCTCGTTATAGCGCAGCAGCGACTCGTAGATATTGCCGGCGACCATGTTGGTCGGGCCGTTCTGGTTGAGGCCCTGCATCAGCATCGGCGGCTCGGGCTGGACGACGACATGGACCGTCCCGCCCTTCTTCGGCTCCTGGGCCTGCGCGGCGCCCAACACCAGAACCGACGCAGCCAGCGCCAGACTCAACCGCAATCCCGTCATCCCACGCACCATCTGCTCGTTCCCCCGTCTCGTATCGAGATCGTATCGTTTGAATCGGGCCTGTTCGGACCGTCGGATGCCATCGCACCCGATCACGCGTCTCTTGGCAAGCGCCGCGCCAACTGCCCGGCCGCGTCAGTGCATCATGCTCGCCAGCGCGTCCCGCATCGAGGCGCTGGAAATGCCGAACAGGCCGCCGTAATGCGTCTCGAGATCGGTGATCACGAACATCACGGTCGAGATCGAGACGATGCCGATCGCGAGCACGATCGCGGCGAGGCGCTTGCGCGGGATCTGCAGGCCGAAGCTCAGGAAGACCAGCATCAGCCAGAAGGTCAGGATGCTCGTGAACAGCGGCGAGATAGGGCCGCGAACGTCCTCGATGACGGCCCAGCGCCGCTGCTGCACCCGTTGATAGCTCGCCCGGCACTCAGTCGCGACATTGACATGGAGGGCATCGGTCGGAGTCAGGCCGTTGATCCCCCGGCCGATGCGCGAGATCAGGGCACCGAGCGAGGGATCGGCGCCTTCGCGGGCCATGCCTGTGGTATCGGGGTAGGAGACGCCTTCGGGCTTCGGCTCCAGCGGCCAGGTGCTGGCGATCACGCCTGCGGTATAACTGCGCAGGTCGAGCCGGATCGGGTCAGCCTCGGGCCCGTAGCCGCGCAGGCATTCATCGAGCTGAGCCAGCCCGGCCGCATCGGCATTGCGGTCGCGATAGGCCTGATCGAATGCGCCTTTGACGCTGGAGAGCTGCAAGCTGAGCACCAGGGCGGCGAATGTGACGAGCAGGCTCGTCACCAGCCGGATGGCTTCAAGGGTCCGCTCGGAGAGATGCTCCTCGGACAGCCAGCCGCGCAGCTTGACGCCGAAGATCGCACTGCCGCTCAACAGCGCACAGAAGATGAAGGCTGCCAGCGTCTCGGCCATGGTCGCGATCGTTCCGGGCGGATGCGGTGCTTGCGCAGATCGGCCCAGATGGGCGTGCGATCGCAGGCCCTGTCAACATGTGCGGCGGCGATGTGCAGCCACCGACACTCACATTTCAGCGGAGTTCCTCGACATAGGTCGCGACGAAGCGGACGAGCTCGCTCTGCCGGGCCGTCCCGGTCTTGGCGAAGAGGCGCTGGAGATGGGTGCGGGCCGTGGTCGGCGCGATACCCAGCCGCTTGGCGGCGATGATCGTGTCGAGCCCTTCGACCATGAGAGCCAGCATGCGCTCCTCGGTCGGCGTCAGGCCGCAGGCTTCGCTGACCCGGGCGACATTGCGATCGATAGCGCTCTCGGGATCATCGACCGTCAGGACGAACAATTCGATGCTCGTCAGATGGACGGCATCGACCGCGATCTGCCGGCCGTTGCGCAGCACCAGAGGCAGCCGCGTCTCGCCGGCCGCACTGCCGGAGCGGCAGCGCTTCAGCCAGACCTGCAAGCGCGCCATGAAACCCTTGTCATAGGCGGTGAAGCGGTCGAGGCCGCCGAGCCCGTCGCGGGCAAGCTCCTCCGCGCCGCGATTGCCGAAGCGCTGGTTCAGTTCGGCATCGATGACGAAAACCGGCCTGGATGCCTTCCCGAAGGCATCGGCGGCCATGTCATGGCGCGGCGGAAACGGGGTGTAGCTCGTCCTGCCGACAATCGAGACATGAAGCGACATCGCAATATCCATCCCTGCAATCCCCGGATCGCCGCGCGACCTCGTCCGGGAAACCCTGGACTTGCCGGATGCGGCTCCGTTCCTCTTGGTCGCAGCAGATCGCGGGGAGGTTCAAAGCCCGCCGGCTTTGGGCTGTTATTGGATATCTAAATGGGAAGCCCGAAGCGGCCGTCTCTACCGCAGGATGTCAGACGGTCAGCGTCAGCTTGTAGGTATAGGTATCGCCGCGGAACAGGCCCTCGACATATTCGAGCATGTCGCCGTCGGCACCATAGCTGCGCCGCTTGATCAGCAGGCAAGGCACCGGGCGGTCGAAGCCGAAGATGGCCCATTCCTCCTCGGTCGGGGCCGCCGCCTCGATGGTCTGGTCGCAGCGCGTCAGCGGCAGGCCGAGTGCGGCGAGCCGGGCATAGACCGAGCCCGAGAGGTCACCCTCGGCCAGCTCGGGCGCGCGCTCCAGATTGTACCAGGCGACCTCGCGCGACATCGGGATATCGTCGCCCGAACGGATGCGAACCAGCTTGAGGAAGCGCGCATGCGAGGAGAGGCCGAAGATCGAGGCGATCGAACGATCATTCACCACGGACCGCTCGACGATCCGCGACGAGGGCACCCGGCCGAGTTCCTGCATCTCCTGGGTGAAGCTCTTGAGCCGATCCATGCCTGAATGCAGGCGCGGCCCCGCGCCCTGCACGATCGAGCCGAGGCGCCCCTGCGCACTCAACAACTTCCGCTCGCGCAAGGCGTTGTAGGACCGCTGCACGGTGGCGCGGCTGATGCTCAGGCGCTCGGCAAGCTGGCGCTCCGCCGGCAGGGTCGTGCCCGCCGGCAAGGTGCCGTCGCCGATCAGTTGAGACAGTTGGTCCTCGAGCTGCTGATAGAGCGGCTTGGCGGTGTCGGTGCGCAGTTCCAGCAGGTTCTGGAAGGGCGGCTTGGCGATAGGCTTAGGCACTGTCGTGGCTTGCATGAGCGTGTCACAACCCGCGTAGCAGTTCGTGAACGGCAAAATCAAATCCTCGGAGACTGCCGTGACCGGCAAGCCCATCTTCGTGCTCGGAAGCTTCGTCGTCGCCTGCTCGGCGA
This sequence comes from Allobosea sp. TBD101, assembly GCF_059817965.1. Lineage (NCBI taxonomy): Bacteria > Pseudomonadati > Pseudomonadota > Alphaproteobacteria > Hyphomicrobiales > Alloboseaceae > Allobosea > Allobosea sp. TBD101. Next base: position 4,509,640 of record NZ_CM187543.1, read on the forward strand.
AGGTTGCCCGCTTCCCGCGACCGGGAGAATCGCTGGCCGCCGAGACCGTGACGATCGAGCCCGGCGGCAAGGGACTGAACCAGGCGATCATGGCGCGCCGCCTCGGCGCCGACGTGGAGGGGCTGCTCGCTGTCGGCGACGATCTTGCCGCCGCCTTCGCCCTGCCGGCGCTCGAACGAGCCGGCCTGCCGGCTTCCATGCTGGTCCGGCTCACGGGCCACACCGGCAGCGGCATCGGCTTCACCGACGCTGCGGGCGAGACCTGCGTCGCCGTCGCCCCCGGCGCCAATCTCGCCCTGTCGGCTGAACATGTCCTGCAACGGGCGCGAGCCATCGCCGGTGCCGCGCTGGTGACGGCCCAGTTCGAGATCGGCGATCAGCCTATCGAGGCGGCTTTCGCCCTGGCCCGGCAGGCCGGTGTCCCGACCCTGCTCAACCCCTCGCCCTTCCGGAATATCCCAGAGGCTATGCTGGCGCTGACCTCGATCCTGATCGTCAACGAGACCGAGGCCGGCAGCTTGGCGCTCTCGCTGGGCCTGGGGCCAGACGGAGCGACGGAGCCGCAGCGCTTTGCAGCGGAGTTGGCGTCGAGGCTGATGACATGCGGGCCGGAGCTCATCGTCATGACGCGGGGCGCAGCCGGAGCGATCGCCGTTACAGCGCAGGGTCAGGTCACCGAACAGAACGGCTTCGCCGTCGAGACCGTGGATTCGCTCGGCGCCGGCGATGCCTTTGCTGCGACGCTCGGCGTCCGGCTGGCGACGGGACGTTCCTTGCCTGAATCTCTGCGCGATGCCGCGATCGCCGGAGCCCTGACCACGACCCGGAACGGCGTCTTCGACGCACTCCCGAGCCTTGCCGCCATCAAAGCGATGATCGGCGCATGAGGTCAGCCGGAATCGATAAAAATCTTTGGATTGTTTTTGGACTTTTCCAGAGCAGCCCATGCTGCTAGCCTCGGAGTGGCGCATCACGCATGCGCCTTCCGTGGCCAGCCGGGATTTCTCATGCCGCGCCTCGACGTCGATACCGTCATGTCCGTGATCGACCAGTTGCTGGCCGGCGCGATGGACGAAGAGCAGATGCAGGCCGCGGCCGAGGCGATGCGGCAATTGTTCAACGGTTCGAAAGCCTGCTTCGCCAGCTTCGGGCCGAGCCCGGAAGACTGGGCGTCCCATGCGACCAATCCCGATGCCGCGCTGCAGGAGCGCTGCTTCGGTGACCTCGCCTCCGATTTCATCGAGATGGGCGGCGCCCTGCGCGATATCCCGCTCGGCGCGATCTATCGCGACAACGAGGTGTTCGGCGAGGAAGCCTTGCGCAGCACGCGCGTCTGGCAGGAATGGATGCGGCCGCAGGACATGTATGGCGGCATGGCCTGCCGCCTCGCCAAGAACGGCGAGGCCTTCTGGTTCTTCGACGTCCAGCGCGGCCGGCAGCAGGAGAGCTTCGACGCCGAGGAGGTCGCCCTGCTCGAAAAGCTCTATCCGGTGCTCAGGCGCGTCGTCGAATTGCGGCGCCATATCGGCCGGGTGACCGTCCAGCGGGATGAGGCCCGCGGAGCGCTCGACCGCGTCGCGATGGGCATCGCGATCCTCGATCAGGACATGAGGATCGCCTATGCCAATGAAGGTGCCGACGAGATCCTGTCCGATCCCGACAGCGCGGTGGGCCTGCGGCAGGGTCGGCTCTTCGCGCGCCAGCCGGCCGACCAGCGCCAGCTCAGGCTGCTGGTCGAAGGCGCCCTGCGCAGCGCGCAAGACCCGCTCGCCCCGGCGCGGGCCAGCATGATCCTGCATGGCGAGGACGGCTCTCATTCGCTTTCAGCTTGCGCCATGCCAGCGCCCTCTTCCCCGCAGGCTCATGCGGCCGGCAAGGTGCTGATCGCGCTGCGGCGGCTGGAAACGGCGACCAATCTCGTTGCATGCGCGCGCCAGCTCTTCGATCTCACCGATGCGGAGGCGAAATTCGCCTCCGCGCTCGCGAGTGGATCATCCCTGGCGGAAGCGGCCGAAGCCCAGGGCGTCCGGATCTCGACCGCACGCACGCATCTGGCGCGCATCTTCCAGAAGACGAACACGCGCCAGCAAAGTCAGCTCGTTTCACTGCTGCGCAGCGCGGCGCTCCCCTTGCGCCCACGCTGAGACATCGACATCGGGGCTGGATCGGGACGCATTCGCGAGCCTCGCCCGGCTCGCCGCCCGATATCCCCTCCGTCAGGCTACGAAGGAGAGACTAAGGGAACTCTCGCGCGCCTTTCGTCATCCAAATGACGGAGACGCCCCCAGCCTTTAAAGGCCTATTCGCCCGGCTGCGGGCCGTCATAGCCGCCGATGATGACCAGATCGGACTGGCCGGCGCTGCTGAGATGCTTCACCGCCTCCTGATATTCAGGCGAGGCATAGCAGGCGCGGGCCGTCTCCTCGTCCTTGAACTCGATGACGACGTTGTGCTTGCGGCCCTCGCCGCGGGCGAGCTTGTATTCGCCGCCACGCACCAGGAACTTCGCCCCATATTTGGCGAAGGCCACGGCGTTGAGCGAACGATACTTGGCGTAGGCCTCGGCGTTCTCGACGTCGACCCGCGCGATCCAGTAGCCCTTGGCCACGGTCAGAGCCCTTCGACAGCGACGAGATCGATCTCGCCGGCACCTTCGCGCAGCTTGCGAGCCTCGGCATATTCCGGGGAGAAGAGATAGGCTCGCGCCGTCTCGAAATCCTTGAACTCGAGCACGACGTTGCGGGCGCGGCCTTCGCCCTCGCCGACCGTCATCTGGCCGCCGCGCACGACCGGCGTACCGCCATACTGCTTGATGACCTCGGAGGCCTTGGCGGCATAGCTCGCCCATTTAGTCGCGTCGGAGACCTTGGCGCGGCCGATGACATATCCCTTGGGCATGGTGCTATCCGTTGGCTGAAACGAGTCTGAGACAGGCGGAGCTTACGAAGCCGCGACGATCTCGTCCATGACCGCACCCGCCGCCGCACGCGGATCTGCCGCGCGGATAATGGGACGCCCGACAACGAGATGGTCGGCGCCGATGCGGATCGCCTCGGCCGGAGTCAGCGTGCGCTTCTGGTCGCCCGCCGCGCTCCCGGAGGGGCGAATGCCGGGCGTGACGATGATCATGTCCTTGCCGATGACCTCGCGCACGATCTCCGCTTCGGCGGCCGAGCAGACGATGCCGTCGATCCCGGCGGTGCGGGCCTGCTCGGCGCGCAGGCGCACGAGATCGCGCACCGCCAGCCCGTAGCCGGCATCACGCAGATCGCCATCGTCATAGGAGGTGAGCGCGGTGACCGCGAGCAGCTTGAGGGCGGCATCGCCGCGCCCCTCGACCGCGCCGCGCATGGTCTGCGGATAGGCATGGACCGTAAGGAAGGTGACGCCGAGCTTGGTCAGCGAATCCACGCCCTCGGTCACGGTATTGCCGATGTCGTGCAGCTTGAGGTCGAGGAAGACCTTCTTGCCCTCGGCGACGAGCTGGCGCGCGAGATCGAGCCCGCCGGCAAAGGCGAGACGATAACCGATCTTGTAGAAGGTGACGCCGTCTCCGAGCGTCGAGACGAGGCGATAGGCATCCCACACGGTCGGCACATCGAGAGCGACGATCAGGCGGTCGCGGACATCGTTGATCTTCTGCATCGGTCAATTCCCTGAGTTTCGAGGGAAGGCGCACGATTCGAAGCGGGATGCAAGGGCGGGAGCCCCGGCGCCGATACGTAGAACATCCTCCTACGCATCGATGCATTGCCAACAAATCTATTCCCGCTTTCGGGCCGATCCTCTAGGCGTCGCGCTCCGCTTCCTCGGAGACGCCATCGATGTCCCTGGCTGCCCTGATCGGGTTCCTGCTGCTGACCGGCATGGCCGCCTATGTGCAGACGCTGACCGGCTTCGCCTTCGGGCTGATCGCGATGGGCGGCGTCGGCCTGACCGGCCTGCTCTCACTGCCGGATGCGGCGATGCTCATCAGCGCGCTCACGCTGGTCAATGCGACGCAGATGCTGCTCAAGGGCTGGCGCGATGTCGACTGGCGCAAGTTCGGATTGGTGCTGATCGCGAGCTGGCCCTTCGTCTTCATCGGCTTCCATCTGCTGGAATGGCTCGCCGCCAGCCGCGCCGACCTCCTGCGACTGGCGTTGGGTTTCGTGATCATCGTCTCCAGCCTGCAACTGGCGCGGAAGCCGGAACCGCTCAAGCAGCCGTCAGGCGCGCCGAGCTACCTGTTCTTCGGCAGCATCGCGGGATTGATGAGCGGAATGTTCTCCACTGGTGGCCCGCCGCTGGTCTACCATTTCTACCGCCAGCCCATGCCGCTCGTGGTCGTCAGGGAAACACTGGTGACGATCTTCGCGCTGAACGCCCTGTTCCGCACGGGACTCGTCATCGCCACCGACCAGATCCCCGCTCCATCGACGCTATCCGGGCTTTTCGCCATTCCGGCGGTGATGCTGGGCACGCATCTGGCGCGACGCTACCCGCCGCCGCTCACGCAGGCCACCATGCGGCAGATCGTGTTCCTGCTGCTGTTCCTGTCGGGCGTTTCGCTCGGGGCGCCCGCCGTTGCTCACATGCTCAAAGGCGTATTCTGAAGCCCTTTCGGCTCAGAACTCCGGCTCCTGCGGAGCCTGCGCGGCGAAGACCTGCTGGAAGACCTGGGCCCAGACGTCCGGCGGCTGCGCACCGGAGACCGCGAGCTTGCCGTCGACGATGAAGAAGGGCACGCCGGTAACGCCGACCTTGCGAGCGTGATCCTCCAGTCCGATCACGGTCTCGCGCAGTTCGTCATTGGCGAGTTCATCGCGGGCCGCCTGCTCGTCGAAACCCTGCTCGACCGCGATCTGGACCAGCGTTTCGAGGTCGCCGATATCGCGGCCGTCCTGCCAATAGGCCCGGAACAGGGCGGCCGTCATGTCGCCGCCGCGCTGCACGGTGGAGGCGGCAGCGACCAGCATATGCGCCATGCGGGTGTTGACGCTCCGCGTCACCTTCCCCCAGTTGAAGGTGACGCCGCTCTCCAGCGCCGCTTCCGACAGCCGGATCTCGATTTCTTTGCGCTTGCCCGGGCCGAACTTGCTTTCGAGATATTGCGTGCGGTCCATGCCCTCCTCGGGCATTTCCGGGTTCAGCTCATAGGGCAGCCAGGTGATGGCGAAGCGCTCGTTCAGGCCGTAGCGCTCCAGCGCCGTCTCCAACCGGGCCTTGCCGATGAAGCACCAGGGGCAGGCGATGTCCGAGACGATCGCGAGCGGCATCTTGTCCTGCATATCGATATCCTCAAGTCTCAGGCGGGCGGGTAGCGATGCTGCCCACCATGACGGTCTTCGGCGACCGCCTCCACGCCCGGCGTCTCGCAGCCGGAGAGGAAGGCGGGGCCGACCGGAATCTTGCCGGCACCGCCGGGGATGTCGAGGATATAGGTCGGCTGGCACAGGCCGGAAAGGTTTCCGCGCAGGCTTTTGACCAGCGCCTGCCCCTCTTCCAGCGTCAAACGGAAATGCGAGGTACCCGGCGCGAGATCGGGATGATGCAGGTAATAGGGCTTGATGCGGTTCTCGACGAAGGCGCGCATCAACGCACCCAGCGTCTCGACATCGGCATTGACGCCCTTGAGCAGTACGGACTGGCTGATCAGGACATGGCCGGCATCGGCCAGCGTCGCGATCGCGGCGCGGGCGTCATCAGTGAATTCGCGCGGATGATTGGCGTGGATGGCGATATAGCTCGCCTTGCCGGGGATGCGCAGCGCCCGCGCATAATCCGGCGTGATCCGGCCGGGATCGACGACGGGCACGCGGGTATGCCAGCGCGCGACCTTGATATGCGGGATGCTGGCCAGGCGCTTGGCCACCTCACGCACGCGGCGGGCGGAGAGGATGAAGGGATCGCCGCCGGTCATGATCACCTCCCAGATCTCGGGACGGGAGGCGAGATAGGCGAGCGCGGCGTCGAGTTTCGCACCGGTCAGCGCATCGCCGCCGGGACCGACCATCTCGCGCCGGAAGCAGAAGCGGCAATAGACCGGGCAGGCATGGACGAGCTTGAGCAGCGCGCGGTCGGGATAGCGATGCACCACGCCCTCGACCGGGGAATGGGCATCGTCGCCGATCGGGTCGGCCAGCTCCTGCGGCAGCGTCGTGAGCTCGGCCGCATCCGGAATGAACTGGCGCGCGATCGGGTCCGCCGGATCAGTCGGATCGATCAGCCCGGCGATGGCCGGCGTCACCGAGACGGCATAGCGTTCCGCCACCTTCTGCAAGGCCTCGTGGCGCGCGGGTGCGGCGAGGCCGGCCTCGACGAGCGCGTCGATGCTGCGCAAAGGCTGGCCTCCGGGGGGCTGGTGAACGGTCATGCCCTTCCCCTGCCCGGTTCCGCGACCGGCGTCCAGAGCACGTCCTCGATCCGGCGCGCGCCAACGCAGAGCATGACGAGCCGGTCGAAGCCGAGCGCGATGCCGGAAGCGGCCGGCATCAGCGCCAGCGCCTCCAGGAAATCCTCGTCGACAGGATAGCGCTCGCCATAGATGCGCTCCTTCTCGTCCATATCGGCCTCGAAACGGCGGCGCTGCTCGGCCGGATCGGTGAGCTCGCCGAAGGCATTGGCTAGCTCGACGCCGCAGGCATAAAGCTCGAAGCGCTCGGCCACGCGGGGATCGCCGGGCTTCGGCCTTGCGAGCGCGGCCTCGCTGATCGGGTATTCGCAGAGGATCGTGGCGCGGCCGCGGCCGAGATGCGGCTCGATCCGCTCGGACAGGATGCGGCTGAAGATGTCGGACCATGTATCGTCTTCGGCGACCCGGATGCCGGCCTCAATCGCATCGGCGGCGAGCCCGCCACGATCGAGTTCCTGATCGGCTGTCACCGTGCGCAGCAGATCGATCCCGGCATGGCGCTTGAAGGCTTCCTGCAAGGTCAGGCGTTCGGGCTCGGCGAAGGGGTCGGCCTCGACATCGCGCCAGCGTAGCATCTTCGCGCCGGTGACACGCGCCGCCTCGGCCATCAGCGCTGCGCAGTCCTGCATCAGCGCCTCATAGCCCTCGCCGGCGCGGTACCATTCCAACATCGTGAATTCAGGATGGTGCAGGGCCGTGCGCTCGCGATTGCGGAAGACGCGAGCGAAATCGAAGATGCGGGTCTCGCCGGCCGCGAGCAGCTTCTTGGCCGCGAATTCCGGCGAAGTGTGCAGATAGTAGGGATGGGGCGCGGTAGCGTTGTCGATCAGCGTCGTACTGAACCCGTGCAGATGCGTTTCGTTGCCGGGCGATAGCTGCAGGATCGCCGCCTCGACCTCGGTGAAGTCGCGGGCCTCGAACCAGCGCCGCAGCGCCGTCTTGATCCGCCCGCGCGCCTGCAAGGCCGGGCGCCGGTCGGCATGGACATCGGGTCGCCAGAACGGCGTCGGGGACGAACTCATCGAATCTCGCGTCGGAACTGTCGGGAAGCTTCCGTTTCGCGCGCGAATGCGGTAGTTGCGCGGCGACAGGAATTCGCATAGCGCGCGAAAACGCCGCGCACCAGCAAGGACATTCACGTGGTCAAGGTCATCGCCTCTTCCGTCCGCAAGGGCAACGTCCTCGAGCTCGACGGACATCTCTGCACCGTCATCTCGGCCGAGAGCTTCTTCCCCGGCAAGGGCACCCCGACGACGCAGATCGACATGCGCCGCATCTCCGACGGCACCAAGATGACGCAGCGCTACAAGACGACCGAGCAGGTCGAGCGCGCCTATGTCGAAGACCGCGACTTCACCTATCTCTACCAGGACGGCGAGCAATACGTCTTCATGAACCCGGAGACCTACGACCAGATCCCGGTCGACAAGGACGTGATCGGCGACGCCGCTCCCTATCTCCAGGAGAACATGAAGGTCTCGCTCTCGGTGTTCGAGGACAAGGCCGTCGCGATCGAACTGCCGCAACGCGTGACGCTCGAGGTCATCGAGACCGAACCGGTGACCAAGGGCCAGACGGCCTCCTCCTCCTACAAGCCGGCGATCCTCTCGAACGGCGTGCGCAGCGCCGTGCCGCCGCATGTCGGCGTCGGCACCCGCGTCGTCGTGATGACGGCCGACGGCTCCTATGTCGAGCGCGCGAAGGACTAACCTCTCGCGTGCAGAGCGCAGGAGAAAGTTATCCTCTATAGCTTTACGCAGCGGGCCCTTTCCGGGCCCGTTGTCGTTTCCGAGGACATCATGACGCTCACAGTCAAGGCCGCCGCCCTTTCCGGCTTCGTGCAGACGCTCAAGGCGCTCGACGCCATTCTCGACAAGGCCGTCGCCCAGGCCGAAACCCGCAAGATCCAGCCGGAAGTGCTGCTGACGGCTCGTCTCGCGCCGGACATGCTGGCCTTCACCCGCCAGATCCAGCTCTGCTGCGACTTCGCCAAGAACGCCGTCGCGCGCCTCTCGGGCGGCGAGAACCCGCGCTTCCCCGATGAGGAGAAGAGCTTCCCGGAGCTGAAGGAGCGCATCGCCAAGACGCTCGCCTTCATCGCCGCGGCCGATGGCGCCACGCTCGATGCCGGGCTTGCCCGCGAGGTCACCTTCCCGCGCGGCCCCTCGGCGACCGCAACGATGACGGGCGAGGGCTATCTCACCCGCTTCGCCATCCCGAACTTCTATTTCCACGCCACGACGGCCTATGACATCCTGCGCCAGAACGGCTTCCAGATCGGCAAGCAGGACTTCCTGCTCGGCGTCTTCGACGCCTGAGGCTCGCCTTCCGATATGAGCGCGACGCCGGCCATCACGATCGAGCGTGCTTCTCCCCGGGATGCCGGGGAGATCAGTGCGCTCTATCTGGCGTCGCGCGCGGAGGCCCTGCCCTATCTGCGCCGCGTCCATAGCGACGACGAGGTACGAGGCTGGATCGCGCATGTCAGGCTCGCCACCGGCGAGACCTGGGTCGCGCGGGAGGCCGGGCGCATCCTCGGCTTCCTCTGCCTCGACGGCGAGGATCTCGACCAGCTCTACCTGCTGCCGGGCCAGCTCAGGCGCGGCATCGGCTCGCTGCTGCTCGCCAAGGCCAGGGAACGCAGCCCGGAGCGGCTCCACCTGTTCACCTTCCAGCGGAACACGGCGGCCCGCGCCTTCTACGAGCGCCACGGCTTCCGCCTCGTCGATCTCAACGACGGCGATCGCAACGAAGAGGGCGAGCCGGACGCGCTTTACGAGTGGCGCCGATCTTTTTCGGGCGAGCCCTTGTAATCGGGAAGACCGGTTCCCATTTCAGGCTCACGACGGTGTCGAGAGCGTTCCACAGCTCTCCATTGTCGTTGAAGACGGCCATGAGCCGAACGTTTGACGCCGGATGTACGCGCACCCGTTCAGGACATGGCCGTTGGTTCATTCCGAGGCCCGTAGCGGACATCCGCTGCGGGTCTTTTCGTTTCAGCCTTCCGCCCCGAAGGGCTGATCCCGACCATCCCCTTCTTTGGCTGCCGAGGCCGATATTCAAGACGTGGATGCTCGCCACGAGGGCGAGCATGACGTTCGGCTTTCTCTCAACCCTGCAGGAACGGGTTGTTCTGCCGCTCCTCGCCCAGCGTGCTCGCCGGGCCATGGCCGGGCAGGAACTGGACGTCGTCGCCGAGCGGCAGGAGCTTGGTCTTGATCCCCGAGATCAGCGCCTCGTGGTCGCCATAGGGAAAGTCGGTGCGACCGACAGAGCCGGCGAAGACGGTGTCGCCCGCCAGCAGGAAGCGCAGGTCCTTCTGGAAGAAGGTGACATGGCCCGGCGAATGGCCCGGCACATGCGCGACCGCGAAGGTGAGGTCGCCGAGCGTGACCGTGTCGCCATCCTTCAGCCAGCGCGTCGGCACGACCGCCCTCATGCCATGGACATCGAAGCGCAGCCCCTGCTCCGGCAGGGCGTCGAGCAGAGGCTTGTCGCCCTCGTGCGGCCCGATGATCGGGATCGACAGCGCCTCGGCCAATTCGGTGGCGCCGCCGGCATGGTCGAGATGGCCGTGGGTCAGCCAGATCGCGACCGGCGTGACGCCGAGCTCCTTGATGGCCACCCGCAGGCGCGGCACGTCACCGCCGGGATCGACGATCGCCGCCTCGTTGGACTTGAGCTCCCAGACGATCGAGCAATTCTGCTGGAACGGCGTCACCGGCACGACGGCGATCTGAAGCGGCGGCTGCTGGTCGGTCATGCGGGTGCTTTCGGATCCATGTGAGCGTGCGGAATGCGCGAACCTACCGTCCGCCGCAGCGACTGGCGATCAGTGCGCGGTAATTCACCAGCTCGGAATCCATCTCCGCGACATTGCGCGCACGCTCCGGCTCGCCCTGACACGTCGCGAAGACCGAGCGTGCCTTCTGGAGATAGGCGATATGCTCGCGAAAAGTCCGGCACTGCGTCGCCTGATCGGCGCTTGAGACGGCTGCGAGTCGCGCCTGCTGCTGGCGGAAGCCGGCCTCGTTCTGCAGGAGATCGCGCGGGCAGGTCGCCGGGCGCGGCTGCTGCGCCAGCGCGGGAGCGGCCAGCAGGAACGCCGCGGCAGTCAGCGCGAGCCTCATCCGAGGTTCAGCTCCTTGAAGAAGTCGTTGCCCTTGTCGTCGATGACGATGAAGGCGGGGAAATCCTCGACCTCGATCCGCCAGACCGCCTCCATGCCGAGTTCGGCATATTCGAGGACCTCGACCTTGCGGATGCAGTCCTGCGCCAGACGCGCGGCCGGGCCGCCGATCGAGCCGAGATAGAAGCCGCCATGGGCCTTGCAGGCCTCGCGCACGGCCGCCGAGCGATTGCCCTTGGCGAGCATCACCATCGAGCCGCCGAAGGACTGGAACTGATCGACGAAGGAATCCATGCGGCCGGCCGTCGTCGGCCCGAAGGAGCCCGAGGCAAAACCCTCCGGCGTCTTGGCCGGGCCGGCATAATAGACCGGGTGGTTCTTGAAATAGTCGGGCATGCCCTCGCCGCGCTCCAGCCGCTCGCGGATCTTGGCATGGGCAAGGTCGCGGGCGACGACGATCGTGCCGGTCAGCGACAGGCGCGTCTTGACGGGGTGCTTCGAGAGCGTCGCGAGGATCTCGCTCATCGGCTGGTTGAGATCGATCTTGACCACGGAACCGCCGAGCGCCGCTTCGTCGACATCCGGCAGGTACTTGGAGGGATCGGTCTCCAGCGCCTCCAGGAAGATGCCGTCCCTGGTGATCTTGCCCTTGGCCTGGCGATCCGCCGAGCAGGAGACGCCGAGCCCGATCGGCAGCGAGGCGCCGTGGCGCGGCAGGCGGATGACGCGGACATCGTGGCAGAAATACTTGCCGCCGAACTGCGCGCCGACGCCGAGCGCCTGCGTCATCTTGTGGACCTCTTCCTCCATCTCGAGGTCGCGGAAGGCGTGGCCCGAAGGCGAACCCTTGGTCGGCAGCGCGTCGAGATATTTGGTCGAGGCGAGCTTCACCGTCTTGAGGTTCTGCTCGGCCGAGGTGCCGCCGATGACGATGGCGAGGTGATAGGGCGGGCAGGCGGCGGTGCCCAGCGTCAGGATCTTCTCCTTCAGGAACGCCATCATGCGGTCCTTGGTCAGGAGCGAGGGCGTCGCCTGGTAGAGGAAGGTCTTATTGGCCGAGCCGCCGCCCTTGCAGACGAAGAGGAACTTATAAGCGTCCTCGCCCTCGGCGTAGATGTCGATCTGTGCCGGCAGGTTGGTCGCCGTGTTCTTCTCCTCGAACATCGAGAGCGGCGCGAGCTGCGAATAGCGCAGGTTGCGCTTGAAATAGGCGTCCGCCACGCCCTCGCCGAGCGCAGCCTCGTCCTCGCCATCGGTCCAGACCTTGCGGCCCTTCTTGCCCATGATGATCGCGGTACCGGTGTCCTGGCACATCGGCAGCACGCCGCCTGCGGCGATGTTGGCGTTCTTCAAGAGATCATAGGCGACGAACTTGTCGTTCGAGGTCGCCTCGGGATCGTCGAGGATCTTGCCGAGCTGGGCGAGATGGCCGGGGCGCAGCAGGTGGTTGATATCGATGAAAGCCTGTTCGGAAAGCTGGCGGATCGCCTCGCGCGAGACGCTCAGGACCTCGCGGTCGCCGATCTTCTCGACGCTGACGCCCTCGCTGCCGAGCTTGCGATAGGGCGTCGTATCCTCGCCGAGCGGGAAGAGATCGACATGCGTATAGGCCATGACCAGCGGCTCCGAAACAAGGTGCGCCGCGTTCGGGACATGGAAGACGCGGCGCCGATCCAGCCGGGGTCATAGCCCGTCGGCCGGGAACGTCCAAGCAGTCTTTAATCCGTCTAGGCTGAGAGCGGAGTTGTACGACAAGGCCAATTGGCGGATTGCTTCTGATCGCACCCTCTTGTCATTCCGGGGCGCGCCGCAGGCGCGAACCCGGAACCCACGACGGGGTGAAACATCCGTTGTCTGGTTATTTAAGGCGGCTCACCCGGTCGTGGGTTCCGGGTTCTTCGCTGTGCGAAGCCCCGGAATGACAAAGGGTGTGATTCGATGCCGCCAGGATCGAATATTGACGGTTCAAGCCGCTTGCGCGGCCGATTCGGCGAGGATCGCGTAGATCGCCGCGGGGTCGCGGATCTTGCGGACCTGTTCCAAAACGGACTGGTTGCGCAGCACGCGCGCGACGCGGGCGAGCGCCTTGAGGTGGTCGGCGCCAGCGCCCTCGGGCGCGATCAGCACGAAGATGATGTCGACCGGCTGGCCGTCGAGTGCGTCGAAATCGATCGGCTTCTCGGTGCGGGCGAAGAGACCGACGAGGCGGTCGATACCCGGCATCCGGCCGTGCGGGATGGCGATGCCATCGCCGATGCCGGTCGAGCCGAGGCGCTCGCGCTGGAGCAAGGCTTCGAACAACTCGCGGTCCGGAAGGCCCGTCAGCGTGGCGGCATGCTGGGCAAGCTCCTGCAGAGCCTGCTTCTTGCCGTTGGCCCGCAGCGGCGAGATCACCGCGGCGGGGCTCAGAAGATCGGTCAGCGTCATTCGCCCGTCCATGCATGTCCCGTGCCGGCCGAAAAGCCGTCGGCACGGGTCAGGTTCGACGGCCGGAGCGGATCGCCCGCCGGCCTTAGGACAGCGATGCCGGCGGATCGATCCAGCCGATATTGCCGTCGCGGCGGCGGTATACGATGTTCATGCGACCATTGCCAGCGTGGCGGAAGACGACAACCGGCGCACCCGTCAGGTCGAGCTCGGCAACAGCGTCGCTAACCGTCCTGACATGCAGGGATTTGGTCGATTCCGCGACGATCACCGGGTTATCGGCGGCAGTAGACCCGTCGAAATCCTCGATATCGTCATCGGGGGCCGCGATCACATAGCTGGGGATTTCGATCCCGACATCGCGGCCATTGGCACTCGAACGGTCCTTCAGCCTGCGCTTGTAGCGTCGCAGCCGCTTCTCGATGCGCTCAGCCATCTTGTCGAGGCTGGCATAGGGATCGTGCGCGGTGGCGGAGGCTTCCAGCGTGATCCCGGAGGAGAGGTGCAGGACGCCATCGGTGCGGAAGGCAGTGCCGTCCTTGTCGACCGTGACATGGCCCTGATAGCCACCCTCGTAATATTTGCTGACCGCCGCAGCGACCCGCTCCTCGGCCTGGCCGCGGAGCGCCTCGCCGACATCGAGATTCTTGCCGGAGATTCGCAAGCTCATGGAGTGCTTCCCCTTGGTTAGCCATGGCCCTGTTCGGCCATCTCTAGGAGCTAAGAACCGGGAGTCGGGGTTGTCAATGAGCCGGCGTAATCATGACGCGCATGCGCAGGGCCTTTGGAACAAATTCGCTTAACGTTCTGCCGCCGCCATCGCGACCTTCTCGCGCCGCCGCTCCATCGAGGACGGGATTCTCAGGGATTCGCGGTATTTCGCCACAGTACGCCGGGCGATATCGATGCCACCGTCCTTCAACCGGGTCACAATGGCATCATCAGAGAGAACCGCCGAGGGGCTCTCGTCGTCGATCATCTGCTTGATCCGGAAGCGCACGGCTTCCGCCGAATGCGCCTCGCCATAGCCGGTCGCGGCAATCGCGGCCGAGAAAAAGTATTTCATTTCGAAGACCCCGCGCGAGCAGGTCAGGTATTTGTTCGAGGTGACGCGCGATACGGTTGATTCGTGCATGGCGATGGCGTCTGCCACGGTCTTGAGGTTGAGCGGGCGCAGATGCTCGACGCCATGGGCGAAGAAGCCGTCCTGCTGGCGCACGATCTCGCTCGCAACCTTCAGGATAGTCCGGGCGCGCTGCTCCAGCGAGCGGGTCAGCCAGTTCGCGGTCTGCAGGCATTCGGCGATGAAGGCCCTGTCCTCGTCGCTGCGAGCCGCCCTCGAGACGCGCGCGTGATAGGTCTGGTTGACCAGCAGGCGCGGCAGGGTGTCGGGGTTGAGGTCGATCAGCCAGGAGCCGTCCGGAGCGGCGCGAATGAAGACATCCGGCACCACGGTCTCGGCGGCCGAGCCGCCGAAGGCACGGCCGGGCTTTGGGTCGAGGCGGCGGATCTCCCCGACCATGTCGGCGATATCCTCGTCATCGACGCGGCAGAGGCGCTTCAAGGCGGCGAAATCGCGCTTGGCGACGAGCGGCAGGTTCGCGACGAGCATCTGCATGGCCGGGTCGAAGCGATCGCGGTCGCGCAACTGGATGGCCAGGCATTCGGCGACGTCGCGAGCCGCGACCCCGGAGGGATCGAACCCCTGGACGACACGCAACACGGCCTCGACCCTGTCGATGGCGACGCCAAGGCGTTCGGCTATCTCCGGAAGCGGCTCCCCGAGATAGCCGCTATCGTCGACCGCATCGATGATGTGGCGGCCGATGATGCGCTCAGCCGGCGTCACGACGGCGAGGTCGAGTTGCGCGACCAGGTGGTCGTGCAGCGAAGCATCCGCCGTCAGGCTGCTCTCGAAGCCCTCGGGATCGCCGTCGAAAGACCCGCCCGTCGCACCATAGGCGCCGCCCACGATCGGCAGGCTGTCGGCGCCACCCGCCTCGCTGCGGGCGGTTGTCGGCTGTTCGTTCTGGAAGACGTTGTCGAGGCCGGTGCCGAGCCTGCCTTCCATGCCCTCCTGCGTGTGCAGGCTCTCGGCCTTAGCGAAGCTCTCGGCATCGGCGGCGTGAGGGTTGTCGGCATCCTCGGAGCGCGCCGGCTGCCCTTGGGCTTCATCGCGCTCCAGCAAAGGATTGCGTTCCAGCTCGCCCTCGACAAAATTCTGGAGTTCGAGATGCGAAAGCTGCAGGAGCTTGATCGCCTGCAGCAACTGCGGCGTCATCACCAGGGACTGTCCCTGGCGCAGCTCCATGCGCGGCATCATCGCCATACGCGAAAGGCCCTTCCCGCTCGCGCGCCATCGGCACGCTTCTTGCTTGCGGAAGGGACACTAGCGCCGGCTCACCGCCGCGTCAAAGGCTCGCCCATGCCTGCGGCCCGAATTCTGATGCGCCGCAACAAAACAGCAGCGATGCGCAGGCTCCACCGCCTCAGAGACGGAAATCCTCACCCAGATAGACGCGCCTGACATCCGGGTTCGCGATGATCTCGGCCGGAGAGCCTTCGGTCAGCACGCGCCCGGAATGGATGATGTAGGCGCGATCGACGAGGCCCAGCGTCTCGCGGACATTGTGGTCGGTGATCAGCACGCCGATGCCACGATCGGTGAGCTGGCGCACCAGCGCCTGGATGTCACCGACCGCGATCGGGTCGATGCCGGCGAAGGGCTCGTCGAGCAGGATGAAGGAGGGCTTGCCGGCCAGCGCGCGGGCGATCTCGCAGCGGCGGCGCTCGCCGCCCGAGAGCGCGATCGAAGGCGCCTTGCGCAGGCGAGCGATGGTGAACTCTTCCAGCAGCTGGTCGAGCTGGCGCTCGCGCGCCTTGCGGTCGGGCTCGACCACCTCCAGCACTGAGCGGATATTGTCCTCGACCGACAGGCCGCGGAAGATCGAGGCCTCCTGTGGGAGATAGCCGATGCCGAGCCGCGCGCGCTGGTACATCGGCAGAGCGGTGATGTCGTTGCCCTCGAGCGAGATGATGCCGGCATCGGCCGCCACGAGGCCGGTGATCATGTAGAAGATCGTGGTCTTGCCGGCACCGTTGGGACCGAGCAGGCCGACCGCCTCGCCCTGACGCAGATGAAGGCTGGCATCGGACACGACGGCACGGCCGCCATAGCTCTTGCGCAGACCGGAAACCGCAAGGATTCCAGCCCCGCCGATCGCTGCGACGCTCGCGGCACCCGGCCGGGCCGCCTCCTGCTCACGACTACCGAACAGACCACGCAAGCGACCGAAGACACCCGGCTGTTGCGGGCGCGGAGCCGGGCGCGCCGGCGGGGCCATGGGGCGAGGCGCTTCGGAAACGGTCACTTGCGGCACGATCAGTTGGTAGGCTTGGGCGCCGGCTGAGCCGGCTTGGCGCCGGGCTTGCCGGCATCGGTCTTGTTGGCGTCGTTCGGCACGAACAGGCCCTGCACGCGCCCGCCTTCGACATTGGCGACGCCGGTGACGGTGTCATAGGTCAGCTTCTGGCCACGGGTCACATTGGGCCCGTCGTTCAACGCGACGTTGCCGGTCATGATGACGAGGTTCCGGGAGCGGTCGAACTCGGCATTGTCGGAGGTCGCAGCCTGCGTCTTCGAGACCACGGTCACCGGGCCCTTGCACAGGATGCGCTTGATCGAGCTGTCATTGCCCGTCCCCGCCGCTGCGGGTGCCGGCGTCGCGGCTGCCGGGGCCGGCGTCGCCGGACGACCGGCGGTTCCGCCCGGGCCGCCGCGGCCCTCGTAAAGCACGGTCATCACGGTGCAGCGAACCGTCGTCTCGCCCTGCACGGCCACGACATTGCCCGAGAAGACCGCCTTGTTCTCCTTGTCGACCACGTCGAGCTTGTCGGCATCGATCTTGATCGGTTCCTTGCTGTCGCCGCCGAGCCCGCCCAGCGCCGAGGACGCGCCCCGCTGCTTGGCCGGGGCCGCCTGAGCAAAAGCTTCCTGGGGAGCACCGAGCAGCGCGAATCCGGCCGCAAGGAGCAGCGCGGCGTCGCGGGCATGCGCGAAACGGAGCATCTGGCCAACCTTGGTCATGTCACTGTCTCTTCCCATTCCCGGCGTCGCCTGCCGGTACCCCATCCGCAGGGGGAACCCGATTCGCGTTCAGCAGTTCCGGCATCGGCGTGCTGCCCTCGCGTTCGGGGCCGGCGAGCGTACCTGCTGGCGCGTTCCGGATGAAGACCCGCACCCGCCCCTCGAAAGCGATCAACTCGCCATTGTTCTTCACGTCAAGTGTGTCGGCATCGACGGTAGTCTCGCCGAGGCTGACCTTGACAGGTTCCTTCGAGACCACGGTGCCGGATTTGAAGTCGACATCGGCCGTCTTCATCTGCATGTCGTGGCCGTTCTCGGTGCGGATCTTGACGTCGTCGACGAGGCGCAGCTTCTCCTTCTGCGTGTCGAAGAGGCCCGTCTTCGCGTTCACCGTCACCCAGCCTTCGCGCTCCATCTGGATGCGCGCCGTCAGCGCCTGCAGCTCGATCTGCGTCGGGTTCCGGATCTCCTGGAACGCGTTCACGGCCGTGACCTGGTAGGGCCGGTTGTCCTTGCGGTAGCCCGAGAGCTTCGGCGTCTCCATCCTGACCTTGCCGCCGGTGATGCCGACGGAGCTGACCGAGACATTCGCCAGCTTGCCGCCGAGCGGCGACAGGAAGGGAATCACGACCAGCGCCAGCACCAGCGTCACGGCGGCGACGGGAATAACCCAGCGCAGCAGATGCACCAGCCGCGTATGGCGCCGCGCCGCGCCGAAGGCCGCGCGACGGCGCGCCGCCTGCGCGGACAGCCCGGCCGCCGGGTCGTTGAAGGTCATTGCCAAAGTCATGTCCCGCGCAATGGCAGCCGCTCACGGCATTTTCGTGTCACAGGACAGGCCACATCGCGCCCCCGCGCAGCTCGTCCATGCGGGTTCGAACGCATGTCCGCGCGCTCAACCCGCGCGCAGACTGACGCAAGAAGCCTTAGAAATTGTCAAGTGTGGGCGAAGATATCGGTCTCGCCCCAGCCAGCGAGATCGAGCTCGGCGCGATAGGGCAGGAACTGGAAACAGGCCTGGGCGAGCTGCCGGCGGCCTTCGCGCGCCAGCATCGTCTCCAGCTTCTCGTGCAGCGCATGCAGATGCAGGACATCGGAGGCTGCGTAGGCGAGCTGAGCCTCGCTCAGCGTGTCCGCACCCCAGTCCGAGGATTGCTGCTGCTTCGACAATTCGACGCCGAGCAACTCGCGCACGAGATCCTTGAGCCCGTGCCGGTCGGTATAGGTGCGGGTCAGCTTCGAGGCGATCTTGGTGCAGTAGACCGGTACCGTGACCACGCCGAAGGCATGCTTGAGCACGGCGACATCGAAACGGGCGAAGTGGAAGAGCTTCAGCACGGCCGGATCCTCGAGCAGGCGGATCAGGTTCTTCGGCCGTTCGCCGCCCTTCGGGATCTGCACGACATCGGCGGTGCCGTCACCGCGCGACAACTGGACGACGCAGAGTCGGTCGCGATGCGGGTTGAGGCCGAGCGTCTCGGTGTCGATCGCGACGCTGGATCCGGCGTCGTAGCCGTCCGGCAGGTCGCCGCGATGGAAACGGATGGTCATGCTCAAAACCTCACTCGGGCGGCGCGAACGCGCCCTTCAACTGCACTTCACGGAAACGGGAAACGACAGGCCGCGCGCCGATGGCGACGCAGGTTTCGCAGCTAACGGCCTGCCTCTCCCCGTTCAAGCCCTTTCTGTGCCGAGATAAACTCTTAGGCGCCTCATTAACCCTTTATTCACCATGCGCTTCAACCGCGAAGCTGACCATGCGACAACTGCCCATCGGAGCCCGCAGCATGTCCCTGGTCCGCCTGTTCACTGACTTTCACGGCCGCATCGGACTGCGGACCTTCTGGCTCGGCAGCATCGCAGTCGCGTTGACGCTGCTCGCCACCGAGCGCACCGTTCTGCTTCTGGCGGATCATCGCCACGAGGCGATGATCATCCCCGTCATCAAGGCCCTCGCCCTGTTCCCCTGGGCTGCCCTGGCCGCGAAGCGCGCCACAGACCGCGGCAGCACGCCGCTGTTCGGCATCCTGCTGATCTGCGCCATCGTGCTGCCGGAACATCTGAGACCCCTCGTCTCGATCGGCTGGCGCCCATCGCTGGAGGCGATCGCGACCATGGCCTGGGTCGTCGCCTTCATCGATCTCGGGCTCCTGCCATCGGCAAAGGCGCGGGACGGGGTTGCGGCTGACCCGGCTGGTGCTAAAGCGGCGGAATGAGCACCGCACCGACCTCCCCCGCCCCTACCCTATCCTTCGATCCGACCGATCCCGTCGCGCTGACGCAGGCCTTGGTCCGCTGTCCTTCGGTGACGCCCGAGGAAGGCGGAGCGCTCGCGCTGCTCGATGCCGTGCTGTCGGCGGAAGGCTACGCGGTGCACCGCCCCGTCTTCAGGGAGCCGGGCACGCCGGATGTCGAGAATCTCTATGCCCGCATCGGCAGCACCGCGCCGGTCTTCGTGATCGCCGGGCATACCGATGTCGTTCCCGTCGGCGACGCGGCCTCCTGGACCCGGGAGCCCTTCGGCGGCACGATCGAGAACGGCACGCTCTACGGCCGCGGCGCCTGCGACATGAAGGGCGGGCTCGCCGCCATGGTTGCGGCCGCGATCCGCTACCGACGCGACAATCCCGATGCGCCCGGCTCGATCGCCTTCCTGGTCACCGGCGACGAGGAAGGTCCCTCGGTCAACGGCACGGTCAAGCTGCTGGCCTGGGCGCATGAACGCGGCGAGCGCTTCGACCATTGCATTCTCGGCGAGCCGACCAATCCGGCTGCGATGAGTGACATGGTCAAGATCGGCCGGCGGGGCTCGCTGACCGGCAAACTCACCGTCCAGGGCACGCAGGGCCATGTCGGCTACCCCCATCTCGCCGACAACCCGATCCGGGGCATGGTCCGCCTGCTCGCCGCCCTCGACGCCACGCCGCTGGATGGCGGCACGCAGCATTTCGACCCGAGCAATCTCGAAGTCACGACGCTCGATGTCGGCAACCCCGCGACCAACGTCATCCCGGCGCAGGCGAAGGCGGCCTTCAACATCCGCTTCAACGATAGCTGGACGCCGGAGACGCTCGCCGCCGAGCTGGAACGCCGCCTGCGCGAGGCGGCCGGCAACCAGGTGCGCTACACGCTCGAGGTCCAGCCGACCAATGCCGTCGCCTTCCTGACAGAGCCCGGCCCCTTCGTCGCGCTCGTCACTGAGGCCGTCGAGGCCGAGACCGGCAAGCGCCCGGCGCTCTCGACCACGGGCGGCACCTCCGACGCGCGCTTCATCAAGAACTACTGCCCCGTCGTCGAATACGGAGTCGTCGGCAAGACGATGCACCAGGTCGGCGAATGCGTCGCCGTCGCCGACCTCCTGTCGCTCCAGCGGATCACGCAGCGTTTGCTCGCCAGCTATTTTGCAGCGCAACAGCGGGCTTGACGCCCCGGAACAAGAGTCCATTATCTCCGTTAGACGAAAGTCTAACACCGCAGATGATGGAGACCGTGATGAGGCTGGCAGCCGATGACGTCGCCCGTTCGCTGCGCGGCTCCTGGCACCTGATGACCCGTGGCGCCGAGGCCCTGTCGGAGCTCGACCTGACGCGGGACGGGTTCTGGCGCTCCTTCCTCGCCTTCGCGCTGATGCTGCCCGCGACGATCGCCATCCTCGCAGCCGTGCGGCTGACCGCCGGATTGCCGAACAGCGCCGGCCTCTTCACCGCGCCGGCGCTGGCCCTGTCGGTGACCGCAGCTCTCGCGCTGACGATCCTGGCGGTGCCGGCCCTGCTGATCGCATTGCGCCCGGAACTCGCGCGGAGCCCGCGCTTCACCAGCTTCGTCATCGCCTGGAACTGGGCCGGCATCCTCTCGGCCAGCCTGATGGCGGTTCCCGCGGCGATCTTCGCAATCGGCTGGGCGCCGCCGGCGCTGGCGATCGTGCAATCGCTGTTCTTCGCCGTGATCGTGCTGCGCCTGCGCTATTGCGTGGCGCGCGCCGTCTTCGGACCGGAGAGCCGGGGCATCGCCATGATGCTGGTCATTGCCAGCATCCTGCTCGACTACGGCGTCACCCGGCTGTTCGGGCTGTTCTGAGAAGCCTGCGCCTCACTCGACGTAATCGACGCCAGCCAGGTAGAGCCCGCAGGACGGCGCCAGTGCAGCGCATTGCGAGCGGTCGCGCGCAGCCAGCACCTTGCCGACCTTGTTCTCCGGCCAACGCCCCATCCCGACCATCTTCAGGCAGCCGACGATCGAGCGGACCTGATGATGCAGGAAAGAACGGGCGTGGACATAGACGACGATCTCGGAGCCCTCGCGACGGACGTCGCAGCGATCGAGCGTGCGGATCGGGCTGTTGGCCTGGCATTCGGCGGCGCGGAAGGTGGTGAAGTCATGATGGCCGAGCAACGCCTTGGCCGCGCGGTCCATCGCCTCGTGGTCGAGCTTGACCGGCACATGCCAGACCCGATCGCGCTCCAGCGCCGGCTGGGCCCGGCGATCGAGGATGCGATAGACGTAATAGCGGCGCCGCGCCGAGATGCGGGCATCGAAATCATCAGGCACCAATTCGGCGCTCAGGACAGCGACCGGAATTCGCTTCAGCCGGGCATTGGTCGCATCGCGGACGACATCGGTGCGCCATTCCTTGTCGATATCGACATGGGCGACCTGATGGGTGGCGTGGACCCCGGCATCGGTCCGGCCGGCGCAATGCAGCCTGACCGGATGGCCACAGAAGGCCTCGACCGCCTCCTCGACGCTCTGCTGCACGGACGGGCCGTTGAGCTGGCGCTGCCAACCCGAGAACGGCGTCCCATCGTACTCGATGACGAGCTTGTAGCGCGGCATCAGGCGACCTTCCTCATCCCTGCGCCGTCATCCCGGACAAGCGGCGAAGCCGCGCCGATCCGGGATCCATGCCGGAGCATCGTCGATGAAGGTTCCGGCATGGATCCCGGGTCTTCGCTTCGCTGCGCCCGGGATGACGGCGTGGAGGATGAAATCATCGGTTCAGAGCTTGGCACCGGCTCCGAGCCGGGCGCCACGCAGGAACTCGGCCCCGCTCATCGGCGCCTTGCCGGCGCGCTGGACCTGCAGCAGCTTCACCGCGCCGACGGCGCAGGCGACCGTGCCCTCATCGTCGAGCAGCGTACCGGGCTCGGCCGCGCCGCCGGCACGGGCGGTGCGCAGGATCTTGAGCCGCTCCAGCCCCTTGCCGAGATCAATCTCGGCGAAGGCGCCCGGGAAGGGCGAGAGGCCGCGCACGAGGTCATGGACCTGCTGGGCCGGCAGCGACCAGTTCAGCTTCGCCTCCGCATTGGCGATCTTGCTGGCATAGGTCACGCCTTCCTCCGGCTGCGGCGTGAACTGCAGGCCGCCGCGCCCGAGCGCCGCGAGCGCGCGCACCATCAGGTCGGCGCCGAGAGGACTCAATCTGTCGTGCAATTCGCCGGCCGTCATGTCAGGGCCGATCGCCAGCTTCTCGACCATGGCGACGGGGCCGGTGTCGAGACCGGCTTCCATCTTCATCACGCAGACGCCGCTCTCGGCATCGCCCGCCATGATCGCGCGCTGGATCGGGGCAGCGCCGCGCCAGCGCGGCAGCAGCGAGGCATGAAGGTTGAGGCAGCCGAGTTCGGGCAGATCGAGGATCGCCTGGGGCAGGATCATGCCGTAGGCGACGACGACCGCGACATCGGCCTGATGCGAGGCGATGATCTCGGCCTGCTCCGGCGTCTTCAGCGTCTTGGGGGTGAAGACCGGGATGCCGAAGCGTTCGGCGGCGCGATGCACCGGCGAAGGCTTCAGTTCGAGGCCCCGCCCCGCCTGCGCCGGGGCACGGGTGTAGCAGGAGACGACCTCATGCCCCTGGCCGACGATCTCGGTCAGCACCGGCACGGCGAAATCCGGCGTGCCCATGAAGATGACGCGCAAACTCATACGCTCGACCTTACCTAAAAACGAATCTCATCCCGGGCGACCGCAGGGAGACCCGGGATCCACGCCTGAGCGCTTCAGGCCAATGTTCAGGCATGGATCCCGGACCTCCGCTTCGCTGCGTCCGGGATGACCAATGCCAGTTCTCGAAGCTTACGCAGCCCGCTCGCGCTTGGCTGACTTGGCGAATTTCTTGGTGACGCGCTCGCGCTTCAGCCGCGAGAGATGGTCGATGAAGAGCACGCCGTTGAGATGATCGATCTCGTGCTGCAGGCAGGTCGCCAGCAGGCCGTCGGCCGCGATCTCCTGCGTCTTGCCATCGAGATCCATGTAGCGGACCTTGACCTCGGCCGGGCGCTCGACCTCCTCGTAATATTCGGGGATCGAGAGGCAGCCTTCCTCGTAAACGCTGAACTCCTCCGAAGACCAGGCGATCTCCGGATTGATGAAGACCTGCGGCTTCTTCGGCTCGGGCTCCTCGCCCTCCTTCGCCTCCGGCTTCGACAGGTCGATCGTCACCACGCGCAGCGGCACGCCGATCTGGATCGCGGCGAGACCGATGCCGGGCGCGTCGTACATCGTCTCGAACATGTCCGCGACCAGCGTCCTGATCTCGGGCGTGACAGCCTCGACCGGCTTCGAGACGAGGCGAAGCTGGGCGTCGGGCAGGATGACGAGCGGGCGAACGGACATGGGATTCCAAGGAAAAAGAGCTGTTGAACCGGGGACATAAGCATTTGTGAGAGGACGGTCAAACTGTTCCACTTTCGTTCGCCATTACCAGCCGAATCGGCTAGGCTCCCGTGCATGAACGAGATCGCCTTCACCCTGCTGGAACGCCCGGTGACCTGGGCCGAAGCTGCGCTCGGCTTCGGGGCGCTGAGTCTCGTCCTGCTGCTGATGGCGGTGATTGCCGGCTGGCGCGGCGGCAAGGCCCGCGCGATCGAAGCCGCGATGGCCACCGAGCGCGCCCGCGAGATGGACGACAAGGTCGCGGAGATGAACCGCCAGCAGGCGGAGCTCGCCGGCCGGATGCAGTCCATGGCCGAGATCCTCTCGACCCGGCAGGGCGATCTCGCACGGCTCGTCGCCGACCGGATGGACGGGCTGAGCCACAAGGTCGGGCAAGGGCTGGAACGGAACGTCCAGCAGACCACCGAGAGCCTCGGCAAGCTGCAGGAGCGGCTGGCGGTGATCGACAACGCCCAGAAGAACCTGACGGACCTGACATCCGAGGTCGTGACGCTCAGAGACGTGCTCGCCAACAAGCAGGCGCGCGGCGCCTATGGCCAGGGCCGGATGGAAGCGATCATCCGCGACGGCCTGCCCGCCGCCTTCTTCGCCTTCCAGCCGCAGCTCTCGAACGGGAAGCGGCCGGACTGCTTGGTCACCCTGCCCGGCGACGGACGCGGCCTCGTCATCGACGCCAAATTCCCGCTGGAGAGCTTCACGCTGCTGCGCGAGGCCCGTGGCGACGACGCCAGGAAGGCCGCCGGCCAGCGCGTGCGCAGCGATGTCGGCGTGCATGTGAAGGATATCGCCGAGCGCTATTTCCTGCCCGGCGAAACGCAGGACGTGGCCCTGCTCTTCGTGCCGTCGGAATCGATCTACGCCGACCTGCACGAGTATTTCGACGATGTCGTGCAGCGGGCGCACCGGGCCCGCATCATGATCGTCTCGCCCTCCCTGCTGGCTCTGGCGATCCAGCTGATGCAGTCGCTGGTGCGCGATGCCCGGATGCGCGAGGAAGCGCAGGTGATCCAGAGCGAGGTTGGCAAGCTGCTCGACGACGTGCGCCGGCTCGGCGAGCGCGTCGACAAACTCGACAATCATTTCCGGCAGGCACAGGACGATGTCGGCCAGATCAAGACCTCGGCCGGCAAGGTCACCAGCCGCGCCGAGAAGATCGGCGCGCTCGATTTCGACGACGAGAAGAGCGAGCCGAAGCTGCCCTTCGCCAAGGGGCTGGAGCTGAAGCGCGCAGCCGAATAGCGGCCGCCTGCCCCCTTCCGAGAGCGCCGCCCATGGGGCGCATCAAGAAGAACATGCAACTATAACTAGAATTACAACCACTAGTTGAGAGTGCAAATTAATGCGCGCCAACCTCCCGCTTATCGTTAGAGCAACTTTAAGAGTTCTCTGAAAATTTGAGGGGAAATCGCAACCCGAATACAGTCGCCTGTCATGTTTCGAACCGGACGAGCCCGACGATTGCCTAGAAAATAGGCATCCCGAATACCCCCCACCACTCTCCTCATCATCGCGGCCTCTCCCCGGAAAGTTCATCATGGCCTTGAGCATTAAGACCAAGCTGGCGAGCGCGCTCGTCGCGCTGACTCTCTGCGTCCTCGTCGTCGGCGCTTGCGGATTCCTAGCCCTTCGATCCGTCACACAGCGGGTCGACGAAGTTGTCCAGAACAACGTCATCCCGATGGAGCAGTTGCGGATCGTCAGCGACATGTACGCGGTCAACGTCGTCGACACGATCTGGAAGGCGCAGAGCAACCAGATCACCTGGACGAACGCGCTGAAGAGCGTCCAGGACGCGGTGGGGAATATCGACAAGGGCTGGAAGGCCTACCTGCCCACCATCACGGCCGCCGACGAAAAGCAGATTGCCGAACAGGCGACGGTGCTGATGAAGACCGGCGATGCCGCCGTTGCCAAGCTGATCGGCATTCTGAAGGAGCGTGACGAGAGCGCGCTGCGCATGTTCGCCACTGACGAGCTCTACAAGGCGATCGACCCGATCTCCGCCAAGCTCGGGGAGCTGACCTCGATGCAGCTCTCCCAGGCACGAGACCGGGGCATGGAAGCACAATCCATCGCCGGCTCCGCCACCATCCTGTTGCTGGTCATGGCCGGTGGCGCCTTGCTGGTCGCTGCCCTGGCGCTGGCCTTCGTCATCGGCGGCATCGTGCGCCCCCTTGCCGGCATGACCGACGCGATGAAGCGCCTGGCCGGCGGCGAGCAGGATGTCACGGTGCCCAGCATCGGCCGCCGCGACGAGATCGGCGACATGGCTGGAGCCCTGCAGATCTTCCAGGAGAATGCCGCCCGCGTCCGTGCACTGGAAGAGCAGGAGCGCATCGCTGCGGCCGCGCGTCTCGCCCGGGCGCAGTCGATGGAAGCGGTCGTCTCCGATGTCAGCGAGGTCGTTGCAGCGGCCGCGGCCGGTGATTTCTCGGCACGGCTCCAGATCGACGACGGCGACGAACAGATGCAGCGACTGGTCGCCGGCATCAACGAGATCAACCGCGTCGTCGACAGCGCCACGACCGAGTTCGCCGACATCCTCCAGGCGATCGCCGGCGGCGACCTAACGCGCCAGATCGGAACCGGCTACCGCGGCCGCTTCGCCGACCTGAAGGGCGCGATCAACGAGACGGTGGACCGCCTCTCGGCGACGGTCGCGACGATCCAGACAACCTCGGCCGATGTCGGTCTCGCCGCACGCGAGATCAGCATAGGTGCCGACGATCTGTCGAAGCGCACCGAGGAACAGGCTTCGTCGCTGGAGCAGACGGCGGCCACGACCGAAGAGCTCGCAGCCTCGGTCAAGGCCTCGGCCCAGGCTTCCCGTTCGGCGGCAACCGCTGCCGACGAGGCGGCGAGCGCGGCGCGGTCGGGCGGCACGATTGCCGGCCAGGCTGTCGACGCCATGGCCCGGATCGAGAGCGCCTCGCAGAAGATCTCCGACATCATCCGGGTGATCGACGACATCGCCTTCCAGACCAACCTGCTCGCGCTCAATGCTGCAGTCGAGGCGGCGCGTGCCGGTGACGCCGGCAAGGGCTTCGCCGTCGTCGCCTCCGAGGTCCGGACACTGGCGCAGCGTTCCAGCGAAGCGGCGAAGGACATCTCCGAGCTGATCTCCTCGTCCAATGCCGAGGTCGGCGAGGGCGTGAAGCTGGTGCGCAGGGCCGGCGAAGCCCTGACGCAGATTCTCGCGGCCTCGCAGAAGGTCGCGGCGACGATCGCCGACATCTCTGCGGCATCGGGCGAGCAGGCGAACGGCATCGACGAGATGAGCCAGGCGGTGGCCCATCTCGACGAGATGACGCAGCAGAACGCGGCCCTGTCCGAACAGAGCGCGGCTTCGGCGAATTCACTGTCCGGCCGGATCGAGCAGCTCAACGCGTTGGTCGCGACCTTCCGGACCAATCAGGGCGGCGCTGCCGTGTCGCGCGCACCCGCCTCGATCAGCTCGGCGGCATCCGAACCGGATCGTTTGCGCCAGCTCGCCGAAGCAGCCTTCCACCAATCGCGGCGCCCCGCCGCAGCGAAGGCCGAGCCTGCCCCCGTCAAGCGCGCGGTCAATGCTCGCAACGGCAGCACCGGCTGGGAAGAGTTCTAGCCCCTCCTCCCATCCAATACTGTTTCAATGCGCCTCCTGACCCGTGTCAGGAGGCGTTGTTTTGCAGGGTCGCCGACAGCTCCGGCTTCACATTCAGCGTCTGGAAGACCACGCAATAGCGCTCGGTGAGCTTGAGCAGCGTGTCGAGCTTTTCCTGCGGCGCATCGGTCTCGACGTCGAAGAACAGGCGGATCGCCTTGAAACCGACCGCCGCGTCCTTGGCGACGCCGAGCGTGCCGCGGAAATCGAGATCGCCCTCGGCACGGACCGCGCCCTTCTTCAACTCGATCTCCAACGCGGTCGCGACCGCCTTCAGCGTCACGCCGGCGCAGGCGACCAGCGCCTCCAGCAGCATGTCGCCGGAGCAGAGCTCGGCGCCGGAGCCGCCGGTGGCGGGGTGCAGGCCGGCGAGCGCGATCGCGCGGCCGGTCTCGACCTTGCAGGCGATGTGCTGGTCATCGAGTTCACCATGAGCCTTCAACGTGATGACCGCCGCCTCGGGATTGGTGCGGTATTCATCCTTGAGCGGGGCCTGCAAGGCGCGCAGCGCGGTGATGTCCATGATCGTTATCCTCTTGAAGCGGCCCGCCAGCTTTTAGAGCATCGGCCCGAAAAGTGGGACGCGGTTTTCGGGCAAAGCCGATGCAAAATCGAAGAGCCGGAGTATCGGACCGAGTACGCCAATCCGGCCGCCTCAGGCCGCTGCCTCCACCTGGGGCACCGCATGCCGGTCTTCCTTTTCGAGCGCCCGGCGCAACTCCCGACGCAGCGTGACGAAGCCGACGGAGCCCTCCTCGCGCGGACGCGCCAGCAGATTGTCGAGGCTGAAGGCGACCGGCCCCAGCTGCCGTGGCAGGACGAGGACGCGATCGGCCAGGCGCAGAGCTTCGTCCACGGAGCCGGTGGCGATGACGACGGCAGGACGCGCTTGCGTACAGAGCTCCGGCAGGAAGGTGGTCAGCCGCGCGCGCGCCTCGGCATCAACAGCTGCGAAGGGCTCGTCGACCAGCAGCAGCCGCGGCCTGACCAGCAGGAGGCGGGCGATGGCCAGCCGCAGCAGCCCCTCCGGCGAGAGCTCAGCCGGCCGCTGCTTTGCCTGCGCGGCAAGACCGAGGCGGACCAGCACATTGGCGATCAGGCCCTCGCGCTCGAACGGCGTCGCCTTCGGCAGGGCGAAAGCGAGATTCTCCGTGAGATCGAGCCAGGCAAAGAAGCGCGGCCGGGCGCAGAGCAGGCCGATCTCGGCCGTCGGCACCGCTCCCTCATCGGCCTGCAAGGCGGCGAAGGCACGCAGCGCCGCCTTCCGCACCTCGGACGGACCGAGCAGGGCGACGATCTCGCCGGCCCCAGGGCGCGGCAGGGCATATTCGGAAGAGCGGGAGATATCGTGAAGAGCGGCCGGCATCGCTGGCTCCATCCATAGACAAGGCGGAAGGAGCGCCGACGGCATCAGCCGTCCCGTCGTCCCGCGCTTTAGCTGCATTTGTTTCGCGCCCGCAAGCTGAGGCTCAAATCGGCGCGTATCCTCTTCTAAGGTCCGAACGTTCGTTTTGTCAAACGGAACTCACCACCACATGCCGGCGGTCTCGGCCGCCTTCTCCTGATGCGGGGCCTCGTCGCGCAGCGAGCGGTCGAGCGCCCGCAAGACCTCGCGCTTCGTCGCCTCGAAAGCCGGGGAGAGCCGGTCGCGCGGACGGGCGAGCGGGTTGTCGAGTTCATCGAAGATGCGGCCGGGCTTGGGCTGCATCACCACGATGCGATCGGCCAACGCCACCGCTTCCTCGACATCATGCGTGACCATCACCACGGTCGGGCGGCTCTCCTGCCAGAGCGCCAGCAGATGGCCGTGCAAGCTCGCCCGCGTCGTGGCATCGAGCGCCGAGAAAGGCTCGTCCATCAGCAGAAGCTTAGGCCGTGTGACGAGGGCGCGGGCGATGGCGACGCGCTGTTGCTGGCCGCCAGAGAGCTCGCGCGGCCAGCGCTTCTCGTGGCCGGCGAGGCCAACACGAACCAGCGCATTGGTCACCAGCCCGTCACGCTCGAAGGCGGAGAGATGCGAGAGGCCGAA
Source organism: Allobosea sp. TBD101 (assembly GCF_059817965.1). Classification (NCBI taxonomy): domain Bacteria; kingdom Pseudomonadati; phylum Pseudomonadota; class Alphaproteobacteria; order Hyphomicrobiales; family Alloboseaceae; genus Allobosea; species Allobosea sp. TBD101. The sequence continues at coordinate 4,539,024 of NZ_CM187543.1, forward strand.
GCCGGCATTCTCGGCGACGGCTAGCCAGGGGAAGAGCCGCGGCTCCTGGAAGATGACGCCGACATCGGCGCGCGGCTCGGCGATCGCCTCGCCGTCGAGACGGATCGCCCCCTCGCTCGGCCGGTCGAGCCCGGCGACGAGGCGCAGCAAGGTGGTCTTGCCGCAGCCGGAACCGCCGAGCAGGGCGACGATCTCGCCGCGCCCGACATCGAGCGTAATAGCCGAGAGGGCGCGCGTGCCGTCGGCGTAGGTCTTGGAGAGCCGGTCGAAACTCAGCACCGGGACGCCCCTCAAAGCTTGTCGCGCGCCGTATCCTGCCAGGTGAGGAAGGGCCGCGTGATGGTGACGAGCAGGCCGTCCGCCAGCTTGCCGAGCACGGCGAAGCTGATGATGGCCGCGATGATGGTATCGGGGCGGCCAAGCTGCTGGCCGTCCACGAGCAGGTAGCCCAGCCCCTCGCTCGCGCCCATGATCTCGGCCGCGACCACGAACATGAAGCCGAGGCCGAGGCCGGAGCGCAGAGCGGTGACCCAGGCCGGCAGGATCGCCGGCAGCAGGACGCGTCTGGTCATGGCGAGGCGCGAGAGGCGGAAGACGCGGCCGACCTCGACGATCTTGCGGTCGATGCCCTGGATCGCGGCGGCGACGCCGAGATAGACCGGAAAGAAGACGCCGACCGCGATCAGCGCCACCTTCGAGGCCTCGAAGATGCCGAGCCAGAGGATGAAGAGCGGTACCCAGGCGATCGAGGGGATCGCACGCAGTGCCTGCAAGGTCGGATCGAGCAGGCTGCGGGCGACGGGCAGAGCGCCCGTCACCGCGCCGAGCACGGTCCCGGCAAGCGCGCCGAGGCCGAAGCCTGCGGCGACCCGCCAGAGCGTCGCGCCGGCATGGGTCAGAAGCTCGCCCGAGGCTGCAAGCCCCCAAAGCGTGCGGCCGACGACGCTGGGGGGCGGCATCAGGCGGCCATTGGCGATGCCGGCCGCGACGAGCCCTTCCCAGAGGATGGCCAGCACGACCGGCAGGACGAAGCCGGCGATCGCGAGCCGATAGGAACGGCGTGAAGCGGCGGGGCGCCGCTCCGGCTCGTCCACGGCGGTTGCGATCTCGAGGACGCTCATCGCCGCGCGCTGCCCGTCAGTTGGTGGCGGCGAAGCGCCGGTCGACCAAGCTGTCGACAGCGGCCTTCACATTGGTCGAGGCCGGCAGCACGCCCGCTTCCTTGAGCGCGAGCCCGGCGGCGGTGATGGTGTCGACCTGCGCTTGGCCGATCGCCGAATGGGTCAGCTCGGTGCGGGTGAGCTGGCGCTCGATCACCGGCTCGGAGAGCTTGGTGTACTCGACCAGAACCTTCTTGAGCTCGGCCGGGTTGGCGCGCGCATAGGCGCGTGCCTCCTCGTAGGCGGCCAGCACCTTCTTCACGAGGGCCGGGTTCTCGTTGGCGAAGGCCTCGCGGACATTGAGGATGCCCCAGGTGTTGTCCTCGGCCTTGCGGTAGAACAGCTTGGCGCCGCTCTCGACCTCGGCAGCCGCCATCAGCGGGTCGAGCCCGGCCCAGGCATCGACATCGCCTCGCTCCAGCGCGAGGCGGCCATCGGCATGCTGGAGCAGGACGAGCTTGACGTCCTTCTCGGTCAACCTGGCATCGGCCAGCGCGCGGACGAGGAAGATATGCGGATCGGTGCCGCGGGTGACGGCGACGCGCTTGCCTTTGAGATCGGCGACCTTGGTAATCTCGCTCTTGGCGCCGGTGACCAGCGCCGTCCATTCCGGCCGGGAATACACATAGATCGACTTGATCGGGTTGCCATTGATCTTGCCGATCAGCGCAGCAGCGCCTGCCGTCGAACCGAAATCGATCGAGCCAGCATTGATGAACTCGAGCGCCTTGTTCGATCCGGCGGACAGGACCCAGCGCACCTTGATGCCGTCGGCCTCGAGCGCCTTCTCGAGGATGCCGCGCTCCTTCAGCACGAGGCTGACGGGATTGTAGGTCGCGTAGTCGACCCGGATTTCCTTGGGGGCCTGCGCGAAAGCTGGCACGGCAAGGCCTGCGGCGGCAACGAAAGCGAGCGCGAGGCGGCGGGTGATGCTGGTCATGGGGCTTATCCCTCTGGCGATGATGCGAGGGATCGGGACGGGTGGCGTCCCTTGCCCCACGCTTTAGCTGCACTTGTTTCGCGCCCGCAAGCTGGTGGCTCAAATCGGCGCGCATCCGACTTTTAGGTCCAATCGTTCTGTTTGTCAAACAACACATTAGGTAGTGTTTTTTACTATAATTCACATTCGTTTACGTTTAAATTTCCCCTCTCACCTGCCCGCTCCTCATGTTACGAGAGACGACGCCTGCTGGAACGGAGCTTTCGTGACCGCGCCTCCCGCCAAGCCTGCCCTGCCGCTCGCCGAGATGCTGCACAGCCCCGAGGCCGGGATCGCGCGGCTGCTCGAGACGATCAACCGGCGCGACAAGACGCGGATGCGGCAGGCTCTGATCGCGGGCTTGAGGCAGTTGCTCGATGAAGGCCATGCCTCGGCCAGAACGATCCTTGCCGGGCCGCGCGGCGGGCTTGCCTGCGCGCATCGGCTTTCGGCGGTGATGGATGCCGTGGTGCGCGGGCTGCACAGCGCCGCGGTCACCTATTTCTATCCAGCCGACAATCCATCGCAATCGGAGCGCATCGCGGTGGTCGCCGTCGGCGGCTACGGGCGCGGCACGCTAGCGCCGGGCTCGGATGTCGACCTGCTCTTCCTGTTCCCGCACAAGCAGACGGCCTGGGGCGAGAGCGTGGTCGAATCCATGCTCTATCCGCTCTGGGACCTGAAGCTGAAGACCGGCCATTCCGTCCGCTCGATCGACGATTGCGTGCGCGAGGCCCGCGCCGACATGACGATCCGCACCGCGCTGCTGGAAGCCCGCTTCCTGGTGGGCGACCGCTCGCTCTTCGACGAGATGGTCCGCCGCTTCGATGCCGAGGTGGTCGAGGGCACGGCCCAGGCGTTCACCGAGGCCAAGCTCGCCGAGCGCGAGCTCAGGGTGCAGCGGGCCGGCGCCTCGCGCTATCTGGTGGAGCCCAACGTCAAGGACGGCAAGGGTGGCTTGCGCGACCTCAACACGCTGTTCTGGATCGCCAAATACGCCTACCGCGTCCATGACGTGCGCGACCTCGTCGAAGCCGGGCTGTTCGACAAGCAGGAACTCCAGATGTTCCAGCGCTCCGAGGAATTCCTCTGGCGCACGCGTTGCTGGCTGCATTTCATCACCGGCCGGGCCGAGGAGCGCCTGTCCTTCGACCTGCAAAGGCAGGTCGCGGCGGAGGTCGGCTATGCCGGCCGCAGCGGACAGGCGCCGGTCGAGCGCTTCATGAAAGCGTACTTCCTGATCGCCAAGGATGTCGGCGACCTCACCGCTATCGTCTGCGCCGCGCTGGAAGCCCGCCAGCAGAAGCCGCGTGCCAGCCTGTCGAAGCTGCTCGGCACCTTCGCCAAGCGCAAGCGCGAGCGCTCGCTCGGACACACCGACTTCAAGCTGACGAGCCAGCGCCTCGATGTGGTCGACGACAGCGCCTTCGAGCGCGATCCGGTCAACCTGCTCCGGCTCTACGCCATCGCCAGCCGCGAGGACCTCGCCATCCACCCGGACGCCAGCCGGCTGGTGACGCAATCGCTCCGGCTGGTCACGCCGGGCCTGCGCAACGAGCCGGAAGCCAACCGCATCTTCCTGGAGATCCTGACCGGCCGGCGTTCGCCGGAGGTGGTGCTCAGGCGCATGAACGAATCCGGGCTGCTCGGCCGCTTCGTCCCGGATTTCGGCCGCGTCGTCGCGATGATGCAGTTCAACATGTACCACCACTACACGGTCGACGAGCACCTGATCCGCGCCATGGGCGTTCTGGCCGAGATCGATGCCGGCGGGCTGGAGGCCGAGCATCCGCTCGCCAACGAGATCATGCCGACAATCGCCAACCGGCGGGCGCTCTATGTCGCGCTCTTCCTGCACGACATCGCCAAGGGCCGCCCCGAAGACCATTCGATCGCCGGTGCCCGGATCGCCCGCAAGCTCGGGCCACGCTTCGGCCTGACCAGCGCACAGACGGAGACCGCCGCCTGGCTGGTCGAGCATCATCTCGACATGTCGACGGTGGCGCAAAGCCGCGACCTCGGCGACCCCAAGACGATCGAGAGCTTCGCCGCGACCGTCCAGACGCTGGAGCGGCTGAAGCTGCTGCTGATCCTCACCGTCGCCGACATCAAGGCCGTCGGACCCGGCGTCTGGAACGGCTGGAAGGGGCAGCTGCTGCGCACGCTCTACTACGAGACCGAGCTCGTGCTCACCGGCGGGCATTCGGCGGTCGAGCGCAAGGCGCGCGTGGCGATGAAGCAGGACGAATTGCGCCGGCGCCTCTCCGATTGGAGCGCCGGGGAGCGCGACGCCTATGTCGCCCGCCACTACCCGGCCTACTGGATCAAGGTCGACCCGGAGCAGCAGGAGAAGCACGCGCGCTTCCTGCACAAGGCGGAAGCTGCCGGGCGCACCACGGCGACCATCGTCGAGACCGACCAGTTCCGCGGCGTGACCGAACTCACCGTGCTCGCGCCCGACCATCCGCGCCTGCTCGCCATCGTCACCGGTGCCTGCGCAGCGGCCGGCGGCAATATCGTCGATGCGCAGATCTTCACCACCAGCGACGGGCTCGTGCTCGACACGATCTCGGTCTCGCGCGCCTTCGACCGCGACGACGACGAATTGCGCCGGGCCGAGCGCATCGCCGCCGCGATCGAGCGGGCGCTGAAGGGCGAGATCAAGATCGCCGACCTCGTCGCCCAGCGCCGCGCCCCACCGCCGCGCGGCCAGACCTTCCAGGTCGAGCCCGAGGTCGTCATCGACAACGTGCTCTCGGCGCGCCACACGGTGCTGGAGGTTTCGGGCCTCGACCGGCCCGGCCTGCTCTACGATCTCACCACCGCGATCGGAAAGCTCAACCTCAACATCGCCTCGGCCCACATCGCGACCTTCGGCGAGAAGGCGGTCGACGTGTTCTACGTCACCGACCTGACCCATGCGAAAATCGTCTCGACCGGCCGGCAACTGACGATCCGCAAAGCCCTCATCGACGTGTTCAAGTTCGAAGCGGAGAAGCCGGCCGCAGCCAAGGCGAAAGTGCCGGCCCGCGCTTGATTTAAACGACCATAAGGCCGATATCCGGCACGAACGCGGCTGCACACCGGGATGACCGGCCAGGCCCTGCAAGGGGCGGCGCAGCCAGCTCTTTAGTTGCCGCATTTTCTTCACGCGAACCGGTAGCCGCTTCGCTTGAAAATGCTGAGAAAGGGACGTGACGATAAAATGACGCAGAACCCTGCGACGGAAGACCCCAACCTCGAAGCCGGCGCGGACGCGCCCGAGCAGGCGGCAACCGCCGAGGCAGGCCTCGCGGCGCAGCTCGCCAAGCTCCAGGCCGAACGCGACGACCTCAAGGACAAGCTGCTCCGGACGCTCGCCGAGATGGAGAACCTGCGCCGCCGCACCGAGCGCGAGATCGCCGATGCCAAGGCCTATGCCGTGACCAGCTTCGCCCGCGACATGCTCGGCTCCTCCGACAATCTGCGCCGGGCGCTGGAAAGCCTGCCCGCCGACGCCATGAAGACCGCCGATGCCGCGGTGAAGGCGTTGCACGAAGGCGTCGAGCTGACCGAGCGCGAACTGCTCAAGACGCTGGAGCGTCACGGCGTGCGCCAGATCGATCCGCAGGGCGAGAAATTCGACCCCAACCTGCACCAGGCGATGTTCGAGGCCCCCGACGCAGCAATCGCCAAGGGGCTGGTCTCGAAGGTCGTGCAGACCGGCTACAAGATCGGCGAGCGCGTCCTGCGCCCGGCGCTGGTCGGCGTCTCCGCCGGAGCCCCCAAGGCCCCGGACGCGCCCGCCGGCGAACCGACCCAGCACTGACCCCGTGTTCGAGGTCGCCGGCGTCGCCATCTTCGCGCTGACCGGCGCCCTCGTCGCCGCCCGCAAGGGCATGGACCCGTTCGGCTTCGTCCTGCTGGCGACCGTCACCGGCGTCGGCGGCGGCACTCTGCGCGATGTCCTGCTCGGGCACGGCATCTTCTGGGTGTGGGACCCGAGCGACGTCATCGCCTGTCTGATCGTCGCGCTTGGCGCCTGGCTGCTCGCCTATCTCAAGCCCGGCGTTCTGGAAGGCTGGGGCGGGCGCAAGCTGCTGATCTGGGCCGACGCAGCCGGCTTCTCGCTCTTCGCCGTGATCGGCACGTTGAAAGGGCTCGACGCCGCGGCGCCCGTGCTCTCGGCCGTCGCGCTCGGCGCGATGACCGCGACCTTCGGCGGCATCCTGCGCGACATTCTAGCCGGTGACCGGCCGATGCTGCTGTGGGGCCGTGACTTTTACGTCACCGCCGCAACGGCCGGCGCCGCCACGACAGCGGCGCTGACCGGGCTGGATCTCTCCGCCGCGCTGGTGATGTTGGGAGGTTTCGCGGTCTGCTTCGGACTGCGGGCGGGCTCGTTGCTGTTCGGCTGGTCATTCCCGAGCCTGCCTCACAAGACGCCCGACTAAGCCTTCGGCTTCGTCACCCGCCGCAAGGTCAGATTGATCCGCCCGCCCTCCGGCAGCAGCGTCGACGAGCCCGTCAGGATGCGGTCGATGCCATGATAGGCGAGCCGCGCCTCGCCGCCGAAGAGCAGCACATCGCCGGACGCGAGCTTGAGCGAGGTCGTCTTGCCGCCGCGCGTCGTGCCGCCAATGCGGAAGAGTGCGGCATCGCCGAGCGAGACCGACAGGACGGGAGCATCGAAATCCTGCTCGTCACGATCCTGATGCAGGCCCATCTTGGCGCCGGCAGCATAGAAATTGACCAGGCAGGCCTCGGGCGGGTGCGGATAGCCGGCCAATTCCCGCCAGAGGTCGAGAAGCGGCGCCGGCATGATCGGCCAGGGCTCGCCGGTCTCGGGATGCTCAGGCTGGTAGCGATAACCGTTGATGTCCGAGACCCAGCCGAGCGAGCCACAATTGGTCATGCGGACCGAGAAGGGCGTGCCGCTCTTCGGCATGCGCGGCTGGAAGAACGGCGCCTTGCGCGCGACTGCCCTGAGCTCCGCCACCAGCGCCGCCTGCTCCTCCGGCGCCAGCCGGCCCGGCCAGTGGACGACGCCCGGCGCGACGGTGACGCGGGTCATGGTCAGAGCGCGTCGAGGCCGAGCACGTCGGCCATGGAATAGAGACCAGCCTTGCGGCCTCGGCCCCAGAGCGTGGCCTTGACCGCGCCTTGCGCGAAGAGGCTGCGATCCTCGGCGACATGGGCGAGCTCGAGCCGTTCGCCACTCCCTGCGAAAATCACCTTGTGGTCGCCCACGACCGTGCCGCCGCGCAGGGCAGCGAAGCCGATCGTGCCGGGCTCGCGCGCCCCGGTGATGCCGTCGCGGCCGGCGACGCGCTGCTTTGCCAGATCGACCGCCCTGCCCTCGGCCGCCGCCTCGCCGAGCAGCACCGCGGTGCCGGAGGGCGCATCGACCTTCATGCGGTGATGCATCTCGACGATCTCGATGTCCCAGTCGGTGCCCAGCGTCGCTGCAACCTTGCGCACCAACGCCGCAAGCAGGTTGACGCCGAGGCTCATATTGCCGGAGCGGATGATCGGCGTGCGCTTTGCCGCCTCAGCCAGCTCGGCCAGATGCTTGGGCTCAAGCCCGGTCGTGCCGACGACATGCAGAATGCCGGCATCGGCAGCGAACCTGGCGAAAGCGACCGTCGCGTCCGGCGCCGTGAAATCGAGGACGCCATCGGCAGCCGCGAAGGCAGCCGCGGCATCGCTGGTCACCTTGACGCCGGAGGCCGGCAGGCCGGCGAGGATGCCAGCGTCGTTGCCGAGCGCGGCGGAGCCCGGGCGCTCGATCGCGGCCACCAGCGTGCAGCCCTGCGCCTGATCGATGGCGCGGATCAGCATCCGGCCCATCCGCCCGGCGGCACCGACGACGACGAGACGCATATCACTCATGGAAGGCGGGCTCCGGGCTGGCTCTGCAGCGAAAGCAGATGTCTTCGCCAGTAACCCAATAGACCGGGCTCCGCCAGCCGAACACCCGAAAGCCGCGCATAGCAAAACGGCCGAGTTGCCCCGGCCGTCTCGTATTCCTCACGCGATCGGCGCTCAGGCCGCCTGCTGGATGCCCGAGAGCTTCCAGGCGCCGCCACGCTCACGCAGGAAGGTCCAGTACTCGCTGACCTCCTGGGTCTGCGTCGCACTGCCGTCGACGACCTTGCCGGACTTGCGGTCGTAGACCGCGTTGATCAGGCTGAAGCGCATCGCGACCGTCGCGTAATCGGTATTCCCTTCCTTCCAAGCCTGAGACAGGTCGCCCTGCAGCAGCTTGACGTCGGAGACGCGGTCGACCACGCCGCGGCCGGCATTGTCGCTGAGATCCTCGTCGAAATAGCCGAACATCTCGGGCGTCGTCCGCTGGCGCAGGCCGGCCTCGTCCTCGTTGGAATAGGCCGTGTTGACCTCACCGAGCAGGCGCTCGAAGGCGTTGAAATCCTCGCCCGTGAGTTCGAGCGGCTGCGGCTGCACGGCAGCAGCGGCGGCGCCGCCACCGAAACCGCCCATGCGAGCCATGGCAGGCTGCGACTGCGGAGCGTCATGACCCTGACGGGCATAGGGCGCACCGGCACCGGCGAGCTGCGGCTCGGAACGGCGGCGGAAGAAGCGGATGGCGAGCATGACGATGCCGACGATCAGGCCGATCTGCAGCAGGAAGCCGAGCATGCCGGCGAGCGAGGCCAGGCCGCTGAAGAAGCCCGAGCCCGAGAGCATGCCGAACAGGCCCGCGCCGAGCAGGCCAGCGCCGATGCCCATCATCATGTTGCGCGCGAAGGACGGGCGGGCGGCCTGCGCCGCGGCGCCGGCGGCCGCCGGTCCAGCCATCGACGGCGAAGCCGGCGAGGACGGAGCGGAGCGCTGGAAAGTCTGGGCGCCACCGGGCGTCGTATTCGTCGACGGCGGCGCGCTATTGGTGAACGACCCACGGCTGCCCGAGCTGCGGCCACCACCCGGACGGGCTTCGGCAACGAGCGGCACGAGCAACAGGGCCCCGGCGACCAAGGCGACGGCACGTCCACGACGGGCGAGCGAAATCAGAGACATTGTTCCTCCCGGAGCCCTCCATGGGCCCACTGTCGTGCAATATGGAGACAGGCCAGTGCCCACGCAAGGCCCCATCCGGCTAACAGACTGAAACTCCTGACTATTTCAAATCGGTGCATAATTATTCGTTGCGATCGGGTCGATATGGTAGTCTGGCGGACCGCCTCGTCCTGCGAGGCGTGGGAAGAGCGCCATGACCGGATCCGGACCGAGGCCTCACCGACACCGCCTGTTGAGCTGGATGCTGGCGCTCGCCGTGTTGTTCCTGCTGAGCGAGGCCGCAGCGGCCGGCGAGCCCGCGGTCGCGCTGGACAAGCCGCGCCTCGCCCAGGCGCCGGAGCCGCTCTGCTTCTGCTGGAACGATGGCCGCAAGATCGCCGAAGGTTCCAAGTCCTGCATCAGGACCACGCAGGGGCGACGCGTCGCGACCTGCGGGCGGGTGGTCAACATGATGTCCTGGGAAGTGACGGAAACAGCCTGCCCGGAAAGCTGAAACTCCGCGATCGGGAAACGACCTTTCGGAAACGAAAACGCCGCCGGGACTTCTTCCCGGCGGCGTTGTTGTCATTGCTCTTGTGGTCCTAGCGACTTCGAGACTGACCCGCTGTCAGAACGCTCCCAGAACGATCGCCATCATGAAAACGAAGGCCGCACCCATGATCAATCGGTCGAGACGTAGCGTGACACTCATCACACCCTCCTGTGTCATTGACCTGTCGCGGAAGCTACCAGAACTGACGAAGGCCGCAAGAGGGCGGCATCGTGGCAACCCGAGGACGGAGGCTAGATCACCCTTAATCATCGGTTAAATCCTTGATTAGATTTGGGGATATTTCTGGCTGCGAAATTTGGTCGCGAGCCCTGTGCGACGCCGTGCCACAGCTTCGCCACGGTTCGACCAAGGGCCCCCGCCAACTGATCTTGCCGACATCTGCGACAACGTTCGCAACGGCTGCATCCGCCTCGGTCAAGGCCGGAAACGGCGCATTAAGGCGCGATTCACCACGGCGCCAAAGTTAATCCGCCTGTGGCGGCCTGGACGCAGTCGGTTGAGAAACCGTTCACCAGGCGCTTCGCATTTGAATGGTCATGCGACGCGCTCATCTCGCCCTCATCGCACTCGGCATCGTCGGCGCAACCGGCCTTGCGGGCTGCGGCAAGTTCCAGAAGCCCCAGCGCGCCGCCTGGCGCGACCAGGCGGAGGCCGCCTGCATGGCCTCGCGCGAGGTGCAGATCTCGTCCTATGTCAGCCTGCGCGGCAAAGCGATCGACGGGCCGGGGACCTGCGGCATGCAGCAGCCGCTCAAGGTCTCCGCCTTCTCGGGCGGCGGCATCGGGCTGACCAGTTCGGCCACCCTCTCCTGCCCTATCGTCGCGACCACCGACAAATGGCTGGCCGAGGTGGTGCAGCCGGCCGCGATGAACGTGCTCGGCGCCCAGGTCATCGAACTGCGGGCCGGCTCCTACTCCTGCCGGGCGATGAACAACGGCACGGGCACGTCGCGCACGTCGGAGCACGCCTTCGGCAACGCCGTCGACGTCTTCTCCTTCCGGCTCAACGACAACCGCGTCGTCACCGTCAAGGACGGCTGGCGCGGCTCGTCCGAGGAGCAGAACTTCCTGCGCGAGGTCTTCGTCGGTGCCTGCGAGCATTTCTCGACGGTGCTCGGCCCGGGTGCCGACCCCTTCCACTACGACCATTTCCATATCGACCTGGCCCGGCATTCGAAGGGCCGGCGCATCTGCAAGCCGGTGATCAAGTACACGCCGAACTACAACCTGCCGCCGCCGGACCCGACCCGGCCCTATTCGATGGCCCAGACACAGCCGCGCGGCGCGGCGCCGCCGGCCGGCACCGTGGTCGCGGGCGGCGGCTTGCTCCGCCAGCCGGGTGATGGGCTGCGGCCTCCCGGCGCGGTTCAGGGCGGCTATCCCGTCGCGAGCTATGCCCAGGGTCAGCCCCGGAGCCTCGATTCGCAACAGCGCTTCCTCGAGCAGTACGACGCGCGCCAGCGGCAGGGGCATTTCCAGCCGCAACCGCTCCCCAGCGAGAATCGCGGGCCGCTGACCCTGCCGGGCGCCGTGCCGCCGACGGAGGAGGCCGTTCTTGGCGACGAAGGTGGAACCGGTGTCGTCGACATCGAAGGCGAGGATCAGGCCCAGCCGATGATCACGCCGCAGCGCGACCCCTTCGCCTACAGCTCCGGGCGAGTGCCGCCACGGCGCTGAACAAGGCTCGCCGCTCTCGGGCGGCAAACGGCCTTGCTTTCAGCGCGAGACCAGCACCTGACGGCATTCCGGCGGCAGGGCGTCGAGCGACATCGGCGGCTTCGGCTTGGGTTTCGGACCCGGCTTGGGCTTCGGCGGATTGAAGATCGCGTTGTGCTGGCGCTCGATCCAGCCGCTGAGTTCCGCCCCGCAGCCATCGCCGAAATTCGGGGGCTCCTGCCCCTGGCAGCTCGCCATGCCGGCTGGGCAGGCCAGCCGGATATGGAAATGGTAGTTGTGGCCCCAGATCGGCCGCACCTTCTCCAGCCAGCCCTTATCGGCGCCGGCCTCGCGGCAGAGCGCGACCTTGAGCGCCGGGTTGACGAAGATGCGCTCGACCCCGGGCTCGGCCGCGACGGTGCGGATCAGCCTTGTATGGGCCGGGGTCCAGTTGCGGGGGTCGACGTCGCGCCAGTCGGAGCGGGCCATGTTGACCGCCGACATGTTCTCGCGCTGCTCGCGGTCGAGCCGCCCACGCGGCATCGGCATCAGCCAGACATCGGCATCGAGCCCGATCTGGTGCGAGGCATGGCCGGTCAGCATCGGCCCGCCGCGCGGCTGCGACATGTCGCCGACGAGAAGACCCGCCCAGCCCGTGATGCGCGGCACGTCGCGGGCGAGCTTCTCGAGATAGTCGACCAGAGCGGGGTGGCCCCAGTTGCGGTTGCGGTTCAGCCGCATGACCTGCCAGCTCGGCCCGTCGACCGGCAGCGCCTCGGCGCCAGCAAGGCAGCCGCGCGCATAGGAGCCGATGGCACGGGCCTGCATGCTCGCCGGCTCGGTCTTCTGGCCGAAGAGCGAGCGGGCGGCATCAGGCCAGGCGGCGATATTGGCGGCGCGGGTCTTCGCCTCCTGATCCGCGGTCGACTGGGCCTGACCGGCAACCGGCAGAAGGGCGAGCGGCGCCAGGACGGCCGCGATTCGGGAGAACTTGCGCATGGCCGGAGAATCGCCGCGCCGCGCCATGGTGGTCAAGCGCGATGGCTGGACAAGCCGCGCGGCGAATTGCAGCTTTGCGCGAGATGGCGACGCGAGACGCGCCCTTCAGGGAGATGATCGATGACGACCCGGATCGACCGCCGCAGCATTCTGGCCGGCGCAGGCGCCCTTCTCGCAGCGCCAACGGCTGGCTTCGGTCAGCAGCCCTGGCCGCAGGGGCGCCTCCTCAAGCTCGTAGTGCCGTTTCCGCCGGCCGGCGCGACCGACGTTCTGGCCCGCCTCGTCGCCGACAAGCTCGGCCAGAGCTGGGGCACCAATATCGTGGTCGAGAACCGGCCGGGCGCCGGCGGCAATATCGGCACCGACGCGGTCGCCAAGGCCGAGCCAACAGGCGATACCTTCCTGATCGTCTCCGTGGGCATGGCGACCAACCAGTATCTCTACCAGAAGCTGACCTACGACCCCGCCAAGGACCTGACGCCGATCACCATGGTCGCGATGGTCCCCAATCTGCTGGTGGTCAACAAGTCAGTGCCGGCGAACAACGTCGCCGAGCTGATCGCCTATGCGAAGGCCAATCCCGGCAAGCTCACCTACGGCTCCTCCGGTATCGGCACATCGGTCCATCTCTGCGGCGAACTGTTCCAGAAGCTGACCGGCACGAAGATGGTGCATGTACCCTATCGCGGCACGGCGCAGGCGACGCAGGACCTGATCGGCGGGCGCATCGACCTGATCTTCGACAATATCCCGCAGGCGCTGCCGCATGTGCGCGCCGGCTCGATCCGCGGCTTCGGCATCACCACCGCAAAACGCTCGCCGACGGCGCCGGAATTCGCGCCGATCGCGGATACCGTACCGGGCTTCGACGTCTCCTCCTGGTTCGCGCTGTTCGCGCCGGCGAAGACGCCGCCTGCCGTCATCGCCAAGATCCAGGCCGACACCAAGGCGGTGATCGCCGATCCGGCCGTGCGCGCGAAGATGGATGCGCTGGCGGCCGAGCCGGTGGGCAACAGCTCCGAAGAACTCGGTGCCTTCCTGCAGGCGGAGATGAAGCGCTGGGGCGACCTGATCAAGGAGGTCGGCCTCAAGGTGGAGTGACCCGGCGCTCACGCTGCGGAACCGAGGGTTCGCGGCCAGCGTTTCCCGCTAGAGCATTTTTCGCGCGAAGTGGACACCGGTTCGCGTGAAAATACTCTGGATTTAGCGAATGAACCGTCGGTCAGACTGCATGAGGCCGCCTGGCATCGAGGTCAGGTCGACGGATTCTCCTTCGGCCCGATTGGCATGAAAATCAGGAACGATTGTCCCAGACAGCCACCGCGGCCGCCAGATCCTCGAGCGCGACGCCGACCGATTTGAACAGCGTGATGCCGCCGCCCTCGACCGGCCCGGCGATCCGGCCATGGCAGAGATCGGCGAGCGTGCCCGCCACCTTGTCGGCACTGTAGCTACCCTCGGCGATGGCGACGGCGACATCGCCGCCCTCGTCGATCGCCTTGCTGGAATCGACGATCACGCGGGCCCGGTGCAGCGCGTCGGCATCGGCCTCGCGCATCTGCATGGTGAAGCCGCCGATCAGGTCGAGATGGGCCTCGCGCTTCAGCCAGTGACCGTGGATCAGCGGCTCGGTCGCGTTGGTCGCGCAGGAGATGATATCGGCCGTGCGGGCCTCGCCTTCGAGATCGGTGGTGGCACGGGCCTCGATGCCATCCTTCGCCAGCTCGGCGACGGTCGCCTCCGCGGCTTCAGGCCGCCGCGCCCAGACCGCGATCTCGGTCAGCGGGCGGACGGAGCGATGCGCCTTGATGATGAAGGGCGCGAGCGCGCCGGCCCCGACCATCAGCATGCGGCTGGATTCAGGGTTCGACATGTAGCGCGAGGCCAGCGCGGAGGCCGCCGCGGTGCGCCAGGTCGTCAGCCGGTTGCCGTCCATCACCGCGAGCGGCTTGCCGGTCGCGCCGTCCATCAGCAGATAGGCGCCCATCACGCCCGGCAGGTTGCGCTTGCCGTTGCCGAAGAAGACCGAGACGATCTTGGTGCCGATATAGGGATTGGCGACGTCCGGCCCACTCCAGGCCGGCATGGTCAGCAGGATGGCGTCGGTCTCGTCCGGACGCTGGATCGCGTACTGGCCGCGCTTGGGCGCAATCACTTCGCTGCGGAAGGCGTCGTCGAGGATGTCGATCAGGCCGGGATAGCTCAGGGCCGCATCGATCTCGGCCACGTCGAAAAGTCGCATCAATTCCGTCCGTTGGTCAGTGCCGGCAACGCGGAGTCCGGCACGGCCGAGCGCAGCGCCTGGGTTTCGGAGCGCAGCGCCTCCACCTCGCGGCGGTTGCGGCGCGCCGCCTTGCGGTGCTTGCCCTGCGCGATCCACGAGGCCAGGCCGCCGACGAGCACGCCGACGGCGATCGCCGCCAGCACCACCGCGAAGAGCGGCAGCTCGATGGAGAACATGGGCAAGTCGCGGCTGAACGGGTCGAGCGAAACGCGCACCGCACCGCGATTGGCGACCGAGAACAATACGATCACCAGCGCGACGGGAACCAGCACCAGCGCCTTGAAGAAGGCCTTCATCACAATCTCCGTGCGGCTGCGGGACCTGCGGTCAATCCTTGCCGTTAAGGCGCAGCCGCAGCTCCTTGCCCGTCTTGAAGACGGGGACGAACTTCTCCTCGACCTCCACCGCATCACCTGTGCGGGGGTTGCGGCCGATGCGGGCCGAGCGGCCCTTGCGCGAGAAGGCACCGAAGCCGCGCAGCTCCACCCGGTCGCCCCGCGCCAGAGCTTTCACGACCTCGTCCAGAATGGCCGAGACGATGTTCTCGATATCGCGCTGGTAGAGATGGGTGTTGCGGTCGGCGATCCGCTGAACGAGTTCGGATTTAATCATCGCTGGGGCATAACCATTTGTATCGAAATCACTTTTCAGCGGCAGGCTGCCAGAGCGCCAAGGGCGCGTCAAGCCGCAAGCCGACCGGCTGATCCGCAGCGCGCGCGATCGTCGCCGCGAGCGCATCGAGGCCGGCGCCGCGCGCCATCGCCTCGGCGAAGCTCCACAGGCCGTAGGACGAGGATTCGCTGCGCCGGCGCCAGTCGCGGACCTTCAAATCCTTGGCGACGCTCTTCTCCCGCTCCATCCAGGCGATCGCCTCCGGCTCGCCGCCGATCTGGTCAACGAGCTTCAGGCCGACGGCCTGGCGGCCGGAATGGACACGGCCGTCCGAGACCGTGGCGACCTCGCCCTCGGCGAGATGGCGGCGATCGCGCACCATGTCCTTGAACCAGGTGTAGTTGTCGTTGACGACGCGCTGGAGCGCCTCGCGCGCCTCGGGCGAGGTCGGCTCGAAGCCGCTCGGCGCGGCCTTCAGCGGGCTCGACTTGATCGACTCGACCTTGACGCCGACGGTGTCGAGCAGGTTCGAGACGTTCGGGAACTGGAAGAGCACGCCGATCGAGCCGACGAGCGAGGTCTGGCGGGCGACGATGCGGTCGGCGCCCATCGCGGCGATGTAACCGCCGGAGGCCGCGACACCATCGACGACCGCGACCATCGGCTTCTTCGCGGCGAGCTTGCGCAGCGCGGTATGCAGCGCCTCGGAGCCCGAGGTGGTACCGCCGGGGCTGTCGACGCGAAGCACGACGGCGGAGACGGCCTTGCTGTCCTCGACCGACTTGATCAGATCGAGCGTGCGGCGATCGCCGGAGATGAAGCCCGAAATGGTGATGCGCGCGATATGGGCGCTCAACAGGGTGGCCGAGCCATCGCCCTTCCAGGCGAAGCCGCCGATCACCGCCGCGACGATCACGCCGAGCACGGCGAGCACGCGCCAGAGCGTCAGCTTGCGGCGCAGGCTGCGGCGGTCTGCTAGCAGATCGGCATCGGACGACATCGGGAGGCTCCTGCGGCTAGAGCCGGATCCGATCAGGTTGGCACAACCTGATCGGTGAATCCGTCTCTAACATATTGATGGAGAACGCGTGACCCGATCGGACAGCAATGCAATCCGATCGGCGTGGCTCCAGGTCCGTGATGTAGACCCGCCGCGCCGGGCGGGCAAGGCGTGCGACCTCGATCAGGCCGCGACCGAGGCGCGCGCCCGGTCGAGCGCGAGAAGCGCAAGGCCGCTGGCGACCGAGCGGAACGCGTCGCCGATATGCACCTTGCCGGCGCCGAAGCGACGGTCGAACAGGCTGCGCACGGCCGGGACGTAAGACGTGCCGCCGGTCATGAAGACCGCCTCGATGCGCTCGCCACCGAGCCCGGCCTCGGCCAGAGCACGATCGAGCGCGGCTTCGATGGCGCCGACATCGTCGGCGATCCAGCGCTCGAAATCGGCGCGGCGGATCGGCTTCTCGATGATGACGCCCATCTGGCTGAAGCTCAGCGTCGTCTCCTCCTTGCCGGAGAGCGCGACCTTGGCGGCGGAGACGGCACGATAGAGCTCGTAGCCGAGATCGTATTCGATGACCGTGAGCAGGTCCTCGAGCTTGCCCGGCTCGACAGCCTCGCGGATCAGAGCGTTGAGCTCGGCCATGGTCTCGCGGCTCTTCATCAGCGAGAGCTTGTGCCATTGCGCGAAGGCGGCGTGGTAATGGGCGGGCACCGGCAGCAGCTTGCCGAAGGAGCGGTAATCCGTGCCCTTGCCGAGCGCCGGCGAAACGGCATGTTCGATGATGCGGTAGTCGAAGGTGTCACCGGCGACGCCGACACCGGCATGGGACAGCGGGATCGCCTCCAGCCCGCCATTGCTGCCGGGCTCGAAGCGCATCACCGAGAAGTCGCTGGTGCCGCCGCCGAAATCGGCGACCAGCATGGTCTGCGGCGTCTTCAGGTCGCGCGCGTACCAGTAGGCGGCGCCGAGCGGCTCATAGGCGAAATCGACCTGCTTCATGCCGGCCTTGCCATACGAGCCCTTCAGGCGGCCGACCGCCAGCTCCTCGTCAGGGCGTTCGCCGGCGAAGACGACCGGACGGCCGGAGACCAGCGGCAAGGCGTCATGGCCGGGCAGGTCCGCCGTGAGATCGGACAAGAAGACGCCGATCAGGTCCTCAAGCTGGAAGAGCTTGCCGAAAAGCCGGGTCTCCTGGAAGGCGCGGCTGGAAAGATGGGTCTTGAGCGATTGCAGGAAGCGGTGCTCAGTCGTCATGCCTAAGGCCATGTCGAGCGCATCGGGACCGCTGACATGGGTGATACGGGTCTCAGGGGGACGCCCCTCGCGCCAGAACATCAGCGCCGAGCGATAGGCATCGACCGCGCCCTGCTTCGTGGCGAAGGAGCGCGTCATGACCGATCCGTCCGGCCCCGCCAGCGCGACGACGCTGTTGGTGGTGCCGAAGTCGATGCCGATGGCGGCGGGGGTCATGGCGAGCTCCTCTGGTGCGTCATGTCCAAATTGTCATTCCGGGGCTTCGCGTCAGCGAAGAACCCGGAATGACAACGTGGTTTCGAAACAAAAGCCCGCGCGGATCGCTCCGCGCGGGCTGGCTTGGATGTCCGGCCGCTTTCGCGGCCGAAATCTCACTTCTTGTCGGTGGCCTTCTTGAGCGCAGCGCCCAGGATGTCGCCGAGCGAGGCACCGGAATCGGCGGAGCCGTACTGAGCCATCGCTTCCTTCTCCTCGGCCATCTCGAGAGCCTTGACCGAGACCTGGATCTTGCGGGCCTTCTTGTCGAAGAGCACGACGCGGGCGTCGATGCGCTCGCCGGCCGCGAAGCGCTCGGGGCGCTGCTCGGAGCGATCGCGAGCCAGCTCGGCGCGCTTGATGAAGGTCATCATGTCGGTGTCGGCGATCTTCACGTCGAGACCCGACTCCTTCACCTCGACCACCTCACAGGTGACGATCTGACCCTTCTTGAACTCGCCGGCATCCACGAAGGGATCGCCGCCGAGCTGCTTCAGGCCGAGCGAGATGCGCTCCTTCTCGACGTCCACATCGAGAACGACGGCCTGCAGGACGTCGCCCTTCTTGTATTCCTCGATGACCTGCTCGCCCGGACGGTTCCAGTCGAGATCCGAGAGATGGATCATGCCGTCGATATCGCCTTCGAGACCCAGGAACAGGCCGAACTCGGTCTTGTTCTTGACCTCGCCCTCGACCGTCGAGCCCGACGGGTGCTGCTCCGCGAAGAGCTCCCACGGGTTGCGCAGGGTCTGCTTGAGGCCGAGCGAGATGCGGCGCTTGACCGGATCGACCTCGAGGATCGCGACATCGACTTCCTGCGAGGTCGAGACGATCTTGCCGGGATGGACGTTCTTCTTGGTCCAGGACATCTCGGAGACGTGGATCAGGCCTTCGATGCCCGGCTCCACTTCGACGAACGCGCCGTAATCCGTGATGTTGGTCACGCGGCCCTTGAGACGGGTGCCGACCGGGTAACGCTCGGCGATGCCATCCCACGGATCGGCCAGCAGCTGCTTGATGCCGAGCGAGATGCGGTGCGTGTCCTGGTTGATCTTGATGATCTTGACCTTGACCGTCTGGCCGATGGTCACGACCTCGGACGGGTGGTTCACGCGGCGCCACGCCATGTCGGTGACGTGCAGCAGGCCGTCGATGCCGCCGAGGTCAACGAACGCACCGTATTCGGTGATGTTCTTGACGACGCCGTCGATGACCTGGCCCTCTTCGAGCGAGGCGACCAGCTCGGAACGAGCCTCGGCGCGGGTCTCTTCGAGGACGGTGCGGCGCGACACGACGATGTTGCCGCGGCGGCGATCCATCTTGAGGATCTCGAAGGGCTGCGGCTGGCCCATCAGCGGGCCGACGTCGCGGATCGGGCGGATGTCGACCTGCGAGCGCGGCAGGAAGGCCACGGCGCCGTCGAGATCGACGGTGTAGCCGCCCTTGACGGTGTTGAAGATCATGCCGGTGACCTTCTCGCGGGCTTCGAAGGCCTTCTCGAGCTTGACCCAGCTCTCTTCGCGGCGAGCCTTGTCGCGCGAGATGACGGCTTCGCCGAGCGCGTTCTCGATCCGGTCCAGATAGACCTCGACCTCGTCGCCGACATTCAGTTCCTGCTCACGGCCGGGGCCGGTGAATTCCTTGAGCGCAACGCGACCTTCGGTCTTCAGACCGACGTCGATGATCGCCATATCCTTCTCGATGGCGACGACCTTGCCCTTGATGACGGAGCCTTCGAGGGCCTCGTTCCGGGTGAAGGACTCTTCGAGCAGGGCGGCGAAATCCTCGCGACCCGCGCTGTAGCTTTCAACTGCAGACATGTAATCTCCTGGGAGCCGGCCGCGTATCCCGCGGATGTCCGGCTATAGGCGCCGTGGTTGGTGCTGCGTTCCGGATCGCGGCCGTCGGCACCTCCTCTCGGAGGTATCCGCCTCCCCGTCAGACGGGGCCAGCGGAGGCGCCAGGACCAGCGGCTCGATCCGTATCCGGCGGGCGCGCTTCCAACACGAAACGGGAGCGGGCCTTGAAGACCGCCCCCGGCGCATGATCGATCACGGCCCTTCGGACAGGGGCGATGTAATGCAAACGGGCCATCAGGGCAAGGCCGAAGCCCTGACAGGGACGCCGATACCGCCTCTTTTCCCTGCCCCCAAGGACGTCGTACGCCACGGGCATCCTCTATTCGAGGGAGCCGACGCCGGCCGACATCGCGTAGCTTCCCCGACTTCGCGCTTCGTGCAAGGCTGCGGCCGGATTTTGTCCACGTTTTGGGAGGGGTGCCATGGGCTGGGCCATTCTGGGGCTGATCGTCGTCCTCGTCGTCTATCTGATCATGACCTATAACGGGCTCGTCGCGATGCGGCAGCGCGTGAACCAGGCCTTCGCGGATATCGACGTCCAGCTCAAGCAGCGCCACGACCTGATCCCGAATCTCGTCGAGACGGTGAAGGGCTATGCAACGCACGAGAAATCGACGCTCGACGCGGTGATCGCCGCCCGCAATGCGGCGCAGGGCGCGACCGGTGTCCATGACAAGGCCGCGGCCGAGCAGCAGCTTTCCGGCGCGGTCGGCCGGCTTCTGGCGCTGGGCGAGGCCTATCCCGATCTCAAGGCCAGCGCCAATTTCCAGCAGCTCCAGGTCGATCTCGGCAATGTCGAGGACAAGCTCGCGGCGGCGCGGCGCTTCTTCAACAATGCGGTCGGCGAGTTCAACGCCGCGATCCAGGCCTTCCCGGCCGTGCTATTCGCACCGCAGATGGGCTTCACCCAGCGGGAATTCTTCGATGTCGGCGAGCAGACGCGCGCCCAGATCGAAGTCGCACCCAGCGTGAAGTTCTGACGGCAGAAGAGCATTCTAGCTTTTACTTTTGCATCAGGTCCTTCCGAAAAGTGGCATCCACTTTTCGGCCCGATGCCAAGCAGGCGGAGCGGCTGCAATGGCCGAGGCCTTCGGGCTCTACACCCACCAGCGCAACAACCGGATCAGGTCGAATCTCCTGATCGCCGGGCTCTTCCTGCTGGTCTATCTCACCGCCTGGGGCCTGCTGCTCGTCGCCTTCGGCTATGGCGGCGTGCCGCGCGGGCGCACCGCCTTCGGCGAGGCGGCCCGTGTCTTCCGCTCCTGGTTCCCCTTCATCACTGCGGCGGCGATGCTCTGGGTCTTCATCGGCTTCCGCATGAATGTCGCGATGATCAACGCGGTCACGGGGTCGAAAGGCCTGGCGCGCGAGGACAATCCCAAGCTCTACCGGATGCTGGAAAACCTCTGCATCTCGCGCGGCTTGCCGATGCCGAAGCTCGCCATCGTCGAGAGCGAGGCGCTGAACGCCTTCGCCAGTGGCGTCAACGACCAGCAGTTCACGGTCAGCGTCACCACCGGCCTCCTGGCCCAGCTCAACGATGCCGAGGTCGAGGCCGTTCTGGCCCATGAACTGACCCATATCCGCAACGGCGACGTCCGCCTGATGGTGATCGCGGTAGTGATCGCCGGCATCGTCTCTTTCGTCGGCGAGATTGTCTTCCGCGGCTTCGGCCGCAGCCGGGTCAGAGTCTCGTCCGATGATGCCAAGAAGGGCAACGGGCTCGCCATCATCGTCGGCATCGCGGTGATCGCGATCTCCTGGTTCCTGGCGGTGCTGATCCGGCTGTCGCTGTCGCGCTCGCGCGAATATCTCGCCGATGCCGGCGCCGTCGAACTGACCAAGAACCCGGATGCGATGATCTCCGCCCTGCTCAAGATCTCCGGCCGGGCCGATATCGAGGGCGTGCCGTCCGGCGTGATGGACATGTGCTTCGAGAACGATCCGGACGATTTCGCCGACCTGTTCTCGACCCACCCTTCCGTCACCAAACGCGTGCAGGCGCTGATCGAGACCGCCGGCGGGCGCATGCCGGCCATGCCGCCCCACCCGCCGAAGATCGGCGAGCGGCAGGACCTGCCGACGATGGTCGAGGAGACCGCGGCGCGTGGGCCTTGGGCACGGCCGCCGCAAGCGCCCGGTCAAGGCTGATCACGTGACGAGCTTCGCCGGATCGATCTCGAAGACCAACGGATAGAAGGTGGCCCAGCGGTTCCAGCGCTGCGTGCCGGCTTCGCCGACCGCCCAGAGCTTGCCGTCCGGTGCGAGGCCGAGATCCTCGATGCCGCCGGGAGCAGGATAGCGCGCAAGCGCGGCTCCCGTTGCGGGATCCAGCTGCGACAGGAAGGCCGGCCGGTTGCCGGAGCTCTGCGCAATCCAGATCTTGCCCGCTTTGTCGAAGGTCGCGCCTTGCGCGAAGAGCGGCAGCGGCAGGGTGGCCCGGCTGTCGGCGAGCCCGATCGGCGCCTCACTGCTGGCCAGAATGCGATCGATCGGGACCGCATGCAGGTTCGGCGCGCCTTCACGGCGATAGGGGCCGAACCAGAGCGCATCGCCAGAGGCCGTCAGGAAGGACGGACCCATCGCCTTGTCGACGCGTGTCTCCTTGAGCGGAACGCATTCGCCGGTGCGGCAAGATTCCTTGAAATCGAGCGCGAGCAGCCGGCCGGAATTGGCGACAAACAATGTGCCGCGGAGATTGGCGAGGCCGCCGGGATGGCCGTAGGTCGCCGGCAGCGCGAAGCTGCCGAGCAGACGCCCGCCCGCCCGCGCGAGCCGGAACACCCGCGCCGGGCCATTGTCCTGCTCGCGCTCGGTGCTGCGGTAGGCGGCGATGAGGATTTCGTCGCCGAAGACGGTGAGGCCCTGCGGGACATAGCCCTCGTTGAGACCGGGTGACCAGTAGCGGCGGCCGATCGCCGCAGCGTTCGGCACCGCGGTCAATTCGCGGCTGTCATAGGCCGGCGCCTCGCCGGGCAAGGCGGGGCGCGCCCGCGCGGCCGAGGCCAGACACAAGCCGGCTCCCGCCATCAGCATACGGCGCCGGTTCAGGATCATGGCTTCAACGTCCGTCCGTCGCCCATTCCAGCGCTTCTTCCAGGCGATCGTCGCCCCAGAAGAGTTCGCCGTCGCCCGCCACGAAGAACGGTGCGCCGAAGATGCCGATCGACTTGGCGTACTCGATCTCGGCCTTGAGGCGGCCCTTGACCTCCTCGCTGCGCGAGAGCGGCAGCGCGACATTGGGATCGCTGCCCGCTTCCTTCAACGCGGCGCTCAGCACCGCCTCTTCCGCCATGTTGCGGCCCTCGCAGAAATGCGCCCGGAACAGCGCCTTCGAGAAAGCCGGAGTCCAGCCGCCGTCGCGACCAGCCAGTGCCAGCCGGGCGGCCGCCAGCGAATTCTGGGGAAAATTATCGGGCTTGACGATCGCGACGCCCTGCCGCCGCCCGCGCCGCGCCGTGTCGCGCCACATGTAGCGGCCCTTGCTGGGATAGAGCGCGAAGGGCGAGGTGTTCCAGCCCTGAGCCGCGAAGATCGGCCCGAGCAGGAAGGGGCGCCAGCGCAGGGCGACGCCGGCGTCCTCGGCCAGCTTCTCGATTCTGAGGGCACTCAGGCAGGAATAGGGCGACGCGAACTCATACCAGAAGTCCAGAACGGGACGATTCGGCATTCAGCCTCCGAACAGGTCGTCATGTCGTGTCGCGCCCGATCGAGCCTGCGCTCTTCGTAACGCGACCGCAAGCGCCGCGGATCGGCGCCTGTGGAATGGAGGGACGACGCGTTCACCCGCGCCCATCCATCAGCGGACGACGCGGGATCGATCAGAAGGTTCCGATTGCTTCGCCCCGAGCGCTGGGATAGTGCGCCATTGCGTCCGAAACGCGGCCCATGGGGGCTGCCAGAAGGAAATTGAACAGATGGCTGACAGCAGCGTGAAAAAGGTCGTCCTCGCCTATTCCGGCGGTCTCGACACCTCGATCATCCTCAAATGGCTGCAGACCACCTATCGATGCGAGGTCGTGACCTTCACCGCCGATCTCGGCCAGGGCGAGGAATTGGGACCGGCGCGCGACAAGGCGCTGCTGCTCGGCATCAAGCCGGAGAACATCTTCATCGAGGACCTGCGCGAGGAATTCGTGCGCGACTACGTCTTCCCGATGTTCCGCGCGAATGCCGCCTATGAGGGCGTCTACCTGCTGGGTACCTCGATCGCGCGCCCGCTGATCGCCAAGAAGCTGATCGAGATCGCCGAGAAGACCGGTGCCGACGCCGTCTCCCATGGCGCGACCGGCAAGGGCAACGACCAGGTCCGTTTCGAGCTGACCGCCTATGCGCTGAAGCCCGACGTCGTGGTGATCGCGCCCTGGCGCGAATGGGACCTGCGCTCGCGCGAGCAGCTCATCGCCTTCGCCGAGCAGCACCAGATCCCGATCGCCAAAAACAAGCGCGGCGAGGCGCCCTTCTCCGTCGACGCCAACCTGCTGCATGCCTCCTCGGAGGGCCGCGTTCTGGAGGACCCGGCGGTCGAGGTGCCCGATTACGTCTATTCGCGCACGATCTCGCCGGAAGACGCGCCGGACAAGCCGACCATCGTCACGGTCTCCTTCGAGAAGGGCGACGCGGTCGCGATCGACGGCGAGAAGCTCTCGCCTGCGACGCTGCTCGCCAAGCTCAACGACCTCGGCCGCGACAACGGCATCGGCCGGCTCGACCTCGTCGAGAACCGCTTCGTCGGCATGAAGTCGCGCGGCATGTACGAGACGCCCGGCGGCACGATCCTGCATGCGGCCCATCGCGCCATCGAGTCGATCACGCTCGACCGCGGCGCGGCGCATCTCAAGGATCAGATCATGCCGCAATATGCCGAGCTGATCTATAACGGCTTCTGGTTCTCGCCGGAGCGCGAGATGCTGCAGGCCCTGATCGACAAGAGCCAGGAGTTCGTCACCGGCGACGTGCGCCTCAAGCTCTACAAGGGCGGTGTCCATGTCATCGGCCGGTCGAGCGACTACTCGCTCTACGACCAGGACCTCGTCACCTTCGAGGAAGGCGCGGTTGCCTACGACCATCGCGACGCGGCGGGCTTCATCAAGCTCAACGCGCTGCGCCTGCGTACGCTCGGCCAGCGGAAGAAGAAGCTGGGGCTCTGAGGCCCGATACCGCGGGACGCCTAGCGCCCTGCTGCACAGCCCCGCGTGTCATCCCGCACGCGTTGCAGCACGAAGTGCTGCGGCGCAGATGCGGGATCGTCCCCCGATAAGAACTCCTATCACCCGGCGAGGTCAGACCACGCCGGGTTTTCCTTTTCGATGAGCGCAATCTTCCAGACGCGTCGCCACTTCTTCAGAACCTTCTCCCTCTCGATCGCCTGGTTCGGCTCGTCGAAGGTCTCGACGTAGACCAGCCGGTCGATGTTGTACCTGGCCGCATGGCCCTTGAGCGCGTGGGCTTTGTGCTCGGCGATCCGGCGCTCGAGGTCGTTGGTGATGCCGATGTAGAGCGGACCGTCTTTGCGTGCCGCGAGGATGTAGACGGCGTAGATGCGGGTGGTCATGCAGGCCTCGCGGTGAGCGCGAGACGGCACCCTACCCGGCACACGGTCCCGTGTCTGCGCAGCGGCACTTCGCGCCGCAGCGCGCACGGGATGACACACTTCAAAAGCGCCGCTTCATGAACCGGCGACGCGCTCGCGCGTTCAGCACTCACCGATCAACCTGAGTGCTCCCAGCATGCTTCGCTTCCTCGCCCCCGCCCTGATCTCCGCCGCCCTCTGCGCGCCCGTCGCGGCGCTTGCCCAGGAAGTCCCACCGAAAAGCGAGAAGCCGGCGACGCCCGAGATCGCGACCTGCAAAGCGGCCGCGCTGCAGACGCTCCATGCCAGGGAGCCGGAGATCAAGGATATCTATATCGACGAAGACGGTGCCACGGTCGCGGTGTCGGAATCGAAGATCGAGGACATCCCGGTCACGCGCATCGTCATGAGCGAGGCCTATCTGCGAACCGACCGCTCGGACAAGCCGCGCCGCTTCCTCTGCCTGCTCGGCGACAAGAACAAGGTGCTGCTGACCTTCTTCACCGCGCGCTGAAGCCCGTGAGCAAGCGAAAGGGCCGCGTGGCGGCCCTATAGCCCATCATCGAAGCGAAGGCGCCCTCAGCCGCTGTCGACGACCCGGGTCGCGGGTCGATCGTGGCCATCCGCCAGCTCCTCGTGCCAGCGGCCGTTCTGGTCCTGATAGACGATCCCGTCGGTGGCCCCCGCCACTGTCTGACGGGCGGCGGCGCGGGTTGCCGCCTTCAGCGCCGCGTCATGTGTCGGAAAGGTTTCCGACAAGGCCCCGCCTGCCCTGTAGGCCCAGCCACCATCGTGCTCGACCACTTCGTATTTGACCATGACCATCGCGCGTCCTCCTTTCGCTCGAAGGAAACCGCGCCCCGGCCATGGGGTTCCGGCTAGTCGCCGTTACCGCTATCGGCCGCGCGCAGCGAATCCAGCACCGGCATCGAGGTGATGTGATAGCCGGCGTCGACATGGTGGATGTCGCCGGTGACACCGCCGGAGAGATCCGAGAGGTAATAGAGCGCCGAGCCGCCGATCTCTTCAAGCGAAACCGACTTGCGCAGCGGCGAATTGGCACGCTGCCAGGACAGCATGGCGCGCGCATCGGAGATGCCGGCGCCGGCCAGGGTCCGCACCGGCCCGGGCGAAAGCGCGTTCACGCGGATGCCGCGCGGGCCGTAATCGCCGGCCAGATAGCGCACGCTCGCCTCCAGCGCCGCCTTGGCGACACCCATCACGTTGTAGTTCGGCATGATCCGGGTCGAGCCGCCATAGGTCAGCGTGATCATGCTGCCGCCGTTCGGCATGCGGTCCGCCGCACGCCTGGCGATCTCGGTGAAGGAGAAGCAGGAGATCACCATGGTTCGCGAGAAATTCTCGCGGCTGGTGTCGGCATAGAGCCCCTTGAGCTCGTTCTTGTCGGAGAAGCCGATGGCATGGACGATGAAGTCGAGCGTATTGCGCTCGGGATCGCCGCCCCAGGCCTCGTCCAGCGTCGCGAAGGCGGCATCGGCCGAGGCGGTGTCCTCGACATCGCAGGGCACGACCAGCGTCGAGCCGATGCTCTCCGCGAGCGGCCGGACGCGCTTGCCGAGCGCGTCGCCCTGATAGGTGAAGGCGATCTCGGCGCCATGGGCGTGAAGGGTGCGGGCAATGCCCCAGGCAATCGAATTCTGATTGGCGACGCCCATGATGAGGCCGCGCTTGTTGTGCATCAGCGGGAGCATGGCAAACTCGGAAGGGGCTTCAGGAACTGGTCCGAAGACGGGAAACGGAGGAAAGTCGGCGGGGCAGGTCGGTCGAACTTTGAACGGCGTATCATCATCGCCGGGCCGTTGCCGGCACCGGCAGGTCTTGGACTAGTCGGTCTTGGTGATCGCGGCAGCGGCGGCCTTCGAAGTCGAGACCGGCACGATCTCGAAACGCACGAGGTCGTTCCATTGCAGGACCCATTCCTGCAGCAGGGCGACGTCATCGCATTCCATGACCTGGAAGCAGCGGCCGAGATCGGCCGAGACCCAGCTCTCGACATAGCGTACGCCTGCCGGAGCCATCCGCCCGCTATGCTGGAAGCGGGCGTAGACATCCTTCACGCGGGCCTGATCGAAATGCTCGATCACCATGAAGAGCATGGCGCTCTCAGACCTCCAGGCGCTTCATCACGATGGTGGCGTTGGTGCCGCCGAAACCGAAGGAATTCGAGAGCACGGTGCCGAGGCCCGCATTGTCGATGCGCTTGCGCACGATCGGCATGTCGGCGAACGCCGGATCGAGCTCGTCGATATGGGCGCTCTCGCAGATGAAGTCATTGTTGAGCATCAGTAGCGAGTAGATCGCCTCCTGCACGCCGGTGGCGCCGAGCGAATGGCCGGTCAGCGACTTCGTCGCCGAGATCGGCGGCGCCTTGTCGCCGGCACCGAAGACCTCGCGGATCGCCTCGATCTCCTTGCCGTCGCCGACCGGGGTCGAGGTGCCGTGCGGGTTGATGTAGTCGACCTTGCTCTTCACGCCTTCAAGCGCCATGCGCATGCAGCGCACCGCGCCCTCGCCCGACGGAGCGACCATGTCGTAGCCGTCCGAGGTCGCGCCATAGCCGACGATCTCGCCATAGATCTTGGCGCCGCGCGCCTTAGCGTGCTCCAGCTCTTCCAGCACGACGACGCCGGCACCGCCGGCGATGACGAAGCCGTCGCGGGCGACGTCATAGGCGCGCGAGGCGCGGGCCGGCGTGCCGTTGAAGTCCGAGGACATCGCGCCCATGGCGTCGAAGAGGACGGAGAGCGTCCAGTCCAGCTCCTCGCAGCCGCCGGCGAAGATGACGTCCTGCTTGCCCCACTGGATCAGCTCATAGGCATTGCCGATGCAGTGGTTTGAGGTCGCGCAGGCCGAGGAGATCGAATAGTTGACGCCCTTGATCTTGAACCAGGTCGCCAGCGTCGCCGAAGCGGTCGAGGACATGCCCTTGGGCACGGCGAAGGGGCCGACCTTCTTCGAGGAGCCGCTCTCGCGGGCCTTGTCATAGGCGTCGATCAGGGCGCGGGTCGAGGGACCGCCGGAGCCCATGATGATGCCGGTGCGCTCATTGCTGATCTCGGCCGGCTCAAGTCCGGCATCGACGATCGCCTGCTCCATCGCGACCTGGTTCCAGGCCGAACCGCCGCCATGGAAGCGCATGGCGCGCCGGTCGAGCACCGTCGCGGGGTCGAGCGTCGGCACGCCCGCGACCTGGCTGCGGAAGCCGTGCTCGGCGAATTCGGCGACATGGGAGATGCCCGATTTCGCCGCATGCAGCGAGGCCAGGACCTCCTGCGTGTTGTTGCCGATGGACGAGACGATGCCCATCCCTGTGACGACGACGCGTCTCATGCTCGCTTACTCCAGCTGTCAGCACGCGGCGGGACAGGCCCAGCCGCTTCTGGATTCATATCGCGCAAATGGACCGAGCGGCAGCTAGGCGCAAGGTCGGCTTACGTTTTTCCTCAGGCCGCTTCCGGCTTGAACAAGCCGACGCGCATGTCGCTGACGGTATAGATGCGCTTGCCGTCAGCCTCCAGCCAGCCATCGGCAATGCCGAGGACGAGCTTCGACTTGAAGACGCGCTTGAAGTCGACGCCGTAGACGACCTTCTTGACCGAAGGCAGAACCTGGTCGGCGAACTTGACCTCGCCGACGCCGAGCGCACGGCCGCGACCCGGCAGGCCGAGCCAGCCCAGGAAGAAGCCGGTGAGCTGCCAGAGCGCATCGAGGCCGAGGCAGCCCGGCATCACCGGATCGCCCTTGAAATGGCAATCGAAGAACCAGAGGTCAGGCTTGATGTCGAACTCGGCGCGGACCATGCCCTTGCCGTGCTCGCCACCCTCTTCGGCGATCTCGACGATCCGGTCGAACATCAGCATCGGCGGCAGCGGCAGTTGCGCATTGCCCGGCCCGAACAGTTCCCCACGACCGCAGGCGAGGATCTCCTCGTAGCTGAAAGACGACTGACGCTGCATTCCCGTGAGGCTCCCTGGCACCGGCCGGATTCGGCTGGTGTCTCGCCTGCCGTGCCTAACACGGCGGGAGCAGGAAACGAAAGGGCGGCACGTCCCAAGACCCGCATCGCAGCGTCAAAAACCACAGCGAGACTGCGCCAGATCAATGCAGCCACGCTTCGCAGGAACCTATAAGACGGTCCAACGCTTGCGACCGGGTGGCCGACGCCCTACATTTCAAATTGGAATTCTTCCAACAGACGGAGCCTTCAGGACATCCGTTTCATAAGAGGGTGCACGAGCTGGGCATGAGCGACCTGACCTCCCAGGACCAGGGCTACGGGACGCCGGTACGGCAGGGCTGCCCCTTCCACGACATCCGCCAGAAGCTCCGACGCGTGGGCTTGCGCCCCACCCGCCAGCGCGTCTCGCTCGGCTGGGTGCTCTTCGCCAAGGGCCAGCGCCATGTCAGCGCCGAGATGCTGTTCGAAGAGGCGATGAAGGAGCGCATCCCGGTCTCGCTCGCGACGATCTACAACACGCTGCGCCAGTTCACCGAGGCCGGCCTGCTGCGGGAACTCACGCTCGACGGCGCCAAGGCCTATTTCGACACGGCCGATCATGAGCATCACCATTTCGTCGTCGACGGCGAGAACCGGGTGATCGACATCCCCGCCGACGAGATCGATGTCGCGAGCCTCCCTGTGCCGCCGGCAGGCTACGAGATCGCGCGGGTCGATGTCGTGGTGCGGCTGCGGAAGGTCGAGATCTGACATAAGCTCTGCCCGTTCCGGAGACGATGGGCATGCATTTCACCGATTCGCCGGTCTCGCGCCGCGCGCTGGCAGCGCTTCTGCTCGCGACCGCCCTTCCGGCCGCGCCGGCACTGGCCGCGCCGCGCAGCTTGCGCGGCACCGTCTCCTATCGCGAGCGCATGGCATTGCCGCCCGGCGCCATCGTCGAGGTGAAGTTGCTCGACGTCTCGCTGGCCGACGCTCCCAGCCGCACGATCGCCGAGACCCGCGTCTCCGGCCGGCGCATCCCGGCGCCATGGACCTTGCGCTTCGACACTCGGCAGATCGAGCCCCGGCACAGCTACGCGCTGCAGGCGCGCATCACCCAGCGCGGGCAACTGCTCTTCATCACCACGGAACGGCACAGCGTCTTCACGGGCGGGCCGGACAATACCGATATCCGGGTCCAGCGCGTCTCGGGCGATGATCGGCCGCCCGCCACAGCCCCCTCCCCGATCGGAAGCTGGCGTCTCGCCAGCCTCGGCGGCAAGGATGTCCCGGCCTCGATCAACACGACCCTGGAGATCGCGGCGGACGGCAAGGTGTCGGGCCGCGGCGGCTGCAACGGCTTTGGTGGCACCGCGACTATTCAGGGTCGGGTGATCCGGTTCTCGCGCATGGTTTCGACGATGATGGCCTGCGTGTCGGACGTGATGGCGCAGGAGCGCAGCTTCCTTGACGGGCTCGCCAAGGTCCGCCGCTGGGATATCCATCGCGGCTCCGGCCTGCTCGCGCTGCTCGACAGCCGCGGCCGGGCGGTGATGACGCTGGCGCGGCAGTGACCATCGGTCAGTCGACCTTCTCGTTGGGATAGACGCCCCAGAGCCGCTCCTGGCGGATGAAGCCGTTGATGTTGCCGATGCTGACGCGGCACCAGGTATTGGCGCAGGATGCGACATTGGCGACGACGCCGGGCTGAAGCCTGGCAACGACGGCGGCTTCCTCGTTCGCTGCGCTGCGCATCGGGAAATTCTCGTCCTTCTTCTTCGACCAGGGCGCGACGAGCGCCGTCCGGCGGCCGGAGAGCAGACTGTGCAGCACCCAGCCCTCGGTGCCGTCGGCATCGCGCACACGGCGCCAGGTCTCGAACTCCGCGGTGACCTCCATCGGCAGGCCGGCGCGCTGATAGACCCAACGCGTGCGATGCTCCTTCGAGGGGCCTTCGCGCAGGTTCACCCGGTCCGTCTTGAGGCTGACATAGCGCGGTACCGGCAACCCGGTGACCGAGCCGGCCTGCATGTCCTGAGCCGGCGCGATCGCTGGCAAGCCGACGAGGGCCAGTGCCGTCAGGGCCAGGCATCGCATCGACGGGACCTTCATCGCGCCATTCTCCTTCGCATCCCGCTCCCCCCGGCGAAGGGGCAAGTTGTCATCAGCCGCGCCGCCGCCTAGACACGCATATGGTGCCGCGCAACAATTCCCATTCCTGGGACACCAGGGTTAATGGCGGGTTGAGGATATCAGGCCGATGCGGCCAATGACGGAGGGGTGACCGCCATGTCGAAGAAGAAGCCCTTGGTGGTGGTGACGCGCAAGCTGCCCGCCGTAGTCGAAACCCGGATGCGCGAACTGTTCGACGCACGGCTCAATATCGACGACAAGCCGATGTCGCAGGCGGCGCTGGTCGAGGCCGTGAAGACCGCCGACGTGCTCGTCCCGACCGTGACCGACAAGATCGACGCCGCCATCATCGCGCAGGCCGGCGACCAGTTGCGCCTGATCGCCAATTTCGGCAACGGCGTCGACAATATCGACGTCGCCAGCGCCGTGCAGCGCGGCATCACCGTCACCAATACGCCGGGCGTGCTGACCGACGATACCGCCGACATGACGATCGCGCTGATCCTCGCCGTCGCCCGCCGGATCGCCGAGGGCGCGCGCGTCATTCCCGACGACGACTGGGCCGGCTGGTCGCCGACCTGGATGCTCGGCCGGCGCATCACCGGCAAGCGCCTCGGCATCGTCGGCATGGGCCGGATCGGCCAGGCGCTGGCGAAGCGGGCCGCGGCCTTCGGCCTGTCGATCCACTATCATAACCGCCGCCGGGTCGATCCGCGCATCGAGGAGCAGCTCGACGCGACCTATTGGGATTCGCTCGACCAGATGCTGGCGCGGATGGACATCGTCTCGGTCAACTGCCCGCATACGCCGGCGACCTATCACCTGCTCTCGGCCCGCCGCCTCAAGCTGATGAAGCCGGACGCGATCCTGGTGAACACCGCCCGCGGCGAGGTCGTCGACGAGACCGCGCTCGCCCGCATGCTGGAAGCCGGCGAGCTCGCCGGGGCCGGCCTCGACGTGTTCGAGAGCGAGCCGGCGGTCAACCCGCGCCTGCTCAAGCTCGCGCGCCAGCACAAGGTCGTGGTCCTCCCGCATATGGGCTCGGCCACGCATGAGGGCCGCGCCGACATGGGCGAGAAGGTCATCGTCAACATCAAGACCTTCATGGACGGCCACAAGCCGCCGGACCGCGTGCTGCCGAGCATGCTCTGAGGAGCACGTTTCTCACCCCGCTGTCATTCCGGGGCTTCGTGCAGCGAAGAGCCGGAATGACAAGGGTGGTTGAGACCACGAGTTATCCGGCAGGCACTCAGCCCGGCAGCTCAGGGGGCACGCATTCCCGCAATGCGCGCCGCTTCCGCCGGCCATTCCCTGAAATCGTCGATGACACCAGCCGCACCGGCGGCCAGCAGGCGCTCGCGCATGCGCCCCTTGTCATGGGCAACGCCCGTGAAGCCGGCAACCTGCATGCCGGCCGCCTTCGCCGCCAGCACGCCCGGCACCGAATCCTCCAGCACGAGGCAGCGTCCGGCCCGCGCACCCATCTGCGACGCCGCGAACAGGAAGACATCCGGCGCCGGCTTGCCACGCGTGACCTGCGAGGCCGAGAAGACATGCGGATCGAACAGATCGATCAGGCCTGCGAGCCCGAGATTGCGCCTGAGCGGCCCCAGTACCGTCGAGGAGGCGACGCAACGGCGCCCCGCCATCAGCGTCAGCGCCTCCCGCACGCCGGGAAGCGCGCGCAGTTCGATCTCCAGGCGGAGAGCGACCGCATCCTCGATGCGCGTCTCGAAATCATCCGGCAGAGGCTTACCCAGCGCCGCCTCGATGATCTTCATGCCGTCGGCCCAGGGGATGCCGACGAGCTGATCGACATAATGGTCGAGCGTCCAGTGGCCGAGCCCGACTTCATGGCACATGGCGAGGCTGACCTCGCCATAGAGCGTCTCGGTATCGATCAGCGTGCCGTCGCAATCATAGATGACGAGATCGAACGACACGCCCCTGCTCCGCCTGCCGCTCAGCGGGCCTGAAGCGTGTCGAACTGGCCGGTCTTGCGGAAACGCCAGAGATAGGAGGAAACGACCGCCTCCGACGAGGTCGGCGCAAGGCCAAGCCCGGCGAAGTCGCGGCCCTCGGCCTTGGCTTCCGCCGAGACGACGTTGTCGCTCTCGAGCAGAGTGACCTGATCGCGTGTCATCACCAGCTCGTCCGGAATCAGGCCGAGCGTCAGGGAATCGACGATCTGCAGGACGCTGCCCATGATCCGCGCCAGCGGGAAAGGCAGCGGCGCGAGCAAGCGCTTGCGGCCGGTCACCTTGCAGACCTCCTCGACGATCTCGCGCAGGCTCTGCACCTCCGGCCCGCCGAGCTCATAGATGCGGCCGCCCTGAACGGTGCCGTCGACGGCGCGGGCGACGATCTCGGCGACGTCCCCGACGAAGGCCGGCTGGAACTTCGTCGCGCCGGCGCCGACCAGCGGCAGGACGGGCAGCATGCGGGCGAGCGAGGCGAAGCGGTTGAAGAAGGTATCCTCGGGGCCGAACATCACCGACGGCTGCAGCACGACGGCACCCGGCACGGAGGCGAACATGGCTGCCTCGCCCTCGGCCTTGGAGCGGGCATAGGCCGAAGCCGATTCGGTGGATGCGCCGAGCGCCGAGACATGCACCAGCCGCGCAATGCCGGCAGCTGCGCAAGCCTGGGCGATGGCACGCGCACCGTTCGCCTGCACGGCCGGGAAGCTCTGGCGGCCCTGCTCCTGCATGATGCCGACGAGATTGACGACGGCGTCAGCACCCTTCACCGCGGCAGCGACCGAGGCGGGATAACGCAGATTCGCCTGTACGGCGTGGATCTGGCCGACGGTACCGATCGGCTGAAGGAAATTGGCGAGATCCGGCCGGCGCACGGCGACGCGCACCCGGTAGCCGCGCTTGACGAGCGCACGCACGACATGGCGGCCGACGAAACCGGAGCCGCCGAAGACCGTGACGAGTTGCTGGGCCGGGGCCTGGGAAGCCATCGCGAAAGCTCCGTTTAGAATGCTTCTGCCCTCCTAGATCATGTTCCGCCAAAGTGGAAATGCCTTTTGCGGCCGGCGGCTCCGATATCCCGGCCCTGCGGCGTTCCGCCCTATCGGAGAGAAGGCACTGCGCCCGTTCGGCGCCGTTCAGCCGTTTTTTTGAGCCGAGACGCCCCAAAATCCGCCAGGCCCACGAAAGCGGTTTCCACAGGGCCGCGAAAACAAATTCATTTCGTCGCGACAGGGCCGTTGA
Source organism: Allobosea sp. TBD101 (assembly GCF_059817965.1). Taxonomy (NCBI): domain Bacteria; kingdom Pseudomonadati; phylum Pseudomonadota; class Alphaproteobacteria; order Hyphomicrobiales; family Alloboseaceae; genus Allobosea; species Allobosea sp. TBD101. The sequence goes on from NZ_CM187543.1 coordinate 4,573,538, forward strand.
CAGGACGACTCGCCCCCCGTAAACGAACCGCCGTTGCCCAGGTGGCGGAATTGGTAGACGCACCAGCTTCAGGTGCTGGCGCTCGCAAGGGCGTGGAGGTTCGAGTCCTCTCCTGGGCACCAACATTTCTTGAGGACTACCAACCTCAAGTACTTAGCGGAAATCAACGACTTATGGACGCCCGAGTGATACAATCGGGTGATCCATATAGTCCTGAGTATGACACGTCCGCATAAGCATCCCAAGACCGGCGTTTACTGGTTCCGCAAGGCCGTTCCGAAGGACCTTCGAGCCGCCCTCGGGAAGCGCGAAGAGGTCCGTACGCTGCGGACGAAGGACCCCGCCAAGGCCCGCGAGGCACACGCCTCAGTGGCCGCCGAGGTGGAAGCCACTGGAAGGCGCTGCGCTCCCCGGCCCAGGTCCTCAGTAACCGTGAGGTGACCGCCCTCGCCGGCATCTTCTACTCCGAACTCACGAAGCAGATGGCCGACGAGCCCGGCAATGAGACGGCCTGGCAGCACTGGCTCCGACTGGATCAGGAGGCCCGCGAGGCCGGCAAGCTGGAGCACTGGTACGGAGAGGCGGTCGATAGGCTCTTACGCCAGCGAGGCCTACATATCGACCAGCCGTCCCGCGCCCGGCTTCTGGAGGCCATCAGCGCCGCCGCTCGACGGGCTGGGGAGCACCTCAAGAAAAACGCGGCTGGCGACTACAGCCCGGACCCTGCTGCCTCGCGGTTCCCTGAGTGGAAGCCGAGGGACGCGCCCAAGGACCTCCAGCCGACCAGCGGCAAGACCAGCCTGACCGGCATCCTCGCGGACTGGTGGAAGGAGGCCCAGGCAACGGGTCGCAAACCGAGCACCCATGAGAGTTACGGCAACACCGTGGACGGCTTTGTCGCCTTTTCCTCGGGCACGACGATGCAACACAGGTCACCCCCGAACACGTCGTCGGCTTCAAGGATCACCGGCTGTCCTCAATCAACCCGAGAACCAAGAAGCCCATCTCCGCGAAGACGGTAAAGGACAGCGACTTATCCGCCCTCAAGACCCTCTTCGGGTGGGCCGTCAGCAATCACCGCCTGACCAACAACCCTGCGACTGGCATCACGATCAAGCTCGGCAAACGCAGGGTGACCCGACCGAAGGGGTTCACCGACGAGGAGGCCAAGGCGCTGCTGGAGGCCGCCGACGCTCATCGGCAGGGTAATGAACAGCCGAAGACCTCCGCCGCCAAGCGGTGGGTGCCCTGGCTTTGTGCCTACACCGGGGCTCGTGTCGGTGAGGTCGCCCAAGCTAGGGCCGACACGCTGGGCTACGCGGTGTTCCTCGGCGGTTCCGACGAGACCAGGCTCGTCGACGCGATCCTGCTCGAACAGAATGACGAATGGGCCGTCCAGCGCGCCCGTTACATCACGCTGGAAAGCATCACGCCCATGAGCGATGATCCCCTCGTCAGCCTGCCAGCCGCGGCGGCCTGACCAGCCCGACCAAAGTCGGCGATCGACGGTTCCTACCGACAGCTACACCACAAGCTGGAACACGACCTCGTCGAGAACGGCACCGATCCTATTCGGATACCTCGTTTGCGAAAGAGTTTCACCGTTTGCTTCAGCGCAAAGTGCAAGCTATCCAGCCCGTTTACCTGCGAACCATGTCCTTCAGCGGCTATGTTTTCGCTCTTGTCCTCGTCGTGGCTACACCGGGGCAGACAAATACCTTGCTCGCCCTCGCAGGCGCTACGATGGGAATTCGCTCCGCGCTTCGTCTCATCTGGGCAGCGATCGCCGCATATTTAGGTGCAACATTGCTACTTGGCGTCCTGTTTCGCCCGCTCGTCGATGCGTTTCCGGCGATCCGAGCGGCTGTCCAGATTTTCGGATGTGGCTATCTGGCCTATATGGCAGCGCGCCTGTGGGAGCCTCGGCGAACGCCGCCTGGAAGGCGCGTCGTCACCGCAAGAGATGTTGCCGTCACGACTTTTCTCAATCCGAAAAACCTGCTGATCGCATTCGTATTGCTGCCCGTGGGATGGGCGAGCGAAACGCAGGTCGCGCTTCCGATCTTGCTGACCTTGGCCGTCATAACGCCGCTGGTTGAATCCGTTTGGATCATCGCCGGAGGGGTGTTGGGCGTAGCGTTCCGAAACAGATCAAGGACCTTGTTGCCACGCGGTTCCGCTTTCGCGCTTGGAGTCTACGCCGCGATTTTAGCAGGACGCACGATTGCCGGATGAGCCGCGGAACGGCGGCGGGACCGGCGCAGTTCCCTCCGATCTTTCCGCGGCAATTTGACTTCGGTGGCTTCTCCCGGACCTTGAGCAAGCTGGAAGCGATAACCAAAGCGCAATACGTTCTGGAACGCATGTAGGCCAGCCTGAACTGCGATAGCGCCATCCCGTTCCTCGCGTACTCGGAGGCTGTGCGCGAAGGCATCCATGCCGCGCACGCAATCGGGAGCAGGAGCGCAAAATCGCGGCACGCCGTGAAAATTGCGGCCGGTTCGCGGTCGGCGATGCCGCAGGGAAACGCCTCTATCTCGCCTTGCGTGGCGCCAAGGCGGAAAGAAATACGCCTCCGTGCGAATGGGCTGAAGTCAAGGTCCAGACCGTCGATTTAGTTGATAAGTACGTCATCGAAGCATGAAACTCGGCCGGCAGCGGACATAGACGTTCGCGCAGCTCTCTCCGTGCTTTCCCTTAAGCGCGAACACGAGACCCCGCCAATTCCCGACTCTGCTTGATTTGGATCAAGTACGACACAGAAGATTCCAGTGTTGGCTCGCGGCAATCACGCATGTTGCCGAATGAGGCTGCGATCATGGAAACCCATATTCCCGTGTCCAAGGGCGAACAGGGGCGGGCCTTGTGGCTCTCGACCATCGCCTTCACCGCTTGCTTCGCGGTCTGGACGATCTTCTCGATCATCGGCGTCCGGATCAAACAGGAGCTTGGGCTGAGCGAGACCCAGTTCGGCCTGCTCGTCGGAACGCCGATCCTGACGGGTTCGCTCATCCGCGTCGTGCTGGGCATCTGGACCGACTACTATGGCGGGCGGCGGATCTTCTCGCTGGTCATGCTCGCTGGTGCAGGGGCGACCTTCCTGCTGTCCTACGCACAAACCTACCCGCAGATGCTGCTCGCCGCACTCGGTGTCGGCATCGCCGGTGGTTCCTTCGCGGTCGGCGTCGCCTATGTCTCGCGCTGGTATCCCGCCGGCAAGCAGGGGACGGCTCTCGGCATCTTCGGGGCGGGCAATGTCGGAGCGGCCGTGACCAAGTTCGTCGCGCCCTTCGTGCTCGTTGCCTATGGCTGGCAGAGCGTGGCGCAGATCTGGGCGGCCGGGCTCGTGGTGATGGCCGTACTGTTCTGGTTCGGAACCGCGGATGACCCCGTTATCGTCGAGCGGCGGCGCACGGGCGAGCGGCCGAAAAGCGCCTGGCTCGAGCTTGAACCGCTCAAGAACGCCCAGGTCTGGCGCTTTTCGCTCTACTACTTCTTCGTCTTCGGCGCTTTCGTCGCGCTGTCGCTGTGGCTGCCGCAATATCTGATCGGCGTCTACGGGCTCGACATCAAGGCTGCCGGCATGATCGCCGCCTTCTATTCGGTTCCGGCCTCGATTTTCCGCGCCTATGGCGGCCATCTCTCGGACAAGTACGGCGCAAGGCGCGTCATGTACTGGACCTTCCTGGTCTCGATCGGCTGCACCTTCCTCCTGAGTTATCCGCCGACGGATTATGTCGTGAAGGGCATCGCCGGGCCGATCGCCTTCCACACCGAGGTCAGCCTGCCGGTCTTCATCGGCCTCGTCTTCGTGCTCGGCTTCTTCATGAGCCTCGGCAAGGCGGCCGTGTTCAAGCACATCCCGGTCTATTATCCGCAGAATGTCGGCGCGGTCGGTGGCCTCGTCGGCATGATCGGTGGCCTCGGCGGCTTCATCCTGCCGATCGCCTTCGGCGTGCTCAACGACCTGACCGGGATCTGGACGAGCTGCTTCATGCTGCTCTTCCTGATCGTGACGGTCTCCCTTGTCTGGATGCACATGGCCGTCCGCACCATGGAGGAAGGCGTCGCCGGCAAGGAGCTGGCCAAGCTGCCGCAGCTGCCGGAGATGCAACCGATCCATTCGCCCGAACTTGCCGACGCGCTGACGGGCAAGACGCTGCAGGACTGGCGCCCGGAAGACCCGCAGTTCTGGGCGCGGAACGGGCGCGCCATCGCCCGCCGCAATCTCTACATCTCGATCCCCAGCCTGCTGCTCTCCTTCGCGGTCTGGATGGTGTGGTCGGTCGTCGTGGCGAAGCTGCCGACCGTGGGCTTCAAGTTCAGCACGGATCAGCTTTTCTGGCTGGCGGCGCTGCCCGGACTGTCCGGCGCGACGCTGCGGGTGTTCTACGCCTTCATGCCGCCGATCTTCGGCGGGCGGCTGTGGACCACGGTCGCAACCTGGTCGCTGATGCTGCCGGCGGTGGGCATCGGCTATGCGGTGCGCGACCCTAGCACGCCCTACGTGGTGTTCCTTGGACTCGCACTACTTTGCGGCCTGGGCGGCGGCAACTTCGCCTCCTCCATGGCCAACATCTCGTTCTTCTTCCCCAAGTCCGAGAAGGGCAACGCGCTCGCGCTCAATGCCGGGCTCGGCAATCTCGGCGTCAGCGTGGTTCAGTTCGTCATCCCGCTCGTGATCACCGCCGGTGTGTTCGGCTCGCTCGGCGGCGAGCCGCAGCTCTCGACCGAGGCGGGCCGGACGAGCCAGCTCTGGCTGCAGAACGCCGGCTTCATCTGGGTGCCCTTCATCGCGGCATCGGCCTTTGCCGCCTGGTTCGGCATGAATGACATCGCCTCGATGAAGGCCTCCTTCGCGGAGCAGGCGGTGATCTTCAGACGCCAGCACAACTGGGTGATGTGCTGGCTCTATACCGGCACCTTCGGCTCCTTCATCGGTTATTCGGCGGCCTTCCCGCTCGTCGCGAAGACGCAGTTCCCGGAGGTCAACGCCCTGCAGCTGGCCTTCCTCGGCCCGCTGGTCGGCGCGCTCTCGCGCTCCTTCACCGGCTGGGTCGCCGATCGCTTCGGCGGCGGGCGGGTGACGCTGTGGGTCTTCGTCCTGATGATGGCCGGCGTCGGCGGCGTGCTCTTCGGCTTGGCGCAGCATAGCTTCCCAGTGTTCTTCTCGAGCTTCCTGGTGCTGTTCTTCGCGACCGGCGTCGGTAACGCCTCGACCTTCCAGATGATCCCGTCGATCATGCGCAAGGAGATCCCGCGGCTCGAGCCACTGCTCGCCCCTGGCGAGCAGGTCAAGCAGGCCGAGAAGGAATCGGCGGCGATCATCGGCTTCACTTCGGCGGTAGCAGCCTATGGCGCCTTCTTCATCCCCAAGGCCTATGGCTCCTCGATCGCGGCGACCGGGGGGATCGAGGCGGCGCTCTACGGCTTCCTCGGCTTCTACGTCACCTGCGTGCTCTTGACCTGGGCGGTCTACACGCGCCGCGGCGGCCTGCTCTGGGATGTCGAGCGCGTCCGCTCCGCCAGCGCGGTCGCGGCCCAGCCGGCCGGCTGAACCCCGTGAAGGTCCGGGTCGCAGCCAGGCCAGGACCTCCGCAAGACTACTTAGGAAAAACTCTAGATGGGCCCCGGCGCCCCGCCCGGCTACCACCAGAACCAGTGTTCCCTCGCTCCAGAGGACGGCTTCGCGCTGAGGCCGAAAGGACTTGAGATGAGCCACTTTCTCGACCGACTGACCTTCTTCAACCGGGTCGTCGACGATTTCTCGGACGGCCACGGCATCACTACCAACGAGGACCGGCGCTGGGAGGACGGCTACCGGAAACGCTGGCAGCACGACAAGATCGTGCGCTCGACCCATGGCGTGAACTGCACCGGCTCCTGCTCGTGGAAGGTCTACGTCAAGGGCGGGATCGTCACCTGGGAGACGCAGCAGACCGACTATCCGCGCACCCGGCCCGAACTGCCCAACCATGAACCGCGCGGCTGCGCCCGCGGCGCCTCCTATTCCTGGTATCTCTACTCGGCCAACCGGGTGAAATATCCGCTGATCCGCTCGCGGCTGCTCAAGCTCTGGCGCGAGGCGCGCGTGCTGATGACGCCGGTCGCGGCCTGGGCCTCCATCGTCGAGAACCCGCAGAAGCGCGCGGCCTACACCACCAGGCGCGGCCATGGCGGCCTCGTGCGGGCAAGCTGGGACGAGGTCAACGAGATCATCGGGGCGGCCAACGCCTATACGACGAAGACCTACGGCCCCGACCGCGTCTTCGGCTTCTCGCCGATCCCGGCGATGTCGATGGTCTCCTACGCAGCCGGCGCGCGCTATCTCTCGCTGCTCGGCGGCGTCTGCATGTCGTTCTACGACTGGTATTGCGACCTGCCGCCCGCTTCCCCGCAGACCTGGGGCGAGCAGACGGACGTGCCGGAATCGGCCGACTGGTACAATTCCGGCTTCCTGATCCTGTGGGGCTCGAACGTGCCCCAGACCCGCACGCCCGACGCCCATTTCTACACCGAGGCGCGCTATCGCGGCGCCAAGAGCGTGGTGATCTGCCCCGACTATTCGGAAGCCTCGAAATTCGCCGATCTGTGGGTCTCGGTGAAGCAGGGCACGGATGCCGCGCTCGGCATGGCGATGGGCCATGTCATCCTGCGCGAGTTCCATGTCGACCGGCAGGTGCCGTACTTCACCGACTACGCCAAGCGCTACACTGACATGCCGATGCTGGTCCGGCTGGTGGAGCAGGACGGCAAGCTGGTGCCCGAGCGCTTCCTGCGTGCGAGCGATCTCGACGGCGGCCTCGGCGAGGCCAACAATCCGGAATGGAAGACGCTGTCCTTCGATGCGGCGAGCGGCGAGCTCGTGGCGCCGCTCGGTTCCGTCGGCTTCCGCTGGGGCGAGAAGGGCAAATGGAACCTCGAGGCCAAGCGCTCGGACGGCGCCCCCGTCGATCTGCGCCTCTCGCTCTACGATGTCGCCGACGGCTTCGAGAACGTTGCCTTCCCCTATTTCGGCAATATCGAGCACGATCACTTCACCGGGACGGATCATGCGAGCGTGCTGGAGCGCCGCATCCCGGTGAAGAAGCTGAAGCTCGCCGAAGGCGAGGCGCTGGTTGCCACCGTCTACGACCTGTTCCTGGCCAATTACGGCGTCGACCGCTTCGGCGGCGACAACGTCGCCAACTCCTATGACGACGACGTGCCCTATACCCCAGCCTGGGCCGAGAAGATCACCGGCGTGCCGCGCGACCAGATCATCACGGTCGCACGCGAATTCGCCCGCAACGCCGAAAAGACCAATGGGCGCTCGATGATCATCATCGGCGCGGCGATGAACCATTGGTATCACATGGACATGAACTACCGCGGCGCCATCAACATGCTCGTCATGTGTGGCTGCGTCGGGCAGTCGGGGGGCGGCTGGTCGCATTATGTGGGCCAGGAGAAGCTCAGGCCGCAATCGGGCTGGGCCCCGCTCGCCTTCGCGCTCGACTGGGGCCGCCCCAGCCGGCAGCAGAACTCGACCTCCTGTTTCTACGCCCATACCGACCAGTGGCGCTACGAGACGCTGGACGTGAAGGAGATCCTCTCGCCCACCGCACCGGCCGGCCCTTGGGACGGCGCGATCATCGACTACAACATTCGGGCCGAGCGGATGGGCTGGCTGCCGTCTGCGCCGCAGCTCGAGCAGAACCCGCTGGGCATCGCCGCCAAGGCGAAGGCCGCCGGGCTGGAGCCGAAGGACTATGTCGCCGGCGGCCTGAAATCGGGCGAGCTCAGGATGTCCTGCGAGGACCCGGACAATCCGAAGAACTGGCCGCGCAACCTCTTCGTCTGGCGCTCGAACCTGCTCGGTTCCTCGGGCAAGGGGCATGAGTATTTCCTCAAGCACCTGCTCGGCACCAGCCACGGCGTGCTTGGCAAGGACCTTGGCGAGGAGGGGCGGCAGAAGGCGAAGGAGGTCGTCTGGCACGACGAGGCGCCCGAAGGGAAACTCGACCTGCTGGTCACGCTCGACTTCCGCATGTCGACCACCTGCGTCTACTCGGACATCGTCCTGCCGACGGCCACCTGGTACGAGAAGGACGACCTCAACACCTCCGACATGCACCCCTTCATCCATCCGCTGACGGCGGCGGTGGACCCGGTCTGGGAGTCGCGCTCGGACTGGGAGATCTACAAGGGCATCGCCGCCAGCTTCTCGAAGGTGGCGCCCGAGGTGCTCGGCGTCGAGCAGGATGTGGTGCTGAGCCCGATCATGCACGACACGCCGGCCGAGATCGCTCAGCCCTTCGACGTCAAGGATTGGAAGAAGGGTGAAATCGATCCGGTTCCCGGCAAGACCATGCCGAGCATCACCGTGGTCGAGCGCGATTATCCCAATCTCTACAAGCGCTTCACCTCTCTCGGCCCGCTAATGTCCAAGATCGGCAATGGCGGCAAGGGCATGGCCTGGAACACCGAGCACGAGGTCGAGTTGCTCAAGGAACTCAACGGCGTCGTCGCCGAGGAGGGACCGACCAAGGGGTTGGCGCGGATCGACACCGCGATCGACGCCTGCGAGGTCCTGCTGATGCTGGCGCCCGAGACCAATGGCGAGGTCGCGGTCAAGGCCTGGGAAAGCCTCGGCAAGGCGACCGGACGCGACCATGAGCATCTCGCCTTGCCGAAGGAGGACGAGAAGATCCGCTTCCGCGACGTGGTCGCGCAGCCGCGCAAGATCATCTCCTCGCCGATCTGGTCGGGGCTGGAATCCGAGAAGGTCTGCTACAACGCCTGCTACACCAACGTCCATGAGCTGATCCCGTGGCGGACGCTGACCGGGCGCCAGCAGCTCTACCAGGACCATCTCTGGATGCGGGCTTTCGGCGAGGGCTTCTGCGTCTACCGCCCGCCGGTCGATCTCAAGACGATCACGCCGGTCCAGGGCAAGGTCGCCAACGGCAATCCGGAGATCGTGCTGAACTTCATCACGCCGCACCAGAAATGGGGCATCCACTCCACCTATTCCGACAACCTGCTGATGCTGACGCTCAATCGCGGCGGGCCGGTGGTCTGGATCTCGGAGCGGGATGCGGCGAAGGCCGGTATCGTCGACAACGATTGGATCGACGTCTTCAACGTCAACGGTGCCATCTCGGCGCGGGCGGTAGTCTCCCAGCGCGTCAAGGACGGCATGTGCATGATGTACCATGCGCAGGAGAAGATCGTGAACACGCCCGGCTCCGGCATCACCGGGCAGCGCGGCGGCATCCATAACTCGGTCACTCGCGCCGTCCTGAAGCCGACCCACATGATTGGCGGCTACGTGCAACTCTCCTACGGCTTCAACTACTACGGAACCGTCGGCTCGAACCGCGACGAGTTCGTCGTCGTCCGCAAGATGGGCTCCGTCGACTGGCTGGAAGGCCCCTTCGACGAAGGCAGCGCCCGGCGCGGCCCAAAGCTCCACGCCGCCGAGTAAGAGGATATCGACATGAAAGTCCGCGCTCAGATCGCGATGGTGCTGAACCTCGACAAGTGCATCGGCTGCCACACCTGCTCGGTGACCTGCAAGAACGTCTGGACCAATCGCGAAGGCATGGAATACGCGTGGTTCAACAACGTCGAGACCAAGCCAGGCATCGGCTATCCCAAGCAGTGGGAGAACCAGGACAAGTGGAACGGCGGCTGGCGCCGCCGCAAGGATGGGCGGATCGAGCCGCGGATTGGCTCGAAATGGCGGGTCTTGGCGAAGATCTTCGCCAACCCCGATCTGCCGGAGATCGACGACTATTACGAGCCGTTCGACTTCGACTACGGGCACCTGCAGAAGGCGCCCGAGCTTCAGACCTTCCCCACCGCCCGCCCGCGCTCGAAGATCACCGGCGAGCGGATGGAGAAGATCGAGTGGGGGCCGAACTGGGAGGAGATCCTCGGCGGCGAGTTCTCGAAGCGCAAGCTCGACAAGAACTTCGAGGGCGTCGAGGAGGAAATCTACGGCCAGTTCGAAAGCACCTTCATGATGTATCTGCCGAGGCTGTGCGAGCACTGCCTCAACCCGGCTTGCGTCTCGGCCTGCCCCTCGGGGGCGATCTACAAGCGCGAGGAGGACGGTGTCGTCCTGATCGACCAGGACAAGTGCCGAGGCTGGCGCATGTGCGTCTCGGCCTGTCCCTACAAGAAGATCTACTACAACTGGTCTTCCGGTAAGTCGGAGAAGTGCACGCTCTGCTATCCGCGCCTGGAGGCCGGCATGCCGACGGTGTGTTCCGAGACCTGCGTCGGCCGCATCCGCTATCTCGGCGTGATCCTCTACGACGCCGATCGGATCGAGGCCGCCGCCTCGACCGAGAACGAGCAGGACCTCTACGACGAGCAGCTCGGCATCTTTCTCGACCCGCGCGACCCGGCGGTGATCGAGGCTGCCCGGCGCGAGGGCGTGCCCGAAGCCTGGCTGGAAGCCGCTAGGCGCTCGCCGGTCTACAAGATGGCGATCGAGTGGAAGATCGCCTTCCCGCTCCATCCCGAATACCGGACACTGCCGATGGTCTGGTACGTGCCGCCGCTCTCGCCGATCACCTCGGCGGCGTCGGCCGGCAAGATCGGAATCGACGGCGAGATGCCGGACGTCAAGAGCCTGCGCATTCCGGTCAAGTACCTCGCGAACCTGCTCACCGCCGGCAAGGAGCAGCCGATCGTATCCGGGCTGGAGCGCATGCTCGCGATGCGGGCCTATATGCGGGCCAAGACCATCGACGGTGTCATCGACGAAAAGCTGGCGCGGGACGTCGGCCTGTCCGCCGCGCAGGTCGAGGAGATGTACCGGATCATGGCGATCGCGAATTACGAGGATCGCTTCGTCATCCCGACCAATCATCGTGAGATGGGGATCGAGGACGCCTATGATCTGCGTGGCTCCTGCGGCTTCTCCTTCGGCAATGGCTGCGCCGGCGGCACGAGCGGCACCAACCTGTTCGGTTCGCCCAAGCCGGCCAAGACGCCGATGGAAGTCGGCTGACGCAATCTGCTCGCCCTCGCAGTCCGCCTTCGAGGCGGGCTGCGGATTTCGCCCGAATCCCGTTTGCCGCAGCTCAATGTCGCGCCTTTCGCAAGCCGGTAACGTACCGGCAGCGCTCGGCGAGCGAGCCGCCCGGAGACATCAGATGAAAACCCTCAAGGCCTTCTCCGCCCTGCTGAACTATCCGGGCCGGGATCTGATGGCTGCGATTCCGGAGATCCGTTCCGTGCTGGCCGAAGAGGGCGTCGCCGATCCGGCGTCGCTGGAGCCGCTGCTGCGCATGCTGGAGGAGACGGACGTCTACGATGCGCAGGAGCGCTATGTGATGCTCTTCGACCGGACGCGCTCCCTGTCGCTGCATCTGTTCGAGCATGTCCATGGCGAAAGCCGCGACCGCGGCCAGGCCATGGTCGACCTGAAGAGCATCTACGAGGCTGCCGGCTTCGTCATCGAGGGCACGGAACTGCCGGATTTCGTGCCGCTCTTCCTCGAATACTGCTCGCTGCTGCCGGAGCAGGAGGCGAGGGCGGTGCTGGCCGATCCGGCCCATGTCATGACGGTGCTCGGCGAGCGGCTGCGCAAGCGGGAATCGCCCTATGCTGTCGTGTTCGAGGCGTTAGTCGCGCTCGCGGCGACGAAGCCCGCGCCGGAGGTGTTCGAGGCGATCGTGCCCGAGACGGAACAGGATCCGAACGACCTGGCTGCGCTGGATGCGGCCTGGGAAGACGAGGAAGTTCGCTTCGGCCCCGGCGCCGGCGCCGATTGCGGCGTCGATAACCTCGCCGCCAAGCTGCGCCAGGCCAAGCGGCCGGCCCCCGGGCTGGGCGCTGCCACCGTGCGGCGGCCCAAGACCCGCTTCACCTATGCGTCACCCCGCGATTGAGGAGCTGCCGTCATGAACGCGACGCTCAACCATATCCTGTTCGGCTGGTATCCCTATTTTGCCCTGACGGTCTTCCTGCTCGGATCGCTGGTGCGTTTCGAGCGTGAGCAATACAGCTGGAAGGCGGATTCGAGCCAGCTCCTGCGCTGCAGGCAGCTCGTCGCCGGCTCCGTCCTGTTCCATGTCGGCGTGCTCGTGATCTTCCTCGGCCATGCCGGCGGGCTTCTGACCCCGATCGCCATCTTCGACGCGCTGGGCATCTCGCACGGCTTCAAGCAGGGGCTGGCGATCGTCGTCGGCGGGCTGGCCGGCGTGATGTGCTTCCTCGGCCTGAGCCTGCTGCTCCACCGCCGCCTGTTCGATCCGCGGATCCGCAAGACATCGTCCTTCTCGGACATCGCGGTGCTGCTGATGCTCTATGCCCAGCTCATTCTCGGCCTTCTCACCATTCCGCTGTCGCTCGGCCATATGGACGGGCATGAGATGGTCAAGTTCATGAACTGGGCTCAGGGGACGCTCACCCTGCAGCCGGGCGCCTCGGCCTATGTGGCTGACGTGCATCCGATCTTCAAGGCGCATCTCCTGCTCGGCATGACGATCTTCCTCGTCTTTCCGTTCACCCGTCTGGTCCACATCTGGTCGGCGCCGGTCTGGTATCTCGGCCGGACGGGCTACCAGATCGTGCGTACCAAGAAGCGGCCCCTTGCCGGCCAGGGCGCGGTTCCCGCCCCGGTCCGTGCAACCCGCCGCTGAACGGCGCATCCGCATCGGCACGCAACCCATCCCGGGATATCCGCCATGTCGTCCTGCTCGGCCCAGCCGGTCACCGCAGCCCCGAAGGCTCCGATCAAGGTCAACGGAGCCGTGATCTCGCGGGCGATGATCTCGCGCGAGGTCCAGAACCACCCGGCCTCGTCGCCTGCCGCCGCCTGGAAGGCCGCGGCCCTGGCGCTGGTCATCCGCGAGGCCCTGAGTCAGGAGGTCGTCCGGCTCGGTATCGAGGCCGAGCCGATGACGGATGGGGAAGGCCGGCGCGAGACCGAGGACGAGGCGCGGATGCGCGCGCTGGTCGAGCGCGACATCAGCGTGCCCGAGCCGACGGAGGAGGAGTGCCGGCGCTATTACGAGCGCAATGCCGGGCGCTTCTGCAGCTCCGATCTCTACGAGGCGTCGCATATCCTGTTTGCGGCACGCGGGGATGACGCGGAGGGCTATGAGCGCGCGCGGCGGCAGGCCGGTGCCGCCATCGCCGAACTGGCGGGCGAGCCCGGTCGCTTCGCCGAGCTCGCCCGCCTGCATTCCGCCTGCCCTTCGGCCGAGCTCGGCGGCAATCTCGGCCAGATCGGCCGCGGCCAGACGACGCTGCTGTTCGAGAAGGCCCTGGCGGCGATGGAGCCGGGCACGATCGGCCGCGAGCCCGTGGAGACGCCCTATGGCTTCCACATCATCCGGCTTGACAGGGCCATTGCGGGCCGCCTGCTGCCGTTCGAGCGCGTGCAGGAACGGATCGCGGCCTATCTCGGCGAGGCTGTGCGGCAACGGGCGCAGGCGCAATATGTCGCGCGACTGCTCGGCCGCGCCCGGGTCGAGGGCATCGAGCTGCCGTCGCCGGGCGAGCTCAACGTCCACTGAAAGGCGGTTGCCATGCTGCTCGGAGACATCATCTCCCGCCTCGACGACGAAGCCATGGCGATGCAGACGCTGGTGGGGCTGGGTGATCTCGTGCTGCTGACCCAGGTCGAGACGGCTGCCGCGGCCGAAGGGCTCACGGCCGGTGGCTTCGCCGCCCGCGCCGTCAACCTCTTCTCCAACCAGGCTTCCGACGAGGATTGGCTCTCCCTGATCGGCGTCATGGGCCGGACCACCGATCCCGGCCAGGCCTGCCTGCGCAACATCCTGCACTTTGCCCTTCGTCCGCCGAAGGAAGCGGTTCATGCCTGCGGCCACGGTCACTGAGCTTTCCGCCGAGACCGACGCACTGGCACCGGTCCGCAGCGAGCTGCTGGCGCGCCCGCTCGAGTTCATCGTCGCCGAGCACCATCGCCTGCGCGACCTGTGCCGGCTGCTCGACGGCATCGCCGAAGCGCCCGGCTCCGCGACCATCCCCGCCGACGCCATCCTGCACTGCATCGAGCATGAGCTGCCGCTGCACGTCATCGACGAGGAGGAGGATCTGTTTCCGCTGATCCGCCGGCGCGCCAAGCCGCGCGACGGCGCGGAGCGGCTGCTCGGACTGCTCTCTCGGGAACATGCCGAGGACGACCGGCTCGCCGGGATCATCGCGGGCGGGCTGCGGGCGCGGGGAACGGCGGAGTGGGACGAGGCCGGTTTCCGCGCAGCCCTCGCCAGCTTCTCGCGCCGCCAGCGCCGCCATCTCACAGTGGAGAACGCGGTGCTGATTCCGCTGGCGGAGCTGCTGCTGACGGCGGGAGACCGCGACGGGCTGGCCCGGCGCATGGCGGCCCGGCGCGGCATCGTGCTCAGCGGGCGCGGCCATGGCTGAGGTTTCGATCCAGGCGCTGTTCGACCGCAATGTCGACTGGGCCATCGCCAAGACGCGCCAGGAACCCGGCTACTTCCGCCGTCTTTCCGCCCTGCAGGAGCCGCGGTTCCTGTGGATCGGCTGCTCGGATTCGCGCGTGCCGGCCAATGAGATCGTCGGGCTCGATCCGGGCGAGCTCTTCGTCCATCGCAATATCGCGAACGTCATGCATACCGGCGACCTCAACCTGCTTTCGGTAATCGAGTTCGCAGTCGAGGCGCTCAGGGTCGAGGATATCATTATCTGCGGCCATTACGGCTGCGGCGGCGTGCGCCGGGCGCTCGAGCGCCAGGCCGGTGCGCTGGTCGACCATTGGCTTGCCCCCGTCGTCGACGTCTACGAACGCCAGCGCGAGCGCTTCGATCCCAGCGCCAGCGAGGAGGCGCGTCTCAATCTGCTCTGCGAGCTGAATGTCGAGGCGCAGGTGTCCCGGGTCGCGCGCACCCCGATCGTCAGGGCCGCCTGGGCCGGAAACCGCTCGCTGCGGATCCATGGCTGGATCTATGGCCTGAAAGACGGGTTGGTGCGCGATCTCGGCGTCACCCGCAGCGGCCCGGAAGAGGCGGAGATCGGACCGGTCATGGTCGATCCCACCCCCGTCGATGACTGGTCAGGTCACATCCATGCCAGCGCGATCCGCCTGCTCGGCGGCCATTCCGGCAAAGGTTGCGCTTGTCCGGCGGAAGCCGGCGAAGGGGAGCCGCACGAGGCTGCCGAATGAGCTGTTCCCGTCCTGCCGCCTGCGGCTCCCCGCTGATCGATGCCTATCGGCGGCGCGTCACCTATCTGCGGGTCTCGGTGACCGATCGCTGTGATCTGCGCTGCGTCTACTGCATGCCCGAGAAGATGTCCTTCCTGCCTCGGCGCGACCTGCTCTCGCTTGAGGAGCTCGACCGGCTCTGCGCGGCCTTCGTCGAGCGCGGTGTTCGCAAAATCCGCCTCACCGGCGGCGAGCCTCTGGTCCGGCGCGATGTGATCTCGCTGCTGCGCACGCTGTCGCGGCATCTTGCCAGCGGCGCGCTCGACGAGCTGACGCTGACCACCAACGGCACCCTGCTCACCCGCCATGCCGTCGCGCTGGCCGATTGTGGCGTCAGGCGCGTCAATATCTCGCTCGATACGCTCGATCCGGCGCGCTACCGCGCCATCACCCGCTGGGGCGACCTCGGCAAGGTGCTGAACGGCCTCGACGCGGCGCAGGCGGCCGGACTCGCGGTGAAACTGAATGCGGTGGCGCTGAAGGGCGTCAACGAGTACGAGATCGAGAATCTCGTCCGGTTCGCGCATGGACGCGGGATGGACCTGACCCTGATCGAGGTGATGCCTCTCGGCGATGTCGGGGCCTATCGGAGCGACCAGTATCTGCCCATGTCCGACGTCAGGGCTCGCCTGGCGCAGCACTTCACCCTGCACCCCCTGCCCTATCGTTCGGGCGGGCCGGCGCGTTATGTTCGCGTCGCCGAGACCGGTGGCAGGCTCGGCTTTATCACCCCGATGTCGCATTCCTTCTGCGAGAGCTGCAACCGCGTTCGCGTGACCTGCACCGGCATGTTCTACACCTGCCTCGGGCACGAGAAAGGCCGGGACCTGGGCCAGGCCCTTCGAGGTTCGGAAGGCAACGACCTGCTGCATGCCGCCATCGGCGAAGGCATCGCCGACAAGCCGAAGGGACATGATTTCGCGATCGACCGCAGCAACCGACCGGTCGTGCCGCGGCACATGAGCATGACGGGAGGCTGATGATGGAGACCGGGACGGACGAGGGGCGAATTGGCGTCGTGGCCTATGAGCGCGATCAGAGGCCCGACACCGCGCTTGCGCAAGCCGTGCAGAGGCTGCAGGTCGCCGGTCTCACCCCGCGCGGGCTCCTGCAGCACGGAAAGGCCGGTTGCGCCTCGACCTGCGCTGCCCTGTTTCTCGACGATATCGGAACAGGGCGGGAGATCCAGATCTTCGAGAACCGTGGCGCGGCGACCCGCGGTTGCCGGCTCGATCCGTCCCGGCTTGCCGTTGCGGCGAGCTGGCTGCGCGAGGCGGTCGAGGCGCGACCGCATGTGCTGTTCGTCAATCGGTTCGGCCAGCGGGAATGCGAGGGCCAGGGCCTGCGCGAAGAGATCGGCGCGGTGGTGGTCGCCGGAATTCCGATCGTCATCGCCGTCAGCAAGCTTCTGCTACCACTTTGGCGGGCCTTTGCCGGAGAAGACACAACCATGCTGGCGGCGGATCCGGAACAGATCGAGGGCTGGTGCGCCCGGAGTGCCCAGGCGGCCCGCGCCTGACGCCGCTCGATCGCCGCGCGTCTTTCCGGACGCGGAATGGCGATCCATCTCGTTGTCCTGGCATTGGATTTCTCCGAAAAGTGGATTCCACTTTTCGGTCCTGAGCCTAGACGGCGAACTGCCGCTCGAAGGGATGAAAGGCGAGGCGGTGTCCCGGCTGGGCTTCGGTCAGCGTCTCCGGCAGTTCAACGAAGCCATCGGCGTCCAGCAGCGGACGCAGGCGGGCCGAGTTTCCTGCCAGCAATTCGAGTTCCAGGCCGCCCGGGCCGCCGTGGATGCGGGCCGGAATGAACTCTGTCCTTCCCGGTTTGCGCCGGAGCGCGAGCCGGATCGGCATGGGACAGCCCGGCTGCCTTGTGACCGCGCGCCCCTCCAGCCGGGCGAAGACCGCATTTCCGAGCAGCGACCAGGACACCAGCGCCGCCAGCGGATTGCCGGGCAGGCCGAGATAGGTCGCGGCGCCGATCCGCCCGACGATCGCGGGCTTGCCCGGCTTGAGCGCCATTTTCAGGGTGGCGCCGGTGCCGCCTGCGAGCCTAAGGGCCGTGGCGGAATGGTCCTCCTCGCCGACCGAGGCCCCCCCGGTCGTCACGATGAGGTCGCAGCGCTCGGCGAGGCGCCGCAGGTGATCGGCCAAGGCTGAGGGATCGTCGGGCACGCAGCCTGCGTCGGCCGCGGTGAGGCCCTGTGCGGCCGCCAGCGCCAGCAGCATGGGTCGGTTCGAGTCGAGGGCGCCGGTCGCCGGGACGCAGTCTCCCTGGGCATGGCAAAGCTCATTTCCCGTCGAGAGGATCGCGACACGGACGGGCCGGCGCACCACGAGCCGGTCGATGCCCTGGGCCGCGACGATCGCGACGCCGCGCGCGTTGAGGCGCTGCCCTTCTCGCAGGAGCAGGTCACCCGGAGCGACATCCTCGGCACGGCGACGGATGTTCTCGCCCATCGCGACCGGACGCTCCAGGATGACGAAGGCGCCGTCCCGCTTGGCATGTTCCTGCATGACGACGGCTCCGGCTCCGGCCGGGATCGCAGCTCCGGTGAAGATGCGGGCCGCCGTGCCATCCGCGAGGCTTTCCGCGACGTCGCCCGCCGCGATCCGGCCCTCGATCTTGAGGTGCGTGCCGGCACCGAGATTGCAGGCGGTCGCGACGGCGTAGCCATCCATGGCCGAGAGATCGCGGTCGGGACAGGCGCGTCGGGCGACGACATCCTGCGCAAGGCAGCGACCGACAGCCTGGGCCAGGGCGACGCTCTCGGTTTCCTGAATGACGTTCGCAAAGGCCGCGGCCTGAGCGCAGGCCGTATCGAGGGGCAGGCCCTGAAAGGCCGGGCCGGGCATGGCGGGCTGCGGGTTGAGCGGGATGGTCATGCGGGCCTCTGAGCTGCGAGGCGCTCGAGGATCGAGCTGTCACGCCCGACGATGCAGCGACGATGCGCCGGCTGCGCGATGGCCTCCTCGGAGCAGAGGCCTGATCGTGGCAGGGCGAGCACGGTCTGCATGGGAACTCACGTCTCATCAAATGGTGACGTGCGTGCAGCAATACCCGGCGGCAGTACCGCGCAACATTCAGAGGCTCTCCATAAGGAGAGTTCCTGAGGCCGGTAGCCATGACCACGCCTCCGCGTCAGGCTTCGGCCTCGGGCGCCTCATCCTTCGCGCCCCTGGCTGGACAGGCAGCCAGGGCGCAGCGGATGCAATCAATGAGCGAGCCGTCATCGAGCGGCTTTTCAAGGACCTGACTGAAGCCGGCTTGGAGCGGCCGCCGGCAGATTTCGCCGGTCGCCTTTGCGGCGATCGGGATCGCCGGTAGTTCGATATGTCGCCGCAACAGGCGCTCGATGAGCTCGACGCCGTCGAGAGCGGGCATGGAATAGTCGATAATGAGGCAGCCGCTCGAAGGCAGGTCCTGCTCGGCAAGCTCTGGCGCAGGTCGACGCCGACCTTCTTCGCCAGGCGCACCAGCCGCTCGCGGGCCGTGCGCATCAGCTTGGCGTCGGTCGGGAGGGCGATCGCCTTCTCCTACACCGTGGCGTCGACGATGACGCGTGTGAAGTCGGCGGGCCTGGCCAGCTCGGCGACCTCCTGACGCGCGCCGCCGACGTCCAGCTCAAGGAGCGGCGCCGGCTCGTGCTGGTGGCGCGGGAAAGCCCGCTGCATCTGGGCCATCTGCGGGCGATGGCGCAGGTCACCGAATATGGCGCGATCATCGCCCCGCCCGTCCCGGCCTTCTATCTGAAGCCGGCCGACATCGCAGCGATCGTCGACCAGATCGCCTTGCGCGCACTCGGGCTACTCAACCTGGAGCCCGAAAGCGTCGCCTTCAGAGAATGGCAGGTTGGTGGAGCGTAACGGCCAGAGGCCACAGCTTTGCCCCAAGGTTCACCTCATCCGCGCCTTCTCGATCTCCGCTCGCCGGCACACAACTTCAGCGTCACATCGCCGAGAAGGGGACATGACAGCGATGGCGGCATGAGGGCGACCGTGATGCCGTTCGAGCTAAGCATCAACGGCCGAAATCGTAGTCTTGACGAGCGGCGAACGGGCACTGTCCCTCGTCGTGGCCTCCTAGATTACTGTCATCAACAAGCCGACCGTGGTTCGATGGAATGAACCTCGCGGCGGCTCACAGGCCCTTCCGGCTTCCACCTCGGACAGCTTCGCCTGACTGTTGGGCACCGTACGATGCGGCCTCATCATGCCGTTCAGGATGTGCCCGTTCCCAGCGAGTTCAGCTTCGCGCCGCTGCCGGTCGTCCTTGTCACACTCCTGTTTGACTGCGTCGAGGTGCTTGAAGACAAGATTTTGAAGTTGGCCGCGATCAAGTTTGTCCTTGGCGATTTCGTCAACGACGCGCACCGTGTCTTCACTCATCGCGTTCCCAACGACGTAAATGCCGAGGTCGAACACATCCCGGATCTACCCAACAAGCCGCCCTTGATGGGTCTGCATGGACATGATCCCCAGCAAGCACGCACTCACCATCACGATCCGTGAAACCGTCGAACGGCTCTCCCCCGCCATCGCAGCGGCGAGCCCAGGCCGTCCAAACGCGGCGTAGGTGCGTGTCTGGGAGACCTGGCCGACCCTAGGCCGCATCGGTCGCCACTGCATCGCGTCTGTCTTGTAAGTCCATCGCTCGGTCCATTTTTCAATCACAACCTACCGCGCTGACCCGGCGCAGGAAGGCAATGTTCCGACAAAAATCCGGGGCCGCCCCGGACGCGCCGCTATCGAGCCAGCCACGGCAAGCGCAGGCGTGAGGGCAGGACAAGCAAAGGCGCGCGGCCATGGCGAAAGTGCCGCCAAAGCCGTCCCTGGCCGCTGCTCCAGGATCGACATCCGCCCGCTCGATCATCTCGCGAAACAAGCCCGCCTGCTGCCGTACCCTTTCGAACCTTGGCCATCGCCGCCTGGCCTTTTGCCCTTGTAGCCTTGGATGCATGTCGCGCTCCCAGACAAGAGGAATAGCGAAGAGTAAGCGCAAAATTCCCTCACCTCTTTGTCTCAAAACAAGGACAACCGGCCCCCGGCACGACAATCTTCGTCATAGTTTCGAATGTGATCCTGAAAATGACAGGAGTGGAATCCGTCCGTCATCGGCAGTCTTTTCAACATCTGGCGGCAAATCGCCTCCAGTTGGAACGAACCGGCAGGAGAACTTGCCTTTGACCCGTGAGATCGAATCTGAAACGAAACTGGCTGCGGTTCTCATCGAGGCAGTGACGGGAATCGGCCTGGCATTCGTCGACGAGGCGGGCCGGATCGGAAGCTGGAACGCCGGCGCCGAACAGATCACGGGGTGGAGTAGGGCCGAGTTTCTGGGCGGCGACCTCGCATGCCTCTTCGTCGCCGCGGATCCGGGCGTGACAGCCTCCCTGCTCGCCGCGGCGCAGGAGGCCGGCAGGGCCGAGACGCAGCGCATCTGCCGGCGACGGGACGGGGCCTCGTTCACCGCGCAGCTCTCGATCGCGCCCGTGAAGGCGCAGTCCGGCAGCCCCGGCGGATATGCGTTCGTCCTGCGCGACATCTCCGAACAGCTCCAGGCCGAGGAGGCCCACACCGTCCGCGAGGCGCATCTGCACTCCATCCTCGAAACGATACCCGACGCCATCGTTGTGATCGACGAGGACGGCCGAATCCAGTCCTTCAGCGCGGCAGCGGTCCGGCAGTTCGGCTACGATCGCAGCGAGGTGATCGGCGAGGACGTCAAGATACTGATGCCCAGCCCCTACCGGCATCATCACGACAGCTACATCAAGCGCTATCTCGCCACCGGCGAGCGCAGGATCGTCGGCATCGGGCGGATCGTTGTTGGCCAGCGCAAGGATGGCTCGACCTTCCCGATGGAACTCGCCGTCGGCGAGATGCACTCTGGCGGCCGGCGCTACTTCACCGGCTTCATCCGCGATCTGACGGAACGGCAGAAGACCGAAACCCGCCTGCAGGAGCTGCAGTCCGAGCTCGTCCACATGTCGCGCTTCACGGCGCTGGGCGAGATGGCATCGACGCTGGCCCATGAGATCAACCAGCCGCTGACGGCCATCACGAACTACCTGAAGGGGTGCCGCCGGATTCTCCAGCGCATGGATGGCAAAACCGCCCGCCTGCTGGAGGACGGCGTCACGAAAGCGGCCGATCAGGCGCTGCGCGCCGGCCAGGTGATCCGGCATCTGCGCGAATTCGTGCAGCGCGGCGAAAGCGAGCGCCGGATCGAGCCTCTCGCCAAGCTGATCGAGGAGGCCAGCGCGCTGGCCATGGTCGGCGCTCGGGAACAGGGTGTTCACATCGCCTATCTCCTCGACCCTCGCGCTGCCTTCACGCTCGCCGACGGCATCCAGGTCCAGCAGGTGTTGCTGAACCTCATCCGCAACGCGATCGAGGCGATGGATGGCGAGGAGCGGCGTGAGCTGGTCGTCGAGACCCGGCGCATCAGCGAGGAGATGCTGGAGATCTCGGTTCGCGATACCGGCACGGGCCTGGCTCCCGAGATCGTCGACCAGCTCTTCCAGCCTTTCGTCACGACCAAGCAGCATGGCATGGGCGTCGGGCTCTCGATCTGCCGCACCATCGTCGAGGCGCATGGCGGAAAGATCTCGGCCGTGTCGGAGCGGGGACGCGGAACCTGCTTCACCTTTTCACTGCGCGCCGTCGATCCGGAGGAGATGGCTCATGCAGGGTGATGCCATCGTCCATATTGTCGATGATGATCTGGCTGTCCGGCAATCGCTCTCTTTCCTGCTGGCTTCCGACGGGTTTCCAGTCAGGTTGCACGAATCCGCCAGCCAGTTTCTCGACAACGTCAGGGAGGCGCCGACGGGCTGCATCATCACCGATGTACGCATGCCGGGGCTCGATGGCATCGAATTCCTCCGCGGCCTTGCCGTACGCGGCTTCAGCCTTCCCGTGATCGTGATGACCGGCCATGCGGATGTGTCGATCGCCGTCGAGGCGATGAAGGAGGGAGCGGTCGACTTCATCGAGAAGCCCTTCGACGACGAGCGGCTGCTCGCCGCGGTGCGCTCGGCCCTCGACCGGCATCAGCGCAAGACGCAGCGCGAGGCGCAGGGCATCGACATCCTGGTGCGCCTCAAATCGCTGAGCGAGCGCGAGAAGCAGGTGCTCGACCGTCTCGTCGAAGGCAAGGCCAACAAGGTGATCGCGCACGAGCTCGGCATCAGCCCCCGCACGGTCGAGATCTACCGGGCCAATGTCATGACCAAGATGAGGGCTGCAAGCCTGCCCGAGCTCGTTCGCTTTGCCCTGTTGGTCGGCGACAACGCCCCCTGAGATCGCAACGCACCATCGGGAGCGGCTCGCGTAAGGTGTATTCCTGACTTGGATGCCGCGGCGGGCCGACACAGACTGCCGGCATACCAACCCGGCGCGATCCGAGCCGCGGATCACCCGGAGCAAGGCATGCCATGTCTCCCGAAGGATGCGTGATCATCGTCGATGACGACGATGCCGTCCGGCAGTCGCTGACGTTTTCCCTCGCGCTCGAAGGCTTCCAGGTCAGGGCCTTTCGCAACGGCGAGGAACTGCTCGCCGAAGGGGAGCTGCCGGCGCGCGCCTGCATGGTCATCGACCACTGCATGCCTTCGCTCGACGGGCTGACACTGATCGGTCGCCTCCGGCAGAGCGCCATCGCGCTGCCGGCGATCCTGATCACGGAGAAGGCCAGCGCCGAGATTCATCGTCGGGCGACGCTGTGCGGCTGCCGCGCGGTGCTGGAAAAGCCGCTGGAGGACAATTCGCTGGCGGACTGCATCAGGGACGCGCTGGCGAACGGCGGCAGCGAGGAATTTCGCAGGCAAGGCTGAGGCGGGGATGCCCTCGAATGTCAGGCCTTGACCTCGGCGAGGGCCTTGCGACACCAGTCCTCGATCTCTCCGGCATCGAGCGGCAGCGTGACGAAGACCTCGCCGGCGAAAGCCTGCCATTGCCGCAGATACTGGCGATTGACCGCGATGACGGTCGGGATGCCCGCGGCAACCGCCATCTCGATCTCCTCGCGCAGACCCCGCCCCTTACCTTTGTGCTTGCCGAAGCGGTTGACGATCCGATGTCAATTACCCCGCGTCGGCTTCCACTCACTTACGGATGTTCCGGAGCGGACAGGTATTGAGGCCAAACACCGAATAAAGCGGGCAAGTTTGGAAAAGACCGGTCAACAGCGGGACGAGCCCGAACAATCCCCACCAGCGCGCTGCACCTTCGACGACAAAGATCAGCGATAGCAGGACCAGCCCAACGACGATTCGCAACAGGCGATCGATCCCCCCGACATTCCTGGTCATGTTGCATTCTCCCCTGGCCTGCGGCCGCTTCGAGTTGGATTGCCCTTTTTTGGCAGAATTTCGTCCCGACAACGCGAGAGACGACGCTCTCGCCCCCCAATCTGACATAAGCAGGGGATGGCGGAGCCGAAGACTCCCTCCAGCCGCTTGACCTACCCTACTACCGGCTCGTTGAACTGATCGAAGGCCCGCAAGGCGTCGGCGGCGTACATCAGCGCCGGGCCACCGCCCATATAGACCGACATCGCAGCGATCTCGGCTACTTCCTGCCTCGTCGCACCAAGGCCAACCAATGCCTTGCTGTGGAATCCGATGCAGCCGTCACAACGCTGCGTAATGCCGATCGCGAGAGCCACCAGCTCCTTGGTCTTCCTGTCGAGGGCACCGTCGGCACCGGCTGCCTTCGACAGGGCGTAAAAAGCCTGCATAGCATCGGGTTGCAGCTTCCGGATCTCGCTGGTGTAGGCCGAGATATCCCTGGTGATGGCGCGATAATCCTTGCTCAAAGCCCACTCCTAGCCGGCTCGCTTAACACTTCATGTTTTGATAATATAAGAAGAACATGAAATGTGAAGTAGGCGTCACAATGGATTTGATGCAGATCATGCCTGAGAAGGCCGAAGCCGTAGCCGACTTCCTCAAGGGGTTGGCCAATCCGAGCCGGCTTCTAATTCTCTGCGCGCTGTCCCAGGGCGAAAGGAGCGTCACGGAGCTGATCGCAGCGACCAGCGTACCGCAGACCTCGATGTCCCAGCACCTCGCCAGACTGAAGGCCGAGGGTATCGTCGAATTCCGCCGCGATCACCGGACCCTGTATTATTTCATCGGCCACCCGGTCGTGACTGAGATTATGACGGTGCTCTACGGGCATTTTTGCGCCAGCAAGACCTGAGAAGCCGGCCAGCACTGCCGGCATGTCCAGCTCCGTTGCCGATCAGGCTCGGCAAACACGGCGCATGCGGAGGTCCGATCGGCCCCGACGATGCATCGTCTGCCCGTAGGCCCTACGCAAGACGACCGTCGCGCAGGGTGAATTTCCGGTCGAACCAGTCGAATATCTTCTCATCGTGGGTGACGACGATGATCGCGGCCTCCTGCTCGACGGCAACCTTTCGGAGCAGGTCCATGACGATTCCCGCGCGTTTCGAATCGAGTGCGGCCGTCGGCTCGTCGGCGAGAATGATACGTGGCCGATTGGCCAGGGCGCGCGCAATGGCAACGCGCTGCGCCTCGCCACCCGATAGCTGGGCGGGCATCGCGTTTCGGCGGTGCCCGACCTCGAGATAATCGAGCAGCTCGACCGCTCGGGCCCGGGCCGCGCCCGCTTCCTCCCCGGCCAGTTGCAGCACGAGAGCCACATTATCGGTCGCGTCGAGAAACGGGATGAGATTGTGGAACTGGAAGATGAAGCCAATATTGTGAAGCCTGAGCTGCCTGAGATTGGGTTTCAGCCATCGCCCCTCGCTCAGCACCGTCTCGCCGTCGAGCGCCATCGAGCCAGAGGACGCATCGAGGATGCAGCCGATGATGTTGAGGAGTGTCGTCTTCCCGGAGCCGGAGGGGCCGAGCAACGCGACGACCTGACGCGGATAGACGTCCAGGCTCACATCGCGAAGTGCGTCCACCCGCGTCTCGCCTTCGCCGAAATGCTTGGAGATGCGCTCACAGCGGACGAGCGGATGATCTGCCATCTCTCAGCTTCCCAATGCCGTCGCGGGATCCACCCGAAGCGCCGCGCGAACCCCGAGCCCGCTCGCCATCAGGCACACGACCACCACGACGAGGCCGAGCGCGAACATGTTGTCGGCTTCGAGGATCACGCGGCGCGGAAAGGAGCCGCTGATGCTCGCGATCAGCATGGCGCCGATGGAAAATCCGATGAGCCCGAGCGCCAGCGCCTGCTGAACGATCATGCCAATGATGGTTCGATCCGGGGCGCCGATCAGCTTCAGGGTGGCGATCTGCTTGGTCTTCTCGATGGTCATCGTGTAGATGATCAGGGCGATGATCACAGCGGATACGACGAGCAAGAGCGACGTGAAGAGCCCGATCTGACGCCTGGCGCGGTCGACCAGAGAGCGGATCAGGATCTGCTCCTGAGCCTCCTGCGTGATCGCAGTCTGGTGTTTCCAGCGGCGGACGGCTTCTGCTACCGCTTCAGGAGAAGCATTGGGCTGCAGCCGCGCGACGACCGCGTTCACAGTGTCGCGGCTTCCTCCGACGACACCGCGTGCCTGCTGGATGCGTACTGCCGGCGGAGCAAGGTCGAACTGCAGCTTCTGCGCATCCGCCAGGGTGATGTACACGGCCGGATCGCCGCCGGAGCTGACCTGGTGGCGCGTCAATCCCACGACAGAAAACGTGTTCCGGCCGACGCGGAGGCGATCGCCGAGCGCGAGGCCGGTGCTTTGATCGGCCACCATCTCATAATGGCTGCGGGCGATCCCCCGTCCGGCAAGAATCTCCGGCGGCCCTCCTGGCCGCGTCGGCTCGTAGCCGATGACATAGAGCCTGAGCTTGGCGCCCATATGCTCAGTTTCGACGGTCTGATAGGTGATGCCGCCAGCCGACTCCACGCCGGCGATGCGCGCGACGGCCTCGCGGACGTCGCCGGGAATGCGCGAGGCTTCGGCGAAGGGGCCACGCGTGCTGGCCTCGACGATCCACAGATCGACGGCGGGAGCCCGGGCGATGGTCAGCGCATCGACGACAAGTCCGCGATAGATGCCGATCATGGCCAGCACGACACCGAGCAGAAGTCCGAGCCCGATGCAGGTCAGGATGAAGCGCCCGAAGCCGTGCCTTATGTCGCGATAGGCGAGGTTCACGGTCCCTTGCCCTCGCTGACCTGCGCACGGCGCCCGACCCGCAAGTCCGGCGTGACCCGCATTATCACGCGCGCGCGCTCGGGCACCCCGCCGACGATCTCGAGGCGGGAATCTTCCGCGCGATGCCGGAACCTGACGAGCCGGCGGTTCAGCCGGCCATCCTCGAGCGTCCAGACCGTGCCTTCGTGGCCGTTGTAGCCATGGACGGCTGCCTCTGGAATCAGAAGCGCCTCGGCGAGGGTGGCAGCGGTGATCAGGAACTCGACCTGCTCTCCCAGGAAAACGCGGGCGGGCGGGTTGTCGCCCCTGATGAAGACGCGTCGCTCCTCCGTGCTGCGATCGCTTTCAAGCCCGATGCGGGCCACCTTGCCGGTGAAGACGTCCTGCGGGCGGGAACGCAAGCGGGCCTGCACCCGCTGGCCTTCCGCTATGAAGCCGGCACGCGCTTCGTCGACATAGGCGAGACCCCAGTAGCTGTCGTTTGCGATCAGCGTGAAGATCGGATCGCCGGCCTTGACGACCGTGCCCAGTTCTTTGTGCCGTTCAATGACGATCGCGTCGTAGGGAGCCGTCAATGTCCGGTGTCCCAGCAACGTTTCTTCGAACTGGACTTGCGCCCGGGCATCCGCCAGTTGCGCCCTGCTGCTCGCGACCTCGCTTTCGGTAACGGTAACATCCGCCTTGGCAACGGCCTCGTCCCGGGCGGACTCTTCGGCCGACTGCTCCGATACGACGCTACGTCCGGCGAGCTCCTGCCTACGCCGGTTGGCAACCTGCCTTTGCGCGAGAACGGCGCGCGCCTTCTCCAGATTCGCCTCCGCTCGCTCGATATTGACTTCGGCGATCTGGAGCGCGGCGCGTGCCTTTGCCGCCTTGGCCTCCTGCTCGCCCAGGCTGAGCCGGGCCAGGACCTGCCCCTTGCGGACATGGTCGCCGTGATCCGCATGGAGTTCCACTAGCGCAGCTCCAGCCTCGAAGCCGACTTTGGACATCACGCGGGCCTCGACCGTGCCCAGTCCGAATACACGGACCGGAACATCACGCTCGGGCATGAGTGCTTCAACTTCGACCGGACGATTACTGTAGACGACGCCGGCGCCCAAAAGCACACTGACGACCGCAACGCCCGCAAGGGCACGCCGGACGGCTCGGCGGCCGAAGATGCCTGTCCGCTTCGGCTTCGTCGCGTTCAGACCGCCGATGATACCCGGCTGGTTGGATGGCGCATCCATGTCGTTCAGGCTCCGTAGCGATCATGCGCGCCGCATGGCGGCCGTTCAGGTGAGCCAAGGCACGATGACGTCGTGGCCGAGGCGATGGCGGCGACGCCTGCTGCCGGGCTAGCGCACATCTCCCGGGTTGGCCTCCTTGCGGCCAACAACCAATTATCGCTACTCACGACGGTCATTGCGTATCCCCCCGACATCAATGAATATTTGATTCAGGATGTTGTACATTGACGGAGCGCAACGATCCCCGTCGTGGATCGCGATCCGAAACGCACGGCGGAACTGCACTCTCGTTGTCAGCGCGTAACATGGCCGGCACCAGTAAGTGGGCCATCTGCGAGCAAGACACCTACCGTCCAGCGCCGGATGGCTTCGCCCTCGCGCACAGAAACAGCGCGCGGAGGTGGTGCGGTCCTGCAAGCTCGACCCGGTTCCCGGGGCGGAGAACCATCAGCGCAGTTGCCCCGACGTCTATGTCCGCGCGGCTTCGCGCCACCACGGTGGCGAGACCGGCGACGCCGTCTGGGTGCCGCGCGGCGCGGGTCCATCGTGTATGATAGGCGGCGGCCTTCTCACGCATGGCGAGCTTGGCGTTGATACCGTCGCAATCCTGGGTAACATCCGAGATGCGGATGTTGGCGCAACGGCTTGCAACGCTTGCGGCGTCAGCAGAAAACTCACAGGGCAGTTGATCTCAGAAGATGAATTCGTCCAGCGCCGCGTCCGGCTGATGCGGCTGGGGTTGCGCCGCATCCTGATCGATGCCGCATTCTGCCATGATCCTCCGGTGAATCGTGCGCTCCGCCGCCATGGTGTAGCTCGACCAGACATGCTCCTGCAGGATGTCCCGCACGCACCCGAACGCATCCGCGTCCGGCCCAGGCTCCTGCGCAGCGGAACGGGCGAGTTGATCGGCCGCCGACGCGATCAGGTCGCCCGTGGCGCCGACATTCGAGAATGAGAGCCGCGCCTGCGCAATCACCGCGCAGAAGCCGTCGCTTTCCTGGGCCAGCCAGTCGAGCGTGGCGCCGAGCCGCTCTCCGGTCCCGCGTATAGAGGCGAGTGAGCTACGCATCGCCCGTTCGAGCGCCGCGAAGCGGGCCGCATCGAGCCTGTCGCAGCGCTTGAATTCACCTGAAACGGCCTGCATCCGATCGAAGATCGGCGTCAGGCGGCGCGTGTCTGCCGCGATCGCATCGGCAGCCTGCTTCAGCTCCTGGGCGATGACGACCAGGCTGCGGCCGCCCCCGCCGATGCGCGCGGCGCGCAGTCCCGCGTTCATGCCGATCAGGACGATGTCGGACACGGCTTTCGATAGGATCGGGACGGTTCGCTGGCACGTGTCGAGCACGCCCGACAGCGCATCGGTGACCTGATCGACGCCGGCTCGCGCGGTATCGCATTTGCCAAGCAATTCGGAAGCCTCCGCCAATTCGGCCTCGAGATTTCCGAGGAAGGAGGCGGGTTCTGTGCCCTGCCCGCCATAGAATGCGCACATGAGATCGATCAGCTTCGTCGTATCCCCGGCGAGCAACGCCAGCGCGGTCTCGATCGTATCGGCATCCCCGGTGAGGGTGGCCGCAATGTCGCGAAGCTGGCCGGATTGGAGCCGGTGCAGGACGAAGCGGCAGGCTCGCTTCGCCTCATCGCCGAGCC
This sequence comes from Allobosea sp. TBD101, assembly GCF_059817965.1. Taxonomy (NCBI): domain Bacteria; kingdom Pseudomonadati; phylum Pseudomonadota; class Alphaproteobacteria; order Hyphomicrobiales; family Alloboseaceae; genus Allobosea; species Allobosea sp. TBD101. The sequence goes on from NZ_CM187543.1 coordinate 4,602,758, forward strand.
CGGCGCCCGGACCCGTCCCCTCGGCGATCGCGTCCACGAGCCGCAACCCCGCGATCGCGTGCTCGAGCCGTTGCCGTATGCTGTCCCCCGACTGCAGGGCGACGATCGCACCTCCGGTCGCCATCGCGATCCTGCCGGAATGGGCCGCGGCATCGCTCGTCAGTGCCGCGCTCTTCTGCTGGCGAACCGCTACCGCGGCGAGGGTCAGTTCGAGCTTTTCTGCCAGGACCGACAGAGCGCATCCGTAGCGCCGCTCGAAATCGCGCTGCATCCCGAGAGCGGAGCGCAGCAGCGCGCTCAGCCTGTCATGATCGCGGGCGCAAGCCTCGACGGTGCGTTGCGCCTCGGTCGTCAAAGTCAGGATCTCGCCGGTGAACGCGCCGAAGTCACTCCCGGTCGATGCGATGGAGACCGCTTCGATGCGCGCACCGCGGGTCAGGATCATGATCAGCCGCATTTGCCTGATCAGGCGTTCCAGCGCCTGCGAGACGACGGCGTCGTGCGTCGCCAGGTCCTGCAACTTGCCGATTTCCCCCGAGAGGTTCTGGCCGAGCCGGCGAAGGTCCGAAGCCAACCCGCCGAGCGTCGCCCGTGCGCGCCCGAAGTCCTCGCCGGTCAGCTCGCGCGATAGCGTCGAGAAGCGCTCCTTCAGGCTGTCGAACAGGGGCAGGCCCGCGCCGAGCCGCTCGCCCGCCTCGGCAAAGGTGCTGTCGATCTGTCGCGCACCGGTCTCGAGAGTGTCGGTCAGCACTGATGTTGGGTAATCGCTGCAACTCATCGCGGATCCACCCCCTCACGCACCAGGCGCGGCTCCGCCGCGGAATTGCCGACCGCCTGCGGCCAGGCCATGATCTCATGCGGAACCCGCGCAAGGCGGACGATGCGCTGGGCCGCGCCGAGTTCGATCGCTTCCTTCGGCATGCCGAAGACGACGCAGCTATCCTCGTCCTGCGCCAGGGTACAGGCCCCGGCCTTGCGCATCTCGAGCAGGCCGCGGGCCCCATCATCGCCCATGCCAGTCATGATCAGGCCGAGCGCGTTGGCGCCGGCATATTGGGCCGCCGAGCGGAACAGCACGTCGACCGAGGGACGGTGGCGCGAGACATGCGGGCCATCCTTGATCGCAACCCGATACTGACTACCCGAGCGCTGCAGCAGCATGTGGCGGTTTCCCGGCGCGATCAGCACGCGGCCGGTCCTGAGTTCATCGCCGTCTTCGGCTTCCTTGACCTCGACGGCGCAGATGCCGTCCAGCCGGCGCGCGAATGCCGCAGTGAACTTTTCGGGCATGTGCTGCACCACGGCGATGCCCGGGCAGGTCATCGGGAGCGCGGTGAGCACTTCCCGCAAGGTCTCGGTGCCCCCGGTCGAGATGCCGATGCAGACGATGCGGTCCGTCTCGCCGCGAGCGCGGCCGGGCACGGGTGGCGGCATGATCACATCGGCCGTCAGCTTCTTCTCGATCGGCGGGCGCGCCAGCCTGGGCCGCAGCCGCGCCTGGGCCGCCGCCCTGACCGAGTGCCGCAGACGGTCGGCCGTCTCGATCAGGGCGTTGCGCGTGTCAATACGAGGCTTCGGCAGCACGTCGACCGCACCGGCTTCCAGGGCGTCGAACAGCGCTCGCGATCCGGCTTCCGTCAAGGTCGAGCAGATGATTACGGGTATCGGCCGTTGGGCCATGATCTTGCGCAGGAAGGTCAGCCCGTCCATCCCCGGCATCTCGATGTCGAGGATCATGACATCGGGCAGTTCGTTCTGCAGGCGGCGCACCGCTGCCGGGACGTCGGCCGCCGTTCCCATCACCTCGATGCCGGGGTCGTCGTTCAGGATCGCGCTGAGAACCTGCCGCACCGAGGCGGAATCGTCGACGATGAGCGCGCGGATCGGCTGGCTGGTCACGCTGCTGACCTCCTGAGCGCTGCCGGACAGGCCTGGTACACGGTCGGGACGACCTGCTGGATACCGGGAATGCCGCTGCCGGCCATGGATTCCGAGTGGCCGAGCATCAAGTATCCGCCGGGACGCAGATGCGATACCAGCCGCCGGATCACCGCCTTCTGGGTAGGGCCGTCGAAATAGATCAGGACGTTGCGGCAGAAGATGACGTCGATGTCCCGGTCGAACGGATAGCTCTCGTCCATCAGGTTCAGACGCTCGAAACGGACCTTGCGGCGCAGCTCCGGCGCGACCCTGACGAGGTCCTGCCGCGGATCCTTCGATCTCATGAGGTAACGTTGCTGCATCGCCGTCGGCACCGGGGCGACGAAGGCGCTCGGATAGATCGCCATGTCGGCTTCGCGCAGTACCTCCGTCGAGATGTCGGTCCCCAGGATCGAGAAGCGCATCGGCGCCCCGGCATTGGCGAGGTCTTGCAGCACCATTGCGGCCGTGTAGGCCTCGGCGCCCGTCGAGCTGGCCGCGCTCCAGATCTTCAGGCTCGCGGGGCGCGTGTCCTTGCGCTGCTGCAGCTGCGGTACCGCGACATTGCGCAGGAATTCGAAATGGCTCGGCTCCCGAAAGAAATCGGTCTTGTTGGTAGTGACGCAGTCGATCAGGTGGACTAGCTCGTCATCGAGTCCGCCCTGTTCGAACAGATGAGCGCCATAGTGCGACACGTTCGACAATCCGAGGGCACGGGCGCGCTTGCGCAGCCGCCCCTCGACCATGGTGCGCTTGGCCGCCGGCAGCTTGATGCCGACGCGGCTCTCGATGATCGCGGCGATGGCCGAGAAATGCCTGTCGGCCAGATGGTCCGCGGCGTCCGACATCATTGGCGTCACCGCTCTCACGCGACCCTGTCGATGGCGAGGTCGGCCGCGGCCAGGTCGTCGGCCTCCATGAGACGCTCGAGATCGAAGACGACGATGAAGGCTTCGCCCTTGCGGCCGATCCCGGCGATGTAGTTCGATTGCCAGCGACCGCCGACATCGGGAGCGGCCTCGGTCTGGTCGGCATCGAGGCCGGTGACCTCGAAGACGCGATCGGCGACGAAACCGACGCCCCGGGTGCGGCCCTTGACCGGCACGTCCAGGATGATGATGCGGGTCGCCTCGGTGGGCTCGGCGCGCGGCAGTCCGAGCTTGGTCCGCAGATCGACGATCGGATAGCCGGCGCCGCGGACGTCGATCATGCCGAGCAGGAAGGCCGGCGCATGCGGCAGCTTCGAGATCGGGCGCATGTCGAGGATCTCGCGGACATTGCGGATATCGATGCCGAAGAGCTCCTGGTCGATGCCTAGGGTCAGGTATTGGGCGGTCTCGGCCATGGGGGGATTCCCGATGCGGCGGTAGGGCGTGGCTAAGTGCGGGCGGCAGGGCCGGCCCCGCCCGAAGGCGAGGCCGGCATTGGCTCAACTGCGATGGAAGGCGGCGTCGTGCTGGTCTCCGCCGTCCTCCATGTCGAAGGAGAAGCCGCCATTGGCGACCTTCTTCGCCGGGCGCGCCGCAGGGGCAGGCGCCTTTTTCGGCTGGAGCGCCGAGGCCATGGCCGCAGCCTTGCCGCGCAGCTGGGCGACCGCTTTGTCGGTGCTGGTCGCCGGCTGGCCGCTGCGGCGCAGGCCGCCTTCGTCGAGGCGGAAGAAGGCGATCGTGGCCTGCAGCGTCTCTGCCTGGGCCGAGAGCTCCTCGGAGGTCGCGGAGACCTGCTCGGAGGCTGCCGCGTTCTGCTGCGTCACCTTGTCGAGCTGCTGGATCGCCTGGTTGATCTGGGCCGCGCCGACATCCTGCTCGCGGCTGGCGGAGGTGATCTCCTCGACGAGCTCGGCAGTCTTCTTGATGTCGGGCACCAGCCTGGCCAGCATCGAGCCGGCTTCCTGCGCGACCTTGACCGTGTCTGCCGACAAGGTGCCGATCTCGGCCGCTGCCGCCTGGCTGCGCTCGGCGAGCTTGCGCACTTCCGAGGCCACCACCGCGAAGCCCTTGCCGTGCTCTCCGGCGCGGGCGGCCTCGACCGCCGCGTTCAGCGCCAACAGATCGGTCTGGCGAGCAATCTCCTGCACGATGTTGATCTTGGCGGCGATGGTCTGCATCGCATCGACCGCCTTGCCGACGGCGATGCCACTCGTCTCGGCGTCCTTGGCGGACTGGGAGGCCATCTTCTCAGTCTGGCTGGCGTTCTCCGCGTTCTGCTTCACGTTCGCCGCCATCTCTTCCATGGACGAGGAGGCTTCCTCCGTCGACGCAGCCTGCTCGGTCGAGCCCTGAGAGAGCTGCTCAGCGCTGGCCGACAGCTCCTGGCTGCCCGAGGACATGTTCTCGGCGGCGCTCGTCACCTGCCCGACTACATCGCGCAGCTTGTCGACCATGTTCTCGAGCGCGATGCCGAGCGTGTCCTTGTCCGACAGGCGCTTGGCCTCGACGGTGAGGTCGCCGTTGGAGATGGCGTCCGCCACCCGGGCCGTGGCGCTGAGATTGGTGGTCATCGTGTTCAGCGAGGTCACGAGATCGCCGATCTCGTCCTGGCTCCTGACGGCGATGGTCTGGCTGAGATCGCCGATGGCGACGGCGTTGGCGAGGCCGGCTGCGCGCGACAGGCCGCGGCTGATGCTCAGCGCGATCCAGCTCGCGGCGCCAATGGCGACAAGCAGCGAAACAAGGATGATCGCGATCAGCAGCGTCTTGGCAAAGGCAGCCTGCTCACCGGCTTCCTTGGCGGCCTGCGCCGCGGTCTGATCGATGAAGATCTTGTACTCGTCCAGCGCTGCCACGAGAGCGTTGCTGACCGTTCGCCCTTCGCCCATGCTCAAGGTGATGGCCTTGATGGTGCCGGCCTCTCCGACGACGCCCGAGACGCGGTTTATCAGGCCAAGCAGCGCTTCCGTGGGAGTGGCTACGTTGGATGACGGGGCTGTCGACGCCGCTTTCGCCATCTCCGTGCGCACGACCTCCAAGCCCGCGACGATTGCTTTCCGGCGCTCTTCGATCTGGTCGACCGACTGCGCAGAGAAGCTCTGGGTGAGCTGGCCGAGCGAGCCGGCGAGCGCGGCCCTTCCGTTCTGAATCGCCTGTGATGCCCGGGCTGCCTCTGCCGTCTGGGCGGCGCCCAACGCAGCCAATACCTGGTCGATTGTCTGGTTGAACTCCTTGAGGGCAGCCTGGCCCTCGCCATTCCAGATGTCGATGGCCCGATGGCTCGAGTTCAACTGGGCATACTGGAGAACCTGGTCCTGCACCGCGCCGAAGCGATCGATCGTGGGTGCCATCGCATCCCACCTGCGCTTGCCGCCGTCCACCGCAATGGCAACCAGTTCATTCTTGATTTTGAGAGCGACCGCGCGGCGCTCCGCGGCTCTGGCGGCATACTCCCTTGCCTCCTTTTCCGAGGCGGAGATGATGGCGTTTTTCTCGGCTCGAATGGAATCCTGGAAGGCGATAGCGATCGCTCCAAGTTTACCGACCCGCTCGTTGAAGATGACGAGAGTATCCTGCACCTTGGTCATTTCGGTCAGCTTCTGATAGGCGAGGCCGCCGGCCGTGAGGGATAGCGCGATAACCACGCCGAAGGCGCCTGCCAGCTTGGTCTTGATGGTCATTCTCATGTTCGTTCCCCGGTAAGCAACGTGAAGGGTTCCTGCGCTGTCTCGACAGCGCCTCAACTCAGGATTTTTTCGAGATCGGGAACGATGACGAACTCGTCGTTCCACTTGATGATGGAGCGGATGAATTCGGGCCGCCAATGCAGCCCCAGGCGCGGCACCTGCTGCACCTCGGCAGTCGAGATCTCCGTGACCTCGTAGACCTTGTCGGCCATGATCCCGAGCGCGACCGAGTCGCCGTCGATCTCGATCTCGACGACGACGATCCGGCTGTCGGTGGTGTCCGTGCGCCGGGGCATGCCGAAGCGCAGGCGCAGATCCGCCAACGGAATGACGTTGCCGCGCACATTGATCAGCGCCGGCAGGAAGGTGCGCGCGCCGGCGACCCGGGTGGCGGGGACCGGGTCGATGATCTCGCGCACGATGTCGGCCTCGATCGCGAAGATCTCGTTGCCGAGACCGACCAGCAGGGCCTGCAGGCGGGCCCCGCTCGAGGCCGCGGGGTCCTGAGCGGCGTTGTCCGATATCTGGAGCTGCGTCATGCCGCCTCCGGCGTCTTGTCGGTCTCGGAGCGGTTCTGGCCGAGCGAGACGAGCTGGGTGACATCGAGGATCAGGGCCGCCGTGCCATCGCCGAGAATGGTAGCGCCCGAGAACATCACGACGTCGGCGTGGAGCTTGGAGAGCGATTTGATCACGGTCTGGTGGCTGCCGATGATCTGATCGACCACCAGACCGACACGGGTGTCGCCGGTCGTGGTGATGATGATCTTCTGATGCGGGTCGGGCTCGCCCTCCGCGTCGAAGAGATCGCGCAGCCTCAGGAAGGGCACCAGATCGCCGCGGACGTTCAGGAAGCTGCGGCCGCGGGCTCGCGCATCCTCGGTCGCGGTCAGCTCGACGCATTCCTCGACCGCCGAGAGCGGGATGATGTAGCGGCCCTCCCCGACGCGGATCAGCAGCCCCTCGATGATAGCGAGCGTCAACGGCAGCCGCAGCGTTACCGTGCTGCCACAGCCCGGCACCGTGACGAGATCGATCGTGCCCCGCATGGCCTCGATGGTGCGCTTGACCACATCCATGCCGACGCCCCGGCCCGACAAGGCGGAAATCGTCCTGGCAGTCGAGAAGCCCGGATGGAACAGGAACTGGTGAATCTCGTGGTCGCTCAGGGCAGCGCCCGGCGCGACCAGGCCCTGCTCCTCGGCCTTGGCGCGAATGCGGGCCGTATCCAGTCCAGCACCATCGTCGCGGACGGTCACCAGTACCTGCGCGCCGACATAGCGGGCGGCGAGCTCGATGCGCCCCGTCGCCGGCTTGACGGTTCCGGCACGGGTCCCGGGCGCCTCGATGCCGTGGTCGATGGCGTTGCGGATCAGGTGCACGAGCGGATCGGCGAGACGCTCGATCATGGTCTTGTCGAGCTCGGTGTCTTCGCCGGCCGTGACGAAGTCGACTGGCTTGCCGAGATCGCGGGAGAGGTCGTGAACGAGGCGGCGGAAGCGGCCGAAGAGGGAGCCCATCGGCACCATGCGCACACCCATGGTGGAATCGCGCAGGCCCGATGCCAGCCGTTCGATGTCCTCGGCGATCGACTTGATCGCGAGGTCGGAGCCCGCATTTGCGAGCTGGCTCAGCCTGGCCTGGGCGATGACGAGCTCGCCGACGCGGTCCATCAATTCGTCGAGACGCTCGGCCTGGACGCGGACCGTCGAGGTCTTGTCCTCGGCGCGGCGGACATACTCAGCCTTCTCGACGCTGCCACGTTCCGTCAGAGCCTGGGGCGCGCCCCTCGCCGGGACGACGACCTCCGTCGCCGCCTCGGCCTGCACGGACTGGGGCGGGACAGCCCCACAGGCTACTGGTGCGAGCGGCATGATGGCAAGCTTCATCTCGTCGCGGACGAACATGAAGACATCCTCGATGTCCTCTCGCGAACAGCCCGCACGGAGCTCAGCGGTCCAGGAGATCAGGCAGGCCTCCGGATCGAGCGCCTCCAGCTCCGGCACGGCGCCAAGATGGGCGGTGACCTGGCAGGGGCCGAGCGCACGCAGATCGTCAAGCAGGACCAGGGGATTACTGCCGTTGCGCAGGACATCCGGCTGGAAGGCGATCTCGACCAGCCAGCCTTCGGCACTTGTGGGCGCGGGGGCCGTCTCGTGCGTCGCAGAGGGGGCACCGAGCGCCTGGTTTGCGCCGGCCCCGCCGGCGATCAGGCTCTGCAGCTCCTCGACGATCGCCTCGCCGATGATGGCATCGGTCGCGTCGGGGTCCTCGATCAGCGAGCGGATATAATCCTTCGCGCTCAGCGAGACGCTGATGATGTCGGGTTCGGCGGCAATCTTGCCCTTGCGGATCAGGTCGAAGGCGGTTTCGAAATCATGGGTGAAGGTGGCGACACGGTCGAAGCCGAACATCGCGCCCGAGCCCTTGATGGTGTGCAGCGCCCGGAACGCGGCGTCGATCAGATCGCCATCCTGCGGGGTCTGGCCGAGATCGAGCAGCGCTGCCTCGAGGCTGTCGAGCAGGTCGCTCGCCTCCTGCCGGAAGGTTTCGGTCGGATCGAGCTCGATCATGTCCGCACCAGCTTCGAGACCACCGCCAGCAACTGCTCCGGCTTGAAGGGTTTGGTGATCCAGCCCGTCGCACCGGCGGCCTTGGCCTGCTGCTTGACGCCGTCGTCGGATTCGGTGGTGAGAAAGACGATGGGAACGCCGGTGAAACTCGGCAGCGCGCGCAGACCCCGGATCATCTCCAACCCGTTCATCACCGGCATGTTCAGATCGGTGATGACGAGGTCGAAGCGCTCCGCCTTGGCCTTGGCGAGGCCTTCCGAGCCATCGCCCGCCTCGACGACGTTGTGGCCGGACGGCGCGAGCACCAGCTTGATCATCTGCCGCATGCTGGGGGAATCATCGACGCTCAGAATTGACGCCATGCCGTTCAAGCCCCGTTGTTGAGAATGCTGTCGGGAAGCTGCGCGGGCGAGATGCCGGCGCGCACCAGTGCGGCGCTCAAGGCGCCGGCTACGCCGGTGAGGCGGAAATCCAGGCCCTTCGCTCTTGCGCTATTCCGGGCGGCGACGAGCAATTGTACGGAGCTTATGTCGCAATGACTTACTTTGCTGCAATCTATAGTAATTTTGTCCGAATCTCGAAAACTAACGACGACACCACTATATATATCGGCAATCGATTTTATCGTCATGTCACACGGTAGAATAAACACTATTGGCTTCTTCATATCCGCACCCATCAATCAAATCATTCTGGAAAAATTCCATAAAATATATAAATATCTATTAAAAATAACAGAAACTCATCACTTAGATACAAATATTATATAATATTTTAAACAACCACTTTGAGTATAATACGATAAAATCAATTATTTAATGCTATCTAAGCCGCCTCAAGTTTATCGTTAAATTTTATTCCACCTGAGAAATTTAAGTCGGATTGGGGGCGAGGACGTGCGAAGTGGAAGCCTTGCATGTAATTGCAGCCTGCGGCCATCAGAAGCGTGGCCTGCTCTTCTCTTTCAACGCCTTCTGCAGTGGTCGTGATATTTAGCTCTCTCGATAGCCTCGTTATCGTCTTGATTATCGCCATGCTGCAGTGTTTGCTTGAAATATCCTCGACGAATGATTTGTCTATCTTGATCTTGTCGAACGAGAATTTCTGCAAATAACTCAGAGACGAAAATCCGATCCCGAAATCATCGAGAACGATACGCGACCCAAGGCTCCGTAGACGCTTCAGGATCTCGAGATTTTCGGTGGTTTCTTGGAGAAGAACGGATTCTGTGATCTCGAGCTCCAGCCTCCCCGGCGGAAGCTTGGACACCAGGAGAGCATCCGCGACCGTTTCCACCAGATTGCCGCTCTTGAACTGCGCCGGAGAGAGGTTGACCGCGACCTTGATCTCCCGCGGCCAATGGGTCGCATCCGTGCAGGCCTGGCGCAAAACCCATGCGCCAAGCTCCGTGATTACGCCGGTATCCTCTGCGATCGGAATGAACTCGGCGGGCGAAATCAGCCCGCGCTGCGGGTGGCGCCAACGGATCAAGGCTTCAAACCCAGCGATCTGCCGCGTCCCGGCATGAACGAAGGGCTGATAGTGGAGCTCGAACTGCTCTTGGGAGATCGCAGATCGCAACTCGGATTCGAGGACACGGCGGGAACGCGCCTCGATTTCCATCTTCGTCTCGAACAGCCGAAATGCGTTGCGGCCGTCCGCCTTGACCCTGTAGAGCGCCAGGTCCGCATTCTTCACGAGCTCCTCGACCGTGCCCCCGTCGGTCGGCGCCAAGGCTGTCAAACGGCCCGCAAAGTTGCCCCCCGATCGGCGTCCAATGTTGACCCCTTGAGTATGCTTCGCGGCGAGGAGGCGGCGCGGCGGAGCTGGTCTGGATTGCGCAGCCGCGCCGACTCCGGATCGGTGGTGTGCGGGGAACTCAGAGCCTGTTCTTGAAGCGCCAGCTCTCGTTGCCGGTCTCGACGATGTCGCAGTGATGGGTGAGCCGGTCGAGGAGCGCGGTGGTCATCTTGGCGTCGCCGAAGACGGACGGCCATTCGCCGAAGGCGAGGTTCGTGGTGACGATGACGGAGCTCTGCTCGTAGAGCTTGCTGACCAGGTGGAAGAGCAGTTGTCCGCCGGACTGGGCAAAGGGCAGATAGCCGAGTTCGTCGAGGACGATGAAGTCCATGCGTGCGAGATAATCGGCCATGCGGCCCTGGCGGCCGGTGCGGGCTTCGGCCTCGAGCTTGTTGACGAGATCGACGACGTTGAAGAAGCGGCCTCGAGCACCGGCACGGATGCATGCCCGGGCGATCGCGATGGCGAGATGGGTCTTGCCGGTCCCAGTCCCGCCGACGAGGACAACATTGCGCTGGTGCGCCAGGAAGTTGCCGCCGGCGAGATCATGAACGAGGGTCTCGTTGATCGGGGTTCCGTCGAAGGCGAAGTCGGCGACATCCTTGGCGAGCGGTAGCTTGGCGATGGTGATCTGATACTTGATCGAACGAGCCTGCTTCTCGGCGATTTCGGCGGCGAGGAGGTCGCCGACGACGCGCTGCGGCTCGTGCTGGCGCTTCACCGCCGAGGCGATGATCTCGTCGTAGGCGGCCTTCATGCCATAGAGCTTGAGCTCGCCCATGGTGGCAAGAATCTCCGAGCGTTCCATCACACGGCTCTCCTGAGGCTGTCGTAGCGGGCACAATCGGCGGCAGGCTCATGGTGCAGGCGCAAGGCATCGGGCGTCATGATCGTGATCGCTGCCGCCGGCTCGCGGCGCCGGGCCAGGATGTTGATGATCACGTCGGCGGAGTGGACGCCTTGCCGCAGAGCATCCGCGCAGGCGGCTTCGACGGCGGACAATCCGTCGCTCAGCACCGCGGTGAGGATCTCAACCATCTGCCGGTCGCCGTCTTGAACGGCCGCGAGCTTGCGCCGGACCCGGTCGATCGCACCGGGCAAGACCCAGTCCTTGAAGGGCGCTCCGTTCCGCAGGGCGCCCGGCTTGCGAGCCAGTACCGGGACATAGTGCCAGGGATCGTAGATGGTCTGGTCGCGGCCATAGCAGCGGGGATGCTCGCCGACGATACGCCCGTCCTGGCGCAGCTCGATCCGATCGGCATAGGCGCGGATCTCGACGGGGCGCCCGACCGCACTCGCGATGACCGAGTACTTGTTGTTGTCGAAGCGCACGAGACAGGTCTTCGACACCGAGGCTGGCAGTGAGTGGAAGCCGTCGAACCGCCCCGCGTAAGGCACCAGGCTCGGGCGCTCGGCTTCGAACATCTCCCAGATTGTGCGGTCACGTTGCTCCGGATGGCGGTGGGCCTTGGCGTAGCGAAGCACCTGATCCAGCAGCCAGGCGTTCAACTCGTCGTAGTTCTTGACCCGCAGGCGCGGGGCGAAGAAGCGCTCGCGCACGAGCCCGACCTGGTTCTCGACCTGCCCCTTCTCCCAGCCCGAGGCTGGCGTGCAGGCGACAGGGTCGACCAGATAGTGGCTGCACATCTGCTGGAAGCGGCGGTTATAGGCCCGCTCCTTGCCGACGAAGATCGTCTCCACAGCGGTCTTCATGTTGTCGTAGATGCCGCGCGTGCAGGCGCCCTTGAAGAAGGCGAAGGCGCGGTCATGGGCGTCGAAGACCATCTCCTGGCTCTCGCGCGGATAGGCCCGTACGAACAGCATGCGCGAGTGACAAAGCCGGACATGCGCCACCTTCACCTGGGTCGTGGCGCCATTGATGACGACGATCTCGTGGCTCCAGTCGAACTGGTAGGCCTCGCCGGGCGCGAAGCTCAAAGGCACATAGGCGTCGGCTGTGACGGCGGATTGCTCGCGGCGCCAGCCTCGCGCATAGCGACGAACGGCATCGTATCCGCCCTCGTAGCCGAGATCCCGCAGCTCTTCGAAAAGACGGATCAGCGTCAGGCGCTCGCGGGCCGGCTTGCCGTCGTTCGCCATCAGAAGCCGATCCAGCTCAGGGCGCCAGGGCCCTATCTTCGGCTGCGGCTGAACCTTCCGCTCATACTCGAACGACGTCGCGCCAGAGCGCAGCACCTTGCGCACCGTGTTCCGAGAGACGTGCAGCTCGCGGGCGATCTCCTTGATCGTCTTCCCGCGGATCGAAAACTCGCGCCGGATCCGCGCAATCGTATCCACGCCCTTCATCCCCCGCCCGCCCATCCGAAACCAGGACGGACAGTCTCACCGAAACCGGCTCAAGGGGGTCAAAGTTGGACGCCGATCCCCCGCCTCATGGGGTCAAACTTGCACGCCGAAACACAAAGGCGATCCCGATGCTCGCCCTGATGGTCACCTTGTTTCCGTCGATGTCATAGGGCGCGCCGATCGCGTCGATGATCCTGTTCGCCAGGCGAGCTACACATTTCTGCTGATCCTGCTCCGTCCGCTGGATGATGGCGAACTCGTCGCCACCCAGCCGCGCGACCGTGTCGGAGCGACGCGTGCAGGACCGAAGCCGTTGCGCTACCTGCTTGAGGAGATTGTCGCCCGCCGGATGGCCGAGCGAATCGTTGATGTCCTTGAACTTGTCGAGGTCCAGCATGTAGACGGCAAATCCCTTGCCTCTCTGCCTCAGGCGCGCGAGTGCCTGCTTCATATCCTGCGTGAACAGGGTGCGATTGGCGAGGTTGGTCAGGGTGTCGTGGCTGGCGGCGTAGGCTACCTGCTTTTCGATACGATGGCGCTCCGTGATATCGGTGTGCGTCGTCACCCAGCCGCCGCCCGGGATGGGGTGACGGCTGATTGCTATCGCTCGCCCATCGTTCAGTTCCTCGACTTCGTAGGACGCCTTGAAGATCGGTTCCGCACGATCTTCAAGGTAAACTGCGGGATCGCTTCCTGCGTATAGGCCTCTGTCTACACGGAGTTTGACGATCTCCTGGACAGGCATGCCTTCCTTTATGATGTCCGGCGGCAGGCCGTACATTCGAGCGTATTTTTCGTTGCACAGGACAACCCTTCTATCGGAGTCGAACATGCACAGCCCCTGATTCATGTTGGCGAGAATGGCCTCCAGCTGAGCGGATTTCCGCATGGCGTGCCGTTCACTCGTCAGCCTCGCCGCTTCCGCCGCCTTTCGGGCGGTGATGTCCACCCGGATCGCCATATAGGCTGCAGGCTTTCCGCGATCATCGAGCCTGGGGATGATCGTCGTGTCGACCCAATACAGGGTCCCGTCCTTGGCTCGGTTGCAGATCTCGCCACGCCAGACGGCCCCGCGAGCGATGGTCCGATACATGTCGTGGAAAAACACCGGTGAGTGTGCACCGGAATTGACGACCCTATGATCAAATCCAAGAAGCTCGGATCTCTGGTAGCCGCTGATGCTGCAGAATTTGTCGTTTACGTAAGTTATTGTTCCATCGATATTGGTGACGGCGAGAATGACCGCCTGATCGAGGGCATATTGGCGTAGCGACAATTCGTGATTGGCGGCCGACTCCCTGATCCGGGACTGATGCTTTTCCGTGACGTCCGACAATGTGACGAGGACATGATCGCCCTGGTTTGCGCCGTCGTCGTGACCAATGTTGATCTCCAGCCAGCGCGGATGTCCGTCCGCCGTCAGACACCGCATCTCATGATAAGGCGCTTCTCTGGGGGAGGCGGACGAATTGGGAGCTGGCTCCTCTCCGCTGAATTCGATTCCGCTCTCCAGGAACGACGCGGCTGGTTGGCCAATCGTCGCCTCTACGGAGTGGCCGAGGATGCGTTCCCATGCGTCGTTGACGAAGACGATGCGGCCATCCCCGTCGACCTGCATGACGATCTGCTGAAGTTGATTGACGATGCTCTCGTATTGCCGCGCCTGGCGCTGCAGCCGCCCCTCGCCGGCGGCAATGATCGCGGTGGTGCGGCGCACATAGCGGAATGCCAGGAACGACAGGATGGCAAAGCCGCTAAACTCGATGGCGATCGTTGCCACGAAGCCATTCCACGCGGTCCTTAGGCGGTCTGCCGCACGCCGGCTGACATCGTCCGCGAATTGGTCCTCCAGCACCTTCAGCCGATCTATCCGCGCCGTCGTCTTCGCCCACCATTCGCCGGCATCAAGACTTTCCAGCGAACGCGTCAGCGGCAGATCCCGGAAAGCGCGCCGCATCTCTTCGATGGCGCGGCTATCCGCTTCGCGGGCCGCATAGGCAGCATATCGGGCCCGATGGGGGCCCGTCGCCGCCTCAAATTCCGACATCTGGGCGGCTGCGCGCGCGACCGCATGGACATGGGTCTGGTGAAGATCCGGCTCAAACTGCCCCGCCGCGATCATTGCGCCGCCGGTCGCACGCTCGATGCCGGCCGTATCCTTCACGATCATCAAGGCCCGGTAGGCCAGCAGATGCTGCACAAGCTCGGCGTCATCAATGAAGGAACTCAGCTTGGCCATTGCTTCGAACAGAGGGGTGATGGCTTGGCCATACGCTCCGACGATCTCAAGAGGCTTTGCGGCTTGATGCTGGACCACATCTCGGAACGGGGACAGCCGGTGGAACGCCGCATCGATCGCGCCAAGCTGGCCGGCCAGAGCATTCTCCTGATCCGGGCCAAATGCGTGTCGAGCAGCCTTCTGGTAGGCGGTGAATGCCGCATCCGTGATAGGAAACTGGTCCTTGAGGTGCGCCTCCTGGCTCGGGTCGCGGTGGGATGCCGCAACGCCGGCAGAAAGGCCGCGTTCCTTTTGCAGTTCATGAACGAAGCTTGAGGCCGCCTTGGCGAGCGCGACATGCTCTTGAACGGCTTGGCCTTGCGTAAATTTGCGGTAATGGCCGGTCGCGATCCACAGGAGCGGGACACCTAGCATCAGCAGCGCAACTGCGGTGGGAACCGCTAGGCGCCTTGAGAGCTCTGAACGCGGCATGGAAAGTCTGTCTGGCGATTAGGGGGAGGAAGAAAGGTATTGCTGTGCCGATTTCGGCGTATTCTTGAGTCAATGACGCTTGCGATTATATAATTCTATAATTGAATTTAAGGTATCGCTGCTATTTTGTATGAATTTAGAATTCAATTCGTGGATGCATATTTTTTTCTGAAATAGAATTCGATTTATCATCCTGATTGACGGCTTGTGATTTGAAAATGCACAACGTCCCGGAAATTCGTGGCGCTTTCTGGCGATTTCAGTACTGCCGCGCCGTTTGGCGATATCCCTCGAGCGTGGCTTTGGGCCGGAACAGGAGAGTATGGAGGAGCAGTCGGGTGCGGCTTGCGCTCGTGCAAAGGGGGGCGCAACGATGAGGGGAGGGCCCCGTACAGCTTCACGGCTGCGGGTCTTTTCGGACTCTTCCGGCCTAAGCGGACTCATGAGATAAAGGCTCCGGCGTCGCATTCATCGTCACGTGCAAGGTCCGCGAGGAGGAGTGATCGCAACCGAACATGCACTGTTCGATACCGTACATAGTCGGAGTTAAAAAAGGGATAAGCTGCCCAAAGGGCACCGAAATCAACCTTTCCGGGAGAACTGCTTGGCGGACAAATTAAAAGGCGATTTCGAGATCCGAAATCGAATACTGCTCTCCCTGCGCCCTGAAGCATGCGCGTATCTGCAGCCTCGCCTGATCACGAAACGACTATCGCCGGGCCAGGTCATATACGATAACGAGGCATCCTTTACTCACGCGGTATTTCCCCATGAGGGCGTGATTTCTCTGCAAGCCGAGATGCGCGACAAGCGCAGCGTCGAGAAGGCATCGATCGGCTATGAAGGATTCATCGGAATGGCCCTAGTGATGGGCGGCGGCGGAGCGCTCAGCAGGTCCACGGTCGTGGTGCCCGGCTATGCCTCCTGGCTTTCCATAGGGGACCTCGATGACGCGATTGCCGGCTTTCCCTGCGTCCGCAACGCCATGCTGCGATATGCGAAATGCCTCATCATCCAGTTGCTGGAATCGGTTGCCTGCAACAGCCTCCACAATGCGGAAGAGCGGATTTCACGTTGGCTTTTGGATGCGCGTGATCGGGTTGTCGGCGATTCCTTCCAGCTTACCCAGAGCGCGATTTCCGAGGCGCTCGGACTTCGCCGGGCGACGGTCAACGGGGCCTGCTCGCGGTTGATGGAAGAAGGGGCCATCGCGTACGCGCGTGGAAACCTGACCGTGCTGGATCCTGGAATTATCGAGAACCATGCATGCGAATGTTATGGCCGCATACGGAGAGCCTTTCAGCGGAATTTTTGATCGTTCTCGCGGGGCATGGGCAAAACAGAAAAGCGTCCGCTGCCGGCGTCTTTGAGACAGTTTATGGTGGGCATGAGGGAGAGATTTCGACTTGAAGCCGGCAGCTGCGGGGATTTGTCCGGGTCGTTCTTGATGACTTTCGTCGGTGGATTTGACGGCCCGCCGCCAGCGCAACGCTCGTCGGCTGGCTAGCGCGGCTGGCGACCGCCAGCCGGTCGGCGATCTTCACGGCAGCATCGTCGGCACCCTCTCACCGCCAATCATTATACGATTTCATATAGCGTATAGCTATGAGGTCTAAGCGCACGTACTAGCAGGCCTCGAACACTCCCGCTGCGGTGTCCAGCCCGCACAACGCGGCCAAGCAGCGTGCGCCGAACTCAGACGCCTGCGGCAACGGCCTGGAGAAGCAGCAGCGCCGCTTCGTGAAGATCAGCGCGCGGCTCGGTTGAGCGGGCCAGCTGGACAGTTCGAAGAACCTCGCGGCCTTCGGCGTTTTGTGATTCTCTGGCACCGAGCCGGAGCGAGACAGGGCGATGGGCGGGCCGATACCGGCAGCGACGCGGAAGGCCAACAACGCGAAAGCGAAAATCCGCTCCCGCGTCGAGCATGTCTTCGCTGAGCAAAAGGCGAGGATGGGCCTCTTCGTGCGCACCGTCGGCATCGCCAGGGCGAAGACGAAAATCGGCATGGCCATTCTCGCCTACAACATCCGCCGGCTGGCCTGGCTCACGCGGGGCGCCGCAGCGTAGTCCGCCGCAGCGGGATCACGGGGCCAGCGCCTGCATCCGGGCTGACGGGCGCACCCAGGATCACGTCGCCTCTACGGCCTCAGGCAGTGCCAAAAATGCCTGCACACCAAAAGGGCGGGGTTCTTCGAACCGTCCAGTTGCGAACAGGGCACCGACCGCCCGGGGCCGGATGGTTTGGCCCTCGCGTATCAGGAACAACGCGTCGAGCCCGAGCCGCCGCGCGAGCTCCGCCCCCTCCCCGGCACCGAAGACCATCAGCGCAGTCGCCCAGGCGTCGGCTTCGGCGCAGGTCCGCGCCACCACAGTGACCGAGGCCGGCGACCTCGTCAGGGGCGCGCCGCGGCGCGGGTCCATCGTATGCGACAGACGGCGACCTCCGACGTCCATCCAGTGTCGATAGTCGCCCGAAGTGGCTACCGCGGCGTCCTGCAGAACAAGCATCGAATGCGGCGCACGGGAGGTTGGGTCGGGTTTCTCGACGGCGATCGTCCACGGCTCGTCGTCGGGGCGCAGGCCAAGGGCCCGCATCTCGCCGTCGATGCCGACCAGCCCGCTGGTGATGCCGAATCCGCGCAGCGTCTCGGCCAGCCGGTCGACGCCATAGCCCTTGGCGATGCCATTGAGGTCGAGGACGATGGGAGCGCTCTTGCGCGCCTCGCCGCCCTCGACATTCAGCTCCAGCACCTCGTATGCGGCCTGTCGCGGGGCTTCGAGCGCCTTGCGGATCAGGGCCCGATCTGCGCCGGACGGGCCGAAACCCCAGGCGCCCACGGCGTCGCCCATGCCGATGTCGAAGGCGCCAGCCGAGGAGCGGCCGATTTCCAGCGCGAGCCCCAGAACCTTCATCAGCTGTTCCGGCACGCCTATCCATTGCCCCACCGGGCCGGCGTTAAGGCGCATCAGGTCGCTGTGCGGCTTCCAGTTGGACATCTGCTCGTCCACCTCGTCCACCGCAGCCTGAAGCGCGCTGCGAACCGGTGTCGGGTCGAAGGCTCCAGTCGTGTAGAACAGCGCGGACCAGCGCGTGCCCATCGTGGGCCCGCTCAGCGCCTGGCGGCCCGGATCAGAAGACATCTTCGACATAGCGTCCCTCCGCCCGGAGCAGAGCCGGCGTCAGCCCGACGGGGGCGAGAATGTCGGTGAGAGCCGCGGAGATGCCGGCTGCCATGTCGCGCCCGCCGCACACCATGACCCGAGCGCCCTTGCGAACCATGCGTGCGATCTCGCCTCCCTCTTCGCGCAGCACATCCTGCACATAGCTGGGCTGCCGCGAGCGCGAGCAGGCCGTCGCGAGCCGCAGGAGCTGCCCGCTCTGCTGCCAACCCTTCAGCTCCTCGCCATAGAGAAAATCGCTGTCGGGATGCCGCATTCCGAAGAACAGACAGATGGGACGGCGCCGGACATTTGCCCTGATGAAGCCTGCCAGCGGCCCGATGCCCGTCCCCGCTCCGATGAGAATGAGGGGCGCGATGTCGCGGCTGGCATGGAAGCCGGGGTTCTGCCGCATGAAGGCGTTGACCTTATCGCCAGGTTGCAGCTCGAAAAGCTGGCCTGAGCACAGGCCGGCGGGATGCTTTCTGACGACGATCTCGATGAAGCCGTCACGGTACCCGGACGCCAGCGAGTAGAACCGGGGAATGGCAGAGCGTTCCGGCAGGACGCCGAGGAGATCTCCGGCCACGAAGCGCCCGAAACCGCGACCGGTGAGCCGCAGCCAGAACGGCGGCTTCGGCAGCGCAAAGCGCAGGATGGCGGTCGGCGCCTGCACGTCGGCGCCATAATCGCGGCGCGAAACGAGCGTCAGCGGGAAGGCCGCCGGCCGGACCGGGTGGTGGACGAGTTCCAGCGCAATGCCCATCGCCGCCCCCAGCGACCGGCCCCAGCCGGCGAAATCCTGCGGCGACTGGCGGTTCACCGTCATGAACGGAACCAGCATGCGCCAGCCCCCCGCCTCCGCCATGTCGGCGACGGCCTGTGCAAAAGCGCAGTATCCGGGAAAGCTGCGATCGCCGAAGCCGACAACCGCCAGCGCGACCGGCGGGGCCGCAGGCAGGGATTTCAGCCGGTCGAGAAATCCGCGCGCCGAGGCAGGCGCAGCGCCGTCGCCATAGGTCGCGGTCAGGATCAGGATGCGCCGCGCCTGCCGGTAACGGGCCGGCTCGAAGGACGACATCGGCGCGGCGTGAACGGTCTGCCCGGCCGCCGAGAGCGCCGCATGCAGCGTCGTGGCGAATCCCCATGTGCTGCCGCCCTCAGACCCGACGAGCAGGATCGTCTCGGCGCGCCCGGCGGCAGCATTGCCGTGGATGCGCGGACGAGCACGCCAGCCTGCGAACCACAGGACGAAGCCCGTTCCGACCATCACGGGTACGCTGAGCGCCATGAAGCCGAGGACCAGCCCCAGGACAGCGGCGCCCCGTCCGGTGTGCAGCATGTAGATGGCTTCCGAGACGCGCTGCCATGCGCTTGGATCGCTCCAGGCCAGCAGCGCACCGGTTCCCTGGTCGAGATGGCCGGTGCCGCGATCCGTCTTGAGCGTGAAGACATCGGTCGCATCGGCCGGATCGGGAAAGGACAGGCTGCGCAGCTCGGAAGCCGATGTGCGCTTCAGAACATCCATGTCTGCGACGGGCATCCCTGTCCGGCCGCTTCCCTCGACCTCCGTCACGGGCGATGACGGCCCGTCGGGCAGGAGGTCGAAGGTCGAGGCCGTCATCCACAAGGCCGTGGCCGAAGACAGGAGCAGGCCGGCGACAGCGATGCGCGCGAGCTCGACATGCAGGCGCGCCGCGAACGGCCCGCGCAACGGCGAGAACCAGCGCCGCCAGCCCCCTGCCCGCCGCGCGACGAGCATGGCGCCGGAAACGGCCAGCACCAGCATGGCGACGGCACCGGCCGCCATCGCCATGCGGCCCCCGTCACCGAAAAGGAGCGAGCGATGCAGCCTGGTCAACCAGCGCTCGAACGGATTCGGATCGGCAGAGGCGATGTCCCGCCCTGTCGCCGGGTCCATGACCGCCGCCCGCGGCACGCCGTTCTCGGCCCAGTAGGCGGTAATCCGGCCCGAAGGTTTCCGCCTAATCTGCTCGACCTCGGGATGAACCGCCTGGATGCGCTCGGCCAGCTCCGCGGTCGAAAGCGCGGCCGGCTGGACCGAGGAGAGGCGTTCGACGACCGGGAATATCGAGAGGAGCGCACCGCTCAGACTGAGCACCAGCACCAGAAGGCCGGCCACAAGACCCGGCCAGCGATGAACAACGCGGATCATGCCGGCCACCGCTCAGAACGAATAAGCCAGGCTCGAGACATAGCGCCGGCCACCGACCGGCGTTTTCGCGCCGGCGGTCGTCAGCGGCACGGCGACCTCGTTCGGACTGTCGCGCATGTCCTCCACGGCAGCATCGACATGCAGGGTATAGCCTGCATCGAAGAGCGCATCAGCGAGATCGAGCGAAATCTCGAGTGTGCGCCCCGCGCCGACACTCGCGCCCGTGATGCCGTTGATCTCGGTGGAGTTGCCCCCGGTCGCGCGATGCCAGCCCGACAGATGCGCGTAGTATTTCGACTTGCGGCCGGCCATCCACAGGCTGCCGGCATAGCCCCCCTGGGCATTCGTGAGATAGATCGCGAGATAGGCGCCATCGCCGCCATAGTTGGTCAGCGTCGTGGTGAGCTTGAGCGGTCTGGCCTGGGCAAGACAGGGCAATGTGAGTGCCGCGGCTAACGCGATGGTCGGCATGATCTTCTTCATGGTAGCTGAACCTCCTTTGCCCGACAGCGGGAACGGCATGTTCCGGCCGGTCAGCATCGAACCGCACCGGCAAAGGCACTGCCCTGCCATCCGGCACGATCAACCTGGGACGACCTGCTGACAGCCTCCTGACGCGGTGGCGGTTTCAGCTTCAGCCAGCTGTCAGGAAACGTCGGGATCGCATTGCGCCCGGCGGCCATCCCGCATTGGAAGGGATGGAAAATGCCACGCCTCTCCTGCCCTCCCCGCCTGGACCGATGCGGGAAGGGCCGGAGAGGCGGAAGGAACGATCCGCCTGCCTTCTCAGCGTAGGCTCATCCGCCGCAGCGTCCCGTCGCGCATGACGAACTGGTGCCAGATCGCCATCAGGGCGTGCAGCCCGGCAAGGATGAGGATGAAGGTGCCGCCATTCTCGTGAAGTTCGGCGATCACGCCGGGACGTCCCTGCACAGGCGCCGCGATCGAGGGCAGGTGCAGGCCGAGGAAGGAGACGGATACGCCCATGCGAGAGGCGGCGTACCAGCCGGTGATCGGCAAGGCGATCAGCAGCAGATAGAGCAGCCCGTGCCCGATCTTGGCGCCGATGGCGAGCCAGCCATGCTGCGGGCCGCCATCGGGCGCAGGCTCCACCAGCCGCAGGATCAGCCGGGGAACGACCAGAACCAGGACCGCAAGGCCCAGCCAGAAATGCAGCAGCGGCGGATTGCGGACCACCTCCCGGCCGCCTTCTGCCGTCAGCCATGCGCCAAGCACGGCGAGGGCCGTTACCCAGTGAATGACGACCAGAGTTTTCGAATAGCGCGCGGTTGCGACGGACATGGCTATTTCTCCAGCATTGGGCAGAAGGGTGCAGCGTGCGGGACAGGGAGGCCCAGCCCGCTTATTTCACCGTGGCTTTCGGTGGCTCGCCGCGTTCGAACGGGGATTTCGGAGACGCCGGGCCGGATGGATCGACCGAGCCGGTGGCGGCGGAGGAGCGCCGTTCATGACGGTGGCCGCCGTCGCTGCGGGTCCTGCGCTTGATCTTGACGATCTCCAGAGTCGCGGGATCGATCTTGGCCTTGAACGGTTGCCCGGCTTCGTCAGTGCCCCTGATCTGGTAGCAACCGTCGTCGATCCTGAGACGGTCCACCTGCCAGCCCCGTGCCTGCGCCATCGCCTGCACGGCCTCGCGGGGCTGCCACCTCCCCAGGGGGACGTCGCAATCGTCATCGGCCATCGCAACTCCTGATCCTGCGATGGCAAGGAGCAGCAGGCCCGCGACGAACGGCTTTACCATGGCATTTGTCCCTGATCAGCGTTCACATGCCGAAATGATGGCAGTCTTTCCTGACGCGTAGCTGAAGCGTGAAGGGCGCGGCCCTTCAGGAAGCTGACAGGTTCCGCAGGCAACAGGTCTCGGACAGATGGGATTGCGACTTCATGAGAGTTCTTCTGATCGAGGACGACACGATCCTCGGAGCCGCGGTGCGCGACCATATCCTCGGGGACAACCATTCAGTGGACTGGGTCGGCCGCCTCGACCGAGCCGCCGAGCATCTCGACAGCGCAGCCTATGATCTGGTCCTGCTGGATCTGATGCTTCCCGACGGGCGGGGGATCGCGTTTCTGCGCGACCTGCGCCGCAAGGGCTGCGTCACGCCGGTCATCATCCTGACAGCGCTGGACCAGATCTCCGACCGCATCGAGGGGCTCAATGCGGGAGCGGACGATTACATGACCAAGCCGTTCGACCTTGCGGAACTGTCCGCAAGGCTCAACGCGGTTGCCCGCCGCTACAGCGGCAATCCCAATCCGCTCGTCGAGATCGGCGGCCTGCAGATCGACCTAGCGGCGCGGACGGTCATGAAAATCGGGCGACTCATCGCCCTGACCGCGCGCGAATGGGCGCTTTTCGAGGCCTTCGTCCAGCGCCCCGGCCAGGTGATGTCCAAGGCCCAGCTGGAAGACCGGCTCTATGCCTTCGGCGCCGAAGTCGAAAGCAACACGATCGAGGTCCATGTCAGCCGCCTGCGCAAGAAGCTTGGCCCCGATGTCGTCCACACGGTGCGAGGCATCGGCTATCGGCTGGGAAGCGCACGATGATCGCGCCGAAGAGCCTGCAATGGCGCCTGTCGCTCTCGCTGGGCCTGGGCATCGCGCTGGTCTGGGCAGTGGCCGCCGCGGTGACGGCCCAGAATCTGCGCCATCAGATGGATGAGGTCTTCGACAGCGAGCTTGCGGAAACCGGTCAGCGTCTGCTGCCACTGGCGGTGCGCGACATCATCGGGCGCGACAGCGACGACTCAGCCAGCCAGAGCGTCGCGACAATGCGCGAGCATGACGAGCACTTCACCTATGTCGTGCGGAACGCCGAAGGACAGACGCTGCTGCGCTCGCACAGAGCCGACCCGGCGATCTTTCCGCCGTTCAGCGGCATGGGCTTCTCCGATACGCCGACCCACCGTCTCTATTCGGATGCCGCGCTGCAGGGCACGATCACAATCACCGTCGCCGAGCCGCAGACCCGCCGCCGCGCTGTCGCACGGGAGGTGCTCGTCGGCCTGGCCCGCCCGCTCGCCCTGATCGTTCCGCTCAGCCTGATCGGCGTATGGGCCGTCGTGCGCCTGTCGACGACGAGCCTGCGGCGCTTCCGCTCCGAGATCGAGCGCCGGGGCGCGGGCGACCTGACCGCAGTCCCCGCCGGCGACCTGCCCTCGGAAATCCAGCCGGTCGCTCAGGCGGTGAACCAGTTGCTGGAGCGCCTCAGGCGCGCCCTGGAGGCTGAGCGCAGTTTCGCCGCCAACTCCGCGCATGAATTGCGCACGCCGGTGGCGGCCGCGCTGGCGCAGGCGCAGAGACTGATCATCGAAACGACCGACGCCGCCGTACGCAAGCGCGCTCGCGACATTGAAGTCGCCTTGCGACGGCTCTCCGGCCTTTCGGAAAAGCTGATGCAGTTGGCAAGGGCAGAAGGAGGCCGCCTCCATGGCGCCGAGCCGGTCGACACCGGCACCATCCTCCGGATGATCGTGGATGAACTGGGCGCCAACGTAGGCGGCGCCGGGCGAGTCGAGCTGGCCTTGCCCGATGCCCCGGTGCTCGCCCGCATCGATCCGGACGCATTCGCGATCCTGACGCGGAACCTGATCGAGAATGCGCTGAAGCACGGCTCGCAGACCGAGCCGGTCCGTGTGACGCTGTCGATGGACGGCCTGCTGCGCGTCACCAATGCGGGGCCGGCCGTGCCGCAAGATCTGCTCGCCCGCCTGCTCCACCCGTTCGAGCGCGGTCATGCGCGGGCGCAAGGCGCCGGCCTCGGGCTGGCCATCGCGAAGGCGATCGCTACGGGCACCGGCAGCAGTCTCGAGCTGATCTCCCCGATGGAGGGACGCGAAGACGGCTTCGAGGCGCGGCTCCGGATCGGCCGACTGGCCTGATCCGGCCGGGAGGCTGCGACCTTTTGCTTCGCAAACCACGTCATCGCAAAATATGCATCTTTAATGAATGTTTATGGATTGCCTCGGCAGGTGAACTGAAGCCGGCGCTGGCTGGACGTTTTCTCGGACAAGCAGACTCAGCGTTCCTTCTACATTCGCACCGCACTCGTCGGCAGCTCAACGAACTCGTCGTAGCTTTCAGGACCGGCAGCGACGCAGACCCGACCATTCGCCGGGTCCCGGCGCCGGTTGTCACGCCCCATCAACGCTCAGCCGCTCTGATACCGGCCGGCGGGCCTGGGCTCCTTCAGCAGCTTGCCGAGCAGGCTTTCACCGCAGCACCCAGAAAGGCCGCCAATGCCGACAAGCACCATGCCACCGGCTGGGCGGAATTCTAGAAAACTCCCGCTTGATGGCTGCGGACGGTATTCTCGCGTCGTTGCGAACGAGGCGGGGGTTTAAGTCGCCCCCCACTTCTTGACCGTTCCTCCGACGACGTCCAGCGTCACCGGGTGAATTCTGACCCGCAGGATGTTCCCGTTAACATCCGTCACCTGGAGCCGATAACATCCGTCTCCGATCCTCACCCTGGAGATGGTCCAGCCGAATTCGTCTGCGAGTTTCGACACGGCCGCCAAGGATTGTCTTGGCTCTGCCGGCTTCCGGCATCCATCGTCAGCCAAGGCTGCTGCTGTCGGTGTCGCCACAAGAAGGGCGATCATAGCCAACATCTTTTGCATGTCCTGCTCCTCGGTTCAGGTTGTCGATGCAAAAGCCTATGCTGCGAAGCTGACGCGTTGCTGAAGCCTTCCAACGCTTGACGTCAGCAATGCGTCAGAAACCGGAGCACCTGGGTTCTGCATAAGGCGCGCGCAATGGGCTGGCCGCCTGCAGGCGGAACTGGTGCGGGTCACCGAGGAGCGTGACATCCTAAAAAAAGCCATCGCGTACTTCGCCAAGGATGCAAAGTGACCCGAAGGGCCGCGCGAAGCAGCGAGTTACGCGTTTGTGGCCGAGCATCGCCGCCAATTCCCGGTGCGGGCGATGTGTCGCTGCCTGCGCATCCTGCCCAGCGGTTTCTATGCCTGACTGAAGAACCCGTTGAGCCGGCGAGCCCAGGAGGATGCGCGCCAGATCGAGCTTCTCGATAAGGCCTGGAAGGAGAGCGGCCGGGTCTATGGCTACTGCAAGCTACATGACGACCTGCTCGATCAGGGCGAGATCAGTTGCGCCAACCGCGTCGCCCGCCTGGCAAGGTTGGCCGGAATCAAGGCCCAGATCGGCTATCGGCGCCGGCCGGGATCTCATGGCGGCAAGCCGTCGGTCGTGGTCGACAACACCCTGGCCCGACAGTTCGATGTTGATGCGCAGGACAAGGCGTGGGTGACGGACATCCCCTACATCAGGACCCCGGAGGGCTTCGCCTACAGAAGCAGCCCATCACCCGTACGGCGAGGAGATCGTGTTCTTCTGCCCGACAGACGTCAAGCCTCCGGGACTGCGATCGGATCCCACGGTTCCTCCAGACGCCGTACCGTCATGTCGCAGGCGGGCACGCCTCAGCCTGACCTGTCGCCGCAGGGCGCATCATAACGCGATCCACCGGTGCAGTCGCCGATCCGGCTCTCGCGTCGCCAGCGATATCGCTCTCATTTCGTTGTAACTCCCTCGCGCTCAGCCTTGGCATTCCGCGAGATCGAGGTCGAGCCTGCCGTCTTGGAGGAAAGCCTCGATGGCGGGCTCGAACGGCGAGGGATCGAGCCCGTTCGCTTCCAGCCAGGCATCGTCGTAGTAGCTGTTGGAATAGCGGTCGCCGGAGTCGCAGATCAGGGTCACCAGCGACCCCGCCTCGCCCGCACTCGCCATGCGCGCCGCATGGAAGCACATCGCGGCGAAGTTCGTGCCGGTCGAACCGCCGACGCGCCGCCCGAGCCAACGCGAGAGCACCCGCATCGCCGCCAGCGAGACGGCATCCGGCACGCGCAGCATGGTGTCGATCACACCCGGCACAAAGGAGGGTTCCACACGCGGCCTTCCGATGCCCTCGATGCGCGAGGGGCGATCGCAGCGGCAGCCGAGATTGCGCGTGGAGAAACCCTCGAAGAAGGCGGAGCGCTCGACATCGGCCACGGAAAGCCGCGTCCCGTGGCGCTTGTAGCGGATGTAGTGGCCGATCGTCGCGGTGGTGCCG
The DNA here is from genome assembly GCF_059817965.1 of Allobosea sp. TBD101. Lineage (NCBI taxonomy): Bacteria > Pseudomonadati > Pseudomonadota > Alphaproteobacteria > Hyphomicrobiales > Alloboseaceae > Allobosea > Allobosea sp. TBD101. The sequence goes on from NZ_CM187543.1 coordinate 4,629,111, forward strand.
CCTGTTCCCGCGCTCATAACGACCCAGGACGGGATCGGGTGGCGCTCGCTCGCCAGTTGCTGGAATATCGACTCGGCGATGTTGTTGTTGCCGCGCCAATCGGTCGCCCTCTCGGCATGGGTGAACTGATCCATGAAATGGCCGGACAGGCGCGCCGCCAATTCGGCGGATTCGGCATAGATCCGTTCGCCATCGTCGATGAAATGGCACAGGCCGCCGTAATGCTCGATCGCGGCGATCTTCTCCGGCGAGGTGAAGCGCGGCATGACGGCGAAGAACGGGACGCCGATCATGCGGGCGAAATAGGCCTCCGACACCGCAGTCGAGCCTGACGAGGCCTCGACCACCGCCGTGCCTTCCCGGATGAAGCCGTTGCACAGCGCATAGAGGAACAGCGAGCGCGCCAGCCGGTGCTTCAGGCTGCCGGTCGGATGTGTCGATTCATCCTTCAGGTACAGGTCGATCCCGGCCAGCGCCGGCACATCAAGCTTCCAGAGATGTGTATCGGCGGAGCGGCGCTGGTCCGCTTCGATCGCGGCAATCGCGCGGTCCACCCAGTTCCGGGCCGATCCCATCGCGTCCGCGCACCGCTCCATTTCCATTCAATCCCTCCCTCCGCCGCCGTGCGGACCAGGGGCCGACAACTGGCCACGGTTCTTTGCCGGCGCAAAGCCCCCAGAATCACTGCCCTCAATCCGCGATGCTCCTGGAACCCGCGCGGTTACGATATCGCCCGAGCATCCTGGCGCAGTGCCCTGACGGTTTCCATGTTCGGGCAATACCGGCCGTGTCGCAGGGGAGCGTCTTGCTGGCTGAGCTCGCTGCGGCACCGGCGCGTCATCGCGCACCCCGCACAGACGATCGTCATGTCCCGCATCACGCTTGCTTGCCGGCGAGCCAGCTGTTCGGGGTCGATACCCAAGCGCTCCAGGAGGCGAGGAAGCAAAGCGGAGTCCGAGTCGCGACGAGATACGAGCTGGCGCAGGTCGGCCTCGGGAATGGCGTTGTCCCGGGCCAGTTCGGCCATCGCCGCCGGGCCGAGCGCCTCCAGTTTTCTTAGGTAGGATTGAACGCGCCACCATTGGCGAACCGCTTCGACGATCTGCATGGCCACCTCCACGCCCCCAACGTGACTATCGTCCCGCCGGCAGCGTCGTTCGTTGCGCTATCTCAAACCTCCCGCCACGGACGCCCGTTCGAGCAATGCCGCACTTCACCTCCGCCCGCCCAATCCCATTGGGAGATTGGCCGCGGCGGCACCATGCCATGATTGTTCGACGCAAAACTGGAATTTACAATGCTCATTTTAAGTCATAAGATACATCCCGAATACATCTTTTAAGGAAACTCCCGATGACCGGCCGTCCGCAGCAGGGTACCGGCACCGACAGAACGTTGGTGCCGATGCTGATATGGGGACTTGTTCTGGTCGTTGTCGGAATGGCCTTCGTCATGCTCTTCGTATAGCGATCGCTCGGTTTCCGCGGGCGGCTGCGGCGAAGGGCTCGTCTCGTCGGGATGGAACGGTCTGTCGGGGCAATTGGCCGGAACATGCGGGATGGCTCATGCGACTGACGCGATTTTCCGATTATTCACTCAGGGTCCTGATGTATGCGGCAAGCCGGGATGAGCGCCTGATCACGATCGAGGAGACGGCCGCGACCTACCGGATTTCACGCGCGCATCTGACGAAGGTCTGCCATCAGCTCACCAGGACCGGTTTCCTCCGAGCTGTCCGCGGTCGCTCCGGCGGACTTGCTCTGGCCAAAGCGCCGTCCGAGATCTGGATCGGCGAGGTCCTGCGCCTGACGGAGCCGGATTTCGCGCTGGTCGAGTGCTTCGGCGGTGGCAAGGACTGCGTGATCGCGTCACGCTGCCGGCTTCAGGGCGTCCTTCATGAGGCGCTGGCCGCCTTCCTCGCCGCGATCGATCGCTACACCCTGGCCGATCTGATGCTGAACCCGGTGGATTTCGGCCTCGCGCCGGCGGCTTGAGGCGGGGCGTTGTGGCAACGCTCCGTGTGGCGCGCGGCAGGAAGGAGCGGCCATAAGATGCGACTGGTATTCGACCAAGCCTTCGGCCTCGACGAAGACAGCTTGCACGACGTCGTCGCGACGCTGAGCGAGCGGTTGCGTGCGCATCCCCGCCTGCGCCGCCCGCTCGACCGTGTCGTCGGCAACCGCTGGGCCGAATTCGAGCACGACCTCACGCATTTCATCGCGGCGCTGGGCGCACGCACTGGCGATCATGGCGGCGGCTTGGCGGCGCTGTTCGAGGCGTTTCCGGAACTGGCGCCCGAGCACGTCGTCGATGTGCGCGATCTCTTCGTCGAGACTGCGCTGGCAATCCTGCCTCTTCATGCTGCTGCTTCGCTGTCGGACCTGGCTGACAGCGTCTGTGATCTGACCTTGCGCGCGTTGCGTCCGCCGCCGAGCGAAACCAGCGCGATGCCGCTGGCCCGCCGTATCAGCGCGGCCGAGGACGCCCTGCGGATCGGTGTCGGTCTCGGATAGGCCGGGACGCGCGTTCACGCGATCTCCGCGGAACCACGCCGTCCATCCCGGGTTGTATGGGTCCGGAGCGTGTTGGCGGGAGACGCCGCGGCGCTCATGATCGCCGCCGGCTGCTGACAGGCGATAGCCCTCCCGCCAGCCGTGCTGGAGATCGAAGATGGGCGTTCGGGAACGGATCCGTGATCTCACCGGCCGGGCCATCATGCAGGTGATCGCCAAGCCTTCCAAAGCCTACGCGCCGTTCACGCCCTCCGACCCCGCGGCACTACGACGGAGCCTGCAACCGGGCGACGTCTTGCTGATCGAGGGAAACCAGCGCGTATCGACTGTGATCAAGTATATGACGCAGTCGACGTGGTCCCACGCCGCCCTGTTCGTCGGCGACGCCCTGGCTGCCCGCGGCGAGGCTGATGACGGCGCCAAGCTGGTCGAAGTCGATCTGTCGGCGGGCTGCATCGCCGTGCCGCTGACCAAATACACACAATACACCACCCGCATCTGCCGCCCGGTCGGCTTGTCGAAGAAGGCCTGTTCCTTTCGGCAAGCCGGGTCCCAGATCTTCTGCGGCAACACGACCGACGAGGCGAGCTGCTTTTTGCGATCCGGATGTTTTCGACGCCATGGCCGCAAACGTGATCCGATCTGCTGCAAAGGCGTTGAAGGCAGGCTTCGACGCAAGCCTGCCAACCTGCTGGGTGGCCTCGGATGGATAAGCTGCGACAGCGGCGTGTCGTCCTGAAGCAGGCTGCCCGGTCCTTGACACAGCGCAAATCCACCAGACATTCTGTAGTTTAGAATTATTCCAATTTATTGATTGATCGACGCCTGCTTGTCAGGTGACGGGCGGGTTTTATCGAACCGACGCCTTCGCCGACCAAGCATGATCGTTCAATCCTGCAACGCCTGTTCGAAAGCTGTGCCCATGCGCGCCCTTCACAAGGAAAACCATCTCATCGAACGCATAGGCTGGCTTCGGGCGGCGGTGCTGGGTGCGAATGACGGATTGATCTCGACTTCGAGTCTGATCGTCGGCGTCGCCGCCGCGACCGCAGCCTCGCATGAAATCCTCGTTGCCGGCGTGGCTGGGCTCGTGGCGGGAGCCATGTCGATGGCCGCGGGCGAATATGTGTCGGTCAGCTCGCAGGCCGATACCGAAGAAGCCGACATGGCACGCGAGCGTCATGAACTGGCGACGCAGCCCGAGGCTGAACTGGCCGAGCTCGCCGCGATCTATGAGCAGCGCGGAGTGGCTCCGGAGCTGGCCCGGCAAGTCGCCAAACAAATGATGGCGAAGAATGCGTTCGAAGCGCATGCACGGGACGAACTCGGACTCGCGAGCCATGTGATGGCGATGCCCGTCCAGGCCGCATTCACCTCGGCGGTGACGTTCGCGGCGGGTGCTGCTCTGCCGCTGATCGTCGCCGTGCTTGCTCCCGCTGGAACAGCGGCATGGACCGTATCCATAGCCTGCCTCATCGGCCTTGCGGTGCTTGGCGCGGTCGGTGCCCGAGCTGGCGGCGCCAGCATCTGGAAGCCCACCGTCCGGGTGGTGTTCTGGGGCGCCGTCGCGATGGCCTCGACCGCGATGATCGGCTCTCTCATCGGCCGGGCGGTGTGACGATGAAACGTCTGTCGTTCGATTTCGAGACTGTCATGTCCGGCCTGGCGATCCTGGGAATGATCCTGGCGGTCATTGGGACCTGGCCGCCGGCCGAAGGGATCTCCGCTCTGAGATGGCCCGGCCTTGTATTGGTTTATACTGCCGGCGGTATCCCCGCCGCCTGGAGTGCCCTGTCCGCGCTGTGGCGCGAGCACGTCCTCGACATAGACCTGCTGATGGTGGTCGCAGCCATAGCCGCTGCTGCCGTTGGAGCGCCGTTCGAGGGCGCCGTGCTACTGACGCTTTTCAGCGTGTCGACCACGCTTGAACACCAGGCTTTGGGGCGTGCGCGCCGTGCCGTCGAGGCCCTGATGGCGTTACGCCCGGAAACAGCTTTCCGCAAAGGAGAGGATGGGACCACGGTGGAGGTTCCCGCTTCCGAGTTGGTCGTCGGCGATGTGGTGGTGCTGCGCCCGGGCGCACGCGTGCCGACCGACGGCGTGATCTTGCACGGCCGCGGCGGCATCGACGAGGCCAATATCACCGGCGAGTCCATGCCGGTCTCCAAGGAACCGGGGCAACAGGTCTTCGAGGCCACGGTCAATCTCGACGGGGTCCTGGACGTGACCGTCACCCGGACGGTCGGCGACAGCACGATCGCACGCATGATCCAGCTCGTGACCGAGGCTCAGGAAGCGAAGGCGCCGTCCGAGCGCTTCAGCGCATGGTTCGGCCAGCGTTATACCATCGCTGTCCTGCTGGGAGCCGGTCTCGCCTTCGCGGCCTTCTATTGGCTTGGCCGGGACTGGGAGCAGGCCCTTTACAGGGCCGCGACTCTTCTGGTCGCGGCCAGCCCCTGCGCGATCGTCATATCGGTTCCCGCCGCGATCCTGTCGGCCCTCTCCGCCGCGGCGCGAGGCGGCGTCCTGTTCAAAGGGGGCGGCGCGCTCGAAACCCTCGCCGCGGTCGATACCTTTGCCTTCGACAAGACCGGAACCCTGACCAATGGTCGAGCGGCGGTGACGTTCATCGTTGCCCTGGACGGAGAGGAACGCCGCTTTCTTTCTCTTCTGGCTGGGCTGGAAGCCCATTCGGAGCATCATGTCGCGGCGGCCATCCGCCGGCAGGCTGTTGCGAACGGCATCGAGCCGACGAAGGTCGTGGACGTCAGCTCCCGCCCGAGCGCCGGTATCATTGGCCACGACGCGTTTGGCCCGATATGGGCCGGGAACGCCCACCTCGCCGCCGAGATGGGCGCTTCCGTCGATGATCCCGCATTCCGTGAACTCGCCGACAGTTCCCAGACCGTGGTTTACCTCGGGCGCGGCGCGACTGTTCTGGGTGCCGTCAGCGTCGCGGACGAAGCAAGAGCCAGTTCTGCTCCGGCGCTGGCTGCGCTTCGCGCCGGAGGCGTCAACCGCATCGTCATGATGACAGGTGACCGCAGGCCGGTGGCCTTGCGCATCGGTGCGGAACTTGGCCTTGCTCCCGATGAGGTTCATGCCGAGATGCTGCCGCAGGACAAGGTGCTCCAGGTCGGCGACCTCGCGCGTGATGGCAAGGTCGCCTTCGTCGGCGATGGCGTCAACGATGCCGCCGCATTGGCTCGTGCCGATGTCGGTATCGCGATGGGGGCAGCGGGGTCGGACGTCGCACTGCAGGCCGCCGACGTCGCCCTGCTGTCAGAAGACATGAAGAAGCTGGCCGATGCTCACCGTCTGGCACGCCGGACGGCTGCGATCATCCGGCAGAACCTCGTCGTCGCGATCGGCGCCATGCTGGTGCTGGTGACCGGCGGCCTGTTCTTCGATCTGCCGCTTCCGCTCGCGGTGATCGGACATGAGGGCGGTACCGTTCTGGTCGTGCTGAATGGTCTGCGCCTCCTGTCGGACGGGATACGCGGTGGTGATGGGAGTGCACCCGTTCAATGCCAGCCCGATCCTCCGACCTCAGTGCGCCCAGAGTTCCCATCGCGGACAACATCGCCCACCGCATCGTGACGCAGCCCGGCAGCGAATGCGTGGGCGCCAGATCTTCTCCTGCCACGGAAACCCGCGAAAGATCGCACATGCTTACGATGACATCGCTCGGCGCGGCCGGAACCGTCACAGGATCAAAGCACCTCCTCACCTACGAGGGTCATCATGTCCTCATCGACTGCGGCCTGTTCCAGGGGCTCAAGAACCTGCGTGAACTGAACTGGGAGAAGCTGCCGGTCCAACCGGAGACGATCGAGGCCGTCATCCTGACGCATGCCCATCTTGATCACTCCGGATACCTGCCCCGGCTCGTCCGGGACAGCTTCCGCGGCAGGATCTACGCGACAGAGTCGACGCGGGACGTCGCCGAACTGATCCTGACGGATAGTGCCTTCCTGCAGGAGAAGGATGCCGAGTTCCTCAACCGGCACCATTTGTCGAAGCACACCCCCGCTTTACCCCTCTATGGCGTGCACGATGCACGGCGGGCTCTTGAACATATTTCGACCGTGCCATTCGACAAGACGATTACGCTGCCCAGCAGCCTGACGCTGCGTTTCCGCCACGCCGGCCATATTCTGGGCGCTGCGCATGCGGAGATCCACTGGGGAGGCCGCAGCCTGGTGTTTTCAGGCGATATCGGGCGCTACAACGATGCGTTGTTTCCAGATCCCGTATCGGGCGGAGAGCCCGACTACATCGTGATCGAATCCACCTATGGCGACCGGGTTCATCCGGCGGAGGATCCGGCCGAGGCGCTCGGCGCGATCGCCGAACGCACCGTGAAACGCGGCGGCACGCTCGTCATACCGGCCTTTGCCGTCGGCCGGGCACAGCAGCTTCTCTATTATTTCTGGAGACTGAAGCTGGCCGGGCGCCTCGCTTCCATCTCGATCTTCCTGGACAGCCCGATGGCAGCCGACGCAACCGAGATGATGTGCCGCCATCCGCACGACCATAAACTGGATCACGCGACATGCCGTGAAGCCTTCGGCATCGCCCAGTACGCCAACGATGTCGAAGCGTCGAAGGCGATCACGGCGAGCAGGTATCCGAAGATCGTCATCGCTGCCTCCGGCATGGCAACCGGAGGGCGCGTGTTGCACCATCTCAAGACATTTGGCCCCGATCCGAGATGCACGATCCTGCTTTCTGGTTTCCAGGCTCCCGGAACACGCGGGCGTACGCTGCAGCAGGGCGCGAAGGACCTCAAGATTCACGGGGATTGGGTGCCGATCAAGGCGGAGGTTGCACAGTTGGACATGCTGTCGGCCCATGCCGACAGCAACGAACTGATGCGTTGGCTTTCGGGATTCAGGCGCGCGCCGCGGCGTGTGTTCATTGTCCACGGGGAACCGGAAGCCTCCGAGGCGCTCCGCGTCCGGATCGAGCGCGAACTGGGCTGGCCGGGTGTCGTGCCACGGCAGGATCAGGAGTTCCGCCTGTGAATAGGAGCATCCACCGACGCCTGCCGTGACCCCGGTTGCGCTAGATCAAGAAAGATGCAGCACGAATAGCGTAAGAGGGACACAGATCTCTCGCAAAATCCGCCGAAACCCCTCCGGGTTCTGTGGAAGACTGAAATGGAGGACATGGATCTTGGTCGAAACCAGGGAACTCGCCCCAGCCTTCCGCCATGTGCGGCTGCTTTGCGCGCGCGACCAGGGTCATCCGGACGGAGACCGTGAGGAAGGCTACGATCTTCTGTTGCCGCTCGACCGGGAAGGCTTCCTCGATCCTCACGAATGGAAGAAATCCCAGGAATTCTGTCGCGTCCGGTATTTTCAGAAGGGCGAGACGGTCAGGGTCGGTCGGTTGCGGCGCAAGCCCGGCGGCCAATGGTATTTTGATTACGAGGAGGGTGACCGGGACACCGAGACCGGTTTCCGCCTGGGCGAGGAATGTTTCCGCCTCGGAGAATATGTCTCGATCGGGCGGGGACACGAGTTTCACACTTATCAGGTCGCGCGCGTCGAAAAGCCCTGACGCCGGACCGCTGCTGTACAAAGGAGAGCAGAACCTTGTCCAATACCCCGCATACGCTTGGCGATGAGTTCCCGGAACAGATGGACGCTATTCATGCCCTCAAGGCGAAAAGCCCGGAATTTGCGCATATTCTGACGGAATACGATGAGGTCAATGACCGAATTCATCGGGCCGAGGCGCGTCTCGACGCCATTTCCGAAGAAGCTGAAGCGACGCTGCGCCGTCAGCGCCTCGCACTGAAGGACAGGATTACGGCCGCGCTCGAAAGAATCTGATCGCAATGGTGTGGCCGCCGTAGCGGCCACACTTGCTCACACGCGGCTCCAGCACTGTCTGGACAGAACTCCCGTCTGGCTGCGCATTGCGAGCCGCGCGGTCGACAGCGCGGTGTCGGCGATCGCGGCGCCCGCCCCACAATCACTCCGGGCCAGCCACCCAGCGCGGGCCCAAGATGCTGGACAATGTGACCGCGACGAAAGCCTGAGGAAATTGCCCCGGCAGCCGCCTTTCTAGCCTGGGTCCAAGCCGCCCAAGCGCCATGCCTCGATCGACGGTGCGGTGGCGGCGGCCATGGCGGTGCACTGCGCCTCTGCCGGCTCCGGCGGATCGATCTACAATGATGTTGAGGCCCGGCCGGGAGGCATGTTGACGGCCCGCTCCGCCGCGCTCTTCCTGCTCTCCGCCTCGCTCGGGCTCATCGTCAGGGTGTTGTCCGGAAGCCCGTACCCGTCTGGCAGTCACGCCGCCTTCAGGGCTTTCTCCACCGCATCCGGCGCTCGGTCGATCACCTTGAGAAACGCCTGTGCCGTGCGGTCCATCTGCCTCCGGCCCTGCTCCCAGTCCCGGAGCGTTGCGGCGCTGAGGCCGAACTTCTTCGCGAAGGCGTCCTGAGACAACCCGAGGCGCTTGCGGATGGCGGCGACGTCAACCGCGTCCACCGTGATCGTGCGCATTGGCTTCGCCTTGCCCTGCGCAATCGCCAGCGCCTCATTAGCGCTCTCCAGCAGTTCCTCACCGAACTTCGTCATGTCACTGGCCTCCTGTCTTCGCCCACGCCCTGCCGCCTTGGCCTGCCTCTCGAACACCGAAGTCAGCAGGACGCTATGCATGTCATCTTATACGGCATTGCCGTAGTACCATCCAGTACGATCAGCGGTATGGCTCGCAGCTTTCCAAGTCGTCTTCGTCGAATACGATTTCTGCCACGGCATAGGGCAGCCCCTGCCCCCTCGGCTTCCGCCTGGTTTCGGTTGAGCGCGCCCTTCACAATCGCGTCGCCTTGTTTGCTGGCCTTCTCGACCCGATCCATGCGGATCGCGGTGACGATGCGCGTACCAACATCGGTGCAGCGCCAGACGCCGCCACCGCTTTGAAATTCAACACCAATCCTAAGTCGACAAGCTTCATGTCTAGCGCCCCCCGGATTGAGCAGCTCTTGCTGCACGACGTGTCTTCTTCCAGAACTGCCGCTTAATCCGTCGCAGAACTCCACACCGCGAGCGCGGGATGCGACACGCCCGGCGCGAGAAAGCATCGCTCTCCATCCCGCTCAAATCCCCGCCCGCCCATCTTGGCGATATTCATCCTGCTTTCTTCGCCGGCCAGCTCGGCATCCTGCCATAGCTCAACGAGAAGGCGCAGCGCCAACGCGACGAATGCAACCAGGCTCAAATGGCCGAAAATGCATATCGGCTCATGACAACCGGGTGGCGAAAAACAGGGCCACACCTGGCCCCCACAGGCGCCACAAGCGAGGAGCGACAATGATCAGGCGGCGCCGCAGGGCTTTAACCTCAGACCCTGCCGTTCGCCGCGTGGTCGCCCGTGGGCTCGGAAAACCAGCACGATCCGGTCGAAATGGGCTACTCGAACTCATCCTTGGTCTTGGCGCGGTAGGGGTTGCAGGCCCTGGGATGGAAGCCATAATGCCGCGCGATGTCGACGAGGGCGCGATTGTAGATGATGCCGCCGATCTCGGCCTTGCCGATCACGGCGGTCTTCATCCGATCGTAGAGCACTTCGTTGGGAGAGCCGCCCAACGCCTCGAAGGCGGCGACGTGGCAGCGCAGCACCGTCGGCAGGTCCTGATGGACGACGAAGCGTGCCCAGATCAATCGACTGAACTCGAGCACCATGGAGAACAGCCAGACGATCCTCGGCGTCGTCGGCTCGTCGGTGAAGACGACCGGGAACTGGGCGAAATCGACCTGAGCCTGTTCCCCGGGCGGCGTCACGAAGCGCACCTCGAAACCCTGATCGGCAGCGGCGGACATGGCATACCTCCTGAACCTGTCTCGCGCGACCGATGCTCAGCCGCCGGATTTGGCCGGAGCTGGCGCCTTGTCAGGATTGGGCACCGGCGATGGAACTCCTCCGGCCTCGCTTTTGCGGAATTGATTGACCACATCGCCCGTCGATTCGTTCAAGCAGACCGTCTGGAAAATCGAATATCCCCTGGGGCAGACGTCCTGGGCCCCCTGTGCGAAAGAGAGGTCCGGCGCCGACAGGAGGCTGAGCAGGCAGGTTGCGATGCGGCTGGCTTTTCCGGAGCACCGAAACGTGCCGTGGGCGTTTAATGCGGAGACCATGATCGTTTCCCTTCTTGACGGTGTTGATGCCGGAATGGCCGGCCGCCTGCGCCTCGTGCAGTAGTGTCGGCCGGCCTTGGAAAGATCAGTTGAGCGCCGCCGCGACCCTGGCGATCCCCGCCTTGGCGCAGATTTCGTCCTTGTCGCCACCAGGCGCGCCGGAGACCCCGACTGCGCCGATCGTCTCGGTGCCGACCTTGATCGGCACGCCACCGCCGATCGCGATGACGCCCGGAATCTGGCGCAGCGCCGCGGCATCGCCGCTGGCCGTCGCCGCGGCGAACTCCAGCGAGGTCTGGTTGCGGGTCCGGGCCGTGTAGGCCTTCATGCGGGCGAACTCGATGGTGTGCGGCGCAGTACCGTCGCCGCGCAGCGCCGCAGCGAGCTGCCCCGCCTTGTCGACGACGACCACGGAAACCCGGAACGAGGTCTTGGCGCATTCCTCGACTGCACCGACGATGATGGCCTGCGCCATCGCCATCGAGACGTTCTTTTCAACTTGAGGCGCTTGCGCATGGGCTGCCATCGGCAGACAAAATGCAGCGAATGCGACCAACGATGTCGTCTTCATGGGACAGGCTCCGGCAGGCGCCGTTCGGCGCTTGGGGTTGCGGGTTCGGAGGCAGGATTGGACGCCTCGAATTCAGTCGAGGCCCCATTTCGTCTTGATCGCAGCGACGGTGCCGGCCGCCTCCAGCTTGGACAGCGAGCGGTCGATCTTCATCAGCAGGTCGGCATCACCCTTACGCACCGCAAAGGCGAGTTGACCGACGAGGATGGGCTGATAGCTCGCGACCGTCCGCAGTCCTGTGTCCCCGCTCATCCGCAGCAGGAAATTGGCCTGCAAGCCGTTCTCGATGATCCCCTCGACGCTGCCAGCCTGGAGCTTGGCGATCGATTCCGGCGGCGTGGCCGAAAGTGAGATGTCGGCACCAGCCTCCTCGAGCGGCTTGACATAGGAGCTGCCGCGCGATGCCGCGATCTTCATCCCCTTGAGGTCGGTGACAGACTTGAAGGCAGCGTTGTTCGAGGCCTTTACGATCAGGACATCGCGATAACTGCCATAGGGATGCGTGAAATCGACGATCTTCTGACGCTCGGGCGTGATGCCGAAAGATCCCGCAATGGCATCGATCCTCCGCTCGATCAGCGCCTGCTGCAGTTCACCGAACGGCATCGCCTGGAACTGCAGGCTGAGGCCGGCATCGGCGCTGACCGCCTGCATGATCTCGACGGCGAACCCCTCTGGCGCCTTGGTCTCCTGGTTCAGGCCGGATGCCGGCTGGCCGGCTGGCGTGATGCCGACCTTGACCAAGGTCTGCGCCTGGGCGGCCGGTATCGCGGTCCAGAGGCTTGCGACGAGAGCGCCTGCGATCCCGATTTTCATGATGTCGTCCTCGCTTGCTGGAGCAGATGCCCCGATCGCCAGGACGATAGGCGCCGGCATCGAGCCGCGACATTATCCGCAGGTGCCACCGGCGAGCTCCTCGCGGGAGCGTGGGCCAACAAGCAAACATTTGTCTTTACAGGAGAATTTTCCAAACCGACGCAGCAACGCTGGTGCCAGCACTTCGGTATCAGCCGCTAGGCATCGGCCCTCCGCTACGGCATTCTTGTCGTTCTTGGGGGAGGTCGACATGCGCAATCGACGCGAACTTTTGGTCATGACAGCTTGTGCAGCTGCCTCTCGCAGCCTCGCGGCGACGCCAGGCCGGATCAGGCGCATCGGCTGGCTGACGGCCCAGCTGGCGGCAAGCCTCTCGCCCTATCTCGACGCACTGCGCGAGGGGCTCGTGGAGCAGAAGCTTGTTCCCGGGGAAAGCATCGAAATCCTCTATCGCTACGGCGACGACAGGATGGAGCGTGTTCCCGCCTTGGCGCGTGAGCTCGTCGAGAGTGGCGTCGAGCTCCTGATCGTGCAGGGTGCCGCGATCCCGGACGTGCTCAAGCTCGGATTACCCGTCCCGATCATTTTCGTCACGAGCGCCGATCCGATCTCCGCCGGCTTCGCGAAAAGCCTCTCCCAGCCTTCCGGCAATTGCACCGGCGTCACCTTCATGGCTTTCGAACTGCTCGGGAAGCGGCTGGAACTGCTGAAGGAGATCATCCCGAAACTGAATCGCGTCGCCGTGCTCGGCAACCCGCGTCACGCGGGCTCGGATATCGAGCGCGCCTCCTCCGAAGAAGCCGGGCATCGCCTCGGGATCGCGATCGACTTTATCGCCACGCCGAACAGCGACGCGGTGCTGGCGGCGCGGGCCGATCTCGCGCGTCTTCGGCCGGACGCGATCTCGCTATTGCCCGACGGTTTCGCCATTGCGCATCGCAAGGCGATCATGGCGGTCGCGAACGAGGAACGCATTCCCGTCATCTCCGGCTGGCCGGTCTTCGCCCAGGCCGGCGCGCTCTGTACCTACGGCCCGCGATTGTCACTGATCTACCGTCGCGTCGCGTTTTTCGTGGCGCGAATCCTCGCCGGCGCCAAGCCAGGCGACCTGCCGGTGGAGCGCCCGACGCAGTTCGAACTCATCCTGAACCAGACGGCAGCACGCTCCTTCAACCTAGCCTTTTCGCGCGCGATTCTGGCCCGCGCTGACGAGGTGATCGAGTGAGGCCAGCCAGTCGGCGCAGCTTGGCTCATCCCGGACATTTTATCCGGAGGTTGGGGCGTCGATTGTCGATGAAGGTCGCCGCAGCGATCGCGGGCGTCGCGGCGCTCGTGCTCGTCTGCGCCGGCGGCATGAGCTTGTGGCTTATCCTCGGCGCCCAGATGAGGACAGTGACAGCGCTGCATCAGTTGCAGGCCGCGACGGCGGCCGAACGCATCCTGCGTTTCGTCGACGAGCTCGAAGCGCATCTGCGCTGGCTGATCGCGCCGTCCTGGTCGAGCACGAACGAGGATGATCGGCGGATTGATGCGCTGCGAACCTTGCGGGGCCTGGCGCCGGTCAGCACGCTGCGGCTACTCGATCCGCAAGGCCTGGAGCAGCTGCGCGTGTCGCGCCTGGGGCCGGATGTCGTCGCCTCGGGTGCCGATCTCGGTCGGACGGATGCCTATCTCGCCGCGCGCAGAGAGGGGCGCCATGTCGGCCCGGTCTATTTCCAGGACGGCTCGGAGCCCTACGTCACTATCTATCTCGGCGGCACCTCTGCCCGGCAAGGCAGCGTGGTCGCGGACGTCAATCTCAAGCTGATCTGGGACATCGTCGCGGCAAGCCGCATCGGCGAGGCCGGCCGCATGCTGCTGGTGGACGATGCGGGGCGCCTGATCTCGCATCCCGATATCAGTCTCGTCCTGCGGCGCGCCGACGTCTCGGCCCTGCCGCAGGTCCGGGCGGCATTGGCATCGTCGCGATCCGGCGGGGGAACGGTGCTCGTCGCGGGCCGCGATCTCGACGGGCAGGAGATCCTGTCGGCGCATGCCCGTTTGCCGTCGCTCGGCTGGAGCGTCATCACCGAACTGCCGCGGGCCGAGGTGCTGGCGCCCGTTTATGCCTCCATCCGCCTGTCGCTCGTCGCCTTGCTGGGTGGGCTCGTGGCGGCGGTCGTCTGCGGCATCCTGATCGCGCGGCACATGATCCGACCGATCGAGACGCTGACGGCCGGCGCGGCCCGGATCGGCGCAGGAGCCCTCGACCACCGGATCGCGATCGCGCGCTCCGACGAATTCGCGGAGCTCGGCGAGCGCTTCAACGAGATGGCCGACAGCCTCCAGGCCGAGCGGGCGACGCTCGAGCACAAGGTTGCGCAGAGGACGCAAGAACTGGCGCGCGCCAATCAGGCCAAGTCCCGGTTCCTGGCCAGCGCCAGCCACGACCTGCGCCAACCTCTGCATGCCTTGAGCCTCTTCATCGACGAATTGCATGCCACTCCGACAAGAGACCGGCGGGTGCGCCTTAACGGCAAGCTCGCCGAAGCCGTCGGCAGCCTCAACAGCATGTTCGACGCGATCTTGGATACCTCGAAGATCGAGGCAGGCGCGATCAAGCCAGTCCTGTCCCGCTTTCCTGTCGCCCCGCTCTGCGAGGGCCTGCGAGTGCTCTTCGTGCCGGCTGCCGCGGCCAAGGGCCTGGATTTGGAGATCGGCAGCAGCACGCTCTGGGTCGAGAGCGATGCCTTGCTCCTGCAACGCATCGTACAGAATCTGATGGCGAATGCGATCCGCTACACCGACAAGGGCAGCGTCGCGCTTTCTTGCAGCGAAAGCGACGGCCTGCTGTCGATCGCGGTCACGGATACCGGCCCTGGTGTTCCCGCAGCGATGCAGTCCGACATCTTCGGAGAGTTTTTCCGAGCGCCGACAACCGGCCAAAGCGGCGAGCGCGGACTCGGGCTCGGGCTCTTCATCGTCGCAAGCTTCGCGCGCCTGCTGAACCACCCGATCAGCCTGGTTTCGGCGCCAGGTCGAGGCTCTACCTTCGCGATACGGGTGCCCGTGGCCCCGCCGATCGCCGAGCCTTTCCCGATGGCCGATCTCCAGCGCCATGCCTACTTCGGTCAGGGGCGTCATGCAGCGGTGCTTGGCGACAATCCGGCCGCGCGGAACGCGACCGCTGTCCTGCTCCGTTCATGGGGCTTCGAGGTTTGGAACGCAGTATCGCCGGCCGAACTGGACGATACCCCCATCGATCTCCTCGTCGCTGACCACGACGACATCGTCACAGGCGGCGGGATCGCGGCCATTACGGCGATGCGGAAACGGCGGCCCGGTTTGCGGATCATCTTGCTCAGTGGGCAGCCGGAAGCTCTGCAGCAGCGTGATTCCGGTGCCGCTGCCGATGTGTTGCGCAAACCCGTGCTGCCGATTGCCCTGCGCGCCGCCATCACAAAGGTGATGGCCGGGTCATGACAAGAGACGGCATGCTCAGGCGATATCCGGCAATTGCCAACCGTAGCGGGCGATCGCGAGTGCCGCTTCGGTGCGATTTCTGACCTGAAGCGCCCGCATCAGCGCAGTGACATGATGTTTCACCGTGACTTCGGCGATCGAGAGCGTGCGGGCGATCGCCTTGTTGCTGCGGCCACGCATCAGCAACGCCAGTACATCGAGTTGCCTCCCCGTGAGGCCGAGCTCGGCCGGCGTCGGAGACCGCTCCGACACCGCCGGGGGCACATCCTTCGGCCGGGACGGCCAGGCTTCCGGCGGGATATAGATACCGCCGGCCAGAACGAGGCCGAGCGCACCGACCATGACCGAGCGGGGCGCCGATTTCGGAATGAAGCCGACGGCGCCGGCATCGAGCGCCGCGGCCATCACATCGGATTCCGTGCTGCTCGACAGGACGACCACCGCCGTCGCCGGGAGGCGCGCGCGGATTGTCTTCAGGAGCTGGAGACCATCGCCGTCCGGCAGGCCGAGATCGAGGATGACGAGCTGGGTCTCGGGATTGCTTTCGGCAAGCTCCATGGCCTTACGGGCGGAGTCCGCCTCGTCGATGACAGCACACGCCATGATCTCGGCCAGGATGGCGCGAAGTGCGTCGCGAATAAGGGCATGGTCATCGACAAGAAGGATTTGCATGACAGGGCACAAATTGCCCTAGCTGAGCCGCAACGACAATCGTGCCAACTGCCCGTCGCTTTCCGTCTGCTGATCTCGCCTAAGTCCGGCGAGTTGGCAAGCAGGGCACGTTGCTTTTCCGGGTTTCGCAACTGTCCGCGCAGTCATGGCGGGGATGAAGACCTTCGGGGCGGCAGGCTTGTTGCCGAGCGAACCATGCGGGCGCAGCGTGTTGAAGTGCCGTCGCCAGCTTTCGACGACGATCTTCGCCTCCGCGAGCGTGTAGAAGATCTCGCCGTCGAGGAGTTCGTCGCGCAACCGGGCATTGAACGGCTCGATGAAGCCGTTCTCCCAGGACTGCCGGGCGCGATGTAGGCCGTCTTGGCGCCGACCGCGCCGATCCATCCCTGCACGGCCTTGGCGACGAACTCGGGGCCGTAGCACATTGGGAAGGGGCTCAACCGTTGGCTGACGGCGCGCGAAGCCTTGCGTAGCGCAGCGCGCCGCCACGGCGGTCATGGCCGACCAGCAGGTCTCTAAAGTGAGGTTGTCGAGACAACACTTTGGAGCGAGGCCAACCATGACCAAGCGCTTTTCTACTCCCACCGGCGTCGTGCTGGTAGCGATCGACATGTCCAAGCACCGTCAGGAGGTCCTGATCGAACGACCTGAAGGCGGTCGACGCCGGCGGATGACCGTGTTGGCGACCAGGCCGGATTACGACCGCCTGGCTGCTGAGCTTTCCGCGATCGGACGACCGATCCTCGTCGGCTTCGAGGCGACCGGCAACTACCATCGCACGCTCGCTTACCGGCTTCTGACGGCAGGCTTCGAGCTGCGGCTGATCTCCTCGGTCGCGCTGGCCCGAACCCGGGAGGCGCTGCACAACGGTTGGGACAAGAACGATCCCAAGGACGCACAGGTCATCCTGCACATGCTGCGGATCGGCGCGACGCAGGCCTATGTCGACCCGTTGGCCGCCGGCATCAACGATCTCCAGGAGCTGTCGAAGACGCACGAGACGATCTCGAAGGCCAAGACGCAGACCTGGCACCGCATCCTGACGCATTATCTGCCGCTGTACTTTCCGGAGATCGGCCGCTTCGCCGGCAATAGCCGCTCGGATTGGTTCCTGGCGCTGATCGAGCGCTTCCCCACCCCCGGCAGCATCACCGCACTGGAGCGGGAAGCGTTTTCGGCCGAGGCCTGGCCTCTGGTCGGCCGCAAAGTCTCCAAGGCGCGGCTGATCAACGACATCTACGAGACGGCTTGCTCATCGATCGCGTTGCCCGTGCCGGAGGAGAGCGCGGCGATCACGATGTTCCGGATGATCATTGCCCAGGCGCGGGGCCTGATCCGGGAGCGCAACCGGATCGAGGAGATCGCGCAGGTCACGTTGGCCGATCATCACGATTACCAGTTGCTGCGGCGTATCCCGGGAATCGGGCCGATCAACGCTCTGACAATCATGGCTGAAGCCGGAGATCTGCGCCGGTTCGGCCATCACCGCCAGTTCCTGAAGTTCTGCGGCCTCGACCTCGCCACCTGCCAATCCGGCACCTTCCGCGGTCGGACCAAGCTGTCGAAGTACGGCAATGCCCGGCTGCGCCGAACGTTCTGGATGGCGGCGCAGGTCGCCGCGCGCCAATGCGACAACAGCTTCCGCGACAAGCTCGGCCGCTATGTTGCCGGTCACGCGGACGATGCCGATCGCCGTCGCAAGGCGATGACCGCGCTCACCGCCAAGATGGCGCGGGTAGCGCATGCCGTCGTCAAGACGGGAACAGAATACCGGCCGTTCCTGGAACGGTCGGATGCCAGGTGGAAGGACCCCTCTCTGCAAGTGCCGTGAGGGCGCCAGAGGCGACCCTGTAGATAATGTTCGGGCCTTCCACCTGGGTGCGTATCTCGTCTTGAGGACGGTGAGGACCACGGCCGCATCAATGCCGCTGGATCCTGTGTTTGCTATGGCTGGGAGCGATCCCGTTGACGGTGGAAACCATCTGGATCAGCTTAATGCCGACGTCGGCGCATTGCCGACGCGATGAGGCCTGTTGGCCAAAGCCCAAAGCTGCTTCCCGACATAGGACGTTGTCTGACCGAACATGTCCCAGCACGCCGCGCAGGATGAACAGGTCCGAGAGCACGTCGATGACGTCGATCGCCGTCAGGCGGCACGTCGCGGCGATTGAGCGACGCGCTACACCGCCCTCACGACCCGACGCGTTTGGAACGGTCCGTGTGGAATCTCCGGCGGGGCAAAACTGTCGGAACTGGCCCGATCCCAGCGGCTGTACCAATCGGCGAGTTCCGGAAACTCGTTTCCACCCAACAGGAAGCCTTCCGGCAGATAGGGGAAAGCCTCGTTGCCATCCAGGAATTCGTTGTCCTTCTGCCTGAACATGAAGTGATAGGGCATGAAGTCGCTGGGATGGCTGAGGCCCGCCGCCCCCGCGATTTCGCCGAGCGCGTGCATGGTGTTGCGATGAAAGCGCGCGACGCGGTCACTCTTGTCACCGATATCGATGGCGCTCTGGCGCCGCTGGTCCTGTGTCGCAATACCGACCGGGCAACGATTGGTGTGGCAAGACTGGGCCTGGATGCAACCGATCGCAAACATGAAGCCGCGCGCCGCGTTGCACCAGTCTGCCCCGAGCGCCAGCGTGCGGGCGATGTCGAACGCTGACACGATCTTGCCAGCTGCCCCGATCTTGACCTGTTCGCGGATGCCGGCGCCTCGCAGCGTGTTGTGGACGAACGTCAGCCCTTCCAGCATCGGCATGCCCACGCGGTTGGCGAATTCGACGGGAGCGGCGCCCGTGCCA
Source organism: Allobosea sp. TBD101 (assembly GCF_059817965.1). Taxonomy (NCBI): domain Bacteria; kingdom Pseudomonadati; phylum Pseudomonadota; class Alphaproteobacteria; order Hyphomicrobiales; family Alloboseaceae; genus Allobosea; species Allobosea sp. TBD101. Next base: position 4,648,102 of record NZ_CM187543.1, read on the forward strand.
CCCTCCGCACCGTCGACGACGATGAAATCAGGGACGACGCCGGTGTTGAGCATGGCCTTGACCATGCTCATGAACTCGCGGCGATGGCCGATGCAAAGCTTGAAGCCGACCGGCTTGCCGCCGGAAAGCTCCCGCAATTCACCGACGAATTGCATCAACCCGGCCGGGGTGGAAAAGGTGCTGTGGGCCACGGGCGATAGGCAGTCCACGCCCATCGCAATGCCTCGCGCCTCCGCGATCTCGGGTGAGATCTTGGAAGCCGGCAGCATGCCACCATGGCCCGGTTTGGCGCCTTGGCTGAGTTTGATTTCGATCATCTTGATCTGCGGATCAGCAGCCAGTTCCGCAAATCGCTCGGGAGAGAAGCTGCCATCCTCGTTGCGGCAGCCGAAATAGCCCGACGCCACTTGGAAAATCAGGTCCCCGCCGCCTTGCCGGTGATACCGGCTGATGCTGCCTTCGCCGGTATCGTGTGCGAAGCCGCCCTTCCGCGCGCCGGTGTTGAGCGCCAGAATGGCATTGGCGGAGAGCGCTCCGAAACTCATGGCCGAGATGTTGTAGATGCTGGCCTCGTAGGGATGCCTGCAGGCAGGCCCGCCGATCCGGACGCGAAAATCGGTGTCGACGATGGCCGTCGGCGAAGCCGAATGAGTCAACCACGCATAGCCGGAGCCGTAGACATTCTCGGAGGTGCCAAAAGGCAGCTTGTCCTCATCGCCCTTGGCGCGCCGGTAGACCAGTGCGCGGTCCTGCCGGCTGAATGGAACTTCGTCATGGTCGCTTTCGATGATGTATTGCCTGATTTCCGGCCGGATGCTCTCCATCAGGAAGCGCAGATGTCCGATCACGGGGTAGTTGCGCAGAATCGAATGCTTGCGCTGGCGCATATCATGAACGCCCAGAAGGACCAGAGCGCCCGCAAGCGCCGTCGGGATGAGCAACCACCCGCTGTGGAAGAGCCCTCCGACAAGCGAAGCGACAAAAGCGAGCACGGCTAGGAGAAATGCCGCATAGCGTTGATTCAGCAGAGCATTTTTTAGCATGATATCCTGGAGCAAAGCCTGGCCGATATACGTTGAACGCGAGGAATTCGGGGCATCCTGAAGCGACGGCAGCAACCGGTTCTGGACGATCTCATCGAGAATGCGGCCCGCCCGAACGACTTGGCAGGTCTATGAACAGCCTCCCCTGAGTTTTCAAGGACACCCCCTCCTGGTTCAGCCAGCTTCGGGTTCAGGAGCATGCTCAGATTGCTCGGCAGAAGCCGAGGCGTCGCCCCCGGCGACATCGTCCGGCGTTTAGACCGCGATGATCTGCCTGATGCGGGCGATGATGCCCACACGCCGGCCGAATACGTGAACGCCATCACGCTGATGGCCCGGATCGCCTCCGCGACCGGGTGCCCCTGGGACAACAGCACGTCGACCTGCCGCAGCTTCGCGACGATCTCTTCAGGCTTGTGCTTCTTCTGCGGCATCGCCGGCATCCTCCAAAGGCTCAAAAAGCCTACTTCAAGGAGGGCCACTCTTCAGGGTGCAGGCCACTGAAGTACCGCTTCGGCATGTTTCTGTCCTTGAATTGGCATAGGTCGATCGGGATTGTGGCGCCATCGTTCAATTCGAAGGATGCCGGCCGTGCTAACCCGTCGTTCGAACCAGCGTGGCGGAAGAAACGTAATGCACTTCGTCTTGAACGGCAGAACCGCAGCGATCCCCGAGAGCATGTCGGACGATCGCCTCCTTTGGGTCCTGCGCGATCATCTTGCATTGAACGGCCCCAAATATGGCTGCGGCGTGGGCGCGTGCGGGGCATGCGTCATCCATGTCGACGGCGTGGCCGAGCGAGCCTGTCTTTTGACGGCAAAAGACATCGAAGGACGTGACGTGACGACCCTGGAGGGCCTTGGTTCACGTGCTGCCGGGGGCCTTCATCCGGTCCAGCAGGCCTGGATCGATGCGGGGGTTCCACAATGCGGCTATTGTCAGAACGGTCAGGTCATGACCGCTGCCGCCCTCCTGAACGCGAATCCGTCGGCGCCGTCCGCCGATATCGCCGCAGCCATGGACAGCGTCATCTGCCGCTGCGGCACGCAACGGCGCATAGCGGCGGCGATCGACCTGGCACAGCAGATGCTGCGGGTGCGCACGTAATGGCGCTCTCACGGCGTTCCCTTCTCAAGGGTTTCGGCTGGGCGACGGCCGGCCTGGTCGTCACCGCCGGCGGAGGCTATGGCGTCTCGCGGCGCCTCGCGCTGCCCTATCGGGGCGTGCCGACCGCGCAGGATGCATCCGCCTGGCTGCGCCTCACGCCGGAAGGCGTCATCGAGATCATGATGCCGCGCGCAGAGCTCGGCCAGGGCATTGCCATATCGTTCCGGCAGGTCGTGGCGGAAGAGACCGGCTTCCCCCTGGACCGCATCCGGGCAATCCTACCGCGCACCGATCTGCTGCCTCCGGCGCGAGCGACGGTCGGTTCGGATTCCGTTAGGGATTTCGCGCCGCTGTTGGCCTCTGCCGCCGCCGCTCTGGCGGTCGTTCTGAAACGCGCCGGGAGTGTCGACGGCGCCCCCCCGCCCGTGGGCTTTCGCGTGCTCGCAACCGCCCCTCGGCTGATCGATGCCGCCGCCATTCGAGAAGCCAAGCCCGTTTCGCTCAAGGTCGGGCCGAAGCGCATCGTCGGTACCGCGGAGCCGACCGACGCCATTCGTGCGATCGTCACCGGTGACGCACCGCTTTTTGCCGACGATATCCGTCTTCCGGGCATGGTCTTCGGCGCCGTCCTTCGTTCGCCGCGTCTGGGCGCGGTCTTGTCGGAGGTCGATGACGCAAAGGCCCGGGCGCTCCCCGGCTATCTCGGCCTGCGCCGGGTCGGCGAGCGCGCCCTTGTCGCTGCCGAAAGCCGCGGAGCCCTGGAGCGCGCCCTGGCCGCTCTGGTGCCGAAATGGTCGGGCGGGCTTTCCGATAATGCCGACATCGCCGCCCTGATCGATGTCGACCATGGCTTGTCGAAAGGCGCGCTTGAGCACATCGCGCGGGACGCGCATTTCGCACCCGGCGAGGCCTTCGCCGACTTGCGTCTCGAGGTGCCGATGGCGGCCCATGCCTGCATGGAGCCGCGCACGGCGGTCGCGCGCTTCGATGAAGCCGGCAAGCTCGAACTCTGGACAGGCACGCAGGACGTGACCTTCATCCGCGCGGCGCTGGCCCAGGAACTGGGGCTGTCACGCGATCTCGTCACCGTGATCGGCTGCCGGGTCGGCGGCGGCTTCGGCGGAAAGACGCTCTGCATGGTGGAGTTGGAGGCGGCTCTGCTGGCCAGGGCCTTCGGGCGCCCGGTCAAGGTGCAATGGACCCGTCTCGACGAGTTCCGCGAAGCGTTCCATCGCCCGCCATCCTCGCACCGGATCAGGGCGAGCCTCGCCACGGACGGTACGCCGGACGGGTGGCATCACGCGTTCCGTTCCGGCCATGTGATGTTCACCTCCGCCGCGATGGGGCCGGTCCTGCAATTCGCCACGAGCTTTTTCGGCGATCCCGGCGTGCTGCGCGGCGCGATCCCGCCCTATACGGCTGCACGGCAGCGCGTCGAATTCGAGGATGTGCGCCTGCCCGTCCACACCGGCCCTTGGCGCGGGCTGGGTGCCGGGCCGAACATCTGGGCGATGGAGACGATGGTCGATCATCTGGCGCGTCTGCGGGGTGAGGACCCCCTCGCCTTCCGCAGGCGGATCATCGCCCCGCAATGGCCCCGCCTCCGCCGGGCGCTCGATCGGGTGGCCGCACTGGCGGGGTGGGGCGCGCTGCAATCCACACCGGAGCGCGGCTACGGCATGGCCTGCGGTGTCTACAAGGAGATGTCCTATGCTGCGGTCATCGCCGAAGTGACCCGCGCGGGCGAGCAGATGCGCGTCACGAAGCTCTGGTGCGCCCATGACTGCGGGCTGATGCTGAACCCGGGCCAGGTCCAGGCTCAGGTCGAGGGCAACCTCGTCTGGGGCATCGGCATGGCTCTTTTCGAAGACCTCACGCTTGCCGAAGGGACCGTCGCGCAGACGAGTTTCGCCGACTATGCCGTGCCGCGCTTCTCCGACGTTCCGGAGATGGTCATCGAGTTGATCGACGAAGGCGAGGCCCCGACCGGCGCCGCTGAAACGGCCATCGTGGCTGCTGCGCCCGCGATCACCAACGCCATTGCCGCCATGACCGGCAAGCCGGTTCTGCGCCTGCCCTGGCGGGCCGATCGGGCGGCATGATCTTCCCGGCGCAGATCATCCGCCTGGCTCTCGCCTGCGGCGTGCTGAGCCTTGGCGGCTGTGCCGTCGCGCCCGTCGGCCAGGCTCTCGATCCGCAAATCCTGCGCATGGCCGCTCCGCAAACAGAGACGCGCCGGCCGCGCGGAGAGGTCGGCCATATGCTCGCCCTGTCGAGCGGCGGGGCCGACGGGGCCTTCGGGGCGGGCGTGCTGGTCGGCTGGACGAAAAGCGGCTCGCGGCCGATCTTCGATCTGGTCAGCGGGGTTTCGACGGGCGCGCTGCAGGCGCCGCTCGCCTTTCTCGGACCCCGCTACGATGCCCTGCTCGAGGAGGTCTACACGACGACGCGCACGGCCGACATCTTCAAGGGCAACGGCATCGGCGTTCTCGTCAAGGCCGGCCTGCACAAGGCCGATCCGCTGCGCCGCAGGCTCGACGACATCATCACGGATCGCATGATCGCCGAGATCGCCGACGCTCATCGCGAGGGCCGAAGGCTCTACATCGCCACCACCGACCTGACGAATGGCCGGGCGGTCACCTGGGACATGGGCCGGCTGGCCGCATCCGAGCGGCCCGATGCGCGACGGGCCTTCATCGAAATCATGCTGGCCTCGGCAGCTCCGCCTGGCCTGGTCGAGCCGATCCCGCTGCCTGATCCGACGAGCGGCATTGCGGTCCTGCACGGCGACGGCGGGGTGATGCGCCCGATCGTGGTCGATCCGGCCATGCTGCGCGGCGCACGCAAACAGACGCTCTGGGTCATCGCCAACGGCCATGTCAGCACCGCCGCCACGACACGGGCAGCCGGATACCACGCCAGCACGCTCGCCCGCCGCGGCGTCTCGCAGCTCCTGCGCAGCCTGAGCTTCGGCGCCGTGGAGCGGGCAGCGGCCCTGGCGAAGGCAGAGAGGGCTGCCTTCCGGCTCCAGCGCATTCCGGACGGGTTCCCGGAAGCGGCGAGCCCATTTGATTTCGAACAGGCCGAAATGCGAGGTCTGTTCGAGCTTGGTCGACGGCATGGCGAGGCCCCGTCGAGCTGGCTCGATGCTGCGCCAAGGACCGATACGCGATGAAGCGGGCAAAGGACGACCTGACCGGAGCGGCCTTGGTCAGGCTCATGCAGCTCTCCTTTGCCGAACAGGGGATCAGCCCGGGCGACGGCGAGCTAAGGCCGCGCCTCAATACGCCCCATGCTTCGCTCAGCGAGAAGACGGCTCTGGCCGAAGCCGTACTGGCCAGGCATGGACCGTCCGCCCTTCTGAAAGTCGGCCAATCGGTGTCCCGCCTGGCGTTCGACCCGCTCGGGGCGGCACTTCTGGCCGCGCGGAGCGGGCCTGACCTGATCGGGCGTTGGCGCCGGCTGGAACGCTACGTTCATACCCGACATCCGGTCATCGTCCATTCCGTCAGCGAGACCGAGGCATTGCTCGATCACCGCGGCGAACCCGATGATCCGCCGGGACCGGCGGTCGACTACCTCCTGTCGGGGCTGTTCGCCGGGCTTCTTGCAGCGGCCGGCTGCAGCGAGCTCCGGCTGACGATCGGGCCTGATCGGGAGCCGACGGTCGTCATCGAAGCCGGCGCCGTCATGGAGGGTATCCCGCCGGTCGCTGCACAAACCGGGCTTTGGCGCTTCAACTGGAGACCGAGTGCGAAACCTCCGGCACCCCACGCCGTGCTTTACGCCCCGCCGGACCAGCGCCTCAGCAAGCCGACGCGGGACATCATCGCGCTGGTTGAAAGCGATCTGCTCGTGATCTGGTCATTGGCGCTGCTGGCACGGCAGCTCGGCCATTCGCCACGCACATTGCAACGGCGACTGACGGATGACGGCCTGTCTCTGCAGGGGCTGCGCCGCCTATCCCAGATACGTCAGGCGAGCCTGATGCTGCTCGGCGGCACGGCCTCGCTGACCTCGATCGGCTTCGCCTGCGGGTTTAGCGATTCCGCCCATTTCGCGCGGACCTTCAAGAAGACGACCGGCATGAGCCCAACGGAGTTCAGAATGTCGGCGAGGGCCTGAGTGCCGGTGCGATCGGTGAGCGCGGCGGTGAGGCGGCCGCGTTCGCTCTCATGACGGAGCGGCTCGACGCCGACACGCGGTCCTGTGCCGGCATTCCGTCCCGCCAGCCCGCCTTGCGGGAAGCGAGGCCTTTCCCACGCCACCGCCCGGCGTGGCGCCCAGGCTCCTTCCCGGTCATCGAGGCCCGTTTTCCTGTCTCGGGCCAGGGCCGGCAAGGCAGCGAGGCTGACCCGATTTCGCGAAGCAGGTCAGGAGCTTGGGCGAGCGAGCCCTTGCGGCTGCCGTTCGCGTGTGCCCTACTCTCAAACAAAATATCGGGAGGCCATCCTTGTCCCATGCAAGAGGGTCACGGCCCAACGGTGACGCAGGGGCACCCGATGGCCACGGCCAAGCCATCGGAGCTGCGACGCTCGGCGCGCTCGGCGTCGTCTATGGCGACATCGGCACCAGTCCGCTCTATGCGCTCAAGGAAGCGGTTCGGGCCGCGAGCGCCGGCGGCGCCTTGCAGCCGGAGGCTGTGATCGGCTGCGTCTCGATGATCCTGTGGGCGCTGATCCTGATCATCTCGATCAAGTACTCGCTGCTGATCATGCGAGCGGACAATCGTGGCGAAGGCGGCATCATGGCGATGCTGGCCCTGCTCAAGGCGCGCCATGCCAAGCCGGGCTCGGCGCGGGCCTATGTGCTGGTGGTCGGCCTCGTCGGCGCCGCGCTGCTCTATGGCGACGGCGCCATCACGCCGGCGATCTCGGTGCTCAGCGCGATCGAAGGCCTCAAGGTCGACGCGCCGTTTCTGGCGCCGGCCGTGGTACCATTGACCGCCGCGATCCTGCTCTGCCTCTTCCTGGTTCAGAGCAAGGGCACCGGCTTCATCGGCCGGTTGTTCGGGCCGATCATGCTGCTCTGGTTCCTCGCCCTGGCGCTGCTCGGCATCCGCGGCATCCTGATGGCGCCGGGTATCCTGGCCGCGATCAACCCGTTCAACGCGTTGTATTTCATCACCCATACCTCCCCCGTCGTCGGCTTCGCCGTTCTCGGGGCCACTTTTCTGGCCGTGACCGGCGGTGAGGCGATGTATGCGGATATGGGCCATTTCGGCCCGAAGACGATCCGGCTCGCCTGGTTTGCTGTCGTGCTGCCGGCGCTGATGCTGAACTATTTCGGCCAGGGCGGGCTGCTGCTGGTCCATCCGGCGGCGATCGAGAATCCGTTCTACCAGCTCGCCCCGAACTGGGCCCATTATCCGCTGATCGCCTTCGCGACGGCGGCCGCCGTCATCGCCTCGCAGTCGATCCTCACCGGCGCCTTCTCGCTGACACGCCAGGCCGTGCAGCTCGGGCTGTTCCCCGCCGTCCACATCAAGCACACGGCCCATGACCAGCAGGGCCAGATCTACATCCCGATCGTCAACTGGCTGATGTGCCTGGCGACCTTGACGTCGGTCTTCGCGTTCCGCTCGTCCGAAGCCCTGGCCGGCGCCTATGGCATCGCGGTCTCCCTGCTCATGGCCATCACCACCGGGCTGGCGGCGCTGATCGCTCTCAAATGGGGCTACAGCCTGATCCTCGTCGCCGCGGTCAATGGCTTCTTCCTGCTGATCGACCTCGTCTTTTTCTCCGCCAACCTGCCGAAGCTGCACGAGGGCGGCTGGTATCCGCTTGTCCTGGCACTCGTGCTGGTGGTGATCATGCTGACCTGGCGGCGCGGTCTGGCGCTGGTGGAGGCGGCGCGCAGCCGCCAGCGCGAGCCGGAGAAGGAGTTTCTGGCCATGCTGGCGACGAAGCCGCCCATGCGCCTGCCCGGGACGGCTGCATTCCTCGCCTCAGCTGCACGGGGCGTCCCACTCTCGCTCTCCCATTTCGTCCGCCACAACCACGCACTGCATGAACGCATCCTGCTCATCACCGGCAAGCTGGAGGAGGTGCCGCGCGTCTCCGACGACGATCGCATGGAGGTCGTCGACCTCATGCCCGGCGTGACGCGTGTGATCCTGCATTTCGGCTTCATGGAGACACCACACATTCCCGACGGCCTGCGCTGCGGCGCAGACCGTGGTCTTCTACCGGGCATCGATCTCGACCAAATGTCGTACTATATCGGCCGCGAGACGGTCATTCCGCGTGACGACATCGCGGGAATGGCGGTGTGGCGCGAATCGCTCTTCGCCTTCATGCAGCGCAACGCTGAGCGATCCGCCGCCCATTTCCACATCCCGGCCACCCGGGTCGTCGAGGTCGGCGTCGAGATCGAGATCTGACGGAGCACGCCCGCCCTCTCGACATTGCCTGCGGCTGGTCATGGCAAACCAGCCCTCGTCAGCGGCCGGCCAGCATCATCCTGCCGAGCGCACCGGCGACCATGGCCTGCTCGGCCGCCGGTAGCATGGCGACGAGGCGCCGTTCCGTCTCGGCATGGTCGCGCATCGCCGGCTCGACCAGAAGACGGCCCTTCTCGGTGAGTTCGACGATCACGCCGCGACCGTCGGTCTCGTCAGCCATGCGGCGGACATGGCCCGCCTTCTCCAGGCGCCGCAGCAGGTTCGAAAGGCCGCCCGAGGTCAGGATCAGCGTGTCGAGCAGCGCTTTCGGCGACATGCGATAGGGCGCGCCCTGCACGCGCAGCGTCGCGAGCACCGCGAAGCTCGGATATTTGAGCTTATGCCGTGCGAGGGTCCGGTTGATCGCGACTTGCAGCACCTCGTTGAGGTGAAGCAGCCGGCCGACGATCGCCTTGCCCGAACAATCGACATCCGGAAACTCGCGCCGCCAGCGCTGCATGCCGGCGCCGACGCGGTCGTTCTGCCAGAGCGCATCGGGCGTTTCGAACGTCAGGTTTCGCGCGGCCTCGTTGCGCATTCCAATCCTCCAGGACGGCCTTTCCGACCACGCCGGGGCGCGCGATGCAAGCGCCCATGATCACCGTCTCGGCATCAAGATATCTTTCATTTATCTTTCTTGAAAGACAAATCGAGCCGTGTCATGCTCTCCCTCGGCCGATGGGAGGGGGATTCCGTCGACCGAGGGACAAGCCGCGCCAACAGCGGTGCGCCTTGAGGCCAACAGACGGGAACCAGCAACCATGCGCCAGATGTTTCGTCATGCGACCGCAGCCGCCGTCCTCGGCGCCGCTCTCGCCTCCACCGCCCAGGCCGAGGAGCTTGTCGTGGGCGCCTTCGGCGGCTCCTTCGCCGAGAACGTCAAGGCCTGCCATGTCGCCGCCTTCGAGAAGGCGACGGGCGCGACCGTCTCGCTGAAGCTCGGCAATTCCTCGCAATTCGCCGCGGCCTTGCGCGCCACCGCCGGCAAGCCGGACATGGATATCGTCTATATCGACAACTCGCTGGCGGCTCAGACCGCCAATGAGAAGCTCAACGACAAGATCGACCGCGCGAAGCTTAAGAACGCCGCCGACGTGATCCCGACCGCCTGGGGCAAGGACGACAGCTATGTGGTCGCGATGGTGAGCGCGACGACGCTGGTCTACAACCCCAAGCTGGTGAAGGCGCCGCCGACCTCCTGGCTCGACCTCGCCGATCCGAACTATGCCGGCAAATATGCGATCGGCGACATCAGCGGCACCTCCGGGCTGCAGTTCCTGCTGGCGCTGAACAAGCTCAAGGGCGGCACGCTCGACAATATCGATCCCGGCATCGAGGCGATCAAGCCGATCGCGAAGGGCTCGGCCGTGCTCTACACCCAGGCCGACCAGCTCCTGTCGCTGTTCGAGCGCGGCGAGATCGCGATCGCGCCGTGGTATCCGGACCGCGCCGGCGTCGCCATGGACAAGGGCCTTTCGCTCGCCGTCGCCTATCCCAAGGAAGGCGCGGTCGGCATCCTGCCGGCGGTGGTCCTGCCGAAGGGCTCGACCAAGACGGAGCTCGCCTACAAGTTCCTCGACCAGGTGCTGTCGGCCGAGGGCCAGGGCTGCTTCTCGGAGCGCGCCTATATCGGTGCGGTCAACACCAAGGTGAAGCTCTCGGACAAGCTCAAGGGCATCGTGCCGAATGGCGAGAGCCTGGAGAAGGCCTGGTTCATCGATCCCGAGGTGATCGCCAAGAACAGCGCGACCTGGACACGCCGCTGGCAGCGCGAAGTCGCGCGCTGAAGCGCAGGGCAGCGGGAGAGGATTGGCAATGGGCTCGCTGACCTTCGAAGGGCTGGGCAAGTCCTATGGCGAGGTCGAAGTCGTCAGGGATGTCTCCCTGACGATCGCGGAGGGCGAGTTCGTCTCGCTGCTCGGGCCCTCCGGCTGCGGCAAGACCACGATCCTGCGCATGGTCGCAGGGCTCGTGGAGCCAAGCCGCGGGCGCATCCTGATCGGCCGCGACGACGTCACCACCCTGCCCCCGAACAAACGGGGTCTCGGCCTCGTCTTCCAGTCCTATGCCCTATTCCCGCACATGACCGTGTTCGAGAACGTCGCCTTTGGCCTGCGCCGCCGCAAGGTCGCCGGCGCCGAGCTCGACAAACGCGTCAAGGAAGCGCTCGGCATGGTCCGGCTCGGCACCTTCGGCGAGCGCTATCCGCGGCAGCTCTCCGGCGGCCAGCAGCAGCGCGTCGCCATTGCGCGTGCGCTCGCGCCGCATCCGCGCGTGCTGCTCTTCGACGAACCGCTCTCCAATCTCGATGCGCAGTTGCGCGACGAGATGCAGATCGAATTGAAGCGCCTGCAGCGCAATCTCGGCATCACCACGCTCTTCGTCACCCATGACCAGGGCGAGGCGCTGTCGATGTCCGACCGCGTCGGTGTGATGGCCAAGGGCGTGATGCAGCAATTCGCTGCGCCTGAGGACATCTATCACCGCCCGGCGACCGGCTTCGTCGCGAGTTTCATCGGCAAGCCGAACCGGCTCACCGGCGCGGTCAAGGTCCGGGAAGGAGCGGGTGGACGGCTCGCCGTCGGCAGCGTCGCCATTCCGGCCGCGTGCATCGAGCAGCCGGCCGGCAGCAAGGTCGACATCGTGATCCGGCAGGAGGCCGTCGCGATCCGCAGCGGCCGACCTCAGGCCGGCGAGATCGCCGGCGAGGTCGTGCTGCGCTCCTTCAGCGGCGCCCGCGTGCAATATGTCGTGCGGCTGGCGGAAGGCGTCGAGATCGTCGCGGAAACCGCCTCGCACGGACCGGAGGCCGCTCTCGCCATCGGTGCGCCTGTCGGACTCGCCATCGACCCCGCCGCCGTCTTCGCAATGCCGCCGGAAGGCGCCAAGCCATGATGTCGCGGCGGCAGGGGCTGCTGCTGATCGCGCCGCTGCTCCTGGTGCTGGCGGGGTTCTTCCTCGTGCCGGTGCTGATGCTGCTGCCGACGAGCTTCGGCGTCTACGAGCCCGGCACCGGCCTGATCAAAGGCGCGTGGTCGCTCAAGAACTACAGCCAGATCGTCAGCGACGACTATTATCGCGAGGTGATCTGGCGCACGCTGGGCCTCGGCTTTTCCGTCACGCTGATCTGCCTGCTGCTCAGCTACCCGCTCGCCTATCTGATCGCGCGCGGGCCGGAGCACTGGCGGGTGCCGCTGATCCTGCTCGTCATTTTCCCGATGCTGCTCAACCTCGTGGTGCGCTCCTTCGGCTGGATCGCGCTGCTCGCCAATCGCGGCCTGATCAACAACCTGCTGATGCAGCTCGGTGTGATCGGTACGCCGGTGAAGCTGCTGTTCAACTTCGTCGGGCTCTTCATCGGGCTCACCCATATCTACCTGCCCTTCATGGTGCTGATGCTGGTCGCAGCGATCCGCAACGTGCCGCGCGACGTCGAATCCGCCGCCGCGACGCTCGGCTCCAGCCGCGCCCATGTCTTCATGGCGGTGACGCTGCCGCTCTCGGCGCCCGGCATTCTCGCCGGCTCGATCCTCGTCTTCGTGCTGACGATCAGCGCGCTGGTGACGCCGCGCATGCTGGGCGGGCCGACCTATCAGGTCATGGCGACGCTGATCTACGACGAATACATGCAGCTTCTCGACTGGCCGAGCGGCTCGGCGCTCTCCTTCGCGCTGACCTTAATGGCGGTGGCGATCATCTGGCTGTCGAGCCGATTGACCAAGCGCTGGGCGGGCATGGCATGAGCGACATGAGCGAAAACCGCCCCGGCTGGGGGCTGACGGCCACGGCCTTCACGGTCGTCGCTTTCCTGCAATTGCCGGTGATCGTCGTGGTGCTGGCGGCGTTCTCGACCACCTCCTACCTGACCATCCCGCCGCAGGGGCTGACGCTCGCCTGGTTCGGCAAGGTCCTGAGCGACCCGACCTATCTTTCCGCCATCCGCATGAGCCTGATCCTGGCCTGCGGCTCGACGCTGATCTCGCTGGTGCTCGGCGTCGCCGCAGCCTACGCCCTGTTCCGCAAGGTGCTGCCGGGTTCGGAGGCGGTGACCTCCTTCCTGATGGCGCCGCTGGTGATGCCGGCCGTGGTCGTCGGCGTCGCGCTGCTGCAGTTCTACAGCATGACGGGCTTGCGCGGCTCGCTCATTGGGCTGCTGCTTGCCCATGTCGTCATCACCGTGCCCTATGTCGTGCGCTCCGCGCTGGCGAGCCTGTCGGGACTCGATCTCGCCGTCGAGGAAGCGGCGCGCGTGCTCGGCGCCAGCGGCTTCGAAGCCTTCAGGCTGGTGACGCTGCCCTTGATCGCGCCGGGGCTGGTCGCCGGCGCCCTGTTTTCCTTCATCACCTCGCTCGACAACGTCCCGGTCACGATCTTCCTGATCAGCGCCAGCCAGACGACGCTGCCGGTGCTGATCTTCTCCTCGGTCGAGATGGGCATCGACCCCAGCGTCGCGGCGGTCTCGACGCTACTGATCCTCGCCACCGGCATCGTGCTCCTCCTCGCCGAGCGCCGCTTCGGCTTCCACCGCTTCGTGTGATGGCGATGGATCGGCGCCTCCGTCATCCTCTGCGACCCACCCGTCATGGTCGGGCTTGTCCCGACCATCCACGTCTTCCTGCGTCGAGAGCGGTGTTCAAGACGTGGATGCTCGCCACAAGGGCGAGCATGACGAACAGGTTCCCAGGACATCCCGTTCCATCTCCATCGGACATCGCCACATGCCGCTGACCTCCAAGGGTTTCCCGCTCTTCCTGACCTTCGACCTCGACGCCGAGACGATGTGGACCGGCCGCGATCCCGCCTATGCCAACCGCCCGATCCTGATGTCGCAGGGCGCCTATGGCTGGAAGGTCGGAACCGGCCGCGTGCTCGACCTGCTCGACCGCTACGGCGTCAAGGCGACCTTCTTCGTGCCGGGCCTGATCATCGACCAGCGCGAAGGGCTGATGGAGGAGATCCTGAAGCGCGGCCACGAAATCGCACATCACAGCTACAGCCACACCTGGATCCTGAACCTCTCGCCCGAGGAGGAGCGCGAGGAGATGGAGAAGGGCTTCCAGTCGATCAAGCGCGTCAGCGGCCGCGCGCCCCGCGGCTGGCGCTCGCCGGCCGCCGAGATCAGCCCGATCACCATGCCGATGCTGGTCGAATACGGCTTCGACTATTCCTCGAACTTCTTCGACGACGACTCGCCCTATCTCCACACGGTCGAAGATCAGGAGACTAGGCTCGTCGAGCTGCCGTTCCGCTGGGTGCTCGATGACGCGCCCTTCTTCCAGTACTCGATCGTGCTGCCCGGCCGCACCATGCAGGCGCCCTCGGCCCTGCTCGAAGCCTGGAAGAGCGAGTTCGACGTACTCTATGCCGAGGACCGGATGATGATGGTCGGCATGCACCCCGAGATGATCGGCCAGCCCTCGCGCATCAAGGTGCTGGAGGGGCTGATCGAGCATGCCCTGAAGCATCCGAATGTCTGGATCGGCCGCTGCGACGAGATGGTCGACGGCATGCGTCCCGGCCTGGAGAAGGCCCGCGCGGAGGCCAGACGGTGAGCGCCGCGCTGGCCGGCCGGCGCATCCTGATCACCGGTGCAGCCAAGGGCATCGGACTCGCCACAGTCGAGCGCTTCATCAAGGAGGGCGCGCGCGTTGCTGCGCTCGATCGCGATGTGGAAACGCTGGCGGCACTGGCCGGGCGTTTCGGAGCGAGCGCGTTCGTGCCCTTCAGGGCCGATGTCTCGGATCCGGCGTCCGTCGAGACGGCCGTATCCAGTGCCGCCACCGCGCTCGGCGGGCTCGACGGTGTCGTCAGCTCGGCCGGCATCGACCTGATCGCCGATATCGAGCGCATGGCGTTGGCCGATTGGAACCGCATCGTCGCGGTCAACTTGACCGGCCCGATGCTGGTGGCGCAGGCGGCCTATCCTTATCTCAAGGCGGCAGGCGGCGGCACGATCGTCAATGTCTCCTCCGGCGCCGGGCTCTCGCCGCTGAAGCACCGCACCGCCTATTGCGCCTCCAAGGCCGGCCTGCAGATGGCGGCGAAGGCACTCGCGCTGGAAGCGGCGGAATTCGGCATCCGCGTCAACACGGTCTGCCCTGGCGCGGTCGAAACGGAACTGTTCCGCACTAGCATCGACACCGCGCCCGACCCCGTCGCTGCCTATGAGGCCGTGCGCGCCCGCTACGCGCTCCAGCGCGTCGCCTCGCCGGATGAGATCGCCGCGGCGATCCTGTGGCTGACCAGCGCGGAATCCTCCTATGTCACCGGTACCGCCATCGCCGTCGATGGCGGCCGGACTTTTCACTAGCAACGGGCGGGAGCCGGCCATGACGAGCGCACGCTTCACGGCCAAGACCGTCGCCATCACCGGCGCGGCCCATGGCATCGGTGCGGCCACGGCCCGCCGCTTCCTCGCCGAGGGCGCAAGTGTCGCAGTGATCGATCGCGAGGCCGACGGTTTCGCGGAAAGCTTCGCCGGCCAGCCGGCCGACCGCCTCCTGACCGTGGCCGGCGACTGCACCGATGCGGCCGTGCTCGCCGATTTCCACGCCCGCACCGTCGCGGCCTTCGGGCCGGTGGACATCCTCTTCAACAATGTCGGCCAGAGCGGACGCGAACGCGCCGCGCAGTTCCACGAGTCGGACGAGGAGGTCTGGCGCTTCGTGCTGGAGGTTTCCTTGTTCACGGCGATGCGGATGAGCCGGCTCGTCGTGCCGGCAATGCGCGAGCGCGGCGGGCGAATCGTCAACATGTCGAGCGATGCAGCCCTCGTCGGCGACGCCGGCCTCACCGACTATGCCGCCGCCAAGATGGGCATCATCGGCTTCACCCGCTCACTGGCGCGCGAGCTCGCGCCGCATCGCGTCACCGTCAACGCAGTCGCGCCGGGCGCCATCCACACCCGCGCCCATGACCGGCTGACGCCGGCCGTGATCGAGCGCATCAAGGCGACGACCCCGGCCGGTTTCATCGCCGACCCGGAGGATGTCGCCGGCTGCGTCGCTTTCCTCGCCAGCGAGGACGCCCGCTACGTCACCGGCCAGACACTGCTGATCGACGGCGGCCGCTGGATGATCTGAGGACAGCCATGACCGCCATCGCCGATCTTTCCGCCGTCGCCCTCGCTGCCGCGATCCGCTCGAAAGCCGTCTCGCCGGTCGAGGCCGTCGAGGCCGCGCTCGCCCGTATCGAGGAAAAGGCCGAACTCAACGCCTTCATGGCGGTCTCGGCCGAGCGGGCGCGCGCCGAGGCGCAGGCCGCCGAAGCCAAGGTAATGCGCGGCGAGACGCTGGGCTCCCTCCACGGCATCCCGTTCTCGGCCAAGGACCTCACCAATACCGAAGGCGTCGCGACGACGCAGGGCGCGGCCCTGTTCGCGGACAACGTCCCGAAGGCCGATGCGGTCGCGGTCGCCCGCGCGCGGACTGCAGGCGCGATTCTGATCGGCAAGACCACGACGCCGGAATTCGGCCACAAGCCTTTCACCGAGGGCCCCTTCTTCGGCCGCACGCTCAATCCGATGAGCCACGCCCATACCTGCGGCGGCTCCTCGGGCGGCGCGGCGGTTGCTGTAGCAGCCGGCATGGGGCAGCTCGCGCTCGGCACGGATGGCGGCGGCTCGATCCGCATCCCTGCCGCGTGCTGCGGTGTCGTGGGCCTGAAGGCGACGCTGGGGGCGATCCCGAATCTCCAGGCCCCGGACCTCTTCGGAGCCAATTCCTTCGTCGGGCCGATGGCACGCGATATCGCGGACACCGCGTTAATGTTCGAGGCGCTTCTCGGTCCCGACCGGCGCGACCCTTACGGCCAGGTTCCGGCCTTCCCGGAACGCCGACTCGGTGCGGGCGAGAAACCGCGGGTCGGCTTCCTCCTGCGCTGCGGCAACATCCTCGATCCTGAGGTCGAGACGGCGGTCACCGCGGCCATGAAGCAGGCGGAAGGGCTCGGCTGGATCGTTGAGCCAATCGACCTCGATCTCGTTTCACTGGAGCCGCATTTCCTCGTCTTCCTGCGCTCCCTGCTGCTGGCCCGCCTCGGGGGTCATGCCGAGAAGACACCGGAGAAGCTCGATCCGACGCTGCTGGCCACGATCGATGCCGGCCGCGGCTACAGCGCAGCCGATCTCTGCCAGGCCCAGTTCGCACGGACGGATTGTTTCGCGAAAGTGCAGGACATCCTAGCGCGCTTCGACCTGATCGCCTCGCCGACCCTGTCGGCGCCGGCGCTGCCGGTCGGGCTCGATCCGCTGGGCCAGATCGATATCGCAGGCAAGCCGGCCGGGACGATCCGCGGCGCCTGGTATCCCTATACCTTCCCGTTCAACCTGACGGGCCATCCGGCATTGTCGCTGCCATGCGGTCGCAGCGAGGAAGGGCTACCGATCGGCCTTCAGCTCGTCGCGAGCTGGCATGCCGATCGATATCTTCTCGATGCTGCGGCGCAACTAGAAAGCGTCCTGGGCGCGCCGCCTCGTTAGGCGACCGGCTCCTGCCCCAAACCGAATGGCCGCGAGGCGCTCTTCCACGGCTCGCGAGCCCTGTCTCCCGCCTCAACCTGTGACGGACCGATCCTCGATCTGGGAAACGTGGTTGAGCGCGATGACCCATTTGCCGTCGCGCTTGCGCATCAGACGCGTGTTGACGCCGGTCTGATTGCCGGCGACGCGCACCAGCCTGTAGTCGCTGATGAGTTGGGCGGCATCCGGCGCCAGCGTCTCGATGCGGATATTCGTGAAGGCGAGTTCTCCTTGCGAGCCGGGCGAACCGCCATAGTCGGCAATGTAATGGTCAAGCGTCGCCTGCCAATCCTTCTGGATGCGCCCGCGCGAGACGAAGACCACATCGGGATTGGCGAACCCCGCCATGTAGCCATGGAAGTCCCCGCGATTCCAGGCGGCCTGCATGGTGGAGATCACTGTGCGGATGGCATCCGCATCCGTTGCATCGGACATTTCGAATCTGCCTTTCAGGGGGTCGTTACGGAGACGGTTTCGTCTTCCTGTCGCTGCCGTCGGGTCAGGACTTCCTGCGCGGCCGAGACGAGATGGCGGCGCAGCGCGCTTTCCGCGGCCTTGGCGTCCTGGTCCAGGATCGCGTCGACAATCTGCTGGTGCTCGCGGCAGGACTGTTTGATCCGCCCCTTGTCCTTGAGCTGAAACTTGCGGAACGGCGCCAGTTTCAGCCGCAGGGTCTGGGCGACGGCGATCAGGTCGCTGTTGTGGCTGCCCTGGAAAAGCAGGTTGTGGAACCGCGTGTTGAGCTCGTTGTAGCCGTCATTCTCGCCCTCTTCGGCGAGCACGTTCATCTGGCGGTGCAGGCTTTCGAGCTCACCGCGCTCGCTCATCGTCATCCGATGCGAGGCCAACCGGCCGCATGTCGCCTCAAGCTCGGCCATCGCCTCGAACATCTCGTCGATGCGCTCGGCGGAAATCTGCGTGACGACCACGCCCTTGAAGGGTTCGCGCTCAGCCCACCCCCGCCCGCACAGGATATGCAATGCTTCGCGGACAGGTGTGCGCGAGACGCCGAACTGGAGGGCGATGGATGCCTCGTCGAGCCGCGAGCCGGCTGGAAACACGCCGTTGATGACAGCCTCTTCCAGCTGTTCAGCGATGAAATCGCTACGACTTTTCCGCGTGGAAGCGGATATCTCCGACATCGATCGCCTCTCTGCTCGTATGTCAGCCATTCCAGAGACCACCGTCGCGATCGAGCCTGAAGATTACACAATCCTATTGCATTGTGGACAAAGAATATACAAAAAGGTGCCGCCGTGCACGTCCTGCAGCGCGGCTTTCTGAGGCCTGCCTAAACTCTCTCGCGCGATATCCGGCCTCTTCGGCGCCTTCTCGGGGGCGCAAACGGCTGGAGTTGAGGACCTGCCATGACATTCACGACGCGACCGGAACTCAGGGGCACATTCGGGGCGGTATCCTCGACGCACTGGCTCGCTTCGACCGTCGGCATGTCCATCCTGGAAAAAGGGCACACGGCCTTCGACGCCGCGGTCGCGACCGGCTTCGTGCTGCAGATCGTCGAGCCGCATCTCAACGGCCCCGCCGGCGAAGTGCCGATCATCGTCACGCCGGCCGGCGCCGACGCGCCGATCGTGATCTCCGGCCAGGGCCCCTCTCCCTCCAAGGCGACCGTCGCCTATTTCAAGGGCCTCGGCCTCGACATCATTCCGGGCACCGGCCTGCTGGCCGCCTGCATTCCCGGCGCCTTCGGCGCCTGGCTGACCCTGCTGCGCGACTACGGCACGGCCGAGCTCGAGGACGTGCTGGCACCGGCGATCTATTATGCCCGCACGGGCCATCCGCTGGTGCCGCGCATCGCCCGGACGATCGGGGAAATGCGGGAGCTTTTCGAAACCCACTGGCCGAGCTCGGCCGAGCTCTATCTGCCAGGCGGCGTCGCTCCCCAGTCCGGCAAGCTGTTCCGCAATCCGCAGATCGCGGCGCTCTACCAGCAGATCCTCGACCACGCGAAATCCGGCAAGAATCGGGAAGCGCGCATCAATGCGGCTCTCGATTTCTGGTATCGCGGGCCGGTCGCCGAGCGGATCGAGGAATTCTGCGCGTCCGAGGAGGTCTGGGACGTTTCGGGGCGCCGCCACAAGGGCCTGATCACGGCCCAGGACATGGCTGATTATCAGCCGCTGATCGAGAAGCCGGTCTCCGTGACCTATGGCGACTGCGAGGTCTTCAAATGCGGACCGTGGTCCCAGGGACCCGTCCTGCTGCAGATGCTGCAGATCCTCAAGGGCACCGATATCGCCGATCTCGATCCGATGAGCGCCGATTTCGTCCATCTCGTCGTCGAGACCGCCAAGCTCGCGATGGCCGACCGCGACTCCTGGTATGGCGACAGCTCCGACGTGCCGATGAAGGCGCTGCTGTCCTCCGGCTATGCCGATATCCGGCGGGCGCTGATCACCGGCTCGGCGTCGATGGACGTCCTTCCCGGCGCTCCTGACGGCCGCAATCCCAACCTCCCGCCGCTGCGCAAGGTCGGTACGATCGCGCAGCCGGGCCTTGGCGGCGGCGAGCCGACCGTCCGCGAGGCCAAGCTGCCGAACGACAGGCAGGGCGAGCCGGCCTTGACCCGCGAAGGCGCGCAGCGTGGCGACACCGTGCAGGTCAGCGCCGTCGACCGCTGGGGCAACATGGTCTCAGCGACGCCGTCCGGCGGCTGGTTCCAGTCCAGTCCCGTCATTCCGGGCCTCGGCTTCAGCCTGACGACCCGCGCGCAGATGTTCTGGCTGGAAGAGGGGCTGAATTCCACCCTGGCGCCGTCGAAGCGGCCGCGCACGACGCTGACGCCCTCGATGGTCTATCGCGACGGCAAGCCCTACATGGCCTTCGGCACGCCCGGCGGCGACCAGCAGGATCAGTGGCAGCTGATCATGCTGCTGCGCCACCTCCACAAGGGCATGAACCTCCAGGAAGCGATCGATGCCCCGTCCTTCCACACGGACCATCTGGCAAGCTCCTTCTGGCCGCGCGAAATCAGCCATGGTGCCGTCACGCTCGAATCCCGCTTCCCGGAAGCGGTTCGCGAAGACCTGACGGCGCGGGGACACAAGATCACGGTCGGAGACGCCTGGTCCGAAGGGCGCCTCTCGGCGGTCGCGCGCGAGATGGACGGCGACGTGCAACTGATCAAGGCCGGCGCCAACCCGCGCGGCATCCAGGGTTATGCGGTCGCCCGCTGACCGCGCCGGGCACACCAACACAGAAGAGGGGACTATCGATGAAACCAGCTTTTCTTGCTCTCGCCGCAGCCCTGGCGCTCGGTAACCTCGCGACGGCGGCTCCCGCCAGCGCTCAGTCCGTCCTCAAGATCGGCCTGCAGGACGATCCGGATACGCTCGATCCGGTGTCCAACTGGAGCTTCGTCGGCCGTCACGTCCTGCAGTCGCTCTGCGACAAGATCGTCGACATCGACACGAGCGGCAAAATCATCCCGATGCTGGCGGAAAGCTGGGAATGGAGCCCGGACAGCACGGTGCTGACCCTGAAGCTGCGCAAGGACGCGGTCTTCCATGACGGGACGCCGGTGGACGCCGCGGCGATCAAGTACAATCTGGAGCGTGCGCTCACCTCCGGCATCTCGCGCCGCAAGGCCGAGATCAGCGCGATCAAGACCGTCGAAGCCGTCGACGCGACCACCGTCAAGATCAGCCTCAAGGAGCCTTCGGTTCCGCTGCTCGCCGCGCTCAGCGATCGCGCCGGCATGATCATCAGCCCGGCGGCGGGCGCCAAGCTCGGCGACAAGTTCACCGATGCGCCGGTCTGCTCGGGTCCCTACAAGTTCCTGGAGCGCGTCATCCAGGACCGCATCGTCCTCGAGAAATTCCCGCAATACTACGATGCGGCGAAATATCATTTCGATCGCCTGATCTATCGCGGCATGCCGGATTCCAACGTCCGCCTGCTCAACCTGCGCTCCCGCCAGCTCGACCTGATCGAGCGCCTCTCGGCGACGGATGTCGAAGCGGTCAAGAAGGACAAGGCGCTCGCCGTCGATCCTGTGATCGGCCTCGGCTATTACGGCATCACCTTCAGCATCGGCGGCGACGGCGCCAATCTCGACGCCGGCAAGAAGGCCGCGATCCGTGAAGCCTTCAGCCTCGCGATCGATCGCCAGGCGATCAGCAACGTCGTCTTCGACGGCCAGGCCAGCACCGGCAACCAGCCGTTCCCGCCGTCCAGCCCCTTCTACGACAAGAAGTTCCCGGTTCCGGCCCGTGATCTGGCCGCCGCGAAGAAGAAGATGGCCGAGGCCGGCGTGAAGTCGGTCGACCTCGAACTGCTCGTCCCCACCGACGCCGAGCGCCAGCAGGTCGCCCAGCTCATCCAGGCGATGGTGCAGGAGATCGGCATCAAGGTCTCGATCAAGCCGACCGAGCTGATGACGCTGCTCGACATCGCCCGGCAGGGCAAGTTCCAGGCCCATCTCGTCGGCTGGAGCGGCCGCGTCGACCCCGACCTCAACGTCACGCCGATGCTCTCCTGCGGCGCCGCGACGAACGACGCCAAGTACTGCAACGAGCAGCTCGACACGATACTGGCGAAGGCCCGCTCGCTCGGTGATGTCGAGGCGCGCAAGGCCGAGTACGCCAAGGCCATCGCGATCCTGCAGAAGGATCTGCCGATCGTCTATCTCTACCACTCGCAGTGGATCTTCGCGCACAGCTCGGCGCTCACCGGCTTCAAGCCGGCGCCGGACGGCATCATCCGCCTGACCAATGTCAGCCGCAAGAACTGACCCGGCACCGGGGCCGCGATGAACACGCCATCCCCGATCCATTCAGGCCCCGGACGCATTCGCGCCCGGGGCCGCCATGACCGCCTCCGACATCGCCTCATCCATGAAATGCCTCTGCCAATGCTCGCAAGGTTGCGCCCCGCTCCCGAAGCCGGAGCCGTTCGCCTGAACATGACGGGCCGCTGAACTATGACGACACTGATCGCCCGCCGCCTCGCGCAGCTCGTTCCGACAGTCCTGCTGCTGTCGATCATCATCTTTTCGTTGCAGCATCTCCTGCCCGGCGATCCGGCGCTGGTGCTCGCCGGCGAGAATCCGGACGAGGCGACGCTCGCCGCCATCCGCGCCCAGTACCATCTCGATCAGCCGCTGATCGTCCAGTACCTCTACTGGCTGAAGGGCGTCGCGACCGGCGATCTCGGCGAATCCATGCGCCATAACCGTCCGGTTCTCGACCTGATCCTGCTCAAGCTGCCGGTGACGCTGCAACTGGCGGTCATGGGCATCTGCATCGCGCTCGTGGTCGGCATCTCGGCCGGCGTGATCTCGGCCCTGCGCCATAACAGCACGATCGACTATGCGACCAACATCGCGTCGCTCGCCGGCATTTCGGTTCCCAACTTCTGGCTCGGCATCATGCTGATCCTGTTCTTCTCGGTCTATCTCGGCTGGCTGCCGGCTTCCGGCTTCGTCAGCCCGTCGGAGGACCTGAAGATGAACCTCGCCACCACGATCATGCCCGCCTTCGTGCTCGGCACCGGGATCGCGGGCGTGATCATGCGCCATACCCGCGGCGCGATGCTGCAGGCGCTCAGCAGCGACTATGTCCGCACCGCGCGCGCCAAGGGGTTGAACGAACGGACCGTGGTGCTCAAGCACGCGATGCGCAACGCGCTGACGCCGATCATCACGCTGGGCGCGCTGGAGTTCGGCGCGCTTCTGTCCGGCGCGGTGCTGACCGAGCAGATCTTCACGATCCCGGGCTTCGGCAAGCTGATCGTCGATGCGGTCTTCACCCGAGACTATCCGGTGGTGCAGGGTGTCGTGCTCGTGACCTCGCTCTTCTACATCATCCTCAATCTGCTGGCCGACATCGGATACATCCTCGTCAACCCGAGACTGAGAAGCTGACGCCTGTGTTGACGATGACGAAAACCACCCCCTCGGCCAATCCCCTGGCGAACCTCTTCCGTGACCCGCTCTGGCAGCGTCTGGCGAAGCGCAAGAGCGCGCTGGTCGGGCTGGCGGTCGTGCTGCTCATGGTGTTCGTGGCCGTGTTCGCGCCGCTGCTGGCGCCCTACGACCCGACCGCGCAGAGCTGGACGGCCGTGCGCAAGGCTCCCTCCGCAGCGCATTGGTTCGGAACCGACGAAGCCGGCCGCGACATCCTGTCCCGCATCATCTGGGGCGCGCGAGCTTCCCTGATGGCCGGCCTCACCTCGGTCGGCATCGCCATGGCGATCGGCGTGCCGCTCGGGCTCGCCGCGGGCTTTCTCGGCGGCTTCGTCGACGGCCTCATCAGCCGCTTCACCGATGCGATGCTGGCTTGCCCGTTCCTCATCCTCGCGATCGCGCTCGCCGCCTTCCTGGGCCCGAGCCTGACGAATGCGATGCTGGCGATCGGCATCACCGCCACGCCGTTCTTCATCCGCCTGACGCGTGGCCAGGTGCTGTCGATCAAGGGCGAGGATTATGTCGAGGCCGCACGCGCCATGGGCAATCCGCGCTGGCGCGTCGCGGCGCGGCATATCCTGCCGAACATCCTGCCTCAGCTCATGGTCCAGGCGACGCTGACCATCGCGATGGCGATCATCGCGGAAGCCAGCATGTCCTTCCTCGGCCTCGGCCTTCAGCCGCCAGCGCCGTCCTGGGGTTCGATGCTGAACTCGGCGCAGCGCTTCCTCAGCAACGCGCCCTGGATGGCGCTCTGGCCGGGCATCGCCATCTTCGCGACGGTCCTGTCGTTCAATCTGCTTGGCGACGGCCTCAGAGACGCCCTCGATCCACGGGCGCGCTGAACGGCCGCCCTCCCTTGCCAGACCAGCGATCCGGCAGAGGCCGAGACAAGACCGTGCGAAAGCGCCGCGGTCATCTGGCTCCGAGGGATCGGCGCACCTAACAATGGGCTCGGGCCGGCTCAATATGGACGGCCGTTTGTCGGGAGAACATGACGATGCTGGACTGGACGGGTTATCGGACGGAGCTGAAGCTGCGCGTCGGCGATTTCGGCAAGGCTGCGCCCGATGCGCTCAAGGGCTATGCCGCGCTCAGTGCCGGCGCGGCGAAGACGCAGCATCTCGACGCCCGCACGCGGGAGCTGATCTCGCTCGCGGTGGCCGTGACCACCCGCTGCGATGGCTGCATCACCAGCCATGTCGAAGCCGCCATCAGGGCCGGGGTGACCAAGGAGGAAATCTCCGAGGCGCTCGGCGTTGCCATCGCGATGAATGCGGGCGCGGCTCTCGTCTATTCGGCACGCACGCTCGACTGCTTCGAACAGACCGCAGCGCGCAATTCCGCAGCAGCGGAGTAAGCTGGGCCGGGCCTATGGCCGCCCGCCATCCTGCCCCGCGCGGGATGGCGCATCGAGGCGCATGGCCCAGGCGGAAACCGCCTCGGCCATCGTCGCGAGATGATCGGCGGCTGAAAAGCCGGATACCCGCTTCCGGGGCTTCAGGTCGTGGTCGCCATCTTCCAGCCAGAGGATATCGATCGCCGGTGAAAGCCGATAGGTCGAGACTTCATCCCGGGTGCCGAACTCATCCCGCGTTCCCTGCACGATGAGCGTCGGGGTCTTCAGATCGACCAGATGCCCGGTCCGCAATTGCTCGGGCTTGCCGGGCGGGTGGAAGGGGTAGCCGAGGCAAAGCAGGCCGTCGATCCGGCCGTTTTCGAACAGCTCGTCAGCGACCATGCTGGCGACGCGGCCACCCATCGACTTGCCGCCGATGATGAGCGTTCCCGCGGCACCCAGCGCGTCGATGGCCGCGAGGTATTGCGGGTTCAGCTTCTCGGCGCGCGGAGGCGGCGTGCGGCCGGTCCCGCTGCGGCGCGCCGCCATGTAATCGAACTCGAAGCGGGCGACACGGAAGCCGGCCCCGGCCAACGCCCTTGCGGACGCCGTCATCGATGGCGAATCCATCGGGGCCCCGGCGCCATGGGCGAGGAGAATGGTCACATCGGCCTTGTCGGGGCCGTCGAACAGAAACATCGCGCTGCCCTGCCTCGAACCGCTTATGTCCCGCAGAACGTCGCCAGCACGCGCTCATGCACGGCTGGCGGACGCTCGTAATCTTCTCGGCCCGGCTGCGCCTCGAAAGGCTTCGCCAGGACGCCGACGAGAGCTTCAAAGGGCGCGAAATCGCCCTGTTCGACGGCGGCCTCGATCACCGCTTCGACCTGATGGTTTCGCGGGATGTACAGCGGATTGATGCGCAACATCGCATCCCGACGGGCCTCCGCGGATGCGGGCTCCCGCTGCAGGCGCTGACGCCAGAGACCCTCCCATGCGTCGAAGGCCGCCGGGTCCTTGAAGAGGTTGCGGCAGGATTCGGCGCGGTCCTGCCCGGCCTCCTCGCTCAGCCGCCGGAAGACCAGCGTGAAATCGGCTTCGCCGGCCTGCATCGCATCGAGCAGGCCCTTGATGAGCGCGACATCCGCCTCTTCCTCCGTGGCGAGGCCGAGCTTCCGGCGGAAACCCGCGATCAGATGTGCCTGGAATTGCGGATCGAACCGGTCGAGCGCTCCTTGCGCGATCGGCACGGCCTTGTCGATATCGTCGGCCAGCAGCGGCAGCAGCGTCTCGGCAAAGCGGGTGAGGTTCCAGCGCGCGATCGGCGGCTGGTTCGCATAGGCGTAGCGGCCATGCTCGTCGATCGAGCTGAAAACGGTCGTCGGGTGATAGGCGTCCATGAAGGCGCAGGGACCGTAATCGATGGTCTCACCGGCGATCGACATGTTGTCCGTGTTCATCACGCCGTGGATGAAGCCGATCGTCATCCATTGCGCGATCAGCGATGCCTGCGCGGCGACCACCGCCTCCAGCAAGGCGAGGTAGCGCCCCTCCCCTGTGCAGGCAGGATAATGGCGCGCAATGACGTGGTCTGCGAGGAGGCGCAAGGCCTCGACATCGCCGCGTGCGGCGAAATACTGGAAGGTGCCGATGCGGATATGGCTGGAGGCGACGCGGGTCAGGACGGCGCCGGGCAGCAGGGTTTCGCGCAGGACGGGTTCGCCGGTCAGGACAGCGGCGAGCGCGCGCGTCGTCGGAATGCCGAGCACCGCCATCGCCTCGCTGACGATGTATTCGCGCAGGACCGGCCCGAGCGCGGCGCGACCGTCCCCCCGGCGCGAGAACGGGGTCGGCCCCGCACCCTTGAGCTGAAGATCATGGCGCTTGCCGTCGCGGTCGACCACCTCGCCGAGCAGGATGGCGCGGCCGTCGCCGAGCTGGGGGCTGAAGCCGCCGAATTGATGACCGGCATAGGCGGTGGCGATCGAAGCGGCCCCGGCCGGCATACCGTTGCCGGACAGCATCGCCACGCCCTCCGGCCCCTTCAGCCAGTCGGGGTCGAGTCCGAGCTGCGCTGCAAGCGGAGCGTTCAACCGGATCAGCCGCGGCGCCGCGACCGGCGTCGGGGCGACCGCCGCGTAGAAGCGCTCCGGCAGGCGCGCATAGGAATTGTCGAAGGCGATCGGGTTCATCGCTCGAAGATAGGCGCGGAACGCGGCCGCGCAACACGCAGGCTCAGGCAGCCGCCCATGCGATCAGACCGCATGGGCGTGCCACCGCCAGCCGGACGACCCGCCCGGCTTCCCGTCAGCCGGACGACTTGTCCCAGTCCGCCGGCGGGAAGCTCGGGCTGCCATAGGGGTAGTAGTCCGTCAGGGTCAGGTTCTCGTAAGTCAGCGCGTCGAGATGGACCGTGCCCATGAAGGGCTCGGGCGGCTCGACCAGCAGGATCGTCGGCGTGAAGCCGCTATCGTCGAAGCCCCGGCGGAAATGGACCCGCGACTTGATCGCGATCACGTCGAACTCGTCCGGTGCAAGCCCGAGCTGCCAGAGTTCCGAAGGTTCGATGATCTGGACGAGATAGGGGCTGAGCACCAGCAGGTTGCCCTTGCCGAATTCGACGCAGATCCAGTCCTTGCCGTTGCCGCGCGCGGTCGTCGCCGGCCCGATGGAGCGCAGCTTGCCGGTGATGCGGATGGGCGCCCCGGCCGATTCATCGAAGAGACCGCCGATCTCGGCATCGAAGGTATCGCCCGGCTTCGCCCCGGACGCGATCACGGAACGCACCACATCCGGCGAGGCGACGGTCGCGACCAGCGTGCGTTCGAGCTTCTGCGCGACGATCTCCTGGAGCAGCCAGGTCGCATAGCCGGAACGATCGCTGTAATCGGCGAGGAGGACGGGCCCCTTGCCTTCCGCCACCGCGGCGCGGGCCTCGGCGACCGCCTCCTTCGTCTTGTAGATCTTGACGGTGTCGAGCAGCGCCTGGCGCCGGCGCCAGGTCCATTCCGCCATGTCGCGAAGGACGCGCTCGGCCAGAGCCGGATCGTTGTTGGTCAGCACCTGCAGCGACATGCCGGCATCGGGAACGTCCGACCAGGGGAAGCCGAAGAACACGTTGACGAAGACATCCGGCTCGCGCGCCTCCCAGATCAGCGCACGCTGGATCAGATCGGACCAGGGCGAGGCGCCGGTCCACATCACCACGGTCGGCGCGATGATCGGGATGCGCAGGGTGCGATGCACCGGCTTGAAGCTGCCGCGGATTGCCCGGACCAGCATGCGCGCGGCGCGCTCGCCCTGCAGATGCATGTCGTAATGCGGGAAATACTTCACGCAGAACGCCATGTCGGCCTGCGCGAGGAACTCCTCATCCTCGTTGCCGTGCGGATCGAAGGTCGCGGTGATGAAGGCCTTCTTGCCCACGGCCTCGCGCACGCGCCGGGCGATGTCGGCCTCCGGCCGCGGCACGCCGCGCACCGCGAGTGCCCCGTGCAGCGCGAGATAGACGCCGTCGAGATCGGGCTGCGCCTTCAGCTCTTCGATCATGATGCCCATGAAATGCTCATAGGCATCCTCGGTCACCCAGCCCGAGCCGGTTCCGGTGCGCGGCCAGAGCGGCGAGGTGATGCCGATGAGCTCGACATCCTCGAATTCACGCGCCACCTGGACGAAGCCGCCCATATAGCCCTTGGGATCGGTGGCAAGAAGCGCTTCGCCGGAAGCCGGAGAGCCGGGGTAGATGAAATCCTCCCTCGTCGTGTCATTGGGGAGGAAAGTGACCGTCTCGTGGGAGAACTGAAGAACGGCGATACGAAGCTTGGAATGTGTCACGGCGGCCTTACGTCGTAGGATTGAGCGAAACGGAGGGGAATGCCGCACAGGCAGCGCCGCTGCGATCCCAATCCGTCGATCCTAGAATGGCGAAAATAACAGGGGCAAGCGCCTTGGCCCTGCCCTGAACGCAGGGCCGCCCCTCGCTGGAGCCGATGCTTCCCCGGAGGCGTGAGCTCAACGCATAGGTGGGCTGAGCCATCCGGGCGTTGAGATCGCGCCGAGGCGACCCATATCCCGGATGCGGTCGACGGCCCCTCCGCTTTCTCCTCCCCGCGGAGCCTTGCCGTCCCCGTTCCCCTCGAGACCTTTTGGCCCCCGTGCCATCGGTTTCCACTTGGCCGGCTCCTTTACAGGATGCCGGCCTTTTTTGCCTTGGGGGGCCGGCACCCGCCGCAGGGCAAAGCCATTGACGAAGGGCTGCCGGCCCGCTGTGGCTTCCCGCTGCCCTGACCCTGCCTCGCGTGTGAATTTGACGACCAAGCCATCTTCATCGACCGCTCATTCCCGCGGCGTCCTGCTCGTCTTCGCCGCGACCGTCGCCTGGAGCGCCAGCGGCATCTATGCGCGCCTGCTGACGACGGATGCCTGGACCGCGATCGCCTGGCGTTCGCTGTTCGCCGCGATCTTCCTGATCGTTCCGATGGTGCTGTTCGGTGGTGCGGGAACGCGGCGGCAGTGGAAGAAGACCTTCGCCCCCGCCGGCCTTGCCCTGATCGCCTGCCAGACGATCAGCCAGTCCGCCTTCATCGGCGCCTACTACACGACCAGCGTGGCGAATGTGGCGGTGATCTACGCGACCGCGCCCTTCATCGCAGCGATCATGGGCTGGCTGATCCTGAAGGAGCCTATCGCATGGCGCGCGATGGTGGCGGGACTGGTCTGCCTCATCGGCGTCAGCATCATCATCTCGGCGTCGATGGGCGCCGGCAGGGTGATCGGCGACCTGCTCGCCCTGCTGATGACGGTGACATTCGCAGTGGTCATCGTCGTTCCGCGCCTGGACCCGGAGCTGCCGGCCATGCCGCCGATCTTCATCAGCTCGGTGCTCGCCTTCCTGCTTTTCGCGCCGTTCAGCTCGGGAGGCTCGCTCGATGGCCATAACCTCTTGGTGCTGGCGGCCTTCGGCGCGACGAATTTCTCGATCGCGCTCGTGCTGTTCATCATGGGTGCGCGACACCTGCCACCAGCCGAGTCGGCCCTGATCGGCACCACCGAAGTCGTCATGACCCCCGTCTGGGTCTGGCTGCTGTTTTCCGAGCAGCCGCCGGTCGCCACCATGATCGGCGGCACCGTGATCCTAGCGGCGGTGCTCTGGTACACGCTCTCCGAACTCAGGCGCAGCCATGAGCGCCGCTGAGGGGAGGCTCGCCACCGGGCGATATTGACAGGACTCGTATCCGGGATACCACAAGCCCAACGACGCCGAGCGCCTTGCGCGGGCTCTCAGCCATACGACGGCTGCCCGCTTGGAGACGCCGCCGACCACAGACGACGATCGAGGCCCGACGTGAAGACCTACCGCAATTTCATCGCCAACGAATGGCGCGATGCCGTGGACGGCGAGCATATCGACGTCCGCAATCCTTCGACGGGCCAGGTCCTTGCAAAGCTGGCGCGCGGTCGGCGCGAGGATGTCGACCTGGCGGTCGCCGCCGCCCGGCAAGCTCTGTCCGGCGAATGGGGCCGCCTGACTGCGACGGAGCGCGGCCGTATCCTCAGCCGGATCGCGACCGGCGTGCTCGAGAACATCGACCGTCTGACCGAGATCGAGGCGCGCGATGTCGGCAAGCCCTTGACGCAGGCGCGGGCCGATGTCGTCGCGCTCGCGCGCTATCTCGAATTCTACGGCGCCTCCGCCGACAAGGTGCATGGCGACACCATCCCCTACCAGAACGGCTTCACCGTCCTGACGATCTACGAGCCGCATGGCGTCACCGGGCACATCATCCCCTGGAACTATCCCATGCAGATCCTCGGGCGCAGCCTCGGCGCGGCGCTGGCCATGGGCAACGCCGCCGTGGTCAAGCCGGCGGAGGAAGCCTGCCTCACCATCCTCGAATTCGCTGGGATCGCGCAGGAGGCCGGGCTGCCGGCCGGGGCGCTGAACATCGTCACCGGCTTTGGCGCAGAAGCCGGCGCGGCCCTGTCCGAACACACCGACATCAACCACATCTCCTTCACCGGCTCGGCCCGGACCGGCGAGATGGTGCAGGCCGCCGCCGCCCGCAACGCCGTGCCGGTAACGCTGGAGCTCGGCGGCAAATCGGCCCAGGTCGTCTTCGCCGATGCCGATCTCGACCGCGCCGTGCCTTTCCTCGTCAATGCCGGCATCCAGAATGCCGGCCAGACCTGCTCGGCCTCCTCGCGCATTCTCGTCGAGCGCCCGGTCTATGAGGACGTGATCGCGCGGATGAGCGAGCGGTATCGGGCTCTCAAGGTCGGGCCGGCCGAATCCGATCTCTCCGTCGGCCCGGTCGTCTCGCAGCGCCAGAAGGCCATCGTCGAGGATTTCCTTAGCGTCGCCCGCAAGGACGGCCTGAAGGTCGCGGCGCAGGGGACGATCGTCCCGGACGCTCCCGCCGAGGGCGCCTATGTCGCTCCGACCCTGCTGCGCGACGTGCCGCCCGATCACAAGCTGGCGCAGGAGGAGATCTTCGGCCCCGTGCAGGTGATCATGCCCTTCGACACCGAGGAGGAGGCGCTGGCGCTCGCCAACGGCACGCCCTACGGGCTGGTCTGCGGCATCTGGACGAGCGATGGCGGCCGCCAGCTGCGCATGGCGCGCGCCGCGCAGGCCGGCCAGGTCTTCATCAACAACTACGGAGCCGGTGGCGGCGTGGAACTGCCCTTCGGCGGCGTCAAGAAATCGGGCCATGGCCGCGAGAAGGGCTTTGAAGCCCTCTATGGCTTCGCCAGCATGAAGACGATCTCGATCTTCCACGGCTAGGGCCGTTCGGCGAGACCTCCCCCTGTTGGAATACCGGACCTGACGAGAGCTGCCCCATGACCGAACTTGCCGATCTGACTGCCGTCGCTCTCGTCGAAGCCTATCGCGCCCGCAGGCTTTCGCCCGTCGAAGTCGTCGATGCCGTGATCGCGCGCATCGATGCCTGGGAGCCGCAGCTCAATGCGCTCTGGGCCTATGATCCGGAGGCTGCGCGCGAAAGCGCCCGGCAATCCGAAGCGCGCTGGATGAAGGGCCAACCGATCGGCGCGATCGATGGCGTGCCAGTCACGATCAAGGAGAACATCGCGACGAAGGGCACGCCGGTTCCCTTAGGCACCGCGGCCGTGACGCTCGTGCCGGCAGCCGCCGACGCGCCCCCGGCGGCGCGCACGCGGGAAGCGGGCGGCGTACTCCTCGCCAAGACGACCATGCCCGATTACGGCATGCTCTCCTCCGGCCTGTCGAGCTTCCACAAGCTGGCGCGCAATCCCTGGGACCTCTCGACCAATCCCGGCGGCTCCAGCGCCGGAGCGGGAGCTGCGGCAGCAGCCGGCTATGGCCCGCTGCATATCGGCACCGATATCGGCGGCTCGATCCGCTTGCCGGCCGGCTGGTGCGGCCTCGTCGGCCTGAAGCCCTCAGCCGGGCGCCTGCCTATCGATCCGCCCTTCATCGGGCGCGCCGCCGGGCCGATGACGCGCACCGTTGGCGACACCGCCCTCTACATGTCCGTGCTGACCAAACCGGACCGGCGCGACACGATGGCCCTGCCCTATCAGGAGATCGACTGGCTCAACCTGGCGGGCTCGGTGAAGGGGTTGAAGATCGGGCTGTGGCTGGAAGCGGGGTTCGGACAGGAGGCCGGCGCAGAGACGCTCACAGCCGTTCAGGGCGCCGCCGCGCTGCTCGCCGATGCCGGCGCGACCATCGTGCCGATCCAGCCCTTCCTGACCCGCACCATGATCGACGGGCTCGACCGCTTCTGGCGGGCACGCGGCTATGAGGACGTCTCGCGGCTCCCGCCCGAGCAGCAGGCCAAGATCCTGCCCTATATCTTCAACTGGATCGTGACCGCCAAGGACTTCTCCGGCGGCGATGTCTATTCCGGCTTCGCCCAGATCGACGCGATGCGCAACGCGCTGCATACAGCGCTCAAGGACGTCGATTTCATCATCTCGCCGACAGCGCCTGAGCCGTCCTATCCGGCGGAATGGGCCTCGCCACTCAACGACCCGCAGCGGCCCTTCGAGCATATCGCCTTCACGGTTTCGGCCAATATGGGTGGCCAGCCGGCCGTGTCGATCAATTGCGGCTATTCCAGCGGCGGGCTGCCGATCGGCCTCCAGATCATCGGCCAATCCTTCGACGATCTCGGCGTGCTGCGCCTCGCGCGCGCCTTCGAGGAGATGCGCGCGCCGTCGCGGCCGTGGCCGAAGCTCTCGGACTGAGCCCCGGCCACTTCCGACCCCGCAGAGAACGACTCAGGCAGCCAACGCTGTCTGAGCAGGCTCGTAGGATTGGCGCAGGCTCTCCGCGACCTGAGCATTGGTGATCCGGCCGCGGTGGACATTCAGCCCGGCCGCGAGATGCGGGTCGCTGCGAATCGCATCCAGACCATGCGCGGCCAGTGCCAGGCCGAAGGGCAACGTGGCGTTGTTCAGCGCATAGCTCGACGTCAGCGGCACGGCGCCCGGCATATTGGCGACACAGTAATGGATCACGCCATCGACCTCGAAGGTCGGGTCCGCATGTGTCGTCGGGCGTGAGGTCTCGAAGCAGCCGCCCTGGTCGATGGCGACGTCGACGAGAACCGCGCCACGCTTCATCCGGGAAAGCTGTGCGCGTGAGACCAGGCGCGGCGCCGCCGCGCCTGGGATGAGCACCGCGCCGATCACGACATCAGCGGCAAGAATCTCCTCCTCGATCGCGTGCAGCGTGGAGAAGCGCGTGCGCGCCCTGCCGCTGAAATGCTCGTCGAGTTGCCGCAGCCGCGGCAGAGAGCGGTCGAGGATCACGACATCGGCGCCGAGGCCGGCCGCCATCCGCGCCGCATGGGTACCGACGACGCCGCCGCCGATGATGGCGATGCGCGCCGGCGGCACGCCGGGCACGCCGCCGATCAGCACGCCGCGGCCACCGGCATGCCGCTGGAGGCAGCGGCCCGCGGCCTCGATCGCGAGCCGCCCGGCGACCTCGCTCATCGGAGCGAGCAATGGCAGGCCGCCCGCCTTATCGGTCACGGTCTCGTAGGCGACCGCCGTCACGCCGGATTTGAGAAGGCCTTCCGTCTGTTCCGGATCCGGCGCGAGATGGAGATAGGTGAACAGGATCTGCCCCTTGCGAAGCTGCACCCATTCGGAGGGCTGCGGCTCCTTCACCTTCACGACCAGCTCGGCCCTGGCGAAGACCTCCGAGGCGTTCGCGGCGATACTGGCGCCCGCGGCCTCGTAGGCGCTGTCGGGCGCGGAAATGCCGGCCCCGGCGCCGGTCTCGACGAGAACCTCATGGCCGGCTGCCGCATATTCGCGCACAGCCTCCGGGGTCAGCCCGACCCGGTATTCGTGAACCTTGATCTCCTTGGGCACACCGACGCGCATCACTTCCTCCCCCCGTTATCGTTGGAATACTGCGATCCTGCGCCAGTGCCGGCGCGATGTCAGGCCTTGGCGTGAATTGCCCTCCAGATTGTCTGCGGCGTCGCCGGCATGTCGATATGGCGCACGCCATGCGGCGAGAGGGCATCGACGATCGCATTCATCACCGAAGGGAGCGAGCCGGCGCAGCCGGCCTCGCCACAGCCCTTGGCGCCGACCGGGTTGGTGCGGGTCGGCACGCCCTCGCTGATGAAGGTGAAGAACGGCACATCGGCAGCCCGCGGCATGGCATAGTCCATGTAGGAGCCGGTCCTGAGCTGGCCGTCCTCGTCATAGGAGGTCATCTCGCAGAGCGCCTGGCCGATGCCCTGCACGACGCCGCCATGGAGCTGCCCTTCGACGATCATCGGGTTCACCAGCACGCCGAAGTCGTTGACCATGACATAGCTCGCGATCTCGACATGGCCGGTGTCGGGGTCGATCTCGACCTCGGCGATGTGGCAGCCATTGGGATAGGCCGAGGGCGCCGCCTTGAAGACGTGATCGACATCGAGCGTCCTGGGCAGGTCATCCGGTAGCGACACGCCCGCCTGCAGCCTCCGGGCGAGTTCCATGATGCCGATCGAGCGATCGGTTCCGGCGATGGCGAAGCGGCCGTCGGTGAACTCGATATCGGCGGCGCTCGCTTCGAGGACATGCGCGCTCAGGAGCTTGCCCTTCTCGATGACGCGCTCGCTCGCCTCGATGATCGCCGAACCGCTCGCCATGATCGATTTCGAGCCGCCGGTACCGCCGCCCGCGATCAGGCGGTCGCTGTCGCCCTGCACGAGCTTGATCTTGTCGAAGGGCACGCCGAGATGGCTGGTCAGGACCTGCGCGAAAGGCGTCCAGTGGCCCTGCCCGTAATCGAGCGTGCCGGTGACGATGGTGACCGATCCGTCCGCCTCGAAATGGATGCCGCCCATCTCGTTGGTCGGCGGGGCCGTGACCTCGAGGTAACAGCCGATGCCGCGGCCGCGCAGCTTGCCGGCCTTGCGGCTGGCGCGCTCGCGCGCCCGGTAGCCCTTCCAGTCGGCCGCCTCCAGCGCCCTGGCGAAGAGCGCCGGGAAATCGCCGCTGTCGTAGACCGTCCCGATCGGCGTCTTCCACGGCAGTTGCGCGGGCGCGATGAGGTTGCGGCTACGGATGACGGCCCGGTCGATCCCCATCTCGCGGGCGGCGGTGTCGATCAGCCGCTCCATGAAATAGTTGCCCTCCGGGCGCCCGGCCCCGCGATAGGCGGCGATCGGCACGGTGTTGGTGACGGCGCAGCGCGTCTGCACCTCGACCAGCGGCGTACGGTACATCCCGACGCTGTTCTTGCCGATGTTCAGCGTCGCCATCAGCGGGCCGGGCTGGGTGAGATAGCCGCCCATATTGCCAAAGCCGGTGAAGCGCGTCGCAAGGAAGCGCCCGCGTGCATCGAGGGCCAGCTCGGCCTCGAATACCATGTCGCGGCCGTGATGGTCGGAGACGAAGCTCTCGGAGCGCTGGTCGGCCCATTTCACCGGCTTCTTGAGGAGGCGCGCGGCATGCAGCAGCACGACATATTCCGGGAAGACCGCCGACTTCATGCCGAAGGAGCCACCGACATGGCCGGTGATCAGATGCATCCGCTCCTGCGGCACGCCCATCGCCGCCGCCAGGTTGTTGCGCATGCCGAAGGCGCCCTGGCTCGGGGCATGCAGCGTGTAGCGCTTCGTCTTGCGATCGTAGGTGCCGATCGCGGCGCGCGGCTCGAGCGGGTTCACGATGATGCGGTTGTTGACGATCCGCACCTTGGCGACATGAGCGGCCCCAGCAAAGGCTTCAGCGACCTTGCCGGCATCGCCGAAATGATAATCGAGGATCAGATTGCCAGGCACGTCGTCGAAAAGCTCGGGCGCATCGGGCGCGAGCGCGGCCTCGGCCGAGGTGACCGCCGGCAGGATGTCGATATCGAGCGAGACGACCTCGGCGGCATCGCGCGCCTGCTGCGGCGTGCGGGCGACGACCATCGCGACGGGGTCTCCGACGAAGCGCACCTTGTCCGCCGTCAGCGCGTGCCGGACCGGCTTCCTCATCGTGGTTCCGTCGCGGTTCGGCAGATCCACCGCGCATTTCAGCGCGCCATAGCCCTGCCCATCGAGGTCCACGGCCGTGTAGATCGCGACGACACCCTTCATCGCCTTGGCATCTGCCGTGTCGATGCCCCGAATGGCGCCATGCGCATACGGGCTGCGGACGAAGGCGGCGTAGAGCTGGCCGTCCAGCGCGAGATCATCGGTATAGCGCCCCTCGCCCCGTACGAGGGTCGCATCCTCCTTACGGGGGAGCGACTGGCCGATGCCGGCAGCGCGATCGGCCAAGCGGCCGGGCTTGGAAACATGCATGTTCATCGCAAGGCACCACAGTCGCATGACGGCCGCAGCGGTGACCCTGAGCGGGTCAGCAAGGAGCGCTTCGGCCTCTCCGGCACCACCTCGTCTTTCAGAGACAGGCCCGAGCGCGGTGATCATAGGCATCCTCGCGCCGATTGGCGCCTGTGCCGGCGACATAGCTCCATTGACCGTGAGGTAGCCCGACCAAGGTCTGTTTCGGCGAGCAAAGGCGCGCCCGTTGGTGACGAGGCCCTCGAACTCATCGACTGAACGGCATGGCAGGCCCCAAAATGGGGAGAGGACCGCTCGTTCACGGCCTGCCAAGATGCCGAGGCGCCCGATCGCGGGCGCGCTCGTCGCAAAGGGGCCATCGCGCGGAAGCTGCCGCGGCCGAGGTACGGCGCGGGATCGTCTAACCCCGCCTCCGCTAGCAACCGGCAGGCGCGCGGCTACTCCATCGCCTTGAAGCGGTTGAGATAGGCTCCCTTGTTCGTCGCCGCCTGCGACGGCGGCAGCCTGAACTTCCAGGTTTCGGTCAGTGTCCGGTCGCCGAGCTTGAGCACGGCATCGAGATCGGAGGAGACCGCCGGATTCTTGATCTTGATCCGGTAGCTCAGGCGCCAGCCCTGGATGGCCGGGTTGGGCTGCAACTCGGTGCCGACGATCTCGACATTGTCGTTGGCGCCGACCACGGCCGTGGGCCGGGCATCCTTCGGGAGCTTGCGCAGCGAAGGCCCCTTGAAATCGACCAGGAAGGCCAGCGTGCCATCGCCGGCGCGGATCAGGTTGGACTGGTAGAACTCGCCGCTCGAACGCATGGTCTGCCAGACATGCGAGATGTCGCCTTTCATCAGGGCCGGCTCGTCCATCGTCCAGTGCATCCGGTAGT
This sequence comes from Allobosea sp. TBD101, assembly GCF_059817965.1. Lineage (NCBI taxonomy): Bacteria > Pseudomonadati > Pseudomonadota > Alphaproteobacteria > Hyphomicrobiales > Alloboseaceae > Allobosea > Allobosea sp. TBD101. The sequence goes on from NZ_CM187543.1 coordinate 4,685,146, forward strand.
CGAATCGCATCGGCTCGCCGAACGGGGGCCTGACGTCCGGCACCCAGAGCGTGACGATATTGTCGTTGGTCTCGTCGGCGGTCGGAATCTCGACGAGGCGGACATTGCCCTTGCCCCAGTCGTTGGTCGGCTCGATCCAGGCGCTCGGGCGCAGGTCGTAGCGATCCTTCAGGTCCTCGTAGCGCGAGAAGTCGCGCCCGCGCTGGAGAAGTCCGAAGCCCTTCGGGTTTTCCGCGGCGATGTCGCTGATCGTGACCATCGAGGGATTGACGAGCGGGCGCCAGATCCATTCGCCATTGCCGCCGCGCACGGCCAATCCGTTGGAGTCGTGGATCGCGGGGCGGAAATTCGGCGTCGGCGACGGCTGCTGCGGGCCGAAGAGGAACATGCTGGTCAAGGGCGCGATGCCGAGCGTCGTCGGCGAAGCGTCCCGTCGCAGGAAGACCCGCGACTTGACGCTCAGGACAGCGTCGGCGCCCGGCGTCAGCGTGAATTCATAAGCGCCGGATGCCCGCACCGAATCCATCAGCGCGTAGAAGGTCAGGTGCTTGTCCTTCGGCTTCGGGCGGCGCAGCCAGAACTCGCGGAAGGCGGGGAACTCTTCGGCGATCGGCAGGCCGGTATCGATCGCCAGCCCGCGCCCGGACAGGCCGTAGATCTGGTTCTTGCCGATGACGCGGAAATAGCTCGCGCCGAGCACGCTCATGATCTCGTCGAGCTTGCCGGCCTGGTTGATCGGGTAGACCACGCGGAAGCCGGCCCAGCCGAGCTTGGCTGTAGCCTCGCGGTCGAAATGCAGGTCAGCGAAGTCGAAGCGCCCGGAATCATAGGGGATTTCATGAGCCGCGCCGTCGACGATCTCGCTGATCTTCACCGGCGTGTTGAACTGCATGCCCTGATGGTAGAAGGCGAGCTTGAACGGCGTCTTGTGCTCCATCCAGGCGAAGCGATCGCGCTTCGGCTGCATCTTCTGGTAGTCGGCGAACTGCATCTTGCTGAAGACATCAGGCAGGTTGCTGACCGGCGCGACATAGGCCGCATCCGCCAGCGCCTTCGCCTTGGCGACCACGTCGTCGAGCCCGAATTTCGGGCGCTGCTGCGCGAAAGCCGATGGTCCGGCGAACGCCGCAACGGCGAGCAAGCCGAACACCAGGCCGAGCCGTGCGAAACCGGACCTGCTCCGGGCCTGCCAGCACCGGTCCAGCAGCCGCATGAGCATGTGGCGGGCTGAAGAGGAAGATCGGGCCATGAGCGGGGCCCCGTCGGCGGAACGGGTCGACAAGTTCACACTACCTCCTTAAAGGTGGGCGTCGGCGGGACGGAGCGCTCGTCCTCTTTGGTCAGCGGCGCACCGAGCACACATGCCCATCATCGCGACGAGGGTCAAGGAATGAGCGCCGTTCTTCCTGAAGCGCTCCCGTGCCACCCTTCAGCCCCGACAACCTGAGTGAACGAACACAGCATGGATCACAAGAACGCTGCGCCGGTCGTCGAAGGACTGGAGACGGTGTCCCCTGAGGAGGCCGCAGCCGGCCTCTCCCGCCGGCAGGCGCTCGGTGCCATGGCCTCGGCGGCCTTCGTCGCCGGCATGGCGGCGCTTCCCGCTGCGGCGAAGCCGAAACAGGCGCGCGCCGCCGATCCGGCCGCAATGAAGAAGGCCTTCGTCGACAAGCTGATCGCGCAGATGACCGTGGACGAGAAGGTCGGCCAGCTCCGCCTGATCAGCATCGGCCCGGAGATGCCCTTCGCCAAGATCGTCGAGGAGATCGCCGCCGGGCGCATCGCCGGCTCGTTCAACACCGTCGTCCGGCGCGACAACCGGCCGATGCAGGAAGCCGCCGTCAAGCGCTCGCGCCTGAAGATCCCGCTCTTCTTCGCCTATGACGTGGTCCACGGCCACCGCACCACCTTCCCGATCCCGCTTGGCCTCGCGTCGAGCTTCGACATGGCCGTGATCGAGCGGATGGCCCGCGTCTCGGCGGTCGAGGCCTGCAATGACGGCGTCGACATGACCTTCGCGCCGATGGTCGACATCAGCCACGATCCGCGCTGGGGCCGCACCTCAGAGGGCTTCGGCGAGGATCCCTATCTCGTCAGCGAATGCGCGCGGGCCAGCGTGCGCGGCTTCCAGGGCACCTCGCCCGACCAGCCGAACACGATCATGGCCGCGGTCAAGCATTTCGCGCTCTACGGCGCGGTCGAAGGCGGACGCGACTACAACACGGTCGATATGAGCCCGCTGCGCATGCATCAGGTCTATCTGCCGCCCTACAAGGCGGCGATCGACGCTGGTTCCGGCGGCGTCATGGTCGCACTCAACTCGGTCAACGGCGTGCCGGCCACCTCCAACACCTGGCTGATGCAGGACCTCCTGCGCAAGCAATGGGGCTTCAAGGGCGTCACCGTCAGCGACCATGGCGCGATCACGGAGCTCACGCGCCACGGCGTCGCCCGCGACAACCGCGAGGCCGCCAAGCTCGCGATCAAGGCCGGTATCGACCTCAGCATGGCCGATCAGGTCTATCTCGCCGAGGTGCCCGGCCTGATCGTCTCCGGCGAGATCAAGATGGCTGAGCTCGACGCCTGCGTGCGCGAGGTGCTCGGCGCCAAATACGACATGGGCCTCTTCGCCAACCCGTTCCTGCGCATGGGCAAGCAGGAGGACGACCCGGTCGATGTGCGCGCGAACGACCGCCTGCACCGCGAGCCGGCCCGCGAGATCGCCCGCGACACCATCGTGCTGCTGGAGAACCGCAACCAGACCCTGCCGCTGAAGAAGCAGGGCGCGATCGCGCTCGTCGGGCCGCTGGCTGATTCCGGGCTCGACATCCTCGGCAGCTGGTCGGCGCAGGGCGTCGCCGAACAGGCCGTCACGGTCAAGGCCGGCATCGAGAAGGCGATCGAAGGCAAGGCGAAGCTGCTGACCGCGCGCGGCGCCAACGTGCTCGACGACCAGAAGGTCGTCGACTACCTGAACTTCCTGAACTGGGACAAGCCGGAGGTCATCCAGGATTCCCGTCCGCTCGATGTGATGATCGAGGAGGCCGTCGCCGTCGCCAACCAGGCCGATGTGGTGATCGCCGTCGTCGGTGAGGTGCGCGGCATGTCGCATGAATCGTCGAGCCGCGTCACGATCGAGATGCCCGGCTCGCAGCGCAAGCTGCTGCAGGCGCTGAAGGCGACCGGCAAGCCGCTCGTCGTCCTGCTGATGAACGGCCGCCCGCTCGCCATCGGCTGGGAAAAGGACAATGCCGACGCGCTGCTGGAGACCTGGTACGCCGGCACCGAGGGCGGCAACGCCATCGCCGACATCCTGTTCGGCGACCACAACCCCTCCGCCAAACTGCCGATCAGCTTCCCGCGCTCGGCCGGCCAGATCCCGACCTATTACAACGCGCTGCGGATCGGCCGCCCCTATACGGAGGGCAAGCCCGGCAACTACACCTCGCAATATTTCGAGGAGGAGCAGGGCGCGCTCTATCCGTTCGGCTTCGGCCGAAGCTTCAGCCAGTTCACCCTGACCGACCTCAAGCTCTCGGCCAACCGCATCAAGCGCGGCGAGAAGCTCACCGCCGAGGCGACGCTGACCAATACCGGCAGCTTCGCAGGCGCCAATGTCGTGCAGCTCTACATCGCGGACCCCTACGCCTCGATCGCGCGGCCGGTGAAGGAGCTGAAGGGCTTCCAGAAAGTGACGCTGAAGCCCGGCGAAAGCCGCGTGGTGCGCTTCGAGATCGGCCCGGACCAGCTCAAGTTCGTCAATGGCGAGCTGAAGGAAGTGGTCGAGAGCGGCCAGTTCGACGTTCAGCTCGGGCTGGATTCGCGCGACGTGCTGCAGCAGTCGTTCCTGCTGGCGTGAGGGGGAGTCTCCCCCTTCGTCGAGACGCGACGACGAGGCACCAAGCGGCCATGCGCCCGACCGTGACCGGAGCGGCTTGACCTCATTCGCCGCGCCGCTCGCCGGCGCAGCTCCAAAGACATGTCAGCGGCGCAAACTCGCGACGCTGCTGCAGAGTAATCTCCGAGACCTGGAAATCGATCCAGAAAGGCGAGCTCAACGCGCGCCTTCCTGCAGCTAGAATGATTATTCAAGATGTTCTATCGAACGCTTGATCCGAAGAGTCATTCAGGTCGATCGCCCATGTCTTCAAAGATTATACCTGTCGTGATGTGCGGTGGCTCCGGAACCCGGCTGTGGCCGGTTTCGCGTGACACGATGCCGAAGCAGTTCATTTCTCTTTTCGGCCACGATTCCACCTTCCAACGGGTCATGAGGCTGATTTCGAACGACACGGTCTTTGCGCCTGCGATCGTTATCACCAATGTCGCCTATCGCTTCACGGTTCAGGAGCAGCTCCAATCTTGCGGGGCAACGGCGCAGATCGTGCTCGAACCGGTGCGGCGGGATTCCGCGGCAGCCGTCGCAGCGGCGACCGAGCTTGCGCTCGCGCGCGATCCTGACGCCATCGTGGGCGTCTTCGCCGCCGATCATGTCGTTCAGGACAGCAATCTTTTCGTGGAAACCTGCCGCCAGGCCGGAATCGTTGCCGAGCTGGGCCACATCGTCACGATCGGTATCCCCCCGACGTCCCCGGCCACCGGCTATGGCTATATCCGGCCGGGAGACGACATCGCGGACGGCGCCCGCCGCATCTCCGCCTTCGTCGAGAAGCCCGACGCCAAGCGCGCAGCGCAGTATCTGCTGGACGGCTATCTCTGGAATTCCGGCAACTTCATTTTCGACGCGGCAACCATGCGAGCCGAGCTCGAGACCTTCGAACCGGATGTCCTGACGCCGGTTTCCGAAGCCATCGTCCGGGCCGAGCCCGATCTCGATTTCCTGCGGCTCGACGCCCCCGCTTTCGGCCGGGCCAAGACCATTTCGATCGATTATGCGGTGATGGAACGCACCCAGAAAGCGGCCGTCGTCGCCGGCAATTTCGGCTGGTCGGATGTCGGAGGCTGGTCGGCGGTCTGGGAACTTTCCGAGAAGGACACAGACGGCAACGTCATCGAGGGGCGCGGCTATGTGCTGAACGGCTCCAGCAACCTCATTCGGTCGGAAGATGCGCTGGTGGCCGTTATCGGCCTCGACGATATCGCGGTCATTTCGACGCGCGACGCCGTCCTCGTCGCGCCCAAGGTGAAGGCCGACCAGGTCAAGGAGATGGTGGCGCTAATCACCGCCCACGGCGAGTCGGAAGCCGGCGCCCATCGCGAGATTCAGCGCCCCTGGGGGAAGTATCTCTCGGTGGATATGGGCGCGCGCTATCAGGTCAAGCGGATCACCGTGAAGCCGGGCGGCATGCTTTCACTGCAGAAGCACTATCACCGCGCCGAGCATTGGGTCGTGGTCCGCGGCACCGCCGAAGTGACGCGCAACGACGAGACCATCGTCGTGCACGAAACGGAATCGATCTATCTGCCGATCGGCTGTCTCCATCGCATGGCCAATCCCGGCAAGATACCGCTCGAATTGATCGAGGTTCAGGTCGGGTCTTATCTCGGCGAAGACGATATCGTTCGTATCGAGGATATCTACAGGCGCGTGTGAGAGGCGCTGCGAAGCACCTCCCGAGATTGCGCCGGGCCTCCGAGTTCACAGCGGCTCCCTGCAAGCTTCCTCATGGCAACAGGGGCCATGGGATTCCGCGGGGCGTCATGCCGCGGCTCAACCCTGCGCCGGCTTCCAGTCGGCCGGGGGGATGGTGTTGATCATCCAGGGAATGCCGAATTTATCGACGAGCGAGCCGAAGCCGGGCGACCAGAAGGTCTCGCTGAACGGCATGACGGCCCGCCCACCCTCGCCGAGTTGATCGAACCAGCGCTGACCCTCTGCCTTGTCGCCGGTATGCAGGGTGACGTCGAAACCATTCTTGGGCTTGTCGACATTGGGGGCCCATGCCGTGTCCATATCGGCGCCCATCAGGGCCTGGTCGCCGACCTCCAACCAGCAATGCATCAGCCAGGTCTTGTACTTCGCGTCGGTGATCGGCATTCCCGGCGGAGCGTCGCCATAGGGCATTGCGGCGGTGATCTTTCCGCCAAGGACTTTGGCGTAGAAATCGAACGCCGCCCGGCACTCTCCCCGGAAGCTCAAACTGGTCACGATCTTCATGGTCGTCTCCTCTCTGATAGGCCTCGACGCTCCTCCGGCGGGCAGAGGAGCGCGGCAGCTCCTGGGATTGGCTTGATATCAAGATACTTATCCCATGCGTGTCAGCATACGAATTCGGGCCAAGGCCGAACGTTCCCTGACATCCAGAGCGGATATCCCATCGCCTACCGGGTGGCTGCGCTGCGATACGCATGCCCTAGCCGACCCGCATTGAGCCCCCGCGAACGCCGCCATCGATTCTCCTTGCTCAACTGCCTACCGGCAGGTAGGTAGCAAACGACACCCGACGGCGAGCGAGCTGACGGGACGCCCGAGGAGGCTCAGCACGCATGCCGGTCATCGAGAGCAGAATCGGTACGGGGGCCGAACAGCAGCAGAAGCGGGCCGCCTACGGGGCACTGATCCAGACCTTGCGGGAGCGCCATGCGCGCGTGCTGGCCGGCGGCGGCGAGAAGCTCAGGGCGCGCCATCGCGAGCGTGGCAAGATCCCGGTGCGCGAACGCATCGACCTGCTGGTTGACCCCCTGTCGCCCTTCCTCGAACTCTCCCCCCTCGCGGCCTGGGAGCTCTATGGCAACGAGGTGCCGGGTGCCGGCATCGTCACCGGCATCGGCGTCGTCGCGGGCACGCCCTGCATGATCATCGCCAATGACGCGACGGTGAAGGGCGGCTCCTTCTTCCACGAGACGGTCAAGAAGCATCTGCGCGCGCAGGAGATCGCCTTCGAGAACCGGCTGCCTTGCGTCTATCTCGTCGATTGCGGCGGCGCCTTCCTGCCGGAGCAGGACCGCGTCTTCCCCGACCGCGACCATTTCGGCGGCGCCTTCCTGCAGCAATGCCGGATGTCGGCGGCCGGCCTGCCGCAGATTTCGGCGGTGTTCGGCGGCTGCACGGCGGGCGGCGCCTATATCCCCGCCCTCTCCGACGAGGTCGTGATGGTGCGCGGCACCGGCCGCATCCATCTCGGCGGGCCGCCGATCGTGAAGGCCGCGATCAACGAGATCGTCGATGGCGAGACGCTGGGCGGGGCCGACATGCATACGCAGGTCTCCGGTGTCAGCGACTATCTCGCCGAGGACGAGCATGAGGCGATCGCCAAGCTCCGCGACATCGTCGGCGCGTTGAACTGGCCGGCGCCGTCGCGCGCGCCTGCGCGTCCCGTCTCCGCGCCGCTCTATGACCCCGCCGAGATCGAGGCCATCGTCGGCACCGACCTGAAGCAGCCCTTCGACGTGCGCGAGGTCATCGCCCGCATGGTCGATGGCAGCGTCTTCGACGCCTTCAAGCCGGATTTTGGCGCGACGCTGGTCACCGGCTTCGCCCATATCCACGGCCAGCCGGTCGGCATCATCGCCAATAACGGCGTGCTGTTCTCCGACAGCGCGCTCAAGGGCGCGCATTTCATCGAGCTCTGCGACCAGCGCCGCATTCCGCTCCTGTTCCTGCAGAACATCACCGGCTTCATGGTCGGCACCGAGGCCGAGCGCGGCGGCATCGCCAAGCATTCGGCCAAGCTGGTCTATGCCGTCTCGAATGCGCGGGTGCCGCGCTACACCGTGATCATCGGCGGCTCCTATGGCGCCGGCAATTACGGCATGTGCGGCCGCGGCTTCCAGCCGCGCTTTCTCTTCGCCTGGCCGAATGCGCGCATCGCGACGATGTCGCCGGATGTCGCCGCGACGGTAGTGACCGAGCTCAGGCGCTCGAGCCTGACGCGTGGCCATGCCGATGAGAGCGCGATCGAGAAGCTCGACCGCGAGACGCGCCGCCAGTTCGAGGAGCAGAGCACGCCCTACTATGCGACCGCCAGGCTCTGGGACGACGGCATCATCGAACCCGCCCAGACCCGCGACGTGATCGGCCTGTGCCTCTCGCTCGCCGCGCGCGAGATCGACCTGCCCGGGCATCGCCCCGTCTACCGGATGTGACCCCGATGATCGGCTCCCTCCTCATCGCCAATCGCGGTGAAATCGCCGTGCGGATCATGCGGACCTGCCGGCGCCTCGGCATCCGCACGGTCGCCGTCTTCTCCGATGCCGACCGCGATGCGCAGCATGTCGCCTTTGCCGACGAGGCCGTGCGCATCGGCCCCGCCGCCGCGCGCAACAGCTATCTGCGGGCGGAAGCCATCATGGAGGCTGCCGCCCGCAGCCGCGCGGAAGCGATCCATCCGGGCTACGGCTTCCTTTCCGAGAAGCCGGACCTCCCGCTGCTCTGCCGGCAGGCGGGGCGCATCTTCATCGGCCCCTCCGCCGAATGCATCACCGCGATGGGGCCGAAGATCGGCTCAAAGCTGATCGCCGAAAAGGCCGGCGTGCCGAGCGTACCGGGCTATGCCGGCGCGGACCAGTCGAACGCCGCGCTGGCGGAAGCGGCGGCGCGGATCGGCTATCCCGTGATGATCAAGGCCTCGGCCGGCGGCGGCGGCAAGGGCATGCGCCGCGTGTTCTCGGCCGAAGAGCTGGTGCCGGCGATCGAGATCGCGCGCGCCGAGGCGCAGGCCGCCTTCGGCGATCCCGCGCTATTAATCGAGAAACTGGTGATGCGCCCGCGCCATCTCGAAGTGCAGGTCGCCGGCGACAAGCACGGCAATGTCGTGCACCTGTTCGAGCGCGACTGCTCGGTCCAGCGCAACAACCAGAAGGTGCTGGAGGAGGCCCCCGCGCCCAATCTCGCGCCGGCGATCCGGGCGAAGCTGCTGGAGCGCGGCGTCGCGCTGGCCAAAGCCATCGGCTACGACAATCTCGGCACCGTCGAGTTCATCCTGGAGGACGGCTTCGACGAGCCCTGGTTCCTGGAAATGAACACGCGGCTCCAGGTCGAGCACCCCGTCACCGAGGCGATCACCGGCTACGACCTCGTGGAATGGCAGATCCGGATCGCCGCGGGCGAGCGGCTGCCGGCCTTGCAGCCGGAAATCCGCGAGAGCGGCCATGCGATCGAGGCCCGCATCACGGCCGAACGCGCCGACCAGGGTTTCCGGCCCGATACGGGACGGGTCGAAGGCTATGCGGAGCCGGCTTCGATCCGCGTCGATAGCGGCGTCAAGGCGGGTTCCGAGGTCACGCTGTTCTACGATTCGCTGCTCGCCAAGGCGATCGCAGCCGGACCGGATCGCGCCACGGCTTGCGCGCGGCTCGCGGCGGGCCTGCGCGATTTCGCCATTCTCGGCCCCGCGACCACCCTGCCCTTCCTGATCGACGCGGTCGAGCACCCGCTTTTCGCCCAGGGCAAGGCGACGACGCGCTTCATCGAGGACGCCTTCCCCTATGGCTGGACCGCGAAACGGCCAAGGCAGCGGCTGGCGCGCGCCGTCGCTGCCTTGCTCTGGCTGGAGAAGCGGAAGACGACCCGACCGAGCGTCGATGCCTGGAACACGCTGTCTGGCTTCCGTATGCTGGCCCCGGCCGGCGGCGTGGCGACGAGCCGCCTGATCGCCGGTGAGGAAGGCGGGGAGACGAAACTGGAGGTCCGGCTCCAGCCGGACGGACGACGCATCGTTCTCGACGCAGATGGTGAGATCGAACTGGCCCTGCGCATCGGCCCCGAGCGCTTCGAACTCTTCTTCGAAGACCGGCTACTGCGCGGAAGCCACGCCATGGCCGGGGAGCGAGTCCGGCTGACGCTTGAGGGCGAGAGCTTCGACATCAGGATCGGCAGCGAGGCACGGCCTGCGACGACGGCCGGTGGTGCCGGAGCCGGTTCAGGAGCGGTGCTCACCCCGATGCCGGGCGTGGTCGCGGAAGTCCGCGTCACACCGGGCGATCAAGTCGCGGCCGGGCAGATCGTCATCGTGCTCGAATCGATGAAGCTGTTCACGTCGCTTTCGGCCGGCGTCGACGGTGTGGTGACCGATATCGCCTGCCGACCTGGTGACACCGTCCAGGCTGGCAAGAGGCTCGTGCTGATCGAACAGGCGGTCGCGACCTAGCCGGGCCGCCAATCGCCACGAAGAGCCGGCGAGCGAAATCGGCGCCCGCATGCTCCCGACGCAGCCCCGCCAGCCCGTCAATCCATCTCGACCCGATGCGGCCCTTGCCGGATGAACGTTTCCGACGCTGCCGTTTTACCCGCTCGATCCCAGAAGCGGGACAGGCGCGCAGCGACGGGATCGGGGGAACCGCCTTGAAGCTGCCTTTGTGGGGAAGCGCGCTCAGCGCCACTCTGCTCGTCCAGGTCGTGAGCTCCTTCGCCGGAGCCGTCATCCCGCTTCTCGGCCCGCTCCTGACTCTGCGCTGGGGCCTTGCGCCAGAAAGCATCGGCTATGTTTCGGCCGTGGTCTCGATCGGCATCTGCTGGTTCCTCGCCTGCGGCAATCCGATGCTCGACCATCACGGGCCGGTCCGGGCACTGCAGATCGGGCTTGCCTGCGTCGCAGCCGGGCTCCTGCTCATGTCACAACCCTTCGCGGTGATCGGGCTTGCCGGTGCCTTGCTGATCGGGCTCGGACTCGCACCTAACACGCCCGCCGGCAGCCAGATCCTGATGCGCACCGCACCCGCCGGCCATCGGACGCTCGTCTTCTCGATCAAGCAGGCCGGCGTCCCGCTCGGCGGCGCCATCGCCGGCTTTGCCGTCGCGCCGATGGTCCTGGGGCTCGGCTTTGCCGGCGCGATCTGGGCCGTGGTCGCCGTCGTCCTGATCAGCGCGCTGGCCGTGCAACCCTTCCGGAGGAGCCTCGATGCGGAGAAGGGCACGCAGAACCGGGCCTGGGCCCGGATGTTCCTGTCGCCCTCGTCGCTTTCGCGCTCGGCGCGTGTCCTGAGCGCGCATGCCTCGCTGCCGATGCTGACAGCGCTCGGCGTCTCGTTCTCGATCTCGCAGGCCTGCATCACCGCGTTCACCGCGACCTACATGGTCACCCGGCACGGCAGAACGCTCGCGGAAGCCGGCCATCTCGTCGCGACCCTGCTCATCGCCAGCACCTTCGCGCGCATCTTTTTCGGCTGGCTGGCGGACCGGATGGGCAACGGCCTGCAGCTTCTCTGCGTGCTGGCGTTGGCTGCCGGCTCAGCCACCGCCCTGCTGATCGGCACGGCCGGCACGAACCCCTGGCTGATCTATCCCTGCATGGCTCTGGTCGGCGCAACCTCGATGGGCTGGAACGGCGTGCACATGGCGGAGCTGGCGCGGGTGTCGCCGCCCGCCCTCATCGGCGACGTGACCTCGGGGGCGAGCCTGTTCGGCTTCCTCGGCTCGATCTGCGGCCCGCTGGTCTTTGCCGTGATCGCGAACCGGACCGGCAGCTTCGACTGGCCCTTCCTGCTGGTCGCCGGTCAGCTCGCCGTGTCCGGTGCCTTCGCGCTCTGGTATCTCCGGCGCCGACCATCGGCTTGACGCCGAAGACCGCTCCAATCCGAATAACATCAGGTTATGCCTGATCCCAAATAAAGCATGAGAACAATGGAGGCTGGGCCTCTAGAGCTTGTCGGTGGAACAGGCCCCACAGCCATTCCCAGAGAGAACCAGATCACAGGCCACATCAGGACATTGCCGATGCCCCGCCTCATCACCGTCGCCGCCGCACAGTTGGGTCCTATCCAGCGGGCCGACAGCCGCAAGCAGGTCGTCGCGCGGATGATCGCGCTGCTGGAAAAGGCCAAGGCGCAGGGCGCGACATTCGCCGTGTTTCCCGAACTGGCGCTGACCACCTTCTTCCCGCGCTGGTATCATGAGGACCGCGCCGAGGCGGATCAATGGTTCGAGCGCAGCATGCCCGGCCCGGAGACGCAGCCGCTGTTCGACAAGGCGCGGGAGCTCGGTCTTGGCATGAGCTTCGGTTACGCCGAGCTGACCCCCGAGGGACGGCATTTCAACAGCTCGATCCTGGTCGACCGCAGCGGCCGGATCGTCGCCAAATACCGCAAGATCCACCTGCCCGGCCATGTCGAGTTCGACCCCGAGCGGGCGCATCAGCATCTCGAGAAGCGCTATTTCGAGCCGGGCGATCTCGGCTTCCCGGTCTGGGAATTCGAGGGCGGGTTGTTCGGCATGGCGATCTGCAACGACCGGCGCTGGCCCGAAACCTATCGCGTCATGGGCCTGCAAGGCGTCGAGATGATCGTGCTCGGCTACAACACCCCTGCCGCCAACGGGCACTCGCTCAACGAGACGAAGGCCGATCGGATGTTCCACCACCGCCTGTCGGTGCAGGCGGGGGCCTACCAGAACTCGACCTGGGTCGTCGCTGTCGCCAAGGCCGGCAACGAGGACGGCTATCCCCTCTTCGGCGGCACATTGATCGCGGCGCCGGACGGCAAGATCGTCGGCGAGCTCGACCATGAGGAGGACGGCGTGCTCGTCCATCCCTGCGATCTCGACGACACCCGCTTCGGCAAGGCGACGATCTTCGATTTCGCCAGGCATCGCCGCGTCGAGCATTACGGCTTGCTGACCGAGCGCACCGGCGTCGGCGCCCCGCTCGGAAAGCCGGAGGGCGCCTGAGCGCCCTCCTTGGCAATGTCAGCCGAACGGATCGAACGGCGTCGGAAAGCGACCGGTCGGAGCGATCTCGGCGTAAGGCGCGCGTGCCAGCAACTGCCCCTGCCCCGGCTCCGCCAGCACGCGCTCGCCGTTGAAGACGAGGCGGCCGCGCTGGTAGGTCGCCCTCGGATAACCCTGCAGCTCCATACCCTCATAGGGCGTGTAGTCGCTGCCGTGATGCTGCATGGCATTGGTGAGGGTGACGCGCAGGTTCGGATCGAACAGCACGATATCGGCATCGGCCCCGACCGCGAGCGCGCCCTTGCGCGGGGCGAGCCCGAAACGCTTTGCCGGGTTGGTCGCGACGAGATCGACGAAGCGGCGCAGGTCGATCCGCCCCTTTGCGACGCCTTCCGAGTAGAGAATGGGGAGCCGCGCCGCGAGGCCGGGCACGCCGTTCGGGATCTTGTTGAAGGGCGCGTTCTCGCCATGCTGCTTCTTGCCGCGCGGATCGTCATAGCGCAGCGGCGAATGGTCGGACGAGACGATGTCGATGACGCCGTCGCGCAGGAATTGCCAGAGCGCCTCCCGGTCGGCGGCATTGCGCAGGGCCGGCGAGATCATGAACTTCGCGCCCTCGAAGCCCGGCCGGTCCATGTCGGCCTCGTCGAGCACGAGATATTGCGTGCAGGTCTCGGCCCAGGCCCTCTGACCGCGCCCTTGAGCCCGCGCGACCTCCTCGCCGGACTGACGGCCGGAGACGTGAAAGATCTGGATCGGCGTATCCAGCGCCTCGGCCAGCGCGAGAATGCGATGCGTCGCCTCGCGCTCCACCACCATCGGCTTGGCCCAGGCGAGATGGCGCGGCGCCGTCTGGCCGGACGTCAGCAGCGCCTGCGTCAGCCAGGTGATCAGTTCGTGATGCTCGGCATGGACGCAGACGAGCGCGCCGGCACGCCGCGCCGCCGCGAGCGTCTGAAGGATCTGCGCATCACCCAGCCGATTGCTGTCATAGGTCATGAAGATCTTGACCGAGCGGTGCCCGGCCGCGACCAGCGCCGGCAGCTCCTTGTCGAGCACTTCGGGAGTCGGATCGTTGACCAGCAGGTGGAAGGCGTGGTCGATCCGGGCCTGCTTCGCCTTTTCGGCATAGGCGGCGACCGCGCCAGCGAGCGAGCCGCCGCGGATCTGCGGGGCATGGCAGACGACCGTGGTGGTGCCACCGGCCGCTGCAGAAGCCGTGCCGCTGGCGAAGCCATCGGCAATGTCGGCGCCGGAGGAAAAGGGCTGGTCGAGATGGACATGGCTGTCGACGCCACCCGGCAGGACGAGCAGGCCTTGCGCATCGACCTCCTCCTTGCCGCGTGTCAGACCCGTGCCGATCGCGGCGATGACGCCACCGGCAATGCCGATGTCGAGAGCCCCGATATCGGTGGCGGTGACAGCCGTGCCGCCGCGAATGACAAGGTCGAAATCGCTCATGGTCTTTCTCTCCATGCGGCCGGGGCCATGAATCGATGGCAGCCCGCAGCGCGCGAAACAGCAACGAGGTCAGGATGAAAACGGAACTGCGCGTCGCGCTCGGCGACAGGCTCTACGGCATCGAGCGTCCCTGGGGCGCCCTGCCCGCAACGCCGGGCCGGGTCACCGATCTCGCGGTCGGCGAGGACGGGCTCGTCCATGTCCTGCTGCGCCACGACAGCGCCGTCGACCCGCAAGGGCCTTGCGTCGTCACGCTCGCGGCCGACGGCAGTTTCGTCAGAAACTGGGGCGAAGGACTCTGCGTCGATGCCCACAAGATCGCGACAACGCCCGATGGCAGGCTCGCCATCGTCGACCGCGACGCGCATCGCATCTTCTTCTGCAATCTCGAAGGTCGCGTAGGGCAGCAGATCGGCGAGAGCCATCGGCCAGGCCAGCCGTTCAATCACCCCAGCGACATCGCCTTCGCGTCCGATGGCGGCTTCTATGTCGCGGATGGGTATGGCAACGGCCGCATCCATCGCTTCGACGCAACTGGCCGCCTGATCGCCAGCTGGGGCTCGGTCGGAACCGGGCCGGGAGCCTTCCTGACGCCACACGGCATCTGCGTGCTCAGTGACGGACGCGTCATCGTCGCGGACCGCGAGAACAGCCGCGTGCAGAGCTTCACGGCGGAGGGCACGCTTCTGGAGGTATGGGACGCTTTCCTCAGGCCGCAGGACGTCGTCGCCGATGCCGAGGACCGAATCTATGTCTGCGATTCGATCCCGACGCTGAGCGTGCTTTCGGCGGAGGGCGTACTGCTCGGCCGCTGCCGGCCGGTGCTCAACGGTGCGCACGGACTCTGGCTCGGCCCATCCGGCGACATCTTCCTGGCCGAGACCAATCCGAACCGCATCACGCGGCTTTTTCCCGTCGCGAGCTAACGCGACGGGTGACACCACCGTCATGCAGCGGACATGGCGGTGCGGTTCTGCAGGCGCGAGACCAGCCGCACGAAGGGCCAGAACATCAGGAAATAGACGATCGCCACAGCGATCAGCGGCGTCGGGTTATAGAGCAGCCCTTGGGCAAGCTGGGCCGAGCGCAGCAGTTCCTGCAAGGCGACGGCCGAGGCGATCGAGGTCTGCTTCACCAGCTCGACGGTGTTGCTGATCAGGTCCGGCAAGACGTTGCGCGTGCCTTGCGGCACCACGACATGGATCATGCTCTTGTACCAGCTCAGGCCGGTCGAGCGGGCCGCCTCGCGCTGGCCCTTCGGCACGGATTCGATGCCGGCGCGGAATATCTCGGCGAAATAGCTGGAGCCGTTGAGGGTGAGCGCCAGCACGGCGGCGGTGAACTCGTTCAGCTTCAGGCCGAGGAAAGGCAGGCCGAAGAAGATGAAGATCAGCAGCACCAAAGGCGGGATCGCCCGCATCACGTCGACATAGGCGATCAGCAGGAAGCGCAGCAGCCGGTTGGGCACATCCTGCGCCATGGCGATGGCGATGCCTGCGAGCACGGAGAGCGGCACGGCGACGGCGGCCAGAGCCAGCGTCATCCAGAAGCCTTGCAGCAGCAGCGGCCAGACTTGGCGGAGGACATCGATATTGAGGAAGGTCGTGACGAGATCGTCCATCATGACCTCGGATGCGCATAGGCGCGTTCGAGCCAGCGCGTGAAGCGCACGAAGGGCAGGAACAGCAGCAGGAAGAGGAGTGCGCCGACGGTCAGCGCGGTCGGATTGGCGACGTTGGACTGGATGCTGGAGGTCACGTTGAGCAGTTCCGGCACAGCCACGACCGAGCCCAGCGTCGTGCCCTTGCTGATGCCGATGGCGCGGTTGGTCAAAGGCGGAATCGAGATGCGCACGACCTGCGGCAGGATGATGTAGGCCAGCGTCCTGGTGAAGGAGAGACCGGTCGAGCGGCCGGCTTCCCACTGCCCCTTCGCTACGGCGTTGATACCGGCCCAGAAGATCTCCTCGGCGAAGGCCGAGAGCACGATCGCCAGCGCCAGCACGGTCGCGGTGATCGGCTCCAGCACCAGCCCGAAATAGGGCAGCGCGAAATAGGCCAGCACGATCAGCACGAGCTGCGGGATCGAGCGGAAGAAATCGATGTAGAAGATGATCAGCCAGTTCAGCGGCCGGATGCCGTAGAGCCTGAGGATCGCCAGCGCGAGGCCGAGCGGAATGCCGATCAGGACCGTCAGGATCGACATCTGCACGGTGATCAGGAAGCCGCGCAGGATGTCCGGCCAATAGGCCGCCATCAGCGAGAAATCGAAGAAATAGCGGACGATCTGGTCCATGGGTGCCGTCAGCCGTGCGAGCGCATCACGAAGTCGCGGATGCGCTGGTGCTGCGGACTGACCAGGATCTCCTGCGGCGTGCCCTCGGCCAGGATCGCGCCATGGTCCATGAAGACGACACGGTCGGCGACATCGCGCGCGAACTTCATCTCATGGGTCACCACGATCATGGTCATGCCCATCTCCTTGGTGCGGACCATGACGTTGAGGACTTCGCCGACGAGCTCGGGATCGAGTGCCGAGGTCGGCTCGTCGAAGAGCATGACCTGCGGCTCCAGCGCCATGGCCCGCGCAATGCCGACCCGCTGCTGCTGGCCGCCGGACAACTCGGCCGGATAGGCATCGGCCTTGTGGGCGAGGCCGACGACTTCGAGATGGTGGCGGGCCTTGGTCTCCGCCGCCTCCTTGCTCAGGCCCACGACCTTGCGCAGCGCCAGCGAAACGTTCCCCAGCGCGGTCTTGTGCGGGTAGAGGTGGATGCCCTGGAAGACCATGCCGATCCCGCGGCGCAACCTGTCGAGATCGACCTTGGGGCCGGTGACCTCATGCCCGCCGACGCGGATCGTGCCCGCCGTCGGCTCCTCCAACCGGTTGATGCAGCGCAGGCAGGTGCTCTTGCCCGAACCGGAGGAGCCGACGATCACGACGGCCTCGCCCTTGCCGACCTTGAGGTCGACGCCGCGCAAAACCTCGACCTGGCCGAAGCTCTTGCGCAGCCCCTCGATCGAAACGATCGTCTCGGACGACGATGCCGTCATGGCGGGCGCGGAGGTCACTTGCAGGTGGCCTTGTGCGGGGTCGCGTCATAGCCCTCGAAATCCGGCGCACCGATGCCCGGATAGATCTTGGCGGTCGAGGAATCCGCCGCCGGCTTCACCCCGAACCATTTCTCGTGGAGCTGGGCCAGCGTGCCGTCGCTCTTGATGCATTCCAGCGCCGCCTCGACCTTGGCGCGGAACGTCGCGTCCTCCTTGCGGAAGGCGATGCCGAAATTGCGGCCGCCATCGAGCACGAAGGGAACTTCCGCCATCGGCGTCTGCGTCGCGACATAGCGCGAGACAGGAGCGTCGGCGACATTGGCGAAGGCGCGCCCGATCATCACCGCCTGCACGGCGTCGGCGTTCTTGTTGTAGCGCTGGATGGTGTAGCCGTATTTGGCCTCGTTATCGGTCAGCCACTTGTCCGAGATCGAGCCGTTGTTGACGGTCAGTGCCTTGCCCTTCAGGTCATCGAGACCGGCGATTTTGCCGCCCTTCTTGACGAGAAAGCCGAGGCCCGTCGGCATATAGGGCTCGCTGAACAGCATCTGTGCCGCGCGCTCGGTCGTGATGTTGGTCGGCGCCGGGATCATCTCGTAGCGCTTGGAGAACAGGCCGGCGAAGATCGCCGAGAAGTTCGAATCCGTCACCTCGACGCCGGGGCGCCCGAGCTGCTTGGCCAGCGCGGCCGACATGTCGTAGGTGAAGCCCGTCGTCTCGCCGGTCGGCGTCTTGAAGCAGAAGGGCGCGAAGCCGAGATCGCAGGCGACCTTCAGCTTCTCGCCCTGAGGATGATCGGCATCCTGCGCCATGGCCGGCATGGCGACCATCGCGGCGAGCACGGCGCCCGCCGCAAAGGCACGCGTCAGCTTGATCGAATTCAGCTTCATGATTCCCGCTCCCGTTATGCGTGGTGGCTACACCGCGAGTGCCGCACCCCTTTCATGCAGCAATCCGGCCATGTCCAAAGGGAGCCTAACAGGGCAAAATCATGCCCAGCCAATCATTTATTGTCGGGTGGCCATAACCTGATGTTAAGCGCCGCCCTCACCTTCCTCGCCCTTTCTGGCCGGCGGCGGCGGCACCAGGCCGCGCAGAATGTCGACGAAAGCGTTCGCCGTGCGTGACAATGGCTCGAAGCGGGGCGTCAGCAGATGGGCGCGGACACGCGTCTTCGGCGCCAGCGGCCGCGAGACCAGTTCAGGCCAGGTCCGGCCGCGCAGCACAAACTCGTCGACGACGCCAACGCCGGCACCGGCCCGCACCATGGCGCAGGCGACCGGCGTGAAACGCACGACGGTGCTGATCCTGAGCGGTACGGATTTCAGGGTGAGCGCCCGGCCGACGACATCGCCATAGGGCGTCTGCGGCCCGAAGCCGATCAGCGGGTAAGGCGCCATATCGGCCGGGCGGACGACGCGCAATCGCGCCAGCGGATGGTCGCGCGGCATGATCACCATCAGTCGCCCCTCGGTGAGCACCTCCATGTCGAGCGTCGGCTCGTCGACGGGCAGGATCGAGACGCCCAGATCGGCACGGCCTGCCACAACCTTGGCGATGATCTCGAGGATCGTCAGAACCTCGAACTCGACGCGCAGATCGGGAAAGCGGTCGCGCAAGCGGGCGATCGCGTCCGGCACCAGGGTCTGGCCGACGCTCGGGCTCGCGACGATCCGCACCGAGCCGGTGCCGCGCTCGCGCAATTCCTCGGCGAGTTCGTTGACCCTGACCACGCCTTGATGGACCTGATCGACCTCCTGGAATAGGCGGCGCGCCTCAGGCGTCGGCTGGACGCGGCCGCGCACACGCTCGAACAGGCGCAGCGCCAGCCGATCTTCGGTGTAGGCGAGCAGACGGCTGATCGCGGGCTGCGAGACCGAGAGCAGACGGGCAGCGCCGCTGATCGAGCCGGTGATCATGATGGCTCGGAAGACTTCGATCTGCCGGAGATTGAGGCGCATGAGGATAACATCCGATTATGGTCGGCCGCATAATAAGCATGATTCATTTCGCGCCTAGCGCTCTAAGTTCGACCTCGTGCCGGCAACGACCGGCTCGGGAGAAGAGCGAGGCCGGCCAATGAGACGCTTTCTGACGAGCAGGGACGTCGAAGCGGCGGTTGCTGGCGGATCGGTCTTCGCGGCGGGCGGTGGTGGCTGGGCCGATCATGGCCGCATGCTCGGCACCGCCGCGGTCAATACCGGCAAGCCCGAACTCGTCACCATGGACGAAATCCCCGACGACGCGATCATCGCCACCGCCGCCGCCATCGGCGCGCCCGCCGGCACGACCGAGTGGGAGATGTGGGGCATCGACTACGTCAAGGCCGTGCAATTGCTTCAGGAAGCGCTGGGCAAGCCGATCTACGGCCTGATCATCGGCCAGAACGGCATGTCGAGCACGCTGAATGCCTGGCTTCCAAGCGCGATCCTCGGGGTCAAGGTGGTCGACGCCGTCGGCGACATCCGCGCCCACCCCACCGGCGACATGGGCTCGATCGGCCTCGCCAACAGCCCGGAAGCGACGATCCAGGTCGCGGTCGGCGGCAACCGCTCCAAGAACCAGTATATCGAGCTGGTGACGCGCGGCGCGACCGCCAAGATCTCGCCGATCCTGCGCACGGCCTCGGACATGTCCGGCGGCTTCATCGCCTCCTGCCGCAATCCCGTTTCGGCGGCCTATGTCCGCAAGAACGCGGCGCTCGGCGGCATCTCGATGGCGCTGGCGCTGGGCGAACGCATCCTCGCCGCCAAGCCGAAGGGCGGCAACGCCGTGATCGACGCGATCTGCGACGAGACCGGCGGCTCGATCATCGCGCGCGGCACCGTCGCGAAGAAGGACGTGCGCTACACCAACGAAGCTTTCGACATCGGCACGATCCAGGTCGGCACCGGCGCTGCCGCCCGCATCATCCATGTCATGAACGAGTACATGGCGGTGACCGATCTCGACGGCGCCCGCCATGCCTGCTTCCCGGACGTGATCACCACGCTCGACACCGACGGCCAGCCGGTCAGTGCCGGCCATGTCAGCGAGGGCATGGAGCTCTCGGTGCTGCGCGTGCCCAAGGACAAGATCCCGCTGAGTTCCAGCGTGACCGACCCCAGCGTCTATCCGATCGTCGAGAAGGCGCTCGGCATGAACTTCACCGATTACGCGCTCGGCCGCGAAGGCTGAACGCACTCCTTCGTCTACCCCGCAGGATCACCGGATACCCAACATGAGCGATTTCGATCTCGTCCTTCGCGGCAATATCGTGCTGTCCGACCGGATCATCGAGGATGGCTATGTCGCCGTCAGCGGCGGCAAGGTCGGCAAGGTCGGCAAGGGCAATCCACCTTCGGCGCGCGAGACCCAGGATTTCCGGGGACAGTGGATCATCCCCGGCGTCATCGATGGGCAGGTCCATTCCGGCAGCCAGGCCAACCACGAGGGCATCGGCATGTGCTCGCGGGCGGCGGCGGCGGGCGGCGTCACCGTGATGGTCGACATGCCCTATGACGAGCCGGAACCGGTCACCAGCGCCAAGCTTTTCAACGAGAAGGTCGCGGTGGTCGAGCGCGACGCCCATGTCGATGTCGCGCTCTATGCCACGATCACCATCGAGAACGGGCTTCATGCCATTCCGGGCCTGGTCGAGGCCGGCGCCTGCGCCTTCAAGTTCTCGACCTTCGAGGCCAACCCGACGCGCTTCCCCCGCATCGGCGACGACACGCTCTACGAGGCCTTCAAGCTGATCGAGCCGACCGGCCTGCTCTGCGGCGTCCACAACCAGGACCAGGAGATGACCCGGCGCAACATTGCCCGGCTGATCGAGGCTGGTGATACCGGTCCGGACGCCTTCCTGCGCGCCCATACACCGCTGGTC
Source organism: Allobosea sp. TBD101 (assembly GCF_059817965.1). NCBI lineage: Bacteria > Pseudomonadati > Pseudomonadota > Alphaproteobacteria > Hyphomicrobiales > Alloboseaceae > Allobosea > Allobosea sp. TBD101. The sequence goes on from NZ_CM187543.1 coordinate 4,706,090, forward strand.
GAGAACCTCGCCACCGCCCGGATCTACGAGATCGGCGCCGAGACGGGCGCGCGCGCTCATGCCGTCCACGTCTCGACCTCGCGCGGCTTCGAGATCTGCAACATGTACAAGCAGGCCGGCTACAAGGCGACGGTCGAGAGCTGCGTGCAGTATTTCATGCTCAATGCGGAGGAGCATGGCCCGCGCTTCGGCGCCAAGATCAAGCATTACCCGCCGATCCGCCCGAAGGCCGAGAGCGACCTGCTCTGGAGCCATCTCGCCGCCGGCCATTGCGACTTCATCTCGTCGGATCACGTCTCCTGGGGGCTGGAGAAGAAGGGCGATCCGATGATTTTCAAGAACACCTCGGGCGGGCCGGGCATCGAGACCCTGCTGCCGGCGCTCTGGACCGGCTGCGAGGAGCACGGCCTGTCGCCGACCATCGTGGTGAAGCAGCTTTGCGAGGGGCCGGCCAAGGCCTTCCTGCTCGCCGACAAGGGCCGGCTTGAAGCCGGCGCCGATGCCGACATCACCGTGCTGGAGCCCGGCCGCTTCATCCATGATCCCGGCAAGAGCCTGTCGGCTGTGAAGTGGAGCTCGATGGAAGGCCGCGAATTCCGCGTCCGCGTCGCCGCGACCTATGTGCGCGGCCAGCTCGCCTGGGACGGCAAGGCAATCCGCAACAAGGCCGGCGACGGCCGCTTCCTGCGCCCGGCCGCGTGACCGCCATGTCGATCGATCAGGACCGGCTCTGGCGCCGCATCGAGGCGCTCTCCGCCATCACCGACCCGGAGCGTCCGTGGACGCGCCGCTCCTTCACGCCGCGCTTCCTCGAAGGGCGGGAATGGCTCGCCGCGGAATTCCGCGAAGCCGGACTGGAGACGGAACTCGACGCCGCCGGCAACCTGATCGGCCGGCTCACTGGGGCCGATCCTACGCTGAAGCCGATCCTGATCGGATCACATTCCGACACCGTCCCCTCGGGCGGGCGCTATGACGGCATTCTCGGCGTGCTCGCCGCGCTGGAAGTCGCGCAGAGCTTCAGCGAGCGTGGCGACCGCCTGCGCCATACGCTGGAGGTCGTCGATTTCCTGGCGGAGGAGCCGAGCGAGTTCGGCCTCTCCTGCATCGGCAGCCGCGCGCTCGCGGGAACGCTGACCGACGAGCATCTGGCGCTGACCCGTCCGGACGGCATGACCTTGCGCGAAGGCATCACCTTCGTCGGCGGGCGACCGGCAGAGCTGGCCTCGGTCAAGCGGCCGAGCGATGGCATCGCGGCCTATGTCGAGGTCCATATCGAGCAGGGCCGTGTGCTGGAGAACGAGCGCATCCCGATCGGCATCGTCACCGATATCGTCGGCATCCGCCGCGAACGCATCATCGTCACCGGCAGGGCCGACCATGCAGGAGCGACGCCGATGCCGCTCCGGGCCGACGCGCTGGTCGGGGCTGCGAAACTGATCGAGGCCGCCTACAAGCGCGCGCTCGCGGCTTCGCGCGACAACCAGCCGCTTGTCGCCACCTTCGGGCGCATCGAGGTCAGCCCCAACGCGTCGAATGCGGTGCCGGGCGAGGCGGTGATGACGCTCGAAGTCCGCTCCGGCAACGAGGCAGCGGTCAAGGCCTTCGGCGAAGCATTGGTGCGCGATCTGCGCCCTGCCCTCGAAGACTTGCACCTCTCCATTGCGGTCGAGCCGATCAGCCATGTCGCGCCGACGGCCTGCGCGCCAGAAGTTCGCTCGGCCATCGCGAACGCTTCGGCTTCGCTCGGCCTTGCCACGCGCGACCTGCCCAGCGGCGCCGGGCATGACGGCGTCCATATCGCCCATATCGGCCCGGTCGGCATGATCTTCGTGCCCTGCCTCGAAGGGCGCAGCCATGCGCCGGAGGAATCGATCACGCCAGACCAGGCCGGCGACGGCGCCCGGGTGCTGGCCGAGACGGTGCGCCTGCTCGACACGCAACTGGGCTGAACGCGATGGACTGGGCGGCAGGCGACCTCAAAGAGCGCGACCTCTACAAGCTCCTCGTCAACACCGTGCTGCCCCGGCCGATCGCCCTCGTCACCACGGTCGACGGGAAGGGCCGTGCCAATGCCGCGCCCTTCAGCTTCTTCAATGTCTTCAGCCACGCGCCGCCGCTGGTCGTGCTCGGCATCGAGGGGCGCAGCGGCACCGAGCCGCTGAAGGACACGATGCGCAATATCCGCGAGACCGGCAGCTTCGTCGTCAATCTCGTCGACCGGGCGATGGTCGCGGCGATGCAGGTCTGCGCCATCGACTTCCCCCGCGAGATCGACGAGATCGCGGCCGCCGGGCTCGATATCGCGGCGAGCGCCAAGGTCGCGACGCCGCGGCTTGCGGCCTCCCCCGTCCAGCTCGAATGCCGCGAAACCGTCTCGCTTTCGTTCGGCGCCAAGCATCGCAATCTCGTCGTCGGCGAGATCGTCCATCTCCATATCCGCGACGGCATCGTCGACGAGCGCCTGCATGTCGATATCGACAAGCTCGATCTCGTCGGCCGCCTGCACGGTGCCGACTGGTATCTCGGCCTGGGCGACCGCTTCCAGCAGCCGCGCCAGACACTGGATGGCTGGCGCCAGCGCGAACAGGCCCCCATTCCCGAAGGAGAGGTGTCGTGAGCGGCACGATCTACGTCATCAACCCGAATTCGACCGAGCGCGTGACCCGCGAGATCGACGTCGCCGTCGCACCGCTGCGCATGGCGGGCGGTCCGGCGATCGAATGCCTGACGCTCGCCGACGGGCCGCCCGGCATCCAGTCGCAACGCGATGTCGATGGGCTGATCCCCGCCTTGTTGAAACGCGCCGCGGGCCTCGAGGGTGAGGCCACCGCCTTCGTCGTCGCCTGTTTCTCCGACCCCGGCATGCATGCCCTGCGCGAGCAGAGCACGAAGCCGGTGCTGGGCATCGCCGAATCCGGCGTGCTGACGGCGCTGACGCTGGGCCACCGCTTTGGCATCGTCGCGATGCTCAAGAATTCGATCCCAAGGCATCTGCGCTATCTCGGCGCCATGGGCGTGATGGAGCGCTTCGCCGGCGACCTGCCGGTGAACCTCACCATCGCCGAGATGGCCGATGACGACCTCACGCTCGGCCGGATGATCAGCGTCGGCAAAACCTTGCGCGACACGCACCATGCCGATGTGCTGGTGATGGGCTGCGCCGGCATGGCGCGCTTCCGAGAACCGCTGGAGCGCGAACTCGGCGTGCCTGTCGTCGAGCCGACGCAGGCCGCCGTGACCATGGCGCTCGGGCGCGTCCGGCTGGGCTGGGGCGGGCGGCCTCTCACCGGAAGCTGAAGTCGGCTATCGCGAATAAGGCTGAATAGCATTTGCGACAAGAGATCTCCACGACCACGCCTTCGGTCGCATCACCATCCCGCGCGCCGACCGTATCCCGCACTGCGCGAGAATGCGGACATGCGAACAGAACTGCCGGACGCAGCACTCGCCAACCTGAGAAAAACCTCTTCATCCGGGCAAAACCCCTGCCCTCTTCCACCAGCAACTGAGGACCACCATGGCTCTGCTCGATGAAACCGCTGATGGCGTCTACGTCATCGCGGTGACGCCCTTCACCGAAACCGGCGCGCTCGATCTCGACAGCACCGACCGCATGGTCGATTTCTATCTCGAGAAGGGCGCGACCGGCCTGACCGTGCTCGGCATGATGGGCGAGGCGCCGAAGCTGACGGCGGAAGAATCCCGCATCTTCGTGCGCCGCGTGCTGAAGCGGGTCGATGGCCGCGTGCCGGTGGTCGCCGGCGTCTCGGCAGCCGGCTTCGCCGCGATGGCCGAACTCAGCGAAAGCGTGATGGGCGACGGCGCTGCCGGCGTGATGGTCGCGCCGCCCTCCAACCTGCGCACCGACGACCAGATCCTCTCCTATTATGCCATGGTGGCGGAGACGCTGGGCGCCAAGACGCCGTTCGTCCTTCAGGACTTCCCGCTGGTGACGCAGGTGCAGATCACGGCTGCCGTGATCCTGAAGATCGTCGCCGCCCACCCGTCCTGCGTCATGCTCAAGCACGAGGACTGGCCGGGTCTCGCCAAGATCGCGGCGTTACGAGCGGCGAGCGACCAGGGCGGCCGGCGCATCTCGATCCTTGTCGGCAATGGCGGGATGTTCCTGCCGGAGGAATTGTCGCGCGGCGCCGACGGCGCCATGACCGGCTTCGCCTATCCTGAGATGATGGTCGATGTCTGGAAGGCGCATGCCGCCGGCCAGGTCGAGCGGGCGCATGACCTGTTCGACGCCTATCTGCCGCTGGCGCGCTACGAGCAGCAGCCCGGCCTTGGCCTCGCCATCCGCAAGTACACGCTGGCGAAGCGCGGCGCGATCGCTTCCGCCACGCTGCGCAAGCCCGGCGGAGCGTTGTCCAAGACGGATATCGCCGATATCGAACGGCTCGTCGCGCGGCAGGAGCGCCGGCTCAAGGAGATCGGCTGATGGATCTGGGACTTGTCGGAAAGCGCGCCCTCGTGCTCGGTGCCAGCCGCGGGCTCGGCGCGGTGATCGCGCAGACGCTCGCTGCAGAAGGCGCGACGGTGATCGCCGCGGCCCGCAGCAGCGATGTCACGGAGAGCTGGATCGCCGGCCTGCCGGCCGAGCAGCGCGGCCGCGTCAGCGGTGCCAGGCTCGATCTCACCGACCTCGCCTCGGTCGATGCCCTCGCCGACAGGCTGATCACTGAGGGCGGCGTCGACATCCTGATCGGCAATTCCGGTGGCCCGCCGCCAGGCGAGGCACGCGATGCCAGGCGCGAGGACTGGCTGAAGCATTTCGAGGGCATGGCCGCCAACCTGTTTCATCTCGCACAGCGCCTGCTGCCCGGCATGACCGAGCGCGGCTTCGGCCGGATCGTCACCATCGCCTCCTCCGGCGTCGAGCAGCCGATTCCGCGGCTGGCCCTCTCCAACGGCATCCGCGCCGCCGTGATCGGCTGGTCGAAGACGCTGGCCTCTGAGGTCGCGGGCAGCGGCGTGACCGTCAATGTAGTCCTGCCCGGCCGCATCCATACCGAACGTGTCGACCAACTCGACGATGCCGCGGCGGCGCGCAGCGGCGGCACGCGCGAGGCGGTTGCAAAAGCCTCGATGGCGGCGATCCCTGCCGGACGCTACGGCAAACCGCAGGAATTCGCCGATGTCGTCACCTTCCTCGCCAGCGAGCGGGCGAGCTATGTGACGGGCGCGAAGATCCGCATCGACGGCGGTTTGATCAGAAGCATCTGAAGATCGGCCAGGGGCGCTGACGGCTTCGATGCCGTTCGCGCCCTCGGCGAGGCCGGAGCCCCGGAGTCATTCCGCACTTCTCAGAAACGCGGCATGCTCCAAGTCTTGGTTCTAACGCATTTTCTAGGATCGAGGTCCGGCCGCACGCTGATCGGCCAGAACCGAATGCCCGGCATGGACCGGATAGGGCGCCGCACCTTGCTGCTTCAGCCCCTCCAGCAGGCGTTCGGCGATAAGGCGCCGGGTGGCGCCGCCTCCGCGAGGGACCGTTATGTTCCGCAGCGAGATGATCCCCTGGCTGCCGGTATAGGCATAGGCCACCGCCATATTCCGGCTGACTTCGCTGTTCCTGGCATTCAGCAATCGAATTGCGTTGTTGTAGGACGATTGAAGCGAATCCAGAACCATATTGTCCGCTATCGATGCATTGACCGCGTAATCGATCGTGATGCCGTGCGGAGAACCGGTCAGGATGATGTTCTTCGACAGCTCCACGTTCTCATAGGGGCGCTGTTCCTCGTTTCCGAAAAAGACGCCGGCAACCGGCTCGCCTTCCGTCTGGATCATGACGTTGCGCGTGATGCGGATGTTCCGGGATGGCGCGGTCGTCTGCCGTGTCGACGCCGTCACGAAGTGGCGAGCGCCGGTGGGTTCCGGCCGGAACGCTTCGAGACGGTTGCTGTCGAAGGTGACGCCGTCCGATTGCACGATCGCGAGCCCGTCGAGATTGAGCCGGCGAAACTGATTGTGCTCGATGACCACGGCCGTGCTCCGGTCGAGCACGATGCCGCGGTGCAGGTTCTCGACCACCGTGTCGGCGAGATGCAACGTCGTGACCTCGACCGCCCGGAGAGCGCCGGCGTTGCTTGCCGTCTTTCCCTGCGGTGCACTGAACTCGGATCTCCGGATCCGGATATTCTGGCTTTGCCGGATTTCCGTGAGGAAGGTCTCGGGAGCTTCCTGTCCCGTCCCGACGAAACGTATCCCCTCCAGCAGGACATTACGCGAACCGGAAATCGAGAGCTTGTGGACCACCGGGCGATTGGCCGCCTCGGCCGCGACGACCGTGACCGCAGTTCCCGCGGACACGCCCCGAATCGTCAACTCGTCGTAGACACCGGGTTTCAGCGCGATGACCTTGGCTTCGCCGCCGCCGGCGAGCGCCTGGTCGAACTCCGCCACGGAGCCCACCGTCAGGCGGTCGGCCGGGCGACTGGCGGTCTGGGCTATGACGGAAGCGGAGGCGGCGACCCCGATCGACAGCATGCAAGTCAGGAACAACAAACGAATCGACACACTCACAGTCCTCGGCCGCCGGCGCGATGATCGCGCATATCGGGAGTATTCGGCTGAATATCGCAGCATGTCCAGTTAGGTTACGCATCCCGAACAAAGGGCGGCATCCGGAACCACATCTGCCCCAGCGCGCATACCCTAACGTCGCGTCAAAGACGATCCGTCGAGAAATCAGCATCGCGGAAAGGTTTTTTACACCATGCTCCAGCATTGTGCGGCGAGGCGGGGCGTCGTCGAGATCGTCCGATATCCGGTGTTGAGTTATGGTTCGCGACGATTCCGTCTCAAGCAACGTCGTCTCAGCAGCGCTGCGCGGAACATCGCGAGCCTGGATTCACGTCGCGGTCTTCTCGACCATCGTCAATCTCCTGATGCTCACCGGCTCGATCTACATGATGCAGGTCTATGACCGCGTGCTGGCGAGCCGGTCGGTGGCGACGCTGGTCGGCGTCTCGGTCATCGCGCTCGCCGCCTATGCCCTGCAGGGCTGGCTCGACCATATCCGGCTCCAGATGCTCGGCCGTATCGGCGCTGCGGTCGATGCCCGCCTCGCCCCGCTGACCGTGCGCGCCGCGATGAGCGCCCCGGTGAATGGCGCCACCCCCGCCGATGCGCTTCAGCCTTTCCGGGATCTCGCCGCGCTCCGGAGATTCCTAGGGAGCCTGGGACCGACCGCGCTGATCGACATCCCCTTCGCCCCGGTCTTCCTGTTCGTCTGCTTCATGCTGCATCCCTGGCTCGGCTGGCTGGCGATCAGCGGCATGCTGATGATCGTCGGACTGACGGTGCTGACGGAGCGCTTCTCGATCGCCCCCGGCAAACGGGTCGCGCAGAGCGGCTCGGCCCAGTTCGCAATGCTGGAAACCGGCCGGCGCAATGCGGAGACGATCTCGGCGCTGGGCATGGCCGGCTCGTTCTCGCAGCGGTTCGACCTGATCCATGCGCGCCATGTCGACGACTACATGCAGCTCTCGCAGGCGACCGGCGGCGTCAATTCCTTCGCCAAGATGTTCCGCTTCATCCTGCAGTCGGCCGTGCTTGGCCTCGGCGCGCTGCTGGTCATCCGCGGCGAGATGTCGGGCGGCGCCATGCTGGCCGCCTCTGTCCTGACCAGCCGGGCGCTCGCGCCGGTCGAGCTTGCGGTCGCCCATCTCAAGACCTTCGTCGCGGCGCGGCAGGGCTACACCAGGCTGAAGACGACCCTGCCCGAGCATGAATCGTCCCGGCGCTCGCTGTTCCTGCCGGCCCCCAGCCGCGCGGTCAGCGTCGAGGACGTTACCCTGAATCCGCCGGGCAGCCGCCGCTTCATCGTGATGAGCGTCCGTTTTCAACTGAGCGCCGGCCAGTCGCTGGGCCTGATCGGCCCGTCCGGCTCCGGCAAGTCCAGCCTCGCGCGCGCCCTGGTCGGCATCTGGCAGCCAGCCCGCGGCGCGGTGCGGCTCGACGGCGCGCTGATGACGCAATGGGACGGCGACAGCCTCGGCCGCTCGATCGGCTACCTGCCCCAGGATGTCGAATTGTTCCCGGGCACCATCGCCGAGAACATCGCGCGGTTCGATCCCGAGGCCACCAGCGATGGCATCCTGGCCGCGACCGAGATCGCCGGCGCCCATGACATGATCGTCGCCCTTCCGGACGGCTACGAAACGGTCGTCGGCGAAGGCGGCGCGGCGCTTTCCGGCGGCCAGCGCCAGCGCATCGCGCTGGCGCGTGCGCTGTATGGCGATCCGTTCCTCGTCGTGCTCGACGAGCCCAATTCCAGCCTCGATGCGGATGGCGATAATGCGCTCGCAGCCGCGATCCACGCGGTGAAGGCACGGCGCGGCATCGTGATCGTGATCACCCACCGCCCCTCCGGCCTGTCGGCGGTCGATCTGGTCGGCGTCATGAACGAAGGCAGGCTCCAGGCCTTCGGCCCGCGCGACGAGGTTCTTGCCGCAACGACCCGCAGTGAACCGATGCCTGAACGCGCATCGCAGCCGGCAGCAACGGCCGCCGCTGCCAATGCACCTCCGCAAGGCGGGCTGGAGCCATCCATCCGCGATCTCAGGCGCATGGCCAGGGCCATGCGCGACGCTGAAGAGGCCCGGGAAATCCTGGCGCAGGAACAGAGGGCCCACTCATGACCGCGCCATCCGGCCGCGACACGCAGCGGACCGACCATCACGAGCGCGCCATCCGGCGGCTCGGCCGCAGGGGCTACATCGCGGCTGGCCTCTTCATCGGCACCGTCGGCGTGTGGACCACCACGGTTTCGATCTCGGGCGCCGTCGTCGCGGGCGCGCAGTTCGTCGTCGAGAACAACACGAAGAAGGTGCAGCATCCGACCGGCGGCGTTATCAGCGACATCAAGGTGCGCGAGGGCGCACGCGTGCACCAGGGCGACGTCCTGATCCGTCTCGACGAGACCGTGACGCGCACCAACCTCCAGATCATCAGCCGCCAGCTCGACGAGGCGCGAGTGCGCTCGGCCCGCCTCGAGGCGGAACGCGACCAGGCATCCCGGCTCGAATTTCCCGAAGCGCTCGCCGCCCGCGCGTCCGACGTCGATTTCGCCATGCTCCTGGCCGCCGAGAGACGCCAGTTCGACGCCAGGTCCGCGGCGCGCAACGGCACCCGCTCGCAGCTCACTCGCCGCATCGACCAGCTCGGCAGCGAGATCACGGGCCTGAAAGGGCAGATGGAAGCCAAGGTGCGCGAGGCGGCGCTCACGGCACGCGAGCTGGAAGGCGTGCGCGGCCTCTACAAGCGCAACCTGGTCAGCCTCAGCCGCCTGTCCGGGCTGGAGCGCGACGCCGTCGCGATCGACGGCGTCCATGGCCAGCTCGCGGCCCAGGTCGCGCAGGCGGAAGGCAAGATCGCCGAGACGGAGCTCCAGATCCTCCAGATCAACGAGGACCTGCGCACCGAGGTCCTGCGCGACCTGCGCGAGAACGAGGCCAGGATCTCCGAGCTGGTGCAGCGCCACGCCGCCGCAGAGGACCAGTTCAAGCGCATGGAGATCCGCGCGCCATCATCCGGCTATGTCCATCAGCTCGCGGTCCACAATGTCGGCGGCGTGATCAATCCGGCCGAACCGGTGATGCTGATCGTGCCGAGCGAGGAACAACTGAACCTCGAAGCGAAAGTGTCGCCGCTGGACTACGATCAGTTGCGGCTGGGCCAGCCGGTCGTCATCCGCGTCCACGCCTTCAACCAGCGCACGACGCCCGAGCTGCGCGGCAAGGTCGCGCGGATGGCAGCCGACGTCTCAAGGGAGCAGCAGACCGGAGCGAGCCTCTACACCATCCGGATCGCCCTTCTGGAGGGTGAGATCGAGCGTCTGGCGCCGCTGGAGGTCAGATCCGGCATGCAGGCCGACGCGCTGGTCAAGACCGGCGACAGGACGCCGCTAACCTTCCTGCTCAAGCCGTTGTCGGACCAGATCGCGCGGGCCTTCCGGGAGCGCTGAGCCGAGCCGTTCCTTTCGCGAAGCAGTGGAAACGATCTCCACGAGACGTCGCGCCTTCCCGGCCATGCCGCGAAAACCGAGGCGGCGCATCCCCGCCAGATATCGACGACGTCAAGAGATCGACCTGACCAAACGGAAGCGCGCCCCCTCATCTCAGCAAGCCGGTCACAAACAAGAGCATCAGTATGGCGCTCATCCTGCGAGAAGCATGACTTACGATTAATGGTTACTTTACAGTCCGATTGACGCTCGAAAACCTCCCTGTAAACACTTCATTAACCAGTAAAATCTCTTGCTGGTTAGTTGAGGGGAGTTTTGTAAAATGGCAGTACCCGGTCAACAAAACAGAATAGTCGGAACCGACAAGAAAGATTTCCTCCACGGAACCAACCTGGATGACACGATCCTTGGCGGCAACAAGAGCGACCTTCTTCTCGGACAAAAAGGCAGCGACTATCTCGACGGCGGCAATGGGAACGACCTTCTGTTCGGCGGCGCCGGCGATGACTGGCTGCTCGGCGGCGGAGGCGACGATATCTTGATCGGGGGCAGCGGCGCGGACCAGTTTCGTTTCGACGGCGCCCGGATCGAAGGCTGCCGCGATACGGATATCGTGGCTGATCTGAACTTCTCGCAAGGCGACAAGCTCGTCGTCTCCGGTTTTAAGGCCGGGTCCTTCGACGACAAGGACGGCATCGCCGAAACCGCGACCGACAACGATCTCGACATCACGGTGCCCTATACTTCTAACCCAGCTCGCTATGGCGAGGGTTTCGTGGCGGATTCGATCGCCGACCTTGTCGAGCTCGTCAAATACTCGACCGGCGCCTCTGCCCAGAAGGGCTTCTGCAACGCGCTTGTCCTGAAACTCGATGATGGCGTCCACCAGCAGACCATCGTGCTCAACGGCTGGGCCGACGCGTTCACCAACGCCGGCGGCGTCTACGGCATCTGACAGCAAAGGGCATCGCGCGCTTCGGCACGCGATGCCCGGTCTGTCGCAAGGACGGCGGCACGAAGGAGCAGGTATGGCCGCCCCGGCTCGGACCGCACGCCCAAGGCGCGCCCGACCAGACCGGCGTGACCCGAAACACCCTACTCTTCCCGGAACGCCCGGTTCATGTGCTCGAAGAGCGGCTTCATCAGGAAGCTGGCGACAGTCCGCTCGGATGTCTTGATGAAGGTTTCGGCCGGCATGCCCGGAATGAGCTTCAGCTTGCCAAGGCGCGCGGTTTCCTGGTCGCTGACGCGCACGCCGACAACGTAATACATCGCTCCGGTCCGCTCATCGCGCGCGATATCGGCCGCGATCCTGAAGATCGAGCCGTTCAGCTCCGGCGTCGTGCGGCTGTTGAAGGCGGTGAAACGCACCCGCGCCGGCTGATCGGCATGAATCTGATCGATATCGGCCGGATTGACCCTGGCCTCGATGACCAGGGCGTCGCGCTCGGGCACGATGCTCATGATCGCCGCGCCGGGCGCGATGACGCCGCCGACCGTATGCATCTGCATCTGATGCACGATGCCGTCGCTGGGCGAGCGCAGGTCGATGCGCCGCAACTGATCGTCGGCCGTGGCGAGCTTCTCATGCAGCTCCGCGACCTTGGTTTCCGCCTCGCGGCTCTCCTTGGCGACTTCGGTTTCGAGCGTACGATCGATCTGCAGAATCTGGAGTTCGGTTTCGCTGATCCGCGCGTTGATCTGCGCCGCCTTCGCCGTGAGCTCCCCCATCGTGCCCCGAATGCGCGCGACCTCGCGCTCCAGTTGCGTCACGCGCGGCTTGGCGACGAGGTTCTTGGCGAGCAGGCCGCGCATGTCGACCAGTTCGAGCTCGGCGACGCGAACCTGCTCCACGGCCGATTTGTACTGGGCGTCCGTGCCCTTGATCTCCTGCTGAGACTGCTTGATCTGCTCGTTGAGCTGCGCGCGCTGGCCGACGCGGGTCCGCGCCCGCGCGGCGAACAACGACGTCTCGCTTGCCAGAGCCTGCCGGATCTCGGGGTCTGCGACGGCCAGCGACTTTAAATCGGCGGGCACGACCATCGTGACCGCCTGCTCACGCTCCGCATTCAGGCGCGCCTGGCGTACCCGCTGGGTGTTGAGCTCGTTCACGATGATCTGCCGGTTGGCTCTCGTGGCCGTCTCGTCGAGCCGCATCACCACATCACCGGCCGCGACGCGCTGGCCTTCCTTGACAAGGATCGCGCCTACGACGCCGCCGATCGGATGCTGCACCTTGTTGATATTGTTCTCGACGACAACGGTGCCAGAGGCAATGACCGCCCCCTCGAGCGGCGCCATCGTGCCCCAGGCGACGCCGGCACCGACGAAGGTGACGCTCGCGATCAGGCCGAGCCGGATGTACCAGCCCATCTCCTTGGGCCGCGGGGTCTCCACTTGCCTGCCCTTGAACTCGAGCAGCTCGGTCATCGCGAAACCCTCGTTACAGCCTTGCTTGCCGACAAGATGCTCATTTCACGCTCCTGGACCACCCGAAGGGCCGTTCTCGACGCGCGGCAGCTTCGGATTGCCACGGGCGGAAGCCAGTCCCGCAGGCGGAGCATTGCCGGTCGCGACCTGCGTCGCCGGCGAACTGGCCATGGTGTTGCGCAGCACTTCGCCCTTCTCGCCATAACCGATCACGAAGCCGTCACGCAGCACAAGCAACGCGTCGACTGCGGCGATCGCGCTGGGCCTGTGCGCGATGACGACGGCAATCCCGCCGCGTTGGCGCACCTGCATGATCGCCGCCGTCACGGCCTGCTCGCCATCGGCATCGAGATTCGAATTCGGCTCGTCGAGCACAACAAGGAAGGGATCGTCAAAGAGCGCGCGAGCCAAGCCGATGCGCTGCCGCTGGCCAGCCGACAGGTAGAGCCCGCCGGCCCCGACCCGGGTGTTCATGCCCTGCGGCATCGCGAGCAGTTGCTCGTAGCAGCCGGCGGCAGTCGCCGCCCGATGGATCTTCTCGGCCGGCGCATCAGGCTTGAACCGGCTGATATTCTCCGCGATCGTCCCCTCGAAGAGCTGCACATCATGGGGCAGATAGCCGATATGCTGCCCCAACTGATCGGTATTCCAGTCCTGCAGCGAGGCACCATCCAGCACGACCTGCCCGCGCGCGGGCTGCCAGAGTCCGACGAGAGCCCGGCCGAGCGTGGACTTCCCGGATGCTGAGTGACCGATGATGCCAAGCCCCTGCCCGGCGGCGAGCCGGAACGTCGCGCCCTTGACGATCGGGCGGCCATCGCTCGGAGCCACCATGACGATGCTCTCAACGGCCAGCGAGCGCTGCGGCGGCATGAGCCGCAGCTTGTCGTCCGACGGAGGCGCATCCTTGAATAATGCGACGAGGCGCTTGTAGCCCAGCCGTGCCTGCTGAAAGCTGCGGTAGCTTGAGACGGCCATGTCGATCGGCGCAATGGTGCGGGAGCTGATGATCGAGGCGGCGATGATCGTGCCGGCGGTCATCTCGCCCTTGATGACCAGATAGGCGCCGAGACCGAGCGTCGCCGACTGGATGACCATCCGCAGCGTACGCGAAACCGAGGCCAGGCCGCTGGAAACGTCGTTCGCCCTCAGGGCTAGGGTGGAATAGCGGTTGCTCTGCGCCTCCCAGCGCTGGCGCATCGCCTCCAGCATGCCCATCGCGACGATGGCCTCCGCGGCCTGCAGCGAGTTCGCGGCCTGCATGTTGCGCTTGGAAGCAGCATCATGGGCGACCAGCGCAGGCTCGTGCTGCTTGGCTTCGCTGACGAAGGCGACCACGAGCAGCAGCACGACGCAGAACAGAGCGAACAGCCCGATGATGGGATGCAGGACGAAGCACAGGAGCAGATAGATCGGCAGCCAGGGCAGATCGAATAAAGCGACGGGCCCGGCCCCCGACAGGAAGGCGCGGATCGTCTCCAGGTCGCGGAACGGCTGCATCTGCTCGGACGTCATGCCCGGCCGGGACGCCTGCATCCGCACGAGGTGATTGTAGAGTTTCGGACCGCTGGCCAGGTCGATCCTTTCAGCCACGCGCCCGAAGATGCGGGTGCGGACGACCTCGAGACCGCCCTGGAAGGCAAAGGCGATCAGCGCCATGATGCTGAGCATGACCAGCGTCGGCACGCTGTTGCTCATCAGCACCCGGTCATAGACCTGGAGCATGTAGAACGAGCCGGTGAGCATCAGGAGGTTGATCAGGCCGCTGAAGAAACACAGCGCCCAAAACGCCTGGCGGCAGGTCCGGAGAGCATCGGCCATGGGCGTGGCGGCCCGATCGCGGCCAGGCCGGAATGCATCGCCGAACGCCATTAGGACTCCATGAACAGCCGTGATCGCCAAGAAGAAGGGGCGATTTGGCGTTCGCATCGCCAGATCAGTCAGCGACGATCTGCTTATAGCAGTACAATAGCGGTCTTTCAAAGGCTCCGATGGAGCTTCGGCTCTTTTACCTGCCGTAGAGGTTAACCCGCCTGGCCAGATGATAGCCGGCCAGGCGCCAATCCGTCATGAGGCTGTCGACGTTTTCGATTGGGACCCACGCTGCGCGCGAGCCCGATCAGCGCTGGGCCGCCAGGACGAGATCGTTGCGGGTCTCCGCGTCGGCCCACATGCCGCGCTCGGAGCCGCGCGCTTCGCGCATGGCCGCAACGTGCAGACCTTCGACGGCCGGCCGGCCGATCCCGGAGCGGACGATCCATTCGGCCAGATCCTCGCCGCCCACCGCGCAGGAGACCACCTTCGCCACCTCGCCGACGGGAGCCGTCATCGTGCAGGTCATTTCCTTGCGCGTGACGAAGTTCACGAGCTGGACCCGCGCCCGCGAACCGCAGGCGATCCTGGAGCCGTCCGCCGTGCGGCAGATCTTGTTGAACGACATTCCGGAGACGCCCGGCACTTCGATCGTGCGCTCCTCCTGGGTGTCGAGCGTGACCACCGTGATGGCGACGCTGTCCGACCGGACGGCCGAGCGGTGCACGAGGAAGGTCTGCACGGTTTCGGCAGCAGCCGTGGTTTTGACCGGAAGCGAGCCGGTGGTGAGCATGAGCCCATCGTCTCCAACGGATGCCGGCATCTCGACGGCAGGCACCGGCTCATCAGCGCGGCTGGCCTCGACGCCATGGAACGAGGCAAGAACCGCAGCAACCGAGCCGGCAACGATCGCACTAACCTTACGGCGGGACTTTCCAATGAAGGTATTCATGCTAATTCCCTGTCGTTGTCAAACCTTGCCTTCAGATAACAACTGAAAGTTTAAATCGACGTATCGGAGCGTAGTTAAGTTTCCCCACGATATCTCGGTTAATTGTTCCTACCCTCACGCCCTCAAAAGCCGAAAGTTTCAAATTTAATCATACCACTAACAATTGGTTCTCAAGGGCAGGTAAGCCATTGAGATTCGAACGCTGCGATGGCAGGAAGCATCGCCATGTCTGATCAGAATCGCCGATACGGGCCGCGCCCGAATGCAGACTTGGCGAGCGCCGCCGAGCTGGCCGCCGTCAGAGCGGCGGGATCGATGCGATGAGGGTCGCAGGACGCCTTTTGGAAAAGCTGCGACTCAGGCTGCTGCTGCGCGACGAGTATGAAAGCGAAGCGCTCAGGCACTATTTCGCGACACGCTTCGACATCCATGTCGGGCTCTATTCCTATGGCTGCTTCGATCGATGGCGAATTCCGCTGACGACCCGGATCGGGCGCTACTGCTCCTTCGCCAAAACCGCACGCATCCTCGACGCCAATCACCCCGTCGAGGCGCTCAGTACGCACCCGTTTCTGTATGAATGCCGCTTCGGCCTGGTGAAGACCGACCTGATCGCCCCGCCGCCGCTCGTCATCGAGGACGATGTCTGGCTCAGCCACAACGCGATCATCACCCCCGGCTGCAAGCATATCGGGCGCGGCGCCGTGATCGGCGCAGGCGCCGTGGTGACGCGGAACGTGCCAGCCTACGCGATCATGGCCGGCAATCCCGCGCGCCTGTTGCGGATGCGCTTCGACCCCGAAACCATTGCTGCGATCGAGGCGAGCCGCTGGTGGCTGCTGGACCGGCAGGAGCTCGCCGCGCTCGTGGCCTCGCAGCCGGAAGCGGTCTATCACCCCTCAGCCGTCACATTGGCCCGCCTGCGCGACGAGCCGCCGCAATGAACGGACCGATGCCGGAACAAGAAGGCGGCAAGCCGTCGGGCAGCGATCTCGTCGTTTCCGTCGTCGTGCCGCATTATCAGGATCTCGCCAATCTCGATATCTGCCTGGACCTTCTCAGGCAGCAGACACTGCCCGCCGAGCGTTTCGAAATCATCGTGGTGGACAACATGTCGCCCGCGGGCTTCGCGAGCATTGCCGAGATCGTCGCCGGACGGGCCCTGCTGATCGAGAACCAGCGGAAGGGCGCCGGGCCGACGCGCAACGCCGGGGTGGCGCAGGCACGGGGTGCGGCTCTCGCTTTTCTCGATTCCGATTGCCGCCCGGCACCGGACTGGCTGGAGCACGGACTTGCGGCGCTGGCCAAGGCCCCTGTCATCGGCGGCCGCGTCGATGTGCTGGTATCGGACCCGGCGGCGATGTCGGCAGCCGAGGCCTTCGAGATGGTCTTCGCCTTCAACAACGAAGGCTATGTTCGCGACAAGGGCTTCTCGGTCTCGGCCAATCTCTTCGTCAGGCGCGACGTCTGGGAAGTGGTCGGCGGGTTTCGCGACGGCATTTCCGAGGATGTCGACTGGTGCTGGCGCGCGCGCGATGCCGGCTTCCCGGTCGCCTATGCGCCGGAAGCCCGTGTCGGCCACCCCGCGCGACGAGACTGGTCGGAGCTGGTCCGAAAATGGCGCAGGCTGACCCGGGAGGGCTACGCCCTCCACCGTGAGAAGGCCGGCGGTCTAGCCTCGTGGCTCGTCCGGAGCTGGGCCGTGCCGCTGTCGGCGCTGGCGCATCTCCCCCGCGTCATGCGCTCACCCAAGCTCGGCAGCCCCATGGACCGGATGCGGGCCACTGGCATCCTCCTTGCGATCCGGGCCTATCGCTTCGTCGACGCACACCGTGTCCCATTTGAGAAACGAGAAGGGCAGGCATGACCGAGCAGCCAAGCGCGGTGACTGCGCCCTCGACGCATGCACCCGTCCTCCATGTCGCGGTCATCATGGTCGGCTTCCGCAATGCGGATGATGTCGAGCAGGCCGTCGGCTGCCTGCAGCGGATGAACTATCGCAATCTCTCCGTCCATATCTGCGAAAACGGCGGACGCGAGGCCTTTGTTGCCATGGCTCGCGCGCTCGGAATGGCCAATACCGGAGACGGCGAGACCGATATCTCGATCATGCTCGAGGGCCTTCACGGCCCGTTCGAAGCGACCCTTCATCTCGCGCCCGACAATCTGGGCTATGCTGGCGGCGTCAATTTCTGCCTGGCCAGGCTGTCGCGCTGGGACGCCATCTGGATCCTCAACCCCGATACCCAGGCCGATCCCGACAGTTTGCGGGCGCTCGTCGATCATCGCGCATCCGGCGATTACGGCGTGGTCGGCAGCAGGCTCGTCAACCCGACGACCAATCAGGTCCAGCTCTATGGCGGCCGCTGGCGGCGCTGGATGGCGCGCGGCCTCAATATCGGCCTGGGGGCCGACCCCGCCATCATGCCGGATGTCGCGCAGGTCGAGCGCGAGATGGATTATGTCAACGGCGCGTCGATGCTCGTCTCGCGCCCCTTCATCGAGACCGTGGGCCTGATGAAGGAAGACTACTTTCTCTACTGCGAGGAAATCGACTGGTGCCTTGCGCGGGGCCGCTATCGCCTCGGCTACGCCCATGCCTCGCTCGTGCATCACGCCCATGGCAGCACCATCGGCTCCAGTAAGAACCGGCGGATGCGCTCGCGCCTGTCTGTCTATCTCGACGAGCGCAACAAACTGCTCCTGACGAGACGCCGCTTTGCCTCGATCTATCCGTTCGTTCTCATCACGACATTGCTGCTGACGACACAGTATCTGCGTTACGGCGCCGTCAGAAACTTCGGCTACGCGCTTGCGGGGTGGTGGGCCGGGCTGCGGGGCGAGACCGGAAAGCCGCTCTGGATGAGGAGCCCGACATGACGATGGCTACCCCCGATGCCGGAGGCAACGCCGCTCCCGGCGAGGCCTTGCGCGTCGCCCTGCTGTGGCATTCGCTTCGCTCCGACAATCTCGGCGTCGGCGCGCTGACGATCGCGCATATGCGCATCATCCGCGAGAGCGCCACTGCTGCCGGCCGGCGGGTCACCTTCGATGTCATCGGCTTCGGCGGAGCGGCGCATTATCCGCCGGCGGAGAACGATGCCGAGGAGACCATCGTCAGGGGTAGCAAGAACCTGCTGCCGGGCTTCCCGATGTGGAAGGCGCTCGGGCGCGCAGACATCGTCCTGGATATCGGCGCCGGCGACAGCTTCGCCGACATCTATGGCGCGAAACGCTTCCTGTGGATGTGGGTGCCGAAGCTCATGGCCCTGCTGCAGGGCAAGCCGCTGGTGCTGGCACCGCAGACAATCGGTCCGTTCAGGCATCCGCTTTCCGCGCGCCTGGCCAGCTTCGCGATGAAGCGCTGCCGCAAGGTTTTCGCGCGCGACGGCCAGTCGAAAGCTGTGCTTGACCAGGAGAAGCTCGGCGATATCGCCGCCGAAACCGTCGACGTCGCCTTCCGCCTGCCATTCGAGCGGCAAGCAATGACGCCGGACGGACGCATTCGCTTCGGCCTCAATGTTTCCGGCCTGCTCTATGCCGGCGGCTATACCGGCAAGAACCAGTTCGGCATCAAGGGCGATTACCGCGCGATGATCGACCAGATCATCTCCGGACTTCTGGCGCGCGGCGATACTGATGTCGTGCTGGTGCCCCATGTCATCACCTCGACCGGTGACAACGAGGACGATATCCACGTCTCGCGGATCATCGCCGACACGTTTCCGGAGGTCACGATCGCCCCCCGCTTCGCCTCGCCGAGCGAGGCCAAGAGCTTCATATCCGGGCTCGATATCCTGGCCGGTTCACGCATGCATGCCACGATCGCGGCCGTGTCGTCAGGCATTGCCGTGGTGCCGCTGGCCTATAGCCGCAAATTCAGCGGCCTGTTCGCCGCCGTTGGCTATCCGCTCGTGGGCGACTGCACGAAGCAGGACGAAACCGAGCTCGTGGCCCTTACTCTCGGCGCGGTCGACCGCCGTGCCGAGCTGGCGACGGCTGCGCAACGCAGCAACGACCTCGCGCAGGAACGGCTCGGGATCTATAGTGCTTACCTTACGTCTCTGATGCGCTCGATACCAATTTGAACCGATCTGTTGAGTGAGCCTGCCGGAAAACCGTTCGGCCGACTCATGCCGGCAAAGATCTGACGAATATATCGACGCAGGCGCTACGGTTCCTTCCCCAAAGGCCATCCGACGGGCGAAGCGCCACCCGGCAAAGCAACGTTCCGTCACATGATCGACGGCTCGATATGGTGCGCTCAGAAGCTCTTTTGACGCAGCGGAAAAACAGACATTGATCAGTGAAGTATCGCGACAGCTGGAATCAAGCGGCGCTTTCTTGCATTCGTCACATTACCCGAAGATTTGGCGAATCTCCATTCGACGGTGTTCTTTTCTGGATTTACTCACCACTCCCCTCGGTCAGCCGCGCGAAATTCTTCCAATCAGCCGCATATTCGAACATCGCGTCACTTGACAACGTTACGTTAATTCCTGATAAACCTTCCCACCAATTGGTTGGCTTATGGCGGCGGCATATCCTGGCCTAGGGCGGTTTCGAAGCAATCTCAAGGAGTTGAGCACGTGGCAAAGGACGCAGTTCACGACGACGGTGGCAACCACGATATCCGGGCTACCAACAACAAGGAGGGCACGTATCTGGCCGGCAACGGCGGCGACGATATCCTCCGGGGCGGACGCTACAATGACATTCTCGTCGGCGGCGAAGGCGACGACCTGATGTTTGGCGGCGGCGGCGCCGATACGTTCCGCTTCTTTGGCGAGAACGGCGCGCTGAGCTATCAGAAGCCGGCCGGCGCCGATGTCGATAAGATCTTCGACCTCAACTTCGCTGACGGCGACCGCCTCGACTTCCGGGATTTCGCCGAAAGCGCCGCCAACGGCGTGATCAAGTCGTTTGCCGACCTGGTTGCTTTGGTCAACAATTCGGGCTGGACCGCGACCGAGCAGGCTCCGGGTAGCGCGATCAACGACAACCTCGTGTTGCACTACGATATGGGCTGCGGCGTCTCGCAGACGATCATCATCTCGAATGGCTGGGACGCCTTCCTCGCGGCCAGCAACCCGCCGGTCTAATACCGGACAGCCTGTCCACTGAGATTCTCCCTCGCATGCGAGGGAGAATTTTCTGCTTTTAGGGGGATGCGGTTGCGCCGGGAGTTCGTGCTACTCGATCTGCTGCGTTTCCTTGCAGCACTTTGCGTCCTCGCTTTTCATTTCGAGATTTTTGCGCTGAAGGATGCGGCAGGCGCGCAGCGCCACCTCAACGGCTTCGATGCCGCGGTCGATTTCTTCTTCATCCTCAGCGGCTTCGTGATCGCCCATAGCTCGGCGGACCGTGTGGGTTCGTTACGCGGCTATGGACAGTTTCTCATCCGGCGCCTGGCCAGAATCTACCCCCTACATCTCCTGACGCTCGGCCTGGCCATCGCCCTCGCGCTCGCCGCCACAGCTCTTCGGATTCGCCTCGGCGCGCCGGAACGTTACGCCTTCGACTCTATTCCCGCGAACCTGCTTCTGCTTCAGGCTTGGGGCTTCTCCGATCGGTTGAGCTTCAACATCGTTTCATGGTCGATCAGCGCAGAATGGTTCCTTTATCTCACGTTTCCTCTCTGGTTCTGGCTGGCCAGAGCTCTGAAGCTGCGATTCAGCCTTGCTCTGCTCGTCCTGTGGTTTGTCGTCATCCGATTCCTGGAACATCGGTTCGGCCTCGTGCCGTGGAATGACCGGACCTATCAGTTCGCAATGATCCGCGCTGTTCCGGCTTTCTTCCTCGGCATCGCCCTATGGCTGACCTGGAAGGACCGGCTGTCGGATCGAGAATGCCCTGCCTCGATCACCTATGCGCTTTCGGCCGGCGTTCTCGTCCTCATGTGGTTTCGCGTGCCGGGAGAAATTCTCATCGTCGCCTTTGCCGCCGTCATCCTTGCCGGCGCGATGGCTCCGGCCTCTGCGGACAGCCCTATGTCTCGCCTGTTGGGCAACGCCTCTTACGGGCTTTATATGTGGCACCATCTGATCGGAACGATCATCTTCGCCCTGCTCGCTCCTCGAAGCACAACGATAACGGTCGCGACGATCGCTATCGCGACGGCGGTCTCCATCATCGCCAGCATCCTGTCGTTCAGGCTGTTCGAAAGTCCGGCCAAGAACGCCGTCCTCAAGGCTTTCGCTCCTCCCAGCCCCAAGGGAAACGGCACGGACACTCTAACCCAAAGCGATCCGGCTTTAAGGGCTCGGATCACCACCGCAACGAGCGCAGAACGACACCGAGATCGCAATCGTCTGTAAGCTGCCGCAGAAAGCGCCTCGTTTTGCCGCGCCTCAGTACAGCCCTCCGGAGCCGGACGTCAGCGCCGCGCGATCCTGTCGCCCGCCCGCCAGCCCGTTGGAGAAGCGCGGAACGGCCGGGTCGGCCGGTGCGGTGCCCGGTTTGAAAGCCTCGAGAATGCCGCCCTCACCGGCACGCAGACCGGAGAGGGGGTCGACGCGGATCAGCTTGATCCCGGGCGGGACCCGAAACGGGACGGCAGGCTTGTCGCGCAAGGCGGCGCTCATGAAATCGCGGAAGATCGGCGCTGCATAGCGGCTGCCCCAGGCCGACGCGCCGAGAGGGGTCGGCTGATCGTGTCCGATATAGACCCCGACGACCAGATCCGGCGAGAAGCCGATGAACCAGAGGTCCTTGGCGCCATTCGTCGTGCCGGTCTTGCCGCCCAGGGGCTTCCCGACCGACTGGACCACCCGCGCCGTGCCGGCCCGCACCGTGCCTTCGAGGATCGAGACCATCTGATAGGCCGTCAGGGGATCGATCACCTGCTCGCTTTGGTCCGTCAGCCGCGGCTCTGCCTGCCCCTCCCAGCGCGTCGCCTCGCAGCCCGAGCAGAGTCGGCGATCATGCCGGAAGATCGTCTTGCCGTATCTGTCCTGAATCCGGTCGATCAGTGTCGGGCGGATGCGCTTGCCACCGTTCACCAGCATGGCGTAGGCGGCCGTCATGCGCATCACGGTCGTCTCCACCGCCCCCAAAGCGCCCGAGAACACCAAAGGCATGTCGTCGTAGACGCCAAAGCGCCGCGCATAGTGGCCGATCAGGGGCATGCCGATATCCTTGGCAAGCCGTACCGTCATGAAGTTCTTCGAGCGCTGGATTCCGTTGCGCAGCGTCTGCGGCCCGGAGCCGCCGGCGCGTCCGGCATTTTTGGGGCGCCAGGCGCCGAGACCGCCCCCTTGATCGATCGTGACCGGCTCGTCGAGGATGAGGCTGGTGGGCGTATAGCCATTATCGAGCGCCGCCGCGTAGACAAAGGGCTTGAATACCGATCCCGGCTGACGAAGCGCCTGGGTCGCGCGGTTGAATTCCGACTGGTCGTGAGAGAAGCCGCCCACCATTGCGAGAACTCGGCCGGAAAAGGGCTCCATCGCCACGATCGCCCCGTTGATCTCGGGAATCTGCCGCAGGCGGACCCGGGCGGCGTCGTCCGCGAGAGGCTCGACATAGACGACATCGCCGACCGAAAGCAGCTGCGAGACGCGCGTGCGCCGGGTCCAGCGAATGCCATCCCTGGCCAGGGAGACGACACGGCGCTCGGCGCGCAGATTCCCGGCTGCGTCGAGCAGAGGATGAAGCCCGATGCGGGCTGAATCGCCGGCAATTTTCAGCACCACGCCCAGTCGCCACGGTGCCACGTCGCCGAGAACCTTGAGCGCGCCCAGGGCCTGCCCCCAGTCGCCTTCGCCCAGATCGAGCTTCCGGACCGGCCCGCGCCAGCCTCGCGGCTCGTCATAGCGCACCAGCCCGTCCACGAGGGCCTTTCGCGCCATCAACTGAAGCTCGGGATCGACGGTGGCGCGGATTGAGAGCCCACCCTCCACGACCTTCTTCTCGCCATAGCGATCCTGGGCCTCGCGCCGGATCTCCTCGACGAAGTAGCCGGCCGCAATATTGTTTGGCGAAACCGCGTAAGGGGTCACGCCGAGGGATTGTCGCTTCGCCTCCTCGCCGGCCTCGCGCTCAGCGTACCCGTTCTCCACCATGCGATCGATGACATAGTTGCGTCGCTCGATTGCCCGCTCGCGATTGCGGAAAGGGTGCAGATCCGTCGGCGCCTTCGGCAGGGCCGCAAGATAGGCGACCTCTCGCAGTTCAAGCTCGTGCACGGATTTGTTGAAGTAGTTCAGCGCCGCCGCCGCGATGCCATAGCTTCCGCGCCCCGGTGTCGGCGCGCCCAGATAGATCGAATTCAGGTAGAGTTCCAGAATCTTGTCCTTGGAATATGCCCCCTCGATCCGCAGAGCGACGAGCGCCTCGCGGATCTTGCGCTCGAGGCTGGCCTCCGCTCCGACCAGGAAGTTCTTGGCGACCTGCTGGGTGATCGTCGAGGCCCCCTGCGGCCTTCTTCCGGAGCCGAAATTGCGCAGGTTGGAGAGCGCGGCCCGGGTCAGGCCTGCGAGGTCGATGCCGCCATGCCGGTAGAAATTCTTGTCCTCGGCCGAGACATAGGCATCGATCACATTTTGGGGCACTGCGGAGATCGGCAGATAAAGCCGCCACTCCCGGGCGAACTCGCCGATGAGGCGCCCGTCGCCCGCATGGACTCGGGATGTGACCGGAGGCTCATAATCCTGCAGCTTCTCGAAATTCGGCAGACCATTCGAGTAATATAAGAATATAAGTCCGAATATAGCAGCCATGCTAAGCGCAAAAATAGAAAGAAATGAGACAATTCCGGCCATCGAACGAAGAATAAAGCGCATGATGCGGCTAATATGACGATATAATATGGCGTAAATTTGAGTATATGAACTTTATCTGCTTTATTTTATGACTTTCAGAATGATATTTATTGAGCGTGAATCCAATGAAGCACGCGAACGTCAAGGCCGCTGCCGGGACGTACTTACTGCCGCCTTTTACGACCGGCCCGTTTTCACTGCTCCCGCAATGCGGAGGGACGCGGTGCCGGACTGGGTGGTGATGAGGATGTCGCCACGGACGTGCTCCGCGTGCGGATCTTCCAAGTCTTGGGAGCGGTGGGTGCGCCCAGGAAGCTCGCCTGCCCGGCATGCCCCATCGGGTAGAGTTTTCTTTGCCGTCGCTCATAGGCTGCCGCCTGCGGGCCGCAGAGCCTGACCCGCAAATCCTCGGGTTTGGAGGTCTTCTGATTCTGCAGCGCCCGCAGCTTGGGGCCCTTATCGTCCGCTTTCGCAAATCCGTACTGCAGAAGCTGGGCGATGCGCTCGCTTCGTTCCCGTTCGGTCGTCGCGCCCAGCACGACCGCGATCAGGCGCCTCTCGCCGCGGACGGCAAGTGAGACGAGATTTCTGCCGGATGCGCAGACGAAGCCCGTCTTGAGCCCGATCGCACCGGGAAAGCGTCTGATGACCTCGTCGCTCGACTTCAGCACGCGCCCATCGATGCTGACTTCCGAGCGATCGAAAAAGCGCAGGTACTCCGGGAAGCTCCGGTCGATGGCGACCCCGAGCAGGGCCAGATCCCGCGCGGTTGAGACTTGCTTGCGGTCGAAGAGGCCGTCCGGATTGACGAAATGCGTGCCGGTCATGCCCAGGCGTCGGGCGGCATCGTTCATCATCGCGACGAAATCGGCCTCATTGCCGGCGACGGTCTCGGCGATCGCGGCCGCCGCCTCGTTGGCCGACACTGCCAGCATCGCGTATAGCGCATCCTCGAGGGACATCACGCTGCCGGGCTTGAGCCCCGACTGCACCGACTCACGGGCGAGCGCCTTCCGCGAAAAGGCGACATCCTGGCCGAGCGCGACACGCCCGGCTCGCAACTGCTCGAAGGCGACGAACGCCGTCATCAGCTTGGTGGTCGAGGCCGGATACCAGGCGCGCCCGGCATCCTTCGACCGAAGGACCTGGAGACTACCGGTATCGACGAGGAGGGAGGGCGTCGCTTGCGCGGAAGAGGCGACCGCGATCAGAAGACCGGCAACCACATTGCGAACAGAGATTAGACGACGAAACAAATCAAACCTGAACTTTTAGAACATCCCGTTTCTGAACCTCGGCGGAGCAGAAAATGACGAATCGCGAGCGATCATACCCAATCAAAGATTCGGTCATTACCTCCACGTTTGGGAGCTAAATTTCAAACCTCTTGATCCGCCTCAACGTTCATCGTCGAATTGTGGCCTCATGATGAAACAATTCTCGCCGCATCGGGGATCATCAACGCTTGTTGCCTTCCCGCAACAGCCCCCCCTCGTCTTGCTGAAGCGGGCGATCTTCGCGCTCATGCCCCCGACCGCCGAACGGCGCGATGCGCTGCAAAGCGACGGCCTCAGAACCGGAGCGCCAACCTGTTCGTCGGGACCCGGTTCGATATCCACGCCTTCAACATCGTGGCGATCACGGCCGTGGCCGCGAGCATCATAAGCGCCTGGGACAGGCGGGCGTTCTGGGATCCGGTTGCTTGGTGCGTCACCCAGGTCGCCGTGAACGGACGCCCACGAAACAGGCTGCCCGGGAACCAAGCTGCCGCGGAAAGATAGCTGCAAACCGCGCCCGGCCTCCCGGGCCGGCTCTCCCTACGAGAGTCGGCCCGGCAAGTGCCGCCAAATCCCTGGCGTCAGGCGGCGATGCGGTTGGCATTCCACTGTCCGGCCTGGCCCAGGATCATGTCGGGGTCGCTGAATCGACCGCACAGCATCTCGCGATACAGCACTCCCTCACTGTGCTGATCGACATCGCCCTTGGCGCCGGTCAGAGTCCGCAAGGCTTGGCGCAGCGCGTCGACCGTTCCAGAGCCCTCGTCGAACTGTGCCTTCTTGCGCCAGACGAGGTCGTCCGGCAGCAGATCCGCGCAGGCTTTGCGCAGCAGCCATTTCTCGGTGGTCGGCCCGGTCGATTCGACGATCGCCGGGTCGGTCCGGCGGAGTTTCAGCTGCGCGGGGATGGACTGGGCCAAGGCGATGAGGTCCCGATCGAGAAACGGGGTCCGCGCCTCCAGCGATTCCGCCATCGTCATGCGGTCGACCCGCTGCAGGTTGATATTGTGCATGGTGCCGAGGCTGCGTGTCAGTTCGTCGGCGAGCGCGCGCGGCTCGTCGACATAGCCGTGATGATAGGCATAGCCCGCAAAGAGTTCGTCCGCCCCCTCGCCGGTCAGCACCGCCTTGACCCGGCTGCGCGCCAGCCTGGCCGCGAACAGCGTTGGGATCGCGCTGCGGACGAGGTCGATATCGGCGCTTTCGAGATGGTAGATCACATGGGGCAGGTTGTCGGCGACGTCCTGCGCCGAGAAAACCAACTCATGATGGTCGCTGCCGATATGCTCGGCGACGCGCCGCGCCGCAACCAGATCGGAGGAGCCGGCCGTGCCAACGGCGAAGGTCTTGAGCGGCCCTTGCCCGGCATCGCGCCTGATCTTCTGCGCAAGCGCCGCGATGATGGAGCTGTCGAGCCCGCCGGACAGGAACGAGCCGACCTCGACATCGGCGACCATCCATTTGGCGACCGCCTCTTCGAGGCCGAGGCGCAGTTCACCCGCCACCGCGTCGACGTCGAGCTCCGGCTCGGCTTTTGCCGCCCCCGACGGGACGCGATACCATTGCCTCAGCCCCCCGCAGCTGTCGAAGAGCGTCCCGGGCGGAAGCGCGCTGATCTCCTCGAAACCGAGGCCGTCGAAAGCCTTGAGTTCGGAGGCGAAAGCCAGACCTTTGCCACGGCGGGCCATATAGAGCGGCTTGATCCCGAGCGGATCACGCGCGGCGATGATCCGGTCCGGCGTCGCCAATACGAAGGCGAACATGCCGTCAAGCCGGCTGATCCAGCGCTGCGAACCGGCGCGGAACAAGTGAAGAATAGTTTCGCTGTCGCTCGCCGTATCGAAGATCTCGGCGCCGAGGATCGCTCTCAGATCCTCATGATTATAGATCTCCCCGTTGGCGACCAGCATTTCCATACCGGCCCGAATGGGTTGGCGGCCATTCTCCGCTCCGATGATCGAGAGCCGGCAATGGCCCATCACGGCCGGCGTCCCACTCAGTTGGGCGATCTCGGTCGCATCGGGACCGCGATGCCCGAGGCGCGAGAGCATCGCTGCGATCAGCGCCCCGCCCTGGTCATCGATCTCCCACAGGCACACGAAGCCACACATGAAACGTCCTTTTCATTGATGGCTTTTCACGACAACCGGCACCGGATTGCACCGCGCATGAAAAGCTACAAGGTTTCGGAAAATAGTTAATTCGTCGAATGCTAAAAATTTAATTTGAGACATAGAAAGTATGCACTTGTTATAAGAGAAATAAATATTTCAGAATGAATAGAATCTTAGAATAGACACCATCAAGAATGACTTTCATTTTATCATAAAAAATTCCCAAGAATGGGTTGCCAAGTCGGGATAGCCTGCTCTAAAAGCCGCATCAACGCAATGGACATTCTCAATTACATCATTTTGAACTGGGGGCTCATCGTCACCCGGACCGGCGAGCACATCGCCATCGTCGGGGTCGCGGTCGCTCTGGCCATCCTCACGGGTGTGCCGATAGGCATCGCGCTCAGCCAGAACCGGCGCGTGGCGGATGGCGTGCTTTATGTCGCGTCGATGCTGATCACCATCCCGTCGATCGCGCTGTTCGGGATGATGATCCCGCTGCTCTCGCTGGTCGGTCACGGGATCGGCTACCTGCCGGCAGTGATCGCGGTATTACTCTATTCACAGCTCCCGATCATCCGGAATACATACGCAGCGATCCGCAATCTTGATCCGGCCCTGCGAGAAGCTGCGCGCGGCATGGGTTTGACCAGAGGCCAGAGACTGCGGGAGGTCGAGCTGCCGCTCGCCCTGCCGGTGATCATGACCGGCGTGAGGCTCGCAGTGGTGATGAACATCGGGGTCACCGCGATCGCCGCCTATATCGGCGCTGGCGGGCTCGGCACCTTCATCTCGCGCGGCATCAGCCAGACCGACCCGCGCCAGCTCATCACCGGAGCGCTCGCCGTCAGCCTGCTCGCTGTCGTCGCCGACCTCGCCCTGCTGTGGCTGCAGCGGAAGCTCACCTCACCGGGATTGAGGACCAGATGATCAGACTGCACGAGGTCAGCAAGACCTTCGCCGGCAGCACCACGCCCGCCGTGGACCGCGTGTCGCTGGAAGTGCCCGAAGGCGAGATCTGCGTCCTGCTCGGCCCTTCCGGCTGCGGCAAGACGACGACGATGAAGATGGTCAACCGGCTGATCGAGCCGAGCTCGGGCGACATCCTGATCGACGGACGCAGCACGAACGATTGCGACGTCACGCAGCTGCGGCGCAGCATCGGCTACGTCATCCAGCAGATCGGCCTGTTCCCCAACAAGACCGTCGAGGACAATATCTGCATCGTCCCCGACATCCTCGGCTGGGACCGGCGCAAGTCGCGCGAGCGGGCGGCCGAGCTGCTCGACATGGTCGCGCTCGAGCCCGGCGCCTTCCTGCACCGCTATCCGCTCGAGCTTTCGGGCGGGCAGCAGCAGCGCATCGGCGTGCTACGCGCCATCGCCGCCGATCCGCCGGTCCTGCTGATGGACGAGCCCTTCGGCGCCATCGACCCGATCAATCGCGTGATCATCCAGGACGAGTTCCTGAAGATGCAGGCGCAGATCCGCAAGACCATCCTGTTCGTCAGCCACGACATCGACGAGGCCGTGAAAATGGCCGACCGGATTGCGATCTTCAAGGATGGGCGCATCGTCCAGTACGATACGCCGGACAACATCCTCGCCCATCCAGCCAGCAGTTTCGTGTCCGATTTCGTTGGTGGCGACCGGACGCTGAAGCGCCTGCAATTGCTGAAGGTGCGCGACGCCATGCTGGCAGACCCGCCGCGGGTCCGCGCCACCGACAGCCTGAAACAGGCGATCGCAACGATGGAGGCGCATGGCCACCAGGCGATTGTGATGGTCGGGCCGCGCGGACGGGCACGCGGCTACGTCTCCCTCCAGGCGGCGCGCAGCGCCGGCGGCATGGTCGGCGAGAATCACGAAACCCTGCCGACGACGATCAAGCCGCATGAGGATCTGCGCACCGCGGTCTCAACGATGTTCCGCCACGACGTCTCCTGGCTCGCCTGTGTCGACGAGGACGGCATGTTCGTCGGCTACATCACCCTGCGCGGCATGACGCGCCTGCTCTCGGAGACCTACCGGGATGGCTGACGGCGTTTTGCCCATGCTGACCCGGCTGCGCCGCAATGGCGTCCATCTCGCCGTCTTCCTGCTCGGAGCCTGGGCCTGGGCCGGCGGCCTGCTGCCGGGACTGCTCGAGAAATGGGACGATATCGCCTTTCTCGGCTGGCAGCACATCGAGCTGGTGACCCTGTCGGGCGGCGCCGCGATCCTGCTCGGCGTGCCCCTCGGCGTTCTTCTCACCCGGCCGCGCTTTCGCCGGCTCGGCGACATGGCGTTGCAGGTCCTGAATGTCGGAGCGACGATTCCGACGCTCGCGGTGCTCGCCCTTTCGATGAGCCTGCTCGGCATCGGCAATGGCTCAGCGATCTTCGCGTTGTTCGTCGCCTCCCTGTTGCCGATCGTCAGCAATACGATGGCGGGCCTGCGTGCCGTGCCGCCGCATCTGCTCGAGGCGGCGCGCGGCATGGGACTTTCGGCCCGCCACACGCTGCTCCAGGTCGAGCTGCCGAACAGCCTGTTCGTGATCTACACCGGCATCCGCACCGCGCTCGCGATCAATGTCGGCACCGTGCCGCTGGCCTTCCTGGTCGGCGGCGGCGGGCTCGGCGAACTGATCTTCACCGGCATCGCGCTGAACGAGTTCGGCACCATGCTCGCCGGCGCCATCCCCACCGCTATGCTGGCGGTGCTGATCGACTTCATCATGGCCCAGCTCCAGTTCTGGACCATTCCGCGAGGCGTCAACCCGTCACGCTGACCCTTCCGACCTTCCCCCGTAGCTTCAAGGAGACCAGGCATGAAGCTTTCGTCGCGCATTTTCGCCATGGCCGCGCTCGCAGCCCTCTGGGCGCTGCCCGTACAGGCCAAGCCCATCGTCGTCGGCGGCAAGAATTACACGGAGCAACTGCTGCTCGCGGAGGTGACCACGCAATTGCTCAAGAAAAAGGGCTTCGAGGTCGACAAGCGCGATGGTCTCGGCTCGCAGGTGCTGCGCGATGCCCAGATCGGCGGCCAGATCGACGTCTACTGGGAGTATACCGGTACTTCCCTCGTCACCTACAACAAGATCAATGAGCGCCTGAGCACCGAGAAAACCTATGAGCGCGTCAAGGAACTCGACGGCAAGCTCGACCTGACCTGGCTGCAGCCCTCGAGCGCCAACAACACCTATGCGCTCGCCGTCCGCGCCGATGATCCCAAGACGGCTTCGGTCAAGACGTTGTCGGACCTCGCGGCTGCCTTCAACACGAAGAAGCCGCTGAGCATCGCCATCAACGCCGAATTCTCAGGGCGACCCGATGGGCTGCCGGGCCTCCAGACGGCCTATGGCTTCAAGGCCGGTCGCGCCAATCTGAAGCCGATGGATTCCGGCCTGACCTATCAGGCGCTGCGTGATTCCCAGGTCGACGCCGCCCTCGTCTTCGCCACCGACGGGCGCATCCAGGCCTTCAAATTCCGCGTGCTTGCCGACGACAAGGAGTTCTTCCCGAACTACGCCGCCGTGCCGGTGGTGCGCACCGAGGTGCTCAAGGCCAATCCGGCTCTCGAAGCGGCGCTCAACGCGCTCTCCGGCAAGCTTTCCGATGAGGTCCTGCAGGGCCTCAATGCGAAGGTCGATGTCAATAAGACACCGATCGAGGAGGTTGCGCGCCAGTTCCTGGCGGAAAGCGGCTTGAGCTAGGCAGTTTGGAGGGGTGAATCCGCCCCCGCCGAGAGGTCCATTACGATGTTCGTGGACGATTGGCCTCGGCGCCAGTGCGAGCGGCGTAGCTGATCTGGCTTGCGCAGCCGCCCGTGCGGTCATGGCGGGGATGAAGGCCTCCGGCGCGGGAGACTTGTATCCGAGCGAGCCATGCGGGCGCACGGTGTTGAAGTGCCGCCGCCAGCTTTCGACGGCGATCTTCGCCTCCGCGAGGGTGTAGAAGATCTCGCCGTCGAGGAGTTCGTCGCGCAATCGGGCATTGAACGACTCGATGAAGCCGTTCTCCCAGGACTGCCGGGCGCGATGTGGACTGCCCCCGGTCCGTTAGACACCGCCGACCCATCCTTTGAGCACAGGAGGTTGGTCATGAGTGCGCAGAGATTTGCACCGGAGTTCAAGGAGGAGGCGGTCAGGCAAGTCGTCGAGCGGGGTTACTCCGTGCCCGATGTCGCAACGCGCCTGGGCGTCTCCGCACACAGCCTGTACAAGTGGGTGAAGGCGGTTTCACCCGACCGATCCGAGCAGCAGTCGAAGGAGCTCCTGGAAGCCAGGAGCGAGATTCTTCGCTTGAGGGCTGAGATGCGTCGGATCGAGGAAGAGCGCGATCTGCTAAAAAAAGCCGCGCGGTACTTTGCCAGGCAACCCGAGTGAAGTACTGCTTCATGAATGAGCATCGGCATGACTATGCCGTCACCCTGATGTGCCGTGTCCTGCGGGTTGCCAGGGCCGGGTTTTATGCCCCGGTATAGGATAGCGGCATCGAGGATGCCCGATTGCTGGAGCTCATTAGGCACTCCCATGCGGGCAGTCATGAGATTTATGGGGCTCGCAGGGATTTGAGGGCGAACTCGGCCGGCGTGTGGTTCCGCCGCGGTCGTTTCGCCATGGTCTCTCCTGTCGCGGCAATCATGCCGCCTTCAGGCAGAAACTCCACTTGTCCGGCCGCCCCGTTTTCCCGAGTCAGCTCGCGCTCTAGTGGCGACCGTCGTCGAACTCCTTCAGCCTGCCCCAGTATGTCGTATCGATGCCCTGCTTGATGATCTTGGCTGGATTGCCTCCAACGATGCAATTATCCGGCACATCTTTCGTCACGACGGCGCCTGCAGCTACAATACTGTGATTGCCAACCGTGATGCCCGGCATGATGATGCTACGAGCACCAATCTGACAGAACTCCCCAATTCTCGTATCCGCGTACATGCGCCGCACGTAATCGTGCGAAAGGATCGTCGCACCAAACGAGATCGCGGTTCCACGGCCAATATGAACACCTCTCGGATGCGACTTGTCCAAATGCGCCTTCAACGAAATCAGTGTTTCCTTGTGAATGTCCATCTTCCAGAAATACACATAATAAGCCCATCTCATATGGATAAAGACGCGGCGCAAAGAGTTTCTTAGAAAGACAGGCTTGAACCTCGCAAGCTTGATCATCAATGCCCTCGCATGAGCTTTACAATCCGGCGCCTTGGCTCAGGATCTGGAAATTTTGTACACCCTTGAAACCTTACGTCCGATTAAGGCTAGGAAAGTGCCCGCAACCAGAATTTTTATAGCAAATCCGATCACACCAGCATCAATCTCGATAACAAAGATGCCCGCTAACGTTAATACTGCAATCGATTGAACCGCATTACGCCAGATCGACAAAGAACCGCCGCGGTCACGTTCGGTAATCCCCAGAACCGCGACGACAAATGACACCGCTTCCCCCAACAGCATCGCGCCTGATACCGCGACGAGACCCAGGCCGGAATAACCTGCCAAGACGCTGAGCGGCATGACGGCGGCGCGCGTCAGCGTATTATTGAGAACCTGCTTGGTCTGCTGCCGCGACAGGGCCACCTGGGTCGGCCAAACGCGCATGATCCGAAAGGCGGCGGAGAGAGCCACGACCAGGACGAGCATGGCCTCCGGCTTGTAACGAGCCCCCAGCAACAAGCCGATAACATCCGCCACGAACAGGATCGCGAACAAGGCAAACAGAAAACTGATGCCGATAAGGCCATTCTCGACCAGAACCCGCGCCTTCTTGTCCCGCTCCGCGTCACTTTGAGCTGCCATGAGCAGCGGGAGCGCGACATTTCCCGTAGCCCTCATGATCACCGCGGCTGGAGCGCTTATCACCTGCAGAAGCAACGAGTATACACCAAGCTTAGCCGGATCGGTGAAGATACCGACAGTCACCCGGTCTATCTGGGTCGAAGAATACATTATTATGCTATTGAAAATCAAAGGCGTTCCATAGGAAAATAAGGTTGGCACTTTTGATCGGTCGAACTCCAGACGGTATTTTTCCTGGCTTGTAACGTGCGTGACGATCGTCATCGTCGCCGTCCGCGCAATGAGGCCCGCAACACCAGCGACATGCGTCTCCAGCGCAAAAGCAAGTGGTAAAGAAACCAGAACGCAAACGATCTCACCAATATTGATCATCAATATTTCTGGCTTGAAATTATTATCGGCTTGCTGCCTTCTGTAGTCCGTATGCATGAATCCGGACATAATCGGGATGATAGCAATGATCTGAAAGCTGAATCGATGCTCAGCAGCCTGGAACAGGCTTGAGCTCACTCCCGCCGTCAGGTACATCAGCGCGGCAACGATAAGGCCTTTCATCAAGTAAAGCGTCTGGATCGTTCCCTGATATTCACGCTGCTCTGATCGGTTGGCCTTGATCAGAAAGTTGTCCCAGCGGGGATCAATTCCGGTTTCGGAAAAGAGGACAATGATCGTGATCGCAGCGATCAAGCCGAACTCGGCCGTCGGAAGGATCATGGCCAGCGCAAATACGCGAACCATTGTCAGCGCTTGCCAAAGACCGTAGCCGACAGCGACCGTTCCGAGCTTTCCACTCAACATTTTATCGCGCCAGCCTTGGTTATCGAGACCAAACGATAGCAGCTTCCAGAGACGAGATTAATTGGCATTCGGATAGATGTTGCACTTGTGCATGCTTGTTTTGCGGCTCACGCTGAGTTCAGCTTTTTGAGGAGCGTACAGGGCGAGTATCATCGTTCTTCAACGTCACGCGACACGCTCCCCGCGCGGTCGAGCCAGCGGTGAATCGGATCGTCTCGTCGCAATGACAGCGGCCGAATTGCATCGCGGCACGCCTTCCCCAAAGTGATCGGCGATGGCTATCCCGGGGAGCAAGCACGCCATCCCGCTCAGCCCGGGTTCCCTGCGACGCCTCGCATCGCAAACGATTTATCCGGGCCGAAACCGCTCCAGCCGCGCCTGTGATGCCGCAGCGCCGGCCGTTCCAACCGGCATACGTGCCGGCCGCCTCCGGATGCCCGGCTCGCTCCTCACCGTGTTGCTTGCACCTGCCGCCTGCAAAGGCTGAAGCCCGTTGCGCACGACCAGGCCCAGTCCCATCACGATGAAAATCAGCGGCTGCGTATCGACCTGGGACAGCACGAGTTTCGTGGTCACAAAAACGGCAGCCGAAAGAGCAACGGCGCCCCCCAGATAATTCGGCTGCTCACCCGTTCGAAAGCTCGTGCGAACCCCGGCTATGATCGTCCATCCGAGCATGCCGACGAACCCTACGGTGCCAACAAGCCCCACTTCAAGCAGGAGGTTCAGGGCATAACTGTCGATCGTCAGTACTCCCGCCAGATTTCGGAAGCCGAGCGTCTCGGCACCGATCCCGATACCATGTCCGAACACCGGCCTTTCCGCGATCCGCGGTATCGCCCTCTTCACCTGCTCGATCCGGCCATCGGTGCTCGCCTGATGCTGCCCGCCGCCGATGGTCATCGACTGCAAACGCGGGCTCGCGACATAGGCAGCGCCGAACATAGCCAGCGCAAACGGCAGCATCAGCACGAGGAATGGCCCCAACATGCTGCGCTTGTCCGCCTTCTTCACCCGGATGACATGGACGATCAGGAAGAGCAGGAGAACGATGATCGTTCCCACCGTGCCGAGACGCGCGCCCGACAGGAATTGAGCCGGCAGGATCGCGACCGCCGTCATCAGCCCCGCAAGACGCACGAAACGCGTGCGCCCACCGATAAAGGCAAAGATCGCGAAGGGTAGCATCATGACGAGGTATTCGGCGTAAATCAGGCTCACCGAGAAAGAGCCTTGAACGCGGTAGCCGTCGGCCCTGAACTGCCCCTGGATGATCCGGAGCAGGATCTCGGAATCCGCGCCGAAGCCAGGCGGCAGGAAATCCAGCCAGAGCAAGCGCTCAAGCCTGGCCTCCAGGAAACCGACCGCACACTGAAAAGCCGCGAACACGACGAACAGTGCCGCAACGAGCCTAAGGCGTTGCTCCGTCCGGATCAGCGTGATCGTTGCCAGGAACGGAAATGTCCAGGTGAACTGAAACAGCAGGAACTTGGTCAGCGACTGCGAGAGCATGTGGGACGTCGCCAGACTCAGAAGCTGCGACCCGATAAATATCCCGAAGAAAACGAAGAACATCCGGTTCTCGCGGATGTGTCGGCGCAGGGTCTCTCCCATGTCCGGGGAATGCCTGAAAGCGTAGAGCCAGACGAAGAACAACAGCGCAAGAGCGATTCGAACCGGGCTCACCCACGGCAATCCGCTGATCCTCAGCGAGATGTAGTGCGGGTAGATCGAGTAAAGCGCCAAAAAGACGAGAAATATGATCCAGCAAGCCCGGTCACTGAAGGCTTTCTTCTTCGGCATCGAGAAAATCACGACGACGATGATGAGCCCCAGGATCAGGAAATAAGCTTCAAGCCCACCTTCGAGCGCGACCGGCATGAACAGCCCGACGAGCGCACCGAACAACAGGAACGCCGATGCCCAGCGGGCATCGGCGGAGATTGGGAATACCGACCTGCGCGCGCCTGACGAGCTCGCCAAACTCACCTTATCGCCTCGGCCGCAGGCTGGAGCATCCTCGGTGCCTCGCCTCCCCACCGCCCGGCCAGGCGATCGAGACTCGGCGGCAGCTTGGCCATGCCCGCCGAAAGCTTCGGCCCCTTGATGTCTCCGAGCAGGGGAGCATTGAAATAGGCCGTCAGGTCATCGGTGCAGCGGACACGACGGTCGAACATCTCACGCAGGAATGCCAGCGCCAGGCCAAAGGCCAATCCGAGCGCCGCCGCAACCGCCATGACCAGCGGAATGCGGGGCCAGCTCGGGCTTGCCGGAACCGCCGCCGGAGACAGGATGCTGGTGTTGGTCTGGGACACCGCGCTCTCGACAATCGAGCGTTCCCGCCGCTGCACCAGAAGATCGATCTGCGACCGCAGGCTCTCGAGCTCCCGGTCGAGCGCCGTAGCGGAAGCCCGGCTCTTGACCTGGTCATGCCGCTGCGTCTCGTCGCGGCTCATCTGCGCCGCGGTTTCCTGCACGCGACGCTCCGCGGTCGCCAGTTCCCGTTCCTTGTCGGCAACCAGTTCCGCACGCAGCCGGACGACGGCAGCGTCGACCTGCACTTTCGACTGCTGGAGATTCGTCCTCAGAAACTGAATGCGCCGATGGCCTTCGCCCAGCAGCGGCAATTCGCGCTTCAGCGCGAGCTCGGTATCGGTGACCTGACGCCGCAGAGCCAAAAGCTCGGGATTCTCGGCAGCCGGGCTCTGGCCGCTGCGCGCCAGATCGAGCGCCGCCTTCGCCTGAAGCACGGCATTGCGCGCCTGAGCCATCTGGGTGGTCATCGACGAGAACGGGTCCTGCGCACCTGCCGCCTCGACATCGCCCCGGCGGATCGCCTCCAGCCGGAGTTCGGACCGCTTCGTCTCGACATCGAGGAAGCGGACGCGCAGCAGCGACAGCCTCTCGTCATACCACTTGGAAAGCTCTTGAGCCGACCCCGTCCGGAGCTCGACATCCTTCTGCAGGAAAGCGCTGGCGAAAGCATTGGCCATTTTCGCGGCCAGCTCCCGATCGACGCTGCGATAGCTGACGGAAATCACGTCGCTGGCACCCTGACGCACCACCTCCAGCCCGCGCATGAGAATAGCGGCGATCCAGTCCTCGATCCGCTCCCCGTTCTCGGGCGTAGCCGCGAACGCGGCCTGCCAGCGCGGATCGGCTGCCAGGTTCTCGCGCTCGACGACCAAGAGCGCTGTGCCGCGGCTCCGGATGGCCTCGATCTGCGTGCTGATATAGTTTCTGACGACGGCGCCGGGGACCAGCGTGTTCGTCGCGGCATTCGCTTCCGACAAGTTGACGTAGAGTTGCGTCGTCGCGGTGTATTGCGACTTGACGAAACGCGTACCGACAAAGGCCGACAGGACGGACGCCGCAAAAACGCACCAGATGATCCAGTGCCGGCTCAACAGTATTTTCCAAAGCTGGTGCAGATTCATCTGTAATCTCGCCCGCCGGTGACCCTGTTTTCACGTTTTCCGTGGCAGCCAGCGCGCCCTGACGGCCCGGCGCAGCTATTTCCGCACTTTATAGAGGAAGCTCTGACGCGTTCTCCGCCATTCTATTCTGATACGGTTTTTTACGTTGCGTTGCAACAGTCACACCATGGAAAGCCCAGCAGGGTTAACCTTGCGCGCCCGCATTCCCGCAGCGTCTTTGCACTCAGTTGCCGCTCCGTCGCCTCAGGGATGCAGGGCCTGAACATTGCCATGCGCCCGCGGAAGCCGGCCCAAGGCCCGGCCGCACAGGATCGAAATACAGAGTTCGGCCCGCGGATCCACGAACTGGCACAGCGGCACGGGGCCTGGCGTGACAGTCAGCAGGCCGAATTCCGACGATGCCAGAAGTTCGATCGCCTGCTCGACGCTCGGACGGAAATCGACGCTCGACGGCCGCTCCGTCAATACGTCGCAGACATCGCTGACCGTGAAACGGTCCGAGGAATCGCGCTTGCATCTGAGCATCGCGACGAAGAGCGACACATTCGCCGCCGAGGCACCGATAAAGCGCCCGGCATGACCGAAACCGGCGGAATCGAGATAGCCGAGGAGCTCTTCGGTTCCTGACCTGAAATCCTCCATCTCGACGAAAGCCGCTCCACGCAACAGCGACATCTTCGCGGCCTTGAGCCCGACGAGGCGCGCAATATACGGCCGGCCATAGGAGATGTTGACGATGGCCTCCGTCACCTCCGGGCGCATCTCGACGCCGGCATGCCTGGACGCCAATGCGAGCGTGTCCCGGATCTGCTGGTCGGACATGCTGGTCAGGCGCACGACGTAGAGCACACGCGCGATCGAGGAGTGTTCGCCCACCAAATTATCCACGACATCGCCGACGCCGACGATGACGATCTGCACCGGGATGGCACGATCCGACAGCACCTTCATGATCTCGGTGAGATCGCGGGTCAGGGTCGGGTTTTCGTTCCGGTCGAACTCGTCGATCACGATCAGAAGCCGCGTGCTCCTGATGCGCGCCAGCACATCCGCCAGGATCTGCGGGGTCATCTCGCCCTGTGGCGCCAGCGACTCGAAGCTGAGATTGGGATCGACATCCTCGTTGCGCGGATCGAACTGGTGATCGTAGCGGATCGGCAACTCCGACAGCGCAGACCGGAAGATCGAGTCGATCGTGCTCTCGCGCGTACAGGATACATAGGAGCAGTGGTAGCCGACGCGGCGCGCCACGGACGACATCGCCAGAGCGAGCGAGGTCTTGCCCGTGCCGCGCCCGCCGAACAGGACCAGGTGGTTGCGGTGCTCCTCGATCGCGGTGATGACCTGCGTCAGGATATTCGCGCGCCCCGCGAACTGCGCGATGCTCTGCGTCGGCTGGCTCGGCGCGAAGGACTTGATCGCACGAAGCAGCTTCTCGCTCCCGACATCTCCGAGCAGGTTATCGGAGGCCAGGAACCGGAAAGACAGCTCCTCCTCAAGATCCACTGCAGAGCGGCCGCGGCCACGCGGTTGCACGGAATCCTGTCGCTGCCCCTTTCCAGCAGATGCAAATCCCGAACGTCGGCTCGCCAGATTTGCTATCATATTCTTGACGAACGACATGTCCTACCTACCGGGTGCTACTCGTCGGCTTCCGAAACCAGGGCGGCAGCCGCGGTCCCTCGAGGCCTCTATCACAGTGTCGGGAAAAGCGCACACGGCCACCGACCTGTCGTTAGGGCAATCTCCAGCAAAAACTAGGCCGGTTAATTTTCCGATCGCCGTGCTTTGCCGAATAATGCCCGCCGACAGGCCGGATCACATGAATTGTGACAATCAAGTCCGAGTTTTCAGGCGATCAGATCAACGAACCGCCGACGCTCGCGTAGTTGTTATACATGTTCGATAGCTGGATATCGAGGACGCCGCCATTGTCATCATGGATCGAAAGCGTGATGAGGTCGGTCTTGCCCTTGCGCGAGATCGTCACTGAATCGAGTTTGGACAGCTCGACGAGGTCATTGACAGAATCCAGCACCACGCCCGATGTCTTGCCGTCCGAGACGAGGCCCACCCCGGCCGCCTTTCCGAACACCTTCGCGCCGAACCCGCTCAGTTCGATCACATCGCCGTCAGCGAAGGACAGGTCCATGACGCGATCGTTCTCGCAGGTGTTGCGCCCCGGCGCGGAAAACACGAAGCGGTCGGCGCCCGTGCTCCCGGTCAGCACATCGTTGCCCGCGCCGCCGATCAGGATGTCGTCGCCGCGGCCACCCGCGATCGTGTCGTTGCCGGCACCGCCCACCAACACGTCGTCCCGGTTCGTGCCGGTCAATTTGTCATCGCCATCGGTCCCCCTGATGAACGGCGCATCATGCCGCAATGCCAGAACCTGCTCGGCAGTCAGGCACTTGCTTCCGTCGACGGGCTTCAGGATCGTGGCGTTGCCCGTGTCGACCTGATCGACATTGTCCTTCAGGGTAAAGGCATTGGCCGTGTTGTCGGCAACGAGCACCTTGCTCGATTCGATGACCGAGACATTGAGCTTCAAGTCGGCCCCCTCGACCGCCAGCGCCGCGTTGTTGACCACTTTCACGCCGACGGCCTGCTCCACGAGGATGCCGCGTGGCGAACCGGACTGGATCACGTTGTTCTCGATGACGACGTTGCGGTAGGCGATGCCGTCATCGTTGTCCATGAAGATACCCTGGACCGAAAGACCGGTCTTGGCCTGGATCATGGTATTGTCGTGGATATGGATGTTCTCGGAGGCGGTCTTCGCGCCGCGGGTCCAGAACTGGATGAAATCGGCATGATCGCCGGCGACCGGATGGAAATTCCGCAGGTCGTTGCCGGAAATCTCGACGTCCTTCACGCCGGCGAAGTTGAAGCCTTCGCTGCGCAGATCATGCAGAGTGTTGCCGGTGACTTCGATGCCGACGGTCTCGGTGAAGACGGCGCCGCGCATCAGCCCGGAAAAATCGTTGTCATGAACGACGACGTTCGACGACCGGTCGATCAGCAGGCCGCGCTGCTGCGAATTCATGCCGTCCGGCCCGCCGGCAAATGTGTTGTTCGTCAACGTCACGTCGTCACAACCACGCAAGGTCAGGCCGTTTGCGAACTTGGTGTCGTCCTTGGGCGTGAAGGTTACGCCGGCGATGCTCACCCCATTCGCATTGGCGATCGACAGCGTGCTGAAGACCGGCGGCTTCGAGGGATCGGCAGCAACGAGATTGACGGCGA
Source organism: Allobosea sp. TBD101 (assembly GCF_059817965.1). Taxonomy (NCBI): domain Bacteria; kingdom Pseudomonadati; phylum Pseudomonadota; class Alphaproteobacteria; order Hyphomicrobiales; family Alloboseaceae; genus Allobosea; species Allobosea sp. TBD101. Next base: position 4,746,678 of record NZ_CM187543.1, read on the forward strand.
GCGGGCTTTCCTTGGCGTTGAAAGCGAAGTCGCCATAGTTCCCTTCCTTGAGAACAATGACAGTATCTGCTCCACGCCCTTTCAAAGCCGCAGACAATTCTGCCTGATTAGAAACCGTAACGACGTGCTTGGAAGGCATGAACTTCTCCCAGAAGATACATCATCGATGCGGAGAAACTCATCGTCACGCCCCATCTTCCCTAGAAGATTTCATAGATTTTCTAATATTGGATACGAGACCAGAATTGCATTTAAAGCAATTCCTTGATCTCGATTTAATGCTCTGTTGAGCATAATGATGCTCGCCCGCGGAGCGTTTCAGAGCCCTGTTCGATCGCGACGGTCGCGAACTCGTTGCGCGGCGAAGCCGTGTCGGTCAGCGCAGCCGCTTGCCCTCCCGATGATGGAACACGAGCGCCACAGAATGGCAGCGCGTTCCGGAAGGTTTCGTCAGGCTCTTGCAGCTCTCGCGCTTCGACCACAAGCGCTCAGCGATTGACCAGGCCAGGGCTGGAAGCACCAAGACCTCGAGCAACCGTCCACATCGTCAGCGGCTCGAGATCGCGTTTCACGCCACCGCCCGCTGCGACCACGCCGCCCGCAGACCCGACTATTCGACAAAGAGAGTCCGGGTACCGACTACGCGCAAACCGTTTGCCAGCGTCACCGCAACGGAAACGCGGTGCGATCCCGGCCCCGGGAACCGATGCGAAACCACCAATCCCGATTTGGTGACACTATTCCCGAGATCCCACTCGGCGCTTGCCCCTGCCGTATCGATCTTGCCGGCAGGTCCGAAGACCATCGATGCATCGAGGCGCTGGTTGGCACTGCGCTCCCCCGGCTCGGGCGACGACAGGACGATCACCGTCGTGGCCGCCGGCTTCGGATCGAAGGCGGATTGCGCCGCCCCGATATCCGCCGGGGTAGCCCCGACCTCGGGGGGCAGCCGCTGCAACTTCTGCGGCGGCACGCGGCCCTCCGCGAGGGCATCGACGAAGACGTTGGTGTAGAAATCCTTCGCCCGCGGGAAATTGCGCTGCACGCGGACATTTCTGGCAAAGGCCCAGCCCTCCCTGGCGCTTCCGCCGATCTCGGCATATCCCTTGATCGCCTCACCGAATTCGGTGAAGCGCGGCGCGATATTGCCTTCGATGCGAACGCCCTCGGCGGCGACATTGACGTTGATGCCCGGCACAGTGACGTGAAGCGGGCGCGGTGAAGCCTCGGCCTGCATCAGGGTATTGTTCGCGATCGTGAGGCCCGCGGTTTCTCCCACGGTGATGCCGTGAAGATGCGAGTTGCGGATCACATTGCCCGTGATCACCATATCACGATAGAACATCTCGTGCCCGGCCCGTTTTCTGTCGACCTCTTCGTTGCGTATGAAGATCGACTGGGTCCAGGTCCCCGCCCCCCGATCAAGGATGTTGTCCCGAATCGTGATTCCGACCGAGGGCGCCCTGGTCTTGTTCGTCCAGAACTGGATCATGTCGGGATGATCCGTGCCGCCGACCTGGCCCATGAAATCATGAAAGTGGTTACGCTCGATCAGAACCCTTTCGACCTGCGCGAAATTCATCCCGTCGGAACGCATCTCGGACACGTCGTTGCCACGAACGGTCAGATCGTTCGACGTGTGGAAGACCGCACCTCTATGCCACTGGCGGAAGGTATTGCGCGAGATATCGACCGACTCGCTTCTGTCGACGGACAACCCGATTCCGGTCGCGAAACCGTCGGCCGGCGTGCCGGTGCCGCTTGCAAGACTGCCGATGAAACGTGAATCCGTGATCGCAATGCGCTTCACGTTACGGAGCCAGAATGGCCGCTCATTGATCTTGTCGTTCTGGGCGAAAACATAGCTGAACGTTATGCCGGAGAGCGTGAGGTTCTGGACGCCTTCCAGAAGAACCGACGAAAACGAGGCCGGCCGAGCTGGATCCGCCGAGACCAGCGAAACCGGCGAGCCGTATTTCGCCCAACGATCGCGATTGGCGTTCAGGACAAGCGCGCCATAATCGCCCGGCGCGAGCGCGATATGCTCCCCGCCCCTGGCCGCCTGCAAGGCGCTCAGCAGCTCCGACAGCGATGAAACCCGGATCTGACTTTGCGCCGGCATGGCAAGCACGGTCACCAGGCAGAAAAGCGCAATCCCGAAAGCCCGATGAAGCGTCATCCTACATCCACTGCACTGTTAAGGCCCGACCGGTCCGACTGAGCGTTGCAGCGAGACACTGCCACGGCGGATACCATTATTCACCACTGACCTAAAGTCCGGCCTGCCCCCGGCTTGCATTCCTCACGCGGCCGCCAAGCACCGGGCAACGGCGGCCGCGTCGCATGAGCACATGCAACGCCATCACGGAGTGCTCCCTCCCTGGAAATGGCGTGGGTCATCCTTTCAGGTTCGCAGCATGGGCCCGGTATCATCGCTATGAGGCGAGCGGCAGCGTGTTTTCGGATAACTTGCGGGAGACAACGGAATCGAAACGCATGCCGTTGTATTTGTAGCCTTGATCGCGGCTATGCAGTCGATTGACGCAACGGAGCCACATGTTTCCGTCGACGACAGCGAGCCAGCTTAGTCGAACCCATGCGTCGGACAGAACACGAAGAGAAGGCGGAATCTCGTGATCGGTTATCGCACCGGCCGGCACCAACCATCGCGAGGCTACTGCGCGGCACATGATGCCGCCGCTTCGTCAGGGCCGTGCACATGACGACAGGAAGCGACGAGCTGAAGACCAGCGCGTTCTCCCCCCTGCTGCTGCGGCTCTATGGGATAAAGCGACTGCGTCGACGGGTGCTGGCATTGGCGGGCAGACTGGAGGGCGGGCAGTTCCGCAGCGCCACGCTTCGGCTGATCTTCGCACGTTTCCACAATGTGGAGGTCGGCGCCCATAGCTACGGCGCCTGTTTCGAGCCCGGTCAGTTCCCGGGAGGAGCCCGGATCGGCCGATACGTCTCCATAGCGAGCGGCGTCATGCGCCGGCTCGATCATCCGCTCGATCATCTCATCATGCATCCCTATTTCTTCAGCGAGAGGCTGGGGCATGTCGAAGAGCGCACGCTCAGGCACGAGCCGATCTCGATCGGCGCGGACGCCTGGATCGGCCAGTCGGTCATCTTCACCGAAACCTGCACGCGCGTCGGCATCGGCGCCGTGATCGGTGCCGGCACCGTCGTGACCCGCGATGTCGACGACTTCGAGATCGTGACCGGCAATCCCGGCCGGGTCCTGCGGAAGCGCTTCGCCCCCGGAATCTGCGCACGAATCCTGGCCAGCTGCTGGTGGGAAAGACCGATCGAGGAGCTCAAGGGTTACGTCGCCGAGCTCAATCTGCCTGTTTCGGGCTGGCCGGACGGGCACCCGCTGCTGGCCCCGGCCACCGACACGGAGAGCAAGCGTGAGGCTTGTCCGGCCGCCCGCGCTGACGCATAGGAAGGCAGTCGATTCAAGCGGGCCGTGCCTGCGATGTTCAGAACCCGGTCCGGTTCACAGCTCGCAGCGCGGCGGGATCCGACATCCACCGCGCCATGCGCTTTCGAGAGATACGCAGGAAAAAGCGTTCCATGCTGCTGACAACGGTCCTGAAGGCCAATCTCTGCTCAGGTTGCGGCCTCTGCACCGCAGTGCTCGGCCCCACGCGGGCGACGATGGCCATGACGGAGCCCGGCTTTCTGCGTCCGGTACTGACGGGCACGCCAACGCCGGCCGAGGACGCGCTGATTGCCGACATATGCCCCGGCAGCCGGGTGCATCTCCCCGATGGGCGCATCGACCCGGAGTTCCCGGAATGGGGCCCTCTCGAAACGGTGGCGACCGGCCACGCGGCGGATGAAGGCCTGCGCAAGGCGGCGTCCTCGGGTGGCGCCCTGTCGGCTATCCTGGAGCATCTGCTGCTCTCGGGACAGGCACGCTACGTGCTGCAGGTGGCGGCGAGCGAGGACGTACCCTGGCTGAACCGGGTGATGCGGAGCACGACCGATGGGCAGATCCGTCATGCCAGCGGCTCGCGCTATGCGCCCTCGGCACCATTGACCGCGATCATCGCGTGCCTGGAGGAGGGCCAACCCTTCGTCGTGGTCGGAAAGCCCTGCGACATCGCAGCAATGCGTGCCTATGCACAGCATGACCCGCGCGTCGGGCAGCTCGTCGTGGCGATGATCGGGTTCATGTGCGGCGGCATCCCCAGCGACACCGGCATCCGGCAACTGATCCGCAAGATGGGCGCGGCTCCGGACGATGTCGAAGCCTTCCGTTTCCGCGGCAATGGCTGGCCCGGCAACGCCGTCGCGCGAACTGTTTCAGGACAGGAATTCAGCATCTCCTATGCTCAGTCCTGGGGGAATGTCCTCAGCAAACATGTCCAGTTGCGCTGCAAGATCTGCGCGGACGGCACCGGCATGTCGGCCGACATCGTTTGCGCCGATGCCTGGTATGGCGACGCTTCAGGCTACCCGACATTCGATGAGCAAGAAGGACGCTCGCTGGTCCTCGGCCGCACACCGCTCGGCGCCGCGATCATCGCCGCCGCCCGCCAGACAGGGCAGCTCGCGACCGAACCGCTGGCGACGCGCGAGATCGCCCTGATGCAGCCCTACCAGCTTCGCCGCACCCGCCTGACATTGTCACGCCTGCTGGCGATGCGATTGGCCGGCAAGCCGGCAACGCGCTTTTCGGGCCAATCGCTCTGGCCGTTTGCAGCGCGGTCCGGCCTCAAGGCCAATCTCAGGAGCTTTCTGGGCGCGGCTCTGCGCGCCGTCAAGGGACGACTGTGATCCGAGGACCTTCTCCGGCAGCGCCGGATCACCCAGGCTGCAGTCGTCAAAACTCCAGCAGAACGCTGCCGCCGATCACGCCGCCGCAGTTCTTGACGACGTCCTGGAACGCGAGGAGCGCGTTCAAGCGCGATCGGTTGGCACGGGCGACCATGATCGTGCGCTCGACGGCCGCCACCGCTGCGAGCGTGCCCGAGACGTCGGACATCGGGGCGCAATCGCAGATCACCACGTCGAACATGCGCGACATCTCGAGGATGAGCCCGCGCAGTTCGGTCGCGAGATAAGCCTCGCCTTCCTTGAGGGCATTGCCCGCAGCCATCACCATGAGGTTGGGATAGGCCGGCTGCATGTAGCCGGCCCATGACTGCACGTCCCCCAGGCCGGCCATCCACTCCGACAAGCCCGGCTTGGTCTCGTCGATGCCGAACATCGCAGCAATCCGCGGTGACCGCAGATTCGTCTCTACCAGGATCGTGCGCTGGCCGCTCATCGCGAAGGCTGCGGCAACGTTGGCGGCGACGACGGTCGTACCGACCTTCTTCTCGTCCCCTATAAAGCAGAACGACCTCACCCCGAGGTCCACATGCACATGCTGCAGTTGGGAAGCAACCGCGACCATGCGCTCAGCGGTGTCCGAGCCCGGCGCCACCATCACCGCGAGCTCGCTGGTCACATGCGTCGGATAACTCCAAGCCGCTCGCGTGGCCGCCGTCTGAGGCAACGCTCCGGTCGCGCTCTTTTTTGCGAGCTCCTGCACCAAACTCTCCGACTGGGCCACCCTGCACGAACTCCGACCAACCTACCTTGCATCACGTAACGAAATCATCGCATCGCAGCAACACAAGATAGCATTCGCGATTGATCAGACCTTGGTTTTCTCAATTTGTGTTTAAAACGGTGCCATTAATCGGGGCGCGGCCCCGAAAAGCTCGCGTGAAGGGCAGAGCCACGGCTTGCCCGGCACATCGTTTGCCGACCTTTTCGCGACCCAGCGGCATCGGATATCGGAGCGCGTACAAATCTGAACCGCCGGAAGTCTTGCACAGGATAGGGACTGCAAACTGCGCTTGGAGCTCAGCGCAGGCAGCTATCGTTGCTATTTTGCGACAGGAGTAAAAATTATAGAGGACAGCACGGCCGCAGACAGGGCGCCCTATTGAAACTCAACCGCACGCGTCAAATAAATCCAAGTTTTTGTATACCTTCAACACAAGAAAATAATTGATATTTCGAGAAAAACATCCCGCTTCTCTGAAGCCACATTGTGGAAACAACCTCCATCCTCAGGCGCTGCCGCTGATGCGCGATACCAGTTTTCTCAAGTATGCAATTTATCTTTGGTGACTTATGCTTCGGTGCGGTCAGAGCTGACCCAACGCGATTCACCGCGTTGTTAGGGATGATGACGCAAGGGATTTGCGTGTGGCGGAATTGTGGCTAGAGGGTACGTCGTTGGGCGGCGAGGTGAAGAATGAGTTTCCGTAATTTGGTGACGGCTGCGGCTCTTCTGGGCTTGCCGCTCAGCGGGTGCACGAGCGGCTTCCTCCCCGAAGGCGGCCCCTCGCAGATCGCGGCAAGCCAGTCGGCCGCCGTACAGGTCGGCTCCACGCAAGAGCAGATGAATCTTCCTTTCGTGCTCGTCGCGCCGTCGCTCGAACTGGCTCGCTCCCTTTCCGGTGAACCCGACCGGTTCGGATCCCTGCCCCGGCGCGAACCGGCGCAGGTTTCAGCGAAGGTCGGCGACGTCGTCCTCGTCACGATCTTCGAAGCCGGCAGCGGCGGCCTGTTCACCTCGCCCCAGGCGGCGGGCAATTCCGGCGGCGGCGGCAACTACATCAACCTGCCGGCCCAGCAGATCGACCAGAACGGCAATATCTCGGTGCCCTATGCCGGCCAGATCAGCGTCATCGGACGCAGCCTCCCGGCCGTGCAGAAGGATATCGAGGAGAAGCTGAGGCAGCGCGCGATCGAGCCGCAGGTCGTCGTGACCATGCAGGAAGACCGCGCCTCGCTCGTCAGCGTCATCGGTTCGGTCAAGGCCGGCGGCCAGTTCCCCGTCCGGAATACGCCGATGCGCATCCTTGACGCAGTCGCCAAGGCCGGTGGCCCCGAGGGCACATCACGCAGCCTGGAAGTCGTCCTGCAGCGCGGCTCGCACAGCTCGCGCGTCTCGATGCGGCGACTGATGATGGATCCGGCGGCGAATGCGGCGGTCCTGCCCGGCGACACGATCTACGTGCAGCCGGTCTCGCGCAGCCTCAACGTATTCGGCGCCAGCGGCGAGAACCTGCGCGTCGACATCGACGTCGACAACATGTCCCTGACGGACGCACTTGGCCGGGCCAAGGGCTTCAACGATACGCGGGCGGACATCAGCTCGATCTTCGTGCTCCGCATGGAAGATCGCCGGATGATTCCGGCCGATACCGAGAACCTCGCCCACTTCACCGATGCGAAGGTCCCGACCGTCTATCAAATCCGCTACGATACGCCCGGCGGCATCTTCGTCGGCAACCAGTTCAAGGTTCGCCACGGCGACGTCGTCTACATCTCCAATGCGGCCGGCACGCAGTTGCGCAAGCTCTTGGAACTGGTCGGTCTCGTGACGCGGTCGGCACGCGAAATCCAGGGCGGGTTCATCCCGAACTATTGAGACGGGCGCGACGCCTTCGCTCTCGCATCGCCACCGTTTCGACGGCGGCGGTGCGGCTAGAGGCCAGGAGCAGAGCGAGACGGCCGGGCGGATAACCGGGCCTTGCCGGAGCAAGCCGGCAGGCATGCCGAACGAACGAAGCAGGCCGCGCCGTTACTTTACGGTAGCTACTCTGCTATAGTTACTCTACGAAAGCTCCAGCTTTCCGGGACGACGCTCCTGCCTGCAATCGCATCGCGGCGCCTTCTACATTGGGAATGACATGGCTCCTCATGTTTTGATGATCGTCGAGAACCTGCCCGTGCCGTTCGACAGGCGGATGTGGCAGGAGGCGACGACGCTCCTGGAGGCAGGCTACAAGGTCACAGTGATCTGCCCCGTCGGCAAAGGCTATACTTCGCTCGACGAAACCATCAACGGCGTGCGCATCCTGCGCCATTGGCTGCCCGAGGAAGGGCGTGGCGCCCTCGGCTTCATCCGGGAATACGCAATCGCGCTGTTCCATGAATTCCGCCTGGCCCTGAAGGTCTGGCGCAGCGACCGCTTCGACGTGGTGCATGTCGCCAATCCCCCGGACGTGCTGTTCCTGGTCGCGCTGCCCTTCAAGCTCGCCAGGGTCCGGCTGGTGTTCGACCATCACGACCTGACGCCCGAGCTCTACAAGGAGAAATTCGGCAAGACCGGCTTCGGCCATTTCCTGATGCGCGCCACGGAATGGCTGACATTCAAGGCTGCCGATGTCGTGATCTCGACCAACCAGTCATACCGGCAGATCGCGTTCGACCGCGGGGGCAAGGCGCCTGCGGATGTCTTCGTGGTGCGCAGTTCGCCCAAGGCCGATCAGATGCGCACGGGCGTCGTCGACCCCGCGATCCGGGCCCGCGCCAGCGTCATCCTCGGCTATGTCGGGATCATGGGCTCGCAGGACGGCATCGACGTGCTGCTCGACATCCTTGCGCGATTGATCTCCGTCCACCAGGTGACGGATTTCCATGCCGTCCTGATCGGCGACGGGCCGGAGCTCGAGGCATCGAAGCAACGGGCCGCGGAGCTCGGACTTTCCGAGCATGTGACGTTCACCGGATACCTGTCCGGCAAAGACCTGCACAATGCTCTGTGCTCGATCGATATCGGCCTCTGCCCCGATCCCTATAACGACTACACGCGGCGCTGCACCATGAACAAGATCATGGAATATATGGCGTTCTCCAAACCGCTCGTGCAGTTCGACCTCGATGAAGGCCGCGAAAGCGCGAAGGACGCTTCGCTCTATGCCAGGATTCACGATCCCGATGATTTCGCGCGCCAGATCATGGTGCTGATCAACGACCCGGCCATGCGTGAACACATGGGCAAGATCGGCCGCGACCGGGTCGAGAAATATCTGAACTGGTCCGTGGAAGTCCCCCATCTGCTGGCCGCCTATGAGCGCGCCCTGTCCGATCGCAAGATCGGCATGACGATCCCGACCGCGCGAAGCGCCGCAGCCGATCCAGGCCGACGTTAACGCGCGGGCCGGGGAAACGCCTGCCAGCCCTGATCTTCGCCACGGCAGCGCAGCGCTTCCGAGGGGATCATCGTGCGCCCGATCAAGCGACCGAGAGCGATCCAGCTCGTTGCTTCAGCTTCGGTTGTCCGCCCATCATGAGGCCGGACAGTGCCGCGCCTCACATGGCAACAGCCCGGTCGCGCGCGGCCGCGGGCCTAATGTTCTTATCTTGTTCTTGACAAAACGCACCTCCCGAAATAGGAATTATATCCCATTCAGGAGATGTGCCATGCCGGATATCTTTTCCAACCAGAGCCCGGGCCTGTCGTCGCCGCTGATCGGCGGATTTGCGATCACCCCGAACGACGGCGCCGACCTGCCCTTCACGACGCGCCAGATCCGCATCACCGGGACCGCCGGCACGATCGCCGTGACCTGGCCCGGCGGGGCCGAAACGGTCGAGCCCGTTCTGGCGGGCGAGACCCTGGACTGGCGCATCGTCCGGATCAAGACGACAGGCACCACCGCGACCGGCCTGCGGGGGTATTACTGATGCCCACGGTCGGAACAGGCATCGGCCGTCGCCATCGCCTCGGCACGCCCGCCCCGGCGGGACCGATCTCCGATCCGTCGATCACCAGCGCGCACGCCGATAGTTGGTCGGTTGCCTATATCGCCCCGCCGACGATGGACCCGGTCGGCTCGCCGCGATACCTGGCGCTGTCCCGCGCCGGCTACAACTCGGCAGGCGCCGCGGCGAACCATGCCGAGGCCCTGATCCTGACCAGGCGCGTGCGGCAGCCCTATCCGGCCCAGGCCAGCCTCGACACCAGTCGCGTCGCGCTCTCCGACTATGTCTATGCGACCGACACGATCATCGGCGGAGCATCGAATGCGGCCGCCGAGGTCTCGCCCAAGCCCGTTGCCAACTGGGCATTGCCAGACCACCGCGTCGTCGGCGACAGCCTGCGGCTCGAACTGGTCGCGGCCCACCGCAATGCCCGCTCGCGCAGCCAGGTCGCCTGCGTCGAGTTCCGCGCGACGGATGGCGTGACGACAGTGACGCAGATCGTCTCGGCCCCCTCTGTCCTCGGCCGCGCCGGCGATCTCAATGCGATTGTCGGCTATGCCTGCGATCTGGACATCACCCCCCTGTCCGCCGGGCCGGTAACTGCCAATGCCCGCGTGTTTCCATGGATCGGCGGCGCTGCATCGGTCCTCAACTCGGCCGACCAGTCTGCCGTTCGCGAGTTCCGCCCCCAGATCTTTCTCAAGAACGTCACGCGCGCCGCCAACCCGGTCTTCGCCTACGTCAATGCGACGACCGGCAATGACACGACCGGCGCGGTCTCAACCACGGCCGCCACGGCGGAAGCCGCGCCCTGCGCCACCATGGCCGGTGCGGTCAACCGGGCCGTCGCCGTCAATGGCTCGCTCGACGGTGTCGAGATCCGCTTCATGGCCGGAACCCATGTCTTGAGCACGACCGCGATCACCGCGACGCGGGCCCAAACGACGGGTGAGTGCACCTTCACGCGAGATCCCAACGCGACGCGCGCGGGCGTCGTCCTTCAGTTCGGCACGACGGCGATGCGCGTTCGTTTTGGCGCCGCCGGCGGCTGGTTGCGGATCAGGGGCGTGACGCTCGATCGGACCGGCACCTCGACCTTTTCGGGCGAGGCATCATCGCGGCTGCGGGTCATCGTCGAGGATTTCGTCTTCGCCAACAATGCGCAGAACGCCACGGTCTTCGCCAATAGCGATGTCGCCTGGCTTGGCGGCTCCTTCGCAGGGCTGACCGGCAACAGCATCCTCGGCCCCGCCAGCGCCGGCGACCATCTGCTGATGCGCGGTGTCTCGGGCGACCTCAACGGCGGAACCCTGCAGCTCTGGAACATCATGGGCTGCAATTTCGAGCGCCCGGGCTCGGTCACCGCCGGCACGAAATCGGCTTCCGGAGCCATCCTTGCGTTCAGCAAGATCAAGGGGCCGACCGGCACCATCGGCATCGGGCTTGCCCAGACCTCGGACGTCAACGGCTGCGCCATCCTGCAGAATCTTTTCGAGTGGACCAGCGCGGCAGCGGGGCATTTCCTCGCGATCTCGAATGACGGCACGTCCGGCAACAGCTCGCATATCGTGGTTCACCACAACACGTTCGCCGGCTTCTGGACCCATGGTCGGGCCAACCTGATCTATGACGAGGGCCCGACGGCGCGCGCCAACAAGCTGCACTCGTTCGTCGGCAATATTCATGTCGGCATCAACACCAAGGGCGACGTGTTCCGGGGCATCGCCGAAGCCGGGGCCGATGCCTCTTCGCGCCTCGGCAACTGGGCCTATCTCTACGGCGTCGGCTGCCGGGGTTAGTTCTCGCAATTCGTTGATGCAAATAGCGGCGGCCTTGGGACCTATTTCGCGCAGGACTATCCCGGCCTCGATGCCGGTATCGGTACAAGCGCGACCATTCGCAACGATCCGCTCTTCGCCGATTACAAGGCCACGACGAGCGGGCCGACAGCCGGCGCTGGCGGCGGCGATTACAGCCTCCAGGCCGGCTCACCCGCGATCGGCCGCGTCAGGGCGCCCGTGCTGGCCTTCGATCTGGCTGGCACGGCACGCAGTGCCGCGGCTTCGGCGGCTGGTGCCTATGAGAGGCTAGCACCCTGACCTCAAGTCGCCTGCGCGAAGGGCGCCACGGCAACTCGCCCGGACTTGCGGCTCATGCGCAAGCCCGGATCCGGCCAGGGATAGAGGCTGCAAAGGCCAATTGGAGCGGCCCTCGTCGCGCCGGGCCCCTGCCGCAGGTCAGTAGGCGGTTCGCTGCCCCAGCACGACCAGGCCTGTGCGGATAATGATCATGATATCCAGCCATATCGACCAGTTGTCGATGTACCAGATATCCTTTTCGATGCGCGCCTTCATGTTCTCGACATGCGGCGTCTCGCCTCGCAACCCCTTGACCTGCGCCCAGCCGGTGATGCCCGGCTTGGCGTGATGGCGGAAGGCATAATCCTCGATCAATTGCGAATAGTAGTCGTCATGGGCGACCGCGTGGGGCCGCGGCCCCACGATCGACATATGGCCCGCGAGCACATTCCAGAGCTGCGGCAACTCGTCGATGCTCGTGCGGCGCAGCAAGCGACCGACGCGCGTCACGCGCGCGTCACCCCGCTTCGCCTGGACGACGACCCCGCCATCGTCCTGAACCGCCATCGAGCGCAGCTTCAGGATCAGGAAGGGCTTACCGCCGAAGCCGCGCCGCGCCTGCTTGAACAGGACCGGGCCGGGACTGTCGAGCCTCACGGCCAGGGCCGCGATCAGGAAAAGAGGGCTGAGCAGGATCAGGCCCGTCATCGAGACGGCGATGTCGAGGCTGCGTTTCAAGAAACGCTCGGTGATGGACAGCGGCGCGCGCTGGCATTCCGCCAGGATCAGGGAGCCGACCTTCTTCAGCGGGCGCGTCAGGACCTTGTGCGTCACCGGATCCACGACGAACCGGACCGGTACCGGCACGACACGTAGCCGCTCGACCACCGTCTCGAGATGCGACAGGGCATCGTGACCGGCCAGCAGGATGACCTCGTTGAGATGGCCGAGCCTGAAACGCTCATCGACGAGGGCAATGAGCTCATCGAGGCGGCCGTCCGACGGCCCGATCGACATCACTCGCGATCCGACCGGCCGCAAGCCGCTATTGCGGAGCTCGCGCAGGCGCGCAAGATCGGTCGCCCTGGCAGCATCGGGATCCTCTCCGATCCGTACGACCAGCACATTCGTGGTGAAGACGACATTGTTCTCCATCGCCTGGCGAACGAGGGGAGGCCAGAGCACGCGAATGAACGTGATCGCCACCGCTCCGCCCGTGGCATGCAAGAGAATGGTCGCACGCGAGTAATGAGCGCTTATCTTGAACAGGAACGCGCACAGCACCATGAAGGCCAGGGTCAGCGCCCAGATTTTCATCGCCGAAATGACGCTGTCTCGGCGATCGGCCCGCGTCTTCGGCTCGTAATCGCCGGTCAAATAGGACAGCGTGATGAACAGCACCGCGGTCATCAACGCGACGCTCAGGAAATTGACGTCGAGAAGCTTTTTTCCTGACCTAATGAAAGCCTGATAAATCCATGTAGCGCAGCCGCCGACCATCATGATCGCGAACGCATCGGCGACCGCGGCCGCAGGCTGCAGAGCGCCATACCCTAACGAAAATCTGGATATGCCCCGCCCGACTCCTTCAGCCGAATGCTCACCAACACCAACAGGCAGCATCCCGCCGATCCTCGTATACCACACACTAACATGGTTATCGAACCCTTAACTATCAAAACAAGCAAAGCAAGCATTTTCTTACAGGAAGCTTAAGTTCGCTGGTATGGAAAATAGCTACCATGATAGAAGCGCGATCATAAGGCATACCGACTTCGAACAGATGACGTTGCGTTCGTTCAAAAATTAACACCCTCTCGCAAGCGCTACCTTACGTAGCGACGCGAACGACCCCAATCAGGAGCAGCGCATGAAGATCGTGATGGTAGGCTCTGGCTATGTCGGGCTTGTCTCGGGCGCCTGCTTTGCGGATTTCGGGCACGAGGTGGTCTGCGTCGACAAGGTCGAGAGCAAGGTGGCGGCGCTGCAGCGCGGCGAGATCCCGATCTTCGAGCCCGGCCTGTCGGAGCTGGTGCGGACGAATGCGGCGGCAGGCCGCCTGTCCTTCACCACCGATCTGGCCGGGCCGGTGGCGGAGGCCGATGCGGTCTTCATCGCGGTCGGCACGCCCTCGCGCCGCGGCGACGGCTTCGCCGACCTGTCCTATGTCTATGCCGCGACCCGCGAGATCGCCGGGGCGATCCGCGGCTATACCGTAATCGTGACCAAGTCGACGGTTCCGGTCGGCACCGGCGACGAGGTCGAGCGCATCATCCGCGAGCTCAGGCCCGATGCCGAGTTCGCCGTGGTCTCCAATCCCGAGTTCCTGCGCGAGGGCGCGGCGATCGAGGATTTCAAGCGGCCGGACCGCATCGTCGTCGGCACCGATGACGAGCGGGCGCGGACCGTGATGGCCGATATCTACCGGCCGCTCTATCTCAACAACGCGCCGATCCTGAACACCGGCCGGCGCACGGCGGAATTGACCAAATACGCGGCCAACGCCTTCCTGGCGACGAAGATCACCTTCATCAACGAGATCGCCGATCTCTGCGAGCAGGTCGGCGCCAATGTCCAGGACGTCGCGCGCGGCATGGGGCTCGACAACCGCATCGGCGGCAAGTTCCTGCATGCCGGGCCGGGCTATGGCGGCTCCTGCTTCCCGAAGGATACGCTGGCCCTGATCAAGACGGCGCAGGATTACGGCACGCCTTCGCGCATCGTCGAGACGGTCGCGGCGGTGAACGACCAGCGCAAGCGGGCGATGGGGCGCAAGGTGATCGCGGCCTGCGGCGGCTCGGTCCGGGGCAAGACGATCGCCGTGCTCGGCCTGACCTTCAAGCCGAACACCGACGACATGCGCGACGCGCCCTCGATTTCGGTGATCACGGCGCTGATGGATGGCGGCGCCACGATCCGCGCCTATGACCCGGAGGGGATGGAACAGGCGAAGGCGGTGCTGCCGACCGGCGTGACCTATTGCGGCGACGCCTATGAATGCGTCGCGGGCGCCGACGCCGCGGTCATCGTGACCGAGTGGAACATCTTCCGGGCGCTCGATCTCGACCGCGTCAAGGCCGCCATGGCCGCCCCCGTCCTCGTCGACCTCCGCAATGTCTACCGCGCCGAGCAGGTCAGGGCCAAGGGCTTCTCCTATGCCGATGTCGGAAGGGGTGACGCTCTGGCGGCCGAGAAGCGCGCCGGCGTCGACGAGGCCGCATAGCCGGACTTACGGACTGCCGCTGACGGCGCCATTCCTGGCGGGCGTCGGCGCATCTTCATCGCGCGGCCAGGTCCCACGCCACAGGCCGGCCTTCGCCGCCATCGCGGCATCGAGCTCGGCGGCATAGGTCGCGGCGTGCAGTCGCAAGGGGCGCGCCCAGCCGCCGCGAACCAGCGCCCGCGAGAGATCCTCCCCGCCGACCCAGCACTGGAAACTGTCCTTCTCGCCCGGCGCGTCGAGCGCGGTCAGGCAGCGGACGCGATCCGAGCGCAAGATCGTGATCAGCGCCGATCTGGCTTGCAGGCCGCAATTCCAGGGCAAGCCGTCCTGACCATGGCAGACCGCGTCGCGCGCCAGCCCGGCGAGATGACGCAAGCGGACCAGGGTTTGCGCGTTGCGAAAGGCCGTCGCCTCGAGCGGATCGATCTGCCCGACGATCATGATCGGTGTCGCCAGGCGCGGGGCGCGGCGGGGCGGCGCCAGCAACGAGTCAGCCTCTTTCGGCGGCGGCTTGGGCCATTCGACCTTGGTCGGCGTCACCGGCGCAGTTTTCACATCGGCGACCTCGACCTGGCCGTGGTCAGGCGCGAACTGCGTGACGGCAGCCGAAGCGGCGATCGCAGCAACGAGCACCAAAGCCAAACGTGTCGCCAGGCTGCGATCTGTCATAGGGTCCGACCGGGCGATGAATCATTCATGGCCGATTGCGGCGACAATCTACGGCAATCGCCTCCCGAGACAATGGAGGTAACGGCATCGCAAGGCCGAGATCGCGTGACTTGTACGGCTTCGCTAGGCTAGGTATGCGCCCGAGCGACTCGTCGAGGGACATTCGAGGCATGACCAGCCTGAAATTCGGAACCTCCGGCCTGCGCGGTCTCGTGACGGAACTGGCCGGCCTGCCGACCTACGCCCATGTCCGGGCTTTCTGCGCCATGCTGCAAGAGGATAAGGCGGCCGGACCGCGCGGCGAAGTTCTGATCGGTCGCGACCTGCGCGCCTCCAGTCCGCTCATCGCGAGGCAAGCCGCACAAGCAATCGCGGATGCCGGGCTCGCGCCGGTGGATTGCGGGGCCGTGCCGACGCCGGCATTGGCACTCGCTGCCATGACCGCCGGCAGCCCCGCCGTGATGGTGACGGGCAGCCATATCCCCGACGATCGCAACGGCCTGAAATTCTACCGCGCCGGGGGGGAGATCGACAAAGCCGACGAGGCGCGCATCCTTGCCGCGCATGACGCGCTCGCCCTCGCGCTCGTACCGCCCATCTCGGTCGCGCCGGCGCAGCGCGACATCGTCTCCGGCTATCGCGACCGCTATGCCGACTTCTTCGGCCGTGCGCTGGAGGGCCTGACCATCGGCGTCTACCAGCATTCCTCCGTCGGGCGCGACATCATCTGCGATGTGCTGGCCTCGCTCGGCGCGGAACCAGTCCCGCTGGGCCGCAGCGAAGCCTTCATCCCGGTCGATACCGAAGCGCTGCGTCCCGAGGATGAGGAACTGGCGCGACGCTGGGCCGGCGAGCGCAGGCTCGATGCGATCGTCTCGACCGACGGGGATGCGGATCGTCCGCTGGTCGCAGACGAAACCGGCCGCTTCCTGCGCGGCGATCTCGTCGGCGCCCTCACCGCGCGCTTCCTCGGAGCGGACGCGATCGTGACGCCGGTGACATCGAACTCGGCACTCGACCGCCCCGGATCCTTCGAAAAGGTCCTGCGCACGCGCGTCGGCTCACCCTATGTGATCGCCGGCATGGAGCAGGCCAGGGCCGAAGGCGCCAAGGTCGTCATCGGGTTCGAAGCCAATGGCGGCGTCCTGCTGGGTTCGGATGTCGCGCGCGACGGCCGGCGCCTTGCCGCCCTGCCGACGCGCGACGCGCTGCTGCCGATCGTCGCGACGCTCGCGCTGGCCCGCGCCGCGCGAAAGCCATTGAGCGCCATCGCGGCGGAAGCCCGCTTCGCCATCGCGCTGTCGAACCGCCTGCAAGACGTTCCGCAGGACCGGACCGCGGCCCTGATCGCCCGGCTCGACACCGAGGATTCCGGCTTTCGTGACACGGCCTTCGCGGCTCATGGCGCGGTCGCGGCACGCGACCGCCGGGATGGGCTGCGGCTGACGCTCGGGAACGGCGCGACGGTGCATTTCCGGGCCTCCGGCAACGCGCCGGAGCTGCGTGTCTATGTCGAGGCACCGACGCCGAAAGCGGCCGAAACGCTGCTCGCCGAAAATCTCGCCTTCGCGGCAGCGCAGACTCGCTAGGATCGACAGGCCGGCCAGAACAGCCGGCAAAGAATATCATACGGAATACGGCGCGACAGGCCCGCAACCGCTCTACGGGAAGCCCAATTGGACCAAGCCCCTTCGTTTGAACGCGTGCTCTTGACCGGTGCAGCCGGCTTTGTCGGCTTTCATGTCACGCAGGCTCTGCTCGACAAAGGCGTGCAGGTCCTGGGCCTCGACAACCTCACGCCCTATTACGACCCCGCCCTCAAGCAGGCCCGCCTCGACCAGCTCCTCGCCCGCAACGGCTTCTCCTTCGAGCCAACCGACATCGCCGATTACGATGCCGTGCTCGCCGCCTTCGCCGCCTTCCGGCCGCAGGCGGTGATCCATCTCGCGGCGCAGGCCGGCGTGCGCTACTCGCTCGAGAACCCACACGCCTATGCCTCTTCGAATCTGGACGGCTTCCTCTCGATCCTCGAGGCCTGCCGGCACAACCCGGTCGACCATCTGGTCTATGCCTCGTCGAGCTCGGTCTACGGCGCCAATGCCAAGGTGCCGTTCAGCGAACATGACGGGGCCGACCATCCGATCTCGCTCTATGCGGCGACCAAGCGCGCCAACGAGCTGATGGCGCATTCCTATGCCCATCTCTACGGCATCCCGACGACGGGCCTGCGCTTCTTCACGGTCTACGGCCCCTGGGGCCGGCCGGATATGGCCTATTTCAAGTTCACCAAGGCGATCCTCGAAGGCCGGCCCATCGACGTCTATGACGAGGCGACGATGAGCCGCGACTTCACCTATGTCGACGATATCCGCGAAGCGATCGTGCGGCTGGCGGGCCTGCCGCCACAGGCGAACCCGAATGCCGGCATCGTCGAGGCGGATCCGGCCACCGCAGCCGCCCCCTGGCGAATCTACAATATCGGCAACCACACGCCGGTGCGCCTCGACCATTTCATCGCGACCATCGAGGCCGCTTGCGGCCGCAAGGCGATCAAGCGGCACCTGCCCGCGCAGCCCGGCGACGTCCAGGCGACCTATGCCGATGTGGCTGACCTGACTGCCAGCGTCGATTTCCGGCCGGATACGCCGATCGAGACAGGAATCGCTCGCTTCGTCGCCTGGTATCGCGAATTCTATCGTATCTGAGCCGATCAGCGTCGCCTTCGAGACAGCAGGACCCGTGACATGACCGAAGCTTTCATCTGCGCCTATGTCCGCACGCCGATTGGCCGCTTCGGCGGCTCGCTGTCGTCCGTGCGGGCGGACGATCTCGGCGCCGTTCCGCTGAAGGCGCTGGTCGAGCGCAACCCAGGCGTCGATTTCGGCGCGGTCGACGATGTGATCTTCGGCTGCGCAAACCAGGCGGGCGAGGACAACCGCAATGTCGCGCGCATGTCGCTCCTGCTCGCCGGCCTGCCCAAGGAGGTGCCGGGCACGACGATCAACCGGCTCTGCGGCTCGGGCATGGATGCCGTCATCGCCGCGGCGCGCGCCATCAAGGCGGGCGAGGCCGAATTGATGATCGCCGGCGGCGTCGAGAGCATGTCGCGCGCGCCCTTCGTCCTGCCCAAGGCCGACAGCGCCTTCTCGCGCCATGCCGAGATCCACGACACCACGATCGGCTGGCGTTTCGTCAACCCGCTGATGAAGGCGCAGTACGGCGTCGATTCGATGCCGGAGACCGGCGAGAACGTCGCGGCCGACTGCCAGATCAGCCGTGCCGACCAGGACGCCTTCGCGCTGCGCTCGCAATTGAAGGCGGTCGCCGCCCAGCAGAACGGCCGTCTCGCCAAGGAGATCGTCCCGGTCCTGATCCCGCAGCGCAAGGGCGACCCGATCCGGGTCGAGATCGACGAGCATCCGCGTGGCGACACCACGCTGGAGAAGCTCGCCAAGCTCGGCACGCCCTTCCGTCGGGAAGGCGGCACCGTCACCGCCGGCAATGCTTCGGGCGTCAATGACGGCGCGGCGGCACTGATCATCGCCTCCGAGAAGGCGGCCGCGAAATACGGGCTGACGCCGATCGCCCGCATTCTCGGCGGGGCCACCGGCGGCATCGCGCCGCGGGTGATGGGTCTCGGGCCGATCCCGGCGACGCGCAAGCTCTGCGAGCGGCTGGGCCTAAAGCCCACCGATTTCGACGTGGTCGAGCTGAACGAGGCCTTCGCCTCGCAGGGCATCGCCGTGCTTCGCGAGCTCGGCATCGCGGAAGACGGCGCGCATGTGAACCCGAATGGCGGGGCGATCGCGCTCGGCCATCCGCTCGGCATGTCCGGCGCCCGCATCACCGGCACCGCCGCGCTGGAGCTGTCGCTCACGGCTCAGAAGCGTGCGCTGGCCACCATGTGCATCGGCGTCGGCCAGGGTATCGCGATTGCGCTCGAACGCGCATGAGCACCTGAAGGCCACGCATTGGCTCTCTTCTTGCCTCGATCCCGTGGTTCTGCTGTCGCGCCGAAGTGCTTCGCAGGAAGCGTCGTAAGGTAAACAAGGAAAACGAGTTGACGCGGGCAGTGATATCGAGCGATCCGGGCAGGCGTTCTGTGTTTCGCAGGGGATTGCTTGCCTTGCCCGTTTCAAGCCCCGATCTCTGCTCTGTATCGTTTCAGGATTGCTACGGATGTCCCTGAGATTTCTCGTGACCGGCGGCGCCGGCTTCATCGGCTCGGCGGTGGTGCGCAAGCTGATCGGCGAGACGGAGCATGAGGTCTGCGTCGTCGACAAGCTGACCTATGCCGGCAATCTCGCCTCGCTGGAGCCGGTCTCCCGCAGCAACCGCTACCGCTTCGAGCAGGCCGATATCGGGGACGCCCTGCGGATGAAGGCGATCTTCGCCGATTTCCAGCCCGATATCGTCATGCATCTCGCCGCCGAGAGCCATGTCGACCGCTCGATCGACGGCCCGGCCGCCTTCATCGAGACCAATGTCGTCGGCTCGTTCACGCTGCTGCAGGAGGCACTGCGCCATTTCCGCGCGCTGCCGGAGGACCGCAAGGCGCTCTTCCGCTTCCACCATATCTCGACCGACGAGGTCTTCGGCTCGCTGGGCAGCGACGGCTTCTTCCGCGAGGACACGGCCTATCAGCCGAACTCGCCCTACTCCGCCTCCAAGGCGGCCTCCGATCATCTCGTCCGCGCCTGGCACCACACCTATGGCCTGCCGGTGGTGATGACCAATTGCTCGAACAATTACGGGCCCTACCACTTCCCCGAGAAGCTGATCCCGCTGATGATCATCAACGCGCTCGAGGGCAAGCCGCTGCCGGTCTATGGCAACGGGCTCAACGTGCGCGACTGGCTCTATGTCGACGACCATGCCGACGCGCTGCTGACCGTCGCGACCGCCGGCAAGCTGGGCGAGAGCTACAATATCGGCGGCCATAACGAGAAGACCAATATCGAGGTGGTCAAGACCATCTGCGCCCTCCTCGACGAGCTGCGGCCCGATCCCAAGGGCTCGCGCGAGCGCCTGATCGCTTACGTCACCGACCGGCCGGGCCATGATGCGCGCTATGCGATCGATGCCGGCAAGATCGGCCGCGAGCTCGGCTGGACGCCGAAGGAAACCTTCGAGACGGGCTTGCGCCGCACCGTCGAATGGTATCTCGCCAATCCCGGATGGTGGGGCGATATCCGTTCCGGCGTCTATCGTGGCGAACGCCTCGGCGCGGCCTGAGCGGAGACCGGAGCATGCTGAGCGTCGAGGAAACGGCGATCCCGGCCGTCAAGATCGTCACGCCGAAGAAGTTCGGCGACCATCGCGGCTTCTTCTCGGAAACCTGGAACCGCAAGGCCTTTGCCGACGCCGGGCTCGATCTCGATTTCGTGCAGGACAACCAGTCGCTGTCGGCCCCCGTCGGCACGCTGCGCGGCCTGCATTTCCAGTCGGCGCCCTTCGCTCAGGACAAGCTGGTGCGGGTCACGCGCGGGCGCATCCTCGATGTCGCCGTCGATATCCGCGCCTCGTCCCCGACTTTCGGCAAGCATGTCGCGGTCGAGCTTTCCGCCGAGAACTGGAAACAGCTGCTGGTCCCCATCGGCTTCGCCCATGGCTTCGTCACGCTGGAGCCGGATACCGAGGTGCTCTACAAGGTCACCGCTCCTTACGCGCCCCAGAACGACCACGGGCTCGCTTTTGACGATCCGGCGCTCGGCATCGACTGGCGCCTGCCGCTCTCCGAACTCACCCTCTCCGACAAGGACCGCAAGCACCCGCGTTTCGCCGAGATGCTGCGTTATTTCGACTGATGACACTCCGCATCGCCGTCACCGGTTGGACCGGCCAAGTCGTCTGCGCCATGCTGGAGCGCGTGCCTGTTGGCGTCGAGGTCATCGCGCTGCGCCGCCCGGATATCGACCTCGCTATCCCGAAGACGGTCGCGCCGGCCCTCCGCTCAGCCAGGCCCGACGTCATCGTCAACACCGCCGCCTATACGGCCGTGGATCAGGCCGAAAGCGAGCCGGAACTCGCCATGCGCGTCAATGGCGAGGCCGCCGGCGAAGCGGCACGCGCCGCGGCGGCACTGGGCATTCCCATGATCCAGCTTTCGACCGACTATGTCTTCGACGGCGCGCTCGACCGGCCCTATCGCGAAGACGACCCGACCGGCCCGATATCGGCCTATGGCGCGAGCAAGCTCGCCGGCGAGCAGACGGTCGCGGCGGCCACCGGGAACCATGCGATCCTGCGCACGGCCTGGATCTACAGCCCCTTCGGCAAGAACTTCGTCAAGACGATGCTGCGCCTCGCCGAGACGCGCGACGAGGTCGGCGTCGTCGCCGATCAGGCGGGATGCCCGACCAGCGCGCTCGACATCGCCGATGCGATCTTCACCGTCGCGCGCAACCTGACCCAGCGGACAGACGAGGCCGGCTTACGCGGCGTGTTCCATATGAGCGCGGCGGGCGAGGCCGTCTGGGCCGATGTCGCCGAAGCGATCTTCGCCGAGCGCGAGCGGCAGGGCGGCAAGCCGGTCCGGATCAAGCGCATCGCGACGACGGATTATCCGACGCCAGCGCGCCGGCCCGCCAATTCCCGGCTCGATTGCGGCAAGCTTGCGCTTGCCCATGACGTGCGGTTGCCCGAATGGCAAAGCTCGCTCCGGCCTTGCGTCGCGCGGCTTCTCAAAGATCAGGCCAAGGATCAGAGGTAACGATGAAGGGCATCATCCTGGCCGGCGGTTCCGGCACGCGCCTGCACCCGATGACGCTGGCGATGTCGAAGCAGCTCCTGCCTGTCTACGACAAGCCGATGATCTACTACCCGCTCTCGACGCTGATGCTCGCCGGCATCCGCGAGGTGCTGATCATCTCGACACCCCACGACCTGCCGAACTTCAGGCGCCTGCTCGGCGACGGCTCGGACTGGGGCATGAGCCTGACCTATGCCGAGCAGCCGCATCCGGGCGGGCTGGCGCAGGCCTATCAGATCGGCGCCGGGTTCGTTGCCGGCGAATCCTCCGCGCTGATCCTCGGCGACAACCTCTATTACGGCCACAGCCTGCCGGGGATGATGGCCCGGGCGACGGCCCGCAGCAGTGGCGCGACCGTCTTCGCCTATCATGTCCGCGACCCCGAGCGTTATGGCGTCGTCGAATTCGACAAGGCCGGCAAGGCGATCTCGATCGAGGAGAAACCGAAGGTCCCGAAGTCGAACTGGGCCGTCACGGGCTTGTATTTCTACGATGCCGAGGTCGTGGAGATCGCCCGGAGCCTCAAGCCCTCGCCGCGCGGCGAACTCGAGATCACCGACGTCAATCGCATCTATCTCGAACGCGGCGCGCTCTCGGTTGAATCGATGGGCCGCGGCTTCGCCTGGCTCGATACCGGCACGCCCGACAGCCTCCTGGAAGCGGGCGAGTTCGTCCGCACGCTCGAAAGCCGCCAGGGCCTGCGCATCGCCTGCCCGGAGGAGATCGCGGCGCGACAGGGCTGGATCTCCGCAGCGCAGCTCACCTTACTCGGCGAAAAACTCGCCAAGGGCGATTACGGCCAGTATCTCCTGCGCATGGCCAAGGACATCGCCGGCTGACGC
Organism: Allobosea sp. TBD101; assembly: GCF_059817965.1. Taxonomy (NCBI): domain Bacteria; kingdom Pseudomonadati; phylum Pseudomonadota; class Alphaproteobacteria; order Hyphomicrobiales; family Alloboseaceae; genus Allobosea; species Allobosea sp. TBD101. Next base: position 4,769,742 of record NZ_CM187543.1, read on the forward strand.
CCCGTTCACGGGGATACCCGCCCCGCTCCGTTATCGCTTGACAGCAGGCACTGCCGCTCGTCATCTGCATCCGTTCCCAGGGGGGCCTCGCTAGGAGGCTGAGATTCCGCCGGCCGGGCTTTCGAGCCCGAGCAACGCGGTGACCCTCCGAACCTGATCCGGATCATACCGGCGTAGGGATGCGGGACATGCGGCCACCCAAGGCCCTGATTCCAGCTTGCGCAGATGATCCTGTTGCGAACGACGCTTCCGGCTTGTCCGTCGGCGCCGGAACGGAGTGGGCTTTCAAGTGACGCAAGCCGAGATCATCGCGGCGCTCCTGGCGTTCATCGCGCTTCCCGATGCATCGGAAGCCGAGTTCGAGGCGATGGCGCTGAAGGTCTTCGCCTATCAGTTCCGCAACAACGAGCCCTATAAGCGCTTCTGCCTGCAGCGCGGCCGCACGCCGCTCTCCGTCCGGCGCTGGCGCGATATTCCGGCCGTGCCGATCACCGCCTTCAAGGACCTGACGCTGAGCTGCAGCCCGCCGGAGAAGGCCAGCCATGTCTTCATGACGAGCGGCACAACTCAGGGCATCCGCGGGCGCAGCTATCACCCGACGCTCGACGTCTGGCGGCGCTCGATGCTGGTGAATTTCCGCGCGCGCTTCATGCAGGGCCGCGAGCGCATCCGCATGGGCATCCTCTTCCCCGACGAGGCGGAGCTGCCGAACTCCTCGCTCGCCACCTATCTCTCGCTCGCCAAGCGCGAATGCGGCACGCCGGACTCGCAAACCTTCATCAACGCGGCGGGTCTCGATCTGGGCGGTCTTCTGTCGGCGCTGGAGCAGGCGGAGAAGAGCGGCGAACCCTATGCCTTGCTCGGCGCGAGCTACTCCTTCGTTCCCGTGCTGGACGCACTCGCCGCGAGCGGCCGGCGCTTCGCCCTGCCGGAAGGCAGCCGCATCCTCGACACCGGCGGCTTCAAGGGCCAGTCGCGCGAACTCGGACCCGACGAATTCTATGACGGACTCAGTGCCGCCTTCGGAGTGCCGCGCTCGTCCTGCATCAACATGTACGGGATGACCGAGCTGAGCTCGCAGCTCTATGACGACGGCAACGCCGTCTGCCCGTCGGTCAAATCCGGGCCGCACTGGATCCGCAGCCGCGTCGTCGATCCGTTGACGGGCACCGACCTGCCCGAGGGCCAGCGCGGCGTGATCATCCATCACGACCTCGCCCATTTCAACTGCGTCGCGGCGATCCTGACCGAGGATGCCGGCGAGATCGTGCCGGGCGGTTTCAAGCTGCTCGGCCGCGTCGACGGCGAGGCCTCGAAGGGCTGCTCGGTCGCGGTCGCCGAATTCCTCGCAGCGGCACGAGGCTGAAGCCAGTGATCGAGCATGCGGGCCATCTGCCGGGCCTGAACGCCAGGACTTTGCGCTGGCGCGAAGTCAGCCACAGCGCCTGGGGCGAAAGCGCTACCATCGCGCTGCCGGAGCTGGACGAGGCGCAAGCCGCTGCGCTCTGCGCGCATGTGCGCGAAAAGGCCCGCGCCCGGCTGAAGCGGATGGAGACCGCGCGCATCATCACCGCGATCGACGCAGCCATCGCGCGCCTGCTCGACCGTGAGCACCCGCTGCGGCGCAAGGCGGAACACCTGCTGCCGATCGTCACCGGCTATGATCGCGAGACGGTCCGGCTCGGCCTCACCGGCTATCTCAAGACCTTCCGCAAGCCGCAGTTGCTGCGCTTCCTGGCCGAGGATTTCGCCAATCCCGGCATGCTCGACGGTTTTCAGCCGACGCCCAAGGGCGGTTATCTGCGCGCCTATGGCCCAGACTTGCTGCTCCATGTCTGGGCCGGCAATGTTCCCGCGCTCTCGCTCTGGAGCCTGATCTGCGGCCTGCTGGTCAAGGCCGGCAGCATCGGCAAGCTCGCTTCGGCCGAGCCGCTGACGGCGGGCTGGTTCGCAAGCCTGCTCGCCGAGATCGATCCCGAGATCGGCGAATGCCTTGCCATCACCTGGTGGAAGGGCGGCGAAGCGGCGGCCGAGCCGGTCTTCCTGCGCGCGGCTGACACCGTCATGGCCTATGGCGGCAACGAGACGCTCACGACCCTGCGCGCGAAGCTGCCGATCACCACCCGCTTCCTGCCGCATGGCCACAAGATCGGCTTCGGCGTCATCGCACGCGAGGCGCTCGACAGCCGCAAGGCCCCGGCGCTCGCCCGGCTCGCGGCCCATGACGTCACCCGCTACGAACAGCAGGGCTGTTACTCGCCGCAGATGCTCTTCGTCGAGCGCGGCGGCAAGGTCGGTCCTTCGGAGTTCGCGCGCTACGTAGCGCAGGAGCTTGCCGCCCTCGCCTCCCGCTATCCGCGCCGCGCGCTTTCGCAAGGCGAAGCGGCTTCGATCGCATCGTGGCGCGGCGCGCAGGAGACGCGCGCGATGGACGGCGCCGCGGAGCTTCTCGGCGAACCCTCCGATCCCTGGAGCGTCGTCCATGTCGCGGCACCGGAAGCCCTGAGCCCAACCGGGCTGAACCGAACGCTCAAGCTGGTCGCAGTCGAGAGCCTCGACGATGTCCCTGCCCTCGTCGCGCCCTATCGCAGTTTCCTGCAGACTGTAGGTATCGCCGCCGCGCCGGAGCGACTTTTCCGGCTTTCGGGGCAGCTCGGCGAGGTCGGCGTCAGCCGCATCGCCCCGCTCGGCCGGATGACCGCGCCGGAGGCCGGCTGGCATCATGACGGGCGCTTCAGCCTGCTCGATCTCGTCACCTTCACCGAGATCGAACAATCGGCCGAAGCCGCGGCGGAAGGGTTCGCTCCCTATGTCGACTGATCCTGCCAGGACCGGCTTCGTCACCATCGAGCGCGCCAGCTATCGCTACGGCGCGGGCGGCCCGGCCGTGGTCGATACAGTCGATTGGACCATCCCGCGCGGCGAAATCCATTGCCTGCTCGGTCGCAGCGGCTGCGGCAAGACCACGCTGCTCAAGCTCGCCGCCGGTTTGCTGATGCCGCGCGAGGGCGCGATCCGCATCGGCGGCGAGGCGCTGACCGGTCCGAGCCCGCGCGCCGGCTTCGTCTTCCAGGCGCCGACCCTGCTCGACTGGCTGAGCGCGCTCGACAACGTCCTGCTGCCGGTCTCGCTGAAGCGCCGCCCGACCGCAGCCGACAAGGATGCCGCGCTCGACCTGCTGGAGCGTGTCGGCCTTGCCGATTTCGCGATGCGACGGCCGGCCGAACTCTCCGGGGGGCAGCAGAGCCGCGTCGCGGTTGCCCGCGCGCTGATCGGCAACCCCGATCTGCTGCTGCTCGACGAACCCTTCGCGGCGCTCGACGCCCTGACGCGCGAGGAATTGCAGGACGATCTGCTGCGACTCTGCGCGCTCAACGGCACGACCGCGCTCTTCGTCACCCATGATATCGGCGAGGCCGCCTATCTCGCCGATACGGTCGCGGTGATGGCGGCCGGCCGGGTGACGCAGGTGCGCCGGATCGAGCTGGCCCGTCCGCGCCATCGCGACATGCGCTATGCACCCGGCTTCATCGCCGCCTGCCGCGCCTTGCGCGACGCCATGGACGGTGCGGCCACGGCCAGCCAGAGGCCGGCGGCATGATCGCCCGCCTGCCCTCACTCCTGCTGTTCGTCGCCCTGCTCACCGGCTGGGAAGCCTGGTGCCGGCTCGGCGGCCTGTCGCCGCTCGTCCTGCCGCCGCCTTCCTCCGTGCTCACGACGCTGTGGAGCGAGATCGCGACCGGCAGGCTCTGGCCGCATCTGGCGATGACAGCCGCGGAGATGGCGCTGGGCCTCGGCATCGGCGCCGTCGTCGGGCTGGGTGTCGGCATCCTGCTCGCGGAGTTCCCGGCGCTGAGCCGGCTGCTGCGACCCTACGTGCTGGCGAGCCAGCTCGTGCCCAAGCTCGCGCTCGGCCCGCTCTTCATCATCTGGTTCGGCTTCGGCATGACGCCGACCGTCGTCATCACCGCGCTGATCTGCTTCTTCCCGCTGATGGAGAATACCCTGACCGGCATCGGCGAGGTCGATGCCTCCCGGCGCGAGCTCTTCCGCATGCTCGGCGCCGGCCGCCTCCAGACCCTGTTTCGGCTCAAGCTACCATCGGCGCTCCCCGTCATCATGGCCGGCTTGCGCGTCGCGGTCGTGCTCGCGCTGGTCGGCGCCGTGGTCGGCGAGTTCATCGGCGGGCGCATCGGGCTCGGCGCCTCGATCATCGCCGCGCAGAGCGTGATGGATTCGAGCCTGATCTTCGCGCTCTTCATCGTCATCACCGCCCTTGGAATGCTGCTCTACGAGGCCGTGCGCCTGATCGAGCGCCGCGTCCTGCATCGCTTCTCGAAAGGCTAGACCATGTCCGTTTTCATCACGCTCGCTCGCCTCCTGAGAACAGGGCTCGTCATCCCGGCCGCAGCGAAGCGGAGCGCCGGGATCCATCATAGGGCGCCGCGCTCTGCGATGAATCCCGGATCGGCGCTGCTTCGCAGCTTGTCCGGGATGACGGCGAGCGTGGCGGTCGCGACGGCGATCTTGCTGTCCGCCTGGACGTCGGCTCAGGCGCAGCCCCTCGACAAGGTCACCGTCGCCGGCTGGAGCCAGCCGATCAGCGAGATCACCAATCTGCTGGCCGAGCCGGACAAGGGCTTCTTCAAGGCCAAGGGCATCGCGCTCGACTATGTCCCCGGCAATGGCGGCGGCGCGGCCCTGCAGAATATGCTCGCCGGGCAGGCGGACATCGCCTTCACAGATCCGGCCGCGCTCTATCTCGCGCTCGACAAGGGCGAGAAGCTCGTCGCGATCTACAACATCTATCCGCAGAACGTCTTCAACGTCGTCGCGCTGAAGAGCAGCGGCATCCGCTCCGCCGCCGATCTCAAGGGCAAGCGCATCGGCGTCTACAGCCTCGCCAGCGGCACCTACCAGAACCTGCTCGTGCTGCTGCATCAGGTCGGTCTCGGCGAGAAGGATGTCACCATCCAGCCGACCGGCCTGCTCAATTTCGCGCCGCTGATGCAGGGCCAGGTCGATGCCACCGCCGCGACCGATACCGGCCTGCTCGTCGCCCGCGCCAAGGGACTGGGCGAGGCCAACGTCATCGAGGTCCGCGACCAGCTCAACCTGCCGAGCGACATCTTCGTCGTGAAGGAAAGCTATTACGAGCAGAACAAGCCGCTGCTGAAGCGCTTCCTCGCCGCTTATCGCGATTCCGCTGCCTGGATGATCGCGAAGCCGGAGGAAGCCGCGCGCATCGCCGTCACCCGCGCCATCAACGGACGCGACGAGGCTGTGAATCTCGAGATCATCAGGCTGCGCAATGCGTCGAGCGTCTCGGCCACGACGGAACGCGAGGGCCTCGGCCGCTTCGATCTCGACGCCCTGCAGAAGGGCGCCGACACGTTCCGCAGCCTCGGCCTGATCAAGAGCCGGATCGACATGAAGGCCGTCGTGAAGAGCGACCTGATCCCGGCGAAGGACGGCGCGCCGTGAAATTCCGCGACCGGGCCATCCTCGTCACCGGTGCGAGTCGCGGCATCGGCGCCGCGATCGCAAAGGCTTTCGCCACTGAGGGCGGAATCGTCATCGTCAATTACCGCACGAACAAGGCGGCGGCCGAGGCCGTCGCTGCGGAATGCCGCGCGCTCGGCGGCGAGGCGCTGACTATTGCGGCCGATGTCACCTCGCCCGAGGCCGTCTCCGCCATGGCGACGCGCATCACGGAGGAGGTTGGCCGGCTCGACGTCGTCGTCAACAATGCCTTCGCGCCCTATCGCTTCGACCCGGGCAACCGCGCCCGCTTCTGGGAGACGCCGTGGGAGTCTTACGAGCAGCAGTTCGAAGGTGCGGTGAAGGCGGCCTATACGGTCAGCCGGGCGATGCTGCCGCTGCTCCAGCGCCGCAGCGGCGGGAGCATCGTCAATCTCGCCAGCGATCTGGTGACGCGGCCGAGCATTCCCTATCACGACTACACCACGGCCAAGGCGGCGCTGATGGGCTTCAGCCGCAATCTCGCAGCCGAGCTCGGCCCGCTCGGCATCCGCGTGAACTGCGTCGCGCCGGGGCTGGTCTACCCGACGCAGGCGAGCGCGACGACGCCGGAGGAGGTCCGCGAGATGCTGATCGCGCAGACGCCCTTGCGCCGGATCGCAACGCCGGAGGATGTCGCCGGCCCGGTGCTCTTCCTCGCCAGCGACTGGAGTCGCTTCGTCACGGGCCAAATGCTCCATGTCGATGGCGGGCTGGTCATGGCCTGAGAGCAGGCCTCACTCCGCCTTCTTGCCGGCGGCGTCGAACTGCTTGAGATAAGCAAGCAGGTCGGCGATGCGCTTCTCGTCCTTGAGGCCGGCATAGATCATCTTGGTGCCCGGAACCTTGGCGCGCGGGTTCTGGATGTATTCGGCGAAGGTCGCCTCGTTCCAGGTGAGGCCGGAATCCTTCATCGCCGCGCTGTAGCTGTAGCCGTCGCGTGCTCCGGCCTTATGGCCGATGACGCCGTTGAGGGCGGGGCCGACCAGATTCTTGGCGCTCTCGCCGACCTGATGGCAGGCGCGGCACTGGGCATAGACCTTCTCGCCGGCGGCAGCGTCCTGCGCATGGGCAGGCTGGATGGCGGCCGCGAGCAAGGCGGCGCCGGCGAGGATTGAGAGTTTCATCTTGGAGAATCCTATGGCTTCGGAGCGAAGGGGTTGACCCAGCCGCCGCCCTGGGCCGGCGCCTTCGGCGGGAAGGCCTGCGCGAGATAGTCGAGCAGGGTCTTGCGCATCTCCGGATCGGGCTCCGGCATGCTGTGCTTCTCGGTCATCCAGTTGAGCGTCTCGTCCCAGCGGGCGCGATCCATGCCCTGCCGGCCGACGACCTTCATCGAATGGCAGGCGATGCAATAGCCGAAAGTCTCCTCGCGGCCGGGAAAATCGGGCAGCGTTTCAGGGGTTTCCTCCTGCGCGAAACCGGCGGAGGGGGCGAGGAGGATGGCCGCGAGAGCGGCCATCCGGAGTGTAAAGGCAAACCGCATCATCAGCCGACCAGGACCGCGATGCGATGGAGCGGATTGGAGCCGTAGCCCTGCGGGTTCCAGTTCGTCGCGACATGCGGCTGGGCAACGCCGCGGGAATCGGTCGCGCGGGCCCAGAGCTCGAAATAGCCCTCGCTCGGCAAGGTCACCTTCCCGGTCCAGCGCACCCAGTCATAGCGGTTCTTCGGCTTGGCGAGCGTCATGACATGCCAGCGCTGGCCGGCATCGAAGGACACCTCCACCTTCGCGACCTCGTGATCGCCGGCCCAGGCCGCGCCGCGCAGGGCGACCTCGCGCGTCGCCGCCGGCAGGCGCGTGCCGTTGGCGGGGGCGCTGATGATCGAGCGCACCGGCATCGAGGTCAGATCGGCGAAATTGGTCTTGCCGTCTGCGTTCGAGCCGGGAACGATCGGCACCGTCGGGACGCGGTAGGAGGTGCCGCCCATGCCCTGCCCGTCATGCGGCGTCGCGCGGACCAGGATCCGGTTCAGCCATTTCGACGAGAGCGAGGCCGGCCAGCCCGGCACGACGAGACGCAGTGGGCCGCCATGGATATGCGGCAGCGGCTCGCCATTCATCGCCCAGACGATCAGGCAATGCGGCTCCAGCGCCTTCTCGATCGGCATCCCGCGCGAGACCGCGTCCTTGGTGGTGTCGCCCGAGAGATGCGGATCGGCGCCGTAATGGCCGGTGAACTTGGCGGAGGCCTTCAGGCCGGCCGCCTTCAACACGTCGGCGAGACGCACGCCGGTCCACTCGGCGCAGCCGGCGCCGCCATTGGTCCATTGGTTGCCGCGGGCGGCCGGCGTGTAGAAGGAGCGGCCGTTGCCGCCGCATTCCAGGACCATGCGGAAGGTCTGCGGGGTGAAGCGGGATTTCAGCTCCGCGACCGTGAGCGTCAGCGGCTTGTCGACCTCGCCCTCGATCTTGAGCTGCCAGCCATCGATATCCTTGATCGGCTCCGGGATCTGGCCGTTGTTGCGGATGAAGAACTTGGCGATCGGCGTGGTGTCGTCGTCGAGCAGGTTCTCGGGCGTCTCGGCGACGAGGGGACGGTCGCCGAGCAGGGTCAGGCCCTTGTCCTTGCCGGGATAGTCGAAAGGCTGCGGCCCCTTGGGCGGCGCCGCGGCCGGCGCAGCGCCTTGCGCGGCAGCTGGTGAAATCATGGGCAAGCGCGGCAGGCCGCCGGCAGCGAGGCCCAGCGCAGCAAGGCTGCCACCAAGCAGAAGACGTCGCGATGTACGGGGGGTATCGGTGGCGCCGGCAGCAGGCACGGCATCGGTATCAGCTGCGCCCTCGCGCAGGTCTGCTTCGTTGAGCATGGCGTTTCTCCCGAGGACATATTCCTCGTTGGAGACGACGCATCAGGGCTTCGATTTATTCCAACCCAAGAGAATCTTTTTTCAGCCGACGCAGGCCGGCCCGACGCTGCGGGCCTCGGCGAGCGCCGCGACCTGCTCGCGCGGGACGCCGGGCTCGTCCCGCGTGATCCTTGCCACCAGCGCGGCGATGCCGTCGAGACGGGCCGGATCGATCCCGCGGCCGAGCAGGGCATAGCTCGCCCGTTCGCCGCGCCAGGCGCGGACCAGCAGGCCGTCGCGGTCCTGCACCGCCGGCTGCGGCGGCAGCGCCGCCTCGACCGGGGCAATCCAGAGCCCGACGCGGCAGCCATTGGGCCCGACATAGCCGGCGAGCATGCCACCGCCCCGGCGCCCAGAGGGGTCGAGCGAGAGGTGGACGAGGCGCAGCGCGGCGAGCGACAGGTCCGGCAAGGCTCCTGCTTCGGCACCGGCGAGCTCGACGCCGAGGCGCGGCGCCGTGCCGGGAGGGGACTGGGTGAGCCAGAGCTGATGCGCGGCAATCGCAACGGAGAGCGATGAATCATTCACTGTCCGCAGGCCGATGCCGAGCGAGGCCGCGCCGGCGAGCAGAGCGAGGCAGGCAGCCGCAGCCCAGGGCGCCCAGCGCGGGCGGGCTCGCGGCAGAGCCAGGGGCGGTGGCGCGGGCATGGGCGATGCGGCTTTCACGGTCGCACGCAGCCGCGTCAGCGTCGCGACCTGCGCTGCAGCCTCGCGGTCATGAGCGAGCGCCGCCGCGACCCTGGCGGCTTGATCGGGCTCCAGCTCGCCGTCGACATAGGCGTTGAGCGTAGTCCAGGAAAGGCGTTCGCGTCCGGTCACTTAATTGCTGGCTCGTTTGCGCTGCTGCACAGCGAAGGGGCGGACACTCCCACCCTCGATCGCATTCAGAAGCAAAAGCCGCGCCCGGCTGAGGCGGCTCATCACGGTTCCCACGGGCACGCCCAGAATATCCGCCGCCTCGCCATAGCGGAAGCCGGCGAGATCGACCAGTTCGACGATCTCGCGATAAGGCTGCTCGAGACGCTCCAGCGCCTGCCGGACGGTGATGACCGCGATCATCCGATCATCATGGCGCCATTGCTCGTCTTCCAGCGCCTCCTCGGCTGCGACAGCGCTGACCTCGCCGCGGCGATGTTCGTCGATCCAGATATTGCGGAGGATCGCGAAGAGCCAGGCCCGAACGCGCTCGTCTTCATCCGGCGGCGCGGCGGCGAGCGCCTTGGTCGCGCAGGATTGCAGCAGATCGGCCGCGCGGTCGCGGCTGCCGCTCAGGCGCAGCGCATAGGAGAACAGGCGCTCCCAGTTCTGGCGCAGCGCACGCTCGACGATGATACGCAAGGACCAGGCCCTCCGCAGCGGATGCGCCCTGTCTATCGCACCCGCCGGGCGGCTCCAAGCCTGGCCAAATGCACCATCCCAACGAAAAGCCCCGCCGGTTGGGCCGGCGGGGCTTGTGGCAGAGCAAGGCTCGCGCTGGAACGGATCAGGCCGCGTCGGCGCGGTCGGCGTTCATGACCTTGGCCCAGGCCGCGACGAAGTCGTCGACGAATTTCCGGGCGTTGTCGTCCTGGGCATAGACCTCGGCATAGGCGCGCAGCACCGAATTCGAGCCGAAGACGAGGTCGACGCGGGTCGCGGTCCACTTCACCGCGCCGGTCTTGCGGTCGCGGATCTCGTAGAGGCCGTTCGCGGTCGGCACCCAGCTGTAGTGCATGTCGGTGAGGTTGACGAAGAAGTCGCTGGTCAGCGCGCCGACCCGGTCGGTGAACACGCCATGCTTCGTGCCGCCATGGTTGGTGCCGAGCACGCGCATGCCGCCGAGCAGCACCGTCATCTCCGCCGCCGTCAGGCCGAGCAGCTGGGCGCGGTCGAGCAGCATCTCCTCGCCGGTGACGACATAGGCTTCCTTCTGCCAGTTGCGGAAACCGTCGGCGAGCGGCTCCAGCACCGCGAAGGAAGCCGCATCGGTCTGCGCGTCGGTGGCATCGCCACGGCCCGGCGCGAAGGGCACCGTCACATCGAATCCGGCAGCCTTGGCAGCTTGCTCGACGCCGACATTGCCGGCGAGCACGATGACGTCGGCGACGCTCGCGCCGCTCGCAGCCGCGATCGGCTCCAGCGCAGCCAGAACCCGCGACAGTCGCGCCGGCTCGTTGCCGGCCCAGTCCTTCTGGGGCGCCAGGCGGATGCGGGCGCCATTGGCGCCGCCGCGCTTGTCGGAGCCGCGGAAGGTGCGGGCGCTATCCCAGGCGGTCGAGACCAGATCAGCGGTCGACAGGCCGCTCGCGGCGATCTTCGCCTTCACGGCGGCGACATCGTAACCGACGCGGCCGGCCGGGACCGGGTCCTGCCAGATCAGCTCCTCGGACGGGACGTCCGGGCCGAGATAACGCGACCTCGGGCCAAGGTCGCGATGGGTCAGCTTGAACCAGGCGCGGGCGAAGGCATCCGAGAACGCGTCGAAATCGTTGAGGAAGCGCTCCGAGATCGCGCGATAAGCCGGATCGACCTTCAGGGCCATGTCGGCATCGGTCATCATCGGGTTGTGGCGGATCGAGGCGTCCTCCACGTCAGCCGGCCTGTCCGCGTCGGCGATCGAGACCGGCTCGTACTGCCAGGCGCCGGCCGGCGACTTGCGCAGCTCCCAGTCATGGCGGAACAGCATCTCGAAGAAGCCGTTGTCCCAGCGCGTCGGATGGGTGGTCCAGGCACCCTCGATGCCGCTGACGACCTGATCGCGGCCGATGCCACGGCCCTTCCGGTTCATCCAGCCGAGGCCCTGATCCTCGATGGCGCCGCCTTCCGGCGCCGGGCTGAGATTGGCTGCGTCGCCGTTGCCATGGCCCTTGCCGATGGTGTGGCCGCCGGCGGTGAGCGCGACGGTTTCCTCATCGTCCATCGCCATGCGCGCGAAGGTCTCGCGCATCATCGCGGCGGTCTTGAGCGGATCCGGCTTGCCGTTGACGCCTTCCGGATTGACGTAGATCAGGCCCATCTGGACGGCCGCCAGCGGGTTCGCCAGCGTCTTGGCGTCGGCAACGTTGCCATAGCGATTGTCGCTCGGCGCCAGCCACTCCTTCTCCTCGCCCCAGTAGATATCCTTCTCGGGGTGCCAGATGTCCTCGCGGCCGAAGGCGAAGCCGAAGGTCTTCAGGCCCGCGACCTCATAGGCGATCGTCCCGGCGAGCGCGATCAGGTCGGCCCAGCTGACGCGGTTGCCGTATTTCTTCTTGATCGGCCAGAGCAGGCGGCGCGGCTTGTCGGTATTGGCATTGTCCGGCCAGGAGTTCAGCGGGGCGAAGCGCTGGTTGCCGGTGCCCGCACCGCCGCGGCCGTCGGAGATGCGATAGGTGCCGGCGGCATGCCAGGTCATGCGGGCCATGGTGCCGACATAGCTGCCCCAGTCGGCCGGCCACCAGTCCTGGCTGTCGGTCATCAGCGCGCGGAGGTCGTTCTTCAGCGCCGCGACGTCGAGCTTCTTCAGCTCCTCGCGATAGTTGAAGTCCTTACCGAGCGGATTGGTCTTGCCGTCGTGCTGGTGGAGAATGTCGAGGTTCAGGGCATTGGGCCACCAGCCGGTGACGGTGTCCCCGGACTGGGTCGCCCCGCCATGCATGACCGGGCATTTGCCGGCCGTCTTCACGTCGTTGCCGTCCATGATATCCCCCTTCGGAGCCTGCTGAATCGGGTCTTTCCGGAAGGCGCCTGACGCCTCGCGCCGGAAGGCGGCGCGTCCCGCACCCGCTCGAAGCCAATGCCGCGCCGTTCCATTCGAATGGTTCTAGGGAAAAGCCATCATAATGAGAACTTGAATTTTCAAATCACTACGATAATTTTTTCAAATGATATCGATCAAACACCTCCGCTACTTCGCGGCCCTGGCCCAGCACCGCCATTTCGGCCGGGCCGCGGATGCCTGCGCCATCAGCCAGCCGGCCCTGTCGCTGCAGATCAAGGATCTGGAGGATCTGCTCGGCGCGCAGCTGGTCGAGCGCGACCGCCGACAGATCCGGCTGACCAGCCTCGGCGAAGCCTTCGCCGGACGAGCCCAGCATATCCTGCGCTCGGTGGACGAACTGGCGGATCTGGCGCGGGCTTCGAGCCCGTCATTGGGGGGAAGGCTGCGCATCGGCATGATCCCGACGGTCGCGCCCTATCTCCTGCCGGCGGTGATCCGGCGCCTGACGGAGCGCTTTCCGGCGGTCGACCTGCGCCCGCGCGAGGCGGTGACCGGCAAGCTGACGGAAGACCTCATCACCGGCGGCCTCGATGTCGCGGTGATGGCCCTGCCCGTCTCCGAACCCTCCTTGCAGGATCACCCGCTGTTCGACGAGGAGTTCGTCCTGGTGCGCGCCCTGGCCGACCGGCACAAGCCGCCGCCCAGCGTGGAGAAGCTGCGCGCGATGCGCCTGCTCCTGCTGGAAGAAGGACACTGCTTCCGCGATCAGGCGCTGGCCTTCTGCAACATGACGTCAGGCCTGTCGCAGGACCCGATGGAGGGCAGTTCGCTCGCCACCCTGGTGCGCATGGTCGGCGCGGGCATGGGCGTGACGCTGGTCCCGGAAATGGCGGTCGCGGCGGAAACCTCGGCCGTTGAGGTCAGCATCGCCCGACTGGCGGAGCCGCGACCGCGGCGCCGCATCGGCCTGGTCTGGCGCAAGACGAACCCGCTGGCCGAGCATTTCGTGCAGGTCGGCGAGATCGTCCGCCAGGAACACGATGTCCTGCGCCGCCATGGCGGCACGGCGCGGCTTCCCGGTACAGGCCTGCGGGGCGGATCAGACCGCCCCGACGACCTGACACGTCACCCATAGGAGCAGGCCGAGCCAGCCGATCTGTATCGCGCCCAGGAACAGCGCGAGCATCAAAGTCGTGCTGCGCTCGCCCTTGGTGGTGCCGACGGCCGTTGAATCCATTGCGATTATGACCTGCTCCATCACCGATGGGGCAGGTCTAGCGCGCAGATGACGCTACGGAAACAAGATGGTGAACTTATCGTAAATGCGACAGAGGCGGCGGCTCGCGCCACACGCCTCTGAAAGGCATCTCGACAATGAAAAGCGGCCCGATATCGGGCCGCTGATCGATAGCGAATGACAGTGGCAGCCGCTCACCAGCCGCGATGACGGCGGTAATAGCCCGGAGGCGGGCCGTATCCGCGGCGCGGGCCGTAACCATAGCCATAGCCCGGCCCATAGCCGGGGCGAGGACCATAGCCGTAGCCGCGGCCATAGCCGCCCCCCCGCCCATGGCGCTGCTGCCGCATCGTCTCGCGCATGATCATGTGGCGCCGTTCGGCGGCCGCCGACCATGTGTATTCCGCGGCCTGCTTGTCCAGCCGCTGAGCGGTCGAGGCCGGCAGTTCCTCCGAGGCCATCGCCGGCGCCGCCAGCGACAGGCCGGCACCCAGAGCAGCGAGCATGAGGAATTTACGCATATATTTCTCCTTGAGCTGACCGCATTAAACGCGCCAGCACACCAACGGTTCATGAACCGCATTGTTGGCTTATGTTCATCAAGCCCAGCGTTCATCAAGGCCTGACCGCCGGATGCCCTGCGGGGCTCGACGTGTTGCAAGGTCGCTTTGAACCCGGGACTGGGGCGGGGGCGTGGCATGCTCGGCCGCGCGAGCATCTGCTTGATCTCTCACGAGATCCACCCGGCCTGCGGCACCGCCGCAACGACGGTCAAGCCAGACCGTGTCCGCAGGAACCGGAAATGCATGGCTGACGACGCAGTCTCGACGGAACCGGTCTGTGCCGATTTCCCTGCCCACTGGGAAAATGCAGGGAAATGGCCGAAACTGCGCGGCTATGCGGACCAATACCGAGATATTCGCGCCGGTTGTTCAAAGCAACGCCCCTCGACGGGTTGTCGCCACCGCGAACCAGCCAGCAGCAAACTCGGCGGCGCATAGGAGCTTCCAAAGGCGCCGGATGGCGTTCTGGCGATCTCACTGCAGTGATGCATCGCGGAAACCGTCGCCCTAAGAATCCGGCCGAACCTGAAAGTAATGATTGTTGCCGTTCATCCGACGCGGTTCTCCGGAGAGGGTTTGCTCCACCTCTTGCTTGAACTCCCCCCAGCAAACGTACTCGCGACCGCAGCCGCTGCACTTGACAAGGGCCGAGTCGATCAGCTCGGCAGGAAGAATGACCGAGATGCTACCACAATTATCGCACGCGAAATTCGACAGGGTTGTCACACCTAGCATGTGCGTCTCCCAGCATGTCCCGAGGCAACCTCAGCGCCCATTGCGACCAAGTCCGTAGTCGAGCCGATCCCAAGAAAAAATTCTTGATGGTTGGCAAGAACACGGATGACCGGTTCGATCGTGAACCGGCCGACCTTTCGAGGCCGGGGCCATGGCTGACCCGGGAGGGGGAAGTTGGGGCGGCGTCTCCGAAATAGCCGCCCGCCTCCAAGAACCGCGCGTTCGCCTCTGAGGCCCCGGCGCCTATCTCTCCCGGAATGCTCGCGCAATCTGGTCCGAAAGCGGCTTGGCGAAATAGGACAGAACCGTTCTCTGCTGCGTACGCACGAAAACCTCGACAGGCATGCCCGGCCCGACCTTTGCCCCCTGGAGCCGTTCGAGCTCGCCGTCCAGGATGGCGACGCGAAGCGTGTAGAAATCTTGCCCCGTTCGCTGATCGACGGTGAGATCGGGAGATACGCGGGACACTTCGCCCTCGATCTCAGGCGTGGTCCGCTGATTGAGGGCCGAGAAACGCAGCCCAGCGCGCTGCCCGGAGTACACCTGCTCGATATCCTGAGGCCGCACCCTCGCCTGTACCGTCAGGCGATCAGAGGCAGGCACGATCAGCATCAAGGTTTCGCCCGGAGAGGCGACGCCGCCAATCGTGTGAACCGCCATCTGGTGCACGGTGCCGGATTGGGGAGCCCGGATATCCACACGCTTGAGCTGGTCCTCCGCTGTGACTTTCCGTTCAACCAGCTCGGAAATCTTGCCACGAAGATCGGCGAGCGTCTTGCCGACTTCGGTGCGAAGATCCTCATCGATCTGAAGGATCTGCAGCTCGGTCTCGGTGATCTTGCCTTTGGCTTGAGCCACCGATGAGACCAAGGTGCCTTTCTCGCCGGTGATACGTGCAGCATCCCGCTCCAGCGCGTTCAATCGGGTGATCGAAACGAGCTTCTTGCTGTGAAGGTCACGCACACCCTCGAGTTCCTGCGCGATGAGGGCGGCTTCGCGATCCTTCGCGACGATCTGCTCCGAAAAGGCCCGGATCTGATCCCGCATCTGGCCGATGCGCTCGAGGTGCTGGGACTTCAAGCCCGACCGCGCTGCCCCTCGCAGCTCGAAGAGCTTGCGCTCTCCGCTCAGGAGCGCTGCGACATCGGACGAGCTTTCCGCTGCTGTCGACAGCTCGCGGGGAAAGACAATTTCCGTAGCTCCGTCGCGCTCGGATTCGAGGCGAGCTTGCTGCGCGAGGGCTTCGTTGAGAGCCTTGCGCACGACGGCGAGGTTGGCCTGCGTCACGGTTTCGTCGAGGCGGACGATGATGTCGCCTGCCGTGACGCGGTCACCGTCCCGGACGCGCAACTCGCTGATGACCCCGCCGGTGGGGTGCTGCACCTTCTTCACTTCCGACTCGACAACGAGCGAACCATGCGCAACGACCGCGCCTGAAAACTCGGTTGTCGCAGCCCATCCGCCCACGCCGATCAGCAGGGTTCCAAGGCTGATTCCGACTGCAAGAACATGGCGTTGGATCGAAAGCCGGGTGGGGTGAGAGACGTCGTCCAAATTTCTAAGCTCCATTAGATTCGGCTCGCGGCGCGATCGAAAACGCCAGCGGATTTCGGCACCGCCTTCAGGCTGGTGGACAACACCTCGTCCTTGGGACCGAAGGCCTGGGCGCGTCCTTCCGCCATCACGAGCACCTGATCCACAGCTGTCAGGGCGCTCGGCCGGTGGGCGATCACCACCACGACGCCGCCCCTTCGGCGAACGTGGAAGATCGCGTCGGTCAGGGCCTGCTCGCCTTCGGCATCAAGGTTCGAATTCGGCTCGTCGAGCACAACCAGGAAGGGGTTCCCGTAGAGGGCTCGCGCAAGGGCGATGCGTTGCCGCTGCCCCGCCGAAAGAGCCGTTCCGCGCTCGCCGATCTGGGTCTGGTAGCCTTCCGGCAGGCGCTGGATGAGCTCATGGACGCCCGCCGCCTTGGCGGCTTCAATGATGCGTTCGGCCGTCGCGTCGCTGCGGAAACGGGCGATATTGGCGGCGACGGTGCCTGAAAAGAGCTCGACCTCCTGAGGGAGATAGCCGACATGATGCCCAAGCTCCTCCGGCCGCCAATGACGCAGAGAAGAGCCATCCATGCGGACTGTGCCGGTCATGGGCTGCCAGACGCCGACGAGCATACGGGCCAGCGAGGACTTCCCGGACGCGCTATGCCCGATGACGCCGAGCCCCTGCCCCGCCCGAAGCGCGAAGCTGACATTGGACGCCGTCAGGCGCTGCCCCCCCGGCGGAGAGACGGACGCAGCCTCGACGGTGATCAGCTCCGTCGGAGCGGGCAACGAGAGCACGGGCGTCGGAGCCGACTGGGCTTCGAACATCTCCGTCAGCCGGCCCCACCCTTGGCGCGCCCTGACAAATCCTTTCCAGTTGCCGATGGCGAGATCGACGGGAGCGAGCGCGCGAGCGGTCAGGATCGAGCTCGCGACGATGACGCCAGCCGACGCTTCCTGCTGAATGACGAGGTAGGCGCCGACGCCGAGCACGATCGACTGCAACAGCATGCGCAGCACGCGGGACGTGGAGGAAAAGCCCCCTGCAACTTCGGCAGCGCGCTGGTGTTGACGCCGATGCTCGTCGCTGACCACCTTCCAGAGCGCGCCCATCTCGCCGCCCATGCCCATCGCATGCACCGCCTCGGCGTTGCGCCGCCCGACTTCTGCGATGGAAATCCGGTGGGCGGCAGCCCCACTCGCCGCCGTCGACGGCTTTTTGGTGAGCCGCTCGGTCAGTATGGTCAGCGCGACCAGAACGATGGTGCCGATGAGAGCCGTAGCGCCAATCCAGAAGTGGAATAGAAAGCACAGGCCCAGGTAAAGCGGAATCCAGGGGAGATCGAACAGCGCTCCCGGCCCGCTGCCTGACAGGAAGGAGCGCACCTGGTCGAGGTCGCGCATCGGCTGCAGGCCCTCGCCAGCGCTCTTGGCCTGGAGCGGCCCCGAGAGGATCGCCCGGAAGACCCTGCCATTCAGCCCTTCGTCAAGAGCGCTGCCGATCCGCAACAGAAGGCGACCGCGCAGGATGTCAAAGAGCGCGTAGAACAGGTACAGCATGACGATCAGCAGGGTGAGGCCCACGAGCGTCGGGACACTGCGGCTCGGCAGGACCCGGTCGTAGATCTCCAGCATGTAAAGCGAGCTGGCGAGCGTCAGCAGGTTCAGGGCCCCACTCAAGACCGCGATCGCCACAAGTGCCCCGCGCCATTGGGAGATCGCTGCGGTGAGCGGCGACCGCGCGAGCGCCTGCCCTTGTCTGATGCCGAAAGCAGCCATGATCTCTCGCCCTGCGGGCACACGCGTCGTGCCCTGGGCGGAATGCGAAAGGCTGGCAAGGCGCCCGAAAAGCGCACGTCCGCATGCCCTCAGCGCGCCGCCGCTGTGAACGAGAAGAGTTGAAGCGGCATGCTGGAGATTGCGGGCCGGGAGGAGATGAAGCAATGGAACCTCGTCGGTTCAAGGGAAAAGGTGCGCCGCTCAAGACCGGCGACTCCACCGAAACAGATTCTTGGCGGTGGCACCCCGCACCAGCCATTCAGGCACTTGGACGCCCCGGATCGAGGCTGCGCGTCGCCCGGGGCGTTTTCGCTATCCCGAGCCCAGAGACCACGGGAGGCTGTTTTTTTACCGGCTCGCGCGAGCGCGAGCCGGAATAATCGTGATGGTCGATCCCGTCAGAGAATAAAATGATCTCGGCTGAGATTGATCACCTGGTTGAGCTCGATCTGGAAATCAGCCTTCCCATCCCCATCCACATCGCCCTGGACGATGGTGTGGTTGTCGCTATGGAAGTAGGACACCGAGTTTGCCTCGACCGCGCTCGTCTTGCCGGCGAACTGGAAGACTTGATCTCCCCTGACAGCCGTGTTGGCATCGATCAGGCTGAGGTCGATCTTGTCCGCGCCGCGCTCGAACCACTGGATCATGTCCCGGTTTCCGGCTCCCGGAAGGCTCTCCGATACCGACCGGAAAATGAACGTGTCGCGCCCGGCGCCTCCCGACATCGTATCGGCCCCCAGGCCCCCGATCAGCTTGTCTGCTCCGCTGCCGCCGAGAAGCGTATCGTTTCCTGCACCACCGTCGATGACGTCCGCACCCATGTTCCCGTGGAACCAGTCATTTCCGCTCGTGCCGACCCACTTGTCGGCATTGTCGGTTCCGGAAACCTTGACTCCCTCGGCAGGCTTGTCCGGCTGGGTTACGGGGGTGTCCGGGTTGGTTACAGGGGTGTCGGGCTGGGTTCCCGTACCGGGATTATCGGGCAGGGGCTTGGAACCCGTCGCCATGCCGCTCTCGAAGCTCCCGAGGTCCGGAGCCTTCCCGGCATAGGAGAGCCCGACATCCTTGCCCTTGTCGACCAGCGAGCTGCCGGATGAGAGGTGAAGGAAGTCCGTCGTGGGAAGCGAGCCGTCGGCAGCACGCGCGCCGCGCGCACCCGCATCGTTGAGGGAGACGAAGTCGCTGCTCGTCGGGGTGCCATAGTTCCAGGAGTTGTTCGACGCGGTTCCGGCGCCTGAGACCGCAACCCTGCCGCTACCCGCCGAGACGTTGTTGACGAAGCTGTTGTGGGTGGCTCCAAAATCGTAGGCGTAGTTATACGACCCGTTGTTGTAGGCCGAATTATTGTAGAGAACGCTGTCGATGTTGGCTGCGTTCTGGTCGAAGCCGTTCGTCAGATTGCCCCAGGCGACATTGTTGATCACGGTGTGGCCGCCGGATTCGCCGCCGCTCCCCGCCCGCTGGCCACCAAGCTTGAAGCCGTTGCCATCGCCCTCAGGCTTGCCCGAGGCGTCGTAGCCGTTGTGAAATGCCCAGTTTCCGTCGATGAGCACACCGGCGCCCTTCGTGCCATTCTGGATATTGTAGAAATCGAAGCCGTCGTCGGAGTTGTTCCAGGCGCGGTTGCCGCGCAGGACGTTGCCGGCGCCGCTCACGCTGATCTGGAAACCGTCGGCGTTGTCGCCGCTCAGGTCACGATTGTCGTGCGAGTCGATGTTCTGGAGGAGATTGTTCGAGGCCGGCCCGAAGAGCGAGACGCCCTTGCCTTCCCATTGGGAAAGCCGGCCGCTATCGTGCACGTCGAGCCGCTCGATGATGTTGTAGTGGGACTCGTCACGGATCACGATGCCGCCCATCGGCCCGCCGCGAATCTCCAGTCCGGAAATGTGGTTCCAGGAAATGCTCGACCCATCGAGCACCCAGCCGCCGGCGCCTGAGCTGCCATAATACTCGCTCGACGTCATCTGCGACCCGTCCAGGATCGGCTTCTCGCCCGGGTAGTTCGTGACCGTGATCGGCCGGCCGCTTTCCCCGTCGTTCGTCAGCTGGATGCCTTCTTTCAGGTTATAGACGCCACCCCGCAGATAGATGGTGTCGCCCGGCTTTGCCATATCGTGGGCATACTGCAGGGAGGCAAAAGGCCGGTCGAGAGTGCCGGCCTGGCTATCGGAGCCCGTGGGTGAAACGTAGAAGATAGTCATAGCGCCCTTTCTCAACAGGGGAACATCCGGCGCCGCGCCGTTTCGACGTGCCTCCGGCCCCTGATCAGTAAAAAGCTCGCCGCCCCGCAGATGCAGGGCCAGTGAGCCGCGTTATGGGATTGACTCCCGCTTAAGCGGACGAGGAGGCATCGGGTGATGAACGCTGCCCGACACCGAACATCAGCAAACTCACAAGCCATGCTTGCTGATTGTTGAATGCTGACGAGTGAGCATGCGCCACGACGTCAAGCATCCCTCGCATGGCGAAAAAGCAGCCGCTAGTCGCGACTACGATTCCATTTATTGGGTAGCCATCGGCATGGTATGCCCTGGATGGTTTCCAGGGAGCGGAGTTATGGCTGCCTCGATTTCCCGGCAGCCGAATCAAACATAGGGCATGAAGGCGCAGCCGTCTTGGCCTTGCCCGCCATATCCGTTGAGTTTCCAGCCAAGTGCGATACGGACCGTGCGCTGCCTCGCCATTCACCTGCCGGTGCCGCGCCTCAACTCCCGGCGAAACGCCGTCGGCGTCTTGCCTGTCCATCGCTTGAAGGCCCGCACGGAAGCGCTCGGCTCACGGTATCCAAGCAGCCATGTCACCTGCGAAACCGTCGACGTTCCGTCCCGGAGATATTGCACCGCGAGTTGGTAGCGCAACTCGTCGAGGACCTCACTGAAGCTGATGCCCAAATCAGCCAGCCGACGGGTCAAGGTGCGGGCGCTCGTGCCGAGGTCTCGCGCGATTGCCTCGATCTTTGGCGTCCCATGTCGTAGCCGCGGCATGATCGCATTCTCGACCCGGGTGCGCAGGGAGCTCGCCTCCCCGGCAGAATATGGAAACGCCTTCTGATGCAGCCCTGCCAGGAGCTCCCTCAGGAAGTGATCGCGGGTCGTCAGAGGCAGTTCTTTCGTGTCCCGAGCGAAGGCCAGAAGGTCCAGCTCCGCGCCAAAGTCGATCTGAAGTCCAAAGTAGCGTTCCATCTCAGCGACCCGGCCCGGGCGTGAGTGAATCATCGACGCCGAGATCGGTACGAGTTCGCGGCCAGTGAACAAGCGGCATTGTCGCAACGTGGTTGTCAGCCAGAATTCGGCTTGGTGGCGATCGAGGTGCCGTTCAACCCCGGCATAGCTAAGCTCAAGGGATGCCCCTTCCCCGCTGCCTTCGCGGATCTTCAAGGCCTCGTTCACGGACACCCCATACAGCTCCTGGTACGTCAGAGCCTCCGCGAGGGTTTCGGCCGAGGCCATGATGTAGTGAACGAAGCCAAGCGCCCGCAGATCAAAGCTCTGCGCGAGGTGAAAGCCGAGGAGATCATCGCCCAGGTCGTCAGCCGCCATGTTGAGGAACGCGATTTGCCGACGCACGGGGACGCGCTCGTCGGGATTGCCCAACAGCGAAGGAGATAGCCCGGCCTCGATCATCCGCGGCTCGGGATCGATGCCCTGAGCGGAAAGCTGAGCCGCGGCCAACCTGGTGAGCACCCCGACCGTGGTCGGTGCCTGCTCACGCCCGCGCTCTGTCGACGATCCGGGCAGCGGAAACATGGCTTTCTCGATACAGGCGAATGAGGAGCAGACGAGTCCAGATTGCAGGCCAGGCCTAACTTTGACGGACAGATGCGTATCGGCACGGCTTCGTTCGAAGGCTCACTCCGGCAACGCCCGTAGCGCGCCTTGACTGCCTCCAGCTCCGCTGCGTGCGGCCGAAGCTATCCTTCCGCGCTCAGCGCTGCGTCAAAGCGCGTTAACAGTCGTCGCCGACGATTCCTGGACGATTACGCACCGGCTGATCGTCGGTGATCGCCAACAGAGCCGCCACGTCCGCACAGAGGTCGTCTGCCGTCCGAGCCGGGCTGAAGCTTCCAGCCCTTCCGCCGTCCCGGCCAGCCACCCGATGGCAGACATCTGGTTGTGCGGATCTCCGACCCGAGATTGAGTTAAATAGAACGCCCCCGTGGAGCACTTGACCGGTATCAAGTCGCGTGGGGCTCGGCGATGAAGCGTTCGTCAAACAGAATGACGCATCGGAATCCCTGCCGCCTCCGGTCCACGCGGCGGAATTTTCCCCCGGTCGCGATTTCGCGCCAAGCGGGAGGCGGGTTCTGGTTCTCGTCCGGATATTATCGCGCCGAACAATGGCTGGCTGTCGACGACACAGGTTTCATCACTTCGCTGTCGCGAGTTTCGCTTCGCCGGACTTCAGTTCGGCACGAGGACCAGGGAATAAGGCGCCGGTCCGACCACTCAGACGATATCCGATCAGCCCCAGCCATTCCCTTGCGGCGAGATCCAGACGCTCAAGGCCCTGACCGACGACGGTGAGCGGCTGCCAAAGATCCCGAGCTCCATTTGTCTGAAAGTCGACGGGATAAGGGATCACGTGGAAACCTGCCTGCTCGAAGCTGCCCATCGCTCGCGGCATATGCCAAGCGGACGTCACCAGCAGCCAACGCTCGCCTGGGCCAGGCCGCACGAGATTCCGGGTCTCGCGAGCATTCTCCCAGGTGTTATGGGACCGAGTCTCGATGGTGAGACGGCTTCCCGGCAGTCCGAGAGTCTTCAGGTACTCGGTTGCCGTCCATGCTTCCGGCGGCAACCTCGATCCGATCCTGGAATTGCCACCGGAGTAGACCAGCCGCGCACCCGGATAACGCCGGGCGAGATCCATAAAGGCGAAAAGGCGCTCCGCAGCGCCGTTGACCGTGAACTGGCGTCGCGCCGCGGTCCGCGTCAACTCGAGCGCGCCCGATAGCACGATAATGCCGGTGATGGGGCGGCCGTCGTCGACGAAAGCAGGGAATCGTTGCTCCAGTGGAAAGATCGCCCAGTTGCCGACGGGCAGGAGGCCAGCCACCAGGATCCCGCAAATGCCGCCCCCCGCAAGCGCCAGCCCCATCCGTCGCCAAGGAGTCGCCACCAAGACGATCAGGCCCAGAAGCCCCATCACTGGCATTACGTTCGAGGGTGCGAGCAGCCCGCCTATCTGGGACATGACATGAAACATGCGTTCACCGAGGCCGGCACATCACGAAGACCTCATTTATCAGACCTGCAGGCGTGAGCCGCCGGAGCGCTGCGGGCGTTTCCCGAGGAACTCTCCTGTGTCGCCCCGTTGGTAGTCGGCATGAGCCTTCAGGTTCACACGCGTGAGTACGGCGAAGACGTTAGGTCGTGGCCCCCCGCTCAGCAGCGCGGGCTTCATCAGCAGTTCGAGTGCGTTTGCAGCAACATCGCGGCGGGTGCTGCCCCAACGGACGGCAAAGAGAACGCCGTCCACCCGTGTCGCGAGAATGCGGATACCAGCGGATTCAAAAACGCCCGGCGCGACGATGATCATGTAATCGTAGCGGTCACGCAGTTTGTCGAGGCTGTTTGCAAGCTGACTGCCGACAAGGGAAGCCGTGTTGGCATCTCCGATCTCATCGAGGGCGAGGCAGTCGAACCCGAGAGCCGGGTCACGACGAATTTCCAAGGTAGCGCGCTGGGCCGAAACGTCGCCATCCAGGTTCGTTTCGCAGCTGAGGCCGGCCAGTTTCACGTCCTGGCGCGGAGCGTCAGCACATATCAGCAGTACCCGTCGTTGGAAGCGGGCCGCGTACGTCGCGATGCCGACCGCCAACGCCGTTTTTCCCTCGTCCGGTCCACTGGACGTGACGGCCAGGATCTTTCCATCGCCCCGATGCTGGATGACCTCGAGCGCCACCGCCGCGACAGCCTCTATCGCCTGGTCATAGGGCGGAGACGGGCATTCAGGCAGCCGCCAGCGGCCACTGTACTGCCCCCCCGGGGGCTCCGGGACCAGGCCGATGCAGCCGATACCCAAGGTGGTCGCGAGCTCACGCTCGCTTCGCAAGCTGCGATCCAGGCGCTCCAAAGCAGAAGCCGCGCCCCCTCCGAGCGCCGCGAACGCGATCATCGCGGCTGGGATGTAGAGGAACGGGCTGAGCGAACTCGGGCGCTGCGGCACCGAAGCTTGAGCCAGGATCTGAACTCCCGTCGAGGTCGGATCCTTCACCTGCTGTTGCTGACGAAGGAGATCCCGGACGGCATCGGCGGCCGTCGCAGCACGCCGCTCGAGAGCCTGCCGCTCGCGGCGCTGAGCGAGGACGGCGCCGGATGCGGTCTGCAGCGAAGCGATGCGCTCGGCGAGGGAGTGCTCCTGCAGGCGGAAGACGTCGACATCATGCTCCAGACGCTGCAAGCGCTGCTCGAAGTCCGCGCGCGGCACCGTCGGCTTGGCCGCTATCGTTCCGGAGTTCACATCGGCTTGGCCTTCGGGCGTCGTGATCGGCGCGGCGGGGCGCGGGAATTGAGTGCCGGTCCAGGGTTCACGCAGAAGCGCATCGATCGTTTCCGGCGGCGCCCCCGAAAGCTGCAGCTGTCGAACCCGCTCGAGTCGTTCCTGCCGGCGCAGCAACTCGGATCGCACCAACTCCAACTGACGGGACGTCTCAGCGGTCAGCTCACCCGCTGCTGCGTCCGCACTTGGCGTTCCGTGCGCCGAGACGTGCGCTCGGAGCGCCTCGTCCGCGGCTTCGAGTTCGGCCTGCGATTGGATCAGGCGATTATCGAGCCATGTCCGAAGCGCGTCCGCCTGCTGCTGCATCCTATCCGTCAAGCGCTCGACATGCGTCTGCACGGCCTGATTGACGATGATCGATGCTCTTTCGGGATCGACGTCATTGTAGCTGATGGTGATCACATTGGAGCGCCGTTCCTGCCGCACAAGCAGGGAGCCCTTCATCTTGTCCAGGCTTGGCAGCCCGTTGGGAGCCTGCGCGGGCTCCGGAGGACCTGAACTCGGAAGAACGACGTTCTTGAGGCCTTTCCCGATCGCGACAAGCGAGCCCCGTAGCCGATCCCCCAGCGTCGGGTGCGTCATCTCGAACAAGGCACGCGCTGACACCGCGTTGTACTGCGGCAGGTCAGGCAATGCCTTCAGTACGTCGCGCAGGCGGGCGTCCGACGTGATCGTCGCGATGTGCGTGTCCACGACGGAATCGAGCAGGCCGGCCGCCATCTGAGCTTGGGTGGGCTCAAACATGAACTGCGCGGTGGCCGTATAAACAGGGGGAACAACGAAGGCAGCGACGCCGGTCAGAAGCGTGCCGGCCAAAACAAACTTCGCGATGAAAAGCCTGCGTCGACGAACGAGATTGATGATCTCGTAGACCATCTGCTCTGGCTGTGGAGACGGCTCCGGGTCGGCCCTGAGGGCCGCGCGACTGGACAATCTCGCGATCGGGATGAACTCGCCTGGGTTCTGGCTCATGCTGATCGACTCTGCTTTCGTTCATCGAACTGGCGCCGCAAAGCGGGCCAGCTGTCGACCGAACGCTATTGCGGCACCGTCATTTGCAAGTTGACCGAAATCAAGACGAGTTGTGGCAGCGCGCTTAGCCTTCATGCAGCATCGAAGGAGGCTGGCATGAAGGCAGTCATTCAGGCAGGTGGCAAGGGCACGCGCTTGATGCCCTACACATCCGTTCTTCCGAAGCCGCTGATGCCGATCGGGGCGCGGCCGGTTCTCGAGCTCCTGCTTCGGTGGCTTCGCCGCAACAACATCGAGGACGTCTACATCACGACGGGCTACCTCGGTCACCTGATCCGCAGCTTCTGCGGCGACGGTCAGCAGTGGGGCCTCAAGATCACCTACTCACAAGAGGTCGAACCGCTGGGCACCGTCGGGTCGCTGACGCTGCTGCGGGAGCATCTGGACGGCACCTTTCTGATGTTGAACGGTGACGTGCTGACTGACCTCAACCTTCCAGCCTTCGGGTTGGCGCACCGCAAGCATGGCGGCCCGCTGACGATCGCCACGACGGTCCGATCCACCCGCATGGATTTCGGAATCATCGAAGATCGGGACAACCGCATCACAAGCTTCACGGAGAAGCCTACGCTCTCCAACAGCGTGAGCATGGGCGTCTATTGCATGGAGCCCGATGTCATCAAGTACATCCCGGCCGGCATCCCCTTCGGCCTCGATGATCTGGCGCTTTGCTTGCTCGAGAAAGACGTTCCCATCCACGTCTTCAAGCATCAGGGACTTTGGCTCGACATCGGACGCGTCGAGGACTTCCACAACGCGCAGGACATCAAGTGGGAAGAGCGCGCGCCTTCGCTGCTCGCAGTGGCCGGCTAGCACCCCACCTCCGTACGACGCCCGAAACACTCGTCAGGAAAGCAGAGGACATGAAAGCTGAGCCCATGCTTCTCGTCTCGGAGCCTATCCTCGGACCGCAAGAAAAGGCGGCTCTCGCCGATGTCATCGACAGCGGCTGGATCACAATGGGTGAGCGGGTGAGCAGCTTCGAGCGCGCTTTCGCCGAGGCGCACGCAGCCGACGATGCTGTTTCAGTGAATTCCTGCACAGCCGGGCTGCATCTCATCCTGCATGCTCTTGGGATCGGCCCGGGCGACGAGGTGCTGGTGCCGGCCCTCTCCTTCGTGGCGACGGCGAATTGCGTGCTCTATGTCGGTGGTACGCCGATTTTCGTGGACATCGAGTCTTCGGCGCAGCCGCTGATGTCCATCCAGGACGCTGCCGCCAAATGCACCTCCCGGACGAAAGCCGTCATCCTCGTTCATTTCGCAGGTTACATGGTCGATCCCGAGCCGTGGCAGGCCTTCGCACGTGAGCGGGGCCTGATGCTGATCGAGGACGCCGCTCATGCCTCCGGGCTTCCGGGCGCAGGCGCAATCGGCGACGCCGCGGCGTTCAGCTTCTACGGAAACAAGAACATGACGACGGCGGAAGGTGGCGTGGTCCTCGCCCGCGATGCCTCCCTGCTCGACACCATCCGGCGTGCGCGCGGTCATGGGCTGACGAGCGGCACCTTCCAGCGGCGCTCCAGCCGGACGCCGATCTACGATGTGACGATGCTCGGCTTCAACTACCGGCTCGACGAGTTGAGGGCCGCCATCGGCCTCGTTCAGCTCGGCCATCTTAAAGAGTGGAATGCGAAACGGAAGGTCCTGGCGGAGCTCTATCGGCGTCGCATTGGTGAGCATTGCCCGAGCGTCGTCGTTCCTTTCGAAACGCGGCGACCTTCCGTCCATCACATCATGCCAGTTGTGCTGCCGGCTTCCTGCGACCGTCAGGACGTGATCGATCACTTACGTGGGAAGGGCATCCAGACCACGATCCACTATCCACCGATCCATCGTCTTTCCTTCTATCGCGGCCTCTATCCGGACGTAGATCTTCCCCAGACCGAGGCCTTCACCGATCACGAGCTGACGCTGCCGTTGCATCCGCGCATGGGGCTCGATGATGTCGAAAGAGTTGTATCGGAACTTGCCGACGCGCTTGGCGAGCGCGTTCCGCCCGCGGCGTTCGTAATGCGAGACGAAAGCAAGCACGCCAACCTCGCAAGTGGCTGAGGAGTTCCTTCACATGAACGGACGAGGCTTCCTGGGACTGCCAGTATCCGAAGCGGCGCAAACCAGGCTCAGACGAGCCGCCGATATTCTGATCGCCGGCACTGCCCTGTTTTTGCTGACCCCGCTGATGCTGCTCATATCGATCGCCATATGGCTGGAATCCGGGCAGCCGACGCTCTTCTGTCAAACGCGACTTGGACAGGATGGCAGGCGTTTTCGCATGTACAAATTCAGGAAGTTCCATGTCGACGCGGGCCAGGCGGGCTGCCCATTGACGCTCGAACAGGACCCCCGGATGACCCGGGTCGGGCGCCTGCTGATGAAGACGAAGCTCGACGAGTTGCCGCAGTTCTGGAACGTGATCAAAGGCGACATGGCGATCGTCGGACCACGGCCGGAGAGCCTTGCTTTTGCGGATTGCTTCCATAACGGCTGGGAAGAGTTGCTCAGATACAAGCCCGGCCTGGTCGGCCCGTGCCAAATCATCTTCCGGAACGAGGCCGCCGCCTTCCCGAAAGGCGTCGATGTCGACGAGTTCTATCGCGCCGTCGTGTTTCCGCTGAAGGCGCGCATCGACCTTGATTACTTCCGCAGCAGAAGCCTCGCATCGGATGTCGTGATCATGATCAGGAGCTTCCTGGCGATCTGCGGCTGGGCTTCAGCCGCGAGCGCGGGCCTCAGGCAAGTCGAACGCCGCGCCTGAGCCGGTGCACGCCTGCAATGTCTAGTCCAGGAGGTCATGCCATGTCCTATGATGGTGCAAAGGTGCTTGTGACTGGCGCCGACGGCTTC
Source organism: Allobosea sp. TBD101 (assembly GCF_059817965.1). Lineage (NCBI taxonomy): Bacteria > Pseudomonadati > Pseudomonadota > Alphaproteobacteria > Hyphomicrobiales > Alloboseaceae > Allobosea > Allobosea sp. TBD101. Next base: position 4,798,025 of record NZ_CM187543.1, read on the forward strand.
ATCGGCTCGCATCTCACCGAGGCGCTCGTCAATGCTGGCGCCAGGGTCACAGCTTTAACCCTCTACAACTCCTTCGACAGCCATGGCTGGCTGGACGAAATCCCGGAGGCGACCAAAGGCCGGCTCGATCTCGTCCGCGGCGATGTCCGCGACGCGGCCTTCATCTCGCGCGTCGTGCCGGGTCAGGACATCATCCTCCACCTCGCAGCGCTGATCGCGATCCCGCACTCCTACGCGGCCGCGCAGACTTATGTCGAAACGAATATTCTCGGAACCCTGAACATCCTCGAGGCTGCCCGTCAGAGCGGGACGGATCGGATCGTCCACACCTCGACGAGCGAGGTGTACGGAACGGCGTTGAAGATGCCGATCTCGGAAGAGCACCCGTTGCAGGGCCAATCTCCCTATTCGGCGTCCAAAATCGGCGCCGACATGATGGCGGAAGCTTTTGCCCGGTCTTTCGGGTTGCCTGTAGTGACGCTCCGTCCCTTCAATACATTTGGTCCCAGGCAGAGCGAGCGGGCGATCATTCCGACGCTCATCCGACAGGCTCTGGATCCGAACTGCGACGCCATACGGGTCGGCGACACGACGCCGGTGCGCGACCTCACCTTCGTGGAAGACACCGTAGCTGCCTTTATGATGGCAGGGTCGTGCCCGGATCTGGAGTTCGGCCGCGCTTACAATGCTGGCAGTCAGCAGGGCGTGACAGTGGCCGACCTGATCGACCTGGTGCTCGAGCTCTCCGGCACTTCCAAACCGGTGGTCCAAGAGGTCGTCCGGATGCGCCCCGCCAACTCGGAAGTGCGTGCGCTTCTGGCCGACTGCAGCCGTTTCGCGGCAGTTACGGGCTGGCGGCCGCGGACCGGCCTCCGCGAGGGCATCGGGCGCACAACCGAATGGTGGCGAGCTCGCCTTGCGATGGGCAGGGTGCGCTCGCAGAGCAATTTCATGACCTGATCTCACCGCCCTGCCCGGACCGTCGCGTGGCGCCGGCTCCAGAACCGATACGAGGCTCTCGATGGGACATCCATCTGCGCGCAGGAGCTGGGCAGCGACACTGCTCATGGCCGGCATGACCTTGCTCTGGGCGCATGGAGCTTGCCGAGCCGAATACCAGCTCGCTCCCGGCGACGTGGTCGAAATCGCCGTCGTGCCAATGCCGGAGCTGCGGCAGCGCATACCGGTGCAGCCCGATGGGACCATCATCATCCCAATGCTAGGGGCAGTGATGGCGGCAGGATCGACCCCACTGGCGCTGCAGGACCGGGTCGAGACAGCCTTCGCAGCGAAAATCCTCCGCCAGCGCATGCCCGACGGGCGCGAGCGGGTCGTGTTGATTCAGCCTGGCGATGTCACCACGGCCGTCGTCGAGTACCGGCCCATCTATGTGAGCGGCGACGTACTCAATCCGGGGCAGTACGCCTACCGGCCACAGATGACGGCGCGCCACGCCATTGCCCTCTCGGGTGGCCCGAGCACGGTACGGGGTCGTCCCGGGCAGTCAGGTGTCGACACCGCGGAGGCGGAGCGCGAATACCGAACGGCCACAAGCGCGCTGGCCAAAGAACATGTCGTCTCCTGGCGGCTTGCCGCGGAACTCGATGGTTCCGAAACGATCAAGGAACAGCCCCTCGCGTACCTGTCCATATCGGCCGCTTCGCTCGCCGACTTTCTGCGCGTCGAGACCCGTTACCTGCAGGTTCGCCTGAAGGAAGCCAAGAGCGAGCGGGCCTATTTGGAGAGCATGGTGCGACAGGCCGGCGAGCAGATCGCGACTCTTACCCTTCAAGTGCAGGGGGAGCAAAGCGGCCTCCAGGCCGACATGGAAGAGCTTGATCGCGTGAACAAGCTCTTCGGCACTGGCAGCTTGCCGAGCCCGCGCGTCACGGACAGTCGCCGAGCCGTCCTGCTTTCGTCGACGCGGCGCCTTCAGACGATTGCCAACCTAACCCTGGTCAAACAACAGCGGGATGAATTCCTTTGGCGCCTGGACAAGGTCGACACCCAGAGGCGCCTCGACGCGCTACGCGAAAGCAGAGAATCTCAGCTGCGCATGACCGAACTGAGAGCGCGCCTCGACGGCGCGACAGAGAAGCTCCGTGTGCTTGGGCAGATGGTCGTCCTCGAGTCGAGCGGCAACGCCGTGCGGCCGGGCGTCACGATCATCCGCAAAGCTCAAGCGAACTGGGATCGTATTCCCGCGTCGGAGGACACAGAGCTGATGCCGGGCGACACCGTCGAAGTCGTATTCCGGCGTGAAGATGCTTCGACGGCAGCGGTGCAGTGAGCCCACTCCGGAGACCCAGCGATATGGCCTGAGCCGCACCGATCCATTGGTGCGGCAAGGCAAAGCCGGAGCCAGTCGCAGTCGGGGACGGCCATCGGCGCATTGTCAGCGAGCTTGAGCACGAAATCGCCGGCGCACTCGGCCGGCTGAACACGATCCCCCCGGCCGTCCCGGGACGCCGCCCGGGGAGCGTCAGTCGTCAGGTGATCTGAGGCTGATCGCGGGTCTCAGGAACGGGGCTTTGCCGCATCCGGGTTTGAGGCCAAGCAACTGTGCGACGGCTGCAGATTGCCCGCCTCAGCCGGCAGCTTGTTCACCAGCGGCTGGCTGAACGCGACGATCCCCTGCCAGAGGTATGCGTGGCTGGACCGGCGGCACGCATATGGGCGTCTGCCTTTACTGGATCGGGCGTTCCCTGGCGTGGGCCTCGTTCGCCATGGCAAGCATTGCCTCAAGCTGGGCGAGCGTCGCTGGCGAGAAGATCAAATTCATGATCTGGCCGCCGGCCATCTCAAGGCTGACCATCGTCTCGCCTTCAGGGGTGGCCGTTATCGCGACCGCCTGGACATCGACGACGTCAAGGTCAATCTCGGGCAACAATATCGGCTTCTTCGCCATTGGTCCCGTACCGTCGTGGGGCGCCACACTGCGTCAGAGATGGGCTTTCCGGTCTCGTGCTCTTCGGCAATGCGGTCGGCTTCGATCTGTGTTTCGATGCGGGCATTTCCAGGAAGTAGGCCAGCGCGCCAAAGCCACGAGCTTCAGCATCCGCCTTCAACGCGACGATACGCTCGACCAAGTCATCTGCTCGGGGCAATGGGACGCGCGGCACGCCTGATCCGAGTTTGATGACCTCCCCCCGAATGCCCCCGCTGTCCCCCGATTGGGGTATGCAGCTGGGAGGCGACTGCCCACGGCGTTCCCGAGCTTCGCCCCCCTGACGAACGAAAGCCCGGCCCCACACCCGGACACTATTGGCAGAACGTTTCGGCGAATTGACCCTCATCAAGACCGCCAGGCCCGACCGACGTAGGGTTCCGATCGCAGCAAGAGGAGGCCGGCGATGAAAGCTGTCATCCAAGCAGGTGCCCGGCATAAGCGGCCGATGCCCATCAGCGCCAAGCCTGTGCTGGAGTTCCTGCTGCGCTGGCTACGACGATGCAACGTCGAGAATGTCTCCATCACGGCCTGCGATCTCGATCATCTCATTCGCAGCTTCGGCAGCGACGGCCGCCGATGGGGTACCATGATCCATGCGCAGGAGCTGAAACCACTTCGCATCCCGGTCTGCAGTCACTCCCGTGCGACCAGATCGAAGGCACGCTTCTAATGCTGAACCGCGACGTCCTGACTGATCTCCGCCGATCGGACGACGCGTCAGCGATGTTCCGTGGCGACGAGATCCTGGTCAAAAGCTCGGATACGGAAGGCCTTCCGACCTCTATGCTCGAAGCTTGGAGTGTCGGTGTGCTTGTCGCGTCGCTGACGGTCGATCCCGGCGGCGTGATCGAGCGGCATGGGCTGGGCCTCGCAAATGGCTCTGAAGCACGGCTGGCATGCGACCTGCGAGCACTTGCCGGGAACGCCATGAGCCGGAAAGCGGACAAGCGCGCGCTCGCTCTTGTGACCCGCCACCATGACTTGGCGGTTCCCCTCGACAGCCTGCCCGTCGCCATGGACATGCCCCGCCGTCGGACACCGCGCGGAACCAGCGAGCCGCCTCGGGAGGTTGCGCCATGACGGCCCGCGCGGCGCGGCAATCGCTCGTGCATGCCGCGCTCTGGATCGGCGGTGCCGGTCTCCTGTTGCTCGTTGCCCTCGCGCTCCTGATCCTGAAGAACCCATCCGCGCCCGTAATGCTCATAGGCTTGGCCGTCGTAGCCCCGATCGGCCTGCTGCTGCTGCGAAACCCGCTCACCGCAACCCTGCTCGCCGTGTTCGTGCTCCTGCTGCCACCGGGGGACCTTCAGGTGGCGGGGATCTACATGGCCGCCAGCAACGGCGCGATCGTGGCCGCTCTTGGGGTCTGGCTCGTCCGGGTGCTGAGCGGGAACGAAACGATCAAATGGAACCCCACCTGCCTTCTCTTCGCGCTCTACATCGCATGGGGGGTCGTGACGCTGCTCTGGGCGCCAGATCTGGTCGAAGGACGCCGTAAGCTGATCGCCTGGACCTTCAGCTTTATCCTGCTGTTCTTGATCTGCAATCAGGTGAGGTCGCTGCCGGCCGTCGACCGCTTCATGCGGATGCTGGGCTTGATGGGCTGGCTCATGATCTTGTGCGGGACCTACACGCTCCTCTTCACCGGTTTCGTGTTTGGAACCCGCCTGAAGAGTTTCGGCATGAATGAGAACACTCTGGGCGTCATGCTGATTGTGGCGCTTCCCGGGGTCGTTTGGCCGATCATGCGGAGCGTCGGGCCTCGCCGGAGATCCATGCTCATCCTGGCGATAACCTACATGCTGTGCGCCGTGGCGTTGATCGCGCTCAGCGGATCGCGAGGAGGCGCCATTTCCGTCGGTCTGCTGTTGCTGATGCTGCTGTTCTTCAGACCCGCGCGGAAATGGGCCGTCGGCGGCGTCGCGGTCATTCTTTGCCTGTTCCTCTTCGCCCCGTTCCTCTTCGACACACTCATTCAAAGGGCCATCGAAGGAGAGGGGGGCGAGCTCGGCGGACGTCCCATCCTGTGGGAAGCGAGCCTTCTGTTCATGCGCGACCACCTGCTGGGCGCCGGCATCGGAAACGGCCCCTTCAGGCTGCACCCCTATATCGCGTCGCTGACGAGCGCGACCAACCATCGAATGGATCTGCCCAGCCACCAGCCCTTTCTCGAAGTCGGCGTGGATACAGGTCTGGTCGGATTGATCATCTACGTCTGCGTGATCGGATCAGCGATATGGAGTTTCGTGCAATCCCGCTCCCGCTGGCTGCTCTCTCCTTCCTGTCCGGACGGATACTATCTGACCGTGATTGGAGTGGCGGCCGCGTACGGGGCCACATGGATCAAGGGGGGAGGGTTGGAAAACCATACCAGCCTCATCGTGATGTTCGCCCTGCTCCTGATCCCGTCTTTGGTGCAGGAGGCCGACGATCGAAGCGCACGGGAGCGCGGCCCCTGGCCGTCGAAGCATCGTCATGACCGCGGCTAGCGAGGGGACGATGAACGCGCATGCAGCCGCCCTGCCGCGTAACGAGGCCAGCGGGCGGTTCGTCGTCAATGTCGGCAGCAGCCTCGTTTACGTCGTGCTGAATACCGGCATCATGTTCTGGTACATCCCCTTCCTGCTGAAGCATCTCGGGGTGGCGGCCTACGGGATGGTCCCCCTGTCGGCCTCCTTGGTCATGTTCGCGATGATCGTCTGCGAGGGCGTGAACGGTGCGATCTACCGCAACCTGGCGATCGATCTGAACCGTGGAGAGCTCTTCGCCGCGCAAAGAACGTTCAACAGTGCCGTGATGCTGACGGTCGCGGTCAGTTGCTTCCTGCTGGTTCCGATGGCCCCGGCGGTCTGGCTCTTTCCCCAGCTCTTCGCGGTGCCGCCGGACCTCGAGGGCGCGGCGCGGTTCCTGCTCGCGGGCTCCTTCTTCACCGCCCTGACATTCCTCGTCGGCAGCCCTTTCGACGCATCGAGCCTGATCACTCACCGGTTCGATATCCGCAACGCCATTCGGTCCGCGGTCGCCCTGAGCAGGGTCGGGATCGTGGCCCTGTGCTTCTATTTCTGGCCGGCCAGCCTCATGCACGTCGGACTCGGCCTGATCGCCTCCGCCCTCCTTGGCCTGGGCGGGTGCGTGATCGCGTGGCGGCGGCTGACGCCGCAGTTGCGCCTGCGCCTCACGGATGCGGATTCCCACCACTTCCGGCCGCTCTTGAATATCGGCGCCTGGTCGGCGGTGAACACGGCCGGGATGCTGCTGCTCATGCAGGTCGACCTGATCATCGTGAACGCATTGTTCGGCTCGACCATGACCGGTCGTTACGGCGCATTGCTGGCTTTCGCAGTGCTCATGCACACGCTGGCCGAGGTGGTCATACCGATTTTCAGCCCGATGATCATGGCCCGCTACGCCACCGGCGATTCCACGGGTCTGCGCGGACTGCTGGAATCCGCCGTCGGGTTTCTCGCCTTCGGGCTGGCCCTGCCGGTCGGGCTCCTCTGCGGACTCGGTCGGCCGCTCCTGTCGTTGTGGCTCGGGCCGGACTTCGCCGAACTTGACACGCTCCTCATCGTCCTCGTGGCTCACCTCGCGGTGAATCTGGCGGGCCGCCCGATCGGTTACCTCCTCACCGCGCATAACAAAGTGAAGCAGCAGGGTTTGGTGACACTAGTGCTCGGCGTCGTGAACATTGTGCTGGCGGTCGCGCTCGCCCTCTGGGCCAACTGGGGCGTGCTCGGCATCGCGGCGGCGGCGGCGATCGTTTGGACCTTGAAGAACACACTCATCCTTCCGGTATACGCCGCACGCGTGCTCGGATTGGATTGGTGGGCGTTCCTGCCCCGGCTCGCGGGAGGAGCCGCGGCGGTGCTCGGGATAGCGCTGGCTGGCAGGGCACTTGCCGCCCTATGGCCACCGCGCGATTGGATCGGCCTCGCGGCAATGGCTGGTGCGATATCGGCACTATACCTGATCATACTCATAGGCCTCATCATCCGCCCCGACGATCGCAGGCTGATCTCGCGGCTCATACTTCGGAGGGCACATGATTAATTGGCGTCAACCCGTGCTGAAGTTCTACGACGAGCGCGTCATGAACCGCCCGATCCCGCGATGCCGCACCCTGATCTCGGAGTTTTATGCCCTGCCGGGTGAAGCGCGGCGAAACCTGCGGGATCAGCGTCTGACGCAACTGCTCAGGCACGCCGCGCGACACGTGCCGCACTACCGAAAGTTGCTGGTCGATCAAGAGATCGTGCGTGGTGACGCCATCGATCTCACGAAATTCGGGAAGGTCCCGCCTCTCACCAGGAGCTTCCTGCAGAACTCCCCTGAGAGTTTGAAGAGCGACGACTTGAGTTCGCGGGATTGGTACAAGAACAGTTCCGGGGGAAGTTCGGGAGAGCCCGTCGCCGTGATCCAGGACCAGGATTACAACGCGATGGGTATCGCCATGACCGAGACGTATCACGGCTGGACCGGAAGGGACGTCGGCGAGTCGCTGGTCAGGCTTTGGGGGTCCGATCGGGACGTGCTGACCGGTACTTTGGGGTGGCGCAACAAGATCAGCGGCTTCGTTCGCAATCAGAAATGGGCGAACTCTTTCAAGATGAGCCAGACGGCGATGTTGCGTTATCTGGATTGGATTCGGCAATATCGTCCCGTTCTCATCGAGGCCTACGCGGACAGCGCCTTCGAGCTTGCTCGCTTCGCGAATGCCCGCGAGACCCGGGTCTCCGGCGTGAGACACGTCATCACCAGCGCGGGCACGCTGCACCCGTTCATGAGGGAGGAGATTTCGCGCGCGTTCGGCTGTCCGACGCTCAACAGATACGGGTGCCGCGAAGTTGGCGACATTGCCGGTGAGCGAACAGTGAACGGTGGCCTGGAGGTGTTTGACTACTGCAACCTCGTCGAGGTCGTGAAGGCAGACGGCCAGCCCTGCGAGGAAGGAGAAGAGGGTGAGGTCCTCGTCACCAATCTCACGAATTTCGCGATGCCGCTCATCAGGTACAGGCTTGGGGATCGCGCCGTGGTCGGCAAGTCCGCGGACGGTCCCTTGCCGTTTGTCGAACGATTGCAGACGGTGTCGGGACGCCAGACGGACGCGTTTATCTTGAGGGATGGAACGGCCGTATCGGGAGTCTTCTTCGTCTATTTTCTCACAGTCGTTCACGAGGCCGGTTGGCTTCTCAAGACGCAGATCGTCCAGCGCGACTATGACGACGTCGTCGTCAAGATGGTCGTGAAGACGGCCCCGACACAATCCGCTTTGGACGAGATCGCCGTCTCGCTCCGGATTTTGCTGGGCCAGTCATGCAACATCAGTTTCGAGACGCTGCCGGAAATTCCCCCTCTGAAATCCGGAAAGCACAGCTACGTCGTTTCACTCGTAAAGCGACCATAGAAGGTGATCGCCCGGACAACCCAGATCATGCAGATCTGCATCTGGAGCCGTTGAAAAAGACTGTCTTCGCGCGGTTCTCTTGATCCTGATCGCGATTGGGGGTCGGCCAGCTGGACACCGGCAAGAACCGACCGCCGTTTCACTCGCCCGGCAGCGCACTGAGCAGGCGGACTCATGGAACAGCGGCCGGTTTTTTGGGATGCCACAGCACAGGTGACGCCCTGATGCCCTTACGCGACAGCCCCCTGCAAAGGAGACTGCGCTCGCCAAGGCTGAGTTGGAGCTGCCGCATAATGGCGGCACCAGGCTTCCAGCATGAGCAGGCGCCACAGCAGCAGACCAAAATCCCTGCCCCGCCCCGAGCTGTGCAGATCAAGTATCCGCTCCACCCCATTCAGGCTCCAGAACCCCAGCTCTTCGCTGCCGCGGTCGAGAAGCCTTTCCCTGACCATGGCGCGGCCGGCCGGTTCACGAAACCAGTCGCCCAGGGGAACGCCGAAGCCTCGCTTCGGGCTCTGGCCAGTAACCTCCGGGAGAAATCGGGCGGCGAGAGCCCTTAGAGGCAGCTTCCCCTGGGCGTGATCCAGCAGGCATGCGCGGGGCAGGCGTGCGGCCCATTCGACGATGCGGACGTCGAGCAGCGGCGACCGAACCTCGATCGAATGGGCCATCGATGCCCGATCGACCTTCACCAGCACATCGTCGGGAAGATAGAGGCCATAGTCGAGCTTCTGCTGTCGCGCCGTCAGCGGAGCGCCGCGGCTCATCCGCCATCTCTCCCATACCGGGCTGCTGGCGTTCCGCAGAAGCGGCCGCAGATCCGGGTGAACATAATGGTCCATCACCGGATCGTCGGGCAGCTCGTCGAAAACCGCCGCACACCCCCAGTCCGGCAGGCTGAGCTTGGAAAGCTGGTAGCGGGCGAGCGATGCCCGCGGCAAAAGGCGGCTCGCCGCACCCAGCGCGGGGCCGAAACGGCCGGCTGCCCGGATCAAGCCTTCCCGGCGAGTGCTCTCGACATAGCGGCGATAGCCACCGAACGCCTCGTCGCCGCCGTCTCCGGAGAGAAACACCGTCGCATGGCTCGCTGCCGCCTCGCAGAGCGTGAAGCTCGGCAAGGCGGACGGATCGCCGAAGGGTTCGTCGAAGAGCCAGGCCAGCCGGTCGATATCGCTGAGCCCGCCGGCGCGTTGCGGGATCACGCGGTGCTCAAGCCCGGCATGGGCCGCGGTTGTGCGAGCGAGCGCGCTTTCGTCCCAATTCTCTTCCGCGAAGCCGACCGTCAGCGCGAGCGGGGCTTGTCCCGTCTTCGCCGCCATGGCCGCGACCAGGCCGCTATCGATTCCGCCCGACAGGAAAACACCGACGGGAACGTCGCTGCGGAGCCGAATGCGGACCGCGTCGAAGAGCAAACTCTCGAGTTCATCCAGTTCGGCGGGGCTGGCGGGTCGCCGAACGGGATCGTCGTTGAGAGTCAGGTCCCAGTATGGTGCCGGCGACGCCGCATGGGGCCGGTCGAGCGAGCCTGCAAGGACATGGCCCGGCGGCAGCTTCCGGTATCCCTCGAAAATGCAGGTTTCGCCCGGCAGGTAGCCGAGCGCCAGGTACTGCGCCACCGCGGAGCGGTCGATCTCCCGGGGGGCGTCAGGGCAAGCCAGCAAGCCCTTGAGTTCCGAGGCGAACCGCAGGTGGCCGTCCTGGTCGCTGTAGTAGAGAGGCTTTACGCCCAGCCGGTCACGGGCAAGCAGGAAGCTCCGCCGCTTCGTGTCGACGAAGGCCAGTGCGAACATGCCGTTCAGAAGCGGCAACGCGCCCGTCCCGAGGCGCATGAGCAATCGCAGCAGCACCTCCGTGTCGGATCCGCTCTGGAACGCCTCGCCTGCGCGCTCGAGCTCGCGGCGCAGCTCGAGATAGTTGTAGATCTCGCCGTTGAACGCCAGCCAGCAACTCCCGTCAGGGCTTCGCATCGGCTGATGCCCAAGGGGGCTGAGATCCAGGATGCTGAGGCGGCGGAAGCCGAGGCTCCAGCCGTCTCCTCCCTCGATTCCAAGATCGTCCGGGCCGCGATGTTGCAGGGGCACAGTCATTGCGGCGGTCAGCTCGGGGCCTGCCGCTTGTGCCGGTCCAAACCAGCCGCAAATGCCGCACATCGTTTCTGCTTCGCCTTGCTCGCCTGCACGCCTCCGGGATGGAAGCGCATCGACGCCAGCCACAGACCCGAGCGGGTCAAGCCTGTCTGACGTCAACCGAGTAGGCGCCATCGGCAGCAAACTGAATATGACGCGCGTCAACTCGGTTCAGAGGTACTTCCTCTATCAACTGACCCGCGCAGATAGCCGCCTCGCAATCACGGAGCGGAGTGCTCCGAAGCAGCGGTCAGCAGGGTGCATGAAGAAGCATGCTTAGGCCTGAGGACAACCTCCTGCATGGCGCCGGGGAAGTGGACCCGGGTCCGGGATGTGATCGGGAGACGTGCTCGATGCAACCTTCGTTAAAGGGTCAGAGCCTGCGGTGGTGCTTCTTCTCGCCCGGCCGCCGTTCGATCGACGTGCTCGGCGGCGATTCACGGACCTCTGGCGGGGCCGAGGCCCAGGTGGCCCATCTCGCAGCTGCGATGGCAGAGCTCGGCCATCAGGTGAGCCTGATCTACGGTGACGGAAGCCAACGCTGTCCCCCAAGGGAACTTGCCTCCGTCACCTGCATCGACGCCGCGCCGCAATGGCGGAAACCTTCGAGCATCGCAGCGTTCTGGCGCGCCTTGAGGCACGCTTCGCCAGACGTGATATATGCGCGGCTGCCGAGCGACTTTCTGGCGTTGCAAGGGCTGCTTGGCCGTCTCCACGGGCGAGCACGCTTCATTTACGCGCTCGCTCACGACGACCACTGCCGGCCGTGGCAGGCCTATTCCTACAAGCGTTGGCTGCACGCCCCGCTTTACGCCTTGGGCCTTCATAGCGCCGAGGCGATCCTGGCGCAGCACGAGGGGCAGCGGGTCCGACTTTCCCGTCGCTTGCAGGGCCGGACGACCTGCGTGCCGAATTTGGTGCGGTCCTTCGCCTCTGCCCCGAGAGATTTCGAGAGCGCGTCGATCGACGCCATTTGGGTCGCTCAGATCCGTCCGGAGAAACGTCTCGAGAGATTCCTCGATCTCGCGGCATCGGCGCCGGACCTCTCATGCAGCGTCGTCGGCGGGTTCGATCCGACGCTGCCCGCAGCCGCCCGTGCCGAACTCGAGCAACGGATACAGTTGTTGAGCAACGTCACCTATTGGGGGCCGCAGCCGGCGGATGTCGTGATGTCGCTGCTCGCCCGCAGCAAAGTCCTCGTGAACACCTCGAGCGGAGAAGGCTTTCCGAATTCGATGCTGGAGGCGTGGAGTCTGGGAGTGCCGGTCGTTTCGCTTTCAGTGGATCCTGGTGGCATCATCGAGCGGCAAGGTATCGGCTTTCTCAGCGGAAGCGATCTCGAACTGTGCAACGACGTGCGGTTGCTGACGCACCGTGCGTCGCTGAATGATCAGATCGGCGTCCGCGCGCTCGCCTATGTCAGGGGCCGGCACAGCCTCGAAGCTGTCTGCGCCGCGCTCTCGCCGGCGGTCTTCGGGTCCCCCGCCACAGCCGGCGCCGATCGCCCAGAACATTCCAGGGAAGCCCTCTCATGATGCAGGGAAGCCTTCTCAACGCTGCAGACCTTACCGGCACCGCTGCTGCCGCACGCCCCGGCGCCCCGAGGGCGGTCGCGGTCCTCATCGGGCAGCTTGCGCAAGGCGGCAGCGAAAGACAGCTTTACATGTTCCTTGCCCACTGTGACCGCACGCGCTGGACGCCGACCGTCTATGTCTCCGGGCAACTGGGTTTCTGGGAAGGCCCCATCCGGGCCCTAGGCATTCCCGTCGTGCTGCTGGTCGGGCATCGGGTAGCCAAGATGCGGCAGCTGCGCGCCGCGTGCGCGGCGCAGGGCGCGACCTGCCTCTTCTCCTGGTCTTCCTACACGAACCCCTTCGGTCTGGCTCTGCTAGGGACTGGCATTCGGCGCGTTGGATCCTACCGCAATGCGATGTTCGCGGATCTTCCGACCCGTTTGCGGTCGGTCTGGGCCTGGGCGAGCCTTGCCGGCATCTCCGCGGCCGTCTGCAATTCGCACGACACCTTCGAGCAGCTTTCGAGCCGCAGAGCTTTGAGGCCGAAAGCGACTTACGTGCCGAACGGGGTCGAGGCGCCAAGCCCGAGCGAGGTTGCTGCGTTGCGCGCGCAGTGGCGGAGCCGGCTTGGTCTTCAGGAGGACACCGTCCTCATCATAGGGGTGGGTCGGCTCGCGAGCCAGAAGCGCTTCGACCGCTTTCTCGATATCATCGACAAAGTCAAAACGGATGGTCCGGTGCAGGCTGTCATCGCCGGCGCGGATCTCGGCTGCCGTTGCGATCTCGAGCGCCAGATCGAAGGCCTGGGCCTTGATAACATCGTACGCCTCATCGGCACGGTGCCGGATGCTCGCGAGCTGATCTGCGCCGCCGACATCTTTCTTCTCACCTCCGATCACGAGGGCACGCCCAATGTCATCCTCGAGGCGATGGCCGCCGGGCGGCCTTGTGTGGCGACCCGTGTCAACGGAGTCGGTGAGTTGATCGAGGACGGCGTAACCGGCTTCACCGCGACGCCGGATGCGTCGGAGCTGGCGCGGCACGTTTCCCGTCTCGTCGCCGATCCGGATCTGCGCCGACGCGTGGGCGAAGCGGCCCGGCGGGCTGTCGGGCGCACGCGAAGTCCGACCGAGATCGCTCACAGGCTTTGGTCACTCTGCGAGTGAAGTAACCGAGGGGCGAAACCGATGCGCTTAGCCTTCTTTCTCGACCAGGTATTCTGGCGAGACGGCCCCGTGCTATCGACTGACGAGTCGTACGTCCTGTTCCCGGCCAGCTTTGCCGGGCACGTCGATCAGATCACGTTCATTGGGCGGGAGGCGCCCGCCCCCGGGCGTGCGCCTTACGTTCTGGACGGATCGGCCATCTCGCTCTGTGCGATGCCGTTCTACTCCAACCTGTACCACCTCTGGCGGACGTATCCACGCCTGCACCGCCGGATTCGCGCGGCTGTGCGTCGGGAGGCGGGCAAGTGGGATGCGATCGTGATCAGCGGGCCTCACCCCATCGGCCAGCTCATCGCCCGGGAATGCATCGCTTTGGGCATCCCCGTGCTCCCGATGGTGCGCCAGAACTTCGTCGAGCAGATGGGCACCCATCGCGGGCTGAAGCGTCAGGCCGCGATGCTCGCTGCCCGCCTCCTCGAATGGGACTTCAAGCGGATAGCCCGCGACCGGACGGTCTTTACCGTCGGCAAGGAAATGACAGAGGTCTACGGCCAATCCAGCGACCGGGTGCACAGCCATTTTCCCTGTCTCGTCGACCGGGCGCAGTTCGAGACGTTCTCGAAGATCAGCGCCGGAGCCGACCCCAAACGTCTCATCAACGTGGGCCGGCTGTCACCGGAGAAGGGCCTTCGTTTCCTGTTCGAGGCGTTGGCGCAGCTCAACCAGCGCGGCCTGGGTTGTCATCTCGATCTCGTCGGCACAGGCCCGATGGACCAGGAACTCCGGGGATTGGCTTCAAAACTCGGCGTTGCGTCGCAGGTAACATTTCACGGCTATGTTCCCTACGGTCGACCGCTATTCGACCTCTACGAGAAGGCGGGAGCGATGGTCCTGTCCTCCACAAGCGAGGGTCTCCCCCAGGTCATCAATGAGGCCTTGTCCATCGGCCTTCCAACGGTGGCGACAACCGTAGGGGGAATTCCCTCGTTTCTCACGGACGGAGAAACCGCCCTGCTGGTGCCTCCACGGGACGTCCCTGCGTTGGCCGGGGCGATCGAGCGGCTGGTGCGCTCGCCCGACCTTCGAGAGCGCCTGCGGCGAAATGGGCGAGCGCTGATGCAGGATAACATCCTTGAAGTGAATCGAGCCCGTGTCCTCGGGGGTGTTCATGATGAGATCGCTCGCCGTCGAGCATAACTATCGCTGCGCAATCGGCGACCTTCCGACCACACCTCCGCCGTGTCGCCCGACGGTCAGCGTTATCGTGCCCGTCTACAACGAGATCGATTGCCTTGACCGGCTCGTGGCAGACTTGCTCGCCCAGGATTACGAACGGATTGTGGAATTCTGGTTCGCGGACGGTTGCTCGCAAGACGGAACCTACGAGGCTCTGCTGCGGCTCAGCGAAGTGGATGACAGGATCCGTGTGATCAGGAACCCGAAACGCGGACCGGCCGCCGGCATCAACCTGGCCCTGGAGCTGGCGACGGGAGACATCGTAAACCGGCTCGATGCGCATGCGCGCTATGAACCCGATGTCGTGACGAACAGCGTAGAGGCGCTGCTGGCAACGGGCGCCGCAGGCGTGGGCGCCATCGCACGCCCTTCTGCCGGCAGGACATTGATCGGCCGTGCCATCGTCGCCGCGCATAAGAGCCCTTTCGGAGTAGGCGTCGCGAAATTCCGTCGAGACGGCGCGGAAGGCTGGACCGATGCGATCTGGAACGGTTGCTACTGGAAGCACATCGTGGATCGCGTGGGGCTGCTGCGGGAAGATCTGCATCGCGCGGAGGACAACGACTTCAACGCGCGCATCCAGGGCTTGGGGTATGGCCTCTACCTGTCGCCGGCAATACGGGCCTGGTACCTGCCGCGGCAGACACTGCGATCGCTCTGGAGGCAGTATTTCGCCAACGGTATCGGGGTGGTCAGAGCTGCGCGGGAGAGGCCAGATGCCGTTAGCTGGCGGCATTTCGCTCCGCTGGCGCTAGTCCTCACATTGGGCTGCTCCGCCCTGATCACAATTGCGTGGCCAGGGGGGCTTCTTGGCCTGATTTCTGTGCTGGCCTACCTGGGCGTTCTGGCTGTCGCCACCCTCCTCGCGGCTGGACAAGAACGCGGCGCGTATTTGCTGCTCCTCCCGGTTGCGTTGGCTACGCTTCACCTCAGTTATGGGCTTGGTTCCCTCCGGGCCCTTGTTGGGGACCCCTTGATCGCACTCTTTAGGCGAGTTTGCCCCGTTTAACACTGTGTTAAGATTTCACCTGCATGATTCGCGGTAGCGCCGGCAGCGATCCCTTCATCAACGCGCCAGTGGCGAGCTACGACGTTTGCCTTAGACCGAAGGCTTACGCCTAGACCGTTGGGTGTAGTCCTTCTGCACGATTGGCAGGGTTGAGAGAACGAATACCGTGGTTGCGATCGAGGGGTCGCACCATGCTTCAGATCGCTACAGCTTCTCATTCGCTGCTGGAGGAACGCTCGCCAAGCGCGAGGGATGTCCGGCACAGAGTGCTCGCTCGCAACGCCGTCCTCTTCTGGCAGGACGAGCGACAGCCGCAAGCCATCGAGATTGTCGAGGGTACCGTTCGGGCCGCGCGCCTCTGGAGCGATGGTTCGCGCCAAATCCTGGCATTCTTTTGGCCTGGCGACATTATCCAGGCTGCGGCTCTGCAACGCTACACTGCGGAGGCCGTCACGCGCTGTGTGCTCAGGCCGCGCAGCCATGAGGAGGTCAGCACTTTCGAGTCGTCGGGCACGGACCAGGCGCTTCAGGCGTCCATCTGCCTCCTTGCCGCCACCGGCAAGAAGAGCGCCACGAGCCGAATGGCGTGGTTCCTGCTTCAGATCTACGAACACCTTCCGCAGGATCCCAGGCGTGCAAACGCGCTCCGTTTCACAATCCCCCGCAATGACGTCGCTGACTACCTGGGGATGTCGATGGAAACCGCGTGTCGAACACTGGCAGCGTTCCGGGCGCGCGGTTTGATCGATCTCCCGACCCGGAAAACCATTTGCTACCGAGACATGGCGCAGCTCGCTCGGGTCGCTCAATCACCCAAATGGGAAGATGCCGAAGCCTAAGGCCATGGCCGTCCGCTTGCGACAATTCCCAAAATTTGTGATATATGAGCGACATAATAGGCCGAGGGGCATGTGCTGATCCGACGGCGCCGCAGACGCCAGGGAGCCAGGCACGACGATGTGGCGTATCCTGTTAGCCGATGACCACGGGATTTATCGCAAGGGCCTTCACTTGGCCCTTCAGCGCGCGTTTCCCGATGCCGATCTCCTGACAGCGGACTCGCTTCCGACAATCCTGTCCACAGTCGAGGAAAATCCGGATCTCGATCTTCTGATCATCGACCTGCATATGCCGCACCGCATTCCGATCGAGGGCCTCTGCGACCTCAGCGCAAACTGCCGGAACATCCATCTGGTCGCGCTGTCCGCGTCCGAAGCCGCTACTGACATTCTGGAATGCCTTGCTTGCGGATTTCACGGCTATATTTCGAAACTTCAGACTGACGAGGAAATCATTGCGGGCATAGAGGACGTCCTTGCCGGGAAAATCTACGTCACGCCGCGCTTGGCCCTTACAAAGGGACTTGCCTCATGGCGCGAGATGGTAAAGGCGACCGAGTCCAGCCGCTCGCAAGTTATCCGCCTGACGAACCGCCAACGGGATGTCCTCGCCCTCCTGGCGCGGGGTAAGTCCAACAAGGAGATTGCGCGCGAACTCGCCATCGCGGAGGCGACTGTCAAGATCCATGCGGCGGCGGTCATCCGTGTGCTTGGAGCCACGAACAGGGCCTCCGCGGCGCTGTATGCTCAGCAGTGGCTTGAAAGAAAAGAGTGAGGTTCGTGATCGGGAGCCCCTATTCCGACGGAATACTGAGCCTACAGCTCCAGAGTCGTGGTGAGGACATACTCCAAGCCTTCCGGCGAGAGTCCCAGCGTCGAGGTCCCGCCGGTGATCGCTTTACCGTTATCACATAAAATTGACGTGCCGAACCCGCGCTTGCAGCTTCCCGTCGCCTGAGGTCCGTTCCGCTCAAGCCATTGCAGGCACAGGCTCGCGCGGGTTCTGTCAATGGGTTGGACGCTCCAACGGACCAGCACCCTGCCTGCTGGGCAGCTCAATGCTCCATACTTGACGGCATTTGTCGTGAGTTCGTGAATGATAATCGAGAACGACTGCGCAAGCTCGCTACGGATCCCAACCGACGGCCCGATCAAGTCGAACTGATTGGAGCGGCAATATGGAGAAAGCTCAAGGCGGACGAGCTCCTCCAACGAGCAATGATCCACGCCCTTTCGCGTGGATACGTCAGCGTTTGCGATAGCGCGAAGGCGCCCTTCCAACGCCTCGCATAATTCCGTCACTGTCGCGCTACTCTCCGCTGTCAACTTGATGATCGACAGCACCAGAGGCACGAAATTATCGAGACGATGCCGAAGCTCTTTATTATTTAGATTAAGAAAATAGAATTTATCAATAAGATCTTCAAAAGAATTTGGATGAGAATTAATCAATTCTTCGTTAAAACTAGAAATAACCTGATAAAACATAGAAAATGAATGAAAAATACGTTTTGATCGTAGCAAATTTGTATTCAAACCCGAAAATTTCGAGCGAATCCTTAATGATGACTGCCTCTTTACGATCGCAGACTTCGACTTAACCCGAGACGAACCTGAGTCCATGCGAAATCCTCGGTTGATGGACATCGCCGCAATCAACAATAACTGATTTCTGTCAATAAAACAATTCTAAGGGCCAGTTAGGTTAACCCGCTACTGCGTGGTTGGTTCCACGCGGGACCTGACGCGCCGCCGCCGGTGGATCCCGGCTTTGGACCCTGGAGGATTTCCCAATGGCGTCTCGCCGCAGTTTTCTCCTCGCCGCTGGTAGCCTCGCAGCCTCAGGGCTTCATGGATTGGAGGCATTCGGCCAAGATTCGGCATTGAGCCGCAAGACTTCAAGCGCGCCTACCCAGAGCGAGGCGCCCGGAACCGGCCGTAGGTTGTACGTCGCCCCCACCGGCGAGGACGACGACGACCCGGAGCGGGGCACCGTCCAGCGCCCGTTCGCCACGCTTCCTCGCGCCTTCGCCCACGCCTACGGCGGCGATACGATCCTGCTGCGAGGGGGAGAATACGGCTTCGACGGCGCCGCCGAAGGATGGCTTCTCGCTGGTCGCGGCGGAGAGCCGGGACGTCCGATCGTCATCGAGAACTATCCCGGCGAGGTTCCCGTGATCGACGGAGCCGCAATGAGGCCCCCGACACAACGGTATCAGGCGTGGCCTTCGCGCAATTCAGCCGGCGGGTTTGCGCTTGTTATCATGGATGCGTCCCACCTGACCCTGCGCGGACTTACCGTTCGCCATGGCCCGATGGGCGGGTGCTTCGTCAACGGCACACATCACAACTTGTTGATCGAGCGCTGCGTCTTTCGCGACAATGGCTGGCTCAACGACGAGTATGGCACCGGCCTGGGAATCCTCGGGAAAGGCGATCACAACATCGTGCGCAATTGCGATTCCTTCGGCAATCACGGCGGAGGGCCGGGCGCAACGGGCGGAAATGCCGATGGGATCTCGGTTTCGCTCAACGACAGCACCGGCACCATCGTCACCGGTAACCGCGCTTGGCGCAACACGGACGACGGCTTCGACTTCTACAACACCTCGCGGGCCAAGGACAGCCTCAGCACCTCACCATGCCTTATCGATCAGAACTGGTCCTTCGAGAACGGATACAACTCCGACGGCTCGATCAACCCTACCGAGGCTGGCGACGGCTGCGGTTTCAAGCTGGGAGGGCGGCGCTCAGGCGCCACCGGCCTCTATGGCGGCCACACGGTGACCCGGTGCCTTTCTTGGAGCAACAAGACAAGCGGTTTTGATGACAACAGCTATAATGGCGGAATGCTGCCGATGGCCATCTTCAACAATGTCTCGTTCAACGATGCGCGCAGCGAGGTGGGTTACGCCTTCATCATTGAGCATAATGCGAGCACGGTGCTTCGGAACAATATAGTCTTCATAAAAGGCGGAAGGCACGACTTCGACATTGAGCTTGCGTCTCAATCGCACAATGCAAGCAACGGTGCGGCCTTAAGGTCCTTCTCGCCAACGAATTTCAAAGTGTCTTTGAACGACTTTCAGTCCATCGACGATGCGATTGCGCGCGGTCCCCGGCAGGCGGACGGCTCCCTGCCGGTCTCGGACTTCTTGAGACTGGCGAAGGGGAGCAGGCTGGTCGGCGCAGGAAGCACGCTCGGGCTGCCATCCAACGTGCCCTCGAACGGGGAGGTTGTCAGCCTCGGGGCCTTCGAGGGGCCATAGCAACGGCCCATTGTCGCGGACTCTGACGCATGCACAGTCCTGCTGCGCGCTCGCTGCCCCCGACCTTCAGCCCGCTCTGCGGCATGACTGTATCCGCAGCGGCGAAGCAAAGGGTGCCATGGACCGACGCTACCGGCACTGGCGATTCCGCCAAGGATCGCGCCGGGCTACAAACACGGTCGCAGAAACTGCTCAGTCGCCCAGAGGGCACGGTTCAGCTGAATGCATGGCTGGGGCGCCAGGATTCGAACCTGGGAATGGCGGTACCAAAAACCGCTGCCTTACCACTTGGCGACGCCCCAATGTGCGGCGCCTTCTAGAACGCGGCGGCGCGACGCGCAACCGTCAAGCCACCGCATCTTTTGCCCGCTCGGCAAGAATTCCTCCACAACCTGCAAAGAGCCTGTTGCGCCGGAGCCGCGTGCTGGCTATAAGCCGCCCACCAGCGGATCGGAGTGTGGCTCAGCCTGGTAGAGCACCTCGTTCGGGACGAGGGGGTCGCAGGTTCAAATCCTGCCACTCCGACCAAAATTTCCCGAGATAGTTCAAGCAGTTGAGACGACGGCCCTTCGGGGCCTTTTTCTTTGACCGACAGAAATACCGACAGTTTCAATCACCGCCGACACGCTTCCGCCGCTCGATCTGGGCTGGCGCTGCTGGCAACTTCTCGCTCAACCCACCCTCGATGATCTGCAAGCCCTGCATGCCCGGCGGCAGGTCCGGAGGATCTGGCCGGCGCAGGTCGGGGCAGAAGCCACCGCATTTCATCCCGTACTTCTGCGGTCGCCTCGTCGGGTTCCAGGGCGCCCAGTGGCAACCCTTGATGAACTCGACGACGAGCCGACCGAGGGTGATGTAAGGCCCGTATTTCGCGGCATAAACCGCCAGGCGCACGTCCCCGCCGCGCTGGCAAAAGTGGCAGCGCATCCTGACCACAACCCACGGATAATCGCGCAGCATCGTCGCCTCCGTCGGGGGCTTCCAATCGCCCGACGATGACATGCGGCCCACTTCAGAACGGAATATCGGGAAGATCGGCCGGCCCCGGGCACCAGCTTGTGCGCACGACCTTCCCGTTGTCGAGAATATCAACCCGATACCCCGGCAAGAGCGGCAAGCGAAGCAGCCGGCGATCCGCGCGGCGACGCGCGTGATGCCGGGAAACAAGCTGACGACGCCCATCGGGACGCTCGGTGACAACCTCGAAACGGAACCTTCTGGTCGGGGGCATGGCCGTTCTCCAACGTGAACAGAAAGAGAACAAACACCAAGCCCCGCGAGAGTCAAGGCGCCCGAAAACGAGCCCTCAAAACGCGAAAAGCCCCGCCGGCGCGAGCCGACGGGGCAAGTTGTGACGTCATGAGTGTCGGCAAAGGCGCCGATGTCGCGACTATCAGCCGCCCTCTCGCCCGCTCGCGTCAAGAGCGTTCTCCGCCGTCCAATGGATCGGATTATGATCCTCGAAAAGCTTGCGGATGCGCGCCACCTCGGTCTCGAGGTCGCGCATCAACGCGCCGAGCGCGACTGTCGGCGGCCGATCATCCGTCAGTTTCCCCGCCAGATCGGCATCGAGCAGGATCGCCGCGCCGGCGATGAGCGAAGCCAGGTGCGGCACACCGGTCTTCGGGTCCTTGTCCTCGCCGTTCCACCAGCTTTTCAGATGCCGATCGAGCGCCCCCCGATAGACGGAGGCGCGAACCCCGGCCACGCGCCAGTTATACGCGCCGTATTTGGCGGCGCCTTCGGCAAAGGATAGCGCCGCGAACACGGCGAGGCTGTCTGGCACCAGGTCGAGCGGCAGCCTGTTGCTGGCGATCCGGTCCTTCGGATTGGTCGCCTTCACCATTTTGTTGGGGTCAACAGAATGGTCAGCGGCAACCTCGCTCTTGCCGGTCACCCGGTCCAGATAGGCGGTCTGCCGCTCGGCCGAGAACGAAGAGCAGACCGAGGCGGAGGCCAACGTCCGGCATCGCGGCTTGACCGATACGCCGCAGAATTCGCAGGTCGGTTCGATCGACATTATGCCGCCCTCCTGAAACTGACCCAGTCTTCGCCCGCCGCCGTGTCCGGCTCCTCGAGCTTGATTTCCCAGCGCGAGGTGATGCCGCGGCGCGGATGGACGAACCAGAGCGGCTGCGAAGGCGCAGCCGGAGGAGCGCGCAGGGCCGAGCGGGCATATTCGTCCCAGCCCTTCAGCGTACCGGAGACGATGACGCGCGGCAGCCAGATCATCTGGTGCCAATGGCCGATGACCAGGACGTCGTAGTCCAGCCCCAGCGCGGCGGCCTGCTTGCCGACCTTGGTCTCGCCGCGCGCGATCGGCCCGAGCGAGCCGATGATGCCGTCGCCGCCCTTCACGCCGAGCATGTCACCATGCATCGCCAGATAGCGCTGGCCGAAGACCCGGTAATGCACTTCGTTGGTATCGGGAATGTCGAAATGCAGGCGCCGGTCACCCTCGAAGGCGCGCGCGACGAGCTGATAGATCAGCCAGTCATAGTTCTTGAAGATATAGCGCTTGAACTCGGGCTTCTGCGTCGCCCGGCCATGGTTGCCGGAGGCGCAGGGCACATAGACCTGTCCGAAGGCATCGGCGATCTGGCGCAGGCCCCAGATCAGCAGATCGACGCAGCGCAGGACCGTCGGCAACACCTCTTCGGCATCAGTCTTGGCGAGCTCGGGATGCAAGCCGCCGGAGACGAAATCGCCAAGCAGGTTGACGACGATGCCGGGATAGTCGCCAGGGCCGTGCTTCTGCGCGAGCGAGATCGTCGCCGCGACCAGCCGGCGCACGCGCGCCTCAGCAATCGTCGGGTCGAAGGCGTTCTTGCCGCCGGTCTCAGCCGCCGACACGACCTCGCCCATATGCCAGTCGGACCACACGGCCACCGGCACCTCGGGCGTGCCGCGGCCGCGCTTGGCGCCGGGCTCGATCGTCCAGGCCGGCGGGGTGGTCGAAGCGGCGGCAATCCGCCCGAGCAGGATGCGCACGGCCTCGGTGTCGAGATCCGCGCGCTGCTCGGCCTTGAGCTGCTTGCGCAGGGCGACGACCTCGTCCTGTAGGCCCGTCAGCTTGCGCTGGAGCGCGGTGTCCGGCTCGGCCGCCTTGCCCTTGGCGGGCTGACGATCGGCCGGGGCAATGCCGTTAGGCGAAAGCCCATAGAGGGTCGAGGCCTGGCGCAAGCGGTTGGCGACGGTGCTGGACGCCAGCCGGAGCGCCGCGGCCGCTTCGCCGAGGGCCGAGCGCCCGGCATAGCCGCGCTTCAGGGGATAGATCGCGCCGTTCGCGATCGCCGCCTCGACGGCGCGCACGGCGGCCTCCGCTTCGGCACGGCCGAGCGGCTTGTTCAGATGCTGGACCGACATATCAGGAGCCACTCCCCCGGCGGGCAGGACGCGGCGGCGGCTCCTGCCGCTCGATCACGCGGTCGATGCGATCGCTCATATTGCCGAGCTGATCATGCAGCCCGCCGATGGCGCCCATCAGCCGGTCCATCTGCTCGCGCAGCCCGGTCTTCGAGACATAGGTTTCAGAGACATGCAGCTTGTACGCGGCAAGCTCGCTGCCAAGGATCTCAGCCCGGGCATTGGCCGAGGCGGCCGAGGCCATGGCTTCCGCCCGCGCCCGGTTGACGATCGATTCGATTCGCACCCAGACGGTGGTGACGAAGCCGAGAATTCCGACGACGAAGCCGACGAATTCGGTGGTTATGGTCATCGCGCAGCCTCCACCGCGTTGACGGCGGCGCTCCGACGCTGCTCGCAGATTTCGAGATGGGACCGGTCTCGATCCCAGTAGGTTTTGACCTCGCCTGCCGTCAGCCCGCGATCGGGCGTCTGCACCGGCTTCGCGCAAGGGACGCGCGCCTCGGCCGGGAGAACCGGCCGGATGAACTCGACCTTCACCACCGGCTTATCGTCCCTGGTTGAGCAGGCGGACACGATCATGGTCGAGGCCGCAAGCATCAGCATTCGGCAAAGCCGCATTGCGGGCTTCCTTTTCGGCAAGGCTGTCGGAGAGGCGGGAGATTTCGGCGGCGGCGACCCGCGAGGCCGCATCGGCCTTCACAGCCTGCGCCTCCCGCGCCGCCGAGGCCTTGGCATTGGCGGCGTCAATCTGGGCTTTCCACTCTGCATCGCGAAGGGCGACGGCGGCCTTGACCGCCTTGTCCTGCATACGCTCGATCACGGCGAAACCGCGCCAGAAGGCGAAGCCGGCAAGCAGGAGGACGAGGGCGAACGCGCCGGCGATCAGGAGCGGCTTGGCCGCCCGGGAGGCAAAGAGGCCAGCCAGCATCACAGGCCCTCCAGGCACATGGCGCGCTCATGCTCGCGCCGGCGCGTCAGGCCGCGCATTTCCATGCCGGCTGCCTTGTTCCATTTCAGGAAGGCGTCGCAGCTCGCCCGGGTGTGTCCGGCATTCTGCAGGCGGGCGACGCTCGACTTGCAGTAGGCGCCCGTGCCGATGTTGTAGGCCAGCGAGAGATGCGCGACGTAACGCGGCGCCGGCGCATCCTTCAGCGACGGCACGCAACGCTCGATCGCATCGCCGAACTGGTCGGCGCGGGCGATCAGCATCGCCTTGCACTGATCGAGCGTGAAGCTCATGCCCGGCCGGATCGGTGCGCCGTCCGCTGTCCGCGTCTCTCCGACGCAGACCGTCCAAGGATAGCCCTTCGTCGCCGGATCGGGATAGGCATAGAGCTTGAGCCCCTCGACGCTGACGAAGGTCGTCATCACCAGGGCAGCGACCGCGCCGCTTTTCTTGACGCGGCTCATGGCTGCTCCCCCGAAACAGATTCCTGCGCGATGAAGCGGGCGATGGCGGCGGCCACCGTGGTGACGAAGCCGGCCGCGGCGAAGGTGCCGCGCGGGACGGGCGGACTGTCCATGAAGACCTGGAAGAGGAACTCCGCGCCGGTCAGGCCCGCGGCGAAGACGTTCAGCCAGAAATTGGTCGAATAGAGCAGCACACGCCGCCAGTTCGGGACGAGACGCATCGGAGCCTCAGGTACAGCGGCGGTTGATGTCGTGCTGCACCAGCGCGCAGCGGATGAGGGCTGCCTCCCCGGCACAGCCGGAGAGCAGCGCGGCCAGCACGGCCGCGACGATGAGGCGGGTCATCCCGGTCTCAGAGCGCGAGGATCAGGCCGCCCCAGAGCGCGCCGGTGGCGAGCTCGGCAAGCCAGATCGGATTGTCCGGTCGCCAGCGCCAGGCAAGCTCATAGGCGGACAGCGAGAGGGCGGCGAAGAGCACGCCGAGCAGCGCGCCCCAACAGCCGAAGACGAGCAGGACGGGCACGGCGAGCATCATCCGCAGGAAGAAGCGAAGATGATCGCCGCGGGCTCCGGGCAAGCGACCAAGATCGTAGAATTCGGCCCAGGCCGGCACGCCCCAGAGCAAATAGGCCAGAGCGATCGCCAGAGCTGCGAGCGGAGGCTGGGCCAGCAGGGCCAGGAGACCGATAGCCGGCGCGACATACCAGAGTGCCCGCCCCGGCAGCCAGGCCGGCATCCAGCGGGCATCACCGCGCGCGCGATTGAGCCCGGCGCTCAGGCCGAGCACCAGAATGACAGTGTGCATGAGGATCTCCGGAGAGCGCGGCGGCAGCTCAGACTGCGGCGAGCAGCAGATAGTCGCGCCGAGGCGGCGGGAAATTCTGGTCGATCTGGGCGGCAACCGTCCGGCCTGCCGCGGCAGTATGGATATAGACCTCGAGGAACACCCGGGCGGTGCGCCAGCCGCCCGCATCCATGGCCGTCCGAATGCCGAGGCCCATGTTCAGCGCATTGGTTGCGAAAGCCGCACGGCCGACGGCGTGGCTCGATTTGTATTCGAGGCCCGCACGACGGCAGATGTTCTTGAGGCGGTCATTGACATTGTGGCGGCAGCGCTGACCGAAGACGCGCTCGCCCTGTTTCAACCCGATCATGCGGATGCGACGGACCAGCTCCTGCGACAGGTGCCGCTCGGAATTTCGATCGGTCTTTGTCTTCACCAGAAGAGCGCGACGGCTTTCGAGATCGACATGCTCCCCTCGGAGATCGACAGCCTCCGAGACCCGCGCGCCCGTATGGTTCATGAACAGGATCAGCGCCGCGATCTTCTGCAGCCGGTTCCGGTCGCAGAACTCGACAAAGGTCGAAATCCATTCCTGATCGGGTGGCGGATATCGCCGCGGCGGTTGGCCCCGCAATGCCCGGATCCTGAGATAGGCACACCAGCCCATCTCATGCGCGTGGTTCATCACCGCCCGGCACGGCGTCATGACATGACGGTTGCGCGTCGAGTTCTTCGCATTTGGAAAGATGTCGAGCGCGAGAAACTTGATCTCACCGGCGGTCACCTCCGAGACCGGCTTATCGCCGATCCGCGCGATGACGCGGCCGAGATACTTCACCTCGCCGCCGAGCGCCTCATAGCTGGCGACGGCGGCGGCAAACGTCTCCCCAGCCATGAGGCCTCCACTTAGCTGCGGCAGTAAGGGTGGTGGGTTCAGATCAGGGCCATGGCGTCCCCGCTCCGACATCCGTGACGGCGGCCGGAGATATCGCGATGTATTTCGCGCCAGTCCCGCGATTGATCCCGCCTGCGTCGTTCCACTGTGCAGCGTTTCCGATAGCACAGACGCGAGACGGAGCACCGAACGGCCCACTGCCGTCAGACCCGATGTGATCGGCGGTAAAGAGCGTCCGAACAGCCGGGTCAGTGATGTCGGCGCGGACCTGGGTGTTCAGGACGAAGCCGCCCCACTGGCCACTGAAGTTGGACGCGCTAGATCCCGAGACGACGCCGCCGAAGCCCATCACGATACTTGCCGAGCGAGTGTATCCAACCGAGTTTGCGCCAACCCAAGACGTGATGGAGCCAGTTCGATCCGTGCTATCGAGGTAGACCTTTACGCCGTTCGCCGCGACGGCTTGCAACGTATCCCAGGCGACGTAGATATCGCGCTCAACGTTGTCGGAGACGCTAACACTGGAATTGATGATGCCAATCGTCGTCCCCGCGTTGTTGCGCAGGGTGACGCGCAGAAATCCAGTTGTGAGCACTTGGACGGTGATCGCCGCCGTGCCGGAAGCCGAACCATAGAGAACGACATTGGCAGCAGGCGCGGTCGCGACCCTGAGCTTCGGGATAAAGAGCGTGCCGGTAGCGCTGTCGACCGTATCCAGCGCTACGGCCGATGCTACCGTGAACCTGTCAGGATCGGTATGTGCGAAGGAGACGACCGGGAAGACAGCGCTCGATGCGGTCGCGACGCTCCAAGTGAACGTTTCGCCGCCGATAGTGAAATTGGCGTTGACGGCGGTCGACCCGCTCGCGCTGCTGGTCACTTCAAGCTGTAGATATCGGCCGTCCGCTATGGTGCCTGCGGTCGATGTCCAAGCCGTCGCATTCGTCCCGTTCTTGTCGTCAGCCGTGCGATACCTGACGCCGGCAGGGACCGAAATCGCGCGGTTTTCAAAGCAGTGAACGAAACTCCACTCCGACGTGTAGACCGTCGAAACAGTGGCCCCGGTCACGGGCGCAAACGCAGCGAAGCTAGGCAAGCTCGGCCACGGGCGGTTAGCCGGCACGCCCCAACGGTCCAGCAGAGTGGCGGCAGTATCAGCCGGGCGCACAGCTCCAAGCGCGGCAAAGGCCACCTTCGGGCGCAGGGCCGCGACGATCTCGTCCTCGGTATCAGCGGCATCCCATACCGCATCATTGGCATCGAACCATGTGCTGTAGGACGCGGTATTATTACCCCGCCCCGTGATGACGTTGCCGAGCGCGCCCGCTGCGCCGCCGACTGCGATCAAAGCCTCAGCGAAGTTGCCATCAATGAACTGGTGATCCGGGTAAGTGGTATCGCCGTTGATGTCGATCGTTGAAAGGGCGGTTCCGTTCTCTGCGGTAACGCCGGAGACGGAGTTCGTGACGAGTTCGTTTTGGATCGGCGCGTTGTTGCGAGGGTTGGTTAGGAGGGTGTTGCGGAAGATGTATGCCCACGCCGCTCCCGTGTTGGCTTCGCGGAACTGGATACCCTTCGATGTGATGCGCGACGACAGCAAGTTGTCGATGAGGCGCGGCGCGAGGAACGGGTATCCGCCATTGATGTCCGACATAAAGACGCGCTGCGGCTGGCCGCGCGCCCCAGGCCGCTGGAGGGCGATATTGCCAGCCAGAAGGAGGCCCGCAATCGGAAAGTTATAGCCAGGCTGCGCCGCGAAAATCTGGACCATATCGCCGTGCGGGTTGGCGTTGTCCTGCGGCTGGCAGAACATGTCGGCGAAGACATTGCCGGAAATGTCGACAGGACCGTTTGCCGAGGTCGCGGCAGCGGTGTAGCCGAACGAGATGAAGTCGCCATAGGGGCGGAGGAGCTTGTTCTTACGGATCGTGATCGAGCCGCCGTTGCCGATATGGTTGAACTTGATCAGCCCCCACATGTCGGCGAACGTGCTGTTCTGGATCGTGATCGAGCCGGTGATCGTCGAGCCGGCCCCCTTCACGGAGCCGAAGCCGTACCACGCCTGGAACAGGTTGTTCTGCGCCGAGAAGCTACCCGACGATCCAAACTGAGAGTATGTCGCGCTATCGGACGTAGGATCGAAGGCGATGAAGCCGCGCGTCCAGTCTCCACCGCGCACGTCGCAACCGTCGACCAAGAGGCCGTTGACGTTGCCGTTCGCAGCGATCAGTGGAGGCGGCTGGCTTCCCCAGGCGGGCGGGGCAGTATTCGGTTGCACCCGCAGCTTGAGCAGGGAGACATTCTGGGCCGCATTCACATAGATCGAGCGCAGGACGTGTCCCGCGACGGATGCCCCTCGAACGATGAGCCCGGCCTTCGTGACGGTGAGGTCCGAGAAAGCCCCCCCATCTGCCAATTCGATGATCTTCCCGGACGTCGCCGCCGAATGCGCTGCGGTGAACTCTGAATCATTGCTGACGACGTAGTCCGCAGGCACAGGGCCGGACCCACCACCCGTACCAAGGCGCACCGCGCATTGCGGGATCGACAACCCCAGTCCGAGCATGGCGAAACCTCAGGAGATCAGGGCGACGATGCCGGTCGCGGTCGTGCCGGTTGCACGAACGATGCGAGCGCGGACGGGCAGGATCTGACCTGCCTTCACGGTGATGGAGACCGGCGCCGTGTCATCCTGGGCGATGATCGAAACGGTGCCATCGGCGCCGATGCTGAGCGCGTTGGGCAGGAAATCGAGTTCGTTCGTGTCGTGCGGCGTGACTGCCAGCAGCTTGCGGGCCGGACCCTGCGAAGAGTTTCTGTCCATAGGCGTGCGGTCGGATGCGGGCATCAGCCCCTCCTAGAATTCAGCGCGAAGGGTCGCGGTGGTGCGGCTTTTAGATTGCGAAGGCGGCGTCGATCTCGGCGGCGGTGGTGATCGCCCCGGCCTCGATCGCCGCCTTGACGGCGGCGAAGGTGGCAAAGCCGCTGTTCACATGCGCCTGGACCGCGTCGCTGATCGACACCATGATGGGCGCATTCACCGGATAGGTGCCGCCATCCGCGCCATGCCAGACGGTCGACCAGTCCGGATCGGCCATCGCGGCGACGCGGGCGCCGGTGATCATCACCTTGGAGCGATCATCGGTCGCCACCGGAACGCCGGCGACGACGATGCCGCCAACCTCCCGGCGCCAGCGGATATCGGCGGCATAGGCCACCAGCTTGACCGCCGCCTCTGCGGCGATGGCCGCGGCTGCCGCAACGAGGGCGGCGTCGTAGCCGGCAAGATCGAGATCCGCTGGCAGGTGCGAGATCGCACCGCCCTCGCCCTCGGTCACAGTCTCGGCGCCCAGCGCGAGCAACGCGCGGACCTCTGCTCGATCAAGTCCCATCATCCGTTTTCGACCTCATAGACGGTGAATGTGGAGGAGAAGCCGTCGACCCAGCCTGCGCCATCCGCCGAAGACGGATTGACCACGACCGTGCTGACATTGGTAAGGGCCTGGCCGACGCGATACTCGATCGCGACATCGCCGGCCGCGATGCCATCCCAAGAGTACTTGTTGGCCTGCGGCGACTGAAAACTGACGCCGGAATTGTTATAGAGGAGGTAGTGGTTCTGATACTGGTCGGTTCCAGACGAGCCGTTCAGCCTCGCTCGCGCATAGGTCGTCGACGACGTATCGGCCAGACGAAGCGACGGGAGCGCCTCGAATATCAGCTTCGTCGAAGCCTTCAGTTTCGGATAGGTCTGAGACCACAGGACGATGCCGGGGTTGAAGGCGCCGGTCAGAACCGATCGGGCCGTCGTCCTGTAGACCCGGTAGTTGAGGATACGACCGCCCTCGGCAGTCAGCGAAGCGCCTATGTCGCTTGGCAGCATCGACAGGATGCGAATATTCGTCCCGTCATCGATCGTCGTGTAGGCCACGCCCGAGACGAGGTCGCCGATCGCGGGGTCGGAGCCATCCCGCTTCTTGATACGGCGGTTGCCCAGACCGGCGATGTTGGCGTTGACGGTCGTCGACGTGTTCGTCGCCGGGGCGATGATGTCAAAGCTCAGTCCGGCGCCATAGGCAATCGGCGCGAGCGAGAGGCCAACCGTCCAGGCGTTCGCCGAGCCGGTAGCAACCGAATAGTTCATGCCCTTCTGGATGGCATAGGCGAGCTGCTTGAGGTTCGCGCCCGACGGCGTCTGCCCCGAACTCGCAATCGCGTTCAGGATCTCGATCTGGACGTGCTCCGGCATGTCGGCCGCCAGAAACGAGCCGGCGATGCCAAGTCCGGCGTTCTTGTCGACATAGTCATTGCCGAACGCATTCGCCGGGCCCTGCGCGCCGACGGGCTGGATATACTGCATGGATGCCTCTCAGGCTGAAGCGAAGACGAGTTGCGTGTGAACGGGCGAGATCGCGCGCAGCAGGCACTCCAGCCCGGCGATATCGCTGTAGCTGACGAGGCGCGTACCGCCCGGGCCAAGCTCGCCGCAGCCGGCGCCAAGCTCGAATTCGTACATGCGGTAATCGTCCGGCCGGACGATCCAGATCGTCTCGGGATCGGTCGCCGTCAGCTCATCGGGCCCGCCGATCTCGGAGGCGCCGCATTCGAAGCCGGTCGGCTCGTCGATGGTGATGTCGTAGCCACCGGCCCGCGCGACACAGATGAAGTAACCGGGCGAAGCTCCGCCATGGGCAGACAGCTTGGCGCGAACCGCAGCCTTGCGGGCCGCGAAACCGGCATCGGCCGTTCCGCAAGGATCCGGCAGGGCAAGCTCTTCCTCCCAATCGGCCAGACTGAAGGTGATGGCCGTCGGGAAAACCTGCGTCGTGACCTCGAAGACCCAGCGATAGATCTCGCCGAGGCAGGTCGCGATGCCGAGCCAGCTCTTGCGCTGCTCGGGAGCTGCGCCGCGGCCATCGTCGGCTTCATCCGTGCCCCAGGCCTCGCCGCGCGGGGCGCAGGCCAGGACCTGCGGCAGAAGCAGCTCGCCGCTCGGGTTCGACAGGATATCGTCGACCGAGGGAGGATCGCTCGGAAGGGCATCGCAGGGCCAGGTCGTCGCCATCGATCAGCTCAGTGTGAGGGTGCCTCGCACCGGCAGCTGACCGGGCGTCGTGTAGGTGATGTCCGCAGCCGGAACAGTCAGCGTGTGGCGATCCTCGCCGGTGGCCCGGGATACCGCCTCGCTGATCCATGCGCGCGGCAGCACGAACGGATGGTTCGGCCGGGCGACCAGCATCCGCTCGGCGAAGAGCGCATCGAGTTCGGCCGCGATCGAGGCTTCCACCTGCGTCGTGAGCGGCTCCACCCCGGTCGCAGTGATGTTCACCGGCACGGCCGTCGGCGCGACCACCGTGACCCGCGCCGTCACCGGTCGCAGGTTCGGATCGGAGAGATGCGCCTGGACCGCGGCGATGTCCCCGCCATTCGGAATGCCGTTGACCCGGTCGGCAAAGGTGACGGCGAGCCAGACGCGCCGGTCCGTGTTCGAGTAGGAATCGACAAAGACGCGGTCGACGCCGGCGACTTCCTTCGCCCAGCGCTCCCAGTCGCCGGCAGAACCGCCCTGCGGCGGATTGCGCTTGCGCTGGAGAACGCGCTGCCGGAGCGCTTCGGTGCCCTCGGCGGCCGAGCCGCCCCCAAGGCCGCCCGAGACCGCGCCGGTGCCGCCGGCAATGGCGACGGGAGACGTCGAGATCAGCGTCAGGATGGCACCGTCAGCTGTATTGCCCGCCGTACCGGCCTGATCGGCCAGCACTGTCAGGGAGACCGCGCCCGGCACTGCGATCGCGGAGGCGACTGTCAGGAACAATGCCCCGTCGTCACGCTGGAAGGCGAGCCCGGCCGGGAAAGTGCCCGAGCCCTGCGCTTGGACGATGACCTGACCGCCGGCACGACCGGCCGCGAGGCTGACGATGCCATATTCGAAGGCGTGGCGGCGCAGCCAGGTGGCATCGGCCGAGGATGCAAAGATCTGGCGATAGAGCACGATCAAGCGAAGGTCGATCGTGCGCGCCAGCTGCGCCAGAACCTTTGCCATGACGGCATGGCTATTCGGCCAGAGGTCGACCACCGCGCCGACGATCGGGCGATAGAAGCCCTTGAACTTCGAAAACCAGCCGTCGACGGTATCGGTTGGGAGTGCCATCAGGCCTGCGCCTTCCACAGAACGTCGAACCGGTCCGAATAGACCGGGCGCCCGTCGCGGGCGGAAAGGGTGATGGCGAGTTGGAGCTGGTCGCCGCGACCGGCGATCGTTCCGACAGCGTGGACGCTCGCCGCGATCTTCTGCGCGATCAGTGGCTGGAGGGCGCGCTCGGCCTCGATCTCCGCCTGCCGCGCGATCCTTGCATCGAGCTTTTCCCGCCTCAGGAGCCAGAGCGTCGAGCCGAGAGCCTGCTCGCCGCGGCGCGGATCGACACCGAAGCTGTCCCCGGCCCAGCCGCGACGATCGCCACCGTGCTCGAAGCGCAGCTGCGAGCGCTCGCAGGCGCAGTGCGAGAACAGCAGCTGCACGATCGCCGAGCGGATCGGATTGTCGGAGGTCAGCCCATAGACGGGATCGGCGACGAAATCGCCGGAGGTCGATGCCCATGCGACATCGGGAGGCGCGAGACCTTTCGGTGTCGCCCGCTGCGGCAGCGTGATGGTGAGCATGATGCCTAGATCGTTCCTTCCGGCGTGTCCGGAGCGGCCGGATCGATACCTGCGAAGACGTGCTTGGACGGCCCGGCCATGGTCATGACCGGAAAATGCGGTGGCTTGCCGAGATAGACCGCCTTGCCGTCCAACTGGACCCAGTCGGAGGCCTCGACCTTGAATTTCCCGACATTGCGGGCGTGATGGTTCTTGCCGCCATGGTCGAGATCGGCCTTGTCAGTGAGCAGCCGCCAGAGCATGCCGAAGGCGTTGTAGAAGGCCGCAACGCCCTTGGGCAGGTTGCGCGGCCGATGTTGCGGCGCCTCGAGGCCGAGCACCACGACCTCGTCGCGATGCCCATTCAAGGCAGCGCCGATTCCGTGAGCGCCGTCAGGCACATTCCCGGCGAAGCCGAAGGGCTGGACCCGCGCCACCTTGGCGAATTCCTCGCCCGGCAGGCCCTTGCCCGCCAGTTGCTGCTGATCGCCGTCATCGGTCGTGGATGTCAGCTCGAAGCGGAAGATATCCATCTCAAAGGCCCTGATCCAAGGTCCAGTCCGGCGCGGCGATGCCGTACCCGGGGTCGCTCTTGTTGCGTTTGGCTCCGGCGGCCCCGCTTTTGCTCTTCGCGCCGGTGGTGACAGGGTCGACCAAGGTCAACTCGGCTGTCGTGCCGTCCTTCAGGTTCTGCGTGAAGGTGACGCTCTCGATCCGCATCTCTTGCTCGATCCGCTCGCTCGGGATGGAAAGGAAGACCAGGCGCCCGGGCTCCCAAAGCACGCCGTCACCGTCGCGCCAGCCGGCTACGTCAACCGTGGCGGAAAGCCCGCCAAACGATCCCTGCCGCAGCCGCTGCCATTCACCCCGGTTCTTCGCCGACTGCTTGTCCTGGTCGGTCTCGCCGAAGATGATCGCAGGCCGAAATCGCCCGTCATTCGGATCGTAGACCGTCTGCTCGTCGCGCAGATCCTTCGAGGCCGTGCCGAGACGGCGCTGATTGCGCACCACGCTCGGCGAAGCCTTATTCTTCTGGCTGATCTTGACCTTGTATCCCGTCACCGGGCGCTGGCCCTCGGCCAGGTCGGTATGACGCTTGTCGCTGCCGCGCGTGATCAGGATCGCCCCATCGGGCTGCCCGACGAGCATGACGCCGAGTTGCCGGGCATAGCGCTCGACCGTGGCGAACACAGTATCGGCCGGATGACGCTGCACCATCGCAATGGGCGGCAGCTTCACGTCGCTGCGCCACTCCACTCCAGTCTCGGTGAACTCCTTCGCGACGGCGAGCAGGTCCTTGTTTTCGACCCGCCCTGTCTTGTGCTTCACCGGCGGGTGGCGGGCCGCAAGCACGCCCTTGGACTTGCCGGAGATGCGGACCTCGCGCTTGTCCTCATCGAGCTCGCTCTCGTACTCGTCGACCGTGCCGCGGCAGAGCAGTTCGCTCCCTGTCATCAGCTCGACCTCGCGGGCGAAGCGCACTGCGAAGGCGTCCGCCGACCAGTCCGGGTTGGTGACGCGCAGGCCATAGGCGATCGCGGCATCCTTCATCGACCGGGTAATGTTCACTTCCTGGAAGCCACGCAGCCTCTGGCCGTCGACCTTCAGGGCTACATCTTCGGTCAAGGGCATCGGCGGCCTCGGTCAGATAGCGGTCGGAGCCGGTACCGTGAGATCGGTCGGCATGAAGAGCGGCGTCAGTGTGCCCGCGCGCGCGACCAGATCCTCGTCGCGCGAGCAATCGCCATAGAGCAGCCAGGACAGGACAGGCGCCGGCCAGCTGCGTCCGGTCTGGACTTGGGCCAGCGGAGCGACTGTCAGCGCGAGTTCGTCGAGCCCCGCGATCGCGAGGTCGACCGTCTTGCCGACGGCGGCATGCGCCTCCAGCGCGCCCATGATCGCCAGCCCGTCGAGGATCGGCTCGATCCCAGTGGCCAACGTGGCGCGGATGACCTCGACATCGTCGCGGAAGGCCGGCGGCGAGGTGATGGCCGTCACGGCCGCTTCCTGCCAGCACGCCGCAGCGACCAGCCGCGAGGCCGCCTGCGCGAGGTCCTGGGCCCGGGTGAGAGCCGGCGACAATGTCGCCTGCGGGATCAGTGCGATGGCGCCGGCAACAGCCACCCAGTCGGAGAACGACCCGGCCCCGCTCGCACCGAGCGTGCGGATGCCGGCAACGATCGCCGCGACCTGGTCGATCGGCTCTGGCGTCGCGAGGACCTGGGCCCCGAGCGTCGCAAGCTGATCGGCCGCATCGTCGGCAAGCAGCGCAACCGGCTGCAAGGCCATGACGAAGAGCGGCACGGCCGAGGCCAGGGCCGAGAGCTGGTAGCGATCGGTCATCGTTGGATAGCCTGGAGAGCGGGCCGGACCAGCGCGGTCAGTGCGGCCGCGGCGGCCGAGGCCGCAAGATCGAAGATGGTCTGGACGAAATCGCCGCCGCCGCCGGCAGCGACGAAATCGAGATCGAAGGCGACCTTTCCCATCTCGTCCTTGCCGCTGGACCGTTTCACCTTGGTGCAGCGATACATCCCGAACGGGATACCCGGCACCATCAGCATGCCCGGATCCGGGCTGCCGCAGACGGCGAACAGGGCGGAGGCCTCAACGTCGACGAGATCGGAGGCCAGATAGGCGGTGAGGCTCGCCGTCATCGCCTTCCGGCCAGTATCCTCGGTATCGTGCTCTTCCGAGCGGACATACTCATGGACGGGCACATAGCGCCCGCCCTCGGCCGTTTCCTTGTCGACCTCGAAGGTCATGCCCTTGAAGGACGCCTTCAGCAGCGGGCGAGGATCGCGCATCAGTAAGCTCCCGGAGTGCCGATCATCGCCGTGCCTTCAGCCTTGATGTCGCCGCTCGATGTGACGCCAAGACCGGAGACCTGCGAACCGGGCGCCGCCTTGACGGTGATGCTGACCGTGGCCTGCCCTTTCAGCTCGACGGGTTCCAGTTTGCCTGTCACGTCGATGGGGCGGTCGACCGTGGCCTTGATCGAAGAGATATCGCCAAGTCGGCTGAAGGCACGGCCGCGAGCCGCTTCCGGATCGCGCTGACGCTCTCGCTGAACTCGCATACTGCGCTCGTAATCGGCCGGGTCGATGACCTGGTCGTTGCGATACCGCCAGCCCTGCGGCGACGTGACGTTCTCTTTGGCATACTCAAGGCCCTGATAGGCGCCATAAGCCAAGCCGATCGGACCTAGTAAACGGGCGCCGATCCCCGATGCTACACCGCCCCAGCGTCCCAAAGTAGCCAACGCTGCCACGCCAGCCCCACCAACACCGAGAGCGGACGCTCCCGCCGCAGCGCCGCTCGCCACAAGCGAAGCCGAACGCAAACCGAGTAGCGCTGCGCCGGCCAGACCGATCTGCGTGGTGAACTCGATCAGCTTGGGCGGCGCCGATGCTATCGCCTCGATCGCATTGCCCATAGCGTCAATGGTCGGCGTCAGCCAGCTTTCGTTGGCGCGGCCGATCCTGTTCGCCGCCGTATCCACCGCACCCGTCAGACGCTCCAGCGCGCCACCCAAGCCACCGGTGATGGTCGTTGAAATCTTGTCGCCGAAGTCCCCTGGCGTGCTCTTGATCGCATCGCGATCACGCTGAAACTGTTCGAACGACTTCGAAATGACGCCCAGCTTGTTGCCGTGCTTGTCGGTTGCAAAGGCGTTCAGAACGCCGAGCGTCGGATCCTTGCCAAGGATGGCGGCGAGAAGACCTTCAGTATCGACATTCTCAACACTGAATTTGTGGAACTCTCCGATCTTCTTGGCGAGCGCTTGCCGGTCGGATGCCCGCATCTTCCCGTCCTTTTTGGGCGTGAAGAGAGAGCTGACGGCGTCCGTTACGGCTTCGGTAAACCGCCCCCTGTCGCCGATGATTTCCTCGTCCGACAGGGTTTCCGATAGCTTTTCGCGAATGGAGGGCGTGAAACTCTTACCGAAATCCTGCTTGAACTTGCCTTCGAGGCTATCGACGGACAGGCCACCGGGCAGCTTCGTGAAATCGCTATAGTTGATCCCGGCCGTTGCGAGTGCGGCCATTCCCTTGTTGGTCGGGGCTACCAGCTTTGCCGCGAGGGTACGTAGCGCTGTGCCCGCCTGGTCGCCGCTGATGTTCGACCGCTTGAGCCCAACAGCGAGAGCCGCCATGGTCTCGTCAGAGAGACCGGCAATGCGACCAGCGGAAACACCGCGCTCGACGAAAGGCATGACGTCGTTGTGCGACATGTTTGCCAGCTTCGACATGCGGAGAAGCAAGTTAGAAGCGCGGCGGGACTCGGCATCGGCCTTCTCAGGCGTGCTGATATCCTTGCCGGTCGACATCAGGAAGCCGGTCACGGCTTGCGCCGCGTCCTCCATGGTCGTGCCCTTCATGGCGAGGGCGTAATTCTTCATCTGCGCCACGAGCGGCGCGATCGTGTTTGCGTTCTTGATGTGGGCCGGCAGGCGATTGGCGACCGTCGTCTGCGCCTCGACGATATCGGCGTTGGTGAACTTGGTATCGGCGCCGATGCGCTCGGCCTGGGGGATCAGTACACGCGCCTGCTCCTCGGCGGACATGTCGGCAAACGCGCGCTGACGGCGAATGGCATAATCAAACTCACCCGACTTGTTAAGAATGACGCGGCCAGCTTCTTTTCCCTTATGGGCGAGGTATCCGCCACCGATCGCGTGCGCGACGCCATGGGCCGCTTCGCCAGCCTGCTTGCGGATAGGCGCATTTGCGGCCGCCGCCATCTTCCCCGAGCCCGCGACCTGCTGCTGACGCTGCAAGGCAGCCGTCGCTCCCTTGACGCGC
The DNA here is from genome assembly GCF_059817965.1 of Allobosea sp. TBD101. Lineage (NCBI taxonomy): Bacteria > Pseudomonadati > Pseudomonadota > Alphaproteobacteria > Hyphomicrobiales > Alloboseaceae > Allobosea > Allobosea sp. TBD101. Next base: position 4,835,434 of record NZ_CM187543.1, read on the forward strand.
TGCTCCAGCTCTCGCTGGCGTTGCGCAAGTCGATTGACCGGGATGCCGGCAGCCTCAAGGTCTGAACGTGCCTGACGAACAGCCCTGCCCTGCAGCATGAAAGCCGTGCGGGCCGTATCGGCCGCGCGCGCGGCACGCTCGTAATCCCGAGCCAGACGCCCCCCTGAACCTCCAGCGGCGTCGAGCGCAGCCTTCAGCCGGTTGGCCTCTTGCTGAGCCCTACGATTGGCGATGGATGCCTTGTCGAGATCGCGCGAAACCTTCTTGAAGCCGTCGATTTTACCGAGCTTGGCGTTGAGTTCGTCCGCACGCTTGGCCATGGCGCTCAGCTGCTCGCCGCCTGCGCGTGCGAATTGCTGCTGTGCCTTCGTGACCTGTTCGACCTTCTTGGCCATCGCGAGGATCTTGGCCGAGGCCTGATCTTCAGCCGTGAGCAGCGCACGGGCTTCGATGATCTTCGCCATGATCCTACCTTGTGAGGAGCTTTCGCGCGAAGCCGCGCTCCAGACAGAAATCGAGTTCGGAGAAGCTCATGTCGCCGAACTCGTTCAGTGTCAGGAACCGGAGGTCGAAGACGAGGAGATCGCAAGCGTGCTCAACATCCGAGCCCGCGCCTGTTCGAAAAAACCGAGGAACTTCTCCCGGCAGACCATCGCATTGGCGAGAGAAAGCCCGGCCAGGATGATCGGGTTGAAGGGCGGGCGAACGCAGCGCTCCATATACGCGAGGATCGTTTCGTCGCGCTCGATCAGGAAGCCGCCGCTCGATCCGTTCTGGACGATCTGGAAGGGCTCGCCGAGGCTGAAGAAATCGCGCCCCGTCGGTTCGCGAAATTCAATCTCGGTGCACATCCCCTGATGCGTCTCGACCGGATCCGGCAGAGGCACCTTGACGATGACGGGATCAGCCATGTCCGATTACTCCGCCCGGAACGAATAGTTGTTGCGATCCGTCTCGATCGACATGCCGGAAACCTCACCGCTCTCCGTGTCGATCGTCGGATCGCCGCTCCAGCTCGCATTCGTGAAGAAATGCGTGATACCGACATCCTCCTCGTAGATCGTGGCGTTGAAGTTCTCGAGGAGCAGAGCGTCGTTGAAGACGATGCCGCTGCGCTCGCCGCGATCGAAGCTGACATCCGCCTTGGCGAGCTTCGGGGCGACAGTGGAATAACCACTGCCATCCCGGTTGGCGCCGTTGGTGCGGGTGACCGTCGTGGGCGAGATCGAAACGCTCGACCGCGCCGTGAAATTGCGGCCGGTGATCTCGATCGAGATCCGGCCCCCCTTCTTGTCCATGGATGCGCTCCTGCGGGATCAGTTGGTGAGCTGGGTCGAAACCGCGATATTCGCGGCAAAGACGCGCAGCTGGTTGGCGGTGTCGACCGGCAGATAGGCGTTGAGCCGGTTCGGATCGGAGGAGCGCTCGACGATGATATCGCGCGAGAAGCGGTCCTTGCCCTCGCAGATGCCGGCCTCGTCGCAGAGCTGACCGTAGGCGTGAATGATGACGTCGCGGGCCGCCTTCGGCGTCACCACGCCCTGCAGCTTGCGCGGGTTGTCATCCTTCAGCACATGGCGCGGGAAGGTCGTCTCGACGACATAGCGCATGTAGCGCCCGACATAGGCCGACTGCGCCAACGTCTCGACGTCGAGGAAGGTCGCGTCGGGCTGGCCGAAGGCGTTGAGCTGCTCGGTCGTGACCAGACGATCCAGCGCGACCTGGCCGTCAGGGCGGACATAGCAGGCGCCGATGCCGTTGCTGTAGAGGCTCTGGCGATCGGGGACCGACCAGCGATCCGTCTCCAGCTTGGGTCCGCGCAGGCCCGACAGGACGATCGTCTGCATCGGCCGGGCGATCTCGACGGCCTCGGAAAGCGGACGACCCAGGTTCTTCGAGAAGCCGAGGGCGCCATTGACGGCGGCCGCCCAGCACCAGGGCGGATGCGGCGCGTTGCGCACGCCGACGATCGTGGTGTGGCGGTCGTTCCGGCCGGCGCCGAAGCTCGTCAGATTGGCGAGCGTATCGTCCTTGACGGTGGTGTAGTGCCCGTGGAGCTGCTGGAGCGGCGCCCAGCGGCCGGAGCCGGTATCGGCCAGGAAGGCGCGCGCGGCATTGAGCTGCGTCGCCGTCGCGAAGGGTGCCGCGAGCCATTCCGCCGGGGCGGAGCCGAACTGAGCCAGGGCCGCCGCGAAATCGACGTCGCCGGAACCGCCGGTCAGCGCAGCCGCGGCGGTGACGGTGATGCCCGCAGGATCCGAGAAGCCGGGCTCGAGATCGGCATCGATCCGGATCGAATTGCCGAGCGAGCCGCCGTGGCGGGCCGTCAGGGTCACGGTGCCCGTCGAGACGCTCGTGGTCACCGGGAACAGCAAAACCTTGTTGAACTTGACGTAGCCCGCCGAGACGGCAGCGGCGAAGCGGGCCGCGAGCTGCGCAGCCGTGTCGCCGACGGCGTAGGGGATCGAGACCAGCTCGCCGGCGATCCAGCGAGCGAACGCGCCCGAGCTGGTGGCGGTGCCCGAAAACACAATCGTACCCGCCGCAGCCGCGTCCGCCCCCGGCTCGGCGACGACAAGCGCATAGAGCTCGCCGACGGGGTCCATTTCGCGGGCGTAGACCGCCATGTCGCACAACATCGAGCCGTTGCCGAAGAGCAGCCGCGGATCGGTGCCGCCGATATTGATCAGCATCCCGACCGGGGCGATGCCACCCGACAGCTTGTGCCCGGGGATGACCTGGCGGGAGCGACCGGCATAGGGCGAGCCGGCCGAGTTGAACTCGGCATAGAACAGCGGCACCTTGAGGCCGCCCGGAATGGCGTTGAAGGCGACGACCATGGCGTCGGAGCTCCTTTTGAGAGGGCGGGATCAGGGCTTCTTGTCGGGCTTCGGCGGCGGCGCCGGAGTAGCCTCCGGTTCCGGCGCGGCGACGGGGTCGGGCTCGCCGATGACGACGTCGCCGCGCAGCTGCAGGGCGATCCAGTAGGGGTCGCGCGGCTTGGTATCGCCGCCATCCGGCAGGCGGTCGCCCGTCGACGGGTCGCGGATGTCCGCACCCGGGCAAGCCGGGCGGATGTAGAAATTGTCCATGGATGGGCCTCAGCTGAGATCGGCACGCGCGCCGAACTCGGCGCCGTCTGTCGGATCGGGGCGCGGCTTCGGGCCGGGCCTGATGGTCATGTCGATGCCGGCGAGGTATCCCGGCGAGGCGACAGGGCCCGCGACGGCCGCCGCAGCCTGATCGAGAACCGATCGGCCGTAGCTGCCCGCCGGAAGCAGAGGCGCGAGCAGCCGCAGGCAAGAGGGCAGCGCGGCGTAAGGCCCGGTCGCCGGCGGATCGGCCAGGCTCTCTTCGAGGTCTTCGACCAGTTCGCAGGTCAGCTTGAGCAGGCGCGACGCTCGCCGGACACCCTCGTCATCCTCGAAGCGCTCCGACTGATAGCCGGTGATGCGCTTCAGCAGATTGCGCCTGCAGACGGCGCCAAGCGGCGTCTCGGCATGCGCGACCACGGTGGCGATGCGCCATTCCAGCAGGTCGAGCCCGGCCTCCAGCTCGGCCGTGGTGACCGGCCGATACAGCACAAGCTCGCCATCGTTCTCGATCGACGCGACATGCGTGATCTCGAAGACCAGCTCCTGGTCGAGCCCGAACGGCGGACCGCCGTTATTGTCCGACCATGCCTTACCCACGGTCGATTCCGTGTGGAGTAGTATGATCGGCAGCTCTGCCGGCTCGGTGGCGCCGGAGCTGCTATCGAGGACCTGGCCGCCGGTGCCGGTGGCGATGAACGGATCCTCGCGCAGCATCTGCACTGCGGCGAGGCGAAGGCCGAGGCGAGCTGCGGCGCTCATGCGACAAGCTCCAGGCGGGTGATGGCATAAGTGATCGCGTGAGCCTCGGCGATTTCGAAGATGGCGTCCGTATCGACCCGCTGAACGCGATCGCCCTTGCGGGGAAGCCAGGGCAGCGCACCGTGCAAGGTGATGGTCGGCTTCGGCCTGACCATTCCATGGGCGTTGCTGTTGGCGATGCCTCTGCCCTGCGGCTTGGCGGCGGTCGAGGGAAGGTTGACCTCCCCCGACACGACGAAGGGCGGCCGGCTGTCGTCGTCGGCCGAGCGCCCGTTCGGATCAGCCGCGCTCCGCGCGATCAGGCGCAGGCGCTCGGCCATGACACGCGCCAGGGTCCGATCCGCCACCGCCGCCAGCCGATCGAACGGCGACGGCATGGCGTCAGATCGAGCCGTTGAGGCGGATCAGGGCCGTGGCGTCGCCGGAGGCTGCGGCCTGGGTCGCGGCGCCGACCTTGGTGTTGCTGCCGACGGTCGTCGTGAGCACCTTGTTCGTGTTGTCCCAATAGAGGGCCGCGGCTTCGGTCACGGCCTGACCCGCGGTCTTCGGCAGCTCGTAGACGCCGACCGTCTTGCCGGCGAAGGGCTTGCCTTCCGCTGCTGAGAACACGGCGATGACGAAGAGCGCGCCGATCAGGTAGGCATTGCCGCTGACGACACCGCCGGTCGGTGCCGTCAGGGTGACGGTGCTGCCCGGCTGCACGAAATTCTTCATGGTGATGATCCTTGCTGGAGGAAATCCGCGAGGCCACCGCGGCATGCGCGCCGCGGTGGTGGTGCGTCAGCCGTCAGTTGCCGGCGTTCTTCACCATGTTGCGGTGGTCGATCGCCTTGGCCGCGAAGAAGATGCGGCCCTTGATCTGCAGGCCGTCGACGTCGAAGCCGTTGCGGGTCTCGATGATCACGCCATCCTCGCCGTCGAGATAGGCGAACTCGAAGGTGTCGAGGGCTGCGGGATCACCGAACAGGAACCACGGCTCGGTGCCGGACGTCGGCTTCAGGCGGGCCTCGACGATCAGATCGAAAGCGTTCTGATACGGATTGATGTCGCCCGACTTGGTGGCGACGATCGAACCCAGCATCTTCTGCGCCGCCACCTTGCGCTTCGGCGTCACCACCAGCGTCCGCGGCCGCAGATTGAGCGGCGTCTTGCCGGACGCGTCGAGCTGCTCGCCCATCAGCTTCTCGGCCTCGGCCAGCGAGGCCTCGCTGATGTCGCCGGCGGTGCCGAGGTTCTTGTGGTTGGCGTGGAACAGGTCGACGCCATCGCTCATCGTCGAGGGATCGGTGAGCATGCCCCAGACGATGTCGTTCTGGACCTCCGCGGCCGCACGGCCGATCATCTCCGGCAGCCGGTTGAAAGCGCCGAGATCGTCATTGATCAGCGCCTCCTCGGTGATGGTGATCGCGCGGCCGTACTTGGCGAGCGCGTAGGTCTCCTTGCTCTCGCCGAAGCTGGCATAGGTGTACTCGGCGCCTTCCTGGATCTGCTTGAAGTTCGGCAGGCCGGACAGGGCGATCACATCCTTGTTCTTGAGATCCGGGGCGTTGCTCTGCCGGCCGAGGCCAACCCAGCTGCGCTGCACCACGCCATAGGCGTCGCGCAGGCGACGGCTCGCGACATTGGCGAGGATGATCGGGAAATCGCTCGTCGACTGGGCGCGCAGGGCGAAGCTCGCGGGCCGGCCGAGAGCGAGGCTCGCAAGCTCGCGGCGGGAGAGACCCGTCAGGCGCCGACCCGTCGAGCGCTCATGGAACTCGCGGAAGGTCTCCAGCAGGCTCATGCCGCGATAGGCCTGCGCCTGCTCGCGCTGGGCCCGCTGCTCGGCAACCTCGCCGGCAAGCGCAGCACCCGGGTTGGCGCGCAGGAAGATGGCGGTCTCGATGCCGCGGCGAAGGGTGTCCCCTTCATCGCGCTGGATCTGGGCACGGGGCACGATCGGCTGCTGCCCTTCGCGGCCGGTCAGCTGCTCGAAGGCGCGCAGGCGGACCTGGTCGACCGTTTCGGCCCCGCGGATGGCGGCGTCGATATCGTCATGAGACCAGCCGGCCCGACGCCCCACCGCGAGGATATCCGCGGCGCGCGCGGTCGCGGTCGCTGCGGGGTCGGACGGCGGCAGAGCGGCAAGGCGAGCCTCTTCCGTCGCGATCTGCCCCTGAATGCTCTCGACCTCGGCCAGAAGGCTCCGATGCTCGGTTTCGATCGCGGAAACGCGCTCGGCCGGAAGTCCGTCGACCTGCTCGGCGATCTTGGCAGTCGCATGGTCCGAGACCTCCTTCAGCTTGGCGCGCAGCGCAATCAGGGCAGGAGAGGCCTCGATCGCGAGCTGTCCCCAGGAGGCGTGAGCCGCAGCATGGCCGCCGGTGGCGGCATGGGCGGCATCGGGGGCGAGAAGCATGACGGCGGCAAGCGCCGCCAGGGCGCAGACGGCGCCCAGCATAAGGAAACGACCCTTCATGGGTTGAACTCCGATGTTGGTGATCCGGCATCAAAGGAGTGCCGCTCCTGCGATGCCGGTTGGCGCAGGTGGCGAAGAGTTTCAGAGGCTGGCTTGCAGCGATCGCATCCGCATGCGGGCAGCGGCAGCCGAGGCCCCGCCGGTAATCTCGACAGCGAAGGGGAAGCTGCGATCCTCCTGGGCCCGAACCTGCGCGCCGGGATCGGCCGGCACCGTCACGAAGCTGATCTCGTGCGGCGTCCAGCGTTCGACGATACGGCGTTCCTTCTCGTCACGCTTCTCCGGACGAACGACACGAATCTGATCGATCGAATATCCGACCGAGATGTTCCGGACGATCTTGTCCGACGCCAGGGCGAAGAGCCGATCGGCAGCCTCATCGAGACCGGCCTTGGGAAAACGAATGGTCGCCAATCCGCGACCACCGTCGATCCAGGCCCGCTCGACCACCGCGACCTGCGATCGGGTCGACCAGGTCGAATGACTGTCGAGGACCGGCGCCCCGGCATTCATGCGGGTCAGGTCGATCGCTCGTTCGGAAACGAGGAGCTCCTCGACGAAGGGGACAGGCGTGTCCCAGCCCTCCCAGCGAATGCGGTCGACACTGGCGCCGGTCGTCCACACGACGTCGAGCGTCCGGGCCTCGACATTCACGCTCGCGAGCTCGCCGCGGCGAATCTGCATCGGCAGCGTGCGCACGGTCATGAGTTTTCGTCTCCGGGTTTCTGGCCATCTGGCCGGCCTTGCGCCGCCCCCATCTGGGTCGTTCGGCGCGGATCGATGTCGAGCACGATCTTCTTGCGATCGATCTCCGCGAGGAATTCGCCCAGACCGTCGATCACCTCGTGCCAGGGGCGGCCCCATTCCTCGATGAACTCCTGCGGCGTCATACGGCCGGCACGGACAGCGAGAATATCGGCCTCGAGGTCCTTCTTCGGATCGACCGGCGGGCGCGCAGGCATCACGTAGTCGTAGCCATAGCCCTCGCGCCGGTCGGCCAAGAGGTTTGTCTGGATCGCGCAGTCGAGCCAACGCTCGACGACCCGATCCATCAGCATGGGTACGAGGTTGAGCCACTGGAACTGCTCGATGAACAGGCGGACGAACCGATCACCGGCCTTGAGGCTGGAGTAATTCGCCTGCCGAAGATCACCCGTGACGATGTCATGCGACAGGTTCACGCCGCTCGCAAACCGCATCAGGTTGGCGAGCATGATGGGCTCGGCCGCAAGGCCTCCAGTCGGCGAAATCGGCTGGATTTTCTCGCCCGGTCGAAGATACAGCATCATGCCGGGATGCATTTCTTCGATCGGCTTGCCATCCGGCGTCGTCGCATTCGGATCGGTCGGTGCCAGGGTCATCTTGCCCGCATCGGGGCTTTCGATCCCGAGGCCGAAGCAGGCCTCCATCCGAGCCTTGACCGTCAAGGCCTCGATAAGGTCGGCATGGTCTCGCGCCGTCAGCAGCACCGGTGCGAAGACCGTGACGCCGCGCAGCTGGCCCGGACGCAGCGGCCGGAACAGGTGGCAAACATCCGCAGCCGGCAACTTATGCGAGTTGACGCTCGACATGACCCGGCGGCCATCGCCATCGCCGACATGGAAGGCCAGGCGGCGATTCCACTCGTCGAGGTCGATGCCGAAGCGCGTCCGGGTGCCGCCTTCGGAAGCCGGCGCGCTGTCGCGCGTCGTGTCGATCTGCTCGCCTTCGAGAACCTGAAGGCGCAGCGGCGGAAGGCCAAACCCGCGCGATCCCCTCTCGGGTGGCCGGATGTCGATCAGCCGTGTGAGCGTGTCGCCGCCTTCGAACATGCCTCCGACGGCCATGCGCTGCTGGCCACCGAAGCCGAGAACGCCCTCGATGTCCGAGATCTTGCACCAGCGCTTCCACATCGTGTTGAGCTGGCGATCACGACGGTCGGAGCCCGTCTTGAACGACACGCCAATGCCGGTACCGACCGAGAGGCTCGACAGGACCTCGATCGTACGCGCGGCTTCGGGCGTATTGCGCGCAAGGTCGTGCGCCCTCGCGGTGAGCCGCTGAAGTTCGCCTTCCAGTGCCGTGTTCGCCGAGCCTGGTCGGCTCGCGAGAGAATTGGCGCGGGGGCTGCGCCGCGCGCCGTCGTAGTAGCGAAGAGCCTGCAGAGCCTGGGCGCGCCGAAGCGCAGCCCGCGGCGCCACGACTGCGAGAGCCTTGAGCCAGCGAGACATGATCAGAACCGGTTGTGACGGGCGACGGTCACCCGGGTTTTGCCCGTCGGATTGAGCGCGTCCTCCATCATCTGGAGAGAGCGCTCCATCTCGTCCTGGTTGCGATAGGTGACCTCGCGCTCCTCGCCCGACGACCGATAGACGACCTTGCGGGCGCCGGTCGCGATGGCCGCCTTCAGGGCGTCGATATCGTCCTGCGAAAAGGCCAATGGAGCATCCTGTCAGCGTTGCAGCCAGCCGCGGCGGGGCTTGGCCAGCCAGCCGGCCGGCTTTGCCGGGGCTGACGGTTCGTTGGGTGCCGGCGCGATCGGAGCCTCGAGGAGGTCCGGCCGGGCGAACAAGTCTGGATCGGAGGGCTTTGCTGGCCGATGAGCCGCGGCGACCAGTTCCTCCCAGCGCGCGGCCGAGATCTGTCCGGCGCCTTCCTGCCAAGCCAGCGCCTTGGCGCCGACGACGATGTCGAGCGCCTCGTTGGGGCGGCCCGGCAATCGTCGCCATTCGCGATGGTCGCCGGGACGCTCGAGCAGTGCCCGCTTAGCCTTGCCCTTGGCCTCGGCCTGCGGATCGACCAGCACTTCGGCCGTCAGCTGTCGGCAATAGTCCTCGCCGATCCAGTCGGGCAGATGCAGCGTGCCATGGGCAAAGCTGCCATCTTCTCGCGCGCCGGCCACCAAGGCCTTCAGGCCCTTGTAGACTGCACCCTTGAGATCGAAGGTGCCGATGAGGCCGAGATCGATGATCCGACCGGCGATCGGTCGCCCGAAGGCGTCCTTCAGCTGGCCTTTCGTCATCGCCAGCGGTGGCGCCTTGCTCTTCGCGACACCCTTCGTCGCGCGCAACCAGGGGCGGCCGGCGACCTTGTCATAGAGCAGCTGCGTCTCGTTGCCGGTATCGATGCCCCAGGCGATCGGATCGAGCTCGATGCCGGCCTCCGTCGGGAAGCTGCGCGCGCCGAGCGCATCGAGCGTCGCGAAATCCACATCGATATCACCAGTGCGGATGATGATGCCGGCGTCGACCAGCCAGCCCCGGAAGCCGGGTCCCCAGGCCCATACGCCCCATTCGAAGGTGCCCGCCTCCTGAACGTCGATGAAGCCGGTCAGCGCGGCGGCCGGATAGGGCACTGTGCCGCGCGGCCAGAATTTCCGCTCCTTCATCAAACGCTCATGGTCGGGAGCGTCAGACGTCGGATCGTAAGGTTCTCCCTCGTCCTGCTGGCAATACGTCTTCTCTTTCAGCGGGTCGCCCTTGGCGGCGACGCTGCGAGCATAGATGTCGCCCCAGCTCTCCATCGGCGAATAGGCCGACCAGAGCGCGTAGGACGGTTGCCAGTCGCGGCACCTGCCCTCACAGGGGTCGCACCGCCATTTGACGAGGTCCTCGGGCGGGAAATGCTCCGGAACCGGCTCAAGTATCGCGCCGGGAACATCCTGGCCCGGATCGTTCGACCGCGTCGGGATCCAGTGTGCCTGCGCCAGCATGGTCTCGCGGCTGATCTGGTCGATCAGCACGCCGCAGGCCTGGCAGGCGAAGGTGACGCGGTTTCGAGAGGCCTCCGAGGGCTTCTCGAAGGTGCCGCGGCGAAGCGTCTGGTACTCGCCGCAATCCGGGCAAGGCACATAATAGCGCCGACGGTCGCCCTCTTCGAACATCAGGCTGATGCGGCAGGTGCCGGCCAACCCCGGCGTCGAGGATGCGAATTCCTTGGCGAGGTCGCCATAGGATTTCTGGCGGGCCCGCGCCTGGTCGATCGGCGAACCGCGGCCATCGGTGTCGAGCGGGTATTCCGAGACCTCGTCCATGACGAGATACCGGATCGAGACCATTTGCAGCCCTTTCGAGCTGCTTGCCGTGACGATCTGGGCGAAACCACCCGAAAATCGCTTGAAAGAGGTCGTTGAGGCGGCCTCATCGCGGGCATTTTCGGGCCTGACGCGATGCCGAATCCGCGGGCTCGCGTCGACGGTCGGCTGGATCTTGACCCGGTTGAACTTGATCGCCTCGTCCAGGCTGGGAAGCACCATCAGGATGGTGCCCGGCGCCCGATCGACGATAAAACCGAACCAGTTGACCGGGATTTCCGATTTTCCGGTCTGCGCGGAGAACTTCAGGGTCACCCGGCGGGCGGGATGATCCGGATGCAGGCAATCCATCGGCTCGCGCAGATAGGGCGTGCGCGCCGTCGACCAGTCGCCAGGGTAGCGCGATCCCGATTCTGCGGACACCTTGCGGAAGCGGTCTGCCCATTCCGAGACCGTCAGCTCCTGCTCCGGCTTCGCCTGGTCGGCCAGCGTCGTGAACATCACGCGCCGGCCGCTCGACAGGCCCGGAAGCCGATCGTGCAATTCTGCCGGCGTCATGCGGTGTCTTTCAGGTCGGGGGCGGCTCCTCTGCAGCAACCATCAGCTCGGTCATCGCCCGCGAGAATTCCTCGAAGCCGGAGCGGACCATGTTCTTCAGCAGAGGCCGCACCAGCCGTGCTTCGCCGCCCAGCTTGGCCGCGATCTGTTCGGCGGTTTGGTTGACGGCAAGATCGAGCGCGGCCCGCATCTGCGTTACCGCTTCGCGGGCCGCGTCTTGGACCTCCGCTGTGGGCGTGAGGAGGCCTTTCTCCTTCGCGAGCTGCAGCTCCTTGATTTCGGCCTCGGCCGTCACCTTGCGGGCGGCGCCTTCAGCCTGCGTCGACGAGCGCTGCAGCTTGCTGCTGGCGCCAGCCGAGGGGAGCGCCGCCCGCGGGGTGGCGTCGATCAGTCGAATATTCTCGGCGCGATGGCGGGCCAGGAGCTCGAAGTCGAGAAACAGGTCTCGACCCTCGCGCTCGACCGGCAAGGCCTCGGCATGTTGTTTCAGATATCGCGACAGGGCGGATTTCGAGACGACGTCGCCGCGCTGGGCGAGCATCCCGACCGCGTCGCGCAAGGTGACCCGATCGCCCATCGTTGCGCCAATCGTTGCGGAAACGGTGACCGTTGCACCCGTTTTCGGATCGGCCACTAGAGAAAACCCGCGCCTCTTTAGAGCCGCAGGGGTCGGGGGGTGCGGGAGGGACCCGCGACCCCACCCCTCGCCGGGGTCACCGCCCTCGGGGGGCGGCGCCGGTCAGGATGGCGAGCAGCTCGCGGGCGATATCGTCGCCCAGGCTGCGGCCTGCCGTCTCGTAGAACGTCGCGGCTGTGGCGCCGGTCACCATCTCGACCGGGATGAACACACCCGATTTCTCTTTCTCGATCGGGGTGCGGCCCTTGCCGGTCCGAGAGAAGAGATGATCGCCCATCTTGAGCGACACGCGGTTGGGGAACAGGCCGCCCTTGATGAACGTGCCTGCGAACACTGAGCGCTGGCCACGCGGCGCAGCACTCACACCCTTGCGGGTCTCGCGCGCACCGAAGTGCTTGAGCGAGATATCACCACCACGCGAGCGGATGACATAGGCGGCCGAGCCATAGTTGGCCCGCGTCACCTTCAAAGCCTTCTCGATCACGCCAGCCTTGAGGCCGGTCTGCTTGACGAGGGCACGCTTCATCTGCGTGCGGGCCTTGTCGCCAGCCTTGTTCAGGCCGCGTCGGACCGCATGCGGCGCCTGTTCGCCGGCCGCCTGGTAGAGATTGGCGAGCCGTTCGAACTGCGAGAGATCGAAGGTGATCTTGAGCATCGCAGTCCCGAAACGCAAAACGCCCCGGCGCGAAGCCGAGGCGTTTCGAAGCTGATTTAGCGTGTTGAAGGTAAGCCGCAAGCCCGAAAAACGTCAAGAACTATTTTTTAGCGAGCAATTTCAACGGGTTATCACCAATCAAGTTTTGCAAACGAAAGCCTTCCAGCACCCGTTTCGGCGCCTTGAGCCAGGGATGCTCGGGCGCGGCCGGGCCAGTGACCTCGTAACGGCGCAGCGCGCCCGCCAGGTCGACCGCAACAAGCACCAGCGCAGCGCGCCAGACGGCATAGAGCGCGCGACCGTGCATGACGTCCTCGACCGATGCCGCCTCGGTCTTCTTGCGGACGCGCCCCCAACGATCAGAGCGCAGACCATCTTGCGCCGCGCGCCCTTCGGGCGCCGCCCAGCCTTCGAACCAGTCCGGCCGCGTCCCGTTCTTGGCATGCGTGATCAGCAGCGCCACGGTCGCCGCCTGCTCCAGCCGGACACCGAAGGCGGCGACGCGACCGTTCGGCGTGATGGGACGGCGCAGCCATTGGCCCTCATACTTGCCGATGTCCTGCCCGGCGGCCGCGGCGCGCTCCCGGTCCCAGATCTCGACCTCGTCGTCGCGCTTCCACTCGATCCACATCTCGCCGGCGGACAGCACCGCGTCATGGACGATCATGGCATCGTCGGCCACCTTCATCCCGAGCGCCTTCAAGGCCGCGCCGCTATTGTCGACCTTGGTTCCCAGCTCAGCATACTGCCCCAGCGACCCCGAAGCGGAGCCGGCCGGGCCGCGTGGCGCCAGCGCCTTCACTTGCTTGTCGACAGCCTGAACCCGATAGGCCCAATCGAGCAGCATCTCGATATCGATCGTTTCCGTCCCAGCCATGGCCTGTCTTCCTGATGATCAGCGAGGGTTGCGAGGGTTGAGCGAGGGTAAAAACCAACCCTCGCAAAGCAAAATTCTGTTTTATTTCAATACTTTGATTGAGAATATGCGAGGGTAGCGAGGGTTTAGGTCGGGTATAGGCATGGAAACGATTGATCCAAGCTCCCCCGAAACCCCCATATCTTCATATGGCGCGCAGAAACCCTCGCAACCCTCGCAAGCCATCGCTTAACTCATTGATCTGGCTTCGATAATCGCCACGCGAGGGTTGCCGGAAATGCTCGCGCGACCCTCGCGACCCTCGCAGCGTCAAACGCATAACGGCGGCGAGAAACGCTGCTCGCGACGCACTGACAGCATGGGACAAGCGACCGTTACGCATCAGCGGTCGTCCTCGCGATGGGGGTTGCGGGGCGCAGGGCGCTCCGGCAGGTCGTGAAGCTTCAGGTTGATGAAGTAGCGAATGCGGCCTTCGATCTTGACGAAGCCCTTCTTCACCATCGTCTGGCTGAAGGCCTTCTCGCTCCATGGCTTCATCGCGTTGGCGAGACACCAGGTTTCATAGGCCTCGTACAGCACACGCGACGGCAACTGGATCGGCTCGTCCGGCGGCGTCGAAGGCTGCAGCCTGGTCACGCAGGCGTCGATGAAACCCTGCACCTGGTCCATGTCGGCGCGATAGGCCCGGGTCGCCTCCTTCACCTCGGGCGGCTCGATCAGCCCGCCCTCGAGATAGGCGAGCGCCCCCTTGATCAGCCAGTTCAGGATGCCCGCGCGCTCGGCCGCGAACTCGCCCAGCACGGCCTCCATCTCGCGCCGCTCTTCGTCGGCAATCGTCACCCCCCAGACGACGAGCGCGATGCGGCGCCAGATGCCGTGGTCGACACCGTCGATTCGGGGGCGATCATTGCCAGACATACTGGCCTTGAAGGCCGGCCGGAACTCGAAGAAATTCCCGTAATTGTGCCGCACCATCATCGGCTCGCCGCCGGTGAGCTGCTTCACCAGCGCCTCGCGCAGCGGCTCCCCGCGCGCCAGTTCCGAGATGCGCACCATACGCGCGCCCGGCAGCTGGGCGAGATCCGGCGAGGCCTGCGAGCCGCTGCGCGACGTCGTGCCGGTCAGCGTCTCGGCATTGAGCGTGCGGGCATAGGGCCCGAACAGCCGCGCCAGCGCTTCGATGAAGGTCGATTTGCCGTTGGCGCCCTCGCCATAGTGGAAGACGAGCTTCTGCGCGCCGATGACGCCGAGCAGCGAATAGCCGGAATAGGCCTGCAGGAACTGCTGCACGGCCGTCGATGGCTGGAAGCGGTCGAGGAAGGCCTGCCAGAGCGGGCATTCGGCATCGGGGTCGTAGATCGCCGGCGCCAGCTTCGCCAGCCGGTCTGCCCGGTCATGCTGCCGCAGCCGCACGCGCCAGTAATACGGCGTCTTGACGTCTGCGCGCGCCTCCTGGTCGATCACGCGCTCGAAGACGAGCGTGCCGTTCTCGACATTGACCAGCAGCGGGTCGGCATCCATCTGCTCGACGCTGATGGTCAGGTGCGGTGCTGCCTGCTTTAGCATCTGCGCCAGTCTGTCGCCATTGCCGCAGGAGACCGAGAAGTCGCGCCGCTTGCCGCGCCGCTTCTTCCAGGCCGACATGGCTTTCATGCCCTCCTCGATCGCGAGCAGATCGGCCTTCTCGCGCTCCTTTTCCGGGATGCGGCGCGCCTCGCGACCGGCTTCGATCGCCAGCTCCTCGGTTTCGGTAGGGCGCATGACGTAGCTCTCGGCCGAGATCCATCGCGCCGCCTGCTGGGCGAGCCGCTGCGCCGCCTCGGCGCCGCCGAGCGGGTCCCAGACGCGGCCGGTCCAGACATGCCAGCCGACATCGCGCACATAGATCAGGTCGTCGCCGCGCCACATGATCAGGCGGCGGCCATTGTCGGTGTCGTTCTGCAGCAGCGCGCAGGCGCGCTCCAGCCGGTCGACATGGTCCCGGCCACGATCGGGCAGGCGCGGTTGCTGGGAAGCCGGGACCGCGGCCGCAGGGGTTGCGGGGCGCTCGAGGATCGCACCGAACGCGCCCTCGACGATATCGGCAATGCGGGAATGCGGGTCGTCGGTCACGATCACTCCGCTGCGATCAGGAAGTCTTGCTGGCGGGAGGCACGCGGCAGCCCCGGCCAGGTCGGCACGGCGGCGCGTCGGCGCTTCTTCACGTCGGGCTGCAACAGCGCTTCGACGCAGTTGGCATAGGCGAGAGCCTCGGCCGGCGGCGGCGAGACGCTGTTGCCGATCTTGTGGCGTTGCGCCGTCTCGGTCAGGCGGCCGCCGGCGGTGATGTCATAGGAATCGGGCATGCCCTGCGCCCGCGCCAGTTCGCGCGGCACCAGCATTCGCATGCCGATATCCCAGACGATGAAGTCGCCGATGGTGACGAACTCGCCCGGCCCATCCCAGACGCCATGATCGCGCAAGAAAGTCGCGACCTCGCGGGCACGAGCCGCCATCTCGGGCGTGAGAGGCGGGAGAGCGATCGCCGCCTCGACATGGGCGAAGCGGTCACGGGTGGTGACGGTGCGGCTCGGCTCGTCATGGCATGCGCCCTCGCCGGTCCCGTAATAGGCCGTGAGATGCGGGGCGATCAGCGCGTGATGCGCCCCGGACGTCGAGATCGTACCTATCGGCTCTCCCGGCCCAACGGAGCGGGTATTCCGGCGCAGCGTGGCAAGATACCCCATGACCGGCTGCACCTGCGCGCCGGCCGTCGCGAGCGTCGCGACCGGCTCATCGGCCGGCCGGCCAATGGCGTTGAGATTGTGCTGCGCCAGATAGCAGGCTGCCAGATTGCCGCCGTTGCCGGTCGGCACGACGACCGGAGCCGGCTCTTCGACGCTGCGCGAGCGCGGCTCCTGCCCCGGCCGCTCGCCATAGCGTGGCACGAGAAAGCCGGTCACGATCTGGTTCTGGTCCTTGGCGTTGGCGCATATCGTGTGATGGGGCCCATCGGCAGGGCGGTTGCCGCCGCCCTGCTGGGCATAGGACAGGAAGGGTGTCACGACGACCGTGTCCGCCTTCGTGGTGTTGGTGTGGTACGGCTTGTCGACCGGCCGCTCGCCGGACTGCCCCATGCGACCACCTACCCCGGCAAGATAAGGGGTCACGGCCGCGAAACGATTCTCAGTCGTAACTGTGCGGAGCGGCTCGGCCGTCTGCTGGCTCCGGTTCAGCCCGCCAGCCCCCTCCCCGTAATACGAAACGACAAACGGCTCCGGCCGGTCGAGCACATGGCGTTTGAAACCACGCGCGATCCGCGCCATCGTTTTGTCGGCGAGCGGGCGCACGACCTGGAGCTTCTGCGCCTTCGCATCGGCCCGGGTCAGGAAGATAGAGGGGCACGGCAGCGACCAGTCGATGATCTCGGCCGCGGTGCGATAGGGCTTCAGCTCGCCCGCGACGACGCGTGGGTCGCTTGGCTTGGCATGGGTCGGTTTCGGCCAGAGGATCGGCTTGCGATCCCGCCGCGCCACCAGGAACAGGCGCTTGCGGATCGTCGGCGCGCCATAGTCGCAGGCCCGCAGCTCGCGCCATTCGACGGCATAGCCGAGACGCTCCAGATGCCGCACCCAGCGGGCGAATTCCGCCCCCTTGTGATAGGGGCAGGGCTTGCCGTCTTCGCCGAGCGGACCCCACTGCGCGAATTCCTCGACATTCTCCAGCATGATGATCTGCGGAGAAACAGTCTCGGCCCAGACGAGCACGACATCGGCGAGCCCGCGCACCGATTTTGAAACCGGCGCGCCGCCCTTGGCCTTCGAATGGTGCCGGCAGTCCGGCGAGGCCCAGAGCACGAAGACGGGCTTTCCCTTCGTCACGGCATAGGGATCGACCTTCCAGATGTTCTCCTTCAGGTGAACCGTGTTCGGATGGTTCGCCGCGTGCATCAGCAGGGCGTCATCATCGTGATTGATAGCGAAGTCGGGCGATCGGCCGAGTGCCCATTCCAGCCCGAGCGAGGCCCCGCCGCCGCCGGCGAAGCTGTCGATGATCAATCCGTCCATGAGGATTACTCCGCCGCTTCGAGCGCCGGAGCGTCAGCTCGCTCGGCGTCCATGAGGTCGAACAGGGAGGGGATCGCGACGCGCTCCTCCGCGGCGGCGCAATGGAAGGCGCCGTCCATGAAATAGCCGGGGTTGAGCTCGACCCCGACGCCGAAGCGGCCTTGCAGGATCGCGCGATAGGGCACGGTCATCAGCCCGCCGAACGGATCGAAGACGGTCTCACCCGGCATCGACATCTGCGCGATCACGCGGTCGACGATGTCGAACTGCAGCGGGCAGAGATGCATCTCCTTGCCCTTCGCCTGCTGCACGCCGTTCAGCGTCCGCATGCGCGTGACGTCGCTCCAGACGGCTTGGTCGGGCGAATGCGGCGGCAGCAGCATGAAGGTCGGCGGCAGGCGCCCGCGCGTCTCCAGCGCCTCGGCGATCGCGACGTGATACTCGAAATCGTAGACGCTGGAGAGGTTGAAGCGCCTCCACATGCGATAGACCGTGGCGGCGTCGACACCCTGCAGATCGTCCGCCTTCAGGGCCCGATCGCCACCCGA
Organism: Allobosea sp. TBD101; assembly: GCF_059817965.1. Classification (NCBI taxonomy): domain Bacteria; kingdom Pseudomonadati; phylum Pseudomonadota; class Alphaproteobacteria; order Hyphomicrobiales; family Alloboseaceae; genus Allobosea; species Allobosea sp. TBD101. The sequence continues at coordinate 4,853,079 of NZ_CM187543.1, forward strand.
ACGCAGATAGCCATGCGCATCGATCTGCCAGCGGGCGCGGCTGTAGCCGTCCGGATTGATCCAGCCGCCCTCGATCTGGTCGGCATCATCGGTCAGATCGTCGCCGGCCTCCTGATCGGCGGCGCCGAACCACTTCTTCGCCTTCACCACACGGGTATCGGCATAGGACACCGAGCGATCGGTCTGCGGCTTTCGGAAGATAAGCAGGTATTCCGGCAAGCCGGCACCCATCTTGCTCCCATCCTTGCACTGCTCCGACCAGCCAAGACGATAGGTCTGGTTGTTCTCCCGCACGACATCGGTGGTGATCGTCTTCATCCCGAGGAAGGCGAAGCCGTGACGGCGGAAATGCTGGATCGCGTCGCAATGGAAGGTCGAGACGGTCTGGAAGCCGAGCCCGTTGATGCCGCCTGGAATAATCCGGTCCTTGACATGGATGACGCAGTTGCGGCCGGGCATCAGCGCCTTCAGCAGCGAGGGCGTCAGGAAATCCATCTGCGCCCAGAAATGCGGGTCGCTGTCGGTATGGCCGAAGTCGTTATAGCTCGGCGTGTATTCGTACTGCGTCGAGAACGGAATCGACGTGACGATCAGCCCGAGCGAGTTCTCGGCCAACGCAGCGCTTTCCAGCACGGTGTCGTTGTTGACGATGCGATGGTTGGCGCCCCGGATCTCGACGCGCTCGACGCCGATCGAGCGGGAGAGCGAGGCGGCAAGGGCCTGCTCGTTCAGGCCATATTCGCGGATGATCTGGCTCATCTGGTCGACCATGTGCTTGTGCTGCTCCCACTTGGTCAGAAGCGTGCGCAGCACCGCCTGCTCGCCTTCGGACGCGATGATGTGGATTTCGACCGGCCGCTCCTGCTGGAAGCGCTGGATGCGGTGAATGGCCTGGATGAAGTCGTTGAACTTGAAGCCGATGCCGAGGAACACGGCCCGGTGGCAATGGCGCTGGAAGTTGCAGCCCGAGCCGGCGATGACGGGCTTGGCCGCCAGGTACTGGAACGCGCCGTCGGAAAAGCCGATGATCGTCTCTTCGCGGCTGTCGAGGTCCTGTGTGCCGTAGACCGAGCGCACGCCCGGCACCGCGGCCTCGATCGCCCGCCGCTCGTCCTCCAGGTCGTGCCAGATCAGGAAGTGCTCCGCCGGCGCGCCGGCGAGAATCTCTCCGAGCTTGGCGATGCGCCGCGGGAGGCTCGCCCGCTTCTCGCGGGAGGCGCCGACGACGCCGAGCGCGTCCTTCGCGATCAGGATGCCCTGGCCGTCGCGCTCGGTCTCTCGGGTGGCGAGGTCGGAGGCGACGCTATGGTGATGCACCTTGAGCTCAGGCAGGTCATAGCCGGTATCGTCGCAGCCGAGATCGCTCGGGCGTTGCACGAACAGCGCCCAGCTCGACACCCACAGCCAGAATTCCCGTTCCTTGTGGGGATGGATGGTGAGGCTGTCCGCCTTCTCGCTGTTGCGCTTGAAGAACCGGGTCTTCGCCTCGCCGACATCCATCACCTCGAGGAAGGCGGAATAGGCCAGCAGCTCGATATATTCGTTCGGCGAGGGCGTGGCGGTGGCGACAAGCTTGAACCGCACCGCGTCGAACAGCCGCATGAACTCGCGGAAGGTCTTCGAGCCGCCGAACCCGCGCAGGCACGAGGCCTCGTCGAGCGAGGTCGCGCCGAAGGCCCGCGGATCGAGCTTGCCGTCGCGGATCGTCTCGTAATTGGTCAGGTAGATGCCGCGCGCGGCCGCATCCGCCAGGCTGCGGATGAAGGCGAGTGTCGGCACCCGGTCCGGCCGGTCCTTCTGCCAGGCCGCCAGCGCGTCTCGCGTCTCGTCCGAGATCTTCGGATGGTCGCCCGTCGCCAGCGTGCGGGCGTCGCGCATGAACTCCTGCCGCACCCCGAGCGGGATCACGATCAGCGCGCTTTCGCCGAGCTTCTCGACCAGCAGTCGGCAGAACTCGATCTGCATGAAGGTCTTGCCGAGGCCGAAGGCGGCGAACAGCCCGGCCCGGCCGAGACGCAGCGCCCACCGGACCATGATGCGCTGATGCGGCAGCAGGATCGGATTGATCTCGTGATCGGCGACCTCGATGCCGCCGGCGACGGCGATGCAGGCCTTGGCCTTGAGGAAGGCGAGATAGGCGTCGCTCATTGGCCGGCCCTCGCCATGCTGTTGAAATCCTCGCCCTCGGGCGCGATCGGCGTGGCGATCGACAGGCCTGGGCGCGCGTAACGGGCCCGGCCGCGCTCCAGCGTGGTGCGGGTCAGGAAAGGTTCGCTGTCGCCGTCTCCGAGCAGGCAGAGATGCGTCACGAAGGCCGGGATCGCGATCGCGGGAGCATCAAGATTCGGTACGGCGGAAGGCAGGCGCTGCGCACGCCCCTTCGGCGTCTTCAGGCTCGGATGCGCTACCGTGCCGACGGCATCGCCGCCGAGATTGGCGAGATCGCCGCTGGCCCAGAAGATGTCGCAGGGCAGGAAGCGGCGGGAAACCTTGAGCGAGGTCGCGACCTGGCTGGTCGTTTCGATCCCCTCGCCGATGAACAGTCGGATCGGCTGTCCAGCCTGCCGCGCCGCCTCGATCGCGGACGAAGGCGGGGTGCGCAGCACGATATGCGAGCCCTTCTTCGACCCGCGCATCTTCTTGGCGTTGAGCAGCTCGCCGGTTTCCGGGTCGAAGATTTCGGCCTTGCCGCTCCAGTCACGCTTCAGATGGGTGATGTGCAGCCCGACCATCTCGCCGGCATTGTCCAGCATGGCCGCGAGCTGGGCCGGGCCGCGATAGATCACGCGCGGATGCCTCATCCCGCGGTCGTCGATCTCCTCGCCATGGAAGAAGGCGACATCGTCGGCCTCGCGGATCAGTGCAGTACCGGGCAGCATCAGGTGGCGCGCGTCGAGATAGCGCCCGAGCTTGTCGGGTGACGGAGCGCGGCCGGCCTCCCAGATCCTGCGGCAGGCGGCGCGTTTGCGCTCGCGGTAGCGGTTCTGCTCCTCCTCGCGCTCGGCCCGCTCGGCCGCGATGCGCTGGTCGAGAGCCTCGCGCCGTGCCTGACGCTCGGCCTTTTCCGTCTCGCTCTCGGCGGAAACCCGCTTCGGCCGTTCGCGGCCCGACAGCTTCTCGCAGGCATCGACGAAGGCGGCGCGCTCGCCGACCAGGGCAAGCCCCAGCGCGTCCCCGCCCTTCGCCTCGCAATGACGGCAGTTGAACTTGCGCTTGACCAAGTGCACGGCGAAGCGATCACGCCCGCCGCAAGCCGGGCATGGCCCGGCAATATCGTTGCCCTTGTCCTTGCCCTTGGCCGGCGAGAAGCCGCAGAGCTGCATCGCCAGCGCGAACGAGCCGGCGCGGGCCTCTTCCACCCAGAGATCGAAATCGGGATCGCGCTCGCGCATCAGGCGGCGTCCCGGAACAGCGCGATCTCGGCCGCGCTCCACAGGGCACCGGGCGCATTCTTGCCGGCGACGATGTCATCGGCCGTGCTGCGCTTGAGCTTGAGCACGAGCGCGATGATGGCGGCCGGAATGCCGGCCTTCGCCATGCCGCGTGCCGCCGAGCGGCGCCACTTGCCGACCTTTTCGAGGCGGAACCGACGCTTCATCAACCCTGTCCCCGTTCCTTGAGGGCGGCTTCGGCCTCGGCTGCGCGTTCGTCATGCAGGCGGGCGCTGGCGATGTGCTTCTTCGCGAGCCGCTGATGCCGCCGCGCCAGCGCGCGGTGCCAGGCGCTCCAGAGCGCGTGATGGAGGATGGCGACGGCGGTCACGGGTGCACCGCGTCGAGAGCAGCCATCTCGCGCTCGATCCGACGCTGCTCGACCTCGAGCTGCGCCCGCCGCTCGGCCCGCACCGCGGCGGACAGCCACTCGCACGGTCCAGGCATCACCTCGGCCAGGACACCGGGCCCGAAGACGTCGAGGATCTTGACGAACCAGCCGAGCGAAGGCGCGGATATGCCGCTCATCCAGTTCTCGACCGTGCGAACCGGCGCGCCGAGGCGCGCAGCCACCGCTTCGGCCGTCTTGACCGGATGGGCATGCCTGAAGAGGCGGCACCAGACTCGGTGGTCGATTGCCCCTATGCTGGCGTGTTTTCCCGCAGACCTGTGCATGGATATCCCCGATGGTTGAGCCATCGGGGATGCGCGGCGCTGATGCCGCGGCGAACAGGAGACGGAAGACGTGGACAAGGCGGGAGACGAGACGGACATCTCAGTGGTCTCCCGGCAGGTGGAACGCAGTGGCGGCGGCGATGCGGCGGAGCGGAAACTCCGACGCGGCGCCGCCCGCGCGGCGTTGAAACAGGCCTTGATCGGGCTGGCGAAAGCAAAGCGCGCGCGTCATGATTGCGCCGCCGACCAGCGCACATAGGCGGCGTAGAGATCCGGGCCACTGCGACGGCGCTTGCCGGGCGAAAGCATGCCCAGCACGAAAGCAAGGAAGACCGGATGGCCCAACGCGACTTTCCGATGCCGAAGACGCCGGACGAAATGCGAAATTTCCTGTTCAATCTTGCGATGGGCCGCGCCTATGCGGACCTCGCCGCTGCAGCCTGGAAAAGCCGACTGAGTAATGCCGACATCGCCGTCATCGAGCGCCGCACTATCGATCTGGTGGGTGGCGCCGCAGCGGCTGCGGAGGAATTTCCGCAATACGAAGTGGAACCCGCCGTCGCAGCTGCAAAGCAGGAACTCCGCGCTTTCTTCGCGGCCCTCGCCCAAACGCGAACACGGCAGAATTGACCGCACGAATGCCTGCCATACTGACATCACGGGTCCTCCCGCACAGGGTCAGGGCGGGGAACGTCGGCCGGCCATTCGGCACCTTCTGGCCAGTTCTCAGAAAGCCAGAACATGGCGGCGGTTGTTCGCCGCACTCCGATATCAGCGCCCCCACGGATTTGCGCGACCCGCGCGCCGCCGTTGAATATCAGCGTCGACGCTCGGGCCTCGGAAATGCCCCGTGCGGCGCAGAAAGCATCGACCAGAGAGAGGAGCTGCGTAATCATCGTGACATTATATGCGGTTCATTTTCCGCATGTGTCAACGGTTTATTTTCCGCTCTCGTCTTTACCGTGATGCGGATAGAATTCCGCACATGACGGAGACAGTTGCTGACAGGATCTTGCAGGCAATTGAGGAGCGGGAAACGAACCCCCGCGCCGTGTCCATCGCCGCCGGAATGAGCCCCGATGCGATCCGTGGCATCCTGCGCAATCCCGGCTCGTCGCCAACCGTCGAGACCATCCGCAAGATTGCGCTCGCGCTCGATGTCTCACCGGAATGGCTGGCCTATCGACACGGCGATGGACCGGAGACCGAGACGCAAGGCGGGACAGTTGGCGTAATCGGCTACATTGCCGCCGGCGGATCGATCGACACATCGAGCGAACAGATCAATCGCGCTGATCCTCTGTTCGAGGTCAAAGTGCCCTTCCCCGTGCCCGATGATGCCTTGGCATTCCAGGTTAAGGGCCCCAGCATGTGGCCGCGCTACGACGATGGTGACGTCATTATCTGCTCTCGCTTCAGCGAGCATCCTGATGGAGTGATCGGCTTCCCTGCGGGCGTAGAGACGATCGACGGCAGCCGGTACCTCAAGCGCGTTCTCAATGGCACCAGGCCCGGGCTCTACCATCTGGAAAGCTACAATGCTCCCCTGATGCCGGACGTCCACGTTGTATCATTCAGCTCGGTCATCGCGGTCATTCCAGCGAGCCAAGTTCGTACGGTCACCGATCAAGTGAGGCGCAATGTCATTCGCCAGATCAAGACAGGCAAGGTCGCGCGAGGCTAGATACGTCTTCGCCTTACTCGCGGCGGCCATGTTCTCGCCAGCATCGGCCCAATCAATCCCACCAACTCCCGAGCGGCAGCTGGTCGCCAACCCACGCAAGTTCCATGGGACGATGGTACGGCTCGATGGGATATCGTGCGTCGACCCTGGAACGAGGGGCTTCAAATGCCTGAAGCGCGTCGGTGGCCAGATGCTGTTAGTGGACGGAGCCGTCATGGGCCCGCGTACAGCACCGTCAATCGCGAAGCTTCTTAGCGGTGACTGCAAAGGCACCGCGAATCTTGGATCGCCGGCATGCACAATGTCGGTTGAGTTCGAGCCAACAGCATCGATTCTGGAAATGATCGATACGCCTGATGGCTCAATTCAGAGGGTAACCGTCTTCGGGGGCCTCCTTGAATTTTTGCCGCCGAAGACACACGCCAAATAGCTCTCGCCATCGCCGCTCAAGCAGAAGGCAGAACACCCCAGACAGGCGGAATGAAAAACGCGCCCGCACTTTCTGAGCGGTTTATTTTCCGCTTTAGGGATTGACGCGGTTCATTTTCCGCATATGGTGATTTTCATCGCACACCGATGGAGGTCGCCTTGCGCGCATCTGCCGATCACTCCCTTCAGGCCGGAAACGAGGGCCGCCAGGCCGTCCATGACGGCTTTATCTGGCCGCTCAAGCGCGACTGCATGGTCGTCGCCGAGCACATCACCGAGCGCATGGTCGAGGATATCGGCGCGCTGGTGAACGATGGCGGCGCCGATGCCGTCGTCACCCTCGACGATCTCACCCGCTCCGGCTGGCTGGCCGAGCAGACCCGTCTCTTCGGCGCCCGCGCCTTCGCGCTCTACGAGGCTGCGCATCGCAAGCCGCGGCGCCGCGTCACCGGCAACCGTTCCACCGTTCGCCGCACCGGCTGGCGCCAGGAAGCCGCGGCCCTCGCGCTGCTCGCCATCCCGCTGGCCCTTTGGGCACGCGCCCTGATCGCGGGTGTCGTCTGATGGAAGGCGAGAACGCGCCTCCCCTCGGCATCGTCATTGCCTTCTGGATCCTGTTGACCGGCGGCGTCGCACTCGCCTGCGCGCCGGTCATCCTCGCACTGCTCGTCGCTTTCGGCGGGGTGCTCAAGTGACGCCAGCCCAGCGCGAACTGGCGCGTCATGCGCTTGGCCTGCCGAACTCGGCTCGCCGCTCCTACCGCAATCGCTACTTCGCCGGAGCCGGCGGCCCGGCCGCCGAGCAATGGCAGGGCATGGTCGCGGCAGGCGAAGCCGAGGGTGGCGAGCCCGGTCACAAGACGGCGTCGCTCGCCTTCTATCTCACCCGGAAGGGAGCCGAGCTGGCGCTCGACAAGCGGGAAACCCTCTGCCCGGAGGATTTCCCGCAGTGACCTGGCTGCAGATCTGCTCCAATGGCCCGGTCGATCGTGCTTTCGACCTTCTGACACCCGAGCTGGCGAGCGTCGATTTCGATGTCGCCATTCCCGAGGCGCTGGCGCGCATCACCCGCTACACCGGTCACACCCGCAGCGGCGTCTTCTCGGTCGCCCAGCACAGCGTGCACGGCGCCGATGCGATCTATCGCAAGACCGGCGACCGGATGGCCGCCGCCTGCTTCCTCCTGCATGACGCGCATGAGCATGTCCTCGGCGACAAGGCGACGCCGATCGCCGAGGCCGAGGTCGCGCTGGCCGAGCAGATGATGCCGGGCATCGGCGGCAAACTCGTCCGCGACATGCAGAAGGCGATGAAGCGCCGCATCGATCTCGCGATCTACGCCGCGGCAGGCCTCGGTGATGACGGCTGCCCGCTGCGCTACCGGCCGATCGTCGCGGAAGTCGACCTCGCGATGCTGGCGACCGAGCGGCGCCATCTGCTCGGCCGCGCGCCGAAGCCGTGGAACCCGGTCGTCGAGGCCGCCCAGCCTATCCGCCTGGTCGGCAAGTTCCGCGTCTGGCCCTGGCCGGAAGCCGCCGATGAGTTCCGCGAGCGGATCAAGGCTTACCTGCCCGATCTCTGCAGCGCCCGCCCGTCCCGTCCCAAACCGAAGCCCGGCCCGCGCCAAGCCGCGCGCCGCATCCCCATGGAGGCCTGAAACCATGTCCGCCCGTGCCATCCGCAGCGTCACAGAGATCCTCGGCATCCTCAGCCGCGGCCGCTTTTCCGAACGGCTCGACGAAGAGCTGGAGAAGTGCATCGCCGCCCTCGAAAACCTGCCCGAGGAGAAAGGGTCTGCGTCGATCGAGATCACGCTGGCGCTCAACTACCAGAACGGGCGGCTCGATATCCGACCGAAGGTCAACGGCAAGCCGCCGAAGGAAAAGGCCTTCTCCGACACTCCGTTCTGGACGCTCGACGGCGCCCTTTCCGTCCAGCACCCGAGCCAGATCGACATGTTCGCCGGGCCGCGCGAGGCCGGAGAACGTCGCGATCGCGAGATGGCCTGACCGTCTCACCTCCTCCGCCTCACTTCACAGGAGCCTCTCATGGCAAGCAAGACGGCCGATGCGGCCGAAACCCTCACTCTCGAAGCCACCGCAGCGCCTCTGCATGCGACGTCCGGCAACACCTTGCCCGATCGCCGGGAAGGTATCGACGCTATCGTCGGCCTGACGCAGTCTGCCACCGAGATCAGGATCGTGTCGCTTCCGACCAAGGGCCTCGGTGCGGGCCTGCCGGAGACGATCCCGCTTCTGATCGACCAGCGCGCCGGCGGCAAGGCCACCGATCTCAATGAGCTGGTCGAGCGCTATCGGCTGCAGCCCGAAGCGCGGGAAGGCTGCGCGGAGACCACGACGCTCCAGAGCTTCATCGACCTGGTCAACCGTCACAAGGATGAAGGGAGCGCGGTCTTCGCCAAGACAGCTTGGCCCGAGCCGGCCCTGACGGCCGTCATCGACTATCACACTCTGGCCGGCACCCCGCGCTGGGCCGAGCACAAGATCCGCTACGCCTTCCCGGTCACGGACGAATTCAAGGTCTGGATCGAGAAGAACGGCAAGGCGATGGAACAGGCGGATTTCGCGGCATTCCTCGAGGAGCACGCCGCCGAGCTCTCTGCTGCTTACGGGCCCGAGCAGGCCGAATACGAGACGCTGTTCAAGGAGAAGTTCGCCACTCCGGCCGATCTGATCGCGCTTTCGCGGAGCCTCGAAGTCTTTGTCGGCGCCCGCGTCAAGCGCCAGGAGCGTCTGGCGAGCGGCGAGCGGACCGTCGAATTCGTCGAGGAACACACCAACACCAAGGGCGAGAAGGTCGATATTCCCGGCATCTTCATGGTCGCCGTGCCCGCCTTCGTCGACGGTGAGACGATCCGCATCCCGGCCCGGCTGCGATACCGCATCCAGAGCGGCAGCATCATGTGGTTCTACCAGCTCTATCGCTGGCAGTTCTGGCTGCGCGACCAGGTCAAGAACGATCTGGACACGGTCAAGCAGAAGACCGCGCTCCCGACCTTCGAAGGTTCTCCCGAGGCCTGACCTCCCGGCCTCACCTGGCGGGGCTTCGGCCCCGCCTCTTTCCCTCCCAGCAGAAAGAAATGACATGGCAACCGTCAAGCTTGGCGAAACCGTTCGCGACGCGATTTCCGGCCTCGAAGGCGTCGCAACCGGCCGCTTCGAATACCTCTTTGGCTGCACGCGGATCATGGTGCAGCCGCGTGATCACAAGGACGGCAAACCTTCGGAAGGCGCCGTAATCGACGAGCAGCAGCTCGTGGTCCTCGATCGCCCGAATATCCTCGAAACGACGCCTCGCACCAACCTGCCGGGCGGGGATCGATCCGCGCCCCAGCGTCCTGCGCCGCCGGCGCGCTGATCAACCGCCGATCCCACGGAAAGCGCTCGACCATGAAGCTCACCATCGCACGCGACACGCTCGCCCCGGCCCTTGCCGCGCTCAGCCGCGTGGTCGAGCGCCGCAACACCATCCCGGTTCTGTCGAACATCCTGCTGAGCGCCGCAGGCGATCGGCTGACGCTCCGCGCCACCGATCTCGACATTCAGGTCGAGACGAGCCTCCCCTGCGAGGTTGCGGAGGGCGGCGCCATCACGCTGCCGGCGCACACCCTTTCCGATATCGTTCGCAAGCTCCCGGCCGAGGCCTCGGTCACTCTGGAAGGCGCCGGCGACAAGCCAATGGCGCTCCGCTCCGGCCGCTCGCGCTTCACCGTGCAGAGCCTGCCGGAATCGGATTTCCCCGACATCACGTCTGGCGAGTTTTCGCATCGCTTCGCCCTGCCGGCCAAGGACCTCGCCACGACCTTCGGCCAGGTCGAGTTCGCCATCTCGACCGAGGAGACGCGCTACTATCTCAACGGCATCCACATGCACACGCTGGCCATCGAAGGCGCTACCAAGCTGCGCGCCGTCGCGACCGATGGCCACCGGCTGTCCCGCATCGAACTGCCGGCGCCTTCCGGTTCGGAGGGCATGCCGGCCGTCATCGTGCCCCGCAAGACGGTCGCCGAGCTCGGCAAGATCGCCAAGGACCATGACGGCGAGCTTCAGATCGAGCTCTCGCCAACCAAGATCCGCGTGACTGCCGGCGCCACCACCCTGACCTCGAAGCTGATCGACGGCACCTTCCCGGATTATCAGAGCGTCATCCCAGGCGGGAACGACAAGCTGGTCACGCTGGAGGCCGATGCCTTCAAGCAGGCGATCGACCGCGTCGCCACCATCTCCAGCGAGCGCGGCCGCGCCGTGAAGCTGGCGCTGACGGATGCCGGCCTCACGCTCTCGGTCACCAATCCCGACAGCGGCTCGGCCACCGAGGAACTGACGCCGGACTATGATGGCGCGCCGATCGAGATCGGCTTCAACGCCCGATACCTGCTTGACGTACTCGGCGTGCTTGGCGGCGACAGTCTCCAGCTCAAGCTCTCCGAACCCGGCGCCCCCGCCATCCTCCAGCGGCGCGAAGGCGACAGCCTCCTCGTCGTGCTCATGCCGATGCGCGTCTAGCGCGCTGCTCGCTCACGCTCACAGCGGAAGGTCCCTCACATGAAAACGCTGAGCCTGAATGACTGCCGGCCCGAAGTTCTATCGTTCGCACTGCTGATGGAACGCGAGCTGCGAGCCAACGACCATAAGGGCGGCTGGAAGGGCGACGACCCCAATATTCTTGCGGAGCGCGTCGAGGAGGAAGCGGAAGAACTTCGCCTAGCTGCAGTCAATTGGATGGGGCACGTCGCGCATAGCGAAAGCGCGCTTCGATCCGCCGGCGCCGAAGAAGCCGCTGATGTAGCGAATATGGCGATGATGGTGGCAGACACCGCCGGCGCCTTGCCGCCCGCTCCAGCGCTCGATATGCATTCCAATGCTCTGACCGCGCTCATCGAGGCTTGGGAAAGCCTTCCAGGCGGCAAGTTTTACTCGATGAAAGTCGTCGAGGCCTGGCTGATCGACGAGATGGCTCCAGCCATCAATCGCGCCCGCGAGATCGTCGGAGCGAAGGCATTGGAGGCGACGCCATGAAGGCGCTCTCCATCATGCAGCCCTGGGCCTGGCTAATCGTCAGCGGCCACAAGTCGATCGAGAACCGGACCTGGCGCTGCCACTACCGCGGGCCGGTCCTGATCCACGCCGGCAAGAAGCTGGACAAGGAGCCGTGGCAAGACCTCTGCATCGGCTGGCACCCGGTCACTGGCGAAGCTTTGGCCAAGGAGATCGACCCGCCCTTCGGCCTGGACTTCGGCGGCATCGTCGGGGAGGCCGAGATCGTCGACTGCGTCGAGCGCAGTGACGATCCGTGGTTCGTCGGCCCGTTCGGCATCGTGCTCCGGAGTGCCCGACCGCTGCCGTTCCGCCCCTGCAAGGGCATGCTCGGCTTCTTCGTCCCGACATTCGAGGAGCCCGCCCGTGTCTGACGGCACCAAAATCGAATGGACCGATGCGACCTGGAACCCGATCACCGGCTGCAGCGTCGTCTCGCCCGGCTGCACGCATTGCTACGCCATGAAGCTGGCGGGCACGCGCTTGCAGCATCACCCCAGCCGAGCCGGCCTCACCCGCGAGACAAAGGCCGGCCCGGTCTGGAACGGCACGGTGCGCTTCAACGAGGAATGGCTCACGCAGCCTCTCGCCTGGAAGCGCCCGCGCATGGTCTTCGCCTGCGCCCATGGTGACCTCTTCCACGAAGACGTGCCCGACGCATGGATCGACCGCGTCTTCGCGATCATGGCGCAGGCACCGCAGCACACCTTTCAGGTTCTGACCAAGCGAGCGGCGCGAATGCGGGCTTATTGCTCCAGTCGCGGGCGATGGCCCCTCCCCAACCTCTGGCTCGGTGTCTCGGCCGAAGATCAGAGGCGAGCCGATGAGCGCGTTCCTGATCTGACCGAAACGCCAGCTGCGGTCCGCTTTGTCTCGGCCGAGCCGCTGATCGGGCCGATCGACTTCCTACGCATCGCGATGCCCACGATTCGATACGAGACCGGCATCCACTATCAAGACGTGCTGAGGGCAGGGTCGTGGTCGCAGAAGCCGTTCTTTCGGCCAGCTCAGCCCGGCGAGGAACAGAAGTTCTTCACCAACCACAGCGACACCAACCGGCTCGACTGGATCATCGTCGGCGGCGAGAACGGCCCCCGGCCGATGCTGGCCGAGTGGGCGCAGCAGATCCGCGATCAATGTGCAGCAGCCGGAACGGCATTCTTCTTCAAGCAATGGGGCAGCCACATTCCCGCCGGCCAGACCATGGCCAACGGCAAGGTCTGGTCGCCCGGCTGCGGCACACGCCTGCGCGCCACCAAGGCCATCACTGGTCGCCTGCTTGACGGGGTCGAGCATAGCGCCATGCCGAGGGCGGCGTGATGGCGACGCTCGAAACCCTCCACCGGCGCCGCCTCGACGCGAAGCTGGCGCTCGCGAAGGCCGAGGCCTGCCCAAAGAAGCGCGGCCGCGGCGAAGCCCGCCGCGACTTCATCCGCGCCACGGCCGCCATCATCCGGGCCGAGATCAACCACCGTATCGCTGCCCCGCTCCTGCGCGCCCAGGCGGCGCGACGCGAGACCGGCGACCTCTTTAGCCAGATCGGAGCCTGACATGGCCGGCAGCGTCAACAAGGTCATTCTCGTCGGCAATCTCGGGCGCGATCCCGAGATCCGCCACCTCGGCAGCGGCGAGCCTGTCGCCAGCCTGCGCATCGCCACCTCCGAGACCTGGCGCGACAAGCAGTCGGGCGAGCGGAAGGAGCGCACCGAATGGCACAGCGTCGTCATCTTCAACGAAGCGCTGGCCAAGGTGGCGGAGCAGTATCTGAAGAAGGGATCGAAGGTCTTCATCGAGGGCCAGCTACAGACCCGGAAATGGACCGACCAGCAGGGCGTCGAGAAATACTCGACCGAGGTCGTGCTCCAGCGCTTCCGAGGCGAGCTGACGATCCTCGACACGCAGAAGCGAGAGGCGCCCGATCCGGATAGCTACGGCACCACCCGTACTCGCGAGACCAGCCAGGACAGCGCCAGCGGCTCGTTCGGTCGCACGTCGACCGGCAGCTCGTCCGACCACCTGGATGACGACATCCCGTTCTGAATGGCCATGCACGTCCCCGACAAATCACAGATCTCGACCGCGACGCCGCTTCGCCTGGAAGCAGCCGCTGCGCTCGCCTTCCCCGACGGCTCGATGAAGGTCTCCGGACTGCGTCGCGAGCGGGATGCGGGACGCCTTGAAACTTGGATCACGGCGGGCAAGGAATATACCTCGCTCGCCGCGATCGAGGAGATGACGGAACAATGCCGCGCCATTCGAAAGGTCCGCGCCTCTGGCTCCAGCCCGAGCGCTTCGACGAACGACGCGGCATGCGAAATGAAGCCGTCTGGGTCATCCGAGACCGAGGACGCAAGATTAGCACTGGCTGCGGCGCTGAGGCGCTGTCAGCAGCCGAAGACGCCCTCCGGGATTATCTTGTCCAAAAGCGCGATCCCGAAGCAGCCGCAAAGGCCCGCTCAGACGATCCGCTGATCGCCGATATCCTCGCGATCTATCTCGACCACAAGGCGGACAAGCAGAAGCGCCCGGCCGAGGTGCGCGCCCGCGTGGCGCGCCTTCTGGCATGGTGGGGCATCCGGCGCTGCTCGGAGGTTCGGCCAAGCACCTGCCAGGCCTATGCCAAGGAACGCGGCGACGGCGCCGCCCGCCGCGAGCTCGAGGATCTGCGCGCCGCTCTCCGCCACGGCTGGAAAGAGCGCATCCTGGCCAACCCGATTCCTGTCGAGCTGCCGCAGGCCGGCCCGCCACGCGAGCGCTGGTTGACCCGCTCGGAAGTGGCCCGCCTGCTCTGGGCAGCCTGGAGCCTGCGCGAGAAGCAGAAGCGCGGCCGCGGTGACAATGGCGGCCCCGCGCTGGAGACCGATCGCCGCACGGCCCGCCACGTCGCCCGCTTCATCCTGGTTGCGCTCTACACCGGCACGCGCGCCGGCGCCGTCTGCTCGGCCGCCATTCGCCCGACGGTCGGCCATGGCTTCGTCGACACGGAGCGGGGCGTGTTCTACCGGCGCCCGCCCGGCACTCGCGAAACCAAGAAGCGCACGCCACCCGTCGGGCTGGATGCCCGCCTGCTCGCTCATCTGCGCCGCTGGGAGGCCAAGGGTCTGTCGAAGAGCTTCGTGGTCGAGTGGAACGGCAAGCCGGTCGAGCGCGTCCACAAGGCCTTCCGCGCGGTGCGCGAGGCGGCAGGACTCGGTCCGGACGTGACCCCGCACATCCTCCGGCATACAGCCGCGACCTGGGGCATGCAGAACCGCGCCGACCCTTATGCCCTGTCGGGCATGCTCGGCATGACGCTGGAGACGCTGCAGAACGTCTATGGCCACCATCACCCCGACCATAACAGGGCCGCGGCTGCTGCCATCGCGTTGAGGCCGAAACGCGAACGACCGACAGATACCGACAGGAACGAAAGAACCGAGCGGGAACGGCCTTCCACGAAAGCCCAGTAAACACGGCGATCCCGCGCACCCTTTTTCAGCCGGCGAGCGTTCGGGACGAGGGGGTCGCAGGTTCAAATCCTGCCACTCCGACCAAAATTTCCCGAGATAGTTCAAGCAGTTGAGACGACGGCCCTTCGGGGCCTTTTTCTTGTCGCTCTCGCCCTCCCCCTAGCCTGACACCGTCACGCACCCGTCAAATGGCATGTCTATTGCGTCGCCTCCGAAACGGAGACGACCATGCTGCGCGACTGCCCGACCGATGCGAAAGCCACGCTCGCCCTGATCGCCCTTTCGGCGATCTGCATCCTGGGCTGGCTCGCCGACCTCGGCCTTTGAACACGATCCCCGGCTGCCCGCCTCTGTCGCCGGGCCCAGACAGCCTCTAAAGTGCGGTCTCATCGAATCGAACGGTCGGGGCCATGAAGCGCATCACCCTCCTTGCCGGCATCCTCGGATTGGCCGTGTTTCTGTCCGGTTGCGACAAATGCGGCAATTTCAACCCGTTGTTCGGGCCCTATGACACCAAGAGCTGCAGCGGCAAGTCGAACAGCTGACGCGCATCAGCAGCGATGAGCGACGAGATCGAGTTCGACCGCAGCGCGACAACGGAAGCCGGCACGGTCGCGAGCCTGTCCCCGCTGGTGCGCCGGATCGTCGCCGGCAATGGCGGGCCGATGACCTTCACCGGCACCTGCTCCTATATCGTCGGCCGCGGCACGGTCGCGATCATCGATCCCGGCCCGGACGACCCCGGTCATGTCGAGCGCCTGCTGGCGGCGGTTCGCGGCGAGACGGTCAGCCATATCGTCGTCACGCATACCCATCGCGACCACTCGCCTGCGGTGCCGGCCCTGAAAGCCGCGACCGGCGCGACGGTGGTCGGCTGCGGGCCGCATCGCCCGTCGCGGGAGCTCGGGCCGGGCGAGGGCCGCGTGCTCGATGCCGCTGCCGATACCGATTTCGTACCGGACCAGGAGATGGGCGACGGCGATACCGTCTCCGGGCCCGGCTGGAGCCTGGCCGCCGTCGCGACGCCCGGCCACACCGCCAACCATCTCGCCTTCACGCTCGCCGAGGAAGAAACCCTGTTCTCCGGCGACCATGTCATGGCCTGGTCGACCTCGGTGGTCGCCCCGCCGGATGGTTCGATGGCCGCCTATATGGCCTCGATCGAGAAGCTGCGCGGACTGGAGCATGCCCGCTACTGGCCGGGCCATGGCGGCCCGGTGAACGAGCCGCAGCGTTTCCTGCGCGGGCTCGTCCAACACCGCCGCCAACGCGAGGCCGCCGTGCTCAACCGCCTCAGTCAGGGTGACGAGACGATCGCCGCGATGGTGCCGGTGATCTACCAAGGCCTGGCCCCTGCCCTGCATGGCGCGGCCGCGCTCTCGGTGCTGGCCCAGCTCGAGGACCTTGTGCTGCGCGGCGCTGTCCAGTCCAGCGACACCATTCCGGCGCTCGCGAGTCGCTACAGGCTCGCCTGACGCTGGCCGCTCAGCGGCTGTCCATCAGCAATTCGATCTCGCCGGCAAAGGCCGCGACGCGTGCCGCATTCGCTCCGAGGTCGTGGCTGCCGAGGCGCGAGGCCGAGCGGATGTCGATGCGGCTGCCATCGACGCGGGGCCTGACGCGGATGGTGATATCCTCGGAAAAGCGCAGGATGCGCCCGCGGGCGACGGCCTCGACCCGCCCCGCGCCGCTGCGCCCGCCGGGCCGCGCCGTCTCCAGAACCTGCCAGCCGAGACCGAGTGCCGCCCGCCTGGCGAGGTCGAAAGCGGCATCGGCCGGCAGTTCGAGCAGGATCGGCACAGCCTTGGGATAGGCCTGCCGCTGCAGGCGCCGGCGCGCGGCAGGGATATCGGGCGGCACCCGCCCGGCCCGGGCCGTCAGCGCGGCCTGCGAGCGGCTGAACGCGGGAGGATCGTCGATATCGGTCGAGACGTCGGCCAATGCCGGCCTGGTCGCAAGCCTGAAGGCGATGTAACCGGCGGGCGCAAGCAGGATGAGCGAAAGCAGCATCGCGCCGGCCGCCATGCCGACGCCGCGATGGCCGGAATACCAGATGCGAATGAAGGCGAGGATGGCGAGGCCGAGCGCCGCGAGCACGAGCGCGTAAGCGCCGAGAACCGGCGCCAGCCCCTCGATGCTCGGCTCCCGCAAGCGCACCAGCAGCAGCGACAGGAGCAGCACCGCGCAGGAAAACCACGCCAGCCGCCGGCTCCAGATGGCGGCGCGCGAAACCGGTTCCTCGAAGACGAGACGGCGGTGCATCGCCCTTTCGTGCCCGTGGCGGACCCGGAAGGCAAGTCGGGGAGCGGGGCGAAGCGCAATCTTAATCAAGTCAGCCATAAGACGGCAGGACGAGGCTCGCCCGCTGCCTGCCTCCCGGCCTTCATCACCGCCTTATCGCCGCATGTCACGCCCCGAGTCCCGCCGTGAAATTCTTCCCCTCGTCGATCCAGAACTATCTCGTCGCCACCATGGCCTGCCTGTGCGTGCCCGGCATCGGGGCGCTGGGCTACATGGCTTATCAATCCATCTCGGATGTGCGCACCAACATGGAGCTGGGCGAGCTGGTCCAGGCCGACAAGGCCCTGCTGCTCGCCGGCAATGCGATCCGCACCGCGCGCGGACAGGCACAGACCAGCATCCAGGTCGCCGATGACCCGGCGGCGACGCTGAAGCAGATCGAGGAGAGCAACCGCAACCGCATCGCCGATGCCGTCGCCCAGCTCGACGAAACCGGCCTGCCCGGCCGCAAGGAATTGATCGCCGGCATCCTGCAGCAGCAGAAGCTGACCGACGCCAGGATGGCCGATCTCTATGCCGAGGCCGCCAAACCGAAGGCGCAGCGCAGCCTCGCCGCCACCATGCCCTGGTATAACGGCATCGGCGCGATCGAAGCCGCGATCGTCAAGGCCTCGGACGAGACCTCCAACGCCGCCCGCCTCGCCGACCCGATCCTCGCCGACCTGCAGAGCTTCAAGTCGGCCGGCTGGGACGTCCGCTCGAATTACGGGACGCAATGCTCGGTGCTCCGCCCGGCCTTCGGCTCGGGCAAGGCGCTGGATACCGCGCAGATCCGCAAGCTCGGCGAATTGCGTGGCGTCTCCAACACCTCCGGCGAGACGCTGAAGCAGCTGGCGTCCCGCCCCGGCGTCGGCAGCGAGCTGGCCCGGAAGGTCGGCGTCATGTCCGCCGAGGTCGCGGCCTCGAACCGCAAGATGGACGAATTGATCGGCAAGCTCGGCCAGGGCGCCGGCCCCGTCATCGCGGCCGACGAGTGGACGAAGCAGTGCAACGCGCCGTTCACGGCCATCGTCTCGGCCGTCACCCAGTCGCTCGACGACATGGTCGTGCGGACCGACAAGAAGCTTACCGCCGCCTGGATCAAGCTCGGCATCGTCGGCGCGCTGCTGGCTTCCTTGCTCGCGATCTGCGTGATGAGCCTGCGCGGCGTGCAGCGCCGGATCGCGCGGCCGCTGGTCTCGCTGAAATCCGCGCTCGACGAGATGCAGCAGGGCAATTTCGCCCAGGCCATCCCGGCCGCCCCGTCGCCGGACGAGATCGGCGCGCTGAGCGGCGCGCTCGAAATCTACCGCGAGAACGCGCTCGCCCTCGAGCAGAACCGGCGCGACCGCGAGCTCGCCATGCTCGCCGATGCCGAGCAGGCCGCCCATGTCCAGAAGCTCTTGGGCGAGGTCGCCAACATCGTCGCCGATGCGCGCGAAGGCAATTTCTCCGGCAAGGCGCAGGTCGGCGGCATGGAAGGCCCGCTGAAGGAACTCGTCGAGGGCATCAACGAGATCAACGCGGTTGTCGACGGCGCGACGACGGAGTTTGCGGAAGCGCTCTCGGCGATCGCGGGCGGCGACCTGACCAACCGGATCGAGACGGGCTATCGCGGCCGCTTCGCCGACCTGAAGGGCGCGATCAACGAGACGGTGGACCGCCTCTCGGACACCGTCGCGACGATCCAGACGACCTCGGCGGATGTCGGCCTCGCCGCGCGCGAGATCAACATGGGCGCCGACGACCTGTCGAAGCGCACCGAGGAGCAGGCCTCCTCGCTGGAGGAGACTGCCGCCACGACCGAGGAACTCGCAGCCTCGGTCAAGGCCTCGGCCCAGGCCTCGAAGGACGCGGCCCGGATCGCCGACGAGGCGATGCAGGCAGCCGAGAGCGGCGGCACCATCGCCGGCCAGGCGGTCGACGCCATGGCAAGGATCGAGACCGCCTCGCAGAAGATCTCCGACATCATCCGGGTGATCGACGACATCGCCTTCCAGACCAACCTCTTGGCGCTCAACGCGGCGGTCGAGGCGGCCCGCGCCGGCGAGGCCGGCAAGGGCTTCGCGGTGGTGGCCTCCGAGGTGCGGACCCTGGCGCAGCGCTCGGGCGAGGCGGCCAAGGACATCTCCGGGCTGATCTCCTCGTCCAATGCCGAGGTCGGCGAGGGCGTGAAGCTGGTGCGTCAGGCCGGCGACCAGCTCGCCCGCATCCTCGCGGCCTCGCAGAAGGTCGCGGCGACGATCGCCGACATCTCGGCAGCCTCGGGCGAGCAGGCCAACGGCATCGACGAGATGAGCCAGGCGGTGGCGCATCTCGACGAGATGACCCAGCAGAACGCGGCCCTGTCCGAGCAGAGCGCCGCTTCCGCCAATTCGCTCTCGGGCCGGATCGAACAGCTCAACGCGCTGGTCGCAACCTTCCGGACCAACCGTGAGGCTGCAGGCCAGACGGCCTACGCCCAGCCGGCGACGGGACCGCGCGCCGTCAAGGCGCCGATGCGGGCGGCGCGGCCTGCTCCCGTTGCCGTGTCCGACTCCGGCGAGCCGGCGCGGCTGCGCCAGCTGGCCGAGGCCGCCTTCGTCCAATCCAAGGCCATGCCCGCCCCGCGCAAGGTCGCCAATGGCGGCAGCGGCCGGGCCAGCGACTCCGGATGGGAGGAGTTCTGAGAGCAACCAGCCTCCGAACCATCCTCGAACACGACATGTGCGGCGCCCCAAAAGGGCGCCGTTTGCGTTTCAAGGCGCCAGCCAGTGCCCTTCGACTACGCATCGAAACACGACGGTCATCCCGGGCGACCGCAGGGAGACCCGGGATCCATGCCTGAACCTTCATCGGAAGCGCTCCGGCATGGATCCCGGATCTCCGCTGCGCTCCGTCCGGGATGACGTGCTCCTTTTGAGGATGCTGAGGGAAGCCCCCTCCGATCACCCCGGCAGCCGATAATCCCTGAACATCTCGCGCAGCTTCGTCTTCTGGATCTTGCCGGTCGCGGTGTGGGGGATGGCCTCGACCAGCACGACATCGTCCGGCAGCCACCATTTCGCGATCTTGCCGGCCATGAAGGCGAGCATCTCTTCCTTGCCCGGCTTGCGCCCCGGCTTCGGCACGATCACCAGCAGCGGCCGCTCGTCCCATTTCGGATGGGCGACGCCGATCACCGCGGCTTCCGCGACATCGGGGTGCCCGACGGCGAGGTTTTCGAGGTCGATCGAGGAGATCCACTCGCCGCCGGACTTGATCACGTCCTTCGAGCGGTCGGTGACCTGCATGTAGCCGGCGGGATCGATGGTCGCGACGTCGCCGGTGTCGAAGAAGCCGTGATCGTCGAGGATACCGTCCTCGCTGCGGTAATAGGCGCCCGCGACCGCCGGCCCGCGCACCTTGAGCCGGCCGAAGGTCTTGCCGTCCCAGGGCAGGTCCGCGCCGGCATCGTCGGTGAGCCGGAACTCGACGGTGAAGGGAGGATGGCCCTGCTTGACCTTGAGATCGTAGAGCGCATCGCCCGAGAGCCCTTCATAGACCGGCTTCAGCGAGCAGAAGGAGCCGAGCGGGCTCATCTCGGTCATGCCCCAGGCATGGGCGACAGTGACGCCGTATTTGCGCTCAAAGGTCTCGGTCATCGCGCGCGGGCAGGCCGAGCCGCCGATGACGACGCGCTTCAGCGTCGAGAGCGTGCCGTTCGTCGCCTCCAGATGCTGGAGGAGGCCGAGCCAGACGGTCGGCACCGCCGCCGTCATGGTCACGCCCTCCTCCTCCAGCAACTGGTGCAGCGAGGGGCCGTCGAGCTTCGCGCCAGGCATGACCAGCTTGGCGCCGGTCATCGGCGCCGAATAGGCCAGCGACCAGCTATTGGCGTGGAAGAGCGGCACGACAGGCAGCACCGTGTCGCGCGCCGACAGGCCCATGAAATCCGGCGCGGCGCAGGCGAGCGCATGCAGCACGTTCGAGCGATGCGAATAGAGCACGCCCTTCGGCCCGCCGGTCGTGCCCGAGGTGTAGCAGAGCCCGGCCGCCGTATTCTCGTCGAAGCGACCCCAGGCGAAATCGTCGTCCGCCTCCGCCAGCCAATCCTCATAGGCGACGGCGTTCTTGAGACCGCATTGCTGCAGATGGGCAGCGTCGGTCAGGACGACATAGCGCTCGACGCTCGATAGCTTGTCCTGAAGCGCCTCGATCATCGGCACGAAGGTGAGGTCGAGGAAGAGCAGCCGGTCATGCGCGTGATCGACGATCCAGGCGATCTGCTCCGGGAACAGCCGCGGATTCACCGTATGCGTGATCGCGCCGATGCCGCTGATCCCGTACCAGAGTTCGAGATGGCGGTCGGTGTTCCAGGCGAGCGTCGCGACCCGGTCGCCGAGCGCAATGCCCTGGCGCTGGAGCCGCTTCGCAACCTTCAAGGCGCGGCTGCGGATCTCGACATAGCTGCGTCGCCTGAGGGCGCCATCCTCGACGGCACGGCTCACGACCTCGCGCGTGCCGTGCTGGATCGCGGCGTGGTCGATGATGCGGTGGAGCAGAAGGGGCCAGTCCTGCATCAGGCCGAGCATGCGCATGTCCTCCCAGATCCGTTTTGCCGAGAGGATAGCGAGGGGCTTCCGGGAAAGGGAAGTCATCCCATCGAAGGCTCGCCTGCACGCGCGAGATGGTTTAGGTCTAATCCGTCAAAAGCGGGGGGAACGCCATGACCGCAGCGAAAGCCGTGCCGCAGGCAGCGACGGAACCGGACCGGGTCTGGTTCCGCTTCATGCGGCTGCACCAGCGCATGTTGATGCAGATGACCGGGCGCATCCGCACGCTCGGGCTCTCGATCCCGCAATTCGACCTGCTCTCGACCCTGACCGAGCAGGAGGGCATCAGCCAGAGCGAGCTGGCCGAGAAGCTCTATGTCACCAAGGGCAATGTCTCGGGCCTCGTCGACCGGCTGGTGCAGGCCGGTCTGGTCGAGCGCCGCGCCATCGCCGGCGACCGGCGCTCCTATGCGATGCACCTGACGTCGGAAGGCCGCCGGCTCGCCGAGGCCGGCATTGCCGCCCAGCGCGATTTCGTCGCAAGCACGCTCGGCAAGCTGAAGCCGGACGACCTCGCCGAGCTCGACCGGCTCGTGCTGCTCTGGCGCGATCTCGCCCGCGCCGTCGATGCCGAGTGAGCGGGCATGGCCGACGGCATCGATCTGACCGCCTCCGCCACCACGTTGCGCGCGGCGCTGCTCGCCCGCCGCTTCAGCGCCACCGATCTCCTTGAGGCGACCTTTGCCCGTATCGATGCGCTGAACCCGCGCCTCAACGCGATCGTTGCGCAGGATCGCGAGGCCGCCCGTGCGATGGCGAAAGCCTCGGATGAGCGCCTCGCCAACGGCACGGCTCGCCCGCTCGAAGGGCTGCCGATCACGATCAAGGATGCCTTCGACGTCGCCGGCCTGCCTTCATCGGGTGGACTGCCGGCCTATCGCGAGCGTGTCCCCACTGAGGATGCTGCCGCAGTCGCAAGGCTGCGGGCGGCCGGCGCGGTGATCATCGGCAAGACCAACGTCCCAGTCTTCTCCGGCGATTTCCAGAGCTACAATCCGGCCCATGGCGTGACCAACAATCCCTGGGACGAGACGCGCTCGCCCGGCGGCTCCTCGGGTGGCGCGGCGGTCGCGGTCGCGACCGGCATGAGCGCCTTCGAGCTCGGCTCCGATCTTGGCAGCTCGATCCGCTGGCCGGCCCATGCCTGCGGCGTCTTCGGCCTGAAGACGAGCTGGGGGCTGGTCTCGACCTGGGGTGCGATCCCGCCGCCGCCCGAGCGGCGCACGCTGCGCAATGTCGACCTGATGGTCGCCGGGCCGATCACCCGCGCCACTGAAGATCTCGACCTGACCCTGCCGGTGATCGCGGGACCGCGCGACACCGCCCTGCCCGGTCCCGCCCTGCCGGAGCCGCGACAGACTGGCGCGAAAGGCCTGCGCGTCGCTGTTTGGGCCGACGATCCCTTCGCGCCCGTCAATCGGGAGGTATCCGATGCCGTGCGCGAAGCGGCCCACCGCTTGGCCGAGGCGGGGGCAATCGTCGACGAGACGGCCCGCCCCTCGATCCGTTTCGCCGACGCGTTCGAGGTTTATGCGCTGCTGAACCATGCCGTCGTGGCCTATGGCCTGCCGCCGAAGGTGCGCGCCCGCATCCAGGCGCAAGCCGCGCGCTTCAGCCCGAACGACCTGTCGCATCAGGCTCTTCAGGCGCGCGGCGCGCGAATGACACCCGGCTTCTATCAGCAGATCGACCAGCGCCGCCGCGCCCAGAAGCGGCAATGGGCGAGCTTCTTTGCGCGTTACGACGTGGTGCTCTGCCCGCCGGCGCCCGTCGCCGCGATCCCGCACGACCATGGCCCGGATATCCATGCGCGGCGCCTGATCGTGAACGGCGAGCCGCGGCCCTATCTCGATTTCCTGCTCTGGGCGGCGCTGGCGACGGGAGCCGACCTGCCGGCGCTCTCGGCGCCGGTCACGCGCACGCGCGACGGCCTGCCGCTCGGCGTCCAGATCATCGCGCCCTTCGGCGAGGACCGCACCGCCATCGCCGTCGGCGCCATGCTGGAGGAGCTGGGCGGGCGTTTCGCCCCGCCGCCGGTCGCACCATAGGTCATTTCCTGAGAAACCACACCGTCATCCCGGGCTTGCCCCGGGATCCATCGAAAGGCGTCGTACTCAATGATGGATCCCGGATCTCCGCTTCGCTGCGTCCGGGATGACGCGCGCTTTCCCCGGGGCTCGGCTTGTTTTCAGGCCGCGTGAGCGGCCCCTTCGCCCGTTTGGCGCGAAGCCTTTCCGTTGCGCTCGCCCTGCGGCAGAGTCTACCGTCCCTTGCATCAAAATCGCTCAACATTTGCGGTCAATTCAGATTACACTGGCAAGAATATTAAACAGAACCGGGAGCCCATCATGCTGTCGAATGTCGCCGTCAGGGATATCGAGACCCTCGTCCATCCCTATACCAACCTCGCCACGCATCGGCAGACGGGCCCGCTCGTGCTGGAAAGCGGCAAGGGCATCTATGTCTACGACTCCGCCGGCAAGGAATATATCGAGGGCATGGCGGGGCTCTGGTGCACCTCGCTCGGCTATTCCAACCAGGAACTGGTCGAGACCGCCTATGAGCAGATGAAGAAGCTGCCCTTCACCCATATCTTCGGCGGGCGCAGCCATGATCCGGCGATCGAGCTGGCCGAGAAGCTGAAGGAGATCGCCCCGGTTCCGATCTCCAAAGTGTTCTACGGCGCCTCCGGCTCCGACGCGAACGACACCCAGGTCAAGATCGTCTGGTATCTCAACAACGCGCTCGGCCGGCCGCAGAAGAAGAAGATCATCTCGCGGCTGAAGGGCTATCACGGCGTTACGGTCGCATCGGCCTCGCTGACCGGCCTGCCGAACAACCATATCGATTTCGACCTGCCGCTGCCCGGTATCCTGCACACCTCCTGCCCGCACCATTACCGCTTCGCGGAGCCGGGCGAGAGCGAGCAGGATTATTCGTCGCGCCTCGCCGCCGAGCTGGAAGAGATGATCCTGCGCGAAGGGCCTGACACGGTCGCCGCCTTCATCGCCGAGCCGGTGATGGGCGCCGGCGGCGCGATCATCCCACCGGCAGGCTATTTCGAGAAGATCAATGCCGTGCTCGCCAAGTACGACATCCTGTTCATCTCGGACGAGGTCATCACCGGATTCGGCCGCACCGGCAAGATGTTCGGCACCGAGACCTATGGGCTCAACGCCGACTCGATCTCGCTCGCCAAGCAGATCACCTCGGCCTATTTCCCGCTCAGCGCCGTGATGATGAACGACAAGATCTATGACGTTCTGGTCGACCAGAGCCGCAAGATCGGCACCTTCGGCCACGGCAACACCTATGCCGGCCATCCCGTCGGCTGCGCCGTCGCGGTGAAGACGCTGGAGATCTACCAGCGCGAGAAGATCGTCGACCATGTCGAGAAGGTCTCGCCGACCTTCCTGCGCCGCCTCACCAAGCTGAACGAGCATCCGCTCGTCGGCGAAGCCAAGGGCGTCGGCCTGATCGGCGGCGCCGAGCTGGTCAAGGACAAGCAGACCAAGGCCTCCTTCGAGACCAAGAAGGGCGTCGGCGCCAAGGCCGTGGCCTATGCGCTGGAAGAGGGCTTCATCACCCGCGCCATGGGCGACCGCCTCGCCTTCTGCCCGCCGCTCGTGATCAACGAGGCCGAGATCGAGGAAATGTTCAACCGCTGCGAGCGCGCCCTCGACAAGACCCTGAACTGGGCGAAGGCCGAAGGCCTGCTGGCCTAAGCGCACCGACATCGCCAGAAGACACAAGGCCGGGCGGCAGCGCCCGGCCTTTTTCGTGCCCGGCAATGTGGCGAAATCCGGGATCACCGCCCGAAAACGCCACGAACAGATCACAGAGGCGCCCCGGCGCCGTCCCGATCCGGCGTCAGACAAGCGAAGTCGGCAGGCGCGAGCCGCCGGCGCGAGGTCCACAGCTTGAGTAGAAGCCATGCTTCAACGCGACGCCCATTCCCCGACACCGGTCAGCAAGGGTTTCCACGACGCCACGGCGCGGGTGATCTATGCGACCTTCTTCCGCCCGATCGCACTTCAGGCGGTCGCCGCGGGAACCCGACAGATGTCACCTGCGTTGAAGCAGCACGGTGAAGCGCGCAAGGCCGAGTTGCCCGGCGTTCTCCGCCACGGTTTCTACGACTGAAACCTCCCCTTCGAGACCCTTCACTTGGCCGGTGCGGAGCTTGCTCTCACCGGCCTTTTTCTTGGGCTATCTCCAAGTTCACCCCAGAGCGAGCCATTTGTCATTCCGGGGCATGCCGCGGGCATGAGCCCGGAACCCACGACTGGGCGCAACGCTCGGCTTCACTGATCGGGCAAGCGCTCGCCCAGTCGTGGGTTCCGGGTTCTTCGCTGCGCGAAGCCCCGGAATGACAAAGGGGTTCAACCAAAAGCATACCCAAACGAAAACGGGCGGCCCGAGGCCGCCCGCCGAATTCTCCGGATCGTCCGATCGCTCAGACGACGATGACCTTCGCGCCAACCGGCACGCGGTTGAACAGGTCGATCGCGTCGATGTTGCGCATCCGGATGCAGCCGGACGAGGCCGAGCGGCCGATCGTCTCCGGCTCGTTGGTGCCGTGGATGCGGTAGAGCGTGTCGTGGCCGTTCTGGTAGAGATAGAGCGCGCGCGCGCCGAGCGGGTTTTCCGGCCCGCCATTCATCCCGCCGGCAACCGGCTTCAGATGCGGCCAGCGCTTGACCATCTCGGCCGGCGGCGTCCAGCGCGGCCATTCCGCCTTGCGCTGCACGACGGCTTCACCGGTCCAGCCGAAAGCCTCGTCACCGGTGGCGACGCCGTAGCGGATGGCCTTCTTGTTCGGCAGGACGAGATAGAGGAACTTCTCCTTCGTATCGACATAGACCGTGCCGGGCGGCTGCCCGGTCGGATCGGCGATCTCGTAGGGAAGATAGGGCAGGTAGGTGTCGAACTTGGGGACGAGCGCGATATATTCCGCGTCACGGGCTGACAGCTCCGGAGCAGCCACGCTCTTATACTGGCAGGCGCCCAACAGGGCCGACAGCGCCAGTGCAACGAAAGCGGTCTTCTTCATAGCCTCCACCCAGCCGACCCTAAGGCAGCCTTTATGATGAATCGAACGTTAACGCTTCGTGTCGCCAGAGCGCTTCCCCACGAGCGGCGGCTCGGCGAAGCACTAGGCCTCAAACGGCGATGGTGCAATCCGGTTCCCGCCGCACTGTCCAGAAGGGCGTTTGGCGTGGCAAAGCGGCCACGCATGGCGTTGCAGCCTGCCCTCATACAGGGATAGCCGGCTTTGACGACCTTGCTCTTCACCCATCCGGCCAGCCTCGCGCATGCGATGCCAGCGGGCCATCCCGAATGCGCCGACCGGATCAAGGCGGTCGAGAACGCGCTCGAAGCCGAGCGTTTCGCAGCACTGATTCGGTTGGAGGCGCCGCTCGGCACGCTCGATCAGGTCGCGCTTTGCCATCCGGAAGCCTATGCACGGGCGCTGATCGCATCCTCTCCTGCCGCCGGCTTCGTCCAGGTCGATGCGGACACGCTGATGTCGCCCGGCACGATCGAAGCGGCGCTGCGCGGTGTCGGCGGCGCGGTCGCCGCCGTCGATGAGGTCATGACCGGCAAGGCCCGCAACGCCTTCGTCGCGATGCGCCCGCCCGGCCACCATGCCGAGCGCGAGCGCGCCATGGGCTTCTGCTTCTTCAACCATGCCGCGATCGCGGCGCGTCACGCGCAGAAGGCGCATGGGGCGGAGCGCGTCGCCATCATCGACTGGGATGTGCATCACGGCAACGGCACGCAGGACATCTTCTGGGACGATGCCTCGGTGCTCTACGCCTCCGTGCATGAGATGCCGCTCTATCCCGGTACAGGCTCTGCCATGGAGCGCGGCACGCAGGGCACGATCGTCAACGCCCCCTTGCGGGCCGGGGACGGTTCCGACGAGTTCCGTGAAGCCTTCGAGACGGTGGTCCTGCCGCGGCTCGATGCGTTCCGCCCCGATCTCGTGGTGATCTCGGCCGGGTTCGACGCGCATTGGCGGGACCCGCTCGCCGACCTCAACCTGCGCGAGACCGATTTCGCCTGGGCGACGCAAAAGCTGATGGAGACCGCCGACCGCCATGCCGGCGGCCGGATCGTCTCGGTGCTGGAGGGCGGCTACGATCTCGACGCGCTGGCGAAATCGACAGCCGCCCATGTCTCGGCGCTGATGGAAGGCTGAACGCAGCCGAACTCCCATTCCGCGTCAACAAGCACGAGTCATCCCGGACGGAGCGAAGCGACGATCCGGGATCCATGCCTGAGCCTTTATCGGAAACGCTCCGGAATGGATCCCGGGTCTCCCTTCGGTCGCCCGGGATGACCCGCGCTTTCTGTTAGCGACTATTCGAGCGGCGCCGTCCCGGCGATCTCGATACCGAAACCGCCCAGGCCGACGAAGGAACGCGGCGAGGAGGCGAGGTTCACGATCGAGCGGACGCCGAGATCGCGCAATATCTGCGCGCCCAAGCCGACCTCGCGCCATTGCTGGCTGCGCAGCGCGTCGGAGTTCTCGTCATCGACAGCCTTGATCGGCACGCCGGCGCTGCCGTCGCGCAGATAGATCAGCACGCCCTTGCCTTCCTGCTGGAAGCGACGCAGCGCGCACTGGATCGAGCCGGCGCCGCCGAGCACGTCGGCGACGACATCGGCACGGTGCAGACGAGCCGGCACCTTCTCGCCATCGCCGAGCTTGCCCATGACGAAGGCGAAATGCTGGGTGCTGTCGAAGGGCGTGACATAGACATGGCCGGTCACGTCGCCGAACTCGGTCTTGACTGGGAAGGAATGCACCCGCTCGACCAGCTTCTCGCGCGACTGGCGATAGGCGATCAGGTCGGCGACAGTGATCTGCTTCAAGCCATGCTTCTCGGCGAAGGCCGTGATCTGCGCGCCCTTCATCACCGTGCCGTCGTCATTGGCGAGCTCGCAGATGACGCCGACCTGCGGCAGGTCGGCGAGCTTGCAGAGGTCGACGGCCGCTTCTGTATGGCCGGAGCGCATCAGAACGCCGCCGTCCTTGGCGATGAGCGGGAAGACATGGCCGGGCCGGACGAAATCGGCGGCACCCATGTTGCCGTTGGCGAGCGCGCGGACCGTGTTGGTGCGCTGCTCGGCCGAAATGCCGGTGGTCAGCCCGTGCTTGACGTCCACCGTGATGGTGAAGGCGGTGCCGAGCGGGGCGTCGTTCGACGAGACCATCGGGTCGAGCCGCAGGCGCCGTGCCTCGGCAGCTGTCAGCGGCGCGCAGACGATGCCGCAGGTGTTACGGATGATGAAGGCCATCTTCTCCGGCGTGCAGAGGGAGGCGGCGACGATGAGATCGCCCTCGTTCTCGCGATCGTCGTCATCGGTGACGATGACGATCTCGCCGCGGGCGAAGGCATCGATGGTCTCGGCGACATTGTTGGACATGGCAGCCTCGCGCGGCCTGGACAGGCCGAGGAAATCATTGGGGGTGACCGCGCCGCCGGTGGCGGCGGTGATGCGCTCGGCGCTTTCGCGGGAAATCCAGGCAGCGGGATCGTTGCAAAGCGCGGTCACGCTGGCCGGCGACAGGCCGACCTGTTTCGCGAAGGCGCTGCGCGCGATCTTGTTCTGCCGGAGCCAGACGTCGAGCTTCATGCCGTGAAGCTAATACGGCGCCGCTTCATCCGCAATGAATGATCGATGTATTTTCAGTATTGCTTAAATGCAAGATGCTGAACCGTCATGCTCGCCCTTGTGGCGAGCATCCACGTCTTGACCACCACCTTCGATAAACGAAGGCGTGGATGGTCGGGACAAGCCCGACCATGACGCCTTCCGTCACTCCTGGAACGGCCAGCGCGGCTCGACGACACCGACCTGCGCGCGATGGCGCAGATACTGGTCCGCCAGCACGCAGGCGACCATCGCCTCGCCGACCGGCACGGCGCGGATGCCGACGCAGGGGTCGTGGCGGCCCTTGGTGAACATCTCTGCCTCGCCGCCGGTGCGGGTCACGGTCGCGCGCGTCGCCAGGATCGAGGAGGTCGGCTTGACTGCAAACCGCGCGACGATCGGCTGGCCGGTCGAAATGCCGCCAAGGACGCCGCCAGCATGGTTTGAGAGGAACAGCGGCTTACCGTCATTGCCGGCGCGCATCTCGTCGGCATTCTCCTCGCCGGAGAGTTCGGCCGCGCCAAAGCCTTCGCCGATCTCGACGCCCTTGACCGCGTTGATGCTCATCAGCGCGGCGGCGATCTCGGAATCGAGCTTGCCGTAGATCGGGGCGCCCAGCCCCGGCGGCACGCCTTCCGCGACGATCTCCAGCACGGCGCCGATCGAGGAGCCGGACTTCCTGATACCATCGAGATAGCCCTCGAAGAAGGCAGCGGCCTTGGCGTCCGGGCAGAAGAAGGGGTTGCGGCCGACCTCCTCCCAGTCCCAATTGGCGCGGTCGATCTTGTGCGGCCCCATCTGGACGAGCGCGCCGCGCACGATCATGCCGGGAACGACCTTGCGGGCGATGGCCCCGGCGGCGACGCGCATCGCCGTCTCGCGCGCCGAGGAACGCCCGCCGCCGCGATAGTCGCGGATGCCGTATTTGACGTCATAGGTGTAGTCGGCATGGCCGGGCCGGTACTTGTCCTTGATGTCGGAATAGTCTTTCGAGCGCTGGTCGACATTGTCGATCAGGAGCCCGATCGAGGTGCCGGTCGTGACCTGAACGCCGTCGCTCTCGCGGGCGAAGACGCCGGAGACGATACGGACCTCGTCCGGCTCCTGGCGCTGCGTGGTGAAGCGCGACTGGCCGGGCCGGCGGCGGTCGAGATCGCCCTGGATGTCGGCCGCGGTCAGCGGCAGCAGCGGCGGGCAACCATCGACGACGCAGCCGATGGCGGGCCCATGGCTCTCGCCGAAGGTAGTGACGCGGAAGAGATGGCCGAAGCTGTTATGCGACATGGGAGCCCGATTGCGTTTCCTACCGGCTCTTAAGCCGGATCGGCGCGCGGCGAAACCCCGCAACGGTCGCGATGGTCATTGACAAGGCCGGGCGCTACCGGCTTCAAGCACGGCCATGAGCCGGACGCCCAGCCCTTCGCGCTCCTGGCGCCCCGGGAGCCCCATCATCGCGGGAGCCTAGCCCCGAGCCGCCCGGCAGGGCCGCTTCGGGGTCGATCCGGCTTTCGACCAGCCTGCCCGCAGGCGGCGAGCCACGCGTTTTCCGACATCGACAGGCTTCCGCATCGAAGCCATCCGCCGCCGAGCATGGCAGCGACCGGCCGTTGCCGTTCAAGCGCGGGCGGCCGGCGCGCCTGCCCGCGCTGCCGCGAGCCATACCAGACTCATCATGAGATTTCTTCGCAAGCGTACCGCCCCCGCATCGACGGCAACCGTCAGCCTTGCCCGCGCGCTGTCGAAGCTCGGCTATTGCTCCCGGACGCAGGCCGAGAAGCTGGTGCGCGAGGGGCGCGTCACGGTCGACGGTCGCGCCGCGCTCCACCCCGAATTGCGCCTCGATCCGCAGCGGGCGCGGCTGGCGGTCGATGGCCAGCCGGTGACGGCGGCGCGCCGCATCTACCTGATGCTCAACAAGCCGCGCGGCATGGTGACCACGGCCAGCGACCCGGAAGGTCGCCGGACCGTCTATGCCTGCCTGGAGGGGCTCGACCTGCCGCATCTCGCCCCGGTCGGCCGTCTCGACATGGCGAGCGAGGGCCTGCTGCTGATGACCAACGATACGCGCTGGGCACAGCGCATCCTCGATCCCGCTTCCGGGGTCGACAAGACCTACCATGTCCAGATCGACCGTGTGCCGGACGAGACCTTCATGGCCCGGTTGCGGCAGGGAGCGGTCGACGGAGACGAAGTGCTGTCGATCCGCTCGGCCGCGCTGCTGCGCTGCGGAGAGCGCAATGCCTGGATCGAGATGGTGATCGACGAAGGCCGCAACCGGCAGGTCAGGCGGATCGTCGAGGCGGCCGGCGCCGAGGTGCTGCGCCTCGTCCGGGTCAGGATCGGCGAACTCGAACTCGGCGATCTCGCCAAGGGTGCGGTCCGCGAATTGCCGTCCGAGGAGACGGCATTGCCGCTCGCCGGATACCCTCCCGGAGAGCCAAAGGTCCATCCCGCCTAGAGGATGCGGATCAGTGCGCCGGCCCCTTCGCCGGCGCAGCGGGTGCGCCCTCCCAGCGCGTATGCGCCGGCAGGTTCTCGCCCTTCATGATGACGGTGAGCAGGCCGATCTGGGCGTAGTCGCCGACATGGGTGTCGTAGAGCACGGTCGCGCCGGCGCCGACGCAGACGCCCTTGCCGAGACGCACGCGGCCGACCTTCATCACCCGGTCCTCGTAGAGATGGGTCTGCAGCGCCGAATGGGCGTTGACCGTGCAGAAATCCCCGACCTTGATGCAGTCGAACTCGGTGATATCGGTCGAGTCGAGCCAGACGCCCTTGCCGTATTTCGCGCCGAACAGCGCCAGGAACCAGGGCAGGAACGGCGTGCCGCGCAGATAGTCGAACAGCACCTTGCCGCCGAGGCCCCAATACATCACCGCCACGGCTTCGGTGCGCATCGCCCACCACGACCACATCGGTTTCATGACCGGCTTGTAGACGCCCATCATCAACCATTTCACGGCGGCGCAGATCAGCGCCTGCACCACGGCGATCGCGACCGCGACCGCCATGAAGGAGAGGACAAGGCCGATCCAGTCGCCCTCGTTGATCCGCTGCTGCAGCACCAGGTCGACAGCGATCGTGCCGAAGGTGATGAACAGCATCGCCGGGAAGGAGGTATGCAGCGCCTC
The DNA here is from genome assembly GCF_059817965.1 of Allobosea sp. TBD101. Taxonomy (NCBI): domain Bacteria; kingdom Pseudomonadati; phylum Pseudomonadota; class Alphaproteobacteria; order Hyphomicrobiales; family Alloboseaceae; genus Allobosea; species Allobosea sp. TBD101. Next base: position 4,885,453 of record NZ_CM187543.1, read on the forward strand.
GAACAGGCCGCGCCCGAACTGCTTGGCGGCGGAGGGCTTGTAGGTCCAGTCGGCGCCGAGATCGACCTTCTGCCGCGTCGGCAGGCGGATCGGCGGCGAGCCGAACCAGGTGTCGCCGGGCTGCATGCGGTCATTGGCGGGGGGCTTCGACTTGATGCCGATCAGGACGCGGTCGGGGATGACGGCGCCCGGCGGGACCACGGCGTCGTTGCCGACGAAGACCTGTTCGCCGGTGCGCGTCGCGTCGAGGCGCATATAACCGCGGCGCATGTCCTCGTCGCCGAAGACGACCTCGTCGGCGATGAAGTTGCCGGCGCCGATGCCGGTCAGGTCATAGCGGCCGGAGAGATTGGTCGAGATCTCCGCGCCCTTGCCGATGCTGGCGCCCATCAGCCGGTACCAGGCGCGCATGTAGATGGTGGCGAAGAGCGAGGAGAGCGTCTCCAGCGTCACCTCGGTCGCCAGCGCCACCGTCCATTTGCGGGCGTAGAAGCCGGAATGGATCGACCAGGAGCCCGAGGTCACGCGCGGCAGGATCGCCCAGCGCAAGGCCGCCATCAGCAATACGGTGAAGGCGATCAGGCCAATCGCTGTCGGCCAGGTCAGGAGCGGCAGGAACCAGAGATAGCTGACATCGGTCCAGCCGGCGATGAAGTAGTCGATCTTGTCGAACAGCCAGAAGGCCGGGAAGATCGGCAGCAGGCTGACCGGCGGCAGCACGACGAGCATCAGGATGTAGAAGCAGGTCATCAGCGCGCGCCGGCCAGCGGAGGCCTCGGCCTGCGGCGGCAGGGCCGCGACATCGACCATGCCGATCTTGCGAGCGGGCGTGCCGTCCCAGATTTCGGCCTCGCCGACATGGGCGCCGGGTCGAATGGCGGTCAGGTCGCCGATTTCGGCGTGGTCGCCGATCACCGAGTCGTGGCCGAGCACGACGGAGGCGCCGACGGAGACGTCCTTGCCGATGGTGATGCGGCCGATGACCAGCTTGTCACCGATCGCCTCGCCATTGGCGAAAGTGGTCTTGGAGCCGAAGCTGGTGCCGTCGCCGATCTCGATCAGGTCGATGGCGCCGGCCTCGTAGTCGGAGATGATGACGTCGCGCCCGACCCTGGCGCCGAGCAGGCGCCAGTAGAAGCGCATCACCGGCGTGCCTTGCAGCCACTTGATATGGACGAGCCCGGCGACGCGGGCGGCAAACCACCAGCGGAAGTAATAGACGCCCCAGAGCGGGTAGACGCCCGGTTTCGTCCGGCCGAGCACCAACCATTTCAGCGCGATCGCGATGAGGCCGGTCACGACGATGATCGCGACATAGACGCCGAGCAGCGCGGCGATCTGGCCGAGCAGCGGCAGGTCCTCGCCCGAGAGGAGCATGTAGGTGACGAAGACGCCGAGCCATTGCGCGGTCGCGAGGCCAATGATGACCGGCAGCGCCACGGCCTGGGCGAGACCGCAGAGGAAGCGGCGCAGGAAGGGCGGCGGCGTGAAGGAGAGGTCCTCGGCCACGGCGACGCCGCGCTCGTCGAGAAGCGCCGCCATCGCCCGCAAGGTCCGGGCGGCATAGACGTCCTGCAAGGTGATGCCGGCATAGGCCGGGGTCTCGCGTACGATCGAGATGAAACGCGCCGCCAACAGCGAGTGGCCGCCGAGATCGATGAAGAAATCGGCCTCCAGCGGCAGGCTCGCCGTGCCGAGCACGCGCTTGGCCGCCTCCAGCAGCGCAGCTTCGGTCGCGTTGCGCGGCGGCTCCTGCTCGCCATCGGCGCTGGGCGCCGTCAGGGGCGCCGCCTTGAGCATCTTGCGGTCGACCTTGCCGGAGACCATGCGCGGCAGGGAGCCTGCCGCCTCGAAATGCGCCGGCACCATATAGGGCGGCAGCTGCTCGCGCAGCGCCGCCCGCAGCACCGGCCCGTCGACCGCGACGCCGGGCTCGGGCACGACGAAGGCGACGAGACGCTCGATGCCGTCATCGGTCCGCAGAACAACAGCGGCCTGCGCCACGCCGGGCTCGTCGGCGAGTTTCGATTCGATCTCGCCGAGCTCGACACGGAAGCCGCGGATCTTGATCTGGTCGTCGATGCGGCCGTGGAAGACGATGTTGCCGTCGGCATCGAGGCTGACCGCGTCACCGGAGCGGTAGAGGATCGGATCGCCCTCGCCCGCGACGCCCGTGAAGGGATTGGCGATGAACTTCTCGGCCGTCAGCTCCGGCCGGCCGTGATAGCCCTTGGCGACACCGGGGCCGCCGATCAGCAATTCGCCCTGCTCGCCCGGCTGGACGAGGTGCATGTCCTCGCCGACGACGTAAGCCGTGTAGTTCGGGATCGGCTTGCCGATGGTCACGGTCTCGCCGGGCACGACCTCGGCCGCGGTCGCGACCACCGTCGCCTCGGTCGGACCGTAGGTGTTGAGGATGCGCCGGCCGGGCTTCGACCATTTCTGCACGATCGCGGGCGGCAGCGCCTCGCCGCCGAGCAGGATCAGCTTCAGCGAGGGCACGTCGGCGGGCAGGATGCCGAGCAGCGTCGGCACGGTGTCGATGATGGTGACGCCGGCCTCGTTCAGGATCGCCGGCAGCTTCTCGGCATCGCCCATCATCTCGGGCGAGGCGACGAAGAGGGTCGCGCCGACGAGATAGGGCGTCCAGATCTCCTCCATCGAGAGGTCGAAGGCGACCGAGGCGCCCTGGAAGGCGACATCGTCCGGCCCGAAGCCGTAGAGCGCGTTCCCGGAGCGCAGGAAATGGCAGATGTTGCGGTGGCTGATGACGATCGCCTTCGGCGTGCCCGTCGAGCCCGAGGTATAGATCAGATAGGCGGGGTGCTCGACCGTCAGCCCGGCGGGGCGCGCCGGCGGTTCAACTCCATCGGCATTGGCGGCGAGGCCCTCGGGCGTCCAGACGGCGCGCTCCGTTGCCTCGGCCCGCCCCGCCCAGCCGGTGCAGGTGACGATGCCCTTGGCATCGGCATCGTCCAGACAGGTTGCGATGCGCTCGACCGGCGCCTCGGCATCGAAGGGAATCCAGGCGGCGCCCACCCGGGTGATCGCGATCTGCGCGACCAGCAGGTCGATGCCGCGCGGCATCCACAGGCCGACCATGTCGCCCGGCCCGATGCCAGCGAGTTGCAGGCCGCGCGCCTGCTTGCCAGCGGCAGCCCAGGCCTCGGCGTAGCTCAGCCGGCGTTCGAGATCGGTGAGGGCGGGATGATCGGGACGCGCTGCGACCGTGGCCGCGAAAATCTCGGCCAGAACCTCGTCCCGAATCAGATCGGGCCGCTTCTCGCCGACCAGAATGGCGAGGGTGTTGGCGGCAGCCGCGTCAGACGCCGCGGACAGCTTCGTCATATCGTTCATCGCGCCCCGCTGCGCTGAAAGGCCCGTCGTTGACACCGCGGCAGCCCCTGCCTTCGGCCGTATGGCGCCTTATCACGCACCTCGTGAAGAAAACCGGAATCGTCGCCCTCGCCTCGCGACTTCCGCGTGTGTCCCCGGCCGGGCAGGCCGCCGCATCACGCCTCCTCGCTAGCATACTCTCCCTGCGGAATCACGCCTGAACCGGCCATGAATGCCGCCAGCCCCGTCGTGATCCAGCCCTGAGCAAACTCAGAGCCAGTCCGCCTTGTTCCCGCTGACGACGAGCAGCTTGCCCTGCCAGATCTCGACCATCGAAGCCTCGCGCGGCGCCACCGCCCCGACCAGCGCCAGAATGGCGCGCGCCACGCCGCCATGGCTGACGATCACCGTCTCGCGCTCGAGTTCCTCCAGAACCGGACGGACGCGCTCAGCCAGCATGCGGTAGCTCTCGCCGCCCGGCGGCACGAAGCCCCATTTGTCGCGCTCGCGCAGATGCGCCTGCTCGCGCTCGGCCTTGCGGATGTCGCGCCAGGTGAAGCCTTCCCACTCGCCGAAGGTCAATTCGCGCAGGCGGTCGTCGATACGGTATTCGCCGACCGGCAGGGCCAGTTCGCGCCGGAGGATATCCATGGTCTCGCGCGCCCGCTGCATCGGCGAGCCGATATAGGGGAGATCGGCATAGGCCGGCTCCAGCGCCTTCAGCCGGTCGGCAGCCTCTGCGGCCTGGCGACGGCCGAGATCGTTCAGCGGAATATCCTGGGCGCCCTGCAGCCTGCCCTCCCGATTCCAGTCGGTTTCGCCATGACGGACGAGGATGAGACGGTGAGGCAGCGAGAGCGGGACCATGCGGGGTTTCTGCACGCTGGCACCGGCACGGTCAAAGCTCTTCCCGGCGCTTTCCGGCGATGGCGACAATCGGCCGCTTTCTGTGGCCGAATTTACACGGGCTGTGTATAGCGCCCTTGCCTCGTCACCAGCGGAACCACATGCCCCCTGCCCTCACCTTGCCAGACGGCCGCAGCCTCGCGCTTCCCGCGATGCCGCTCGTCATGGGCATCGTCAACATGACACCCGATTCGTTCTCGGATGGCGGGTTGCTGGCAGATGCCGGGGCAGCGATCGCCCATGGCGTGCGCCTCGCGGCTGAGGGCGCAGCCATCGTCGATGTCGGCGGCGAATCGACAAGGCCCGGCCATGCCACCGTCGACGCCGCGACCGAGATGGGCCGCGTGCTCCCGGTGATCGCCGGGCTCAAGGCCGAGGTCGACACTCCGATCTCGATCGACAGCTACAAGGCCGAGGTGGCGGAAGCGGCGCTCGCGACCGGGGCCTCGATCGTCAACGACGTGTGGGGCGCCCAGCGCGACCCGCGCATCGCCGAGGTCGCGGCGCGGGCCGGCGCCCCGATCATCCTGATGCACAACCGCGAGACCATCGACGCCTCGCTCGACATCTTCGACGATGTCCTGCGCTTCCTCGAACGCTCGATCGCGATCGCGACGGAGGCCGGCGTGCCGCCGAGCCAGATCGTGGTCGATCCCGGCATCGGCTTCGGCAAGACGATCAGGCAGAACCTCGACCTGATCCGCCATCTCGATCGCCTCGCCGTGCTCGGCTGCCCGGTCCTGCTCGGCGCCTCCCGGAAATCGACGCTCGGGCGCATCACCGGCCGCGAGGTTCCGGCCGAGCGGCTCGCCGCCAGCATCGCCGCGCATCTCTATGGCGCGTCCCGCGGCGCCGCCATCATCCGCGCCCACGACGTCGCCCCGCATATTGACGCGCTCAAGACCTGGGCCGCCATCGAAGACAGCATGAAAGCAGACCTGTGAGCGAAACCGGCCGCATCCTGATCGAGAAACTCGATATCTACGCCTATCACGGCTTCTTCTCGGAGGAGGAGCGACTCGGCCAGCGCTTCGTGCTCGACCTCGTGCTCGATGCCGACCTGCGCGCCGCCGCCGCCAGCGACCACCTGGCCGACACCGTCGATTACGGCCGTGCGGTCGCCATCGTCGCCGAAGCCTTCACGGCCCGCCGCTACCACCTGCTGGAAGGCGCGGCGCGCGCCGTGGCGCTGGCGATCTTCGACGCCTTCCCCCCTGTCACGAGCGTCGAGGTCACGCTGCGCAAGCCCGCGCCGCCGATCCCGGCGACGCTCGGCTCGGTCGGCATCCAGCTGAGGTTCCAGCGTGAAGGTTGAAGCCGCACTCGCCTTCGGCGGCAATATCGGCGACCCCGTCGCGGCCTTCGCCGCGGCGCTGAAGGGGCTGCGCGAGCATTCCAGCGTGACGCTCGGCCGCCTGTCCTCGATCTATCGCACGCCACCCTGGGGCAAGACCGACCAGCCGGAATTCCTCAACATGGCCGCGCTGGTCAAGACCTCGCTGCAACCAGCGGATCTGCTCGCCTTCTGCCTCGAGCTGGAGCGCGCCGGCGGGCGCGAGCGCCGCGAGCGCTGGGGGCCGCGCACGCTCGATATCGACATCCTGACCTATGGCGATGCGATCATCGACCAGGCGCGCCTGCAGATCCCGCATCCGCGCATCCCCGAGCGCGCCTTCGTGCTGACGCCGCTGGCCGAGATCATGCCGCAGCGCCGGATCGGCGGGCGCAGCGTCACAGAGCTGCTGGCAGCCGCCACCGACGAAACGATCCGCCGCGACGATGCCGCGACGGATCGGTTGAAGGCTCTGCTGGCAGGCTAGCTCACCACTTCGACACCGGGTCGATCGAGCGGAAGCCGCTGGTCGATCCGATGCGTGGCGTCACTCGCCCTTGTCGAGGGAAATGTCCGGCGCTGTCGGCACCTTCATGCCGACGACATGGTAGCCGGCATCGACATGCATGATCTCGCCGGTGATGCCGCGCGACATGTCGGAGACGAGGAAGACCGCGGTCTCGCCGACCTCCTCGATGGTGACCGTGCGGCGCAGCGGCGAGTTGTACTCGTTCCAGCGCAGGATGTAGCGGAAATCACCGATGCCGGAGGCCGCAAGCGTCTTGATCGGACCGGCCGAGATCGCGTTGACGCGGATCTTCGAAGGGCCGAGATCAGCGGCGAGGTACTGCACGCTCGATTCCAGCGCGGCCTTGGCGACGCCCATGACGTTGTAATGCGGCATCCACTTCTCGGCGCCGTAATAGGTCAGGGTCAGCATGGCGCCGCCATCCGGCATCAGCTTCTCGGCGCGCTGGGTGATCGCCGTGAAGGAATAGCAGGAGATCAGCAGCGACTTCGTGAAGTTCGCCTCGCTGGTCTCGACATAGCGGCCGGTCAACTCGTCCTTGTCGGAGAAGGCGATGCAGTGGACGACGAAGTCGAGCTTGCCCCAGAGCCTCTCGACCTCGGCGAAGACCGCGTCGATCGTGGCGCCGTCGGTGACGTCGCAATGGCCGACGACATGGCCGCCGAGTTCCTTGGCGAGCGGCTCGACCCGCTTCTTCAGCGCATCGCCCTGATAGGTGAAAGCGAGTTCCGCGCCGGCATCGGCTGCCGCCTTGGCAATGCCCCAGGCGATGGAGCGGTTGTTCGCGACGCCCATCACGAGCCCGCGCTTGCCCTTGAGGAGATTGGCGGTCGGCGAAACGGCGTTGGAATCAGGCATGGGGGACCCGCAGATGAACGATGAGCAGGTCTCTTAGAACAGTCGTAGGAAAACGGGAACCGCTTTGATGCCCGCCTCCACGGCTGAATCATGCATAAGGCCGCGATCCGTGGCCCGCGCGACCCGTTTTCGGCCGCGCCGACACCCGAGCCGGCTCAGTTCGCCTCGTCGCGCGCCTTCATCAGGGCGGTCAACTCGGCGTCGCTCGCCGGCATTTCGATGTCGATGGCGACGAAGAGATCGCCGACCGCGCCCTTCTCGCCTTTGAGGCCCTTGCCGCGCAGGCGGAACTGCCGGGCCGTGCCGGTCATCGCCGGGATGTTCATCTCGACGGCGCCGGTCAGCGTCGGCACATGCAGCGGCCCGCCCAGCACCGCCTTGGCAAGCGGCACCGCGACACGGGTGCGCAGGTCGTTGCCGTCGACGATGAAGCGGGAATCCGGCTTGACCTTGATGGTCATCATCACGTCGCCGACCTCGCCCGAGAACGGGTCGGTCTGGCCGAGCCCGCGCAGGCGCATCACCTTGCCGTCGCTCACCCCCTCGGGAATGGTGATCTCGACCTCGCGACCGCCGGGCAGCTTGACCCGGCGCGTGCCGCCGGTCGCGGCCTGCGCCAGCGTGACTTCCAGCGTGAAGCTCTGCTCCGGCGGCTTCTGCGGCTCGGGCTTGCCACGGGCGCGCCGCCCGGCCTCGCCGAAGAGCGAGGAGAAGATGTCGGAGGCGTCGAAACCGGCATCGCCGCTGGCGCCGCCCGGGCCGCCGCGACCACCGAAGGGATGGCCGCCGCCCTGGCCGAAATTGAACTCGAAGCCGCCGCTGCGCCCGCCGCGGCCGGCGCCCATGCCCTCGAAACCCTGGAAGCGCGGCTTGCCCTCCGCATCGATCTCGCCGCGGTCGAACTGCTTGCGCTTCGCCTCGTCGCCCAGGATCTCATAGGCGGTGTTGAGTTCGGAGAACTTGTCCTGCGCCTTCGGATCCTCCCGGTTGCGGTCCGGGTGCAGCTCCTTGGCGCGGCGACGGAAAGCCTTCTTGAGTTCCGCATCGCTCGCGCCGCGGGCGACGCCCAGAACCTGATAGGGATCGCGCATCCAAAACCTCGTTTCCACGCAAAATCGAACGGCCGGCGCCTCAGCCGCCAGCCGCCCGTCTCGCCCTATGTGGGGGCGGTGTGGCGCGTGCGCAACACCTCTTCGAGGTCGTTCTGCACCCGGCGCTTCAACAAGGCAAGCAGCGTGAAAAGCCTCAGCTCAGCCCCTTCCAGGGCCCCATGTCCTTGACCGCCCACTCGCCGCCCGAAGGACGGCAGGCCGTGCCCTGCAGCTTGACCGGGCGGACCTGCGTCTGGACGCTGGCGATGAAGGCCCGGCAAATCTCGTCGGAGCGCAGGAACGGGCCGCCGACCGGGATGAAGGAACCCTTGATACCGCTCTGGGGATTATCCCAGGAGACGGCGGCGCCATTGCCCTGCGGATCGAGCGCCACGCCCATCGCGCCGTCGGCACGGCGCATGTCTTCCGGCCCGAGTTCCGATGCCAGGCTGGCGAACGGGCCGGCGCGATCACCACCGCGCGCAGGCAGAACCGCCGAGGTCGTCATCGCCGAGGCCGCGACCTCGTCCTCGCTCTTGCTCGACAGGCTCAGAATCGGGAAGGACACCGAGCAGCCGGCGCTGATCAGCCCCAGCAGCATCGCGGCAGCCAGCGGGCGCATGGGGGCTGCGCAACGGTTGAGGCTTTGGAACGCCCCCGCCCCTGCCCTATATAGACCAGCCGACTGAACCCGGATCACTTTTGCGCTCGCCCAACGCCCACTCTCACTACCCGAGGATTAGAACGTGCAACCGTTAACGAGCGGTGACTTCACCGAGGAAAACGAGCCTTTCGCCTTGTTCCAGAAGTGGTTGGACGAAGCGACGAAATCCGAGCCGAACGACCCGACCGGCATGGCGCTCTCGACGGTCGATGCCGAGGGCATGCCGAACAGCCGCATGGTGCTGCTCAAGGGCCATGATCCCGATGGCTTCGTGTTCTACACCAACACCGAAAGCCAGAAGGGCCAGGAACTGCTCGGCCAGCCCAAGGCGGCCGCGCTGTTCCACTGGAAGAGCCTGCGCCGGCAGATCCGCATCCGTGGTTCGGTCGCGCTGGTGAGCGACGCTGAATCGGATGCCTATTTCCAGTCCCGCCCGCGCGACAGCCGCATCGGCGCCTGGGCCTCGCAGCAGTCACGCCCGCTGGAGAGCCGCTTCGCGCTGGAGAAGGCGGTGGCGAGCTACACGCTGAAATTCGGCATCGGCGAGATTCCGCGTCCGCCCTACTGGCGCGGCTTCCGCATCAACCCGACCTATATCGAGTTCTGGCGCGACGGCGCCTTCCGCCTGCATGACCGCATCGTCTTCCGGCGCGCCGCTACTGGCGACGCATGGACCAAGACGCGCTTCTACCCCTGAGGACACCTGCCCCATGGCGATGCCCAAGTTCGATTTTCCGAAGACCGAACCGGGCAAGCGCCCGGTCATGCTGCTGACCGGGGCGAGCCGCGGCATCGGCCATGCCACGGTGATGCAGTTCGCCATGGCGGGCTGGCGCATCCTGTCCTGCTCGCGCCAGGCCTTCTCAGACAAATGCCCCTGGCCGTCGGGCGCCGACGACCATGTCCAGATCGACCTCGGCGACCCCGAGGACACGATGCGCGGCATCGCCGAGATCAAGAAGCGGCTCGCCGTCGAAGGCGGCAAGCTGCATGCGCTGGTCAACAATGCCGGCATCTCGCCGAAGGGGCGCAACGGCGAGCGGCTCGGCGCCGCAACCACCTCCTTCAACGACTGGCACAAGGTCTTCCAGGTCAACTTCTTCGCGCCGATCATGCTGGCGCGCGGCCTGCTCGACGAACTCACCGCCGCCAAGGGTGCGATCGTCAACGTCTCCTCGATCGCGGGCTCGCGCGTCCATCCCTTCGCCGGCGCGGCCTATGCGACCTCGAAGGCGGCGCTCGCCAGCCTGACCCGCGAGATGGCCGCCGATTTCGGCCCGCTCGGCGTGCGCGTCAACGCGATCTCGCCCGGCGAGATCGACACCTCGATCCTGTCGCCCGGCACCGAGAAGATCGTCGCGACCCTGCCGATGCAGCGCCTCGGCAGGCCCGACGAGGTCGCCAAGGCGATCTACTTCCTGTGCACGGACGCCTCGAGCTACGTCACAGGCTCGGAGCTGCACATCAATGGCGGGCAGCACGTTTGATGCGTGAGCCGCTGGCATGAGCGAGGATGGTGGCCAGGTCATCCGCTTCCCCACGCCCGGCCGGGCCGCGGCGCGGCCGGTGCTGGCGGCCTCCGTCGCCGTCTTCCGCGACGGGAAAGTTCTGCTGGCTACCAGGACGAAACCGCCAGCCGATCAACTCTGGTCGCTGCCCGGCGGCAAGGTCGAAGCCGGCGAGACGCTTGAAGAGGCGGCCCTGCGCGAGCTGGAGGAGGAGGTCGGCGTCGCCGCTCGCATCCTCGGCTTCAACCGTCATGTCGAGATCTTCGGCCGCGACGCCAAGGGCGCGGTGACGCATCATTTCGTCGTCGCCTCCTTCGTCGGCGAATGGCTCTCCGGCGAACCGCGCACGGGGCCGGAAGCCGGAGCGGTGATGTGGGCCGATCCGCTCAAGCTCGGCGGCCTCGCGACCACGCGCGAACTCGGCGACGTACTGCGGCGCGCCCATCAGCTCTTCGCGGCCGGAGCGCCCTCCTCATGATCGCCCGGATTCGCTATCCGGCGCTTCTGGCCGCCCTGCTCCTGCTGCCGATCACGGCGGAAGCGCAGCAGCGGCCCCAGCAGCCGGCCGCGAAGCCGCCCGCGACCAAGCCCGCCGAGCAGCCGGCGGCTGAACCTGCTGCCCCGCCCTATGAGCCGCAACTCCTGCAACTCTCCGAGATCATGGGCTCGCTCGCCTATCTCAGGACGCTCTGCGGTGGCCGCGAGGCACAGGACTGGCGCACGCGGATGGCGGCGCTGATCGAGGCGGAAGGCCGGACGCCGCAGCGCCGCGACCGGTTAACCGCAGCCTTCAATCGCGGCTTCAAGGCCTATTCCCTGACGCATCGCTCCTGTACCGAGGCGAGCCAGGAAGCCGCCTCGCGCCTCGCCGCCGAGGGTGAGGCGCTGTCGCGGGCGCTCGCCGGGCGCTATGGCGGATAGGCAACAGCTGTTGCCCTAAGGCTTCTTCCACCGGATTTTCCCGGTCGCGTTAACCTTTCTTAAACTGCGCGGTAGCGTGCCGCTCTGGCACGGCCTATGTCTTGAGTATCGCCCAACCGTCGCGATCCGGGGCAGAAGCGCCGCGATTCGCGTCAGACAGAAGGCCTAGAGTCCCGTTTCGATGCCGATCCAGCCAGACGACACGATGCTCGACCCGAATCTCGCCGAGGACCATGGCGACGTCCGCCGCGTGGCCTATGGCTATGTCGAGGATGCCTTCAACGAGGCGCAGCAGGACGGGCTCGATCCCGACGCCATGGCCCATGCCGCCCTGTTCGCGGCCCTGCGCACGCTGGTCGCGACCTATGGCGAGGACGCGACCGCGACCTTCGCCGAGACATTGGCCGACAAGGTCCGCTGCGGCGCCTTCACCTGCGGCACGCGGCACTGAACTGACGGATCAGGGCGCCGTCGCCGACTGCGCCCGTATTGTTTCGATGATCCGCAGGACGGCCGCGCTTTCGCCGAGAGGCATCTCCGCGCAAGCGACTTTTCCTGCACGAATCGCCGCCATCGCCGCTTCCGCCTGGAATTGAAGGCCGTTGCCGGCGAAGGCGTAGCCCTCGCTGACCCGCCCTGACCGAGGCATACGGTCTAGCAGGCGCGCCACGCCCCCCGCTCCGCGCTCATAGGCTGCCACTGCACGGCCGGCTTCGGCATACCAGCTCAATCGCTGGGCCTTCAGGAACGGCGCCTCGAAGATCATTCCGCCGCGCTCGCCCTCGACCAGCAGCCGGTTCGTGCCGTCCCGGTCGAAGCCGCAGGACAGCTCTGCGATCGCAGCCGGATAATCCAGCCGGAAACTGCTGCGCCGGTCGACACCGGTTCCGGCCGCAAGCCAGCTTCCGTCTACGGCCGTTGGCTCACCCAGCAGATGCAGCGTCAACGACAGCGGATAGACGCCGAGATCGAAGGCAGCGCCGCCGCCCAGGGCCGGATCGAAGAAGCGGCTGCCCGGCTCCTCGGGATGGAGATAGGAGAGATCGGCGCTGATGCGCCGGACCTTGCCGATGCGGCCCGCGGCGATCTGCTCGCGCGCCCGACGCACCGCCGGCAGGAAGCGGCTCCAGAGCGCCTCCATCGCGAAGACGCCATGCTCGCCTGCCGCCCGCGCGATCGCCTCGACATCGGCGCTGGCAAGCGCGATCGGCTTCTCGATCAGCACAGGCTTGCCGGCGGCGAGGGCTTTGAGCGCCTGCGCGGCATGGAGATGGTTGGGCGTCGCGATATAGACCGCCTCGATCGCCGGATCGGCGAGGAAGGCGGCCTCGTCGTCATAGGCCCTCGCCTCGCCGAAACGCGCGGCGAAGCCTCGCGCCTTCTCAAGGGAGCGTGAGTGCACTGCGGCGACACGCGCCTGCGGCAGCAGGCCGAGATCGGCGGCGAAGAGCCCGGCAATGGCGCCGGTGCCCATGATCCCCCAGCCGAATGGCTTGTCCTGCGCCAAGCGCCCCTCCCTCGCTGATGACGAGCGATAGCGGAGGGGCGTTAAGGCCGGGTTCCTCAGACGGCGAGCGCGAAGCCGTCCTTGCGATGGTCGGAGGCGCCGAACATCACGCCGCGCTTGTGGTCGACCCAGATCGCCTGGCAACCGCCGAGCGGTTCCTCGGACCAGACCACGTCATGGCCGCGCGCCTTCAGGTCGGCGGCAATGCTCGCAGGGATCGTCGTCTCCAGCGAGAGCTTGCCGTCATAGGCGAAGCTGCGCGGCGCATCCGAGGCCTGCTGCGGGTCAAAGCCGCGGTCGAGGATGCCGGAGAGGAAATGGGCATGGCCGGTCGACTGGTACTGGCCGCCCATCACACCGAACGGCATGATCGGCTTGCCGTCCTTGGCGAGCATGCCGGGAATGATCGTGTGGAAGGGGCGCTTGCGCGGGGCGATGGCGTTGGGATGCCCCTCGATCAGGCGGAAGCCCGAGCCGCGGTTCTGCAGCATGACGCCGGCCTTGGCCGCATAGATGCCGCTGCCGAAGGCGGAGAACAGCGAGTTGATGAAGGAGACCATGTTGCCCTGGCCGTCGACGACGCAGAGATAGATCGTGTCCTTGTGCAGCGGCATGTCGAAGACTTCGGGCGCTGCCGCCTTCTCCAGGCTGATCTGCTGGCGGATGCGGCCGACGAACTGGTCGGAGAGGAAGGCATCCGTGTCGAAGGGGCTGACAGCCGGGTCGGCGACCAGCGCATCGCGCTGGCGATAGGCGGCCTTGCTGGCCTCGGCGAGCAGATGGATGCGGTCGGCCTCGCCGAGCTTCCCGTCCTTCATGTCGAAACCTTCGAGGATGCGCGCGATCAGCAGCGCCGCGATGCCCTGGCCGTTCGGCGGGCATTCCCAGAGGCGGTGGCCGCGATAATCGGCGCCGATCGGATCGACATAGTCCGGCTTCGAGGCGGCGAAATCCTCGAGGCTGATCAGGCTGCCGGCCGCGTTCAGCACGGAGACCATGTCCTGAGCCAGCTCGCCCTCGTAGAAGGCCGAGCGGCCCTCACGGGCGATGCGGCGCAGCATGTTGCCGAGCGCGGGATGGACCATCTTGTCACCGACGGCCGGGGGATTGCCGCCCGGCAGATAGACGGCATTGCCGAGGCCGTGCTTCTCGATGCGGCCACGCGCCTTGGCCCAGTCGAGCGCGACGCGCGGCGTCACCACGAAGCCTTCCTCGGCGGCGCGGATCGCGGGCGCGAAGATCTCGTCCAGGCTCTTGCTGCCATGGTCGGCGACAAGGCGGCACCAGGCGTCGATGGCGCCGGGCACCGTGACGGCGTGGGGCGAATCCGCCGCGATCGCGGTCATGCCCTGACCGAGGAACCAGCCGAGCTCGGCCTTGGCGGCCGAGCGGCCCGAGCCGTTGATCGCGACCATCTTGCCATTGGCCGGGGCATAGATCGCGAAGCAGTCGCCGCCGATGCCGGTCATGTGCGGATCGACCACGGCCTGGACCGCTACGGCCGCGATGGCGGCGTCGATGGCGTTGCCGCCATTGCGCAGGATTTCGACTGCGGCCAGCGTCGAGGCCGGATGCGAAGTCGCTGCCATGCCGCGATCACCGACCGCCACCGGCCGGCCCGGCACCATGAAATCGCGATTGCCCCAGCTCATGCTCGTCTCCACCTCTGCGGCACCTTCGCTGCGCGGCGCCTTGTTTCACCCAACGCTTTGGCGCGCCGGCCGGGGGGTTGGCAATCCCGCCCGGCGCATGGCCGACGCCGGCTGCCCCTCGCCGCACGCAACTGTCGCGGTTGACATCCCGGCATGGAGGACTATCGCCGCGTCCGAAGGACGGGCCGGCCATGCAAGACTACATCCGCAAGATCATCGGGGCGCGCGTCTATGACGTTGCGATCGAAAGCCCGCTCGATCCGCTGCCGCGCCTGTCCGCCCGGCTCGGCGGCAGCGCCCTGCTCAAGCGCGAGGATCTGCAGCCCGTCTTCTCGTTCAAGCTGCGCGGCGCCTACAACAAGATCGCGGGTCTCTCCACGGTCGAGGCCGAGCGCGGCGTGATCTGCGCCTCCGCCGGCAATCATGCGCAGGGCGTGGCGCTGGCGGCAAAGAAGCTCGGCATCAAGGCGACCATCGTGATGCCGCGCACCACGCCGGACATCAAGGTTCAGGCGGTGCGCAGCCTCGGCGGGCGCGTCGTGCTGCATGGCGAGAGCTTCGACGAGGCCTACGGCCATGCCCGCAAGCTCGAAGCCGAGAAGGGGCTGACCTTCGTCCACCCCTATGACGATCCGGACGTCATCGCCGGCCAGGGCACGGTCGGCATGGAGATCCTGCGCCAGCATTCCGAGCCGATCGAGGCGATCTTCGTGCCGATCGGCGGCGGCGGGCTCGCGGCCGGCGTCGCGGTCTACGCAAAATTCCTGCGGCCCGAGATCAAGGTGATCGGGGTCGAGCCCGAGGACGCCGCATCGATGGCCGGCGCCATCGCGGCGGGCGAGCGCGTCGTGCTCGATCAGGTCGGGCTCTTCGCCGACGGCGTCGCGGTGCGGCAGGCCGGCGAGGAGACGTTCAGGCTCTGCCGCGAACTGCTCGACGAAGTCGTCACCGTCTCGACCGACGAGATCTGCGCGGCGGTGAAGGACATCTTCGAGGATACCCGCGCCATCGCCGAGCCTTCGGGCGCGGTCAGCCTCGCGGGCCTCAAGGCCTATGCGGTGCGCGAAGCGAAGCGCACCGGCGCGCTGATCGCGATCAACAGCGGCGCCAACATGAATTTCGACCGGCTGCGCCATATCGCCGAGCGGGCCGAGATCGGCGAGCATCGCGAGGCGTTGCTGGCGGTGACCATCCCGGAGAAGCCCGGCGCCTATCGTGCCTTCATCGAGTTGCTCGGCCGGCGCGCGATCACCGAGTTCAACTACCGCTATTCCGACCCCAAGGCGGCGCGCATCTTCGTCGGCGTCCAGCTTGCCGAGGGCGATGCCGAGAAGCGCCAGATCATCGCGATGCTCTCGGAACACGGCTATCCCGTGCTCGACATGAGCGACAACGAGCTTGCCAAGCTGCATATCCGCTACATGGTCGGCGGCAAGGCGCCGGGGCTCGGCGACGAACTGATCTTCCGCTTCCAGTTCCCGGAGCGGCCGGGCGCGCTGCTGAAATTCCTCAACAGCCTCTCGGCCGACTGGAACATCTCGCTGTTCCACTACCGCAACCACGGCGCCGATTACGGCCGCATCCTCGCCGGCATCCAGATCCCGCCGGCCCAGCGCGGCCAGCTCGCCAAGCGGCTCGATGCGCTCGGCTATCCCTATTGGAGCGAGAGCGACAACCCGGCCTATCTCTCGTTCCTGGCGGAGATGCCGGCGCCGTGAATCCGCGTAGGATGGAAGCATGACGCTCGAACAGCTTCGCATCTTCGTCGCCGTCGCCGAACGGGAGCACCTGACGCAAGGCGCCCGCGTCCTCAATCTCACGCAGTCGGCGGTAAGCTCCGCGATCACCACGCTGGAGGCGCGCTATGCGACGAAGCTGTTCGACCGGATCGGCCGGCGCATCGCCCTGACCGAAGCCGGCAAGCTCTTCCTGATCGAGGCCCGTGCCGTGCTGGCGCGCGCAGCGGCGGCCGAAGCGGTGCTGTCCGATCTTTCCGGACTGGCGCGCGGCTCGCTCGCGCTGATGGCGAGCCAGACCGTCGCGAACTACTGGCTGCCGCCCCTGATCCAGCGCTTTCGCCGGGACCATCCCGGCATCGCCGTGTCGCTCGCGATCGGCAATACCGAGACGGTCAGCGCCGCGATCCGTGACGGCATGGCCGATCTCGGCTTCATCGAAGGCGAGATCGACGATCCGTCACTGACGATGACGGCCGTCGACGAGGACGAACTCGTCATCGTCGTACCAACCGGCCATTCGTGGGCGCAGACGCCGCCTTCACCTGCCGAGCTGAAGCAAGGCGCCTGGGTCCTGCGCGAGTCGGGCTCGGGGACGCGGGCGATGTTCGAGGCGGCGCTGCCGGGGCTCGGCCTCGGCGCGGACGATCTCACGGTGACAATGGAATTGCCGTCCAACGAGGCGATCTGCGCCGCCGTTGCGGCCGGCGCGGGGGCGACCGCGATCTCGCGACTCGTCGCCGCCAATGCCATCGCCGCCGGGCGGCTCGCCACCGTGGCCCTGCCGCTGCCGAAACGCCGCTTCCTCGCGCTTCGGCACAAGGAACGCTACCTCGCCAAGGCGGCGGCGGCGTTCCTCGCGCTCAGTCAGGCCAACTGATCGGAAACGCCAATAGCCGGCCGCCTTTGTCATTCCGGGGCTTCGCATAGCGACGAACCTGGAATGACAACCGAATCTGACGCTCAGGCCGCAGCAGCAGTGCCCGGCGCCGCGCGCATCAGCATGCCGAACAGGTCGCGGGAATCGTCGGGGTCGGCGATCAAGTCGAGGTCGACATAGGTGCCGGCCTCGCGGATGCGCTCATAAACATAGCGCAGCGCCGAAAAATCCTCGATCGCGAAGCCGACCGAGTCGAACATCGTGATCTGACGTGCGTCGGTGCGACCATGCGCGGTGCCGGCGATAACCTTCCAGAGTTCCTCGACCGGATGGTCGGCGTCGAGCTGCTGGATATCGCCCTCGATACGGGTCTGCGGGGGATACTCGACGAAGATCGAGGAGCGCAGCAGCACGTCGCGATGGATCTCGGTCTTGCCGGGGCAGTCGCCGCCGACCGCGTTGATATGGATACCCGCGCCGACCATGTTGTCGGTCAGGATCGTCGCGTACTGCTTGTCGGCCGTGACGGTGGTGACGATCTCGGCCCCCTCGACCGCTTCCATCGCGGTCGCGCAGCGGGTGATCTTGAAGCCATGACGGGCAAGATTGCGGGCGCATTTCTCGGTCGCTGCGGGATCGACGTCATAGAGCCGCAGGTTCTCGATGCCGAGGATCGCGCGGAAGGCGAAGGCCTGGAACTCGGATTGCGCGCCATTGCCGATGATCGCCATGGTCGCGGCGTTCTTCGGGGCGAGATGCTTCGCCGCCACCGCCGACATTGCCGCCGTGCGTAGCGCGGTCAGGATGGTCATCTCGGAGAGCAGGACGGGATAGCCGGTCGCGACATCCGAGAGCAGGCCGAAGGCCGTGACCGTCTGCAGGCCGGCCTTCATGTTCTTCGGGTGGCCGTTGACGTATTTGAAGCCGTAGAGCTTGCCGTCGCTGGTCGGCATCAGTTCGATCACGCCTTCGAGGCTATGCGAGGCGATGCGCGGCGTCTTGTCGAAGATTTCCCAGCGCCGGAAATCATCCTCGATGTAACCCGCGATCTCGGACAGCATCCGCTCGATACCGATCGCATGGACCAGCTTCATCATGTGGTCGACGCTGACGAAAGGCACGACGTTGAGCTGCTGAATCATGGGTCCCCGCGCTGTTCTCGTTGAAGGAGCGATTGTCTCTGTTTTCGGCGGCAGGCGATAGAAGCCAAAATGACCAGATCGGGACCAAGATTGATCGATATGGCAAAGTCATCTATCCATTTCGGACGATGGACGATCTCGACCGCAAGCTCATCACCCTGCTGCGCCATGACGGGCGGCGCAGCATCTCGGACCTCGCCGCCGATCTCGGCCTGACGCGGGCGACGGTGCGGGCGCGGCTGGAGAAGCTGGAGCAATCCGGCGAGATCATCGGCTTCACGGTGATCCTCCGTTCGGACGCGATCGACCTGCCCGTGCGCGGCATCACCATGATCGAGATCGCCGGCCAAGCGGCGGATACGGTGATCGATGCGCTCTCGGGCTTCACCGAGGTCTCCAGCATCCACACCACCAACGGCAACTGGGACCTTGTCGTCGAACTCGGCACGTCCGACCTGATCGCCTTCGACCAGGTGCTCCGGCGCATCCGCATGATCCCCGGCGTCACCAACAGCGAGACCAGCCTGCTCTTGGCGACGCCGCGCAGCGTCAAGGCGCGGCTCTGAGCGGACTCAACCTCCATCGTCATCCCGGGCGAAGCGAAGCGTAGACCCGGGATCCATTCCGGAGCCTTTCCAAATGGGGTTCCGGAATGGATCCCGGATCGGCGCCGCTAACGCGGCTTGTCCGGGATGGCGCCGAGGATCAGGCGAAAGTCGCCCCCACCACATGCCCACAAGAAGCGTCGCTGCATGGCGGCCATCCGCAAACGCGACGCGGCGCCCCGTGACAGGCGCGCATCCGCCCCCTAACGTTGTGCCCTGTCAGATACAGCGTTGGTGGCGGCCGGCGATGCATGATCGCGCAAGGCCGCCCGCTCGCGTCGGACACCCACAGTTCCCGCTCGGGGCATCGATATCCGGCCGCTTCCGGCAGGTTGTCCGTGCTCCCGAGCCAAGACGAGGCAGGAGACCAGACCATGGCGCATGAGCTCGAATTCTACATCGATGGCCAGTGGGTGAAGCCGTCGGGCAACCGCACGCTCGGCGTGATCGATCCGTCGAACGAAGAGGTCTTCGCCACCATCGCGCTCGGCGAGCAGGCCGATGTCGACAAGGCCGTCGCCGCGGCCCGCGCCGCGTTCCCGGCTTTCGCCAAGACCTCGAAGGCCGAGCGCCTCGCCCTGATGCGCCGTCTCGCCGAGGCCTACAAGAAGCGCTACGACGACATCGCCAATATCCTGTCGCGCGAAATGGGCGCGCCGAAGGAGCTGGCGCACCGCGCGCAGGCCGCCATGGGCACCGCCCATCTCGCCAAGATGATCGAGACGCTCGAAAACTTCGAGTTCGAGGAGCTGCGCGGCACCACCTTGATCGCCAAGGAGCCGATCGGCGTCGTCGGCATGATCACGCCGTGGAACTGGCCGCTCAACCAGATCATGTGCAAGGTCGCACCCGCGCTCGCCGCCGGCTGCACCATGGTGCTGAAGCCCTCCGAGATCGCGCCGCTCAACGCCATCATCTTCGCCGAGGCGATGGAAGAGGCCGGCGTGCCGAAGGGCGTGTTCAACCTCGTCAACGGCGATGGCCCCACCGTGGGCGAAGCCATCTCGCGCCATTCGGGCGTCGACATGGTCTCCTTCACCGGCTCGACGCGGGCCGGCATCCTCGTCGCCAAGGCGGCGGCGGATACCGTCAAGCGCGTGCACCAGGAACTCGGCGGCAAATCGGCCAACATCATCCTTGATGATGCCGACCTGAAGAAGTCGGTGAAGCTCGGCGTCGAGAGCGTGATGCGCAACTCGGGCCAGTCCTGCAACGCGCCGACCCGGATGTTCGTGCCGGAGAAGCTGCATGAGGAGGCGCTCGCCATCGCCAAGCAGGTGGCCGAGCCTCTCAAGGTCGGCGCTCCCTCGGCGGATGGCGTCTTCCTCGGCCCCGTCGTCAGCGAGGTCCAGTACGAGAAGATCCAGCGCCTGATCGAGGCCGGCATCAAGGAAGGCGCGACGCTGGTCACCGGCGGCACGGGCCGCCCGGAAGGCCTGAACCGCGGCTACTATGTCCGCCCGACGGTGTTCGGCGGCGTGACCGACGAGATGACGATCGCCCGCGAGGAGATCTTCGGCCCCGTGCTGTCGATCCTGCCCTACAAGAGCGACGACGAAGTGGTCGAGCGCGCCAACGACACGCCTTACGGCCTGGCGTCCTATGTCCAGTCCGGCTCGCAGGAGCGCGCTCGCGGCATCGCGGCGCAGATGCGTTCTGGCAATGTCTACATCAACTATCCGGCCTGGGACGCCGGCGCGCCCTTCGGCGGCTACAAGCAGTCCGGCAACGGCCGCGAATATGCCGATTTCGGCCTCGAGGAGTTCCTCGAGATCAAGGGCACGGTCGGTTACGCCGCGGCCTGATCGGATAGCGATCTGACGACAACGAGGCCCGGTGGACGCAAAGCCACCGGGCCTTCATTTTAAGCTCGTTTCAATCGATTGAGAGGCTTGGGCCATGGTCAATCCGAACCGCTATGACGCGATGCGCTATAACCGCTGCGGCCGCAGCGGGCTGCAACTGCCGGCGCTCTCGCTCGGCCTCTGGCAGAATTTCGGCGAGACCGGCAGCCACGCCAATATGCGCGAGATCTGCCGCACGGCTTTCGATCTCGGCATCACCCATTTCGACCTCGCCAACAATTACGGCCCCCCGCCCGGCTCGGCCGAGACCGCCTTCGGCGAAATCCTCGGCCAGGATTTCGCGGGTTATCGCGACGAGCTGGTGATCTCGACCAAGGCCGGCTACCGGATGTGGCCCGGCCCCTATGGCGAATGGGGCAGCCGCAAATACCTGATCTCCAGCCTCGATCAGAGCCTGAAGCGGATGAAGCTCGACTATGTCGACATCTTCTATTCGCATCGCTTCGACCCGAACACGCCGCTGGAAGAAACGATGGGTGCGCTCGACTCGATCGTGCGCCAGGGCAAGGCGCTCTATGTCGGCCTGTCCTCCTATAACGCGAAGCGGACGCAGGAGGCGGCGGCGATCCTGCGCCGGCTCGGCACGCCCTGCCTGATCCACCAGCCAAGCTATTCGATGCTCAATCGCTGGATCGAGCAGGACGGTTTGCTCGACACGCTTGACGCCGAGGGCATCGGCTCGATCGTGTTCTCGCCGCTGGCGCAGGGCATGCTGACCGACAAGTACCTGAAGGGCGTTCCGGCCGGCAGCCGCGCGGACAAGAAGGCCCCCTCCTTCCGCGACGGCTTCCTGAGCGAGGCCAATCTCAGGAGCATCGCCGCGCTGAACGAGATCGCGGCGGCGCGCGGCCAGAGCCTCGCCCAGATGGCGATCGCCTGGGTGCTGCGTGGCGGCCGCGTCACCTCGGCTCTGATCGGCGCGAGCCGGCCGGAGCAGGTGAGCGATTGCGTCGCGGCGCTGAAGAACCCCGAATTCTCGGCGGAAGAGCTGGCAGCGATCGACCGGCATGCCGTCGATGGCGGGATCAATATCTGGGCGGCTTCGGCGGAGCGGTAGAAGGCCTTCCCACCATTCCGCCGTCATCCCGGGCGACCGAAGGGAGACCCGGGATCCAGTCCGGAACGGTTCAGGCATGGATCCCGGATCGGCGCCGCTTCGCGGCTTGTCCGGGATGACGGCCGGTGAGAGCTGCGCCTAATCCTCCTCCGGCACCGCCGCGATCGGCAGCGCGCTGGAGCGCTTCACCTGACCGAGCGCAAAGCTCGACTCGATTGAAGCGACCCCGTCGAGGCGGGTGAGCTTGTCCTTGAGGAAGCGCTCATAGGCCGGCAGATCGCGCACGACGATGCGCAGCAGGTAATCGCGCTGACCGGTCATCAGGTAGCAGTCGACCACCTCGGGCCAGCGCGCCACGGCCTGCGAGAAGCGGTCGAGCTCGTCCTCGCGCTGGCGCTCCAGCTTGATCGAGACGAAGACGCTGATCGGCAGGCCGACCTTGGTCTGGTCGATGATCGCGGCATAGCCGGTGATGACGCCGGCCTCCTCCAGGATGCGGATGCGCCGCGCGCAGGGCGAGGCCGACAGGCCCACGCGCTCAGCCAGATCCTGCACCGAGAGGCGCGAATTGATCTGCAATTCCCCTATGATCTTGCGGTCGAGCGCATCGAGGCGCAGGCGTGCCATACCCTGTCTCCGGTCCCGGCTGAAATCGCTCTATGACAGGAGAGGAAGCCCGCCACCACCGGCATCTCCGCGAAAGCACAGGGCGGCGACGGCATGCCACTGGCGCGAGGGGTCGAGGCGCGCTATGCGATACCTACAATCCAATGAATGTATGGAAACCAGCTTGGCGATGGCCGAAACCGACGATGCGATCCGCTGGATCGGCAGGCTCGATCCGGCTGCGGGACCGCGCTACCTGCAGATCGTCGCGCAACTCGAACAGGCCGTCGCGAACGGGCTGCTGCGGCCGGGCGACCGCTTGCCGCCACAGCGCCGGCTCGCCGAGCATCTGGCGGTCGATCTCACCACGGTGACGCGCGCCTTCGGCGAAGCGCGCGAGCGCGGGCTGATCGACGCGGTGACGGGGCGCGGTTCCTTCATCTCGGCCAGGCGTGAGCAGGAAGGGCCGCCGCTCGATCTCAGCATGACCATACCGCCTGCGCCGAAGGGCCTGCGGCTGGGCGAGCTGATGCAACGCGGCATCGCCGAGATCCTGGCGCGCAGCGATGCCGACCAGCTGATGAACTACCATGGCGGTGCAGGCTCTCTGGCCGAGCGCGCGGCCGGGGCCGCGTGGCTCGCGCCTTTGATGGGCGCGGTTCCGCCGCAGCGTATTGCAGTCGTTCCCGGTGCACAGACCGCGCTCAACGCCCTGCTCTCGCTGCTGGCGCAGCCCGTCGACACGATCCTGATGGAGCCGCTGACCTATCCCGGGCTGATCGGCGCGGCGCGGCAGCGCGGGCTCTCAGTCGTGCCGGTAGCAAGCGACAATGCCGGCCCCCTGCCCGACGCTCTCGAAGAAACCGCCGACCGGCATGGCGCGAAGCTGTTCGCGCTGACGCCGACATTGCAGAACCCCACCTGCATCACCATTCCGGAACGGCGCCGGCAGGACCTCGTCGCCATCGCCCGCCGCCGCGATCTCATCCTGATCGAGGACGATCCCTACAGCCTGCTCGCAGGCGATGCGCCCACGCCGCTCGCAGCGCTGGCGCCGGAGCGGACATGGCATGTCGCCACCTTGTCAAAGGTGCTGACGCCCGGCCTGCGCACAGCCTTCGTCGTCATGCCAGAAGGCACCGACAGTGCCTCCTTCCTTGCGGCCCTGCGCGCGACTGCCCTGATGCCCGCGCCCCTGATGACGGCGCTCGCCGCGCACTGGATCCGGATCGGCGCGGCAAAAGACTTGCTTGAGGGCGTGCGGCGCGAGGCGGCCGAGCGGCAGTCGCTGGCACGCGAGATTTTGCCCGAGACGATGCAAGCGCACCCATACGCACTGCATGTCTGGCAGCTCCTGCCAGCGCATTGGGCGCGCGACCGATTGATCGAACGCGCTCGCGAGTCCGGGCTCGGCGTCATGGCCGCCGATGCGTTCAGCACGGGCGGCGTTGCGCCGGATGCCATCCGGATCGCGCTCGGCGCGATCCCTGAGCGAGCACGACTGGCGGAAGCACTCAGCCTGCTCGCCGGATTGATCCGCGACGGAGGCTGAGCGCGCCGATCAGCTCAGCTTGAAGTGACCGGCTTGTCCTGTGGTACCGGGCGCGCGAGCCGGCCTTCCTCGGCCCTGTGGAAATATTGCGAGGCGATCAGCCAGCCCTTGAGCGGCTGCAAGGGCGGGATGCAGGTCAGCAGGATCAGCGGCAGCGTCGTGACCAGATGCACCCAGGTCGGCGGATTGTAGGACAGCTCCAGCCAAAGCGGGAAAGCCGCGGCCGGGATGCAGACGAACATCATCACGAAGAAGGCCGGGCCATCCGCGGGATCGGCGAAGGCATAATCCAGGCCGCAATTCTCGCATTTCGGCTTCAGCTTCAGGAAGCTCTCGAACATCTTGCCCTGCCCGCAACGCGGGCAGCGGCCGCGCAGGCCGGTCTGGAGCGGAGAGAGTGGCGGCCAGTGCTCGCCGGACATGGAATATCTCCTCGGGGCGGCGCCGTTCGTTCGACGTCGCTCTTCAGATCGCGCTCGATACAGACAATGTCAAGATTGTATGCATCATAGCCGACCGCCTGCGCGGATCGGTCGCGGGGGGTTGTGGTGCCCCTGCCAGAGCCGAACGCGGGTCATCCCGGGCGACCGAAGGGAGACCCGGGATCCATGCCTGAACCTCTGTCGGAAGCGCTCCGAAATGGATCCCGGCTCTTCGCTGCGCTACGGCCGGGATGACACGCGCCTTTTCCTGGAGCAGAGCGCCGGGCCCGCTCAGATATGCAGTGCGTGGCCGAGCGCCTTCATCGCCGCTTCCGGGAAGGCCTCGCCCAGCGTCGGATGAGCGTGGATCGTGCCGGCGATGTCCTGCAGCGTCGCGCCCATCTCGATGGCGAGCCCGAAGGCGGCCGACAATTCCGAGACGCCCTGCCCGACCGCCTGGATGCCGAGCACCAGCTCGCTGCCGGCCTGCGCGACGACGCGAACGAAGCCGGCCTCGGCATGGCGGGTCATGGCGCGGCCATTGGCGGCGAAGGGGAACTGGCCGATCTTCAGCTCATGGCCGGCACGCTTGGCCTCCTCGGGCGACAGGCCGACCGAGACGATCTCGGGATCGGTGAAGCAGATCGCCGCGATGCCGCGCTTGTCCCAGGCCCGCGGCAGGCCGGCGACGATCTCCGCCACCATCTCGCCCTGCGCCATGGCGCGATGGGCCAGCATCGGCTCGCCGGTGACGTCGCCGATGGCGTAGATGCCGCGCATCGCGGTCTCGCAGCGCTCGCCGATGCGGATGAAGCGGCCATCCATATCGAGCACGAGGTTTTCGAGGCCGAGGCCGTCGGTGACCGGTTTGCGGCCGACCGTGACCAGGATCTTGTCGGCCGGCAGGCTCCGCTCCTTGCCATCGGCCGTCTCGATGCGCAGGCCGTCGCCCTTCTGCGCGTCGCTCTTGGGCATCGGACCGAGCGCCTTGGCCCCTAGCAGCACCTCGACGCCGAGCGCGGTCAGGCGCTTGGAGATCGGGCCGGTCAGTTCCGCATCGTAGAGCGGCAGGATCTTGTCCTGCGCCTCAACGACCGTGACCTTGGCGCCGAGCTTGGCGAAGGCGGTGCCCAGTTCCAGCCCGATATAGCCGCCGCCGACCACGACGAGGCGCTTCGGCACCTCGGTCAGCGCCAGCGCACCGGTCGAGGAGATCACGTTCCCGCCGAAGGGCAGGAAGGGCAGCTCGACCGGCGCCGAGCCGGTCGCGATGACAATGGCCTCGGCCTGGATCGTCTTCGGGCCGGTCTCGGTCTCGACCACGACGGTCTTGCCGTCGCGGAAGCGGGCCTTGCCATGGACGATCTTGACCTTGGCCTTGCGCAGCAGGCCGGCAACGCCGTTGTTGAGGCGCTGGACGATGCCGTCCTTCCAGGCCACGGCCTGTTTCAGGTCGAGCTTCGGCTCGGCCGCGGTCAGGCCGAAAGGCGTCTTGCCGGCGGCGGCCTCGGCCGCCTTCTCGAACTCCTCGGCGACATGGATCATCGCCTTGGAGGGGATGCAGCCGACATTGAGGCAGGAACCGCCGAGCTTGGTGCTCTCGACGATGACGGTGTCGATGCCGAGCTGGCCGGCGCGGATAGCGCAGACATAGCCGCCGGGGCCGGCGCCGATGACGAGGAGCTTGCAGGTGATTTCGGTCATGCGTTCGCTCCACCACCGCAGGGGAGAATGTCTCGCCCGAACCACGCCGTCATCCCGGGCGACCGAAGGGCGACCCGGGATCCATGCCGGAGCATTCCCAGGAAAGGTTCAGGCATGGATCCCGGATCTTCGCTTCGCTGCGTCCGGGATGACCCGTTCTGTTCAGGCACCACAACCATCACGTCACAGATCCACAAAGAGCGTGGCCGGGTTCTCCAGCAGCTCCTTCAGCCGCTGCACGAAGACGGCGGCGTCCCAGCCGTCGATGACGCGATGGTCGAAGCTGGAGGAGAGGTTCATCATCTTGCGCGGCACGAAGGTGGTGCCGTCCCAGACCGGGCGCACGACCATCTTGTTGACGCCGACGATGGCGACTTCCGGATAGTTGATCACCGGCGTGGTCGCGATCCCGCCGAGCGCGCCCAGCGAGGTGATGGTGATCGTCGAACCCGTCAACTCATCGCGCGTCGCAGTGCCGTCGCGGCCGCGCTCGGCGAGTCGGGCGAGCTCGATGCCGCAGCCCCAGAGATCGCGCGCCTCGGCATGCTTCACCACCGGCACGATCAGGCCGGTCGGCGTCTGCGTGGCGATGCCGATATTGATCGCGGCATGCTGGCGCACGATCCCGGTCTCGTCGTCATAGAGCGCGTTCAGCGCCGGCTGCTCGGCGAGCGCCTTGACCATGGCGCGCATCAGGAAGGGCAGCAGCGTCAGCTTCGGCCGCTCCGGCGTCGGCTTCTTGTTCAGCGTCGCGCGCAGGTCCTCCAGGGCTGAGACGTTCACCTCCTCGACGATGGTGATGTGCGGGATGCGCGACTTCGACAGCGCCATCTTCTCGGCGATGCGGCGGCGCAGGCCGACGATCTTGACCTCGGTGACGGCGCTCTGCTCGACGAGCCCGCCACCGCGGGTGGGCTCCGGGCCGCGCAGCAGGAAGGCGTCGATATCCTGATGGCTGATGCGGCCGGCAGGGCCGGTGCCCTGGACCTGGCGCAGATCGACCCCGGCCTCGCGCGCCTTCAGGCGCACGGCCGGCGAAGCCAGCGGCTTCTCGCCCGGCGCGCGGCGCTGGGCCGGGGCTGCGTCGGCACGCGCGAGCTTCGGCGGCGGCGGTGCGACTGGCTTGGCCGGCGCGCGCTGCCCACTCCGCGAGCCCTCATCCTGAGGAGCCGTTCCCTTGGGAACGGCGTCTCGAAGGATGGCCGAAGAGGCTCCGGAACCCGCTGGAGCATCCTTCGAGACGCCGCTGCGCGGCTCCTCAGGATGAGGGCTGAGGTTATCCATCGCCGGCTCCTCGGCCGCGGCACCCTCGCCCGCGACCTTCAGCTTCACGATGGCCGAGCCGATCGCGACGGTGTCGCCGACCTCGGCGCCGACCCAAGTCACCTCGCCCTCGACAGGCGACGGGATTTCTACCGTTGCCTTGTCGGTCATCACGGCGGCGAGCAGGTCGTCCTCCCGGACGATGTCCCCGACCTTGACGTGCCACTCGACGAGTTCCGCTTCCGCGATGCCTTCGCCGACATCCGGCAGCTTGATGATGCGCTCGGCCATCAGCGTGCCTCCATGATGTCGCGCAGCGCCTGTCCGAGGCGGGCGGGGCCGGGGAAATAGTCCCATTCCTGCGCATGCGGATAGGGCGTGTCCCAACCGGTGACGCGCATCACCGGCGCCTCCAGATGATAGAAGCAATGCTCCTGCACCAGCGCCGTAAGCTCGCCGCCGAAGCCTGAGGTGAGCGTCGCCTCGTGCAGCACGATGCAACGGCCGGTCTTCTGGACCGAGGCGACGATCGCTTCGAGGTCGAGCGGGACGAGGGTG
The DNA here is from genome assembly GCF_059817965.1 of Allobosea sp. TBD101. Lineage (NCBI taxonomy): Bacteria > Pseudomonadati > Pseudomonadota > Alphaproteobacteria > Hyphomicrobiales > Alloboseaceae > Allobosea > Allobosea sp. TBD101. The sequence goes on from NZ_CM187543.1 coordinate 4,913,148, forward strand.
CGCAGGTCGATCACCTCGGCGTCGATGCCGGTGTCCTCGGCCGCCGCCAGTGCGACATGGACCATGGTGCCATAGGCGAGGATGGTGACGGCCGAGCCCTCGCGCCGCGTCACCGCCTTGCCGAGCGGCACGGTGTAATGGCCCTCCGGCACGTCGGCGAGTTCGTGCTTCGACCAGGCCGTCACCGGGCGCTCGTGATGACCGTCGAAGGGGCCGTTATAGAGTCGCTTCGGCTCGAGGAAGATCACCGGGTCGGGGTCCTCGATCGCCGAGATCAGCAGGCCCTTGGCGTCATAGGGGTTCGAGGGGACGATGGTCTTCAGGCCCGAGACATGGGTGAAGAGCGCTTCCGGGCTCTGGCTATGGGTCTGACCGCCGAAGATGCCGCCGCCGGTCGGCATGCGGATGACCAGCGGGCAGGTGAAGTCGCCGGCCGAGCGGTAGCGCAGGCGGGCGGCCTCCGAGACGATCTGGTCATAGGCCGGGTACATGTAATCGGCGAACTGGATTTCGATGCAGGGCTTCAGGCCATAGGAGGCCATGCCGATCGCGGTGCCGACGATGCCGGCCTCGCTGATCGGCGCGTCGAAGCAGCGCGACACCCCGTATTTCTGCTGGAGGCCATGGGTGCAGCGGAAGACGCCGCCAAAGAAGCCGACATCCTCGCCGAAGACCACGACATCGTCGTCGCGGCCCATGGAGACGTCCATGGCGGAGCGGATCGCCTCGATCATCGTCATGCGTGCCATGGCGTCACACTCCGATCTGCTGGCGCTGGCGCCGCAGATGCGGCGGCAGCTCGGCATAGACGTCCTCGAAAATGTCGCGCGCCGAGGGCTTTCCGCCGGAATGCAGCGTGCCGAAGCTCTCGGCCTCCTTCTGCGCGGCGATGACGGTGGCGAGGATCTCGGCTTCCGCCTGCTTGTGGCGCTCTTCCGACCAGGCACCGACCGCGATCAGATGCTGCTTCAGGCGGATCAGCGGATCGCCCAAGGGCCAATCGTCGGATTCGTGCTTGGGGCGGTAGGCGGAGGGGTCGTCCGAGGTGGAATGGGCGCCGGCGCGATAGGTGACATACTCGACCAGCGTCGGCCCGAGATTGCGGCGGGCGCGCTCGATCGCCCATTGCGCGACCGCATAGACCGCGAGGTAGTCGTTGCCGTCGACGCGCAAGGCCGGGATGCCGAAGCCGAGCCCCCTCGCAGCAAACGTGCCGGAGCCGCCGCGCGCGATGCCTTGGAAGGTCGAGATCGCCCACTGGTTATTGACGACGTTGAGCACGACCGGCGCCTTGTAGGTCGAGGCGAAGACGAGCGCGGCGTGGAAATCCGATTCCGCCGTCGAGCCGTCGCCGATCCAGGCAGCGGCGATGCGGGTGTCGTTCTTGATCGCCGAAGCCATCGCCCAGCCCACGGCCTGCACGTATTGCGTCGCGAGATTGCCGGAGATCGAGAAGAAGCCGTGCTCCTTGGAGGAGTACATCACCGGCAGTTGCCGGCCCTTCATCGGGTCGCGCTCGTTCGAGTAGATCTGGCACATCATGTCGACGAGCGGGTAGTCGTGGGCGATCAGCAGGCCCGCCTGGCGATAGGTCGGGAAATTCATGTCGCCGGGCTGGAGCGCGATGCGGAAGGCGCAGCTCACCGCCTCCTCGCCGGTGTGCTGCATGTAGAACGAGGTCTTGCCCTGGCGCTGCGCCATCTGCATGCGCCCGTCGAAGGTGCGCAGCGTCATCATGTGGCGCAGACCCCGGATCAGGTCGTCATGCGAGAGATCGGGCACCCAGGGGCCGACCGCCTCGCCCTCGCGGTTGAGCACGCGAATGATCGAATAGGCGAGGTCGCGGATGTCCTTGGGATCGACATCGACGGGCGGGCGCGCGACCGAGCCCGCCTTCGGGATCACGACATGGGAGAAATCCGGCTTCTCACCCGGACGGCTCGCTGGTTTCGGGACATGGAACTGCAGTGGCTGGGTTGCTGTCGGCGCCTGGCCTGACTTGTCGCTGCTCATGAGCGCCTCCATCCCTGACGCCACCAGCATTCCGCCTTCGCGCGCATCCCGCAAGCGCCTGTCGCGCTCTTCGTGATGCGGCAGGACGCACAGCCCGCCGGCGATCGTTCCCCTTGCAACCAACGCTAGCGGGGGAGCCTCAGAGGTTCATTCCGAATTTGCCGGAAACGATGAAATCAGGCAGAAGAAATTGCCGCAATCTACCTCGTTTGCAGAATGATCACCCGATGAATAAAAAGAGCCAGAACGGTCCTGCTCTCGATCTGATCGATCGCAAGATTCTCGCTGCGTTGCGGGATGACGGGCGCCTGACCACGCAGGCCCTGGCCGAGAAGGTGGGGCTCTCCCCCTCGCCCTGCTGGACGCGGGTGAAGCGCTTGGAGGAATCCGGCGCGATCGAGAAATACGTCGCGCTGCTCGACCACAAGGCGCTCGGCTACAACAACATCGTCTTCGTCGAGATCACGCTCGACAAGCATGACGATCAGGTGCTCGACCAATGCGGCGAGGCGCTGAGCCGCGCGCCGGAGGTGGTCGAGGCGCATCTGGTCACCGGCGAGTACGACTATCTCGCCAAGGTCGTGGTCAGCGGCACCGACCATTACGAGCGGTTCCTGCGCGGAACGATCTACCGCATTCCGGGTGTCCGGCAGACGCGGACGACCTTCGGCCTGAGAGCGCTGAAGCGGACGCTCTCGGTCGATCCGTTGAAGGCGCCCTAAGCACTCCGGCCCAATCCCGTATGCGGTCATCCCGGACAAGCGGCGAAGCCGCGCCGATCCGGGATCCATTCCGGAGCGCTTCCGCAGAAGGTTCAGGCCTGGATCCCGGGTCTCCGCTGCGCTCCGCCCGGGATGACCATGGAGGGAGCGCTGCGGCATTGGACCTTCAGGCCAGCATCTCCCGCACCAGCGGCACGACCTTCTCGCCGTAGAGCCGGATGCACTCCATCGCCTTCTCGTGCTCCAGCGGCCCGGCGCTGTACTTGAGCTGGAAGCGGGCGATGCCCAGCCCCTTGGCGGTCGCAGCGATCTTGCGGGCCACCGTCTCGGGCGATCCGAGATAGAGCGAGCCGCGCGCGACCTCCTGCTCGAACTCGTCCCGGCCCATGGGCGGCCAGCCGCGCTCGGCGCCGATGCGGTCGCGCATCTGCTTGAAGGCCGGGAAGAACTCCTCCTTGGCCTGCTCGTCGGTCGCCGCGACATAGCCCGGCGAATGCACGCCGACGGGCTTGGCCGGCTTGCCGATCTGGCCGTAGGCGCGGTGGTAGAGGTCCACGAACGGCTTGAAGCGCAACGGGTCGCCGCCGATGATGGCGAGCATCAAGGGCAGGTCGTAGCGCACCGCGCGCACCACCGATTCCGGGCTGCCGCCGACGCCGATCCAGGTCTTGAGCGGGCCGTTCTCGACCGGCGGATAGACCAGCTGGTCCTTGAGCGGCGGACGGATCGAGCCCTGCCAGGTCAATGGCTCCTGCGGCAGCAGGCCGGCGAAGAGATCGAGCTTCTCCTCGAACAGCTTCTCGTAATCGCGCAGGTCGAGGCCGAAGAGCGGGAAGGATTCGGTGAAGGAGCCCCGGCCGAGGATGACCTCGGCGCGCCCGTTCGAGAGTGCGTCGACCGTCGCGAAGCGCTGGAAGACGCGGACCGGATCGTCCGAGGAAAGCACGGTCACGGCCGAGCCGAGCTTGATCCGGCTGGTGCGCGTCGCCATGCCGGCCAGCACCGTCTCCGGCGAGGAGACCGCGAAATCGGCCCGGTGATGCTCGCCGACGCCGATGAAATCGATGCCGACCTGATCGGCCAGGACGGCTTCGTCGACCAGATTGCGGATCACCTGCGCATGCGGCAGCGGCTTGCCATCCGCCCCGTTGGTGACGTCGCCGAAGGTGTCGAGCCCGAATTCCAGTTCCTGTGCCATGATCATCCTGAGGCCGCGACGCAGCCCTTTGCCTGCCGGCCATCCCGGCCTCCGGGAGGTAGGGGCGGGATTGCCGCAACGCAATTCTCAGAGCGTTGCCCCGGCAGCAACAGGCTGTTTGCAGGAATGCAACCGCCGCCCTTGCAACGGCGCGCGGCTATGCCGATGCTCGCGCCCGCGGCGACCGGTGCCGCGGCCGACACGACATCATGATCATTCGCCAACTGGTTTATCTCGACGCGCTCGCCCGCGAGAAGCATTTCCGCCGCGCGGCCGAGGCCTGCCATGTCTCGCAGCCGACACTCTCGGCCGCGATCGTGCAGCTCGAGGAGGAACTCGGCGTGATGATCGTCGAGCGCGGGCGGCGCTTCCAGGGCTTCACCAAGGAGGGCGAGGTCGTCCTTGCCCATGCCAGGCGCATCCTGGCCGAGGCCGAGGTGATGAAGGATTCGATCGCCGAACTGCGCGAGGGCGTCTCCGGCCGGATCAGGCTGGGCGCGATCCCGACCGCGCTGCCGATGATCGCCCATATCACCGCGCCCTTCTCGGAACGCTACCCGGCGGTGTCGCTGACCGTGCTCTCGCTGACCTCGCAGGAGATCCAGCAGGGCATCGACGATTTCGAGCTCGATGTCGGCCTGACCTATCTCGACAACGAGCCGCTCGACCGGGTGATCTCGAAGCCGATCTACCAGGAATCCTATGTGCTGCTGACGCGCGAGGACGGGCCGTTCGGTGCGCGCGATACGATCACCTGGGCGGAAGCGGCCGAGCAGAAGCTCTGCCTGCTCACCGGCGACATGCAGAACCGGCGCATCATCGACGGCATCTTCCGCTCGGTCGGCACGGCGCCCCGGCCGATGATCGAGACCAATTCGATCTTCAACCTATGTTCGCATGCCGGCATCCAGGGCGTCGCCAGCATCGTCTCTCTGCAATTGCTGGAGTTCTTCGGCGTGCCGCTCGGCACAAGGGCGCTGTCGCTGGTCGAGCCCGAGGCGCAGCGCACGATCGGGCTGATCGTGGCCGACCGGCAGCCCGTCGCGCCTCTCGCGCGCAACCTCCTGATGATGACGAAGCCCGTCGCCGATGCCGGGCTCCCGCGGCGCCCGATCGTACGATAGACTTCGCCTATCGTCTTAGAACCACCACCGCATTGTGCAGCGCAAAATCCCAGCTTTCCGAAACTTTCAAGCCATGAAATCTGGTCCTTCACGCCACACCAGCTGCCATCGCCTCGTTTTGATAGTCAAAACCTATCACGCCTTCGAAAGAAACGATTTGAAATCATTCCAGTTTCAACCACCCTCCCCTTAACGAGCGCCCGGCGAACCGGGCCTATGGAGGAAACATGGCGGCTTATCCGGCCTGGGATCAGGACAGCGCGCGCATGATCGTCGCAGGGCTGGCGCAGCTTGAAGGCGCCACGCTGCCGATGCTGCACGCCCTTCAGGACGAGTTCGGCTATGTCGACCCGCAAGCCGTGCCTCTGATCGCCGAGGTACTGAACCTGTCGCGCGCCGAGGTCCATGGCGCGATCTCCTTCTACCACGACTTCAAGACCACCCCGCAGCCGACGCGCGTCATCAAGCTCTGCCGGGCCGAAGCCTGCCAGTCGTTGGGCTGCGAACACGTCGTCGATGACCTCGCCCGGAACCACGGCATCACGGTCGACGGCCACCATGCCGGCGACGCCGTCGTGGAAACGGTGTATTGTCTCGGCAATTGCGCGCTCGGGCCCTCCGCCCTGGTCGATGGCGAATTGATCGGGCGCGTCGATGCCGCCCGCATCGCCGGGCTCTGCCAGCACGGAAGTGCGCATTCATGAGCGCCAACCCGGTCCGGATTTTCGTTCCCGTCGACGCTGCCGCCCTCTCAGTCGGCGCGGAGGCCGTCGCACAGACCATCGCCAGCGAAGCGGCGGTGCGCGGGCTTGCCATCGAGGTTGTCCGCAACGGCTCGCGCGGCATGCTCTGGCTGGAGCCCATGGTCGAGGTCGAGACCAACGAGGGCCGCATCGCCTACGGGCCGGTCGCGGCCAAGGACGTGCCCTCGCTTTTCGATGCCGGCCTCGTCACAGGCGGCGCGCATGGCTTGCGCCTCGGCAAGACCGAGGAGCTCGACTGGATGAAGCGCCAGCAGCGCCTCACCTTCGAGCGCGTCGGCGTCATCGACCCACTCTCGATCGCGGACTATCGCGCCCATGGCGGCTTCAAGGGACTGGAGAAGGCGCTGGCGCTCACCGGCGGCGAGATCGTCGAGGCGGTGAAGACCTCCGGCCTGCGCGGACGCGGCGGCGCCGGCTTTCCGACCGGCATCAAGTGGAAGACCGTCCACGACGCGAAAGCCGAGCAGAAATACATCGTCTGCAATGCCGACGAGGGCGATAGCGGCACCTTTGCCGACCGGATGCTGTTCGAAGGCGACCCCTATCTCACCATCGAGGGCATGACGATCGCGGCGATCGCGGTCGGGGCGACGCGCGGCTACATCTATCTGCGCTCCGAATATCCGCATGCCTACCGCACTTTGCAGCGCGCCATCCTGAAGGCCGAAGCCGCCGGGCTGATCGGCGCCTCGGTGCTGGGCTCGGAGCACGCGTTCCACCTGGAAGTGCGGCTCGGCGCGGGCGCCTATATCTGCGGCGAGGAAACCTCGCTGCTCGAAAGCCTCGAAGGCAAGCGCGCCATCGTCCGGGCCAAGCCGCCGCTGCCGGCCTTGCAAGGCCTCTTCGGCAAGCCGACCGTCGTCAACAACGTGCTCTCCTTCGCCGCCGTACCCTGGATCCTGGACCACGGCGCGCAGGCCTATGCCGATTACGGCATGGGGCGCTCGCGCGGCACGCTGCCGATCCAGCTCGGCGGCAACGTCAAGCGCGGCGGGCTGATCGAGCTCGCCTTCGGCATCAGCCTGCGCGAGATCATCGAGGATATGGGCGGCGGCACGCTCTCGGGCCGGCCGATCCGGGCCGTGCAGGTCGGCGGGCCGCTCGGCGCCTATCTGACGGCCGGGCAGCTCGACGTGCAGATGGATTACGAGGCATTGGCGGCCATGCGGGCGATGCTCGGCCATGGCGGCATCGTCGTGTTCGACGACAGCGTCGACATGGCCAAGCAGGCCCGCTTCGCCTTCGCCTTCTGCGCCAAGGAAAGCTGCGGCAAGTGCACGCCCTGCCGGATCGGCGCGACACGCGGCGTCGAGACGATGGACCGCATCATCGCCGGCACTGAGGTTCCCAAGAACATCGCCGTGCTGCGCGATCTCTCGAAGCTGATGACCGACGCGTCGCTCTGCGCGATGGGCGGGCTCACCCCCATGCCGGTGCTGAGCGCGCTCAACCATTTCCCCGAAGATTTCGACCGTGAGGGGCCCTGCCCTGCCCCCTCTCCCCTTGCGGGAGAGGGTTGGGGTGAGGGGTCGCGCGACGCCGCCCGTCTTGCACCTTCCAGATTGCAGAGCGGGGACCGCAGCGCGCCCCCTCATCCGGCCGCTGCGCGGCCACCTTCTCCCGCAAGGGGAGAAGGAGAGCCTACCGCCGAGCGCCGGATATGAGGATGCCGCCATGGCCCTGATCAAGGAAATCGACTACGGCACGCCGATCCGTCTCTCCGAGAAGACGGTGACGCTGACCATCGACGGCCAGAGCGTCACGGTGCCGGCCGGCACCTCGGTGATGGCGGCGGCGATGAGCATGGGAACGGCGATTCCGAAGCTCTGCGCCACCGACTCGCTCGAACCCTTTGGCTCCTGCCGGCTCTGCCTCGTCGAGATCGAGGGACGGCGCGGCACACCCGCCTCCTGCACGACGCCCGCTGAAGAGGGCATGGTCGTCCGCACTCAGTCGGAGAACCTCTCGTCCTTACGCAAGGGCGTGATGGAGCTCTACATCTCCGACCATCCGCTGGACTGCCTGACCTGCTCGGCCAATGGCGATTGCGAATTGCAGGACATGGCCGGCGCTGTCGGCCTGCGCGAGGTGCGCTACGGCTACGAGGGCGAGAACCACGTCTTCGCCAAGGGTTCAGACGGGCTCGCCAACGAGAACTGGCTCGCGAAGGATACGTCGAACCCCTATTTCACCTACGATCCGTCGAAATGCATCGTCTGCAATCGCTGCGTGCGCGCCTGCGAGGAGGTGCAGGGCACCTTCGCGCTGACGATCACCGGCCGCGGCTTCGACTCGCGTGTCGCGGCCGGACCGACCGATTTCCTGGGATCCGAATGCGTCTCCTGCGGTGCCTGCGTGCAGGCCTGCCCGACCGCAACGCTGATGGAGAACAAGGTCATCGAGCATGGCCAGCCCGAGCATTCGGTGGTCACGACCTGCGCCTATTGCGGCGTCGGCTGCTCGTTCAAGGCGGAGATGCAGGGCGACCGCGTCATCCGCATGGTGCCCTACAAGGACGGCAAGGCCAATGAGGGCCATAGCTGCGTCAAGGGCCGCTTCGCCTGGGGCTATGCCACCCATACCGACCGCATGACCAAGCCGATGATCCGGGCGAAGATCACCGACCCGTGGCGCGAAGTGTCGTGGGAAGAGGCGATCAACTACGCCGCCTCCGAGTTCAAGCGCATCCAGAGCAAGTACGGCCGTGAATCGGTCGGCGCCATCACCTCGTCGCGCTGCACCAACGAGGAGGTCTTCCTCGTCCAGAAGCTGGTGCGCGCCGCCTTCCGCAACAACAATGTCGATACCTGCGCCCGCGTCTGCCATTCGCCGACCGGCTACGGCCTGCGGACGACGCTCGGCACCTCGGCCGGCACGCAGGACTTCAAGTCCGTCGCCAAATCCGACGTCATCCTGATCATCGGCGCCAACCCGACCGACGGACACCCCGTCTTCGCCTCGCGCATGAAGAAGCGCATCCGTGAGGGCGCCCGCCTGATCGTCGCCGATCCCCGCAAGATCGACATGGTGCAGTCGCCGCATGTGAAGGCGGATTACCACCTGCCGCTCAGGCCCGGCACCAATGTCGCGCTGCTCAATGCGCTCAGCCATGTCGTCGTCACCGAAGGGCTGATCGACGAGGCCTATGTGCGGGAGCGCTGCGATCTCGGAGATTTCGAGCACTGGGCCCGCTTCGTCGCCCGCGAGGAGAACTCGCCGGAGGCGAGCGAGACCTATACCGGCGTGCCGGCGGCCGATGTACGCGCGGCGGCGCGGCTCTATGCCACCGGCGGCAATGGCGCGATCTATTACGGGCTCGGCGTCACCGAGCACAGCCAGGGCTCGACCACGGTGATGGCGATGGCGAACCTCGCCATGGCGACCGGCAATATCGGGCGCGACGGCGTCGGCATCAATCCGCTGCGTGGGCAGAACAATGTCCAGGGCTCCTGCGACATGGGCTCGTTCCCGCACGAGTTCTCGGGCTATCGCCACGTCTCCGACGATTCGACCCGGCAGGTCTTCGAGATGCTCTGGGGCGTGCCGCTCGATGCCGAACAGGGTCTGCGCATCACCAACATGCTGGACGAGGCGGTCGAGGGCACGTTCAAGGGCCTCTATGTCCAGGGCGAGGACATCGCCCAGTCCGACCCCAACACCAAGCATGTCACGGCGGGCCTCGCCTCGATGGAATGCGTCGTCATCCAGGACATCTTCCTGAACGAGACGGCGAAATACGCCCATGTCTTCCTGCCGGGCGCCTCCTTCCTGGAGAAGGACGGCACCTTCACCAATGCCGAGCGGCGCATCAACCGCGTCCGGCAGGTGATGGCGCCGCTCGCCGGCAAGGACGAGTGGCAGGTCACGATCGATCTGGCCCGCGCCCTCGGCTACGAGATGGCCTACGGCCATCCCAGCGAGATCATGGACGAGATCGCGCGGCTGACGCCCTCATTCGCCGGGGTCTCCTATGACAAGCTGGAGAAGCTGGGTTCGGTGCAGTGGCCCTGCAACGACAAAGCGCCGACCGGCACGCCCTTGATGCATGTCGACCGCTTCGTGCGCGGCAAGGGCAAGTTCATGATCACCGAATACATCCCGACCGACGAACGCACGGGACCGCGCTTCCCGCTGCTGCTCACGACGGGCCGCATCCTCTCGCAATACAATGTCGGCGCGCAGACGCGGCGCACCGAGAACGGCGCCTGGCATGACGAGGACGTGCTGGAGATCCATGCCTTCGACGCCGAGAGCCGCGGCATCCGCGACGGTGACCTCGTCGCGCTGGCCAGCCGCTCGGGCGATATCGCGCTCCGTGCCGTGATCTCCGAGCGGATGCAGCCGGGCGTGGTCTACACGACCTTCCATCATGCCAAGACCGGCGCCAACGTCATCACCACCGATTATTCGGACTGGGCGACGAACTGCCCGGAATACAAGGTCACCGCCGTTGAGGTCCGGCGCACCAACGCGTATTCCGCCTGGCAGGAGAAGAATTTCGAGGAAGACGTGACCTTGCGCCGGATCGCGGAGCGCCTGCCCGATGCCGCGGAATAACCGCGAAGCCCAGCCGCCGGCCTCGGCCGCCGTCACGGCCGAGCCGCTGCGTTTCGGCGCGGCGCAGGAGGGCGCGCGCGAGATCGAGGTCGCGGTCGAGACTCCCATCAACATCGTCTACGGCAACATGCCCTATGCGGTGATGATGGCGAGCCCGTCGGATCTTGAGGATTTCGTTGCCGGATTCAGCCTGACCGAAGGCATCGTGCGCGGCGCGGACGAGATTCGCGCCATTGCCGTCGAGCCGAAGGACGAGGGCGTCATCGTCACGGTCGAGCTCGCGCCGGGGCGCTTCCGCGAGCATCTGGCGCGGCGGCGCAATCTCTCGGGCCGGACCTCCTGCGGGCTCTGCGGTGTCGAGACCATCGAGGAAATCCCGATGGCCGATGCGGCGACGCGGGCTTCTCGTGCCGTATCTGCCGCAGCGATCGAGGCTGCACTCGCCGCGCTCGACAAGCATCAGCCGCTGAACCAGCTCACCCGCGCCGTCCATGGCGCCGCCTGGTGCGATGCCTCCGGCGCGATCCTGGCGGTGCGCGAGGATGTCGGCCGCCACAACGCGCTCGACAAGCTGATCGGGGCGCGGCTCCGCGCCGGAGCGGATGCCAGCGAAGGCTTCCTGCTCGTCACCAGCCGCGCCTCGTTCGAGATGGTCGAGAAGGCCGCGATCTTCGGCGCCGGTACGCTGGTCGCGATCTCCGCACCGACTTCGCTCGCGATCGAGCGCGCCCGACATCTCGGCCTGACCTTGGCCGCCGTGGCGCGGCGCGACGGCTGCATCGTCTTCACCGGTGCTCTCGCGCCCGAAACCGAGACCATCGCCCGATGACGGAGGCCGGCCTGACCACCGATCACCACGCTGAGAACGTCGAGAAGCTCCGGCGCATGGCCGGGCAGATCGCCGATTTCTTCAAGGCGTATCCGGAGACGGAAGCGGCCGCTTCCGTCTCCGACCATATCAACCAGTTCTGGACCGGGCGCATGCGCGAGGACTTCCTCGCCGCCTTCGCCAACCGGCCGGAGGACCTCACGCCCCTGCTGCGGCAAGCCTTGCCGCAGATCAGGCCCGGGCGCGGAGGTTAGCAGCCAGACGCCGGTTCTGCCGGCGATGAGAAGACACAAGCGAGCTGGGACCCTACCCGGCCCGAACGGCGAAGCCATGGGGAAAGGAACCGGGGAATGAGTGTCGCACAGGATATCGGACAGGTCGGGGGCGGCATCGGCCTGCTCGACCGCGAACGGACCATCGCCAAGCCGGGCTTCAACCGCTGGCTCGTGCCGCCGGCCGCGCTCTGCATCCATCTGTGCATCGGCATGGCCTATGGCTTCTCGGTGTTCTGGCTGCCGCTGAGCCAGGCGATCGGCATCACCAAGCCCGTCGCCTGCGCGGCGGATGTCGGCCTGATCGGCTCGCTGTTCACCACATCCTGCGACTGGAAGGTCGCCGATCTCGGCTGGATGTACACGCTGTTCTTCGTGCTGCTCGGCTCATCGGCCGCGATCTGGGGCGGCTGGCTCGAGCGGGTCGGCCCGCGCAAGGCGGCCTTCGTCTCGACTTTGTGCTGGTGCGGCGGCCTGCTGATCTCGGCGCTCGGCGTCTACTGGCACCAGCTCTGGCTGATGTGGGTGGGCTCCGGCGTGATCGGCGGCATCGGTCTCGGTCTCGGCTATATCTCGCCGGTCTCGACGCTGGTGAAATGGTTCCCGGACCGGCGCGGCATGGCGACCGGCATGGCGATCATGGGCTTCGGCGGCGGCGCGATGATCGGCTCGCCGCTGGCGGACATGCTGATGAACCATTTCAAGACGGCGCAATCGGTCGGCGTCTGGCAGACCTTCGTCGCCATGGCCGCGATCTATTTCGTCTTCATGATGGCCGGTACCTTCGGCTATCGCGTGCCGCCGGCGAACTGGCGCCCGGAAGGCTGGACGCCGCCGGCAACGCAGAACGCCATGATCACCTCCGGCCATGTCCACCTGAAGAACGCGCACAAGACCAAGCAGTTCTGGCTGATCTGGTCGGTGCTGACCCTCAACGTCTCGGCCGGCATCGGCGTGCTCGGCATGGCCTCGCCGATGCTGCAGGAGATATTCGCGGGCTCGCTGATCGGCAAGCCGGAGATCGGCTTTTCCGCGCTCGACGCCGCGCAGAAGACGCAGATCGCCACGATCGCGGCGGCCTTCGTCGGCCTGCTCTCGCTGTTCAACATCGCCGGGCGCTTCTTCTGGGCCTCGCTTTCGGACAAGCTCGGCCGCAAGCTGACCTATGCCACCTTCTTCGGGCTCGGCATCCTGCTCTATGCGCTCTCGCCCTGGGCGGCGCATGCCGGGTCTCTGGCGCTCTTCGTCGGTTTCTTCTGCATCATCCTGTCGATGTATGGCGGCGGCTTCGCGACGGTGCCGGCCTATCTCGCCGACATGTTCGGCACGCAGTTCGTCGGCGCCATCCATGGCCGCCTGCTGACGGCGTGGTCGACCGCCGGCATCATCGGCCCGGTCGTGGTGAACTATATCCGCGAAGCGCAGATCGCGGCCGGCGTGCCGCGCGCGCAGGTCTATGACCGCACCATGTACATCCTCGCCGGCATGCTGGTGCTGGGCTTCCTCTGCAACCTGCTGGTCCGTCCGGTCGCGGCCAAATGGTTCATGAAGGATGCCGAGGTCGCAGCGCTCCAGAAGCGGTCGGCGAGCGTCGACGCGACGGCCCATTACGGCTCCTACGGCATCGGCAAGGGCGGCTTCGACGGCACCGCTCTCCTCGCCTGGGCCGTGGTCGGCCTGCCGATCGCCTGGGGCGTCTGGATCACGCTGTCGAAGTCGCTGGCCCTGTTCCGCTGAGCGACGACATCTTCGGCCAATCAGACGGCCCGCATCGAGCGATCGGTGCGGGCCTTTCGCTTGTGACATCCGGCGCGGCCTCGCGCGGGTGCGGGCTCTATTTCAGCGACAGGGCCACCGTACCGGCGATCGGATCGGTGACGCCGAGCCCGTTGCCGAGATCATCGAGCGTATGACGGAAGCCGTTGAGCGTGGCGATCATCTGCGGGCGGGCCGCCGCCATCGCATCCATGCTCTCCCATTCCGCGATGATGCAATAACGCCCCTCGCCGGCCGCGATGATGTTCGCGTGCCGCAGGCCGGGCCAATCGGCGGCGACATGACGATGGGCGTCCAGAAAAGCGGTCTCCATCCCCGGCTTCACCTTGAAACGAACGGCATTGAATGCGGTCATGGCAGCCTCCAGCGTTCGGGATGATGACCTTAGGGCAATTCGACATATTTGTCCTCTGGCGGTCGCGTGCCGGTGAACCGGACTCGCGCTCGACCGTTGTCGAAGGGTAGCGTTCCTGCCGCAGGATACCGATCCAACCAGAACGGGAGACAGCATCATGGCGATCAACAAGACCGGCGCGGCCCATTGGGAGGGCGGCATCAAGGACGGCAAGGGCACGATCTCGACCGAGACCAAGGCGCTCGACGCCTACCCTTACGGCTTCGCCAGCCGCTTCGAAGGCAAGCCCGGCAGCAATCCCGAGGAGCTGATCGGCGCCGCGCATGCCGCCTGCTTCACCATGGCGCTCTCGCTCATTCTCGGCGAAGCCGGGCTCAAGGCCGATGCACTGGACACCTCGGCCCGGGTGACGCTCGACAAGCTCGATGACGGCTACGCCATCACCGCGATCCACCTGACGCTCAAAGGCAAGGTGCCCGGCACCGACCAGGAAACCTTCGAGTCGCTGGCCGGTAAGGCCAAAGCCGGCTGCCCGGTCTCGAAGCTATTCAAGGCGCCGATCACGCTGGAAGCGACGCTGGTCGGCTAAGCTGAGCGGGCGGCTGAACCACCTTTGTCATTCCGGGGCTTCGCGGAGCGAAGAACCCGGAACCCACGACCGGGCGGGCTACCGGCAACAGCATACCCGATATCTAACCCGGTCGTGGGTTCCGGGTTCACGCCTGCGGCGCGCCCCGGAATGACAAGGCTGTGGCTCGATGCCACTGAGGTCGGGTCAGCGGTGCCCACACCTCAGGCGAAGTGGCAGGAAACGCGGACACCACCCAGTTGCCGCAGCTCCGGCCGCTCGACACGGCAGCGGTCGGCGGCTTGCGCGCAGCGCGGGTTGAAGGTGCAGCCGGCTGGCGGGCTGATCGGGCTCGGCACCTCGCCGGACATTGGCCGGCGTTCCCGGTTCGGCCGCTCGACATCGGGGATCGTGTCGAGCAGCAGGCGCGTATAGGGGTGCTGCGGCCGGGTGAAGACCTGCTCGGCCGGACCCGCCTCGACGAAGCGGCCGAGATACATGATCGCGATATCGTCCGACATGTGCCGAACGACCGAGAGATTGTGGCTGATGAAGAGATAGGTCAGCCCGAATTCCTTCTGCAGCCGGACCATCAGGTTGAGGATCTGCGCCTGCACGGAAACGTCGAGCGCCGAGGTCGGTTCGTCGCAGACGAGGAAATCGGCTTCGGTCGCGAGCGCACGCGCAATCGAGATGCGCTGGCGCTGGCCACCCGAGAAGGCGTGCGGGTAACGGCTCGCATCGGTGCGCGAGAGGCCGACGGTCTCCAGGAGATCGCCGACGCGCTGCTGGATCGCGACCTCGTCGGCGCGCAGGCCCAACTCGCGGATCGGCTCGGCGATGATGTCGCCAACGCGCCAGCGTGGATTGAGCGAGGCGTAAGGGTCCTGGAAGATCATCTGCACGCGCGGCGGGCCGATGGTGCCGTCGGCGCGGCGGATGTCGCGGAAGCTGAGCTGGCCCTCGGTCGGCCGCTGCAGGCCGACGACCATGCGGGCGAGCGTCGATTTTCCGCAACCGGATTCGCCGACGATGCTGAAGGTGGTGCCGCGCCTGACCGTGAACGAGACGTTCTCGACCGCGCGCAGGATGCGCCGTGGCTCATGCGAAAACAGGCGCGAGAGCGCCGGCGCCGAGACATCGAAGCGGCAGCAGGCCGCGGCGACATCGAGGATGATGTCGTCGCCAGCCGCTCGGGCTGGGGCGGGCATCGTGGCTTGCTCAAGCATGGGCCGCCTCCTTCAGAGGGAAATGGCAGGCTGCGGCATGCCCAGAGAGAGGCAGGCCGGGCTTGTTCTCGCGGCAGAAGGCTTCGGCCCGGCCACAGCGCGGGTTGAAGGCGCAGCCCGGCGGGATGGCGTTGAGGCGCGGCATGGCGCCGTCGATCTGGTTGAGATGCTCGTGGCGGACATGGACGCTGGGGATCGAGGCCATCAGCCCGGCGGTATAGGGATGGCTCGGCCGGCGCGTCACCTCCGCGACCGGGCCGATCTCGACGATGCGGCCGGCATACATCACCGCGACCCGGTCGGCGGTCTCGGCGATGACGCCCATGTCGTGGGTGACCAGCATGATCGCGGTGCCGTGCTCGCGGCAGAGCCGCTTCAGCAAGGTGGTGATCTGGGCCTGGATGGAGACGTCGAGCGCCGTCGTCGGCTCGTCGGCGATGATCAGAGAGGGCTCGGCGCAGAGTGCGAGCGCGATGACGACGCGCTGGCGCATGCCGCCCGAGAACTGGTGCGGGAAATGGTCGATCCGCGTCTCGGCGGCGGGAATGCCGACCTCCTTGAGCAGGTCGAGCGCGCGTTTGCGCGCCTCCGTACGGCTGACCGGCAGATGGGTCAGGATGGTCTCGACGAGCTGGTCGCCGACCTTGAGCAGCGGGTGCAGCGAGGTCAGCGGGTCCTGGAAGATCGCGCCGATGCGCCGGCCGCGCAGCTTGCGCATCTGCTCGGCCGGCAGGTTGTCGATGCGCTGGCCGGAGAGATGGATCTCGCCGCCGGCGACACGGCCCGGCGGATCGAGCAGGCCGATCACCGCCGTGCCGGTCAGGGACTTGCCCGCCCCGGACTCGCCGACCACGCCGAGGATCTCGCCCGGCGCGATATCGAAGGAAACGCCGTCCAGCGCGGTCAACGGGCCGTGGCGGCCATCGAAGACGATGCGCAGGTCGCGGACGGACAGGAGAGGCGCGGCGGCGGTTGCGGTCATGCAGAGGCCTCGCTGCGTTCGATCGGGTAGCTCGACGAGAAGATCTCGCTCATCGGCGGGTGGCCGAGCGTGCGCTCGGGATAGCGCGCCATCACGCCCTCGAACTGCTTCTGGGCGCGGGCATTGTCGGCGGCCTCGTCCTGGCCGGGAATGGCCCGGTTCTCCATGACGAAGCGGCCGTCGATCACCACGGTCGCGAAATCGCGGCCATGGCCGGTCAGCATCATCGTCTGGATGGGGTCGATGACCTGTCCGCTATGCGGCCGGTCGAACGCGAAGACAGTGATGTCGGCGCGGGCGCCGGGCTGGAGACGGCCGAGATCGGGCCGTTGCAACGCATCCGCGCCGCCGATGGTCGCGGCGTCGTAATAATCCTCGGAGCGCACGGCGCCGACATTGCCGGCCATGGTGCGGGAGAGGATCATGCCGGTCTGCATGTTCATGATCATGTCGGGCGGGGCGGTATCGGTACCCATGGCGATGTTCAGGCCCATGGCGCGATAGCTGCCGAAATGATTGATGCTGTTGCCGTGCCGGCCGGAGACCAGCGGGCAATGCACGATGCTGGCGCCGGAATCGCGGATGATCTCGAGATCGCGGCCGGGGCGGTCGATCAGGCGGCTGCCGGAGACGACGGTGCCATGCGGCAGCAGGCAACGCTCGTTGAGGAAGCCGAGGCTTTCCAGCCATTCCGGCGGGCTCATGCCGT
This sequence comes from Allobosea sp. TBD101, assembly GCF_059817965.1. Classification (NCBI taxonomy): domain Bacteria; kingdom Pseudomonadati; phylum Pseudomonadota; class Alphaproteobacteria; order Hyphomicrobiales; family Alloboseaceae; genus Allobosea; species Allobosea sp. TBD101. The sequence continues at coordinate 4,930,246 of NZ_CM187543.1, forward strand.
GCTGGGCGAGGACGAGATCGTATTCGATCTTCGACTGGCAGCAATGGAGCCGGACGGGGATATCGAGCTCGCGCGAGGCTGCCGCCGTGCGGCGCAGCAGTTCGGCCGTCGAGGTCTCGATCCGGTCCGGCGCGAACATCGCGCGGATCAGGCCGCCGGCCACACCTTCGTGACGCTTGGCGAAGTCGATGGCGGCATCGAGCTCAGCGAGCCCGCGCTCTTCCTCGTAATAGGTGACGACGCGCCCGTCGCTCTCGACGACCTGATTGCCGGTGCGATAGGCCGGGCCGAGATAGGCGCGCAGGCCGAGATCGGCGGCGGCAACCGCAGCGTCCTCGAATTCCTGCACCGTCTCGCCCCAGGCGCGGTAGAACAGCGAGGCGATCGGCAGCGCGGTGGTGATGCCGTTGCGGATCAACTGGGAGAAGGCATAGCGCTTCTGAAAGGCCAGTTCCTCGCGCGTGTACATCTCGTAGGGGCCAGCCTCGAGATAGCTGCGCGGCCAGACACGGCCCTTCTTCCAGGCCGGCTGGTTGTCATAGCCGAGGATGGTGGTGTCGAGATCGGAGAGCGCGTCGCAGTCGACGAAGCCCGGCCCGATCAGGGCATGGCCGTAATCGATGCGGCGTGCGACTTCGCCGGGGAAGCCATAACCGACGAAGACGACCTCGCCGTTCTCGAACACGACCTCGCCGTTCTCGTAGAGGCGATGGCGGCCGTCCTTGTGGCCGACCACCCAGCGGGCGGTCATCAGGATGCGGCCTTCGGGCCGCTTCTTGGCTTGCAGGCTCACGGGGCAGTCCTCACCGAAACGCCGTCACGGGCGACGATCTTGCCGCGCTTGATCACGCGGCGCTTGGGCGAACGGGTCACGACGATATCCGTCAGGCTCTGGCCGGGCATGATCACGAGATCGGCGATCTTGCCTTCGGCGAGGCCGTAATCGGCGATCTCCATCACCTGGGCGCCGCCGGTCGTGCAGACATGGAGGCCCAGCTCGACTTCGTCGTCGCGGCGGAAATTGTTGCGCAGGCCGATGAACATGGCGCGCTCGACCATGTCGGCATTGCCATAGGGGCCCCAGGTGTCGCGGATGCCGTCCGAGCCCGAGCAGACGCGGATGCCGGCATCGAGCAGCTTCTTGACGGCCGGCGCGGTGTTGCGGGCCGGCGCCGTCGTCATGATCGCGATGTCGAGATCGGCGAGCTGCGGGATCACGGGGTCGACCAGTTCCGGCGCGGTGCCGAGGCAGAAGGCGTGGCTGACGGTGACCTTGCCCTTCATGCCGAGCGCGCGGGTGCGCTCGATGATCAGGTCGAGCGAGAACAGGCCCATCTCGCCGGGCTCGTGCAGATGGATGTCGAGCGGCCGGCCATAGGTCTGGCAGAGCCCGAAGATCGCATCGAGATGGCCCTTCGGATCGCGGTCGATGGCGCAAGGGTCGAGCCCGCCGACGATCTCGCAGCCGGCCTTCATCGCCTCATGCATCAGCTCCAGCGTGCCCGGCCGGCGCAGCAGCCCCGATTGCGGGAAGGCGACGAGTTCGATGTCCATGATGTCCGCGTAATCCTCGCGGGTCTTCATGATGCCCTCGACGCCCCAGAGGCCGAGATCGGTGTCGACATCGACATGGCTGCGGGTGTGGGTCGAGCCCAGCGCCGAGGACTGCACGGTCTGGCGCGCCGACTGGCGGGCCGGGTCGAGATCGAGGCGCTTCTTGCTCAGGCGCTCGTTGTCGATCTTGTCGAGCAGCTTCGGGCCGACTTCGTTGACGTACCAGGTCATGCCCAGGAGGCTCTTGTCGAGATGGGCGTGGGCCTCGACCAGGCCGGGGATGGCGATCTCGCCGCGACCATCCTCGACCGTCACGCCGGCTGGCGCGACGATGTCCTTCGCGATCCGGATGATGCGGCCGTTCTCGATGAGGATATCGAGAGCCGGCCCGGCATTCGGCCTGATATTGCGGATCAGGAGTGAGGCAGTCATCGCAGGCGTATCCTCGTGGTTTCTTATGATGGTCAGCGCAGCTTCGGGTTCAGCGCGTCGCGGAGCCAGTCGCCGAGCAGGTTGACCGAGAGCACGATCAGGCCGAGCTGCAGCGAGGGGAAGACGACGAGCCACCAGGAGCCGGAGAACAGGTACTGGTTGCCGATGCGGATCAGCGTGCCCAACGAGGGCTGGGTGATCGGCATGCCGACGCCGAGGAAGGAGAGCGTCGCCTCCGAGAGGATGGCGAGGCCGAGGCTCAGCGTCGCCGAGACCAGCACCGGCGTCATCGTGTTGGGCAGGATGTGGCGGCCCATGATCCGCGTCGCCGGCACCTTGATGATGCGGGCGGCGAGCACGTATTCCTTGCGGCGCTCGACCATGGTCAGCGCGCGCACGGTGCGAGCGTATTGCACCCAGCTCGTCAGCGCGATCGAGAGCACCAGCACCACGGCGGAGAAGGGCTCGCGCAGGGCCGGCGGCAGCATCTCGCGGAAGATCGCCGAGACCAGGATCGCCATCAGCAGCGTCGGAATCGAGAGCACGGTGTCGCCCAGCCGCATCAGCAGGTTGTCGATGCGTCCGCCATAGAAGCCGGCCGTCAGCCCGATCGAAACGCCGATCAGCATCGAGACGACCACGGCGGAGAAGCCGATGATCAGCGAGATGCGCGAGCCGTAGAGGATGGCCGAGAGCACGTCGCGGCCCTGCGGGTCGGTGCCGAGCAGGAAGGGCCATTCGCCGCCCTCCTGCCAGATCGGCGGAATCTCGGCCTTGTCGATGAAGATCTGCGCGAGGTCGTACGGGTTCTGCGGCGCGATCAGCGGGGCGAAGAGCGCGCTCAGCACCAGCAGCGCCAGCACCAGAGCCGAGAGCCAAGCGACGGGCGTGTGGCAGAAGCTCCAGCCGATATCGCTGTCGAGGAAACGGCGCAGGCGGCCGGGCTTTGTCACGGTGTCAGCGGGCCGGTTCTTCTCAGCGGGCATTTGCGCCTCCCGTCAGCGCATCCTCGCGCAGGCGCGGGTCGACCCAGGCATAGGTCAGGTCCACCAGCGTGTTGAGCGTGACGAAGATGAAGGAGACGACGATCAGATAGGCCGCCATCACCGGGATATCGACGAAGGTCACGGCCTGGACGAAGAGCATGCCCATGCCCGGCCACTGGAAGACCGTCTCGGTGACCAGCGCGAAGGCGATGAGGTTGCCGATCTGCAGGCCGGTGACGGTGATGACCGGCATCAGGCAGTTGCGCAAAGCATGGCCGAAATGGACGGCGCGGGACGGCAGGCCCCGTGCCCGGGCGAAGCGGATGAAGTCGGTGCGCATGGTCTCCAGCATCTCGGCGCGGACAAGGCGCATCACCAGCGTGATCTGGAAGAGCGAGAGCGTGATGCCGGGCAGGATCAGCGCCTTGCGGCCGGAGGCTGTCAGGAAGCCGGTGCTCCACCAGCCGATCTGCACGACCTCGCCGCGCCCGAAGGCCGGGAGCCATTGCAGCGTCACCGAGAAGATCAGGATGAAGAGGATGCCGAGCGCGAAGCTCGGCAGGGACACCCCGAGCACCGAGACGAATTGCAGGGTCTTGGCGAGAAAACTGTCTCGTCGGATCGCGGTGTAGACGCCCAGGGGAACGCCGACGGCGAGCGACAGGAAGGTCGCGACCAGCACCAGCTCGAAGGTCGCCGGGAAGCGCTCCGAGATCAGCGTGAAGACATCCTGCTGGTTGCGGTAGGAGATGCCGAAATCGCCGCGCACGGCATTGCCGACGAAGGTCGCGTATTGCAGCACGAAGCCCTTGTCGAGGCCGAGGCGAACGCGCAGTTCGTCGCGCTGCTGCTGGCTCGCCTGCTCGTTCAGCATCAGCTCCACGGGGTCGCCGACGAAGCGGAAGATCAGGAAGGCGAGAAAGGCCACCGCCAGCATCACGCCGGCGGCGTTGAGCAGTCGCTTGAAAAGAAAGGCCGGCATGGGAACTCCTGCGTTCCGGCGTCATTCCCGGGCTTCGTCCTGCGAAGACCCGGGAACTTCAGGAGAAGGCGCTGGTTGCCGAGATGGCCGGATCAAACCCGGCCATGACGGTTGGACCGCGACCGCCTCACTTCATCATGGTCAGCCAGAGCCGCGGCTTGTTGTCCGAGGCCTGCACGGTCGAGACGACGGTGTTGCGCATCGCCCAGGCCATCGGCTGCTGGTGCAGCGGAATGAAGAGCTGCTCCTTCTTGGCGATCTTGAGCGCTTCCTTCATCATCTCGATGCGCTTGGGCGTATCGAGCTCGACACCAGCCTTGTCGATCAGCGCGTCGATGCGCGGATCGCCCCAGTTGCCCCAGTTGAAGACGCCACTCGTGCCGCTCTTCGAGTGCAGCACCTGCACGAGCAGGGAGTAGGCGTCGATCATCGGCTCGTTGGCCCAGCCGAAGGAGATGACGTCGAACTCGCCCTTGACGCGCTTCGGCGTCTGCTGGCTGCGCGGGGCCATGCTGAGGTTCGGCTTGAGGCCGGCGCGCGACCACATCGCCGCGACCGCCTGGCAGAACTCCTCCTCGTTGACGAGAGAGTCGCTCTGGCAGTTGATCTGGAACGAGAAGCCGTTGGGATAGCCGGCATCGGCCAGGAGCTTCTTGGCGCCGTTCAGGTCGAAGGGCAGGCGCTCGTCCTGCGAGGGCTCGTAGCCGGGGATCGCCGGGGCGACGAGGGCGCCGGTATTGCGCGACAGGCCGCGCATGGCGCGCTTGTGCACCGCGTCGATGTCGATGGCGCGATAGAGCGCCTCGCGGACCCGGATGTCCTTGAAGGGGTTTTTGTCCTTGACGTCGCTCTCGATCAGCTTGTCGCCGAGATTGAGCGCGAAGAACACCGAGCGCAGTTCGTTGGTCTGCAGCACCTTGACGTCCGGCGAGGCGGAAAGGCGGGGCAGGTCCTGCAGCGGGGCGACGTTGGTGTAGTCGATCTCACCCGAGAGCAACGCCGCGACGCGGGTCGAGGACGAGGTGATCGGCGAGAACTCGATCACGTCGATATTGTGCTTGGGCTTGTCCCACCAGCCGGCGTTCTTGACGAAGACCGTCTTGGAATCGGCGCGCCGGCTCTCGACCTTGAACGGGCCGGTGCCGTTGGCGTTATCGGTGGCGTAGCCCTTCACACCCTTGCCGGAATCGGTCGGGAGCAGCGAGTTGTTCGCCTCCATCCACTCCTTGTCGAAGATGAAGATGTTGGTGAGATCGTTCAGCAGCAGCGGATAAGGGCCGTTGACCTCGAGCTCGATCGTGTAGTCGTCGATCTTCTTCGAGCTCTTATAGGCCGGCAGATTGCCCTTGAGCGGCGAGGTCTCATGGGTGACGCGGGCCAGCGAGGCGAGAACATCGTCGGCCGTGAAGGGGTTGCCGTTATGGAACTTGACGCCCTGGCGCAGCTTGAAGCGCCAGACGGTCGGCGACACCGTCTCCCAGGATTCCGCCAGCGCCGGCTCGATCTTGAGATCGCCGGTGTAGCGCACCAGCCCCTCATAGACGTGATTCAGCACGGACAGTGTGAAAGTCTCGCCATAGGAATAGGGATCGAGCGAGGCGATCTCGCGTGAGGCGCCCCATTTCAGCGTCTTGGCTTCCGCCGCGCTGGTGAGCGCAAAGGCGGCAACGGCCGCCAGCAACCAGGCCTTCTTCATCGACTTCTCCCCTTTTGCGTCGGCGCGCCTGCGGCTCCGCCGAGTCTCGATCACTTTCTGCCGTCCCGTTATGCACCTGACGCTTTGCGCGTCATTTTCGTGTGCGATTATAAGGCATACTTGCATACGATATGAGAAGCGTATTGTATGCGATTATTGAACACAAGCGGAAACTGGCGCGGAGCCCGCTATCGTGACATTGAACCCCCCGGACAAGACCGTTCCTGCACGAGGGAAAGCCACGATGGCCGAGAAGCGAGCCCCGGTTCTGCGCGCCGAATCCGTCTATCGGGCACTGCGGCGGGCGATCATCGAGCAGGCACTGAAACCCGGCATGAAGCTGCCGGAGGACTCGATCGGCGAGCAGCTCGGCGTCAGCCGCACCCTGGTGCGCGAGGCCTTCGGACGGCTCGCCGTCGAGGGCCTCGTCGAGCTCAAGCCCAATCGCGGCGCCTCGGTCGCCTACCCGACGCTGGAAGAGGCACGCGACGTCTTCGAGGTGCGGCGCGGCCTCGAACGGCTCGTGGCCGAAAGCCTCGCCGGCCGCATCACCCCCGCCCAGGTCGCCGAGCTGGAAGCCCATGTCCGCCAGGAAGAGAAGGCGCATGAGCAGGACGGCCCGGAATCGATCCGCCTCTCCGGCGAGTTCCACATCAAGCTCGCCAAGATGACCGGCAACGCGCTGCTGCTGCGCTATGTCCAGGAAGCCTCTTCGCGCTGCTCGCTGATCCTGGCGATCTACGGGCGCCCGCATTCGAGCGAATGCGCCGTCTCCGAGCATCGCCAATTGATCGACGCGCTGCGCGCCGGCGACGCCGCCCGGGCCGCAGACCTGATGGATCACCACCTGCGAGCCGTGGTCACCCGCGCACTGCTGACGCCGCGCATCGAGCGCGACATCCGCGACGTGCTCGCGCCCTACGCCCTGAGCGAGGGACTCAACCCGTCCTGACCCCGTGACCGAGCATGGCGACATGCCAAGAGCCCGCCGCATCGCGCACAAAGACATGCATCAGACGCAGGCCAATTAGTCTTTGGTCCATTTGATCTGCGTCAAAGACATTGCGCCCCCTGCGCTCAAGCCATGGCGGGGGCGGTTCCGATGCGCCATCCTGCCACGAAGCGATCCCATCGGCAAAATCAAGGCCGAGCGATCGGGGTGGGCGACCCAATATTCCAGGGAGGATGGGGCCATGGACGAAATCATGCGCGGGCAGCGCAGCCTTCGGCATCTCCATCTGCGAGGTGACGCATGACGGCAACGACGGACATCATCGACTTCAAGGTCGAGACGCCGGACGGCGCAACGCTGCACGCTTTCAAGGAAGGGCATGGCCAGCCTCTGCTGCTCGTCAGCGGGCTCAGCGGCAGCGCCGCCTTCTGGAGCGACATCGCCGCGACCCTCTCCCGCTCCTTCCAGGTCATCCGCTTCGACCAGCGCGGCATCGGCGCCAGCACGCGCGGCGAAGCCCCGTGCTCCATCGACCTCTTGGCGCAGGACAGCCTTGCCGTTCTCGACGCTGCCGGCGTCGCGCGGGCCGTGGTGCTCGGCCATTCCACCGGCGGCTGCATCGCGCAGGCCATCGCCAAGCAGGCGCCCGGCCGGCTCGACGGCCTGATCCTGAGCGCGAGCTGGCTCAAGTCCGGCCGCTACCTGAACGCCGTCTTCGGCGCCCGGCGCGCCATCCTCGCCTGCGATCCCTACGCCTATGCCGCCACCTCGGTGCTGAGCGCCTACCAGCCGCGCTGGATCGAGGCGAACTGGCATATCTACGACGCCGGGATCGCCGCCGCGCCGGTCAGCGAGCAGGCCCGGACGGTGACGCGCGAACGTCTCGACGCGCTGCTCGCCTTCGACGGCACCGCCGATATCGACTCGCTGATGATGCCGGTGCTCGTCCTCGGCACGCGCGACGACATGGTCGTGCCGGTCTATCATCAGGAAGAACTCGCCGCCGCCCTGCCCGGCTGTCGGCGGGCGATCATGGAAACCGGCGGACATCTCTTCCCGATCTCGCGGCCGGATGCCTTCACCGCCACCGTGGCGGAGTGGATCGGCGAACTCTGAGCCCGGAGCAAGGCCGTCCGGTTCGATCGACGGAGCGGACAGCACGACGCGCGGCGAAATGGCTCATGCCATCGCCTGATGACTCGGCGCTAAGCTGAGAATGCCTCCAAGTCGAAAGACGCGATCATGCGAGCCATTCTCTCCAGCCTTGTTCTCCTCCTCCCCGTCCTGACCCACGCCGCGATGGCACAGGACATCTCGGCCGGCGAGCGCTCCTTCGCCAAATGCCGGGCCTGCCATCAGGTCGGCGAGGGCGCGCGCAACCTCGTCGGGCCCGAGCTGAACGGGCTGATCGGCCGGCATTCCGGCGCGGTCGAGGGTTACAGCTATTCGAACGCCAACAAGAATTCCGGCCTGACCTGGGACGAGGCGACCTTCGCCGAGTACATCAAGGACCCCAGGGCCAGGATCCCCGGCACCAAGATGATCTTCGTCGGCATCAAGAACGAGAAGGAGATCAAGGACCTGATCGCCTTCCTCAAGCAGTTCGACAAGGACGGCAAGAAGTCCTGATTCCGCCTGCGGCATCGGCAAACTTGGTCATCGACGGCCACCTGTCGTATCTCTTCTCGTCTAATCGACGAAGGAGAGCTTGATGGCCGCCCCCGCGACCCGGACGAAACCCCTTTCCGCCTTGCGGGACTTCCTGCACAGCGAAGCAGCGGGCGGCATCGTCCTGATGGTCGTCGCGGCGCTGGCCCTCGTCGTCGCCAACTCGCCGGCGGCGCCGCTCTATTTCGGCGTGCTGAAGAGCTATGTGCTGGGCCTGTCGGTCCTGCACTGGATCAACGACGCGCTGATGGCAGTGTTCTTCCTGCTCGTCGGACTCGAGATCAAGCGCGAGATGCTCGACGGGCAGCTCTCGAGCTGGGCGCGCCGGGCGCTGCCCGGCTTCGCCGCGCTTGGCGGCATGATCGCGCCGGCGCTGGTCTATGTCGGCTTCAATCTCGGCTCGCCCGACACGCTGCGCGGCTGGGCGATCCCCGCCGCGACCGATATCGCCTTCGCGCTCGGCGTGCTGTCGCTGCTGGGCTCGCGCGTGCCAGCCTCGCTCAAGATCTTCCTGACGGCGCTGGCGATCCTCGACGATCTCGGCGCGGTCATCATCATCGCGGTCTTCTATACCGCCGAGCTCTCGGGCCTCTATCTCGGGCTCGCGGTGGCGACGCTCGTCGCGCTCGTCGCGCTGAACCGGCTCGGCGTGATGCGGCTTGCGCCCTATCTCCTGCTCGGCGCGGCGCTCTGGTACTTCACCCTCAAATCCGGCGTGCATGCGACCTTGGCCGGCGTCGCGCTGGCGCTGACCATCCCGCTCACCCCCTCGCCGGCCAGGCCCGACAGCACCACCTCGCCGCTGCACCGGCTGGAGCACGGGCTGCACCCCTGGGTTGCGTTCCTGATCATCCCGATCTTCGGCTTCGCCAATGCCGGCGTCTCCTTCGCCGGGCTGGGACTTGCGACGCTCGGCCAGGCCGTTCCGCTCGGCATCATGCTCGGGCTGTTCCTCGGCAAGCAGATCGGCGTCTTCGGCTTTGGCTGGCTGGCGATCCGCGCCGGGCTCGCCGATCTGCCGGCCCGAGCGTCCTGGGCGCAGTTCTACGGCATCGCCCTGCTCTGCGGCATCGGCTTCACCATGAGCCTCTTCATCGGGCTGCTCGCCTTCCCCGCCTCGGAAGCCCTGCAGGACCAGACCAAGATCGGCGTGCTCGCGGGATCGCTGCTATCGGGCATCTGCGGCTGGCTGCTGCTGCGGCTGGCCAAACCGGAGGCCATGCACGAATCGAAAGCCTGATGCGATTCAGCGGAACGCCCCTTCCATTTCTGCGAATCGATGCAATATTTATTCGCTCCGGCGAACATCTGTGATTCGGAGCCGGACGAATGTGCAGCCAGGAAAGGGCTCTCAGCGTCGATGAAGAAGGCCAAGCGGAAACCGGGGGAGAAGCGGTCGCAGATCGCCGCCATGCCGATCCGCCACGCCGCCGACGGCTCGACGGAGATCCTGCTCGTGACCTCGCGCACGACGCGCCGCTGGATCGTGCCCAAGGGCTGGCCGATGAAGGGCGTGAAGGACCGCGACGCCGCCGCGCGCGAAGCCTATGAGGAGGCCGGCGTGATCGGCCGCGTCAGCGAGAAGCCCGCCGGGCGCTATACCTACTGGAAGCGGATGAACGACCATTTCGCGCTCTGCGAGGTGAAGCTCTACCTGCTCGAGGTCGAGCAGCAGCTCGATAGCTGGGCCGAGCAGCACCAGCGCGACCTGCACTGGTTCAAGCTAGCCGACGCCGCCGACATCGTCGACGAGCCCGAGCTGAGCACCGCCATCCGCAAGCTCGACACGCAGCTCGCCGTCGCCGCCTGACTTTTCCGTATCAGAGATCGTCGAAGGGCGTGCGGCCGTCGACCGCGATCATGCGCTCGCAGGCGATCCGATCGGCCTCGGCCGGGCTCGCGCCGCCGGTCCGGGCATCGACCACGAGCCGGACATACTGCTTCACCTCCTCGGGCATCGTCGCGAAGAAGGCATTCAAACAGAGCGACGGCTGCTCGTGGCCGCAGCTCTTCTGCCGCTGGCAGCCCTTGCGCGGGCAGAACGACCAGATCTCCAGCCGGTCCACCAGGCTGCGATGCTGCCGCGCCCGCCGGGCCTCGTAATCCGCCTGCCACTGCGCCTGCTCCGGCGTCTGCCAGTCCAGCTTCGCCATGATCCGCTCCTGCATCGCGCGCCTGCGCGAAAGCTCATAGGTCCTCAGTCGCCCGGCTCGCGCGCGGGCGTTCGTGGATGACGAGGGGCAGCGGAGCGCCGCGAGGCGCGGAGTATCGGCCGCTTCCGTTGAGCCAGGATGCGGCGCGGATGGATTGAGCCACCATCCGCACGCCCCGTGGCGCTCCGCTTGTCGGCGTTCTTGAAAACTGCGGGCCGCGCTTCCGTTGGGCGGAGCGTCGATCGCGGACGGACGGGGCGTGCCAGCTTCCCTCAACGGGTCGTCGCGCGCCTGCCGCCTCGCCACCGCCGCGCCGCCTCTCCTAGCGAGGCTCCTCGCGCAGGGACCGTATTATCCCCAGGGCGGTTCCCGCAGCCTCCCGAGTCCGGGGTGCAAACCCGGCCGCAGGGCGCCGCCCCCGCCCCGCCATGCAGCATGCCTCCGGATGGCCGCCCCTCGGGGTGAGGTGAACAGAGAATAGGCGGGGACGCGCGGGCGGGGATTAGTTTTCATCGGCGATACCGGCATGGCATAAGCCCCGGATGCACATCCGCCCCGAACAGCCCGCCGATTCCGACGCCATCCGCGCCCTGACCACGGAGGCCTTCGCGACGGCGCCGCATAGCAGCGGCACCGAAGCGGCGATCGTCGACGGCCTGCGCGCGGCCGGGGCGCTGACGCTCTCGCTCGTCGCCGTCGAGGGCGAAGAGATCGTCGGCCATGTCGCCTTCTCGCCGGTGACGATCGACGGGGCGGAGCGCGATTGGTTCGGGCTCGGGCCGGTCTCGGTACAGCCCGGCCGGCAGCGCGGCGGCATCGGCTCGGGCCTGATCCGCGATGGTTTGCGGCGCCTGCGCGAGAATGGCGGCGGTGGCTGCGTCCTGCTCGGCGACCCCGCCTATTACGGCCGCTTCGGCTTCGCCAACGACCCGGCGCTGGTGCTGGAGGGCGTGCCGCCAGAGTACTTCATGCGCCTCGGTTTCGGCGCGGAGCTGCCGGCCGGCACGGTGCGCTATCACGCGGCTTTCGACGGGGCTTGAGGCTCAGACCGCCCAGAATTCCCGCGCGCCGGGCGGAAGCTTGTCCAGCGCGCGCTCGAAGGCTTGCGGCTCGACATGCCGGCGCAGCGCCCGGGCGACATCGGCGATACCGCTTTCCGGCAAGATGCTGTGGTCTCCGCGAAAGGCCATCGCCTCCCGCGCCAACGCCACCCGTTCGGCGAAGGGTTTGGACGGCTGATCGAGGTCCCAGTCCTGCAGGATCATTGTCGCGAGTAGCGGCGGCAGAGCATCGGCGAAGGCGAGCCCCTCGGCCGGCGTCAGGCGCGCTCGGAAGGTGACGAGCACGGCCAGCACCGACTGCCAGGTCTGATGCGTGGTGGCATGGCCGAGTTCATCGCGCGCATCGAGCAGGAAGCGTTCGAGGTCGCGTGAGGCATGGACGAAGGTGGAGGGGACGGTCATGGCTGCGAGGATAGGCGATGGCGCCGCCGTCATGGTCGGGCTTGTCCCGACCATCCACGCCTTTGCCGTGTCTGCGCGAGCCAATCCCGATAAGGCCGCCCATCGGCACCGTCGCAAGACGTGGATGCTCGGCACAAGGCCGAGCATGACGCGAGGCGTCGGAACCGCAACGCCTCTTCCTTCTCCCGGATGGGAGAAGGTGGCGCGGAGCGCCGGATGAGGGTGTGCGGTTCAAGATAAGGCGCCGCGGCGTCGTTGCGGCCTGACGATCAGCGGCGATCCCTCACCCCTGCCCCTCTCACTGATCTCGGGCTTGCCCGAGATCAGCACCTGAAGTGTCGAACTCGGCAACAGCCGAGTTCGATGCGGGAGAGGGGTTTCCCGCGCTTTGGCTGTCAAGGAAACAGCCCTCAACCGCGCCGCCCCCGCCTTTCCCCAGCGCCCTTCGGCCGCACATCCGGCCTCGGGCCCATCTCGTCCAGCGTCGGCTTGCGCGGCCGTTCGCGCGACGATTTCGGCTTGCCCTCGCCGCCGCCCCAGTTATGCGGGCCCATATCCTCGTCCGTGGGCTTTCTGGCTCTGGTAGAGACGCCGTCGCCTGCCGGCGAGGCTTTTGCGCGGGTCGGCGGCAGGTTGGCGCTGGAGCCGTAGCTGCGCTCGCCCTTGTACTTGCCGGCGGAGGCCTCGACCTCACCCTGCCGGGCGAGCGGATCGTCCGCAATCGCCAGCTCCGTCGCCTGCAGGCGCTTGATCTCGTCGCGCAGGCGGGCCGCCGTCTCGAATTCGAGATCGGCCGCGGCCTCGCGCATGCGCTTCTCGAGATCGGCGATCGCGGCCTTGAGATTGTGGCCCGAGGCCGGCGCCACCAGCCCCTTGTCGACCGTGACATGGTCGCGCTCATAGACCGAGCCGAGAATGTCGCCGATATTCTTCTTCACCGTCTGCGGCGTGATGCCGTGTTCCGCGTTATAGGCGACCTGCTTCTCGCGGCGGCGGTTGGTCTCCGCCATCGCCCGCTCCATCGAGCCGGTGACGTGGTCGGCATACAGGATGACCTTGCCGTCGACGTTTCGCGCGGCACGGCCGATGGTCTGGATCAAGGACGTCTCGGAGCGCAGGAAGCCCTCCTTGTCGGCGTCCAAGATGGCGACGAAGCCGCATTCGGGAATGTCGAGGCCCTCGCGCAGCAGGTTGATGCCGACCAGCACGTCGAAGGCGCCAAGGCGCAGGTCTCTGAGGATCTCGATGCGCTCGATCGTGTCGATATCCGAGTGCATGTAGCGCACGCGCACGCCGTTCTCGTGCAGGTACTCGGTCAGGTCCTCGGCCATGCGCTTGGTCAGCACTGTGACCAGCGTGCGATAGCCCTTCTCGGTGACCTCCTTGACCTCGTCGAGCAGGTCCGCGACCTGATGCTTGGCGGGGCGAATCTCGACCGGCGGGTCGATCAGCCCGGTCGGGCGGATGACCTGCTCGGTGAAGACGCCGCCGGTCTGCTCCATCTCCCAGCCGCCGGGCGTGGCCGAGACATGCACCGACTGGGGCCGCATCGCGTCCCATTCCTCGAAGCGCAAGGGCCGGTTGTCCATGCAGGAGGGCAGGCGGAAGCCGTATTCGGCCAGCGTCGCCTTGCGGCGGAAGTCGCCCCGGTACATGCCGCCGATCTGCGGCACGGAGACGTGACTCTCGTCGGTGAAAACGAGGGCGTTGTCGGGCAGGTATTCAAACAGCGTCGGCGGCGGCTCGCCCGGCTTGCGGCCGGTGAGATAGCGCGAATAGTTCTCGATGCCGTTGCAGGAGCCGGTCGCCTCGATCATCTCGATGTCGAAGGTGCAGCGCTGGTCGAGCCGCTGCGCCTCCAGGAAGCGGCCCATGCGGTTGAGCTCGTCGAGGCGGGCTTTCAGCTCCTCCTTGATAGACTTCACCGCCTGGGTCAGCGTCGGGCGCGGTGTGGTGTAGTGCGAATTGCCGTAGACCTTGATGAATTCGAGCTCGCCGGTCTTCTGGCCGGTCAGCGGGTCGAACTCGGCGATCGACTCGACCTCGTCGCCGAACAGGCCGATGCGCCAGGCCCGGTCCTCATAGTGCGCCGGATAGAGCTCGATGACGTCGCCGCGGACCCGGAAGGTGCCGCGGGCGAAGTCGTGCTGGGTGCGCTTGTACTGGAGCGCGACGAGATCGGCGATGAGCTGGCGCTGCTCGATGCGCTCGCCGAGCTTCACCGAGAAGGTCATCGCCGTATAGGTCTCGACCGAGCCGATACCGTAGATGCAGGAGACCGAGGCGACGATGATCACGTCGTCGCGTTCGAGCAGAGAGCGCGTCGCCGAATGGCGCATGCGGTCGATCTGCTCGTTGATCGAGGATTCCTTCTCGATATAGGTGTCCGAGCGCGGGACATAGGCCTCCGGCTGGTAATAGTCGTAATAGGAGACGAAGTACTCGACCGCGTTGTCGGGGAAGAAGCTTTTGAATTCCCCGTACAATTGGGCGGCCAGCGTCTTGTTCGGCGCGAGGATCAGCGCCGGGCGCTGCGTCTCCTCGATCACCTTCGCCATGGTGAAGGTCTTGCCCGAGCCGGTGACGCCGAGCAGGACCTGATCGCGCTCCTGCCGGCGGATGCCGTCGACGAGATCGGCGATCGCGGTCGGCTGGTCTCCTGACGGGGAGAAGTCCGACTTCATCGTGAAGGCGATGCCGCCTTCCGATTTCTCGGGGCGCTCGGGCCGGTGCGGCGTCCAGGGCTTGCCGGGCTGGATGAAGGGGCTGCCGGTTTCGAGCAAATGCTGCAGCGAGCTCGCGGTCGCGGCGGCCGCGCCCTCGGCGCCGATGAAGGCGGAATCCGCCTTCTTGGAGAGCTTGCGCTTCGGCCTCTCCTCGCCGCCCGGCCGTTCCAGTGCGTAGCTCGGCTTGGCCTCGTAGCCGGCCTGCGGCTGGTCGCTGAAGCCGGAGGCGCCGCCGGGCACCGCCGTGCCGCGGTTGATCGCGGGGTTCAGCAGATCGGCGAGATAGCCTTCGAGCGGCTTCAGCTCGGGCTTGGTCGCCTTGGAATTCGGCGTACGGGCCGAAGAGGGCTTCTTCGCCGCTTTCGGCCTGGTCGCGGTGGTGTCGGAGCTTTTCGGCATGGCCGCAATATGGGGCGGAACGGGCCGCGATGCGAGGGGGCGCAGCGCTCTGCCGCCATGATTGGTGACAGGAGTTGACAGGGTGACGTAACGCAACTTTAAGTTGTGTAAACTAGATCAAAACAACCTGTGGAGATGGGCCATGTCGGGGGGCGGGTCCGAGGCGGCGGCGGTCGAGGCCTTCATCGCCCGCTGGCGCCTCTCGGAAGGTGCGGAGCGGGCGGCCTATGCGCAGTTCCTCAGCGAATTCTGCCGGCTGATCGGCATCGAGCCGCCGCAGCCGCCGACCAGCGATTCCGGCGCCGTGACCTATCGCTTCGAATACCCCGTGCGCTTTCCGGATGGGCAAGGCGGACACAGCACCGGGCGCATCGACCTCTACCGGAAGGGCGCCTTCGTCCTCGAAGCGAAGCAGAGCCGCCTCAAGGGACAGGCCAAGGAGGTACTGCCGGCGCAGGGCGCCCTGCCCTTCGCGGAGCCGGCCGGACCGCGCGGCCGGCGCGGGGCCGATCGCGCCTGGGACGTATTGATGCTCAATGCCCGCCGCCAGGCGGAGGACTATGCCAAGGCGCTGCCGGCGAGCCATGGCTGGCCGCCCTTCCTGATCGTCTGCGATGTCGGGCATTGCTTCGAATTCTACGCGGACTTCACCGGGCAGGGTAAGAACTACGTCCAGTTTCCGGATCGCCAGAGCTACCGCGTCTATCTCGACGACCTGCGCGATGCCGCCTTGCGCCAGCGCCTCGCGACGATCTGGAGCGAGCCGTTCTCGCTCGATCCCGCCCGCCATGCGGCCCGTGTCACCCGCGCCATCGCCGAGCGGCTGGCTGCGGTCTCGAAGGTGCTGGAGCGCGAACACGATCCCGAAGAGGTGGCGCTTTTCCTGATGCGCTGCCTGTTCACGATGTTCGCCGAGGATGTCGGGCTGATCCGCAAGGATGCTTTCAAGGCCCTACTGCGGGACTGCCGCGACGCGCCGGATTCCTTCCTGCCGCTGGTCTCGGAACTGTGGCAGGCGATGGACAAGGGCGCCTATTCCACCTCCGTGCGCGAGCGGATGAAACGCTTCAACGGCAAGCTCTACGAGGATGCGCAGGTCTTCCCGCTCGGGCGCGAGGAGATCGGCGAATTACTGGCCGCGGCCGAGCATGACTGGAAGGAGGTCGAGCCGGCGATCTTCGGCACCTTGCTGGAGCAGGCGCTCGACCCGCAGGAACGGGCACGCCTTGGCGCGCATTACACGCCGCGCGCCTATGTCGAGCAACTCGTCGTCGAGACGGTGATCGGGCCGCTGCGCGAAGACTGGCGCGCGGTTCTGGGCGCCGCTCAGCAAGCCCGCGACAGCGGCGACGCGCGAAAGGCACTGGCGCTGGTCGAGGATTTTCACGAGGCGCTTTGCACGACGCGGATTCTCGATCCTGCCTGCGGGACGGGAAATTTCCTTCATGTTTCACAAGAGCTTATGAAGAAACTGGAAGGCGAGGTGCTCGATGCCGCCGGCGAACTCGGCCGCAACGAGGAGCTCTCCGGTTTCGCCGCGCATCAGGTCGGGCCGCACCAGTTCCTGGGCATGGAGACCAATCGCCGGGCGGTGGCCATCGCCGACCTCGTGCTCTGGATCGGCCATCTGCAATGGCATTTCCGCACCCGCCCCCACGCGCCGCGCGAGCCGATCCTCGAAAAGCTCGACCATATCTACAAGCGGGACGCGGTGCTGAGCTGGGATGGCTGGCCGATCCCGCATTGGCGTGACGGCCGGGAGATCCTGCCGAACCCGCACAGGCCGAGCTGGCCGGAGGCCGAGTTCATCGTCGGAAATCCGCCCTTCATCGGCGGGAAGGACCTGCGCGCCCGGCTCGGGGCCGCCTATGTCGAGGCGCTCTGGGCGGCACATCCGCAAATGAACGAGAGCGCCGATCTCGTGATGTACTGGTGGGACCGCTCCGCCGAGTTGCTGACGCAGCCGGGCACGCACCTGCGCCGCTTCGGCTTCGTCACGACGAACTCGATCACGCAGCTCTTCCAGCGTCGGACGGTCGAGCGGCACCTCGCCGGCAAGCGGCCGCTCTCGATCGTCATGGCGATTCCCGACCATCCCTGGACGAAGGCCGAGCGGGACAGCGCCGCCGTCCGGATCGCGATGACGGTCGCGCGGGCTGGATCCCATGACGGCAAGCTCTGCTCGGTCCTGTCCGAAACCAGGCTCGACACCGACCAGCCCCAGATCGAACTCGGCGTCAGCGAGGGGCGGATCAATTCCGACCTGACGATCGGCGTGGACATGACCCAGGCTGCGCCTTTGCGGAGCAATCACGGGCTCTGCTCGCCCGGCGTGAAGCTGCACGGCGCGGGCTTCATCGTGATGCCTGCCGAAGCACAGGCTCTCGGCCTCGGCCTCCGGAAGGGCCTGGACAATCATGTCCGCGAGTATCGCAACGGGCGTGACCTGACGGCGCGCTCGCGTGACATGATGGTCATCGACCTGTTCGGTCTCGCTGCGGAAGAGGTTCGCGACCGATTCCCGGAAGTCTATCAGTACCTCAAACGGACGGTGAAGGAGGAAAAGGACGGCAACGGAAAACTCATCGGCCGGGATGCAAACCGGCGCGAAAGCTACCGCGAACTCTGGTGGGTTTTCGGCGAACCGCGACGCGAGCTGCGCCCAGCCCTCGCTCCGCTTCAGCGCTACATCGCCACGGTTGAAACCGCCAAGCACCGCGTCTTCCAGTTCCTCGATGCTGCGATCCTGCCTGACAACAAGATCCTGGCGATCGCTCTCTCGGACGCTCATACGCTCGGCGTCCTGTCCTCCCGCATTCATGAAACCTGGTATCTGGCCAGCGCCGGAAAACGCGGCGTCTACGAACGCGATGCGGTCTATGTGAAGTCCCGCTGCTTCGACCCGTTTCCTTTCCCCGATGCGACCGAGCACCAGCGGGAAGCCATCCGCCGCGCGGCGGAGGCACTAGACGCCATACGCAAGCAGGTCTTGCTGGAACACCCCGGCCTGACACTGACCAAGCTTTACAATGTGCGCGAGGCGCTCCTTGCCGGATACGCGCTAAAGGCCACGGAAGTGGATATACGCGACCGCGGTTTGGTGATGATCATCGACGAACATCACGAAGCGCTCGATGCCGCCGTCGCCGCCGCCTATGGCTGGCCGGCCGATCTCGGCGAGGAGGAGATCCTGGCCCGGCTCGTCGCGCTCAACCGGCAGCGCGCTCAGGAGGAAACGCAGGGCCTGATCCGCTGGCTCAGGCCCGATTATCAGCGGCCGCGCTTCGGCGCCCCGGCGAGAACCGGCGAGCAGCTCGACGCGCTGCTGCCGGAGCCGCTATCGGCCCTCGTCAGCAAGCCTGTCTTTCCGGCCGAGGCGGTGGAACGCGTCGCAGCCGTGCTCGCCGCGCTGGCGCCGGCCGCGACGCCGATCGATGCACGGACGATCGCGGCGCACTTCCGCCAGGGCCTCAAGGTCGAGCGCGCGATACGCGACATCCTGATCTCGCTGGCGCGTGTCGGAGAAATCTCGACCGTGGATGGCGGACACAGCTTCGCGCGCCGTTTGACCGGCACGGGGTGATCGGGGGCACGCCGGTTCCTTGCGCTCGCGTCGATTGCGGCCTGCGTCACCCGTGTGCGAGCCAGGCGTCGATTCCGGCTGCCGCGGCGGTTCCGGTGGCGAAGCTCGCCTGCAGGAGGTACCCCCCGGTCGGCGCCTCCCAGTCCAGCATCTCGCCGGCCGCGAAGACGCCCGGCAGGCGCTTCAGCATGAAGCCTGCGTCGACCTCGTTGCGCGCAATGCCGCCTGCCGTCGAGATGGCGCGCGCGATCGGCATGGGGGCTTCGAGCCGCAGCGGCGCCGCCTTGATCAGTGCCGCGAGCGCATCCGGTCCGTCCGGAAGAGCCGCACCGGCCGCATCGCGCAGCAGGGCAATCGCGGCCGGGGCCAGCCCCGCCGCCTTGCGCAGATGATTGCTCAGCGTCTCGCCCTTGCGACGCTTCGCCAGGCGGGCGGCGAGTTCCGGCACGGAGAGATCGGGGCGGAGGTCGACTTCAAGCGCGGCAGCGCCGTCGCGCCGGATCGCCTCGCGGATCGGCGCCGACAGCGCGTAGACCGCTCCGCCCTCGATGCCGCCGGCATCGATCATCGCCTCGCCGGCCGCCTCCTCGCCCGCGCAACGGAGCACGATCCGCTTCAGCGGCTGGCCGGCGAAGCGCTCCTTCATCACGGGCGACCAGGCAACCGTGAAGCCGCCATTGGCCGGCCCGAGCGGCGAGACCGTGACGCCGCGCTCCGCCAGCAGAGGCACCCAGCCGCCATCGGAACCGAGCCGCGCCCAGCTCGCGCCGCCGAGCGCCAGCAGCGTGGCATCGGGACGAACGGTTTCGACTTCGCCGGTGGCCACACGAAATGTCAGGGCGCCGCCGGCATCCCAGCCCGTCCAAAGCCTGCCCGAGGCCAGCTTGACTCCCAGCGCATCGAGCCGGCCGAGCCAGGCGCGCAGCAGCGGCGAAGCCTTCATCGCGCGGGGGAAGATGCGGCCGCTGGAGCCGATGAAGCTGTCAGCTCCGAGCCCGTCCGCCCAGTCGCGCAGCGCCTGCGGCGGGAAGGCTCGCAGGGCCGGCTCGAGCCAGTCGCCCGCTTCGCGGTAGCGGCGGAGAAAAACGTCGAACGCTTCGGAATGGGTGAGGTTCAGGCCGCCGCGCCCGGCGAGGAGGAACTTGCGGGCGGGTGAGGCCATGCGCTCGTAGATCGTGACGCGGTGCCCGGCGCCGGCCAGCCGCTCGGCCGCGATCAGCCCGGCCGGGCCGGCACCGATGATGGCGATGTTGCGTATCGGCTTTTCCACCGCGGCCCTGTCTTGTTCTGGGCACGTCATCCCGGGCGCAGCAAAGCGAAGACCCGGGATCCATGCCTGAAGCGTCCCTGGAGATGCTCCGGCATGGCTCCCGGATCGGCGCCGCTGACGCGGCTTGTCCGGGATGACGGCGCGTTTCCGTTCGAAGGCTTACCGCTTTAGACTGGCTCCCTCGCCTCGGAAAGCCCGTAACGGATATCGATTTCCATGCCGACCATCGCCGCCTATATCGGCGCCGCGCTCTTCGAGATCGCCGGCTGCTTCGCCTTCTGGGGCTGGCTCCGGCTCGGCAAGCCGATCTGGTGGCTGCTGCCGGGCCTCGTCTCGCTCGGGCTTTTCGCCTGGCTCCTGACGCTGGTCGAGAGCGCGGCGGCGGGCCGCGCCTTCGCGGCCTATGGCGGGGTCTATATCGCCGCCTCGCTCGGCTGGCTCTGGGCGGTCGAGGGCATCAGGCCGGATCGCTGGGACCTGACCGGCGGCGCCATCTGCCTCGTGGGCGCCGCGATCATCCTGGCGGCGCCACGCTGAGGATGGCCCTCAGCCGCCGGAATGCGCGGCGGGGATGAGCACGGCCGGCATCTCGCGCTGCGCAGCCGCTGCCTTGGTGTCGCGCAAGCGGCTTTCACGCAATTCGTTGGCGCTCTCCAGGATCGGGTAGGCGATCGAGACGATATGGCCGTGGATGCGCTTGAGGTCGCGGATGATGTCGAGATGGATCGCGCTGGTCTCGATCGATTCCGCCCGACCCGAACGCAGGCGCTGGAAATGGCTGTCGGTGGCACGCCGCTCGGCGTCGCGCATCGCCGCCTTGTCGGCGAAGAGCTGACGGGCGAGTTCGAGATCGCGCGTCGCGAAGACGTTGAGCGCCAGCGCCAGCGCCGAGGCGACGCGGTGATGGAAATCGCGGATCTCGGCCAAACCCTCTGGCGAGAAGGAATAGCGCTTGCGGATCTTCTTCTCGGCGAGCTCGCGCAGGTTCTTGTCGATGACGTCGCCGATATGCTCGAGATTGGTGATCAGCGTGATGATCTCGAACAGGCGCCGGCTCTCCTCCTCGGACAATTCGTTGCGGGAGACCTTGACCAGATAGAGCTTGATCGACTCGTGGATGGTGTCGACGCCGTCATCAGCCTGGGCGATGGCTCGGGAGAGCTTGAGTTCGTCCTTCTCCAGCAGCGTCATGGTATCGCGCAGCATGCCCTCGACGCGGTCGCCGAGGCGCAGAGCCTCGCGCATCGCCCCCGCAAGCGCCTCGGTCGGGCTGTCGAGCGCGTTCGGGTCGAGATAGCGCGGCGTCACGGCCTCCGCCTTCTCCTCCTTGCCGGGCATGAAGCGCTCGACCAGCGCCGAGACCGGACCGACGAAGGGCAGGAAGACCAGCGCGCCGACGACGTTGAGCATGACGTGGAATTCGATCGCGAGCCTTGCATCCGCCGAGGGCAGACTGACGAGCCAGGCCGAAAGCGGGCCGACGAAGGGCAGCACGGCAAGCGCCAGGATCAGGCGCGTGACGAGATTGCCGACAGCGGCGCGCCTCTGGGCGGCGGGCGCGCCGAGCTGGTCGAGCACCGGGATCAGCGCATTGCCGAGATTGGCACCGATGACCAGTGTCAGCGCCGTCGCGGGCGGGAACAGGCCGGATGCCGCGAAGGTGGCGACAAGCAGGATGATCGCGATCGAGGAATGCACGATCCAGGTCGCGGCGATGGCCGCGAGGATGCCGAGCAGCGGCTCCGAGCCCATGGCCGTGAGGACGAGGCGAAAGGTCGGCGACTGCGCGAGCGGCGCGGCGGCGGCGTTCAGCTCGATCAGCGAGAGCAGGATCAGGCCGATACCGACCAGCACGCGGCCGATATTGCGCGGCCGCTCCATCGCCTCGCTGGAGAGATACAACGCGACGCCGACGGCGACGCAGAGCCCCCAGAGCCAGCCGATATCCATCGAGATGACGAAGGCCGCGAGCGCCGTGCCGAGATTGGCGCCGAGCAGCACCGCGAGCGCCATCGCCGGCACGATCAGCGCCTGACCGGCGAAGGAGGAGACGAGCAATGTCGTCGCCGTCGAGCTCTGCAGCACCATGGTCACGGCGACGCCGCTGCCGAAGGCGGCGAAGCGATTGCGCGTGAAACTCTGCAGCGCCTGCCTGAGTTGCGAGCCGAAGGCGCGCATCGCGCCGGTTCGCACCAGCCTGACCGCCCAGATCAGCAGCGCGACGCCGCCGACGAGATGGATCAGGATGGTGGTTGCGCTCTCGCCCGTGGCCATTTTCGTGTGGTCTTCCCCGATTCAGGTGACGATCGTCAGCCAAATCTATCAATTTTTGATTAGCCAACTCAACAGAAATACACGCCGAAAGTGCTGATAATTGGGCAGCACTTTCGGCCTTGCGGAGATGTGGACGAATAGCGGGTTCCGGCGCCGATCAGGCCGGCGGAATCAGCGTGACGCCCTTGTTCGCGAAGGAAACGGAGACCGGGCTGCCGGGCGCCAGCATCTCGCGCCCGCCATACTGCACCACGAAGAGCTCGCCGACTTCGGTCTCGACCATGACGTCGAGGTGATTGCCGAGATAGGCGCATTTACGGATCGTGCCGGGCAGCGAACCGCCCTGCCCCGGCTCGCCCAGCAGCAGCGCCTCCGGCCGGATCGCGACCTTGGCCGGGCCGACACCGAGACCGCGCGCCGGCAGGCTGACCGTGGCGGAGCCGATCGCGACATCGGCGCGGCCGTCAGCCGCCGCCTTCACGGTGACGTCGACCAGATTGGCGTCGCCGATGAAATCGGCGACGAAGGCGTTCGAGGGCTGCTCGTAGAGGTCGCGCGGGGCGCCTTCCTGCGCGATCCGGGCGTTCGACATCACGATGATGCGGTCGGAGACGGCGAGCGCCTCCTCCTGATCGTGGGTCACATAGGCCACGGTCAGGTTGAGGTCCTGCTGCAATTCGCGGATTTCCTCGCGGACGCGGCGGCGCAGCTTGGCGTCGAGATTGGAGAGCGGCTCGTCGAAGAGCAGCACCTGCGGCTCCAGCACCAGCGCACGGGCGACCGCGACGCGCTGCTGCTGGCCGCCCGAGAGCTCGGACGGGTAGCGGTTCTCGAAGCCCTTGAGGCCGACCAGCGCCAG
Organism: Allobosea sp. TBD101; assembly: GCF_059817965.1. NCBI lineage: Bacteria > Pseudomonadati > Pseudomonadota > Alphaproteobacteria > Hyphomicrobiales > Alloboseaceae > Allobosea > Allobosea sp. TBD101. The sequence goes on from NZ_CM187543.1 coordinate 4,953,243, forward strand.
CTTCTCCAGCGCCATCTGCTTCGCCTGCTCCTTGCCGAGGCCCTTCACCGTCGGGCCATAGGCGGCATTGTCGAGTACGCTCATATGCGGGAACAGCGCGTACGACTGGAACACCATCGAGACGTCGCGGTCGGCGGCCGAGAGCTTGGTGACGTCCCTGCCGCCGATCAGGATCTGGCCTTCGCTGGCGATCTCGAGGCCCGCGATCATGCGCAAGGTCGTGGTCTTGCCGCAGCCGGAGGGGCCGAGCAGGGTGACCAGCTTGCCGGCCTCGATGGTGAAGTTGATGTTGTCGACCGCCGTCACCGCGCCGTAGCGCATGGAGACGTTGCGGAATTCGACGGATGCAGGCCCGGCCTTCGTCAACTTGCTGCTCCCTGACTGATGGGGTTGGACACCGAGCTGGAGAGCGCGACGACCTTGCGCCGGCCGAGCTTGCGCTCGCCGACGAGGAACTGGATGAGGGCGATGCCCAGCGCCATGAAGACGATCAGCACCGAGGAATAGGCGATGGCGAGGCCGAACTCGCCGGCCTCGACGCGCCCGACGATATAGGCGGTGGAGAGGTTGTACTCGGCCGAAACCAGGAAGATCACGGCGCTGACCGCCGTCATCGAGCGCACGAACGAGTAGACGAGAGCCGAAACCAGCGCCGGCTTGAGCAGCGGCAGCACGACGCGCCAGAGCGTGGTGAAGCTGCGGGCGCGCAGCGTCGTCGAGGCCTCGTCCAGGCTCTTGTCGATCTGCGAGAGCCCGGCGATGCCGGAGCGCACGCCGACCGGCATGTTGCGGAAGACGAAGGCGATGACGAGGATCAGGCCGGTGCCGGTGATCTCGACCGGCGGCACGTTGAAGGCGAGGATATAGGCGACGCCGAGCACCGTGCCGGGAATGGCGAAGGACAGCATCGTCGCGAATTCCAGCCCGGCCCGGCCGCTGAAGCGCTGGCGCGTCAACAGATAGGCGGTGAGCAGGCCGATCACCGCCGTCAGCGGGGCCGAGATCGCGGCGACCTTCACCGTGGTGAAGAAGGACGGCCAGGCCGAGCCCTGGAAATAGATGCCGTTGCTGAAGTCGATGGCGAAGCCGGTGAGATAGTGCTGCAGCGTCGGCGTGAAGTCGCGGCCCATGTTGCGGACGAAGCCGCCGACCAGGATGACGATGTAGATCACCACGGTCAGCGCGACCCAGGGCACGATCACGAGTGCCGAGAGCCAGGTGATGCGGCGCGGCAGCGGCGTCGGCAGGCCGGCATCGCCCTTGCCGGTGACGGTCGTGTAGGACTTGTCCCCGAGCCAGCGCTGCTGCACCCAGAAGGCGCCGAGCGTGAAGGCGAGCAGCACGATGGCGAGCACCGCCGCCTGCCCCTGATTGTAGGAGGCGCCGACCACCGCGAAGAAGATCTTGGTCGAGAGCACCTCGAAATTGCCGCCGAGCACGAGCGGGTTGCCGAAATCGGCCATGCTCTCGACGAAGCCGAGCAGGAAGGCGTTGGCGATGCCGGGCCGGAGCAGCGGCCAGGTAACGGTGCGGAAGGTCTGCCAGCGCTTGGCGCCGAGCGTCTGCGAGGCCTCCTCCAGGCTGGGCGAGATGCCCTGCACGACGCCGATCAGCACCAGGAAGGCAATCGGCGCGAAGGCCAGCACCTGCGCCAGCAAGACGCCGGGCAGGCCGTAGAGCCAGCGCGAACGCGGGATGTCGAACCATTCGTAGAGCAGCGTCGAGACGGCACCGGCGCGGCCGAAGAGCAGGATCAGCGCGAGGCCGATGACGAAGGGCGGGGTGATGATCGGCAGCACGGTCAGCGCGCGCATGACGCGCTTGCCGGGCATGCCGGTGCGCAGGATGAGGAGCGCGCAGGCGAGGCCGAGCAAGGTGGTGATCACACCGCAGAGCACGGCCAGGATCAGCGTGTTCCAGGCAACGCCGCAATTGACGTTGGCGCTGAGACAGCCCAGCCCCCAGATCGAGGAATCGAAGAAGCGAGCGATGAAGGCCGAGGGCGCGAAGGCGCCGTTCTGGTCGACCAGCGCACTCTTCAGGATGATCGCGACCGGGAAGAAGATGAAGATGCCGATCAGCAGGACGACGAGGCCGATCGTCGAAGTCGTGAAGAGGTCGCCGCGGCAGACGCCGCGATAGGCGAGGCCGTGGCAGAGCAGGAAGAGCAGCGACAGAAGCGTCAGGAAGGCGCCGCCGCCGATGCCGCGCTGGGAAGCCCCGGCGCCGCCGAGCAGAGCGGCCAGCCAGGAGATGCCCTGGTCCTTCAGCACGATCGAGAAGGCCTGGGCGAAGAACAGCGCCATGCCGAGGAGGCCGGCCCAGAGCAGCACCGTCGCCGTGCGCTGACGGTCGGCACTGCCCCAGAACAGCGTCGCAGCCGCGAGCGCTATGCCGACCGGCAGGAGCCAGGGCGTCTGGCCCGAGAGGGCGAGCGCCAGCGCGCTGCCGGCCTTGCCGAACGGGTACTCGGCAAGCCAGGCCCAGTTCGTCAGGCTCATGCCCTCGACGAGATACCAGGGCATCAGCGCATAGCCGAGCCAGCCGATCAGCAGCACGAGTCTCGTTGCTGGCGCCATGGTTGCCCTGTTCCCCTGTCGTAACGTGGTCCGGGGCCGGTTCGAGCCGGCCTTCGCGCTTCTGAATGTTATTTGTGAAATCCCGCTGCCGTCATCCCGGACGGAGCGAAGCGAAGATCCGGGATCCATCGTAGAGCGCAGCGCCCTTCGATGGATCCCGGGTCAAGCCCGGGATGACGGCAGAGGTTCGTGAACGAAACCGTTCGCCGTCACGGCCAGGGGCGACGCAGCCTTACTTCGGCAGCGCCTTGACTTCCTTGTCCCACTTGGCGAGCAGACGGGTGCGCTCGGCCGAGGAGCCGTATTTCACGAAGTCGTAGTTGATCAGCTTCATCTGATCCATCTTCGGCGACTGCGCCGGCACCGGCGAGGCCTTGTTCGAGGGAACCTGATAGGACTTCGCGGGAGCGGCCAGCGCCTGAGCGGCCGGGGTCAGCGCCCAGTCGTAGAACTTCTTGGCGTTGTCCAGGTTGCGCGCGCCCTTCACGATCGACATCGAACCGATCTCGTAGCCCGTGCCCTCGCAGGGCGCGACCGGCTTGATCGGGTCGCCCTGCACGGCGAAGACCACCGCGTCATGGATGAAAACGATGCCGACGGCGGTCTCGCCGAGGCTCGCGGCCTTGGCCGGCGCCGCACCCGACTTGGTGTACTGGCTGACGTTCTTGTGGAGAGCCTTGAGATATTCGAAGCCCTTGTCCTCGCCCATGAGCTGGATCACCGTCGCCAGCAGGTTATAGGCCGTGCCCGAGGAGTTGGGATCGGCGACCTGGACGTCGTCCTTCAGCTTGGCGTTGAGCAGGTCGGCCCAGCATTTCGGCTCGGGAATGCCCTTGGCCTTGATCTGCTCGGTGTTGAAGCCGAAGCCGAGCGCGCCGGCATAAATGCCGACCGAACGCTGCTTGGCGGCCTTCCACTGGTCGAGCGCCCAGCCATGCAGCTCCTTGTTCTTCGGCGATTCATATTCCTGGGTGAGTCCCTCCTCCGCCGCCTGGAGATGCGGATCGCCAGTGCCGCCCCACCAGATGTCCCCGCGCGGGTTGGAGGATTCGGCCTTGAGCTGGGCATAGATCTCGCCCGCCGACTTGCGGGTCATCGCGACCTTGACGCCGGTCTCCTTCTCGAAGGCCGTCGACATGGCGCGGCACCATTCTTCCTGGACACCGCAATACATGACCAGCGAGCCCTGAGCCCGGGCCGGAGTGGCGGCGATGGCCGCCGTGGCGAGCGCGGCGAAGAACCCCGCCTTGAGCCATGATTTCGTCTGCATGTGAACCTCCCTGTTCGGATCTTTCGCTTCTTGTTGCTTGAGACGAAGCTGAGATGAATTTTTGCGAAAGATCAATGGACTATCGTGCTGGCTAAAGGATGCCGGTGATCTCCCGGAGCGGCGCCGCCAGCGCCGGCGTGCAGCACAGGATCGGATTGCCCCTGGCGATTCCCTCGCCGGCAAAGAAATCATTGATATGGGCGCCTGCCTCACTGGCGATGACGATGCCGGCAGCGACGTCCCAGGCGTTGATGTGAAGCTCGCCATAGGCATCGCTCGAGCCATTGGCGACATGACAGAGGCCGAGCGTGCCCGAACCGCCCCGTTTCATCGCGGCGCCCGCCGCATAGCCACGCTCGATCACCTTGAGATAGCTCGCGGCCGGCATGCGGGTCGACCAGCCCAGCTCGACCGAAGAGCGAGCGATGTCGGTCGCGCCGGACACCTTGATAGGGTCACCGTTCAGGGTTGCACCGGCGCCGCGCCTGGAGGCATAGACCTCGCCGAGAGCGGGCGCCGCCACGACGCCGATCTCCGGCTTGCGGTCCGCGAGGAAGCCGATGGAGATGCACCAGTTGCGGTCGCCATGGGCGAAATTGGCGGTACCGTCGATCGGGTCGAGTATCCAGACCGCATCGGAGGCCTCGCCGCCGCCCTCCTCGCCGATGACCGTATCCTGCGGGAAGAGTTCAGACAGGCGGCGACGCAGGAAATCCTCGACCTTGCCGTCGGCGACGGTCAGCCAGTCCTGCGCGCCCTTCATGGTGATGCCGAGCGACTCGCGCCGGTTGAAATAGCCCAGCGCCAGATGGCTCGCCTCGGCGGCAAGTCCCAGCGCCGCGTAATAGCGCAGATCGCGCTCGGCCGGCGTCATCACTTGGCCCCCAGGTCGACGCGGACAGGCTTGCCGGTCTGCGCGGATTCCGTCGCGGCATCGGCGAGAATCTGCGCCTTCAGGCCGTCGAGCCCGGTCGGCGACGCGGCTGCCTTGCCGTTGCAGGCGGCGATGAAGGCGTCGAGCTCGGCGCGATAGGCCGCCGCATAGCGCTCCAGGAAGAAGTTCTGCACGGGATCGGCACGGAAGCCCTGCCCGGTCGCGATCTCGACCGTCGTCTCGTGAATATTGCCGGCGCGCAGCATGCCCTTGGAGCCATGGACCTCGATGCGCTGGTCATAGCCATAGGTGGCGCGGCGCGAATTCGAGATCTGGGCGATCCGCCCCGAGGCCGTCTTCATGATCACGGCAGCGGTATCGACGTCGCCGGCCTCGCCGATCGCCTTGTCGACGAGGGCGGAGCCCAGCGCGAAGACCTCGACCGGCTCCTCGGCGAGCAGGAAGCGCGCCATGTCGAAATCATGGATCATCATGTCGCGGAAGAGCCCGCCCGAACGCTTGACGTAATCGACCGGCGGCGGCGAGGGATCGCGCGAAATCACCGTGACGATCTCGATCGCGCCGGCCTCGCCAGCACGCAGGCGCTTCTCCAGCGCCGCGAAATTCGGATCGAAGCGGCGGTTGAAGCCGATCATCAGCGGCTTGCCGGATTTCTCGACGGTGGCGAGGCAGCGGCGGATGCGGGCGGCATCGAGATCGACCGGCTTCTCGCAGAATACGGCCTTGCCGGCCGAGACGGCCTGCTCGATCAGGTCGGCATGGGTGTCGGTCGGCGTGCAGATCAGCACGGCGTCGATCGCGGCGTCAGCGAGGATCGCCTCGGCGCTCACGGCCTTGGCGCCGGCAGCGGCGGCCAGCGAGGCGGCGGCCTCGGGCATTGCGTCGGTGACGGCGACGAGTTCGGCATCGCCGCGCGCGGCGACGTTCAGCCCGTGGATGCGCCCGATGCGGCCGGCGCCCAGCAATCCGATCTTCATGGTCTTCGTCATTCCCGTGGTCGCGTCTCGTCAGGCGGTCTTGCGGCCGGTACGCCGCCATGAAATCCGGCGCTAGTCGTGCGCGCCGAGAATGGTCTGGTCGAAATCGATGTTGGAGCCGGTCATCAATCCCGACTCGGCCGAAGCGAGATAGGCGACCGCCTTGGCGACCTCGCGCGGATCGATCAGACGACCGAAGGGCTGCGAGGCGTTGGCCTCCTCCAGCCAGCCGTCCTTGGCGTCGTGGCGCAGCTTCATGATCGCGTCCTCGCCCGGCGTCGCCATCCAGCCGATATTGAGGCCGTTGACGCGGATGCGGTGCTTCAGGAGGCCGTAAGCCGCATTCTTCGTCAACGCGGCCAAGGCCGCCTTCGAGACGCTGTAGGCGGAGAGGAAGGGCTGGCCGCCATGGGCCGACATCGACTGGATATTGACGATGGCGCCGGGGATATCCTGCCGGCGCATCAGATCGGCGGCATCCTGGATCAGGAAGAAGGGCGCGCGCAGGTTCACCGCCATGATGCGCTCGTAGAGCGCGGGCGAGGTGTCGAAGATCGTGCCACGATCGGTATCGCCGGCGGCGTTCACGAGGGTGTCGAGATGGCCGAAAGCCTTCTCGGCAGCCGGAACGACCTGTCGGACCGCATCGAGATCGGCGAGATCGACCTGATGGAAACGGGCATCGCAGCCGGCCGCCCGCAGGCTTTCCGCCACGGCCTCGCCGCGCGCCGCGTTACGCCCGGTCAGGAGAAGCCCGCGGGTGCCGCGCCCGGCGAATTCGCGGGCGATTGCCTCGCCCAGCCCCTGGCTGCCGCCGGTGACGATGGCAACCTTGCCGTGAAGATCACGGCCGAACGAACCGGCTTGCGACAACGACCCGCCTCCCGCAGCGAATGGCAGGAATTTTTTAGAGCTCCCGCTAGTTGGAATAAACATTCCATTTTTGGCATGGACGAGTCAAGACGATGCGGCACGTGCAGCGACGGCATCGTTGAAGAGACCACGCGGCCGTTCGCGCGTCAGGCGATCGAGCGGATTGCCGGAGCCTGACACGGCCGCAAGTCTGCCCGCGAGCGAAGCGTTCTCAACGGAAAGAAAACTGTCGTCTTCGCGCTCTCTCCGGCATAAAATTGTTACGATGCGGCGAAATCAGGCGCATTCATGCAAATGAAAGCCTTCTGGGAAGCCCCGCATCGCGACAGACGCGCATCTGCCCTGCGCTGCACAGTTGACGCTTTCGTTGGCACATGCCTTGCTGGCCCCATCAACGAGAACACGGTGCGAAGGCGCCGGGGATAAATTTTGTTTAAAATGTGGAGGCATTCGATGAAAGAGCAGGAAATCCGCGGCCTCGTCGCGGATGTGAAGGAAGGCACGCTGTCGCGTCGCTCCTTCATGCAGAAAATGGCGGCGGTCGGTATCGCCGCTCCGATCGCATCCCAGATTCTGATCTGGAACGACGTGGCGATGGCGAATGCCACGCTGCAGTACAAGCCGACCAAGGCCGGCGGCGGCGGCCCGCTGAAGATGCTGCTCTGGCAGGCTCCGACGCTGCTGAACCCGCATTTCGCCTCGGGCACCAAGGACCAGATCGCCTCGCGCATCTTCTATGAGCCGCTCGCCGGCTGGGACAAGGAAGGCAACCTGATCCCCTGCCTCGCGGCAGAAGTCCCGACCAAGGCCAATGGCGGTCTCTCGGCCGACGGCCTCAGCGTCACCTGGAAGATCAAGAAGGACGTGAAGTGGCATGACGGCAAGCCGCTGACTGCCGACGACGTCGTCTTCACATACGAATATGCCAAGGACCCGGCGACCGCCGCCTACACCACGGGCTCCTACAAGGACATCAAGGTCGAGAAGGTCGACAGCCACACCGTCAAGGTGATCTTCAGCCAGCCGACACCGTTCTGGGCCGATCCCTTCGTCGGCACGGTCGGCCAGATCATCCCGAAGCATCGCTTCGGCGACTATGTCGGCGCCAAGTCCCGCGAGGCCCCGGACAACCTCAAGCCCGTCGGCACCGGTCCCTACAAGTTCGTCGAGTTCAAGCCGGGCGACGTCCTCACCGGTACCCGCAACGAAGATTACCACATCAAGAACCAGCCGCATTTCGACACGATCGAGGTCAAGGGCGGCGGTGACGCGGTCTCCGCGGCCCGCGCCGTCCTGCAGACCGGCGAATACGACTATGCCTGGAACCTGCAGGTCGAGGACGAGGTCCTCAAGCGCATGGAGACCGGCGGTCGCGGCAAGATCAGCGCGGTTCCGGCTGGCGATATCGAGTTCATCATCCTGAACACGACCGATCCGTGGACCGAGGTCGATGGCGAGCGTTCGAGCGTCAAGACCAAGCACCCGACGCTGAGCGACCCCAAGGTCCGTCAGGCGATGAACCTGCTGATCGATCGCGATTCGATCGAGAAGTTCATCTACGGCCGCGGCGGTCGCGCCACGGCGAGCTTCGTCAACGAGCCCAAGCAGTTCAAGTCGACCAAGCTCAAGTATGAATTCAACATCGACAAGGCCAACAAGATCCTTGACGACGCCGGCTGGAAGAAGGGCTCGGACGGCATTCGCGAGAAGGACGGCAAGAAGCTCAAATACGTCTACCAGACCTCGATCAATGCCCCGCGCCAGAAGACCCAGGCCATCATCAAGCAGGCCTGCCAGCGCGCCGGCATCGACCTCGAGCTGAAGTCGGTCACCGCTTCGGTGTTCTTCTCGTCGGACGTCGCCAACCCCGACACCTACACCAAGCTGTATGTCGACATGGAGATGTACACCACGACGCAGCCGCAGCCCGATCCGGAGCGCTTCCTCAACCAGTTCACCTCGTGGGAGATCGCGACCAAGGAGAACAAGTGGCTGGGCCGCAACGTCTCGCGCTACTCCGATCCGGCTGCCGACGAGGCCTACAAGGCCGCGCAGAAGGAGCTCGACCCTGCCAAGCGCGCTGCGCTCCTGATCAAGGTCAACGAGATCTTCTGCGAAGCCAACGTCATCCTGCCGATCCTGTCGCGCACCCGCATCGCGGCCTCGTTGAACAACCTGTCGCATGATCACAGCGGCTGGGACGTCGACAGCTGGAACATCGCGGCTTGGTATCGTAGCTAAGCGCTCGATTCCCTTCACGGCGGCTTCGGCTGCGGTGAAGGGTGACACACGCGCCGGCCCGCTCCTGCGGCTAAACCAGCCATAGGGGCGGGCCGACCGTCATCAACATCAGTCCGCGGCCCCGCCGTGCGTACAGAGACTTTTTCATGGCGACATATCTCATCAGGCGGCTCTTGATCGCCATTCCAAGTTTGCTCGGCATCAGCGTGATCCTGTTCACGATCCTGGCGCTGGCACCGGGCGACCCGTTCTCGGAAATGGCAACCAATCCGAACGTTCCGCCTGAAGTACGCGAGGCGCTGCGCGCCAGCTTCGGCCTCAACGATCCCGTCATGGTGCGCTACCTGCGCTGGCTGTCCAACATGGTGCAGGGCGACTGGGGCTTCTCCTTCGCCAGCCGCATCAATGTCGACGACCTGATCCTGCAGCGCTTGCCGACGACGCTGTTCGTCGTGGGCTCATCGCAGATCCTGGCGCTGTGCGTTGCGCTACCTGTCGGCATCTATGCCGCGACGCGGCCCTATTCGGTCTTCGACCAGATCGCCAACACGCTCGCCTTCGTCGGCTTCTCCCTGCCGACCTTCTTCACCGGCCTGCTCTTCATCCTGGTCTTCTCGGTCACGCTCGACTGGTTCCCCTTCGTCTACCGCTCCGACATCGCCGCCACCGGCTGGCGCTGGTATTGGGAGATGTTCCGTCAGGCGATCATGCCGATCACCGTGCTCGGCCTGTTCCAGGCGGCCTCCTACACGCGCTATGTCCGTTCGGCCGTGCTCGACGTCATCCGGCTCGACTACGTCACCACGGCGCGCGCCAAGGGCCTGAGCGAGCGCAGGGTCACGCTGCGGCACATCACGCGCAACGCGCTGATCCCGGTCGTCACGCTGGTCGCGCTGCAGATGCCCGCCGTGTTCGGCGGCGCGCTTGTGACCGAGCAGATCTTTCGCGTTCCGGGCATCGGATCGCTGCTCATCGACGCGATCCTCGCCAACGACACTCCGGTCATCATGTCCGTGACGTTCGTGTTCTCCTGCCTGGTCGTCTTCTTCAACCTCATCGCGGATATTCTTTATGGCTGGCTCGACCCTCGCATCTCCTTCAGCTGATCCGGCTGCGGGCGCTGCCGTGAGCCAGGTTTCGGTCTCGCCCGGGCGCGAGACCTGGCGCCGCTTCCGCCGTCACCGCCTGGCCATGGCGAGCACCGTGGTGCTCGGCCTGCTGGTGCTGGGCGTCATCGTCGGCCCCTGGCTGTGGCCGGTGGCGATCAACGAGATCGACTTCTCGGCGCAGCTCCAGGGTCCCTCCTGGTCGCATCCGCTCGGAACCGACGATCTCGGCCAGGATATCCTGGCGCGGATGATGTATGGCGGGCGGATCTCGCTCGCCGTCGGCCTCGCGGCGATGGTGGTGGCGACGATCGTCGGCGTCCTGATCGGCGCGCTCGCCGGCATGTCGCGCAAATATGCCGATCCGATCCTGATGTGGGTGACGGATCTGTTCCTGTCGCTGCCGCAGCTGCCGCTGCTGCTGCTCATCATCTACCTGTTCCGCGAGCAGCTGAAGGCCATCTTCGGCGTCGAGGGCGGTGTGTTCGTGCTGATCGTCATCGTCATCGGCGGTCTGCGCTGGATGCCGGTGGCGCGCCTGGTGCGCGCCCAGTTCCTCTCGCTGCGCGAGAAGGAATTCGTGGAGGCGGCGCGCGCTCAGGGCGCGACCAAGATGCGCCAGATGTTCCGGCACATCCTGCCGAACGCGCTCGGCCCGGTCATCGTCGCCTCGACGATCGAGGTGTCCTCGGCGATCATCGCCGAATCGACGCTCTCCTTCCTTGGTCTCGGCTTCCCGCCGGATATCCCGACCTGGGGTCGCCTGCTGTTCGACGCCAAGGACCAGCTCGACACTGCCCCGCACTGGGCGCTGTTCCCAGGCGCCGCAATCTTCCTTACCGTGCTTTCGATCAACTTCATCGGCGATGGCCTGCGCGATGCGCTCGACCCGCGCCGTGTCATCTAAATCAGCGAAGGGCTAGGCATGACCTCTCCGATCCTGACCGTATCGAACCTGACCACCTCCTTCCGCGTGGAAGGCCAGTGGAAGTCGGTCGTCCGCAATCTCTCCTTCGACATCAAGCCGAAGGAGACGCTGGCCGTCGTCGGCGAATCCGGCTCCGGCAAGAGCGTGACCGCACTGTCGATCATGCGCCTGACCCCGCCGCAGTCGAGCAAGATCGAAGGCTCGATCAAGCTCAACGGCAAGGAACTCCTGACCCTGCCGGATGCGGATATGCGCCATATCCGCGGCAACGAGATCGCGATGATCTTCCAGGAGCCGATGACCTCGCTGAACCCGGTGCTGACCATCGGCTTCCAGATTGCGGAAGCGCTGATCCTGCATCGCGGCCTGTCGCGTTCGGAGGCCGAGGCCGAGACCATCCGCCTGCTGGAGAAGGTGCGCATCCCCGCCGCCAAGTCCCGCTTCCATGAGTATCCGCACCGCTTCTCGGGCGGCATGCGCCAGCGCGTGATGATCGCGATGGCGCTGGCCTGCAAGCCGAAGCTCCTGATCGCCGACGAGCCGACCACCGCGCTCGACGTGACCATCCAGGCGCAGACCCTCGAGCTGATCAAGACGCTGCAGGACGAGGAGGGCATGTCCGTCCTCTTCATCACCCACGACATGGGCGTCGTCGCCGAGATCGCCGACCGCACGGTCGTCATGTACAATGGCGACGAGGTCGAGACCGGCGCGACCGAGGACATCTTCGCCAGCCCGAAGAAGCCCTACACCAAGGCGCTGATCTCGGCCGTGCCGCGGCTCGGCTCGATGATCGGCAAGGGGCGCCCGATGCGCTTCCCGGTCGTCGACCGCAATACCGGCGAGTCCGACGTGCCGGTCGAGGTTCCGGACACCGTCAAGGCGGCCGAGCGTCCGGTGCTCGAGGTCGCCGGGCTGACCACGCGCTTCGAGATCCGCTCCGGGCTCCTCTCCTCGGTCAAGGGCCGGGTGCACGCGGTCGAGAACGTCTCCTTCAGCCTGATGGCCGGCGAGACGCTGGCGCTGGTCGGCGAGTCCGGCTGCGGCAAGTCGACCACCGGTCGCTCGGTGATGCGCCTGATCGAGCCGCTCGCCGGCTCGGTGCTGCTCGATGGCGTCGATGTGCTGAAGCTCAACCAGCATGACCTGCGCGAGCAGCGCAAGCGCATGCAGATGATCTTCCAGGACCCCTTCGCCTCGCTCAATCCGCGCATGAATGTCGGCACCGCCGTCGCCGAACCGCTGCTGATCAACAACCTCGCCACGCGCAACGAAGCGCGCGACAAGGTCGCCGACCTGCTCAAGCGCGTCGGCCTGCAGCCGGAGATGGCCAACCGCTTCCCGCACGAGTTCTCGGGCGGCCAGCGCCAGCGCATCTGCATCGCCCGTGCTCTCGCGGTCGAGCCGCGCCTGATCGTGGCGGACGAGGCGGTCTCGGCGCTCGACGTCTCGGTGAAGGCGCAGGTGGTCAACCTGATGCTCGACCTGCAGGCCCGCATGGGGCTGGGCTATCTCTTCATCTCGCACGACATGGCGGTGGTGGAGCGCGTCAGCCATCGCGTGGCGGTGATGTATCTCGGCGAGATCGTCGAGATCGGTCCGCGCGAGTCGATCTTCCAGAACCCGCAGCACCCCTACACCAAGCGCCTGCTGGCGGCGGTTCCGATCGCCGATCCGGCCCGGCGCCTGCAGAAGCGCCCGGTCTCGAACGACGAGATCAAGAGCCCCGTCCGTCCGGCCGACTACGTGCCGCCGGTGCGCCAGTATCGCGAGGTCTCGCCGGGCCATGCCGTGATGATCTGGGGCGAGGAATGGGAAAAGAAGGACCCGGCCGCGATCGCAGCCTGAGCCTTCCGAAGCCTGAAACGATCAGCCCGCGGCGCAAGCCGCGGGCTTTTTGTTGGGTTCGGGCTGCCAAGCGCGAGCCGTGACATTCGTTGCGCGGATCAGGCGGAGCCGGCCTGCACCTCAAGAGGGCGCAGCCGCTGTGCCGCCACCTGCCTGACAGCCCTGGTCATGGCGTCGAGAAGCTGCGTGTTCAGCCGCGTGCGCTGCCAGTTCAACGTTACCGCGATCCGACAGCGAGGCTGCAGTTCGATCAGGCGTCCCTGCGCGAGCAGCGGCTCGGCCATGCCGACCGGCGCCATCGACCAGCCCAGGCCTACGAGCGTCAGTTCAAGCATCCCGTGCGTCGAGGGCGCCCAATGCGTTGGCGGCAAGACGGTCTCGCCACAGGCCTCTCGCATCCAGCGGAACTGCAATTCGTCACGCCGATCGAACCGCAGCATGGGAGCCGACCGCAATTTCTGGACAGCGACCCCGTTCGCGAAATGCTCGGCATGCAATGCGGGACTTGCAACGGCAACGTAATCCAGGGCCCCCAACGGATGGATCTTGCAGCCCGCCACCGGCGCCAGGTCGGCACTGACCGCAGCCATGACCTCGCCGGTACGCAGCCTTTCAGCGGTGTGCGCTTCATCATCCAGCACCAACTCGAGCAGTGCGCCGCTTGCGGCCGTGAACTGCGCGGCGGCGAGCGGGAACCATGTGGCGAGGCTGTCGGAATTGACGGCGACCCGCAGCGTCGGCTTTTCGTCCCTCTGTCCGGCCAGGCCCTCCAGATCGCCCGAGATATCGGCCTCCAGCAGCCTGACGCGCTCGAAATGGGCGCAGAGCTTGGCACCGATGGGGGTCGCGAGGCACGGCGTTCCCCGCGTCAACAATGCAGCCCCAAGGCGCTCCTCCAGCCCCTTCACGCGCTGGGAGACCGCCGAGGGCGTGACGCCGAGGACGGCCGCCGCCTTGTCGAAACTGCCTTCGCGCAGAACCGCCGCGACGGCAGCGAGTGCTAGGTAGTCAAGCATTAGCCGCCCTAATTCCGTCTTAGAAATTTTAGTTAGACTACACCTCTTCACTACCGCATCAACCGGACATGGATACGGCTTTCCTCCCGGCCCTCTTCAAGGGCTTCATGCTTTCGGCTGGCCTGATCATGGCGATCGGCGCGCAGAACATGTTCGTGCTCAGGCAGGGGCTCAAGCGCGAGCACGTCTGGCCCATCGTGATGTTCTGCGCGGCGGCCGACGCCATGCTGATCGTCGCTGGCGTCAACGGGCTGGGCGCGCTGCTTTCGGCAATACCCGGTCTTTCGACGGCGCTGAGCCTTGGCGGAGCCGCCTTCCTGAGCTGGTACGGCTACGGCGCCCTGCGTCGCTCCATGGCCCCGTCGAGCCTGATCGTCGATCACCAGGCCGGCATCTCGCTCACGACGGCTCTCGCCAGCACGGCCGCTTTCACCTTCCTCAACCCTCATGTCTATATCGACACGGTCATGCTGATGGGCACGATCGGGACCAGCATCCCCGCGGACGAGCGGCCATGGTTCGTCATGGGCGCCGCAACGGCCAGCTTCGCCTGGTTCGCATCGCTCGGGTTTGGAGCGCGTTTCCTGGCCCCGCTCTTCGCGCGGCCGATCACCTGGCGGATGCTTGACCTGCTCATCGCTCTGATGATGGCGGCCTTGGCCGTCAGCCTGCTTCGGGACGTGTTCGTCGGCTGATCCAGCCTGCGCTCGGTACGGGCAATGGGCCGGAAGCGGACGCGTTGTTGCAGTGGCGTTGCCACAGCAATAACTTGCGGCGCAAAGGCGGGAGAAGCGTGTGGGCGCTACCAATTACATATTGTTCTCGTCGATCTGCGAGACTTGCCATTCGGCTCAAGAGCATCGTGCAAGATGCTCAACATGCGCCGATTTTGGCGGCTACGACGGAAATGATCGCCTGTGTGACCGAGAATATCGCATTGGTGATGTGATGGACTGGTACCCTAATCCCGAGTCCAGAGATACTTGGCCTGGAGATTATTCATTCGTCTCGGCGCTCGGAGCGGCAGGAAGCGTTTATGCAACGGAGGGATGTTATGGGGAGTGCACCTTCTGCCGCAGCAAATCTCGGTTCTATTTCTTGTTCAACAACCGTCGAATCATGAGATTGATCGGCAAAGAAAGCTGGGACTTGAATCTAAACTCGGTGGTTAGATCCTAGCTGCCAACGTCATTTATGGGTCGCTAGCAGACATCGCAATTGCTCTGCTGCGGAACAACCACGCAGTGGCCACCGAGAGGCTTGTCGTCGAAACTTCCCGGCAACGCACCTGACCGTTCGGCCAGATCGAACAGAGCGATCGGAACAATGCGATAGACAGCACATTCCTTCTCCGACTAGGTCGACGGAGAAGAAGGTTCTCCTATGACCACGCACGCCTCCGCACCCGTGCCCGCGCCGTCCAGCCCCCTGCTACGGGGCGCAGGACGCATCCTGCCCGGTCTGGGCCTGTGCGCAGGCATCAGCGCGCTGGCCTTCGCGCTGGAACATGTCGAAGCCCTCGCCACCGGCCGCGCCTGGCTCGAGGCCCTGGTGCTGGCGATCCTGCTCGGCACCGCCATCCGCTCGGTCTGGACACCGTCCGAGCGCTGGCGCCCGGGCATCGCCTTCTCGGCGAAAATGGTGCTGGAGATCGCCATCGTGCTCCTCGGCGCGTCCCTGAACGTGGCGATGATCATGGCCGCCGGACCTGCCCTGCTCGCCGGCATCGCGATGGTGGTGGCGATCGCGCTCGCCGTCAGCTTCCTGCTCGGCCGGGCGCTCGGGTTGCCGAAGCGCATGGCGGTCCTGGTCGCCTGCGGCAATTCGATCTGCGGCAACTCCGCCATCGCCGCCGTCGCGCCGGTCATCGGTGCGGATGGCAAGGATGTCGCCGCCTCCATCGCCTTCACCGCCGTGCTGGGCGTGCTCGTCGTGCTCGGGCTGCCCCTGCTCGTGCCGCTGCTGCGCCTGAGCGAGACCCAATATGGCGTTCTCGCGGGGCTGACCGTCTACGCCGTTCCGCAGGTCCTTGCCGCAACGGCCCCGGTTGCGGCGGCCAGCGTCCAGATCGGCACCCTCGTCAAGCTCGTCCGCGTCCTCATGCTGGGGCCCGTCGTGCTTGCGCTGTCCGTCTTCGGGCATCGGCTGCGGGAGGATTCGACCGAAGGCAACGCAAAGCCGGCGCCGCGGCGCCTGGCCGTCAACAAGCTCGTGCCCTGGTTCATCATCGCCTTCCTGGGCATGGCGGCGTTGCGCAGCCATGGCGTCATTCCAGAGGTCGCGCTCGCGCCCATCGCCAAGACCGCGACCATCCTCACCATCATCTCGATGGCAGCGCTGGGCCTCGGGGTCGATATCCGCGTCGTCGCCCGCGCCGGCGGGCGGGTCACTGCGGCGGTCACCCTGTCCCTGATCGCCCTGGCAGCCGTCAGCCTCGGTCTCATCCGGCTCCTGGGCATTGCCTGAAGCTTCGGCGCGCGACGCTGGCTCCCAGCCGTCGCCGCCCTCTCAATCCGGTATGCGTTCCCAGTCCTTGAGCCAGGGTGCGGCTGAAGCGTCGCTCGGCGCACGCCAGTCGCCGCGCGGCGAGAGCGAACCGCCGGACGAGACCTTCGGGCCGTTCGGCACGGCCGAGCGCTTGAACTGGCTGGTCTCGAAGAAGCGGCGGATGAAGACGCCGAGCCAGCGCTTGATCACGGGCAGGTCATAGGCGACGCGCTTGCCCGCCTCCATGTTCGGCGGCCAGTCTCCTGCCCCGGCATCGCGCCAGGCATGCTCGGACAGGAAGGCGATCTTGCTCGGCCTAAAGCCGTAGCGCGTCGTGTAGAACAGGTTGAAATCCTGCAGCGCATAGGGGCCGACGAAATCCTCGGTCTTCTGCGCCGGCTTGTCGCCATCGCCTGGCACCAGCTCCGGCGAGATTTCGGTCGCCAGGATGTCGAGCATCACGTCCGAGGCCTCGGCGCCGAAGCGGCCGGACTGGGCGACCCAGCGGATCAGGTGCTGGATCAGCGTCTTCGGCACTGAGCCGTTGACATTGTAATGCGACATGTGATCGCCGACGCCATAGGTGCACCAGCCGAGCGCCAGCTCCGAGAGATCGCCGGTGCCCATCACCAGCGCATTGTGCCGGTTGGCGAGGCGGAAGAGCACGGAGGTGCGCGCGCCCGCCTGCACGTTTTCAAACGTAATATCGTAGACGGGCTCGCCCGCGGCGAAGGGATGCCCGATATCGACCAGCATCTGCCGACAGGCCGGCGTCATGTCGATTTCCTCGGCACTGACGCCGAGGGAGCGCATCAGGCGCCAGGCATTGTCCTTGGTGCCCTTGCTCGTCGCGAAGGCCGGCAGCGTATAGGCGAGGATGTTCTCGCGGGGCAGGCCGAGCGCGTCGAAGGTGTGGGCCGCGACGATCAGGGCCTGCGTCGAATCGAGGCCGCCTGAAACGCCGATCACGACCTTGTCGAGCCGCGTGCTCTCCAGCCGCTTGCGCAGGCCGTGCGACTGGATGTTATAGGCCTCGAAGCAGAGCTCGTTCAGCCTTGCATCGTCGTTGGGCACGAAGGGAAAGCGCTCGACCTCGCGGGCGAGGCCGAGATCGCTGTCGCGATCAGGTTCCAGCGCGAAGGCGATGCGGCGGAAACCGAGCCGGTCGCGATTCAGGTCAGCGCTGTCGCCGAAGGTGTTCTGGCGGATGCGGTCCATCGCCAGCCGTTCGAGATCGATATCGGCGAGAATGAGCTGCGGCTCAGCGGCGAAGCGCTCGGCTTCGGCCAGGAGCGCGCCGTTCTCGTAGATCATCGCCTGGCCGTCCCAGGCGAGGTCGGTGGTCGATTCGCCGGTTCCGGCAGCGGAATAGGCGTAGGCCGCAATGCAGCGGCCGGAATGGGCCTTGCAGAGCGCATGGCGCCAGTCCGACTTGCCGATGGTGACGTTCGAGGCCGAGAGATTGAGCAGCAAGGTCGCGCCGGCAAGCGCGGCGTAAGACGAGGGCGGGATCGGCGTCCAGACGTCCTCGCAGATCTCCATATGTACAACGAAATCCGAAACATCGCTCGCCGTCAGCAGGATGTCGGTGCCGAACGGCACCTCCTGCCCGCAGAGGTCGATATAGAGCGTGCTGGCCCGCTCGCCCGAGGCAAACTGGCGGCGCTCGTAGAATTCGCGATAATTCGGCAGATAGGTCTTCGGGACGGCGGCCAGGATGCGGCCGCGATGGATCGCGACGGCGCAGTTGAACAGCCTGCCATCGACACGCAAGGGGGCGCCGACGACCGCGACGCAGCGCAGGCTGCGGCTTTCCGCGACGAGCCGCGCCAGCGCGTCGTTCACCGCATCGAGCAGCGCGTTCTGCTGCAGCAGGTCGTCAATCGCGTAGGCGCTGATGCCGAGCTCCGGGAACAGGCAGAGCGAGGCACCGCCCTCATCCGCACGCCGGAGCATGGCGATGGTCTCGGCCACGTTGAAGGCGGGATCCGCCACCTTCAACCGCGGCGCGGCGCAGGCGATGCGGACGAAACCGTGGGCGTGGATATTGCGGAAACTCATCGAGACTCCGTTGAAGCCGGATGCCGCGACCGCGGCGCATCGCTTATCGCGCAGACGGCGCCTGCGGGGCAAGACGGCGGGAACCAACGCCAGGGCATGCCGTCCTGGCATCCGCGCCTGCTCGGAGGCTCAAACGCAATGCAACGCGCGGGCCCAGGGCGTGATTGCCGAGATTGTAGATACGCCAGAGCGCGGACGAGGTCGACCGACCCGACCGCGCCGGAACAAAATTCGGATCGGGGACGGCTTGTCGCCCGTCAAGGCGGACGATTGCCTCACGGATGTCATCGACACAGATAAAGTCGTGGCTTGGCTGCGGCTCAACCACATGACGGCCAACGAAACCGGAAGCCTCCGGTGACCACGACCCTGTTCAACTACGGGCTGGGATGCAAGCGGCACCCACGCGAGCGCATTGCGGCTGTAGTAATCGCCCACCGGTGGTGCCGGTAGATGTTAAGAATGCGGGCGTCCACGCCAACTGTGCAGACCGGCTCGCGACCACGGAACCGCCTCAACATTTGCCAGCGGCGGTGGCCCATTGTCAGCAAGGCCGGCAATGGTGACGGGCTGAAAGAGCGGCCGTGGGTAGGCTTCGCGACGGTTGGTGGCATTGGGCATCGGCGATCGTCCTTGGGCAAGAACAGGCCGATGCAGGCGGCGAGGAACTATGCCGGTCAGGAATTGTTCAGGTCTGGCGATCGATGATAGCTTAGGAGGAATCCTCGATGCGCTTCGCACTTCTTACCCCGGCTTTGCTTTTGTCTGCGGCGATCGCCACAGGCGCCCAGGCCTTGCCGATTTCGGAGGTTCCGCTCCCCCAAACGATCCAACGCGTGCAGATGCAGTGCACGCCAGCGAGCTGTATTGATCAGCGAACAGGCGTTTATACTCAGTCAACTTGCAACGCCTACGGCTGTCGTCCGATGGGAGGGCCGGTAGGACGCCTACCGGGTTACGGAGGCGGTCCCGGCTATGGCGGCGGATATGCCCCGCCTCCTCCGCCCGCCTATCGCGGGGGATATCGCGGTGGCGGCGGCTTCGACTGCAATCACCTTCGCTGCATCGATGGCAGAGGCCGCGTCTGGGAAAGCACCTGTGATCGCTATGGCTGCCGCCCACTGCAACCCGCCCGTCGCCCGAGGTGGTGATACCTTATACTAGGCTGCCTTGATGCCTCGTCCTTCGACGCCGTTATAGCCTTGATGAACGTCTACCTGATCGAGCCCGCTTTCGATGAACCACGCCTTGAACCCCTCGACAGTCTCCGGCGCATCATAAGCCGGAGATAGAAAATCGAAGATGTCAAGCGCCGCGAACTCCTTGTACCTGGATGGGTCCATGCCTGGCAGGCGTGGCTTATAATTGTCGAACAATGCCCATCGGTTCAGTTTTCGAAGGGGCGTCGACTCGATCAACCGGACAACCGGCCACGCCATGCGCACGTAGGTCTCGACATAACGGAGGAGTTTGGCGGGCTCGTATTTGCCGGCCAGCTTGCCCCGCCAAAAGTACTTTGCACGCTCCAGATGAGCCCAATCAGGAGGATCGAGATAGATATCGACGGCAACAGAGCCGCCGGGCTTGAGAACATCAAGCAGTTTGCCAAAGCCCCCCCTCGGGTCTGGCGTGTGTTGGATCACGCCGAAGCAAAACACCCTATCGAACGCACCATCGGCGAATGGCATGTCAAAAATGCTGGCCTGCACAACCAGCAGATTGGGGGCTGATCCGTTGCGAGCATAGTTCGTCTCGACACCGGTGGAGAAATCGAAGGAGACAACCATCGCGCCGGTCTTGAGCGCATGTTCCGTGAAAGCGCCGCTGCCGCAGCCAGCCTCGAGCATGACCTCCCCGACTAGGTCGTCAGGCCATTTCGTTTCCTTGACGAACCGCTCTCCATAGCCGGTGTAGCTCGACAGAATGTCGCGCCACTTGTCCCATTCGACAGTGAAACTCTCGCAATAGTTTTCTGCAGGCACAAAGCGCGGGATGAACGCTGTGATCGGGAAGACATTCCCTGCGTCATCAACGAGCTTGCCTTCGCGAACACGCTCGCCTTCCATTTCGATCACCTCGAGATGGAGACGCCCCTTCGTGATCGGGGATCGGAGGTATTTCAAGTGATCGGGGTTCACAGGCGCCACACCGCTCGACAGGTTTCGAGCCGTGCTTAGCGGGTGGGCCTCAGGTTGCCAAGGAGCCGCGATGCCGAGGACGCCCGAAAAGACCTGTCATTAAGTTGCGGCAGGTCGGTAGAGCGGTCTCACAGAGGTAACTGAACCGCTCTCAGCAAAGCGTCCCAAACGATGTCGGTGGGCGGGCGCCTCGACTGAGGCCGAGCAACTTCATGAAGCGATCCTCCAGGCACTGGTGGGCGCAATATGGCTGCTCTTGGCACCGGCTGCCCACTCCACATCAGGAGAGGTGCCAGCTTTCCGTGGCTTTGCCATCGCAAAGCCACGGCCAGACGAACCGTTACGCGAGTAGAACTTCCAGTACCCGCGCATAATCGGAAGGTGCCATCCGGTTATGAAGCGGAATGGCAAGCGTCTGATCTTCGCAGGCCAGGCTGTTCGGCGCATCGAGCGGCTGTGCACCGAACGTCTCGCGATAATAGGCGAGGTTGTGAACCGCATGGGTGCCCGGCCGCGTACCGATGCCAGCCTGCTTGAAACGCATCGCCAGCTCGTTGCGGCTGAACGGCGCATCGTCCTGCACACGCACAACGAAGGACTGCCAGGCATGGCGCGATCCGGTCCTCACCTCCGGCAAGGCCAGCCAGTTGAGCCCAGCCAGCTGGGATCGATACCAACTCGCCCAGCGATCCCTTTCTTCAATATAGCCCTTGAGCTTCGCCAGCTGGACGATGCCGATCGCCGCCTGGATATCCGTCATGCGATAGTTATATCCGAGCTCCTCGATCTCCGGCATCGCATGCGGTTCGGGCCGCTCGGGCATCCGCCCGCCATGCGAACGCAGCACGCGCGCCAGATCCGCGATCCGGTCATCGCCTGTCGTGAGCATGCCGCCCTCGCCCGTCGTCATCGACTTGCGGGGATGGAACGAGAAGACCGCACAGGTACCGAGGGCGCCGGCCGGCCGGCCATCGAGCTCCGCCCCTGCAGCGCAGGCCGCATCCTCGATGATCGGGACATTGTCCGGTATGACCTGCTTCAGTGCGGCGAGATCCGCGCATAGACCAAACTGATGTACGGCAATGACCGCCTTAGTTCGCGGGCTCAGCAACCGCGCCACGGAAGCGGGGTCAATATTGTAGGTCGCCAGCGAGACATCGGCGAAAAGTGGCCGTGCCCCGCAATAGACTACGGCATTAGCGGTCGCGACCCAGGTGAACGAGGGGACGATCACCTCGTCGCCCGGGCCGACACCGAGCGCAAGGAGGGCGAGATGCAGCCCCGTCGTCGCCGAGGACATGGCGACGGCATGGGGCACGCCGATCTCGCCGGCAAAGCGCTGCTCGAATTCGGCAACGCGCGGTCCCTGTGTCAGCCAACCCGAGAGCAGCACCTGGCGGACGGCCTCCGCCTCTTCTTCGCCCGTATCAGGCAGAGCGAGATGGATCGGCGCCTTCCCGGCACTTTCGTTCATGGCAGCTGGCTCCTGAAGAACTCGGCGCTTTGCCGAATTCCTTCTTCGAGACCGACCTTGGCTTCGAAGCCCAGAAGATCGCGCGCTTTCGCCACGGACGGAATCCGGAGTTCGACGTCGGCATAGCCCTTGTGCACGAATTCGATCGGTGACGACGAGCCGAGAACACGAACGACCGTGTTCGCGAGACCGTAGATCGTCTCGATGCTGCGCTGATTCCCGATATTGAAGGACTCGCCGACGGCGTTGGGATGCGTCATGCAAAGCATCACCCCGTCCACCATGTCGTCGACATAGCACCATGCCCTGATCTGGGTCCCGTCGCCGTGGATCTGGATCGGCTCATTCGCCAACGCCCGCTGCACGAAAATCTTCAGCGCGCCTTCGCCGACCTGGCGCGGCCCGTAGACATTGAAGGGCCGAACGACGGTCGCGGCAAGCCCCCGCTCCTTATGGTAGGAAATCGCGAGATGTTCCTCCGCGAGCTTGCTCACCGCATAGGTCCAGCGTGCTTCGCCGACAGCGCCTATCACCGTCCTGTCGGTCTCGCTTACCCCGATCGCATGTTGCCCGAAAACCTCGCTGGTCGAGAAGCAGACGACGCGCTCGCAGGAAGGCAGGCGCGACGCCTCCTCGAGAACATAGGCCGAGCCGATCATGTTGACGGACATGGTCTTAACCGGGCTCTTGATGACAGTGTCGATACCGGCAATGCCGGCGCAATGGACAACGATGTCCGCCCCTTTCATCGCCTCGCGCAGTCCCGCGACATCCAGGACATCTCCTTTGACGACCCGCAGATTGCGATGGCCCATCAATCCCATACCGGTCAGCGCGTCGCGGTCGAAGGTATCGAAAGCGACGACCTCATTGTCGTCGAGCAGCCGGGAGATCAACCGGGACCCGATGAAGCCTGCGCCGCCCGTTACGAACAAGCGCTTACCTGAAATACTCATTGATCCAGATCCCGAACCCGGTTGGAGAAGATCATTTTGCGCCGCGGCAAGGGGCGGATGGTGCAGGCGCGCCGGCCTTCGCGCCCGACGGGAAGGGGCTCATTGCCGATAACGGCCCCTTCAACATCGCGCCACGACGGCGATACGCCAGACTGAATGTCGTCACAGGATGGAAGGCCGCGCTTGCGGCTCTCCCATACGATCCGCGCTTCATAATGCGCGCCTCCCGCCATGACAATGTTGGCCTCGTCGCCTCGGGGCTATCTGCCGAACTGGATGCGCTCAACGAATTTCCGGGGCAAGAGGGGCAGGCCACTGCCAAGTAGACAGAAGAGACCTAACAGGCTGGTCCCAATCAGGAGCACCAGATGCAGGGACAGCGCGAATGCGACACCCGAGGGCGAGCTGCGCTGCAGAAATTCCAACCCAAGCAGCATCGCCGCCTCGAATGTGCCGAGCTGCCCTGGAAGCGCGGGAATGAAGCTCGAAAACAGCGAAAACAGCATAAGCACGCCAGCATCGAGCGGCCCCAGAGCCAAATGGAAAGCCCGTGAGACTGTCACCACGATGCCGATCTCGCTCAACCAGATCGCAAGCGTTCCGCCGAAAAAGGCAGTCGCGACCGCCGGCCGCCGGAACTGCGATACGCCCTGATTGAACTCCGTCACCCAGATCTCGAGGCGAGCCGTCAACCGCGCCGGAAGGAAAGGCAGCCATCGCCGAAATGCCGCGACGGCACCTGGGCCCATGACAAACAGCGCGCACACGCCCGCGAAGCCGAGGATCGTCACCACTCCGGTGGCCACCGCCGCCGAGCGTAACCAGGCGGGCAGGCTCCCCACGAAGGCGATACTCGTCAGCAAGAGGACCACCATGCCGACATCGAGGAGACGCTCCAACAACACCGTCGAGAGAATGCGGCTGCGCGACAACTGTGTCGTGCCGGCGAGCACCACCACCCTGACGAGGTCGCCCAGCCGAACCGGCAGGACGTTGTTGGCGAGATAGCCGATCATCAGGGCGGAAAAAGTCCTGCCGAGGGTCGCGTCGGCCGGCGCATCGAGAAGGGCCCGCCAGCGCGCACTGCGCAGCGCCATATTGCTCAGGACGAGCGGCACAGTCAGCAGCAGCACCCACAGATCCGCTGTGGCAAATGACGACCAGAACGACTCCGTCACCTGGCGCGACAGATAAATCCCGATCAAGCTAACGCAGGCGATAGTGCCGGCAAGGCTCAACCAGCCTGCCCTCGGCAAACGAAGCGCCTGCGGCGCCATCTCCTGCTGTCCTTCAGGCTCGGTCGTCACGTCGAAGTCTCACGGCGACGCGCGGGCAGACCAGTGACGATCGCGCAGTCTTCGACGTCCCCGACCACGCCGGCTCCGAGACCGACCATTGCGCGCTCGCCGATCGAAATACCATCGCGAAGGACACTGCCGGCCCCGAGATAGCAGTTCCTGCCGATCCTGACGTTGCCGGAGACGATCACTCCCGCAGCCAGGATCGAACAATCCCCGATCGCCGTGTCATGGCCGATGACGCAGCCGGGCAGCATCATGACATGCATTCCGATCTCGACATTGGCGCAGACGGTCGTATTCGCCAGGATGCAGCTGCCAGCCCCGATGCGCGCGGAGGGAGATACCGTCGCAGCGGGATGGACGATGGTGGCAAAGCGTTGCTGCGGCAGGCCGAGCCGAGCGACAATCTCCGGCTTCTGCCTGTAGCTGCGCGGCCCCCCGATGCCGCAGATAAAGCGCACACCGTCCATGGTGTTCGCCTGGGCTAGCGGACCGAGAACCGGGAGACCAGCGACCACCGTGCCGAGGCAACCGTCGTCAAGAAAGCCGATCAGATCATCCTCTGTCAGAGCGGCCGACCGCAATGCCTTCCAGGCGTCGACGATGTCGAGGCAATTTCCGACGGCACCAAGGATCGCGAGCTTGCCCATCAGATCAACCTGTTGCGCAAGCTCTTGCCGACCAGCGCGAGCGCCGCGTCGGCATCATCGGTTCCGTCGATGGTGATCTGGCGCAAAACCAACGCCCCCTCCCCGCATGCGATCACCGGGCAACCGTCCTGCCGGAACATGACCTGTCCGGGAATCGCCAGGAACGCTTCCTCGACCTGAACGAGATCGGCACGCCATATCCTCACGACTTCCCTGCCCTCGAGCGTCGTGCACGCGGCAGAATAGGGTGCGGCGCTGGCACGGACGAGACGGTGGACGGTTGCCGCCGGCTGCGACCAGTCTATCCGACTATCCTCCGGCCGGCGCGGGAAGCAGCGCAAGGAGTGCCTCGGTGCCGGCAACGCGTCTTCCACATCTTCAAACGCGGCCGCCCCGGTGACGATCCGGCTGAACCCAGCAACAACGAGTTCCGGGATGGCGCGGTCGAGCCAAGCATGCACGTCGCCTACATAAGTCTGCTCCGTCAACGAAAAGTGGCGCCGCGCCAGAACCTCACCACCATCGACAATGCCCGGCTCCATGCGATGGAGACAGAGCCCGACATGTGGCTCGCCGTTCAGGATGGCCCAGTTCACCGGCGCATTGCCGCGATACCTTGGCAGGTCTCCGGCATGAACGTTGAGGATGCCGTGCGGCAAGGCACCTATCGCGGCGTTCAGTATCCGGTTCCAGTTGATCGAGAGCCCGATCTCGCAGCCGCTTTCCTGCAACTGCGCCAGGGCGGGCGGCGCATCGAGGTCTGCGACACGCAGAAAGGGGACTGCGAAGCGCGCTGCGAGATCAATGAAATCGTCGGGCTGCGTCGGATCATGGCTGGCAGATTTTGAGCTCGCCACGAAACCGATTTCGTGTCCGGCTGCCGCCAGGGCGAGCGCGGAATCCAACAACCATCGTGTCCGTCCAAGGATCGCTATGCGCATCCCGCCCCCACTGCAGCCAGATGATCCTTGGCGACATCCACGACCCGGGAGAAGCTGCCGCTATCCGCATTGTCCAAGAGTTCTTGCAGGAAATACCTGGTACCCGGGCCATCGGGGTTGGCGAACGGCGCGACATCGCCCCGGGATGCAAGCCAGAGCGGCTTGTCCAAATGCTGCTTCAAGCTGCGATAGCTGTCGAGAGAGCACATGTTCAAGGCGACGTGGATCGGGTGGAAGTCGTAAATGCGCAACTCCCCATCACGAGGCGCAGGCGGCGCCCACACACATCCCGGCGTGCATGCGGCGATATCGTCCTCCCACCAGTAGGGCAGGCGCACCAATGGACGAGAGCGGCCGAGGTGCAGCAGTGTTGGCTGCAAATACGGATGGCCAGGCAGGAAAAGCGAAGCATCGGCAATGATCGACGGGCAATGATCCATCACCGCCGAAAACATCAGCGTCGATTGGTGCAAGCCGTGCGTGCGCATGCTCGCGGCGTCGGGCACGAGCTTCCGGCAATGGTCCAGAACGGACAAGGTGTCCTCTCCATGCGACGAGCCGGCGAGGAAATTCGGGTGGACGCCGACTTCGATCATCGGATCAGCCAGCAACGCGTCCAGAGCATCGCATTGATGCGTCGCATAGAAGGTCGCTGGCACGCCGGCCGAGCGACACAATTCATGGCACAGCCCGATGGCCCAGTCCGGTGCCCAGTCGATGTCGAAGGTGACGATCGTGGTCACTGGCGATGCTTCGCCCGCATGGCGCCCCCATAAACCGCAGCTGTCGATCGCGCCGTCATCGGCCAGCTGAAATGCGCATCACAGGTCTCCGCGGCTCGGGCGCCGATCGAACGTGCAAGCTCCGGCCGCGACAGAAGCTCGTAAAGCCGCTCGGACAGTGCCTCGATCTGCTCGCGCTGGATCAGGACGATGTTCTCGCCATCCTTGAGGACACCCGCCCCGTAGATCCCCTCGTTCGAAACCGTCAGAACCGGCAAGCCAGCATACATCGCTTCCATCGAGGCAAGCCCCGGGGATGCCCAGGTTCCTTCATCCTGATTAAGCCAGTGCGCCTCGATCTCCGCCAGCTTCAGGAAAGCGGAGATCTTGGATCGCTCCTGCGGGCCGACAAAGATGACATGCTCACCAATGCCGAGTTCCGCCACCAAATCCGTCGTCGAGTTGGAGAAGACGCCACCGACGATAACGAGCTTAACGTTGGGGACACGCTCGATGACCGCCGGCAACGCGCGCAACAACTCATGACGATTGCGAATGGCGTGGACATGCCCGACCGAGACAATGACCCGGCGCCCCTCCAATTGGTAAGCCCGTCGCATCTCGTTCAGCTCCTCGTCCAATACCGGCCGCGGAGGGTCGACGCCATAAGTGACGAGATCCGACTTCATCATCCCGAAGCGACTTTCGAGATAGGCTCGCATATTGTTGTCGGGGCAGATGATCCTGTCCGCGCGGCGGATCACTAAGGATCCCAGCAGAACACGATCGAAGAATTTCAGGATCGCATTATAACCAGCATTCGCATGCTTGATGACGGTGTGCATCGTCAGGATCATCGGCAAGTGCAGGCGCCGCCTCAGGATCGCACCGACGAAGGCCATGTCGAACATATGATTGTGCACATGCAGGACTTCGATCCTGTGCTCTTTGAGCAAATTCTCGATCAACCTGAGATTCTTTGGCCAAAGAACCCAATTGAGCCATGGAAAGCTCAATGAGATCTCCATCTTGGGAAGATGCAGAGCCGGAATCCGATGAACCTCGAAACCGTCGATCACCTCACGCGACGGCGTGTTCGGGTCGACATGAGCGGTGATGACGACGCAGTGGTGCCCCTGCAGCGTGAGGGCACGCGCCAATCCCTCGACTTGCGTCGAGGAGCCGGAGACCACGGGCCGAAACAGATTGGCCAGCATCGCGACGCGCAGTGGTTTGCCGGTACCCGTGCTACCGTGCGTCACGAAGCTGCTTGCGGCAACACGCCGTCCATGGGCACTCTCCTCGCGTCAATTGCATATCGCGGACCGAGATCGCGCAGCAGTATTGCCACCACTCTGCCCGCCAAAGGTCGAAGCCCACGTCTAGTGCGACTTGTTGAACACTGCAATGCGACCGCGGCTCCCATACCGGCCATCACAGTGCAGCAGAAAACACGCTCCCCCGGACCAGAAGGCAACCGACATCGAGATAAGCCGAAGCCACCGCGCCGCACGGCGAGGCGATACACTAAACCCGTGCGACCCATCTGCAGCCAGGGAAATTCCGTGAACGCGAAATCGAGAAAATAACTTCAACTATCTTGGAATTTTCACCGACGCCCCCCATGCAAATGTGGAGCCCCACGCGCAGACCTCTGGCCGGCCTCAAAAGTTGACGTTGTTTAGCAACTCTGAAAAAAGCCGCGACCGAGGCGTCCCTCTTCGTTTCCCTGAAACCAGGTGCACAGTGACCTTGCCAACCGCGCAGCGATTCATCGATCGTGTCAACGACCGGTCGGTCGTCATCGGCATCGTCGGCCTCGGCTATGTCGGCATCCCGTTGGCGTTGGCCGCCTTGCGCCAGGGCATCAAGGTCGTGGGCTTCGACATCGACCAGAAGCGGGTCGATGAGCTGAACGCCGGGCATAGCGCCATCAAGCATATTCCGATGGACCTGATCGTAGAAGGCGCCAGGACCGGCAGGTTTACCGCAACGACCGATTTCGACCGTATGGCCGAGCCGGACGCCCTGCTCATCGCCGTGCCGACACCGCTGACGAAATACCGCGAACCGGACCTCTCCTATGTCGTGAAGACGACCGATGCCATCGGGAAGCGCTTGCGCAAAGGCCAACTTGTCGTACTGGAATCAACGACCTACCCCGGCACGACCGACGAGGTCATGCGCCCCATCCTGGAACACGCCACGGGGCTGAAGAGTGGCGAGGAGTTCTTCCTAGCGTTCTCGCCTGAACGCGAGGATCCGGGCAATCCGGACTTCGGGACATCGACGATCCCGAAAGTCGTCGGGGGCGACGGCGCGGGTGCATTGGCCATGGCGCTGGCGCTTTACGGCGCACTCGTGGTCAAGGCCGTGCCGGTCTCGTCGACGGCAACGGCCGAGGCCGTGAAGCTGACCGAGAACATTTTCCGTGCGGTCAACATCGCCCTAGTTAACGAGCTGAAGACCGTCTACGCAGCCATGGGTATCGACGTTTGGGAGGTGATAGAAGCTGCCAAGACGAAACCCTTCGGCTTCATGCCTTTCTATCCGGGTCCCGGCCTGGGCGGGCACTGCATCCCGATCGACCCGTTCTACCTGACCTGGAAGGCGCGCGAATACGATATCGCGACGCGCTTCATCGAGCTTGCCGGCGAGATAAACACCCGTATGCCCTATCAGGTGGTCGATCAGCTCGCCGCCATGCTGGACCGGAAAGGTCACAAGAATCTCAGCGACGCACGGGTCCTGATTCTTGGCATCGCCTACAAGAAGAACATCGATGACATGCGAGAGAGTCCCTCGCTCAAACTGATCGAGTTGATCGAAAAGCGCGGCGCGCATGTCGACTACCACGATCCCTTCATCCCGGTGATCCCGCCGACGCGGGAGCATGCCGAACTTGCTGGGCGAAAGAGCGTTGCCATCGATGCGACTTCGCTGGCCGGCTTCGATGCGGTATTGATCGCGACCGATCACGACGAGATCGACTATCCCGCCCTTGTCAGCGGATCGAAGCTGGTGATCGACACCCGAAACGCCTGCGCCCGGGCCGGCATCAAGGCGAACAACGTCTTCAAGGCCTAACAGAACAGCGCCGAGCCGGCGGCATAGGCGACAGGATCGAGATTTACACCATGACGTCATTCGCACTGATCGGTGCCGCCGGCTATATCGCGCCGCGCCATATGAAGGCCATCAAGGCCGTGGGCGGCGATCTCAAGGTCGCCTTCGACCCGAACGATTCCGTCGGGATCATCGACAGCCATTTCCCGCAGGCGCATTTCTTCACCGAGTTCGAGCGCTTCGACCGGCATGTCGACAAGCTGCGCCGCCGCGACGAGCGCATCGACTATGTCGCGATCTGCTCGCCGAACTACCTGCACGACGCCCATATCCGCTTCGGCCTGCGCGCCGGCAGCGACGTGATCTGCGAGAAGCCGCTCGTCCTCAATCCCTGGAACATCGACGGGCTGATCGAGATCGAGCGCGACTCCGGCCGCAAGGTCAACACGATCCTGCAATTGCGCCTGCATCCGGCGATCCAGGCGCTGAAGGAACGCATCGCCACCTCCAAAGAGCGCCATTGCGTCGACCTGACCTACATCACCTCGCGCGGGCGCTGGTATCACGCATCCTGGAAGGGCGACGATGCCAAGTCCGGCGGCGTCGCCACCAATATCGGCGTCCATTTCTTCGACATGCTCGCCTATGTCTTCGGCCCCCTGCAGTCACAGACCGCGAACCTGCGCGAGGCCGAGCGGGCCGGTGGCCTGCTCTCCTACGAGAAGGCGGATGTGCGCTGGTTCCTCTCGGTCGATGCCAACGACCTGCCGGACAGCGTCAAGGGCCAAAAGACGACCTACCGCTCGATCACCATGGACGGCGAGGAGGTCGAGTTCTCCGAGGGCTTCACTGACCTGCACACCCGCAGCTACGAGGAAATCCTCGCCGGCAAGGGCTATGGCCTCGAGGATGTCCGCTTCTCGATCGAGGTCGTCTCGCAGTTCCGCAACGCCCCGGTCGTGACCGCCGGCGAAACGCATCCCTTCGTCGCCAAATACCTCAAGGGCTAGAGCATGGCCGGCGCGTTGCAGATGCGGGAAGACCCGCGCTTTCCCGGCGCGCTCGTCCACGAGAGCGCCTATGTCGACGAGGGCGCGACGCTCGGCGCCGGCACCAGGATCTGGCACTTCGTGCATGTGCTCGGCCAGACCACGATCGGCCGCGACTGTGTGCTCGGCCAGAACGTGATGGCCGGGCCGCGGGTCACGATCGGCGACGGCTGCAAGATCCAGAACAATGTCGCGCTCTATGACGGCGTCGAGCTGGAAGCGGACGTGTTCTGCGGCCCGTCCTGCGTCTTCACCAACGTCAACAACCCGCGCGCCTTCATGAATCGCAAGGCCGAGTTCCGCCGCACGCTGGTGAAGCGCGGCGCGAGCATCGGCGCCAATGCGACCATCGTCTGCGGGCACACGCTCGGAGCGTATTGCTTCATTGCCGCTGGCGCGGTGGTGACCAAGGATGTGCCAGACCATGCTCTGATGGCCGGGGTTCCGGCGCGCCGGATCGGCTGGATGAGCAAGGCCGGCGAGAGGCTCGGGCCGGACCTGACCTGCCCGCTGACCGGAACGCGCTACCGGGAAGTGAGCCCGGAGCAGCTTGAGGAGATTGCCTGATGAGCGAGCGTCCCGCGATCGAGTTCATCGACCTCAAGGCCCAGCGCCAGTACATCGGCAAGGCGATGGACGAGGCGATCCTCAAGGTCGTCCATGACGGCAACTACATCCTCGGCGAACAGGTCCAGCAGTTCGAGACCGGGCTCGCAGCTTTCTGCGGCGCGAAGCACGCCATCGGCGTCGCCAACGGCACGGACGCGCTGATCCTCGTGCTGGAAGCGCTCGGCATCGGCCCCGGTGACGCGGTGATCTGCCCGAGCTTCACCTTCGCCGCGACCGCCGAGGTCGTCGCCTGGATGGGTGCGACGCCCGTCTTCGCCGAGATCGACGAAGCGACCTACAATATCGACCCGAAGGGCCTGGGAGCCGCGCTGGAGACGGCGAAGCAGCACAAGCTCACGCCCCGCGCCCTGATCACCGTCGATCTCTTCGGCCAGGCCTGCGACTACGAGCCGATCGAAGCCTTCTGCAAGCAGAACGGCCTCGTGCTGATCTCGGATTCCGCGCAGGGCTACGGCGCCCGCTACAAGGGCCGCGTCGCCGGCGCGATCGGCGATTTCGCGACCACAAGCTTCTTCCCCGCCAAACCGCTGGGTTGCTATGGCGACGGTGGCGCCATTCTCACCGACAATGACGAGCATGCCGCGCTGCTGATGTCGCTGCGCTTCCACGGCAAGGGCTCGTACAAATACGACAATGTCCGCGTCGGCGTGAACTCGCGGCTCGACACGATCCAGGCCGCCGTGCTGATCGAGAAGCTCAAGGTCTATGCCGAGGAGATCGAGAAGCGGCAGGTCGTGGCGCAGCGCTACACCGCGGCGTTCAAGGACGTCGTCGTGACGCCCCATGTCATGGCGGATTGCGTCTCGACCTGGGCGCAGTACACGATCCGCGTCGAGGCCGGTCGCCGCGACGCCTTCCAGGCGGCGCTGAAGACCAAGGGTGTGCCGACCACGGTCTATTACCCGAAGCCGCTGCACCAGCAGACCGCCTACAAGCACTACCCCGTCGCGGGCAACGGCCTGCCGATCTCCGAGCGCGTCGCGCAGGAGGTCGTCGCGCTGCCGATGCATCCCTATCTCGACGAGGAGACGCAGGATTACATCATCGCGGCCGTTTGCGAGTCCCTCGCAAAGCCGGTGGCCGCGGTGGCATGACGCGGGTGCTGCGGCTGGCGTATCTGTCGTTGGAGACGCCGAGGCCAGGCCAAGCCTCGCAAACCCATATAGACGAGATCATCGCCAGCCTTCGGGATTCCGGTTGGCAAGTCGAGCTGTTCGCGACGACGAGCGGGGGCGCAAGCGCGCGTTCCTCGCCGCTGCGCCGCCTTTCCGATTACGGGCGCGTACAGATCGCCCTCATGCGGCAGCTGAACACGTTCGATGCAGTTTTCATCCGCTCGCATTTCATGGCGTTACCGCTCTCACTCTGCGCTCGCTGGCATAAGCTGCCAGTTGTACACGAGATCAACGGCAAACCGGCCGATATCGGCGTGACCTACCCCGCATTGAAGCCGCTTGGACCTGTCTTCGCCTGGCTCTATCGGATGCAATATCGGATGGCAGCGCATCTCATTGCGGTGACGGATGGGCTCGCCGCATGGGCCAGTACCTTCGCCGGGCATGACCGCGTCAGCGTCGTTTCCAACGGCGCCAATACAGAGTTGTTCAGGCCCGATGGCCCGCGCGGCGAGATCGAAGGCCGCTATATGATCTTTGTCGGTGGCCTCGTCGCCTGGCACGGCATCGGCACGATGCTGGCGGCTTTAAGTGAGCCTGCCTGGCCAGACGATGTCAGACTGGTCGTCGTCGGCGACGGCATCGAACGCAGCAAGCTGGAAGCCGAAGCGAACAACCCGCGCCTGCTGTGGCTCGGCAGGCGGCCCTATGACGAAGTCCCGGCGCTGCTGCGCGGCGCGCTGGCCTCGCTCTGCGTCATCGAAGACCAGGACGGACGGTCGGCTTCCGGAGTTGCACCACTCAAGCTGTTCGAAGCCATGGCCTGCGGCGTGCCCGTCATCGCGAGCGATCTTCCCTTTCAGGCGCAGATCGTGCACGACAACGATGCGGGAATGATCGTGCCGTCGGGCTCGCCATCAGCCATCGCCTCCGCCGTGGCGGAACTGATCGCAGCGCCGGAGCGCACGCGGGCTCTCGGCCGCAACGGAGCCGATTACGTTGCACGCGAGGCGAGTTGGCACCAGCGCGGCCGTCAGGTCGATGGAATCCTGCGCTCTGTGGTCCCTAAGAAAGCAGACGGCGCATGTCCTCTCGCCGATCGATGATCATATGACAATGAACAAGATCGCCCTCGTCTGCGTGTCCCCGCTCCAGCATGATTCACGCGTCCTGCGGCATGCGGCGCTGCTGGTGTCCGCCGGCTACGATGTCCGGATACTCGCACAAGCCCCACTGCCAAGCTCGCCTCCTGCGCCCGTCTCGGTCATACCCGGTCCGGGCAGTGACAATCGCGTGCGCTTCGGCATGGTCTTCCGGCAGGCACCAGCTTCGCTGATCCCAGCCAGCGCCGCGAGCTTCTTCTGGCTATCCAGGAGCAAGGTGTCTGCACGGCGAGACCTGCTCCGCTTTCGCCCCGACCTCGTCATCGCCAATGATTGGCGCGCGTTGCCAATCGCCTTCGCGGCCAAACAGCGCCATGGCGCGCGCATCCTGTACGACAGCCACGAGTTCGCTTCGGAGGAATTTTCCGATAGCTGGCGGTGGCGCTGGCTCGCGCGTCGACATGTCATCGAGATCGAGCAACGTTTCATCCGCGAGGCGGACGCGGTGATCACAGTCAGCGCCGGAATCGCCGACGCCTTGGCCAAGCGTTACGACCTGCCGCGACCGACCGTCATATCGAACACACCCGCATGGCAGGGCATCTCGTTCCGACCGACTGAGGATCTGATCACCGTGCTCTATCACGGGGCGGTCGTTCCACGCCGTGGCCTCGAGACATTGGTCAAAAGCGTCGCCTCATGGCCCGAGCGCTTCCGGCTCGTCATCCGTGGACCGACACAAGGTGGCTTCGACCAACATCTGCGCGGCCTAGCCGAGGGGCTGGGGGGACGCGTCGTATTCGACCCGGCCGTGCCGCCGGATCAGGCCGTCGCGGTCGCCTCAAAGGCCGATATCGGCATCTTCCTCCTGAACAACAGCACCACACATGCACGCTTCGCCATGCCCAACAAGATCTTCGAGTACATGCAGGCCGGGCTCATGGTCATCAGCAGCGACCTGCCGGAGATTCGTGGCGTTATCGAGCGCTCCCGCTCCGGGATTCTGCTCGCGGATGACAACGCGACGGCCATCGCAGCCGCGCTCGCGGCGACAACCCGCTTACAAATCGACGCCTACAAGCAAGCAAGCCTCTCCGCAGCAAGGTCGCTCAATTTCGAACATGAGAGCGAAAAGCTATTGGCGTTGGTGAAAAGCCTCGAGCGCTAGCGGCTGCCGGCCCCAGTAGGTCACCGAACGGGCATGCTTGTACTGGTCGAGTGGAGACTTTCGTTGACAAGCTTGAGCAGCTTAATGCTCTCATGCTCCCAGCAAAGCTCCTTGGCCGCAGCCAAGGCGTTTCTCTTCAAATCGTCCAGCGGCGCCATCGCCAAGGTGTTGATTGCGGTCGCGATATCCACCGGAGCACCAGAACGGACGCAGGCTCCAAGCGCGAACCGATCGACAAGCTCCCGCATTTCGGGAAGATCAGAAACGCAGAGCACCAGACCTGCCGCGACGTATTCGAAGAACTTGTTCGGCAACACATGATGGTTCTGCAAAGAGTTATCGGGCATGACGAACAGGCCGATGTCGAAGAGCCTAGCTTCCGCGACCAGCGCCGTCATCGGCACCGGAGGGGCCAACGTAATCCGCGCGCGAAGGCCCAAGTTCTCGATCTGCCGCGCGAGCTGCGCCAGATAATTTTGATCGCCTGGCCCCCTCAGGGTGAGCGTGATGCCCGGCCGCCATTCCGCAACACTCGCGATCGAGGCTTCAAGTCCGCGCCCCGGCGCCATGATGCCGTGATAGAGAACGCGGATCGGGCTTTCCGTCAGGCGAAGTGACGAAGCTGCATAGTTCGGCATATTGCGCACGACCGTCGGGCGCCTTTCCAGGCGATACACCTCGGCCAGTCTGTTGGCGATGCCGTCCGAGACGCAGGTCACGAACCGGGCGCGGCCGATTCCCAAGGCCTCGATATGACGAACGACCGGCCGATGGCGTATGCGCCATGCCAGGCTGTGTGCATACTCGTCAACGGCCAGTTCATGCGTGTCATATCCGAAAGCCGTCCCAGT
Organism: Allobosea sp. TBD101; assembly: GCF_059817965.1. Taxonomy (NCBI): domain Bacteria; kingdom Pseudomonadati; phylum Pseudomonadota; class Alphaproteobacteria; order Hyphomicrobiales; family Alloboseaceae; genus Allobosea; species Allobosea sp. TBD101. Next base: position 4,988,688 of record NZ_CM187543.1, read on the forward strand.
CTCCGCCTCGAGCGCCAAAGCTATCAGCAGGCTCGACCAGTCATTGGCAATCCAGAAATCCACCTTCTCTTGCGTGGCCTGCGCCAGGAGGGCGGCATAGCGCCGGTTCAACCGCCAGTAGATTCGCCGTGCATGGCTGGGATCGACGGCTAGTATCGCGGTATCGCAAAGACGCCGCGCCTTTCGCATAAAACCGCGCACCCCTCGACTATCACGCAAGTCCAGAGTGGCCAGGGTCGGATCAATCGCGCGAATCGGCCAATCCGGATTTCGCGATCGGGCCTGCCCTTGCCCAATCGCGACCACATCGTACCCTGCAGCGGTCAGCATCTCGCCCTGGCGGCGCAGGCGCGGGTCGTCGCCGATCACCGAGTCACTGAGCAGCCCGATGCGCTTGCGCTCACCTACCATCGAAGACCATGCGAAAGCCTTGTCATGGCCATGAGGAGCGATGCGTCTGCTGTCACGTCAGTTGTTGTCCTCTTGGAAGGGGCCTCATCAAGCGTGCAACTTCCAACGGGGCCATACTGAAAGTCGGATCGCTTGTCATCCGCATTGCCCATCTCCGAGCTTCGGCGGACGTTCACGTCTTGATGCCCCGCAACTGACCACCACGACATGTCTGCGGTTGCCGATTCCGCCTAAGCCCTTTATCGAGCCCATGCTTCAAACGCTTCAACCGGACGGTAACAGATGTCGGCCCGATCAGGACGAAAGCTGATTGCCCGGTGCGCCTTTGCAATCTGGGCCGTGACTCTCGTTGTGTTTTCCTGGGTCCTGCAAGGGACAGTGGGGTATCAGGCTTTCGCGGCCAACTTTCCAATGGTGAACGATCTGCGCTCAGCGATCCTTCCCTGGTTCACCCGGCCCTATATTTTCTGATGCGCTTGCTGGCCCTCCTTCTCGACTATGCGAGCCTCATAGCTCTGGCGATGACCTACGGCTTCGCCGCCGCCTCGTGCGGCAGCATCCTGGTGTCTGGGCTGAAGCGTGCCAGCCATGTGCCCCGTGCCACAGCCGAAAATCCATGGGTCATCTTAGCGGCCTGCTTCATGCTGGGCCAAGGGGTTCTGGGCACGATCTGGCAGACACTCGCCGCCCTCGGGATTTTCGGATGGTACAGTTCCGGGCCGATTCTTGCAGCCTGCATCGCCGTGGGAATCGCGAAATGCCTAGCTGTGCCCCGGGACCGCAATCCGCCCCGGCCCTTTCAGATCGACTTCGCCACCGCCGCACTCAGCGCTCTCTGCATCGGCGCGGCTCTGACTTTTGCGCCGCTCAGCGTGCTTCCGCCCGGCACCGACGCCATGGCCTTCTATATGGCGCAGCCGAAGCTCATCGCGAGCACCCATGCGATGACGCCGCTGCCGGGATATGTCTATTTCGCCAATATCGGCCTTGCTTCGGAAATGCACTACGCTGTGTTCTTCGCGCTCGGTGGCGACCACATCGGCGCGATGGCAGGCAAGTTCTTCATCTGGATGAACGGCACCGCGACATTGGCCCTGGTCTGGGGAATCGCGGAACGGGGTAAACTTGAACTGCTGGCACGCTGGACTGCGGTTGCCATCGTGCTCTGCTGCTCCGCCTTCACCCTGCTCCTATGGGACGGCAAGACGGACCTTCTGCCCAACGGCCTCGCCCTGCTGGCCGTCTACTGGCTCCTGAAGTCTCCGCTGGATCGGCGCGAGTACGCGCTCGCGGGACTGGCAACCGGCCTCGCCTGCGTCAGCAAGCTCTCGTTTCTTCCCAGCCTCGGCCCCGGAATCGCGTTTCTATTCCTCAGGCAGGCCACATCGAGCGGTTTGGAGCTTCGGAGAGCCCTGCCCCTTATGGCTCGCTCCGCGGCCTGGTTCAGCGCCTTCGCCGTGATTCCATTTGCGGCCTTGGCCATCAAGAACGGCATCGTCTTCGGCGAACCCTTCTCACCATTCTTCCTGATCGGCACAGGCAAGGGCTTCCCGCTCGATCAGGTCTGGTTCAATTCCGAGAACACGCGCTGGATCCTGCAGACCTACCCGTTCGCGCTGGTCCTTGGACAGTACCCCATGCAGCACGGGAATCTGTCAGTCTTGGTCCTGGTTGCAGCGCCCCTTGCACTGGTTCCAGCGATCCGCAAGGCCGTCGGCTCCCATGCGGTCTGGCTTGCCCTGGCCGGCGGCGCCGGCATTCTCGCTTGGGCCGTCCTGCGCCCATCCGTGCTCGCCCCGCGCTACATCCTTCCCTCGCTCGTGATGATCGTACCGTTGGCAGCAGGGGTACTATCATGGCTTTGGCATCGGGACTCCTGGATGCGGGCTCTGGCAGGGCTGCTTGTCGGATTGTCCCTCGCCGGGGTTCTGTACGATGTCCAACTGACCTACCGTGACAACAAGGGCTATCTGCTTTCGCTACCGCGACGCTATCAGCATCCCATTTGGCAGACGGCCGATGCTGCCAACCTTTCCACGCGGCCGGATGCAAGGGTGCTCAACCTGATGTATTACAGCTCGATGTATCGGGCCGATCTACTGGCGTGCATGATCGCACCCGAACCTGAGATGCTACGACGGATGTCCGACACGGCCGAGCATCTCTGGCTCAGTGCTTATGAGAATGGTGTCACCCATATCTCGTTCGACCGACTTACCCACGAGCGCCTCCTGGACGCGGGCATCGATCCTCTCGCGGCTCCCGCGTGGCTGAATATCGTCGAGACGAAGATCAATGACCGTTTCAGCTCATACGAGATCACCCCGAAACCGGGAGCCCCTCCCAGAAAAGCGACCTGCTGAAGCGGTCCGGCAGACGATGAGCTGTCGATGCGCTAGAGAAGCATCATGACGAGCAAGAACACGCTGATGCGGCCCGCAGGCGGCGTGACCTCTTCAACGCAAGCCAGACCACAGGCGCCACCCCCGTTGCTTTCGACAGTTTCAATCCCCCGATCATGACGCGTTTCATCAAACCCGACCGCAGAACCCAGGACGTCCCCGCTGCTATTCGCACCCTCCGCGTTTCGTTGGCGCTTGCGCCCAACGCAGGTGCTTCGATACTGCACGTCCTGGCCGCCTCCTCGATTGCCGTCCAGCATCAGGATCACGCCCCTTCCGGAGTGCACATGCAGTTTCCAACCGCGTTGAAAGCCGCAGAGCGGGCTTTGCCATGAAACACGTTACGCGCCGGATCACCGCCAAGCCCGACAGCCTGGACATGGGCCTGGCCGAGTTGTGGGCTCACCGGGAATTGCTGATCTGGTTCGGCTGGCGCGATCTGACCGTGCGCTACAGGCAGACCGCAGCCGGCGTATTGTGGGCGTTCCTGCAGCCTGTCGCGATGATGGCGCTGTTTTCCATCACGCTCGGTTATCTCGCGCGCGTTCCTTCCGACGATCTGCCTTATGCGGTGCTCGTGCTTACCGGCATCGTGCCGTGGACTCTGATCGGATCCACGCTCGGCTCCACATCGTCCAGTCTCGTCGCCAATTCGGCGCTGATGACCAAGGTTTATTTCCCCCGAAGCGTGATGGTGTTCAGCGCCGCACTTACGCCTTTCGTCGATTTTCTGATCGCCCTAGTCGTCCTCGCCGTGATGATGATGCTGTATGGCATCGTCCCGAAGCCGACCGCCCTGCTCCTGCCTTTCCTGGGCCTGGCAATTGTTCTGACCGCGCTCGGGCCCGGTCTCTGGCTGGCAACCCTCAACGTCCGGTTCCGGGATGTTCGGTTCATCATCCCGTTCCTGCTCCAGATCGGCTTGTTCGGGTCGCCCGTCGTCTACCCGATCAGTCTGGTGCCCCCCACCCTCTGGAATATCTACATCCTGAATCCAGCGGTGTTCCCGATCGAAGCCTTCCGATATCTGCTTCTCGGCACCGGGACGCTCACTCCAGCGATGTTCGTCACATGGTTTGTCTTCGTAGCCGTCTCAATCCCGACCGGCCTGCTCTTTTTGCGGGCCGAAGAGCGCTTGTTCGCGGATGCGATCTGACATGAGTGAGAACGTCATCTCCGCGCGCGGCCTCGGCAAGCGCTACACCATCACTCATGGAAAGCGCCACGACACGCTGCTGAAGACCCTCACCTCGTTTCTGCGACCGGCGCCCCCGCCGGCACCGACGCCCGGCAACACCCGAATGCAGGGCGACGCGTTCTGGGCTTTGAGCGACATCGACTTTGACATCGCGCAGGGCGACATGGTCGGCATCGTCGGCCGCAACGGCGCAGGCAAGAGCACCCTGCTAAAAATCCTGTCGAACGTCACCGCACCGACCACTGGCGAAGTGACGGTCCAGGGGCGCGTTGGCTCGCTGCTGGAAGTCGGCACTGGTTTCAATCCCGACCTGAGCGGCCGCGAGAACATTTTTCTGAGTGCCGCCATTCTCGGCATGAAGCGGCATGAGATCATCCAGCGGCTGGATGAGATCATCGCGTTCGCCGAGATCCCGGGCTTCGTCGACACGCCGGTGAAGCATTACTCGTCCGGCATGTACATGCGCCTGGCCTTCGCGGTGGCGGCCCATCTCGACCACGAGATCCTCCTGGTCGACGAGGTGCTCGCAGTCGGCGATGCGGCATTCCAACGAAAATGCCAGCAGAAGATCGGAGATGAAGCGCAGTCCGGCCGAACGATCCTGTTCGTGAGCCACAGCCTCCCGGCTATCGCGGCCATCTGCAACCGGGCGATCTTCCTGGAGCAAGGCAAACTCATCCGCGATGCCAGCGTCGATGCGGTGCTGTCTGAATACCAGCGCACATTAAGCTCCTCTCTGAGCGGGTTCGGCACCTTCGACCTTGCAGATGTCCAGCATTTCGGAACCGGCAAGGCGCGCTTTGCCGAAATTTCGCTGACGCCGCTCGACCGAGACGGTAATCCCAGCGATATCCTGATCACCGGTCACGACCTGAGGATCGGGCTGAAGATCGAGGCCTCCCAGGCGGTCGAGCACCTCAACGCGGCCATCGTCGTCTACGACGCAACCGGCTATCGCCTGATCGACGCGAATCTGCTGCTCGCCGGCCGCCCGCTCGATCTGGCGCTGAACCAGTCCGCCCATGTCAATTTTGCGCTGCGCGATTTGCGGTTGAAGCCGGGCGAATATTCCATCGGCCTCTGGCTTGGCCGCACCAATGTCGAAGACATCGACGGCGTTCTCCATGCCGTCTCATTCCAGGTCGAGCCGGACCTGACGACCACGCAGCACACAGCCATTTTCCCCGGGGTCTACCAATGTCGGTTCGACGCCTGGATCGATCGATAAGATGGAGCGCTTCGGAATGATCCTGTCCCGCATCCGCCGGTGGCGTTCGAAGGTATGGCCCGATCAGCGCGGCGCAATCGAGGCGCTTGCCGCGCGGGTCGCCTATCTCGAGCAGCGCGTCACCAACCGGCGCTGGGCCGCGGTCGAAGAAATGGGCGATTATCTCGTGGGCGCGGAAGTCCCCGGCGACTACTGCGAATTCGGCGTCTACAAAGGCGACACGTTCCAGTACGCGGCGAGGCTTCTCGCACCCGCCTTGCCGCAGATGCGTTATTTCGCTTTCGATAGCTTCGAGGGCCTGCCGGCCCCCACCGGCATCGACAATGTCGACGGCTACAGCAGCAACTTTCACGAAGGCCAATTCGCGGTTTCGGTCGAGAATGTCCGCCGGCGCGTTGCGGCCTCGGGCGCCGATATGAGCCGGATCGATTTCATTGAAGGGTGGTTCGACAAGACATTGACGCCGGAGACGGCGACCAAGCTCGGACTGGAAAAAGTGGCGGCCGCCTGGATCGACTGCGACTTCTACGAATCGACGGTCCCCGTTCTCGATTTCCTGGCTCCGCGCCTGTCCGTCGGGTCCATCCTTCTCTTCGACGATTGGAGGGTGTTCCGTAACTTGCCCGAATTCGGGCAGCAGCGCGCGACGCGTGAGTGGCTAGAGCGCAATCCGGGACTGGCCCTTCGCGAGCTTTTCTCGTTCGGCCATCATGGCCTGGCCTGGACGGTTTCGGCGCTGCCGGACCGCTGACGACGTTCAGCGCCCGGACAAGCCTGCAAGCAAACGGCCGGCCCGACCGCGTCTCCACCAAGGGAGGACGGCATGGCCGCGCGTGCCGCTCCAGTCGCCTCCCTTGAGATAAGGCGCGAACGCAGTGGTCAGCGGATCACCCGTCGGGCCGGCATAGCTCTGCAGCGCGTTCTCCGATGCGAACATGCCGTCGAACGGTGTCTGGAAGGCGTCGTCCGACACACGCTGCAGAACAGCATAAAAAAGCAGGTCACGATTATCGTATCGCTTGAACCGCTCAAGGGAGTATTCAATAAGATTGGGTTGGTAATCGACGGTAAACGCTAACCTAACGATCCGATATTTATTTGCCGCTGCAAGATCCGCAAAAAATCTAGGATGATAGTTGAAGAACCCGTGATTGACATTTCCCGCGCTCGGGGCAGCGTGAATGATGAATCCTCCGACCTTGCACATCTCATGCATGTTGCGGAAGACCTCGAACTGATTGAAACAATGCTCGGCCGTTCCAAGGTTCGTCACGACATCGAACCGATCCGTGAAGCCATATTCCTGCGCGATGTTGCGATTCAGGTCGAATATCCGCGCCCCATGTAGATCGGTCGCGTCGATGCACTCATAACGGGAATAGCCGAGACGTTCGTACAGAGCCCGGGCCGTTGTGATGGCCTCCGGCGCGGCCCCGACACCGCCTTGTACCAGAACGTGGTCGACGGCTTCTGGAGCTGCACAGAGGTCTTGAGCGCCCAGCTCGATCACGCTAAGACCGCCGACGCCGAGTTGCGGTCGCAACTCCACCAGGATGCGAACCATTTCCGCGTTTAGGCCCACGCCGCATTCTCCAGCTACCCACGATCAGAACGGGTCTCGTTACCTCAAGGGTGTCATGAACGCCAGCAGTCTCGGATGCCCCAATTGCGGCCAGGTCGGATTTCGGCCTGCCGGCCAGACGGTCACGTTGCGGAAAAACCTGCTCGATTGGGAAGTACAGGGCGCACTCCTGTTCCCGGAAGCAGTCTGGCAGGATTACGAGACCTGCCTTGACGAGGACATCGTCCTGCATCGCTGCCCCACTTGCGAGTTCAGACAGTTTCTTCCCCCGCGGGCCGGGACCGGCTCCTTCTATGCCGCCATCACCGGAGAGGGCGCGAGCTACTACACCCAAGATCGCTGGGAATTTCGCAAAGCCGTTTCTAGCATCGCCGCTTCCGGAGCTCGGACAGTATTGGACGCAGGCTGCGGCGGGGGAGCTTTTCTGCGCCAGCTGACGGCCAGCGGCGCCTATGAAGCCTACGGTTTCGACTTCAACCCTGAAGCCGAGGCCGAGCTGGCCGCGAGCGGCCTGAAATCGCTGCGAAGCATGGATGACATGGCGGTGCCTGGAGGCTTCGATGCCGTGACATGCATGCAAGTACTTGAGCATCTGGATGAACCGTGGGCGTTCGGCGAACTCCTGCGAAAACAACTGCGCCCGGGTGGGTTGCTCATCCTGTCGACGCCCGATGCGGACGGCCCGATCCGCCATTTCACCAATTCGGTGACGGATCTCCCGCCGCACCACGTTTCGCGCTGGAACGCAAAATCGATGGAGGCATTTGGCCAGAAATTCGGCTTCTCGCTTCTGCGGATTCGCCGGGAACCGCTCGCACGCTACATCTGGCGCTTCTATCTGCCGGTCATGATCCGCAACAGTCGCCTTCCAGGCCTGGTCAAACACCAGTTGCTCAAGTCGAACAGGGTCGAGCGCTTTCTGGAGGCCCTCGAGCGTCGCGGCATTTCCGAGCTGCCTCCCCTGCCCGGGCACACCCTCTACGCCGAATTCCGGGGCTGAGCAGCATGTGTGGCATCGCGGGATCGTTTGGCGTCGAAGCGGCCTCCATCCAGGCAATGGTGGAGGCGATGCACCATCGCGGCCCGGACGACCGCGGCGTATTCGAACATGCAGGCGGCACGCTGGGCATGACCCGGCTGGCCATCGTCGACACCTCGAATGCAGGTCATCAACCGATGATCTGGGGGGCAGACGAGGTGGTCCTGGTCTTCAATGGCGAGATCTACAACCATCGCCATCTGCGGCAGGAGCTCGAGCTCAAGGGGCATCTCTTCAAATCCCAGAGCGACACAGAGGTCGTGCTGCATCTGTATCTCGAATTCGGCGAAGGATTCGTCGAGCACCTGAGGGGCATGTTCGCCATAGCTTTGCTCGACCGGCGCAGTGGGCGGGACATCCTCCTGCTCGCGCGCGACCACCTCGGCATCAAACCCCTCATCTATGCGAAGATCGGAAGCGGCTTGATTTTCGCGTCCGAGATCAAGGCTCTGATCGCGTCCGGGGTCGCGGAGCCGCGCCTCAACCCCGACGCCGTCAGGCAATTGTTAATGCGCGGAGCGGTATGCCAACCGGCGACGATGCTGGCCGGCGTTGAGATGCTGATGCCCGGACACCTCCTGCGATTGTCGAGTGATGGCAGGACGATCCGACGTTTCTGGGAGCCCGGCTCGGGGCGCCGTGCCGACATCGCTGCCGCGAGCTATCCGGAACAGGTTGACGCCGTGCAGGCCGAGCTCGACCGCATCGTCCGCGAGCAAATGGTCGCCGATGTACCGGTGGGAGCCTTCCTCAGTGGCGGCCTGGACAGCAGCCTGCTGGTCGCGCTGATGGCCAAAGCCAAGGCGGACCCCATTCGAACCTTTTCGGTCGGCTTCGGTGATGACGGCGCCGATCTGGACGAAACCGAAGACGCTCTCGTCGTGGCACGGCACCTCTCGACACATCACACCCGGGTCAGCGTCGCTCCTGAGCGTGTCGCCCGGTTGCTCAATTCCTTTGCAGGCGCCTTGGACCAACCCTCTGTCGATGGCCTTAACGCTTGGATCGTTTCGGAGGTTGCCGCACAGGACGTAAAGGTCGCGATTTCAGGGACCGGCGGCGATGAGCTCTTCGCCGGCTACCCTTGGTTCCGCACAATGCAAGGCTTTCAAGCCTCGAACCAGGAGCGATCCGCCATGTCGTGGGCGCAGCGGCTTCGGCGCCTACTGCCCGGCAGCACAGGCAGCCTTACAGACGACCGCGCGTTCCTCCGCACATTTGCGGCCCAGTACCGCCATTTCGAGCCGGAAGCCGCAGCGCGCCTGATCGGCCGAGCGCCGGACGAGCTTGCGGCAGCGGAACTCGCGGACCTGACCCGATCCGACATCCTGGCGGATGATACCGCGCTCAACAGAGTTTCAGGGCTTTGCCTTGCCGGCTACACCCAGAACCAGCTGCTGCGAGATGTCGATGCGACTTCCATGGCGCATTCCATCGAGGTCCGCGTGCCGTTTCTCGACCCTGACCTGTCCGATATCGCACTTTCGCTCCCCGATTCAGCCAAGTTGGGGGCGACGCACTCCGCACTCGGCGATGACAGCTATGTAGCTCTCGGAACGAAGCGCATTCTCCAGGATATCGCCAGGAAGCATCTGCCCGGAGAGCTTTTGAGCAGACCCAAGCGCGGTTTCTCCATGCCGATCGACAAATGGCTGCGGGGCCCGATGCTGGAGAGCTTGCAGGACAACCTCAGGCATCTTCCCAGCGGTCTCAGCCACCTGATCGACAGCGCGGAGACAGCGCGCGTGGCCGACAGATTTCTGGCCGGACAACTACACTGGGGGCGGCCTTGGCTGCTGCTGGTACTGTGCCTCTGGTGGCAGAATGTGCTGAAAGCCGCTCCGTCGGCGATCGGCGAGCAGACTCGCGCTGCGTAAAGGTTGGCATCGTCAGAACATGGTCAGCAGCAGACACCCATTCGGGTCGGATCCATATCCGGGCGCGGGGCGCATCCTGTTCGTCGGCGACGTCCACGGCAGCCATGCACGATCCTGGATGAACGTCCTTCGCGGATCCGAGATCAATGTACGCTGCTTTGGCAGCGTGAACGGCGTGATTCCTGCTGATTTCGACCTGCCGACCTACTCGCCCCTGCCACAGTATCCGCTTTCTCCGAACATCCGGCCGCTGTTCACCAATCACTGGCTCATCTCGGCCCTGCTGCGTGAAATCGACGGCCTCTATAATGGCCGCCTCACCGAGTGGGCCCTGCATCGTGTCCTTCGCAAATGGCGCCCCAATGTCGTTCATAGCTTCGGCATATTCCCGGCGTCAGAGTCCTATCTGCGCGTGCAATCCCGATTGGGCGCAGACAAGCCTCTTTGGGTTGTTCAAGCGCGCGGCGGCCCGGATATCGAAGTCAACCGGCATCTCGACGACCGCCGGCAAACGCTCCATGCTATTTTCCAGGCCTGCGATTCCTTTATCGCCGATACCGATCAGAACCTTGACGCAGCAGTAGGGCTCGGACTGCCTGTCGGAAAGTGCTCGTCGATCGGTCGCGTACCCGGAACCGGCGGGATCGATATAGACGCCTTGGCGGTTGGGCACACCGTGCCTCCCTCGCAAAGAGAGCGCCTGCTGTTCGTGCCTAAGGCCTACGAACACCTCCAAAGCAAGGTACTGCCGGTCCTTGAGGCCCTAAAGATCGTCTGGCCGCGCCTCGCGCCTTGCAGGGTCGTCTGCACGGCCGTCAATCCTGACGCTCTACCCTGGTTCCACAGCTTACCTGCGGAGATGCAGGCATCGATCGAGGTTCACCCGCGTCTGCCGCGGGAGCGAATCCTGGAACTGATGACCCAAGCGCGGGTGGTGCTGGCCCCATCGGTCATGGATGGAATTCCGAACACGCTGCTCGAAGCGATGGCAGGGGGCGCCATACCGATCGTATCGCCGCTACCAACGATCACGCCTCATGTATCGGAGCCCGAGAACGTCTTCTTCGCACGCAACCTCTACGTTCACGAGATCGGGGACGCGATCCTGAAAGCCATGGATGGCGGCGAACAGCTTGATCAAATGGCGCAGAGAAATCTGTCGCTCGTGCGCAATCTCGGGGATAGACGGCAGTTTGAACAGCCGATCCGCACCTATTACGCGGAGCTGCTTGCACAAATGCGCCGCCCGATCGAAACGCACACGCAGGCATTACACAAGCAAGGCGCGATGTGACCTTCGCCAGAGGCGACGGTCAAGGCAAAGAGCATCAAAGGTTTTCTCACGCGGAAGGCACTCCGCGCCCGGTCGCCAGCGGCGGCCATGTTCGCACCAGCTACCAGCTCACACCATTCCATCGGGCAAGGATATCCTTGTGGCGAGCTATGAGGATTCGCCTGTCCGCGCCCGCGATATGTAGATTTACGCGGAGAGCGCCATCCTAATGCCAAACTATCGCGGCAGCCGATGGACAGGCCTGCTATAGGCAAAACATGTACGCGAAGGGGTCTTATGCGATCGGACGATAGAGAGGTGGCCCATCTCGATAAGTCAGCCGCGTTCAACGGTCGCCCATCTATACTGGGGGCACTGTTTGCCACAACACTGAAGCAAACTGGGGGCTCGCCTGCGCCTCCGATTCACAGCCCCTGCCCTGACACCTCCCAATCAAGCCGAAGCCCATGATGAAAGTTCTGCTCGTCTCGCATTACCTGCCGCCGTCACGATACGGCCAGCCACGCGTCATTCAACGGCTGCTCCAGGGCTTTCCAGCGGAAACCTACGCGCTGGCATCAGTCGAGACGTATGACCGGAGCCAAGCGCGCTCGGATCAGGATGGCCCTTGGCTACTGGGCGACTACATTCACCTGCGAAAACTGGATTGGCTGAACCGCATCCTCATCCGGCGCCCGCTCGCCCCCTACGCACGCCTGCTTGGCGCCCTGCCCGAGATTTGGTTTCGCACCGGACAGATCGCCAAGCTGATCCGAGAGCGGCGGAGCGGCGTAACGATCGCCTGCTCGGGCGATATCGCGGACCTGCCGGCAGCCTGGCTTGCCAGCAAGCGCACCGGCTGCGCGTTCATCCCCTACATGTTCGACGACTATGTCGAGCAATGGGCGTTTCAGCCCCGGCTACGACGGTTGGCCGCAGCACTCGAGCGCCGCTTCATCGCGAATGCGGCCAAGGTCATCGTTCCCAACGAGTTCCTGCGCCGTGAATATCAGGAACGCTACGGGCTCGGCGACAAGCTCGTCGTCATCAACAACCCCTGGCTGTCCGATGTATCCCCGCCATCGGGCGAGGCTGTCCGGCGCGATGGCCCCAAAAAGATAGTCTACACCGGCTCGATCTACCATGTGCATTTCGATGCCTTCGTCACGCTCGGCCAAGCCCTAGGCCTGCTCGATTGCACGGCAACGCTCGACATCTATTCCGCAACGCCGGCCGAGACCCTGACCGCCAACGGGCTCGATCGCTTCGTTCATCACGGCCATGTCGACGACAAGACCTCGGCGGCCGTGCAGCGCGACGCCGATATCCTGTTCCTGCCACTCGCTTTCCAATCCAGTGCCCAGGCCGTCATCCGCACTTCGGCGCCCGGCAAGATGGGGGAATATCTGAGCAGCGGCCGGCCACTGCTGATCCATGCTCCCGCAGACAGCTACATCGCCTGGTACGGCCGCGAACACGACTGCGCCGAGGTCGTGACGGAGCGCGACCCCGCAACACTGGCAGCGGCCATCCAGCGCTTGCTGACGCAGCCGGACCATGTCGCGAAGCTGGTCGCCAATGCCAAAGCTCGGGCTCAGGCGGATTTCAGCCCGGAGGTGGCCGCAACCCGTTTTGCCCAAACCCTTGCTTGCGTATCCAGCCAATCCGGGAGCCGAGCATGAAGCAACGGCCACGCCTCCTATTCGTCGCGATGGCGGATAGCGTCCATACGGCACGTTATCTCTCGTTGCTCGCCAGGAGCGGTTGGGACGTCCATCTCTTCCCGGTCTATTACTGCGAGCCGCACCCCAAGATGCGGAACGTCACGATCTGGAATGTCGCGAGCGGATATCGCCCCCCGGAAAGCGACCTGAGCGTTACCATGCGCGGCTTGTGGCCGTTCCGGCGCGGACGAATCCTGGGGCTGCGCGCGAAACTCACGGCCGAGCGCTTCGGGTTCGGCCAGGCAGCTCAGCTCGCCGCCCTCGTCAAATGGCTCAAGCCGGATCTGCTCCACTCGCTGGAATTCCAGCATGCGGGGTATCTCGTCGAAGAAACGAAACGCCGCTTCGGCCCGCGCTTCCCCCGCTGGATTGCGACCAACTGGGGAAGTGACATCTATGCCTTCGGCAAGCTGCCGTACCATCAGGATCGCATCCGCGCGGTGCTGGCTGGCGCAGACATCTATGGCTGCGAGTGCTTTCGCGATGTCGTCCTCGCCCAGGAGCTGGGCTTCCGAGGCGAAGTGATGCCAGTGCTGCCGAATACCGGCGGCTTCGATCTCGACCATTGCTTCGCGCTGTGCCAGGAAGGTCCCCCGTCCGCGCGTCGGGTCATCGCGGTCAAGGGATATCAGTACAGCTTCGGTCGTTCACTCGTCGCACTACGTGCCCTGGAACGGACAGCTCCGCTTCTCAAGGACTACAAGATCGTTGTCTATTCACCCTTCCCGACCGACGTCGTCGAGATTCCAGCGCAGTTGATGGCCTTGCGCTCAGGGTTGAATATCGAGTTGCTGGGGCACGTCACGCATGACGACATCTTGCGCCTTCACGGCCAGTCAAGATTGTCGATCTCGCTCAGCATCTCGGACGCGATCTGCACTTCGATGACGGAAGCGATGGTGATGGGTTCCTTCCCCATACAATCCGACAGTGCCTGTGCGGATGAATGGGTCGAGGATGGCCGATCAGCGTTTCTGGTCAACGCGGACGACAGCGATCATGTTGCCGAGAAGATTAGGTTGGCCGTTACCGATGATGCACTTATAGACCAAGCTGCGATCATCAACCGGGATACGGCCTTAGCGCGGCTGGACTCGACGCAGATCGGCTCTCAGGTCATAGCAGCCTATGAGAACATCCTTGGCCGCCAGGAGACATCTGCCGTATGAAGCGTATCCTCGTCGTCGGAGCGAGTGGCATGCTGGGCCATCGCCTCGTTCGTGGATTGTCTGCCGACTTCAACGTCACCGGAACGGTCCGTGGCGACGCTGCGGACTGGGCCGCTCTGCCGCATTTCGCGAACGCGACGGTGCTTGGCAGTGTCGACGCGCTTGATTTCAGTACGGTCGCAAACGCGGTCGAAACGGCCCGCCCGGAACTGGTCATCAATGCGGTCGGCGCGATCAAGCAGGTCGCCGACGGCAAGTCAGCCGTTCCCGCCATCCGGCTGAATGCGCTATTTCCGCACCAGCTTGCAGAGGCAGCGGGACGGGCCGGCGCCCGACTCATCACCTTCAGCACCGACTGCGTCTTCTCCGGCAAGAAGGGGCCGTATCAAGAAACCGATACCCCGGATGCAACCGACGTCTATGGTCGCTCGAAACTCCTCGGCGAGGTAACCGCGCCCGGCTGCCTGACCCTCCGGAGCTCGATCATTGGTCGGGAACTGCGCGGACGCCATAGCCTGGTCGACTGGTTCATCAGCCAGAACGGCGGCCGGGTGAAAGGCTTTCGAGGCGCGCTCTACAGCGGCATGACCACCGGAGCCGCCTCCAACCTCGTCACAGCCATCCTGCGCACCAAACCGGAGCTGGAGGGGCTTTGGCAGGTTGCCGCGCAGCCGATCAACAAATACGAGCTGCTCAAGCTCGTTCGCGATGCGATGGGTCTGACGATCGACATTGCGCCGGACGACGACTTCCACTGCGATCGCCGCCTCGACGGTTCCCGCTTCGCCCAAGAAACCGGGCTTGCGCTTCCGTCCTGGCCGCAAATGATCGCCGATCTCGCCGCCGAGGCGCCATTCTACAGTGCCAGTGCGCGCTGAGCTGAGAAGGACCGACATGCTTACCGACAAACGCGTGGTTATCACCGGTGGTACGGGATCCCTGGGCAAAACCCTGCTGCGCCGCATCATGTCGAATGAGTTCGGCAAGCCGTCGAAGGTCGTCGTGTTCTCGCGCGACGAAGCGAAGCAGCACGACATCCGCACGCAATACCTGCACAAGGCGTTCGCGACCGACGAGATCGCGTATTCGAACTTCGAACGCCTGCTCGAATTCCAGATCGGCGACGTTCGCGATTACGCATCGGTCGCCAGTGCTTTGA
Organism: Allobosea sp. TBD101; assembly: GCF_059817965.1. Classification (NCBI taxonomy): domain Bacteria; kingdom Pseudomonadati; phylum Pseudomonadota; class Alphaproteobacteria; order Hyphomicrobiales; family Alloboseaceae; genus Allobosea; species Allobosea sp. TBD101. The sequence continues at coordinate 5,003,750 of NZ_CM187543.1, forward strand.
GCGGCGCTGACATCGTTTTCCATGCCGCGGCCCTCAAGCAGGTTCCGGCCTGCGAGTATTTCCCGTTCGAGGCGATCCAGACCAATCTGATCGGGGCGCAGAACATCGTCCGCGCCATCCGCGAACGGGATCTGCCGATCGAGACGGTGGTCGGTATCTCGACCGACAAGGCGGTCAACCCGGTCAATGTCATGGGCATGACCAAGGCGTTGCAGGAGCGCCTGCTGATCCGCGCCAATCTCGACCGCCCCAACACCCGCTTCATCGTCGTCAGATATGGCAATGTCCTGGCTTCGCGCGGCTCGGTGATACCACTGTTCCATCACCAGATCCGCGCGGGCGGCCCTGTGACGCTGACCGACCGCCGGATGACCCGTTTCCTCCTCTCGCTGGACGAGGCCGTCGACACCATCTTTGCAGCGGTCAAGAACGGGCGTCGTGGCGAGATCTTTGTGCCCCGCGTGATGTCGGCGAACATCGCCGATCTCGCGGAGGCTCTGATCGATGGCCGGGACATCCCGATCAACGTCACCGGCATCCGCCCGGGCGAGAAGTTGCATGAGGTACTGGTCTCCCGCGAGGAAGCCTTCCGCACGCGCAACAACGGGGATTTCTACGCGATCGCGCCGCTGCTGCCCGAGATCGCGGTCGACTCGGGGCCGATCGTGCTCGACGACGAATACAGCTCCGGTTCACCGGTCGTATCCAAGGAAGAGGTCAAGGCGATGCTCGTTCGCCGGCGCCTGATGCTTGAAGACGTCGCGGGCGAGCAGGGAGAGCTGCTCCGGTGAAGATCGTCACGATCCTCGGGACGAGGCCGGAGATCATCCGGCTCTCCTGTATCATTCCGAAGCTGGATGCGGCCTGCGACCACGTTCTCGTCCACACCGGCCAGAACTTCGACCGAAGCCTGAGCGAGCTCTTCTTCGAGGAGCTCGGCTTGCGCGAGCCCGATCACCACATGGCGATCCAGTCCGCGCATTTCGGCGACCAGATCGGCCAGATTCTCGCGCGCTCGGCGGAACTATTCGCCAAGGAACGGCCGGATCGGCTGCTCCTTCTCGGCGATACCAACAGTGCGCTCACGGCCTTGATCGCCAAGCGCATGGGCATCAAGGTGTATCATATGGAAGCGGGTAACCGCTGCTTCGATGACCGGGTGCCGGAGGAGGTCAATCGCCGGGTGATCGATCACTCGTCCGATATTCTGCTGCCCTATACTGATCGTAGCCGGCACAACCTGCTCCGTGAGGGCATTCCGCCGTCGCGCATCTTCGTGACCGGAAATCCCATCCGGGAAGTGATCGAGCGTCATGTTCCGACAGACCGGGCCGACGCCTTCGCCCGAGCCGAGGTCGAGCCGCAGCAGTTCATGCTCGTGACGCTGCATCGGGCCGAGAATGTCGATGAGCCGGACCGGCTCGAGCGCTTTCTCACCGCTCTGGACATGATCGAGAAGCGGTTCGGCAAGACGATCCTCGTCAGCACGCATCCCAGGACGCGGCAGAAACTGGCCGGCCTGAACCATCGCGCCGCCACCAACCCTCGGATCCGCTTCGTCGAACCCTTCGGCTTCCCGGACTTCATCACGCTGCAGCGCCACGCCTTCTGCGTGCTGACCGATAGCGGAACGGTGCAGGAAGAAAGCTGCCTGTTCGGCACGCCGAACGTCACCCTGCGCGATACGACCGAGCGGCAGGAGACGCTGGAGAGCGGCAGCAACATCATCGCCGGCTCCGATCCCGACACGATCCTGCGCGCGGTCGACCTCGTCATCAGCGGCCAGACCAACTGGACACCGCCTCCGGAATATCTCGCGGAGCGGGTCAGCGATGTCGTGCTGAGGATCGTGCTCGGCCATCACATGGGCTGATGCGCCGTGCGCGTTCTGGTGCTGTCCTATCTGTTTCCTCGTCCAGCGGAACCGTGGAGCGGCATCTTCGTGGTCGAGCAAGTGGCAGCCTTGCGAGCGCGCGGCATCGATGCTCGCGCCCTCTGGGGCTTCAGCCTGGGCATGCCGCTGCGGCAGCCGGAATTCAAGGCGGACTGGATACCGGCGCCGATCGCAGGCATCCCATCCGCCAGCTTCCAGTATCGCGTTCCGCACCGGCTCTGGCAGCTTCTGGCTGGCCCGGCCTACGGCCGCGCCGCTCTGCGCGCGGCCTCAGCCATCCGGCAAGAATTCCCGTTCGATCTGGTGCATGCGCATACCAGCTTCCTCGACGGACACGCTGCCAGCTTGATCGGCGATGCCTTCAACGTACCGGTCGTCCTGACAGAACATAGCGGACCGTTCTCGACGCAGATCGACAATCCCGTGAAGCGGCGGTGCACGCTACGCGCGCTTCGTCGAGCCGATCAACTGATCGCGGTCTCCGATTTCCTTGGCGAGCAGATCAAGACATCCCTGCCCCAAGCCGCCAGCCGCGATATCGCAATCATCGGCAACGGGATCTCCGGAGATGCCATGCCATGCCATGCGCCCCGCGCGACCGACGGCAGGATCATCGCGCTCTGGATCGGCAGTCTCGTTCCCGTCAAACAGCCGCACATGCTGCTGGAGGCTTTCGCCGCCGCTTACCGGCGGGATTCGCGTCTGCACCTGCGCCTTGCAGGCGATGGCCCGCTCGGCGCGGAATTGCGCCGATATGCCGGGGAACTCGGCTTGTCAGAGCCGATCGAATGGCTCGGCCCCCTCGATCGGCAAGGCATCAACGCGGCACTGGGCGAGGCCGATTTCGTGGTGGTGTCGAGCAAGGCCGAGACGTTCAGCCTGGCAACCCTCGAAGCACTTGTATCGGGCCGTCCCGTACTATCGACGCGGTGCGGGGGGCCTGAATCGATCATCGATTCAACAGCACTCGGAATTCTTACCAGCAACGACCAGGCCGGTCTCACCGCCGGGTTTATCGACATGGCCAACCGTCATCGCGCCTTTGAACCCGCAACGTTGCGGAAGTCCGCGCTCGACCGGTTCGCGCATGATCTCATTGCCGACCGTCTCGGCACGCTCTATCAGACACTTCTTTCACGAGAATCCACATGACCGGACGCCGCTGGACCCCGCAACATATTGCAAGGGCGCTCTCCCGCCGCACCAAGCAGTTCGCCGAGCGTAGCACGGTCGCTCTGCTCAACCGCGGCCTGGCACGCAAGGTCGCCTATATGGCCAGAACCGGCGAGGGGACCGACACCTGCCTGGCCGAGGGCGCCCTGCCCCTGCCCGTGCACTTCTACTCGCCGGTACCTGATATCCCCGATCTTCAGGCAAGAGGCGTCTTCGCGCGCCGCAGCCCGTTGGCCGGCATTGATTTCCAGCCGGAACGGCAGCTCGCCTACCTTGCCGAGCTCGGCCAGACCTATGGCGCGGAATGCGACTGGCCGCATGACCAGCGTTCACCCAACGAGTTCCACACCAACAATTCCGGCTTCAGCTTCGGCTGCGCCGCCAGCCTCCACTGCATCCTGCGCCGCTACAAGCCGAAGCGGGTGATCGAGGTCGGTTCCGGCAACTCGACCCGCGTCATCGCTGGTGCCCTCAACCGCAATCGGGCCGAAGGCCAAGCTTGCACCTATACCGTCATCGATCCCTATCCCTCGGATGAGACGCGCGCCGTTCCGGGGATCGATCATTTCGAAATCGAACGCGTCGAGATGGCCGATCTCGCCCTATTCGAGACCTTGCAGGAAAACGACGTCCTGTTCGTCGATAGCGGCCATACGGTCCGCATCGGTGGCGACGTCAACTTCATGATCCTGGACGTGCTGCCACGCCTGGCACCGGGCGTCATCGTGCACTTCCACGATATTCCGATGCCGTTCGAATATCACGAAGTCTATTATACCAACCCGGCCTTCCGGATGCTCTGGACCGAGAGCTACCTGCTTCAGGCCTTCCTCAGCCTCAATTCGTCCTACGAGACGCTGCTCGCGATGAGCTTCATCATGCAGGACCATCGCGACGCGTTCCAGGCTGCGTTCTCACCATACAAGCCCGCGCTGCACGTCAACAGCAGCTCGAGCTACTGGATCCGCCGCACGCGCTGATGCAAGCGCCGCCCCGGGGTTGATCAGAGGGTCGCCCCGGCCCGCTCGCCCCACATCCCGAGATTCACGATCCGCCAGAGCGTGAAATCGAGCGGCCGCTGACCGTCGAGCATTTCCTTCGCCAGCGACCTGACGCCCTTGGCATTCATCAGCCCGGGATAGCGTGCCAGCGTCTTCTCGATGCCGTCCTCGACCAGGCCGCGCAGAGGCCCCCGGAACCAGATCTGCTCCGGGGTCGCGAAGCCGAGCTTGTCCCGACGCTCACGCACGGCCTCGGGCAGAATGCCCTTCATGCCCCGGCGCAGCACGCGCTTGGTATCGCCGCCGACGATCTTGTGGTCGTTGCCCAGCGCCAGGCTGAACTCGACCAAAGGATGATCGAGGAACGGCACGCGCGCCTCGATCGAATGCGCCATCGAGTTGCGATCCTCCCAGTGCAGCAGCATCGCGAGGTTGGAACCGTAGGTCAGCGTCATGCACAAGGACCGGATGTCGGTCACCGGCGGCAAGCCGAGCTCGTCGCTTGCAAGCTGCAGCGCAGTTCGCGGATTGCCGTGCTCGCGCAGAAGTGCCGTCCCGAGCCAGTCATGCTCAGCCAATGCCCGATGCTGGCGCCGCAACCCGCCGATCAGTCCGGGGGGCAGAAGCCGCAGCAGCTGAAGGCGCATCTGCTCGGAGACCGGCGTGCCGTGATAGCGCTTGCGCTCGACCATCGTGCGCAGAAGCTGCCCGAACTGCCACTGCCGCGTCAGACTGGCCATGTAGTAGGAGAAGCCGCCGTGATAGCCGGATAGCTGCTCGTCAGCGCCCTGCCCGTCGAGCATCACCTTCACGCCGACGCGACGCGCCTCCTCGAACACACACCACTGGGCGAAGATGGAGGTCGAGCCGAAAGGCTCGTCCTGATGCCAAGTAATGTCGGAAGCGCGTTGAAAGACGTCCTCCGCCTTCGGGAAAACGAAATGCGGCTCGGTATGGGCGTGAGAAACGACCATGTCCATGAATGGCTTTTCGTCGACACTCTTCTCAGCATAACAGGCTGAGACCGTGTTCACCCTTGCGCCGCCCGCCCCCGAGCCCATCATGCCGGACATCAGGCAGACGATCGCCGATGAATCGAGGCCGCCCGAAAGGCAGGAACCCACCGGCACGTCGGACCGCAGATGAAGCCGGACTGCGTCTGTCAGGAGATCGCGGAAACGGTCCGCTGCCTCGCCCTCGGATATCGAGAGTTCACCAGCGGTCGCCGGATACCAGCGCCGCGGATTGACCGTGACCGGTCCCTGCCCGCTCGCATCGATCATGACGCATTCGCCGCCGCGCAGTTGCATCACGCCGTCGAACATCGTCTCCGAGGTGTGGTCGGAAATGCCGGAAGCCAGGAAATCATGGACCCGAGCGACGTTCATGCGGCCCGAAACTCCAGGCAGGCCGAGCAATTGCTTGATCTCGGAGCCGAACGCCACGCCACGCGGCGTCGCAGCCATGTAGAGCGGCTTGATGCCGTAGCGGTCGCGAGCAGCAAAGAGCTTCCTGTCGCGTTGGTCCCAGATCAAGAAGGAGAACATCCCGCGCAGCCGCGGCAGCGCGTCTTCCCCCCAGAGCATGTAGGCGCGCAGCAGCACCTCCGAATCGGACTCCGAGACGAAGACCTCGCCCTTTGCCCGCATTTCCTCGCGCAGTTCGACGTAATTGTAGATCTCGCCATTGAAGACGAGCCAGTAACGGCGCGACGCATCCGACATCGGTTGCAGGCCGGCATCGGAGACGTCGATGATCGCGAGGCGGCGATGACCGAGCGCGACCGGCCCTTTCGCGCTCTCGAAGACGTTCCAGCCGCGACCGTCCGGGCCACGATGGGCGACGATGTCGATCCGCTGGGGATCAGGCTCGTAACCGAGCGAGCCGAAAATACCGCACATCCAATAGCCTCATCGAAGCGGATCGACGCCGCCGGAAGCATCGCCGGGCGTCGGCGTGGCTTATAATGACCCGCTTCCGATCGGTCGAGAGCACGAGAGGGAGCGCGGAGGCGGTCAGCGCGTCGAAAAAGCTCAGGCGGTTTTGGAGTTTAGTGGCATTGTCGCCAGACGCTCCCACGCCTATCCCTCATATACAGCTTGAAGCGGATCATTATCCGCCACCTGCCGGGGAGCACTATGCCCGACCACGCCTCCACCGACCGCCGCCCGATCGGGACCTTCGACTATGTCGTCATCGGGGCGGGCTCGGCCGGTTGCGTCGTCGCCAACCGGCTGGCGGCCAATCCGAAGAACAGGGTTCTGGTTCTCGAAGCCGGCGGCATGGATGACTGGGTCTGGTTCCATATCCCGGTCGGCTACCTCTTCGCGATCGGCAATCCCCGCGCCGACTGGCTGTTCCAGACCGAGCCGCAGGCCGGGCTCGGCGGGCGGGCCCTCGCCTACCCGCGCGGCAAGGTCGTCGGCGGCTCCTCGGCGATCAACGCCATGGTCTATATGCGCGGCCAGGCCGCCGATTATGACGGCTGGCGCCAGCGCGGCCTCGCCGGCTGGGGCTGGGACGACGTGCTGCCCTATTTCCTGCGGCACGAGGACCATATGGCGCCGCCGCCGGGCGGTTTGCACAAGGCGGGCGGGGAATGGCGCGTCGAGCATCCGCGGGTGCGCTGGGCGATCCTCGACGCGATCCGGGACGCCGCGGAGGCCGCCGGTATCGCCAAGATCCCGGATTTCAACACCGGCGACAATGAAGGCTCCTCCTATTTCCAGGTGAACCAGCGTCGCGGGCGACGCCTCAGCGCCTATCGCGCCTTCCTGAAGCCGATGCTCGAACGGCACGACCGCGACAATCTCAGGCTGGAGACCGGCGTCCATGTCGAGCGCATCCTGTTCGAGAACGGCCGGGCCAAGGCCGTCGAGTTCACGCATGGCCTGGGCACCGCGAGCGAGGAGAGGCTGAAGGTCGAGATCAACGGCGAGGTCGTGCTCTCGGCCGGGGCCGTCGCCTCGCCGCTCCTGCTCGAACGCTCCGGCATCGGCAGCGGGGCGCGATTGCAGAGCTTCGGCATCGAGACGCTGGTCGATGCGCCCGGCGTCGGCGAGAACCTGCAAGACCATCTCCAGATCCGGCCGGTCTACAAGGTCCATGGCGTCAAGACGTTGAACAGCGACTATGCCAAGCTCTGGCGCCGGCCCCTGATGGCCCTGGAGTGGGCGGCGTTGCGCACCGGACCGCTGACCATGGCGCCCTCGCAGGTCGGTGCCTTCGCCAAGTCCTCGCCGCATTACGCGACGGCGAACCTGCAATACCATTTCCAGCCGCTTTCCCTCGACAGCTGGGGCTCGGGCCTGCACCCGTTCGACGCCTTCACGGCGAGCGTCTGCAATCTCCGGCCGACGAGCCGCGGCAGCGTGCATCTGCGCTCGGCCGATCCGCGCGACAATCCGGTCATCTCGCCGAACTATTTCGACACGGAGGAGGACCGGCAGGTCGCTGTCGATGCGATGAAGCTGACGCGCCGGATCGTGGCCCAAGCGCCGCTCGCCCGCTTCCGGCCCGAGGAGCATATGCCGGGCGAGGCCGCCCAATCCGACGAAGCCCTGCTGGAAGCCGCCGCCCAACTCGGCACCACGATCTTCCATCCCGTCGGCACGGCCCGGATGGGTGGCGATGACGATCCGGGCGCGGTCCTCGACGGACGGCTCAGGGTGCGTGGCGTCGAGGGCCTGCGCGTCATCGACGCCTCGGTGATGCCGACGATCACCTCCGGCAACACCGCCAATCCGACGATGATGATCGCCGAGAAGGGCGTGGCGATGCTGAAGGAAGACGCACGCCGCTAGCGGCTATCGGGTCAGCGGCATGGAATTGCCGCAAATCGCGACCTATGAATCGTAGGGATGTCCGATAGCCTTCCGCCCTCACCTGTACTCGAACGCGGTCCGCTGACGCGCGGATTGCTCGCGCTCCTGCGCGCCGTCATCACCGTCTTCGTCATCCTCGACGAGTTCCTGCGGCCGCTCTACCGGCCACTGCTGCGCCGGCTCGCGGAACTGCGCATCATGCGCCGGCTGGAGGAGAGCGTCGCCGCGCTGCCGCGCCCGCTCGTGATGCTGGCGCTGGCGATCCCCTTCGCCATTGCCGAGCCGCTGAAGCTGTTCGGGCTGCTGCTGTTCGCACGCGGGCAGTTCTGGGCCGGTCTGGTGGTGACCGCCTTTGCGCATCTGATGAGCTTCGTCTTTGTGGAGCGGATCTATCATGCCGGCCGCGAGAAGCTTCTGAGCTATCGCTGGTTCGCCTGGGTCATGGGCCAGGTCGTGCGCGTTCGCGACGGCGTGCTCGGCTGGGTCCGAGCCACCGCCGCCTATGGCCTGGCGATGCGGACACGTGATGCCGTGCGTCACTGGTGGCGAACGATGCGGGCCTGAGCCTCAGGCCGAGCGGCCGCGTGCCAGCAGCATGAGGGCGCCGGCTGCGAGCGCAGAGAAGGCGATCAGCAACAGCGTCGAGACCGTGACGCCGCCACGCTCCAGCGCGATGGCGAAGGCGAGTGGGGCCGTCGCCTTGATGACGAGGCCAGGCGCCGAGAGCTTGCCCATGGTCGCACCGAAGCCGACCGGACCGAAGAGCTGGAGCGGGACAGTGCCGCGCACGATCGAGCTCAGGCCCATGCTGATGCCGAAGGCGATGGCGAAGAGCCCGGCAACGACCGGGAGCGAGCCGCCGATCAGGAGCAGGACGAGGCCGAGCGGCATGAGCCAGGCCGAGACCCAGGCGGTCGTGACCGGCGAGACGGAGCGCCCGAACAACATCTCTGTGAGACGCCCGGCGACCTGCGACGGACCGAGCATCGCACCGATGCCGACCGCGACGGCGGCGCTGAGGCCAAAACCCTGCAGCAGCGCCAGCATATGCACGGCCATGGCCGAGACGACGAAGCCCTGCAGCGAGAAGGCCAGTGCCAGCAGCAGGAAGGCGCGGCGACGAGCCTCCCCCGTGAGATAAGTCGTCTCCGGCTCCTGCGAGGAGGACGGGACGGCAACACCGGTCTCGGCGACCACCGGCCGCTTCACGCGCCCCGGCAGGAAGAAGAGATGCAGAGGCAGGCAGACCAGAATCTGCGAGAGACCATAGAGTCGATAGACGCCGCGCCAGTCCATGATCGCGAGCAGGCTGGAGGTCAGCGGCCAGAACAGGGTCGAGGCGAAGCCGCCGATCAGGGTGAGCTGGCTGATGGCTCGCCGCGCCTGGCTGCCGCGCGCCTGCGTCAGCGCGGCGAAGGCGGCGTCGTAGAAGACGGCCGTCGTCACCGCCTGCAAGGCGACCATCGCGAGCGTGTAGCTGACGATCCCTCGCGCCTCGGCCAGCGCGAAGAGCGAGAGGCCCGCCAGGCCGGAACCGATCGTCATCACCAGCCGCGTGCCGTAGCGATCGATCAGGCTGCCGGTGACGGGGGCGACCGCGCCACCCAGCAGCAGCCCCACCGCAAAACCGCCGAAGGTCCATTCCGGGGCCCAGCCGAAATCGGCGGTCATGCGCGGCGCCAGCACGGTGAAGGCGTAATAGAGCGCGCCATAGCCGAAGACCTGCGTGACGCCGAGCGCGACGATCAGCGAAGGCCCGCCCGGCCGGGCAGCTCGCGGCAAAGCCATGGCCGTTCCCCCTGTCCCCGATCAGACGATCTGGTTGCGCAGGCCCGTTTCGCCGCGCGCCAGCCGGTCCAGATTGTCGAGGAGGATATCGACCACATTGCTTTCGTAGACCCGGGTCTCGCCCGCGCTATGCGGGGTCACGATGACCTGCGGCATGCGCCAGAAGGGCGAAATCGGCGGCAGCGGCTCCTCGTGGAAGCAGTCGAGCCCGGCGCCGGCGATGCGGCTGCTGCCGAGCGCATCGAGCAGGGCCATCTCGTCGACGACGCGGCCGCGCGCCACGTTGATCAGGTAAGCGGAAGGCTTCATCGCGCCAAGGATGCGGGCATCGATCAGCCCTTCGGTCTCCGGCGTCAGCGGGCAGGTCAGGGCGACGAAATCGGCCGCGGCCACCGTCTCGGCCAGCTTATCGGGATGGACGACCGCCTCGACATGCGGCTGCGGCTCGGGGCTGCGGCGCACGCCGATGACGCGCATGTCGAAGGCGCTCGCGAGTTTCGCCAGCCGCAGGCCGATGCGGCCGATCCCGACGATGACCAGCGTCTTGCCGCCGAGTTCATCCTCGCGCCGCGCGCGATCGCCGATCATCGGACGCCAGACCTGCTTCGCCTGGTTGTCCCGCGCGAAATGGATCTGGCGGGTCAGCGCCAGGATCAGCGACATGGCATGCTCGGCCACGGCCCGCTCGTTGCCGCCCTGGGCGCTGGCGAGGCGAACGCCGGCTGCGCCGATCGCGGACTTGTCGAACTGGTCCGTGCCGGCGCTGATCGACTGGATGAAGCGCAGCTTCGGCAGGCGCGGCAGCAGGTCGTTGCGCCACAGACCGGAGACGACGAGCACATCGGCTTCCGGTGCCCGCTCACGCAGTTCGTCGAGGCTGCGGACCTCGAAGCTCCCAGCGGCGCGGCCGCGCGTCAGGAACTCGTCACGAAGCTGATAGGCGGCGTGAGCGAAGCCGATCGTCAGGTCGCCTTCCGGCGGCAGGAATGCCATGCGTTGTCTCTCCCCGATTCCTTATACGGTCGACGTTAGCCGGCCCGCCGGCTCCTGTCCCCGCATCCGCCGCATGCAAGCTTCACGCTGACGGCGATGCTTCCGGGGCATCGAAGGTGAGCGCCGCGCGCAGACGCGACCATTCGGCCTCATCGCCCGGCAGGCCGAAGCGCAGCCGATCCGGCGCGTTCTGGAAGTGGCGGACATAGATGCCGTGCCGGCCGAGATGGGCAAAGAGCGCCGCGGCCCCGGGGGTTTCGAGCAGGCGGAACAGGGTGGTGCCGCCAATAATCCGGCCATGCGGCGCAAGCAGGGCGTCGAGGCGGGCAGCATCGCGCGCCCGCTCCCGGCCCGCCTCGGCGAGCCAAGCGGCATCCGACAGGGCCTGCGCGCCGACATGAAGCGCCGGCCCCGCCACCGACCAGGGACCAAACGCTGCCTTGAGCTTCGCCATCGCCTCGGGCGCGCCGACGACGAAACCGAGGCGCAGGCCGGCAAGGCCGTAGGTCTTGCCGAAAGAACGCAGCACGATCACCCCGGCCGGAAGGTCCGGGATGATGCTGGTTTCAGGCGTGAAATCGGCGAAGGCCTCGTCGACGACGAGAAGGCCGCCACGGGCCACACAATGCGCGGCAAGGCTTGTCAGTTCGGCCTGCGACAGCACACGCCCGTCGGGGTTGTTCGGATTGACCACGACGATGGTCGCGGCCGCCTCCGCAGGCGTCACGGTTTCGCTGACGGCGTAGCCAGCCTTGCGCCAGGCATGGCCGTGCTCGGCATAGGTGGAACCAAGAACCGCGACGGGGCCGGCCGGCGCGAGGCGCGGCAGCCATTCGATCAGGATCTGCGTCCCGGGCGCTGCGACGATCTCAGCAAAGACCGGCACGCGATAGGCGGCGCGGGCGGCTTCGATCAGCGCGGCCTCGTCATCGGCTCCGGGCAGGCGCGTCCAGAGGCTTAACGGCAGCGCCGGAAGCGGATAGGGGATCGGGTTGATCCCGGTGGAGAGATCGACCCAGGGCTGCGGCGCCTCCGGAAAGAGCGCGCGGGCCGTGGCGAGATCGCCGCCATGCCAGATACCGTCCTCAGCCACGCCCGCGCCCCCGCATGAACCTCTCCGCCAACCTGCCGCTGCTCGTGCTCGCACTGACCATCGAGGCGGCATTCGGCTATCCCGAGCGCTTCTATGCCGCGATAGGCCATCCCGTCACCTGGATCGGCCGCTTGATCGGCATGTTCGATCGCGTGCTGAACCAAGAGACCGCCTCCTTCGTCAGGCGGAAGGCCATGGGGGTTCTGGCGCTGACGCTGCTGCTCGCCATCATCATCGCCCTGTCGGCGTTGATCCAGCGGCTGTGCCTCTCCTTCGGCCTCCTCGGCCTGATCCCGCTCGCCCTCCTTGCCTCGACCCTGATCGCGCAGCGCAGCCTGCACGAGCATGTCGCCCGCGTCGCCGAGGGACTGGAACGTGACGGGCTCGAGGGCGGACGGCGCGCCGTCTCGATGATCGTCGGCCGCAATCCGCAGACGCTGGACGAGGCCGGCGTCTCGCGCGCTGCCATCGAAAGCCTCGCCGAGAATTTCTCGGACGGGATCACCGCGCCGGCCTTCTGGCTCGGCGTCGGCGGATTGCCGGGCATCGCCGCCTACAAGGCGATCAACACCGCCGATTCGATGATCGGCCATCGGACGCCGCGCCATCTCGCCTTCGGCTGGGCGGCGGCGCGGCTCGACGATCTCGTCAACCTGCCGGCTTCGCGATTGACGGCGCTTCTGCTGGTCGCCTCGGCCGCGCTGGACCCGAAGGCGGACGCTGTTGGTGCCTGGCGAGCGTTGCGGCGCGATGCCGGCAAGCATCGCTCGCCCAATGCCGGATGGCCGGAAGCCGCCATGGCCGGGGCGCTGGGCCTCAGACTTGCCGGCCCGCGCGTCTATGGCGAGACCCGCGTCGAGGATCACTGGATGGGCGATGGCCGGGCCGAGGCCAATGCCGCCGATATCCGCCGGGCGCTCACGCTCTACAAGCGCTCCTGTACTCTGCTCTGGGCGTCTGCCGCGCTGCTGGCGGCCGTGACGCTGCTCTGAAGCCTCACTCTGACACGGGCACGGCCCGCCGCGCGATGGCCTGCAGATCGGCGCCCTGCGGCAGGGAGCCGAAATGGCCGGACCAGCCGCCCGCCAAGCGCGAGGCGACATAAGCGTCGGCGACCGCATGCGGCGCGTGACGGATCAAGAGCGAGGCCGACAGCGCCAGCGCCATGCGCTCGACGAAGCGGCGCGCCAGATGCTCATGCCTGAGCACATCGACGAGATCGGTTTCCAGCTCGGCGAGGAAGGCGTCGTAGCGCGGATCGCTGCCGCGGGCGGCACGCAATTCGTCGAGCAAAGCCGGCACACAATCGGGATAGCGGCGGATCGAGCGGAGCACGTCGAGGCAGACGACATTGCCCGTGCCCTCCCAGATGCCGTTGAGCGGCGCCTCGCGATAGAGCCGCGCCATCAAGTGGTCCTCGATGAAGCCGTTGCCGCCATGGCATTCCAGCGCCTCGACCACGACCGGCGTGGCGCGCTTGCAGTTCCAGTATTTCGCGATCGGCGCGCCGATGCGGCCGATCAGCTTCTCGGCCTCGCTTCCGTCCTCGCGGTCGAGCGCGTGGACGAAGCGGAAGGCGAGCCAGGCGGAGGCCTCGGCCTCCAGCGCGAGGTCGGCGATGACGTTCGTCATGATCGGCTGGTCGATCAGCGCCTTCTGGAAGGCACGGCGATGGGCGGTGTGATGCGCGGCCTGCGCCACCGCATGGCGCATCAATCCGGCCGAGCCGACGGCGAAATCGAGCCGCGTATAGTGGTTCATCTCCAGCCCGGCGCGAATGCCGTGGCCGGGCTCGCCGATCAGATGGGCGATGACGCCGCGAAATTCGACCTCGGAGGATGCATTCGACTTGTTGCCGCACTTGTCCTTGAGGCGCTGGATCTGCAGGCGATTGCGCGAGCCGTCCGGGAGCCAGCCCGGCACGACGAAGCAGGACACGCCCTCCTCCGTGCGCGCCAGCGTCAGGAACACGTCGGAATGCGGGACGGAGAAGAACCATTTATGGCCAGTGAGGGAGTAAGTGCCGTCGGCATTGCGTGTCGCCACCGTCTGGGTCTGGCGCAGATCCGAGCCGCCCTGTTTCTCGGTCATCGCCATGCCGACCGTGCCGCCACGCTTCTGCACCGCCGGCAGCGGACGCCCATCGTAGTCGGTGGAGGTGATCAATCGGCCGAACTCGGCCCAGCGCGCGGGATCGCGCTGCAGGACGGGGATCGCCGAATAGGTCATACCGAGCGGGCAGCAGATGCCGTTCTCGCCCTGGTTCCAGAGATAGGACACCGCCGCGCGCGCCACCTGCGCGCCTTCGCGCGGCCTGGTCCAGCACAAGGAATGGAACTCGTCGCGCATCGCGAGCCCCATCAGTTCGTGCCAGGCCGGATGGAACTCGATCTGGTCGACGCGCCGACCCCAGCGGTCATGCGTGCGCAGTTCCGGCAAGCTGCGATTAGCCTGCCGCGCCAAGTCCTGCACGCGTTGAGAGCCGACATGGCCGCCGACCACGCTCGCCTGCTCGCTGAACCAGCCGGCGCCAAAGGCATCGAGGATCGAGCCGAGCGCCGGATCGGCGGCGAAGGCGTCATAATCCGCCAGCGCCGGCGCCTGATTCAGCACTTCATGCGTGTCGTAGCCGTAAGCGTCGAGCGTGGTCATGCGGCCTGTCCTTCTCGGGAAATCAGCGCGGCGATGGAGAGATCGGCAAGGGCAGCGGCGATCTCGCGGCCGCGCTCAGGCGTGATCGGGCGATCCGGCGACAGCGGGCCGATCAACGCTTCCATGAAGCCGCCGACGATCATCGCCGCGGCGGCATCGGGGTCGACCGAACGAAAGGCGCCCAGCCTCCCGCCTTCGACGACGAGCGCGCGAAAAATGCCGGCGATCTCGCGGCGATAATCGAGCCGCGTCGCATCGACGGCGGGGTCAGCGGGCTCGGCGATCATCGACCAGGCCAAGCGGCGATTGGCGAAGGCGCGGCGCGCGAAGGCCTCGACCGCTGCGGTCAGGCGCTCGGCGACGGGGGCGTCGCTCGCGGCGATCTCACGCAGCACGGCAAGCTCGCGCGACGACACGGCCGCGACGATCTCGGCCATCAGCTCGGCCTTCGAAGCGAAATAGGAATAGACGCTGCCGGTCGAGACGCCGCTGGCGGAAGCCACCGCGGCGATCGAGGTCTCATGGAAGCCGACTTCCGACACGATGCCGCGCGCGGCGGCGAGGATCGCCTCGCGCTTGCCGGCCTTGCGGGGTTGCTTCGATGCGCCGTCGGCCATGGCTGGTCTCAAAATTGAATTTGAATTCAGATTCAATCTGAAGACTGGATCGATCACCGTCAAGTGGATGAGCCGGTCGAGGCGATCGCTCCACATCGAGGATGGCTTATCGCAACGGGAGGGGGGTTGGCCCGCGCCGGAGATACTTGGTCATCCCGGGCTTGACCCGGGATCCATGCCGGAACCTCTTTCGGGCAGGTTCCGGAATGGATCCCGGATCTCTGCTTCGCTGCGTCCGGGATGACTCAATGCTGCCGAGGCACAGAGCGGGCTCTCAGAACTCGATGCCTTGCTGCGCCTTCACACCCGCAGCGAAATGATGCTTCACCAGCGTCATCTCAGTGACGAGATCGGCTGCCTCGATCAGCTCCGGCTTGGCGTTGCGGCCGGTGACGACGATGTGCAGGTCAGGCCTGCGGGCAGACAGCGTCGCGACAACCTCGGCGAGCGGCAGATAGTCGTAGCGCAGGGCGATGTTGAGCTCGTCCAGCACCAGAAGCCTGATCTCCGGATCGGCCATCAATTCCTTCGCCTTTGCGAAGGCGCGTTCGGCTGCCGCGATGTCGCGAGCCTTGTCCTGCGTCTCCCAGGTAAAACCCTCGCCCATGCTGTGCCAGCTCACCTGATCGCCAAAGGCTTCAAGCGCCCGGCGCTCGCCGGTCGACCAGGCGCCCTTGATGAACTGCACCACACCGATGCGCCAGCCATGGCCGAGCGCGCGCAGGATCAAGCCGAAAGCCGCCGTCGACTTGCCTTTGCCAGGGCCGGTATTGACGATCAGCAGGCCCTTTTCGAGCGTCTTGGAGGCGACTTCGGCGTCCTGCACCGCCTTGCGCTTCTCCATCTTGGCCTTGTGGCGGGCGGCATCTTCAGTGTCGGTCATCACTTCACTCGCATCGGCAATCCGGCAACCATGAAGACCACGCTGGCCGCACGCGCCGCAAGCGCCTGATGCAGGCGCCCGGCCTCGTCACGGAAGCGGCGGGCGAGCGCGTTCTCCGGGACGATGCCGAGCCCGACCTCGTTGCCGACCAGAACGAGCGGGGCGGATACGCGCTCGCAAGCGGCAATCAGGACATCGCGGGCCGCGACAGTGTCGCGCTCCGCAAGGATGAGATTGGTCAGCCAGAGCGTCAGGCAATCGACCAGGATCGGGCGCCCCGCCGGCTGGGCCGCAATCGCCTCGGCCAGTTCGAGCGGAGCGTCGACCGTCTCCCAGCCGGCCGGGCGCCGGGCGCGATGCTCGGCGATGCGCTCGCGCATCTCGTCGTCATAGGCCTGCGCGGTGGCGACATAGGTCCAGGGCGCCGGCAGCGCCTCGATCAACGCCTCGGCATGGCGGCTCTTGCCGGAGCGGGCGCCGCCGAGGACGAGCGTGAGATGGGGGATCGGAAGAGACTGCATCGGCGGCTTGGTTTCGCTGGCCGTCATCCCGGGCGACCATAGGGAGACCCGGGATCCATGCCGGAACGCTTCCGGTAGAGGTTCAGGCATGGATCCCGGCTCTTCGCTGCGCTCCGGCCGGGATGACCGCATGTATGTGTCGGACCGTTCTTGCATTGCACAGCAACACGGCGATGGCTAATGATGATCCGTGACGGTGCCTCCGCGAGGAGGTGAAAAGGGAACGCGGTGCGAGACCGCGGCTGCCCCCGCAACTGTAAGCGGATGTCCTTCGCCATCGGCCACTGGAGCGCTCGCTCCGGGAAGGCGGCAAGGGGCGCGAAGTCCGCGAGCCAGGAGACCTGCCGTCAACCCGCAGAGATCCAACCGGCTGCCGGCGGGGCGGCCACGGAGAACGCTTATGAACACCGCTTCGGTTTCCACCCCTACACTCAGCGTTTCGGAACGCGTCAAGGCGGTTGCCGCCGCGCTCGTGATCGGCGTCGCGCTGATCTACACGACCGGCTTCGCGGCCTCGACCAATGTCCACAACGCCGCGCATGACAGCCGTCACGGCCTCGCCTTTCCCTGCCACTGAGGGAAAGCATCCATGGTCACGCGTGTTCTCACGGTCAGCATCCTGGCCGGGCTTCTGGCTGGCTTGATCGTCGCCGCCCTGCAGCATGTCACCACCACCCCGCTGATCCTCAAGGCCGAGACCTATGAGGCGGCGCTGGCGCTGAAAGCGCCGACGCTGGCCGCGTTCGACGGCGAGGCGAAGATCATCCTCGCGCATGGACCGGCCGGCGACGCGCCCGGCCACGACCATGCCGAATGGAAGCCGCAGGACGGCTTCCAGCGCACGCTCTTCACCAGCGCGGTGACGATTGCGACCGCGATCGGCTTCGCGGCTCTGCTGCTCGCAGGGATGATCGCGGCCGGCGACAGCATCGACCAGCGCAGCGCGCTCGTCTGGGGCGCCTGCGGCTTCCTCGCGCTCGGGCTCGCCCCGGCGATGGGGCTGGCTCCCGAGCTGCCGGGTGCAGCCTCGGCCGCGCTGGAGCAGCGCCAGGTCTGGTGGCTCGCGACGGTGATCGCCACGGCGCTGGGGCTCTTCCTGTTCCTGCGCTTCGATCAGCCCTGGCTGAAGCTCGTCGCCATCGTCGTGATCCTGCTGCCGCATGTCGTCGGCGCGCCGCATCCGGCCGCGCCGGCGAGCAAGGTGCCGGCCGAGGTCGCCGCGCATTTCGCGTCGCTCTCGCTCGGCATCCAGGCCGCGCTCTGGCTCGTCACCGCCTTCATGGTCGGCGTGCTTTGGCCCCGGGCGAGCCGCCGGGCCGCGGACGCCTGAGGACAAGCCATGTCCGAGGGTGACCTCACCATCCATGTCTGCACGGCCTGCCGCCGCGCCCGCGCCGATCTCCCGGAAGGTTACGACCAGCCGGGACTGGCGCTGGCCGAGCGTCTCGCCGCGCAGCTTAAAGCCAAGGGCAGCACGATCCCCGTGCTGCCCGTCGAATGCCTCGCCGTCTGCAAGCGGCCCTGCACCATCGCGCTCAGCGCCGACGGGAAATGGACCTATCTGATCGGCGATCTCGACACCGACACCCATCTCGACGAGATCGTCGGCGCCGCGGAGGCCTATGCCGCCAGCGCCAACGGCATCGTTCCCTGGAAAGAGCGGCCGCAGTCCTTCCGCAAGGGCGTGGTCGCGCGCGTGCCGCCTTTGCCAGCGCGCCAGCAAGGATGACATCATGAACGCTCCGCAGACCACCAACCTGGGCAAGACGTCACTCAGCAAGACGCCCTGCACGATCATCACCGGCTTCCTCGGCGCCGGGAAAACGACGCTGGTGCGCCATCTCCTCGAGAATGCGCAAGGCAAGAAGCTCGCAGTACTCGTCAACGAGTTCGGCGATCTCGGCTTCGACGGCGAATTCCTGAAGGGCTGCGGCATTGCCGGCTGCAGCGACGAGGACGTGGTCGAGCTGCCGAACGGCTGCATCTGTTGCACCGTCGCCGATGATTTCGTGCCCGCACTGGAAAAGCTTTTGAACCGGCCGAACCCGCCGGAGCACATCCTGATCGAGACCTCCGGCCTCGCTTTGCCGAAGCCGCTGGTGCAGGCGTTCAACTGGCCGGCGATCCGCTCGCGCGTGACCGTCGACGGCGTCATCGCCGTGGTCGACGGGCCGGCCGTGGCCGAGGGTCAGTTCGCCGATGATCCGGAGGCGCTCGCGGCGCAGACGGCAGCGGACGCCTCCGTCGATCACGACAACCCGCTGGAGGAGGTGTTCGAGGACCAGATCCTCTGCGCCGACCTGATCCTGCTCAACAAGAGCGACCTCGTCGACGAGGCCGGCCGCGCGCGGATGAAAGCCGAGATCGCCGAGCATCTGCCGAAAGCGATCAAGATCGTCGAGACCGCCCATGGCAAGGTCGAGCCGGCGCTGATCGTCGGCCTCGGCGCTGCCGCCGAAAGCGACCTCGCCGCCCGCCCCTCGCATCATGGCGAAGGCGAGCACGATCACGACCATGACGATTTCGACTCGGTCGCCGTGCCGCTGCCGGCCGGCCTCTCGCCGGAGGAGCTCACGGCGCGCGTCGCCAAGGCGGCCGAGGCCGAGGGCGTGCTGCGCCTCAAGGGCTTCACCGCCGTTCCGGGCAAGCCGATGCGTCTGGTCGTACAGGGCGTCGGCCGGCGCCTCAGTCATCATTTCGACCGGGCCTGGGGCGCGAGCGAACCGCGCGACGGACGCCTCACCGTGATCGGGCTCAAGGGCTTCGATCTCAAGGCCGTGGAAGCGGCCCTCGCGGGGGCGTAACATCCGCCGATGCATCTTCTCCCGACCAGCGAGATCAGACTCGACGACGGCGAGGACGCCGTCGATCTCGCCCTGCCGCCGGGAGACGTGCTCGTGCTGTCCTTCACCGACAGCGACCTTTCGGCGCTGGCGGTGGCGGCAGGTGACAGCATCCTGTCGGTGCGGCTCGCGCCGCTCCGGCGGCTGAAACACCCGCTCTCGGTGGATTTCCTGATCGAGAAGACGGCGGCGCAATCCCGCTTTATACTGCTGCGCTGCCTCGGCGGGCTCGATTACTGGCGCTATGGCATCGAGCAGCTCGGCATCGCCTGCCGCGAGCGCGGCATCCCGCTCGCGATCCTGCCCGGTGACGAGCGCGACGATCCGAGGCTCGGCGAACATGCGAGCGTGCCGGCGGAATTCGCAGGCGAGTTGCTGGCCTATTTTCAGGCCGGTGGCGGCGCCGAGAACATGCGGCGGCTGCTGGGGCGGATAGACGAGTATCTGGCGGCGTCGAGAGACCCCTCATCCGCCTGCCGGCACCTTCTCCCGCAAGGGGAGAAGGGCGAGACGGCGCACGCTGCTCCTTTCTCCCCTTGCGGGAGCAAGTGGCTCGGCAGAGCCGAGACGGATGAGGGGTCGCGTGACTCCTCCGGCCTCCCTCCCGTCCCGCTGCCATCATTCTTAGCGCTCGGCAGAGACGGCACGCCCCTGCCCTGGCGCGAGGCGCTCGCCGCCCTGCCCCCCGATCGCGCGCTCGTCCCGGTCCTGCTCTATCGCTCCGGCGTTGCAGCCGGGGACACCGCCATGGGCGAGGCGATTGCCACGACGCTGGCGGCGCGCGGCCTCGCGCCCCTGCCGTTGGCGCTGACCAGCCTGAAGGACCCCGCCGTCACCGCCGAACTTGCAGCGCTGATCGCGACGCGCAAGCCGGCGCTGATCATCACCACCACCGCCTTCTCCGCCCGCGAAGGTGCGGATTTCGTGCTCGACGGCGCGGATTGCCCGATCCTGCAGGCGATTCCTGTCAGCAGCCCCCGCGAGGCCTGGGAGGCATCGCCGCGCGGGCTATCGGCCGCCGATCTCGCCATGCAGGTGGCACTGCCGGAATTCGACGGGCGCATCGGGGCGATCCCCGTCGCCTTCAAGGCGGAAGCGACCGATCCGGCAACCGGGCTTTCCATCCGCCGGCTGATGCCCGCTCCTGAGGGGGTCGCCGCACTGGCCGATCTGGCGAAGGGCTGGATTGCGCTGGCAGGGAAGCCTGCCGCCGAGCGAAAACTGGCGCTGGTGATGTCGGATTATCCCGCGCGCGGCGGACGGGCCGGCTTCGCCGTCGGGCTCGACACGCCGACGAGCGTGACGGCGATCCGGGAATTGCTGGCAGGAGCGGGGTATGAGGTCGGCTCTACCACCTCCGCCGTCATCCCGGGCTTGACCCGGGATCCATGCCAGAGCGCTTCCAATCAAAGTTCAGGCATGGATCCCGGATCGGCGCCGCTGACGCGGCTTGTCCGGGATGACGGCGCAGATGTGGATGAGAGCGCGCGGCTCATGGCCGCTCTCACCGGCGGCTCGGCCGATCTGAGCATTCCCCTCGCAACCTATCGCAACTGGCTTGCCGCCATTCCTGCCGCAGCCTGTGAGCGCCTTCATGCCGCCCACGGCAAGCCCGAAGCCGACCCCGCCTGCCACGGCGGCGCCTTCCATTTCCGCACCGTCCGCTTCGGCAACCTCACCGTCGCCCTGCAGCCGCCGCGCGATGCGACGCCAGACCGCAAGGCTGTTTATCACGACCCCGACGCGCCGCCGGGCCACGCTTATCTCGCCTTCTATCTCGCACTGCGCCAATCCGAGACCGCCGACGCGCTGATCCATCTCGGCACGCACGGCACCACCGAATGGCTGCCGGGTAAGGCGGTCGCGCTTTCAGGCGGCTGCTGGCCGCGCCTCGCTGTCGGCGGGCTGCCGGTGATCTACCCCTATGTCGTCGACGATCCCGGCGAGGCGGCGCCGGCAAAAAGGCGGCTCTCGGCCGTCACGCTCGGCCATCTGCCACCACCGCTGGCCGAGGCGGAGGCCGCCGGCGAGACCGCGCTCCTGCGCGATCTCGTCGAGGAGTTCTCGCAGGCGCAGGTGCTCGATCCGCGCCGCGCCGATATCGTCGCCGGCGAAATCCGGGCGCGGGCCGAGGCGGGCGGTCTCGCCGCCTCCTGCGGCGTCACCGATGATACCGAGATGAACGAGGCGCTGACGCTTCTCGACGCCCATCTCTGCGACATCGCCGAACTGCCCTTCCGCGACGGCCTGCATATCTTCGGGCGCTCGGAGATCGACCCTGCCTCCGCCCGCAACGAGCGCGAAAACCTGCTCGCCGCTCTCGACGGCCGCTTCGTCCCGCCCGGCCCGGCCGGCTCGCAGCATCGCGGCCGCCCCGATGTGCTGCCGACCGGACGCAATCTCTCGACGCTCGACCCTCGCGCGATCCCGACGCGCGCGGCCGCAAGGCTCGGCAGGTTGGCAGCCCAGGCCGTCGTCTCGCGCCATCTCCAGGATCATGGCGACTATCCGCGCCGGATCGTCATGGACCTCTGGGCCTCGCCTACCCTGCGCTCGGGTGGCGAGGATATCGCGCATGCTCTCGCGCTGATGGGCGTCGAGCCGCTCTGGGACAATGCCTCGACCCGCGTCACGGGCTTCAGCATCGTCCCGCAGCCGAAGCTCTCCTATCCGCGTCTCGACGTGACCGTGCGCATCTCCGGCACCTTCCGCGATACGTTTCCGGGGCAGATCGCCTTGCTCGACCAGGCCGCGCGGGCCGTCGCCACGCTGGACGAGGCGGACGAGTGGAACGAGCCCGCCGCCGCTTATCGCCGGGGCGAGTCTGGCGCGCGCATCTTCGGCGCCGCGCCCGGCCGCTATGGCGCGGCGATGGCGGACCGCGCCCTTGATGGCGACTGGACCCACCGCGAGGAATTGGGTGCGGCCTATCTCGCGGCGTCAGACCATGCCTATGGCGGGGCGGGGGGCGTGGGCGCCGCCGATGCCGGCTTCACCGAGCGCATCCGCGTCTCCGACGCCTTCATCCATGTCAGCGACACAGCGGGGCGCGACATCCTCGAAGCGAGCAGCGCTGCCGACGTGATCGGTGGGCTTGCGGCGGCGGCGAAAGCGCTCGGTGCCGACCCCGCGCTCTACAGCCTCGACAGCTCGAACCCGGAAGCGCCGAAGGCGCGTACGCTGGCACAGGACATCGCCCGGATCGTCCATGGCCGGTTGACGCATCCGCGCTGGATCGCGTCGCAACTCGCCCATGGCTGGCGCGGTGCGGCGGAGCTGGCCGAGGCGGTGGATACCCTCTTCGTCTTTGCCGCCAGCACCGATGCCGTCGCCGACGGGCTGTTCGATTCCGTCTTCCAGGCCTATTGCGCCGATCCGCAGGTCTGGACCGCGCTCGAAGCCGCCAATGCGCCCGCTGCCGCCTCGATCCGTTCGCGATTGGCGGAAGCCGCACGACGCGGGCTCTGGACCAGCCGCCGCAACTCGGTCGGCGCCTTCCTGGCACGGGACGCGGCGGAATGAGCGCGCGGTCACAGGAAACGTTGCGGCGCGGCTGGTGCCCGAGCACGCTGAGGCCGATGGAGACCGGCGACGGCTGGCTGGTGCGACTGCATCCACCGGGCGCGAAGCTGGCACCAGCGCAATTGCGGCGGATCGCGGCGCTGGCAGTAGAGCATGGCAACGGGCTGATCGAGATTTCTGCCCGCGCCAATCTGCAGATCCGCGGCGTGACGATCGAAAGTCATCCGACGCTGATCGAGCGCCTGCTGGGGGAACATCTCGTCGACGAGCACGAGGGCGACGGGCCGCAACGTGTGACACTGGTCTCGCCGCTGGCCGGACGGGACCCGACCGGCCTGATCGACGCCGCCGCACTGGCCGCACAGATCGAGCAACGCGCCCGTACCGTACCCGGCCTGCCGGCCAAGCTCGGCGTCGTCGTGGACGATGGCGGCGCGCAGGCCCTCGATGATTTCTCCTGCGATATCCGGCTGGTTGGGATGGACGCCACGAGCGCAGCCTTGTGCCTCGCCGATCGTCTCTGGCTCGGCCCTATCCCGGTCACAGAAGCCGTGCCGACCGTGGCCGCGATCCTGCGTGACTTTGCAGCGCTGCGAGCCGCCACGCCGGATCAGATCCGCCGCCTGCGCGACCTGTCGCCCGAGGCCTTGGCGAGCCTGAGCGCCCTGCCCGAAGCCGCCGCTCCGGCGCCACGGATGCCGCCCCGACGCGCCGGGCTGTTTGCTCTGGAGGGCGATCGTTTCGCCGCGCTCGTCGGCCTGCCCTTCGGCCGCTGCGATGCGGAGACGCTCGACAGGCTCGGCACGGCCCAGGCAGAGGCCGACATCCGGCTTTCGCCCTGGCGCGGGCTGGCCTTCCGCGATCTCGACCGCACCGGAGCAGAGGCGCTGCTGCGGCTGGCCGGCGATCTCGGCCTCATCACGCAGGACGACGACCCCCGCCTCTCGGTGCAGGCTTGCGCCGGCAGCCCCGCCTGTTCGCGCGCCGAGGCGCCGACCATGGCGGATGCAGCCAGGCTCGCCGACGCTGCCGCCGATCTGCTTGCGCAGGGTGTGACGCTGCATGTCTCCGGCTGCGTCAAGGCCTGTGCTCATCCGGCAGCGGCTGATCTCACGCTGGTGGGGCGAGACGGGCGCTACGACGTCGTGCCGGGCGGCACGACGCGGGACAAGCCGGTCGCGACGCTTGACCTTTCGGCGCTGCTCACGCGATTGCAGCCCGGACAAGACATTCACGCGCGGCTGGCCAAGGCCCTGCGCACGACGGGATCGCAGGGTTGAGCAAGGCATACGACTACATCCAGGACGGCGCGGCGATCTATGAGCGCTCCTTCGCCATCATCCGCGCCGAGGCTGACTTGACCCGGTTCAGCGGCGCGGCCGAGCGCATCGTCGTCCGCATGATCCATGCCTGCGGCATGACCGACCTGCCCAGGGATGTCGAGATGTCCGCCGGTTTCGCGGAGGTCGCGCAGGCCGCGCTCAGGAGCGGCGCGCCGATCCTCTGCGATGCCAAGATGGTCGCCAATGGCGTGACCCGCGCCCGCCTGCCGGCAAACAACGAGGTTCTCTGCACGCTGGACGATCCGCAGGTTCCGGCGCTCGCCGCTCAGATGGGTACGACCCGCTCCGCCGCCGCGATGGAGCTCTGGAAGCCCCGGCTCGCCGGCTCGGTCGTGGTGATCGGCAATGCGCCGACCTCGCTCTTCCGCCTGCTCGAAATGCTCGATGCCGGCGCGCCGAAGCCCGCTGCCGTGATCGGCATCCCCGTCGGCTTCGTCGGCGCGGCGGAATCAAAGGACGCGCTCGCGAAGGACGGGCGCGTGCCCTTCGTCGTCGTGCATGGACGGCGCGGCGGCTCGGCCATGGCGGCGGCGGCCGTCAACGCGCTGGCGCAGGACAAGGAATAAGCCATGAGTGGGACGAACAGGACCCTGCTCTACGGCGTCGGGCTCGGGCCCGGCGCGCCGGACCTGATGACGGTCAGGGCGCGGGAGATCATCACCACGGCCGACCGGCTGGTGCATTTCTGCAAGCGCGGCCGACGCGGCAATGCCCGCAGCACGGCGGACGCGATCATCGCGCCCGATCCGGCCCGCGAGATCGAGCTTGCCTTCCCGGTGACGATCGAGGCCAGCGTCGGCGAGCCCGACTACGACGGCCCGATCGCGGCTTTCTACGAGGAGGCGGCCGAGCGACTTGCCGCCGAGATGCAGGCCGGGCGGACGCTTGCCGTGCTCTGCGACGGCGATCCGTTCTTCTACGGCTCCTTCATGCATCTGTGGCGGCGGCTCAGCCACCGCTTTCCGACCGAGGTGGTGCCCGGCGTCACCGGCATGACCGGGGCCTGGGGCGAAGCCGGCGCGCCGATCACGTGGGGCGACGACGTCATGACCGTGCTGCCAGGCACGCTGCCGGAAGCCGAGCTGGCGCGGCGCCTCGCCGATACCGACGCCGCCGTCATCATGAAGCTCGGCCGCAACCTGCCGAAGGTGCGCCGCGCGCTTGTCGCCGCCGGGCTGGAAGGGCGGGCGATCTATGTCGAGCGCGCGACGATGGCACGACAGGTGGTGGCGCGCCTTGCCGACAAGAGCGATGACGAGGCGCCTTATTTCGCGATGGTGCTGGTGCCCGGCGAAGGGCGGCGCCTGTGAAGGCACTCCCGTCTCTTTTTCCACCTCCCCGCTGTCATCCCGGACGCAGCGAAGCGGAGATCCGGGATCCATGCCTGAGCTTCCCGAGGTCGGCGTTCCGGCATGGATCCCGGGTCTCCCTGCGGTCGCCCGGGATGACGGCGCGAAGGAATATGGGGCGGAGAAGGAGAGACCAGGCATGACCGGCTCCCTCACCATCGTCGGGCTCGGCCCGGGCACAGCGGAGTGGATCACGCCGGCCGCGCAGGCGGCACTCGATGCCGCGACCGATATCGTCGGCTACGGCCCCTATGTCGACCGGGTGCCCGAAAGGGCGGGATTGACCAAGCATGCCTCCGACAACCGCGTCGAGGTCGAGCGCGCCTCGCATGCGCTGCAACTGGCGGCGGACGGCCGGACGGTCGCGGTGGTCTCGGGCGGCGACCCCGGCGTCTTCGCCATGGCGGCGGCGGTGTTCGAGGCGCTGGAGGCCGGGCCAATGGAATGGCGCGGACTTCCGATCAGTGTCGAGCCCGGCATCACCGCGATGCTCGCGGCGGCGGCACGGGCCGGTGCCCCGCTCGGCGGCGATTTCTGCGCGATCTCGCTCTCGGACAACCTGAAGCCCTGGGACGTCGTGACGGCACGGCTCGAAGCGGTGCTCACTGCGGATCTGGTGATCTGCCTCTACAACCCGATCTCGAAGGCCCGGCCCTGGCAGCTCGGCAAGGCGCTGGAGCTGGCGGCCAAGCAGCGCGACGCGACGACGCCGGTGCTCTTCGCCCGCGCCGTCGGGCGGCCGGACGAATACCTGCGCATCCTGACGCTGGCGGAAGCCGTCGCGGCTGCCGGCACAGCGGATATGGCGACGCTGGTGATGATCGGGGCGTCGGGCACGCGCCTGATCGCGCGCGAGGGCGCCGCGCCTTACGTCTACACGCCGCGCTCGGTCGCGAAGATGCCCTGCGCCACCAGCCAGGGCAGGACCTGATCGATATGATCGACGGTCTCGACATCGGGCTTGGGCGGGCGCTCCACCATCACCACCGGCAGGGACAACCGGCGCGCCGCCACGAGCTTGCCGACCGTCGCCGGCCCGCCGGAATTCTTGCTGACCAGGATCTCGACGCCCTCACGGCGCATCAGATCCTCCTCATCGTCGACGTCGAAGGGGCCGCGCTGCTGGATGACATCGACATGCGGCACCGGCAGGCGGTCTCCGATCGGCTCGATGACGCGGACGAGATAGCGATGCTGCGGAGCGTCGGCGAAAGCGGGCAGCTCCAGACGACCGACGGTGAGGAAGACGCGCCGTGGCGCGTCGCCCAGCGCCTGTGCGGCGGCCTCGATATCGGGCACGGACTTCCAGCGATCGCCGGCACGCGGCTTCCAGGAATCGCGGCGGATCGCGAGCAGCGGCACGCCTTCGGCCTTGCAGGCATGCTCGGCATGGAAAGGCATGATCGCGGCGAAGGGATGGGTCGCGTCGACGACGGCGACGATGCCTTCCTCGACCAGATAGCGCCTCAGGCCCTCGACACCGCCGAAGCCCCCGATGCGAACCGGCAAATTGGTCGGGCGGGGATCGACGGTGTGGCCCGCCAGCGAGATAATGGCGCGGATATCGGGAGCCTGATCAGCCAGGTGCTGGTCAAGCGCAGCAGCTTCAGTCGTTCCGCCAAGGATGAGGACGGTCATGACGACAGTTTTGCGTGAATCGGGTGTTCTGTCGAGCGTCGAGGTGCCAGCTCCCTGGCTCGCGCTGATCGGTCTCGGCGAGGACGGTGCCACGGGCTTAAGCCGCGAGGCGCTGGCCGCGCTGAACGAGGCCGAAATCGTCTTCGGCGGCGAGCGGCATATCGCGCTCGTCGGCTCCGTGCCGGGAGAGCTTCGGCCCTGGCCGCAGCCTTTCCGCAACGCGCTCCCGCAGATTTTGGCCGAGCGCGGCCGCAAGGTCTGCGTGCTCGCGACCAGCGATCCGTTCCATTACGGCATCGGCAACAGCATCAGCCGGGCGATCCCGGCCGAGGAGATGCGGATCATCCCGCAGCTCTCCTCCTTCTCGATGGCCTGCACGCGGATGCGCTGGCCGCAGGAGGAATGCGCGCTGGTCTCGCTGCATGGCCGCACGCTCTACCGGATCGTGCCGCATCTGCAGCCGGAGGCCCGCATCCTGGCCCTGTCCTGGGACGAGACGACGCCGCGCGCCGTCGCCGAACTGATGACCGCCCGCGGCATGGGCGCGAGCCGCATCGTGGTGATGGAATCGCTCGGCGGGCCACAGGAACGCATCCGCGAGACCCGCGCCGACGCCTTCGCGCTCGACGATATCGTGCCGCTCAACCTGATCGCGGTCGAGGTCGCGGCCACCCGCGACTCCCGCATCCTGCCGCTGGCGCCGGGGCTCGACGAGGAGTGGTTCGCCCATGACGGGCAGATCACCAAGTCGGAAATCCGCGCGATCACGATTTCGGCACTCGCCCCGCGCGGCGGCGAATTGCTCTGGGATGTTGGCGGAGGCTCGGGTTCGGTCGCCGTCGAATGGTGCCAGCGCCATCTGCGCAACCGGGCCGTCGCCTTCGAGGCGAAACCGGAGCGGGCCGAGCGCATCAGGCGCAACAAGCTCAAGCTCGGCGGGCTTTCCGTCGAGGTCGTCGGCGAGGCGCCGGCCGGTTTCGTCGGCCGCGAGGCACCGGATGCGGTGTTCATCGGCGGCGGCCTCACCGAGGATGGGCTGTTCGACGCCGCCTGGGCGGCGCTGAAGCCGGGCGGGCGGCTCGTCGCCAATGTCGTGACGATCGAAGGCGAGGCCAAGCTCGCCGCGCTCCATGCCGAGCATGGCGGCTCGCTCAGGCGCATCTCGATCGACCGGCTCGCGCCTGTCGGCGGCAAGCATGGCTGGCGCCCGGCGATGCCGGTGACGCAATGGCGGGTCGAGAAGCCTTGACGCGCTCCGTACAACCCACCGCGTCATCCCGGACAAGCCGCGTTTGCGGCGCCGATCCGGGATCCATTCCGGAACGGTTCAGGCATGGATCCCGGGTCTTCCTTCGGTCGCCCGGGATGACGGCGTGTATTATCACAGGGATTTCCCGATGACCGGCCGCCTCATTGCCGGCATCGGCATCCGGCCCGGCACGGAGGCCGCCGATATCCTCGCCTGCCTCGATCAGGCCCTGGCGAGCGCAGGGCTTGCGGGTGCGCAAACGCCACGCTTCGCTACGCTGGCGAGCCGCGTGGCGGAAGCCGGGATGGTCGCTGCCGCCACCGAACGCGCGGCCGAACTCGTCGCCATCCCCGACGAGGCCCTGAAGGGCTTCGAGGCCGCCTGCGCGACGCGCTCGACCCGGATTGCCTCGCTCTACGGCGTCGGCTCGGTGGCGGAAGCCGCGGCGCTGGCTGCCGCAGGTCCCGGCGGCGAACTGGTGCAACCACGCATCGCAACCGCGCGCGTGACCTGCGCGCTCGCCAGAAGCCCCGCATGACCATCCATTTCATCGGCGCCGGCCCCGGCGCACCCGATCTCATCACCTTGCGTGGACGCGACCTGATCGCGGCTTCGCCTGTATGTCTCTATGCGGGTTCGCTGATCCCCAAGGCGATGCTCGACTGGTGCCCGCCGGGCGCGCGCGTCGTCGATACCGCTCCGCTCGATCTCGACGCGATCATCGCGGAGATGGAGGCCGCCCACCGCGCCGGACAGGACGTCGCGCGGCTGCATTCCGGCGACCTCTCGATCTGGAGCGCCTGCGGCGAACAGATGCGCCGGCTCGACCGCTCGGACATTCCCTATACGGTGACACCGGGCGTGCCGGCCTTCGCCGCCGCCGCCGCCGTGCTGAAGCGCGAGCTGACCTTGCCGGGCGTTGCGCAATCGCTGGTCCTGACGCGTACCTCCGGCCGAGCCTCGGCCATGCCCGAGAAGGAGAAGCTCGCAACCTTCGCCGCCTCCGGTGCGACGCTCGCCATCCATCTTTCGATCCATGTCGTCGAGCAGGTCGTGGCGGAGCTGACACCTTTCTACGGGGCCGATTGCCCGGTCGCGGTCGTGTTCCGCGCGACATGGCCGGATGAGACCGTGCTGCAAGGCAAGCTCGCCGACATCGCCGCGAAAGTTCGTGACAGCGCGCTTGAGCGTACTGCGCTGATCCTGGTCGGGCCTGCGCTGGCGGCCGACGATTTCGGCGAGAGTGCGCTCTATTCGGTCGATTACGACCGCCGCTTCCGGCCGCGAGGCGGGCAATGAACGCGCGCGGGCTGCTCATCGCCGCGCCGCGCTCCGGCTCCGGCAAGACCACGATCACGCTCGGGCTGCAACGCGCGTTGACGCGGCGTGGCCTCACCGTGCGCGGGCTGAAATGCGGGCCGGATTATATCGACCCGGCCTTTCATGCCGCTGCGACGGGTGCGCCCAGCGCCAATCTCGACAGCTATGCGATGACGGACGGGCTGCTCGGCCGGATCGCGGGGGAAGCGGCCGATGCCGCCGACATCGTCATCGCCGAGGGCTCGATGGGGCTGTTCGACGCCGTGCCGGGCGAGGTTGGGCATACCGGCGCCGGCGCCGATATCGCCGCGTTGACCGGCTGGCCGGTCGTGCTCGTCATCGACGTATCCGGGGCGGCGCAATCGGTGGCGGCGGTCGCGCTCGGCTGCAAGCTCTACGATCCGCGCATCCGCATCGCCGGCGTGATCCTCAACAAGGTCGCGAGCGCCCGTCATGAACGGCTGGTCCGACAGGGCATGGAGCGCATCGGCTTGCCGGTCCTCGGCGCGCTGCCGCGCGAAGCGAGCCTGATCCTGCCGGAACGCCATCTCGGGCTGGTCCAGGCCGGCGAGACCGCCGACCTGCATGCACGGCTGAATGCCCTTGCGGAAGCCGTCTCGAAGGCCGTCGATCTCGATGCGGTCATGGCAGCTGCCGGCGCGACGACGCTCCCGACAGCGATCGACGACAACGCCCCGGCCCTGCCCGCACCCGGCCGCCGGATCGCCATCGCTCGTGATGCCGCCTTCTCCTTCGTCTACCCGCATGTCGAGGCAGGATGGCGCGCGGCGGGTGCCGAACTTGCTCCATTCTCGCCCCTCAAGGACGAGGCGCCGCCGGATCATTGCGATGCCTGCTGGCTGCCGGGCGGCTATCCGGAGCTGCATGCCGGCACGATCGCGGCAGCGAGCCACTTCCTTGAAGGTTTGCGCGACTTCGCACGGACCCGACCGGTGCATGGCGAGTGCGGCGGATACATGGTTCTCGGGCGCAACCTGACCGATGCCGGGGGCGTCGTGCATGAGATGGCCGGCCTGCTTTCGGTCGAGACCTCCTTCGCCAAACGGAAGATGAATCTCGGCTATCGCCGGGCGGTTCTGGCGGCGGATGGCCCGCTCGGGGCAGCCGGCACGACCTTGACCGGGCATGAATTCCACTATGCAAGCATCGTCGCGCAGGGCGAGGACCCGCCCTTCGCCGTGGTGACGGACCCGCACGGCTCGGCGCCCGTTCCCGCCGGAAGCCGGCGCGGCCTTGTGACGGGCTCGTTCTTCCACGCCATCGCGACGGCAGGCCCGGCGTGAGACAGGCGCCGGAGTTCGACGAAGCTTTCGCCCGGCAGTTCGAGGAGCTGCTGCGCTGGCGGCGCGATGTCCGGCGGTTCAAGCGTGATCCGGTCCCGGACGCGCTGATCGAAGCGCTCCTGGCACAGACCAGCCTCTCCCCTTCCGTCGGACATGCGCAGCCCTGGCGCTGGGTCGCCGTGGCGCAGCCAGCACAGCGCGCGGCCGTGCAGGAGAGCTTCGGCCGCTGCAATGCGAATGCGCTTGCGTCCTATGACGGCGAACGGGCGGCGCTCTATGCCCGCCTCAAGCTGGAAGGCTTGCGAGAGGCGCCCGTCCAGTTCGCCGTGTTCTGCGATCATGGCACCGAGCGCGGCCATGGCCTCGGCCGGGCCACCATGCCGGAAATGCTGGACTACTCGGTCGTCGCCGCGATCACGCAGTTCTGGCTGTCGGCGCGCGTCCACGGGCTCGGCGTCGGCTGGGTCTCGATCCTCGATCCCGGCGCGATTACCGCCGCCCTTGATACACCGCCGGCGTGGAAGCTCGTCGCCTATCTCTGCGTCGGCTGGCCGGAGGAGGCATGCGACGTGCCCGAGCTGGTCAGGGCTGGCTGGGAGCGCGGCTGAGCGCGAGGCCGGCGAGATCGCGGCGCAGGCCGAAGGAAACCAGCACCGCCAGAACGGCGAGGATCGCCACGAGCCAGGCCGATGCCGGAGATCACCAGCCCGACCACGGCCGGTCCCAGGACCTGGCCGAGATTGCTGCCTTGCATCAGCAGCCCGATGCTGGCCGGAACCAGATTGCGGCGGCGCTGACGCGACTTTGCGCCGAACCACAGCTTCACGACGGCTGAAACGAAGAAGGCCGGCCCAAGGGACCGGCCTTCGATGGTATGAACCAGGAACGGTGCGTCAGCGGCGGAAACCGCCGCCGATCGCGCCACCGAGCACGCCGCCGACGATCCCGCCGAAGATCGCCGCGCCGGCGCTGTCACCGGCATCGCCTTCACGGGTCCGGACGCGGCCCTGATAGCCGGTGCTGGTCGTGCCCCGACGCGGTGTCGTGGTCGTGCCCTGATAGGCTTGGCCACGCTCGCGGGCGAGGTCGCGCTGGTACATCTCGTCGCCGTCATAGGAGGAGACGTTGCGGGTGGCAGCCTTGCCTTCCCCGGCGGTCTTGGTGCTGCGCTTCTTCTCGGCCGCGGCCTTCTCCTCGGCGAGGACAGCCTGATAGGCGGTCTCGCTCTGGACGCGGAGCGCGCTCACCTGCATCGCGGTCAGGAAGCCTGTCTCCGGGATGCTGCGCGACTTCTGCCAGGCCTGGATCGCCTTGCGATGGCTCGGACCGAAGGCGGCGGCAGCCTTGCCCGGCTGGAAGCCGCTGACGCGCAGGCGGGTCTGCACTTCGCGCCGGCCCTTGGCGTCGAGCTTCATCGCGGTCTCGGTCTGCGCGGTGCCGATCTCCTTCTTCAGCGCCTCTTCGGTGACGCCCGGAGGGGTCGCCAGGAAACCACTCGCAGGCTTCGACGCCTCGAGGCTGGCGAGGCGGTTGCGGGCGAAGGTCGCGAACTGGCCCGACGGGAAGGCGTCGAGATAGGCGCGGTAGTCGGCGGCTGAATTGCCGCGCTCGGCGACTTCCCAGGTCTTGATGTCGATCTGGGCGCGATCGAGCGCAGGAGCGGCAGGCATCGCCGGCATCGGCACGGCCGCGTCGATGGTCTTGGTCGCGGCCACGCCGGCATCAACCGCGGCGAGCTTCAGCGTCGGGTTCATCTTGAACTCGCCGATGATCGAGGAATTGGTCCAGGGCTTCTGCTTCTTGTTGGTCGTTTCCCAGACATCGGCACGCACGCGGTCCATCACCGTGGTGATCGACACTTCCGGCGTCTCGATATGCTTGAGCAGCGCACTGGTGAAGGGGCTGTTGCCGTCGCGCTCGCCATCGAGCGCCGTGGCGCGCGGGTCGGTCGCGAAGGCGATCAGGATGCCTGAGGCCGATTGCGTCTCGATCGCGGTCAGACCACGGGTGACGGCACGCGACTTCGCGGCGAGCTGGGCGGCGAAGGGGTTGTCGCGGCAGGCGTCGAGGATGACGATGTTGACGCGCTCGTCGCGCTGCATCTGGCGCAGCACGAGCTGGACGTTGACCGCGCGGAAATCGAGATCGGCTTCCGAACGCAGCGAGGCGTCGACGGGGATCAGGTAGTTCTCGTCGCCGACGGCGATGCCGTGGCCGGCATAATAGACGAGGCCGGCCTTGGCGCCGTCGAGCTTCTGCGCGAACTCGCGCACGATGCCCGTCATCTCGTCCATCTTGAGGTCGTAGCCCTCGACGACGTCGAAGCCGAGACGCTTCAGCGCAGCGGAAATGCCCTTGGCGTCACGCTGCGGATTGGCGAGCGGCGGCACCGCCGTATAGGCGCTGTTGCCGATAACGAGCGCGACCCGCCGCTCGGGCACGGCCGCAGAGCCGGGAGAGGCCAGCGCCACCGCTGAGAGCACCAGCGCAAAGGCGACAGCCATTCGGGCACGGAACCCTGGAACCAGAGACGCGAAGTTCACGACAACCTCCCCAATTCGGCAATCGGCTGCCCGCCCGCAACGGTCGGCGCAGCGCACAATCAAAAAACACGGCGGCAATATGGACGAAAGGTGGCCGTCTTTTTTACCGCAACACGCTCCGGTGGTAAACCGGAACATCCCTTCGTCGCGCGAACCCCGGCGTCGGTTCAAACACTGCGCCGAATCGCGCGCCGGATCGCGAGCATCGAACCGGCGCGGAGGCGCCTGCATCCTTCGTTTGCATGAGACGCGCAGCATAAGACGAAGGGATGAGTGCACGCCTGCCAAGACCGCTTTGAAACCCTCCAGCGTTGACTTATGCCCGGAGCGCGGTGCAGCATGACATGCAAGGGGAACCGCTTAAAAAAGAAAGAGCAAGCTGATGAAGGCTGGCAACCGGCATGTCTGAGGATACTATTCTTTCGACATCAGGCCTTACAAAAGAATTTGCCGGCTTTACAGCTGTGAACGGCGTAGATCTCCGTGTACGTCGCGGGTCTATTCACGCTCTGATCGGGCCGAACGGCGCCGGCAAGACAACCTGCTTCAATCTGCTGACCAAATTCCTGGCGCCGACGCGCGGCTCGATCGTCTATAACGGCCGCGACATCACGCGCGAGAAACCGGCCGAGATCGCCCGGCTCGGACTGGTGCGCTCGTTCCAGATCTCGGCGGTGTTCCCGCAGCTCTCGGTGCTGACCAATGTCCGTATCGCCCTGCAGCGGCGCAAGCGCGGCGATTCGTTCGATTTCTGGCGTTCCGAGAGTTCACTCAAGGAGCTCGACGCCGAGGCCGCGAGCCTGGTCGACGCCGTCGGCCTCACCCCGTTCCTCGGACTGACCGCAGGCGAACTCAGCTACGGCCGCAAGCGTGCGCTGGAGATCGCGACGACGCTGGCGCTCGACCCCGAAATGCTCTTGCTCGACGAGCCGATGGCCGGCATGGGCCGCGAGGATGTCGAGCGCATCGCGGCGCTGATCCGCAAGATCTCGGCCAACCGCACCATCCTGATGGTCGAGCACAATCTCTCGGTCGTCGCCTCGCTCTCGGACCGGATCACCGTTCTGGCGCGCGGCCAGGTGCTGGCGGAGGGCGACTACGCCACCGTCTCGAAGGACCCGCGCGTGGTCGAGGCCTATATCGGCTCGGGAGTCGGCCATGGCCACCACTGAAGCGCTGAAGACCCCCGCGGTGGCCGCAGGCACCGCCCCGCTGCTCAAGGTCCGCGGGCTCGAGGCCTGGTATGGCGAGAGCCATGTCCTGCATGGCATCGATTTCGACGTGGCGCCCGGCGAGGTGGTGACGCTGCTCGGCCGCAACGGCGCCGGCAAGACCACGACGCTGAAATCGATCATGGGCGTGATCGGCAAGCGCAAGGGCTCGGTCGCGCTGGAGGGCAAGGAGACGATCGGCCTGCCCTCGCGCTCGATCGCAAGGCTCGGCATCGGCTTCGTGCCGGAGGAACGCGGCATCTACTCGACCCTCTCGGTCGAGGAGAATCTGATGCTGCCGCCGCAGGTGAAGCCGGGCGGCCTGCCGGTCGAGCAGATCTTCACGCTCTTCCCCAACCTCAAGGAGCGGCTGAAGAGCCAGGGCACCAAGCTCTCGGGCGGCGAGCAGCAGATGCTGGCGATCGGCCGCATCCTGCGCACCGGCGCCAACCTGCTGCTGCTCGACGAGCCGACCGAAGGTCTCGCCCCCGTCATCATCGACCAGATCGGTGCCACCATCCGCATGCTCAAGCAAAAGGGCTTCACCATCATCCTGGTCGAGCAGAACTTCCGCTTCGCCCAGACGGTCGCGGACCGGCACTACGTGGTCGAGCAAGGTAAGGTGATCGACATGATCCCGAACGCCGAGCTCGACGCCAATATCGACAAGCTGCATCGCTATCTCGGCGTCTGAAGCAGCGCGATCCACCAGAACAGCACCGGCTCGCCCGGTATCGACAGAGGGAGAACGATCATGAAGCTGAAGACGATTCTCGCGACCACGGCGCTTGCGACCCTGATGGCGGCCCCCGCGCTCGCCCAGCAGATCTCGGTCAAGGCCGGCGTGCTGAACGACCGGTCGGGCCTCTATGCCGACCTCGCCGGCGAAGGCTCGGTGATCGCGGCGCGCATGGCGGTCGAGGACTTCAAGGCGGCCGAGAAGGGCATCAAGGTCGAGATCGTCTCGGCCGATCACCAGAACAAACCCGACGTCGGCTCGACCATCACCCGGCAGTGGTACGACCAGGACGGCGTCGATCTGATCCTCGACGTGCCGACCTCCTCGGTCGCGCTGGCGGTGAGCCAGATCACCAAGGAGAAGAACAAGATCCACATCAACTCGGGCGCCGGCTCGTCGGACCTCTCGGGCAAGGCCTGCAGCCCCAACACCATCCACTGGACCTACGACACCTATGCGTTGGCGCAGGGCACCGGCGGCGCGATGGTGAAGGCCGGCGGCGACAGCTGGTTCTTCATGACCGCGGACTATGCCTTCGGCCACGCGCTGGAGCGCGACGCCAGCGCCACCGTCATCAAGAACGGCGGCAAGGTGGTCGGCGCGGTCCGCACCCCGTTCCCGGGCACCGACTTCTCGTCCTTCCTGCTCCAGGCGCAGGCCTCCAAGGCCAAGGTCATCGGCCTTGCGAACGCCGGCAGCGACACCACCAACGCGATCAAGCAGGCGGGCGAATTCGGCATCGTCGCCGGCGGCCAGAAGCTCGCGGGCCTGCTCGTCTTTCTGACCGACGTGCACTCGCTCGGCCTGCAGGCGGCACAGGGCCTCGTCCTGACCGAGTCGTTCTACTGGGATCGCGACGACGGCACCCGCGCCTGGTCGGAGCGCTTCGCCAAGCTCAATGGCGGCAAGAAGCCGACCATGGTCCAGGCGGGCGTCTATTCCGGCCTGCTGCACTATCTGAAGGCGGTCGAGGCGACCAAGAGCAAGGACTCGGCCACCGTCATGGCCAAGATGAAGGAGATGCCGACGGAGGATCCGCTGTTCGGCAAGGGCTCGATCCGTCCGAACGGCCGCAAGATGCACGACATGTATCTCTACGAGGTCAAGAAGCCGTCGGAGTCGAAGGGCCCGTGGGATTACTACAAGCAGGTCTCGGTGCTGCCGGCTGAGCAGGCCTTCCAGCCGCTGGCCGAAACCGGCTGCTCGCTAGTCAAGTGACGCCGCGGCTGAACGCCGCCAAGACGTCCTCCGCCGTCATCCCGGGCGACCGCAGGTCGACCCGGGATCCATCGGAGGGCTCCGGAACTCTACGATGGATCCCGGCTCTGCGCTTCGCCTGGCCGGGGTGACGAAGAGGATCGAGAGCCCGCCCCACACGATGATCTGAGTCCCGCATGTTCGAGCTTCTAGGCGTTCCGCCGCAAGCGCTGTTTGGTCAGGTCCTGCTCGGCCTGATCAACGGCTCGTTCTACGCCATCCTCAGCCTCGGGCTGGCGGTGATCTTCGGGCTGCTCAACATCATCAACTTCACGCATGGCGCACAGTACATGATGGGCGCCTTCGTCGCCTGGATGTGCCTGAACTATCTCGGCCTCAACTACTGGGCGGCCCTGCTGCTGGCGCCGATCATCGTCGGCGCGACCGGCGTCGCGGTCGAACGATTGCTGCTGAAGCGCATCGCCCATCTCGACCATCTCTACGGGCTCCTGCTGACCTTCGGCCTGGCGCTGATCATCCAGGGCCTGTTCCGCAACCAGTACGGCTCGTCCGGCCTGCCCTACGCGATCCCGCCGCAGCTGACCGGCGGCCAGAATCTCGGCTTCATGTTCCTGCCGAACTACCGCGCCTGGGTGATCGTCGCTTCGCTGATCGTCTGCCTCGGCACCTGGTTCCTGATCGAGAAGACCAAGCTCGGCGCCTATCTGCGGGCCGCGACCGAGAACCCGACGCTGACCCAGGCCTTCGGCATCAACGTGCCGCTCCTGGTGACGCTGACCTACGGCTTCGGCGTCGCGCTTGCTGCCTTCGCCGGCGTGCTCGCCGCGCCGATCTACTCGGTCAACCCGAACATGGGCGGCGACCTGATCATCGTCGTCTTCGCGGTCGTCGTGATCGGCGGCATGGGCTCGATCATGGGCGCCATCGTCACCGGCTTCTCGCTCGGCCTGATCGAGGGCCTGACCAAGGTGTTCTATCCGGAAGGCGCCGCCACCGTGATCTTCGTCATCATGGTGCTGGTGCTGCTGGTGAAGCCCGCCGGCCTGTTCGGCCGCACGGCCTGACGTAAGACGCAAGGACTGAAGACATGACCGACCTTGCCTCGACCGACGCCCCCGCCGCCGGCCTCTCGCTCGCCGAGACCGACGACGGCACCGCGCGCCTGCACCGCAACCTGTTCATCGCGATCGCCGTGATGCTCGCGATCGCACCCTTCGTCGCCTATCCCGTCTTCGTGATGAAGGTTTTGTGCTTCGCGCTGTTCGCGCTCGCCTTCAACCTGCTGCTTGGCTATGGCGGGCTCTTGTCCTTCGGCCATGCCGCCTATTTCGGCATGGCGAGCTATGTCTCGGCCTATACCGCCAAGAACTGGGGCCTGACGCCGGAGCTCGCGATCCTGCTCGGCACCGCGGTCGGCGCGGGGCTCGGCCTCGTCTTCGGCGCGCTCGCCATCCGCCGCCAGGGCATCTATTTCGCGATGATCACGCTGGCGCTCGCCCAGATGGTGTTCTTCTTCTCGCTGCAGACGCCGCGCTTCACAGGCGGCGAGGACGGCATCCAGGCCGTGCCGCGCGGCAAGCTCTTCGGCCTCGTCAGCCTTGCCGACGACCGCGCGCTCTATTGGCTCGTCGCCGCCATCTTCATGGGCGGGCTGCTGCTGATCTACCGCGTCATCCATTCGCCCTTCGGCCAGGTCTGCAAGGCGATCCGCGACAACGAGCCCCGCGCCATCTCGCTCGGCTACCGCGCCAACCAGTACAAGCTCATGGTCTTCGTGCTCTCGGCGACGCTCGCGGGGCTGGCCGGCGCGACCAAGGCGATCGTCTTCCAGCTGGCCTCGCTCACCG
Organism: Allobosea sp. TBD101; assembly: GCF_059817965.1. Lineage (NCBI taxonomy): Bacteria > Pseudomonadati > Pseudomonadota > Alphaproteobacteria > Hyphomicrobiales > Alloboseaceae > Allobosea > Allobosea sp. TBD101. The sequence goes on from NZ_CM187543.1 coordinate 5,042,315, forward strand.
ACGTCTACTGGACCATGTCCGGCGAGGTCGTGCTGATGACGCTGGTCGGCGGGCTCGGCACCGTCTTCGGACCGATCGTCGGGGCCATCGTCATCGTCGCGATGCAGAACTATCTCGCGACGCTCGGCGCCTGGGTCACCGTCGTCCAGGGCGGCATCTTCGTGCTCTGCGTCCTACTGTTCCGCGAGGGCATCGTCGGCGTCATCTCGAAGGCGATCAAGAAGCCGCTCTAAGAGCCGCGATCAAGGCAGCCGAACGACCGCTGGACCACGTCTGGACACCCTTGTCATTCCGGGGCGCGCCTCAGGCGCGAACCCGGAACCTACGACTGGGCGCCCTCGATAGCTCCTTGCCGACGGCTCGCCCAGTCGTGGGTTCCGGGTTCTTCGCTACGCGAAGCCCCGGAATGACAAGGGTGTCGCTCAAGCCACTGCCATCCAGTCAAACAACATCTAACGGATCAGCTTCGAGACCGTTCGGAACTGCGGGTGCTCGGCACTCCCTAGCCATTCGAACAGCACCATCTCGGTGGTGACGATCTCGGCGCCGTGGCTTGCCATGCGCTGCAATGCGATCTCGCGCGATTGCGGCACGCGCGAGCCGATCGCATCGGCGACTACGACGACCCGGCGACGATGCTCCAGCAAGGTCAGCACGGTCTGCCCGACGCAGACATGCGCCTCGCAGCCGCAGACCACCAGTTCGCGATCTCCCGCCACGGCTTCGAGGAAAGCGGGCTCGCCGCAGGCATCGAAGCTCATCTTGGCCACGGCGGGAGCAACGCCAGCCAATTCCGGCACCGTCGTGCCGAGGCCACGCGGATATTGCTCGGTCAGGACCGCCGGCACGTCGAGCAGACGCGCCGCCTCGGCGAGGCGCCCGGCATTGAGCAACACCGTCTCGCCGTCATGGATCGCCGGCATCAGCTTGGCCTGGAAGTCGATGACGACCAGCATGGCATTCTTCGCGGCGAGAAGCGGCATGATGGACCTTTCCTCCTGTGGCCGTCCGAGGACTTTCGCAACGCTCCAGGGCGCAGCTCCGCCGATCAGCGTGGAATCTGCGGAGCAAGCCTGGCTTGACTTGCCTAACGGCAGTCAACATGCAGACGACATGGACGGCAAACGGATCGTTCCCTTCGCGACGACGCTGCATGTGCGCGACCATTGCCTGTGCCTGCATGTGCAGCGCGCGGCGCGGGCGCTGGCGCGCCGTTTCGACGAAGCCTTGCGCCCGGTCGGGCTGACGAACGGCCAGTTCTCGCTGATGATGGCCCTCAATCGCCCGGTGCCGGCCTCGTTCGGCCCGCTGGCAGCGCTGCTGGCGATGGATCGAACGACGCTCACCGCCGCGCTGAAGCCGCTGCAACGGCGCGGACTCGTCGCTGTCGCTGTCGATCCGGCCGATCGCCGCGGCCGCCTGCTGACGCTGACAGAGGACGGGATGGCGCTGCTCGCCTCGGCCGTACCGATCTGGCAACGGACGCACGAGATCGTCGAGGCTGCCATGCCAGACGGCGCGCCCGCGACGTTGCGCGATACCCTGCCCAAGCTGGGCTGAGTCCAAGCTGGGCTGATCTGCGGCAGCTTGTCCCGCCCGCGCCGCAGGGCCGCCCCGCCAACGCGCCTCTGGCGCATGACCTACGCTGCGACTACCCTCCAGCCATTCCTCAGACGCAAGCAAGATTACAATCTCCATGGATAAGCGGCTCGACGCCCCAGCCCATGCCGCGGCCATGACACCCGCGGATATCCGCTCGGTCCTGATCGGCGTGATGCTGGCGATGTTCCTGGCCGCGCTCGACCAGACCATCGTCGCGACCGCGCTGCCGACGATCGGCCGCGAACTCAACGACGTCACGCATCTCTCCTGGATCGTCACGATCTACCTGCTGGCCTCGACCGCGGTGACGCCGCTCTACGGCAAGCTCGCCGATATCCATGGTCGCCGGGTGACGCTGCTCGCCGGGATCATCGTCTTCGTGATCGGCTCGATCGCCTGCGCGCTGGCGCCCTCGCTCTGGCTGCTCGTCCTCGCGCGCTTCGTGCAGGGGCTTGGCGGCGGCGGCCTGATCGCACTGGCCCAGACCATCGTTGGCGACATGGTGCCGCCCAAGGAACGCGGGCGCTACCAAGTCTATTTCGCCAGCGTCTTCATGTCGTCCTCACTGCTCGGCCCGGTCCTCGGCGGCTTCCTCGCGGAGAAGCTGCACTGGTCGGTGATCTTCTGGATCAACCTGCCGCTCGGGCTCGGCGCCTACTGGATGTCGAGCGCAGCCCTGAAGCGCCTGCCGCGCCATGAGCGGCCACACAAGCTCGACGTGCTCGGCGCCGTACTGATGACGCTGGCGACGGTGTCGCTGCTGCTCGCCCTGTCCTGGGGTGGCACCGCCTATCCTTGGAGTTCACTCCCGATCGCGGGCCTCGTCGTGGTCTCCCTGGTGCTCTGGGCGCTGTTCGCCTGGCGCCTGCGCCGGGCGGCCGAGCCCTTGATTCCGCTCGACCTCTTCGGCAACCGCGTCGTCCGGCGCGGCACGGTCGCCGCCGGGTTCGGCATGGGCACCTTCATCGGCCTGACCATCTACCTGCCGCTCTATTTCGAGACGGTGATGGGCCTGAGCGCCACCCATTCCGGCCTTGGCCTGCTGCCGCTGACCTGCGGCACGGTCATCGGCGCGACCAGCTCCGGCCGGGCGATGTCGCATCTCGTCCATTACAAGCGCGTGCCGCTGGCCGGGCTGTTCGTCGCGATGACGGGGACGGCTGTTCTCGCCGCCTTCTCCGGCCAGATCCCGCTCCTGCCCTTCTGCGTGATCCTGGCGGTCGTCAGCATCGGCTTCGGCACGCTGTTGCCCGTCGCGACCGTCGCGATCCAGAATGCCGTGCAGGCGCATCAGCTCGGCACGGTGACGGCGGTCGCCAATTTCTTCCGTCAGATCGGCGGGGCGCTGATCGTCGCGGTGTTCGGCGCGATCGTGCTGGGTGGCGTCGGCGGCGTCGGCGCGCAGCTCTCGCCCGAAGCGCTGAAGCTCGGCACCGTCGACCGCGAGACCATGGTCGTGTTGTTCCGCTATGTCTTCGGCGCCGCGAGCCTCGGTTTCGCCTTCGCCTGGCTGTCCCTGGCGCGGATGCAGGAACTGCCGCTGCGCGGCCGTGCCGTGGAGACGGCCAAGGCGATCGGCGGCGAGTAAGGGGAAACGGAACCACCGCGCCCAGTTGCGCGTTGCCTTGATCCCGTCATCCGTCCGGGCCAGCATGCCAGCATCCGCTAGCCAGGAGTTTCGCCATGTCCGATCTCGTCGTCATCGTCTATTCGACCGAGGCCCGCGCCGAGGAGATGCGCCAGAAGCTGATCGGCCTGCAGAAGGAATACCTGATCGAGATCGGCGATGCCGCCATCGCGGTGATGCACGAGGGCGGCAAGGTGAAGCTCAACCAGCTCCTGAACACGACCGCGATGGGCGCCGTGTCCGGCTCGTTCTGGGGGCTGCTGATCGGCGCGATCTTCCTGATGCCGATTTTCGGCGCGGCACTCGGCGCGGCGTCGGGCGCGCTCGGCGGGGCGCTGACCGATTACGGCGTCGACGACAAGTTCATGAAGGACCTGTCCACCAGCCTGCAGCCCGGCAATGCGGCACTGTTCGTACTGGTCAACAAGGTGACCGGCGACAAGGTGCTGGAGGCGATCCGCGGCACCGGCGGTACGGTGCTCAAGACCTCGCTCGACCGCTCGCAGGAGCAGAAGCTGCGCGATGCGCTGGCCGATGCGCACAGCGCGGCGCCGCCCGCGGCCGAGCCGCCGGAGCCCTATCCGCAGGGCACGGGTGCGCCGACGCCGGTGGGTTGAGGCTCAGCACCACCACAGCGTCATTCCGGACAAGCCGCAATAGCGGCGCCGATCCGGAATCCATCCAAGGGCATCTCGCTCTATGATGGATTCCGGGTCTCCGCTTCGCTGCGCCCGGAATGACGGCGTTGTGTGAGGGGATCAGTCCCTGAGCAGCTCGTTGATGCCGGTCTTGGAACGCGTCTGCGCGTCGACCGTCTTGACGATGACGGCGCAGGAGAGCGCCGGACCCGGCGTGCCATCCGGGAAAGGCTTGCCCGGCAGCGAGCCCGGCACCACCACCGAATAGGGCGGCACCTTGCCGACATGGACCTGGCCGGTGGCGCGGTCGACGATCTTGGTCGAGGCCGAGATGAAGACGCCCATCGAGAGCACCGAGCCCTCGCCGACGATCACGCCCTCGACGACCTCGGAGCGGGCGCCGATAAAGCAGTTGTCCTCGATGATGGTCGGGTTGGCCTGCAGCGGCTCGAGCACGCCGCCGATGCCGACGCCGCCCGAGAGATGCACGTTCTTGCCGATCTGGGCGCAGGAACCGACCGTCGCCCAGGTGTCGACCATGGTGCCGGAATCGACATAGGCGCCGATATTGACGAAGGACGGCATCAGCACGACGCCGGACGCGATGAAGGAGCCCTTGCGCGCGGCCGCCGGCGGCACGACGCGGAAGCCGGCAGCACGGAAGCGATTTTCGCCCCAGCCCTCGAACTTCGAGGGCACCTTGTCCCAGAACACGCTCTCGCCCGGGCCATTGGCCATGATGACGTTGTCGGTCAGGCGGAAGGAGAGCAGCACCGCCTTCTTCAGCCATTGGTGGACGATCCAGTCGGCACCCTGCTTTTCGGCAACGCGGGCCTGGCCGGCATCGAGCATCTCGATCGCCTGCTCGACGGCCTCGCGGACGGCGCCCTTGGTCTGGACGCCGATCTCGGCCCGGTTTTCCCAGGCGGCGTCGATGGTCTGGTTGAGATCGGCGAGGGACATCAGGTGGCTCCGGCGCTTCCAGAAAGATCGGCGCGAGCGATGGCGGATGCCGGCGGCTGCGTCAAGCCGGGCGGCGGCGCAGCAGATATGTGTCCATGATCCAGCCATGCCGCGCGCGGGCCTGCGCCCTCGCCTCGGCGATCTCGGCGGAGAGTTCGGCCAGAGGGCCGGCGCGCAGGATTTCGTCGGGCGTGCCGAGATAGGCGCCCCAGAAGATATCGAGCCCGGCGGGATCGATCTTGCCGAAGGTCTGCTCACCATCGAGCATGACGACGACGCTGTCCTGATCGGCCGGAAAGCCAGCCGCCAGCTTACGCCCGGTGGTGATCAGGATCGGCGCGCCGATCGTGTTGAGCGGGATGCGATGGCGCGCGGCGAGCACCTGGACGCTGCTGATGCCGGGATAGACCTGCCAGTCGAGGCCGAGGCCAGAGGCAGCGACGCGATCCATGATGCGCAAGGTGGAATCGTAAAGCGCCGGATCGCCCCAGACCAGCAATGCGCCGGTCTGCCCGTCCTGCAGCTCGGCTTCGAACAGGGCGCGGTAGCGGGCCGCGATGCGCTCATGCCAGTCATCGACGACGCCGTGATAATCATCGCCCGCCTCGGCGCGACGCGGAATTTCTACGGGAACGGTGCGGTAACCGGGCTTGCGGATGAAGCGCGCGCAGATCGCCTCGCGCAGGGCCCGAAGCGCGGCCTTCTCCTCGCCCTTGTCGGGGATGAACAGGATATCGGCACGGTTCAGCGCCTCGATCGCCTCGATCGTCATGTGCTCGGGATTGCCGGCCCCGATGCCGATGATGAGGATGTTGCGCATGCTGCTCCGCCGGTTCGCGGCGGCTTAGCACGTCCTCAAGCGCGAATGCGAGATCAGGCCCGGCCGAGCACGGCCATGCGGGCGAGATCGCCGGATGGAACCGGCGTCGCGTTCAGCGCCAGCGCCGCCTGAAGCGCCTCCAGATCCACCTGGAGGCGCGGATGCCAGCCGCAAGGGCATGGCTGGTCACCGCAATGAGCATCCGCCACCTCTCTGTAGACAGAACCGACCGCTGCCGCCGCCAGCTCGATCAAAGCGAGCGGCGGCAGGCGAGTATCGTGGAGCGCGGCGCAAAAAGCTGTCATGACCGCCTCCCGGATCTCGGCACGGGCGGTCTCCAGCGATTCGGCGCTCCCCTGATCAGGCTGCACGTTCGATGCCCTTGATGGCGGCATGGCGGCGGCGCTGTGGCCCTTGGATGGGTTTGGGCCCCTGCTCAGGCAAGGTCACCGCCAGCAGGTCGACGAGGCGCTGCATGCGCGGCGGCAAGGCCGCATCAGCGTCGAGGTCGCCCGGCCCCTTGGCGAGCGCGAGGGCCCGGCGCAGTTCCGGCCGGCTCGCTCCGGTGCGAACGATCTCGCGGATGATGATCTCGTCGATGCGGCCGATCGCGGCTGCGACATCGACCTCGGTGACGCCACCCATTCGGTTTCTCCGTCGGCTGATTCACTGATCGCGAGGGAGAGATAGGCGCGCCGACGATTCGATGCAAGCTCTTGTTTTTACTACAGAAATAGAACTATTTTAAGGTAACGGGCCACTCTCGCCTGCAGGCGTGACCGCATCATGACGGCGCCAGCGGCTAGAGGTCGCGGACGATTTCCAGGCGGGCGCCATGAGCCAAGCCGTCGTCGAGGCGAGCATCATCGGGACCGTAAAAGGAGATGGCATAGGCCCCCTGCCCTCGGCGGACGAGATGCTCGCCAAGGCCGGCAGCGGCCGAGCCTCGCGCCTCGGCCAGGGACAGGGTCTGTCGGCCGATGCGGAACTGGGCGAGCCCGAAACCGAGACCGGGAACGCCGCCGATAGCGACCGGCTCGCGCCCGAGCAGGGAGCGGTAGCGGGCGACCGAGGTCGCGAGGTCCTGCACCGCCACGGTGACGCCGGCAACCCCGGTCACGCCATTGGCATGGCGACGGCCCGGCCCTTCGGGAACGCGCAGGCTGCGGGCCGTGACGTCGGTGCAGAGGAACGGGATGTCGGGCTCCGGCGGACGCGCCGAGCGCCAGGCGATGCGCGTGCCGTCGGGCTGGAGGCGACCGCCATCGATCGGCCCCTCCATGACGATGCCAGCGGCGCGGGCGCGGGCGAGATCGGCGTCGAGATCATCCGGCAGCACGGCATAGTCGACGAGGCCGGGACCGGCGCGATCCAGCACCTGCCACCAGCGATAACCCGGCAGCGGGCGCGGGAAGGCGATGATCTCGAGATAGGCGCCGTCCTCGAACACGATCAAGGCATTGCGCGAACCGCGCGGGTGCTCGCCGCCGGGCAGCACGGTGAAGCCGAGCGCCGTGTAGTCGCGGATGGCCGCGTCGAGATCGGCAACAGCGATGACGATATGGTCGATCGAAAGCGGCATGGTTCTCGTCCCGTCGATGCTGGTCTCAGCGGCTCTGCGCGATGGCCTCGATGCCCGACATGCCGCCGAGCTGCGGCGCGAAGCTCTCCCAGACCTTGCGGGCGCCGTCCTGCCAGCCCTGGCGGTTCTCGGCGGGCACGACCTTGCCGCCTTCGGCTTGGGCGCGCGCCATCGAGGCGTCCTCATCGGCCCGCATCAACTCGTCGAAATAGGCGATGCCCTCGGTGACCGCAGCGGTCAGCGCCTCGCGGTCCTGTTGCGTCAGCGCCTTCCAGAAGGGCGCGGCGAACATCACGACGCCGCTTGCCCAGATATGGCCGGTCTCGATCAGCACCGGCACGACCTCGTACAGGCGGAAACCGACATAGGCCGACTTGGTCAGGTCCATGCAGTCGACCACGCCGGTCTTGAGCGCGTTATAGGTCTCGGGGATCGGGATCGGCGTCGGATGGGCGCCGAAGCCCGACCAGAGCGCGGTATGGAGCGGGCTCTGGATGACGCGGATGCGCTTGCCCTTGACCGAGGCTGGGGTGGTCAGCGCCTCCTTCGCCAGGAGATGGCGGGCGCCGTAGTTGATGAAGCCCGGCACGACGAAGCCCTGCGCCTGATAAAGCTCCTTCAGTGCGTCTCCGAGCGGTCCCGCGAGCACGCGCCCGAGATGGCCGCGATCGCGGAAGAGGAAGGGCAGATCGAGGATCTGCCCTGCGGGCACCCAGGTCGAGAGCGACGACACGGTCGAGAGCGCCGCCTGGATCGAACCGAGGCGCAGGCCCTCGGCGACCTCCTTCTCGCCGCCGAGCGCGGCATTGGGCACGACCCGCAGATCGAAACGGCCGGGCGCCGTGCGCTCCAGGATATCGGCGATGCGCCGCCAGATCTTCGTCTCCGGCTTGTCCTCGCCCAGGAGCGAGGCGACGGTCATGGGCCGGCCGGCGGCGAAGGCCTGTCCGCCCTTCAGGATGGCGGGCGCGGCGAGCGAGCCGGCGGCGAACTGGCGGCGGGTGATCAGCAAGGCGTGGCTCCTTCGGCATAGGTAGCGGGATCGCGCGAAATGCGCCCCGCTGCAAGAGGCGAGCGCTCAACCCGCGAAGATGCCCTCGAAAACGGTCACGCTGATCGGGTTGCGCTGGCTCGGCGTCTCTCGCGCCTGCAAGGCCTCCGGCAATTGCGCCTTGTCGCCGGGCTTGCCGATGGCAACGGCCGCCTCGACGCGGTAGCCCGCCGGCAGCTTCAGGGTCTGCGGAGCTCGCGCCTGATCGAAACCGGCCATGCCATGCGCCTGCCAGCCGATACGCACCGCCTGCAGGGCGAGATTGGCCCAGGCCGCGCCGGCGTCGAAGGAATGAGTATAGGACGGCACCTCCTCGGCCTTGCCGGGAACCGCCATGGTCTCCTTGGAGACGACGAAGATCAGCGCAGCGGCATTCTTCGCCCAGGACTGGTTGAACGGGTTGAGCAGGCCGAGCAGTGCCGGCCAATGGGCCGTGCCACGCCGCGCATAGATGAAACGCCAGGGCTGCGAATTGTAGGAGGACGGGGCCCAGCGCGCCGCCTCGAACAGCACCTTCAGCCCGGCCTCGGAGATGATCTCGTCGGTGAAGGCACGCGGCGACCAGCGCTCGAGGAAGAGCGGATCGATGGCGTGATCGGCGGCGCGGCTATTGGCAGTAACGGTCATCGATGGTCCTGACGGCGTGGGCAGCGGCGGCGACAGCCGACGCGATAGAGGCAGCAGAATCGGTATCGCGGATCGACCCGTCAAGGAACGGGAAATCTCTGGAAAGGCCATTTTCTGCAAAGCCTTGCTGATTTCGATTACCTTATGGGGAAGTACCTCCGTCGCATGACCGCTGCGATCGAGGCAGTCATTCTTGCGTGAAACGCATGTCATAACCGACCGGCTCCCGCAGCGGTGGATTTTAGCGATGCCGATCGGCTATCCCGAGAGGTGCCGCCGACGGAGACGATGATGACCGAGACCCATGAGATCGCCTCCGACCGGCTGCGCGCGACGGTGCGGGCACAAGGCGGCGAATTGATCGCGCTCTCCGACGCAAACGGGCCGGCGCTCTGGAACGGTGGGCCGGAATGGCCGCGCCATGCACCGGTGCTGTTCCCGATGGTCGGGCGCCTCACCGACGACACGTTGATCCATCAGGGGCACTCCTACCGCCTGACCCAGCATGGCTTCGCGCGCGACAGCCTGTTCTCCTGGGTCGAGCGCAGCGCCGACCGGGCGGTGCTGGAATTGCGGGAGAGCCCGGAAACGCTGGCGATCTATCCGTTCCGGTTCGTGCTGCAGATGATCTACGCGGTCGCGGGCGATACGCTGACCGTGATCTCGCGCGTCAGCAATCCGGCCGAGGAGCCCTTGATCTGCGGTGTCGGCGCGCATCCGGCCTTTCTCTGGCCGCTGACCGAAGGCATCGCGAAACAGGCGCATCGCCTGACCTTCCCGCAGGCGGAGCCGGGTCACGGCCTCGGCGTCGAAGCCGGCCTGCTGACCGCGCCGATCCCCCTGCCTTTCTCCGGCAAGGAGCTCGATCTCGACGAGCGCCTCTTCGTCAACGATGCGATCGTGATCCCCGATACCGCCAACCGCTCGGTGCGCTTCGCGGCGATCGACGCGTCAGGGCGGGAGAGCCGCGCCGTGACGGTGAGTTGGGAAGGTTACAAGGACCTCGGCATCTGGTCGAAGCCATCAGGCGCGCCGTTCCTGTGCATCGAGCCCTGGTACAGCATGGCGAGCCCCGCCGGCTGGCAGGGCGAAATCGCGGAAAAGCCCGGCATCCTCCGGTTGGCGCCGGGCGAGCGCCGCGATTTCGTCTGGCGGGCGACGCTTTAACGTTTCACCCGCGCCGTCATCCCGGGCGGAGCGAAGCGGAGACCCGGGATCCATGCCGGAGCGCATCCGATAGAAGCTCAGGCATGGATCCCGGATCGGCGCGGCTGACGCCGCTTGTCCGGGATCACCGCTCAAAGGGGAAGCGGGGAGAATTTCCCCTCGCGTCACTTCTTCTCGACGTTCCAGAACAGCATGACCGGCGCGGCCAGGACACCGGCGACATTGGTGCGCCGGGCATAGGGCTGATCGAACTGGCCGAGCACCCGATAGGGCTGCATCTCGGTCAGGCGCTTGTGCAGCACTTCGAGGGCCACCTTGCGGCTGGCGTCGTCGGGGGCATCGACGAAGGCGCCGCGGAGCTTCTCCGCCTCGGCATCGCAGGGCCAGCCGGCCCAGGCCCGCTCGCAGGCCATGTTGGTGCCGATATTGGTCAGGGGCGACTGCATGGTCGCGCCCGAGGCGTAGGTGACGAAGAGGTTCCAGCCGCCCTGGTCCGGCGTGCTCTTGTTCTGCTGGCGGGTGGTGACGGCGCCCCAGTCGGCGAACTGGACATCGACATTGAAGCCGACGGCCTTGAGCGCGGAGGCCGCGACCTCGGCCATGCGGCCGATCGGGGCGATGTCGTTGCTGGTCGAGAGCACGAGCTTCTCGCCCTTGTAACCGCTCTCCTTCAGCAGCTCGCGGGCCTTGTCGAGATTGGGCTTGGCATAGCCCTCGCTGCCGATCTCCGTGCCGTTCGGGCCGCCGCAGACGAAATAGGCGTTGCAGCGCTTCCACCATTCCTCGTCGCCGAAGCCGGCCGCGAGGAAATCGGCCTGCTCGGTGGCATAGGCCAAGGCGAGCCTCGCCTTCGGATTGTCGAAGGGCGGATGGAGATGGTTCGGCCGCAGCATCACCTGATTGGCGAGGTTGGAATAGCGGTCGACCTTGACCTGCTTGTTGGTCGAGATGACCGGGATCAGGTCCTGGCTCGGCTGCTCCCAGATGTCGATCTCGCCGGTCTGGAGCGCGGCAGCGGCGGTCGCCGCATCCGGCATGATCTGCCATTCGACGCGGTCGACCTTGACGACGCGCCCGCCGGCGAGCCCATCAGCCGGCTCGGAGCGCGGGACGTAATCGGGATTGCGGTCGTAGACGACCTTCGAGCCGCTGCGCCAATCCTCACGGTTGAACTTGAACGGGCCGGAGCCGATCGTCTCGGTGATCGGCTTCATCGGGTCGGACTTGGCGTCGGACTCGCGCATGATGACGGGGATCTGGCCGACGGCGGAACCCAGCGCGGAGGGCACCAGCGCCATCGGCCGCTTCAGCTTGAGGCGGAAGGTGGCGTCGTCCACCGCCTCCATGCCATCGGTGTATTCCGCGAGCTTGCCGCCGATGGTGTCGCGCTTCATCCAGCGGCCGAGCGAGGCGATGACGTCCTTGGTCGTCACCGGCTGGCCGTCATGGAATTTCAGGCCGGGACGGAGCTTGAAGGTCCAGGTCAGCTTGTCCGGCGAGGTCTCGAAGCTCTCGACCATCTGCGGCTTCGGCTGGAGGTTCGAATCCCAGGCGAAGAGCGTCTCGTAGATCATCAGCCCGTGCATACGGGTGATGACGATGGAGGCAGCGACCGGATCGAGCGTCTTGAGGTCGGCATGCGGCGCGACCCGCAGGATGCGGTTCGAGGCCGGCTGCGACTGCGCCGATGCCGGAAGCGGCAGGAACGTGGCCGCCGACAGCAGCAGCGCGGCGGTGAAACGGGACAGTTGCATCAGGCGTTCTCCTCCTTCGTCACCGGCCCTGCGGCTCGCCCCTCTGCGGAGCCGCTTCAGCCGGCGCGTTTCATGCTCGTTGCATCTGCAAAATTCTTGCCCGGTGGCCGGCAACCCGCAAGCTGCCTTCGGCATCGAGCCAGAGGCAGGGTCGCGCAAGCCAGGGGCCGTGCTGGTGGCTGGCGAGCGCACGACCATTCGGCAGCGGCGTCAGGCGCGACACCGTCCCGCCGGAAGGCCAGGGCATCAGGGCCGTACCGTCGGCCCGGATTTCGATCTCCGTACCGAAATGCCGATCACGCCAGCGCCCGACCAGCCGCGCGTCGAGCGGCGTATCGGCCGGCACGCGAGCGAGCGAGCGCTGCACGCCGCCGATCAGGCCGGTGAGGCGATCCTCGCCGTCACGCTTGAGACGAATATCGAGATAGGCCGGCAGGCTGCGCAAACTGCTGTCGCCATCGGTGATCAGACGCTCGAAACCACCCATATAGCTGATCGAATCCGTGGCGAGCTCGGCCCAGAACGGCCCTTCGTCGCTGACGAACAGCCCGACAGGCGCCTGCGCGATCGTGGGGAGTTCCTGCCCAAGCAGGGCCGCCAGCACCGTCAGGGCGGGCCAGAGCGCCTCTTCCTCGCGATTGGTCAGCACGACGACGCCGACGCCATGGGCCGGTGACATCCAGAAATGGTTGCGATAGCCGGAAAGCGAGCCGCCATGGCCGACGATCCCGGTCTCGCCCAACCGGCTGCAGACCAGGCCCAGGCGGTAGACGCTCTCGCTGCCGTCAGCGAAATGGCGCGGCGCCGTCAGGCGCTCCAGCATGCCGGCGAGCGAGCCTCGGCCGGCCAGCAGACCCGAGGCCCAGCCGGCGAGGTCGGCGGCGGAACCGACGATGCCGCCCGAGGCCGAAAAATGCGGGCCGTTATGGCCACGCCGCCAGGACGTGCCATCGTTCCAGTAGCCCGTGGCGAGGCCGGGCACGATCTCCGAGCCGTCATAGGGCAGGCGGAAGGAGGCACCCAGCTCGCCCGAGAGTTCCGCGACAGTCTCCTTATAAGGCTTACCGGTGACCTGCTCGAGGATGCGCTGCCCGAGGCGCCAACCGGTGTTGGAATAGGCCATCTCGGTGCCGGGCTCGGCACTCAGCGAAGGCAGGCGGCAGGCAAACGCGAAGACCTCCTCCGCGCTCAGTGTCGCGGTGAAGGGCACGCCCTGCTGCCAGAGGGACTCCATCATGTCCGGCAGGGCGCCGGTCATGTCCAGCGCCCGGCCGAGTTCGACCGCGGCGAGCGGCGCCGGCAGTTCACCGAGCCAGCGGCCGAGCGGCGCATCGAGCGGGATGCCGGCGCGCAACAATGCCACCGCCAGGATATGCTTGCTGATCGAGGCGAAGCGGTTCGGCGTCTGCGGCGTGAAGGGCACGCCGTATTCGATGCTGGCGAGGCCGCCGGCAAAGGCTTCGCGCACGCCGTCGCGGTCGAACAGCACGACGGCGCCGCCCGGCCCCGCCGCACCCTGCCAGTTCGCGACGATCTCCTGCGCGCGGGTCGCGGCGCGGGTCCAATCCAAAGCCATGTCGTGCTTCCTCAACCCTGCGGCCGGACTTCGCCGAGCAGATTGCGCAAGGCCCGCATGAAAACGCGCGCGCCGGGGCCGATCGCATCATCCGGAAAATCGAAATCCGGATTGTGCAGATGCGCGGTCTCACCCGAGCCGAGCAGGAACATCGCCGATTTGGAGCGGCGCCCGAACAGGCCGAAATCCTCCGAGCCGCGCGAGGGCGGCGTCGGGCCATGCGGCACCTTCTCCTCGTCCATCGCCCGGCGCAGCATCGCGACGGCTTCCGGCTCGTTCTCGCAATGGTGGAAGATGTCGTGATAGCTGATCTCGACAGTCAAACGACCGGCCTCGGCCGCCTCGCGCGCGAGCTTCTCGGCGGCTTCGCAGAGCGCGCCCATCTGAGCGTCGTTGACGGTGCGCAGCGTCGCCCAGAGTTCGCCATGGCCCGGCGCGATGCCGAAAGCCTGCTCGCCGATCTCGACATGGGTCACGGTGACCAGCCGAAAATTGGCGTCGAGTGGCCCGCCCGGCCCGAGCGCGGTCAGAGCGGGGATCAGCGTCGCGATGGCCGGCGCCGGCGAGCGGCCGTGCTCGGGCGTCGAGGCATGCGATGTCTCGCCGGTCAGGATGATCTTGATGCCGCGCGAGGCGCAGTTGGCTGCGCCTTCCGAGATACGGGCGTGACCGACCGGGACGCCGGGGCGGTTGTGCAGGGAGAAGGCGTAATCCGGCACGATCTCCTCGAATTTCGGATCGGCCATGACGGCAGCGGCGCCCGCGCCGGTTTCCTCGGCCGGCTGGAACAGCAGGATCGCGCGGCCCTTCTTCGGCGGGTTGCGCTGCAGGCCACGCGCGAGGCCTGCAAGGATGGTCATATGACCATCATGCCCGCAAAGATGGCCCTTGCCGGGGATTTCGGAGCGGTGCTCACCGTCGGAGATTTCCTCGATCGGCAGCGCGTCGAGCTCGGCGCGGATCAGCACGGTAGGGCCTGGCTCGGTGCCCTCGTAGATCGCCGCGACGCCGTGGCCGCCGAGTTCGGTGACGATGCGGTTCGGGCCGGTCGGCTTCAGGAAATCGACGATGGTCGCGGCGGTCTCGCGCTCCTCGCCCGAGATTTCAGGCCTGCGATGCAGCCGATGCCGGAGATCGACGAGATCGACCATATCGCTGTTGGTCAGAAACACGGATGAAGCCTCCCGGGCTGTTTCGCCGGCGGATCACCGGCTCTTTCCCGGAAAGGTTCGACACTTCAGCCGCTTCGGCAACCCGCGTCATCGCCGGGGGCGGCATGCGCGGGCGCGGGATCAGGGCCTTTTCCAATTTCTCCGAAATCGCGAAAGGCCCTGAATTCTTGTTTATCGCATTTTCTTCACGCGAACCGGTGCCCACTTCGCTCGAAAATGCTCTAGTTCCCGAGTTCGGCCTCGACCTCGGCGTCGAAGGCTTGCGCCAGCATGGCGCGGCAGGCCTCGGCCTGCTGGCGCGCCGAATCGAGCGCGATATGAGGGAGAATCTCGGCGAGATCGCGCAGGGCGAAATCGACGGCCGACATCAGCCCGAGCACCGGCTCGGCGGCAGCAGCCGGCTGCTGCGGAAGGCGGAACGCAATGACCTGACCCATAGGCATACTCACGCTGAAAGCGAATCGGCCTTCAGTGTGCGGGGGCAGTCTTCAGAAAGTGGTTAACGGCGGAATTGCGGCAGAGCCTTCGGCTTAACCATAGCCGTGCAGGCTGGCGCCATGGCGCTTCAGCCAGGCCTCCGCCTCCTCGGTATGAGGGCAGAGCTTGTGGGTCAGCGCCCAGAAGCGATGCGAGTGGTTCATCTCCCTGAGATGCGCCACCTCATGGGCCGCGAGATAATCGAGCACCGGGGACGGCGCCAGGATCAGGCGCCAGGAGAAGCTGAGGTCCCTTTGAGAGGAGCAGGAGCCCCAGCGGCTGGTCGTGTCGCGGATGGTGATCTTGCGGGCGGAGATGCCGAGCGTCGCCGTGTGGCGGCGCACGGCCTTCTCGATATCCTCGAGCGCGAGCTTCCGCAGGAAATCCTTGACCCGGCGCGAAACATGGGCGGCATCGCCGGCCACTGCGATCACCGGCGCGCCGTCGGCATCGCGCGTCGCCTGCGTCAGCCCGCGCGCCTTCGACCAGTGCACGATGCGATGCGGCACGCCGCGTAAGGGGATGCTCTGTCCGGGCTCGAACGGCACCGGGCGCGGGCGCTTGGCCATGCGCGCGGCGATCCAGCCGCCATGATTCTCCGCGAAGGTGCGGCCTGCCGCGAAATCGGCACGCTCGGGCAAGGTCAGGGTGATCTCGCCGGTCGCCTGCGAGACGCGCAGCGTCATCCGCCGTGCAGCGGCGCGGCGCTTGATCAGAACGGCATAGCGCGCGCCGGCATGCACGACCTCGATCCGGTCGGGATCCGGCTGGCGCCTGAACAGGGAGATGCGCATCGCCTGCGATTGTGCGGGATTCGCGGGCGATGGGAAAGGGAGGTCTTAGCGGACGACCTTGAGCGCCTTGCGCTGCTCCTTGGCGCTGTCGCCGCGACGCTCCTTGGCCGCTTCCATGTCGAGGCTGACCATGAAGTCGGAGATGCGCGGCTGGATTTCGGCACGGAAGCGCGAGCCGTTGAAGACGCCGTAATGTCCGACCTTCGGCTGGAGATAATGGGCGCGCTTGTCGTCGGGGATGTTGACGCAGAGATCATGCGCGGCTTGCGTCTGGCCGACGCCGGAGATGTCGTCCATCTCGCCCTCGACCGTCATCAGCGCGACGCGGCGGATGGCGGTGAGATCGACCGGCTTGTCGCGATGCATCATCTCGCCCTTGGGGAGGGCATGCTGGACGAAGACGGTGTCGACGGTCTGGAGATAGAACTCGGCGGTCAGGTCCATCACCGCCAGATACTCGTCGTAGAAATCGCGATGCTTCTCGGCGGAATCGCCGTCGCCACTGACGAGATGCTTGAACATGTCGTAATGGGCGGTGACATGGCGGTCGATATTCATCGCCATGAAGCCCGAGAGCTGCATGAAGCCCGGATAGACCTGCCGGAACGCGCCCAGGCTCGGGAACGGCACGACGGTGATGCAATTGCGGCGGAACCAGTCCGTGCCGCGCTCCATCGCGAGCTGGTTGACGGCGGTGGGCGAGCGGCGGGTATCGATCGGGCCACCCATCAGCGTCATCGAGCGCGGCGCGCAGGGGTCGGATTCGGCCTCCATGCGGGCGATCGCGGCGATGACCGGCACAGATGGCTGGCAGATCGCCATGACATGGGTGTCCGGCCCCAGCATCTGCAGCATGCCGATGACGTAATCGATGTAATCGTTAAGGTCGAAGCGGCCCTCGGAGAGCGGCACCAGGCGGGCATCGACCCAGTCGGTGATGTAGACCTCATGGCCGGGCAGGAAGGCCTCGACCGTGCCGCGCAGCAGCGTGGCGTAATGGCCGGACATCGGCGCGACCAGCAGCACCTTCGGCTGCGGCTTGCGGCGGCTGGATGGAATCTTGCGGTCGAAATAGACCAGCTTGCAGAAGGGGCGCTCCCAGACGACGCGCTCCTCGACCGCGACCTTGACGCCGTTGATCGTGGTCTCGTCGAGGCCGAAGGCGGGCTTGCCGTAACGGCGCGTCATGCGCTCGAACAATTCGCAGGAAGCCGCGACGCTGCGGCCGAACGGCGTGTAGGTCAGCGGATTCGCCGGATTCTTGAAGGCCAGATGCATCGCATCCGAAACCCCGCGCACCGGGCTCACCATCATGTGAACCGCTTCGTAGGCATGGTAGGCAAACGACATGGCGGCCCCGTACATACGATCCAACGTCCTTCTGGCGACGCAGCATGCGATGATGCGTCGCAGCATCGCACCTTACGTTGATTTTGTTCTCATTCAACCCGGCTAAAGGCTAAGATTTTCCTGCGATGTGGATGAAGCAGGCAAAACCGTTGGCAGGCGCCGCGCAGGAGATCCTCGAATCTTGAGCTTCCCGGACCTATCCGCCCCGGTTCTGGCGCGCTCCAGCCGTCACCTGCGCCTCGATACGCTGGTTCGGCTGCGCTGGCTCGCCATTGCAGGCCAAAGCCTCGCCGTCGCCGGCGTGCATTTCGGCCTCGGCTTCCCCCTGCCCTTCGGCTGGTGCTTCAGCGTCATCGCGGTCTCCGCCTGGCTCAATATCGCGCTGCGCATCCGCTTCCCGCTGAGCCACCGCCTGCAGGACAGGGCCGCGACCGCCCTGCTCGGCTTCGACATCGCCCAGCTCGCGGCCCTGCTCTTCATGACAGGCGGCCTGCAGAACCCGTTCGCGATCCTCTTCCTGGCGCCGGTGATGATCTCGGCCACGGCCCTGCCGCCGCAGCGCACGCTGGTTCTCGGCCTGCTGGCGATGGGGCTCGCGACCCTGCTCAGCCGCTACCACCTGCCGCTGCCCTGGGCCGGCGAGGACCGGCCGGTGCTGCCGGCCTTCTACCAACTCGGCAACTGGGTGGCGCTCGTGCTCTGCCTCGCCTTCACCGGCATCTACGCCTGGCGCGTCGCCAAGGAGGCGCGCGACCTCTCCGACGCGCTCGCGGCGACCGAACTCGTGCTGGCGCGCGAACAGCACCTGTCGCAGCTCGACGGGCTCGCCGCCGCCGCCGCGCATGAGCTCGGCACCCCGCTCGGCACGATCGCGCTGGTCGCCCGCGAACTGACCCGCCTCGCCCCGCCCGATGGCGAGATGGCCGAGGACATCGCGCTGCTGCGCGAGCAGGTCGAGCGCTGTCGCGGCATTCTCGGCAAGCTCTCCAGCCTGCAGGACGAGGATGCCGGCCCGCTCGGCCAGCTCACCCTGCGCCTGCTGATCGAGGAGACCGCCGGACCGCAGCGCCCCTTCGGCGTGCCCTTCGAGATCACCATGACCGGCAACAAGCCGGAACCGGTCTGCCGCCGCAATCCCGGCATGATCTACGGGCTCGGCAATATCGTCGACAACGCCGTCGATTTCGCGCGCTCGACCGTGGCGATCACGGCGGAATGGAACCAGAGCCAGGTGGTGCTGGTGATCGCCGATGACGGGCCGGGCTTCCCGCCCGACGTGCTGATGCGGGCGGGTGACCCCTATCTCTCGCGCGGCTCGGGGGAAGGTCGCGCCGGCGGCGGCCTCGGGCTCGGGCTCTTCATCGCCAAGACGCTGCTGGAGCGGGGTGGCGCGACGCTGGAATTCTCCAACCGGCCAGCGCCCGCGAGCGGCGCTTCGATCCGGATCACCTGGTCCCGTGACGATTTCGAAGCCGATCTGCCGGTTGATGGGGGTACCCAGGCGAACGCATCGGCCTTAAATGAACCTGGCTGAGCGGGCTTCACAGGAAGCCTGACAGCCAACCGAAACCCTAATGCGCGCAGCCGCAGCGCGCCGAGAAGCGGCAAGGAGAAGACGATGCAGGATGCAGCGAGCGAAATCGACAGGCCCGACCCGGCGGCCGACATGTCCCTTCTGCTGGTGGACGACGACAAGCCGTTCCTGACCCGTCTCGCCCGCGCCATGGAGGGCCGCGGCTACGCAGTCCGCATCGCCGACAGCGTCGCCGCCGGCATCGCTGCCGTGGAAGAGGCCGCTCCGGCCTTCGCGGTGATCGACCTGCGCCTCGGTGACGGCAACGGCCTTGACGTGATCGCGCGTCTCAAGGAGCGCCGCCCCGACGCGCGCGGCGTCGTGCTGACCGGCTACGGCAATATCGCGACCGCCGTCAGCGCCGTGAAGCTCGGCGCCTTCGATTTCCTCGCGAAGCCCGCCGATGCCGACGAGATCCATTCCGCGCTCGCCGCGCAGCGCGATGCCCGCCCGCAGCCGCCGGAAAACCCGATGTCGGCCGACCGGGTGCGCTGGGAGCATATCCAGCGCGTCTACGAACTCTGCAGCCGCAATGTCTCGGAGACGGCGCGCCGCCTCGGCATGCACCGGCGCACGTTGCAGCGCATCCTGGCGAAGCGCGCGCCACGCTGATCCGAGCCGGCCTTCAGGCCGAGCCCTCGGGGTCCTCGACCGCGGCCAGACGGCTGGAGGCCAGCCGCGCCAGCGCGATGGTCAGCATCTTGCGGCGCGCCGCGCTCAAGGGATGGCGCGGCGGCTCGCGCAGCAATTCGCCGCCATAGGCGTCGGCGACGATCAGCCCGACATCGTCGGGCAGGATCTCGCGCGGGAATTCCGGCGCGACGGCGAAGAGGAAGCCGTCGCAATAGTCGCGGTAATCCGGCCACTTGCCGTCGACACGATAGTCGGCGATGCCGGACTTGACCTCGACGACCCAAAGCTCGCCCGAAGGCGAGAGCGCGACGATGTCGCCGCGCCGGCCATTGGCGAAGGTCATCTCCTTGACGATGGCGTAGCCGCGCTCGCGCAGATGCCGCGCCGCGCCACGGCAGACGATGCGCGTGATATCGGGCCGCGCCGGTGGCGGATTGAGAACGGAATCCGAGAGAGACATACACGTATGTTCCCTCTTTGTTTCTCAGAATGCAAGCCGGGTCTTATACCGGCAGGCAGCCATCCGTGCCGGCGCCGCAGACCAGCGCACAGACCTTCTCGCCACCCGACAACGCAACGCGCCCCGACTGGAGCGCGGCCAACGCCGCCGCGCCCGACAGGTCGGCCGCGATGCCGAACTCGAACCAGAGCGATTTCGCAGCTCGCTCCATGTCGGCATCGGTGATCAGTACGATCTCGTCGACATTTCGGGCTGTCGCCTCGTAGATCGCCTGGTCGGTCTGGCGGCAGGACATGGTGGCGACGCGGGTCTCCAGTCGGTCGAGCGCGACGAGACGGCCGGCGGCGAGGCAGGCATGGAGGGTCGGCGATCCCACAGGCTCGATGCCGATAATCCGCGTCTGCGGACGAAGCGCCTTCACCGCCGTCGACAGGCCGGTGATCAATCCGCCCCCGCCGATGGCGACGAGGATGACATCGACATCCGGCATGTCGTCGAGGATGTCGAGGCCGAGCGTGCCCTGTCCGGCTACAACGACCGGATCGCTGAAGGGATGCGCATAGGTCGCGCCGGTCGTGCTGGAATGGGCGAGTGCGGCGGCATTGGCATCGTCCCAGATCGCGCCGACGATATGGACGTCCGCACCCCAGTCGCGCAGCTTCGCGATCTTGTCCGGCGCGGCATTGGACGGCAGGAAGATCGTCGCGGGCACACCGAGGACATGGGCGGAACGGGCGATGGCGAGGCCGTGATTGCCGCCGGATGCGGTCACGACGCCGCGCGCGAGTTCATCCTTCGACAGGGTCAGGAGCCGGTTCATCGCGCCGCGCGCCTTGAAGGAACCGGCCGCCTGCAGCAATTCGAGCTTCAGCGTGACGTCGCCGCCGAAATCGCTGCCGCGCGTCCTGGTGTAGGGCAGCGTCGGGGTTTTGCGAATGTAGGGCGCGATGCGCTCGCGCGCGGCGCGGATATCGTCGAGCGCGATCATCACAGGGTCCCGCGATAGGGCGCCGCGACGATCAGGCAGCAATTGCCCGGCTTCACCCGGCCCGGCTGGCGCCGGCCGTAGAGGATGCCATCGGCGGCGTAGTGCAGCGTCTCGGGCGGGCGCGTCGGGTCCCAGGTGCAATGGATGCGCCCGGCCGGTTCACCGGCGCTGACCTTGGTGCCGTTGGCGTGGAAGGGCTCGAAGATGCCGTCCGCCGTCGCATAGACGTAGGCGGAGATGCCGGGCAGTTCGAGGATCTGGCCGTCGCCGCGCTTCGGTTCCGGCTTCTCGCGCACAACAACACCAAGATGATCCAGCACGTTGGCGACCCCGCGCCGGCAGACCGACAGCGCCTCCAGCGAAACCGTGCCGGCGCCGGCCATCTCGGTCCCGACCGTGACGAGCCCGGCGCGGCAGGCGGCGGCGGTTGCGGTGCGCGGCTCGCCGAGATTGCTGATCACGACCATCATCGGCGCGTCGAAGGCCTGCACCGCCGCGACATTGCGCTTGTGAAGGGCTGGATCATCGGTCGGCTCGACGATGGCGCTCGGAATGATGTCGAGCGAGGAGCCGCCGGAATGCAGGTCGAGGAAGGCATCGCCGATCGGCAGGATATGGTCGCTGACGAAGGCCGAGATCTGCTGGGTGATGGTGCCGCGCGGATCGCCCGGGAAGGTGCGGTTGAAGTTCAGCCCATCGACCGGCGAAGTGCGCTGGCCGGCCATCACGGCATGGACATTGTTCGCCGGCATCAGGATGAGGCGGCCCTGGACGCGGCCGGGATCGAGATCGCGGATCAGGTCGCAGATCGTGATCGGCCCCTCGTATTCGTCGCCATGGTTGCCGCCCTCCATGATCACGGTCGGGCCGGTGCCGTTCTTGATCACGGCGATCGGCACGCGGGTCGCGCCCCAGGCGTCGTCATGCGGCGAATGCGGGATCATCAGGAAGCCGGTCTGCTTGCCCTCGCGGTCGAGATCGACGGTGAGGAAGGCGCTGGACGGGCGCGGGGTCGGCTTGGGGCGGGAGCTGGTCATGGCGGGCTCGGCAACGTCAGGCGCTTGGTTGCAGGACGAACCGCGGGAAACCCTCTCCCGGAGGGAGAGGGCAGGGTGAGGGGTCGGCCGTTGGACCTGTAGCGGTGACCTGACCGCCGCTGCGGTGAGGTGATGCGAACTGGTCCAGCGGCCTACACCTCACCCCTGCCCCTCTCCTTACAGGAGAGGGGTTCCCCGCGTTTCGTTCGGGAAGGCTAGTGCGTGCCGCCGCCTCACAGCGTCGGCAGCGGGTCCATCGGCATGTCCAGGTACTTGCGGTGCAGCCGGTCGAGCTCGCCGTTCATCGAATTGAAGAAGATGAAGCCGTCGAGCCAGCGCACGAGATTATGCTGGTCCATCTGCACGCCCATATGAGCCGGGCTGCGGCGGATGACGAACTTGCGCTCGAACTCCTTGTTCGGATTCTGCTTGGCGAGCGCCTGCGCCACGATCGAGTTGGTGGCGAGGAGATCGGCCTGGCCGGTGATATAGGCGGCGGCGGCCGTCGCGTCGTCCTCGGTGCGCATGAGGCTGGCCTTCGGCGCAGCGGCCGAGATGGCGAGTTCCTGCGTCGTGCCCTTGGCGGCGGCGACGCGGGCCGAGCCGATCGTCTCCGGGCTCGATACGGTCGAGCTTTTCGAGCCGTAGACCGCGAGGAAGGTGTTGGCATAGGGCGCCGTGAACTGGATCTGCTTGGCGCGTTCAGGCGTCAGGCCCATCACCGAAATCACGATGTCGACCTTGTCGGTCATCAGGAAGGGGATGCGGTTGGCGCCGGTGATCTGCTGCATCTCCAGCTTCACGCCGAGGCCCTTGGCGACCATCTCGGCCATCTCGATATCGAAGCCGATGGCCTTGCGGTCCTTGTCCTGCGAGCCGAAGGGCGGCGCATCGAGCGGCACGCCAATGCGGACCACGCCCTTGGACAGGATGTCCTGGAGCTTGTCGGCCTTGGCCTCGGCGGCGCCGAAGGCGGCGATGGCCAGGGCGGCTAAACCAGCGAACAGTGAACGCATCGTCTTCTCTCCCCTCGTTGATGTTGTTGGCATTCCGCCTCAGTGCAGGACTGCGCTGAGGAAGGTCTGGAGTTCCGGCGTCTTCGGCTCGGCCAGCACGGCGGCGGCCGGGCCCTGCTCGTGGATGCGCCCCTCATGCATGAAGACGACGCGCGAACCGAAGCGGCGGGCAAAACCCATCTCGTGGGTCACGAGGATCATGGTCATGCCCTCCTTCGCGACGGATTCGAGCACCTTGAGCACCTCGCCGGTCAGCTCCGGATCGAGTGCCGAGGTGACCTCGTCGAACAGCATCAGCTTCGGCCGCATCGCGAGCGAGCGGGCGATGGCGACGCGCTGCTGCTGGCCGCCGGAGAGCTGCGCGGGATAGGCGTCGAGCTTGTCCTCCAGCCCGACGCGGGCGAGCACCTCGCGGGCGACCTCACGGGCCGCCTGCGGCGCCTGCTTCTTCACGACGCGCGGGGCGAGCGTGATGTTGTCGCAGACCGAGAGATGCGGAAACAGGTTGAAGCTCTGGAAGACGATGCCGACCTCCTGGCGCAGCTTGCGCAGATTGGTCGCGGGGTCGTTGACCTGCGTGCCGTCGACGCGGATGACCCCGGCCTGTATCGGCTCCAGCCCGTTGATGCAGCGGAGCATCGTGCTCTTGCCCGAACCGGAGCGGCCGATCACGGCGACGACCTCGCCCTTGGCGATATCGAGCGTGACGTCCTTCAGCACCTGGACGGCACCGTAACTCTTGTTGATCCCGTGGATTTCAACGAGCGACATCGAGCTTCCGCTCGATCGAGCGGCTCCATTGCGAGAGGGGGAAGCACATCGCGAAATAAATCGCGGCGACGGTGATGTAGACGGCGAAGGGCTTGTAGGTGCCGGCCGCCGTAAGCTGGCCCTCGCGCGTCAGTTCGACAAAGCCGATCACCGCGGCGAGCGAGGTGTTCTTGATGAGCTGGACGAGGAAGCCGACCGTCGGCGGGATCGCGACCCGGACCGATTGCGGCACGATGACGTAACGCAGTTGCTCCCCGAGCGAGAGGCCGAGCGAGGCGCCGGCCTCCCACTGCGTCTTCGCGATCGAGACCAATGCGCCGCGCCAGATCTCGCCGAGGAAGGCGCTGCCATAGACCGAGAAGGCGGTCGCCGCCGCAAGCCACGGATTGACAGAGATACCGACGAGCGGCAGGCCGAAGAAGATCACGAAGAGCCAGACCAGCAGCGGCGTGCCCTGGACGATGTGGATATAGGTGGCGGCGAGCCAACGCAGCGGCGCGAAGGGCAAGATGCGGGCGATGGCGATGACGATGCCGATCAGCGACGCCCCGATGAAGGCGGTCGCGGTCAGCGCCAGCGTCCAGCGCGCCGCCGCGATCAGGTACATCACATCGATGAGGCCGAATTCCCGGATCATCGCCTGACGAACGCCCAGTAATAGATGCCCGCGAACAGGCCGCGGAAGGCGAAGGCGAGCCCGAGATAGAGCACACCGATGACAGTGTAGACCTCGAAATCGCGGAAGGTGCGCGACTGCACGATCGAGGCCGCGTGGAACAGGTCCTCGACCGAGATCTGCGAGACGACGCTGGTCGCCAGCATCAGCAACACGAACTGGCTGGCGAGCGCCGGGAACATCGCCTTCAGCGCCGGGAACATCACGACATAGCGGAAGACCTGCAGGCCGGAGAGCCCGAGCGAATGGCCGGCCTCGACCTGCGCCTTCGGCACGGCCTCCAGCCCGGCGCGGACGATCTCGGTGGTGTAGGCGCCGAGATTGATGACCAGCGCGATGATCGCGGCAGTGAGCCCGTCGAGCCTGACGCCGAAGCTCGGCAGGCCGAAGAAGATCAGGAAGAGCTGCACGAGCAGCGGGGTGTTGCGGATGACCTCGACATAGGTGCCGACGATGCGGCGCAACCAGGCCGGGCCATAGACGCGGGCAGCGGCGCAGGCGATGCCGATGACGAGGCCACCGATCATCGCAACGGCGGACAGCAGCAGCGTGATCCAGACGCCTTCGAGGATCGATTCCCAGGCGGCGAAGACATCGCGGAACTGCAGGCCGTATTTCATCGCCGGCCGCCTCGCGACAGCGGCGCGACGCCCCCAGAACCTGCGATATGATCCGACGATCGTACCATCCGCCTCCCCTTTGACGGGGAGGCTAGGTTCGTTTCTTATTTGATGTCAAGCTTCATATATGAAACAGAGAGACATGAGCGACCTGCCGGATACCGAGAACGGAGACAAGGGCAGCTACGCGGCGCCGGCGCTGGAGAAGGGGCTCGACATCCTCGAACTCCTCGCCGAAGTCGGCGAGCCGCTTTCGACCCGCGAGATCGCCGAACGCCTCGCCCGCTCGAAGAGCGAGATTTTCCGCATGGTCTTCGTGCTGCAGCAGCGTGGCTATCTCGCCCGCGAGGCCGGGACGGACCGGCTCGGCCTGTCGCGGCGGCTGTTCGACCTCGGCATCCGCACGCCGGCCGGGCGCCAGCTCACCTCGATCGTGCTGCCGGTGATGGAGCGCTTCAGCGAGACGAGCGGTCAGGTCGCCCACCTCGTCGTGCTGAGCCGGGCGCAGACAGTGGTACTTGCAACGACCTCGGGTCATCTCGATGCCAGCGTCATCGTCAGGCCGGGCTATGGCCGGCCGGCGCTCGACGCCAATTCCGGCCTGCTGATCCTCGCCTTCCAGAGCGAAACGCGCAGGCGCCAGTTGATGCGGGAGGCGTCCGAGGCCGACAAGCAGCGCCTCGAAGCGGCCGAGACCGAGCGGATTTTCGCCGAGATCCGGGCCCTCGGACATCGCGTCGCCGCCAGCCGCGACATCATGGCGGTGACGGACATCGCCTGCCCGGTCATCGGGCCGGGCGGGCATGCGGAAGCGGCGATCCTCGTGCCCTGCCTGCAGCGCCACGGCATCGCGACCGACGAAGACGCGATCCTGAAAGCGCTCAAGGCGAGCTGCGCCGAGGCCGGCTCGCAATTGTCGCTGTAGCGGCGATGCAGGCCTGTATGTCAGGGCCGCTCTGAACTCTCCGGCGGCTGCGCTTCCCAGTCCCGGGCCGCCCCGGAGAGATGCTCGACGAGCAGTCTCACGGCGCCCGGCCGGTCGCCCTTGTCCAGCGCGGCGAGGATGGCGAGGTGGTCGCGGCAGGATTGCAGGATCTGCTCCGGCTCCAGCTCCCAGAAATCGGCGAATTGATGCATGCGCCGCAATGCGTTCTGACGCCTGACGGCCTGCAGAAAGAAGCGGTTGCGCGACCATGAGGCGAGCGTCTCGTGGAAGGTCGAGTTGACCTCGAACCAGAGCTGCGGCGTGACCGCGCCCACTGGCCGGCGCATCAGCGCCTCATGCGCCGTGCGCAACCGGTCAAGCTCCGCGGCATCGACGCTGTAGCCGGGCTGGCTCAGTGCCGCCGTCTCGATGGCGATGCGGAAGGCGTAGGATTCGAGGATGGCCTCCGGCGTATCGAGGCTCTCGGTAAAGCGCCAGCCATGGCCGCGCTGGCGTTGGACCAGCCCTTCCGACGAAAGCCGCATCAGCGCCTTGCGCAGATCGCCCTTGGCTGCGCCGAAATGCACCATCATCGCATTCTCGGTGACCTCGGTCGGGAGATCGCCTCGCGCCCGCTCGGTCAAAATTCTCTGGTAGAGTTCGCCGCGGCCTGCCGGCGCCGGCATATGCGCGGCGACCGCCACATCATCGACCGGCCGCAGCAGGCTGAAGCCCTCCTGGTCACGCGTCAGCAAGCCGGCCTCGACCAGCATCAGGAGCGCGCTTCTGACCGGCGTGCGCGAAACGCCGAATCGCGCCGCCAAAGGCTTTACGCCGACGGCCGCGCCCACCGGCCAGCCCTCGTAACGGGCCAGCCGCAGGATATCGCCGATGATCTCGCCGCGCAGGCTACTGGCCATGTCGTGGTTCCGCTTCTTGGGGAGCGATTTGACAATCTGCGGAATGATGCGCCACTGTGTATATTGGTCAATCAAAAAACACGACAGTGTCTCATGATCGAACCGTTCCCCTTCGTTTCCGTCTCAGGCTCCCCCTACGAGCGCGGCCGCAGCTATGGCGCGGCGGTGCCGGATCGCATCGCCGGCAGCGCCCGGTTCTATTCCGGACAACTGGACGGGCTGGGTTCCAGCCCCACACTTCGCAGCAGACTGATCGACGAAGCCCGGCAAGGGATCGCCGCCTTCGACGAAGCCTATCTGGAGGAGATGCGCGGCATCGCCGACGGTTCCGGCGTGCCGCTCGACGCGATCATCATGATCAACGCCCGTACCGAGATCGTCGCGAAGGCAAGGCTGCTCGCCAACCGCGCCGAGGAGGAGGAAGAGGAAGACGAGGCCGACAACGATGGCTGCACCGGCGCGATCATCCTGCCCGAGCGCAGCGCCACCGGCGGCGTCATCCAGGGCCAGAACTGGGATTGGCAGCCGGAATGCGCCAACACCGCGATCGTGCTCAGGGTGCAGCGAAAGAACGGGCCGGACCTCCTGACCTTCGTCGAGGCCGGTGGGCTGGGCCGGCACGGCATGAACGAGGCCGGCATCTGCGTCACCGGCAATTACCTGCGCAGCGACCGCGATTATTGCCAGGAAGGCGTGCCGCTGGCGCTGGTCCGCCGCAAGGCGCTGGAACAGGAGCATCTGGCGCTGGCGATCAAGGTGGTCGCGACCACGCCCAAGGCCTGCTCGACCAACATGATGCTGAGCCAGGACAAGGGCTTCGGTATCGATCTCGAATGCGCGCCGGACGAGGCCTTCCCGATCCTGCCCGAGGACGGGCTGATCGTGCATGCCAATCACTGGACCAACCCGACGGCCCTGACGAAGTTGCGCGAGACCGGCCTCGCCAGCGCGCCCGACAGCCCCTATCGCGACTGGCGCGTCCGCAATCTTCTGAACGAGCCGCGCCGACCGCTCGGCCGCGAAGACCTGAAGGCCGCGCTGTTCGACGATTTCCTCTCGCCCTTTTCAGTCTGCCGCCCGCCGCGCCCCGGCCAGCGCGGCGACATCACCGCCAGCGTGGCGATGATCCTGCTCGAACCGGGCAAGGGCGTGATGGAGGTGGCGCCGCTGCCGGCGCTCAACCGGCATTTCACTTGCTACAGCCTGACCGGCGAGCCTTTCGCGACCGAGCAGGCCGCCTGACCGAGACCGATCGCGCCGCTTGTGGCGACACCTTGAGGGAGCCGATGCCATGAGACGCCCACTTCCCCTTGCCATCCTGCTCGCAGCCTGCGCGAGCCCGGCCGCGGCCCAGTCGATCACCGTCGCAGTCGCCGCCGACATCCGCAGCAACAATCCTGGCGTCAATCGCGACGACAGCACCGACGATTTCGCGCTGCAGCTCGTCGAGGGGCTCGTCGGCTATAACGAGGGCGGCAATGCCACGCCGCTGCTGGCGCAGAAGGTCGATCTCTCCGCCGACGGCAGGACCTATACCTTCACGCTGCGCGAGGGCGTGAAGTTCCACAATGGCGCGACGCTGACCTCGGCCGACGTGCTGTGGAGCTGGAACCGCTACATGGACCCGAAGACCGAGTGGCGCTGCACGTCGGAATTCGACGGGCGCAGCGGCCTCAAGGTCGAATCCGTCTCGGCGCCCGATGCCAAGACCTTCGTCATGACCATCGACAAGCCGAACGCGCTGTTCCTCGACACGATGGCCCGCACCGACTGCGCGATGACCGCGATCCTGCACAAGGATTCCGTCAAGGCCGATGGGAGTTGGGACAAGCCGATCGGCACCGGCCCCTACAAGTTCGGCGAATGGAAGCGCGGCGAGTATTTCACGATGACCGCCTTCGACGGCTACCAGTCGCCCGGCCAGGGCAAGATCGACGGCTATGTCGGCTCGAAGCGCCCCCTGCTCAAGGAGGTCAAGTTCCTGGTCGTCAAGGATGCCGCCACCGTGAAGGCAGCGCTGATCTCCGGCGCGGTTCAGATGAGCGAGACGCTGCCGAGCGATGTCGAGGAGCTCAAGAAGGTGCCGAGCCTCAAGGTCGCGGTCGCGCCCAATGCGGTGCGCCACATCTTCCTGATCCAGACCAAAGACGCCGTGATGGGCAACAAGAAGCTGCGCCAGGCGATCGCGGCCGCGCTCGACTATCCCGAGCTGGTCGCAGCCGCCTCCAACAATCTGGCCACGCCGAACAACTCGCCGATCTACTCGACCTCCGGCTATTTCGGCGAGGTCGAGAAACAGGGCCATAAGTACGATCCGGCCCGTGCGAAGCAGTTGCTGCAGGAGGCCGGCTACAAGGGCGAGAAGATCGTGATCCTCGCCAACAAGCGGCCGACCGTGCCGAGCTTCCCGGCGGCGGTGGTCTGGCAGCAGATGCTGCAGGCTGTCGGGATCAACGCCGAGATCGAGATCCTGGACTGGGCGACGCAGCTCGACCGGTTCAACAAGGGCAACTACCAGATGCAGTCCTTCTCGTTCTCGGCTCGCTTCGACCCCGCGATCGCCTTCGAACAGTTCTCCGGTCCGAAGGACAAGCAGCCGCGCAAGGTCTGGGACAATCCGGACGCGCAGGCGCTGATCGACAAGTCGATGCTGATCTCCGACAAGGCCGAGCGGCAGAAGATCTTCGACGAGCTGCATCGCCGCGTCATCGACGAGGTGCCGCTGATCTTCCTCTACAACGGACTCGACGCGGTCGCGATGAGCAAGGCCATCTCCGGCTTCCAGCCCTGGCAGTCCAAGCTGCGGATGTGGGAAGTCACGCTGGCGAAGTGAGCCGTCACATTCATTCGGCCGGGCTTACGGCAAAGCCACAATCATCAAATACGAATGCGCCTCATTCGCAATAATGAGGTGCACCGCATCAATGCTGCATCTGCAATCCCCTCTGCTCGCGCTGCAGCTTGACATGGCCTTCGCGGCCAACCGAACATGACGATCACATTGTCGGAAAGGTAGCTTATGCGCCTGTTTGCTGCGTCGCTCGCAACCGAGACCAATACGTTCTCTCCGATCCCGACATCCCGGGCCAATTTCGAGGCTTCCGCCTATTTCCCGGCGGGGAAGCACCCCGACCGGGCGACCCACACCACCGCCCCGCTCTATGTCGCGCGGCAGCGCGCCAGGCGCGAGGGTTTCGAGCTGATCGAAGGCTCCTGCTTCTGGGCCGAGCCGTCAGGAACCTGCGCCAAGGCCGATTACGAGGAGATGCGGGACGAGATCCTCGTCCAGCTCAAGGCGGCAATGCCGGTCGACGGCGTGCTGCTCGGGCTGCACGGCGCCATGGTCGCGCATGGCTATGACGATTGCGAAGGCGACATTCTCGAGCATGTCCGCGCCATCGTCGGCCCATCCGTGCCGATCGGCGTCGAGCTCGATCCACATTGCCATCTGACCGAGAAGCGCGTGCGCCTCGCCAATGCGGTCATCCTCTACAAGGAATACCCGCATATCGACTTCGTCGAGCGGGCCGAGGAACTGGTCGACATCATCCTTCGGACGATCCGCGGCGAGATCAAGCCGGTGATGTCGCTCTACGACTGCCGGATGATCGAGCTGGTGCCGACGACGCGCGAGCCCGGCCGCTCCTTCGTCGACCGGATGAGCGCGCTCGAAGGCAAGGACGGCATTCTCTCGGTCTCGCTGGCGCATGGCTTCCAGCAGGGTGACGTGCCGGAGATCGGCACCCGCGTCCTCGTCATCACCGACAACGACAAGGCGAAAGGCGATGCGCTCGCCGCGAAGCTCGGCGAGGAATTCCGCTCGCTCAAGGGCCAGTTCGCCCCGCCGGTGACGCCGCTCGACGAGGCGCTCGACCGCGCGCTCGGCGGCGCCGCCAACGGCCCGCGCGTGATCGCGGATTCCACCGACAATGCCGGCGGCGGCGCAGCCTCCGACAACACCAACATCATCCACCGGCTGCGCGAGCGTGGCATCGGCGATGCTGCGGTCGGCCCGGTCTGGGACCCGGTCGCGGTCGAGTTCTGCCTGACGGCCGGCGTCGGCGCGACGATTCCGCTGCGCTTCGGCGGCAAGGCGGCCTCGACCTCGGGCACGCCGGTCGACGGCGAGGTCACGGTGCTCGGCGCCATCCGCAACGGCACCCAGAGCTTCGGCACCGCCAAGGTGCCGATCGGCAACGCGGTCGGCATCCGCATCGACGGCATCGATGTCGCGCTGCTCTCGCACCGGACGCAGGCGCTGGGGCTGGAGATCTTCACCAGCGTCGGCATCGACCCGACGCAGAAGCGCATCGTCAGCGTCAAGTCGACCAACCATTTCCATGCGGCCTACGGCCCGATCGCCAGCGAGGTGATCTACACCGATGGCGGCGGGCCCTCGCATCTCGACGTGCGCAAATATCCCTATCGCAAGATCAACCGGCCGCTCTGGCCGCATGATCCGCTCCCGCCGGGCCGGCTCGTCGTCTGACGCCACCGCACCCGAAAGGAACAGGAGAGAAGAAGCATGACCCGATGAGGGCCAGACGAGGCGAATGCCTGCGGCCCTCTGTTGCAACGCGGAGGAGAACGACATGACCACGACACGCAGACGCTTCGTACAGGGCGGATTGGCAACCGGCGCGCTCGTCGCCGCACCGGCCACGATCCGCGCCCAGACCACGCCTACAGCCGCCCGCACCATTCGCGCCGTCCTGCACGGCGATCTTCGCGTCTTCGATCCAATCTGGACGACGGCGAACATGACCTCGTACCACTCCGGCATGGTCTACGACACGCTGTTCGGCGTGAACGACAAGTTCGAGCCGCAGCCGCAGATGGTCTCGAAATGGTCGCTCTCGGACGACCGCAAGACCTATACGTTCGAGCTGCGCGACGGATTGAAGTTCACTGACGGTACCCCGGTCACCGCCAAGGATTGCGTCGCCTCGATCCGGCGCTGGGGCGCCCGCGACGGCGGCGGCCAGCACATGATGGCGCGTCTGGCCGACACGCCGGTCAAGGACGACAAGACCTTCCAGATCGTGATGAAGGAGCCCTATGGGCTCGTGGTCGAATGGCTCGCCAAGGCCGCGACCAATGTCTGCTACATCATGCGCGAGAAGGAGGCCGGGACCGACCCGAACCAGCAGATCAGCACGATCATCGGCTCGGGCCCCTTCACCTTCAACGAGAGCGCGGTCGTCCAGGGCCAGCGCTATGTCTACGACAAGAACCCGAACTATGTACCGCGCTCGGAACCGGCGGTGATGACCTCGGGCGGCAAGGTCGTGAATGTCGACCGCGTCGTGTTCGAGAACATCGCCGACGAAGCGACCGCGATCGCCGCGATCCGGGCCGGCGAGATCGACATGATCGAGTATCCGAACGTCGATCTGCTCGACTCGCTCGCCGGCGAGAAGGCGATCAAGCTCGAGGTCTTGAACAAGCAGGGCCAGCTCGGCTGGGCACGCGTGAACTGGCTCCATCCGCCGTTCAACAACGTCAAGGCCCGCCAGGCCATGCTGCACCTGATCCACCCGACCGAGGTGATGAAGGCGACCTTCGGCGACGAGAAATATTTCCGCGGCTGCTCCTCGCTGTTCGGCATGGGCACACCGATGGAGAACGACGCCAATATCGACTGGTTCAAGGGCGCGCCGAACATCGAGAAGGCGAAGCAGCTCGTGAAGGAGTCCGGCTATGACGGGCGCCCGGTCGTCGTGCTGCAGGCGACCAACATCGCCTATATGAACAACGCCGCCAACCTGATCGCGCAACGGATGCGCCAGGCCGGGTTCAACGTCTCGCTGCAGGCCTCCGACTGGGGCGCCGTCGTCACCCGCCGCGCCGTCAAGGCCGCGCCGGACCAGGGCGGCTGGAACGTGTTCTTCACCTCCGGCTCGGTCAATGCCTTCGGCAACCCGGTCTCGCTCAGCGGCCATGCCGCCAGCGGCGAGAAGGGCTGGTTCGGCTGGCCGAGCAACGAACTGCACGAACAGCTGCGCGACAAATGGGCGGGTGCCTCGAGCGATGCGGAGCGCAAGCAGATCGCTCGCGACATCCAGCAGAACGCCTGGGATTTCGTGCCGCATGCCTATTTCGGGCAGTGGTTCCAGCCGGCCGCCCTGCGCAACCTGACGGGGCTGATCGGCATGCCCGAGCTGATCCCGTTCTGGAACGTCCGGAAGGGCTGATTCCAGCCCGATCG
Source organism: Allobosea sp. TBD101 (assembly GCF_059817965.1). Taxonomy (NCBI): domain Bacteria; kingdom Pseudomonadati; phylum Pseudomonadota; class Alphaproteobacteria; order Hyphomicrobiales; family Alloboseaceae; genus Allobosea; species Allobosea sp. TBD101. The sequence continues at coordinate 5,075,342 of NZ_CM187543.1, forward strand.
CGAACCGATCCGCGGAGCCCGCCCCTCGGCGGGCTCCGCTTGCCCAGCCGTCTTCAGGTCATCGTGCCGGCGACGTGAGAGGCGAGCACGCAATGCCGTGCCCGAGTGGGCGTTCCGCAGCGCCCCGAAACAAGCAAGCCGACGGAGGACGAACGACGCAATGCTGAGTTATCTGGTACAGCGCCTGGCATCGACCATCCTGGTGATGACGCTGGTGGGCATCTTCGTCTTCCTCCTGCTCCACCTCTCGGCCGGCGACCCCGCCGCCATCATCGCCGGGGACTACGCCACGCCGCAGCAGATCGTCGCGATCCGCCAGCGGCTCGGCCTCGACGATCCCCTGCTCGTCCAGTTCGGGCGCTGGGGCTTACGCGTGATCCAGGGCGATCTCGGCGTCTCGATTTTCTCCAGCACACCCGTCTCGACGCTGATCCTGCAACGGCTTGAGCCGACGCTGTCGCTCGCCGTGCTCACCATGATCTTCGCGGTCTCGATCGCGGTCACGCTCGGCGTCCTGGCGGCCTGGAAGGCCGGCCGGCCGGTCGACCGTCTGCTGATGGGCTTTTCCGTGCTCGGCTTCTCGATGCCGACCTTCGTGGTCGGCTATTGCCTGATCTATGTCTTCGCGATCGAACTGCGCTGGCTGCCGGTGCAGGGCTACCGGCCGATCCTGGACGGTGTCGGCCCGTGGTTCCTGCATCTCGTGCTGCCGACGGTGACGCTGGGCCTCGCCTATGTCGCGCTGATCGCGCGCATGACCCGCGCCTCCGTGCAGGAAGTGCTGGAGGAGGATTACATCCGCACGGCCAATGCCAAGGGCGTTCCGGCGCGCACCATGCTGATGAAGCACGCGCTGAAGAACGCGGGCGTGCCGATCATCACCGTGATCGGCATCGGCGTCGCCCTGCTGATCGGCGGCGTCGTGATCACCGAGACCGTGTTCAACATCCCCGGCATCGGCCGCCTCGTCGTCGACGCGATCTCGAAGCGCGACTACCCGATCATTCAGGGCGTGATCCTGGTCTTCTCCGGCGTCTATGTGCTGATCAACCTCGCGGTCGATCTCTCCTATTCGCTCATCGATCCCCGCATCCGGCATTGAGGAGGCGAGACCGATGACTGCAATCGATGCCCCGACCGTCCCCGCTCCCGCCGCCGGCAGTCGCCTGGCCCGCCTCGGCCGCTTCGCGCGCCGCAACCCGACGATGCTGCTGGGCGCCGCGATCCTGATCTTCTTCCTCATCGTCGCCATCATCGCGCCGCTGATCGCCGGCGACCCCATGCTGAAGGCGCCGAACCGGCGGCTCCAGCCACCCTCGCCCGAACTGCGCTTCGGCACGGACCAGCTCGGCCAGGACGTCTTCGCGCGCACCGTCTACGGCGCCCGCGTCTCGCTCATCGTCGGGTTCAGCGTCGCGACGATCTCGATCCTCGTCGGCCTGACGATTGGCCTCTTCGCCGGCTATTATCGCCGCTTCGACGCGATCGTGATGCGCCTGATGGACGGGTTGATGGCGATCCCCGCCATCCTGCTGGCAATCGCCATGGTCTCCCTGAACCAGGGCAGCATCGGTATCGTCATCGCGGCGATCTCGATCCCGGAACTGCCGCGTGTCGTCCGCCTCGTCCGTTCGATCGTTCTCAGCGTCAAGGAACTGCCCTTCGTCGAGGCCGCGCGGGCCTGCGGCTCCAGAACGCCGCGCATCCTGTTCCGCCACATCATGCCGAGCACGATCGCGCCGCTCATCGTGCAGGCGACCTATATCTGCGCGTCCGCCATCCTCGTCGAAGCCTCGCTCTCCTTCCTCGGCGCCGGCGTGCCGCCGGAAGTGCCGAGCTGGGGCAACATGATCGCCTCGAGCCGGCTCTATCTCGCCCGCGCGCCCTGGACGATCTTCTGCCCGGCGATCGCGCTCGCGCTGGTGGTGCTGGCGGTGAACCTGCTCGGCGACGGCCTGCGCGACCGGCTCGATCCGCGCCTGTCGCGGCGGCTGTAGCTTAAGCTCAGACTGCACGCCGGGCATGCATTCGCGCGCCCGGCGAATCCCCGGCACCGCGCTATGCTGCCCTCGCCATCAATGGCGACAAGAAACTGGGAGCCTGCCGGGATGAACCGCCGCGACACGATCAGACTGGCATTGCTGCCGACGCCTTTCGAGCAACTCCCGCGCCTGTCGCAGGCCCTCGCCCGCAGCGGCAAGGGCCCGTCGATCTGGATGAAACGCGACGACTGCACCGGCTTCGCCGGTGGCGGCAACAAGGTGCGCAAGCTCGAGTATCTCGTCGCGGAAGCCCTGAAGCAGGGTGCCGACACGCTGGTCACGATGGGCGCGATCCAGTCGAACCATGCCCGCCAGACGGCAGCGGCCGCCGCGCGCAACGGCCTCGCCTGCGTGCTGCTCCTCACCGATTCGGTGGCTAACCGCAGTGAATCCTACCGGACGAACGGAAACTGGCTGCTCGACCAGATTTTTGGCGCGGAGATTCGCCTGCTGCCGGCCGGCGGCGATGCGACCGTGATCGCGGACGAGGCTGTGGCCGGACTGAAGGCGCAGGGAAAACGCCCCTATTTCATCCCGGTCGGCGGCTCCAATGCACTGGGCAGCCTCGCCTATCGCGATGCCCTTCTGGAGCTGGCCGGACAGGCGAAGACCGAGGGTGTCCGCATCGACCATCTCGTCGTGCCGACGGGCAGCGGCGGCACCCATGCCGGCATCCTCGCCGGCATCGAGGATGCCGGACTCGGTTGCCGCGTGCGGGGCGTCAGCGTCTCCCGCTCGGCCGAGCAGGCGGGCGCCATCGTCTCCGGTCTGGTGAACGACATCTACGCACTGGAAGGCCGGCAGCGGGGCAAGCAGGCCGCGCTTGAGATCGATGATTCGCAGGTCGGCCCCGGCTATGGCCAACCGACGCCCGCGATGATCGAGGCTGTCGAGCTGGTTGCGCGGACGGAAGGCATCCTGCTCGACCCCGTCTATACCGGCAAGGCCATGGCGGGGCTCGTCGCGCTGGTCAGGAGCGGCGCCATCGGTCCCGACGAGACCGTCGTCTTCTGGCATACCGGCGGTGCACCGGGGCTCTATGCCTATCCGGAAGTGTTCCAAGGGTAGAATCGACTGACGGCATCACTCCGTCGTCTTGCTTGCGTCATGGTCGGGCTTGTCCCGACCATCCACGTCTTCCTTCGGCAAACGTGGTGTTCAAGACGCGGATGCCCGCCACAAGGGCGAGCATGACGCCTGCGCTTTCCCTGCCATTTCCCGGCACGTTCCACGTCACTTTTGCCTGCTCCGCGCCCCGTCAAGGAGCTGTGGAAAGCCTCCCCCAGACCGTATCGAGAAGCCCCCTCTGAGGGCCCGGTTTACCCTCTGTTAACCATTCCCTCGATACACCGAAGCAACCGAAAATTTACCAAGATAACCGACGTGTTAACTCAACCCCGGCCCATCCGCCTCAAGGGGCGGTCCTATCTTGCGCTGACGCTGACCCCGGAGCTGCCCTTCGAGGACTGGCTGGCGCGGCTCGACGATCTCGCCTCGCGCTCCGCCGGCTTCTTCCTGCGGCGCCCCGTCGTGCTCGACATCACCGGGCTGGATATCGACCGGGCGCAGCTTCGCACCTTCGTCAGCCAGCTCGGCTCGCGCCAGGTCAGGATCATGGGCATCGAGGGCGCCTCGCCGTCCCTGCTCGGCTCCGACCTGCCGCCGGCGATGGCGGACGGGCGCCCGACGTCCGATTTCGAGCCTCCGGCCGCTGCGACAGAGGCGGCTACGGCCGAGGTTGCCGTCGCCGAGCCGGTGATGCCGGACCTGCCCAAGGCCGTGCCGTCGATCATCGTGACGCAGCCGGTTCGCTCGGGCCAGTCGCTGGTCTTCCTCGAGGGCGACGTCACCGTCGTCGGCTCGGTCGCATCCGGCGCCGAGATCGTCGCGGGCGGCTCGATCCATGTCTACGGGATGTTGCGCGGGCGGGCGATGGCCGGCACGATGGGCAATGCGGCCGCGCGCATCTTCTGCCGCAAGCTCGAGGCCGAGCTGATCGCCATCGACGGCTACTACAAGACGGCCGAGGACATGGGCCCGGAATTCCGCGGCAAGCCCGTGCAGATCTGGCTCGACGGCGAAACGTTCAAGGTCGAAGCGCTCGCCTGAGGCGAAGGCATCAACAATCAGAAGGAGCGGTCAATGGGTAAGGTCATCGTCGTCACATCGGGCAAGGGCGGCGTCGGCAAGACGACGTCGTCTGCCGCGCTCGGCGCCGCGCTCGCCCAGGGCGGGGACAAGGTCGTGGTCGTCGATTTCGATGTCGGCCTGCGTAATCTCGACCTGGTCATGGGTGCCGAGCGGCGCGTGGTCTACGACCTCGTCAACGTCATCCAGGGCGAGGCCAAGCTCACCCAGGCTCTGATCCGCGACAAGCGGGTCGAGACGCTCTACCTGCTGCCGGCCTCGCAGACCCGCGACAAGGACAACCTGACGACCGAGGGCGTCGCCGCGGTCATCGGCGCGCTGAAGGCGAATTTCGACTGGGTGATCTGCGACAGCCCGGCCGGCATCGAGCGCGGCGCGACGCTGGCCATGCGCCATGCCGATGTCGCGATCGTCGTGACCAACCCGGAAGTCTCCTCGGTGCGCGATTCCGACCGGATCATCGGCCTGCTCGATTCCAAGACGCTGAAGGCCGAGAATGGCGAGCGCATGGAGAAGCACCTGCTGTTGACCCGCTACGACCCTCTCCGCGCCGAGCGCGGCGACATGCTCAAGGTCGACGACGTGCTGGAGATCCTGTCGATCCCGCTGCTCGGCATCATCCCCGAGAGCATGGACGTGCTGCGCGCCTCCAATATCGGCTCGCCGGTCACGCTGGCCGATCAGGGCAGCGCCCCGGCCATCGCCTATTTCGACGCGGTGCGCCGGCTCAAGGGCGAGCAGCTCCCGGTCACGGTCCCCGGCGAGAAGCGCGGCTTCTTCGGCAAGTTCTTCGGAAGGAAGGCGGCATGAGCATGAATCTGTTCCGCCTCTTCTCCCGTCCCCGCTCGGCCCCCGCCGCCCGGGAAAGGCTGCAGGTGCTGCTCGCCCATGAGCGCGCCGCGACCGGCGGCGATGCCGACCTGCTCGGCAAGCTGCGCGACGAAATCCTGCGCGCGATTTCCAAGCACATGCAGATCGACGATGACAAGGTCAGCGTCCGGATGGAGCGCGGCGCCCAGGTCTCGACGCTCGCCGTCGATATCGAAGTGCCGCTCGACGCCGGCAAGAAGGCCGCCTGACGGCCAGATACCCAAGCGGGCGCGCGGCGGCTATCAGCCCGTCGTGCGCCCGCATATCTCATCGACCTCGTCGCGATCGATGCGGCGGCGGTCGAACAGCCGTCGGGCAATCATGGCCTGGGCCGCCAGCATCGGCGGCCGGTAGAGAATCGCCGTCGCCGCATTGGCGCAGCGGGCTTGCAGCGCGGCCTCATCCGGCGGCTGCAGAAGGGCGAGATAGGGCTTCATCTGCCGGAGATCGTCCTCATGGGAGGCGATCGCGCCCGGATACCACTTCAGCCCCTCTTCGTTCCAATAGATCATCTCGCCGCAATAACCGGCGGACAGGATGGTGATCTCGATCTCGGCCCGCTGGCGATCGATCGGACTGCCGGTTTGAAACCCGCGCTTGTAGGGCTCGAAACAGGTTTCACCCGAGACGCCATGGGGCGGCCGCAGCCAAGCATGCGTGATGCAGCGCCGATGCTCCCAGCCGACGACGATATGGCCGGCCTCGTGAAACGCGCAGGCGGCGCGCCGGATGTCGGCGGGGATATCGCTGAGAATCGGCATCGAGCCTCACTGTCACCGCCAGCGCCTCCTGCGCAAGAGCGCGGGAGGCCGGATGCCGCGGGAGTGCTCGCTGCCGATGCCAGCACCATCAGCCCGCCGACACCGGCGGCGCGGACCGGCCGTGAGCGTCGGGCGGCCCGGAAGGAGGCTCAGGCCTCGTAGCCGAACGGATCGTCGACACTATGGGCCGGCTCCGTGAACCAGCGCGCGCCGTCTTCCGCCATATAGGCGATGTCTTCCAGGCGAACGCCGAATTCGCCGTAGATGCACATCATCGGCTCGACCGAGAAGCACATCCCCGGCGCAAGCGGCGTGCGGTTGCCCTTGACCATGAACGGCTCCTCATGGATCGCAAGGCCGAGACCATGACCGGTGCGATGCGGCAGGCCCGGAACCTTGTAGCCGGGGCCGAAGCCGGCGGCCTCGATCACGCCGCGTGCGCCCTGGTCGACCGCTTCGCAAGGCGCGCCGAGCACGGCCGCCGCGAAACCGGCGAGCTGCGCGCGCTTCTCCAGGTTCCAGATCTCGCGCTGGCGCTCGGTGGGCTCGCCGAAGACATAGGTGCGGGTGATGTCCGAGTGGTAGCCGCCAAGCCGGGCGCCCATGTCGATGAGGACCATGTCGCCTTCGGCGAGCGTCTGCGGATAGGGCACGCCGTGCGGGTAGGCGGTGGCTTCGCCGAACTGCGCGGCACCGAATGTCGGGGTCAGGCCGAGCTTGCGATGGGCCTTGTCGAGGAAATCGACGAGCTCCGTCGTCGTCATGCCAACGCGCAGCGTGCGCGCCGCCGCGCGATGGACCGCCATCGTGACGTCCATGGCGCGCTGAATCAGAGCGATCTCGGCAGCCGATTTCAGCTGACGACAGGCGGCGGTGATCGCGCCACCGCTGGTGAAATCGAAGCGGTTGCCGGCCTTCCGCAGTCCGTCGACGGTATAGAACGGAGCTTCCGGGTCGAGCGCGACGGAACCGCTCTCGTAGCCGAGGCTGCGGATGGTCTCGACGACCAGCGCGGTCGGGTCCTCATGCTCCTCCCAGCAGCGCACATCGTCGCCGAACTGCATGTATTCGCGCGTCTTGGGCTCCTCGAAGGCCGGGCTGAGATAGACGACCTCACCCTCGGCCGGGATGATCGCGCCGTGCAGCCGCTCGGTGAGCTTGAGCTCGATGCCGGTGAAATAGTGCAGGTTGGTCGAGGTATCGAGATAGAGGGCTTGCAGGCCCTGTTCGCGCAGGAGGCGTTGCGCCTTCGCGATCCGCGCCTTGAACTCGCCGACCGCGATCGGCGCGACGCCGGCGGCCATTGCCTCAAGCTTGGCCAGCTCCGCTTCGAAGCTCGAGCCTCCCACTCCAATGCTCATCGGTCGACATCCTCTTTCGATCGGCTCTTATGCCATCCGGCTTCGACTGGCCTTGCTGCACCAGCCGGGCTGGCGATCCGGCAGCCGTCGACGCCAGCACGATGTCGCCACCGTACATTGCATATTTTTTGTCGACAATAGGCGCACAGAGGTTGCCGAGCGGCGATCCGGAAAACCTCGCCAACGCCAGCCCCGGCAACCGCGCCCTCAGTCGAGCAGGGCCGCGCCGAAATTCCGCTGCGGGTCGATATCGGCAACGAGACGCCCGGTCGGGGTCGCCGCGCTGCCGCCGGTGCGCGCAAGCCAGCGGCCCGAGCCCGGAGCCGCGTGCAGCGTGCCGCCGCTGACGACATCCTCGCCCCGGACGAGAACATGTTCCGGCCAGCCGGTGACGCGGCGCCCCGCGAAGGGCGTGAAGCCGGTGAGGTCATGCATCGCCGCGTCGGTGATCGTCACCTGCCTGCCGGGATCCCAGATCGCGATATCGGCGTCATAGCCGGGGAGCAGCGCGCCCTTGCCGGGCAGGTTGTAGATTTCGGCTGGCGCCGTCGCCGTCAGATTGACGAAGGCTTCGAGCCCGCGCCCGGCGAATTCCGGCCGGCCCTTGGAAACCAGCGCGTCGAAGAGCAGCGGCAGCCGCGTCTCCAGCCCGGGCAGGCCATTGGCGATCTGCTTGAAATTCGGGTTGGGGCCGGCCGAGAGCTTGCCGGTCTCGTCGAAGCGATAGGGCGCGTGGTCGGAGGAAACCGTCTGAATGTCGCCGAGCGCCATTGCCTGCCAGAGCGCGTCCTGGTCCGCCACTTCGCGCGGCGGCGGCGAGCACATCCATTTCGCGCCTTCGAGGCCCGACCGGTCGAGATCATGCCGGGTCAGGAAGAGATATTGCGGGCAGGTCTCGGCGAAGACCTTCAAGCCCCGCGCGCGCGCATCGCGGATCGCCTGCGCACCCTCGGCCGTCGAGACATGGAAGATCATGATCGGCTGGTCGAGCAGCTCGGCCGCCGTGATCAGGCGGTTGAAGGCCTCGGCCTCCGAGCCGCGCGGATGGCTGATCGCGTGATATTTCGGCGCGACATAGCCCCGCTCGACGAGCTTCTTGCCCATCCAGGAGATCATGCCGTGGTTTTCGGCGTGAACACAGATGAGCGCCCGATTCTGCCTTGCCGTCAGCAGGAGGTCGAGCAGCGGCTCGTCGTCGACCTTGATCAGGTCGTAGGTCATGAAGACCTTGATCGAGGCGTGGCCCTCGCCGATCAGCGCCGGCAGGTCCTGCTGGATCGTCTTGGCGTCCGGATTGGCCACGATGAGGTGGAAGGCGTAGTCGATCAGCGCGCCGCGCCGGGCAAGCACGGCATAATCGTCGACGACCTTCCGCAGGTCGAGGCCACGATGCTGCGCGGCGAAGGAGATCAGCGTCGTGTTGCCGCCGAAGGCAGCCGAGGTCGTGGCGCTCTCGAAGGTATCGGCATTGAGCAAGCCGCCGGCCGAGACCTGCTCGACATGGGCGTGGGTGTCGATGCCACCGGGCAGGACGAGCTTGCCGGTAGCGTCGATCTCGCGGGCACCAGCCGCAAGGCCGAGGCCCAGAGCGGCGACCTTGCCGTCCTTGACCGCGACATCGGCACGAAAGCTACCGGTCGCAGAGCCGACCGTGCCGCCGCGAATGACCAGATCGTAGTTCGCCGTCATCTGCCTTCGTCCCTTCTCAGCGTACCATCAGCGTGCCGATCGCCATGGCGACCGCAGCTTGCGTCGGATCGATCACGGGAACGCCTAATGCATCTTCCAGCGGGCGGCGATGGCGCGCCATGCCGGCGCAGCCCATCACGATGGCGCCGGCGCCGTCCGCGTCCCGCAGTTCCCGCCCGACCGCGATCATGCGCTGGAGCGTGCCTTCGCCCGACGCACTCTCCGCCACCGACATTTCGAGCGGGCGCTCGCCCGCCAGCCGGTCCATCAGCCCCATCTGGCGGAGATAGCGGATATGGCGCGGGATCGAGCGCGACTTGATCGCGATCACGCCGAACCGATCCGCCCGCGTCAGGGCGGTGAGCACGCCGCATTCAGCGATGCCGAAGACCGGACTTGCCGTGCCCTCGCGAGCCACATGCAGGCCCGGATCGGAATAGCAGGCGATGACGAAGGCATCGACGTCGCTGGCCGCCTCGACCCGGCGGCGCAGCGGCAGGGTGACGCTTTCGACATGCTCTTGCGTCTCGATGCCGGCCGGCCCTTCGCGCAGGGTTTCGCAGAGGATTTCCGGCCCCTCCGCGAAGGCGAGCGGCACCAGCGCCTGCCGCAACCCCTCGGTGACCATCTCGTTGGAGTTGGGATTGATGACGAGGATGCGGAGGCGGCGGCTCATCGCGAAGTATCCAGATTGGCAGGTCTAGGGTTCAGCATGGCATTGCCAGCCGGCTCAGGCGACCTCTCGCACGACCCAATCCGCCAGAATGGTGCAGGCCGCCAGGAAATCGTCGACCTCCATCGCTTCCAGCGGATTGTGGCTGCCGTGCTCGTTGCGCACGAACAGCATGGCGATCGGCACGCCAGCGGCGGCAAAGGCGGCGGCATCATGGGAAGCCGGGCTGCCGAGCGGCATCGTCGCGATGCCTTGCCGGTCGGCCGCAGCTTCCAGCCCGGTGACGATGGCGGGATCGACCGGGCCGACCGCGGCGCTAGCGCGGGTGCCGAGTTCGAAGCTGACGCGCCTGCGCGTCTCGATCTCGCTGATGCCGGCCAGCATTCTGGCCTCGACGCGCTCCAGCACGGCCGGGTCATAGGCGCGCACATCGAGACTGAAGGCGAAGCTGCCCGGCACCGTGGTCAGGCCATGGACGGCGGGATCGGTGTGGAAGCGCCCGAGCGTCACCGCCATCGGGAAGCCCGCCTCCTCCTCGTCCTGCCAGAGCTTGTCGAGCATCACGGCGAATTCGGCGCCGGCCATGGCGGCGTCGCGGCGGAAGCGGCGGGGCGTGCCGACATGGTCGTGACGCCCGGTGATGCGCGCATCGGGATAGCGGAAATTGCCGGGCACGCCGGTGCAGATCGCGACCGGCAGCTCGGATTCGACCAGGCTCGGGGCCTGCTCGATATGGACTTCGAGAAAAGCCCGGATCGCGGCTGGGTCGAGATGGCGCTCGCGCCGGCGGATCGCCTCGGACATGCCGCCGCTGGCGTCGATGCTTGCGGCGAGGACGCGACCGTCATCAATGCGGTTCGCCTCCAGCGCCCCGTCCGGCAGGGTGCCGAGCGCCGAGCGGCTGCCGATATAGGAGACCTGGAACCAGACGCTCTCTTCCGCCCGCACGCCCATCGCGGTGACGTCGCAGCGCGGCGCGATGCCGAGCGCCCGCAAGGTCTCGATGACCACGAGCCCGGCGATCACGCCGGCCGCGCCGTCGAAATTGCCGCCATGCGGCACGCTGTCGAGATGCGAGCCCATCAGGATGTGTGGCGCGCCCTTCTCGCGGCCCGGCAGGGTGACATAAGTGTTGGCGGCGAAGTCATGCGAGACAGCGAGCCCGCGCGCCTTGCCATGCTCCACAAGCAGGCGATGGCCGAAATCCTCGCCCGCGCCATAGGTGTCGCGCGTGATGCCGGGGTTGTCGCGGCTGCCCTCCGCCAAGCGGGTAAAGAGGCTCTCCACCCAGTTGCGCTGGGCGGCGACGGCCGTGGCGATCGCCGCGTCGGTGTGGAGCGTCCTGGCAGCTGCAGTCATTTCTGTCCGGTCGTGTGTCGGGCGCGGCCCGGTCGCGCGCGATACTCGGCGGATGTGATCGGGCTTGCTTGGTCTCATGATAGGCACTGCCGGAAGGCAGCCGGGAAACTTTGGGCCAGCCCGTGCGGCCGGACAATGGCGCCGTCTATGCGGATTTCCGGGGTGACATTCGCAGGCTGAATAGCGCCACCCTCTCAGCCGGAGCCCAGCTTGGCGGCCGTCTCGGCAGCGACGAGCCGGACCTCGCGCAGGAAGGCGTCGGCTGCGCGCGAGATCGGGCGCTTGCGCGAGCGGACGGCGGAGGCGCGGACCTCCGAAGCCGGCGCGAAGGGGCGGATGGCAAGATCGTAACGGCCGCTGAAAACCGGGGACAGCGGATCGACCACGGCGACGCCGACACCGCTTTCCGCCAGCACGCAAGCCGTGTTGCAGTAGCGGACCTCGACGGAGAAGCGGAAGGGCACATCGGCCTGGGCGAAGGCGCGGCGGACGATCGTACCCATGCGGGTGCCTTGTTCGAGCGCGATATAGGGCGCGTCGCGCAGATCCTCCGGGGTGATCGTCGCCTTGGCCGCGAGCGGATGCTCGGGGCGCATGACGCAGACCATGTCGCCGGCGAAGAAGGTCTCGGCATCGAGTCCCCGATCGTCGTCCAGACCCATGACGAAGCCGAGTTCGGCCGTTCCGTTCTCCACGCTTTCCAGGACATGCTCGAAGCGGCGGATGTCGAAGGAGACCCGGACCTTCGGCCGTTTGATGAGAAAGTTGCGCAGCGCCGCCGGCAGGACGCCATAGCCCAGAGGCGGCGTCGCGATGATCCGGATATGGCCGGCACGGTTCTCCTTGATGTCCTGCACGCGCGCCTCAAGGGCTGCGTGCAGGGTGAAGATCGGCTCGGATTCCTCGTAGAGCGAGCGCGCCTCGGCCGTCGGGAACAGACGGTTGTTGACACGCTCGAACAGCGGGAAGCCGACCTGGCTTTCGAGATGCTTGATCGCGTTGCTAACCGCCGGCTGCGACAGCCCCAGCTCCTGCGCGGCACGAACCGTCGTCTCGCAGCGGACGACGGCGCGCAGAAGCTCGATCTGGCGAAGATTCATGACAGCGTCCCGAATAGAGCAGGCCAACTCTATTCGGTTAGCAAATCATAGGCCAGCCTCAGGCCCAGCGCAGGCTCGGCGGCGAGAGTTCGTCGACCGAGCGCCCGGCCCAGTCGAGCGAGGAGGCCTTGGCCAGCGCACGGCGCTGCGCCTGTTCCAACCCGTCGGAGGCAGCGCGATAGTCCATGGTCAGCACCTTGCCGTCGGCGACGACCTGCTTGCCCTGAACGAAGACATGGGAGACGGCGCGGTCGGCCGCGGCATTGACGAGGCTCTTCAGGGGGTCGCGGGTCGGGCGCATCATCGGATGGGTCAGGTCGACCATGACGAGATCGGCCTGGGCGCCCTTCGCCAGCCGGCCGATATCGTCGCGGCCAAGGAGCTTCGCCCCGCCCAAAGTCGCGGCACGGAAGACCTGTCCGGTCGTCACCACCGCATGGCTCTCGCCGGTGATGCGGGCATAGACGCCGGCATGGCGCAGCTCCTCCAGCATGTTGTGCGGGAAGGTGTCGGTGCCGATGCCGATATTGACGCCGGCCTTCAGGTAGCGGCCGAGATCGCGCAGGGTAAAACCGCGCCGGCCGAAGACGGTCGGGCAATGCGCGACCGAGGTGCCGGTCTCGGCGAGGCGGGTGAGATCGGTGCGGGTCGGCCAGCGCACCCAGGGGTGGTCGTCGAGGAAGATCGCATGGGCGATCGAGGCGTTCGGCGCGAGGAAGCCGACGCTGTCCAGCCACTGGATCGGCGAGAGCCCGCTGCGGCGGACCATCTCGTGGAACTCGCTGATCGACTGGCCGGCATGGGTCTGGATCGGGATCTTGCGCTCGGCGGCGGCGGCGATCGAGGCGCGGAACAGCTCCTCGGTGCAAGTGTCGATCTGCGCCGGGCAAGCCATGCCCGAGAGCCGGCCGGTTTCATGGGCAAGCGCGGCGTCGATGATCTTGAAGGCGTCCTCCATCGCCTTGCGACCGGCCGCGTCGTCAAGTTCGTATTCGACCTGATAGCCGTTGCGGGTGAACCAGCGGCCATTGCGGTACATCGGCGCCATCACCATGCGCAGGCCTGACGCGGCTGCGCGGTCGAGCCAGCCCTCGCTCGGGAAGGAGAGGTCGACCAGCGTGGTCGTGCCGGACATCAGCAGCTCCGACCAGGCGACATGGTTGAGATGCGGGATGCCCTCGGCATCGGCACGGAACAGCCAGAGGAACTCGTAGAGCGAGGAATTGTAGAGTTTTGGCGTGCCGACCTCGTCGGTCATGCCCTTGTTGCCGGGCTCGCTCGAGGGGTGGGAATGGATGTCGACGAGGCCGGGCATGACCATGAAGCCCTTGCCGTCGATCTCGCGCGCGACCTCGCCCGTGAAGCCATCGCCAAGGTGCAGGATGCCGCTTTCGTCGAAGACGACATCGAGGTCGCGGCGATAGACATGGTCTTCGGCCACCGCGTCATAGGCGATGACGATGTCGGCATTGCGGATGCGGGTGGTCATGATGCGGTCGCTGGTCCTGCTGGTCGAAATGATCCCGGACAAGCCGCGTCAGCGGCGCCGATCCGGGATCCATGCCTGAACCGTTCCGGCATGGATCCCGGGTCTCCGCTTCGATCCGCCCGGGATGACGGCGGAGCGTCGATGGCCGGGCTCAGCCCGCCTTCTTTTCCTGCGCGATGAAATGCTCGGCGATCTGCTGGCCGGTCGCGATCCAGACGTCGCCGAACCCGCGGGCACGGGCCAGGAATTCGCGCATGATGCCGATCCGCATCGGCCGGCCAGAGACCTGCGGGTGCATCACCATCGAGACAAGGCCACCCCATTCGCGGAGCTGGTCGAGCTCGTCGTTCCAGATCGAAAGCACATGCTCCTTCGGGAACATCGGGCGCGGGGAGAAGCGCTGGGACAGGCCGTAGAGCCAATCGTCGAAATACATGTCCACCGGCAATTCGATCGGGCCTTTCGAGCCGTCGCGCAGCTTGTGGCGATAGGGCCGGATGTCGTCGCGGAACGAGGAGGAATAGAGAATGCCCTTGTCGCGGAGATAGCCGAGCAGTTCGTCGTAGTTCTCGCCCGAGGGGGCGCGGTAGCCGACCGGCGTGACGCCGAGGATGCGCTTGAAGATGTCGAGCGTCTTGTCGATCTCCTCCTTGTCGACGGCGAAGTCGCCGGGCTCCGGCCGCTTGTGCGAATAGCCGTGATGGCCGATCTCGTGCCCGTCCCTGGCGATGGCCTCGCACATCGCCGGATGCACCTCGACAACCCAGCCGGGGATGAAGAAGGTCGCCTTGATCTCCTGGAGGCGAAGCTGCTCGAGGATCTTCGGCACGCCGACCCGCTGCTCGTAGCCGCCATGGGAGAGCGTCACCAGCCGGTCGGTGTTCTTCGCATCGTAGTTCAGCCAGGCCGTCTCGGCATCGACGTCGAAGGCCGGGAAGACCGCGCTGCGATAGCCCTCCGGCCAGGGATAATCCGGCGCGGGATCGGCGAGATTGGCGACGCGGTGAGGGAAGTCGGTCAGCATGGAGGTCGTCTTTCGAGAGGAGCGCCCCTGCCGGATGGCCGGGGCGCGACGAATGCGGTTAGTGCGTGATCAATTCTTGGCTTCGCCGTTGATCATCAGCTTGTCGACCTTGGCCTCGCCGAGCTCCCATTTCTTGAGCACGGCGGCATAGGTGCCGTCGGCCAGCATGGTGGCGAAGGCCTTGGCGACGGCATCGCGCAATTCGGTGTCCTTCTTGGCGAAGGCCAGGCCCTGGTAGACGGTGGTGAAGGGCGCGCCGAGGATGGCATAGACGCCGGGCTCCTGGCCCATCAGATAAGGCAAGGTCTCGCTGCCCTGCACGGCGGCGTCGAGGCGCTTTTGGCGCAATTGCGTGCGGGCGTCGGCCGAGCCTTCGGTTCCGACGATCTGCATGGCCGGCTTGCCCTTGGCCTCGCAATTCTCCTTGCTCCAGGTCTCCATCTCCTTCGGGAAGGAGGTGCGGCGGCTGGCGCCGACCTTCTTGCCGCAGAGCGCGGCGAGATCCTTGAACTCGTCCTTGCGGTCGGCATTGGTGTAGAACTGCGCGCCCGAGGCGAGATAATCGACGAAATCGAGGGTTTCGCGCCGCGTCGGCAGGTCGCTCATCCCGGACAGGATCATGTCGACGCGGCCGGTTGTCAGCGCCGGGATCATGCCCTCGAAGCTGATCTCCTCCCATTTGATGGTGATGCCGAGCTTCTGGGCGATCGCGTTGCCGAGATCGATGTCGAGGCCGGTCAGCGTGCCGGTCTTGGGATCCTTGAACTCGAGCGGCGGGTAATTCGGCACATTGGCGACCGAGATCGTCTTCTTCTCCAGGATGCGCGCCGGCAGGCTCTGGGCCTGGGCGAAGCCGGCAGTGGCGCAGAGCGCGATGGCCGAGAGGCCGAGCAGGATGGATGTCTTCGACATGGTATTCCCCTTTTTGTGATCAGTGACGGACGGCGTTGATGAAGGCGCGGGTGCGCGCCTCCCTGGGATCGGTCAGCACGGTGCGCGGATCGCCGAGTTCGACGATCTGGCCCTGGTCCATGAAGGCGACGCGATGGCCGACGTCGCGCGCGAAGCCGAGCTCGTGGGTGACGCAGATCATGGTCATGCCGCTCTCGGCGAGGTCGCGCATCACCTTCAGCACCTCGGAGACCAGCTCCGGGTCCAGCGCCGAGGTCGGCTCGTCGAAGAGCAGCAGTTCGGGCCGCATGGCGAGCGAACGGGCGATGGCGACGCGTTGCTGCTGGCCCCCCGATAGCTGCGAAGGATAGGCGTCGCGCTTGTCGGCAAGGCCGACGCGCTCCAGCAGCGCGAGCGCCCGCTTCGTCGCGTCAGTGGCCGGCTCGCGCAGCACCTGCACCGGCCCCTCGATGATGTTCTGCAGGGCGGTGAGATGCGGGAACAGGTTGAAGCGCTGGAACACCATGCCGATCGACCGGCGCTGGCGAGCAATGGCCTTGTCGTCCAGCTCATAGAGCTTGTTGCCGTCGCGGTGATAGCCGACGCGCTCGCCGGAGACCCAGAGCGCGCCGCCATCGATGCGCTCGAGCTGGTTGATGCAGCGCAGGAAGGTGCTCTTGCCCGAGCCGGAGGGGCCGATGATGCAGAGCACCTCGCCCTTGGGGACGGCGATGTCGATGCCCTTCAGCACCTTGAGCGGGCCGAAGTGCTTCTCGACCTTCTGGGCGAGGACGAGCGGGGCGCCGGCCGCGAGATGATCGGGATCGGTCGTGCGGACCTGAGGGAGGGTATCGGTCATCGTGCCGCTCCTCAGCGCTTCGCCGGCGCGGCGACGCCGCGGGCATAATAGGCCTCGATCCGGCCCTGGATCAGGCTGAGCACGGTGACCACGACCAGGTACCAGATGGCGGCCACGATCAGCAGCTCGATGACGCGCGAATTGGCGTAGTAGATGTTCTGCGCGCTGTGCAGGATCTCGGCGAACTGGATGACGCTCGCCAGCGAGGTGAGCTTCACCATGCCGATGAACTCGTTGCCGATCGGCGGCACGATCACGCGCATGGCCTGGGGCATGATGATCCGCCGCAGGAGCTGCAGCCGCGTCATGCCCAGCGTCTGGGCCGCCTCGTACTGGCCGTTATCGACCGAGAGCAGGCCGGCGCGGACCACTTCAGCCGTGAAGGCGCCCTGCTGGATGCCGAGCCCGAGCAAAGCCGCGACGAAGGGCGTCATCACCTCGACGGTCTTGAACGAGAACAGGCCGGGGATGCCCAGCGTCGGGAAGACCAGCGCGAGGTTGAACCAGAGCAGCAATTGCAGCAGCGCCGGCACGGCCCGGAAGAACCAGATATAGCCGATCGCCGTATTCGAGAGCACGGGATTGGCCGAGAGCCGCATCACCGCGAAGACGACGCCGAGCGTGATGCCGAGCACCATCGCCAGGATCGCCATGACGATCGTGTTGACGAGACCGGTCAGGATCGCCGGCACGGTCAGGAATTCGGCGACATAGTCCCACTCGATCTGGCCGACGGCGAAGGCGCGCACGATCGCGGCCAGCGCGATGCAGACGATCGCGGCACCTATGATCCGCCCGAAATGCCGGCGGGGGACGATGATGAGGTTTTCGGTTTCGGCGGTCATCTGGCCTCGATGGCTTGAGGTCGTCGGTGAAAGGCGGTGGGTAAGCAAAAGACTTGCCGGAAGCTCAGACGGACTCCGGCGCGATCAGCAGGATCTTCCCGACATGGCTGCCGCTTTCCATGTAGCGATGCGCGGCAGCGGCCTCCGCGAGCGGAAAGCTGCGGTCGATAACGGGGCGGATGCGCCCGGCGGCGACATGCGACCAGAGATCATCACGGACGCCGGCCACGATCCGCGCCTTGGCCGCGGGCGGCCGGTCTCGCAGCGAGGTCGTGAACAGGGCGGCGCGCTTGCGCATCATCGCACCGAGATTGACCTGCGCATCGCGCCCGCCCTGCAGGCCAATCATCGTGATGCGGCCATCGAAAGCGAGCGCCGCGACGTTCCGGCCGAGATAGGCGGCGCCCATATTGTCGAGGATGACGTCGACGCCGCGCCCGCCGGTCTCGGCCTCGATCACGGCGACGAAATCCTCGTCCGTATAGGAGATCGCCCGGTCAGCGCCGAAATCGCGGCAACGATCAAGCTTGTCCCCGCTGCCGGCCGTGGCGAAGACGCGGGCGCCGATCGCCCTGGCCGCCTGGATGGCGAAGGAGCCGATGCCGCCGGCTCCGCCATGGACGAGCAGGGTCTCGCCAGCCTTGAGGGCGCCGAGATCGAGCACGTTCGACCAGACGGTGCAGGCCGCTTCGGGCAGAGCGGCCGCCTCGATGAGGCCGATACCGATGGGAATCGGCAGCACCTGCGCCGCGGGCACCGCGACGAGGCTGGCATAGGCGCCGCCCGAAACCAGGGCACAGGCTGCATCGCCGACCTGCCAGCCGGCCACACCGGCGCCGGTCTCCGCGATGACGCCTGAGCATTCATAGCCGATGATGCGCGGCAGGCTCTGCTCGATGCCATAGCTGCCGCGGCGCTGCAGCAGGTCGGCATAGTTCAGCGCCGCCGCGTGGACGCGCAGCACGATCTCGCCCGGCCCGGCGCGCGGGGCCGGAGCATCGTCCCAGACCAGCGCTTCCGGCCCGCCGAATTGCCTGAGCACCGCGGCCTTCATCAACGTATCGCCGATCGCCAGGGCCGGCATCACTGGCCGGCGTCGATCGTGGGTTCGGAAAGGCTCTGCCGTTCGAGGCCGAATTTCTTCAGGGCCTGCTGATAGCCGCCGTTCTTCATCACCACCGCAGTCGCCTTGGCGACGGCGTCGCGCAATTCGACGCTCTTCTTGTCGAAGGCGAGACCGAACAGCGTCTTATTCAGCGGCTCGCCGACGAAGGCGTAGGTGTTGGGCTCGTCGGCCATGAGATAGGCGACATATTCCGGCCCGAGCACGGCGGCATCGAGCCGGCCCTGCTTGAGTTCGAGCCGCGTCGCGGTCGCGCCGGCCGTGCCGTTCACCGTGATCGCGGGCTTGCCGGCGCCGGTGCAGTTCTTCTCGCTCCAGGCTGCGGTCACCGGCATGTAGCTCGTGGTGCGGGGCGCACCGACCGTCCTGCCGCAGAGATCGGCATTGCTCTTCAGTTCGCCCGCCTTGGTGGCAAGCGCGAAGGGCTGCGCGCCGGTCGCGAGATAATCGACGAAGGTGAGCTTCTCGCGGCGGGACGGCAGGTCGCTGATCGCGGTGCCGATCATGTCGATGCGGCCGGTCGTCAGCGAGGTCATGAGCTGTTCGAAGCTCATCTCCTCCCACTTCACGGCGATGCCGAGTTCCCGAGCGATCGCATTGACGAGCTCGACATTGAAGCCGGCGCGCTCGTTGGTCTTCGGATCCTTGAAGGCCATCGGCGGATAGGTGGTTTCGATGCCGACGACGATCTGCCCGGCCGATTTCAGTGCAGCCGGCAGCGGGATGCTGCTTTGCTGAGCGGAAGCCGGGGTCGCGGCGGCGAGCGCGGATGCGAGGGCGAAAGCGGCTGCCGAAAGGTGTCGTCCGGCCGGAAAATGAGCGGTCATCATGGTTCCCCGTTTTGCCGGCTGGCGAAATCGCGAGACCCTGAGGTCGAGCAGGTTCGGCAACCGAGCGCCTTTTTGGCGCTGCGCGATCTTAGCGGGCATGCCCGGGAACGGAGCGGCCACGCGCTATGATATATTTCCGGCCTCTATTCGGTGCGCTTATATGCGCGAGGATCGTGCGGGCCGGGCCTTCTCCGCCTGTCTTACGAGCGGAGATCGGACCATGAATCCCATCGAAATCTGGGCTTCCGGCTATGCGCTGACGCGCGGCTACCCTGCCCCGGAAGCCGTGCCGACCGGCCTGTGGCTGGAGATCGGCAAGCCGGACCAGCGCGGCCGTTTCGTACTGCCCGGATTCGATCCCGCGGTACTGTCGGAGCTGGCGCGGTCGATCGAGGCGCGGGGGATCTATATCGAGGCGCCGGCGCCACGCGAAGCCGCCGCGCCGCTGCTCCCGGACAACTGGACCCTACGCGAGCGCGCCTTTCTCATGACGACCACGCTCGCAGCACCCGAAGACCTGCCGTTGCCGCCCGGCTACCGGCTGGCCTCACGGGATGATGGCGCGGCGATCAGGGTCGAGGTCACGAGCGACGACGGGGACCTGGCGGCCAGCGGTTCTGCCGGCATGGTCGACGGCCATGCCGTCTTCGACCAGATTCTCACGCAGGCGGCGCATCGACGGCTGGGCCTGGGGACCACGGTCATGGGTGCCTTGACCCGGCGCGCGGTGGAACGTGGCGCAAGCCAGGGCACGCTGATCGCGACGCCGGATGGCCGGGCCCTGTATCAGGTGCTGGGCTGGACGCAGTGGTCGGAGGTGACATCGGTGATCAGCCCCGGCCGCTAGCGCATTTTCGAGCGAAGTGGAAACCGGTTCGCGTGAAGAAAATGCGATAGAATAAAGGTCCAGAGCGCATCCGGGATTCGAAGAATCGCGGATGCGCTCTAGGCACCGGAACAGGACCATCCGCCTTGCGTTCCACACCGACGCGAGCAGATGGTTGGACGATGCGACACAAGCCCACTCGGAAGAACAGGTGCAGCATGATGCGCGCTCTCATCGCAGCGACTGCAGCCCTGCTGGCCGCGCTGATGCCCCTTCCCGCCAGCGCCCAGTTCGACGCGACGCCCGGTACTGGCCCGCTC
Source organism: Allobosea sp. TBD101 (assembly GCF_059817965.1). Taxonomy (NCBI): domain Bacteria; kingdom Pseudomonadati; phylum Pseudomonadota; class Alphaproteobacteria; order Hyphomicrobiales; family Alloboseaceae; genus Allobosea; species Allobosea sp. TBD101. Next base: position 5,095,552 of record NZ_CM187543.1, read on the forward strand.
TACCCCGGCGGCCCGCGACAGGGGCTGGGGCCGCCGTCGATCACGGACAATGTGCCGGATCTCAGGCTGCATTCGAGCCAGGGTGGCATTCCGGGAGCCGGGCCGCCGGTCGGGGCCGGCGCCAACAGCCCGCGCTTCTACGAACCGAGCCGGTCATCGGGCCAGTACTATCGCAGGGCGGAGCGGACGAGCGGACTCGGGCGCCATTGCCGAACGTCTGCACGGCTGTGCGCCCTCGCGCGACCGGCCTCTCTCGGAGACGATTGCTCGTGCCGCACGTCCAAAGGGGTGCGTCGGCAAGGCGTCGTCGTTCGCTGATCCGATAGCCGGCTTTCCTCCGGCCCGATGAGGCGACAGACGCCCGATCATGCAGCCGCTCTCGTCCCGACAGGAATTGCGCCAGGCCTTCACGCGCATCGAGCGCGAGCTGCCTCCCTGGCTGGCCGCAGGCCTGCGCTGGCTGCGTCATCCCGAGTCCCGGCTGGTCCGCATTCCCGCCGGGATCGGCCTGATCGCGGGCGGGATCTTCTCGTTCCTGCCTCTGCTGGGCGCCTGGATGCTGCCGCTCGGCCTGCTCCTTCTCGCCGCCGACTTCCCCGTGCTGCAAAGGCCGATGGCGCGCTTCGCGCTGTGGTGTCTCGGCCTGCTCGATCGCTTTCGCTCCCGGCGGAAGCGCGATTGAGGGCGCCCAACAGACGATCAGTTCGACGAGAGGCGAGCGGTCGCGTCCTCAGCTCTCGCTTTTGCCGAAGAGCTGCGACACCGCCAGCAGCAGCGACGTGATCACGATCATGATCGTCGAGATCGCGGCGATGGTCGGGTCGATCTGATCGCGCAGCGCCAGGAACATCATCCGCGTCAGCGTCGCATTGTCGCCACCGGAGACGAAGAGCGCGACCACGACCTCGTCGAAGGAGGTCAGGAAGGACAGCACCGCCGAGGTGACGAGGGCGAAGCCGATCTGCGGCGCCGTCACCTGCAGGAAGGCCTGCGTCCGCGTCGCGCCAAGGCTGCGCGCCACCCGCTCCTGATCGAGATCGAAGCTCTTCAGGGCCGAGCCGACGATCATCATCACGATCGGCACCGCCAGCATCGTATGCGCCAGCACGATGCCGAGGAACGAGTTGACCATCTTGAGCTGCACATAGGCGTAGAACAGCGCGATCCCGACAAGGATGACCGGCACGATCGTCGGCGTCAGCAAAGCGAGGATCGCGAGCCCGGCGAAGCGCAGGCGCGCAGCGTGCAGGCCATAGGCGGCGAGCGTGCCCATCGGCGTCGCCAGCAGCGCGGTGCAGAAGCCCGCCTTGAACGAGGTCGCGGTCGCCGCCATCCAGCTCGACGAGGAGAAATAGGCCTCGTACCAGCGCAGCGACCATTCCCGCGGCGGGAATTCCAGATATTGCGACTGGGAAAAGGACATCGGGATGACGATCAGCGTGGGTATGGCCAGGAAGGCCAGCACCAGCGCGCCGACCGCATAGAGCCAGAGCCGCGCGCCGTGGCTTATCTGCGTATCGCTCGCGGGACGATCGAGCCAGCTCATCTCAGTGCCCCGCCCCGAACAGACCGGCCCCGCGCGACAGCCGCGCCGCGAGCACGAGCACGACCAGCGTGATCACCAGCAGCACGACGCCAAGCGCGCTCGCCGCGCCCCAGTTGAAGAAGAGTTCGATATCGTTGGCGATGCGGTTCGAGACCATCGTCACCTTGCCGCCGCCGAGCATGGCCGGCGTCACGTAGAAGCCGAGGCAGAGCACGAAGACGAGCGCGGCGCCGGCCGCGAGCCCCGGCAGCGAGAGCGGGAAGAACACGGTCCAGAAGCCATGGACCGGCGTCGAGCCGAGGCTGGCGGCTGCCCGCAGCAGGTTGCGGTCGATCGCACGCATCGTGCCGTAGAGCGGCAGCACCATGAAGGGCAGCATGATATGGACCATGCCGATCAGCGTGCCGCCCATGTTGTGCACCAGCTGCAAGGGCTCGCTCCAGAGGCCGAGCTTCATGCCCCATGTGTTGATGAGCCCACTGCGCTGGAGCAGCACGAGCCAGGCATAGGTGCGCACCAGCAGCGAGGTCCAGAACGGCAGGAGCACCGCGATCATGCAGAGATTGGCGGCGCGGCGCGGCAGTTGCGACAGGAAATAGGCCAGGGGATAGCCGAGCAGGATACAGATCAGCGTGGTAACGAAGCTGATCTCGAAAGTGGTACGGAAGGTCCGGCCATAGGAAGGCTCGGCCAGCATGCGCCGATAGTGTTCGAGGCTCAGCGCTCCGTTATCGTCGAGGAAGGATAGGCCGAAGAGCCAGCCGACGGGGACCAGCATGGTGACGGTGACGAGCAGGAGCGCCGGCGCCGCCAGCCCTGCGAGCCCCATGCGCTCGCGCCACTGGTCGCGCCGCAGGCCGGCGGCGTGGTCGTCCCCGGCCGAACCGGCGGGATCGAAGGCGCTGACGGTCGTCACAGCGCGCCTCGCGCCTCGTCGGGCAGCAGCACGGTATCGGAGACCGCGATGCCGATGCGGACGGGCGTTCCGGGCGCAAGCGGTGGGCCTTCGCCGCCGCGTGTGGTCAGGCGCAGCGCGACCGGGCTGCCGCCGTTCAGGACCGTCTGCAGCAGCAGCGTGTCGCCTTGGTAGACCGCGCCGGTGACGCGGCCCTCGAAGCAGTTCATCCCCTCACCTTCGCCCGGTCCGAGCAGATGCAGGCGCTCCGGCCGCAGCACCATCGTGCAGCGCCCCTGCCGGGTCGGCAGGTTGTCGGCGCGGATGGTCGCGCCGGCAGCACGAGCGACGCCATCGGTCACCGCGACGTCGAGGAAGGAGGATTCGCCGATGAATTCGGCGACGAAGCGGCTGCGGGGATCGTCATAGATCGCGCGCGGCGTATCGATACGGGCGATCCGGCCGCGATCGAGGATGGCGACGCGGTCCGACATGGTCAGCGCCTCGCGCTGGTCATGCGTGACATAAACGGTCGTGGTGCCCAGCCGCTCATGGAGCTGGCGCAACTCGATCTGCATGCGCTCGCGCAGCTGCTTGTCGAGCGCCGAGAGCGGCTCGTCCATCAGGATGATGCGCGGCTCGAAGACGATGGCGCGGGCAAGCGCGACGCGCTGGCGCTGGCCGCCGGAGAGCTGGTCGATGCGGCGCCCGCCGAAGCCGCCGAGCTGGAACATCTCCAGGGCCGCCTCGACGCGCCGGGCGGCCTCGGCCGCCGGCACGCGGCGCAATCGCAAGGGAAAGCCGACATTACGCGCGACATCCATATGCGGAAACAGCGCGTAGTTCTGGAAGACCATGCCGATCTCGCGCTTGTGCGGCGCAAGGCGCACGACCTCGCGCTCGCCGAAGCGGATCGAGCCCTTGTCGGGCCGCAGGAAGCCGGCGATCGCCATCAGCAGCGTCGTCTTACCCGAGCCGGAGGGGCCGAGCAGGGTCAGGAACTCGCCCGGCCGGACATCGAGATCGATCTCGTCCAGCACGGGCACCGCGCCATAAGCCTTGCTCAGCCGCCGGACCGCGATGGGCAGGGCCGTCGCGGAACCCGGGTCCGAGGCGGCCGCATCGCGCGGCCGCTCGTGGTCGCCGGCCAGTCTCATTCGGTCAGCATGTTCTGGTAGGCGGAGGAGGCCTGGGCTTCGAACTTGGTGTACCAGTCGAGGTCCACCGGCAGCTGCTTGCCGGCATTGTCGGGATGGGACGGCAGCGTCTTGGCATAGGCCGCATCGATCGCGCCGCCCTCATAGGCTTTCTTGTTGGTCGGGCCGTAGGTGATGTATTTCGTGAACTCGGCCTGGTATTGCGGCTTGCTGATCTCAGCGAGGAACTTCATCGCCAGATCCTTGTTCGGCGCGCCCTTGGCGATCGCGAAGCAATCATAGTCGAGCAGGCCCTGGTTGAAGGTATAGGCGACCTTGGCGCCGTCCTTGGCGGCGACGTCGAAGCGGCCGTTCCAGCCGGTGATCATGTCGACCTCGCCGTCCTTCATGAGCTGGGCATGCTGCGCGCCCGAGCTCCACCAGACCGCGATATGCGGCTTCAATTCGCGGATCTTCTTGATCGCGCGCTCGATGCCGCCCGGTTGCGAGAGAACCTCATAGACCTTGTTGGCGGGAACACCGTCGGCCATCAGGGCCGGCTCCAGCGCGCCGGCCACGCCCTTGCGATAGGAGCGCTTGCCGGGGAATTTCTTGACGTCCCAGAAGTCGGCCCAGCTCTGCGGGCCGTTCTGGCCGTAGGTCTTGGTGTTCCAGGCGAGCACGGTCGAGAACACGTCGCCGCCGACGCAATAATCCTGCGCCGTGCCGGGCAGGAAATTCGAGGTGTCGATGACCTTGTAGTCGAGCTTCTCGAGGATGCCCTCGGCGCCGGCGCGGGCGGCGCTGCCGGAGCCGCTGGCGACCACGTCCCAGGTCACGGCGCCGGCCTTCACCTTGAGGCGCAGGTCGGCGATGCTGGTATAGGTCTCCTCCTTGACCTTGATGCCTAAGGCCTTCGCCGCGGGCTGGAAGAGCGCCTTGCTCTGGCCCTCCTGATAGGAGCCGCCGAAGGAGACGACGGTCAGTTCCTGCGCCCAGGCGGGCGCAGCGCTCAACAGGCCCAGGCCCATGACGAGGGCAAGGGCCGTTTTCGTCGGCGTGATCGGCTGGCGCGGCATGTGTCTGTTCTCCCGTTTGAACGATGCGTTCCCCAAAGATGAGCGCGCGGTTGGCCGATCAACGGCGTCCGCACGTCTCGCCTCATGCAGGGTCCGGCGAAATTGGTCTGGCCATAAGGTCCACTCTGAGAATTCGGGGCGACCACTTTATCGCGTCAGCGGGCCAAACGATCGCGCCAGCTGTAGTAGAGGACGGACGGCGCGAGGAACCAGGGATTGCCGCTGTAGAAAGGTCGCGTCTGGAAGGGCAGGCCGTCGAAGGCGGTCTTGCCTTCGGCGAGGCCGAGCACCTGCTGGCCCAGACGCATGCCGAGATAACTCGCCATGCCGACGCCGGAACCGCAATAGCCCATGGCGTAATGCATGCCCTCGTGCCGGCCGATATGCATCAGCTCGTCGAAGCTGTAGGCGACGAGGCCGCACCAGGAATGGCTGATCTTGCGATTGGCGAGTTCCGGGAAGATGCGACTCATCGCGGCATGGAGCAGCGGCCCGCTGCGGCGCGGATCGGTCTCGCTCAGCGAGACGCGGCCGCCGAACAGGATGCGCCGCCGGTCGGGCGAGGCGCGGTAGTAATAGACCACCTTGCGGGTGTCGCTGACGATGCGGTTCTTCGGGATCAGCCTGTCGACCAGCGCCGGCTCCAGCGCTTCGGTTGCGATGACATAGCTGCCGATCGGGATGACACGGCGGCGCAGCCAAGCCGTCAGCGGGCCGGTATAGCCATTGGTGGCGATGACGATATCGCGGGTGCGGATCGTGCCGCGCGGGGTCTGGACGAGGAAATCCTGCCCGATGCGCTCGATGCCCGTCGCCGGGCAATGCGGGACAAGCTCGGCGCCTGCCGCGACGACGCGCTGCAACAGCCCCTGATGGTAGCGGGCCGGGTTGATCGAGGCATGGCTCTCGTAGACGACGCCGCCATGGTAGAGATCGGAGCCGATCTCGCTGCGCTGCTCAGCGCGCGGCACGACATGGCAGGCGACTTCCAGCCCCTTCGGCTGCGTGCCGACGCTGCGGGCCAGCTCCTCGTATCGGCCCGGCGCATGCGCCGCATGAAAGCGACCGACGACGCCGAAATCGCAATCGATCCCCTCGTCCCGGACGAAATCGCCGATATAGCGAAGGGAATTCCGGCCCTCCTGCATGATCGCGAAGGCGCGTTCACGGCCATGGCGGCGGGCGAGTTCGTCGAAGCCCGGCTTCACGCTGGTCGAAATCTGGCCACCATTGCGGGTGCTGCAACCGAAGCCCGCCGCCTCGGCATCGAGGACGACCGTATGGCGCCCGCCGCGCGCGGTCTGGAGCGCGGCCTGCAAGCCCGTATAGCCGGAGCCGACGATGACGACCTCGGCCTGCTGCGGCGGCTCGCTACGCGGCAGGTCGGGCCGTGGCACCTCGTCCCACCAATAGGGCGCAGCCTTGAAATCACTGGCGAACAGATCGCTCGACATTATCGCGTCATCCCCCCGGATCAGATTCGCGCCACCACACTCTTGAGCTTGCAGTAGGAGCGCAAGCCCGCCATGCCCTTGGCGCGGCCGAAGCCGGATTTGCGGTTGCCGCCGAAAGGCATCGCGATGCCGCCGGCAAAGAACTCGTTGATATAGACCTGGCCCGCATCGACAGCCCGCGCATAGCGCCAGGCCTTGGCGTGATCGCGGGTGTAGATGCCCGCGACCAGCGCATAGGACGTCGCGTTCGCCGCGACGATGGCCTCGTCGAAATCGGGGACGACCTGCACCGTCAGCACCGGCCCGAAGATCTCCTCCTGCACCAGCGGATCGTCCGTCCCCCGCGCGAGCACGATGGTCGGCTGGTAGAACCAGCCTCCGCCGCAATCCTCGGGCGGGACGATCGCGCCACCGGTCAGGATGCGATTGCCGGCGGCGCGGGCGCGGTCGACATGGGCTGCGACGCGCGCGAGCTGTGCCGCCGAATTGATCGGCCCGATACCCGCATCGCTCAGGCCATGGCCCGGCCGCAAGGCTTTCGCGCTGGCGACAAGACGTTCGAGCAAGGGTTCGGCAATCGCCTCCTCGACGATCAGGCGCGAGCCGGCCGAGCAGATCTGTCCGGCATTCTCGAAGATCGCTTCCATGATCCCGGCCACGGCTGCGTCGACATCACAATCGGCGAGCGCGACGAGGGGCGATTTGCCGCCGAGCTCGAGCACAAGGCGGGTGACATGCTCGGCCGCGGCGCGCATCACGCGCTGCCCGGTCGCGACCGAGCCGGTGAAGGTGATGTGGTCGATGCCGGGCTGGGCGACGAGCGCAGCACCTGCCTCGGCACCGGTGCCAGCGACGACGTTGAGCACGCCTACGGGCAGGCCGGCTTCGTGCAACAACTCCGCCAGCATCAGCGTGGTGAAAGGCGTCTGCTCAGCCGGCTTGACCACGAGCGTGCAGCCGGCCGCGAGCGCGGGCGCGATGCCGCGCGCCGCCGTCGAGAGCGGATAGTTCCAGGGCACGATCTGGGCGGCGACGCCGACCGGCTCCTCGATCGTCAGCCCGATATGGTCGGGGCCAACAGGTATGCTGTCGCCATGCAGCTTGTCGGCCGCGCCGGCATAATAGGCGAAGGCCTTCACGACGCCGCCGACATCGCCCTCGGCTTCCGCAAGACGCTTGCCGGAATCGAGGGTCTCGACCACGGCGAAGCGGGCCGCGCGCTCGGCGATCAGGCGGCTGGCCCGCATCAGGATGTCGCCGCGCGCGGCCGGGCTCAGGCGCGACCATGGGCCGGAGAGCGCAGCGCGGGCGGCTGCGACCGCGCGATCGATGTCTTGGCCATCACCGGCTGCGACCGTTGCGAAAGCCTTGCCCCGGCCGGGGTCGAAGCTCTCCATCCGCCGCCCGGAGACGGATTCGACGAAGCGCCCGTCGATGAAATGCCCGCCCGGCAGGCCGGCGAGTGCTCCCGTCCTGACGGCCTCGGCGACGAGTTCGGCACGGTCCAGGATCACGCGCCGATCTCCGTGACCTGATAGGCGGCCTTGTCGAGCCAGGACGGCTCGATCTCGACGCCCCAGCCCGGGCCGTCGGGGATCGCGACCATGCCGTCGCGCGCCTGCGGCGGGTTGCGCAGCAGCCCCTGCTCCCAGGGGTAATAATCCGGCCCCTCGATCGAGAACTCGACATAGGGGCCGGCATTGGCGAGCGCGCCCATGATGTGCAGCGTGAACACCGTCACCAGCGACTGGTTCGCCGAATGCGGCGTCACCGGCAGGCCGGCGGCCTCCGCCCAGCGGGCGACTGTCAGCATGCGCCCGACGCCGCCGATATAGCAGACATCCGGCTGCACGACGTCGACCACGCGGCCGTCGATCATCGCGCGCCAGACGGCGAGATCGCAGTCCTGCTCGCCACCGGTGACGTCGAGATCGAGGGCCTCGCGGACCTCACGCGTCCAGGCATGCTCCCAATAGGGACAGGGCTCCTCGAAATGGACGATGCCGTGGTCCTGCAACATCCTGCCGACCGCGATGGCCTTGGCCGGCGAATAGGCACTGTTGCCATCGACGAGCAGCGTCGCCTCGGCGCCGAGCGCGCGCCTGATCTGCGGCACGATCGCCTCCGTCCGGCCCGGCCATTCGTCGATATCGCGGCCGCATTCGCGCCCGACCCGGAACTTGAACGCGCGGTAGCCATAAGCATCGCGCAGGCGCAGGAAGCGCTCGGCCTCGTCCTCCGGCGTGATCTCGCCGCGCTTCATGCTGGAGGCGTAGACCGGGAAGGGACGCGGCGTGCCGCCGAGCAATTCGCAGACGCTTTTCCGCTCGATCCGGCCGCGCAGGTCCCACAGGGCCGTATCGAGCCCGGTCATGGCGCGGCAGAGATAGGAGCCGGGGAACTTGTGCTCGCGCTCACCGATGGTCGCGATCAATTCGTCGATGTCGAAGCCATCCGCGCCAACCGCCCAGCGCGCGACCTGCCGGTGGAAGACCGTCGCGGTGATGTCGGCATTATACGGCGAGAACTGGCCCCAGCCCTGGCTGCCATCCTCGCATGTGGCGCGGACGAAGCCGACGTCCTGCGTCGAGAAGCTTTCGAGCCGGGTGATCTTCATCGCTGCCGCTATCCGTTCCGGGAGCGCCGCCCGGCGGGACCGCGGGGCAGCTTCGGTGCAAGAAGGGGCTTGAATTGGCCTGATCCCAAGGTCCATTCTCGCCAAATCGACAGTCCACTCTCACTCAAGGCATCATGGTCAAACGCGAGGAAGGCGCCCTGCTCCAGTCGATCGTGCTGGATCGCGAGGGCGAGCATGGGCTCAGCGTCCAGATCTGCGCCGGCCTGCGCGAACTGATCCTCGGCGGCACGCTCAAGGTCGGCGAGCGCCTGCCGGCGACGCGGACGCTGGCGCAGGAATTCAGGGTCGCCCGCACCACCATCGTCGAAAGCTTCGAGCGCCTTGCGGCGGAGGGGTTGATCGAGACCCGCGTCGGCTCCGGCACCTATGTCAGCCAGGCGCTGGCAAACGAACGGCCCGCGCCGGCCGCCGCCGCCGTCGCCGCGCCGACGGCGCGGGTCAAGCTGGCGCAGGCCATGAACACGGCGTCAAAACTGTTCGGCACGCGCCTGCCGCACCAGCCCCGCGCCTTCACCACGGCGATGCCGGCCTTCGACGCCTTCCCGATGGCGCAATGGGCCAGGCTATCCGGCAAGCATTGGCGCAAGCCGCGCCATCAGGTGCTCGGCTATCCCGATCCACATGGCGAGCGGGCCCTGCGCCAGGCCATCGCCGCGCATCTCAGACTCAATCGCGGCATCGCCTGCGAATGGCAGCAGGTCTTCGTGGTGGCCGGCGCGCAGCAGGCCTTCCAACTGATCGCCGCGACGCTGCTCGACCCCGGCGACAAGGTCTGGTTCGAGGATCCCGGCGCGATCGGCGCCCGCAACAGCATGATCCAGTCCGGCGTCGAGATCGTGCCCGTCCCGGTCGACGAGGCCGGGCTCGTGGTCGAGGAGGGCCTGCGCCGCGCGCCCGAATTCAGGCTCGCCTTCGTGACGCCGGCACATCAGCAACCGCTCGGCGCCAAGATGAGCCTGGAGCGGCGGCTCGCCCTGCTGGAGGCGGCCGAGGCCAGCGGCGCCTGGATCATCGAGGACGACTGGGACGGCGAGTTCTGCTTCCAGGGCGCGCCGATGGCGACGCTGACCAGCATCGATCGCAGCGGCCGCGTCATCTATGTCGGGACCTTCTCGAAGACGCTGTTCCCGTCATTGCGGCTCGGCTTCCTCGTCACGCCGCCGCATCTGGTCGAGCAGATGGGCATCTGCCTCGAAGCCTTTTCGCCGGGCGTTCCGACGGCGCTGCAAGGCATCGTCGCCGATTTCATCGTCGAGGGGCATTTCGCGACGCATGTGCGCCGGATGCGCAAGCTCTACCAGGAGCGCTACCAGGCGCTGGAGGACGCTGCGCGGGAGTATCTGGCGCCCGATCTGGAGGTCGTGCCGACCCAGACCGGCATGCATACCATCGCCTCTCTCCGTGACGGGCTCGATGCCGTCGCGCTGACGCAGGCCGCCGCCCGGCGCGGCGTGACGGTCGCGCCGATCAGCCGCTTCTGCCTCGAACCCGTCGCGCAAGACGGTCTCGTGCTGGGCTTCAGCGGCTTCACCACGGCGGAGATCAAGGCCGGCGTCCTCGACCTGCGCCGCAGCATCGACGACCTCATGGCGGCCGGCGAGTGGACTGACGCTTCGGCGGGAATGGCCCTTAGCGGGAAGCCCAATTCTCCCTAGCAATTCCGGCAGGCACAGCGGGTGAGAGCATCTTGAGCGAATGGGACGTGATCATCGTCGGCGCGGGTTCGGCCGGCTGCGTGCTGGCCGGGCGGCTCGCCGAAGCCGGCCATGGTTCGATCCTGGTGATCGAGGCCGGGCCGCGCGATCTCAGCCCCTGGGTCCATCTGCCGATCGGCTACGGCAAGACCTTCTACCATCGCCGCATGAACTGGATGTACCGGACCACGCCGCAAGCCGGGCTGGATGGGCGGGAAATCTACCAGCCGCGCGGCAAGGTGGTCGGCGGATCGAGCGCGATCAATGCGATGGTCTATGCCCGCGGCCAGGCCGAGGATTTCGACGAATGGCAGCGGCTCGGCAATCCCGGCTGGGGCTGGGCCGAGGTGCTCGCCGCCTATAGGCGCATGGAGGACCACGCGCTGGGCGCCTCCATCTGGCATGGTGCAGGCGGCCCCTTGCATGTCGAGAACGTCGCCAAGGAGGTTCATCTGCTCACGCCGCTCTTCGTCAAGGCGGCCGGCGAAGCGGGCCTGGGCTTCAATCCGGACCTGAACGGCGCGACCAGCGAAGGCGCCGGCTTCTACCAGATCACCACGCGCGGTGGCCGGCGCGAGTCGGCTGCGCGCGCCTTCCTGCATCCGGCAAGGCGGCGCGGGGGCGTGAAACTCGAAACCGACATGCAGGTGACGCGCATCCTGTTCGACGGACGGCGCGCCATCGGCGTCGAAGCCAAGCGCGGCGGCGAGACCTTGCGCTTCGGCGCCCGCAGGGAGGTCGTCCTCTCCGGCGGCGCATTCAACTCGCCGCAATTGCTGCAGCTCTCCGGCATCGGCCCGGCGGAGCTGTTGAAGCAGCACGGCATCACGCCGCTGCTCGACCAGCCGGCCGTCGGCAGCAACCTGCAGGACCATCTCTGCTACGACCATGTCTATCGTTCGAAGCGGCCGAGCCTGAACGAGGCGCTGCTGTCCTGGCCCGCCCGCATCGGCATGGCCGCGAACTATCTGTTGCGGCGGCGCGGGCCGCTCTCGCTCAGCGTCAACCAGGGCGGTGGATTCTATCGCACCCGGCCGGAGCTGACGCGGCCCGACATGCAGCTCTATTTCTCGCCGCTGAGCTATGAGCGCGCCGTGCCGGGCGTGCGCGCCCTGATGAAGCCCGACCCGTTCCCCGGTTTCAGCCTCAGCGTCTCGCCCTGTCGCCCGCTCAGCCGTGGCCATGTCGCGATCCGCTCGCCCGATCCGCAGGTCGCGCCGGAGATCGCGCCGAACTATCTCTCCGATCCCGAGGACCTGCGCATCCTGCTGGACGGCGCGCGCTTCCTGCACCGGCTCGCCGCGACACCGACGCTCTCCGCCGTGATCGACACCGCGATCCGGCCGGGGCCGGAAGCCGCCGACGAGGAGGCGCATGTCGCCGCGATCCGCGCGAACGCCTATTCGGTCTTCCACCCCTGTGGGACCTGCCGGATGGGCCCCGACGTGAGCGACGCCGTGGTCGACGCCAGATTGCGGGTGCATGGCGTCGAAGGCCTGCGCGTCGTCGACGCCTCGATCTTCCCCACTATCCCATCGGGCAACATCAACGCGCCGGCCATGATGGTCGGAGAGCGCGCCGCCGCCCTGATGGCGGAAGGCTGAGAGCGAATTCCCCTGCCCCGCCGGCCGTCGCCGGCATCTTTCCCCGGAGGACAGACCATGATCACACGCCATGAAGTGACCGGACGATTGAGCAAGGTGCTCGTCGCCAACGGCTTCGCCTTCCTCTCAGGCCTCACTGCAGCCGATCGCAGCGGTGGCGTGCGCGAGCAGACGGCCGACATCCTCAAGCAGATCGACGGCTATCTGGCGATGGCCGGCACCGACAAGACCCGCATCGTCGTCGCCAATATCTGGCTGAAGGACATCGCGAATTTCAGCGAGATGAACGCCGCCTGGGAAGCCTGGGTCGATCCGGCGCAACCGCCGGCCCGCGCCACCGTCGAGTCGCGCCTGGCGGCCGAGAACATCCTGGTCGAGATCCAGGTCCAGGCGCTGGTCTGATCCCCGCATAAACCGCACGAGAACATGCGAGCCGGCTATTCCGCCGGACGCATTCCCGTGTGAAGATCGCGCATCGGAGATGGATGACCGGCATGACGCAAGCCTACACGCTCGACGCTCTGAAGCAGGATGTCACCGCCGGCCGCATCGATACGGTTTTGGCCTGTCTCGTCGACATGCAGGGGCGCCTGATGGGCAAGCGCTTCCATGCCGCCTTCTTCCTGGAGAGTGGGCATCACGAGACGCATAGCTGCAACTACCTGCTCGCGACCGACATGGAGATGGAAACCGTAGCCGGCTATGCGGCGACGAGCTGGGCCGCCGGCTACGGCGACTACACCATGAAGCCCGACCTCTCGACCTTGTGCCGCGTGCCATGGCTCGAAGGCACCGCGCTCGTGCTCTGCGACGTGCAGGACCATCACGGCCATGACATTCCGCATTCGCCGCGCGCCGTGCTGAAGAAGCAGGTCAGGCGGCTCGAGGCGATGGGGCTCAAGGCCTATATGGCGACCGAGCTCGAATTCTTCCTGTTCGACCAGAGCTACGAGAACGCCTGCGCCAGCGGCTATCGCGATCTCAAGACGGCGAGCAGCTACAACGAGGACTACCACATCTTCCAGACGACCAAGGAAGAGGCGGTGATGCGGGCGATCCGCAACGGCCTGCAGGGCGCCGGCATCCCGGTCGAGAACTCCAAGGGCGAGGCTTCGGCCGGGCAGGAGGAGATCAATGTCCGCTATGCCGACGCGCTGACGATGGCGGACCGGCATGCGATCATCAAGAACGCCTGCAAGGAGATCGCCTGGTCGCAGGGCAAGTCGATCACCTTCCTCGCCAAGTGGAGCAACGCGCATGCCGGCTCCTCCTCGCATATCCACCAGTCGCTCTGGAGCGCCGACGGCAAGACCCCGCATTTCCTCGATGCGCAGGCGAAACACGGCATGTCGCCGCTGATGCGGAACTATGTCGCGGGGCTTCTCGCCCATGCCTCCGACATCACCGGCTTCCTCGCGCCTTATATCAACTCCTACAAGCGCTTCGTCGCCGGTACCTTCGCGCCGACCAAGGCGATCTGGAGCGCCGACAACCGCACCGCCGGCTACCGGCTCTGCGGCGCCGGCACCAAGGGTATTCGCATCGAATGCCGCGTCGGCGGCTCGGACCTCAATCCCTATCTCGCCATGGCGGCGCTGCTCGCCGCCGGCATCGACGGCATCGAGAAGAAGATGGAGCTGGAGGAGGCTTTCGTCGGCGATGCCTATGGCGACCGGAACGTCCGCGAAATCCCGAAGACCCTGCGTGATGCGACCGTGGCGCTGAAGGGCTCGGCGATGCTGCGCAAGGCCTTCGGTGACGACGTGATCGACCATTATGTCCGCGCCGCCGAATGGGAGCAGGAGGAATACGATCGCCGGATCACCGATTGGGAAGTGAAGCGCGGTTTCGAACGCGCCTGACCGCCCCCCTCCTCCCGCAGCAAAAGCCTTCAGCCAGACGGATAGTGACGATGACGATGATCCGATGCGTGTCGCCGGTGGACGGCTCGGTCTATGCCGAGCGGCCTGCCCTGAGCCTCGACGGCGCCAAAGCCGTGGTGGCTCGCGCCCGCAAGGCGCAGAAATCCTGGGCGAAGCGCCCGCTCGACGAGCGCATCGCGCTGGTGCTCAGGGGCGTCGCGCGGCTTAACGAGATGGGCCAGGAGGTGGTGACCGAGCTCGCCTGGCAGATGGGCCGTCCGGTGAAGTATGGCGGTGAGTTCAAGGGCTTCAACGAGCGCTCGAACTACATGGCCTCGATCGCGGGCGAGGCGCTGGCACCTGTTGTCATCGAGGACAGCGCCGCCTTCAAGCGCTTCATCGCGCGCGAGCCGCATGGCGTCGTCTTCGTCATCGCGCCATGGAACTACCCCTATATGACCGCGATCAACTCGGTCGCGCCGGCGCTCATCGCCGGCAATGCGGTCATCCTCAAGCAGGCCAGCCAGACGCTCCTCACCGGCGAGCGATTGGCACGCGCCTTTCACGAGGCCGGCGTGCCGGAGGAGGTCTTCGCCAATGTCTTTCTCGACCACGAGACCTCGTCGCGCCTGATCGCCGGGAAGCAGTTCGACTTCATCAATTTCACCGGCTCGGTCGCGGGCGGGCAGGCGATCGAGCGCGCGGCGGCCGGCACCTTCACCGGCATCGGGCTTGAGCTCGGCGGCAAGGACCCCGGCTATGTCATGGAGGACGCCGATCTCGACAAGGCCGTCGATACGCTGATGGACGGCGCGACCTTCAATTCCGGGCAGTGCTGCTGCGGTATCGAGCGCATCTATGTGCATGAGAGCCTCTACGACGCCTTCGTCGAGAAATCGGTCGCCTGGGTCTCGAATTACCGGCTCGGCAACCCGCTCGATCCCGAGTCCTCGCTCGGCCCGATGGCGCATAAGCGCTTCGCACAGGTCGTCCGCGAGCAGATCGCGGAAGCAACCGCGAAGGGCGCGCGGGCGCTGGTCGATCCCAAGCTCTTCCCGCAGGACGATGGCGGCGCCTATCTCGCGCCGCAGATCCTGGTCGACGTCGATCATTCGATGACGATCATGCGCGAGGAGACCTTCGGCCCGGCTGTCGGCATCATGAAGGTGCACGACGATGCCGAAGCGCTCGCGCTGATGAACGATTCCAAATACGGCCTTACCGTCTCGCTCTGGACCGGCGATGCCGAGCGTGCCGCCCGTTTGGGTGCGGAGCTTGAAACCGGCACCGTCTTCATGAACCGCGCCGATTATCTCGACCCGGCGCTGTGCTGGACCGGCGTCAAGGAGACCGGGCGGGGCGGCTCGCTCTCGGTCATCGGCTTCCACAACCTCACCCGTCCGAAATCCTACCATCTGAAGAGAGCTGGCTGATGCCGATCACCGCGAACTGGAGCTATCCGACCGCCGTCAAGCTGGGCGCCGGGCGGATCAGGGAACTGGCCGACCACTGCAAGGCGCTCGGCATGAAGCGGCCGCTGCTCGTCACCGATCGCGGGCTGGCGACGATGGCGATCACGGGCCGCGCGCTCGACATCCTCGAGGCCGGCGGGCTCGGCCGGGCGATCTTCGCCGATGTCGATCCGAACCCGAACGACCGCAATCTCGACGACGGCGTCCGCGCCTTCAAGGCGGGCGGGCATGACGGCGTCGTCGCCTTCGGCGGCGGTTCCGGCCTAGATCTCGGCAAATGCGTGGCCTTCATGGCCGGCCAGACCAGACCCGTCTGGGATTTCGAGGATGTCGGCGACTGGTGGACGCGCGCCTCTGTCGAGGGCATCGCGCCGATCGTCGCCGTGCCGACCACGGCTGGCACCGGCTCCGAGGTCGGCCGCGCCTCGGTCATCACCAATTCGCAGACCCATACCAAGAAGATCATCTTCCACCCGAAATTCCTGCCGGGCGTGACGATCTGCGATCCCGAGCTCACGGTCGGCATGCCCAAGGCGATCACCGCCGGCACGGGCATGGATGCCTTCGCGCATTGCCTCGAAGCCTATTCCTCGCCTTTCTTCCATCCGATGAGCCAAGGCATCGCGCTCGAAGGTATGCGGCTGGTGAAGACCTATCTGCCCCGCGCCTATGCCGACGGCAGCGATATCGAGGCGCGCACGCAGATGATGGCGGCGGCCGCGATGGGCGCCGTCGCCTTCCAGAAGGGGCTCGGCGCGATCCATTCGCTCTCCCACCCGGTCGGCGCGGTCTACCATACCCATCACGGCACCACGAACGCCGTGGTGATGCCGCCGGTGCTGCGCTTCAACCGGCCGGCGATCGAGGAGAGGATCGCGGCCGCCGCCGCCTATCTCGGCATCGCCGGGGGCTTCGACGGCTTCTACGATTTCGTGCTGGGTTTACGCTCCGATCTCGGCATCCCCGACAAGCTCGGCGCGCTCGGCGTCGGCACCGACCGGATCGACGAACTGGCCGAGGCCGCCGTGGCCGACCCCTCGACCGGCGGCAACCCGGTGGAGCTCACGGTCGATGCGGCGCGCAAGCTGCTGATCGAATCGATCTGAGATCGAAGATGACTATCGACCGGCGCGCAGTTGGCGGACGATGTTCGCAGCGCGCCGGATCGCGGTGATCGCAGCCCCGACTGCGATCAGCCAGAGCGCTCCGACGAGGATCTGGTTGTGCCCGTTCCAGAGCGGCTCCGCCAGCGAGAGCACGGCCGCCGCGGTGACCACCGCCATGCGATGTTGCTTGGCCATTGGCCCCGAGAAATCGGCGGGCAGTCCGCAATTGCGGCCGAGTTCGCGGGTATAGGCGGTGAGCACCGCAAAGGCCGCCGCGGCCCAGCCCAAGGCCGGCTGGCCCACGCCATAGCCGACGCCGACAAGGATCAGGATATCGGCGACGCGGTCCGGGAAATCGTTCCAGAAGGGTCCGTCCGGCGCCTGCTTGCCGCCCTCGATCGCCACCATCCCGTCGAAGAGGTTGCAGAGCAATCGGAACTGGCAGAACAGGGCTGCGACGAGCAGCAAAGCAACGCGGGAGCCACCGGTGGCCGCCCCCGCTTGCCAGAAGGCGATGCCGGCGACGGCCGCCATCGCCATGCTCGCCATCGAAATCTGGTTCGGCGTCACCGAGGCCGTGCTCAGCTTGCGGGCGATCGTGCGGGCCCAGCCGGAATCGCGGCTGGCGAGCGGGCGGCGGTTCTCGTCCTGCGCCATGATTCAGGCCTTCCGGGTGCGCCAGAGCGAATAATTGTAGAGCGCGGCATAGCTCGTCGCGACGGTGAGCGGCACGGCGATGGTCTTCGCGATCTCGGGCGTGCCGCCGAGCGTGTGCAGGATCGTCAGCAGGGTCGCGGAGACGAGGCCGGCGATCACGGGCGGCGCCAGCAAGGCGGCGAGGCCGGAGAAGCGGCTGGCGAGACATTCGATCGCGCGTTTCAGGACCAGCGTGATCGTCGCCGAGATCGCGCCCTGCAGCAGGCCGGCATGGAGCGGCGCCGGCATCGGATGGGCGCGGTTGGCGAAGGCCGCCCAGCCGCCCATCGCGAGGAAAGCGAAGCCGACATGGACGATGCTGCTCCGCATCAGGCGCGCGAAAGGCGGGCTCATACGGCCGACCAACCATAGCGGACGAGATGGAAGAAGATCGGCGCAGAGAAGACGACCGAATCGAGCCGGTCGATGAAGCCGCCATGGCCGGCAATCAGGTTGCCCCAGTCCTTGACGCCGCGGTCGCGCTTGATCGCCGACATGACGAGCCCGCCGAAGAAGCCCATGAGAACGATGACCAGCGCGAGGAAGGCCGCCTGAAGCGGCGTGAACGGCGTCATCCAGGACAGGCCGGCGCCGACGGCGGTGGCGCTGAGCGCACCGCCGACGAAGCCCTCCACCGTCTTCGAGGGCGAGAGCTTCGGCGCGATCTTGGTGCGGCCCAGAAGCTTGCCCCAGACATATTGCAGGACGTCGCTGATCTGCACGACGATGACGAGGAAGGCGATCAGCAGGACATTGCGGCCCTCATAGCCGGCGATATCGAGGCTGAGCAAAGCCGGCACATGCGAGGTGGCGAAGACGCAGATCATCAGCGCCCACTGCACCTCGGCGATGCGGATCAGGAAATGGTCGGTGTCGCCGCGCGCCGCGGCGATGATCGGCATCAGCAGGAAGGCGTAGACGGGAATGAAGATCGAGTAGAGCCCGTACCACTCGATCCAGATCAGGTAGTACTGCACCGGCAGCACGACGAAGAAAGCCGTAGCCAGCGCCCAGTGATCGGCGCGGCGCGTATCGGTCAGCGTGATGAACTCGCGCAGCGCCGCGAAGGAACAGAAGCCGAAGAGCAGGGTCACACCGGTCTTGCCGCCGATGAGCGCGAGCCCCATCAGCACGACCATGACCCACCAGGCCCGGATGCGGTCGTTGAGATTCTCGACCACGGCATTGGAACCGTCTGGCGAGAGCTTGCGCTGCAGCACGAAGCCGATGGTGGAGGCGACGACGAGGACGCCGAGAATGCCGGCGAGCACGGCGACCAGATCGGGATGCGGCATCGTCATGACGCGTTCGCCTTCGGGGACAGGGCGAGCAGCGCGGCCTCAGTCCGCGCCAGGAAATCGGGCTTGGCCTCGCCCTCATCGAGGCGAAGCGGCGCGCCGAAGGTCACGGTGCAGATCAGCGGGATCGGCACGAACTCGCCCTTCGGCATGACGCGGTTGAGATTGTCGATCCAGGCCGGCACCAGCGCCACGTTCGGCCGCGCCTGCGCCAGATGGAACAGGCCGCTCTTGAACGGCAGCAGGCGCGCCTCCGTGGTGTTGCGCGTGCCTTCCGGGAAGACGATCAGCGATGAGCCGGCATCGAGCGCCTCGGTCATCTGCACGATTGGATCACTGGTGCGGCTCCCGCGATCGCGGTCGATCAGGACGGCATTGAAGACGTCGCGGCCGATGAAGCGGCGCAAGGCGCCTTTCAGCCAGTAATCGCTCCCCGCGACGGGACGGGTCATGAAGCGCAGGCGCCGCGGCAGCACGGTCCAGATCAGGACGAAATCGCCATGGCTGGCATGGTTGGCGAAGTAGATGCGCTGCTCGTCCGTGGGCTCGATGCCGGCCCAGCGGCCACGGACGGCCGTGATGAAGCGGGCGAAGAAGAGAATGAGCGCGCCAGCCAGACTTGCCCCTGCCTCACGCATTCCCCGATCCACCCCCGTTAGCCGTCTAGACGAGGTAGCGCCTGTTTCGAGCCCTGTCGATATCGGCGCCGCTCAGGGCGCATCTTCATTGTCGAGCCTGCGCCAGGGCAGAAGGAAGGGCTCGCCGGCATGGGAGCCGCGCAGGGCGTGGACACCGAAGACCTGCGCGAGCCTGACGTCGTCGAGGACATCCGCGGCAGGCCCGTCGGCAACCCGCCGGCCGCGATCGAGCAGCAGGAGCCGGTCGCAGAAGCGGGCGGCGAGCGTCAGGTCGTGCAGCACGACGACGACCCCGGTGCCGTCGCGGCTGATCCGGCGCAGCAGTTGCAAGCTGTCGAGCTGATGCTGCGGATCGAGGCCGGCCAGCGGCTCGTCTGCCAGGAGATAAGGCGCCTCCACCGCCAATGCCCGCGCCAGCAGGACGCGACGGCGCTCGCCGCCCGAGAGCGTGCCGACCGCGCGGCCGGCGAAGTCGGCGACGTCGCAAAGCGCCAGCGCCCGTGCGACCGCCTGCCGGTCAGCTTCGCCGGCCTCGGCGAAGGGGCGGCGATGCGGCAAGCGACCGAGCCCGACCAGCGCCTCGACGGAGAGAGCCGCAGGCGCCTCGCCGCCCTGAGCGAGAAAGGCGACGCGGCGCGCGAGCGTGGCTCGACCGAGCTCCCGTGCCGTAGAGCCGTCGTAATCGACGCCGCCACGGTCAGTCGCGAGCAGCGCGGCCAGCACGCGCAGCAAGGTCGTCTTGCCGGCGCCGTTGGGGCCGATCAGGCCGAGAACCTCGCCAGGCCGGACCTGCGCATCGACCCCTTGCAGGATCGGCCTGCCGCCGAGCGAAACCGTGAGGCCGGACGCCGTGATTGCCATCACATGGCCTCCCGGCGCAGGCGCTGCACCAGCGCGAAGAGGAAGGGCGCGCCGATCAGCGCGGTGACCACGCCGAGCTTGAGTTCCGGCCGGACCGGCATGAGCCGCACGCCGATATCGGCCGCAAGGACGAGAATGGCGCCGCCGAAGCCGGAGGCGATCAGCAACCGGCCCGGCTGATGGCCGACCAGAGGGCGCAGCAGATGCGGCACGACCAGACCGACGAAGCCGATCGCGCCGGTGACGGCGACCGCGCTCCCGACGGCCAGCGCCGCGCCGCCGACCAACCGCGCCCGCAGCCAGGCGAGGTCGAAACCGAGGCTCGCGGCCGTGTCCTCGCCGAGGCTGAGCGCATCGAGCGCCGGCGCCGCCGAGGCGAGCAGGACCCAGCCGAGCAGCATCAGGGGCAAGGCGAGCGCGACATGGTTCATGCTCCGATCCGCCAGCGAGCCCATCAACCAGAAGACGATCTCCAGCGCCGCATAGGGATTGGGCGCGAGATTGAGCGCGAGCGCGGTCGCAGCTCCGGCAAAGCTGTTCAGCGCCACGCCCGCAAGGATCAGCGTGGTCGTGCTCGCGCCGCGGCCGAGCAGGACGAAGAGGATCACGGTCGCCAGCAGCGCGCCGGCGATACCGCCGAGCGGCAGGGCAAGGGCAAGGCTGGCAGAGAGCCCGCTATAGAAGGCGAGGACGGCGCCGAAGGCCGCGGCGCTGGAAATGCCGATCACGCCGGGCTCGGCGAGTGGATTGCGCAACAACCCCTGCATCGCCGCGCCGGCCATGCCAAGGCTGAAGCCGACGAGGGCGCCGAGCAGGGCGCGCGGCAGGCGCAGTTCGTAGAGCACCAGCGCCGGCAGGCTTTTCTCCCCTGCGAGGAGGTCCGTCACCGCCTGGCCGAGCGCCAGGGGCGCGTAGCCGACGGCCATGGACATCACGGTCGCGGCCAAGGTGGCGAGAGCGAGCAGGCTCAACAGCACCACCGGCCTGACGCCGCGTGAAGCCTCCGACCTCATGACTTCTCCTCCACGGCACGCACCAGCATTTCGATCGCGTCGAGCACGCTCGGGCCGGCGCAGGTCCAGAGCCGCGACGGCAGCGCGACAAGCTTCAGCCGGGCGCCGAGCCGGTCGATGACAGGATGGTGCAGGATCTCATGCGCCAGGGACGGCGGGCCGTCCGGCGTCTCGTTCAGGATCAGAACCTCGGCGCGGCCAAGCGCCACGGTTTCGAGCGCGATCTGGCCATAGCTCTCGACGCCGAGCTCGGCCGCGATGTTGACGAGGCCGGCGCGTGTCAGAATCTCGTCGACGAGCGAACCCCGGCCAACCGTGAAGCCGCTGGGACGGAGCACGACCGCCCGCAACGGCCGCTCGACGCGGCGGGCGGCCAGAGCCTGCAGGCGCTGCTCGATCCCGGCGAGCAAGGCCTGTCCGCGCGTGGGCTCGCCGAGCAGGTCGGCCATCTCCGTGATCTGCGCCTTCATCTCCGCGAGATTGCGGGGAACGCCGAACTCCCTGACCGTAACGCCGACGCGCCCGAGCAGGGAAACGGTGGCGCGCGTCGTATAGGCACCGGCGACGACGAGATCGGGCTTGAAGCCCAGCACCTCCTCGGCAAGGCCGTGATTGGCGGGGACCCGGCGCGCGGCCTCGGCCATGTTGGCGTTGCGCGGGTCCTGCGACAGCCACGTCACCGAAGCGATGCGTACGGGATCGGCCAGGCGCAGGACGAGCTCGTCCGTGCACATGTTGAGCGAGACAATGCGTGCCGGCCGGTCCGCAGCAAGCGAGACCGATGCCATCGCGCCCGCAAGCGCGATGGGCAGGAGGCAGGCGCCGCGCAGACGGCGCAGGACGAGAGGCAGGTTCATCCGCCGATGGCCACCTTGATACCGCCGAAGACACCGAGGCCCGGCACGAGGAAGCCGACCGGATTCTCCCAGCGCTTGTCGAAGAGGTTATCGACCCGCCCGAACACCGTCACCTTGTCGGTCGCCTTGTACTCGGCGGCGAGGTTGACCAGCGTCGCACCCTTCGCCCGCATGCGGGGCACCGAGAAGTCGCGGTTGCCGTCGACCCAGGAGCCGATATGGATCAGCGTCGCCGAGAGGCTGAGCTTGTCCGTCGGCGTCCAGGTCGCGGTCGCGCTCGCCTTGTGGCGCGGCCGGCGCAGCAGCTCCTGCCGCGCGATCTCGTCCTTGGCGAGGGTGAAGGTGTAGTCGGCGCGGATGCGGAACTGCGGCGAGATTTCCAGCGCGGCGAAGGCCTCGACGCCCTTCGTCTTCGCCTTGCCGATATTGGCGTAGGAATCGCGCCTTGTATTGGTGACGATCAGGTTCTCGATATCGTTCTGGAACCAGGTCGCGCCGAGTTGCAGGCGCTTGTCGAAGAGCGGCTGCTCGAAGCCGACATCCCAGCCTCGGCTTTCCTCCGGCTTCAGGTTCGGGTTGCCGAAGAAATTGTAGCCGGGACGATAGTCGATGAAGAGCTCGCTTAGCGTCGGCGCCTTGAAGCCGGTGCCGTAGCTCGCCTTTAGCTTGGTCTCCGTACCTGGGATGAGGACGGCCGGCGCGATGCGGTAGGTCGTGTGCCCGCCATAGCTGTCGTCATGGTCGTGGCGGATGTTGGCCGCCATGAAATAGCGATCCTCGATATTGCCCTGGTATTCGAGATAGGCCGCCTTGTTGCCGTTCGAAGCGATCAGGCTCGCCGTATCCAGCCGCTCGCGCTCATATTGCAGGCCCGTGATCAGGTTGTGGCCCTTGGTGATCTCGAGATTGCCGCGCCAGTCGAGCTTGGTGCGCTCGCCAAGGCTCTGATTGGGCAGGCCGAGCAGGCCGGTCACCGCGGAAGCCGTCCGCGTCCCCCTGTCCTGGCGTGAATAGGACACGCCGAAGGTGTTGACGAAGCGGCCACTGAGCGGGTCCCAGACGAGTTCGCCACGGGTGAAGGCCTGCGCATAGTTCTGCTGGGAACGATAGGGCGAGGGCTTGCTCGGGAAACCGGTGTCGCCGGTATTGCGCAACTGGCCGTCCTGATAGCGACCGACCCAGTTGAGCGTCAGCGTATCGGTGAGGGCGAAGCCGAGACGGCCGGAGTAACTGTAATTGTCGAAGATGTTCGGGTTGATCCGGCGGCCGGGCGGCACGAGGTTCGGTGGCGTCACCTCGGTCCCGTCGGCGCGGAAATGGGCGGCGTTGAAGGCATAGTTGAACCGCGCGTCGCCGCCGCTGAAGCCGAGGGACTGGTTGAACGTGCCGTGCGATCCGCCTTCGACGCGCGCGGTCATCTTCGGCGGCCCCTCGCCGCGCTTCGTGGTCACCGAAATGACGCCGCCCAGCGCGTTGGCGCCGTAGAGGCCGCTCTGCGGGCCGCGCAGCACCTCGATGCGCTCGATATCCTCGGTCAGCATTGAGCCGAAATCGAAGGAGCGGTTCGGCGCCGAGGGATCATTGGCCTCGATGCCGTCGATCAGCACCTTGACGTGGTTGGAGTTGGTGCCGCGCATGAAGACCGAGGTCAGGCCGCCCGGCCCGCCGGTCTGCACGATGTTGAGGCCGGGCACGGCGGCGAGCGCCTGCGGCAGCGTCCGGCGCTGCTGCTGTTCGATATCCCGGGCGGTGATGACGGTGACCGAGCTCGCGATCTCGCGCGCGGGTGTCGGCGTGCCCGTGGCGCTGACGACGATCTCGTCGAGCGCCATCGTCGCAGGAGCGGGTTGGGCGAAGGCCGGGGCTGTTGCGCCGGCGATGGCGAGGCAGGAGGCGGAGAGCAGCAAGCGGCCGCGTCCGGCGGCCGGGAGGAAGACGTTCACGATGGAGACCTCGGGCGTTGACGTCAGTGGCACGTCACCGCGAACGCGATCTCCCATCAGCCGTATGAAAGACGGCGAACGGTCGAATCAGCAATCGGCGCACCCCGGCCGAACGTGTCCGCGTGTGACCACGGCTGACGGCAGGTCTCCTGGCTCGCGGGTCGCTGCCCTTCACCGCCTTCCCAGGTCCGAGGCCCCAGTGGCGTATGGCGAAAGGCTCGCCGCTTACAGTTGCGGGGGCAGCCACGGCATGGGGTGGCTCGCCACCCGCACCGCGTTCCCTTTTGATCCCGTGAGGGAACCGTCGGATCGACGAGTAGGGCAAAAAAGTGGCGACGTCAAACAGCTGCCTTGCCGACATCGGGGGCATGAACAGGCTCGGCAATCGTGGCGACTGCGCTATACTCGCAGCAACAGAAGCAGATAGGCACCCGCTCGATGCTGGCCGAGACTTTGCCCCCCGCGAGCGTGGGCGTTACCGTCAAACTCTACGACGACCTCTCCTCGGCCATCGTCTCCGGGGAGATCGCGCCCGGCGCCAAGCTGAGCGAGCCGGCGATCGCGCGCCGCTTCGGCGTCAGCCGCGCGCCGGTTCGCGAGGCGATCCGGCGCCTGCAGGAGCGCGGGCTCGTCACCTATGTCGCCAATCAGGGCGCGCGCGTCGCCGAGCCGAGCGCGGCCGAGTTCCTCGCCCTGCTCGACGTGCGCGAGGCGACCGAGGGCATGGCTGCCCGTCTCGCCGCCGAGAGCATGAGCGAGGCCGAGATCGCGGCGCTCGATGCACTGGTCCGGGGCCATCGCGGCGAGATCGAGCGCAACCCGATGGGCGCCTATCTCCAGGACGAGCCCGAGGCCGATTTCCACCGCCGGATCGCCAAGGGCAGCGGCAATCCGATTCTGGCCGAATTGCTCTGCGAGCAGTTCTACCCGCGCCTGCGCCTGTGCCGGCGCCTGCATTCGACCGTTCCCGGGCGCGGCCGCGAGGCCTGGGGCGAGCATATGCGGATCACCGAGGCGATCAGCCACCGCGACGGCGAACTCGCGGAAATCCTGATGCGCCGCCATATCCGCGCCGCCCGCATGGCGCTTCAGGCGGCGCTAGCCGTGAGCGAAAGCGCCAAGCCGGGCAAGCGCCGGAACGGTGGGAAGCGCTGATCCGGTTCAGCCGGTAGCAGCGACCGACTGCCCTTCCGCCTCGGCGCGGCGGCGGCGATGGGCGAGCAGCGGCGGCACGATCAGGACCAATGCCGCGATCCCGAGCAGCGTCGCCGCGATCGGCGTGCCGACCAGCACGCTCCAGTCGCCCTGGCTGACGGCGAGCGCGCGCCGGAGCTGGATTTCCGCTTGCGGGCCGAGGATCAGCCCGATCAGGGCCGGCGCGATCGGGAAATCATGGACGCGCGCGACATAGCCGACGAGGCCGAGGCCGCACATCAGCGCCAGATCCATCCAGGAGGTCGAGAGCCCCCAGACGCCGACCATCGCGAAGACGACGATGCCGCCATAGATGTAGTGCCGGGGGATCAGCAGCAGCCGGACCCAGATGCCGACCAGCGGCAGGTTGAGGATCAGCAGGATGACGTTGCCGATATAGAGCGAGGCGATGAGGCCCCAGAGCAGATCGGGATTGGTCGCGAAGAGCAGCGGGCCGGGCTGGAGCCCGTAATTCTGGAAAGCGGCGAGCAGGACGGCGGCCGTCGCGGTCGATGGCAGGCCGAGCGTCAGCAACGGCACGAGGATGCCGGCGGCGGCCGCGTTGTTGGCCGCCTCGGGGCCGGCGACGCCCTCGATCGCGCCCTGCCCGAACTCCTCCGGATGCTTGGTCAGGCGGCGCTCCAGCGCATAGGAGAGGAAGGTCGGGATTTCCGTTCCGCCGGCCGGCAGCGCCCCGATCGGGAAGCCGATGACGCTGCCGCGCAGCCAGGGCTTCCAGGAGCGCTTCCAATCCTGTTTCGTCATCCAGCTTCCACCGGAGAGCGGATTGACGGCGGCCGGAGCCGCGCTGTGCCGGCTTGCGACATAGAGCGTCTCGCCGATCGCGAAGAGCGAGACCAGCACGACCGTGAACGAGATGCCGTCGAGCAGTTCGAGCGTGCCGAAGACCATGCGGGTCTGGCCGGTCTGGGTATCGATGCCGATCGTGCCGAGCGCCAGCCCGAAGAATAGGGCGGCGAAGCCGCGCACCATCGAGCGCCCCATCACCACGGCGACCGCGGTGAAGGAGAGCATCATCAGCGCGAAATAGTCCTCCGGGCCGAAGACGAAGGCGAGCTCGGCGATGGCGGGCGCGAGGAAGGTCAACGCCAGCGTGCCGATCGTGCCGGCAACGAAGGAGCCGATCGCGGCCGTCGCCAGCGCGGCGGCGCCGCGGCCACGGCGGGCCATGCGGTTGCCTTCGAGCGCCGTCATCACCGAGCCGCTCTCGCCCGGCGTGTTCAACAGGATCGAGGTGGTCGAGCCGCCATAGAGCGCACCGTAGAGGATGCCGGCGAACATGATGAAGGCCGAGGCCGGATTGACCTGTGCGGTCACCGGCAGGAGCAGGGCGATGGTCAGGGCCGGGCCGATGCCGGGCAGGACGCCGACCGCCGTGCCGAGGCCACAGCCGATGAAGGCCCAGAACAGGTTCATCGGCTGCAAGGCAACCGCGAACCCGCCGAGCAACTGGTTCAGGATGTCCATGGCTCAACCCAGCAGCGGGAAGAAGGGGCCAAGGCTGATGCCGAGGCGGGAGAAGCCGAGCCAGGCGAGGCTGGCGATCAGCGCGCCGATGCCGAGATCAAGCAGGGTACGGCGCGAGCCGAAGGCATGGGTCACCAGCGTGAAGGCCAGCATCGCGCTGAACGGAAAACCGAGCCAGCGGATCGTCAGCAAGGGTACGCCGACCCCTGCCAGCGCCATCAGGAAGGCGGGGCGCGAGAACGGCGCCTCCTCCTCGTCTTCACCGGCGGGTGCGAGCTGCCCCTTCAGCGCCTGAAGGATCAGCAGGAAGCCGAGCAGGACGAGCCCGAGCCCGACGGCGAGCACCATCGCGGCCGGCCCGACGCCGACATAGTTGGTGGTGGAGGCGATGCTGCGTGCGCCGTTGAGCCAGAGCGCGCCCATGATCAGGATGGCGAGCCCGAGCCACCAGGGCCGTCCACCCGCAGCAGCCGAACCGTTCTTCATCGATGACATCTGCCTTGCCGCCCTTCGCGATGGATGGCGGGCGGCACGCTCAGGCGCGCCGCCCGGCTTCGACGGAGGCTATTTCAGGATGCCGACTTCCTTGAGCGCGCTCGTCCAGTTGGTCTCCTCGCTCTTGAGGAAGGCGTTGAAGGCGTCGCCCGGCAGATAGGCGTCCTCCCACCCTTGCGTCTTCAGCGTCTCCTTCCACTCCTTGGTGGCGTGGAGCTTGGCGAAGCGGTCGAGCCAGGTCTTCTTGGCGGCGTCGCTCATGCCGGGCGCGCCGACGAAGCCGCGCCAGTTGCCGACCTCGACCGGGATGCCGGCTTCCTTCAGCGTCGGGGCATTGAGCCCGTCGACCCGCGTCGGGCCGGAGGTCGCGATGATGCGGATGCGGCCGGATTCGGCGAAGGCACGGAATTCCGAGGCGCCGGAGATCGCCGCCTTGATCTTGCCACCGCCGAGCGCAGCGAGGATCTCGCCGCCGGAGAAGGCGACGAAGTTGATCTTGCCGACAGGCGCGCCGGCATGCTTGGCGAGCAGCGCCAGCATGACATGGTCGGCGCCGCCGGCCGAGCCGCCGCCGACGGAGAGCGCGCCGGGATCGGCCTTGAGCGCGGCGATGAAGTCCGCCGGGGTCTTGATCGGCGAGTTCGCAGGCACGGCGATGGCATTGTACTCGTTGGTCAGGCGCAGCAGCGGCGTCGTGTCCTTGAGCGAGACCGGCGTCTGGTTGGTGATGACGCCGCCGACCATGATGACGCCGGTGACCAGCAGGGCGTTGTCGTCGCCCTTGGCGGTGCGGACGAATTCGGCGAGACCGATCGTGCCGGCGGCACCGCCCTTGTTGGTGAAGGACGCCCCGTCCGTGAAGACCTTGGACTGGGCGAAGGCCGCCATTGTGTGGCGCCCGGCGCCGTCCCAGCCGCCGCCGGGATTGGCGGGGATCATCACCTTGGCCGGTTCAGCGAGGGCCGCACCAGTGCCGAGCCCCAGGGCCAGGACGCCGGCCATCGTCAAACGCTTCAGCATCTTTCATCTCCTCCCGTTGTCGTTACGCCGCCCTTTTCGAGCTGGTCGCTTCTTGCCGCATCATCCGCGGTTCGGGCGCCGGGTCGTTCCGGCGCCCCGCTGTCCTCACGCACTGCGCTCGCGCTGGGGCATGCCTTCCGGCGTGATCGTCGCGACGATCGAGGCGTCGAGTGCTTCGTAATCGGCGAGCCCGATCGTCTTGTAGAGCTCGACCCGCGTCTGCATCTGGTCGACCATGGCATGCGTGCCGCCGTCGCGGGCAAGCGCGGCGTAGAGCTTCTCCTGCGCCTTGTTGGCGACGCGGAGCGACGAGACCGGCCAGATCACCATGCGATAGCCCATCGCCTCGAACTCGGAGGCGGTGAAGAAGGGCGTGCGGCCGAACTCGGTCATGTTGGCGAGCAGCGGCACGCCGGGCATGCGGCGGGCAAACTCGCGGAACATCTCGGCCGTGGTCAGCGCCTCCGGGAAGATCGCGTCGGCGCCGGCCTCGAGATAGAGCTTGGCACGCGCGACCGCGCCGTCGATGCCCTCGCTCGCGGCGGCATCGGTGCGGGCGATGACGTAGAGATGGCGGCGCGCCCGGGCGGCAGCGGCGACCTTAGCCGCCATGTCATGGGCGTCGGCCAGCTTCTTATCGTTGAGATGGCCGCATTTCTTCGGCAGCAGCTGGTCCTCGATATGGACGGCGCCGGCGCCGGCCTCCTCGAAGACGCGGACCATGTGCATGACGTTGAGCGCCTCGCCATAGCCGGTATCGCCATCGACCAGGAGCGGCAGGCCGGAGGCCCGCGCGATCTGGCGGATGAAGAAGGAGACCTCGTCGACGGTGATCATGCCGAGATCGGGGATGCCCATCGAGGCCGTCATCGCCGCGCCCGACAGATACAAGCCCTCGAAGCCGGCCATCCTGGCCTGAATCGCGGCCATGCCGTTATGGGCACCGGGAAGCTGGGCTATACCGCCGCGCTCGACCAGCGCGCGGAAGCGCTGGCCGGCCGGCTCTGACGGAAGATCTGAGGCGACGAGATAGGGCATGGGCACTCAGTTGCAGTAGAGATCGACGTAG
Organism: Allobosea sp. TBD101; assembly: GCF_059817965.1. Taxonomy (NCBI): domain Bacteria; kingdom Pseudomonadati; phylum Pseudomonadota; class Alphaproteobacteria; order Hyphomicrobiales; family Alloboseaceae; genus Allobosea; species Allobosea sp. TBD101. The sequence continues at coordinate 5,124,610 of NZ_CM187543.1, forward strand.
TCGTTGACGGACATCGCCTCGAGCTTCGCCTGATCCAGGGAGATATCGAGGATCTGGCGCTGGCGCTTCTCGACGAAGCGGCGGGCGAGATTGGTGCGGAACTTGGCTTCCAGCAGCGGGATGCCATCGGCGCGGCGACGCTTGTGGCCGATCGGGTATTCGACGACGAGCTCGGGCAGCACCGTGCCGTCCTTCAGCGTCACCGTCATGCCGTTGGCGATCGAGCGCTTCTCGGGGTCGTGATAGTCTTTGGTGAAGGCCGGGTCCTCGACGCATTCGATCTTGTCACGCAGGGCGTCGATGCGCGGATCGGCGGCGATATCGTCCTCGTAATCGGCAGCGGTGAGGCGGCCGAAGATGAAGGGCACGGCGACCATGTACTGGATCGTGTGGTCGCGATCGGCCGGGTTATGCAGCGGGCCGCGCTTGTCGATGATGCGGATGCAGGCCTCGTGCGTGCGGATCTTGATCGAGGCGATGTCGTCGCTGCTGCGGCCCATCGCCTTGAGCTGATCGTGCAGGGTCATCGCAGCCTCGACCGCGGTCTGCGAGTGGAACTCGGCCGGATAGGAAATCTTGAACAGCACGTGCTCCATCACATAGGAGCCGTAGGGGCGCTGGAACTTGAAGCTCTGGCCGCGGAACGAGGCGTCGTAGAAGCCCCAGGTCTTGGCTGACAGCGCCGAGGGATAGCCCATCTCGCCGGTGCGGGCGATCAGCGCGAGTCGGACGGCACGGCTGGTGGCATCACCCGCCGCCCAGCTCTTCCGCGAGCCGGCATTGGGAGCGTGGCGATAGGTGCGCAGCGCCTGCCCGTCGACGAAGGCGAGCGAGAGCGCATTGACGATCTCGTCGCGGTCGAGCCCGAGCATGCCGGCGACGACCGCGGTCGAGGCGACCTTGACCAGGATGACATGGTCGATGCCGACCTTGTTGAAGGCGTTCTCCAGCGCGAGGCAGCCCTGGATCTCGTGCGCCTTGATCATCGCGGTCAGGACGTCGCGCATCGTCAATGGCGACTTTCCGGCGGCGACCGCGGTGCGCGACAGCCAGTCGGCGACCGCGAGGATGCCGCCGAGATTGTCGGACGGATGGCCCCATTCGGCGGCGAGCCAGCAATCGTTGAAGTCGAGCCAGCGGATCATCGTGCCGAAATTGAAGGCGGCCTGAACGGGATCGAGCTGGTAGGGCGTGCCGGGCACGCGGGCGCCGTTCGGCACGGTCGTGCCGGGGACGACGGGGCCGAGCAGCTTGGTGCAGGCGGGGTATTCGAGCGCCTCCATGCCGCAGCCCATCGTGTCGATCAGGCAGTTGCGGGCGGTCTCGTAGGCCAGGCTGCTCTCGACGCGATAGTTCAGCACGTAGTCGGCGATATCGACGAGAACACCGTCCGGAGCCGGACGCTCATTGTTGTTGAATGTCGCCATTTTGGGCCGTTCCTCGCATCGATCGCTCGCCTTTTCAGCCTGGCCAGCATTTATTGTCGACACAAATTACATTGACCCGCCCGTTTGACAAGCGCCTCCGGCTCGCTAATCTAAAAATTGTCGACAATCGAACCGGGCCAGTCATGAGCCCGGACTGCGACGCCCCCCCGCCACCGACAGGTGGGAGCAACAGGACTTTCGGAGGAACGCCATGAGGACAACGATCGCCACCTGCTGTGCGCTGCTGCTCTCGGCAACCGTCCACGCACAGGACTTCCAGCCGCAGAACCCGGAATGCATCGCACCTGCCGCCCCCGGCGGCGGCTTCGACCTGACCTGCCGGCTGACCAGCCGCATGCTGAACGAGACGGGACTGGTCGGCCCGTCAATCCGCACCACCAACATGCCGGGCGGCATCGGCGCCATCGCCTATAACAACATCCAGGCGCAGCGCGCCGCCGACGCCAATGTCATCGTCGCGGTCTCGACCGGCTCCTGGGTCAATCTCGCCCAGGGCAAGTTCGGCCGCTTCAGCGAATCCGACGTGCGCTGGCTCGGCGCGATCGGCGCCGATTACGGCGTGCTCGCCGTGCGCAAGGACAGCCGCTTCAAGACCCTCGCCGAGGTCGTCGAGGCCCTGAAGAAGGACCCGACCTCGGTCAAGGTCGGCGCCGGCGGCACAGTCGGCAGCCAGGACTGGATGAAGCCGGCGCTCGTCCTGAAGGCGGCCGGCGTCGATCCGCGCAAGATGCGCTATCTCGCCTATGAAGGCGGCGGCGAGGCGATCGGCGCCCTGATCGGCGGCCATATCGACCTCTTCCCCGGCGATGCCTCCGAGGTGCGCGGCCAGTTGGAGGCCGGCGAGATCCGCCTGCTCGCGACCTTCTCGGAGAAGCGCCTGCCCGGCGCCTTCGCGCAGGTGCCGACGGCCAAGGAACAGGGCTATGACGTGCAGTGGCCGATCGTGCGCGGCTTCTACGCCCCGCCGAAGGCGCCCGAAGCGTCCTATACCTACTGGACGGGCGTGCTGACCAAGCTCAACGCCGATCCGCGCTGGCAAAAGGCGCGCGGCGAGCAGGGCCTGTTCGAATTCAGCATGGTCGGCGCGGAGTTCGACGCCTTCGCCAAGAAGCGAACCGCCGATTTCCGGGCGCTGGCCGCCGAGGTCGGCCTCGCCAAGTAAGGCCAAAAGCCCTTCGACAAGGCAGCGGAACGGGAGGAGATCATGATCGATCGCCTGGTCGGGTTGATCTGCGCGCTCATCGGCGCGGGCGCGATCTGGCACGCGCAGACCCTGCATGTGCCGTTCGCGGCCGATCCGGTGGGGCCACGCGTGTTCCCGACGATCATCGGCGGCGTGCTGATCCTGGGCGGGTTCATCCTGATGTTGCGCCCAGGGCCGGTGACGATGGAGTTCGGGACATGGCCGCGCGCGCTTGCCGTGCTCGTGGCCAGCCTGATCTACCCGCTGCTCCTGCTGCCGATCGGCTTCATCGCGGCCACGGCCCTGCTCTGCTTCGTGGCCGCACTGGCCTTCCATGCGCGGCCATTGCCGGCCGCCGTGTCGGCCGTCGCCACCGCGGTCGTGTTCTTCGTGCTGCTCGACAAGATGCTCGACCTGCCGCTGCCGCGCGGACCGCTGGGGATCTGAGATGGACGCATTCGCCGCCCTCCTCACCGGCTTCCAGGTCGCGCTCACCCCGCTCAATCTCACTGTCGCCTTTGCCGGCGTGGCGCTCGGCACCGCGATCGGCGCGCTGCCCGGCATCGGGCCGATCAATGCGGTGGCGCTGCTGCTGCCGCTCTGCTTCGCACTGAAGCTGCCGCCGGAGACGGCACTGATCCTGCTCGCCGGACTCTATTATGGTAGCGGCTATGGCGGCCGCATCTCCTCGATCCTGCTCAATATCCCCGGGGATCCCGGGCTGGTGATGACGACGCTCGACGGCTATCCGCTGGCCAAATCCGGGCGCGGCGCGGCGGCACTCGCCATCAGCGGCATCGGCAGCTTCGTCGGCGGAACCAGCGCCGTCATTCTGATGACCTTCCTCGCCGTGCCGCTGACGCGGCTCGCGCTCTCCTTCGGCCCGGCCGACTATGTCGCGCTGATGGTGCTGTCCTTCGCGCTGCTCGGCACGATGAGCGAGGGCAAGGCGGTGAAGACCTGGATCGCGGTCGCGCTCGGGCTCCTGCTCGCCATGGTCGGCATCGATGGCGGCACCGGCGTCGAGCGCTTCACCTTCGGCTCGCTGGAACTCCTGGGCGGCATCGACTTCACCAGCCTGACGATCGGCCTCTTCGCCGTCGCCGAGATCCTCTTCCTGGCGGAAGGCATGATCAGCGGCGTGGTCTCCCGCACCGGCAACGGCGCGCGCCTGACCTTCCGGGAAATCGTCTACTGCATCCCCGCAATGCTGCGCGCGACCGGGCTCGGCTTCTTCCTCGGCGTGCTGCCGGGCACCGGCGCCTCCGTCGCCTCGGCCATGGCCTATACCGCGGAGAAGCGCATCTCGGACAAGGGCACCTTCGGCAAGGGTGACATGCGCGGCCTCGCCGCGCCGGAAACCGCCGACAACGCCGCACAGACCGGCTCGATGGTGCCGATGCTGGCGCTCGGCATTCCCGGCTCCGGCACCACCGCCGTGATGCTCGGCGCCTTCATGATGTACTCGATCACGCCCGGCCCGCTGCTGTTCACGCAGCGGCCGGAGGTCGCCTGGGGTCTGATCGCCTCGATGTATATCGGCAATCTGATGCTGCTGGTTTTGAACCTGCCGCTGGTCGGGCTGTTCGCGCGGCTGCTGCTGGTGCCGGCCTGGATCCTCTATCCCGGCATCCTCGCCCTGTCCTATGCCGGGGTCTACGCCGTCTCGAACTCGGCCTTCGAACTGCTGATCACCACCGGGATCGGCGTCCTCGCCTATATCCTGCGCAAGGTCGGCATTCCGCTGATTCCGCTGATGCTGGCCTTCGTGCTCGCCCGGCTGCTGGAGGACAATTTCCGCCGGGCGCTGTCCTTGTCGGATGGCGGCTACGAGATCCTGTTCTCGACGCCGACGAGCATCGTGCTCTGGCTGCTGGCGGTCGTCGCGATCGGCCTCCCGCTGATCCGCAAGCCGAAGCTTCATCAAGCGGCGATGGCCGAAGCCGGAAAGCCGGGCGCCTGAGCGGCGCCCGGAGCAACCTCAGATCGAGCGGGTGATGCCGCCGTCGACGCGCAGGTTCTGGCCGGTGATATAGGCCGCGTCCTTCGAGGCGAGGAAGGCGATCGTGCCGGCGATCTCGTCGCTGGTGCCGTAGCGCTGCATCGGCACGCCCTGCCGCCGCTCCTCGGTGGCCGGCAAACTGTCGATCCAGCCCGGCAGCACGTTGTTCATGCGGATATTGTCGGCCGCATAGGTGTCGGCGAAAATCTTGGTGAAGGAGGCGAGCCCCGCCCGGAACACCGCAGAGGTCGGGAACATCGCGCTCGGCTCGAAGGCCCAGGCGGTCGAGATGTTGATGATCGCGCCCGCCTTCTGCTTCTGCATGATCGGCGTCACCAACCGCGTCGGGCGGATGGCGTTGAGCAGGTAGGTATCCATGCCGCGATGCCAATCCTCGTCGGTGATGTCGAGAATCGCGGCGCGCGGCCCGTGACCGGCGCTGTTGACGAGCACGTCGATGCGGCCCCAGCGCTCCATGGCGAGATCGACAAGGCGCTTCAGGTCATCGTTCGACTGGTTCGAGCCGGTGACGCCGATGCCGCCGAGCTCTGCGGCCAGCGCCTCGCCCTTGCCCGAGGAGGAGAGAATGCCGACGGCGAAGCCGTCCTGCGCGAGGCGCTTCGCCGCCGCAGCGCCCATGCCGCTCCCACCCGCGGTGACCAGGGCAACCTTGTCCACTGCCATTCCATCCTCCTGCATCGGCTGACTCGAATCCTGCGACGTTCCTAGCACTCCCGCCGGGCCGTGACGAACGCGCCTGTGCGCTTGCCTGCCCATCGCCATGCGCAACAAATGTGCATCCGACAGACCGGTTTGCAGCGCTTCTTTCGGCGCATCTGCACTATTGCTTCGCAATCCGCGCAACGAGGCCGCACCGATGCCCAAGCCCGATCTCGACGCCCTGCAATCCGAGATGACCGCGTGGCGGCGCCACTTGCACACGCATCCCGAATTCGGCTTCGAGGAGAAGCGCACCGCCACCTTCGTCGCTCATAAACTGCGCGAATTCGGACTTGACGAGGTCGTCGAAGGCATCGGCGGCACCGGCGTCGTCGGCACGCTCAAGCGCGGCAGCGGGAACCGTGCGATCGCGCTCCGCGCCGATATGGACGCGCTGCGGATCACAGAGCAGGGCGAACGCCCCTATCGCTCGCAGACCCCCGGCGTGATGCATGCCTGCGGCCATGACGGCCATACCAGCATGCTGCTCGGCGCAGCGAAGCTGCTGGCAGAGGAAGGTGGATTCGACGGCACCGTGCGCTTCCTGTTCCAGCCGGCCGAGGAATGGGGCCGCGGCGCCCTCGCCATGCTCGATGACGGGCTGATGGAGCGCTTTCCCTTCGACGAGATCTACGGCCTGCACAACATGCCGGGCCTCGGCATCGGCCGCTTCCAGACGCGCGCCGGCTCCTTCATGTCGGCCGAGGACAATTTCGAGATCGTGCTGAAGGGCGTCGGCGGCCACGCCGCCAAGCCTCATGCGGGCAGTGAGGTCCTCGTCGCCGCCTGCGCACTCGTGATGCAGCTCCAGACCATCGTGTCGCGCCGCCTGAGCCCGGCCGATATCGCGGTGGTCTCGGTCACCGAACTGCTGACGGACGGCACACGCAACGTGCTGCCGGGGACGGCGCGCATCCTCGGCGATGCCCGCAGCTTCCGCCCCGAGGTCAGCGCCGCGATCGAGCGCCAGATGGGCATCATCGCGCGCGGCACCGCCGAAAGCTACAACCTCAGCCACGAGCTGACCTATACGCGCGAGTTCGTGCCACTGGTGAACGACGCCGCGCTCTCGCAGGAAGCCCTCGCCGCCGCGCGGACCGTGCTGGGCGAGGACAATGTCGCGGTCGCATCCGAGCCGATGACGGGCTCGGAGGATTTCGCCCGCTTCCTCGACCATGTGCCCGGCTGCTTCGCCTATGTCGGCAATGGCGAAGGCTCTGCGCCGCTGCACAATGCGTCCTTTGATTTCGACGATCGCGGACTGATCCACGGCGCACGGTTCCACGCCGCGATTGTCAGGCGAAGGCTTGCCGCTGGTTGAGCTTCCACCCCACGAGAGACAGATCTTTCCGGCGGACGAGCTCTTGGGGAAGAGCCTTTCAAACATTCCCTGATTTATGGAGCCAAACCCTGCGCCCTCCGGCGTAGACCTGAGCCTGCTCTCGCCTTGATGGCTGTCGAACAGGCTCATGACCCAACACTTAGGCGCGCTTCGGCCGGCGCACGGCGCGCAGCGTGCTCTTGGCGCCATCGCCGCAATAGAACAGCTCGGCGCCGTCCGATTCCATTCCGGACAAGCCCACGCCGTGGGGCATCGCGAGCGCATCCAGCCCCTTGCCGGTCGTGGGATCGATCCGGCGCAATTCGCTTTCGCCCTCTTCCCAGGTGCCGTGCCACAATTCGCCCTCGACCCAGGTCACGCCGGTGACGAAGCGGTTGGCCTCGATGCTGCGCAGCACCTTGCCCGTGGCCGGATCGATCTGATGGATTTTGCGTTCGCGGTAATGGCCGACCCAGAGCGAACCCTCGGCCCAGGCGAGGCCGGAATCGCCACCCTTGCCGGGAGCGGGAATCGTGCCAAGCACGGAGCCGGTCCGCGGATCGATCTTCTGGATGCGATCCTCGGCGATCTGGAAGAGATGCGTGCCGTCGAAGGCCGTGCCGGCATGGGCGGGCACGTCGATCGTTCTGACAACCTCGCCGCTGGCGGTGTCGAGCGCGTTCAGCCGGTCGCCGGAGGCGAACCAGACATTGGCGCCGTCGAAACTGACGCCATGAACCTTCTCGACGCCCGGAAAAGGACCATAGGTACGGGTGATCTCGGCAGCGGGGATCGTCATGGCTTGGCTCCTGCGTCTGTTGCGATGCCGGACCCTAGCCATCCGGCCAGGACAGCGGGAGTAACAAACTCGTCGCGAAACCCGGCATCGGCGGCATCACCCAGCGGCGCGCCCGCGCCTGCCCGAAGGACTGGATTTTGCCGGCCTCGGCGAGGGCATCGAGCGCACGCTGGACGCTGCGCTGGCTGGAGCCAAGCGCGAGTGCCAGGGCGGAGCTCGACCATGCCTCGCCATCGGCCATGAGGGCGAGCACCGTGGCATGCTTCTCCTCGACCGGACGCGCCAGCACGACGACCCCGGCCGCAACGCGCGGCGCGATCGCGAAGCCGCGCTCCGTCGCGCTGATCCGTGCCAACGGCCGCAGCGCCGCGCGCAGGCGGCCGATCTCGACGCGCAATCGCGCCCGGTGCGATTCATCGGTGAAGCGCGACCCGAAGGCGCTGATAATCAGCACATCCCGCGGCGCAGCCTGCGGCCAGGCCTCGGCCAGCGTCCGCAGCAGGGCGAAGAGCACAGGGCGCGTCGCCAGCGAAACCGATTTGTCCCGCTCGCGCACGGCATGGCGGCAGGCATCGACGATCAGCGCCTCCGAGGCCTGCAGGTTCTCGACCTCGTCGAGCAACACGGGGCACTCGACGCCCCCCGCGATCAAACGCGCGGCCGGCTCATCAAGCAGGTGGCGGGCGGCTTCGACCTCGGCGATCAGCGCGGGAATGCCAGCTCGCCCGGCGGCGTCGCGTGCGCCTTCCAACGCAACTCGCGCAGCGCGGGCCTCCATCCGGCGCAAGGCGATGCCGGCCTTCGCGAGTCCGTGGACCGCCCGCAACGGCGCCGGAAGCTGCACGGGATCGAGGTCGGCGAGCCGTTCGCCCGCATGGTCGAGCCGGCCGATCAGCAGCAGCCGGCGGATGTCGAGCAGGCGGGCATGGGCGGCATTCGCGCGGTCATCGTGGGTCTCGAGCACCGAGGCAGCCTCGTCGAGCCTCCCGGGAGCCCAGCCGAGATCGCGCGCGGCCAGGGCGACCTCCGCCTCGGCGACGGTGCAGCGAGCGCGGGCGACCGCCTCCCTTGGCCCGAAAGCGCGGCCGGCACGGCGCAGCAAAACTCTGGCGCGGGCGAAGTCACCGAGCTGCGCCATGGCGATGCCGCGCAGCGCCAGCGCGGGCGCATCGTCACGCAAGGCGACCCGGTTCAGCGCGCCCAGCGGATCGCCCTTCGCCAGCGCCTGCGCCGCAGCCGTGATCAGCGAGTCCATCGGAATCCCGCCAAACTTGTCACTCCCACCGTCTGCCGCCTCCGCCTTACCACCGATCGCGACGCCGCATCGAGTGTCGAAGCGGCGCGGACATCCGGCGACAGGAGTGAAGCACCATGACCAGTCACACGATCGGAACACGCGAAGAATGGCTCGCCGCCCGGCTCGAACTGCTGGAAGCGGAGAAGGCGTATACGCGGCAGGGCGATGCGCTCGCCGAGCGGCGGCAGGCTCTGCCCTGGGTCAAGGTCGAGAAGGATTATCGCTTCCAGACCGAGCAGGGCGACGCCTCTCTCGCCGATCTCTTCCAGGGGCGCTCGCAGCTCCTCGTCTACCATTTCATGTTCGGACCGGACTACAAGGCCGGCTGCCCGTCCTGCTCGGCGATCGCCGACGGGTTCAACGGCTCGACCACGCATCTCGCCAATCACGACGTGATGCTTTGGGCCGTGTCGCGGGCGCCGGTCGAAAAGCTGCTCGGCTTCCGCGAGCGGATGGGCTGGAGCTTTCCCTGGGCCTCGTCCGGTCAGACCGATTTCAATTTCGACTACAACGTCTCCTTCACCGAGATGCAGGAGCGGACGCAAGGGGTCGACTACAATTTCCGCCATCAGCCGAAATTCGAGTGGCGCGGCCCCGGCAACGCAATCGAACGCTCCTTCGCAACGATGGCCGGTGTGGACGTCCCCACCTATCACCGCGACCGGCCGGGCCTGAGCGCCTTCATCCGCGAGGACGGCGCGATCTACCACACCTATTCGAGCTATTCGCGCGGCGTGGACGGCATCTGGGGCATGTATGCCTGGCTCGACCGGGCGCCGAAGGGCCGCAACGAGGCTCAAGGCCCGTGGTGGCTCCATCGCGACCGCTACGCCGCCCGCCAAGCCGTGTCGTAGCGTGCGAGAACCTCGCGAGGGCGCCGCGCGCCACGTCGCGAAGCGCCCGTGGCGATCAGTTTAACACGGTGCCGGCAAAGTTCCTTGACGCAGCGCAAATTCGTTGCTTCATTCATCTAAAGCATCAAATATCGAAGTTGATGCATAGAAGGGATTGCCATGGCTCGACCCGCCACCCCTGAGGCCTCTCCCTGGCTCGGCGCCGCCGCATCGGCCGCCGCACAATCGCGCAGCAACATCTTCGAGATGAGCCGCCAGGCCGAGAACGCGGTCATCGACCCGCGCGATCCCGGCGGCTTTCCCTCCGAATGGCGCCGTGCCGTTGCAGCCCGGATCGCGGTCCAGAACACGCTGCCGGACCTTGCCGCCCATTATCTCGCCGATGTGACCGATCCGGCGCTGCGCGGCCTCGCCGACCCCAGCGCGGCCGGACGCGATGACCGCGAGCGCAGCGTCATCACCTTCATGGACCGGGTCGCGACCCAGCCGCGCGCCGTGCAGGCCGAGGAGATCGAAGGGCTCAAGGCGGCCGGTGTCGCGGAAGCCGATATCGTGCGGCTCTGCGAACTCAACGCCTTCATGAGCTATCAGTGCCGCGTCCTCGCCGGGCTCGCCGCTCTCAAGGCAGCCTCGGCATGAGCCGGGTCGTGCATCGCTTCACCCGCAACGTGCCGGACTGGCAGCCACGGGTCACCCCGGTCGATCTCGCCAAGGCGAGCCCCGAGCAGCTCGACGCGCTGAAGGTCACGCCCTCCAACACCAAGGTCTCGGATTACGTGCTCGTGCTGGCGCATGATCCGGAAACGCTCAACGTGCGCTCGCCGCTGTTCAACGGCATCATGTACGATCCCGGCGGCCTGAGCCGGGCCGAGCGCGAACTCGGGGCGATCGGCGCCTCGGTCGTCAATCGCTGCATCTACTGCGCCGCCGTGCATGCCGCGCGTCATGCGCAGCTCAGCAAGGACACCGCCGTCACCGACGAATTGTTCGCCAATGGCGAGAAGGCCAAGCTCGGCCCGCGCGACCAGGCGATCTTCGACTATTCCGTCAAGCTCTCGCAATCGCCGCCGGCGGTGACCGAGGCCGACACCGCCCGCCTGCGCGAGGCGGGGCTGGACGAGGCCGAGATCGTCGATCTCATCCTGTCCACGGCCTTGTTCGGCTGGGCCAACCGGCTGATGCACATCCTCGGCGACCCCGTCCGCAAAGACGGGTGAGATGAGCCGTCTCAAGATCCTCGAGGCCTATCTGCAGGTCGCCTCGCTCGGCAGCGTCACGGCGGCAGCGAAGCATCTGGGCGTGTCCCAGCCTTCGGTCAGCCGCATGATCCAGGAGCTGGAGCGCGATCTCGGCCAGCCGCTATTCGAGCGCGTCGGCCAGCGGCTGGTGCTGACGCAGAAGGGCATGGTGCTGCGCGACGATGTCGAGCGGGCGCTGGCCGGCTTCGTCAACCTGTGGGAGCGCGCCCGCGAGGTGATCGGCGAGGCCGAGCCGCCGATCCGGATATCGGCGGTGTCGTCGCTCGCCTTCGGTCTGCTCACCGATGCCTGGAACGGGGCGGATGCGCCCAGGCTCGCGATCGAGGTCGAGAACCCCGACCGCGTGCAGAACGCGGTGATCTCCGGCAATGCGCAGCTCGGCGCGACCAGCGCGCCCCTGCTACATCGCGACCTCGCGCTCGAATGGCTGGGCACGGCGCCTTGCGTGCTGGCCGTGCCCGAGACCGATCCGCTCGCCCGGATCGAAGGGCCGATCGATCTTGCCGCCCTCTCGGGACGGGACCTCGTCGGCATGTCCTTGCGCCGGGGCGTGCCGGCGCGCATCCGCGCAGCGCTCAACGAAGCCGGCGTCGATGTCCGGGTCAGGGTCCGGACGACCTCGACCATGAACGTGTTGTCCTTCATCCGCGCCGGGGCGGGCATCGCCATCGTCGAGCCGTTGACGCTGACCGGCAACCCGACGCCCGGCATCCGCGTCCTGCCGCTGGCGACCTCGATCCCCTATTGCTTCGGCGTCGTGACCGCGCGCGGCGTCACCGTCTCCGACAAGGCCCGCGACCTGATCACCGCGCTCCAGGCGAGCGCCGAGAGGCGGCTCACCGATTTCACCCTGATCCCGCCCGAAGAGCACCACGCTCTCCTCGCCTCGCTGACCAAACAGGAAACGCGGCTGTGACGACGAAGCAGACCGGGATACCGGAAGGGCTGGAGGCGCTGAACCGCCGCGTCGCCCGCGAGCTCGAACTGCTGACCCTGCCGGCCGCGCCCTGGGTGCCGGAGCGCAGCATCGACGGCGAGCCGGTGCTCGATGTCGCGATCATCGGCGCCGGCATGGCAGGGCTCGCCGCGGCCGCCGCCTTCCGCAATATCGGCCTGCGCGCCGTCAATTTCGACCGCCGGCCGCAAGGCTTCGAAGGCCCCTGGGCGACGACCGCGCGGATGGAGACGCTGCGCTCGCCCAAGACCCTGACCGGGCCGGCGCTCGGCATCCCCTCGCTGACCTTCCGCGCCTGGTTCGAGGCGCAGTTCAACGCCGCCGACTGGGAGGCGCTCGACAAGATTCCGCGCCTGATGTGGATGGACTATCTGCGCTGGTTCCGCGAGGTTCTCGCTCTCGATGTCCGCAACGGCCATGAGATCGCGATGATCCATCCCGGCCCCGAGCATGCGACGCTGGAGATCGACGCCGCCGGTAAGCGCCAGCGCGTCCTCGCCCGCCATGTCGTGCTCGCGACCGGCAGAGACGGGCTCGGCGGCCCGGCCGTGCCGGAGATTGCCGAGAGCCTGCCACGCGAGCGTTGGGCACACTCCTCGGATGAGAACGACTATGCGCAGCTCCGCGGCAAGCGCGTCGCCGTCATCGGCGCCGGCGCCTCGGCCATGGACAGCGCCGGCACGGCGCTCGAAGCCGGTGCGGCCAGCGTCGACCTCTTGATCCGCCGCCGCGACATCCCCCGCATCAATCGCGGCAAGGGCATGGGCCATCCCGGCTCGATCGCCGGCTATCGCCATCTGCCCGATGCCTGGAAATGGCGGATCAACAGCTACGTCGCCCGCGAGCAGGTGCCGCCGCCACGCGCCAGCGTGCTGCGCGTCTCGCGCCATCCCAACGCCTTCTTCCGGCAGGGCACCGCCCTGATCTCGGCGCGGATGGAGGGCGACGAGATCGTGGTCGAGACCAGCGCCGGCACGATGCGCTTCGACTTCATGATCTTCTCGACCGGCTTCAAGGTCGATTGGGGCAGCCGGCCCTTCCTCCGGGAGATCGCGGCCTGCGCCCGCAACTGGGTCGATCGCGGCGTGCCCGAGGATGCCGAGCCCAGCCTCGGCGCCATGCCCGATCTCGGACCTGCCTTCGAGTTCCAGCCGAAGTTGCCCGGCACCTGCCCCGGGCTCGAGCGCATCCATTGCTTCTGCTACCCCGCGATGATGTCGCATGGCACGGTCTCAGGCGACATCCCGGCGATCAGCGACGGCGCCGAACGGCTGTCCCAAGCGATCGCGTCCAGCCTCTTCCGCGAGGATATCGAGGTGCATTTCCGGCGCGGCCAGGATTATGCCGAGCCGGAGATCTTCGGCGACGAATGGGTGCCGATCCTGCCCGAACCCGCGAAGGTTCCGGTCTGATGCTCGGCCGGCTGCTCCAGCGCGTCGCGCAGGCGCTCCTCGTCATCTTTGCGATGTCGCTCGTGGTCTTCCTCGGGCTGCATGCGGTCGGCAACCCCGCCGACCTCCTGCTGGCGCCGGATGCGACCCAGATCGACCGGGCCGAACTCGTCGCGCGGCTCGGCCTCGACCGGCCGCTCTGGGAGCAATACCTCAACTTCGTGGGCAGCGCCCTGCAGGGCGATCTCGGCCGCAGCTTCGTCTACAACGTGCCCGCCGTGACGCTGATCCTGCAGCGCCTGCCGGCGACGCTGGAACTGGCCTTCGCGGCGATGATCTTCGCCGTCATCATCGGCGTGCCGCTCGGGCTCTATGCCGGGCTCTATCCAGAGCGCCTGCTGTCGAAGCTGATCCAGACCGGCAGCATCCTCGGCTTCTCATTGCCGACCTTCTGGGTCGGCCTCCTGCTGATCATGACCTTCAGCGTCTCGCTGGGCTGGCTGCCAGCGAGCGGGCGCGGCGAGACGGTACGGGTCTTCGGGGTCGAATGGTCGTTCCTGACGCTGAACGGCTGGCGCCATCTGCTCTTGCCGGCGATCAACCTGTCGCTGTTCAAGGTCTCGCTGGTGATCCGCCTGACGCGGGCCGGCGTGCGCGAGGTGATGCCACTCGACTATGTCCGCTTCGCGCGGGCCAAGGGGCTGCGCCGCGGCCGGGTCGTGATGATGCATATCCTGCGCAACATCATGATCCCGCTGGTGACCGTGCTCGGGCTCGAACTCGGCTCGACCATCGCCTTCGCCGTGGTGACCGAGAGCATCTTCGCCTGGCCGGGCTCGGGCAAGCTCATCCTCGACAGCATCAACGCGCTCGATCGGCCGGTGGTGATGGCCTATCTGCTGGTCGTGGTGACGCTCTTCGTCATCATCAACCTCATCGTCGACATCCTCTATCGCTTCCTCGATCCGCGCGTCCGCGAGGAGGCCTCGGCATGACCACGGTTCCAGCCGCCGCTTCCGCCCGCCGTCCGGCAAGCGCTGCGCTCCGCCGCTTCCTGCGCGCGCCTTCCGCCTGGATCGGGCTCGGCCTGATGACCCTGCTCGTCATCGGCGCGGTGTTCGCGCCTCAGATCGCGCCGCAGAACCCGTTCGACCTCGCCGCCATCGACGTACTCGACGCCCGGATGACGCCGGGCTCCGTGTCTTCGACCGGCGATATCACCTACCTGCTGGGTACCGACGGACAGGGCCGCGACCTGTTCTCGGCGATCCTCTACGGGCTCAGGACCAGCCTGACCGTCGGCGTCGGCTCGGCCGTGCTCGCCGGCATCATCGGCATCCTGCTGGGACTGATCGCGGCCTGGAGCGGCGGGCTGATCGACGCGCTGATCATGCGGCTCGTCGATCTCCTGATGTCGTTGCCCTCGATCCTGGTCGCGCTGCTGATGCTGGCGCTGCTCGGCAAGGGGATCGGCAATGTCGTGCTGACGCTGGTGCTGCTGGAATGGGCCTATTACGCCCGCACCGCCCGCGCCCAGGCGCTGGTCGAGCGCAAGCGCGACTATTTCGAAGCCGCGCGGGGGCTGGGCCTCCCGACTTCGCGCATCCTGCTGCGCCATGTCCTGCCGAACTGCCTGCCGCCGCTGCTGGTCATCGGCGCGCTGCAGGTCGCGCGCGCCATCACGCTGGAGGCGACGCTGTCCTTCCTCGGATTGGGCGCGCCGGTGACGCAGCCCTCGCTCGGCCTGCTCATCGCCAACGGCTTCCAGTTCATGCTCTCGGGCGAATACTGGATCAGCTTCTTTCCGGGCCTGACGCTGCTGACGGCCATCGTCGCGATCAACCTCGTCGGCGACCGCCTGCGCGAGGTGCTCGACCCGAGGGCGCTGAAATGACCGCGCCCCTGCTCGAAATCCGCAACCTGCGCACGCGCTTCCGCACCGATCGCGGCGATCTCGACGCCGTGCGCGACGTCTCCTTCACCTTGCGGGCCGGTGAGACGCTCGGCCTCGTCGGCGAGAGTGGCTCCGGCAAGTCGGTCACCGGCTTCTCGATCATGGGGCTGATCGACCCGCCCGGCCAGGTCGTCGGCGGCGAAATCCTGTTCCGGGGACAGGACCTGACGAAGCTCGACGAGGAGGCGATGCGCTCCTTACGTGGCAACCGCATCGCCATGGTCTTCCAGGACCCGATGATGACGCTGAATCCGGTGCTGCGGATCAGCACGCAGATGATCGAGACGATCCGCGCGCACGAGACGATCGACGACGCTTCGGCGCGCGTCCGGGCACGGGACCTGCTCGGCGCAATGGGCATCCCGAGCCCCGAGGCGCGGCTCGACGCCTTTCCGCACCAGCTCTCCGGCGGCATGCGCCAGCGCGTCGCCATCGCCATTGCGCTGATCAACAAGCCCGACCTGATCATAGCCGACGAGCCGACCACCGCACTCGACGTCTCCATCCAGGCGCAGATCCTGGCCGAGGTGCAGCAATTGACCCGTGAGAGCGGCACCGCCCTGCTCTGGATCACCCATGACCTCTCGGTGATCGCCGGCATCGCCGACGAGATCGCGGTGATGTATGCCGGCCGCATCGTCGAGCAAGGCAGCGTCGATGCCGTGCTCGACCAGCCCAGCCATCCCTATACGGCCGGGCTGATCGGCAGCCTGCCGGGGGCGAGCGCGCCGGGCTCGATGCTGGTGCAGATCCCCGGCACCACGCCGGACATGGTCGATCCGCCCCCAGGCTGCGCCTTCGGGCCGCGCTGCGCCCGCCGCGATGACGCTTGCGAGCGCCAGCCGGCCTTCACGGAGAGCGCGCACCGCCTGCGCTGCTTCCATCCCCTCTCCGGCCCCGCCTCGGCCGCCGAGGTGCCGGCATGAACATGACCGTGACACCTTCCGCGCCCGCGCTGGAGACGCGCAACCTGACCCGGCATTTCGGCCGCCCGGACGGGCTTGCGGTCAAACTGCATCTGGCGAAGCGCCAGCCGATCATCCGCGCGCTCGACGGCATCGACCTGACCATATCGACCGGGGAATTCGTCGGGCTCGTCGGCGAGTCCGGCTCCGGCAAGTCGACGCTCGGGCGCATCGCGGCCGGCCTGTTGCCGCCGAGCACGGGCGAGGTCTCCGTGTTCGGGCGCTCGCCGGAGGGCGACCGCTCGGTCCATCGCGACGTGCAATTGATCTTCCAGGACCCGCAGGCGAGCCTGAACCCGCGCATGCGGGTCGCGGAAGCGATCGGCGAGGCGCCGCTCGTCCATGGCATCGCCTCGCGCTCCGAAATCGACGACTATGTCTGCGCGCAGATGCGTCGGGCCGGGCTCGATCCGGCCTTACGCCAGCGCTTCCCGCACCAGTTCTCCGGCGGCCAGCGCCAGCGCATCTCGATCGCCCGTGCGCTCGCCCTGCAGCCGCGCTTCCTGGTCTGCGACGAGTCGGTGGCTTCGCTCGATGTCTCGATCCAGGCGCAGATCCTCAACCTGTTCATGCAGCTCCGGCGCGAGCTGGACCTGACCTATCTCTTCATCAGCCACGACCTGCGCGTCGTCCAGCACATCGCCGACCACGTCGTGATCATGTATCTCGGCCGCATCGTCGAGGATGCGCCGGCCGCACGGTTCTTCGCCCATCCGAACCACCCCTATACGCAAGGGCTGCTGGCGGAGATCCCCGACCTCAAGCAACGGCGGCGCGTCTATGCGCCGGTGAAGGGCGAGATCCCGAGCCCGGCCGCGCCGCCGCCCGGCTGCCATTTCCACCCGCGCTGCCCGGCCGCCTTCGACCGCTGCCGCATCGAAAGACCTGCCCTGCGCGAGATCGTGCCGGGCCACCGTTCTGCCTGCCACCTCAACGACGTCGCAGCGGCCCCGGCCCGCGCGCAAACAGGAGAGATCGCATGACGACCAAACTGAGCACCTTCGCCCTCTCGGCGGCGCTGATCGTCGCCGCGGGAGCCACCCATGCGGAAGACCTGCGCATTGCCTTTGCCGACCCGGTCTCGGCGATCGATCCGCAACTCAACAACCATGCCGGCGACCATTCGGTCTCGCAGCATTTCTGGTCGCGGCTCGTCGCGCAGAAGACCGAGGGCGGCGTGGTGCCCGACATCGCCGCATCCTGGAAGAACCTCGCGCCCAATACCTGGGAGTTCAAGCTGCGCGAGAACGCGGTCTGGAGCGACGGCAAGCCGGTCACGGCCGAGGATATCGCGTTCTCCTACGAGCGCGCCCAGAACGTGCCGGGCACGGTCGCGAGCTACAAGGGCTTCCTGCGCAATGTCGCCAAGGTCGAGATCAAGGACCCGCATACGCTGGTGATCACCAGCCGCGCGCCCGATCCGCTGCTGCCGATCAACATCTCCAGCATCTATATCGTCAGCAAGCATGTCGGCCAGACCGCGACGACCGACGACTATAACAGCGGCAAGGCGATGGTCACCGAAGGCCCCTATTCCTTCGTCAGCTATACGCCCGGCGACCGCATCGAGATGAAGCGCAACGAGCGCTACTGGGGTCCGAAGCCCGAATGGGAGAAGGTCAACTACCGCTATATCGCCAATCCGGCGGCGCGCACGGCCGCCCTGCTCTCGGGCGATGTTGACGTCATCGACAAGGTCTCGTTCTCCGATATCGAGAAGCTGGAGAAGAACCCCAAGGTCAAGGTCTGGTCCTATCCCGGCCTGCGGGCGCTGATCATGCAGCCGAGCTTCAACCCGAACCCGTCGAAGTTCCTCACCGACAAGGCCGGCAAGCCGCTCGACAAGAACCCGCTGCTCGACGTGCGCGTCCGCAAGGCGCTGAACATGGCGATCAACCGCGAGGCGATCGCCGACCGCGTCGCACGCGGCGGCGTGACCGTCGCGACGCAGTGGATGCCGGCCGGCAGCTTCGGCTACGACCCCGACCGCTCCAAGATCGACGTCGATCCCAACAAGGCAAAAGCGCTGCTGACTGAAGCCGGCTACCCCAACGGCTTCAAGCTGACCATGCATGTGCCGGGCGAGCGCTATCCGCTGGCGCCCGAGACCGCGCAGGCGATCGCGCAGTTCTGGACCCGCATCGGTGTCGAGACGCAGGTCGAGGTCGTGCCCTTCTCGGTCTATTCCGGCGCGGCCAACAAGAACGAATACGCGATGAGCATGATCGGCTGGGGCAACGGTACCGGTGAGGGCACCTATGCGATGCTGGCGATCCTCGCGACCGTCGATCCTGCCAAGGGGCTGGGTGCCTCCAACTGGGGCCGCTACAGCAACCCGAAGCTGGACGAGGCCCTCGCCAAAGCCAGCGCCGAATTCGACGACGCCAAGCGCGAGGCGATCATCAAAGACGCGGTCAAGGTCGTGATGGACGATGTCGGGATCATGCCGCTCTACCACTACAAGAACATCTGGGCGAGCCGGCCGGACCTGAAGGTCGTGCCCTGGCACAGCGACCGCACCGTCGCGATGCAGGTCAGCAAGGCCAAATAAGGACGCCGCCATGGCCGCCGCCTTCGCGATCAGCCCCGCTATCGACCTGATCGACGTGTCCCGCCGGATTGTCCTGACCGGACTGACGGCGGGCGCGGAGGTGACCATCGCCGCGGAAACTCCGCGCGACGGTCATCTCTGGCGGGCGCAGGCGGTGTTCGCGGCCGGGGCCGATGGCAGCATCGACCTCGAACGCGATGCGCCCTTGCGCGGCGATTACGCGGGCGTCGCGGCGATGGGGCTGGTCTGGGCGCAGACTGGTGAAGGCGAGCTGTTTCCGGCCGAGCTGTCCCGCCCGCTCGAAACCACGCTCACCGCCGAAATCGGCGGTGAGACGATCGCCTCCGGGCAATTCAGCCAGATTCTGATGGCCGAAGGCGTCACGCGGCACCCCCTCGCCGAGGATGGGCTCGTCGGAACCTTGTTCCTGCCGGCGGGCGCTGGCCCGTACCCGGCGATCATGATCCTCAACGGCTCGGGCGGCGGCATCAACGAGCCGCGCGCCTCGCTCTGGGCCTCGCGCGGGGCCGCGGCGCTGGCGCTCGGCTATTTCGGCGCGCCCGGCCTGCCGAAATACATCTCCAACACGCCATTGGAATATTTCGCCCGAGGACTGGACTGGCTGCGCGCCCGCGTGCGGCCAAAGAACGACTTCGTCGCTGTCGCCGGGCAGTCGCGCGGGGGCGAGCTCGCACTCCTGCTCGGCGCGACCTTCCCCGACAAGGTCTCGGCGGTGCTGGGCTATGTACCCAGCGCCTTCGTCCATGGCGGGCAGGCCGCTGCCGACCCGGCCTTCGGCCGCGACGGACCCGGCTGGACGCTGGACGGCAAGCCGCTCGTCCATCAATGGCAAGACAACGCCACGGCAAGCTGGAAGCCTTACGACGAGGCGACGCAGACGCGCCGCAATGCCGATGCGATGCGCACCGCGCTCAGTGACCCCGCCGCCATGGCGCGCGCCCGCATCCCGGTCGAGCGGATCGCCGGACCGGTTCTGCTGCTGTCCGGCGGCGATGACGGCGCCTGGCCCTCGGACCTCTATTCGCTGATCATCCAGTCGAGCCTGCTCGCGGCCGGACATCCGCACGAGGTTCTCTGGAAGAACTGGCCCTTTGCCGGCCATTCCATCCTGTTTCCCCATACGCCGGCGACCCGCATCGCCCATCGCCATCCGGTCAGCGGCATCGCGACGACGATGGGCGGCACGCCGGCGGCGAACGCCGAGGCCAATGCCGGCGCCTGGGAGACAGCGCTTGCCTTTGTCAGGCGTCATGGCGGGCTGACAGGCTAAGGCGACGGCAATCTGCCGAGCGTAATCCAATCGAGCGGGGAAGCCGGTCGTCGGCTGGCCGGCCGCCTCTTGTGCGCAAAAGAATTTTCGCGTCATGGTCGCGCTGACTTCACGCCGGTGACACGCTATTGCTGTGCCGGCTCACCATGACCTCGGCTCACCGGATCGCGAATGGTTTCTGTAGCGCTGAAGACGGTTTCGAAGACCTGGGGCGGCACGGCCGCCGTCGACGCCATCAGCTTCACCGTCGAAGGCGGCAATCTCGTCGCGCTGCTCGGCCCCTCCGGCTGCGGCAAGTCGACGACGCTGCGGCTGATCGCCGGGCTGGAGGACACCAGCAGCGGTACGATCGCGATCGGCGGGCGCGACGTCACCCATGCCTCGCCCTCGCAGCGCGGCATCGCCATGGTTTTCCAGAATTACGCGCTGTTCCCGCATCTGAGCGT
This sequence comes from Allobosea sp. TBD101, assembly GCF_059817965.1. Taxonomy (NCBI): domain Bacteria; kingdom Pseudomonadati; phylum Pseudomonadota; class Alphaproteobacteria; order Hyphomicrobiales; family Alloboseaceae; genus Allobosea; species Allobosea sp. TBD101. Next base: position 5,145,046 of record NZ_CM187543.1, read on the forward strand.
CGCCGAGAACATCCTGTTCGGGCTCAAGGTGCGCAAGGTCTCGCGCGCCGAGCGCGACGAGCGCCTTGCCCGCGCCGCCTCGATCCTGGGGCTCTCCGCCCTGCTCGAACGCAAACCCTCGCAGCTCTCCGGCGGCCAGCAGCAGCGCGTCGCGCTCGGCCGCGCCATCGTCGCGGAGGCGCCGGTCTGCCTGATGGACGAGCCGCTCTCCAATCTCGATGCCCAGCTGCGCGTCGAGATGCGCCGCGAGATTCGCGAATTGCAGCAGCGGCTCGGCATGACCATGGTCTATGTCACGCATGATCAGGTCGAGGCCATGACCATGGCCGACCAGGTCGTGCTGATGCGCAACGGCCGGATCGAGCAGGACGCCCCGCCGGACGTGCTCTACGAGAACCCGGCGACGATCTTCGCGGCCCGCTTCGTCGGCACGCCGCCGATGAACGTGCTGCCGCTTTCGACGGTTCAGGCGCGCGGCGGCGCGATCAGCGCTCCCGATGGCCTCGATCCCGCCAGCCTCGCCGTCGGGATCCGCCCCGAGATGGTCGAGATCACCGCAAGCGGCGTCGCAGCCGATGTCGTCGCGGTCGAATATCTCGGTTCCGACACGCTGCTGGAAACCCGCATCGACGGCCATTCCTTCATCGTCAAGCGGCCCGGCAAGGTCAGAGCCACAGCCGGCGAACAGATCTACATCACGTTGTCACAATCGGCGCTGCACTGGTTCGACCAGGCGTCGGAACGGAAGGTGGTTCGCAACTGAACCGGCCGGAGCGTCGGGCGTGCGAACCATCCCAACAAGGGAGAGAGGACATCATGGATAGGCGTGAATTTCTTGGCGGCACGGCCGCCCTTGCGGGCGCGACCGCCCTGCCCGGCATTGCCCGCGCGCAGAGCACCGAGCTCTCGTTCTTCTACCCGGTCGCGGTCGGCGGCCCGATCACCAAGCTGATCGACACCTACGCCGCCGATTTCGAGAAGGACAACCCCTCGGTCAAGCTGAAGCCGATCTATGCCGGCACCTATCAGGAGACCATCGTTAAGGCGCTGACCGCGCATAAGAGCGGCGCGCCACCGGTGCTCTCGGTCTTGCTCTCGACCGACATGTTCACGCTGATCGACGAAGAGGCGATCGTGCCCTTCGACGACTTCATCAAGACCGACGAGGACAAGAAGTGGCTCGCCGGCTTCTATCCCGGCTTCATGGAGAACAGCCAGACCGGCGGCAAGACCTGGGGCATCCCGTTCCAGCGTTCCACGGTGGTGCTGTACTGGAACAAGGAGCTGTTCAAGGAGGCCGGGCTGGATCCCGAGAAGCCGCCGAAGACCTGGGCCGAACAGCTCGAATTCGCGCAGAAGCTGACCAAGCGCGACGCCGCCGGCAATGTCACGCAATGGGGCATCCAGATCCCCTCCTCCGGCTTCCCCTACTGGCTGTTCCAGGGTCTTTCGACCCAGGCCGGTACGATCCTCGCCAATGCGGCCGGCGACAAGACCGATTACGCCAACCCGGGTGTGGTCGAAGCCCTGCAGTACTGGGTCGACCTCGCGCAGAAGCACAAGGTCCATCCGCCCGGCATCGTCGAATGGGGCACCACGCCGCGCGACTTCTTCGAGAAGAAGGTCGCGATGATGTGGACCACCACCGGCAACCTCACCAATGTCCGCGCCAACGCCAAATTCCCCTTCGGCGTCGCGGTTCTGCCGGCCGGCAAGAAGCCGGGCAGCCCGACCGGCGGCGGCAATTTCTACCTCTCCAAGAAGGCGACCAAGGCCGAGCAGGAGGCCGCGTTCAAGTTCGTGCGCTGGATCACCACGCCCGAGCGCGCCGCGCAGTGGAGCATCAATACCGGCTATGTCGGCGTCACGCCGGCCGCCTACGAGACCGAAGCGATGAAGAAATACGTCGCCGACTTCCCGCCCGCGCTCGTCGCGCGCGATCAGCTGTCGAGCGCGGTGGCCGAGCTCTCGACCCATGAGAACCAGCGCGTCACCAAGGCGCTGAACGACGGGTTGCAGGCGGCGCTGACCGGCACCAAGACGCCGCAGAAGGCGATGGAGGACGCGCAGGCCGAGGCCGAGCGCATCCTCAAGGCCTATCGCTGATCCCGCCCAGATGACGAACCGCGCGACCGCGACGATCCATGGCTGGCTGCTCCTGCTGCCGGCCATGGCTTGCCTGGCCCTGTTCACGCACTGGCCCGCGGTCGCGAGCTTCATCGAAAGCTTCTACTCGACACCGAAGGCGCGCCGCCCGGCGCGCTTCATCGGGCTCGAGAACTACCAGCAGATGCTCGCCGATCCGATCTTCTGGAAGGCGATGAGCAACAATCTCTGGTTCGCGCTCGGCACGATCCCGACCTCGATCGCCCTGGCGCTCCTGATGGCGGTCTGGGTCAACGACAGGATCACGGGGCGCACGCTCGTCCGCATGGCCTTCTTCACGCCGACGATCCTGCCGATGATCGCGGTCGCCAATATCTGGCTGTTCTTCTACACGCCGCAATACGGGCTGCTGGAGCAGTTCACCGGCCTGTTCGGCGCGCGTTCGACCAACTGGCTGGGCTCGCAGGACACCGCGCTCTACGCCATCACCATCGTCGCGATCTGGAAGGAAGCCGGCTTCTTCATGATCTTCTACCTCGCGGCGCTGCAGGCGATACCGCCCAGCCTTGGCGAGGCCGCGGCGATCGAGGGCGCCACGCGCTGGACCTTCTTCCGGCGCATCCAGTTCCCGCTGCTGATGCCGACGACGCTGTTCGTGCTGATCAATGCCGTGATCAACGCCTTTCGCATGGTCGACCATGTCTTCGTGATGACGCGCGGCGGCCCGGACAACGCGACGACGCTGCTGCTCTTCTACATCTACCAGGCCGGCTTCGGCTTCTGGGACACGGCCTATGCGGCGACGCTGACCTGCGTGCTGCTGGCGCTGCTCGCGCTCGTCGCCTTCGTCCAGTACGGCTGGCTCGAACGCAGGACGCATTATCAATGAGCGCTGCGACACAACCCGCCCCGGCCGCGACGCGGACCGACCCTTATGCGCCCAAGGGCCTCGCACTCACGCTGGAATCGACGGGGGCGATCCTGCTTGCCGTGCTCTGGGTGCTGCCGCTGGCCTATGCCGTCTGGGCAGCGTTCCACCCGGCCGAGTACACCACGCGCTTCGTGCTGACCGCACCGCTGACGCTCGACAATTTCACGCGCGCCTGGGCGGCAGCGCCCTTCGCCCGCTATTTCCTCAACACCTTCATCCTGGTCACCCTGATCCTGGCCTTCCAGATCGTGCTGGGCACGCTCGCCGCCTATGCGCTGGCACGGCAGGATTTCTGGGGCCGCGACGTCGCCTTCGTGCTGATCCTGGCGCAGCTCATGATCATGCCGGACGCGCTGATCGTCGAGAACTACCGCACGCTCGCCAAGCTCAACCTGATCGACACGATCCCGGCGATCGCCCTGCCCTATATCGCCTCGGCCTTCGGCATCTTCCTGCTGCGGCAGACCTTCAAGACCGTGCCGAAGGAACTCGACGACGCCGCCCGCGTCGAGGGCGCGAGCCCGCTGCAGGTGCTGATGAAGGTCTATGTGCCGCTCGCGAAGCCGACCTATGTCGCCTACGGCCTCGTCTCGGTGAGCTATCACTGGAACAATTTCCTCTGGCCGCTGCTCGTCACCAACTCCGTGGAATCGCGGCCGCTGACGGTCGGCCTGCAGGTCTTCTCCTCGGCCGACCAGGGCATCGATTGGGCGGTGATCTGCGCGGCGACGCTGATGACCTCGGCGCCGCTGCTCGTCGGTTTCCTGCTGTTCCAGCGCCAGTTCGTGCAGAGTTTCATGCGCGCCGGCATCAAGTGACGGCGCTCCGATGAAGCTGATCACCTGGAACATCCAGTGGGCCCGCGGCGCCGACGACAAGGTCGATCCGCGCCGCATCATCGATCACGCCCGGCAGATGGCGGATTTCGACGTACTCTGCCTGCAGGAGGTCGCGGCGAATTTTCCCGACCTCGACGGCAATGACCGCACCGACCAGTTCGCCCTGTTCAGCGAATTGCTGCCGGGCTTCACACCGATCGAGGCTGTTGGCGTCGATGTTCCGGACGGCGCGGGCGGCCGCAAGCGCTTCGGTAACCTCATCCTGTCGCGATTGCCGGTGGCGCAGGCGCTACGCCACGTCCTGCCCTGGGAGGCGGCGGCGACGCGCAATATGCCGCGCGTGCTGGTCGAGGCCATGGTCGAGACCTCGTTCGGCCCGATCCGGGTGATGACGACCCATCTGGAATATTCCTCCCCGGTGCTGCGCGCCGCGCAGGTCGAGGGTATCCGGCAGATCCACCGCATGGCGGCCGCACGGCAAGCAACGCCGCGCCAGCCCGGTCCCCACACCTACGCGCCGACGCCGAACGCGGCGAGCGCGATCCTGACCGGCGATTTCAACATGCGCCCCGACGATGCCGGTTTGGCGCAGTTGCTCGCTCCGTTCGATGGCGATGTGCCGCCGCTGGTCGATCTCTGGCCCGTGCTGAAGGGCGCGGAGCCGCATCCGCCCTCCGCCTTCATCTGCGACCAGACCTATGGCCCGCTGGGCTGCCTCGACTTCATACTGGCGACGCCGGACCTCGCCGAGCGGGCACGTTCGATCACCTACGACATCGAGACGCGGGCCTCGGACCACCAGCCCATCCTCGTCGAATTCGATCTCGGATGATCTTCACCCGGCAGGATCATCAGCGGCTCGACGCCATCCTGCGCGAGGCGGCACGACGCGAGGTGATGCCGCGCTTCCGCCGGTTGGCGGATAGCGACATCCGGGCCAAGCAGAACCCGGTCGATGTCGTCACCGAGGCCGACGAGGCGGCCGAGCGCTTCATCTGCGCCGAGCTAGCTAAGGCTTTTCCCAGTGCAGCACTGATCGGCGAGGAGGCGGTGACGCGAGACCCGTCGCTCCTCTCGAAGCTTTCCGATGCCGAGCTTGCCTTCGTCATCGACCCGATCGACGGTACGCTGAACTATGCCAGCGACCTCTCGCTCTTCGCCGTCATGGCCGCAGTCGTCGTCCGGGGTGAAATCGCCGCCGCCGTGATCCATGATCCGACAGCCGATGACAGCGCTATGGCGCTGCGCGGCGAAGGCGCCTGGATGGGCTCTGCCGATAGCACAAGCCGCGACCTGCGCGTCGCGCCGGCTGTCGCGACCGGGCAGATGAACGGCATGGCGAGCTGGCAGTACTTTCCCGAGCCGATGCGCAGCACGCTTCCCGGACGTTTTCCAGCCTTCCTCGAAGTCGGATCGCTGCGCTGCTGCGGGCAGGAATACCGGTTGGCTGCGGCGGGACGCCTGCAGTTCCTGCTCTACGGCGTGCTCAACCCTTGGGACCATGCGCCGGGCGTGCTGCTCTACAGCGAGGCCGGCGGCCATGCGCGCCTGCTGGACGGCCGGCCCTATTCGCCGACCGGGCGCCCAGCCGGCCTGCTCTGCGCGCCCGACGAGGCGAGCTGGCAGGAGATCAGGTCGATCCTGCTGGACTGAACGACACAGTGAGCTCGCCGCACCGTCGTCAGAACCTCACCGTCATCCCGGACAAGCCGCGAAGCGGCGCCGATCCGGGATCCATTCCGGAGCGCTTCCGGCTGATGTTCAGGCATGGATCCCGGGTCTGCGCTTCGCTTCGCCCGGGATGACAGCCCTTTTCTGGGGCACTCAGTCCTCGTCGTCGCGCTGACGCGGACCTTCCCCCAGGATTTCGCGTTTCCCGGCGTGGTTGGCCGGTCCGACGATGCCCTCGTTCTCCATGCGCTCCATGATGGATGCGGCGCGGTTGTAGCCGATCTGGAGGCGGCGCTGGATATAGGAGGTCGAGGCCTTCTTGTCGCGCAGCACGACCGCGACCGCCTGCTCGTAGGGGTCGTCCGAGTCGGCCTGGCCCATGCCGCTCTTGTCGAAGACGGCGCCGTCCTCGTCCTCGCCACCCTCGTCCTCCTCGGAGGTGACGGCGTCGAGATATTGCGGCCGGCCTTGGGTCTTGAGGTGGGCGACGACCTTCTCGACCTCGTTGTCCGAGACGAAGGGGCCGTGGACGCGGGTGATGCGCCCGCCGCCGGCCATGTAGAGCATGTCGCCCTGACCGAGCAGCTGCTCGGCGCCCATCTCGCCGAGGATCGTGCGCGAGTCGATCTTGCTGGTGACCTGGAAGGAGATGCGGGTCGGGAAGTTCGCCTTGATCGTGCCGGTGATGACGTCGACCGAGGGACGCTGCGTGGCGAGCACGACATGGATGCCGGCGGCACGCGCCATCTGGGCCAAGCGCTGGATCGTGCCTTCGATCTCCTTGCCGGCGACCATCATCAGGTCGGCCATCTCGTCGACGATGACGACGATATAGGGCAGAGGCTCGAGGTCCATGACCTCCTCCTCGTAGATCGCCTCGCCCGAATGCTTGTCGAAGCCGGTCTGGACGGTTCGCGTGATGACCTCGCCGGCCGCCTTGGCCTCGCCGACCCTGGCATTGAAGCCGTCGATGTTGCGCACCGAGAGCTTCGACATCTTCTTGTAGCGCTCCTCCATCTCGCGCACCGCCCATTTCAAGGCGACGACCGCCTTCTTGGGATCGGTGACGACGGGAGTGAGCAGATGCGGGATGCCGTCATAGACGGAGAGTTCGAGCATCTTGGGATCGACCATGATCAGGCGGCATTCCTCCGGCTTCAGCCGGTAGAGGATCGACAGGATCATGGTGTTGATGGCGACGGACTTGCCCGAGCCGGTGGTGCCCGCCACCAGCAGGTGCGGCATGCGGGCGAGATCGGCGATGACCGGCTCGCCGCCGATGGTCTTGCCGAGGCAGAGCGCGAGCTTGTGCTTGGTCGCCTCGAAATCCTGGCTGGCGAGCAACTCGCGCAGGAAGACGGTCTCGCGGCGGGTGTTGGGCAGTTCGATGCCGATCGCGTTCTTGCCCTGGACCACCGCAACACGCGCCGACACCGCACTCATCGAACGCGCGATGTCGTCGGCCAAGGAGATCACGCGGGAGCTCTTGATGCCGGGAGCGGGCTCCAGTTCGTACAAGGTGACGACCGGGCCGGGGCAGGCCTGGACGATCTCGCCGCGGATGTTGAAGTCTTCCAGCACGCCTTCGAGCAGGCCGGCATTCTGCTGGAGCATCTCGACCGGCATGGTCTCGGCCTGCGCCTGCGGCGGCTCGGCCAGGAACTCGATCGGCGGGAGCTGGAAGCCAGCATCCTGCACCACCGGCAGCTCCACGAGACGCAGCTTTGCCCTGAACGGGGTGACCTTGGCGGATTCGACTGCTACCGGCTCGGGGCGGACAGGTTCAGGCTTGGCGGGCTCGGATTGAACAGGCTGAGGCTGAACGGGCTTGGACAGAGCCGGCTTCGGCTCGACCGGGGGGCGCGTGCTGCGCGCCAGCGGCACGCCGGGCTTCGCCACAGCCACGGCCTGCTCCGAGATCGGAGCCTCGTCCTCGATCACGGGCGCCTCAGTGGCCGGCACAGACCAGGACGGCGTCGCGATCTGGAAGCTCACCTGATAGCTCTGCCCCCAACCGCAGCCGGACCAGGCAGGCGCAACGACCGGAGCCGTCATCGCCAGCGGCACGGCCTCGCGCATGGCGGCCTGAGGCTCTTCAAAGACAGGGGCCGGAGCATGAGCCATCGCATCCGCCGCCGTCGACCGAACAACGGGATCGAACGCAAAATCGGCATCGTCGCGCTCCGCCTCGGGCACGCATTCCCAGAAAGCGTGATCCGAGATGAAATCGAGCGGCGTCGCGACGGGCTGTTCAGGGAAGGCATCGACCTCCGGAGAGGCCTCGAAATCCATCTCGGCAGGCTGCATCTCATCGACGAAGGCATTCTCGTCCGCGTCGAAAGTCAATTCGACATCGGCCGATTCGTCCATGACGGGTTCGGGCGTCGGCTCGGTGCCGGGCGCGCCCCAGACCTGCCGGATCAGATGATCCGGCGTGCGCCAGAAACGGACGCGGCTCTCGCCCGACGCAGGAGCATTCGGGGACATGCTGATGTCGAATCGCTGCCCGAGAACCGGGGAGGCGGAGAGCTCTCGCTCGGCCTGTGCCAGCTTGCGCTGGGCGTCGGCAGCGCGCGAGGGACGGACATAGGTCGGCCAGAGATTGGATGACGCTGTTTCAGTCCGAAACGGCTCAGCGGCAGAGGCGTGGGGTGTTGCGGTCTGCTGTGGTTGAGCGAGGCGATTATCCTCGGAAACAACGGCGTTCGCGCGGCGGAGGCGATCCAGTTTTTGCATGGGCTTAGGCGAACACTACGCTTCGTTAACCTGAGACCCAGTGCTAGCCCGGCAGGGTTAAGAGACCGTTCCGGCGGTCTCCTTTTCGGTGTCCGAGGTGGCGCGCCTAGCCCCTCCGCGGCCGTCAACGCGCCTGTGTTTCCGGGGACGGCGCTGCAGCGTCATCGTCCTGCAGCACGCGCCAGGCGGCCCCTTCCAGATCGGCGAACTGGCCTGATCGCATGCACCAGAAGAAGGCACCCAGGCCCAGCAGGCCGAGCCCGAGCGCGAGAGGAAACAGGATGACGATGATGTTCATGCCTCTGCCTCCGGCAATGCCTTGCGGCCGCGCGCGCGCAGGGCGTTGAGGGTCACGACCAGCGACGAGCCCGACATGGCGACGGCAGCGACCAGCGGCGTCGCCAGCCCGGCGATCGCGATCGGCACCGCGACCGCGTTGTAGAGCACGGCGAACCACAGGTTCTGCAGCATCAGCCCGCGCGCCTTGCGGGCAATTTCGAGCGCTGCGGAGACCGGCGCCAAGCTGTCGCCGAGGAAGACGATATCGGCGGCAGCCTGCGCCAGATGCGTGGCACTGACCGGCGATACCGAGACATGCGCGCCAGCGAGCGCCGGCGCATCGTTGAGCCCGTCGCCGACCATCAGAACCTTGCGACCCTTGGCCGCCATGGCGTCGAGCAGGTTCAGCTTGTCGGCCGGGAGCAGGCCCGCCTGCACATGCGCGATGCCGAGCGCGGCCGCGATCGGCGCCACCGCTTCCGGCCGGTCGCCGGAGAGGATCGCGATTTCGAGCCCCGCCGCGCGCAGGACATCGATCGTCGCGCGCGCATCCGGACGCAGGCTCTGCCCGAGCGCCAGCACGGTACGATAGGAGCCGTGACGATAGGCGATCAGCGAGGCGCCGGGATGCTGCGCCTTGACCGAGACGGCCTCGGCTGCGGCTTCGCAGAAGGCGAGGCTGCCGAGCCTCTGCTCGCCATCACCCTCGCCGACCGACAGGCCCTGCCCGCGCTCTTCGTGAACATCTGTTCGGGGAGAGGTGGCGCCGAGAGCGCGCGCCAAAGCCTGCGCCAGCGGATGGGTGCTGGCCATGGCAAGCGCACCGATCTCCGCCCGGCGCTCGGCCGGCAGTGCTTCGGGGTTGAGGATATCGGGCTCCGGCAGGGTCAGCGTCCCCGTCTTGTCGAAGACGGCGATATCGGCCTCGGCGAGGCGCTCCAGCGCATCGCCCTCCTTGAGCATGATCTTGCGCCTGAACAGGGCGGAAGCGGCGACGACCTGCACGGCGGGGATCGCGAGGCCGAGCGCGCAAGGGCAGGTGATGATCAGCACGGTTGCGGCGATCAGCAGCGCCTCCGGCCAGGCCAGCCCCCAGGCAAGCCAGCCGAGGAAGGTCGCGGCCGCCAGGGTATGGACCACCGGCGCGTAGAGCCGCGCTGCGCGGTCCGACAAGTGGACATAGCGTGAGCGGCTGCCGACGGCCTGGCTCATCAGCCGGTCGATCTCGTCGAGCAGCGTGCCCTGGCCTGCGGCCTCGACGCGGATGGTCAGGGCGCCGGTGAGGTTCAGCGTGCCGGCATGGACGCGCTCGCCCTGACCGATCGCAGCCGGCGCGGTCTCGCCGGTGACGAGGCTCTGGTCCAGCTCGGAGCGGCCGGTCTCGACGAGACCGTCGACCGAGACGCGCTCGCCCGGGCGTACGAGAACGCAGTCGCCCGGCTGGATCGCGGCAATCGGCGTGATCGTCCAGCTGCCATCGTCAGTGAGCCTCGTCGCGGTCTCGGCCTTGAGGGCAGCGAGATTGCCGGCGAGATCGCGGGTGCGGCGGCGCATGAGCTGGTCGAGATAGCGCCCGATCAGCAGGAAGAAGAGCAGCATCACCACGCCGTCGAAATAGGCGTGACGGCCATGGGTCCAGGTTTCCGCGACCGACATGACGAGCGCCAGCACGACGCCGATCGTGATCGGCACGTCCATGTTGACGGCGCCGGCCCGGAGCGCCCGCAGCGCGCTCTCGAAGAAGGGCCGGCCGGCATAGGCGGCCGTCGGCAGGGCGATCAGCGCCGAGAGCCAGTGGAAGAAGTCGCGCGTCGTCGGGTCGATGTCGCCGCTATTGCCGGCCCAGACCGCGACCGAAAGCAGCATGATGTTCATCGAGGCGAAGCCGGCGACGCCGAGGCGACGCATCAGGCTGCGTTCCTCGGCGACAGAGCTGTCCTCCTGCCGCTCGGCCACGAAGGGATAGGCCTTGAAGCCGAGCGCGCCGAGCTTGTCGACGACAGCTTCCGGCCGCAAAAGCGCCTCGCGCCATTCGACCGAGACGCGCTTCAGCGCGAGGTTGACGCGGGCGCCGAGGATGGCGGGCTCGCGACCGAGCCCGCTCTCGATCGCCTGCATGCAGCCGGCGCAGCGGATGCCGTCGACCGCCAGCTCCATGCTGGCGATGCCGCCGTCGCGGTGGCGCACGAAGACGGAGAGATCCTGCGCCGCCATCTCATTTCTCCGGCAGGGTGATGCGGCTGCGCGAGACGAAGACGACCTCATCGCCGCGCTTCGCCTGCAGTTCGAATATCCAGGAGCCGGCTTCGATCTGATCGAAACTCGCCTCGTAGCGGCCGGGCTGGCGCTCGTTCAGTGTGACGGCGTGATCGCGCGCCGAGGTAGCAGGGTGGCGCAGCCGCGCCGTGGCCGTGAAGCCGGAGAGCGGCTGGCCGAGGCTGTCCGCCATGGTCACGCCGAGCGTGGCACCACCGCCTTGGCGGGCGAGCGTGGCCGCCGCCTTCCAGCCGCGGGCATCGCGCGCATGCTGGCGGGCGATCTCCTCGTTGAAATGCTGGCTGGTCTCGTAGGTGCTCTTGGTCTCGACGCCCGGCATGGTGCGCAGCGCCAGCGTCAGGATCGTCGCATTGACCGAGATGATGACGCCGAAGAACAGCACCAGCATCGCGGCGACCATCCAGCCGGTCAATTCGAAGGGGCGGCGCGGGCGCGGGGCGGCAGGGGTGTCGCAGGACATCAGGAAAACTCCGCAGCAGCTCATGGTTTGGCTCCGGGCGCCATGAAGTGGTCGGCCGCGCGCACGGTCTCCCCGGCGAAGAGATCGGAGGCGGTGATGGTGATCGCCTGCGACGCTTCCAGCGGCACGCCGGCCGGCACGGTGACGAGCACGCGCACCTCGCGGGAGGAATCGGGATCGACGGTCACGACCGGCCTGACATCGGCGGTGGGCGCTACGCCGACGGCCTCGATGCGGATGCCCGGCAGGCCATCGACAGTCAGCGCGAAGGGGCGAACCTCGGGACGCTTGTTGAGCAGGCGGACCGCATAGGCGTTGCGGATCGAGCCGTCGCTCAAGGTCACGAAGAGCGGTGCGCGCTCGTGCAGCACCGAGATATCGGCGGTGCGGCGCGTCGCGAGCTGCCAGAGCATGGCGCCGCCGACCACGACGATGAGTGCCGCATAGATCGCCGTGCGCGCCCGGAACGGGCGGTAGATCGCCTTCAGGCCGGCCATCCGCCGTTTGACGTTGGTCTCGGTGTCATAGGCGATCAATCGCTTCGGACGGTCGACCTTGGCCATGACGGTGTCGCAGGCGTCGATGCAGAGCCCGCACTGGATGCAGTCGAGCTGGGCGCCGTCGCGGATATCGATGCCGACCGGGCAGACGGCGACGCATTGGTGGCAATCGATGCAGTCACCGGCCGGCGCGCCCTGTGCCTTGAGCTTCAGAGCATGCTTGACCGAGACGCGCGGCTCGCCGCGGTCGTAGCGATAGGTGACGTTGAGCGCCTCGTCGTCGGTCAGCGCCGCCTGGATGCGCGGCCAGGGGCACATGAACTTGCAGACCTGCTCGCGCATGATGCCGGCGAGCGAATAGGTCGTGAAGGTCAGGATCGCGATCCAGACATAGGCCGAGAGCGGCGCGGTGAATGTCGCGAGCTCCCGCACCAGCGTCGGCGCATCGGCAAAGTAGAGCACCCAGGCGCCGCCGGTCCACCAGGCGATGACGATCCAGACCGCGTGCTTGGCCACCTTGCGCCAGAGCTTGTCGAAGCTCCAGGGCGCGTCATCCAGGCGCATGCGTTCGCGCCGGTCGCCCTCGAAGACACGCTCGACGGCGAGGAAGAGGTCGGTCCAGACCGTCTGCGGGCAGAGATAGCCGCACCAGACCCGACCGGCGAGCGCGTTCATCAGGAAGAGCGCGAAGGCGGCCAGGATCAGCAGGCCGGTGAAGTAATAGACCTCCTGCGGCCAGATCTCGATGAAGAAGAAATAGAACCGGCCATTGGCGATGTCGGCCAGAACGGCCTGGTTCGGCAAGTGCGGGCCGCGGTCCCAGCGCAGGAACGGCAGCAGGTAGTAGATGCCGAGGCACAGGAAGAGGATGAGCCACTTCGCGCGCCGGTACGGGCCCGACACGCTCTGCGGATAGACCTTCCGCGACGCCGCGAAGAGCGGCAGGTCGTCGGAATCGGTCCCGGCCGTGCTCACGCTACTGCCCTCCCCCCAGCGAGTGGACGTAGACGGTCAGCGCCTTGATCGTCGTCGCGTCGAGGCGACCGCCCCAGGCCGGCATCACGCCGTTGCGGCTGTTGGAGATGGTCTCGGTCAGCGAGGCCATGTCCATGCCGTAAAGGCTGATCGCATCGACAAGATTCGGCGCGCCCATCTCCACGTTCCCCTTGCCGGCCTCGCCATGACAGGAGGCGCAGTTGTCGGCGAAGAGCTTACGCCCGAGCGCGAGATTGGCCTTGGGCTCGGTCGGAAGACCCGCGAGCTCGCGGACATGGTTGGCGACCGCATTGATCTCGTCGCGCTTGAGCAGGCCGTCGCGGCCGAAGGCCGGCATCTGGCTGACCCGCGTCTCGTCATTGCCGGCGGCGCGGATGCCGTGGAGGATGGTCTGCTGGATCGCCTCGAGCGAGCCGCCCCAGAGCCAGTCGTCGTCATTGAGGTTCGGATAGCCCTTGGCTCCGGCCCCGCCGACGCCATGACAGGCGGCGCAATTGTCGCCGAAGGCAGCCTTGCCCTGCGCCATCGCGATCTGGAACAAGGTCGGATCGGCCTTGATCTGGGCAGGTGTCGCGTCCGCCATGCCCGCAGCCTGGACCGCGCGCTGTGCCTTCAGCTGCGCCATGTCCGCGCTGATATCGGCGCGACTGGCATAGCCGATCACGCCCTTTGTGGTGTCGGTCAGGAGCGGCCAGGCGGGATAGACGACCCAGTAGCCGATCGACCAGAGGATGCTGGCGTAGAAGATGCCGAGCCACCAGCGCGGCAGCGGCGTGTTGAGCTCGCGGATGCCGTCCCATTCATGGCCGGTCGTGGCGATGCCGGTATGCGGGTCGATATGCGGGGCGTCGTGGTTCTTCTGGTCCATGATCAGTCCTCGCGCAGCGGATTGAGCGCGGCTTGCTCGAAGCGGGCGCGGTTCTTCGGCCAGAATGCGTAGACGCAGACGCCGAGGAAGACGGCGACGAAGTAGAGAAGGCCGACGGACTGGGCGAAGCCGGCAAGCCAGTGATAGGTCGTTTGCATGGCAGCCTCGCTCAGCGGATGTTGGCCTTGTCGTCGTAGAGCTTGAAGTCGACGAGCGTGCCGAGCGCCTGGAGATAGGCGATCATGGCGTCGGCCTCGGTGATGCGCTGCGGGTCGCCGTCGAAATCGCGCGACTGCGCCTTGGGGTAGCGCTTCTCCAGATCGGACTGACCGGGATGGTCCGGCGTCGCCTGCGCCTTCAGGTCGCTTTCGGCTTTGGCGATCATTTCGTCGCTGTAGGGCACGCCACCGGCGCGGTTGGCGCGCAATTCGTCGGCGATGTCGCTGTATTTCAGTTCGGTCTTCGCCAGGAAGGGATAGCCCGGCATGATCGATTGCGGCACGACCGCGCGCGGCTCGGCCAGATGCGCCCGCTGCCACTCGTCGGAATACTTGCCGCCGACGCGGGCGAGGTCCGGCCCGGTGCGCTTGGAACCCCACTGGAAGGGCTTGTCGTACATGCTCTCAGCTGCGAGCGAGTAATGCCCGTAGCGCTCGACCTCGTCGCGCAGCGGCCGGATCATCTGGCTGTGGCAGTTATAGCAACCCTCGCGGACATAGATCGCGCGGCCGGCGAGTTCGAGCGGCGTGTAGGGCCGCATGCCCTGCACGGTCTCGATCGTGTTCTTCAGGTAGAACAGCGGCGCGATCTCCACGAGGCCGCCGACCGAGATCACCAGCAGCACGCCGATGACCAGGATGATCGAGTTGGTCTCGAAGATCTTGTGCTTAGCCCAGAGCGACTTGCGCGCGGGCTTGTGTTCGATGCTCGTCATTCCGGAAACTCCTCAGACGGCCATGGCCAGCGGCGCCGGTGCATCGTCGGCACGCGGCATCTCGGCCGCGCTCTCGGAGCGCACGGTCATCCAGAGGTTGAAGGCCATGATCAGCGCGCCGATCAGGAACAGGGCGCCGCCCAGTGCGCGGATCACGTAGAAGGGATGCATCGCCGCGACGGTCTCGATGAAGGAATATTCGAGGAAGCCGAGCGAGGTGTAGGCGCGCCACATCAGACCCTGGAGGATGCCGGAGACCCACATCGCGCAGATGTAGAAGACGATGCCGAGCGTCGAGATCCAGAAGTGCCAGCTCACCAGCTTGAGCGAGTAGAGCCCCTTGCGGTTCCAGAGCCAGGGCACGAGGCAGTAGATCGCGCCGAAGGAGATATAGGCGACCCAGCCGAGCGCGCCGGAATGGACATGGCCGATGGTCCAGTCGGTGTAGTGCGACAGGCCGTTGACCGCCTTGATCGACATCAGCGGACCTTCGAAGGTCGACATGCCGTAGAAGGCGAGCGAGACGACCATCATCCGCAGGACCGGATCAGTGCGCAGCCGGTCCCAGGCGCCAGACAGGGTCATGATGCCGTTGATCATGCCGCCCCAAGAGGGCATCCACAGCATGATCGAGAAGGTCATGCCCAGCGTCTGCGCCCAGTCGGGCAAAGCGGTGTAGTGGAGATGGTGGGGGCCGGCCCAGATATAGATGAAGATCAGCGCCCAGAAATGGATGATCGAGAGCCGGTAGCTGTAGATCGGCCGCTCCGCGCGCTTGGGCACGAAGTAGTACATGATCGCGAGGAAGCCGGCGGTCAGGAAGAAGCCGACCGCGTTATGGCCGTACCACCACTGGAACATCGCGTCCTGCACGCCCGACCAGAGGCCGTAGGAGCGCGGCGACAGGAGCGAGACCGGCACGGCGACGTTGTTGCCGATATGCAGAACCGCGATGGTCAGGATGAAGCCGAGATAGAACCAGTTCGCCACATAGATATGCGGCTCCCGGCGCTTCATCACCGTACCCAGGAAGACCAGGAGATAAACGACCCAGACGATGGTCAGCCAGAGATCAGCATACCATTCCGGCTCGGCGTATTCCTTGCCCTGGGTAATGCCCAACAGGTAGCCGGTGCCGGCGATGACAATGAAGAAATTGTAGCCGAGCACGACGAACCAGGGCGACAGGACGCCCGCGAGCCGCGCGCGACAGGTGCGCTGCACGACGTAGAAGGACGTGCCGATCAGCACGTTGCCGCCGAAGGCGAAGATCACCGCCGAGGTATGCAGCGGCCGCATCCGGCCGAAATTGATCCAGGGCAGATCGAAGTTCAGCGCCGGGAAGGCGAGCTGCGAGGCGATGAGCAGGCCGACCGTGAAGCCGGCGATGCCCCAGACCATTGCAGCCACGGTCGCGAATTTGACCGGGCCGAAATTGTAGTTGGGCTTGCCGTCGATCTCCTGCGGCTCGGCCGGCGCGGTTCCGTCGAAGCACCGATTGGCGATCAGGACGATGCTGGCGACGGAGGCCACGACACCGAGCATGGCGTGGAAGGCGTAGCCGGAACTTTCGGTCAGCGCCGCGATCACGATCAGCGGCAGCACGCAGGCCGCCGCGATCAGCATCCCGATCATTTCGCCGACAGTTGCCTGCCTGACAGGGCTTGCCGTTGCCGTCACATCCGACTCCCGCTTCGTCTCCGGCGCATGAGCGCGCCCTTCGCGGGAGGCTTAACGAGCGGGAGAAGGCGGGGCGTTGATTCAAGTCAACGGGGGCGCCGCGCGGGGTGCGGCGCGGTAGCGCAGGCTCAGGCCGCGACGGCGCTCATGCGCTCGGCATTCATCACGCGTACGCCGCCGGGGACGATCAGGATCGTCTTTTCGCGGGCAAGGCGGGTGAAGGTGCGGCTCACTGTCTCGATGGTCAGGCCGAGGAAATCGGCGATGTCCTGCCGCGTCATCGGCAAGGGCACCGTAACCGAGGGCTTGCCGAGCCGGGCCCAGCGCTGCTGCATGCCGAGCAGGAAGCAGATCAGCTTCTCCTCGGCCGTCCGCCGGCCCAGCAGCATCATCTGCTCATGGGCGAGCGTCAGCTCATGGGTGGCGAATTCGTGCAGGCGCTTCAACAGATGCGGTTTGGCGTCGACCAGCGCCGTATAGGCGCCGCGCGAGAAGGCGCAGACCGCGACCTCGCCAATGGCATCGGCCGAGAAGCCGTAGGCGTCGCGCATTGCGAGCCCGAGGAAGTCGCCCGGCAGCGCGAAACCCACCACCTGACGGCGACCGTCGGAGAGAAGTTTGTAGAGGCGAACGACGCCGGCCGTGACGTTGTAGACCGAATGCGCCTCGCGCCCTTGCGTGAACAGCGTCTCGCCCGAGGCGAAACGTGTGGGATGCGCGAGCGATTCCAGCAGCGCCAGTTCGTCATCCGTCAGAGACGCGCAGACGCTGACCAGACGCACCATGCAGCTACGGCAGCCGCCATCGCTACAGGTTGAGGCACTGCAGCCCGTGGGGTGACAGTTCACGATCGCACCTTCCAAGTTATCGGCGGACCATACCGCATGGGTTCAAGCCAACAAAGCGCGCTTCCAGTCGCAGGCAGCTGATTTGATCCAGATCAATGCGCCTTCACTAGCCGCGCAATCACGGTGCGTCTTCCCAATTCCGGAGAGTGTTCGTGACTGGCGATGATATCTTCGAGGTCGCGCGCATCGCGCCGGCCGGCGCCGACACGGTCTTCAGCCTCGTCGCCATGCTGCATCCGGAGGTGACGCCGGAGGGCTGGGCCGAATTCGTGCGCGACAATTCACAGGACGGCGCCAGGCCACGCGGCGTCTTCGCGCTGCGCGATGCGCGCGCCATGCCGCATGCCGTCTTCACCTTCCGCGTCGCGCAGACGATCTCCGGAAGCGCAGCATTGGAGATATCGGAGCTCGCGATGCTCCGGCTGCCGGGCACCTATCTGGTGAATGCGCTGCTGCGCTTCGCCAACCAGCTTGCGGTCGAGCTCGACCTGCCCCGGATCGCGATCTCGCTGGAGCGCTCCGCCGCCTGGCCGCAGGACCATGACGCGCTCCAGCGTTCGGGCTTCCAGGTCGACCGGATGATGGTGCTGGGCCGGGCACAACTGGCGCCGACGCCCCCCAATTGACCTACCTCAAACCGGACACCGGTCCGGATCAGCGGCCGTTGGCCTTCCGCCAGGCCGCGAAATCGACCTTGGTCTGCTCCTCCGTCGCCGGGTAGAGGCCGAGGATCGAGCGGCCCTTCAGCACTTCCTCGGTGACGAAATCCTCGAAGGCGGTCATCTCGACGGCCTCAGTCGCAACCTCGTCGGCGAGATGGGCGGGGATGACGATGACGCCCTCGGCATCGCCGACCACGACATCGCCCGGAAACACCGCGACATCGCCGCAACCGATCGGCACGTTGATGTCGATCGCCTGGTGCAGGGTCAGGTTGGTCGGGGAAGACGGCCGGTTGTGATAGGTTGGGAAAGGCAATCCCGCGATCTCGTAGGAGTCGCGGAAGCCGCCATCGGTGACGACACCGGCGACGCCGCGCTTCATCAGGCGCGAGACGAGGATGCCGCCGGCCGAGGCCGCGCGCGGGTCCTTGCGGCTGTCGATCACCATCACGGCCCCGGGCGGGCAATCCTCGACAGCCTTGCGCTGCGGATGGGCCCGGTCCTGGAAAACGGAGAGCTGGTTCAAATCTTCGCGCGCCGGGATGTAGCGGAGCGTAAAGGCCTCGCCGACCATGGTGCCGGCGCCGGGATTGAGCGGGCGGACGTCCTGGATGAACTGGTTGCGCAGGCCGCGCTTGAACAGGGCGGTGCAGAGCGTGGCGACGGAGACCGTGCGCAGCTTCTCGCGGGTTTCCGGCTTGAGACTGGGCATGCGTTCACCTTCTCCGTCCATGGCTCCCGCCGGGCGGCAGGTGGCAAGGAGGTTCCCGCGATCCGGCCCGCGTTGTAAAGGCGGAGCGGACGCGAAATACGCAACCCCGCCCCTTCCTGGCGAGTATTCGCCTATTTGCCCCAGCGCAGCGCCAGCGGATCGAGCTCGCGCGCCAACTCGATCAGGCCCTCGCGGGTTTTCGGGTGCAGCGGCGTCAAGGGATGACGCACGGCCTCCGACCGGATCACGCCGCCTTCCTTCATCACCGCCTTGGCCGAGCGCAGGCCACATTGGCGGTTCTCGTAATTGATGATCGGCAGGACGCGGGCATAGAGCGCCGCCGCCTGCTTGCGGTCGCCGGCAGCGTGGGCCGCGAGGATCGGCTTGATCAGGTCGGGGATCATCGCCGATGTCATGGTGCCGGTCGCGCCGGCATCGAGATCGGCCATCAGCGTGATCGCCTCCTCGCCGTCGAAGGGGCCGACGACCGCATCGCCCCCGGCCTCGATCAGCGCCCGCAGCTTGTTCGCCGTGCCGGGCACCTCGATCTTGAAATAGCGGACGAGCGGCACCTCCTTCGCCAGCCGGATCATGAAGGGCACGGTCATGGTCACGCCCGAGAGCGGCGCGTCCTGCAGGATGATCGGGATACCGCAGGCATCCGCCACCGCCTTGAAATGCTCGATCATGCCTTGCTCGTCGGCCTTGAGCAGCGCGCCGTGATAGGGCGGCATCATCATCAGCATCTTGGCCCCGGCATCGGCCGCCGCCTTGGCGCGGGCAGCCGCGATGCGCGTCGAGAAATGCGAGGTCGTGACGATGACCGGCACCCGGCCCGCGACCTGCTCCAAAGAGAGGCGCATCACCTGCTCGCGCTCCTCGTCTGTGAGCAGGAACTGCTCCGAGAAATTGGCGAGGATGCAGATGCCGTCGACGCCCTGGTCGACCATCAGGTCCATGACGCGCTTGTTGCCCTCGACATCGAGGTCGCCATTCTCATGGAAGATGGTCGGCGCGATCGGCAGGATGCCCTTGTAGGGTTCGGTCATGGCGTCATCTCATCGGTGGCGGACTGAGGCGGGTTCAGACAGCGCTGGCGGCCTTGGTGCCGCGCACACGACGCGCGATCGAGCCGAGAACCGGCATGACCAGCAGCGCGAGGCCGATCGTCATCAGCGTCGAGACCAGCGGGTTCGACCAGAAGATCGAGAGCGAGCCCTGGCTGAAGATCATCGACTGGCGGAAGGCGTCCTCGGCCTTGTCGCCGATGACCATCGCCAGCACGAGCGGCGCGATCGGATAGTCGAGCTTCTTGAAGACATAGCCGACCAATCCGAAGATCAACGCGAGCCAGATGTCGAATTCCTTGCTCGCGGCGGTGAAGGCGCCGATGAAGCAGATCACCACGATGATCGGCCCGATGATCGAGAAGGGGATGCGCAGGATCGAGGCGAAGAGCGGCACCGTCGCCAGCACGACCACGACCGCGACGAGATTGCCGAGATACATCGAGGCGATCAGGCCCCAGACGAAATCCGGGCGATCGGTGAAGAGCGTCGGACCGGGATTGAGGCCCCAGATCATCAGCCCGCCCATCATCACGGCCGCGGTCGCCGAGCCGGGAATGCCGAGCGCCAGCATCGGCAGCATGGCGGCGGAGCCGGCGGCATGGTCGGCGGTCTCCGGCGCGATCACGCCCTCGGGCTCGCCCTTGCCGAATTTGGCGGGATGGCGCGAGGAGCGCTTGGCCATGGCATAGCTCATGAAAGAGGCCGCGGTCGGCCCGCCCGGCGTGATGCCCATCCAGATGCCGATAAGCGACGAACGCAGCAGCGCCAGCCAGTAGCGCGGCAGCTTCATGGCAGTCCGCAAAACATCCCCAACGCGGACTTTCGCGGCGACGCCCTCGAATTTCAGCCCTTCTTCCATCGTCAGCAGCAACTCGCCGATGCCGAACAGGCCGATGACCGCGATCAGGAAGCTGACGCCGGCAAGCAACACGTCGAACTCGAAGGTCAGACGGACATTGCCGGAGACCGAGTCCATGCCGATCGTCGCCAGCGCGAAGCCGATCGCCATCGAGACGACGGTCTTGAAGGGCGAGGCGCCGCCGAGCCCGATGAAGCTCGCGAAGGTCATGAAATAGACGGCGAAATATTCGGGCGAGGAGAAGCGCAGCGCGAATTTCGCGACCCAGCCGGAGAGCAGCGTGATCAGGATGACGCCGGCCAGCGCGCCGAAGCCGGCTGAGAGGAAGGCGAAGGAGAGCGCCTCGGTCGCCTTGCCCTGCTTGGCCATCGGATGGCCATCGAAGGTCGTCGCGACCGATGAGGGCTCGCCGGGGATGTTGAACAGGATCGAGGTGGTCGAGCCGCCGAAGAGCGCGCCCCAGTAAAGCGAGGTCAGCAGGATGATCGCCGAGACCGGGTCCATCGAGAAGGTCAGCGGCAAAAGCAGCGAGACGCCATTGGGCGCGCCGAGCCCCGGCAGGACGCCGACGAGCACGCCGAGCAGCACGCCCGCCATCATCAGCAGGACATGGTGCGTGGTGAGCGCGACCGAGAAGCCGTGCATCAGGTTGGCGATGTTGTCCATGCTGCTATCCCC
The DNA here is from genome assembly GCF_059817965.1 of Allobosea sp. TBD101. Taxonomy (NCBI): domain Bacteria; kingdom Pseudomonadati; phylum Pseudomonadota; class Alphaproteobacteria; order Hyphomicrobiales; family Alloboseaceae; genus Allobosea; species Allobosea sp. TBD101. The sequence goes on from NZ_CM187543.1 coordinate 5,166,152, forward strand.
GCCGTCTCAGAGGCCGATGAGCGGCTCGATCGGGCCCTTGAGCAGGCCGATCTGGAAGAATTTCTCGAGCGCGAAATAGAAGAACGCCGCCGTCACGAAGGCGGTGCCAAGGCTCTGCAGCCAGCCGTAACCACCCTGGAAGCGCATCGCGAAGACGAGATAGAGGATCGTCGCCACATACATGCCGAGCGTCGCGCTCACCACGACGAAGGCGACGAGCGGCAGCAGGAAGGACAGCACCCGCTTGCCGCGCTCGGCGTCGAGGAACGCCTCGGCGAGCACGGCCTTTCCGGAGATGCGTTGACCGAGCGTCACGGCGATCGTGCCGAGGCTCGCCAGCGCGATCAGCGCGCCCGCGTAGAAGGGAAAGGCGCCGGGCTGCGGACCGGACGTATCCCAGCCGATGCCGAATTCGAGCGAGCCCTTCACGATGACGAGCCCGAAGACGAGCGTCAGGATCGCGGTCCCGATCTCGGCCCAGAAGCGGGTGACCATGCAGTGGGTTCCTCCTTGCGGGAGCGGCGGGAAGGCACGGCTGAAAGAAGAAGCGGGTCATCCCGGACGGAGCGAAGCGGAGATCCGGGATCCATGCCTGAGCGTACCCGGTCGAGGTTCCGGCATGGATCCCGGGTCAAGCCCGGGATGACCGCGTGTTTACGAGGTAAATCGGCGTGCGCCGATCCCACCTTACTTCGCGACCCAGCCTTCGTTCTCGAAGACCTTCTTGTTCGCCGCCTCGTCCTTGGCGACGAAATCAGCGAGCTCCTTGCCCTTCATGAACTTGGCGGTCTGGGCAGTGCGCGTCACGAATTCCAGCCATTCCGGGGTCTTGGAGACCTTCTCGAGCAGGCCGGCGTAATAGGTCACGGCATCAGCCGGGACGTCGGCCGGCAGCCAGACGGTACGCGGCATCTGGAAGGTCTCCAGCGGCAGGCCGGCTTCCTTGCAGGTCGGGATATCGCCCCAGCCCTTGCCCTCGAAGACGGGCTCGCCCTTGGCGAGGCGGGCCGGCGAGAAGACGCAGAGCGGCTTCACCTGCCCGGCCTTCCACTGGCCGATATTCTCGTTGGGGTTGTTGGTGTTGGAGTCGATATGGCCGCCGGCGAGCTGCACCGCCGCGGCGCTGCCGCCCTGGAACGGCACGTAGATCCACTTCACGCCGGTGGCGTCCTGGATCATCGAGGTCAGCGTCTGATCAGTGTCCTTCGACTGGCTGCCGCCCATCTTGAAGCCCATCGGCTTGGCCTTGACCGCCTCGAGATAGCTCTTGGCGTCGGCATAGGGCGCATCGCCCTTGACCCAGAGCAGGAACTCGTCGAGCGCCAGCGCTGCGACCGGGGTCAGATCCGAGACCTTGTAGCCGAGCTTGGCGACGTAAGGCAGCAGATAGGCGTTGTTGGTGCCGAAAATGACGCGGTTCGGATCGCCCTTGGCGCCCTTGCCATAGACATAGCCTTCGGCGCCGGAGCCGCCGCCCTTGTTCACCACCACGATCGGCTGCTCGGTGAACTTGTGCTTGGTGATGATCGACTGAATGATGCGGGCGAAATTGTCGGTGCCGCCGCCGGCGCCCGAGGTCACGACGAACTCGATCGGCTTGGTCGGCTCCCAGGCCTGTGCAGCACCGATGCCGCCAAGCGTGAGCGCGCCGGCGAATACAGCCGAAATGGCAATAGTCTTCATGGTTTCTCTCCCTGGGTTCTGATTGCGCGAGGCCGCTCTTGCCGGCGGCTTTGTCAAAAACGTTGAATGTCAGGCGGCGGCGCGGGTCTTGCCCTTTCCGTCCCGGGCCATCTTGATCGCGAGTGCGAGCGCGGCCCGCGTCGCGCCGAGATTGGCGATGCCCTTGCCGGCGATCTCATAGGCCGTGCCATGAGCCGGCGTGCAGATCGGGAAGGGGAAGCCGCCGATCAGGGTGACGCCACGGTCGAAGCCGATCAGCTTCATCGCGATCTGGCCCTGGTCGTGATACATCGTCAGCACGGCGTCGAAATCGCCGTTCTTCGCCCGCAGGAAGACGGTATCCGACGGGAACGGTCCCTCGACCGTGAAGCCCTTGGCCTTCGCCGCCTTCACCGCCGGCTCGATCGTCTCGATCTCGTCGCGGCCGAAATTGCCGCCATCGCCGGCATGCGGATTGATTCCGGCGACCGCGATGCGCGGCGGGTTGAAGCCGGCGGCGCGCAGATTGGCATCGGCCAGCGTCAGCGCCCGCAGAATGCGCTCCTGCGTGATGTTCTGCGCCACTTCCGACAGCGGAATATGCGAGGTGACGCGGGCATTCCAGAGCTTGTCGAGGATATTGAACTCGCTCGCCGCGCCCTCGAAGCCGATCGCGTCGCGCACGAACCGAATCTCGTCGTCATAACCGGGATAGGCGAAGCGCATCGCCGCCTTGTTGAAGGGCGTGAAGAACACCGCATCGGCCTTGCCTGACGCCGCGAATTGCAGCGCGCGGCGGAAATTCTCGGTCGCAGCCTTGCCGCCGGCCAGCGTCGCCGTGCCGCGCTTGAGATCGGCGGGGTCGTGGTTGGCGAGATCGACGAAGACGGGCCGGTCACCGAGCGGCAGCGCGTCGTCGCCCTTCACGACCTGGACCTGCGGATCGACGCCACCGTCCTTGATGCCGAGATCGAGCAGGCGCTTGTCGCCGAAGACGACATAGCGGGCCGCGCCACGCAGATCGGCCTCCGACAGGATGCGGGCCGTCAGTTCGGGGCTGATGCCGGAGGGATCGCCCATCGCCACGGCAATCACCGGCAAGGCGTCATTCGTCCGCTCATTCATGACTGCCACTCCGCTGCCTGTCTGCTCTTCTGGTTCCGTTGGCTAACACAGGCGGCCGATCCACTCAAGTATTCTGTATGCAGCATATCAAAACCGATGTACTCATTCGGCAGGCGTGAGCTGCGGATCGGGCTGCGCCGGAGGAGAGCCGAATGAATTTTCATGCGCATTACGCCGGGATCGCGGAGCCTGTCGAAACCTGCCTCGTCGGCAGCGGCAGCTTCGGGCGCAGCTATCTCGCGCAGTCGCGCCGGACGCGGTTGGTCAATGCGCGCATAGCAGTCGACGTCACGGCCGAAGCCGCCGGCAAGGCTTTCGCTGCGGCTGGTTTCGAGCCTCACGAGATCGCGCTGTGCTCGACCGGGGCCGAGGCAAAGGCCGCGTGGAATGCCGGGCGCTGCGTCGCCGCGTCCAGCCTCGATGTCGTGATGGAACTGCCCTTCGCGCTTCTCGTCGAGGCGACCGGGAGCCCGGAAGCGGCGACCCGGCACAGCCTTGCCGCAATCGATGCGAGCCGCCATGTCGCGCTCGTCTCGAAGGAGGCCGACAGCGTCATCGGACCGGGGCTGGCACGACTCGCTCGCAACAAGGGCGTCGTGGTGACGCCGGTCGACGGCGACCAGCCGAGCCTGCTGATCGCGCTCGCGAGCTGGGCCGAGGTCATCGGACTCGAGATCATCGCCGCCGGCAAGTCGAGCGAGTACGATTTCGTGCTCGATGCCGCGACCGGCGACGTCACCTGCAACGGCGTGACCCGCTCCCTGCCGGCACTGCGCGAGCACTGGCTGCCGGGCTCGCGTTCCGTCGTCGCCACCGCAGCGGAACGCGCGCGAATCCTCGGCGAAGCCTTCCCCTTGAGGGCCGTGCCCGATCTCTGCGAGATGACGCTCGTCGCCAATGCGCTGGATTTCTCGGCCGACGCTGCCGGCTTCCATGCGCCGCCGGCCCGCATCCCGGAACTCGCCGATCTCTTCGCCGAGCGCAGCGAGGGCGGATTGATGGGCGGCACGCGCCGGATCGACGTGTTCCACCATCTGCGGCTAGCGGACGAAGCGAGCTTCGCCGGCGGCGTCTTCATCGTCGTGCGCTGCGACAATGACGAGACCTGGGAGATGCTGGCCGGCAAGGGCCATGTCGTCAGCCGCAGCGGCAAAACTGCCGCGCTCTACCTGCCGCGCCACCTGCTAGGCGTCGAGGTCGCGACCTCGATCCTCGACGCGGCCGGGCTCGGCCGCTCCGGCTATGGCGACGACTACCGACCAAGGCAGGACCTCGTCGCGGTCGCGCAGCGCGACCTCGCCGCCGGGGCGGTGCTCACGATGGGCGGGCACCATCACAGCATCGAGAATGTCGGCGCGGAGGTGAGGCCCGCGGCGGCGCTCGCGACCGAGCGCCCTGCCCCGTTCTATCTGGTCGCCAACCGGACGCTCGTCCGTCCGGTCAGGGCCGGCGAGGCGATCCGCCTCGGCGATGTCGAGATCGCCGCCGATTCCGGCCTGCTGGCGATGCGCCGGCGGCAGGATGCGCTCTTCGCGGCCGACAACGGCGCGTCCGTTTGACAGCGCGGAATCCGCATGCCGTAACGGAGAGGCCGGGAACACGGGAGCAACGATGAGCGAGACGGCGGCCGACTATATCCCGATCACGCGCCGCACCCTCCATGACGAGGTGCTGGAGCGCGTGCGCGACATGATCATCGAAGGGCGGCTCGAACCGGGCCAGCGCATCAACGAGGGCCAGGTCGGCGCCCAGCTCGGCGTCTCGCGGACGCCTTTGCGCGAGGCCATCAAGACGCTCGCCAGCGAGGGGCTCGTCGAGATCCTGCCGGCCAAGGGCGCGATCGTCCGGAAGTTCACGGCGCGCGATCTCGCCGATATCCTCGAGGTCATCAAGAGCCTGGAGCAGCTCGGCGGCCGGATCGCCTGCGCACAAGCCAGCGACGCCACGATCGCGGCGATCCACAAGCTGCATGAGGACATGCTCGCGCTCTATGCGACGCGCGAGCGGCTCGACTATTTCAAACTGAACCAGGCGATCCACAGCGCCATCGTCGCGGCATCCGGCAATGCGGTGCTGGCCGAGATGCACACCACCCTGCAGGCCCGGATCAAGCGCCTGCGCTTCGTCGGCAATGAAGGCCCGGAGAAATGGGCAGGCGCGGTCGCCGAACACGAGGACATGATGGCAGCCCTGCTGAAGCGCGACGGCGACGCCCTCGCCGAGGCGATCGGCCGCCATATGGACACGACGCTGGTGCGGGTCCGCGAGGTGCTCTGAGCGCCCGTCCGGGAACCGCGGGCCCTGCTGGAGCCCATAGACTTTCGAACAAGCTCACGGCGGCCGGCAAAAGCCCCCTCGCTCCAGCCGGAAGCCGTTCCCGCACGACCGTTTACCCTCTCCCCGGAGCTGGCCTTCGCGCCCTCCGAGACAGCTATCCGCGCCCCCGTTCTTTTAATAAGCTGTAGACAAGGCGGCCCGGGGACTTTCGCCCCAGGAGCTTCCGATACAACGGGGCCGTTCACCGCCCGGACAGGGCGGAGAGGCGTTCAAGGAGACATCCATGAAGAAAATTCTTTTGGCGACGCTGTCGGCCTCCGCGCTGATGGCGGCGCAGCCGCTGATGGCCAAGACCCTGGTCTATTGCTCGGAGGGCAGCCCCGAGAACTTCGCGCCGAGCGTCAACACCACCGGCACGTCCTTCGATGCGAACACCCAGATCTATGACACGATCGTCCAGTTCGAGCGGGGCGGCACCAAGGTCCAGCCGGCGCTCGCCGAGAAATGGGATGTCTCTGCCGATGGCCTGACCTACACCTTCCACCTGCGCAAGAACGTCAAGTGGCAGTCCAACAAGAACTTCAAGCCGACCCGCAACTTCAACGCCGACGACATCATCTTCATGATCGAGCGGCAGTGGAAGGAAAGCCACCCGTTCTTCAAGGTGACCAGCTCAAACCACTCCTATTTCAACGACATGGCCATGCCCAAGCTGTTGAAATCGGTCGAGAAGGTCGATGACTACACCGTGAAGATCACGCTGAACCAGCCGGAAGCGCCGTTCCTCGCCGACCTCGCGATGCAGTATGCCAGCGTGCAGTCGAAGGAATATGCCGATGCGATGCTGAAGGCGGGCACGCCGGAGAAGCTCGATCAGGACCCGGTCGGCACCGGCCCGTTCTATCTGGTGCAGTACCAGAAGGACGCGATCATCCGCTACAAGGCCAATCCCGATTACTGGGCCGGCAAGGCCAAGATCGACGACCTGATCTTCGCGATCACGCCGGACGCCTCGGTGCGCTGGGCCAAGCTCCAGAAGGGCGAATGCCATGTCATGCCCTATCCGAACCCGGCCGATCTCGAGGCGATCCGCAAGGACGCGAATGTCGAGATCCTGGAGCAGCCCGGCCTGAACATCGGCTATCTCGCCTACAACACCACCAAGAAGCCCTTCGACGACGTCAAGGTGCGCCGCGCCGTCAACAAGGCGATCAACAAGAAGGCGATCATCGACGCGGTCTACTTGTCGAGCGGCGTCGCGGCGACGAACCCGATCCCGCCGACGATGTGGTCCTATAACGAGACGATCAAGGACGATGCCTTCGATCCGGAAGCGGCCAAGAAGGAGCTGGCCGAGGCCGGCTATCCGAACGGCCTCGAGATCGACCTCTGGGCCATGCCGGTGCAGCGCCCCTACAACCCGAACGCCAAGCGCATCGCCGAGCTGATGCAGGCCGACCTCGCCAAGGTCGGCGTCAAGGCCGAGATCAAGAGCTTCGAATGGGGCGAGTACCGCAAGCGCATGCAGGCGGGCGAGCACCAGACGGGCATGCTCGGCTGGACCGGCGACAACGGCGACCCGGACAACTTCCTGCACACGCTGCTGGGTTGCGACTCGGCCAAGACGAATGGCTCGAACGTCGCCAAGTTCTGCTACCAGCCCTTCGAGGAGCTGGTGGCGAAGGCGAAGACGGTCACCGACCAGGCCGAGCGCGAGAAGCTCTACCGGCAGGCGCAGGTGATCTTCAAGGAGCAGTCGCCGTGGCTCACCATCGCGCATGCCGTGCAGCTCAAGCCGGTCCGCAAGGAGGTGAAGGACTTCAAGCTCTCGCCGTTCGGCCGCCACACCTTCTACGGCGTCGACATCGGCAAGTGAGCCGAATTGCCGGCCGCGCCACGCCCTGGCGCGGCTGATGCATGCCAGACGACGCGGCCCCCGGCGGGGCCGCGTTCCGGGAAGCGGAGACGATGGGGCACGACGCCCCGCGCCCGATCCGCCCTCCCTGCTTCTGCCGAAAGAACCCCGCCCATGTCCGTTCGTGCCCGCTCCCTTGCGCTTACGTTGGGGCTCAGCGCCCTATTGCTGCCCGCCATCGCCAGCGCCCAGGCGCTCGTCGTCTGCTCCGAAGCCAGCCCCGACTTTCTGAATCCGCAGTTCAGCGGCCAGAACACCGCCTATGACGTCGCCGCGCAAATCTATGAGCGGCTGACGGCGACGGAACGCGGCGGCTCGGAGATCATCCCGAGCCTCGCCGAGTCCTGGACGATCTCCGAGGACGCGCTGACCTACACCTTCAAGCTGCGCAAGGGCGTGAAATGGCACGCCAGCAAGAACTTCACGCCGACGCGGGACTTCAACGCCGACGATGTGATCTTCTCGTTCGGACGGATGTTCGACGAGAGCAACCCGTTCTACAAGGTCGGTAGCGGCAATTTCAGCTTCTTCGCCGAGATCGTGAAGCCGAGCTTCAAGGCACTCGAGAAGGTCGACGACTACACGGTCAAGCTGACCCTGAGCAAGCCGAACGCGCCGTTGCTCTCGGCGCTCTCGGTCGAGCCGATGTCGATCCTTTCGGCCGAATATGCCGCGGCCATGCTCAAGGCCGGCACGCCCGAGCAGATCGACTTTGTGCCGATCGGCACCGGGCCGTTCTCGCTGCTCTCATACCAGAAGGACGCCGTGATCCGCTTCAAGGCGGTGCCGGACCACTGGACCAAGGCCGTCGGCAACCGCGACCGCATGGCGCTCGTCAACGACCTGATCTTCGTGATCACGCCCGATGCCGCGGTACGCTTCGCCAAGGTGCGCTCGGGCGAATGCCAGATCGCGCGCTACCCCAATCCCGGCGACCTGCCGGCGATGAAGGCGGAAGCCTCGATCAACCTGCTGCAAGGCACCATCGCCGATGAGAGCTTCCTCGCCTTCAACCAGCAGAAGAAGCCCTTCGGCGACAAGCGGGTGCGCGAGGCCCTGGCCTATGCGACCAACATCCCCGCCATCATCGATGCCGTCTATCAGGGCACCGGCAAGCCCACCGCCGCGGCGGTGCCGCCCTCGCTCTGGTCGCATGACGCCGACCTGAAGCCGCGCCCCTACGATCCCGAGAAGGCCAAGGCCCTGCTCAAGGAAGCCGGCCTCGCGGACGGCTTCGAGACGACGCTCTGGGCCATCCCGGTGGTGCGCGCCTATATGCCGAACGGCCGGCGCGCGGCCGAGCTGATCCAGGCCGACTGGGCCAAGATCGGCGTCAAGGCGACGATCCAGACCTTCGAATGGGGCGAATATCTCAAGCGCGGCCGCGCCGGCGACCACGAGGTCGGCATGTTCGGCTACACCTGGGACTATCCCGATCCGAGCCAGATCCTGCTGACGGGCTGGACCTGCGAGGGTGTGAAGAGCGGCGCCAACCGTGCCCGCTGGTGCAACCAGGAAGCCTCGGACGCGCTCGCCAAGGCCAGCACGATCACCGACCAGGGCGAGCGCGCCAAGCTCTACAAGCGCTTCCAGGAGCTGTTCCACCAGGATGTCGCGGGCCTGCTCTTCGCCAATGCGCAGGCCTTCACGCCGGTGCGCAAGGACGTGAAGGATTACAAGATCCACTTCTTCGGCGGACAGCCCTTCTTCGGCGTCTCCATCGCCAAGTAATCGTCCCACGCTCTCACCGCGGCAGCCTCTCGCTGCCGCGGTCGACTGCCTGCGCGGTCATGCTGGCCGCACAGGGCCTCCCCGGAGTTCCCTCGCCATGCGCATCTATATTTCCGCCGATATCGAAGGCATCGCCGGCGTGGTCACCCGCGACCAGACCCTGGTGGAGGGCTTCGAATACCAGGCAGCGCGCGTCTGGATGACCGACAGCGTCACCGCCGCCGCTCGCGCCGCCTATGACAGCGGCGCCAGCGAGGTCGTCATCGCCGACAGCCATGGCCGGGCGCAGAACCTGCTGCTGGAGCGGCTGCCACGCGACGTCCAGCTCGTGCGCGCCCATCCGCGGCCGCTCTCGATGATGCAGGGCGTCGAAGCCGGCGCCTATGACGGCGCGCTCTTCATCGGCTACCACACGGGCTCGACCAATCCCGAAGGTGTGCTGGCCCATACCTTCCGCGGCGCCACGTTGCGGGAAGTGCGGGTCAACGGCGTTGCCGTACCGGAGGCCGGCATCAACGCCGCCATCGCCGGGCATTTCGACGTGCCGGTCCTGCTCGTCAGCGGCGACGACGCCACGATCGCCGAGACCAAGGGCTTCCTGCCCGATATCGAGGGCGTGACGGTGAAATGGGCACATAGCCGCCAATCCGCGCGCACGCTGATGCCGGAAGCCTCCTACGAGCTGATCGCGGACGGCGTGAAACGCGCCATCGCGCGGCGGGCTTCGATCAAGCCCTACCGGATCGCCGGGCCGATCACGCTCGAGGTCGGTTTCCTGTTCCGCCAGCCGGTCGAATATCTCGTGATGCTGAAACTCGTGGAGCGGGTGGATGCCTTCACGATCCGCTATGTCGCGGACGATATCCTTGATCTCCAGCGCTTTTTGGTGTTTGCGCTGGGCTACAGCTCGACATTGCAATAAATCCAAACGACCTGCCGGCGTGCGACGAACGCTTTCACGCCGGCCAAAAACATCGGCAGAACCATGCTGCGCTTCATCTTCACCCGGCTGAGCCTGGTCATCCCGACCTTCATCGGCATCACGCTGCTGGCCTTCTTCCTCGTGCGCCTCGTCCCCGGCGATCCGATCGAGACCATGGCCGGCGAACGCGGCATCGACGCCGCCCGCCATGCCCAGCTCCTGACCGAATACGGCCTCGACCGACCGCTGCTCGTCCAGTACGGCAAATATATCGAGCGCGTCGTGCAAGGCGATCTCGGCAAGTCGATCGTCACACGAGAGAACGTCCTGACCGAGTTCGGCCAGCTCTTCCCGGCGACGATCGAGCTCGCGCTCTGCGCCATCCTGATCGCGCTGCTCGTCGGCCTTCCGGCCGGCATCATCGCCGCGGTGAAGCGAAACTCGATCTTCGACCATGGCGTGATGGGCATCTCGCTCACCGGCTATTCGATGCCGATCTTCTGGTGGGGTCTGCTGCTGATCCTGCTGTTCTCGGTGCAGCTCGGCATCACGCCGGTCTCGGGCCGGATCGCGGTGCAGTATTTCATCGAGCCGGTCACCGGCTTCCTCACCATCGACAGCCTTCTGGCCGGGGACATCGACGCCTTCTGGTCGGCGCTGTCGCATCTCGTCCTGCCTGCGATCGTGCTCGGCACCGTGCCGCTCGCGGTCATCGCCCGGATGACCCGCTCGGCGATGCTGGAAGTGCTGGGCGAGGACTACATCCGCACCGCCCGCGCCAAGGGCATGGCGCCGATCCGAGTCGTCGCGCTGCATGCCCTTCGCAACGCGCTGATCCCGATCGTCACCGTCATCGGCCTGCAGGTCGGCGCGCTCTTCACCGGCGCGATCCTGACCGAGACGATCTTCTCCTGGCCCGGCGTCGGCAAATGGCTGATCGAGGCGATCAGCCGGCGCGACTATCCGGTCCTGCAAGGCGGCACATTGCTGCTCGGCGTCGTGGTGATGAGCGTCAACCTCTTCGTCGACCTGCTCTACGGCCTGATCAACCCGCGCATCAGGCACGCGAAATGACCCGCCATTCCTCCCTTCGCTCCCATTGGAGCCTCGCCGCATGAGCACCGAAACCCTGCAAGCTCCGGCCGTCGCGCCGAGCGTCGCCCCGCCCCATCCGCTGCGCGAGTTCTGGACCTATTTCAGCGCCAATCGCGGCGCCGTCGCCGGCCTCGTCGTCATCGTCCTGGTGCTGCTCTGCGCGCTGTTCGCGCCGTGGATCGCGCCGCATGACCCGAACCTGACCAACAACACGGTCTTCCTGAAGCCGCCGTTCTGGCAGGAAGGCGGCTCGCTTTCCTATCCGCTCGGCACCGACGCGATCGGCCGCGACATCCTCTCGCGCCTGCTCTTCGGCGCGCGGCTCTCGCTGGTGATCGGCATCGCCGTCGTCGCGCTCGCGATCGTCGTCGGCATCGTGCTCGGGCTGATCGCCGGCTATTTCAAGGGCCTCGCCGATATCGCGATCATGCGCCTGATGGACATCCTGATGACGATGCCGAGCCTTCTGCTCGCCATCGTCATCGTCGCGATTCTCGGCCCCGGCCTGATGAACGCGATGCTTGCGGTGGCCATCGTGGTGCTGCCGCACTATGTCCGCATCACCCGCGCCGCCGTCATCGCCGAGGCGAGCAAGGACTATGTCGTCGCCGCCCAGGTCTCGGGCGCGCAGACGATCCGCCTGATGTTCTCCGAGATCCTCCCGAACTGCGCCGCGCCGCTGATCGTGCAGGCGACGCTCGGCGTCTCCACCGCGATCCTCGATGCCGCCGCGCTCGGCTTCCTCGGGTTGGGCGCCCAGCCTCCGACACCGGAATGGGGCACGATGCTCGCCGATGCGCGCGAATTCGTACTGCGCGCCTGGTGGGTCGTCACCTTCCCGGGCCTCGCCATCCTCATCACCGTGCTCGCCTTCAACCTTCTCGGTGACGGCCTGCGCGATGCGCTCGACCCCAAGCTGAAGCGCTGATCCCATGCCCCTTCTCGAAATCGAAAACCTCAGCGTCGAATTCCCGACCTCCCAGGGAACACTGCGCGCCGTCGACCGCATCGACCTCACCCTCGACGAGGGCGAGGTTCTCGGCGTGGTCGGCGAATCCGGCTCCGGCAAGAGCGTGACCATGCTCGCGCTGATGGGTCTGGTCGGCTATCCCGGCCGCGTCCGCGCCGACAAGCTGCGCTTCGACGGCCGCGACCTCCTGACCATGTCCGCGCGCGAGCGCCGCCAGCTCACCGGCAAGGACGTGGCGATGATCTTCCAGGAGCCGAGCACCAGCCTGAACCCTTGCTTCACCATCGGCTTCCAGTTGGCCGAGACCCTCAGGAAGCACGAGGGCATGGACCGCAAGGCCGCGAAGCACCGGGCGATCGAGCTTTTGGAGCAGGTCGGCATCCCGGCCGCCGAGAGCCGCCTCAAGGCTTTCCCGCACCAGCTCTCCGGCGGCATGAACCAGCGCGTGATGATCGCGATGGCGATCGCCTGCAATCCACGCCTGCTGATCGCCGACGAGCCGACCACCGCGCTCGACGTCACCATCCAGGCGCAGATCCTCGAATTGCTGATGTCGCTCCAGCGCGAGCGCAACATGGCGCTCGTTCTCATCACCCACAACATGGGCGTCGTCGCCGAGACCGCGCAGCGCATCATGGTGATGTATGCCGGGCAGATCATGGAGGAGCGCAAGGTCGACGCGCTCTTCGCCAACCCGCAGCATCCCTATTCCCAAGCCCTGCTCGCGGCCCTGCCGGAGCGCAGCGAGCATGCGACGCGGCTGGCGACCATTCCCGGCATGGTGCCCGGCCTGAACGACCGGCCAAAGGGCTGCCTGTTCAGCCCGCGTTGCGCCTATGCGACCGAGCACTCGCGCAATATCCAGCCTGAGCTGCGCAACTGGGCGGACGGGCGCGTGCGCTGTCACTACCCGCTCGGCGATCCCCAGCGCGATGCCGCGCGCGCCCGCGACGAAGCCGGCCAGGCGAAGGAGGCCGCGCGATGACCAACCCCGTGATCGAAGCGCGCGAGCTGACGCAGATCTACCCGGTCAAGCAGGGTCTCTTCCGCGCCCCGGCGCAGTTGCAGGCGGTGAACAAGGTCTCCTTCGCGGTCGAGGCCGGGCGCACGCTCGCCGTTGTCGGCGAGTCCGGCTGCGGAAAGTCGACGCTCGCCCGAATGGCGACGCTGATCGAGACGCCGACGTCGGGCGCCCTGACGCTGGACGGGCTCGATGCCGTCTCGCCGCCGGCCGGCGAGCGGCGGCGGCTGCGCCGCACGGTGCAGTTCGTCTTCCAGAACCCCTATGGATCGCTCAACCCGCGCAAGAAGGTCGGGACGATCCTGGAGGAACCGCTCAAGATCAACACCGACCTTTCGCCTGCCGAGCGCACCGAGAAGGCGCGCGCGATGATGGCCAAGGTCGGCCTGCGCCCCGAGCATTACGCCCGCTATCCGCACATGTTCTCGGGCGGGCAGCGCCAGCGCATCGCGATCGCGCGCGCGCTGATCCTCTCGCCCAAGGTCGTGGTGGCGGACGAGCCGGTCTCGGCCTTGGACATCTCGATCCAGGCGCAGGTGCTGAACCTGCTGGCGGACCTGCAGGACGAGCTGAAGCTCGCCTATCTCTTCATCTCGCATGACCTCAGCGTCGTCCGCCACATCGCCCATGACGTGATGGTGATGTATCTCGGCAATGCCATCGAGCACGGGCCGAAGGAGCGCATCTACGCGCGGCCGCTCCACCCCTATACCCAGGCGCTGCTCGCCTCGACGCCGCGTGTCGATGCCGGCAAGCGCGAGCGCATCATCCTGCGCGGCGAACTGCCCTCCCCACTCAACCCGCCGAAGGGCTGCGTGTTCTCGACCCGCTGCCCGCATGTGACCGATCGCTGCCGCGTCGAGCGCCCGGAGAAGCGCGAGATCGACGGCCGGAAAGTCGCCTGCCACTACGCCGAGGATTTTCTCGCTAAGGCGGCCTGACCTGTTGGAAACACGGCTTGAGCCAGGCGGAGCCCGGAACCGTATTCCAGGATTCGCCTGAGCTCAGACCGAAGCGCCGATCGCGCGGCGGACGGCAATGGCGATATCCGGCCGGTCGGTCGTGAAGGCGGTGACGCCATCCGCGAAGGCCTTCCGGATCGCCGGCTCGTCATGGGCGCCGTAATAGCCCAGCTTCACAGCCTCGCTGCGGCAGATCTCGCCATCGCCATCGCGAGCCTGCGCGATGCGGATCGCAATCTCCGGTACGCCGGCCGCGCTCACCTCACGGCATAACCCGCGCAGGTCTCGCATGGGCACAGCCAGCAGCTTGTCGGCGATGAGCCAGATCGTCGGCACCGTCGGCGCAAGGCGCAGGAGTTCCGTCAGCGTCGGCAGATCGAAGGAGGTGAAGGTCGTGCGGTCGAGCAGGCGCCGCTCCTGCAATCGCGCCACGACCTGCGCCTCGATCCCCGAATAGCGCTCGCCATCTTGCCGCGTCTTCAGCTCGATGCGCAGCCTGATGCCGCTCGGCTCAAGGATGTCCAGAACCTCGTCGAAACTCGGGATGGTCTCGCCGTCGGCCCCGATCAGCTCCACGGCTCGCAGCCCGCTCCAGTCCATGTCACCGACAGCGCCTTCGCCTGACGCCGTCCGGCCGAGCAGGGAATCGTGATGAACCACCAGCACGCCGTCGCGGCTGCGATGGATATCGAATTCGATGAAATCCACGGGGAGAACCGCGGAATTGCGGAAGGCGAGGCGGCTGTTCTCGGGCCAGATTTTGGCGCCTCCGCGATGCGAGGCGATGTCCGTCATATCTCTGTAACCAAAAGGGGGAGATGTCTGCTTATGCAACATAAATTGCGGATGAGCGAGTCTGCAATTTAACTTGCAGATCACCGCAATACTCCATTACCTTGCCTGCCATGGGAGAGACGATGAACCTGACGGAGATCATCGCGGCGCGCCGGGACGAGCTGACAGAGTCAGACCGTCGGCTGGTCGAGGTTCTCCTGGCCAATCGCACGGCGGGCAGCTTCCTGCCGTCGCACAAGGTCGCCGAGCAGGCTGGCGTGCACGCCTCGACCGCCGGCCGCCTCGCCCGCAAGCTCGGCTTCGCCTCCTATCGCGAGATGCGCGGCGCCTTGCAGGATACCGTCGTCGCCGACCTCGACGCGTCCGTCCGGGTGCGACGCCGGCTCGACCGGGTGCAGGGCGATTCCTTGCTGGGCTCCGTCGTCGAGGGCGAAATCCGCGCGCTCGGCGCGCTTGTCAGCCAAATCTCGGATGCGGAGATCGTCACTGCGGCCGACATGCTGCGGCAGGCCGGGCGCATCCTCGTCGCCGGCGAGGGCCATGCCAGCAGCCTCGCGGAATTGTTCGCGCGGCGCCTCGTCCGCTCCGGCTATCGCGCCACGGTCATCGCCCATGCCGACTGGCAGGCGGCCGACCAGTTGCTCGGCCTTGCCGCCGGCGATGTCGTCATCGCTCTGATCTTCCGCCATGAAAGCCCGGCGATGACACGCCTGATCGCCTGCGCCCGGGAGATCGGCGCCAGGACGCTGCTGATCACCGACCGGCGCACCGGTGTGCCGGCCTGCGACCTTCAGCTCGTCGCCGCCCGAGGCGAGCAGGGCGAATTCCATTCGCTGACCGTGCCGATGGCGATCTGCAACACGCTGATCCTGGAGCTGTCGCGCACCGATGACGGCCGCTCGCTGGAAACGCTGGCGAAGGTCGAGACCCTGCAACGCCTGTTTCGCGGCAAGCCCGGCTAGGGCCGCCGCAAAGACGGGCGACGGAACACCCAACGATTCCTGTCCGATGGGAGGATGACATGACCAATTCGACCACCCGCAAAACGCCATACGCCATCGCGCTCGCCGCAGGCCTTGCGATCGCAGCCGGCTCCAGCGCCATCGCGCAGGAGCGACCTGCTCTTACTGTCGCCGTCAACGAGCTGGCGCGCTCGCTCGACCCCGGCGAGCATACCGGCAATGTCGATACCCGCATCTACTACTCGATCTTCGATACGCTGATCCGGCGCGACTTCGCCAAGCCGAAAGCCGATGGCGGCGCCAATCTCGTTCCCGGCCTCGCCGAGAGCTGGTCCTGGACGACGCCGACCACCTTCGACCTGAAGCTGCGCCGCGGCGTCGTCTGCCATGACGGCAGCCCGTTCGACGCCAATGACGTGCTGGCGACCTTCTCGCCCGACCGGCTCTGGGGGCCGAAGGCTTATTACCCGGAAGGCCGCGTCTATTTCGGCAATTTCACCAATGTCGAGAAGCTCGACGACTTCAGCGTGCGGATCACCGTGGCGCAGCATGACCCGATCATGGAGCACCGCCTGTCGAGCTACATGTCCTTCACGATCTGCGACGAGCCCTGGAACGCCTTCCGCAAGGAGGGCGTCGATTCCAAGGTCTGGATGGACCAGGCCGCCAAGGCGCTACGCTGGAAGCCGGTCGGAACCGGTCCCTACAGCTTCGTCGACTACCAGAAGAACGACCGGATCACGCTAGCGGCCTTTGAC
Source organism: Allobosea sp. TBD101 (assembly GCF_059817965.1). Classification (NCBI taxonomy): domain Bacteria; kingdom Pseudomonadati; phylum Pseudomonadota; class Alphaproteobacteria; order Hyphomicrobiales; family Alloboseaceae; genus Allobosea; species Allobosea sp. TBD101. The sequence continues at coordinate 5,182,347 of NZ_CM187543.1, forward strand.
CGCTATTTCGGCGGCCAGCCTGCGGCCAAGTCCATCACCTTCCGCTCGGTACCCGAGGTCGCGGCGCGCGTCGCCGGTCTCGTGGCGGGCGATTTCGACATCGCCGTCGAATTGCCGCCGGACCAGTGGGATGGCTTGAAGCGCTACAAGGACGTCTCGGTGAAGACCGAGCCGCTGGAGAACAGCCATGTCCTCCAGTTCAACACCAGCGATCCCGTGCTCTCCGACAAGAAGCTGCGCCACGCGATGAGCCTGTCGATCGACCGCAAGGCGCTGATCGACGCGCTCTGGAAGGGCCAGACCTATACACCCAATGGCCACCAGCTCCCGAGCTTCGGGCCGATCTATGTCAAGGAGAACAAGGGCTACGCCTATGATCCGGCGCTCGCCAAGAAGCTGCTGGCGGAGAGCAGCTACAAGGGCCAGGAGATCTCCTACCGGCTGATCCCGAACTACTACCTCTACAATGTCGAGGCGGCGCAGGTGATCCAGGAGATGTGGCGTGCGGTCGGCATCAATGCCCGCATCGACTTCGTCGACAGCTTCAAGGAGGTGCGCAAGCCGGGCGCCCAGGTCTTCGCCTGGTCGAACACCTATCGCGTGCCCGATCCCTCCGGCGCGATCCTGACGCTCTGGGGCCCCGCGAGCGAGAACCAGAAGACCTGGAAGCTCTATGGCGCGAGCGCGGCCTTCAACGAGGCCGCTAAGGAACTGACCGACGAGACCGACGAGGCCAAGCGCCGGGCGGCCTTCGCCAAGCTGCTCACGGCCTTTGAGGACGATATGCCGATGACCATGCTCTACAACCCCGTCACCGGCTATGGCGTGAAGAAGGGCATCAACTGGACGCCCTACAGCCAGTACTACATGGACTTCCGCCCCTCGAACTTCTCGCTGGCCACGAAGTGACGGGGAGCGAACGCAGGACCGGGTCTGAGGGGGGCAGCGAGCCGCTGCTCTCCGTCGAGGGCCTGACCGTCGGCTTCCGCACCACCAGGGGCTATGCCGACATCCTGCACGCGGTCTCCTTCGCGGTGCGGCCGGGCACGACGACCTGCATCGTCGGCGAGAGCGGCAGCGGCAAGAGCGTCTCCTGCCAGGCGGTGCTTGGCCTCCTGCCCGCGAACGGGCGCCGGACGGCCGGTCGCATCCTGTTCGAAGGGCGCGACCTCGCCGCCGCCAGCGAGGCCGAACTCGAAACGGTACGCGGCCGGGGCATCGGCATGGTGTTCCAGGACCCGCTGGGCTCGCTCAACCCACTGCATACGGTGGGCACGCAATTGCGCGAGACCTTGCGTCTGCACACCACGCTCTCCGAGCCGCAGCGGCAGGCCCGCGCGCTGGAACTCCTGCGTCTGGTCGGTATTCCCGAACCCGAGCAGCGCCTGGCATCCTACGTCCACCAGTTCTCCGGCGGCATGGCGCAGCGCGTGATGATCGCGATGGCGCTCGCCTGCGAGCCGCGCCTGCTGATCGCCGACGAGCCGACGACCGCGCTCGACGTGACCATCCAGGCGCAGATCCTCGATCTCCTGAACCAGCTCAAGGCCGAGCTCGGCATGGCGATCCTGTTCGTCACCCATGATCTCGGCGTCGTCGCGGAGATGGCGGATGATGTCGTGGTGATGCGCCATGGCCGCGTCGTCGAGGCCGGCCCGGCCGAGCGCCTCCTGAACGCGCCGGAAGCGCCCTACACTCAGGAGCTCCTCGCCGCGATGCCGTGCCTCGATGTCGCCGCACCGATCTATCGCGAGCGGGCCGTATCATGAGCGCCGCGACCGCCCCCCTGCTGCGCGTCTCGGGCTTACGCCGGCATTTCGGCGGCGGCCGTTCCTTCCTGCGGACGCAACGGACCATCCGCGCCGTCGAGGATGTCTCGCTGACCTTGCGGATCGGCGAGACGCTCGGGCTCGTCGGCGAATCCGGCTGCGGGAAATCCACCACCGGCCGCATGATCGTCGGGCTGGAACGGCCGAGCGGTGGCGAGATCTTGTTCAAGGGCCGCGATCTCACGAGCCTGACGCCGAAGGACTGGCAACGGCAGCGCCGCGATATCCAGATGATCTTCCAGAACCCGCAATCGGCGCTCGATCCGCGGCTCAGCATCGGCCGGCAGATCCGCGAGCCGCTCGACCTGCACGAGATCGGCGAGCGCAGCGGGCGCGATGCGGAAGTCCTGCGCCTGATGCAGGCGGTGGCGCTCGCGCCGGAGATGGCCGACCGCTTCCCACATCAGATAAGCGGCGGGCAGGCGCAGCGGGTCGTGATCGCGCGGGCGCTGGCAATGAAACCCAGCCTGATCGTCTGCGACGAGCCGGTCTCGGCGCTCGACGTCTCCGTGCAGGCGACGGTAACGGAGCTTTTGCAGGAGCTGCAGCAGCGCTTCGACATCGCCTATCTCTTCATCTCGCACGACCTGCGCGTGGTGAAGAAGCTCTCGCATCGCATCGCCGTGATGTATCTCGGCCAGATCGTCGAGGAAGGCCCGACCGACCCGGTCTACCGCCAGCCGATGCACCCCTACACGACGGCGCTGCTCGCCGCGATTCCGGACCTTTCCACCTCGCGCACCACCCGCACTGTGCGCCTGGCAGGCGATCCGCCCTCGCCGGCCAATCCGCCTTCGGGCTGCCATTTCCATACGCGCTGCCCCTATGCCCGCCCGCGCTGCTCGGCCGAGATGCCGGCTCTGCGCCCGATGGGCGAAGGCCGCAGCGTCCGCTGCCATTTTGCTGGTGAACTGGGAGTTGCGTCATGACCCGGCCGCTTGTCATCGCCCATCGCGGCCATTCCGCGCGTTACCCTGAGAACACGCTGGAAGCCTATCGCGCCGCGATCGCGTCGGGTGCCGATCTCGTCGAGACCGATGCGCGGCTCAGCGCCGACGGCGTCGTCATCGCCTCGCATGATCCCGATCTCACCCGGATCGCCGGCCGCGACGCCGCGATCGCGAAGACGTCTCATGAAGACCTCGAGGCCATCGCCCGCTCCGGTGGCGTGCAGCTCACGACGCTGGCCGAGGCACTCGCCGCGATCTGCCCGCACCGCCAGGCGCTGATCGACATCAAGACCGGGGATCTCGCCATCATCGACGCTGTGCTTAGCGTGATCAAGGAACTCGGCGTGCTCGACCGGGTCTGGATCGGCGCGCGGGAGGTGCTTCAGGTCGCGCATGCCACCCTCACGGTGCCGGGCATCCGCATGCTCGCCTTCCTGCCCGACAAGGCCAATCCGGATCACTACGCCGCCGCAGGCGCAAGTGCGTTCCGCATCTGGGAGGGGAACCTCGACGGCCCTGTCGCGGCGCGGCTGCTGGGGCGCGTGCCTGTCTGGATCACGGCCGGTGGCAACGGCACTGGCCGCATCGTCGGCGATGTCGATAGTGACGGCCTTAGCGCCATACTCACACATGCGCCGCAAGCCGTTCTGCTCAACAATCCCGACCTGTTGACGGGCTTGCAGAGCCGCATGGCCTCGTGATGCCGGGCCAGCTTTTCCTGACGAAGCTCGCACGCGGTCTGCTGACCGTGTGGCTGATCGTGACGCTGACCTTCGTCGCGCTCAATCTTTCGGGAGACCCGATCGAGGCGCTGGTCGGCGACCAGGCTCCCGCCGAGGTCATCGCGCATTACCGCGAGAAGTTCGGGCTCGACCGGCCGCTCTGGCAGCAATACGTCTCCTATGTCACCGGGATCGCGCAGGGCGATTTCGGCCTGTCACTCTCGGACCAGCGCCCGGCGCTCGAATTGATCGCCGCAGCATTGCCGCGCACGCTCAGGCTCGGGTTGACCGCCTTCGTGCTCGGCCTCCTCCTCGGCGTCGGGCTCGGCATCGTCGCCGCGCTCAACCGCAACCGGCCGATCGACCGCTTCGTCATGAGCTTCGCCGTGCTCGGCTTCAGCCTGCCGAACTTCTTTCTCGGCATCCTGCTGATCCTGCTGTTCTCGCTGCACTGGCGCCTGCTGCCGAGCTCGGGCGACGCGACGGTCTGGCACCTGATCCTACCGGCTGTAACGCTGGGCACGCACTTCGCCGGCACCTTCGCCCGTTTCACGCGCTCGGCCATGCTCGAGGTGCTGAACAAGCAGTATGTCGTCGCGGCCAGGGCCAAGGGCGTGCCGCGGCCGCGCCGCGTGCTCTGGCACGCGCTGCCCAATGCGGCGATCCCGATCATCACGATCATCGGCCTCAAGCTCGGCGACCTCGTTGCCGGCTCGATCATCGTCGAGACGGTGTTCGCGGTTCCCGGTGTCGGCCGGCTTCTCGTCAATGCGGTGACCTCGCGCGATTTCGCGCTGGTGCAGGCGATCCTGATCATGACCTCGATCACGATGGTGCTCGCCAATCTCGCGGTCGACGCGATCTACGCGCTGATCGATCCGCGCATGCGCGCCGCCCGCTCGGAGAGCTGAGATGGCGCTCACGACACTCTTCCGCCGGAAGGACGATGCGCCGGTGCGCGCCGAGGCACGCTATCCCGCCCTCGTCATCGCGGCGCTTGCCCTGCTCGGCCTGATCCTCGTGATCTTCCTCTTCGCCGACTGGCTGGCGCCTTACGACTACCGCACGCAATCACTGCTGAAGCGCCTGAAACCGCCGAGCTTTCTCGGCGGCCTGCCGGAGCATCTGCTGGGGACCGACGAGCTCGGGCGCGATGTCCTCAGCCGCCTGATCTACGCGATCCGCTTCAGCGTGCTCGTTGCGCTCGGCGGGACGCTGATCGGCGCCTTGATCGGCACGACGCTCGGCTTCATCGCCGCCCATTTCCGCGGGCTCACCGAGGAGGCGATCATGATGCTGGCCGACGTGCAGGCCTCGCTGCCCTTCATGATGATCGCGCTGGCGCTGATCGCCCTGTTCGGCGGCGGCTTCTTCCTCTTCGTCGCGATCATGGGCTTCTATGGCTGGGAGGTGTTCGCGCGGCTGACGCGCGGCGTCGTCATCGCCGCCAATACGCAGGGCTATGCGACGGCCGTGACGGCGCTGGGCGCGCCGGCCCGACATGTCTATCTCCGCCATGTCCTGCCGAACATCCTGAGCGTGCTGATCGTCCAGTTCACGCTGAACTTCCCGCAGGTGATCCTGCTGGAAACCTCACTCAGCTTCCTCGGGCTCGGCATCCGCCCGCCCCTGACCAGCCTCGGCCAGATGCTGGGCGCCGGCCGCGCCTATCTGACCAGTGCCTGGTGGATCGCGGTCCTGCCGGGCATGGCGATCTTCCTGACGACGATGTCGATCTCGATCGTCGGCGACTGGATTCGCGACCGGCTCGACCCGACACTGCAATCGCGCTGACTGGCTCCCATCAGGACAGATCGACCCGGCCGAGGACGCGTCGCGCAGCCGTTCGCAACGCACGTTGATCCTGATAGCCGACCGCCCTGACGATCTGGTGCGGTGATGCGCCGTCGCTCGCCATTGTCATGGCCCTGAGCACGCGCAGGCGCGAGCGCCAGTCACCGAAGCTCATCCCGGTCTCGGCCCGGAAGCCGCGCGTCAGCGTGCGCCGGCTCGCACCGGCATGCTCGGCCCAACCGTCGAGATCGACATCCAGCGCGGGGTCCTTGAGCAGCGCATCACAGATCCGTCGCAGGCGCGGATCGCGCGGCAAGGGCAGCGTCAAGGCGGTCTCCGGCGCCCGCGCGATCTCGTCGAGGATCAGCGCGGCGAGATGCCCGCCGCGCCCGGCTTCGTCATAGAGCAGCGGCTCGGCCGAGAGCGCCTCCAGCGCCGAAGCCAGCAGGGCCGAGACCTCCAGCACACGGCATCCTGTCGGCAGGACGCCGACCGCCTCGGGCGCGATATAGGCCGAGCACATCGAGACCGCGCCATGCATCCTGACCTCGTGGGAGAGACCGGGCGGAATCCAGAGCGCGTGCCGGGCTGGCAGGACCCAGGTGCCGTCCTCGGCCCGCACCAGGGTCAGGCCGGCGGTGGCATAGAGCAGTTGCGCGCGCGGGTGACTGTGCCAGCCCGTGCTCGCGCCGGCCTGGTAGCTCTTCGGCATCACGGCGACGGCCCGCGGTACCGTCTGATAGGCTTCGCTCTCGCTGCGCATCGCCTGCACTCTCTGGCCCGATCGCGTCGAATAACGACCCGACAGGCCTAACGGGTCAAGCTAGGATCACGCATCATTGCCGCGAGATCACCCATGAGTCCCGAGACCCTGTCGAAACGCACCCTTCTTTTCGTCAACGCGGCCCATGCGCTCGATCACTTCGTGCTGCTGATCTATCCGACGGCGGTGATCGCCATCGCGGCGCAGACGAACCTCAGCTATGCCGAGCTGATCGGCCTCGCCACCGGCGCCTTCGTCGCCTTCGGGCTGTGCTCCTTGCCGATGGGCTGGCTCTCGGACAGGTTCGGCCGGCGCAACATGCTCGCCGTGTTCTTCATCGGCTATGGCCTGTCCTGCCTCGGCGTTGCCAGCGCGGACCGGCCCGCCGCCTTCGCCGGCTGGCTGCTCGTGCTCGGCGTGGCATCGGCGATCTATCACCCGGTCGGCTCGACCATGCTGGTCAGCCATGCCCGCCAGCTCGGCCGCGATCTCGGCGTCAACGCCGTCTGGGGCAATCTCGGCGCCGCCTCGGCCGCCGGCGTCACCGCGCTCATCGCCGCGCAATTCGGCTGGCGCTTCGCCTTCATCCTGCCGGGCCTCGTCTGCCTCGTTCTCGGCGCCGCCTTCATCGCGCTCGTGCCCGGCGACGGAAACCCGTCCGCCAACCGCGCCGGCAAGGCCGAGCTTATTCCGGTCAACCGGCCGGTCGCGCTGCTCGTCGTCTTCGCCGTCGCGATCATCGCGGGCGGCATGACCTTCAACATCACCACGATCGCGCTGCCGAAAGTCATCGACGAACGGCTCGGCCTCGATCTGCCTCTGGCACTGATCGGCTCGCTGGCGACGCTGGTCTTCGTCTTCGGCGCCGCCACGCAATGGCTGATGGGCCGGCTGGTCGACCGCTTCACGCTGCCCACCCTGTTCGTCGGGCTCGCGCTGTTCCAGCCGCTCGGGCTCGCGCTCGCGGCGACGACGTCCGGCGCGCCACTGCTGATCGGCCTCGTCATGACCATGGCCGCGATCTACGGGCAGGTCGTCGTCAACGACGCGATGGTCGCCCGCTACGTGCCGGCGCAGCACCGCGCCAAGGCCTTCAGCGTGCGCTATTTCCTCGGCTTCACGGTCAGCGGCTTCGTCGTGCCGATGCTGGCCCTGCTGCATGCGCAAGGCGGGTTCGGGCTGGTGCTGGCCGGCGCCACCGTCTTCGGCCTGATCGTCTGGTGCGCCTCGCTGGCGTTCTTCTTCCTGGCGCAGGCCGCGCCGGCGGCGAAAACCGCTGCCGCGGAGCCGTAAGCTTCAGGCCGGGGACGCGGACAGCCCCGTCAGCCCACGCGGACCCGCTCCCACTCGGCCAGAGCGAGCAGGAGATGGTAGAGCACCCGCACCGGGATGACGGTCTGCCTGGGCGTTCCGTCCCTCGCGAGCTGGTTGAACCAGAGCCCCGTCTCGGGCGCGACGAACCAGCGGAACAGGCTGGCGAGATGCTTGTCGAGACGCTCGGCCGCATCGGCATCGCCCAGCAACTCGATCCGGGCGAGGAAGGCCTTGATCGCCTCGGTCTGAGGCCAGAGCAGCTTGGTCGGCGCCGTGACATTGCCGGAGCGGTCGACCATGTCGAAGGCGGCGAGCGGGCCTGCCTGGCCATCGTCGAAGCCGTGCCGGATCGCGAAGCCGTAGAGCCGCTCCGCCAGATCGCGCGCTTCGGTGTCGCCCGTCAGGCGCCAGTGATGCAGCAGCAGCCAGGTCCATTCGAGGTGATGGCCGGGCTCGCAGACCATGCCGGCCGCGCCGGGAGCCTGTTTCCAGTCATCGGTGAAATACTCGCCGAGCGTGTCGGTCCCGGCATCGACCAGATGCTCGCGCGCAAGCCGGACGATCGCATTGGCATGGTCGAGCCAACGTTGCTCGCCGGTCGCCTCCGCGAGTGCGTGAAATGCTTCGAGCAGGTGCATATGGGGGTTCTGCCGCCGCGGCAGCGTTCCCAGCGTATCCTCGGCGAAGCCGCCCTGCGGATGCGCCATCTCGCCTTCGATGAAGCCGATCACCTCGTTTGCGATCGCGAGCGCCTGATCGTCCCGCGTCGCGCGATAATACCAGGCCATGGCGAAGAGGACGAAGGCGAGGTCGTAGAGATCGGTCCGGGCATCCACCGGTGTGCCGTCCTCACGGACGGAGTGAAGGAAGCGCCTTCGCCCACCCTCCCGGCAGGCGTCACGCAGGAAGGCGAAACCATGGCGTGCAGCCGCGAGTGCACCTCCCTGCGGGTCGAGCAGATGGGCATGACTGAAGACATAGGTCAGCCGGGCGGTGACGAGCGCCGTTCTGATCGGGCCGGGTTCGCGATCCGGATCGGCCGGATCGAAGAGTTCGACGAAGCCAGCGTGGCCGGGCCGGACCGCACGGCCGATCCAGCCGGGGACAAGGGTTTCCCTGAGCCATCCCTTCGAAGGCAAGCCGGCGGCGGTTTCCAGGGCTTCTTCACGCTTCATCAGACGATATCCTCGAAGAGGAAGGCTGGACCGAGAGCAACGCTTCCCGGCATTCGCAGCGTCACCGGGGCTTCGAGCGGATAGCCACAGCCGAGGCCGGCGTCCACATCGCCCGGCGCAGAGCGCTATGGCGCGCCCCGGCCGACGACTTCCCGCATGGCGATAAAGCTATGGTACTCCGCGACGTTCGGATCGTCATGGAAGACTTCGCGAGTGAAAGCGGCGTAGGCGGCCATGCTCTCGACCTGCAGGTGGAGCACGAAGTCAGCACCGCCCGTCACATAAGAGGCCTGCTTGACCTCGGGCCGTGCCTGAAGCTTGCGGGCGAAATCGCCATAGGTGCGCGAGCCCTGGATGATCGAGACGGTGACATGCACCGTCACCGGCACGCCCATGACTTCCGGGCTGACGATCGAGACATCGGCCGTGATGACCTTTTCGGCGCGCAGGCGCCGGAGCCGCCGCAGCACGGCGCTCTGGGACAGGCCGACGCGTTCGGCCAGTACCCGCGCGGGCGTCTGATTATCGGCCTGCACCTCTCTCAGCAGGGCGTAATCGAACTTGTCGAGATCGACTGCTTTAGCCATCAAGCACTCTACAATTGGCGAATTTGATCACTCGATAGCAAAAATGGGCGACTATCGCCAAGCGCTTGCCGGCATGATCTGGTCAACGCGCCGAACTCGTCGGCAGCCATGAATCGGGGAAGCAGACCATGAACGCGGCGAAGTGGACCAAGAGAAGCCTTGCCGCGCAGGCCATGGGCAAGATCGACCCGACCACCAAGGGCGTCGTGCCGCCGATCCATATCTCGACGACCTATATCCGCGACGAGGATAACGGCTACTCGACCGGCTTCATCTATGGCCGGCCGGACAACGAGACGGTGCACGAGGCGCAGGCCGTGCTCGCCATGCTCGAGGAGGCCAAGGCCGGCGCGCTGCTGTTCGGCTCGGGGATGGCAGCCGCCACCGCCGTGTTCCAGGCGCTCTCGCCCGGCGACCATGTCGTCGCTTCCAAGGTGATGTACTGGGCGCTCAGGGCCTGGCTGCTCACCGAGGCGACGCGCTGGGGCATCAAGGTCGATTTCGTCGAGACCGACGACCTCGCCGCGCTGAAGGCCGCCGTGAAGCCGGGCGCGACCAAGCTCGTCTGGATCGAGACGCCGTCGAACCCGCTCTGGACGATCACCGACATTGCCGGTGCTGCGGAGATTGCCCATGCAGCCGGCGCCAAGCTCGCCGTCGATTCGACCTGCGCCTCGCCGGTCCATACCCGCCCGCTGACGCTCGGCGCCGACATCGTCATGCACGCCGCGACGAAGGTTCTGAACGGCCATTCCGACGTGGTCGCCGGCGCGCTCTGCGCTCGCGAGGACGACGAGTTCTGGAACCGCATCAAGACGGTGCGCAAGGGCCAGGGCGGCATCCTCGGCCCGTTCGAGGCCTATCTGCTGATGCGCGGCATGCGTACCTTGCACGTCCGGCAGGAGCGGCAGGCCGCGTCTGCAATGGCGCTGGCGCAGCGACTCTCGGCGCATCCGCTGGTGGCCCGCGTGCTCTATCCCGGCCTGCCGCAGCATCCCGGCCACGACATCGCGGCGCGGCAGATGGAGAACGGCTTCGGCTTCATGCTGTCGGTGCAGGTGACCGGCGGCGAGGCGGCGGCCATTGCCACGGCAGCTCATGTCGAACTGTACAAGAGGGCGACCTCGCTCGGCGGCGTCGAGAGCCTGATCGAGCATCGCGCCTCGATCGAGGGCGCCGGCTCGCCCTGCCCGACCGACCTGCTGCGTCTCTCGACCGGCATCGAGGATATCGACGACCTCTATGCCGATCTCGACCAGGCTCTGAAGGCCGGACATCGCGCGTAAGGCTTTTGCCATGACCGTGACAGGCTCCGCCCCCATGCCGGCCAGTCAGACGGTCGGCAAACTCCTCCTCATGGTCACGGCCCTGGGTTGGGGCCTCAACTGGTCAGTGCTGAAATTCGTCCTGCAGGACTGGCCCCCGCTCTTCGCGCGGGGGACGGCCGGCCTCATCGGCGCGCTGTGCCTCGCCCTGCTCGCAATCGCTCGCGGCGACAGCCTTGCCGTGCCAAGGGAAGCCCGTGCGCCTCTCGTCGTGGCGGCTGCGATCAACGTCTTCGCCTGGATGGGTTTCACCGCGCTGGCGCTGAATTGGCTCAAGGTCTCGGAAGGGGCACTGATCGCCTATTCGATGCCGATCTGGGCGATGATGCTCGCCTGGCCTTTGCTCGGAGCCCGCCCGACACGGCGCAGCCTGGTGGCGCTGGGCCTGAGCGTCACCGGTATGGTCGTTCTGATGGGCGGGCCTGACTTCTCGGCGGCCAAGCTTCCCGGCGTGCTGTTCGCCTTTGCGGCGGCCGTTCTGTTCGCCCTCGGCACGGTCAAGGCGAGGAAGCCCCTCGCCATGCCGGGTCCGGCTGTCGCCGCTTGGCAGGTCGGCCTCGGCTGCCTGCCGATGGTGGGATTGAGCCTCATGCTGGAGCAGCCGCATATCGCATCGCTGTCGATGCAGGGAGCCATGGGGTTGGCCTACATGGCCATCGGCCCGATGGCGCTCTGCTATCTCACCTGGTTCGGTGCGCTCAGGCGCCTGCCGACCGCCGTCGCGGCCACCAGCATGCTGATCGTGCCCGTGGTGGGAACGCTGACCGCCGTGCCTCTGCTGGGCGAAACGCTGGGGGCTCGGGAATTGCTCGCGATCGTGCTGACCATCGGCGGTGTCGCCCTCGCTCTTCGGCAATAATCCTCGCCGCAGGGCCTCACCCGGCAGGGGTAGGTCGCAGCCGCCGCCCCGCCCGCGCCGGCGGGCGATACCTTGCCGACACGCCATTTGTGCGGGCAGCGAGCGCCACCGATGCCGCCGCCTTGGAGAGCCCGGGAAATTTCCTTAAACTGCGTCTTGCAGATATTTTAAGCTTGAAACATTATGGTCTGCGCGAGCCAAAGAAATCCAAGGGAACGGGGCCGCGCTTCAACTTCGCCCGGGAGAGCATCGATGACGGCATTCAGGTTCGGTCTGGCACTCGGTTGCGGCGCGCTGGCGCTGTCCATCGCGTCCGCACAGGCACAGGAGCCGATCAAGATCGGCGTGGTCAGCGTGCTGACCGGCCCGGCCGCCTCGCTGGGGCAGCAGGTCCGCGACGGCTTCCAGCTCGCGGTCGACAAGAACGGCGGCAAGCTCGGCGGCGTGCCGGTCAAGATCACGGTGATCGACGACGAGCTGAAGCCCGATGTCGCGGTCGAGCGTGTGCGCTCGTTCGTCGAGAGCGAGAAGCCGGCCTTCGTCGTCGGCCCGGTCTTCTCCAACATCCTCGGCGCGATCGCCAAGCCGGTGCTCGATTCCGGCGCCTTCCTGATCAGCCCGAATGCCGGCCCCTCGACCATGGCCGGCAAGGCCTGCAACAAGAACTTCTTCGTCACCTCCTACCAGAACGATCAGGTGCACGAGGTCCTCGGCAAATACGCGCAGGACCAGAACTACAAGAAGGCCTATATCATCGCGCCGAACTACCAGGCCGGTAAGGACTCGCTCGCCGGCTTCAAGCGCTACTTCAAGGGCGAGATCGTCGACGAGGTCTATGCGCCGCTGAACGCGATGGATTTCTCGGCCGACCTCGCCAAGATCGCCTCGTCCAAGCCCGATGTCGTCTTCGCCTTCCTGCCCGGCGGGCTCGGCGTCAACTTCGTCAAGCAGTGGTCGCAGGCCGGCCTGCAGGGCAAGATCCCCTTCCTCTCCGCCTTCACGGTCGATGAATCGACCCTGCCGGCGCAGCAGGACGCCGCGGTCGGCCTCTATGGCGGCATGACCTGGGCGCCCAACATGGACAACGCGCAGACGAAGGACTTCGTCAAAGCCTATGAGGCGGCCTACAAGATCGTGCCCGGCTCCTATGCCCAGCAGTCCTACGATGCGGCCATGCTGATCGATTCCGCCGTGAAGGCGGCGGGCGGCACCGGCAATGCCGACAAGCTGCGCGACGCCATCAAGAAGGCCGACTTCACCTCGCTGCGCGGCAAGTTCAAGTTCAACACCAACGGCTACCCGATCCAGGACTTCTACCTCGTCAAGGTCGCCAAGCGCGCCGACGGCAAGTTCCAGACCGAGATCGCCCAGAAGGTGTTTTCGGACTACGCCGACCCGCACGCCAAGGATTGCGCGCTGAAGTAAGGGCGCCTCGGCGCCATGTCCGCCGCCGTCATCCCGGACAAGCCGCGAAGCGGCGCTGATCCGGGATCCATCGCAGGGCGATGCGCCCTATGATGGATTCCGGGCCTTCGCGTCGCTACGCCCGGAATGACGGTCGAGCCTGATCGCGACGGCAGAGCGAGCCACCGATCCCATGACCCTCAGCCTCCTGATCGTCCAGCTCCTGAACGGGCTCCAGTTCGGCGTCCTGCTGTTCCTGGTCGCGGCCGGGCTGACGCTGGTCTTCGGCGTGATGGATTTCATCAACCTAGCCCACGGCGTCCAGTACATGCTGGGCGCCTATCTCGCCGTCACCTTCGTCAGCCTGACCGGCTCGTTCCTGCTGGGGCTGGTGCTCGCGCTCGCCGCCGCGCTGCTGCTGGGGCTCGCCCTCGAATTCCTGGTCTTCCGGCATCTCTATGAACGCGACCATCTCGATCAGGTGCTCGCCACCTTCGGCCTGATCCTGCTGCTCAACCAGGCGGTGAAGATGATCTGGGGCGCCGCTCCGCTCTCGGTGCCGGTGCCGGAATTCCTGTCCGGCAATGTCCGGCTGATGGACGGCATCCTCTACCCCGTCTACCGCTTCGCCCTGATCGCAGCGGGCCTCGGCGTCGGCGCGCTGCTCTGGTTCGTCGTCGAGAAGACGCGCACCGGCATGCTGCTCAGGGCCGGCGCCTCGAATGCGCCGATGGTCTCGGCGCTCGGCGTCGATATCCGCAAGCTGTTCATGATCGTCTTCGCCTTCGGCACCATGCTCGCCGGTTTCGCCGGGGCGATGGCAGCGCCGATCCTCTCGGTCGAGCCCGGCATGGGCGACACCGTGCTGATCCTCGCCTTCGTCGTCATCGTCGTCGGCGGCATCGGCTCGATCCGCGGCGCCTTCGTCGGCGCGCTGATCGTCGGGCTCGTCGATACGCTCGGCCGCTCTTTCATGAACGACCTGCTCCGGCTGTTCATGGCGCCGGCCTCGGCACGCGCGACAGGCGCCGCGCTTTCCTCGATGCTGATCTATCTGGTCATGGCGGCGGTTCTGTTCGTCCGGCCGGAAGGTCTGCTCCCGGCCAAGGGGCGCTCGTGAGCATGGCGAGCGCTCCTCCGAATTCCGCCGCAGCCGCGGCGAGGCCTCCGGCGCCGACAGTGCGCCGGCTCGCGCCGCTCATCATCTTCGCCTTGCTGGCCCTGTTGCCGCTCGCCTCCATGCTCGGCCTGCCCGGACATTGGCTGACGCTGGTGACGCGGGCGATGATCTTCGCGATCGCGGCGCTCTCGCTCGACCTCGTCCTCGGTATCGGCGGCCTCGTCTCCTTCGGCCATGCCGCCTTCATCGGCATCGGCGCCTATGGCACAGGTATCCTGATCAGCGAGGGCCAGACCGAGATTCTGGTGGCACTGCCGATCACCCTCTTCGCCTGCGCCATCTTCGCGGCGGTCACCGGCTATGTCTCGCTGCGCACGCGCGGCGTCGCCTTCATCATGATCACGCTGGCCTTCGGGCAGATGGCTTTCTATTTCGCCCAAGCGCTCTCGGCCTATGGCGGCGATGACGGCTTGACCCTCTACGAAAAGAGCACGCTCTTCGGGCGCGAGATCTTCGCCAACCGGACCGGCTTCTACTACGCCGCGCTCGGCACGCTCGCGGTGTGTTACTGGCTGGCGCGACGGCTCGTCGCCTCGCGCTTCGGCCGCGTGCTACGGGCGGCGCGGGAGAATGCCGTGCGCGTCACCGTCACCGGCTATGACGTCAACCGTGTCCGGCTCGGCGCCTATGTGGTCAGTGGCATGATGGCGGGTCTGTCGGGCTTCCTCCTCGCCAACCAGACCGATTTCGTCAGTCCGGCATATATGTCCTGGTCGCGCTCGGGCGAATTGATCTTCATGGTCGTGCTCGGCGGCGTCGGCTCGCTCTATGGCGCGATCCTCGGCGCACTCGCCTTCCTCGTCACCGAGGATCTGCTCTCCAGCCTGACCCAGAACTGGAAGGTCATCTTCGGGCCCCTGATCGTGCTCTTCGTGCTGTTCACCCATGGCGGCATCGCCGGGCTCGTCAGCAAGCTGAGGGGGCGCCGCGATGGCTGAGCCGGCGCTCGCACTCAAGAGCCTCGCCAAGTCGTTCGGCGCGCTCAAGGTCACCAACGGGGTCGACCTCACCATCGCGCCGGGCGAACTGCACGCGCTGATCGGTCCCAACGGAGCCGGCAAGACCACGCTGGTCCACCAGATCTCCGGGACGCTGAAGCCGGATTCCGGCGCGATCCTGTTCGGCGGCCAGGACATCACCCGCCTGCCGCCGCAGGCGCGGGCACGGGCCGGGCTCGCGCGCACCTTCCAGATCACCTCGACCATCGCCTCGCTCTCGGCGCTGGAGAATGTCGCTCTCGGCGTGCAGGCACATAGCGCCCATCCGCTCTCGCTGTTCCGTGACGCCGCGAGCGACGCGGCGCTCAACGCGCCCGCCTGGGAGGCGCTGGAGGCGGTCGGCCTGACCGAGCGCGCCCATGCGCCGGCCGGCAGCCTCTCGCATGGCGAGAAGCGCGCGCTGGAAATCGCGATGGCGCTGACCCTGCAGCCCAAGCTCATCCTGCTCGACGAGCCCTTGGCCGGCGTCGGCCACGAGGAGGGCGAGCGCCTGATCGCGCTGCTGAACAGCCTCAAAGGCCGCTTCGCCATGCTCCTGGTCGAGCACGACATGAGCGCGGTCTTCGCGCTGGCCGATCGCGTCACCGTGCTGGTCTATGGCGGTGTCATCGCTTCGGGCGCGCCGGCTGCGGTCCGGGCCGATCCGGCGGTACGGCAAGCCTATCTCGGCGAGGAGGGATGAGATGGCGGCTCGTTGCATCACCCTTGTCATTCTGAGGCTTCGCGCAGCGAAGAACCCGGAACCCACGACCGGGCCGGCCCTTCCCATTGCCGCAGAAGCGTCGAACCCAGTCGTGGGTTCCGGGTTCGCTGCGCGCCCCGGAATGACAAAGGCGGAGTGCTCGTCATGCTGAGCGTCGAAGGGCTCGATGCCGGCTATGGCGAGGCGCAGATCCTGTTCGGGGTCGACCTCACTGTGGGCGAAGGCGAGGTCGTGACCCTGCTCGGCCGCAATGGCATGGGCAAGACCACGACGGTGCGCTCGATCATGGGCCTGCTGCCGGCAAAGGCGGGGAAGATCGCCTTCGGCGGGCGCGATCTCACTGGCGCCGCGCCCTTCCGCATCGCGCAGGCCGGGATCGGCCTCGTGCCGGAAGGCCGCCAGATCTTCCCGACGCTCTCGGTCGAGGAAAACCTGATCGCGACAGCGGCGGACCGCTCCGGCAAGAAGCGCTGGGATCTGGAGCGCATCTACGCCTTCTTCCCGCGCCTCAGGGAGAGGCGGGAGAATCGCGGCAACCAGCTCTCCGGCGGCGAGCAGCAGATGCTGGCGATCGGCCGGGCGCTGATGACCAATCCGAAACTGATCATCCTCGACGAGGCGACGGAGGGGCTCGCCCCCCTGATCCGCGAGGAGATCTGGAACTGCCTGACGGCCCTGAAGGCGGAGGGCGAATCGATCCTCGTCATCGACAAGAATGTCGACGCGCTGGTCCGGATCGCCGACCGTCATGTCGTGCTGGAGAAAGGGCGCGTCGTCTGGCGCGGCTCCAGCGCGGAACTGCGCAGCGACAGCGCTGTGAAGGATCGCTTCCTCCATTTCTAGCCGATCACACCACCGCCATCCGGCCCGCACGCCGGCAGATGAGGAGAGCCAAGACGATGAATCCGCTGACAGCCGGCGTGACGCGCGCCAATGAGGGCCTGGAAGGCATTTCCTGGAGCATCCTCGGCCAGACCTATGTGCCGAAAACGCTGACGGAGGAGAGCTTCTCCTGGCACGCGACCCTGCCCCCCGGAACCTTCGTGCCGCCGCATATCCACACGACGCAGGACGAGTTCATCTACATGCTGGAGGGCCGGCTCGACCTGCTGCTCGACGGCAAGGAGAGTTTCGCCACCGCCGGCGACCTGATCAAGCTGCCGCGCAACATCCCGCACGGCCTGTTCAACAAGGGCGACGTGACGGTGAAGTGCCTGTTCTGGGTCTCGCCAACCGCCCGCCTCTACGACCTGTTCTGGGGCCTGCACTCCATGGCCGAGCAGAAGCCGGCCGATGTCGTCGCGCTCTCGGCCAAGCACGAGGTCGATTTCCTGCCGCCCCCGCCTGATGCGGGTTGAGGGCAAGGCGCTCCAACGCTTGCTTGCGGAACCAAGCCGTCATGCTCGCCCTTGTGGCGAGCATCCATGTCTTGAACACAGCACTGGATCGACGAAGACGTGGATGGTCGGGACAAGCCCGACCATGACGGGACTGCAGCGGTCTTGTCCGCGGATTCTGAGGCCACCGCTTTGCGGCGCTCCGAAATGACGGCGCCGCTGGTGCGTTATTTCCGCCCCGCCAACTGCTCGGCCGAGAAGCCCGCCTTGCCGGCATAGCCCTTGACGATCTGCTCGCGGCTGGCGTGGTCGAGCACCTTCTCGATATCGTCGAAGCCCTGCGGGGCCAGCGCCTCCACCGCATCGATGACCCGCTCCGGCCCGCCGACCCGGTTCATCGCCACGACCTCTGCCGTCGCCGGCAGGCGCTGCGCCTCATAGGCCGCCAGCGCCTGGCGCGGATGCTCGGCTTTCGCCAGCCCGTCGGCGAGGCAGCGTGCGTCGAGGATCGCCTGCGAGGCGCCGTTGGAGCCGACCGGATACATCGGGTGGGCGGCATCGCCGAGCAGCGTGACGCGGCCATGGGTCCAGCGCGGCAGCGGGTCTCGGTCGCACATCGGGTATTCCCAGAAGGTCCCGGTCGCCCGGATCAACGCGAGGATATCGACACCCGGCACGCTGAAGCGGCGCGCGAAAGGCAGGACGTCCTCGAGCCGCCCGGCTTTCGACCAGGCCTCCTTCGGCGGCGGCCTTTCGGGGTCACCGGTGCGGATATTGACGACCCAGTTGGTGAGGCGCGTCTGCGGCGTCGCACCCTGCCCGATCGGATAGAGCACCAGCTTGCCGGCCATGCCGCCAGCGATGATCATACTCTCGCCATCGAGGAAGGCGGGCCAGTCGCAGGCGCCGCGCCACATCTGCACGCCCTGCCAGCGCGGCGATCCCTGGTTCGGGAAGTAGTGAGCACGGACGGCCGAGTGAATGCCGTCGGCGCCGATCAGAATATCGCCGCGCGTGGTCTCGCCGGCCCCGCCGAAGCGGGTATCGCTGAAATGCGCGGTGACACCGCCCTCGTCCTGGATGAAGCCCTGCAGCCGGCGGCCGGTGCGGATCGCATCCTGACCCAGCCGCTCAGCCACCGCATCGCGAATGACGCACTGGAGCCGGCCGCGATGGATCGAGAATTGCGGCACCGGCGCGCCCGCATGCAGGCCGCGCGGCTCGCTCCACACCGTCTGCCCGAAGCGATTCATGTAGTGCAGTTCACGCGTGCGGATGCCGGCCTCGTCGAGCGCGGGCAAAAGGCCGAGCTCGGCCAATTCGCGAATGGCATGCGGCAAGGTATTGATGCCGACGCCGACCTCGCGGATCTCGCCGGACTGCTCGTAGACGGTCGCGCCGATGCCACGGGCATGGAGCATCAAGGCCAGCGTCAACCCGCCGATACCGCCGCCGACAATGATGACCCGCATGACGTCGCCCCTCAGCGATCTGAATATTTTAAGTTTGAAATATCTCGACTCGCCTTGTCAATCGCACTTGTGTGATGAGGGCCGGCGCTCAGGTTGACCTGCCTCCAGCACGGTCGGCAATCGGCGGGAAACGGAGATTTCGATGGGCTTTGCAACGCTTTGACATTTGATCGCCGAAGCCGGCAACCGCCATCACCTCGGATGCACTGCGCACGTGCAATCCGGCCGGCCGGGCGGTTCCGATCATCGAGTTCAGCGGCTCAGGGTTATCTCACGGATAGATCGGCGGCCGCGCGCGCAGTCCTGCCAATAACTCCTTCGGCGGGAACGAGTTCGATTCCTTTCACGTACACGGAATAGCCCCGAGTTTCGTAGACACCATCGGGCTGCATCTCGTGCTGTCGTTCGAACCAACCCATACAGCAGCGCAGCGACGGACCTGACCGCTATCGCGCCTGTCCCTCCGCGGCGAGGCATGCGAGCGCCTGCAGCGCCATAACGCGCTCTTCGTTCGCCTTGATCACGATGACCTCGAATGTCCCGAGAAAGCGCAGGCGTTCGACGATCGCATCGCGTATGGGAGCCGCGTGCTCGCCGATGCCGCCTGTGAAGACGAGCGCGTCGATCCCGCCGATGGCGGCGGCCATGGATGCCGTGAACTGCGCAACCTTGAGCGCGAAATGGTCGAGCGCGAAGCGGGCGCGCGGGTCGTCGCTTTTCAGCAGCGTCTCGACGTCGTTGGAGAGGCCCGACAATCCCAGCAGACCCGAGCGTTCATAGAGCGCATCCGAGACCTCCTGCGCGTTCATGCCCAGGCTCTGGAACATGTAGAGCACGGCCCCTGCATCGAGCGCGCCGCAGCGCGTGCCCATCGGCAGGCCATCGAGCGCCGTCATTCCCATGGTCGTGTCGATGCTGCGCCCGCCCTGGATGGCGCAGAGGCTCGCGCCATTGCCGAGATGGGCCGCGACGACACGGCCCGCATGGAGATGCGGATGCTGCTCGGCCAGCACCATCTCCAGCCATTGATAGGACAGGCCATGGAAGCCATAGCGACGGATGCCCTTGTCGCGCAGCCCCTGCTCGAGTGCGAAATGATGGGTGAGAGGGTCGTGCCGGGCGTGGAAGGCTGTATCGAAACAGGCGATGTTCGGCACGTCGCCCATCAGGCGCCGGGCGGCGGTCACCGCGGCCAGGTTATGGGGCTGGTGCAGTGGCGCCAGCGGCGAAAGCGCCTCCAGTGCCGCGAAGACCTCGGGGGTGACCACGACCGGATCGACAAAGCGTTCGCCGCCATGGACGATGCGATGAACGACCGCCTTCATCCGCCAGGCATCGTCGTGGCGGTCGACGAAGGCGAGGACGGCCGCAAGAGCCGTGTCATGGTCGCAGGCCGGCGGCAGCGCGATACGCTCCCGGGTGCCGTCCGCGAGGCTCGCGTCCATGACGGGTTCCGGCTCGCCAAGACGCACGGCCTTGCCGCGCGCGAGAACGTCGAGATCGCCGACGCGAAAGACCTGGAACTTGAGGCTGGACGAGCCGGCGTTGAGGACGAGGACGGTGTCGATCACTTGATCCGTCCCGTGCGGCGCGCTTCCGCCAGGAGAACGGCCAGCGCACAGGAGAGCAGGCGCGCGCGCAGATTGTCGGCGCGGCTCGTCAGGATGATCGGCACGCGTGCGCCGAGCACGATTCCCGCAGCATCGGCGCCGCTCAGGAAGGTCAATTGCTTCGCCAGCATGTTGCCGGCCTCGATCTCCGGCACGAGCAGGATATCGGCATGGCCGGCTACGGCCGAGGTGATGCCTTTCTCCTTCGCCGCCGCGGCGCTGATCGCATTGTCGAAGGCAAGCGGTCCGTCGACGATGGCGCCGGTGATCTGGCCGCGATCGGCCATCTTGGAAAGAGCAGCGGCGTCGAGCGTTGCCGCCATATGAGGATTGACGGTTTCGACGGCGGCCAGCACCGCGACCTTCGGCAATTCGTCGATGCCGTTCAGCACGACATGCCAGAGATTGACGGCGTTCTGGACGATATCGGCCTTCGTCATGAGATCGGGGGCGATGTTGACCGCAGCGTCGGTGATGATGAAGGGCTTGGGATAGCTCTCGATATGCATCACGAAGGCGTGCGAGATGCGCCGCTCGGTCCGCAATCCGGAATCGGCCCGGACGACCGCGCCCAGAAGCTCGTCGGAATGGAGCGAACCTTTCATCAGCGCGTCGAGTTCGCCCGCGGCGGCCAGCGAGACGGCCTTCGCCGCGGCTTCGTGGCTGTGCTCGGTATCGACGATCTCCCAGAGAGAGATGTCGATGCCGGCCTCCTCTGCGGCAGCGCGAATGCGGCCGGCCGGGCCGATCAGGACAGGCGCGATCAGCTGCTCGCTGACGGCATCGGCCACCGCCTCGATCACATTGGCCTTGACGGGGTGCACCACCCCGGTCCGCACGGCCGGAAGAGCCTCGCAACGGCCGAGCGCGAGCCGAAAATACTCGGAGGAGGTCAGCGTCGTCATGGCGTCTCTCTAGCTTTGCGCGACGAGCCAGCGGGCGATGCCGGGCCAGAACCAGGGCAGGCTGAGTTCCGCGGGGCGGTCAGCATCGGCCTTCGGAGTGGGGTTCGTCTTCTCGCGGGCGGTCATGTCGAGCGGAGCCTCCTCCCGTCAGGTCGGAACACTAGGAAGCCGACAGGGCGATGACAATCGACCGGCCGCTTCCGCTCCCGCGGCAAAACCGCCCTCACGCGAAGATCACTTTCCGGAATCGGGCGAGCGCGAAGGCGAAATAGGCTGCGCCGATCGCGATGATCTTGGCGATCTCGGGCCAGACCACGTCGAGGCCGGCGCCGCGGTAGAGCACGCCCTGCGAGAAGGCGACGAAATGCGGCGTCGGCGAAAATATCCGCATGATCCATTGCAGCCAGAGCGGCATGCTCTCCATCGGGGTCGTTGCGCCGGACAGAAGCTGCGTCACCACGAAGACCGGGATCGCGAGCAGACCGAACTGCCCCATCGTCGTCGCCAGCGTGCCGAGCAAGATGCCGAGCGCGGCGACGGCAAAAGCATAGATCGCCGTCCCCAGCACGAAGAGCAGGAGCGAGCCGGCGATCGGCACGCCGAGCGTCCATTCGACGACGAGCACCAGCGAGGCCACCGCTGCAACGAGGATGACCAGGGCGTTCGCCACCATCTTCGCGAGCATGATCTCGACCGGTGTGACCGGCATCACCAGGAGATGCTCGACCGTGCCCTGCTCGCGCTCCCGGATCAGGGCCGCGCCGGTCAGGATGATGGTCAGCAGGGTGACGTTGTTGAGCACCTGCATCACCGAGCTGAACCAGCCGGAGTCGAGATTGGGGTTGAAACGCGCCCGCACAACGAGATTGATCGGCAACGCCGTCGCGGTCTCGCGCCCGGCCTGCCGGTTCGCGATCTCCTGCGCGATGATCTGCTGGATATAGACCGCGCCATTGCCGGCCTGGGTCATCGCGGTGGCGTCGATATTGAGCTGCAGCGCCGTCTGCCGTCGGGCCAACAGGTCCGCCTGAAACTTGGGCGGGATCTCGAGCACGAAGACGAGCCGGCCGGAATTCATCTCGGCATCGATCTCCGAGGCGGCGATGCGCTTCGAGACCTTGAACAGGGGCGGACCGAAGGCACCGAGCAGCGAGCGCGAGAACTCCGACTGGTCCTCGTCGACGATCCCGATGGTGAGGTCGCGCGCCTCCAGCTTCACGCCGGTCGCGACCGTGTAGACGGCGATGCTGAAGGTATAGACCACCAGCACCAGCATGATCGGATCGGCACGCAGGCTGCGCAGCTCCTTCACGACGAGGCGCAGGATGTTCTGGAGGTGGATGACGAGCGCGGCCATCTCAAGCCTCCTGCTTGCGTAGCGCCAACTGCGCGACGACGAGGAAGAGCAGGAAGAAGAAGCCCAGCATCACCAGATTGGGCCAGAGTTCGGCCGCCCCCAGCCCCTTGGTGAAGACGCCGACGCTGACCGGCTGGTACCAGGCCGGCGGCAGGCTCATGCCGATGATCCGGCCGCCACCCGAGAGCGAAGCGACCGGCACCATCAGGCCGGAGAAATTGACCGCCGGGATGATCGACAGGATCGCGGTCGCGAAGACGGCCGAGACCTGCGTGCGTGTGAAGCTGGAAATGAGCTGGCCGAAGCCGGTCGTGGCCGAGACATAGAGCAGGGTCGCCAGCACCAGCACCCAGGCCGGGCCCTTGATCGGAACCGCGAAGACGGTGAGCGCGATCAGCGCCAGCATGACGAAGCTCGCCATCGCGACCGCGATATAGGGCAATTGCTTGCCGAACAGGAATTCGAAGCGGCTGATCGGCGTCGAGCGGAAATTGGCGATCGAGCCGGTCTCCTTCTCGCGGACGACGCCGATCGCCGACATGATGGCCGGGATCAGGATCAGCATCAGCATGATCACGCTCGGCACCATCGCATTGGCGCTCTTGAAGTCCTGATTGTAGCGGAAGCGGGTCTCGATCGTGACGGGCGCCGGCGCGTGGCTCGATGCCGCCTGCGCTGCCGCAAACCCCTGCGCATATTGTGTCGCCAGGCCCGTGACATAGCCGCGCGTGGTCTCGGCCCGGAACGGCATGGCACCGTCGAGCCAGACCGAGAGCTCCGGTGCGCGACCTGCCATCATGTCGCGGCCGAAGGAGGGCGGGATCTCGATCGCAAGCTGGATTTCACCGCTGCGCAGGCGCTGGTCGAGTTCGGCGGCGGAGCGGATCGGCGCCCGCTCGTCGAAATAGCGCGAGCTGGAGAAGGCCTCGACCAATTGCCGGCTCTCCATCGAGTTGTCCTGGTCGAAGGCCGCGAATTTCAGGTTCTCGACGTCGAAGGAAATGCCGAAGCCGAAGGCCAGCATCAGCAGGAGCGGCCCGAGGAAAGAGAAGCTCAACCGGATCGGATCGCGCAGCAGCTCCATGGTTTCGCGGCGGGTGCAGGCCCAAAGCCGACGCGGATCGAAGCGGCGGGCCGGGGGCGCCGGCCGGGTTGCGGCGACAGGCACCGCAGCCGTTTCAGGAGGCGCGTCCTCAATGCCGGCTGCCTCCTTGAGATAAGCGATGAAGGCCTCTTCGAGCGTATCGACGCCCCGTTTTTCCACCAGCTCCGGCGGGGTGCCGACCGCCAGAACCTTGCCGGCATGCATGAAGGAGATACGGTCGCAGCGCTCCGCCTCGTTCATGAAATGCGTCGAGAGGAAGATGGTGACGCCGTCGTCACGCGAGAGGTCGATCAGCGTGCGCCAGAAGGCGTCGCGCGCGATCGGATCGACGCCCGAGGTCGGCTCGTCGAGGATCAGCATGGCCGGCTTGTGCAGGACGGCGACCGCGAGCTGCAGGCGCTGGCGGATGCCGAGCGGCAGGCTCTCGGGCCGCTCGTCGGCGACATCGGCCAGATCGAAGCGGGTCAGCAGCTCCGCGATCCGGCCGGGAATCTCGGCCGGCGACAAATGATAGAGCTCGGCATGGAGCACGAGATTCTGGCGGACCGTCAGCTCGCTGTAGAGCGAGAACGCCTGCGACATGTAGCCGACATTGCGGCGCGTCTCCATGTCGTCGGCGGCCAGCGGCTGGCCGAACAGCTTGGCCGTGCCCTCGGTCGCCGGCAGCAGGCCGGTCAGCATCTTCATCGTCGTCGACTTGCCGCAGCCATTCGAGCCGAGGAAGCCGAATATCTCGCCACGACCGATGCGGAAGCTGACATGGTCGACGGCAACGAAATCGCCGAATCTGCGGGTCAGACCCTCCGCCTCGATCGCGGGCGTCGCATCGTCGCTCACGACGCGCGGCCGCAGCACGACCTCCCGGTGCTGCGCGCGCTTGGCTTCCGGCAGCAGCGCGACGAAGGCGCCTTCCAGCGTCGATTGCCCCGCCTTTTCGCGGAGTTCGGCGGGCGTGCCGGTGGCGATCGCCTTGCCGTCATCCATCGCCACGAGCCAGTCGAAGCGCTCGGCCTCCTCCATATAGGCGGTGGCGACAATGACGCTCATGCCCGGGCGGCGGGCGCGGATCGTGTCGATCAGGTCCCAGAACTGGCCGCGCGAGAGCGGATCGACGCCCGTCGTCGGCTCGTCGAGGACGAGCAGATCGGGATCATGGATCAGCGCACAGCAGAGCGAGAGCTTCTGCTTCATGCCGCCGGACAGCTTCGCGGCAGGTCTGGCCTCGAAGGGATCGAGACCCGTCGCCTTGAGCAGTTCGTCGATGCGGCTGCGGCGCTCAGCCGCGTCCTGCCCGAAGAGCCGGGCGTGGAAGTCGATATTCTCGAAGACTGAGAGCGTCGGATAGAGATTGCGGCCGAGCCCCTGCGGCATATAGGCGATGCGCCCGCGTCGCGCCTCGCGCTCGGCCTTGATGCCGAGATCGCCGCCAAGCGCATGGACGCTGCCCTGCTGGATGACCCGCACTCCGGCGACAAGCGCAAGCAAGGTCGATTTGCCGACGCCGTCCGGACCGATCACCCCGATCATACGGCCGGCGGGGATGTCGAGGGTCAGCGCGTCGAGGGCGATCACCTTGCCGTAGCGGTGCGTGACCCCCGCGAGGCTGGCGGCGGGGCCGGCCTCCGTCATGGCAGCTTCACGGCGAGCGAGTCAGGCCATTTCGCGCTCGGAGAGGTGCGGACGAAACCGAGACCGCGCACGCCCGTCTTCACCTGCCGATGATATTTTGCGAGCAGGTTGCGATCGACCTGCAGCTTGGCGCGGAAGACCAGCTTCTCGCGCTCCTCGGCGGTCTCGACCGCCTTCGGCGTGAACTGTGCATCGGCCGCGACGAAGCTCACCGTCGCCGGGATGACATATTGCGGAACGGGATCGAGGATGATGCGCGCCTCGTCGCCCAGCGCGAGCTGCCCCGCCTGCGCGGCCGGCAGGTAGATCGTCATGTAGACGTCCGAGAGGTCGAGGATCGTGACGACGCGCGTGCCCGCCGCCACCACTTCGCCGGTCCGGGCAAGCTGATACTGGACACGCCCGCTGCGCGGCGCGAGCAGCACGAGATCGACCAGGATCGCCTTGATCTGCTCGGCATCGGCCTCGGAGGCGTGGATCGCGAACTGGGCCTGATCGCGCTGCGCCTGGGCGGCTCGCAGCGCCGCGTCGGCCGCATCGGCCTTGGCCGAGCGCTGGTCGTCGACCTGCTTGCTGAGATAGCCCTTTGCGACCAGTTCCTTGCCCCGCTCGGCATCGGTGCGGGCGAGGATCTGGTCGCTCTTGCGCTGGGCGATCAGCGCCTCGGCCTCCGCGAGGGCCTGACGAGCGCGCAGCACCTGCGCCTGCGCGGACCGCAATTGCGCTTCGTATTCCGGCGATGCGATGCGGGCGATGACCTGCCCGGCCGTGACCTCGTCCCCTTCCTTCACCGTGACGTCCGCCAGACGACCGGCATATTTCGAGGACACGTCGACCTGCGTCGCCTCGATCCGGCCGTTGGTCTTGACGATGCCGTCCGGCATCGTGTCGCCTCGCAATCTCTCGATCAATGCCTTGATGCGGGACTGCGCCTGCACACCAGGCGCCGGCAGAACGAGCGTAGCGAGAAGGATTGCTGCAACGGCCCGAAAGCGAGGCATCTTGCATCTCCGAAGACAGTAGGCGGAACAGGTGTAGGCCATCTCCTTAACATGCGGGAAGCAGCCGGCCAGGCCAAGCAACCGCTGCGCGACGTCCTCTGCGAGAAGGGCACGGTCGAGCGTTCCCGTCGAACCGACGAAGAGGAGTTCTACCAGCCCCACCGACACCGACGACGTTGACCCCGCGGCCCCGTGACGCGTCCGCCGGACAGGCGCCTTACGAGGCGCTGCGAGAAGGGCTACGAATAACGCTTCAGATGTCTCACTAGCCCGCAGACATTGCGGGCAGGAAATCCCGGCGCATCGGCGTGAAGACATCGACGAGCACGCCGGCTTCGATATTGACCGCACCATGGATCGCGTCAGGCGGCACAGTGAAGCTGTCGCCAGCGACGAGGCGTTCGGTGTGGCCAGCGATGGTGATGTCGAAGACACCGCTCTCGACCAGCGAGCACTGGATATGCGGGTGGCTGTGGCTCGGGCCGATCGCGCCGGCCTCGAAGTGCACGCGCACCATCATGACCTCGTCGCGATAGGTCAGAATCTTGCGCGTCACGCCTTCGCCGGCCGGCTCCCAGGCGAGGTCGGCATCATGGGCGAAGGGTTCGTTCTTGCGATCCATGTGTGCTCTTTCTCAGCGCGCGAGCCAGCCGCCGTCGACGGGCAGGACGACGCCATGGACATAGGCGGCAGCATCGGAGGCGAGGAACACGGCGGCACCGCCGATCTCCTGCGGCTTGCCCCAATGCCCGGCCGGAATGCGGGCGAGGATCGCCTCGTTGCGCTCCGGGTCGGCCCGCAGGGCCTCCGTATTGTTGGTGACGAAATAGCCCGGCGCGATGGCGTTGACGTTGATGCCCTTGCCCGCCCATTCGCAGGCGAGAAGCCGGGTCAGACCGGCCAACCCGCTTTTCGACGCGGTGTAGGAGGGGATGCGGATGCCGCCCTGGAAGGAGAGCAGCGAGGCGATGTTGATGACCTTGCCGCCCTTGCCGTCCGCCAGCATGCGCTTCGCCACGCCCTGTGTCAGGAAGAAGGTCGACTTCAGGTTGACGTCCATCACCGCGTCCCAATCGGCTTCGGTGAAGTCGATGGCGTCGGCACGGCGGATGATGCCGGCATTGTTGACGAGAATGTCGAGCCGCGAGCCGTCAGCCTTCGCCGCGGCGTCAGCCTCTTCAACGACCCGTGCGACCGGCTCCAGCGTCGCGAGGTCGGCAGTGATCTCATGGAACGGCTTGCCCGTCGCCGCGACCAGCGCTCTCGTCTCGGCCATGCTGGAGCGGCCAACCGCGACGATGCCGGCGCCGGCCTCGGCGAGCGCGACCGCGATCGCCTGACCGAGGCCCGTATTGGCCCCGGTGACGATCGCCGTGCGGCCGGTCAGGTCGAAGGCTGAGGACATCAGCGCAGGTCCCCGGTCGCGACCATATCCATGTCGGTGTAGTCGACATTGTCGCCGCCCATGCCCCAGATGAAGGAATAGGCCTTCGTGCCGACGCCAGAATGGATCGACCAGCCGGGCGAGAGGATCGCCTGCTCGTTGGTGACGACGAGGTGGCGGGTCTCCTGCGGCTCGCCCATCAGGTGGAAGACACGCGCATCGGCGGGAACGTCGAAATACAGATAGATCTCGCAGCGCCGGTCATGGACATGCGACGGCATGGTGTTCCAGATGCTGCCTTCTTCCAGCGTGGTCACGCCCATCACGAGCTGGCAGGTCTCGCAGACGCCGGGGATGATGTACTGCCGGATGACGCGCTTGTTGGCGGTCGCCTGCTCACCGAGCGCGAGGGTCTTGGCGTCGGCCTCGCGGATCACCTTGGTCGGATGCACAGCATGGGCCGGGGTCGAGAGCAGGTAGAACTTCGCGGGGTTCGACGTATCGTCACTGGCGAAGGAGACTTCGCCGGCTTCCTTGCCGATGTAGAGCGCGTCGCGCTTGGCGAGCTCGTAATCCTTGCCGCCGACCGAGACCTTGCCGGGCCCGCCGACATTGACGATGCCGAGCTCACGGCGCTTCAGGAAGGCGTCGGTGCCGACCGCCTTCGGCGTCGGCAGCACGATCGTGCCTGTCGTTGGCATGGCGCCGCCGACGATGACGCGATCGAGATGGCTGTAGGTCAGCTTGACCTCGCCCGCGGCGAACAGCGTCTCGATCAGGAAGTGGCGCCGCAGCTCCGCCGTGTCGAAGCCCTTGACGGCCTCGGGGTGCGAAACCTGGCGAATCTCGATGGTCATGATCGGTCCTTCAGTGGAACAGGCGCGGCAGCCAGAGCGACAGGCCGGGCACATAGGTGACGAGCAGGAGCACGGCGACGCTGGCGCCGTAGAACGGCCAGATCGTGCGCATGGACTCGCCGATGGAGATGCGGCCGATGGCGCAGGCGACGAACTGCACCGAGCCGACCGGCGGGGTGTTGAGGCCGATGCCGGCGTTGAGGATCAGGATGACGCCGAAATGGATCGGGTCGACGCCGAAGGCCTTCACCACCGGCAGGAAGATCGGCGTGCAGATGATGATCATCGGCGCCATGTCCATGAAGGTGCCGAGCACCAGCAGGATCAGGTTGATCATCAGCAGGATCACGATCGGGTTGTCGGAGACCGCCTTCATCGCGGCGATCGTCGCCTGCGGCACCTGCAGGAAGGCCATCAGCCAGCCGAAGGCGCCGGCGGTGCCGATCACCAGCAGCACCATCGCCGTGGTTCGCACGGCCCCCAGCGTCGCCTCGACGAAGGCCGTCCAGGTGAGCTGGCGATAGACGAGGATGGTGACGAGGATGGCGTAGACGACGGCGACGCAGGAGGATTCCGTCGCGGTGAAGACGCCCGAGCGGACGCCGCCGAAGATGATGCCGATCAGCAGGATGCCGGGCAGCGCCAGCACGACATAGCGCCCGACCGTGGCGAAGCCGGGGAAGGGCTCCCGGGGATAGCCGCGCTTCACCGCGACGGCCCAGGCGGCGACCATCAGCGCAGCGCAGAGCATGAGGCCCGGCACGATGCCGGCGGTGAACAGGTCAGCGATCGAGAGATTGCCGCCCGCCGAGAGCGAATAGATGATCATGTTGTGCGAGGGCGGGATCAGGAGCGCGATGATGGCCGCATTCGCCGTGACGTTGACGGCGTAGTCGGCGTCATAGCCGCGCTTCTTCATCTGCGGGATCATCAGGCCGCCGACGGCGGAAGCGTCGGCCACGGCCGAGCCGGAGATGCCGCCGAAGAGCGTGCAGGTCACGACATTGACCTGGCCGAGGCCGCCGCGCAGATGCCCGACGAGGCTCGCCGCCATCTGGATCAGGCGCTCGGCGATGCCGCCGCGGATCATCAGGTCGCCGGCATAGATGAAGAACGGAATCGCCATCATGGCGAAGGCGTTCATGCCGGAATTCATCTGCTGGAAGACGACGACCGGCGGCAGGCCCATATAGGCGACGGTCGCGACCGAGGCGATGCCGAGGCAGAAGGCGACGGGCACGCCGATCAGCAGCAGGACCGAGAAGACGCCGAAGAGAATCCAGAGTTCCATCGTTCAGGCCTCCTGGCTTTCGCCGAAATGGACGAAACCGAGCGGGGCCTGCTGCTCGCCGGTGATGAAGAGCAGAAGCTTTTCCAGCGCGAACAGCGCGATCAGCGCACCGCCGGCCGCGATCGGAACATAGTCCCAGCCGCGGGATATGCCGATGATCGGCATGCGGTCGTCCCAGGTGCCGGCGGCGAGTTGCCAGCCATAGCCGAGCATCGCCAGTCCGAAGGCGCAGACCAGAGCCTCGCCGATGACGATCAGCGCGGCCCGCACGGGCGGCGGCGACATCACCAGCCCGACCTCGAAGCCGAGATGGTCGCTCTCGCGCACGCCCACGGCGGCGCCGAGCAGGATGAACCAGGACATCAGGAAGAGCGATCCGGCCTCGACCCAGATCGGCGTGTCGTTGAGCACATAGCGGCCGAACACGCCCCAGGCGACCATCACGGTCATCAGGACGAGGCCGGCCCCGGCGGCGATCAGCGCGAACAGGCTGAGCTTGGCGTCGATACGAGTCAGGAAGGCGGTGAAAGCGCGCATGGGATGTCCGTGAATGCGGGTTTCTCATCCTGAGCCCTCATCCTGAGCAGCCGCGAAGCGGCGTCTCGAAGGATGGTTCCAGCGGTCTCTGGATCATCCTTCGAGACGCGATCTGCGATCGCTCCTCAGGATGAGGGCTTTAGGAATCGGGGCGGCCCGGAAGCCGCCCCACCTGGACGAGGCTCAGTTCACCGCCTGGATGGCGGCGACCATGTCCTTCAGCTTCGGGTCGGTGACGAACTTGTCGTAGACCGGCTTCATCGCGTCGATGAAGGGCTTCTTGTCGACCGTGTTGATCTGCGCGCCGCCGGCCTTGACCTTGGCTTCCGACGCCTTCTCGCGCGCATCCCAGAGCTCGCGCATCTTGGCGACCGATTCCTTCGCGGCGGCCTTGATGATCGCCTGGTCGGCGGCGTTGAACTTATCGAAGCTCTTCTTCGACATCACCAGCGCTTCCGGCGAGAGCGAATGCTCGGTCACCGAGTAGAACTTGGAGACCTCGAAATGGCGGGTCGATTCATAGGACGGCCAGTTGTTCTCGGCCCCGTCGATGACGCCGGTCTGGAGCGCCGAGTAGACCTCGCCGAAGGGCATTGGCGTGGCATTGGCGCCGAGCGCCGAAACCAGCGCGACGAACATGTCGGACTGCTGGACGCGGATCTTCATGCCCTTCATGTCGGCGGGCGTGTTGATCGGGCGCTTGGAGTTGTAGAAGGAGCGCGAGCCGGAATCATAGAGTGCCAGGCCGATCAAATCGTGCTTCTCGAACTCCTTGAGCAGATTGTCGCCGATCGCCCCGTCCATCGCCTTCCGCATGTGATCGACCGAGCGGAAGATGAAGGGCAGCGAGGGGATGTTGGTCGCCGGGATCAGGTTGTTGAACGGCGCCATGTTGATGCGGTTGATATCGATGACGCCGAAGCGGGTCTGGTCGATCGTGTCCTTCTCCTGGCCGAGCTGGGCCGAGTGGAAGACGTTGATCTTGACGCGCCCCTGGGTGCGCTCCTCGAGCAGCTTGCCGAGATAGCGGACGGCCTCGACGGTCGGATAATCGGTCGGGTGGATGTCGGCCGAGCGCAGCGTGACGCTCTGGGCCAGGGCTGAAGTCGCGGCGGCGGCCGTGAAAGCCAGCGCGGCGGTATAGGCAAGGAAACTGCGGCGTGCGGTCATGGTGCGTTCTCCCGTGGTTTCGAAGGCCCCC
Organism: Allobosea sp. TBD101; assembly: GCF_059817965.1. Classification (NCBI taxonomy): domain Bacteria; kingdom Pseudomonadati; phylum Pseudomonadota; class Alphaproteobacteria; order Hyphomicrobiales; family Alloboseaceae; genus Allobosea; species Allobosea sp. TBD101. Next base: position 5,213,636 of record NZ_CM187543.1, read on the forward strand.
GCCGTTTCCCGGCTTGTTCGCTGGTGCCTCGAACGTAAGCTTGCTGCGCGCCCCCTGCGGTTGCGACAGTGATTGTATGGTAGTATGTTGCGGTATGGCACGCAACGGGCCCTGGAGGTTTTTGACTTGAGCCTTTCGTTGGCGTCATCCGCCCTTGCCTCGGGCGCCTCGGCGGCCGGGCGTGTCGAAGCTGAGCTGCGCCGCGCGATCATCGCGCTCGAATTGCCGCCGGGCACGCGCCTGTCGGAGCAGGAGATCGCATTGAAATACGGGGTGTCGCGGCAGCCGGTGCGCGAGGCCTTGATCGCGCTCGCCCGGACGCGGCTCGTCGACGTGCAGCCGCAGCGCGGCACGGTCGTGGTCAAGTTCTCGGTCCGCAAGATGATGGAGGCCCGCTTCGTGCGAGAGGCGGTGGAGGTTGCCATTGTCCAACAGGCTTGCGAGTCCTTCGCCGCACAGAGCCGCCAGCGCATCAGCGATCTCCTCGACATGCAGGACAAGGCAGCCGAGCGGGACGACCACGCATCCTTCCAGCGCTATGACGAGCTGTTCCATGTCGAGCTGGCCGAAGGCGTCGGCATGCCCCTCGCCTGGGAGGCGATCAGGGATATCAAGGCGCATATGGACCGGGTTTGCCAACTGACCTTGCCCGGGACTGCCGTGATGTTGGCCCTGGTGGAGCAGCACCGGAGCATCATGGCCGCTATCGATGCGCGAGATGCGGCACAGGCGGGAATCGCCATGCGCCATCACCTCACCGAGATTCTCCGGGCCCTTCCCAAGACAGAAGCCAGCTATCCTGATCTGTTCGAGTGAAGCTACGCGATCCCCCTGAGCACTCGTTATGAAGCGGCCGCAACCACGGCAGCCCACGGGCTGGTCGGATGCGCCATCCCGATGAAGCCGTGCTCGGCGGCCATCACGGCGGAGGGAATCGAGAAGTTCACGGGATAGAGCGTGTCCTCGACGATCTCGACAGGGAACGCAGTCGCGACGGTCGCCGCGACATCCGCCTCGGCGCGCGCGTCGATCTTGATGCGCGGGGTCGAAGCATCGATGCGCGGGCGGTGAAAGGCCTCCTCGAGCGACAGGCCGAAATCGGACAGTCCCGAGATCAGCTGCAGAACCGTCGGGAAGATCGTGCGTCCGCCGGCAGCCCCGATGGCAAGCACGGGGCGGCCGCCCTGGCTGAGCACGAGCGGGCACATATTGGCGAGCGGCTTCCGGCCCGCCGCGATGCTGTTGGGCTGGCCGGGGCGCGGATCGAACCACATCATGCCGTTGTTCATGATGACGCCGCTCTGCGGCAGCGCGACTTTTGCGCCGAAGCGCGAAAGCAGCGTGTTGGTGAGCGAGACCATCGTGCCGGAGCGGTCGACCACGCTGACATGGGAGGTGCAGCCGGCTTGAGGCGTCGCGGCATGGCCGAGCGTGTTGAGCCGCTTTTCATAGGCCGCGCGGATCGCGGTCGCGTAGAGCAGGGCAGCCTGGGCCGGCGAGGTCTCGCGCGACAGCGGCCCGTCGGCAAGGCGCTGCGCCGCGTCGAAGAAGGTCGGGCCACCGCTGAGACCCGGCACCGCGGCGATGTCGAAATCGCGATAGCGGCCGGTCAGAGCCGGCGCCCAGACCACCTCGTAGGCGGCCAGATCGCGGGCGCGCAGCGGCGAACCGCCCGCTTCGAGGTCGGCGGCGATCGATGCAGCGCTCTCGCCTTCATAAAAGTCGCGCGCTCCCGCCTTGGCGAGCCGCCGCAGCAGCTTGGCCTTGAGCGCCATCGGCTTGAAGCGGCGCGTGTCGGCACCGGCCTTCGGGCCATGGCCGTCGTCGAGCAGGATCGCCGAGAGCACGGGGTCGCGCGCAAGGCCCGGAACCTCGATCGCGATGCAGAGCGCGGCGAACCAGTCGATTTCCAGGCCGCGTTCAGCGTGCTCGATCGCAGGCTGCAGCGCCTCTTCCCAGGAGATCGAGCCATGACGATCCAGCGCGGCGGCGAGGCCTGCGATCGCGCCGGGTACGCAGATCGCGCCATAGCCGGAGACGTTGCGCTCCCCGACCACCGAGGGCCAGCTGAACCAGTTGCCGGCCTGCGCGTCGGCCAGCGGATAATCCGCCGGGTCGAGCCCCGCGGCGGAGCGGACGTTGAAGTCGAGCGTCTCGGTCGCGCCCGTCCGGCCGTCGGCATGGACGAGGAAGCCGCCGCCGCCGATGCCCGAGAGCCAGGGCTCGACAGTGCTCAGCACCAGCGCGGCCACGACGGCCGCGTCCATGGCGTTGCCGCCGCGCGAGAGAACATCCGCCCCGGCTTGCGCCGCATGGCGGTTCTGGGCGGCGACGAGACCGTGCGCCGAATGCACGGCAGGCCTCCGGATGCTGAAAGTCTGCATCAGCGCGACGCCTTGAAGCGATGGGGCGCGCTCGCCTCCGGCAGTCGCATCGGCACACTGAAGCGCGCGGCATTGCCGCTGGCGGCATGATGCGCCGCGAGTTCGCCGACGGTCGCGATCCAGGTTCCCGGCGAGGTCGTGATCACGTCGAGCAGCTTTTCCAGCATGCGGACACGGCCGGCTCTTCCTGAGATCCAGTCATGGATGGTCAGCATCATCATCCGGCCTTCGCGATGAAGGACATGCCATTCGTCGAGCCAGGCTTCGAGGATGCCACCTTGCGGCGACGGCGGTGCGCGATCGGTCGGGCTGCCGGTAAAGCGGAAATAGATCGCGTCGTCGACAGCCCAGAGCACCGGTACCTGCGTGACGCCGTCGATCGTATAGGGATGATCGAAACCCATCAGCGAGCTGTCGTAGAGGCCGCGTCGTTTGACCTCCGCCAGCATGAACGGTGTCATCTCCCAGGCCGGCGAGCGGAAACCTTTCGGCACGACGCCGGTCTGGCTCTTGAACAGCGCCAGCGATTCGTCGAGCGCGCGGGCGAATTCATCCGGCCCCGCTTCGGTGGCGATCTCGTGGAAGTAGCCGTGCAATCCGATCTCGTGGCCGCGTTCGACAAAGGCCGGCAGCAGGTCGGGATGGTTCTTCGCGACCAGGCCCGGCACGAACATCGTCGCCTTGATGCCGTAGCGGTCGAGCAGGTCGAGGATGCGCCAGATGCCGATGCGTGGCCCGAACAGCCGCTGCTCGATCTGGCCGAGCGTCGCGGGCGCGCCCTCGGCCAGGTTCCATTGATACGGGCTTTCGGCGTCGACATCGACACTGAAGCAGAAGGCGCTGCTCTTACCCGCCGGCCATTCATAGGCCGAGGCGGGAAAGCTCGCCGGCGCGAGCGAAGACGTGTTTTGGTTCACGACAAGCTCCTCACAGCGCGCTCTTCTTGTCCTGATGGACCGCGAGCGAGCCGATCGAATTGCCGCCGTCGACCGTCAGGGTCGCGCCGGTGACATAGGAGGAGACGTCGCTGGCGAGATAAAGCAGCGCGTTGCCGACATCCGCGCGCGAGGACGGCCGTCCCAGCGGAATCTGCGCGACCGTGTTCTGGATATGCGCCTGCGTCAGGCCGCTGACCGTGCTGCCGGCCGCAAAGCCGGGCTCGAGCGCATTCACCCGGATGCCGTATTCGGCCAACTCGACGCCAAAGCCCTTGGTCAGGCGGTCGAGCGCCGTCTTCGAGGTGGAGTAGACGGCGGCCGTCCGCCGCATCTTGCGCGAGGCGCCCGACGAGATGTTGATGATCGAGCCCTTGACGCCCTTGCGGACCATCTGCGTGGCGAGTTCGCGGCTCAGAATGAAGGGTGCGCGCAGGTTGACGGAGAAGATCCGGTCGAACTCCTCCGTGGGCGTGTCGAGCAGGAAGGCGCTGGGATAGATCCCGGCATTGTTGACGAGGATGTCGGCAGCGCCCCAGCGCTTCCCAACCTCTGCCGTCAGCGCCTTGATCGAAGCCTCGTCGGTGAGATCGGCGGCCTTGACGAAGCTATCGCCGCCGAGGCCCAACGTCCTGGCGAAGGCGTCGAGCTCGCCTTCCTTGGCGTCGGTGAGCGCCAGCGTGGCGCCGGCGTCGTGAAGCGTCTCGGCGATCCATTTTCCGATCACGCCGCAAGCCCCGGTGACGAGCGCGCGCTTGCCCTTGATGTCGTCGAACATGGTGCGATCCTTAGCGAAAATGGGGGTCGAGGCGGTCGCGCACGGCATCGCCGGTCAGGTTGACGGTGAGCACCAGCACGAACAGGCAAAGTCCGGGCAGCGTCGCGACCCACCAGGCGGTAGCAACGTAGTTGCGGCCGGTGGAGAGCATCGAGCCCCAGCTCGCGGTCGGCGGCTGGACGCCGAGGCCGAGGAAGGAGAGCCCGGCCTCGAACAGGACCATCAGGCCGAACTCCAGGGTCGCCACGACGATCAGCGTGCCCGCGATGTTGGGCAGGATATGCCGGAAGAGGATGCGCGCATTGCCACCGCCCGAGAGCACCGCGTTCTCGACATAGGCCATGCCGGCCGTCGCCAATGTCTGCGCATGCGCCACGCGGGCATAGCGCGGCCAGCGCGTGAGGGCGAGCACGAGGACGACATTGACCAGGCTGGGCCCCAGCACCGCGACGGTGATGATGGCGAGAAGCACCGCCGGGATCGACAGGAACACGTCGGCAATGCGCATCACCGCAGTCTCGACCCAGCCGCGCCGGTAGCCGGCGATCAGCCCGAGCGCGGTTCCGCACGCTCCCGAGAGCAGGACGGAGAGCACGGCGACGAGCAGCGAGACGCGCGTGCCGTAGATGATCCGGCTGAGGAGATCGCGGCCGAGTTCGTCCGAGCCGAGCCAGTAGTAAAAGCTGCGCGAAACCGTGCCCGGCGGCTTCAGCCGCCCGACGAGATTCTGAGCATTGGGATCATAGGGAGCGAGCAGGGGCGCGCAGATCGCGGTCAGCACGAAGACCGCGAGAATGGCGATCGGCCACCAGCGCTTCAGCGGGAAGCGGCGGCGAGGCAGCGAAGGAACTGGTGCGCTCATCGTCCGCCCCCCAATGCGATGCGCGGGTCGACGACGCTGTAGAGAAAGTCCGAGAGCAGATTGAGCCCGATCGTGACCAGGGCCCCCAGCATGACGACGCCCTGCACGACCAGGAAATCGCGTGCGAGGATGGCCTGAACCGTGACCTGGCCAAGGCCAGGCCAGGCAAACACCGTCTCGACGATGACCGCGCCGGCCAACAGGTTCGATATCTCGAGCGCGGCGACGGTGATGACGGGAATCGCCGCGTTCTTCGCGACATGCCGCAGCAGGATGCGCACCGGACCGACACCTCTTGCGCGGGCCGTGCGGACATAGTCGCGCGTGAACTCCTCGATCAGCGCCGCCCGCGTGATCCGGGCGAAGGTCGCCATCGAAAGCAGGCCGAGCGCGATGGACGGCATGATCAGGTGCGAGAAGCCGCCCGTCGAAGACGGCGGCAGCCAGCCGAGGGTCACGGCAAAGAGCAGGATCAGAAGGATGCCGCTCCAGAAGGTCGGCATGCTCTGGGCCGCGAGCACGAAGCCGGCGGCCGCCTTCGCCGCGGCGCTATCGCGGAACAATGCGAGCAGGATGCCGACGGGGATGCCGATGCCGCAGGCGACCGTCAGCGCGCCGCCGGCGAGCATCAGCGTGTAGGGCAGGCGCGAGGCGATGATGTCGATCACCGGCACGCGCTGCACCACGGACTGGCCGAGATCGAAACGGGCGAGATCGGCAAGGAAGCCGAGATACTGGACGATCAGCGGCCGGTCGAAGCCCAGCGCGTGGCGCAGGGCTTCGATATCGGCTTGCGTAGCGGTTTCCGGCACCAGGAGATAGGTCGGATCCCCCGTCAGCCGCTGGACGAAGAAGATCAGCGTCGCCACGCCGAAGATCGTGACGAGCGCCTGCCCGGCGCGCTGGAGGAGGAAGCCGACCACGCCGCGTCAGTCCTTCCAGCTCATCCGGTTGACGAAGATGCTTTCATTGGGCGTGGGGGTCCAGACGAGGTTCTTGGACGTCCCGTACATCTGTGCCGCCTGATAGAGCGGGATCACGAAGTGCTCGCTGGCGATGCGTTCGTGCACGGTCTTGTATGCGGCGAGACGCTTGGCCGGATCGAGCGTCTGGCGCCCGGTCTCAAGCGCTTCCTCGATCGCCTTGTCCTTGGCATTGGCCCAGCCGCTGGCGCTGTGCAGGATCGGGAACAGCACGCCGTCCGCGTCCTGGCAGCCGCAGGACCAGCGGCTGAACGCCATCACGGGGATGGAATCGGGGCCGCTCTGCATGCGCTTCAGCCAGGAGCCCATGTCGGTCATCTCGATCTTCACGCTGAGACCGGCATCGACCAGCATCTGCTGCAGCGCCTGCACGACGCGCTGGTCGTAGACCGGCGCGGTCACCAGGGCGATCTCCTGCTTGGCCTTGGGGCCGACCGCGGCAAGCTCCGCCTTGGCCTTGGCGAGATCGAAGGGCAAGTCCTTGATCCCCTCGACGAAGCCCTCATGCGCGGGCGAGAGCATCTGGGCCAGCGGCTTCTCGGTGCCGCCGAGCACGCCGTCGGTGATCGCCTGCTTGTCGATCGCCTGGGCGATGGCACGGCGCACGCGGGGATCGTTCAGCGGTTCCTTCTGAACGTTCATCGCGAGATAGGCGACGCGCTCGGTCAGCACCGGCACGGGCTTGGCGCGCTGCGAGGTCTTGAGCTGGGCGGCGAGATCGCCGTCGAGATTGGCGGCGAGGTCCGAGGTGCCGGCCATCAGATTGGCGACGCGCGTCGCGGCATCGGGAATCGCGCGGAAGACGACACTCGGGAACGCCGCCTTGGTGCCCCAGTAGGCGTCGTTGCGATTGAGCGTCACCGCAACGCCGCGCTGCCACGCGCCGAACTTGTAGGGGCCGCTGCCGACCGGCGCGAGATTGAAGGCGTCCTTGCCCACGGCCTCGACGACCTTCTTCGGCACGACCGAGAGCTTGACGAGCTGCGCGAGCAGGGCCGGATAGGCACCCTGCGTGGTCAGCGTCACCGTTTTGGCGTCGTCCGCGACGGCGTCGATGATCTTGTCGAACTGGCCGAGCTGCGGGCTGGCGAACTTTGGATCAGTGATGCGCTTGACGCTGAAGACGACGTCGTCGGCGGTCAGCTTCGAGCCGTCATGGAAGGTGATGTCATCGCGCAGCTGGAACTGGATCTTCGTGTCGGAAAGCTGCTTCCACGAGGTTGCGACCTGCGGCGCGATGACACCCTTGTCGTCACGGGTGACGAGATTGTCGAAGATGTTGCGGTAGACGTAGTAGCTGTCCGGGTTCCACTGGACATGCGGATCGAGCGAGTTTGGCTCGCCGACGAGGTCGATCGTCAGACGCTCCTTGGCGGCGAAGGCCGCGCCCCCCGGCAGCGACAGGCAAGCGGCGAGCAGCGCGCCTGCGAGCATTCGGCGTGTTCGCATCATCAGCCATTCCCCTTTTTTGATTGGCGGCGCCCGGTCTCCTCCCGGCGCCTTGATCTTACAGAGCTGCTGTCGGCCGTTGCGGCTCAGTCGTTCCAGCTCATCCGGTTCAGAAACATGCTTTCGTTCGGCGTCGGCGTGAAATTCAGGTTCTTGGTCGCGCCATAGATCACGACGGCCTGATAGAGCGGGATCACCGGCGCCTCGGCCGCGACGATCTCGTGGACCTGCTTGTAGGCGGCGAGGCGCTTGTCCTTGTCGAGGGTCTGGCGGGCCTCTTCCAGCAGGCCGTCCGTCTTGGGATTGCGATAGGCCGACCAGCCGCTGCTCTTGTGCAGCAGCGGGAAGAGCACGCCATCAGCATCCTGGCAGGCACAGGACCAGCGGCCGAAGCTCAGCGTCGAGGTGCCTTCCGGCCCGGCCTGGGCGCGCTTCAGATAGCTCGCCATGTCGGACATCGCGATCTTGACGTTGAGCCCGGCCTCGCCGAGCTGCTGCTGCACCGCCTGGACGATGCGCTGGTCGAAGACCGGCGCGGTCGAAAGCTCGATCTCGGCCTTGGCGGCGGGGCCGGCCTCGGCGACCAGGGCCTTCGCCTTGGCGAGGTCGTATTTCGCGGCAGGCATGCCATCGACCCATCCGAAGATCGCCGGCGTCAGCAACTGCCCGACCGGCTTGTCGAAGCCGCCGAGCAGGCCATCGACCAGCCCCTCCTTGTCGATGGCGAGAGCCGCCGCCTGCCGGACCTTGACGTTGTCGAAAGGCGGTTTGGTCGTGTTCAGGCGCAGATAGGCGACACGCTCGGTCAGGCCCGTCAGGGGCTTGGCCTTCGCCGCCGATTTCAGCTGGGCTGCCTGGTCGCTGTCGAGCGTGACGCCGAGGTCGCTGGTGCCGGCCTGGAGATTGGCAAGGCGGGTCGCGCTGTCAGGCACGGCCCGGAAGATCACGCTCGGGAACGGCCCCTTCGTGCCCCAATAGGCATCGTTGCGCGAGAGCGTCACTGCAACGCCGCGCTGCCAGTTCTCGAATTTGTAGGGCCCGCTGCCGACCGGTTTCAGGTTGAACGCGTCCTTGCCCACCGCCTCGACGACGGCCTTGGGCACAATCGAGAGCTTGACGAGCTGCGCCAGCAAGGCCGGGTAGGCCCCGCTGGTCGTCAGCTTGACCTTGGTCGGCGAGAGCGCGACCGCATCGGTGATCTTGTCGAACTGGCCGAGCTGCGGGCTGCCGAAGCTGCGATCGGTAATGCGCTTGACGCTGAAGACGACGTCGTCCGCGGTCAGCTTCGAGCCGTCATGGAAGGCGATGTCGGACCGAAGCTCGAATTCGATCTCGTTGTCGGACAGGTATTTCCAGGAGGTCGCGACTTGCGGGACGATCTCGCCCTTGTCGTCGCGGGTGACCAGATTGTCGAAGATGTTTCGGTAGACGTAGTAGCTATCGGGGTTCCATTGAACCTGCGGATCGAGCGAGGAAGGCTCGTTGACGAGGTCAACCACGAAGCGCTCTTTGGAGGCTTGCGCGGGAGCGACGCTCCCCAAAGCGAGGATCGCGGCGCAGGCCGCTGCGAGAGGATAGTTTCGCCAGGCAACGGTCATGACTGCTTCTCCTTCGACAGGGGGATAGGCCGATCGGCTGTGACAAGCGGCGATTGGGCGGCGCGGCCTCGGCGGGCAGAACGCGCTTGCGGGCGAGCCGGCTGCGCCGACATGGCGAGGAAGCCGTGGGCGATTGCGTCGGCGAAGCGCTTTTGGTCGCGTTCGATCGCTCGCCCGGCGAGATCGCTGTCGCCCGCGCCGAGCGCGGCGACCAGCTCGCCGAGATCAGCAGAAGGGATGGCGTGGCCGCCGAGGTCGAGCATCCGCACGATCCGGTCCGAATGATCCCAGATCTCGCCGAGCCAATCGCTGGCGAAGACGCCGGCGCCGGCAGCAAGCAGGTTGCGCAGCTGGCGCTCGGCAGCGCGGGCCGTAGCAAGCGCTGCGAGTTCGGTCCGCCCCGATACGGACTGGACCATCCCGAGCAGCGCAGTCGCCGTGGAGAGCGCGGGCTCTGCCAGCCTGTGCGCTGCCAGGGCAGGCTCGAGCCGGCGACGCCCGTCGATCACCGCTCCGATCAGCGCGCCGTCGATCGGTGCAATCCGCCAGCCCTGCCGGGCATGCCGGCTAACGAAGCGCCCCGCTGCCAACTCGGTCAGCGCGACACGAACGCTGGCGCGGCCCAGCCCGAAGCGCTCGGCGAGGGCCGCCTCATGGACGAAGTCACCGGGCGTGAGCTCGCAGGAGACGATAGCCGTGCGCAGCCGGCGGCTAGCGACATCGAGCAGCGCCTCGGCAATAGGAGCAGGAAGGAAAGGGGAGCTTGCATCGAGCATGAACCGAAACTTGATCTGTCTTGTGAGATTTCACAAGAGCTTTGTAAGATTTTATTGCGACTTACAGGCCGCCCGCGATTGCCCCGGTGCAACTCATTGCCACGCAGCGATCCGCAGTGCCCGGCTCCTCAAAACGGCGCTGAAGGACAAGTCGAAGCGGGAGCGGACAAAGGCAAACATCGTGAGCTTCGGAGGACGTAAGCAAAATCCGATCTGCAATAATCGCCGAAACTTCGGACCAAAATTCAGCCGTTCTGCCGTCCGCCGTGTAGTAGCCTCTCGATGCTGGGGCTGCCGACACCTGGCGATTGTGGTGACCGCGGCCTTCGGCGGCCTCTATGGCGCGGATGCCACCTCGGGAGATGGCTGTGCAGAATACCGATAAGATTTGGACGATCGTCGATTCAAAGCAAGCTGACTATATCGAGCTGAGTGACCGCGTCTTTGAGATGCCCGAGCTCAACTACCGGGAGGTCAAGTCAGCTGCTGCTCATGCCGAGCAGCTTCGGCGCGAGGGATTTCGCGTGGAGACGGGCATTGCCGGCTTGCCGACGGCGGTCATGGGCGAGGCGGGAGAAGACGGCCCGGTGATCGCGATACTCGGCGAATACGATGCGCTGCCGGAGCTATCGCAAGCCCCTGGAGTTTCCGAGCATCAGCCACTTCCAAACCAGCCGGCAGGCCATGGCTGCGGCCACAACCTGCTCGGGGCCGGCGCCATGCTGGCGGCAGCGGCGGTCAAGGATTTCCTCGCGGAGCGTGGGCTCAAGGGCCGCGTCCGATACTATGGCTGTCCGGCCGAGGAAGGCGGAGCGGGCAAGGCGTTCATGGTCAAGGAAGGCGCCTTCAAGGATGTCGACATCGCGATCTCCTGGCATCCGGCCGATTTCGCGGCCGTGACGGCAGCCATATCCCTTGCGAACACGACGATCGACTTCGAGTTCTCCGGCCGCGCCAGCCATGCCGCTGCCGCGCCGGATCTCGGCCGTTCGGCACTCGATGCCGCCGAGCTGATGAATGTCGGCGTCAACTACATGCGCGAGCACATGCCGAGCGATGCCCGCATCCACTATGCCTATCTGGATGCAGGCGGCATCGCGCCGAATGTCGTGCAGGCCAAGGCCAAGCTCCGCTACGTCGTGCGCGCGACGATGGTCTCCCAGGTCCATGAACTCCTCGCCCGCGTCCGGAAAATCGCCGAAGGCGCGGCGCTGATGACGGAAACGGCCGTCACTGATGAGGTCGTCAGCGCGATGAGCAGCTTGCTGGCTAACACGCCGCTTGAAGATGCGATGCAGCGCAATTTCGATCGGCTCGGCCCGCCGCCTTTCGACGCGGACGACGTCGCCTTCGCCAGGCGCATGCAGAAGACGGTGACGCCCGCGCATGTCGAAAGCGCTTTCCGACGCTCTGGACTACCGGCGACGGATTTCCCGCTGTGCAACGCCATCGCGCCCAAGGAAGTGCCCGGACCGCGGATGATGGGCTCCACCGATGTCGGCGATGTCTCCTGGGCTGTCCCGACGGTCCAGGCGCGGGGCGCGACCTATACGATCGGCACGCCGGGCCACTCCTGGCAGTTGACGGCCCATGGGCAGTCGCCGCTGGCCCACAAGGGCATGGTTCACGTTGCGAAGGTCATGGCAGGCGTCGCCGTGGACGTCCTCGCCGAACCTGGGTTGCTGGAACAGGCCAAGGCCGATTTCCAGGAGCGCCTGACCCGGACACCCTATAAGGCGCTGTTGCCGGATGACGCCAAGCCGCCGTTCCACATGTTCTGACGCATGAAGGTCGTGGCCCGGCCGACGGCCGGTCGGGCCATTCGCTGATCGAGAAGATCGTGGCCACGCCCCGCGACGGCGGTGGCGTTGATCTCGGGCGGCACGTTGGCCTTGCTCGGCTTTGGCGGTTTGCCTTGGAACGCGAAAGCCCCGCCGCAGTTGCGACGGAGCTTTTGTGTATTTGGTTGCGGGGGCGCGCAACCACCGATACCGACATTCGTTAGAGGTGGCCATCTGACGCTGCCTTCCAACGTGAACAGCCCATTCTACAAAGACGAGCTCGAACCTTTCTGAGCGCTCCCGAGGGGTGTCCTCGGCGAGGTCCTGAGTTCGCTGGCGAGCGATGTCAGTGAGTTATGTGGGGGGCGACCAACCAGCACAGGCGGCTCATAGAATTTTCCTTTTCTCGTGAGCCAGTTGAATCACAAGACGCTCGTTGGGTTAGACCCTAGGCCCCTCCTGTATTCGGCTTGAGGACGGTCTTGAGTATCAGATCAGGCGTGAGGTGGAAGCGAGAGAATGGCTGCTAATGGCGACATCCCCAGTTGGCCCATCGCCGGGAAGTTGGCGAAGAGCATGTCCATCTGCGTGAGGATGCGCGCTTCGCAAGCCCATCACTCAGCTCCAACGCGATTCATGCCAGGACCGGAAGACTGAGCGGCGCAATCTGGTCAGCGGATCGCTTCAAGCCATCTCGGGCCGGGGCGCCATGGAGCATCCGTTGTTGAGCTTCGCCGAGCCGGTCAAGGGCGGACGCGCGATCGAGCGTCGTTACGCACCGATCCTCGACGACCGGGTTACCATCGACGAAGACATGTGTAACCGCTCGATCGGCGGCGTGGAAAACCAAGCTGCGAAGAGGATCTCGTGCCGGCTTTATCCATGGATGTTCGAGGTCCACCAGAACGATATCGGCCTTGCACGCCGGTTCGAGCCGGCCGATGTCGCTTGTCAGAAGCGCCTTCGCTCCCCCAACGGTTGCCGCGTGAAAAACATCCGACAGCGTAGCGTTCTCAACGTCACCGGACTGCGTCTTGGCCAAAATCAGCGCGAGCCGGATCTCTTCGATCATGTTGTGGGGAGTCGTGTCCGTCCCGATCCCGAGATTGATGCCGACACCGCGATATCGACCGAAGTTCTCGAGGACGGCGCCATAACGCGCGAAGGGCGTCGGACAATGCGCGATCGAAGTCCCGGTCTCGGCGAGCAGAGCGAGATCCCGCGATGGCCGCCAGTGCAGCCAAGAATGATCGTCAATGAAAATGCCGTGCGCCAAGGTGAGATTCGGACCGAGGATGCCAACCTCGCCCGCAAACTGTACCGGTGTCTTGCCAGTGCGGCGCAGCATCTCGAAGAACTCGTTGACGGACTGCGCGGCGTGGGTCGTCAGAGGCAGTCCTTGTTGCTTTGCGGCTCTGGCAGCGGCGTCTAGAAGTTCGGGAGTGCATGTATCGATCTGAGCGGGGTAAACGATACCCGACAGCCGGCCCGCTGGATGATTCCGTGCCTGCCCGATCAATTTCAATGCGGCTTCAAGGCCGCGGTGACCTGCGGCCTCATCCCAATTGAAGCCGAGATTGAAATGCGAATCGAGCGTCCAGCGAGCCGACGCGAACCCTGGCGCCACGAAGGCGCGCAGGCCACTGCGCGCCAACAGTTCGAGCCAACCGTCATAAGGATTCGACAGGTCCGCCACCGTCGTCACACCGGACAAGGCCATTTCGCAAAATGCGACCTCCGCGGCGGCGACCTGTCCCTCGGCATCGGGCCAGAATGCGATCGAGCGCTCGTAGAGGCCGGTCATGAACATCTGTCGTAATCCATGCTCCTCGCGGACACCGCGATAGGCGGGTTCGAGCGAGGGATGGCTGTGGAGGTCAACGAGGCCGGGCATGACGAGGCGACCCTTGCCCGACAACTCGCGAGAAGCAGTCCCTTCGAACCGTCCTCCGACCTGCAGGATGCGCTTGTCGAAAGCGACATCGCCGCCCCGCCGGTAGGTGTGACACCGCGATGCCGCATCCCAGGCGATGATCCAGTCGCAGTCACGGATGACGGTCGTCATCGTCGCCTCGCCGTTGTCAGAGTCACAGATTTCGCAAGCGCGGGTTCAAGGCGTCGTTGAGGCCCTCACCGATCAGATTGATCGCCAGCACCGTGACCAGAATGGCCAATCCAGGAACCGCGGTCAGGTACCAGGCCGTCCGCAACTGCTCTCTCCCCGCCCCGATCATCGTTCCCCAACTCATCACATTGGGGTCCCCCAAACCCAGAAATGCGAGGGACGACTCGGTCAGAATGGCGCTCGCGACCATGATCGAAGACGTGACAATCACCGGGGACAGCGTGTTCGGCAGGATCTGGCGAATAATGATGCGCGCATCGCCCATGCCGATGGCGCGGCAGGCCTGCACGAACTCGCGCTCGCGCATGGTCATGAATTCGACCCGCACAAGGCGGGCGACGGGGGGCCAGGAGACGAGGGCGATCGACAGGATGACGGTCGTCAAAGAGGGGTTCAGCAGCGTGACGATCACGATTGTCAGAAGGAAGGGCGGAACCGTCTGGAACGCTTCGGTGAAGCGCATCAGCAAGTCGTCGGCGAGGCCACCGTAATATCCGGCAATGCTGCCGACGACCGTGCCGAGGAGTAAGCCGGCTACCGTCGCCGCGATGCCGATCGCCAGCGACACGCGGGCGCCATAGAAGATCCCGGCCGCGACGTCCCGGCCCAGCGCATCCGAGCCGAGCGGATAGCCTGCCTGCTCGGCAGGCCAGAGCATCGGCTGCGTCACCATCGACCACGGATCCTCGGGAAAGACCCAGTGCGCCGTCAAGGTCATGGCGAGCACCGCCCCGAGGAGGACGCAGCCCAGCAGCGTCGTCCAGCGTCGGCAGAAGGCGCCCAGGAATTTGACTGATCCGGCCATCAGGACAAAGAGATCCGGGGGTCGATCAGCGCATAGACGACATCGACGAGGATATTCATGACGAGAACGAGAATGGAGCTGATGATCAGGATCCCCATCAGGAGGTTGAAGTCGCGCTGGAACACCGCCTCCGAGGCGAGGCGGCCGAGTCCCGGCCAGGCAAACACCGTCTCGATGAGCACTGCGCCGCCGATGATCGAGCCGATCTGCAGGCCGGCCATCGTGACGATCGGGAGCAGGGCGTTGCGGAAGACGTGCCGCCAGGCCACGGTCGAGCTCGCCAATCCCTTGGCCTGAGCCGTCCGGACATAGTCCGCGCCTTGCACCTCAAGCATGGAAGCGCGCATCAGCCGCGTATAGATCGCGACATAAAACAGCGAGAGCGCAGCGCTGGGCATCGCGGCGTGACGTGCGACGTCTAAAGCCCGCGCTAACGGCGGCATCGGCGCTCCGAGCGTCATCATTCCCCCTGTGGGGAACCAGCCCAGTTGAACCGAAAACAGCACGATCATCATCAATGCGATCCAGAAGATCGGCGTCGCATAAAAGACGAGCGCCAGCAGCGAGATGGCGTTGTCGAGCGGGCGGTTCACATGACGGGCCGCCGTCACGCCGAGCACGACTCCCGCACCGATCGCGGTCGTGATGCTGATGCCGAGCAACAGGAGGGTCGCCGGTATGCGAGCCAAGATCAGGGCCGAAACCGGCTGACTGGTCCGGAACGAATAACCGAGATCAAAGCTGAGCACCCTCAGCGCGTAGCGGTAGAGCTGGACGAGAACCGGCTGGTCCAGCCCGAACTGCGCTCGCAGTTGCGCCAGATACTCCGGCGAGGCCGTTCCTGCCTCGCCGGCGAGGACATCGACGACGTCGCCAGGCGCGCTGTGCAGCAGCAGAAACAGCAGCACGACGATGATTAGCAGCGTCAGGACGGCCTGCACCAGGCGGCGCGCCAGAAATCTCGGGAGATTCACCACGCGCCGCCCTCACACGCTTCAGGCGGCAAGCCAGGCATCGCTCAGAGTGCCATAGGCGCCGTCCGGGCCAACGGTCGGGTTGTGGAGCTTATTGTTATAGACGGTGGTGAACTGAAACTCGATCAGGTTCAGCACCGGGAGGTCTTCGGCGACGATCCGCTGCGCCTGGGCGAACAATTCCTTGCGCTTGGCCGGATCGATCGCCTCGCGAGCCTGCTCCCAAATCTTGTCCAGCTCGGGGTTGGCGTAGCCCGAGGCATTGGCGAAGGGCACGCCCTTCCGGATATTGGGACCGTAATAGAGACGCTGCACGCCGGCGCTCGGGTCCGAAAGCATGAACAGGAATCCCAAAGTCAGGTTGAAATCATAGTCGGAGTAGACCCGACGCAGAAAAGTCGGAGAATCGGACGACCTGATTTCCACATCGATGCCGACGCGCCCCAGGGCCTGCTTGAAGTACTCGGCCAATCGCGACCATTCCGGAGATGGCGTCAGTTCCACGGAGAGCTTGAACCGGGGCTTGTTGCCCTGGCGCGGGAAGCCGGCTTCGTCGAGAAGCTCGTTCGCCCGTGGAAGGTCCTGCTCGTAGAGATGGACGCCTTCGGTAGTGTAGAATGGCGAGTCCGACGTAAGCGGGCCCGTGGCGATCTTGCCGTACCCGTACAGGATGTTTGCGAGAACGAACTTCCGGTCGATCGCATACATGATCGCCTGCCGAACGCGCTTGTCCTTCAGGAACTCGTTGCGTGTATTGACCTCGACCGGCGACATCGGCGCAAACATCGCATAGCCGTCGGTCGTCACCGCAAGCTGCGGCGAAGCGAGCAGACGCTTCAGATCCGCCGGCGGGATGGGGTTAAAAAGCCCGAGCTGAACCTCTCCGGCTTCGAACGCCGCAGCGCGCGAGCCGGCATCCGGCATGATCCGGATGACGATCTGATCGAGATACGGTTTGCCCGGCTGCCAGTAGTTCGGGTTGCGTTCGAGCCGGATGAACTGGCCGCGCTGCCATTCCTTGAAAATGAACGGCCCTGTGCCGATCGGCGCATTGTTCGCCGGATTCGTTCGGATATCGCCGATCCCGTAGATGTGCTTCGGCAGGACCTGGGCGTCCCACCCGCCGAGAAGAGACAGAAGGAACGGCACCGGCTTCGACAGCTTCACGACGACCGTCTTCGCGTCCGGCGTCTCGACTCCGGTGAGATTGGACCAAGTCACTCCGCTGCGCGGATGGATCTTGCTCCAGACCTCGCTTATCGAAAACGCGACATCGGCTGCGGTGAAGGGCTTGCCGTCGTGCCAGGTCACACCTTCCCGCAGATTGAACGTGTAGGTGAGACCGTCGGCACCGACCTCCCAGCTCGTCGCCAACGAGGGCTGCGGCTTCTGCTCCGCATCGTAGGAGACCAGGCCTTCGAAGATCTTGCCTGCAACCAGGACGATGTAAGTCGAGGGATTGAACGCCGCGGTCAGCATTGCGGGTTCGATGGTCTGGGCGATCGTCAACACCCCACCGCGGCGCGGCGTTTCCTGCGCCAGGGCTGCGCCGATCATGGGCAGCTCGGCAACGAGGGCGGCAGCCGTGCTGCTCAGCAGCAACTCCCGGCGCGAGAAAGATGGCTGGCAAATATCGACCATGGTTTTACAACCCCCATTTCTGCGGCGCCGGAAAGAGCCCGGCTCATTAAATCATCATCTATGATGATAAAGACTTTGACAATACGCCCCCTGCGCCCGCGCCCGTCCTGTTGCGCTCGTCCGCGAAGCAGCCGGTCCCGCCCGCAGGTTCAGAATATCCTATTGCCCGCTTGCAACACCGCGGCAGGAGATTTTAGGATAGCGAGGTCCTGCATCGGATCTCCCTTCACCGCGACGAGATCGGCGAAGGCTCCGGGTATGAGGCTCCCGACCTCTCCTGACATACCGCAGAGAGCAGCCGCGTTGCTGGTGATGGCTTCCAGCGCCTCGCGCGCGGTCAATCCGGCGCTTGCGGCGAAGATTGCTTCCTGAACAATCTCGCAATGAATGGCATCGGTTCCCAGCGCGAACTTCACCCCCGCCCGCTTAACCTGCCGCACGCTTTCGATGTTCGCGTCATAGGCAACGAGCAGGCGATCGCGTGCGCCCGATGAAATACCGGGCCGGTCCGCCAGTCCGGGACGGGTCAGGAAAACACCCAGGGTCCCGGTAAGCCAGACGCCCGATTCCGCCATTCGGTCGAATTGCTCGGGGCTGGCGAAGAAGCCGTGTTCGATCTGGTCGATACCCGCAGAAAGGCACAGCTCAATCGCTTTCCCCCCATAGGCGTGGGCCGCGACCGGGATATCGAACTCGCGGGCGACTTCCTTGACGGCGCGCAGCTCCCTCTCCAGCAAATAGGGGGCGCTGCCGTGAAGCAAGGAAGGACTGGTCGATCCGGTGGCGAAAACTTTCAGGAAATCGACGCCCTGCGCGATGTTGTTCCTCGCAGCTACGGTCACGGCATCGACACCGTCGGCGGTGATCTGGTTGACGTTCTCGGTGAGGCTCGAGGCGATCCCTCGACCGGCCACGACGAGACGGGGCCCCAGGATGTCGCCGTTTTCAATGGCCTGCTTCAAAGCGATATCGATATAGTTCTTGGTGCCGGGCAGGCGCATGGTGGTAATGCCCGCCCGCAGATTCGCCGCTGCGTTCTTGGCGGCACGGAAGGACAAGACCGCATCGCTTACCGAGGTCTGCAGGCGCTCGTCGCCCAGCAGGATGTGGAGCATCTCCAGATGGCTGTGGGCATCGATCAGCCCGGGCAGGACCGTGGAGTCGCTGAAATCGATCACCTCGGGCGCGTCGATCGCCTCGCCACGATAGGGCGCGACTTTCAGTATGTGCCCGTTTTCAATCTCGATGGCCTGCGGCCCTTCCTGCTCTGCTGCCGTCATGGTGACCAGACGGCCGCAAAGAACGATCTTGTTTCGGCTCATTGACTTCCCCCTATGCGAATGCCGCCGCTACGGCCGCAAGCGCTGAACGAGATGCGAAATGATCAGGATCACGACGGCAAGTGCGATCAGGACCGTGCTCACCGCGGCGATCGTCGGCTCGACCTGCATGAAAACGCTGTTCCATATCCGAACCGGCAAGGTGAAGCTCGTCGTGCCCGCCAGCAGCAACGGTATGATCAGTTCATCGAACGAGCTGAGGAACGAGAACAGCGTCCCCGAGATCACGCCCGGGGCGATCAAGGGCAGAGTAATGAAGCGGAAGGTCTGTAGCGGCCCCGCCCCGAGGCTATAGGCGGCCTGCTCCAGCCGTTCATCGAACCCCTGCAGCGTCGCCGTCACGATGATGATCATCAGTGGCAGGGACAACACGGTATGCCCCAAGGCCATCGCAAACGGACTGCCGACCAGATTCAGCTTGGCGAAAAAGAAGTAGATCGCCACGCCGCTTACGATCGTCGGCACGATCATCGGCGAAAGCAGGAGGCCATATATCAGGCTCTTGCCTGGAAACCGCCCCCGGACGAGCGCGATCGATCCCGGCACGCCGAGTGCGAGCGTCATCGCCGTCGACATCAGCGCGATTTCGAAGCTGAGCCGCAGTGAGGCCATCCATTCGGGCCGCTGGAAGAACCGCCGATACCATTCCAGCGAGAACCCGCTGGGAGGGAACCGCAGATACTGATCCGCGCTGAACGAGATCGGCACGATGATCAGGATCGGAAGCATCAGGAAAAGGAGGACGAGACAGGCGCAGCCGTAGAGGAGCGCCGATTTCGTCCAAGACGAGAATGCGTATCTGTCGAGGCTCACGGCTAGCGCACCTTGCTCTCGAGGAGCGTCCGGAAGCCGACGAGTCGGTCGTACAGGACGAACCCGGCCAGCGTGATGACCAGCAGGAGCGTCGCCAGCGCTGCCGCGAAATTGAGGTTCAGCGCGTGCTCGACCTGATAATCGATAATCATCGAGATCGTCTGGTCGCGGTCTCCGCCGAGCAGCCGCGGCGTGATGAAGTAGCCGAGCGAGAGGATGAAGACGAGCAGCCCTCCACCCGTCACCCCCGGCAGGCTCAGCGGCAGAAAGACATAGCGGAAGGTCTGCCAGTCGCCTGCGCCGAGATTGGCGGCGGCCTCGATAAGCCTTCGGTCGATGCCCCGCATCACGCTGTAGAGCGTCAAGACCATGTAGGGGAGCAGCGCGTAGCTCATGCCGATCAGAACCCCCGCGCGATTGTAGAGGAGGGACACCTTGGGGAGCATCAACATTTCGAGAAGCTGGACCAGTAATCCGGTCGGGCCGAGGATGACCATCCAGGCATATGTCCGCACCAGGATGCTGGTGAAGAACGGCACGAGGATAAGCACCATCATCACCGCCCTGACGCCGGGGCGGGCGGAGGTCAGCACATATGCGAGCGGATAGGCGAGAAGGAGGGTGACGATCGTCACCTGAGCGCAGAGGATCGCGGTTTCCCAGACGATCCTGAGATAGACCGGGCGATCGATAATACGCCGATAGAATTCGAGGGTCAGTCCTTCCGGACCCTGTATGCTGCGCGACAGCATGTCCAGCAGCGGATATGCGAAGCAGATCGCGAGAAAAGCCAGCATGGGAGTCAACAGCAGCAGCGAAATCCTGCGCGACCTGCGCTCGGCCGCGGCTTCCGCCGCATGCGGTTCGGATCGATCTGCAGAGCGAGCCACGGCGCGTGAGGTAGTCATCGGCTCACCTTGACAGGATCTTGACGCTTGCCGCGGCCCATGAGGCGACGACCTCGTCGCCGACGGAGAACCGAGCAGAATCCTGGGTGTTCTGAATCTTCGCGGTCAGCGCCTGCCCTCGGAAGCCGATCCGCAGCTTCGTCGCGTCGCCGACATAAATGACCTCCTCGATCCGCCCTGCCCAGGCTTCGGCGGTCGGCGGGTCCATGGCCGGGTGGACCGCGACACGCTCGGGGCGAAGGCAGGCGCGCACGGAGGCGCCCTCCTGAACGGGGTGCTTCGAAAGACCGGACGTCGCCAGTCCGTTCGGCAGGCCGATCCGGACCAGCCCATCGCCTGCCGCCTCGGCGCGCCCCTCGATGAAATTAGATTCCCCCAGAAAGTCCGCGACGAACGCCGTCTCGGGATCGTTGTAGAGCGAGGCGGGACTGCCGATCTGCTCGACGCGGCCATCCCGCATAACCACGACCCGGTCCGACATCGTCAGGGCCTCATCCTGGTCATGCGTGACATAGATGACCGTTACGCCAAGGCGGTTCTGGATGTGCTTTATTTCGAGCTGCATGTGCTCGCGAAGCTTCTTATCCAGGGCTCCGAGAGGCTCGTCCATGAGCAAGACCTTTGGCTCGAAGACGATGGCGCGCGCCAGCGCAACGCGCTGCTGCTGCCCCCCCGACAGCTGCCGCGGATAGCGCTCCTCGAAGCCGGTGAGCTTGACCATGGCGAGCGCGTCGCGGACCTGCCCGTCGGCCGTCTCACGCTCGATTCCGCGCATCTTCAGTGGAAACCCGATGTTCTCGGCCACCGTCATATGCGGAAACAGCGCATAGTTTTGAAAGACCATGCCCAGCCCGCGCTTCTGCGGCGGCAGATGCGCGACCGGCTGCCCATCGATGAAGATCTGCCCACGGGTGGGAGCAACGAAGCCCGCAATCATCATCAGGGTCGTGGTCTTGCCCGAGCCGCTCGGGCCCAGGAAACTGACGAACTCGCCGGGCTCGACGGAAAAATCTACGTCCTGAACTGCCGCAGCTCCGCCATAGAGCTTCGCGAGTTTCTGAAGATGGATACTGACACCGGTGGACATCTCGCCTCGAAAAGATTCGTTCATGTCATCATGCTCGTCCGCTGCACGTGGCCGGCTGTGCGAGGCGACGATGTTCGGTCGTTCGGCGTGCCCCCGAGACGCGGCCAGCACGTCGCGGGTCGGCACTCGAAAGATCGCGGGCTCCTGCAGCCCGCCCCTTGTCGGAAGGCTGGAGCGCTCAGCGTTCCAGCAGGAATTCCTGCCAGCGCTCCGCGACGGCCTTGCCGTTTTTCGACCACCAGACGGGATCGTTGGCCGACGAGCGCGCGACGTTCTCCGGCGAGGTCGGCATCATCGCCGCCAGATTGGCCGGGATGGCCTCGAAGGCCTTGCGATTGACCGGCCCATAGGCGACGCGCTGCACCAGCGCGGCTTGCACGCGCGGCTGCAACGAATAGTCGAGCAGCTTGTAGGCACCCTCGACGTTCTTCGAGTTCTTCAAGATGGCGAGGCCCTGCACGAAGCGTTGAGCCTGGTTCCACTCGATCCCGATCGGAGCGCCCTGCTGCGCCAGGGTCTGCGCCCGGCCGTTCCAGATCGACCCGAGAACCGCCTGCTTGTCGGCCAGCATCTGAGCGGCCACCGCGCCCGTGTCCCACCATTTCACGATGCTGGGGCGAATCTCGCGCAGCTTCTTGAACGCCCGGTCGACATCGAGCGGGTACAGCTTGTCCATGGGCACGCCGTCAGCCATCAGCGCGAATTCGAGATCGACGACACCCGTCGCCGCGTCTTCGAGAATCCGAGGACCCGGGAACGTCTTGGTGTCCCAGAACTCCGCCCAGCTGGTCGGATGCCTCTTGCCAAAGACCTCGGTGTTGTAGGCGAGCACGGTCGAATAAACCAGGACGCCGAGATAATAGTCGGTCACCGTATCGATATCGGCAAGATCGGTCAGCTTGAACTGGGATTTGTCGAGCTTGAGAAGCGCATTCTTCTCGGCGAGCGTGATGAACTGGATCGGACCGTAGTCGAGGACGTCGACATCGCTCGCGCCGCTCTCGATCATCGCCAGGATGCGCGCAGCGTTGGTGGCGATCGGAACGATCTGGTAGCCAGTTTCGCGCGCGAACGGCTCCCAGCATACGGCCCGCCAGGCTTCCTCGTATGACCCGCCAGGCGTCCGGATCACGATCCGGCCCGCCTTGCCGTCCCCGATCGGCGCTCCCTGAGCGAAGGCCGCCCCAACCGATCCGAGTCCCGGCGCGAGCGCAGCGGCGCCCAGGGCGGAAACACCTTGGAGAACACGCCGTCTGCTAGTGAGAACGTTCGCTATCATAAGAAATCCCCTTTCGTGACCGCATTCATGCGTCGATCATCATGGATGATGATGCAGGAGATCGAGGACTTCGTCAATGCACAATCGGGACCTCATTAAGCGTTCGGCTCAGGCGTGGTGGGTCACATCCGCCTGGGCCGCGCGAAGAATGGTCTCGGCCGCATCCGCCAGAACCTGACAACCGAGAACGATGTCCTTTTCCTTGGTGTCCTCAGTCCAATGATGGCTGATGCCGCCGATGCTCGGAACGAACAGCATGCCGCACGGCATGGTCCGAGCCAGGATCTGGGCGTCATGTCCCGCGCCGCTAGGCATGGCAGTATGAAGTCCCCGCGCATGCAACTCGGCCGCCCCGGCGAGTGCGGCCTGGAAGCCCGGCTCCATGAGCGATGGCTTCGAGACGGACATGGTTTCGATTCCGACGTTGCAGGGCCCGGCATCGTCCGCTTCAGCGATCAGGGCATGCAGAGCGGCATCCAACCTGGCAATCACAGCCGGATCGCTATCGCGGAACTGGAACAGCATCTCGGCGCTTCCCGGAATGATCGCGGGCGCCCCTGGATCGAGTGTAATCCGCCCGACGGTCCAGACGGTGCGTTCTGCCTTCAGCTCTTCGAATTTCTGGTTGAGCACACCGCAGAAGTCCACAAGTGCCTTTCCTGCGTCTTTGCGCACGGCCATGCGTGTCGTTCCCGCGTGGTTTTGGGAGCCGGTAAAGACGATTCTGTACTGCTGGATGCCCACAATGCTGGTCACTATGCCAATGCTTAGTCCCGCCGCTTCCAGCGAGTCCCCCTGTTCGATATGCGCTTCCAGGTAGCCGATATACCGCGATGGATCGCCCCTGCGCCTCGGAACCCCGGCAAGTCCGGCTGTGGCAATCGCTTGCATGAGCGGCTGCCCGGTCGTCCGATCGCTTGCCCGTTCCATCTCATCTTCGGTCATATCTCCGATAAATGATCGTGTCCCCAGGAAGGGGATAAAATGGCTTTCCTCGTCAGCCCACGCCACGGGCTCGATGATGAAGCCGGAGCAAGCGGCGCTCTCGCGGAAGGCCCGCGCCAGTTCCAAACCGTAGATCACGCCCAGGGCACCATCGAGCCACCCTGCCTGATTTTGTGACTCGGCATGAGAACCAATCAGCAGCCTTGGCCCGATCTGTGAAGATTGGCCGAAAACGTTGCCGACCCCATCGATCGATGGGGAGAGGCCCGCCGCCTCATATTGACCTGCAAGCCAGCGGCGGCTGGCCATGTCCTCGGCGGAGAATGTCGGGCGATGCACGCCGGTCCTATAGGCGCCAAATTTCGCAAAGTGACGGAGGTCGGCCAATAGCCGCGACGGGTTGATTTCGGGCATAAGATTTCCTCACGCGATGCGAGCATCGCGAAAATTGCGGACGCTGCAGATCAAGTTCCGGAGGCTGGACTAAGAGCCGTTGCCGGTTCCGCGATAACTGACGACGACTGCGATCAGCTTGTCCAGGTGAGTGCGCATGTACTGCTCGGCTTTCGCCGCGTCTCTTTCACGGACGGCCTGCACAATCTGCTCATGGTCCAAGGCCATGCTTAGCGCAGTGCCTGCATCGGCGGCGATACGATCGAGCAGTTTCGCAAGCGGGTCATGCTTGGGATCGAGGAGCATGGCCGTCATCGCCGACAGCATCTGGTTGTGCGAGTAGACCGACACCAGGGCGTGAAAATTATGCGAGAGTTCGACACGGTTGCTCTGTTCGACGCAATCGATATGCGTGGTGGCGGCGACAGCAAGCCGCTCAATCTCATCCGGAGTTGCGCGCATGGCCGCCAGCCCGGCGGCCTCGACCTCGACTGCGCGGCGAACGTGCAGCAGGTCGATGAGCTGATCGATATCGTTACTGCCCACGGTTGCGGTGACGCGCGCGCCGTGCGCCGCCAAGCTGTCGCTGAGTTTGAGATCGGATAGGCGTTTCTCACCTTCCTCCGTTAGAATTCGGCCGCGCTTGCCGAGCGAGTGCGTGAAGCCAAGCTCATCGAGCTGCCGAAGGTAACGTCCCGCAGTAGCCTCTGCGACGTCGATCCCGGCATTGCGGAAGGCGCTGGCGAGGCTGAGCGCTCCTGATGGCCCGGCCGACTCGGCCAATACCTCAAGCGCAATAAGCTGCATTCGATCTTCGGTCGGTAGGCTCGCGCCCAAGCCGGGTTCAGCGTCGCTCATCATCAAGTCCAAAGGCTGGCATCGGACACCTGAATGCTGTCCGAAGCCACCGCAGCAAGGGCATCCTAGTAGCATGCTTGCTCTATCTGCATACTATGTCCCGCGAGGTTGTAAGCGGGACGACATATGCTGCTTGCGGGGAAAACGGTCATTTGAGCGCGGACACCTGGATCTCGACCTTCAACTTCGGATCCGCCAGCCGGCTTTCCACGCAGGCGCGCGCCGGCGGGTTGGACTTGGAGACCCACCCGTCCCAAACCTCGTTCATCGCGTCGAAATCGCCGATGTCGGGCAGCCAGATATGAGCGGAGATCAATTGCTCCTTGCTGGTGCCGGCCTCGCCGAGAAGCCTGTCGATGGTCGCCAGGACGTCTCGTGTCTGGCCTCTGATGTCGAGGTCGCGATCTTGCGCGACCTCGCCGGAAAGCAACACGACCGTTCCCGAGAGCGGGTACTCGACGACATGACTGAGACGGCCATTGGAATGACGACGCGTGATCACGGACAACTAACTCCTCTTGCTACGGATTGAGATGCACCGACTTTGACGATCAGGGCTGGAATGCCGGGAAGCTCTCCGGCGACAATTGGTCGATCGAGCGCTTGGCCCAGTCGCCGTTAGGCGTGCCGGCCCACATGATTTCAGCCGCGGCCTGAACATCCGCCGCGAGCTTGCCGAGATCGACGCCCGGAACCACGCGATCACGCATGATCCACTCTCCGTCAACGATCGAGCTGTTCAGATCGTCGGCCTGCGCCGAATAGACGATGTTCCTTATCGGATCCCGCACCGGGGTCATGAAGAGGCTACGGCCCTCCCATAGCAGCAGGTCGGCCTTCGCCCCGATGGCGATCCGCCCGAGATCATCCCGCTTCAGGGCTTTGGCACCACCAAGCGTCGCCGCATTGAAGACGTCCGCAGCCGTGGCGACATCCGTCCTCCGATCGACGATCTTACTCACGACCGCCGTCCATCGCAGCGCCTCGATCATGCTCTGCGGGCAGGTATCGGTAGCGATCGTCATGTTGACGCCGCGGGCCAGATAGCGAGCGAAGCTCTCCATCGCGATGCCGCGCCGCGCGAACACCCAGACCGCGTGGGCGACGTTCGTTCCGGTGTCGGCGAGTATTCCGACGTCGTCGGCGTGATAGTTGGTCCAGCTATTCCCGCCCGGGAGGATGGCATGCCCGAGAATGACGTCCGGCCCGAGGAAGCCGATATCGCGCAGCCATTCGATCGGCGTCCGACCGTTCCGGCGCGTCATCTCGATGAATTCCGGCACCGATTGCGACGCATGCAACGCCAGGGGAACCTTCATCTCGGTCGCCGCCGCCCGCGTGCGACGCAGCATCGCCTCCGAAGTCGTGTCGACCTGATAGGGGGTCAGAAAGCCCTTGATGCGGCCATTCATCGCCCCGTCGTTGTCCTCGATGAATCGGACGGCTCTCTCGAAGCCGGCGAGGCCGTCATCCGGCAACCACTCGTATTTCACGGTGCGGCCATCGTCGGTATACCATCGCCCGGAGCGATGCCCCTGCCCGACATAGGCCCGCAGGCCCGCCCCGCCGGCAAGCTCGACCACGTCCTCGCCATAGCCGCCGATCTCCATGATCGTCGTGGTGCCGGAACGGATCAGCTCCGGAACGGAAAAAGCGATCGCAGCCCGGCGCATCTCGTCGGTGATCGAAACATCACGGGCCGTCAGGAACTCGAATAGTCCCGACAGGTAGAACTGCCGGGGTCCCCGATCCTCGACAAAGCTTTTATCAAGCGGAGACTCGGACAGATGCGCGTGCGTGTTGATGAACCCGGGCGTGACGATCCGATCAGGCGCATCGACGACCTCGTCGACGGGGCCGGCGAACGATTTGCCGACATGGATGATCGTGTCGCCCTCCCAGACAACGACGCCGTCACGAAGATGGCGATGCCCTCCGTTCTGGAATGCGATGACGTGCCCGGCCTTGATCATCCTGCGCTTCATGCGCGTTTCCCTTCCGACCCGAGATGGCCGCTGCTGCAATTGGCCGCTTGACAAGCTTCATAGCCCAACAGATGATCATCATCAATAATGATCAATTACGGTACCCCGCTTTTTTGGTGCCGCGGGGAAAGATGCCGGCCTTGCAAGCGATGTCGTCAGCGGGACCGACATGTGGCTGCCGGCCTCGGCTGGCGGACATGAGCCGAGCCCCGCTCGACCTGACGTCCGGTCGACGGCCAGCGGGCGCAGCTCCACCTGATTCGCGTGAGGACAATTTTGTGACGGCCATATCCCGAATTCTCTGTGGATCCCTTCTCACGATGGACGGCGCGGCTCCCGCGGGGCCGCAGGTCGTCGAAATAGGCGATGGCCGCGTGACCGCCGTTCGAGGCGTCGATGACTCGCTTGACCGAGCCGCGCCGGGGTTGTTGGATCTTGCCGCCTTCACCGTGATGCCGGGCCTGGTCGACGCCCACACGCATCTCGATTTCGATGTGCTGGCAGGCAACGAACTGCAGCAGGCCCAGGCCGACGACATCGCCCTGGCTCTGCGCATGGCCAATCGAGGCAAGCTCAATCTGGACTGCGGCGTCACCGCGCTGCGCCTCGTTGGAAGCCGAAATTTCATCGATCTCGCCGTCCGCCGCTCCTTTGACAGCGGCGAGGCGCCAGGACCTCGCATCGTCACCTCGACGCGCGGGCTCACGTCAAGCCTGGGTGCCCATCCCAATAACCTGACGGTCGACGGCCCCTTCGCAATGCGGCGCGCGATTCGAGAGAACATCTCGCGCGGAGCAGACCTGATCAAGGTCTTTCACAGCGGTGTCATCGGCGGTGGCGAGGACGCTTGCGCGCCTCTCTTCACCCGGGAGGAACTCGCCGCCGCCGTCGACGAGTCGCACCGGTACGGCCGGCCCGTTGCCGCCCATGCCTATGGGGGCGTCAGCGTCGACGAGTGCATCGACCTTGGCGTCGACGTTATCGAGCATGGCGTCTTCATGACGCCCGCGCAATACGATCGCGCGGCCGAGAGAGGCACATGGATAGTGCCGACGCTCGGCGTCTTCACGACCGAGCCCGGCATCGCGGAGCTGCCGAATTGGCCGGTCTGGATTCGGGAACGGATCCTAAAGGGGCGCGAAGCGGCCTGGGCAAGCGTCGCCAAGCTCAAGAAATCGGGCGCGCGCTTCGCCCTTTCGACCGATGCGATTCATGGCGAGATTGCCCAGGAGGCGATCTTTGCCGCTTCGGCCGGCCTCAGCAACGAGGAGGCCCTGAGGGCAATTACAGCCAGCGGCGGCGAAGTCTGCGGCCTTGCGGGCGAGGTCGGCGTGATCAAGCCGGGCGCCTATGCCGATCTCGTCGCGGTTGAAGGAAATCCGCTGGAGGACCTACGGACGTTGAAGAACATGCGCGTGGTTGTGAAGAACGGAAGCGTTATGCGCTCGACCGGCCTTGCGGCGACCTAAGGTCCAGCGCCACGATCCCTGCACTTCTCACTGGCGCGATCGTTGTTCGGGTCCGCAGGTTTAGTCAGGCGATCCATGAAACAGCCGCTCGCGCGCATTCAATACCTCCCCGGGTAAGCCGAGCCGCCCTGCCGAAACCGAGCCGCCCCTCCCGGCGAGCAAAACTTATTGCCAAAGGACAACGAGAATGGATCTCGTCATCTCAAATGGGACCGTCGTAACCGCCTCGGACGTCTTCCGGGCTGACGTTGGCGTCAAGGACGGCGTCATCGTCCAGATCGGTGGCGAAATGCCCTCCGACGCGCGTCGGGTCGACGCCTCCGCACGCTACGTGATGCCAGGCGGGGTAGACGTCCATACGCATCTCGACACGCCCGATTTCGGGACGGCCACGGCGGACGACTACGATACGGGAACGGTTGCGGCAGCATGCGGCGGCACCACGACCATCGTCGACTTCTGCCGGCAGGAGATGGGACAGTCGCTGCAGGATGCGATCGCAGGATGGCACGCCAAAGCCAAGGGCAAGGCGGCCATCGACTACGGCTTTCACATCATCGTCATCGATCTGAACGACGAGGTTCAGAAGGAGCTCTACACGCTTCCCGCCCAGGGCGTTCCCAGCTTCAAGCTGTTCATGGCCTACAAGGGTCAATCGATGGTGGACGATCTCGCGCTCCTGAAGGCCCTGGAGGCCGCGCGAGCCGCCGACGCCATCGTGATGGTTCATGCCGAGAACGGCGACGCGGCCGACTTCCTTCAGAAGAAATTCGTCGCCG
Source organism: Allobosea sp. TBD101 (assembly GCF_059817965.1). Classification (NCBI taxonomy): domain Bacteria; kingdom Pseudomonadati; phylum Pseudomonadota; class Alphaproteobacteria; order Hyphomicrobiales; family Alloboseaceae; genus Allobosea; species Allobosea sp. TBD101. The sequence goes on from NZ_CM187543.1 coordinate 5,242,583, forward strand.
AAGGTAAGGTCGAACCTCGTTATCATGCCGAGTCGCGCCCGCCGCGCGTGGAAGCCGAGGCGACGGCGCGAGCCATCGCGCTGGCAGAAATCGCCGGCGCGCCGCTCTACGTGGTGCACCTGACCTGCGAGGAGGCGCTGGAGGAACTTCTGCGGGGGCGCCGGCGTGGCGTGGACGTTCTGGCCGAGACCTGCACCCATTATCTCTACGTGACGAAGGACGATCTCGGCCGGGACGATTTCGAAGGGGCCAAATACGTCTTCACGCCACCCGCCCGCAGTGCCCACGACCATGACGTGCTTTGGGCCGCTCTCGCGGACGGAACGCTTTCCGCAGTGTCCTCGGATCATTCTCCTTGGAACTTCAAGGGTCAAAAGGAGATGGGCCGCGGCGATTTTTCGAGAATTCCCAATGGCGCGCCGGGTATCGAGGAGCGACTGATCCTTACCTATCAGGGCGTGAACGAGGGTCGCATTTCACTGTCGCGCTTCGTCGACATCGTCGCGACTTCACCGGCTAAGGTATTCGGGCTGCACCCCCGCAAAGGCGCCATCGCGGTCGGAAGCGACGCCGACATCCTTCTGTGGGACCCGCAGGCCACCATGACGCTGAGCCAGGGCAAGCTGCACCAGAACGTCGACTACACGCTTTACGAAGGACGCGCGGTCCGCGGCCTGCCCGACAGGGTTTTCCTGCGCGGACAGGAGATCGTTGCAGGCCGCGCGTTTCTCGGGGTGCCGAGAAAAGGCGGCTTCATCCACCGCAAGGGACCACGGGCAAGCCGGACAGGCTGACGCTGCAAGACGGTCGCACCGCCCTACGTAGATAACCGACTTATGAGCCAATCTAGAGCAAGTTCATGCCTCACATCCATATCGACCCCGCTCTCGTGCAGCACTATGTTGAAGAACTGGGACGCTTCGGTGCGCATAGCGGCACGGGCGTCTGGCGTACCGTCTATTCACCTGAATGGATCGCAGCGACGGCACAATACGTCCCGTGGTGCGAGGATGCAGGCCTCGCGACTCGGCAAGACGCCGTCGGCAGCGTATGGGGACGCCTAGAAGGCAGTGAAGGCGGATCCTCCGTAGTTTCCGGTTCACATATAGACACGCAGCGCCCTGGTGGCCGGTACGATGGCGCGCTTGGAGCGCTCGCTGGATTGATTGCCATCCGAGCCCTCAAGGAGCAGTTCGGGGAGCCAAAGCGCCCTCTCGAGGCAGTTGCGCTGTGCGAGGAAGAAGGCAGCCGCTTCCCTTCTGCGGGCTGGTGGGGATCGCGGGCGGTGACCGGGCGCATCGCGCCGGAGGATCCGGAACGCATCCGAGGGCTGACCAGCGACGAAACGATCGCCGACGCAATGCACGAGGCCGGTTTCGACCCCTCCCGCATTCCCGAAGCGCGCCGCGACGACATCGACAGCTTCATCGAGCTGCATATCGAGCAAGGGCCGATCCTGGAACACGCCAATCTGCCGGTCGGCATCGTCTCCGGCATCACGGGCATCTGCCAAGGCGTCGTGGAACTGCAAGGCGAGCAGAATCATGCCGGAGCTTTCCCCATGGATTTGCGCCGAGATCCCATGATGGGCTTCACCGAAATCGCCACGACCGTGGTGAACACCGCCCATCGCTGGGGGCGCCCTGCCGTTACCACCGTCGGCCGGGTCGAGGTCGAGCCCAACGGCGTCGCCGTGATCCCGCGGAAGGTGCGCTTCACAATCGACGCCCGGCATCCGGAAGCCGCCGCCTACGATCGCCTGCTCGCTTCGCATGAGCGCGCAATGCGCGAGGTGGCCGAACGGCGGAACCTAGATATTTCCTGGGAAGCGATGATCAATCAGCCCGCGTGCCCGAGCGATCCGGGTCTTCTGCTCATGGCGCAGGAAGCTGCACGCGAGCAAGGAATACCCTTCATGACCATGTCGAGCGGCGCGGGACATGACTCTCAGCAGATGGCAGCGATCGCCAAGGTTGTAATGATCTTTGTGCGCAGCAAAGACGGCAGAAGCCATACGCCAGAGGAATTCTCGTCGATCGAGGACATCGTAAGCGGGATCAAGGTTTTGGCGGCCACGCTTCACAAGGCCGCCTACTAAGCTGAACCTGGGCGACCAAACTCCGAAGTGGTCGGCCCGCTAGGCCACGGCAAAATCCGAATGCCAGAGGCAGGTGACAAAAGTTTCTCATTAGAAAACTAATTTTGCGGTTGACGCCTCAAACAAAGGGTTGATACTGGCCAGAATCCGCCATTCTCGATAGAGAGATTGCGCATAGGTAAACTCAGCGCGGAACTTTCCTCATGAAGCCAGATGATGCCGTGGAAGGGAACATCGGCGGTCGAGTTCGGGCTTTTAGGAAGGCGCGAAAGCTTACGATTGAGGAGGTTGCAAAGAATTCAGGGGTAACAAAGTCTTTCATTAGCCGCTTTGAGCGCGACGAGGTGCAAGCATCTATAGCGACTCTACTTAAGATATTCAGCGCGATTGGAATTAAGCTTTCGGATGTTTTCGATCCTCCGCCTTCTAGCTACGTGCCTGCCGGTCAAGGAGTTCCAGTAAATTTCGGAGGACACAGCCTAAAAGAGCGGATCGTAAACGGACAAAAGAACGACGCTATGATGGCGTTATATTCCGTAATCGAACCAGGTGGCGGATCTGGCCCCGAAATGTACGTAATAAAAGCTAATAGCGATCTAATTCACGTTATCGAAGGACAGCTGCGAGTGGTCGTCGGGGGAGAAATTTACGATCTAAGCGCAGGCGATACTTTAACATTCGCTCCAACAATACCTCATTCATGGGTGAATTTGTCTGAGACAGACGTCTGCAAATCATTTTGGGTTATTGTGCCGCCTCCCGCTTAAGCCGGAGAATTGACCAGTAATACAAAAGGGGATCTTCGAAAATGAAGCGGTTTGATAATATCAGGTTTAACAGCACCGGCCTTCAGAGCCATGCGATCGATGAGTTCCTGAACGGAAATCTCGATCGCCGCGGCTTCATCAAGATTGCGAGTATCCTCGGCCTGTCCCTGCCGGCGGCCCATTTCATCGCGGGCGAGCCCGGCATCGCTCACGCCGCACCGGCAGGAGCCGGTGGTGGGGTTCTTCGGGCCGGTACGGGCGTGCCGGGCCAGCAGCTCGATCCGATCAAGATCCAGGACGGTGCCGGGGCCATGGCGGTGAGCCAGGTCGGCGAATACCTGTCGTGGTCGGAGCCCGGCAAGCTGCGCCCGGTCCTGGCCGAGAGCTGGAGCGCGAACGACAAGGGAACGATCTGGACCTTCAAGATCCGCCAGGGCGTCAAGTTCAACAACGGTACGCCGCTGATGGCGAAGGACGTCGCCTGGACCTTCAATCGTCTCGCCGATCCGAAATTCCCCTCGAGCGCGTCCGGCATGTTCGCCGGCACCCTCAATCCCGGCGCCGTGAAGGCCGCGGACGATGCGACGGTGGTGTTCGAACTCGAAAAGCCGGTGGGGTCGTTCTCCTGGCTGGTCTCGAACGACAACTACAATGCCATGATCGTTCCCGAGAACTATGGCGGCGACTGGTCGAAGGACTGGATCGGGACCGGGCCGTGGCGCATCAAGGAGTATATCCCCGGGGTTCGGGCCATCTTCGAGCCCAACAGGGATTATTGGCAGGGCGCGCCGCTGGCCGAGTCCCTCGAACTCAACATGTATGAGGACGAGACGGCGCTGCTGCTCGCCTTCCAGAACCAGTCGATCGATATGACTGGCCCGATTGGTCTGGCGAATGCGCGCGCGATCATCGCAAACGCCTCCGCCTACAATATCGACGTGCGCGAGGCCTCGAACCACGATCCGATCCATTTCCGGATGGACAGCAAGCCCTTCACCGATAAGCGCGTCCGTCAGGCGATGGCGCTGTGCCTCAACCGCGAGGCCCTAGTGAAGGGCCTGCTGCAGGGCTATGCCAGTATCGGCAACGATGCCCCAATCGCGCCGGTCCATGCCGCCTATACGGGCGACCTGCCACAGCGGCCCTTCGACATCGAGGCGGCGCGCAAGCTGCTGGCGCAGGCCGGCTACGAGAACGGTTTCCAGTTCAAGCTGACCGTGCTGCGCTATCAGGTACTGCCGCAGATGGCCCAGCTCCTACAAAGCGCGCTGAAGCGGATCAACGTCCAGGCCGATCTGGAACTGCTGGACAGCGCGGCCTATCGCGGCGACCTGCGCTATGGCAGCTCGCCGATGCTAGACTCGGTTTCTGGCATCAACAGCTACGGCCACCGCGGCATTCCGAACCTGTTCTTCAACATCCAGTTGCGCAAGGGTGCGAACATCAACTCGGCACGGTTCGAGAACGAGCAGTTCGACAAGCTCGCCGACCAGTTCGCGGCGGAGGTCGATCTCCAGGCGCAGCGCGCGACGGCCAGGAAGATCCACGAGATCCTGCTCGACGAGACGCCGATGATCTATCCGGCGTTCAAGCATCAGGTCTCGCTGAGCCACAAATATATCGACGGGCTCCAGCGCCAGGCGTCCTATCCCGTGCTCCACAAGGCGGTGCGCAAGGCCTGACGCTTGGCGCGAGGCCGCGCCAGATGTTGCTTGGAGAGGCTGTATGACAGCGTTCGTGTTGCGGCGCCTCGGCTCCGGCATCCTGACCTTGTTCGTGCTTTCCGTCATCGGTTTCGTCGGGGCGGAGATCCTCCCCGGCAACCCCGCTCGCGCCATTCTCGGCAATGACGCGAGCGAAGCGGCGGTCACGGCGCTCTCCACCCAGCTCGGCCTCGATCGCCCGCCGCTGACCCGTTATCTCGACTGGATTGGACATGCGCTCACCGGCGATCTCGGTACGTCCTACGCCCAGAAGATGCCGGTCTCTGAGATGATCTGGGCGGCCGGAAGCCGCTCGGTCGCTCTGGGGCTGGTGACGCTGGTCATCGTCGTGCCTCTGTCCGTTATCGCCGGCCTCTGGTCGGCCAGACACGAGGGCAGCGCGCTCGATCGGGCGATCACCTATGGCGGAATGCTGCTGATGGTCGTCCCGGGCTTTGTGGTCGCGATCATCCTGATTCTGCTGACCGGCGTCGTGGTCAGGGTGTTTCCGATCACGGCGATGACGCCGCCGGGGAGCGACGTCTGGATGAAGATCTATTATCTCGTCCTGCCGGCGCTGGTGCTGTCGGCGACCTTGTTCGGCTATCTCGCCCGCGTCGTCCGCGCCAATGCGGTCGAAATCTACCGCAGCGAATATGTCCGCACCGCGGCCCTGAAGGGGCTGAGCCCCTCGGCGATCACCCGCCGGCACGTCCTCAGGAACGCGATGGCGCCGTCGATCATCGTCATCGCGACGCAGGTCGGCTACCTCATCGGCGGCCTCGTCGTGGTGGAGAAGATCTTCAACTATCCTGGGCTGGGCGTGATGATGCTGCGCGCGGCCGAATACAAGGACATGCCCGTCCTCGAAGCCGGCGTGATGCTGATCGGCACGCTCTATGTCGGGCTGACGCTGCTCGCCGACATCGTGCAGCGTTCGATGGATCCTCGCCTGCGAAAGGCGGTGGCGTGATGTCGCTCTCGACTTCCGATGTTCCGCAGCGCCAGGCGGTGGAGACCGGCTACCAGCTCTCCCTTTCCTCCATCGTTGCCGGCTGCGTCTTCCTGTTCTGGGTGGTGGCGGCGATTGCGGCTCCGTCCTTTGTTCCCCACGATCCATTCAATGTGCAGATGGAGGTGATGTTTCAGCCGCCGGGCGCCGAATTCCTTTTCGGCACAGACGATCTGGGGCGCGATGTCTTTTCGCGCGTTCTCGTCGGATCGCGTGACATCCTGACCGTCTCTTTTTTCGCAGCCCTGTTCGGGACGGTATCGGGGACCGTTCTCGGTCTCGCTATGGGCTATGCCCAAGGTCTTCTCGACGAAGTCCTGTCGCGCATCGGCGAGGCCGTGATTTCTGTGCCCGGCATCATCCTGGCGTTGCTGCTGATCGCAGCGCTTGGGCGTTCCAATCTCGCCCTGATCGGCGTGATCGCCTTCGAGTTCATGTGGGTGGTCGCGCGCACGATCCGCGGTGCCGTCCTCCAGGAAACCCAGAAGGACTACATTCTTGCCGCACGCGTCCGGGGGGACAGCGCCATCTATGTCATGCTGCGCGAACTCCTTCCCAATATTTTCCCGATCGTCGTCGTGGAGTTCACCGTGCGGATGACCTTCGCCGTGTTCGCGGTCGCGAACCTGTCCTTCCTGGGCTTTGGCGTCCAGCCGCCCGCACCGGATTGGGGGCTGATCGTCGCCGAATCCTACGGGCTCCTGCTGGCAGGCTCCTGGTGGGTCGTCCTGTTTCCGACGTTGGCGATAGCGAGCCTGGTGATTTCGATCGCCGTCCTGGCCAACGAGGTCAATCGCTACCTCTCCGGAAGCACGGTCCGGGCTTGATGCCCCGAGACTGCTTCAACCGAACGAATCCATCATCAGGAAAGCTCAATCCATGGCTCGTGAAATCATCGAAGGGCGCGCGCTGGCCGCGTTCCCGCTGGTGCAGGGAAGCGATTTTCTGGCCGGAGCGCATATGCGCGTTCTGTCCCGTGATGGCCGGGACGGTGCCTTCACCGCCTATGTCGTCGTCGACCGGGAGATCGCCTTCCACTTTCCGCCCGGCCGCACGCTGGAATTCTTCGTTCTGACCGGCTCCGCCATCGTCAACGGTCGCCCGGTCCCGCGGGGCTGGTTCGCCTATCTGCCGCCGCAAACGGCCGAGCGCGCAGTCACGCTCCGAGGCGGAGCCACGGTTTTCCTCGCGACCGGCGAGAAGGGGGTCGGCTCTGGAGAATTCGAGATCGTCGATCCGGAAACGAAGCCCTGGCAGGTGCGCACCAGCGACTGCGCCCATTCCAGCACCGGAACCAGCACCAATGTCGTGAAGTATCTGCGTGTCGACCCCGAGAACCGCGACAATTTCGGCATCGACGTGATGTGGCCGGGCAGCGGGCTCGACTGCGCCGAATGGCACGACGTCGCCGACGAGATCTTCCGGCTGAGCGGGGACCTGCTCCTGCTGGACCCCGTCTCGGGAAAGCCGGTCGAGGCCGCGCCGGGCTCCTATGCCTGGCGTCCGCTCGATTCGCGGCATCTGCCGAAATACAGCCATACCGGCTGCGTCCAGCTTTTCCGCAATCGCGAATGGCCCTCCGGCAAGGCGACGGTGACCTATGTCGAGGCTCCCGGCTGGGGCGATGTCCTGAAAGCCTACAAGGCCAGGTTCGACGTCATCGGGCCCATACCCGGCCTATGACGATTTTGATCTGGCGAGCAGGAGGATTGGCGTGAGCGAACTCGTTCTCGACGTCGACAAGCTGGGCATGTCCTACTGCTCGGCGCGCGGCACCGTGCAGGCGGTCTGCGACGCCAGCCTGCAAATCGCGCCCGGCGAGGCCGTCGGCATCATCGGGGAATCCGGCTCCGGCAAGTCGAGCGTGGCCTACGCCATCGTCGGCTGGACGCCGCAGGCCGCGTTGGCCGGACGGATTCTCTTGGACGGCCAGGACGTGACCGGTGCGCGCGAGCCCGAGCTGCGCAAGCTTCGCGGTGGAACCGTCTCCTTCGTTCCGCAGGATCCCAAGAAATCGCTCAACCCGAGCATGAGGGTCGGCCGCCAGGTCGTCGAGCAACTGCTCGCGCATCGGAGCGAGATGTCGTGGGACGAGGCCCGCAAACGGGTTCTCGAGCTGTTCGAGCACGTCAACCTGCCGAAGCCGGCGGAGTTGTTCGAGCGCTACCCGCACGAGATCTCGGGCGGGCAGCAGCAGCGGGTGCTGATCGCCGCGGCAGTGTCATGCGAGCCGAAGCTCATCATCATGGACGAGCCTACGACCGGCCTCGACGTCACCACATCCGCACAGATCATCGAGCTGGTCCAGAATCTGCGCCGGCGGTCGAGATGTTCTCTTCTGTTCATCAGCCATGATTTGTCGGTGGTCGCCCGCGTTTCCGATCGCGTTCTGGTCATGCGCCACGGGCGGGTCATCGAGCAGGGCACGACGGCGGATATCTTCACAAGGCCGTCGCACGACTATACCCGCCAGCTCATCGCCTCCGTTCCCGACCGTGTGGCCCGGGACGATGCGGCGCTGACCGCCGTTCCGCCTTCGGCCCTCTCCGGCGAGAATATCGTGAAGCGCTATGGCGCAGGCCTGTTTTCCGGGCGCGGCTTTGCCGCGGTGGACAGGATCGGCTTCGACCTGCCCGAGGGACGGACCCTGTCGGTGGTCGGCGAGAGCGGCTCCGGCAAGACCACATTGGCTCGGATAGTCGCTGGCTTGACCCGAGCCGACGAGGGTTTGATCTCTCTGGGCGGAACACAGCTCGCCGCCGTGCCGCGAAAGCGGCCTCGCGCCGCTCGTCAGGCCATCCAACTGATCTTCCAGAACCCCGACGCGTCTCTCAACCCACGTCAGACGATCGCCCAGATCCTCAGAAGGCCGATGCAGCTCTATGGCTCCTGCAGGCCCGAGGAGATGGACGAGCGCGTTGCCGAATGGCTGCGGGCTGTCCAGCTTCCGCCCGACTATGCCCGGCGCAACCCCGGCCAGCTTTCGGGCGGCGAGAAGCAGAGAGTTGCCATCGCCCGGGCCTTTGCCGCCAAGCCGCGCGTCATCGTCTGCGACGAGCCGACCTCGGCGCTGGATTTGTCAGTGCAGGCGGCCGTCCTCGATCTCCTGCTGCGGCTGCAATCGGAACAAAACGTCTCCTACCTGTTCATCACCCACGACCTGAACGTCGTCCGCGCCCTGGGAGGCCGCATCCTCGTGATGAAGAACGGCCTCTGCGTCGAAGCCGGCTCCGTCACGGAGATCTTCGGCAATCCTCGCCATGACTATACGCGCCAGCTTCTCTCGGCTGCCCCGACACTGAGCGATGTCGTCGGCGGCATGGCGGCCGGCGCGTCGCAGCCCATCCATTGACACCCCATGCTTTCGAGGCCCGCGATGACCAAGCCTGCCCCCGCGACGTTCGATGACTTCACCATAACCCCGGAGCCGCCGGCTCTGGATATCTTCGTCGACCATCAGGCGACGGGGCGCAGCGGGCATCTCGGCCATGCCGCCTTCCAGCGCGGCGACGGCGAGATCTTCGCTTTCTTCCCGAATTGTTCTTCGGAAGATCCCGGGCGGCACGGAACCTCGGGCCATTCAGCCGTAGGCTGGATGGAATACAAGCGCTCCTCCGACGGGGGAAAGAGCTGGAGCGCACCGCGGGCGCTGGATTACTCCAAGCGTGCGCATGACGAGAAGACGGGTTGGTGCATCTTCACCGAGAAGGCGATCGTGACCGAGACCGGTACGGTCGTCCTGTTCCATGTGCTCTGCGACGTGTCGAAGGATGCCCTGTGGGAGCCCTATCTGGTCCCGACCTCGACGCGCAGCACCGATGGCGGCGAGACCTGGAGCGCACCGGTCGAGGTCGGACCGGATCGCGGCCGGCTCTACGGTGCGACCTATGCCGACGGCGTCATCTACGTGCTCAAGTTCCGCAACGATGCCGAGGTCAATTTCTGCGGGTCGACGCCCGACCATATCTACACGCTCTATGCCAGCCGCGATGACGGCCAGACCTTCGAGCCGGTGAGCGACCTGCCGTTCGATACGCTGAACAAGGGCTACGGCACCCTGTGCCGCCTCGGTGGCGGACGCATGATCGCCTACATCTACAACAAGCACGAGGAAGATCGGCTGGAATACTGCATCACCGACGACAATGGCCGCAGCTGGAGCCAGCCTGCGAAGACGCATTTCGCATTGCGCATCCGCAATCCGCAGATGATCGGTTTCGGCGGAGGCTATTTCATCCATGGTCGTAGCGGTACCTATGGGCCCGCACCCGGCATGGGCCATTTTGTGATTTACTATTCGCACGACGGCATCAATTGGGACGAGGGGCGCTATCTGGCGAAACGGGAGCATGGCCAGGGCGCCTATTCGAACAGCATTGTGGTCAAGTCGCCGGGAAGGGACCGTGAGCGGCTTCGCGTGCAGGCGTCCCATGCGTATTGGCAGGATGCGACCAGCATCGTGGAGTGGTGGATCGAGCCAACTCGCTGACAGTCGCCAGACGATCTAAATCACACATCGACGACATTTCGATCGGATGAGCTGCGCGTCTGATGCCCGCCGCGCAGCCTTCCTACAAACCCAACGGGCGCAATCCGAACACTCGAGCTGCAATCAGGTATATTTTGGTGGAGGTTCTTGACCGCGACTCGCGAGCTCTCTTCGGCACTGAAACCGCCATTGCCTCCGGCGTCGAGCGCGAAATCGAAAGCTTCGATCTCGAAGGTGAAGCTCTACACGAAAAGCTTCCATGGTAAGCGGTGTTCCGAGCGCACCTTCTTCGGCGCGGATTGAGCGCCCACTCTGACGATCCTGATTTGGAGGGATCGTTTTGTGTATAGGTGTTCAGTCCCGGCATTTGGTGGATTGGATCGAGCGTGAATCGGTCCGGCTCTGAAGTCCATCGTTTGCAGATGAATTCGCAGAGCGTGAGGCCCTTGAGGGTCTTCAGTCAGCGGCCGAAATTATAGGCGCAGACGAAGTCGGCGAAGTGCCGTTCGAGCTGGTCGTGGGTGTCGTAATGATAGCACTTGTCTGTAACGCCCAGCAGCATATTGCGATCTCCAATCGCTGGTACAACCGTGCGGCGGTTTTCGCATACGGGAATCGCGCACAAGAAGAGCGCCCCAGCTTGCCAAGTTCTAATGATAGAACGAAAAGGCAGCTAGAGCGCATCTTGAGATTACCGACTAGAGCCGGATCCGATCAGGTTGAATCAACCTGATCGGCGAATCCGTCTCTTACTTATTGATAGAGAACGCGTGATCCGATCGGATTGCGATGCAATCTGATCGGCGCGTGCTCTAAATCTTGCGGGTCCGGAAATCAATCGCAGCCGGCTTGGCGCACAAGAACCCCCAACGCCGTCGCGACCAGTCTAGCCATGGTGAACGCTCCGATATTGTCGACGTCTCGTTCCGGCATGAACTCGACGAAGTCCATCGCGCCAATCTTGCCGCGGCTGGCTGCTCCCTTAATGAGATCGACCACTTGATAGTAGCTCAGCCCGCCCGGCGCGCGTCCTATTACGCCAGGGACCAGGGCAGGATCGAGCGCATCGGCATCAATACAGATGATAATATCGCTCCCTAGGGGAATGAGCCTCAGCACGGATTCTATGCCGTCACGGTGAAGCTCATAAGCTGTGACAAACTTCACGCCCCAGGCCGCAGCATCCTCGTAATCCGACGTCGCCGCTGAGCCAATGCCGCGCGCCCCAACTTGTATTATCCGCTCGACATGGCCCTGTTCAGATGCACGGCGCATCGTCGAGGAGAGGCCGAACCGTTCCCCCATGTGGGTCTCGCGCCAGTCGATATGGGCATCAATCTGCAGGATCGTGTATCGCCGCCCCGCCGCCCGCTCGCCCAGCGCCTCGATCATCGGGATCGGGATGGAATCGTCACCTCCGAGAAGAACTGGCACCGCGCCCCGGTCAAGAATTTTGATCACAGCAGCGCGGATGATTTGGCGATTGCCGGCAGGATCGCCCTCGTCGAAGGGAAGATTGCCGCAGTCTACCGGACGCAGATGCGGCGCGGGGAAGACAGCGCCGCCGCTGTCGAAATCGTGCCGGTCCAGATTTGCGGTCAAGGAGGCCGTCGCCTGGCGCAGGGCATCGGGCGCGTTGCGGCAATAGGCGCCGACCGACGCATAAGGCGTCGCGCAGGGCACGCCCAACAGCGCGACGGGCGCCTTCAGAAGGTCGAGGTCTGGACACGCATCGAGGCCGAGAAAGGTGCTGGTCAGCGCGGAGGCACCGAACAGGGCACCGAGATCAGGCTTGGCATTCATCGTCTTATCCTTGGAAACATCGGTCATGCATTCGAAGGCTATGGCATTGTCCGCCGCGCGGCCCGATCACGAAACACCGGCGCTCGGCACTCAGATGAGGGGCCAGGAAAGCCCGCTCCACTCGGCCTTGTAGCCGGCGACGATCGCATCCCAATCGTCATGCCGCTTGAAGGCGATGGGGCAGCCCCACAAACCGCCATGGGTCCGGAAGAAATTCAGGTTTCCGGTATGGGAATACTTGGGCAAATGCAGCGCGTTTGGCTGACGCCACTGATAGATCCCCGGCGTGATCCGCACCTTGCGGCGCTCATTGTCGAGGATGAGCAAATCGCCGCGCAGATTGAGGATCTCGTCCACCGGCTCATGCTCCTCGGAGCAGTCGAGCCCGACGCCGGGAGGCAGGGCGCCGAGTCCGACTGTCTCGCTTCGCGCCTTGTCGACCCGGAAGAACTTCGCATAGCCGTGGCTGAGACCGTTCTTTGCCTCGGGGACAGCACGAACCCGCGCATCCCATGGCAAGTCGTCCGGGTTCACGAGCAGAATGTCACCCTCGCGCCGCTCATCCTCGATCACGCCAATGAAGAGCTCCGCGCCAGAAACCGATCTGATCGTGCCGCTGCTCTCATTGCCGGGGACGAAGGCATAGTGACCCGCGGACAGGACGCCCCCGCCAACGGAAACCTGGCCCGAGAGCACGTAAATGTCCCAGGCGCGCCCAGCCAGCGAGCCGGATTCGAAACCTGCCGGCAGATTCGCGATGAGCGAGTTGTCCCCGCTCACGTCGTCGCGCGAAAGTTCGCGCAGTTCGGCTCCGGCGAGAGGACCGTCCTTGGACATCTGCCGCGTCACGGTTTCAATACGCAGATCCTCGATATGTCGCCTTCCCATGGAGGCCTCCGGAACAGTCACGTGGGGGATGAACGGCGCCCTGCCTTCCTTGCAGAAGGCCGTTAACAGTGGGGCGCCCCAAGCCTGGTCGGCGTCGCTCGCGTCGCCGCGAGCCCACCGTATGACAGGCTCTCTCGGCGTCAGTCGAGCTTGAAGAGCTGGTTTTCGAAACGGGCCGCATCGTTGTGGGTGATCTTGGTCAGCATGTTCTGGTCCAAGCCCCACTTCTTGAAGATGGCACCATAGGAGCCGTCATCGACCATTTCCTGAAGCGCGACGACGATGGCGTCTCGCAAGCCCGGATTGGCCTTGCTCACGCCGATGGCATGGTAGGTTTCCATATATCGCTTGCCCGGGATCGGGATCAGGCTGCCTTCGGCACTGTCGAGCATCCTGTCGGCGACATATTTGGCGACGCTCGACGTCTGGAGGCCGAAATCGGCCCGGCCAGAGCGGATCGCGTTGAGCGTATCGGTGTTCGTCACGAATTCGAGGATCGTGATCGGCTTGTCCTTGCAGATCTCGTTCTGCTTCTTGACCAGCTCGAGCGGGAACGAGCCCGCGCCGACCGCCGCACGCAGGCCGCAAGCCTGCGACAAGCTCGTTAGCTTATAGGTGTTGGCCTTCGGAACGATGATCGAAGAGCCCTCGGTATAGATGTCGATCAGATCGATGACTTCCTCGCGGCTGAGCTTGTCTCCGAGTGCGATATAGGCGATGTCGAAGCGGCCGGATTGGATCGCCGGCACGATGCTCGCGAACTTCGCCGAATTGACCTGGAGCTTGAGTCCCAGCCGGCCGGCGAGGGCGGTGACCAGCTCGTGCTCCAGCCCGACATAGGCCCCCTTCTCGTCGAGATAGGAATAAGGCGGCGAACCGGGATCGGTCACGGCCGTGACGACGCCCTTCTCTACGATGCTCTTCGGCAGCAGCTTGCGCGCCGCCTCGTTGACCTTGCCCTCCTGCGCATGGGAAATGGACGCGCACAACAGCGCCGCGACCACCCCTGCCATTACGCTCTTCATCCGTACCATCATTGGCTTCTTCCTTTCACCCTCTGTTTAATCTTGCCAGGAAGCCCTTTGCCCGCTCGCTCTGCGGGTTGCGTAGAACGTCCGCGGGACTGCCTTGCTGCAGGATCCGGCCCTCGTCGATGAGCACGACCCTGTCCGCGACATCCTCCGCGAAGGCCATTTCATGGGTGACGACGACCATCGTCATGCCCGACCGTGCGAGCTGGCGGATCACGTTCAACACCTCCTCGACCAGCTCCGGGTCGAGGGCCGATGTCGGCTCGTCGAACAGCATCAGCTTCGGGCGCATCGCCAGCGCGCGGGCGATGGCGACGCGCTGCTGTTGGCCGCCCGAAAGCTGCGACGGCATGGCTGAGGCGCGGTGCTGGAGCCCGACCTGCCCGAGCAGCTCCGTCGCCCTTGCGACAGCCTCCCGCCGCGACAGCAGGCCTGTCACGACCGGCGCGACCGTGATGTTGTCGAGCACGTTCAGATGCGGGAAAAGATTGAACTGCTGGAAGACCATGCCGACAGAACGACGTCGGATCGCGATCTCCCGCGGCGACAATTCGTGATAGCGGCCGGCGCGCAGCACGAGATCCAATGGCGCGCCATCGATCAGGAGCTCGCCGGCGTCGAAGCTCTCCAGCCCATTGAGACAGCGCAGGAAGGTGGACTTGCCGCTTCCTGAGGCGCCGATGATGCAGACGACCTCGCCGTGCCGCACATCCATGTCGATGCCACGCAGAATCTCGAGCGGCCCGAAGCTCTTGCGGATGCCTCTCGCTCGGACGATCGGCCCGTCATCCGCCGGCGCGGCCGCATGCGCGAGGCCGGTCATGCGGCACCTCCGATCCGCGCCGGGGCGCGCTCGCCACCGGTGCCGGACAGCCGCCGTTCGAGGGCGTGCTGCAGCAGGCTGCCGATCGTCGTCAGCAGCAGGTACCAAACGCCTGCGACCATCAGCAATTCGATGACCCGGTAGTTCGTCGCGTAGATTCGCTCCGCCTGCGTCAGCAGATCTTGGGCAGCGATGACCGAAACCAGCGAGGTCGTTTTCAGCATGCCGATGGCCTGGTTTCCGGTCGGCGGAATGATGACCCGCAGGACCTGCTTCAGGATGATGTGGCGCCCGGTCTGGTAGGGCGTCAGGCCCAGTGCCGAGGCCGCCTCGTACTGGCCCCTCGGAACAGCGAGTAGGCCACCGCGGATGACCTCCGCCATATAGGCGCCTTCGTGCAGACTCAGCGCCAAGATCGCAGCCGCATAGGGCGTCACCAGCTCGTTCGTGGAGACGTCGATCGGACCGATGACGATCCGCGGAACGAACAGGGCGATATTGTACCAGAACACCATCTGGAGGAGCAGCGGCGTTCCGCGGAAGAACCAAGTGTAGGCGACGCTGAGAAGTCGCAGAGGCCGGCTCCCCGACATCGCCATCACCGCCAGCACGCTGCCGAGCACGCTGCCGAGCACCATCGCCACGATGGTGAGCCAGATCGTCATGCCGACACCGAGCAGGATGCTGGGGTGGAACAGGTATTCCTGGACCGCCGCCCAAGAAATGCTGCCGCTGCGGCTGACGATGAATGCGAAGGCGAGCAAGACCACCACAACGAACGTGGCGAAGGCGGTGGGCACATGATTCTTCCGCCGGACCGCATCGGCGCGCGACGGGCCGGACGACAGAGCTTGCGCGCCGGTCATGGGAGCGGCCTCGCTCGGCGCGGCAGGTTGGCAGCGTGGTGATGGTCGCTCATGCTCTCGAAACCGAAGGCCCCTACCCCGTGCGGCTGCGCTTTCGACCACCGCAACTTTGTTGACTGTTACGACACATTAATTCGTGATATAAAGTCAATACCAACTTTTAGCGACTAAATGACTATTTTTTCGCGATATGAGTTTTCTATCACGAAACCTCATATCGCGATGAAACTCGTTAGCCGCCGCGGCCGTGCAGTCAGGCGGCGATATGGATTGCGGTGCAGGGAGCCAGACGCTTTGCGCCCGCGGCTCAGCGCGGCGTCAGATGGATTCCCGCGAGCGTGCAGCGCACCGAGCCGCCGGCTTTCTCAATCGTCGGGATATCGAGCGCCACCAGCTGCGCGCTCTCCGCGATCGCCTCCTTCTGGTCTTCGCGAAGGGCGTTCAACGCCGTGGTCGAGAGCGCGAGCAGGCGGCACCGCTTGCCCTGCAATTCCAGCGCATTGCCGGCGAAGCGGCCGATCTGCTCGTTGGTCAGCGGAATGATTGTCCGGCCGGAGCGTTCCAGCCGCGCGACGATTTCCCGCCGCCGCGCGGCGTCGGTCAGCATGTCGAGTCCGATCATGGCGAAGTCGGTCGCGACGCACATCAGCACATTGGTGTGGTAGATCGGCACGCCGTCGCCGTCGCGGGCATCGAAGACCATCGGCTCGAAGTTGAAATGGGTCGAGAAGCGCTCGAGCGCGATCGGATCGGTACGATCGGAGCGCACGGCGTAGGCGACGCGGTCGAGATGATCCAGCACCATGGCGCCGGTGCCCTCCAGGAACAGCCCGTCCGACTCCAGCCCGGAATAGTCGATCACCTCCTGCACCCGGTAGCGGGCCTTCAGCATCTCGATGACGTCGCCGCGCCGCTCGCGCCGGCGGCTGACGGCTTTCATCGGATAGATCGCAACATGGCCTCCGGCATGGGTCGAGAACCAGTTGTTTGGGAAAACCGCATCCGGCGTCTGAGTGCCCTCGTTCTCGAAGATATGCACCGTGACGCCGTGACTGCGCAGCGTCTCGGCCGCGCCGGTGATCTCGTCATGGGCGCGGGCGGCGAGGTCCTCGCCGGCATCGACGCCGGCCTGGAAGCGGTTATCCGCCGCAGTCTCGGTATTCACGGTGAAATGATGCGGCCGCACCATGACCACCGCGGCTGGGGCCTGGACGGAATAGGAAGCCTGTCGCGTCATTGTGGTGCTTTTCATACCTTCGCGCGTTGCAGCATGCCGAACAGATCGCGCGGATCGTCGGGATCCGCGATGAGATCGAGATCCTGGTAGAAATCGCCGCCCGCCAGTCGCTCGCGCACATAGCGCAGCGCCGAGAAATCCTCGATGGCAAAGCCGACCCCGTCGAACAGGGTGATCTGCCCGGCGTCGCGCCGGCCCGGCACCGCGCCGGTGACGACCTGCCAGAGCTCGGTGACCGGGAAATCGGCCGGCATCTGCTGGATCTCGCCCTCGATGCGGGTCTGCAGCGGATACTCGACGAAGACTTCTGAACGCCGCAGGATGTCGGGATGCAGCTCGGTCTTGCCCGGGCAGTCGCCCCCGATCGCATTGATATGGACGCCGGGGCCGATCATGTTGTCGGTGAGGATCGTTGCGAACTGCTTGTCGGCGGTGCAGGTCGTGATGATCTGCGCGCCTTCGACCGCTTCCTGCGCCGAGGCGCAGGCGACGATCCCAAGCCCGGAACCGGCGAGATTGGCTGCGACCTTGCGCGTCGCGCGCGGGTCGATGTCGTTAAGGCGCACCGTCTCGACGCCGCAAACCGCCTTCAGTGCCAGCGCCTGGAACTCGGCCTGGGCGCCATTGCCGATCAGCGTCAGGGTGTGTGCGCCCTTCGGAGCCAGCAGGCGCGTCGCCACGGCCGAGGTCGCCGCCGTGCGCAGCGCGGTGAGCAGCGTCATCTCCGTCAGCAGTACCGGATAGCCGGTCGCGACCTCGGCCAGCAGGCCGAAAGCCGTCACAGTCAAGCCCTCGGCGACATTGCGCGGATGGCCGTTGACGTATTTGAAGCTGTAAACGCTGCCATCGGCAGTCGGCATCAGCTCGATGACGCCGTCGCGCGAATGGCTGGCGACGCGCGGCGTCTTGTCGAAACTGTCCCAGCGCCGGAAATCAGCCTCGATCGCCTCGGCCAGTTCGGCCAGTACGGTCTCGACACCGCGATGATGGACGAGGCGCATCATGTTTTCGACGCTCACGAAAGGCACCATGGCCCTCGTCGACGGAAGCGGCGGCAGCATCGGCATATTCCGAAACAGGTTGATCTGCCGGAAGGCTAGGCCTCGTGGACAAAGCTTGACCTGAGACACGCGGATTGATTCAAGGCTTCTTTTTGGAGGAAGCCTTGGGCGAGCGGATCGGTCTGACGGACGAGGAATGGGCGTTGATTGGGCCTTTGCTGCCGGCCGAGCACGGGCGCGGTTGCCGACCGGCGCAGGACAACCGCCGCTACTTTGAGGGCATGATGTGGTTGGCGCGGACGGGCGCGCAGTGGCGGCATCTCCCCGACGATTACGGCAAATGGAACAGCGTCTTCCGCCGCTACCGGCGCTGGCTGGAGGTCGGCGTTTTCGACGCCATGCTGGAAAGCCTGGCGGAGATGGTCGAGCGAGACCCCTCCGCCGACATGATCGACTCAACCATCGTCCGGGCGCATCACTGCGCAGTCGGCATAAAAAGGGGACTCAGCAAACAGAGGCGCTTGGTCGATCGCGTGGCGGCTTTACCACCAAACTCCATGCCCGCTGCGATGCCAAAGGCCGCCCGCTCGGCTTCGTCCTGACGGGCGGAGAGGCACACGACGTCAAGGGCTTCGCGCCGCTGCTGCGGATGGTCGCCGACAAGATCGAAGCGCTGCTGGCGGACAAGGGCTATGATGCCGACGCCATTCGCGAGGAGTTGGCGAAAGCCGAGATCGAGGCCGTCATACCGGCCAAGCGCAACCGCAAGAACCCTGCGCCGCACGATGCCGAGAAATACAAGTGGCGCAATCTGATCGAGCGTCTGTTCAGCAAGCTCAAGAACTGGCGGCGCGTCGCCACACGCTACGACAAGAGCAAGGAATCTTACCTCGGATTCGTCGCCATTGCCGCAGTCAAACTCTGGCTACCCTTTGTCCACGAAGCCTAGCAACCGGAGTTGCCTGTCCGAAAGCGTAGTTCTGTGTTAATATCGGCATTCTTTCGAGCGATTTGCTCAATCGGATAATGCAATATGTTCAACGCCATTACGAAAGAAAAACCCGTCGCGAAATATCTGCCTGACGATCTGGACCGGCGGATCATCGCGCATCTGCGCGCCGACGGGCGCGCCTCCCTGTCGAAGGTCGCAGACGTTCTCGGCATCGCGCGCGGGACTGTTCAGAGCCGGTTGGAGCGCCTCCTGGAGACGGGAACGCTGCTTGGTTTCACGGCGCGGGTCAGGGAAGACCATGCCCTCAGCGCCATCCGCGCCGTGATGATGATCGAAGTGGTTGGCAAATCGACTACGCAGGTAATACGCAAACTGCGCGGCATGCCGGAAATTTACGCTCTTCACACAACGAACGGGAACTGGGATCTCGTCGCCGACATCCGGTCCGACAGCTTGTCGGAATTCGATCGTGTTCTGCGTGAAATCAGGATGATCGACGGCGTGTCCAATAGCGAAACCAGCCTTTTGCTCAGCAGTGTGTGAAGACCGTTATGAAGCAGATTTTGTTTGCTGGTTCGCCGTCAGCCGCTAGTCGTAGGGGGTGGCTCCTGCCGCTTGTAACTTCATGGTCCTGCCACTCAGCGGATCCCAACCTCGTGAGCGCGACAACGAACAATCGCCTGCCTCCAATGGGTCCGTTTACATAGAGCCCTCACCCGCCGACATCGTCGTTGGCAATCGCCGCGAGGAAGCGCGCCATTGTCAGCGCGCCGAGATAAGAGGTCACGCCGGTGCCGACATCGAGCGGCGGATTGACCTCGACGAAGTCGAAGCCCGTGACCTCGAAGCGCTCGGCGATGCGCATCAGGATGCCCATCAACTCGGGGAACTGCATGCCGTCGGGTTCGGCCGATACACAGCCGGGTACCAGCGCCATATCATAGGCATCGACATCGATGCTGACATAAACTGCAGCCCTTTCCGGAATATGATCGAGCGCGTCCGCCGGCCCGCCGTCACGCAGCATCGACATAGTTACGATCGTGCTGCCATTGGCGCGAGCGTCGCGGACATCGCTGGGCCGCGTGCGCAGGCTGCGAATGCCGATCTGGGTTAGGCTCGTGACCTGAGGCAGGGCGTGGAGCTGCCGGAAGGCCTGGCCGTTCGTGTGCCGCAGATCTTCGGTCACGGCGCCGTAGTCCATATGGGCGTCGAGCTGGATTACATGGACCGGCGTGTCGAAGCCCTGCAGGATCGGGAAGGTGATCGAATGATCCCCGCCGATCACGACGGGCTTGGCGCCGGCGCGGCGGATTGCGCCGATCTGTTCTGTCAGATTGGCGAAGCTGCGCGCCGGATTGGTCGGCCAGATGTCGACGTCGCCGCAATCGACGAGTCGGCCCGACGTAACGAGATCGGGCGCGAGCACGCTGTCGCTGTTGATGTCGTAGAGGCCGGAGATGCCGAAGCGCAGGGAATGCTCGCGAATGGCGCGGGGGGCGAAACGTGCGCCCGGCGCATAGGGCGAGCCCTCGTCGAAGGGTACGCCCAGCACGGCGAACTCAGCCTCAGTGGTGGCGATGTCGCTGCAATAGTCGGCGCGCAGGAAAGTCGGCACGCCGACGAAGCCGCGGTTCAACCGCTCGCCGGCGCCGCGCATCTCGATCAGGCTCGGTTTCATCGGGGGCAGCGCACCGTTCACTTGTTGAAGTAGTTCGCACGGACAGCCGCGCCGATCATGTTGAAGAACAGCCGCCCGGCCGTGACGGCCGAAATCCGGTTGACGTCGCGCGAGGGCGTGATCTCGACGATGTCCATGCCGACGACGCGCCCCTTTCGGACGAGGCCGTGGATCAGCTTGCGCGCCTGATGGAAGGTTATGCCGCCGGGAGCGGGCCCCTCGACGGCCGGCATCTCGGACGGATCGAGACCGTCGGCGTCGATGGTGAGATAATAGCGGGCATTGTCGGGGATGCGCGCCAGCACAACCTCCATGCCCTCGTCATGCACTTCGTAGGAGGTGATGATCTGGGCGCCATAGGCGCGGGCGGCATCGACATCCGCCTGGCGGGCGCTGCCCTGCGAGCGCATGCCGATCTGGAAGATCTCGCCGACATGATCCATCTCCGAGATGCGTCGGATGACGCTGGAGAGCCCCTCGCGCACGCCGCCGACATCCTCGCGCCAGTCGATATGGGCGTCGAGTTGCACCAGCACGAGCGGCCCCTGATCGTCGAAGGCATTCAGCACCGGGATCGGGATGGCATGGTCGCCGCCGATGACCAGCGGCATCGCGCCCGAGGCGATGATCTTGCGCATCGCGGCTTCGGCGCGGGCCGAATGCGAGGCCGGGTCGTGCATCTCGCCGATAACGTCACCGCAATCGACCATGCGAATCGGGCGCTCATCGAAGAGGGGCCCGCCGACATCGAAATCATAGCGCTCGAGCGAGCGCGACACACGGTCGGAGGCCTGGCGCACGGCGGTCGGCCCGTTCGACTGGTCGTTTGAGACATTTCGGATCGTGTAGGGGTGCCCGAAAGGAATGCCGAGAAAGGCTATGTCGGCCCGCAGATTGTCGAGATCGAGCGCGAGTTCGGAGAATAGGAAGGTCTTGTGCCCGTGCTCGGGAGCGTCGGTCAGCGCGTCGGTCATGGTCGTCTCGGCTCGGTTTCTTCTGCGGGAAGCTGGTCAGGCGAAATGCGCGAGGAACTCACGCAGGCGCGGCGATTGCGGGTTGTCGATGAGTTCGTCGGGCCGGCCCATCTCGGCGATCCTGCCGGCGTCGAAGAAGACGAGGCGGTCGGCGGCGCGACGGGCGAAGCCGAGCTCATGGGTGACGACGAGCATGGTCATGCCGTCCTCGGCCAGTTCCTTCATCAGCCTCAGCACGTCGCCGACGACTTCGGGGTCGAGCGCCGAGGTCGGTTCGTCGAACAGCATCAGCTCCGGCTTCATCGCCAGCGCGCGGGCGATCGCGACGCGCTGTTTCTCGCCGCCGGAGAGGTCGGCCGGCATGCGGCCGACCTTGGCGTCGAGGCCGAAGCGGGCAAGCAGGGCCTGCGCCTCGCGCTCCGCAGCCGGCCGCGACCTACCGCGCAGGCGGATCGGTGCGCGCGCCACGTTCTCCAGCGCCGTCAGATGCGGCCAGAGATGGAACTGCTGGAAGACGAGCCCGATGCGCGGGCGCATCGCGTCGAGTTCGCCGGCCGATTGCAGCCGCAAGGCGCCTGACGCAGCCGGCACGCGACCGATATGGTCGCCGTCTAGCTGGATCGTGCCGTCGTCCGGACGCTCCAGATAGTTGATGCAGCGCAGGAAGGTGCTCTTGCCGCAGCCGCTGGGGCCGATGATGCAGACGATCTCGCCCGCGGCGACGTCGAGATCGACGCCGTCCACGGCGTTGGTTGCGCCGAAACGCTTGCGCAGTCCGCGTACGGTCAGCAGAGGGGCGGCGGTCATCGGCGCGGCTCCGCTTCCAGCGAGAGATAGCGGGCGGCCAGATGATGGCGGGCCGATACCGTCTTCGCGTTGCTGCCGCTCAGACGCCGCTCGCCATTCCAGAACAGGGCAGCCAGGATCGCAGTCAGCACCCAGTAGATCAGCGCGGTGGCGATGAAGACCTCGAAGGGCGCATAGGTCTTCCCCTGCACGATCAGGCCCTGATAGGTCAGCTCCGAAACGGACAATGTCGCCAGAACGGCGCTCTCCTTGACGAGCGAGATCGAGGTGTTGGTCGCGGCCGGCATGAAGAAGCGCAGCATCTGCGGGAATATGATGTCCCATAGCGCCCGCAGATAGGACATGCCGATGGCCCTGGCCGACTCCATCTGGCCGCGATGGACGGAGAGGATCGCGCCGCGGACGATTTCCGCGAAATAGGCGCTGCCGAAGAGCGCGAGCGCGACCACCCCTGTCGTGATCGGCTGGAGCCGAACGTCCAGGGCCGGCAGGCCGTAGAAGAACAGCGAGAGCAGCACGATGAAGGGGATGTTGCGGAAGAACTCGATATAGATCGCGGCCGGCCAGCGCAGCGACCGGCGCGGCGACAGCTTCATCAGCGCCACGGGGAAGGACAGCACGAGCCCGCCGGCGATCGCGATCGACGAGATCGCGACCGTCGCCAGCGCGCCCTTGCCGAACAGGTCGAGATTCTCGGTGATGACGGTATAGTCGAGCGCCATCTCAGCCGCGCCTCACGGCAAGCCGGGCCTCGACCAGACCGCCGAAGCGGCTGACCAGCAGATTGAGCACGAGGATGATCGCGGCGGTCGCGATCATGGTCTCGAAGGGCCGGAAGGTCGTCGCCGAAATCTGCTGGGCGGTGCGGAAGAGTTCGACCACGGTGATGACGGAGAGCAGAGCCGTGCCCTTCAGCACGATCGTCGTCTCGTTCACCAGCGGCGGCAGGATGCGCAGATAGAGCTGCGGGATCACCACTTTTCGCCAGATCGTGCGGGGCTTCAGCCCGAGCGCGATCGCGGCCTCGATCGGCCCCGGATCCATGTTCGACAGGCCACCCCGCATGATCTCGCTGATGAAGATCGCGCTGTTGAAGGCGATCGCCATCACACCCGCGACGAGGGGATCGAGTTGGAGCCCCAGCGCCGGCAGGCCGTAATAGAACAGGAATATCTGGATCAGCACCGGCGTGCCGCGAATGAAGCTGATCACCACCGCAATGACGCGGTTGAGCCAGACGATCTTCAACGAGCGCAGGATTGTCAGGACCGTGCCGCCGATTAGCGCCAGCACCATCGCCGCGGCGGCGATGGCGAGGTTGCTGCCGGCCGCCCGCATCAGTGCGGGCAGCGCTTCAGCCATCGCCTGGAAGCTGAAATCCATGGCCTTATTCGGTCCCTGCGCGCGTTCTTGCGCCTCAGATGGCGCCGTCGGGCAGGTAGCCGGCCTGCGGGACATCCAGCTTCGTTCCGAGCCACTTCTCCTGCAGGCTCGCCATCTTGCCGTTGCCGTGCAGTTCCTTGAATACGCCGTTGACGAAGTCACGGAGAACGACATCCTCCGGCCGCGTTGCCCAGGCGAGGTAGTTCTGCCGGTCCGTCGCCGGGCCGACCACCTCGAAGATGCCGGGTCGGTCGCGCATCAGCAGCAGCATCAGCGGCAGGTTGGCGATCGCCGCATCGACGACCCCGCTGCCGACCGCCAGGAATGTGTCGGAGAAAGCCGGAAACAGCTTCAGTTCGCCGAAGCCCTGGCCGCCCTCGGCCTTGAGCTTTTCGTCCAGCGCCTTGGCGGTGGGCTCGACCGAGGAGGCGAGCTGCGTCGCGACGATCTTGCCGTTGAGATCGGCAAGCGACTTGATCTTGTCGTTGCCCTTGCGCTTGAGCACGTGGGCCCGGCTGGTGCCGACCGGCATAGTGAACGCGTAGCGCTTGGCGCGCTCCTCCGTTAGGCCAACCGAGGTCGCGACGAGGTCGAACTTGTTGGCAACGAGGCCGGGAAGGATGCCCTGGAACGGCAGGTCGAGCTGCCGGAGCTTGACGCCGAGCTTGGTCACGACCTCCTCCAGCAGGTCGCGGCCGAGGCCGACGATCTTGCCGTCGCGGACGAATTCGAAAGGCGGGTATTGGGCCTCGGTCGCGACCACGAGCTCGCCATTGCGTTTGATGCGCTCCAGCGTCGCTCCGGCAAACGCCGTGCGACTGGACAATGTGAAGAGGCCGGCGCTGAGCAGGCCGCAATTCAAGGTGCGACGCGTCAATGTCATGATGGATCCCCGTTATCGTTGTCCGGCCGGCGCGGGTCGCGCCCCTGTCCAGAGAGCCTCAGGCTTACCGCCATGCCGGATGAGCGAACAGTTCTTTCCTGTGCCGGTGGAAGCGCCAGCGAGCTGCTGCGAGAAGGGGTGTCGAGAGAAATAGTTATATTCCACAGATCCTTGCTCAGGTTCTACACGCTTCGGCATTTGCATCATGTGAGAGATGCTCATATAGAAAGTGAGTATATTTCACTTTATGGTGCCCGATGGAACAGCCCTTCCTGGCCTTCCACCTTCGTGAGCTCGCCATTTTCGCGGCGATCTGTGAGCGCGGCAGCCTGTCGTCGGCCGCGCGCGCTTTCGGGATGACTCCGTCGGGAGTGTCGCATGCCTTGGCCGAGCTCGAGCGGCATTTCTGCGCAAGCCTGCTCGACCGGTCGTGTCGCCCGGTGACACCGACGGTGCTGGGGGACATCGTCCGGCGGCACGCCGAGATCCTGATCCGCCAGGCCAAGGTGATGGATGCCGAGGCGAGGCTGGGCATCGCCGCGCCGATTCCGAATCTGCGAATCGGCCTGATCGATTCTCTTGCGATTCATTTCCTGCCCCACTTCATCAAGGGGGCGACGGGGCAGATCCGCTCTTTCTCGATCGCGACGGACTTCAACGCGGGCTTGCGCGCTCGCTTGCATGACCGCACGCTGGACCTGCTGATCGCCGCCTCCCGTTTCGACGATGCGACCGGGTTGGAGCGGCACGACGTGATAGACGAGCCGATCGTCCTTCTTCTGCCGAAAGGGTGCCCGGACCTGTCCGACCCCGCCGATTTCAAGGCTTACGCGCTGGAAACGCCGTTTATCCGCAACAGCCTGAGCAGCGATCTCGGACAGCAGATCGAGCGCCAGCTGAGGCGGATGCGCATCGAGCCGGACTACGCCTTCGCCTTCGACAGCGTCGACTCGGTTGCCGCCATGGTGGCGGGAGGTCTGGGCTGGTCCATGCTGCCGACGACGTCGATCGCACGCAGTCTCAGCCATCTCTCCGCCATCGACCTTCGCCGTTTCCCCGGGCCGTCGTTTCGCAGGCCCGTTACGGTCGTCGCACGCAGCGGGGAACTCGGTCCGCTGCCGGGCCAGATCGCCGAGCTCGCCCGCACGATTTTCGGGGATGTCTACCTGCGCATGTTTCGCGAACTCATGCCGTGGGTTATGCCAGACATCCGCTTCCATGAGGCGGGCGGCCGCTGACCGCAATCGGACGGCATTCCTTCCCGTCAGGCGGTTTCTCCCAGGGGATCGCCAGCCCCGGTGCGGGTCGTGATGAGCCCGTAATGCTCGACACGGCGATGCTCAGCAAAATTGAAGATCGTCTCCTTGCCGAAACGGGTCGCGTCGAGATCGCAGGAATGGACGAGCAGTCCATCGTCCTCGTGGTCGAGCTCACCGAAGATCTTGCCGTCGGGCCCGGCGATCAGCGTGCCTCCAAACAGGGCATGGCCGTCCTCAACGCCCGCCTTGGCGACGGCGACGACCCAGGTCGAGTTCTGGTAGGCTCCGGCCTGAACCGACAGGCGATGATGGAAGAGGCGATCGACCAGGGTTTCCGTCTTGGAGTGGCCGTTCGCAGTGGGGGTATTATAGCCCAGCACGATCATCTCGACGCCTTGGAGCCCCATGACGCGATAGGTCTCGGGCCAGCGCCGGTCGTTGCAGATTGCCATGCCAACCAGACCACTCTCGAAAGTCCAGACGGGGAAGCCAAGGTCGCCGGGCTCGAAATACCGCTTTTCGAGGTGCTGATGCGCTCTCGTCGGGTCGAGCTCGGCGTGGCCGGGCAAATGCACCTTGCGATATTTGCCGATGATACGCCCGGCCTTGTCAACGAGGATCGAGCTGTTGAAATGTCGCCCTTCCGGCGTCAGCTCGGCATAACCGAAGCTCATGGCGATCCGCAGTTCGCGCGCCCTGTCGAAGAGCGGCTGTGTCTGAGGCCCCGGCATGGCAGCCTCGAACCAGCGGTCTGCCTGCGTGCGATCCTCGTAATGCCAGCGAGGAAAGAACGTCGTCAGGGCGAGCTCGGGATAGACGATGAAGTCCGCGCCCCGCAACTTCGCTTGTTCCATCAAAGCGATCATCCGGCGGACGACGGATGTGGCCTGCCCCCATCAGGTGGCCCGGTTCTGATCTAATGCATGGAGGGCTTGGCGGCCACGGTTGAGATGGCCGGCGAAGCTGGTTGGGTTTGCGCAGCCGGCCATAGCACGGCGGGCGGTGCTGGCGGCTTGTAGCCGAGCGAGGAGTGCGGACGCCGGGTATTGTAGTGCTGACGCCAGCCCTCGATGACGATCCGGGCCTCGGCGAGGCTGTAGAACAGCTCGCCGTTCAGAAGCTCGTCACGAAGCTTGGAGTTGAAGCTCTCGCAGTAGCCGTTTTCCCAAGGACTGCCAGGCTCGATGAACGCCGTTTTCGCGCCGACTGCCACGATCCACTCCCGCACCGCCTTGGCGATGAACTCGGGACCGTAGCACATTGGGAAGGGGCTCAACCGTTGGCTGACGGCGCGCGAAGCCTTGCGTAGCGCAGCGCGCCGCCACGGCGGTCATGGCCGACCAGCAGGTCTCTAAAGTGAGGTTGTCGAGACAACACTTTGGAGCGAGGCCAACCATGACCAAGCGCTTTTCTACTCCCACCGGCGTCGTGCTGGTAGCGATCGACATGTCCAAGCACCGTCAGGAGGTCCTGATCGAACGACCTGAAGGCGGTCGACGCCGGCGGATGACCGTGTTGGCGACCAGGCCGGATTACGACCGCCTGGCTGCTGAGCTTTCCGCGATCGGACGACCGATCCTCGTCGGCTTCGAGGCGACCGGCAACTACCATCGCACGCTCGCTTACCGGCTTCTGACGGCAGGCTTCGAGCTGCGGCTGATCTCCTCGGTCGCGCTGGCCCGAACCCGGGAGGCGCTGCACAACGGTTGGGACAAGAACGATCCCAAGGACGCACAGGTCATCCTGCACATGCTGCGGATCGGCGCGACGCAGGCCTATGTCGACCCGTTGGCCGCCGGCATCAACGATCTCCAGGAGCTGTCGAAGACGCACGAGACGATCTCGAAGGCCAAGACGCAGACCTGGCACCGCATCCTGACGCATTATCTGCCGCTGTACTTTCCGGAGATCGGCCGCTTCGCCGGCAATAGCCGCTCGGATTGGTTCCTGGCGCTGATCGAGCGCTTCCCCACCCCCGGCAGCATCACCGCACTGGAGCGGGAAGCGTTTTCGGCCGAGGCCTGGCCTCTGGTCGGCCGCAAAGTCTCCAAGGCGCGGCTGATCAACGACATCTACGAGACGGCTTGCTCATCGATCGCGTTGCCCGTGCCGGAGGAGAGCGCGGCGATCACGATGTTCCGGATGATCATTGCCCAGGCGCGGGGCCTGATCCGGGAGCGCAACCGGATCGAGGAGATCGCGCAGGTCACGTTGGCCGATCATCACGATTACCAGTTGCTGCGGCGTATCCCGGGAATCGGGCCGATCAACGCTCTGACAATCATGGCTGAAGCCGGAGATCTGCGCCGGTTCGGCCATCACCGCCAGTTCCTGAAGTTCTGCGGCCTCGACCTCGCCACCTGCCAATCCGGCACCTTCCGCGGTCGGACCAAGCTGTCGAAGTACGGCAATGCCCGGCTGCGCCGAACGTTCTGGATGGCGGCGCAGGTCGCCGCGCGCCAATGCGACAACAGCTTCCGCGACAAGCTCGGCCGCTATGTTGCCGGTCACGCGGACGATGCCGATCGCCGTCGCAAGGCGATGACCGCGCTCACCGCCAAGATGGCGCGGGTAGCGCATGCCGTCGTCAAGACGGGAACAGAATACCGGCCGTTCCTGGAACGGTCGGATGCCAGGTGGAAGGACCCCTCTCTGCAAGTGCCGTGAGGGCGCCAGAGGCGACCCTGTAGATAATGTTCGGGCCTTCCACCTGGGTGCGTATCTCGTCTTGAGGACGGTGAGGACCACGGCCGCATCAATGCCGCTGGATCCTGTGTTTGCTATGGCTGGGAGCGATCCCGTTGACGGTGGAAACCATCTGGATCAGCTTAATGCCGACGTCGGCGCATTGCCGACGCGATGAGGCCTGTTGGCCAAAGCCCAAAGCTGCTTCCCGACATAGGACGTTGTCCGACCGGACGTGGCCGGGCGCGCCGCGCAGAATGAAGAGATCGGACAGGACATCGATGACGTCGGTGGACTTGAGTTTCCTGTCGATCCGGATCGACAGGCATTCCCGGGTGAACTCGTCGATCACATTCAACATGCGGAACTTCCGACCGTTATGGGTGCGATCCTCGACAAAGTGAACCGCCCCGGGTTTGTCGGAGGCCCCAACTCCTGAGAGGATGGGGCTATGACGAGCAAGACGACGAACAAGTTCTCGCCTGAGGTGCGTGCGCGCGCGGTGCGGATGGTGCTGGACCATGAAGCCGAGCATCCGTCGCGCTGGGCGGCGATCACGTCGATCGCCGGCAAGATCGGCTGCACGGCGCAGACGCTGAGCGAGTGGGTGAAGAAGGCCGAGATCGATAGCGGCCGCAAGCCCGGGCTGACAACGGACATGGCGGCCAAGCTCAAGGCTCTCGAATGCGAGAACCGGGAGCTGCGGCAGGCCAATGAGATCCTGCGCAAGGCATCGGCATATTTTGCTTGAGGTGAGCTCGACCGCCGACACCGGTCATGATCGTCTTCATCGACGATCACCGCGGGGCTTATGGGGTCGAGCCGATCTGCAAGGTGCTGCCGATCGCCCCGTCAACCTACCATGAGCATGTCGCCAGGCGGATCGATCCGGGGAAGCGGTCGGCTCGGGCGAAGCGGGACCTGGAACTGAAGCCGCAGATCAGCGCGTGTTCGGCGAGAACTTCGAGGTCTATGGCGCGCGCAAGGTCTGGCGGCAGATGTTGCGCGAGGGGTTCGACGTCGCCCGCTGCACGGTCGAACGTCTGATGGCTGAGGCGATAAGCCGCTCCGCCGTTGCCTCTCCGAACACAGCAGGCCTCCGGTTTGCCGCATCATGGCCGTCAGCACGGCCCCAACACCGAGGATGAAACCGATGAAGTCCATGACCGCTCTCGCCTGCCTGCTCGTCGCCGGGCCGGCCTTTGCTCATGTCACGCTAGAGACCCGCTCGGCACCGGTCGGCGCAGGTTACAAGGCCGTGTTGCGCGTTCCGCACGGCTGCAAGGGCGCGCCGACCACCAAGGTCCGCGTGCAGATCCCGGATGGCGTCATCCGTCAAGCCGATGCCAAAGCCCGGCTGGACGCTTGAAACGGTCAAGGGCAAGTTTGACAAGGCCTACGACTATCACGGCTCCCAGTTGACGGAGGGCGTCAAGGAGGTCGTGTGGAGCGGCGGGCGTCTGCCCGACGAGCATTACGACGAGTTCGTTTTCACCGGCTATCTCGCCAAGGACCTCAGGGCCGACAGCACCCTTACCCTGTATGTCCCGACCGTCCAGGAATGCGAGGGCGAGGGCACCGAGCGCTGGATCGAGATTCCCGAAGCCGGCAAGTCGGCGGGCGACTACAAGTTCCCGGCTCCCGCGCTGAAGCTGACGCCTGCCCAGTAAGTCCAGAAGCGGCGGAGCTTCGATGCTGCCGGTATGGTGCTCGTTCTGCCAGGCTCTCCCTGTGCCCATTGCCTTGCCGCATCCGCGATCGATCCGGACGGCTGCGCCATTGAGGCGGTGTTCAACGCTGCGGCCGGGTAGGTGCGAAGTATTGCCATCTGCGGTCTAATTGGTCGGATTAATTGTCGTCCGCCCTGTCCCGCCGTCCGCCCACAGTTAATGGCGGACGGCGGGACAGGGCGGACGAGTCTGAACGCTTCTTAGCGTGGAACCTTCGGCGTCAGGATGATGGTGCGGTCCCGGTTCTTGCCGGCGCGGGTGAACTCGACCTCGATCCAGTTCGTTCTCAGGACAGGCGCGATGCGGCGCAGATGACCTGCGAGGGCGGCGGGCTCGAGCTTTTTAGGCGGGTCGAGCCTGGGCTCGAGCTGGCGCGCGAGCTCGGTCGCGCTGCCGCGCCAACCTGGGTGATCGGCTACGTGGGCCTGCACCGCTGCGACCAGGGGATCGCTATCGGCGACGATGGAAGAGGCCATTGCGCGATTGGCATCATAGGCCGCCATGAAGCACCCTGGTGCTCCAAAGCATCCTTCGATGGCGATACCGATCCGGGCAAAGGTTGCCATGCGCGGCAGCCGTTCGATCTTCAGCAAAGGCATCATGGCGAGCGCGAACGACATCAGGTCGAGCAGCATCTTAAAAACCTCGGGCCGGCATTCCTCGAAACGGGCCGCGAGTTCAGCCGGATCGATGCGATTTTCCTCGGGGATCGAAGGAAGGTTCAGGACGATAGCGCGGTCGGCGAGGTCAGACTGCGTGACCACGTCTTCGATGCCATTCAAGATAATTGGTTTCATGGCACGAAAATAGACCTCGCCGTCGTCTGTGAAGACCTGCCGGAGCGCGATTCCGCCGCCCGTGGAGATCTTGCAGAAGGCATCGCTCAGCCATTTGGAAACCTTCGAAAGATTGTCGAATGCCAAAACATGCGTGTTCGCGCATGCGATGTAGAGGTCACGTTCCGTACGCGGCAAGGCGCGCAGCGGAAGCGTGCTGGGGTCGACCAGATCGTGGAGGATACCGGCGAGCAATGTCTTGCCCGAACCGTGTTCGCCTCCAATCGCGAGGAGCGGATATGGGCCAGTCGGCATCAACGCTGCGACACACCAGGTCACTATGAGCTGGAACGTGGCTTCATCGGGGATGTTCAGTAGTGTCCGCAACCTATCGAGATCGTCCTGACGTGCCGGCCGGGGCAGAGGCAGACTCAGATTGCTACGGACGAAAAGAGCTGGCGAACGAGCGACCAGATGCCAGCCCTCTGCGCTAACCTTGACGGCGCAGCCGCTCTCGTCGGCAAGGTCGATATAAACCGCACCTTCGTGCCAGGCCGACCTCAGCCAGACCGGCGTCTCGTCGGCCAGGCTGGCGAGGTCGGCGAGCGCCGTGATCGCAGCCTTGACCGCACCCGCGGAAGGGGTCCGACGATGCAGATCACGGAACCGAAGACGCAGCCACGTCGCGCAGCCAGGCCCGAGCACCTGCAACGTGCGCCGCCCCTTAGGGGTGTTCACCGTGGCGTAGGCCTTGGACCGATGCTGGGACAGCACGGCCTCCTTCTCGCCGATTGCGACGAGGAGATCGGTATCGGTCGGCTTCGGCTTGGATTCCTCTTCCTCGTTCACGGCGCGCCCTCCGGTCTAGCGGGACGTGGCGCGGCGCCATCGAGATCGAGCGTGACGGTCAGCGCAGGGGCGGACTGCCCAACACGGATCACGACTTCGGAGGTGCACCCCTGTGAGAGGTTGATCGTCAGGCGCAACGGCCTGCCCTCCCCGGCCGCGGCGATGGCGGAGGGCTCACGGCGATCCACCGCAGCCGCCGGCGGGCTCGCCTCGCGCCTCCCGTACTCAGCCATCATGTAGGCCTTGGCGGCCCGCGCGGTCGCCGGATACAGATCTTCGAACATGTTGGAATTGCCTTTCGACGATGAGGAATGGAGGTTCAGGGGCTCATGCGGAAACCGCGAATGGTTCCGCTCTTGGGGTCGGGGCCGGGAAAGCAGTCGGCGCCAACGACGTACCAGCCGGGGATGCTGCAGGCGTCGAGCTCCCGGAGGAGCCCGCTATCGGAGAGGCGGCGGGCTCGCTCGCCCTCCGGCGACAGCGTCCACCGCAGGGTCTGCGTGATATCTTGATGAGATCGGTCGGCGACACTCGCCCTGCCGAACGCGAAGGCGCCTCCAACGAGGGCTGCTATCGACAGGATGAAGCCGATCGACATGCCGGGATGACGGCGCAGCAGGGCGGAAGGCGAGCGCGACGCTTCCACGGCCGCCAACGTGCGGCCGAGGAAGGTCATGAGAGAGGCGTAAACGATCAGCAGACGCACGAGGATGTCGCCCTCGCCCAGCCCCATCGCCACGCACGCATTCGCGACAAAGGCCGCTTCGTCATCCGTCAGAGGCCGCCCGAGAATCTCCCGCGCGACCATATCGAGCGCCTGCCGGTCCATGGGATCAGCCCAGGAACCGCGCATAGGCGCGCCGCGACTTCTCGCGCCAGGCCTCGAGCGAGGCCTTCTCGCCGCCCGAACCGTTGAGCTCGATCCAGTGCAGCGAGTGCTCGCCATCCTTGAAAGCCCGCGCCAGGGCGGCCGGCATGAGGGGGACGTCGATGACCCGTTCCGCCGCCAGATAGCGCTTCCCGAGCTGGGACGCGTTGAACGCAACGAACTGTTCGGGACGCCCGAACCAGCGCGGGCGCATGAGATAGATCTCGGCCTCGGGCATCGCCTGCTCGACCTCGGGAACATGGCTGTAGGAGTTTACATGCAAGTCCATGGGCGACATCACGATCACCCTGCGGCCCGCGTTGCGCGCGGCGATCAGGATGACCGGCGCGTTGTCGTTGAAGATCTCGGCCTGACCGCCCGGGCAGGACACGATGATCGGCGAACCGGCCTGCGTGCTCGCGATCACGTCCGCAAGGGCGGTGAACCCGTCCTCTTCCGACAGCTTGATCGGGTGGCAGTCCTGCTCCTGGTGATGAGCCAGGATCAAATCCTGAACGATGAAGTCGGCATCGGCCAGGGTCGGCACCTTGCCGGCCTTGATGCAGTGATAGTTGAACTTGAGCGCCTCGGTGCTCTTCGCCACGCCGCCCTTTCCGCTGTAGAAGAGGAAGACGGGCTGGGCTTCCTGGGGCGTTCGGCTCATCGCCGTGCTGCCGAGGGCGGCACTCCTGGTCGTGGTCGGGCGGGAAGTATCGGACATGGGCTTGGCCTCATTCTGGCTGTGACTTGAGGGCGTAGCGACCGCGGGTAGCGGTGCTCGATGCCGACGAAGAGCCGTCGGCATTCCGGTGGTGCGGCGCGGGGGCGCCCACGCTGATCTGGGAATTCGTCTCGGGGAGCCTGAAACCCGCCTCGTCGGTCAACGGGCTGGAGTCTCCGCTGCGCTCCTTGCGAGAATCCTGAATCGAATGGGAGGTCTTGGCAGGCGGCGCGGAGGGCGTCTCGGCCTGCGGGTGGACCGTCGACCGAGGTTCGATCGTCATCCGGCCCTGGCTGATGTCGGTCATGTACTGCTTGACCGTGGTGGGGGCGACGCCAAGGCCGCTCCAGTCCTCGAGCTTCACGGCGATCGCTTCCCAGGAGGTTTGGACCTGACGCATCGCCACGATGTGGCTGTGAAAGATCCGCACCACGTCCGCACGGCTACCGATCGTGGTCGGACGGCCGGCGAGAATGACCTTCAGGTCTTCGTCGGCCTTGCGTTTACGCTTTGAGAGATCGTCGTCGGTCATCTGTTGTCTCCTGTCATGACCATGTCGGGATTGCGGATCGCTGTGAAGTATTGATTGAAATTATATTTTATCTTTACGTACATATACGGATATATACAGCGAGCTACGTATGGATCATGGATGCGATAATAAGTATTGAAAGGATCTCAACTTCTGTTTTCCTGAGAGGGCGAGTGGATTCGATGTGCACAGATCTTCGATTGCGCAGATCGAGGCTCGGCAGGGAGGTCCCTGCACCCCAACCGGCAAGCCGGTGCGCCTGAGGGCGCCGGCTCCGCCGCAAACAGAAGGAGAAGCCCTGATGGCGGGCGAACAGGTTGCGAACTTCGTCTCGTTCCGGATCGACGAGGCCACTGCCGCGCAGCTGGCAGTCGTCTCGGAAGCCGCTGGCCTCAAGAGCAATGCCTGGGCCCGGTCGCAGCTGATGAAGCTGCTCGGCTCGAAGATAAGGGCGCCGACGGTCCGGCGCTCCGTCGCGAACGCCGAACTCCTCGGCGAGGTGCTGAACGAGCTTCGGGCGCACGGCCGGAACCTGAACCAGTTGGCCAGGCTGGCGAACGGTTCCGGCTCGCTCGTCTCGGTCGTTGCGGACATCGAGAACATGCGGTCGGCGACGGAGGCGCTGATGGCCCGGGTGCTCGATCTGCTCAAGATCGAGGAGGATGCCTGATGATCATCATCACTACGCCCCGTCGGATCGGCGAGCTCAGCCGGCATCTCGGGAAGACGGGGCGCGGGTCGAACAAGGAAGTCCTCGTCCGCGCCGACATGATCCGCGACGTTCCCGCCGACACCGCGCTCGCGCTGCGTATCATGGCCGCGATCGCGCGCCGGAACCGCCGCGTGACGCGCGACATCGTCCACCTCAAGATCGCGCCGAAGGTCCCGCTCGGCCCGGAGGGACTGAAGCGCGTTCTGGCGGTCTACGAAGAGGAGTACGGCATCCCTTTTGACTGCCCCCGGCACGTGGTGGAGCATCGAAAGGGCGACCGTGCGCCGCACTTCCACGTCAACTATGCGATGGTTGCGCCGGGGTCGGGGAAGGCTCTGCGCTTCGTTCGCTCCACAGAGCGCGACGAGATGATCGCCCGCCGCCTCGAGATCGAACTGGGCGAAGGTCTGACGCCGAGCCTGCGGGTCGACCGGGTCGCCCAGCTGCTGCGCGAACGCGGTCTGCCGGAGCTCGCAGAGATCGCCGCAACCGGGCCTGTCGCCGAGAAGAGGGCTGGCCGATCCAAGGCCGAGCGTCAGCAGGCCGGTCGGCTCGAGGCCGATCTCGATGTGGTCGACGCAAGGCTTCTGGAAGCCTGGCGTCGATCCGGCGAAGACATCCGTAAGCTGCCGGTCGAACTTGAGAAGCTTGGGTTCCGGCTCGCGGGCGGCGACAAACGCATCGCGGGCGCGCCCATCGTTCGGCTTCTCGACAGCGAGACGCTGTTCGCCGGTTCCCTGACCCGGAATCTCAATCGCGTTCGAAAGGCGGCGGGCGACAAGGGGCCGCTCCAGGAGCCGCAGGTTGCAGCGATTCTCGGCCCCCTGCCCTCCGAAGCCATCGTGAAGGCCGAGCTCCGGAAGGACGCGCCGCAGCGCAGTGCCTCCGACCTGCTCGGCGAGTTCGACCGCTTGGTTACAGAGACGGATCTCGATGGCGAGCAGCAGGAGGCCGACAAGGCCCGGCGAGGACGTGATCGCCTGGCCGCCCGCCTTACCGCTGAGGAGCAGAGGAATCTGCGCGAAAGGCAGAAGCTCGTGCGGGCCCGGTACCGTGAGCGCGATCGGATTCGACGGGCGCGCGTCAATCGCGCGTTCCTGGCCGCAAAGCTGTTCGCAGGGCGGGATATCCGCAAAGCCGCCTGTTACATGGTAGCAGTGGGCGTTCTGGCCACAGGTGCGGGCCTCATCGCCGCGCTCGCCGCAGCCGGAATCGCCGTTGCCGCGATCCCGAGCTATACCTCCGCCAAGCGCCTCCGTGCCGCTTCGGATCACGCCGCGACCGTCGAGCGCGCCGAGATGAATCGCGCCGTTCGTGAGGAGACACAGCGCTTCTTCCGCGAGCGCGCTATCGCCCGCCGTGTAGCCGAGCAGGAGCAGCGCGTCCGCGAACAGAGGATGCACGCCGCCCAAGCCAACCGTCGTCACATGGCCCAGGCCGAGATGCTCCGGCGCCAGCAGCAACAGATCCAGCGGCAGCGCCAGCGCAACGAGATGGAGGCCCTCGCCCGCCGTCGCGCCCAGCTGGCCGCTCGCCTCATGCCCCAACCTGGCGGTCAGGCTCCCGGGAACCCGGCTCAGGTTGCCCGCCAGCCTGCGGTCCTCCGCCAGAGGCCACGCGGGGGCGGCGTCGAGCGCTAGGACATGGCATCGTGCCTTACCAGCCGCCTGAGGGCGGCCGTGGTCTGCATTAGCTTTGAGGTCGATCAGCCGTGACATCCGGATGGCTTCCGTTTGTTATACGGCGACCATCTTTCCCTATCCGTCAGGCTTCCGGGGCGGTTTCCGAAACTTCGTCCAGAAACCAATATTACCTATTATATCAGTCAGTTAAATGACAATGACGAGCAATCTGGTGCGATCTCGTCGGCCAATCAGGTGCCGATCGGCAGCGAAACCATCTCGTTATTGGTACGAGTGACGTCGATTCTCGTGCTTCCGTTTGGATCGCGCTAATTGCCGACGTCCAGACACCGCCCGGAACCAGACATTGTCGAGCCACGGACAGGCTTCGTCGAAGTCGGGCGATGGCGCCGATAATTATCTGCCAGATGTTTGCGAGTTTGGCCCGCCGCTCGGAGAAAACTGCAGGACGATGTGAAGCGGGAGCCTCGTGCTAAGCTCCGCTTTCCAAGCGGCGCGCCTTACGGCACGCTCCCGAACAAGGCTATCGGCAGAAGTGCGAAGACACGCGTTGCCTTGGTCAGGTGATCGACAGGCACGTGCTCGTGGTTGGAATGGGCTACTTCGACATGCCCTGGCCCGAACACGATCGCGGGGATTCCGGCATGGTCGTTAAAGAGGGCGGCATCACTCCAGAACGGAACGCCCTTCGCCTCTGACGGAGAGCCGGCGTGAATGGCACCGAGCCGGACGCATTCCGTAACTAGCGGATGGTCTGGATTGGTGTCGAGCGGCGGATGCGAAGGCAATTCCGGGCAGGCGGCCATGAAGCTGGCCGCGGCGTCCAGTTCGGGATCTTCTGTTTTTAGCTCCGCCAGCAATTGCTCGAAGTCACGCATGACACCTTCGAGAGTCTCACCCGGAATGCGGCGACGATCGAGATAGATTGTGCAGATGTCCGGCACGACGGCGCCGGGTGGCTTGTCGCCGGGTGC
The DNA here is from genome assembly GCF_059817965.1 of Allobosea sp. TBD101. Lineage (NCBI taxonomy): Bacteria > Pseudomonadati > Pseudomonadota > Alphaproteobacteria > Hyphomicrobiales > Alloboseaceae > Allobosea > Allobosea sp. TBD101. The sequence goes on from NZ_CM187543.1 coordinate 5,279,730, forward strand.
GCGGCGCAGCACCGTGACCGCCTCGTTGTTGGCGTAGCTCAGCATCGCCGCGGTATTCAGCGAGGCATGGCCGAGCAGTGGGTGCGAGTGCGCGCATGAGCTGGCGATGAAACGCCTCTCGATCGCGTTGACAATCTTCGCACCTTTATAGAGGGCGCTGATTCCCTTGTCCGGCCGGCTGGAATGGTTGGCGCGGCCATGGACATCGATTCGATAATAGTCGAAGCCCTTATGCGCGGTGACGACGTCGAGCCCGGTCGGCTCGGAGACCACAACCATGTCGGGCTTCGGACCATGCTCGATGATGTGAAGCGAGCCGAGGCTGGTTGAATCCTCCTCGGCGACCACACCGGCGAGGATGAGGTCTCCGGCGAGCTCGATGCCGGCGCGCTTCAGTGCGATCATCGCGCAGATCTGCCCGGCGACACCGCCCTTCATGTCAACCGCGCCACGGCCATAAAGCAGGCCGTCCCGGATCTGCGGCTTGAACGGCTCCGGCATGGCTCCCGGCGGCACGGTATCGATATGGCCGTTATACATCAGGCTCGGCGCGCCGGCCTTGCCGCGCAGGATGCCGATGACGTTGTAGCGGCCGTCGCGGACCTCTTGCAGGTAGGTCTCGATGCCCTCGCGCTCAAACAGCTCCTTGATGAAGAGCGCACAGGGCGTCTCGTGGCCTTCGATCTCGCGATGCGACTGGATCGCCACGAGCTCGGCGGTGAGAGCGACGGGGTCAATGGTTTCCAATGCGGCGAGCAGCTTCGCCTCCAGGTCTTGATCGATCGTCGCCGGGGCAATGGACATCGTGTCTCCTCCGTCAGCCAGTATCTTGTTGTCTCAATGGACGCCGATGCGCGGGTCGAGGTAGTCGCGCAGCGCATCGCCGGCGAGATTGAAGGAGACGACGGCGAACACGATCGCCAGGCAGGGCCACAGCACGAGGCTCGCATTGTCGAACATGTAGACGATCGCCTCGGAGGTCATGTTGCCCCAGCTCGGATAGGGCAGCTGGACACCTAGCCCGAGAAAGCTCAGCGTCGCCTCGGCACGCAGCGCCGTCGCCGTCCAGAGCGCGGCGCTGACGACCGCCGTGCCGATGACGTTCGGCAGGATGTGGCGCATCATGATCCGCGCATGCGAAGCGCCGGCTGCGCGCGCGGCCTCGACGAAGTTCTTCTCCTTGACCGCCAAGGTCTCGGCCCTGACGAGCCGCGCGAAGCGCGGAATGAAGGCGACGGTGAGCGCGATCACCACATTGATCACACCGGACCCGAGCGCGACGAGCACGACGATGCCGAGCACGATGGTCGGGAAGGCGAGCAGGAGATTGCTCGCCTCCATGATCAGGAGGTTGGCCCAGCCTCCGCGATAGCCGGCGATCAGCCCGAGCACGCTGCCGATCAGCAGACCGAAGAAGACCGAGAGCAACGAGATGCCGATCGAAGCCTGTGCCGCATAGAGCAGGCGCGAGAGCACGTCGCGGCCGAACTCGTCCGTGCCGAGCCAATGGTCCGCGCTCGGTTCGGCGAAGCGCGCCAGCATGTCCTGGTCGAGCGAGTCATAAGGGGCGAGCAGGGGACCGATCGCGGCAACGATCAGGAGCAGCAGGCAGCCGAGCGTGCCCAGCCCCGAGACCGGGTTGGCGAAGGCCGCGCGGACGGCGCCACTCAGCCGGGTGCGCTGGGGGGGGAGGGCGGTGATCTCGCTCATGCCGGTCAATTCGCGAGTTCGACGCGCGGATCGATGATCGTGTAGAGGATATCGACGGCGAGATTGATGAGCGTCGCGACAAGCACATAGACCAGCAGGACCGACTGCAGCAGCACGTAGTCGCGCTGGGCGATGCCGCCCAGGATCAGCCGGCCGAAGCCGGGCCGCGAGAAGACGATCTCGATGGCAATCGAGTCGCCGATCATGATGATCGCGTAGAAGCCGAGAAATGTGACGATCGGGATCATCGCGTTGCGCAGCACGTGCTTGTAGAGGACGATCTGGCGCGACAGGCCCTTTGCCGTCGCGGTGCGCACGAAATCCTCGCTGAGCAGTTCGAGAACCGAGGATCGCGTCAGCCGTGTCAGATAGGCCGCCATGCCGAGCCCCCCGGCGAGCGACGGCAGCACGGCGAACTTGACCAGGCTGGCCCAGTCGCCGCGCTCACCGGCGCCCACGACCGGGAACCAGCCGAGCCAGACCGAGAACGGTATCATCAGCAGGATGCCGGTGATGAACCCGGGAATGACGAGCCCGGTCAGCGAGAGCAGCCGCGCCGCATAATCGAGCATCGAGTTGCGTGCCTGCGCCGCGGCGATGCCAAGCGGCAGGCCGATGACGGCGCCGACCAGGAGCGAGCCCAGCACCACCAGGGCGGTAAAGGGTGCGACGTCGAGGATCATGCGCGAGATCGGCTGGCCGACGACGAGCGACAGTCCCAGATCGCCCTGCGCCAGATTCGCGAGCATGCGCCAGTACTGAACGAGGATCGGCTGATCGAGCCCCATCTGCCGGCGCAGCGTCGCTAGTCCCTCCGATGTCGACTGGTGGCCGAGCACGGCCTCGGCGGGATCGCCGGGGATGACCCGGATCGCGAAAAAGATCAGGGTCACCGCGAGCCAGAGCGTCACCAGCGTGCGCAGGGTCCGCTTGGCGATGAAGCTCCAGGCTGGCGTGCGCGTCATGCTCGCATCCGCCGCTCAGGCCGTCTTCTTCGATTTCCAGCCATAGCGGTACTCGAGCGAGAGCGAGTTCCTCAACTCGTAGCCGAGATCGACCTTGCTGCTGCGGATCAGCGGCTGGAAGGTATAGGTCGTGGGGATGATCCGGTAATCCGGCAGCACCTTCCGCTGTGCCTCGACCAGGAGCCGACGCTTCTCGTGGAGCGTTGTCGCTGCCGCAATCCTGTCGAGGAACGCGTCGAGTTCCGGGTCCTGCTTGCGGCTGAAATTGCGGATCGCGTCGCTGCGGAAGAACCGGTTGAGGAAGATTTCGGCGTTCGGGAAGGAGAGATCGCCGTGCAGGATCAGCGGGTTCACATTCTTCACGATCTGGGCGTGATAGAAGGCGTGATCGACCCGGTTCAGCTCGAGATTGATGCCGACCCGTTTCAAATGCTGCTGGATCAGCACCATCATCTGGCGATAGTCGTCGCGCTCGGTGATGATCATGCTGAGGTTGAAGCCGGAGCTCAGGCCCGCCTCCTTCAGCAGCGCCTTCGCCTTGTCTAGATCGTAGCCCCATTTGCCTTCGGCGGGGAGCTCCTCCGCTTTCGCCGAGCCGAAATAGGAAGGCGGAATCAGCACGTCCGAGATCGTCGCGACCGGACCGAGGAAAGCCCTCAGATCGCCGGGGTTGATCGCATGCGCGATCGCCTTGCGGACACGGACGTCGTCGAGCGGCTTCACCCCGGTATTCACATGCAGATACCAGGCGGTTTCGGGTCCCTTCCGATCGATGATCAGGCCCTGCTTGGCGATGCGATCCAGGAGTTGCGCGTCGAGCGCGCCGCGCATGCTGTCGACCTCGCCAGTGCGCATCGCCAGTTCGCGGCTGGCCGAGCTCGGCATGAAGCGCACGACAAGCTCTTCCAGCAGCGGCTTTCCTTCCCAGTAATCGTCGAAGCGGACCATGCTGACGCGGTCGCGGGCGACATATTCCCTGAACCGGAAGGGGCCGGTGCCGATCGGATGCAGCCGCATGGCGTGGGCACCGCGCGTCTCGAACGCCTTCTTGCAGACCATCAGGCCGACGGACTCGGTATCGCCGGCGACGTTGGCGAGGAAGAACGGGTCGGCGTTCTTGAGGACGATCCTGGCGGTGTAGGGGTCGATCACCTCGACGCGGTCGATAATGGAGTAGGCCTTGGCCCAGGGCGAGACATTGGCGTCGCGGTAGCGATCGAGCGAGAACTTCACGTCCTCGGCCGAGAACTCGCCCATGTCCTCATGCCACTTCACGCCCTTGCGGATCTTGAACTCGTAGGTCTTGCCGTCGGCAGAGACCGTCCAGCTCTCGGCCAGCGACGGCTGGAAATCGGTCGAGACGGTGCCCGGCGGATAAGAGACCAGACCCTGGTGAACCACCGTGACGATCGGCGCCTCGGCCGAGACCCAGGCGAGTGTCGGATCGAGGCTGCTGATGTCGCCGGCCGAGATCGCGTGGACGATCCGGGAGGCAGAGCCCTGCGCACAGAGTGTCTCGATCGGAAGGCCCGCGGCGGCTAGGCCCGTCCCGAGAGCATAAGCAAACTGTCTGCGCGACATGGTCATGGCGATACCCCTCGTTGTGCTTGACGCCAGTCCAGATCCAACCCGACAGGAAGGATTCTATAGATTTTCCATATACTTGAGCACATCGGCGCTACTGACGACGTCGCCGTAGCGCATGTCGATGTCGGTGAGGTTGCACTGATGGGCGAGGGGGTGGCGGTCAGCAACCGCGTCGCCCACGACGATGGTGCGGTAGTTCTCGTTATGCGCGCTCTCGGCCGTCGCCCTGACGCAGCCGCTCGTGCTGCAGCCCGTGACGATCAGCGTATCGATCCCGTTGCGGACGAGATGCGCCCCGAAGGTGGTGCCCCAGAAGGCGGATGCCCGCTGCTTCTCGATCAGGATCTCGTCCTCGCGCCGCTCCAGGCGGGGGTCGAGATCGACGAGCCGCTCGCCGCGCCGCAGCGAGCCCCGCTCCGACATGTGCAGGAGCTTGCGGCCGACCGGGCCCGCCGCCTCGTTGCCGCCCTCGTCGAAGGCCATCGTCGTGAAGAAGACCGGGATGCCGCGCTCCCGGGCGGTCGCCAGGACCGCGCGGATCGACGGCACGATCGCCTCGACATTGTCCGAGCCGATCGGCGCCGCCGGATCGATCCAGGCCGCGGCCATGTCGATCACGACCACGGCCGGCTTCGAGCCGAAGCCGACGCGGCCGCCGAAGCCGCGGCTGAGATAATATTGCTTGACGTCTTCGTACATGGTCCTGTCCCAGCCTTGCTCGCTTCCGACGATGCGCGCTCCGGCGCTCACATCTTCACGGCGATCGACTCGATCTCGACATCGGCCGCGATGGCGACCTCGGCCCTGACGGTGGAGCGGGCCGGCGGATTGGTCGGGAAGTAGGTCGAATACGCCTTGTTCATGTCGTCGAACTGGCTCATGTCGCGCATGAAGACCGTCGTCTTGACGATGTCCGAGAGCGAGAAGCCTGCCTCCTCGACCAGCGCCTTGATCTTCTTCATGACGAGATGGGTCTGGGCCTCGATGCCGGCGGGAATCGAGCCGTCGGCCTCGGTCGGAACCTGGCCCGACAGGAACAGCCACGGGCCGGCCTGGATCGCGGGCGTCAGCGGAACCGGCATCGGGCCACCGAAATACTTCTTCATCACATGCCTTTCAGTCTTGGCGCGGGGTCAGTAGGCGAGCCTGTGCAGGCTGGCGGCGAGAACCTTGATCCCGGCGACGATGTCCTCGATCGACGAGAATTCTTCCTGGGTGTGGCTGCGGCCGTCCTTGCTGCGCACGAAGATCATCGCGACCTTGGCGATGGCGGCCATCTGCTGGGAATCGTGGCCGGCGCCGCTCGCCATGAGCATGAAGGGCACGCCCTGATCCCGCGCCGCCGCCTGCAGCGTTGCGAGCAGACCGGGGTCGGACGGGCAGGCCGGATGGTCGATATGCACGTCCCAGGAGAGATCGAGCCCGCGCCGCGCCGCCACCTCGGTCATGAGGCGTTCATGCGATTGGTGCAGCCGCCGGCAGGCCTGCGGGTCGGGATGGCGCGCGTCGATGCTGAAGCGCACGCGCTTGGGGATGACGGCGACGCCGTTGGGCTCGGCCTCGACGCGGCCGACCGTGGTCACCGCCGGCCGGCCCCAGCGATGGGCGGTATCGATCACGCCGGAGGCGATCTCGGCGAAGCCCGCCATCGGGTCGCGGCGTATATCCATCGGAAAGCCGCCGGCATGGTTCTGCGTGCCTTCGAGATCGACGAGATAATGCCGGATGCCGGTGATGCCGGTAACGACCGCCACCGGAAGGCCCGCCTGCTCGAGGATCGGGCCCTGCTCGATATGCAGCTCGACGAAGCTGTCGATGTCGTCGCGGCGCGCCTCCGGAATGCGGGCGGGATCGAGCCCGATCTCGCGCATCGCCTCGGCGATGGTCTCGCCGGTGAAGCCGATGACCTTGTCGGGATCGTCGGGGGCGATGCGCCCGGTGATGGCGCGCGAGCCCCACCAGCTCGCGGCGGGAAAGCGGCTGCCTTCCTCCTCGCAGAAGGCGAGGGCCTCGAGCGGACGCTTCGGCTGGCCGAACTGCTGCTTCAGGGCCCGGATCGCGATCAGGCCGGCGAGCGCGCCGAGCGTCCCGTCATAGCGGCCGCCGGGTCGCTGCGTGTCGATATGCGAGCCGGAGACGATCGACTTGCCGCCTTCGCTGCCTTCGAGCCGGCCCCAGACGTTGCCGACCGCATCGCGCCGGACGTCGAGGCCGGCCTCCTCGCACCATTTCGCGTACTGGTCCGTTGCCGCGACCCATTCGGGCGAATAGACGGTGCGCCAGACCCCGGTCTCCGCATAGGCCCCGTAGGAGCCGAGCGTCATCACGTAATGCTCGACGAGCGCCGGGTCGATATCGATCGACTGCTGCAGCAAGAAGGCCTCCCGGAAGATGGATCGCGGCGCCGTGCGCCGGTCACGGCATGATCGCCGCCACATCTGAGGTAGCCGGAGAGAGCTGCCCGCAAAAACGATTTAATCTGAGTTTTTTACTTCAATGTTATTGATGGTCAGGCGTAAAGATCTTCGCCGGCCGCGAGATGTCGCGGCCGAAGCTGCAATCGATGCGCGCGACGGCGTTTTCGGTCGTCGCAGTCAGGCGCGCGAGCGCGGATCGAGCCAGTCGCGCACGCCGTCACCAAAAAAATTGAAGGCGACGACGACGCTGAGGATCGCCAGGCCCGGGAAGGTCGCGATCCACCATTGATCGAAGAACTCGCGCCCCTCGGCGATCATCGCGCCCCATTCCGGGGTCGGCGGCACGACGCCGAGACCGAGGAACGACAGGCTGGCGAAGGTGATGATCGCCGTGCCGAGATCGACCGTCATCAGCACGACGAGCGGCCCGATCGCGTTGGGCGCGACATGGCGCAGCAGGATGCGGGCGCCGCTGCAGCCGCTGATGCGGGCGGCCTCGACATATTCCTGCTGAAGCTGGACAAGCACCTGGCTGCGAGCGAGCCGGGCGAATTTCGGCCACCAGACCACCAGCATGGCGATGATGGTATTGCCGGGGCCGACGCCGAGCGCTGCCGCGATCGCCATGGCCAGGATGATCGGCGGGAAGCACATGACGAGGTCGGTGAAGCGCATCAGCGCCTCGCCGAGCCAGCGATCGGCGTAAGCGGCGATGCCGCCGACGATGGTGCCGACCAGCAGGCCGAGGCAGACGACGCTCAGGCTGGCGAAGAGCGTCATGCGCGCGCCGTAGAGAACGCGCGAGAGAACGTCGCGCCCCAGCGTATCCGTGCCCATCAGGTGTTTCAGCGAGGGGGCCGCGAGCCGCGCCGCCATGTCCATCTCGTTGGGGCCGTACGGGGCGATCACCGGCGCGAGCAGTGTCAGGAGAAGCCAGACCAGCAGCACCGCGCCGCCCAGGGCCGGCAGCCCGAAGCGGCCGAGACGCCAGCGCAGCTTCGCGCGGCTGCGAGCGCCGTCCATCGCACCGGTCGCGCTCATCGCCGCTCCGCCCGGGGATCGAGGAAGGGATAGGACAGGTCGACCAGGAGGTTGATCGTCAGGTAGACGACCGCGACCAGCAGCGTGACGGCCATGATCGCCGGCACATCGAGCGTCGTGGCGCTGCGGAAGGTATAGCGGCCGAGGCCCGGCCAGGAGAAGATCGTCTCGGCCATCACCGCGCCGGTCAGCAACTGGGCATAGGCGAGCCCGCTCAGCGTTACGATCGGGATGAGCGCATTGGGCAGCGCCTGCCGCAGGACCGTGGCGCGCTCGCCGAGGCCCTTGGCGCGGGCGGTGCGGATGTAGTCCTGCCCGAGCGTTTCCAGCATGCTGGCGCGGGTCGTGCGCGTGATCAGGCCGATCGTCGCCGCCGCGAGCACGATGGTCGGCAGGACGAGATGGGCGGCGGCGCTGCGCCAGGTCGCCCAATCGCCGGCGAGCGCCGCATCGACGAGATAGAGCCCGGTCACGGTCGGCGGCGGCAGGTCGACGACGGAGAGCCGGCCCGGCCCCGGCGCGATCTGAAGCCCGCCATAGAAGATCGCGAGCAGGATGAAGGCGAGCCAGAAGGACGGCGAGGAGACGCCGAACAGCGAGATCAGCCGGGCGAGATGGTCGACCCAGCTATCGCGGCGGACGGCGGCGACGATGCCGAGCGGGATGCCGACGAGGAGCGACAGGACGAAGCCGAGCGTCGCGAGCTCGATCGTCGCCGGAGCGTATTGGACGATGTCCTCGAGCACGGGGCGCTGCGAGGTGATCGACATGCCGAGATCGCCCTGGGCGAGCTGGCGCAGGAAGATCAGGTATTGCTGCCAGAGCGGCAGGTCGAGGCCCCATTTGGCGCGGAAGGCCGCGACGAAGGCTTTGTCGGACGCCGCGATGTCGCCGAGCTGCGCCAGAACGGGATCGCCGGGCACGAGATTGGCGATGACGAAGACGACGAGCGTCGCCAGCAATGCGGTGGCGACGGCGATACAAATGCGCGAGATCACATATTGCAGCATGAGTGACGGTAGCCTTTACGAGCCCTGGCATGGAAGCGGGGCGGCGACCCCGCCATCCCGCGCCGGCGGGCGCGCCATGCGCCTTCGCAAGGCACGCCCGCGGGCCGACTCATTTCGCCGGCTTTGCTCGCGCCAGTTCCGCGAACCAGCCGGCGCCGGTCAGGGTGAAATCGGCGACGCTCTTCCTGACCGCGACCTGGTATTGCGGCTGGAACAGGACGATGAAATGCCCCTCGTTCTGCACCGCTTCGGTGAACTTCCTGTAGAGCGCGTGCTGTTCCGCGGGATCGGCGGCACGCGAGGCCCGCACCGCTGTTTCGCCGACTTCCGGCGGGACGTTCCAGCGCACGCGCTGGGCGCCGCGCTGGAAGACGGCCTCGGCGTTGAGCAGCGGTTCCACTGCCGGCGGGTTCCAGTAGCCGAATGCGGCCGCCGCCTTGCCGTTGACGAAGAGCGTCCGCAGCGTGACCGGATCCATCGGCTTCAGCTCCGCCTTGATGCCGACGCGGGCCACGTCGGCCTGAATCTTCTGCGCCATGATCTGGTAGGGCACGCCGCCGAAGGAGCCGGCCTGATAGTAGAGCGGGAAGCTGAAACCGTCGGGATTGCCGGCCTGCTTGAGCAGGCCCTTGGCCTTGTCGAGATCCTGCCGGTAGCCGATCTCCTTGGTCAGCTCCTCGGTCGAGCCGCCGATGCCGATCGAGATGTAGTTGGCCGGGCGGGTGGCCGCGCCGCCGACGAGGGAATCGCGCATGCCGTCGTAGTCGATCGCATAGGCGATCGCGAGGCGGTTCTCCCGCTTCGCCATCGCCTCGCTGATCTCGGGATTGTTGGTCAGCGCGACATAGGTCCAGTCCTGGCTCAGCGTACGGGCGATCGTGACGTCCTTGTCGCCCTCGACCGATTTGATCTGCTCCGGCGTCAGGTTGAAGGCGATGTCGACATCGCCGCGGCGCACGGCGAGAAGCTGGCTGCCGCTCTCCGCGATATGGCGGACGACGACGCGCTCATAGGCCGGCTTGCCGCCCCAGTAGTGCGGATTGGCCTGGAGCGTGATCGAGCCGTTCCGCTCCCAGCCGGTGATCTGGTAGGCGCCGCTGCCGGCCGATTTCGTGTTGAGCCAGGCGGTTGCCTTGTCGGTCTCCTTGGCATCGGCCGCATCGGTCGCGCCATGCTGCCTCACGAGCTTGGAATCGAGGATCGAGGCGGCCGGCGCGCACAGGATCGTCAGGATCGGATCGGCGGGATCCTTGGTGTAGATGTCGACCGTCATGTCGTCGACCTGATCGACGCGCGAGACGGTGCGGGCATAGCCGGCCGGCTGGTCCTTGATGTTCAGCATGCGGTCGAGCGAGAACTTCACGTCGCCCGCCGTGATCGGGTTGCCGCTCGCGAATTTGAGGCCGGAACGGAGCTTGAAGCGCCAGCCCTTGCCGTCCGGCGTCCGCGCGAAGCTCTCGGCCAGCAGCGGCTTGATCGTGACATAGTCGCCGGGGCTCATCGTGACGAGCGTGTCATAGGCCGCATGCAGGCTGAGCGCCGGCGTATAAGTCCCCATCCGGGCAGGGTCGAGCGTGATCGTGTCGCCGATATCGTTTGCGATGACCAGCACGCCCGGCGCCGCCTGCACCGCCTGCGGAGCGAAAGCCAAAAGGCCGGACAGGATCAGGACCGAGCGCCGGTCGAGGCATGCCCACGCCGGCTTCGCGAAAGCACTGTTAGCGCTCATGGTTTTCCCCTCTTGCTTTGATATCCGAGCTTTGTTGCCATCCGCCGGGACGACAAGCGCATTCTTGGCGACCGAACCTCGCACCTTTCTTGAAGAGTCCCCGGCTACTCGGCTGCGCTTCGGGCGCGCTGCGGCGGCGCGTCTTTCAGGCTGCCGACGATCTCGATCAGGTGCCGCATCACGGCCTCGGTGATCTGCTTGCCCTTCTCCGCGCTGGCGAGCGAGGGATCGCCCAGCACGCCCGTGCCGTTGGAACTCGCCTTGATGGTCCTGAACAGGGCGGCGCGACCGGACTGCATCATGTCGGAATCGGCCCAAGGGTAGGTTGGCACATAGTTCTGGCCAGAGATCAGCTCGTCGCGCACCGAGCCCGGCACGCCATGCATCATGATGGCGGTCTCGAATTCGCAGGCATGGCCGACGCCGGCGAAACCGGATTCGCGGATCGCCCCGAGCTCATCGGCGGCCATGTGCCACCAGGTCAGGAACGCGACCTGGCATTCGGGGTGGGCGGCGCCGAATTTTTCCAGGAGGACCTGCCCTATAGCGCGGTTGCCGCCATGACTGTTGACCAGCACGATGGTGCGAAAGCCGTGCGCCACCACGGATTCGAGCATCTCGCTGAGATAGGCCAGCAGCGTCTCGTGACTGACGGTGAGCGTGCCTGGGAAGTCCATATGATGAGCTGAGCAGCATACCTTGACCTGCGGCAGCACGAGCACGCCCTTGCCTGCGCGCCGATCGAGCTCGGCCATGAAGAAGCCGCCGATGGCGGAGTCGGTGCTGACCGGCAGATGCGGCCCGTGCTGCTCGATCGAGGCGATGTTCATGACGATCGGCGTGCTGCGATCGAGCCGATCGATCTCCATCCAGGTCAGATCTTCCCAGCGCATCCTTAAAGCTCCTTAGCATCGCCTGGCATGGTCCGGTTCGGGCGCAGGCGAAGAAAATCGCCGGCAAGATCAGTATCTTGACAGTCTTCGCGCCCGCGGAAACGCCCATGGGAATCTCGGCGCGACGGCCTGTGCAGACAAGCGAATAGTTCGAGAGGATTTGCTCGTGAATTCTTGAAGAGTCGCGGAAGTCTCTGCGCTCACGGCTGCTCCGAGACAGCCTTGTTCGGGAAACTGCTCGCTGCCACCGCCGCCCATTCGACGGCCCGATGGGCGGGCGTCTGGCCCTGACGGGGGCGCAGGCAATGGATCTTGAGCGGATCGATCTCCGGGGTGCAGGAGAGCACGCGCAGAGCGCCCTCAGCGATGTCCTTTGCGTAGAGGCTGGGCGGCAACAGCGCGACGCCGAGACCCGCCTTGGCCATGGCGGCGGCGGTGACGAAAGTGTTGCAGATGGTGAGTGCGTGGAACTGGACGCCGTTGTTGCTCATCCAGTGCAGCGTCGATCCGCGATGCTGCTCCTCCTTCGAGGTCAGAATGACCGGAAGGTTCGTCAGTTCGTTCGGCAGGAGCGTTTCGGAGGCGCCGGCGAGCGCCGGATGCGCCATCCAGCGAAATGGCACGGTACCGAGATCGACGCTGACATAGCGTGACGCCGGCAACTCGCAGGCGGTCAGCGCCATGTCGAGATCGCCTACGCCGAGCTTCGCCTCGGTGACATGCGACAAGCCGACCTCGAGCTCGACCCGCACGCCGGGATAGACGCGCTGGAGCAGCGCCAGGAATTTCGGCAGCCAGGTATGCGCGATGATCTCGACGACCCCGACACGGACATAGCCCGAGATCGCCTCGCGCTTGGCGATCGAGGCGAAAATCAGCTCGGTCGTGCGGATCAACTGCTCCGCATGGGGCAGGAGAGAAACGCCGTCCGGCGTAAGACGGGCCGAGCGCTGCGACCTGTCGAATAATCGTACCCCGAGGCGCGATTCGAGTTCCTGGATGCGCATCGATACGGCCGACTGTGTCGCATTCAGTCGCTTTGCGGCGTTGGCGAAGCTGCCAAGCCGAGCCGCCCAATAAAAAGTCTCGATCTGTCGGATGTGCATGCTTTGACCGATAATGTACCTGCTCGTTCCTAGCCGCGTCATGCGGGCTAGGTTCGCATCATCGCGCTGTGGTCAATGCAAGAACAAGGCCTTATGGGATACAGATCGGTGATCCTCGTATCATTCCGAGGTCAGGCCCATCCCCTTTTGACGGCGTCTCCGGTGGGGACGCGCCAGAAGCCGACATTGATAGCGCACCCTACAGCTCACGTTGACGCTCCGTCCTATTGTTTGAAGCAATGCTCCCGATGCCAGTGCAGGAAGCGCGGATGAGGGCGCTCGTGCGCATTGGGTGGCGCAAATGCCCGCCCGGTTTTATTCACGAAGCTGCGGATGCCGTCCGGGTCGTTGGCTTGGCGGGAGACGAGGATATCGAGGTCGTCAGAGAGGCTGATCAAGCCGCGATCAAACATCCAGTGTGCCGTTCCAGAAAGCACGATGCCGTTGTTGACGATGTCCGGACCACTCGCCTCGACTGGCCGGATGTGCGCTGCGTCTACTTCGGCGCGACCGCCACCATTGATTAATTTCAGCCCGGTAATGGCACAACGCTCATCGTATGCACGGAGGACCACGCGCCGGAAAACACGGTCTCGGGCGATCCGATTGGTGACAATGGCAAGCCGCTTGCGCTCCTGTTCGAACACGAATGGCGTCTGAGTCTCGGCGAAACCGGCCTCACCGTTAGGCTGGCCCAACCTGGGCAGCAAGGCATTGTGCTCATCCAGACCTATGGCAAGGATGTGATCGAAATCGGCGCGGGAAACCGACCGGACCGCAGCCTGCGCCCGGCCGGATATGCGTCCGTTCTGGTTCAGAAGACCTCTCTCCACCAGCACGCCATCGGCATCCATGAACGGCACTGGGCGGGCAAAGTCGAGGTAGCTGCCCGGCTCGATGATGGCGATGTACATGTCCGGGACGGCTGGGTCCAAGATCACCTGCTGAACCTTCGCGATCGCGTAGTAGCCGCGAGTCCCCTTCAACTTCCTGGGTTCGTAATAGATGATCCAATCGCCGATGCAGGCCTGCACGCGGTTGAGATAAGGGCGCGGGAACTGATAACGCTCAGACGGGCTGTCGTCGTAGATCGAACCCGGACGGTGAATAAAAATGCCGAAGGCCATAGCAGCATCATAGGCGCGCCAGTCGTTCCGCCCAGTCCCCGATTGGTCGAAGGTGGCGGATTCCGTCCTCGACTTTCCGATAGTCCCAGAGAAGTCCGAACGGGAAACACTCCGGGAGGAGCGCGACGAAAAAGCGGCAAAGCGCGCTCGCGAATGTGCTGTCCAACTAACTGGCCGGCCAAGTCGAGGAGCTACTACCTGCCGGGCTACGTGACGAGCTAGTCGTGAAGGCTTTGGAGGCGAATCTCCAGCACCTGCTCCCAAGGGGGCCGCGGCATACGGGCCCTGAAGTCCCGCTCTCCTCGATGATCACGTCGCTGTCCCTAGAATAGTCGACAGGACGTCGTCGTTCCCCCCCGATCATGCGCCGAAGTCGTATCTCCTCGTTATGATCTGCTTGGCGAACTGCGCCGATATCAGGCTGCAGGAATCATGATAATCGCTGTTCTTTTCGCCGTTGCAGTGGTCCGCGACCGACTTGATGCATATAAAATCGGGACGCAGAACCGGCGTATGGAGGCACGCGTAGTAGAACGCGTAGCTTTCCATATCGATCGCCCAGATCTCCTCGTCGCGGCCGACGATGCCGTCTAAGGTCTCTAGGCTCGTGACGACGGCGGAGCCCGATCCAGCCCCGCGGAGCCGCAGCTTCCAGTCGGTGATCTTCCCCTTGCTTAGCTTCAGGACCGAGGCGAGGGTCTCGGGATCGGGTGAGAATCCGGAAGCCATCGCCTCGCGCACTTTTTCCCGGATGCCATCGGTGGGGCAGCTCAAGGGCATCGGGCGGGGGCGAAACACGGTTCGCTTACCGGACGCGTCCTCGATCTGCTCCCACTTGCCGTAATCCCACGCCGAAGTTGTGCCGAACGCGACGAGATCGCCGAACCCTACGCGTTCGGCGACTCCGCCGCAGAACCCAGTCATGACGATCAGTTTGGGGCGGAACTGGGTAAGCAGGGCCTGCGTGGCGGATCCGCACGGAGGCTGCCCCGCCTGCCCGATCGAGTAGATGTACCCCTTGCGGGTCTTGCCCGCCGCGTCCTGAAAGGAGAATTCCTTCGCGCCCGGCAAGTCGCTTGACGCAGCCGGCTCGAAGAGGTGGGAGTAAGGCTGCGCCTCCTTGTCGAGCGCCGTCATAATGACGAGGTCTGCGTCATAACTGGAGTTCGCCACCAGCCGGCGGGCCGACCTAGCGTTCATGAGGTACAGTATCTTCGTCCGGAAGGCCTCCCGCCAGGCTCCGTCCGTGTCCTCGTGCAGGCAGGCCATCAGGTGCTCGCCAATGGTCGTGCGCAGCAGGCTCAGGACGTCGGCCTCCCTACTGATGCCGACGACGTCGGCGGGGACGTTGACATCGCCGTTGAATATCTCTTCGAGCAGCATTTGCGTGTTCTGGAGGCTGACATGCGCGCTCCCCGTCTTCACGGGAAGCGTCAGGTCGACGACCACCAAATCGTAGAAGCCCGCCTTCAGCCTGTCGCGAGAGCTGAAGACGTCATGGACAAGCTCGACCTTGGCGCCGGAACCGGCGGTCGCCTCGGCGATCCGCTGGAGTTCCGAGCCGACTTCGACGCGATCGTGGATGACGAGGATCTTCATGCTTCTTAGATCCCCTTCAGCAGGTTATGCAGGTTGGCTTCCCAATCTGGCGATCCGAAGCGGACAGATCCCAGCAGATAGGCACCCAGAAACTTCCGCGCCTGGCGGCCGACGTCCTCCAGGCCGAGGATCACGTCTTGCCCAGCGGACGATGCGGCCGTGGGAAACGCGTCGAAGCCCGTCACGATGATCGTCGGGATCTCGCATGCCAAATAGAACATCCGGCCCGCGATCTTCAGGCCCCCGGTATAGTCGTGGGCGCCTCGTCCGCCCCGATCCCCGCCGGCGCGGATATCCAGGGAGATATCCAAGAGGAGGAGGTCCCACCCGCTTTCTTCGACCAGGCGTTCTGCGTCCTTCAAGTCCCGGGCGCGCACGATATCCGCGTCCCCGATCACTGATCGCACGACGGTCTCGACGCGGGCCCACTTGCGGTCGTTGTCCTCGACGGCCAGGATGCGCATCAGCCTTGCCCTTCGGGCCGGAGCGCGACAAGGACCTCGTAGTCCCGCTCGGTGCGCACGCACCGGATGGACGCGTCCTTCCCTACCAGGGTCGCCGAGCTGGCCGCGATTTTGGGCAAGCCGGAGTTGCCTTCCCGGGTCACCGCCTCGTTCCGGCCGTGGTACACGTGCCCCTCGACCGTCTGTTCCCCAATCTCGTCCGAAGCGCATGGCGAGCAATCGTTCCTGAAACGGAACATACCCTGCTGTCCGGCAACGCCCTCAACAACCACTTCGACGTTGGGGCCCGCGCCGCGCCTGATGGCGTTGTAGCAGAGTTCCCTCACCAGATCGAAGGCGATCTTCACGTGGTGGGGCGGGAAAGAAACGCATTCCGCGTCCCGGTCGAGTTTTAAGGCAAGTGTCTTGCCGGGGATCATGTTCTCGAATAGCGCTTCCGCCGCCAATCCGAGATGGCCGAGGGAGATCGGCCCCGACGTCGCCGAATCCACGCCGTCGAACCAATGGCCGAGGTCGCCTATGCGCCGTTGGACCGCGTCGTTGACGGCGTTGAACACCAGGTGGACGTCGGCATCGCGATAGTTGCCGCCCGACAGCTGCTGCGCGCGGACTTCCGCGAAGGAAGCGCTCAGCTCCGTAGCTACTTCCTGCTCGAATGCCGATCGCGCCGAGGCGACCTGCGTGCGCATCTTGGCCTTGATCCACTCGATAACCACGTCCGTGATCGCGAGCATCCCGTCGACGTCCTTGGCGAGCCCCAGGAGCGCTTCGACCTCCCGGGAGTCGGGGATCAGGTCGAAGAGTGCGGCCGGTTTCTCCGGCCTCCTCGTCTGGAGGCGGCTTGCGCACCAGCCATCGACGGTCCGCTCGGCCGCCAGCTTGTAATCGTCGATGAGGGCCGCCTTGGCGTGCTGCGACACGGACGGGATGGTCGCACCGATGACGTCCGCCATGGCGGCCCACAGTTCCTGTATCAGGTTGTTATGTCGGAACCGGCCCGAGAGGATGACTTCAAGGCCGAAGGCGGGATGCTGCATGAAGTCCTTGAGGACTGCCATCACGCAAGCGAAGAGCGCCTGGTCCCGTTGTCGGACCTTGAAGGTCTGGGTGCGACCGTTGGGGAATGCCAACGGCGTCTCGACGATCGCTGTCAGCGGAGCGGCGCCGTCCAACGGACGTCGCAGGCTTTCGGCCGCATGGTACAGTTCTTGGTTGGCATCGTTCGCGTCCTTGCGGAACGTTTCCCACGGGATCTCGAACTTGCCGGCGTTCACGTCCGTCAGGAATAGCTCGGCCGTCAGCGCCTTGACCTCACTTTCATACACCTCCTCCGTCAGGAGCGGGTTAAATTTGAATTGGCGGATGTAAGCTTCCATGGCGCGGACGCGCTGGTCCAGCGCTGCGAGGTAGTTGGGAGCGAAACCGACAGCAAGCAGGTTCTGCGTCGTCAGGTATCGCCGCACCAGAGCTCCGGCGGCCGCGCCGAATTCACTGATGATCGTCCTGACAGCATCGCCGAATTCCTTTCCCTTGAGCAGCGGCTCCAAGGTCAGTCGCAGGCGGAGCGGGTCGGTGTTCGCCTCGAGCTCCATGTGGATGAAAAGGAAGGCCCCGTCGAGGTTCCTGAACGGCTTCAGGCGGCGCGTCGCGATGATCTCCTCGACCCAGTGCCAATTGATACCCGTGAGGTATGACGGGCGCAGCCGTGTCTCGGACCGGACGACCTTTAACCACTGCTCTATCCGCCCGTCTTCCTCTAGACGCCTGAGCCGCCACTGGAGCTCGTTAATCCAGAGTCGATCCTTGAAAGGTGCGCGCCGATGCAGCTGTTGGTCGGTGCGCGTCTCAATGTCGTCCGAGGGCGGGACGTTGACACCATTTCGGTGAAGCCTTCTCAGCATGATCATCGCGGACGGCGCCGAGGCTAGGAAAGGGCTCGCGAACCCCAGGAAGCACATCAGTCGAAACGACGCGCGGACCTCAAGATCGCTCGCGGCCCGGTCGACCATGTAGACCGATCGGAGGAGCGCGCCGATGAAGCGGCCGCCGTCGATAAAGTGCCAGACGGCGTGGTTGACCCAGATGAAGTGGAAATCCGATGGCTCTGGGTATTCGTTCGCTCGCATCCGCGTCAGAACATCGAGCGGCCGCGTGGATTCAGGGTTGGACGCGTGCCCCAGCGGCGAGACGTTGCAGAGGGAAGCATAGGCTTCGAGGTCCTGCTCGGGAATCTCGAAACGCTGCGCCAGCCCTTCAGGACGCGTTCCTTCAAGGAAGTCGACCTGACCGAGCATGACGGAGGAGATCATCCCTGCGCGCGAGCCCGGTTGCCTCAAGGCGATTTCCGTTATGAACCGCTCGAGATGGCTGGCCAGCGCGCGCCCCGATGCGATCTCGTTCTCGACATGGTCGATGACGAACTCGATTGCGTCGAAGGGATGCCCCATCAGCCCGATGAAGCACCTGAAGGCCAGGGAGCACTCACGTGCCGCCTCGTCGCTCAACATCAGCTTCAGCGCGAGCTTTTCGGCGTCGTGCTCCTTGCCGGTCACGATATAGGATAGGAAATTGTCGAGGGAGGCGGCGGGAGGGGTGTGCGAGAAGTGGTACACCATAGGATGTACCAAGCGGGAGCGGGCCCAGCTCTTGAGCGGTAGCCCCTGCTCTACCGCACCGATGACAGCGTCGGTCGCCGCTTGGTTGGCGGCGCATTTCATCCGTAATCCAAACAAAGATTGGGCGTCAGCCGCATCCAGCTCATCGTTGCCGGCCTCAATCTGGACCACGTTCCGACGGAGTAGCTGGTTGCTCGCCGTCGCACTCAGCGCGTAGAGCCGCGTTACGGCATCCGCATTCGCGTCGGCATAATCGAGGATCATCTCGAGCAGCCGAGCCTCTACCGCGGGATGCCTGCAAGCGATTAGACGGTCGCCAAGCGGCCAGTCCTTCGGGCTGAAGTTGAAAACGGACCAGCCGTCCGGCAGGCTAAAGAAGCTCGCAGCAAGGAATACCGAGAGCGACTGCCGCTCCGCACCGGCGCTATCAAGGATACCCCTGATGATCTCGCGCCTGTGGAAGTGAAACTTGCCGCTTCCACGAGCGAGATTTCGGAGAACCCTGATACGCGATCCCATTTACGCACCCGCCAACCGCCAAGGCCGCGACCATGCGCGATGCGGCGTCGATTCGGCAAGTTGGACGATTACTTGACGGCTCGGGTCGCGCTTAGGTTGCTCTCCGTCGACTTCGGGCACGACGAGACTGGCGACGCCTGCTGCCTCTTGCCGGACGCGACGACCTTCAGGCTGATGACAGGCAAGCGAGCTACTCCGAGCGAACTTGCGAATTCGGGGTTCATCCGACCCTCCTGCGAGGCGTTAGAAGGCAATGCACCCTGCCGTGGGAGCGATGATCGCGTTTGCACAAGCCAGCGACAGGCCGGCCGGCCCAAGACAAGCGATCTCAAAGTCGGCGCCTATACCCAAGCGCAATCGCCTTGCCAAGACCTTAACGTGCGCATGGGCAGACGCTTATACCCCTTTATGCAACTGGCGGCCGACGAGGCGAAAGCCCTCGGTGCTAGGTACGTGCGGAAGCGTCGGGGAGTTAATGGCGGAGTGGAAGCCTTCGCGGTCCTGCCGAGGAGCTGCGCGTTCGGGTGGCAGGTCAAGTACTATCGGACGATCGAGACCGCCCTCGCGAGCCTCTCAGAATCTCTGGTTTCTGCGCTCGAGAAGCGGCGATGCAGTGGTTCGTCGCCTGCATCCCCTTCGATCCGGCGGACGGCCGCGTCTGGAGACCGTCACCTCACGACAGCGCGAATTAGGGGAGGTTTAGCCCTAATCAAAAGTTGGAGGCCGCCCGCCAGAAAGCGGACCTCGCGAGCGGCAGGAATGGGCCAGGTTAGCGCCTGCGCTTGAGTCAGACGCACGGCTTTTGATCAGTCCACATAGGAGGAAACAGGCGAACTCCGGAACCCATTTTGGGGACCCCCGAGAATCTGAGCCGACGTGCCGTTCCGGGTCATTCCAGAACGGGTGAGTTTGATGAGCAGAACGAATGGAGCGGCGTTCGCCGCGAGCGATGACGCGCGACCAACGGCCGCGGATCTTGGACGGTACGAACGGACCTACAGGCAGATGGGCGACAACGCCGCCCGATACTTCCTGCTGTGGCAGCTCTCGACGGCCCATGCGATGCTGCTGGAGCAGGAAGGCGATCGGATTCATCCCGAATTCGGCGGCCTCAATGGCCGGCAGCTTGCAGAAGGAGCCAGGGCGCAGGCTCGCTTCTTCGCCTTCATGATCGCCGAGCCGCCCGCGAAGAGCGAGGATGACCTCGAGCGCAAGATCACGGCCTATGAGGCGATGATCTTCCAGGAGGACGAGATGGAGCGCTCGCATGCGGCGGTGATGGTCGAGACCGCCATGCATGTCGACGCACGCAGGCTCGGCATCACTCTCAGAAAGCTGCCGATCGAGGCCGGCACGACGAGCCGGCACTGAGAGGCAGCCGCCATGTCCTATATCGTCTACGACCTCGAAACCTCCGGCCTGGAGCCGCAGTGGAATGTGCCGCTGCAGGCGGCCCTGATCAATTGCGACGACAGCCTTAAGCCGATCAGCGAGCTCTCGCTGCGCTGCCGACTTCCGGCCCATATCGTGCCGACGCCGGGCGCGCTTCTCATGACCGGCATCGGTCCGGCCCAGCTCGAGCAGGCGCCGATGTCGAGCACGGAGATGCTCGGCGCCATCGCAAAGGCGCTGTCTGCCTGGGCGCCCTCGACCGTGATCGGCTACAACACGATCCGGTTCGACGAGGAAATGCTCCGGCACACGTTCTTCACCCATCTCCTCCCGCCCTATGCGACCCAGCTTGGCGGCCATCGCCGGGCCGACCTGTTGACCATGGTCAGGGCGGTCGCAATGCTGGAACCCGCGGCCATTACCGTGCCGGTCTGCCCGACGGGCAAGCCGAGCTTCAGGCTTGGCGACGTCTGCAGATCCAATGGCATCGCGCTCGCCGAGGACGAGGCGCATGACGCCCTTGCCGATACGCGAGCTACGCTCGCCCTGTTCCGTCACTTGCGCCAGGTCGCGCCAGTGACGGTCGCGATGATGCTCAGCCTCGCCGACAAGGCCATCCCGAACCGGCTCCTTGCCGGCGGCGAGGTCCTGCTTCTCGGTGGTGCATCGAAGCTCGCTCCCGTCGTCGGCGTCATCGCGAACCCGCCGGTCGCGACCTCCTGGGCGACTGTCGACCTGACCATCGATCCGGAAAGCTATCTCGACGGCAGCCCGGAGGAGATCGCCAAACTCCTTTCCGGTCCGGGCCCTCGTCCGATCAGGCTGGTACGGACCAATGCCCAGCCGATCCTGCTGGCCTATGAGCAGGGCTGCCACGCCCTGCCACCGAACCAGCGAGATGCGGCGCTCTACCACGAGCGCGCGGCACGGGTCCGCGATCATGCCGAGTTCCGTGCTCATCTCGCCGTCGCGATGGCGAACCGCTTCGCCGACCGCGAGCCACCGCCCTATCCGGAGGCGAGCCTCTATGCCGGAGGCTTCCTCTCAAACGAG
The DNA here is from genome assembly GCF_059817965.1 of Allobosea sp. TBD101. Classification (NCBI taxonomy): domain Bacteria; kingdom Pseudomonadati; phylum Pseudomonadota; class Alphaproteobacteria; order Hyphomicrobiales; family Alloboseaceae; genus Allobosea; species Allobosea sp. TBD101. The sequence goes on from NZ_CM187543.1 coordinate 5,300,957, forward strand.
GATGCCCGGCTGAGCGCCCGCTGGCACGCTTCGCCCTGGGAGGATCGCCCGGCTATCGCCGCGCAGTTCACGGACGAGCGGCTGAAAGCCTTTGCAAATCGGTTGATGTTGCTGGAGGCGCCGGAGGCCATGTCTCCGGTTGCCTGGCAAAGAGGCCAGGCGTGGCTGCGCGATCGGCTGACCACCGAAGCCGAGGTGCCGTGGCTGACCTTGCCGATGGCGCTGCGGCAGGTTGCCGAGCTGCGTGCCGGTCTCGCCCAGGATGAGGTCAGCAAACATCCTCATCTCGACGAGATCGAGCGATGGCTCCGCCAGCGCAGCCAGTACTTCCAGTTGGCGGCCTGAGCCAAAACCATCTGCCGCGACGACGAAGGCGCCCACCGGGCGCCTTTCCCATCTGGGGATCGAGAGGGACGCGCAGCCGATATGGCTGGAACCCCGATGAAAGTACCGACATGACCAGGAAGAATGAGGGCGGTCGCTCGCTCGCCCGGCGCGCCAGCAAGGCGATCGACGAGCCGGCGGAGACCACCATGCGTGATCCCATCACGGTGGCGATGGAGATCGCCGCCGGGGATGATCCTAGTGTTGCCGAGTTGGTGGCGTTCAGGCGCCAGCCGCTCGATCTCAAGCATGCCGCAAGGAGTGCCAAGAACCTCCACTCGGAGGAGTTCAGGGTGTGGCTGGCGCGCGAGAGCGGCGATGATGTCGGCGAGGCCGTCTGCGGCGGGCTCGAGATCATGAGCATCAGCCTGATCGCGCTCGTCGCGCTCTGGCCGGCGGACGACCTCGACGCGGCCGAGGCAAAGCTCGCGCTCGATGCGCGGACCGGCGTGCAGTTGCATCGCCGCGAAAAGGACTTCGACGGCAGCATGGACGCAAAAACCGCCCGGCGGATCCGCTGGCGGCGCGGCGCCTTCGCGGTACCGGCCCTGATCCTGCCGCCGGCGCCGGCTGCGCCACAGAGCGACGACCGAGGACTATCTGCGTGGCCGCTCGAGCGCTTCGATCTCGTCGAGCATCTGCCGAAGCGCGGCGGACCGCCGGCCTTCGCCGACAGGCAGGTGGTCGAATGGAGCAGGTTCGCCAGATCCGCCCCCGACCTCGATGCGCTTCTCCAGCGCGCGGCGAAAATGTTCGAGACCTGTGACCGCCTGCTCGAACTTGCCGGCCGCGGTCCTGCCAACGCCAGCGAGCTGACGGTGGCTGCCGAGGGCGCCCGCCTGATGGGATACCTTGCCGCCTGCCAGGTCATGATCTGGCCGGTTCACAACCGCGACGCGCTTGAAACCAAGAAGCAGGTGGTCGCCCTGATCAACAGGCGCGGCGAGGCTGGCGATCCGCCTTCCATGCAGTCGGCGGTCCGGCACGTCACGGCCGAGGCGGCCTGGATAAAAACCCTGCCCGTGGGCGCCCGCGATCGGCTCCAGTTCGACTGGAACGAACTGGTCTGACGGTCGCGCCGAATAGGAACGGATGAAGAAGGGAGGCGTCCGGAAACGGGCGCCTCCTTGGATTCCAGGGCCCGGGGGAAAACGCAGCTATGTGGCTGTCACCCCTATGATCTGGGACGACTGAAAATGAAGACCATCTCCTCTGCCTCACTCGCCGATATCGAGCTCGAACTGCCGATCAGAGCGGTTACCGACGACCTCGCGGCCTTCAGCGACCGCTTGTCGCTTTCCGCTGGCGCGGAGAAGGGCTACGCCATCATCGCCACCGAGACCCTCCAGGTCGGCGAGGTCGCCGGGCGCGCCATCGGCCACGCTGTCGAGATCACCCGCTTCCTCGCGCTTGCCGGCACCTCTGCGCGGGCGCAGGTCGTCTACTACCTCGACATGCTCCTCGGACTGTCGCTCCTGAACGCGGCCGCGACCATCACGGTCGCGCTGGCGCCGCCGCGCGTGGCCGTAGACTTCGCGGCGCGCCGACGTGTCCTCGGCGATGTCATCGCGTCGGTCGGTGGCGATGCGGACTTCGCAGAGCTAGCGCGGAAGGCCTTCGCTCATGGCGACCTCGGCGAACCCGCCGCGGTTGAGACCATGTTCCATGCGGCGACGGTGCCCGCTCTCGACGACAGCCATGATGGCCGCCCGACGGTCCTCGGCCTGGAGCAGGGTCTCAGCCTGATGGCCTTCCTGCGCGACCAGACCTCGGCAGCGATCCTGGTCGAGCGCGCGGCCTTACAGCTCGACGACGCCGACCGCTTCGCCCGGGCGATCGAGACGGAAGCCGATCTCGATCGCGAGCGTCTCGACCGGCTTCAGCGCGCCTGCCACGGCGCGAACCTGCTGGCAGCGGCCGATCTCGCGCGGGCCTGGCTGATCGACGCGGTCACGGCCGGGGACCAGACCGTCCGGCGCCGGATCGAGGAGCAGTCGCTGCGCTTCGTCGAACAGCGCCTGCGGGACATTGTGATGTTCGCCGGCGCGATGGCCGATCGCCTCGGAGAGCTTCGTCGCATGAAGCGGGAGGCGGCCGGTCGGTTCAAGCCGCTCTGATCCGGACTGGATCAGGCTCAGAGCATGCCGGGAGGGCGCCGCGGACCGCGGTGCCCTCTCGCGATTCCAGGGACCGGACGAGGGCGTAGCCGACAAGGCTATGACCCACATGAGAAAGCAAGACATGAGCAGGAACGACTCTCGCGGCCCGCTGGCGCCGCACGATAATGCACATCCCGGTGGCCAGGATGGTCCAGCCGATCCCATCCGCGATCCGCTGACGGCGATCGCGGAGAGCATCAGTGACGATCCCTCGGTGTCGGAGCTCATCGCGTTCCGCCGCAGCACGCCTGACCTTCAGGCTGTCGCCATCGACGCGAAGCGCTGTGGCGATGAGGCCCGCAGGCTGATGATCGGCAGCCATCACCCCGATCCGCAAAACCGGGCCTGGGTCGCGCTCGCCATTGCCGGTCTCTCCTGCAGCGCGATCGTCGCGATCTGGCCCTGCGACACCGTTCACGACGCCCATGCCAAGATGGCACTTGCAGAGGCTGGCGCGCTCCACGGTGACGATGCCGAGCGTGGCGAGGCGCCGATGCTCGATGCCGCGACCGCGACCCGGATCCGGCTTCGGCGCGCCGCCTATGCGGTGGACCCGCTGATCGTGCCACCGGGGCCCGTGGCACCCTCCCAGGATGATCGGGGCCTGGCGCACTGGCCGATCCGGTCCTTCGATCTCGCCGACCTGACCCCGCCCTCGGCCGGGGAAATCCTGCTCTCTCCCCGTGAGATCGCCCGGTGGGGCCTGTTCCTCAAGGCGGAGCCGTCCTTCGAGGGCCGGCTCGCACGCGTGGAGCAGATGTTCGCGATCGCCGATCGTCTCCGGGTCCTGGCGCGGCAGGCGGAAGATGGCGCGCGCGATCTGCGCTGGGCCTGCGAGGGCGCGCTCATCCTGGCCTACATGGCCGCGGCACAGATCGCGATCTGGCCGGCGCTGAAGCATTCGCAGGAAGCGCAGGTGAAGGAGCGGCTCGTCACCGTCATCAATGCTCGCGCCAGCCGCGGCGATCCCGCGCACATGCAGGCGGCGATCCGCCATCTCGTTACGGAAGCTGCCTGGCCCGCCCATGGCTGGCGCCCCACCGCGACGATCGTGCTCGAGCCGGACTGGATCCCGATCGTCTAGGCCAGCTCAAGGCGACCACACCATCGGTCTTCCGAGGAAGGGGCGGCGCCGCGCGGTGCCGCCCCTTCGCGTTGGGGTCCGGTCAATGGGGAAGAGGGACCGGGGGAAAGGCGCTGCGGAGAGCAGATCACCCCTCATGAAAGAGCAGTCCCGTGAAGATCAGCAATAACCCGGACATCGCGACGGCCTGGCGTTCGGCCGCCAACGAGGTCCCGCTCGTCGGCATCGTCGACGAACTCGAGGCTCTCGAGTTCCTGGGCGACGAGGATCAATCCCTTCTCCGGCGGTGCGCCTCGGTCTGGCGTGAGCGTCCGTCGCTCTTGCCGATCCGGGGGCGAGCCCGTTTCCATGCCGGTCAGATCGAAAACCTGCTGACGGCCCTGGGCGACGGCGTCGTCACGGTCGACGACCTCAAATCCGATGCTGTCCGGGCCTGGGCGATCCTGATCAACGCCGGCAATGTCGCGACGATGCTGATCGCGCCGCACGGCGAAGCAGATTACCGCGCCCGCGCGGACCTGCGGCGCACCCTGCGCCATCAGGCCCGCCGTTCGGGCGAGCCTGACATCGTCTATCGCGTCAGCCGGATGTGCGGCGGCGACTTCGTCGCGATGAGCGAGGACGGCATGAGGCCGGCCAGGCTGCCGAAGGTCTCGGCAGATGATTGCCTCCGCGCGGCGGCAGGCGAGCCCGCCGCCTATCCGGTCGCGATGGCCCGGTCGCTTCAGCTCTGGCTTGCGACGCCGGTCGACCTCGCTGACCTCTTCGATGGCGCTCGCGCGCTGCTGGCGCAGATCGATGTCTGGCGACGCCTGCAGGGCAAGATCTCGGATCCCTCGCTCCTCGACGAACCGCTCAGGGGCGCCGAGCTTCTCGCCTATGCGCGGCTGGCCCGGATCGGCGTGTGCCGGGCTCTCGATGACGACGACCTCGCAATCAAGCGAGCCGCCCTCGACCTGATCGCACCGCGCGGCCGTGACCCCGATCCCATGCGGGCCGCGATCGAATGGGCGGTCGAGCTCGGGCGGACGGTCACCAACCTCGACTGAGCTGCGCCAGAACACACGGCCAAGCCTGAGCCGGTGAAGGCGCGACCTCCGTGTCGCGCCTTTCGTCGTGATCGGTGGTGCCGGGTGCAGCTCGACCGAGCACACCCACCGAGATCACATGATGACCGACACCATCCCCGCCTATGAAACGGCTCCTCGCATCAAGCGTCGGAGCCGTGCGCTGCCAATCAGTCGAGATGAGGATGTGGTCGGCGACGCCGCGGCCAACCCTCTCCTCGATAACAGTGCTTATCCGGCTCGCGAGGTCGCGATCTATGACCGCGCCGCGCTGCTGGACCAGCTCGAGCGCGTATACGGCCGGCCATACATGTTCGACGACGAGCTTGAACTCGGCCTGCCTCAGCCCACGCTGAGCACCGAGGAGCAGGTTCGTCTGGAAAAGCTCCGCTGGCTTGCCGACGACGAGCGTGGTGCTGCCCGGCCCCTGCTGTTCGGCTCGCAGACGATGCGCGATCGGCTGGCCGAGGTCAGGCTGGCCTGCCCGACATTCGCGACCGTCATCGACCTGATCGACCGGGCGGTGGCGTTGTCGATGATGTCGGAGGCGGCTGTCAGCGTGCCGCCGCTGCTGCTGCTCGGACCGCCAGGCATCGGCAAGACCCATGCCTCGAAAGCAATCGCGAGCGCCCTCGGTACTGCGATCCATGCCTTCTCCTGCGCGACGAATAGCGATGCGCAGCAGTTGATCGTCGGCCACCCGACCTCCTGGCGCGGCGCGCGCATGTCGGTCGTCAACGAGGCCTTGGTCGGTGGGAACACCGCCCAGCCCGTCATCCTCCTCGACGAAATCGACAAGTTCGACAGCCACCGTGACGAGCAGCCCTACAACGTGCTGCTCAACATGTTGGAACCGGAGAACAGCCGCGCTCTTCACGACGAATATCTGCGTATCCCCTTCGACCTGTCGGGCGCGATCGTCGCCGCGACCGCGAATGATGCCGGTCGTCTACCCGCATTCATTCAAGACAGGCTGGTCATGGTCGAGATCGCCGCCCCTAGTGGCGATGATCTTCTCGCGATCACGCGGCTGATCGTCAGGGCGGCGCTGGACGAGGCGCGCGGGGTGATCACCCCGCCCGGTGACGAGGTCATCGTCCGGCTGGCGCGCGCCAATCCGAGGCGGATTACGCGGGTCGCGCGGCTGGCGCTCGGCTACGCGGCAGCGGCTGGCCGCAGGCATCTGACCGTCGCCGATGTCGAGGCGGCCGACCGATTGGCGGTAGGCGCAGCGAAACCTGAGCCGATCGGGTTCCTGCAGGCGCGAGGGTAAGCCTTCCAAGTCGAATCCGAAGTGAGCAGCGGAAAATGAGTGTGAGATCGGGAATGCCCCCGGGAAGCTCTGCGAGGATCAAGACCATGATGACGAATGAACAGGCCAAGCCCGATACAGCTACGAGGAAGCGCGCTGTCGGCAGCAGGCTGCTGCCAGCGGGATCAGCCGGTGCGGTCACCGAATGGTACCCGACGCGTTGGCCGCGCATCGGTGGAAAGAGCGTGTTCCGGCTTCAGGAAGACAGCTTCATCAATGAGCGCTTCGCACTGAAATACAACCCCGGCAAGCTGGTCTGGATTTACGCAGCCGGGTGCGGCGAGGATCATCGCTTGCCGACGGCGACCGGGCTGCTCGGCCTTGCGCGCCGCCTCAGGATTGCCGTCCACAAGGTCTCCGTGACCGCCCAGGTGAACATCCGCGATCGGCTGCGCGAGCTCAACGCCGATCGCTACGGCTCGCTGACCACGAGCGCTGACGGGCACCTCTGCTCCGACCTCGGGTTCGACAACTGGATGCTACAACACATCCTGCCGCCGACGGCGCCCTTGCGCGGATCGCCAGTCGCCCTGGCGGAGCGCTCGCTAGCGGTGCGCCTGCCGGAATCCATGTCGGTGAGGGAGTTCGACAAGCAGCTGCATCATCGCATGCGCCATGCTGCGCTCAACCCCTGGCTCTACAGCGACGCTGGTCGCGCACATTGCGATCTGATTGGCATCGCGCCGGTCGAGCTCATGCGTCAGACCGGTTACGGCTTCGGTGATCTGAAGCGCGTCAGCGCGGCGCAGGAATTCTACTTCTTCCGCCCTAGGGGCGACGATGCCGACCGGCTCCTGCGCCTTGCCGAACTCATCATCCACGACCATGTTCTTCGCCCGCACTGGCGCAAGGCCGCGAGCTGGAAGTCGCGGGGACAGGGATTCGGGCAATTGTTCAAGCCTAGCGCGACCTGATCACCAAGTGCTTCGCATCCGCCACGCCGAACCCTTCCGAAACTTGCCCTCTGGTTTCGGAGAGGACCGGTTCGAAAACTCTCCCGACTGCAACTTTCGTCAGGAGAGAGATATGGCCGCCTACAAGTGCATGAAGATCTGCGAGAGCCTCGGCCCGTTGGCCAGGGTTCTCCCCAGCACCGTGAATTACACACAGATCGCTGAATTCGAGGGCGACGCGCTCCCCGTGGTGCCCCATGTCGGGCGCCTCAAGCTCAATGAGGTGCTCAGGACGCGCGGCAAGGATCACGTCGTGATCATCGGCGCCAGCCATTTCGGTAACAGCGCCGTTTTCGGCAAGGACGAACTCGTCAGCGCGATGCAGGGCGGCTGCCGAGCGGTCGTGATCCTCGGACAGGTCGGACAGGTCGATGCCATGATGAAGGCGCGCATCCCGATCCTGGCCTATGGCAACACGCCCCGGCTGCTGCGCAAGGACGAAGGGATCGCCTACGCCGGCGTTCTCGATTGCGAAGCGGGTCTGATCACCTCCTCGCAGTATATCGTTGGTGATGCCGATGGTGTCGTCGCTGCCGAGAAGGAGCAGTTCCAGGCCAGATTTTCCGTGAAGACGGGCGGGGTCGGCACTCCGTAGGCCAGCGCTTCCAAAATTAACCACAGCTTGCCGACGCCCTAGGCCTTTTCGCGATCTTCGCCATCCTCTCCTGGAGAAAGGGTGGCGATTCGCGAGAATGGGAAGAGCGTTAAACGAACAGCCCAGCGGGCGCGTCGATGGCGGTAAGCCCGACTTCTCCGAGGCCTATCTGGTTTCTGCTCGCTATGGCGAATGCCGTCGCGTCGGCGGCAAGGTGCTCAGCATCTTTCAGATCGCCTGCGGCATCAACGAGGCGATCGTCAGTCGTAAGCTCGAACAAGGCATCACGTTCGCGGACCTAAAACTGGCAGACGTGATTTGGATGGTCCCCAAGGGCCGCCGGTTCATCCCTTCCGATCAGTGGAAGCCCTCCTCCCTGTCGGATCAGGAGGCGCATCTAACCGTACAGCCGATATTGCTAATCAAGCTTGAGAAGATCACGATTGTATTGGATGGATTGAAGCGCCTCGAACTGCTTCAAGAAAAGGGATCCGAGCTCGTCCGCTGCGTTCTGCTAAGCGAAAAGAGAGCGTTTTATTTCGGGCGCAGAGGCATCGATGTCTTCGATAAAAATGGGCTGTTGGTTGAACTGGATATCAAGCAGCGAACGTTAAAAGGCAGCCTGCCACCTTCCATAGATGCCCTCGACCCGTATGCAGGAACTGACTACTTCGAGGACTACGACGAGTATGTTCGCCCTGCGTTGTCCGGCCAAAGGCGGGCTGCTGTGCCAAGGACTGGCGAGATAGGCGAGGTTGGCCGCGCTGGGAAGATTATCGAGCGTGATAAACTTCTCATCGAGGAAACCCATCTCGCTTCGCTCGCACCGCATATTTCATGCGTTAGAAACCGCCGTCTCCAAATCATCATGGAGATAGCGGCGAAGGATGCGCGTAAGATTACCCTCGATCCTAAAGGTAAGATTAATCTGGTATTGGATCGAGATATCAGGGTCGATCGAAATATTTTCAAACACGGAAACGCTACGAAGTCAGCACACGAGATCATCTTGATCCGCTTCTTGATGACACTATTCAAAACCATCGAGACCTTGCACCGTGAATTGATAGAAACCGGCCTGATCGAAATAGAGAAAAGCTCATCACGGAAAGGCATCTACAATCCGCGCGTTGGCCACACCATTGTCAATCGTGACCAACGGTACAGACACGCAATGGGCAGCTTTGCCGACTTGCAAGAGACTATAAAGGATTGGTCAGAGATCGCTGAATTGACGTCTGGCGCTTACGCTCACGGTCTGAACGACGGCCTGTTTCAGCTTGGACTGGAGCGCTGTCATGGTTCCGGTGACCACAGTGCAGAGATCCGGATCGATCACGCTTATAGACTTCTTCAGGCCACGCTGAAGACTCTTCGGCGAGCCCATGTTCAGACTGGGCATCTGCGTGACCTCCGACAGCAGAACAACGGCAAAGCGGCGAAGAGCGATCTGCGCGAGACGCTCGACCGAGCCGTCAACAGCGAGCCTTCGGAAGAGGATCCGAAGCCCTGGGTGGTTGACCGGCTCTTTCGGGCATTGCTGGCTCTGCATGCCCGAGTTAATCCCGCCAAACTCTGGCTTGACGACATGCACCTGACCCTGATGTACCAGTGGTTCATCGCGCTGGGCGATCTGCACCGCTGTGGCAGCATGATCGTGACTTGCCACATGGCGCAGGAATTCTTCCTGGTTCACGGCTTCCGCTCGTCAGGGGACAACCCGGACTTCAACCGGGATTGGTCGTATTTCGATGAGGCACTCAGCCTTGCCGTTAAGAAGCATCCTGCGCGTGAGAACGTCGTCGCAGAACTCGTTCATCTGTGCGCCACGGCCATGGTGAAGGGGCTAGCAACCCGAGTTCGGCTCAAGGCCGATGGCGGGAAATGTTTTGAGCCGGCGACGTTATCAAAAGAGATCAGCGTTCTCGCCGAGGCAGCGATCTGGCTGACCTAGCCGTATCTCCTTATTCCGAAACTTCCCCCCTGTTTTTTCAGGCCACCGCGATGGATTTGGTCATCTCCCAATTTGGAGGTGGCCATGGCCAAGAGGCCAAGACAGCGTCCGGAGATTTCCCGCTCCCACCAGCCGGCCGGTGTCGACGCTGAAGTGGTCACGGCTGCCTCCGACCGACAGCACGCACCGTCCGGTGCCGCCAGCGAGGCCATCCGTCGCTTGGCTCGACTGATGGGCCGACAGATCGCGCGCGAGCTGAAGCGAGCCTCCAGCTGATGTTGGGATTCAGTATTCGGACTGGGAAGAAGCTCAGAAGATTTAACGGAAAGGATGAGACAATGCTCGTACGGTTGGATGGGAAAAGGATCTTCAACATGAAGTGGAGGGCGCGGGAGGCATTCGCGCCTGCGCGCTATTGTCACGCGGTCGAAGCTCTGGCACGCGGGTTGGGCACCAATACTTACAAGGGACTGCTGACCTACGCCGAAAACTACGGCGGAATCCTCTGGAACGGGGATGATTCGAGGGCGATTGCCTTCCTCGCCGAACGTGGAATCACGATTCATAAGGGCATGATCGCTGAGATCGTTGCTGCCGATGTCGTGGAGCACGAGCACTTCTGACGCTGTCAGCGACAGGACCCGGTAAGCGGGCCCCAATCCGCTCGCTGCACCGAGGATTTCCCGCAGACCGGCTCGCGGCCGAAGGGGAAGAAGGCTTGAAGGCAACGCAGGCGATATCGATACTTCGTGCACCCGACCCCCGAGAGCCTGTGATGATGGGCCCCGTTCAGGAGGCGTCCCTATGACCCGCGTCGCGATCTACGCCCGCTATTCGTCCGACCTCCAGCGTGCGGCGTCGATCGAGGATCAGTTCCGGGTCTGCCGGGAGCGTGCGGAGCGCGAGGGATGGGAGGTCGTCGGCACCTACAAGGACGCGGCGATTTCAGGGGCGAGCATGATCCTGCGGCCCGGCATCCAGGCTTTGCTGCAGGCGGCCCTGGAAGGCGGGTTCGACCTCGTCTTGGCGGAGGGTCTGGACAGGGTAAGCCGAGACCAGGCCGACACGGCGACGCTCTTCAAGCAGCTCCAGTTCGCCGGCGTGCAGATCGTCACCCTGTCGGAGGGCGCGATCACCGAGCTCCATGTCGGGCTCACCGCCACGATGAACGCGCTGGCCCTCAAGCAGATCGCCGAGAAGACCCATCGCGGCATGAGCGGGCGCGTCGAAGCCGGCAAGTCCGGCGGCGGCCTCTGCTACGGCTACAAGGTCGTGAAGCAGTTCGATGCGCATGGCGCGCCGATCCGGGGCGACCGGACCATCGACGGCCATGAAGCCGAAGTCGTCCGCCGCATCTTCGCGATGTTTGCCGCCGGCGTCGCGCCGCGCAGCATTGCCCTGACTTTGAACCGCGAGGGCATTCCCGGCCCTGGCGGCAAGCCCTGGGGCGACACCACCATCCGCGGCCATGTGAAGCGCGGCACAGGCATCGTCAACAACGAGCTCTATATCGGCCGGCTCATCTGGAACCGCCTGCGTTACATCAAGGACCCTTCATCCGGCAAACGCGTCTCCCGGCTCAACCCGCAGACCGCCTGGATCGTCAAGGACGTTCCAGAATGGCGCATCGTCAACGACGAACTCTGGCAGGCCGCCCGCGCGCGCCAAAACGAGATCACGGATAAATTCGCGAAGCTGACGGAAGGGGTGCGCGAGCATCACCGGCGCAACCGCCTGAACGTCGCGCGCCGCCCCCGCACCTTGCTGTCCGGCCTGATCTTTTGCGGCTGCTGCGGTGGCCCCTATTCCCTCCGCGGCCCGCAGCGCTATGCCTGCTCGAACCACATCAGTAAGGCGACCTGCGACAACAGCCGCAGTATCCGTCAGGACACGCTGGAAAGCCGCGTGCTCGCTGGCCTGAAGGATCGGATGATGGCGCCGGAGATGGTCGAGGAGGCGATGCGCGCGTACGCTCAGGAGACCAATCGGCTGAACCGGGAGCGGCGCTCCAATGGCGACGCTTGGCGGGCGGAACT